>NZ_CP108783.1:0-4800000 GCF_045207705.1 Kribbella sp. NBC_00889 | reverse complement strand
AACGCTCGCGGGGACCGCCCGTTGGTGAGTGCTGGAGGTCCGGTCCCTGAAACTCACGCGCGACTCCACGGCTCACCTATTACTGTCTCGGGCATGCGAGTAGGTGTGTTCGGAGCCACAGGACAGGTCGGCAGTGTCATGCGGGAGCTGCTGGTCGAGCGGGAGTTCCCGGTGGACGACATCAGGTACTTCGCGTCGGCGCGGTCGGCGGGGAGCAAGCTGCCATTCGGGGACCGCGAGATCACGGTGGAGGATTCGGCGACCGCGGACTTCGGCGGCCTCGACCTCGCGCTGTTCTCGAACGGGAAGACGGCCTCGAAGGAGTACGCGCCGAAGGTGGCCGCGGCAGGCGCTGTCGTGGTGGACAACTCGTCCGCCTGGCGGATGGACCCCGAGGTGCCGCTGGTGGTGTCCGAGGTGAACCCGGCCGATCTCGACCACCTCCCGAAGAAGATCGTCGCGAACCCGAACTGCACCACGATGGCCGCGATGCCCGTCCTCGCCCCGCTGCACCGCGAGGCGACGCTCACCCGGCTCATCGTCTCCACCTACCAGGCCGTCTCCGGCTCCGGTGGCGTCGGCGTCAGCGAACTCGAGGACCAGGCGAAGGCACTGATCGAGTACGGCGGCCGCCTGGCCCGCGGCACCGACGGCGTCACCCTCCCCGAGCCCAAGGTGTACGCTGGTCCGATCGCGTTCAACGTCCTCCCGCTGGCCGGATCGATCGTTGCCGACGGCACCGGTGAGACCGACGAGGAGCAGAAGCTGCGGAACGAGAGCCGCAAGATCCTGCACATCCCGGAGCTCCCGGTGGCCGGAACCTGCGTCCGGGTGCCCGTGTTCACCGGCCACTCGCTCAGCATCCACGCCGAGTTCGCGGAGCCGATCACGCCGGATCGCGCCACCGAGATCCTCGGTTCCGCGGCGGGCGTCGTACTCGCTGACCTGCCGACGCCGCTGCTCGCGGTCGGCCAGGACCCGTCGTACGTCGGCCGGATCCGGCAGGACCAGTCCGTCCCGGACAACCGGGGGCTGGTGCTGTTCGTGTCGAACGACAACCTCCGCAAGGGCGCCGCGCTGAACGCCGTCCAGATCGCGGAGCTCCTCGCCCGGCGCTGATCGGAGAGCATTCGTTTGAATCTGCGGCCCTCCTGCGGAGGGGCGCGATGGACCAGCCCCGAGGATAGGGTGAGGTCTCCTTCGTGCGGAGGTGACCGAGCTGGAGCAAGGGGCTGTGATCGGATCCGCGAATCTGCGGTTCCGGTTGCTGGGGACGGTGGAGGTTCGGACCGCCGACGGTGACGTCGTTCCGCTGCCGTCACATCGTCCGGCGGTGCTGCTGGCCGCCCTGTTGCTGCGGCTGAACCGGACCGTGCGGGCCAACGATCTGGTCGACGTGCTCTGGGACGACGACGATCTCCCGACGAGTCCGCGGGCGGCGCTGCAGATCTACGTGTCCCGGTTGCGAGCCGCGCTGGGCGACACGGACCGGACGATGATCCAGACCGGCGACGGCGGCTACTCGCTGCGGGCGGACCCGTCCCGTCTCGACCTCGAGGTGTTCCGCGTGCTGGTCCGGCGTGCGGGCCAGACGACGGATCCCTCGGCCAGGGCCGAACTCCTCACCGAGGCCCTCGCGCTCTGGCGAGGCGAGCCGCTCGCCGGCCTCGACACGGGCGCTCTCACCCGAGAGATGACTCCGCGCCTCGTCGAGGAGCACCTCCGGGCGCAGGAGCTGTCGTTCGACGCCCGACTCGCCCAGGGTGCCGCGGCCGACGTCATCCCCGAACTCACCGAGCTGGTCCATCGATACCCGACCAGGGAGCGCTTCTGGGCCCAGCTCATGCGCGCCCATCACGCGGCCGGGCGGCAGGCTCTCGCGTTGTCGACGTACAGCGAGGTGTCGCGCCGGCTCCGCGATCTCCTCGGCGTCGGACCCGGTGCCGAGCTCCAACGTCTGCATGCCGAACTGCTCGCCGCGACCGACACCGAGAGCATGGTCGTGCCGCGGCAGCTGCCGTCCGTCGCACCGGCGTTCACCGGCCGTACCGAGCACCTCCGGCAGCTTGACGACCTCCTGCCGGGCTCGCGGGTCGCGCTCGTCATCGGCCCGGCCGGAATCGGCAAGACCTCGTTGGCGATCCATTGGGCCAAGCAGGTCGCGGACCGCTTCCCGGACGGCATCCTGTACGCCGACCTCCTCGGCTACTCGCCCGCCGCGGTGCCGGCGGACCCGCACTCGGTGCTGCCCCGGTTCCTCGCCGCACTCGGAATCCCGGCCGACCGCCTCCCGGTGACCGCGGACGAACAGGTCGGGTTGTACCGCAGCCTGCTCGTCGACCGTTCGGTTCTCGTCGTGCTGGACAACGCCCGTACGGCGGAGCAGGTCCGGCCGCTCGCGGCCACCGGCGCGACCTGTATCACGCTCGTCACCAGCCGCAACGAACTCGCCGGTCTGGTCGCCACTGAGCAGGCCGAGCCGATCCGCCTCGACGTGCTGGACCCGGACCAGTCGAGACAGTTGCTCGTGGCAAGAGTCGGTGAGCGGCGGTTGCGCGAGGATCCAGCCAGCGTCGACACCCTGATCGACCGCTGCGCCGGTCTTCCGCTGGCCCTGTCGCTGCTCGCGGCCCAGATCGCGCTGCGGCCGCGGCGAGAGCTGAAGTCGTTCGTCGAACTGGTCAACGAGGCGCCGCTCGACGCGCTGGCGACCACCGACGGGGTCGACGTACGGACGATCTTCTCCTGGTCCTACCGGCAGCTGCGGCCCGAGCTGGCGCGGATGTTCCGGTTGCTGGCGCAGCATCCCGGCAGCGAGATCACCACGGGTGCGGCCGCCGCCTTGGCCGGTGCGCCGATCCGCGACGCCCGGAACATGATCGCCGTACTGGTGGCCAATCATCAGCTGGTCGAGATCACACCGGATCGCTATGTTCTGCACGATCTGCTGCGGACGTATGCGCGTGAGCTGTGCAAGCCCGACGAGGCTGCCGAAGCGTTCACGCGATTGCTCGGCTATCTGGTGCACACCGGGTTCGCGGGAGCGTTACTCCTCGCTCCGAGCCGGGAGCCGGTCGCGTTGCCGGAGCTCGATCCGGCGGTGGAGCTCGTGCTGCCGGCCAGTCGCGACGAGGCGTTCGCGTGGTTCGACTCGGAGCAGCCGAACAATCTCGCCGTACTGCAGTCCGCGGCCGGGCCGGCCGATCAGTGGCTCTGGCTGTATGTGTGGGCGATCGCGGACTATCTCGACTTCCGCGGACGGTCCGGGTACATGGAGGCCGAAGGGCTGGCGCTCGAGGCGGCCGTGCGGCTCGGTGACCTGCGCAAGCAGGCCCAGACGCGCCGCGACCTGGCCCGCGGCCACATGGCGATGCGGGAGTGGGACGACGCCATCCGGCATCACGAACTCGCCCTGGGGATCGCGGAGGAGCTCGACGACCAGCCCGCCATCGCGCACGGGTCGCTCAGCCTGGCCCGTGTGCTCACCAGGATGGGAAAGCATCGGGAGGCGATCGAGAAGACCGTCCGGGCGCTGCGGATCTACGAGCAGACCGGGCACACCGACGCGCGGGGGACAGCGCTCAACAACCTCGGCTGGTACTACGCACAGCTCGGCGAGTACGAGGCCGCGGTCGACTATGCACAGCAGGCGCTGAAGCTCTTCCAGGAGCAGGACTCGGAGTACGGTCGTGCCGTCGTCAGCGACACGATGGCCTTCGCGCTGGCCGCGGCCGGACGGCTCGACGACGCGATCGCCAGCTACACGACCGCGGTCGACATCGTGCGCGCGCAGGGCCGTCGGCTGGAGACGGCCGAGTGCCTGATGGCGCGGGCTGAGGTAGAGGAGCGAGCCGGGTACGACGAAGCGGCCCACGCCAGCTGGACCGAGGCGTTGGAGATCCTCGAGGCGCTCGATCACCCCGATGCCGAGGCTGCTCGGCACGCCCTGGATCAGCAGCGGTTGAACGGACAGTAAGACTGGAGGCACCGGCCGTAGGTACCTGTTACCTGTTGCGGAAACGTAATGCAGAAGGCTGACGTGGGTACGCGAGTGCCCATGGTCAGCGGTGCCCAGTACCGATTACTCTCCGGTTACTTGACCCCCGATGGAGGCCAGTTATGACGCCTGTCGCCGATTCCGGCCAGCTCGCGCTGCTCAGCAACCGCAAGGACACGATGGCCCAGATGTTCCTGGACCGGGTCGCCGCGACTCCTGACCGAGAGGCCTTCCGGTACCCGTCGGGTGACGCCTGGACGTCGGTCAGCTGGCGCGACATGGACGGACTGGCGCGCCGCCGCGCGGCCGGCCTGGTCGCCCTCGGCGTCCAGCCCGAGCAGCGGGTCGCGATCGCGTCCAGCACCCGGATGGAGTGGGTCGAGTGCTACCTGGCCGCCGTCCTCGCCGCGGCCGCGACGACCACGATCTACCCGACCACGATGTCCGTCGACGTCGCGTTCATCATCGCGGACGCCGACGTACAGGTCGTGTTCGCCGAGGACGCGGCTCAGGTGGACAAGCTGCGGGAGCGCAAGGCGGAGATTCCGTCGGTGCGCAAGGTGGTGCTGATCGACGGGGAACCATTGGACAGCGATGGAGACTGGGTTATCAGTCTTGCCGCGTTGGACGCGCTGGGTGCGGACGAGGTGGACGCCGTTGACGGCCGGATCGCCAAGGTCAAGCCAGAAGATCTCTGCACGCTGATCTACACCTCCGGCACCACCGGCCGGCCGAAGGGAGTGCGGCTGCCGCACTCGGTGTGGACGTACGAGGGCGCCGCCGTCGAGGGGATGCGGGTGCTCAGCCCGGACGATCTGCAGTTCCTCTGGCTGCCGTTGTCGCACGTGTTCGGTCAGGTGCTGCTCGCCGTACAGTTCCAGCTTGGGTTCGCCACCGCGATCGACGGGCGGATCGACAAGATCGTCGAGAACGCCGCCATCGTCCAGCCCACGTTCATGGCCGCGGCACCGCGGATCTTCGAGAAGGCGCACGGCCGGATCGTGACGATGATCGCGTCCGAGGGTGGGGCGAAGGCCAAGCTGTTCGACTGGGCCTTCGGAGTCGGCGCTCGCGTGTCCGCGTTGCGCCAGCAGGGCAAGGAGCCGGGCGGTCTGCTCGGGGCGCAGTACGCCGCTGCGGACCGGCTCGTGCTGTCGAAGATCCGGGCTCGGTTCGGTGGACGGATCCGGTTCTTCGTGTCCGGGTCGGCGGCGCTGGACAAGAAACTGGCGGAGTGGTTCCACGCCGCTGGGCTGCTGATTCTCGAGGGGTACGGGCTGTCGGAGACGGCGGCCGGGGCCACGCTGAACCGGCCCACGCAGTACCGGCTCGGCAGTGTTGGTCCCGCGTTCCCTGGCACGCAGTTCAAGATCGCCGAGGACGGCGAGATCCTGATCAAGGGCGACGGCGTGATGAGCGGGTACCACAATCAGCCTGAGCAGACGGCCGAGGTGATCGATGCCGACGGGTGGTTCCACACCGGGGACATCGGGCACTTCGAGGACGAGTATCTGTTCATCACCGACCGGAAGAAGGATCTGTTCAAGACGTCGGGCGGCAAGTACGTCGCGCCGCAGGTGATCGAGGGGCGGTTCAAGACGATCTGCCCGTACGCGAGCCAGTTCGTTGTGCATGGCAACAAGCGGAACTTCGTGTCGGCGTTGGTGACGCTGGATCCTGATGCGGTCGTCGGGTGGGGCGCCGCCAACGGTCTTGGTGGACGGTCCTATGCGGAGATCGTCAGCTCGGATGCGGCTCAGGTGATGGTGCAGGGGTACGTCGACGAGCTGAACGCCGGGCTGAACCGGTGGGAGACGATCAAGAAGTTCACGATCCTGGAGCGTGATCTGACGGTCGAGTCCGGTGAGATGACGCCCAGCTTGAAGCTGAAGCGCAAGCACGTCGAGAACGAGTACGCCGACGTACTGGACAAGATGTACGAGTAGTCGGGCTAGCGGGTGGCAGCTTGGAGTTTGGTCGGCCAGGGGAACACGAGGGGGTCGAGGCTCGACTGCCAGCAGTGGCTCAGCTCCCGGAGTGTGTCGGTGGCGCGGTCCAGGTCCGTGTCGTCGTAAGGAAAGGCGTCCGCCCGGCTGATGCCCCAGCTCTCGCGGGCTTGGGCGTACGGCGTACGTCGATCGTTCTCGACGGCTCCGTGGATGACGCTTGTGAGGACCTCGCTCACGCCGATGCTGTTCGGCGCTTTCAGGATTCGGGTACTGCGGACCTTGGCGTCGTGGCGTTTCTTGCCTGCCGACTGTTGCATGCTGTCGAACACTGCGCCTGCCGCGATGCAGCCGAAGATGCCGTCGGCGATTCCGAGTTCGCGTTCGGTGACGGCGTGTGCGAGGTCGTGGGGGACGCGGTGCTTGCGTGAGTACGAGGACAGGGTGAACACCGCGCCGTCCGCTCGCCGGATCAGCGTGAAGCACTCGCCGCGCGGGTCGTGATGGAACGTCAGGTGCATGACCACCACAGTGGACCCTTGCGCCTCGGCGCACCACCGGATTTCCCCGCTGCACGGGACTCTCGGCTACCGCAGCCCGGCCAAATACGAAGGACAGAACAAGATCACGCAGGTAGCCTCACCAAATCATGGAGATGTCCGACATCACCCGGGCGAAAGCGGCTGCGACTTCGATCGCCGCATCGCTCGACCTTCCAGCCAACGACGCCATCGTTCTCCACAACTCGAACAAGCTGGCGCTGCGGCTGACGCCGTGCGATGTCTTTGCCCGGGTTGCGCCTGTGGGGCAAGAGGTTGCCCAGTTCGAAGTCGAGCTCGCTCAACGACTCGCCGAGGCCGGAAGCCCGGTGGGTGCCTTGGAGCCACGGGTGGACCCGCTGGTGTACACCCGCGATGGCTTCGCAGTGACGCTGTGGGTCTACTACGAGCCCGTGACACCTCACGTCTCACCAGCCGACTACGCCAAGGCGCTGGAGCAGCTGCACGCCGGCATGCGCAAGGTTGATGTGCCGAGCCCACGGTTCACGGATCGGATCGCGGAGGCGGAGGAAATCGTTGCCGACCCGGATCTCTCGCCGAAGCTCGCTGACGCGGACCGTGTGTTCCTCAGCAGCAGACTGGGAAGCCTGCGACGGGCGATCGAGGACCGCGGCGCCGTGGAGCAGCTGCTCCACGGCGAGCCGCATCCAGGCAACGTGCTCAGCACGAAGAACGGCCCGTTGTTCATCGACTTCGAGACGTGCTGTCGTGGACCCGTCGAGTTCGACCTCGCCCATGTTCCAGCGGCGGTCTGCGAGCATTACCCGGACGTTGACCAAGGACTGCTGGACGAGTGCCGGCAACTCGTTCTCGCGATGGTCGCAGCGTGGCGTTGGGATATCGGCGACCAGTTCCCGAACGGGAGGCGATTCGGAGAGGAGTTCCTGCGCGCGCTGCGCACGGGTCCGCCTTGGCCGACCCTCGACACGATGGCCACGCGACTGGATGGTCTGTGGAAATCGCCGTCAGTTGGCGGCGTCGCGGACGTAGGTGCTGATGGCTTCGACGTAGTCGGTCGGCTGTTCCTCGTCGATCAGGTGACCGCTGCGGTCGAAGATCCATAGCACAGCGTTGGGCATGCGGTTGGCGAGGTCGCGGGCCATGTCGAAGCCCACGTGGCGATCCCAGAGTCCGATCATCACCAGCGCGGGGATCGTGATCGCAGCCAAGTCGTCGGCAAGGTCGGGACGTTCGGTGCCGACCAGTGCGAGCGCCATCTCCATGTTCATCTCGGGCGCGGCAGGGTCGGGCTCAGGCATGTTGGCCGGGTCGTAGTAGAAGAACCGGGCGGCGTGCTCGCTCGACGATATCGCTCCAATCGCGGCCAGGGTCCGCTGGATCGGATCGGTCAGGCCGTCGAGTTGCGTCCGCAGTTCTGTCCGTTCGGCCGGCGCGAGGAACGTGTCGACGGCGTTAGGACGCAGCGACCAGAGACCCGGGTGCAACGGACCGACGACCGGGGGAGCGTGGAGGATCAGGCGATCGACACTGTTGGGGTGGGCAACGGCGTACTCCGTGGCAAGCAGGCAGCCGAACGAGACACCCCACGGGATGATCCGGTCCAAGCCCAACGCCGACCTGATCTCCTCGAGGTCCGCCACCAACCGCGTCATGGTGTAGGTATCCGGCTCGGTCGGCTTGGCCGAACGTCCACACCCACGCTGGTCGTAGAAGATCACCGTCGAGACCTTCGCCAGTTCGTCCCCGACCGACTGCTCGACCGAGTAGCAGCTCTCACCCGGCCCACCATGCAACAGCACCAACGGCACCCCGCCGTTATGAGCCCCCGCAACCCGGACCCAGTGCTCGACCCCGCCCGCCACCACAACGCGCACCCCATCACTCACCATGCCCGCGAGCATACGTCCCAACCCGTCCCATCCCCGGCCGGAAAATGGTTGGGCGGCGGGAAGGGAGGGCTGGTAGTTTCTGGGTGCACGTGACACTGCTCTAGGAGGTGAGACCCATGAACCTGCATCCTCGTGGGTGCTCCCCGGTCGTGGTCACGGTTGGGCGACTGACGTAGGTGTCGCCGGGAGCGCCTGAATCTGAAGGCACTTCCGAAAGGCGACACATCATGCATTTCACTACGCAGAATTCATCGAACGGCGTCATCGAACGCGACTTCGTCCTGGGTGACATCACCGGCGTCCTCTGGTCCCCGGAATCCGGAGCCGACGGTGCGCCACTGCACCTGATGGGTCACGGCGGCGGCCTGCACAAGAAGGCGCAGGGACTCGTGGCCCGTGCGCACTACTACGTGACCACCTGCGGTTTCACCGTGGCCGCCATCGACGCGCCCGGACACGGCGACCGGCCGCGATCGGCGGAGGACGGGAAGTGGGTCTCGGCTCTCCTCGAGGCTCGAGCAGCCGGTCAACCGATCGGCCCGATCGTCATCGACTACAACTCGTCGCTGGCGGAGCGCGCCGTACCGGAATGGCAGGCGACCTTGGACGCCCTCCAGGCACTGCCCGAGATCGGCACCGACGCGCCGATCGGCTACAGCGGCATGACCTTGGCCAGCACGATCGGGCTGATGTGGACGGCGATCGAGCCGAGGATCAGCGCAGCGGTCTTCGGTGGGGTCTTCGTGTACGACGCCCTGACCGAGGCGGCACGGCAGATCACCATCCCGGTCGAGTTCATCCTCCCGTGGGACGACGCGGAGATCGACCGCGAATCCGGGTTCGCCCTGTTCGACGCCTTCGCCTCGAAGGAGAAGACGTTGCACGCCAACCCCGGCGGCCATCACGAAGTTCCCTGGTTCGAGACCGAGATCTCGGGCCACTTCTTCGCCCGCCATCTGGGCCGATCCGTCCCATCACCGGCCTGATCTGAAGCTGTCGGCGGCCGGCTCATACCCGGTCGCCGCACAGCTGTGCTCGATCAGACACGCACTGGACAGGTCTCTAGTCCAACGACGAGCAACACTGGATGTACGGACGGCCGACTTCGCCGAACCTGATCGAGCTCACCCCCCCAGCTCCAGGACGCGAGGCCGGCCGTCTGCTCAAGGAGACGTTGCGCGACGGCGCGGCAGGCAGAGCTGGGCCGACAGCAGTCCGGCGGCGCCGATCAGGACCCACAGCGCCCAGGGCCCGATCGCGTACACGGCACCGCCGATGAGCGGTCCGGCGCCCGTACCGATCGTGTACGCGACGCCGTGCAGCCCTTGGTAGCGCCCGACCATCTGCGGCGGAGCCAGACTTCCCAGATACGCCTGGGAGTACGTGCTGGTCACCATCTCGCCGAATGTCCAGATCAGTACCGTCGCCGACAGCAGGACCATGTCGGTCGCGAACCCGGTCAGCGCCAGACCGATACCGACGATCAGGTTGCCGACCGCCAGGACGTACTCCGGCCGGTACCGCGAGACCCAGCCGGTGATGGGCAGCTCCAGCACCAGGACGAGCAGACCGTTGAGCCCGATCAGCAGGCCGAAGTCTCGCGGGCTCAGACCCGCGTCGTTGACGTGCAGGGGCAGGCCGACGGTCGACTGGATGTAGACGAACTCGGCGACCACGGTCATCAGCAGGAATCGCACCAGCAGGCGGTCGGACAGCGCCTGTCGATACCCGACCGCCCGGTCATCCTCCCTTTCCGCATCGTCAGACCCCACCTGGGGCGCATCCCGCAGCAGCACCGCCACGACCACGCCGAACAGCAGGCACGCTGCGGCATTGCCCAGGAACAGCCCTACATAGGAGGTGCTGGCCAGCACACCTCCGATGACGCCGCCCAGTGCAGCGCCGATGTTCATCGCGAACCGGTACACCCCGACGGCGGCGAGCCGCTGCTGGTTGGTCGTCACAGAGTCGATCAGTACTGCGGCCGCGGCCGGCCGGTAGAGCTGCGACGTCACGCCGATGAGCCCGGCCACCGCGACGATGGCCAGGAGCGGCCCGAGGAACGGCACGATCGCAGTCAGCCCAGCGGTGGTCACCGCCGACAGCACGATCGTCCATCGACGGCCGAGGTTGTCGGCGAGGTAGCCGCCGACGGCGTTGCCGAGCACCTTGCCCAGACCCGTCACACCGAGCACGAGCCCCGCGGCACCGGCGGAATAGCCGCGCTGGGTCAGGTAGAGCACGATGAACACGGGCAGGAAGTTGCCGACCTGGTTGACCAGGATGCCGAGGCTGATGATCCACACCCGGCTGGGCAGGCCGCGCAGCGCGTCGCGGAATCGCGCGTCGTCGACGCCCGGCGGGTCCGACGGCGCGGTGCTCACGGGATGGGCTCCGTGCGTATCTGGATCGCCGCGGCCAGTCGCTTGCCGTGGGCAATCGCTTCGGCTGCGGTGGAACCGCGGGCGATGACGTGACCGACCTTGTCCTCGTTCCAGGTCAGCGGTGGTACCTCGTCGCCGGGCTTCACGTCCAACTGGAGGTCGACGTACGCCGGGTCCGCGCGGACGGCCTCGACCCCGGTCACCTCGACGACCCGTCCGGGCTGCGGTGTGATGAACCGTACGGCGGCTCCGCCCTGAGGTCTGGGAGATGTGATCAGCGGTTCAACCAGGCCGAAGCCGGCGCCCAGCGCGTAGCGCTCCATGTCGACGCCGTACGCGATCTCGGCCAGTTCGTTGATCCGGTCACCGCCGATACGGTTGTGCGATTCGACGATCCGCGGGCCGCGCGAGGTCAACTTGACCTCCGTGTGCCCTGGACCGTTGCGCAGGCCGACCGCGTCGAGGAAGCCGGTCACCAACTGCGTGACCTCGCCCAGCGTCCCGGCCGAGAGGCCGCTCGGCTGCGAATGTCCGATCTCGACGAAACCGGCGCCGCCGACCTCCTTGTCGGTCACCGCGACGATCACGTGCCGGCCGTCGAACGACAGGGTCTCCACGCTGATCTCCGGGCCGTCCAGGAACTCCTCCATGAGGAACTCGTGGAACGAGTCGGCAAAGGCCAGGTCGCCGGCGGCCCACTGCACGTCGTCGAGGGATCGGTAGCGGTGGGCGACGACGTCCACGTCGGCCTGGTCGCGGACCCGGAAGACGCCGAGGCTGCCCGATTCGCGGACCGGCTTGACGATGATCGGGAGCCCGTGCGCCTTCACGAACTCCCGGATGTCCTGCCCGGACCGGCCGACCGCCGAGGCCACCGGACTGATGTCCCTTGCGGCCAGGTGCCGGCGCATCCGCCACTTGTCCAGCAGCAGTTCCACCGTTTCGACCGACTCGCCGCGGAGGCCGAGCGCCTCGTTGATCCGCGCCGTCGGCAGCAGCCCGAGCTCGGACAGCGACACGGCCGCCTGGAACGGGTACGCCGCGTGCAGCGCCCGGACCAGCGGCAGGAGGCGGTCGATGTCGCCGTAGTCGAGCAGCAGCGCCTGATCGACGTACGGCCAGTGGCCGCGGTCGTACTCGCCCGGGAACTGGACGTGAACCACATCCAGGCCGAGCTCCCGGGCCTTGCGCACATGCTTCAGCTTGCCGCCGACAACCAGAACGCGAGGCCGCGTGGTGGGCACAACATCGTCGAACACCGTGGCTCCTGTCAGAGAGGGTCCGTGCGACCCACACCCTGCCGGTCTGAGGTAGCCCCCGCATATCGGAACTCCTCCCTATCCCCGATCCCCGAGAACCTCCTAGGGATCCGCCGTACCGTGCGCGGCCGCCTAAGTACCCAGCTCGTTCGTGTAGCCTCCGCGCGTGGGCTCGAGATCCAGCCGGCTGATGACGTCGGTGTTCCTTGTCCGCGGCAGCCTGGTCCTGCTGCTGTACCGGAAGGGCTCGCGTGCGATGGACGAGGACTCCTGGGTCGGAATCGGCGGCCACCTCGAACCCGGCGAGATCAATGACCCCACAGCCGGTGCTCTCCGCGAGCTGGAAGAGGAGATCGGCGTGCGTCCTGACCAGATCTCTGATCTTGCCCTGCGGTATGTAGCACTCAGGGACACCGGCACCGAACTACGCCAGACCTACTACTTCACCGCCGTACTCCGGCCCGAGGCGCCGCTTCCCGTCGACTGTGCCGAGGGCGATCTCCACTGGTTCGATCTGACAGTGGATCCCTCGGACCCCAAGATGCCGCCCACGGCTCGCATCGCCTTCGCCCATTGGCTGAGCCACGGCCGCCACGACGAGGCACTCCGCTTCGTCACGATCGGTGCAGATGGTTCATGCGAGGTCAACGGGTAGGTGTTCGAGGTTCCTGTCACTCGCCGACGAGGCCGTCGATGGATTCTCGGATGAGATCGGCGTGGCCGTTGTGGCGGGCGTACTCCTCGATCATGTGCATGACGATCCAGCGTGCGCTGGGCGTGGTGCCGTCCCTCCGGGTGCGTCCTGCCGGGCGGCCCAGGCCGCCGTCCGCCAAGGTTTCGGAGAGCAGATCGCGGGAGCGGGCGACCGCGCCCTGCCAGAGCGCCTGCAGTTCCTCGGGGGAGTCATCGGCGGCCGAGTTCCACTCCCAATCGGGGTCGGCGTCGAAGTAGTCGTCGTTCCAGATGGCCTGGCGCTCGTTCCCCCGCAGGCAATAGGAGAACCAGTGGTCCTCGTAGAACGCGACGTGCTTGAGCATCCCGCCCAGCGTCATCGTCGACACGCCCACGGTCGCCCGTAGCCCGGCCGCATCCAGGCCGGAGCACTTCCAGGCGAACGTCGCCCGCTGGTACTCCAGGAAGCCCAGGATCGTCTCGGTCTCACCGCCCGCAAGAGGAGGTAACGGGCGTCCCTGCTCGTCCAGGCCGGTCATGCTCAGCAGCCTATGCCCGCGTCAGGTCGTGAGGTGGGCCGGACCGAACCAGGTGCTGAGAGCATCGGTCAGCCCGTCGTCGGGCCCATTGGTGGCCCAAGCGGCGTACCCGTCCGGTCGGATGAGCACTGCTGCGGGCACGCTGATCTCGCCGACGCCCGGCACCGTCCACCGCTCGCCGGGACACGTGGCCGTCACGCAGTCGATCCGGTCCGCCCAGCCGTCGACCGACGGTACGTCGCCACCGTTGAGCGCCAGCAGGATCGGACGCCCCGCAGCCAACAGTCTGTGGACACGACCGGCTCCATCGGCCGTGACGAGATCGGCATCGGGCACCCGGCGTCCGGCCAGCGGGTGGTCGCACTTCGTGTCGTAGCAGATGTCGAGCGCCGCGATCATCAGCCCGAGCCGCCGGCGTACGTCGTCGATGTCGAACAAACCGGCGAAGATCTCGCGCAACGCCTCGCTGTGCGCGCCGGGTCGCGACAGTGCGGTCTGCGCCCGAGTGTTGTGCAGAACGCGAGCAGCCACCGGATACCGCTCGCTCGCGTAGCTGTCGAGCAGGTCGTCGTACGCCTCGCCGCGAAGGACAGTCGCCAGCTTCCAGCCGAGGTTCACCGCATCCTGGACGCCCATGTTCAATCCCTGACCACCCGCGGGGTAGTGGATGTGGGCGGCATCGCCGGCCAGGAACACCCGACCCTCGCGATAGCGATCAGCCTGCCGCGCACCATCGCCGTACTGCGACAACCAGCGCGGACTGTGCATACCGAAGTCGGTGCCCGCGACCTCACGAAACGACTCGCGGAAGGCCTCGAACCCAGGCTCGACCGCACGGTCGAGAACGCGGTCGTGCCGCTGCACGATCAACCGGTACCAGCCCTCCTGGAAGTTGAGGACGGAGAAGTCGCCAGGACCGCCGCGCTGCGAGAAGAGGGGACCGGCAGGCG
Organism: Kribbella sp. NBC_00889; assembly: GCF_045207705.1. Classification (NCBI taxonomy): domain Bacteria; kingdom Bacillati; phylum Actinomycetota; class Actinomycetes; order Propionibacteriales; family Kribbellaceae; genus Kribbella; species Kribbella sp. NBC_00889. The sequence continues at coordinate 4,785,843 of NZ_CP108783.1, read as the reverse complement.
GGTCGGTCAGCTCGACGTCGGCCAGCATGCCGGTCATGGTCGCGTCGGTCCCGTCGAAGCCGATCCCGGCCAGTTTCCGTACGGCGCTTCGTCCGCCATCGCAGCCGACCAGGTACGCGGCGCGGATCCAGCCGCCGTCCGGGCCGCCGATCTCGACGTCGACACCAGTCGCGTCCTGGCGGAACCCGAGCACCGGGGAGGCCCACCGCACCGGTGCTCCCAGAGAAGTGGCGTGCTGGTCGAGTTCCCGTTCGATCTGCGCCTGCACGATGGCCAGCGTGTGCGGGTAGCGGGTGGGGAAGTCGGAGAAGTCCAGCGGCAGCCCGGCCAAGTGACCAGCCTGGATCGGCCGCCCGTGCGGCAGCATCCGCTCCAGCAGACCGCGCTGGTCGAACACCTCCATGGTCCGAGCGTGGATGCCGCCCGCGCGGGACTCGCCCGTCCGGGCCGGCAGGGCGTCCACCACGATCACGTCGATCCCGGCCAGCCGCAGTTCCCCTGCCAGCATCAGTCCGGTCGGTCCGGCGCCGGCGATGAGCACCTGAGTCTGCATGAGTTCGCTCCTTAACAACGTTAAATTGACTTTAATGCTGTTAAGGAGAACAGAACGCTGTTAAGCTGTCAAGGCAGATGCAGGCACAGGAGGCAACGTGAAGCTCGATGCCGGCGCCATCGCCACGGCCGCCTTGGGGCTGCTCGACGACACGGGCGTCGACGGCCTGACGATGCGCAAGGTGGCGGCCGAGCTCGGCGTACAGGCGCCCGCGCTCTACTGGCACGTCAAGAACAAGCAGGAGTTGCTGGACGCGATGGCTCGCGTGCTGTTCGTCTCAGCCGTCGACGGCATCGAGGCGCCGCGACGCGGGACGCAGTGGCAGGACTGGCTGATCGAGCTGGCCGGCCGCCTGCGCGCGGCGCTGCTGCGGTACCGCGACGGCGCTCGGGTGCTGGCCGGTACGAACGTCAGTGACGACTCGATGTGGCGGGTGACCGAGCTGACGTTGCGCACCCTGGAGGACGCCGGTTTCCCGATGCGGGACGCCGTACGGATCTTCCCGATTCTCCTGCACTACACGATCGGCTTCGTCCTCGAAGAGCAGGCGCAGACCGGCGTCGCGTATCCCGACGGCAATCCGTACAACCCCGAGCAGCTCGCCCAGGCCGTCGACGCCGACCGTTACCCGTTGACGGCACGGATGGTCGGAGACCTGTTCACCGCCGACCCCGACGCGGAGTTCGACCACGGCCTGCGGATCATCCTTGCCGGAGTCCGCGCGACCACGCGACCGAAAGTCTGACCCATCCGCTGGTGAGAACGCCCCGAATGTCGGCTGCACGGGGTTTCTACCAGTGGGAGGTCAGCACATGAGTAACGCAACGCGCCGGGGGTTCCTGGTGTTCGCGGGCGCGGGGACGGTTGCGGCGGTGGGAGCGGTCGCAGCGGTTGGTGCGGTCGGCGACAAGGCCGCGGACGCGGCGAAGACATCGCTGGAACCGGGCGACCTGGCTGACGCCGAGTCGTTCGTCGTCCACGTCAAGGACGTGAAGTCCGGTCAACTGGCGATCATGGTCGGCCACCGCGAGGTGCTCGTGACCGATCGTGAACTCGCGGCCCGCCTTGCCGGCGTGACGACCGCCTGATCCAGCCTTTCAGCATCTGTTCTTGGAGGAATTGTCATGTCTTCGCACCGCGAGGCACCGGAGATCTCGAAGGATCCGGTGGCCGACAACACCGATGTCTACGCGTTCGTCAGTCCGGACGCACCGGACACGGTCACGATCATCGCCAACTTCATCCCGTTCCAGAACCCGTTCGGCGGGCCGAACTTCTACGAGTTCGGCGACGACGTGCTCTACCAGATCCACATCTCCAACCGTGGAACCGGGCAGGCCGACATCAGCTACCAGTTCCGCTTCCGCGCCGAGATCCGGAACAAGAAGACGTTCCTGTACAACACCGGTCCGATCACGTCGATCAAGGACCGTACCTGGAACCGGCCGCAGTACTACTCCGTGACCCGCGTCGAGCAAGGCCGGTCCCGGACCCTCGCCCGGAACCTGACCGCCCCGCCGGTCAACGTCGGAGTCCGCAGTACGCCGAACTACGCCAGGCTCGCCCGCCAGGCGATCCACACCATCGGCACCGGTCGCAAGGTGTTCGCGGGGCAGCGCGCCGACGCGTTCTGGGCCGACCTCGGCAGCATCTTCGACCTCGGCACTCTGCGGCCCTTCCAGATGGCTCACCTGATCCCGTCTGCCGCCGCTATGGGCGTGAACGGGCTGCAGGGTTCCAACGTGCACACCATCGCGATCCAGGTCCCGATCACCGACCTGACCCGCGACGGCCGCCGGCCGACGAAGGTGCTGGACCCCAAGTCCGTCATCGGTGTCTACGCGTCGGCCAGCCGTCAGCAGTCCCGGATCGTCGACGGCAACGGCACCTCGGTGTGGCACGGCCCTTACAAGCAGGTCTCCCGGCTGGGCAACCCGCTGTTCAACGAGGTCATCGTGCCGATGGCGGAGAAGGACCGCTGGAACAGCCTGCCACCGTCGGCCGACAAGCGGTTCGCCGGATTCGTCACCAAGCCGGAACTCGCCGGCCTGCTGCCGGTGCTGTACCCGGGTGTGTTCCCGAGGTTGGCGGCGTACAAGAAGCCACGTGCGGACCTGGCGGCGATCCTGCTGACCGGCATCCCGAAGGATGTCGTCGACGGCTTCCAGAACTACACCGGTCCGGTCCAGGCCGACATGTTGCGCCTCAACGTCGCCGTACCGCCGGCCAAGTCGCCCAACCCACTCGGCCTGGTCGCGGGTGACGCGGCCGGATTCCCGAACGGCCGGCGCCTGATCGACGACGTCGTGACTGTCGAACTGCGGGCCGTCGCCGGCATCACGATCCCGCTGGTCGACAAGTCGTTCAAGCCCGACGACGCGGCCGGTGCGATCAAGGACGGTACGTCGAACACCAACGGCCCGCTGCTCGACCGCTTCCCCTACCTCGGTACTCCGGGCGGCGGCTACCAGTCGCTGCCGGGCACCCCGGCCGCGTGATCACGATGAGCGGCCCAGGGAACAACGCGGTCGAGAATCCCCATGCGGGGAAGGGGTCCTCGGTCCTGCTCGACATCGGCGGGGACATCGGTGCCCTCGTGATCGCCATGCCGGCCGACCTCGAAGACGAGGAGGTCGAACTCCGCAAGGCCGGCTCGTCGGGTCCTTCCGATCACCATCACCATCACGACCACGACTACGGGCATGGGCATGGCCACGGGCACGGGCATGGACATGGGTCTGCGCCGCATGTGGCCGTCGTACCTCGGCCGAAGCCCGATGGCACGACCGCGCACTCCGCGGTCTTCTCAGAAGTTGCCCAGGGCACCTACGAGCTCTACCTCCGCCCCCACGGCCTGGTGCAGCTGACGGTCGAGATCCACGGCGGCCGAGTCACCGAGGCGACCTGGCCTAGCTGACGGCTCCCGGCTTCTGTGCCTCGAAGAGGAACCGTTCGCTGGTCGCCACGAACACACCGTCTCGCTGGATCTGCTCGTGCAACGCCAGCAGCCGGTCGCGATATCGCTCCACGGTGAAGTCCGGAACGATCCAGATCACCTTGCGCAGGAAGTGAACCACCGCGGCGATGTCGAAGAACTCCATCCGCAACGACTCCGGCCGGACCTGTACGACGGACAGCCCGACGGACTCTGCTGAGGCCACAGCCTTCTCGGTACTGCGTCCTGTACCGACAGGCTGTGGCCCCATCATGTATTCGGTCAACTCGATCACGGTGCCGGAGCCGATCTGTTGAGACAGATACACGCCACCAGACCGCAGTACCCGGGCGATCTCCGGCCAGATCACCACGGTCGGATGCCGGCTCACGACGAGGTCGAACGACTCCGGGTCGAACGGCAGCGGGGCGTCGTCCGCAACCTCGACCACGGTGCCGCCGTGGGGCGCGAGGTTGCGCCGGGCAATCTCCAGGTTGGGTGGCCACGACTCGGTCGCGGCGAGCCGTGACGGCGCAGTCGGGATCGGGATTCCGGCCAGCACCTCGCCGCCGGTCTGGATGTCGAGGGCCGCCTCGGCGGTCGCCATCCGGGTGCCGATGAGCTTCTGGTATCCCCACGACGGACGTTCCTCGGTGGCGCGGCCCTCGAACCAGGAGAAGTCCCAGCCCTCGACCGAGATGGCTTCACCTTCTGCGACGAGTTCCTCGAATGAACGCATGGCCGCCATCTTCGCAGTTCGCCGGGGTCGATCTGACCGTCCCGCAAACTGATGCTCCTATTGGTGTCAAGCCGTGTTGAGCCAGGCGCGGTAGCGGTGGGCGAGTTCGTAGTCGGGGAACGTGCCGAGTTCGGTGCGGGTGATTTTGGTGATGTAGGTGTTCATCGCCTGGGCGGCCGCGGCGAGGGTGATGTTTTTGGCTTGCCGGGTGGGGCGGAGGTCGGCGAGCTCGGGCGCGGCCTGGCCTTGGGTGAGGGATCGGAAGATCTCACGGGCGAGGGCTCGTTTGAGGCGGCGGAGGATTTCTGCGGTGTCGCGGCCCTTGGCGCGGTGGGCCCGGACGTAGTCGCGGGTGCGTGGGTCGCAGGTCATTCGGACCAAGGCGATGGTGTGGAGTGCGTGGTTGGCGGCCCGGTCGCCGCCACGTGAGAGCCGGTAGCGGGTGGTTTTGCCCGACGAAGCCGGGACCGGGGCGGCGCCGCACAAGGCGGCGAAGGAGCTTTCGCTGCGCAGCCGGTCAGGGTTCGCGCCGGCGGTGACGAGCAGTTGTGCCGCGGTGGCCGGCCCGACCCCGCGCAGCGAGAGCAGGTGAGGGTTGGCTGCCCGGGTGAGATCCTTGAGCTGCTGGTCGAGTTCGGCGACCTGCCGGCTGAGGAAGCGGTGACGCTGGGCCAGCGCCTTCAACGCGGTCAGCACGGCCCGGACGATGGAGTCGCGGTGGTGGGCTGGTCGGCAGCCGGCCAGCGCGTCGACCAGTGGCTGGTCACGCAGCGGCCGGTATTTCTCCCGCAGCACGACGGGAGCCGTGATGAGCATGTGATGGATCTGGTTCATCGCGGCGGTACGTGCCTTGACCGCGGACCGGCGGACGATGTGCAGGGCACGGATCGCCTCGACCTGCTCGGTCTTGGCGGCCGCGTCGGCGCGGCCGGCCAGCACCGCATGAGCGGCCTGATAGGCGTCCAGAGGATCGGACTTGCCACGCATCCGGCGCCGGGCACGATCCGGGCGGGTGACTTCGCGGACCTCGATCCCCGCGGCCTGGGCGGCCCGAGTCAGCCCGGCGCCGTAGGAACTGGTGCCCTCGATCCCGATCACCACCAGCGTCCCGAACGTCGCCAGGAACGCCAGCGCGGCCCGGTAACCGTCCGGGGTGGTGCCGAACTCACGATCACCTAGTTCGCGGCCGACCTGGTCAACCGCCGCGACGTGGATCGTGTCGGCGTGGGTGTCAACGCCTCCGGTCACCGTGCCCGCGGCAGCAGCAGTCACTGTCATGATGGGTCTTGCCTTCCGTGTCGATCGGACAGGTCGACGCCGGCCGGGCGGCAGACAAGACATTAATGAGGCTTTGCCAGGCTCTTATTAGGTCATGCCGCCCGGCCGGCGACGGAACTCCCGAGCACCGGACGGACCAATTTGCAGTCAACCCAGCAGGGCGACAGTCGGCGGACGAGCCACGGCGCCCGAGAGCCTGCCCATCATTAATGTCGGTGGCCGGTGCGACGATCGGGTGGTCGACGTACGGGACCGAGGTAAGGGAGCGGGAGATGGCCGAAGTGACGCATGAGGTTCGCCTCAGGCCGGTCGAGGATCAGGACGTCGAGGTGTTCTTCGACCACCAGGCCGATCCGATCGCGAACGAGATGGCCGCGGTTCCGGCTCGCGACAAGGATCAGGTCACCGCGCACTGGGCGAAGATCCGCGGCGACGACACCAAGATCCACTGGACGATCGTGGCGGACGGCGCGGTGGCGGGGAACGTCGTGAGTTGGGAACAGGACGGCCAGCAAATGCTCGGCTACTGGGTCGGCCGCGAACTCTGGGGCAGGGGCATCGCCACGGAGGCCGTCACACAGTTCCTGACCCAGATGCCAACCCGGCCCCTGACTGCCCACGTCGCAGCCCACAACGCCGGCTCGATCCGCGTCCTGGAAAAGTGCGGCTTCCACCGAGACCACGCCCAAGAAGCAACCGCACCGCCGTCCGACGACGGCATCCAGGAGTACATCTACGTCCTCGACGCGCTACAGACGTGAGAGCACTTGCTCCTCAGCGTCAGGGCTCGAGCTCGGTGGGTTGGTACAGCGGGATGAACCGGATGATCGGCTCCTCGTAAGGATGGGCCGCCTTCAGCGCCTTCAGGACGACTGCTGCCGCTGAGGTCTCGCACTCGGACTCGACTCGGGTCTCGGTCCCGTGCATCAGCTTCCCGATCTCGCCGTCGAAGGGTTCGGCGCCGGGCATCGGCTTCCAGGTTCCGCCGATCTGCCAGAAGCTGGTCACTTGGTCGTAGCGGCCGACCCGTCCGGCACCGGCGGATTCCAGCGCCGCCAGGATCGCGGACACATGGTCGTCGGGGACGCAGACCTCGATCTTGACTCTCGACATCACAACTCTCCTCTCTCACGTCAGGGTAGAGTTTGGGACAGTGAGGCGATCTGGTGCTCCTCACCCGCCTGTCTGCACCTCACCCCGCCTGTCCCGATCAAGCGACCCTCGAGCTGTGACGCCCGCGCAAGGATGCGCAGGAGCCGGCCTGCCCTGAGGCCCGCCTGTGCCTGTGTCTGGAGACCGCATGACCTCGCTGACGCCTGAGTCAGCCACGCCCGGATCCGTTCCGTCCCCGACCGACGTCACATCCGTCCTGGCGGCGCTGCGTTCCCCACGGCGCCTGCGGACGGAAGTGCTGGCCGGCCTCGTCGTCGGGCTGGCGCTGATTCCCGAGGCGATCAGCTTCTCGATCATCGCCGGCGTCGACCCGAGGGTCGGGCTGTTCGCCTCCTTCACGATGGCGGTGTCGATCGCGTTCCTGGGCGGACGCCCGGCGATGATCTCCGCGGCCACCGGAGCGGTCGCGCTGGTGATCGCGCCGGTGATGCGCAACCACGGCTTCGAGTACTTCGTCGCCACGGTGATCCTGGCCGGGATCCTGCAGGTCGTCCTGGGCGTGCTCGGTGTCGCCCGGCTGATGCGGTTCATCCCTCGCTCGGTCATGGTCGGCTTCGTCAACTCGCTCGCGATCCTGATCTTCCTGGCGCAGCTTCCACATCTGACCCACGTCCCCTGGCTGGTCTACCCGCTGGTCGCGGCCGGCATCGCGGTGATGGTGTTCCTGCCGAAGCTGACCAAGGCGGTCCCGGCCCCGCTGATCGCCATCCTCGCCGTCACGCTGTTCGTGGCGCTGACCTCGGTCACTGTGCCGACCGTGGGGGATGAGGGCAAACTGCCCGACAGCCTGCCATCACTCTTCTTCCCGGACGTGCCGCTGAACCTCGACACGGTGCGCATCATCGCGCCGTACGCCGTCGCGATGGCTCTCGTCGGACTGCTCGAATCCCTGATGACCGCCAAGCTCGTCGACGACATCACCGACACACACTCGGTGAAGACCCGCGAAGCCTGGGGGCAGGGCGTCTCGAACATCATCACCGGCTTCTTCGGTGGGATGGGCGGCTGCGCGATGATCGGCCAGACGATGATCAACGTGAAGGCCTCCGGTGCCCGGACCCGGATCTCCACGTTCCTGGCCGGCGTGTTCCTGCTGATCCTCGTCGTCGGCCTCGGAGACCTCGTCGGTGACATCCCGATGGCCGCGCTGGTCGCGGTGATGATCATGGTCTCGGTCGGCACGTTCGACTGGCACAGCATTCGGCCCAAGACGCTGCGCCGGATGCCGCGCAGTGAAACGATCGTGATGCTGTCGACCGTCGTGATCGTCGTCATCACCCACAACCTCGCCATCGGGGTCGTCGTCGGTGTCCTCGTCGCGATGGTGCTGTTCGCGCGCCGCGTCGCCCACTTCACCACCGTCAGCGAGGTGGCTCACACCGACGAGAACATCAAGACGTACGCCGTCACCGGTGAGCTCTTCTTTGCCTCCAGCAACGATCTGGTCTACCAGTTCGACTATCGGGGCGACCCTGCGAACGTGGTCATCGACCTGACCGACTCCCACATCTGGGACGCGTCGACCGTGGCGACCCTGGACGCGATCACCACGAAGTACGAGCGGTACGGCAAGACCGTCCGTATCGTCGGCCTGAACCCTTCCAGCGCGGAACGCCACCAGCGCCTGGCCGGGCAGCTCAGCGCCGGCCACTAGTCGGGGATACGGGACAGGCTTCGGGTGACGAGGCGCGTCACGTATCTGGTGTGTGGATCGGGTAGGTCGAGGGTTTGGGCGTACTCGCGAGCCTCGACCGCCAGTTTGAGCGGCGCGACCTGCAGCGCGATCCCCGCCAGCCGGCGCCTCTCGGCAGCGCTTCCCCACGGTACGGCGTCCAGGTAGGCCGACAGTACGTCGGGGACGTTGCCCAACTCGTCCGCCTCCTGCAGCAGTCGATCCAGGGAGAGCATCGGGCAACCGACCCTGGCCTCTTCCCAGTCGAGCAGAACAACAGACCCGTCGTCTCGCACCAGACCGTTGGTGCCCTGGACGTCCGGGTGATCGATCGAGCTCGGCACGACCGCGGTCAGTTCCTCGATGCCGCGTTGCAGAGTGGGAAGGTGACGACGCAGCCCGGCGATCAACTCGTCGTCCAGATCGGCCACCCGGCTGAGGTCTGTCAGCAGAGTCTCCGGAATCGCGGACAGGTCGTACTGCGGCAGGCCACTGAGCTCAGCGTCGGCCATCGCACGTTGCACCTCACCGAGCGTCCTCGCCTGCGCCACCAGCGCAGCGGGTCCTGTCTTCTCCACAGTCGGGCCGCTCACAAACGCGAAAACGCTACGCTGCCAGACAGGATCATCGTCATGCGCAAGCAGCGCCGCCGTCGCCTGCGGGTACGCGCGCTCGACCGCCCGATGCACGGCGGCAGCATGCGGGTACACGACCGGAGAGGCGTGCTTGACGACGACGTACTGGCCGTCCACCTCGAACAACCCGGTAGCTCCCCACCGCTTCACCCTGAGCACTTCAACGGGCCCCCGAACCACCCCCGGCAAGACCGAGCCCACCCACGCCGACAGCCCGGCAATGTCTTCCCGATCCCCAGGCCACTCAGAAAGCTCAGGCACTACCCACCGCATCCTCTCTCACAACCATCAGGACATCTGAGCGCGCACCTTCACGGACTCATCGCTCACCCGGTCCATGATGATGTACGGCAGGTCGAGCCGACGGTCTGGGCTGATAGCGTCGGTGATTGTGGGCGGCGCTGATGATTTGCAACTCGCGTTCGACACCTCGGATCTGGCGGCGGACGTCGCGCTCGGGTACTTCGAGTCCGGCGTTTCGGCAACGCTGAAGGCCGACGGCACACCGGTCACGGAAGCTGATCGGGCGGTCGAGCGATTGGTTCGCGAGACGTTGTCTGCGGCCAGGCCGGACGATGCGCTCCTCGGCGAGGAACTCGGTCGGCTCGGTGAGTCCGATCGGGTCTGGATCATCGATCCGATCGACGGTACGTCGTACTTCAGCCGGCATGATCCGAACTGGCGGGTTCAGATTGCGCTGGAGGTTGCCGGGAGCATCGAGATCGCGGTCGTCATCGCGCCGGCGCTGCGACGCTGCTGGTGGGCGACCCGTGGCGGCGGTTCCTTCGAGTCATCCTGGCCACGCGAGGCGGCCGAACCGAAGCGCCTCGAGGTCAGCACTACGTCGAGGTTGGCGGATGCTCGGCTCGAGGCCCTCGACGACGGGTCCAGAGCCCGCCTCGCACCGAACGTGGCGCACGCACCGGGCAGCCCTCTCCCGCTGATCGAGCTTGTTCGCGGCGAGATCGATGCCTTCCTGGTAGAGCGCTACCACCTCTGGGATCACGCGCCATGGATCCTGCTCGTCGAAGAAGCCGGCGGCCGCTTCACCAACCGAACCGGAACCCACACCGGCGACCAAGGCGGCGGCCTCTACTCCAACGCCAACCTGCACACCCAACTCCTCACCACCCTCCACTACCCGTGACGGACCGCGGGCCGCGCCGCACACCAAGAGCGGGATGACGCGTGGGCTCAACCACGTCCCGCTGAACGACTACGGCGTATTGACTAGGACGGCGGCGTGTTTGCCGGTGGTTAGGGATTGGCCTTGACGAAGCGCTGGAACATCTCCAGGCCGAGGGTGGTGAAGCGGTAGTGGCCGAGGGTCTCGTCGGCAACTAGCCTCGGTCTCCTTGATCCTAATGTAACCAAGCGACCACTCTCTGCCAGCACAGCTCCGCGGCGATCCCGTCAAAATCGAGTCCGTACGATGGGTGGGTGCCGTCGACATTGCCCGAGGGGGAGGTTGCGCCCCGGGACGGGGCGCTGCCGGAAACCGCAGTTCGCGAGGCCGCCACGCGGCCGCTCGGGTTCTACCTCCATGTGCCGTTCTGCGCGTCGCGCTGCGGGTACTGCGACTTCAACACGTACACCGCGAAGGAGCTCGGTGGCGGCGCGTCCCAGGCGTCGTACGCCGACACCGCGATCGGCGAGGTGCGGATGGCTCGGCGAGTCCTCCAGAGCGTGGATCAACCCGTCGACACGGTGTTCTTCGGCGGCGGTACGCCGACCCTCCTGCCGGCCAAGGACCTCGGGAAGATGCTGGCCGCGGTACGCGACGAGTTCGGGCTGGCGCCGGGCGCCGAGGTGACGACCGAGGCCAATCCGGAGTCGGTGGATCCGGCGTACCTCGAAGGTCTCCTAGAGGCCGGGTTCACCCGGGTGAGCTTCGGCATGCAGAGCGCCTCGTCGCACGTGCTGAAGATTCTCGACCGGCAGCACACGCCCGGCCGAGCGCTCGACGCGGTGAAGGAAGCGACCGCGGCCGGTTTCGAACACGTCAACCTCGACCTGATCTACGGCACCCCCGGCGAGTCACTCGACGACTGGCGGGCCTCGCTCGAGTCGGCGCTGTCGGCACAGCCTGATCACGTGAGCGCCTACGCGCTGATCGTCGAGGACGGGACCCAACTGGCCCGCCGGGTCCGGCGCGGCGAGCTGCCGATGCCGGACGACGACGACCTCGCCGACAAGTACGTGCTGGCCGACGAGATGCTGTCCGCCCAAGGCCTGACCTGGTACGAGGTCTCCAACTGGGCCCGCACCGAGGACGCCCGCTGCCGGCACAACGAGCTCTACTGGCGCGGCGACACCTGGTGGGGGATCGGCCCCGGCGCGCACAGCCACGTCGGCGGCGTTCGCTGGTGGAACGTCAAGCATCCCAGCGCGTACGCCGACCGCCTCGGCGCCGACGACAGTCCGGCGTACGCACGCGAAACCCTCGACGCCGAAACCCGCCGGGTGGAACGCGTCCTGCTCGAGATCCGGTTGTCCGCCGGCCTCCCGCTCGACGTACTCGATGACGAAGGCAGAGCCGCGGCGGAGCGGATGCCCGACCTGGTGATGCGGGAGGCGGACCGTCTGGTCCTTACCCGCAAGGGCCGTCTCCTCGCCGACGCGGTCGTCCGGAACCTGCTGCCCTAGCGTTCTGAGATCACTCCCTGTGGTCAGCGTTCGGTGATCGACGCGGTTCGCTGCGTGACGACACGCGGAAGTATGTACTGACCTGGTCGGTCTCGTTTCGCTGCGTGACGACGAAGTGCTTGACATACCCAGTCGCGACGCTTGAAACTCAGCACACTTTCGCGATCCGAGAGCGCTCTCAACTCCGTCCAGTCCAGGGAGCTTTTGATGCGGCCCAGAAACGGTGCCGGCCTCCGCCCCATCGCACTGCTGTGTGCTTGTACTGCCGTTCTGCTCGCCTCCGCCTGCGGTGGGTCCGGGGGGTCGGATGCCTCAGGCAACAATGCCGGCGACGGCCCGAAGATCGAACTGACCATCGCCACCTTCAACGAGTTCGGCTACGAGGACCTGTACCGCGAGTACGAGGCCCAGCACCCGAACATCAAGATCGTCGAGCGCCGCGCACCCACCGTCGACGCGCACATCAAGAACCTGGACACCAACCTCGCGAACGGGTCCGGCCTGGCCGACATCGAGGCGATGGAGGTCAGCTGGATCTACAACTACCTGGCCAAGGCGGACCAGTTCGTCGACCTCCGCGACTACGGCGCCAACGACCTGAAGGACCGCTGGCTGGACTGGAAGGTCGCCGGTGCGACCACCCCGGACGGCAAGATCATCGGGTACGGCACCGATATCGGGCCGGAGGCGATCTGCTACCGCCGCGACCTGTTCGCGAAGGCCGGGCTGCCGACCGACCGAGCTCAGGTCGCGAAGTTGTTCACCGACTGGTCGTCGTACTTCGCCACCGGCCGGAAGTTCAAGCAGAAGGTGCCCGGCTCGGCCTGGTACGACTCCGCCGTACTGACCTGGGAGGCGATGCGCAACCAGCTGATCCAGGCCTACTACTCCAACCAGGACCGCTTCCTCGGCGCGGAGAACCCGCTGCTGAAGAAGACCTGGGACCAGGTGGTGAAGGGCACCGCCGACGGCCTGTCCGCCGGGCTGCCGGCCTGGAGCGACGAGTGGAACAAGGCGTTCCGCACCGACAGGTTCGCGACGATGGCCTGCCCCGGCTGGCTGCTCGGCGTGATCCAGGGCAACGCCGGCAGCTACGGCAAGGGCAAGTGGGACGTCGCCGACGTGTTCCCCGGCGGAGGCGGCAACTGGGGCGGTTCGTATCTGACCGTGCCGAAGCAGTCGCCGCAACCGGTCGAGGCGGCCCGGCTGGCCGCCTGGCTGACCGCGCCCGAGCAGCAGATCAAGGTGTTCAAGAAGGTCGGCTCGTTCCCCTCGACACTCGACGCGTACGACGATCCACAGGTCAAGTCGCAGGTGAACCCGTACTTCAACAACGCGCCGGTCGGGCAGATCTTCGTCAACCGCGCGAAGAACGTGATCCTCAAGCAGCACAAGGGACCACGCGATGGTGAGATCAACCAGGTGTTCAGCGCCGCACTGACCAAGGTCGACGAAGGCAAGCAACCTCCCGACGCGGCCTGGAAGCAGGCGCTCGACCTCGCCGACAAGGCCGCGAACACCCGGAAGAGTGGCTGACGCCCCGGCCGCCGGCGGCGCGCGAACGCCCGGCCGAAGTACTACGGTGTGAAGGCACATCAACCGAGGCGGGGAGGACCGATGGACCGCTCGGGTTCTCCCACGCTGGAGCAGGTCGCGGCGCTTGCGGGTGTCTCTCGGGCGACTGTTTCGCGGGTGGTGAACGGCTCGCCGAAGGTGCTGCCGCAGACGGTGGCCGCGGTCGAGCGGGCGATCGGCGAACTCGGCTACGTGCCGAACCGCGCCGCCCGTGCGCTGGTGACGCGCAAGACCGACTCGATCGCGATCGTCGTACCCGAACCGGACAGCCGCGTCTTCTCCGACCCGTTCTTCGCCGGCATCCTGCGTGGTGTCAGCCGGACGCTGGCGCCGACGTCGTCGCAACTGGTGCTGCTGATCGAGCCGGCCGAGGCCGACGACCAACGCCTGCTGCGCTACCTGCGGGGCGGCCATGTCGACGGGGCGATCATCGTCAGCCACCACGGCCGCGACAACGTGCTGCAGGAGTTGACGCAGCTGCCGTTGCCGATCGTGTTCAGCGCCCGGCCGATCGGTGTCGAGGTACCGGTGGCCAGTGTGGACGTGGACAACGTCGCGGGGGCGCGGACGGCGGTGGAGCACCTGTTGTCGATCGGGCGCCGCAAGCTCGGGACGATCACCGGTCCGCTCGACATGACGGCCGGCCTCGACCGGCTGACCGGGTACCAGGACGTGATGAAGGAAGCCAAGCTGCCCGAGGCCGTCGCGTTCGGGGACTTCACCGCCGACGGTGGTGAGCAGGCGGCGATACGGCTGCTCGACGAGCACCCCGACCTGGACGGTCTGTTCGTCGCGTCCGACCTGATGGCGACCGCGGCGCTGCGGGTGTTGTCGCAGCGCGGCCGGCGGGTGCCGGACGAGGTCGCGGTGGTCGGGTTCGACGACTCTGTGCTCGCGACCACGACCACACCGAGGCTGACCACCGTGCGGCAGCCGGTGGAGAAGCTGGGTGCCCGGCTGGCCGAGATCCTGCTCGCCAAGATCGGCGGCGCGACGCTCACCAGCCCGGAGATCTACGGGACCGAACTGATCGTCCGCGACTCCGCCTGAGCTGAGCCGCGCCAGGAGTAATGTCACCCCGTTGTTCACTCTCCGCTGCGACGATTGCCGTATCGCGTCACGCCCGTGAGGTCCCCCAGGGAAAGGGAACGGATGACCGACCACGAGATCCGGATCGCGCTGGTCCTGAACGGCGGGGTCAGCCTGGCCGTCTGGATGGGTGGGGTGACCCACGAGCTGGATCTGATCCGGCGTGCGTCCGGTTCCGGCAGCGCGCCCGGTCCACAGCCGTACGACGAGGTCCTGGCCGAGCGCTGGCGTGAGCTGTGCCGGCGCGGTGACGAGAACCGGCGCGTGGTCGTCGACGTGATCGCGGGTACGAGCGCCGGCGGGCTGAACGGTTCGTTGCTGGCGACAGCGATCTCGAACGGCTCGACCCTGGACCCCGACGGCGAGCACGGACCCTGGCTGCGGCAGAAATGGGTCGCGCTCGGGTCGCTCGAGGTCGGCAAGCTGGTGCCGTCGGCCGGCAAGAAGTCCACCTCGGTGCTGGACGGCAAGTACTTCTTGCAGGAGCTCGACAGTCTGCTCAAGGGCGTCGTCGACGCGGGCGAGACGGCGGCCGAGGAGCCGGTCACGCTGTTCGTCACCGCGTCCGGGCTCGGTGTCCAGCAGTTCGAGGCGAAGGACGCCGCCGGGCAGCGTTTCGTCGTACCCGACCATCGGTACCTGTTCGCCTTCACCAGTGAGAACGCGGCGACGTACGACGGATCGAAGCGGGCCTTCGCGGTCGCGGACAAGAACGGGCTGAACGACACCAAGCTGCTGGCGCGCGCGGCCCGCGCGTCGGCCTCCTTCCCGGCCGCGTTCGGCCCGGTGCTCGAGACCCCGAATCTGGCCGACTCACCGCCTCGCGTGCAGCCCGCGAACGCGGAGTCGGGTGCCTGGCTGGTGGACGGCGGCGTACTGGACAACGCACCCTTCGGTCCGGTCCTCGATGTCGTGGCCAGACGACCGGTCGCCGGGCGAGCCAGCCGCTACGTGTTGTACGTCGTACCGTCGGCCGGGATCGGGAGTGCGTCGACGGCGTTGCCGGAGGCGAAGGAGCCGAGCTGGCGGGTGGCGGCGCTGTCCGCCGTACAGTTCCCGCGCGAGGTCGACTTCCGGTCCGATGTGGAGCAGCTCGAGCGGCTGCTGCTGGAGGCGGACGCGTCCTGGTCCGACACCCAGCGACTGTTCGATCGTTGCATGAAGCAACCAGTCGAGCGGGACCGGCTGCAGGCGGCGGCCAAGGCACTGCAGCCGACGTACTCGCGCGGCCGCGCCGCCGGCGGTGTCTGGGAGGCGGTGACGATCGCCGGCCACGACCAGTCGACCGTCCTCGACGCGGCGACCGCGCTGTCCGAGCAGGAGGTCGACGAGATCCTCGGGACCGACCACCCGTGGGTGCCCGATCCGGACGGCTCGACGGCTCCGCTGCAGAACGATGCCGAGGGCAACCCCAGTTGGCTGTGGGGGACAGGTGCGGCGGAGCGCGTCGTACGGCTGATCCTGCGCTCGCTGCGCAACCAGATCAGCGAGGCGCCGAAGGAGCAACGGGCCGAGCTGGAGCGGCGGCTGAAGGCGGCCAGCGATGCTCTGCTGAAGACGCAGGCTGTGCGGGACGCACTCACCGAGCAGCTGACCGCCGCCGACCTCGACCTGAGCCCGGCCGGTGGCGCCGAGGCCGTCGCGGTCGGGCTGAAAGACATCTTCACCGACCTGCAGATCCAGCGGGCGCTGGGCGACACGTTCGCCGAGCTGATCGCGGCCGTCGGGCGGGACCTCGTCGAGACCGCCCTCGAGGTGGAGATCGTGTCGCGCTGTACGTCGGCGCGGACGCCGCAGCAGCGTAGTGCGCCGTTCCAGTTCCTCCGGCTCGGGCCGGACATCCCGCTGCCGCTGCTGGACGACCAGCCGGAAGGCTCGATCGCCAACAACCTCAAGGACCGCATCCTCTACGGGTCGCAGGTCGGGCACTTCGGCGCGTTCGGTGCGGCGGACTGGCGGCGGTGGGACTGGCTGATGGGCCGGCTGCACTGTGTCGCGCACCTGGGCGCGATGCTCGGCGCCGACGAGGACTGGATCCGCGAGACGCAACGGCAGGTCCTGAAAGCGGAGGACTGGAAGGTCGAGGCGGTCGCCGAGCGCGTCCAGCGGCTGGCCCAGGACTTCCCGATGGGCGCGGGTCTCGGTGCGCTCACCACGATGCGCGACGAGCTGAACCAGTCGGACGAGGGTCGGGCGACCACGAAGGGCCTTGCGGACCGGATGGTCGACGTGTCCGGCGGACTCGGGTCGCAGGTCGGCGACTGGGTGAAGGCGATGGCGGGCCGCAAGGACAAGCCCGGTTCGTGGTTGCTGCAGTGCGCGCGCTGGTTCACCGAGCCGGCGCGGCAGTCGGTGTGGACCCGTGTGGTGCGCGGCGCCAAGGTGACGCCGGCCAAGCGCCCGTTGGTCTTCGAGCAGTGGTTGCCGGTGGCGGGCATCGTGCTCGGTGTGGTGTTGCTGGTCGTCGCGGGGCTCGTCGAGCAGAGCGCCGTACGGATCATCGCGGCAGTGCTCGCCGGAGTGGTGCTGGCGGCGACCGCCGTGCTCGGTGCCGCGACCTGGTACGTCCGGCGTGCGCGGCGGCGGATCCAGGCCTGGGTCGAACGGCGGATGCCGGAGATCAGTCCAGCGTCACGAAATCGATGAGCTCCTCGACCCGGCCGAGCAGCCCCGGGTCGAGATCGGCGAAGCTGGTCACCTTCGACAGGATGTGTTTCCAGGCCGCGGCGACATCGGCCTGATCGGTGGCCGGCCAGCCGAACGACTGCAGCACGCCCTTCTTCCAGTCCTGCCCGTGCGGGATCCGTGGCCAGGCCTTGATCCCGACCGACGACGGCTTGACCGCCTCCCAGATGTCGATGAACGGGTGCCCGACCACCAGCACGTGCCGGTTGGTCACCTGGGCCGCGATCTTCGACTCCTTCGATCCGGCGACCAGGTGGTCCACCAGAACACCGAGCCGGCGACCCGGACCAGGCTGGAAGCGGTTGACGATGCCGGGCAGGTCGTCGACACCTTCGAGGTACTCGACCACGACGCCCTCGATCCGCAGGTCGTCGCCCCACACCTTCTCGACCAGTTCGGCGTCGTGCCGTCCCTCGACGTAGATCCGGCTGGCCCGGGCCACCTTCGCCCGGACGTTGTCCACCGCAACCGAACCGGAGGCGGTCCGGGTCTTCTTCGCCGGGCCGGCCTTCTTCGGCGGTTTCAGGCTGACCGGTTTGCCGTCCAGCCAGAACCCAGGCCCGAGCGGGTACGTGCGGACCTTCCCGAACCGGTCCTCGAGATCGACCACACCGTGCTCCCAGCGCACGATCGCGCCGACGAACCCCGAGGTCGGCTCCTCGACGACCATGCCCTTCTCGATCTCGACCTCGACGGTCCGCCCGTTCTTGGGCTTGCGCCAGTCCCCACTCAGTACGTCGTTCCCATACCTGTCAGCCACCGCCCAACCGTATGTCGTCGTACCCTCCCTTACAGCTCAGCCACACACCCTTTCCCACCCCGCGCCCGCCCCGATTCCCCGCGCCCGCCCCGATTCCCCGCGCCCGCCCCGATATCCCGCGCCCGCCCCGATTCCCCGCCCGTCCCTTCTGATGGGTTGACCCATCAGAAGGTGGGTGAATCGCCCCGGGTTTCGTGGAGACCCGATTACTTGGTTCCGGCCTTGGTGAGGACGGGGATTTCACTGTAGTGGTTGGCTTCGAACTCGGCGGGTGGGACGTGCCCGATCTCGCCGTGTAGGCGTCGGTGGTTGAACCAGTCGACGTATTCGGCGACGGCGATCTCGACGTCGTTGATGGACTTCCAGCCCGTGTTGGGTCGGGTGGCGGGGTTGCGGATCAGCTCTGCTTTGAACAGCGAGTTGAATGCCTCGGCCATCGCGTTGTCGTAGGAGTCGCCGCGGCTGCCGACGGACGCGACGGCGTCGGCCTCGGCGAGCCGCTCGGTGTAGCGGACAGCTCGGTATTGGACCCCGCGGTCGCTGTGATGAATCAGCCCGGTGAGGTCGTGGCCGGCCCGCTGCCGTGCCCACAGCCCCATGTCGAGGGCGTCCAGGGCCAGGTCGGTGCGCAGGCTGGTCGAGACCTGCCAGCCCACGACCAGGCGGGAGAACACGTCGAGGACGAACGCGGCGTAGACCCAGCCGGAGTGGGTGCGGATATAGGTCAGGTCCGCCACCCAGAGCTGGTTGGGTGCGTCGGCGACGAAATGCCGCTGCACTAGGTCGGCTGGACGTGGTGTCTGAGCACCTTCGGTCTGGGTCGTCCTGCGGGTCTTCTCACGCCTGATGCCTCGCAGGCCCTCGGCGCGCATCAGCCGTTCCACGGTGCACCGGGCAACGTTGATGCCGCCTCGATTCAGCTCGGCATGGATCTTGCGCGCGCCGTAGACCTCGAGGTTGTCCTTGTGCAGCTGGCGGATCGCCGGGACCAGTTCGGCGTCTCTGACCGCCCGGGCCGATGGCGGCCTGCTCTTGGCGGCGTAGTAGGTGCTCGGGGCAATCTTGATCCCGGCAGCGGCCAGGACCTTACAGATCGGCTCGACCCCGAACCGGTCGCGGTGCTGGTCGATGTAGTCGACCAGCACCGCCGTCGGCACCTCGGTTACTTCACCTTGCGGTCGAGCTCCGCCGCCGCGAAAAAGCCGACGCTGTCTTCAAGATCTCGTTGGCCCGCCGAAGCTCGCGGTTCTCCCGCTCCAACTGCGCGATCCGCTCGGCATCGCTGGTGGCAGTGCCCGGAACTGTCCCCTCGTCGATCTCAGCCTGCCGGACCCAACCCCGCAACGTCTCGCGGTGCACGCCGAGTTGCTCCGCGATCCGCGGAATCGCCCCCGACCTCGTCGCCGGGTCCTTGCGCGCGTCCACCGCCATCCGCGTGGCCCGCTCACGCAACTCGTCGCCATACTTCCTCGGTGCAGCCATAACTCTCATCCTCCATGGATTGAGAGCCTCCATCAGACCCGGGGCGATTCAGGGTTGGCCACCGGCGCGCGGCTGGCCAACCCACCATCTCGTGGGTCAACCAGGGAAACGCCGGCGTCGCACCGATATCGCGGGGACGGCGGGGTGGCGGGATTGCTGGCGGGGGGCTGGGGTGGGTGAACCCATCAGAAGGTGGGTTGGCCACCGGCCTGCGCGTGGCCAACCCACGTTCTCGTGGGTCAACCCATCAGATGTTCTCGTGGGTCAACCCATCAGATGGAGGCGCATGCCGTTGGGGTGGGCGCTCAGAGGGGGGAGGGGTCGGGTGTTGGTCAGTAGGTGGGAGCGGCTTGGGTTGTGGTGGGTTGGCGGGACGGGGAAGCGACCGTGAACAGGAGATAGGTGAGGAAGCCCGCGACCAGGCCGACTGCCCAGGAGTAGTCGTAGAGCGGCTTGAGGAAGGGGATCAGGCCGTCCTCCGGGAACGGGCCGGCGCCGGGGTTCGAGTACGCGCCGCCGACGGCGAGGACAGAACCGACGACGGTGGCGACGACCGCGCGCCAGTTCCAGCCGGCCGAGTACCAGTAGCGGCCGCCCGGTAGGTAGAGGTCGGCCAGGTACAGGCTGGTGCGGTCGATCAGCCAGTAGCCGGCGATCAGTACGCCGGCGACCGAGGCGAGCAGGCCGCCGTAGAAGGACAGCCAGACGAAGATGTAGATCGACGGGTCGGAGATCAGCCGCCACGGCTGGATCACGACGCCGATCACGCCGGTGACCAGGCCGGCGGTCCGGAAGTTCAGCCAGCGCGGGACGGCGTTGGCGAAGTCGTACGACGGGCTGACCACGTTCGCCGCCACGTTGCACGACATCGTCGCGAGGATCGCCATCACCAGGCCGATCGTCACGACCACCGGGTTCTCGAAGCGGCGGGTCAACTCGACCGGGTCCCAGATCGCCGTGCCGTAGACCAGCACGGTGCCGGACGTGGTGATGATCGAGACGAGCGCGATGAACGACATCGTGGTCGGCAGGCCGATGATCTGGCCGACGACCTGCTGGCGCTGACCCTTACCGAACCGGGTGAAGTCCGGCATGTTCAGGCTGAGGGTCGCCCAGAACGCGATCATGCCCATCAGCGACGGCGCGAAGATCTTCCAGAAGTCGGCGTCCCAGCCGAGCTTCGACGGCTGCGACAGGATCGGGCCGAACCCGCCGGCCTTGACCAGGATCGCCACCATCAGCGCCAGGAACGCGACCGTGACGAGTGGCGCCGCCCAGTTCTCGAACCGCCGCAGTCCCTCGATGCCGCGCCAGATCAGCACCATCTGGAGCACCCAGAAGAACGCGAAGCTGAGCCACATCGTCCACGGGTGCCCGCCGACCGCGGACGCCTCCGTCCAGCCGTTGCCGAACAGTTCGCCGACGATCACGAAGATCGCCTGGCCGCCGATCCAGGTCTGGATGCCGAACCAGCCGCATGCGATGAACGCGCGCAACAGGGCCGGGAAGTTCGCGCCGCGGAGGCCGTAGAAGGCGCGCGCGAAGACCGGGAACGGGATGCCGTACTTCGTCCCGGCGTGACTGTTCAGCAGCAGCGGGACCAGCACGATCAGGTTCCCCAGCGTGATCGTGATGAACGCCTGCAGCCAGTTCATCCCGAGCGCGACCAGACCCGCGGCGAGTAGGTAGCTGGGGATGTTGTGCGCCATTCCCATCCAGAGCGCCGCATAGTTGTACGTCGTCCAGTGCCGCTCGGGCAATCGGGTCGGTGCGAGCTCCGCGTTGGCGTAGGGGCTGTCCGCGAGGACGGCGGGATCGGCCAGTTCGACTCTGCCGTCGGGATGAGTGGTCTGCTCGATCGTGGTCATGGTTGCCACCCCATCCGGTCGTGGTTCGCGCCGCACTTCGCAACAAAGTGCGGCAAACCTGACGCGGTGTCAACGGACAACTACAACTTGACCGCCCGACCCGTGCGCTTTCGGGAATCAGCCGGGGCCGAGCAGGGGCAGCGTCGGGCGACGCGGGGTGCCGAGTGTCCCGTAGCCGCGCTTGATCGCGTCCTGGAGTTTCTCGAGCGGCCACGGCCAGTCGTCGGTGTGGGCGAGAGCCTGCTCCAGCGGGGTGCCGCCGTGGTGGAGACCGGAGATGGTGTTGGCGACGGTGCCGAGGTCGCCGGCTTGGTCGCGCACGAACTCCGCGTCGACGACCGCGCCGTGACCGGGGACGACCTTCGACGAGCTGGACAGCATCCCGATCACCCGGTCGATCGTGTCCGGCCACTCCAGCGGGAACGAGTCCTCTCCGTACGACGGCGGCGCCGACTCCTCGATCAGATCGCCGACGAAGTAGACCTCCGCATCCGGCACGACGACCACCACGTCGCCGTCGGTGTGCGCGTTCCCCAGATGCAGCAACTCGACTCTGCGGTCGCCGAGATCGATCACCCTCGCCACCGCGAAGGTCTGCGCCGTCAGTTCGGCGGCCGTCGCGGCGTTCTCGTGGGCGATGACCTCGGCCTGATCGAAGACGCTGTTCCCGGCGACGTGGTCGAAGTGCGCGTGGGTGTTGACGACCCAGCGCACCGGCTGGCCGGTCAGTTCGCGGATGTGCTCGCGCAATTCCTCGGCCTGCTCGGTCGTCGCCCGGGTGTCGATCACCAGCGCACCGTCCGCCCCGACGACCAGACCGACGTTGAGGTCCCATTCGTCGTACCGGCGGACCCAGCAACGATCGCCGACTTCGGCCCACGTACTCATGGGAGCGAGATTACTTGCTGTGTACATCTCCTCCGACCACCGGTCCCGTCGCATCCAGAGGACGGAATCGCACTTGAAGGGCGGTCGGGCGGCGCCTAGGGTCACGGTGGCGGTTCGCAACGGTTCCGAACTCGGCAGCGAAACTTTCGAAGGGCGGTCGGCGTGACGACACGACGTGCACTGGTGGTCCGGGGCGGCTGGGAAGGGCACTCGCCGGTCGAGGCGACCGACCTGTTCATCCCGTTCCTGGAAGAGAACGGTTACGAGGTGACCGTCTCGGACAGCACCGAGAGCTACCTCGACCTGGACGGCACCGACCTGGTGCTGCAGTGCGTCACGATGAGCGAGATCGACGCCGACCACTTCAAGGGCCTGGAGGCCGCGATCCGCCGCGGTACCGGATTCGCGGGCTGGCACGGCGGCATCGTCGACTCGTTCCGGGCCAACGCCGACTACAGCTTCATCACCGGCGGGCAGTTCATCTCGCACCCGCACGGCTTCACCGACTACCGCGTCGACGTCGTCGCCGAACACCCGATCGTCGAGGGCATCACCCACTTCGACGTCCACACCGAGCAGTACTACGTGCACTACGACCCGACCAACACCGTGCTCGCCACGACGACGTTCCGCTCGCATCCGGACTACCCGTGGATCGAGGGTGCCGTGATGCCGGCCGTCTGGACCCGGACCTGGGGCGCGGGAAAGGTCTTCGTCTGCACCGTCGGCCACAAGCTGGACGACCTCGAAGTGCCTGAGGTGCGGACCATCGTCGAGCGGGGGCTGCTGTGGGCGAGCAAGTGACGGGCATCGGCATCGTCGGTACGGGCGTCATCTCCGGCACCTACCTGGACCATCTGGCCAAGCTGCCCGGCGTTGATGTGGTCGCGGTCGCCGACCTGGACATCAGCCGCGCGCAGGCGATCGCCGACGGCAACCCCGCCATCCGCGCGCTGTCCCCGGACGAGCTGTACGCCGCGGACGACGTCGAGATCGTCCTGAACCTGACCATCCCAGCCGCCCACGCACCGGTGCACCAGGCCGCGCTCGAAGCCGGCAAGCACGTGTACGGCGAGAAGCCGCTGGCCGTCGACCGGGCCGAGGCGGAGCCGCTGCTCAAGTACGCCGCCGCGAACAACCTCCGCGTCGGCTGCGCGCCGGACACTGTGCTCGGCACTGGTACCCAGACTGCCCGGGCTGTCATTGACCGCGGCGACATCGGCGTACCGACGGCTGCCACGGCATCGTTTTTCACGCCCGGGCACGAGCTGTGGCACCCGGCGCCGGAGTTCTACTACCAGCCCGGCGGCGGTCCGGTCCTCGACATGGGTCCGTACTACGTGACGAGCCTGGTGACCTTGCTGGGTCCGGTACGACGCGTGACCGCGCGGGCCGGTCAGTCGAAGCAGGAGCGGAAGATTCACACCGGTCCGCGAGCCGGCGAGACCTTCCCGGTCCAGGTGCCGACGCACGTGACCGGCGTACTGGAGCACGAGTCGGGTGCGCTGACCACGGTGCTGATGTCGTTCGACATCTGGGCCGCGCGGTTGCCGCGGATCGAGGTGCACGGGACCGAGGGCAGCCTGTCCGTACCCGACCCGAACGGGTTCGATGGCAAGGTCGAGATCGCTACCGCGGCCAACCGCGACTGGACCGAGGTCCCGGTCGCCGGTGGGTACGCCGGAGCCGGCCGGGGCGTCGGGGTCGCGGACATGGCCCGGGCGGTCCGCACAGGTCAGCCGCACCGGGCCGACGGTGCACTGGCCTACCACGTGCTCGACGTACTCGAGTCCTTGCTCGAAGCGGCTGCCCAGGACCAGCCCGTGGATGTCGCGAGCACAGTCACCCGGCCCGCCGCCGTACCGTTGGGAGCGTCCCCCGAGCTCGCCTGAGACCCGTCCCACGCCGTCACACGTCGGTGCGAGCTACTACGGCTCGGTAGACTGGCACTCGTTTCAACTGAGTGCCAAGGGTCACTGAGTCGTACGTCGAGGCGAGGGAGGTGGTGCGCGTGCTGGACGATCGCAAGCTGGATGTTCTCCGCGCCATCGTCGAGGACTACGTGGCGACCCATGAGCCGGTCGGCTCGAAGACGCTGGTGGACCGGCACAACCTCGGGGTGTCGCCGGCAACCGTGCGTAACGACATGGCTGCGCTGGAGGAGGAGGGGTACATCACCCAGCCGCACACCAGCGCCGGCCGGATCCCCACCGACGCGGGCTACCGGCTGTTCGTGGACAAGCTGAGCACGGTCAAGACGCTGTCTCCGGCGGAGAAGAAGGCGATCACCTCGTTCCTGGCCGGCGCGGTCGACCTGGACGACGTCGTACGCCGTACTGTCCGGCTGCTGGCCCAGATCACCCGCCAGGTGGCGATCGTGCAGTACCCGTCCCTCAACCGTTCCAGCGTCCGGCACATCGAGGTCGTCACGATGACCCCGCGCCGGCTGCTGCTGGTGCTGATCACCAGCACCGGCCGCGTCGAGCAGCGGATCGTCGAGCAGACGAACGACGTCGACGAGCAACTGATCGCCGACCTGCGCTCGCGGCTGAACACCGCACTATCCGGGCAGCGGCTGACTGAGGCCACCACGTCCCTGGCCGCGGTGACCGACCTGTTCGCCCCGGCGGACCGGCCACTGGTCGCGGCGATCGTGACGACGCTGCTGGAGACGTTCACCGACGAGGTCGGCGAGCAGAGGATCGCGGTCGGCGGCGCCGCCAACCTGACGCGGTACGGCGACGACTTCGAGCGGAACGTGAAGCCGGTGCTGGAGGCACTGGAGGAGCACGTCATTCTGCTCAAGCTCCTCGGTGAGGCCACCAACCCGCAGACCCTGACGGTCCGCATCGGGCACGAGAACCCGTTCGAGGAACTGGCCACCACCTCGGTGGTCGCGACCGGCTACGGGTCAAAGTCGGAGGCGCTGGCCACGCTCGGCATCGTCGGCCCGACCCACATGGACTATCCGAGCACGATGGGCGCCGTGAGGGCCGTCGCGCGCTACGTCAGCCAGATATTGGCGGACTCCTAAATGACTGAACCCAACCCCTGGTCTGGAGTATGAGCACCGATTACTACGCCGTCCTGGGCGTCAGCCGCGACGCGACGCCGGACGAGATCAAGAAGGCGTACCGCAAGCTGGCACGCCAGTACCACCCGGACGTGAACGACTCCGAGGACGCCCACCACAAGTTCCAGGAGATCGGCCGCGCCTTCCAGGTGCTGAGCGACCCGCAGAAGCGGCAGTTGCACGATCTCGGCGGTGACCCGTTCGCGACCGCGGGCGCCGGCCCGGGCGGCGCGGGCTTCGGCCAGGCCTTCACGTTCACCGACATCATGGACGCCTTCTTCGGCCAGACCGGCGGGGCCACCCGCGGGCCTCGGCCGCGGACCCGGCGCGGCCAGGACGCGCTGATCCCGCTGCGGATCGACCTGGCCGAGGCCGCGTTCGGCACCACCCGGGAGCTGAAGGTCGACACCGCCGTACTGTGCCCGACCTGTTCGGGTTCGGGAGCGGCGGCGGGCTCCGAGCCGGTCACCTGCGAGATCTGCCACGGTCGCGGCGAGGTCACCCACACCCAGCGGTCGTTCCTCGGCGAGGTCCGCACCATGCGGCCGTGCCCGAACTGCCGCGGCTTCGGTACGACGATCCCGAACCCGTGCGTCGAGTGCGCCGGCGACGGCCGGGTCCGGTCCCGCCGCACCGTCACGGTCAAGATCCCCGGTGGCGTCGACAGCGGCACCCGGGTGCAGCTGTCCGGCCAGGGCGAGGTCGGCCCCGGCGGCGGCCCGGCCGGCGACCTGTACGTCGAGATCGAGGTCGAGCCGCACGACATCTTCACCCGCAACGGCGACGACCTGCACTGCACGGTGACGCTGCCGATGACGGCGGCCGCGCTCGGCACCACGATCGACCTGCCCACGCTGGAGGGCGAGACCACCCCACTGGAGATCCGGCCCGGCACGCAGTCCGGGACGGCGATGACGCTGACGGCTCGTGGTGTCCCGCGCCTGCGGCACGCGGGTCGTGGTGACCTGATCGTCCAGGTGATCGTCGAGACCCCGACCAGGCTGGACGACTCCCAGGTCGACCTGCTCCGCCAGTTGGCCGAGGCTCGTGGCGAGGAGCGTCCCCAGGGTCAGGTCCAAGCCGCCCACAAGGGCGTCTTCGGTCGCCTCCGCGACGCCTTCGGCGCCCACTGAAACAGGCTCGGCCGGCTCCGCCGGCCTCGCGGGAAGGTGATGGGCTGGTGGGCATTGCCGTTTTCTTCGCGCCGGAACTCGTGGGCGACGAACTGACGCTGGACGGCGCAGAGGGCCGGCATGCGGCGGTGGTTCGGCGGATCGGCCCTGGTGAGCGCATTCGGTTGACCGACGGTCGTGGTTCGTGGGCCGAAGGCCCGGTGACGGCTGCGTCCAAGGCCGGGGTGACCGTGGCGGTGCAGCAGCGTGGGCACGAGCCGGCGGCTTCGCCTCGGTTGGTGGTGGTGCAGGCGTTGCCGAAGGGCGAGCGGGCCGAGCTGGCGGTGGAGATGCTGACCGAGGTCGGGGTCGATGTGATCGTCCCGTGGAACGCGGAGCGGAGTCAGTTCCGCAACAACCCCGAGCGGTCCGCGAAGACGTACGCGAAGTGGCAGGCCTGGGCGTTCGAGGCGAGCAAACAGTCCCGCCGCTCCTGGTTCGCCACTGTGGAGCCCATCGCGAGTACGCCGGAGGTCGCGCGACTACTTTCCGCCGCGGCACTCCCCGTCGTACTGCACGAGGAAGCCAAGACGCCGCTCGCCTCGCTCGAGCTCCCGACCGACGGCGACATCGTCATCGTCATAGGCCCGGAAGGCGGCATCGCCCCAGCCGAGCTGGCCACCTTCGCCGCCGAGCCCATCCGCCTCGGCGACACGGTCCTCCGCACCTCAACCGCCGGCGTAGCCGCAGCCGCCGCCCTCCTCTCCCACTCCCGCTGGACCTAGCAACTGACCCGGCCGATGGCGGGTTGTTTCATCGCTGGCGTCAAAGAACCGGATAGCGAGCGAACAACCTGCTAGCGGACCTCGATGGTTTTGGAGTCGATGTCGGTGGTGGAGCCGTCGGCGGGGGAGATGAGGAAGGCCTCGATCTGCCAGGGGCCGGGGGTGAGCTTGAGGTTGAAGGCGAAGGGCGTGAACTTCTGGCCCTCCTTGGTGTTCGTGTAGCCCTTCCGTACCTCGCGGGTCTTCAGGTTCGTGGCCTCGTAGTTCACCGTCGCCTCGTACGCCGCGGCCGTGCCTTCGACGGTGACCATCGACTTGGTCAACTGGTCCTGGGCCGGGGAGGTGATCCAGACCAGCGCCTGGACGTTGGCGGCCTGGGCGCGACTGAGCGGCGTACTGGTGTCGACCTGGCCGAACAGCCGGGCGCCGACCTGGCCGTCCTGGGTGATCTGGACCTGCTGGCTGCTGTCGTCGAGGGCGCCTTGCACCGTGTAGATCAGCTGCTGGGCGGCCACGTCCGCGGTCTCGGGGTCGAGCTTCGTCGTCGGGAGCCGCTTGAAGTCGACGGTGACCGTGCCGTCGGACCTGGTGACGGTGTTGATCTCGGCGCCCCGCCACACGGAGTAGTAGTCAGGGTCGCCGGGCTGCTTGGACGTCATGATCCGGACCGCCTCGACGGCGGGCCGGCCACTCACCTTCGCCCACGTGCGGTAGAGCCGGACCCTCGGGGTGGCCTTGGTCGTTGCTCCCGGAGTGGGACGGACCGCGGTCTTGTCGCCGAGCCAGTAGACCGGGACGAGGGTGCCCTTCACCATCGGCTCCGGCGTACCGCGGCGGTCCTTCGGCACCGAGGTCGCCTGCGCCGTCGGCGGCTCTGGCGGCGGCTGGCTCGGCGAGGTGCTGGACTGTGGGGTGGTCGACGACGGCAATGCGGAGGCGCTGGTCGACGTACTGGGGCCGGCTGCGAGGCCGCTGTCACCTGCGGTGTTCATGTTGTTGTCGAGGACAGTGAAGGCGCCGATCACCGCTGCCGTGCCGACGATTGCAGCGCCGGCGGTCAGCACCCACGGGCGCCGGGACGTCGTACGGCGCTGGGCCCGGGCGCGGGCCTGGATCTCGGGTAGCGAGTCGGTCGGCTCGACCCGGTCGGCCTCCTCGTGCAGGGACCGCCGCATCAGCTCGTCGAACGAGTCGTTGGGCTGTTCGTTCATACGTTCTGCTCCAGGAGCTGGCGCAGCGACTTCGTCGCCCGCGCGGCGTGGCTCTTCACCGATCCCCGGCTGATGCCCATCGTGTCGGCGATCTCCGCTTCGGAGAGGTCACCGTAGTACCGCAGCACCATCACGGTGCGTTGCTTCTCCGGCAGGGTGCGCATCGCTTCGATCACCTGGTCGGTCTCGGCTGTCCGCAGCGCGGCCTGCTCGGCGCTCGGCGCGTCCGGCAGCGAGCGTGGTGTGTGCTTGTCGACGAC
Organism: Kribbella sp. NBC_00889; assembly: GCF_045207705.1. Taxonomy (NCBI): domain Bacteria; kingdom Bacillati; phylum Actinomycetota; class Actinomycetes; order Propionibacteriales; family Kribbellaceae; genus Kribbella; species Kribbella sp. NBC_00889. Next base: position 4,757,424 of record NZ_CP108783.1, on the reverse strand, counting down.
CACCAGGTGGCGCTGGCGGGAGCGGCAGCGGTTCACCACCGCGGTGCGCAGGTACGCGAGAGCCTTGTGGGGGTCGCGCAGCCGGTGCCAGCGGCCGTGCATCGCGACGAACGCGTCCTGCACGATCTCCTCCGCCGTACCGGTGTCGCGCAGCAGCAGGGCGCCGAGCCGGACCAGCGACGTGTAGTGCGCCGTGTAGACAGCCGTCAACGCCTCGTCGGCATCCCACGAGGACTCATGTGTCACGCACTCTTCGTACACCACGGCTGGTTGCGCCACGACACGATGACGCGGAGACCCCCTTGCAGGTTGACAACACACCCCGGTTGACAACAGCCAGGCCTCGTTTCGGGCGGTTCGGGCGTGTTCCGGGGAATTACAAGTGAGGGTGTCAGTGGAGGCGGCTAGCATGGGTTAGTCAGTCAGTGATCATCGGCATCAGGAGGAAGAGCCTGTCCAGGCCACGCAGTATCGAACCGGAGGCGCGCGCGAACGGCCGTGGACGCGATGAGCTGTCCCGATCGAGCACCGCCACCAGCGCACAGGCGTCGCACAAGATCGTCGTGCCGAACAGCATCGACATGGTGGCCCTGCTCGGAGCCCGGGACGAGTTCCTCCGCATCGTCGAGAAGGAGTTCGCCGCCGACATCATGGTCCGCGGCAACGAGATCACGCTCAACGGCGAGCCGGCCGAGCTGGCCCTGGCCGAGCGGCTGATCGACGAGCTGATCGCGGTCGTGCGGACCGGGCACGGGCTGACCGCCGACTCGGTCGAGCGCAGCATCGCGATGATCAAGTCCGCCACGGCCGAGAGCCCGGCCGATGTGCTGACCCAGAACATCCTGTCCAGCCGCGGCCGCACCATCCGGCCCAAAACGCTGAACCAGAAGCGGTACGTCGACGCCATCGACAAGAACACCATCGTGTTCGGCATCGGCCCGGCCGGTACCGGCAAGACGTACCTGGCGGTGGCCAAGGCGGTCCAGGCGCTGCAGGCCAAGGAGGTCAACCGGATCATCCTGACCCGGCCGGCCGTCGAGGCCGGTGAGCGGCTCGGCTTCCTGCCCGGCACGCTGTCGGAGAAGATCGACCCGTACCTGCGGCCGCTGTACGACGCCCTGCACGACATGCTCGACCCGGAGTCGATCCCGCGGCTGATGACGGCCGGCACGATCGAGATCGCGCCGCTGGCCTACATGCGCGGCCGGACGTTGAACGACGCCTTCATCATCCTGGACGAGGCACAGAACACCTCGCCCGAGCAGATGAAGATGTTTCTCACCCGGCTCGGTTTCGGCTCCAAGATGGTCGTCACCGGCGACGTCACCCAGGTCGACCTTCCGACCGGCACGAGCTCCGGTCTGCGTGTCGTCCAGGAGATCCTCGAAGGCGTCCAGGACCTGACCTTCTGCCGGCTCACCTCCCACGACGTGGTCCGGCACAAGCTGGTCGGCCGGATCGTCTCCGCCTACGAGAACTACGAAGGCAATGGCGAGCCGCGAAGATGAACGTCGAGGTCAACAACGAGTCCGGAGTCGAGATCGACGCGCACGGACTGATGCGGCTCAGCCGGTTCGTGATGTCGTCGCTGCGGCTGCACCCGGAGTGTGAGCTGTCGATCAAGCTGGTCGACGAGGACACGATGGCGCGGTACCACGTCGAGTTCCTGGACCTGCCCGGTCCGACCGACGTGATGTCGTGGCCGATGGACGAACTGCGGCCGGGTTCCGCCGACAACGGCGAGGACTCGGATCTTCCGCTCGGTCATCTCGGTGACATCGCGCTCTGCCCGACCGTGGCGGCCGCCCAGGGCGCCAAGGCCGGGCACGGCACGTGGGCCGAGCTGGAGCTGCTGACCGTGCACGGCATCCTGCATCTGCTCGGCTACGACCACGCCGAGCCGGCCGAGAAGGCGGAGATGTGGGAAGTGCAGGGCCGCCTGCTGGAAGCCTGGCGAGCGCCGGCGAACCAGTTGGCCGGACAGGAGTGACGTTCCGGTGAGCTCCCAGGACCTCGTCCTGCTGGTCGTGGCCGCGGTGCTCGTGCTGCTCGCCGGATTGTTCGCCGGTGCCGAGGCGGCGCTGTCGTCGTACTCGAAGGTCCGGGCCAATGAGCAGGTCGAGCGGGGGAACCTGCGCGCGGTCCGGCTGCGGGACCTGCTGTCCGACGCCCCGCGGTACCTGAACTCGCTGCTGCTGCTCCGGCTGAGCTGCGAGATCACCGCGATCGTGCTGGTCACCCAGGCGCTGTCGAACGTCTTCGACGTCACCTGGGAGCACGTCCTGATCACCGCCGTGGTGATGGTGCTGGTCTCGTACGTCATCATCGGCGTCGCCCCGCGGACACTGGGCCGGCAGCACTCGGACCGGTTCGCGATCATCTCCGCCGGTCCGGTGATGGCGCTGACCCGGGTGCTCGGCCCGCTGCCGAAGGTGCTGATCCTGCTCGGCAACGCGCTCACCCCGGGTAAGGGTTTCGCCGAGGGCCCGTTCGCGACCGAGGCGGAGCTGCGGGCGCTGGTCGACTACGCCGAGAAGTCCGCGGTAATCGAGTCTGGCGAGCGGCAGATGATCCACTCGGTGTTCGAGCTCGGCGACACCATCGTCCGCGAGGTGATGGTGCCGCGCACTGACATGGTCTACATCGAGCGGCACAAGAAGCTTCGCCAGCTCACTTCGCTCGCGCTGCGCTCCGGCTACTCGCGGATCCCGGTGATCGGTGAGTCGCTGGACGATATCCTCGGCGTCGTCTACCTCAAGGACGTGATGCGCCGCGTCTACGACAACGCGCAGGCCGAGTCGACCGAGCGGGTCGAGTCGGTGATGCGGCCGTGCATGTACGTGCCGGACTCCAAGCCGGTCGACGAGTTGCTGCGCGAGATGCAGGCGGCCCGGATGCACGTCGCGATCGTCGTCGACGAGTACGGCGGAACGGCCGGCCTGGTCACGATCGAGGACATCCTGGAGGAGATCGTCGGCGAGATCACCGACGAGTACGACGAGGACCCGGACTCGGTGCAGGAGCTGTCCGACGGCGCGTACCGGGTCTCCAGCCGGCTCCCGATCGACGAGCTCGGCGAGCTGTTCGGCGTACCGCTGGACGACGACGACGTCGACACGGTCGGCGGCCTGATGGCGAAACTGCTCGGCAAGGTGCCGATCCCCGGCGCCGAGGTGGAGATCGAGGGATTGTCGCTGACGGCGGAGCGGCCATCCGGGCGCCGCAACCAGGTCGGTACTGTGCTGGTGCGACGGGTCGAGACCGCGACCCGGCCGCAGGACCAGAACCACCAGCCCGCCTGACCCCGGATCGCCCCTTTCTTTGGAGTACGTGTTGTCAGACCTTTCGGCCGAGGACGCCAAACTCGTCACGCTCGCCCGCGCCACCCGCGCCCGGACCCGGGCGGCCGAGGGTGCGGCCGTGCGCGACTCCGACGGGCGGACGTACGCCGCCTGCACGGTGGCGCTCGACACGGTCGAGCTGACCGCGCTGCAACTGGCGGTCGCGATGGCCTTGTCATCCGGTGTGAAGGGTCTCGAGGCCGCCGCGGTGGTCACCGACGCGGAGTCCGTCGACGTCAACGTGGTCCGCCACTTCGCCGGCGCCGCCATCCCCGTAGTAGTTGCCCAAGGCACCGGAGAGGTCCGCGATGTCGTCCACACCTGAGCCGTTCAAGTCCGGTTTCGCCTGTTTCGTCGGCCGTCCCAACGCCGGGAAGTCCACGCTCACCAACGCCCTGGTGGGCCAGAAGATCGTCATCACGTCGTCCAAGCCGCAGACGACCCGGCACGCGGTCCGGGGCATCGTGCACAGGCCTGACGCCCAGCTCGTGCTGGTGGACACGCCAGGTCTGCACAAGCCGCGCACACTGCTCGGCGAGCGGCTCAACGACCTGGTGAAGGCCACCTGGGCCGAGGTCGACGTGATCGCCGTCTGCCTGCCGGCCAGTGAGAAGATCGGGCCCGGTGACCGGTTCCTGGTGACCGAGGCGGCCAAGGTCGCGAAGACCCCGAAGGTCGCGCTGGCCACCAAGGCCGACCTGGTCGAGCCGGACCGGATGGTCGAGCACCTGGCCGAGATCGCCGCGCTGGGGGAGTCGGCCGGCATCGAGTGGGCCTCGATCGTCCCGGTGTCGGCGACGTCGGGCTTCCAGGTCGACGTGGTCGCGGACGAACTGGTGAAGCTGCTGCCGGAGGGTTTCGCGCTCTACCCGGATGGCGACATCACCGACGAGCCCGAGGAGACGCTGGTCGCGGAGCTCATCCGGGAGGCCGCGCTGGAGGGCGTCCGGGACGAGTTGCCGCACTCGATCGCGGTCACCATCGACGAGATGGGCCTGCGTGAGGACCGGCCAGACGACAAGCCGCTGCTCGACATCTACGCGAACATCTACCTCGAGCGGGACAGCCAGAAGGGCATCGTGATCGGCCACAAGGGTGCCCGCCTGCGCGAGGTCGGTGCCTCCGCCCGCCGCCAGATCGAGACGTTGCTCGGTACGCCGGTGTACCTCGACCTGCATGTGAAGATCGCCAAAAACTGGCAGACAGACGCGAAGCACTTGCGCAAACTGGGATTCTGATCAATCTGTCGTGGGGGAAGACCGAGTGCTGACCAATCCTGTGTACGCCGCTCTGACCGGATCGCACGCCGGCTTCGCCGAGGTCCTGGGCAACGCCCGTCGGTATCCGCCCGCGGTCGCGCCGTTCCTCGCTCTGCCGGACAACCCGACGCCGCAGGACTGGGCCGACGCCGCGGTCCTGCTCGGCCCGGGAACCACGGCTGCGCTGATGCGCCCGGAGTTCCCCATCCCTGACGGCTTCAAGTTGGACCTGCACATCGACCTGGTGCAGTTCGTCGCGCCGGCAGACCTCGCGGCCGAGGACCCGGAGGCGGTCCTGCTCGGTCCGGACGACGTACCCGAGATGCTCGCGCTCGTAGCTCTCACCGATCCTGGGCCGTTCCGCACTCGCACGATCGAGCTGGGCACCTATCTCGGGATCCGCCGCGGCGGCGAGCTGATCGCAATGGCAGGCACCCGCTTCGCATTGCCGGACCACACCGAGATCAGTGCCGTCTGCACCCATCCGTCGTATCAGGGCCAGGGCCTCGCCACCCGCCTCATCCGCTCCGTTGCAGCCCACATCACCGCGACCGGCCGCACCCCGATGCTCCACACCGGCGGAGGAAACACCAACGCCATCCGCCTCTACAACTCCCTCGGCTTCACCCTCACCAACCGCATGAAGGTCACCCTGGTCCAGGCCCTGTGAACGACCTGTCCCACGTCTTCTGGCTCGGCGGCGGCAGCGGCGGCGGCAAGTCCACCGTCGCCCGCCACCTGGTCGAACGCTTCGGCGTCCGGCTCTACGACACCGACCGTGCGATGGCGGATCACACTGCCCGCAGTGCGCCGGAGGATACGCCGTATCTGGAGAAGTTCCTCGCGATGGACATGGACGAGCGGTGGGCGGACCGGTCACCCGAGACGATGCTCGAGACGTTCCACTGGTTCCGGGGCGAGGCGTTCGACCTCATCGTCGACGATCTGCTGCGGTTGCCGCCGGAGCCGATCGTGGTGGAAGGATTCCGCCTGCTGCCCGCGCTGGTCGAACCTCTGCTGGCCGATCGGCGGCAGGGTCTCTGGTTGCTGCCGACCCCGGAGTTCCGGCGGATGGCGGTGGAGCACCGGGGGTCCTTGTGGGCGATCGCCGGGCGGACGAACGCGCCAGAGCGTGCCCTGGGCAACTTGTTGGAGCGGGACCGGAGGTTCACCGATCAGGTCGCGATGGAGACGCGGCGGCTCGGGCTGACCAGCATCATGGTCGATGGCAGCCGCACCGAGGACGAGCTCACGGTCCGGGTGGCCGGGTTGTTCGGGCTCGGCCACCCGGCGTGAACTACAGCGTCTTCTGGTAGGCGAAGACGCGGGCGATGATGCGGTAGTTCAGCTGTTCGTTGATCGAGATCATGTGGTCGTTGGACTCGGCGTTCCAGGTGTCGACCAGGCTCAGTGCCAGTTCCTCGTCACGCATCCACAAGAGCATGGCGGACTTGAGCAGCGCGCCGAGGCGGTGGCCCCGGTGGTCGCGCGACACGGCCGTGTCGTTCTGGATGCCGATGTGCGGGCGCTCGCGCTCGACCGTGATGGTCGAGTGGCCGGCCAACTCACCGGTGGCCTTCTCCCGGGCGATCACCCGGCGGATGGTCCGATCGCTCTTGATCTGCGCCTCTTCGTAGGCCCGCAACCGCTTTGGGCTGTAGACGTCGTCCTCCATGTCGAGGTCGTCCTTCGGCGCGTCGTTGATCGACTCGGTCACCGCGACCATGCCGTCGAGCAACTCGTCCGGCAGCGCCCCGGTGATCTTCACCAACTCGTACGCCGACGAGCGGGCGACGGCGCCGTCGTACAGGCTCTGCACGTTCGACCAGTCGAGGCCGTCGAGGTCCTGCCGACGGTTCACCTCGATCGCCTTCTGCTCGTAGCCGTGCCGCCGGGCGAACGCTTCCGCCTTCGGCAGGTCGTACCCGCCGAACCCGACCACGCTCCGGCCCAGCTCGCGGGTCACCTGCTCGGCGTACTCGACCAGGGCGGACCCGACCCCGCGACCGCGGTGGTCCGGATGGACGTTGACGTCGATCCAGACCTGGTTCAGGTTGTCGTACGACGGAGCCGACACGAGCAGCAGTCCGATCGCGGTGCCGTCGGTCTCCCGGGCCAGAAACGCCTGCTCGGGGTTCATGTCCCAGCCGTACCGCAGCATGTTGGCGAACCCTCGTGGGGTCAGGTCCAGCATCTCCGGACAGTCCAGCTTAGTGCCGGCGTTCTGCACGGCTACGGCATCGATGCACCCGGCCTCGTCGTCGGGTGACAGTCTCGTGATCTCCACGCCCACAGAGTCCACCACGCCGTCGGTTACCGCGAGTGGTTTATCCGCCGTGGAGAAGTTCCCCGCTCAGGGCTGCGGCATGCCGTAGGCGTGGTCGACGACCATCGAGAACATCAAGCGCTTCTCCCCGATCATCGCGCGGCGGTAGTCGTCCCAATCCGGGTGCTCACCGGACGCGGTGCGGTAGTAGTCGACCAGGTCCTCGACGACCGCGTCGTGTGGGTCTGCCGCCACCGCACTGAGCTCGGCCTTGCCCTCGAGTACGACGTACGAGCGGCCGCCGGGTCCGTCGACGTACAGACTGGCGCGCGGATCGCGGCGCAGGTTCTTCGTCTTGGCCCGGCCGTCGGTCAGCGAGACCCGGATCCGTTCGCCGTCGAACACATAGGTGACGTTCGACAACTGCGGTCGCCCGTCCCGTTTGAGCGTGACCAGGACGCCCAGCCCGTGAGTGCCGATCCGGTCCGCGAGAGTTCGTGTCATACCACGGAGCTTAAGATTTCAAGCACACTTGAAGGCAACTCGGACTGTTTCCGTCTCAGGTGGTGACGATCAGGACGCCGGCGACGACGGTGGTCAGACCAGCGATGTGGGTGAGGCTGAGTCGCTCGCGGAGTACGACGAGACCGGCCATCGCGCCGAGTACGAGGTTGAGGGTACGGCCGATCGCGACGGTGCCGACGGACGCGACGGACAGGGCGAGCAGCACCAGCCCATAACTCGCCGGCGTCAGGATCGCGATCGGTATCGCCTGCCGCCAGTGGCCGAGCACCGCACGCAGTTCGCCGCGACGCGGCGCGAGGATTGTCGACAACACGACGATCTGGGCCACGTTGGCTATCGCGAGGTACGGCACGAGGTTCGCGCCGAGCGAGGTCATCGCGAAGCCGTCCCACAGTGTGTAGGCGGCAGTGCAGGTCGCGACCGCGAGACCCAGCCCGAGACCGAGCGCCATCCTTCGGTGGCGGCGTTGCCCGTCCATCACCAGCACGCCGCACACCACCAGTACGACGCCACCCCAGGCCTTCGCTGCCGGCCATCCCTGCCATGGGATTATTGCCACCGTCACGAGGACGGGAGCCACGCCCCGGCTGATCGGGTAGACCGTCGAGAATTCGCCCGCGCCGTACGCCTTCTGCAGGGTGACGGCGTACATCGTGTGCAAAAGCATGCTCACCAGACCGGACCACCAGGCCGACCCCAGGCTGCCGCGCAGGCCTGACCAGATGAGGAGTGCGACCGAGAGCGGGAGGGTTACGAGACCGCACAGCCAGACGAACGCCGGACCGGTCTGGGAGGTCTTCTTCATCAGGAGGTTCCACGCGGCGTGGCAGCCGGCGGATGCGGTCAGGAGGCCGAGAGCGATCACGTAGACAGTGTCTACATGATAGGAATAGACACTGTCTACCAACACCTGTGGGTTGGCTGAAGAAAGCCGCCGGAGACTGGTCCGGGCGGACCCGGCTGGAAACGATCGGGGGTATGACCGAGATCAGCGAGCGGGCCGCGGTACGGCGGCTGAACGACCGGCTCGGATTCGGGCCGGCGGCCGGGGACCTGACGGCCGGGTTCGATGCGACGCTGCGGCGATTGCTGGGTCCGGCGACGGACGCGGCGGCCGCCGCCCTGCCGCCGCCGACGGGGCTCGCGCCACCGCCGCCGATGGGCAAGAAGGATCCGGACGCCAAGAAGGACAAGGACGCGAAGAAGGCGGCCGCGAAAGCGCGGGCGGCGCAGGAGCGGAAGCTGACCGTGTGGTGGCTGGATCGGATGGTCGCGAGCCGGACGGCCAGTGAGCGGCTGACCTGGTTCTGGCACGGGCACTTCGCGACCAGCAACCAGAAGGTCCGCAACGCCGCGTGGATGCTGGGGCAGAACCAGACGCAGCGCACGCATGCGCTCGGCCGGTTCGGCGACCTGGCCCAGGCGATGGTCGTCGACACGGCGATGATCCGCTGGCTCGACGGCCAGAAGAACCGCAAAGGTACGCCGAACGAGAACCTGGCCCGCGAGTACCTGGAACTCTTCACGCTCGGCATCGGCCACTATCAGGAGACCGACGTCGCCCAGGGCGCGCGCTGCCTCACCGGGTGGGTGCTCGGCCGCGACGGGAAGGGCGCGACGTTCCAGCGGAGGCGGTTCGACTCGGGCTCGAAGACGCTGCTCGGCAAGACCGGGAACTTCGATGCCAAAGGATTTGCCGGGCTGTCGCTGGCGCAACCCGCCTCGGCCGGCTTCGTGATCGGGCGGCTGTGGTTCCGGCTGGTGTCGGCGACGCCACCGGATGCGGCGACCATCGCTCGGCTGACCACGGCGTACGGCGTCGAGCGCAACGTACGGTCGTTGCTGACGGCAATGGTTGCCGAGGCGGCGTTCCGGGATCCGGAGTCCGCGCTGGTGAAGCAGCCGGTGGAGTGGGCGGCCGGCTTGCTGCGGGCCTTGCGGATCCAGCCGGGGAAGCTCGCCGAGAAGGAGCAGACCAAGCTGCTCGCCGGACTCCGCGGCATGGGGCAGCTGCCGTTCCGTCCGCCGAGCGTCGGCGGCTGGCCGGCTGGTGCGAGTTGGCTGACGACGTCGGCCGGGGTGACCCGGCTGCAGCTGGCCCAGCACCTGGTGAAGCAGGCCGAGATCCCCACAGTGGAAGGCGCCAAGGACAAAGTGGCCGCGGTCGCGACCCTGCTCGGTGTTGATGCCTGGACCGAGCGGACCAAGACGGCACTGGCCGGCGTGAAGGACCCCAAGCAGCTGACGGCACTCGCCGCCTGCGCACCCGAATACGTGGTCAGCGGATGAGCGGCCGAGGAGGACCGATGGACAACCTGACGAGAAGGCGGTTCCTGGCGCTCAGCGGCGTGACGGCAGCCGGAGCGCTGGCTGTCGGGGCGACGCAGGTGAACTGGTCCGACCTGATGGCCGCGGCGGTCGACAATCCATTGCCGAGCGACCAGTCCGTGCTGGTGGTCATCACCTTGTACGGCGGCAACGACGGACTCAACACGGTCGTGCCTGCAAGCGATCCGGCGTACCAGAAGGCGCGCCCGGATCTGGCGTACGAGCAGAACGACGTGCTGGATCTGGGTGACGGGCTCGGGCTGAACCCGGGCCTGAAGGGCCTGAAGGGTCTGTGGGACGAGAAGCGGCTGGCGATCGTGCGTGGCGTCGGGTACCCCGAGCCGGATCGCAGCCACTTCCGTTCGATGGCCATCTGGCAGACGGCGTCGCCGAAGTCGCCGGTCCCGACCGGATGGCTCGGCCGCTGGCTTGATGCGACCGGTGCCGATCCGCTCCGGGCCGTGTCGGTCGAACCCACCCTTCCGCCGCTGCTGGCCGGCGAGACCACTGCGGCTGCGTCGCTGCCGTTGCGTGGGCTGGCACTCCCCAAAGGTGCACTCGGTACGGCGTACGCGGCGCTGGGCAAGCCGAGTCCGGGGGAGGGGCACTGGCAGGCGCGCGCGGCCAAGGCAGTGCAGGACTTGCAGGACGCGACGAAGGTGCTCGGCAACGCGGTGCGCACCGGTCACGAGAAGGACGAAGACGAGGACGAGCAGCGCACGCAGGGAGCATCGGCGGGCGGTACGTCGCAACTTGGAGCCCAGCTCGAACTGATTGCGGGATTGATCGAGGCGGGTGTGCCGACGCGGGCCTACTCGGCTTCCCTCGGGGGCTTTGACACACATGCTGACGAGCGCGGGACGCAGCAGCGGTTGCTGACTGAGCTGGACGCTGCGGTGACGCCGTTCGTGCAACGGCTGCGGAAGACGGACCGGGGGAAGAACGCAGTGGTGCTCGTGTACTCCGAGTTCGGCCGGCGCGTCCAGGCGAACGGGAGCGACGGGACGGATCACGGTACGGCGGGTCCGGTGTTCGTGGTCGGTGACAAGGTGTCGGGTGGTTTCTTCGGCGAGCAGCCGAGTCTCACCGACCTCTCCAACGGCGACCTGAAGGCGACCACAGACTTCCGCGACGTCTACGCCACCGTCCTCCGCGACGTCCTCGGCACCGAACCCGCCAAGATCCTCGCCGACCACAAAACCACCATCGACGGCCTACTGAGGGTGTGAGAGCAAGAGCTCGAAGCAGGCACCGCGCCGACCGTCGGCGCGGTCGCCAACCGTCAGATCACCACCATGGGCTCGGGCGACTCCTCGGGCGATTGCGAGGCCCAGGCCGGCGCCCTTGCTCTGGGGGCCGTGGACGAGGCGTTGGAAGATGCGTTCGCGGACTTCGGGCGGGACTCCAGGGCCGTCGTCCTCCACCAGGAGGCCGGTCGGGGCGACCGCGATGTGCAGGGAGTGCGCACCGGCCTGGCGGGCGTTGTCGAGGAGGTTGGCGAGGATCTGGGCCAGGCGTTCCGGATCGCCGCTGACCGTCGCGGACCCGGTCACCTGGACGGCGACGTCGGGCGCGACCAACCGGATGCGGGCGGCCTGGGCTTCGGCGAGGTGGCGGAGGTCGACCTGGGCGAGGTTGAGCTGCAGGCCGGCGTCGATGCGGCTGAGTTCCAGGAGGTCGGCGACGAGAGTGCCTGCGCGCCGGGACTCGCGGACCAGCAGGAGCTCGAGCTCTTCGCGGCGTTCGGCCGGGGCCTCGGGGCCGAGCTGGATCAACGTCTCCGCAGCGGTCTGCAACCCGGCGACCGGCGTACGCAACTCATGCGCGGCATCGGCGACGAACTCACGCATCCGGTCCTCGGACCGGCGCGCCGAGCCCTCGGCACCTTCGAGCGCGTCCAGCATCTCGTCGAAGGCGGCCGCCGTACGCCCCAGCTCGGTGTCGGCCCGCTCCGGCTGCAGCCGCTCACCTCGCCGCCCCGCCACGATCGACCGCGCCAGTCCCGTCATCGCATCCAGCGGCGCCAGCGCGAACCTCATCCCGATGATCAACGCGAGCGCGGTGATCAGGATCGCCGCCGCACCCGACATCAGCAGCACCGTCCGGAGTCGCGCGCTCGCGTCCGACAACAACGCCGTGTCCGCCGACAACAGCAACGTCGCGCCGCGCGTCCGCTGTCCCGTCTGCAACGTCGCACGCACCTGCCGGACGGTCCCACCCGGGTCGACCGGTGGCGTACCGAGTTGCTGACCCGACCGTAGGATCAGCGTGACCCGGACCCCGTCCGCGTCGATCCGCCGTACGAGGTTGCTCGGGGCAACGTTCTGCCGGGCGAGCTGCTGAGCCAGCTGCGCCCGCCCGGTCAGCAGCGAGTCGAGACTGCGCTCGGCCTGCGCGTCGAAGACCGCCTTCACCACCAGCCCTGTCACCGGCAGCACGACGAGCAGTACGGCGATCGCCGTCAGCGTCACGCGAACCCGCAAGGACGCCGTACGCAGCGGCCTCATGACGGCGGCCGCAGGACGTAGCCCGAACCGCGGACGGTGTGCAGCAACCGTGGCCCGAGTGCCTCCAGCTTCCGGCGGAGCGCGCTCACATGCACCTCGACCAGGTTGGCCGCGTAGTCGTCGTACCCCCAGACCGCGGTCAGCAGTTGGGTCTTGCCGACCACCTTGCCGCTGCGCCCCGCGAGGAACGCGAGCAGCTTGTACTCCGTCGCCGTCAGCTCGATCTCCTGCCCGGCCCGCCGTACCAACCCGGCCTCGACGTCGACCGCCAGATCGCCGATCTCCAGGACAGTCCGGAGCCGGCCCATCCGCCGCAGCAGCGCCTCGACCCGCGCGATCAGCTCGGCAAGAACGAACGGCTTCACCACATAGTCGTCAGCCCCGGTCCGCAGCCCATGCAGCCGGTCCTCGACCCCGTCACGCGCGGTCAGCAGGATCACACCTGCGTTCGACGTCTCCCGAGCGACCGTCAGCAGCTCGAACCCGTCCCGGCCGGGCAGCATCACATCGAGTAGCACCAGGTCCGGCTGCCACTCCGCCAGCTCCCGCTCGAAGCCGTCGCCGTCCGCCTGCGTCCGCACCGTGTGGCCCGCCTCGGTCAGCGCGATACCGACGCCGGTGCGGATCGGTTCCGCGTCCTCGACCACCAGTACCCGCGCCGCCATCCGGCCATCCTTGCATCGCCACGGCTCCCGCCAAGGACCGCAGGACGCACATCTTCAGCACTTCTTCAGCACTCTGTCCGGCACAACGCGGTCACGCTCCGTGTCTCGCCGATCGAGACCCCCGGTTCGACGGCCGAGCGTGGTTGTGCATAGACTCACTGGCATCATGCGGCACCAGCTTCTCCTCCTTCGCTGCCGCGGCGAGGCCTGACAAGGCCGGTTCCCTCGCCGCGGAGTTCGGTCGTACGCCGGTCGTCCCTCACGACCCCGCAGTACACCTTCCCGAGGAGAACCCCCGTGGCACCGCAGAATCAGCCCAAGCCCGTCCAGCAAACCTCCGGTATGCCGATCCGGCGCTACCGGGCGTTCCCGCCGATCGACCTGCCGGACCGCACCTGGCCGACCAGGTCTGTCGACCGCACTCCGCGCTGGCTGTCCACCGACCTCCGTGATGGGAACCAGGCCCTGGTCGAGCCGATGTCGCCGGCCCGCAAGCGGCGGATGTTCGACCTGCTGGTGAAGATGGGCTACAAGGAGATCGAGGTCGGTTTCCCGAGCGCCAGCCAGTACGACTTCGACTTCGTCCGTAGCCTGATCGAGGACGACGTCATCCCCGACGACGTCACGATCTCGGTGCTGACCCAGGCCCGGGACGAGCTGATCGAGCGGACCGTGCAGTCGCTGCAGGGCTCGCCGAAGGCGACCATCCACCTCTACAACGCGACCGCGCCGCTGTTCCGCCGGGTCGTCTTCAACGTGGACAAGGCCGAGTGCCTCAACATCGCCGTACGCGGCACCGAGACGGTGATGAAGTACGCCGACGACATGCTGGGCGACTGCCAGTTCGGGTACCAGTACAGCCCGGAGATCTTCACCGGCACCGAGCTGGAGTTCGCGCTCGAGGTGTGCGAGGCGGTCAGCGACCAGTGGCAGCCGGCGGAGGGGCGGGAGATCATCCTGAACCTGCCGGCCACCGTCGAGATGTCGACCCCGAACGTGTACGCCGACCAGATCGAGTGGTTCAGCCGGGGCCTGACCCGGCGCGAGCACAGCACGATCAGCCTGCATCCGCACAACGACCGCGGTACGGCGGTGGCGGCGACGGAGCTGGCCCTGATGGCCGGCGCGGACCGGGTCGAGGGCTGTCTGTTCGGCCATGGCGAGCGGACCGGCAACGTCGACCTGGTGACGCTGGGCATGAACCTGTTCAGCCAGGGCATCGACCCGCAGATCGAGTTCTCCGACATCGACGAGATCCGCCGCACGGTCGAATACTGCACCCAGATGCGCGTGCCCGAGCGGCAGCCGTACGCCGGTGACCTGGTCTACACCGCTTTCTCCGGCTCGCACCAGGACGCGATCAAGAAGGGCCTGGAGGCGCTGGACAAGCAGGCCGCGGCCGAGGGCCGGCCGGTGTCCGAGATCACCTGGGAGGCGCCGTACCTGCCGATCGACCCGAAGGACGTCGGCCGGTCGTACGAGGCCGTGATCCGGGTGAACTCGCAGTCCGGCAAGGGCGGCGTCGCGTACATCATGAAGTCGGAGCACCGGCTCGACCTGCCGCGCCGGCTGCAGATCGAGTTCAGCCGGGTGATCCAGCAGCACACCGACTCCGAGGGCGGCGAGGTCGGTCCGCAGCAGATGTGGGACATCTTCGCGGCCGAGTACCTCTCGCCCGGCAAGCTGTCGCTGCTGAGCGTCAACTCGTCGTCCGGTGAGGGGCAGGGCGACCAGCTCCGCGTTCAGGTCTATTCCAATGGTGTTCCGCACGAGCTGTCCGGTGAGGGCAACGGCCCGGTGTCGGCGTTCGTCGACGCGATCCAGCCGCTGAAGTACGACGTACGGGTGCTGGACTACCACGAGCACGCGCTCTCCGCGGGCGGCGACGCGCTCGCCGCGGCGTACGTCGAGTGCGAGGTCGGTGACGAGGTCTACTGGGGTGTCGGCCGCGACGCCAACATTCTCACCGCCTCGCTGAAGGCCGTCGTCTCCGCGATCAACCGCGCAACTCGCTGACTTATCAAACGTTCGCCCGCCACCGCTAGGGGTGGCGGGCGACGTTTGCGTTGCGGCGTACCGAATTTCGGCACTGAGGGTGTCAGAATCGGTGCGCAGAGCAACCGAATACTCACGATTCGGTGACCGTGGCCTCGGGTACGAAGAAACCGTTGACTCGGTGTATGTGGTTGCGCAAACTAGCGACACTGCGCGCAGATGAATGCAAGACAGCATGCGTTAGTACGGCTGCATTCGGCTTCTGCGTTGACACGCCGTCGGTACCCCGCGTGGAGGTGAGCTGTGAGTGGTGCGGTCGAGACTCCGGCCTCGAAGCTGATAGAGAGGCCGGTGGATGAACCGAAACCCACGGCCCCCAAGAGATTCTTCAACTCCTGGCTGGTGCGAAGACTAGCCAAGGCCGTGCTGACTGTCTTCATCGTGACGACGGGAACGTTCTTCCTGGTCAGGCTGCTGCCCGGTAACCCGGTCGACACCTACATCCAGACCCAGATCGCGCAGACAGGTATCTCGTACGAGGCTGCTGCCGCACAGGCCAAGAACCTGTTCTCGCTGGATCCGGACCAACCGCTGATCCAGCAGTACGTCACCTACATGCTCAACCTGCTGCACGGCGACTTCGGCAACTCGCTGCTCTCGCCGGGGACCACCGTGGCGCAGGTGATCAAGACCTACCTGCCCTGGACGCTGTTCTCCGTCGGCGTCGCCACCATCCTCAGCTTCATGATCGGCATCGTGGCCGGCATGATCATGGCCTACCGCCGGGAAAGCTGGATCGACCACACGCTGAGCTCGATCGGATCCTTCCTGCACGCGATCCCGAACTACATCCTCGCGATCCTGATCGTGGTCTTCCTCGGGGTGAAGCTGCAGGTCTTCAACCTGACCGAGGCCCGTGGCTCGTACACACCGGGGGTGGAACCGTCGTTCAGCCTGGCGTTCCTGAACGACATCTTCTACCACGCGATGCTGCCGATCCTGGCGTACCTGCTGACCACGGTCGGGTCCTGGGCGCTGGTGATGAAGTCCTCCACGGTGGAGACCCTCGGCGAGGACTACGTCACCGTCGCCCGCGCTCGCGGCCTGACCGACTCGCGGATCCGGTCCGGGTACGTCGGGCGCAACGCCGTACTGCCCCTGTTCAGCGTGCTGGCCATCTCGCTCGGGTTCGTCGTCGGAGGATCGATCTTCGTCGAGCGGATCTTCGGCTACCAGGGCATCGGGTTCAGCCTCTACAACGCGATCTCGGGCCGCGACTACCCGGTGCTGCAGGGGATCTTCCTGGTCATCACGATCTCCGTGGTGGTGGCCAACCTGCTCGCCGACATTCTCTACAGCCGGCTGGATCCGCGGGTCCGGGTCCCCGGCAAGGGTCAGGGGTGACGAGATGACCGAGGCTGCAGCCACCGGCGGCGCCGTCGCCGCCATCGGGACGACGGGTGTCTCCCGGTTCGCCGGCATCATGCATGGGTTGCGGCGCAGCCCGGCCGGCTTCATCGGGTTCGTGATCGTGGCGCTGCTGGTGCTGATCACCGCGATCGGGCCGTTCTTCACCCCCGAGGTGGAGCCCAACGTCAAGGAGATCCTGCTGCCGTTCGCGTCGCCCGGGCACTTTCTCGGGACCGACAACGAGGGCAAGGACGTGCTGATCCAGATGATCGACGGCGGCCGGTCCGTCATCTTCATCGGGTTCTTCGCCGCCGCGATCTCGACCTTCATCGCGATCGTCCTCGGTTCCCTGGCCGCCTACCTGGGCTCCAGCACCGACTCCGTGGTCACGACGGCGGCCGACGTCGTACTCACGGTCCCGACGATCGTCCTGCTCGCGGTGCTCGGTGCGATGTTCAAGCTGGACTCGCCGATCCTGCTCGCCATCCTCGTCGGTGTCCTGAGCTGGCCGGTGCTGACCCGGGCGGTGCGGTCCCAGGTGCTCTCGCTGAAGGAACGCGAGTTCGTCGAGGCGGCCAAGTTGCTCGACCTCGGCACGATCCGGATCGTGTTCGTCGAGATCCTGCCGAACATGGCCAGCTTCATCCTGATGAACTTCATCATCGGCGTGACGAACGCGATCTACGCGCTGGTCGGCCTGTACCTGCTCGGGCTGGCGCCGCTGACCGGCTCCAACTGGGGCATCATGCTCAACCGTGCCTGGATCGCGGGCGCCATCTTCAACGACGACAGCCTGCCGTTCATCCTGAGCCCGATCGTCGCGATCATCCTGCTGCTGCTCGGATTGGTGATGATGACGAGATCACTCGAAGAGATCCTCAACCCGCGTCTCCGGGACCGGTGAGCATGGTGACTTCGATGCCCCAGGACACAACCAGCGCCCGCGCGGCGCGCGGCGGTCAGGGCAAGCCACTGCTGTCGATCCGCGACTTCAACGTCGAGTACCGGACCGGTTCCGGCGCCACCGTGCGCGCCGTACGCGGCATCGACCTCGACCTGTACCCCGGCGAAAGCCTTGCGCTGGTAGGCGAGAGCGGCTGCGGGAAGACGACCTTCGGGCTCGGCCTGCTGCGGCTGCTGCCACGGCTGGGACATGCTTCCGGAAAGGTCACCTTCAACCGTGGTGACGGGGCCGAGATCGACATCCTCGGTCTGGACGGGCGCGATCTGCGGCAGTTCCGCTGGCGGGACGCGGCGATGGTCTTCCAGGGCGCGATGAACGCGTTCAACCCGGTGATGAAGATCCGCGGCCACATGCACGACACGATGCGGGCGCACACCAAGGCCAGCAAACGCGAGATCGAAGAGCGGGCCGCCGAACTGCTGCAGCTGGTGCGGCTGGAGCCGGAGCGGGTGATGGACTGCTACCCGCACGAATTGTCCGGCGGAATGCGGCAGCGGGTGCTGATCGCGATGAGCCTGTTGCTCGAGCCGGAGGTCCTGATCCTGGACGAGCCGACCACGGCACTCGACATCCTCACCCAGCGTTCGATCGTCGACGTACTGCACGAGGTCCGCGAACGGCTCGGCTTCTCGATGATCTTCATCTCCCACGACCTGTCGCTGGCCGCCGAGCTCGCCGACCGGGTCGCCACCATGTACGCCGGTCGCATCGTCGAGACCGGTGGCGTCCGGGACATGTTCTACCGGCCGCGGCATCCGTACACGCTCGGCCTGATCAAGGCGGTGCCGCCGATCGTCGGCGACCTGCCGGATCTCGAGTCGATCCCGGGCGGGCCGCCGAGCCTGGCCGCGCTGCCGCCGGGCTGCAAGTTCAACCCGCGGTGCGGGTACGCCACCGCGGAGTGCAAGGAGGCCGACCCGCCACTGATCCCGGTGACCGATCAACCGGGCTCCGGGCACGAGGTCGCCTGCATCCATTCCAAAGACGTGCATCTCGAACGCAGAGTGCAGGACGACAGAGTGCAGGACAACAGAGTGCAGGACGACTTGGGGACCGCCTCATGACCGCGACGGAGACAAGCCGGCCGGCGACGGCCGAGGGGCGTACGCCGTTGATGACGCTGGACGGGGTCAGCCAGGTGTTCAACACCAAGGCCGGGCCGATCCGCGCGGTCGACCAGGTCAACCTGTCGATCAACCCCGGCGAGGTGCTCTGCCTGGTCGGCGAGAGCGGCTCCGGCAAGACCACCGCGGCGCGGATGGCGGCCGGCCTGGCCAGACCGACCGACGGCCGGGTGGTCTTCGACGGCACCGACATCTGGTCGATGAACCGGAACGGCTTCCGCGACTTCCGGCGCAGCGTGCAGTACGTCCACCAGGATCCGTACGCCTCGCTGAACCCGACCCGGACCATTCAGCAGACGATGACAGCACCGCTGCTCAAGCACGGCGTGGTCAAGGGAGCGAAGGCCGCCGCCGAGCGAGCCGCCGAGCTGCTGGCCAAGGTCGACATGACCCCACCGGAGAGCTTCCTGTCGAAGTACCCGCACCAGTTGTCCGGTGGTCAGCGGCAGCGGATCTCGGTGGCCCGGGCGCTGACCCTGGACCCGAAGATCATCATCGCGGACGAGTCCACGTCGATGCTGGACGTGTCGATCCGGATCAGCGTGCTGGCGATGCTCGGCCGGCTGCGCGACGACCTCGGGGTCGGGTTCCTGTTCATCACCCACGACCTGGCGATCGCGAAGTACTTCGGCTGGCACGGCAAGACCGCGGTGATGTACCTGGGCCGGATCGTCGAGTTCGGGCCGACACCGCAGCTCATCAACTCGCCGACGCATCCCTACACCCGCGCGCTGATCGACGCGATCCCCGAGCCCGATCCGGACCTGACCAAGACCAAGGGCACGGGATCGCTGCGCAGCCTGGAGATCCCGAATCTCGCCCACCTGCCGGCCGGCTGTTCGTTCCATCCGCGCTGCCCGCAGTTCGAGAGCGGCCTGTGCGACGGTGCGGTGCCCGAGCTGGTCGCCGTACGTCCCGGTCAGTCGACCGCGTGCCACGTGGTGGCGCGCGACGGAGCCGGAGATGCCGAGGTCCGCGATGAGCCGGTGGCCTGATGGCACCGCAGATCGGCCGGCTGGCGCTCGGCTGGGCGGCGTTCCTGGTACTGGCCAGCGGGGTTCTGTTACTCACGCTGACGCCCGGTACACCGGAGTTCGTCGTCACCCTGTTCACCTTGTGTTTGGGCCTGCTACTGGGCCTCATCGTCGTCGCCGCGGTCCTTGTGCTGCGGCGACGGGAGAAACGCGAGGGCGGTTAGCAGTACCCCAAACCAGTAGTGCCTGACCCACATGGGCGTGCGGTCAGATCAGAAAGGACGAAGGATGAGTCCCACCGGCACCAACGATCCCGGCACCAACGAGTCCGGCGCGCGCGCCGTGACCAACGCAGTCTCCCGCCGGCATGTGCTCCAGCTGTTCGGCATCGCCGGGGTCGGCATCGCCGGCATCGGGTCGCTGGAGGCGTGTTCGCCGAGCAGTCCGGACGACGCTGGAAACGACGCCAAGAAGTCCGGGGAGTTCCACGGCGCGTACCCCTACCAGTTGCCGCCCAAGGGCCACTTCAACCTCGGCGCCGGCGTCCTCGACGGCATCCAGCAGCAGAGCCCGTACCTCGACCTGATCTACCCGAGTGCCGGCATGTACTACTGGGCCGACAAGAAGTGGGAGTACCTGCTGGCCGAGTCCAACACGCTGGACGAAACGGCCAAGACCTACACGATGAAGCTCCGGTCCGGCCTGACCTGGAGCGACGGCTCGCCGCTCACCGCCAAGGACGTCGTCTCGACGTTCAACCTGCGCTGGCTGATGCGTCAGCAGGACTGGACGTTCCTGTCCGACGTGAAGGCGCAGGACGACACCACCGTCGTGTTCACCATCGGCACGCCGTCCACGGTCCTCGAGCGCTTCATCCTCCGCGCGCCGATCCTGCCGGACTCGGTCTACAAGGACTGGGCGAGCAAGGCCGAGACGCTCCGCAAGGCCAACGGCAGCCTGGACAGCGGCGAGGGCAAGCAGGTCAACGCCGACTTCCAGAAGTTCCGGCCGGAGAACCCGGTCGTGTCGGGGCCGTTCAACTACGACCCGAAGACCATGACCAACGCCCAGATGACGTTGGTGAAGAACGACAAGGGCCTGTTCGCCGACAAGATCGGATTCAGCAAGGTCGTCCTGTACAACGGTGAGACCTCCGACATCACTCCGGTCGTGATGAACAAGGACGTCGACTACGCCACCCACGGCTTCGCCGTGGCCAGCGAGAAGACGTTCCAGCAGAACGGCTTCCGGATCCTCCGCCCGCCGGTGTACTCCGGTCCCTCGCTGGTGTTCAACTACACCACTCGCCCGGAGTTCTCCGACGCCCGGGTCCGGCAGGCGATCGCCTACGTCCTCGACCGCAACGAGAACGGCACCGTCGCGCTCGGCGACTCGGGCAAGCCCTGCAAGTTCATGGCCGGCTTCTCCGACATCCTCGTCCCCGACTGGATCACCGACGCCGACCAGCAGAAGCTCCAGGCCTACGAGAAGGACCTCGACAAGGCCACCCAGCTGCTCCAGCAGGCCGGCTGGAAGAAGTCCGGTGACAAGTGGCAGACGCCGGCGGGCAAGCCGGCCGCGTACGACATCAAGTTCCCGACCGAGTTCGCCGACTGGAACCCGGCCGCCACCAACGCGGCCGACCAGCTGAACAAGTTCGGGTTCAACATCACCAAGCGGGGCATCACCTTCACCCAGCTGAACCCCGACGTCCTGGCCGGCAAGTTCGACATCGCCATCCAGGGCTGGGGCGCCTCGAACCACCCGCACCCGTACTTCGCGTTCGTCCAGGACCTGTACACGTTCAACTACGTGATCGCGGCGAACCAGGGCGGCAAGGGAATGAACTTCCCGCTCAAGCAGACCACGTCGGCGGGTCCGATCGACCTGCAGGCCGTGGTGGACAAGTCGGCCCAGGGCCTGAACGTCGACGAGCAGAAGAAGAACATCACCGCCGCGGCGATGGCGTTCAACGAACTGCTCCCGATCATCCCGCTGTGGGAGCGCTACGGTAACAACCCGGCGCTGGAGGGAACCCGGGTCGCCAAGTTCCCGGCGGACGACGACCCGATCCTGAAGAACGCGCCGTACGCCGACAACTTCGTGATCATGTACATGTACCAAGGCAAGGTCGCCCCCGTCTGAGTCGGTTAATGACTAGCGCCTGACCCGTTCGTTTGGTTGGGTCGGCCGGGTGATCATCGTTCGCGAGATCGACCCGGCCGACCTGGCACTGTTCGACGAGTGGTACGACGCCCTGCGGGCCGGTGTGGTCGCGGGACGCGAGGCCGCGCTCGTGGTCGGGCAGGAGGCGCTCGGCTTCTCGCTGCGCACTCCGGGCCCGCTCAAGCGCCGGATCGCGGTCGGCGCCTTCGAGGACGACCGGGTACTCGGCGCGATGCTGTTCGAGTACCGGTTGACCGACAACCTCGACATCGTCGAGGTCGAGATCGACGTACCGCCGCAGCATCGGCGGCGGGGGATCGGGACGGCCCTGTGGCAGTGGGCCGTGACCCGCGCGGCGCAGCTCGGGCGGACCATCTTCCAGTCCGAGATCGGGGTGCCGGGCGAGTCGTCGCCGGGCAGTGCGTTCGCCGAGCGACTCGGGCTCACCGTCGAGCATGTCGAGGACCATCTCGTCGTACCCCTGCCGTACGACGAGGCGCGCCTGGACGAGCTGCGGTGGTCCGCCGGGACGCTGGACGGCTATCGGCTCACCTCGTGGGCGGGCGTGTGCCCGCCGGAACATCAGCAGGCGTACGCCGATCTGCACACCGCGATGGACGAGGACGTGCCGACCGGCGGGATGACGCGCGAGGTCGTGCCGTGGACGGTCGAGAAGCTGCAGGCAAGCGAGCAGCGCGTCGATCGGAACTACCTGGCGCTGGTGACGATGGCGCACACGCTGTCCGGTGCGCCGGCCGGCTACACGCTCATGTACCTGCCGCGGGCTGATGCCGAGCATGCCCAGCAGGACGACACCCTGGTACTGCGGGACCACCGCGGGCACAACCTGGGCACGCACCTGAAGCTGGCGAACCTCGACCAGTTGGCGAAACATCGCACCACCCAGCGCTTCCTGCACACCTGGACGGCACTGTCGAACGCCCCGATGCAGAAGGTCAACGCGCGCTTCGGTTTCCGGTCGGTCGAGCAGAACCGCGAGCTCGAGCTCACCTGTCCGCGGCTGCGTCCGGCCGCCCGCGCTCTCGTCGTCGACCCGGACGACCGCATCCTCCTGGTCCGCTTCGAGTTCGACGACGGGCCGTTGTGGGCGACCCCCGGCGGTGGCCTGGAGGCGGACGAGACGCTCATCGAAGGGCTGCGCCGCGAGCTGCGGGAGGAGATCGGTCTCGAGACTCCGGACGACCCGCCGCACCTCTGGCACCAGGAGGTAGTTGCCGAGGGCCACGCTACCGGGTACGACGGTGTCCTCAACGAGGTCTTCCTGATCCGCACCGGCCCGTTCACCGTCGGCGGCACCCTGACCGAAGCCGAACTCCAGGCCGAGAACCTCCACGGCCACCGCTGGTGGACGCTCTCCGAACTCCAGTCCGCCGAGGACCGCTTCGCCCCCCGATCCCTCCCCAGCCTGGTGGAGTCGGTGTTGCGGAACGGCCCGCCCACCATCCCGCTGGCGCTCGGCGGCGTGTGAGAGCGACGTTCGGAAGTTGTGGGAAGCGTGTGAGGACACGGGATTCGGGGGTTGTGGTCGGCCTAGTTTCTAGGTGTGAAGTCTCGACATAGTGATGACTGGTTTGTTCCTGTTCGGTCGGTGGGCGCGGCGGCGACGCTGCAGACCGGCCGGTTGCCGGAGGGGCCGCGGGTGGGCATCGCGTTCACGACGCTGGCGCACCTGCGGGCCGCGACCGGACCGCGGCAGGAGTGGCTGCGGATGGACGAGGAGACGCTGCACGAGGTGCTCGCGCCGCTCGGTGTCACCAGGATCCAGCTCGACCCGGTGCTCGTCGGTCCCGACGTCGGAAGCTCACAGCCGTCGTACCCAGCTCAGCCGGCCTTCGTCCATTAGCGCGTGGCCGTCGGCGCTCTCCGCGACACTCGGGTCGTGGGTGGCGATGATGACGGCGGCGCCGCGGTCGGCCTGAGCTCGTAGCAGGTCGAGGACGCGTTCGCGGTTGGTGCTGTCCAGCTCGCTGGTGGACTCGTCGGCCAGGATCACCTTGCCCTGCTGGGCGATCCCGCGCGCAACCGCGACCCGCTGCTGCTCGCCACCGGACAGCTCCTCGACCAGGTGATCACCGCTGTCCGCGAGCCCGACGGACTCGAGTGCGGACGTGATCGCCCGGTCGACCTCCTCGAGCTCCGCGTCGCCGCTCGGCTTGCGGCCGGCCAGCAGCGGGATGGTCAGGTTCTCGCGCGCGGTCAGCACCCGCGCGAGCCCGTTGCCCTGCGGGATCAGTACGACGCCGTGCGCGGCAGCCTTCGGCCGATCGGTGATGACGAGCCGGTCCACCTCGACCTGGCCGGACTTCACCGGCACCGCGCCGGCGATTGCCCACAGCAACGAGCTCTTGCCGGCGCCGGACGGTCCGCTGACGGCGAGCACGAACCCGGGCGGCACCGTGAACGACACGTCCGCCACCGCGACCAAGTCGCCGTACGCGACCGTCACATTGTCGACGTTGATCACCGTGGGCCCTCCTGCTCGATCGGGGTGAGGCGGATCTCGCCGTCGTCGGTGGTCACCTGCACCAGCGTCCCGGCCGGCAGCAGCTCGGCCACGTGCGGGGGGAGTGGCAACGAGCCGTCGGTTGCCACCACGGCGTACTCCTCACCGGACCGGCCCTCGGACGCGATCCGCCCGTCCCGGATCGTGATGGTCCGCGGCAACGTCGCCGCCACCTCCGGGTCGTGCGTGATCAGCAGCACGGTCATCCCAGTCTCGGCGTTGATCGTCCGGATCGCCGCGAGCACCTCGTCGCGGGCCTGGTGATCCAGCTGACTGGTCGGCTCGTCGGCCAGCAGCAGACCGGGCATCGTCGCGATCCCGACCGCCACCGCGCACAGCTGGATCTGCCCAGGAGTCAGCGACGTCAACGGCGTACTGGCGTGCTCGCGCAGTCCCACCATGTGCAGTACGTCGTCCGGCTGCGGCAGCTCGTGGCCGCGCGGAGCGGCGCGTTGTGCGTAGCGGATGTTGTCGGTGGGCGTCAGGTAGGGGATGAGGTTCCGGCCGGCGCCTTGCAGCACGATGCCCACGTCGGCGGCGCGCATCCGGTCCAGCTCGGCCTCGGTCATCGTGGCGACGTTGTGCTCACCGATCTGCAGCCGGCCGGCGCTCGGAGTCAGCAGACCGCCGCACAGTTGCAGCAGCGTCGACTTGCCGGCACCAGACGGACCGAGCAGTCCCACCAGCTCACCAGGGCGGACCGTGATCCCGATGCCGGACAACGCGGCGACGTCATGCCCGTGCGCACGGTAGATGTGCACCAAGCCCGTCGTACTGATCGCCAGACCAGTCACGTCAGCTCCTCCCGGATCCGGCTGTAGCCGGCGCGTCGGTTGACCCCGGTGCCGAGCAGAAGGGTGGCTGCGGCGAGGACTGCGGTACCGGCGATCCACAGCACCAGCGCGACGGGCCAGTTGGTCGCGAGCTCCAGGGGTATCGGCCCGCCGGTGTCGGCGAACAGGGGTATGAGCGGCAGTGCGATCTGCGCGCCGACCACTCCACACAACGACCCCAGCAGTACAGCCAGCGCGACCGGTCCGGTTTGCTCCCACCTGGCAGCTCGACCTGTGGTGTTGGACGGTACGCCGGTGATCCGCAGGCTCGCGTAGTCCTGCGCCCGCGACCGCCAAGACGTCACCACGGTCAGCAGCAGTACGACGAGCGCCAGCGCCCACCCCGCGATGCCGACAACCGGCGTCAGCTGCAGCGCGAGTGCACTCGCCGACCGCCCGTACGAGGCGATCCGGTCGGCCCGGCGGTCGACGAGTTCGGCCGCGAACCCTGCCTTGCTGAGCTTCTGAGTGATCGTGTCGACGTTCGCCAGGCCGTCCGCGTTCAGCCAGAGCTCGTAGTCCGTCCCGCCCTCGTCGACGCTCCCGGCCAGCCGCCGTACTGTCTCGAGATCGACCACTGCGGTGCGATCGGGGTAGCGATCCACCGGGCCTGTCAGCCGGTCGACCTTGGCGAGTGTCAGCGGTGTGCCGTCGATCGCGGGGCTCGTGCTCGCGCCGTCGTCGAACGGGAACTCCGACGTCACCAGCGCCGGGATCAGCGGGGGCACCGTCGCGTACTGCAGGAACTGGTCGTTGCCCAGGCTCTTCACGGCGATTGTCAACAATCCGCCTGCCTTGGCGGTGACGGATCCTTGGTCGGAGCCGAGTTGCCGGACCGGTTGCCAGGTGTCCGGCGATCCGATCGGGATGGACGGGTGGTCTTCGCTGGAGATGTTGCTGATGGTCACGTCGCCCTGGACGCCGGCCTGGTCGAGTGGTTCGCGACCAATGCCGAGCCGGAGCAACTGGCAGCCACCCAGGCAGTCGACCGCCGCACGCAACTGGAGCGGTTTGCCCGGGACCAGCGGCATCGGCGGGAAGGTGACCAGGTAGCGGCCCCCGTTGCGCAGACTCACCACGTTCGCCCGCAGGACGATCGACTTCGGCGGCTCGGTTGCCGTCTGCGTGCCGTTCACTGTCTGCGCGGCGAGCGGCTTCATCGGACCGGTCGAGGCGGTGACGGTGAGCTGAGAGCTGCGGAACTCGATCGGCTTTAGCCCGGCGGGTGCCTTCAGCGTCTGCCAGCCCTCCGCATCCGTCATCAGATCGCCGCGGAACGCGATCCGCCGGAAGCTGTCCGGCTCGATCATCATCGACTTCAGTGAGTCCGGTGCGGGCGGTCGCGACGTGACGACCGGGGTCATCCAGTGCCGGTCCGGATCGATCTGGTCGACCGCTCGGGTGAACTCGTTCAGGTACAAGGCATTCATCCGCAGTACCGCTTCGGCTCCGGTCTCATAGCCCGCCCGGGTGTCCCGGTTGTGGTCGCCGACCGACGCCGCCTGGCCGGCGAACGCGACCAGTCCGCCGGCCACCGCGACCGCCGCGACGATGCGAGTGACCGCGGGCCGACGGGAGACCTGCAGTGCACCGAGCGCGAGGCCCAGCCGTCCGCGTCGCGCGGCCTGCCGACTGATCAGGCCCGCCATGGGGAGCAGGAGATGAGCGAACGTGAGCCCGACCGCCAGCGCCAGCAGGGCTGGAGTAAGAACGGGTAGCGGCCCACGGCCGTCACCGGTGAGCGCGGCCGCCAGACCAGCCACCGCGAAGACGATGACGCACAGGTCGAGCACCCCGATCGCCCTGCCACGCCGTCGTGGGACCACTCGACGCAGCAGGCTCGAGATCGGCTGCCGTACGCCGCCGCGAACCTGCAGCGCCACCACGATCAGCGAGAGGACGACGGCAACGGCCAGCGCCACCGGCACTGTCCACGGCAACTCGAGGGGGGAGCCGTGGCGCAGCCAGGTCGCCCGGACGATCAGCAGCAGTCCGAACCCACCGAGAGCACCTGCTAGCCCACCGACCAGCACAGGCAGCCCGAGCTCGGCGGACAGTGAGCGTGCGGTACGGCGGGCAGATGACCCCCGCAGACGTGCAAGAGCGATTTCCGGCCGCCGCTGGTCGACCACAGCCCCGAGCGCCAGGGCCAGCACGACCACACCGAACAGGGCGACCTGCACCATGATCAGTGGGATGATCGTGGTGGCCTGTTTCCGTTCACTCTGGATCCGGTCGACCAGTGAGGCGAGTCCGGACGTGGTTTCCGCGTAGATGCCTTGCTCCACCGCGTTGCCGTTCACCGTGACCGTGGCGTTCTGCAATCGGGGTAGGTCGTTGATCCGCGCCACACCGGGGATCGGCGCGGTGTCGGCGGTCATCCGCGGCGACCATTGGTCCCCGTCGAACGTGGTACGCGGAGTGAACAGGAAGTCCGAGGAGCCCGGATCCTTGGTGCCGGGCCTGCGGGAGTGCCCGGTCGGGTAGGCGCCGAACCAGTAGTCGGCCCGAGGTTGCTTCGGCTTGTACAGGCCGACGACCGTGAGTTTCTGGTCCCCTTCGGCTCCGGCGTCCGACGACTTACCAGTGAGAACGGTGCCGACCTTGAACTGCCAGGTGCCGGTGTCCGCGGTCGAGGCGATCACCTCGTTCGGGGCAGTCGGGCAGCGGCCCTGGGCCAGCATGAGCTGCTCGCAGTACCCGGCGCGCCAGATCAGCCGGCCCGCGACCGCGTCGTCGTCCGGCTGGACTCGCCAGCCGATGTCGGTGTGGATGCCGTGCACGGGCGGCGAGAACAGCGGCTTGAGGTCGGACGGAACCAACTGGTCGAGGCTCTCCGGCCGATCGGTGCCGGGGCCTTGTGCCCGGCCGCGGGGCGCTCCCTCGATCTGCCACGCCGCGGTCAGGCGCTGCGCGGTCAGGGTCTCGGTCGTCACGGTCTGCTCGACGGCCCGGGCGTACCAGGGCGCGAACACGGCGCAGGTCCCGATCAGCAGGCTGACGCCGGCCAGCACCAGCGCCTGGGACCACCGATACCGCAGCGCCCTCCGGAGAAACATGTGTTCAGCCACCCCCAGTGTTTCGCTCGCCCGGCTCGCTCGCGCCTGAAGATACGGAACGCGGCGGCGGGTGTGCCTGACCGTGGCGAAATGTCATGGAGTTGTTGTCTAGGCAGGAACGCGATCACGGACGGTGATCGCCCGAGGGGGGTTGCCCTATGCAACCGGTGACGACGGTAGGTTCGGCACATGCGTGAATCCCAGCTCGGTGACCTGACCGTTTCCTGCCTCGGCCTCGGCTGCATGGGGATGTCCCAGTCCTACGGTGCGACCACGGACGAGGCGGAGTCCATCGCGACCCTGCATGCCGCCATCGACGCCGGCTGCACCTTCATCGACACCGCCGACGTGTACGGCGACGGCGCGAACGAGGAACTCGTCGGCCGCGGGCTGGCCGGCCGCCGCGACCAGGTGGTGCTGGCGACCAAGTTCGGCTTCAAGAAGCCCGCGAGCGGCACGGCGCTCCCGAACGTCGTCGACGGGTCGCCCGGCTACGCGCGGCAGGCGATCGATGCGTCGCTGCGGCGGCTCGGCGTGGACCACGTCGACCTCTGGTACCTGCACCGCAAGGACCCGCAGATCCCGATCGAGGAGACCGTCGGCGCGATGGCCTCGATGGTGGAGGCGGGCAAGGTGCGGTACCTCGGCCTGTCCGAGGTCAACGGCGACACGGTTCGGGCCGCGCACGCGGTGCACCCGATCAGCGCCGTCCAGAGCGAGTGGTCGCTGTGGACGCGCGACCCGGAGACCGTCGTACTGCCGGCGCTGCGCGAGCTCGGGATCGGGTTCGTGCCGTTCAGCCCGCTCGGGCGAGGGTTCCTGACCGGGCAGCTGAAGTCGCCGGACGACTTCGAGCCGGACGACATGCGGCGCGGGCTGCCGCGGTTCATGGGCGAGAACTTCCAGCGCAACCTGGACCTGGTGGAGAAGGTCCGGGAGCTGGCGGCGGCGAAGGGTGTGACCGCCGGTCAGCTCGCGCTGGCGTGGCTGCTTGCTCAGGGCAACAACGTTGCGCCGATCCCGGGGACGAAGCGGCGCAAGTACCTGGCCGAGAACCTCGGTGCCGCCGACATCACGCTGACGGCTGATGAGCTCGCCGCTCTGGACGCGGCGTTCCCGGCTGATGCGGCGACCGGGCAGCGTTATACCGACGGCGGGATGGACCTGGTGGGCAAGTGATCGGCGTCACCGGATCCACCGGGCAGCTCGGTTCCCGGATCGCCCGGCTGCTGGCGGATTCCGGCGTACCCCAGCGGCTGCTCGTGCGGGATCCGGCGCGGGCTCCTTCGCTCCCTGGTGCCGAGGTGGCGCAGGCGGCGTACGGCGAGCACGCGGCACTGCTGAACGCGCTGGACGGGGTCGACACCCTGATGTTGCTCAGCGCAACGGAGTCGGCGGATCGGGTGGCGTTGCACAAGGCAACGGTCGATGCGGCGGTGGCGGCCGGCGTACGGCGGATCGTGTACACGTCGTTCGCCGGAGCCGCACCGGGGGCGACGTTCACCTTCGCCCGCGACCACTGGCATACCGAGCAGCACATCCGGTCGCTGGACGTGGAGTTCACGTTCCTGCGGGACAACCTGTACCTGGACTTCGTACCGGGGTTCGTCGGTGAGGACGGAGTGATCCGGGGTCCGGCGGGGGACGGTCGGGTCGCGGCGGTCGCCCGCGACGACGTGGCTGCTGTTGCGGCCCGGGTCCTTGCGGACTCGGCGCATGCTGGGGCGACGTACGAGCTGACGGGTCCTTCCGCGTTCACGCTGGCCGAGGCGGCCGGCGTACTGTCCGACGCGCTCGGCCGGAAGGTCCGCTACGAGCCCGAGACCCTGGACGAGGCCTACCGCTCACGCGAGTGCTACGGCGCCCCCGCCTGGGAGGTAGCCGGCTGGGTCACGTCGTACGCCGCCATCGCCAGCGGCGAACTAAGTCACATCTCCACCGCCGTCCAAGACATCACCGGGCGGGCGCCCCTGGGCCTCGAGGAGATTGTCGCCCCCGGATGAGACACTGACCGCGTGCCGCTCTATCGGGATGAGGCGATCGTGCTGCGCACCCAGAAACTGGGTGAGGCGGACCGGATCGCGACGCTGCTGACCCGCGGCCGCGGCAAGATCCGCGCGGTCGCCAAAGGAGTCCGCCGTACGTCCTCCCGCTTCGGTGCCCGCCTCGAACCGTTCAGCCACGTCGACCTCCAACTCGCCACCGGCCGCACCCTCGACGTCGTCACCCAGGCCGTCTCGATCGCGGCGTACGGCGAAGGAATCGTCGGCGACTACGCCCGGTACACCACCGGCACCGTCCTCCTCGAGACCGCCGACCGTCTCGTGGTCGAGGAGAAGGAACCCGCCACCCAGCAGCACCTGCTGCTCGCCGGCGCCCTCCGCGTCCTCTCCACCGGCGAACGCGAACCAGGCCTCGTCCTCGACTCCTTCCTCCTCCGCTCCTTGGCGATCTCCGGCTACGCGCCGTCCTTCGCCGACTGCGCCCGCTGCGGCGAACCAGGCCCGCACCGAGCCTTCAACCCAGCCTCCGGCGGCATGGTCTGCTCCTCCTGCCGCCCGCCGGCCTCAGCCATGCCGGCCCCCACCACCGTCACCCACCTCTCCGCCCTCCTCACCGGCGACTGGCCCACCGCCCTCCAAGCAGACCCCCGAACCCGCCGAGAAGCCACCGGCCTGATAGCCGCCTTCTTCACCTACCACCAAGACCATCAGCTCCGCTCCCTCCCCCACCTAGACCTCACCCCCGACCGCCCTACCGCTCCCACTCCGGCCACCCAGTAGGCCCACTCCGCGCCCCGATCGGCCGCCGCCCCGGCGCCTCACTTGGAGAACCACCCGTCCGCCCGCCGACACCAAGCGGCCGCGAACTCCTCAACGGCTGCTGCCCCGCCCACGCATGAGCTATAGCCCGCTTGACATCCAATTCCGCCTGCCGGTCTAGCTCGTTCCCACCCGACCCAGGCCCTCGCTCCCCAAACCGGTCAAGCCCCGGCTGCCGGTCGTACGAACCCCGATTCAGCCGAGCACAAACATGCGCATAGATGTTGTTACGACCTTCCCGCGGCTTGACAGCGAGCAACTCGCGCCGCGCAAAGTCCCCTGGACTCGCGGGCGACATCTCCCGGAACACCAACCGATAGTCCGCCCTGCCTTGCGGATCCGACTGCACGTACGCCGTCACGCAGTCCCGCAGATCGCCCTTGCCCGGCTCAAACCCGAGCG
Organism: Kribbella sp. NBC_00889; assembly: GCF_045207705.1. Lineage (NCBI taxonomy): Bacteria > Bacillati > Actinomycetota > Actinomycetes > Propionibacteriales > Kribbellaceae > Kribbella > Kribbella sp. NBC_00889. The sequence goes on along the minus strand of NZ_CP108783.1, from coordinate 4,726,260 downwards.
CATGATGACCGTCGGTCTTCCCGTTAGCCAGGTCGAGCATGACGCGCAGCACCTGGCGTCGCAGTACCGCCTCAGGTCCGAGGGGATTGTTGGTCGCTGCCCGATCGATCCGCCGAAAGTCCAGATCGAACTCAGGCCCAGCCACGAGCCGGTACACCCCGGCCCGACTCACGAACCCTCACGATCCTCCCGGCGCAGCTCCTCGAGGATCTCCTGCGTCTCCGGCCCCATCGAGGCCGCCCACTCATCCAGATCCAACGGCCGACTACCAGGCAACGGCTCACTGGCATACGCACGAACAGTCGGATCATCAACCACCCCCGCCGGCGGCTGATCATCCCCCCGCAAGTCCCGGTACTGCGCCGTCGACATCACAACTGCCTCCGGTTTTCCGTCGTACCCCCAAACAACTGGCGCTCCACGGCCGACCCGCCAGGCTTCTACAACCCCGCGCAACCGCGTCGCCAATTCACCTGGCTCCACCGCCCCGCCCAGGGCCCCGAACTTGGCCTCCCCGCCGAGATCCTCGAACTCGTCGTACGTGAGCATCACGGCCTCCGGCTCACCATCGCCAAAGCTGAAGGCCCGAGTACGTCCACCCCGGAATCTCGCCAGTACGCCAGCCAGATCCGCACGAAGCTCGTCAACGCCAAGCAGTCCACTCATGCTCTGAATGTATTCGTTCCGCGGCAACGAGAGTCCGAGTTATCCACAGCCATCCTTAGCCGGCGCTGTGACCTCGCCTCCATCAGGATCAACCAGCACAGGAATCGCCTCACCGATCCGCAGTTGAGTGGCGGCCTGCGGGGTCATGGAGATCTGTCCGGTGTCGCCCAGCGTGCTCTGCCAGGTGATGTCCCATTGCGCGGTGGCGGTCACTGGGTAGGTGCACTTCGGCAACTCCCGCGAGGTCTTCTTGTACCGATGCCCGCAGTCGGGGGAGTCCTTGATGCCCATCGCCTTGCTGTACGGCGTACCTGAGCCTTCACACCGAACCGTGTTCCCATCGCCAAGCGCCCAGTCGACCGCCTTCACATGCGCGGTAGCCGTCACCGACAACCCCGGAACACTCGCACTCCGCACAATCGGACCCCAGGTGTTCTCCGTCTTCTCCACCCACAACCACACCGGCATATTCACCAGCCCGACCTGCCCCACCCCAGGCGCCGACTTCACCAAAGGCGGAGCCAACTGCATAGCCGCCACCGCCCGATAAGCCAACGTAACCGGATCAATCACCACCGTGTCGGGCTCGCCGGGCAACCACACCCACTCGGTCACAAGATGCCGCCCCTGGTCATACCCCTGCTCCCGCACGCAAGCCCAGATGCTTCCATCTGTGTGCCCCTGCCAACGCGGGTCGGTGAAGGGGGGAGGTGGATACTCGCGCTTCAGATAGCACTGCTGGCTGTTCGACCATTTGCCGAGCTCGGCATCCGTGCATGCCTGAGCGGCGCCGCCAAACTGGCAGATCTTCTTTGCATCCGAGGCCTTCTCTGGGGGGTGGCCTTTCGATCCAGTGCCGCCGTCGTCGCTGCCGTAGGAGCTCAGGATCCAGGTGCAGACCGGCTCGGTCTTCAGGCAAACGAGTTTGTACCCTGGTCCGGGCTTCGGTGGGATGACTAGTCCAGCCAGAGCAACTCGAAGAGGACCGACCGAGATGGTCGCCGCGATGAGGGTGAACAGTGCGATACGAAAGGCGAGCCTTAGCATTTTCCGACTGCCTTTTCTTCGACGACAAACCACATCTTCTCTGTGGTTCCAGGTCGATCCGCGTATACGACCTTCGCAGTAAATGAGTTTCGCCGGCTGGTTTCAGGTCCAACCGGGACGACCTTCCGGTCCTTCCGGAAGTGGAGAGCTGTCGCGGAGGAATCCACGCAGGACCGCAGCGTGACTTCCTGTTGAGCGCCGTCCAGACTGACAGCTTGGGCATTCAGCGAGCGAACCTGGACGCTTCCGGCCCGATACCAGCCGTTTTGGCGTAGTGATCGGACATCATCGATTGCCGCGATGATCCAACTGCCACCCAGGCCCGCCGCTTCGAGGGGTGCACGGCTCGACTTCGTCGGATCGTTCAGGGCCTTGTCTATCGCGGCTCGTGCAGCCCGGTAGCGAGCCTGAGCGCCATCTACTGCCGCTTGCTCTTCCGGCGTCCAGGTAGGAGTGGAAGGGGCCGTTGGGGTGGGGGAAGGGGAGGTGGGGGTGGTGTTGGGGTGGCCGGCTTCGGGGGAGGCTTGGCAGGCGGTTAGTGCCAGGAGAGCGCAGATGGCTGCGGTGGCGGGTCCGAGGGCCGGTCGGTGGGTCATCTGGCTCCGATCTGAGGTTGCTGTTGGTGTAAGGGTGTCATACGGAGGGTGTTCGGATGGGGCAGTTGTCCACAGGTGCCTGGATGGTGCGAGTGAGGCAGGGCTGGGCGTCTCGGAGGCTTGCGCCAGGTTGGGTTCGAGCTCGAACAAGTGCGCAGGTGCATGCCCAGCAGCACCGCTCGGCGTGACTCGCTGCCGACGAACGTGCTCAGAGGCCGCGGTTGAGGTTGCGGATCTGCGACGGCGGTTGGTGGGCGGTGTGTGGTTCGGGGGTGGTCGTGGGACGGAGGGGCGCTCTCGTTGGTGGGGTTGTTCCGTTGAGAGCGATCGCGAGTGGGGCCTCGGCTGGCACCGCGCGTTGGTGAGGCGGGATAACGGAGTTCAGGTTGTGCGCGAATGACTTGAGGTCGTGTTGTGAGGCCAGTTTGGTGATGAGTTCCGGCATGGTTCGTGGCTCGCGGCGGTTGCGGTGGAGCATTGTGTGCAGGGTGGCGAGGACTCGGTCCGGGTTCTCGGCGAGGAGGCGGTTCAGGAAGGTTGAGGTTCGCTCGACCTTCATGGCGTGCGGGCCAGTTAATGGCGGGTCGAAGTCCTTCAGGTTCTCGGTGACCAGGACGTCGGACCGCGAGTGCACCGCTGCGGCGAGTACATGGGTGTCCTTCGGGTCAGCGTGCATCTCTGGCATCAGTGCGTCGTACCCGGAGGTCAGCGCTGCGGGGAAGGCCTTGTTCATCTGGCTGAAGCGGGCGTCGATTCGTTCTGCCGTGACTCCCGCCGGACGATTCCGTTTCACCTCGTCGAGGACCTGAGCGGACCATTTCGGCACGAGCAGCCGCTCGTAGGCGAGGCTCAGCAGTATGTCGGTCGTCAGCTGTCCCAGGAGCACGTTGGCATCGAGGAACGCGCGAGGGCGTCTGGCGATGTCAGCGGCCCGCGCCGGAGCCGTCGTCCTCGGCCATCGCCTGCAGCGCCTGCTCGCGCTCGGCGTTGACGCGCGCATTCAACGCGAGTACGTCGGCCAGCCGGACCCAGTCGCCGTACTCGGACGACCGGATGGGAAGGTCGCCGCGACTCGCGTACAGCCGTAGTTCGTCGCGATCCATCTCGATAGCGTCCGCCGCCTCGTCGATCGTCAGTTCGGACCGCAACGGTGTGACCTGAACAGCCAGACCTTGAAGCAGAGCCGCCTCGACGAACCGCATCACGTCGTACACCTTGGCCGGGATCTCGCGGCGTTCCCCGTGCGGCCCGACGAGCGTGGGTCCGCCAGGCACGACCACCCGTTCGTCGTCCTCCAACAGAAAGACCTCGGGGCGCCCAGGCATCGCATCCATGATCGCGAGTCTATTGGCCTCGATCGGGCGGACGGGGGAGTTATCCACAGGCCCCTGCAGGGGCGGTGGGTGGGGGTGTGGGGGAGGATTTGGGTATGTCGCCTATTGGTCGTCGTCGTCGGGGTGTGGAGGGGTCGCGGGGGGAGAAGGTGGTGGTGGCGCCGGAGGCGCATCCGTCGGGGGCTGTGGTGCCGGGGGTGCCCAAGGAGTTGGTGCCGAAGCACGTGGCGATTGTCATGGATGGGAATGGGCGGTGGGCCAAGCAGCGGGGGTTGGCTCGGACGGAGGGGCACCGGGCGGGGGAGGCTGCGCTGCTGGATGTGATCAAGGGCGGGATCGAGATCGGGGTGAAGTACATCTCGGCGTACGCGTTCTCGACGGAGAACTGGGCGCGGTCGCCGGAAGAGGTGCGGTTCCTGATGGGGTTCAACCGTGAGGTGATCCATCGCCGGCGGGACGAGCTGGACGCGATGGGAGTCCGGGTGGTGTGGTCGGGGCGCCGGCCGCGGTTGTGGAAGAGCGTGATCGACGAGCTCGAGTACGCGCAGGAGCGGACCAAGGGCAACGACACGATCACGCTGCAGTTCTGCGTGAACTACGGCGGTCGCGCCGAGATCGCCGACGCGGTGCGCAAGATCGCGGTGGAAGTTGCCGAGGGCAAGCTCAAGCCGGGCCGGATCACCGAGCAGACGATCGCGCGGCATCTGTACGCGCCGGACATCCCCGAGGTCGACCTGTTCGTCCGGTCGTCGGGCGAGCAGCGGACGAGCAACTTCCTGGTCTGGCAGCTCGCGTACGCCGAGATGGTCTTCCTGGACACGCTGTGGCCGGACTTCGACCGTCGCGACCTGTGGCGCGCGATCGAGATCTACGCCCAGCGCGACCGCCGCTACGGCGGCGCCATCCCCAACGAAGTCAACCCCACCAGCGTCAACCCGGCGAGCGTCAACCCGACGAGCGTCAAGTAGTACGAGGGTTAGGCAACAACCCGCGTTCGTAGGCGACCGTCACCGCGCGAGTCCGGTCGTCCACGTCGAGCTTGGTGAAGAGCCGCTGCAGATGCGTCTTCACCGTGGCCTCGCCGATGTACAGCTCCCGCCCGATCTCCGCGTTGCTCAAACCACGCGCGACAGCCGCCAGCACCTCGAGCTCACGCGGTGACGGCTGCGCGACCGGCGGCGTACTAGGTGTACGCAACCGCGACATCAGCCGCGCCGCGACCGGAGGCGCCAGCACGGTCTCTCCACGCGCCGCCGCCCGGATCCCCTCCAGCAGATCGGCATGCGGAGTGTCCTTCAGCAGATATCCCGCCGCGCCCGCCTCGACCGCGTGCAGGATGTCGGTGTCGGTGTCGTACGTCGTCAGCACCAGCACGCGCGTCGACGGATACCCGGACACGATCGCGCCGGTGGCAGTGACCCCGTCCGTCCGCGGCATCCGCAGATCCATGAGTACGACGTCCGGCCGCGCCGACTCGACCAGCGCGAGGGCCTCCGAACCGTCGCCGGCCTCGCCGACCACCTCGATGTCCTCGGTGACGGAGAGCATGCCGGTCAGCCCGGACCGCACGACTGGATGGTCGTCGACCACCAGAACCCGAATCACACGTCCTCCTGACCAGCCGGCATCAACACCTGGACCCTGGTACCCCGGCCCGGCGCACTCTCCACCTGCACCGAACCCCCGGACTCCTCGACCCGCCCGCGCATCGCGGCCAGCCCGAAGCCCCCGGACACTGCTGCCGGCGCGAACCCGGACCCGTCGTCCCGGATCTCGATCCATACCCGGCCGTCGGACAACCCCAGCGTGATCAGGACCTGTGTCGCCCGCGCATGCTTCCGTACGTTCGCCAGCGCCTCCTGAGCGGCCCGCAGCAGCACGACCTGCTGCGCTTGCGGTAGCGCCGCGACCTCCTCGTCCGGCAGATCCAGCGACACCTGTACGTCGACACCGGTCTCGGCCGCGAACCGTTCGGCCTGCCGACGTAGTACCTCGGTCAACGTTGCCTCCGACAACGCAACCGGGGTGAACGCGGCAACCAACGCGCGGGCCTCGGCGAGGTTCTCCCGGGCCGTGTCCTCGATCGCGGCCAGCCGTGCCGCCGCTCCGTCCGTACCGCCGCGCTGGAGCTCGACGGCGGCCGCCTGGGCGAGCATCACGATGCTGGTCATGCCCTGCGCGAGCGTGTCGTGGATCTCGCGGGCCATCCGTTCCCGCTCGGCCATCACGCCGGCGCTGTGGTGCGCCTCGGCCAGTTCGTCGCGGGCCGACTCCAGTTGCTCGATCAGCTCCGCCCGCTGCTCGCTCTGCGTGATCACCTTCTCGATCCAGATGCCGAACAGCAGGCTCACCACCAGGCTGACCAGCATCCACGGCAGGACCTCCCAGAACGTGTCCCAGCCCCACCCCGCGCTCCACAGTTGCGCGGCGCCGACCCCGATCACCAGCAGCACACTGAGCGCCGCACCCTCGCGTACGTCCTCGCCGAGCAACCAGATCTGTGCCGACACGATGAACATCAGGAACACCGACTGCGGGAACAGCCCGACCAGCACCATCAGGCACGCGATCATGATCAATCGATAGGCATGCGACGGCAGCCGCCGCCGGGACCTGATCGCGGGCAGCCCGATGAACTGGTACGCCGCCCCGAGCACCACCACCGCACCGACGAAGAAGGCACGCCGGACCGGGCTCAGGTCGACCGTGAAGGACACCGCCAGCGTCGTCGCCAGCAGAACCCAGAACACGACGTGCCAACCGACCAGCGTGCGCGTCCAGACCGGCTGGTCCACCCGCTTCGTCGCATCCACGGTCACCATTTTCCTCCACACCAGGACCCACACACGGGGTGCGCCCCCGGCGGACACGGTACGGCGCCGGGCCACCGGGGCCGACGCCGTACCGGGGTGCTGCTTCATCAGCCCGCGTCCCGGCGGGTCCAGCGGAAGACGCGCTGGGCAACGAGGAGGCCGACCACCAGCCAGACCGACAGCACGATCGCACCGGTTCCGAGCTGCCACGAACCGCCCGGCTCGTTCACCTCGAACCCGTCCGGCAGGAACACCGACCGCATGCCCTGCGCGAGCCACTTCAGCGGGAAGATCTCCGCCACCGTGCGCATCCAGGCCGGCAGGCTGCTGTAGACGAAGTACACACCGGAGATGAACTGCAGGAGCAGGACCACCGGCGTCACCACCGCGGATGCGGCCCGACCGGACTTCGGTACGACGGAGAACGCGATCCCCAGCACACACCCGGACGCCGTACCGAGGATGAAGATCCAGACGAAGTTCAGCCACTTCTCCGGCTCGCTCGGGATGTCGACGCCGAGCAGCAGGCCGGCGATCGCGAGCAGCAGGCCGAACTGCAGGACGGAGGTGACCAGGACGACGCCGATCTTGCCGATGAAGTACGACTGGGAGGACATCGGCGTACCGCGCAGCCGCTTCAGCACGTCCTGGTCGCGCTCGATCGCGATGCCGATGGACAGCGACTGGAAGCTGGTCAGGAAGATGCCGGAGGCAATCATTCCCGGAGTGAAGTAGGTGGCAGCGTCGACGCCGCCGGAGAAGTCGGTGCCGCTGAACACGGCGGAGAAGATGCCCAGGAAGATGATCGGGAAAAGGAACGTGAAGATGAGCTGCTCCCGCTCCCGGAAGAACTCCCTCACCTCCAGGCGGGTCCGCGAGACGCCGATCTTGAGGGGGGAGGGCAACGCCGTGCTCATCGAACCGCTCCTTCCAGGACCGGAGCGGCCGCGACCGCCCCGATCAGTTCCAGGTAGATGTCTTCCAGGCTCGGCCGCCGTACCTGCAGCTCCGGCACCTCGCCGTCGTACTGGGCCATCAGGCGCGCGACTTCGGCGGTCGGGTGATCGGTGCGCACCTCGCGCATCCCGTCGGCAGACAGCCAGGAGACCCGTGCGGTCCGAGCACCGCGCCCGCCGAGCGTGTCGGGGGTCGCGACCTCGATCATCCGGCCGTCGGCGATCACGGCAACCCGGTCGGCCAGGTGCTCGGCCTCGTCCAGGTAGTGGGTGGTGAGCAGGATGGTGGTGCCCTCGGTGCGCAGGTTCTCGATCAGCGTCCAGAACTGCCGGCGCGCCTCGGGGTCGAACCCGGTGGTCGGCTCGTCCAGGAACAGCAGCTCGGGGTTGCCGACCACGCCGAGCGCGACGTCGAGGCGCCGGCGCTGACCGCCGGACAACTTGCGGGTCCGGGTACGGCGCTTCTCCTCCAGACCGACCGCGGCGATCACCTCGTCGGGGTCACGCGGGTTCGGGTAGTACCCGGCGAAGTGGTGGACCAGCTCGGCGACGGACAGTTCGGCCTCGTCGCGGGAGGTCTGCGACACGATGCCGAGCCGCGCCCGCCACTGCCGGCCCCCGTGCGCCGGATCGTTGCCCAGCACGCTGACCTCGCCCTCGTCGGCGTGGCGATACCCCTCCAGAATCTCCACGGTCGTCGTTTTGCCGGCGCCGTTCGGCCCGAGCAGGGCGAACACCTCACCGTGCTGGATGTCCAGGTCGACCCCGTCGACGGCCACCTTGTCCGGGTACCGCTTCACCAGCCCCCGCACCCTCACTGCGTTGTCTGTCTGCATGTCTCAACCTTCCCTGCCGCGCCCCGTCCCCCGGGAGCGTCGCCCGGCGGACTCGCTGTCCCCCGACCGGTGGACAGACCGTGTCCTACGGACAGGAGGTAGTGGGTCGGCGAGGGCAAACAGCGGTGATGATCAGGCGTGACGAGGGATATACGTAGACGACTACGTCCTGTTCTTAGGCACGCCGTGAGATGACGAGACCACCCGCAGCCGGTTAGCGTCTGGGCATGGCTCAGACGGTGCGTGGAGTGGTGGCGGCAGGCAAGGGCAAGCCGGTGTCGATCGAGGAGATCACGATCCCCGATCCCGGCCCGGGCGAGGCGGTGGTGAAGATCCAGGCGTGCGGTGTCTGCCACACGGACCTGCACTACCGGGAGGGTGGCATCAACGACGACTTCCCGTTCCTGCTCGGCCATGAGGCGGCAGGCGTGGTCGAGTCGGTCGGCGAGGGCGTCACGGACGTGGAGCCCGGGGACTTCGTCGTACTGAACTGGCGGGCCGTCTGCGGCAACTGCCGTGCCTGCCTGCGCGGCCGCCCGTGGTACTGCTTCAACACCCACAATGCCAAGCAGAAGATGACGCTCAAGGACGGCACCGAGCTGAGCCCGGCGCTCGGCATCGGCGCGTTCGCCGACAAGACCCTCGTCGCGGCCGGCCAGTGCACGAAGGTCGACCCCGCCGCCAAGGCCGAGGTAGCCGGCCTGCTCGGGTGCGGCGTGATGGCAGGGCTCGGTGCCGCCATCAACACCGGGAACGTCGGCCGCGGAGACAGCGTCGCTGTGATCGGCTGCGGTGGCGTCGGTACGGCGGCCGTAGTCGGCGCCCGGCTCGCGGGCGCGTCGAAGGTGATTGCCCTCGACATCGACGAACGCAAGCTCGCGGTGGCCCGGGAGCTGGGTGCGACCCACGCGATCAACTCCAAGGACCTGGACCACGACGGAGTCGTCGAGGCAGTCCAGGAGTTGACCGGTGGGTTCGGGGCGGACGTGGTGATCGACGCGGTCGGCCGGCCCGAGACCTGGAAGCAGGCGTTCTACGCCCGCGACCTGGCCGGCACCGTCGTGCTGGTCGGTGTACCGACGCCGGACATGACGCTCGACATGCCGCTGCTCGACTTCTTCGGCCGCGGCGGTTCACTCAAGTCGAGCTGGTACGGCGACTGCCTGCCGAGCCGCGACTTCCCGCTGCTGATCGACCTCCACCTGCAGGGCCGGCTCCCACTGGACCGGTTCGTCTCCGAGACGATCGCCCTGGACGAGGTCGAGGCCGCGTTCACAAAGATGCACCACGGCGACGTGCTGCGCTCGGTGGTCGTGTTCTAGGCCACCTTGAACGAGATCCACACGTCGGGCTTCTCGTCGGGCTTGCCCGGGATCGAGCGACGCTCCTGGGTCCAGACGTCGCCGGAGACCGCGGTGGCGACGCGCTGCCAGAAGCGGACGGCCTTCTCGTTGTTGTCCTGGAACGCGACGTCACAGGGGCCAGGGTGGTGTGCGAGTACGTCCAGCACCGCACGCAGTCCCAGACCGTTGCGCCGGACCGGCCGCACTATGAAGAAAGCGTTCAGGACGTGGACCGGTTGTTGCAGCGCCCGCATGAAGCAGAAGCCGATCGGGCTCTCGCCGTCGGTGAACAGGTACCCGGCCCATTCCGGGTCCCCGGTCAGCACCTTCTCCAGCCACTCGGTCCGGTAGCTCCCGTCCGGCCGGGGCAGTTGGCCCTGGAACTCGGACATGTCGTGCCGGAACAGCAGCCACAACCTCTCCATCACGACTCGGTCCTCCGCGGTGGCACGCCGTACGAACATTGATCTCCTCAAAGGGTGTGAGAACGCAGAAAAGCCTCCCGCCGGAAGAAGATCCGGTACGGAAGGCTTACTGCGGAAGAGTTTATCAGGCCCGCGGTGCGGTGCTGCGCCCGACCCAGCTCATGTCCGGGTAGCGAGCGCCTGCCGGCGTGAGCCCGGACAGCGAGGCGAGGTCCTCGTCGGAGAGCTTCAGGTCGACCGCGGCCCAGTTCTCCTCCAGGTAGCGCCGCCGCTTCGTACCCGGGATCGGCACCACGTCATTGCCCTGTGCAAGCACCCAGGCGAGTGCCACCTGGCCCGGCGTCGCGTCGTACCGCTGGGCGATCGCGCGGACCCTCTCCACCAGCTCGAGGTTCGCCTCGAGGTTGTCGCCGGTGAAGCGAGGGAGCGTACGCCGGAAGTCGTCGTCCGCGAGGTCCGCCGGCAGTGCGCCCGTGAGTAGGCCGCGGCCGAGCGGCGAGTACGGCACGATCCCGATGCCGAGCTCCCGGCAGGCCGGCAGCACCGCTTCCTCGATGTCGCGGCTGAACAGCGACCACTCGGACTGCACCGCCGTGATCGGGTGGACCGCGTGCGCCCGCCGGATGGTGTCCGCCGAGGCCTCCGACAACCCGAGGTACCGCACCTTCCCGGCCTCGACCAGCTCCGCCATCGCCCCGACCGTCTCCTCGATCGGTACGTCGGGGTCCGCGCGGTGCTGGTAGTACAGCTCGACGTGGTCGACGCCGAGCCGGGACAGCGACGCGTCGATCGACGACCGCACGTACTCGGGTGAGCCGTTCACGGCGCTGCGAGCGGCGGCGCGGGGATCGCCGACGATGCCGAACTTGGTCGCCAGGAACACCTCGTCCCGGCGATCGGCGATGGACCGGCCGACCAGCTCCTCGTTCGCGCCGAAGCCGTACAGGTCGGCGGTGTCGAGGAACGTGATGCCGAGATCGAGGGCACGGTGCAGTGTTGCGATCGATTCGGGGTCGTCGGGGGTGCCGTACGCGAAGCTCATTCCCATGCAGCCCAGTCCCAGCCGGCTGACCTCGGCTCCAGTGCTTCCCAGTTTCATCTGTCCACTCCCAAAAGTTGGCATGGCTCCGCCCACCGAAGGACTCGTGAGCGTCCGTCGGCCGGGCGAAAAGGTGATTTACGGTTCGGCGGTGCCGCCGTACACGGTGATCTTGTAGTCGGTCACCGCCAGCGCGAGCCGCAGATCGTGCAACTGCTGCTTGATCCTGGCCCGGTGCTCCTCCATCAGGGCGAGCCGCTGCGGCCCCGTGTGCTCGCCCTCCTCGACCAGGTCGAGGTAGTGGCTGACCGTGCCGATCGGCATGCCGGACACGCGCAGCCTGGTGACGAACACGATCCGGGCCAGCGCCCGCCGGTCGTAGCTGCGGTAGCCGGTGTCGTCGCGCTCCACGCGGACGAGTCCGATCCGTTCGTAGTACCGCAGTGTGTGGGCGGTGAGCCCGGTGACGTCCGCGGCCTCGGCGATGGTCATCCGCTCGGGCAGGTCGTCCGGCAGATCGAGCAGGCACAACAGGTCGGCGTCGATCGGCTCCGGGCCCCCGTGGTGAGCGGCGATCGCCTGCCAGCGTTCCTGTGCGGTCAGCTCGGTCGTGGTCATGTCTTCGACCGTACGCCTTAGAGTGCGCTCAAACGCAAAGGTGACCTGGCCCACACTGCTCAGGCAGGCCGCTGGCAGTCCCCGCAGGTGCCGAAGATCTCCAGCGTGTGGCTGATGTCCGCGTAGCCGTGCTCGGCCGCGACCTTGTCGGCCCAGCGTTCCACCGCCGGGCCCTCGACCTCGACGGTGCGGCCGCAGTTGCGGCAGACCAGGTGGTGGTGATGACCCTTGGAGCAGCGCCGGTACGCCGTTTCGCCGTCGGCGGTCCGCAGTACGTCGACCTCCCGCGAGTCGGCCAGCGCCTGGAGGGTCCGGTAGACAGTGGTCAGGCCGACGGCCTCACCGGAGGACCGGAGCTCCTGGTGGATCTCCTGGGCGGTCCGGAAGTCGTCGAGATTGTCGAGCGCCGACGCTACCGCCGCGCGCTGACGGGTCGAGCGTGTTCCGATGGCCACCGTTCCTCCTGTTCTCTGGTCCGCGTCAATTCTCGCAGAAGTCGGCAAGTCGGCGTTCATGTCAGTGCTCGTCCCAATGGTCTCCGTGCGCGGCGTGCAGATGACCGTCGTGGACATAGTCGACGTGGTCGTCGTGCTCGACCTTGGTGTGGCCGCATTGCGGATTGTGCGCATGTGGGTGCCCGGCGCTCACGACATGCGGCTCCGGTGCCGGTACGCCGACCTCCGGTTCCGCGTCGGCCAGCGGCGCGACCCGGCCCTGCCGGCGGCGGATCAGGGTGCCGGCCGTTGCCGCCACCACGAACCCGGCCAGGGCCAGTACGACGATGGTCGCGCCGGGAGCGACGTTCGCGTTGTACGACGTGATGATGCCGGCCAGACAGGCGACGACACCGATGACACACGCCGTGACGAACGTACTGCGGAACGACCGGGTGATCTGCTGTGCCGTCGCCACCGGGACGACCATGAGTGCGCTCACCAACAGCAGGCCGACAGTCCGCATCGCCACCGTCACAGTGACAGCAGCCATGACTGCGATGAGCAGGTTGAGCAGTTGGACCCGCAGGCCGGTCACCCGGGCGAACTCCTCGTCCTGGCACACCGCGAACAACTGAGGGCCCAGTCCGATCGCCACCACCAGGACGGTCACAGCCAGTCCGACGACGACGTACAGGTCGCTGGACGAGACTGTGGTCAGCGAGCCGAACAGATAGGTGTTCAGCGTGGCGGCACCTTGGCCCGCGAGGCCGATCAGCAGTACACCGCCCGCGATGCCGCCATAGAAGAGGAGAGCGAGGGCGACGTCGCCGCTGGCCTTGCCGCGAGCCCGGACGAGCTCGATCGCCGTTGCGCCCGCGATCGACACGATGACCGCGGTGAACACCGGAGCGGTGCCGGTGAGCAGGCCGAGCGCTACACCGGTGATCGCGATGTGCCCGATGCCGTCGCCCATCAGCGACAACCGCCGCTGCACCAGGTAGGTGCCGATCGCAGGCGCGGACAGTCCGGTGAGCAACCCAGCAATCAGCGCCCGCTGCATGAACTCCAGTTGGAACATGGTCATGAGCTGAGCCACCCCGGTTCGTCGCCGCTGTGTGAGTGGTGAACATGGGCGTGGGTCTGGGAGGCGTGCGGCGGGCCGTCGTACACGATCCGGCCGCGGCGCAGGACGACGGACCGGTCGATCAGCGCGTCCATCGGGCCGAGGTCGTGGCTCACCATCACCACCGTGGTGCCGCGCGCGACCCGGTCCCGGATCGCGTCGGCGAAGATCTGCTGGCTGGCCAGGTCCACTCCGGCTGTCGGCTCGTCGAGGACGAGCAGCTCCGGGTCGGACACCAGCGCTCGCGCGATCAGGACTCGCTGCTGCTGCCCACCGGACAGCTCCGCCACGGCGTCCTTGCGCCGGTCGGCCATGTCGACGATCCGCAGCGCGTCCTCGACTGCCTGCTTGCCGGACGCGTGCATCGGAGTGAACAGCCGCCGCTGCGACAGCAGCCCGGACGACACCACTTCGTACACGGTCGCCGGTACGCCGCCTGCCGCGGTGATGCGCTGTGGAACGTACCCGATGCGCTTCCACTGCCGGAAGCGGGGGACCGGCGTACCGAAGAGGCGGACCTGTCCGCGGGCCGCGGGCAGCAGACCGACGACGGTCCGGATCAGGGTGGACTTGCCGGAGCCGTTGGTGCCGAGGACGGCGACCACCTCGCCCTGGCGGATCTGCAGGTCGACGCCGCGCAGGATCAGCCGGCCACCCAGCTCGACCGAGAGATCGGCGACCTGGACGGCCGGCGGAGCGGAGTCCGGTGGTTGTGATGTCACGCGCAGCTGTTCGCCTTCCGGAGCTCCTGCAGGTTCTCCCGCATCAGGGTCAGGTACGTCTCCTGCGAGTTCGCGTCGGACAGGCCCTCGATCGGGCTCAGTACGGCGGTCTGCACGCCGACGTCACGGGCGATCGTCTCGGCCACCTTCGGGCTGACCAGCTCCTCGTAGAAGATCGTGGTCACCTTCTGTGCCCTCACGATGTCCTGGACCTCCTTGATCCGGGCCGGGGTCGGCTCGGCGTCCGGAGTGAACCCGGCGATGCCGACCATCGTCAGACCGTATCGCTTCGCGAGGTAGGCGAAGGCCTGGTGGCTGGTCACGAAGGTCTTGAGCCGGCAGTTGGCCAGGCCGGTCTTGTAGTCGGTGTCGAGCTTGCCGATGTCGGCGAGCAGGGCTTTCGACCGCTCCTGGTAGCCCGCGGCGTTGGCGCTGTCGGTGGAGACCAGCTTGTCGGTGACCGCCTTGACGACGTCGGCGTACCGGATCGGGTCCAGCCAGAAGTGTGGGTCCAGCGCGTCGTCGGTGTGCGCGGCGGGAGCGACGTACGCCGCCGGCGTGACCGTGTCACCCGGCGTGGCCGCGCCCTGGGTCTCGTCGTGCTCCTCGAAGTCCGCGCCGGTCGCCTCCAGCTTGGCCGCCGGGGCGACGTCGAAGCCGGCGTCCTTGGCGTTCTGCTCGACCGCTTCGTCGACCGCCGGCTGCAGGCTCTTCTCGTAGACGACGAGCTTCGCCGATGCGATCGTGCCGACCTGCTTGGGGGTGAGTTCGAGATCGTGCGGCTCGACACCAGGTGCGGTCAGCGTGGTCACGTGCACCGCGTCACCCCCCACTGTGCGGGCGATGAACTCGAGCGGGTAGAACGAAGCCACGACGTCGAGCTTGCCGTCAGCAGAGCCGCTGGCGGACGAGCCGCCGCATCCGGCCAGGGTGACGGCAGCCAGGGCAGTGGCGCCGGCGATGACAGCACGAAGACGAGATCTCATGACAATCATTTTCATTTAGTTGGAACTGATTGTCAAAACAGGGAGTTCATCCATGGCCAGTCGCAGCGTTGGACGCCGCCGTGCCGACCGTCGTCCCAACCGGCGCCGGAAGATCGATATTCCGCAGGGTCACGGGCATGGTCACGGGCACGGCCATGGCGATCATGTGGTGGATACCTCGGTGGTCGACTCGGATGCGATCGTCGCCCGGCGCGTCCGCATTGTGGTCGCGGCGGTCCTCGCGCCGCTTCTCGCGGCCGCGGTGATCGCCATGATCGTGATGTGGCCCGGCGGTGGCGTGAAGGTCGCGTCGTACCAGACCGACTCGGCCAGGGGCGAGGTCACCGCGCTGAAGCCGTGCGCCGAGAAGAAGGATCAGTGCGACGAGGCCACGATGAAGCTGACCAGCGGGCCGGACCTGGGCAAGTCGGTGCCGGTCCAAGTGCCGAAGGCCGGCCAGGCTCCGCTGAAGATCGAGGTCGGGCAGTCCTTGATGCTCGGCATTCAGAAGGGTGCCCCGCTCGAGCAGCGCTACCAGTACGTCGACCACGACCGGACGATGCCGTTGCTCCTGCTGGCCGCGATCTTCGCGGTCGCCGTGGTGGCGCTGTCGAGATGGCGGGGCTTCGCGGCCTTGATCGCGCTGGCGGTCACCGCGGTCACGCTGACCCAGTTCATCCTGCCCGCGATCCTCAAGGGCTCGAATCCGCTGCTGGTCGCGGTCGTCGGCGGAGCCGTGATCATGGCGATCGCGCTGTTCCTCACGCATGGGATCAATGCGGAGAGTTCGATCGCCTTGTCCGGGACGATCGCGGCCTTGGGTCTGACCGTGGTGCTCGGCTGGTTCTTCACCAAGTTCTGCCAACTGAGTGGACTGGCGTCGGAGGGTGCCTCCGGGGTGCAGGCACTGGTGCCCGGCGTCGACCTGAAGGGATTGCTGGTGGCCGGCATCGTCATCGGGGCGCTCGGCGTACTCGACGACGTGACCGTCACGCAGGCCGCGGCCGTCTGGGAACTGTCCGCTGCGAACCCGGCCGCGACCCGGCGTGAGCTGGTCGGTGCGGGCCTGCGGATCGGCCGCGCCCATGTCGCGTCGGTCGTCAACACACTCGTGCTCGCGTACGCCGGTGCCTCGTTGCCGGTGCTGATGACCTTTGCGATCCAAGGTGTTCCCGGCCGGTACGTGATCTCGACCGAGATGGTGGCCATGGAGATCGTTCGCGGTCTGGTCGGCAGCCTCGGCATCATCGCCGCGGTCCCGCTCACGACGGCCCTGGCTGCGATGGCGGTGGCCGATCGTTCCCGCGACCTGATCTCGACCGAGCCCGAGCACGTTCACGAACCGGTATAGCTGCGCACCTTCCTCTTCCCCCGGGAGCACGAGGCTCCTAGAGTGCTGAGTAGGTCACGGAGAGTCCGCTCACAATTACCTTCCGTGGCTGCAACGGGGTGAGGAGTGCTGATGAGATTTCGGCATCGGGACGGTTCGGCCGTTCACCTGGGGTACTGCGCGAACGTCCATCCGGCCGGCGATCTGGACGGCGTGATCGCCGGTCTCGACGGCTGCGCGTCCTTGGTTCGCAAGGAGTTGGACGTGCCGGTGCTCGGTGTCGGCCTGTGGTTTCCGAGCACGCTCGCCGACCGATTGGCGAACTCGCCGGCCGCGCTCAACAGGCTGCGCCGGGCGCTCGGTCGCAACCAGCTCGAAGTCGTCACGTTGAACGGGATCCCGCACAGCTTCTTCACCGAGGAGATCGTCGGTACCAAGGTCTACTGCCCGGACTGGACCGAGCCTGAGCGGCTCCGCTACACCCTCGACCTGGTTGATGTCCTGGCCGAGTTGCTCCCCGGCGATGCGGCGTACGGCTCGATCTCGACGCTGCCGCTCGCCTGGCGGGTGCCGTGGTCGAAGGCCCGCAACGCCGCGGCGCGGGAGGCGTTCGACCGGGTCGAGCGGCATCTCGCCCGGACCGAGGCGCGCACGGGCCGCCGGATCCGGATCGCGGTCGAACCCGAGCCGGGCTGCGTCCTGGAGATGCTCGGCCAGGCCGCCGCCTGGCTCAGCCGCTATGCCAGCCCGTACGCCGGGGGCTCGGCGATCGGACTCGGCTTCGACACCTGCCATCTGGCTGTGCAGTTCGAGGAACCCGATCGTGGCTTCGAAACGCTGTGGCGAGCGGGCATCGATGTGGTGAAGGCACAGCTGTCCGCGGCGCCCCAGCTCGCGGATCCGTCCGACTACTCGGGGCGTCGAGCGCTCGCGAAGCTGGGTGATCCGAAGTACCTGCGTCAGGTCCGGGAGTGGTGCGGTCCCGGTGTTGACGACGTCGAGCTGGCCTACCAGTTGTCGGGTCATGCGGCCTGGCGGATGCATGCGCATGTCCCTGTGCACAAGGCGTTACCGCCTCCGCTCACCGGCACGGACGGCGTACTCGACGACTGCTTGAACCGCCTCGTTGGTGGTGGTCACCCGTTGACGCACCATCTGGAGTCGGAGGTCTACACGTGGCCGCGGATACCACGGACGCAGGAGAAACTGGCCGAACGCATCGCGGGAGAACTCGGCTGCCTTCGCAAACACCTGCTGGGCCTGGGACTCGAGGCCTCAGGCTGAGCTCAGCGGGCAGGAAGGTGCCCGCGGCAACGATCGGCTGGCCGTGCCCTAACCAAATGCCGGGCTCAGCTGCTGGCGATCTTGGAGACCGCGAAGAGCAGGATGATGAGGATCGAGAACACGCGCAGGAACCGCGGACCGGTGCCGACGGCGGGCCAGGACAGGAACCCGAGCCAGGCCAGCAGCAGCGCGAGCAGGATCAGCGCCGGGATTGCGATCACCAGCGGAGCGAGGACTCCGGCCAGGGCCAGCACCAGAGTGATGGCGGGCAGGGTAAGGGTGGGCATCCCGTGCAGCTTCGCCACGTACGGGTAACTGAACTTCGTGATCCGCTGCCGGAGCGGACTCTCCGGCTGACCGCTGGGGGAACTCATCTCCCCATTGTTCCAGGTCTTACAGTGGACCTCGTGTTCGTGGTGATCAGGTTCCGGGTGGAACCAGGGGAGCAGCCGGGGTTTTTCGAGCGGCTATGGGGCGCGGTCGAGGTCCTGGGGAAGCAGAAGGGGTTCGTCGCCGCCCGGGCCGGGCGGAACGCGGACGACCCGGAACTGGTCGCCTTGACGATGGAATGGGTCAACATCGGCAGTTACCGTCGCGCACTGTCGCCGTACGAGGTGAAAGTGGCCGCCGTCCCACTGCTGTCCCAGGCGATCGACGAGCCCACCGCATACGACGACGTACCCGAGTTCCTGCCGTAGCAGCGGTCGTTCGGCCGGATGCGACGGTGGCCACCCCGGACCGATAGCCTGGACCCTTCGTACGCAACCTGTGCCCGTTATCTGGAGTCGAAAAGTGCCCGTGGAAACCGTCGATGCCGTCGTCAGCCTCAGCAAGCGGAGAGGCTTCGTGTACCCGTGCGGCGAGATCTACGGCGGAACCAAGTCGGCCTGGGACTACGGGCCGCTGGGTGTGGAGCTGAAGAACAACGTCCGGACCCAGTGGTGGCGGGCGATGGTGACGAGTCGTGACGACATCGTCGGCCTGGACTCCTCGGTGATCCTGCCGACCAAGGTCTGGGAGGCGTCCGGGCACCTGTCGGAGTTCGTCGACCCGCTGACCGAGTGCCAGTCGTGCCACAAGCGGTTCCGCGACGACCACCTGCGCGAGGACTACGCCCGGCGCAAGAACAAGGACGCCGACGACGTCAAGCTGGCCGAGATCGCCTGCCCGAACTGTGGCAACAAGAACACCTTCACCGAGCCGCGGATGTTCAACGGCCTGCTGAAGACCTACCTCGGCCCGGTGGAGTCCGAGGAGGGCCTGCACTACCTCCGCCCGGAGACCGCGCAGGGCATCTTCATCAACTTCGCGAACGTGATGGGCACGGCCCGGAAGAAGCCGCCGTTCGGCATCGCCCAGGTCGGCAAGAGCTTCCGCAACGAGATCACCCCGGGCAACTTCATCTTCCGGACCCGCGAGTTCGAGCAGATGGAGATGGAGTTCTTCGTCGTACCGGGCTCGGACGAGGAGTGGCACGAGTACTGGCTGAAGACCCGCTGGGACTGGTACGTCGGCCTCGGGCTGAACCCGGACAACATGCGGTTCTACGAGCACCCGAAGGAGAAGCTGAGCCACTACTCGAAGCGCACCGTCGACATCGAGTACAAGTTCAACTTCGGCGGCAAGGAGTTCGACGAGCTCGAGGGCATCGCGAACCGGACCGACTTCGACCTGTCCACCCACTCCAAGCACTCCGGTGCCGACCTGTCGTACTTCGACCAGGAGAAGGGCGAGCGCTGGACGCCGTACGTGATCGAGCCGGCCGCCGGCCTGACCCGCAACGTGCTCGCGTTCCTGCTCGACGCCTACACCGAGGACGAGGCGCCGAACGCGAAGGGCGGCGTGGACAAGCGCACGGTGCTGCGGTTCGACCCGCGGCTGGCGCCGGTGAAGGCCGCCGTACTGCCGCTGTCGCGCAACGCCGAGCTGTCCCCGAAGGCGAAGGACCTGGCCGCCGAACTGCGGAAGAACTGGAACGTCGACTTCGACGACGCCGGTGCGATCGGCCGCCGCTACCGCCGGCAGGACGAGATCGGTACGCCGTACTGCATCACCGTCGACTTCGACACCCTCGACGACCAGGCCGTGACGATCCGGGAGCGCGACTCGATGAAACAGGAACGGGTGGCCCTCACCGAAGTCACCGGCTACCTCGCCCAGCACCTGGTCGGCTGCTGACATGGCGGCTCGGCGGTTCCTCGGTCGTGACCACCTGCGCTTCGGACTGACGATCTTCGGCCTGTCCGCGGTGATGGTGTTCGTGCTGGCCGCATGCTCGGACTCCAAGCCGCAGGCGGCCGACGACAGCCCCGCTCCGTCGACGCCCCCGGCGAGCTCGAACTCGCCGATCCCGACCGCATCCACGCCCGCGCTGACCCCGCTGCCGACACCGTCGAAGCCCTGGCCGACGCCGAAGGTGACCGGCGAGCCGGCGAACGACGCGGCGCTGGCCGACCGGATCCGGTTCGCGATCGCCAAGCAGGCGCAGATCGCGGCCGGCAAGTCCGCCACCACGACGGTGAAATGCCCGGGCATCGACGACGTGGAGAAGCCTGGCAATCACTCGTTGACGTGCACCGTCACGTATGGCGGGAAGCCGTACACCGGGACGCTGACGGTCGACGCGAAGCAGTACACGGCGTCGTACAAGTTCACCTCCGACTCGGTCGCGATCGTGAAGGCCAAGGTGGTGGACGCTGTGCTGCGGACGGCGCCCGACGCAGCCAAGGTGACCTGCACGATGGCTGATGTTGCCGTGGTCAAGCATTCCGGCGAGCCGATCGCCTGCGACGTCACCACGATGTCGAACGCGGTCGAGCCGTACGAGGCGCAGATCTCCGGCAACGGCCAGGTGCTGGTGGCGAAGGCCTGAGTCATGCTGCAACTGGGCAACCTCACGATCGACACACCCGTGGTGCTGGCGCCGATGGCCGGCATCACCAACGCGGCGTACCGCAGACTCTGCGCGGAGCAGGGCGCCGGGCTGTACGTGTGCGAGATGATCACGTCGCGCGGGATCGTCGAGGGTGACCAGAAGTCGCTCGACATGCTCACGTTCGACGAGCGGGAAACGGTCCGCTCCGTGCAGTTGTACGGCGTCGATCCGACGTACATCGGTCGTGCCGTGCAGGTGTTGTGCGATCAGTACGGCGTCGCGCACATCGACCTGAACTTCGGCTGCCCAGTCCCGAAGGTGACCCGCAAGGGCGGCGGCGCCGCGCTGCCGTGGAAGCGCAACCTGCTCGGCGCGATCCTGCGCTCGGCGGTCCACGCCGCGACGCCGTACGGCGTACCGGTCACGATGAAGACCCGGATCGGCATCGACACCGACCACCAGACGTACCTCGACGCGGGCCGGATCGCCGAAGAGTCGGGCGCCGCGGCGATCGGGTTGCACGGGCGTACGGCGGCGCAGGCGTACTCCGGTCAGGCCGACTGGTCCGCGATCGCTTCGCTGGTGGAGCACGTGAGCATCCCGGTGCTCGGCAACGGCGACATCTGGGAGGCGGGCGACGCTTTGCGGATGGTGGCGGAGACCGGGTGCGCGGGAGTCATCGTCGGGCGCGGATGCCTTGGCCGGCCGTGGTTGTTCCGGGACCTCGCGGTCGCGTTCTCCGGTGGCGAAGCACTGAATCTGCCGACCCTCGGTGAGGTCGCTGTCGTGATGCGCCGGCACGGTGAGCTGCTGGCTGACCTGATGGGGGAGCCGCGCGGCCTGCGGGACTTCCGCAAGCACGTCCCCTGGTACCTGAAGGGCTTCCCAGCCGGCGGCGAACTCCGCGCGGCCCTCGGCATGGTCGAATCCCTCGCCCAACTCGACGAACTGCTGGCCCAGCTCGATCCGACTGTCCCGTTCCCGGTCGCCGAACTCGGTGCACCCCGAGGTCGCCAAGGCAGTCCCCGCGACCACATCGTCCTCCCACACGGCTGGCTGGACGACACCGACGGCCTCACCGCCGACCTGGCCGAAGCCGAACTAGGCGTCTCCGGCGGCTAACAGGACACAGCCTCCGGCCGCGGCTGCCTTGGCGCCTTCGGCGGACCACGGCTCGTCACACGCCCGGAGGTCCTCCGCGGAACGGATGTGATGCCCGAAAGGGCAAGGATTCGGCAGAAAGTCGTGTGGGCTTGGGCCGCTGCTGATTCGTCGCGGTGTGCGGGCGCGTTGAGGTCGGGCGGTCGTGACCATGCACGCCGTTCGAAGGTCTTGACGGCGGTCTTGGTTGGCCGCTTCAGTGCCAAGATGGCCGTTGTGGAGTCCTACGTCGAGCGGCCGCCGTTGCCGGGGCTGGCGGGTGTGGTGCGGACGGTCTGGATCCAGCGGACCGGCGAAGCGGCGTACGTGCAGCGGCATTTGCCGACCGGTGGCGTGGAGATTCACTTTCCGATCGGTGGGCGTCCGCAGTTGGTGGGTCCGTTGACTGGTCCGGAGGTCGAAGTCATCCCCGCCCACACCACGATCGTGGGCGTGCGGTTCCACCCGGGTACGGCGCCGCCCTTGCCGACGGTGCTCGACGATCTCGTGGATCAGCGCGTGAGCCTGGTAGATCTGTGGGGAAGCTTGGAGGACCGTCTCGTCGAGGCGATGGCCCGAGCCGGCACACCCGAACGAGCGCTCATGTTGTTGCAAGCCCACCTCGTGCAGGAGTTTCGTACCGCGGTGCGCGTGGATCCGCTGGTGGGCGAGGCGGTGCAGGCGTTGATGCCGTGGCACCCGCTCAACATCGACACGCTGGCCAACCATCTGGCGCTCTCCGCGAGTCAGCTGCGTCGCCGGTGCCTGCACGCGGTGGGGATGAGCCCCAAGGTGCTCCAACGGACCTTGCGGTTCCAGGGGTTTCTCGCGTTGGCGCAGGCCGGCGCCACGCCCACGGGCCGGCGTGATGCGGACGGTACGGCGGGTCTGGCGATCGACGCGGGGTACGCCGACCAGGCGCACCTCAGCCGGGAATGCCTCCGCCTGACCGGCCTCACCCCGAGCCAACTCCTCGGCCTCAACCCGAGCCAGCCCCTCGGCGGCACCGTTGACCGGTGCATGTGCGGCCACGACCACTCCGCGTCGTACAAGCCGTTCCTAGCTACCCGGAGGCAGCCGCTCCGAGTCTGACCGGTGCGCGATTTGTTCAAGACCCCGCCGGCGTGCCGGTCATAACGTCTGACTCATGACCGACTGGACCGACGCACTCGACGGCGAGCTGTTCAGTCCCGGCTCAGCGGGCTACGAAGAGATCCGCCGCCCGTTCCACCCCGCCTACCGGGACGCCCGGCCCAGGTTCGTAGCCCTGTGCCGCTCGGTCTCGGACGTCGTCACCGTCATCAAGTACGCCGCAACCACCGGAGACCGCATCGCCCCACGAGGCGGAGGCCACTGCTTCGCGGGCCGATCCTCGACGGACGGGATCGTGCTCGACCTGTCCGGTCTCGATGGCATCGCGGTGGGATCCGATGGCATCGCCACGATCGGAGCCGGCGCCCGCCTGGCACAGGTGTACGCCGCTTTGCACGCCTACGACCGAACCGTGCCGGGCGGATGCGGTCCGACCGTCGGCATCACGGGCCTCACCCTCGGCGGCGGGATCGGTCTGCTCGGGCGCAAGTACGGCCTGACCTGCGATCGCCTCGTCGGCGCGCAGGTCGTGCTCGCGGACGGCAGCGTCGTGGAGTGCGACGCTGACCACGAACCAGACCTGTTCTGGGGTCTTCGTGGCGCCGGCGGCGGCCAGTTCGGTCTCGTCACCGCACTGCGGTTCGACACCGTCCCTGAGCCGATCATGACCCGCATCGAAGCGCAGTGGTCAGACATCGCTCTTGAGGAACTGATCTCGGCCTGGCAAGTCTGGGCACCGGACGCCCCGGACAAACTCACCGTCAACCTCTCCCTGGTGTCCGAGCCCGGCGTACCCGTCCAGGCGACGCTCTTCGGCGCCTCGACACTCGACGAGGCGACGACCCGGGAACAGGTGCAGCAGTTCACCGATCGGGCCGCGACCGTCGACTTGCGCGCCGGCCTGCCGTACAGCCGGCTGAAGAGCACCTTCGGCGACCCACTCGATGAACCCGAACGCCTCACCCGGTTGAGGTCGGAGTTCTTCTCCGACTCGATGGCCGACGGCACCATCGCATCTCTCCTGGCCCAGTTCTCTCCGACCACGGGCCGACGGGAGCTGGCGTTCACCGCGATGGGCGGGGCCTACAACAGGATTGTCGACAACGCGACGGCGTTCGCTCATCGCAGCACGCGCTTCCTGCTCGAGCACGTCGGCGACGCGGACGATCCTTGGGTCGACGAGTCCTGGGCGACCGCGCACGCCGATGGGTCCGGCCGCGTCTACCCCAACTTCCCCGACAGCGCGCTCGACGACTGGGCGTCGGCGTACCACGCGGCCAACTATCAGCGGCTCGCAGCGGTCAAGCGCGCCTACGACCCGCACCGATTCTTCGACTTCCCGCAAGCCATCTGATCACCACGGAGGACAGCCATGAGCAAGGTCATCAGTGCCCACTCGGTTTCGGTCGACGGTTACATCACCGGTCGCGATCCCGGCGCTGGGCGTGGGCTCGGCGACGGGGGGATGCTGTTCAACTGGTACTTCGACGGGGACACGCCGAGCCAGGTGTTCGACGGCTTCAAGCTGAGCGGGGCCAGTGTCCGGTTCTTCGACGCGAGTGCCGAACGTGTCGGCGCCAGCCTGGCCGGTCGCAACACGTACGACGACTCCGGCTGGGTCAACGGCGGGGCTCCACACCCGACCGCGCCGCTCGTCGTCGTCAGCCACCGTCCGGTGCCGGGGATGAGTGACCATCGTCAGACCCTGATCACGACCGGGATCGAGGACGCTGTCGCCGCGGCACGCGAGGTCGCCGGTGACAAGGACGTCGCCATCATGGGCGGCGGCGCGGTGACGTCGGCGCTCGCGGCCGGCCTCGTCGACGAGGTGATCCTCCACCAGGTGCCGATCCTGCTCGGCGCCGGGCGCAGCTTCTTCCAGGAACTCCCCGAACACGTGGAACTCCGCCTGCTCGAGGCCATCCCCGCGCCCGGCGTGACCCACCTGCACTACGAGGTCGTCCGATGATTCTCGTCACCGGCGGGCTCGGCATGATCGGCGCCCACACCGCCCGTGCGCTCCTCGACCTCGGACAGGACGTCGTCGTCACCACCCACCGCCGTACCGAGGTCCCGTCGTTCCTCGCCGGCCAGGTCATCGTCGAACCCCTCGACGTCACCGACCGGGACGCCTTCCTCGCCCTCGGCGCCCGCCACGACATCAGCGACATCGTCCACCTCGCGGGCAGCGTTCCGGGCGAGAATCCGGTGGATTTCTTCCGCACGGACACGACTGGTCTGCTCAACGCGCTCGACGCCGCCCGCGCTTGGGGCGTCCGCAGGTGCGCCGTCGCCAGCAGCCTCGGCGTGTACATCGGCCGGACCGAAACCCGCTGGCACGAGGAACTCGACCTGGCCACCACAGAGCTGCCGCACCTGGTCATCGCGTTCAAGAAGGCCGTCGAGCCGCTCGCCATGCACAGCCTTCAGGACAGCGGGGCCCAGCCCGTCGTACTCCGGATCGGGACCATCTGGGGACCGCTCGTCGATCCGGAAACACCGTTCTTCTACATCCCGCCGTACATCAGCGCCGTACTCCGGGGTGAGGAGCCGAAGCCGCTGTACGCCGACGACGGCGGAGACTGCTGCTACGCGCCGGACGCCGGCCGCGCGATCGCACTCCTGACGACCGCGAAAACCCTGCCGCACAACGTCTACAACGTGTCCAGCGGCCGTCCGTACACCAACCGCGACTTCGCGGGTGCTCTGCAGGCGATCACTCCCGGCCTGAAGCTCGACCTCCTGCCGGGACGGCAGGACGGTCCCGGCGACAACCCGTACCTCGACATCACCCGGCTCACCAACGACACCGGCTTCGAGCCGGCCTTCGATGTCGCCAAGGCGGTCGCCGACTACGTCGCGTGGCGCGCCGCAAACCCTCGCTGAAGGAGAACAGCATGCTTGACCCGAAAGTACGGAGCGTCCTCGACGGGACCTCGATCGCTCACCTCGCCACGATCTGCGCCGACGGTTCGCCGCACAGCACTCCCGTGTACGTCGGCGCCCGCGGTGACCGCATCGTCTTGTTCACCGGTCCGACCATGCGCAAAGCACGCAACCTGCGCCGCGACCCTCGGATGGCGCTGTCCATCGCGCCTGTCGACAATCCGTTCGAGCCGGTCGTCATTCGCGGCCGGGTGGTCGAATGGATCGAGGGCGACGAGGCCTGGGAGATTGTGGACAATCTGGCCATCAAGTACGCCGGCGCACCCTATCCCCGAGGCGAGGAGCGCGTCGTGGCCGTCATCGAGCCCGAGCACCAGGCTGTAGGGATCGGGTGAGGGCCCGCTTTCCGCTCCGGCGAATCACCCTGCGTCTCCGTGAAATCTCTTTCTGTTGATCTCTTGACCTGACGCCCGGTCACGAGGGACGTTGGACGGCATCGGATTTACGAGTCATTTCCGAACCTGGTTCGTAAAGGGAGTGCCGTGGCGATAGTCATCGGGGTCGTGACCCACTCGACGCACGGGCAGCTGTTCCGCGACGCGGCCGGCACGCTGCGCGGGGTCGACCTCGAGTGGGTCAGCTACGACCACGAGGACGAGATCCGCGCCAAGGTCGCCGAGTTCCTCAGCAGCACCCGGGTGGACGGCTTCCTGGCCGGCCCGGTCCCGTACACCGAGAGCCGCGAACTCCTCCCGCCTGGTCTGCCGGTCGGCGTGATCCGCTCGTCCGCGCTCGACCTGACCCTCGCCCTCTACCGCGCCCAGGAACGCGGCTGGGGTCGTACGCCGGTCAGCATCGACACGTTCCCCGCGGAAGCGGTCGAGGCGGTGGCGACCGCGCTCGAGCTGGACCCGGATGCGATCGAGTGTCTGCCGTACTCACCGACGCAGTCCGTCGAGGACATCGTCGAGTTCCACCGCTCGGCGTACGAGCGGTTCGGCGATCGCAGCTACGTGATCAGCGTCCGGGCCGCTGTCCGCGAGCAGCTTCGCGGACAGATCCCGATCATGAGCGGTATGCCGGTCCCGGCCACGATCCGGACCGAGTTGCACGAGCTCGCGTTGCGGATCGAGTCCGATCGGGCCAGCGCGCAACGGTTCGCGGCCGGCGTGTTCCTGATCTCGCGATCGTCCGACGAGGACCGTGCCCGGGTCGGCCTGATGAACCTGTTGCTGAACACCCCTGAGTTCGCCGGCGCGTGGATCGAGGATCGCGGCCGGCGTGGCGTCGTCGTCTTCGCCCACAAGGCCCTGTTCGAGCGCGTGACGCGCAACTGGGTCGCCGTACCCGCACTCGCCGAGGCCGCTACGGCGCTCGGTGCGCAGGTGTCGGCAGGCTTCGGCGTCGGCGTGTCTGCCCGCAACTGCGTGCTGCTCGCCGAGCAGGCCGCGGCGCGGGCGGAGTTGGAGGACGAGCCCTGTGCCTATCTGATCGAGGACAGCGGCGTGATCATCGGGCCGATGGGCCCGAAGACGAGCACTGTCCGCGAGGCGCTCAGTTTCTCCTACCGCGAGCACGGCGACCACGTCGAGCAGCTCGCGAAGTCCGTCGGGCTCAGCGCCGCCACCGTTTCCCGGCTGGCGGCCCTGGACCACGAACTAGAAGGCCGGACGATCTCTCCTGGTGAGCTCGCCGACCGTCTTGGCATCACGGATCAGAGCGGACGCCGGCTGATCCGCACCCTCGACGCAGGCGGCCTGGTGAGCGTCGAGGGCACCGCCCAGCACCATCCGAAAGGACGCCCGAGTCGTCTGTACCGACTGCGCATCGCCCAAGCGTTGAAGGGACACCAACCATGGAGCTCAACCGCCGCCAGATCCTGAAGCTTGCCGGCCTCGGCATCGCCTTACCCGCCGCATCGCCCCTGCTGTCCGCCTGTTCGAACGACAAGTCCGGAGGTGGTTCCGGCGACGGCAGTGTGAAGTTCGAGGGCTGGGACCCGATGTGCTCGTCACGGTCCGGATCGACGGCGAACTGTTGAAGGCCCGGGTGCCGACGCCGTTCCAGTTGGGCCACGACAGCACGGTGTACGTCGGGTTCAACCCGGTCCGGCTGCATCTGTTCACAGCCTCCGACGGCATCGCGCTGCAAGCACCCCAACGCGTGTGAGCAACCAGCACCCAGCGCACGCTCTACACAGCACCCAGCGCACGCTCTACATAGCACCCCCCCATCGAGAGGAATGCTCTTGAGAGACCCTGAGAACGCCACCGTCGAGGTCGAACTGCCGGACGACTTCGACGCCTTCTGGGCGGCCGGCCTGGCGGACTGTGCGTCGTACCCGCTGGAGCCGGTGCTCACCGAGATGCCGGCACTCTCCACGGACACTGTGATTGTCTACGATCTGCGCTACACCAGCTTCGGCGGTCTGCGGATCGCCGGCTGGTACACCATCCCGCGCGACCGGCCGGCGCCGTACCCGGCACTGGTGACGATCCCCGGCTACATCTCCGAGCCGACGATCCCGAAGGAATGGTCCGAGCTCGGGTATGCCGCCCTCGCGGTGGCGCCACGCGGCAAGCTCCGGTCGAACGACGTGTTCAACCCCGGCTACCCGGGGCTCCTGACGCACAACATCGTCGACCACAACACCTACGGGTATCGCGGCTTCTACCTCGACGTCGTCCGGGCGGTCGACGTCTTGCTCGGTCGTCCGGAAGTCGACACTGCACGGATCGGATTGCAGGGATCGAGCCAGGGCGGTGGGCTCGGGATCAGTACGGCGGCGCTGCGACCAGACGCGATCAAGGCCGTCGCGGCCGGCGCGCCGTACTTGTGCGGGATCATGACCGCGCCGACGCTGACCCGGTCGTACCCGTACGAGGAGATCAACGAGTACCTGCGGGTGCACCCCAAGGACGTGGATCGGGTGCGGGAGTCGGTCGCGTACTACGACGGCCTCAACTTCGCGCCGAAGGTGCAGGCGCCGACGCTCCTGTACCTCGGGCTGGAGGACGATGTCTGCCCGCCGGAGACCGGGTTCGCGCTGCATCGGACGCTGACCTGCGAGAAGACGCTGCACACGTTCCCGCACTGCGCGCACCACGCCGGGCTGCCGGGCGTGATGCGGATCGTGGAGGACTTCCTTGCCGAGCACCTGCAACCGGGACGGTGACTGATGGATTTCGACAACTACTGGGCCGCGGTCGACAGGGAACTCGCCGCAATACCCGCTCGTCCGGTGCTCGACGTGGTGCCGGCCCGGGCGACCGACGAGGCGACCAGCTACACCGTCCGGCTGACGAGCACCGGCCCGTACCGCGTCTTCGGCCACCTGAGCGTCCCCACCGGTGACGGCCCGTTCCCCGCGCTGCTCCAGACACCGCGGTACGGCAGCGTCAATCACGTACCGCACCCCAACGACCGGAGCCGGTACGTCGTGTTCGGTCTGATGCATCGTGGTCAACGATTGGCCGACGAAGGATTCTCGGCGGCGTACCCAGGGTTGTTGACAATGGGCATCGACGATCCGGCGTCGTACATCTATCGCGGGATCGCGGCGGACTGTCTTCGGGCGGCCGAGTTCCTGCTGGGGTTGTCGGAGGTCGATCCGGCGCGGGTCGCGGTGACCGGCGACGACCTGGCCGTGCTGACGGCCGCCCGGCGGCCCGGTGTCACCGCGCTCCGGGTGACGGATCTGCTGTTCTACCGGGCGATGGAGGCGCGGCTCAGGTCCAGTTCGTATCCGCTCGAGGAGCTCAACGATCATCTCCGAGCCGGATCGTCGGTGCAGATTGTCGACAACACGCTGTCCTACTTCGATCCGACCTGGCACGCGCCTGCGGTGACCGCGACGAGCCTGGTCGCGGCGGACGATCCGGACTGGTGTGCGTCGCTGATCAATGCCCTGCCTGCCGCGGGTGTCTACAAGCTGACGCACCTCGATGGGACGGACAACGACTTCCTCGATGCGTGGTTGGCCGAGCTGTCCGGGGTCCGGCCGATGTCAAGGTTCCTGGTCGGATGAGCGATCCGCTCGAGGTAGATCCGCCGGTCCGTCCGTCCACCACACTCGGCGGGCTTGGGGTGCGGCCGGTGATCAACGCGTCCGCCACTCTGACCATGCTCGGTGGCTCGTTGATGCCGGCCCCGGTTCTGAAGGCGATGAACGGCGCGGCCGCTCACTTCGTCGACCTGGACGAACTGCACACCCGCGTGGGCGAGCGGCTGGCCGCGCTGACGCACAACGAGGCGGCGTACGTGACCTGCGGTGCGGCAGCGGCGATCACACTGACCGTTGCCGCCTGCATCACCGATCAGTCGCAGGCATTCCCGGTCGATACCGAGGTGGTGATGTTCGCTTCGCAGCGGAACGGCTACGACTACGGCGTCCAGTTGACCGGGGCCCGGATCGTCGAGATCGGTCCGTCGGTCGACGACCTGCGGGCCGCGCTCGCTCGGAAGCCGGCCTGCGTCTTGTGGTTCGCCGGGACTCACTTCGCGGCGGGCGCGCTTGCCGTCGAAGACGTGGTCGGCGTCGCCGCGGAGGCCGGCGTACCGGTGATCGTTGACGCGGCCGCACAGATTCCACCGGTCTCGACACTGTGGCGATTCACTCGGGAGGTGGGCGCGGACGCGCTGATCCTCAGCGGTGGGAAGGGGCTACGCGGTCCGCAGGCCAGCGGCCTGGTGCTGGGCCGCCGGTGGATCGTGGACCGTTGCCGGCTGCATGCATCGCCCAACCAGGACATCGGGCGCGGCATGAAGGTCGGGAAGGAGGAACTGCTCGGTTTGCTCGCGGCGGTCGAGTGGACGCTGGAGCAGGATGAGGCGGCGACGCTCGCCGGCTACGAACGGATTGTCGACAACTGGATCCGCGGAGTGCAGGGACTGCCGGGAGTGACCGTCACCCGCGGCTATCCGAGCGAGGCGGGTCAGCCGCACAGCCGAGCGGTTGTGCGATTGTCGACAACCTCCGGCTGGACCCGGGACGACCTGGTCACGGCGTTGTGGGACGGCGACCCGCGGATCGCGGTCGGCACCTATCGCTTGCCCGACGACGCGATCGCACTCAACCCGCAGACGGTGGAACCCGGCGAGGAGGAAAAGGTTCTCGAAGCCCTTGTCGGCCTTCTAAGCTCTGGGAATGGCGAGCAAGCCGGATGAGACGCGGGACGGCGTCGACCTGACCAACTTGGATCAGCCCCTGTTCGACGGGGCTGACGCGACCAAGCGGGATCTGGTCGACTATCTGGATGCGGTGCACGAGCGGATCCTGATCGAGTTGCGGGAGCGGCCGTTGTCGGTGATCCGGATCCGGCCAGGGCAGCCGAAATTCATGCAGAAGAACGTGCCGAAGTACACACCCGACTGGGTCAAGACGGTGCCGGTGTGGGCGGAGGCGTCCAAGCGCGAGGTGTCGTACGCGCTGTGCGACGACCGGCGGACGCTGCTGTGGTTCGCGAACCAGCGCGCGGTCGAGTACCACCCGACGCTGATGCGCGCGGATCATTGGGACCGCATCACGCATCTCGTGCTCGACCTCGACCCGCCGGAGGGAGACGAGACGTTCGCGAAGGCGGTGCAGGCGGCGTTCCTGGTGCGGCAGGCGCTGAGCGACGCAGGGCTGTCGGGTGCGGTGAAGACGAGCGGCGCGAAAGGCGTGCATGTGTTCGTGCCGATCGACGAGTCGGTGTCGATCGAGGATGCGGCTGCGGCGACCCGGGCGATCGCGGCGCGGGCCGAGCGGATCGACCCGGACGTCGCGACCACGGCGTACATCAAGGAGGACCGGGGCGGGAAGGTGTTCGTCGACTCGACGCGATCCGGTGGGGCGACGGTGGTCGCGGCGTACAGTCCGCGGGTCCGGCCCGGTACGCCGGTGTCGTTCCCGGTCGGCTGGGACGACCTGGACCGGGTCACTCCGCGCGACTTCACCGTCCGCACTGCCGTCGACCAACTGGGCGACGCCGACCGCTGGGCCGATCAGCTCCCAGCTCCCCAATCTCTGCCCGAAGACCTCCTCGAGGACGGCCGAGCCATCCCCATCGCCCGCGTCATCGCCATGCACGAAGGCAAGCGCCGCAAACGGGCCAAGGAGAAGGCCGAGCAGGAGGACTAATCCTCGCTCGCCGTCGTCAGTTCGAGCGCGAGCTGGCGTACGTCGGTGGACGGGTGGTTGCGCAGGGCAATGAGTAACGCGCGCCAGGTGGAGGACCAGCCCGAGCGCGGGCCGGCGGTGGAGATCAGGGACCAGGCGAGGAGGCCGGCGACCAGGTCCGGGTCGTGGACGAGCTGTGTCGCCGGATCCGCCAGGGACTCGGGGGACCAGTTGGCTTCGCTTGCCGTCAGACGGGAGCGGAACAGGTTGGCTGCCGAGAAGGCGCCTGCACCGAGGGATCTGGGTCCCGCAGCAACGCGGTCACGTAAGAGACGTCCCCGGCCGCCTGCGCGACGGTCAGCCCGAGCGTCCGCTCGTACGACGCACAGCGTGCCAGCTCGTCGAGGAGCGTCGACCCGTTCAGCCGACGGCCCGCCAGTGCGGCCGCCCGCTGCCGCACGCCGTACGGAAGCTTGTCGACGGACTGGATCAGCTCGCTCGCACGCATGGGCCCAATCCTGCCCACCCCAGGTGTCAGGTCAGTCGGGCAGGGCCGCATCGGGCAGCAGTACGGCGGCCTGTCAACTGACCTGCTCGAGTTCCGCGAACGCGGCGGCGAGCTTCGGCAAGGTGTAGTGCGCGTTGAGCCCACTCGGATTCGGCAGGATCCAGACGCGGGCGTCCCCGATCAGGCGGTCCTGCTTGCCCATGGCAGCCTTCCGCTCGCCGAAAGCGTCCCGGTACGCCGTGACGCCGACGATCGCGAGCCATTCCGGCTGGACGCGAAGGACCTTCTTCACCAGGTTCTCCCCGCCGGCCAGATACTCCGCGCGCGTCAGTTCGTCGGCTCGCGCGGACGGGCGGTCGACGACGTTGGTGATCCCGAGGCGGTAGATCAGGAGCTCACCCTGCTCGTCCGGTCGCAACTGGCGCGGCGTGAACCCACCCAGGTGCAACGCCGGCCAGAACCGATTCCCCGGCCGGGCGAAGTGATGACCGGTCTCCGCCGACATCAGCCCGGGATTGATCCCGCAGAACAGCACCCGCAGCCCGTCACTGATCACATCCGGCAGAGGTTGCACGCGCCAAACCGTACAGCCCAGGCCGCGTCAACCCAGGGTTGACGCCCAACAGATTGTCAACCTAAGGTTGACGGCATGACTCCTGGACCTGACCTGCAGCAACTCATCACCACGATCAAGTCGGACGCCGGCAGCGACGACGAACTCGAGCAGCTTGGCGCCGCGGCGTCGACGATCAGCGAACTGACCAGCACCGGCGACGCCGCACTCGGCTTCTTCGTGGACCGCGCCCGCGGCGCCGGCAAGTCCTGGGTCGAGATCAGCGCGGTGCTCGGCGTGAGCAAGCAGGCCGCGCACAAGCGCTTCGCCGACTCGTGGACCAGCAAGCCGGCCTTCAACCGGTACACGAAGCGTGCGATGGCTGTGGTGAAGGCCGCGGCGGACGTGGCCCGCGGCGACAACCACGACTACATCGGCACCGAACATCTGCTGCTCGCGTTCTACGCCGAGCCCGAGTCGCTGGGTACGAAGGCCCTGCTGCACCACGGGATCACCAAAGAACGGGTCCGCGCCGCCGTCGACGAGGTGAATCCAGCGGAGGAGCCGACCGACCCGCCGAAGACGCTCGACGCCGAGCGACCGCCGTTCACCCGACGGACCGCGCACGTGCTGCAAGGCGCGGTCGGGGAGGCGCTGACGCTGGGGCACAACTACATCGGCACCGAGCACCTGCTGCTCGCGTTCTACCGGGACTCGGCCGGCCTGGCGACGAAGATCCTGCTGGCGGAGAACTTCGATGAGACCGCTGCCTGGACCGCCCTCCGTGCGCTGCTGGAGGAGGCAACGAAGTAGGTTGGGCGCATGCCTGACTGGTCTGCACGGTTGAGTGAATTGGCGGTGACGGCGAAGGTTCCGGGGGCGGTGCTCGGGATCTGGCACGACGGTGAGACGACGATCGCGCCGTACGGCGTGCTGAATGCGTCGACCGGGGTCGAAACGACGGAGGACTCGCTCTTCCAGCTCGGGTCGGTCAGCAAGCCGTGGACCGCGACGATGATCGTCCAGCTGGCCGCGGAGGGGCGGCTCGATCTGGACAACGCCGTGGTGAAATTGTTGCCTGAGGCATCGATCGATCCACGGATCACCGTCCGTCACCTGCTCACTCACACCAGCGGCATCGACGGCGACGTGTTCACCGACACCGGCCGCGGCGACGAGTGCCTCGAGCGGTACGTCGGTCTCCTCGCAGACGTCGAGCAATTGTTCGAGCCAGGTACGGCGTACTCCTACTGCAACGCCGGGTTCGTGCTGCTCGGCAGGCTGATCGAGGTGCTCGACGGCGGCAGCTGGGACGAGTCGCTGCGCAAGCGGCTGGTCGAGCCGCTCGGACTGACCAGGACGGTCACGCTGCCGGAGGAGGCGATCCTGCACCGCGCCGCGCTGGGTCACCTGGGCACCGACGGATCGCCGGTCAAGACGTGGCAGTTGCCTCGGAGCATCGGTCCGGCCGGAGGGGTCACCGCGTCGGCCGGCGACCTGCTCGAGTTCGCCCGGATCCACCTGACCGACGACCGCTACCGGTCGATGCAGGACCCGCAGGTCCCGTACGCCGGTGGCATCGGCGGCTTCAGCAACCTCGGCCTGGCCTGGCGGATCTATGACTGGCAAGGCCGCGGCCTGTTCGGCCACGACGGTACGACGATCTCCCAGCTGGCGTTCCTCCGGATCGACCCCGAGGCGCGGCTGATCATGTGTCTGCTGACCAACTCCGGCAATGGCACGACCCTGTTCGAGCCGCTGGCCACCGAGGTCTTCACGCACTTCACCGGGGTCGGCCACCCGGCCTCACCGCAGCCGGCCGACGCTCCGGTCGACGACCGCCATGTCGGCCGCTACGAACGTGCCAGCGTCCGGCTGGACGTCGTACGGCGCGACGACGCGCTGGTGATGGCGTATCAGGCCACCGGTGACCGGCTGTCGTTCGCCGAGCTGCCTGTGCAGGAGTACGAGCTGCGCCCAACCGAGCCCGCGGACGGCGATCACTTCGTCACCCGCGAGGCGCCGGAGCATCCGTGCGTCCCGGTCACGTTCACGCCGAGTCACGTCTTCACCTCCGGCCGGGTCACGCCCAAGCGCTGAGCGAGGCCGCCTGCTGAGATATTCGGGGTGCGATTTGGGGTGAGCGAGCTAACGTCTCACCTGTGACTAGTGCACCTGCTGAACTTCCTCGTAAGGCCGGTGACCTCCGGGCCGCCGGGTATCTCCCACGGTCGATCAAGGCCGAGATTCGTGACAACCTGCTGACAGAACTCCGGGCCGGGCGTGATCCGTGGCCCGGCATCGTCGGGTTCACCCGGACGGTGATTCCGCAACTCGAACGCGCCCTGCTCGCGGGGCATGACGTCGTCCTGCTCGGTGAGCGCGGCCAGGGCAAGACCCGGCTGCTGCGCACGCTGGTCGGCCTGCTGGACGAATGGACTCCGGTGATCGAGGGCGCCGAACTGCCCGAGCACCCGCTCGAACCGATCACGCCGGCGTCGCGCCGCCGCGCCGCGGAGCTCGGCGACGAACTGCCCGTCACCTGGATCCATCGAAGCGAGAGGTACGCCGAGAAGCTCGCGACACCGGATACCTCGGTGGGCGACCTGATCGGTGACGTGGACCCGGTGAAGGTTGCCGAGGGCCGCAGTCTGGGTGACCCGGAAACCATCCACTTCGGTCTCGTGCCCCGGGCGCACCGCGGCATCGTGGCGATCAACGAGCTGCCGGACCTGGCCGAACGGATCCAGGTCGCGCTGCTCAACGTGATGGAGGAGCGCGACATCCAGGTCCGCGGGTACACGCTGCGGCTGCCGCTCGACGTGTTGCTGGTGGCAACGGCCAACCCGGAGGACTACACCAACCGCGGCCGCATCATCACGCCGCTGAAGGACCGGTTCGGCGCCGAGGTCCGGACCCACTACCCGCTCGACATCGACGCCGAGGTGGACGTGATCCGGCAGGAGGCCGAGTTCACCGCCGAGGTCGGCGAGCCGCTGCTCGAGGTGCTGGCCCGGTTCGTCCGGCACCTGCGCGAGTCGACGTCGATCGATCAGCGCTCGGGTGTGTCGGCCCGGTTCGCGGTCGCCGCGGCCGAGACGATCGCCGCCGCCGCGCTCCGGCGCAGCGCGATCACCGGCGAGGAGCCGGCCGTCGCGCGGCCGGTCGATCTGGAGGCCGTGCCCGCCGTACTGCGCGGCAAGCTCGAGTTCGAGCCGGGCGAGGAAGGGCGCGAGATCGAGCTGCTCGAGTACCTGCTGCGTCGCTCGGTCGCCGACACCGCACGGGAGCGGTTCGCCGGGCTCGACCTCAGCCCGCTGGCCAACGCTGTTGCTGATGGCAACCTTGTCACCACGGGTGAGCGGGTGCCCGGCCGGGACGTTCTGGCCGCGCTGCCGGAGCTGCCGGTTCTGCACGACGTCGCCGCGCGCGCCGGCGTCGAGCCGGACGAGTCGCCCGGCCGCATCGCTGCCGCGGTCGAGCTCGCCCTGGAGGCGTTGTACCTGTCGAAACGACTGGCCAAGGACGCCGACAACGACACGACGATCTACGGGATCTGACATGTCCGCGTCCATACCGGAAGGCTGGTCCTACGGGCCGTGGCACGACGGGCCGGATCCACTGAAGGCGCCCGCGGATCTGCGCGACGCGCTGGATGAGATCGGCCGCGACGTGATGAACGGCTCGTCGCCGCGGTCCGCGCTGGAGGAACTTCTCCGGCGCGGCACCCGGAACACCCAGGGCCTGGACGACCTCACCCGCAGGATGTGGGAGCGCCGCCGCGAGATCCAGCGGCGGCACAACCTCGACGGCACCCTGCGGGATGTCCAGCGGTTGCTGGACGAGGCGCTGGCAGCCGAGCGGCGCGAACTGTTCCCGAACCCGTCCGACGATGCCCGGTTCAAGGAGGCCGAGCTCGACGCGCTTCCGTCGGGTACGGCGGCCGCCGTACGGGAGCTGGCCAACTACCAGTGGGAGTCGTCGGAGGCGCGGCAGAAGTACGAGGAGATCCGGGAGTTGCTCGGGCGCGAGCTGCTCGGGTCGCGGTTCGAGGGCATGAAGGAGGCGCTGCAGCAGACTACGCCTGAGGACGTCGAGCGGATCAACGAGATGCTCACCGACCTCAACGCGTTGCTCGCCGCGCACGCGCAGGACCGGCCCGAGGTGCCGGAGTTGTTCGACGAGTTCATGGCCAGGCACGGCGAGTTCTTCCCGGAGAATCCGCAGAACGTCGACGAACTGATCGACGTACTGGCGCAGCGGGCGGCCGCGGCGCAGCGGATGATGAACTCGATGACTGCCGAGCAGCGGGCCGAGCTGATGGAGTTGTCGCAGCAGGCCTTCGGCAGTCCGCAACTCGCCCAGCAGTTGGCGGAGCTGGACGCCCAGCTGCAGTCGCTGCGGCCGGGGGAGGACTGGACCGGGTCGGAGCGGATGAGTGGTGACGACCCGCTCGGTCTCGCCGACGGTGCGCGGGCGATGTCCGACCTCGCCGAGCTCGATGCGCTGGCCGAGCAGTTGGCGCAGTCGTATCCGGGCGCGCGGCTCGAGGACATCGACCTCGATGCGCTCACCCGGCAGCTCGGCGACGAGGCAACGGTGGATGCTCGCCGGTTGTCCGAGCTGGAGAGGCAGCTGCGCGACCAGGGCTTGCTCGAGCGAGCGCCTGATGGTTCGTTGCGGTTGTCGCCGAAGGCTCTGCGACAGCTCGGGCAGACCGCGCTGGCCGACGTACTGCGGGCTGCTCGGGGATCGGGTGAACGCGACGCTGCCAATGCCGGGGCTGCTGGGGAGCTGAGTGGCTCCAGCCGGCAATGGCAGTTCGGCGACACCCAGCCGTGGGATGTGCCTCGGACCGTGCGGAACGCAGTACTGCGGAGTGCTACGCGCAGTGGGTCGGTCAAGCTGGATGTGGCTGATGTGGAGATCGCGGAGACCGAGCACCGGGCCCGGGCCGCGGTCGCGTTGCTGGTCGACACGTCGTGGTCGATGGTCCAGGAGGGCCGTTGGCTGCCGATGAAGCGGACGGCACTCGCCCTGCACCAGCTCATCTCGACCCGCTACCGCAACGACGCGCTCCAGCTGATCACGTTCGGGAGGTACGCCGGAGTCGTCGAGCTGCCGCAGCTGATCGGGATGGAGGGCGCCTGGGAGCAGGGGACGAACGCGCATCACGCCCTGCTGCTGGCCGGCCGTCATCTGCGTCGCCATCCGGACGCGCAGCCGGTGGTCCTGATGGTGACCGACGGCGAGCCGACCGCGCACCTCGAGCCGGACGGTACGGCGGAGTTCTCCTACCCACCCGAGCCGGCCACGCTCCGCAAGACGATCTTCGAGGTGGACCGCCTGGCCAAACTCGGCGCGTCGCTCACGGTCTTCCGCCTGGGCGACGACCCCCGCCTCAACGCCTTCGTCGACCTCCTGGCCCGCCGCAGCGGCGGCCGAGTCCTGGCCCCCGACCCCGACGGCCTCGGCGCCGCCGTAGTAGGCGACTACCTCCGCACCCGCCGCAAACTCTGACCCGGTTGCCGTGGGCACCAGACAAGGTGCCCACGGCAAGGCCACTCAGCTGCGGGCGGTCCGGGCCGCCTGGACCAGGTGCCGGAGCGCGGGGATCACCTCGTCGTAGCCGCGGGTCTTCAGGCCGCAGTCCGGATTGATCCACAACCGGTCTGCCGGCACGGCCGCCACGGCCCGGTCAATCAGGTCCGTGAGTTCCTCCTGGCTGGGGACGCGAGGAGAGTGGATGTCGTAGATGCCCGGGCCAACGCCGCGGCGGAAGCCGGCGGCGGTGAGGTCGCCGAGGATCTCCATGCGCGACCGCGCGGCCTCGATCGTGGTCACGTCGGCGTCCAGTCCGTCGATCCCGGCGATCACCGCACCGAACTCCGAGTAGCACAGATGCGTGTGGATCTGGATCTCGGCGGACGCCCCGCCGGTGGCCAGCCGGAACGCACCGACCGACCAGTCCAGGTACGCCTTCTGCTCCGCCGATCGCAACGGCAGCAACTCGCGCAGCGCAGGTTCGTCCACCTGCACGATCCTGATCCCGGCCGACGCCAGGTCGACCACCTCGTCCCGCAGGGCCAGCGCGACCTGATCGGCGGTGACGGCGACGGGCTGGTCGTCGCGGACGAAGGACCAGGCCAGGATCGTCACCGGCCCGGTCAGCATCCCCTTCACCGGCCGCTCGGTCAGCGATTGCGCGTACGACGCCCAGCGCACGGTCATCGGCTCGGGTCGCGACACGTCGCCGTACAGGATCGGTGGTCGGACGCACCGGCTGCCGTACGACTGCACCCAGCCGTGCCTGGTGGTCGCGAAGCCGTCCAGCTGTTCGGCGAAGTACTGGACCATGTCGTTGCGCTCGGGCTCGCCGTGCACGAGCACGTCCAGCCCGAGTTCTTCCTGCAGGCTGATCACCCGCGCGATCTCGGCCCGCATCCGCTCGTCGTACGTCGCCTGGTCGATCCGGCCGGACCGGAGTTCGGTCCGGGTACGGCGGAGATCCGCGGTCTGCGGGAACGAGCCGATCGTGGTGGTCGCGAGATCCTGCAGCCCGATCGACTCCTGCGCCTTCCGGCGTTCGTCGTACGGCGCTCGCTGCCGATCCTCGGGACCGATCGCGGCGACCCGGTCGCGGACCGCCTGCTCACGAGCGAGGCCGGACTCGTTCAACGGGCCGCGGGACGGATTGTCGAGGTTCACCAATACGCCGGGCTCGTCCTCGCTGAGCGCACGGCCGAGCAGGACCACCTCGTCGACTTTCTGCCGCGCGAACGCGAGTCGCGCCCGCACCTGCGGATCGAGCTCGTCCTCCGCATCCACGTCGTACGGCAGGTGGAGCAGCGAGCACGAGGTGGAGACGGCGAGCCGGCCGACGGAGCCGAGCAGCTTCACGCAGGTCGACAACGCCTCACCCAGGGCAGTGCGCCAGACGTTCCTGCCGTCGACCACCCCGGCGAAAACGGTCTTACGCTGGATGGCCGGCAAGACGGCCAGTTGGTCGACCAGGCCAGGAGTGGACACGAGGTCGACCGCCAGCCCCTCGACCGCGGTGGACGCCAGCACCGGCAGGGCAGCACCGGGATCTCCGAAGTACGTCGCGACCAGGAGACGCGGGCGTTCGGTGAGCTTCGCCAACCGGTCGTACGCGCGACGGAGAGCGTCGAGCTCAGCCGGTGTGCGGTCCTGGACCAACGCCGGCTCGTCCAGCTGCACCCAGTCGGCTCCCGCGGCATCGAGCCTGCCGAGGAGTTCGGCGTACGCGTCCAGGAGACGGTCGAGCAGGCTGAGTGGCTCGAAGCCCGGAGTTGTGGATTTCGAGAGCAGCAGGAAGGTCAGTGGTCCGATCAGGACCGGGCGGGTCTCCACACCGGCTTCTCGCGCGGCCGCCAGGTCTTCGAGTGGCTTGGCCGGGTTGAGCCGGAACACCGTGTTCTCGGTGAGCTCGGGGACCAAGTAGTGGTAGTTGGTGTCGAACCACTTGGTCAGCTCCAGCGGCGCGACCTCGGCGTGGCCACGTGCCATCGCGAAGTACGTGTCGAGTCCGGAGCGACCGAGGGCGCGGAAGCGCTCCGGAATGATCCCGAACAGCTGCACGTGGTCGAGCATCTGGTCGTAGTACGAGAAGGTGTTACCGGGGAGAACGTCGAGTCCGCGGCCGGCCAGGTCGCGCCAGGTGTCGGCGCGCAGTCGGTGGGCGGTCGCCTCCAGTTCGGCCGCGTCGCTGTCGCCGGACCAGTACTTCTCGACGGCCTTCTTGAGTTCACGGTCCGGGCCGATGCGCGGATAGCCCAGCACTGTCTTGATGGTGTTCACGTCTCTCTCCTCGCGAGCGTGCCAGGGATCGGCGGGGTCGCGGAGACGCCGGACGGGTCCTCCCACGAGACCACCGATCCACCGCGCACCGGCTGGTGCGCGGACCGTCGGCAGGTCTTCGGACTCACGGGCAGTCCGGTCGGTCCGACCGGTCGGCCTACTGGCCGTCGCTTCCCGGACGCCGGGCGTCCAGTGCTGTCTGACGGCTGTCGTTCCCGTTCACCGCTGCGGGGCAGTCCCGGATTCACACCGGGTTCCCTCTTGCCTCGCCTCGTCGTCGACCACCCGACCAGGCGAACCGTCGGCAGTGCCGAGCGTAACCCGCGGGCACCGCGACGCGCCGGACGGCGAGACGAACACCACTCGCGGTGCCCGCCGTCGACACGACGAAACCCCGGGAGCGATTCGCTGGAAGGTTTCGTTGGCGAACGTGCCGATTGTCTTGCGTTGTCAACGGGGGAAGGGTTTTCCGGCCTTCGACCTGTGGGCAGAGTCACGTCGGCATCGTGAGACCAGTGTTCAACTGGACTGGTTTTCGGGCTTACTCTGAGAGCAACGCCCCCGCCACTGGAGTCGATGGGCCAGCGGGCCACCACACCGCGCTCAGAAGCACCGCCTGAACCACAGGGAGTGATCGTGCCGAAACTCGTCTACGACTTCGCCGAAGGCAACAAGGACATGAAGGAGCTGCTCGGCGGGAAGGGGGCGAACCTGGCCGAGATGACCAACCTCGGCCTGCCGGTGCCACCCGGATTCACCATCAGCGCCGAGGCCTGCCGCGCGTACCTGGCCACCGGCTCGGTGCCACCGGAGTTGGCCGACGAGATCGACCACCACGTCGACGTACTGCAGCAGAAGATGGGCAAGAAGCTCGGCCAGGCCGACGACCCGCTGCTCGTCTCGGTCCGGTCCGGAGCGGCCGTGTCGATGCCCGGGATGATGGAGACCGTTCTGAACGTCGGCCTGAACGACGACTCGGTGAACGGGCTCGCGCATCACTCCGGCAACCCGCGGTTCGCCTGGGACGCGTACCGCCGGTTGATCCAGATGTTCGGCAAGACCGTGCTCGGCATGGACGGCGACGTGTTCGAGGGCGCGATCGAGGCGGCCGAGGAAGCCAAGGGCACCCGCAACGACCTCGACCTGGACGCGGACGACCTGAAGCGCCTGGTCGAGACCTTCAAGCAGGCCGTCCACGAGCACACCGGCCGCGAGTTCCCGCAGGACCCGCGGACCCAGATGGACCTGGCGATCGAGGCCGTCTTCGGCTCGTGGAACTCCGAGCGCGCGATCCTCTACCGCCGGCAGGAGCGGATCCCGACC
Source organism: Kribbella sp. NBC_00889 (assembly GCF_045207705.1). Taxonomy (NCBI): domain Bacteria; kingdom Bacillati; phylum Actinomycetota; class Actinomycetes; order Propionibacteriales; family Kribbellaceae; genus Kribbella; species Kribbella sp. NBC_00889. The sequence continues at coordinate 4,684,407 of NZ_CP108783.1, read as the reverse complement.
GACCTCGGTACTGCGGTCAACATCTGCTCGATGGTGTTCGGCAACCTCGGCATGGACTCCGGCACCGGCGTCGCGTTCACCCGCGACCCGTCGAGCGGTCAGCCCGGTGTGTACGGCGACTACCTGCAAAACGCGCAGGGCGAGGACGTGGTGGCCGGCATTCGCAACACCGTCCCCCTCGCGGACCTGGAGCAGATCGACAAGACGTCGTACGACGATCTGATGGCGATCATGGCCAAGCTCGAGGGCCACTACCGCGACCTGTGCGACATCGAGTTCACTGTCGAGCGCGGCAAACTGTGGATGCTGCAGACGCGGGTCGGCAAGCGGACCGCGGCGGCCGCGTTCCGGATCGCGACCAGCCTGATCGACGAGGGCGTGATCGACACCGACGAGGCGCTGAAGCGGGTGAAGGGTGCGCAGCTCGCGCAGTTGATGTTCCCGCGGTTCGACGCGGACGCGGACACCGATCTCATCACCAAGGCGATCGGTGCGTCGCCGGGTGCGGCGTCCGGCACGATCGTGTTCACGTCGGCCGCCGCGGTCGAGGCCGCGGACCGCGGCGAGAAGGTGATCCTGGTCCGGCGCGAGACGAACCCGGACGACCTGCACGGCATGATCGCGGCGCAGGGGATCCTGACCAGCCGCGGCGGCAAGACCTCGCACGCGGCCGTGGTTGCCCGCGGCATGGGCAAGACCTGTGTCTGCGGCGCCGAGGAACTCGACGTGAACGTTGCCCAGGGCACCATCAAGGTGCACGGCACGGTAATCGAGGCCGGTGAGACGATCTCGATCGACGGGACGACCGGCGAGGTGTTCCGCGGCGAGGTCCCGGTGGTCGCGTCCCCGGTGGTGCAGTACTTCGAAGGTTCGCTGGCTCCCGAGTCCGGCGACGAACTCGTGGCCGCGGTGCACCGGTTGATCACGCATGCGGACGACGTACGGCGGCTCGGCGTACGGACCAATGCGGACACCGCGGACGATGCGGCCCGGGCGCGGCGGTTCGGGGCCGAGGGGATCGGGCTGTGCCGGACCGAGCACATGTTCCTGGGCGAGCGCCGGGAAGCTGTCGAGCGGCTGATCCTGGCCGACAACGACGGTGATCGCGATGCGGCGCTGGCCGAGCTCGAGCCGTTGCAGCGGGGCGACTTCCTGGAGTTGCTGGCCGCGATGGACGGGCAGCCGGTGACGATCCGGCTGATCGACCCGCCACTGCACGAGTTCCTGCCGTCGATGGAGGATCTGGCGGTCAAGGTCGCGCTGGCCCGCGAGCGCGGTCAGGACCCGGGTCACGATGCCGCGCTGCTGGCTGCGGTCGAGCGGCTGCACGAGGAGAACCCGATGCTCGGCCTGCGGGGTGTCCGGCTCGGCCTGGTCATCCCCGGGCTGTTCGCGATGCAGGTCCGGGCGATCGCGTCCGCGGCCGTCGAGCTGAAGCAGCAGGGCAAGGACCCGCAGCCGGAGATCATGATCCCGCTGGTCGGCGCGGTCCAGGAGCTGCACCTGGCCCGGGACGAGGTGGAACGCGTGATCGCCGAGCTGGGCGTCGAGTGGGACATCCCGATCGGGACGATGATCGAGCTGCCGCGCGCGGCAGTGATCGCGGACCAGATCGCCGAGGCGGCCGACTTCTTCTCGTTCGGTACCAACGACCTGACCCAGACCACGTGGGGCTTCAGCCGCGACGACGTCGAGGGCGCGTTCTTCGCCCGCTACCTGGAGAAGGGCATCTTCGCGGTATCGCCGTTCGAGTCGATCGACCGGGAAGGTGTCGGCGCGCTGGTCCGTACCGGCGTCGACCGCGGCCGCGCCACCAAGCCGGATCTCAAGCTCGGCATCTGCGGCGAACACGGCGGCGACCCGGACAGCATCCACTTCTTCCACGAGGCAGGCCTGGACTATGTGTCCTGCTCGCCGTTCCGCATCCCGGTGGCCCGCCTCGAGGCCGGCCGCGCCGCACTGTAAGCGGTCGCTCCCGGCTCACGACCGCTAGCCTGCAGACGTGAGCCGGGAGCAGCTGCGCCAGACCTTCGGCGAGGATCGGTCCACGCACCGGCCAGGCGACCGCGCCGATGGTGGCCCGCGGCTGGTATTCCGGCCATCGGGCCTTGACAGCGGAGCGGCGTGACGGACAGTACGGATGTATCGGCACTCTGATCGACGCGATCGGGGGTTCGATCACGAAGCGTTACGTGACTCAACTGTCCGCAGTAATTTCCTTAACCAACCCCTTGCGTTGCGGCCGGTAAGGTAGTCAGAATATCCGGGCGGGAAGGGCGATCACTCGTCGACTTTCGGGTCCGACCTGAACCAGCCGCTGTGGCGGCTCGTGACTCCCTTCCCGCACCAAATCCTTTGCAGGCAAGGCCGTGTAGGGTTTTCGGCATGGCCCAATATGTCGTGCAGTTGCGCTTCGATGTTGCCGAGACCGAGCGCCGGCTGGAGGTCCGTCCGGCCCATCGCGAGTACCTCACCGAGCTCAAGGCGGCCGGCAAGCTCGTCGCCGCCGGACCCTTCACCGACGAGACCGGCGCGCTGCTCGTCTACGACGTCGCCGACGAGGCCGAGCTCCGCGAGATCCTCGCGAAGGACCCGTACACCCCGGCCGACATCTACGAGATCGCCACCCTCGCCGAGTGGAAGCCCCTCTTCCCCCTGGGCTGAGCTCGCGTTCCCCACTCAGGGAACGCCGAGGGGCGGGAGCTCAGATGTCGGCGCCTTCGAGGTCCAGGTGGTCGACGTAGGCCCAGAGCCAGACCAACGGCGCCAGGACCAGCTCGGGTTCGCCGTCCTCGTCGGCGACGAAGATCATCGACGCCTCGCCGTTGGAGATGTCCTCGATCACCGCGTCGCAGACCTCGATCGCGGCATCGAACGGCAGCAGCGGGGGCCCGTTCTCCCAGCGCGGCTGGGGGAGCGGGAGCACCGGTGCCTCGTCGGTCCCGTCGAGCTCCACCGAGACCTTCTGCAGCTCTTCGTACAGGTCGTAGGTGATCAGCCCGGCGAGCGGACGGCCGTCGAGACCGATGAGGTACGGATCGTCGGAGCCTTCTCGGAAGTTGTCCCGCAGGTCCGGGAACGCCGCCTTGAGGTCGGTCGCCTCCAGGTACGGCGCCTCGTCCAGTTCCTCGACCTCGGTCAGCCCGCTGCGCATCTCGTCGAACTGGTGCAGCAGCGTGTTCAGCTCGTCGTACGCGCCGCCGCCAGGAGCCTTCTGCGCCCGTGCCTCCAGGTCGCGCAGGTGCTCGAGCAGGTCGTCCTCGAAGTGCAGCTCGTACCGCGGCAGGTGGGGCTCGCGACCGGAGTTGATCTGGGCGACCAGCTGAGTCGACACCGGTCCGAGCCGCTCGGCCAGCACCTCCAGCGGCGTGGTCGGCTTCTCCTCGTCGTCGTGCGCGCAGGAGTCGTCGTCGACCTTCCCGCCCTCGAGCGCGAGCAGCACCTGGAACGCCGGGAACGCGACCAGCGCCGCCGTCGCCATCATCCCGTCGCCGATCAGCATCAGCGGGTTCGCACCGGCTTCGGTCCGGCGCAGATGATCCGGCATCAGTACGGCGGCCTGCTCGACGTTCACCTGGCTGGCCAGCGACGACAGGCCGTGCTCGGCGTCGACGCCGAGCAACTCGACGAGCCGCTCCGAGCTCATGTCGAAGTTCGAGCGCAGGTAGTACCGCAGCCAGCCGGCGTCGACCGGATTGGCGAGCAGCTCCGCGACGCGGGCACGGAAGTCGGCCAGGTCGGCGACCGCGAGCACCACGAGCACCGGCTGCTCGCCGTCGCCGATCACCAGCGGCCGGGTGTCACCGTTCTGGAACCCGTCGATCACCTGGTGCAGGCTGTCCGCAGCCGCATCGAGCGGCCACGACTCCGCCTCGAACTCGTTCACCACCGCGGCGGAGGTGTCATCGGGCATCTGCTGGTCCTCTCCGGGTGGCGGCGGGAGTTGGGGTAACTCTAGGCGGCGGCGGTTTCGACGGACGGTGAGGGGCCCGTCCGGGGGCTGGTGTGAGCATCGGCGTGACATTGGCTACGCTGCAATCGGCGGGTCGATGCAGAGGTATCTCACATGTGAGATAAAGTCCGGCCCATGACCGATGACTACCTGAGCCGGATCGGAAATCTCATCCGGGACGCCCGCAAGCATCGCGGCTGGACACAGACGCAACTCGCGGAAGTACTGAACACCAGCCAGAGTGCGGTGAACAGGATCGAAAAGGGTCATCAGAACCTCACCCTCGAGATGCTCGCCCGGATCGGCGAAGCCCTCGATTCTGAAATTGTCTCTCTCGGTGGCGGTCCGGTCCACCTCCGCGTCGCCGGCGGACGGGAGCTTTCCGGGTCGATCGACGTGAAGTCGAGCAAGAACGCCGGCGTCGCGCTGCTCTGCGCCAGCCTGCTGAACAAGGGCCGCACCACGCTGCGCAAGGTCGCCCGGATCGAAGAGGTGAACCGGCTGCTCGAGGTACTGAACTCGATCGGCGTCCGGACCACCTGGCTGAACGACGCCGGCGACCTCGAGATCGTCCCGCCGGCCCACCTCGACCTGGGCAGCATGGACGCCGAAGCGGCCCGTCGTACCCGCTCGATCATCATGTTCCTCGGCCCGCTGCTGCACCGCGAGGACACCTTCCAGCTGCCGTATGCCGGTGGCTGCGACCTCGGGACCCGGACCGTCGAGCCGCACATGGCGGCGCTGCGGCCGTTCGGGCTGGACGTGAAGGCGACCGGCGGTGAGTACCACGCGGTGGTGAATCGGGCACTGTCGCCGGGCAAGCCGATCGTGCTGACCGAGCGCGGCGACACCGTGACCGAGAACGCGATCATGGCCGCGGCCCGGTACGACGGCGTGACCGTGATCCGCAACGCCAGCTCCAACTACATGGTGCAGGACCTGTGCTTCTACCTCGACCTGCTCGGAGTCACGATCGACGGCATCGGATCGACGACGCTGACCGTGCACGGCAAGCCGGAGATCGACGTGGACGTCGACTACGCGCCGTCGGAGGACCCGATCGAGGCGATGAGCCTGATCACCGCGGCGGTCGTGACCGGTTCGGAGATCACCATCCGGCGGGCGCCGATCGAGTTCCTCGAGATCGAGCTGGCGCTGCTGGAGGAGATGGGCTTCGACTACAGCCGCAGCGCGGAGTACCTGGCCGAGAACGGCCGGACCCGGTTGGTCGACCTGACCACCCGGCCGTCCAAGCTGCACGCGCCGATCGACAAGATCCACCCGATGCCGTTCCCCGGCCTCAACATCGACAACCTGCCGTTCTTCGCGGTGATCGCGGCGACAGCGACCGGGCAGACGCTGATCCACGACTGGGTCTACGAGAATCGGGCCATCTACCTGACCGACCTGAACAAGCTCGGCGGCCGGGTCAAGCTGCTCGACCCGCACCGGGTGATGGTCGAGGGGCCGACGCACTTCTCCGGCGCCGAGATCATGTGCCCGCCGGCGCTCCGGCCGGCCGTCGTCACGCTGATCGCGATGATGGCCGCGAAGGGTACGTCGGTCCTGCGCAGCGTCTACGTGATCAACCGCGGCTACGAGGACCTGGCCGCCCGGCTCAACTCGCTAGGCGCTCAGATCGAGACCTTCCGCGACATCTGACCCGCGCGCGTCCTGCAGGAAGGCGACGGCCTCGGTGATCACCTCCGGATCGGTCATGATCCGGCGGTGACCGAGGCCGGTCGTCGCCAGGAAATGCGCTCGCGGCCCGTAGGCGCGTAGCAGCACCCGTGCCTGCCGGGGATCCACGACGTCGTCCTCGTCGTTGTGGATCACCAGCAGGTCCGCGTCGGCGGTCGCGACCGAGAACCTGTCCCAGATCTGCTCGTCGCCGTCGAAGTACCCGCGCTCGACCGACCGCCGGAGCGCCTTGTTGGTCTTCGGTCCGAGGCCGAGCTCGCGGCAGAACGTGTCGGCCAGGTAGCCGAACTCGGCGACGCCGCTGATCATGACGAGTCGCCGGGCGGCGACGCCTTCGCGGACGGCGTAGAGGGCGAACGGCACGCCGAGGGAGTGGGCGATCACGCCTTCGAACGGGCCGTGGCGTTCCTCCAGTCCGCGGATGATGCGCTGGTAGCCGAGGATCGAGACGATCGGGCCGGGAGTCTCGCCGTGCCCAGGAGCGTCGAATGAGACCGGGCTGTAGCCGAGCTCGAGCAGCCTCGCGACGAAACCGGCGTACCGCGACGCGCGCGAGCGCCAGCCGTGCACGAGCAGGACCGGGCGGCGGCCGTCACCCCAGGTGTAGGTGACGACGCCGTCGACGACCTCGACCCGCGCGGTCTCGTGGATCGCCCGCTCGGACTCGCGCACCCGGCCGCGGCCCAGCGGCCGGCGCCAGAGCGCGAACGCGAGTCGCCCGGCCAGCCGGGGAGAGAACCTCTCGACGGCCGACAGCCCGGCCCGGATCAACTGCTTCATGTCTCCTCCTCAACAAACTATACGAACGGTCGTATTATTAGTTTGTCCGAAGCTCGACGTCAACCGGCACTAGGATCGTGAGTCGTGGAAAAGGTCGACGGGCGGCTGGTGCGTGGTGACCAGACCCGGCGCGCGGTGCTGCGCCGGTCGGTCGACATCGCCTCGGTCGACGGACTCGAGGGACTGTCGATCGGGCGGCTCGCGACCGAGCTGGGGATCAGCAAGAGCGGGCTGTTCGCGCACTTCGGGTCGAAGGAGGAGTTGCAGCTCGCGACGATCCGGGCCGCGCGGCGGATCTACGCCGACGAGGTGGTAACGCCGGCGTTCGAGGTCGAGCCCGGCCTCGGACGGGTCTGGGCGCTGAGCGAGTCCTGGCTGCACTACTCGAGCAGCCGGGTGTTCCCGGGCGGTTGCTTCTTCCAGAAGGTGTCGCACGAGTACGCCGGCCGCGACGGCGCCGTGCACGACGCGCTCATCGACGTCCATGTGGAGTGGATGGAGCTGATCGAGGAGACCGTCCGCGCGGCCGTCGAGGCCGGCGAGGTGGACGCCGACGCCAACCAGTTGGCCTTCGACCTGAACGCGTACTACGAGGCGGCCAACTTCGCGTCGATCCTGCACGACGACGGCAAGGCGTACGACCGGGCTCGTCAGGCCATCCGGTCCCGGCTGGAGTCGGTCGTGGCCGCCGGTACGACGCTGCCGTGGTGAGTGGGGAGATCGCGGCGCCGGCGGATCGGTGAGCAGAGCAGGACCAGGCCCGCGAGTGGGACTCCCGCGGTCGTGATCCAGAGGGTCGGCCCGAGTCCGAGAGTCTGGCCGAGGGTTCCACCGAGGAGCGCGCCCAGCGGGATCGTTCCGTAGTTGACGAACGAACTCGTCGCGGTCAGGCGACCGAACAAGTCCGGTGGGCAGTAGGACTGCAGGAAGGTCGCCTTCACGACGTTGCCGCCGACGACGCCGAGACTGACGCCGAAGCCACCGGCCAGGTACAGCCAAGGGCTGAGGCTGCTCAGCGGGATGAGCAGGGCGAGGGTCGGTAGCCCGAGCTCACAGATCAGCAGTGCGCGCGCCGTACCGAAGCGGGCAGCGAGACGACGGCCCGCGAAGGCGCCGGCAACCCCACCGCTGGTCGCGGCGGCCACCAGTGCGCCGACGGTGCCCGCCGTCAGACCGGCTTCGCGGACCAGGAAGACAACCACGATGGCTTGGTAGCCCATCAACGCGAGGTTCGAGACCGCGCCGAAGATCGTCAGAGTTCGCAGCCAGACATCCCTTGCCACCAACGCGATGCCTGCCCGGATCGCGCCGGCTTGGCGGCCGGACGTCGTACGGCGCTCCCGGAATCCGATCGCGGCCAGGCACAGGAGAGCGACCAGGAAAGTTGCTGCGTCGATGAGTAGTGCATTGGCCGGGCCGGCCAGTTGGACGACCAGGCCGCCGCAGCCCAGGCCGGCGATCTGGGCGGCTGATGCGCTGCCGTGGAGTTTGGCGTTGCCTTCGGCGTGGTCGGCCGGGTCGACGAGGTTGGGCAGGTAGGCGGTGTAGGCGGTCTGGAAGACGACCGCGGCGGCGCCGGCGAGGATCGCGGCGGCGAGCAGCAGGTGGATCGTGAGTACGTCGGCCCACGCGGCGAGGGGGAGCGCGGCGAAGAGCAGGAACGATGCGGCCGAGGAACCCAGCAGGACCGGGCGGCGGCGTACCCGGTCGATCCAGGCGCCGGCGGGCAGTCCGATCAGCAACCAGGGTGCCCAGGCGGCCGCGGTCAGCAGGCCTACTTGGAAGGTGGTTGCCTGGAGCATCGAGATCGCGATCAGCGGGAGCGCCACCGACGAGGTCGCGGATCCGAACCGGCTGATCGTCTCGCCGGTCCAGAGCAGCCGGAAGTCGCGGTGCCGCCGCAGCAGGCTCATGATCTGCGCGGGAAGGACTGCAGTTGCACGATCACCCGCTCGGTGTTCTCGCCCGCGGGTTCCGTGCTGGTGTACTGCTCGACGACCGCGGCGATCTCTTCGTTGAGGTTGTGCAGCTGATCCGGAGTGAGGTGCAGATCGCGCCAGTCGGAGAGGGCGGCCGCGTGCTGCCACTCGCCGGGCCAGTTCTCGTCGACGTACGCGCGGACGCGGTCGAAGTACCGCTCGACCAGATCCCGCAGGTAGACGTTCAACGCGCCACTGGTCTCGGGATCGTCGCGGAACTCTCCCGGGTCGAGGACTGTCTGCCGCGCCGCGAGCCGCCACCAGCGCTCGCGCTTGGTGCCGCGCTCGACGTCTTCCTCGAGGTAGCCGTGCTCGGCGAGCAGCCGCAGGTGCCAGCTGATCGTGCCGGTGCTCTCGCTCAGCCGGGCCGCCAGGCTGGTGGAGGTGGCCGGGCCGTCGAGCTCGATCGCCTCCAGGATTCTCATCCGCAGCGGGTGGGCCAGTCCGCGCAGACTGCGGGCGTCGATCCTTCGTCGCATGGTTGCAGAGTAGTCTCTGCAAATGAGTCTCTGCAAAGCCGGTTGTCGGTGGCGGCTCCTAGCGTTCGGGGCATGCGGCCTCAGGTAGTGGCTCAGGTGGCGGTGTCGCTGGACGGTAGGACGTCCGGGTTCGACGCCGACCTCGCGCGGTTCTACGCGCTGGCGACGCTGTGGCAGGAGGACGTGACGCTGGTCGGTGCGGACACGATCCTGGCGCAGGAGGCCGCGGTTCGCGCCGCGCCGCATCCCGGTCCACGGCCGGCCGCGCCGCTGCTCGCCGTCGTGGACAGCCGAGCGCGGGTCCGCGAGTGGGAGGGGCTACGCCGGCTCGGCCACTGGTCCGATGTCCTCGCCCTGTACGCCGACCAGACGCCGGCCCGGCCGCCTGACGCGACGACCCGCGAACTCGTCACCGGGTACGACCGGGTCGATCTGGCCGAGGTGCTCGATGTTCTCGGCGATCGCGGTGCCAGGACCGTCCGCGTCGACTCCGGTGGGACGCTGATCGCCGTACTGCTCGAGCTCGGTCTCGTCGATGACATCGCGCTCCTGGTCCACCCCGTCGTCGTCGGATCCGGCCGGCGATGGTGCGGGCTGGAAGGGCTGCCGCTACGTCATGCCGGCACCGAGGTCTTCGAAGGTGGCATCGTCTGGCTCCGGTACTGCGTCTCCGCCTGAACTGTCGGTGCCGGCCGCTACTGTGAGCGGTGATGAGGAAGCAGCACGAGTGGTACGACGAGCATGACGCCGAGCGCTGGGTGGCCGAGCCGGTCAAACGACCGGGCCGGACTGCTTTCGCTCGCGATCGTGCGCGGGTGCTGCACAGTGCGGCGCTGCGGCGGCTGGCGGCGAAGACCCAGGTGGTGACGGCCGGCAGCGACGACTTCGTCCGCAACCGGCTGACGCACAGTCTCGAGGTCGCGCAGATCGGCCGCGAGCTGGCTCTCACACTCGGCTGCGACCCGGACATCGTCGACGCGGCCTGTCTGTCGCACGACCTGGGCCACCCGCCGTTCGGTCACAACGGCGAGCGCGCGCTCGACCAGGTGGCGGCCGGCATCGGCGGCTTCGAGGGGAACGCGCAGACGCTGCGACTGCTGACCCGGCTGGAGTCCAAGACGTTCGACGCGGCCGGCCGCAGCGTCGGCCTCAACCTGAGCCGCGCCACGCTGGACGCCGCGACCAAGTACCCGTGGTCCCGCCGCGCCGGAGAGCGCAAGTTCGGGGTGTACGACGATGATCTCGCCGTCTTCACCTGGTTGCGCCAGGGCGTCGGCGAGCAGCGGTGTCTGGAAGCGCAGGTGATGGACTTCGCCGACGACGTCGCCTACTCGGTGCATGACGTCGAGGACGGGATCGTTGCCCACCACATCGACTTGGCGCAGGTGGGTGCGGACCGGGCGACGTACTGGCAGACGGTCCGGCAGATGTACTTGCCGGAGGCAACGGATGCGGAGCTGGACGCCGGCTGGCGGCGGCTGACCTCGCTGGCCTACTGGCCGGCGACGCCGTTCGACGACAGCCGGCGCGCGCTCGGCGGGTTGAAGGACCTGACCAGTCAGCTCATCGGCCGGTTCTGCACGGCGGCCGAGCAGGCGACGCATGCGGTGTTCGGCCGCTCGCGGCTGATTCGCTACGAGGCCGACCTGGTCGTCCCGGACGGCATCCGGGTGGAGATCGGCCTGCTGAAGGGCGTCGGCATGTTCCACGTGCTGAACTCGCCCGAGCGGCAGGCACGACGCGCCACCCAGCGCGAGCTGCTCACCGAGCTCGTCGAGGCCCTGTGGAAGACCGCTCCACAGCACCTCGACACCGCGTTCGCCGCGGACTTCGCCGAGGCCGCGGACGACGGCGCGCGGCTGCGCGTCATCGTCGACCAGGTCGCGTCGTTGACCGACCCGTCAGCTCTTGCCTGGCACACGTCGTTGAAGGGTTAATCTGCTGGGTATGAGTGACGCAGACCAGCAGCCAATTGTCATCGTCGGTGCGAGTCTCGCAGGTGCGACCGCGGCCGAGGAGCTTCGGAACGACGGCTGGACCGGAGGCATCGTCCTGATCGGCAGCGAGACCCGGCTGCCGTACGAGCGACCACCGCTGTCCAAGGGGGTGCTGCTCGGCAAGGACGAGGCAGAGGTCGCGCAACTTCACGACCAGCAGTGGTACGACGACAACAAGATCGAACTGCGGCTCGGCAAGACCGTCACCAGCATCGATGTCGCCGGCCACACCGTCACTCTGGACGACGGCTCTCAGGTGTCCTACGGCAAGCTCCTGATCGCGACCGGCAGTCGTGTGCGGCGTCTCGACGTACCCGGTGGTGACCTGCCCGGGGTCCACTATCTGCGGACGGCCGAGGAGTCGCAGGCGCTGGACGACGCGTACGTCGCCAAGCCGCGGGTGGTCGTGGTCGGCGCGGGCTGGATCGGCCTCGAGACGGCGTCGGCCGCTCGGGAACGTGGCTCCGAGGTGACGGTGGTCGAGCCGCAGTCGACCGCGTTGGCGTCCGTGCTCGGTGAAGAGGTCGGCGAGTTGTTCGCCGAGTTCCACCGCCAGCACGGGGTTCAGTTCCGGTTCGGCGCCGGGGTCGAGGGCTTCGAGGGCACCGACAAGGTCACCGGTGTACGGCTCTCCGGGGGCGAGGTCATCCCGGCGGACCTGGTGGTCGTCGGCGTCGGCGTACAGCCGAACACCGAGCTCGCCGCCGAAGCCGGTATCGAGGTCGCGACCCGGGAGAACGGCTCCGGCATCGTCACCGGCTCCGACCTGAAGACGTCGGTGGCGGACGTCTACGCCGCCGGAGACGTGGCGCGGTGGGACCACCCGCTGTTCGGCCGGTCGGTCCGGGTGGAGCACTGGCAGAACGCGAAGGACAGCGGTGTCGCGGCGGCCAAGGCGATGCTCGGCCAGGACGTCGCGCACGACGCGATCCCGTACTTCTTCACCGACCAATTCGACCTCGGCATGGAGTACGCCGGTGAGGTTCCGCGCGGGACGTCGTACCAGGTGGTGCTGCGCGGCGACCCGAAGTCCGGTGCCTACTTCGCGTTCTGGCTGGACGGCGATCGGCACGTCCTGGCCGGCATGCACGTCAACAACTGGGACACGATCGACACCATCCAGGACCTGATCCGCTCAGGGAAGCAGGTCGACCCCGGCCGCCTCGCCGACACGTCGGTGGAGCTGGCGGACGTCTAGAGCGGGTAGGCGACGTACGCGAAGGACTGGCTGTCCGACGACCAGCTCGGCACGTTCATCGTGCCCTGGCCGCCGAACAGCGTCCCGAGCTCACGGACCTCCCCGCCCGGGCTGAGCAGCCGCAGGCGTACGTCGTCCACATCCGCGGGATGACCCAAGGTGCCGGACGGGAAGCTGACGTAGGCGATCACTGACCTGTCCGGCGCGGGGTGCGGGAACCAGTTGACCCGCTCGTCGAACGTCAGCTGCTCGACCTCACCCGTGCTCACCAGGATGCGGAACAACTGCGCATGCCCCGGCGTCGTCGAAGCCCGCTCGGAGTTGAAGTAGATCCACTTCCCGTCCGGGCTGTACTCCGACCCGTCGTCGGCGTACTCGTCGTTCGTCACCTGGACGTCGGCCCCACCGGCGGCCGGGATGGTCCACACGTTGGCGATCCGGCGCCCGTCGATATGCGTCAGTCCGATGTACGCCAGCGTCTTCCCGTCCGGCGACACACCGTGCAGGTAGTGGTGGAAGCCCGGTCCGCGGTCGTTGGTCACCCGCCGCGGGCCCGAGCTGTCGAACGGTACGGCATACAGGTGACCGTCGTCGGCCGACACGTACACCGTCGTACCGTCCGGGCTCACCACGTGGTCGTTGTTGATCGCCGGCACCCCGCCGAGGTCGATCTCCTGCAGCTCACTGCCGACTCTGAACAGCCGCCCGTCGCCGTTGACGATCAGCTGCCCGTCCGGCATCCAGTTGGGCGCTTCGAAGAGCAGTGTGGATGAGCTGTGCACCAGACGACGCTCGCCCGTGGCGATGTCGACGACGTAGAGCTCGGACCGTTGACCAGGGCGCAGGGTTCGTGGCACGCCCTCCAACCTATGTCATCAACTCGGGGGAGTGCCTTCCGGATCAGCGACACAGCCGGACACAGCGGCCGTACGCACCCGGCGCCTGGTTGTAGAACGCTCGCTGACCCTGCAGGTACGTCGCGTACGAGCGGCTCTCGACGGCCGGACCGTCGGTCGTGCAGTACGGCGCGTCCGCCCCGGCGTTGCCGACCTGCTTCGGGTCGAAGCCGGCCTGGTTGATCATCACGTAGAGGTCCTCGCCGAGCCCGTCGTTCGTCCGCAGTGTGTTGTCCTGCCCGAGGAACCGCATCAGGTTCGTGGCCACCGCGTCGTACTGCGTGGCCGGGATCTTCAGCGTGTCGTACGGGTGGGCACAGACGCCGACGGTGAAGTCGATGCTCTCCTTGTTGCGGGCCTGCAGGAACGCGTCCAGTGCGGCCGCGGTGACGGTTTGCTGCTGCTTGGTGTTGTCCCAGTACCCTGCGGCGAGAGCAAGAAGGCGCACGTACTTTTCCCCAGTTCGTGCTCCCGTGGCCGGGAGTGCTTGCCGATGATCGTAGACTCACGGGGTGGCAGGCCGGATCAAGGACGAGGACATCGCGCTGGTGCGCGAGCGCGCCCGGATCGACGACATCGTCGGCTCGTACGTGACCTTGAAGAACGCCGGCGGTGGTTCGCTGAAGGGGTTGTGCCCGTTCCACGACGAGAAGTCGCCGTCGTTCAACGTCACTCCGGCGCGCGGGTTCTTCTACTGCTTCGGCTGCCAAGAGGGCGGCGACGTCATCGACTTCATCCAGAAGATCGACCAGATCACCTTCAGCGAAGCGGTCGAGACGCTGGCCTCGAAGGTCGGCATCCAGCTTCGGTACGACGACTCCGGCGCGCCGATCCAGCGCGGCCCGGGGAACCAGCGGCCGCGGCTCGTCGAGGCGCACAAGGTCGCCGCGGAGTACTTCGTGGAGCAGCTGTTCGGCGCCTCCGACGCGGCGGCCGGGCGGCAGTTCCTGGACCAGCGCGGGTTCGACAAGGACGCGGCCGTGTACTTCGGGGTCGGGTTCTCGCCGCGCGGTGGTGAGGCGCTGACGGCGCACTTGCGTGGCCGCGGCTTCACCAACGCCGAGCTGGTCGCGTCCGGGCTGTCCGCCGACGGTCAGCGCGGGCTGTACGACCGGTTCCGCGGCCGGCTGATGTGGCCGATCCGGGACGCGTCGTCGGACGTCATCGGGTTCGGCGCCCGCCGGCTCTTCGATGACGACCGGATCGAAGCGAAGTACCTGAACACACCCGAGACCCCGATCTACAAGAAGTCCAAGGTCCTGTACGGCGTCGACCTCGCCCGCCGCGAGATCGCGAAGGGCCGCCAGGCCGTGGTCGTCGAGGGCTACACCGACGTGATGGCGTGTCACCTGGCCGGGGTGCAGACGGCGGTCGCCACCTGTGGGACGTCGTTCGGCGACGACCACGCCCGCGTGCTGCGGCAGCTGCTGCTGGATCACGACCAGTTCCGCGGCGAGGTGATCTTCACCTTCGACGGTGACGAGGCCGGTCAGCGCGCCGCGCTGAAGGCGTTCGCGGGCGACCAGGCTTTCGCCTCGCAGACGTACGTCGCGGTGGAGCCGGACGGGCTGGACCCGTGCGATGTCCGGTTGCAGAAGGGCGACGCCGCGGTCCGGGAGCTGATCGGCCGGCGGGTGCCGCTGTACCGGTTCGTGCTGACCAACGTGCTGTCGAAGTACGACCTGGACCGCGCGGACACGCGGATCGACGCGCTGCGCGAGGCCGCGAAGCTGGTGGTCAGCATCCGCGACCGGTCGAAGGTGGACTCGTTCACCCGTGAGCTGGCCGGGCAACTCGGCATGGAGGTCGACCAGGTCCGGTCCGAGGTTTATCGCGCTGCGTCGCGAGGGCCGGAGCCGGTCGGGGACCGCCGTGCTCCGGTGGGGCAGCCTGAGGTCGCCGCGCCGCCGCCTCGCGTCGACATCCCGTCGCCGCGGGATCAGCGGTTCGTGATCGAGTGGGACGTACTGAAGATCGCGATGCAGCATCCCGCGCTGGTCGGGGTCGCGTTCGACGAGTTGGACGATCACGACTTCACCCATCCGTGGCTGGCCGCGGTGCGGACCGCGATGGCGAAGGCCGGTGGGCCGTCGGCCGCGCCCGCGGCTGAGGCGTGGGTGGTCGCCGTACGCGATGCCATCGGCAACGATCCGGCGGCCGCCGTCGTGAGCGCGCTCGCGGTCGACCCGCTGCGACTGGGCCGTGAACCGGATGAGGCTTATGCGTTGGCGTTACTGGCTCGATTGCAGGAGTTGACCTGTGCTCGGCGGATCCAGGACCTGAAGTCGAAGCTGCAGCGGACGAACCCGATCGATCGGGCCGACGACTACAACAAGATGTTCGGCGAGCTGATCGCGCTCGAGGCTTACCGTTCCGACCTTCGCAAGAAGGCCATCTCCGGGGCGCTCTGAGGGTTCAGTCCTGGCCGCGTGACGCATGCTGGGGGTATGCCCGATGACGGACTCCTGCGACGAGTCGACGCCGTACAGGTCCCGGTGCCGAGCCTGGAGGAGGGCCTTGCCTTCTACGTCGAGGCCCTCGGCCACCGCCTCCTCTGGCGGAACGACGACCTGGGCCAAGCGGGCCTCAAACTCCCGGACGGGGACAGCGAACTGGTGCTGACCACGACCAGTCCGTACGAACCCAACTGGCTGGTCGACGACGTACCCACAGCTATCGCCACCATCACCGACCACGGCGGCACTGTCGTGACCGGACCCCTCGACATCCCGGTTGGCCGGGTCGCCGTCGTTCACGACCCCTTCGGCAACTCACTCGTCCTCGTCGACCTGTCCAAGGGCCTCTACGTCACCACCCCCGACGGCACCATCACCGGCGTCCGGCCCACATCTCACTAAGCCTTGAGCCTGGTAAGGAATCGCAGTACGTCGTCGAATCACCGTTCATCGGCAGCCGGAAGCGGTCAGTCCAGCGACTTGATCCAGGGGTGGTCGCTGCCTTTGGTCTCCGCCAACGCCTCCGCGAGCCACCTGCGCGCGTCTGCATCGAGCAGCGGCGCGGTGGCTTCGAAGTCCGCCTGATCCTTCGGGCGGGTCTGCAAGCCCTTGAACAGCAGGACGAGCTCCGGCTTGAGATACGGGATGCCGTCCGGCGTGTGGGCCACCGAGTCGTCGTAGGGCCGGTGAACCGCGCGGTCGAGAGCACAGATCCAGTTCGCGCCGTCGTCCGGGCAGCGCATCACGTCAACGCGCCACTTCCCGTTCGCCGGATCCCGCACCATGGTCTGCTGATACTCGAAGTACGCCCCACCGGCCCCGTCGACCGGCCAGAACCCCTCGCGTCCGGCCACGAAGAACTCGTACGGCGACAGCCGCTCCCGCAGTACGTCGAACTCCCACAGCGGCGTAGCGATCTCCAAATCTTCATGAGCCCGTGTCTGGTGACCCCGGAACAGATCCAGCGCCCACCCGCCCACAACACACCATCGCGCGTCCACCCCCGCAAGCAGCGTGGAAATCTCCTCAGGCCGCCACGCATCCCAAGCCTCGGGTCCCCACTCCAACTGCACCGGCTCAACCAACATCCCGCGAGCGTAACCGCCCCTCAGGTTCGCCCATCGCCCTCGGCGACTGTGGAGGCGGACGAACGGGCGAGCACTGCTGCGCGGCTCCTGAGTCAACTGCCCGCCTGGTTCGGCAGGGCAGAAGCAAATGATGCCTATGTGAAATCGGCGCGCGAGCTCCCGGCCCTCATCGCCCGGTCGGGAGACGAGGTTGTCGGCGTGCTCCTGTATCGCCGCCTACGCATGGTCAAACCCCTCGGCTGACGGCGGGCACGGTGTCACCCGAGCGGGGTGAGGCGATCGGGGTATCGGGACGGGAGGCTGGCAGCGATCACCCGGAGCTCGAGGGGAGAGGCGCGCGATGTCGACACTGACCGTCTGGAAGTTCTCGACCTGGGACGGGGCCAACCAAGCGATCGGCACGTTGGAGGGTTTGGCCAAGCAGGGGCTGATCAGGGTGCACGACGCGGCGTCGGTGTCGTGGCAGCCGGAGGCGAAGAGGCCCAAGACCCGGCAGTTGCGCAGTCTGACCGGTGCGGGCGCGATCGGCGGGATGTTCTGGGGCATGCTCTTCGGGATGATCTTCCTGATGCCGTTCGCCGGCGCGGCCATCGGAGCCGCATCGGGCGCCATCGCAGGATCGCTCGCCGATGTAGGCATCGACGACGACTTCATCAGGTCCGCCCGCGATCAGATCACCCCCGGGACGTCGGCCCTGTTCCTGATGTCGAGCGAGGCAGTCCTTGACGAGGTCCAGGCAACCTTCGAAGCAACCGGCCTCCAGAAAGTGGCCCGCCTCGTCCAGTCGAACCTCTCCGCCGAACAGGAAGCAGCCCTCCGCGAGATGTTCGGCGGCTGACCCACGCACAGCTGACTCGGCAGCGAGGCTACCGAGCCAGCTCTGTCAGTGGGTCAGCGGATCGTGGGGTGGGTGGGCGTGATTCGGGTGCTGACGGAGGTCCAGGTGACTACGTCGCCACGCACCAGCGGTTGCGGGTCGCCGTTGACGTTCCGGGGTGCGGTGATGGTGGCGACTTCGCGAAGGCCGAGGAACTGGCCGGTCCTGGGTTCGATGATGAGTTCCTGGCGCACACCCAGGAACTGCACCCGGCCGATCGCACGTCCGGCCTTCCCGTCGAGGTTCACCGCGTCGGCCTGGAGCTGGATGCCGGGAATCTTGCGGGCTGCCTGGTAGAGGGCTGCCCGCAGGTCGGCTGGTGCGATTCCCGAAGCCAGGACGGTGGCGACCCGGTTGAAGGCCTCCTCGTCCGCCCGCTGGGGAGTGCGGGCCGGGAAACCGCGTGGGAGATCGTCACCCTTCCGCAAGGCCGCCAGCAGTTCGTCAGTGTCTCGTGGCAGACGGGCGAGGAACTCGGGAGAAGGCATCAACCAGCTGCCGGTGCAGATGTTCTTCGAGCCCTTCTTCTGGAGAAGGATGCCGCCACCGCGCGGGAGCACCCCGCACGCGTATGGCGACTTGATCGTCTCCGGCTTCATGTTCAACGGGTCGATCTTGCTCCAGAGCTGTTTGGCCGCTGCGGGCGAGAACTCCTTCGTTGCATTGAGCACCGAAATCGCTGTGTACGGCGCCTTCTGGTCGGCTGAGATCCACCAGTCGCTCACGTCGAGGCGCGTGCCGACGTACGAGTTCTGAGGTCCGAATCTCCACGTCCCCTGGCTTCGCTGGGTGACCTGGCGGTACTGCCCAGGCGGGATCGGCGCGTCCGGGTTGGCGCTGGTGAGTTCGGCGGCGTTGGCCAGGAAGGTGTTCGCGTCAGCGACCGCGCCGGGCTTCGTGGCGCCGTCCTTGATGACGACGTCGTTCACCAGGAAGCCGACGGCCAGCGTGGCGGCCACTGCGCCGGCCACCAGCACCCGGCGCCGGCCGACGGAGCGGCGTACGGGGGAGGGGGTCAGCAGACGCTGACGGGCGCGGGCGAGTGCGATGGGATCCGGCGGGGGTACGTCGTCGCGTACCCGCTTGAGCAGGTCGATCTCATTCATCAGGGTTCTCCTGGAAGTCGGGGCCGAGCGCCGCGCGCAGGGCACGGCGGGATCGGTGCAGTCGGGACCGGACCGTCCCGATCGGGATGTCGAGTGCGGCGGCGATCTCCGGGTAGCTGAGGTCTTCCCACGCGAAGAGCAGCAGAATGTCGCGATCGGCTTGCCTTAGACCGGCCAGTACTCCGGCCAGGGCGCGCGAGGCCGACTGCGCGTCGACCCGGGCGGCAACCTCGGCGGCGAGCATGTCCGCGCCGTCGAACGATCCACCGGGGTCCGAGCGCGAGTAGGCGCGGTACTGGCGGACCTCGTCTCGCCGCCGTCGATGGATCAGGTTGGTGGCGATGCCGTAGAGCCAGGGCAGCGCACCCGCCGAGGACTCGTAGTAGTGGTACCGGCGTTCGAAGGCGATCAGGAACGTCTGCCCGACCAGGTCGTCAGCTTCGGTCGTGCCGAGCCGACGGGCGACGTACCGGTGGATCGCGACGGCATACCGATCGAACAGCAGGGCAAAGTCCTGCCGCCTGAGGGACACGAGCTGGGCGTCCGTGCGCTGGCCGACCGGATTGGTCCTCAGGGCAGCCTCTGGCGGTGGCCCCGGTTCGGGTGGCAGGCGTTCTCGGGAGAGGGCGGCCGTCTGTATTCGGTTCACGCCTGCTTCTGCCCGATCCCCAGATATCGGTTCCCGCCCACCCGGAGAGCATGCCCTAGTCGGCGGTGCGGAGCGCGCCCGGGGCCGAGCCGGTCGCGGCCTTGATGTGGCGGCTGAGGTGGCTGACCGAGTCGTAGCCGGTCAGGTCTGCGATCGCCTGCAGCGGCAACGTGGAGTTGCGGAGGTGACCCAGCGCGTGCCGGAGCCGTACGTGCTGCAGCGCCGTACGCGGGCTCGTGCCGCGCAGCCGTGCGAAGGATGCCCGCAGCCCGGATGGCGAGATGCCGAGTTCGGCGGCGACCGAGGAGATCCGGATTCCCGAGGCGAAGCGTTCCTCGAAGATCCGCTCTGCCTGCGCGACCAGTTGCTCCGCCGCGGTCACCGGCGCAGCTGCCGCGCGGCGCAGCAGCAGGTCGAGTTCGCCGAGCAGCAACGAGCAGAGCTGGTCGCTGTCTTCGCTGGGCTGCGTGCTCTCGCGGACGAGCGAGTCGAAGACCCGGCCGAGGTTGCGGTCGCCGTCGTCGAAGCAGACGCGTGGCCAGGGCCAGCGCAGAGCCGCGTCGACCTGCAGGAAGCGGTTGGCGTAGCCGGTGCGGCTGAGCTCGGCGTGCCACGTCCGCGGCGGGGTGAGCAGCACGGTCCCCGGCGTGGCGGCATACGTCTCGTCGCCGATCGGGCAGGTGATCCGCCCGCGCACGTAGTACACCAGCTCCCACGAGGTGTGCGCGTGCGACGGATAGTCCTTGCCCGGCCCGGCGGTGTGTACGCCGGCGCCGAGCAATCGAAGCGATTTGTGCATAACCGCTGTCGCCTTCTGCATTGTTTTCCTGGTACGTCGCATCGATGCTGGCATCGATTCGTGCATCTGGGAAGGAGTGCTTGGATGGATATGGCGACCGCACTGCGCGACCTCGGCGTGACCGACGACGTACTCACGCACGGCGAGAAGGACCAGCTCGACCGCGACGGATTCCTCCCGCTGGAGGGAATCCTCACGCCGGAGGACGTGGCCGGGCTCACCAAGCGGATGGCGGAGCTGACCGCCGCCGAGGGCGACCGAGCGGGTCTGGAAGTCCACCAGGAGAACGGCACCGACCGACTCGCCGACCTGGTCAACAAGGACCCGAGGTTCGAGGTGTGCTTCAGCCACCCACGCGTCCTGGCCGCGATGCGGCACGTGCTCGGCGAGTTCAGGTTGTCGTCCCTCAACAGCCGCGCGGCCTTGCCAGGTCAGGGGCACCAGGGTCTGCATGCGGACTTCGGCCACCCGGTCGAGCCCGGCGCGTACGAGGTGTGCAACTCAATCTGGCTGCTCGACGACTTCACTCCGCAGAACGGCGCGACACGCGTCGTACCCGGGTCGCATCGGCGCGGAACAATGCCTGGAGACGAGATGGCCAATCCAGGCGACGAGCACCCGGAGCAGATCCAGCTGACCGGCAAGGCCGGGACGGTCGTGGTCTTCAACAGCCACCTGTGGCACGGCGGCACCCTGAACCGCACCGACAAGCCGCGCAGGGCGATGCACTCCTACTTCGCGCTGCGCCACTTGCCGCAGCAGCTCGACCAGCAGGCGTACCTCCGCGTCGAGACGTACAAGCGGCTGAGTCCCGCGCAACGCTTCATCCTCGACGTCAGCGGCACCGGCTGAGTCGTCAGTCTTCGGCGGCCAGCTGGTGAGCGATCCGTGCTGCTTCGAGACGACTCGAGACGTCGAGTTTCCGCAGGATGTGCGAGACATGGACGCTGGTCGTCTTGATGCTGATCGTGAGTTCGGCGGCGATCTCCCGATTCGTGTAGCCGCGGGCGAGCAGCCGGAGTACTTCGCGTTCGCGCGCCGTGAGACCGAGGGCGTCGTCCTGGTCGCGGAGCGCGGGTTGATCCGCGAGGTCGAGGTGGGCCCGCTGCGCGAGCAGTTCGAGCTCCCTGATCAGCGGCTGCGCGCCGAGCCTGCTCGCAACCTGGTGCGCTTCGCGGGCGGGGACCGCCGCGTCCGCTCGCGAAGCGCCGGCGGCGACGAGCGCCTCGGCGTGCCGCCAGTGGCAGTAGGCGGCAAGGTACGGGCGCTCCAGCTGATCCCAGGCTGCGCTCGCCGCCTCCCACAATGCGGGTTGGGAGCAGCCCTCGACGCGGGAGTGCTCGGCTTCGGCGATGGCCAGCCAGCCGGCCGCGTCCAGTGTCACTGCAGCTGCATCGGCGGCCGAGCGGTGGGCGCGTTCGAGCAGCTGCTTCGCGCGACGGCGCGCGTCGTCGACACCCGCTGTGTCGCGGCGGATCGCCGCCAGTTGCGCACGGTCCGTCTCGGCTTGGATGGCCAGAGCGCACACCCTCGGCTCGCGGATCTTCACTTCACCCGGCGAGTCGAGGCCCAGCTCGGCACCGAGCACCCGTGCCGCGTCCCGCGGACGCCGTTCCCACAGGGCGAGCTCCGCCACGAGGCAGGAGTACGCCGCCGTCAACTGCGGCTCGAGCGCCGCCGGCCCCGCCGCTTCCAGGTGCTGCCGTGCGACGGCAAACGCGCCACGCCGGAGCTCCAGCTCTGCGCGGATCAGGTGCACGCCCTCGGGCCGGAAACTGCTGGTCAAGTGGAGCGCCGCATCGAGTACCTCCTCGGCGCGAGCCCAGTCACCCAAGCCGAGGAGCGCCTCTGCCGCGTTGGCTGCGATGACGATGCCACTGCTCCGCTCGTACCCGTACCGGCGAGACTTGGCAACACCGTCGAGCGCGTCCTGAGCGGCCTCGCGCAGCCGGCCGCCGATCAGGTGCACGTCCGAGAGCAACACATACGTTCGCAGCTCCTCGACCACCGCGCCACGCTCCCGCGCGCGCCGGCGGGCGTCCAGAAGGCACTCGATGCCCTCGGCGCCGCGCCCGAGGAGCTGGAGGTCCAGGCCGAGGACGGCGAGCGCCCTGAGGGCGGGTAAGTCGTCGCCGATCGCAGCGGCGACCGCCAGCGCCTGCTCACAGGCGGCGCGCGACTCGACGGGCCGCAAGGACAGGCTCAGCGCATTGCCGAGTGCGGAGAGGACGCGGGCTCGCTCCGGCGAAGGCGGCTGCTCCGGAACGAGTTCGACCGCCCGTTCGAACGCCGCCCGCGCGCCGTCGCGATCGCCGACCGGAAGGAGGTACGTGCCGAGCCGTTCGTACAGCAGGCCGAGCTCCGCATCGTCATCAGCCAGCGAGATCGCTTGTTGCAGCAGCTCCGGAGCCCGTTTGCCGACGCCGGAGAAGTACGCGACCTCGGCGGCCCCCGTCAGCACCCGGCCGCGGTCGTGCCCGGTCACGGACTCGGGGTCGTCGACCTGGTCCCACAGATCGAGCGCGCGGTCGAAATGCTGAAGGGCCTCCGCCGGCCCGGAAACAGCCTCCGCTTCCAGCGCCGCCTCGATCGACGATTGGAGCGCCTCTATGGGTCTCCCGGCCGCCGACCAGTGGTGCGCCAACTCGGCCGCGGTCGAGCCGGGCTGCGCGCGCAGTGCACGGGCGAGACGCTCGTGCAGCTCCTCACGCTCGCCCGGCAAGAGAGTCGTATACACAGCCTCGGCTAGGAGTGCGTGCCGGAAGCGGAAAGAGCCAGCCGCTTGGTCCGGCACGAGTACGTCGTACTCGACCGTCTCGCGTAACGCCTCGACGAGTCGTTCCTCGGGCAAGCCTGCGACCGCGGCGAGGAGCCGGAACGGGACGTCACGCCCAGCGGCGGCGGCGATGCGGAGGAGGGCGCGGCTCTCGCTGTCGAGGCCGTCGAGTCGCTGCAGCAGTACGTCGCGAAGTACCCGGGGAAGCGTCTGCTCGCCACGGACTGCAGCTGCTAGGAGTTCTTCGGCGAAGAACGGATTCCCCTGCGAGCGTTCGTAGATCTCGTTCGCCAGCTCCGCCGGGAAGGGTGCCTCCGTGGTCCCGGCGAGCAGTTGCGCAAGCTCGTCACGCTCCAGTGGCTCCAACGCCAGAGCAGTGGCGGCCCGCGCGCGCAGTAGCTCCCCGACGAGGCGTCGCAGCGAGCTGTCCGGGACGAGCTCGTCGCTGCGGTACGTCGCGACCAGCAGCAGCCTCCGCTCACGCGCGGCGTGCGCGAGGAACGACACGAGATCCAGCGTTGATCGGTCAGCCCAGTGCAGGTCCTCGACGACCAGGACGACCGGCGCTTCGGCGCCGAGGTGTTCGAGTAGGGCGAGCGTCTCCTCGAACAGTCGGAGCCGCGAGTCAGGGCCGCCCGAAGCTGCAGCCGTCTGCGGCTCCGTCAGCTCCGGGACAAGCCGCGACAGCTCCGGAAGCGAGCAACCCGCGACGGCCGCTGATCCCCGCAGCGGCCACAGCGCCTCGACGAGAGGGAGATAGGACATGCCGCTGCCGACGAGATCGATACAGCGCCCCCGCAGTACGGTTGCACCCGCCCGCAGCGCCCGAGCGCCCAGCTCCGACACGAGTCGGGTCTTGCCGATGCCGGCTTCGCCCTCGACCAGGACCGTGGAGCCACGAGCGCGTGCCGCGGCAGCGAGCGTCGCATCGAGGCGTTGCAGCGCGTCGGCCCGCCCCACGAACCTCGGCCACGCCGGTCCTGGCTCCATGTCTAGTTCGAGTATGCGCCCGGGATAGGACGTCGGTCGCCAGGATGTAGGACGGACCTCCCGATTGTGCGGGCCCCGCCCGAGGGCGAGCATCGAAGGGACGAGCCAGCCGGTGGGGGAGGGGCGATGACGACACAGCAGGTCCGGGACGCGATGCAGTTCGTCAACGAGCAGGACGCCGCGACGGTCGAGCGCTTCATCGAACGGCTCGAGCTCCGCGGCAAGGATCCGACGTTCGTGGCGTACCGCGAGGCCTACCTCGACGCGATGGACCTGTCTCGAACCGCCGAGGTCCTCGAAGTCGGCTGCGGTACCGGCGTCGTGTCCCGCGCGATCGCCTCCCGCGATGGATTCGCCGGCACAGTGACGGGGGTCGATCAGAGCCAGGACTTCATCGCGGTCGCCCAGACGCTCGCGGCGAACGAAGGCGTGGGCGACCGCGTCCAGTTCGCGGTCGGCGATGCGCACAAGCTCGACCTCCCGACCGCCGGCTTCGACGCTGCCATCGCCCACACCCTCGTCAGTCACGTCCGCGACCCACTCGCGGTACTCAAGGAGATGGCGCGCATCGTTCGCCCCGACGGCATCGTTGCCGTCTTCGACGGCGACTACGCGTCCCTCACCTTCGACTGCGCTGATCCGGCACTCGGCAAGGCTGTCGAAGCCGCGCTCGAGGCGATGCTCATGAGCTCGGCACGAGTCATGCGCGAGCTCCCGCGCCTGCTGCCGAAGGCGGGACTCCGACTGCTTGTCACACAGGCGAACGTCTACGCGGAGATCGGCTCGAGCACGTTCCTGCTCAACCTGGCCGAGACCTACGCGCCACTGATCGCCGTGCAGGGCCTCCTACCCGCAGCACAGGTCGACGAGTGGCTCGCACACCAACGCCGTTCCGCCGCCGACGGCACCTTCTTCGCCGCCTGCAACTACTACAGCTACCTGGCCCGACCCTGACTGCTCGCCCGATAGGATCCGGCGGGTGGAGGATCCCGAGCTCGCGGTCTGGTTGGAGCGGTTGCAGGAAGAGTCGTTCGACCGGGCGGGGTCGGCTACGCGTACGGCGTACCCGCCGGAGCGACGGATGACCGGACCCCAGTTGGCCGGATATCTGGAGCGCCGCAGCTACGCGCTCGCGTCCTCGACCCGGCCCGACGGTCGTGCACACGCCGCGCCGACCCTGTACTCCATTTACGCGCAGGCGTTCTGGCTTCCCACGGTCGGCGGCGCGGTCCGGCTCCGCAACGTGCAGGCGCATCCGTGGCTGGCCCTGTCTGTCCTCGAGGGTGACCACGACGCGCACGTCGCGGTCCTCACGGAGGGGCCGGCCGAGGTGCTGACCACCGTTCCGGAGGACGTGTCGGAGTTGACGCGCAGCCGCAACGACGGCGGGAGCGTGGACTGGGCGACGGCCTGGCTACGGATGGCCCCGCAACGACTGTTCAGCTTCGCCGAAGTCGCCTGGCAGGAATCCGGTAGCTCCTGACGACCTTCGCGCATCCGCAAGGTCGACGTACCCTCATACCGTTGAAGGTGCTCGCCGTGTTGTACGCCGACAGCATGTCGAACATCGCCTCGGCATCACTGGGCTGAGGAGGACGAACGGTGTAACGGTCAGGCAGTACGACGGTGGCCTTCATGACTGGTGTCCGGCCGGTTGCCGACCCGGATTCGGGAGCACGTTGGTGAGGACAAAGGCGACCACGACAGCGACCACGACCTGCGGTGTCACCAACACACCGTCGGTACCGAGCAACACTGTGGCCAGCAGGGTCGAGGTCAACGGCAACCGCAGCATGGCGGTACACATCGCTCCGATGCCCATGCCGATCGCCGGCGCCAGACTCATGCCGGGCAGACCCGCCGCGGCGATCCCCAGCACCGCACCGATGAACATGGCGGGGAAGACCGGCCCGCCCCGGAACGCGCTGAGCGCGAGTCCGTACGCGAGCAACTTGCAAACGGCGAGCAGGATCAGCACCCCGACCGAGTAGTCTGCGGCGTCTTCGACCAGCGCGGGCAGGGCATCCTGGCCGGAGAACAAGACCTGATTGAAGCTGTTGTCGGAGATCAGCTGGTAGGCCATGGCGATCAGCCCGATGAGAAGGCCGAGAGTCGCCGTCACCGGCACCCGGTTCACGTGCACGACCGCACGCAGCGACAGTCCGATCCAGCGGATCACCCAGCCCAGCAGCGCCCCAGCCGCGCCCATGGCCAGAGCCCAGGCCATCGTGGCCACCGTCGGATCCACCGCCGGCGGCACGGAGGGGAGGGCCAGCGAGAAGCTGCCGAGCCCCGTCCAGTTGTCCAGACCGACGAAGACCAGAGCGCCGATCCCGGAGGCCAGCAAGCCCGGCAGCGCTACCAAGCTCAGCGTCGCACCTCCGATGCCGGCGACCTCCATGATCAGGAACGCGCCGAGCACGGGGGAGCCGAGCAGCGTGCTGATCGCAGCGAAGCTACCGGCCGACGCCATGATCGTCAGCGCCATCGGTGGCGCGTCCTTCCGGACCAGATGCACCGTCAGCACCGCGAGGCCACCACCGATGGCGATCAGGGGAGCCTCAGGCCCGAGGACGGCGCCAAGACTGAGTGTGCTCAAGGCAGCCAGGATGATGCCGAAGAGCTCCTTGTCAGCCGGCGGACCTCCACCGGTCTGGAACCCGAACGCGGGTGAGTGACCACCGTTGCCGGGCAGATACCGAATGGTCAACCCGGTCAACAGTCCGCACAGCACCAACCAGGGCACCGGCCACCAGGCTGGTACCCCTCCGCTGAAGATTTCCTGCGGAAGATCGTCGAACAGGGCCTGCTGGATCGCGCTGACCAGAGCGAGGAAACCGTACGCGACGGCCGAGATCGGAATGCCGAGGATCGCGGCGAGCAGCAGCGCGAAAAGATACGGCTTCGAACGGATGACCGTGGCCGGGTCCATCGCCGGTGGACCGCCCGACGGCCGCTCAGCCGCGCGCGATGCGGCCGCTGGGCGTTGTGAGTCGGTCATGACACATGCCTCCCGGACGAGAACAACCCCGGCCCGCCTCGCCATCTGAGCTCGCCGAAGACCTCCCTCACGATCCGTGGTCGAGGCGCCCGGCCACATCGTCCCGGCCGGATGATCGTTCACCGCCGCACGGCGGGAGCGGTACGACGGTCAGCGGCGCCGCCCCCACCGACGCCCGGCCCCGACACCGGCCAAATGCAGCGCGACGCAGAGCAGGCCGGCCATCAGCAGCGTCTGAGGCGTAAACGCATCACTCACGCTGGCGTTGGCCCAGTCCAGGATGAGTGCCAGCCCAAAGATCACAGCGGCGATGATCGCGAACATTGAGTGCTCCTTCGAACGATCGGGCGGAAGTAGCACTCAGGTACCCATCCGCCAACCACGGAGGAATCACCCCACGAGGGGGATGTGACGCGCGCGGCGTTCGGATGAGGTGGGTGGACATTCTGCGAGGGGGCCACGGATGGCGCTGAACGAGTACGAAGCCGGCACCGGATTCACCGGCACGATCGGCAGAACGGCGGACGAGTCGTCCCCCGCGTGGCCGAAGCCCACCCGTGCCACGCCGGGTGCTCCCAACGTGCTGATGGTCGTACTCGACGACACCGGCTTCGGCCAACTGAGCTGTTACGGCAGCCCGATCGCGACGCCGAACTTCGACAGTCTGGCCGCCAGTGGGCTGCGCTACAACAACATGCACACCACGGCGCTGTGCTCGCCGAGCCGTTCGTGCATCGTCTCTGGACGCAACCACCACAGCAACGGGATGGCGTGCATCACCGAGTTCGCGACGGGCTATCCCGGGTACAACGGTGTGGTCCCGTTCGAGAACGGGTTCCTGTCGGAAATGCTGCTCGGGCAGGGATACAGCACGTTCATGGTCGGCAAGTGGCACCTCACTCCGAGCAACCAGGAGACCGCGGCCGGGCCGTACGACCGTTGGCCGCTGTCGCGCGGCTTCGAGCGGTTCTACGGATTCCTCGGCGGCGACACCAGCCAGTGGTACCCCGACCTGGTCTACGACAACCACCAGGTC
Organism: Kribbella sp. NBC_00889; assembly: GCF_045207705.1. NCBI lineage: Bacteria > Bacillati > Actinomycetota > Actinomycetes > Propionibacteriales > Kribbellaceae > Kribbella > Kribbella sp. NBC_00889. The sequence continues at coordinate 4,656,647 of NZ_CP108783.1, read as the reverse complement.
GAGCCGCCGGCGACGCCCGAGCAGGGCTACCACCTGACCGAGGACCTGGTGGACCGGTCGATCCAGTTCGTCGTCGACGCGAAGCAGGTCGATCCGGACAAACCCTTCTACCTGCATCTGTGCTTCGGCGCGACCCACGCGCCGCACCACGCCCCGAAGGAGTGGGCGGACAAGTACGCCGGCCAGTTCGACGACGGCTGGGACGCGTACCGGGAGCGGGTGTTCGCCGAGCAGAAGGCGCTGGGGATCGTCCCTGCCGATGCGGAGCTGTCTCGTCACGACCCCGACGTACCCGACTGGGAGTCCCTGCCCGCACCGGCCCGCCGCCTGTACAGCCGGATGATGGAGGTCTTCGCCGGCTTCCTCAGCCATACCGACCACCACCTCGGCCGCCTGCTGGAGTTCCTCGGCGAGCAGGGCGAGCTCGACAACACCATCGTCATGGTGATCTCCGACAACGGCGCCAGCGCCGAAGGTGGCCCGACCGGTACCACCAACGAGGCACAGTTCTTCAACAACGCCCCGGAGTCCCTCGAGGACAGCCTCGCGGTCATCGACGAGATCGGCGGTCCCAAGCACTTCAACCACTACCCGTGGGGCTGGACGTGGGCCGGCAACACGCCGTTCCGCCGGTGGAAGCGCGAGACCTACCGGGGCGGGAGCTCCGACCCGTTCATCGTCAGCTGGCCACAGGGCATCCAGGCCAGGGGCGAAGTGCGAACGCAGTACGCGCACCTCATCGACATGGTGCCGACCGTCCTCGACGCGCTCGGCCTCGAGCCGCCGGCCACGATCCGGGGCATCACACAGTCGCCGCTTCAGGGGGTGAGCTTCGCGCACACGTTCGACGACGCGGACGCAGCGACCAAGCACCGCACCCAGTACTTCGAAATGCTCGGTCACCGCTCCATCTACCACGACGGCTGGCGAGCGGTCTGCCCGTGGCCCGGCCCCTCGTTCACCGAGGCCGGAGCAGGCTTCGGTGAACCCATCTCGGCGGACAAGCTCACCGAGCTCGACTCGACGGGCTGGGAGCTGTACCACGTGGCCGACGACTTCGCCGAGAACCACGACCTCGCAAGCAAGCACCGCGACAAGCTCATCGCACTCATCGGCATGTGGTACGCCGAGGCCGGCAAGTACGGCGTACTGCCGGTGGACGGAAGCGGCCTCGCGCGGCTCGTCGCCGAGAAGCCGCAGGCTGCCGTACCGCGGGACAAGTACGTCTACCGGCCGAACACCCAGTCGATCCCGTTCGGCGCCGGCCCTCGGGTGCTGAACCGGCCGCACAGCATCACCGCAGACGTGGACCTGCCCGAGGACGGCGCCGAGGGAGTTCTGCTGAGCCAGGGCACCGCGGCCGGCGGATACTCGCTGTTCATCAAGGACCGCAAGCTGCATTACGTGCACAACTACGTCGGCCGAGGCCTGTACAAGGTGTCCACGCCGGAGGCGCTCCCGTCCGGTCCGCACAAGCTGCGCTTCGAGTTCGAGCCGACCGGAAAACCGGATATGGCGAACGGCCGCGGAGCACCGGGAACGATGCAGCTCTACGTGGACGAGACCCTCGTCGCCCAGGCCGAGGCACCGGTGACGACACCCTTCATCCTCAACCCCGGTGCCCTCACCTGCGGCGCCAACCCCGGCTCCCCGGTAACGCCGGACTACCCGTCCCCGTTCCGCTTCACCGGCACCCTCCGAACCGTCACCATCGACATATCCGGCGACCTCATCACCGACAGCGAAAGCGAACTCCGCGCAGCAATGGCCCGCCAGTGACCACTACCTGGCGGCCGCCGGCGCAGCGAGCGGACGGTGTGGTGCGGGGTGCGGACCGTGTGGTGTGGCGTGCGGGTTTCTCACGCCGGCGCCTCGTCGAATGCGACCGCTTCGATCGTCGCCGGGTCGGCCTCGGCGAGCTGTTGCAGAAGGGCGCGGGCTGTCTCGACCTGGGTCGGGTCGAAGAGGCTGAACACCCGGCCGCTCGCCGTGCCGATCCGGTCCCGGACGGCCGCGTAGCGCTCGGCTCCTGCGGGGGTGAGGTGGAGTAGCTCGTCGCGGTCCTCGACGAGTCCGTCTGCGGCGAGGCGCGCGAGCAGCGCGTCGGCCCTCGGGCCGTCGTACCCACTGGTGGAGAGCAGCTCCTTGACGGTCCTCGTCGGGGTAGTGCCGCGCAGGCCGAGGGCGTTGAGCGTGAACCACGCGCCGGGCTCGAGGTCCTCCTCTGTGAGGATCCGGGTCAGTGGGCCGCGCAGGTTGCGCTCAGCCAGCGCCATCGCGGTGCCGAACGGGAGTGTCGGTGCGTTCATAGTCGTTGTTCCTCCTAGGATAGACAGGCAGCTGTCCACCACCGTAGCCAAAAGACAGGAGACTGTCTATATGCCTGGGTATCCCCAACCACTCATCGGGTTGCTGCTGCGCCTGGCGAACCAGCGCTGGTCCACGGAGATGGACGCGGAGCTCGAGAAGCTCGGCGTCCGCGCCCTCACCGCGGCCCACGCGCGGGTGATCCCGTTCGTACCGCCTGAGGGCGTCAGCGTCCAGGCGCTCGCTACCAAGGCCAACGTGCGCAAGCAGACCATGGCCCAGAGCGTCGAGCAGCTGATCGCGGCCGGCCTGGTCGAGCGCCGTCCGGACCCCAACGATCGGCGCGCGTGGCTCGTCGTACTCACCGAGGCCGGGCGTGCGATCCGACCGAAGTCCCACAAGGCGGGGGGCACTGTCGAGCGCGCCTGGGCCGACCAGCTCGGCGAGGATCGACTGGAGGCTCTCCGGGCAGCGCTGATCGAACTCGTCGGATACGACGCAGAGATCTGATTTAGGTTCCCTTTGTTTGGCAAACCCCTTGCTTGCAAGGGCATCAGTCCATGATCGCGAGCGACCAGCACCAGCCGGCGAGTTCACGGGCGATCGCGACGTTGGCGATCACGGGGCGTTTGCGGCGCAGGTTGAAGGCGACCCAGCGGGCGTGCAGGCGCCGGTTGCCGGCGTCGCCGCGGGCTCGTGCCGCGGGCGGGGCGAGTTCCCATCGGTCGCGCATGGTCTTGCCCGGCCGGTAGGTGGTGCGGTGGTGCCAGGCGGCTTCGACCAGGAGCCGGCGGACGTGGGTGTTGCCGGTCTTGGTGATCGGGCCTTGTGCGCGTGAGGTTCCCGAGGAGTGTTCGCTGGGCACCAGACCGACGAACGCGCCGATGCTGTTGCCGGTGAAGCGGTGCCAGTCGCCGATCTCGACCGCGAGCGCGAACCCGGTCAGAGTCCCGATTCCGCGCAGGCAGCTCAGCCGTTGCACGATCGGGGTGAACTCGCTGTCGGCGGCCAGGGTAGTGATCGCGGCATCGAGCCGGTCACGGCGGGCGGTGATCGCCAAGACGGTGTCGTGATCGGACTCGAAGGCCAGCTGGGTCGTCGGCGGATCGAAGTGCCGGCGCCGCAGCCAGGTCTCGTGGGTGCAGGTCCAGGCCTTCCCGCCGGAGTAGACGATTCCTTGGCGCAGCAGCAATTTCGACAACCGGTGCCGGGCCCGCATCAGGTCACCGCGGCAGTCTTCGCGGGCCCGGACCAGGTCCCGCGCCGACTCCTGCTCCACAGTCGGTATCACTACCGGTGTGATCTCGTCCAGGCGCAGTAGGCGGGCCAGATGGATTGCGTCCTTGGCGTCAGTCTTCACCCGATCACCGGCCGGGCGTTGCAGTTTCGATGGCGCCGCCACCTCACAGCGCACTCCGGCAGCATTCAATGCCCGATACAGACCGAACCCGGTCGGCCCGGCCTCATAGGTCACCGCGACCGGACCCGGCAACTGCTGGATCCAGGACCGGATGTCGTCATGGGCAGGGGTCAGTCTGGCCTGCACCAGTTCGCCGGTGACCCCATCGATCGCCGCGGCCGCGACCGACCTGGCGTACACATCCAGCCCAACACTCGTACGCTCGATAAACACCGGGGCCTCCCCACATTGCTGGATAGGCCGAGCAGCCGAAATCTGCTCGGTAACCCACGAATCTGTGCGCGTGAGGCCCCGGCCCGCAACCCTTCACCCGCAACCGGGCCGCCGACCACGACTCACCGTTTGCCCGCAGGCGGCCAACTCAACCGGCCGATGCGACGGAGTCAACGTGGAGCACGCGCAGCGCAGCGAGCATGAACGTGAATCGCCCCGGGTCTGATGGAGGCTCTCAATCCATGGAGGATGAGAGTTATGGCAGCACCGAGGAAGTACGGCGACGAACTGCGTGAGCGGGCCACGCGGATGGCGGTGGACGCGCGCAAGGACCCGGCGACGAGGTCGGGTGCGATTCCGCGGATCGCGGAGCAACTCGGCGTGCACCGCGAGACGTTGCGGGGTTGGGTCCGGCAAGCTGAGATCGACGAGGGGACAGTGACGGGGACTACCACCAGCGATGCCGAGCGGATCGCGCAGCTGGAGCGGGAGAACCGCGAGCTTCGGCGGGCCAACGAGATCCTCAAGACAGCGTCGGCTTTTTTCGCGGCGGCGGAGCTCGACCGCAAGGTGAAGTAACCGAGGTGCCGACGGCGGTGCTGGTCGACTACATCGACCAGTACCGCGACCGGTTCGGGGTCGAGCCGATCTGTAAGGTCCTGGCCGCTGCCGGGATCAAGATTGCCCCGAGCACCTACTACGCCGCCAAGAGCAGGCCGCCATCGGCCCGGGCGGTCAGAGACGCCGAACTGGTCCCGGCGATCCGCCAGCTGCACAAGGACAACCTCGAGGTCTACGGCGCGCGCAAGATCCATGCCGAGCTGAATCGAGGCGGCATCAACGTTGCCCGGTGCACCGTGGAACGGCTGATGCGCGCCGAGGGCCTGCGAGGCATCAGGCGTGAGAAGACCCGCAGGACGACCCAGACCGAAGGTGCTCAGACACCACGTCCGGCCGACCTAGTGCAGCGGCATTTCGTCGCCGACGCACCCAACCAGCTGTGGGTGGCGGACCTGACCTATATCCGCACCCACTCCGGCTGGGTCTACGCCGCGTTCGTCCTCGACGTGTTCTCCCGCCTGGTCGTGGGCTGGCAGGTCTCGACCAGCCTGCGCACCGACCTGGCCCTGGACGCCCTCGACATGGGGCTGTGGGCACGGCAGCGGGCCGGCCACGACCTCACCGGGCTGATTCATCACAGCGACCGCGGGGTCCAATACCGAGCTGTCCGCTACACCGAGCGGCTCGCCGAGGCCGACGCCGTCGCGTCCGTCGGCAGCCGCGGCGACTCCTACGACAACGCGATGGCCGAGGCATTCAACTCGTTGTTCAAGGCAGAGCTGATCCGCAACCCCGCCACCCGGCCCAACACGGGCTGGAAGTCCATCAACGACGTCGAGATCGCCGTCGCCGAATACGTCGACTGGTTCAACCACCGACGCCTACACGGCGAGATCGGGCACGTCCCACCCGCCGAGTTCGAAGCCAACCACTACAGTGAAATCCCCGTCCTCACCGAGGCCGGAACCAAGTAATCGGGTCTCCACGAAACCCGGGGCGATTCAACGACGTTGACACCGGCCCACCGGCCGGCTCCACAATCACCCGCCGGGAACGGTGCCATTCCACAGCCACAAATTCGAGAGTCACTCCATACCGTCTAGCCGGCCTCGGCCAACTCCTGGAGGGACTGCCTCATCGCGGCACGATCCGGATAGCCGTGTCGTGCACCAACTGTGTAGACGTAGTGCCGGTCGCTCTTCATCACTGCAGCGACGTACCAAACGGGGCTGCCCGCGGCCAGCATCGCCACTATCGTTCGGTGTTCGGGTGTCGTGAACATGCTGAACCTCCTCAGCTCGGTGTTGGGTGTGAGCCGGTCGGCGGCCCGGCTCACACAGCTGCCCTTCCTTGCTCAGAAGCACGCCTCGGCGTAGTAGCACGGGTGCCAGTACCACGGGTCAGGCGGCGGCGGGTCCACAAAGGTGATGCGGAAGTGCGCCTGGTTCTGGATGAACTGCCCTGAGTTGCCGGTCAGATAGTTGGCGCGGACCGTCCAGACCTCCCCTCCAACCGTGTGCCTCGCAAGGTTGACGTACGTCTCGTTCGCGACGCAGTTGCCTCCGGCAACCCCGCTGTTGAAGATGAACCGCCCGCTGACGTTGCTTTCGACGTTCCAGAACGCCGAGGTGTACGGCCGCAGACCGTTGCCGCCGACCCGCAGCGATGTCCAGTCCCCGGCGAACATCTGGTAGTCGTCGGTGCCACCGTCCACCGGCTGGTTCTCGAACCGGAAGCTGGACGGGTACACCGAGGTCAGGTAGACGTGAGCGTTGGTCCTGCACGCCGCCGCCTGGGCGGGCCCCGCAGTAACGACCGAGACCACCGCCAACGGGACCAACACGGCCGCCACGGCGGCGACCAGTTTCACCACCCGCCGCCAGCGGCCGGATGTGCGCGTGTATTGCATGACTGTTCCCTTCCCTGGAGCTGCGGATCGGTCGACCGGTCGATCGAATGAATCGACCAACGTTCGACACCACCCACCCCCCGGATAGCCAACAATCACCACCACCACCCCGAGGCCAACGAACCACGCCGACCCGCCTGGGCGTAGAGCCACGACTAGGCCGATACAGCCGCGGGCCTTCGGCCCGGGCTCAGCGGATGGCGGTGAGGTCGAGGCCGGTCCCGGCGGGGGTCAGCAGGGTTAGACGGTTGTAGTCGATGGTGTAGGTGACGGTGGCCCTGAGGGTGGTCAGGATCGCGGTCTCCACCTCGGCAGTTTCGCCTGTGCATGCGTGGTCGGTCGTGGTGACGCCGGTGAAGGTCAGCTCTGTTCTGGTGCGGGTGACGAGGCCGGAGAGTTCGTTGCAACCGGTCCAGCCGGTCAGTCGCTCACCGTCAAAGGTCATCCACGCCTCCTCGGCCCCATGGTGGTACTGGCGGAGATCGCCGTCCTTGATGATGACGGTGTCCACCTTCCACCTGGGCCTGTCGAGCGGGAAGTCGGGTTCGGCGATCTTCCTGTCCAGCAGAGCGATCGCCGTACCGGCCGATGCGAGGGTGAGCTGGCCGTCGTTCAAGTGCCAGCTGGGCTTGCTGACCAGGAACCTTGTCAGCCATTCGTCCTGGACCATGAGTGGCGGTTCGCAGCGCTGCTGGGTGACGAAGTATCCGTCGATCCATAACCTGCCGTCGGCCAGCAGCTCACCGGCTGCGGCAGAGGCGCCGAGCTGGTTGCACCCGGCGTACGCCCCGAAGCAGTGATACACGCGCGGACCCTCTTCGTTCGGGTTGGGCTGTTCGGCGAACTCCAGCCGGATGCGTGTGTTCGGGACCAGGTCCTTGGGATTGCCGTCCTCCGTCACCGCGGTGGACAGATAGGTCTTGCCCATCGGTGAACTAGTCGATCCGCCCACGCTCGGCTCCTCTCCACATCCGGTAGCCCCCGGGGCGGCCGGACACCGGCCAGGGTCGCCTCGTGACATTCAGTCCGTTGGTGCGGCCTACGTCGTTGACCGTTGTTGGCACCGGGTAGATCCCAGCCCGGTCGCGGGGATCAGTGCCTTGATCTCGTCCGCGTCACGCCTGGGGAACCGAATCGAGTTGGCTCAATGCATCGAGTGCGGCCTTCATCATCTCCTCTGCCTTTGTGTCTCCGTAGATCCTGGCGGCGAAGGCGAGGTACTTGATGTTGACCCAAACGACCGCGAGCAGATAGGTGCTGCTCCAGCCTGGGCCGGTGTCGGGGCGTCGGCCGGTGAGGCGGCGCCAGGTGTCGACATAGGTCTGGTACCCGCTGCTCGTCGGCCCGCCGAGGTTCGCGATGTCGAGGGCAGGTGCGCCGACGAGCGCGCCGCCCCAGTCGATGATGTGGCCTTTTTGATCCTCGTCAACGAGAACGTTGTTCCGATGAACGTCACCGTGGAGGAGCGTCCGAGGCAGCTGGTCGAGAGGGTTGGTGATGCGGGGATCGTGTTGCAGTGCAGCAACTTGCGGGATCAGCTCGTCCGGCACGGGTCGATGGAGCGCGGCGAGTCGCTGCATCGAGATGTCGCACTTGGTCCGCCACCAGGTCGCATCAACGACCGGCACCGACTCGAGTGGCGCTGCGTCGAGGTAGTGAAGGTGGACCCTGGCCAGCGTCTCGATCGCATTCGCGGGGAGGCTGGTCTCGTCCGCTGCTGGCGTCGCCTCGTAGAAGGCGGTCATCAGGTACGGACCCGACTCGTTGGTGCCGGTCTCGATGATCTCCGGCACGGCATCAGCGCCGGCCACGCTCGCCGCTGCGTGTATCGCCGAGATCTCGAGCTGTGAGGTCTGCTTCAGCAGAACCGTTCGCTCGGTCCGTCGCCCGGACCGGGTCAGAGCAACCCGAAGGCGGAACTTCGGCGCGTCACTGAAACCGCCGGTCACCGGCTCAGAAGAGACGACTTCGACTTCCGACCCCGGACCATGTGACGTCATCGCCATAGTCGTTGACCCTAGCCGAGCGGTGGTCCGACACCCGTCGCACGCGGGTCGGCCGTCGAGTTGCAGACGAATTCTGAGGGGGTGTCCAGTGTTCGGTTCGCTGCGGTGCCTGGTGGGTGGGTTGCGCGCCGGTCTGCCGTGGTGCCGACGGGGTCTTGCGGACCGGCGGCGGCGTGATGGCGAGGTTCGCAGCGGGGCTGGCTGGCCCGGTGAACCTCGAGAGCTGGCCAGGGGACGGTCCGTCGGCCGCTGACCGACCAGCCCCGGCACCGTCATGAAGCCCGGTGCGCGGACCGGCCAAGGCCGACCGGAGCATGGGCGGCCGCGGGCGGGAGACGCAGATCACGTGCGGGTGGGCTCACAGATTGCCAGGCTGTTTCGTCTACTGAGCGTCAGACGAGCCGAGTCTCGACGTGAGGAATGCGAGTGAAACTCAGAAAGCCAACCCTGGTCGTGGCCGCTTCGGCGCTCACGACCCTTCCGGCTCGAAGAAAGTGGCAACGAGATCCGGAAAGCAAGGGGAGTGCTTCATGTTTCGAGACATCGGCGCCTACGTTGACGGCGACAACAACAAGGCCGAGTTTTCCTCGGGACGGATGACCCCGAGGGCGGCTATGAGGTCCTGTTCTGGGACTGAAGGAGTCGCGTTCTGCAGCTTGGCGCCTGGCGATATTTCACTTGCCGAGGCATCGATTTCCTGTCAATGATCGCCAAGAGGGCTCTCGTGCTCTCAACACTTACAAGGAAGGTCAACAAGTGAGACGAACCAAGGTTGCACTGGCTGTCGCGGCAATCGCCTTGACGCCGGCGCTCCTGATCACCACCCCCGCGTCTGCCGCCGGCTCGGTCGGCGCCCCTACCGCTTGCCAGGCGCCCACGGATACGTTCGTCGCGACCACGCCGGTGGACGAGATGTCCGACGACGATGTGCGGGTCACGATCATGCGCATTATCGGCGACCCGAGCACGGGCAGCGCGGTCGAAGCCGCCGCGCAGAAGGCCATGGACGGGACCATCGAGGACCAGCGCGACTTCCTGACGACCGACCGCTGGACGGCCCAAGCCGAGGACGACAAGGTTGCCGTCGCTACCACCCTCCACTTTGCCATCGTGTACAACGACCGCGCCGTCAACAAGGCGGCGCAGCAGGCCCTCAACGACGGCACACCGACTGTCGTGCGCGCCTTCCTGGAGACCGGCTGCCGCCTCGCCCAGTTCGAAGACGACAGGGTCGCCATCTTCCGAATTCTCGCCGATCCGACCACCAGCGCGGCGGTCCGTGCGGCGGCAGAGCAGGCCCTCGACGAAGGTACGCCGGAAGCGGCGCGGTACTTCCTGGAGCACGGCCAGTTCGAGGTCTAGCCGTACTCGGTCATGAGGTTGGTGGCAGGGGTATGGGGTTGACGTGAGGAGAACCCCCGGTTGGGGTGTGGCTTGTCTAGGGCCTACTGCAACAACCGGAGGTTCTCCTTGGACACGGTGGTGCGCGGCTGACCGCTCATGGTCGGCGGTTGATTGTTGAGCGGTGTCGGGTGAGTTGGAGGCAGGCGCATGTCGCGGCGGCGATGGGGTGTCGCGTAAGTGTGTGAAGACCTGGATCGACCGGTTCGCCTTCGAGGGTGACACGGGTCTGCGGGATCGGTCGTCGCGTCCGCACACGACGCCGCGGCGTACCAGCACCGAGATCGAGCAGCAGTTGGTGGGGTTGCGTCGTACGGCGCGGCGAGGGCAGGACTGGATCGGGTCGGCGCTCGGCCTGGCGCCGCGGACAGTGGCGCGGATCCTGCGCCGTCACCAGATGCCGTATCTGCGTGAGTGTGACCCGAGGACCGGTGAGGTGCACCAACTCGCCCGGCCGGCCGCATCCATGACCGCGGCGGTTGGAAGGCCAAGGGCCGCGAGCACGGACAGGCCGCGCAACAGAAGCGGGCCAAGATCGACGACGACTACATCCACTCACTCGTCGATGACCACTCCCGGTTCGCTTACTCCGAGGTCTTACCCGACGAGAAGGGCACCACCTGCGCGGCGTACCTCCTCCGCGCCGCGCAGGCGTTCACCCGGGCCGGCCCTCACGACCCGGCACCGACATCAAGATTGGCGGACACCTCTACTGCCACATGAACCCGACCGGCGCGCTTTCATGAGCAAACGACATCAGATTTCACCGTCATGGCAACAGAGACCTGGATCTGCCAGAACGCATCTGATCTATTGCGTCACGTTGCCTCTCTAGCTCGATGCGGACCGTTGTAACGCTTAATGGCTCCCTTGCGATGTGGCGGGTGCCTGACTCGCGATGGCGGCTGACGGGGCTGCCTGTGCGCATTAGGCGGGAAGTGGGGGATCGTGTACGACCTGGGTCGTCTCCAGCGTGCCCGCGCGCAAGGGCTGCGAGAGCTCGTGGCTGTCCACGTTGGTCGCAATGGTGGCGTCATCGCGGTCGTCGTTATTGGCCTTGTGTTGGTGGCTGGCTGTGGTCCGACGAAGGCTGGTGATTCGACGGTGGGTGCCTCATCCGGTCCCTCGACGGCGAGCAGACCGACGCCGAGTGCTAGCCCTGTCCTGTCGGCGACATCGACGCGGCCTACGGTGGCTGGCAAGTCTGTCACCGTGGGCAACATGACGTTCAAGATGCCGGCGACATGGAAGGAGATTGGCCGGGACGCCCAGTCGGCGGTGTTCACTGATCTGAAACATTGCCGAACCCCGGAACAGGGATGTCCGCCGATTGCATTCGGCAGTCCCTCGAAGTACTCACGGGAGACGCTCAAGGAAATGACCGCATCTCAGCTTTGTGTCGTTCCTGGGCGGACAGTGGTGCCTGCGGCAGGCCAACTTCAACAGATGGGCGAGCGCGAGGTGGGCGGCGAGACCGCCCAGTACTACGAGCAGGCGATTTGCCCGCCGGATCTTGTGAAGCCCTCCAAGGCCTACATCTGGTACGTCGAGGGTGAGAACGCCCTCGTCGCTGCCAACGATGTACCCAGTGGAGCAGTCGACTTGTCTACGCTGCAGGCCGTGCTGGACACCGTGCAGTGGAACTAGGGGCGAAGGGAATCCACTGTTGCGGTTGCTGCGGCGGCTCGGCCGAGATCGCCGCGCCGGGGCGAGAGGCAGGACGACGAATCCCGTGGCCGAGGCCATGGGATATGAGAGCTGTGAGGATCATGGTGTGCCGTCCGGGATCGCGGTTTGACCCGTATGAGAGCAGATCGGTGCCGTGAACAAGGCGTCGTCACAGCTTTGACTGTTCCTGCCGGCCCGGTGTTGGCCATCGTGTGCCCGTACCGAACAGGAGTCCGACAGCCGTGACCAGCATGCCTCAGGTGATAGTGACCGACCCGTCCGACATCTCCGTCGAGGAGGTGGTGCTCGGTGTGGATACCCAAAAGGACACGCATGTCGCCGCTGAGGTGATGGTGCAGGGCGGGGTGATCGCGTGCAAGGCTTTCCAACCACCGCGGCTGGATACCGGGGGCTGTTGGGTTGGGCACGTGGCCTTGGCCTGGTGCCCGGGCCGGGGTCGAATGCACCGGCTCTTACGGTGCCGGGCTGACCCGCTACCTGCTCAGCGAGGGCGTGGAGGTGGTGGAGGTCAACCAGCCTGACAAGGCAACCCGCCGTCGACGGGGCAAGACAGACACGATCGATGCACAGGCCGCCGCGCAGGCAGTGATCTCCGGCCGCGCTGCGCGGTCTGCTTGCCCTGGACATGGACGATCCCGGCCCAATGCTGCCGTGGGAGCTGATGGAGTGCCTGCGCGAGCTGTTCCACAGTGACTTGTTGCAACTCGCCCGGACCCAGCCCGCTCTGGAAGCGTTCGTACTCGAACAAGCTCTGGGCGAGACCCAGGTGGTCGAAATCGACGGGGCTCCGGACCCGCGTTACTGGGAGCTGTACCGGTCGGCAGACGCCTGTAGCTACGCCGACCGCACCGGCGACATCGCCAACGTGGCAAAGCTGAGCGACTTTGTCTCCGACCGCCAGTGGCGGGCCAGCCCGATGAGCATCGACTACGCCTCCGGGCGTCTGCGTGCGTTGATGGCCTACTTACCCGACGAACCCGGCCACAGAACGCGGCTGTATCTGTGGCGCGGCTCAGGCCGGGACTTCGATGAGCGCGACCGGCTGCTGCTCACGCTGCTGCGGCCCCACCTGATTGCCGCGTTCCGCGCCGCCGAGCGATGCCGTCAGGCACCCGCGGCACTGACCACACGACAGCTCGAACTCCTTCAATACGTCGCCCAGGGTTACACCAACACACAGATCGCCCGGCGGATGCAGTTGTCCGAGGGAACCGTACGCACGCATCTGAACCACATCTACGAGCGGCTGGGCGTCGCCAGCCGCACCGCGGCCGTCACGAGGATGAGCGCCGCCGGGCTGGAATAGCCGACCATCGGGCAGGCGACAACTGCGCCGAGACCCACTCGTCCTGGTGCAGGTCATGGGCCCGGCGGTCCTGTGCGGGCAAGACGCCGGGAGGGGGTCGAGCAGGTGCGGGCCGTTGTTGCGACGGACGTCGTTGACCGCGGTGGACACGGCGTAGATCTCCAGGCCCGTCGGCGGCCTCATCAGCGCCTTGACGTCGTCAGGGGTCCTTGACTGTGGGATCGAGCCACTGTTCCCAGTCGTCGGGAGCGATGGCCGTGGGCATGCGGTCGTGAATGCGTCCGATCTCATCGGTCGCGGTGGTGGTCAGGATCGTGTACGTCCGCAGCAACGCGGCCGGATCGTCCTCGGCCAGGGACTTGTCTTTCCACACCTCGTACAGGCCGGCCAGAGCGAGTGAGGAGCCGTCGGTGGGCCGGATTCTCTGCACTGGTCAAGTCCAGTGATGGCTGCCAACCTCCGCCAAAGGTGATCGTCACCGCGATGACGGCAAGCAAAGGTCTGATTCGCGATGATCCTCGGTGATCTTGCGCCGGTCTGGGATCAGCGCTCAGCGCGCCTGGTAATCGGACTCGATTCGGCCCAGCCAGGTTGACGGTCTCGCGTGGGCTGCGGAGTTGGATGACGGTTAGGTGTGCCCACAACGGGTCCTGTGTGCGAGCGGTCAGCTGGTCGTGTCTGATCCGGGTGAGCCGCCACGCCCTTCGGATTGGATGATTTGGGCGAAGCCACCAGCGTGGCGTTTCGCGGTGGCCGTGCCACAGCTCCTCGCGGGTGATGATGCGCCGCAGCGACCGCTTGATGGCACGCCACAGCACAACGCGCCGCGGGTAGTCGAGCCAGATAAGCGTGTCGGCGCGGGACCACAGCAGGGCGGTGACCTCTGGCGGAGCCTCGGAGCTGGCCGGTGGACCCTGCGAGTCGAACAGCCACTCGTCGCCGGCGGCGATTCGCTCGATGGCGCTGACAAAGGTGGGTGACATGCGCAGGTCGGGCGCGAGGTACAAGTCGTCCAAATGGTGAAACGGCAGGCCGAGGACCGGCGCGAGCCGCCGGGCCAGGGTCGTCTTGCCGGATCCTCCGATGCCGGCGATCAGCACTCTGCGCATGACGACAGTCAACCTCGATCAGCGGCTGAACCCGTCGACTCCGGGGTGTGTCGCGAGGAAACCACCAGCGGCAAACGAGTCCACGTCCGGGGTTTGGTTCAGGCTCGACACTGACGTCATCCAGCCGACGAGCACCGCGATCTCCGACGACGTCGCTCGGTCCCAATCGACGCCAAGAACCGGCAGCAGCCGAAACCAGCGCAGCAGATCGAAGCTGTAGCCGGCGGCATGTCAACGGACTTGCGTCGCCGGTGTGCCACGTATCGGTGAAGTGCGCGTTGTCGAGACAGGCCGAACACCGCCGTTCGTTGTCGTCGATGGTGAGGGTTCGGAGGTCGAGCCGGCCGTCTGGTACCTGCGGAATCTGGCCCTACGTGATGTCAGCCCGTTGACTTGTCGTAGCTACGGCTTCGACCTGTTGCGGTGGTTCCGCCTGCTGTGGGAACTGAGGGTCGGTTCGGACCGGCGACGTCCTCCCAGGCCGTCGCCGTCCTGGTCGGCTGGATGCGGTCATCGCCGAATCCTCCAGAACTGCAGGCCACTGGGGTGGGTTAGCCCCCCGACAAGCGAGCCTTTCACCGAACCACTTGTCTGAGACGGTGCTGGCAGGCCGTGGGCCAAGGACATCTCGCGCCCATCGGGCGGGTCGTGTCCAGCTTGGGAACGCCTATCGGGCGTTGCGTGCGGATAGCGGGTCGGTTAAGAGGTCCAAGTGGCCGACATGGCATGCGGTCTCTTCCAGCATGTGCACCATCACCCAGCGAAGCGTCACGGGACCCTTGCCGAATGATGGCCGTGGCGCGGTCGTGTCGAGGCTAGGAAGTTGACTTGCGACGCGGCGGCTGCGCGAGCACGCGGCACGGTAGAGCTCGACGATTTCCCCGACGGTGTCGTCGGCCGCTGACTCGAGGTCCCACTCCGGCAGCGTGTCGAACGGCGCGGACGCCCAAGGCTCAGGCAGATCACCGCCGCCGACACGCGCGATGAACCAATGGTCCTCCATGTGCGCGAGATGCTTCACCACAGCGCCTGGTGTCAGATTGGTTGCCGGCAGGGACTTGGTTTGCGCCTGCTCGTCCGTCAGCCTCCCGAATCGGGTGAGCACCCGATGACGATACTGATCAAGAAACTGGCTGAGGGTGGTCCGCTCGTCAGCATCGAGGTCGGGGTAGAACTGCGCTTCGTCCACGGACATCTAGGCTTGGATCCTTCCGTGATGGTTCTGGTGGCAGCGCCGGGAATCAGACGCGGTTGGTCTTAACGTATGGCAGGCCGAGCTCGGCGTTCGTTGCCAAGCCGCTCGCCAACTGACCCGAAGGCATCCCAGGGGAACGGTCTACCCGTCTGTCCGGTGGTGGATCCTCTTGCGCGCAGCCGTTGATCATGGAGTGCCACGGCAACGTCCGCGAGTACAACGTGGCATGAGGATTGATCACGAACGGTCTCGACCCGTACGACACCGACGCCGACCGGATCAACCGCGTCCTCAGTCGCTGTCTCGTCTCGACAGCGCCCCGAGGGAAGCACCGCGCCCCTTGGGGCTTGCACATCCGCCGGCATCCGTCCGGGATGTTGCGGGTGACGGGGTCGACGCCGGCGTACACCGCATTGCTAGGCGCGTTTTCATCGCACACACCATGGGCATGCAGCGGCCGACTGACGATCATCGCCTTCGACGACTGGCGACCGGTTGCCCGTAACGCATGTCGAGCAAATACTGCTGAGTGTCGGTCGGCGGTGTCACGGTCACGTGCTGCTTCCGGCCGGCAGTTCGAGGGACCCCGTCCAACAGGTCCCGTCGTCCCGCCCCTTGGGAGGAACCAGTGAGGATCGAACGCACGTCTGTCCGGAGCCGCATGCGCCGGACCACCCAGTTGCTCGCCGCTGTCAGCGCGGTCGCGGCTTCCCTGTACGCCGTACCAGCCGCGGGAGCCGCCGTACCGTCGCCGTCCGCGCAGCTGTCCGCCGCCAGCACTGCGGTGGAGCGGTCAGGTGTGAAGGGCATTGCCTGGTACACCGACGCTGCCTCCGGCAAGGTGGTCGTCACCGCCGACAGCACCGTGTCAGCCGGCGACGTCGCTGCGCTGAAACACGATGCCGTCGAGGTCAACCGGACGGCTGGTGTCTTCAGGCCACTGCTGTCGGCCGGCGACGCGATCTACGGCGGACAGTACCGCTGCTCGCTCGGCTTCAACGTCGTGAAGGGCAGTACCTACTACTTCCTCACCGCCGGACACTGCGGGAAGGTGGCGAAGACCTGGTACACCAACTCCGGTCACACCACCCTGATCGGCCCGACCGTCGACTACAGCTTCCCCGGCAACGACTACGCGCTCGTGCAGTACAGCAACACATCGCTCAGCCACCCGGGTGGGTTCACCGCGGCCAACGCGTTCGTCGGTGAAAGCGTCAAGCGCACCGGGTCGACCACCGGCACGCACAGCGGCACTGTCACCGCGCTCAACGTCACGGTCCGGTATGCCGGCGGCGGTCGTGTCAGCGGCATGATCCAGACCACCGTCTGCGCCGAATCCGGCGACTCCGGTGGTCCGCTGTACGACGGCACCAAGGCCCTCGGCATCACCTCAGGCGGAAGCGGCGACTGCCGGTCCGGCGGTACGACGTTCTACCAGCCGGTCTCCGAGGCCGCGAGCACCTACGGCGTCACCGTCTACTGACAGACCAGCCACGGCCTGGCCGATCACGCGGCCAGGCCGTACAGGACCGACTCGCATCCCTACGAGCAGCCGGTCGGGTTCACCGTCGCGGACTCATTGGGCAGAACTGACGGACCGCTGCTTCCTGAGTCAGATGAACTGGTCCAGGAAGGCCCGCGCGTACGGCGTGTCAACCCGCTGGTAGCCCCCGGTCGCGTTGCACGTCAGCGAGTTCACGAACGAAGCGTCGCCCACCACGTACCGGCCGAGGAACGCCGGCCCGCCGGAGTCGCCGAAACAGGAGCCTCCGCCGGCATTCGCGTCGCGGTCGTTGATCTGGAAGGTCGCAACCTCGTCCTGCACGTTCTTGAGCAACGACGTGGTGAAGCGCCGCTCCGGCACCAGGATTTGCGACTTCTTTGCGCCGATGTCAACGCCATAGCCGACCAGGGTGAACGTCTCATTCTTCAGCGCGCCCTGGTTGCCGTCGAGCGTGCCGACCGGCAGCAGCGGTGCCGGCGTGATGCCTGGCCACTTGGAAGCGGCCGGCGCGTCCAACACCACGACACCTTGGTCGTGCTGCTTGGAGATCGACAACTTCCCGGTCCAGCCGGGATCCGGGTGTGCGGTGCCGGTGATGTAGTTCGCGGCGCGGGCCGCGCGCTCCGCCGGTGTGATGCCCGGCGCGAGCGGGTCGAGCGCCAGGTCGGTGTTGAACGAGACGTAGACGTTGGTGGCCGGACTGGCGCCGGTGTCGCCGGTGCAGTGACCGGCGGTGAGCACCACCGTGGGCGAGATCAACGTGCCGGAGCAGCGGAACCGACCCGACTCGGTGGTGAACCGGACAAGGCCGACGTTGGTGTGCACCTCATCGCGTTGGCCGCCTGTGATCGCCGCGGCCGGCTGTGCGGTGACCAGCACGCCGGCAAGAAGCGCCAGAGCGCCGAACACGCTGCCCAGACGACCGATCCGATATCGCCTCATCACGTAACTCCCGCCCGTCGGCCATTCGCAGCCAGCCCTGGCGATGGGTGCAACGGCACGCCAGGCCGGGGATGGTGTCTTGGACCAAACGGTGCCGCACCGAGCTCGGCCGCACAAGCCCGCAGCAGAAGCCCGCCGTACAAGCCCCTCCGCCTAGCGCTCTGCATAGGGGCGCGTGGAGGGCCGACCCGGTAGCAGCTCATGGTGACCTGGTCGGTGCGCTCGGCAACTACTTCTGACCGGTCTCGCGGTCGCTGTCCGGAGCACAGGCGTTCGGCGAGGCACAGTTGCGGCTGTCCGCGCTGTTCCCCCAGGTAGTTGCTTCTCGTTCGGATCGGCCTACCTGAAGAGCCGCTCGGCGGACACGTTCACGTCTGCACTGAAGGACTTCGTGCCTCCGGCAGATGTGAACATCACCAACTGTGGTTCGGTCAAGATCATCAAGACCGACGACACCGGAGCGGCCCTCGCCGGTGCCGAGTTCACGCTGTACAACGACATCACGCCGATCGGTGGCACCCGGGGCGCCGAGGACACGATCACCACGCTGAAGTGCACCACCGGCGCTGACGGAACCTGCACGATCAGCAATGTGTTCGCCGGTGAGTACTGGGTGGTCGAGACGGTCACACCGCCTGGCCACGACACCGCGGCCGACAAGCACGTCACAGTGGTCGGCGGTGTGACGGCACCGGTCGAGGTGACCTTCGTCGCCCCGCGCCAGCGCGGGGCGATCCTGGTGACCAAGACGCGCAAGCACGCGGCGTCCACACCGTCCACCCAGCCGCACGCCGGTGTCACGTTCACGATCACCGGCGGCGCGTCCGGCGTCACCGACGCGAACGGGCAGGTGTGCTTCGACAATCTGGTGTTCGGTAGCTACGACGTGACCGAGACGGTCCCGGCCGGCTACGCGGCGGACGGGGCGACGACCAAGACCGTTGTGGTCAACAACAAGGCGGCCTGTGGGGCTACGCCGTACGTGGGTGAGCTGGTGTCCTTCGGGAATACTCCGCTCACCAACCTGTCGGTCTCGGTGGATTCCCAGATCGACGGCGGTACGGCGTCCACGGTCGTCTGCACCGGTCCCAGCGGGCAGGTGGCTAGTGGCTCCACCGGCGCCAACGGTGACGGCTCGGCCTCGGCCTCCAACCTGAAGCCCGGGACCTACACCTGCACGGTGGTGATCGACCCGTAAACCGCAGGCGATCCTCTGAAGGTGGACCCGCCGGCCATACCCCCAGGCCGGCGGGTTCCTGTCCCCGCACGCGTCCAGCCAGGTGACCGCGAGTGGTTCTCGATCCCCACGGGCGACCCGGAGCTATGGCGCATCCTGCTCGCCGAAGTCGTCGACTTCGCGCGGAAGTCACTACGCGATGCGCGGTGAGTGACGAGGTCACCCCGCCGCCGGCTGACCAGCGCAGCAATCGGCCGATGACAGGAGGTGACCGCGCGGAACGCTGGCTGGCCGTGCCGGGCGTCTTCTGCTGCTCAGCGCCTTCTGGAGTGGCTCAGCTCCTTGCTTGGGCGCCGCGAGCGCACAAAACTGAGAGGTTGCGACCACCTGGCCGGTGCTCGGGGCAGCCGGGCGCGCCGCGCAGAACGATCCATCTAGCTAAGGAGCGTCATGCGCAGAATCAACGTCGCCGCGACGGTCGCCGCGGCAGTCGCCGCACTACTTCTCCCGACGCCGGCCCAGGCCGCGCCAATCACCCCCGGCGGGTCGACGGAAGTCACTGTCGGCAGCAATGACCAGCTGTTCTCGCAGAACAAGCAGAACGAGCCGGGTCTGGCTGTGAACCCGGTCAACCCCGCGATCCTCGCGGCGGGAGCCAATGACAACATCGACATGGAGGCGTGTAACGCCGGCGATGACCGCACGTGTCCGTTCACCCCGGGCGTGGGCGTGTCCGGCATCCAGTTCTCGACCGACTCCGGCCGCACGTGGTCGCAACCGACGTACACCGGCTTCTCGGCGCGCGTCACACCGTCCTGCCTCGGTGCACCCGACGTCGCGCCTGGCCAACCCCCGGCCGGCGACACCGGCTGCGTGCCAGATCCCAACGGCCCGATCGGCACGCTGCCCAACTACGACACCAACGGCATGGTCTCCAATGGCGACCCGGAGCTGGTCTTCGGTCCGGTTCCCGACGCCGCAGGGAACTTCTCATGGGCCAACGGGCAGAGGCTGTACTACGCGAACATCGCCACCAACTTCCCGGGCAATCCCGGCTTTGCCGGCGACGCAGCCATCGCGGTGTCCCGCACCGACGACCTGGCCGGCGCCATCGCCGGTGACAACGACGCCTGGATGGACCCGGTGGTCGTGACCAAGCAGAACCAGGCTCTCTTCAGCGACAAGGAACAGGTCTGGGCCGACAACGCCGAGAGCAGCCCCCACTTCGGCAACGCCTACGTCTGCAACGTCGGATTCCGCGGGAACGGCGGAGCCGAACCGGTGCTGTTCGCTCGTTCCACCGACGGCGGCGACACCTGGACCTCGCGCCAGCTGTCCGCGGCGACCAACAACAACCAGACCGGCGGACGGCAGGGCTGTGCCATCCGAACCGACAGCCAAGGCGTGGTCTACGTGGTGTGGATCGGCACCGACATCCGCACGCGTGAGGGCGTCTTCTTCCAGGCCCGGTCCTTCGACGGTGGCCGGACTTTCGAGCGACCCAGGGCCGTGGTCTCGGGGCTTGGCGGAATCGGGCAGTTCGACCCCGCGCAGGGCCGGTTCACCATCGACGGCATCGCGGGCGCGCGGACCAACACCTTCCCGTCGTTCGACATCGCCAATGGTGCGCCGACGGGTGAGGACGCCACCGACCAGATCCTGCTCACTTGGTCCGACGACAGTCAGGGAACCAACCTCGAGAAGGCGTTCCTGGTGAGCTCGACCAACGGGGGCGGCACCTACTCGGCGAAGACGGTAGTGAGCCAGGGCAGCGACCGAGCCAACTTCCCGGCGGTCGCAATCTCGCCCGACGGCACCGACGCGTGGCTGGTTTACAACGCCTGGCTCGACCCGTGGCGCGCCGACACGACCTCCGCGCGCCGGGTGCTGGGCGTGGTCCGGCACGCCGACATCGCCGGCACGGGCCACACCGTCGGCGCGTTCACGACAGTGTTGCGTGGCGCAGTAGGCGACGGGCGCGCGTCCAGCGCCAACAGCCTGACCTCGGAGTTCCTCGGCGACTACAACTACGCCGTCGCCACGCGGGACTACGGCTCCGGCGTCTGGAACGACATGCGCAACGGAGCTGTCTGCCCCGCCATCAACGCCTACCGTCAGGCGTTTGTCGAGGACGTCCTGGCCGGCACCACTGAACCCATTGTGGGAGACGAGAAGGAGGACCCAGCGGCGGCAGCCGAACTGCCGGCCACGCACTCTACGGACCTACGCCCGGGACCCAACAACGACTGCCCGGCGACCTTCGGCAACTCCGACATCTTCGGCGGAACCTTCAGCGACGACTCCTGAACCCGTACGAGCCGCAGCCACAACAACCCGACGGCCGCCCAGATGGGCGGCCGCCGGCAGTAGCCCCGCGCTCCATGTGACCTCGGACGAAGTGGCGGACGAACGTGCGGTGGCGCAACCGTCGCGCATAGGACGAGCCATTCGCCGGCAGGGCTGGCTGCGCTTCCTCTGGTTTGGCGTGTGGCTCGCACCTCCACGACGATCACCAGCAGCGCATGAGCGCCACTCCTCAGCCGCTGGCCATCTGAACGTCGCATCCGTCGAACTCGGCGAGATAGACCTTGGAGCTGCCGTGGGGGTCGAGTCGTAGCGGGCCGTCTGCGGGCTGCGCGGTGCCGAAGTCAAGGTTGCGTCCGTCCGTGGCGTCGCGCAGCTCGAAGTCGCAACGACCGTAACTGTTGAAGTCGACGACCTTGACGACGGCTTTGTGGCCGGCTGGCACTGTGAACGCCTCGGTGTCACCGGTCCCGGCCTTCTGTGCGAAGGGAAGGGCGATCTGACCGACGCCTCCGGAATGGGTCGCGAGGCAACTGGGATCGTTGGTGCTCACCCTGAACGTGCCGGTGTCCGCTATCTGGTAGGTCCGGGTCTCGAAGACTTGGGGGAAGGCTTTCTGGTCGCCGCTGTCGACGTTCGCGAGTGTGAACGTGCAGCCGTTCTCGACGGTGTTGGTGCCGCGGATGCTGAGCCGCCACGGGGAAGCCTCGGTGAACTCCCCGTCCGCCGCCCCATCTTGTCCGGGCGACCTGTTGACATCCAGCAGGAGTGCGGCCACGGCTCCGGCTGCGAGGATCGCACCGGCCACGGACAGGTACACCAAGCGCCGCGGCCAGGACCGTACGGACCGGTCCTTGCCGGTCGGCTCCGGCTCCGCCTCGGGCTCCGGCTCCGCCTCGGGCTCGGGCTGAGGCTGCGGCATTTGCTGGCGGCGCGGGGCCGCATCGGCGGCGCTCAGCGCTGCTGTCGCCGCGGCGGCCACAGAGCGGCTGTCGTCGTCAGCCAGACGCTCGAGGGTCATCCTGGCCGCCAACGCCAACCCGGCGTTCCTGCCCTGCAGCAGCCCGACGAGCTCCTGGATCGCGCCGATCCGCACCGTGGCCAGCGGATGGTCGATCAGCTCGCGAAGCTCGGCAGGCAGCGGTGCCGGGACGGTGACCGGACGACTGCGGCGGGCGAGGTACAGCTCACCCTGCATCTCCACGTCGCGGCTGGGGGTCTGGTGAGGATTGCGTTCGCGGACCCGGTCGAAGACGTAGTCGTACAGCTCGTTCAGCGACACCCAGCCGTCCTGGTCGAGGTCGGCGTCCCCGGTGGCCAGACCGTCCACCAAGGCAGCGGTGAACACCGAGGGAGTGCTGTGGTCGTCGGCGAGCCTGTCACCTTCGAACGCGTACTCCGTCGCGCTGGAAGCCGTGATCACCGCTCGGCCACGGCCACCGCCCAGCCTCCCACCGGAGAAGCTGTCCAGCACGTTGGCGTCGCCTGCGGCGCGCACGGTCACGCCCCGGCCGAAAGCGCCGCCGTAGCAACAGTCCAGAAGCAGCACGATGCTGCGCGATCTGCTCATCCGCAGGCATCGCTGCACGAAGTCGGCGGACACAGCGGTGGAGCCCAACCGGTTCGGGAGGGTGTTGCTCGCCGCGAAGAACAACTCCCCTGAGTCGCTCTTGAGGCCGTGGCACGAGAAGTGCAGCAGCAACACGTCTTCGGGCCGGCTGTCCGCGAACAGATCCTCGATCCGCCCCTGGATGACGTGGGCCGACTCGTTGCTGACGACCTGCACGTCGAAGCCACCGATCCCGGGGTCACCGAGCACGCCGGCCAGAGCCTGCGCGTCCGCCGCCGGCGCGCGAAGCCGCCCGAGCCCCTCGTGCTCGTAGACGTCGTTAGCGACGATCAGCGCCTTGCGTCGCCCAGCCATCCAGCCGCCCTCCCCGGCGCGGAATGCCCGCTCACCCTCAGTGTCGGTCACGATCCACCGGCCGGCCAACCTTTTCGCGACCGCCTTGTCGCCACGTGCCGCCGACCAGGAGGTGAGCGATGTAGATTTCGCGGGCTTTGGTCGCGACAGTCACCTCGTCGGTGAACTCGCTGAACCACCAAGCCCACGACCGTCTCCAGAGCGTCGACAACATCCCAGATAACAACACACAGTGACCATCGCTACGCGTCGTGTGCCGTGGGTGGGCTACATCATGGACATGTCTATTAATGTTCAAGGGAGCATAGGTTCGATCAATATCACGCTGAGGCTCATGGTGAGACGGTTCAACGTGCGCAACGGCTCGGCTACCTCCCACAGCACGTCGCGGTGAAATCTCGGTGCTGCTGGCAACCGTCTCTGCCTGCCGGTTGATGACCTTCTCGTCGGCGCCGGCGAGAAGCTGTTCGGGCCGACGGATTTGCTCGTACTGCTGGCGGAGGAGCTTCTGGACCAGGCACGTCGCCGCCACCGGCACTCTGATCCGGGCGCCGGTGGCGGCGAGCTCTCTTACAGGGAAGGGGTCATTGCCCAGGCGCCAGCACCGAGCTGTTGTGGTAGGCGGCGATCAGCCACTGGCCGTCCCGCTTCTCGAAAACCCAGGTCGCGTTCACCTTGCCGGTGTCCGGAACCTCGGTCTGGCCGGGGAACAGGATGCCGGATTCGCTGATGACGATCGCTGCGTCCCTGCCGACGAAGCGGAAGCTGAGCTGCTTGTTGGAGGTCGAGCTGCCCTTGAGTGGCCCCGCGAAGGCCAGAGCCATGTTCTCGCGGATTACGTCTCGGCTGTCGCGGAGCGAGCCGGTCATGATGGCGGTCGCGTCGGTGGTGTAGTTCGCGACCATGCCGGCGGCGTCGCCAGCCTCCCATGCCTTGTAGGAGTCAACCAGTACGGCCTGGATGGCGGCCTCGTCGGCCGGACGACTGTGTGACATCGGGTTCTCCCTTGTGATCGGTTCGCTCGGGGTATTCCGGCGAACTCGGGAATACATACCGTCGTCGGGCTCGGAACTCATCGCGTCCGCACAGAAAGTTGGTGAGGCGTACTGATCCACGGTTCCCGTGGCGCCTGCCTGCGCCCGTGCCGGCCTACAAGCTCAGCCACACTCCAGGCGGGGCGCCGACGCCCGCCGTTGACAAGTCCCTAGTCGTCGAGTCTGGCCGCCAGACCGAAGGTTGCGAAGACCTCGGAATCTTGGAACACCGAGTTCCGACTGATGCCGGCGGCGGTGACCGTGAAGATCTGGAGCGTGTGCAGCTCGTAACCGCCACCGACGCGCTGGTATGCGGCGAAACCGGGCTGGCCGTTGGCGGCGACGATCTTCAGCTGCCAGTCCGTTCCGGCCTTCGCGAAGACCCATTCCATGAACAGGCCGTAGTTGGCGGGGCCGGTGAACCAGTTGAGCATCGGCGGCATCTCCATGAGCACGTCCTCGGTGAGCAGCCGCTTGAGCCCCTCGATGTCTGCGTTCATGAATGCTTTCATGTAGCGCTCGACCCAGGCTCGCTGCTCGGCCTCGAGTGGCTCGCTGACATTTTCGTGCTGGATCCCGATCTCCTTCAGCCGGGTACGGGCCCGCTGGAGGGAACTGTTCACCGACACGACGGTGGTGCCGAGGATCTCCGCCGCCTCGGCGGCGGAGAAGCTGAGCACGTCACGCAGGATCAGCGCACCGCGCTGACGCGCCGACAGGTGCTGCAGGGCGGCGGCGAACGCCAGACGCAGACTGCCGCGGTCGATCACGGCCCCGGCCGGATCACCGCCGGTCAGCAAGGAGTCCGGCAACGGCTGAAGCCAGGGCACGTTGTCTCCGAGGACCAGCGGCGCGAGCGGCTCCGACTCGGCCACCAACCCCGACGGCAATGGCCGACGGCCATGGCCCTTCAACGCGGTCAGGCAGGCGTTCGTCGCGATCCGGTAGAGCCAGGTCCGTAGGGAACTACGGGACTCGTCGTACTGCTCCCGCGCCCGCCATGCCCTCAGGTACGTGTCCTGCACCAAGTCCTCAGCGTCGTGAACAGTGCCGAGCATCCGGTAGCAGTACGCCAGCAACTCCGAACGGAACGGTTCGACCAGCCGATCGAAGCCCTCTACGTTCGTCGTCACGTCCACGCCCTTCTCTGCTCCGATCAAGATCACCATGCTCGAGCGACTGTAGCCGTGAGTACCGACAGCGCTTGTGGTGGTAGCGGAGTACGCGCCGGCCGGGCCTCCGGCTACCGCCCGCCGTTGAGGAGCCGTCGAGGACGACGGACACGGTCCGCAGCTGGTAGCGGACGAAGTCGTCGCGGGGCCCGAGGACGAGTGAAGTGGCGGCGAGCGCGTCCCACCAGAACATGATGTCGAGTGCTGGCGTAGGCGGGCAGACTGAAGGTATGCGGTACGTCGAGTTGCGCCGCCACACCGAGAACGACGGTGATCGCCTGACGCCGAGGGGCGTGGCGGATGCCGAGGCGATCGGTGGCCGGCTGCGGCCGCCGTATGCGGCGTTCGTCTCGACCGGAGCGGTTCGTTGCACCGAGGTGCTGGAGATCCTGCGGGCCGCGGCCGATCAGGACGGCGTCCCGATCGTGGAGGCAGTCGGCCTGCGGTCCATGGTCGAGGACCGGTGGCGCGACGCTGTCAAGGCTGCGGGCAAGGGTGCGGATGTCGAGGCTGTCCGTGATGTCGATCCGGATCTGGTCGAGCGGGAGTCGTCGCTGCTACCACCTTTGGGCAAGGGCCAAGGAGTCCTGTTGATCGAGGACAGCGGGACCTTCCGGCTCGAGCCACTCGCCTGAGCATCGCCAGCGACCGGTCGGTCCCGCTGAGTCACCTTCACCGAGCCGGGGGGTGGGCTTCGAGGTGAAGGCGACCATATTCAGCGTAAGACTGTCCCGCGCTCAGGCGACCAGACGCCGGATAACGATTGCACAGCCAGCCGCGGGACCTCACGCTGCCGAATTTCCTATGGCTTCACCGACCCAGTAGGTCACCGCGTGGCGGGTCAGGCGTGGTCGCCGTCGAGCAGTTCATGGAGTTGCGCGATCGCTTTGATGATGTCGTCGTAGTCATTCTGGGCGGCGCGGGATTCGGCGCTGGTGAGGCCGCAGCGGTGCACGCGACGGAAGTCGCCGTACGGGACTTGTAGTGGCCTTTGCGTGCTCGTCCCGCTCGTCCCGCTCGTCCCGAACGGTCTGCAACTTCCCGATCGCCCGCGATCCGACACGTCTGCGCCCGCGGATCGTCGTACGGCAGGGTCCGGCCGACGACCTTCGCGGCCGCCCGGCGGCGCTTGATTTGGGTGCCGACACTGCGGGTACCGGGGGCTGGCCGCCGGCCGGTTCCTCGCTCGCACCGTGTGACCGGTTGGTGGCATCGGACAATCCGTTGAGGAGGGGCCATGAACGACACTTCCGGTAGTCTCGTCCGCCTGGACGACACGGCGTTGGCCCTGGCCGAGACGGCCGAGGACCTTCGCGGCCGGACCGTTGTCGACCGCAACGGTGACGAGGTCGGTGACGTCGACGGTCTGATCGTCGACGAGGAGGAACGGCGAGCCCGATTCCTCGAGGTCGGTTCCGGCGGGTTCCTCGGCCTGGGTGAGAGGAGACAGCTCGTACCGGTCGACGCGATCACGCGGATCGATGACGACAAGGTCCATATCTCCGCCGAACGCACCCACGTGGCCGGTGGCCCGGTCTACGACCCCGAGATGGTGCCTGAGACCCGGTACTACGAAGACCTCTACGGCTACTACGGCTTCTCGCCGTTCTGGACCCCCGGCTACATGGATCCAGGCTTCCGACGCTGACAACAGCCGCATCGCGCATGGACGCACAGGGTTGCGAAGTTCGAGCCGGCCAGGATCAGGACGCAACCGAGCAGTTGGAGCGGCGTCGGCCGCTCGCCAAGGACCAAGCGCGAGGGCGCCGACCGGAGTGAGCATGAGGAGTACGGGGAGCGGCGGCAAGGCCAGGGGGCACCGATAGAAACTGGCGGTCCCCGGGCTGGCGCCGGCCAGGTCGCACTCTGCCGGCCTTGACCTCAAGTGTGGTGGGAACCACTTGCTCGGTCCTGGGCAGAAGTGTTGCGTTGGCGCATCCTCTCCGAACGCCCACGCGAGGTGGTCATCGGCCCGGAGGAGTCAGCGCCCATCGGCATCTGCTTCATGCCGGTCGAAGAAGGCAAAACGGTCAAGAACCGCCCCCACCTCGATCTGACGTGTGATCCCGAGGATCGAGACGAGGAGATCGACCGCATCCTGAGCCTCGGCGGCCGCCGTGTCGACATCGGCCAGTCCGGAGGCGAATCGTGGACTGTGCTCGCGGACCCCGAGGGAAACGAGTTCTGCGAGTGCGGCCTAAGCAGACACTCGTGTCCTGACCAATTCGGCAGCTGAAGCGGCCTCCGCGATCTCCTGAGGTTTGGGCGGCATCGCGCTGTCGTTGCTTCCGGCAACTGACTCCGTAGTCGGTCAGTCGTGGAGTCTGTCCGGTCTGTGCAGTGCGTAACGACGCCCCCGGTGAGAGATACCCGACAGAGAGGATGTCGTCATGACACGCTCCGTTTCGCCACTGCTGGCCGCGGGAATCGTCGCCGGGCCGCTGTTCGTCGGCGGGACGGTTGAGTCGGCGAGGCCCTTGCACACGTGGGGCTTGCACTTCCGGCGGCACCGGCGGCATCCGGCTGGGTTGTTGCGGGGCAGCGTGTACCTTCGTGCTCGTCGCATTGGTGTGGCCGGGTCGTTCGGTGCTCGATGTCTTTTTTGCGGCCTCGGCAGTGGATGCGGCAGCGGCGCAGCTCGGAGTAGAAGGTGGGGCTGGGCCTGCCAGGTTGCGGGCGGCAGCGGACGGTTGGCGTCATGAGGGATGTCATGACGCCGAACCGCTGCTGACTGCCGTCAGGCGCAAAAGCCTGTGACCTGCGGCTTTGTGGAGTAGGGCGGGCGGGACTCGCACCCGCGACGCAGGGATTATGAGTCCGACGGCCGTTGCCACAGAGACCTACTTCAGGCTCCGGGAGTTCGTGTCTCGACCCGATCTGACCACTCTGCCAACGCTGTTTGACTCCACTTGGCCCCACGAGTGGCCCCACGCTGGCCATTGATTCCCCCGCCGAACTGCGGTGCTGAGTGGCGGTATTGAGCTGGCCCGCGGACCGATGGACGCGCGCCGCGATGACCTGGGTTTTGCAGCCATCATGGGGCCCAGCAGCGCGTCACCTCAGGAGCATGTCACCCAGGTCAAACGACCCCGCGTGGGAGAAGGCGAGCGGACGCCATGCCGGGGCTGAAAGGGCGGCGCGCCGCGCTCGCGTCGGCGCCGAAGGGCCTGTTCGGAGGATGTCGCCAGGGGATTGCGCGCATACGATCTTCAGGTGACCGGGTCCTGGCTCCAGGCTCGCGGCCGCGGGCGTGGCCCGGGGCGGGCTGTCGTCCGCTGGTTGGAGCGGCTGGCCGATGTCGGCGCTCGGCCGGAGGACACCCACGACGAGCGGCTCCGACAGGGCACGCTCATTTTCTCGTCGCTGCTGATCACGGCGATCTCCACGATCTGGGTGACCACGTACCTCGCCTACGGCGACCCGGTCTCGGCGGCGATCCCAGGCTTCTACCAGGTGATCACCGTCATCGGGCTGGCCGTCCTGGCCCGGACGCGGCGTTTCGCCACGTTCCGCACCACGCAGCTGCTGGCGTTCCTGGTGCTGCCAGCTTTGCTGCAGGTCTCGCTCGGCGGCTTCGTGGCGTCGAGCGCGATGATCCTCTGGGCGGTGTTCACACCGCTGGCGGCGCTCGCGTTGCTCGGTATCCGGCGCTCCGTGCCGTGGCTGGTGGCGTTCTTCGTCGAGTTGGCCGCGCTCGCCCTGGTCGATTCCCGACTCGCACAATCCCCGTCGGCGCTGCCACCCGGATTCGTGGTCACGTTCCTGGTGCTGAACATCGCGGGCGTCATGGTGAGCGCGTACGTGATGCTCAGCTACTTCGTCGAGCAGCGGGAGCGAGCCCATCGGGACCTCCGGGCCGAGCGGGAGCGTTCGGAGCGGCTCCTGCTCAACGTGCTCCCGGAGCCGATCGCCGAGCGCCTCAAGTCAGAGCCAGGGGTGATCGCGGAACACTACGACGCGGTCAGCGTGCTCTTCGCCGACATCGTCGGCTTCACGGCGCGATCGGCGGTGATGGCGGCGACGGACGTCGTGAAGCTGCTGGACCAGGTGTTCTCCGCGTTCGACCGGATCGCCGACGCCGAGGGGGTCGAGAAGATCAAGACGATCGGTGACGCGTACATGCTGGTCGGCGGCCTACCGAAGCCGCGGCCGGACCACCTCGCAGCGGTCGCCCGTACTGCGCTCGCGCTGCGCGACGAGGTCGCCCGGATCGCAGCCCTGCCCGGGCAGGACTGGCTCGCGGTCCGGATAGGAATCGACTCCGGACCGGTGGTGGCCGGCGTGATCGGTCGGCGCAAGTTCATCTACGACCTCTGGGGCGACACCGTGAACACCGCGAGCCGGATGGAGTCCCACGGCCCACCCGGCGAGATCCAGGTCACGGGACGGGTGGCCGCCGCCCTCGGCCCGGAGTTCGCCGTACGTCCGCGCGGCACCATCGAGGTCAAGGGAAAGGGCCCGATGCAGACCTTCCTCCTCGACCGGCCCTAGCGCCCGCAGACGGCACAGCACTCATGGAGCGGGGGTGGGCAACTATCGGCAACAGGGTGAAAGGCACGGGCTGCCCGGGTTGTCGCGGGAGGTGGCGACACCTGCACCCGGAGGACTCGGCCCGACAACGTTGGGAGAACGAGCAAGCCAGCTGCGCTGTTAGGAAAGGCTCTGCGAGCCGACGCAAGCAGTCAGTGCCTGAACCAGGGTCGCTCGCTCGGTGACCTACATCCGCAGCTGGTGGGGGAGTGGGATGTGCAAAACTCGCTGAGCCCATTCGATTACAGGCAACGCTCCGGCGAGGTGGTCATCTGGCGTTGCGCAGTCGGCCACCGTTGGCCAGCGTTGGTTTCCAACCGGACGAACGGTTCTGGGTGTCCGGGTTGTCAGGGAAAGCTGTCGTTCCTGCTCGACTGTTGAACTGCCCGCGACCCGTGTCGACGGCGGTTCGAACCTTCGGCCAACGGATTAAAAGGCTGCGTGATGCCCTAGCAACGAGCCTCTCTAGGCGGAAGTCCGGGTTCGAAGGGATTCTGTCCCCGCCAGTCGACTCTGTTTGACGCGATTTCGCACCACGTTTGATCCCACGCCGGCGGTCCAGTTGCGACGAATATCGTTACGCTAGCGGGTCATGCAGGATTCGTCTCTCCAGGGTTCAAGGCGGCGCGGGCGCGGCGTTCGCCGTGCTGCCCTCACGGGCCGCCGTGGGGGGACCGTCCACGGACGGCCGCCGCAGCCGGTGGAGGCACAGCACTCATCGAAGGCCTCAGGGCTTCGTCGCCGAACCCTAGTCCTCTCTCCGGAAGGGAGCCGCTGGGCTCAGTGTTGACTATCGCCTGGGCCGGTACTTCAGGCGTGTCACTGCCGGCCCCGAGGCCACGTCGACAGGATTGAAGTCCAGGGCACCAATACCGTCCAGCGGCCGTTCGCCGCCGCCCACCGTTACCGGCGCGACGTGCAGCACCAGTTCCTCCAGCAGCCCGGCCCTGAGATATTGCCGCACGGTGCTAGCGCCACCGGCGATCTGCACGTCGCCGGCATCGGCCGTCTTGCGCGCCTGTTCCAGTGCGGCCTGAATGCCGTCGGTGACGAAGTGAAACGTCGTGCCGCCCTTCATCGGCAATGGCTCGCGCTTGTAGTGACTGAGTACGTACACCGGGGCGTGATACGGCGGCTCATCACCCCACCACCCGCGCCAGTACAGGTCCCACTCACCCCTGTCCGGGCCGAACATGTTCCGCCCCATCACGAACGCTCCCGTCGGGTTCGGGGTGCCGGTGAAGGGAGACGTGTCCAGCTCGGAGCCATGCCATGCCATCGTCCGCATCCCGCCCTCACCCATCGGATTCTCCAGGCGCTGCCCAGAGGCCGCCATGCGCCCGTCAAGGGACACGGTGACGTCGCACCTCACGATCCGCATTTCTGCTCCCATCCTCGACGATTCCGGCCGCGAGCGTTCCAGGTGGCATGACTGCTCGGCAACACGCACTGCACGCATCACGCGTAGCCATCCACGTGCCACTACGCCAGGGCTGCGCGGTGCCGAGCAGTCACGGTTCCGTCATGCCACCAGGATTCCGAAGAAGCTCGTCGCGGAATACGCTTCATCTCGTCAGCGAGGAGGTGGTAGCGGTGCGAGAGGCTTGGGAGACTATGACCGCCGGGCCACCGGATGCATCGTCATCGGTGCTGCTATTGCCGGGTGGGGCGATGGCGGCTCGGTCGTTCCGCCTCGTCATGGACGAGCCGGCTCTGTCAGGGGTCCGTTCGGTGGCCACGACGCTGCCGGGCATGGCCGGCGCGCCCCTCGCTGAGGACGTGTCCATCCCCGCACTCGCTCGTCGCGCTGGCGAACTCGCGAGGGAGCATCATTGCGACGTGGTCGTGGGTTTCTCCCACGGTGCCACGGTGGCCTTGGAGATGGCGCTGTCTGGGCTCTTCGATGGCCCGGTCGTCCTTCTCGGCATCAGCCCGACCACCGCGGATGAAGCCCGGTTCTTCCGCGGCGTCGTGCGGGCATCGGAGAAGGTCGGCGTGTGGCCGATGGCGATCCTGCTTCGACTCATGCCGCTCATTGCCAGGTCCGCCAAGAGCACCAAGGTCCACAAGCAGGAACTGCTCGAGGACATCAAGCTGAACACTGCCCGCGATGCGGTCCGCGTCTGCAGCGAGTACCTCGACTACATCGCCGCAGACCGCGACCCCGCCGCCGAACTGGCCGCCTCCGGTCACTCGGCGTGGGTAGTCCACGCCGAGAAGCGCGGCGACGGTGGCCTCACCGACGACGAGCGCGCCACGCTCAAGGGCGCACCCAACGTCACGCTGGTGACCATTCCTGGCTCGGTCTTCCTGCTACCGGATGAGGTCCCACAGCAGATCGCCGCGGTGATCGCCACCGCTGTGGCGCATGCGTCGTAACCGCGGCCGAGGGCACGACAACGCCGAGGCTCGCGCGACCAGCGCGGTCGACCCCTGGCAACCGCGTCCAACCCCGCCACCGACAAGGCTCGCGAGACCTGAACGCCAGCCGAGCGGCACAGACCCTCATCAGCAGGAGAAGGTCATTAATCGCTTCAGCAGACCGAGTCTTTGCGGTTCGTGCCGGACCTAGGCCTTGGCGCGGCCATTGGGGCTCAATCGACCAGCGGAACGGGCAGCCTCGGCCGCGGCCCACCAATCCAACAATCCAGAGAGGACATCCGCCACACACGCAACTGCCTTCTCACATGCACGTCTCGTCATACCGGTTCGTCGGCCTGCACCGAGCGCGTAGTCAGTCACTCCACGGTGACCAGAAGAACAGAACGCCCGAGGCGAGGCCAACGATGGTGAAGATGAATGCTGACCCCAGCAAGAACAGACCGGCGAACTCGACGTGGGGACGACCGGGCAGCTTCACCGCCGCTGCCGTCGATCCGGCCCGGTCAGCCGCCCCTCCCGGCCGCTGGCCCTGGTCGGCCGCCTGAGCCTCTGCCGCGGCGACCAGCCACACCCGTCGCGCATCGCTCCGTCTGCCTCCCGCCTGAAAGGCCGGCGGTGGGAGATCTCCGGACTGACCGAGCTGGTGATGGCGCCGCCGTGGCTGTACTGGTCAGTTAACTGCACTAACTGGTCGTCCGAGTTGGCCGGGTGGGTGGGTTTTCGTGATGATCTGCGGCGTGGTTACTGGGGAGCTTCGTTCGTACGGTGAGGTGATGGAGGGGCGTGTCGCTCTTCCGCGGGTTGGTGCCGCTTCGGCTGGTGGCCTGGCGTCGTTGCCGTGGCTGGTGGTGGATGCGGCTGGCCGCGAGGTCGAGCCGGTGAGTCGGTATCTGCGGGATCTCGCGTTGGGTGATGCCAGCCCGGCGACGGGGCGCAGCTATGCGCACGATCTGCTGCGGTGGTTCCGGCTGTTGTGGCTGGTCGACGTGGGGTGGGAGCGGGCGACGGAGGCTGAGGCGGCCGCGTTGGTTGGTTGGCTGCGGTCCGCGCCGAACCCGCAGCGCAAGCGGGCCGGTGCTGGCGTGGTGAATGCCCGCACAGGCAAGCCGACCTTGGCGGCTGGGTATGCGCCGTCGACGATCGCGCACGCGCTGACGGTGGTGCACGGGTTCTATGAGTATCACCGGCACTTCGGCCGTGGACCGGGCGTCAATCCGGTCCCGCAGAACCCGGATCGCCGGACGAGCTGGCACACCGTTCACCGCTGGAGCCCTCGGTGCCGGTCCGGCGGGGCCGGCTGCGCCCCAAGGTCAGGTCCCGGGTCCCGCGGGCGATCCCGGACAGGCTGTGGGACGAGCTGTTCGCTCAGCTGCGGTGTGTTCGCGACCCGCCCTGCTGGCGTGTTTCGTGTCGTCCGGGGCGCGAGCGGCTGAGCTACTCGGGTTGGGTTTGGAAGACGTCGACTGGTCAGCGGGCAAGGTCTGGGTGATCAGCAAGGGCACCCGGCAGCACGAGCCGGTGCCGGTGTCACCGGAGGCCTTGGCCTATCTGGCGGCCTACCTCGATGAGGCGGGTCTCCCGGCACCGGGGCAACCGTTGTGGCGCACCAGGCGCGGGCAGCCACGCCCATTGACGTACTGGGCGCTGCGACAGGTCATGGCGCGGGCGAATGATGCCCTGGGCATCAACTGGACACTGCACGACCTGCGGCACCCCGCAGCCACGCGGATGGCGCGGGATCCGGAACTGACGCTGGTTGAGGTACAGACGATCTTGCGGCACGCGCATGTGACGACCACGGCGCAGTACACGGTGGTGGCCCTGGAGGATCTCATGGACAAGCTGGCCGAGCACTACCGGCGGCCGAAGCTGGAGCCTCGGTGGACGCCCGGTTACGCCGCTGGCGATGTCGAGGCGGTGTTCGGATGAGCACGTCGGCCGGGGAACCGAAGTACAGCTCCCGGGGTGGCTGGGCCACCACGGCGCGAGTCGTTCGCCACGACCCGAGCGTCATGGTCGACATCCCGGCGGCGAAGCTGCAGCCGACACCACCGCCGGTCCTGAGGAACCCGCCGCGGCCGGCTGGTGATCTGTCGGTCGCGACGGCGGAGGAGATCCTGGCAGTTGCTGAGCCTTTGTGGGCGCACACCAAGCCCATCAGGTTGCACCTGCGAACCGGTATACCGGCTCTGCTGTCGGAGCTCGAGACGGCGCCCGGGAACAGCTGGCAGCAACGCTGGGAGGCCCGCGGCCTCAACGACGGCACCGTCGTTCCAGCCGACCTGGTGACCGGGAAGAAGCCGCGTGGTCACATGACGACCAGCGCGCGGATCCTGTTCTGCCTGCGGGTTGTGCGCCCGAGCCTCAGAGCGCTCCGGGCCGGGAGGTATCCGAACTACGCCGAGCACCTGCGCCTGGCCACCCGCGATCCGCTGCTGGACAAGTTCTTCGACCACGTCCGCGACTCCGCTGCCCGGGACTTCATGCAGCGGGCCGCGCTAAGCGACGTCGCCCAGGCCCTCACCGTGTTCGGCATCAACCTGAGCGATCTGACCCCAGGGGTTCTACTGCACTATGCACTGACCGCCCGGGCGCAGGGCGTGGACGGCGGGCCGGCGGTGAAGCACGACGCCGTCGCGGCCTGGCAGCTGCTGCGCTCGATGGGCGTCTTCCCGCTCTCGTCGCCGCACACGCTGCGAGCGGCATTACTGCAGGGCCAGCTGACCATCGAACAGCTCGTCGACCGAGACCGGCCGACCACACCCGGCATCCGCGAGGTGTTCATCGAATACCTGCGCCGGCGCGCGGTCGGCCTGGACTACAACACGGTCAGCCAGCTGGCCCACCTGCTCACCCAGCCGTTCTGGAGCAACGTCGAGAAGGTCAACCCCGGCCAGGCCGATCTGCACCTGTCGGAGGAGACCTACCAGCAGTGGAAGCAGTGTCACGACCCGGTGGTTGTACTACCGCGACCTGCTGGCCGCGACCGAGGCTGTCGGACTGGGAAAGCACTTCACCCACGACGGCACCCGGTGGCAGCGCACCGCCAGCGAGAACGACTGCCGCTACGCCAAACGCGGCGAGGCCTACCGGCTCCGCGCCCTGAACCGCGACACCGGCGAGCTGGTCCAGGTCACGCTCGAAGAAGAGGGCGCGTTCTTCGACTGGGCCGTCGTGGAGATCCTGCGGCACGCCGGACTGAGGATCGAGGAGCTGCTCGAGCTGACCCACCTCAGCGTCCGCAACTACCAACGCACCAACGGCGAGGGGATCGCGCTGCTGGTCGTCGCGCCCTCGAAGGCCGACCGCGAACGGGTGATTCCGATGTCGGCCGAGCTGTTCCACCCGATCGCCCAAGTCATCAAACGCCACCGCAGCCAACACAGCACTGTTCCGCTCGCGCACAGCTACGACCCCTACGAGCGGATCTGGAAAGCCTCACTGCCCTACCTGTTCCAGCGCATCAACGGCCTGCACCGCTCCGCAGTCACGCCCACAACGATCCGCCGCCGGCTTCTGGAACGCTGCACCGACCTGGCGAAGATCCACCCGGAGTTCGAAGGCATCACCTTCGCCCCGCACGACTTCCGCCGGCTGTTCGCCACCGAACTGGTCAACTCCGGGCTCCCTATCCACATCGGCGCCGCTCTGCTCGGCCACCTCAGCATCGAAACCACCCGCGGTTACGTCGCCGTCTTCGACGAGGTTGTCGTGCGCCACTACCAGCAGTTCCTCGAGCGCCGCCGCGAACAGCGGCCACAGGAGGAATACCGCGAGCCCACCACTGGCGAGTGGACCGAGTTCGAGGAGCATTTCGACAAGCGCAAGGTCGAACTCGGCTCCTGCGGCCGGCCGTACGGCACACCATGCGCCCACGAGCACGCCTGCATCCGCTGCCCGATGCTCACCCTCAACCCGAAGATGCTCCCGCGCCTGGACGAGTTGGAAGCCGACCTGGTCCAGCGCCGTGACCAAGCCGCGGCCAACGGCTGGAAGGGCGAGATCGAGGGTATCGACCTCACCCTCACCTTCCTCCGCGGCAAACGCACCCAGGCCCGCCGCGCAGTCAACCTCGGCATGCCCACCATCCCAACCCATGACCTCACCGCACAGCCAGGCACGCCACCTGGCTCCTAGCAGCAGCTCGAACCTCTCCCGCGACACCCTCAATATCTGTGGTGATGGGATTAGACATTCACCGGCGACGTGTGTAGTGTTCCTCGTGTTGACAGAGAAGAACAGCGAAGCTGACGTGGACAGCTACCGTCCTGTCCAAGAGTGTGATTGCGAAGTACGTACGACGGCGGATTCCGCCGGGCCGATCAGTGAAGGGGCTCGGGTTTCCCGCCAGGATCCGGTCAGAGTCACTGCGAGCCAGTGGTCGGAAAGGGCTCCAGGCTTGACGGATGGAAGTAGCTGTTGCAGTTCGCAGTTGTAGTCAGCGGTTGAAGTCGCAGTTCCGTACCAGCAGTAGCAGTTGCTGTTTGTAGTTGAGGTAGCAGTAAGTAGCAGTAGTTGTTGTTCGAGAGAGAAGGGAAGGGATTACACCGTCGGATCGCCCGCCAGTGCCAGTACTTCGCCGGGCGGGTGCCGTAGCTCCATCAGATGGGAAGGTGGTCTTCGGTTACGCATTCAGCGATCCCCGCAATGACAGCCTTCACGTGGCGCGCTGCGGACATGCAAGACCGGCCTCACGGCTGGTAGATGGTGGCAATCCACAACCCCTGGGCCCCGGTGCTTCGGCACCGGGGCCTTCGGCATGGAGGTTCGATGACCCCAGACCTGCACACGGAGACCCCGATGAGTTCAACCCCGGCCGGGCCGGCCAACTTCGACGACGATGACTATCCCGCCTTCACGATGGGCAGGGCCGCGGAAATGCTGGGCACCACGCCAGGGTTCCTACGGAGCCTGGACGAGGCAAAGCTGATCGCCCCGCAACGTTCTGAGGGCGGCCACCGTCGCTACTCCCGCTACCAGCTCCGCCTGGCAGCCCGCGCGCGTGAACTCGTCGACCAAGGCACCGCCCTCGAGGCCGCCTGTCGGATCATCATCTTGGAAGACCAACTCGCCGAAGCTCTGCGTATCAATGAAGAGCGGCGGGAACAGGACTAGCCACCGACGACGCGAGGATCCGCTGGGACTCCGCGGCCCCACGACGAGTGCTCTGCGGAACCCAAACCGCCCCTCGCCCGGGGAGTGAATCCGCGCGATGGACCTCGATCACGACAAGACGATCGCCATCGCCGAAGGCATCCTCATGCTCGGCACCGCATCACCCGCCCAAAACCGCCCAGATGCTGGCCGACCTCGCACAAGCCCACGGCCTTTCGCTGATCGAGGCCGCTGAATGGCTGATCCTCACCCGCACCTGGTGACCTTCGCCGGCGACTCCGCCCGGCCTTGGTCCGCGGCGGTACTCCCCGTTGCCCTGGCGCCGGGGCTGATCAGCACCCCTTAGCCTGGATCCACCGATGCTGAGGCCGGGGTGAGCGGGTCGTAACGCGAGAATGCCCTTACCTGCTGGGAAATTGGACTTGTCTAAGGTCCCAATAGTCCGAGCCGGAAGGGCATCTCTGAGATGCAACTCTCTCATACTCCGCGGGCGATCTCGGCGGTGTTCGACGATCCGAATCTCGTGTCGGCCGCCGGTCTGGTGCCGATCGTTGCGGTGGCTGAGCAGGCTGGACTGCGGTCGCTGGCCGATGAGCATCTGAGTGTGCCCACCGACAAGGGCGCCAACGCGGGGTTGAAGGTGGCCTCGCTGGTCGCGGGGATGGTGGCCGGCGCGGACAGCATTGACGACCTGGGCCTGTTGCGGCACGGCGGCATGGGCAAGGTCTTCGAGCGTGCGTATGCGCCTTCGACACTGGGCTCGTTCCTGCGTGCGTTCACCTTCGGCCACGTCCGCCAGCTCGACGCGGTCGCGTCCCGGTTCCTCACTGGCCTCGCCGACCAGACCCACCGCGGCCACGCGATCATCGAACAGGTCAACGCCGACCTGAAGAGCTCCGCCCTGGCCCACCTACCCTCAGGCACCTTCTGGGCCAACGCCGCCTGGCTGGTGCTCGCCGTCATCGCGTTCAACCTCACCCGCGCCGCAGCCACCCTGGCCGGCGACACCCTGTCGAAAGCCACCACCCCCACAATCCGACGCACCCTGATCACCGTCCCAGCCAGGATCGCGTCAACTGCGCGACGGCTCATCCTGCATCTGCCCACCACCTGGCCATGGGACTCAGCCTGGACCGAGCTATTCACCCGAGTCTGCGGACCACCACGCCCAACAACCACCTGACCACCCAGCCGATCGGCGCAACCCAGACCCAGCGTGGAACACCCCGGCAGCGAGGCCGGCGACCACCCATGCCCACGCCACGATCACAAGCTCAAACCGAGAACGCACCCTCAAGCCTCAGCCCATCGGTGGATCGGGGCTTACCCGGGATGGCCGGCGCCGCCGACCAGGCGCTCCGCGAACTCCAAGCCGACCAGCTCGAGCACAATGCCGCGGCCGCCGGCGACGCACTCGAAGGTGCAGCAGGTGAACCGCGGCTGTACTTCCAACGAACTAAGCCTCCGGACCTCCCGGGGCGGTTCAAACGGGGTGGAGCCGGAC
Source organism: Kribbella sp. NBC_00889 (assembly GCF_045207705.1). NCBI lineage: Bacteria > Bacillati > Actinomycetota > Actinomycetes > Propionibacteriales > Kribbellaceae > Kribbella > Kribbella sp. NBC_00889. The sequence continues at coordinate 4,617,943 of NZ_CP108783.1, read as the reverse complement.
GGGAGCCTCACCCTGCCCATTGACAGGCTCACGCTCCATATCAGATCAGGACCAGTTGTCGATCAAGGTGTCGTGAGGCGTCGGCGATCCGGTGCCGGTCTCGAGGTACTGCTTGAGGCTAACCATGAACACGCCCCACTTCGTGCTGCAGTGGTGCATGAACTCGGCCGGCTCAGCCCAGCCCTCGTGCTTGAACAGGACGACGGTCCAGTCGTCGTCTCGCCGGATGTCGAAGGTGATGCGGGTCCCGATCCACTCCTCAAAACCCTCCGTCACCTGCCAGCTGACGCGTTCGGGCCGACGCTCTACCACTGTGGACTTGATGCCGGCGCCGAAGTCCAGCGTGCCGCCAACAGCGTCGTCGCCGCTCGTATCGCCGATCCACCAGGACGCGATTCCGGCGCGGGTCGCGACCGCGTCGAACACGGTCTGGGGGGCAATGCCCTCCACTGCGATGCGGTGCAAGATGTCAACCACTGTCTGTTCCTTCCTAGAGGTGCTTCTTTCCGAACGGCTGCGCGGTCAGGTGATGGGCCGGCGTCGAGGCCGACCGCGCAGGAATGGGGTCATAGGTCTTCGGCGATCTCCTTGATGGCTGCGAGGCGGGTCTCCCAGGCCGTGCCGATGGCATCGAGTCGGCGCGCCGCAGTACTGAGTTCCGATCCGACGACCTGGTATCTCACCTCGCGCCCGACTGGGATCGGCTTGACGAGGCCGACGTCCTGGAGGACAGCGAGGTGCTTGGCGATTGCCTGGCGGCTGATCGGGAGGCGGCTGGCGAGTGCCGACGCGGACGCGTCGTTCTCCCCCAGTGCCTGCAGGATGCTCCAGCGGGTCTCGTCCCCGAGCGCGGAGAACACCGGTACCAGCGTCTCGGTCACAGCGAACTGCCCTCGAGCAGGCTGACGAGCTTGTCGAGTTCGTCATCCCACCCCTGGCGGTGGCTCTCGAGACTCCCCGCGGGGTCGGCAGTCATCTCGAATCCCGTCTCCTCCACGGTGAGCAGAGTGCCGTCGGGCGTGGGCTCGAGGGTGAAGGTGAACACCGTGGAGGGCGCATCGTCGACCGTGTCCGGGACGCGCCCGATGTCGTCGTTGCACCACCGGTAGGTGACACTGCGGGAGGGGTGGATCGCCTCGATGCGAATCGGCCTGGCCGGTTCGTCCGGCCATCCGATGGTGCCGTGTGCACCCACGCCCCCACCGATCAGGACGGTTCGTCCGAACCAGCGGGAGATGTGCTCGGGTTCGGTGACCGCGGTCCAGACCTTCTCAGGCGGGGCGGCGATCCGGATCGTGCGTCGAACGGCGAACGTGTCGGGGTCGGCGACCGCTCGTTGGTTGATCGTCATGACAAGTGTCCTTCGGTTGATGGATGGTTTCGACAGCGAGCGGCTCGGGCGCCTCCTGCTCGCTCGTCGGGGCCGCGGCCGGCCGAAGACTGCGGGAGACCACGGCGACCCCGGCGGCGGTCATGGCGATGACTGCTCCGGTGAGGACTGCGGCGGGGAGGCCGGCGAGATCTATCGCGGCACCGCCGGTCAGGGAGCCGCCGGCGATGCCGGCGTAGACCGCCGACACCGGCAGCGAGGACGCCAGCAGGGCCCCGGGTCCGGCGAGTGTCTCAACCCGGTGCTGCATCGCGGGCGTCATACCCATGCAGAGCCCCACGCACAGCACCGTCAGGGCCATCACGACTGGACTTCCACCGAAGAGGTACATCCCCATCAGCGACGCACCCATCCCGATCGTCCCGACGACCAGTGTGCGCGCGGCGTTCGCGTCGGCGAACCGGCCACCGGCGGCAGAGCCGATCATGGACGCCACGCCGTAGAGCAGCAGGAAGGCGGTCACCGCGGCACCGGTGACGCCGGTGACCTCACCCAGATAAGGCACCAGGTAGGTCCACGCCGACTGGACCGCGGTGAAAACCAGGCAGCACAGCGCCAGCACGGCCAGCACCGGAGGGGCGAGCACGTGGCGTAGTTGATGTCTCACCGCCCGGCTCTCTCGCATGGTCGGCACCGACGGGATGACAGCGGTCGAGGCCAGCAGGACCACGAGCCCGGTCACGACGACCGCGCCGAACGAGGTACGCCACCCCAGTGTCTGACCAAGGAGCGTGAACAGGGGCAGCCCAAGGGCGCTCGCCGTTGCAAATCCGGAAATCACCACGGCCATCGCGCGGCCCGTCCGTTCGGGTGGCACCATCGACGTCGCCGTGGTGATCGCGGCGGCGATGAACAGTCCCTGGACCGCGCCGACCAGCACGCGGGAGCCGAGGAACAGCGAGTATTCGTCGATAAGCACTGGCGCCAGGTTGAGCAGTACGAACGCTGCGGTCGCGGCGAGCACCACCGTGCGACGGTCGAACCGCGTGGTCAACAGGGTCAGCAGCGGACCACCGATCATCAAGCCGAGCGCGTTGGCGCTCACGAGTGCACCGGCGGCCGGCACCGAGACAGCGAGTCCCACAGAAATTAGGTCGAGCATCCCGAAGACGAGCTCATCCGAGGTGCCCATCATGAACGCCCCAGCGAACAGCACGCCCAGCGCCGCGGTGGTGCCGGTTGGAGCCTTGGTGGCGATCTTCATGTGACCTCTCTCCGTAAGTGCAATCGTATGGTTGCATATGACATGATTCTTCTGCAACCCCTGACTTGCACTTACATCGGCGCGTCGGGACACACGACGTGCAGTGACATCAGCTCATGGCTGGCTCGTTATGTGTGGGTACGTGGAGTGCGCAGACAGCGCGGAGGACGGCTTTCACAGAGCCGCCAGCTCCAAGGTGGCCCGCTCGCTGTGAGGTTCAGCCTCCAGCAACGCCCGTCGTGGCCACCAGAAGCAAGGCGTCGAGGTGGAGGTGATCCGCGCGATCGACCACGACATCGCGACCGGGGTCTGGTCAGACATGACCGTGCACTCGACGGTCGACGAGTGGCCCGCGATCCAGCAGCAGGTAATGGCTGCCGATATCGTGGTGATCGCCGGACCGATCTAGCTTGGCGACAACAGTTCGGTGACCAAACAGGCAATCGGGCGGCTTACGGGAACTCCTGCCGACGCCGGGTGGATCGGCGAGGCCGGCTTGGGGCCGTCGTATCTGGACGAAGGGTCGGGCGGTCCCGAGAACTACTTCACCAACCGCAACACCACCCTCATGACCTGGAACCTGTTGCACCTGGCAAGGATGCTGAAGGACGCGGGCGTCATCCCGGCCCTCGGCAAGCCATCGCTCGGAGTGGGACGCCGGCTGCCGGTTCGACTTCGAGAACCCGGAGCACCGGTGAAGGCCCCAGGACAGGCAGGGCCCGAGGTCGACGTAGGCACGCGTAATCGGCTAAGGCTCGACCCACCGATGGTTGGGGTGATTTGGCTGGGGTGAGCGTGCCGTAACGCGAGAATGCCCTTGCGTGCTGGGAGATTGGGACTTGCGACAGTTCCGAAGCTCTCAACCCGAAGGGCATCTCTGAGGTGCAACTCTGTCATAAGCCGCGGTCGATGGTGGCGATGTTCGACGATCCGAATCTAGTGGTTGCGCCCGTTAGTTCGTCGGTGGTTACGCGGCAAGCGGTAGTGGCGTGCTGGGGTCGTGGTTGCCGAGGCGTGTGAGTAGGTTGTTGAGGTCGGTGCGGGTGAAGGTCCAGTCGAGGGGGTTGGCGGTGCGGTTGTAGTGGTCCTGGAAGGCCACCAGCCGTTGCGCGACGGCGTTGAGGTCGGTGAAGTTGTCGGGGGTAAGTGCTTTGCGTTGCACGACGGAGAAGTAGATCTCGACCTGGTTCAGCCACGACGCGTGCACGGGCAGGTGGACCATGTGCGCGTTGGGGTAGGCGTCGTTGAGCCGTTGGGCCGCGGCCCAGTTGCGGTGGGAGGCACCGTTGTCGACGACCCAGAACACCCGCCGGGCGCTGGCATAGGGTTCGCTGGACATGACCTGGTCCACCAGTCGGGTGAACGGGACGATGCCTGTAGTGGGCTCGCAACGGCCGATGACGTGGGCGCGGTGCACGTCGTAGGCGGCGAAATAGGCCAGCGTGCCCTTGCGTGTGTACTCCGCTTCTACCCGCATCGGGCGGTGTGCGGCCGGCTCCAGGCTGGGATGTTTGCGGTGTCGGGCCTGGACACCGGGTTTCTCATCCGCGCTCAACACGAAATCGCTGTCGCCGAGCGGCTCACCGTCGAAGGTACGGGCGTAGAGATCGAGCACCCTGGCGGCTTTGGACGCGAAATACGGGTCGCGGGGAAAGATCCAGGATCGGTGCTGCCAGGGCTTGATCGCGTCGGCGGCCAGCCAGCGGCGCACCGTCGAGACCGAGATCTGCTCGACCACACCGCGGGTCACCACCTCACGCGCCAACTCGGGGCAGCTCCACCGGGTCATCGGCATCCCCGCCGTAGTGGGCAGTTCGCAGGCCAAGGCCTTGACCCCGGCAACCACCTCGGCGGTGAACTTGCGCGGCCGCCCGCTTCGCGGCAGATCGAGCAATCCTTCGAGCCCGCCGAGGCAGAATCGCCTGCGCCACTTGCCGGCGGTGTCGGCATCGATCGCGAAGCGGCGCCCGATGGCGGCGTTGGACGCACCGTCGGCAGCGGCCAGCACAATCCGGGCTCGTAGTACCTGCCGATGCTCAGCGCAGGCCCTGCGCGTGATCGCTTCCAGTTCCGACCGCTGCGTAACGGTCAAGCACACGACATACCGACTGCGCATCGACACCGCGTCCCTTGTCCCCTTGCCACTGCGAACAAGGAACTGTGCCCGACGATCTCGGCACGGTCGCGCAGACTCACCGCGTGTGGCCATGGCAGGCTGACAGCCATGGCCACACCGCCGGACTCGACCAAGACCTCACTGCGACAACGGCTGCACACCCACGCAGCCGAACGTTGGCCCCAACTGGCCGGTCTGCACATCCGCCATCGCGGAGCATTCGCCTACGTCGACGGCGAACTGCCCGACGGCACCACAATGCCACTACTCCGACTCCGATACGGCGGCTCCGCCACCACCTGGGGATTCGCCATCTACCAAGCCAGCAACAACACCTACCAGGACTCCATCCTGCCCAGCGGCCTCCCTGCCGGCACCCCAGCCGAGGCCCTCGATTGTGCCTGCGGCCTCTACCTCACCGACCCCACCGCCTGGCAACCACCGACGAACTAACGGGCGCACCCACTAGATGCGGCGGTGTCGTTCCTCCTCGTAATGAGAAGGTCGTCTGGCTGCCCGGCCGTTGTCGACCCGGTGACGAATACACCCTCGTCCTGCTCCTGGATCCGACTGGCAACTACGACAACGACCGGGTGTGTGCCAGCCGCTACTGCATCGGCTGCGGCTACCACCGGTTCGGCAGCGCCGAACTCGAACCCGCCCCCACCCCCACTGTCCGATCGCTCGTCACGACTGCCCTGGGCCGGGGACGGCACGGGGTCAGCCTGACTGACCTCCATCGGGGAGGACACGCAACCAGCTACCAACGCTACGCGCCGCGATCACTGCCTGACACGCGACCGTCAACCGCAAATCCTCCCGGCCAGCTCCCCCGTACACCCCAGAACTACTTGGCCGGCCGGAAGGATCTGCGGCCCGACGCTGGTCCACTCACGCCAGCGCGAGCTGGTTCCCGCTCGAGAAAGGAGCCAGCGACCCCCTCCCAGGTGCCCACGCCCAAACGCATCGAACAGACAAGCGTCTTGAGGGAGGCCGCGGATGACGACCATCTCTGGCAGCACCCAACACGTCCTAAGCGGCCTTGAAGGCCTCAACCAATTCATCTCACTAGACTCGACCCGGGAAGCGGCACACCCGTCGTCCGGCACCGAGGAAGCAAACCAGCGCGCGGCCTCTACCGCGACTACGGCGCCTGGCTTGACCACACCGCGTCCCCTGGCGGCTGTGTCCGCTCGATCCAGCTTCCCGGCAAAGCCCACGGGGCCGGCGGCCTGCTGAACCCGCGGAGTGTTGCTTGATCCGCATGGGTGGGGGTACCGGCGCTCTACCAAATGCTCGAGACACCGGGTGCGGGTCTCGGGCCTGCACGCGTGTCACGGGCTCCCTGCTGGGCCACGGCCCACTGCACCGAAAGGCAGACCGCGATGTCGATGCACGCATTCGACCCCTGGACCTACCGAGCGACTTCCGGCTACACCGAGGGCAACGACCTGAACGGATACAAGATCGCCGCCACCGACGGCGACATCGGCAAGGTCGACGGAGCCACCGACCAGCCCGGCATCGCCGGGCTGGTGGTCGACACCGGACCGTGGATCTTCGGCCGCAAGGTGCTGCTGCCGGCTGGCGTGGTCGAGCGGGTCGATCACGACGACGAGAAGGTTTACGTCGACCGCACCAAGGACCAGATCAAGGCCGCCCCCGAGTACGACCCGGACACCGGAGCCGATGACGCCTACCGCACCCGGCTCGGCGGGTACTACGACGACACCTACCGCACCGGTATGTAGTCGGCTGCGCGTAAACGGCCGTTCGGCGGCCGATGCCGCGGTCCCGCCCAATACGGGTCCCGCGGCCACGGCCGCCGAACGCACGACCGCTCATTACACCGCAGGGCGCTCGATGCACGCGACGACCAGATCCGCAGCCAAAACACTCACACCGGAGACACATTGACCGACCCGACGGCGATCCGCGACAACACCAACTCGTAGAGCGACGACATCACCCAACTGCGCGAACTCGCCGGGTGCTCCACAACCACACATCATCGCGCCCAACCTGGGTCGCAGCGAAGACGCCGTACGATCCAAAGCGCACGAGCTCGGGATATCGCTGGATCCCTAACCCGAACCTGCGGCTCGGTGATGGCCAACGACCGGGTCGGCTGCCCCTCTGGCCGGGGCGGCGGGAGTGAGGGTCGGTGTCTGCATCAGGCCACTGTTGCCTGATGGTTGCGTGGTCCGGCGGCGGCAGATCTCGTTGCACTGGGCACCGTTCACCTCTCGCGGAGTAGGCAGGTGCAATCCACCAAAGTGCGGCTTGTTGCAAATCTAGCGCGTCCTTGCTGTTGGGCCAGGTCGCGCGCGGTCTGCGCGACTCGCTGAACCAGGCTGTGGCGCCGGGACGTCAGCCGGCGCAGCGGCGCCGCCAGCCGCGCCCACGCATCGGCTGCCATTTTGGTCAGCCAGCGCCTGGTCACCTGCGGCCTCGACACGTAGCGATTCAACTCGCCCGGCTGAGACACAGCGGCATCCCCACCCAAGATGCGCGGTTACGGTATGACACCGCAACTTTCTCGACGCCATCCCACCGAAGGACCGCGGCGCGCAAGGCGTCAGTCCACGTTCCTCGGCTTGCCCCAGATCGTCAGGCTATTCCGGAACGTTCCGGTCCGCTAACTGTGCGTTCGCGGGTCGCTGAGACGTGGGCGCATGCGGCTCGCGGCGGGTGCGGTAGGCGGCGGAAGCTGCTCAGGTGAAGATGCTGACGCCACCAGGGCCGACCAGCAGCCCGATGATGATGAGCGCGATGCCCCAGATGAGCTGTCCGCGCACGAGCGAGAAGATGCCGGCGATCACGAGAATCGCCGCGATGATCCACAGAATGAGGCCCATGGCCCATCCCATCTGTCAGGCCGGCAGACGACCGGCGTGTGATCCCCGAACTGCTAACCGGTACCCCGCACCAAACCGCGATCACCGATCAGTCCGGGGCGTTCGAGTCACCGTGTCTGTGACCGAGCGACCCGGGGTGAGACATCGGTCGCCGGGATTAGAGTCGCGGGTCGCGGGGATCATCCAAGCGCTCCTCGCGGACCACGGTTTGGGTGGTCCGCGAGGAGCGGCTGGACAAGAAGATCGCCAGCACGAGACCAAGTGCGCCGGCACCCACCAGAATGTAGCCGACCGCCGACTACTTCGGACTCAGGATGCGCACGCGAGATGGTGGGTCTGCGTTCGCGTTCGTGTCGCCGAAGATGACCTCGACCGAGCTGAGTAGCGCGCCCAGCCAGAGCCCGGCAGCGCGGCTACGAGATCACAAGACGGGCTCAGGTAGCCGACCCCAATCGTGCGCCCGTGGTGCCCCGAAGAGCCCAGAACAGCCGTCAACGACCCCGATCACTGAGCACGATCACTGCTGAAGGTCGGTGGTCGTCGGGCGATTGGGGCTCAAGGCAACGGACTCGTAATGAGAAGGTCGCCAACTCCAACTCGCATGGGCTAGTGATAAGCGCTTGCGCTCCGCAGACGACCGGCGGTCGGGGTCCTGACCTAGGCTCCCGCCCGGCCGGCGTGGTGCGGTTGCATTGTGCGCCGGTGAGTTCTCCGTTCTGCGCGGCGGTGGTGGTATGGGCGATGATGGTGCCATGACCACGGAGTCGCGGCCAATCGATCTCCTTGTCCGTCCTGAGGCCGCCGCTGTCCGTTCTGTATGGATTGGCGAGGCGACGGACTTCACTCCTTGGCTGAAGGACAACCTCGACTGGCTCGACGTTCTGGGGCTAGGGCCCCTGGAACTGGTTGGTGTGGAAGTCCCGATCCCGGATGTGGGGCGAAGCCTCGACATTCTCGCCCGCACGCCGGCCAACACCCTTGTTGCGATCGAGAATCAGTTCAGCAAGACCGACCATGATCACCTCACGCGCGGTCTGGCTTACGCCGTAGGGCTTGAGGCTGGCGCGCTCGTTGTGATCGCCGAGGATCACCGCCGCGAGTTCGTGGCGGTCGCCGACTACCTCAACACCGCGTACGAAGAGCTCGGGCCTAACAAGGGCATCGCCGTTTTCCTGGTGAAGCTGGCCGTCGAAAAGGTCGGTGGCCACTATGTGCCCAGGTTCGAGATCGTATCGCGACCGAACACCTGGCTTGCGGAGATCCAGGTCGTCGGCAGCGTGAGCACGCGGACCGTCACTGGGTTTCTGGAGTCGTGCCCACCCGAGTCAAGGGACCGCCTCGCGGAGATCCTCGACAACTGGACGAGAACACCAGGAGCGTCGATCCGGCTCAACCCGAACTCGGCGTCGGTCTCGCTTGACTACCCATACTCGCCCAGGACAGGACACCGCTCGCTGTATGTCGTCTACAGCAACGACACCATGACCGTGAACCGGGGCTACCTGCGGGAGAGCGTCATCGATGACACTCTCGTCGCCGAGATGGACCGGCGACTTGCCGCCTCGTTCCCCCGCATCTCTGACAAGCCGTACTATCCGACGGTGCGCGAACCGCAGCCGGCGGCCCTGACTGAGTTTGCACAGTGGGTTTTCAGCATCGGCGGCACTGTTGCGGGGTGACCCGGTTCGCAACGCGAAATCGAGTCCTCTACCGCTCGTATAGAGGGCGCGCGGAAGGCTCTCAACGGACTCCAGCCCTAGGTCCGCAAGGCGGTAGCAAGGTCGGTTAGGTTCAGGCGGGAGACCTGTGGCCCAGCTGACAAAGGTTGTCCACGAGAGCCTAGCGGTCGGGTCCGGCGGTCAAGGCTATGACTGGGTGGACCGCACAAGCTCGATCACGGAGGCGGAAAACGGTGCCTCGCCGCCGATAGGCACCCCTCGCGCGACGGCCGCGCGAGGCAGTGACCAATCCTGCTGCGACGAGCAGAGCCACAGCACGGTGCGCGGTGCTCGGCGCCGCGCCGTACCGCTCAGCCAGAGACTTCTCGCTCGGCAGGGGATCGCCGGGGGACAGGATGCCGGAGTCGATCGCGCCCCGTAGATCTGCGGCAATCCGCTGATACGGCCGGAGGTCCTCGTCCAAGGCGTTTGGTGTCTGCGGCAGGGAATTCCGGGCCGCCGACTCGGCTGGCGTTGGCCTGGGCGGCACCCGAGTTGGCGTCGATCCGGCGGCGCGCTGGTCAGCCTCTGACCACCATGCCGTGTATACGCGAAGCGTCGTGGTCCCGCCGCCGGAGTGGCCTAGGCGCCCAGCCGTTGCGCGTACGTTGTAGCCGGCGTTGATCAGCCCGGTTGCGTTGTAGTGGCGGTGATTCTTGAGCGTGCTGTGAATCCCGAGACGTTTCGCGAGTCTCGCGTACCGCTTTGACAGCGTGTCTGGGTGGTGCGGGGCGCTCGCGTCGGGAACGGGGGAGTAGATGAATCCGTCGGGATTGAACGCGATGCCCGCAGCCGCGGCGCGCTTCCTGGCCCTCTGCTCTTGTTCGTCGAGGATCTCGTCAGGCACGGGATCGAGGAGGACTCGCCGTTGCTGGTGAGTTTTGGTGTCCTTCTCCTCCAGCTCGCCGTCATCGTTGACGAAGATCGACCGCTCGACCCGCAGGACCGACGGTGCATCTTTCCTGCGTTCGCGGTCGCTCCAGCGCAGTGAGCACATCTCTCCACGGCGGATTCCTGTCGTCGTCTTCGTCGACAGAAACGATCCCCAGTCCTCGTCTTCCTCCCATGCCGCGGTGAGCAGTCGGCCGACTTCATCGGCGGTCGGCGGCTGTGGATTCGGAGGTGGGAGCCCTGGCTTGTCCGCGTGCTCGGCTGGGTTCACAGAGATCCACTTCCAAACGACCGCACGGTCCAGGGCGCCGCTCAGGATCCAGTGGATCTGCCGGACGGATGAATCGGCCAGGCCCTTGCACACGTGCGGCTTGCACATCCGGCGGCACCGCCGGCATCCGTCCGGGTTGTTGCGGGGGCAGCGGTTGCCTTCGTGCTCATCACAGTTGTGTGGCCGGGTCGTTCGGTGCTCGATGTCTTTCTTGCGGCCTCGGCAGTGGATGCGGCAGCGGCGCAGCTTGGAGTAGAAGGTGTCGAGTGTCTCGACGTCGAGCCGCGTAAGTTGCGTTGAGCCGAGCAAGGGCTTGATGTGGGTGTTGTACTTCGACAGGTAGCCGCGCTTTGTCTGGATGTCGACGTCGAGGTACTTCTCATGAGCTGGTCGACGGTCGCTCGCGTCTTTGGATTGCGCTTTTCGTCGACCTGATTCAGAAATCGGGTGCGGACCTGCTCGGCAACGTCGGCCTGCTTCGGGTCGGGCGGAACCGTGTCGGTCAGGTACAGCTTCCTCCGCATCACGGGGGTCCCGGCCCGCGTACACCCGGACGCGCAGCGCCCCAGATGGCAACGGGTCAACGCGGCCGCGTTGCGCTTGCGGGGCTGAGGTGGGCCTGCCAGGTTGCGGGCGGCAGCGGACGGTTGGCGTCATGAGGGATGTCATGACGCCGAACCGCTGCTGACTGCCGTCAGGCGCAAAGCCTGTGACCTGCGGCTTTGCGGGTAGGGCGGGCGGGACTCGAACCCGCGACCCAGGGATTATGAGTCCCCTGCTCTAACCAGCTGAGCTACCGCCCCGTGCTCGGCAGATGGTATCTGGTGGGTGTGGGGGAGTGGGGAAACCAGGGGTGCGTCAGGGGTTTGACTGAGGGGTAGGTGGGGCGGACCAGGCATGATGGAGGCAGGTCCGACGAAGGGAACACCGATGGGCTGGTTCATTTTCCTCATCCTCGTAGTGGGCGCGATCGCGGCGTACAAGTATCGGGTGCCGCTGCTGGCCAAGTTGACCGGTCAGCCGCAGGACCGGATTCAGCGCGCCATCGACCGCAAGAAGGGCAAATAACGCTGACTCCTGAGGAGTGCCGGGTGCAGATTGTGCTCTGAGGAGACGCGACCGCACGCCGGGCCTGCAGGCATGCAGAAAGCCGGTCCCATGGAGGGACCGGCTTCTTGTACTACGCCCGCGATCAGGTCCATGACTTCTGACATCCAGGCGAACGGGTCCTGACATCTGACAGGTGGTTGCGGGTTGCGTCGATTCGCTCGGAGCGCTTCAGACTGTTGGTTCGTAGGGTGCCGGCGGTACGTCGTACCGAGACGCCGGCACGGCCACGGCCGTGTTCCTGCTGATCGTGACCAGCGCCATCAGCGTGTGTTCGAACCAACCGAACAGTACCCACACGAACAGTGACCACACGGCCGTCCCAGCTGCTACGGCGAGCGCGACTGTGATCGAGTTCGCTCCGTCGTCCAGGACTGCCGCGAGCACACTGACCGCGCCGGTGGTGATCGCCAGCGCGATCAGGATCCATTTGATCACGCTGATCGCAGTCGCAACTCGTGCCCTCTGCGCCGCTGAATTCGACATCGGTTCCCCCTCTCATCCGCCCGAGCCCCCTTCGGACATGCGCTCACGGTACGTCCGAGGCCGATGCCAGCCAACAGGCGAACCTGTCCACGATCGAGGGACGGAGATGTGAGGCCGCACTGGGCGAGGAAGGCAGGCCGCGAGGGCACCGAGCAATGAAAAGAGCCGGCTCCTGGAGGAGGCCGGCTGGTGGGTTGCTCCCGCGACTGGACTCGAACCAGTAACCTGCCGGTTATCCGCGTCGACCTGCCTACTCGGCGCCCGCCGCGGCGTAACGCCCATGTCGGTCACGACACAATCCGTAACGGACGCGACAGTGCAACCGATTTCCCCTCCGGTAAGAGGCAACACGGGGGTGAACGGAGAGCAAGACGTGAGAATGACACTGCGCCCGAGCTGGAGCCAGGCCGTCGACGGGTTCGCGGGGTACCTGCGGGCCGCCAACCGCTCACCAGAAACGATCCGACTCCGCACGTACTGGGTCGGCCGCTTTGCCAGTGAGTGCTGGGAATCGGACTGCGGCCGGGACGCGCAATCCTGCGGCGACCCGTTCCAGGTGCGACTCGACGACCTGTTGCGGTTCATGGCCAACGAGAGCTGGTCGGCCGAGACGCGCAAGTCGGCCCGGTCGTCCCTGGTGGCGTTCTACCGGTGGGCTGTCGACACGGACCGAATCACCGAGCGGGCCGACCCGACCCGGCGCCTGCCGAAGGTGACCCCGGCGCGGGCGCTGCCGCGGCCGGCGCCCGACAACGTGCTGCGCGACGCGCTCTGGCAGGCGACCGACCGAGACAGGCTCATCCTCATGCTGGCCGGGTATGGCGGGCTGCGGCGGGCCGAGATCGCCCAGGTGCACACGGTCGATTTCAACTGGTCGACCGGTCTCCTCCTGGTGCACGGCAAGGGAGGGCACGACCGCGCGGTCCCGATCCACCCGGACCTGACCTACGCGGTCCGGGCCGAGATCGCGCGGCGTCAGATCGGCCAGCACGGCAGCGGTTACAGGTTCGACTCGCAGATTCGGCCGGACGGCTACCTGTTCCCGGGCAAGCACGGGCACGTCACGCCCGACACCATCGGGCGGGTCCTCGACCGGTTGCTGGCCGGGAAATGGACCGGGCACACCCTGCGGCACCGGTTCGCCAGCGCCGCGTACGCCGCCGACCGGGACCTACGGGCGGTCCAGGAACTACTCGGCCACAGCAAGCCCGAGACGACCGCGCGCTACGTCCAGACGCCACCGGACGCGATGCGGGCCGCCGTGCTGGCCGTTGGACTCGATGCCGCATGACGCTACGATCCGTAGGCATGAGCACACCACCACCGGCCACCGAGACGCAACGGGCCATGATTGCCGAGCTGCGCCGTACCGTGGTCGAGGCCGCCGCGGCGGTCGCCGCGGCCGACAGCGCGCTGGCCGACCCGGAGCTGGACCGGGACCAGGCGCGCGAGGTCATCGCGACCTTGCGCGCTGCGCTGCCAAAGGTGGTCGACAGCGGGGTCGGTTTCTGGTTCCCGCCCAAGCCACCCGCCGAGTAACAGGGCACCGGTCGGCGTACTCGCGGTCCCGATGATCCCGAGGCAAGCCCCATCGCCGCCCGGCAACATAGAACGCCCGTCCCGGTCGCAGTTCGGGACGGGCGTTCTGCTGTGTCTGGCCGGAAATCTTGCGGCCGAGGACACTCGAGGTGCAGCTGTCGACCGGAAGATTTGCGGTCAGAGGCCGGGCGGTGGCGGGATCGGGCCGCCCGTACGCAGCGGCACCAGCGGGCGCCCGGCATCGTCTCTCGGGTCACTGGTCGGGGTCACCTTGGCCCGGACGGTCTCGACGCCGGGCACCAGCAGCAGCGCGGCGGCCAGGCCGAGCCACAGCGCGCCCTGGTTGTCGTTGACCAGGCCATAGGACACGGCCAGCGCCTCGCCCGGCAGGGCCAGGCCGTACAGGTAGGCCCGGACCGGGTTGCGCCGCAGCGCGGCCACCAGGCGGCTCATCACTCGGTGGCCGCGTCGAGCAGCACGGCCCGGACACCGGCCTCTACCGTGGCCTGGTCGACGGCTCCGGCCGGAAGCTTGGCCACGACCGCCGCCGCCAGCTCCTGCGGGTCGACGTTGCGGGCGAACAGCGCCGCGAACCGCTTGGCCTCAACCGCCCACCGGTCGGCCTCGGCCTTCCACCGGTCGGTCTCGGTGTTGTATCGCGCCCTTTCCTCGGTGCGGAAGGCCTGGATCTCGGCCAGGATGTCGTCTGCGTTTGCCATGTCGTCCTCGGGTTGGGCCGCCTTGAACCAGGCGGCGGTATCGGTCTCGGCCGAGCGCGTGTGCTTGATCGACACGTGCACGTGTCCGGTGTGGGGGTTGTCGCCGTAGTACGGCGCCCACTCCCACGGCTTGTAGGTGTGGCCGTCGATGGTCTTGGCGTAACTGCGCATCATGCGGCGGTTGTGGATCACGTACTCAACCCGGGCGTCACCGGTCAGCGCGTCCAGCAGCTCGGGCACGTCGATGCCGTCCTTGTCGATGTCGTCGGCCCGGACGACGCCACCGGCCGACCAGTCCGGGTTGTGGTCGGACTCGCGCGCCTGGTGGGACGCATCACCGATCCAACCGTCTGTCCCGCGGTCGCGCTGCGGCCAGAGCGCATCGATCTCGCGGAACAGCGCAACCAGGGACGCTGCGAGGTAATACCGGCCGCCCTGGTCGTTGTAGCCGACATAGCTCATGGGGGGTCCTCACTTCAGTAGATGGGGGATGAGCCAGCCCGCGGCCATGCCGACCGCCATGGCGAACCCGGACGCCACCAGCACGCGGGTTTCGAGCGCGGACACACGCCGCCTCAAGTCGGCCACGTCGCGGGTGAGCTGGTCGAGCGGGGCCAGGGCCGTCTTGATGTCGGACACGTCCTGGCGTACGCCGTCGTAGAACTCTTTCGGCGTAATGACGATGCTGCCGTCTGGTGCCTCACCCATCAGACGAGCCCGGCGAACCAGTGCACGGTAAACGCGCTACTGACCAGCACCCCGGCGTCCTTACTGTTCACCTGGACCGTAAACGTGGTCGCGGTCCGGGCCACCAGCGAGACCCAATAGGTGCCCGTGTTGTCGCTGGTGAGCACCACCCATACCGGCGTGCCGCCCATGCCATGCGTGATCGTCGCCCGCCCGGATGCATCGGTGGTGAAGCCGCTGCGGCCACCCTTGTACGTGGCCTGGTCGGTCTTGAGTGCGAGCTCGGCCTGGATCGCCGTATCGACCGCCTTGAGCGTCGTGTCGATGGCCTCGGCCAGGTCCTTGCCGAGGTCGGGGCCGTCCGGGGCGTCACTGAGCAACTGGTACGGCCAGCCGTAGTTGGGCGTTGCGCCAGGCATGGTCAGGTCTCCTATGCAATCGAGCGGAAAATGGCAATTGCGTTCACGGTCGCCACGTGGAACGCGGAGGCGGCCAGCGCTGCGGTGCAGTCGGCGTAGCACTGCACGGTGATGGTCGGGCCAGGGGTGGGCAGCACCGCCGTGTTGAACGCGGCCAACGCGCCCATCGGAAAAACCGCGTCGGCGTCGAGGCCGAGCGACATGGCCGATCCGGTCAGCCCGTTAATGCCCGCGTAAGCCAACGCCTGTTGGCGGCTGGCCGTGCTGTTGACCAGGCTCACCGAGGCCATGACCGTCACCGCGGCCTCATCGGCCCACGCCGGAACGGCGATGCTCTTGGCCGCCTGCTGTGTGTATTCGGCGGGCTGGGCGAAGTTGGTCCGGAAGTCGAGCGCGCTGCCGAACGCCACCGACGCGCCCGCAAAGTTCGGGTCGTTGGGCGGGGTGACCCGGCCGATGATGAACCAGGACGCGCCCTGACCGAGCAGGCCGACGACATGGCCGGCCTTGAGCGCGATGGCCTCGCCCGTGTTCAAGATCGGCACGTCAGTCAGCGTTCCGCCGCCCATGTCGACGGTGTTCTGTCCGGTGTTGGGATTCCAGGACAGCACCGTGCCTTGCCGGAACCGCACGCCCGGGCCGGACGTGCCGAACAGCGGGGCCAGGTCGTCGGTGATCATGCGTCACCCCCGATCAGTACGGCTTGCTGTTCGCGCGTCTTGAGCTTGACCGGATCGTCCGGCGTGAGCGGGATGGTGACCTCATCAACCACGTGCGTCTCGGTCCGCAGTGACCCGGACCGGGACGCCGCGGGATAGCCCACGGCCAGCACGTCGTACGGCTCTATGGCCGGGTTGGGAACGCTGGACAGCTCGACCTGGTACGGCAAACCGAGCTGTTGGCGTAGCAGCGTCTCGGCCGCGTTCTGCGCCTGCGCGTTGGTGGTGAGGAACTGCGAGCTGTAGAACATCGGGACCTTGCCGAACCCGCCGTTGTAGTAGGTAGGGCTGGCCGGGTCGAGGTTATACGCCACGCCACGCACGGGCGCGGTGGTGTCTCCGGCCTCACCAGTGGCCACTACGGCGTTGTAGACCCGTTCACGGGTCAGCCCGCGGCTCATCTGCACCAGCACGCCCTCGCGCCCGGCGTCGACAGTCCAGCTCGGCGCGCCCTCGGTCGACGGTGGAGTCTTGATGACGAAGATTCCGCGGTGATCCCAATAGCCAATCTTGCCCAGCGACGTGATCAGGTCTTGCAGCGTCCCGAGGCGGTCGTCCTCGGCCACGATCGTGCGGTTGATCGTGTCGTCTCGCACGTCGGGGTCATCCCACTCGATGATCCCGGCGAAGAAGTAGACACCCCAAATGAGGCTGTTCACCAGGTCGCCGTTGGTCATGGTCGACGGGAACTGTTGCGGGGCCAGGAACCGGCCATCCCGTAGCCCTGCGCTGCGGTCGGACCCTGACAGCTCGATCACGCCGTCAGGCGCCTCGTCCTGCTCGATCGTGTCGATGCGGTAGTAACCGAGGCCGACCCATTCGCGTTGGCCGTTGCCGTAGGCCAGGCCGCGCTCGACGTACACATAGTGGCTGTACGGCGCCAGTTCATCGGCCGCCGACACCGGCCAGGGCCACACGGTGGTCAGGCTCAGCGTCGAGCGAATGTCGGCGGTCGCGCTGTACTTCACATCGCCGCCCAGGATGGGGATTTCGGTTCCGCCCGGGTCGTTATTGTCGGGACTGATCACGAACGTGTGATGTACGCGCGCCCGGAACACCGCCAGGTGACTGCCACGCAGCGTCGACAGGAACCGCTCGGATACCGGCCTCATGGCACGATCACGTCCTCTGGTGAGCCGACGCGCTCGAGGAGGTCGGCCCAGGTCGCGTTGGCGGCCAGCAGGTCGGCCCAGGTCGCGTAGTCGGCCAGGACCGAGGTCCACGTGTACGTCGAGCCGACGACCTCGGGGCCGGGCGCCGCAACCTCGGTCAGAGGCACGTCCCACAGCCGCCGCGGTGACGTGCGCAGCGTCGGCCGCCGCGACGTGTCACCCACGGCGAAATACCCGCCAGGCAGGTGCTGCGCGGCCGAGGGAAGCTGTAGGAACACGATCTCCCCCGAGGCAAACAGATAGTCCAGGTCACGCTCCTCGGCCAGCGTCTCGGTCATGAGCTGCGCGCTGTAGGCCAGGCTCGACGCCACATCGCCCACCGCTACCGGCAGGGTGCGACCGACCACCTGGAACAGACCTTGCCGGGCCCGCCTGGTCACGTCGGATCGGTCAACCACGATCACCGGCCGGTTGAGGTACGGCGCCGCAGGCACCTTCAACCAGGCCAGGTCAACGTCTTGTGTGGTCGAGGCGGTGTCAGTGAACAGCGTGCTGCCGGACCCGTCGAGGCCGCGCAACCGGTAACTCACCGGTTCGCCCGCAGGGAACTCGTAATCGTCGGCGTTGGCGGTCTGCGCCACGACCGGGACCGACAGCCCACCACGGACCGCCGTCCAGCGCACGCCGCCATTGGTCGAGCGCTCGAACACCGCCGACACGGCCGGGCTCAGGAACGATCCGGCCAGGCGGATACGGGACAGCACCGGGTCATAGGTCAGCGTCAGCGTCATGCCGCCGCCCCCGCCCGCACGGTACGCCGTAGCGCCCGGTCGCGTTTCTTGAGCTCGACCTGGACCACGCGCACGACCTCGCCGCCGATCTCGATGTGCGCCTCAAGCACGCTCGGCCCGCCGTCGGCCTGGTCGAGCGGCACGACCGAGGCGCCTCGGGGCAGGTTCAGGAACTCGGGGCCGTTCTCACCGACCAGGGCCAGGCCGGACCGCAGCGCGGTGCCGCCTCGGGCCAGCATCGGGATATTGGGCGTGTTCAGGGTGAACCCGCCGACCGTGCCGACCCCGGGAATGTGCGTGTCGACGCCAGGAATAGTGAAAGAAAGGTTATTCCATTTGCCGACTACCCAATTGATGGAGGACTTAAATGCACCGGTAATACCGTTCCACATCCCGGAGCTGGCCGACGTGATCCGCTTAGGCAGGCCCTTGACGAATCCGACCGTCGCGTTGAACGCGCCGACTACGCCATTCTTGGCCGCCACGGCGCCGCCACTGATCTTGTCCCAGACCCACTTGATGCCCGGCCACAGCGTGCCCGTGAAGAACTTGCCTACGGCAACGGCAGCGGCCTTGACCGCGTTGAACGCGCCAGTCACGATCAGACGAAACGTCGTGCTGCGCTTCCATGCCAATACAACAATCGCAATCAACGCAATGATCCCGAGCACGACCAGGCCGAGCGGGTTGGCGGTCATGGCCGCGTTCAGCAGCCATTGACCAGCCGTCCATGCCTTGGTCGCTACGGCGACCGCCTTCTGTTGCGCGGCGTACGCGAGCGCGGCGACCTTGGCCCGGATGAACTGCACCGCAGACAGGTTCATCACCAGGTTCAGGCCCGTGCCCACACCGGACATAAAGTCTGTGGCCAGGGCAACCGACTGAAGTCCGCCCGCGTACTTGTCCAGGCCGACCAGCTCAAACCCGGACGAGAGCGCACCGAGCGAGTCGGTGGCCTTGCTCGACTTGTCGTCAAGATTCTCGGCCCGGTCACCGACTGTCCGCAGGCCCTTCTCTGCCTTGTCCGCGGCCTGTTCGAGGCCCTTGGCGTCACCGTTGAACTTGATACTGACGGTGCGGAGTCCCGACGCCATCACTCACCCCCGTTGAATTCTCGAATGATGGCGTCGGCCGCCGCGTTCCAGGCGTCCGAGATGCGCGCGGCCTCGGCCTCGATCACCGGGAAGAACCAGGACCCCTGCTTGCCCTGGTGGAACTTGTGGAACTGGTCATACTGAGTCGACCCGAACTCTGAACCGAACAGCAGCTTGTAGGCCGGAGCGCGGTTCACGCCGAGCCGTTTGGTGCCACCGGCAACCAATACCGGGATCCGGTCGCGCCGAACCTTGGCCGTCGAGGCAACCAGCGCGGACTGCGGCGAGAGGTCCGACCGGGCGGCCGAGCGGACTGCGGGCAACAGGTCGTCGGCAATTTGGCCGGCCGCGTCCCGGAGCTTGTCGGTGGCCTGCTTGGGCAGGTCCCGGAACGCCGCCAGCGTCTCGCGTACGCCGTCGATTTCGAGCGTGATCGTCAGCCCACTCTTGGCCATCCTCGCACCTCCTCTACGTGTCCTGGTTGGTGTTGCGGTTCAGCTCGTCCAGCAGCTCACTGGCCGTCTGGATGGCCGCCGCTCCCTCGGCCGCCCACACACTCGGGGCGATTCCGGTAGCGACGGCCAGCGCGACTAGCTTTCGGCCGAGGCTGCCGGTTGGGTAGGGTCCGCGGCGGTCTCGGCCTCGGCCTCGTCCTCGTCCCAGTCGAGCTTGTACGCCTGGACGAAATCGTCCAGCTTGCCGGGCACGTCCTCGCCCAGGCGCTTGGCCGCGATGTGCGCGATGGGGTACATGTCACCCATCAACAGGTTGTCCTTGAGCTGGCCCAGGCTCTTGCCCTTGTTGGTCTTCTCCCACACGAAAATGTCGCGTGAGTCGGCCTCGACCACCAGCGAATCGCCGTAGTCCGGGGTCAGGGTGAAGGTGATCATGTCAGCCTGCCGGGGGCGTGAAGACGGGAGAGCCGACGCACGGCAACTCCAGCTCGACCTCGGCCCATGATCCGGTCTCGCCGCCGAAATCGGTGTGCTTGGCCATCACGGTCACCGCGGCCGACTTGCCGCCGCGCTTGGGCTCAAACACCAGGTCGACGGGCGTCCCGGCGTTGTCGTTGAGGTAGTCGGCCAGGCCGCCAGTCTGGTTGATCTGCAACCCGGCGATCTTGAGTGTCCAGGTCGCGTTGTCCACGTCGACCGCTGCGCCGTCCGGCACCAGCGTCTTGTAGACCTGGTGCGGCTGGTCCGGGACCAGGCGCATTTCCTTGCACTGGTTGCCGTACTCGGTCGCGCCGAACGAGATAAGCGCGTCCTTCATCACGAACGCGCCTGTTGCCGGTGGCATCCTATTCACTCCTCGCTGTGATTTCCAGGGCGAACAGCTCGCCGCCCTGTGTGGGTACTGCGAACGGCTGGCCGCCGTCGACGTAGGCCACTGAGTCGATGGCCTCGGCCAGCTCGGGTAGCAGCGCCTCGGCCTTGTCGATGGCCGCGGCCTCCTCCTTGCCGAGAATGACGATCACTCGCCAGGTGACTTGGAACGCGCCACCGCTGCGGTTGCCGAACGAACCGAGCAACGGCCAGGCGTCGCCGGGCGTGATGATCGTCGGGCGCTTGGCGTACCCCGTGACGCCCTCGACCGTGGACAGTTGCGCGGCCAGCTCGGCGCGCGTGATCTCGAAACTCATCCGAACGCCCGCTTGCGGTGTGGCCCCTCGAACCGCCGGACCTCGGGGTCCGAGCCGGGCAGCACCAGCGAACCCGACTCGGAATCCCCTTGCAGTACAGCGATTGGCAGCCCACGCAGCGCCAGGTTCCGCGCTACCCGCCGCTTGAGCGCCTGCGAGAGCGAGGCGGGCCACGGGTCGGCATCGGCCGGCACCCGGCACCGGTTCGCCTGGTCGGCCTGCTCGGCCGCCAGCGCGTCGGTGATCTGCTCCACCGTTGCGCTGGTCTCGCCCAGGTAGTTGGTGACCTCTTGTAGCGTGGGCACGGGCACGGCTCAGACCTCCGGGTCGGCCTGGTCGGCCGCCTCGGTCTTGCGCGGGTCGGTCGCGTCGTACTCGATGCCGCCGATGACGTGCCGTCCCTCGTGCTGCACGGTGTAGCGCTGGCGGCACGTGACCACCGTGTGATCTGGCAGCACGGCCAGGCCGTTGCCCACCAGCTCGATCGTGTCGCCCACCTTGACGGCCACGGGCTCGACGGCCTCAGCCTTGACGCGCTTGGTCCTCTCGGTCATGTCTCCAGACCTCACTTGGTGTAGGTGATCTTGCGCAGGCCGGTGACGTCGTACAGCACGCCAGCGAAGTACGCGAACGTGGCCATATCCCAGCCCTCGGCGGTCTCTGAGAGCTTGTCCAGGCGGGTCAGGCCGCTGTTCCAGACGTGCACCGCGGCCGGGTCGGCAACCAGGCTGTTGTTGGCGCCCGCGCTGGTCGGGCCGAGCGAAGCGGCCGGGTACATGCCGTATCCGGCGATCTGGAGCGACGCGAACTTGTCGGCCGCCTGGCCGTCGCGGTTCTGCGGGGAGAGGATCGGGTAGATCTTGTCTCCGCTGCCGTTGACCGCCAGCGCCAGCGCCTTGTAGAGGTCGACGTGACCGAACGCCCGGGCGAACCGGTACCCGTCCGGGATGAACTGGAGATCGACCAGGCCGCCCTCGACGGCCAGCCCGGCGTTGACTCCGGTGGTGCCGGTGGCGATCGTGGCCAGCGGGGTCACGCCTGCCAGGCCCGCGGTGATCAGAGCGGCGGTCTTGGTCTCCAGCGCGATCTTGAACGACCGCTCGAACTCGGCCCACGCCAGCCCGGACACGACCGGGTTTCCGCCCTGGTCGGCAACCTCGCGCGTGATGTGCACCCGGCCGCTGACCGGGGCCGGGGTCACGGTCGCGCCCGCCACGGTCACCAGGTCGCGCGACTCGGGGTTGACGCCCTCGACGTGGTCGGCCACGCCGATATCAGTGTTGGCCCGGTCGAGCTTGGACCAGAAGAACGGGGTGACGTTGGTCAGCCCGCCCTTGTGGAAGAAGTCGTACAGCGGGGACGCCGGTACGGGCGCCTGGCCGAGGAACATGTCCGGCCGGTACACACTCGGGTTGACCGCCGCCACGTCGGCGGTGGTCGTCGGCTGGTCCGCGAACTGCGGACTCAGCCGCTCGGTGGTGAACTTCTGCAGGCGGGCCAGCGCTGCACCGTCACCGTCCTTGCCGGCCGCCAGCAGGTCGGTGGCGAAGTCGAACCCGGACGGGGCTCCCTCGACGCCTGCGAACCGGTAAATCGGCTCCTCGACGACCTGGAACTGCGCGCTGCCCGGGCCGACCGGAAGCTTGATCTTCTCCAGCTCGGCCAGCTTCTCGGTCAGGGTCGCAACCTGCGCCATGAGCGCGTCGCCCTCGGCCTTGGCGAACGCGACAGTCTCACCCGCGCCGACCTTCGTGTCTGTCACGTTGGTTTCCTCCTGATCTTGTGCGGCGGACGCCGCAACGCTTGTGATGTGGGCGCCCGTGAACGCGGGCACCCGGACCACCGCGGCACCGGTCACGGTCGTTGCCTTGGCGTTCTGTACGCCGTCGCGGTCAACCTCGAACTCGCCCTCGACCTCGGCTGAGAACGCCTTGAGAATGCGGGCGTCGGCCAGTGCCAGCACGCGGTCGCCCTCGGGGGTGCGGGCAATGCCGAACTCGGCCAGCACGCCCTCGGCAGTCGGTGTCAGCTTGGTTCCGACGCCCACTTGCTGGTCGAGCGACGTGCGATCGTGGGCGATGTTGAGCACCACGTCGGACGGGTCCTCGGGCAGCGTGACCTTGGACGCATCGGCGAACGTGAAGCGCGCGGGCTTGCCGGTCGCCTCGTCCATCGCGGGCCGCGAGATCTCGCCGAATGGCAGCAGCATTCCGCTCAGGGTGCGCTTGGCCTGGTCGACCTCGAACACCGCCGCCGTGAAAGTGACTGTCCTACGCATTGCTGGTTTCCTCCTGTACGGCGGGCAGCTCGGGCCGGTCGGCCGGGGCCGCGGCGGGCAGCTCGGGCCGGTCGGCCGGGGCCGGTGCGGGCAGGCCCAGCGGCTCAAGGCCGCGCTTCTCGCGCGCCTCGTCCGGTAGCAGGACCTTGGCGCCGATGAGCGTTGCGTCGGTCGACGCCGCGGCCTGGTCGTCAAGGCGCAAATAGCTCGACGTGTCGAACACGACCCGGTATCCGTGCGGAGTCAGGTCGTCCAGGGACAGGCGACCCTCTATCGCGGTCATGTACGGCCCTAGAACGTCCTCGATCCGCGACCGCCGCCGGTCCTGCGCGTTGAAGTAGGTGCGGCTCGTGGTCGACACACTCAGGTCCTCGGCATCAATCCCGGTCAGCCGCGCAATCTCGGTAATCGCGAACTCGCGCGCCTCTGCAAGTTGCAGCTTCTCGGGGTCGAACCCGTCGCGGTTGTACTTGAGCGCGGCCGGGATATAGGCCGTGATGCGCGCCTGCCGGGCCGCGTACCAGGCATCGAGTAGTTCGCCGATCGCCCGCGCGTCGGCCTCCTCCTGCGTCTCGTCGCCCTCGGGAATGCCGATCGGGTCGGCACCATCGGCCGGTTCGAACCAGTCGACCGGAGGCACGCCGTCAGCCGCCCGCAACGCGATGCGCGACAGCAAGATGTAAGCCTTGATCGCGGTTGACGCGGTGAGCAGACCGCCGTTCGGCGAGTCAATCCGGATCAGGCCCGGCACGTCAGGCCAGACCAGCGCCGTGCCCTCGGGGTACGTGACGTACTTGGGTTGGACAGTGACCGTCTCGGCGTCGAGGCGCACGACCTCGGCCGGCCGATTGTGCCAACCGACGTGCGTTGTCTTCCACCAGGCGCGCTCCGACAACAGCAGGTCCTCAACCGTTCGGGTGATCGACACCGAACGGGCCACCCCGGCCTCAGGCTGGCTGAGCAGGGACCATTCAACCGGCTTGCCGTCCGGGCCGACCAGGATCAACGGGAACTGCCCGATGCCGCCGCAGATCAGGTCACGCGCCCGCTTGACCGCGGGGACCGCCAGCGCCTCGGCGCGGCTGATCTTGAGACGACCGAAGATGTAGTCCTCAAGGCTCGGCGTCCCGTACAGCACGCCCGAGTCAATGTCGGCCGCGAACCGCGCGGCGACCGCAGGCGTGGCCGAGATGGCCCGAACGTCGCGCCCGGTCGGAACGGCGAGCATCTGCGACGGGTTCTGTTCGACCCCGCGACTGAGGCCCAGTGCTCGAAGGATTCCCACGGCGCAAACTGTGACATGCGCAATGCCCGTGCAACGAACGCTGCACGGGCATTGGGCGTGTCGCCGCGGCTAGCGTGCGGCGGCGGCCACGATGATGCGCGGCTTGCCGACCGTCTTGCGGCGACAGTCCGCGACCGCCCACACCGCCGCCTTGATGGCATCCGCTCGGCCCGTCGACACCATCCGTGGGCCGTCCGCGCCCGGCAGCGTGCGGGCCGCCAGCACCTGCCCAGTCAGGTGGGCGCCACCGTCATGGCTGAACACGTCCTCGGCCACCAGGCGGCCCAGCTCGGCCACCGCGGCGCCCGTCCGGCCCTGCCCGGCGCGGGCACGGACCCCGGTCATGGCCGGGTCCTCAAGCAGGCTTGCGCCGACCGTCGCGGTACGCCGAAAACCCGACGCCCGGACCGCCGCCACCGCTTCCCGCAGGTCGGCGTAGTCGGCCACCGTGACCACCACCCGCCCAGGGGTCTTCCACGCCAGCGCCACCGACACCCCGGCCCGGAACCACGACTCGACCGCCGCCGCGAACGGTGCACCGGCAGGCAGCTCCTCCACCAGCTCGGCCCACGTTTCGTCGGTCACCACCTGGTCGCCGCGCATGACGGCCGACGCGGTGAGCTGCCACATGTTCAGGTACTGCGCGGCGAACCCCGCCATGGGGTCGGGGTCGTCGGCCTGCGGGTCCGCCTCGCCCGACAACGCCGCCGAATACTTGGCGGCAATCATCCGACGCCGGTCCTCCGACCAGTGCGGCGAGGCGGCCCGCCAGACCTCGGCACTGCCCAGGTCCGCACCGGCCGGTGCACCCCACAGCATCAACAGCGTCTCACCGTCGTCCGAGGTCAGCGCCTCGGAAATCTTCGTCCGCATGAGCGAGGTTGCCCGCCGATGCGCCGTCGAAGTCAGGTGCAGTTGCGCCCACAGCCGCTCCAGCATCGCCGGTTCCAGTCCCTCAGTCACAGTGTCCGGCTTCACGTCCCACGCCTCATCCACCACCGCCAGCCCGGCATCGAACCCGTACACGCCTTCCTGCGACCGGACCAGCCACCGACTGCCGTCGAGCGCCTCGATCGCCTCTTTGCCGTTCGCCTTCGTGACCTCCCAGCCCTGCGAGTCGGCCCACCGCCAGGCGCCGCGCTGGATCTCCCGGCAGATCGGCAGATCGTTGCCGCAGTGAACGACCGTCTGAACCTCGCCGATCAACTCGGCGTGCTGCATCCGCCACAGCGCCAGCCCACGAATGCGCACGGACTTGCCCGCCCGCCGCGGGCACGACTCGACCACCGACCGCCAAACCAACGACCCGTCCGCACGGTGCTCAAGTTGCCGCGTGATCGCCAGGCGCTGCCACCACCGCAACCGGATTCGCTGCGTCTCCTCGATCCACGCGACCGCCTCGGCGCCGTAGCTGCCCACCGCCTCCTCGGTCGGCGGGGTCATGTACAGCGGCGGGCTCGCATCCTCGGGAACCTCGGCGAACGCCGCCAGCCACGGCCACGCCGCCAGCGCCTGCGGGTCCCACGCGAGTCCAGCTCGGGGCTCGACGGGCGCGGCGGGTTTCGGCGGGCCAGGGTTGAACGATCCTGAATTCCGGTTGGTTGATCTAGGCAAGGGATCGGGGAGAGAGAGCGGAAGCGGCGGAGATTCCCAGCGGGTCGCCGCGGCGGGAAAAACCCTGCCCTGCAAGGCGATTGCGGCACCTTCGGCCCGCGCTTTCTCGATCACCGCGGCCTGCCCGGTGCGGTCGCTGCACTTGCGATGCTCGGCACGCCAGTTGCTCGGCACCCAGGTGAGCCCGGGGTACGCAGCCCTCGACTTGATGTGGCCGACCACCCACTCATCGGCAGCGGTCACGGTCTCGCCGCACTGGCCGCAGGGTGCGGGCAGGCGTGCGGAGATGTAGGCGCGGGCGGTGGCGACAGCTCGGCCGGACCAGGCGGTGTGCGTGTGCATGGGGTTCAGGTCTCCGGGGTCACTCAGAGTTGCGGACGACGGGTAGACACAATGCTTGCTGTAGGCAACAGACTGCCTTGCGTGGCTCCCTCGTCGGTGGCGTCTTTCCCTTCATCATCGGCCAGCAACTGTGCAGCGGTCAGGATCGCACGGTCTGCAAGCAGGCCGGTAACTACCGGCGTCAGGATCTCGGCGAGCTTCAGGGCTGGACCAGGCCGACGACCAGCGGTCAGCAGGGCCGCGAGCAAGGCGGCATCGATGCGGGCCGCGAGAGCGTCACGCAGGCCCGTTGTCCACACGTGAGCAGCGGGCACCTGTACGGGGTCGGGTCCATATATCTCCTCCATAGCTCCTCTTTGTCTCCTCTTCCTATATAGGGACCCGGCCGTTACGACCGAGTGTTGCCGGTCGTTACGACCGAGTGTTGCCGGTCGTTAGGACCGAGTGTCAACGTGTTGCCCTGTGGGAGTTATCCACAGTTCCGGGGTCCCTGTGGGGCGGGTTATCCACACTGTGGATAAGGCGCAACGGCCGCCAGAAGTCCAGGCCGTATTTCACCTGACGCCCGGGCGCCTTGGCCTGGACGATGCGGATTGCGTGGATATCCTCTAGCTGGCCGAGAACCTTGGTCACGCGGTCGCGTTGGGTCGCCTCCGACCCGGACAGGCCCAGCGCGCTGGCGATCGGCCGCCATCCCGCCTGATACCAGGGCTCAGCGTCGTTGTCCTTGGCCGTGTTGGCCATAATGAGCAGCGCAACGCGCGCAGCGTGATTGCGGCCGAGGTGAGGCAGCACGTTGACCGTGGCAGCCGCGACCAGAGACGCGCCCATCAGTGCGCAGCCTGACTGAGCTGGCCGCGTCCGAGCGGATCGCGGTACCAGCTCGGCGTCTGCTTGCGCGGCGGGTGCGCCAGGTAGTCGAGCAGGCGCGCACGCTCGGCCGCAGACAGGGCAGCAGCCTGCCACTGCGGGCACTGGCCGCAGTAGCAGACCGCGAGGCAGTAGCGGCCGAGCGCGGTCATCAGCTCTCCTCATTGGTCCGGGCCGCAGGCTGCCGCCTGCGCCGCGGCTTGACCGGGCATAGCGCCTTGTGTGGCATGTACCGGCGCATTCCTGGTTCGTGTGGCCGTTCGCGTGACTCCACCCAGCCCGACAGCCCGCCCTCGACCAGGCGGGCACACACAGTGCCGTCCGGGTCGGGAACGGGCTCACAGGGCATCGGAGTGCCGGTTACCAGGCTCACGAAGATGATCGGCCGGCCGCACCAGTTGCAGGGTTTCGCCTTCACTGCAAGGACTCCAGGCACTTCTGGCGGGCCGCCATCCACCGCAGGTAGCCGCCAGGCTGCCGACCCTGGAAAGCGTCCCACTGGCGGTACACGTCAGCGCGTAGGTGCTTGGGGACGCGCTTCCAGCACGCCGGGCACACCAGGTGTCGAGCGCTGCGCATGCCCTGGCACCCGGCGACCTCACACGGGAACGGTCGGAGCTTGGCGACGGTACGGGGCACGGTCGAGGTCCCTTCTACGGTTGGGTTGTAGGCCGTGTTCCGCTTGGCCGGGCCGAGGCACCAGGCCGAGGCCAGCAGCAGCGCGGCGAGGATGAGTGCGAGCAGAACGCCGCCGTTGATTGCTCCGAGCAACGTCCACATCATGGGTTGGTCACCGACGCGCAGCGGTCGCACATCTCGTCATCGGCCGGGACGCCGCAGACGCCGCACAGCGCGACCACAGCGAGCGTCTGACGTACCAGTTCGTTGTACTCCTCGGGCTTGGCCTGTGCGGCCAGGCCGCGGAGCACCCTCTCGACCAGGTGCTGGTCGAGCAGGCCGCCCGCTGCGTCTCCGAGGTAGGACACCGCCGAGCACATCGCGGCCTCACTGCGGCCGGGGTGCAGATCCGACGTGATCCGGCGTACACACGCCCTGATGGTCAGCGGGGACAGCTCGACTGCGTTGGTGGTCATGCGGATTCCTTTCCGTAGTGCTGTTGGGCGGCCTGACGGGTGGTGCCGAGGCCGCGGCCGATCTCGGCCCAGGACCGACCCCATTGGCCGCGTTGGATCGTCACCGCCTCGGTGATGGCGCGTTCCAGGTCCTCGCGCAGCGCCACCAGCTCGGCCAGCTCGACCTCATCGGCATTTCCGACGCGCTTGGCCGCCGTCCGCAGCAGGCGCCGAACCATCGCCAGGTACTCGGTTGTCTCGACTTCCCTGCGCCGCCTGGCCATGTCAAGGCCGCCTTGACACTGAATCGGCGGACTCGGCCTCGGCCGTCCTCCGCTTCCACAGGGCCAGGTGACGGGCGCACGTCGTCGCGTACAGGTCGCCGTCTTTCAGTACGGCGTAGGCCACCCGGGACCTGCACGATGCGCACGTCACGTCACGTGCCTGGTATCGAATGACGTTCATCGGTCGGCCACCACGGGCGGGCCGGGCACGGCGGCGGGCGGGTTGACGCCCGGGCAGTCCCCCTGCCCGGGCGTGCCGAGGATGGCCAGCGCGCCGAACCAGATACCGGCGACCGCAGCCATGATCAGGACCGACACCAGCGCGGCCTTGGCCCGGGCGCTCACTGGTCGGCCTCGGCGTGCGGGTTGCGGGCGGTCGTGTGGTCCTGGCCGCAGACCTTGCGGTCGTGCGCCATGCCACGCAGGCAGGTCGCCAGGTGGCACCCTCGGCCGTCGGCTAGCACCCGGTACACAAAGCACCGATGACCGCAGAACTGGCAGTACGCGCCCGCCATCAGGACAGCTCCTGCTCTGCCGCGTCGTCGTCATGCTCGGCCTGGTGGTCGAGGTAGGCGCCGTGCGACTCGATCGGGTCGGACGGGTCGACCGGGAACACCTGGCCGCAGTCGCCGCAGGTGTAGGACGCGGTTGCCGTGCCGCTCGCGTCCGCGGTCGTGTGCATGCCCGCCAGCTCGGGCAGCAGCACGGAAACGGCCGGCGCCAGCATCTCGCTGACCCGGGCGTCCTGCGCGGTCCGGTAACGGATCACCGCCGCCGAGGTCTGGTCGCGTATCGACATGAGCGCTCGCAACGCCGTATCGGCGGCGGCCACTGCGGCCGGGCCGGACCGGTGCACGTTCAGAGAGTTCGGCCCGGCCAGGTCGCGTGTGCACCACAGCTCAAGGGCTTTGCGCAGGTCCTCGACGGCCTCGGCCGCCTGTCTCACTAGTTCGTTGCTCACAGCAAGTGTCCTCCAGTTCCAGGGATTGGAACGGGGCACCCGGTCAAGGCGCGATGGGGGCAGCGCGGCTGACGTGACCGGGCGCCCCGGCTACTTGGCTCGCGCGGCGCCGCGGTCGAGGCAGAGTCGATTCACGTCCCGCGGGTCGAACAGCATCGCGCCATTGCGACCCGGCAGCTTGACCTTGGGTGTGATGTCACCGGACTTGACCAAACGGCTAAGGGTGCTCTTGTCGACGCCGAGCGTCTGGCACGCTTGAGCGCTGCCGATCAGGTTTGCGTTTGCCATGCACTGAGCATTGCACAGGGACCGTGCGTTGGCCAAGCAACCCGGACATGACAGAACGCGCGCGTTGCAAACGTTCGATCCAGCGCGACCGCAACGTTCGTTGGCAACGCGCGTTGCACTTGGGTAGTTGTGATGCAAGACTCAACGCATGAGTAACGCACCGGCCGAGGGCTATATCCCTCAGTTCGACCTCGCAGACCGCCTACGTAAGGCGCTGCGGGTCGCAGACGTGTCAGTCCAAGAGATTGCCGACTACCTCGGCGTCTCCCGCAACACTGTCGGCGCCTGGATCAACGGTCGTGTTGTGCCTCAAATGGCCTTCGTCCGGCTGTGGGCGATGCGAACCGGCGTCCCGTACGAATGGCTCAGCACAGGAGAAAGCCCGGACCAGGAGGGGCCCGGTCCGGGCGCTCAAGTGCCTAAAGCTAGGCGGTCACGCTCTGTGCTCCCGCGCCTGGACTCGAACCAGGAACCTGCCGGTTAACAGCCGGCTGCTCTGCCAATTGAGCTACGCGGGATCGGGATGGAACCTGTCCCCGAACCCCGAGGACCTGAGTAGGTTAGCAGGACGGGGCCGAACTACAAAAACGGGATTCGGCCTGCCCGGGCTTGCCTTCTGGGTCAGATTCCGAACTCGTCCCGGACCGACTTCAGGGCCTCTTCGGCGGCATCCAGTACGCCGGGTTGGTCCGGCTCCAAGCCCTTGTCCAGAACGAAGTTCCAGGTGACCGGGACGTCGGCGGTGGCCGGGTTGCGGCGGCCGATGATGCGTACGCCGCGCTTGCCCACGAGGGGGACGTGGCGCTGGATCACGATGCTCGCGTCGACCCGTTCGCGGAGCAGTTGCCCGAAGCGGCCTGGGTCGTCGACCTGGAGGTCGGTGGCGCGTAGTGGCGTACCGAAGGCGGTGGTCTCGTAGACATGCAGGACCGAGGCGTCGGAGTCCCAGCCGGCGCGCTCGATCTTCTCCCAGCCGACGCGACGGACGGACTCCGGCGAGTCGGTCGGCAGGTAGACGGCCGCGCGGGTGCCCGCGACCCATGTGCCGTTGGTCAGGCGGACGGCGGCCAGGATGTCTTCCTTGCCGACGGGTGAGTGCCGGGACGCGATGGACACCGCCTCGGTCAGCTCACGGGGCCAGGAACTACGCCTGAGTCTCACCTGCTCATCATCCCAGCCCCCACCAACCCAGCCCGCACCGCCCACGTCCACGAAGGCGTTCAGGCGGCGTAGTCGCGGAGATGGTGGTGGGCTCGGCGGCGCAGCTGGCGGAGGGCTTCTCGTTCGAGGACGCGGATCCGGTCCGGAGGGAGGCTGAGTTGGGTGGCGGTTTCCTCGATGGTGCTCGGGATATGGCCTCTCAGCCCATAGCGGTGATGGAGAACGGCTTGATGCAGATCGTCAAGGAACTCCAGGTGGTAGGCGATGTCCCGGCGCAGGCCGGCGTGCAGTACGACGGACTCGTCGTCGATCACGGGTTCGGAGTCGTCCAGATCGAGGGTCTCCGGATGGATCCGCCACGCCTGGGCGCGTTCCACCCGAGCCACCGACAGACCGGTCTCCGTTGCGAGCTCCCGAGTGGTGGGATCGCGGCCGAGCGTCTGCGTGAGCTCATGCCGGATCGATGCCAGCCGGCCGGAGTCGGTATACGCCTGGGCAGGCATCCGCACCAGTCGTGATCGGTCGGAGATCGCCCGGCCGATCGCCTGGCGGATCCACCAGATCGCGTACGTCGAGAAGCGGTGGCCGAGGCGGTGGTCGAACCGCTCGACCGCCCGCATCAGCCCGATGTTCCCTTCCTGAATCAGGTCGAGCAGCGAGATGCCTTTCCCGGTGTACCGCCGGGCCAGCGACACGACCAGCCGCAGGTTGCACTCGATCATCCGCCGCCACGACTGCTTGCCGAGCGCGACCACCTGCTGCAGGTCGGCCGGATCGTGCCGGCCGTGCTCGCCGGCCAGCCGCTCCGCCGCGAGTAGCCCGGCCTCGATCCAGTACGAGAGCTCCTTCACCTCTTCCAGAGTCAGTAGTTCGTGGTTCCCGATGTCGCGCAGGTAGGCGACCAGTGCGGTCCGGTCAGCCGGCTCGCAGTCCAGTTCAGCCATCCGTTCCCCTCTCTCCTGCCAAGAGCTCCTGCCAAGAGCTGCTGCCCAAGAGCTCCTGCCCAAGAGAGTGCCGCGATTTCGCCGCGCTGAACGGATCAACTTTCCGTCGGTGGATAACTACCGGGCGTCACAACCCCCGCCTGTGGATGACGGCGGCCCCACCCAAGCAAGCGCCGTATGATGCCTGCCAAAGGGAGTTCAGGACCAAGCCGGGTACGACGCCGCCACCTCGGCGTACCGGTCGGACCAGTTGGGCAACTCGGCCCCGGCCAGTTGCGCGTCGAGCCGATCGAAGAAGGCGTGCGTCCCAGGCATGAAGCCGCGCGCGTTGGTGACGGACAGCCCGGTGTGGGTGAAGATCAGCAGGGTCCCGTCGCCGTCCACGGACAGTTCGTACCGCACGACACTGTCCTCGACGATGCGCTGGTGCCACTCGTGTTCGAACACATGCGGCGGATCCCAGACGAGGATGCGCCCGGTGAGGCGCTTGGCGTCGGGCGCGGCCGGCGGCTCGTCCGGCATCATCTCGATGATGCCGCCGGTGCGCCCGTCGATCACGGTCTCGCCGAACCAAGCCTTGCGCTCGAGCGGATCGGTCAGCGCGGCCCACACAGCGTCGATCGGATATGGCAGATGACGCCGGAACGTCATCGTGGTGCGGTCGCCGTCGATGATCAGGTCGCCGTGGTGGTCCTGCGTGGTCATTCGGTGGGCTCCTTCTGGTTTCGGGCCAAGTGGTTCTCGAGGGCGCCGAGGTGGCGCGGCCAGTACCTGCGGTAGCGGCTGATCCAGTTCTCGATCTCGATCAGGCGGTCGGCGCACAGCGCGTAGATCCGGCGCTGGCCGTCCGGCCGGACCTCGACCAGTCCGACCTCGCGGAGGATCCGCAGATGCCTGGAGACCGCGGGCTGAGTGAGCTTGTGCAGGTGCGCGACCAACTCACCGGCCGGCCGCTCGCGTTCGGACAGCAGGTCCAGCAGTTCTCGCCGGCTCGGCTCGGCGATCGCCTCGAAGACGTCCATGCCCAGAAATATTACAAGAAGCGTATATACACTTCAAGTGATATGTCCGACCGCGCAACTAACGGGCTGAAATGGTCCGTCCTGAGGTCTACCGTTGGCCGGGTGCGAGTGGCTACCTGGAACGTGAACTCGGTCAAGCAGCGGTTGCCCCGGTTACTGGGGTGGCTGGACGAACGGCAACCGGATGTGGTGTGCCTGCAGGAGACGAAACTGGCGAACGACGCGTTCACCTCGTTGCTCGGTGACGAGCTGGCCGGCCGCGGCTACGAGACAGCCCTGTACGGCGAGGTGCAGTGGAACGGCGTAGCCCTGCTCTCGAAGGTCGGCCTGGAGGATGTGGTGACCGGCGTCGCCGGTGCGCCAGGCTTCCCCGATCCCGAGGCCCGCGCGGTCGCGGCGACCTGTGGTGGCATCCGGATCCACTCGCTCTACGTGCCGAACGGGCGCACTCCGGACTCCGATCATTACCACTACAAGCTCGCCTGGCTGGCTGCTCTGCGCGAGGTGATCGCCGCCGGACCGGCCGACCAGATCGTCTGTGGTGACATGAACATCGCCCCGACCGACGCCGACGTGTTCGACCCAGCGGCGTACGTCGGGCAGACCCACGTGACGCCACCGGAGCGACTGGCGCTGACGGACCTGATGAGCGCCAAAGACCTGCACGATGTCGTCCGCGATCGCTGGCCGGACAACCGCGTCTTCAGCTACTGGGACTACCGCGCCGGCATGTTCCACCAGGACCTCGGCATGCGGATCGACCTGATGCTCGCGACCGATCCGGTCGCCGACCGGGTGAAGGCAGCGTGGATCGATCGCAAGGCGCGCAAGGGCACCGGTCCGAGCGACCACGCGCCGGTGATCATCGACCTGGACGTCGCGCCCGATGGCGATATCGGCCCGGTCGTGCCACCGCCGTCCGCGCCGCGGACCGGCCGCAAGTCCACCACCAAGCTTCCCCAGAACCGCTGATGCGTCGCCTGGTCGCGGCCATCGCGCTGATGGCAGTCCTCGCCGCGTGCAGCGGGGAGAAGAAGCAACCACCGGCAGCGCCCGCGGTGGCCTGGTCGAAGGTCGACGTCGGCGCGGAGCCCGTCGCCCTCCGGGCGTACGGCGACCAGCTGCTGATCGGCCTGCGGAATCGCGGAGCCGAGGTCGTCCCGGGTCTCGTCCTCCTCGACCAGGGGAAACAGACAAAGATCGCGATCAAGCCGAACCCGGCGAGCCCGTACGCCTACGAAGCGGTCTGGTACTCGATCGCCTACGACGGGAAGCAACTCCTCGCACTGGGAGGCGCATCGGGTGGTGCGCATTCGAACACCCGCTGGACCGTCTGGACAGGCTCGGTCGCCGGTGGCCTGATCGAGCGCCCGCAGGTGTTCTGGACCTTCGGCGGGCAGGACGCGGGCGATCTGTTCTCGGCCGTCATCACCTCCTCCGGCGGCCGGGCCCTGCTCGGTTCCTGGGGCGGGGTCGAGACCGGCAACGACGCGACCGTCTGGCTGCCGCAGGGCGACGCCAAGTGGAATCGGCTGAGCTCGGCGAAGACCGCCCTGCAGAGTACGCCGTCCCTCCTCGTCGGGCCGGGCTTCGGGACGACGCTCGGCAAGAGCGTCGTGTTCGTCGGCTCCCAGGTGCGGCTCGCGCCGAACGTGGTCGCGCAGGAGGCAGCGGTCTGGCGATCGGCCGACCTGAATCAGGGCTGGACCCGGATCGTCCTGCCGGATCCCGGCAACCGCAGTCAGGCCAACACCGCGACCTGCAGCAAGGACTGCGTGATCTCCGGCTACGTGGACGGGAAGCTGGCGATCTGGCGGCTCGGCGCCGACGGTACGGCGCAACGGCTCCAGGGTGTGCCGTCGATCCCGGTCGGCGACAAGGACAAACTGCCGCCGCCGATCGTCGACGGTGACAAGGTCGTCCAGATCGTTGCTCAGGACAACAAGGTGAAGGTGGTCACCGGGACCGGCGGCAGCTGGACGGTCCAGGAGTCGAGCGGTCCGCAGGGCCTGGTGACCGACGCAGCGGTCACCCAGGATCACAAGGTCTATCTCATCGCCGGTACGGCGTTGTGGGAGACCACGCTCAGCTGAGCAGCCCCCGGACGTACGCCGCCTGACCGATGTGCTCGAGGTCGTCGCCGATCACGCTCACCAGCCGCACGCCCATCGTCACCGGCGGCGTCCAGTTCCGGTCGACGATCTTGTCGAGATCGTCGTCGGTGACGAGCCGCAGGAACTCCAGCGTCCGCGCGTGCACGGCGTCGTAGTACCCGGCCAGCAGCTCGGCCGACAGTTGCACCTGGCCGACCTGCTCGGAGGTGTGCCCGTAGCCGGTGTCGGCGGGATCGAACGGCAGCCCGAGGCGCTCGTGCCACCCGTCCGCGGTCAGGACCTGCTCGTATCCACCGACGCCGGCGAGGTGGTCGTCCTGGATCCGGGTCAGGTGCCAGACCAGCCAGGCGATCGAGTTGGCCGTGTCGCCCGGCCGGGTCGCGAGAGTCTTCTCGTCCAGCCCGTCGACCACCGCGTGCACTTCCTCCTGGATCCGGCTGTACGCGTCGATCAGCAGTTCTCTTGTGTTCATGGACAGCCACCGTAGTACCCACTCCCGACAGTTCTAAGGTGGGTCGCAGCAAGTCCGGACAAATGAGGAGCAACCGTGGAATACCGCACTCTGGGCGCCAGTGGAGCGATCGTCTCGACCTACGCGCTCGGCACCATGACGTTCGGCAACGAGACCGACGAGGCCGGCGCGCACGCGCAGCTGGACCGGTATGTCGCCGCCGGCGGCAACTTCATCGACACCGCGGACGTCTACACCGGCGGTGTCTCGGAGGAGATCGTCGGCAGCTGGCTGGCGAAGAGCAGCGCCCGGGACGACGTGGTGGTCGCCTCCAAGGGCCGGTTCCCGACCGGCGACACCCCGAACGACGTCGGCACCTCCCGCCGGCACCTGCGTCGCGCGCTCGACGCCTCCCTGAACCGGCTCGGCGTCGACCACATCGACCTGTACCAGTTGCACGCCTGGGACCCGGTCACCCCGCTCGACGAGACGCTCGGTTTCCTCGAGGACGCCGTACGCGCGGGCAAGATCGGGTACGCCGGACTGTCCAACTTCACCGGGTGGCAGCTGCAGAAGGCCTGCGACCTGATCGACCGCCGGGGCTGGTCGCGACTCGTCACGCTGCAGCCGCAGTACAACCTGCTGGTGCGGGAGATCGAGTGGGAGATCGTCCCAGCCGCGCAGGAGAACGGGCTCGGCCTGCTGCCGTGGTCGCCGCTCGGCGGTGGCTGGCTGACCGGGAAGTACTCGTTCGACGAGGAGCCGACCGGCGCGACCCGCCTCGGCGAGAACCCGGACCGCGGTGTCGAGTCGTGGCGCCGGCGCAGCACCAACCAGCGCGTCCGCGACGTGGTCGACGCGGTTCGCGACATCGCGACCGCTCGTGGAAATTCGATGGCGCAGGTCGCCCTCGCCTGGCTGGTCGACCGGCCCGCCGTCACCTCGGTGATCCTCGGTGCCCGCACGATCGAGCAGCTCGACGACAACCTGGCCGCGGCCGACCTGCACCTGACCGCGGAGGAGACCGAGAAGCTCAACCAGGCCAGCGATCCGGGCGCGGCGGATTACCCCTACGGCGGTCCGGGCGTCGCGCAGCGGGGTCGTCCGATCACGGGTGGGCGCGCCTGAACGGCGATCGCTCCACAGCCTTGCGGAGAGCGGCGTACGACGCGACCAGCGCGCGCCGCTCTGCCGCGAGGAGCGGGTCGTCGCGGTCGCATCCTGCCCGGACCCATCGATCGGACAGGTTCATTGCCTCGACACGGTGCGCGGCCGCGGGCCGGACCGCCTCCGGATCGGCGTCGTACGCGTAGGAATAGAGGTCGACCAGAGCGGCCTCCAGTTGGTCGGCGGTGACCGATTCGTCGTGCTGCTGCGCGCGATGGATGCGCCACCACTCGACCTCCAGCCGGGCCGCCCGTGCCGGGTCGAGCGGCAACTCGCCGTCCTGGGCGACGAGATCGTAGAAGCGGCGCATGTACGCGCAGGCCGCGTCCGGCTGGTTGTCGGGGTACGGTGCCCATAACTGGTTGGCGCGCAGTACGTACCACGCTCCGGCCAGGGTCCGGCGGGGTGACATACCGAACGCGGCGGCGACCATCCCGACGGAGGCGCTGAGGAAACTCCGCCACTCATGGCGGTAGTACGCGGCCCAGGCGTCGGTCTCGCGATTGCCGACAACCACTGGGTCGAAGGACCGTGGACCTGTCGCAGGCATGACCCCCTCCTCCACAGGAGACCCCGATGAACGATGGTAGTCCCGTGGTTGGCATCGTCGCCCGGATGCAGCAGCGGCTGGACGAGCTGCCGGACGACCTGGCCCACCGCCGGATCTTCCTGAGCACATACCTTCGCACCACCCGAGCCGTTGGTGACGCCATCGATCTGGCGCGCTTCGAAGACCCGTCCTGGGTCGAGGACTGGGATGTGAAGTTCGCCGAGCTGTACCTGGATGCGCACGATGCCGCCTTGACGCCAGGCGCTCGAGTATCGCGCCCGTGGCGGCTGGCCTTCGACGCGCCCGCCGACATCCCAGCGCTGCGTCACGTCCTGCTCGGCATCAACGCGCACGTCAACTACGACCTCCCGCAGGCCCTCCTCGCGGTAATCAGCGACGCCGACTTCACCGATCCGTACCTCATGGAGCGACGGCGCCGCGACCATGAACGGATCGACGGTGTATTGGCCCAACGCGTCAGCGCGGAGGACGACGAGCTCGGTGG
Organism: Kribbella sp. NBC_00889; assembly: GCF_045207705.1. NCBI lineage: Bacteria > Bacillati > Actinomycetota > Actinomycetes > Propionibacteriales > Kribbellaceae > Kribbella > Kribbella sp. NBC_00889. The sequence continues at coordinate 4,580,271 of NZ_CP108783.1, read as the reverse complement.
TGCGCGGAGTCTGCTCGATCAGGTGCTGACACCGCTCAACCGGCTGTCCTCGCGGCGGTTCCTGCGTGAGTCCCGTCAGAAGGTCTGGCACAACACCGTCGAGCTGCAGCACGCACGCAAGCAAGGACCAGACGCCTACGCGACCCGTCTGGCGGAGCTCGAACTGCTCAGCGCTGCCAAGATCGCCGACCTGCTACGTCCCGGACAAGTCCTGCTGCGTCTGGCCGTCACCGGCTTCGGTGTGACGCTGCCACCACCGGTCTAGCCCGGCAGTACGCCGGACCACACCACTCCGAGCGCCAGACATCCCAACGTCACCAGACCGAACACGCCGACCCACATCAGCGCCGGTACGCCGGTCAGCCGTCGCAGCTGATCCGCATCGGAGCTACGGCCTTGCCCGTAGCGGCGGGAGTGCTGCAACTCGAGTACGGCGCGAGGCGCGGCCAGCAGCAGGAACCAGGTCAGCAGATAGGCGAAGGCGGACTGGACCGACGGTGAGCCCCACCATGAGATGCCGAAGACAAGGGCGCCGAAGACAACGACCGACCAGAGGCCGTAAAGGTTGCGGATCTGCAGCAGCAGAATCAGCAACGCGACCAGGAGTCCCCAGAGCATCGCAACGGCGTACCCGCGGCTCAGGACGAAGGCAGCGGCGAGGCCGAAGAGGGCCGGTCCGGGGTAACCGGCCAGCAGTACGGCGATCATGCCCGGACCGGTCGGGTGGCCGCGTGACACGGTGACTCCGGAGGTGTCGGAGTGCAGTCTGATCCCGGACAGCTTCCGTCCGACCAGTGCGGCGATCAGTCCGTGCGCACCTTCGTGCGCGATCGTCACGACCTGGCGCGTCGACCGCCACAGCGGCCGGAAGCCGATCAGCACCAGTGCGACGACACCGGTCCCGATCACCAGTCGCAGCGACGGATCGGGCTGCGCCGACGTGATGCTGTCCCAGAACTCAGTCACCCGCCCATCCTTGCAGCACAGTGGTCAACTCCCGGCCGGGCGGGACGTTGACATCGCCAGTTGCGCGGACGACGGTTGAGGGATCGCGGCCCGGGGAGGGGCCGCCGCATTGGGGGCGACATGTCACAGCCACGCAGCATGAAGGCCACGGGGAAGAAGGCGGCGGCGAAGAAGACCGCCGCACGCAAGAGCAGCGCCCGGCAGGAGCCGGCGAAGACTGCGACGGGGGCGAAGCGGGCCGCCCGTGCCTCCGTCGCGAAGAGGACCCGGGCAGCTGCGAGTTCCAGCAGGACACAACGCACCGCGACCACTGTCGCCGCGCAGGCGGCCGCCGTACCGCTGCCGGACTTCCTCGGTTCGGCCGGCACGTTGACCCTCGCGCAGCGCACACAGCTGGTCGAGCAGGCGTTACTGCTGCTGGAGCAGAACTACGTGCATCTGCCGCTCAAGGTCGCGATGCACGCGGTGAATCCGTTGCAGCGGTTGCGAGTGATGCGGGCGCGGATGGAACGGCAGACCGCGGCCACGATGGGACCGGAGTGGATCTTCCACCGGGAGATGTCGAGCATCTTCCACTCGGTCCGCGACCTGCACACCAACTACCTGCTGCCGGTCCCGTTCGCCGGCAAGATCGCGTATCTGCCGTTCATGATCGAGAAGTGCTACGACGGGGCCGACGTCGAGCACTACCTCATCACCCGGACGGTGACCGGATACTCGGCCCCGCAGTTCGGGCCGGGCGCCGAGGTGACGCACTGGAACGGTACGCCGATCGCCCGCGCGGTCGCGCTGAACGGCGCCCAGTTCGCCGGCAGCAACGACGCGGCCAACCTCGCCCGCGGTCTGGAGTCCCTGACCCTGCGGCCGCTGGTGATCCAGTCGCCGCCGGACGAGGACTGGGTGACGCTGTCGTACGTCGGTCTGGACGGCTCGGCGCAGGAGTTGCGCGAGCAGTGGAAGGTCACCACCAACCTGCCGCCGATGACGGACCTGGACGCGATCAGCGAGATGTCGGCCTCGATGGGGCTGGACCTGGATTCCGACGAGAAGGCCCGGGCGAAGAAGGCGCTCTACGTCCGCGATGTGGTCGAGCTGGAAGGCGGTCAGAGTTCGGCCGAACTGCGGACACCGGCGGCCGTCACCGGCGCCGATCTGCCGACCACGATGCCGGGCGTCTTCCGCGCCCGCGAGGTGGTCACGTCGTCCGGAACGTTCGGGCACGTGCGGATCTTCACGTTCAGCGTGCAGGACCCGGTCGCGTTCCGGAACGAGTTCGTCCGGCTCGCCGCCGCGCTGCCGCAGAACGGCCTGATCGTGGACGTCCGCGACAACGGCGGCGGGCACATCTTCGCCAGCGAGTTCACCCTGCAGACGATGACGCCGCGGCGGATCGCGCCGGAGCCGGTGCAGTTCATCAGTACGCCGGTCAACCTCAAGATCTGCCGCCGGCACAAGGACAATCCGCTCGGCATCGATCTCGGTCCGTGGTTCGACTCGCTCGACCTGGCCACCGAGACGGGCGCCGCGTACTCGGCCGCGAAGCCGATCACGCCCGAGGACGGGGCGAACGACATCGGCCAGACGTACCACGGCCCGGTGGTGCTGGTCACCGACGCGCGGGTGTACTCGGCGACCGACATCTTCGCCGCCGGGTTCGCCGACCACGAGATCGGCCCGATCCTCGGCGTCGACGACAACACCGGTGCCGGCGGCGCGAACGTGTGGACCCACGGCCTGCTCGCCGCGTTGCTCAACGAACCACCCCCACCGGACGAGACCTCGCCGTACATCGCCCTGCCCAACGGTGCGAACCTGCGGGTCGCGATCCGCCGGACGTTGCGGGTGGGTGCGCTGTCGGGTACGCCGGTCGAGGACCTCGGGGTCAAACCGACGGTGGTGCACAAGATGACCGAGGCGGATCTGCTCGAAGGCAACGTCGACCTGCTGAACAAGGCCGGTTCGTTGCTCGCGGCGCTGCCGCACCGGCGTCTCGACGTGAAGACGACCTTCAGCGGTACGACGCTCACGGTCGCCCTGGAGGTGGACGAGCTGGACCGCGTCGATCTGTACCTCGACGATCGCCCGATCAGCTCCGAGGATCTGACCGGCCCGGAGCTCAGCATCGACATCCTGGAGGTCACCCACGGCCAGCTCCTGCGGGCCGACGGATACCAAGCCGGTGCTCTGGTCGCCTCCCGCCGGACGAAGGTCTGAACGCTGTAGTTTCAACGCATGCAGACGCTGCGCCTGACCGCCGAGGAAGAAGGAATGCTCGGTGGTCAGGACGGTGACGGCGTGGCGCTCGCGATGCGCGTGATCGTGAGCCTGGCCCGGATCGCGGACGCGCCGCGGCTGGTCGAAATCACCTCCGCGCACGTCGACTCGTGCCTGTACCACGGCCAGGTCAGCCTGGACTTCGCCCATCGCCTGGTCGACCTCGGCGCGAAGGTCCGCGTCCCGACCACACTGAACGTCGGCTCGATGGACCTCATCCATCCGGAACTGGTTCGTGACCGCGACCTCGCGGCGTCCGGTCGAGAGCTCATGTCGGCGTACGTCGCCCTCGGGTGCACACCGACGTTCACCTGTGCGCCGTACCAGCTGCCGAACCGGCCCGGACTCGGCGAGCACGTCGCGTGGGCGGAGTCGAACGCGATCGTGTTCGCCAACTCCGTCCTCGGTGCCCGGACCGATCGGTACGGCGACTTCCTCGACATCTGCGCTGCGATCACCGGACGGGCGCCGTACTCCGGGCTGCAAACGACTGAGGCGCGGCGGGGGACCGTGACGTTCGACTGCCGTCCGTTGGGTGATCGGTTTCTGCGGTCCGAGCTCGCGTATCCGTTGCTCGGGCATCATGTCGGGTCGGTCGTCGGCGGCGAGATCCCTGTGCTGGTCGGGATTCCGGCGTCTGCGGGCGAGGATGAGCTGAAGGCGTTCGGTGCGGCCGCCGCGTCGGCCGGGGGAGTGGCGCTGTTCCATGCGGTCGGGGTGACTCCGGAGGCTCCGACTCTCGATGAGGCGCTCGAGCTGCCGGTGCGCGAGATCGATCTCGACATGATGCGGCAGACGCGGCGAATGTTGTCGACCTTCTCGTCAGGTGAACTCGATGCGGTCAGCGTCGGCACACCGCACGCGTCGTACGCCGAGTGTGCCCGGCTCGCTGAGTTGCTGACGGACGGGCCTCCGTTGAAGATCGCGTTCTATCTGTCGACCGGTCGTGCGACGCGGGCGCTGGCCGAGGAGAGCGGCGTACTGCGGACGCTCGAGGCTGCTGGAGTCACGGTCGTTGTGGACACCTGCACCTACGTGACGGCGATCCTGTCGCCGGCGTGGAAGAACGTGATGACGAACTCTGGCAAGTGGGCGCACTACGCGCCGGGCAACATCAACGTGTCCGCCGTCCTCGGTTCGCTGGAGGAATGCGTGGCGTCCGCCCGCGCCGGTCGCGTGATGCTGGAAGACGCATGATCACGGCTCGCACACTCAATCCCGGCATCGCGACAGGTGAGGTGATCCGCCTGACAGCACCCCTGTCCTTCTGGGGCGGCACCGACGAGAACGGTCGCATCATCGACGCACACCATCCCCAGTGCGGCGTCGTACTGGCCGGCCGCGTCCTGGTGATGGAGTCGGGTCGCGGCTCGAGCTCCGCCTCCAGCGTCCTCGCCGAACAGATCCGCGCTCACACCGCACCGGCCGCCATCATCCTCGCCCGCCCCGACACGATCATCGCCCTCGGCGCCCTGATAGCCCACGAACTCTACGACCTCACCACCCCCGTAGTCGTCGTCGACGGGCCGCTTCCCGTCAGTGGCCGCCTACGGGTGGACGCCGGCCCGACCGGCGCCACGATCAGCCCGCTCATGCATGAGTACGGCGGTTGCGGTGAAGAGGAGTGCGCAGGCGGTGAGGGCTAGGGGGAGGGTGGTGAGGCGGGCGATGGTGGCGATGGCTAGGCCGCAGGTGATCTCACCGAGGTATTTGAGTTGGGCGAGGAATGAGTGGGTGGTGGCGCGGATGTCGGCGGTGGTGCGGGCGTTGACCCAGACCGTGCCGATCACCTGGGTCAGCGGTTTGACCATGCCGGAGATCAGTACGACGGCGATCGCGCCGGCGACCGGATCGCGGGCGAACGCGAGCAGGAGCGTGCCGAGTACCGCGCCTGCAGCCGCGAGGGCGTAGTCGTTGCGGGCGTGGGCGCCGTCGATGCGATGGCCGGCCAGGCGCAGGGTGAGCGCGCCGACGAGCAGCCCGGCAACGCCGAGGCCGGTGAACCAGATGGTTGGGTCTGGGTCGGTGGGTAGGCCGAGATCGATCAGCTGGACCTGGAACAGCCGTCCGACCGACCATGCGCCGTTCACGAGGAAGGTCGCCGCGAAGATCAGGCGGATCGCGCGACGGCGCCGTACGAGAGTGACGCCGCGCCGGAAGATGGTCCAGGACGCCGACCAGCGGGCGGTCCGCACCGGCACGAAGTGGTGCTCGGTGAACCTCAGCGCGACGTAGAGTGCCAGCGAGAGCATCGCAGCGCCGGCGATGACGATGGTCAGATCGCGGCGGGTCGCCCAGGCGAGCAGACCGAGCACGATCAGACCGGTTGCGGCCCCGGTCAGCTGTGCCCGGGCGGCGTGGGCGAGTACGGCGGTGATCCGGTCCGGCTGGTCGAGCTCGTCGGTGATCCAGGCGACGTCGGATCCACTCGCGAACGTCCACGAGATGCCCCAGAGCACCTGCGTCGCGAGGAGCGCGGGGAACGAGTCGACGAGCCCGGTGGTGACCATCGCCGTACCCATCAGGACCTGCGAGATCACCAGTGACCACTTGCGGCTGATGGTGTCGGCGACCACGCCGGCCGGCACCTCGCAGACCACCGCGAACCCACTCTGCGCCGCGCCGATCAGCACGAGCTGGGCCGGGGAGAGGCCGGCGTCCACGACCAGGTAGACGCTCGTGACCAGCCACCACCCGTTGTGCAGCACGGCCCGCAGCCAGGTCCAGCGGAGGAAGACCGTCACCATGCCCGCAGCGTCTCCCGCCCGATCGCGCGGGTCTAACGGATTTCTCCCACGGATGTGAGTTGGTTCATATCCTTCGCAACTATAAGCAAGTTGCGATAATTTGGAACAGTGGCGAAGCGCGGCCGATGCGGCCGGGATCACAGTCGAAAACGAATGACCGTTCTTGATTTTCGGGCGGCCATCGACGCAGGGTGGAATCTCAGAGAACGAGCGTTCGGTTTGAGGTGGGGGTCGATGTGGCGCAACTGACTCTGGAACGGGTGGAGCACCGATCGGTGCCGGTCGCGGTGAAGCCGCACGGGATCTGGCGGATCGTGCGGGAGGTCGCACTGCTGGCCGTGCTGTTCGGGGTGTACAACCTCGGGCGGTTCCTGTCGGCGGACCACACGTGGTCGGCGTTCCGGCACGCCGACGACTTGATCCGGTGGGAGGCGTGGCTCGGCCTGCCGAGTGAGGCCGCGGTGCAGCAGCACGCCTTGCGGATCGACGGCCTGGCCGACGTGGCCAACGCCTTCTACGCGAGCGTGCACTTCCCGCTGACCGCGGTGGTTCTGTTGTGGCTGATGATCCGGCGGCCGGCCGAGTACGGGAAGGCGCGCTGGGCGCTGGCGTCGCTGACCGGGCTGGCGTTGATCGGCCACATGTTCTTCCCACTCGCGCCGCCGCGGATGATGCCGGGCTGGGTGGACACCGGCGTACTGCTCGGGCAGTCCGTCTACGGACCGAGCACGGATTCCGGGGTGGCGAACCAGTTCGCGGCGATGCCGAGTCTGCATGTCGGATGGTCGTTGATGGTCGCCGTCTTCCTGATCCGGGCGACGCGGTCACGCTGGCGCTGGTTGTGGACCGCGCATCCGGTGCTCACGTTCACGGTCGTCGTCGTGACCGCCAACCATTACTGGCTCGACGGGTTGATCGCGACCGCGTTGGCCGTGCCGCTGCTGCTGATCTTCGACAGCCGGCGGGTGCGCATCCCCGCCGATGCCGGTGAGCTTGCTCAGCGTTTGAGCGACGAGCCCGCGGTGGCGAGCTCCTCGTCGGCCCGGACCAGGTAGGGCTCGCGGTCGAGGACGAGCCGGGCCGCTGCTGCGCGGAGGTCGAACCACAGGCCGATCAGCTCGAGCCGTCCTTCGTCCTCGGCCTTGTGCACGCAGGCGAAGCTGCGCAGGTTCGCGAGCTGTACGCCGACGTTCGCGACGGACAGCTTGTCCGCCGGGGACAGCTTCACCCCGGTGGCCGGGTCGACGATGTCCGGCAGCCCGACCGTGCGTCGTAGCGACGGTTCGAGGTGGCGCAGCCAGTTCTGCAGGCCGGTGCCGGCCGGGGCGTTCGCCTCGAGCGCGGCCGCGGCGGCACCGCAGTGCGAATGACCACAGACCACAATCGATCTCACCCCGAGTACGTCGACGGCGTACTCGATCGCGGCGTCGACCGAGCTGCTGTTCGATCCCTTGGGGGGAACGAGATTGCCGATGTTCCGGACACAGAACTGGTCGCCGGGGCCGGTGGCGGTGATCAGGTTCGGCACGATCCGCGAGTCCGCGCAGGTGATGAACAGCTGTGCCGGGCGCTGACCGTCCGCCGCGAGCTTCGCCAGCATCGGCCGGATCGGGTCGGCCGACGCCTCGCGGCCCGGAACGCCACCCGGTTCAGCTCGACCGAACCACCGCGCGCGATGTGTCCGCGCCGCCAGTCCTCGATCGCCTCGTACGCCGCATGGTCGAGATGGTGGACGTCGAGATCGACCCGAACCCGCGCACCTTCCGGGATCGACCGGAGCGTGCGGACCAAGGACGCAACGCCGAGGAACACCAGCGTGCCGCGGATCCGGATTGTCCACAGCCCGTCCTCCTCGGTCGTGGTGACAGTGGCCCGCGCCAGCCGATAGAGCACTCGCACGATCGCCAGCGCCAGGCCGATGAGTACGCCGTCGGCCAGTCCGAGTACGGCGACGGCCGCGGCGGTCACGACGTACACGAGGAGTTCGTCGTGTTTGCGCAAGGTGCGGATGTGAGCGAGCTGGACCAGCCGCAAGCCGGTGACGAGCAAGACACCGGCCAGGGCGGCCATCGGGATCAGCTCGAGCATCGCGCCGGCCGCCAGCACGAACGCCGCGATCCAGACACCGTGCAGGATCGCGGAGGCGCGGCTACGTGCGCCGGCTGCGACGTTGGTGGAACTGCGTACGATCACGCCTGTCACTGGCATGCCGCCGAGTGCACCGGACACCGCGTTCGAGGCGCCTTGACCGATCAACTCGCGGTCGAGGTTGCTGCGCTCGCCGCGATGAAGCTTGTCCACGGCAACTGCCGAGAGCAGCGACTCGACACTGGCGACGAGGGCAACGGTCAGCACCGCCGTGATGATCTCGATCGGAGTGCCGTCGGGCACCGCGGGCAGAACCAACTCTTTCAGTGGCTGCTCCGGCAGGTCGACGCGGGTGACGTCGGTCAGGAACGCCGCGGCCAACGCGGTGACCGCGACGACGGCCACCAATGGCGCCGGAATCACCGTGACCTTGGGCAGTCTGGGCCAGGTGAGCAGGATCGCGACGGTCAGTACGCCGGCCAGCACCGAATGGGGGTGATGGGCAACGAGTTGGGCGGGAAGCGCCGCCAGGTTGGCGATCAGGGAACTCTGCGCCTTCGCGCCGAGCACGACGTGCAACTGCTGGACGGCGATCGTGACGCCGATGCCGGCGAGCATGCCGTGTACGACAGCGGGGGACAGGGAGAGCGCGAGCCGCCCGACCCGGGTGACGCCCAGCAGGATCTGCAGCAGTCCGGCGGCGCAGGTGATCCCGGCGGTCGCGGCCCAGCCGAACTGGCCGACCAGGTCCGCGACGACGACCGTCAGACCCGCGGCCGGACCGCTGACCTGCAACGGTGATCCGCCGAGCGCCCCGGCGACCACGCCACCGACGACGGCCGCGACCAGGCCGGCGATGAGCGGGGCGCCGGATGCGGCGGCGATCCCGAGGGAGAGCGGTATCGCGATGAGGAAGACCACGAGCGAGGCCGGTAGGTCATGGTGAAGGACTGACCTCCAGGTCGTGCGCTCAGGCGCAGGACCGGAAGCCGGCGGGGGACGGGGAGTTGACATGGTCGGCACGGGTCCTCCGGCGTCGGTGCTCTGGGCAACTTGCTCTGGGCATCAGGCGTCGAAACAAAGAGTGTCGATCTGGTGACCCATAGTACTGGCCTGTTCAAGCCCGGAACAGGGACGAATGCGAGTTCGTTGCCGACGGCCCCGACGTGCGGAAAGGTGACGATTGCTCAGGCATCGATATCTCCGGGAACAGCACCCGGCGCGCGTGGTCGGTGTCGAGGTACTCGCGGACGGCGACGATCGCTCCGTCCCGGACAGTGAAGACCGCGCCGCATCGGTTGGCGTACGCCTCGCCTGATCTGGCCGTCGCCTGCGCGGTCCATTCGGCGAAGACCTGGTCGCCGTCGGCGAGGGCGTTCGTCAGCCTGATGGTCACCGGCGCTCCGGGCTCGAACAACTTGCCCGCCACCGCGCCGAGGAACTCGTCGACCACCGTCTCGCGCCCCTTCCACTCACCGGACAGCGGCAGGTCGCCCGGGTAGGTCCACACCACGTCGGGCGCGAAGCTCGCGCGGATGGTGGCCAGGTCACCGGCGGCAACAGCCTCGACGTACCTCGTCACGACGGCCTTCGGGTCCTTCATCGGTGTCTCCTCGGTGAAAAGTGTCAGTACGGCGTTGCCGCGGATCCGGCGGTCGCGCAGGTCGTCGAGGACGTCGCCGGTCCGGGACCAGTCCTCGATCCGGCCGAGCTCGGGGTGCAGCCGTCCGGCCGCGACCAGCCGGACGAGCGTGGCCAGGTCCGCGCCGTCGTCGCCGTCGGTGTAGTGGAAGTGCTCGATCGTCCCGTTCTCGGGTCCGTCGAACATGGTGAAGAAGTCAAGGCCGGCCGGCCGCCGGCTGGCTTGTCCGAACCAGATCAGCCGTCCGCCTGCGCGCACCTTCGACAGAGCGACCGGCAGGCTGTCACCTCCGATGGACTCGAGGACGAGATCGAACGGTCCGTCCGCGGCCGAAGCCTCGGGCACGATCGTCTCGGCGCCGAGTTCGAGCAATCGCGCACCGCGAACCGGCGAGGAGACGACAGCCGTGATCGATGCGCCGGCCGCCGCGGCGAGCTCGGTGAAGTAGTGGCCGACACCGCCGGAGGCGCCGGTCAGCAGGATCCGCCGTCCGATCACGGCACCCGCCGTACGCAGAAGACGGAGCGCCGTCAGCCCGGCGAGCGGAAGTGCTGCCGCCTGTTCGAGCGACACCGCGTCCGGCAGTACGGCGAGCTGCGTGAGCGGCGCGGTCACACGCTCAGCCCAGCCGGAGTGTGGCACGTGCGCCACCACTCGGGTGCCGACGGACGGACCAGCGGGAATCGTCCGGATCACCCGGCCTGCGACGTCCTTGCCGGGGCGCCAGCCGTCTCGCGGGTTCTCCAGTTGGAAGGTCTCACCGCGGTTCAGGGAGTACGCCGCGACCTCGATCACGACCTCGCCGGGACAGGGCTCGACCTCGTCGACCTCGGCCACCACGACCTTGCCGGGTCCGACAGGTAGTACTGCTCTCATCTGCGTTGCCTCTCGTGCTTAGACTCGACCTCGACGCTACGAACCGTTCGTGGCGGGCGGAAGACAGCACTTATTACTGCTCTAGGCACCTCATGGATACCGACCAGGTCAGAGGCAAGTGGGACGCCACTAAAGGCGCCTGCCCAACACGTCAGGTGCTGGGCCGGATCGGCGACACCTGGACGATGCTGGTGATCAGCACGCTGGAGAAGCACGGCACACTGCGGTCCGGGCAACTCAAGCTGCTGATCGAGGGCGTCACGCAGAAGATGCTCACCCAGACCCTGCGCCACCTGGAGCGCGACGGCATCGTCCAGCGGACGGTCGTCGCCACGGTGCCGGTGACGGTGACCTATACGCTGACTCCGCTCGGGCTGAGCCTGGCCGCGGCCGTCGCGACGATGCGGACCTGGGCCTACGACCACATGGACGAGATCGCCGCCGCCCGCGACGAGTACGACGCCGAAAGCTAGGGAGTCACGTGGATCTGCAATTGTCCGGCAAGACCGCGGTGGTCACCGGTGCCAGCAAGGGAATCGGGCTGGCGTGTGCCGAGGCACTCGCGTGGGAGGGCGTCACGGTGACCGGGATCTCCCGTGATCCCGCCAACCTGGCGAAGGCCCAGGAGGAGCTCGCCGCCAAGGGCCTGACGTACGCCGTGGAAGCGGTCGACCTCACCGATCCGGACGCGACCGACGCTGTGTTCGAGCGGATAGGCGTACCCGACATCCTGATCAACTGCGCGGGAGCGGCCCGCCGTACTCCGGTTGACGAGCTGGACAGCAAGGCGCTGCACGCCGCGATGGAGGCGAAGTACTTCACGTACATGCACGCGACCGACGCGGTCATCCGCGGTATGGCCGAGCGTGGCAGCGGTGCCATCGTGAACGTGGTCGGCCAGGGCGGCCGGCAGGCGAACCCACTGCACATCGGTGGCGGCGCCGCCAACGCGGCCTTGATGCTGGCCTCGGTCGGCTACGCCAAGGCGTACGCCGCTCAGGGTGTTCGGGTCAACGTGATCAACCCGGGCACGACCCGCACCGGCCGCGTCGACGAGGGCCTGGAGGCGGCGGTCCGGGCGAGCGGCCGGTCGAAGGAGGAGTTGCTCGGCGAGATGGTCGCCGACACCCCGCTCGGCCGGATCGGCGAACCAGAGGAGGTGGCTCGGGTCGCGGTCTTCCTCGCGTCGCCCGCCGCCAGCTACGTCACTGGCGCGATCATCCCGATGGACGGCGGCGTCACGTCCGCCATCTGATCTCGCCGTCGTGACGGTGAGTTCCGGGTCAGTCCGAGAAGTGGGTGACCGGGCGGTCCAGCGGTGCGCCGTCCAGCGTCACGTCGACGCGTTCGTTGAAGAACGCGATGAGGCCGGCGACCGGCAGCAGCGGCGCGGTGGGGAAGTCGTAGGACCAGGCCAGGTCGCGGCCGTCGACCGACCAGTATCCCGTGGTGCGGCCCTTGTACGGGCACGCGGTCCGGGTTTCGCTGGCGGTGAGGTGCCCGAAGTTCACCTCGGTCCGCGGGAAGTAGTAGCGCGGCGGCAGACCGGTCTCGAACACGATCACCGTCGATCGCGACTCGGCCAGCACCTTGCCGTCGTACTCGACCTTCACCTGGCGGCCGGAGCGGATCGCGTCGCACCGGGCGTACGGGTTGCGCGGGTGGACGAAGACCTCCTCGTCCTCCTCGAACCAGCTGTCCAGCGCGTCCCACTGGAACCGGACCCGGTCCTTCGCGATCCCGTCGTCGTACACCCACGCCTTGCCCGACCCAGCTGTGTGCACCCGCGCGACCCCGTGCTCGAACTCCTTCGTCTCACCGGTGTCCGTCAGCACGCCGTCCGCCACGTCGGCAACCGGGATGTAGTACTGCGGGTACGGCGGGAACTCCCACAGGTAGATCCCGTCCTGGGTGTCGAGTACGACGCGCCCGTCGAGCGTCGCGCGGATCCGCCGCGGGACCGGGACAGTCTGACCGGGTGGGACCAGGGGAGCCGGGTAGTCGTTCATGACTCCAGTAAAGGTCGCGGGGCCGACCTGAGGGAAGGCCGGCCCCGCGGTGGGGGGGTCAGACAGTGATCCAGTCGATGTCGGCGATGTAGCCGCTCGGGTTGCTGACCTTGATGGAGTTGGCTCCGGCGGTCAGCTTCATCGGGAGGTACGTCACCTGCGGCGTACCCCAGTCGTTGTCGCCGAGGCCGTGGTAGTTGACCCAGTAGGAGTCGGCGTCGTTGACGGTGAGCATGCTCTGCCGGCTGGTGTCGCCGTCGGTGTACGCGACCTTCACCAGGTACGTACCAGTGGTCGGGACGGTGATGTTGTGCAGCGTCACCGTGGCGTCGTACCCGATGTTGCCGATCTTCGAGCCGCCGGAGCACAGGTTGCAGCCGGAGATACCTGCGTTCCCGGTCAGCGTACTGGTCGATGCCTCGGCCTCGTACCGGACTGGCCCACCCGACTTCGAGGTGAACATGGTGACCGGCGCGCTCGCATCCGACGTACGGCCGCCGGACACGCCCTTCACAGTGAAGGCGTACTGCGTCTGCGGCAGCAGCCCGGTCACCACAGCGCTCGTGGTCGAGCTGGTCGCCACCTGCTTGCCGTTGGCGTACACCTTGTACGACGATGCGCCGGTGCTCGGCCGCCAGTTCAGGCTGACCGTCGTACGGCTCACGTCGGTCGCGGTGAGGTCGGCTGGCTTGCTCGGCGCATCATTCTTCTCCGGCGTGATCTTGTACAGCTTCGAGCCGTGTGCAGGCAGTCCCGCGCTGACCTGGCTGGAGACGTTCCGGGTGTTCTGGTTCGCCCAGATGTCGCGGACGGTCGCCTCGCCGGTCAGGCCGAGCTGGTCGAAGTTCCCGGTCACCGTGGCTGGGGTGTCGGCCAGGTTGAAGAGGGCGACGGTGACGCTGCCGTCCGCGTTCTTGGCGTACCAGGTCTGCTGCAACTGGTCCTGGTTCAGCGGCCGGGCCGGGTTGCCGGACTGGTTGATCGCGATGACCTCGCGGTTGGTCAGCAGCTTCAGGCCGTACGCGTCCAGCTTGGTCATGTCGTCCCCGACGAACAGCGGTGCGGCGTTGATCGCCCAGAACGTCATGTAGCTCTGCCGCTCGGCGTCGCTGAGGCCGTCCATCTCTCCGACGCCGACGTTGATCGCGTCCAGGTTGTTCCAGTGACCTGGTCCGGCGTCGTCGATCCACTGCGGCAGATCCCACCAGCGGGCCTTCACCGAGCTGTCCCAGCGGACGATCGTGTCGCAGTAGCACTCCACGTCGGTGTCGATCCGCCAGCCGTTCGAGTTCTGCTTCCAGACATCGGCGTACCGGTGGCTGAGCGACCACGACAGCGTGTACATCATCGGGCGCCCGGCGTTCTGGACCGCGCGCCACCAGGCCTCGATGTCCTCGGTGTTGTTGTGGTTCGGGTCGTCCGGCGCGCCCTTCCACGAGCCCGGGCCGACGCCGTCCATCTTGATGAAGTCGACGCCCCAGTCCGCAAAGAGCTTCGCGATCGAGTCGGCGTACTTCTGCGCGCACGGGCTCGCGTAGTTGATCTTGTACGCCTGGTCCCAGCCGTTCGTGGTGCGCAGGTCCGGGTACACGATGTCGCGGGTGAAGCAGCCGGGTGCGTTGTAGATCGGCGTGTTGCCGTCGCGGTAGACGTCGAAGCCGAGGCCGACCACGGTGTAGATGCCGAACTTCAGTCCGAGTTTGTGGATGTCGTCGCCGACCGCCTTCATGCCCCGCGGGAACCGCTGCGCGTTCGCCACCGGCCGGCCGTACTCGTCACCGCCGAGCTGCCAGCCCGCGTCGATGTTGATGTACTCGTAGCCGTACGGCTTGAGCTTGGTCGCCAATGCGTGCGCCTGGGTGAGGATGTTCTTCTCACTGATGAAGCTGCCGGGACCGTCCGGGTTCACGCCCGGGTAGTTGGTGGACTGCAGGCTCCAACTGCTCCAGCCCATGTAGGGCTTGGCCGCGACCTGCGGGTACTTCGCCGGGACCGGCTCCTTGGCCTGGACGGCGGTCGGGACAGCAGAGCCCTTGACCGCATCGGCCGGGCCGGTCGCGGCGGCCGTCGACACCAGGGCGACGGTGGCGAGCACGGCAGCGGCGGTACGACGTCTGAGATTCAGCACGGTGGTCCTCCGGATGACCGGGGAGAGAGCGGACGCTGCCGAGCCTAGGGTTGGTTAATTTACATCGTCAAGTATTCATCGCCGATGACTGTGCGTGGTCTCCGGCGAGGCGTTTCTCGAGGTGCTCACGGGTGGCCGGCCACTCGTTGCCGGTGATCGAGAACATGGCCGAATCGCGGAGGCGGCCGTCCTCGCCCGGAGCCCAGGACGGCGACCAGTTCCGCAGTACCCCCTCGAAATGTGCGCCGACGGATTCGATCGCCGCCCGGCTCCGCGCGTTGCGAGCGTCCGTCTTCAGGTCGACGCGGGCGACGTCCCAGACCTCGAAGGCATGCCGGAACAGCAGGTACTTCGCCTCCGTGTTGATCCCGGTGCCTTGGGCTGAACCCGCCAGCCAGGTGAAGCCGACCTCGATGGCCCGCAGTCGTTCACCGTCCGGCCACAGCCGAGGATCCCAGAACGACGTGGCTCCGACGACGCGGCCGGTGTCGACGGCGATCTGCGCGTACGGCGCCAGCTTGCCGGTGGCCGCCCGCTCGAGTTGCGCATCGATGTAGCCGGCCGCTTCTGTTGCCGTGGGCACCCAAGTGAACGCGTACGACGCCCGGTCCTGGTCGCCCGCGGCGCCAAGACCCTCCGCATGCCGAGGGGAGAGCGGCTCCAGCCGGACGCGCTCGCCCTCGAGCACCGGGCCTTCCAGTACGAATCCCACTACACCCCTCCTGGCCGAGACGAGGTGTCATCGTCGCAGTTGGCCGGTGGCGTGGAGCTGGATTTACCACGATCCGGGACAGGGCCGGGAGGCAGCTTCCCGGCCCGGTCCCGGTCGACTAGTGGTGCTGCGGACGGCGGCGTGGACGCAGTGGCCGGCTGTGCGGGTCGGTGCGTCCGTGCTCGCGCCGGCTGAAGACGAACGGGCGCGACGGACGCTCCGCGGCCGGGTGAACAGTCGGCCGGGACAGCTGGATCGGCGCCTGCTCGAGATTGACGCGGATCGGGCGCTGGTGCCAGGGCGAGCGGGTCCGGACCACGACCAGGCGGAACCCGCCGTCGCGGCGCAGCCGGAGACCGATCGCGATGGTCGCGATGGCCGGCACCAGACCGGCCAGCAGCAGGCCGTTGCGGGCGCCCCAGTGTTGGGCGATGAAGCCGACCGTGGGTCCGCCGATCGCGCCGCCCCCGATGAACACCAGGTTGTAGATCCCGGACACGCGCCCGCGCAGGCCGTCCGGAGTGGTCAGTTGGACCATCGACTGCGCCGCCGTGAGGAACATCAGCGTCGCCATGCCCATCGCCGACAGGAGCGGGATGAAGGTCCACAGCGAGGGCTGGATCGAGGCGACCATCTCGGTGACGGCCAGGATCGACGCGATGCCGACCAGGTTCCGCAGTCGGGGAGTCCGGATCCGTCGGGCGGACAGCAACGCTCCGCTCAGCGCTCCCGCGGCCACCACCGAGTTCAGTACGCCGTACCCGGTCGCGCCGGTGTGGAAGACCCGGTCCGCGAAGGCGGTCAGCGTGACCGGCAGGCTGATCGTGAACATGCCGTAGATGCCGACCAGGGCGATCGCCCACCGGACTGCCGGCTCGTGGAAGGCGTACCTGACGCCATCGCGCAGGCCGTCCCGCATCCGCAGACCCGCGCTGGCTCGCCGCGCCGCGACCAGGCCTGGCATCTCGGACTCCCGCATCCGGAGCAGCGCGGAGATCGAACCGAAGAACGTCACCGCGTTGAGCGCGAAGGACCAGCCGGTGCCGAGGGTGCCGAGCAGGATGCCGCCGAGTGCCGGCCCGATCAGGCTGCCCAGCTGGAACGTCGACGACACCATGCTGATCGCGTTGCGGACCCGGTCCTTGCCGACCAGTTCGGTGACGAACGACTGCCTGGTCGGATTGTCGACCGCGGTGGCCAGACCGAGGATGAAGGCCATCATGTAGACCTGCCAGACGTGCACCTGGCCGGTGAACGCGAGCACGGCCAGAGTGCCGGCCAGACTCCCCATCGTGGCCTGGGTGACGAGCAGGATCTTCCGCTTCGGGAAGCGGTCGGCGATCACGCCGCCGTACAGGCCGAACAGGAGGGTGGGCAGGAACTGCAGCGCGGTGGTGATGCCGACCGCGGTGGCGCTGCCGGTCAGCGTGAGGACCAGCCAGTCCTGGGCGATGCGCTGGATCCAGCCGCCGGTCGAGCTGACCAGCAGTCCGCTGACCAGGAGGCGGAAGTTGCGGACCTGCAGAGCGCTGAAGGTGTCCCGGAATCCGGGCCGGCGCTGCGTGGCCGGGATCTCGCCGGAGGCGGGCTTCGAGGTGGTGCGGTGAGTGTGGAAGTCGGGGACGGAAGGGACAGTACCGGTGGCCCGGGTGGTCAAGAGTGTTCCTAAGCGACGTGGACTGGTCAGGGGAGGACATGTCTATCCTCAGGGTTCGGTACTGGATTTCGACAGCGAATTACTCCTATTAGTCTTATAGCGTCACGTAATGGGAGGGATGTCGATGTACGACCCGGACCAGCTCCGCACGTTCCTGGCGGTGGCGCAGTCGCTCAGCTTCACGCAGGCCGCGGAGAGGCTGGGTATCCGGCAGCCGACGGTGAGTCAACATGTCCGCAAACTCGAGGCGGCGGTTGGGCGACCACTGTTCCTGCGCGACACGCGGACAGTCACTCTGACCGCGGACGGCGAGGCGATGGCCGGGTTCGCCCGGACCATCCTGGCCGCGCACGAGGAGGCGGCCGGGTACTTCACCGGCTCGGAGTTGCGTGGCCGGCTGCGGTTCGGGGTCACCGACGACCTGGCGCTGACCCCGCTGCCGAAGATCCTGCGTGACTTCCGCCAGCTCTACCCGCGGATCGACCTCGAGCTGACCGTGGCCCAGAGCCCCAATCTGCTCCGCCGGGTCGAGTCCGGCCACCTCGACCTGGCGTACGTCAAGCACGGCGCCGGCGGTGGCTACGAGCCGAACGGACGCCTGGTACGCCGGGATCCTCTGGTCTGGGCAGGGATCGCGGGGACGCGGATCGCGCCGGACGGCCCGGTGCCACTCGTCGCATACCAGGCGCCCAGCCTGAGCCGTTCTCTCGGTGTGCAGACGCTCGAACAGGCGGGCCGGACCTGCCGGATCACCTGCATCGTCCGCGGCGTGAACGGCGTACTCGCGGCCGTCCGGGCCGGGCTGGGGCTCGCGATCTTCGCGCGGTCGCTGATGCCGGCGGACCTGGTCGAGCCGCCGCCGAGCGCCGGGCTGCCGGAGTTGCCGTCGATCGACCTGGTCCTGATCACGAACCCGCGCGCTTCCAAGAAACCGGCCGAGGCACTCACGGCCGCGATCCTCGGAAGCAACGCACCGCTGAAGCCGGACGCCGCCTAGCGCCTCAGGCGCGGTTGAACGTCAGGTGCGTGACTCCGCTGGGCGAGGAGGTGGTCTCGATCTTGTAGTCCTTCTCGACGCCCTCCAGCCCGTCCCAGAGGCGTACGCCCCGGCCGAGCAGGACCGGCACCACCACGACGTGCATGTGGTCGATGAGCCGGGCAGCAAGGAAATCGCGGATCACGGTAGGCCCGCCGCCGATACGTACGTCCTGGTCGCCGGCAGCCTTGCGGGCAGTCTCGAGCGCCTCGGCGGGTGAGGTGTCGAGGAAGTGGAACGTCGTACCGCCCTCCATCTCGATCGACGGGCGGGTGTGATGGGTGAGGACGAAGACCGGCGTGTGGAACGGCGGGTTGGGACCCCAGGCACCCTTCCACGCCGGGTCCTCGTGCCATCCGGGGTGGCCCCACTTCCCGGCGCCCATGATCTCCGCGCCGATGCCCGGGTCGTGCCGCTGGACGAAGGCGTCGTCGACGCCCGCGCTACCGCCCGCCTCCCACCACTGGGTGGCGAACATCCATTGGTGCAGCCTGTCCCCGGCGTGACCGAAGTGCGCGTCGGGGCCTTGGTCTGCTCCGGTTCCGAAGCCGTCGAGTGAGATGGAGAAGTTGTGGACGCGGGCGAGTGACATGGCGGGTGGGTCCTTTCCGTCTCTCGGTCGAGCCTGGCCGGATCAGCTCGGTCTGTGCATCGATCATCGCGGTCCCACGTCATGACGTCGAATGCCAAAATTGCGAGCTTTTCATAGATAAACTTGATCTATGCTCAACGTCACCCACCTCAAGGTGCTGGAGGCGGTCGCCCGTCACGGATCGGTGACAGGAGCCGCGAACGAACTGCACTACTCCCAGCCGTCGGTCAGCCACCACCTGGGCCGGCTGGAAGCCGCCACCGGAGCCAAGCTCATCCAGCGAGTGGGCCGCGGGATCCGGCTCACCCCGGAAGGGGAACTTCTGGCCCAACGGGCGACAGAGATCCTGGGGCGACTGGACGCCGCGTCTGTCGAGCTGGAGGCGCGGGTCGGACTTCGGGCGGGGCGGGTACGACTGGCCGGTTTCCAAACGGTCCTCAGCACGCTGGTGCCGAGGGCAGCCACCGAACTGTCCCGAACCCACCCGGGCATCGAGCTGAATCTCGTCGACGCCCACCCGGCCGATGGGCTCGAGATGCTGCGGGGCGGGCATGTCGACGTCGCGTTGATCTTCCGGCACACCGGCACTCCGTTCGAGGAGGAAGGATTCCGGCTCACCCACCTGCTGGACGATCCCCTCTACCTCGTCAGTGACCAACCCGATCAGCGTCTCGAGGACCACCGTGACTCCGCCTGGGTCGGTGGGTGCGAGCACTGTCGAGCCGCCACGATGACGGCCTGCGAGCGCGCCGGCTTCTCACCACGCATCGCCTTCTTCTGCGACGACACCGTCGTCTCTCAGGCAGTGGTGGCCGCCGGCATGGGGGTTGCCATCCTCAACGGACTCGCACTGGAGGCACACCAGGCTCCGGGCATCCACGCCACACCGATCGCCGGCTTCGCCCGCTCGATCTACGCCGCCACGTACGGCGACCCGCCAGACCCGCCCGCCACGACCGCGCTGATCGAGATCCTGTCCTCGCTGCCTTAGTGCCCTGCGTCGGAGATCCCTTGGCGCTTGCGGCGCCCAGGCACGCACCTCGCGGCGTTGGAGAAGCATCCACGATGCTCCGCATCGAGGACGCTTCTCCGCCTTGCGATGCACGCACCTGGACACCGCAATCGCTCAAGGGATCTCCGACGCAGGACACTAGGTGAGGGCGTCGCCGCGGATGACCAGCGTGATGACGCTGACCGCGGCGACCGCGATCGTGACCAGGAACGGCGCGTTCCGCCACAACAGGATCACAGCCAGCAGTCCCGCGACCACGACCAGCGCGATCCACCCGACCACCCCGACCGGACCGGCGGGCGCGATCACGAGCAGCCCGGTCGCCACCGCGAGCGGCAGGGGCGCGAGCAGTCGCGCGTAGCGCCCGAGTCGTTGCGGCCAGCCCCTGACTCCGGTCGCCAGATCGTCCGCCATATCAGGTACGACGTTTGCCAAATGGGCACCGACGCCCAGAAGCGCGGTCGCGACAGTCGCCCACCAGGGTGCCCAGGTGCCCGCCGTGCCGAGCGTCACGAACGACGGCAGCGCGCCGAACGCGACGGCGTACGGGA
The DNA here is from genome assembly GCF_045207705.1 of Kribbella sp. NBC_00889. Lineage (NCBI taxonomy): Bacteria > Bacillati > Actinomycetota > Actinomycetes > Propionibacteriales > Kribbellaceae > Kribbella > Kribbella sp. NBC_00889. The sequence goes on along the minus strand of NZ_CP108783.1, from coordinate 4,559,981 downwards.
GCCAGGAGATCACGGTGGACTTGAGACCGAGGTTGTACGCCCAGGCGCAGGCAACGAAGAGCAGATGCATCAGGCCGGCCGCGACCCCGTTGGCCAGCGACACCGGGATCGTGACGACCAGCGCGATGCCGGCGGCCACCTCGAGGGTCCGGCGACTCACCAGTCCGCGCACCACAGGCTTGTCCTGGCGGTTAACAATGGTGTCGCGGGCGGCATCAATCGCGTCATTGCTCCAGCCGATCGAGAGGTGGCCGGTGAGGATCGTTGCGGCGACGAGGAGACAACCGGCCGGATTCCGCCCGGCCGACCAGGCGGTGGCGGTGACGAACGCGGTGACGGCGATGGTCGGACCGGGATGGCAGGCAAGCGCCAGACCTCGCACCGTCCGCAGAACGCTCACGCACGTAACGATGCCACGATGACGCGGATCGCAGCCGTCCGGCCCGCGTTGCCGCGGTACCGCTATCCGCAGGCGGAGCTGACCGAGGCCTTCGCCTCGATCTGCCTCCCGGACGGCCGGGGTACGGCGTTGCTGCGGCGGCTGCACGCGAATGCTGGAGTGTCGTTCCGGCATCTCGCGTTGCCGCTGGAGCAGTACGGCGTACTGAAGGACTTCGGCGAGGCGAACGACGCGTGGATCGCGGCGGCCGTGGATCTTGGCGCGGAGGCGGTCGCGGGAGCAGTCAAGGACGCAGGGCTGACGTTGGACGACGTGGACGTGCTGATGTTCACGACCGTGACCGGCGTGGCGGCGCCGTCGATCGACGCGCGGGTCGCGTTGCGGCTGGGGCTGCGGGAGGACGTGAAGCGGCTGCCGCTGTTCGGGCTCGGCTGTGTGGGTGGTGCGGCCGGGATCGCCCGTTTGCATGACTATCTGAAGGCTTGGCCCACGCATGTCGCCGTACTGCTGTCAGTGGAGTTGTGTTCGCTGACGTTGCAGCGGGAGGACGCCTCGCTGCCGAACCTCGTCGGTGGGGCGCTGTTCGGGGACGGCGCGGCGGCTGTGGTGTTGACCGGGTCGGAGCATCCGGCGGCGTCCGGGCCGTCCGTGGTGGCGACGCGGAGCAGGTTGTATCCGGACTCCGAGCGAGTGATGGGCTGGGACGTCGGGGCCAGTGGGTTCCGGATCGTGCTCGGCGCGGACGTGCCTGAGGTCGTCCGGCAGTACCTCGGTGATGATGTGCGCGGCTTCCTCGGGGACCACGGGCTGACGGTGCCGGACGTCGGGACGTGGGTCAGCCACCCGGGCGGGCCGAAGGTGCTGGAGGCGGTGTCCGAGACGCTCGACCTGCGGCCGGGTGCTCTGGACCTGACCTGGAAATCGCTCGATGCGGTCGGCAACTTGTCGTCATCGTCGGTGTTGCACGTGCTCGGTGACACGCTGCGGCTGGATCCTTCTCCACAAGGCCCTGGGTTGTTGCTCGCGATGGGGCCGGGGTTCTGTTCCGAGCTCGTCCTGCTGGAGTGGTGATGTACACCTTCTACGTCGTCTTCGTGTTGCTGGTCGCCGCCGAGCGGCTGGTGGAGCTGGTCGTGTCGGTGCGGAACGCGCGCTGGAGCTTCGCGCAGGGCGGAGTGGAGTACGGGCGCGCGCACTATCCGTACATGGTCGCGCTGCACACGGCGCTGCTCGGCGGGTGCCTGGCCGAGGGAGCGCACCGGCCGTTCATCCCATGGCTGGGGTGGACGATGGTCGCGGTGGTGCTGTTGTCGCAAGGGCTGCGGTGGTGGTGCATCACGGTGCTCGGTCATCAGTGGAACACCCGGGTGATCGTCGTACCAGGGCTGCATTTGGTTGCCCGCGGCCCGTATCGGTGGATCCGGCACCCGAACTACGTGGCGGTGGTTGCCGAGGGCATCGCGCTACCGCTGGTCCACACGGCCTGGCTGACGGCGGTGGTCTTCACGGTGCTGAACATCCCGCTGCTCGCGATCCGGATCCGCTCCGAAGAGGCCGCCCTGAACTCAAACTTGGTCAAGTGATCGATCTCCTCGTCGCCGGTTGCGGTCCCGCCGGGGCGGCGACGGCGATCCGTGCCGCGCTGGCCGGTCTGTCCGTGGTCGTCGTCGAGCCACGTGCCGTACCGATCGACAAGGCGTGCGGCGAGGGGATCGCCCACAGTGCTGCTTCGTATCTGTCCCGCCTCGGAGTCGTGCTGGACGGCCGGCCGTTCTACGGCATTCGGTATCTCGACGGACAGCATCAGGTCGACGCCCGCTTCCACGCCGGCCCCGGGCTCGGAGTACGCCGTACGACGCTGCACGAGGCTCTCATGAAGCGAGTCGCCGACCTGGGCGTTCCCGTGGTCCAGACTCGCGTCGGCACCATCACCCAGAACATCACCTCGGTCACCGCCGCCGGCCACACCGCCCGCTACCTGGCCGCCGCCGACGGCCTCCACTCACCCATCCGCCGCCAACTGGACCTCGGTTCGACCTCTGTGGGAGATGTTCGCCGCGGACTGCGCAGGCACTTTCACGTCTCACCGTGGACTGATCTGGTGGAGGTGTACTGGTCGCGTCTGGGGGAGGCCTACGTGACACCGGTCGCGGCTGACTTGGTCGGCGTCGCCGTCCTCACCTCCGCCCGCGGCACCTTTGACTCTCACCTCAGCGCCTTCCCTGCCCTCCAACGACGGCTGACAGGTGCCTGCCCCGCAAACGACGTCATGGGTGCCGGCCCGCTCCGCCAAAGAGTCCGTAGCCGCGTCGCCGGTCGCGTCCTGCTCGTGGGCGACGCAGCCGGGTACGTCGACGCTCTCACCGGCGAGGGAATCGCGGTCGCCCTGCGCACCTCGGCGGAACTGGTGGACTGTGTTCTCAAGGACCGGCCCGAGGACTACGAAGCGGCCTGGCGCCGGGTCTCCTGGGAGTGCCGTCTGCTCACCGGCTCGTTGCTCTGGGCCCGGAACAGATCGTTGCTCGCTCCCCGCATCGTTCCCGCCGCGGCGCTGCTTCCCGGTGTCTACGCGCACATCGTGAACCGGTTGTCCTAGTGTCCCGAACCTCCGACTCAGGACACTAAGCAAGATGTGTGGCCCGGCGATCGCTCAGACAACCGCCGGGCCCCACGATGGCCCGAGCTTCCTGGTGAAAAGCTCGGACCCGGCCTTTCCAGCCGCCTGGTGAACGGCTGGACCGGCTGCTGAGTACGACTCAACCAGCCGGATGTTGCCCAACCATTGCCAGAATATGAAGCCTTGTTACACAGGGATGTGGCGAACCTCTCAGTGCTTTCGGGAACTCAGTGCTCGGTCCGTACGGCCGCGATCTGCAACTGCAGTGCCAGGCGTTCGCGCGGATCCGAGAGATCCAGCTCCGCGATCTCGCCGATCCGCTTCATCCGGTGCCGCAAGGTGTTCGTGTGCAGGTGCAGCTGCCGCGCCGCGCGCTGCGGCTGACCCGGGTACTCGAGCCAGGCCTGCAACGTCTCCACGAATCCGGTGCTGTGCTCGATGTCGTGCCGCAGCAGTGTGGCGAGTGGTCCGTCCAACTTGGTCGTGTCCAGCGAGGTGACGGCACGGTGAACAGTCAGCACATGCCACGCCTCTTCCACCCGCAACGCCGGTCCGGGCGCGAGTCCCCGTCGTACCAGGCCGAGCAGCTCGACCGCCTCGGCCCGTGAGCTCGGCAGGTCGGCCGGACCACGGGCTGGGCCGCCTGCTGCGGCGACAGTGCCGGGCGTGGCCTTCGCCTGATCGGTCACCAGCTTGCTCAGCCAGGTCCACGACCCCGGTCCGTCGTTGTCCGTGACGACGGCGAGCACTGTGCCGTCCAGATCGGCCAACTGCGGCTCGCTCCACCCATACCGACGACCCGTCGACTCCCACAGGTCGAGCTGCTGCGGTACGTCGTACCCGTCGGGCGACCCGAGTGCGACAACCCGCCAGGGCTGTGGTGGCAGCCGTACGTCGACCGGATTGTCGGGGGAGAACTGCCGGAGGATGGTCCGCAGCCTGTCGATGGCACTCCGTCGCGCGACATCCGCCTGAGCGCGCAGTCGCAGCAGATGCAAGGCCAGCACCGAGGCAGCGTTGCTCAGCTCGGTGGTGACCTCCTCACTCACCGGACCGTCCACCACAGCCCAGATCGACCCCAGCCACTCGCCACCGGCCCGCACGGGTACGACGAGACGCGGGCGGATGCCGTTCGGTCCGTCGGGCACCAGGAACGGTTCGCTGGAGCGCGCCAGCCGGCGGAAGATGCCTCGAGCCCGGAAGTGTGCGATCACCTCGGCCGGGACGCGGCGGCCGACGATGGTGGAGACCCGGGTGGGGTCGGTGAAGTCCTGCCCGGAGGAGTACGCCAGCACGCGCGACTGGTTGTCCTCGATGGTCACAGGCGCGTCCACGATCGCCGCAGCGGCGTCTGCCAGTGCGAAGAGCTCCTGATGTACTCCGGCGTCCCCAGCGGCGGGGGAGTCGGGCGCAGCGGCTCTGTCGATCACACCGCGTAGCAGCCACACCACGTGCGCCCAGGTCACGCTCGGCTGCAGTGCGACGAGCGTGAGCTGCCACCGCTCGGCAGCCGCGACCACGGCGGGTTGGTGAGCGAGCGTCGTACGCACGACGATGCCAGAGGCGTTACCGGCCGCGCACCGCTCGATCAGCTCGACGGCGTCCTCTGCGTCACGCAGGCCGAGGCCCAGCACCAGGTCACCGGGCTGACCGGTCGCCGGCTCCTGCGGATCGGCCAGGAAGACATCCCGGACCTCTCCGTCACCCTTGCCGGTGACCACCACCTCGAACAGGGCTGGTCCGACGGCGACGACGAGGTCAGGCGCGGTGATCATGAGGTTATTGTGCTCTGCGCACAGTCATTTGTCCCGTCTGTGGTGTGATCGCACCATGACAGCGGAGGGTTGACGACGCACCATCGATACATGGTCGCTGCTGGTTCTGCTGCTGGTGTCATTCACACCGTTCCCGATCGCGTCGCTGTCGTCGGCGCGGGCATGGTCGGACTCGCCACCGCCTGGTTCCTCCAGGAAGCCGGCGTCGAGGTCACCGTGCTCGATCGCGAGGGCGTCGCCGCGGGTGCCTCCTGGGGCAACGCCGGCTGGCTCACGCCCGGCCTGGCCACCCCGTTGCCGGAGCCGGCTGTCCTCAAGTACGGCGTCCGCGCGGTGCTGAGCCCGTCCTCACCGGTGTACGTACCGCCGACGGCGAGCCCGCGGCTCCTCAGTTTCCTCACCCGCTTCGCTCGCAACAGCACCGCCGGACGCTGGAAGACCGCGATGGAGTCGCTGGTCCCGATCAATCGGCAGGCCCTGAACGCCTTCGACCTGCTCGGCAAGGCCGGCGTCGAGGCGGAGACGTACGAGGCCAAGTCGTTCCTGGCCGCATACCGGACCGAGGCCGAGCGCAGCGTGCTGCTCGAGGAGATCGAGCAGATCCACTCCGCCGGTCAGGGCATCGAGTTCGAGGCGATCACCGGTGACGACGCCCGCGAGATCGAGCCGTCGCTGTCCGACGAGATCGGCGCCGCGATCCGGCTGCACGGGCAGCGCTTCATCAACCCGGGCGAGTACGTCCAGCTACTGGCCGACTCGGTGACCGCGCGCGGCGGCCAGATCATCAGCGGCGTCGTGGTGAAGGACATCGTGGACGAGATCCGCGGCGTACGGCTCATCACCGGCGACGGCGAGACCGACCCGTTCGACGCCGTGGTGATGGCGACCGGCGCGTGGCTGAACGACCTGGCCCGGGACTTCGGCGTACGCACCGTCGTGCAGGCGGGGCGTGGCTACAGCTTCAGCGTGCCGATCGCCCACGTGCCGGCCGGCCCGATGTACTTCCCGGCGCAGCGCATCGCCTGTACGCCGCTGGGCGACCGGCTGCGCGTGGCCGGGATGATGGAGTTCCGCAAGCCGGAGGCGAAGCTCGACCCGCGCCGGATCGACGCCATCGTCGAGGCGGCCCGTCCGCTGCTGCGCGACGCCGACCTGGATGCCCGCACCTTCGAGTGGGTCGGCCCGCGCCCCTGCACGCCGGATGGCCTGCCGCTGATCGGTGCGACCGCGTCACCGCGCGTCTTCGCCGCCGGCGGACACGGCATGTGGGGCATCACGCTCGGTCCGATCACCGGTCAGCTGCTGGCCGAGACCATCACCACCGGCCGCACCCCGGACGAACTGCGTCCGTTCAACCCGCTCCGCTGAGGAGCGACGTCGCGAGAGGGCGATCACCGGTTCTCGGCATCGCCCGCCCCGGCTGACCGACACCTCGGGCGCCAGGTGACCCTCCCGGACGGCAGACCACCCCGTCCACGAGCTCCACTGCCGGTCACCTCCGCCGGCCCCGGTCAGCCCCAAGAGCGGGCCCTGGCTGAGATTCCCCTGCCCAGGGCCCGCTCTTCGTTTTCTGTCGGTCCTGCGTGTCAAGGTGTTCTCCTCGACGACGAGGAGGGCCTCTCATGGTGCTGCGGTGGTACACGGTGGTGGTCGATTGTCACGACGTACGCAAGCAGGCCGCCTGGTGGGCGGAGGCGCTCGCCTGGAAGACGATCTACGAGACCGACACCGAGTGCGTGAACATCCCCGGCTGGGTGGACGAGGACGCCATGAGCAACACCCCGTGGGAGCGGATCGGGCCGGGCATGGTGTTCGTCCCCGTGCCGGAGGGCAAGACGGTGAAGAATCGCCTGCACCTCGACCTCGCGCCTCACACGAGCCAGGACCGCGACGCCGAGATCGCCCGCCTGGAAGCCCTTGGCGCCAGTCGCGTCGACGTCGGCCAGCCCGATGAGCCCAGCTGGACAGTCCTCGCCGATCCTGAAGGCAACGAGTTCTGCGTCCTCAGCTCCCGCGACTTCTGAGCCCCGCGGCTAGTGGACTCGGCTGCGTACTCCGGAGCCCAGGAGTGCGCCGAGGCCGATCGCTCCGATGCCACCGATCAGAAGTCTCGGCCCCCACCAGTAGCCCAGCACCAGGGCCACCGCCGCGAGCGCACCGAGAGCAACCGCCAAACCACGCATGGCTGGATTCTCGCGGCCGAGCGGACCCCCGACCGGCCGTTGCAGCAACCTGCCTCCAGATGGTTGCCGAACGGCCGCCCACGGAGCACCATCGGCTGAACGCACGACGAGGTGAGAGGCAGCCCGGATGTCCGACGATCGCCCTGCAAGTCCGGACCGCGGTTCGACGAGCGGCTCGTGGCAGTACACCCAGGAGCCTGTCCCACCCGGAGGCGGCAGCGACCTCCACACGTTCGAACTCAACCAACCCACCACCCCTCAGCATGCAGCGCCGAACCCGGGGCCCGGCCCCAGGGGTGGTGCAGATCCCCGGAGGCAGTCGTTTACGCAGTCTTCGACCGACTCGACCCTGAGGCGGCTGGCGGTCGTGGCCCGGATCCTCTGGCTCTCGGCAGGTGGTGCGTTGTGTGTCGCCGCGATCGTCGGACTCTTCGTCGGCGTAGGCGAAGCCGAGTTGCTGATCGTGCTCGCGGGTGGGGTCGTGCTCGCGATCATGCCGGCGGTCGTTGATCGCATCCGCTCGATGAAGGCGGGCCACTTCGAGATCCAGCTGATCGAGCAGATCGCCGACAACGCGCGCAAGAGTGCGGAGATGCTGCGACGACTCGGAATGGAGCACGAGCTCGACGCCTACGCGACGATCTACACCGAGATGCGTGGCGCTGAACTGACCGAGGTCCGGGGCGCGATGCTCGACCGGATCGTGCAGCGGGTGTCGAACGCGTCCGCGGTCGAGAAATTCGACCGGGGCGAGGTGAAGGACATGTTCACGCTGGGCTCGCCGATCGTCCGCGTGCTGGCCCTCGGGCTCATGGAAGGCGATCTGTCACTGATCGACAGCGAGGTACTGGTCGAGGCCCTCAAACGACCGCTGACCGGGAACGAGCACTACCACGCGCTGAAGCTGGTGCTGGGCGGTTGGGGCCATTTCTCGGCCGCAGAGCGCGCCAAGCTGAAGGACGCGATCGACTCCAACCAGCAGATCCAGTACGGGCCGGGACGGCGCGAGCTGGCAGAAAGAATCCGGAAGCTCTGAGCGAGCTCCCGGATTCTTTGAACTGTTTGAATCAGTGCGTGTGCGGTTCCGTGCCGTGCTCCGCCTCGTGGGCAGCGATCTGGGCCCGGACCTCTTCCATGTCGACCGCACGCAGCTGGCCGATCAGGTCTTCCAGGTTGGCGGCCGGAAGCGCGCCGGGCTGGGAGTACAGGACGACGCCGTCGCGCACGGCCATCAGGGTCGGGATCGACCTGATGTCGAACGCTTGAGCCAGCTCGACCTGCGCTTCCGTGTCGACCTTGCCGAACGTGACGTCCGTGTGCTGCTCGGACGACTTCTCGAACACGGGACCGAACATCTTGCACGGGCCACACCACTCTGCCCAGAAATCAACCAGGATCAGGCCGTCGCTACCGACCACCTCGTTGAAGTTGTCCTGGGTCAGCTCGACCGTTGCCACTACGACCTCCGAAATTAGACGACTACGAGTCCTTCAACACCGCCCCGCCTCGCAGTGTTCCCGGGCAGTACGGCATACCAGATGAGTGACCTCGTACGCCGTACGGATTGCCCGCTATGCGGATGCCGGACTGTGACCTGGGACACGCCGAATCAGATCGGAATGTCCACGAAGGGTGACGCGTAGTCCTTGACCTCGTCCAGGATCGACGCGGCGGCCTCCGGTGTGAGGTCGGCCCGCTCCCGCTCAGCGACGACCATCTGCTGCAGCAGCCGGGTCTCGCCGGCCGTGGCCAGGCCGGTGATCTCCGGGTGGCCGTTCAGCAGCCAGGCGGTCGCAGCCGTGATGTAGCGCTGCTCGTCGAACGGCCGGTACCAGGTGTCGTACGACTTCTCCTCGCCCTCACGCCAGTTGCGCCGGGCAATCATCTTGATCGTCATCAGCGCCGCGTCGGAGGCCTTGATCGCCTCCACCAGCGCCGCATAGTCGGCCGCGTACTGCGGGTCCGTCGAGAGGCGATAGTTGAGAGGTGTGAGAACGCTGTCGAAGTCGAACCGGCGCAGGCCCTCGGTGTGCACCGACGGCGCCTGGGCGGTGTGGCCGGTGATGCCGATGGCCCGGACCATGCCCTCGTCCTTGGCGCGGATCGCAGCCTCCAGCGAGCCACCCTTGCCGGTGACGAGATCGAGGTTCTCCAGATCGCAGACGGCGTGCATCTGGATCAGATCGACATGGTCGGTCTGCAGTCGCTCCAGCGACCGGTTGATCTCGCTCCAGGCCTCCTCGAAGGTCCGGCGGCCGGTCTTGGTGGCGAGGAAGATGCGGTCGCGGATCTCCGGCATCCGCGGGCCGAGCCGCAGCTCGGCGTCGCCGTAGTCCGCGGCGACGTCGAAGTGGTTGAGGCCGGCGTCCAGGGCCTCCTGGATCGAGGCGTCGGCCCGATCCTGGTCGACCCCGCCGAGCGAGGCCGCGCCGTAGATGAGCACCGAGCTCTCGTGCCCGAGTCTGCCCAGTCGGCGTGTTTCCATCCTGGTCCTCCAGGGGTAGCAGGGATACATCGGACCCTATGCCCGGAGTATGCCGTTTTGACCCCTCGCCACGGGAGAGTTTTCCACAGGCTGGACCCACTGATCAGTTACTATCTGTGATCACTTGTCCTGTTCTTTACCATGTTGTTCGCACGGATCTTCGAACCTGTCCGCGGCGTGTGGCATGGTGTGCGCTGCCCGATCGACCGGAACGGGCATGAGAGAGGAGCTATGACGACGGTGCCGAAGGTGTCACTCTTTTCCGATGAGTGTGACACTGCCCGCGAGTTGGGTAACAGTATGACTGCGGGGAGCGATGGAGCATCCGGATCCTGGTCTCAGGTCTCCCGGACGACAGTCGCTTGCCGTATTCTCCCGGCTACTGTCCGCGTAACTGCTGTCTGAGGGGCGGGTAGCGATGAGTTGGTGGCGAACGTTGCTGAATCTGCCGCCAAGAGGTGAGCATTGGTCGGACCAGCGGCGTACGAAGAAGCCGGGCAAGGGACGGCCGCAGAACACCGCACCGGAGTGGTGGGACCACCCGGATGGTCCGGTGTCACCCACCCCTCGCCAGGCACAGGGCGTAGCGGCGCAATACTCGACTCCGCAGCAGGCTCCGCCGCCGGCCGGCGGCGTGATGGCACCACCGCGTCGTCCCTCCTCTCGTCCGTCTGAGCCTTCGCAATCGGGACAGCGCCCACCCGAACGTTTGAAACAGCGATCGTCTCATGGTGCGCATACCCCACCGGTCCCGGGCCGTGAGGTGTACGAGCCCGGCCAGGCGCCATGGTCGACCGAGTCCGAGTCGTCGTTCTCCACGTGGGCCCGCCGGTTCTTCCGCGGCCTGGTGGTCGTCGTACTGCTGCTGGCTGCCATCAGTGGCGTTCGTTCGTGGATCAGTCCGAACCGGGCGCCCGAGACGGTGGTCAGCGGGCAGAGCAACTTCCCGTCCGACGAGGCCCGCGCGGTCGCGACTCGCTACGCCGTGTCATACCTGAACTGGGACGAGGAGGAACCGGATGCCCGGCCGGCCCAGATCGGGCTCGACCTGGCCGCCGGTCTGGACAGTCGCGCCGGCTGGAACGGCCGCGGCAAGCAGACCGCGGACCGTGCGTACCCGGGCGAGGTCACGGTCGACTCCGGTGGCGTTACCGCAGTGGTCGACGTACGAGTGGAAGTTCGTCCGTATGTGAAGAAGGGGAAGGTGTGGACCGCGGGGGCGGCCACGTGGGAGCGGCTGTCCGTTCCGGTTGCCCGGACCACATCGCGAGTGGTGGCCAGTGGGCCGCCGACGTTCGTGCCGGATGTGCGCGTGCCGCTGCCGGACAACATGCCCGAGGCCAGCGCTCCGGACGACGACCTGACCGCGGCCACGCTGAAGGATGCCGAGGCCTTCTTCGGCGCGTACGCGGAGTCGGACAACAAGGTGTCGGCGGTGACCGCGCCAGGCTCCACCATCCGTAGCCTGAACGGCGCAGTGAAGTTCGGTGAGCTGAAGGATTGGCAGGTCTATACCGGCAACGACGACGAGCGGCGGGCGACCGCTGCCGTCACCTGGGACGGGGCGGGTGACACCACCCTCGACCAGACGTACACGCTCACGTTGAGGCGTACTGTCGCCACGGACGGAGCACAACGATGGCAAGTGGCTGCCGTCGGATGAATCCAGCGACAGGCCATCGGATCACCAAGGCAACAAGGGAGACACCGCAATGACGACTCACGAACTGGCCGCGAGCGTGGTGCAGCTCGCCGCGCCCCTGGCCGATCCCAATGTCCCCACGGGTGCGGACTTCAAGGACTGGGTGCTGGTCATCGCGGGGAACATCTTCATCGCCATCCTCGTGCTGCGGGCCATCGGGCACTACTTCAAGCGCGAGTGGGGCGAGCTGTTCGGGCACATTGCGGCCGGGGTCCTGGTCGGCGGGCTGATCTACGCCAACAACCAGACCATCAATGTGCTGAAGGGCTTTTGGGGATTGCTGTCCGGAGGTAGCTGAATGCGCGTCGGCCGTACCCTGACCCACCACTTCGAGATCGAGACCCGGCAGTACGACCTGCTCGGTATCGACCTGGGAGAAGGCGCCCGGCGACGAATGATCATCTTCGGAGCGGTCATCATCGTTCTCTGGGTCGCACTGCTCATCCCGTTCATCGGGGTGCCGAAGAAGCCCACCGTCAGCCTGTACGTCGTTCCGCCGTTCGTGATCACCGCCTTCGGCTGGCGCCCCGGTAAGTTCCACGAACGCCGCCGCCGCGTGACCGAGTGGGCGCTGGCCGTCCGCTACGCGTTGCGCGCCCACCGCCCGATCATCGGTCTCGGCGCCCGGGCCGCCGACAAGACGGAGTACTTGCCATGGCGTGAGCGCGTCGCGACCCAGAAGGTGGCCAACCTGGCGAAGGCCAGAGTGACGCCGGAGTGGGACCGCGAGGTCGTGGTGGAGCTGGACCCGATGGTCCGCGCGGGTGCGGACATCACTGTGAACCAGCGTGCCCGATTGCTCGGGGCGGACCACGTGCAACGGGTCAGTCGCAGGAACTCGTCAGGGAAGGCCCAACGATGAAGATCGCTGACAAACTCCTGAACCTGGTCGGCGTCGGCCGCGAGCGTGGTCTACCGCCGCCTCGCCTGGTGGCCATCGCCGACGGTCTACTGGTGACCGAGCGCAGTGCGGAGGCGTGGTTCCTGATCTCGGTGGCGAACACCGACCTGGCCACCGAGGCAGAGCAGGACGCCGCCTTGGACGCTGCGGTCAGCGCCGCCGCAACCATCCTGGGTGACCGGCTCAGCCACCTGAAGGTGGTCTGGGGCCGCTCCACGGGCCAGGACTACATCGACTCCATGGCCGGCCACTACCGGCTCGGCGACCACGAGGCCTGGGCGCAGACGCGCGCCGACCGCATCGACGAGATGCGGATGCCTGAGCGGTACGTCGCTCTCGGCGTCCACCTCAGCGACCGCGACCCGCGGGCAACCGCTCAGGTGCGCGGTTCGATCAGCGACGCCCTCGGTACGACGTCGTGGCGGGTCAGCGCCCGTGAGCTCGCGCACCTGGACGATCGGGTCCGCAAGCTCGCCCGGCAGCTCGGTTCCACCGTCTGGCGGGCGCACACCGCGCCGGCCGAGGTGATCTCCTGGCTGGTCAGCCGCGAGATGCACCGCGGAGCCGTCGCCGCGCCCCGCCGCGGTCTGATCACCGGTGCCGCGCTTGCCCGGCTCACCTCCGGCCGAGTCGTGCCGTACACCGATCACCTGCGCATCTACGACACCCGCGGCCAGATCGCGGCGTACACGACCGTGCTGGCGATGACGGACTTCCCCGAAGAGCTCGAGACGCCGGGTGCGGGGGAGTGGCTGCGCACGCTGTCCGAGATCAAGGCGATCGACGACGACGGCGACGAGATCGACGTCACCGTCGAGGCGTCCGTCCGGTTCCGGGTGCTGACCAAGAAGACCGCGCGGAGCCTGGTCGACGAGACGCGCAAGAGCGCCAAGGAACAGCGCCGGTCCGCCGCGAAGGGCACTGCGGAGGAGACCGCGGACGAGATCGTCGAGACCGAACGCATCATGCGGGAGGTGAAGCGAGACATCAACCGCAGTGGCCTGACCCTGGTCGAGGACCACCCTCGCCTGCTGGTCAGCGCGGACACCCGCGAGGACCTCGAGGCGTACGTCGACGCCGTCATCGCGCACTACGCCGACCGCGGTATCACCGTGGCCCCGGGCGCGGACGAGCAGCGCGACCTGTGGCTGGAATCCTTGCCAGGCGACCAGTTGCGCGTCCCCGACCTCGGACATGTGCGTGAATCGACCGCCTTCTTCGGCTCCTGGTTCTGGGGCGGTGCGTCGATCGGTGACGCCACTGGTCCTGCCATCGGCTATCTGACCGGGTCGACGCCCGGTCTGGTGCGTTTCGACGCGGCCGCGGGTTCTGCTCTCGGTGACGCGACGACGACGCTGTTCCTGGGCCGGTCCGGTCGAGGCAAGACCACCGCCGCCATGATGGGTGGTCTCGACTCAGCCTTCGCCGGTGCCTGGGTGCCACTGCTCGACCTGAAGGGCGACGCGGCCGGCGTGTCCGCAGTCGCCGCGGAGTACGGCGTACCGACGGCTGTCATCGAGATCACGGCACAGTTCTCCGGTGCTGCGGACCTGCTGCGCGTGCTGCCCGTCGACGACGCATTGCTGCAGGCTCCGTCTCAGCTGATGTTGTTGCTGCCGCCGCATCTGCGTGGTGCGGCCGAGGCTCCGGTCGTTGCTGCGACCCGTGCGGAGATCCAGTCGCCCGATCCCTCGTCATGGGGTGTCATCCAGCGCCTGTGCAACTCCGACTCGGAGACGACCCGGACCGTTGGCTTTGCGTTGCGTGACTTGGTGGAGACCGGCCTTGGTTCGGTCGTCGCCGGTCCGCCGTCCGGTCTGTCCTCGCTGACGACGAACCCTGGTCTCTGGGTCGTTCAGATGCCCGGCCTCACGCTGCCCTCACCCGAGTCGGCGCCGGAATCCTGGTCCCCGATCGAACGTGTCGGTATGGCGTGTCTGCGCGGCTGCCTGGCGTGGATGGTCCGGACGACCGGCCGTCGCGAGTTCCGTGGCCGGTCCAAGGTCGTCATCGTGCCTGAGGTCCACCTGCTGACGAAGACCCCTGACGGCGCGTCGTTCCTGGACTACATCGCCCGTGTCGGCCGTGCGCTCGGCGCGTCCCTGGTGCTGGACACCCAGGACCCCGCGTCGATCCTGAAGCTCCCGGGTCTGGTCGAGCAGATCACCACGCTGTTCGCCTTCAGCCTGCGTTCCCGCGAGCAGGTCGACTCGCTACTCGAGCTACTCGGTCGCCCGCAGACACCGCCGTACCAGACGCTCGTCCGCGGCATCAACACCGCCGCCAACGGCAAGAGCATCCGCCACGGCCACTGCATCATGCGCGACCGCTGGGACGAGGTAGCCACCGTCCAGATCGACATCCCCAGCGAACGCGTGGCCGCCCTCCTCCGCACCACCCCCGAGTCCGAACACGACGTCCAGCCGGCCCAGCCCGTCATCGTGGCGTACGAGCCCGAAGACCCCTTCGCCGAAGACGAAGAAGAGACCTTCGAACCAGCCGCCACCGCGACAGCCCAAGCCGACGCCCACACCCACCTCGCCGACGAGCCGGCTGCCCCCACCGAGCCGCGCCCGGCCCAACAGCCGGCCCCGGCCTACTCTCCCAACGGCTCACCGGACCCGGCCTACACACCCGCGGCCCACACCCACAACGGCTCAGCCCACCCTGCAACGCCCCCCGGGCACGCACCAAACGGCTCGGCCGCCCCTGAGTACACACAAAACGGCTCGGCCGCCCCTGAGTACACACAAAACGGCCCCGCCGGCCCTGAGCACGCACCAAACGGCTCAGTCGACTCCGCATACGCACAAAACGGCTCCGCCGGCCCTGAGTACGCACAAAACGGCTCCGCCGGCCCTGAGTACGCACAAAACGGCTCCGCCGGCCCCGAGTACGCCCAAAACGGCTCGGCCGATGCGGCGCCCGCAGCAGAGGCTGCCCCCACGTCGGCATCAACCGAGCCCAACTCAGCCGGCCACCCAATCCTCCCGATGGCGCCAGCCGAGCCCCAACCCACCTCAGCCGACCCATCCACCGCCCCCCAGCCAGTAGCCCAGCAAAACGGCCACCCGCCCACCTCCAACGGCCACGACCACCACCACCCCACTCGCTACGAATCCCCCATCGGCCCCGACGAGGTCTACGACCAAGAGGCAGACGAAGCCGCCTACAACGAGGCCATGTACCAACCCGCCCCCAACGGCACCTCCGACAACGACCCCCAGCGATCCCCCTCCGGCAACAAGGAGCACGTCGCATGAGATGGCAGCGCCGAGCCCGCACGGCGCTAACCGTCCTCGCCATCTCACTGATCGTCACCAGCCAGGTCGCGCTGGCAGCTGATCCCAAGCCGGGCCCCACTAACCCCGCAGGATTCGGTGACCTGCTCCCGACGCCTGACCTGACGCACGGCGACACGAGGACGCTGTTCGAGCAGTACGGTCCGATGACGTACGGACTGGACTTCGAGACCAGCATCCGCGACCCTCTGCAGGCGGTCTTCAACGGCTACGCGTACATGGTGATGATGTACATCATCGCCATCACCCGTGCGGCGATCTCGGTCGGCTGGTGGCTGTTCTCGTTCACCGATGTCAAGCCGCTGACCGACGCCACCGCGACGACGATCGGGGCCTCGAGCAATCAACTCGTCGGTTGGTTGCTTCCTTCGGCGCTCGCCTTCGGTGCCGTCGCGGCTTATACGCAACGCAGGGCGAGCGGCAGCGCGATGGGCCAGCTGGTCTGGGTGCTGGTCGCCGGCGTGCTGAGCGTCAGTTTCGCGGTGGCCCCGGCGATGTGGCTGCGCGGAATCGACGGAGCCCGCCAACTGGGCGCGGCAACCATCATGACGACCTCTGCCGACGCGATGGGGCCGACGATGCAGAGCCCGATACCTTGGCCCGAGCCCGGCTTCACCGGGCCTCCGAAAGACACCCTGCTGAGAAAGTCCGCAGACGCCACGTGGCGCGGTTTTGCCGTGACACCGTGGTGCATTGCGGAATTCGGGTCGGTGGAGGCCTGCGGCCGGTACGGGAAAGGCATGCTCGACGCGGGCACGGATGGGGACGCGCGCTCGAAGTACATCGATTCCGTCATCAAGCCGGCCGAAGGCGGCGATGACGCCGCGACGGTGAAATGGGTCAAGGGCGAGAACCCGTTCGGGCGAATTTCGGTGGTCATGCTCGCCGCGATTGCGGCGACGTTGTTCGCATTCCTGACCATCTCGTTGGCATTCACGGCGTTGATGGCGTTCATCGGGTGTTTGCTGTTGCTGGTCGTCGGGGTCTTCTTCGCGTGCCTGTGGATCATTCCCGGCAAGCCCAGGCAGTGGGGCTTGAACTGGTTCGAGGCCCTGATAGGTCTGGTGATCCAGTCGTTCCTCGCGATGCTGGTGTTCGGGACGACCTTGACCTTGGTCACCGTGATCTTCAGCCTGACCGGTGTGCTCGGGTGGCTGCCGGTCACCGGACTGGCCATTGCGGTCTTGATCGCCGCGTTCAGGTTGCGCCGACTGCTCGACAACCTCACGTCGCTGATGCGGCCGGGATCCGGGAGCATCCTCCTCGGCGGTCTCGCCCGTAAGGGTGCCCTCGGGGCGTTCAGGCGACTAGCAGGTGCGGTGGGCGGCCGTGGGGCAGCCCCGGCGATGACAGAGCGGCGAGAACGCAACGGAGACACCGGGGCAACCGGCCCGCAGAAAGTTTCCTCGGTGCGGGTCTACCGGCAGGCGCCCGCCTTGAATGCTCTGCCGCGTGGAGGCGCGAGCGGCTCGCCGTACGAGTTGACTCAAGGTTCTGACCGGCGGCGGACCGACGCAGCAGCAGGTCCGACCGGACCTGCTGGTGGACAGGGCGCGGCCGGTGCCGGCGGACGGCTTGCTGCCGCGGCACATCCAACACGAAGCACCTCTGCACTCAATCTCGCCCGCTCCCGCGGTCAGGGCAAGGATGCCGACAAGCGCCGCACCATCACGGTGACCGCCGCGGGAGTCGCGGCCACGGGCAGTTCATCGACCAGTCGCGCATCGAGGCGCGCGGTGTCGGACGCGCCGAAGGGGCGGCATTCTCGGCAGACAGCGATGCCTGCGAACGAGCTCAGGCATCAGCAGCCCCGTGTCCACACGCATTCTGCGAGTCTGCGGGAGGGACCACCCAAGGGGCAGCGATCGCGGCGCAAACCACCGACCTCTCAACAGCGGAGATTCCGGGAGTACTCCACTGTCACGAAGGACGGCGTGACAATGCACGTGCCGCGCAGGTGATGCTTGATGGCTCGGAGATCACGATCGCCTCACGCCCGCCGCGAAGGTAGCGGCCGGCCACGTCACAATGCCCCGGACCCGAGTCCGCCGGATGACATTGACGGCGGGCACCCGTCAGATCGGCGGCCGGATGCGCCCGACGGCTGGCGCTCGCTGATGAGCACGGATTACGACTATCCGGAGGAGATGGACGAGCTCAGCGGTCGCGAGCGTCGTCGTGCGAAGAAGAGCTGGCGGCGCGACGATCATGCGCAGCGTATGGCGTGGCTGCGCAGCCAACGACAGGCCGAGCCAACCAGCCCGGCGGTCATCGTCGTCCTGGTCGTCATCCTGGCCATCGTGATTCTCGGTCTGGGCGGTGGTCTGCCGCGCCTCTTCGGCGACAAGGACACGGATGGAGGATCTCCGGTTGGGCTCCTGACACCGGGAAGCACGGTCGTCCTGCCGACGGCTCCGTCCAACAATCAGTCGAGCCAAGCTGCACCGACCGCGACGACATCGGCCCTGACGACCCCGCCACCTGAGACCCGGCGCCCATCTGCGAATGCGACAGCCTTGGCCACCGGTGTAGTTGGCGCCTGGGCTCGGGTGTTCTACACCCGCGACCCGAGCACCGAGGACTATGCCGCGCTGGTCGGCAAGGCCTCGAAGTACATGACCGAGGAAGTGGCCGCGAGCTTCACGTCGGCGGGCGATCCCACCTACGACGCCCTGAAGGCGGACGGTGGAAAGTCGACGGTCGTCTCTGCTCCGGTGAGTGCGCCGGCGGCCAACGCGGAGGCGCCGGTCGACACACCGGATCGCATCACGCGCTTCGTGAAGGTCACGATCAATGTCACGGGCAAGCATGCTCAGCGCATCGACGTACCCCTGCTCGTCACGCTCGCGAACCAGAACGGCCAGTGGGTCATCAGTGACGTGTCTGGCGGTACGGGGCCATGACGGTGGGGGATCGCGATGTTCGACGAACGTGATGTCGGTCGGGGTTTCCTGGCAGTCGCGAGCAAAAGTGTGTACGTCAAGGGCGCGGTTGCGCTCGCGGTCGTCGGGATCGTGAGTCTGTTGATGGTCGCGCCTTTCGGCGGAACGACTCAGCCGCAGGCGGCGTGCCTCCCGCTGCCACCGGGACAAGCCGGCGGCCGCGTTCCAGCAGGCTGGATTCGCAAATCCCAGCAAGACTTCGCCAAGCTGATCGACCAGGCCGCGATCGAGCGTGGTCTGCCCGGTAAGGCGACTCTGATCGCGTTGATGACGGCTCTGGTCGAATCGAACCTGCAGAACTTGTCGTACGGCGACGCAGACTCCGTTGGGCTGTTCCAGCAGCGTCCGGCAGCCGGATGGGGAACAGTCGCAGAGATCATGGATCCGCACTATGCAGCCGACGCCTTCTTCGGCGGGTCCGCAGCTCCGAACCCTCCTGGCTTGGTCGACATCAACGGCTGGCCGACGATGCCTCTTGGCGACGTCGCTCAAGCTGTTCAGGTCTCGGCGTTCCCCGACCGCTATGCGCTGCGGGAGCAGGAGGCGCGACAGATCGCGTCGGAGGCGGGCATCGACCTGACCCGTGCGGGGAATCCGTATGCCGGTCGATCAGGCGCACCTCCTCCGGGTTCGGCGAATGAAGGCGTGCTGGACGATGACGACTGCGGTGGGCAAAGTGGCGGTCTGGTCGAGAACGGACCGATCAACGGGGTCTGGCCCGAGCAGAAGGCAAGTGTCACCGACCCGAGTGGCACCGGCGGCCTGGTCACACCGCGGACGGCGGCCTGGACCGCCGAGGCCCGCAAGAACCTTGGAACTCTCAGTATGAGTTGCTGGGACGCCCACGTCTGGAACCCGACCAGCGACCATCCGCGGGGGAAAGCCTGCGACGTCATGGTCGGGGCCGACGCCAGGAAGTCCGCCCCGGCTCGAGTCCGCGGCGACCAGATCGCCAACTGGGCGGTCAAGACCGCGGCGCAGACTGGGGTGCACTATGTGATCTGGTACGGCAAGATCTGGTCAGCCCGCCGCGGAACGTGGATCCCGTACAACGGCGGCGGCGTCTACAACCCCACCGACGCCACCGGCGGCCACTTCGACCACGTTCACGTGTCCGTGTTCTGACCCGGACCTCACGCCTCACCCATGCAGAAGGAGAATCTCGGATGACCGGCCCCGGTGACCCACCTGAGGACAGCGCCTGGGAGCCCGGCCAACTCGAGCCCAGGCAGCCGCCGGGGCCCGGCGGTCCACCAGCCGTGCCCCCGAATTCACAGTGGATCCAACTGCCTCCGGACGCGGCTGGAACCGGTGCCGATGCCGGTTCCCCACGCGCCCGGGTCGACGTTTCCACCGCGACTCTCCTGCTGTCGGCGTTGCCTTGGTACTTCTGGAGCTTCGCCATCGTCTCGTGGATCGTTGGGCTGCTCGGCTTCGGCTGGGGATGGATCATTGTTGTTGCCTGGATGCTGTCCGGAGCGGTTGTCTTCGTTCGGCCTGTCGAAGACATGCTTGCTCGCTACTTGTTCCGACTTCGGCAGCCGACTCTCGTGGAGGAGCAGCGACTGCAGATGGCCTGGCGACAGGTCATCGAACGAGCCGGTGTGCCGCAGGACAGGTACACGCTGTGGATTCAGGATTCCGAAGAGGTCAACGCAACACCGACGCCGGGACACGTTGTTGGTGTGAGCCGCTGGGCGCTCTACACACTGCCTCCGGCGCACCTCGAAGCGGCGCTGGCTCATGAACTCGGTCATCACCTGGGCGGACGGGACTGGTTGAGCCTGCTCAGCTTCTGGTACTCGATTCCGGCGCGGTGCGCACTGATCGGAGTACGGGCACTCGGCCGGTTGATGCTGGCGGTTCCCGCCGTCGGATGTGTGGTCGTTGCCTTCGTGTTGCTGGCGTACTCCGGAGTTCTCTTCGCCGTCCTGCTGCTCGATGACAGCTTGCTGCTGCCGCTGCTGTTCCTCACGCCCTTCGTCGCGCCGCCGATCCTTGCCTGGCTCAGCCGACGCGACGTCATCCGCGCCGATCGCCGCGCTGCCGAGCTCGGATACGGTGCGACGCTCATCCAGGTTCTCTATGGCTGGCAGTTCCAGCACCAGCAGATGCTGGGGCGCGACGGCAGCCGACGGCGGCAGTTGATGTCGAGCTACCCATCTCTCACCGACCGCGCGCACGCCCTGGAACGCTTCCTTCAGTCGAACTGATCTGATGCGTCTCCGCTGAGCTGGAGAGAGTGGCGGATCAGGATTCGGTGAACCTGACTTCGTGGGTGGTGTTGGGGGCGGCGAAAGTCAGGAGGTTGTGGGCTTCTGACTCGATCGCGGTGCGGGCGGAGCGAGTCAGTTTGATGATCGGCTCGATGTCCAGGAGGGCTGACTTCTTGGACTTGGTTTGCTTCCAGAGGGCGGTGGCTTGGCCGTTGTGGAGGAGGGAGCCTCGGGTCAGGACTTCCTGGAGGGTTAGTTGCTGGCGGGTGGGGGTGTCTATCCAGCGGGTTCGGTCGGCGTGGGAGAGGAGGAGGTTGTCGAATTCGGGGAGGAAGCGGGTTGGGGCGGGAGTGTCTTCGGCGGGGAGGGTGATGGTGGGGAGGTCGTAGAGGGTTCGGCCGGTGGTGGCGTCGGTGTAGGTGCGAAGGTCCAGGCGGTCGAAGATCTCGGCGAGGCGGGTGAGGCCGGACCAGGTCTGGGCGTCGGCGACCGAGGCAGGGCCGTACGCGGCCAGGTAGCGCAGTACGAGCCGCTCGAGGGACGGGACCGGGTCGGTGGAGGCGGCGGGGTCGACGGGGGAGTCGAGCCAGAGGTCAGCGGTGGACATGGCGGGGTTGCCGCCTTTGCCCCAGATGCCGCGTGGCGGGGTCTGGATGGTGGGGAGCAGGCAGCGTACGGCGTGGGCCAGTGCGGCGGGTTCGCGGTCGGGCCAGAGTGGGCCGAGGTGTTCACGCAGTTGTACGGCGGTCGCCGGGCCGGCGGTCATGCGGTCGATACCGGCTCGCAGTACGGCGTCGATGTCGAGACCCTCGAGGCGGTGCCGGCCGTAGGTCATGTTCTGGAACACCTCGCGCTCGAGCCGCGGCTGGATCAGCGGGCGGAACGCGAGGAAGTCGCGGCTCGACATCAAGTGGATCGTCGCCCGCATCATCGAACCGCGGACGGCCTGCCGCTCCTCCAGCAGGGTGGCGAGTTCCTCCGGCTGGAAGGACTGCAGTCGCGTCCACAGTCCGACGTACGGCGCGAGTGGTGACTGCGCCTGCATACCGACGAGGTGCTCGATCGCCTCCAGCGCGGTCGCGTCCCGGCGTTCGAGCAGCCACTGCCGCTCCAGGGTTGCGCGACTCAGGGCCTGCAGGCTCAGCTTGGTCATGGCGGGATCCTCTCCTGTACGTCGGGTTCGACGCTACGAGAAGAAGCGGCCAGGTTCGGTCCTCTACTCGAGCCGCTCGCCAGTGAGACCTGGTGTTCGGGGCGATACGACGATCCCCGATCGTCAGCGTCAAGTGGCGACCGTCAGGCCAAGGCCGGCCACGAAGCTGGTGAGGAGTCGCTGGCCGAGAGGCCACAGACCGAGATCGCTGTCGGAATTGATGTGGCCTTGGCGGCCCGTGGTGACAAGAGGGACGGCCCAGTTGACGGCGAGGCCGGCCGCGGCTTCCACGGTGCAGTACGGGTCGTCGTCGCTGGCGACCAGTACGGCGGGGAGGCGTAGGGGACTGGGCTCGAGGCGGGCGAAGGTCGAGAGAAGCGTGGTCGGGAATGTGGGTGCGCGTTGGTCCGGTGACGCGACCATGAAGACTCCACGCACGTGGGGTGCTGCACTCGTGGTCAGCCAGTGAGCGGCGGCGTAGCAACCGAGGCTGTGCGTGACGAGGACAACGTCGTCGTCGGCGACCTGACCGGCCGCGTGGTCGATCGCGGCGGTCCAGTCGTCGCGGTCGGGATGCGTCCAGGATGCCGGTGCGATGCGGGTCGAGTTGGCGAGCCAGCCGGATTCCCAGGCGGACTGCCAGTGGTTGTGATCGGAGCCGTTCAGGCCGGGGACGATGATGAAATGCATGAGACAGCTCCCAAGAGGTGATCAGAGATGTCACCATCATGGTGCCGGTCATTGGCAGGGAGGCGTGTCAGCTGATGGATCGAAGGCAGATGAGCGAATCGAACACGAATTCATTGGATGCGATCGACCGGGAGATCCTGGCGATCCTGCAGACCGACGGGCGGTTGAGTGGTGCCGACATCGGGCGGCAGGTGAATCTGTCGCAGCCGGCGGTGTCGGCGCGGATTCAGCGGCTCGAGCGGTCCGGCGTGATCACCGGCTATCAAGCGATCGTGGATCCGGCCCGGATCGGGCTCAACATCCACGCGGCGGTGCGGATCCGGACGCTGCATGCACGGATCCCGGAGGCGCTCGAGCTGTTCGCCGGTCTCCCGGAGATCACCGCGACCTACCGGCTGACCGGTGAGGACTGTTTCCTCCTCGACGTCCACACGCCTGACGCCGGCCGCCTGGAGCAGGTGGTCGACGCGATCGGGCGTCTCGGGCCGGTCAGCACCTCGCTCGTCCTGCGCAACTACCCGACCAAACCTCTCGCGATCGGGTGAAGGCGCCAGCCCGGCCGGACGCTGCGGGCGGTCGACAGGTTTTCCCTTGCGGGCGCGGAACGACGGGGACTATCGCTTCCCAGCAGGCAGTGAGGCGAACTAGGGTCTCGACGGATTGTAGTTGTTGCATCACGCAACACGAACGGGTTCGTCGACTGTGGGAGGGAACGTATGACGAAACGCCGCAAGGCGGTCGTGGCCGTCACCGCCGGACTGGCCACCATCTCGCTCGGGCTGTCCGTCACCAGCGCCGCGGGGGCCGCGCCGGAGGCCACGACCCTGGGCAACCTGAAGCTGATCAAGACCAAGACGTCGCTGCTCGGCAAGCACTACTGGTACCAGCAGACCTTCAAGGGCCTGCCTGTCGTCAACGGGTACTACGCCAAGCACGAGACCAAGGCCGGCGGTGTCGAGATCGCCGACGGACGGGACGCCATTCCGGCCGATCTGGACGTGTCGGCGAAGGTGCCTGCGGCAACAGCCACCAGCAGCGCGAACAGCGTCGTCAGCGCCCGCGCCGCCCGGGCCCGGATCGCCGGGCCGCACAAGGACGCCGTACCGGCGCCGACCGCCACCCAAGGCGCGGCCCAGCTTGCCGTCGTCGGAGGCAAGGACGCGCGGGTGGTGTGGAAGGTGACCAGTAAGTCGGCCGAGGGCGTCAGCCAGTCCCTGGTCGACGCCAAGAGCGGGACCGTGGTCGAGTCGAAGGTGATCAGCCAGAACGTCGACGGCCACGGCTCGGTGTTCGACCCGAACCCGGTGGTCAGCGAGAAGAACGAGAAGCTGACCGACCAGAACGACAAGAACCAGGACGCCCTGTTCCTGGCGCAGAAGAACGTGATCCTGCGGAACCTGGACGGCTCCGGCAAGCTCAACGGCACCTACGTGAACATCGACGAGGCCAAGGGCGGGGTCGCACAGAACACGAACAACAACTTCGTCTACCAGCGCGCGAACAACAAGTTCGAGCAGGTGATGGCGTACTACCACGTCAACCAGACGCAGGAGTACATCCACCAGCTGGGCTTCACCGAGGTGAACAACGAGTCGCAGGACTTCTCGATCAACACGTTCGCCGGCGACAACTCGTTCTACTCCCCGGACGACGACATGATCACGATGGGCGAAGGCGGCGTCGACGACGCCGAGGACGCCGAGGTGATCTGGCACGAGTACGGTCACGCGATCCAGGACGACGTGGTGCCGGGATTCGGCTCGAACGTGGCGGCCGGATCGATCGGTGAGGGCTTCGGCGACTACTGGGCCGTCACCATGTCCGAGCCGGTCAGCAAGGGCTTCGAGCTGCCCTGCGTGATGGACTGGGACGCGACGTCGTACACCAGCACCGAGCCGCACTGCCTGCGTCGTACCGACACCGGCAAGACCACCGACGACATCGTCGGTGAGGTGCACGACGACGGTGAGATCTGGTCGAACGCGCTGTGGGACATCAACCGTGCCCTCGGCCGGACCAAGGCCAACAAGGTGATCCTCGAGGCGACGTTCTTCTACGACCCGGACACCTCGTTCGCCGCCGCGGCCCAGGACACCGTCCAGGCTGCCCGGCTGCTCTACGGCAAGCCCGCCGCGCAGCAGGTGACCGACGCCTTCAAGGCGCGCAAGATCCTCTGACGGTCGCTCCAGGTTGTGCGCTCACGACTACTGTGGGCGCATGACTTGGAGTACGGCGGACATCCCCGACCTGACCGGACGACGGGCGCTGGTCACCGGCGCCACCAGCGGCCTTGGGTACGAGACGGCGCTCGAACTGCTGGGACACGGCGCCGAGGTGCTCATCGGCGCGCGCAATCCGGAGAAGGCTGCCAAGGTCTCCCAAGCCCTTGCCGACGCATCCGGCCGGCAGCCCACAGTCGTCGAGCTGGACCTGGCCGATCTGGCGAGTGTCGAGCAGGCGGCCGGCAAGCTCACCGCGACCTACAACACGCTCGACCTGCTCGTGAACAACGCCGGCGTGATGGCGACGCCGTACCTGCAGACCAAGGACGGTTTCGAGCTCCAGATCGGCACCAACCATCTCGGGCATTTCGCCCTCACCGGCCGGCTGCTGCCGTTGCTGCTCAAGGCGCCCGCGGCCCGGGTCGTGACGGTCAGCTCGTTCGTGCACACGACTGTTCGCGGGATCGCGGAGGCGGACTTCCGGCGACCCGCCAGCGGCTACTCCAAGTGGGACGCGTACGGGAAGTCGAAGCTCGCGAACGTGCTCTTCATGCTCGAGCTCGACCGCCGCGCCCGCGCTGCCGGCGTGAAGCTGCTCAGCGCCGGCGCACATCCCGGCTACGCGTCCACCAACCTGCAGGCCTACGGCCCGGAACTCGCGGGGCAGCGGTTCATGGCCAACCTGATGGCCATCGGGAACACGCTGTTCGCGCAGTCCGCCGCGGCAGGGGCCTGGCCGAGCCTGTATGCCGCGACCAACCCTGACCTGCGCCCCGGCTCGTACGTCGGCCCGGGCTTCCTCGGGTTCCGCGGCAAGCCGGCGCTCGCGCACCCGACCCGCACCGCGCAGGACCCCGACCTGGCCAAGCGGCTGTGGGAGTGGTCGATCGAGGCAACCGGAGTGGATCCGGCACTCACCGTGCCGAGATAGTGACACAGCGGCAGCTTTCTGGTTACCCTCCGGTAATTCTCGATGGTAGTCCGGACGCCGGAGGTCTCACGTGCGCAGACTCGCAGCCGCCCTCGCTGTCGCCCTTGCCGTTGCGCTGGCCCTCATCACCATCGGTCCGCGTGCCGAGGCCGACCAGTCCGCGGCAGGCTTCAGTACGTCGTACCAGCGCATCCCCGGGGCGGACGGGATCGGGATCGGCGCCGTCGTGCTGACGCCGACCGGCCAGGGCGACGGGCCGTTCCCGCTCGTGGTGATGCCGTCGAGCTGGGGCGTGCCGAACGTCGAGTACGTCGGTCAGGGCGCGAAGCTGGCCAGGTCCGGGTTCCAGGTCATCGCGTACTCGAGTCGCGGCTTCTGGGATTCCGGCGGCGGCATCGACATCGCCGGCCCGCCGACCGTCGCCGACGTCAGCAAGGTGATCGACTGGGCCGATCACCACACGCCGGCCGACACCGGCCGCGTCGCCGCGGTCGGGATCTCGTACGGCGCCGGCACCTCGCTGCTCGCGAGTGCGCAGGACCCGCGGATCAAGGCGGTCGGCGCGATGAGCGGCTGGGCCGACCTGATCGCGTCGCTCGATCCGAACGACACGGTCGCGCTCCAGTCCGTCGCCGGTCTGCTTGCCCTCGGCAATATCACCGGCCGTCCGGGTCCGGAGATGGCGTCGCTGCAGACCAAGTTCGTCACCGGGAACTTCGACGGCGCGATCGCCGAGGCCAAGCAGCTGGCGCCGGTCAGGTCGGCCGCGACGATGGTCGACCGGGTCAACGCGAAGGCCCCGGCGGTGTTCCTGGCCAACGCGTTCGAGGACTCGATCTTCCCGCCCTCGCAGTACACCGACTTCTTCACCCGGCTGACCGGCCCGAAGCGGCTGCTGCTCGCGCACGGCGACCATGCGACCCCTGAGGTGCCCGGCGCGATCGGCCTGCCCAACGAGACCTGGGACGAGCTCGCGGCCTGGCTGCGGCACTACATCGCGGGCGCGGACAACGGCGCCGACGCCGAGGCGCCGGTGCAGCTGAAGTCGCAACGCGGCGGGTGGCGTGGGTACCCGAGCTGGGCCGCCGTCGGACAGTCGCTTACGGCGTACCTCACCAAGCCGACCGGGTTGTCGCGCACCGGCAGTCTCCAGTCGCAGGCCTCGACGGGGTGGACCAGCAACATCGCCGCTGGTGTGCCGACCCTCGCGGACAGCGGCGTGGTGCTCGTTTCCGGCGCGCTGCAAGGGCTTCTGTCGATCCCGACCGCGGTCGCGACTCGGCTCGTGGACAGGTCGTTCGCGGGCGTCTGGTCCGGCCCGGTCTACACCAGTGGCGCCGTGGTCAACGGCACGCCGAAGCTGCATCTGACGGTCAAGCCGTCCGGTCCGAACACCTCGCTCTTCGCCTATCTGTACGACGTCAACGCGCTCGGCGTCGGCTCGCTGATCACGCACAAGCCGTTGACCCTGCGCGGCGCGACCCCAGGCAAGGCGGTGCCGATCGACGTGCGACTCGAGGCGACCAGTTGGGAGGTCCCGGCCGGCAACCATCTGGTCGTCGTGGTGGACACGGTCGACCCTCGCTACCTCGGCCGGAGCGCTCTCGGTACGTCGGTCACCTTCAGTTCCCCGGCGAGCGACCCGTCCTGGATCAGCATCTCGTGATCCTCTGACCGGGCAAGCTCACAGTGCTGAATCGTCAACGCAACAAGGATCCGCGCCCTGACGACGGTCCCGGCCGCTGACTCGGGCGAGTTCGGGATGCGAAGTCGTCGCGTCTCACCGATCCTGGTAGCTACTGCCAACCATGGGAGGTGACAGTGCGATGGCCGCTCCCAGCCATGCGCTCGCGCCCACCTCGGTGAGCAGGTTCCGGCCACCACGCTTCGGGCTCGGCGGTTCGCGTCTCGGCGAACCGCCAGGGCCGGACGGTGACGCGGCCGCGGTCGCCACCGTGGACGCGGCGTACCAGGCCGGCATCCGGTTCTTCGACACCTCTCCGGCGTACGGAGAGTCGGAACGACGTCTTGGTACGGCGCTGCAACGGCGGCCGCGTGGTGAGTTCCTCGTGTCCACCAAGGTGGCGGGTGAGGAGTCCGGTGCGTCGGTGCGGGCGAGTGTGAAACGGCTCGGGTTCGCAGTCGACGTGGTGCTCGTCCGAGATCCCGACGAGGCCGCGATCGAGGCGGCGTACCCGGTGCTGGACGAGATGCGGCGTAGGGGAGAGATCAAGGCAATCGGAGTGGCCTCGGGGGACTGGCGGCTGCTCGATGGACTGGTGCGCGATGTGGACCTGGATTGTGTGCTGCTGTCCGGGCAGTACTCGCTCCTCGATCAGTCCGCGGCGCCGCTCCTGGATCGTTGCCTGGCTCGCGCTATCTCGGTGATCGTGTCCGGCATCCTGACCCGGCCGATCCTGCAGAGCGAGAAGTCCAGCGATCCCGTCGCGATCCGGGTCCGGCGGATCTCTGCGGTCTGCGAGCGGTACGGCGTTTCGTTGCCGCAGGCTGCACTCGCCTTCCCGGCAAGGCATGCCTCGGTCACGTCCGTGCTGATCGCCGCGGCCAGCCCGGCCGAGATCCGCGCCGACGCGGCCCTGGTGCGGCAGCCGGTGCCGGCCACCTTGTGGCGGGATCCGGAATTGCTGCGATTGGTATCCTGACGGCAGGTTCCGCGGTCTGCGGTTCCCCGGTCGAGTGGCGTCGTACCCGGTCCACGACAAGACGGCGCCCGCCCCAGGAGGGGCCACTCCGATGCATGCCATCGACATTCTCGAGATCGCCGGCGCGGTCACCATTCTGGTCGCCTTCGCGGCCGCCCAGGCGGGCAAACTCCGTCAGCGCACGCTCGCGTACCAACTGCTCAACCTGCTCGGCTCAGGGGTACTCGCGGTGATCGCCGCGGTCGAGTCCTCGTGGGGTTTCCTGCTCCTCGAGGGCAGCTGGGCCGTGATCAGCCTCATCGGTCTGCTCACCCTCAACCGAGGCCGCGAGCCGGCCACGCACTGAGCCGCACGCACTGAGCAGGCCACGCACCGACGCCCGCCACTGAAATTCCGGGTCAGAACTTGTCGCCGGGGTTCGTCGGCGGCGTCCCCGAACTCGGTGTACCCGTGGGGCTTCCGGTCGTCGGGGTCTGGCTCGTGGTCGGCGTCGGTCCGGTCGATCCGGTGTTCGGCGGCGGGGTGGTCGGGGTGACCGTCACCGTCACCGTGTTGCTCGGCGTCGGGATGACCGGCTCCGGCTCCAGCGGCTCGGCGTTGCGGAACAGCAGCCAGGCCAGGAACACGGCCAGCGCCATGATGAGCGCCATCGTCACCAGCGCGAAGATCAGCGCCCAGCGCGACGCCGGGCGCAGGATGTTCGGCCACGGCAGCGGCCAGATCCGGAACAGGCCCGGCCGGCGGCGACCCTCCCAGTAGTGCCGGAAGTCCGGTCCGCGGACCCGTCCGTTCTGCGGGACCCGGTCCATCAGTACGGCGGACAGCACGTCCTCGCCGCGGCGCTCCGCGATCAGCCGCTCGTCCGACGCCGCGCTGGTCCCGTCGTCGGTCCGGATCGGGCCGAGCGCGACCCACAGCGCCAGGTCGTTGTCGTCCGAGTCGTTGTGCGCCAGTACGGCGTCGTCCGGCAACTCGTCGACGGCGTTCACGAACCGGTCCCGGGCAGCCGCGTCGTCCGCGGAGCCCTCGGTCATCATCGCGACCACCGCGCTCCGGCCGTCGTCGGCGCTTGCGGTGTACAGGTAGCCGGCCGCGTTCGCGCCGAGGCGGCCGCGCAGCCAGTACTCGCCGACCCGCGGCGGATCCTCCGGCAGCAGCGGCAGTGCCTCCGGGATCACCCGCGCAGGCGCGTCGTCCGGCGTGTCCGCCGTACGCACCTCAGCCTGTGATTCCGTCGCAGTCATCACCTCCAATCCCACCACATCCCTGGTAGCACTGTCGCCACCGGGAGAACTCACCCGCTGTGACGGCCCCGGTCGAGGCTTGTGAATTTGGGTCGATGGGGAGGATGGGGAAAGGACCTGGTGGGCCGTCGGCCCGGCGGACCCGGGGATCTGATGGAATGGCCGGAGTTGTGAGTGCGCCACAGCAGCGACGCGGCGCGGAGATGACCAAGGTCCGAGCGCGGACCCCGGAAGGACAGGCATGACCGAAACCACTGTGCCAGCTGGATCGGTGGCCCAGCAGTCCCGGCTGATCGGCGAGGCCGTCACCGAGGTCAAGCGGGTGATCGTGGGCCAGGAGCACATGGTCGAGACGCTGATGGTCTCGTTGCTCGCCAAGGGCCACTGCCTGCTCGAGGGCGTGCCCGGCGTCGCCAAGACGCTGGCGGTGCGGACCTTCGCGTCGGTGGTCGGCGGCACGTTCGCCCGGATCCAGTTCACCCCCGACCTGGTCCCGTCCGACATCGTCGGCACCCGGATCTACCGGCAGACCCGGGAAGCCTTCGACATCGAACTCGGCCCGACGTTCGTGAACTTCGTGCTCGCCGACGAGGTGAACCGGGCCCCGGCCAAGGTGCAGTCCGCGATGCTGGAGCTGATGGCCGAGCGGCAGGTGTCGATCGGCGGCCAGACCTTCCCGATGCCGAAGCCGTTCATCGTGATCGCCACCCAGAACCCGATCGAGTCCGAGGGCGTCTACCCGCTGCCCGAGGCGCAGCGGGACCGGTTCCTGGTCAAGATCGACGTACCCCACCCGCGCGGGCACGAGGAGTTCGAGATCCTTCGCCGGATGAGCGTCGACCCGCCGGAGCCCCGGCAGGTGCTGAAGCCGGAGACGATCCTGGAGCTGCAGCGGTCCGCGGATCAGGTCTTCGTCCACAACCTCGTCGCGGAGTACGCCGTCCGCCTGGTGATGGCGACCCGGACACCGTCCGACTTCCACCTGCCCGACCTGGAGCCGATCATCGAGCTCGGTGTCAGCCCACGGGCCACCCTCGGCATGATCGCGGCCGGGCGGGGTCTCGCACTGATCCACGGCCGCGACTACCTGCTGCCGAGCGACATCCAGACCGTCGCGCTGGACGTGATGGGTCACCGGCTCGGCCTGACCTTCGATGCCGTCGCGGACAACATCGACCCGCGCGCCGTGATCGAGCGCATCCTGGCCACGGTCCCGCCGCCCCAGCCGGTCTGGCGTGACGGCAACGACGGCACCGGCCGCCCGGAGTTCGTCTAGTGGCCAACCGTCCGGATCCGCGGGCTGCGATGACGATCTCGCAGCTCGCTCCCGAGCGTGCGCTCCGGCGGCTGGAGCTGACCGTCGTACGGCGGCTCGAGGGGTACCTGCACGGGGAACACCTGGGCCTGCTGCCGGGGCCTGGCACCGAGCTGGCCGAGGCCCGGGAGTACCAGATCGGGGACGACGTACGACGGATGGACTGGGCCGTCACCGCCCGTACGACGATTCCGCACGTGCGGGACCTGATCGCGGACCGGGAGCTGGAGACGTGGGCCCTGGTGGACCTGTCCGGGTCGATGGACTTCGGGACGTCGCAGCTGGAGAAGCGGGAGCTGGCCGTCGCGGCCGTCGCCACGGTCGGGTTCCTCACCCACCGACTGGGTGACCGGTTCGGTGGCCTGATGCTGCGTGACTCCGCCCTCCGGCGTTGGCCGGCCCGGTCCGGGCGACTGGCCCTGTATGGCCTGCTCCGGGCGCTGCTGACCGAGCAGATGGGCGACCAGGAAGCACATCGCAGCGACCTGGCCGCAGCACTCGAATCGATGGCCCGGACCCAACGCAAGCGCGGTCTGCGGGTGGTCGTGTCCGACTTCCTGACCCCTCAGGACGGTGAGGTCGACAACCGGCTGGAGCCGTCCTGGGAGCGCGCGATGCGCAAGCTCACCGCGCAGCACCAGGTGCTCGCGGTGGAGATCGTCGACCCGCGCGAGCTCGAACTGCCGAACATCGGCGTGGTCACGATCGGTGACCCCGAGACGGGCGAGGTACGGGAGATCGACACCCGCCGGCGCAAGATCCGGGAAGCGTTCGGGCTGGCCGCACTCGCGCAACGGGAACGAACCCGGATCGCCCTGCGTAGGGTAGGTGCGGGGCACTTGGTCCTGCGGACCGACCGGGACTGGGTCGCCGACACCGTGCGGTTCGTGCTCGCCTACCGGCGAGTGGCGCCCCGCCTGCACCAACCGCCGAAGGGAGTGGCTCGCTGATGGAGTTCCTGTCTCCGGCCAGACTGTGGTTCCTGCTCATCATCCCGGTCGTGCTCGCGGCGTACATCTTCCTGCAGCACCGACGGTCGCAGTACGCGCTGCGGTTCACCAACATCGCCCTGCTGGACCGGGTCGCGCCGCGCCGGCCGCAGTGGCGGCGGCACCTGGCCGTGGGGCTGGCGCTGCTGTCCGCGCTGTCGTGCATCGTGGCGTTCGCGCAGCCCAAGGACAAGGTCAAGGTGCCGCGCGAACGGGCCACCATCGTGGTCGCGGTCGACGTGTCGCTGTCGATGATGGCGACCGACATCGAGCCGAACCGGCTGGAGGCGGCGAAGAAGTCGGCGAAGAACTTCATCAACCAGCTGCCGGGCAAGTTCAACGTGGCCCTGGTCAACTTCGCCGGTACGGCGTCCATCATCGTTCCGCCGACCACCGACCGGGCGACGGTACTGCGTTCCGTCGACGGCCTGGAACTGGCCGAGTCGACGGCGACCGGCGAGGGCATCTTCACCTCACTGCAGGCACTCACCCAGGTCCCACCGGACCCCGACCACCCGAACGACCCGGCCCCGGCCCGGATCGTGCTGCTGTCCGACGGGAAGCGGACAGTCGGCCGGACGGCGCAGGAGGGTGCGCAGGCCGCGAAGGCGAAGAACACCCCGGTGTACACGATCTGCTTCGGCACCGACTCCGGCTTCATCGAGATGGACGGCATCCGCCAGCGGGTCCCACCGGACCGCGCCGAGCTGCGCAGCGTCGCCGAGATCAGCGGCGGCGAGGCGTACACCGCGGAGTCCGCGGGTGAGCTCGAGGACGTCTACAAGGACATCGGCTCCTCGGTCGGGTACGACGAGGTGGACAAGGAAGTCACCGCCCGCTTCGCCGGCATCGCGATGCTCTTCACCCTGGCCGCCGCCGGTGCTTGCATCGCCCTGGCCTCGCGGTTCCCGTAACCCCGACCAGAAGCGCGACACGGCCGTGATGTAGTTGACACGGCGCGGTTGCTGGTGTTGGTGGGGGCGGTGGTGCAAGATGTACGCAGTTGGTCTGCTGGGATCGAGTAGTTGTTCGAGAACGCTGGGGAAGGCGCCCCTCGAGCACAGGAGGTCCCGGTGGCGACGACTCGTGGCGTTCTTTACGTCCACACGGTGCCGTCAGCGTTGTGCCCGCATGTCGAGTGGGCCGCGGGCGGCATACTCGGCGTGCCTGTGAAACTTGACTGGACGCCGCAGCCCGCAGCTCAGGGCACCTATCGGGCCGAGCTGTCATGGCAGGCCGAGGCAGGGACGGCGGCCAAGCTGGCGTCCGCGCTGCGCGGCTGGCAGAAGCTCCGGTTCGAGGTGACCGAGGAGCCCAGCAACGGCGTCGAGGGCGAGCGGTACTCGTTCACGCCCGACCTCGGTGTCTTCCACGCGACGACCGGCGTCCACGGCGACATCATGGTGCCCGAGGAGCGGCTGAAGGCCGCGATGCTGAAGGCCGCCAGCGGCGAAGCCGACCTGACCGAGGAGGTCGAACGCTTGCTCGGTCGCCCCTGGGACGACGAGCTCGAGCCCTTCCGGTACGCCGGCGACGGGGCACCGGTCCGATGGCTCCATCAGGTCGTCTGAACGGAACCTGAGAACTTCAGAAGAAAGCCATGAACGGCAGGACATCCCCGAACATTTCGATGAGACTGAGCATCAGACATCCCACTAGGGTGGGAGGGGCCGTGGCCGCTGGGCCACCGGGTGTCGGGACACCCCCGGTTGTCGACAACAGCGGCCGCACCACGTGAAGGGCGCGGACCTCAGGGTCCGCGCCCTTCCTACGTGCTACAGCGGGATGTTGCCGTGGGCACCACGAGTGCGGCCGGTGGCTTCGGCGTCGGCGATCGCAGTGGCCAGGGCGGTGCGGGTCTTGGCGGGGTCGACGACCTCGTCGACGACGCCGATCTCGCGGGCGCGGTCGATGCCTCCGGCCAGCTTCTCGTGTTCGGCGGCGAGTTCGGCCTCGACCTGCGGGCGCAGTTCGGGGTCGACCTCGGCGAGCTTGCGCCGGTGCAGCACCCGGATCGCGGCGACCGCGCCCATCACGGCCACCTCCGCGCGCGGCCAGGCGAACACGCGCGTGGCGCCCAGCGATCGCGCGTTCATCGCGATGTAGGCACCGCCGTACGTCTTCCGGGTCACCAGCGTCACCCGCGGTACGACGGCCTCTGCAAACGCGTGCAGGAGCTTCGCACCACGCCGTACGACGCCGTCCCACTCCTGGCCGACACCGGGCAGGTACCCGGGCACGTCGACCAGAACCACCAGCGGTACGCCGAACGCGTCACACATCCGGACGAACCGGGCCGCCTTCTCCGCCGATAGCGCGTCGAGGCAACCACCCAGCCGGAGCGGGTTGTTGGCGATCACGCCGACGGTGCGACCGCCGAGCCGACCAAGTGTGGTGACGATGTTCGGTGCCCACCGCTGGTGCAGTTCGACCGAGGAGTCCTCGTCGAGCACCCCTCCGACCAGCGGATGGACGTCGTACGCGCGCTTGGCCGACTCCGGCAGCAGCCCGGACAGGTCGGTGTCGGGAACGCTGGGCGCCACCGTTCCTTGGTTCGCGAGCAGGTCGGTGACCCGGCGGGCTCGCTCGATCGCCGCGGCCTCAGAGTCGGTCGTGATGTGGACGACGCCGGACCGGCGGCCGTGCGGCTCGGGCCCGCCGAGGCGGAGCATGTCCACGTCCTCACCGGTGACGGAACGGACCACATCCGGCCCGGTCACGAAGATCCGGCCCTCCGGCCCGAGGATGACGATGTCGGTCAGTGCCGGCCCGTACGCCGCTCCGCCCGCGGCCGGACCGAGGACGACGGAGATCTGCGGGATCTTCCCTGATGCCTGTGTCATCGCGTAGAAGATCTTCCCGACCGCATGCAGGCTGAGCACGCCCTCGGCCAGTCGGGCGCCGCCGGAGTGCCACAGGCCGATGATCGGCACCTGCTCCTGCCGGGCGACCTCGTACGCCCGGACCACGACGTCACAGCCCTCGTCGCCCATCGCGCCACCCATCACGGTGGCGTCGGAGCAGAAGGCGATCACGGGTGCGCCCTCGACAGTCCCACGCGCCGCGACCATCCCGGACAGGTTGTCCGGGGTGATCAGCGCCAGGCTGCCGGGGTCGAGCAGGGCGGTCAGTCGGGTGACCGGATTGCGTGGGTCCTGCTCGCGGGGCAGCTTGACGGGCTTGGGTACTACGGGGGCGGTGGTCATAGGTCCTCCGGGGTGAGAAGGAAACTGCGGCGTTGCCCGGCGTACGGCGTACCGTTCTCCGGGCGACTGGCGGCTGGGCTACACCGTCTTGAAGGCGATGGCGGCGTTGTGACCGCCGAAGCCGAACGAGTTGTTCAGCGCCGCGAGGTCCCCGTCGGCCAGCTTGCGCTGTTCGGTCGCGACGTCCAGCTCGATCCGGTCGTCGAGCTTGTCCACGTTGATGGTCGGCGGCACCAGCCGGTGGTGCAGCGCGAGCACGGTCGCGATCGACTCGACCGCACCGGCCGCGCCGAGCAGGTGACCGATCATCGACTTCGGCGCGGTCGCCACCGCGTGGTCCGCGTCGTTGCCGAGCGCCAACCGGATCGCCAGCGACTCCGCGATGTCGCCCTGCGGGGTCGAGGTGGCGTGCGCGTTGATGTGGAAGATGTCGGCCGGGGTCAGGTCGCCCTCGACCAGCGCCCGCTCCATCGCCCGCCGCGCACCGGACCCGGTCGGGTCGGGCTGGGCGATGTCGTGGCCGTCGGCGGAGATGCCCGCGCCGGCCAGCTCGGCATAGATCTTGGCGCCGCGCGCCTTGGCGTGCTCGTACGACTCCAGCACCAGGACCCCGGCGCCCTCACCGAGCAGGAATCCGTCGCGGTCCACGTCCCACGGCCGCGAGGCCCGCTCCGGCTCGTCGTTGCGCTTGCTCAACGCCATCATCTGCCCGAACGCCGCCAGCGGCAGGGCCATGATCGCGCCCTCGGTCCCACCGGCCAGTACGACGTCCGCGCGGCCGAGCCGGATCTGGTCCAGGCCGAGCGCGATCGCTTCGTTGCCGGAGGCACAGGCCGAGACCGGGGTGTGCACGCCGGCCTTGGCACCGAACTCGAGGCTCACGTACGCCGCGGACGAGTTCGGCATCAGCATCGGGATCGCCAGCGGCGACACCCGGCGCGGGTTGTTCTTCAGGGCGTCGTAGTTCGACAGCGTGGTGTGCAGGCCACCGATGCCGGAAGCGACGGCTACGCCGAGCCGCTCCCTGTCCAGCCCGGAGTCCTCCAGGCCGGCGTCGGCCCACGCCTCACGGGCGGCGACCACGGCCAGCTGGGCGTTGCGGTCCAGGCGCCGGGCCTTCACCCGCTCGAGCACCTCGGTCGGCTCGACCGCGGCCGGAGCGGCGATCTGGACCGCGAGGTTCTGCACCCACTCGTCGGTCAGCCGCCGGGCGCCGGAGCGACCGGCCAGCAGGCCTTCCCAGGTACCGGCCACGTCGCCGGCGAGCGGCGTGGTGGCTCCGAGCCCGGTGATCACGACTCGGGTCTTCGACATCTTTACCTCATCCTTTGCGAGATCTGGGGGACAGGAGCGAGGGGTGGGTGGTGCGGGTGCCAATGTGGGGGCCACTGTGTGGGCCGGTGTGTGGTGCTCATCGGACAGGTGGTCCGATGAGCACCGGCCAGCACACGGAAACGGCGGGTGGTCAGCCGTTCTGGGCGCGCTCGATGAACGCGACCGCGTCGCCGACGGTCTTGAGGTTCTTCACCTCGTCGTCGGGGATCTTCACGTCGAACTTCTCCTCGGCGGCCACCACGACCTCCACCATGGAGAGCGAGTCGACGTCGAGGTCGTCGGTGAAGGACTTGTCCAGCTGGACGTCCTCGACCGGGATGCCGGCGATCTCGTTCACGATCTCGGCGAGGTTGGAACGGATCTCTTCGGTGCTGGCCATCTTCTCGGTTTCCCTTTCGGATCTGCTGGGGCTACTTCAGCCGGGCCGGCCACCTGAGCCGCCCGGACAACTATGGGGGTACTACGGCACCCGGATGACCTGGCCGGCGTACACCAGGCCGGCGCCGAAGCCGATGACGAGCGCGAGGTCGCCGCTCCTGGCCTCGCCGGACTCGCGCATCGCGGTGATCGCCAGCGGAATCGAGGCGGCCGAGGTGTTGCCCTGCCGCTCGATGTCGCGGGCAACCTTCACGTGCGCGGGCAGCTTGAGTGCCCGCCGCATCGCGTCGGTGATCCGCATATTCGCCTGGTGTGGCACGAACAGGTCGAGGTCCTCGGCCTTCACGCCGGCCGCGTCAAGCGCCTGCTGGGCCGTCTTCGCCATCTCGAACGACGCCCACCGGAACACCGGGTTGCCGTCCATCGTGAGGTGCGGCCAGTTGGAACTGCCGACCGCCTCCGGCCACGACTCCTTCTGGCTGATCACCCGGTGCTGGGTCCCGTCGGATCCCCACACGACCGGGCCGATCCCCGGCTCGTCGGTCGGTCCGACCACCGCGGCACCAGCTCCGTCGGCGAAGATGAACGCCGTACCGCGGTCGGTCCGGTCGGTGATGTCGCTGAGTCGCTCGACCCCGATCGCCAGCACGTACTTCGCGCTGCCACCGCGGACCAGGTCGTTGGCCATCGCGATGCCGTAGCAGAAGCCCGCGCAGGCGGCGGAGATGTCGAACGCGGCCGCGGTCGGCGCGCCCACCTCGACCGCGATCTGGGTCGCGATCGCCGGGGTCTGGTACAGGTGCGTGACGGTCGCGACGATGACGCAGCCGATCTGGGCCGGCTCGATCCCGGCGTCCTTCAGCGCGTCCCTGGCGGCGTTGACCGACATCATCAGGACGGTCTCGTCGTCGCTGGCCCAGCGGCGTTCCTTGATCCCGGACCGGGTCTGGATCCACTCGTCACTGGAGTCGATCTGCTCGAGGATCTCGGAGTTCGGTACGACGCGGCGCGGCCGGTACGACCCGATGCCGAGAACACCGGCGTACGTCGATCCTGTCGACGGCGTGATCGTGGTCATGAGGACGCTCCGTTCGGGTGGAGGCGGACCAGCGGCTGCCCGGGGGCGACCGGGTCGCCTTCTTCGACGAGCCACTCGACCACGATGCCGCCGTGCGGCGCCTTGACGTCGAGCTCGTCGCGCAGGCTCTTCACCTTCGCGACGACCTCGCCGGCTTCGACCGTGTCACCGGACTCCCGCAGTACCTGCCCGGAGCGGGTGAAGATGCCCTTCATCGGGGCGACCAACAGCCGCCAGGTCGGCGACGCGTCGATCTCGGACGGGCTGCCGTGCTTGTCCACGAACGCGCGGGCGTCGTCGAGCTGGTCGGGGGTCTTCAGCGCGAACGTCTCGACGCCCTTCAGCGCCCGCCTCGCGATACCGGTCAGTGTGCCGGCCGGCGGCAGCTCCAGGATGCCGGTCACCTCGAGGTCGGCCATCGTCTGCATGCACAGGTCCCAGCGGACCGGCGCGTTGACCTGGGTGACTAGCCGGCGCAGGACGTCCTGGCCGTCGTGCACGACCTGGCCGTCGCGGTTCGAGATCAGGCGGGTCCGCGGGTCGTGGGTGCTGATTGCGGTCGCGTACCCGGCCAGGGTATGGACTGCAGGCTCCATGTGCTTGGTGTGGAACGCACCGGCCACCGACAGCGGGATCAGCCGGGTCTTGGCCGGCGGGTCCGCGGCGAGCGCGGCCAGCTCCTCGACCGTGCCGGCGGCGACGATCTGGCCGGGGCCGTTGTCATTCGCGGGAGTCAGGCCGTGCTCGGCCAGCTTGGCCAGGACCTCGTCCCGGTCGCCACCCAGTACGGCGGTCATCGAGGTGGCCGTCTGTGCGGCCGCGGCGGCCATCGCCTTGCCGCGCTCGCGGACCAGGACCATCGCCTGCTCGGCCGTGAGTACGCCGGTGCCGGCCGCCGCCGCGATCTCGCCGACACTGTGCCCGGCGACGGCGCCGACCTTGGTGAAGGCGTCGGCGGGTTGCGGGAACACGGCCAGCGCGGCCAGCAGGCTGGACGCGACCAGCAGCGGCTGCGCGATCGCGGTGTCCCGGATCGTGTCGGCGTCGGCCTGCGTGCCGTAGTGGCCGAGGTCGAGGCCTGCCACCGCGGAGAGCCAATGGAGCCGGCTCTCGAACACCGGATCGGCCAGCCACGGCTCGAGGAAACCTGGGGTCTGGGCACCCTGACCGGGCGCGACGATGACGAGCACGTGACAACTCTCCCTGAGCCGGGCCGTCCGTGTCCCTGGAAGGGGCACGAATTCTACCGGGCCGACTTTGTAGGAATCCTACAAAACGTAGCTTCCCGGCTCGGGATTGAGCAGGCGGCCCAAGGCCAGTGCGACACGAAGTGTGAAAGCGTCTCGCGGGTTCAGCGGGTGGTAGCCCGTGAGCTCTGCCACACGCTTCAGCCGATACCGGACGGTATTGGCGTGGATGAACATCGCCCGGGCGGTCGCCTCGATCGAACCACCCGAGTCCAGGTAGGTCGAAACGGTGTCAAGGAGTACACCATCCCCTACTGTGAGCGGGCCGTAGACGTCGGTGGCCAGTTGCCGGCGGGCATGGCCGTCTCCGGAGAGTGACCGCTCGGGGAGCAGTTCGTCGGCCAGGACCGGGCGAGGCGCGGCCGGCCAGGCAGGCGCCGCCCGGAGTCCGGCGACGGCGGCGCGGGCCGACGTCACGGCCGCCATCAGATCCTTCACGACCGGCCCGACGACGATCGGTCCGGGTCCGAACCAGTGGGCCAGCCTTTGTACGATCTCGACAGGTTTGCTAGTACCACCGAGTACCACCACCAGCCGGTCGCCCTGCATCGCACACAGAGCGTCAGCGCCGGCCTCGCGGGCGGCGTACCGGACCGCGTCGGCGACGTTGGCGTTCCCCTCGCTGGCCGGAGCGCGACCGACGACCACGGCGATCTCGGCGGATCCCGACGTACCGGACGATCCGGTCCAGCCGAGGGCGGAGGCGCGGGAGCGGACCGAGTCGTCGGCCTCGCCGCGGATCACCGCGTCGACGACCAGGGCCTCCAGCCGGTCGTCCCAGGCGCCGCGCAACTCTGCGGCCTGCGCATAGACGGTGGCGGCCGCGAACGCGACCTCGCGGGCGTAGCGCTGCATCGCCTCGCGCACCACCGGTACGTCGTCGGGCGGCAGCAGGTCGCCGATGGTGGTCTCGATCATCTCGATCGTGGTGCGGACCAGGTCGACGGTCTGGTGCAGTGAGATGACCCGGGTGAACTCCCTCGGCGCGGAGCCGAAGATCCGGGTCGGCATCGAGGGGTGCGCCTCGGGATCGCGGAACCAGTCGACGAACGTCGTGATGCCGGACTGCGCGACCAGCCCGATCCACGACCGGTCCTGTGCTGACAGCGTGCCGAACCACGGCAGTTGCTCGTCCATCGCCGCCATCGCCGCGGTGGCGAGCGCGCCGGTCTGGTTCTGCAACCGATCAGCCCGCGCGAGATGCGCCTTGGAACTCCGCTTCGCCACGTCCAGACCATAGCTCCCACGTCTTCGGCATGATGGGCCTATGACGGACAACGCGGGTGTGGCGGATGCGGTCGCGGCGCTTCGGGCGATCGGGTACTACCTGGAGCGCGACCAGCAGCCGACCCATCGGGTCAAGGCGTACCGGCGGGCGGCGGACACGATCGCCGCGTTGCCGCCCGCCGAGGTTCGCGCCCGTCGCCGGGCCGGCACACTGACCGAGCTGGCCGGGATCGGGCCGAAGACCGAGGCCGTGATCGTGGAGGCGATGGACGGCACCGCACCGTCGTACCTGGTCAAGCTCGAGGAGGCGGCCGGTGACCTGACGACTGCCGGCCGGGCGCTGCGCGCGGAGCTGAAGGCGGACCTGCACCTGCACTCGGAGTGGTCCGACGGCGGCAGCCCGATCGAGGAGATGGCGCGTACGGCGCACCGCCTCGGGCACAAGTACATGGCGCTGACCGACCACTCGCCACGGCTCACCGTCGCCAACGGACTGTCCCGGGAACGGCGGCTGGAGCAGATCGAGGTCGTTGCCGAGCTCAACAAGAAGCTGAAGGACGAGCTGGACGGGTTCACGATCCTGAACGGGATCGAGGTCGACATCAACGAGGACGGCTCGCTGGACTGCGACAGCGAGATCCTGGCCCGGCTCGACGTGGTCGTCGCGAGCGTGCATTCCAAGCTGCGGATGGCATCCGAGCCGATGACCGAGCGGATGGTCCGCGCGGTCGCGAACCCGCACGTCGACATCCTGGGCCACTGCACCGGCCGCTTGGTCACCGGCGGCCGCGGTACCCGGCCGGAGTCCGAGTTCGACGCCGAGGTGGTCTTCGAGGCCTGCCGTCAGTTCGGTACGGCGGTCGAGATCAACTCCCGCCCCGAACGCCTCGACCCGCCCAAACGCCTACTGACCCTCGCCGTCGAGATGGACTGCGTCTTCTCCGTCGACACCGACGCCCACGCCCCCGGCCAGCTCGACTGGCAACCCTACGGCTGCGAGCGCGCGGAGGAATGCGGCGTACCCGCCGACCGAGTCATCAACACCTGGGACCAGCCCGCGCTGCTGGACTGGACTCACTCCTGAGCGACGGGCATCCGGCGTAGATTGCTCGGTATGAGCGATCTGGAGAAGGACCCGGCGGAGGTGCTCTCGACCGGGGACGGCGAGGGGCCTGTGGTCGAGTTGCTCGAGGGCCGCGAGGTGGTGCTGGGGCGGTCGACGAAGGTACGGCGACTGCTGCCGAACAAGAACCGCCGGATGGTGGGTGCCTGGTGCTTCGTGGACCACTACGGGCCGGACGACATCACCCACCGGGTCGACTCGTACGACGTGCCGGGGGAGCGGGGGATGCTGGTTCCGCCGCATCCGCACACAAGTCTGCAGACGGTCAGCTGGCTGTTCGAGGGGGAGATCGAGCACCGCGACAGCGTCGGATCGCATGCGTATGTCCGGCCCGGTGAGCTCAACATCATGACCGCCGGCAACGGCATCGCCCACTCCGAGGTGTCGACGCCGACCGCACCGCCCACCCTGCACGGCGCGCAGCTGTGGGTCGCGCTGCCCGACTCAGTGCGGTCAACGACCCCGGCGGCGTTCAACGCGTACGCCGACCTACCCGAGCTCGAGCTCGACGGCGCCCGCGTCACCGTGATGATCGGCACCGTCGCCGGTGTCACCTCGCCGGCCCCGGCGTACACCCCGCTCGTCGGCGCGGACGTCACCGTCGGGCCCGGTCGCACACTGACCTTGCCGCTCACACCCTCCAACGAGTACGCCGTACTGATCGTGGACGGATCGCTCGCGGTCGGGGACCTGACGCCCGGCTTCGGCGAGATGGTCTACCTCGGTGCCGGCCGGGAGTCGGTCAACGTGGTTGCCTCCGACAACGGTGTTCGCTTCCTGCTGCTCGGCGGCGAGCCGTTCGAGGAGCAACTGGTGATGTGGTGGAACTTCATCGGCCGTTCGCACGAGGAGATCGTCGCCGCCCGGGACGCCTGGCAGGCCGCGATCGGGGCCGGTGGCAACGACCGCTTCCCGATGGTGCCCGGGTACGACGGCGATCCGCTGCCGGCCCCGGCGTTGCCCGCTATCGCGCTGAAACCAAGGCCGCGGGCGCGCTGACCTGACGACGGCGGCGGTAGTACGCCCACGTCAGGAGCAGAACCGACGGACCCCACAGTTGCAGCGGCGCGTAGCAGCTGATCATCAGCACGGCCGCGCCAGTGCTGCCGAACGGGATGAAGCTGTCGCTGAAGACGTCCCGGAAGCCGTAGGTCCAGATCGCGATCAGTGAGAGCCCGCCGAGGATCGCCGGAACGATCGCGGCGTACGGCGCGACCCGGCGACCGCCGATGAACGGGATCCAGGCAGGCGCGACCTCGCCCCACCGCTTCACCAGACCGAAGGTGATCAGCGCGACCCCCTCGGCGAAGATGGTCAGGCAGACGACGTACAAGTGCTCCCCGAAGCCGCGCAGGTGGGCCGGCTGGCCGGAATCGTCGAGCATCCCCATCGACGAGCCGGCGACCAGACCGAGACGCCACAGCCCGGACGGCAGTGTCATGAACGGGATCGCGTGGGCCAGGCCGTACGCCCAGCGGGGAACAGGTCGCTCGGTTGTTTGCTTCACGCTTCGAGCATCCGGCCGCGGGCCGTCCGGGGACCTCACCCGCGGGAGTGAACCGGCTCCCTCCGGAGAACCTTTCAGAGCAGGTCGTGGTCGCGGGCGTACGCCGCCGCGGCGGTCCGGGACGGGACGTCGAGCTTGGTGAAGACGTTGGTCAGATGCCGTGCGACAGTCTTGTCGCTGAGCACCAGCTGCTGCGCGATCTCCGCGTTGCTACGCCCCGCCGCGACCAAGCGCAGTACCTCGATCTCGCGGGCGGTGAGACCGCCCGCGCCGTCGCGGTGCAGCAGCCTCTCGACCTCCTGCCGGGTCGGAACCGCGCCGAGCTCACCGAGGCTTCGCCACGCGGACGTGAGCTCCGTCAGTGCCGACTCCTCGTCCTCGAGGAGCCGGAACGACCGCCCGATCAGCACCTTCGTCCGTGCGATCTCGTACGGCGCCTGAAGCGTGCTCCACAACCGCAACGCCTCCCGGGCCTGCGGCAAGGCCTGATCCGGATCGCCCCGCTCCAGTGCGACCAGGGCCAGGGAGTACGCCGCCGCCGCGCGCAACCCGGCACACCCGAAGCCGGCGGCGATCCCGGCCAGTTCCTCCGCGGCCGAGGCGGCTTCGTCGACAGCTCCACCGGCCACCAGCACCTCGACGGCTGGTGCGAGCAGGCGCGACCGGTACACCGGTCCCATGGTCTCCGCGAGCAACCGCCGCACTGCCGCGACAGCCGCGGAGGTGCGGCCCCGGGCGAGCAGCAGCAGGGCCCTGCCCGGCTGAGGGTCGTAACCGAATCCGGCGGCCTCGTCGTAGGACCTCTCCGCGGCGGCCAGGTCGCCGAGAATCCGGTGGACGTCTCCACGCTCGCTCAGCGCGAGTCCGGCCGCGGCCTGGGCGCCCGACGACGCATAGCGCCGGCATGCGTCGTCGAACTCCTGCACCGCCTCGCCGTAGGCGCCGTGCAACCGCAGGATCTGCCCCCGATGGACGGCGCATTGGCCGGTGAACGGCACCAGATCCGGCTGGGTGTCGCACCACCGGGTGAGTGCGGCTGTCCACGCGGCCGCGCGGGAGTAGTCCTGCACCTCCTGACAGCCTTCGATCATCGCGCAGTACACGTTGCCCGCGAAGATCGGTGACAGCTCACCGGCCGCGACCCCCACCATGGCTTCGTCGAGCATGGCGAGGCCCTCCGGCACGCGACCGGAGTACATCAGCATCCGGCCCTGGCAGACGAGGCCCTGGGCGAGCAGATCGGGCTCGCCGAACCGGCGGGCCACCTCGGTGATCTCGGCTCCGACGCGCAACGCGCCCGCGAAGTCGCCCTGGTCGAGGCGGCGATAGAAGTCGTGGACGAGGAGGTACCCGCGCTCGACCACGTCGCCCTGGTCCGCGAGCAGCCGCTCCGCCCGCGCGGCCCAGCCGAGGCCGATCGCGACCTCGCCGCGGGTGTTCAGCACCAGCGCCAGCCAGAAGGCGAGCCGGACCGCGCCCAGAACGTTGCCGTCATCAACTTCCCGCCGGTACGCGCGCTGCAGCGAGCGGACGCAGGCATCGTCGTCCCCGACCAGGTACGCGGCGGTGGCCAGCGTGAGCAGATCGCCGGCGCCCAGGTCGGCGGCGGACGACAGCCGGTCGTACGCCGTCGCCCAGTCCCGCCGGTCGAACGCCGCCCGGGCGCGCTCCAGATCCTCGACTATGCCCATCGCAGTCCCCTCCCCGCGAGGATGGACCCTCCGGTCACGCCGGGGCAAGACTCCGGTCCGTGCCGGCCCGCGCCGCGATCCGTTTGGCCAGGAACGCCGCGTCGCGCCCGACGCCGGGCAGGGTCATGGACGCGAAAGCGTACTGGAAGCACAGGCCGCAGAAGAACAGGCCGGGTGCCTCCGCGGCGACCCCGCGCAGTTCCCGGGGCCAGCCGTCGGCACCGATCACGGCTCCGTCGATCCAGTCGAACACCTGCCGGAAGCCGGTGCACCAGATCACGTTCGTCACTCCCAGCACCCGGCCGTCGCCCAGCACGGGCAGCCCGGCCTCGACACCGGTGACCTTGTCGTGGACCCGCTCGACCCCTCGCGCGAGCAGGTCCGCCCGCTTGACCCGGATCATCGGGCCTCCGTGGAAGCGTCCGTGCTGCATGATCGCGTCGGAGTTCGGCAGC
The DNA here is from genome assembly GCF_045207705.1 of Kribbella sp. NBC_00889. NCBI lineage: Bacteria > Bacillati > Actinomycetota > Actinomycetes > Propionibacteriales > Kribbellaceae > Kribbella > Kribbella sp. NBC_00889. The sequence continues at coordinate 4,515,004 of NZ_CP108783.1, read as the reverse complement.
CTTCGGGTGACCAGGTGCCGCCCGACGAACAGGAAGACCGGCCAGAACAGCCGCTCGCCCGGCTTGCCCGGCTTGACCGGGAGCTGACCGGGGTCGCGCCCGACCAGAACGGTCCGGTGTGTCTGCGCCACCTCGTACGCGATGTCGGTGCCCGAGTGTGATCCGCCGACCACCAGGACCGGTCCTGGCTTCAGTTGTCCCGGCCTGCGGTACTCGCTGGAGTGCAGTTGCCGGATCGCCGGGTCCAGGTCGACGGCGAAGTCCGGCAGGCTGGGCGTCCGTCCGAACGTGCCGGTCGCCACGACGACGTTGTCGGCCACGATCCGCTCGTCACCGATCACCACGGTCCAGCGGCCGTCGTGGCGTTCGAGGCGGTCCACCCGGGTGCTGTTCCGGATCGGCAGCGAGAAGTGAGCGGCGTACGACTCGAGGTAGTCGGCGACCTCGTCCTTGCCTGGATACGACCAGGGCTTGCCCGGGAACGGGAGCCCGGGCAGACCGTCGTACTTGGTCGGTGTATAGAGCCGGAGGGTGTCCCACTGGGCCCGCCACTGGTCGCCGACCCGGGCGTTGCCGTCCAGGATGACGAAGGACCGGCCGAGTTTCTGCAGGTGGTACCCGGTCGCGAGGCCGGCCTGCCCGGCGCCGATGACAACTGTTTCGATCGTGCTGTTCATGCGAGTCTCCGCTCGTTCTCCAACGACGCTGTCGGGACGACGCCACGCCGAAGCGGGCGGAAGCGCAGCCACCACAGCAGCATCAGCGCGGACGTCACGACGTAGAAGCCGTGCAGGGCCCAGATCGGACCCGCCGGCAGATGCACCACGTAGATGCTGTGGACGGCGTTGCCGACGTTGGCCAGGACGAGGTTCGCCGGACTGTAAGACTCCAGGTCGTGGGTCCGGAGCGCCTTGACCACCATCGGCAGCACGCTCGACGCGAAGAGGATGGTGGACACCGTCCCCGCGAGAAGAGCAACGCTTGCGCCAGTCATGTCACCGACGGTAGGGATCGCGCCTCGTCCACCGCGTCGGACGGAATACGCAACTCCCGCGGCGTTGGGCCTACGAGGTTTGTCGTAGCGGCGTGCTCGGCCGGAGCGTGACCCAGTAGCGGCGGGTCAGGCCGAGCCAGGTGTCGCGGACGTCTTCCAGGACGCCGCCGTTGCGCTCGATCGTCTTCGCGGACGCCACGTTGTCGTCGTCGCAGGTGATCAGCACCCGGTCGATCCCGCGCGTCCGCGCCCGGCCGAGGACCTGGCCGAGCGCCCACGAGGCCAGACCGCGACGCCGGGCCGACGGCCGGATGCCGTATCCGATGTGCCCGCCGCCCTCGAGCAGTTTGGCGTTCAGTGCGTGCCGGAGCGAGATCGCACCGAGGTAGTTGCCATCCTCAACGATCCACCAGTACGTCGCGTGCACCCGGTCCGGCCCGATCGGGAGGGAATCGTCGCTCTGCTCCCGCAGCCGCTCGATCCAGCCGACGAACCCCTCGACCGTGGTGAGATCCTCGGCCTCCCATACGCCGGCGCCGTCCTGGGACGCGGTGCCCCACTCGCGCGACGACTCCAGCCAGGAGTCGCGGAGGTCGACGGTCGGCTCGATCAGTTCAGGCATGACTCCGAGGGTAGGACAACGAGAGCCGCCTCTCCCGGGAATTTCGGGAGAGGCGGCTCTGGTGGACTGAGCCCGGCGTCAGGCGCCGGCGCCCTCCTGCTTCACGCCGGCGACCGCGGTCGGGTCGTCGATCCGGTACTTGCGGGCCGCCTCGGCGGCGACCTCCGGCTTCACGTCGCCCCGCTTGGCCAGGATCTCCAGTGCGGCCACGACGATCGACTCGGCGTCCACCTGGAAGTGGCGCCTGGCCGCCGCCCGGGTGTCGGCCAGACCCCAGCCGTCGGTGCCGAGCGAGGTGTAGTCGTTCGGGACCCAGCGGGAGATCTGGTCCTGCACCGCGCGCATGTAGTCGCTGACCGCGACCACCGGGCCCTTGGTGTCCTTCAACTGCTCGGTGATGAACGGCACCCGCTCCGGCTCCTCCGGGTGGAGCAGGTTGTGCTCCTCGGCGGCGACGGCGTCGCGGCGCAGTTCGTTCCACGACGTCACCGACCAGATGTCGGCGGCCACGGAGTACTGCTCGGCCAGGATGTCCTGGGCCTTGCGCACCCACGGCAGCGCGACGCCGGACGCGAGCAGTTGCACCCGCGGTACGTCGTCGCCCTCGGCGGTCTCGTACTCGTGGAAGCGGTACATGCCCTTCAGCAGTGCCGCGACGTCGAGGTTCTCCGGCTCGGCTGGTTGGGCGACCGGCTCGTTGTACACGGTGAGGTAGTAGAAGATGTCCTCACCGAACGGCTTGTCCTTGTCCAGGCCGTAGCCGTACATCCGGCGCAGCCCGTCCTTGACGATGTGCGCGACCTCGTAGGCGAAGCCCGGGTCGTAGTGCACCGCCGCCGGGTTGGTCGACGCGAGCAGCGGCGAGTGACCGTCCGCGTGCTGCAGCCCCTCACCGGTCAGCGTCGTACGCCCAGCGGTCGCGCCGATCAGGAAGCCCCGGCCGAGCTGGTCGCCGAAGGCCCACTGGAAGTCGCCGGTCCGCTGGAACCCGAACATCGAGTAGAAGATGTAGAACGGGATCATCGGTTCGCCGTGCGTCGCGTACGCCGTACCGGCCGCGATCACCGAGCCCATCGCGCCGGCCTCGCTGATGCCCTCGTGCAGCAGCTGGCCCTGCTCGGACTCCTTCCACGACAGCAGCAGGTTGCGGTCGACGGCCTCGTAGTTCTGCCCGTGCGGCGAGTAGATCTTGGCCGTCGGGAACATCGAGTCCATGCCGAACGTGCGGTACTCGTCCGGGGCGATCGGGACGATCCGGTGCCCGATCTCCGGGTCCTTCATCAGGTCCCGGAACAGCCGGACCAGGGCCATCGTGGTCGCGATGGGGGTGTTGTTGCCCTTGCTGAGCGGCTTGTACACCTCGTCGGCCGGCAGCTTCAGCGAGGTCTTCGGCGCCACCCGCCGCTGCGGCAGCGAGCCGCCGAGCTGCTTGCGCCGCTCCATCATGTACTGGTACTCCGCCGAGTCGGTGCCCGGGTGGAAGTACGGCGGGTTGTACGCGTCCTCGAGGTCCTTGTCCTCGATCGGCAGGTACAGCCGGTCGCGGAACGCCTTCAGGTCGTCCGAGGTCAGCTTCTTCATCTGGTGGGTCGCGTTGCGGCCCTCCAGCGCCTCGATCGTCCAGCCCTTGATGGTCTGGGCCAGGATCACCGTCGGCTGCCCGACGTGCTCGGTGGCGCTCTTGAACGCGGCGTACACCTTGCGGTAGTCGTGGCCGCCGCGGGGCAGCTTGCGCAGGTCGTCGTCGGACAGCGTGCTGACCATCTGCTGCAGCCGCTGGTCGCCGCCGAAGAAGTTGTTCCGGATGTACTCACCGGACTCGACCGAGTAGGTCTGGAACTGGCCGTCCGGCGTGGTGTTCATCTTGTTCACCAGCGCGCCGTCGTGGTCCTGCGCCAGCAGCGCGTCCCACTCGCGGCCCCAGATCACCTTGATCACGTTCCAGCCGGCGCCGCGGAAGAACGCCTCCAGCTCCTGGATGACCTTGCCGTTGCCGCGGACCGGTCCGTCCAGCTGCTGCAGGTTGCAGTTGATCACGAAGGTGAGGTTGTCCAGCTCCTCGCGGGCGGCCAGGCCGATCGCGCCGAGCGACTCCGGCTCACCCATCTCGCCGTCACCGAGGAAGGTCCAGACGTGCTGCTGGCTGGTGTCCTTGATGCCGCGGTGGTGCAGGTACCGGTTGAAGCGGGCCTGGTAGATCGAGTTCAGCGCGGCCAGCCCCATCGAGACGGTCGGGAACTCCCAGAAGTCCGGCATCAACCGGGGGTGCGGGTACGACGACAGTCCGTTGTGCGGACCGCGGGAGACCTCCTGGCGGAAGCCGTCCAGCTGGTCCGCGCTCAACCGGCCCTCGAGGAAGGCCCGCGCGTACATCCCGGGGGAGGCGTGGCCCTGGATGAAGATCTGGTCACCGCCGCCGGGGTGGTCCTTGCCGCGGAAGAAGTGGTTGAAACCGACCTCGTACAGGCTGGCCGCGGACTGGTAGGTGGCGATGTGGCCGCCGACCTCGAGGCCCTTGCGGTTGGCCTTGCTCACCATCACCGCGGCGTTCCAGCGGATGAAGGCCCGGATCCGGCGCTCGATGTGCTCGTCGCCGGGGAACCACGGTTCCCGCTCGGGCGGGATCGAGTTGATGTAGTCGGTGCTACGCAGTGCGGGCACCCCCACCTGTCGCTCCCGGGCCCGCTCGATCAGCTTGAGCATGAGGTAGCGTGCTCGCGCCTTGCCACGTTCGTCCAGGACCGCGTCGAGCGATTCGACCCACTCACGTGTCTCGTCGGGGTCGATGTCGGGGAGCTGGGTGGGCATCCCCTCGGTGATGATGGCTGGTGGTTCGTGTCCGGAAGCCACGGTGTCCTGCCGTTCTCTCTGGTTGTCTTCACCGCAATCCTGTCACCTGTTCGGAATGCGTTCTACTTCGCCTTCCACAGGGGCACGATTCCGGTCGTGCACGCGTGATCTGAGCGGACACGGACTGTACCCACCACGCGGATACCGGACACGTCACGGATCCCTCGTGCATACTTGCGCGACGCGGTACGTCACGATGGACTATCGCTACTGACGCCTACCCCCGGGCAAGCGGGGACCACGGAGGAGGACACGTGAGCGCGACCGCGGACCACGCGGACGGCAACAGCGGTGTGCCGAACATGGCGTCCCGGCTCGGCCTCGAGGCCGGCTGGGTCGTGCAGGAGATCGGGTACGACGAGGACTGCGACGACGAGTTCCGCAACGCGATCAAAGCGATCACCGGCGAGGAGTTCGTCGACGAGGACACCGACGAGGTCGTGGACGTCGTACTGCTCTGGTTCCGCGAGGAGGACGGCGACCTGGTCGACGCGTTCTTCGACATCCTCACCGACCTGAAGGCCGGCGGAGTCGTGTGGCTGCTGACGCCGAAGGTCGGCCGTGACGGGTACGTCGAGACCAGTGACATCGCCGAGGCGGCTCCGGTCGCCGGGCTGTCCACCACCAGCACCCTGAGCGTGACCGACGACTGGTCGGCCACCAAGCTCGTGGTGCCGAAATCCGGCCGCCGGGGATGACGCGAGGGTGACCCCTGCCGTCGGCGGCCGGGCCCCGGACTTCACAGCCCGCAACCAGCACGGCGAACAGGTCCGGCTGAGCGACTACGCCGGCCGGAGCGACGTCGTACTGGTCTTCTATCCGTACGCCTTCAGTGGGGTCTGCACGAGCGAGTTGGCTGCGCTACGTGACCGGCCGGACCTGCTGTCGGCGGCGGAGTTCCTGGCGATCTCGTGCGACCCGATGTTCACCTTGCGGGCGTACGCCGACGCCCAGAAGCTCGAGTTCGGTCTGCTCACCGACTTCTGGCCACACGGCGCAATCGCCTCGTCGTACGGCGTCTTCGATCCCGAGCGTGGTTGTGCGCTGCGGGGCACGTTCGTGGTGGACCGGGCAGGGATCGTCCGGTGGTCGGTCGTGAACCCGATCCCGGAGGCCCGCGACCTCGACGACTACTCCCGGGCGTTGGCAACTCTGGGCCACGACCTCGGGTAGACTGCGCCGGTCGTTTGATCCACAGCGGGCGGATAGCTCAGCGGTAGAGCGCTTCCCTTACAAGGAAGATGTCGGGGGTTCGATCCCCTCTTCGCCCACCTCAATCTTTACGCTCCGTTATCTTACGCATTCCGCTCCAGACCAGTAACGTGCCCCTGGATCCCGAGGGGGCTCGGGGACAACTGGAGGGGAATACATGTCTCAGCACGCGCCAAACAGCCGTGTCCGGAAACTCGTGCAGAACCGCCACGTACGCCGTTACGCCGCACCCGCGGTGCTCACGGCCGCGTTGGTCGGGGTCGCCGTGATTCCGTCGGCTACCGCCGCGTCGACCGTGCCGGCCAACAGCGTCGGCTCGGCACAGATCATCAACGGCGGCGTCTGGGGTGGCGACATCCACGACAACACGATCGCGGAAACCAAGCTCGGATGGGACCTGCGCCAGAAGATCGCGAAGAGCGGCGGTCAGGGCCCGGCCGGGCCCGCCGGCCCGGCCGGCCCGGCCGGACCTGCAGGTAAGCCCGGCGACCCGGCGACCGACGTGCTCGGCAAGGAAGGTGTCTCGGACACCCTCGGCCCGAAGGTGATCGCGAACATCGGCGGCTCGTTCAAGACGCAGAAGACGAAGGTCGGGGAGATCACCCTGCAGCCGGGCAGGTGGCTGCTGAACGCGTCGGCGTTCTTCGCGCGCACGGAGGCCGGCGTCGCCGGCACCCGGCCGCAGCTGGCGCTGCGCGTGGGCGCTTCGGAGACGGCGTTCGGGGACGACTACGGCACGATCCTGGGTGCGGAGATCTCGCCGGCGAAGGACCGTGAGCTGACTGGCTCGACCGTGAAGGTCGTGAAGGTGTCCGAGGCGACGAAGGTCGAGGTCTTCGGGTTCGGCTACAACGACGACGGCAGCTCCGCCGGCGGCGGTCAGATCACCGTGACTGCTGACGTAGTTGCGGTTCGCATCGGCTGAGCTCTTCGCTCAGCGAACGTTCCACCGGGAGTCCCCGGTCCGCTCTGCGGGCCGGGGACGACCTGTTTCCGGTGATCGGACACTCTGCCGAAACGGTGTATCCGCAGGCAGTGAGGGTCGTTGTCCTGGGTGGCGGCGGTCGGCGGGATTTCTTAACTCATCGATCGCCGGAACGGACTCCTCCAGGGCCGGTCTCGACTGGTAGGGTTCACGGCTGTCGGTCGGCGCGATGACGCACCGGGTGTGCCCGGTCACGGCTTCGTTCCGGCAGGCGGAAAACGGGGCTTTTCTGTCGGTGAGAGTGAGACGGGTCTGCCCTGAGCCCGGCTCCGTCCAGTTGGGGAGGCACGTGTCCGTGGGTCGCCAACTGGCTGGCACCACCGGTGTTCCCCGGCCTGCCCGCGCACTCGCTGATGCCCTCCCGACCCACCCCGTGCAGGTGGTGGCACGCACGTGGTGAGAAGCGGTGTGGACCGGCCGGCGATCAGCACCGGACCGGCCCTGATGATCCCGGCCGGATACCCCAGAGACCTGCCCAGTGCGCTGCTCCGCGCGGCCCGCGACTTCGGTGGCGCCGGCGTGGTCGAGATCGGCCCCGACGGCCGCGAGACGAAGCTCGACTTCCCGACCCTGCTCGAACTCGCCGCCCGCATCCTGGCCGGCCTGCGGGCGAACGGCGTACGCGCCGGCGACCCGGCGGTCGTGCACTGCACCGAACCGGTCGGCTTCTTCGCGGCGTTCTGGGCCTGCACACTGGGCGGCATCCGTCCGTTGCTGATGGCCCCGAGTCCTGAGGGCGACCGGTCCGAGGAGGGCCGTGAGCGGCTCCGCAAGCTGACCGACCTGCTCGGCTGGACCGTGCTGATCGGCCGCCCGTCCGACCTCCCTGATGACCTCGGCCTGCCGGTCCTCGACCCGGACGCTCTCGCGGGTCATGAGCCGACGTCGGAGTTCCATCGGCCGGCCGCGGACGACGTCGCTGTACTGATGATGTCGTCGGGCACCAGCACCGGTGCGCCAAAGATCGTGCAGCTGACGCACCGCGGCCTGGTCGAGTTCGCCGCCGGTACGCCGGCCATGCTGCCGGTGCGGCCCGGACAGACGACGCTGAACTGGCTGCCGCTGACCCAGAGCGGTGCGTTCCTGCTGTACCACCTGCTGCCCGTGTTCACCGGCTGCACCAACGTGCACGTGAACACCGACTGGCTGCTGGCCGATCCGCTGCGCTGGCTGGACCTGATGGACCAGCACCGGGTCAACCACTCCTGGTCTCCGAACTTCGGCTATCGCTTGGCCACGCAGGCGATCGCGGGCGAGCCGGACCGGCACTGGGACCTGTCCGCACTGCGCAGTCTGGTCAGCGGTGGCGAGCAGATCACCGTTCCGGTGATGTCGGAGTTCCTGCGGCTGACGAACCGGTTCGGCGTCGTACCGGAGACCTTCGTCGCGGCGTGGGGGATGACTGAGACCGTCACCGGGATCACGTTCGCGCGGCCAGGGCTGACGCCGAACGTGCACCGCGTCCGGATCCCACCGACCGGCGTGATCGAGTGGGTCGATCAGCGGCCCGCTACCGGGAAGGTCGCAGTCGCCCGGCCGGGTAAAACGCGGGCCGAGGCGCCGGGCGTGCTGAGCCTGGTGTCGGTGGGTGCGCCGGCTCCGGGGACGACGGTGCGGATCGTGGCGCCGAACGGTGCGGTGCTGCCGGAGGGCCGGATCGGTCAGCTGCAGGTCGCGTCCGCGCGGGTGACGCCGGGGTACCTGGGCAACCTGGAGGCGGACCGGGCGGCGTTCCCGATCGGCAACTGGCCGGCGCGGAAGTGGCTGGCGACCGGGGATCAGGCGTTCATCACCGGCGGGCAGGTGGTCATCACCGGCCGGGACAGCGAACGCATCATCATGGCCGGGAAGCTCTACTACGCGCACGACATCGAATCGGTCGCTGCGACGGTGGTCGGTGCCGAGCAGGGCCTCGTCGCGGCGTGTGGGATCGCGGACGGGGCGAGTGGGACCGACCGGCTGGTCGTGTTCTATGCGCTCACGCCGGAGTCGATCCCGGGAATGGATCAGGCGATCCGGAGTCTCGTCCTGGCCCGGCTGGGGCTCGAGGCCGAGGTGATCGGCGTACCGCGGCGGGACTTCCCGACCACACCCGGCGGCAAGATCCTGCGCCCGCTGCTCAAGCAACGCTGGATCGACGGCACGCTGGAAACTCCTCCCCACCCGTACGTCGAACCGGCCGGCGCCAACTCGTACTCCGGCCCCGCCGGCGAGGGCCCGCACGCCAACGCCGCCGACACCCTCATCTCAGCCGAAGAAGACCCAGCCGAACGCACCACCGAACTCCCGGTCGTCCGCCTCGCCTGGAAACGCACCCTCCAGCATTCCATCCCCACCCCACCCCAACGCCCGACCCTCGGCACCCCCACCTCGCCGGTCACCGCCGACCCAACCGCCGACGCGCCCACCGAGCCAGAGCCCGCCCCGATCCCGGACGCCGAACAAACCACGGAGCTCCAACGAGTCCCTGCCACCGACGAGCCGCGTCCGCCCGCACAGGCCAAGTCGCCCAGCCCCACCGAGCACCCAGCCGAGGCGCTCGCAGCTGAAGCACAGCCCCACCCGGAGCCCATCGCCGAGCTGGAGCCCACCGCCGAGCTCGATCGCACCGCCAAGCGCGAGCCCACCGAGGAAGCGTCCGAGCAGGCGGCCGAGCCGCGGCCGGAGTCCGTCGCGGCCGTGGAGCCGATGCAGCCCGTCGAGGAAACACCTGACGAGCCTGCCGCGGACGCACATCCGCAGCCGGAGCCCACTGCAGAGGCAGCCGAGCCCACCGCCGAAGCGGCCGAGGAGCCTGCCCCGGAGCTGACCGCAGAGACCCAGCCGACCGACCCCGCCGAAGAAGCAGCCGACGAGCCTGCGGCCGAAGCACAGGCCGAGCCGGAGACCACCGCAGAGTCCGAGCCGACCGAGCCCGCCGAAGAAGCAGCCGACGAGCCTGCGGCCGAAGCACAGGCCGAGCCGGAGACCACCGCAGAGTCCGAGCCGACCGAGCCCGCCGAAGAAGCAGCCGACGAGCCTGCGGCCGAAGCACAGGCCGAGCCGGAGACCACCGCAGAGTCCGAGCCGACCGAGCCCGCCGAAGAAGCAGCCGACGAGCCTGCGGCCGAAGCACAGGCCGAGCCGGAGACCACCGCAGAGTCCGAGCCGACCGAGCCCGCCGAAGAAGCAGCCGACGAGCCCGCGGCCGAAGCACAGGCCGAGCCGGAGACCACCGCAGAGTCCGAGCCGACCGAGCCCGCCGAAGAAGCAGCCGACGAGCCCGCGGCCGAAGCACAGGCCGAGCCGGAGACCACCGCAGAGTCCGAGCCGACCGAGCCCGCCGAAGAAGCAGCCGACGAGCCTGCGGCCGAAGCACAGGCCGAGCCGGAGACCACCGCAGAGTCCGAGCCGACCGAGCCCGCCGACGGAACGGCTGAGGAGCTTTCGGCCGAGGCACAGCCGCAGCCGGAGCCCTCCGTAGAGTCCGAGTCGACCGAGCCCGCCGAGAGAACGGCTGAGGAGCCTGCAGCCGAGGCACAGTCGGAGCCGGAGGTCTCCGGGGAAGTCGGGTCGACCGAGCCTGTCGAGGCAGCAGTCGAGTCGGCGGTCCTCGAAGTACCGCTGGAGTCCGCTGATGGGACAGAGTCGGTCGAGCCTGCCGCGGAAGCACCTGAAGAGCCTGCGGCCGAAGCACCGGCTCGGTCTGAGCTCCCGGCGGCGCGGTTCATCGCGCGGTACACGATCACGCAGGCCCCGGCCCTCGACGTACCAGCCGAAGACCCCACCTCCGAACCAGCCGCCAAGGCAACCGACCCCGACCAGCCCCAGCCCGCCGCCGAAGTCGGTGCCGACGAGCAGCATCCCGAGGCCGAGCTGGAACCAGCCGCCGAGTCCGAGCCCACGGCCGATGAGCAGCAGTCTGAGGCCGAGCCAGTCGCCGAAGCTGAGTCCGAGGCCGCCGGGGACGAGCAGGAGCCTGAGACTGAGCTAGCTGCTGGAGGTGAGGCCGAGCTTGGTGCGGAGGCCGTTGCCCTAGAGCAGCTCGAGCCTGAGGCGTCGCAAGTGGCCGGGGGTGAGTCGACCGGGACCGTCGACCAGCCGGCCGCCGATGCGACCTCCGAGGAGATCGCAGAGGCTGAGCAGTCTGGATCCACCGAGGAGCTAGCCGCCGAAGCCGAGCCGGTCGAGGAGGTACCCGCGGAGGCTGCCCGGGAGCAGGAGGCTGCACAGGAGCAGGAGGCTGCGCGGGAGCAGTCCGCGGTGGGTGCGCCGGCGGAAGCCGTCGCGGTGGCATCCGTGGAGGCTGCCTCTGCGGCAGAGCCTGTTGAGGACGGAGCTGCCGAGCAGGTCGCGGAGGCCGGGCAGGAGTCGGAAGCTGCGCCTGAGCTGGTTGCGTCCGCCGAGCAGGAGCCCGAACGCACGACTGCGCAAGCTCACGCAGAACCTGCGCCGCAGTCCGAGACCGCGCAGGAGCCGCGTTCCGAGACTACGCAGAAGTCTGAGCCGCGTTCTGAGAGCGCGCAGGAGGCTGAGCTTGCGCCGCAGTCCGTGACCGCGCAGGGAGCTGAGGCAGCGCCGCAGAGTGAGTCTGCGGTCGTGACTGAGGGGTCGCGGCGGGCGCGGCAGGAGCGGGGTTCGCGGCGGGTTGTGGAGCCGGTGGCTGTGGTTGGGTTGGCGGGGCGGTTTCCGGGCGCGGAGACCCTGGAGCAGTTCTGGGACAACCTCGTCGGTGGGGTGGAGAGCCTCCGGCGGTTCACGAACGAGGAGGTGAGCCAGGCCGGCGGGCATGTGGACGACGAGCTGGTCGCCGTCAGCGGTGTGCTCGACCACGTGGAGTCGTTCGACGCGAAGTTCTTCGGCCTCAGCGACCGTGAGGCCGAGTTGATGGATCCGGCGCAGCGGCTGTTCCTCGAGGTCTGCTACCAGGCGCTCGAGCACGGCGGGTACGCGGGTACTACCGGCCGCGTCGGTGTGTTCGCGGGCTCCGGCATGAACCTGTACACCCAGCAGCACCAGTCCCGCGATTCCCTCGCCACCCGCGTCGCCTACCGCCTCGGCCTCACTGGTCCAGCCATCGGCGTACAGTCCGCCTGGTCCTCGTCCCTCGTCGCGGTGCACCTGGCCTGCCAGGCGTTGCGCTCCGGCGACGCGGACCTCGCACTCGCCGGTGCGGCCGCCGTACAGGTGCCTCAGGCAACGGGCTACCACCCGGCACCGGAGTCGATCCTGTCGCCGCGCGGTCAGGTCCGTGCGTTCGATGCGGCCGCCGACGGCACGGTCGGTGGGAACGGCGTCGCCGCCGTACTGCTGAAGCGCCTCGACCAAGCCGTCGCAGACGGGGACACCGTGTACGCCGTGATCCGCGGCACCGCGGTCAGCAACGAGGACGCGCCTTCGGGCAACCAGGTCGAGCTGATCGAGCGTGCGCTGGAGCGGTCCGGGTTCGCGGCGGACTCGCTCAGCTACATCGAGGCGAACGCGATCGGCAGCGCCGCCGCGGACTCCGCCGAGGTGAAGTCGCTGACGACCGCGCTGCGCAGGCACACCGACAAGGTCGGCTTCTGCACGATCGGCTCGGTGAAGCCGAACATCGGCCACCTCGACAGTGCCGCGGGCATGGCCGGCCTGATCAAGACCATCCTGATGCTGCAGCACCGGATGCTGGTCCCGACGATCAACTACACCGAGCCGAACGCGGAGCTCGGGCTCGACGGCAGTCCGTTCGTGATCGGCACCGAGGCGCACGACTGGGAGGCCGGTACGACGTTGCGCGCGGGCGTCAGCGCTCTCGACGCGGGCGGTACCAACGCGCAGGTCATCCTGGAGGAGGCGCCGCGGCAGATCCGTCGCGGCGACGACGGACCGGTGGTGCTGCCGCTCTCCGCGCCCGATCCGGACGCTCTGGCAGACCTGGTCGAGTTGTTCCGCACCGACCTCGGCCACGGCACCGGACACCGCCTGATCGACCTCGCTGGTACGGCGGCCCTCGGCCGACCGCCACACCGGCACCGCATCGCGGTAGCCGGCGCGTCCGAGGCCGAGCTGGTCGACGCACTCGGCTCAGCTCAGGCAACCGAGGTCCCACGCGGTGGACCGGGTCCACTGGGCTACGCATTCACCGGACAGGGCGCTGCGCGGCGTGGGATGGCCGCTGCGCTTGCTGCTCGCTTCCCGGTCTTCCGGTCGGTGCTGGACGAGTGCGACCGCGTGTACGCCGAGGAGACCGGTGGCAGCCTGCTGGAGCTGTTGCTGACACCTGCCGGCGCGTCTGAGGGGGTCTGGCCGACAGAGACCGCGCAGCCCGCACTGTTCGCGTTCGAGCTTGCCCTTGCGCGGCTCTGGCAGTCGTTCGGTGTGCAGCCCGCGTTGGTGGTCGGTCACAGCGTGGGGGAGTACGCCGCTCTGTGCGTGGCCGGTGCTTTGTCGCTGGCGGACGGCGTACGGCTGACTGCTAAGCGCGGCGAGCTCATGCAGCGTGGCACCGTGCCCGGCGCGATGGTTGCTGTGCGTGCGGACGCGGACCGGGTTCGCGAGCTGACGCAGACGCCGGGCGTGGAGATTGCCGCAGGCAACGGTCCGCAGTCGTTCGTGCTGACAGGGTCCGAGGTGATCGTCGGGCAGCTCGCGGAGCAGCTGGACCGGCTGGAGGTCGCGTACCAGCGGCTGGACGTGGATCGGGCGTTCCACAGTTCGTTGGTGGACCCGATCCTGAAGGACTTCGCGGCGATCGTCCGGGAGATCACGCTGAAGCCGCTGCGGACGCCGATGGTGTCGAGCTGGTCCGGCGATCTGCTCGAGTCCGGGACGGTGCTGGACGGCGACTACCTGGTCGGGCAGTTGCGGCAGCCGGTGCTGTTCGGTGACGCGGTCGAGGCGGTCACGGCCGCCGGTTGCCGGCGCTTCCTGGAGCTCGGGCCGGACGCCGTACTGAGTCCGGCCGGGCGGCGGATCGCGCCGAACAGCACGTGGATCCCCGCGCAGCGGCTGGGGCAGGATCCGGTGCTCGCGACGATGAACGGGCTGGCCGAGCTGTACGAGCAGGGCACTGAGATCGCATGGTCGAAGGTGTACTCCGACGGCGGCCGCGTGCCGTTGCCGACGTACCCGTTCCGGCGCGTGCATCACCCCGTCGACACCTCGGCGGCCGGGCTTGCTAGTGATGGTGCGGGGCGGCCGGCCCGCGTGCAGCCGAGTCCGTTCGAGCGCGCGGCTCGGGCGCAGGCAGTCGTGTTCGAGCCGTCGAGTGCGGCAGTGAAGCGGATCCCGCTGGATCCGCCGGCCGAGCCAGAGGTTGCTGAGAGCAACGATCCGGTGGAGGAGCAGTCGCCGTTCGCGTTGCCGGCCGAGACGCATCAGATCGACGCGGACTACCTGGCGCGGGCCGGGGTGCTGTCCGGTGACGAGATGTCGGCCGAGCGGTACCGCGACTCGCTGGACCTGATCCTGGATCTGACCTGTGAGGCGCTGAACCTCGACCCGTACGACTTGACCGTCGATCACACGTTCGCCGAGCTCGGCGCAAGGCCGGACTCGATGGCTCCGGTCATCACCGAGATCAACTCGCGCTTCGAGGTGACGCTCACCCCCGAGGACCTGTTCAGCGCCTACACCACTCCGCACAAGCTCGCCACAGCCGTCGCCACGCAGACCCCGGAAGCCCTGGAGGCGGAGCAGGCGGCCGTTGCAGCCCAGCCGGAGAACACCGCCGAAGCACTCGAAGCGTCCGAGGACGTCGCGGTGGAAGCCGTCGCCGAGAAGGCGGAAGACGTCGCAGCGGAGGCTTCTGCTGAGGAAGCGGAGGTCGAGCCTCCTGCTGAAGAGCTCGAGGAGACGGCTCAGGCGGAGTCGGTGGAGGGTGCGCCGGCTCGCGATGCGCGGACCGCGTTGGCTGATCTGGGCTCCGGGCTGGCGGAGTTGGCGGCGAAGGTCGACGAGGCTGCGGCGGCTACCAGTGAGGCTGAGCTGCCGGGCAACGGGATGGCCGTGCTCATGTCGCAGCAGCTCCGCGTGGCTGGTCAGTTGGTGGACGGCGTCACCAAGCTGATGCGCGAACAGTTGGCCCTCCTCGAGGCCGCGACCTCAGAAGACCCAACAACCTCTGAACACTTCGCCGACCCATCGACTCCGGCCGAGCCGGAAGGCGTGCAGGACGTGGACGATGGCGCCGAGGCCGTCGATGCTGTGCAGGCTGATGCACCCGCGGCAGACCCCACGAACGCTCCAGATGTCAACGCGGAAGTACAGGCCGAGGCTCGCACGAGCGAGGATGTTGAGCGGTTGCGGCGGGACTTGGGCTACTGGGAGATGGCGCTGGCGGGCGCTGAGCCGCTGGTACTGGTTGCGGATGGAGTTCGGCCGGCCGCGTCGGGCGCTGTCGGGTCGGTGAAGAAGGAGTTCGAGGAGGAACTCGGGGACGCGGTGTTCGTGTTCAGCCGGGGCCGGAAGGTCTCCCCACTGATGACGATGCTGGCGGCCGTCGGGACGGTGCTCGGACGCTTCGCGGCGCAGGACGATGTGACGATCGGAACCGCGCTGATCCGGCCCCAGGGCGACACCTCGACGGCGGCCCGGCGCGCGCTCCCGATCCGGATCGACCTGTCCGGCGAACCCGACCTCGGCGAGCTCGCGCACCGGGTGCGCGACGTGACGGCGGGCGCGTTCGACCACGCCGGCACGGACCTCGCCGTACTCGAGCGTGACCCGCTCTTCCAGGTCCTGGTCGAGTTCGAGGACGGCGACGAGGAGCTGCCCGAACCGCTCGACCTCCGCCTGCGGCTGACCCACCACGGCGCCGGCATCACGTGTACGGCGGACTACCGCTCCGGACTGTTCGAGCAGCGCACCATCGACCGCCTCGTCGCGTACCTCGAAGCGGTCCTGCGTCGCGCCACCACCCAGCCGAACCTGCGCCTGCCCGACCTGATGTTCCCGATCGAGTCCGACCTCGAGGCCCTGCGCGAGCTGGAAGGCGACACCGCTCCGGCCGGCCCGATCGGTCGGGTACGACGAGACGCCGTCGTCGCCGGCGAGCTCAGCGGACTGCACACCCTCTTCGAGCAGCAGGTCGCCCGAACCCCGGACGCGACCGCGCTGATCCAGGGCGAGCGTGAACTGACGTACGCCGAGCTCGATCGCCGGGCCAACGCGCTGGCGTGGCGGCTCGTCGACCTCGGCGTGAAGCCCGGCCAACTGGTCGCCGTACGTGTTGCCCGAGGCACTGAACTGGTCGTCGCGGTGCTCGCCGTCCTGAAGTCCGGCGCGGCGTACCTGCCGCTGGATCCGGGCGTACCCGAGTCGCGCTGGGCGTTCATGGTGGCGGACTCGTCGGCGGTCGCGCTGGTCGGTGACGACGCAGCGCTGGCGGACCGGCTCGGTCTGCGGCTGGTCCCGGTCACCACGTCGAACGGCGATGCGCGGGCGCGGCAGGCGCCGCCGGTGCGGGCCGCCGCGGATGATGTTGCCTACTGCATCTACACCTCCGGCTCGACCGGGAACCCGAAGGGCGTCGTCGTCCCGCATCGCGGCCCGGTCAACCTGATCCGGCACTACCTGCGGACCCGGAGTTCGCTGCGGACGTTGCAGTGGACCTCGTTCGGTTTCGACGTTCACGTGCAGGAGATGTTCACCGCGCTCGCGTCCGGCTCGGCGCTGGTGCTGATCGGCGAGGACGACCGGTACGACCCGGACGCGGTGATCGCGGCGCTGCGGGACCACGACGTCGAGCGGCTGTTCATGGCGTTCAGCCCGTTGACGGCGTTGCTCGCGACCATGCGGCGGCTGCCCGAGCTGCCCGCGCTGCGGGAGATCGTCGCGGGCGGCGAGGCGATGGTGCTGACGCACAAGGTGCGCGACTTCCTCGAGGCGCATCCGGAGTGCCGGCTGTTCAACGAGTACGGCCAGGTCGAGGCGTCGATCGTGACCACGATCCACGAGGTCAACCCGGCTGTGGACCGGCCGTCGATCGGGCGTCCGGGCGAGGGCGTCGTCGTACGCCTGCTGGACCAGGTGCTGCGGCCGGTACCGGTCGGTGCGGTTGGCGAGATCCACCTCGGTGGCCCGGTCGTTGCCCAGGGCTACATCGGACGGCCGGAGGAGACCGAGCACGCGTTCGTGCCGGATCCGGGCCATCCGGGGGCGCGGCTGTACCGCAGTCGGGACCTGGGTCGCTGGCGGGCGGACGGGACGCTGGAGTACCTCGGCCGCGCCGACGACCAGGTCAAGATCCGTGGTCACCGCGTCGAACCCGGCGAAACCGAACACGTTCTGGCGGATCAGCCGGGTGTGGTCGACGCCGTCGTGGTCGCCTGTGCGGACCCGACCGGCGACACCTGCCTCCTCGGGTACGTCGTTCTCGAGGACAGCGATCCGGCAGTCCTGGCCCGCCTGATGCTCGACCTGACCAAGGAGCTCCCGATCTACCTGGTCCCGGCCGACCTGATCCCGATCGAGGAGCTCCCGCTCGACGACAACGGCCGGCTGGACCGGACCCGCCTTCCCGAACCCGAGTGGCTCACGCCGTAAAGGACTGTTCTGCACCGTGGACGGGGGTTGTCGGGGACAGCCCTCCCGCAGCCACCGGCCTCCGTCCGCGGTGCAGAACCCGCGACGATCCTCATCCCTCCTGAGGATCGATCGCACTCCTCGCCCGGCGGCGGAACAGCGATGAGGCGCTGATCACGCAGACGAGCAGGGAGTAGACCGCCAGCGCGGACCCGACGCTTCCGGTCGTCGGTCCGACGCTGCCGGCACCGGCTCCGTTCCCACCGGAGCCCATCCCGTCTCCGGCGGACCCGACCGCCACCACGGCGGTGACCACGATCAGAGCGATCAGTGGTCCGGTCCAGCCGAGCACACCCATCCGGAGCGCGTGGCCGTCGTCGGCCTGCGCCCCGATGGGTGGAGCCGACCCTGCCACGGCTGCGGCGGTCCCCGGGCCGGCGAGGGCCCGTCCGCGCAGCGAGCCGTGCAGGGCAGCGACGCCGCACGCGGCGGCGACGTTCATCAGTAGCAAGCGTCCGGCGACGTCCTCGAGCGCCGCGGCCCCCGGACCGACCGTGCGGTACACGATCGCGTACACGTCGACCGGCACAGTGACCGCGGCGGCCAGGACAGCGGCGACCTGGAACAGTCGCGGCCGTCCGACAGCTGTCCGCAGTACGTCGTACCTGGAAGTGGTCCGGACCAACAGCGCGGTGAAGAAGAGAGCGAAGAGGAGGAGCACCGCGACGTCCATCGGGGACCGAGTCTCTCTGGTCGAGCGTTGCCCTGGACAACGCTGGCGGACGTTGCTGACCTGACCTGCCTTGACACCGTGCTGTTCGCGAGGGCGGCGGAGAGTTTCCTCTCCGCCGCTCACGCGTTCGGCTGGTCCTGGCCCCCCATCGACCAACCGCTGCCGACCGGTCCAGGCCCCCTGACCAGTCTTGGATGACGTGCCCCCACCCCATCCATCCGTTGCATCGCGTGGGACGGCCCAGTCGTTACACAAATTCGGGCAATTGGGTTAAAACTGCGCAAAGGTGCGCATGAGACCCTGTTCCGCGCGTGCAGATGTGTGCGTGACGCGGGAGAGGTGTACGGCGGTCAGCCGACGGCGGCCCAGGCCTGATGGGCGGCACCGAGGAGGCCGGCGTTGTCGAGTTGGGCGGGCTCGACCGCCAGGTCGGTGATGAAGGGGAGTTGCGCGAGCCGCTTCACCCACGCCTGCACCGGGTCGAACAGCACCGGCCCCGCCTTCGACACCCCGCCCCCGATGACGACCGTGGTCAGATCGACCGTCACCGCCGTCGCGACGATCCCCGCGGCCAGCGCCTGCGCCCCGTCGTCGAACGCGGCCAGCGCGAGCTCGTCCCCGCCGGCCGCGTCGGCAGCGAGTACGGCGGCATCCGCGTCCTCGTTGATCCGCCAGCCGCGACGCTTGGCCCGGGCAACCATCCGCGGGCCGCTCGCGTACGCCTCCACGCATCCGTACGACCCGCACGCGCACGCCTCGCCGTCCAGGTCCACGACCATGTGGCCGATGTGCGCGGCGTTGCCTGACTGACCGATGACAGGCTTGCCGTCGACAACCAGTCCGCCGCCGACACCGGTCGACACCACGATCCCCAGGAGCGTGTCGGCGTCGCGTCCGGCGCCCGTCCAGAACTCACCCAGTGCGAAGCAGTGCCCGTCGACCCCGAGCGTCACGGGTACGTCGCCGACCAGCTCCCGGACCCGCTCGACCAGCGGGAAGTTCCGCCAGCCGGTGATGTTGACCGGTGACACCAGTCCGTGCTCCTGGTCCAGTGGCCCGGCCGAACCGATCCCGACCGCGACCGGCGTCGCGTCACCGCGAACCCGCTCGATCAGCTCGCCGAGCGCCGCGAACACCACGTCCGCGTCGCCGGGTGGAGTGAGGATCCGGTCCCCGGTGAGGATCTCACCGTCCGCAGACACGAGTGCGGCGGCCATCTTCGTGCCGCCGATGTCGATGCCCAGGACGGTGTCCTGCTTCACTGGTTCGTCACTCATGGTCCCCCCGTCAGTGCCGATGCAGGTGGTCAGGTCGGGAGACAACGTTATCCGTAGTCGGCCCGGACAGACAGGGGTCAATTGCAGGAATCCCCGCAAACCCGCAGGAAGGCGCCGGGTAAATGCCTTGACATAGCCTGACAACGATCGCCCTAGACCGCCGAGAAGGCGCTAATTATTAGCTGTCCGTGACGGCATCGGCCGGGCTCCGGCGGACGGGGGTGGCGGCGCGGACCTCGGGGAGGGGAGGGTAGGGGGATGAGTGATCAACTGGATCGTGATGCCGCCGGCGCGCTGATCGTCGGCTTCAGCGGGACCACCGCCCCCGACGAGTTGCGCCGCGCGGTCGCCGCCGGGCTCGGCGGCGTCATCCTGTTCACCCGCAACGTCGGCGACGCCGATCAGGTGGCCGCCCTGACCGCGTCGCTGCGGGCCGAGCGGCCCGACCTGATCATCGCGATCGATCACGAGGGCGGCGAGTTCAGCCACCTCGCGCCGGCCAACCCCTGGCCGCTGGCCTCACCGCGCGTACTCGGCGATCTCGACGACGTCGACCTGACCCGTGCGTCCGCCCGGGACGCCGCAGCGACGCTGGCGGGCCTCGGCATCGACCTGATGCTCGCGCCGTCGGTCGACGTGAACAGCAACCCGGCGAACCCGATCATCTCCACCCGCTCGTTCGGTACGACGGCCGACGTGGTCTCCCGGCACGGCGTCGCGTTCGTCGAGGGCGTCCACGAGGCCGGCATCGCCGCCTGCCCGAAGCACTTCCCGGGCCACGGCGACGTCGCGGTCGACTCCCACGTCGGCCTACCCAGCGTCGACCGCTCGATCGAGGAGGTCAACGCCGTCGAGCTCGCGCCGTTCCGGGCGACGATCGCCGCAGGCGCCGACGTGGTGATGAGCGCCCATATCGTCTTCTCCGCGTACGACGACCAGCCGGCCACCCTGTCGCGCCGGCTGCTGACCGGCCTGCTGCGGGAGGAACTCGGCTTCACCGGCGTGATCACCACCGACGCTCTGGAGATGCAGGCGATCACCAGGACCCGGTCGATCGAGGACGCCGCGGTCGCGTCGATCGGCGCCGGCGCCGACCTGGCCATGATCGCTGTCGGCTCCGCGGACCCGCGAGCCCTGACCGCCCGCGTGGTCGATGCCATTGGCAACGGAACGCTGGACGCCGAGCGCGTCGCCGACGCGGCCGCCCGGGGCCGTGCGCTGGCGGCAAGTCTGGCCCGGCGCACTCGGCAGCCCGGTCTCGACGGTGCCCCGATCCGCGAGGTCGCCGCGCGCGTGGTGGCCGGCCAGAACATCCCGTTGCTCGGCTCCGCGCCGTACGTCGTTGATCTGACGCAAGGGCTGCATCCGGCCTGGAACCCTTATTTCAGTGGGCTTCCCGAGGTCTTCGGCCGTGTCGCGCCGGGCTCGGACGGCGTCGTACTCCGCGGCGAGCATCGGCTCACCGACGCCGACTCGCCGGCCGGCGACGCGATCAAGACGGCGGCCGCGGCCGCCGCGGGCCGTCCGCTCGTCATCGCCGTCCAGGACGCCGGGCGTACGCCGTGGATGCGCGACGCGCTGACCTACTTGGTGGAAGGGCACAAGGACAGCGTCTTCGTACTCTGCACGGGCATCCCCGAGGACCGCGCCCTCGTCCCCGAAGGCATCCGCTCCGCCACCACCTCAGGCCGCAACGTCATCGTCCTCGAGGCAGTCGCGAAGTCGCTCACGCAGGCTTGAGGTTCAGATCCAGGGCATGTTGTTCGACGTAGTTGAGGGCGTGGCGGACGGCGCCGACGGAGACGATCGCGTCGCCGAGGGACGAGACGGCGACGCGAGGCGGCGTACTGGTGAAGCCGGCCAGGTGCCGCTCGATGTCGGGCAGCAACGCCGCGGCGGCCTGGGCGACCGCGCCGCCGAGGACGACGAGCTCGGGGTTGAACAGGATCCCGAGCGTCGCCACCACCCGGGCAGTCCGGCCGGCCACGTGCTGAAGGATGCCCAGGGCAACTTCATCGCCGGAGCCGGCGGCGGTGAAGACCTGTTCCGCGGTGATCGGGCCGTCACCGCCGAGCGTCCGCAGTACGGTGTCGATGGCCGGGTCGGCGACCGCCGCGGTGCCCCGATCGCGCGCGATCCGGGCGATGCCATGCGTGTCACCGACGCCCTCGACGAGCTTGAGGTAGACCATCTCGCCCGCACCACCACGACTGCCGTGCAGCAGCCGGCCCGAATCCATCAGGCCGGAACCGAACCGCTCACCGGCGAGCAGTACGGCGAGGTCGTCGACGTCACGCCCTTCGCCGCGCCACTGTTCCCCCAGCGCGGCGAGGTTGGCGTCGTTCTCGAGCCGCACCGGCCAGCCGTGCAACTCTGTCAGCCGCTTCGCCAGGCCGGCGTCGAACCGCCGCCAGAACTCGTCGTCGACCAGGATGTTCCCGTCGCGGTCGACCGGCGCCGCGACTCCGACTCCCGCAGCGAGCACCTGTGTGTCGCAGACTCCCGCGCTCGCCAGGGCTTCGACGATCGTCTCGTGCACGATCTCGGTCCGCTCACCGGCCGTCTTCACATCGGACACCGAGCGGCCGGCCTTGGCGACCGTCTCGCCGCGCAGGTCTGCGAGCAGCACCGTGGTCTTGGCGTCGCCGATGTCGATCCCGAGCACATACCCGCCTCGGCTGTTGAACTCGAACCGCCGTGACGGCCGGCCCACGGCGGTGTCGTCGCGGCCGGGGTCGAGCTCGACCACCCAGCCCATCGAGATGAGGTCGTTGCAGACCGCGTGCACGGTCGCCCGGGTCAGGCCGGTGGCCTGGATCAGACCGGTTCCCGTCATCACCCCCGCGTTCGAGAGCACGCCGAGGAGCTTGCCCGCGTTCACGCGGCGCAACAGCGGCGGCGTCGCCGTGGCTTGAGTCACTGCCATTCAAAGCCCCTTGACCAGCTCGAACATCCCGGCGCAGAATACTGCAGGATCTAAATTTAGACTCTATATTAACCAGTGACAACTATCTGCAGACGACTTCAGTGAGGCGCTGATGACGAGCAAGCAGTTGACGAACGATGCCGACTGGTGGCGGCAGGCGGTCGTCTACCAGATCTATCCGCGGAGCTTCGCCGACTCCGACGGCGACGGTCTCGGCGACCTGCAGGGCATCGTCAGCCGCGTGCCGTACCTCGAGACCCTCGGTATCGACGCTGTCTGGCTGAGCCCGTTCTACCCATCCGCGCTGGCCGACGGCGGGTACGACGTCGACGACTACCGCGCCGTGGACCCACGGCTCGGCACCCTGGCGGACTTCGACCAACTGGTCGACGCGCTACACGCGGCGAACATCAAGCTGATCGTCGACATCGTGCCGAACCACACCTCGGACCGGCATGCCTGGTTCACCGAGGCGCTGGCCGCGCCGAAGGGCTCGCCCGCGCGGGAGCGGTACATCTTCCGGGAGGGCGACGGCGACCAGCCGCCGTCGGACTGGGAATCGGTGTTCGGCGGCTCCGCCTGGGCGCGGACCGACGACGGCCAGTGGTACCTGCACATGTTCGCGGCTGAGCAACCGGATCTGAACTGGGAGCACCCGGAGGTTCGGGAGGACTTCCTCCAGACGCTGAGATTCTGGTCGGACCGTGGTGTCGACGGCTTCCGGGTGGACGTCGCGCACGCGCTGATGAAGGACCTGGCGGAGCCGATGCCGTCGCAGGCCGCGCTGCCTCGAGTGTCCGAGTCGTACGGTCTGCACCCGCTGTGGGACCGCGACGGCGTACACGACATCTACCGCGAGTGGCGGCAGGTCCTGAACGAGTACGACCCGCCCCGGTCCGCCGTGGCCGAGGCGTTCGTCCCGGCGTCGCGCCGCGCGCGGTACGCGAGAGCAGACGGGCTCGGGCAGGCGTTCAACTTCGACCTGCTGCAGGCCGACTGGGAGTACGACAAGTTCCGCCAGGTGATCGAGGAGAACCTCGCGCTGGCCGACCAGAACGGCTCGTCCTCGACCTGGGTGTTCTCGAACCACGACGTAGTCCGGCACGCGACCCGCTACGGCCTGCCGAAGGATCCGTCCGGACTGTGGCAGGACGGCAAGGCCTGGCTGCTGAGCAACGGCACCGAGCCGACCGTCGACGTGGAGCTGGGCTTGCGCCGAGCCCGCGCCGCGGTGCTGCTGATGCTGGCACTGCCCGGATCGGCGTACCTGTATCAGGGGGAGGAGCTCGGGCTGCAGGAGGTCGGCGAGCTGCCGGCGGCGAACCTGCAGGACCCGGCGTACTTCCGCTCCAAGGGTGCGGAGAAGGGCCGTGACGGGTGCCGGGTGCCGATCCCGTGGACCGTCGGTGGGTTGTCGTTCGGCTTCGGCTCGGGTGGGTCGCACCTGCTGCAGCCGAAGTGGTTCGGTGGGTACTCCGTCGAGGCGCAGGAGGGCGACGTCAGTTCGACGCTGAGCCTGTACCGCAAGGCCCTCGCAGTACGCCGGGGACTGCAGACGGGCAACTCGCTCACCTGGGTCGACGGCACCGACTGGGTCCTCCACTTCACCCGTCCCGGCGGCTGGCAATCGATCACCAACTTCGGTGCGGCGCCGGTCGAGCTGCCGGACGCCGCGGTCGTGCTGTCGAGTGGTCCGCTGGAAGGCGACAAGCTCCCGAGTGACACCACAGCCTGGCTGATCTGATGCGGCAGGATGGGGGCCGTGACTCCGACGCTTGCTGACGTGATCGCCGTACTCGACCGGCTCTACAACCCTGCCTGGGCGGAGTCCTGGGACGCGGTCGGTCTGGTCACAGGCGATCCGGAGCAGCAGGTACGACGGATCCTGTTCGCCGTCGACCCGATGCGCGCGGTGGTGGACGAGGCGATCGGAGGCGACTTCGATCTCCTCGTCACGCACCACCCGCTGTTGTTGCGCGGCGTGAACAGCGTGGCGGCAACGACGCCGAAGGGTCGGGTCGTGCACGACCTGATCCGGAGCGGTACGGCGTTGCACGTCTGCCACACCAACGCGGACAACGCGAACCCAGGCGTGAGCGACGCGCTGGCCGCGGCCCTGGGCCTACAGGACACGCGTCCGCTCAAGGCGATGCCGTCCGACCCGATGGACAAGCTGGTCGTGTTCGTGCCGGTCGACGAGACGCAAACCATGCTCGACGCCCTGGCGAAGGCGGGCGCCGGCCAGATCGGCGACTACGAGCGCGCCGCCTGGAGCGGCATCGGCGAAGGGACCTTCCGCCCGCTCGAGGGCGCGAACCCCACGATCGGGCAGGTCGGCGACATCGAGGTCGTGCCGGAGAACCGGCTCGAGCTGATTCTGCCGCGACACAAGCGGCGGGCTGTCGTCGAGGCGCTGAAGGCGGCGCACTCCTACGAGGAGCCGGCCTTCGACATCTACGAGCTGGCAGCACTGCCGAGCGAGCGCGGTGGCGGCCGCGTCGGCGCGCTCTCGGCACCGCTGCCACTGAGGGACTTCGCCCGGCTGGTCGCCGATCACCTCCCGCGCACTGAGCACGGCGTACGGGTGTCGGGGGACCCGGAGCGGACGATCGAGACGGTCGCCGTCGTCGGGGGAGCGGGGGACTCGGAGTTCGAGCGGGTCCGGGCCGCAGGCGTCGACGCGTACGTGACCGCCGATCTCCGGCATCACCCCGCGACCGAGGCACAGGCGTACGACGAAGGCCCGGCGCTGGTCGATGTCGCGCACTGGGCCAGCGAGTGGCCCTGGCTGCGCGACGCCGAACGACTCCTCCTCGAAGGGTTGGCAGCACAAGGCAGTACCGTGGACACTCACATCTCGACGCTCTGCACGGACGCCTGGACCCTGCGGTTCTGAGTGCAGCTGAAACACAACTGAAGGAGCCGACTCTGAACGCCGAGCCCGCCGTCCAACGCCGGTTGCTGGACCTGCAGGATCTCGACCTGCAGCTGGATCAGGTCGCGCACAAGCGCAAATCGCTGCCGGAGCACAAGGCACTTGCCGACCTGACCGCGGAGAAGTCCGTGGTCGACCGCGACCTGGTCACCGCCGACACCGAGGTCAGCGACCTGCAGCGCGAGCAGAAGAAGGCCGACAGCGACGTCGACCAGGTGCGGCAGCGCAAGGCACGCAACCAGCAGCGGCTGGACTCCGGTCAGGTCACGTCGGCCAAGGACCTGGAGAACCTGCAGCACGAGATCGGGTCGCTGGACCGGCGGATCTCCGACCTGGAGGACGCCGAGCTCGAGGTGATGGAGAAGCTGGAGGCCGCCGAGGCGGTCCAGCTCGATCTGCGCACCCGCGCCGAGGCGTTCGCCGGCCGGCAGTCCGAGCTGGAGACCAGCCGCGACGCCGCGCTGAAGGAGCTCGACGAGCAGCGTGCCGGGCTCGGCGACAAGCGCGCCGGGGTGGCGGCCGAGCTTCCGGATGCCCTGATCACGCAGTACCAGCGGCTCCGCGAGCACAACGGCGGAATCGGCGCCGCGCCGCTGGTCGGCAAGCGCTGCATGGGCTGCCGGATGGAGCTGGCGCCGTCCGACCTGAACCGCATCAAGACCGCCCCGGCGGACTCCGTACTGCGCTGTGAGGAGTGCGGACGGATCCTGGTCCGGACCGCGGAGAGCAGCGCATGAGCGAGCGGAGCGAGCTCATCGTCAAGCACAGTGCGTCTTGTGCCTCATCCGCGCCCGGAGCGAAGCGAGGACGTGGATGAGCTACCAGCACGTCATTGTCGAAGCCGATGGTGGGTCGCGCGGGAATCCGGGACCGGCGGCGTACGGCGCGCTGGTCCGGGATCCGGCGACCGGCGAGGTGATCGCGCAGGACGGCAAGACGCTGGGGATCGCGACCAACAACGTCGCCGAGTACTCCGGACTGATCGCGGGGCTCCAGTTGGCCGCGGAGTACGCGCCGGACGCCTCGATCGAGGTGCGGATGGACTCCAAGCTGGTGATCGAGCAGATGGCCGGCCGGTGGAAGATCAAGCACCCGGACCTGCAGCCGCTGGCGATCAAGGCGCAAGGCCTGGCGCCGTTCGGGACCGAGTGGACCTGGGTGCCCCGGGCCCAGAACTCCGCGGCCGACGCGCTGGCGAACAACGCGCTGGACGGCGTACCGATCCCGCTGAAGCCGGAGGCCGGCGGACCCGGGCCGGCGGCAGTCAAGGAACCGTCGGATCTCCAGAAAGCCTTGCAGGGTTGGGGTCCGCAAGCCGAGCCGCCGACGCAGCTCATCTTCCTGCGGCACGGCGAGACGCCGCACACCGTCGAGAAGCGGTTCTCGGGATCCGGCGGCGACGACCCCGCGCTCAGTGACACTGGTCGGGCGCAGGCCCAGGCCGCCGCCGAGTACCTGTCCCGGATCGGTGGTGTCGACGCTCTCGTGACTTCGCCGATGGTGCGGGCGCGGCAGACGGCCGACGCGGTCGCCGGCAAGCTCGGGCTCGAGCCGGTGGTGGACAACGGCTGGGTGGAGTGCTCGTTCGGCGACTGGGACGGGCACACGTTCGCCGAGGTGCAGCAGAAGTGGCCGGATGCGATGAACGCGTGGCTGGGCTCGACCTCTGTCGCGCCGCCCGGTGGCGAGTCGTTCGACGCGTGCGCGCGCCGGGCCCGGTCGGCGCGGGACGGACTGCTGACCCGCTACCCGGGCAAGACCGTTGTCGTCGTCACCCATGTCACGCCGATCAAACTGATGGTCCGGTCGGTGCTGCAGGCACCGATGGCGTCGGTGTTCCGGATGGAGCTGCGCCCCGCGACCATCACCGAGATCCACTGGTACGCCGACGGCCTCGCGTCACTCCGCTCCTTCAATGTGCAACCCTCGTTAGTCTGACCCCACGCACACGTCGTGCGCTGAGAAGGACGGAGGGCCCCACGTGCCGCTTCAGAGGGTTCACTTTGCCGAGGACGTGCCCGAGGTGTTCCGGGCGTCGCTGCAGGACATCCGGCGTGAGCTCGAGGTGCCGACGGAGTTCCCGGACGACGTGGTCGCGGCAGCACTGCACGCGGCGAAGAACCCGCGGCTGCCCGAGCTGGACCGGACCGATCTCGAGTTCGTCACGATCGATCCGCCGGACTCGATGGACCTCGACCAGGCCCTGCACATCGAGCGCACCGGCGACGGCTACACGGTTCACTACGCGATCGCCGACGTCGCCGCCTTCGTCCAGCCCGGCGACCCGATCGACCTCGAGGCACGCCGCCGCGGCGAGACGCTCTACGCGCCGGACAAGCGGACCCCGCTGCACCCGCCGGAGCTGTCCGAAGGCGCGGCGTCACTGCTGCCGGACGGAGTGCGTCCCGCGTTGCTGTGGACGATCACGGTCGACGCGACGGGCGAGGGGACCGGCGTCACCTGCGAGCGCGCGCTGGTGATGTCCCGGGCCAAGCTGAACTACGCCGGCGTGCAGAAGGACCTCGACGCCGGCAACGCGTCGGAGTCGCTGCAACTGCTTCGCGAGGTCGGGACACTGCGTGAGCAGCGTGAGCTCGAGCGCGGCGGAGTCAACCTGCCCATCCCGGACCAGGAGGTCGTCACCTCCAACCATGGTTGGGGTCTGGAGTTCCGCGCACCGCTGCCGGTCGAGGGCTGGAACGCGCAGATCTCGCTCCTCACCGGCATGGCCGCTGCCGAGCTGATGATGAAGGGCAAGATCGGCATCCTGCGGACGCTGCCCGAATCGCACGACAGCCTGCGCCACAAGCTCGAGCACACCGCCAAAGCGCTGGGGATCACCTGGCCGGACGGGACGTCGTACGCGCAGTTCATTCATGGGCTGCAGCCGAAGGTGCCGGCGCACGCGGCGATGCTGGCTGCCTGCACCGTGCTGTTCCGGGGCGCCGGGTACGTCGCGTTCGCGGGCGGTGTGCCGGAGCGGCCGCAGCATGCCGCGATGAAGGCGGAGTACGCGCACGTCACCGCGCCGCTGCGACGGCTGGTGGACCGGTGGACCGGCGAGATCTGTGTGGCGCTGTCCGCCGGCACCGAGGTGCCGGCCTGGGTGCGCGAGTCGATGGACGAGATCCCGAAGACGATGGACGAGGCGGACCGCCGGGCGAACGCGTACGAACGCTCGATCGTCAGCATGGTCGAGGCCGGTCTGGTGGCCGACCGGATCGGGACGGAGTTCGAGGGCGTGATCACCGACGTTGACGAGCGCGACACCACCCGCGGCGTCGTCGCCCTCTCCACGGTCGCGATCGAAGGCCGCGTCACCGGTAGCGTCCCCCTGCCGCTCGGTCAGGCGATCCGCGTGAAGCTGGTCGAGGCCGACATCGCCAAGCGCACCGTCGCCTTCGAGCTAGCCCCGTAGGTAGTCCTCGACGGCCGCTGTCGTGCGGTCCAGGTCTTCGGTCGCGAGCAGGTCGATGAGCGCGCCGCGCAGCAACGCGAGTACGCCGGTACGGCGTGCCTCCGCGGCCGGGCTACGGGGATCGGGCTGACTCCCCTTGAGCAGTTCGAGCCAGTCGTCGACGGTCGAGCGGCCGTAGTCCGCCCACGGGCCGTCCGGCGCGACCAGCGAACGCCCGTACGCCTCCACCCAGAACTTCATCAACGGCCGGCGCTCGGGCTCGGCCAGCCACGTCCACAGCTCTCGCGCGACCACGGTCAGGCCGGGTGGTTCGTCGTAGCTGGCCTCGATCTGGCGGAGTAGTTCGAGTTCGTCGACGCGGGCTCGGGCGAGCAGGGCGCGGATCAGGCCGTCCTTGCTGCCGAACAGGAACAGCAGCACCCGGGGGCTGGACTCGATCGCGGTGGCCAGCGGGCGCAGGGACAGGTCGGCCAGTCCGTGGCTGAGCGAGTAGGCGTAGGCGCGCTCCAGCAGTTCCTGCTGACGCGCGGAGGGGGCTGGCTTCGTCGACGGCACGGAGCTAGTATCACCTACTGAAACAGTCGTGTCAGTAGATTGGGTGGACTGGATGAGCCGGACGAAGGCGATCAGGAAGCTGGGCAAGCCGGGAGATCTCGGGTGGGTGGTGCAGGCGCATGCGGAGATCTATGCGGCGGAGTACGGCTGGGGTCTGGAGTACGAGGCGCTGATCACGCGGATCGTGGCGACGTACGCGAGCGAGCACGACGACGATCGCGAGGCCGCGTGGATCGCCGAGGTGGAGGGGGAACGGGCCGGCAGCATCTTCTGTGTCCGTGGGCCGGACGAGACCACCGCCCAACTCCGCCTGCTCCTGGTGACGCCGGACGCCCGCGGTCTCAAGCTTGGCGCCGAACTGGTCGACACGTGCCTCGCCTTCGCGCGCGCGGCCGGCTACAAGAGGATGGTGCTGTGGACCAACGATCCGTTGGTGGCGGCGCGTCACATCTACCTGGCCCGCGGCTTCCGCCTCACCGGCTCCGAGCCGCATGACTCCTGGGGTCTGGAGCTCGTTGGCCAGACCTATGAGCTGGACCTGGGCTGAGCTCAGTCCGCGCAGGTCGGCGCGCCGGGCGCCGCGGTCCGGTAGAGGGCGTGCGAGAGAAACGTCGTGACGTAGCCGTTCATGACGGCCAGTGCGTGGCGCGGGCCCACACTGCCCAGCGGCAGGAACTTCCGCAGCGGCAGCGCCAGGTAGTAGGCGCCGTAGTCGGTGAAGTTGAAGTGCCGCGTCCCCGGGATGGTCGCGCACCACGCCGTCCCTGTGCTTGCCTTGAGCAACGACAGGGCACGGTCCCGGCCGTCGTCGTTCTTCGCGTCCGGGCCGCAGACGCTGGTGATGCACGAGTCGTCCGCGCCGAGCAGCATGATCGGCGCGTGCACGCCCTTCGTCACCACCTCGCCGAACTGGAGTCCGTCCAGGTCGACCGCGGCGCCACACCGCCGATCGGTGCGGCACGCCTCCAGTGAGGCCGCGCCGCCGAACGAGTGGCCGACGTACGACGTACCGATCCCGGTCTCGACGCTGTTCGGCAACTGCTTGCCGAGGGTGGTAGCGGCGAAGCGGGCGTCGGCGGCCCAGGTGGTGACGAGGTGGTCGCCGGCCTCGAGCGCGCCGTCCGAGGTCTCGCCGAGATTCGGTGGGTTGGCGGCTGCGGTGCTCTTGACCGTCTGGCCGTCGAGGACGGTCAGGTTCGCGCTGTACGTCGGAGTCACGCCGGCGACCAGGTAGCCGTGGCTGGCGAGTTCCTCGGCGAGGCTGGCGTACATCGGTGCGGACAGCCCCATGCCCGGCATCAGC
The DNA here is from genome assembly GCF_045207705.1 of Kribbella sp. NBC_00889. Classification (NCBI taxonomy): domain Bacteria; kingdom Bacillati; phylum Actinomycetota; class Actinomycetes; order Propionibacteriales; family Kribbellaceae; genus Kribbella; species Kribbella sp. NBC_00889. The sequence goes on along the minus strand of NZ_CP108783.1, from coordinate 4,484,712 downwards.
ACGACGACCGGAAAGCGCCCGGGGGCGATGGTCGCGCGGTCCAGCGCGTGGTCCTGCAGGCCGTTGAACGGGCCCTGGAACACTGCGATCGGTGACTTCAGGTGCAGCCCGTTCCATAGGCCTGGCGCGTACTCCACGTGGCGTCCGGTGGTGCTCTTGGCCACCGGGTACCAGAGCCACACCGAGAGCTTCCGCGGGCCTTCGCCGTACGGATCGCGGCGGACCGTGTCGGTCCACTCGAACGTCCGGCGACCGACCTGGAAGGTCCCGGTCGGGTCGGGCAGGGACACCGGTTCAGACCGCTTCACCAGCACCCAGCCGACGTACCCGCTGCCGCCGAGCAGAGCGAACAGCACCAGGATCACGATCCCCGTGCGCATCCGTCGCATCCCTCTGCGGGCCATATCCCAAGCGTCTCACCCAGAGCCTCGATCCGTGGATCCTGGCTCGGGGTGTCGAACCCGGCAGATCCGCTCCGACGTGACCGATATCAGTGCTGATCGATCGAGGAGTGGCGATGAACCTTCCGGATGTCGCGTCCCGGGACGAGTGGCTGGTCGCGCGCAAGGCGCTACTGGCGGAGGAGAAGGAGTTCACCCGGCAACGGGACGCGTTGAACTCGCGACGTCGGCAGTTGCCGATGGTGCTGGTGGACAAGCCGTACGACTTCACCGGGCCGGACGGCGAACTCGGGCTGGGGGAGTTGTTCGAGGGCCGGCCGCAGTTGGTCGTGTACCACTTCATGTTCCAGCCGGAGTGGGAGGGCGGCTGCCGCAACTGCACCGGCTTCGTCGACGACATCGGTTCCCTCGACAACCTGCACCGGTTGAACACGACGTTCGCGCTGGTGTCTCGGGCGCCGTACGAGAAGCTGGCCGCGTACAAGGCCGAGCACGGTTGGACCGTCCCGTGGTACTCGTCGTACGGGAGCGACTTCAACTACGACTACCACGTGACGCTGGACGACTCGGTGGTGCCGTTCGAGTACAACTACCGCACCAAGGCCGAGTGGGACCTGCTGCCGAACAACGAGCACGTGCAGAGCGAGCAGCCGTTCGACCTGCATGGTCTGAGCTGCTTCCTGAAGGTCGGTGACGACGTCCATCACACGTACTCCACCTACGGTCGTGGGCCGGACGCGATGACGTTCACCGTCACCGCGGTCGACCTGACCGTGTTGGGTCGCCAGGACTAGATCCAGGGGAGGGCCGAGCGCTCGGTCCAGTACTCGTCGGGTTGCTGGACGAACTCGACAAGGGGGCCGTCGACGTGGAAGGCAAGGTTGCTCGCGAGTTGCTGGGCGGTGATCGCGCCGCTGAGTACGACGTCGGCCCACGGCTGCGCGACGGCGGCGCCGATCGCGAGCGAGTCCGGTGCGACGCCGTGCTGGTGGGCGAACGCGTTGAACGGCGTCTCGCCCGCCTTCGCGGTCAGGCGTCCGTTCGCCACAACTTCCTTGACGACGACGAACCAGCCGGCGTCGTGCGCCTCGGCCAGCGCGGCGCCGGCGGACGTCTCCAGCACGTTCCAGGTGGACTGGACCGCACTGAACGGCCCGTCGAGCTCGATCGCCGTGCGCAGCGTCTCGGCCTGGTGCGGTCCGCTGGTGGACAATCCGACGCGTACGCCGCTGTCCGCGAGCTCCTGCAGCCGGTCGAGCAGCTGCTTGTCGCCGAGCGCCGGGCTGTCCGACGTGAGGCTGTGCACGAGGTAGAAGTCCGGCGGTCCACCAAGCGCTTGAAGGGTCTCCGGCCACTGCCGTTCGAACGTCGCGAGCGAGTGGTCCTTCACCTCGTGCGTCCCGGCATCGGTCCGCCAGTCGGCGACGTAGGTGTAGCCCCACTTGGAGCCGATGGTGAGTTCGGTACGGCGTTGCGGCGTCAGCCACTCACCGAGGAACGTCTCGGCGAGTCCGTACGAACGCGCGGCGTCGAAGTACCGGACACCGGCGTGCCACGCCCGGTCGAGCAGATCGTGCGTACGCCGGCGAAGGTCCTCGACCGCACGCGCCGGCGGAAGGTCTTCGTCGTGCCCGAGATTGATGTACCCGGGCCGCCCCAATGCCGCCAGACCCAAACCGATACGCGCTGTCATGGCTTCGATCGTAGGTGTCCACGGCAACCAGTGTGAGACGCGCCGCATCGCGCAGCGGCGGATGTCCTACGTCGTCTAGCGTTTTGTCATGTGACCGATCCACGTCTGCCACCACCAGGCACCGTCGTCCGACGGACGACGGCGCGCGTGCTGCCGGTGCGTCCGGACGGCAAGGTGTTGCTGCTGCACGGCTGGGATCCGCTGAAACCGCAGACGCCGTACTGGTTCACCATCGGCGGCGCGGTGAACGACGGGGAAACGCTCGCCGAAGCCGGCACGCGCGAACTTCGCGAGGAGGTCGGCATCGTGCTGCCGCCGGACTCGCTCGGCGATCCGGTCGCGACGAACACGATCGAGTTCGAGTGGGGCGGTTGCCCGATCATTCAGCGGCAGACGTTCTTCGCGATCGGGGTGGACGGCGTCGAGGTGACGTTCGCCAACCAGGAAGAGCTCGAACTGGAGACGATCAGCGCACACGGCTGGTGGCACGCGGACGAACTGGAGGCGACCGGCCGCGCCGCGCACGTCACGATCCCGGGACTGCTGCGCCGGGCCGTCGACGCGATCACCCTGCGCCGCGCGTCCTGATCCCCGGTCAGCGCTTGCGGGCCTGTTTCAGCACCTTCTTCGGCACCTTCTTGTCGACCTCGTAGTGCACGCGATCGAGCCGTTCCGCACAGCCGGCCTTCGACAGCCGCAGCAGGACGACCGGGCACTTCTTGCACCTCGGCTTGTCCTTGCAGCACTTCTTCTTCGCGGTCATCGACGGCACGCAGCGAGTGTAGGTGAGGCATACCTAACCGTCTAGCTGAGCGGGCAGGGATCGTGGCGGACGTCACTCCAGCTGTCCGCCGAGCACTTCCCGTGCTTCCAGCAACGACGGGCCGTACCAAGTCAGGTGCCGGCCCGACGCGCAGCGCGCGGGCTGCGCGAACACTTCCGGCCCGTCGCCGGGGGAAAACGCATAAGGCTCGTCCGGCAGTACGACGAGATCGTGGTCGGGTAACGCGTCCGGATCGAACCGCGGATAACGTTCGCCGGAATCCCGCAGTACGTTGTCGATACCGATCCGGGCGAGCAGATCACCCGCGAACGTGTCGCGTCCCAACGCCATCCATGGCCGCTGCCAGATCGGTATCACCGCGCGCCGGCGTATTCCGTCGTACGGCGAACTCCACACCGCACGAGCGCTGGTCAACCAGTCGGGTACGCCGCCGATGATCGCGGACAGCATGCGTTCGAGTGAGTCGAGTGATTCGTCGACGGTCGTCGGTGCGGTCACCCACACCGCGATTCCGCGACCGCGCAACGCGTCGAGATCGACGACGCGATTCTCTTCGGCGTTCGCGATCACGACGTCCGGCGCGAGTGCTGCGATGAGTTCGACGTCGGGATTCTTGGTGCCGCGAACGCGCGTCACATCGAGGTCCGCGGGATGCGTACACCAGTCGGTCGCACCAACGATCAGGTGTGCGTGCGTTGCTGCGATCGACTCCGTCAACGAGGGCACGATGCTGACCACGCGCAGCACTTCGGACGGCGTCTCCACGACGTCTCCGAGGTCGTCTCGCGGCTTGTCTCGCACGTCTGTCACCTCACTTCGCGAAGGCCGTTGCCGACGACAACACTCGCCGATTGCGTGCTTCGACACGAACTTTGTGCGCGTGTCGCCAAGAAATTATCCGGTCCCTCGGGCATCCTCATAGCGCGGCGGAATCCCTTCTGCACAAGGATTTTCGGCATTTGCGCGCCGCTTTGCGACCAGGACGCCTTAACCTGCGGACGTTTCGGGTGCTTTACGTACGCACCAAGTGTTGTCATCATCGTGACGACGAGGAATCCACCGTGGTTTTCCTCAGCCGCACCAAGGAGGCAGAGTGCCAGCCAAGAAGGCAGCCGCAGGGAAGGCGACAGCCAAAAAGGCTTCTCCCGCCAAGAAGACTGTCGCGAAGAAGGCCAGCGCCGCAAGGACGACGTCCGCGCGCAAGGTCAGCGCAGCGAAGAAAACAGTGACGAAGAAGGTGAGTGCGGCAAAGAAGGCGCCAGCCAAGAAGACGGCCGCCAAGAAGACCACTGCTGCGAAGAAGACGACCGCAGCGCGGAAGACGACGGCGAAGAAGGCTCCGGCCAAGAAGGTCGCCGCGAGGAAGACGACCGCGAAGAAGACCGTCGCGAAGAAGGCGCCGGCGAAGAAGACCACGGCCCGCAAGACGGCCGCGAAGAAGACCGTGGCCCGCAAGACGACGGCGAAGAAGACCGTCGCGAAGAAGGCTCCGGCTCGCAAGACCGCGGCGAAGAAGGCTCCGGCCAAGAAGGTCGCCGCCAAGAAGGCCCCGGCGAAGCGGACCGCCGCCAAGAAGGCGCCCGCCCGCAAGGTCGCGGCGAAGAAGGCCCCGGCCCGCAAGGCTCCGGCCCGCAAGACCACCGCGCGGCGGGTCACCCGCTGAGCCCGGCGTCCGCACTCGCGCGACGTCGACGAAACCAAGACCGAGGGGCACCACCGAGATCGGTGGTGCCCCTTGGTGCGTGTTCATTGCGCAGCGCCGTGTCAGTAGTGCGTCGTCAGGTGCGCGGTGTCAGTTGCGGTCAGTCGTCGTCCCATTTGGGGTCGTTGTCCCAGGCCTCGTTGCGTTCCTGGACCTTCTCCAGTGCCCGAGCAGCTTCCTCGGGGGAGTTGTACGGCCCGAGCCGGTCGCCGGCCTTCTCCCCTTGGTACGGCTCGACCTTGCCGGTCTTGACGTTGTAGTACCACTCGTTGCTGTGATCGTCGCTCATCTGGATGACCACCTCCTGGGAGTCTTGTCGCAGCTCACTAGAATGATCTCACCATGTCGACTATCACTCCCGGCATCATCTCGCCGCGCCGCGAAGTACCCGCATCCATCCCGCGCCCCGAATACGTCGGCAAGCCGTCTCCGACGCCGTACGACGGTTCGTACGTGACCGCGCCGGAGTTGGTGGACAGGATGCGCGTCGCGAGCAAACTGGCCGCGCAGGCCTTGCAGGCGGTCGGTGCGGCGGCGAAGCCTGGTGTGACCACCGACGAGTTGGACGCTATCGGCCATGAGTATCTGATCGAGCGCGGTGCGTACCCGTCGACGCTCGGCTACCGCGGTTATCCCAAGTCGCTGTGTACGTCGGTGAACGAGGTGATCTGCCACGGCATCCCGGACGACCGTCCGCTCGAGGACGGCGACATCGTCAACGTCGACATCACGGCGTTCCTCGACGGTGTGCACGGCGACACCAACGGGACGTTCCTGGTCGGCGACGTCGACGAGGAGAGCCGGCTGCTGGTCGAGCGCACGCAGGAGGCGCTCAACCGCGGCATCAAGGCAGTCAGGCCGGGCCGGAAGGTCAGCATCATCGGGCGGGTGATCGAGTCCTACGCCAAGCGCTTCGGGTACGGCGTGGTCCGCGACTTCACCGGCCACGGGATCGCCACGGCGTTTCACTCCGGCCTGATCATCCCGCACTACGACGACGAGCGTTTCGACGACGTGATCGAGCCCGGCATGACGTTCACCATCGAGCCGATGCTCACCCTCGGCACCTACGACTACGACCTCTGGGACGACGGCTGGACCGCCACCACCAAGGACAAGTCCCGCACCGCCCAGTTCGAACACACCCTGGTAGTCACCGACACCGGCGCCGAAGTCCTGACCCTCCCGTGACCGCCACACAGTACGAGCACGCTCATCTTCCGGGCGTGCTCGCACTGTGCAAGGCCGAGTCTGCCGGCGGACCCCGATCGCGCTCACTCGAGCATCGCACGTTCAAGGGCTTCCGGATCTACCCGTCCTGAAAGCCGAACCTGCGGTAGAGCGTGAGGGCAGCGGTGTTGTCGTCGTCGACGCGGAGCGCCACTGTGTCCGCGGAGCAGCCGCTCAACAGCAGCCGGGCGATGCCTAGCCGCCGATGCGTCGGCGCGGTGAACAACTCGATGACGAACGCGCAGTCCGGGGTGTCCGGCCACGGTGCACGCTGGACGACCAGGATCGCGCCGACCATGCGGTCACCGACGAGAGCCAGCCGGCTCAGCCGCGGATCGAGCACCCCGTAAGCGTCCTCGAAGGTCAGCGCGATGTCCTCGATCGCCTCCTGTTCAGACGCCGACGCCGCGCCGGGCGGATAGGCCTCGAAGTACAACCGGCCCAACGCCGCTGTGTCCGCCGCCACGGGCGGACGCAGCACGACACCCTCGACCCGCGGCGCCTCGACCGGACCGGCCGGACGGACGAGGGTCAGCATCGGTGGCGTCATCGGTTGGAGGCGCCCCGGATGAACGTCGCGATGTCTTCGGACTGCTGGACGCGCGACGGGTCGTGGACGTACATCATGTGACCGGCCGGGTAGTACTTCGTCTCGATGTTGCCGAGCAGTTCGGCGGGGAGTTGCAGGCGACCAAGGGTGTGTTCGGTGGCGAAGTACGGCGTCGCGCCGTCGTAGTGACCGCAGGCGACGTGCACCTTGAGATGTGGGTTCACCCGCATCGCCTCAGCGAGCTTCTCCGCGACGGTGATCTGCTGACCCTCGAACTCCTTGTACGACCAGTTCTTCGCCGCGTCCATGCTCAGGATCTCGTACGGCAGGTCGTTCTGGTAGCCGAGCTCCACCCGCACGTAGTGGTTCAGCGCCGCCGTGTACGGCCCGATGATCGCGCTGAACGACGGATCCTTGGCCGGCGTCTCACCGGCGTAGTCCGCCTCCCAGCCGGTGAAGCGGCCGTCCAGCCGGCCGACGGTCTGCCGACGGGACCGCAGTACCTCGCCGAAGAATCGCATGTGTTCGATCCGCAGGTTGACCCGGTCGATGTAGTCCTCGGTCAGCCCGGTCAGGGCCGCGATCCGGCCGACCACCTCGGCCCGGAAGTCCTCCGGGATCCGGTTGCCCTGGGCAAGCGCATTCGGGTAGCGCCCGGCCGCGAACCGTTCCGCGTCGGCGAGCACCTCCTCGAGCGTCCGGTCCGGCATCAGGCCGTGGTAGTGCGCGATGGCGGCGTACGTCGGCAGGTAGAGCGTGTACGGCAGATCGTTGCCCGGCGTGAAGTCGAGTGTGCCGAACTCGAGCACGGCGGAGATCAGCATCACGCCGTTCAGGTACATGCCGTAGCGCTCCTGCAGATGCGATGCGAGTCCGGCGGCGCGCGTCGTACCGTAGGACTCGCCGGCCAGGAACTTCGGCGACATCCAGCGTCCGTTGCGCGACGTCCACAACCGGATCACCTCGCCGACCGACTCCAGATCGCGGGTGAAGCCGTGGTAGTCGCCCGGCTTCTCGCCCTCGACCGCGCGCGAGTAGCCCGTCGACACCGGGTCGATGAAGACAAGATCGCTGTGCTGCAGCAGAGTCTCCGCGTTGTCCACCAGCCCGTACGGCGGGGGCGCGAGCTCACCCGCGTCGCCGGAGACCACGCGGCGCGGGCCCAGCAGTCCGAGATGCAGCCAGATGCTCGACGAACCCGGCCCGCCGTTGAACGCGAACGTCACCGGCCGCTCGGCCGCATCGGCGCCGTCCAAGGTGTACGCGGTCAGGAAGACCTCGGCCTTCGCCTGATGCCCGTCGAACTTGCCGTCGGTCAGCACCTCCTGCTTCAGCACGATCCGTCCCGTGGTGGCGGTGTACTGCAGTTCGCGCCCCTCGATGGTCAGGGTGTGCTGCGAGGTGACGAGGTCGTCGGTCGGCGTCGCCGGCTTCTTCTTCTCGTCCGTCGCGTCGGTCGTGGACTCGGTGGTCTCATCCTTGGCCATGCCGAGCACCCTAATCGACGCACCGGCCGTACCGAGGGCTGTCTGTCGACCAAACCGTGCTGCGGTGATCCGCGATCCGGAGCGCGGGCAGCACTAGCCTGTGAGCATGGCGACGATTCTGCATATCGCGTTCGTGGAGCACTGGGAGGCTGCGCAGGAGACCGGCAGCTATCGGTGGTCGACGCGGGGCAAGTCCCTCGATGACGGGGCGACGTTCATCCACGCCTCGCGGCCGGAGCAGGTCGCCATGGTCGCGAATTTCGTGTACGAGGACGTGGCCGAGCCACTGTGCCTGCTGGTGATCGACACTGGGCGGCTGGTGTCCGCCCTGTGCGACGAGGACCTGGACGGGATCGGCATCAGCTTCCCGCACATCTATGGCCCGCTGAACCTGGACGCGGTCGTCGACGTCCGCCCGTACGAGCGAGGCTCCGACGGGCGCTGGCCGGAAGTGTCCGCCGAGGCCGTATCCTGAACCGAGGAACGGGTCGGTCGGGCGATCGCGTCGTCCGCGACAGCGGGCGCCGAGGAAAGTCCGGACTCCACAGGGCAGCGTGGTGGGTAACACCCACCCGGGGCAACCCGCGGGACAGTGCCACAGAGAACAGACCGCCAGCGGCTTCGATGAACCCCGTGGTTCATCGGAGTGCGGGTGAGGGTGAAACGGTGGTGTAAGAGACCACCAGCTCCGCAGGTGACTGCGGAGGCTCGGTAAACCCCACGTGGAGCAAGGCCAAGAAGGGCGGTGGGCAACCACCACTCGCGCGAGCGTTCGAGGGCTGCCCGCCCGAGCTCGCGGGTAGGCCGCTGGAGGTGCCCGGCAACGGTCACCGTAGATGGATGATCGCACTCGACAGAATCCGGCTTACATGACCGGCCCGTTCCCCCACCAGCCGAAGGATGCCGCCGTGGCCCGGAACAGCAACTGGTGGCCCACAACACAGCATGACCTGTCTCAGGCCCCCACGAGGTGTTGCAGACCCCGGGACTCGCCTGGAGCAGCCCGCGCTGGATGCTCTGAACAGAGCAGAGCTGCCGCCGCGCGGCGGCAGCTCTTTGCGGGTGTTTCTCAGAAGGTGTGTTCGTCGGAGGGGAAGGTGCCTGCGGCTACGTCGGCGGCGTAGGTGGTGGCTGCTGCGGTGAGGATTCCGCGGAGGTCGGCGTACTGCTTGACGAAGCGCGGCATGGTGCCGGACCGTAACCCCGCCATGTCCTGCCAGACCAGCACCTGGGCGTCGGTGTCGCGGCCGGCTCCGATGCCGATGGTCGGGATCGTGACGCGCTTGGTGATTTCCGCGGCGACGTCGCCCGGGACCATCTCCAGTACGACGGAGAACGCGCCCGCCTCGGCCAGTGCGACCGCGTCGTCGATCAGGCCGGCGGCCTGGTCGCCACGACCCTGCACGCGGTAGCCGCCGATGCTGTGCTCGCTCTGCGGTGTGAAGCCGATGTGCGCCATCACCGGAATGCCGGACTGGGTCAGCTTCTCCACCATCGGTACGACGGTCCGGCCGCCCTCCAGCTTGACCGCGTGCACGCCCGCCTCCTTCATGAACCGGACGGCGGTGTGGAACGCCTGCTCGGGCGACGCCTGGTACGAACCGAACGGCAGGTCCGCGACGACCAGCGCCCGGTCGACCGCGCCCGCGACGGCGCGCGCCAGCGGGATCAGTTCGTCGACGGTCACGCGCAGCGTGGTGTCGTAGCCGAAGACGTTGTTCGCGGCGGAGTCGCCGACCAGCAGCACCGGAATGCCGGCCCGGTCGAAGATCTCGGCGGTGTACTGGTCGTACGCCGTCAGCATCGCCCACTTCTCGCCGCGGTTCTTCATGTCCCGCAGGTGGTGGATGCGGTACCGCCGCGGCCGCTTGCCGGCCTCACCGGGGCCACCGCCGTCGGACGGCTTGTTGTCCGCCGGCGCTACCGGGGCGCCGAGCTCGGACGAACCGGCGCTCGCCATGGCCTGCGCCCTGCGGGCAGCGCGGTGCGAAGCCGTGTGCTCGTTCGCCACCTGGCTGGGGGCGTCCTGCTGGACGTCCGCACGCCGCCGCGCGCCGACCGACGGCTTCGGCTCGTTCATCGGTGCGTTGCTCTCGTACTCCGCACTCGGATCCGACAGATACCTGTTGTCCTGCTTGCTGCCCGAGTCCTGCTGGTAACCCTCGATCGACTCCGGCATGTACGCCGTGATGGTCGGGGTGTCCACCGTGTGGTTGGGCGGGGGAGTGGCAGGCGTGCTCGGCCGGTTCTGTTGCTGCTGCTGGCCCTGAGGCTGCGCGGGCGGAGCCGGGGGCGGCGGCGTCGTCGGAGTCTGACCAGACGGCTGGTGTGAGCTGATCCCGTTGCTCAACCCATTGCTGAGTCCGTTGCTCTGAGCCGGACCGTTCGACGGAGTAGGGCCTTGCGCAGGCGCCTGGCCGCTCCAGTTCGCGTTGCTGGTCCCGTTCGAGCTGTGCGGTCCTTGAGGCCGCTGCGTCAGCCCGTTGCCGGCCTGCGGTGGTGCAGGCGGCCGCTGCGGTTGCGGCTGCTGACCGGCCGCCGGTGGCTGCGCCTGCCGGTTCGGCGGTACGCCGTTGCTCCCCGGGCCGAACGGGCTCGGGCGGCCCTGCTGCGGCGGAGGAGTCTGCTGAGGCTGCGCAGGCTGCTGCGGACGGAACGGGTTCTGCTCCGGGTACGCCGGCTGTCCGTACGACGGCTCGTCGGCGCGGGACTGCTCGCGCTCCCCGTAGTGCTCAGGCCGCTGCGGCTGATCGCCGTACTGGCGGCTCTGCGGCTGGTCGCCGTACCGCTGCTGCTGGGGTTGCTGCGCCGGGGGCGGCGGCACCGCGGGCAGGTACGGCGGCTTGGGTACGTAGGGCTGCTGGGGCACCGGGCCGCGCTCGTAGGACCTGGGGGCGTTCGGCAGCGACGGCGACGGGTCGAGACCGAGGCCGTTGGCCCGGTCCCGCCACGAGTCGTTGTCGTAGTCCGAGCGGCGGTGCTCCTCGGTTGTCCGGTTCTTCGGTCCGGTCCCGTACGGCGACGGCAACTCCTCGTCCTCGCCCTGGGTACCGGCCGACAGGAAGTTGTCAACCATGCCTTCATCGTCCCACCGTTGCGGAGGGTGAGCGCCACCGGCTGTGCCTGAGTGATCGCTCACACCGTCACCGGGCGAGCCGGACCGACCCGTGGGCTCTTCAGGAGCGCCCCACGGGGTGTCATTGGATGGGCGGTACCGCCAGGAATCGCTCAGTGCTCGGCTGCCTTCCGTGCGTCCTCACGCCATGCATTGGTGATCGGCAACCGGCGGTCCCGGCCGAAGGCCTTGTGGGTGATCTTCGGACCCGGTGGGTACTGCCGGCGCTTGTACTCCGCGCGATCGACGAGCTGGATCACCTTGCTGACCAGCTCGGTCTCGAATCCTGCCGCGACCAGCTCGGCGCTGCCGCGGTCCAGCTCGACGTAGTCGTCCAGCATGTCGTCGAGCAGGTCGTACGGCGGCAGCGAGTCGGTGTCCTGCTGCCCCGGCCGCAGCTCGGCCGACGGTGGCTTGGCGATCGCGTTCTCCGGGATCGGCGGCTGCTGGCCGCGCGCCTTCGCGTCCGCGTTGCGCCACTTCGCCAGCCGCCAGACCAGGGTCTTCGGTACGTCCTTGAGCGGAGCGTAGCCGCCGACCGCGTCGCCGTAGATGGTGGAATAGCCGACGGACAGCTCCGATTTGTTGCCACAGGCAAGAACCAGGTGGCCGTCGGCGTTCGACAGGCCCATCCAGATCACCGCGCGGACCCGGGCCTGCAGGTTCTCCTCCGCCAGGCCGGTCAGGCCGAGCGTGTCGATGAACGGCTGCACCATCGGCTGGATCGGCACCACCCGGTAGTTCAGACCGGTCCGGGCAGCGAGCTCGGCCGCGTCGTCCTTGGAGTGGTCGCTGGAGTACACGCTCGGGTTGGAGATGCCGAACACATGCTCGGCGCCGACCGCATCACAGGCGATCGCGGCCACCAGCGACGAGTCGATGCCGCCGGACAGACCGAGCAGGACGGATTTGAACCCGTTCTTCTGCACGTAGTCGCGCAGTCCGGTGACGATCGCGCCGTACATCTCGGCCTCGTCGGACAGCCGCGGCGCCACCGCAGCCGCGATCGGGTCGTACGCCGCCAGGGCCGCGTCGTGGATGACCTTGTGGACGATCTCGATGCCCTCGTGGGTGCCGGCCGGCGTGCCCGTCGGGGCCGCCAGCTCGAGGTCGACCACCATGCTGCCCTGCTCGAACTGCGGGGCGCGGGCGAACACCTTGCCCTCGGCATCGGCGATCAGCGAGTCGCCGTCGAAGACCAGCTCGTCCTGGCCGCCGACGAGATTCACGTACGCCAGCGGGCAGCCGGCCTCGCGGGCGCGGCGACGGACCAGTGCGCCGCGAACGTCGTCCTTGTTGGCCTCGTACGGAGAGCTGTTGATGACGAGCAGGAGCCCCGCACCAGCGGCCTTGGTGGCGGCGACCGGGCCGCCGTCCTGCCAGAGGTCCTCACAGATCACCACGGCGACGTCGACGCCGTGGATCCGGACCACCTGCAGCGTGTTGCCGGGAACGAAGTGCCGGAACTCGTCGAAGACGCCGTAGTTCGGGAGGTGGTGCTTGACCGCGCTCGTGATCACGCGGCCCTGGTGGATCACGGCCGCGGAGTTGGTCGGGGAGCCCTTCGGCCGGCCGAGCCGGTCGATGCCCATCGCCGTACCGGTCGCGCGGTCGAGGTAGCCGCAGACCACCACGATGTCGCCGAGCCCTTCGTCGGCCAGCCGCTTCGCCAGGTCCTGGATCCGGGCCTGCGACGCGTCCACGAACGACGCTCGCAGGGCCAGGTCCTCGACCGGGTAGCCGGTCAGCGCGAGCTCCGGGAACGCTACGACATGCGCACCACGCTCGGCCGCGTTCCGCGTCCAGGCAACGAGCTTCTCTGTGTTGCCGTCGACGTCACCGACGGTCACATTGAGTTGAGCGAGCGCTACCCGAAGCTGAGGCACGAGAGCACATTACTGGTTACCCCGGCTCTTGCGAGAGTCCGCTGTACTCCCGGACCAGCCGGAGGTTCCGCTGGACCGGATTCATCGCGTCCACCGTGAGGTGCTCGCGCGTCAGCCGCGGGTACTCGACGCGCATCCGTTCCACGTGATCCCACCCGACCTCGTGCCATCCGGGAATCCCACGCCGCCGGCCCTCCAACCGGAGCCGGTGCTCGCCTTCGTCCGTACAAACGCACTCGATCAACCGCAGCCGTGCGTCGTACTCCGTCGCCAGTTTCTCCCATCGGTCCGCCACTGTGTCGTCGACCAGACAGTCGACAATCGCCGACTGCTCGAGCATCAGCTGCCGGCGGACCAACGTCTCCAGCAGGTCGTAGTACATCGCCAGGAAGGCCGGCCGGCTCAGTCCGCCGAGTACGCCGTGTGGTTTGAGCGCCCCGAGCAACCAGTCACCGGCGAAGACCGGAGTAGCTGCTTCGACAGCAAGTGCTTCGGCCAGCGTCGACTTGCCGGTCCCGGGCAGACCGGTGAACACGATGACCTGCTGCCATCGACGGAGTACGTCGTCGTCCATGCGGCTCATCAAACAGCGACCAAGGTTCACCAGGCCGGGAACTTTGGGTGGATGGCGAGGCGGCGACGGCTCGGTTCACTCAGGGGTATGGCGAACCAAGGTGGGCCGACCGGGCTGGGGGAGCGGGCGCTGGGACCCGATCTTGCGCGGGGTTTCATGCTGCTGTTCATCGCGCTGGCGAACTCCCACTACTTCGTCTACGGCACGCGCGTGTTCGGCGGCTTCTCGATGGACGGCTCGAATGCCGACCGCGTGGTGGGGATGGTGCTGTCGACCTTCGTCGACGGCCGCGCGTTCCCGATGTTCGGGGTCCTGTTCGGGTACGGCGTCGCGCAGATCGTCCGGCGGCAACGGGAATCCGGCAAGGAGTGGTGGCCGATCCGAACGTTGCTGTGGCGCCGGAGTCTCGTCCTCATCGTGCTCGGCTTCGTGCACGCGATGCTGCTGTACATCGGTGACATCCTCGCGGCGTACGGCGTACTCCTCTTCCTTGGTGTCTGGGCCGTGCGCTGGAAGGACCGCTGGCTGTTGATCGTCGCAGCGCTGGTCTTTGTCCTCACCGCATTGCCGAGCGACGACTCGCTGGCCACTGCGTCCGACGCCAGCGATCCCTCGATGCTTCCTCCGGACTTCCTGGGGCAGTTCGGTGACCGGATCGTCGTGCAGCCGTTCATCGCCTTGCTCGGCTGGATCGGGTTCATCACGCCGTTCCTGGTCGGTCTGTGGGCCGGCCGCCGGCGCATCCTCGAACGGCCGGCCGAGCACCTGACTCTGCTGCGTACGACGGCAGTCCTCGGCCTCACAGTGGCAGTCGTGGGCGCACTCCCGGTGTCGTTGGTGGTCGGCGGCGTGATCGACCAGCCGAGCGGCGAAGCGCTCACCCGGCTCGGTCCGCTGCATGACGCATCCGGTGTCCTCGGCGGCTTCGGGTACGCCGCTCTCATCGTTCTGATCGCGCTCAAGCTGCGCGATCGCCAGGACCGGATCACCCTGGCGATCGCCGCTGCCGGCCAACGGTCGCTGACCTGCTATCTGTCCCAGTCGGTGGTGTGGGCCGTGGTCTTCACGCCGTACCTGCTCGATCTGTCCCGCACGCTCTCCACCACCACGACGGCACTGCTCGCGGTCGCGACCTGGCTGGCGACGGTGTGGATCGCCGACCGGATGCGGCGCGCGAACTACCGCGGTCCGTTCGAGATCCTGATCCGGAGGGTGACCTATCAGCCGAGGAGGACCGCGGCCACCCGGTCGCGGAGCTCGGGCAGCCTCGCGTAGAACACGTCGCCCGGGCACTGGGTCGAGTTGTAGTCCCGGTGCCCGACGATCGCGGCATGCGGATCGAGGCCGTACGTCGTACACAGCCAGGCGCAGGTCAGCACGGACATGTCGAACAGGGCGGTCGGCACGTTCTCGCTGACATAGATGCCCTCGTGCTCGATGCCGATCGTGTGGCTGTTCTGGTTGGCGGTCTGGGCACCGAGGACGTTCTGCCCGTTCCTGATCGAGGACAGCGACTTGCTGCGGCCCTCCATCAGATGGCCGCCGCGGCTGATCGTGAGCTGCTGGCCGGAGTCGATCCAGCCATTGGTGTCCATGTGCAGGTCCTGGATCCAGTGCGACACGGCGTATGCCGCCGCCAGCGAGTAGTCGGTGACGTTCGGGCTGGCGGTGTGGTGGATGACGATGTGGTCGGGTGCGCCGATCACCTGGGTGGCGGACTTGGGCGGGCGCGCCGACCATTCGGTGCGCGTGTAACAGCGCGGCGCGGGGGCGGCGTGCGCTGCCGTGGTCGAGACGGCGATGCCGCCGATCAGCACCCCTGAGGCGGCAGCGCCGCGCAGGACAGTGCGCCGGGACATCCGGGCAGGTTGGAAATTTTCTGGGGCGGTCATGGTATGGAAAATTCCCTACCGCCGAGCGGCCGAAACCGGTCTGGTCTAATGACGGTCGTGAGAGATGGGCAGGAGCGGGCGGGGGACGTCCGGCTGGGGCGGGTCGGCAAGGGCGTACGGGTGGCCGTCGCCCTGGTCGGGATCGGCCTGCTGATCAACGGGTCGGTGCGCGCCACCGACGACGCGTGGCCGTTCGGCCCGATGTCGCAGTACGCGATGTCTGTGCCCGACGACGCCTCCATCACCTACACCCGGATCAGCGCGCAGACCGATGCCGGAACGACGGTCGACGTACCGCTGAACATCGAGGGCGCCGGAGTCGCGCGGGCCGAGATCGAGGCCCGGACCGGGGACATCGTCAAGGACCCGTCGCTGCTGCAGCAGGTCGCGGACGGGTGGGCGAAGAAGCACCCGGACAAGCCGAAGTACGTGAAGCTCGAGTTGATCCGTGACACCACCCAACTGGTCGAGGGCCGGGTCGTAGGACCGCCGGCACCGGAGGTCCTGGCCACCTGGGAGGTGCGCAAGTGAGCGCCCGCACCGTCGCCGTCCGTGCCGCGAACTGGTTCACCCCGGCCATCGCGCTCGCCCGGGTGGCGTGGTTGCGGACTGTCCTCTATCTGTTCGTCATCGTGGACATGCACGCCTTCGTCCGCGACACCCGGCTGAAGGGCGAGCATCCCGGGCTCTACCAGCCGTTGCTCCTGGCCCGCATGTTCGATCTCCCCAAGCCCACGGTCTTCAACACGACCGCCTTGTACGTCGTCCTGATCGCGGCCTGCCTGGTCGGCGCGTCGAACTACTTCCCGCGGATCGCCGGCTGGATCGTGGCGCCGGCGTTCACCTGGTGGGTGCTGATCGGTATGAGTGACGGGAAGGTCGACCACGATCACCTCGCGCTCGTGATCGCGTTGTGGGTGCTTCCGACCGTGAAGGCCGGTCGCGGCGGACGAGCGTCGTACAACGATCAGACGCGATCGGAGTCGGCCGGTTGGGTGATCCGGTGTGTGCAGATCTGCGTGATCGCGACGTACTTCCTTTCCGCGATAGCGAAACTGCGCAGTGCCGGATGGGCGCTGACCTGGCCGGGGAGCGCCGTACTGACGTGGGCGATCGTCCGGCGGCCGCATCCGGTCGGGGAGTGGTTGCTGCACCATCCGTGGATGCTGCACGTGATGCAGTGGGTCGGGATCACCGCGGAGTTCCTGTCCCCGGTCATCCTGTGGCTCAAGGGGCGGTGGCAGTTGCTCGGGGCCCTGTTCTTCCTCGGGTTCCACGCGGCGAACACCGCGATCCTGCTGATCCACTTCCTGCCGACCGTGGTCTGCTGGCTGGCGTTCGCGCCGATGGAGCGGATCGTGCCCTGGGTCCAGCGGCGGCAGGCCTCAGACAGCGACGCCGGAGAGGCCGAAGACCAGGCCGAAGATGGCCGGGAGGCCAAGGAGCAGGCCGGCGCGTAGCCGGAACCGGCGGCCGCCCGGTCCGGGAGTCCGCACGACCCGGGACAGCAC
This sequence comes from Kribbella sp. NBC_00889, assembly GCF_045207705.1. NCBI lineage: Bacteria > Bacillati > Actinomycetota > Actinomycetes > Propionibacteriales > Kribbellaceae > Kribbella > Kribbella sp. NBC_00889. Next base: position 4,467,887 of record NZ_CP108783.1, on the reverse strand, counting down.
CGCTCCGGCGTACCCGAAGACCAGGGCGGCAAGCAGGATCTCCTTGGTCGGCAGGTCGTCGGCGTTGTGGTGGGTCAGCCCGAGCGTGACCAGCCCCGGGCAGCAGAACGCGAACATGCCGAATCCGAGCTCCGGGACGGGCAACCAGCGCCGCCCGAGGACGTCCTGCTCGGCGGTGCGCTTCCGCCGGATCGTCTGGACGAATCGCGCCGTGCTGAGCAAGAGGTCGCTGGCGCAGAGCGCCGCTGCCACGATCAGCGCCACGTGGTACCCGGCGCCGACGATCGTTTGCACGACAGACACGGTAGGCCCTGGCGCTGCCGATGTCCCCAGCAGCACGTAACGTCTGCTTAACAGAGCCGGGGCACACTGTGTGAGAACCGACCGACGCCGTGAGAGGTGGACCGATGGACAAGCAGCAGGAGTTCGTGCTGCGCGCGCTGGAGGAGCGCGACGTACGCTTCGTGCGGCTCTGGTTCACCGACGTGCTCGGGTTCCTGAAGTCCGTGGCGGTGGCGCCGGCCGAGCTGGAGGGCGCGTTCGCCGAGGGAATCGGGTTCGACGGGTCCGCGATCGAGGGGTTCGCGCGGGTGACCGAGGCGGACATGCTGGCCAAGCCGGATCCGTCGACGTTCCAGATCCTGCCGTGGCGCGGCGAGACGATGGGCACCGCGCGGATGTTCTGCGACATCAACATGCCGGACGGGTCCGCGTCGTTCGCAGACCCACGGCACGTGCTCAAGCGGACGCTGTCCAAGGCGGCCGATCTGGGGTTCACCTTCTACACCCACCCCGAGATCGAGTTCTACCTGTTCAAGTCGCTCACCGGCGCGCCCGGGACGCATCCGGAGCCGGTCGACTCGTCCGGGTACTTCGACCACACCCCGCAGGGGATCGGGAACGACTTCCGCCGCGAGGCGATCACGATGCTGGAGTCGATGGGCATCTCGGTCGAGTTCAGCCACCACGAGGGCGGGCCGGGCCAGCAGGAGATCGACCTGCGGTACGCCGACGCGCTGTCGACCGCCGACAACATCATGACGTTCCGCGTCGTGGTGAAGGAGGTCGCGCTCACCCAGGGGATCTACGCCTCGTTCATGCCGAAGCCGCTGAGCGACCAGCCCGGGTCCGGGATGCACACCCACATGTCGCTGTTCGAGGGTGACCGGAACGCGTTCTTCGAGGGCGGCGCGCAGTACCAGCTGTCCAAGACCGGGCGCGCGTTCATCGCCGGGCTGCTGCAGCACGCGGCCGAGATCACCGCGGTGACGAACCAGTGGGTGAACTCGTACAAGCGGCTCGCGGTCGGTGACGAGGCGCCGTCGTTCGTCTCCTGGGGGCACAACAACCGGTCCGCGCTGGTCCGGGTGCCGATGTACAAGCCGCACAAGGGGCAGTCCTCGCGGGTCGAGTTCCGGTCGCTGGACTCGGCGGCGAACCCGTACCTCGCGTTCGCGCTGATGCTGGCCGCTGGGCTGAAGGGCATCGAGGACGGGTACGAGCTGCCGCGCGAGGTCGAGGACGACATCTGGGCGCTCACGCCGCGTGAGCGCAAGGCACTCGGCATCAAGCCGCTGCCGAGCAGCCTGGCGGAGGCCATCAGCGCGATGGAGGACAGCGAACTGGTCGCCGAAACCCTCGGCGAGCACGTCTTCGACTTCTTCCTCCGCAACAAGCGCGCCGAATGGCTCGACTACCGCCGCCAGGTAACCCCCTTCGAACTCAACAAGCTCCTACCTGTCCTCTAGAACCACGGATCTTCCCCAGCGTGCTGCCTCGCGGGTGCACAGCCACTCGGCGGGCTGGTGAATCCGGCTAGCAGGCCATCCGCTGGCGGGTTTCTTGATGAGTGGCGCACTGCAACGCGCTATCGGGGAAACAAGCCGCCAGCCGATCACGGGCGGGCCCCTGGCGGGTGGTGCGCGTGCGGTTGGCCGGCGGGTGGACGTGGTGGGGTAGTGCGGTTGAGTGGCGATTTGCCGCGTGGTGGCGGTAAATAGTTTCCTGAGTGGTCATCTAGTGGTCGCCGGGGTCGCGTGGGATCGGGTCTCATGCGGCGACTGCTGGTGGGTATCGGACTGCTCGTCCTGTTGTTCCTCACGGGAGCCTCGGCGGCCTCGGCTCATGTGATCGCTTCGACCGGGTACTCGACCGTGCACCAGGACGGCAGCCGGGTCACGTATCTGCTGAGCCTCGAGTACGACGTACTCGGGCGAGCTGTCGACCTCGGCGCACCGACCACGGACGACGGTCAGCGCGCGCAAGCCCTGGACACGGCCAAGGACCGCATCGCGGAGTACCTGCACGACCGGGTGGTCATCGCCGTCGACGGTGCCGCGTGTGAGCAGTCGCTGGAGACGACATCGGTCGGCCGGCGCGCCACCAAGGCGTACGCCGACCTCGGGCTCGTGTTCGAGTGCCCCGGCTCCTCCGGCGCGTTCAGCCTGCAGTACAGCGTCTTCGCCATGTCCGAGGCGGTCGCCGACGACCACACCAACCTGGTCGAGTACACCTTCGACAGCGGCTCCGGCCGGACCGTGTTCGACCGCTCCCACCACGACTTCACCGTCGGCGACAACACGCTGGCCACGTCGAGTCTCCAGTTCGGCAAGATGGGCGTCGAGCACATCCTGACCGGGCTCGACCACGTCCTGTTCGTCGTCGCCCTGATCCTCGGCGCCGTGAACCTGCGCAGTCTCGTCCAGGTGATCTCGATGTTCACCGTGGCGCACAGCGTCACGCTGATCTCCACCCTGCTCGGCGGCCTGTCCGTGCCGCCGGTCATCGTCGAGCCGCTGATCGCGCTCTCGATCGCGTTCGTCGCGGTCGAGAACCTGCTCGGCTCCACCCGCCACCGGCTCCCGGTGGTCTTCGGTTTCGGTCTTCTGCACGGGCTCGGTTTCGCCGGGTCGTTGCGGATCACCGATCAGGTCAGTCCGGAACTGCTCGTCTCGCTGCTGAGCTTCAACGTCGGCATCGAGGCGGGTCAGGCGTTGCTGCTGCTCGCCGTGTTCCCGCTGGTCCTGTTGATCCGCCGGACCCGGCTCTCGGTTCCGGTGGTCCGTTCGGCGACAGGGGTCGTCGCCGCCTTCGGCCTCTTCTGGTTCGTAGAAAGGTTCCTCATCGCTTGACGTCCTCCCCGCCCTGAACGACGAGGATTCCAGCCCATCTACGCGGAGGTAGTGAGTTGAGGTTCACGCTTCACCGACTCACCAACGGGTGTGTCTCGGCGTGCACTGACCGCCCGTCCGGCGGCGATGTTGATGGCGGCGTTGATGTCAGCGTGGTCGCGGTGGCCGCAGGAGCGGCATCGGAACGCTTGACTCTCGCGATTCCGAGGCTCGCGGTGCCCGCAGCGCGAACAGGTCTGACTCGTGTAGGCAGGGCAGATTCGCTCGACGCGGCCCACAGCTTTGTGCTCGAGCCGCTGGACCAGCAGTCCCCAGCCGCTGCTGAGGATGCCGCTACTCAGCGCGGCCTTGGCGCGTCGTCGGTTCGGCAGGAACGTACCTGGCTTGACTCGGTTCGGTTTCGGTTTCGGGCGCCGCGTCATCTGCGTGATCTTGAGGTCCTCGACTCGGATCACGTCGAATCGACGCGCCAGATCAGTGGAGGTCTTCTCGATCCAGTCCTTACGGCGGTCCACAGCGCGGGCATGCACCTTTGCGATCATGGCCACCACCCGCTTCCTGCGGTTCGAGCCGCGCTGGGCTCTGCTGAGTCGCCGTTGAAGGTGGACCAGTCGCCGACGCTCGAACTCGGACATAGCTGGGCAATTGAGCAGCTCTCCGGTGGACAAGGCGGCAGACACGGCCACGCCACGATCAACTCCGACGACGTCACCGGTGCCTGGTGGCGGGATCGGATCAGGTACGGCGGCGAATCCGATATGCCACCGTCCGGCCCGATCGCGGGTTATGCGATACGACTTCGCCCGCGGTACTGCGCGGCTTGCCCGAAACCGCACCCAGCCGACCTTAGGCACCAGGGCCCGTCCCCACTTCCGGTTCACGCGCTCGACTCGGCCGGCCTGCGCACCGACGATACGAAATCCTTCGTGTTCTCCGGCCTTCCGCCACCTCGGGCGGCCGTGGCTGCCGGCGAAGAAGTTCTGGCGTGCTTGGTCGAAGTCCCGCAGCGCTTGCTGCTGGACGGTCTGCGACCCATCACGCAACCAGCCGAACGCGGCCCGCGCCTCGGTCAACTGCCGAGCTTGCTCGACGAACCCTGGGCTGGAGCCCTTGTCAGACGTCCACATCGACCACTGCTCCAAGGCGAGGTTCCACACGTACCGCGCATGGCCACACTGTGCGAGCAGCCCAGCTGCCTGCACTGGGGTGGGGACCAAGCGAAAGCGGGACATGCCTCGTATCCAATCAGCCACCGCCGACAGTTCGGCGACCACTGTGAAAGGAGGAGTCGCGGTTCAATCCTGTCCGATGAGACAGCGACTGCCCGCGACGTATCGCATGATCCGCCTGACCCGCTCGTCTCGCGATCACAGACCAACAACGAAGTGGCACAAACTCCTGTACGGCGTCACCGCCGGATTGGCCGTGATGGTGATCGGCGTACCGCTGACCGGGGTCGTCGCCGACGCAGTCGACGGTCCCAGCGCCACCATCACCGGCACGGTCTTCGAGGACCGTGACGCCGACAACCGGATCGACGCGGGTGAGGCCGGCATCGCCGGCGTCAGCGTGTCGGACGGTCAGCAGAGCGTCGTGACCGATGCCCAGGGTCACTACACGTTCACGACCGACGTCGATCGCCGTGACGTCGACCTGGTCTTCGTCACCCAGCCGGCCGGCTACTCGGTCGGCACCGACGACAACATGACCCCGAAGTTCTTCCGCAGCCTCGGCCAGCTGGCCGACGGCGCCGGCCAGGAGGTCAACTTCGGCCTCCGCAAGGACCAGGCCTCCGCGGCCGGCGGGTTCACCTTCGCCAACGTCGCGGACCCGCACGTCAACGCGCAGCTGCCCGAGCAGATCACCGAGATCAACTCCACGCAGCGAAAGCTCGCGTTCATCCAGGTCAGCGGCGACCTGACCAACAGCGCCACCGACTCCGAGTTCGAGTTCTACAAGAAGAGCACGGCGAACTCGAAGGTCCCGGTGTGGCCGGCGGTCGGCAACCACGAGTACGCCGCGGGAGCGACGTACGCGGCCCGGATCAACAACTACCGCAAGCACGTCGGTCCGGAGTGGTACTCGTTCGACTACAGTGACCGGCACTTCCTGGTCCTGGAGAACAACGGGGCCGCGCCGTTCGCCGAGCAGCTCGAGTGGGTCAAGGCCGACCTCGCCCGGAACATGAAGGAGGGCAAGCACCTGGTCGTGCTCACCCACCAGCCGATGAACGTGCCGTTCGGTTCGCCGTCGGTGTACGACGAGTACGGCAAGGTGCTGGAGCAGTACGGCGCCGAGCTGATCCTGGTCGGCCACGAGCACTCCAACGACGTGGAGCCGAAGAGCGACTTCGCCGGCACCGCGAAGCACATCCAGACGGTGTCCAGCTCGTACACGATCGACAACTCGCCGCGCGGGTTCCGGTTCGTGCACATGGACAACAAGGCCTTCGACAACCCGTTCCGGATCTACGGCGCGGAGAAGGACCTCACGATCGTGTCGCCGGCGCCCGGTACCGCGGTCCCGCTGAACGGGTTCCCCGGGATCCAGGTCAACGCCTACGACACCACCGACCAGCCGGTCCGGGTCCGCTTCAAGCTCGACAAGGGCTCGTGGCGGCCGCTCAGCGCGACCGGTGAGTTCACCTGGTACTCCGCCCTGCCGAACGGCATCAACGCCGGCAAGCACCAGCTCACTGTGGAAGCAGCCGACAAGACCGGGGCGACGTGGACCCGGACCTCGGACTTCACCTTCACGAACGAGAAGGCGATCAAGCCGGTCGCCGGAGCCAACTGGTCGCAGCACCACGGTGACGCCTCGCACAACGGGGTCGCCACCGACGCGATCGCTGCCGGTCAGCGGTTGGCCTGGTCCTACCGGACCAAGGGCACCTTCCTGACCGGTTCGCCCGCGATCGTCGACGGCGTCGTGTACGCCGGGACGCGGGATGAGAACGGCGACGGCAATGCCGCGGTCCACGCGGTTTCGCTTGCCACCGGCAAGAAGCTGTGGAGCTATACCGTGCCGTCCTCGGTGCACGGCAGCGTCGCCGTCTCCGACGGCCTCGTCTATGTCCCGACCCTGCGCGGCACGCTGTTCGCGCTGGACGCCAGGACCGGCGCACTGAAGTGGAAGAACGACCCCGGGCCGGCGCCGGAAGGCAACAACCAGCGCACCTATGGGTACTACGGCGTGACGGTTGCCGATGGCAAGGTGTTGTTCCCGTACCAGACGCGCTTCGGCGAGGCGGCCACCGGTCTGCTCCTCGCCCTCGACGCCACGACGGGTCAGCGGGTCTGGGCCGCACCGATGAGCGGCGCCACGATGAGTGACGGCACACCGGCCGTGTCCGACGGACGGGTGTACGTCGGCAACGAGACCGCGGATCGCGTGATCGCGTACGACCTGAAGACCGGTGCGAAGCTGTGGCAGGGCACGGAAAGCCTCGGCGGTTGGCAGGACGGCATCCCGTCCGCGGCCGACGGCAAGGTGTTCATCGGCTCGAACAACGGGATCGTGGCGCGCGACGGTGCGACCGGCGCGGTGCTGTGGAGCTACCGCAGTTCGCACCCGTCGCTGGTGAGCAGCGGCGCGACCCCGTCCGCGGCGGCGATCAAGGGCAACACGGTCTACATGTCCTTCCCGAGTGGTGCGATCACTGCTCTGAACGCGACCACGGGTGACGTGATCTGGGATCAGTTGCTGCCTGGATCGCAGTACCGGGGTGGCTCGTTCACCTCGCCGGCGCTGTCGGGGAACACGCTGTTCGTCGGCGCCAACAGTGGTGGGTTCTACGCGCTGGACGCGCGGACGGGCCAGCCGATGTGGTCGCAGGACATCGGCACCTGGGTGTCGGCAGGTCCGGCGGTCAGCGGCAACACCGTGGTCGCCGGCGCGTTCGACGGCAACCTGTACGCCTTCACCCCGGGTGGTACGACGGCCGAGCCGTGGCCGGTCGTGTCCGGCAAGGTGACCAACAAGGTCACCGGCGGTCCTGCCGCGAACAGCACCGTGCTGGTCGTCCAGGACGGTACGGCAGTCGGCCGGACCACGACCGATGCTGAGGGCAACTACCAGGTCGGGCTGTCGCAGGGTGCCGGCACGTATACCATCCAGGTCGCGCAGGTGGGCTTCGCGACCGCGGCCAAGGAGGTCGAGGCCGGCGACAGCGGCACCTATCAGGCAAATCTGGAGGTGTCGCCGGTCAACGTCGACGCGAGTATCGGCAAGCGGCTCCCGAGCGGTCTGGTCGAGGGTGGCGTCGGTGACATCGTGATCGAGAACAAGCACCTGGCGATGGCGATCGCGAAGGTGTTCCAGGACTCGCAGATGAGCCCGTCCACCCCGGGCAAGGTCGTCGACATGGCGATCACCGGCCAGCCGGACCAGCTGGACTGGATCAACCTGCCGTACGTCAGCACCACCGAACCCACCGGTGGCAGCGCGTGGCAGCAGTTGCAGGTGCGGTCGACCGACGTACGCATCGTCGAGAACACCGGCGAGAAGGCGGTCGTCCAGGCCACCGGGACCTCCTCGGAGAACCCGAACCTGAAGGTGGTCACGACGTACACCGCGACGGCCGACGAGCAGTTCGTCACTGCCGCGACGACCTTCACCAACGCGACGGGTGCGCCGCTGACGGTGTGGGTCGGTGACGCCCTCGACCACGACGGCGCGGGATCGCGCTCCGCGGTGTCGGGCAGCGCGCCGGTCACCAGTGGTGGACCGTTCGCGCAGACGCCGGACGCGAAGCGCTGGATCGGGCAGTCCGGGACCGGCCCTGACAACCAGACCTACGGACTGGTGTACGGCGCGGACAGCGGAGCCTTCACCGGGTACTCGCAGGCGATCTGGACGATGAGCAAGTTCAAGCTCGACCTGCCGGCCGGGGGATCGCACACGATCACCCGGCGGGTGGTGGCGGTATCGAACGAGGGTGCGACGGACAAGTTCGCCGTACTGAACCAGTTCGCGTTCTGATCAACCGATCAGGACGTCGATGATCCGCACGGGCTGCTGGGGTGAGGCCGCGATCCGGTCCAGCACCGGCAGCCCGTCGGTCACGGCGCCGATGACGGTGGAGTACTTCGGCAGGCCGTCGGTGCCGTGGACGAAGAAGAACCGGCGGTAACACTGGGTATGCCGGATTGCGACAGAGTGTGTTCAGAGCTCGGCGGCGTGGAGCGGCGCCTGATCGGAGGCGTGCTCCGAGGTGGTCGTCCAGCGGGCCGCGGCGGTGGAGTGCCGGTACGGCGGATCGGTCGGGGAGGCCGGCGCGGTCATGGTGAGGTCCGGGAGCGGTGCGGGCTCGGCGGACGAGATCACCTGGGTGCCGTCCGGTGCGAGTGCGTGGACCTCTTCCACCGTGAGTAGACCGACCGGGCGGATCCCTTCGGTGATCACCACGATGCATCCCGGGATCACCTGCTGGGCGCGGTTGCCCTTGGACGGGACGAGGATCCCCTCCGCCGGCGTCCGCCAGGCGCCCGGTGCGAACCGCCGGAGTGCGATCCCCGCCTGCCCGTCCTCCGTGCTGCGCGGCGGCAGGTACGCGGTGGCTGTGTAGTCGTAGTCGTAGTCCGGCTCGGGCGGCCCGGACGCCCGCCCACCCTGCTGAGGCGTCAACCAGACCACAGTGCCCCGCACGGCGAGCGACCCCGTCATCATGACCATGAACAGCCATCATGCCGACTACAGCCCGAATCCGCTACACGACACCGTGTATCCACTGCAACACACTTGGTATCCATCCGAGGTGCCCAGTTCGCCGTCCCAGGGGCACGGGTAGCCTGCTGGGGTGGCTGAGGCTCGGAGGGGTTCCTGGGAAGGCCGGCTGGTTCGGCTGGGCTTCGGGGATCCGCAGCGGGCCGGGGTGATGCTGGAGCAACTGGACGCCCTGGCCTCGCACAGTCCGCTCGCCACCACACAGTTGATCAACTCGCTGTCGGAGTCGGCGGATCCGGACCTCGCACTGCAGGGACTCTGCGGGATCGCGGAGGCGCTGCACCGGTACGGGTACGACGTCGCCGCGTTCGCACGCACGCTGGAGATGGACGACGACTTCCGCCGTCGGCTCGTCTTCGTGCTCGGCGCGAGTGAGGCCTTCGGGCGGCACCTCGAAGTGCACCCACGGCACTGGTACGACCTGGCCGACCCCGCGCTGGCCGCCGTACGCCCGACACCTGACGACGTCCGCGCCCGACTCGCCACGGCCGTCGACGCACCCAACCCGGTCGACGCGCTGCGGATCGAGTACCGCCGCCTCCTGCTCCGCCTCGCCGCCCGCGACCTCGCCGAGGGCCTGCTGGTCGACGAGGTCGCCGCCGTGCTGGCCGACCTCGCCGGCGGAGCCCTGGAGACCGCGCTCCACATCGCCCGCAACGCCTACTTCGCCGCCCATCCCGGCGCCGCCGACTGCCGCCTCGCGATCATTGCCATGGGCAAGTGTGGTGGCCGCGAACTCAACTATGTCAGCGACGTCGACGTCCTGTTCGTCGCCGAACCGCACGACGGAGACCCCGAGGTCCCGGCCCTCAAGACCGCGACCCACCTGGCCGCCGCCGCGATGCGAATCTGCTCGGAGCACACCGGCGAGGGCACCCTCTGGCCGGTCGACGCCGCCCTCCGCCCCGAAGGCAAGTCCGGCCCGCTGGTCCGCACCCTCGACAGCCACCTCGCGTACTACCAACGCTGGGCGAAGACCTGGGAGTTCCAGGCCCTGCTCAAGGCGCGCCCGGTCGCCGGCGACGCCAAGCTCGGCGAGCAGTACGCCGAGAAGACCGCCGAACTGGTCTGGTCCGCGGCCGACCGTGAAGGCTTCGTCGACGACGTCCAGGCCATGCGCCGGCGCGTCATCGACCACATCCCGGCGGCCGACGTCGACCGCCAACTGAAGCTCGGTCCAGGCGGTCTGCGCGACGTCGAGTTCGCCGTACAGCTCCTGCAACTCGTGCACGGCCGCAGCGACGAAGCGGTCCGCAGCGGCACGACGCTGGTCGCGCTCGAGTCGTTGACTGCCAACGGGTACGTCGGTCGCACCGACGGCGCCGTGCTCGCGGACGCCTACCGCTTCCTCCGCTCGATGGAGCACCGCATCCAGCTGTACCGGTTGCGCCGTACCCACCAGGTCCCCGACGACGAGGCCGACCTCCGCCGCCTCGGCCGTTCGCTCGGCTTCACCAAGAACCCGGTGACCGACCTGACCGCGGCGTGGAAGAAGCACGCGCTCGAGGTCCGGCGGCTGCACGAGAAGCTGTTCTACCGCCCGCTGCTCGCGGCCGTCGCCCGCATCCCCGGCGGCGAGGTCCGCCTGACCCCGGAGGCCGCCAAGCAACGCCTGACCGCCCTCGGGTACGCCGATCCCGCCTCGGCCCTGCGGCACATCGAGGCGCTGTCCGAGGGAGTGTCGCGGCGTTCGTCGATCCAGAAGGCGTTGCTGCCGGCCATGCTCGGCTGGTTCGCGGAATCGCCCGACCCGGACGCCGGCTTGCTCGCGTTCCGGACGATCTCGGACCACCTCGGGTCGACCCCGTGGTACCTGCGTCAGCTCCGCGACGAGGGAGCCTCGGCCGAGCGCCTCGCGCACTTGCTGGCCAGCGGCCGGTACGCCGTGGACCTGCTGCAGCGTGCTCCGGAGGCGACCGCCATGCTCGCCGACGAACGCGAACTGGTCCCGCGCTCTCAAGAGGCACTGCTGGTCGAGATGTCTGCAGCTGCCGGCCGCCAGGAGCAACCCGAGGCGGCGGTGGCCGCGATTCGTGCGGTCCGGCGCCGCGAGCTCTTCCGGACCGCCGCGGCCGACCTGTCCGGTCTGCTCGAGGTCGAGGCTGTCGGGGAAGGCCTGACCGCAATCTCGGTGGGCACACTGACCGCTGCGCTCGAGGTGGCCAAGCGCGCGGTGGCAAAGGGCGAACCGGAGCCGACGCGGATGTCGATCGTGGCGATGGGTCGCTTCGGGGGCCATGAGCTCGGGTACGGCAGTGACGCCGACGTGATGTTCGTCCACGATCCGCTACCGGGTGCGGACGAGCGGGCGGCGACCGACTTCGCGACCCAGGCCGCGACCGAGCTGCGCCGGCTGCTCGCCCTGCCGGGCGCGGATCCCGCCGTCGCGATCGACGCCGACCTGCGTCCCGAGGGCCGCCAAGGGCCGTTGGTCCGGACGCTGGCGTCGTACGCCTCGTACTACGCGCGCTGGTCGGCGGTGTGGGAGGCGCAGGCACTGCTACGAGCCGACCCGTTGTGCGGTGATCCCGGGCTGTGCGCGTCGTTCCGCGAGCTGATCGACCCACTGCGCTACCCGGCCGACGGGGTCAGCGAACGCGACGTGATGGAGATCCGCCGGATCAAGGCCCGCGTGGACGCGGAACGCCTTCCGCGTGGTGCCGACCCGAGCACACACACCAAGCTCGGCCGCGGCGGCCTGGCCGACATCGAGTGGACTGTGCAGCTGCTGCAGCTTCGCGAGGCGCATCGCCTGCCTGAGCTTCGTACGACGCGCACCCTCGGCGCACTGCGGGTCGCGGTGGACGCAGGCCTGGTGGAAGCGGCCGAGGCGGCCACCCTGCGCGACGCGTGGGAGCTGGCGACCCGGATCCGGAACGCGATCATGCTGGTCCGCGGCCGGCCTGGCGATTCCTTGCCCCGCGATCCCCGTGACCTCTCCTCGGTCGCCCAGATCTGCGGCTACCCGCCCGGCGAGTCCAGCCGCTTCTCCGACGACTACCTCCGCATCACCCGCCGCGCCCACAACACCGTCGCGCGCCTCTTCTGGGACGACTGAGCAGCAGGCAGTCCTGCCCGCCGTGGATCACTCGTCGTTGACAGGCAACCTTTTAGTTGCCTATTATTGAGGGGTGGAGCTGGTGTTCAAGGCGTTGGCGGACGAGGGACGCCGCAGGTTGCTGGACGCGTTGCGGGAGCGGAACGGGCAGACCCTGCTGGAGCTGTGCGAGCTGCTGCCAGAGCTGACCCGGCAGGGCGTGACCAAGCATCTGCGCCTGCTCGAGGACGCGAACCTGGTCGTCACCGTCAAGCGCGGCCGGCACAAGTTCCACTACCTCAATCCGGTACCGATCAACGAGATCGCCGAACGATGGCTGAGCAACTACGAGCGCGACAAACTGCGCGCCCTCAGCGCATTGAAAGCGGCGCTCGAGGAGGACAGATGAGCAAGCCCGCGATGATTCACGTCACCTACATCGAGACGACCCCGGAGAAGCTGTGGGAGGCGCTCACTTCGGGAGCGTTCACCCAGCTGTACTGGTTCGGCCGGCGGATCGAGTCGGACTGGACCGTCGGCTCGCCGGTGCGGTTCTACGACAGTGCCGACGACAGCCTGACCGATTCCGGCGAGGTGCTGGTGTACGACGAGCCGAAGACGCTCGCCTACACCTTCAAGAACGAGTTCCTGGAGTCCCGGCGCGACGAGGTGCCGGGCCGCGTGACGTTCACGATCGAGCCGGCCGGGTCGACTGTGGTCAAGCTGCAGGTCGTGCACGACGAGATCGCCGCCGATGCGGTCGAGGGCTGGCGCACCGGATGGGCCCCGATCCTGGCCAACCTCAAGACCTACCTGGAGACCTCCCGCACCCTCGCGATCGAGTTCTGAGGCGGGTTTCCTAGACTCGGCGTAGTGGAAAGGACGGATCAGGTCAGACAGGCGGGCGTGTTCAGCCACGTCCGGCGCACTGTCCGGATGACAGTCGGGCAGAAGCGGGTCTGGGAGACGCGCTGGTCCGGGCTGGGCCGGAAGCTGGAGGAGCTGCCGCCGGGTGACGTCGATCTCGACGAGTGGTTCGGCCGGGAGGCGCCGACCGTACTCGAGATCGGATCCGGGATGGGCGACGCGACCGCCCAGCTCGCGGTCGCCGCGCCGGAGGTCAACCACCTGGCCGCCGAGGTGTACCCGCCCGGTCTCGGGCAGTTGATGCTGTGGGTGGAGAAGTACGACCTCGACAACGTCCGGCTGCTGGACGGCGACGCGCTCGACTTTCTCCGCGACCACGTGGCGCTGGGCGCCTTGTCCGGCGTACGGATCTACTTCCCGGACCCGTGGCCGAAGAAGCGGCACCACAAGCGCCGGCTGGTGACGCCGCCGTTCGTCGCGCTGGTGGCGTCCCGGCTGCAGCCCGGCGGAACGTTGCATCTGGCAACCGACTGGGCGGACTACGCGGACCGGATGCTCGAGGTGTGCGAGGCCGAGCCGCTGCTGCGTAACGCGTACGACGGCTGGGCCCCGCGCCCGGAGTGGCGTCCGGTCACCAAGTTCGAGTCCCGCGCCCAGGCCGAGGGCCGGGCGGTGCGCGATCTCCTCTACACGAAGGTCACGCCGACCGGCTTGTGAAGCTCCAGTGCCCGGCCGGCACCGTGTAGACGGTGTAGCCGTCCTGGTACGACGGTTCGCTCGCGAACTGACCCGGTACGACGGTGACCTCCGACGACGCCGCGGACGGTACGTGGACTTCGGCCGTCGTACCGACCGGCACCTGGACCTCGAGGGACAGCACCCGGCTGACCTGCCGCCACACCACGGAGACCCGCCCGCGGATCGTGTCGGTGTGGATGCCGGCCGAACTCGTCTCGTCGCGTGCGTCCGGCCGGACCACGATCCGCTCCCAGCCCGCGTCGACGTTGCGGAGTCCGGCGACGTTCTCGTAGATCCACTGCACGACGGTGCCCTGGAAGTAGTGGTTCCGCGACCGCGAGTCCTCCTCCCACTTCTCCCACATCGTGTCCGCGCCGAGGTCGAACCAGTACCCCCAGCTCGGATACGAGCGCTGCAACGCGACCTTCGTCGCGGCCTCGCCGTACCCGTGGGCGGTCAGCACCGGCAGCAGTTCGCCGACGCCGAGGCAGCCGGTGTTGAGGTGGAAGCCACGCGCCTCCACGTCGGCCGCAAGGTTCGCGGCGACCCGGGGGACAAGCTCGTCGGGCACGATCCCGAAGGCCAGCGGCACCGCGTTCGACGTCTGCCGGTAGTCCGGGTCGTCGGCCGACCGGTAGTGCCCGGCCTCGCGATCCAGGAAGGTCCGGTTCAGCCCGTCGGCCAGCTCGGCCGCCGCCTTCCGGTAGTCGTTCGGCTTGCCGATCAGCTCACCGATCTCAGCGGCCGCGAGAACGGCGCGATAGAGGTACGCCGTACCCGTGAGCCGACGGTCCTCGGGCGCCGGGCCGCGGCCGTAGCCGGGTGGCAGCCAGTCACCGAGCACGCTGACGGACAGCCCGTCATCGACCCGGTCGAGCTCCCAAGCCAGGTAGCGAGTCAGCGAGTCCCAGTGCTCGCGCAGCAGCCGCTCGTCGCCGTACGAGCGGTGCATCTCGCGCAGCAGGAACGGGTAGACAGTCGGCCACTCGGTTGCGGGGGAGAGGTCGGTGAAGCCCCAGCCGCTGGACGGCACGATCACCGGCAGCTGCCCGGACTCGGCCTGGCTGTCGCGGATGTCGCCCAGCCACTTGGTGAAGAAACGAGCCATGTCCAGCGTCGCCAACATCGTCGGCCCACCGACCTGCGCGTCCCCGGTCCACCCGTTCTTCTCCATGAACGGCGTGTCGGTCGGGATGCCATGCAGGTTGTTCAGGATCGTCCGCCGCATCGCCTGGTCGAACTGCTCGTACGGCGCCTGTGCCGACGTGAACCTGGTCACCGTGCCGACGTCGGAGTGCGCGACGCGCATCAGTACGTCGGGTCGCTCGGTCAGCCCGTCGATCTGGACGTAGCGGAAGCCCTTGTAGGAGAAGCGTGGCTCCCACTCCTCGACACCGTTGCCGGCGGCGATGTACTCGTCGCGCTGAATCCGGTCGCCCTCGACGTGCCGGTTCACCGCGACGACGTTGCCGTCAGCAAGCGTCTCACCGTGCGTCAGGCCAACGACTGTCCCGGCCGGCGCGGTGACGGTGAGCTTGGTCCAGCCGGCTGTGGTCTGGCCGAAGTCCGCGATCCACACCCCGGGCCGAACCTCGGTGAGCTCGACGGGCGCGACGGTCTCGACCACCCGGATCGGCTCGTGCGCCTGTCCTTGCAACTGTCCCTTCGGCGCGTCGACCACGGAGGCTGCGGACCAGGCGGAGTCGTCGAAGCCGGTCGCGTCCCAGGCGGGGAGGGCGCGGCGGGCGTCGTACGTCTCGCCGGTGTAGAGGGAGTCCGAGAGGGTCGGTCCGCCGGTGATGCGCCAGGACTCGTCCGAGACCACCTCGGTCGTGTGGCCGTCGTCGTACTCGACGACGAGGCGCGCGATCAGCCTCGGTTCGGCGGTCCATGGGGCCTCGTGCCAGCGCCAGGCGTTCGGCGACGTGAGTCCGAAGAAGCCTCGGCCGAGCTCGGCACCGACCACGTTGTCGCCGGCGCGGACGAGTTCGGTGACGTCATGGGTCACGTAGAGCACGGTGTGGTCGTAGTCGGTGAAGCCGGGGTCGAGGACCGCGTCGCTCACCGCCTGACCGTTGAGGCGCAGGTCGGCGTACCCGAGACCGCTCGCGTAGAGGCGCGCGCGTCGCACGGTGCCGTCGAGGGCGAAGGCCTTGCGCAGGAGTGGAGCGCTTTCCACCTGGCCGCCGATCCACCGGGCAGATCCGAAGCCCTCGTCCTGCAGGCCGGTCTCGAACCATTCCGGTGTAGCCCACTCGCCTTGGCGGTCCAGTCCGTCCCACAGCTGGACGGTCCAGTGGTAGCGCGTGCGTGCGGTCAGCGGCGGGCCGTCGTACTCGATGCCGAAGGTCCGCGCCGAGCTCACCGTGCCGGAGTCCCAGACATCCGCACTTTCCGGCGTCAGCAGCTCCGGCGTGCTCGCGACCAGGATCCGGTACGCCGTCTGGGTCGCGCCGTACCCGGGGGCGGTGGCGATCCAGCTCAACCGAGGCCGCGACACGTCGGTGCCCAGTGGGCGGACGGCGTACTCGGTCTTCAGCGTTCCGGCGTTCAGTGGACCCCCAGGCGTCCAACCGTCCGGCAGATCAGGCATCAGGCGGCTCCTCAGGCTCATCGGCACCCCGAGGACCGTAGGCAGCCCGCCGCCAGGCTTTCAACATTCTGACCACAACCGGCCGATGAGTCCGTCCGCTCAGCGATTTGTCGTCTCACATCCCGAAACCTGAGCATGTCACTCGACTTTGTCCGCTTTCATGGACTCATGCAGGTCACTCGAAACGCTCCCGGCGACGCGCTCACGCGGCGCCGGCACGTCGACCTGCTGCGCGTGAACTCTTCGGGTTGTCGACCTTCGGCGTAGGACTCCGCCCTCCGTCACCGTCTCCTCCCGACCCGTAGGAGCAGTTCCGTGCGTCGTCTCATCCTGATCGCGTTGCTGGGTTCCGTCGCCCAACTCGTCGACGGCACCCTCGGCATGGCCTACGGCGTCACCGCCAGCACAGCGCTGCTGATCACCGGGATCACCCCGGCCGTCGCGTCCGCTTCCGTCCATCTCGCCGAGGTGGGCACCACACTCGCCTCCGGTATCTCGCACTGGCGCTTCGGCAACGTCGACTGGCGCGTGGTCGCGCTGATCGGTGTGCCGGGAGCCGTCGGCGCGTTCGCCGGTGCGACGTTCCTGTCCAGCTTGTCGACCGAGTCGGCATCGGTGTGGGTTGCCGCCCTGCTGCTTCTGCTCGGCGTCTACATCCTGGCCCGGTTCGGCACCGGCAAGGTGCGGGCCGTGATCGAGGGCAGGCCGGCGGGCCGGTTCCTCGGGCCGCTGGGTCTGGTCGCCGGCTTCATCGACGCCACCGGTGGTGGTGGTTGGGGCCCGGTGGCGAACTCGGCGCTGCTCAGCAGCGGCAAGCTCGCGCCGCGACGCTCGGTCGGCTCGGTGAACGCCGCGGAGTTCCTCGTCTCGGTCGCCGCCAGCATCGGCTTCCTGTTCGGACTCGGCGGGAAGAACCTGCCGTACGGCATCGTCGCCGCGCTGCTGATCGGCGGCGTCCTCGCGGCACCGCTGGCCGCCTGGCTGGTGTCCCGACTGGCGACTCGCTGGCTCGGTGTCGGTGTCGGCCTGGTGCTGATCCTGACCAACGCCCGCACGCTGATGAATGGCCTCGACGTCGCCGCCGGCCCGCGCTATCTCGCGTACGGCGTCCTGGTCCTCGGCTGGGCCGCGGTCGTCGCGTACGGCGTACTGTTCGCCGGCCGCCGCGCCGTGGCCGAGGCCGAACGTGTCCTGGACGACGAGCGCGAGCTCGTCGAGACCGCCTCCTGACCTGCTCTTTCCTTCCGCCCGCGGCCGTCCGGCCGCCTGCACCACCGAAGGTCCGCTTGTGAGTATCCACCGCATCCGTCCTGTCCGCCTGCTTGCCGCCGTCCTGGCTCTGTCGGCCGCCGTCACTGGCTGCTCGCGAGCCGACCGCGACGAGGCTCCGGTCGCGTCGACCGACAAGGGCCCAGCCACCGAGCTGCGGCTCGGCTACTTCCCGAACGTCACCCATGCCGCCGCCCTGGTTGGTCTCGACCAAGGCCTGTTCACCAAGGAACTCGGCAGCACGAAGCTGGTGCCGACCAAGTTCAACGCCGGCCCGGAGGCCGTTGGCGCGCTGCTCGGCGGCTCGCTGGACGCGTCGTTCATCGGCTCCGGTCCCGCGATCAACGCCTACGCGAAGTCCAACGGCGAGGCCGTCCGGCTGATCGCCGGTACTACGTCCGGCGGTGCGCAGCTCGTGGTGAAGCCGACGATCACCAAGCCGGCCGACCTGGTCGGCAAGACCGTCGTCACCCCACAGCTCGGCAACACCCAGGACGTGTCGCTGAAGAATTGGCTCGCCGAGAACAAGCTCACCGGGAAGGTCAAGGTCACCAACCTGGAGAACGCGCAGACGCTGGACGCGTTCAAGCAGGGCGAGGTGGACGCGGCCTGGCTGCCCGAGCCCTGGTCGTCGCGGCTGGTGCTGGACGCCGACGCGAAGGTGCTGCTCGACGAGGCGTCGCTGTGGCCGGACGGGAAGTTCCCGACCACGGTGCTGATCGTGCGGACCAAGTTCCTGCAGGAGCACCCCGAGACCGTGAAGGCGCTGCTGACCGGCCTGGTCTCGGCGATCGACTTCGCGGACAAGGACAAGGCGGCCGCGGAGACCGCGGTGAACAAGCAGCTCAAGGAAGCCACCGGCAAGGCGTTGAAGCCGGCTGTCATCGACCGCGCGTTCCAGAACATCCAGATCACCGCGGACCCGATCGCGTCGACGTTCCCGCAACTGGCCAAGGACCAGGTCACCGCGGGCATCGCGAAACAAGCACCGGCGGTGGCCGGATTCGCGGACCTCGGTCCGTTGAACGACGTACTGAGCAAGGCAGGCAAGCCGGCCGTCGACGCCGCCGGTCTGGACACGAAGTAGTCACCAGGGAGGCAGCCATGACCGCGATCGTCGAGGCCGATCGGGCCGTAGTGGACAGCGTGAGTCCGGTGCGGTTTCACCAAGTGGGCAAGGCGTTCGGGAGCGGCCGGTCGGCGGTCGTTGCGCTCGAGGGTGTCGATCTGGAGATGGCCGCGGGTGAGTTCGTCTGCCTGCTCGGCGCGTCCGGCTGCGGCAAGACCACGCTGCTCAACCTGGTCGCCGGTCTGGATCAGCCGACGAGTGGACGGATCGAGCTGAGCTCGTCGCGGCCCGCGGTGGTGTTCCAGGAGGCTGCGCTGATGCCGTGGCTGACGGCTGCCGGGAATGTCGAGCTGCCGTTGCGGATGGCCGGCGTACCGAAGGCACGGCGGCGTGCGAAGGCTGCTGAGCTGCTGGAGCTGGTCCGGCTGGCCGGGCTCGGTGACAAGCGTCCGCACGAACTGTCGGGCGGGATGCGGCAGCGGGTCGCACTGGCCCGCGCGTTGGCATCGACGACGGACAACACCGGCTCCGGTGCGGGCAAGCCGTCGCTGCTGCTGATGGACGAGCCCTTCTCTGCCTTGGACGCGATCACTCGGGACGTGCTGCAGGGAGAGCTGCTGCGGATCTGGCGTGCGACCGGTACGGCGATCCTGTTCGTGACGCACGACGTCCGCGAGGCCGTGCGGCTGGGGCAACGCGTCGTACTGCTGTCGTCGCGGCCTGGTCGGGTCGTGCGGCAGTGGGACGTCGACCAGTTGCCCGAGGCTGAGGCAGTTGACGAGATCAACACCGAGCTTCGCAGGGTGATCAGTAGCCATGCCGCAGCTTGATCTTCAGGAAGAAGGCTCGGTCGAGGCCGGCCTGGATGCGCTGGACACGCCGGTCGAGCGGTCGGAAGGCTCACGGGCACGGCGGATTGCGGCGGGGGTGCTCCCACCCATCGGTGCTGTCGCCTTGCTGGTGGCTGTGTGGCAGGCGTTGTGGGCGGCGGCATTGTGGCCCGAGTTCAAGTTGCCGGCTCCGATCGATGTGTGGGATCAGATCTGGCAGTTGGTGACGTCGGGGGAGATCCTCGAACTGTTCTGGGTGTCGGTGCATCGCGCGGTGATCGGCTTCGCGCTGTCGCTGCTGATCGCCGTACCGCTCGGCCTGGCGATCGCCAACATCAGGGTCGTACGGCGAGGGATCGGGCCGTTGGTGTCGGGGTTGCAGAGCCTGCCGTCGGTGGCGTGGGTGCCGGCCGCGATCTTGTGGTTCGGGCTGAACGACCGGGCGATCTACTGGGTCGTGCTGCTAGGCGCCGTGCCCTCGATCGCGAACGGGTTGGTGTCCGGTCTGGATCAGGTGCCGCCGATCCTGCCGCGGGTCGGGAAGGCGCTCGGAGCGGGACGACTGAGTGGGATCCGCTACATCCTGCTGCCGGCCGCACTGCCCGGATTCCTCGGCGGACTCAAGCAGGGCTGGGCGTTCTCCTGGCGCTCGTTGATGGCCGCCGAGTTGATCGCGACGTCGCCGGACCTCGGTCAGGGACTCGGCCAGTTCCTGCACAACGGGATGTCGCTGTCGGACATCTCGATGGTGTTCGCCGGCATCCTGCTGATCTTCGTCGTCGGCGTCGGAATCGAACTGCTGGTGTTCCGGCCGCTGGAGAACTCGGTACTGCGCGCGCGGGGTCTGACCGTCACAGCGCGCTGACGCCGTACTGTGGGGGCGTGGTCCGATTCCTGCCGTTCCTGATCAGCCTGGCGCTCAGCGTGTACGCGCTGTTCTCCTGCATCCAGACGCCCGACGAGGAAGTGCCGCATCTGCCGAAGCTGGTGTGGATCGTCCTGATCGTGTTCGTCCCGTTCGTCGGGCCGATCGTCTGGCTGCTCATGTCGCGCACCCAGGGCAGTCGTCGGGAAGTCACAGGCCGGCCGCCACGGCCGTCCGCACGCCCGGTCGCGCCCGATGACGATCCGGACTTCCTGAAGACGCTGGATCGCTACCGCGACCCGCGGACCACGGTCAAGCCGCCGCACGACGACGAGCCTCACGACCGCCCGGACGATCGACCGCAGGACGCCGTGCAGAAGCCCGAGCCGAAGCCTGAGCAGCCCGAGGAGCCGGAGACGAAGCCCAAGGCGAAGGACTCCGGCTCCGAGACGACGCCAGAGGCTGAGACCACCTCAGAGCCCGACGACGGCAAGGCCTGAGCCTGCGCCCAGGCCCTGCCGGTCAGGGCCTCTGTCGTGGTGAGTGGACGAGCAGCGGCTCACGCGGACTTTCGGTGCTCGGGCAGGAGGGTGTTGTCGCGCTCCGACTCCGTGGTGCCGCCCCAGACGCCGTACGGCTCTCCGACCGAGAGTGCGTGCTGCCGGCACTCCGGCTGGACCGGGCAGGTCCCGCAGAGGGACTTGGCCACCATCTCGCGGGCACGTTTTCGCACGCCACGCTCCGACTCGGGCGAGAAGAACAGCTCTGGGTTGACGTCGCGGCACGCGGCCTGCGACTGCCAGTCCCACAGATCCATGAGCGGGCGGGGTAGGCGAGGCATCCCTCTCGACATGGCAACCTCCTTGACTCACCGTAAGCGCGGACGGGCGCTCGGTGAAAACTATGCTCAACTCATGGCGAGTTCAACCCTTGTTGTCTCGAACTTCGGTCCATTCGTTATCGGCAGGTGTCGTCGCGTGTCGTGATCGGGGCCAGATCACGCGGAGAGTGTGTTCACGTCATCACCGGGTGTGACTTGCGCCACTTATCCGGTGACCGAGGGGTCAGACCTCGCCGGCCGGGTCGAACCGGTAGTACTCGTGTGCTCCGTGCAGGGTGCCGGTCTCGCCGGTCAGGGCACGGATGACCATCGCGTGAGTGATCGCCAGCACCGGTCCGTCCGTGCTCGCGGAATGCCGGGTGAGTGCCGCACGGGCCCGCTCACGGACCCGGGACAGCGGCTCCCAGGGCCGTTGGATGCCTTCCGGCCACTCGCCGTCGTACGCCTCGAACTCGGCCTGTGCGGCCCGTACGTCGGCGATGCCCCGCCACGCACCGGTGTGGTCCGGCAGCCAGTCGCGGAGGTCGTAGTCGACCCGGACGCCGAGGGCCAGCCGGTGGCCGATGATCGCGGCGCTCTGCAGCGCGCGGGTGAACGGGGAGCTGACAAGGTACGTCGCTCCGATCCCGCTGAGCAGGTCCGCGAGCTCCTGGGCCTGTTTCGTCCCGAGCGGGGTGAGCGGGGCGGAGTCTGCTGCCATACCTGGCCAGCCCCGGGAGTCGATCGGCTCGTAGTCCGGCTCCCCGTGCCGGACCAGATAAATCTGTGTCACGGCCATGTTCTACCGGAGATGGCGGGCGCCTGCCCATCCTCGGGCGTGGCTGCTCGTGGACGGATCTGCGACGGAGGCGGGCGGATGGATGTCGTGCAGCTCGTCGAAGACGTGGTCGATGCCGGCGGCGGGATGCGGGCGTGGCCCCGGCTGCGGCTCGATCCAGCGCACCTCGGTCGCGCCGTGGTGGCCGTGCACCGCGAGCACCGAGTGCAGATTCGGCCAGACAGCTGTCGCGGGATTGTCACCGCGCCAGCGCAGCGCCACCGACCCGTCGCTGAACTCGCAGCCCTCAGCGACCACTCCCGTGCCCGACACGCCACTGGGATCCCGGTAACGAACCAACTCGAAGGTCCGCGGCCTCACCACCGTGCTGCACTCCTCATCGTGTCGACCCGTCTTGCAGCCCTCAACGAGGCCGGACCGCCTGCGGTTACTGAGGAGTGACAGCTCGGCGCATGAAGATGCGTTGCGCCGGGTCGAGTCCGAACGCCGTCTCGGCGGCCAGCAGGTCGGTCAGACCAGGAGTCCACTCGTCCGGCCGCAACTCCACGAAGCCGAGGCGGGCGTAGTACGGGCCGTTCCAGGGCACGCTGCGGAAGGTGCTGAGGGTGAGTGCGGGCAGACCCTGCTCAGCCGCCCACGAGTCGACGTGCTCGATCAGCAGGCGGCCGAGGCCCTGACCCTGCTGGTCGGGATGGACACTCACCTGCTCGATGTGCGCCGCGTCGTCGACCAGCGTGACCAGGACGAAGCCGGTCGGACGGTCGTCGGCGTCGGTCGTGACCCAGAGCCGGCCGGCCCGGCGACTCTGCTCGAACAGCTCGAGCGGCGGCGCTGGATGCTCGGCGATGTCGGTCATGCCGATGTCGCGGAAGAGGACGCCGGCGGCGACCTCGAGTTCGCGCAGGAGTTCCAGCTCGTCCTGGCGCGCGGTACGGATGCTCACCCGCTGAGACAACCATGATCGAGGCGCGGATGCCACGGACTTTCCGCGCCGGTGGTACTGTCGGTGCCGTGACGCGTAGCTATTGGCGATTTTTTGAGTGGCCGGCCTTGGTGCCGGGCGACTCAGCCGATCGCTGACGCCCACCGAAGACACCAGAGCCGGCCCGAAGGCAAGGACATCCGTCCTTGCCTTTTCTCGTTCCCAGCCGGCTGCCTGCGACCTTCCGCGATGTCCGGCGGAAAGGTCCCCAGTCATGAACACCATCCCGCACCAGGCCAGTCAGGCGGCCGTCGTCGATCGACGGATCGAGAAGACCGTCCCGTTGATCACTCCGCTCGCGCTGCACGACGAGCTGCCGCTGAGTGACTCCCTGGCCCGGACCGTCGTCGACGGCCGCCAGGCGGTCGCCGACGTACTGAACGGCGTCGACGACCGCCTGCTGGTCGTCGTCGGCCCGTGCTCGGTGCACGACGCGAAGGCGGCCCTCGAGTACGCCGAACGCCTCCGCCCGGTCGCCGAGCGCCTGTCCGACGGTCTTCTCGTGGTGATGCGCGTGTACTTCGAGAAGCCGCGCTCGACCCTGGGCTGGAAGGGGCTGATCAACGACCCCGGCCTGGACGGCTCCGGTGACGTGAATCGCGGCCTGCGGACCGCCCGGCAGTTGCTGCTGCAGGTGCTCGAGCTCGGCCTTCCGGTCGGCTGCGAGTTCCTCGACCCGATCACGCCGCAGTACATCGCCGATCTCGTCGGATGGGGCGCGATCGGCGCCCGGACCGTTGAGAGCCAGGTGCATCGCCAGCTGTCGTCCGGCCTGTCGATGCCGATCGGCATGAAGAACCGTCCCGACGGTTCGATCGGTACGGCGGTCGACGCGATCAAGGCGGCCGCCGTACCGCACGTGTTCACCGGTATCGACCACGACGGAGCGCCGGCCATCCTGCACACCCGCGGCAACCCGGACTGCCACTTGGTCCTGCGCGGCTCCGACGGCGGACCCAACTACGACGAAGAGTCGGTCGCGGGAGCTCAGGAACTGCTGCGAAAGGCGGGTCTGGCGGAGCGGGTCGTCGTCGACGCGAGCCACGGCAACAGCCGCAAGGACCACCGCCGGCAGCCGGTGGTGGCCGGCGAGATCGGTGCACAGGTCGCCGCGGGCAACCGGGCGATCGTCGGCGTGATGCTGGAGTCGTTCCTGGCCGAGGGCCGCCAAGAACTCGACCCCACGAGAGAGCTGACCTACGGGCAGTCGATCACCGACGCCTGCATGGGTTGGGAAACCACCGAAACAGTGCTCGAGAAGCTGCGTGACGCGGCGGTAACACGGCGCGGATAGCTGTTCATCTTGCGGCTGCGCGGCGGCCACAGGCTTTGCTTACTGTCCGGGGCATGACTGAGATCTCCCGGCGCCTGGTGCTCGGTTCGGCGGCGGGTGGGGCAGCGATGTCGCTGCTCCCACCCTCGCTGCATACCGCGATGGCGCAACCTGTGCGGCGAGGTGGCTTGCGAGCGATCGAGCACGTGATCGTGCTCATGCAGGAGAACCGTTCGTTCGACCACTACTACGGAACCCTGCGCGGCGTACGCGGGTTCGGTGACCGGCAGCCGTTGCGGCTGCGCAACCGCAAGAGCGTGTTCCACCAGCCCCAGACCGGCGGTGGCGAGGTGCTGCCGTTCTCGGTCCGCGAGGCGGCGGCCGCGGCCGGCCGGCAGCCCGACGACATCCAGTACCTCGGTGCGCTGGCCCACGGCTACAGCGACGCGACCCAGGCCTGGAGCAACGGCTGGCACGACGACTGGGTCCAGGCCAAGACGTCCGCCACCATGACCCACTACGAGCGCCGCGACATTCCGTTGCAGTACGAGCTCGCCGAGACCTTCACGATCTGCGACGCCTACCACTGCTCCGTCAACGGCTCCACCAACCCGAACCGCAACTACCTGTGGTCCGGCACGACCGGCTACGAGCCCGGTACGACGCAGCGCGCGGTCACGAACGCGGCGTACGACTACAACCACCTGGGCTACGACTGGACGGCGTACCCGCAACGGCTGGAGCGGGCCGGGGTGTCGTGGCAGATCTACCAGGAGTGGGACAACTTCACCGACAACGCAGTCGAGTACTTCAAGACCTTCAAGGAGTTGGGTCACCGGATCCTGGCGTCAGTGCCCGGCGGCTACCGGACCACCGAGGAGTTCTACGACAAGCTCTTCGCGAAGACGCCGGCCGAGCGGACCGATGCGCTGAAGCAGCTGGACGCGGCGGTCGACCAGCTGTCGGTCAAGGACCAGAAGCTGTTCCGCAAGGCGATGTACCGGTCCGAGCCGGAGTCGCTGATCCCGCGGATCCGCGCCGACATCAAGGCCGGGAAGCTGCCGCAGGTGAGCTGGCTGGTGCCGTCCGCGGTCGACTCCGAGCACCCCGGTTCGTCCACGCCGGTGGGCAGCGCGAACCTGGTCTACGACCTGCTCGACGCGATCGCGTCGGACCCGGAGACGTGGTCCAAGACCGTGCTGCTGATCAACTTCGACGAGAACGACGGCTACTTCGACCACGTCCCGCCGCCGGTCGCGCCGCGGCCCGCTTCGGGTGAGAGTGACGACTGGTACGCCGGTCGGCCGATCGGACTCGGGCCACGGGTGCCGATGACCGTGGTGTCGCCGTGGACCGTCGGCGGACACGTCAGCTCGCAGGTGTTCGACCACACGTCGGTGATCCAGTTCCTCGAACGCTGGACCGGTGTGAAGGAACCGAACATCAGCACCTGGCGCCGCACCGCGTGCGGCGACCTCACCTCGGCGTTCGACTTCGATCGCGCGTACCGGCAGCCGTCGGTCGACGCACCCGGTCCGGTGCCGGCGCCGATCGCGCGGTGGAAGCCGACGCCGCCGGCCGACCAGGCAGTGCCGCAACAGGAGCACGGCCGTCGTCCGGCGCGCGCTCTGCCTTACCAGCCGTCGATTTCCGGGTTCGTTGCCGATGGCAAGTTGATGTTGGCCCTCGGCAACGACGGAGACCAGGCCGCGCACTTCGCCATCTACCCGTACGGCGGTGAGCTGCCGCTGCCGGCACATCTCGACGTACAGCGCTCGCACGTCGAGACGATCGCCGTGGACGGCCCGTTCGAGCTGGCGGTCCAGGGTCCGAACCGGTTCTGGGCCGAGCTGGCCGGTTCCGTCGACGGACCCGCCGCGGGGCTGGACGTGCGCACCGACCGGCACGGCAACGAGCTCGAACTGGAGCTCGTCAACACCTCGCGCAAGTCGCTGACCGTCAAGTTGAAGGCTCGCGGTTACGGCCGCAAGACCGTCACCATCGAACTGCGGGGCAAGCAGAACCGGTCCCTGTCCTGGCCGACCGACCACGGCTGGTACGACGTCGAGGTCACCAGCCCGGACGACACGTCGTACCGGCGTCGTCTGACCGGCCACCTGGAGATCGGCAAGCCCAGCATTACCGGCTGATCGCTGCCGTCCGCGCCCTGGTCACGGTGATCAGGTCGGCGGGGGACAGGCCGATGTCGAGACCGCGGCGGCCACCGGACACGTAGACCTTGGCGTGTTCGGTGGCCGTGCTGTCGACCACCGTGGGCAGAGCGCGTTTCTGGCCGATCGGGCTGATGCCGCCGACGACGTACCCGGTGGTGCGTTCGGCGGCGGCCGGGTCGGCCATCACCGCCTTCTTGCCGCCTGCCGCGGCCGCGATCGCCTTCAGGTCGAGTTGCTTGTCGACCGGTACGACGCCGACCGTGAGTTTGCCGTCGACCTCGACCAGCAACGTCTTGAACACCTGCTCGGCCGCCAGCCCCAGCGCCTCGGCCGCCTCCAGCCCGAACGACTTCGCCGCCGGATCGTGGTCGTAGGTGTGCGTGCTGAACTCCACCTTCGCCTTCGTCAGCGCAACCGTCGCGGGCGTTCCCTGGCTCTGCCTACTCTTCGCCACCAGCCGAGCTTACGAGACGCACACAGCAGTGGCCTGCTTGCGGGTCGAGGCGAGCTTCGAGGGGCTCGTCGACGGTGTTGAGGAGGCCGGTCACCAGGTGCAGGTTCATGCCGCAGACCAGCCGGGGGTGTTCGGCGGCGAGGCGGCGGAAGGGGCAGTTGCCGAGCGCGATGCCGTCCTCGGCGGTGCGCGGCTCGAAGCCGTGCCGCTCCAGGATGTCGGTCAGCGAGAGCCCCGATCCGGTCCTCCCGAGGGCCTCGCCGTACTCCTCGGCCTTGCGGTTGACCGCGTCGCGGGGTGAGCTGCCGGTCGTCTCGGCGTCCTCGACCGCGGCCGCGAGCAGCCGGCCGGCCACGGCGTACTGGCGCTCGGGGAGGGTGATCTCGATCTCCCGGTCGGACCGGTGGTAGAGCTTCGCGGGCCGCCCGGCGCCGGGGCCGGTGCGGCCGGTCCGGCGCTCGAAGCCGGTCGCGAGCAGGCCCTCCTCGGTCAACCGGTCCAGGTGGAACGCGGCGGTGGTCCGCGGGATGCCGAGCGCGGCGGCCGCTTCCTCGCGACTCACCGGCGCCGGCTGGGCGACGACGTACTCGTACAGCCGGCGTCGCGTCGGCTCCTCGAGCACGGCGACGGCCTGCAGGCTCGCGTCCCAGGACATGTCCACGGGATGATTCTATCGACAAGATCCGTTGATGAAAATGTATAGTGACTCAGGTCCGTTGACCCCTCAGGGAGTGTGCAGATGGCGATTTCGGCCGATCTCGAATCCGTCCCCCTCCATATCGTCCCCGGCCGTGCGGAGATCGATCTCCCCGCCGCCCAGCGGGCCGTCGCGGATCTGCTGACCGCGCTCGGCCGGGACCCGCACAGCGCCCACCTCGCCGACACCCCCAGGCGAGTGGCCGACGCGTACGCCGAGATGCTCACCCCACGCGAGTTCGAGCTGACCACGTTCCCGAACGACGAGGGGTACGACGAACTCGTGCTGGCCAAGGACATTCCGGTCCAGTCCCTGTGCGAGCACCACCTGCTGCCGTTCACCGGCGTCGCGCACGTCGGCTACCTGCCAGGGGAGCGGATTCTCGGGCTGTCCAAACTCGCCCGCGTGGTCGAGCTGTTCGCCCGCGACTTCCAGGTCCAGGAACGGCTGACCAAGCAGGTCGCCGACTGGCTCCAGGACCACCTGGCGCCGAAGGGTGTCGGCGTGGTGATCGAGGCCGAGCACCAGTGCATGTCGCTGCGCGGTGTTCGCGCCACCGGCTCCCGGACGGTCACGTCGTCCCTGCACGGCACGCTGCGCGAGAACCCCAGCTCACGCCAGGAGTTCTTCGCACTCACGGGTCTGACGCCGTAGCCGGCGGTCAGGCCGTGGCCACTGCCGGTGGGCGGTGGTGGGTGTTCCGTCCGGTGGCGAGGATGTGGGCGACCTCGCCTGGAAGCAGATCGGTGCCGGGGACCGGTTCCATCTCGGAGACGTCGATCCAGCGCACTACGGTGGCGCCGCAGTGGCCGTGGACGGCGAGGATGGAGTCGAGGTCCGGCCAGATCGCCGTGGACGGGTTGGGGCCGTGCCAGCGGAGCGCGACCGAGCCGTCGGTGAAGACACAGCCTTCGGCCACGATGCCGGTGCCGGAGACTCCGCTGATATCGGTGTAACGGACGAGTTCGAAGGTCTGCGGTTTCACCGGCGGACCTCGCCGGAATGCGTGGAACCGCCGTAGCCCGAACTGGATTGGCCTGAGGGTGCCATGGTCCTTTCCCCGGTGGTCGGCGTGGATGGGCGCTCGCCACAAACCGGGGACAATACGGACTGTCAGCGGGGAAGTACGGTCTGTAGCGACAGATCTTCTCAAATCAAGTTAGAACCAAACCGGCCGACACGCCAGAGATCTCCCCGCGTGTCTCGATCCTCGATCCGCCTCGCGGTATTTCGGTCCCGGTCCGGTCGCGTCCCGTGATCGAATACGGAAGTGTTCCTGACGCTAGCCACCGACCTTGCCGGAGTTGACGCACCCGCGAGCGATTTCGGGTTCCTGTTGCACAAGAACCCGGCGCGACCGCAGGGGATCGAGGTGACCGGCGGCACAGCGCATGTGTTCTACCCCGACGCCACCGACGAGCGCTGTACGGCGGCCGTCCTGCTCGAGATCGACCCGATCGCGCTCGTCCGCTCCGGGCGGGGGAAGGCGCAGGAGGGGTTCACCCTCGGGCAGTACGTGAACGACCGGCCGTACGCCGCCTCCAGCCTGCTCGCCGTCGCGCTCGGCAAGCTCTTCCGGACCGCGATGAACGGCCGCTGCGACGCCCGCCCCGACCTGGCCGCCCGGCCGATCCCGCTGGAGATCCACGTCCCCGCGCTGCCATGCAACGGCGGCGCCGAGCTGGCCGCCCGCATGTTCGGCCCGCTCGGCTGGATCGTCGACGCTCGGCCGGTGCCGCTCGATCCGGAGATCCCCGCGTGGGGTGACTCCCGGTACGTCGATCTGCGGCTGACCGGCGTACTCCGGCTGGCCGACGCACTCAATCACCTCTATGTCCTGCTCCCGGTGCTGGACGACGCCAAGCACTACTGGGTCGGCTCGGACGAGGTCGACAAGCTGGTCCGGGCCGGCGAGGGCTGGCTCGGCACGCACCCGGAGAAGGACCTGATCTCCCACCGCTACCTGGCCCACCGCCGGTACCTAGCCGACACCGCCCTCGAGCGCCTCGCCGAGGCCGACGGCGTGGAGCTCGTGGAGGAGCCATCGGAGGAAGGCTCGGTGTCGCTGGCGGTCGAACGTCGCCAGACGGTTGCCGGCGTACTGCGGGAGCTCGGGGCGCGGCGGATCGCGGACCTCGGCTGCGGTGAGGGCGCGCTGGTCGGTGAGCTGCTGAAGGACCCGATGGTCGGCGAGCTGATCGCTACCGACGTGTCCGCGCGGGCCCTGATCGGCGCCAAGCGGCGGCTGCACTACAACGACCTGCCCGACCGTCAGCGGGAGCGGCTGCGCTTCCTGCAGTCGTCGGTGACGTACGCCGACCACCGCCTGGCAGGCCTGGACGCTGCCGTCCTGATGGAGGTGATCGAGCACGTCGACCCACCACGCCTGCCCGCCCTGGCCAAGTCCGTCTTCCAGGCCGCCCGCCCCGCCGCGGTCATCGTCACCACCCCCAACAGCGACTACAACGTCCGCTTCCCGTCCTTGCCCGCCGGCCGTTTCCGCCACCCCGACCACCGCTTCGAATGGACCCGCACCGAATTCCAGTCCTGGGCCACCGCGGTTGCCCACGACAACGGCTACGCCGTGGAGTTCCGTCCGGTAGGTCCGGAGGACCCGGAGGTGGGCCCGCCGACGCAACTAGCGCTCTTCATCCGCGTCGCCCCCGAGGGCGCGACCGGCGGGATGACGGGGAGGTCATGAGCTGATGGGCGCACTTCACATCCCCAACCTGTGTCTTGTGGTTCTGGTGGGGGCCAGTGGTTCCGGGAAGTCGACGTTCGCCCGGACGCATTTCAGGGCTACCGAGGTGATCTCGAGTGACTTCTGCCGTGGGCTGGTGTCTGACGACGAGAACGACCAGGCGGCCAGCAAGGACGCGTTCGAGGTGCTCAACTTCATCGCGGCCAAGCGCCTCGCCGCCGGCCGGTTGACCGTGATCGACGCGACGAACGTGCAGCCCGAGGCGCGCAAGGAACTGGTTGCTCTGGCGCGGGAGCACGACGTACTGCCGATCGCCATCGTGCTCGATCCGCCGGAGCGTGTCTGCGTGGAGCGCAACGCACAACGCCCGGATCGCCAGTTCGGCGGGAAGGTCGTCGCCCGGCAGCGTTCGCAGCTGAGGCGCGGTCTGCGCAGCCTGAAGCGCGAAGGCTTCCGCACTGTTCACGTCCTCGACAGCGTCGAGGAGATCGATGCCGTCAGCATCGAGCGCACCCGGCTCTTCAACGACCTGACCGACCAGACCGGCCCGTTCGACATCATCGGCGACATCCACGGTTGCCGTGCCGAGCTGGAGCAGTTGCTGACCGAACTCGGCTACACCCTCACCCGCGACGCCAACGGCCGCCCGATCGACGCGGTCCACCCGGGGCGCCGCGCGATCTTCGTCGGCGACCTGGTCGACCGCGGCCCGGATACGCCGGGCGTACTGCGGCTGGTGATGGGAATGGTTGCCGCCGGCCACGCGTACTGCGTTCCCGGCAACCACGAGGACAAGTTGCTCAAGGCACTCAGAGGCCGGAACGTCAAGATCAGCCACGGTCTCGAGACCACGCTCGAGCAGCTGGCCGAGGAGCCGGCCGAGTTCCGCGACGCGGTCGAGCAGTTCATCGACCGCCTGATCTCGCACTACGTCTTCGACGAAGGCAAGCTGGTCGTCTCGCACGCCGGCCTGGTCGAGCGCATGCACGGCCGCGCATCCGGCCGCGTCCGTTCCTTCTGCCTGTACGGCGAGACGACCGGCGAGACCGACGAGTTCGGTCTACCGGTCCGCTACCCGTGGGCCAACGAGTACCGCGGTCGCGCGATGGTCATCTACGGCCACACGCCGACCCCGGAGCCGGAGTGGATCAACAACACGATCTGCCTCGACACCGGCTGCGTCTTCGGCGGCGCGCTCACCGCGCTGCGCTACCCCGAGCGCGAGTTGGTCTCGATCCAGGCGGCCGAGGAGTACTACGCCCCGGCGAAACCGTTGCATGTGGCAACCGCGCCCGCACGCGAGCCTGACGTGCTCGAGCTCACTGACGTCACCGGCCGCCGGGTGATCGAGACGTCGACCCACGGCCGGCTGAGTATCCGGGCCGAGCAGGCCGGTGCCGCGCTGGAGGTGATGAGCCGGTTCGCGATCGACCCGCGCTTCCTGCTGTACCTGCCGCCGACGATGAGCCCGGTCTCCACCTCGAGCGAACCCGGGCTGCTGGAGCACCCGCTGCAGGCGTTCGAGACGTTCAAGGGCCAAGGTGTCACCGAGTTGGTGTGCGAGGAGAAGCACATGGGCTCCCGCGCCGTGGTTCTGCTGACCCGGGATGACGATGTCGCCGAGAAGCGTTTCGGTCTCGCCGGTCGTGGCGCGGTCCACACCCGCACCGGACGGTCCTTCTTCGAAGCTCCACTGACCGACGAGCTCCTGCTCAGGCTGAGAGCGGTCGTCGAGACGGCGGGCGTGTTCGACGAGCTCGACACGTCCTGGCTGCTCCTCGACGCCGAGCTTCTACCGTGGAGCGCCAAGGCCGAGGACCTGCTCCGTCACCAGTACGCCGCTGTCGGTGCGGCCGCTCGCAACTCATTGCCAGCGGCAACCGCAGCGCTCGAATCCGCCGCTGCGGCGGGACTTGACGTCGACCGGTTGCTCACCGCAACAGGGCGTCGTACTGCGAACGTCGAGCGATTCACCGCGGCGTACCGGCGCTACTGCTGGCCGACGGACGGGCTCGACGGGGTCCGGGTCGCGCCGTTCCAGGTGCTCGCGTCGGAAGGAGCGACGTACCAGGACCGGCCGCACGCCTGGCACCTGGGCATCGCGGACCGGATGGTTGCCGCCGGCCCGGACCTGATCACGCCGACCCGGCGCCTGTACGTCGATGCGTCGGGATGGGATGCCGGGATCGCGTGGTGGCAGGAGCTCACCGACGCGGGTGGTGAAGGCATGGTCGTGAAGCCGGCCGACAACCTGACCCGGACCGCGAAGGGGCTCGCGCAGCCGGGGCTGAAGGTGCGCGGGCAGGAGTACCTGCGGCTGATCTACGGCCCCGACTACACCGAGCCCGCGAATTTCGAGCGTCTCCGCGACCGCAACCTCGGTCACAAGCGCTCACTCGCTCTCCGCGAGTACGCCCTCGGCCTGGAAGCCCTGGAGCGAGCCGCCCGCGGTGAGCCGCTCTGGCGCATCCACGAATGCGTCTTCTCCGTCCTAGCCCTCGAGTCGGAACCGGTGGACCCACGCCTATGACCAGCTACACGATCCCTGGAATGCACGTCCGCGAACACATCGTCTCCGTGCCGCTGGACTGGTTCACTCCGAACGGTCCGGACCGCATCAACGTGTTCGCCCGCGAGGTCGTCGACCCGATGCGCAAGGACGAGGATCTACCCTGCCTGCTCTACCTGCAGGGCGGTCCCGGCGGGCGGGCGCCGCGCCCGGTCGAGCCGTCCGGGTGGATCGGGACGGCGCTGAAGACCTACCGGGTGATCCTGCTCGACCAACGCGGGACTGGTCGCAGTACGCCGATCAGCGCGCGGCGGATGGAGTCGTTCGAGAGCGCCGAGGCCGGTGCGGACTACCTCGCGTGCTTCCGCGCGGATTCGATCATCGCGGATGCCGAGCATCTGCGGACGACCGTCTTCGGCGGGGTCAAGTGGTCGACGCTCGGGCAGAGCTACGGCGGATTCCTGACGCTGACCTATCTCTCGAAGGCACCCGAGGCGCTGACCGCGTGCTACGTGACGGGCGGTCTCGCCTCGATCGATCCGGATGCCGCCGAGGTGTACCGGCGTACCTATCCGCGCGTCGAGGCGAAGAACCGCGAGTTCTACCGCCGCTATCCGCACAACGTGGGCCGGGTGGCCGCGATCGCGGACCGGCTCGCGGCGGACGACGTACGGCTGCCGGACGGTGACGGGCTGACGGTACGGCGGTTCCAGTCGCTCGGGATCGCCTTCGGGATGAAGCCCGGGTACGAGCGGATGCATTGGCTGATCGACGAGGCGTTTGACGGGGATGCGTTGTCGGACACGTTCCTGAGCCAGGTGATGGGGGAGTCGTCGTACAGCGCCGAGCCGCTCTTCGCCGCGCTGCAGGAGAGCATCTACGGGTCCGGCGAGGGTGCGACCGCGTGGGCAGCCGAGGCGGAGCGGGCGCTGCGGCCGGAGTTCGCCGAGGACGCGCGGCCGCTGCTGTTCACCGGCGAGATGATGTACCCCTGGATGTTCGAGGAGATCCGGGGTCTGCGTCCCTTCCGGGCAGCCGTCGAGGTCCTGGCGGCCCGGCCGCGGTGGTCGGAGTTGT
Source organism: Kribbella sp. NBC_00889 (assembly GCF_045207705.1). Classification (NCBI taxonomy): domain Bacteria; kingdom Bacillati; phylum Actinomycetota; class Actinomycetes; order Propionibacteriales; family Kribbellaceae; genus Kribbella; species Kribbella sp. NBC_00889. The sequence continues at coordinate 4,434,278 of NZ_CP108783.1, read as the reverse complement.
ACGACCTCGAGCGGCTCGCGGCGAACGACGTACCGGTGGCGGCCGCGGTGTACTACGACGACATGTACGTCGACTCCGGGCTGCAACTGGACACGGCCCGGCGGGTCGGCAACGTGCAGGCCTGGGTCACGAACGAGTACGAGCACGACGGCCTCAGCACCGAGCGCGTGTTCAACCGCCTGACCGAGCTCGTGCGCTCGGTCGGCGGCGGCGTCCCCGCGGGCTGACTGGCAGCTTCAGGTCACCGGCCGGCCCCGCACCGCGATCGGTGCGAGGCTCCCGGGCATGAGTCGATCAGGCCACCTTCACGGTGGACGTGCTCTGAGAAGTCAGGCCGACTTGAGCGCGCCGTCCGCCGTGGCAGCGGCGCCCGAGCCGTACGCCGACTCCAGGCGATCGAGGAACGCGGCGCGGTCCAGGGTGTACTCCTGGGTGCCGACCGTCTCGAGGACCGTGGTGGCCAGGGTGCAGCCGATCTGGGCGGCCGCCTCGTGGTCGAGATCCGCGGCGCGGCCGGTGAGGTAGCCGGCCCGGAAGGCGTCACCGCCGCCGGTCGGGTCGACCAGTCCCGGAGCCGGGACGGCCGGGACCTTGGCCAGGATGCCACCGGCGTTCTCGATCACCACACCGTCGCCGCCGTGGGTGGTGACGCGGACGCCGACCCGCTCCAGGATCTCCCCGTTGCTCCAGCCGGTCTTCTGCGCCATCAGGCCGGCCTCGTACTCGTTGCTGAACAGGTACGTCGCCCCGTCGACGAGCCGCCGGATCTCCGCACCCTCCATCCGGGCCAGCTGCTGGGACGGGTCCGCGGCCACGGCGATCCCGTGCGCCTTCGCCAGGTCGGTGTGCTTGAGCATGCCCTCGGGGTCGTCGGCGCCGACCAGCACCAGGTCGATCCCGCCGGTCTCGGCGTGGATCGCCGCCAGGTCGAGCTCGCGCGCCTCGGCCATCGCACCGGTGTAGAACGAGGCGATCTGGTTCGCGTCCAGGTCGGTCGTACACGTGAACCGGGCGGTGTGTACGTTCTCACAGACCCGCACGTGTGACACGTCCACACCGGCCTCGGTGAGCGCGGCGCCGTACTCGGCGAAGTCGGCACCGACTGAACCGACCAGCAGCGAGGGCTGACCGAGCTGGGCCATGCCGTAGCAGATGTTCGCCCCCACGCCGCCGCGGTGGACCACCAGCTCGTCGACCAGGAAGGACAGCGAAACCTTGTGCATCTGTTCTTCCAGGAACTGGTCCTTGAACCGTCCGGGGAACGTCATCAGGATGTCGGTCGCGATCGATCCGGCGACGGCGATGCGCATACGGGGTGCTCCCTCGGGTGGGGTGGTTGATCGTGGTTCAGGCAACCCATAGAGACTACAGGCGATCGATCTAATACACGGAAGGCGGGATTCGATGGGAAATCAGGTGCAGGTGACCGACCAGTTGCACGGCTACATGGTCGCGCACGGTATGCCACTGGACGAGATCGCCACCGAACTGGTCGCCGAGACCCAGGGGCTCGGACGGGCCTCGGTCATGCTCACCACCCCGGACCAGGCCGCGCTGCTGACCACGCTGACCCGGCTGATCTCCGCCCGCCGGGCGGTCGAGATCGGCACCTTCACCGGCTTCTCGGCGCTGGCGATCTCGCGCGGGCTGCCGGCCGACGGGCGGCTGATCTGCCTCGACGTGGACGACGAGTGGACCTCGATCGGCCGCAAGTACTGGGAGCGGGCCGGCGTGGCGGACAAGATCGACCTGCGGATCGGTGACGCGCACCAGTCGGTGACCGAGCTGGACGGCGAGTTCGACCTGGCCTTCGTGGACGCCGACAAGGACTGGTACATCCAGTACTTCGAGGCAGTGCTGCCGCTGATCCGGCCGAACGGGCTGATGTTGTTCGACAACACCCTCGCCGGTGGGCGCGTGGTCGGCGTTCACGACGAGGAGCCGGTCGACCGCAAGGAGTTCAACGCGCACATCGCCAAGGACGCCCGGGTCGACGTGGTCATGCTCGGCATCGGCGACGGGCTCACCCTGGTCCGCAAGAAGTGAGCCGCGCGTGAGCAAGGTGGCGGCGCGCCTCGCCGTGTCGGGGCTGCAGCACAAGTACGGCGATCGCCCGGTGATCGAGGGCCTGACGTTCAGCCTCGCACCGGGGAAGGCGATCGCGCTGGTCGGGCCGAACGGCGCCGGCAAGACGACGGTGCTCAAGTGCATCGTCGGCTCGGCCGAACCCGCGGCCGGCAAGATCCTGCTGGACGGCCTGCCGATCGACGAACGTGCCGAAGCGGTACGACGCGACGTCGCCACCCTGCTCGACGACCTCGACTTCTTCCCGGACCTGACCGCGGCCGAGCACCTCGATCTGCTGGCCCGCGCCCACGGCAACTCGGAGCCGGAGGACCTGGTCGACACCCTGCTCGACGACATCGGCCTGCTGCCGGCCGCGGACCAGCTGCCCGGTTCGCTGTCGTCCGGTCAGCGCCGCCGCCTCGCCCTGGCCACGGCCCTGGTCCGGCCGCGAAAACTCCTCGTCCTCGACGAGCCGGAAGCTCGCCTCGACGTCGACGGCGTCCAGTGGTTGTCCAACCGTCTGAGCGAGGAGAAGCGGTCCGGTACGTCGATCCTGTTCGCCAGCCACGACCCGGCCCTGGTCGAGTCGGTCGCGGACTCCATCGTCACCCTGACCCCGCTGCCATGAGCTCTGCGGACGGTCCGGTCGTCTTCGACCCGTCGGACTTCGGCGCCATCCCGACGTCGCGGGCGCTGCGCCAGTGGATGCGCACGACCCGGCGGCGCCGGGCGGACCGCTCGTTCTGGCAGATCTTCGAGGACGTCTACCTGGTCCTGTTCACGCTCGCGATGGCCGCGGCGACCGGCGGCAACGTCCTACGGCAGCTGAACGCAGACGCGTCCCGCTGTACGACGGCGGCCTGCTTGGACCTGGCGCACTACCTGCCGTGGATGCTCGTGCCGTTGCTCGTGGCAACAACGCTGCGAGTGCTGCTGAGTGTCGGGCCGGTGTCGGCGTCGCGGGCGGCTGGGTTCTGGCTGCTGGCCACTCCGGTGAATCGGACGGCTTTGCTGCGGCCGGCGTACTGGCTCGTGATCGTCGTTGTGGCGGTTGGTGGCGCTGTGGCGTCGGTGATCGCCTGGGCGCTGCTCGGTGCGCAACTGCGGTCGATCGGGGAAGCGTCGGTGCTGACGGCGTCCCTGCTGGTCTGCGCTGCTTGTCTGACAGTGTGGGTGCAGCAGTCGGCGGGGCGGAGCAGGTGGACGCTCCGCGTGGCCGACCTGCTGCTGATCGCGGCCGCGATTCCGGCGGTGTGGCTGGCGGTCCGCGGTGAGCCGGCGTCGGATCAGTCGATCACCGGGTCCGGGCTCTTTGCCATCAGCCAGTCTTCGTCGGAGCCGGCCCTGCTGACGTCGGCGCAGACGCACTTCCTGGTGGTCGGGGTGGTCTGTCTGATCGTGGTGGTTGCGCTGGTGATCATCACCGCTCAGACGCTCGACAAGTTGACTCGAACCACTGTGATCGCCGGTGGTGAGCTGCTGGCAGGCCTGGCCGGGGCGGCGAGCAGCTTGGACATCAGCATGCTGGCTGACGTCGTCTCGGGCCGGCACTGGCGGATGAAGGGTCGTGTGCGGACGCGGCGCGGCCGTGGGTCCGGGGGTGCAGCTTTGGTGCAGCGGGAGTTCCTGCGGATCCTGCGCTGGCCCCGGCGGCTCGTGATCGGCTTCGCGTTGCTCGTCGTACCGTATGCCGTCGCCGGGACCGGGTTCGACGTACTGGTGCCGATCGCTGCCGGGTTCGCGGGCTTCGTCGCCGTACGGCCGCTGATGGACGGGCTGCGATCGGTCTGCCGGTCCACCGGCCTGGTCCGTGCGCTCGGGATGGATCTGCGCGAGCTGCGGGCGATCATGGCGGTCGTCCCGGCGTTGTTCGCGGCGGTGTGGGCGGCGCTGGCGTTCCCGGCCATCGGAAACGGAGCCGCTGCGTTCGCGGTCGCCGCCGGGATGCTGTCGGGCGCTGTCCGCCAGGCCTCCGCGCGGCCGCCGTCGTACTCCGGACCGCTTGTCGCCTCGCCGATGGGCGCGATCCCGCCCGGCCTGTTCTCGCAGCCGATGCGAGGCTTCGACCTCCTCATCCTCTGCCTGGCCCCGGTCCTGCTGAACCTGAGCTCCACCTGGGTCCTGGTCATCCCCGGTTTCGTCCTGGCGATCATGTTCGCCATCCGCCCGAAGCAGGACTGACGCTAGACCTCGTGCACGAGCCACTTCCGCTCGATCTCGCGCTCCAGGTCCACGTCGTGCTGCCGCGCGAACAGGATCAACTGACAGAACACGTCAGCGAACTCCTGATGAAACCCGGCCCGGATCTCCTCCGCCCCCAGCCCGTTCTCCCGCGCCCGCCCGGTGTGCTGCAGGTACGCCTGCGTCAGCTCACCCACCTCCTCCTGCAACTTCAGCAAGAACCAGTCCGGATCCCGCTCGAACCCGAGCACCTCGCCGTACCGAACCGACAACTTCTCCAACCGCCCCGAAAGCTCCGCAAGATCCACGCTCGTACCCAACCAGGGGCTACCGACAGTCCTGCGCACTTGTCGGTCGAGGGGCACAGACTGGGGGGATGGATGTGGTGGCGTGGTTGGTGGGGTCGGCGGAGCCCGCGGTTCGGGGGATGGCTCGGCGGGATTTGCTGGGCGAGGAGCATGGGGAGGACGTGCTCGGTGGGGCGATCGTGGAGACGTTGCTGACTGATGCCTGTGCGGACAAGCGCGCGTACAAGAAGTGGACCGGGGCGCACTGGCGGATCGTTTCGCTGGTGGAGTTGGAGGTGCCGGCCGGGGAGCCGCGGGCAGTCGAGGCGGCGGAGTACGACCTGGCTGAGGTGACGCGGTCACTCAAGTACGGCGTGAGTGTCGTCGACGGACTGGTACGACGGTGTGGCTCGATCGAGGGGAACACGCTCGGAGCGTGTGCGCGGCTGGGTCTGGCGGCAGATCCGCGCGTCCAGCAGCTCGCGGAGGGGCTGATCGAGTGGCAGTGGCCTGACGGCGGCTGGAACTGCGACCGGAAGGCGTCCGGCCGGCGCTCGTCGTTCCATGAGACGCATGCCGCGGCGTGGGGTCTGCATGAGTACTACCGGGCCACCGGAGAGACAACCGCCCAGGACGCGGCCTTGCGGGCAGGGGAGTTGTTTCTCGAGCACAGGTTGTTCCGGAGCCTGTCGACCGGCGCAGTCATCAACAAGCGGTGGTTGCGGCCGGCCTATCCGCCGTACTGGCACTACGACATCCTGCAAGCCCTGCTCGTGTTGTCGCGGCTCGGACTCGCCCGGGACGAACGCGCCGCCGAGGCACTGGACGAGCTGGAGCAGCAGCGACGAACGGACGGCCGGTGGAACGCCGGTACGCCGTGGTGGGGCCCACTCGGTGGCACGCGGACGCCTGAGGTCGTCGACTGGGGAAGCGGCGGTCCGAACGAGATGATCACCCTCAACGCGCTGCGGGTGCTCACCGCCGCCGGACGCCGTACGTTGCCTTGAGCAACGTACGGCGAGCGGTCACTACTTCTGTGCGTCGGGCGCCGGGAGAGGCTCCGGGTCCTTGCCGGACTCGGGCACATCGGCGTCGTCAGCCGGCGACTCCACTTCGGGCTGCGGTTCCGGAGCCGGGACGAGCGGCTGGTCAAGGCCGTTCTCCTCGCTGATCGCCGCGCGGGCGACCGAGGCCTCGATCCGGTTGAGCTGTTTGCGGATGGCGGTCCCGGTGCCGGTCGGCGCGGCCCAGAACCGCCTCATGTACTCCTCGATCTCAGCCTGCATCATGGCCCTGAGCTGAGCTTGTGTGTACGGCAAATCGTCCTCCACGTGACCTGGGGTGAACTCGCCGCGGGCGAGCGCCGCCCGGGCTGCGGGGCCGGGACAGTCGGTACCGCCCGGCCGGACCGCGGAGTGCGGCCGGATCGCCGTACCGCGGGGAAAGATCGTGCGGAAGTCGGCGATCACCGCGCGGGTGGTCGCCTTCAGCGCGGCGGTCGGCTGCTCACCGGTGACCAGCACCAGCAGGATCGCGCCGTACCGCTCGTTGAGATCGGCGTTGCCGTTCGCGCCGGACTGGGTTCGCAGCCCGCGCAGCGTCCAGGCCCGGCCGGCCTGGTCGACGGCGACCTGGTACGCGATGTCCGACCAGCCCCGGTTGTCCATGTGGTAGTTCTGCCACCCACGCAAGGCCGACGCGACCGCCGCCTGGCTGTGGATGACACTGGTCGATCCGGTCCCGGGCCAATGGATCACCGTGCCCTGGACTCGGGAGACGGTCAGGTTCCCCGGCCCGTCGTTCGGCGGCCGCGCCCTCCAGGCGGACCGCGGCAGATATGTCACCATCAAGTGCTCCTCACGTGCCTCACAAGCACCGGATACTCGCTGCTGGCACTCGGTAATCAACCGATCACACTCGGCACGCAGTCGTCAAGGCTGAACGGACGTCCTGTCGGTCCCTACCCAATCAGTGACCCGGTCCACGCAGGACCGTACGACACCAGGAGGCCAGCAGCGCCGCGGTCAACCGGTCACGGAGCGGTCTCCTGGAGCAGTGGCAGAAGTTGGTCGCCCACGCGGACTGTTTCCTCGCGGTACGGCGTGTCGGAGAGGATGAAATGGGTGACGCCGAGGTCCTGGTACTTGCGCAGGGACTTCGCGACGTCGTCGGGTGATCCGACCAGCCACGTCGTACCCGCGCCGCCTGCGCCGTACTTGCCCGGCGCCGTGTACAGATTGTCGTCCAGTACGTCGCCACGCTCCGCCAGGTCGAGCAACCGTTGCTGCCCGACAGCCTTGAACCACCGGCGGTCCCGTGAGCCCGCAGCCTCCGCCAGCTTCGCGACCTTTGCCTCGGCGTCCGACCACGCCTGCTCGGTGGTGTCGCGGACGAGCGTGGTGATCCGCAGCCCGAACTCCAGCGGCGGATGCTCCCGCCCCAGCTCGGACTCGAGCAAACGCAGCCTGCTGATCCGCTCCGCGATCCCGTCCAGCGGCTCACCCCAGAACAGCTGCACATCGGCATCCGTCGCCGCCACCCGCTGTGCCGCCTCGGACGCGCCCCCGAAGTACAACCGCGGATGCGGCCGCCCTTGCCGTACGACGGGACGCGTGGCGACCGTGGATCCGGTGACCGAGAAGTACTCACCGGCGTACGACACGTCCTCCTCGGTCCACAATCGTCGAACCAGTTGGAGGAACTCGCGCGTCCGGGCGTACCGCTGCGCCTGGTCGCCCTCGGAGTCGCCGTACGCGGCGAGATTGTCCTGGCCGGAGACGATGTTGATCAGCAGCCGTCCGCCGCTCAGCTGATCCAGCGTCCCCGCCGCCGAGGCGAAGTGCGCGGGCTGCCAGTACCCGGGCCGGATCGCCACCAGCGGCTGGAAGGTCGTCGTCCGCGCCGCAAGTGCGGTCGCCACCGTGAACGTGTCCGGCCGGCCCCACCCGGTCCCGATCAACGCGCCGCCCCAGCCGTGATCCTCGGCGAGCCGGGCGAGCTCGGTCAACCGCTCCAGACTGTTGTGACCCGCGCCGGCGTCGTCCCCGCGATGCCCGGGATCGACCTGATTCGGGAGATACCAGAGGAAAGTCATACAAAGGAGTTTATGTCCATCGTATTAGTAGACTTTTAGGCCGTCTCGCGGTCTGGTCAAGCCGCCCGACCGGGAGGCCCGACCGGCCTCTGACTCAGTACTGCGAGTTGTCGGGGCCAGCAGAATTCCCTGTTGGACTGTGTGCAGGGATCGTGAACAGGATGCTGGAGACGTTCCCCAACGGTTCGGAGGACCGGATGACGAAGGCAGCACAGCGTTCGCTCGGCGACGGTGGACCGGAGGTCAGTGCGCTCGGGATGGGGTGCTGGGCGATCGGCGGGCCACACGCACGGCAGGGGAGTCCGGTTGGTTGGGGGGTGATCGACGACGACGAGTCGAAGCGGGCGCTGCGGCGCGCGTACGATCTCGGGGTCACGTTCTTCGACACCGCCGACGTCTACGGCTGCGGCCACAGCGAGAAGCTGATCGCGGCCGCGCTCGGCGACGTCCGCGACGACATCGTGATCGCATCGAAGGCCGGCTACACGTACGTCGAGGAGACCCGCGAGGCACCGGGGGAGAACGGCGACCCGGACTACATCCGCTGGGCCTGTGACGAGTCACTGCGGCGACTCGGGACGGACCACCTCGACCTGTACCAGTTCCACCTGGGTGGCCACGACCTGGCGAAGGCGGACGACGTCCTCGCGGTCTTCGAGGAACTGGTCGCTGCAGGCAAGGTTCGGGCGATCGGCTGGAGTACGGACAGCCCGGAGCGGGCCGCGGTCTTCGCGAAGAGCGAGCACTGCCAGGCGATCCAGCAGCACTTCAACGTGTTCGGCGGCAATGGCGAGGTGCTGGACCTGTGCGAGCAGCACGGCCTGGCAAGCATCGTCCGCGGTCCACTCGGTATGGGCCTGCTGACCGGGAAGTTCGACGAGAACAGCACCCTCCCGGCGGACGACGTACGCCACGGCTGGAACTTCCGCACCGGCGACCAGGCCGAGTCGCTCCGCCGCCTCGACGCCGTCCGCGACATCCTGGCGTCGGACGGCCGCACCCTGGCCCAAGGCGCCCTCGCCTGGCTCTGGTCCCGCAGCGAAGCCTTCGTCCCCATCCCCGGCTTCAAGACAGTAGCCCAGGTGGAGGAGAACGCTGGCGCCCTCGACCACGGCCCTCTCACCAAGGATCAACTGGCCGAGGTCAGCACGATCCTGTCCTGACCGGCCTCAGCGGTCGGCGGGCTGGTAGGCGGTCACGACGACGGCGCCGCCGAGGCCGATGTTGTGCTGGAGGGCGACGGCTGCGCCGTCCACCTGGCGGGCACCGGCCTCGCCGCGGAGCTGCCACGTGAGCTCCGCGCATTGTGCGAGGCCGGTGGCGCCGAGCGGATGGCCCTTGGAGATCAGCCCGCCGGACGGGTTGACGACCCAGCGGCCGCCGTACGTCGTGTCGTTGCCGTCGACCAGCTTGTGCCCCTCGCCTTCCGCGGCCAGGCCGAGGGCCTCGTAGGTGAACAGCTCGTTCGGTGCGAAGCAGTCGTGCAGTTCGATCACGTCGAGGTCGTCGGGGGTGAGCCCGGTCTGCGCGTAGACCTGGTCGGCCGCCGTACGGCTCATGTCCGTGCCGACCAGATTGATCGCGCTGTTGGTGTCGAAGGTCGAGGGCAGGTCGGTGACCATCGCCTGGCCGACGATCTCGACGGCGCGGTCACCGAGGTCGTTCGCCTCGACGAACCGCTCGCTCGCGAGTACCGCGGCGCCGGAACCGTCGGACGTCGGCGAGCACATCAGTCTGGTCAGGCCCGCGTCGGCGTAGACCGTCTTGGCGTTCTTGATGTCGTCGACGGTGTAGACGTCCTGGAACTGCGCGTACGGGTTGTTCGCCGAGTGCCGGTGGTTCTTGGCCGCGATCTTCGCGAAGTGTTCCGGTGTCGAGCCGTACCGCTCGTTGTGCTCCAACCCGGCGACGCCGTACATCCACGGCGCCGGCGGGGAGGCGAACTCGCGCATCTCAGCCAGCGCCCGGACGTGCTTCGCGACCGGCCATTCGCGGTCGTCGTACGCCGCGGCGAGCGAACCGGGCTGCATCTTCTCGAAGCCGAGCGCGAGCGTGCAGTCGGCCAGACCGCCGCGGATCGCGCTCGCGGCCAGGTACAGCGCGGTCGACCCGGTCGAGCAGTTGTTGTTCACGTTGGTGATCGGGATGCCGGTCATGCCCAGCTCGTAGACCGCGCGCTGGCCGCAGGTGGAGTCGCCGAACACGTAGCCGACGTGGGCCTGCTCGATCCGGTCGAAGGTGATGCCGGCGTCGTCCAGCGCCTTGCTGCCGGACTCCTTGGCCATCGCCGGGTAGTCCCAGCCCTTCCGGCGGCCCGGCTTCTCGAACTTCGTCATACCGACGCCGATGACGTAGACCTTGTGCACGTCGTCTCCTAGTCCATCGTGACGAGGCCGGACAGCATGATGTCCAGCTGATCGATCGTGCCCGACCCGATCGACTGCGCCTCGAAGGAGTGGCCGAACGGGCTTGCGTGAACCAGTGGCGCTCCCGCGCAGACCTCGCCGTCTTCGACAGCGAGCACGTAGCGAACGCAGGTGCCGGTTCCACACGGACCGCGATTGAGTACGCCGTCACCCCAGACCACCGCGCTGCGGGTCGACAATCCGGTCACCGGTTCAGTGATCAGGAGCATGTCCGGCGCCGGGATGTCGCTCGCCGGCCCGCGCAGCCGGCTGAGGAGGTCGTGCCCCGCGACCGTGAGCTCGTGGAACGAGAACCGGTCGAGCTGTGTGCCGAGGTCGGAGGCGGTGACGGCCGCGAAGCGGTTGCCGCCGGCCGATGCCGACCTGATCCGAAGGGGCCTGCCGAGGTAGTCGACCTGCTGACGAACCGACGTGCGCGCCACCGCGGGCATGTCGACAGCGACTCGGCCGGAGCTGAGGTTCCTGCCGACGATGACACCGGCCGCCGTCTCGAACGTCACCGCGGGGTCCGTGCTCGGGTTGGTGCACATGGCCGTGGCGAACAAGGTCGCCTCGCCACATCCGCCCAGCGGCCCGTGCGCGGCGACGAACCTGAGCCCGTAGTCGGCGTCGTCCGTCGACGGTGCGAACACCACAGCGACGATCGCCGACGGGTCGCCTCCGCGGGTCTTGAAGTAGTCAGCCTGGACCAGCTCGAGCGCCTCGCCATCGCACTGCTCCGACGAGGTCAGGTCGTAGCACGCGACCGGTTGGCCCTCGCTCGTTCCCTCGGCGACGAATCCGCTCACGATGGTTGCAGTCACCGAACCATCATTGGTTCAGCCTGATCGCGGTTGCGCCCTACAGGCGCAGGAAAACCCGTCACCCGCTTCCGACGAAGCGAGCTAGCCCGGCTCTGAGCGCACTCATAGCGTGAATCGGCAGTCAAGTTCGGGACGGAGGCATCGGGATGTTCGCACCAACCGAGTCGGCGCGCGTCGCTGTGGTGACCGGCGGGGCCGGCGGCCTGGGACGGGCCTGTGTCGAGTCGCTGCTGGCCCGCGGAACGGCCGTGGCCGTCGTCGATCGGCTGCCACCGAAGGACCTGCCCGGCAAAGCCATCTCTGTGACCGCGGACGTGACGTCGCCCGATCAGGTCCGCAGCGCCCACGAGGAGGTGGTGGACCGGCTCGGCGATGTGTCGATCCTGGTCAACGCCGCCGGGATCGCTCGCTCCACCCGGTTCGCCGACATCAGTCTCGACGAGTGGCAGAGCGTCCTGGGCGTGTCCATTACCGGCACGTTCCTGATGACGCAGGCATGTCTACCGGGGATGCGCGCGGCCGGCTGGGGCCGGATCGTGAACTTCTCCTCGACCGCGGGCAAGAACGTCTCCACCCTGGGCGGTGCGCACTACACCACTGCGAAGGCTGGGCTCCTCGGCCTGACGCGCGCCGTGGCTCAGGAGCTCGGCCCGCTCGGCATCACAGTGAATGCGGTGTGCCCAGGTCTCTTCGAGACCGAGATGGCGCGCTCGCTTGCGGCCGGGCGGGATCTTGACGCGTACCTCGGTGGTCTGCCGGTCCCACGGATCGGGCAGCCGTCGGAGGTCGGCGAACTGGTGGCCTTCCTCGCCAGCGACCAGGCGGCGTACATCACCGGGGCGTCGGTCGACATCAACGGCGGGGAGCTGATGGTCTGATGCCGCCGTGGTGATACTGGACGGACCGCAAGGCCCGCGGATCCGCACCAGCGATGGGCGCGAGCTCCTCAATCTCTGCTCCAACGACTACCTCGGGCTCGCGAACGATCCCGACGTACGCCGGGTGGCGCACGAGGCACTCGACCGGCTCGGGTTCGGCTACGCCTCCGGCCGGATCATCTCCGGTACGTCGACGGCGCATCTGCAACTCGAGCAGGAGCTGAGTACCTTCCTCGGCACCGAGGCGTCGCTGCTGTTCACGTCCTGCTTCGACGCGAACACCGGCCTGTTCGAGGTGCTGCTCGGACCTGACGATGTCGCGATCTCCGATGCCGCGAACCACGCATCGATCATCGACGGTCTTCGCCTGTGCCGGGCACGCCGGGCGATCTACCCGTCCCGCGACCTCGAGAATCTTCGGAGGGAGCTCGCGGCATCCGGCGATGCCCGGCGTCGGCTGATCGTCACCGACGGCGTCTTCTCGATGGATGGCGGCAGCCCCGACCTGGTGGCTCTGTGCGACCTCGCCGATGAGTACGACGCGTTGCTCGTCGTCGACGACTCGCACGGGACCGGCGTACTCGGCAACCACGGTCGGGGCACCGTGTGCGAGCCCGGAGTCGCAGGGCGGGTGGACCTGGTGACCGGAACCTTCGGCAAGGCCCTGGGCGGCGCAGGAGGCGGCTTCGTCAGTGGCCGGCGCGAGTTCGTCGACCTGCTGCGCCAGAAGGCGCGCCCGTATGTGTTCTCCAACGCACTCCCGCCCGTGCAGGTCGAGGTGGCCCGGCACGCGCTGCGCCTGCTCGAGCGCGACGACGACCGCCGTTCGCGGATGCTGGACAACACGGCTCTGCTGCGCAGCGAACTCAAGCGTCATGGCCTCGTCGTGCCGGACGGCAATCACCCGATCATCCCGATCATCCTGAGTGACGCCGGCATCGCCCGGGCCGCGGCCGCCGAGCTGCTGCGGCGCGACATCCTCGCGGTCGCCCTGACCTACCCCGTCGTGTCCGCTGACACGGCACGGATCCGGCTGCAGGTATCGGCCGCGCATACCCGGGCCGAGCTGTTGGCCGCGGCAACCACGATCGCGGACGTCGTCCGCGGAACAATCGCTTGCGAAACCGTCGGCGTACGCACATAGTGTACGTGCATACGTGATCGCGGAGAGGTGCACAGTATGGGCGGACGCTGGCTTGTGCGGGGCGCGATGGCGATGGTTGCCGTCATCTCCTTGTCCGGATGTGGCCTCGCCCAGCTGAACTTCCGGGTGGACGACCGGTTGCACTTCGCCGGCCCCGAAGCCCGGTCGACCGTGGGTACTCCGGTCACCGTCAGCTGGACGATGGACGACTTCCGGGTCGCGGCGGAGGGCAGCGAGGCGCCGTCGGACGAGGCCGGCTACTTCGCCGTCTTCGTCGATCAGAAGCCGGTCAAGCCCGGCCACACGATGGACGACGTGGCCGACGGCGACCCGTCCTGCGAGGAGTCGCCGACGTGCCCCGACCAGGACTACCTGGCCAAGCACGACGTCTACACCACGACGAGCGGCGAGGTCGAGATTCCGACGATCCCGGATCTGCCCGGCAGCGAGGAGAAGGTGCAACTCCACACCATCACGATCGTGCTCATGGACACCTCCGGGCATCGCATCGGTGAATCGGCCTGGGACCTCGAAGTCCGGGTCCGGAAGGCGGGGTTCTGACGTGTCAGACCGAGAAGAACTGCGGGCGAACCAGCAAGCGGCTCTGCAGGAGGTGGACCAGGCCGGCGCGGCGCTGCGCGAGCAGGCCCGCGCGACGCTCGGGGTCACCGGCGACGAGAACACGGAGAGCTTCCGGTCACTCGTCCGCAAGCACAACCTGAGCTACTACCCGATGATTGCCTTGGGCCTGTTGTTCGTCACCGGTGCGTTCCAGAGTTATGCGTTCACGGTCCTGACGCCCGAGATCAGCCGCACGCTCGGCATCTCGATCGCCGCCATCGTCGGAGCCCGCGCGCTGTACCAGCTCGCCATCGCGATCGCGCCGCTGCCGATCGCGCGGCTGTCCCAGAGCCGGGCGCGGCGCGCGATGCTCTGCATCGTCACCGGGATCGCGTGGAGCTGCATCACGCTGATGACCGGACTCGTCACTTCACTGGTCGCGCTCATCGTCATTCTCTGTCTCGACGGCCTGGCCACCGGATCGGTCGTCGCGCTGCACGCGCCGCTCATCGCCGACAGCTATCCACCGGCCGCACGGGTACGCGCGCTCACGGCGTACACCGCGATCGGCACCTTCGGGCAGGCGCTGGCGCCGCTGCTGGTCGGCATCCTCGCGTCCGTCGCCGGTCTGAGCTGGCGTGGCGTCTTCCTGACTCTGGGACTCACCTCGCTGCTGCTGACGCTGTGTGCGATCCGGCTGCGTGACCCGGGGTTCGGGAAGTGGGACTCCGAGCAGCTACGTGCCAGCGTGCATGAGGAGCACGGCGAGTCGGCGGATTCGCTGGCGGCCAAGGACGTCGCCCTCGGGTTCTGGGAGATCTGCCGTCGCGTGATGCTCATTCCCACCAACCGGAGGGTCTTCGCCGGGTTCGCGGTGTACGGCGTACTCACCGTGCCGCTGGGCACCTTCATCTCGGTGTTCCTCGACCAGCGGTGGAACCTCGGCCCGGGGGAGCGCGGCCTGTTCTTCTCGGTCTTCTTCGGGATCGGCGTCCTCGCCCTGATCGGCTACGGAGGCCGCGGCGAGAAGCAGTTCCGGTCCTCGCCGGCGCGGGTGTTGCGGGCTGCCGGATTCCTGCTGGCGGGGGCGGTCGTCTTCATCGCGATGGGCGGCGTGATGCCGGCGTTCGTGCCGATGCTGATCTGCTTCGGGATCGCCGGAGCGTGCATCGGGCTCCTGCAGCCGATGCTCGGCATCTCGATGCTCTCGATCGTGCCGGCCCACATGCGGCCGCACGCCCAGGCGCTGGCCGGGATCTTCGTCGCGATCGGTGGTTCGGCCGGCGCACTGCTACTCGGTGGCATCGAGGAGCAGTACGGGATCGGCGGCACGATGGTCGCGATCGCCGTACCCGGGGTAATCGGTGCGTTCGTCATCGCCAGCGCGGGCACCTTCATCGAGGGCGACCTCGACCGGATGATCGACGAGGTGGTCGAGGACGAGGAGATCCGCCGGGTCGAGCGGAGCGGCGGACGCCTTCCGCTGCTGGCTTGTCGCGGGATCAACTTCTCGTACGGCCAGCTGCAGGTCCTCTTCGACACCGACTTCACCATCGACGACGGTGAGATGGTCGCGCTGCTCGGTGTCAACGGCGCCGGCAAGTCGACGCTGCTCAAGGTCATCTCGGGCATCGGCCTGCCGACCGCGGGCAGTGTGCGCTACCGGGGCCAGGAGATCACCTACCTCGACGCCGAACGCCGGATGCGGCTGGGCATCACCCAGGTCCCCGGCGGCCGCGCGGTCTTCGGGCCGATGACCGTCGTCGAGAACCTGCGCAGCTACGGCTACACGATGGCCAAGGAACGTGGCGCCGTCGACAGCGCGATCGAGAGATGCCTCGAGGCGTTCCCGCGACTGGCCGAACGCCGCAACTCGCTGGCCTCGACGTTGTCCGGGGGCGAGCAGCAGATGCTCGGGCTGTCCAAGGCGTTGATGCTCCGTCCACGCCTGCTGCTCATCGACGAGCTCTCGCTCGGCCTGGCGCCGGTGATCGTCGGTCAACTCCTCGACATGGTTCGGCAGATCAACGCCGACGGCACGGCCGTGGTGCTGGTCGAGCAGTCGGTGAACATCGCGCTGAACCTGGTCGACCACGCGTACTTCATGGAAAAGGGCGGGATGCGATTCGACGGCCGCGCTGACGAACTTCTGGCTCGCGACGACCTGCTGCGCGCGGTCTTCCTGCACGGTGCGGGAGCGGCGCGATGACCGCGATGCTGCGGCGGGCCCGCAAGCCGCTCATCCAGCTGGCTGCGTTCACGGCCGCCGTCGTACTGACCAAGATCGTGACCGTCGTCCTCGACCGGCACGACGTCATCAAGGCGGAGACGCCACTGCCGGTGATCATGCTCGGCACGATCGTTGGCTTGACCTACGGCTTGCTGGCAGTCGGCATCGTGCTGGTCTACCGGAGCAACCGGATCATCAACTTCGCGCACGGACAGATCGGTGCGTTCGGAGCGGCGTTCTTCGGCGTCGTCGCGATGAAGTGGCACGTTCCGTACTGGATCGCGTTCGTGATCGCGTTGCTCGCGTCGGCGGCGACCGCGGCCGCCGCCGAGACCGGCGTCGTACGACGGCTGCGTAACGCACCGCGGATCGTGTCGATCGTCGCGACGCTGGGCATCGGCCAGTTCCTGGTCATCTTCGCCGCTCTGATCAACTCGACGGCATCCGGACCGCTGTATCCGCAGCCTGAGTGGTTGCCGGTCTTCAACGTCGGCGCGCTGCACGTGACGGAGGCGTACTCCGGCATGCTGTTCCTGTCGCCCCTGTTCGTTCTCGCGGTCGCACTGTTCCTGAAGCGATCGCGGTTCGGTCTCGCCATCCGCGCCGCGGCGGCCAATCCGGAGGCCGCGCGGATGTCCGGCATCTTCGCGAGCCGGATGTCGACCCTGGCGTGGGCGATCGCCGGCGCCTTGTCCGCTTTCACCGCGATCCTCACTGCCCCGACGCAAGGCTTCGCCAGTGCCGACAGCTTCGGCCCCGCGTTGCTCTTGCGTGCGCTGACCGCCGCTGTCATCGGCCGGATGCAGAGCCTGCCCATCGCACTGGTCAGCGGTGTCGGTCTCGGCATCCTCGAGCAGTTGCTGCTGTGGAACTACCCGCAGTCGGGTCTGGTCGAAGTGGTCATGTTCGTCATCATCCTGGTTGCACTGCTGGTGCAGCGCCGGCGCGGTGGGCGTGACGAGGAGAAGGGCAGTTGGGCGGCGGTGCGCGGCCTGCGACCGATCCCGGAGAAGCTGCAGAGTCTCTGGGCAGTGCGTGCGATGGGCCCGGCGTTCGGCATCCTGACGATCGCGGTGCTCGCGATCCTGCCGCTGTTCATCTCCAACGGCCTGTCGGTGACCTTCACCGGCATCCTGGCCTTCGCGATCGTCGGATTGTCGATCGGTGTCCTGACCGGTCTCGGTGGGCAGTTGACGCTCGGTCAGTTCGCCGTCGCCGCGATCGGCGCTGTCATTTCGTTCAAGGTGGCCGGCAGCACCGGCATCTTCCCGCTCGCGCTGCTGCTCGCCGGTCTGGGCGCGGGACTGGTCTCGGTGCTGATCGGTCTGCCCGCGCTCCGCATCCGCGGCCTCATGCTCGCCGTCACCACGCTCGGCTTCGCGCTGGCCGCGCCGTTGTGGCTGCTCACGCAGCCCTGGATGCTCGGCGACGGTCAGGATCCGGGAAAGCCGTCCGGGTGGCCGATCGGTGCGCTCGACACCGGCCGCTCGTACTACTACTTCGCGCTGGCGCTGTTCGTCCTTGCCCTGGTGGTGGCGCGAAACATCCGGCGCAGTGGATTCAGCCGCCTGCTCGTCGCCATCCGCGACAACGAGGAGAACGCGCGGGCGTTCGCCGTACGGGCGAGTGTCGTCAAACTGCAGGGGTACCTGATCGGCGGGTTCATCGCCGGCATCGGAGGGGCGACGTACGCGCACTCGTTGTCCACCATCAGTGCCGGGACCTTCCCGACGTCGGCCAGCATCGACGTCGTCGTCATGACAGTGCTCGGTGGCGTCTCGGTGCTGATCGGTCCGGTACTCGGGGCGATCTGGGTGCTCGGCCTGCCGTTGCTTGACATCGGCAACATCGGACTGGCGGCGACGAAGTTCGGAGTACTGCTGCTGATCCTGTGGAAGCCGGGCGGCCTGATCCAGGTCGTCGCGCCGATCCGGGACCGGATCGTGAAGTTCATCGCCCGCCGGCACGGCATCGATCCCGAGCCGTTGTACGCCGGTGAGGACACAACAGACGGTACGGCGACGGCCCGGGGCGTCCGGGTCAGCGACCTGCGCGTCGGTGAACCGCGCACCGAGATCGCGGATCGCCCTGAGGCGGGTGCGGCACTGCTCGAGGCGCGCGATCTGCGCAAGAGCTTCGGCGGCGTACACGCGGTCCGCGGGGTGTCGTTCGACGTACGGGCCGGCGAAACGGTCGGACTGCTCGGACCGAACGGCGCCGGCAAGACGACGACGTTCGAGCTGCTAGGGGGCTTCACGAGACCGGACACGGGACAGGTGTTCTTCAACAGTGAGGACATCAGCAAGGTCGGCCCGGAAGGGCGCGCGCGGCGCGGCCTGATCCGATCGTTCCAGGATGCGGCGCTGTTCCCGACGATGACCGTGAAAGAGACCGTCATGCTCTCGCTCGAGCGAGTCCGGCCGACGGGGTTCGTAGCGTCGACGCTCGGTATGACTCTCGGCGAACGGAAGAAGGAAGGCCAGGCCCGTACGCTCATCTCGGCGATGGGGCTGGATCGCTACCGGGACAAGTCGATCCAGGAGCTGTCGACCGGCACCCGGCGCATCACCGAGATCGCGTGTCTCGTGGCGCTGCAGCCGATCTGCCTGTTGCTCGACGAACCGTCCAGCGGCGTCGCCCAGCGCGAGACCGAGGCGCTCGGACCGCTGCTCGTCGACCTGAAGAAGGAGCTCGACCTGACGCTTGTCGTCATCGAGCACGACATTCCGCTCATCATGGGGATCTCCGATCGCATCATCGCGATGGCCGACGGACACCTGATCGCCGAAGGTACGCCGGACGAGGTGCGGACCGACCCGCTGGTCGTCGACGCGTACCTGGGCGGCAGCATCGAGGCGATCGAGCGCTCCGACGCCGGCCTGGCCGTGGCCGACCGATGACGACCGGTCGGCCTACTCGGGCTGGGCCGGGTCCTCGGGGACGGCGTCGAGCAGCGCTTCCATCCGGGACCGGATCGGTGCGGCGTTGTCGGGGGCCGTGAGGATGTACGGCCGGTCGTGGATGATCGCGTCGACGACGAGTTCACCCACGACCGATGGCTGAACGCCTTCGTCGCGCACCAGCTTCTGAGCCGCCGCCAGGATGGTCGTGATCGTTGCCGAGCGCACCGGTGCGTCCGCGGGCCGGAAGCGTTGAGTGTTCTCCACCATGTCGGTGGCCACCGGCCCGGGGCACAGGACGCTCACGCCGATCCCGTGGCGAGCCAGCTCCACCCGCAGCGATTCGCTCAAGCCGACGACCGCGTACTTCGACGCGTGGTACAGGAATCCGGACTTGTAGAGCAGCGACTGCCCGTCGACGAAGAGCCCTGCCGCTGAAGCCGTGTTGACGATGTGTCCGCCGAGGCCGCGCTCGATCATGCGTGGCACGAACGCCTGGAGGCCGTTGTAGACGCCACCCGCGTTGACCCCCATGACGTAGTCCCACAGGGTGTGGTCCATCCGCGACGGTGCGACGGAGTCGATCACGCCGGCGTTGTTGACCACGATGCTCACAGGGCCCAGCTCTGCCTCGACGGCGTCCGCGATCTCGGCGTACCGCCGGCGATCGCGGACGTCGAGCATGTAGGAACGGGAGGTCGTCACCGCGGACAGCTCGGCATCGGCTGCGTGCAAGGCCGGTTCGTCGAGGTCGGCCACCGCGACGGAAACACCCCGGTCGGCGAGCGAGCGAGCGATTGCCAGTCCGATACCGCGTGCCCCTCCGGTGACAAAGGCCGTACGGCCTGCGAGGGAATCCATTGTCTCTCCTCACTCGGAGCTGCCGGCTTCGCAGATTTGCCCGGCAAAGCCTTGCGCTCACCCTAGGCGTATCAGCATAGTGTATGGGCATACGTCATAGCCCGTGGTTGACAGGAAGGAGTTCCGCCGATGAGGACTGTTGCTGGTGTCTCCGGATCTCTGCTGGTCCTCGTGCTTGCCCTCAGTGGGTGTGGGAACTCCGGTGAGGCCGCGAAGGGCGCGCCGTCCGCGACGGTCGAGAACAAGAGTGGCGCTGCCACCGTGGACGCTTGCAAGCTGTTGACACCTGGTGGCCTGGAGCAACAGTTCGGGATCTCCTTCGGTGCCGGTGCTCCGACCCATCAGGAGGAGACCGGGTCCGACCAGTGCGTCTGGACCAGCTCGGGCGGCACCCCGGCCACGACGTTCTCTCTCACCGTGTTGCGCCAGGACGGGCTTCGCGGCGACCTCAAGTCCAGCGGGATGACGCTGGCACAGCTGTTCGAACAGACCAAGGGCGCGTACCCGAAAGCCAAGGCGATCGACCTCGGCGACCAGGCGTACATCGCCGCCCGCGAAGTACAGGTACTGGCGGGCGACACATGGTACTCGTTCTCGTTCCATGGCCCGGATGACACCGGCGTCGACGGACTGAAGGCAGTGGCCGCTCAAGTGGTCGGCTGACCGTGCACACCTCGGGGAGAAGAAAGGAGTCAGGATCGATGATGCGTATTCGGAGCGCCGTTGTGGCGGCGTGCTGCGCAGTTGTCCTCGTCGCTTGCGGCGTGCAAGGCGGTAGTGGTGGAACGGCGGTCAAGGGCAGTGGTACGGAGTTCAAGCCGTCGACGTCCGGGCCGATCAAGATCGGCGTGCTGATCACCGACACCCGGGCCGAGGCCGAGCGGAACGGCGTCGGCGTCGTGAGCCCGTACAAGGCCTCGGCTCATGCGATGATCCAGGCCGTCAACGACGGCGGCGGCGTCGCGGAGCGGAAGCTGGAGGTCGTCGACGAGACGATCGACTTCTCCACCCCGAACTTCGACTCGGCGTTCGAAGCGATCTGCCAGCGGTTCACGAAGGACAACCAGGTCCAGGCGGTGGTGTACGACGGCCTCATCTACAACCAGGCCTTCAACAAGTGCCTCATGACCGCCGGCGTTCCGATCCTGTACATGGGGCAGAACGGATCGCCGATCGGCGACGACACCGATCTCAAGGACAACCCCGGCGTCATCGCGGTGAACGCGGTGAGCATCGATCGCCGCGTCAAGAGCATCATGAGCAAGGCAATCGAGGCGAAGTTCCTTGCCTCCGGCAGCAAGCTCGGCGTGGTCATCGAGGACTGCCCGTACAACGAGCGCGCCTACGAGAACACGCTGAAGCCGCTCGCAGACAAGGCCGGCGTCGAACTCGTCAAGTCGGACATCAAGTGCGCCCACGGCTACGCCGACAACGGTCCGAACCTGGCCCAGGTCCAGTCCCTCGCCCTCAAGTTCAAGTCCCAGGCCGTGGACAGCGTGATGATCCTGACGCTGTACGAGAACGGGATCATCTACTACTTCGCACAGGGCGCACACGCGCAGAAATGGTCGCCGCAGTACCTGCTGTTCCACCCGCAAGGCATGGCCGACGTGATGAAGCTCTACCCGCCGGACCAGTTGGCGAAGATGCGCGGATTCGGCGGCATGCCCGACCAGGACGTCACCCAGCCGCCGGCGCCGCCGGCCGAGCAGGCCAAGGTGCGGAAGACCTGTATCGACGATGCCCGCAGCAACGGCGTGCCGGTCCAGAAGGTCACCGACCAGATCGTCATCTACCAGGCGTGCGACGTGGTGCGGCTGCTGCAGCAGGGCCTGGCCAACAGCGGTGGCCTGGGAGGGATCGACAAGCTCGTGCCCGGGATCGAGAAGATCGGAACGGGTTTCGTCAGCGCCCTCACGCTGGACGGCGCGACCAAGTTCGGGCCTGACCGGCATGACGGCATGGAGAAGACGGCCGCGTCGAGCTTCGACCCCGGCTGCAAGTGCTTCACGTACAAGACCCCGCCCGCGCCGGTCGGATAGCGATCACCATCACCTTCGAGAAGGGCCGTACAGCATCATGACCACAACGAGCGAGCCTGCGGTGCACGGACACGTCGAGGACGGTTGGGGGAAGGTCGCCGACCAGTTCCGGGCGAACTTCGAGGGGACTCCCGGTGAGGTGGGCGCAGCGTGCTGCGTGTACGTCGGTGGCCGTCCCGTCGTCGATCTGTGGGGCGGCCTGGCCGACAGCGAGACCAAGCGGCCGTGGCGCGAGGACACCATCGCCATCGTCGCCTCCACGACGAAGGGTGCGACCGCGATCTGTGCGCACCTGCTGGCCCAGCGCGGCGAGCTGGACCTCGACGCACCGGTGGTGGAGTACTGGCCCGAGTTCGGTGCCGGAGGCAAGGACCAGATCCCGGTGCGGCTGCTGTTGTCGCATCAGTCCGGCCTGCCGGTCGTCGACGGGCCGCTGACGTTGGAGCAGGCGTATGCCTGGGATCCGGTCATCCGCGCTCTCGAGGCTCAGAAGCCGGAGTGGCAGCCGGGCACCGAGCACGTCTACCACAGCATCACCTACGGGTACCTGGTCGGCGAGCTCGTACGCCGGGTCTCCGGCAAGTCGCTCGGCACCTTCTTCGCCGACGAGGTGGCCGGCCCACTCGGGCTGAACGCCTGGATCGGGCTTCCCGAGGAACAGGAACAGAAGGTGGCGCGGATCGAGTACGCCGCTCCACTCAGCCTGGAGGAGATGACCGAGGGCATGATCGAGACCACCGGTCTCGATGCCGACACGGTGACCCGGTGGATCCAGGCAGTCTGGGGCGAAGGCTCGATCCAGGCCCGGGCCGGCTCGCTCGGCGGCGCGTTCGAGGTCACGTCCGACCTCAACGCTCAGCGGGCGTACCGAGCAGCGGAGATCCCGGCCGGGAACATGCTCACCGACGCGCGCTCGCTGGCCCGGATGTACGCCGCCACGGTCAGCGACGTGGACGGCGTACGGCTGCTGGATCCCGCCACGGTCGAGCGGGCGACCGAGATCCAGACCGACAAGACGCGGATGCACGGCCTGCCCGCGGATCTGGACCTCCCGGCCGACCGGTCCTTCAACATGTCGCTCGGGTTCTGGCGGGCCTGCCCGCCGTTGCCCATGGCGGGGCCGAAGTCGTTCGGCCACCCGGGCTCGGGCGGGTCGGTTGCCTTCGGCGAGCCGGATGCCGAGGTCGGCTTCGGCTACGTCATGAACCTCTGGTCGTTCCGGACCGGCGAACCGCGGGCGTCGAGCCTGGCCGCGGCAGTCCGCTCCTGCCTCGGATGATGGGAGACCTCGGATGACGGAACTCCAGAAGACAGTGGAAGAACTCGTCGCCCGATCCGGCGTACCCGGTGCCGTGGTGGGCGTGCTCGAGGACGGGCGGATCGAGACCGCGGCCGCCGGACTCGCGAACCTGACCAGTGGCGTCGAGATGACGCCGGACACGCTGTTCCTGACCGGCTCGATCACCAAGGTCTGGACCACGACGCTGCTGATGTCCTTGGTCGAGCAGGGACTGGTCGACCTCGACGCGCCGGTCAAGCGCTACCTGCCGGAGCTCGTCCTCGGCGACCCGGAGGCCGCGGATGCCCTGGTTGTACGGCATCTCGTCACCCACTCCACCGGAACCGACGCATCGGACCTGATCGCCGACGTCGGCGAGGGCGACGACGCGATCGCGAACTGGGTGCCGCTGCTCGCCGATGTCGGTCAGTTGTTCCGGCCGGGGGAGTACTTCTCCTACAGCAACGCCGGCTTCGTGCTGGCCGGCCGGATCATCGAGGTCGTCACCGGTCAGGGCTACTCGACGGCGATGAGGCAGCGGTTGTTCGCGCCGCTGGGCCTGGAACGCAGCATGTTCACGGCCGAGGAGGCGATCCTGCACCGGATGGCGATCGGCCACTATCCGGGAGCAGACGGATTCGTGCGCAGTGAGCGGTTCATGATGCCCCAGTGCCTCGCGCCGGCAGGCACGACGTTCATCACCTCGGTCGAGGACACGCTGACCTTCGTGAGTTCCCATCTGCCGACGATCACCTCGGCGCGGCGCCTGCTCAGCCCGGAGACCGTCGACCGGATGGCCGCACACCAGATCGACTTCCCCGTGCCGGAAACGGGCTCGGTGGGGCTCAGTTGGCTGCGCAAGCAGTACGGCGATCACGTCGTACTCACGCATGGCGGTGGTTCGTACGGCGGGATCGCCATGGTCGGCGTTGTTCCCGACCTCGGTGCGGCGTACATCGCCTTTGCGAACGGCGGGCCGGCCTCGATGCCGTTCCACCAGGAGATCGCCGAGGCTCTGCTGCAGGACCGGTTCGGCCTACCCGCGCCGGTTGCGCCCGACCTGTCCGGTCCGGAGCCGAAGCAGAGCCGCTACCACGGCAGGTATGTCTGTTGGGGCTGCGAGCTCAACGTCGGCGACGACGGCGACGCGCTCTCCTACCAAGCCAGATTCACCGACCCGGTCCTCGGCCGCAACCGTTCGGATCCGCCGCCCGTCCGGCTGCGACCGATCGGAACACAGGCTCTGACCTTGGCCGATCACCCCGGCCAACCGCCCTTCGCCTATGGCGTCGGCGACGACGGAGCCGGACACCCGGAGTTCCTGTTCCTGCTGGACCGGCTGGTCCGCCGCATGGGTGACAACCAGCACCGCCACAGCTCTGGAGGATCTTGATGACGGAACAGTTCGGCACGTTCGACTTCGGCTTGGACGAGGCCCAGGAGGAGCGTGCCGCGCGGCTGCATCGCGAAAGCCTCATCGTCGACGTGCTGTTCCAGGGCCCGGTCGGGTACCGGGCGTTCGACGAGGAGATGAACAAGGAACTGCGCACTCTCCTCGAGAAGACCCACGACACCATGGAGACGTTCAGCCGTGGTCTCGAGGCGCCGCTCCGCCGCGCGATGGCGGGCCGGCTGGACGCGGTGAAGGAGCATTGGGACGCCAGCGGGATCACCTGCGGGAACCGCCAGGTGGAGATGTCCGACGAACGCCACGTCCGGGAGTGGTCGTTCGCCTTCGTGCAGAAGCAGTTCGACTACTTCCCCTGGCTGATCAAGGCCCTGACCGCCGCTGACATCCGCCGTGCGCACGATACCGGAGCTCACGCCGGCCTGGTCAGTTCGCAGGTCATGCTGGGTCCGTGGCGCGACCTCGACGCTCTGGCCTGGGCCCACGACGCCGGCCTGCGGATGATGCAGCTCACGTACAACAACATGACGACTGTCGGAGTCGGCTGCACCGAGCGGACGGATGCCGGACTGTCCGCGTTCGGCGTGGCCAGCGTGAAGGCCATGAACGAACTCGGCATCATCGTCGACACCGGCCACGTCGGCCGGATGACCACACTGGACGCCTGTGAGGTGTCGGAGGCACCGGTCGTTGCCTCCCACACCGCGGCGCAAGGCGTGTTCGATCACGCGCGGGGCAAGAGCGACGAGGAGCTGCGCGCGCTGGCCGCCACCGGCGGCATCATCGGCATCGTGACCGTCCCGTTCTTCCTCGGGGCGGGACCGACGGTCACGATCAACGCGATGCTCGACCACATCGAGTACGTCGCCGGCGTCGTCGGCGTCGATCACGTTGCCATCGGCACCGACTGGCCGATGCAACTGCCGAAGTGGATGCTCGACGACCTGCTCCAGCCGATCTTCGCCGAGACCGGCTTCAGGCCCGAGGACAAGCTGGTGGCGACGCAGGAGCTGGTCGGGTTCGACGACTACCGGGACTTCCCGAACATCACCCGCGGCCTGGTCGCGCGCGGCTGGTCGGACGAGGACATCGCCAAGGTGCTCGGCCTGAACTTCGTCCGCGTGATGGAAGCCGTCTGCGGCTGAGCATGAACGTGGCCGGTGGTCGCCGCCTACGCGGTGACCACCGGCCGTGCTTCTACTTCCGTTCGTCCTTCGCCACCACGCCGTTCTGCACGACGAGTACGACGCTGTCCGGGTCGGCGAACAACTTGGGGTCCTCCAGCGGATTGCCCGCGAAGGCAACGATGTCGGCCTGCTTGCCGACCTCGAGCGTGCCGATCTCGCTGCCGAGCCCGAGCAGGTCGGCGTTGACGCGTGTCGCCGCGATCAGTGCTTCCATGGGGGATTGGGCCGCGGCCCGCAGTGTCAGTTCCTCACCCCGACCGGTCTGGTCAGGTCCGATGACGTCGGACCCGAGGCCGACCCGGACACCGGCGGCCGTGGCGGCGAGCAGCCCGTCGATCATCGCCTGGCGTACCCCGGATGCCTTGTCGGCGAAGTGACTCGGCAGGCCGAGGTCGTCGATGTTCCTGATCAGCCTCTCGAGCGCGGTGAGCGTGGGCACGAGGGAGACCTGGCGCTCGGCCATCAGGGCGGCCGTCTCCTCGTCGATCCCGCTGCCGTGTTCCACACACCGAACACCGGCGAGGACAGCCATGCGGATGCCATCGACGTTGAGGGCGTGGACGGTGACATAGGTGCCCCTGGCGGCGGCCTCAGCGACGGCCACCGCGATCTCCTCAGCGCTGAACTGGGTGTCGGTGAGCTTGTCGTGCTTGGAGATGACGCCGCCGGTGACGCAGAGCTTGAGGAAGTCGGCGCCCCGCCGGAACGATTCACGCACGTTCCTGCGCATCTGGTCAGGCCCGTCGGCCAGCATTGTCAGCGTCCGCAGGCCGGGCACCTCGATCTCGCTCCACACATGGGTCGGCTCCCATTCGGACGCGTAGTGTCCGTGTCCGCCGGTCTGGCAGTGGATCGGGCCGCACTGCACGATCCGGGGACCCGGAAGCTTGCCTGATGCAACGACACGGGCGAGGCCGGCGTCGATGCCGCCACAGTCCCGCACCGTGGTGAACCCGGACCGAAGGGTCTGGGCGCAGTTGGAGAACATGTCGGCGGCGATCTCCGCCACCGACATCCCGTACCCGACGCTCGGCTCGAGTTCGCTGGCCAGGCCGAGATGGACGTGCGCGTCGATCAGACCGGGGGTCAGGGTCAGTCCGGTGCAGTCGACGACCTCGGCCTCGGCAGGGACTGATCCGCCGATCCGGGTGATCCTTCCGTCCTCGACGAGGATTCCGGCCGGCTCGGGATCGGACCCGGTCGCTGTGACGACGGTTGCGCCGTGCAGCCAGAGACTTGAAGTCATGGGCAGTGTGCTCCTTCGGCAGTGGTGTCGGCGTCGCGGACGAGAATCTCGGCCCGAACCATTCGCTTACGTACGCCCATACACTATGCTGGTACGCCAAGAGGGGTGCAAGAGCTACCCACGCCGTACCGGACTGGAGGACACGCCGTGGCGACACAGCGCAAGGTGCAGAAGTCAGCGCGGTTGGCGCGCGGCGCGCTCGATCGGGAGACGGTGGTGGCCGCGGCGCTCGAGATCGCCGACCGCGACGGGCTCAGTGGCGTCACGATGGCCCGGGTGGCCGAGGCGCTGGGCGGCAGCCCGATGTCGCTGTACCGGCACCTGAGCGACAAGCAGGAGCTGCTGGACGCCGTCGCTGATCTCGCGGTGTCGGAGATCCCGGCGATCGCCAAGGACGGGCGGTCCTGGCGAGTGCGGCTCGAGGAGTTCGCGCTGGACTCCCGGCAGTGCGCGCTGCGCCACCCGGCCCTGATCGAGATCCTCCTGCAGACATACGTCCGCGGCCCGCACACGGAGGCGGTCGGGTTGGACATGATCGTGCTGCTCCAGGGGGCCGGCTTCGAGAAGGAGTCGGCCATTCGCGGGTTCATGGCTCTGCGCAACCACATCATCGGCGCACTGGCGTGGGAGGTGTCCCGGTTCCGCGGTGGTAGCGAGGAGTTCGCCCGCGGGGTGTCCGACAACTTCGTGCACGCGGACACACCGGCCGACTCGCCGTTCCGGGATCTGCTCGAGGTGGTGCCGGAGGATCCGGAAGCGCAGTACCTGTTCGGGGTCCGCCGCCTGCTCGACGGGTTCGAGACAGAGCTGCGGAGGATCCGTCGACGGTCCGGATCGAAGAAATGATCGAGGACCTCTATCGACGACCGTCCTTCGTCGACCTGATCTCACGGTCACTGCAGAACTATCCGGATCGCGTCGCGTTCTCCACGCCGACCGGTGACCTGACGTACGACGAACTGCGCCGGCTGATCTCACGGATCGCGTTCGCGATGCGGGATGCCGGGGTCAAGCCGGGGGACGGCGTGGCGATGATCGCCCCGAACCGGCCGGAGACCTTCGCCGCGGTGACGGCGGCGCAGTCGCTCGGTGCGCGGTACACGCCGTTGCACCCGATGGGATCCCTCGCCGACCACGTCGTCGTCTGCACCGACGCCGAGATCACCACACTCGTGGTTGATGCGGCGCAGTACTCCGACCACGGCGCGGCGCTCGCCGCCGAGCTGGACCCGAGCCCGAGAGTGCTGCTCCTCGGTGGAGGCTCCGGATCCGACGTCCTCGCCGGGCCTGACACGGACGGGGTTATTCCATCCGTCGCCCGTGAGTCCGACGTCGCGTTGCTGGGCTACACCGGCGGGACGACCGGACGGCCCAAGGGCGTGATGCTCACGCATCGTTCGCTGGCCACTCACCTCTATCTCACCGTCGCGCACTGGCAGCTCCCGACCGAGCTGCGGTTCCTGGGATCGACGCCGCTGACCCACGCACTCCAGGGCATCGTGCCGCCGATCTTCCACCAGGGTGGAAGCGTCGTACTGACCAAGGGCTTCGATCCCGCGGAGTTCTGCGAGACCGTGCAGAGGCACCGGATCACGGCGACCTTCCTGGTGCCGAGCATGATCTACGTGCTGCTCGACTACATCGCCGAGCACGAGGTGGATCTGTCCAGCCTGCAGACGATCCTGTACGGCGCGGCGCCGATGTCACCCGACCGGCTCGAGCAGGCTCTCGAGGTGTTCGGCCCCGTGTTCGTACAGTTCTTCGGACAGAGCGAGGCGCCGAACACGGTGACGACGCTCAGCAAGGAAGACCATGATCCGGGGCGGCCAGAGCGGCTTGCGTCCTGCGGCAAGCCGCATCCGACGCTGGACGTCGCGGTCCTCGACGAGAACGACCAGCCTTGCGCGGTCGGCGAGCTCGGAGAGGTCTGCGTTCGCGGTCCTCTGGTGATGGACGGCTACTGGAAGCAGCCGGAACTGACTGCGGAGACGCTGCGCAACGGCTGGCTGCACACCGGTGACGTCGGCCGCTTCGACGCGGACAACTTCCTGTACCTCACCGATCGCAAGAAGGACATGCTGATCACCGGTGGGTTCAACATCTACCCGCGCGAGGTCGAGGACGCGGTGGTGACGCATCCGGAGGTCTCGGCCGCGGCGGTGATCGGGGTTCCGGACCCGAAGTGGGGCGAGGCGGTGACGGCCTTCGTGGTCAGGACACCGGGCGCGACCGTGACGGCCGACGAGCTCGTCGCGCTCGTCCGCGAGCGCAAGGGTCCGGTGCATGCGCCGAAGAGGCTCGAGTTCCTGGATGCCCTTCCGCTCACGCCGCTGGGCAAGGTCGACAAGAAGGAACTGCGGGCCCGCTTCTGGGGCGACCGCGACCGAGCCGTGAACTGAACGCCTTCCAGGAGGAGAACCGATGAGCACCGACACTGCCGCACGGCCCGGTGACCCGGGAACGAGGTCCGGGCGCGCCGCGCGGCCACGCTGGGCGGACGACGAGGCGGTCGCGCTGGGTGCGGTCGCGCGCGCCTTCTTCGAGGCCGAGGTCGTCCCGCACTTCGAACGGTTCGACGAGCAGAAGTACGTCGACCGCGAGGTGTGGCACAAGGCCGGCGCGCTCGGCCTGATGTGCTGCGAGGTGCCGGCCGAGTTCGGTGGGGGAGGTGGCACGTTCGCCCACGACGCCGTCGTACTGAGTGAGCAGGCCCGGGCAGGCGACACCGGGTTCGGCAACATGGTGCACAGCGGGGTGGTTGCTCCGCTGCTTGCGACGTACGGGACTGACGAGCAACGGCGGCGCTGGCTGCCGGGGATGGCGACCGGCGACATCATCGGGGCCGTGGCGATGTCCGAGCCGGGCGCGGGCAGCGACCTCAAGAACATCGTCACCCGGGCCGAACGCAAGGGTGACCAGTACGTCATCAACGGCTCCAAGACGTTCATCAGCAACGGCGCCCGCTGCGATCTGGTCGTCGTCGCTGCGAAGACCGACCCCGCGGCAGGACGCAACGGGATCTCCTTGCTCGCCCTCGAGACAGCCGACGCACCGGGCTTCCGGCGCGGGCGCACCCTCGACAAGCTCGGCCGGCATGCCTCGGACACCGCGGAGTTGTTCTTCGACGACGTGTCCGTGCCGGCCGGCCACCTGGTCGGGGAGGAAGGTCGCGGACTCGAGATCCTCAAGGCCGAGCTGCCTCGCGAGCGCTTGGTCATCGCGGTCACCGCGGCGGCCGCGATGGAACGTGCGCTGGAAGAGACCGTCGCGTACACCAAGACGCGGGAAGCGTTCGGCGGTCCGTTGTTCGCGATGCAGCACGTCCGGCTCGAGCTCGCCGAGCTGGCGACGATCGTCCGGGCGTCCCGGGTCTTCGTGGACGACTGCATCGAGCGGTTCGTCGACGGCACCCTCGAGCCGGCCACAGCGTCGATGGCGAAGTGGTGGCTGACCCAGAACCAGTCCGACGTGACCGATCGATGCCTGCAACTGTTCGGCGGTTACGGCTACATGCGGGAGTACCTCATCTCCCGGCTGTACGTCGACGCGCGGGCCCAGAAGATCTACGGCGGGGCCAACGAGGTGCTCAAGGACCACATCTCCCGATCACTCTGAACGAGGTGTCTTTGCGTATGACCGATCCACGCCTGCTTCACAACGACGCCGTTGTGGTCGACACGCACAACGACCTGATCCTGTTGGTGGACCACTTCGACCGGCGCGAGCAACCCGGCCACTTCGGCCAGTTCTGGTTGCCGGAGTTGCGCGCCGGCGGGGTCGACGTACAGGTCCTGCCGATCTGTATCGAGGACCAGTTCCAGTCCGAAGGGGCCCTGCGTCGTACCTTGCTGCTGATCGAGCGGATCCACGAGCTCGGGGCGGAGTACAGCGACGACGTGGCCGTCTGCCTGACCGGCGCGGATGTCGACGCCGCGACCTCGTCCGGACGGATCGCGTTGGTGATTGCTCTCGAGGGCGCGCACGCCATCGGGCAGGACCCGCAACTGGTGCGCACCCTGGCCCGGGTCGGGGTCCGGGTGATCTCGATGGCGCACTACGCGCGGACGTTCCTTGCCGACGGCAGCGGGTTGGACGCGACCTCACGCAGCCGGCTGACGCCGGAGGGCATCACCGCGCTGCGCGAGATGGAAGACCTGGGCATCGTCTTCGACATCAGCCATCTCGGCATCGGCGGTGTCGAGGACGTGCTGTCGCTGGCGGCCCGGCCGTTCCTCGCGACGCACTCGGCCTGCCTCGGCATCACTGACAGCCACCGCAATCTCGGCGACGAGCAAGTGAAGGCCATCGCGGAGCTCGGCGGGGTGATCGGGGTCGCGGCCGCGGTTCCGTTCTTCATCGACGCGAAGTCCCCGACGGCCGAACGCGTCGTCGACCACATCGAGCGCATCATCGATGTCGCCGGCATCGATCATGTCGGCCTGGGGCCGGACATCATCGACGACTACTACCAGCATGTGTTCGGCGGCTGGGTCGGCGCCCCGACCAACGGCGTCGAGTACGAGCGGGCCGAGATCGTGCGTCCCTCCGACTTCCCGAAGATCACCGAGGTGATGGTGCGCCGCGGGTTCCGCGAGGCCGACATCCGCAAGATCCTCGGCGAGAACGTGCTGCGGGTTCTCCGTGACGTGATGGGAGTCCCGGCCAGATGACCGTGTCGGACGACCTCCAGTACGCGTTGAGGAGCAAGGACGTTCGGACGCCGGCGCAGTTCGCGGCGGCTGACGTCAAGATCGAGACCGTGAATGTGTCGATGCGGGACGGCGTCAAGCTCGCCACCGACCTGTATCTGCCGCCGAAGACGCCGGCACCGGTGATCGCAGTACGTACGCCGTACGGCCGCGACGGCGACAACCTGGTGGCGCCCTTCCTGGCGTTCGCCCGCCGGGGGTACGTCGTCGCCGTACAAGATCTCCGTGGCACCGGGGACAGCGAACCCGAGGACCACGACTTCTACATGTTCGAGCCGCAGGACGGCTACGACTTCGTCGAGTGGGTCAGCGCTCAGGACTGGTGCGACGGATTCATCGGGTCCCTCGGCGGCTCGTACGTCGGTCAGGTGCAGTGGCCGATGGCGAGACATCCGAAGATGACCACGATCGTTCCGGAGGTCAGCGGGATCGGGGTCGGGACCAAGACGGCGTCGTTGCACATGGTGGTCAACGCGCTCGCCCACACGATCGGCCACGGGGAGGAGAAGACGGATCTCCCGCACTGGCAGGTCGAGCCGATGATGCTGGACGAGACGCTGTCGACGGGGTTCTTCAACGAGCCTTTCGTCCATCCGATGCTGGGAGAGCTGACCGACGCGTTCCCTGCGCTGAAGGACTTGTCGCCGGTCGAGGCGCAGGCCTGGCTGTGGGCGCACTACTGCTCGCTGACCTGCCCGGAGCGGGCCGAGTTCGTCCGTGAACTCACCGGGTCGCCCCATGTCACCATCGTCGATGCCGAGAACATCGGGCCGCTCTTCGGCCAGGGCATCTCGCTCGACCGGCACACGTTGCCTTCCGTCGAGCCCGCGCGACAGGTCGCCGAGTTCCAGGCGATCCCGCTGCTGCGCACCGGTTGGTACGACTGGTTCATCAACGACGCACTGGCGACCTTCGAGCTCCTCCGGAAACACGCTCCCGAACCATTGCGCTCCCAAGTCCGGATCATCGTCACCCCCTCCTCCCACAACTCGGTCGGCTACAAGGAGCGGATGGGGGAGCACCCGGAGCTGCAGCACAACCACTGGTCGAACGTCGACTTCACGTTGCGCTGGTACCAGACCGTGCGGGACGGCTCGATCGACGAGTGGCCGCGCGTCATCTACTACCTGATGGGCGCCAACGAGTGGCGCAGCGCGGACGACTGGCCGCTGCCAGAAGCGGTGGACGCGCCGTACTATCTCGGCGCCGGCGGGACGTTGACCACGACGCCTCCGCAGGAGCAGCAGGCCGTGGACCAGTACGTCTACGACCCGCTCGACCCGACTCCGACCGTGGGCGGCAGCATCGTCTCCTGGGTCTATCCGCCCGGGAGTGTGGATGTCAGCACGGTCCAGCAGCGCAACGACGTACTGACCTACACGACCGAACCGCTTGCCCAGGACATCGATGTTGTGGGCAACCTTCGGGCAGTGCTGCATGCCAGCTCGTCCGCGGTGGACACCGACTTCGCCGTACGGCTGAGCGACGTCGGTCCGGACGGACGGGCTGTCCAGCTGCAGAACGGTCTGCTGCGGGCGCGGTATCGCGATCTCGATCGTGGCGCGGAACCGCTCGTACCCGGTGAGGTCTACCCGCTGGAGATCGACATGTGGGTCACCGCGAACCGGTTCAAGGCCGGCCACCGGATCCGGGTCGACGTCAGCTCGGCGGACTTCCCGCGGTTCGACCGGAACACCAACCTGGGTGGCGCGCCAGGTGATCCGGTCCCGGCGACACAGACCGTCTATCGGGATGCGTCGCACCCGTCGCACATCCTGCTTCCGATCATCCCGGTCACGGCATGAGTACGCCGCACGAGCACCTGTCGACGCGTCAGCAGGGCGCGATCACAGTCGTGACGCTGGACCGAGGACCGGTCAACGCGGTCAACCTGGACATGTACGAGGAGATCCGCGACCTGTTCGGCCGGTTCGACGAAGTACTGCCGGGCACGAAGGCAGTCGTACTGACCGGCGCCGGGAAGCACTTCTGCGCGGGGAACGAGCTCGAGGAATTCCTCACCCTGACCGAGGTCAACTCCGCTGGGCGGATGCGACTGGTCCGGGACGCGTTCGCGTCGATCTACGACTGCCCGGTGCCGGTGATCGGCGCGGTCCACGGAGCGGCGCTCGGGACTGGTCTGGCCATCGCGGCAAGCTGCGATGTGGTCGTGGCCGGCGAGAGCGCTCGATTCGGTACGCCGGAGGTGAGCGTCGGTGTGATGGGCGGTGCACGCCACCTCGCCCGTCTGCTTCCCCAACCACTCGTGCGTGCGATGTACTTCACCGCCGAGCCGTGGCCGGCGTCCGAGCTCGTTCAGTACGGCGCGGTGCTGCGCGTCGTACCGGACGACGAACTGCTCGACGTGGCGCTCGGCTTGGCGGAGAAGATGACGCGGCACAGCTTGGCCGCACTCCGCCATGCGAAGGAAGCCATGAACACCGTCGAGTTCATGGACCTGAAGGCCGGCTACGAGTTCGAGCAACGGATGACTGGCCGTCTCGCCGCCGAGGCCGACGCCAAGGAGGCGATCGCCGCGCTCCGCGAGAACCGCAAACCGGCGTACAGCGACCGGCTGGGACGGGTGTGATCGAGGAGACCACGGCCGGATTCGTCGACTCGGTGTGGGTGTATCCGGTCAAGGGTGCCGCGGGCGTGGCGGTCGACGAGGTCGACGTACTGCCCGGCACCGGAGCGCTCCACGACCGTTCGGTCGCGATCGCGCGCGGTGATCAGCCAGTGCCGCCCCGGACGCCGTGGCGGCTGCGATCCGCCTTCAAGCAGGTGGCGCGCGATCCCGACATGACGCAGGTGACTGTGACCATGGCCACGCCCGGTGTGGTCGAGCTTCGTCACCGCGCTCACCCCGACGGACCGTCGGTGCGCTCGGACCAGGCTCAGCCGCACCAGGAGGCTGTACTGCGCCAGTGGTTCGGAGAATCTGGGTTGCGACTCGTGCTCGGCGATGCGGCGGCGCTGTGGGACATCGCCGACGCCGAACTGTCCGTGATCAACCTGGCGACGATCCGCGCGCTCGAGCAACTCACCGGCACCACTCTCGACATCCGTCGATTCCGCGCCAACGTGTACGTCGACGGTCTGGCGGCCTTCGCCGAACTGTCGTGGGTGGGCCGGCGGATCCGTCTCGGCGACTGCGAGGCCGAAGTGATCCGGCCGACCGCCCGCTGCCGCGCGACGTCGGCGAACCCGGGGTCCGGGGAGCGGGACCTGGAGTTCCCGTCCCTGCTCACGCGGGCCGTCGGTCTCCCGCACCTGGGCGTCTACGCACGCCTGGTCGGACCCGCACGGCTTCAGGTCGGTTCGCCGGTGGTGGTGAGTGGCCGGCCCGATCCGGTACGGCTCGTCGACAGGCTGCGGGAACGTCGTGAGGTTGTGCATCCCTGGCCGCGGGAGGCCGAGGTGCTCGAGACAGTTCGCGAGGATGACCGGACGATCAGCGTGTGGCTCCGCGATCCCTACCGTCAGCCGGTGGCCGCCGGTCAGCACATCCGGGTGCACCTGCCGACAGCGAAAGCTGCGCTGACCTGGCGTGCCTACAGCGTCTCCGGTCGGTACGACGATCGGATCCGGATCACCGTGCGTCTGCGCGGTGCGGTCTCGGAAAGCCTTGCATTGTTGGCTTCTGGAGACCGCCTGCTCATCTCAGGTCCGTTCGGAGTCCCCACGCTCTCGCGAGAGCCGCGGCCGCTGTACCTGGTGAGCGCCGGTATTGGCATCACCCCCGTGGCTGCGGCGTTGCAGCAGTTGGCGACAGCCGCGGACGGCCGCCCGATCTCCTTGCTGCACGTCGACGCGAGCAAGGAGAGCGCGACGCTCTGGCCCGAGGTGGTCGAGTTCGCTCGACAGTCCGGGGCGACGGCCACGCTCTTCGAGACGCGGCGTGCCGCTCGACGTCCCACCCAGCGCGACATTCTCGGCGGTCTGGCCGGCGACCGCCATGCCGACGCGGAAGCACTCGTGTGCGGCTCGACCGACTTCGTTGCCACGGTGTCCCAAGTCCTCCGGTCGGCGGGAGTGGACGCGGATCGCATCCACTCCGACCCGTTCGTCTCGCCTGCGATGGAAGTGCCCGCCCGACGGCCCGCACCAGGGCCCGGCCCGCACCAGGTGACCTACCTTCCCGACGGCACGGCAGCGACCTGGACCGATGCCGACGGCACCCTTCTCGAACTGGCCGAGAATCATGGGGTTCCCGTGCTCTCCGCCTGCCGGTCCGGCGCGTGCGGATCCTGCACGCTCGACCTTGTGCACGGCGAAGTCTCGTACCTGATCGATCCCGCACTCCCACCGGGATCGCGGGCGGTGCTGGCCTGTTCCGCAGTGCCCACCGGCCCTGTCGTACTGCGGTTGCCCAGGCGTCCCGAATAGGTGTGTCAGTCGGCCACGATGGCGCCGCCGGTGTACGGACGGCTCAGGCGGGTGAGGACATCGTGGTAGGCGTCCATGAACGCCGTACGGACGTTGTTCCGTTCGAGGGCCGCGACACCACGGACCGTCGACTCGCCCGGTGTACCCACCTCACGGCGTACGGCGAGGGTGTCGCCGTCGCGTTTGATCAGGAGCTCGGCCGTGCCGGCCATGGTCTCGAGGAACATGGCCTTCGCGCTCTTGAGGTCGAGGCCGTGGCAGACCGCGGCGTCGATCGCGGCCTCGGCCAGCACCGCGATGTAGGCGGGCATGACCCCGGACGTCGCCGTGGCCAGGTCCATCTGGCGCTCCGGAAGGACTACGACCGTCCCGAGCCGGGAGAGGAGCTCGACCGCGGGCTCGCCGCCCGCGGCCACGGCAACCACGCCTCGGCGGACCTCGACCGGCGTGTTGGGCATCGTCCGTACGACGGTGGCGCCGGGGTAGGCGGCTTGGAGCTCGCCGACGGTGGTCGGGCCCATCATCGAGATCACCATCTTCCCCGTCGCGTCGACACCCTTGGCGATCTCGGCCAGCTGGTCGGGACGATGACCCAGGAACACAGTCTCGGAGCGCTTGAAGAGGTCGGCATTGGTGGGCATCACCTCTCCGCCGAGCTCGGCCACGAGCGCCGCCGCCCGCCCGGAGCCCGCGTCGGTGGCGTAGACCGGCTCACCGAGCCCACGCGCGATTGCACTGGCCATGTTTCCTGCGCCGACGAAGCCGATCATGTGGATCCTCTGTCAGGGGGACGAACGGTCATCTGAACCGTAGAGCGGTCGAGCCGTTCGTACTTGCGTCGCACGTCGGACCCGTGCCGCACGTTTTGCATCACCTGTCGTTAGCAATCGCGGCCGGGCCCGCCGAGGATCGGTGCACAGAAGGAATGTGCCGGCAGGAAGGCCGCAAAGCATGCCGAGTAGAGGTGCGACCGACAAGTCGACGGGGCCCGCGAGTCCGCGGGTCCGGGTCCGGCGTCGACCCGCCCGAGCGTCGTACGACCTCGACAAGGTCCACGAGATCCTGGACGAGTCCCTCATGTGTCACGTCGGCTTCGTCGTCGACGACCAGCCGTACGTGTTGCCCACCCTGCACGTCCGGGTCGGCGATGAACTGCTCATCCACGGCTCCCGCCGGAACCGGATGTTCAACCTGATCGCCGACGGCGCGCCCGTCTGCGTGGAAGCCACGGTTCTCGACGGTCTGGCGATGGGCCGCTCCGTCCTGCAGAACTCGGTGAACTATCGCTCGGTCGTCGTCCTGGGCACGGGTACGGCGATCGAGGATCCCGAGGCCAAGCTGGAACGCATGCTGGCTCTCGTCGAGAAGTGCATCCCGGGCCGGTTGCCGGACCTGCGACCGCTGACCGATGCGGAGCTCGGTAGTGCTCTGTTGGTGTCCATTCCGCTCGACGAGTGCTCCGTCAAGGTGCGCACCGGCGACGGGGACGACGCGGCAGCGGATCGAGCCCTACCTGTCTGGGCGGGCGAGCTCCCGTTGCGGGTGACACCTGGTGAGCCGGTCCCGGACGAGCATGTGCCGGCCGGTACGGCGGTCCCCGAGTATCTGCGGTTGTGGGGCCAGGGCAGAACGGGAGTGTGACACCGGCCATCGGACGCTATCGTCGGAGGATGACGTCAGAGCTCCAACGGTTGGTTGATGCTCTAGGCCACAAGATCCAGCGCAACGTGACCGTCGACGATGCCTGGATGCGTCAACTGGCCTTCTCCTCGCACGAGTACGGCCCCGTCGACAGGCTCCGTCGGCAGTCGATCTTCCAGCAGCACGACGTACGTCCGGAAGTCCTGGCCTGGACGCAGGCGGCCGGAGCGCGGACCGCGGTGGAGCCGTTCCGGCCGCCGATCGATCCCCGGATCGGTTGCACTCATCAACGGCTGGTGATCCCGATCCGGTGGCAGGGCGCACTGGTCGGTTACATCTGGATCGTGGAGGGGGAGAACGAGCTCACCGCGGAGGAGCTGAAGACCGTTTCCCAGACGACCGAGACGCTGGCTGCCGCCCTGCATCGAGACCAACTGGCTGAGGAGTTCAGCAAGAGCAGGATTCGCGATCTTGCCCATGAGCTGATTCTGGCCGGCGACCTGGCCGCTCGTCGGCACGCCGCCGCCGACCTCGTCGACGCCGACTACTTCGTCGCATCCGAGCCGGTGTGCGTCGTGGTCGTCACACTGTCCGCGGACGGTCGCGGGCTGTCCGAGAACGAGCGCGACGTACTCGGTGGATGGCTCGATCGCGCGGGACGCCGGCTGAGCGATCGTCGTCACATCTGCCTGGTCCGGCGAGACCACGGGCTCCTCCTGCTCTCCGACAAGGACCCGATGTTCGGCGGCACGGAGAAGGTCGCGCTGGTGCGTGATCTGCTGTCGAGCATCCTGGCGGATCTGCCAGACAGTGATCCGTACGCCGGCATCGGCAGCGTGGCCGGCGATCTGACCGATGCGCACAGCTCGTACGAGACGGCACAACGAGCAGCCCGCGTGGCCCGCGTCATGGGCGGCCCGGATCGCGTGATGTCCCACGAGGAGCTCGGCGTCTACGGACTGCTCACCAGAATCCCGAGTCGTGAACTCGACGAGACTTGCGTGCCATCCGGACTGCTCCAGTTGATCGGATCAGGCCCGAAGGGCGCCCAGCTGGTCGATACCCTCGAGGCGTTCCTGGAGAACGCGGGAGACGTCCAGGCGACGGCGGAGCAACTGTTCGTGCATCGCACCACGCTGTACTACCGGCTCCAGCGGATCGAAGAACTGACCGGCGCCCACCTGTCCAACGGGGAGGACCGCCTCGTGTACCACCTTGGCCTGAAGATCGCCCGGCTGATCGGACTCAGAAGTTAGCTACAGGAGGAGGAGAGCGGGCCGCCGCTTTCCGACGACGGGAGAATGCCCGGCGCACGACCATCCCCCTAGCGTGAACGCGTGACGCGATTCGGGATGGAGACGCCGGGATGCTGGTACTGACTGCGACGGACGTACGGGCGGCGTTCCCGATGGGCGACGCGGTGGAGTTGATGCGCTCGGCAATGGCCGCGCACGGCAGGGGAGAGGTGTTCCAGCCGCCTCGTGTGGTGCTGGATCCGCCGGCGTTCGATGGGTCCGTCTGGCTCAAGCCGGCCGCTGTCGAGGGAGGGGTCGGGCTCAAGGTGCTCACGATCGTCCCTGGGAACCAGCAGCGTGGCCTGGAGGTGATCCAGGCGTTCGTCGCTCTGCTCGATCCCGTGACCGGCGTACTGCTGGCGCTGCTCGAGGGCGGAGTGGTGACGGAGCTTCGCACCGCTGCGACCTCGGGTGCTGCCACCGATCTGCTGGCCAACCAGGACGCAGGTGATCTCGCCATCATCGGCGCCGGAGTCCAGGCGCGGAGCCACCTTCTGGCGATGGCCGAGGTCCGCAAGCTCCGGCGCGTCCGCGTCTGGAACCGGACCGAACCACGAGCGCTCGAGTTCGTTCGATGGGCCGAGGCTCGCGGCTTCGAGGTCGAGGTCTGCGACAGCGTGCAGTCCGCGGTGGACGGAGCGGACCTGGTCTGTACCGTCACGTCGTCGACGGACCCCTTGATCGACGGCGACTGGATCTCCCCAGGCACACACCTCAACGCGGTCGGTGCCTTCCACCGCGAGGGTCGCGAGCTCTGCGCCAACCTGGTGCGGAAGGCGGACGTCTTCGCCGTCGACAGCCGTGATGGCGCCTTCGCCAACGCCGGCGACATGCTGATACCACTCGGCGAAGGCGCCCTCGCCGACTCGTTCGATCCACCCGAGGTCGGTGAGTTGCTCGTCGGCACTCGGGCCGGGCGGACGACGACAGACCAGATCACCGTGTTCGAGTCCCTGGGGTTGGCGATCCAGGACGTCGCGGCGGCAGCATCGATCGTCACGCTTGCGCAGCGTGAGGGCATCGGCGTCGTGATCGACTTTCCCTGACAGGAGCCGGTCGTGACCAAGGAAGTCACCGTTGTCGGCGGCGGAGCCATCGGTCTCGCCACCGCCTACTACCTGGCCCAAGCGGGCGCGGCGGTGCGGGTGATCGAAGCCCGCCAGGTCGGCAGCGGGGCTTCGTGGGGCAACAGCGGCTGGATCGCTCCCTCGTTCGCCGCGCCGATCCCTGCGAAGGGGCTGGTGAGCTACACGTTGAGGTCCTTGTCGGACCCGGCATCGCCGATCTACTTCGCCCTGCGAGCCGACCCTGACTTCATCCGCTGGGCGTGGAGGTTCTGGCGCCACTGCAACGACGGTGCCTTCCAGCGCGGAATGCATGCCACGGCAAAGCTGGGCGAGAAAACTCATCAGCTGTACGCCGAACTCACCGCTCGCGGGATCGACTTCGGAATCCGGCGCGAGGGGATCCTGATGGTCGCCCTGCGGGCCGGTGCGCTCGAGGCCGACCTCGACCGGCTGAGGATCTTGTCGGCGTACGGATATCCGTTGCCAGAGGCAATCTTGACCGGGGCCGAGTTGCACGAGGCGGAGCCGGTTCTGTCCGACGAGGTGACCGCGGGGTTCATGATCGAAGGCGAGGCGCATGTCGACCCGGCGCGGATCAGCCGCGGATTCGCGGACGCCCTCGGCCAGGTCGACGCCGAGCTCTTCGAGGGCACCGAGGTTGCCGGAATCGAGCATCGCAACGGGCGGGCGACCGCTCTGCGCACCTCGTCGGGACGGTTCACGGTCGAGAACGTCGTACTCGCCGCCGGAGCCTGGACCGAGCCCCTCGCGCGGATGCTCGGCGTCAGGCTGCTCATGCAGGCGGGCAAGGGCTACAGCTTCTCCATCCGTCCCCGGACCCAGCCGCTCCGGCCCATCCATTTCGGTGAATCGAAGGTGGTCGTCACGCCGCTGTCCGACGGCAAGACGCGCGTCTCCGGGACGATGGAGCTGAGCGGCCTCAATCTGCGTCTGGACGAACGCCGCATCCGCGCCATCAAAACCGGGGCGAGCCGGTATCTGGCGGACTGGCCCGACGACACCGTCGAGGACGAGTGGGTCGGCATGCGACCCCTCGCCGCTGACGGCCTGCCGATCCTCGGACGCGTGCCCGGCTTCGAGAACGTCTATCTGGCGACCGGCCACTCGATGTCCGGAATCACCTTGGCCCCGGCAACCGGCCTCTTCATGTCCGACCTGATCATGACCGGCCGAACACCGCCCCCGCTGACCCCCTTCGCCCCCGCCCGCATCACCCGCCGCTGAAACCGACGAGTCCACCCAGCCACCACTCCCGCGGCCGGACAGAATCGTCATACTGGACGTCCCGCATCCGGCTGGATCCGGGGAGGATCTCTGACCGCTACGGGGCCGGAATCGTCCCCAAATCCGCCCGGGGTGAAGCAGACGCTGCGCCCATCCGGTCAGACGGCTCGCAGAGTTTCCTCGAACTCGGTCACGAGCCCTTCGCCGCGGAAGCCCGTGCCGCCGTTATTGCTGGCGGCACGGGCCGGGAGTCTCACGGAACGGCGACGGAACGCGGAGGGGCCGTGATGATTTCTCCGCGGGTCAGCGGCCTACAGCCGATCAGACGTCGTAGTACAGCTCGAACTCGTGGGGGTGGGGGCGGAGCTGGATGGGGGCGATTTCCTGCTCGCGCTTGAGGTCGATCCAGGTCTCGATCAGGTCCTCGGTGAAGACGTCGCCTTCGAGCAGGAAGGCGTGGTCGGCCTCGAGGGCGTCGATCACGGCCGGGAGCGAGGTGGGGACCTGCGGGATGCTCGCGTGCTCCTCCGGGGGGAGCTCGTAGAGGTCCTTGTCGACGGGGTCGATCGGCTCGATCTTGTTCCGGATGCCGTCCAGGCCGGCCAGCAGCTGGGCCGCGAAGGCCAGGTACGGGTTCGCCGACGGGTCGGGGCAGCGGAACTCGATCCGCTTCGCCTTCGGGTTCGACCCGGTGATCGGGATCCGGATGCAGGCCGAGCGGTTGCGCTGCGAGTAGACCAGGTTGACCGGCGCCTCGAAGCCCGGCACCAGACGGTGGTAGGAGTTCACCGTCGGGTTGGTGAAGGCCAGCAGCGACGGGGCGTGCTTGAGCAGGCCGCCGATGTACCAGCGGGCCACGTCGGACAGGCCGCCGTACCCGGACTCGTCGTAGAACAGCGCGTCGCCACCGGAGAACAGCGACTGGTGGCAGTGCATGCCGGAGCCGTTGTCACCGAAGATCGGCTTGGGCATGAACGTCGCGGTCTTGCCGGCCGCCCAGGCGGTGTTCTTGACGATGTACTTGAACTTCTGCAGGTTGTCCGCGGTCTTCAGCAGTTCGTCGAAGCGGAAGTTGATCTCCGCCTGACCCGCCGTACCGACCTCGTGGTGCGCGCGCTCGACGAGCAGGCCGGCCCGCTCCAGGGCCAGCGTGATGTCGTCGCGCAGGTCGCCGAAGTGGTCGGTCGGCGCGACCGGGAAGTAGCCACCCTTGTAACGGACCTTGTAGCCGCGGTTGCCGCCGTCCTCGACCCGGCCGGTGTTCCAGGCGCCGGCGACCGAGTCGATCGAGTAGTAGCCGGAGTTCGCCTTGGTCTCGAACCGGACGTCGTCGAAGACGTAGAACTCGGCCTCCGGCGCGAAGAACGCGGTGTCCGCGATGCCGGTCGACTTCAGGTACTCCTGCGCCTTGCGGGCGATGTTGCGCGGGTCGCGGCTGTACGCCTCGCCGGTCAGGGGGTCGTGCACGAAGAAGTTGATGGCCAGCGTCTTGGTGCCGCGGTACTCGTCGACGAAGGCGGAGGTCGGGTCGGGCAGCAGCTTCATGTCGGACTCGTGGATCTGCTGGAACCCGCGTACCGACGACCCGTCGAACATGAGGCCCTCTTCGAAGACCTCCGGTCCGAACGACGACACCGGGACGGTGAAGTGCTGCATGATGCCCGGCAGGTCGCAGAACCGGACGTCGATGATCTCGACGCCCTCGTCCTTGACGTAGGCGAGCAGCTCCTCAGCGCTGGAAAACATACGTACTCCTCGGGGTGGCTCAGAGATTGCATCTGAACGTAGGGCCTGCCGATTACTCGGCCGTGACCCCAATGTTTCGCGGATGTTACGCCCAGCGTGTCCGCGCTGACCCACTGGTGTACGGCGGTGACGGCCTGAGATCTCCCGGTCCGCTGTGTCCCGGCCCGGACCGTTTCCGTAGGCTAGCCATCATGGCATCATCCGCGCAGCCGGGCACAGGACCCTCCGAGGAATTCCGGTTCCCGGGGAATCGGCTGGGGCTCCCGGCCACCGGACCGGGCTCGGTCGCGGGCTGGGGCCGCCGGGTGCTGGCGCTGCTGCTGGACTGGCTGATCGCCGGGCTGATCGCGTCCGCGGTCACGTCGAAGCCCATGTGGGCGGGTGGCAATGATTTCGGGACCGCGCAACTGGTCGCCTTCTTCGCCATCACCGCGATCCTGACCGGGCTGGCCGGCGGCACCATCGGTCACCGTGTGTGCGGGATGAGGGTGATCCCGATCCGCGGCACCACCAGCTACACGACGCAACCAGGGCTGCTGGCCGGCGTCATCCGCGCGTTCCTGATCTGCCTGCTGATTCCGGCCGTCGTCTACGACCGCGACCGCCGGGGCCTCCACGATCGCGCCGCGAACACCGCCGTCGTACTGCGGTAGTCAGGGCCGGGTGAGCCGGAGCTGGACGTCGTCCAGGTAGCCGGTGCGGAAGCCGGCCTCGGAGTACGCGAGGTAGAACTCCCACATCCGGCGGAAGGTTTCGTCGAAGCCGAGATCGGCGATGGCCGGCCCGCGCTCGATGAAGCGGTTCCGCCAGATCCGCAGGGTGCGCGCGTAGTCGGCGCCGAGATACCGGAGCACCTCGAGACGCAGGCCGGCGTGCCGCGTGGTGATGTCCTCGATCACCTTGATCGAGGGGATCAGGCCGCCGGGGAAGATGTACTTCTGCACCCAGGTGAACGTGTTCCGGGTGGCCAGCATCCGCTCGTGCGGCATCACGATCGCTTGCACCACCGCGACCCCGCCGGGAGCGAGCCGTCGCTCGATCGCGTCGAAGTAGACCGGCCAGTACTTCTCGCCGACCGCCTCGATCATCTCCACGCTCAGTACGGCGTCGAACTCGCCGATCTGGTCGCGGTAGTCACGCAACGCCACCTGCACCCGGTCGCTCACGCCGGCCTCGGCGATCCGGCGCTGGGCCATCAGTGCCTGCTGCGAGGCGATCGTGATCGCGGTGACCCAGGCACCGCGTTGCGCGGCGCGGATCGCCAGGCTGGCCCAGCCGCACCCGATGTCGAGCACCCGCGATCCGGACACCACCCCGGCCGCGTCGAGGATCGCGTCGAGCTTGTTCAGCTGCGCCTGCGTGAGTTCGTCGTACGACGCTGTGGCCAGGTCCGCCGCGGCGGCGGGGCCGAAGTACGCCGCCGAATAGGTCAGGGTGGGGTCGAGGAACTCGGAGAACATCGCGTTGCTGAGGTCGTAGTGGCGGCTGACGTTCTCGCGGGCACCGGCCCGGTCGTTCTCCTGGTCTCCGGGCTGGGACCGGGTCACCAGCCAGCGCAGCGACTGTGCCCATTTGGGCAGCAGGTGCCGGGTCTCCTCGTTGCTGAACCGCTCGGCGAACGGGACCAGC
This sequence comes from Kribbella sp. NBC_00889, assembly GCF_045207705.1. Taxonomy (NCBI): domain Bacteria; kingdom Bacillati; phylum Actinomycetota; class Actinomycetes; order Propionibacteriales; family Kribbellaceae; genus Kribbella; species Kribbella sp. NBC_00889. The sequence continues at coordinate 4,389,963 of NZ_CP108783.1, read as the reverse complement.
AGATCGGACAGGTCGGTGCCCGGTTCGGGATCCCAGTCGCCGGCCAGATAGGCCTCACCGAATCCGGACCCGGCGTCGTGACCCAGTCGGTCCAGGAATGCCGCGCTGCGGTGCACCCGCATCGCCGGTCCGCCCAGGCCGTACGACCTGTTCTCGAGGTGGATCGTGGCAGGCAGATCTCTGGCGATCAGACGGAGCGCGGCCAGCGCGCCGGCCCGGCGGACCGGGTTCGACCGAGGTCGGGCCAGTGTCGGCCACGTCTCGGTCACCGGCTGATGCACAGCCGGGAGGAGATCCGTCATGATCGTCAACCTCGTGTCCTCGATCCGTCCTGGTCGCACCTTAAGGCCCAACCTCCGCCCCACGACGCGACACGAAGGCACACTCGTGCCACGTCACGGACAGATCAACTGATGAGCGGCCGCCGGGTTACCCCGGCAGCATCTCGCTCGTCGCCCCCCAGCGCCGAGTCACCGGCCCTTCATGGCCTGCCTGGCGCCCTTGAGGCTGGTCGGCACCGGACCCTTCGGCATCGGCACCTGCGGGCGAACGGCGTCCAGCGCCTTCAGCCGCTGCAGCAGGTCCGTGATCTCCGACGGCTGCAGCGCCTGGGGCAGCTTCATCACGTGCTTGGTCAGCTTGCGGATGTCGACCTCGTCCTCGCCCTGACCGGCCACGATCTGGATCACCGGCGCGCCACCGGCCACCCGGTTGTGCTTCTTGCCCTCGGCGGCGAGCAGGTTCTTCACCCGGCTCGCCTGCCCCTCGCCGACCAGCACGATGCCCGGACGGCCGACGACCCGGTGCACGATGTCGGCGTTCTTGGTGACCGCGACGGCGGGCGTCACGGTCCAGCCGCGGCGCAGTGTCTGCAGCGCGGACGCGGCCGCACCCGCCTGGCCCTCGATCTGGCTGTACGCCGCCTTCTCGACCTTGCGGCCGAAGATGATCGTCGCGGCGAGGAAGCCGAGCGCGACACCCAGCGGGATCCACACCATCAGCGGCCCGACCAGCAGGCCGACCACCACGAAGATCGCGACGATGCCGAGGAAGATCCCGGCGAGCACCAGCCCGACCGTCGGGTCGGACTTCTTGGTCAGCTTGTACGCCGAGGCGATCTGCTTGAGCCGACCGGTCTTCTTCTCTTCGGGCGCGTCGTTCTTGGCCATCTCTCCCGGATCCCTGTTTTAAGCGGTCTGTGTCGCGGCGTTCATCCGCGACTCCACAGCCTGACGGTACAGCCGACCGGCCCGGTACGACGAACGCACGAGTGGCCCGGACATGACTCCGGCGAAACCGATCGCCTCGGCCTCGGCCTGCAGCTCCACGAACTCCTCGGGCCGGACCCACCGCTCGACCGGGTGGTGCCGCACCGAGGGGCGCAGGTACTGGGTGATGGTGATGATCTCGCAGCCGGCGGCGTGCAGGTCGCGCAGCGCCTGGCTGACCTCGTCCCGGGTCTCGCCCATGCCGAGGATCAGGTTCGACTTGGTCACCAGGCCGTAGTCGCGGGCCTGGGTGATGACATCCAGCGAGCGCTCGTAGCGGAAGCCCGGCCGGATCCGGCGGAAGATCCGCGGCACCGTCTCGACGTTGTGCGCGAACACCTCGGGCCGGGACGAGAACACCTCGGCGAGTTGCTCGGGGACAGCGTTGAAGTCGGGCGCGAGCATCTCGACGCCGGTGCCCGGGTTCAGCTCGTGGATCTGGCGGATCGTCTCGGCGTACAGCCAGGCGCCGCCGTCGTCCAGGTCGTCGCGGGCGACGCCGGTCACGGTGGCGTAGCGCAGGCCCATGGTCCGGACCGACTCGGCGACCCGGCGCGGCTCGTCCCGGTCCAGCGCCTGCGGCTTGCCGGTGTCGATCTGGCAGAAGTCGCAGCGGCGGGTGCACTGGTCACCGCCGATGAGGAACGTGGCCTCGCGGTCTTCCCAGCACTCGAAGATGTTCGGGCAGCCGGCCTCCTGGCACACGGTGTGCAGCTGCTCGGACTTCACCAGCTTCTGCAGTGCCAGGTACTCCGGGCCCATCTTGGCCCTGGTCTTGATCCACTCGGGTTTGCGCTCGATCGGGGTCTCCGCGTTGCGCACTTCGAGCCTGAGTAGCTTCCGTCCTTCTGGGGCGATCGTCACGACCCTAAGCGTACGCGGCCCTGGTCAGGGGCGATCCACCCCCACGGGCTGTCCGGTGCTCCCCTGCGTGCTGCGCGGCACTCGGCACGGCATCTCGCTGCACTGGAGCAAAGGCCACGATGGAACCACATCGAGGCCTCCACTCCAGCACACCGAGCTACCGCACCGAGCACCTGCTCGCGACTGCAGGGGAGCACCGGACAGCCCGTAGGCTGATGAGCTATGGCCACGCTTGAACTGGGTACGACGTCCGCGGCCGCCGAGCCGGGGACACCACCCGGCACCGGGACGACTGTTCGGGGCTGGGTGCGGCCCGGTCCGACCGCGGCGCAGCGGCGTGCCGACGTACTGCTGGGTCTCGGGATGGCCGTCGCCGCGGTGATCGGCACCGAGCTGGCCCGGGGTGCCTCGCCGACGCATGTGGACCTCGGGATCGGCGGAGTCGAGCCGTACGTGCTCAGCGCGGCGGTCTCGCTGCCGCTGTGCTTCCGACGCCGGTTCCCGATCCCGGTGCTGCTGGCGGTGGCGGCACTGTTCGTGGTCACGGGGGAGCGGGCGATCTTCGCCTTCGCCAGCAACCTCACCACCCAGGCGTCCCTGTTCATGGCGATCTACGCGGCCGTCGCCTGGGCCCGGGACCGGCGGCTGATGAAGGCGTCGGTCGCGGTCGTCTTCGTCGGGATGTTCGGCTGGCTGGCGATCAACTTCGTCAGAGCCCTGCGCAACAACGAGATCGAAGGCCCGAACCACGCACTGCTTTCGCCGTACGTCTCCAGCGTCATCCTCACCGTCGCACTGAACATCCTCTACTTCTTCGGCGCCTATTTCTGGGGCAGGACCGCGTGGGGCACCGCCCGGCAGCGCCACGAACTCGAGCAGCAGGCCACCGAGCTCGCCGCTCAGCAGGAGGCGAACGCCCGCCGCGCGGTGATCGATGAGCGGCTACGGATCTCCCGCGAGCTGCACGACGTGGTCGCGCACCACATCAGCAGCATCGGCGTCCAGGCCGGCGGCGCCCGGCGGGTGATGGACTCCGACCCTGACGCGGCCAAGAACGCGCTCAGCGTGATCGAGGACTCCAGCCGTACGGCGGTCAACGAGATGCGCCAGCTCCTCGGCATGCTCCGCGCCGCCGACCCCGACGTCGACCTGGAGGCGCCGGTCGCCAAGGCGCCACAGGCGGGCGCCGACCGGCTCCCGGCGCTGATCGCGGACGTGAACGGCGAGGGCCTGTCGGTCGGCTTCCACCAGATCGGCCAGCCGGTCCAACTGCCCGAGACGGTCTCGGTGTCGGTCTACCGGATCGCCCAGGAGGCGTTGACCAACGTACGACGGCACTCGACGGCGCGGAGTGCACACATCACGCTGCGCTACCTTGGTGACTCGGTCGAGCTCGAGGTGATCGACGACGGCCGGCCCAAGCACGCCCCGGTGGGTAGCCGGCTCGGCCATGTCGGCATCCGTGAGAGGGTCGGTCTGCTCGGCGGCGAGACCGAGATCGGGCCGCGCGCAGTAGCTGCCGGTGGCTTCCGGGTCCGGGTCCGGATCCCGCTCGACCCGCAAAACCGCCCACTACAAGGAGGAGACCAGGCATGACCGACACGGTGACCGAGCCGATGCGCGTCCTGCTGGTGGACGACCAGGACCTGGTCCGGGCCGGGTTCCGGATGATCCTGTCGGTCGAGCCGGAGATCGACGTGGTCGCCGAGGCCTCCGACGGGGGGAAGGCGATCGAGCTCGCGCTGGCGCTGCGGCCGGACGTCGTACTGATGGACGTCCAGATGCCCGGCATGGACGGAATCACCGCGACCCAGCGGATCGTCGCGGCGGACGCGGGCAAGGTCGTCATCCTCACCACCTTCGACCGGGACGACTACCTGTTCGAGTCGCTCGGGGCCGGGGCCAGCGGGTTCCTGCTCAAGAACACGGCGCCCGAGGACCTGGTCGACGCGATCCAGGTCGTGCACTCCGGCCATGCGCTGCTCGCGCCCGAGGTGACCAGGCGTGTCATCAAGCGGTTCACCGGCGGCGGCGAGCGGGTCTACCGCCCGGACCTGCTGGAGGACCTGACCGAGCGCGAACGTGAGGTGCTCGGCCTGATCGCCCGCGGCTTGACCAACACCGAGATCGCCAACCAGCTGTACGTCGGCGAGGCCACCGTCAAGACGCACGTCTCCCGCGTGCTGCTCAAGCTGGGCCTGCGCGACCGCGTCCAGGCTGTCGTCTTCGCCTACGAGTGCGGCTTGGTCACCCCTGGCGACGACCCGACCGGCTGACCGGCGACCACCGCGACCAGCGAGCAGACGGCGGCGGTCACGACGACAACGGCCGGTACGCCGATTTGCTCGGCCGTCAGCGGGACGACCGCGAGGACAGCGCCGGCGCAGAGGATCAGCGCGGGATGGATCACCCGGTCGACCTCGATCGGCTTGTGCACTGCCCAGAGCAGCACGATGAATGCGGCTGCAGGCACCGAGACCGAGTAGCCGACCGTCACGGGGGAGACCTCCATCTCGTGACCTGTCTGGACGGCCACCTCCAGACCGGCGCCCAGCGCGGCCAGCGACGCGAAGACACCGTAGTGCCCGTAGCCCCAGCGGTACGACTGGTTGCGCCGCTGGCTGAGGCACTCTCCGGCCGGGTGCTGGAAGTAGAACCACCAGAGCGCGAAGAGCAGCACCAGACCGGCCCCCGCGACGACCAGGAGCGAGCCGCTGAACTCGCCGGCGGCCAGCGCGTTCTGTACGCCTCTGGTTGCCGCCAGCACGCTCTCGCCGAGCAGGATCAGCGTGAACAGGCCGTACCGCTCGGCAATGTGGTGCGGGTGCCAGTTGGTCGGGTAGGTGCGTTCGGCCCAGAGCGGCACGGACAGCTCGAGCACGACCAGCACCAGGAACACCGGCGGATTGGGTCCACCGGTCAGGACCAGACTCAGCACCCATCCCACCTGTGCGACCGCGATCCCGATCGCGTAGCGGAGCGCCGTACGCCGACGGGTCGGGTCCTCGGCGGCCGCGCGCAGCCACTGGGCCACCAGGGCGAGTCGCATGATCACGTATCCGAGCGCCACCCAGCGGAAGTCCGAGTGCTTGGCCGCCTCCGGTATGCCGGCCGCGATGACCAGGACACCGCCCATCTGCACCATCGTGAGCAGCCGGTACGCGACGTCGTCGGTGGCGTACGAGGAGGCGAACCAGGTGAAGTTCATCCACGCCCACCAGATCGCGAAGAACACCTCGAGGAACGGCACCACCCCGTCGGCGAGGTGACCGTCCTCGATGCTGTGCGCCAGTTCGGCGGTGGCCGCGGCGACCGCGACCACCAGGGTCAGATCGAACAGCAGCTCCAGCGGACTGGCCGTGCGGTGTGGCTCGTCGACGGCGCGGGCCGTCATCCGGGCTCTGAGCGGGGTGCGTTCTGCGGGCAAGGTCGGCTCCTTGTCGGTCCTGTCACCAACTGAGACAGGACAGTGTCGCGAACTGTGACCGCTCGCGCTGTCACAACCGCGGTGGGTGCCCTGTCTTAGCTGGCGACAGGAGTGCGACCAGCGCACCCGCAGCACGAGAGGTGAACCATGAAGATCGTGGTGATCGGCGGTACCGGACTGATCGGCTCGAAGCTGGTCCGGCGATTCGAGGCGGACGGTCACGAGGCGATCGCGGCCTCACCGAACACCGGAGTGAACACACTGACCGGCGAGGGACTGGCCGAAGTACTGGCCGGCGCCGCCGTGGTGGTCGACGTGTCGAACTCACCGTCGTTCGAGGACACCGCCGTGATGAAGTTCTTCGAAACGTCCACGTCCAACCTGCTCGAGGCCGAAGCCGCCGCCGGGGTGGGGCACCACGTGGCGGTGTCCATCGTCGGCACCGAGCGGCTCCCCACCAACGGGTACTTCCGGGCCAAGATCGCGCAGGAGCAGCTGATCGAGAACGGAGGCATCCCGTTCTCGCTGGTGCACGCGACGCAGTTCTTCGAGTTCACCAACGCGATCGCGGACACCGCCACCGATGAGGCCGGCAAGGTCCACATGGCACCAGTGAGCTTCCAGCCGATGGCCGGTGACGACGTCGCGGACCAGGTCGCCAAGACCGCGGTCGCCGAGCCGTTGAACGGCCGCCGGGACATCGCCGGGCCGGACCGGTACCGGATGGACGACTTCTTCCGGATGGCGCTGCCCGACCGCGAGATCGTGACCGACGACCACGCGACGTACTTCGGCAGCGAACTGCTCGAGGACAGCCTGGTCCCGATCGGCGACGTGACGCTCGGTCAGTTCCACTACCCCGAGTGGGCGGAGGCGCATCGATGAGCTCTGGCGACTTCCTGGAGCGACTGGAGACCGAGGTCAACGCCGACCTGGCGATGGCCCGAGCGGGTGCACCGGCGGCCGACGCTCCGCCGAGTGAGTGGCTGGTGGACCCGGAAGAGGTCGAGGTCGAGCAGACTGAGTACACCAGTCTGCTCGGGGCCGTCCAGGCGCTCGAAACCGACCGGATGGATCCGGGCCAGACCCCCACCGGACGCGACGACACGGCGCGGGGGCAATGGGAGGAGTGACGGTGGCGGACGACCTCGAATCGGCCCTGGAGGTGTTCGAGGGGGTTCGCCCACGGCTCTTCGGGATCGCCTACCGGATGCTGGGGAGCGCCACCGAGGCCGAGGACCTGGTCCAGGACGTGTGGCTGCGGTGGCAGGCCGCTGACCGCAGTGCAGTCACCAACCCGGCGGCGTACCTGGCGACCGCGACCACTCGGCTGGCGATCAACGCCGCGCAGTCGGCCAGGGTCCGCCGGGAGACGTACGTCGGGCCGTGGCTGCCCGAACCGGTCGACACCAGCGCGGATCCGTACCTCGGTGCCGAGCGCGCTGACGCGCTGGAGTTCGCCGTACTGCTGCTGCTGGAACGCCTGTCGCCGAACGAGCGGGCGGCGTACGTACTGCGGGAGGCGTTCGACTACCCGTATCCGCAGATCGCCGAGATCCTGCAGCTCAACGAACCAGCGGTTCGCCAGCTCGTCAGCCGGGCCCGCAAGCACGTCACCGGCGAGCGCCGTACTCCGGTGGACAGTGCCGAGCAGCGCAAGCTCCTCAGCGCCTTCGTGACTGCGGCGAGGTCGGGTGACCTCGCCGAGCTCGAGGAGCTGTTCGCCCCGGACGTGACGAGCGTCTCCGACGGCGGAGGGATCCGCAGTGCCTCCAAGATCCCGGTGCACGGAGCGCAGACGGTGGCGAAGTACTTCCGGTCGTTCAAGGACCGCTTCTGGGCCGGGGTCGAGGTGGAGCTGTCAACCGTCAACGGGCAGCCCGCCGCGCTGCTGCGGCAGGACGGCAAGGTCTTCACCGTGCTGACCATGGTCGCCACCAGCGAGGGCATCGAGCAGCTCCTGTGGGTGATGAATCCGGCCAAGCTCGGACGCGTGGGGTGATGGAGTCCGTCGTACGACGCTTCGCGGCGGCCTGTGCGGCAGAGGACCAGGAGGCCGTGCGGGAGGTGCTGGCCGCGGACGTCGTGCTGGTCAGTGACGGCGGCGGCCGGGTCCTCGCGCCGCTGCGCCCGATCCGCGGCGCGATCGAGGCCGCGCGGATCGTCGTCACGCTGATGTCGGCGGCGGTCCTGTCGATCGAGGAGATCAACGGCCGTCCCGGCGTCGTCCTGCGCCGGGGCGGCCGGGTCGAGGCCGTTGCCTCACTCGAGGTGACCGGGTCCGTCATCACCCGCATCTGGGTCGTACTGAATCCGGACAAGCTGGCGCACTGGCTGGTGTCCGATCCGTCCCGCGGATGACACCGCCGATCACCCTGGCGGCCGACGTGCCCGCACGCCTGTCCTGACTAGCGTTGGAACCGCTCCCGCCGTGGGAGCGACCGGCGTGCGCCCGGTCAGGGGCCGACGTGATGGGAAGCGGTGACGGATGCTGAGGGTGGCTGGGCTCACTCGGCGGTTCGGGGATCAGTTCGCGCTGGACGACGTGACATTCGACGTCGTCCCGGGACGGATGACCGGATTCGTCGGAGCGAACGGAGCCGGGAAGACGACGGCGATGCGGATCATCCTCGGCGTGCTGGCGGCGACCGCCGGCGAGGTGCGGTGGAACGACGCGCCGCTGACCCAGGAGGTACGGCGGGACTTCGGGTACATGCCGGAGGAGCGTGGGCTGTACCCGAAGATGAAGATCCGCGACCAACTGGTGTTCTTCGGCCGGCTGCACGGCCTCTCCGCGGATCGTGCGGAGGAGCGCACCGACAAGCTGCTCGAACGCCTCGGACTGGCCGAGCGGGCCACCGACGCGCTGGAGACGCTGTCGCTGGGCAACCAGCAGCGGGTGCAGATCGCGGCCGCGCTGGTGCACGAGCCGATCGCGCTGGTCCTGGACGAGCCGTTCAGCGGTCTCGACCCGCTGGCGGTCGACACGATGGTGGACCTTCTCCGCGAGGAGGTGACAACCGAGGTGCCGGTGCTGTTCTCGAGCCATCAGCTCGACCTGGTCGAGCGGCTCTGCGACGACCTCATCGTCCTGTCCCGGGGCAAGGTCGTCGCGGCCGGTCCGGTGGCGGACTTGGCTGCCGGCTCGGGTACGACGTACCGGCTCGTGGTCGACGGTGACGCGGGCTGGCTGCGCGACATCCCGGGCATCCAGGTGCGCGACGTGGCCGGCGGTGCGGCGCTGTTCGACGTCGAGACCGACGGGGCGGGACAACACATTCTTCAGCAGGCGATCACTCGCGGGCCGGTGCTCGAGTTCGGGCCGGAGCGGGTGGCGTTGAGCGACATCTTCCGGGAGGCGACCCGATGAACGACCGATCTCTGGACCGTCCGTGGATGCTGATCGCCGAGCGCGAGATCACCACCAAGCTGCGGGACAAGACCTTCATCGGCTCGACCGTGGTGATGCTGTTCATCGTCATGGTCGCCGTGATCCTGCCGGCGGTGCTCGCCGGCCGCGGCGGCGCGGACAAGATCGCCGTTGTCGACGATGCCGGTGCGAAGGTCGTGCAGCAGGCGTCCACCACCAAGGGCGGTGACGGCTTCGAGGTGATCCGGGCCGCGGATCGTCCGGCCGCCGAGCAGCTCGTGACCGACGGCGACGTGAAGGTGGCGCTGCTGCCGGATGCCGACGGATACGTCGTCCTCGGCAAGGACCGGGTCGACTCCGGGCTCGAAGGCGCGTTGCGTGAAGCGGCGTCGGCCGTCGGGATGGAGAAGAACGCGGCCGGGGCCGGACTGACGCCGACCGAGCTCCGCGCCGGCACGAAGGTGCAGCTGGAGCTGCTCAAGCCGGGTCCGTTGCCGGACATCGTCTCCGACTTCGTCAACATCGGCCTGGCGCTGGTGTTCTACATGACCGCGCTCGGCTTCGGCATGATGATCGCGCAGAGCGTCGTCCAGGAGAAGGAGAGCCGGGTCGTCGAGATCCTGGCCGCCGCGGTACCGATCCGGTCGCTGCTGTGGGGCAAGGTGCTCGGCAACACCGTGCTGGCGTTGTCCCAGATCGTGGTGATCGCGGCCGCGTCGCTGATCGGGCTGCTGGCCACCGACCAGGCCGACATCCTCGAGGTGGTCGCTCCGGTGGCCGGCTGGTTCGTGGTGTTCTTCGTGCTCGGGTTCGTCGCCCTGGCCGGGTTGTGGGCGGTCGCGGGATCGCTGGCGACCCGGCAGGAGGACCTCGGGTCGACCACACTGCCCGGGCAGATGATCCTGATGATCCCGTTCTTCTTCTCGGTGTTCGCCGGATCATCGGCCAAGACCGTGGCGTCGTTCATCCCGATCGCGTCGTCGATGGCGATGCCGGGCCGGATGCTGACCGAGGACGTGCCGCTGTGGCAGCCGCTGCTGGCGATCGTGATCCTGCTCGCCGGCACCGTCCTGATCGTCCGCCTCGGCGCCCGTCTCTACGAGCGCACCCTCCTCCAAACCGGCCGCCGCCTCGGCTACCGAGAGGCACTGGCCATCAAGGCGACCTGATCTATCGTGCCAGCCGGGGCCGACGTTACAAGGTTGGTCCCGGCTGAGACGAAACCGCAACACTCGGAAACTGTGAGCTGTGCGTTGACCTGGACTACGGTCTCAACGCATGAACGTCGAGCTGCGCCACCTGCGGGTGGTGGTCCTGGTGGCAGAAGCGGGGTCCGTCGGACGGGCCGCCCGCTGGCTGAAGGTCAGCCAGCCGAGCCTGACCGCGCAGCTGAAGCGCATCGAGGCCGCCTTCGGCGGTGAGCTGTTCGAGCGCTCCCGCACCGGCGTCACCCCCACCGCACTCGGCCGGTACGCCGTCGACCGCGCCCGCGCCATCCTGGTCGACGTCGACCACCTGTCCGCCACCGTGTCCGCGATGACGGCGGTCGAGTCCAGCGCCGTACGGCTGGGCGGATTTCCGACCGCGCCCATGTCAGGCATCGCCTCGCGACTGCGCGACCACGGCGAGATCGAGCAGGTGAGCATCGAGGTCGAGTGGTCCACCAGTGTGTTGCTGCAGCAGTTGGAGAGCGGACGGCTCGACTTCGCGCTGCTGCGCGAGTTCCCGGGCTTCGAACCGCGGCTGCCGAGCGGCGTCGAGGCCACCACAGTCGTTGAATCGGAATCGGCGTACGTCGTGATGTCCGCCGACCACCCGCTGGCGGTCGCATCGCGGCACCGCGGTGAGATCGAGCTGGCCGCGCTGTGCGACGAGGAGTGGATCGGGGAACCGCCGGACGACAGCGGCTTCCACGTGTTGTTCCGGGCGGCCTGCGAGGAGGCCGGATTCCAGCCGAAGGTCGAGCACCACTCGGTCGACACTTCGGTCCTGATGGGCTTCGTCACCAGCGGCCAAGGCGTCGCGCTCGTCTCACCGACGTCGTACCGGATGCTCTCCACCGACGTCACCACCCGCACCCTCACCGGCGACCCGATCCACCGTCGCCTGCTGCTGGCCTGGAGCACGGAATCGCCGCGCGCCCAGATGGCGCGGGACGTCCACGAAATGGCCGCCGCAGCCTACGAACAAGCCTTCACCGAACACGCCCGCCGAGACCAACACCAACGCATGCACGTCGCGTAACCCGCGCCCCACCGCGAACACCTTCCGGGACCGTGAACACCTTCCGGGGACGGTGAACACCTTCCGGGGACCGTGAACACCTTCCGGGGACCGTGAACACCTCCCGGGACGGTGAACACGTCATACCGTGTCCGCACTCCCCACACCCTGTCCACGGCCCCCGGCGATGTGGGTGGGCCAGGGTGCTCCACGACCTTGTGCACGGGTCGACCACATCGGCGGGTGTCTGGTGGTTGATCGGTGCACAAGGTCGTGGGATGTACGGCGGTCGGCTCGCCCGTCCGCGGCCTGGATCGAGCTAGGCGCCGGCCGCCCGGATCTGTCCCGGGCCATCGACTACCGGCGGGTTCTCGAACGCACTGATGAAGAACTCCCCAGTGTCCTCGGGATCGTCCATGCGCTCCCGGTACTGAGACCCCACCTGCTCCCGAACCCCCGGCACCGGAGCAACCCCCTGCTCCCGAACCTCAGGCACAGGCGGCGTTTCCACTCGCTCACCCCTGCCCTCAGCCTGCTCTCCGGCCGCCGCTCCCCGCGATTCCCCAACCTCACCCTGCGACGAGTCCGCCCTAGCCGACCCCATCGACTCCGCACCCGGTGCCTGCGGCGCGGCTGCCTGCCCACTCGGCGCCTGCGGCGCGGCTGCCTGCGCACTCGGTGCCTGCGGCGCGGCTGCCTGCGCACTCGGTGCCTGCGGCGCGGCTGCCTGCCCACTCGGTGCCGACGGCCCGGCCGGCTTCGGCTCCTCGCCACCCGCCTCAGGCGCGCTCGCCTGGCCTTCACTCTTCACCACCGGCTCAGCAGTCCCCGGCTGCCCACCCGACGCTCCGGCTGCTCCAGCCGCCGCCGCTCCAGCTGCCGCCGGTCCGCTCGGTGCCTGCGGGCCCGCCTGCTTCGGCTCCTCCGGGCGCGCCTCGGACTCTGCCTGCTGCGCAGTCTGCACCGGCACCTGCTGCGCCTCCTGCTCAGCCTCGTCCACCGGAGCCGCAGCCTCCGACTCCCCACCCGATGCCGCCGCTGCTCCATCCGATGCCGCGGTTGATCCGCCCGCGTCCCGCGAGCCCGCCGCCTCCTGCGTTCCCGCCGGCTGCTCACTGGGCGTCTGCGGTGCGGCTGCCTCTTGCGTTCCCGCGGTCTGCTCACTGGGCGTCTGCGGTGCGGCTGCCTCTTGCGTTCCCGCGGTCTGCTCACTGGGCGTCTGCGGTGCGGCTGCCTCTTGCGTTCCTGCGGTCTGCCCACTGGGCGTCTGCGGTGCGGCTGCCTCTTGCGTTCCTGCGGTCTGCCCACTGGGCGTCTGCGGTGCGGCTGCCTCTTGCGTTCCCGCGGTCTGCCCACTGGGCGTCTGCGGGCCTGCCGGCTTCGGCTCTTCCGGGCGCGCCTCGGGCTCTGCCTGCGGCGCCGCCTGCACCTGCTGCGTCTCCTGCTGCTCAGACACCGGCACCTGCTGCGTGGGCTGCTCGGCCTCGCGCACCGGGACCTGCTGTGTCTCCTGCTCAGCCGCGCCCGCTGCCGCCGCGCCAGCGCTCATCGGGACCTGCGTGACCTGCTCGTCCTCGGCCACCAGTTGCTGCTCAGCTACCGGCTGTGCGGCCTCAGGCTGCTTCTCCTGCTGGTGTTCCGCGTTCGGGACCTGCGTGGTCTCGTCGCGATCGGTCGGCACGAGCTCCGTGTCATCACCGAACTCGTTGCCCTCAGCATCGTTGTTCATGCCGCGGAACTGCGCCGTGTTCTCCGCCGTACCAGCCGCCGGGAACTGCGCCGTCTGCTCATCCGCCTGACTCCGCGGTCGCACCGGCTCCGGGTCCTCGTCGAACAGGTCGTCGAACCGGCTCCGGCTCTCGTACGTCTCGGCGTACTGCCCCGGATAGGTGCTCCCGGCAACCGGATACAAAGCGGCCGCGTCCGCCTCCTGTTGCGCCTGCACGGCCTCCTGCTCCTGCTGCAGCCGCTCGGCCTCCGCGCGCTCCCGCCGGCGGCGCTGCGTGCTCTGCACGATCAGCTGGATCCCGTAGACCAGCGAGATCACCGCCAGGATCGGTACGACGCCGTTCAGCGTGTACTGCCTGGAGCCGTCGATCATCCCGTTGGTGACCCCGGGGACGTCGTTCAGGAAGTTCGTCGTCCGGTTCGGGATCCACAGCCAGCAGTAGATCAGCGTGCCGAACGCGATGAACGCACCGAGTGCGCCCGCGCCGGAGAAATACGACACGACGGTCCAGAAGATGAGCGCGCCGATGCCGTAGGCGAGCGCCATCTCCTTCACATTCAGCTCGATGCCGCCGGGCGCCGCGAGAACTCCGAAGACAGCCGGGCCGGCCAGCGCAACGGCCACTCCGAGCAAGAAACCGAGAAACTTGGACACACCCCCAAGGTAGCGACGTTTTGCCGTCACACCCCGCAGACACTTCGGCACGTGCAGAAGGGCAAACGCTTGCGACAGAAGGCAGCGGCCACATCGGGTGACCTAGGCTGAGCGCCTGTGGAGCGACCGAACATCGTGGTGATCCTGTCCGACGAGCACACTGGTTCCGCAGCGGGTTGGGCCGGTCACCCCCGGATACGGACGCCGCATCTTGACCGGCTGGCAGCGCAGAGCGTGTCGTTCGACCGCGCCTTCACGAACAGTCCGATGTGCGTTCCGTCGCGGTTTTCGCTGATGACGGGGCGATACGTGCACGAGATCGGGGCTTGGGACAACGGTGTCATCCCCGGTCCGGACTTCCGCTCGTGGGGACATCATCTGCGTGACTACCAGACGGTCATCGCGGGCCGCACCCACTTCAACGGCCCGGATCGCCTGCTGGGCTTCGACCGCCGCCTGACCGACGACCTCGACTTCTGGATCGACCACAGCGGCCGCCCACCTCGTCGTACGGCGGAGTGGCGCCGACTCACCAATTCACACGTCACCGAGTACGGCGCTGGTGAGCACGTCCACACCCGTCACGACGTCGAGGCCACCGACGCAGCGCTCGACTTCCTCCGCGATCCCGGCAAGGAGCCGTACCTGCTCTATGTCGGCTACATGCATCCACACTTCCCGCTGGTCGCACCACCGGAGTTCCGCGACCGCTACGACCCGGCCGACGTTGACCTTCCGCCCGCTCCGTCCGACGACCAGCATCCGGTGATCTCGCTGCTGCGCCACGGCTTCCGCAACGATGAGCCCATCACGGAGGAACAGGCACGCGAGGCCACCGCTTGCTACTGGGCCTTGATCAGCCATCTCGACCACCAGATCGGCCGGCTGCTGGCGGCGATCCCCGACGACACGGTCGTCCTCTACATCAGCGACCACGGGGAGATGGCCGGCCATCACGGCATCTGGCAGAAGCAGTGCTTCTACGAACCCGCTGTCCACATCCCGTTCCTGCTTCGCCACCCCGCACTGGACCCGGCCCGGACCACGGCACCGGTGAGCCTGATCGACATACTCCCCACGCTCCGGGCGATCGCCGGTCTGGCTCCCGACCCGACCTTGCCGGGCACCAGTCTGCTGCGTCCCGTCCCGGTCGACCGCCCGATTCTCTCGGAGTACCACGCCCAGGGCATGATCAACGCGGGCTACATGCTGAGGTCCGGTCCCTGGAAGTACTGCTACTACGGACCGACCGACCCGCCCCGCAACTCTTCGACCTGGACGCCGACCCGTTGGAACTACACGACCTGGTCAGCCGTCGACCCGACATGGTCGCCAGGCTCGACGCCGCTCTCAGAGCGATCCTCGACCCCGATCAGACCAACGACCGCGCGCACGCAGAGCAGGCAGCGCGAGCTGACTGAACGACCGACTGTGCTGGTGATGACGTCAGACGCTCAGGCCGTACGTGATGGCTGTGGGCGGTTCCTCGATGTGGTTGATGTCCGGTGAGCGCTCGTACTCTTCCCACGCCAACATGCGGTCCAGGTGCCGCCGGATCGGCTCGACCACCTCGGTGACTGTGACATCACGGCCGAGCTCCTTCGACAGCGTGGTGACGTCGGCGTCCGAGATCCCGCACGGCACGATCCGGTCGAACCACGTCAGGTCGTTGTCGCAGTTCAAGGCGAACCCGTGCATCGTGACGCCCTGCGCGACCCGGATCCCGATCGCGGCGATCTTCCGCTCCCGGCCACGGTCGTCTGCGGCCACCCAGACCCCGCTACGACCCTTGACCCGTCCGGTCTTCACCCCGAGCTCGGCGCAGACCGCGATCAGCGCCTCCTCCAGCCGCCGGACGTAGTCCACGACGTACACATGTGAGGCCAGCTTCACGATCGGGTAGCCCACCAGCTGCCCCGGACCATGCCAGGTGATCTTGCCGCCGCGGTCCACGTCGACCACCGGCGTCCCGTCCAGCGGCCGCTCCTGCGGCTCGGTCCGCTTGCCCGCCGTGTACACCGGTGGGTGCTCGAGCAGGATGACCGTGTCCGATCCGGTGCCCTCGGCAACTTCCGAATGCAGGCGTCGCTGCTCGGCCCACGCGGTCTCGTAGTCCACCGCGTCGGCGCCGAACCCGGCCTCCACATACTTGATAGCCCTCACGTCTTCGAGTGTATGCGTCCCCGACTCCCGCCGTTCGCCGCCGTCCACAGGCCGCCGCCGATCAAGCCGTCGTACGGCGGCCGCCGGAGTGGGCTGTGGATAACTTCCGGGGGCGTGGTCGCGATTCGTGCACTCTCTTGGGCATGGACCTCGACGACATCGCCGGCTACAGCCTGCGCCGGAAGCTCGGGTCCGGATCAGCCGGCGGCGTCTGGCAGGTCCGCGACCTGGCCTCCGGCCGCAACGCCGTGCTCAAACGCGTCCCCGTCAGTGCGATCTCAGACCTGGAGGAGCTTCGTGAACAACTCTTCATCCTGCAACGCGTCAATCATCCCCATCTCGCGCGTCTCCTGGAGCTCCGCGAGACCGAATCCGAGTGGCTTCTGTTCGGCCAGTACGTCGCGGCCGGCACCCTCACCAGCCTGCTCGGCCGCCGTGGCGCCCTGTCCACCGGCGAACTGGTCACGCTCCTCAGCCCGCTGGCGGAAGCCCTCGACCACCTCCATCGCTCCGGCCTCACGCACGGCCGAGTCACCGCGCCGAATGTCATGTTCGACTCGGCCGGCCGCCCCGTCCTCACCGACCCCGTCATCCATCCGCACCTCAACCCCGGAGCCAAGTCCCCAGCACCCACCGACGACCTCACCGCTCTGACCCACCTCGCCCATCAGTCCGGGGGCAGCCCTGCCCTCTTCCCACCAACGCTGTTCACCACGGGCGGGACCCGTGACCTCCTGGCCCTCGACGCCCCCGCCCCCATCGACCTCGCCTTCCCCGAGCCGGAGAACGGCCCGGACACCACCAAGCCACCCACCGACGACGATGACCCCGTCCAACGTTCCCGAGGCCCGCTGACCCCATCGCCACCCGATGAGTCAGCAACCGACTCCGTGCAACCAACCGGGCCCCAGCCCACCCCACCCAAGCCCGTTCCGCGCCTCCCCAAACCCTCTCGCCGCCCCACATCCCGTCGCCCCAGGCTCAGCCGTCGGACCGCTGCGACACCCACCAACCCCCTCGACCGCCTAACGCCCAGGCAACCCGCGTCCGAGCCGCCTGCGCCACCTCCCTCGACACCAACCACGAACTCGTCCGGCCTGCCTCCACCAGGACGTCGCCGACCACGCCGTCGCGTCTGGCGCCGGAAGCACACGTTCTGGCGACGCAGGTTCCCCCACCCCGCGTACGGCGTACTAGCCGCAGCTGGACTTGGCGCCGCGGTCGTACTCGTCCTCGGCCTACTCACAGTCGGCGCACTCGACAACCAACCCACCCCAACGGCCGCCACAGACCCAGCCACGACCCCACCCCAGCAGGCCCCAACCCCACCACCGTCGCAGACCTCAACTCGAGCACCCGCGCAGACCTCGACCGCGTCGCCGCAGCCCTCAACACCCTCGCGCCCGCCACGGCCGGCTGAGACCGCGGACTGGGTGCGCACTCTGCAAGCTCTGGATGCCCAACGGGCACAGGCGTTCTGGGCTCTGGAACCGAGCCTTCTCGACAAGATCTACGTACCAGGGAGCAAACCGTGGACCTCCGACCGCGCCCTCATTGTGGCCTACAGCAAGCAACAGCTCCGGGTCCAGGGACTCCGCATCCGGATCGACTCCACCACGGTGGAGCGCCGCACAACAATGAGTGTCACGCTCCGGACCGTCGACCACCTGATCGCCGGCAGCCTCGTGGACCGTCACGGCACCAGCACCCCTCTGCCACCGGCCACGCCTACGACAAGGCTCATCACCCTCACCACGAACCCCAGCACACCCGCGTGGCGAATAGCCGCGATCACCAACGTCTGACGACCAAGGCGCGCCCCACCGCGAGCCGTGCGTCAGCTGCTGAGAGCGGCGGACAGCGCAGCGGTGACGGTGGGGTGGTGGAACGTGAAGTTCGTGGACTGGAGGCGCGTCGGGATGGCGCGCTTGCTGCCCAGGAGTTCCCAGACGAATTCACCGAGGACGGCCTTCATCAGGAACCCGGGAATCGGGAAGAAGGCGGGCCGGTGCAGCGCGGTTGCGAGGGCCTCGGTGAACTCCAGGTTCGTCACAGGCATCGGCAGCGTGACGTTGACCGGCCCGCTGATCGAGTCGGTCTCGGCGACGTGCCGGACCGCGCGGAGCCAGTCGGTCAGAGAGACCACCGGGAAGTACTGCGTGCCTGGTCCCAGCCGGCCACCCAGACCGAGGCGGAAAGGAAGCGAGATCAATTGAAAGGCCGGAGCCTTGCGATCGAGGACCACGCCAGTACGCAGGGACGCGACACGGCTGCCGGCTTCGCGGGCGGGTTCGAGCGCGCCCTCCCAGAGGCGGACGACGTCGGACAGGAACCCTTCGCCCAGCTCGGAGTCCTCGGTGAGGATGCGGTCTCCACAGTCCATTCCATAACCGCCGACGCCGCTCTGACTGATGAGTACGGGCCTGTGCTCGAGCTGGGCGGTGACGGAGGCCAACGTCGCGGTCGTACTGACTCGGCTCTCGCGCAGGGTCCTGCGGTACGTCGGAGTCCACGGGCGGCCGATGTTCGCGCCGGCGAGGTTCACCAGGACATCGGGCTCGCCGATCGCGGCCGGGTCCAGGTCACCTCGCGCCGGGTCCCATTGGATCTCGTCCGGCTTGGCCGGCGTACGACGTACCAGGCGGTGGACCTGGTGGCCGTCGGCGACCAGGTCGCGGGCGAGTGCGGTGCCGAGGAAGCCGGATGCGCCGGCCAGGACGTACTTCATCCAGCGTGCTCCTTCGTCGGGTTCGGCCGTGTCGTGCCGTGTGCTGACAGCGGTGCCCGGGTGCAAACGGGCGTGAACGGAAATGGCGCCGGTGCTCGCCTTGGGGAGACGGACACCGGCGCCATCAACGGATCAGACGTCGAACTGGGCCTCTTCGAGGCGCTGCTTGACGGCGGTCAGGTAGCGGGCCGCGTCGGCGCCGTCGACCAGTCGGTGGTCATAGGTGAGCGCCAGGTAGACCATCTGCCGGATCGCGATCGTCTCGCCGAGCTCCGGGTGGGTGATGACGACCGGGCGCTTGACCACGGCGCCGGTGCCGAGCATGCCGACCTGCGGCTGGTTCAGGATCGGGGTGTCGAACAGCGCGCCCCGGCTGCCGGTGTTGGTGATGGTGAACGTGCCGCCCGCCATCTCGTCCGGCAGCACCTTGTTGTTGCGGGTGCGGTCGGCCAGATCCGCGATCCGCTTCGCCAGGCCGGCGATGTTCAGGTCCCCGGCGTTGTGCACGACCGGGACCATCAGGCCCTTCTCCACGTCCACCGCGATGCCGAGGTGCTCGGCGGCGTGGTAGGTGATCTCGCCCTTCTCCTCGTCGATCGACGCGTTCAGCTTCGGGTACTGCTTCAGCGCGTCGATCGCGGCGAGGGCGAAGAACGGCAGGAAGGACAGCTTGACGCCCTCGCGGGCCTCGAACTCGGCCTTCTTCGCGTTCCGCAGTTTGGCGATCAAGGTGACGTCGACCTCGACCACGGTGGTCAGCTGGGCCGAGACCTTCAGCGAGTTGACCATGTGGGTCGCGATCGCCTTGCGGATCCGGCTCATCTTCTCGGTGGTGCCGCGCAGCGGGCTGACCGTCGGAGTCTGCGCCGCAGGAGCTGCGGCAGCTGCCGGGGCGGCGGCGGGTGCGGCCGCGGCAGCCTTCTTCGCCTCGGCGGCGGCGGCGATCACGTCCTGCTTGCGGATCCGGCCGCCGACGCCAGTGCCCTGGACAGCGTTGAGGTCGACCTGGTGCTCGGCCGCGAGCTTGCGGACCAGCGGGGTGACGTAGTTCGGGCCGTCAGACGACGATCCGTTCGCCGACGCGGCGACCGGAGCAGCGGCAGGAGCCTGAGCCGGGGCGGCCTGCGGGGCCGGCGCAGCGGCCGACGGCTGAGAGGCGGGAGCCTGGGCCGGGGCGGCCGGTGCCTGGGCAGCCGGTGCGGGTGCAGCGGCCGGTGCCTGAGCAGGCGGAGCGGCCTGCGGTGCCGGGGCGGCCTGCGGCGCGGGCGCGGCCGCGGCCTGAGCTGGCGCCTCGGCCTGGGCCGGGGCCGCGGCGGCGGGAGCCGCAGCGGGTGCGGGGGAGGAGCCCGGGGCAGCGTCGCTGGAGCCGACAATCGCCAGCTCGGCGCCGACCTCGACGGTCTCGTCCTCGGCGACCTTGATCTCGAGCAGCTTGCCCGCGATCGGCGACGGGATCTCGGTGTCGACCTTGTCGGTGGAGACCTCGAGCAGCGGTTCGTCCACCGCTACGTCGTCACCGACCTGCTTCAGCCAGCGGGTGACCGTGCCCTCGGTGACACTCTCGCCGAGCGCCGGCAGCGTCACCGACGTACCGGAGGCGGAGCCACCGCCGGAGGACTGGGCCGGGGCCTCAGCGGCCGGAGCGGCCTCAGCCGGGGCGGCCTGCGGTGCTGGGGCAGCCTGCGGTGCTGGGGCAGCCTGCGGTTCGGGCGCAGCCTCCGCGGCAGGAGCCGGAGCGGCCTCAGCCGGAGCGGCCTCAGCCGGCGCGGCCTCAGCCGGGGCGGCCTCGGCCTCGGCGGGCGCGGAGTCGGCCGGAGCGGAGCCCGAGCTCTCGCCGGCGTCGCCGATCACCGCGAGCTCCGCGCCGACCTCGACGGTCTCGTCCTCGGCGGCCTTGATCTCCAGCAGAGTGCCGGCCACGGGCGACGGGATCTCGGTGTCGACCTTGTCGGTCGAGACCTCCAGCAGGGGCTCGTCGACGGCAACCGTGTCACCGACCTGCTTGAGCCAGCGGGTGACGGTTCCTTCGGTGACGCTCTCCCCGAGGGCCGGCAGGGATACAGAGGTCGGCATGACGGTCGTTGCTCCTTCGTCTGATCGGTCGAGTGTCAGCCTACGGGGCCGCCGGAGCGAGCGGGATCCGGGTTACAGCGGACGCGCACGCCCCGCGGCCTCAAACCTACTCGGACAGTCCAGTGGCTGCCCGGCCATCTCAATCGTGGAAATGCAGCGCCTTTCCGGCCAGCGCGAGGTGGGCTTCGCCCAGGGCCTCGTTCTGCGTCGGGTGGGCGTGCACCAGCGGTGCGACGTCGGCCGGGTAGGCCTCCCAGTTGTAGATCAGCTGGGCCTCGCCGATGAGTTCGCCGACGCGGGAGCCGACCATGTGCAGGCCGACGACCGCGCCCTCCTTGGCACGGACGAGCTTCACGAAACCGGAGGTCTTCAGGATCTGGCTCTTGCCGTTCCCGCCGAGCGGGTAGTTCAGTGTCTCGACCTCGCCGTACTTCGTCTTGGCCTGCTCCTCGGTCAGACCGACCGACGCGACCTCCGGCTCGGAGTACGTCACCCGGGGGATGCCGGCCTCGTCGATCGGGGTCGGGTTCAGGCCGGCGATGTGCTCGGCAACGAAGATGCCCTGCTGGAAGCCGCGGTGCGCGAGTTGCAGACCGGGCACGATGTCGCCGACCGCGTAGACGCCGGGCACGCTGGTCTGCAGCGTCTGGTCGACGGTGACGAAGCCACGGTCGAGCGCGACACCGACCTCCTCGTAGCCGAGACCGGCCGTGTTCGGTCCGCGGCCGACCGCGACCAGCAGCACCTCCGCCTCGATCACCTCGCCGCCCGCGACGCTGACCTTGACGCCGGTATCGGTCACGGCGACAGACTCGAACGCGGTGCCGGTCTTGAAGGCGATCTTGCGCTTGCGGAACGCCCGCTCCAGGGCCTTGCTCGCGTCGGCATCCTCCGCCGGGACGAGCCGTGGCAGTGCCTCGACGATCGTGACCTTGGTACCGAAGGAGGTCCAGGCGGAGGCGAACTCGACGCCGATCACACCGCCACCCAGCACGACTGCGGATTCTGGGACCCGGTCGAGCGTCAGCGCGTGCTCGCTGGCGATCACCCGGTCGCCGTCGAGCTCCAGGCCAGGCAGAGACCGCGAGTACGAGCCAGAGGCAAGGATGACGTTCTTACCGGTGTACGTCGTGTCGCCGACCTGGACAGTGGTCGGCGACGTGAGGCGGCCTTCGCCCTCGATCACGGTGATGCCGCGGGCCTTCAACTGGCCCTGCAGGCCCTTGAACAGCCGGTCGACGACGCCGTCCTTGTACTTGTTCACCCCGCCCATGTCCACGCCCTCGAGCGTGGTGCGGACACCGAACTGTTCACCTTCGCGGGCCGAATCGGCCACCTCGGCGGCGTGCAGGAGGGCCTTGGTCGGGATGCACCCACGGTGCAGACAGGTCCCGCCCACCTTGTCCTTCTCCACTACAGCGACGGACAGGCCGAGCGTGGCGGCCCGCAGCCCGGCGGCGTAGCCACCGCTGCCTCCACCAAGAATCACCAGGTCGTACGTCGTACCGCTGTCTGCCGTGTTCGTCACAGGTTCCTCCGTGGGCGTCTGGTCGGCGGGCCGGCCCCGGATCGCGGTTTCGGCCCGGCGACATCTTTTCACCGCCGCGGCCGGGCGCCTCCGCCGGGCCGGTCGCAGGGCGTGCCGCTGGGTGCCTGGGTTGTGGTGTTAGGGATACTTTGCCTATGAAGTGGTTCGGTCGCCGGCAGAAGCCGGGCACGATGCGCCGGTCGGAGAATCCGGATCAGGCGCACCTTCGGGAGTTCGCTCAGACCCGCCAGGGAGTCGAGGGGTTCGTCGAGCCGCGTACGGCGGTGACCGAATACACCCTGCTGCTGGTCGCCATCGACGGCGAGTGGACGCGGCGGCGGGTGCCGTCGGTCCAGTGGGCGCACAACTTCGCCAACAAGCTGGGGATCCCGTCGTACGACGCCGCGGTCGTCGGCTACCCGCCTCGCATGCGCGAATACAACGCCCGGATGAAGAAGAACGGACTGAGCTGAGCCGTCCCGCTGCCGCGGACGGCGCCGGTGGGTGCAGATGAAGGATCAGCACGAGTTCTTCGCGACCGGCAACCTCGAGTGGACGGACGCGGGTGGAGGCATCGCCGAGAAGGTGCTCAGCCGCGACAACGAGAACGGCGACCTGACCCGGCTGGCCCGATGGGCTCCCGGCACCACGTCGGGCGCCGGGGTCATCAGGCACGAGTACGTCGAAGAGGTCTATCTGCTCGAGGGCTCGCTGACCGATCTCACCCTCGAGCAGACCTTCGGCCCCGGCGACTACGCCTGCCGGCCGCCGGGGATGCCGCACGGCCCGTACACGACGGCCGACGGCTGCACCATGCTCGAAATCCGCTACTCAGCTCGCTGAGGCGGCCAGCTCCACCAGCGTGCGAACGGCGTACCCGGTGCCGCCGGTGGGGGTGTAGCCGGACGGCCCGCCGTCGTTGAAGGCCGGGCCGGCCACGTCGAGGTGCACCCAGTCGATGCCCTCAGCAACGAAGTCGCCGAGGAACGCGGCCGCGGCCAGCGCGCCGCCCCACGGCTCACCGGTGATGTTGGCCAGGTCGGCGACCTTGGAGTGCGACTTCAGCTTGTCCAGCATCTCGGCCGGGATCGGCAGCGGCCACATCGCCTCGCCGGCGGTGAGCGCGGCGTCGACCACCCGGTCCCGCGCGGTGTCGGTGTTCGCGAACGCGCCGGCCACCTTGGTGCCCAGGGCAACGACGCAGGCGCCGGTCAGGGTGGCCACGTCGATGATCAGGTCAGGCTCGTCCTCGGACGCGCGGACCAGTGCGTCGCCGAGCACGAGCCGGCCCTCGGCGTCGGTGTTCAGCACCTCGACGGTCTTGCCGCCGTACATGGTCAGGACGTCGGACGGGCGGGCCGCGGACCCGGACGGCATGTTCTCGGCCATCGCGGCGTACGCGGTCACCTGGACCGGCAGCCCGAGGCGTGCGATCGCGACGGTCGCACCGAGCACCGCGGCGGCGCCGGCCATGTCGGACTTCATGCTGACCATGCCGGTGGAGGTCTTCAGCGACAGGCCGCCGGAGTCGAAGGTGATGCCCTTGCCGACGAAGGCCAGGTGCGTCACCGGCTTCTTCGGCGTGTAGCTCAGCCGGACCAGCCGCGGGGGATTCGTCGAGCCCTGGCCGACGCCGAGGATGCCGCCGTACCCGCCCTTGGCCAGAGCCTTCTCGTCCAGCACCTCGACCTTGACGCCGTACTCCTTGCCGAGCTTCAGCGCCTGGGCGGCGAACTCGACCGGGTGCAGGTCCGACGGCGGGGTGTTGACCCAGTCGCGCACCTGGTGCACCGCGTCGGCGGTGACCTCGGCCCGCTCGAGCGCGGCCTTGGCCTCCTTCGTCCGGGCCAGGTCGGTGAGCACGATGAGGTTGCCGGGGACGTCGGACGGGCTGTCCGATTTGTACGCGGTGAACGAGTAGCGGCCGAGCAGTGCGCCCTCGGCGACCGCGCGGATGCACTCGACGTCCGGCGTCGGCAGCGCGAGCGCGACAGAGTGGGCCGTCTTCGCGGCGCGTACGCCGGTGCCGGCCGCGGCCCGCAGGTCCTCGGTCTTCAGTTCGCCGTCGGGGGCCGCGCCGAGACCGACCGCGATCAGGCTGGCCGACTTGCCCGGCTTCGGTCCGGGCACCTTGGTGACCTCACCGGATTTGCCGGTGGCGCCGAGGTCGGACAGCACCTCCACCAGCTTCCCGCCGTACGCGGCGTTCAGCGACTCGGTGCCGGCGGGCAGGGTGACGCCGCCGCCGAGTTTGACCACGCCGATGACCACGGCGTCGGTCTTGACACCGGCCGCATCCGACTTGCTCAGGGTGATGGTGCTCACGAAATCCTCAGTCCTCCTTGACCGCGCCGGGCAGACGGCCGGCCGTGACGGTACGTGAATGCTGCCTCCGCATGCTACGCGTCGGGTAAGTTCCGCTCCATGACCGCGTCAGCCGAATTGAAGAAGTCCCCGTTGCACGAGCGCCACGTCGCGCTCGGCGCCAAGTTCGCCGAGTTCGGCGGCTGGGAGATGCCGCTGGAGTACGGCGGTGTCGTCGCCGAGCACACCGCGGTGCGTACCTCTGTAGGGGTCTTCGACGTGAGCCATCTGGGCAAGGCGACAGTGAAGGGGCCGGGGGCAGCGGCGTACGTGAACTCCTGCCTGACCAACGACCTGGGCAAGATCGCGCCGGGGCAGGCGCAGTACACACTGTGCTGTAACGAGCGCGGGGGAGTGGTCGACGACCTGATCGCCTACCTGCACGCCGACGACGACGTGTTCCTGATCCCGAACGCGGCCAACACCGCCGAGGTGGTCCGGCTGCTGCAGGCGGACGCGCCGGAGGGCGTCGTGGTGACCAACACCCACGACGACTACGCGATTCTCGCGGTGCAGGGGACCAACAGCGACGACGTGGTGTCCGCCATCGGTCTGCCGATCGGCCACGACTACATGTCTTTCACGACGGCCGAGTTCGCCGGTACGCCGGTCGTGGTCTGCCGCACCGGTTACACGGGCGAACGCGGATACGAACTCGTCGTACCGAACCAGGCCGCGGTTGCGGTGTTCGACGCGTTGCTGGCGGCCGGAGCGCCGTACGGGATCGTGCCGGCCGGACTGGGTGCGCGGGACACGCTGCGGACCGAGATGGGGTACCCGCTGCACGGTCAGGACATCACTCCGGACATCACCCCTGTGCAGGCGCGGTCCGGCTGGGCCGTGGGGTGGAAGAAGGAGCACTTCTGGGGAGACGAGGCGCTGCGCGCGGAGAAGGAGCGTGGACCGGCCCGGATCCTGCGCGGACTGCGTGCCGCCGGGCGAGGGATCCCGCGGCCGCACATGACCGTGCTGGACCAGTCCGGCACCACTCTCGGCGAGGTCAAGTCCGGAACGTTCTCACCGACGCTGAAGAAGGGCATCGCGCTGGCGCTGCTCGACGCGACGGTGAAGGAAGGCGACCAGGTGGTCGTCGACATCCGTGGCCGGCAGGAGACCTTCGATGTGGTCAAGCCACCCTTCGTCACCGTCCACGTACGGGAGAGCTGAAGGTCCTCGGGCCAAGATGTGACTACGGTGAGCAACCGGACACTGAATGTGTTCTGTCGTCACCGAGTGTTATAAGTTGGCACAAATTGGACACTGTCGGTGCTGTGCCGACGCATTTTGCGAACGAATGACTGCAGAGGGTGACGTCACGGGGCAAATGTTCCGTTCCGGTACCCGTTCCGGTAACGATTTGTGCACTGGTGCCGGGCACCGCTGGTTTGGTGTCACAGTGTCAGGCAGGCTTGCGCCCGGTTGTGGGGGAATCGGTGCTGTCAAGGGGATTTGACGGAGCCGCCCACAGAACAAAGGCTCGGCACGATATCCACCGATATGTGCCGGATCACCAGACCGAATCCGGTTGACAGAGCTGACGGAGCGCGAATGAGTATTGGGTCACCCGACTCGACCGTAGGTGTCGAGGACCACCCGGCGTCGGCGGAACCGGTACGGACCACTGCGACGCCGCACGGCAAGTCGCCGAGCCGGATCGCGTTCGACCGGCTGCGCAAGGACCGGGTCGCTGTGGCGTGTGCGTCGGTCGTGGTGTTCTTCATCCTCATTGCGGTGTTCGCACCGCTGCTGACCAAGCTGGAGGGGCAGAACTACAGCACCTTCCACACCGACCTCGTCGACGAGTTCGGCTATCCGACGATCTCCTTCAGTCCCGACCACTGGTTCGGGGTCGAGCCGAAGACGGGCCGCGACAGCTTCGCCCGCTGGGTGTACGGCGCCCGTCCGTCGCTGATCATCGCCTTCCTCGCGACCCTGTTCGGCACCGTCGTCGGTGTCGTGATGGGTCTGCTGGCCGGCTTCCTCGGCGGCTGGGTGGACCGGGTCATCTCGTGGCTGGTCGACTTCGTGCTGAGCCTTCCGTACCTGCTCTTCGCGATCGCGCTGGTGCCGATCGTCGAGTCGATGCGCGGCGGTTCGTTCAACCTGACCCCGCAGGAGCAGGCGCAGATCCGCTTCTACGTTCTGATCTTCGTCTTGTCGTTCTTCGGCTGGGCAGGTCTGGCCCGGATCATCCGTGGTGAAGTCCTGTCGCTTCGCGAGCGTGAGTTCGTGCTCGCCGCCAAGGCGATCGGTGTCCCGACCCGGCAGGTCTTGTTCAAGGAACTGCTGCCCAACCTGGTCGCACCGATCGTCATCTCGGCCTCGCTGTCGTTGCCCGCGTATGTGACCGCAGAAGCCGGCCTGTCGTTCCTCGGTGTCGGACTGGTCGAGCCGATCCCCTCGTGGGGTCAGACGATCGCCGTCGCCACCAACTGGTTCAAGGCCGACCCGCTCTACCTCTGGTTGCCAGTGGTCGGGATCACCACTTTGGTGTTGTCCCTGGCCCTGCTCGGAGATGCGATCCGGGACGCCTTCGACCCCAAGACTCGCCGGTAGTTCGGCGATTGCCCCAGCGGCAGAAAAGGAGAAACCCGATCATGCAGTGGAAACGGATCACCGCAGTCGCGGCGACGGTCATGTTGGCCGCCGTGGCCTGTGGCAGCCCGTCCTCGAACAGCGGAACTAACAGTGGTGGGCAGGGCGACCTGGGTGGGGCCCAGGAAAAGGCGACTGACGCCACTGCGAAGGGCCCGGCCGCGGAAGTCGACGGAGCGAAGAAGGGTGGCACCGTCACGGTGCTGTCCGACGTCACGCCGGACACCTTCGACCCGACGAACATCTATTACACCGACGGTAACCAGATCAGCAAGCTGATGTTCCGGGCGCTGACCCAGTACCGGTTGGACGGGGACAGTCACAAGCCGGTCCTCGTCCCGGACCTCGCCGAGGACCTGGGCACCAAGTCGGCAGACGGTCTGACCTGGACCTTCAAGCTGAAGAAGGGCATCAAGTACCAGGACGGCACGGAGGTGAAGGCCGCCGACTACGCGTACGCGATCAAGCGCTCCTTCGCCCACGACCTGTACGACGCCGGTCCGACGTACCAGATCCAGTTCTTCAAGGACGGCGAGAAGTACAAGGGCCCGTACGGCGCCGGTGGCGCGAACTACGCGGGTGTCGAGACGCCGGATGACAGCACGCTGGTCATCCACCTGGCGAAGAAGTTCGACGACCTGCCGTTCTACGTCGCGTTCCCGATGTTCACGCCGATCCCGCAGGCGAAGGACACGCAGAAGAACTACGAGCAGCGCCCGATGTCGACCGGCCCGTACAAGGTCGACTCCTACGTTCCGGGCACCGAGCTCAAGTTGTCGAAGAACCCGAGCTGGGACCCGAACACCGACCCGGTGCGGCACCAGTACGTCGACGCCTGGGACTTCAAGTTCGCCCAGGACACCATCAAGGCTCAGCGTCAGGTCCTGGCCAGCTCCGGCCCGGACGCCAACGCGCTGAACTACTCCAACCTGGACAGCACCCTGCTGGCCGAGGTCAAGGACCAGTCGCAGCTCGTCAAGGGCCCGTCCCCGTGCACCATCACCTACCCGATGGACACGCGGAAGATCCCGCTCGAGGTGCGCAAGCTGATCGCCAAGGCCTACCCGTACGACTCGTGGCGCAAGGTCGCCGGTCTGAACCCGGCCACCGACCCGCCGGCGTCGACGATCCTGCCGCCGGCCGTCCCGGGCTTCGTGAAGTACGAGCTGCCGGGTCTGAACGGAACTGGTAAGGGCGCCGAGGACGACGCCGTGGCCGCCGAGATCAAGTCCGAGCTGGGCAAGCTGGGCAAGGCGAACTTCGAGCTCAGCTGGTACTTCTCGATCGACGACCCGATCTCGACCCAGAGCAGCCAGCTGCGTCAGCAGGTGTTCGAGAAGGCCGGCTTCAAGGTCAAGACGATCGGTGTTCCGAAGGCCAAGCTGCGTACCTACGTCGGCAACCAGGACGCTCCGGTCAACATCGGCAAGACGCCGACCGGTTGGTGCTCCGACTGGCCGTCCGGCACCAGCTGGTTCCCGGTCCTCTTCCGCTCCGACGCGATCGCCCTGGGCAACAGCATCGGTCAGCTGGAGGACAAGGCGCTGGACGCCAAGATCGACGCGGTCTCGGCGAAGACTCCGGATGAGCAGCTGACGGAGTGGACGAAGATCGACAAGGACATCCTGGAGAATTACCTCCCGGCCTTGCCGCTGTACTACTCCAACACCGAGGCTCCGATGGGCAAGAACATCGGGCACGCGATCAACGACCCGACACAGGGTCTGCCGGAGTTCACCTCGATCTACCTGAAGCAGCCCTGATCGAGGCCCGTTCTGAAGCAGTAGTCATTCAATGAACGGTGGAGTGGTGCCCGGATCACGGTCCGGGCACCACTCCGATCGGTGAGGAGACAATCCCGTGCTCTACTTCGTGGCGCGCCGTCTGGTCAGCGCGCTCAGTGTCGTGTTGGTCACGCTGATCGCGACCTTCGCGCTGTTCTTCGTCGCGCCCACGGACCCAGCCGGCGCGATCTGCGGCGAGCGCAACTGCACCACGCAGCGCTACAACGAGATCAAGGCGAACCTTCACCTGGACAGGCCGAAGGTTCAGCAGTTCGCGGAGTACACCGCAGGCATCTTCACCGGCCGTGACTTCACCACCTCCGGCGTCAGCCAGCACTGCGCCGCGCCGTGCCTGGGCTTCTCGTTCAAGAACGACCGCCCGGTCACCGAGATGCTCAAGTCCCGCCTCCCGGTGACGGTGTCTCTGGTCGCCGGCTACGCCGTCCTGGTACTCACCATCGGCGTCTTCGTCGGATCGATGGCGGCGAAGAGACGCGGGACCCTGGGCGACCGCGCCCTGATGACCAGCACGCTGGTGGTCAGTTCGGTGCCCTACTACATCGTGGCGCTGATGATCGCGCTGTACCTGACCATCTTGTATCCGATCCTTCCACGAGGGGAATGGACCCCACCGTCGGAGAGCGTCGGGAAATGGTTTGCCGGCCTGCTCACCCCGTGGCTGGTGCTCGGTATCTACAACTGCACTTCCTACGCTCGGTACTCCCGCGGATCCATGGTCGAGACGCTGAGCGAGGACTTCATCCGGACCGCGCGGGCCAAGGGCCTGTCCGACCGGGTGGTCACCTACAAGCACGCGCTGCGGTCCGGCCTGATCCCGGTGATCACGATCTTCGGCCTCGACGTCGCGGGCAGCCTCGGCGGCGCGATCTTCACCGAGAAGATCTTCGGTCTGCCCGGCCTCGGCGTACTGGTGCTGGACAGCTTGAACAGTTACGACTTGCCGGTGATCATGGGCACCGTACTGGTGGCCTCGGTCGTGCTGGTCGCGATGAATTTCCTCGTGGACATCGGCTACAGCCTGATCGACCCGCGGGTGAGGCTTTCGTGAGCACACCTGCCCCTGAAGACCGGAAGGACAGCATGGTCGAGAGCGCAGCTGGCGAGTCACAGTCGACCGCGGCGGCCAAGCGTGGCCCGTCGGTCGCCACCCGTGAGCGTCGGCAGGCTTCGATCAACCCCAGCGGCGAGACGCCGTACCTGGTGGTCGAGGACCTGACGGTCAAGTTCCCGACCGCGGACGGTCTGGTCAGCGCGGTGAACGGGCTGAGCTACTCGGTCCCGCTCGGCCGCACGCTGGCGATCGTCGGCGAGTCCGGCTCCGGCAAGTCCGTGTCCAGCATGGCCGTGATGGGCCTGCACGACCGCAAACGCACCCGGATCACCGGCTCGATCCGGCTCGGCGGCGACGAGATCGTCGGCCTGTCCGAGCACGAGCTGATGAAGATCCGCGGTGACGCGGTGGCGATGGTGTTCCAGGACCCGCAGTCCTCGCTGCACCCGCTCTATACGGTCGGCAACCAGATCACCGAGGCCTACCGGGTGCACCACAAGGTGTCCAGGGACAAGGCGAAGAAGCGCGCTCTGGAGATGCTCGACCTGGTCGGCATTCCGAACCCGCAGCGCCGGTTCTCGCAGTACCCGCACGAGTTCTCCGGCGGTATGCGGCAGCGCGCGATGATCGCGATGGGTCTGGTCAACGACCCGAAGCTGGTCATCGCCGACGAGCCGACGACCGCTCTGGACGTGACGGTGCAGGCGCAGATCCTGGACCTGCTGAACAACCTGCAGAAGGAGTTCGGCTCCGCGATCGTGCTGATCACCCACGACCTGGGTGTGGTGGCCGAGATGGCCGACGACGTGCTGGTGATGTACGCCGGGCGTTGCGTCGAGTACGGCACCGCCGAGGACGTGCTGGCGAACCCGCGGATGCCCTACACCTGGGGTCTGCTCGAGTCGATCCCGACGGTGTCGGCGGCGAGCGAGCGGCTGCGCCCGATCAAGGGTCTGCCGCCGAGCCTGCTGAACCTGCCCGACGGCTGTTCCTTCAGCCCGCGCTGTCCGTACCAGGACCGGGTGAAGGGCGAGCGTTGCATCACCGACCTGCCGGAGCTGCTGCCGGTGGACGGCGCCGGTGCCCACACAGCCCGTTGTCACCTGCACGACAAGGCCACGATCTACGCGGCCGAGGTCGCGCCGAGACTGGGCTGACAGGGGGCTGAGGAGAGAGATGAGCGACAACACAGTGCACAAGGTCGACGGCGTTCCGTCCGGCAGCACGGCGAAGGACTCCGGCACGCCGCTGCTGCAGGTCCGGGACCTCAAGATGCACTTCCCGATCAAGGAAGCGGCCGGACTCGGCCGGACCAAGAAGGTCGTCCAGGCCGTCGACGGCGTGAGCTTCGAGCTCAACGCCGGCGGGAGTATGGGCCTGGTCGGCGAGTCCGGCTGTGGCAAGTCGACGACCGGCCGGATGATCACCCGGCTGCTCACCCCGACCGCGGGCGAGATCCTGTTCAAGGGCACGAACATCGCCCACCTGAAGGAGCGGGAGCTGCGCCCGTTCCGGCGGCAGCTGCAGATCGTCTTCCAGGACCCGTACAGCTCGCTGAACCCGCGCCAGACGGTCAGCAACATCATCAGTACGCCGCTGCGCGTGCACAACCTGGTGAAGAAGGGCAAGGAGCTCGACCGGGTCCAGGAACTGCTGGAGCGGGTCGGCCTGAACCCCGAGCACCACAACCGGTACCCGAACGAGTTCTCCGGCGGTCAGCGCCAGCGCATCGGCATCGCCCGGGCGCTCGCGGTGGAGCCGGAGGTGATCATCGCCGACGAGCCGGTGTCCGCGCTGGACGTGTCCATCCAGGCCCAGGTGATGAACCTGCTCGAGGACCTGCGCCGCGACCTCGGCATCGCGTTCGTGTTCATCGCGCACGACCTGGGCGTGGTCCGGCACTTCTGTGACCGGGTCGCGGTGATGTACCTGGGCAAGATCGTCGAGCAGGGCAGTCGCGATCAGATCTACGGCGCTCCGCAGCACCCGTACACGCAGGCGCTGCTGTCCGCGGCTCCGGACCTGGGCACCATCCGTGGTGTGCCGCCGAAGGAGCGGATCCGGCTGGTCGGCGACGTACCCTCGCCGATCGACCCGCCGAGCGGCTGCCGGTTCCGGACCCGCTGCTGGAAGGCCGAGGACATCTGCGCGACGCAGGAGCCTCTGCTCGAGGCGAAGGCCCAGTCCACCGCCGGCCACGCCGCGGCGTGCCACTTCGCGGAGCCGAAGGTCGACCTCACCGCCGAGGTCTCAGCCTGAAACCCGTTGCACAGAAGGGTCCCCGCTTCGGCGGGGGCCCTTCTTCATCGGTGCTTGAGCTCGTCCCGCTCCTGGGCGAACCGGACCGTCTCGAACGCGACCAGCACCGTCAGTAGAGCAGCGAGTACGGCGAGCTGCCCGAGCGCCGGCACGTTCGTGACCAGCGGTATGGCGATCAGCACGAGCGCGGCTGTGATCAGCCGGGACACGCTCCACTGGTGCATGGTCCGGCGCTTGAACCCGACATGGCCGAGCAGGTAGAGGGCGACGCCGACGAAGAGCGCATAGAGACCGACGCCCTTCAGCGGATCGTCCAGGTGATGGTGCTCGGTGTCGCCGACGTACTCCAGAACCTTCTTGAGGCCGAGGGCGAGCAGGACGATCCCGATCACCATCGGCAGGTGCAGGAACGTGTACGCGTCGCGGGCCAGCTTGGGACGGGTCTCGGGTGGCTCCTTCTCCAGCGCGCGCTCGCCGTACCGCACGGCGGCGTCGAAGTAGATCCACCAGAGCGCGGCGGACACCACCAGGCCGAGGAGGGACGCGAGCAGGATCGGCCAGGAGATCGGCAGGTCGGTGACGCCGACGCCGATCGCGACGATCGACTCGCCGAGCGCGATGATCACGATGAGGCCGTGCCGCTCGGCGAAGTGCGCCGCCGACCGGAACCGCCAGCCGCGTGCGTCGATCAGGTAGGTGCCGCCGTAGTCCGCTGCCAGAGCTGCCGCCCACAGCAACGTCTGGGTCCTCCCGTGGTACTGCGAGGCGATCAGCAGGAGCGCCGTAGCGGCGAGCATCGACGGCGCGAACCGGAGCAGCGTACGCCGCAGCACCGGGTCGCCGTCGGCGATCAGCCAGAACAGGACCAGGTGCAGCGCCCGGAAGGCGAAGTACGCACAGGCGATGACCACCGGGCCGGGCAGACCGCCGGGCAGGTCATGGAAGGCCTCGGGAATCGCGAGTGCGATCAGGAACATCGCCGCCATCGACAGCAGCAGGACGCCGGCGACCGAGCCCTCGTCGGCCTTGACGAGGTTGCACAGCCAGGAGAAGCCGATCCAGCTCCACCAGAGCAGCCCGACCAGCAGGATCCCGCGGAGCAGTCCGTGCCAGCTCAGGTCGTGCGCCATCAGCGCGGTGATCTGCGTCAGCGCGAAGACGAAGACGAGATCGAAGAACAGTTCCAGCGTGGTGACCGACTGGTCCGCACTGGTCTCCAACGCCCGGATGGATCTCCTGGATGCCGCCATGGCGCACATCCTGCCATCCGGCCCGCGCTGTTTCCCTCGATCGCCGATTGGAACGGTGGGCTCCCGCCGGTCAGGGTCAGGAGGAGCCCACCGGTCTCTATGCGCGGCCGTGCGCCTGCCGGCTGCGACGGCTGAGCGAGTCGATGGTGACAGCGATCAGAAGCACCACGGCAGTCACGATGTAGCGGACGCTGGAATCGAGGCTGAGCAGGGCCAGACCGTTCGAGATCGACATGATCACCAGAGCTCCGAGCAAAGCGGAGTACGCCGATCCGCGGCCACCGAAGAGGCTCGTGCCGCCGATCACGGCGGCGGCGATCGCATTCAGGTTGGTGTCGGTGCCGCCGCTGCTCTGACCCACCGCGACCAGCCGGGCCGCCGCGAGGATGCCGCCGACGGCGGCGAAGGTCGAGCAGGCCGCGAAGACGGACAGGTAGATCATCCGGACGTTGATACCTGCCCGCCGGGCGGCCTCGACGTTGCCGCCGACCGCGAACACCGAGCGGCCCCAGCGGGTCCGCCGGACGACGAGATCGGTGCCGACCACCAGCGCGAGGAAGAACAGGAACATCGACGAGACACCGCGATCGCCGTTCAGCACGAAGACCGGGACGACCAGCGCCACGGCCAGGGCGCCTGCCTTGATGGCGATGACCGATGTGGGGGCGGCCGACAGCCCGGCGGCCGCGCGGGCGCCTCGGCCGCGCAGCCGGGTCAGCACGTACAGCGCGACCACCACCACGATCAGTCCGTAGGCGACGGCGGGGGAGAGGAAGCTGCGCGCGGCGAATCCGACCAGCGCGGAGTCGTACGGCAGGTTGAGCGTGCCCTCCTTGCCGAGCACAAGCAGTTGGAGACCGAGGAAGCCGAGCAGACCGGCCAGCGTGATCACGAAGCTCGGTACGCCGAACCGGGTGTAGAGCGCCCCGTAGAACAGCCCGATCACGAGCCCCAGGGCGATGCTGACCAGGAGCGAAAGCACCCAGGGCCAGTCCAGGTTGACGAAAGTGACGCCGAGGACGGCGGCGGACAGGCCGCTGACCGAGCCGACGGACAGGTCGATCTCGCCGAGTAGCAGCACCAGCACGATGCCCAGCGCGATGACGCCGACCGAGGTGGTCTGCAGGGTGAGGTTCACCAGGTTGCGGCTGGACAGGAACGAGCCGTTCGCGATCTGGAAGACCGCCCAGATGATGATCAGGCCGACCGCCACCGGGACCGAGCCGAGGTCACCCGAGCGGAGCCGGGCGGTGAACGCCGAGACGGCGCCGCTGATGCCGTGGCTCGCGATCAGCCGCTCGTCCTGCAGGTCGGCGGGCAGTTGGTCGGTGCCGTTCGTGGACGGGGTGCCGGGGGGCGGCGTGTCCTGCGGCCGGATCTCTGATCCGTGCAACGTCATGATGCCGAGCCCTCCTGCTGTGTCCGGCGCGCGGCGCGCTCGGAGACGGCGTTGTCCGTCGCGCCGGTGATGGCGGCGATGATGTCCTGCGTCCTGGTCTCGCTGACCACGAAGACGCCGTTGTTCCGGCCGAGCCGCAGAACGGCGACCCGGTCCGCGACCGCCATCACGTCGGCCATGTTGTGGCTGATCAGGATGACGGCCAGGCCGCGTTCGCGCAGCCGCTCGACCAGGTTGAGCACCTCGGCCGTCTGCGCCACGCCGAGAGCCGCGGTGGGCTCGTCCAGCATCACGACCTTCGGCTGACCGAGCAGGCTGCGCGCGATCGCGACGGTCTGCCGCTGGCCGCCGGACAGACTGGCGACCGGGATCCGGACCGACGGGATCTTCGCGGACAGCTGCCGGAGCAGTTCCCACGACGACCGCTCCATCTCGACCTCGTCGAGCACCCGGCCCCGGCGCAGCTCACGGCCGAGGTACAGGTTCGCGACCACGTCGAGGTTGTCGCACAGGGCCAGGTCCTGGAACACGGTGGCGATGCCGAGCTGCTGCGCCTCGGCCGGGCTGCCGACCCGCACCTCCCGGCCGTCGAACACCATCGTGCCGTCGTCGGCGGTGTAGACGCCGGCGATCGTCTTTACCAGCGTCGACTTGCCGGCGCCGTTGTCGCCGACCAGGGCCAGCACCTCACCGGTCCGGACGTCCAGCTCGATGTTCTTCAGGGCCTGGACCGCTCCGAAGCGTTTGGAGACGCCCCGCAGCGTCAGCACCGTACCGGTGCCGACGGGGACAGGTGTGGGGGTGACAGTCACTCGATCAGCCTCCTGGGCTTTGCGTTCAGGCCATGATCGCGGCGATCCGTTTGCCGGGACAGACCCGGCGTTGCCCCGCACCTCACTGCGGGGCAACGCCGAAGGGGCGGGTCAGTTGCTGGTCAGGCCGGCCGCGGTGCAGGCGGCGGCGAACGACGCGGTGCAGATGTCGCTCACCTTGTAGATGTTGTCCTTGACCACGGTGTCCTTGATGTTGGCCTTGGTCACCGCGACCGGGTCGAGGATCGTCGACGGGATGCCGCTCTTCTCGGTGGTCGACTCGGGCTTGCTGCCGTTCGCCAGCGCCAGCGCGCCCTTCGCCGCGGCCTCGGCCTGCGGCTTGACCGCCTTGTAGATCGTCATCGCCTGGTCCCCGGAGACGATCCGCTGGATCGCGGCCAGCTCGGAGTCCTGCCCGGTGACCGGCGGCAGCGGGGTGACGCCGCCACCCTTCAGCGCTGCGATCGCGCCGCCCGCCGTACCGTCGTTGGCGGCGTACACACCGACCAGGCCGTTCTTGATCGCGCTCAACTGGCCTTCCATCCAGGCCTGCGCCTTGTCCGGGCTCCAGTCCGGGGTGTCGAACTCGGCGGCGACCTTGAAGCCGCTGCTGTCCAGCACGCTGTGCGCGCCCTTCTTGAAGTCGGCCGCGTTCGGGTCCGTCGGCGCGCCGTTGATCATGGCCAGGTTGCCGGAGGTCTTGCCGGCCGCCTTGAGGGTGTCGACCAGGGTCTGGGCCTGCAGCTTCCCGACCGCCTCGTTCTCGAACGACACGTAATAGTCGGCGTTCTCGATGAACCGGTCGTACGCGACCACGGGGACGCTCTGGCTCTTCGCGGAGGCGACGACCGCGGCGGCGGCCTTGCCGTCGACCGGGTCGAGCACGAGCACGTTCGCGCCCTGGGTCAGCGCCGCCTCGGCCTGCTGTTGCTGCTTGGCCGCGTCCTGGTCGGCGTTGCTGTAGATCAGTTCGCAGTCGGCGCAGGCGGCCTTCAGCGCCTCGGTGAACAGCGGCCGGTCGAGTGCCTCGTAGCGGGTCGTCTTCGACTCCGGCAGCAGCAGCGCGATCTTCTTGGCGCCGCCCGAACCGGAGTCACCGTCGTCGGAGCCACAGGCGACGAGGGAGACGGCGAGGGCCGAGACGGCGAGGCCGAGGCCGACGAGACGGGATGCTGACACGGACATATGGCGGCTCCTTGACGTGAAGGCCCGGGTAGGCCTGACGGAAGTCAAGCTCCCGGCAGCCTTGACGTCAAGACTTGAATTCAAGAAATAGACATATTCCTGCAACGTGACCGACGCGGGGCAGGCGGAAGCCCCCGTCGTACTCCGGATGGCGAGGTGGCGTCAGGAGATGCTGAGCGACTTGGTGGCCTGAGCGTGGCTGAGCACGGAGGCCAGGTGGATGGCGCCGATGATGTCGGCCTCGTCGCCGAGCTCGGCGCGTCGCAGGTCCACGGTTGCGGCGGCGCTGGGGATCGCGCAGCGGTCGAGAGCTTCGCGGAGCGGGTGCAGGATCAGGTCACCGGCCTCCGCCATCAGGCCGCCGACCACGATCACCTCGGGGTTGAACAGGTTCACCAGTCCGGCCACCGCGACACCGACCCGGCGGCCGGCATCCTCGATCACCCGTCGGCAGCCGAGGTCGTCCTGGAGCGCCCGGCTGATGATGTCTTTCAGCCGGAGTGGGCCGTGCGACGCGGCAAGGCTGCTGATCAGGGCGCGGGATCCGACGAACGTGTCCAGGCAGCCACGGTTGCCGCAGCGGCAGATCGGGCCGTTCTCGTCGATGGTGACGTGACCGATCTCGCCCGCCGTACCGGCTGAGCCGCGGAACACCTCGCCGCTCAGCACGATGCCGGCGCCGACACCGTAGGAAAACTTGAGGTAGCAGCCGTGCCGGACGCCGCGGAGCGCGCCGTTGCGCAGCTCGCCGAGGGCGGCCAGGTTGGCGGTGTTGTCGAGCGCGACCGGCGCTCGCAGGTGGCCGGCCATCGCCTCGGCGACGTTCACGCCGCGCCAGCCGGGCAGGACCGCGTCGGACCCCGCCTCGCCGCTGACCGAGTCGACCGGCGCGGGCAGGCCGAAGCCGATCGCACTGATGTCCTCGACACCGGAGCTGACCGTCTCGGCCAGGTCGGCGAGCAGCCGGGCGGCGCGCTCCATCCCGTCGTCGGCGACGTGGTCGGCCTGCAGCGGCATCAACTGCTGGGCGAGGACCTCACGGGACTCGTTGGCGATCGCGACCCGGACGTCGCGCTCGCCGAAGGCGACCCCCGCGAGGAGACCGCCGCCCGACGCGAGCGAGACCAGGACCGCGCGGCGGCCGTTGCGGATGCTGCGGGACAGACCGACCATGCCGGCCTGGTCCAGTTCGCGGACCATGTTCGACACGGTGGCGGCCGACAGCCCGGAGGCGGTGGCGATCTCGACCTGGGTCAGGGGGCCGTGTTGCCGGACGACTCCCAGAACGCGTTCGCGGTTGGCTTCGCGCAGCGAAGCCTGCGACCCAGGTGCGGGGCGGGTTGCGTTCATTACATAAACATAACGGATCGCGAGGTGTACCCGGCCCTGTACCGGCCGTAAACCGCCAACATCACATCTGTCCTCGCCGTCACTGCCCCACGTTCGCCGTCCACCGGCGACATTAATGCACGCCTGCCCGGCGCCTGCAGAAGACACACTCCACCCGTCGGCGTGTACCGAAGAACGGGTAGTGGTCCGCCCATCTCACCCCCGCCCCGCTCGTGGCGAGGCCGCGGTGCCGCGGGATGGGCGCTGCGGGCGAACTACTACCCGTTCTTCGGTACGTCATGCGCTAGGTGGTCAGGGCGAGGGACAGCAGAGCGACCGGGAGCGCCAGTTCGACGGTGGCGCCGAGTACGTCGCCGGTGGTGCCGCCGAGTGCAGTGTGGGCGCGGCGGGTGGTGGCGAACGCGGTGGCTACGGCCAGCAGGACCGCGGCGGCGGTGCCTGCGAGTCGGAGGAAGTCGGGCGCGGTGGTCAGCCAGGTGAGGACCAGGGCAGCGGCCAGTACGACGACTGTGGCCGCGGCTGCTGTCAGGGGGCGGACGGTGGCGGCAACGACGGCGCCGAGGCCGTCCGGGCGGGCTGCGGGTGCTGTGGTGCGGCAGGACCACGGGAGAGTCAGGCGACTGGCTGTGGTGGCGATCAGGGCTGCCTGCCAACCGAAGCCTGCCTGGATGCAGGTGGTGAGGGCCGCGACGTCGACCAGGAGTACGCCGATGATGCTGACGACACCGAATGGCCCGATGTCGCTCTGCTTCATGATCCGGAGCATGGTCTCGCGGTCGCGGCGGCTGCCGAGCGCGTCCGCGAAATCCGCCAAGCCGTCCAGGTGCAGTGCGCCGGACAGGCCCGCCACCACAAGCACGGCAAGCACCGCGGTGAGCAGCTCCGCATCCGGCCGCACCAGTTGGACCAGCGCCACGACGCCGGCAGCGACCGAGCCGATCACCAAGCCGACGGCAGGCGCGAGCACCATCGCCCGCCCACCGACCGGACGGTCCACCGTCGACGGCATCGGCGCAGGTAGCACCGACAACGTGCCCAAACTCAACCAGGCCCCGTCCAACCATCCGCCACCGCCCCGGTCGGCCGAGTCACTGCTGGCAGGTTTGGCCGGGTCGTCGGATTGCCCCTCGTTCGCCGTCATGTCAGGGGGAGGGTTCGGCCTGCGATGGTCCAGAGGACCTGGTCGGAGGCCAGCGAGATGGTGGTGTTGAGGCGGCCCATCAGGTCGCGGAAGAGGCGGGTGCCGGCATCGGCGGGGACCACGCCGGAGCCGATGT
The DNA here is from genome assembly GCF_045207705.1 of Kribbella sp. NBC_00889. Classification (NCBI taxonomy): domain Bacteria; kingdom Bacillati; phylum Actinomycetota; class Actinomycetes; order Propionibacteriales; family Kribbellaceae; genus Kribbella; species Kribbella sp. NBC_00889. Next base: position 4,350,589 of record NZ_CP108783.1, on the reverse strand, counting down.
CGTTGCTGACCGCAACCACGACCCGGGATGTGCCCGACCAGGCGGCGGCGAGCTCCGCGATGCGTTCGTCGACCAGGTCCGAGCGACTCAGATCCGACCAGACGTCGAGGGAGTCCATGGTGCGGGAGAGCCACAGCGTCAGGCAGTCGATCAGCATCGGCGGCCCGGACGACTCGAGCAGCGGGACCAGATCGATCGTCTCTGCCAGACCCCAACTGGCTGGGCGCCGGGCCTGATGCTTGGCGACCCGCTCCGCCCATTCCGCGTCACCGGAGTCGTCGCCACCAGTCGCGACGTACAACACCTCGGGCACCGAGGCCAGGCGGCGTTCGGCTGCGATCGACTTGCCGGACCGTGCCCCGCCGAGGATCAATGTGCGCTGCTCAGCCATTCGCCCTCCCGGAATCGAACACCACTGGTACGTCGAAGGCGGCCTTCCGCGCCGTACGGCGGAAGGCCTTCAACACCGGCCCTCCGACGAGCAGCACCAGGACCGCGCTGAGGATCCCGCGCGGGATGTCCCAGCCCAACGACGTCGCCACCACGAACAGGAGGTACCGATGCAGGTTCCCGGCCAGCGCGTCACCCGGGATGAACGAGAAGTCGCTGCCGAAGGTCGCGTACGGCCAGAACCACAGGTTCATCACCACGCCGTACAGCACGCCGGAGACCAGCGAGTACGCCGCCAGCAGCAACAACTCCAGCCGTCCACCCGCCCGTGGCAACAGCCCGGCCAGGCACCCCACCCACGCGCACGCGAACATCTGGAACGGCATCCACGGACCGACCCCGCCACTGATCAACGCCCCACCCAGCAGCGATACAGCCCCCAGCACGAACCCGAACCCTGCCCCGAATGCCCGCCCGGCCAGCACCAGCAGGAAGAACCCCGGCTCCAGCCCCGCCGTACCAGGACCCAGCGCCCGCAACGCGGCGCCGACAGCCGCCAGCATGCCGAGCAGTGAGATCACCTTCGCGTCGATCCCCGACTCCGACAGCTCCGCGAGTACGACGGCCACCAGCAACGGCAGCAGCAGGACGAAGAGCCACGGTGCGTCGGTGGTGTGGCCGATCGCGGACGCACCCGCCTGATCCGTGTGCAAGAACAACGGCCAACCGAAGGCCAGCAGCCCGGCCAACGAGGCGACCATGAGAGCCGCGGTACTGCGAGGCTTCAGCCGGACGAGATTCACGACGCACGGTCCAGTGCGGTGGCGACCTCGCCGACGGTCAGGAACGGCAACGGAGCAAGGATCTTCGCCACCTGCGGCGCGAATGCCGGCGACCCGGCGATCACCGCCGCAGTCTCGCCGTCACTCACCAACTCGCCCTCAGCGAGCACCAGAACCCGGCTGGCGACCTCGGCGACCATCTCCACGTCATGCGTCGACAGCACCACCGCATGTCCAGCAATTGCGAGCTCACGCAGGATCTCCACGAGCCGCCGCTTGGCGCCGTAGTCCAGTCCACGCGTCGGCTCGTCGAGCAACAGGAGCGGCGGGGCACCACACAGTACGACGGCCAACGCCAGACAGAGCCGTTGTCCCTCGGACAGGTCCCGCGGATGCATCCGGTCGTCGATGTCGGGCGCCAGCCGGTTCAGTAGCGCTCGGCAACTACCGGACGGCACTCTGAAGTCGGAGTCGGCGCTGGCGCACTCGTCGGTGACGGTGGCGGCGTACAGCAGGTCCGCAGGCTCCTGCGGCACCAGTCCGACCGCCTTCACGAGCTTGTCAGGTCTGGTACGACGTGGGTCCGCGCCGCCGGCGACCGCCGTCCCGGATCGGGCCGGGACGATGCCGACCAGCGCGTTCAGGAGCGTCGACTTACCGGCGCCGTTGCGGCCCATCAGAGCGACGACCTCGCCGGCTTTGATGCTCAGGGACACTCCACGCAGCGCCATGACGCTGCCGTAGCCGGCAACGAGGTCGGTGCACCGCGCGAGCTCAGAGCCAAGTGACGCGTTGGGTCTGACCGGCGCAGCCGAGTCCAACCGGCTGCGCAACGCGACCGCAGCCCGCCGGGCGTCCCGCACCGACAGCGGCAGGGGAGACCAGCCGGCCAGTCGTCCGAGCTCCACCACAGGCGGTGCGACCGGTGCGGTCACCATCTGGTCCGCCGGCAGCCCGGTCGACACAGCAGCAGAACCACCGGGTACTTCGATCACGCGGTCGGCGTACTGGATGACGCGCTCGAGCCGGTGCTCGGCCATCACCACAGTGACACTCAGATCGTGGACGAGCCGCTGCAGCGCGGCCAGCACCTCCTCCGCCGCCTGTGGGTCCAGAGCGGACGTCGGCTCGTCCAGAACGAGCACAGCCGGGTGAGAGGTGAGGGCCGCGCCGATGGCGGTCCGCTGTCGCTGTCCGCCGGACAGCGACGTCAGCGCACGATCGCGTACGTCGGCCAGTCCCAGCAGGTCGAGCGTCTCTTCGACCCGGCGCCGCATGACGTCCGGCGCGACTCCGAGTGACTCCATGCTGTACGCGAGTTCGTCCTCCACTGTGTCGGTGACGAACCCGGCCATCGGGTCCTGCCCGACCATACCGACGACATCGGCCAGGTCGCGGGGCCGGAACTCGCGGGTGTCCCGCCCGGCGATCAGGACCCGCCCGGACAGCGTCCCACCGGTGAAATGCGGCACCAGCCCGTTGATTGCCCTCAGCAACGTTGACTTGCCGGAGCCGGTCCGGCCGATGACGAGCGCCAGTTCGCCCTCGGGCACGGTGAAACTCACGTCCCGCAGGGCTGGTTCCGTGGCCCCGTCGTAGGTGACCGTCACCCGGTCGAACTCGATCATGTGACCACCCGCTTCACCAGTGGCGGCGCGGCCAGCGCCGGAGTCAGGCCCACGAGGATGCCGAGAATCGGCAGCAGCGGAGCAGGTGGGACCACCATCGGCCCCGGCAACACCAGACCGGCCACGCCACGCGACGCTGCGGTCACCATGGCCGCGGCGGCGATCGCGCCGGAGCCGACGACCAGCCACTCGGGGAGAGCCCACGGATCGGGTCTGTACTGCGTCCGTGTCACCCGCTGCCGCCCGACCGCCATCGCACCGACGGCCATCAGCAGTCCGACGCCGAGAGTGGCCGCAGCGAACGGGAACGCCATGGAGTCGGTCAGGAGCGCGTAGACGCCGAGCAGGATGCCTAGCAAACCCAGCAGCACGCACAGTCCGGTGAGGCGGCGCTGGTGCTTAGGGACCTGCGCCGTACGGCCGTAGCCGCGGGAGTCCATCGCGGCCGCGAGTTCCACGGACCTGTCCAACGCACCTTCCAGCACCGGCATGGCCGTCGTACGGAATGAACCTCGGGTGCGGCCGCGCAGGCGGCGGGCGGCGCGGATGCGGCGGGAGTCCGTCACCAGTTGCGGTGCGAAGGTCAACGCCACCACACAGGCCACGCCCATCTCGTAGAGGGCTCCAGGCAACGACTTCAGCAGTCGCCGCGGACTGGCCAGTGCGTTGGCGGCACCAATGCAGCAGAGCATGACCGCCAGCTGCAGGCCGTCGTACAGAGCCGTGATCAAGGCCTCGGCGGTGACCTCGCCGCCGAGCTTGACCCCGCTGGCCCAGTCCGGCAACGGGATCTGGGGCAGCGTGAACAGCACTGTGTTGCCCTGCGAGCGGGTGGACAGCAGCGCTTGCAGGACTACTCGGAGACCGATGACCACCAGCCCGAGCTTGAGGAACGCAGCGTAGCTGTGGGCCCAGGGAGCGTCGCTCCGGCGGGCCGCCACGACGAAACCGGTCACTGCGAGGATCAGCAGGAGCAGCACCGGGTTACGTGTCCTGCTGGCGGCCACGGCCATCCCCAGGGACCACAGCCACCATGCCCCCGGGTGCAGGGCCCGGGGGAGCGTCAGGTGGTGGACAGTACGCACTACTGACTCGAGGAGCGCCGGCGGCTGAGGACCAGACCGCCGCCTGCCAGTACGAGGACGACGACCGCGGCGATGATGATGCCGGTCCACGGTGCACCGTCGTCGGACGAGGACGAGTCGGAGGTGGTCGGTGCGGGGGCAGCGGTGGAGCCGACCGCGGCACCGATCTCCAGCGTCACCGGCGTATCCGTGGCCGGCACCTTGATGTTCTTCAGCTGGTCGCCACAGCCCTTGGACGGGTACCCGTCGATCCCACAGGTCAGGCCCTTCTCGATCCGGACCGGGCCGACCGCGGCCAGGATCTTCGCCCCGGTCGACTTCGGATCCGTCACCACGCAGGTGCCGGTGGCCGGCTTCGGCGTCTCACCGCTGAGCGCGTCTTCCGGCGTACCCGGGTCGACCACCAGGGCCACCCGCTTCTTCCCGGTCTCGGCCGGGGTCTTGCCGCAGATCGCCTCGAAGTCACCGGCCGCGCGCGGCATCCGGGGCGCCGCGCCGCCGACGGCGAACCGCCAGCCCTCCACGGCGCCATCGGCCGGTACGACGACGTCCGCGCCCTTCTGGGCGAAGGCCCACTTGCCCGCCGTCCACTGGTAGTAGCCCCAGAAGCGGTAGCCGTCCTCGGCCTGTGCTGTGGTGGCGACGGTCCCCGCGAGCAGGAGACCCGCCAGCAGGCTGAGGACCAGTCGTAGCGTCCGTTGTGCAGTCATCTGATTGTCCTCGGTCAGGCCGCGGCCCGATGGAGGAGGTCCCGCCTGCGCAGGCAGGGTAGGGGCTCCACCCGCGGACCACGGCGGGTAGCTGAGCCTGTCTGCCTGCGTCACAGTGTTCCGGCTCGCCACCTGAGGTGGCCTACGGTTGCGGGTCAGCGCCGGACTTGGACCGGCTTCCCTGTGACGCAGGCGTTTGGTTCGGACCGAAGCCTACTCTGGCGCGGCGAGACTCATCGGGCCGTAGACCTCACGGCCGTCCTCCAGCAGGTAGACCTGCCCGACGCCACGCTCGGACAGGTCCCGCCAGGTCTCACCCAGCCAGCTCTCCGCGTCGCCCTGCGCGGAGAAGTCGGCCCCGCCGACCTCACCGGGATCGACCAGGGCGCCGCTCGCGGTCTCGAACCGCCAGCTCCAGCTCACGAGCCCGGCCGGGTCTGCGGCGAGTTCTGCACGGTCTTGGCCGGGTCGCGCTCGACGATGCCGCCCAGGACCTCGTCGATGCGCTTGAGCAGGCCGTCCTCGAGCTTGACGCCGGACGCCTTCACGTTCTCGACCACCTGCTCGGGCCGGGAGGCGCCGACGATGGCCGACGAGACGTTCGGGTTCTGCAGCACCCAGGCGACGGCCAGCTGGGACAGCGACAGGCCGGCCTCGTCGGCGAGCGGCTTCAGCTCCTGCACCCGGGTGAGCACGTCGTCGTTGAGGAAACGCCGGATCATGTTCGCGCCGCCCTTGTCGTCGGTGGCCCGGGAGCCCTCCGGCGGCTGCTGGCCCGGCACGTACTTGCCGGTCAGCACACCCTGCGCGATCGGGGAGAACACGACCTGGCCGATGCCCAGCTCCTCCGAAGCCGGCACCACCTCGGCCTCGATCACCCGCCAGAGCATGCTGTACTGCGGCTGGTTCGAGACGAACGGGATGCGCAGCTCACGGGCCAGCCGGTGGCCCTCCTGCAGCTGCTCGGCGGTCCACTCGGACACACCGATGTAGAGCGCCTTGCCGGAGCGGACGACGTCGGCGAAGGCCTCCATCGTCTCCTCCAGCGGCGTCTCGGTGTCGTACCGGTGCGCCTGGTAGAGGTCGACGTAGTCGGTCTTGAGCCGCTTCAGCGACCCGTTGATCGACTCGTGGATGTGCTTGCGGGACAGACCGGTGTCGTTCGGTCCGCCCGGGCCGGTCGGCCAGTAGACCTTCGTGAAGATCTCCAGCGACTCGCGCCGCTGACCCTCCAGCGCCTCGCCGAGAACCGACTCGGCCTTGGTGTTGGCGTACACGTCGGCCGTGTCGAACGTGGTGATGCCGGCCTCCAGGGCCGCCCGCACACACGCCTTGGCCTGTTCGTTCTCCACCTGGGAGCCATGCGTCAGCCAGTTCCCGTACGAGATCTCGCTGACCTTCAAACCACTGTTGCCGAGATAGCGGAAGTCCATACCCCCGACCCTACTGGGCCCGGATCAGCTCGGCTTCTCGCCGCGCTTCACCATCGGCTTGGGCATCCGCCAGCGGCGCATCTGCATGGTCCGCCGGACCGCGTAGAACCCGATGCCCTTGGTCGGCTCCTTCGGGAACTTCGCCGTGACCGCCTTCCGCAGGCCGGCCGAGAGCAGGAACCAGTCCAGCGCGATCAGCACGATCATCACCAGGAAGAGCAGGTTGACGATGCCGGCCAGCCAGGGGAACTGCGCCGAGAACACCACGCCGACCAGGGACACCACCAGGAGCACCGGCAGCGCGAACTCCATCACCGAGTAGCGGGCGTCCACGTAGTCCCGGGCGAACCGCCGGACCGGCCCCTTGTCGGCGGCCGGCAGGTACCGGTCGTCGCCCGTACGCATCGCGTCCTGCATCTTGGCCCGCTCGGTCCGGACCTTCTCCCGCCGGTACGCCGACGCCTCCTTGCGGTTGCGCGGCTTGCGCAGCGCGGCCTTGCGGGCCGCCTCCGCCTCCTTGCGGGTCGGGGTGGGGCGTCCCTTCCCGCCCGGCTTGGCCTGGGGCTCGGCGGGTACGGTGGTATCTGTCTCAGACTTGGTACGACGGAACACGGGGTCTGAACCTCATTCGGCAGGGCAGGTCGCGACTCGGGGTGGTCCCCGGACCTGACACCCACTTTATCGGGGCCGGTCCTGATGGTGTGGTGACCCGTGGGGACATAGGGTGGACAAGGCACGCCGGGTCGTCACGCCGGCACAGAAGGGGTACGGATATCGATGAGCATCTTCAGGCGGATGTCGACGATCTTCAAGGCCAAGGCGAATTCCGCCCTGGACAAGGCCGAGGATCCTCGCGAAACCCTTGACTACTCGTATCAGAGGCAGCTGGAGCTGCTGCAGAAGGTGCGGCGAGGTGTGGCCGACGTGGCCACCAGCCGCAAGCGGGTGGAGCTGCAGGCCTCCCAGCTGCAGTCCCAGTCCAGCAAGCTCCAGGACCAGGCGCAGAAGGCGCTCTCGATGGGCCGCGAGGACCTGGCCCGGGAGGCCCTGACCCGCAAGTCCGGGCTGCAGGGCCAGATCGACGATCTGCAGACCCAGCACGCCCAGTTGCAGGGTGAGGAGGAGAAGCTGACGCTCGCCTCCCAGCGGCTGCAGGCCAAGGTCGAGTCGTTCCGGACCCGCAAGGAGACCATCAAGGCCACCTACACCGCGGCCGAGGCGCAGACCCGGATCAACGAGGCGTTCTCGGGCATCTCCGAGGAGATGAGCGACGTCGGTCTGGCAGTCCAGCGGGCTGAGGACAAGACCCAGCAGATGCAGGCCCGGGCCGGCGCGATCGACGAGCTGCTCGCCTCCGGTGCGCTCGACGACGCCAGCGGTACGGCGAAGGACAACATCACGCTGGAGCTGGAGCGGATGTCGTCCGGCTCCGACGTGGAGAGCGAGCTGGCCGCGATGAAGGCGCAGCTCTCCGGCGGCAGTGCGCCCAAGGAGCTGCCCGGTGAGACCCCTGGGCCGGCCCAGGCGCAGGCGCCTGCCCAGCAGCCGGCGCAGCAGCCGGCGGCCGAGCCGGCCCGGCCGCAGGACGGTGATCTTCGATGATCGTTCGCATCATGGGCGAAGGTCAGTGGCGACTGGCCGACGACAAGCTGGACCAGCTGAATGCGGTCGACACCGATCTGGAGAAGGCTGTCTCCGCCAGTGACGAGGCGGGCTTCAAGACTGCCTTCGCCGCGCTGCTGGAGTTCGTCCGGGCCGGCGACAAGCTGCCGGACGACGAGCTGCACGACTCCGACGCGATCCTGCCGCCGGGCGACAGCACGCTGGGCGAGATGCGCGAGCTGATCAGCGGTGACGGCCTGATCGCCGGCTGAACACACTGCCGGCGATCGCCGTCCCGACCCGGCGGCCGATCACGTGCTGTAGTCGACACGAGACCCCCTGAGCCTGGAAAACAGGCTCCGGGGGTCTTCGTCCGGGTGCTGGATTTCGCACGGGTAAACACTCGCTCCGGGTACTGTCCGACCAGGGCATTCCCGTAGTACTCTCTGGGTCAATGCCGTTGTGGGGGCGGCATTTCATCGAGGTCCGTGACGGGGAGTGGGTTGGTCGCGGGCATCGCTTTTCACCTGTGGGGGGTGACTGTGCGTGACTGAATTCGTCATGTCCGAGGGGTTGGCCGATTCGGCTGATCTACGGCCGGCGCCGTCGGGGGAGCGTCGTCGGCCGGTCTGGGTGGTACCGGACGAGATTCCGGCGATCGTGCCGCTGTCGGCCCGGTTCACCGAGGCGCGTTGGGTGGGCAGGTACCGCCGAGCCGCGCTCACGGCCGACCTGGCCGCGGCCGTGACCGGTGGCTCGCTCGCGCTGGTGGCCCGCTTCGGGGCCCAGATCAACCTTGGCTACATCCTGGTGGGCGCGCTGCTGCCGATCGCCTGGCTGGCCTGTGTGGCGCTGCAGCGGGGCTATGAGACCCGGTACTTCGGCACCGGGCCGGAGGAGTTCCGCTCGATCATCCGGGCCGCGGTCGCACTGACCGCCCTGGTCGCCATCACGTCGTACGCGACCAAGAGCGAGGTCGCGCGTGGTTTCGTCATCCTGGCGGTGCCGATGACGTGCCTGGCGGCGATGTTCGGCCGATGGGTGCTGCACCGCAGCATCTCCTGGCGGCGGTTCGCCGGGCGGTGCATGCGCCGGGTGCTCGTTGTCGGACGCAACGACCAGGTGACCACGCTGCGGCGGCACCTGGAGGAGCGGCCGGCCGACGGCTACATCGTGGTCGCGAGCTGCCTGCCGCGCGGCGACGCCTTCGAGGAACCGGAGCCCGAACGGCTGGGCCGGACCGAGATGAACATCCTGGCCGCGGTCGACCAGTACGACGTCGAGGTCGTGGCAGTGGCCGCGGATCCTGAGCTGGCGGGGTACACGCTGCGGAAGTTGTCATGGGCGCTCGAACAGCGCGGTGTCGAACTGATCGTCTCGCCGGGCATCGTCGAGGTCGCCGGCCCGCGGATCTCGATCCGACCGGTCGCCGGACTCTCGCTGCTGCACCTGGAGCGGCCTTCGGTCAGCGGCGGGCCGCACCTGCTGAAGACCATCTTCGACCGGGTACTCGGGTGTCTGCTGCTGCTGGCGGTCTCGCCGATCCTGATCGTGACCGCGGTCATGGTGAAGGCGACCAGCCGGGGGCCGGTGCTGTTCCGGCAGACCCGGGTCGGCCGCGGCGGTGAGCAGTTCTCGATGCTGAAGTTCCGCACGATGGTGGCCGACGCCGAGGAACGCAAGGCCGACCTGCAGAAGCTGAACGAGGGCAACGGGGTGCTGTTCAAGCTCCGCGACGATCCACGGGTGACGAGGGTCGGCAAGTACCTGCGCCGGTTCTCGATCGACGAGCTGCCGCAACTGGTGAACGTGCTCCGGGGGGACATGTCACTGGTCGGCCCACGGCCACCGCTGCCCGCCGAGGTCGCGAAGTACCAGATCGACGACGCGCGGCGGATGCTCGTGAAGCCCGGCCTGACCGGCCTGTGGCAGGTCAGCGGTCGCAGCGATCTGACCTGGGAGGAGTCCATGCGGCTCGACCTGCGGTACGCCGACAACTGGTCGATCGCGCTGGACCTGCTCATTTTGTGGAAGACCGCTCGCGCCGTCCTGGGAAGCGACGGCGCCTATTGAACCCGCCCGGCCATCTGCCGGCCGGGCGGAGTCAACCGCACCACTACGTCGGGGGACGTCAGAACACGCGGTGCATTCCCGAGGGGGGAATTCATGATGCAACACCTCAGTGCCGAGCCCGGTACTGATCAGGAAACGGCCGACGACGCTGTCGTCGTCCGGTCCGAGGCCGCGACCCTGGTGATCCAGGCCGCGTCCGGGGACCAGGGCTCCTGGAGCCGGTTGGTCGACCACTATGCGCGGCTCGTCTGGGCCGTTACCCGCAGCTTCCGGCTCAGCGACAGCGACGCCGCGGACGTATCCCAGATGGTCTGGCTGCGGTTGCTCGAGCACATCCACCGCGTCGACCCCGAACGGGTCGGCGCGTGGCTGGTCGTCACCACCCGCCGGGAATGCCTGCGGGTGCTGGCGTTCCGCAAGCGGGTCCTGCTCACCTACGAGTCGGCCGCGTTCGAGGGGGTGCCCGGCGACCTGCCGGAGCTGGACGCGGATCTACTCGCCGACGAGCGGGCGGTCGACGTACGGCGGGCTCTGGAGAGCCTGCCGGACCGGTGGCAGCAGCTGCTCGGCATGCTGATGGCCGACCCGCCCGCGCCGTACGCGGAGATCTCGGCGACGATCGGAATCCCGATCGGCAGCATCGGCCCGATCCGCGGCCGGTGCCTGGAGAAGCTCAGACTGCTGCTTGCCTCCTGAAGCAGGAGCCTGTATCCGGCGGCTGGTCCGGATCCGTCTGATCAGAGCATGATCCAGGCGGTCCGGACCGGCCGTTGTGTGCTGCCCGGCCACCGGAGCAGGAAGCTGACCAGCCGGGCCGCGGTCGGTCCGTCGTCGGCACCGCGGGACTCGACCATCACCGGTCCGGACGGGGAGACCCGCAGTTCGACGGTCAGGTCGGTCTGTCCGTGGATGTCGACGTCCAAGGTGATGCCGTGGCCGGTGAACCGCAGCCGGCGGAAGTCGCCATGAGTGTCGCTGGAGAAGCCAGGGGCGTCGACGAGGCTGTCGAAGACCAGGTCGAGTACGTCGAGATCCCGCTCATGCCGCCCGAACGCGGCATAGCCGACCGAGCGGAGCAGCGCGATCTGCTCGCCTACGGCACGCTCAGGAGGCCCGATCACCGTGCTCAGCGCTCCCCTTGCACCTTGATCACGCTGTCCTGGTCCTGGCCGTACGGTGCGCCCTGCCAGGCGGCCCAGTTCACCCGGTTGCCCTGTTCGTGCACAATGAAGTTCCACGGTCCGGCGTAGGTGTTGTTGAAGAACCGGTTGCCCTGGTCGTGCGTGATCGCGTCCTGCACCGTCGCCGTCTTGTACGGCGACCAGGTCGGAAACGTGCCCCAGTTGGAGAACAGACCGTTGAAGCCGCAGCCGCTGCTGAACGCACAGGTCTTGCCGATATTGTCCGGGACGAGGCTGAACAGGTTGTCGTGCACGCGCACGTTCTGCGTCTTCCACCGACAGTCGGCCAGGTACGGCGGTTTCTTGATCGTGGTCTCGTTGCAGGACTTGGCCGTCACCACAGAGGGGTTCACCAGCGTGCCCGAGCCGGTGCTGGTGTTGGCCGGCGACCCGGCGAACCGGTCGGCGTTCTCCCACAGCACGACGCCGGACCAGTTGTCGGTGAAGACGTTATCGCTCACCTCGAAGGTCTTGTTGTAGACGCCGGCTACCCGCGGGTCGCTGCCGGACTCAGAGATGTACAGCGCCGACGTCGGGAACCCGAGGTTCAGCGGACCCTTCACGAGACCGTTGCGGGCGAACGTGTTGCCACGGATGCCGGCGTTGTAGCTGGTCTCGTAGATGATGCCCTCGGCCAGATTGCTGGAGATGTAGTTGCCCTCGATCACGAAGCCGGTGTTGTTGGTGTCCGCCCACAGCCCGGCGCTGAGGTTGTCGTGGATCCAGTTGCCCCGTACCACAGCGCCGGTGACTTCCCAGAACTTCCCGCCGCCGGTGCACCCGCAGCCCTTCTTGACCCTCTCCCAGTCGTCGGTGTTGTTGCCGGCGATCTCGTTCTTCTCGATCGTGATGCCCTTGACCTTGCCCGGGTTGTAGGCGTTGAAGCCGTACTGGCCGTTCTGCTGCAGACAGTTGCCGCGGACAACGTTGTGGTCGCCGACCATCAGCCCGGCGCCGGCGTTCAGACGGATCGTGTTGGCCTCGACCGTCCAGCTGGCGGCGGCGTCGTGGTTCACCACGCCCTCGTCGTTGTTCGTCCGGGGTGCGCCGAAGTTCTGGATGGTCAGGTTCTTCACCGTGACCTTGGTAGCGTAGCCGGTGAAGGCGTACCGATTGTCCTTGGCGCCATCCAGGATCGCGCCGGGCGCGCCGACGTAGGTGTTGCCGTCCTTCGGGATCACCTGGGCATACATGCCGGCGCCGAGCTTGTGGGTTCCTGCGGCCAGCCAGAAGGTGGTGCCGGCCGGATGCGAGGTGGTGAGCTGGTTGAGGTTCTGGCCCGTGCCGACCACGACCGCACCGGACGGAGCCTTGGCCGGACCGGCCAGGGCCTTGGCGTTCCCACAGACCCGCGCCGGCGGCGCTGTCGGTGCGGTGACGTTGGTTTCCGTGGCCGCGGGTGAAGCGGACGGAGTGGACTGAGCCTTCGATCTCGCGTCGCCGTCGAGCACGGTGATCCCGACCACGACGAGCGCGGCGACCACGACCGATGTCGCGGCGATGAGGAACGGCGGGCGGCGGTACCACGCGTGTCCCGTAGACGGGTCGCGTTGTTCCATGGCGTTTCCTTCGGGGGGCATCTGGGCCTCGGACTCAGGCGGTGGCGGTTACCGGGTGCTCGATCGCGTACCGGTAGATGTCGAGCAACTGATCGATGCTCTGGTGGGGCTGGTGCTTCTTCTCGTACGTCGTCCGGGCCTGCCGGCCGAGATCGTCGTACCGGTCGGGGGATGTGTCGACGTCGAGCAGCAACTTGGCGAGCGCGTCCGGACGTCCCGGTTCGAACAGCGCGCCGTCGACGCCGTCGGTGATCAGGTCCGGGAACGACCCGTGGCCGGACGCCAGCAGTGGTATGCCGACTGCCATCGCCTCGACGACCACCAGGCCGAACGTCTCCTCCCACTCCGACGGCAGGACGACGGCCCGGGACGAGCGGATCAGCTCGAACACCTCCGGCTTGGTCATCATCCCGCGCAGCTCGACGGACGGCCGGGTGGCCGCCCAGGCGGTGACCTCGTCCAGCATCGGGCCGCCGCCGGCGATCACGAGCCGGAGCGCGTCGTCGCTGGCGATCGCGCGGTACGCGTCCCAGCCCTTCATCAGCAGGGGAGCGCCCTTGGCCGCGTCCAGGCGTCCGACGTACGTGACCTGGCGCTCCTTCGGTCCGCCGACGGGGCCGTCGTACGGGACCACGTTGTGTTTGACGAACGTCCGGTCCGGCTCGAAGTCCATCGCGGCCATCAGCTGTCGCTGGGATTCGGAGATGAAGATGTACGCCGATACCAGGCGGCGCCAGCTGCGCCGGTGGCTCCGGGCGTTCAGCACCGTGGTCGAGGTCGCCAGCGCGGATCCCCGGTAGCAACGGTGGATCACCGCGGGCGCCGGGTTGCCACCGGCGCAGTCGTGGCAGACCTCGCCGTTGCGGAAGAAGTCGCCGCTGGCGCACAGCAGCTTGTAGTTGTGCAGGGTGATCACGACCGGGACGCCCGCCTTGCGGCACGCGTACAGCACGGACGGGCTCAGCAGCGGGAACGTGTTGTGGATGTGAACGACGTCGGGCCGGTCCTCGGCCAGGGCAGCGGCGAGGTCCCGCCGGCTCGCCGGGTTCCAGACCACGCGGGCGGGCAACGTCGCCTTCTGCCACGCGGGCCAGTCCTCGATGGCGTCACTGTGCCGCTCGAAGTGCCGGACCTCGTGGCCGAGGGCGGTCAGTGCCTCGCTCTCCTGGTCGACCACCCGGTTCTCCCCGCTCGGAGCGGTCGACCGGTACCGGTTGTGTACCAGCAGGATCTTCATCGCACTCCTTCACGGGTGGATGTGGAGTACACGAGTGATGCCGCCAGCGTCAGCTCGAGCAGGTACGGCGACGCTTCGCTGAGGCCGCTCTCGGTGAACGACGCGACCACGCAGTACGCGACCAGGAACAACGCGAGCGCGCGATGCGGTCCCTGCGGGCGGAACCAGGCGGCGGTCAGGACGAACAGCACCAGCATGATCGTGATCGCGACCCCGACCAGCCCGACGTCGTAGTACGTGCCGAGCCAGTTACTGTCGATCGGCAGGCCGTTGAAGGACTTGTTCGACAGGCCGAAGCCGAACAGGGTCTCGAACGCCGACCGCGGCTCGGCCAGGATCGAGTCCCAGACGGCCCTGCGGCCGGTCAGTGCGGTCACTTCTTCGGCGTCCTGCCCGCGCGCCAGCCAGGTCGCTACCACCGAGCCGAGGGTGAGTGCTCCGACGGAGAAGACGGCGAAGCCGATGGCGAACGACTTGCGCACCCGCGACCGCGCGGTGAACAGGCTCAGCCCCGCGATCAGTACGCCGGCCAGCAGCGCGACCAACGCGGTCCGCGTATGCGTCAGCAGCAACACGGGAATGGCCACCAGCACGCTGGTGAGCGCGACTCCGCGCCGGAGTAGCCCGGATAGCCACAGCACGATCGTGAGGCCGGCCGCCACCGCGGCGTAGTGCCCGACCTGCGTCGGCGGGATGGGCCAGAGAGTGCCGCCGAGCCGGTCGTCGGTGAGCGCCACCCCGGGCGCGACGAGCAGACCGAGGACGACCGATCCGAGGATGGTCCACAGGACAAGGAGGTGCGTCCGGACGAGCAGGAGGTCCCGGCGGGTCCACCACGGTGTCAGCAGCCACAGCACCATCGCGAAGGTGAACAGGCGGCCGCCGCGGAAGAGCGCACCGAACAGGAACTCGGCCCGGACGCTGGCGAGCAGGCCCTCGGCCGCCAGCATCAGGAGCAGGAAGATGAACACACTCGGCCGGATCCGGACCGGCCGGTTCACCGACAGCGCCATCATCAGTGCGCCGACCAGGGCTCCTTGGGCGATGAGCTTGCCGAGGGACCCCGGGATCGGCAGCAGGTGTGGCGCGCCCGGGAAGAACGTCATCACGTTCAGCACGAGCAGTGCCCAGGTGAGCTGGACCCGCCGGCGCCGCCGGACCTCGGGCGCGACCACCCGCCTGGTCGGGCGGTGGCCGAGCCGCGTGGCCAGCTGCGTGCTCCACCGGGTGGTGATCGTGGTCATCGGCCGAACATCTCGACGTCCACCGTCCTCGGCGTACCGGCCTCGGCTTCGGCGACGCCGACACCCTCGTCGGTCTGATCCGGACGGAGGACGACAGCGGTGTCCAGCTCGAGTCCGGCCAGCCGCAGCATCTCGCCGGTGGCCTGGATCTTGGTGGTGGTCGATTGACCCGCGGTCACCACGACGGCGGCGTGCGACGCCCACGTGCCCAGGTGATCGGCGCCGATCTCCGGCGTCAGGGTGGTCAGGGTGAGAACGATGTCCGAGACCTCCCAGGCCGAGTCGAGTGCGACGTCACCGGAGCTCGACGGCCGGTGGGAGTCGCTCAGGTGCAGATAGCAGCCTTGCGCCGGTCCGCGGTCCGGGTCGGGGCGATGGACGTCGATCCGAAGGCCCGGTTCGCTGAACCGTGACTCGTGGGTGCCGGGCGTCTTGACGCCGAGCATCCCCGCGAGCCTGCCGGACTCGGTGAGGTCGGCCACCAGTACGTGCTTGCCCTCCTCGGCCAGCGCCACCGCCAGCGACGCCACCACCAGGGCACAGGTCTTCACGTCGTCGACGCTGACCACGGTCATGCCCGGCGTGGGACGCTCGCCCCAGAAGATGCGCTGGTCGAGGTGCTGCACCATCAGCCGGACCTCCGGCTGCCGTCGCTGCGCGTCGCTCAGGTACCGGGGATAGGGCAGGAGCTGCCAGCGCGGCGGCCGTTCGCTGCTCAGCCGGACCCGGGTACCCAGCGCACGGGCGATGTCCTGCCGCTTCCACAGCCGGTCCGAGATCAGCGCACGAACGATGACGAAGCCGAGACCGATGAACAGCCCGGCGAGCAGCCCGGTGGCCGCGTTGATCGCGATCGTCCGCTTGGCCGAGACCGGCACCGGCGCGGCCGCGTCGAGCATCCGGCTGCTGTTCATTCGCGAAGCCTGGGCCTGCTGGTCGAGCAGCTGCTGACTAACGTAGACGTACCGGTCGCGGGCGGCGCCGAGGCGGACCCCCGCCGGGCTGTTCGGTTCCTTCATCTGGGCCGGATCGTCGCCGGCGGCGCGGACCGCCTGCTCGGCCACGGTCAGGTCGCCCTCGGCCGCGGTCTTGTCGCGACGCAGCGGCGCGTCCTGCAGCGCGATCTGCTCCTTGCGGTAGACCAGAAACACCTGTGCGACGACGGTCGCCAGCTTGGTCGCCTGGTCAGGAGTCTTCGCCGAGGCCGTGATCTCGAGCACCCGGTCGGTCTTGCCGCCGACGGTGTACTCCTTGAGCAGGTCATCCGGCGTCTCGGGCAGCTTGAGCAGGTCGATGACCCGCTGTGCCACCGTGTGTGTGGTCGCCAGGCTGACATCCGTGGCCATCGCCTTCGCCGGGTCCTCACCATCGCGATGGGTGAGCAGCAAGCGGGTCGACGAAGCGTTCGTCGTCGGCACTACGACGGTCGACGCCAGGCCACAGCCCAGCCCGACGATGCCGACGATCAGCCAGATCCGCAGGTGCCGGCGGACTGCGTCGCGGAGAAACCGAAAGGTGACCAGCGCGTCCGGCGGGTACGCGGTCGAGGGTCCGTCGTCGGCGAACAGGCCGTCGTCGTCGGTCCAGGCCGGCTGGCTCACCACGGGCTCGGTGGACGGCTGGTTACTCATTTGCCCCTCCTCGCGGTACCGGTGAGGAGGGTCGGCAGCCGGGAGCTCGACCGGCGCATCGACTGCGAGACGCGGCCGATGGTGCGGTCCGTCGGGTCGGGATCGGTGACGACCAGGCCGTCGATGTTCCGGTCGTCGGCCGCGGCCGCGACAGCCAGCCGGGCCAGTTCCTCGGCCGTCACGGTGCCGGCCGACAGGGCGACGATCGTGTTGGTGGTGCGCTCGGCGCCGACCAGGTGCGGCGCGTCCCGATCGACGACGACCAGGTGGATGCTCAATGCCGTGGTGCCGGCCGGCTCTTGGTGCGAGTCGACCACGATCGAGGTGGTGATGCCGATCGACGTGGCGAGCGCGGCCAGTTGCGGGCCGAGCGGCAGCGCCTTGTCGTCACCGGTGAACGAGATGACGGTCAGCGAGACAGGCCCGCCGCCCTTCACGTCCAGGCCGAGGTGATGCAGCGTCTTGCGCAGACTCCAGGCCTCGACGGCCGTTGGTGAATAGTGCTCGAGCAGATAGGCCCAGTCGGACACATCGGTTGCCTGGTACGACGAAACCGACGCCAGCACCGGAAGTCCGACCGCGTCCGCGATCTCGTCCCGCAGCCGCAGCCGCCGGTCGCCGCGGACCTTCGCCAGTACGCCGATCGAGCTGGCCACGGCGCCGATCAGTGCGCCGAGCAACCCGAAGATTCCCAAGTGAATCGCGAGATTCCCGCCCCGTGCGGTAGTCGCCTGCTCCAAGACCCGTGCCCCCGTTTTCTTCCCCAGGTCGCCGGGCAGCTTCTGGTCCGTGGTGACGAAGACCAGGTAGACCTCGGCGACAGCATTCGCCAGTCGCATCGACTGACCGGCCGTCGTTCCCTTGGCGTCGATCTGGATGACGTCGTCGGTGACGGCGGTGACCTTGACCCTGCCCTTGACCACTTCGGAGGGCAGCGCGGGCGACAGGTTCTGCCCCGCGCTCCTCAGCACCGGCTCGCTCTCCGCGATGAAGACCTGCGTCTCGATGCTCTGCGTGCCGGTCGCCTTCTCCGGATCGGCTGCCAGTGGTGGCGGCAGCACCACGAGCGAAGTGGCGGTGTGCAGTGGCGGCACCAAGAACCCGGCGGCAAGACCGACGAGCAGGCCGACCGCTGCCACGGCAGCGACGATCAGGCGGTACCTACGAATGGCCCGCCAGGACTTCTTGACGTCGAGCTGCTGTGCGCTCACAGTCCCCTCCAGTCGAACGCCACGGTGGTGTCCTGTAATAGAGGGCGGTGAAAGAGGGCTGATACAGCCGATCTCCGGTCAAGACCGGAATCGGAATGTGCTGACCGCCGGGTCCTCCGCCGTGAGGTTCCCGGTACCGACGAGTGTCGTGATCGGGACCTTGTGCCCGAATCGCGGTGAGTACCAGCCCAGCAACGGATCGTCGTCACCACGGTGCGCGGACCAGCTCAGGCCGGCCGGCAACTCGACGACCGCCGAGCTGTTCGGCCACTCCAGCCGTCCGGTCGCTCCATCCAGGTCGATGGTCACTTCAGGCCCGAGATGCCACGCGATCCGTACGCCGGCTGTCGTATCGAGCCGGTCCTCGACCCGCAGTACCCCGTGATCCAGTACGGCGGTCCGCCGGTGTATCACCGGGTTGTCGCCGGATTGGTAGCCGTCGTGTTCGGCGTCCCACGTCGCCACATCACCATCAGCGGCGTAGCGGCGTACCCGGCCTGTTGCCCCGCGCAACCAGAGGAACGGGCCGCCTTGGACGGACTGCTCGGTGCCGGATACCTCGACGGTGTTGTGGGCGATGGTCGAGCGGAAGTAGTTCCGCCAGCCCTCTTCACCGTGATAGCAGTACGTGCCTGGATCCGCCAGGACGTCGACGCCGCCGACCCGGACCTCGAGCGAGAGCGCGTCGCAGTGCGCGTGCGCGGCGATGGACAGGAAGCCGTGCGGGCCTGCGTCGGCGCGGCACCAGATCTCCGGCCCTGCGTCGCGGCTGCGCAGGATCGTGAGGCCCGCATCCTCGAAATGATCTGGTCGTTCGGCTGGACGATCGGATTGTCGACCATCTACCAGTGAACCGACGAGGGCCGCGGTCGCCGTGACCGGGACCTCCGGCCACCAGAGCGCGCGGCCGACGACGGCGGCGCCGAGGGACAGGAACGCCGACCAATTGCTGACATTCGGTGGATCCAGGACCAGCACCATGCCCTCGTCGTCGTCGCCCTGACGTGGCGGCCGCAGCGTGTTGTCGACAATCGCCGCGGCCACGTCGATCGTGCGCGTCAGCAGGGCCCAGGCCTTCTCGGTCAACGGATGGCCGGCTTTGTCCGCTTCGAGAGCGGCGTACAGGCCGAGCTCGGCGACGAAGCGGTGGTAGTCGGTCGCGAGTTCGCGGTTCACGCCGGACGGGAAGGTGTTCGCGTCCAGTTCGCTCTCGAGGAGCGCGGCCGCATCGTCGCGCCAGCGCGAGCTCTGGGTGAACCACGGGAACGCGCAAGCACCCGCGAGCTGCCCGGCGGCCTCGGCGATCACATGATTGTTCGCCGACGAGCCGCGGCTGCGGAACGCGGCCAGATAGCGCTGGTGCCAGTAGATCTGCCGCAGCGCGAGTTCGTTGTGCTCGAACAGGTCGGTGACCTCGGGCCAGTCGTTCAGCAGTCGCCGGATCCAGGTCCAGCTGATCAGCCGGATGCCGATCTCGATCCCGCTCGCCCAGTGCACACCGGACAGGAACGGGTTGGACCGCCACCAGTCGTTCAGGTGCTCGGCGACACGCTCGGCGTACGCGTCGTCGAGGGTCAGGTACCAGGCCGCGGCCAGCTGGGTGAGGTGGTGGTGCCGGGACAATTCCCAGACCTGCTTGACGTTCCCGACCAGTTCCTCGTTGCGGTGGTTCAGCCGGAAGGTGTACTGCGCCGGGTCGGACCGCCGGCCGGTGGTCGGGTCGCGGAACCAGTCCGGCGAGCGCAGGTCCGTCCGGTCGGCGCCGAGCACGTCCAGCTTTCCGGCCATGATCGCGTCCGCGGTCGCGATGATCGCCTTGCGCGCTTCCTCCGGTACGGCGTCCGCCGCATGCGACGGCAGCGTCGTACCGAAGGTCAGCTCCTTGCGCACCGGCGGATGCACCTGCACGTCCTGCCCGGGCTTGACCTGCTGATAGGCCCAGGTGGTACGACGTACGTGGTCGCGCGTACGCCAGGCCAGCTCGGTGGGGGACATCCGGCGCAGGCGGCGGACGTACCAACCCAAGGGCTGGCGGCTCACACCATCTCCGGACGGCCGCTGGCCAGGCTCCGGTCGACGGCGATGGTCGCGCGCGTGGTGGCGATCAGTGAGTCGAACGAGATCGGCATCGGGCCGCCGGACCTGACCGCGGCGACGAAGCGTTCGAGTTCGACACGCTGGCCCTTGTCGGTGCCGCGGGCCTTCCGGGTCGAGGGTTTCCGGCCGGCCCAGACCGAGGCGCTCTGGAAGTTGTCCAGCCGGCCGTTGCGGCCGCCGCCGGTGATGTCCAGCGTCTCCTTCGGGAACCGCGCGTTGCCGCCGCCGACGTACGTGATCTGGCCGGCCGAGCCGTTCGCGAACCGCAGGGTGACGATGACGTCGCCGGCGTCCGGTCCGGGGACGGCGTACACCTCGGTGGGCGGGCTGTTCAGCCACCAGGCCAGGGTGTCGATGAAGTGGCCGCCCTCGCCGCCGAACCGGCTGCCCTCCTTGTCCTGGTCGAGGTACCAGCTGGACGGGTCCAGCCGGCCGGCGTTGACCAGGTAGCGCAGTGAGTAGTTGCCGCCCGGGTCGCCGAACCGGTCGCGCAGGTCGGTGAGCAGGGGAGCGAATCGGCGGTTGAACCCGACCATCAGCCGGTCGTTGCCGGTGGCGTCGACCGTGGCGACGATCCGGTCCACGTCCTCGGTGGTCAGCGCCAGCGGCTTCTCCACGAAGACCGCCTTCCCGGTCTCCAGTGCCCGGCACGCCAACTCCGCATGGCTACTGTGCCGAGTCACCACGAACACTGCGTCCAGGCTCTCGTCGGACAGTACGGCGTTCGCCTCGGTCGAGATGTTTTCGAACCCGAACCTGCGCTGCGCGTTGGCGGCGGACAGCGACTTGTTGGTCGCGACGTGAGCCAGGACGGCATCCTCGTTCTTCTGCAGGTGCGGCAGGAGCATGCTCGATGCGTAGTTGCCTGCCCCGATGAACCCCAGCCGCGCTCCGCCGGCGGAAGCCGGCCGCCCGCCCGGCTCCCGCCGGCGGGTAGTAGTCGCAGCATCCGTGGACCCGGGCGCGGTTCCCGCAATTCCCCCGGCGCTCTGCACCGCGCCGGCTCCGGTGTGCGCCGCTCCATTGCCTTCCGGCGGTTCCGCGGCATCCTTCGGGTACTCGAAGAGGAAGCCGACTCCGGGGAGGGCTCCTGTACTGAGTTGCTGGTAGACGTCTGTCGCGTCGGCGATCGGGAAGGTGCCGGCGATCAGGGAACCGATGTCCATCTGTTCGCGGGCAATCAGGTCTATGAAGCACGCCAGGTTGCGGCGTTCGGTCCAGCGGACGTACCCGGCGGGGTAGTCGATGCCCTGGAGTTCGTAGCGGTCGTCGTACCGGCCGGGGCCGTAGGAGCGGGAGAACCGGACGTCGAGTTCCTTGTCGTAGTACGCGTTCCACGGCAGGTCGAGCCTGGTCTTGCCGATGTCGACCACCCGGGCGCGGTCGCGCGCCAGCCGGGCCGCGGTCTCCACCGGGCCGTTCGAGTGACCACCGGCGGCCAGCAGGATGTGGTCGGCACCCAGTCCGCTGGAAGCCTCGAGGATCGACCGCTCCAGCGACGCGATCCCTGCCTCGTCCGCGGACGAGCAGTGCAGCGCGCCGGCCTTCTCCGCCATCCGGCACCGGTCGTCGACGGTGTCGATCCCGAACACCCGTACCCCGGCCGCAACCAGCAGCCGCACAACGAGCTGACCGACCAGCCCGAGCCCGATCACCACCGCGGTGTCGCCGAGCTGCACCTCGGCCTGCCGTACGCCGTGCATCGCGATCGCACCGACCGTCGAGAACGCGGCCTGCTCCGGCGGTACGCCGTCCGGCACCGGCACGCACAGGTTGACCGGGATCCAGTTGTACTCCGCGTGCAGCGCGAACTCGTTGCCCGCGGCAGCGACCAGTTGCCCGACGCTGAACTCCTCGGCGCCGGCGCCGACCTCGACCACCACACCACACAGCGAGTAGCCCAGTGGCGTGTACGAGTCGAGCTTGTTCATCACCTTCTTGTAGGTGTTGACCGCGCCCTGCTGGGCGACCGAGTCCAGCACCTTGCGGACCTGGTCCGGCCGCGCCCGCGCCTTGCCGAGCATGGACAGCTTGGCCTCGCCGACCTTCATCAGCTCGGTGCCGGTGGAGATCAGCGAGTACAGCGAGCGGACCAGCACGCCGCCCGGCGCACAGGTGGGCGGAGGCACGTCCAGGACCGCGAGCTCACCGGACTTGTAGTTCTGTGCAACCTGTTTCATGCCAGTCCTTCAGAGAGTGTGGAGCCTTCAGAGTGAGGTGATGGTCACGCCCAGGGAGCGCATGTGGCGGGTCCAGGTCTCCAGCGTCAGCAGCTGCCAGATCTGCTTCGAGTAGTCCTCGCGACCGGCGCGCTCGTCGTCGACCAGCCGCTGTACGGCGGCCTGCTGGAGGAAGCCGCTGCCGACGAGTTCGCCGCGGAGCAAGGTGTCGTCGACGAGCTCCCGCAGGTCGTTGCGGACCCAAGCCCGCAGCGGCGCACTGAACGACGCCTTCGGCCGGTAGATGATCTCCTTCGGCAGCCAAGCCTCGGCCGCCTTCTTCAGCGCGAGCTTGCCCTGCCGGCGGTGGATCTTCTCGCTGCCCGGGATCGAGAACGCCGCCGCGGCGACGATCGGGTCCACGAACGGCGTCCGGACCTCGGTCGATGCGGCCATGCTGGACCGGTCGGTGTAGGCCAGGTTGAGGCCGGGGAGGAACATCCGCGAGTCCGCCAGGCACATCCGGTTCACGTGATCGTCGAGCGTCGTGTCGTGGTAAATGTCGCTGTGCTCCGACAGCAGCTTCCCGACGTACGGCTCCAGGTCCGGGCTCAGCAGTCCGGTCAGCTGGTCACCGTCGTACATCGTGTAGCTGCGCCGGAACGCCGTCTCCTCCGGCAGGTCCGCGAATGTCAGGAACCGCTTCGCCCAGCGGGCGTATCGCAGTCCGCGACCGTTCACGGTGACCGGCATTCGCCGTACTGCCGGGCCGATCAGACCGTTCCGCAGTACGCCGGGGAGCCGCTGGTACTGCGCTCCCATCACACAGGCGAGGTGTTTGCGGTAGCCACCGAACAGTTCGTCGGCGCCCATCCCGGACAGCAGCACCTTGACACCGGCGGCGCGCGCGGCGTCGCACATCAGCAGGGTGTTGATCGCGGCCGGGTCACCGATCGGCTCGTCGAGCGTGTCGACAATCCGCGGAAGCAGGTCGACCACGTCCGGGGCGATCTCGATCTCGTGCAGGTCGATGCCGAACTGCTGCGCCACCTTGCGCGCGTAGATCGCGTCGTCGGGCATCGCCTCGAGCCGCTGGTCCTGCGCGCGGAATGTGATCGTGTAAGAGTCGACACCCGGATCGAGCCGCTTCGCCAGCACGGTGACGAGGCTCGAGTCGAGGCCGCCACTCAGGAACGTCGACACCGGGACGTCGGCGACCATGTGCGCGGCGACTGACTCCTCGATCACCGTCCGCAGATCAGCCCGCGGCCCGGCGGCTGCTTGGGTCGCGATGTCGGTCACGCGCCAGTACGTCTCGTGCCGGCTGCTGCCGTCCGGCCGGAACTCGGCCCACGAACCCGGCGGCAACTTCTCCACGCCGTCGATCGCGCAGCGCTGCTCGGGCAGCCAGTAGTAGAGCATCGACGCAATCAACGCGCCGGGCTCGGTGCGGAGCTCCGACCCGACCGCGGCGACCAATGCCTTCAGTTCGGACGCGAAGACCACGCCGCCCTCACGGCGCAGGAAGTACAGCGGCTTGATGCCGAGCGGGTCGCGGGCCAGGTACATGCTGCCGCTGTCCTCGTCCAGCATCGCGAACGCGAACATGCCGCGGAACCGCGACAGCGCGGCCGGACCCCAGCGCCGCCACGCCTCGAGCACCACCTCGGTGTCCGAGCTGGTCCGGAACGCGACGCCCGACCTGGACAGCTCGGCGCGCAGTTCCTTGTAGTTGTAGAGCTCGCCGTTGTAGCAGATCGTCAGGCCGCGCTTGGTGAACGGCTGGTCAGCGCCCGACGACAGGTCGATGATCGACAATCGACGATGGGCGAGGTGCGCCCGCACGTCACCGTCCTCGAACCGGTAGACATGGTCGGCGTCCGGACCGCGATGCGCGATCCGGTCGCTCATCGTCTCGGCCAGCGCGAAGCCGTCGTGCTGCTGGTAGCAGCCGGCGATGCCGCACACCTCAGGACCCCGTGGCCCGGGCCACGTCGCCGACCTCGCTGACGTGACCGGTCAGGCCGTCGTACACCTCGAGGTAGGCCTTCTGCTGGTGTTTCCAGGCGAGCACCTGCTCGACCCGTTCGCGGCCCAGCCGGCCCATCCGGCGGCGCCGGACCTCGTCGTCGAGCAGGTCGACGATCGCCTGCCCGTACTTCGCGACGTCGTTGGGCTCGACGTACACCGCGGCGTCCTCGGCGGAGACCTTGGTCTCGATCAGGTCGAAGGCGACGACCGGGAGCTCGAAGGCCATGTACTCCATCGTCTTGTTCATCGTCGACACGTCGTTGAGCGGATTCTTCGGGTCCGGCGACAGGCCGGCGTCCGCGGTCGACATGACCGCGCGCACCGTCTCGTCCGGCACCCGGCCGGTGAACTCGACGTGCTCGGCGAGGCCGAGCTCGTCCCGCAGTGCGACCACGTCGTCGAAGGAGTCACCGCCGCCCATCAGCGTGAACGCGATGTCGGTCCGGCCGAGATTGTTGACAATATGATCCGCCGCGCGGACCACGATGTCGACCCCGTCCTGCGGTCCCATCACGCCGATGTAGGTGACCAGGTAGCGGTGACCACGGCGCAGCGACTCGTCCACCCCGCCGCGGCGCAACTTGTCCGGGTCGGGCCCGGTGCGGACCACTGTCACGTCGTGGTTCGCCTTGCCGCTGCGCGTGATCGCGATCCGGCGGTAGGAATCGTTGGTCGAGGTCACGTGGTCGGCCTTGCGGTGCGTCATCCGCTCCAGGAACCGCAGTCCCTTGTACGGCAGGCTCGTCGTACCGCCGAAGCGGGACTGGAACAGCTCCGGGCACAGGTCGTGGTGGTCGAAGACGAACTTGGTCCGGTCCAGCCGGCGCAGCAGCATCGCGATCGGCCAGAAGATGTCCGGCGGGTTGCACGCCTGCAGTACGTCGAACGTGCCGGCCTTGCGCGCCCGCAGCACCAGCCGCAGCGTCGCCAGGAACGAGTACGCGTACTCCGCGACGAACCCGATCTTGCTCCCGCCGGGGGAGTACGCCTTGTACTGATGCACCGTCACCCCGTCGATGACCTGGTACGACGGGTCGCCCGGGCCCTTCGGGCAGACGACGGTCACCTCGTACCCGGACGTCACCAGGGCCTGGCACTCCAGCCAGACCCGGCGGTCGAACGGCACCCACAGGTTCTGGATGATGATCAGTACGCGCGGACCGCTCACCAGCCGACTCCTTCGTATCCGGGCAGCGCCTCGACGGCGTTGCCGAGCCGGCCGCTGAGGTCGATGGTCCGGGAAGGTGGAGTGCTCAGCAGGGCGTCGATCGCGGCGGTGTCGGTCGCCGACACGATCGCCAGGTCCGCGCCGGCGAGCGCCGCGGTCGGGTCGTCGGTCAGCACCCGTTGCAGGTGCGGCAGCTTCGACGTCACGTGCCGCAGGTTCGCGCCGACCAGGCGGCTCGGGTTCACGATCGCGTCGTAGATACGCAGGTTGTAGCCCTTACCGATCAGCCGTTCGGCCAGCTCGACGCTCGGGCTCTCGCGCAGATCGTCGGTCGCGTGCTTGAAACTGAGGCCGAGCAGTGCGATCTCGCGTCCCGGGCCGGCCACGACCCGGTCGACGACGTCACGGACAGTCAGCTCGTTGGTCGCCAGCGTTCCGGCGAGCAGCGGCAGGTCTGTGTCGTTGACCCGGGCCAGGTGCAGGACCGAGCGCAGGTCCTTCGGCAGGCACGAGCCGCCGAACGCGAACCCAGGCCGCAGGTAGTACGGCGAGATGTTGAGGCTGGTGTCCTGGACGAAGATTCGCATGACCTCGCGCGAGTCCACGCCGTAGTACCGAAAGATCCGGCCCATTTCGTTGGCGAACGACACCTTGGTCGCGTGGAACGCGTTGCAGGCGTACTTGAGCGCCTCCGCGGTCCGGACGTCGACAACCTGAACGTCGACGCCGAGGAACCCGAACAGGTCGGTCAGGGCGGTGCCGACCTTCGCGTTGCGTGTCCCGACGACGACGAAGGGTGGATCGTAGAAGTCGGCCAGCCCGGATCCTTCCCGCAGGAACTCCGGGCACATCGCCGTACCGAAGGTGAAACCCTCGGCGAGGCGTACGTCGGCCAGCACCTGTGCGACGACCTCGTCCACGGTTCCCGGCGGGACCGTGCTCCGGACCACGATGCTGTGGAACCCGGATTCCGGCGGTTCGGCGACATGCGCCGCCTCGGCGATGTCGCGGACCGCCCGCCGGATGTAGGTCAGGTCGGTACTGCCCGCCGCGGTCGACGGCGTCCCCACACAGATCAGCGAGACGTCGGCGCGTTCCAGCGCGAGTCGCGGATCGGTGGTCGCATGCAGTCTTCCCGCGGTGACTCCGTCCGCCACCAGTTCGTCCAGGCCCGGTTCGACCACCGGGCTGTGTCCCCCGGTGATCGGACCGACCTTCGCAGTATCGACATCGACGCCCCAGACGTCGTGGCCGTTGGCAGCCAGGCACGCAGCCGTCACTGACCCCACATAGCCCAAGCCGAATACGGCAACCTTCATAACGCCCCCCACAGGCTCATGACGCGGGCATCCCCCACGTACGGCAGCAGCGCAGAGAAGAGCAGCCGCGGCCGCCCCCTGATACACACCGCCGGAAGAAATTGCGTGTATCAGGCGGCCCGGTCGCCGATCTGTATTGGGCGACAGACCAGTGCTGGGGTGAGGGAGCGACGGATGAGGGTTCTGGTCACCGGGGACCGGGGATATATCGGCGCTGTGATGGTGCCGTTCCTGCGCGATGCCGGGCATCAGGTGGACGGGCTGGACACCGGGTTGTACGAGGGGTGCGACCTGCTGGGAGGACCGGATCCGATCGGGAACCGGAGACCGCGCGACATGCGGGACGTCACCGCGGCCGAGCTCGAGGGGTACGACGCCGTGGTGTGTCTGGCCGCGTTGTCGAACGATCCACTCGGTCATCTGAACCGCGACGCGACGTACTCGGTGAACCTGGACGGGACGCTCAAGGTGGCCCAGGCGGCCAAGGACGCCGGCATCGAGCGGTTCCTGTTCGCCTCCTCCTGCAGCCTGTACGGAGCGGCCGGCTCCGAGGCGGTCGGTGAGGACGCGGACATGTACCCGGTCACGCCGTACGGCGAGACCAAGGCGCTGGCCGAGAAGGAACTGTCGAAGCTTGCCGATGACACCTTCAGCCCGACCTACCTACGCAACGCGACCGCGTACGGCGTGTCCACCCGGCTACGGCTCGACATCGTGGTGAACAACCTGACCGCGATCGCGATGACGACCGGGCAGGTGCGGCTGGAGAGCGACGGGACACCCTGGCGGCCGCTGGTGCACATCGAGGACATCAGCCGGGCGTTCCTGACGGTGCTCGAGTCGCCACGCGAGGTGATCCACGACCAGGCGTTCAACGTCGGCCGGTCCGAGGACGTGGTCCAGGTCCGCGACATCGCCGAGATGGTCCGCGAGGCGGTGCCCGGCTCGACCCTGTCGATCGCCGACGGCGCCGGACCGGACCTGCGCAACTACAAGGTCGACTTCAGCAAGCTCAACGACACCTTCCCGAACCTCAAGCTGGCGTGGACGGTGCGCAGGGGCGCGGACGAACTGGCCGCCGCGTACGAGCGGCACGGCCTGACGCTCGAGGACTTCAACTCCGCGCAGTTCGTCCGGCTGCGCCGGATCCAGCAGCTGCTCGGTGCCGGCCTGGTCGACGACCAGCTGCGCCGCCAGACCGACGAGCAGTTCCCCGGTCCCGGGGACGCACTATTCAAGGAGAAGCACTGATGGGGGAATCAGTCGCCTGCCGCCTCTGTGGCGAGACACTGACGCGGACGTTCGTCGACCTGGGCATGTCGCCGCCGTGCGAGAGCTTCCTGCGCGCCGACCAGATCGACAGCGGTGAGACCTTCTACCCGCTGAACGTCCGGATCTGCGACAACTGCCTGCTGGTCCAGCTCCCGGCGTACGTCGCGGCCGACGACGTGTTCAGCGACTACCTGTACTTCTCGTCGTACTCGACCAGCTGGGTGGAGCACGCCCGCCGGTTCGTCGTGGACATGCAGGAGCGGCTCGACCTCGGCGCGGAGAGCCTGATCGTCGAGGCGGCCAGCAACGACGGCTACCTGCTGCAGCACGCGACGGCGCTCGGCATCCCGGTGCTCGGCATCGAGCCGGCCGCGAACATCGCCGCGATCGCCAACGACAAGGGCATCCGGACCGAGAGCTACTTCCTCGGCGAGGAGACCGGCAAGGACGCGGCGGCGCGGCACGGACAGGCAGACCTTGTCGTCGGCAACAACGTGTTCGCGCACGTGCCGGACATCGTCGACTTCGCCAAGGGCCTGCGCGCGCTGGTGAAGGACGACGGCCTGGTGTCGCTGGAGTTCCCGCACCTGCTCCGGCTGATCGAGCGTCGCCAGTACGACACGATCTACCACGAGCACTACTCGTACCTGAGCCTGAAGACCGCCGCGCTGGCGCTGGAGAAGGCCGGCCTGAAGGTCGTCGACGTGCAGGAACTGGCCAGCCACGGCGGTTCGCTGCGGGTCATGTCGACGCCGATCGAGACCGCGGGCGAACCGACCGAGCTGGTCGGGAAGGTCCTGCAGGACGAGGCGGACGCGGGCCTGCACACGGTCGAGGGCCACCTGGGCTTCGCGACCGAGGTCTTCACGATCAAGTCCGACCTGCTGGAGTTCCTGATCCAGGCCCAGCGCGACGGCAAGTCGGTCGCCGGCTACGGCGCACCCGGCAAGGGCAACACGCTGCTGAACCACTGCGGCATCCGCGAGGACCTGCTGCCGTACACGGTCGACCGCAGCCCGCACAAGCACGGCATGTACCTGCCGGGCACACACATCCCGATCTTCGCCCCGGAGCGCCTCGCCGAGACGCGCCCCGACTACATCGTGATCCTGCCGTGGAACCTGCGGGAGGAGATCGTCCACCAGCTCGGCTACGCACGGGAGTGGGGCGCGAAGTTCGTCGTACCCATCCCGCGTCTCGAAGTGATCTGACAAGCACTCAGTGGGGGGAAGGAACAGCGCGATGAAGGTCGTGATCTTCTGTGGGGGGTTCGGGCTGCGGATGCGCAGTGGAGTGGACTCCGCGCCGAAACCGATGATGACGATCGGCGACCGGCCGGTCCTGTGGCACGTGATGCGCTACTACGCACACTTCGGCCACACCGAGTTCATCCTGTGCCTGGGCTTCGGGGGGTCCGCGGTCAAGGAGTACTTCCTGCGGTACGAGGAGACGGTCTCCAACGACTTCGTGATGTCGAAGGGCGGGCAACGGATCCAGCTGCTCGACTCCGACATCAGTGAGTGGAAGATCACCTTCGTCGACACCGGGATCGACACCAGCATCGGTGAGCGGTTGCGCCGGGTCCGGCCGTACCTCGAGGACGACGACGCGTTCCTGGCCAACTACGGCGACGTGCTGACCGACGCTCCGATGGACAAGATCGTCGACCACGTGATGACCAGTGACATCACCGCCAGCCTGCTCGCGGTGCCGCCGCAGGCGTCCTTCCACGTGGTCGAGTTCGGCACCGACGCCCGGGTCACCGGGCTGCGGTCCGCGGCCGACCTCAACGCGTGGATCAACGGCGGCTACTTCGTCATCAAGAAGGAGATCTTCGACGTCCTGCACGAGGACGAGGACCTGGTCGGCGACGCGTTCCCGCGGCTGGCCGCGATGCGCAGGCTCGAGGCCATCCCGCACCACGGGTTCTGGGCGCCGATGGACACCCTCAAGGAGCGCAGTCAGCTCGAGGAGCTGTACCGGTCCGGCAAGAAGCCGTGGGCACTGTGGAGCCACGAGGCCCGCGCGCAGCGTGGCCAGGTGATGGACAAGGGCTTCGACGCTCCGGCCGGATCCGTCGGCGACGACCCTGTAGTGGTGGCGATCTGATGCTGCCGTTCCAGCTCGGCCTGATCGACGGGCCGGTTCATCTGGTTGCCCTCGGCGCCCATCCGGACGACATCGAGATCGGCTGCGGCGGCACGCTGCTGAAGCTGGCCGAGTCGGTGCCGGAGCTGACCGCCGAGTTCGTCATCGCGACCGGGTCCGCACTCCGGCTGGAGGAGGCCCGCCGCGCGGCGGAGCTGTTCCTGCCCGAGTGCGAGGTGACCGTCACCTCGGCCGAGCTGCCGGACGGCCGGCTGCCGTCGTACTGGAACGAGACCAAGGAGTTGCTCGAGGCAACGGCTCGGGCGGCCCAGACCGGTTCGTCCCGGCGCCCGGACCTGGTGCTGGCGCCGAGCCGCACCGACGCGCACCAGGACCACCGCCTGATCGCCGAGCTGGCGCCGACGGTCTGGCGGGACCAACTGGTGCTGCACTACGAGATCCCCAAGTGGGACGGCGACATCAGCCGGCCGTGGCTGTACGTCGAACTGACCGAGGAGCAGCTGCGCGACAAGATCGCCCTGCTGCGCAAGGCCTACCCGTCCCAGGTCCCGCACGACTGGTTCGACGAAGAAGTCTTCGCCGGACTGGCCCGGCTGCGCGGGATGGAGTGCCGCGCGCGGTACGCCGAAGCGTTCACCACGGCCAAGGCGACGTTGACATGGTGACCGGAGGGGATGCAGTGCGAGATCAAAAAGAGGCGAGCTTCAAGTGTCGTGGGTGCGCGGGGGAGAACGTCGTACCCGTGGTGGATCTCGGTGCACAACCGTGTGCCGACTACTTCCCGACGGCGGACACGCCGGGGCCCGATCCGCGCTGGCCGCTGGAGCTGTGGCTGTGCCGGGACTGCACGCTGGTGCAGCTCGGCCCGGTCGAGCCGCAGCTGCCCGAACCGCCGCTGGCGGTGGAGTCGGCGACGAGCATCGCGCACGCCGAATCGTCGGTGAAGGAACTGCTGAGGGACTACCCGGAGCTCACCGGTGGAGTGGTCTTCGAGTTCGCCAGCCACCACGGTGGCTCCTGGCTCGAGCACCTGTACGCCGCCGGTTGCCGGCCGGCCGGTGACGGCGAACGAGCCGACCTGGTCGTCGACGTGCATGGCATCGCGCACGAACCGTCGGTCGGCGAGATGCTGCGGCTGCGCGCCGAACGGCTCGCACCGGGCGGCCTGCTGGTGCTGGAGTTCCACCACCTGCTGCCGCTGTTCATCGGCAACCAGTTCGACACCATCCGGCACGGCCACTGGTCGTACCTGTCGCTCGGAGCGGTGAAGCGGCTGTCCGCCCTGCACGGGCTCGCGGTCGAGTCGGTGCGCCAGGTCGACATGTTCGGCGGCAGCCTGATGGTGATGCTGCGGCACGCGGACGATGCCAAGCCGGACGCATCGGTCGACGTACTGCTGGAGGACGAGGACGCGGCCGGCATCGCCGAGGAAGTCCAGTTGGCCAGCCTGCAGGAGGCCGCGTGGCACGCCGCCGGCGCCCTGCACGACGAACTGGTCCGGCACAAGGCCGCCGGGCGCACAGTGCTCGGGTACGGCGCTCCGTCGAAGGCGCCGGTGTTGCTCGACCTGAGCAGGATCGGGACCGACCTGCTGGAGTTCACCGTCGACGCCGCACCGGGCAAGCACGGACGCCGGATCCCCGGCGGCTGTGGTGTCCCGATCCGGCCGATCGACGAACTGCGGGCCGCACAGCCGGATGTCGTCCTGGTACTGACCTGGGACATCGCCGACGAGGTCATCTCCCAACTCGAAGCCGGTGGCGGCTGGGGTGCCACGTACCTGGTCCCGCTGCCGGAACCCCACGAGCTGGGGATCCGACGGTGAGAAGCCAGCTGGTTCGCGGAAAGGAATCACGATGACGTCTGTTGTAAGCGCCCTTCGAGGCTCGGGGCTGGATTTGCTCCGGCATCTGCTGCGGAGGCCGATGGCCCGGTTGGCGGCGTTCCACCGCCTGAGGTGGCGCGTTACCTCGCGGGAGGCATTGTTCACCCAGGTGTACGAGACGGCGGGATGGGACAGTGCGGAGTCGGGGTCCGGCACCGGATCCGAGTTGCGCGCGACCGTCGACATCCGCGAGCGCTTGTCTGAACTCCTGACCCGTCTCGGTGCGACCTCGGTGCTCGACGCGCCGTGCGGCGACCTGAACTGGATGCGTCACATCGAGCTTCCGGTGGAGGAGTACTACGGCGTCGACATCGTGCCGAGCGTGATCGAGAAGAACCAGCGCGAGTACGGCGACGAACAGCGGCAGTTCGACGTCGCCGACCTGACCCGCGACAAGCTGCCGCGTGCCGACCTGATCCTGTGCCGGGACTGCCTCGTGCACGTCTCGTTCCAGGACGCGGCGGCCATTCTGGAGAACTTCCGCGCCACTGGTGCGACGTGGCTCTTGATCAACACGTATCCGGACGTCGAGCGCAATCGGAATCAGTTCACCGGCCGGAACTGGCGGCGGTTGAACATGCTTCTCCCCCCCTTCAATTTCCCCGAACCGATCGAGTCCTTCCCGGACGGCGGCGAGATCGACCCGAATCGACTCGGCCTGTGGCGGCTCCAGGACCTTCCGGCTGTCCAGCGGAACGCGCTGTGAGCCGAGCATGAAAGGGGTACTGCGCCGCCTCACCTGGGGACTCGCCGACCAAGCTGTTACCAGCATGGTCAGCTTCGTGGTCGGGATCGTCGTCGCACGATCGCTGGGTGCTGTGGAGTTCGGCGCCTTCAGCCTCGCGTGGGTGACCTACGGGGTCGTGGTGAACATTTCCCGCGGCCTCGCCACCGACCCATTGGCGGTGCGGTTCAGTGGAGTGCCCAGGCCGGTGTGGCGGAAGGCAGTGGCAAGTTCGACCGGGATGGCGATCGCGGTCGGTCTGATCCTCGGCGCGATCTGCGTGGCTGTCGGTGCGGTGCTCGGCGGACGAACCGGCGCGGCCTTCATCGCCCTGGGCATCGTGTTACCCGGGCTGATGCTGCAGGACAGCTGGCGGTTCGCGTTCTTCGCGTCCGGTCAGGGTGGAAAGGCGTTCATCGCCGACATGACCTGGGCGCTTGCGCTCGTTCCATTGCTCTACCTGGCGTCGCATGACGCCAGTGTCACGCGGTTCGTCCTGGCCTGGGGTGCCGCGGGTGTCTTCGCCGCGCTGGTCAGTGGTCTTCAGGCCGGCGTACTACCGCGGTTGTTCCGGGCCTTCGACTGGCTGCGGAAGCATCGCGACCTGGGGCTGCGCTACTTGGCCGAAAATCTGACCATCAGTGGCGCTTACCAGTTCAAGATGTACGGCCTCGGCGCGTTGGCCGGAGTCGCGGCGGTCGGCACCGTCCGCGGGGCCGAGATGATGCTCGGCCCGTTCTTCATCGTGCTCTCCGGCATCGGCCTGGTCGCGGTGCCGGAAGCGGCCAGGGTGCTTCGCCGGCGCCACAAGGCCCTGCCCTTGTTCTGCCTGTTGCTCGGTGGAGCCCAAGCGGCCGCCGCACTGGCCTGGGGGCTGGCGCTGCTGATCGTCCTGCCGGACGGGTGGGGACACGCGCTGCTCGGCGAGGTGTGGCTGACCGCCTCGGCATTGTTGCTACCGGCGACTTTGTCGGTGATGTTCGCGAGCTTCTACACCGGCGCTGCGGCCGGACTGCGGGCTCTCGGCGTGGCACGGCGGAGTCTGCGCGCCCAGCTGTTCGCCTCGGCGGCGTACCTGATCGGTGGTGTCGGCGGCGCTGCCATCGGCGGCGCGCTCGGGTCGTCCTGGGGAGCGGCCGGGGCGACGTTCGTCGGCGCGATCGTCTGGTGGTGGTACTTCGGAGTGGGGATCCGCGAGCGGTGGGCCGAGCTGGCTCCCGGCGAGAGTCCTGCAGAGGTCCCCGCTGATGTGCCGGCCGAGGTGCCCGCCGAGGGGGCCGGCCTGCAGGGGCTGCCGGAAATGAGGAGCAGATGAGCGCGGCACCGCGGCTCAGTGTCGGCTTGCCGGTCTACAACGGGGAGAAGTACCTGGCCGAGTCCCTCGACGCCCTGCTGGGACAGACCTACACCGACTTCGAGCTGATCATCTCGGACAACGCCTCCACCGACCGGACCGAGGAGATTTGCCGCGACTACCTGGCCAAGGACGCGCGGATCAGCTACTTCCGTCAGCCGGTGAACATCGGCGCGGCGCCGAACCACAATTGGACGTTCGAGCATTCCCGCGGCGAGCTGTTCAAGTGGGCGTCGCACGACGACCTGTACGCGAGCGACCTTCTCCGTCGCTGCGTCGAGGCGCTGGACAAGGATCCCGAGCTCGTACTCGCGCACGCCTGGCAGGCGATCATCGACGGGGCCGGCGACATCGTGCTCACGGTCGACTACCCGTTGGCCACGGCTGATCCGCGCCCGCCGGAGCGGTTCCGGAGCCTGCTGTTGACCGTCGGCGGGGATGACTTCTATGGCGTCATCCGTTCGGATGTACTCCGTCGTACGCCGCTGCACGGGAGCTACCACCACGCGGACCGGACGCTGATGGCCGAGCTCGCACTGAACGGGCGGTTCCATCAGGTCCCCGAGGTGCTGTTCTTCCGCCGCGACCACCCGGACCGCGCCGAGAGGGCCAGACCGACGATCCGGTCCCGGGCCGCCAACCTAGAGCCGCGGCGGGCGCACCGGTTGAGCAACCCGACCGCCCGGCTGTTCGCCGAGTACATCGGTGGCTTCGTCGGTGCGATCCGGCGAGCGCCGCTGTCGTCGGCCGAGCGCCGCCACTGCTACGCACACCTGCTGCGCTGGATGGCGAGCCGGGGCGTGTCCAGATCGCCGGGCCGGATCGAGGACTCAGTACGCCCGCAGGCTCTGGTAGAGATGAGGACAAGATGAACGCAGTACCGCGGCTGAGCATCGGCCTGCCGGTGTACAACGGCGAGAAGTACCTCGCCGAGGCACTCGACGCGCTGCTCGGGCAGACGTACGCCGACTTCGAGCTGATTGTCTCCGACAACGCCTCGACCGACGGTACGGAACGGATCTGCCGGGAGTACGCAGCCCGAGACGCGCGTATCCGCTACATCCGCCAGCCGGTGAACATCGGTGCCTCGCCGAATCACAACGTCGTCTTCACAGAATCCAAGGGCGAGCTGTTCAAGTGGGCGTCGTACGACGACCTGTACGCCCGGGACCTGCTGGAGCGGTGCATCGAGGCGCTCGACGAGCGCCCGGACGCCGTGTTGTGCCACTCGTGGACCGCGATCATCGACGAGGCGGGCGACATCGTCGCCAAGGTCGGCTACCCGTTGACCACCGACTCACGAGACCCCGTCGAGAGATTCCGGAGCCTTCTGTTCGACGTCGGTGGTGATGACGACTACGGCGTCGTTCGGGCCGAGGTGCTGCGCCGGACGGCCCTGAACGAGAGCTTCTATCACGCCGACCGGACGATCGTGGCCGAGATCGCTCTGCACGGTCGCTTCTACCACGTGCCGGCGTCGTTGTTTTTCCGCCGCGACCACCCGGACAGCGCGCTCCGGTCGAACCGGACGATCCGCTCTTGGTGCGGCAACCTCGACCCGCGCCGACGGAACCGGGTGCGGCACCCGGTCGTGAGGCTACTTGCGGAGTACCCGCTGGGTTACGTGCGGGCACTGTTCCGCTCACCACTGACCCGCGCGGAACGAGTCCGTTGCCTCGAGCACCTGGTGCGCTGGATGGCGAGCCGCGCGGTTCCGCCGTCGCGGCGTCGGCAGGACACCCCGGTGGAGCAGGTCGACGAGGTCGTGTCGGTGGCTACGGTCGTCGCGGGTCAGGGAGGACAACTCGCATGAGCGGCAACACATTCGCAGCAGGTCGCGGTCCGCGGATCGGGTTCTTCGGCCTGCTCGGCTCCGGGAACCTCGGCAACGACGGTTCGCTGGAGGCGTTCCTGGCTTTCTTGGACAAGGTGTACCCGGACGCGGAGATCGACTTCCTGTGTGCCGGTCCGGAGGCGATCGAGGCTCGCTACGGCCTGCCGGCGACCCGCATGCACTGGAACCGCGGCGAGTACAGCACCGCGAGCAGCCCGCGCGCTGTCGCGCTGAAAGGTATCGGGAAGATCGTCGACGCCTTCCGGACCGCGGCCTGGGTCCGGCGCCACGACGTGGTGGTCGTGCCGGGCATGGGTGTGCTGGAAGGAGGCCTGCCCTTGCGTTGGTGGGGCTTCCCCTACTCGCTGCTGCTGCTGACCGCGTCCGGCCGTCTGGTCGGGACCAAGGTCGCCCTGGTCAGCGTCGGTGCCAATACCGAAGGGCGGCGGATGACTCGCCGGGTCTTCACCCTGGCGGCCCGACTGGCACACTACCGCTCGTTCCGTGACCAGATGTCGAAAGATGCGATGCGCGCCACCGGCTTGGGCATCGCCGACGATCTGGTCTACCCGGACCTGGCTTTTGCGCTGCCGATTCCGACGAGGCGGTCGGCCACCCCTCCGGGACAGCCCACGACCGTTGGCGTCGGGGTCATGACGTATCACGGGTCGAACGACGACCGCGACCGCGCCGACGAGGTGTACGCGCACTACGTCGCGAAGCTCACGCAATTCGTGCACTGGTTGATCGAGCAAGGGCACCGCGTCCGCTTGCTCACCGGCGATCACGAGGACGAGCAGGTCTCAGCCGAGATTCTCGCCGACGTGCGGACGCGCCGGCCCGATCTCGATCCGTCCTGCCTGGTCGCCGAGCCGCCGCGATCGCTGGATGAACTGATGGAGCAGATGGCGGCGCTCGATACGGTCGTCGCCACTCGTTTCCACAATGTGGTGTGCGCACTGATGCTGTCCAAGCCGACCGTCTCCATCGGGTATGCGGGAAAGAACGACGTACTGATGGCCGGCATGGGCCTGGCGGAGTTCTGCCAGAGCATCCGTACGCTCGACGTGGATCGGCTGATCAGCCAGTACACCGCGCTCGAGTCCCGCCGCGACGTGGTCGGGCAGGCGATGGACGATCGCAACGCCGTCAACCGCCGCTTGCTCGAGGAGCAGTACGCCCTCTTGTCGTCGACGGTCTTCCCCGCCGGGCCGGCGGAAGCAGAAGTTCTGGAGGGACGCTCATGAAGGTCACGCAGGCACCGGAGATCGCCGGGGTCTATCTGTTCGAGCCCACCCCGCATCTCGACGACCGCGGCTTCTTCAGCCGGACCTTCGACGCCGACGTCGCCCGGTCGGTGGGCATCGACCCGGACGGGTTCGCGCAGGACAGCTTGTCGCGATCCTGCAAGGGCGTGTTGCGTGGGATGCATCTGCGGTCCGGCCTCGGCGAGTCGAAGCTGGTCCGCTGCTCGGCGGGCGAGGTGTTCGACGTCGTCGTCGACCTTCGGCCGACATCTCCGACGTATCTGAACCAGGCGCACTTCACACTGTCGGGCGACACCCAGTGCTCTGTGTACATCCCGGCCGGGTGCGCGCACGGCTTCCAGGCGCTCACCGAACCCGCGGACATCGCATACCGGATCGACCGGCCGCACGATCCGGCCGAGGACGTCGTGATCGCGTACGACGACCCTGAACTCGCCATTCCGTGGCCGCTGCCGGTCACGCTGATGTCGGCCCGCGACCAGCGGGCGGTATCTCTGGCAGACCTGACCCGCTCGGGCGTTTCGAGCGCCCGCTGATCGAACACGACGCATCCGGAAGGCACCTCATGGCTCACACAGCATCCATATCGCAACTCCAGACGCCGCCGTGGGCCCTCGTCAACGGGGACCTCGTGCCGTACACCGACGTGCGGATCCATGTCGGTGCTGAGGCCCTGACCCGGGCTTTGAGCGTCTTCGAAGGCATGAAGGGTTACTGGGACTCCGCCGGCGAGGTCTTCGCGATCCGGAGCCCGCGGCGTCACTACGACCGGCTCTGCCGATCCGCTTCGTTGTTCCACATTCCCATTCGGTTCAGCTACGACGAGTTCCTCGCCGGGCTGGCGACGCTGGCCGGTGAGTTGCTGGTGCCGGAGAAGGACCTGTGGTTCCGTCCCACCTTGTTCGTGACCCAGGGGCACTGGGGTGAGGCGACGGTTGCCGACCTGGTGGTCACGGCCTTTAGTCAGCAGAAGCACGACCCGGACCCGATGCGGCTCGGTGTGACCACCTGGCGCCGCGCCACGGACGTGGTCCTGCCGACCCGCGTGAAGAGCAGCGCGAACTACGTCGGCGCCCGCCTGGCCCGGATCGAGGTGCGCCGGCTCGGGTACGACGACGCGATCATGCTCAACGACGCCGGCCGGGTCGCCGAGGCAACTGGTGCCTGCGTCCTGATCGCTCAGCGCGGGCGGATCGCAACCCCGCCGACCAGCGAGTCGTGCCTGGACAGCATCACGGTCGACGTGCTCGAGGTGGTGGCCAAGGACCTCGGAGTGCCCTTCGATCGGCGGCCGATCGAGCGGACCGAGTTGCTCGCCGCCGACGAGTGCGGCCTGGCCGGGACGATCTCGGAGCTGACTCTGGTCTCCGAGGTGGACGGCGCCAGCTACGAGCAGTCCGGACTGCTTGCGCAGCTCCGGCAGCGTTATCTGGAACTGATGCGTGGTGACCTGGCCCTGCCCGGTGTCGACCTGGTGCCACTGGTCGACGGGTCCCGTCAACCAGTGCCTGCCGGGGCCGGTGTGCGGGTCGGCTGAGTCCGACCCGGAATTTCGCAGTACGACAAGGAGGGGGACTCCAATGCATTCCATCTATGTCGACGCCGAGTTCGGCGACGACGAGCGCAGGCAGAAGTTGTACGACGGCGACCTGTTCGTCTACTCACCACGGCCGTCCACTCTGGCCCTCACCGAGTTCGCCGGTGAGATGGCCCGGGCGGCGTTCGCACCGCTGGATCCGGAGACGGCGCAGTTCGACATGGCCGTGGAGGACTACGCGGCGCTGCTGGCCGAACTCAAGCCGCGCTTCATCCATCACCCGGAGTCGAAGCGGCTGATCCAGGCGATGCTGGCCGACTTCGGCTGCGACACCGAGCAGGTCTACTTCGACGTACCGCGGATGCGGAGTTCGACGTCGAACGACTACCTGACCACCGGGATCGCGTTCGCCTTCCACCCGCACCGCGACACCTGGTACTCGGCGCCGCACTTCCAGCTCAACTGGTGGCTGCCGATCTTCCCGATCACCGCGGACAACGGGCTCGCCTTCCATCCGAAGTACTGGCAGACCCCGGTCAAGAACAGCTCCCGGGTCTACAACTACGCGGAGTGGAACGCGACCAGCCGGAAGATCGCCGCGACCCAGATCGGCACCGACACCCGGGTCCAGCCGGTGCCGGAGGAAGAGGTGGAACTGGTGCCGCAGATCCGGCCGATCTGCAAGCCGGGCGGCATCATCTTGTTCTCCGGTGCGCAGTTGCACTCCAGCGTGCCGAACACCTCGGGCCGGACGCGGTTCAGTATCGACCTGCGGACCGTGCACCTGGGCGACGCGATGGACCGCCGGTCGGCGCCGAACATCGACTCGGAGTGCACCGGTACGACGATGGGCGACTACCTTCGGGTCAGCGACCTGGAGCACATCCCGGCCGATGTCGTCAGTGAGTACGACACGCCGAGCCACGCGATCGCGTGACTGCTCCGGCCGGCGTCACTCCGACGCCGGCCGGGCCGCTCGCATCCGGGCGAGCCGGTTCATCACCAGCGCCGTCGGCGGGATCACGAACATCCCGCAGCCGAAGCCGCCGAGCGCGTCGGTGGGGTAGTGGGCGGTCAGGTGGATCTGGGCAAAGGCGCTGAGAACACCGCCGATGACGGTGACGGCGAGCAGGATCGCCGTACCCGCGATCCGGCCCGTGCGCAGCAGGTCGGCCAGGAGCAGGCCGATCACCATCGCCGCCGCTGTGGCCGCGGCGACATGTCCGCTGGGATAGGACAGGAAGTCGTCGTGGATCCGGCGGTTCACCAGCGGTTTGAGCGCCGTCGTGAGCACGCTGGTCGTCACGATGCCGAGGACGGCGGCGATTGCCAGCGCCTGGCGTCCCGCGATCAGGCAGAGCGCGGCGGTGACGAGCACCAGGACGACCCGGCCGGCAGGCTCCCCGAGCCAGTCCATCACGCGGACGAGATTCCACGCCCCGGCGGGCGAGTCGTCGACCAGGTTCTGCACCCGGACATCCAGCCGGCTCGGGCCGGTGTCGCCGGCGTACAGCACGGCCGGGACGATCCACAGCACCGCCCCGATGACCGCCAGTACGACGGCCGGCCCGCGGACCGCCGGCACCAACGCCGGCCGCATGGCCGCACGCGGCCGAGCAGCATCCTGCGACGCCATTTCTTACCCCCACCCCACCAGTCCCGCACCCCGACACAAATTCTATCCAAGGGTTCCTGAGCCGCCGTCGCCGACGGCCCTCGGTCGTAGTACTCTGCGATGTCGCACCGCCGACGGGCGGGTGAACTTCTGGGGATGTGGGGCACGCATGCTTTGTCGTCACCGTGGGTGGCGATCTCCGTTGGACAGTGTTGATGGCAGACTGCACGCTGCGACGGACACGTACCGTGTTCGTCCACTTGCAGCTTGGAGCAAGGGGCCGTTGTGAGCGGAGCTGAGGCGCCGGACGCGGTTGACGGCCGCCGTCCGCTGTGGGTGCTTCCGCACGAGGTGCCGGCGATCGTCCCGCTCCCGTCGCGATCGACCGAGCCGCGCTGGATCGGTGTGTACCGCTGGGCCGCCGTCGGCGGTGACCTGCTCGCGGCCATGCTCGGTGTCTCCATCGCTCTGCTGACCCGATTCGGCTACCACGTCGGCAGCGGTTATCTGATTGTCAGCAGCGTGCTCCCGCTGGCCTGGGTCGGCGCGGTCGCCATGTCCAAGGGGTACGACCCTCGCTACTTCGGTGCCGGACCGGACGAGTTCCGGTCGCTGCTGCGGTCCGGAGTCGGCCTCACCGCAGCCGTCGCGATGGCGGCGTACGTGACCAAGACCGAGATCGCGCGCGGCTTCGTCGTACTCGCGATTCCGGTGATGGTCGGTTCCGCCTTGGTACTGCGGTACGCCCTGCGCAAGGACCTGCACCGGCACCGGGTCAGAGGCCGCTGCATGCATCGGGTTCTCGTGGTCGGGCGAAATGGCCCGGCCGCAACACTTTGTGAGCACTTGGAGAGCCGTCCGACGGACGGCTTCCGCGTCGTGGCCACCTGCCGCCCGCGCGGCGACCAGCACGGGACCGGGCCGATGCCGCCGGAGGAGCTGGACGAGCCGGACATCCTGGCCGCCGCTGACCGGCACGCGGTCGAGGTTGTCGCGATCGCCACCGAGCCCGAGCTCGTCGGGCAGTCGCTGCGCCGGCTCTCCTGGGCCCTGGAGCAGCGCGGCATCGAGCTGATCGTCTCGCCCGGCATCATCGAGGTCGCCGGTCCGCGCATCTCGG
The DNA here is from genome assembly GCF_045207705.1 of Kribbella sp. NBC_00889. Classification (NCBI taxonomy): domain Bacteria; kingdom Bacillati; phylum Actinomycetota; class Actinomycetes; order Propionibacteriales; family Kribbellaceae; genus Kribbella; species Kribbella sp. NBC_00889. Next base: position 4,309,331 of record NZ_CP108783.1, on the reverse strand, counting down.
TCCGGCCGGTCGCCGGTCTGTCCCTGCTGCACCTGGAGCGGCCGTCGGTCAGCGGCGGACCGCACCTGATGAAGGCGGTCTTCGACCGGATCCTGGCGCTCGGGATGATCGTCCTGCTCGCGCCGGTGCTGATCGGTCTCGCGATCGCCGTCCGGCTGTCCAGCACCGGACCCGTGCTGTTCCGTCAGCAGCGGGTTGGCCGGGGCGGCGCCGAGTTCACCATGCTGAAGTTCCGCAGCATGTACGCCGACGCCGAGCAGCGGCTCGGTGACCTGTTCGCGCTGAGCGACGGCAACGGCGTGATCTTCAAGATGCGCGACGACCCGCGGATGACCCCGTTCGGCCGGTGGATCCGCCGCTTCTCGCTCGACGAACTCCCGCAGCTGTTCAACGTGCTGCGCGGCGACATGTCCCTGGTCGGCCCCCGCCCTCCGCTGTCGGAGGAGGTCGCGCTGTACGCTGCCGACGACTCCCGTCGGATGCTGGTCAAGCCCGGCATCACGGGACTGTGGCAGGTCAGCGGCCGCAGCGACCTGTCCTGGGACGAGTCGGTCCGGCTCGACCTGCGGTACGTCGACAACTGGTCGATGACGCTGGACCTGCTGATTCTCTGGAAGACCGTGCGCGCGGTGATCTACGGCGCAGGAGCGTACTGATGGACCTGAAAGCACCGGTGTACGTCGCGGGCCACCGCGGCCTGGTCGGATCCGCGATCTGGCGGCGGTTGGAAGCGGCCGGCTTCACCCAACTGATCGGTGCGTCGTCGGCGGACCTGGACCTGCGGGACCGGGCCGCGACGTTCGCGTTCCTGGCCCACCACCGGCCGGCCGTGGTGATCGACGCGGCGGCCCGCGTCGGCGGCATCCTCGCGAACCGCGACCACCCGACCGAGTTCCTCAGCGACAATCTGCGCATCCAGGTGAACCTGATGGACGCGGCCCTCGAGGTCCGCACGCCCCGGCTGCTGTTCCTCGGCTCGTCCTGCATCTACCCGAAGTACGCCGACCAGCCGATCCGCGAGTCGAGCCTGCTGACCGGTGAACTGGAGCCGACCAACGACGCGTACGCGATCGCCAAGATCGCCGGCATCATGCAGGTCCAGGCGGTCCGCCGCCAGTACGGGCTGCGCTGGATCTCGGCCATGCCGACCAACCTCTACGGGCCGAACGACAACTTCGACCTGACCAGCTCGCATGTGCTGCCCGCGTTGATCCGGCGGTTCGACGACGCCCGTCGTACCGATGCCGCTGAGGTCGTGCTGTGGGGGAGCGGGACGCCGCGGCGGGAGTTCCTGCACGTCGACGACCTGGCCGACGCGTGCCTGCACCTGCTGGAGCACTACGACGAGCCGGAGCCGATCAACGTCGGCGTCGGCGAGGACGTGACGATCCGCGAGCTGGCCGAACTGGTGGCCCGGGTGATCGGCTACACCGGTGCCATCAGCAACGATCTGTCCAAGCCGGACGGTACGCCGCGCAAGCTGCTCGACGTGAGCCGGTTGCGGGCACTCGGCTGGAAGCCGTCGATCGGGCTCGAGGAAGGCGTCGCGGCCACCTACGCCTGGTATCAGGGGCAGACCTCATGAAGAAGGCGTTCGTCACCGGGATCACCGGGCAGGACGGGTCGTACCTGGCGGAGCTGCTGCTGGCCAAGGGGTACGAGGTCCACGGCCTGATCAGGCGGGCTTCGACGTTCAACACGCGCCGGATCGACCACCTGTACGAGGATCCGCACGCGAAGGACAAGCGGCTGTTCCTGCACTACGGCGATCTGACCGACGGGTCGCGGCTCGTCACTTTGCTGGCGTCGATCCAGCCGGCCGAGGTCTACCACCTGGCCGCGCAGAGCCATGTCCGGGTCAGCTTCGACGAGCCGGAGTACACCGGTGACACCACCGGGATGGGGACGACGCGGCTGCTCGAGGCGATCCGGATGATCGGGCTGGACTGCCGGTTCTACCAGGCGTCGTCGTCGGAGATGTTCGGTGCGACGCCGCCGCCGCAGAACGAGGAGACCCCGTTCTACCCGCGGTCGCCGTACGGCGCGGCCAAGCTCTACAGCTACTGGATGACCCGGAACTACCGCGAGGCGTACGACATGTTCGCGGTGAACGGGATCCTGTTCAACCACGAGAGCCCGCGGCGTGGCGAGACCTTCGTGACTCGGAAGATCTCCCGCGCGGTGGCCCGGATCAAGCTCGGCCTGGAGCAGCGGGTGTACCTGGGCAACCTGGAGGCCTCCCGCGACTGGGGCTATGCGCCGGAGTACGTCGAGGGCATGTGGCGGATGCTGCAGCACGACACCCCGGCCGACTACGTGATCGCGACCGGGACGTCGTACTCGGTCCGCGACTTCGTCTCGCTGGCGTTCGACCACGTCGGGCTGGACTGGGAGCAGTACGTCGACTACGACGCGCGGTACGAACGCCCGACCGAAGTGGACTCGCTGATCGGGGACGCGTCCAAAGCCACGACCGAGCTCGGGTGGAAAGCCCAGGTGCATGTGCCCGAGCTGGTCCGGATCATGGTCGACGCGGACCTGGCCGCGCTGACCCGCGAGGACTGAGGAATGACTGCGGAGACCACTGACCCCCGGCTCGCCACGTCGGCGCACGACCGCGTCGACGTACTCGGGATCCACGTGAGCGTGACCGATCTGGACGAGACGGTCGAGACGTTCGCGCGCTGGATCGACCACGGTGAGCGGCAACTGGTCTGCGTGTCGGACGTGAACGCGCTGCTGCACGCGCGCGCCGACGAGCGGTTGACCGAGGTCTACAACAACGCCGGGCTGACGGTCGCCGACGGGATGCCGCTGGTGTGGGCGGGCAAGCGAGCCGGTTTCGACCGGATGGCGCGCGTCGCCGGCCCGGACCTGCTCGAGCGCGTGATGGCAGAGGCTGCCGATCGGGGCTGGACACAGTACTTCTACGGCGGCGCCGAGGGCGTGGCCGAGGATCTGCGGGACACGTTCCAGGGGCGCCACCCCGCGTTGAAGGTGGTCGGTACCGACTGCCCGCCGTACCGGCCGCTCACCGAGGCGGAGGACGCCGCCGCCGTCGCGCGGATCAACGCGGCGAAGCCGGACATCGTCTGGGTCGGTCTCGGCGCGCCCAAGCAGGAGCGCTGGATGGCCGAGCACCGGGACCGGCTGAACGCGTCGATCCTCATCGGGGTCGGCGCCGCCTTCGACTTCCACACCGGCCGCCTGGACCGGGCGCCGCTGTGGATGCAGCGGTCCGGGCTGGAGTGGAGCTACCGGCTGTACAAGGAGCCGCGGCGGCTCTGGAAGCGCTATCTGTTGGGCATCCCGCGTTTCGGCGTCGGCGTCCTCCGGCGTCCTCCGCGTCCGGTTTAGGGCGTGTCTGATGGTGCACCGCCTACTGCGCGGCACTCAGCACGGCACCTCGCCGCACGTGAGCAAAGGCCACGATGCTCCGCATCGAGACCTTCGCTCCCGCACGCCGATGCACCGCACCGAGCACCTGCTCGCTACGGCGGTGCACCATCAGACACGCCCTAGGGTGCTTCAGTGAAGTTCCGGCGGCCGAAGCTACGTCGGCTGGCCGGGCCGGCCGGTCGCGCCAGTTGGGGTTTGGCCGACCAGGCGCTGTCGAGTCTGAGCAATCTCGCGGTCGGAGTCGTCGTCGCCCGCTCCAGCACTGTCGCTGACTTCGGTGTCTACGCGCTGGCCTTCGGCGGCTACACGATCGCGTTGAACGTGTCCCGTGCGGTCGCGACCGAGCCGCTGGCAGTCCGGCATTCCGGAGACCGGACTCCTGACTGGGAACGAGCAGTGCGCGCCAGTACGGCGACCGCGTTACTGGCCGGGTTCCTCGGGATGCTCGTGGCGCTGGGGATCGCGGCGTTCCCCGGCGTGCCGTCGAAGGGGGTGCTGATCGCCTTCGCGGTGACGATGCCGGGGTTGCTACTTCAGGACGCGTGGCGATGGGCGTTCTTCGTCGTCGGGGAAGGGCAGAAGGCGCTCGTCAACGACCTGATCTGGTTGCTGGCGATGCTGGTGATCTTCGGCGGGCTGTATCTCACCGACACGGCATCCGCGTCCACCGTGACGTTCGCGTGGGGACTGGGTGCGGTGATCGCGGCTGTCGCCGGGCGGTTCCAGGCCGGATTCTCGCCGCGTCGGCAGTTGATCCGCGAATGGGTACGGCGGAACTGGGACCTCACTCCGAAGTACATGGGGGAGATGCTCGCGGTCTCCGGCACGATCCAGGTCTACATGCTCGGCATCACGGCCGCGGCCGGTCTTGCCGCCACGGCCGGCATCCGCGGTGCGCAGGTGCTGCTGGGTCCCGTGAACGTCATCAACCAGGGCATCCGGATGATCTCCGTCCCCGAAGCCGCCAGGGCCCTGCGCCATTCGTACCGCCGGCTGTGGCTGGTCGGTCTCGCGATCTCGCTGGGCGTCGGCGCGGGCGCCCTTGCCTGGGGAGCCGTCTTCCTTCTGCTGCCGGCCGTCGTCGGCCGTGAGCTACTCGGACCCGGAGTCTGGACGCAGGCTCACGCCGTACTGATCCCCGTCATCCTGCTGCAGGCTTTCGGGGCCTCCAATGCCGGTGCCTTCGCCATCCTCCGCGCCCTCGCCGCCGCCACCCGAGGCCTCCGCGTCCGGCTCATCTCCTCCGTCATCCTCATCACCTTCGGCGTCGGCGGTGCCGTCCTGGCCGATGCCAAAGGCGCCGCCTGGGGCCTGGCCACTGCTTCGTTCTGCACCCTTCTCCTGTGGTGGAACGAAGCCCACCGAGCCATCGCCGCCCACCGCCGCGCCGTCAGCGCACCGTGATTGTTGAGTAGCCGCCTCGTACGGCGTTGTGGCCGTCGTAGGCCTCGATGCGGTACATCTGCGTCGTACCGGAGGGGGCATTCGGATCGGTCAGGGTGATGGTCGGCCGGCTCCAGAAGGTGGAGTTGGCCGTGGTGGTGGCGACGATCGTGTTGGTGGCGCCGCGGAGCAGCCGATAGGTCAGCGTGATGTCGTCGTTGTCCAGCGAGGTCTGGACGGTGGCCTTGACCTGACCGACCGTCGTACTGGAGAGCGTCGGCAGGACCGGGCCTAGGGGAGCGGCGCCGTTGCCGAGGTTCGTGAAGCGGGTGAGACCCTGCTGACCCACGCCGTTGACCTTGGTGAAGTCGCCACCGACCCACAAGTCGCTCCCACCGGTCGCGGACACGAGCGGACCGACCAGCGTCGGCGGACCGGCGTTCGTGTTCGGGAACCATGGTCCGAGCGACCCGTTGGCCGGGTTCTGCAGCAGCAGGAAATGCGTGCCGGTGCCGTCGCTGAAGGCACCCGGGCAACTGTGCGCGTGCGAGCCCTTGAACAGCCATCCGTTCACCATGGTCAGTGCCTCGGTCGCGCCCAGACAGGTGTTCTTCCACACCAAGTTTCCGGTGGCAACATCCGCGGCCCAGGTCCCGTCGAAGCAACCACCGCCGTCGCCGGCGTTGGCGAAGTACACCCGGTTCCCGGACGTCTCGATGTCCTTCACCCGGGACGTGCACCCACTGGTCGGTAGCGGTACGGCGGACGCCGCGGCGAACGGGAGCAGTGCGCCGGTCGAGCTGTTCACACTCGCGACGGCCCAGCGATTCACTCCGCCGACCTTGGCGAACGTGCCGCCCAGATAGACCTTCGAGTTGTCGTCGGCCGCGTCGATCGCGTACACGTCGGCGTCCGCGTTCGGGTTCCACGGCAGCAGGCCGCCGTTGACCGTGCTGATCGCGGCCGCGCGGTTCCTGGCGATGTTGTTGACCAGTCCGAACGATCCCCCGAAGTACAGGCTGGTCCCGCCGATCGCGAGTGCCTTGACCCGGTACGAGACGCTCGGCTTGATGGTCGGCACCAGCGCGCCGGTTGCCGTGTCGAACGCCGCGATCCGGTTTCGCACCTGGCCGTCGACGCGGGTGAAGTCACCGCCGACGTACACCCGGGATCCGTCGGCCGACGCGACGATCGCCCAGACGAAACCGTTCAGGGTGTGGTTGAAGCTCGTGTCGAGCGCACCGGTCGTCTGATCGAAGGCGGCCAGATAGGTCCGCGTCGTCTGGTTCGTCCCGGCCGCCGCACCCGGCGGACGGACCTTCGTGAACCGGCCGCCGACGTACGCCTTGCCCTTGGCAACAGCCAGGCCGAGCACACTCGCATCGGTCTGCCAGGACGATCCCGCGACGGCGGTCAGCGACGCACCGGTGCTGACAGCTGGTGGAGCCGGGATCAGGCCGAACGCCAGACCCGCCGCCCCGAGCACAGCAAGCAGTCTTCTCCCCATGATTCCCCCCAGTTCACCAGTTCCCGAGTACCCCAGATTTCCCCGTACCGCAGTTCCCCGGACTCTCAGGCTACGACCGGCAGGCCCGCGCCGATCCACAGCCGAAGGGGGTCTGCCCTTTCGAGCAGACCCCCTGACGACCTACTTCACCTTGATCGAGACCGACGGGCCCTTCACGATGTTGCGGCCGTCGTGCACCTCGATGTGATAGGTGACCGTCTGGCCGCTCTTCACACCCGTGTCGACCATCGAGTACAGCTTGCGCTTCTCCCAGTAGTAGGAGACGTACTTGTACGAACCGACGTTCGTCGAGCCCCGGAACACGTTGTACGTCAGCGTCAGGTTGTCCATGTCGTAGACGTCGTTGAACGCCACCCGGACCTGGTTGGCCGTCGTACTGGTCAGGGTCGGTGCCTTCGGCTTGGCCGGGTAGGCGCCGCCCGGGGTGTTGGTGAACCGGGCCAGGCCCTGCTGCACCGCGTTGTTCACGTGCAGGAAGTCGCCGCCGACCCACAGGTCGGTGTTGGTGCCGGCCATCGCCAGTGGTCCGACCTTCGTGGTGCTGTTCGGGTTGGCGTCGGTGTTCGGGAACCACGGGCCGAGCTTGCCGTCGATGCCGCTCTCGACCAGCAGGTAGTGCGTACCGGTGCCGTCGCCGAAGGCGCCCGACGAACTGCAGTTGTGCGCGTGCGAGCCCTTGTAGACCCAGTTGCCGATGGCCTTGATCGCCTCGGTCGCGCCCAGGCACTTGTTCTGCCAGAGCAGTTCGCCGCTGGTCGCGTTGGCGGCCAGGACGCCGTCGTAGCAGCCGCTGCCGTCACCGCCGTTGGAGACGAACACCTTGTCGCCCAGGGTGTCGATGTCCTTGACCCTGGTCGTGCAGGTGGCCGTCGGCTTCGGGATCGCCGCCGCGGCCGGCATCGAGTACGCCGCCCCGGTGGTGGTGTTGACCATCGCCAGCGAGTAGTGGTCCTTGCCGTTGATGGTGCTGAACGGTCCACCGACGAAGACCCGGGTGCCGTTGTCGGACACGTCGATCGCGTACACGTCCTTGTTCGCGTTCGGGTTCCACGCTGTCAGGTCGCCGTAGAGCAGCCGGACCGCGGCGAGCCGGTTGCGGGTCTGGCCGTCGACGCGGCCGAAGGCGCCGCCGATGTAGACCGTGCTGCCGGAGATCGCGAGCGCCTTGACGCGCGCCGCGACGACCGGGTTCCAGGCCTGCACGATCCGGCCGGTGACGGTGCTGTACATCGCGATCTTGCTGCGCTTCAGGCCGTTCGCGACAGTGAAGTCACCGCCGATCACCACCCACTTGCCATCCGGGCTGGTGGCGATGCTGTACACCGGGCCGTTGAGGGTCGGCGCGAACGTGGTCGGTGCGCCGGTGGTCCGGTCGAAGGCGGCGACGTAGGTGCGGACTACTTCGCCCTGACCGGCGGCCTTGCCGGGTGGGCGGATCCGGGTGAACAGACCGCCGGCGAAGACGGTGTTCCCTGCTATGGCCAACGCGTTCACGCTGTTGTTGGTCTGCCACGAGGTCTGCTTGATCGCCGAGACGGCGGAACCGAAACCTGGGGCCGCCGCCACCACTGGCGGACCGGACGGAATCAGTGCGGCGGCCACCACCGCCGCGCCGGTGACGATGGCCAGAACTAACTTCTTCATTTATGTCCTTCGGACGGGCGGGTGCCTCACAACGGTGCGTGGCCTCAAAACACACACCAGCAGCGGACATTAGCGGGGTGGGAGCTCGACCGGAAGGCAAGCTCCCACCCGCGTTATGACTTTGTGTCGCAAACCCGAAAAACTTGTCCGAAGCCTTACTCAGCGGCCTTACTCAGCGGGCCGCGAAGTGCGACTGCACCTGGACCGGAGTGAGTGCGTACGGGTACACCGCGCCCTCGTCGATGCTCATCCCGACCTGGCTCGCTCCACCGCCCGGCCAGTTGGTGTTGTTGTCGTACCCGAGCCGCCACCAGCCGTAGTACAGCGACGCGGTTCCGACACTCGCGCTTCCTGCGAGTGCACCGTCGACGTACAGCTTCATCGCGCCGTTGTCGAAGGTGCCGACGACGTGGTGCCACTGGCCGTCGTTCTTGCCCGAGGTGCTGGTCAGCGTCTTCTGGGCGCCGTCGTTCACCCCGAACACGATCGAGCCGTTGGTGCGCATGTACAGCTGCCGGTCGCCACCGGTCGCACTGGTGCCGGCCTTGGAGTTGCCGAAGCCGATGATGCGGCCGCCGCGGTTGGTGCCGCTCTGCTTCACCCAGGCCTCGACGGTGAACTGCTGCGGCATGCTGTAGCCCTTTTCGGACGTCATCCGGCCGCTGGTCAGCGTCGCCGTCATCGCGGTGTTCCCCGCGATCGCACCGGGCTGGCCGAGCACCGCGCCACCGAAGGTGCCGTTGTTGCTCTGCCCGGACGAGTCGACGGACGTCGTCGCACCGGCCGCCTCACCCAGCCGCCAGTAGCCCTGCGGACCGTCGGCGTTGATGATCTGGTCGTACGCCGTGGACGGCGTACTGGCGACCGTGACCGGGTCGGAGTAGTTGCCGCGCAACGTCGTACTTCCGTCGGTCACCTCGACCCGGTAGTTCGGCGTCTCGCCCGGCACCACGTTGGTGTCGGTGTAGTGCAGCCACGGCCGGTCCCACGGGGTCGACTTGGCTGTCCAGGTCGCGATCGTGGTGTTGCTGAAGCCCTTCAGCAGCCGGTAGGTCAGCGTGCTGTCGTCGTTGTCGACCACAGTCGGGAAGTGGATCTGCACCACACCCGGCTGGACGCTGTACGGCAGCAGCTTGGCCGGCTTGGCCGGAGCGGCACCCGGCGTCGCGTTGGTGAAGCGGGTCAGGCCCTGCTGGCCGACGCCGTTCGTGCTGAAGAAGTCGCCACCGACCCAGAGGTCGTCGCCACCGGTCGCGAACGCGAGCGGTCCGACCTCGGTGGGCGGTCCGGCATCGGTGTTCGGGTACCACGGGCCGAGCGTGCCGTCGGAGATCTTCTCCACCAGCAGGTACCGGTAGTCGAAGCCCTGCGGGAAGCCGCCGGCGCCCTGGTTGGCGCAGTCGTGCGCGTGCGAACCCTTGTAGAGCCAGCCGTTGACGACCTTGACCGCCTCGGTCGCGCCCAGGCACGAGTTCTTCCACTTCAGCGCGTTGGTCGAGACGTCGACCGCCCAGGTGCCGTCGAAGCAGCCGCCGCCGTCACCGCCGTTGCCGAAGTACACGGTGTCGCCGCTGGCGTCGATCGCCTTGACCCGGGTGGTGCAGGAGCCGTTCGGCGGCGGGACAGCGGACGCACCCGGGAACGGCAGTACGGCGCCGGTCGCCGGGTCGAGGCTGGTCACGGTGTTCTGGTTGGTGCCGTTGACCGCGCTGAACTGGCCACCGGCGTACACCTTGGAGCCGTCGTCCGCGGCATCGACGGCGTACACGTCGCCGTTCACCGATGGGGCGAACGGGAGCAGGGTGCCGGCGTCGGCGCTGACGGCCGCGAGCCGGTTCCGGGTCAGGTTGTTCACCAGGCCGAAGGATCCACCGAAGTAGACGGTGTTGCCGTGCACGGCAATCGCCTTGACCCGGAAGGAGACCGACGGCTTCCAGGTCGTCACCAGCGCACCGGTGGCGGTGTCGAAGGCCGCGATCCGGTTGCGGGTGACGCCGTTGACGGTGGTGAAGTCACCACCGACGAAGATCCGCGATCCGTCGGCGGAGGCCGCGACCGCGTAGACCTGGCCGTTGAGGACCGGGTTGAATGCGGTGACCAGAGCACCGGTGTTCTCGTCGAAAGCGGCGAGGTACGCCTGCGCGACCTCTCCGGTCCCGGCAGCGGCGCCCGGCGGCCGCACGCTCGTGAATCGGCCGCCGGCGTACGCGTTGCCCGCTGCGACCGTGATGCCCTGCACACTTCCGTTGGTCTGCCAGGTCGGGCTCGCCACTGCTGACAGCGAGGCCTCGATGCTCTGGGCGGGCGGCGCGAAAACGACTACCAGTGCCCCGGCGACGAGAGCGCCCACGAGCCCCAGACGCGTGCGCAACCATCTCTTGTTCATCCTGCGGTGTCCCCCTCGGACGGAAGGCGCGAAACGGCGCCAAATCAAATTCCCGGCAGCCCCCGGGAATCCCCCGGAGGTCACAGTAGGGCATGGACCGGACTCTTCGGTACGCCCGATCCCAGGTGCCTATATCCTGGGGCGCTGGCACCGAGCCTGTGGGCGATGGAAGTGGGGTAGGGATGGAACCGGGCACCGTGGTCTGGCGGGAGACCGCTCAGTCACTGCTACGGCAGAAGTGGCTCATCATGGGCTGCATCGTCCTCGGCCTGCTCGGAGCTTCTGTCTTCGCGCTGTCCCAGACGACGCGGTGGACCGCCTCGAGCCAGTTGGTGCTCGGGCCGGCGGTCCCGCCGGCCCTGGTCGGGAAGCTGCCCACGACGGACAAGACCGGTCCGCTCGGGATGGATCTGCCCGCCGAGACGCAGGCTCGCGTGATGGCCAGCCCGACGCTGCTGCACAGCGTCGCGAAGTCGCTCGGCATGGACACCAACGACGACGCGATCCAGGAACTGGCTGCGGTGACCCGGGTCAAGGCGGTCACCGACAACGCGTACCTGGTCACCACCGATGGCCCGACCGCGGCGAAGGCGGTCGAGCGGGCCAACGCGATCTCCAGCATCTACCTGAAGCAGCGCAACGACGAGGCCAAGGCGCTGCTGACCACGCTCGCCGGGCAGGCCCAGGATCGGTCCAAGACCGCGACCCAGCAGTCGAAGAGCCTGGTCAGCCAGATCGACGAGGCGGTCCAGCGGGGCGACTCGCAGACCGCCGCCGCGCTGCGCGACCAGCGGGTCGGGCTGGCGACCGAGGCCCGGCAGGCGGCCGACGACGCGGCCGCCATGGTCAAGGCGCTGACCACGGTCGGCTCTGGTAGTGAACTGGTCACCCCGGCCACCGCGGACACCGCGACCTCCTCACCGATGGTTGCCCGCGACATCCTGGTCGGCGGCATCCTCGGTCTGGTGCTCGGCTTCGGTCTGGCGCTGCTCCGGTCGCACCTGACGCCGTACATCGTGACTCGCGACCAGGCGGCCCGTTCGGCGAGCTCGCCGGTCATCGCCGCGTCGGAAGGCAACCGGCGCCGGTTCTGGCATCGGACGGCTCCCGAGTTGCCGCAGTACGAGATCACTGCTTTGGGCGCCGAGGCGAGCGGTGCGCTTGCTCGCCGGGAGTTGAACCCCCGCGCGTTCGCCGGTGGCGGCCCGGGCGCGATGCTCGTCGTCTCCGCATCCCCGACGCCGAACTCGGCCGGAATCGCGCTGGCGATGGCCGAAGCGAACGCTCGCGACGGCCGGGAGACCCTGCTGGTCCTGGCGGACATCGAGGGTACGCCGGTCCTGTCGCACGTGACCGGGCACGAAGGGCTGACCGACCTGGTGATGGAGCCCGCGGCGACGCGGGCGATCCGGGCGAGGAAGCTGTTCCGCCCGGGCACGGTCGCCGATCTGTACGTCCTTCCGCCCGGCCTGAACCACGAGGAGACGGCTGCGGCCGTTGGTCCGTCGCTGGTGCCGGGCATCGTGGCGGACCTGCCGCCTGGGTACTCCGTCGTCATCCACGGACCGGCGTCTGTCGGCCGGCACGGGATCACGCCGCTGGCCGCGGCTGTGGACGCGTCGGTCTTGGTGGTGCAGGTCGGGCATGACAAGGAGATGGACGTTGCCCGGCTGACCGGTGCGTTGCAGTTCGCCGGTGCTCCGGTGCTTGGCGTCGTACTGATCGGTGCCTCGCCGCACGACGAGACGCTGGGCATTCCGTTGAACTACAAGCCGCTCGACACCGCTGCACCGCTGCGCTGATCGTGTTGTCATGATGCGATCCGCGACCGCCTACCGTTCCGGTGGGACTCGTCTGGCGCCGCCGGTGCCGGGCACGGTCGACGGCGAGATCCAGAAGCCGGCGTGGTTCTGGCTGGTGTTGTGGTGCTTGTTCGTGCTGGGTGTGCAGCCGTGGTCGTCGCGAGTCGCGGCGCCGCAGGGGACCACCGGGTCGACCAACAGTGTGATGAAGGGGCTGCTGCTCGGGGCGATCTTCCTGATCGCGATGGCTGCGACCAAGCCTGGATTCCGGACCCGGGTGAATCCGGCGAGCAGTCTCTACGTGCTGTACGTGATGTTCGCGGTCGCCACAGCGTTCCTGCTGGCGGAGCCGCTCGGGCCGCTGACCCGGTTGGCGCGGTTCCTGATCGGGCTGATCCTGGTGTTCCTGCTCTGGCGGCCGCTGGTGCAGGTGCCGGAGCGGTTGGTGCGGGCGCATCTGTGGGCGCATGTGTTGCTGGCGGCCACGGTCGTCGCGAGTCTGGCGTACGCACCCAGTCAGGCGTGGCGGCCGCTCAGTTCGCTCGGCACTGGGTATCGCCTGCAGGGTGTCATCATCCCGATGCTGCCGCCGCGGGTCGGTGAGGTCGGCGCGATCCTGTTCGGACTGGCGCTGCTCGGGCTGCTGTGCCGGAAGCTGTCGATGATCCCGTCGGTCGGGCTGATGGGGCTGGGCGTCGTACTGGTGGCGGCGAGCCGAACCCGTACGTCGGCGGCCGCGATCGCGTTCGGCTTGGTGATCGCGTTGATCATCACCCGGAAGACGTGGGCCGGGCGGATCGCGAGTCTGGCGGCACCGGGGCTGATCGGGATTGCGTTCCTGACCATCGGATCGCTGCACACGTGGGTGTTGCGTGGGCAGGGGACACAGCAGATCAGCTCGCTCAGTGGGCGTACGACGAGTTGGCAGGCGGTGCTGGACGAGAAGGTGTCGATCCAGACCGCGATCATCGGCCACGGCCTCGGCAACAAGCGGGTGCTGCTGCGTCGCGGTGAGGGCGACATCGATGTGATGGCGATCGACAACAGTTGGCTCGGCCTGTACTGGGAGACCGGCCTGCTCGCGGTCACGATCGTCGCGATCGCGTTGATCCTCGCGTGGGTCTCGGTCCTCCGGGCACCGACGCCGTACATCCGCGCCTGCGGAGCCCTCCTCCTCGGCTACGTCACCGCCGCCTCCCTCAACGAAAGCGGCCTCTCCGACCTCAGCTCCATGACCGTCCACCTCTTGGTGGCCGCCGCCATCTGCGACGCCGACCGAATCCGCCAAAGATCCCGAAACCAGGCCAGAGCTCTAACCCGCTAATACCCACTCGCTTTTCGGCAGCCCACCAGTTGCCTAGGGTGCCGTGGCTAGCTGCTGACTGAGTCTTGGTCGAAGCCGGCTTCTTGCCATTGGGGCCAGGTGAGGGTTTTGCCCTGGTAGGCGAAGCGGTCGGCGGACTTGCCGCCGATCTGGTAGCTGTTGTGGCGGAAGGTGACGGCGCCGGGGCGGGTGGGGGAGCCCTTGTTCTCGACGACGCCGGTGCTGGAGGTCGCGTCGTGCATGACGACGAGGTTGCCTTCGATCGTGACGTCGCGGAGGACGTACGTACCTCGCGGCCCGTCACCCCGCGTGCGGGACTGGATCGAGATCCCGTTGCGGTTGTCCTTGACCAGGTTGCCGCGGACCTGCACCCCGGCGGACGTGTTCACGTTGATCCCGCCGCCGTCCCACAGGCTCCCACCGGACCCGCGCCCGGTCCCAAACCCGTTGCCCTCGACAACGTTCTGCTCGATCGCGGCCTGGTAGCTGATCTCGTACCGGATCCCGTCCGCCGCGTTGCCGCGGATCCGGTTCCCGGTGATCGTCCGGTCGTACTCCGCGATGTCGCTCCACATCCCGATGCCCCGATTGCCGACGATGTCGTTGCCCGACACCTCGCCCGACGACCGGGTCGACTTGATCCCCCCGGACTCCCAGTCGGCGATCCAGAACCCGTCGGTGTTGTTCCGGGTCACCAGGTTCGCGGTGATCCGGACGCCCTCGGACTTGTACTGCCCGATCCCGAGCTGCCCGTTGTCCGCGACCGTGTTCCGGCTCAGCTCGGCCCGGTCGCCCTCGATCACCATGATCCCGACCGCGTGGTTCCAGCGGACCTCGTTCGAGACCACCTTCCACCCGGGCCCGACCTGGAGCGCACCTCCCTGCGGCAGGCTGGCGAAGTGCTCGATCGTCAACCCGGTCACGGTGACGTCCTCCGCCGACTTCTCGATCGCAGTTGGCGTCCGCGACATCTCGACCGCACGGCCGTCCGGATCGGCACCGACGTACACGGCGTTCGCGGCGTAGTCCCCGAAGAACGTCCCCGGCTCCAGCTCCCCGAGGCTCATCACCCGCGTCAGATGCTTCCCATCGACGAACACCTGCTCGCCCCGCTGGCACGGCTTCGCCTTGTTGTCCTCGCACTGCCCTTTCAGCGGGTACGCCGCCGGCAGCACCCCGCGCACCACCCACCGATCGCCGTCCCGCTGCCACCCACTCAGCGCCACAGACCCGGTCAGTACAACGCCCTTCCCACCGGCCAGCGTGTCACCGGGCCGCGGACGGATCGCCCGGCTGATCCGATGCACACCCTTTGTGAAGCAGAACGTCGTACCTTCCGGCGCCGCGTCGATCACCTTCTGCGGATCCGCCCCCACCGCGATCGCAGTACCCGTGCAGGCCTTCGCCGTACCAGGTCCCGTCGGCCCGAGCGCAACGGCAGCCGCGGCCGGCGGGGCAGTAGGCACCGTCACCGCAGGGGGCGCCGCAGACGGCTTGGCTGAGTCTCCATCACCAGCAGAGCACCCGGCCAGCAGCAGCACCAGTACGGCGCCACCCGCCACAACACCACGACACCTCATCAACAACCCTTCACCCACCCCCGGCGAACAGATCTGGAGGAGACTACAGGCACACCGGGGCGGCGCGGACCTGTGGCACTCACCAAGTTCGCACGGCTCAGCCGGCCCACGCTCGACCGCACGAGCGGTCCGCCCCCGATCACCGATTGGTGAGTGACGCAGGTCCGCACTCCCTGGCCGGCGCCGTCGGTGAGCGTTCGGGCTTTGGCCGGGTGGGGTGCTGTGTCGGCGCGGCGTATTGGGGAGTCCGGCATGCCGTTTCAGGTGGGTAGCGCTCCCCGGACTGCGTCAGGACCGCTTGGGGGTGGCGGACGGCGGGTGGCGCGTGGCGGGTGGATGGGTGTGCGCGTTCGGCTCGACTTTGGGCACTGGTCAACCCCCCTTCGTACCGCGCCCGTCGTACCGCGCCCGTCGTACCGCGCCCGTCGTACCGCGCCCGGCGTGGGGACCGCGGACAGCATCTGGGGACCGCGGACAGGTCATACCTTGTCCGCAGTCCCCGGTTGCTGTCGGCGCCCCACTCCAAGCGCACTCAACCACCCACACATCAGACAGAAGAGCCGAAATTCCTTGTCCAAGGCCACCAGGAGGTGTTCAACGCCCGATCCGAGGTGCCCCCAGCCGAGGCGGCGGGCGTTGTGGGTCGCGACGGGTGGTGTCAGGTGAGGTAGGTGTCTCGGGCGAGGTTGTAGGCGAGGTCCTTGGCGACCTGGAAGGCGTCGTCCTCGTCGAGCCGGTGCTGTACGACGAGGTTGGCCAGATAGCCGGCGTCGATCCGCCGGGCGAGATCGTGCCGGGCGGGGATCGACAGGAACGCCCGGGTGTCGTCGACGAACCCGGACATGTTGTAGAACCCGGCGGTCTCCGTCACCAGCTCGCGGAACCGCCGCATCCCGTCGGGGCTGTCCAGGAACCACCACGGCGCCCCGAGCCGCACCGCTGGATACACGCCGGCCAGCGGCGCAAGCTCCCGCGAGTACACGGTCTCGTCGACAGTGAACAGCACCAGCCGGAAACCAGCCGCGTGCCCGAACCGCTCGAGCAGCGGCCGCAGCGACCGGGTGAACTCGGTCGCCACCGGAATGTCGTGCCCCTGGTCCGGCCCGTACGCCGCGTGGATCGCCGGATCGTGGTCGCGCAGGACGCCCGGGTGCAGCTGCATCACCAGCCCGTCCTCGGCCGACATCACCGCCGACTGGTACAGCATGTGCCCGGCGAAGACACTCGCATCCTCCGCTGACACATCACCCTTCAAAGCACTCGTGTAGATCCGCGCAGCCTCCGCGTCGGTCAACGGGAGCGCCGCCGCGCTGTAGTGCCCGTGGTCGGTCGCCCGCGCGCCCGCCTCGACGAACGCCTGCCGCCGCTGCCGGATCGCCGCCAGGAATCCGTCGTACGTCGCGGTGTCGATGTCGGCCAACTCTCCGAGCCTGGCAGCGAGAACACTCCAGCCGGGCCGGTCGAGGTGCACGAGGGCGTCGGGACGGAAGGTCGGGACGACTCGACCGGGCAGGTCCGCGGCGAGCTTCGCGTGCTGGGCGAGGTCGTCGGTGGCGGCGTCGGTGGTCGAGATCAGCTCGATCCCGAAGCGGTCGAGCAGGGCTCGCGGCCGGAACTCGGGCTCGGCGATCCGGGCGGAGATCTGGTCGTACAGCTCGTCCGCGGTCTCGGCCGAGGGGTGAGCGGTCACGCCGAGGACCTCGGCGAACTCGTGCTCCAGCCAGTACCGGCTCGGCGTACCGAGGAAGAGGTGCCAGTTCGCGCAGAACTCCCGCCAGACATCGCGCGGGTCGGCCGGCGCGGTGCCGTCGCGGCGGGGGAGACCGAGGCGGTCGGGGGAGATGCCCTGGGAGATCAGCATCCGGGTCACGTAGTGGTCCGGGACGACCAGCAGCTCGGCCGGGTTGCCGAACGGCGCGTCGGTCGCGAACAGCCCGATGTCGACGTGCCCGTGCAGGCACAGCAACGGCAGGTCCTTCGTCGACGCGTGGATCCGCCGGGCGACGTCGCGTGCCTCGCCGGCGGGCAAGGCGCGGTCCGGATGAGGCTGCAGGGCCTTCGGCATGGGTCCTCCGGGATGAGCGTGCTGAAACGAGTACTGCAAAGGATTGCAGTGCGCACGCGCCCACACAACCCCTTGTCCACAAGGCGAATCTCTCTGCCCGTGGATCGACGGTGAACGAACTCTTGACACAAGTGTGAAACCGATTGCAGACTGCGACGTCGGGGCCGACCTGAGGAGGTGACCATGCCTGCGACGATCCGTGACGTGGCTCGGCTGGCGGGCGTGTCGCCTTCCACCGTGTCCCGGGCGCTGTCGATGCCGGAGATGGTCAACGCCGCGACCCGGGTCCGAGTCGCAGCCGCGGTCGAGCAGCTCGGCTACCAGCCCAACCGTGCCGCCCGTGGTCTGATCACCGGCCGCACCGGCAACATCGGCCTGGTCGTGCCCGACCTGGCGAACCCGTTCTTCGCCAGCGTCACCAAGGGCGTGCAGGCGCGCGCCCGCCGGTCCGACACGGCTGTGTTCGTTGCGGACACCGACGAGGACGTGACCGCGGAGGTCGGCCTGGTCCGTGCGCTGTCCAAGCAGGTCGACGGGCTGATCCTGTGTTCACCACGCTCCGGTGACGCCGACCTGTCCGCGATCGCCCAGGACACGAACGTCGTCCTGGTCAACCGCACCGCCGAGGGCATCCCCGGCATCACCTACGACAACGAGGAAGGGATGCGGCAGGCCGTCGCCCACCTCGTTGCCCTCGGCCACCGCCGGCTCGCCTGGGTCGGTGGACCGGTCACGTCGTGGTCGACCCAGCACCGCGGCATCGGCCTGGAGAACGCCGTCGCCGACCACGGTGTCGAGCTCAGCCGGGTCGGTCACTTCGGGCCGACGTACGAAGGTGGCATGGCGGCGGCGGACCAGGTCGTCGCCTCCGGCGCCACCGCTGTCATCACCTACAACGACCTGGTCGCGATCGGGCTGCTGGCCCGGTTGCACGCACGGGGGATCTCGGTTCCGGGCGACCTGAGCGTGGTCGGCGTCGACGACATCGCGATGTCCCGGATGGCCCGACCGGCGCTGACCACGGTCCGGCTGCCCAAGCAGGAGGCCGGCCGGATCGCGGTCGAGCTCCTGCTCGCCCTGCTCGACGACCCGGACAGCACCGTCGACACCCGCGGCACCCTGCACGGCGAGCTCATCGTCCGTGACTCCACGGGGCCTGCGGCAAGCCCCTGATCTGCCGCCCCGAGCCGATCAATCCCGGCACCACGCCGGGCCCGCCCTTGATCCAGAGGAGATAGACCCGATGCCCCTGCAGCGCAGAACCGGCCGTCGCGTCCGCCGCACAGCCGTCGTCGGCCTGCTCGCCGTACTGGCCGCGTGCGGAGCCCCGACAAGCCCCAACCAGTCGTCCGGCGACAGCTCCGGCGATGCGCCGGACAAGCCCTCGAAGGCGGTGACGCTGAACATCCTCGACGTGGCCGGGAACCTGCAGCTGACCCAGCCGATGATCGACGACTTCGTCAAGCAGCACTCCGACGTGATCTCCAAGGTCACCTACTCCAAGGGTCCGGCGCCCGAGCTGTCCGGCAAGATCAAGGCCCAGCAGGACGCCGGCCGGGTCGACATCGACCTGGTGCTGACCGGTACCGACGGCCTCGCGGCCGGCGCGGAGCAGGGCCTGTGGATGGACCTGCTGCCGAAGTACGCCGATCGGCTGCCCGGCATGAAGGACTACCTCGAGCCGGCCGCGAAGATGCAGGCGCTGGCCGGCAACGTCGGCGTCACCGTCACCTACTACCCGTCCGGCCCGCTGCTGGAGTACCTGCCGGCCAAGGTGGCGTCGCCGCCGCGCAGTGCCGAGGAACTGCTCGCCTTCGCGAAGGCCAACAAGGGCAAGGTCATGTACGCGCGCCCGGCCAACTCCGGACCCGGCCGGACCTTCCTGATGGGCCTGCCGTACATCCTCGGTGACAAGGACCCGAAGGACCCGGTCAACGGCTGGGACAAGACCTGGGCCTACCTCAAGGAGCTCAACCAGTACGTCGACTTCTACCCGTCCGGTACGGCGGACACGATGAAGGCGCTGGCCAACGGTTCGGCCAGCATCATCGCCAGTACGACGGGCTGGGACATCAACCCGCGCGTCCTCGGCACCGTGCCGAAGGAGGCCGCGATCACCCCGCTGAAGGGCTTCCACTGGGTCACCGACGCGCACTACGCCGTCGTACCGAAGGGGGTCTCGACCGACAAGCAGGCCGCGATCCTGCAGTTGCTGCAGTTCATGCTGACGCCGGAGCAGCAGGCGAAGGCGTACGACAAGGGCTACTTCTACCCGGGTCCGGCGATCAAGGGGGTCGACCTGTCGAAGGCACCGCAGGAGAGCCAGGACGCGATCACCCAGTTCGGCCGGCCGGAGTACGACAAGTTGATTGCCGACAATCCGAACGAGGTGCCGTTGGACGCGAAGGCTCTGGTCGCGGCGTTCGACAAGTGGGACCGGGAGGTCGGCGGCAGCAAGGTGAAGAAGTCGTGAGTGGTTTCGGCCGGCTCCGGCTGGAGGGTGTCGGCCGCCGGTTCGGGACGGCCGACGCGCTGGCCGGGCTGGACCTGACGATCGAGCGGGGCGAGTTCATCGCCCTGCTCGGCCCGTCCGGTTGCGGCAAGTCGACCGCCCTGAACTGTCTGGCCGGGTTGCTGCCGTTGACTACCGGCAGCATCTGGCAGGACGACCAGCGGATCGACACGCTGCCGCCGGAGAAGCGCGGCTTCGGCATGGTCTTCCAGAACTACGCGCTCTTTCCACACCTGACCGTGCGGGACAACATCGCGTTCGGTCTGCGGATGCGCCGGCTGCCGAAGGACGAGGTAGGGCGCCGGACCACCGCGGCGATCGAGATGGTCCGGCTCGAGGAGCACGCGGGCAAGCTGCCCGGACAGCTGTCCGGTGGTCAGCAGCAACGCGTCGCCATTGCCCGGGCGACTGTGCTCGAGCCGTCGCTGGTGCTGATGGACGAGCCGCTCAGCAATCTGGACGCGAAGCTCCGCCTGGAGATGCGGACCGAGATCCGCCGCCTGCACCAGTCGCTCGGCCTGACCACGGTGTACGTGACGCACGACCAGGAGGAGGCGCTCAGCATGGCCGACCGCCTGGTCGTGATGCGGGAGGGCCGGGTGCAACAGATCGGCACGCCTGAGGAGGTCCACACGACGCCGACCACCTGGCACGTTGCCGACTTCATGGGCTACCGCAACCTGTTGCCGCTCGCGGCGCAGAGCGTGGCCGGCGAGGTCGTGACGGTCCCGCTCGGCGGTACGACGATCGACGGCGTGGCGCAAGGTACGGTCGCCGCCGGCGAGGACGTGGTCGTGGCGGTGCGGCCCGAGGACGTGAAGCTCGGCAACGAGGGCCTGCAGGGTCTCGTCGAGGTGGTCGAGTACCAAGGCCGCGAGCTCGCAGTGGAGGTCGTGCTGGACGACGGCACGCGTCTCCACGCCCGGACCGAACGCAAGGTCCAGGCCGGTGAGTCGGTGTCGGTGGCCATCGACCCGAGCCGCCTGCTGGTGTACGCCTCCGACCGTCCCGCGGCCGAGCTGGTGACAGCGGGGCTCGCGGTATGAGCGAGACCGCGAGCTGGCAGCACCGGCTGGCCGAGCGCGGCGTCGACCGGCGCCTCTGGTTGTTGCTGCCGGCCACTGTCTTCGTGCTGCTGCTCTTCATCTACCCGTTCCTGTACGGGCTGAGTCTGTCGTTCCAGCCGCTGAAGGGCGGCGGGGCCCTGGCCAACTACCAGAAGTTCTTCAGTGACGCCTATCAGCGCGACACGATCGTCACGACGCTGAAGATCGCGCTGCCCGCGGCACTGCTGAACGTGCTCGCCGCGGTGCCGATCGCGTTCCGGATGCGCGGCCGGTTCCGCGGCAAACGGCTGCTCACGACGGTGCTCGTCGTACCGATCACGCTCGGCACAGTGCTGACGGCGCAGGGCCTGCTGAACTATCTCGGCCCGACCGGCTGGTTCAACCGGATCCTGATGGCCGTCCATCTGATCGACGACCCGATCCGGCTGACCAACAACTACTGGGGCGTGTTCTTCTCGCTCGTCATCACCGGGTTCCCGTTCGCGTTCCTGCTGGTGCTGTCGTACCTGAGCGGTATCGATCCCACCCTCGAACGGGCCGCCGCGACGCTCGGCGCGTCCCGGGCGCAGCGGTTCCGCCGGATCACGCTGCCGCTGCTGGCTCCCGGGCTGGCGACGACGTTCCTGCTCACGTTCGTGCTCGCGTTCTCGGTCTTCCCGTCGGCGGTCCTGGTCGGCAACCCGGCCGGATCGACCCGGGTGATCTCGCTGGCCGCGTACCAGGCGGCGTACGAGCAGTACGACTACGCCTACGCCTCGGCGATCGCGATGATCATGGGCGTGGTCGAGCTGGTCGTGGTGGCGATCGTGCTGCTGTGGCGGTCGCGGCTCTACACCGGATCGACAGGAGGCAAGGGATGAGCACGCGAGCCCTCAAGGCGACGCCGACCGCCTGGCTCATCTGGGCCGTGGTGGTGTTCTTCTTCGTCAACCTGGCCGGTGTGGTCGGGTCTGTGCTGGTCAGCTCGTTCGGCCGCCGCTGGTTCGACACCTGGGTCCCGGACGGCTTCACCACCCAGTGGTACGGCGACGCATGGCACGAGTTCGGGTTGTTGCAGGTCATCTCGGTGACCCTGATCGCCTCGGGACTGGTCGTCGTACTGTCGGTCCTGGTCGGCGCGCCGGCGGCGTACGTGCTGGCCCGGCAGAACTTCCCGGGCAGGCGGCTGGTGTACCTGACCTTCCTGCTGCCGATCCTGATGCCACCGATCACCTACGGCATCCCGCTCGCGACCGTGCTGTACAAGTTCGGTTTCGCGGGTCACCTGTCCGGAGTGGTGTTGGCGAACCTGGTGCCGTCGGTGCCGTTCGTGATCCTGACCATGACGCCGTTCATCGAGCAGGTGGATCCGAAGATCGAGAGCGCGGCCCGGATGCTCGGGGCGAACACCCGCGCGGTGTTCCTGCGGATCCTGGCGCCGCTGCTCGTGCCGGGCCTGCTGGCCTCGGCGATCTTGGTGCTGGTCCGTACCGTGGGGATGTTCGAACTGACCTTCCTCACCGCCGGTCCGGACTCGCAGACACTGGTGGTCGCGCTGTACTACTCGATGTCGGCGGCCGGGATCCGTGCCCAGCAGTCGGTCGATGCGATGGCGGTCATGTACACGGCGATGATGCTGGTACTGCTCGTGGTCGCGCTGCGTTTCGTCAACCCCACGCAGTTGGTCGCCCGTGTGAAGGAAGAACCCGAATGAAAGCTGAGGTGCACGCTTGAGCAGGCTGAGTCTCACCCATCTCCCCGTCGCCCCCGCGGTCGATCCGCGGGCGTTGTCGGTCGGCATCGTCCATCTCGGGCTGGGGGCGTTCCATCGCGCCCACCAGGCCGTGGTCACCGAGCGCGCCGCCGTCGCCGGCGGCGAGACGCGGTGGGGGATCACCGGGGTGAGCCAGCGCTCGGGCAGGGTCCGCGACCAGCTCGCGCCGCAGGACGGTCTGTACTCCGTTCTGGAGCGCGGACTCGGCGATCCGTCGGTACAGGTGATCGGCAGCATCCGTGAGGTCCTGACCGCCCCGGAGGATCCGGACGCTGTGGTGGCACGGATCGCGGATCCCGCGGTGTCCGTGGTCACGCTGACGGTGACCGAGAAGGGGTACCGCGCGGCCGGTCACGGCCTCGACCTGGACGATCCCGAGATCCAGGCGGACCTGACCGGCCGCCCACCGCGCACGGTGGTCGGGCAGCTCGCGGCCGGGCTGGCGCGCCGGGACGAGCCGTTGACGATCGTGTCCTGCGACAACCTGGTGGCCAACGGGCCGTTCCTGCGGAAGCTGGTGACGGACTACTTCGAGGCCCTGGGCAAGGTTCCCGAGGTGTTCGAGACGACCCGGTTCCCGGCCAGCATGGTCGACCGGATCGTGCCGGCGACCACCGACGCGGACCGTGACGAGGCGGCCCGGCTGCTCGGCGTACGGGACGAGGCAGTCGTGGTCGCGGAGCCGTTCCTGCAGTGGGTGATCGAGGACGACTTCGCGGGGGACCGGCCGGCGTGGGAGCGCGGTGGTGCTGTCCTTACTGGCGACGTTGCGCCATGGGAGCAGGCCAAGCTGCGGATGCTGAACGCCACCCACTCGATGCTTGCCTACCTCGGTGCTCTGCGCGGTTACGAGACCATCGCTGAGGCGGTGCGAGACGAGGAGTTGTCCGCACTGGCACGACAGCTCATGACGGAGGACGTCGTACCGACGCTGACGGCACCCGACGGCCTCGACCTGACCGAGTACGGCGCGTCCGTCCTCGAGCGGTTCGCCAATCCGGCGTTGAAGCATCGGACCACGCAGGTCGCGATGGACGGGTCGGTGAAGCTACCGGTCCGGATGCTGGGGACGGTACGCGACCGCCTGGCTGCGGGGGCCGAGCCTCGGGTGATCTCGCTGGCCGTCGCGGCGTGGATGGTCTACGTGTTGAAGACGCCGATTGTCGACGATCCGCAGGCTGACCGGCTGAAGGCTGCCCTTGCAGGAGCCCCAGGTCCGGCCGCAGTGGTCGACGCGTTGCTCGGGGTCGACTCGGTCTTCACCCCCGACCTACGCGATTCGACAGCCTTCCGCGAACTCCTGATCGACCACGTCAGCTCCCTGACTGCCGGCTCGGACACGTCAGTTCGCTGATCTCCGGGTTGTGAAGGTGCTTGTCGTGTCCTGACCGGTCATGCGCCATTCCTGGGCGCTGTACCACTGGCCGGTCTTCTGGAACCGGTCGGTGGTCAGGCTGTCCAGGATGTAGGTGTTCTTGTCCAGCGTCACCTCGCCGAGCGGGATGGCCGCGCCGGCGTTCTGCACCATGCCGGTAGCGGTCGTCCCGCCGCGCATCGTCACCTGGTTGCCGGAGACAACGATGCCGCGGAGTACGTTCAGCCCCCACGGGCCGGAGCCGCGGGTGCGGGACTGGATCGAGATGCCGTTCACATTGTCGGCGACCACGTTGTCGCGGACCTGGACGTTCGACGACGTGTTGACGTTGATCCCGCCGCCGTCCCACAGCGACGTACCCGAGCCACGGCCGGTGCCGAGGCCGTTGCGGCTGATCTCGTTGTTCTCGATCACGCCGTTGCGGCCGATCTCGTACCGGATCCCATCCGCCGCATTGTCGACAATCTGATTGGCGCTGAAGGTCCTGCCGTCGTCGTACGCGTCGCTCCACAGCCCGACGCCCCGGTTCAGCTTGATGAGGTTGCCGGTGACCCAGCCGCCGCTGGACCAGGTGGTCTTGATCCCGCCCGACTCCCAGTCCGCGATCCAGAAGCCATCCGTGTTGTTGGAGCTCACCTCGTTGGCCGAGATGGTGCCCTTGAGGGTGCTGTACTGCCCGATGCCGAGTTGGCCGTTGGAGTGGATGAAGTTCTTCTCCAGGACGGCGCCGTCGGCGTTCACGAGCATTGCCCCGACCGCGTGATTCCAGCGGATGTCGTTGGCGAGGACCTTCCAGCCCAGCCCGAGCACGACCGCGCCACCTTGTGCGGGTGTCGCGAAGTGCTCGATCGTCAGCCCGCGCACGGTCACGCCGCCCGCGGTCGACTGGATCGCGGTCTCGGTCTTCGACATCTCGACCGACCGCCCGCGCGGGTCGTCACCCAGGTAGACGGCGTTCGCCGTGTAGTCGGCGTAGAAGGTGCCGGGGGCAACCTTGTCCCGTGAGGCCACCCGGGTCAGGTGTTTGCTGTTCAGGAAGACCTGCTCACGCAGGTAGCAGATGTTAGCGACGTTGTCCTCGCACTGCCCGGTCTGCGAGTACGCCGGTGGCAGGACTCCCGTGGTCACCCAGTCGCCGTTCGACGCGGTCCACCTGGTCAGCGGCACCGACCCGGTCAGTACGGCGCCCTGATCGCTGGCCAGCACCTGGTCGGCCTTCGGGCGGATGGTCTGTGTGATCCGGTGCAGGCCGGCCGTGAAACAGAACGTCGTACCGTTCGGTGCGTCGTCGACGATCTTCGCGGCGTCCTGCCCGGGCTTGATCGTGACCCCGGCGCATTGGGGTGCTTGCGATGGTCCCGATGGGAACGCCGCGTCCGCGGAGGGCGGCGTCGTGGGCAGATCCGCTGGGGGAGGCGTCGGTTGCACTCCGGGCATGATCGCGTGCAGCGGATCGTCAGACGGTGCCGCAGGCAACAGACCGTCCGAGGATGCCGCAGGCAACAGACCGTCCGGGGATGCCGCGGGCAGCAGACCGTCCGGGGATGCCGCGGGCAGCAGACCGTTCGGGGATGCCGCGGGCAACAGGCTGAACTCGCCCTGCACTAAGACGTCGTCGGTGGGCACACCGTGCGCGGGCAAGGCTGTCGTGGCGGCGAAGGTGCCGACTGCAACGATCGCCACAACTGCCGTAGCTGTCTTCATTGCGGAGCCTCCGGGGGCACAGGTGGATCCTGAGCGCACCCCCCATGGCGCGGCTTCGTCTGCAGACTACTACCACCTCAGGTAGCCAAGGCAATACTTTCCGCGCAATTTCTGTTGCACCCAGCCCCAACTCCGTTGCAACAGGCAATCGATCGCGCCGGGGGACCGTAGGTAGAAGTGGGGCCCGTGGACAGGAAATGGGGACCGTGGACAAGTAGTGGGGACCGTGGACAAGTCGTGCCATGTCCGAGGTCCCCGGATCCTGTCCACAGTTCCCCGGATGGTGTCCAGGCCGGCGGCAACGTCATGGCAAGGATGACGGCGTGGCTCATCGACCAGTGGTGTACAGACCGACAGGTAGTGCACTCGCGAGACACCGTACACAGAACGCACCGACGCTCAGCTGCACTACCGGTCGGCCCGACACTTCCTGTCCAGCTGCACGCCGCCACCTCAGCCGAACCCGGACCCCGACCCGGACCCGGACCCGGACCTCGGGAGCGTTCCGCCAGAGGTCACCGATCGCGTTCGTTCTCCTCGACCCGCACGTCCTCGCGCCTGAGCGCTGCGCGCAGGCGTGGCACCGGTGGTCAGTTGGCGAGGAAGCTGCCTACTAGGTCCAGGCCGGCTTTCTGCCAGCCGTCGGCGGTGAGTTTGGCGCCGAACATCGAGAAGCGCTTGGCGCCCAGGACGTCGAGGACGTACTTGTTGCCGCTGAACACGACCTCGCCGTCCGGCACCTCGGCGCCCGAGTTCTTCACGATGCCGGTGCTCTGGGTACCGCCGGTCATCTCGATCGTGTTGCCGGTGACGCTGATGTCGCGCAGCAGGTACGTGCCCCACGGGCCGGTGCCGCGGGTCCGCGACTGGATCGCGATGCCGTTGACGTTGCCCTTGACCACGTTGCCGCGGACGGTGACACCGGACGACGTGTTGATGTTGATCCCGCCGCCGTCCCACAGCGACGTACCCGAACCGCGCCCGGTGCCGAAGCCGTTGTTGGTGATCGTGTTGTTCTCGATCGTCCCGTTCCGGCTGATCTCGTAGCGGATCCCGTCGGCGGAGTTGCCGATGATCTGGTTGGAGCTGATCACCCGGCCGTCGTCGGCGACGTCGGCCCACATGCCCACGCCTCGGTTGGCCTTGATCAGGTTGCCGCTGACGGTGCCGGAGGAGCGGGTCGACTTGATCCCGCCGGACTCCCAGTCGGCGATCCAGAAGCCGTCGGTGTTGTTCGAGCTGATCACGTTCCGCGTCACCGTCGCGTCGGCCGAGCTGTACTGCCCGAGGCCGAGTTGGCCGTTGTCGCGGATCAGGTTCTTCTCGACCTTGGTGTTGTTCGCCTTGACCAGCATCACGCCGACAGCGTGGTTCCAGCGCACGTCGTTCGCCGTCACCTTCCAGGCCGGCCCGGAGACCAGGGCGCCGGCCTGCGGCGCGCTGGCGAAGTGCTCGATGGTGAGCCCACGGACCTCGACGCCGGTCGACCCGGACTCGATCGCGGTCGATGTCTTCGACATCTCCACCGAGTGGCCGGCGGGGTCGTCGCCGAGGTAGATCGCGTTCGCGCCGTAGTCGGCGTAGAACGTGCCCGGCGCGACCTTGGAGGTGTTGCCGACCCGGGTCAGATGCGCGCCGTCGAGGAACAACTGCTCACGCAGGTGGCAGATGTTCGAGACGTTGTCCTCACACTGCCCACTCGCTCCGTACGCCGCCGGCAGTGCGCCACGCACCACCCACGCCGAGCCGGACTTGGTCCAGCCGGTCAGCGGGACGGATCCGGTCAGTACGGCGCGAGCCGCGCTGGCCAGCGTCATGTTCGCCTTCGGCTGGATCGTGTCGGAGATCCGGTGCAGACCGGCCGCGAAGCAGAACGTCGTCCCGGCGGGCTTGGCGTTGACGATCGACTGGGCGTCGTCACCAGGCTTGATCACCACGCCGCTGCAGGGACCGGCGAAGGCCGGGCCGGCGTCGCCCTCGTCCGCCGTGGGGACCGTCGGGCCGGTGGGGGAGGTCGGCTCGGTGGACGGCGGCTTGCTGGGCTGCGTGGTGGGCTTCTTCGACGGCGGCTTAATGGTGGCCTTCGGCGACGAGGTCGCCGGGTGCGTGGCCGTCGGCTTGGGTGCGCGGTGTGAGGGGAGCACACCGGAAGCGGCTGTGTCGCGCGCCTGACGAGACTTGGCGGTGGTTGTCGCCTTGTTCTCGTTGGCGATCACCGGGAGCGCGATCGTAACGACTGACAGCGCAGCAGCGATAAGCGCTGCGAACCACAACTTCCTCAATGCACCCTCCGGGGTTGCGGTCCCTGAAACCAGGTGTAGCCACCGCGAGACTTAAGGTAGTGCCATGCGGGTCGCCATGTTGCACAACCGTTACCGGACCGGTCAACCCAGTGGCGAGAACACCGTGGTCGCGCAAACGGTTGATTTGTTGCGTAACTCAGGACATGAGGTCGACCTGTACGCCCGGAACAGCGACGATATCGCCGCGATGAGCCGAAAAGATCGCACTCTGTTACCGTTCCGCTCCGTCTGGTCATTTTCGGCCGAACGCGATTTAACACTTCTATTGCAGGAAAATCGGCCCGATGTCGTGCACGTGCACAACACGTTCCCGCTGTTCAGTCCCTCGGTGCTGCGAGCGGCGTACCGGCTGGGCCTTCCGGTGGTGGCGACGCTGCACAACTTCCGGCTGATGTGCGCCAACGCAGTCCTGCAGCGTGACGGCAAGCCGTGCGAGTCCTGTGTCGGCAAGCTTCCGTGGGCCGGTGTGGTGCACAGCTGCTATCGCGAGTCGCGGGTGCAGACGTTGCCCCTGGCCACGAGCATCGGCGTCCACAACACCCTGCACACCTGGCAGCGGTACGTGACCACTCTCGTCGCGCCGTCGGAGTTCGTCCGCGACCGGTACGTCGCCGGTGGCTTCGATCCCGACCTGTTCGTGGTGAAGCCGCATGCCGTCCCGCACTCCGGGCAGGTTCGCAGCGGTGCCGGCGATGCGGTCGTCTTCCTCGGCCGCCTGGAGGACGACAAGGGTTTCGCGGATCTCCTGCAGGCGTGGGATTCCTCGCTCGGGAAGCTGATCGTCGTCGGCGACGGCACGCTCCGCGCCGAGGCGGAGCAGCGCGCTCGGAACGACTCGTCGATTCAGGTACTTGGTCAACTTCCGTGGGCCGACAGCATGGAAGTACTGCGGTCCGCGCGCGCCGCCGTCGTACCGGCGCGTTCGTATGAGAGCTTCGGTCTCGTGGTGGTGGAGGCGTTCGCGCACGGGGTGCCGGTGGTCGCATCCCGGCTGGGAGCGCTGGCGGAGTTGGTGGACGACGGCGAGACCGGCGCCCTGACCGAGCCCGGCGACCCGGAAGGGCTGCGCAAGGCCCTGGGGTTGGTGACCGATCCCCGGACTTCGATAGCCTTCGGCGAACGAGCCCGACAGGTCTATCTCAACCGCTTCACCCCGGAGCGCGACCTCGAGGCCACGGAGAGGATCTACACCGATGCGATCGCGCGGCACGCCGAGGGCGGGCAGACGCGTCGGGGACGCCGGGCTCACCGTGACTGACCGGTATAGTGCCGCTGACGCGGGGGGACGCGTCGTACCGGGCCGTCGAGGCTCATCGAGAGACGGCTCCTGCCGGGAGCCACTGGGGGATCAGAGTTTGTCGCGGATCGGATTTCTGGCCGGAGTCTTCGACCTGTTCCACGTCGGGCATCTCGACGTGCTCGGACGGGCCGGGCAGGCCTGTGACCGGCTGGTCGTGGGTGTACTGACCGACGAGTGGGCGATGGACGGGTGGGGTGCGCGGCCGTTCGTGCCGTTGCCGGAGCGCATCCAGATCATCGAGCACCTGCGCTGCGTCGACGAGGTGGTTGTGGTGGACGGCGTACGGTCCGACTGGCTGACCGGCGTAGTAGGGGTACAGACCGTGTTCGCTGCGAGTGGTACCGACGGCGTGCTCGGCGTGGACGAACTCGCCGGGATACCGGGCGAGCTGGTCAGCGTCCTGCCGGCCGGTCGCGGATCCCGCAGCCCGATCCTGCGCGCCGCCATCGGTCAGCGGCAGTCGCGCAGTTCCGTCGCATGACCGCCCTGGGTGAGGTCGTCGGTCAGCTCTCCCGGGCCCAGAAGCCGTCAGCCGGGACACCGGCGTACTCGCGCTTCGTCAACCGGCGGATCGGCCGTGTCTTCGCGGCCGCGGCGTTCCTCGGCCGGCGTACGCCGAACCAGGTGAGCCTCGCGTCCGGCTTCTGCTCGTTGATCGGCATCGTGCTGGTCGCGACGGTCCGGCCGTCGCTCGGGCTCGCGCTGATCGTGACCGCGCTGCTGGTGCTCGGCTACGGCCTCGACTCCGCGGACGGCCAGCTGGCCCGGCTGCGCGGTGGCGGATCGCCCCTGGGTGAGTGGCTCGATCACATGATCGACGCGGTCAAGATCGTCCTGCTGCACAGCGCGGTACTCATCTCGTTCTTCCGCTTCGATGCCTTCAGCAACGAGTTGCTGCTGCTGATCCCGCTCGGCTACGTCTGCATGTCGTCGGTGCTGTTCTTCGGTCTGATCCTGATCGACCAGCTGCGCCGGCGCCACGGTGCGACGCACCAGCCCAACCAGCGCGGCGACTCGGTGGTCAAGTCGTTGCTCATCGCACCGACCGACTACGGCGTCCTCTGCCTGGTGTTCCTGGCCTTCGGCACCCCGTCGCTGTTCATCGTGCTGTACGGCGCCCTGCTCGCGGCCAACCTGGTGTTCCTGGCGGCTGCGATCGCCAAGTGGTACCGGGAGATGGCCACCCTGCAGCCGGGGGTGGGCTGATGGGGATCGTCGGCTACGCGCCCGGTGTGTACGACATGTTCCACATCGGCCACCTGAACATCCTCCGCCGGGCCCGAGAACACTGCGATCACCTGATCGCCGGTGTGGTCGAGGACGACGTGGTCGCGCGGATCAAGGGTCGGCCGCCGGTAGTGCCGCACGACGAGCGGATGGAGGTCGTCCGGGCGATCGGCCTGGTCGACGAGGTGGTCAGCGACTGGTCCAGCGACAAGTTCGAGATGTGGAGGCAACTCCGGTACGACGTCCTGTTCAAGGGCGACGACTGGAAGGGCACCGAGAAGGGGACCCGGCTGGAGCGGTTGCTCGGTGAGGTCGGTGCGTCGGTGCACTATTTCCCGTACACCGCGTCCACCTCGAGCACGGATCTGCGCAGGTTGCTGGAGGGGATGGGCTGATGCCGACCCGGCCGAAGGTCCTGCTCAGCGCGTACGCGTGCCGGCCCAAGGGCGGGTCGGAGCCAGGTGCCGGCTGGGCCTGGGCGAAGGCCGCGGCGCGGGACCACGACGTCTGGCTGCTCACCCGGGGCAAGTTCGCCCACGAGATCGCCGAGGAGCTCGCGATCCGGCCGGTTCCGGCGCTGACCGTCGTACCGCTGGAGCTGCCGAAGTGGGTCCTGCGGTTGCGTCGCCGCCCGGCCGACGTGTACTGGTACTACCCGCTGTGGCAGGGCCTGGCCCGGCGTACGGCGCGACAGTTGCATGCGGAGCACTCGTTCGACGTGATCCACCACCTGACGTTCGCGGTCGACTGGATGCAGGCGGGCGTCGTCGAGGAGTCGTCCGCGAGGGTGATCTGGGGACCGGTCGGTGGTTCGACGACCGCGCCGCTGTCGATGGCGCACTGGCTCGGGCCGCGTGGAGTGGTGGCCGAGCTGGTACGGCGTACCTACACCGGCATCCGGCGTCGCCTCACCGGCCGGAAGCTGGCCCAGAAGGCCGACCTGATGGTTGCCCAGAACAAGGATGTGGCCGAGGCCTTCCGCCCGTACGCGCGCGAGATCGTGGTGCAGCCGAACGTCGCGATCCGGCGGTTCACCGCGTCCGGCCCGTACGAACCGTTCGGTGCGCCCGGGGTGAAGACCGCGCTGTTCGTCGGCCGGCTGATCCCGTGGAAGGGCGTGTTGCTCGGGATCAGCGCGCTGGCGCGTCCCGAGGCGGCGAACTGGGAGCTGCGGATCATCGGCGACGGTCCGGACTGGGGACGCGCCGAGCACCTGGCGGAGGAGCTGGGCGTCCGCGACCGCGTCGAGTTCATGGGTCAGCTTCCGCGCGAGGACGTACTGGCAGCAATGTTCCGCGCCGACGCCTTGCTCGCCCCGGCCCTCCGCGAGGCCGCCGGCTGGGCCGTCACCGAGGCGTTGGCGTCCGGGTGCCCCGTGGTGTGCGTCGACCGCGGCGGCCCCGCGGTGATCGTCGGCCCGGAAGACGGCGCCGTCGTCTCCTGGCGCGGGGACGTGGTCGGCGAGCTCGCCAAGGGCCTTGCGTCCCTCCAGGGCCGGATCACTCCGGTCGACCGCTGGGGTCCGGACCGCCTCCCGGACCTTCTCGCCGAGTGGTACGCCCCGGCCCGCGTTTCGTCCTAGTCCTGGGCGGTCTTACCCGGGAGAGCGAGCATGCGGTCGAGGGCCAGCTTGGCGTACTTCTCGGTGTCGGCATCGACCGTGATCGGGTTGACCACGTGGCCGGCGACCAGGTTCTCCAGCGCCCAGACGAAGTGCGGCATGTCGATCCGGTTCATCGTCGCGCAGTAGCAGACCGTCTTGTCCAGGAACACGATGTTCTTGTCGGTGTGCTGCTTGGCCAACCGCTGCACCAGGTTGAGTTCGGTACCGACCGCCCACGACGTACCGGGCTCGGCCGTCTCCAGGGTCTGGATGATGTACTCCGTCGAGCCGACCAGGTCGGCCTTCAACACGACGTCGTGTTGACACTCCGGGTGCACGATCACGTTCACGCCGGGGACGCGCGCCCGTACGTCGTCGACCGATGCGGCGGTGAACCGGCCGTGCACCGAGCAGTGCCCGCGCCACAGGATCATCTTCGCCGCGGCCAGTTGCTCACGGGTCAGCCCGCCACCCGGCTTGTGCGGGTCGTACACCACGCACTCGTCCAGCGAGATGCCCATCTTCAGTACGGCGGTGTTGCGCCCGAGGTGCTGGTCGGGCAGGAACAGCACCTTCTCACCCTGCTCGAACGCCCACTCGAGCGCGGTGTCAGCGTTGCTCGACGTACAGACCGCTCCACCGTTGCGGCCGCAGAACGCCTTGATGTCGGCGCTGGAGTTCATGTAGGTGACCGGCACGGTCACGTCCGCGACACCAGCGTCCGCGAGCGCGTCCCAGGCCGCCTCGACCTGCTGGATCCGGGCCATGTCCGCCATCGAGCAGCCGGCCGCGAGGTCGGGCAGGATCACGGTCTGCCGGTCGTTGGTGAGGATGTCGGCGGACTCGGCCATGAAGTGCACACCGCAGAACACGATGTACGGCGCGTCCGGCCGGGCCGCGGCGTCGCGGGCGAGCTTGAACGAGTCACCGGTGACGTCCGCGAACTGGATCACCTCGTCGCGCTGGTAGTGGTGCCCGAGCACGAACACCTGGTCGCCGAGGGTCGCCTTGGCCTTCAGCGCGCGCTCGACCAGGTCCGGGTCGGAGGCGGGAGGAAGGGCTCCGGGGCACTCGACCCCGCGCTCGGAGTGGGGGTCGGTGCTCTGGCCCAGGAACAGCAGCGGGAGGGACTTCGGGCCGTCCGCGATCGTCGTCACGTCAAACATCGTGCCATGCCGCGTGCCCCTCGCCGCGTGGTGCACATCACTGCCCAGACTGTGAAATCGGTACTCTCCGGTTGTGAAGATCGCAGGCCTCGTCCTCGCCGCCGGTGCCGGCCGCAGGATGGGCACACCCAAGGCGCTGGTCCGCGACCCTGACGGCCTGGCGTGGGTGGTCCGGACTGCCCGCCTCCTGGCCGACTCCGGCTGTGCTCCGGTCCTGGTCGTCATAGGCGCCGCCGCCGACCAGGTCCGAGCGGTCCTGGCTGACGAGCCCGTCCAGGTGGTCGAGGCAACGAACTGGGACGAAGGGATGAGCGCCTCGCTCCGAGCGGGGTTGAAGGCGTCACCGCAGGATGTCGACGGAGTGGTCGTCGTACCGGTCGACGTCCCAGGCCTCACGGCAGCCGCGGTACGCCGGGTCACGGGGAACCGCTCGGCGTTGGTCCGAGCGGTGTACGACGGCCGGCCGGGGCACCCGGTGTTCCTGGGCCGGGACCACTGGGACGGGATCATCGCAACTGCGCAGGGGGACAGCGGGGCCCGGGAGTACCTGCGGAAACATCAAGCAGAAAAGGCTGAATGTGCGGATGTCGCAGAGGGTGCCGACGTTGACACGGTGCACCAATTGCCGGACGGACATCACCCCGGCTGAGCCTTGGCAACGGCGTCGCCGCTGCGGGATGCTGAAAAGATGAACTTGTTCGGTTCCGCGGGAGAGCTCGCCGAGCGGCTGCGCGGAACCGGATATCTGGCCGGCGACGGGTTGGCCACGGTCGGGTATCTGGCGCTCGCCCTGCACCGGCCGTTGCTGCTCGAAGGCGAGCCCGGCACCGGCAAGACCTCCCTGGCCGCGGCGATCGCCGAAGCCCTCGACCTGCAGCTGATCCGGCTGCAGTGCTACGAAGGCATCGATGCGACCCAGGCGCTCTACGACTGGGACTTCCCCCGCCAGATCCTGCACCTGCGTACGGTCGAGGCGACCAGCTCGGACCCGGCCGTCGAAGAGGTCGAGAAGTCGCTGTTCGACGAGCGCTTCCTGCTCGCCCGCCCGGTGCTGCGCGCGCTCCGCGAGAGCCCGGCGGTGCTGCTGGTCGACGAGATCGACCGTGCGGACGACGAGTTCGAGGCGTTCCTGCTCGAGGTCTTGTCGACGTACGAGGTCACCATCCCCGAACTCGGCACGATCACCGCCGAGACCCCGCCGATCGTCGTACTCACCTCGAACCGCACCCGCGAGGTCCACGACGCACTGAAGCGCCGCTGCCTGTACCACTGGATCGACCACCCGGGTCTGGCCCGCGAGGTCGAGATCGTCCGCACCCGGCTGCCGGAGGTCTCGCACCGGCTGGCCGAGCAGGTGGCGCGCTCGGTGCAGCGGATGCGTGAGCTGGATCTGCTCAAGCCGCCCGGGGTGGCCGAGACGCTCGACTGGGCTCGCGCACTCGATGCCCTCGGCACCGAGATCCTCGACGTGGAGACCGCGGCGGCGACGTTGGGAGCCGTGCTCAAGTACCGCGAGGACACCGACCGGGTGCGCGAATCACTGGACCGGTTACTGGGGAGCTGAGGACAGATGACCGCACCAGATCTCGCGTTGGCCGGCTTCGCGTCGGCGCTCCGGCACGCGGGACTGGCGGTCACTTCCGATCGGGTGCAGCTCTTCCTCGAAGCGGTCGCCACGCTCGACGCGGGCGTCACCGCGGATGTCTACTGGGCCGGCCGCGCCGCCCTGTGCACGGGTCCCGACGACACTGCCCGGTACGACGAGGTGTTCGCCGCCTGGTTCTCCGGAGAACGGTCGAACGGCGCGGCCCGGCGTACGACGGCGCAGTCCTCGGTGCAGGCTGCCCTCGAGGTGGACGACAGTGCGGGAAGCCAGGACGGCGACCAGTCGTCGAACGCCTCCGCGAGTACGACGGAAGTCCTCCGGCACCGCGACGTCGCCGAACTGTCCGCGAGTGATCGGGCCCACCTGAACCGACTGTTCGGGTCGCTGCGTCCCAGGATCCCGGTACGTCGTACTGTCCGGCGACGTCCATCGCATCGCGGCGACATCGATCCACGGCGGACGCTCCGGGCCCAGCTGCGGCAGGTCGGCGAGCCCGCCCGCGTCCACTACCGCCGCCGCGGCACCCGACCGCGCCGGGTCGTCGTACTGGTCGATGTCTCCGGTTCGATGCGCCCGTACGCCGACAGCCTGTTGCGGCTCGCGCACACGATGGTCCAGCGAGCTCCGCGGTCGGTGGAGGTATTCACGATCGGGACTCGGTTGACCCGGGTGACTCCGGCGTTGCGTCGAGGCGATGCGGAGTCCGCGCTGCGGTCGGCGGGGAGCGTCGTACCGGACTGGTCGGGTGGCACTCGGCTCGGTGAAGTGCTCAAGGTGTTTCTCGACCGGTGGGGCCAGCGAGGGATGGCGCGACGGTCGATCGTGGTGGTGTGCAGCGACGGTTGGGAACGCGGCGACACCACGTTGCTCGGTGCACAGGTGCAGCGGCTGGCTGCGCTGGCGCATCGGGTGGTCTGGCTGAATCCGCATCGCGGCAAGCCCGGATACCTGCCGGTGCAGACCGGGATCGTTGCGGTGCTCCCGTATCTGGACGAACTCGTCGCGGGGCACAGCCTGGCCAGTTTTGCCGATCTCCTGGAGGTGGTTGCCGATGCGTGATGTGCTCGAGCGATTAATGGAGTGGTGGCGCGCGGGCGAGTCGGTTGCCGTGGGCACTGTTGTCGCGACGTTCTCGTCGGCTCCGCGGTCGCCGGGTGCGGCGATGCTGGTCGGGCCTGAGGGCGAGGCGGTCGGCAGCGTGTCAGGAGGGTGTGTCGAGGGCGCGGTGTACCAGTTGGGCGAGGAGATCCTCGAGTCCGGCGAGTCGATGCTGCAGCGGTACGGCGTGAGCGACGAGTCGGCGTTCGCCGTCGGGCTCACGTGTGGCGGGATCATCGACATCTTCGTCGAGCGGGTCGATCGCTCGTCGTACCCCGAGTTGGGGGAGGTGGCGGCCGACGTCGAGGCCGGGCGGCCGGTGGCGGTGGCGACCGTGATCGCGCATCCCGATCCGGCAAGGGTCGGTCGCCGGATGGTGGTGCGCCCGGTCGGTCAGCCGATCGCGGGGACGCTCGGGTCGTCGCGGGCCGACGACGCGGTGGCCGACGACGCGCGCGGGCTGTTGGCGAGCGGGCGGACGGAGACGTTGGAGTACGGGCCGGACGGGCAGCGGCGCGGCGAGGGGATGCGGGTGTTCGTGTCGTCACACGCGCCGGTGCCGCGACTGTTG
Source organism: Kribbella sp. NBC_00889 (assembly GCF_045207705.1). NCBI lineage: Bacteria > Bacillati > Actinomycetota > Actinomycetes > Propionibacteriales > Kribbellaceae > Kribbella > Kribbella sp. NBC_00889. The sequence continues at coordinate 4,272,935 of NZ_CP108783.1, read as the reverse complement.
GTGTTCGGTGCGATCGACTTCGCCGCGGCGGTGGCGAAGCTCGGATCGTTCCTGGGATATCGGGTGACGGTGTGCGATGCGCGGGCGGTGTTCGCGACGGCGTCGAGATTCCCGTCGGCCGACGAGGTGATTGTCGACTGGCCGCATCGCTACCTGAAGGCCGAGGCCGAGGCCGGGCGGATCGACGGACGGACCGTCATCTGTGTGCTGACCCACGACCCGAAGTTCGACGTACCGCTGCTGGAGGTGGCGTTGCGGTTGCCGCCGCTGGCCTACATCGGGGCGATGGGTTCGCGGCGGACTCACGACGACCGCGTGAAGCGGCTGCTCGAGGCGGGACTGACCGAGGAGGAACTGGCCAGGCTGGCGAGCCCGATCGGTCTCGACCTCGGCGGGCGGACGCCGGAGGAGACCGCGGTCAGCATCGCAGCCGAGATCATCGCCCTGCGGTGGGGCGGTGCCGGCGACCGGCTGTCGACGGTGGCAGGACCGATTCACCATTGAACATCTCTTGTGGTGGACATCACAGGAGAGCAGGATCGGACGGACGACTTGGCTCACTTCTGGAGGCGGGGCGATGACCCGGATCACGGTGAAGGTCGACGGAAGCAGCTTCACGGACGAAGTGGAGCCGCGCACGTTGCTCGTGCATTATCTGCGCGAGCAACTGGGGAAGACAGGGACCGTGGTCGGCTGTGACACCGGCAACTGCGGAGCCTGCACGGTTCACCTGGACGGCCGGAGTGTGAAGTCCTGCTCGGTGTTCGCGGTCCAGGCCGACGGGCACGAGGTGACGACGATCGAGGGTCTCGCGGCCAATGGGCAGTTGCATCCGATGCAGCAGGCCTTCCACGAGAACCACGCGTTGCAGTGCGGCTACTGCACGCCAGGAATGATCATGCAGTCCATCGATCTGCTGGCCGACAATCCGGACCCGTCCGAGGACGACGTCCGGCTCGGGCTCGAAGGCAACCTCTGCCGGTGCACCGGCTACCAGAACATCGTCAAGGCCGTCCGCGCCGCCGCCGCTGCGGGAGGTGCGCAATGACCACCACCGAGGCACGCCCGGCCGCAGAGGTCGGGAGCCCGCGCCGGCGCAAGGAGGACGCCCGCCTCGTCACCGGCCGGACGCGCTGGACCGACAACATCGTGCTTCCGGGCATGTTGCACCTGGCAATGGTGCGCAGCCCGTTCGCGCATGCGCGGATCACCGCGATCGACACCGAGGCCGCCCGGGCCGCCACCGGGGTGGTCGCCGTACTGACCGGGGCCGACATCGCCGACGAGCAGGGTGCGTTGCCGAACGCCTGGGCGATCGTCCCGGAGCAGAAGGCACCGGTGCACCCGTCGATGGCGGTCGACCACGTCGCGTTCGCCGGCGAGATCGTTGCCATGGTCGTGGCCCGGAACGCGGCCGAGGCGAACGACGCCGCCGACCTGATCGACGTCGACTACGAGGAACTGCCGCCCGTCCTCGACCTGCGCCAGGCCGCGACCGACGCGTCGCTCGCGCACCCGGACCTGGGCACCAACGTGTCGGCGGTGTGGTCGTTCGACTCGGCCTCGGCCGGCACCGGTGGCGATGTCGAGGCCGCGATCGCGGCCGCCCGCGACGGCGGAATCGTGATCGAGAAGGAGATCCGCCAGCAGCGGCTGATCCCGGCGTTCATAGAACCGCGGTCGATCGTCGTCGATCCGACGCCCGAACAAATGACGGTGTGGTCGTCGACCCAGGTACCGCACTTCGTCAAGATCTTCATCGCGCTCGTGCTCGGCATCCCGGAGAGCAAGATCCGGGTGATCGCGCCGGACGTCGGCGGCGGGTTCGGCGGCAAGCTCCAGTTCACCCCCGAGGAAGTGCTCACCGTCATCGCGGCCCGGCGGACCGGGAAGCCCTGTAAATACACCGAATCCCGGTCCGAGTCGCTGATGGCCGCCCACCACGGCCGGGACCAGTGGCAGAAGCTGACGCTGGCCGCGACCAACGACGGCGACGTGACCGGTCTCAAGGTCGAACTGCTGGCCGACATGGGTGCCTACCTCGGCCTGGTCACGTCGGCGATCCCGTTGCTCGGCGCCTTCATGTACAACGGCATCTACAAGTTCCCGTCGTACCACCTGAAGTGCACGAACGTCTTCACGAACAAGACCTGGACCGACGCCTATCGCGGCGCGGGCCGGCCGGAGGCGACGTTCGCGGTCGAGCGGCTGATGGACGAGTTGGCCGCGAAGGTCGGGGCCGACCCGCTGGCGATCCGGGAGCGGAACTGGATCAAGCACGAGGAGTTCCCGTTCGCGACGGTGTCCGGGCTGAAGTACGACTCCGGCAACTACGAGGCCGCGACCGCGAAGGCCCGCGAGCTCTTCCGGTACGACGAGTTGCGCGCCGAACAGCTCAAACGGCGCGAGTCCGCTGACCCGGTCCAGCTCGGCATCGGCGTCTCGACGTACACAGAGATGTGCGGGCTGGCGCCGTCGCGGTGGCTCGGCTCGATGGGGTACGTCGGTGGAGGCTGGGAGCATGCGTCGATCCGGATGCTGCCGACCGGCAAGGTCGAGGTCATCACGGGGACGAGTCCGCACGGGCAGGGACACGAGACCGCGTGGAGCCAGATCGTGGCCGACCGGCTCGGCGTCGGCTTCGAGGACATCGAAGTACTGCATGGTGACACGCAGGTCGCGCCGCGCGGCCTGGACACCTACGGCTCGCGGTCGCTGGCGGTCGGTGGGATGGCGGTGCTCGCCGCGGCCGACCGGGTGATCGAGAAGGCCAAGCCGATCGCGGCGCAGTTGCTGGAGGCAAATGTCGACGACCTCGAGTTCGCGGGCGGCCGGTACGGCGTCCGCGGGACCGAGTCGGGGATGACGATGGCCGAGCTCGCGTTCGCGGTCTTCCAGGGGCACAAGCTCGACGGCTCCGCGGAAGGTTGCCTGGATGCCGACGCGACGCTGGATCCGGAGGACTTCTCCTTCCCGCACGGCACGCATCTGTGTGCGGTCGAGGTCGACACCGAGACCGGTGCCACCACGATCCGGTCGTACGTGAGCGTCGACGATGTCGGGGTTGTCGTCAATCCGATGATCGTCGAGGGTCAGGTCCACGGCGGTCTGGCGCAGGGCATCGCGCAGGCGCTCTTCGAGGAGGCCGTGCACGACGAGAGCGGCACGCTGGTGAGCGGGTCCCTCGTCGAGTACCTGGTCCCGTCGTCGGCCGACCTGCCGTCGTTCACCACCGCCCGGACCGAGACTCCTTCGACGACGAACCAGCTCGGCGTGAAGGGTGTCGGCGAGGCAGGCACGATCGCCTCGACGCCTGCTGTCGTCAATGCGATTGTCGACGCCGTCCGTCACCTCGGCGTGTCGGACGTGCCGATGCCCTGTACGCCGTACCGGGTCTGGAAGGCCTTGCAGGAAGGGGCGCGGTCATGATCCCGGCAGCTTTCGAGTACTTCACGCCGTCGACGGTCGACGAAGCGGTCGCGCTGCTGCGCGAGCAGCCCGACGCGAAGGTGCTGGCCGGTGGCCAGAGCCTGACGCCGGTCCTGCGGCTACGCCTCGCGGCGCCCGAGACGATTGTCGACATCGGGCGGATCGCCGAACTGCAGGGCGTCCGCGACGACGGCGACGCGCTGGTCATCGGTGCGATGACCCCGCACAGCACGGTGCAGGCCGATCCGCTGGTCGGAGAGCACGCCCGGCTGGTGTCGTTGGCGACGGCAACGATCGCCGATCCGCAGGTGCGGCACCGCGGTACGTTGGGCGGTTCGCTGGCGCATGCCGACCCGGCCGGTGACCTGCCCGCTGTCGCGGTCGCCCTCGACGCGTCGTTCGTGATCGCCGGCCCGGACGGCCGACGTACCGAGGCCGCTGCCGACTTCTTCCAGGGCGTGTTCAGTACGACGCTCGCCGAGGACGAACTGCTGGTCGAGGTGCGGGTGCCGAAGTACACCGGCTGGGGCGCGCACTACGAGAAGTTCAACCGGGTCGCGCAGCAATGGTCGATCGTGGCCGTGGCGGCCGCGGTTCGGCTGGACGGGGACTCGATCGCGGAGGCGCGGGTCGGGCTCACCAACATGGGCTCGACCCCGATCCGGGCGAGCGCGGTCGAGGCCGCGCTGGTCGGCCGGCCCGCGACCCCGGAGGCCGTGCGCGAGGCCGCGGCCCGGGCGGCCGACGGGACGTCTCCGGTCTCCGACCTCAATGGTGATGCCGACTATCGGCGGCATCTCGCGTCGGTGCTGACGCGGCGTGCGGTGCTCGCGGCGGCGGGGACCGGATGAAGCTCGAGCACAAGTTCGTCGTACCGGCTCCAGTCGACGAGGCGTGGGTCGCGTTCAACGACCTCGGAAGGGTGGTGCCGTGTTTTCCCGGCGCCACCCTGACGTCGGCCGAGGGTGACGAGTTCACCGGCTCCTGCAGGGTGAAGCTGGGGCCGGTGTCGCTCCTGTACTCCGGCAACGGCACGTTCGTCGAGCGCGACGAGTCCGACCATCACGCCGTGATCGAGGCCAAGGGCAAGGACCGCCGGGGCAACGGCACGGCCAGCGTCCGGGTAGTCGCCCGCCTCACCGCGGCCGACGCCACGTCGACCCAGGTCACCGTGGACACCGACCTGACCATCACCGGCCGCCCCGCCCAATTCGGCCGAGGCCTCATCCAAGAAGTCTCCGACCGCCTCCTGGACCAATTCACCACCTGCCTGACCACAACCCTCCAAACCCCCACCACCCCCGCGACTCCGGCGGCGTCCGCCTCTTCCACCACCTCCGCGAGTCCGGCGGCGTCCGCTCCCTCCACCGAACCCACTGCCCACGCCCAGCCCGCCGGCCCAGCCGAACCCGCGGGTCCAGCCCAACCCGCGGATCCCACCCGGCCCGCAGGCCCAGCGCGGGCCGCCGGTGCGGATCAGCCCGCCGGCATGGGTCAGCCCGCTGACCCATCAGCACCTACCTCGGACCTCGGCACATCGTCCGCTTCCGGCGCGGCTTCTGAGCCGCCAGCGCTCAACCTGGCGGCGACAATGCTGCCGGTGTTGGCCCGCCGCGTCCGGCCCTATCTCATCGGGGCAGTCGTGGCTCTCGTCCTCCGGCGCCTGTTCCGCCGCTGACTGGTCACGGCTGCTCGGGGGTGGGTGGGCCGCCGGGTGGCCACTCGACCAGTTCGATGCGGTAGCCGTCTGGGTCTGTCACCCACGACGTCTTCGGACCGTCCTGACCTCCTGGCAACTCGACAGCGCCAGGCTCGAGACCAGCAGCGGTCAGCCGGTCGACGGTTGCGCTGAGCGACTCGACCTCGATCGCGAAGTGTGCGAACCCGCCCAGGACAACCGGCCCGTCGGCCGGGCGGTGCACCAGCTCGAGCGACACCCCCGGCTCGTCGGGCAGTTTCAGCCAGACCAGGCTGGACCCGTCCTCGAACGGGACCGTAGTGAGCTCGGTGTAGCCAACGGTCCGGTAGAAGGCGAGCGAACGTTCGAGGTCATTCACGCGCAACGCGAAGAGGATTGTCTTCATGTTGACGATCCAACTGACGGCACCCCCGCACGTCAACGCAGCCCGTGGGAGAGGATGTCGGCATGCGAGTGCTGATTGCGCCGGACAAGTTCGCGGGCACGCTGACGGCCGTCGAGGCGGCCGCGGCGATCGAGGAAGGGTGGCGGCGGCGGGATCCGCAGGCCGAGGTGCTGGTCGCGCCGATGGCCGACGGCGGTCCCGGGTTCATCGACGTGCTGTCCGCCGTCGTCGACGGGACGCTCCTGTCCGTCACCGTCCGTGGCCCGCTGGGCGACGACACCCCGGCGACCGTGCTGCTCGCGGGCGAAACGGCGTACGTCGAGACTGCGCAGGCGTGCGGCCTGCACCTGGTGGAGCCGAAGCAACGCCGGCCCGAGGACGCGACGACGTACGGCGTGGGTCAGCTGATCGCGGCCGCGGTGGAGGCCGGTGCGAAGCGGATCATCCTCGGACTCGGTGGTTCCGGGACGAACGACGCGGGCGCCGGACTGCTGGCAGCCCTCGGTGCAACCGCGACCGGAGGCCGCCTGGACGCCGGTGCCACCGGGCTCGCGGAGCTGACCGCCGTCGACCTGGAGCCGGCCCGGGAGCGGATGGCCGGGATCGAGTTCGTCGCGGCGAGTGACGTGGAGAACCCGATGCTCGGCCTGCGCGGCGCGACCAACATCTTCGGCACCCAGAAGGGCATCACCGACGAACGCAAGCCGGCGGTCGACGGCTGGCTGACCAGGTTCGCCGAGCTGGCCGGCCGGAAGACCGCCGACCAGAAGGGCGCCGGCGCCGCCGGTGGTCTCGGCTACGCGCTGTTACTCCTCGGTGCCGAGCGCATCTCCGGCATCGACCTGGTCGCCGACCTCACAGGCCTGAAGGAGAAGGCGTCGAGGGTCGACCTGGTGCTGAGCGGTGAGGGCGCGTTCGACTTCCAGTCCCGCGACGGCAAGGTGATCGCCGGCGTCGCGAAGGTCGCGAACGATGCCATGCGCCCGTGCGTGGTCCTGGCCGGCAAGGTCCAGATCGGCTCCCGCGAGATGCGCACGATGGGTGTCGAGTCGGCGTACTCGCTGGTCGACGCGGTGGGGGAGGAGCGCGCCTTCGCCGACCCGCACGGCTCCCTTGCGGCGGTTGCGGAGCGTGTCGCCCGGACCTGGGCCCGCTGATCACCCTGCGACCGGGGTTGTTGATCCTGGAAATTGGTGTGCGACCATGGGAATGGTTCCGGATCGGCGCTTGTTGGTCCGAAATGACAGCGGACTTTCCGCGCGCGGCTGCTTGCCCACACAGCAGCCGGGCGCTCACGAGATGACTGGAGTCAGGAATGACTGAAGCGCAGACCGAGCAGACCGTCGCCACGGGTGTTCTCCTCACCGACGGGGCCGCCGCCAAGGTGAAGGCGCTGCTCGAGCAGGAAGGCCGCGACGACCTCGCGCTGCGGGTCGCCGTGCAGCCGGGTGGCTGCTCCGGGCTGCGGTACCAGCTGTTCTTCGACGAGCGTCAGCTCGACGGTGACGTGGTGGCCGACTTCGGCGGCGTGAGCGTGGTCACGGACCGGATGAGCGCGCCGTACCTGAAGGGCGCCTCGATCGACTTCGTCGACACGATCGAGAAGCAGGGCTTTACGATCGACAACCCGAACGCCACCGGCTCCTGCGCCTGCGGCGACTCGTTCAACTGAGCCTCCTCGAAGCCCCCGGCGCCTGTTGGTGCCGGGGGCTTTGTCGTGTCCGGACCAGCCCCGGCGCCGATGGTGAGCTCGGTGCCGACCCGCCCCGGCGACACGCCGCCTGACCCGCGGGTCGTGGGGTCCCTCAGTGCGCGGGTGTGCCTTCGCGGGCGCGCTTCGGTAGCAGCCAGGTGACGGCGAGGCTGACCAGGAACATCCCGATCGCGACCAGTACCGCGGTCTTGGTGGCGACGAGGAACGCATGCGCCGGTAGCAGCTGGAAGAAGATCGTGCCGATCACCGCGACCCCGATCGCACCGCCGAACTGCTGCATCGCGGTCAGTACGCCGGACGCGGAACCCGCCGCCTGGTCGTCGATCGACGCCAGGATGATGTCGAACAGCGGGGCGAACACCAATCCGGCACCGATACCGGTCGCGAGGGTTGCCGGGACCAGGTTCCAGATCGTGGTGGCGTCGCCGTACGTGTGCAGGGTGAGCCACACGCCGCCCATCGCCACAGTCATCACCGCGACCCCGAGCTGCAGCGCCTTGCGCCCGAACTTCGGTGCGAGCAGGCCGCCGGACAGCGGTGCGCCGATCGCGATGCCGAGCGAGAACGGCACCATCGCAAGGCCGGCCTTGAGCGGGCTGTAGTGCAGACCGAGCTGGGTGAAGAGGTTGAAGACCAGCGTGAACCCGGACATCGCGAGGAAGAACGTGGTGATGACGGCGAGGCCGGCGACGTATCCGCGGCTGCGGAACAGCGACGGGTCGATGATCGGGTTGCCGGAGCGGCGCTCACGCCAGCCGAACAGTGCGAACACCCCGATGGACGCGACCATCATCGCGATCGACCAGGCCGGCCAGCCGAGCTCGCGGCCCTGGACCAGCGGGTAGATCAGCAGCCCGGACGCCACGCTGACCAGTACGACGCCTGCGGTGTCGAGCCGGGACGCGCCGGGCGTCTTCACCTCGGGCATGAACCGGAGCGCGCCGACCAGGGCGGCGATGCCGATCGGGACGTTGATGAAGAAGATCATCCGCCAGCCGGCGTCGAACCAGTTCGCGTCGATCAGCACGCCGGCGAGGATCGGGCCGGCGACTGCAGACAATCCCATCACCGGACCGAACATCGCGAACGCCTTGCCGATCTCTTCCGCCGGGAAGACCGCCTTCAGGATCGCGAACCCCTGCGGGATCATCACCGCGCCGAGCAGTCCCTGGGCGACCCGGCTGCCGATCAGCAGTTCCGGTGAGGTGGCGAACCCGCAGACCGCGGACGCGACGGTGAAGCCGACAGCTCCGATCAGGAACAGCCGCCTACGCCCGACCAGATCGCCGAGCCGGCCGAAGCTGATCAGCCCGATCGCGAAGGCGAGCGTGTAGCCGGCCAGCATCCACTGCATCGCGGACTCGGACCCACCGAGCTCGGCCCGGATCGACGGCGCAGCAATGTTGACAATCGTCGCGTCGACAAGATCCATGATCTCCGCGATCAGCACGGTCGCGAGCACGATCCAGCGCCACTTGTACGGCGTACCGCTCGTCCCGTTGGAGGTGGTTGTCGGACCGGTGGCGCCAGGTGCGGTCTTGGTGGTGGCTTGGGTGGCGTTGGTCTCGCCGGTGCCGGTGGCGGTGGCGGTGGACGTGGAGGCGACGGTCTGGGTGGCCGGTGGCTCCGGTGGGGTGGTGGTCGAGGTGCTCATCGGTGGCTCCTGGAGGACGTGGCGCGAACGGTGTTCGTTAACGAACACTGTTCTACTCACGAACACTGTTCCTGTCAAGTACGGTGTTCGCTACAGTGGTCCCATGACCCAGTCGCCCTGGCAGCCGATCAGCCCCGCGAAGCCCACCCGCACCCCGAAGGAACCGCTCACCCGGGACCGGATCGTCGACGCGGCCATGCGCCTACTGGTCGATAAGGGGTACGACGCCGTCTCGATGCGCAAGGTCGCCCAGGTCCTCGGCACCGGTCCGGCGTCGCTCTACGCCCACGTCGCGAACAAGAAGGAACTCGACCAACTCCTCGTCGACCGCGCGGCCTCGGACATGCGGCTCCCGGAGACAGCGGATCCTGAGCGCTGGCAGGAGCAGTTGAAGGACGCGATGCGCGAGATGCTCCGCGTTATGCGCGCGAACCCGGGCGTCGCCCGGGCGGCGATCGGCCAGGTGCCGCTGGGGGAGCAGGCCCTGCTCAGCACCGAACGGTTCCTGGCCATCCTCAAGGCCGGGAATCTTCCCGACCAGGCAGCCGCCTGGGCGGTCGACCTGATCCCGCTCTACGTCACCGCGATCGCCTTCGAAGAGTCCGTCCAGGGCGCCTGGGCCTGGACACCCGAAGACATCGAAAGTTTCGTCGGCGGCCTGCGCACGTACTTCGAATCCCTCCCGGCTGACCGCTTCCCCTTCACCCTCGCCCTAGCCGGCGCCCTCACCTCCGGCGCCACCGGCGACGAACGCTTCGAGTTCGGCATAACCGTCATCACAGCAGGCCTGGCCGCCCTAGCCGAAAAGGCTTGATCTGAGGACAGCTCAGGCGATGCGGTCGTGGTCGGGGTGGACCGTGCCGGTCTGCGGTTCAATCCAGGCCTTGATCCGGGCCCAGGAGTTGCGCCAGTTCTTCAGTGCGGCGTCGCGGGCGCCGGCCGGATCCCGTGCCTCGAGGGCGGCCAGTATCCGGGTGTGCTCCTCGAAGGCTTCCTTGCGGATCTGTTCGTCGCGGAACGCGGCCCGCTCGATCCTCCGCAGCTCGACCTTGACCAGTTCAAGGAAGCTCATCAGCACCGGGTTGCCGGCGGCGAGGTAGTACACGTCGTGGAACTCTTCGTCGAGTTGCTGCACCCGGCCGACGTCGGCGCCGGCCATCTCGTCGAGCATAGCTCGCATCCGGCCGAGCGCGTCGTCGTCGAGGCTCCCGGCTGCGGTCTCGGCGGCGTACGCATCCAGTACGCCGCCGAGCTCGTACAGGTGTACGGCGCGGCCGAACTGCAGATCGGCGACCCGCGTGCTGCGGCCCCGCGCGATGTCCACGAGGCCTTCCTGGGACAACCGGATCAGCGCCTCGCGAACAGGAGTCCGGCTGACCCCGAGCATCGAGGCGACCTCCAGGTCGCGGATGTTCTCGCCTGGCTCGAGCGGCCCGTTGACGATCCAGTCCTTCAGTCGCTCGTACGCGATGTCCTGGGCGTTGACCCGCATCGGCATCTTGTCGCCGCCTGGCAACGGCATCTCGGTCCGCCCCTCACAGTGGATGACGCTCGGTATGCAGCATATCTGTCACCGCCAGCCCGCCGGCAGGACGGATCGCGCGATGCTCACGTGCGCAGCTGTCCAGCCGCCGGCGACGCACTGGTTCACCTGGACCCGTGCAGCGGCGCCGAGCAGTTCGTACGCCTCGACCCTGGTCAACCGGTGACTGGTGTGCAGCCGTTCGATCAGGTCCGTGAAGGCGTGCCGCAGGTTCGTCTCCAGCGGCGCACCGAACTCACACCCGATCGATCCGATCGTCGCGGCGGTGTCGAGCCGAGGCGTGACCGGCTCGTCCTCGCCTGTGAGAACGTCGACGGTGATGTGCACATCGGCGTTGGTCTCGAGGGCCGTGCCGGTGACCTCGGCGTCACCCATCGAGGCATGCACGTCACCGAGGGACAGGAGTGCTCCGGGGACGTTCACGGGCAGCAGTACGGTCGATCCCACCGTGACGCTGGGACAGTCGACATTGCCGCCATGGCCCGGGCCGAACTCCAGCGAACTCGCCGATCCAGCGGCGGGCGCGGTCGCGATCGAGCCGACCATCGGGCGGACTGGCAGCAGCAGGTCGCCGACCCCGGTCGGGAAGACCACCGTGTCTCCATCGATCCGGCAGATCCGCGTGTCCGGCAATCCGTTCTCGAGTGGACTCCAGTGCCCGCCGCACACACCCTTGGAGTCGCCTGTGACAAGCGTCGCGGCGTACGGCGCCAGCGTGCCGAGCTCGATCCGATCGATCCGTACGGCGAGCCGGTCGCCGGGCTCGGCGCCGTCGACGAAGATCGGCCCGGTCACCGGGTTGTAGTGCCCGATCAGGTCCATCAGATCCTGCTCGCGGCCGAACACCTGCTCGGCGGAGGAGACCTTGTTGGAGAAGCAGTCGTAGGTCTCGACCACGAGCGACGTCCCCGGACTCACCCGGACGGCCGGGGTCGTCGCGGCATCGAAGACGAACGCGTGCGCGGTCCGGGGGACCCGAACGACGGTCATCACGCACCACCGCCGAAGACAATCCGTCCGGCGCTCATCGTCAGTACCGGCCGCGCCTCGGCGATCCGGTCGGCAGGCAGCGTCCACGGGTCGTTGCCCAGGGCCACTAGGTCGGCGTCGTTCCCGACGGCGACCCGGCCCCGGCGCGCGGCCGCACCGGCGGCTACGGCTCCGGCTGTGGTGGCACAGGCGATCGCCTCCGTGAGTGTGATGCACTGCTCCGGCTGGAAGGTCCGGCCATCGGCGCCGGTCCGGGTCACCGCGAGCTGAACGGCGACGAGTGGATCGGTATCGCGCTGGTCCACCCGCAGCCCGAGCCGCCGGTCGGAGCCGAAGGTCACGACGGCGCCGGCGTTCAGCAGACTGCGGTACGGACTGATCCCGCGACCGAACTCCTCGTCGCCGCGGGCGGTCAGGATTGGGCCTTGGGCAACGATCTCCCAGGGCTGTGCCTCGATCGCTACGCCCAGCGCGGCGAAGCGGGCGAGATCCTGAGGCTGGATCCGGCGAGCGTGGATCACCCGGTGCGGTGGCAACGACGTACCGGCGCGGGACGGTAGTCCGGCCAGGATGTCGAGCGCCTCGGTGACGCCGAGGTCGCCCATCGCGTGGATCGACAGCGCGGCGCCGAGGGCATCCGCACGCTTCCCGAGCCGACCGGCCTCATCGGTACCGGGGTACCGGAACGAGTCGATCCGCGGTCCGCCGGGCTGTGAGTACCAGCCGTTGTCGAGCGACATCTTGAACCCGCCGAACGAGATCAGCGGCGAGTTCGGTTCGACGGCGGTGAAGTCGTCGACCCGCCAGATCGACGGCCTGAAGCTGTAGCGCACTGACAGTTCGCCGGCCAGCGAGTCGATCAGGCCGACGTCGGTGAAGGAGCGTTCGAGGTGGATCGCTGTCCGGCGATCCTCCACCGGGTATGTCGCGATGTCGTGCACCTCGGTGATGCCGCGCTTGGACAGGTCGGCGAGCAGATCGCGCAACTCGGCCAGCCGTCTCGCTCGATTCGGTGGTGGCACGACGCCCGCCGCCAGACGGCTCCACACGGCGGTACCCCGGAGTACACCGGTCGGGCGGCCGTCGTCGTACCTCTCGATCCGGCCGCCGGCGGGATCGGGGGTGTCCGAACTGATCCGCGACCTCTCGAGCGCGAGGCTGTTCAGCAAGGCCGTGCTGTGGTCGAGGCTCCGGAGGAACAGGGGTCGACCGTCGGTGGCGTGGTCGAGTTCGTCGAGTGTTGGGAGATCACGGTCAGGCAGTGTCGCCGGGAGCCAGTCGCCACCTGTCACCCAGTCGCCGGCGGTGATCCGCGAAGCCACGGTCCGCAGGCTCTCCAGTGCGTCGTCGTGGCTGGTCGTGTCCGACCAGTTCACGGTCCAGCGATCCTCCGCACTCCAGCCCAGGTGAGTGTGGCTGTCGACGAAGCCGGGGAGCAGCGTCGCACCGTCCAACTCGATGACCTGGGTCGCGGCCGGCGCGGGCTCGCCGGGCCGGCCGATCGCCGTGATCCGGCCACCGTCGACTGCGATCCACACCGGTTCCGCGGTGCCGTCCGGTGCCCACGGCCCGGCCGGAATTCTTGCCTGGTGCAACAACGTGTCAACCATGGAGATCCTCGATCCTCGGCGGCTGGGCGTAGACGTCCGGTCGGTCGTGCTCGAGTGATCTGAGCTCGTCGCGCCGGGCCCGGATCACGGTCGGGTCGAGGTCGACGCCGAGTACGGCAGGGGAGTCGTCCGCATGAGCGATCACCTTGCCCCACGGGTCGATCACCAGGCTGTGCCCGTACGCCGTGAACCCGGTGACATCGGCCCCGATCTGGGCGGGCGCCAGCACGTAACAGAGGTTCTCGATCGCACGCGCCCGGAGCAAGGCCTCCCAGTGCGCCGGGCCGGTGTACGCCGAGAAGTTCGCGGGCACCGTCAACACCGTCGCACCGGCCTTCGCCAGGCCTCGATACAACGCGGGGAACCGCAGGTCGTAGCAGATGCTGAGCCCCAGCGTGACGTCGTCGGCCCCGACGACCACGGTGTCGTCACCGGCGACGGTGAACGCGGCCTCGTCGTCGGCTGGTTCGCCCGGCCGGTCCAGCCGGAACAGATGGACCTTCCGGTACCGCGCCACGATCCGGCCGTCACGGTCGAACACGAGGCAACTGTTGTAGGCGCGCTGGGCGTCGTCCGACGCGGTCCAGACCCCGCCGAGGACCAAGCGGAGGTCGAGGTCACGGGCGAGACCGGCCAGTCGCCCGATCGCCGGCCCGTCCTCGGCTTCGACGTACCGGGGGTCGAACGGGCCGCGGTAGATGCTTGCCTCGGGCAACACCGCCAGTGAGCTGCCGTTCTCGGCCGCGGTCCGCAGCGCCTTCTCGATCGCGTCCAGATTGGCGCCCCGGTCCGAGCCGGAACCGAGCTGGACGACACTCACCCTCATGACGCCACCACCGCCGGCTTCGGCGCGATGGCGTACGGAATGCACAGTGGACTGCCGGTACGCGGGTCGGGGATCACATCGGACTCGAGACCGAACACGTCTCTCACCATCGTGCGGGTCAGTACCTCGTCCGGCCGGCCGTTCGCGTAGACGCTGCCGTCGCGGACCGCGACCATCCGATCCGAGTACGCCGCCGCCTGGTTGAGGTCGTGCAGCACCATCAGGATCGTCGTACCGTGCTCCCGGTTCAGCCGCCGGAGCAGTTCCATCAGCTCCAGCTGGTACGCGACATCGAGGAACGTGGTGGGCTCGTCCAGCAGGATGATGCTGGTGTCCTGGGCGAGCGCCATCGCGATCCAGGCACGCTGTCGCTGTCCACCGGAGAGTCGTTCCAGCGGACGGTGCGCGAGGTCGGACATCCCGGTCTGCTCGAGTGCCCACGCCACCGTGCGACGGTCTTCGTCGGACTTGATACCGAGGAACTGCCGATGGGGATACCGGCCGTGCTCGACGAGATCCATCACCGTCATGCCCTCTGGCGCGGTCGGGCCCTGAGGCAGGATCGCGAGCTGTTGTGCCAGGGCCCGGGACGAGATCGAGGCGATCTCCTTGCCGTCCAGCAGTACCCGGCCCGACCGCGCGTCGAGCAGGCGGCCGATGCAGCGCAGCAAGGTGCTCTTGCCGCAGCCGTTGCGGCCGACCAGGCTGGTGACCGCGCCTTCCTCGATCTCGATGCTCAGGTCGGGGATCACCACCAACGGGCCGTAGCTGAGCCGCAGGTTCTCGGTGCGGAGCCGAGCGGGCGGATGATCAGTCATGCGTGCAGTCCCTTCCGGAGCTGGAGCAGGAAGTACGGTGCTCCGAGCACCGCGGTGAACAGTCCGACCGGGATCTCCGCCGGCGGCAGGATCGCGCGGCCGAGAGCGTCGGCGACCACCACGAGCAGCGCGCCGATGCAAGCCGAGGCCGGGATCAGGAGGCGGTGGCCGGGTCCGACGAGGCGGCGGCACAGGTGGGGTGCGAGCAGGCCGACGAAGGCGATCGTGCCGCCGACCGCAACCGCGGATCCGGCCAGTGCGACGGCGATGGCCAGCAGCCCGAGCTTGAGTGCCTCCAGCCGTGAGCCGAGGGCACGGGGTACGTCGTCGCCGAGCCCGAGCAGGTTGAGTTGGTCGGCCAGAAACCAGGCCAGTGGGATGAGCACCAGGGTCCAGGGAGCGACCTGTTCGACGTGGATCCAGGTCCGGCCCCAGAGGCTGCCGGTCAGCCAGCGCAGCGCGGCCTGCACGTCACCGGTGAAGGAGGTGGTGACGATGATCAACTGGATCAACGCCAGCGACAGTCCGCCGAACGCGACGCCGATCAGCGCCAGCCGTCCGGGGTTGACGATGCCGTCTCGCCGTGACAGGAGGTACGTCGTACCGCCGGCCACGGCAGCACCGGCGAACGCGGCAGCCGGCACCTGCCAGATGGCAGCGGCGCTGCTGGAGAAGCTCAGTACGAGCAGTGCGGCGAGTCCTGCTCCGCCGTTCACACCGATCACCGCGGGGGATGCCAGTGGGTTGCGGGTGACTGCCTGCAGGATGACGCCGGACACCGCGAGGCCGGCGCCGACGCAGAGGCCGACCAGGATCCGCGGCAACCGGAATCCGATCACGATCCGGTGATCGGCGATCGTGCCGGTCCCGGTCAGCGCCCGGAGGATCCGGCTGAGGTCGATCTGTACGGCGCCGATGCCGATGCTGATCACCGACGCGACGACCACCAAGGCGAGCAGCCCGACGACGATCAGCCGGCGCCGGTATCCGACCCTCCGCAGGATCGTTGCCGACGGCAACACTTCGGTCAGGACCGTCATACGACACCCCTTCCGCGCCGGGCCAGATAGATGAAGTACGGCGTGCCTAGCACCGCTGTCAGTACACCGACCGGGACTTCGGTGCTGGGGACAACGATTCGGCTGACGACATCCGCGGTGACCAGCAGCGCCCCGCCGTACACGATGCTGAATCCGAACACCCGCAAGTACGACGTACCGACAGACCAGCGCGCCATGTGCGGAACGAGCAGCCCGACCATGGCGATCGGCCCGGCCACCGCGACGGCGGCACCGGCCAGCACGACGACGAGCGCCAATGCCTGCAGCCGGACCCGCTCGACCGGCAGGCCGAGACCGCGGGCGATGTCGTCACCGAGCGAGAGCACGGTCACCGACTTCGCCAGCAGGAACGCGCAGCCGAGGCCGATGATGGCGTAGGGCAAGAGGGTCCGGACGCCGGCCCAACTCGCGCCGTCGACTCCGCCGACCAGGTAGCGCAGGAGGAACTGCACCGCGTTGTCGTTGAGCACGACGACACTCATCACCAGCGCGTTCGCGAGGAGCGCCACAGTCACGCCGGCGAGGGCCACCCGTCCCGGTGTCATGTCGACGCCGGCGACGATCACGAACACCAGCCCGGCCGCGGCCGCTGCCCCGGCGAAGGCGACGAACGGCATCAGGCTGATCGCGCCGAGGCGGAATGCGGTGGCCCCGAGGGTGTAGGTCACCAGCGCTACCGCGAGTGCGGCGCCGGCATTCACGCCGATGATCGACGGCTCCACGATCGGATTGCGGGTGACGCCCTGGATCAGCGCGCCGGCGACCGCAAGGCCGGCGCCGATCAGCAACGCCAGCACGGTTCGTGGGAGCCGCAGGCTCTGCACGGCGGCCGTGAGTTGCGGATCGGCGTGACCGGTGAGTGCCTGCACGACCTGGCCCGGGGACGCTGTGCCGTTGCTGCCCACCATCAGGCTGAGTGCGCAGGCGATCAGCAGGACGAGTACGCCGGCGGCGAGGGGGACACGGAGCGGCCGGATCCGATCGGCCGCTTCGCGTGGCGGGGTTGTGGTGGTGGTCTGCATCGGGTCAGCCCTTGGCGAAGGTGTCGACCGTTTGCTGGACCATCATCGGCACTGACAGCGCTCCGCGACCCACCGACCAGACGCCGCGGTCGACCGTGTGCACCTGGTTGGTCTGGACCGCCGGGATCGAGTCCCACAGCGAGTTGCCCTTCCAGGTGTCGGTGACCACCGGAGAGCCCGGATCGACCGTCAGGAACATCGCGTCCGCCTTGGTCTGCGCCAGTGACTCGAGTGGGGTCTGGTCGCTGAGCTTGCCCGCGACTTCCTTGTAGGCGTAGGTCAGCCCGAGTTCGGACAGCACCCCTGCCTGCAGGGAGTTGGCCGTGAAGGCGAAGAACTTGTCCGGCGTCGGGACGCCGATCAGCGCGCGCTTTCCCGCCTCAGCGGTGAGCTTGCTCTTGCCTGCCGCGATGGAGTCCTTGAGGCTCTTCTCCGTCTCGGCGGCCTTGTCCGCCTTGCCGACGGCCTGGCCGAGCTTCTGCAGGTTCGGGTAGAAGTCGGCCCAGCTGGAGGTGTCGAGGATCAGCGTCGGTGCGATCTGCGAGAACTGCTCGTAGTCCTTCAGATGCTCGGACTTGTCGGCGACGATCAGGTCGATCGGTTCAGCCGAGAGGATCTCGAGGTTCGGCGAGATGCGGCTGCCGAGCGAGGTGTACTTGCCGAGCTTGCCCTCGAACTGCGGGGGCATCGGGTTCCCGCTGCCTGGTTGCTGCTCATCGGCGATCATCACCGGCTGAACGCCCAGGGCGAGCAGGTCTTCGAGGAACTGCCACTGCATCACGGCGACGCGGACAGCGGGCTTGGGCAGCTTGACCTCGCCAGTGGCTGCCTGGATGGTCACCGCCTCGGCGGTATCGCCGGCCGCGGCGTCGCTGCCGGGGCCGCTGCCACAGGCCGCGACGGCGATCACGCTGACGGCGGCGGCAACGGTCGTCGCGACCCTGGTGAGCTTGGTGACCCTGGTCAGCCTGGTGAGCTTGGTGACCTTGGCCAGCGGACGGGGACGTCGGGAGAGTCCAGCATTCATAGGTGCTCCTTAGACAGGGGAGTGAAACTCGAGAGACCTGTGATATGCGAAATGCTGTATATCGCACGAAGGTAGGACTGCCCATGGGTCGTGTCAACGCTTCGAGCAGGTTTTAATCTGGAACACCTGCTACACGGACGCGCGCCCCGCCGCGGTCGATCGCGGTGAGAACTCTGTGCGTAGCGGCGTGACTCCTTGCTGTTCACTAATGCACATGGTTAATGTTCGGATTGTCAACAAAACTACGACCTGGCCGTCAGTGTGTGCCGAAGGCGTGAGGTGGGCACCCGGGTGAGGCCGTGTGAAGACAGGAGGACACCGTGGACGCCGAGACCCAACCGCCAGTCGGGCCCCAGCCGCTCAGGAACACACCCGTCGAGAGCCGGCCGCCCGTCAACAGTCCGGGCGGGGGCCGATCGCCAGGCGGAGGTGGTCCGTCAAGTGGTGGTCCGTCAGGTGGAGGCGGTCCGTCAAGTGGTGGCGGTGCCTCCGGTGGTGGAGGTGCGTCCGGTGGAGGTGGACGGTCGGGTGATTCGCGGACTTCGGTTGATTCTGAGCCGCCGCCCGGCGTACTGAAGCGGGCGATCGCCGCATCGGCGATCGGGAACGCGACCGAGTGGTTCGACTACGGCATCTACGCCTACGGCGTGACCTACATTTCGGCAGCGATCTTCCCGGGCGACACCGAGAGCGCGACGCTGCTCGCATTGCTGACATTCGCCGTCTCGTTCCTGGTCCGGCCGCTGGGTGGTCTGGTCTGGGGGCCGTTGGGTGACCGGCTCGGCCGCAAGCACGTGCTGGCGATCACGATCCTGATGATGTCCGGCGCGACGCTACTCGCCGGCCTGGTCCCGTCGTACAACTCCATCGGACTGTGGGCGCCGACGCTGCTGGTCGTGCTCCGGATGATCCAGGGTTTCTCGACTGGTGGTGAGTACGGCGGTGCCGCGACCTTCATGGCCGAGTACGCCCCGAGTCGCAGGCGTGGATTCCTGGGCAGCTTCCTCGAGTTCGGAACGCTGGCCGGATTCTCCGCCGGTGCCCTGCTGATGCTGTTCTTCTCGCTGGTGCTCGGCGACGAGAAGATGCACGCGTGGGGCTGGCGCCTGCCGTTCCTGGTGGCCGCGCCGCTCGGCCTGGTCGGTGTCTACCTGCGGTCGCGTCTCGAGGACACGCCCGTCTTCCGCGAGCTCGAGGCGAAGGGCCAGAAGGAGGAGCAGACAACGCACCAGTTCAGGGATCTGCTGGCCGGCTACTGGCGGCCGATCCTCCGGCTCGGTGGCATGGTCGTCGCCCTGAACGTCGTCAACTACACGCTGCTGACGTACATGCCGACGTACCTCGAGAGCGAGATCAAGCTCACCGCGGACGAGTCGCTGATCGTGCCGATCATCGGAATGTTGACAATGATGATCTTCCTGCCGTTCGCCGGCCGACTATCGGATCGGGTCGGCCGCAAGCCGCTGTGGTGGGTCTCGCTGGCCGGGTTGTTCATCTTCGGGGCGCCGATGTTCCTCCTGATGGGGACGAACATGCTCGGCGCGATCGTCGGCTTCGCGGTGCTCGGTCTGCTGTACGTCCCGCAACTGGCGACGATCTCGGCGACCTTCCCGGCGATGTTCCCGACCCATGTCCGGTACGCGGGTTTCGCGATCGCCTACAACGTGTCGACCTCCTTGTTCGGAGGTACGGCGCCCGCCGTGAACGACTGGCTCACCGCGAAGACCGGCAACGCCCTGGTGCCGGCGTACTACATGATGGCCGCCTGCATCATCGGCGCCATAGCCCTCGTCAAGGTCCCCGAAACCACCCGCTGCCCGCTCAACGGCACTACCGTTCCGGGCACCGAAGGGGCGCCGCCCCCGGTCGCTCTGGAACCCGAGCCGGCCAGAGCCTGACTACTCGATCGGCTCCTGCAGTTCGGTGACCCAGCCGTCCGGATCGTCCGGGCAGTCGAGGTAGAGCTCCCGCGCAGGCTCGCTGGACCGATGGCCGTTGTCGTCGATCCAGCGGGCCAGCGCCTGCCACGCGGGTAGCACTTGGTCGATCGGTCCGCGATGCACCAGCGTCGCCGCACGTACCGCGGGCAGGTCGATGAACTCCAGGCCGTTGAGGTTGCCCTCGGCATCGATCGCTGCCGGAACAGTCGCGCGGACGACGACTTCGTCCTCGGTCTGGTGGGCGCGTTCGTACAGGCAGGTCAAGTGGCCGGTTGGCCGGACGGCGGCATGGGGGAGCCGGCGGCCGAGTTCGGCGCAGAGTGGATGGACCACCGGGCTGATGTCCGCGGGCGTGAAGCTCGCGGCGGTGGTGGTCAGTCCGACCATCCGGACGGCCGCCAGCTCCTTGATCACCACATCGGCGGTGGGGAGGTCAGTTTCGATGCTGCGCAGGCGTGACTCGACCTGGGCGAGCCGGGTGTAGCTCTCGGCAACAGTGGATTCAAGCTCCGCGCGTCGGATTGTCAACAATGCTTGCAGTTCGGTCGGGCTGATCTCGTCGGCGACCATCGTCCGTACCTGCTCGAGCGAGAACCCGAGATCCTTCAGAGCGACGATCCGGTTGAGGTCGGCGAGTTGTCCGGCGGTGTAGCTGCGATAGCCGGTCGCCGGATCGACGTACGCCGGCCGCAGCAGTCCGATCGCGTCGTAGTGCCGCAGCATGCGGATCGATACCCGCCCATGCCGTGCAAACTCTCCAATTGCGAACAATCTCAGCCTCCTTCCGCGGTGACGTCAACCAACCACAAGTTCGGCGAACGTGATCGCGGTGTCGTCCTCGTGCCACGGACCGATCACCTGCGCGCCGACCGGCAGCCCGTCCGGTGTCTGCCCGATCGGCATGCTGAGTGCGGGATGCCCGGTCAGTGAGGCGTGCGCGATCCAGAACACCTGGGCGTCGTACCGCTGCTCGCCGTACGACGTCGTGATGGTGCGCTCCTCGAACGGCCGGTCGTCATGGGGAAACGCCGCGGTGAAACTGACGGGGCACAGGAACACATCGACCTCCTCGAAGTACTGCTGCCACTTCATCCGCGCGCCCATTCTCCGCCGCTCCTGCTCGATCACCTCGCCGAGACTCAGCGATGACGGCTCGCCACCGTGCAGCGCGAAGAACAGTTCGACCTGCGATCCGAACGCCTCGGCCTGGTCCCAGGGATCGACACCGTCGGGCCAGCCCTCGACGATCTTCGCACCGCTCCGGCCGATCTGGTCGACCGTCGCCGAGAGCACGTCGCCTACCTCACTCGACACCGGCGCGGCGGGATGGTCGGTCACTACGCCGACCCGGAAGTCCGCGAGCCGGCCGTGGCGCGACCGGGGCAGTTCCCAGGAGAACGGTGCGGCCGGGCCGCCGGTCACCCGCAGCGCTGTCCGCAGGTCGGCAGCCGATCGCGCGAGTGGTCCGATTGTCGACAAGTTCGGGAACTCGTTCGGGACTTCCGGCGGCCCCGGCACCTGGAAGCCCTGCAGTGGGACGAGCCCGGCGGTCGGCTTCAGCCCGTAGACGCCGCAGTACGCCGCCGGCAGCCGGATCGACCCGACCAGATCCGACCCGTACTCCAGGTAGCTCAGGCCCGCGGCGAGCGCGGCCGCGCCGCCTCCGCTCGAGCCGCCCGGTGTGCGGGCGAGGTCCGCTGGATTGTTCGTCCGCCCGTAGATCTCGTTCGTGGTCTGTCCGAAATCCGCGAGCATCGTGTGGACATTGCTCTTGCCGACAATGATCGCGCCGGCCCGGCTGAGCCGCTCCACCACCACCGCATCCCGATCCGCGACATACTCCGCGAACGCCGGATTGCCCCAGGTCGTATGCAGGCCCGCGACGTTGAAACACTCCTTGATCGTCATCGGTACGCCGTGCAGCGGCCCGATCTCACGCTCGTCCGCTACCGCCGCATCAGCTTCGTCCGCACTCCGCAGAGCGAACTCCGCCCTCGTCTCGACCACCGCGTTCACGCTGTGGTCGTGCGCGATCCGCACCAGCAGTTGCTCCGTGACCTCGCGCGACGTCACCTCGCCGGCCCGAATCCGGCGGGCGATCTCGGTTGCTGTTGTCATCATGCGGATTGTCTACGGTCTGACACAGTGTCAGGGTCAACGGGAGGGGCAACCGACCGCACGCCCGTTGTGGAACACCGTCCGGATGCGGGACTCCAGCGACGTACAGCCCAGCTCCGTGCCGTCGATCAGCACCAGGTCTGCGCGCTTACCCGCGCAGATCTCGCCGCGGTCGTCCGAGAGCCCGAGCAGCCGGGCGGCGTCGATTGTTGCCGCACGCAACGCTCCGGCATCGCCCAGGCCGGCCGCCGCCAGGTGCTCAAGCTCCCGCAGTACTTCGGTGTGCGGGCGTACTGGATTGTCCGTGCCCATCGCGATCGGCACCCCGGCATCGAGCGCGAGCCGGACCGACTTACGGTGCGCCTCCGGAGCGCCGTCGGGGGCATGCTCAGGATCTGGTTGGGTTGTCGACAATGTGGGCATGTAGAACGTGCCGGCTGCAGCCATCGCCTCAACAGCAGCCTCGTCGAGGTACGTCCCGTGCTCGATACTCGCCGCGCCGGCCCGTGCCGCCACTTCGGCTGCCCGCGCGCCGTGGGCGTGCACCATGACCCGGCGATCGCCCTGCCGGCGTGCTTCGTCCACCAGCGCCGTCATCTCGTCGACAGTCAACTGGACGTCATGGACACCGGTCCCGAGCGCCAACGACCCGGTCGCAGTGAGCTTGATCCAGTCCGCGCCGGCCCGCACCATCCGCCGTACGGCGGCCCGCGCTCCGTCCGCGCCGTCGAACACCGGGTCCGGCATCGACGGATCGCCGAAGTAGTCGACCGGCCCGACGTCCGCTGTCCACAGGTCGCCGATGCCGCCCGTCGTACACACCTGGCGGAGGCTGATCAGCACCTCAGGCCCCTCGATCCACTCGCGCTCAACTGCGAGCCGTACGCCGGCATCGGCTCCCCATGCATCGCGAATCGTGGTGATGCCGAGGCTCAGCAAGGTCCGGAGTACGGGTACGGCGGACAGCGGCCGAGTCGACCGTGGCAGGCCGTCCGCATCGCTCAGCATCTGCGTGAGACAGACGTGCGTGTGGCAGTCGATCAGCCCGGGCAGCAGCAACCCACCGGAACAGTCGACCTCCTCGTCCCCATCCAACCCTGATCCAACGTCGACAATCCGATCGTCGGCGAGTACGACGTCCGCCGCCCGCACATCACCAGACGCGACATCGAGCACGGATCCGGAATGCAGCAGCAGGCGACCAGTCACTCCCGAGTCGTCGCAACCTCGAGGGCCGCTGGGAACGGCTCACAGCTGCCCGCATCGCGCTCAGGTGAGAGCGGTGCCTTGGAGGCCGGACTCCGAAAACCGGTCGCAAGTTCGATGACGGTCGTAGTAACTTGCCGCTCGGTCGAATTCGTTGCCGAGATCCGTGGAGCAGGAGAAGAGACGGTCGCATGAACGCCGAGACCGTTGCCACGCACGAGCGCACGCCCGGACCAGGACGTGGGCCGGTTGGTGGTCTGCTGCGGACGCGGAACTTCGGCTTGTTCTGGGTCGGCGAATCAACCAGCGGACTCGGCTCGGCCGTCACGACTGTGGCCCTGCCCCTCGTGGCGGTGACCACCCTCCACGCCGGCACCAGCATGGTGGCGCTGCTGACAGCCGCGAACTGGGTGCCGTTTCTGGTGATCGGGCTTCCGGCCGGGGCGTGGGTCGACCGTTGGCCGCGTCGACGCGTCCTGCTGGCCGCCGATGTCGTGTCGGCGGTGGTGCTGGCTGGTGTCCCGATCGCGGCGTGGACCGGAGTACTCACCATGGGCATGCTGCTGGCGGCAGCGCTGCTCGCCGGTATCGCCAAGGTGTTCTTCGACCTTGCGTACAACGCGTTTCTGCCCCATCTGCTGGCCCCCGAGGATCTGCTCGAGGGCAACTCCAAACTGCAGACCAGCGCCTCGGCGGCCGAGCTCGCCGGTCCGGGCCTGGGAGGGCTGCTGGCACAGGTGGCGGGCGCGGTCTGCGGGGTCCTCATCGACGCGCTGACGTTCCTGGTCTCGGCGGTCTGCTTGGCGGTACTGCGAGTCGGGCCCGAGGCGCAGCGAGACCGGGCCGGTGATCTGGGCGTGTTCCGTCAGATCGCCGAGGGTTTCGGGTTCATCCGGCGCGAGAGTTTCCTGGTGGCCATGACTGCGATGGCGGCGATCGGCAACTTCGCGATGATGGGGCTGACCGCACTGCGGATTGTCTACCTGGTGCGTACAGAGGGCGCGAGTGCGGGCACCGTCGGATTGGTGATCGGTGCGAGCAGCGTCGGCGGCATCCTGGGCGCCGTGTTCGCGTCGCGGATCGTGCGGCGCTTCGGCAACGCGCGCGCCTACCTGGTAGCGAATCTCGCGATCGCGCCGTTCATCCTGCTCCTCCCGGCCGCCGGTTCCGGTTGGCGGCTGTCGCTGTTCGCGGCCGGATCCCTCGTGGTGCTGACAGGCTCCACAGTCTCGAACATCATCACCGCCACGTTCCGGGGAAGCTACGTGCCCGTTCAGCTGCTCGGCCGGGTCACCGCGAGCTCTCGGTTCCTCGTCTTCGGCACAGGTCCGCTCGGCGCGGTGACCGGCGGAGCGTTGGCGGCCGGCTTCGGAATCCGAAGCGCCATGTGGGCGCTGGCTGTCCTGTTCGCCTGCACCCGCACGCTCCCGCTGGCCACGCCAATCCGCACCTTGCGCGACTTCCCCGCCTACCGCGCCTGACGAGTGTGGGTCAGGTGGTGATGGCGGAGACTGCGTCGGACCAGATGGTGGCGGCTTCGTCGATCTCGTCCGGGGTGACGACGAGGGCGGGGATGAAGCGGACTACCTGGCTCCAGGCGCCGCAGGTCAGCAAGAGGAGTCCTCGGCGGGCGGCCTCTTGCTGTACGGCGGCTGCCGCGACCGGGTCGGGTTTGCCGTTGGCGTCACGGAACTCGTTGCCGACCATCAACCCGAGCCCACGCACGTCGGTGATCTGCTCGTGTTTGTCCGCCACCAGTTGCAAAGCCTGCTTCAGCTGAGCACCGCGCTCGGCCGAGTTCTGCACCAGACCCTCGTCCTGGATCACGTCCAGCGTCGCCACCGCCGCCGCGCACGCGACCGCGTTCGCGCCGTACGTCCCGCCCTGCGAGCCGGGCCACGCCTTCTCCATCAACGCCGACGGGGCTGCGATGCCCGACAACGGGAAGCCGGACGCGAGCCCCTTCGCCGTGACCAGGATGTCCGGGTGCGAACCGAAGTGATCGCCGCCCCAGAACTTCCCGGTCCGCCCGAATCCGGTCTGTACTTCGTCGACAACCAGCAGGATCCCGTGCTCGTCGGCGCGTTCCCGCAGGCCGGCGAAGAACCGCTCGTTCGCCGGGACGTAGCCGCCCTCACCGAGCACCGGTTCGACGAAGAAAGCGGCAGTGTCGGCCGGCGTACTCAAGGTCTGGAGGGCGTAGTCGAGCTGGCTCAGCGCGAAGTCGGTCGCCTGCTCGACCGGCCAGCCGAAGTGGCCCGGGTCCGGGAACGGCGAGACGTGTACGCCGGCCATCAGGGGACTGAAGCCGGACCGGAACTTCGTCCCGGAGGTCGTCATCGATGCCGCGGCAACGGTCCGGCCGTGGAAGCCGCCGTGGAACACGATCACGTTCGGCCGTCCGGTCGCCTGCCGGCTGAGGCGCAGCGCGGCTTCGATCGCCTCGCTGCCGGAGTTCGCGAAGAACATCCGGTCGAGGTGCTGGGGGAGGACCTCGCCGAGGCGGTCGACGAGTGTCAGTAGCGGCCGGTGCATCACGGTCGTGTACTGCGCGTGGATGATCTTGCCGACCTGCTCCTGGGCGGCGGCGACCACGCGGGGATGGCAGTGCCCGGTCGACGTCACGCCGATGCCGGCCGTGAAGTCGAGATACCGGCGGTTGTCCTCGTCGAACAGCTGCACGCCCTCACCGCGGGCGGCGACGACTCCGGTCGCCTGTTTCAGGATCTGCGACAGCTCGGCCACGGACTTCCCCTCCAGATGTCGACTGGTAGATTGTCGACAATCAGCGTATCTCAGGTGTCGAGGCCGGTGAAGGGGTGCGAATGACCGAGCGAAACGCAACCAATGCAATAGATGCCGACCGGTATGCAACCGGGGCGATGGTCGCCGAGCGTGGCGAGGCCGCGGTGGTGGATGGCGCGCGGCGTGAGGCCGGGGTGGTGGTTGCCGGGCGGCGCGAGACCGGGCCAGCGGTTGCCGGGCGTGGCGAGGCCGGGGCAGTGGATGTGGGGCAGTGGGTGCCGGGCGGGATGGGGGCGGAGCGGTGGTTGCTGAGCGGAGTGGGGGTGGAGTGATGGGTGGCGGGCGGGATGTGTCTCGCGAGGAGGCTCGGGTCGTCGAGGCGGTTGAGAAGCGCCTCTTCATCGACGGCAAGTGGACCGATGCGGAGGGCGGTACGACGTTCGACGTGGTCGATCCGTCGACGGGCGAGGTGCTCTGTGCGGTCGCCGATGCGACACCGTCCGACGGGCGCGCCGCGCTCGATGCGGCCGTCGCGGCGCAGCCGGCGTTCGCCAAGACATCTCCCCGCGACCGCGCGGACATGCTGACGGCGGCGTACCAGCTGCTGATGGAGCGTGTCGACGATCTGGCGTTGCTGATGACGCTCGAGATGGGCAAGCCGCTCGCGGAGGCGCGCGGCGAGATCGCGTACGCGGCCGAGTTCTTCCGGCACTTCGCGGGCGAGGCGGTCCGGATCGACGGTGGGTACCAGACCGCGCCCGCCGGCAACGCCCGCTTCCTGATCACCAAGCAGCCGGTCGGCCCCTGCCTGCTCATCACCCCGTGGAACTTCCCGATGGCGATGGGCACCCGCAAGCTCGGCCCGGCGATCGCGGCCGGCTGCACGAGCGTGATCAAACCCGCGCACCAGACACCGCTGTCGATGCTCGCGCTGATGGGGATCCTCGCGGAGGCCGGCGTACCGGCAGGTGCGGTCAACTGCGTCACCGCGATGGACGCGGGCGGCGTGATGGAGCCGCTGATCAGGTCCGGGCTGGCTCGCAAGCTGTCGTTCACCGGCTCCACGCGGGTCGGGCGGGCCCTGCTGGAGCAGTGCGCCGAGAAGGTCCTGCGGACGTCGCTCGAACTTGGCGGCAACGCGCCGTTCCTGGTGTTCGAGGACGCGGATCTGGACGAGGCGGTCGACGGGGCGATCGCGGCCAAGATGCGCAACATGGGCGAGGCGTGTACGGCGGCCAACCGGATCTTCGTGCATGCCTCGGTCATCGACGAGTTCGGGCGCCGCCTCGCGGCAAAGATGTCAGCGCTGACGGTTGGTCGCGGCACCGAACCCGACGTCAAGGTCGGACCGCTGATCGACGAGGCCGGTCTCACCAAGGTCCAGTCGCTGGTCGCCGATGCCGTCGACCGCGGCGCCAGCGTCCTCACCGGGGGAGAGATTGCCCCGGGCAACGGCTACTTCTATCCGCCGACGGTGCTCACCGGCGTACCCCGGGATGCCGCGATGGCCGACCAGGAGATCTTCGGCCCGGTCGCGCCGCTGACGCCGTTCACGACGGACGACGAGGCGCTGGCAGCCGCCAACGACACGGAGTACGGCCTCGTCGCCTACGTGTTCACCAACGACCTCCGCCGCGCGCTCCGCATCGCCGAGTCCCTCGAGACAGGCATGGTCGGGCTCAACCAGGGCGTCGTCTCCAACCCCGCCGCCCCGTTCGGTGGCGTCAAGCAATCCGGCCTCGGCCGAGAGGGCGGCTCCGTCGGCATCGAGGAGTTCCTCGAGACCAAGTACATCGGCATCGCGATGCCCTGATCGCGAAGGAACCGGCCTCTACCGCGACGTGAGGCGAGCGATGGCGTCGTCCATGTGGGCGATGAGCAGATCGTCGGCGTGCAGACCGTCGCCGTTGCGGATGGCTTCGGCCAGGCGCTCGTGCTCGCCGACGCGAACCTCGGACGTCGTGTAGGTCTCCTCGAGGGCGTGGATGCACATGCGGGTCTCGGTGATGTACGTCCGGTGCATCCGGGACAGCCGGGAGCTGGCGGCCAGCTCGACCAGGCGTTCGTGGAACGCGATGTCGAGCTCGCCGACGGCCGCCGGGTCGCCTTCCGCTGCTGCCATCTCGTGGACGATGGCGAGCAGTTGTTCGCCGGCGGCCTTGTGGTCGCCCAACATGATCTTGCGGGCAGCGGCGCGCTCGATCGCCTCGCGGGCCAGGTACATGTCCTGGACGTCGTCCGCGGTCATGTCGATCACGAACAGGCCGCGGTTGCGAATCGCGACCAGCAGCCCTTCCTGCGTCAGCCGCTGCATGCCCTCCCGCAGAGGTCCGCGGCTGACGCCGAGCTTGCGGGCGAGGTCCGCCTCGCCGAGCTGCGTGCCCGGCTTGAGCTCCCCGTGGCCGATGGCCTTGCGCAGTTTGTCGGCGATGATGCTCGGCGTCGACTCCTGGGCCAGCGGCTCGATGTAACTGGTCACACTTCCGTCCCCCTTGAGGCAAACAAACTTCCCAGACCTGGCAGAGAAGGTACCTGGCCGAGCAAGTCGAGTCCCTTCCAGACCGTCACCTGGTTCGCGGTCAGCACCGGCTTGCCGACCGCGGTCTCCAGATCGTCGACAATCTCCAGCGTGTGCATCGCGGTGTCCGGCACCAGGATCGCCTCGGCGTCCGGGTGGTCGGCGGCCTTCACCATCGCGATCACCCGGTCCGGCGCGAGCGTCCCGACCTCGGCCGCGGTGATGATTCCGTGGCTGCCCATCGACACCACTTCGACCCCGCCGCCGGTCAGGAATCGCACGAAGTGCTGCGCCACGTCCTCCGGGTACGACGCCGCCACCGCGACCCGCCGTACGCCGAGCGCGCGGCACGCGTCCACGAACGCGATCGAGGTGGAGGACGCCGGTACGCCGATCGCCTGGGCGACACCGGACGCCTGGTTGCGGGCCCCCTCGGGACCGAAGACGAAACTGCCCGACGTACACGCCCACATCACCGCGTCCGGCTCTTCGGCCGCGAGCTCCGAGGCGCCTTCGGCGAGCCGCTCGGCGCGGCCGAGGTCAAGCAGGGCGTCGATCCGGTGCGCGTCCTCGCCCACCGACGTGATCACGACCGGCAGCCGGACCGCACCGTCGAGCCGCGCCTCGAGCGCCGGGTAGTCGTCCTCCGCGCTGTGCCCGGGATAGAGCAGCCCCACCGTGACCATTCCGACCTCCTGGCTGACCCGCGTCGCAATAGGTAGATTGTCGACAATGCTAACCCGTGAGAGCTCCGGCACCGGAAATGTCGCGTACGACGTCCCGCGGTTGGTGACCGGGCTGCGCCGGCAACTGCGGGGTGTGGTCGCGGACGACCGGCGGACCCGGGCGCTGTACGCGGCGGACGGCTCGAACTACCGCGCCGTCCCGGACCTGGTCGTCGTACCCGCGGATGCCGAGGACCTGGCGACAGCGGTGGCGCTGACCGCGGCGGCCGGCGCTCCGGTGGTGGTGCGTGGCGGCGGTACGTCGATGGCGGGCAATGCGATCGGTGGCGTGGTGATCGATGCGTCCCGTCACGTCAATCGCATTCTGGAGATCGATCCGGCGACGCGGACCGCGGTGGTAGAGCCGGGCGTCGTACTGACTGATCTGCTGGCTGCGGCGAAGTCGTACGGGCTGGCGTTCGGGGCGGATCCGTCGTCGGGGAGCCGGGCGACGTTGGGCGGGATGATTGCCAACAATGCGTGTGGTGCACATTCGGTGGCCTGGGGGACGACGGCCGACAATCTGCGTTCGCTGGATGTGGTGCTTGCTGATGGCACCAGGATGACGGTGGATTCCATTGCGGACCGCGCGGAGTGTGCGGCGCGGCCGGGGCGGGAGGGGGA
Organism: Kribbella sp. NBC_00889; assembly: GCF_045207705.1. NCBI lineage: Bacteria > Bacillati > Actinomycetota > Actinomycetes > Propionibacteriales > Kribbellaceae > Kribbella > Kribbella sp. NBC_00889. Next base: position 4,243,281 of record NZ_CP108783.1, on the reverse strand, counting down.
GCTGCATCGCGCGCTGCAGCGGTTTGTCGATCGGCATGAGCTGCTGATCCGGCGACGGTTCGGGCAGTTCACGCGGCAGATCTCGGGGTACGCGTTGCATCGGCTGCTGCCGGAGTACGGGTACAACGTGGCCGGATTGTTGACCGGGAGCGAAGGTGGGCTCGCGGCGACGCTGCGGACGACGGTGGCGTTGACCGAGTTGCCGAAGGCAAAGGTTCTGTGTGTGCTCGGGTTCGGTGACTCGATCAGTTCGGCCGACTGCGTGCCGATCGTGCTGCGGCACGGCCCGCTCACGATGGAGTCCATCAACAGCGACCTGGTCGAACGCCTGCCGCGCGAGGTCCGCGATGCCGCGGTGCGCGCCGGTCTGCCGGAGGGCAACGCCTGGCTCCTGATCGAGATGGGCGGCGAGGACGAACACTCCGCCACCGCTGCCGCCCGAACCATGCTCGACGACCTCCGCAACACCGCATCAACAAGCACGACACCGCCCAACACCAGCCCCAGCGCCAGCGGGATCGGAAGCGCCGGGAGGAGCGGGAGCGGGGGCGCCGGGGGTAGCGGGAGTGGAAGCGGAATCCCCGGCGGGAGCGGTAGCGGAATCCCCGGCGGGAGCGAGGGCTGGAGTGGCACCCCTGGCGGGGGCGGGAGTGGAACCCCCGGCGGGAGGGGGAGGGTCGGTGGAGCGGGCTTGTCTGTGGGTGGGGGAGGGCGGTTTCCGACGGCTTCGTTGGTTACTGATCCGGGGGCACAGGCTGTGTTGTGGCGTTGCCGGACAGATGCTGCGGGGCTGGCGACGCGGCGCGCTGACGGGGCGGAGGCGTGGGGTGGTTGGGAGGACGCCGCCGTGCCGCCGGAGCGGTTGGGGGACTACCTTCGCGGGCTTGACGAGGTGATGGGGCGGCACGGTCTGTCCGGAGCGTCGTACGGGCATTTCGGTGAGGGCTGCATGCACATGCGGATCGACTTCGACCTGCTCAGTGCGCGCGGCCTCGCGACGTACCGGGAGTTCGTCGAGCAGGCCACCGACCTCGTGGTCGAGCTCGGCGGATCGGTGTCCGGAGAGCATGGTGACGGCCGAGCGCGAGGTGAGCTGCTCAGTCGGATGTACGGCGTCGACGGTGTGCGACTGTTCGCGGAACTCAAGGAGATCTGGGATCCGGCGCGGGTGATGAACCCCGGGATGATCGTCGACCCGCCGCCGCTGGACCTGGCGATCCGGCATGACGGTCCGGCGAAGGACCGCAGATTGTTGACAGTCTTCGCGTACCCGGATGACGACAACGACTTCGCCCAGGCGCAGCGCCGTTGCGTCGGGATCGGCAAGTGCCGGCAGAGCTCGGGTGGAGTGATGTGCCCGAGCTATCAGGTCACCAAGGATGAACTGCACTCGACCCGCGGCCGCGCGCATCTGCTGTGGGAGATGCTGCAGGGTGACGTCATCGCGGACGGATGGCGATCGACCGAGGTCCGCGATGGTCTCGACCTTTGCCTGTCCTGCAAGGGATGTCTGTCCGATTGTCCGGTGAACGTCGACATGGCGACGTACAAGGCGGAGTTCACTCAGCATTACTACGCGCGCCGCCCGTGGGCGCGGCCGATGTCGCACTGGTCGATGGGATGGCTCCCACTCTGGGCCCGGCTCGCCTCGCCGGTGCCTGCGTTGGCCAACAAGGTTGCCGGCCTCGGTCTGGTCAAGAAGCTGGGCGGAATCGCGGCCGAGCGCGCTGTGCCTATGTTCGCTTCGGAGACCTTCACGAGCTGGTTCGCCAAGCGCGGCAGGGGATTGTCGACCGGTGGACAACGGGTTGTGCTGTGGCCGGACACGTTCACGAACTACCTGGCGCCTGAGATCGGGCGGGCTGCGGTTGAGGTGCTGGAGGTGGCTGGGTTCGAGGTGGTGCTGCCGGACAAGCCGGTCTGCTGTGGGCTGACCTGGATCTCGACGGGCCAGCTGAAGAAGGCCCGACGCGTGCTCACTCGATCGCTCAAGACCCTCGAGCCGCATCTGGCCGCCGGTACGCCGATCGTCGGCCTCGAACCGAGTTGTACGGCGGCACTCCGCCACGACGCACCGGATCTGATTGCCGACAATCCACTTGCCGACCAGGTTGCGAAGGCGACCCGCACGTTCGCCGAGCTGCTCGCCGAGGCCGAGTGGGAACCGCCGCAGGTCGGGGGAGAAGCGCTGGTGCAGACGCACTGCCACCAGCACGCCGCGCTCGGCTTCGACGCCGACCGTCGGCTGATGGCCGCGGCCGGGATCGACGCGACCATCCCCGACTCCGGTTGCTGCGGATTGGCCGGCAACTTCGGATTCGAGCACGCCCACTACGCGGTCTCGAAGGCGATCGGCGAGCGCGTCCTGCTCCCCGCCGTACGTTCCTTGCCCGAGGCAACCGCCGTTCTCGCCGACGGCTTCAGCTGCCGCACCCAGATCACCCACGGCACCACCCGCCACCCCCGCCACCTCGCCGAACTCCTGGCCGCAGCCTTAGCCCAGTCAACCGACGGCTGACCGATCACGCGTTTCGCGCGCGGCTTGCGCCGTGCACTCAGATCGCCCGCGGCCGGCCTGACCACGTTCTGCCGTCTCGATGAACTCGGTCTGGACGTGGTCGGGCAACGCCGTGAGCCGGATCTGGCGGTGATCGCGTGCCGGCACCCAGCCGCGTTCACCGATTGGCGGCCAGCACTGCCGCGAGGCCCTCTTGCAGATCTTTGACGAAATACTCGGGAACCTCCAGCGACGGGAAATGTCCCCCGCTTTCGGGCGACCTCCATCGGACGATCTGTCGGTACCGCTCCTGCGCCCAGGCGCGCGGATACTTCTCGATGTCGCGGGGATACATACTGACTGCTGTCGGGACGTCGACCCGAAGTTCGGGGTCCAGTGAGTTGTGGCTTTCGTAGTAAATGCGAGCCGACGATGCGCCGGTCCGCGTCAGCCAATACAGGGTGACGTCGTCGAGAACCCTGTCTCTGGAAATCCTCTCGAACGGGCTGTCTTCGGTGTCTGACCATTCGGCGAACTTGTCAAGGATCCAGGCAAGAAGCCCGACCGGTGAGTCGACGAGCGAGTAGCCGATGGTCTGCGGCCGGGTCGCCTGCTGCTTCGCGTACGCCGCGCGGTGGCGCCAGAAGTCGCGGGTTTCCTCGGTCCACTTGCGCTCGACCGCCGTCAGTCCGTCCGTTGTCAACCCGGGCGGTCCCTCCGCGAACGTTGTGTGGATGCCGAGAACGTGCTCCGGGAACCTGCCGGCGAGGACCGTGGTGATGTTGCCTCCCCAGTCGCCGCCGTGGGCTGCGAACTTGCTGTAGCCGAGCCTTCCCATCAGTTCCACCCAGGCGGTAGCGATCTTTTCGGTTCCCCACCCGGTGATGGCCGGCTTGTCGCTGTAACCAAAGCCTGGGAGCGATGGAACCACGACGTGGAACGCCGGCGTGTCTGCATCTTTCGGATCTGCCAGCTCGTCTACGACATCGACGAATTCGGCAATGCTGCCTGGCCACCCGTGCGTCAAGATCAGAGGAGTGGCATCTGCGCGCGCGGATCGGCGGTGCAGGAAATGGATTCCCAGATCATCAATGGTCGTGCGGAACTGGCCGATCCGGTCGAGGCGCTCTTCGAACGAGCGCCAGTTGTACCCGGTGCGCCAGTAGTTCACGAGATCGACGAGGTCGGCGAGAGGAACGCCCTGATCCCATCGGCGAGGGTCGGGCGCGGCGCGATAGACCGTCTCGGCCTCCGGTAGCCGCGCAGCCGCCAATCGCGCGCGCAGATCGTCGAGATCAGCGTCGGTTGCGTGGGCTTCGAATGCTTGCACGTCGCTGGTTGGACGGGGCATGAGACCTCCTAGCCATCGCGGAACCGGCTGCAATCTATCGCGAACCGGCTAAGACGGTTCTAACATGCGTTTCTGCCTGAGCGCAACCTGCTAAGGTGGTTCCATGCGTGCCGAGTTCCCTGACTTTCGCCTCGGCACCGTGCTGGCGACCAGCTTCACGGGGACTCTGTCGGAGCGTCACGGCGACGCTGTGGAGCGCATTCCCACGCCGCAGCGACTCGTCGACTGGCTGGCAGTGAGCGGCCTCGCCGTGGACTCCTGCACCAGTGCCCAGCTCGACCTCGCTCGGGAACTGAGGGAGTCGATTCACGCCGCCGCGACAGCGGCCGCGATCCAGGACGCTCTCCCTGCAGCTGCCGTTCAGGTCATCAATGACTGCAGCGCTCAGGGTCGGGCCGCGGCTGTCCTGACGCCCGAGGGAAAGCGGCGATGGCGGCTCAGTTCGGCTTCCTGCGTGGAAGATGCCCTCAGCGTGATCGCCGCCGACGCAATCAGCATCATCGCAGGCGAACGAGACGGAAAACTGGCCTTGTGCGCATCGCCGACCTGCCAAGCCGCCTTCTTCGACACCAGCCAAAGTCGCACCCGCAGATGGTGTGACATGGGCACGTGCGGTAATCGTGAGAAGAAGGCGCGCTTCAACGCCAAGCGGCGCAACCCCAGCTCAGCGGAGTGATCGTCACCTCGGTACATCGCGCGGAGCTTGCTTGAAACCGGTGGATTCAGGCCCACCTACACCCTCAAATGCGATGGGCGGCTTTGCGTCGCGGCTTGATGTCGAGGGCTGCGAGCGCGCCGTCTACGGCCACGCGGCGGAGCTCGTCCTGTGGGACGTCGGCGAATTGGATCGTGCAGTCTTGGATGCCGCCGAAGGCGATGACGGCCCGGGCGGCCTGCTCCAGCGTGGGGTCGGGGCCGTGCAGCAGCTTCCCGAGTCGTCCGCGCCACTCCAGCACGAGATCGATCAGGCCCAGGTCGGCGAGGGTGGTCAGCTCGCTGAGCATCAGCACGATCTCTCGGCGATTGCGGTAGTGGAAGTCGAAGTACCCCTCCAGCAGGGCGCGCGGCTCGACCTCGCCCAGCGCCTCCTGAGCCACCAGGAAGGCCTCTTCCTCGTCGATGATCGGCTGCACGATGCTGCGGACCAGTTCCTCGCGGGAGGAGAAGTGGTAGTACAGCGCCGGCTTCGTGATGGCCAGCCGGTCGGCGATCTCCTGCAGGCTGGTCCGCTGCACGCCCTTCTGGGCGAAGAGCTCGCGGGCGACCTCCTGGATCCGCTGCTTGGTGTCCGAGGGGCGAGGCATGCCGTCAGCTTATCTGACTTAACGATAGGTAAGTAACCATGCTAAGCTTACCGACCGTTAAGTAAGGGAGGCATGCTCATGCGGATTCTCATCTCCGGCGCCAGCGTCGCCGGTCCGGTGCTGGCGTACTGGCTCACCAGACACGGCTTCTCCGTCACCGTCGTCGAACGCTCGCCGGCTCTGCGCAAGACCGGCGGCCACGCGGTCGACCTGTTCCGGCCCGCAATGGACATTTCGGAGAAGATGGGCGTGCTCCCGCGCGTCGAGGAGCGGGCCACCGGCACGAACCAGATGACCCTCTACCGAGAGGGCGTACGGCGTCCCGTCCGGGTAAACCTCGCGAAGATCTTCAGCGCCGCCTCCGAGCGGCACGTCGAGGTGATGCGCGACGACCTCAGCGAGATCTACTACGACGCGGCCTGCGACGACGTCGAGTATCTCTTCGGCGACTCGATCACCGAGATCTCGCCCGACGGCGAGGTGCGGTTCGAGAACGCCGAGCCACGCCGCTTCGACCTCGTCGTCGGAGCGGACGGCCTGCACTCCAACGTGCGCCGCCTCGTCTTCGGCGACGAGTCCCAGTTCAGCTCGTACATCGGCGCCTACCTCGGGGTCCTGAACCTGCCCAACACCGCCGGCCTCGACCGCGAACTCCTCATCCACGTCGGCGTCGGCCGCACGGTCGGCATGTACGGCGCGCCGCACCTCGGCGACGCGCGGGCGTTATTCCTGTTCCGCAGCGAGGGCGAGCTCGACTACCACCATCACGACGTACGCCGCCAGAAGAACCTGCTGCGTGGTGCGTTCGAGGGCATGCACCCCGAGGTGGACCGGTGGCTGGACGAGCTCGACCGTACGCCGGCGTTCTACTTCGACTCGATCACCCAGCTCCGCATGGACACCTGGTCGCGGGGGAGGGTGACGCTCGTCGGCGACGCGGGGTACTGCCCCGGCCCGGCCGTCGGCGGCAGCACCACCTTGGCCGTCGTCGGCGCGTACGTCCTCGCCGGTGAGTTGGCGCGGGCCGGTGGCGACCACGGGCGCGCCTTCCCTGCCTATGAACGCGCCATGGCGGAGCATGTGCGCGGCAGTCGCGCGGTTGGGCTGAGCGCGGCGAAGACTCTGATCCCCACGTCGCGTCTCGGCGTTTCGGGACTGGCCCAGGGCTCCCGATTGATCTCTGCCCTGCCTGCGGGGCCCAGTCGCGCGCTCCTCCGCCTCACTACCAAGAGCGCACGCGTGTACAACTCCATGACCGTTGACAATTACCCGCCGACCTCAACCGCATCAGGAAGCCGGGTCAACCCCGGAGGTAGCTGGGTGGAGTGATGAATGCACGCCGCCCCACCCGGCGACTGAGTCGTCGGATTGTTGACAATCGCTAGCTGAGGAGGCGGAGGGCGGTGAGGGCGTAGGTGCGGGCCGCGGCGACGAGTTCGGCGATGGGCACCGACTCGTCGGCGCGGTGAGCCTCGGTGGTGACCGAGCCTGGTCCGAGCACGACAACGGGTACGCCGAGGTCACGAGCGACGTACCCACCATCGCAAGCCGCCGTCCAGCCGGCGAGGGGGAGCGCGGCGCCGCCGGCGTCGAGTCGGGCGGCCTCGGTCGCGACGACCAGCGCGTCGTCGGCCGCGGTCTCGAAGGCGGGCATCTCCATCGGCATGTCGAGATCGACGGTGAGACCGCGGGACTTCAGATCCAATGCCGCGACCCGGGTACGCAGGTCGTCGAGGACAGTGGCCGGCGATTCGCCCGGGAGCAGGCGGCGGTCGGCGACGATCACGCACTCGGCCGGGACGATGGAACCGCCGGTGCCGCCGTTGATCTGGCCGACACTCCAGGTTGCGGGGCCGAGTAGCGGATGAGGCGCGGCGGCGAGTTCGGCGTGCAGGCGTTCGATCTCGGCTACGACCGCGGCCGCGCCGTAGATCGCGTTCGCGCCGTCGTCCGGGTTGCCGGCATGGCAGGCTCGGCCGTGGATCGCGACCCGCAGGTACGAGTCGCCGCGGGCCGCGATGATCGTCTGCAGATCGGTCGGTTCTGCAGTGATGCAGCCGACGAAGGATCGGGGCCGTCCGCTCGCGGAGGCGACGTACGCGCGTATCCCCTTACCGGTCTCCTCCTCGTCGACCACGGCCGCGAGCTCGACCGGACCGCTCAGGTCGGTGCCGCGCAAGGCGGCCAGGGCGACGAGCGCCGCAGCCAGACCGCCCTTCATGTCGGACGCGCCACGCCCGTAGATCCGGCCATCCCGTACCTCACCGCCGAACGGATCCGTCGTCCAGCCGTCGCCGATCGGTACGACATCCGTGTGCCCGAGCAGCAACACACCGGGATCGTTGCCCCCGGCAAGCGTGATGCCGACGTTGTCCCGCCCTGGCTCGACGGGCGAGGTCACCACATCGAGCCCGAGCTCCCGTCCGGCCGCGGCGAGTACGGCGACGGTCGCGGCCTCCTCACCCGGCGGGTTCTGGCCGGTCGCGCGCACCAGGTCCGCGGTGACCCGCACCAGCAGGTCTTCGTCGATCCGATCCAGCACTGCCTGCTCAGCGGGCGTCACGCTCATGCCGACCAACCCTAGTCGGACCTCCCGTCCAGGTACGCACGCCAGCCGCCGTACGACGTGATGTCGCGCCCCGGGTGCGCAGCATCGGCGGTGCAGACAAACCCGAGTACCCGCCGCCCGTCCGACAGTTCCACGGGCCCGATCGCGAGCGGCGGTTCGATTGTCGACACGAACCCACCGAGTTCCGCCGCCGGCAGACTCCACACCTCCACCTCGATCCCCGGGCCGTCCGCTCCCGAGACGGTCGGCGTCAGTCCCGGGCGCGGTCCGTCGACCAGATACATCCGGTACGACGAAGCGGTCCGTGCGGCGAACGCGAGTCGGGCACCACGCCGTACCAGCTGATCGTTCAGTGGCTGGCCGGACAGGTGAGCGCCAGCGACCGCGAGCAGTACCTCGGCCTCCGGGTCCACGCGCTCCGGCACCGGCTCATCACACCAGACGGCCGCCAGGTCGATCACCTCGTGGTCGTGACCGGCCGGGGCCAGGAGCTGAATCCCGAAGGGCAGACCATCCGCCCGATCTGGTCCCGGGAACGCGGCGGCGCAGAGATCGAGCAGGTTGACCATGTTCGTGAAGCGCCCGAGCCGGCTGTTCACGCCGATCGGATCCGCGGCCACTTCAGCCAGAGTGGGATGCCCGGGTGTCACCGGCAGCAGGAGTGCGTCGAGCTCGGTCCACAGGTGTTCGCTCGCCCGGGCCAGCGTGGCCAGTCGATCAAGGCCCGCGAACGCCTCGGCGGCCGTCAGAGCTGCGCCACCACGGACAATCGTCCGCACGGTCGGGTCCACCGCGGGTGAATCGTCGAGCTTGTCCCCGAATGCCAGCCAGCGCTCTGCCAGCCATGGCCCGGAGTACAGCAGGTCGGCCGCGGCGAGCAGCGGCTGCACGTCCACCTTGACCACGTCGCCGAGACGATGCGCCTGATCGAGCGTCTGCTGCCACGCCTGCTCGTGCAGCGGATCGAGCTCCAGCGCGGCATCGGGTACGCCGATGACGGGCGCGCTTCCTGCGCGACGGCCTGGCCGGCGATGCGGAAGTGCCGACCACCGCCGCGACCACGCATCGTCCGGGTCGAAGGCGACCATCACGTCGAAGGCCTGGCGGGCCGTCTCGACCGAACGGGCCATCACAGTCACGCAGTCGAGCGACCGGCAGGCCGGTACGACGCCTCGGGCCGAGACGAGACCGCGCGACGGTTTGATGCCGACAATCCGATTGAAGGCAGCCGGAACCCGGCCGCTGCCGGCCGTGTCGGTCCCGAGCGCGAAATCGACCTGTCCGGACGCGACCGCGACCGCGCTGCCCGAGCTCGAGCCGCCCGAGACATGCTCAGGGGAGAAGACTGAGTGACAAGCGCCGTACGGCGATCGGCTGCCGACCAGTCCGGTCGCGTACTGGTCCAGATTCGTCTTCCCGAGCGGGACGGCGCCGGCCTCGAGCAACCGATCGACCACGAAGGCGTTGCGCGCTGCCGGGCGTGAGTTGCGTGGGTCGCCGGCGGTGGTCGGCACACCCTCCAGATCGATGTTGTCTTTGAGAGCCATCGTCAGCCCATGCAAGGGACCGGGGGCCGGCTGGATGGGGTCGACCCGGCTGATCCACTCGTTCATGCTCCCCACCGAGCCCGCTCGGCCTCGAAAGCGGCGCGTCGTTTGGCTCGTACGGTCGCGATGTCCACGGGTGCCTCCTGCTCGATCCGGCGTACGTCGGCGATCGAGAACGTGGCCGGGCCGACCCGCAGGTCCGCCCGTCCGGCTTTGATCTCGGCCCGCTCGTGGGCGAGTTCCTCAGCGCTCACCGGCGTGAATCTGATCAGGTCGAACTGTCTCAGCAACCATGGTTGCTCGTCGCCGGGCGCGAGCCGCCAGACCGGGACGGTCCGTCCGACCAACTGGTACCCACCCGGGCCCTCCATCCCGTACACACACAGATAGATCCCCCCGATCCCGACCGCATTCTGCGGCGTCCAGGTCCGGGCCGGGTTGTACTTCGTGGTGACGAGTCGGTGCCGGGGATCGATCGGTACGGCGACCGGCGCACCGAGGTAGACGTCGCCCAGGCCGACGACCAGGTACGTCGCGGCCCGGACGATCTCGAACACCTCGTCGCGGTGCTGCAGATCGTTGACACGACGGATGAACTCCACGTTGTCCGGGCACCAGGGCGCGTCGGGCCGGACCGACGTCGCATACCGGCGCATCGCTTCGTGGGCCTCCGGGTGGTCGAAGGCGATCGGCAGCGTCACCTCGCGGGCCGGCAGCACCACCGTCTCCGGGTCCGCCAGGCCGGTCGCCAGGAACGCGAGCTGCTCGGCCAGTTCGACCAACCCGAGCCGGGCGGAGTCCACCGCGATCAGGAGTGATCGCACACCTTCGACCAGCTCCGTCACGCCGTCCGGCCGGTGGGCTCGCAAGGCTTGAGCCAGGAGGTGGATCCAGACCCGGACGGTGAGGTCGAGTTCGGTCGGCCCGGCCTCGACCAGCAGATGGCGTTCGCCCGCACAGCGGATCGTGTACGGCGGTGTGCCGTCGGACCGGTGGAGTACGTCGGGCAGCGCCGGACCGGCGGCGACCGCGACGGGTGGCGCCGGTTCCTGCCGGAGGTCCGACAGCCAAGCCCGTCGCTCCTCAATCGCCTCGGCTGCCGTCTCCACAGTCACCGGGATCAACCGAACGGTGTCCCCGGCACGTAGCTGCCCGAGCATCCACCGATCCGCCTCGATCACCACGGCCGGTACGACGAAACCGCCGAGCGACGGTCCGTCCTTGCCGACGATGACCGGGGTGTCGCCGGACAGCATGATGCCGCCGACGGGGTAGGCGGAGTCGTGCACGTTGGACGGGTGCAGGCCGGCCTCGCCTCCGTCGGTTCGGGCCCAGACCGGCATCGGGCCGGTCAGTCTGATCCCAGTTCGGTCGGACCGATGGTCGACAATCCAATTGCTGGCAAAGAACGCATCGACACCGTCGGCGGTCAGATGATCCGGCGCGCCGTGCGGTCCGGGGATGACCCCGACCTGCCAGCTGGCCGACATCGCCGGCGGCTCGACTGACTGCGGGCTGAGCAGGTTCTCCCGGCGCCCGACGGGGAGTTGGTCACCGGCCGCGAGAGGCCTGCCCTCGTGCCCGCCGAACCCGCCCAGCACGAAGGTCGCGCGGCTGCCGAGTACGAGCGGTACGTCCAGGCCGCCCTCGATCGCCAGATACCCGCGCGTGCCCGGTCCGTCGAGTGGCCCGAGATCGAGCACGGATCCGGCCGGCAGCTGTACGACCAGACCGGGGCGAACGCGCCAGCCGTCGATCGTCGCATTGTGGACAGCACCGCCGACACAGATGAGCCGATCCTCGTCGCAGGTCAGGACAGGTCCGGTGAGCACACACTCGAGTCCGGCCGCGCTGCTCGGGTTGCCGACCGCGGCGTTCACCAGGGCGAAGCTGAGTTCGTCGGCCGCTCCTGACGGGGGTACGCCGACATCCCACAGCCCCGGCCGCCCGGCCAGGTCCTGAACGGTCGTCTGGATTCCTGGGGCGACCACAGTGATGACCGCCATCGTCACCACCAGCCCAGCAGCTGGACCGGTGTCGGGTTCCAGCCGTTGCACGGATTGTTGACCTGCGGACAGTTGCTGATCAGGACCAGGAGGTCGCGGCTCGCGGTCAGTTCGACGTACCGGCCGGGCGCCGACAGGCCGTCGTCGAACCTCAGGTCGCCTGCGGAGGTGACCGGGACATTCATGAAGAAGTTGACGTTGTGGGTGAGCTGCCGTTGGCCGATGCCGGCCTGCGCGCCGTAGGTGAGGAAGGTCTGGCGGCACGCGTGCTGGTGACGGGTGTGCTCGCCGTACCGGATGACGTTGCTCTCCTGGGAGCACGCGCCGCCGACGGTGTCGTGCCGGCCGCAGGTGTCGTCGGTGATCACGGCGAGCTCATCGGCCCGGGTCGAGAGCAGATGTGATCCAGTGGTGAGGTAGACGGCTCGTTGCGCGCGGATCGTGTCGAAGGCGGAGTACCGGTTGTCGATGTCGTGGGCGTCGTAGAACAAGGTGTCCACGGCCTGGTTGCCGTGCAGGTCGACAATCCGCAACCGGCCGTTCGCCGGTACGGTCAGCAGTGCACCATCGCCGGGTTCCACCACGGTGTCCAGGCTCATGCGACCAGCTCCCGGGTCAACTCGAGTGCGCGCACCGCTTCCGCTCGGAGTTCCGGATCACACGGCTCGGCGATCTCGGTCCGTACGGCGGTCTCGATGTGTACGGCGACCGGCGCGGGTTCCGTGCTGGACAACGGATGTGCGGCGGTCGAGACGAACGCGAGCAGGTCCTGTTCGGCCCGCAGCGTGACGCTGTCGCCGGCCCGCGCGTGGTCGGGATCGAAGGTCAGCGAGGCCCGGGCGTCGTCGGTGACGCGGACCTTCGAGAAGAAGTGGACGCAGCCGTGCAGGTCCGCCGCGCCGAAACCGTGCTTGGTCAGCTCGAGCTGCAGCAACCGGTCGGGCGGGGCTCCGATCAGGCAGTCGTGCCAGTCGGATCCGGAGGCGACGACGGTGGCCAGGGCGAGACCGCGGTCCGACATGAGGACCATGCCCGCCCTGATCCGCGCGGACATCTGCGACTTCAGTGTGTCCGGGATGTTCAGACGGTCCAGTCGATCGGCGCCGATGATCAGCGTCGAGGCGTTCGCACCGTCGGCCAGTGCAGTCAGGGTGATGGTGCGTCCGGCTCGGACGGGTGCGGACCATGCCGCGGCGGCGGGAATCTCGTGTTTCATGCGACAGCGCCTTCCACGACAGTGCCGTCGACACTGGTGCCTTCGACACTGGTGCCGATCGACGCGTGGTACGCCCGCCGTTGACCCCGGTACGCGATCAGTCCACCGACGGCCACGATCCCGAGCGTGAGCAGCGGCAGATAGTGCAGGTACCACCCCTCGCCCGCAGGGTCGTAGACCTCGGCGCGCGGCCAGCCGAGGTTGATCGCCATCGCGAGTCCGTAGCCGACAGCAAGAATGTTGACAATCAGACCGAACCGCCCGAGCGAGAACAACGGGCGGCCGTTCTCGTCCACGCCGGCGGACAGTCCACCGGTCGTCAACCGCCGTACCAGCAGTGGCGTGGTCACCATCAGGTAGGCGACGTACAGCAGCATGATGCAGACGCTCGCGAGGCCGAGGAACAGTCCCGTGTTGCCCACGTTCACCAGCAGGCACACGGCGGCCAGCACCCCGGGCACGATCGTCGCCGCGACTGGAGTGCCGGTACGACGCGACACCCGACGCAACCGAGCCGACGCAGGCAGGACGTTGTCGCGCGCCATCGAGAAGATCATCCGGGCAGCCGCGGTCTGGATCGCCAGCGTGCACACGCACACCGCGAGCGCGACATCAAGGAGCAGCAGCTTGCCCGGCGTCGTACCGAGGCTGCTGGTCAGGACGTAGGGGAGGCCTTGGGTGGCGAGATCGCCGTCGGTCAGCGACGGCGCGGCCATCAGCGCGGCGATGATCAGGAACGCGCCGCCGATCCCGGAGGCGACGACGGCGCGGATGATCGTCCGCGGTGTGGTCGCGCGCGGCTTGTGCGTCTCCTCCGACAGTTCGCCCGCGCTGTCGAAGCCGACCAGCACGTACGCCGCCATCAACGTCGAGATCAGCAGCGGCACGACGTACCCGGTGGTGCTGTCGAGGTTCGTCGTGTGCAGGACGACCGACGGACCGCGCTCGGCTTGGCTTGTCAACAAAACAACGATCAGTACGACGCCGACGAGCTCACAGGTCACCCCGACCGAGTTGACGATCGCCGTGATCCGGACGCTGGTCGCGTTGAGCAGCGTGGTCGCGGCGAGGAGCAGGCAGCCGAGGACGACGGCGTTCGTCGCGCCGTCCTTCGAGGACAGCGCGGAATCGGTCCCGACCAGCTGGAAGCCGGACCAGACCGCGGGCAGGACGACCTGGAGCGCGATGGCCGCGGTGGCCAGCGTGATGATCTGCGCGATCACCATCGCCCAGCCGGCGAACCAGCCGACGACCGCGCCGCCGAGTCGTCGGGACCACTGGTAGATCGCTCCGGACAACGGATAGCGGGCGGCGAGCTCGGCGAAGCACAACGCCACCATGAGCTGACCGGCCAGCACCGCGGGCCAGGTCCAGAAGAACGCCGTCCCACCGAAGCCGAAGCCCAGGCCGAAGAGCTGGAAGACGGTGGTGAGGATGGACACGAACGAGAAGCCGGCAGCGAATGACGCATAGCTGCCGACCCGGCGTGAGAGCTGTTGGGTGTAGCCGAAGCGGCCCAGATCGGTTTCAGAAGTGGCTGACATTCCGGTCTCCGTCGGATCGGCCCGGAATGCGCACGGCAGCCCGGGGCCTTCAAGGCCTCCCGGGCTTTTGTCCCGCCGTGGAGCGATGCCGTCGCGACAGCACCGCCTCCCCTCTCGGACCAGGCCTGCCGGTCATCGGCAGCGGAACCCTAGGGGCGCCCCGCCTCAGGCGGGTCTGTTCCAGTTCAGGGCGCTGCGGTTTCAGCGGGCGTCCTCGTGTGTAACGGCGGCGTAAAGGAATCCTCTCACCAGGGCCGGAGCCGGTGAGAGAGCAGAGAGGCCGTCCTTCTGGCGCTGCGGCGCGGTGGACCGCTGAGGGTTGCCTAGGGCAACAATTTGTCGGCGGCGCGGCGGAGGCGGGCGACGCCTTCGTAGATGCGGTCCGGTGGGGTGGAGGCGAAACACAGCCGGAGGGCGTCGGTGAACCTGCCGGTGGGGGAGAACGCCGGGCCGGGGATGAAGGCGACACCTTCGGCGAGCGCGATCTCGAACAGGTCGGCGGTGTTGACGCCGTTCTCCAGGGTGACCCAGAGGAAGAAGCCGCCCTCGGGATCGGTCCAGCGGGCGATGTCGCCGAAGTACTCCTGCAGGGTCGAATGCATCGCGTCCTTGCGTCGCTTGTACTCGAGGCGCTGGGTGACCAGGTGCTCCTCGAGATGCCCGCCGGTCAGGAAGCCGGCGAGAAGTCGCTGGGCCGGGAGATTCGTGCAGGTGTCCATTGCCTGCTTCGCGTTGATCAGCAGCGGCTGCAGCTCGGGGTCGGTGTCGACCCAGCCGACCCGGAGTCCGGGCGCGATGATCTTCGAGAACGTCCGTACGGCGAACACGAGCGGATCACCGGCACCGAGCTCGCGCAGCGTCGGCAGTGGGTCGCCGGCGAAGCGCAGAAGCCCGTACGGATCGTCGTCGATCACCATCGATCCCCAGCTCCTGGCCAACTCGAGCAGCCGGTGGCGTCGTTGCAGGGAGAGGGTCGCGCCGGACGGGTTCTGGAACGTCGGGATCGTATAGATCGCCTTGGGTCGACGATCGCCTAGCAGGCGTGGTAGATCGTCGACAATCATGCCGTTGTCGTCGACCGGGACCTCCAGCAGTTCGGCGCCGTACGACAGGGCGGTGGCGCTGCCGTTCGTGTACGTCGGCGATTCGACGACGACCAGGTCGCCGGGGTCGACGAAGATCTTGCAGAACAGGTCGAGGCCCTGCATCCCGCCGGCCGTGATGGTGAGCCGGTCGGCCGTGGTTTCGTCGCTGGTCCCGCGGAGTGTCTCGAGCAGGGCGTTGTGCAGCGGCGGGTCGCCCTCGGTGGCCGCGTAGTCGTACGCGTCGGGGCGGCTGAGTTGTTCGGCGGCGATGGCGGCGAGGATTGTCGACGGTACGGCTTCCGCGGCCGGTGACCCCATCGCGAACCTCACGATGTCGTGGGTCTGCTTGTGCAACAGCGATGTACTCGAGTCGATCACCGACCCGACCAGCCCGGCGACACGTCCGGCGTACGGGAGACGTTGCGTGGTTCCGGCTCCTGGCACGCGATCACTTCCCTGCACGGGCTACCTCCTGATCGTGAGTTCGTGGGGGAGACCGGTCAGGCGTTCGACGCCGTCTCCGGTGACCACGACGGGTTCGGACAGTTCGTAGCCCCAGCCGTCCATCCACATCCCGAGGATCACGTGGAAGGCCATGCCGGCAGTCAGCACCGTGGTCTCGCCGGGACGCAGGCTGACGGTGCGCTCACCCCAGTCGGGCGGGTACCCGATGCCGATCGAGTACCCGATCCGCGAGTCCTTCACCAGCCCGTGCGCAGCGATCACGTCGTTGAACGCCGCGTGGACGACGCTTCCGGTCACGCCTGCGCGGATTGTCGACAACGTGGCGCGCATACCTTCGGCGACGATCTTGGCGGTCTCGCGCAGTCGCTGTGGTGGATCGCCGAGCATCACGGTGCGGGCCAGGGGAGCGTGGTAGCGCCCGAACACCCCAGCGAGTTCGATCGTGGTCGCCTCGCCGGACACGAACGGGCGGTCGGTCCAGGTCAGATGCGGCGTACCGGCGGCGTTTCCGGTCGGAAGCATCGGCACGATAGCGGGGTAGTCGCCGCCGTGCTCGGGGGTGCCGGTCGCCTGCGCGGCGAGGATCTCGGCGACCAGATCGCATTGCCGGTTGCCCGGCCGGAGTTGGTCGAGGGCGATGCGCATCGCGTTCTCGGCGATCGAGCCGGCGATTCTGAGTTGGCGGAGTTCGTGCGGTGACTTGAGCAGGCGGATCCAGTTCACGAGTTCGGCCGAGTCGACCAGTCGGTGGCCGGGCAGGCCGTTGCCGAGGGCAATGTAGCCGCGGGCCGAGAAGAAGTGCGCGTCGGCCTCGACTCCGACGTCCGCGCCGGCCGGGATCAGGTCGCGGGCCATTCCGGCGATCCAGTCGAACGGATGCACGTCGGGCCGGTGAACGAGGTCCTCGGGGTAGCCGTGGATCTGGTCGTCGCGCAGATTGCAGGTGTACGACGCCCCGGCCGCGTCCATCGCGCGGGCGAACAGATGTGGTTCCCCGTCAGCCGGGACGACCAGGCATTGCGGGGTGTAGAACGACCAGGCGTCGTACCCGGTCAGGTAGAAGAGGTTCGCCGGATCGCTCACCACCAGTGCGCCGAAACCACGGTCGGCCAGGGCGGCGCGAACCCGGCGGAGCCGGCCGGCGTACTCGTCCGGCTCGACCGCCAGCTCCAGCAGGTCCGGCACGCTCATCACCTCACCCTGGTTGCAGATTGTCGACAATCCTAGCGTCAGATCAGTCGCGGAAAGAAGGCCGGCCACAGCGCGCGGCCAGTGAGCGTGGGTGGTCAGGCGAGGAGGAGGCGTTGGCCGGGGCCTTGGGCTTGGTGGCCGGCCAGGTCGAGGGCGGACCACATGGTGACCTGGTTGGCGGTGAGGACCGGTTTGCCGAGAGTGGCTTCGAGGCCGGCGATGATGTCGTAGGTCGGGAGGTTCGTGCAGCTGATGAAGACCGCCTCGGCGGCCGGGTTGTCGACGCTGCGGACGAGTTCGACAGTGGTCTCGTACGGCACCGCCCAGATCTGGGCGATCAAGCCCAGGCCGGCAGTCCCGACCACCTCGATATCGGCTTCGGCGAGGAACGCGGTCAGCCCTTCGGTCAAGTCGTTCGTGTACGGCGTGACCGTCGCGACCCGGCTGATCCCGAGGTGCCGCAGCGCCATCAGCAACGCTCCGCTCGTCGTGACCGCGGCCGGGGCGCCGGCCGCGACCATGGCGTCGACGAGCGCAGCTTCACCGGCGAGACCACCGACGAAGCTGCCGAACGTACACGCGTATGCGACGGCCAGCGGTGCGACCGGCAGGACGTTGACCGCGGTCTGAGCGATCAGTTCCGGATCGGAGACGTGCAGCGCCATCTCGACCGTTGCCGCGAGCGGGGCGTACGGCGTCCGGGTGAAGTGCAGTGTGACGTCGTCGGGGACCCAGCGCCACAGTTCGCGGTCGAGCGCGAAGTCGTACGGCGCGACGACGCCGATGCCGGTCTGGAGCAGCTTGGGCACCGGCGCCGGCAGCGGGTGCGGGGGAGGCCGCAGGGTCATGCGGTCAGTGTGCGGCTCACCGAGGATTGTTGACAATCCTACGGACGGGTTTCTAGCCTCGATGCGTGCCAGCCACCTCTGAGCGTCCCGTCGTCGCGGTGCTCTGTGAGCGGGCGACCGACCGGCCACCCGGGCTGGAGGGCCTCGCGGTCGACTTCAGGTACTGCGCCGCGGATGGTCTGCCGGAGGCGGTCCGCGGTGCCCGCGCGTTGATGCTTTGGGATTTCTTCTCGACCGCGGTCCGTGACGTCTGGGCCGACGCCGGCACGCTGGCGTGGATCCATGTGACCGCGGCGGGTGTCGACACTCTGCTGTTCGACGAACTTCGCGATTCCGATGTGGTCGTCACCAACGCGCATGGGGTGTTCGACCGGCCGATCGCGGAGTACGTGCTCGGCGCGGTGATCGCTCATGCCAAGGACAGTTGGCGCAGTCTCGACCTCCAGCGCGGGCATGAGTGGCGGCATCGGGAGACCCGGAGCATCCTCGGTGCAACCGCGCTGATTGTCGGCACCGGGGCGATCGGACGAGAGACTGCCCGCCTGCTGCGGGCCGCCGGGTTACAGGTGCGCGGTGTTGGGAGGGTCGCTCGCACCGACGACCCGGACTTCGGCGAGGTTGTTGCCAGCAGCAACCTCGCGGACGAGGTGGCCTGGGCGGACCACCTCGTCCTGGCGGCGCCGCTGACGGCGGCGACGCGAGGGCTGGTCGACGGCACAGTGTTGTCGGCGATGCGACCGGGTGCACATCTCATCAACGTTGCTCGCGGTCCGGTTGTCGACGAACGAGCCTTGCTCGAGCATGAGCAGATCGCCGCGACCCTGGACGTGTTCGACCGTGAACCCCTCCCGCCGGACGATCCGCTGTGGGATGCACCCAACGTGACGATCACCGCGCACATGTCGGGCGACGTGATCGGCTGGCGCGACACGTTGGCCGGGCAGTTCGCGACGAACGTCCGCCGATGGCTGGCCGGCGAACCGCTGCTCAACGTGGTGGACAAGAAGCTCGGCTACATCCCCACGAGCAACCGATGACGCAGACCGACAGGAGAGTGCTGGTGTGGAGGTAGGCGAGCTGGTTGCGGGGTACCGGTCCGGGGCGGTGTCGCCGGTCGAGGCGACGCGGGCAGCGTTGGATGCGATCGAGCGGTACGACGAGCAGGTGAACGCTTTCGTGCTCGTCGACGCCGAAGGCGCGCTCGCGGCCGCGAAGGAGTCGGAGGCCCGGTGGCATTCCGGGGAGCCACTGGGCCCCGGCGATGGGGTACCGACATCGATCAAGGACGCCCTGTGGACCAAGGGCTGGCCGACGTTGCGCGGCAGCACGATGATCGACGAGGCCGGTCCGTGGAACGAGGACGCCCCGGCCGTCGCCCGGCTGCGCGAGACCGGCGCGGTGATTGTCGGCAAAACTACGACCCCTGAGTACTCGTGGAAGGGTGTCACCGACTCCCACAAGTACGGCGCGACTGGCAATCCGTGGGATCCGTCCAAGACGTCCGGAGGATCGAGCGGCGGTTCGGCGACCGCGGTCGCGCTCGGGATGGGTGCGTGGTCGGTTGGTACCGACGGCGGTGGGTCGGTCCGGATCCCGGCCGCATTCACGGGCACGGTCGCACTCAAGCCGACGTACGGGCTGATCCCGTTGTATCCGCCGAGTGCGTTCGGGACCCTGTCGCACGCGGGGCCGATGACGCGGACGGTCGGGGATGCAGCGGCGCTGCTCGACATCATCACTGGATTCGATGCCCGTGACTGGTCCTCGATGCCGACGCCGGCCACCTCGTTCCTGGACGGGATCGATGACGGCGTGGCCGGCTTGAGGATTGCCTTCTCGTCCGATCTTGGCTTTGTCGACAATGATCCCGAGGTCGAGGAGTTGGTCCGGACGGCGGTCGGCGTCCTCGCGGCGGCCGGTGCCGAGGTGACCGAGATCGATCCCGGGTTCACCGACCCGATCGACGCGTTCAACGTGCTCTGGTGGTCCGGCGCGGCCAAGGTGCTCGAGGCATACACGGTCGACGACCGCGTCGATCCCGGACTACGTCGAGTCGCAGCGCTCGGATCGTCGTACTCGGCGTCGGACTTCCTCGACGCGACCGCGACGCGGATGGAACTCGGGTTGCTGATGGGGCGGTTCCATCGCAAGTACGACGTACTCCTCACGCCGACGCTGCCGATCACGGCGTTCCCGGTCGGTCAGGACGTGCCGGATGGCTCGGAGTCGCCGGACTGGACGAGCTGGACGCCGTACACCTATCCGTTCAACCTCACGCAGCAGCCTGCGCTCAGCGTTCCGTGTGGGTTCACCAAGGCCGGCTTGCCTGTCGGATTGCAGATTGTCTGCTCTCGGCACGCGGACGCGCTCACCTTGCGGGTCGGACGGGCCTACGAGGCCGCCACTGATCGGCACCAGCGCACACCCACCTTGGAGGCACGATGAGCAAGTACGTCACCGTCAGCCTGGACAAGCGCGGCGTGAGCTGTGTTGCGCAGCTGCTCGAGGATGTCGCGCCGCGGACGTGCAAGGCGGTGTGGGATGCGCTGCCTCTGTCGGCGCCGGTGTTCCACGGGAAGTACGCGCGGAACGAGATCTACACGCTGCTGCCTGGGTTCGCGCCGGCTGATCCGGGCAAGGAGAACATGACTGTCACGCCGATCCCGGGCGACTTGTGCTGGTTCTCGTTCGACTCCGATGATCTGGGCAATCCGGCGTACGGGTACGAGAACACCACCGGGACGGGTACGACGGGGGCGATTGTCGACCTGGCTGTGTTCTACGGGCGGAACAATCTGCTGATCAACGGCGATCAGGGCTGGGTGCCGGGCAATGTGTTCGGTGCAATTGTCGACAATCTGGATGGCTTTGCCGCGGCTTGCCAGGATCTGTGGATGGGCGGCGCCCGCGGCGAGACGCTGAGCTTCAACCCCCGCGACTGAAAGCACCCCAACCAAAGGCATCCGCGCAGCACCGCACCCGGGCACGAGCACCCGGCTGACGGCATGCGCGCAACACAGCACCCGACAGCGCAGCACCCCGGCACCCCGGCACCACATCACCCCCCGTACCAAAGCGCCTCGGCACCCGGCTGACGGCATCCGCGCAGCACAGCACCCGGGCACCAGCACCAGGGCGCCAGCACCCGGTTGAAGGCATCCGCGCAGCGCAACACGCTCACGGCACAGCACCCCGGCGGCACACCACGCCCGCAGCACGGCAGCCCGGCGGCATAGCACCCGGGTGAAGGCGTGCGCGCTGCGCAGCACTCGACAGCACGGCACCCCGGCGTTGGGGGCCGGGGTGCCTTTGGGTGTCGTGCGTCAGAGGCCCTTGCGGAAGCCTTCGCGCCAGGAGGCGTAACCGGGCTGCCAGTCGAACGTCGCCTTCGCCAGCGAGTTGTCGGCACCGCGCATCGTGGTGAAGGCGGCCACGCCGACCTCGCCCGCGGCCAGGCGGCCCAGCCAGACGGGGACGTGACGCGGGCCCTTCACCCCAAGGATGCGGGCGAACTCCGGCAGCCACACCGCCGCCTGCGCCGGGTCGTCGTCGGCGATCTGGTAGATGCCGGTCGCATTGCTCTCGACCGCCTTCACGGTGGCGTCGGCCGCGTCGTCGTAGTGGATGAACGACCACACACCCGCGCCGTCGCCGATCAGCGGCAGTTGGCGCTTCCGGATCATCTCGACCATCGATCCACCCTTGCCGATGTCACCGGTCGGACCGTAGAACGCCCCGTACCGCAAGGCGATGCCCTCGATCCCGTCGGCGTTCGTGACGGCCGACTCCAGGTGCTTGATCCCGGCCATCGTCTGCCGCTGGGCGGCCACCGGGTTCGCGTCGAGCGGGTCTGCCTCGGTCTTCGTCGCGGATCCGCCGTGTTGCAAGTTCCAGCCGGCGTACGACTGGACGACGAACCGTCGTACGCCGGCAGCCTGGGATGCGGAGAGCAGGTTGTCGGTGCCCTCGATGCGCAACCGGTTCGTCATCGCGAAGCTCTGGTCGAACTTCTTGAAGTCGATCCCGCTCTTGAGCGCCGTCATCTGATGTACGACGACCTCCGGGCGGACCGTGTCCACCGCGGCCTTCACCGCGGCCGCGTCCAGACCATCAGCCAGGACCACGTTCGCGCCGAGTGCCTTGATCGAAGCCGCCTTCGACTCCGACCGGATCATGCCGACCACCTCGTGACCGGCCGCCACCAGTTGCGGGACCAGCGACCGGCCCAGTCCGCCGGTCGCGCCTGCCACCAATACCTTCATTGTCATTCCTCCGTCGTCTGTTGGTACGACCCGGAGGACACGCGCCGGCGGCGCGTTGTGACGTGATCCACGTCACGCGCGTGCGTCGTGCCCCGCCAGGCCGGGGCACGACGCACGCCGAGGGAGGGGTCAGCGAGTCAAGGTGATGAGTTGTGCGGTGCCTGCCTGGACCGTGGCGGTGAGTGAGTTGCCGTCCACCGGGACCCGCTGGCCGACCGGTGAGCCGGTGGCCGTGCCGTTCGGACGGATCTGCCGGTCGCCGAGCGTGACCTTCGAGGCGTCCGACGAGGCGAGGCCCGCGGCGTCGCTCGATCGCAGCGTGACGCTCTTGCCGTGACGGAACCGCGAGGGTAGGTCGAGCGTGACGCGCGAGGCGGTGCTGTCCGCCGCGGCCGGGTCCTGGACGTTGATCAGTACGACGGTCAGGTCGCCGTGCCGATCCTCGACGCCGTACGCCCGCAGCTTGCCGAGCTCGGTGTCCGGCAGGCCGAGGTCGACGAAGCGGCCGCGAGGCACCTGACGGAACGCCCAGATGCCGTAGTACAGCGGTGTCGCGGACAGCTCGCCCTTGTCCATCGCGGCCTGATCGGCGGCGCAGAACGCGCCGTAGTACCGGTACGAGATCGGGTACTCCGGCGAGTCGCGCGGCTTGAAGTCACCACAGATGGCGGCTGTGTTGGTGTGGAACTGCACTCGGCTCACACCGCTCTGAGCAGTCTGGAGCAGGTAGTCGAGCGACCACAGGGACGTCGCGTAGCTGGTGCTGACGCCGGGCTGACCGCTGCACGACGCGCTGTTGGATTCGTTGATCGTCATCGGGATGCGCGGCAGCCGACTGCTCAGCTGCATGATGCCCTGCAGTTTGGCGTCGGTGTTGAGGTGTGTCGTGGCCGACATCAACTGCGGGATGGTCAGGTTGGACGAGCCGCAATGGCTGCCCGGGTACCAGTGCGAGGCGATCTCACTGATCACCTGGTCGGGCTTGACGCTGGTGTCCGCGGCGACGGCAGCGGTGAACGCGTCCAGTTTCGTGTTCGTCTTCGCGGTGTTCGCCGATGGCCCGGTCAGCTTTATCGTTGCGTATGGCAACCGTTGCTGGATCGCCGCGGCGTACTGCTTCATCGTCTCCCAGTACTGAGCCGGCGTCAGCGTCGTGACGTGGTCGTACTCGTTGCCCAGTTCAACCGAGAGCAGGTCGTCGCCGAGCGTCGCGTGGGCGGCAGCGACCTCCTCGATGACTTGGTCGAGAGTGACCTGTCCGTTGAGCACCGAGAGCAGCGGCGCTCCCAGAGTGACCTTCCAGCCGGACTCGTGCAGCAGGGAACGGAGCTGGATGAGGTCGCCCTGGTCGACGGTGCCACCGATCGCCCAATCGGGCGCCGGAGTGTCCTTCGCGGCGCCGAATGCCGGCCAGACCAGATCCATCGAGTAGCCGCCGAGGCGCAGTACGCCCGGTCCGAGGGTCTTCAGCCGCTGCGCCATGCGTTGGCGGGTCAGGTATCCGTGCGCGAAGTCGGCGGACTCGACCGAGAAGCCTTGGTTGTCACCGGTGATCGAGGCGTTGGTCCGGTCGCTGTTGACGGTCAGCCGAACCTCGCTGGGGGCCGGCGGTGTGTCGCTGGTGGGTGGCAGGGCGGCGCCGGCGACCAGCGTTCCGGTACTGGCGAGCGCCACCGCCAGGGTGGTGGCGAGCAGGGATCTCATCGGGGCGGTCTCCTCACGGATGATTGCTGATGACAACGACCTCGCCGGGCACGAGGGTGGTGGCGGTCTGATGGGTGAGCCGAGGCCGGAACCCGGGCCAACTGCCGTCGGCCCGGACCGCCTGCCCGTCGATGCGGACCTGTGGCGCGTCGAGCATCCGGCCGGCACCGGTCGGGTCGTACGGCGTCAACCGGTCGACGAAGCCACGTGGTGTCGCGACAGTGATCGGCTGGTCGGTCTTGTTGATCAGGACCAGGCGGCCGTCGGCGCGCCACCCCTGGACCTCGGTGCCGGTGTCGACCGGCCGCAGCGTCATTGCGCCCTGAACGAAGTGCGAGAACAGGAGCAGAGCGTAGTACTCCGGTTGTGCGGTGGGTGCACCGATCGCTGGGGACGGGTCGTAGTTGACGGCGTTGTAGTAGCCGTTGCCTTCCTCGGGTTCGAAGAACGCGCGGACCTCGGCGTTGTGCAGGTTGACGCCGACCCCGCCGATTCGGCAGTCGGTATTACTACCGGGTTGGTCCGGCGGCTGCGGGCAGGCGACGTGGAACATCATGTCCACGGCGTACGTCGCACTCGCGGCCACGTTGCTCACGCCATCCGCGCCACGACCTGCGGCCGTGTTGGTCTCCTCGAGGCGGTAGGTCAGGCCGCGCTGAGCCGCGTCGGCGCTATGGACCGCTACCTGGTAGTCGAGGCTCGCGAGGTGCTCTGCGGACAGGAGCGCGGGGATGGACGGGCAGCGGTACGGCTTGTTCACACAGGTCCGCGCGAGCGGATAGAAATGGTCGCTGCTGTGGACCGGACGCTGGGTGTCGAGGATCTGCTGCCAGTTCCAGAACCATCGAGTCGGGACTGTACGTTCGTGGATCTGCTGCCAGGGCAGGATGTCCTCGCTCGTGTTCGGTGTGATCGCCTTGGTCGGGCTGATCGCCGCGGCGTACACGGGCAGGTCCGCGACGTACCGGTCGAGGCCGGAGGTGCCGTACGACAGATCGGGCTCGTTGCCGAGTTCGATGCCGGTCACCTGGCCGGGCCGGAAGGTCTGGCGGACCGCGGTCGCGAACGCCTTGGCGTGCTCAGGGCTGACGAACGGCCGCGTCTCCTTCGGCGGTGACATCGCCGTGCCGAGCACAACCCGCCAGGCGTCGTGGCCGTGGCTCGCCTGGTCGAGCGTCGCGCGGATGCTGCGCAGATCCTCGGGCGTGATGATCTCGTCGGTGTTCGGTGCGGCCGGGTCGAACGGCATCAGATCCTGGGACGAACCGCCGATGCGCAGTACGCCACTGCCGAGGTTCCGCAGCAGTTGGACGAACGCCGGCCGGGCGGTCGGACCCATGTAGCGCTCGATCAGCGACCACTCGATGCTCAGCCCGACGAAGTCGCGCGCCACCGCCGTCGGCGCAGCGGGGAGTACGTCGGCCACGGGCGCGGCACCGGCGTGCGGAGTGCTGGGTGCGAGCAAGGTCAGGGGGAGGGCGAACAGCGCGAGGGCGGCAACGACCGCC
Source organism: Kribbella sp. NBC_00889 (assembly GCF_045207705.1). Taxonomy (NCBI): domain Bacteria; kingdom Bacillati; phylum Actinomycetota; class Actinomycetes; order Propionibacteriales; family Kribbellaceae; genus Kribbella; species Kribbella sp. NBC_00889. The sequence continues at coordinate 4,218,184 of NZ_CP108783.1, read as the reverse complement.
CGGCGCCTGGGGCGGCGTCGGCTCATCATTCAACCTCTGGGGAGGCTCCGGCCGCGGGCACCGGAGTGGCTGAGAAAACGTTGTCTGATTAGACTTCTGTGAGATTCTGACCATGTCAACCCCTCGGGCGTGACGAACTTCCCGCGGCTCGCTGACCGCGCGCTGCGGGTAGCCTCGTGCCCGCAGACCTGTGTGGGGAGGACCGTGACCAGATCCGGGAAGCGCACGACGATCGTCGATATCGCGCGTCAGGCCGAGGTGTCGATCTCGACCGTGTCGCGGGTGCTGAACGGGCGACCGGTCGCCGACGAGGTGCTGGCGACCCGGGTGCGGAAGGCGGCGACCGAGCTCGGCTACCGGCCGAACATGGTCGCCCGGGACTTCCGGCGCGGCGTGACCAGCACGATCGGCGTCGTCGTCCCCGATCTGGCGAACCCGTTCTTCCCGCACGTGCTCAAGGGATTGGCCGAGGAGGTGTCGGCCGGTGATCATCGCTTGCTGGTGGTGGATTCCGGTGAGGACGCCGATCAGGAACTGCAGCTCGTGGCTCAGTTGGCGGGTAGTTGCGACGGCATCATCCTGTGTTCACCGCGGATGCCGCAGAGCAGTCTCGCGACGTTGCCGGCGCTCGGCGTACCGATCGTGTGCACGAACCGCTCGGTGGGCGCCCTGCCGTTCGGGACCGTGGGGATCGACTCGGCGGCGGGCATGCGCCAGGCCGTCGCGCACCTCGCCGAGCTCGGTCACCGGCAGATCGGCTACCTCGGAGGTCCTGGCACGTCGTGGTCGGACGGCCTGCGGCGACAGGGCCTGAGTACGGCGGCCGCGGACCTCGGGGTCAAGGTGTCGTCAACGGAGGCGGGGTCGACGAGCGACGACGGTCACGCCAAGCTGCCCGAGCTGCTCGATCAGGGCGTGACGGCGGTGATCGCCTTCAACGACCTGGTGGCGATCGGTGCGCTGGCCCGGCTGCGGGAGCTCGAGATGGACGTGCCGTCGCGGCTGTCCGTTGTCGGGTTCGACGACATCCCGGTCGCCGCGTTCCTCGGGCCACCGCTGACCACCGTCAGTCTGCCGAAGGAGGAGCTCGGCCGCCGTGCCTGGGCCGGTCTCCATCAGCAACTGGAGACCGGGCAGGTGCCCCAGGAGGAGCTCCTGCCCGCGTCGCTCGTCGTTCGGCAGTCGACGGCCGCACCCGCCGACTGACGATCGTCACTCCGATGTGAACGTCAATTCGGTCGGGCCGAAGGACACGTTGAGGTTGACGTCGATCGTCATCCGCCCGTCGGCTGTGCGGCAGGCGAGCTTCGCGACGAACGGCGTCTCGAGCCAACGGATCGTCGCGACGAACGCGTCGCCGTCACCGTAGGCACTGGTCACGACGCGCTGCACCTCCGGGGCGACCGCGTCCAGGAGTACGCCGTGACTCGACTGCTCACGCCAGTCGCCGACCGCGCACACGATGTCGGTCGGCCCGTCCGAATCCCGCTCGACACCGAGCAGCGAGAACGTGCCGGTCCCGTCGGGGTCGAGGCGAACCGCGGCCAGCCCGGCGATGTTCTCCGCGAACCGGTACGTCTGCCCGTCGCCGCCCGCCGGCGCAGGACCGGTCGGCGGCGCTAGCTCGAGCCGATCGGGCCGGGCCACGGGCGTGACCTCCTTGCCCTCGAGCGCGGGAAGCAGGTGGTCCCAGACCGTGTCGACGATGGCCTGCATGTCGCCCGTCGCGCTGGTGACGATCAGGGCAGCGTCGTGGTCGGGGAGGACCATGACGAACTGACCGAACGCGCCGTCGCCGCGGTAGGTGTTGTTCCGCCCGCGCCAGAACTGGAAGCCGTAACCCTGCTGCCAGTCCGGGTTCTCCTGATGGTCGTTGGGCACCTGCTTGGAGGTCGCAGCCTCGTACCACTCGGCCGGGACGAGTTGCTTGCCCTCCCAGGCGCCGTGCTGCAGCAGGAGCTGCCCGAAGTTCGCCAGTGACTCGGTGTTGATGCTCAGCCCCCAGCCGCCGACGGTGATGCCCTCCCTCGACACCTGCCAGGTCGCCTCGGTGATCCCGAGCGGCTCGAACAGCCGCGGCTTCAGATAGTCGAACAGCCGCTCACCGGTCAGCCGCTGCAGGATCGCGGACAGCATGTACGTCGCGCCGCTGTTGTAGACGAACACCGTGCCCGGCTCGTGGTCGACGTCGAGGCCGAGGAAGATCTTGACCATCCGGCGGTCCCGCGAGAGCGCCGCGACGGTGTCCTCGCTGTGGCCGGTCGTCATGGTGAGCAGATGCCGGACCGTCATCGCGGCCAGGTTGTCGCTGATCGTCTCCGGCAGCTCATCGGCCCCGAAGAACGAGATCACCTTGTCGTCCAGCGTCAGCAGGCCGGAGTCGATCGCGAGACCGATCGCGGTCGAGGTGAAGCTCTTCGACACCGAGAACAGCAGATGCGGATCGGTCAGCCGGTACGGCGACCATTCCTCCTCGAGTACGACGTGACCGTGCTGCAGCAGCATCACGGTCTGGATCTCCGGCTCGGACGCGTCCAGTGCGGCGACAAAGGTGTCGAGCGCGGCACTGGACAGTCCCTGGTCCTCTGGGGTACTCCGTGGAAGGCTACTCACCCCAGGCACGTTATCTCCCCGATCGGACAAATATCAGGTGCGTTCTACCAGGCGGGCAGCCGTGATCTTGGACGCCGTGGCCGACGATGGGTCGTCAGCTCTGGTGCTCTGACGGTTGGAGGTGGTCGAGCTTGTCGGGGTTGACCACGCCGTGGATGGTGGTGATCTGGCCCTCGGCAACGACGAAGGACCAGACGGCGGCCGTGCGGTTCGCGACGTCGCGGACGCGGACTGCGGGCTGACCGCCGACGTGCACTGGCTCGACCGTCAGCTCAAGACCGCGAAGTTTGACGAAGGCACCGACCAGCATCCGGGCGACGTTCTGCGCACCATGCACCGGCCGGGGGAATCCACCCTTCCCTCCGCCGTCGCCGGTGAACGTCGCGTCCGGTGTCAGCAACTCGACCAACTCCTCGAGCTCACCACGCTGCGCCGCCGCAACAAAGCGCCGTACGAGCTCGTCTCTTTCCTGACGGGAGGCGTCGAAGCGCGGGCGCTCGTCGGCGAGCCGGCGGCGCGCGCGTACGGCGAGTTGGCGGCAGGCTGACGGGGTCTTGCCGATCATGCCCGCGACCTCGTCGTACGGGTAGCCGAAGACGTCGCAGAGGAGGAACACCGCACGCTGGTCGGGGGAGAGCCGCTCGAGGACGACGAGGAACGCGGTCGACAGCGAGTCCGACAGCGCGGCTCGGTCGGCGAGGTCGACGTATTCGTCGACGGCGGGTTCGGGCAGCCACGGGCCGACGTACAGCTCGCGCTTGCGGCGCGCGGACCGCAGTTGGTCGATCGCGAGCCGGGTCGTGACGGTGGTGAGGAACGCCTTCGGTGACTCGACGTCCTCTTCGCGGTGCAGCCGGAGATAGGCCTCCTGGACGATGTCCTCCGCGTCGCCGAAGCTCCCCAGCATCCGGTACGCGATCGACAGCAGCAGTGGCCTGAGTTCCTCCATCACACCTTCACAGACGATCGAGGCGGTCTCTCCGTGACACTGTCACACGATCGATTGTCCGATCGTCTGCAATCCACATGAACACAGTCACCTGGATCTTCACCGGCGTCCTGGCCGTGGTCTTCACGGTCTCCGGTGTCGCCAAGTCCACGATGTCCCGCGATCGCCTGATCGCGACCGGTCAGACCGGCATCGCGCCGTTCCCGATGCCCCTCGTTCGGGCCGTCGCGATCTGCGAGTTGTTCGCCGTCGCCGGTCTCTTCGCGCCGTGGCTGACCGACACAGCCCGCGTCCTCACGCCGCTGGCTGCGGTCGGCCTCGCCTTCGTCATGATCGGCGCCGCGACCTCCCACGCCTCCCTCCGGGAACCCAAACCAGTAGCCGCCAACACCACCATCCTGGCCCTCGCCGCCTTCGTAGCCGCCAGCCGCTTCGCCACCCTGACCTGACACAGTGGGGGCATGCAGACGTACCTCGACTCGTTGGTGACCGACGGCGCGGCAGGGGTGCTCCTGCACTACCGGTCTCCCGAACAGACCTGGATCGGCTCCAGCGGCGTGGCGGAGCTCGGCACCGATCGGCCGGTCGACCCGGACGGGTGGTTCCGGGTCGGGAGCATCACGAAGACGTTCACGGCCGTCGTGGTGCTGCAGCTGGTGGGCGAGGGCAAGCTGCGACTCGACGAATCGGTGGCGAAGTGGGTACCCGGTGTGCCGGACACGATCAGCCTGCGGCAGTTGCTCAATCACACGAGTGGGCTCTACAACTACACCGACGATCTCCCGGAGCCGGCCGCGATCGTCCGGAATCGCTTCCGGCACCGCGATCCGCAGGACGCGCTGCGGACGGGACTCGGGAAGCCGAGGCTGTTCGAGCCGGGAAGCTCCTGGTCGTACTCGAACATCAACTACATCGCCCTCGGGCTGCTGATCGAGGCCGCGACGGGCAGCGGGTACGGCGATGAGGTGGCGAGCCGGATCCTGCGACCCCTCGGGCTCCAGCGGACCGTAGTGCCAGGGGACGACCTGGACCTGCCTGACCCACACGCCAGCGCCTACTTGACCGTCGACGGCGAACCGGTGGACCTGGCGCGGATCAACCCGTCCCAGGCCTGGGCGGCCGGAGCGATCGTCTCGACAGCCGCGGATCTCGACCGCTTCTACGCGGCCGTGCTGGCCGGTGAGCTACTGGCGAAGGCTGAGCAGGAGGCGATGCTGACCGTCGTACCGTCAGGCGAACGCTACGGCTACGGCCTCGGCATCGAACGGCACGAGCTGCCTGACGGTCAGGTCGTGTGGGGCCACACCGGCGGATTCTTCGGCTACCTGACCGTCAGCTACCACTCCGCCGACCTGTCCAAGCAGCTCACCCTGTCCTACACAGGCACCAACGCCAATCCACCGGAGACCGACCAGGTGCTGGCCGGTCTCCTCGGGTGACTATCGCTGCACGAGTACGGCGACCGTGCGGGGTGGAACCGTGGCTGTGCCGGTGCCGGGGGTCCAGGTTGTTTGTTTGACGACAGGGTCCGAGCCGGTGGACTGGATGGAGGAGAGGGAGAGGGACTGGCCGGCCAGGGCGGGGATTGTCTGGGTGACGGGGGAGCCGGTGGTGTTGAAGACGACCACGACGCCCTTCAGGGACGGGTCGACGTCGGGGCCGGTGGTGTCGTCGATGTGCATGGTGACGACGCCGGGGGTTGTGCCGCTCAGGGGGAAGCTGAGTTTCTGGTTGATCAGGTCCGCGGAGCCCAAGCGGAACAGGGGAGTGGAGAAGCGGAGCTTGAGGAGGTCGTCCGCCGCGGCGGAGGCCGTCGCGACGTCCGCGGCGGTCGGCTTCAGGGCTGGGTTGGCGAGGAGTACGCGCATGTACTGCCACTTGGCCTCGTTGTCCGGCTTCGGCGGCAGGCCGTGGCCGAAGCCGTTGTCGGCGCCGGTCCAGTCGAGCGTGTTGAACCAGTCGCCGGAGTCGTACGAGTTGCGATCCAGCGATTTGCTCCGCAGCATGTCCGCACCGGCGTGCCAGAACGACGGGGTCTGCGCCAGCGCGGTCGTTGCCAGCGACATCGTGTTCATCCGGATCCGGTCCAGCATCGTCATTGCCGGCGGCAACTTGTAGGTCAGTGAGTCCCACAACGTCTCGTTGTCGTGGGCATCGACGTACGTGATCACCTCGTCCGGCTGGTCGGCGTACCCCGCCGGCGAACCGTTGTAGTCGACCCCGTCGCCGCGGACGACCGCACCGGTCTCGGCGGAGGTGAAGCTGAACGCGCGCAGATTGCCGGCCAGACCGAGTTGGACGAGGTCGGTGTCGTGGGCGAGCCGTTTCGCGCGAGCCGCTTCCGAGCCGTTCACCGGGTCGCCGTTCGGGTCGCTCGCTGCGCCGGAGCCGAATCCCTGGATCCGCGGGTTCTCGTCGAACGGACCGCCACCGCGGACCGCGTCCCGGAGCCGGTCGGAGAACGTGCCGATGCCGGTGCCCCCGAGGTTCCCCTGCCGGGCCTGGACGAACAGCGCGTCGTTCGCTACTTCGCCGAAGTTCCAGCCCTCGCCGTACAGGTAGATCTTCTTGCCGTCGACACCGTCCTTGGCGAGGGTCAGTTGGTCGAGCGCGGCCCGGACCTTCAGCATGTTGGCCTTGCTGTGGTGACCCATCAGGTCGAACCGGAACCCGTCGACGCGGTAGTTCCGGGCCCAGCTGACCGTGCTGTCGACCATGATCTTCTCGGCCATCGCGTGCTCGGTCGCGATGTTGCTGCAGCAGGTCGACGTCTCGACCTTCCCGGTCGCGTTGAGCCGTTGGTAGTACCCGGGCACGACCTTGTCCAGCACCGACGTCGGCGCCTGACCGGCCGCCGGGGTGTGGTTGTAGACCTGATCGAGTACGACGCGCAGCCCGGACTTGTGCAGTCCGCCGACCATCGTTCGGAACTCGGCGACGCGGGCGAGACCGTCGCGCTGGGTCGCGTACGAACCTTCGGGCGCGAGCCAGTGGTACGGATCGTAGCCCCAGTTGAAGCCGTCCTTCGCCGCGACCGCGGTCACGCAGGCCTGCTGCTGCTCGGAGTCCGGCGGCAGCGCCTTCAGATCACACGCAGGCGATTGCTGCCCGGTCTCCGGGATCGATGCAATGTCGAATGTCGGCAACAGGTGCACGGTGTTGAGCCCGGCTGCCGCGAGCGCACGCAGATGCTTCGTCCCGTTGCCCTCGTCCGCGAAGGCGAGGTAGGTGCCACGGTGTGCGGCCGGCACGGTGCTGTCGCTGATCGAGAAGTCGCGGACATGCAGTTCGTAGATTGTCGAATCGACCGCACGCGCGAGCTTCGGCGACGGCGTACTCGACCAGAGCGCGGGCTTCCCGGCCGGATCGTTCAGATCGACAGCGACGGAGTACGCCGAATCGGTCGTGAGCGCGACCGAGTACGGATCGGTGACGACGTTGGTCTCCACCTTGCCCGTCGACGGTGCGAACACGGTCACCTGGTAGCGGTAGGCGGCGTTCTTCCAGGACCGTGGCCCGCTGGCGGACCACGATCCGTCGTCGCCGCGCTGCATGGCGATTGTCTGCGATCCGACCAGCAGATTGACCTTTTGTGCAGTCGGCGCCCACAGCGTGAACCGCGGCGCGCCACCCTGCCAGGTCACGCCGAACGAGCGCCCAGCCGCCGACCTGCCGTACAGGTCGTCAAGGACCCCAGGGATCTGTACGCCGGTCGCGTCGAGCAGACGCCCGGCGTCGTCGTACTGGGCGAGCCCGAGTTGCCCGGTCAGGATCTTGCGGGCGTCAGCGTGATCCAGTCTGAGCGCTGTGTACCCCTTGAGCGTTGGGAACTTCGCCAGGACCGCAGCAGGGATCCCACCGCTGTCATAGCGCAGTCCGGCCGACGCACCACCGATGTCGTCCGCGTCCACCTTCAGAGAGCCGTCATCCGACCAGTGCAGTCGCCAGCGCGACCGCTCCGGGTGTGGAACCGGTGGTACGGCGAGCAGGTCGCGGCCGAGCCAGTAGGCCTTGGCCTGGCTCAGGTCGGGCTGCGCACCGGGCTTCGACGTCGTCACAGTGAGCGCGTGGGTCGCGAGCACGTACGAGAACGTGACGACCAGGCCGTCCGCCGGCACAGTGATCGGAACGTTGTTGGCCGGGTAGCTCTCGTCGAAGGACAGGTTGTGTGCGACCTTCGCCTCATAACTGCCCGCTTTCAGCTCGCTGGTGGACCAGGTGTAGGTGCCGTCGCCGTTCTCGTCTGTCAGCCACGGTCGCATGCAGGCCGGATCCCAGTCGGCCGGACAACCCAGCTCCGACTGGAACGAACCCGGCACCGTGATGATCGGCCCCTCCGCACTGGACGTGGCGAAGTGCCTGCCGTGCTCGTAGTAGAACGTCACCGGTCCGGCGGCCGGCGCGATGTACGAGATGTTGGCGCCGTTCTGGTTGCCACCGGCACCGTAGTTCTCGTCCCACGCCTTGTTGATCGCCGCCTTGTAGGCGTGTTCACCAGCCGGGATGGTGGTGTAGGTGCCCTTCCACACCTTGTCCTTCGGGTCGAGCGTCAGCTGCGCCTGGTTGCAGTCCGGCGACCAGTCCGCCTGGCAGCCCATCTCACTGTTGTGGTCGCCCGGCACGCTGACGTTGGCGGGCTGCACGACCGGACCGGTGCCACCACCACCGCCGCCGCCCAGGGCAGCAGCGTCGCCGACGACGCCGTACGACCCGGACACCGAGTAGTGGCCCGACACGTCCCGCAGCACCGCGCGGTACTCGAGCAGTGTCCCCTTCGGTACCCCGGACACGTCCTGGAACACCCGGTACGGCGCGTTGTCGTCAGACCCGAGCCGCTGCCACGCAGTCGTCCCCACGGGCCGGTAGCCGAAGGTCACCGTCACCGGAGTGTTCGCGGGGACCGCGGCTGCGATCTCAGCACGCCCGCCGACCGTCGCACCGAGCTCCGGCGAGCTCATGTAGACAGCCGGTGCCTCGGACGGCGACGGCACCTTGCTCTGCGCCTGATAGACGGTCACGGACAGCGGCGCCTGGCTGAGCAGCACCCGGCCCTCGCGATCGGTCCGCACCGACTTGGAGCCACCGTAGACCGGCTTGAACGAGGTGTTCGACCCGTACGTCGGGATCGTCGCAGACGCCGCGGACGACGAGTTGTTCGCGACCACCAGGTACTCGACGTTGTCGCTGCTGAGCCGGCTGAACGCGTACAGCCCGCCCGAGTTCGACGAGTACCGGTGCACCTGCCGCCCGTCGGCCAGCGCCGGGTACTTGGCCCGCAGGTTCTGCATCGCCGCGATGTGCTTGTACATCGGCGCGTTGGCGTCGTACCTGTCCTGGCTGCCGATCGTCGTCGTACCGCTGCCGTCCACGATCTCGTCGTCGGTGTAGTCGGTCGTCTTCGTGGCGAACATGTCCTGCCGCGCGTCCTTGTCACCACCAGGACCGGTGAAGCCCTGCTCGTCGCCGTAGTAGATGACGGGCTGACCGCGGGTGAGGAACATCAGCGAATGCGCCAGCTTGTCGCGGGCGAGCAACTCCTGGCCGTTCGCACCGCCCTGCTTGAGGAACGTGCCGACCCGGCCCATGTCGTGGTTGCCGAGGAACGTCGGCAGTTGGTACGCGTTCGAGTCGGAGTCGGTGTAGTAGTCGTCGTTCGCGTAGAGGTCGCGCAGCTTCGTACTCGGATCGCCCTTCGCGAACGCCACCGCGTTCTGCTGGAAGCCGAAGTCGAGGGTGGCCTGCAGCGCACCGGCCGTGGTGTACGTCGACATGAACTTCGGGTCGGCGTCGAACACCTCGCCGAACATGAAGAAGTCCTTCGCGCCGGCGCCCTTGGCCGCGGCCAGGATCTGCGGCGAGAACTTCTGCCAGAACTCGAGGTTGACGTGCTTGACCGTGTCGATCCGGAACCCGTCGATGCCGAACTCGGCCCAGCTCTGGTAGACGTCGATCATCCCGTCGCGGACCCGCGGCTGCTCGGTGAACAGGTCGTCCAGGCCGACGAAGTCGCCGTACTCCGCCGATTCGCCGGCGAAGGTGGAGTCGCCGCGGTTGTGGTACAGCGTCGGATCGTTCAGCCAGGCCGGCACCTTCACGGTCTCGTCGGCCGGGGTGCGGAACACCGGAACGTTCGGGAACGACGTGTTCCGGTCCAGCGGCGGGAAGACGTCGCCACCGGCGTAGGTCTTGTCGTCGAACTCGGTGCCGGCAGCATCCTTGTACGGCGATGTGGACTTCGAGATGTAGCCGTACTGATCGGACTGGTACGCAATCACGTCCGCGGTGTGGTTGGTGATGATGTCGAAGAAGACCTTCATGCCTTTGCGGTGGGCCAGGTCGATCAGCCGTTTCATGTCCGCGTTGGTGCCCAGGTGCGGGTCGATCTGGGTGAAGTCGGTGATCCAGTAGCCGTGGTACCCGGCGCTCACGTCGGCACCGGCGCCCTGAACCGGCCGGTTCTTGAACGACGGTGTGAGCCAGATGGACGTCGTACCGAGGGACTTGATGTAGTCGAGCTTCTGGATCACGCCGGTCAGGTCGCCACCGTGGTAGAAGCCCTTGTCGGTGGGGTCCAGGCCGGTCTGCAGCCGGTCGCCGGTCAGCCCGCCGGCGTCGTTGGACTTGTCCCCGTTGGCGAACCGGTCCGCCATCAGGAAGTAGAACCGTTCCTTGGTCAGGTCCTGGCGCAGGCTCGGTGACGACAGCGCCTTGTCGGCCGGGGTCACTGCCGACCCGGCCAGGTCGACCGGCTTCACGCTCACGACGTGGCTCGTGTCGTCGTAGCTGAAGGCGAGCTTGGCCGGTCCCTCGATCCGCAATGGGATGTTCGGGCCGTTCAGCACCCCGCCGGCGCCGTAGTTCTCGTCCCAGCTCCCGTTGACCGCGACCTTGTACTCGTACGAGCCGGCCGGTACGTCGAAGACCCCTCCGTACGGCGCGGCCGCGCCAAGACTGGTCGCCGCGCAGCCCGGATCCCAGTCGCCCGCGCAGCCGAGCTCGTTCTGCAGCGACCCGGCCAGCGTGATCACCCGATCCGCCGCGACCTGCGCGGGCGCCGGTGCCGCCGTACCGAGTCCGAGCACGACCACCGCTACCGCGGTGAACCCTGCCGTCCATCGCCTGAACCCGCGCATCCCGGTCCCCTCCCAGCCGACTGAGCCTGCCGGGACGCTAACCCGCGACCTTCACCGTGAGGAGGGCTCGAACGTCACGGTCGGGTTACGAGGCGTGGCAGAGTGCTTTCGATCGGCGTGCGCAGGATGCTGGTCGCCTCTTCGTCGTACGGCGTTGGCTCGGCGTTGAGGATGATCAGGGGTTTGCCGGCGTTCAGCGCGATGTCGCAGAGGCCGGCGGCCGGGTAGACCTGCAGGGATGTGCCGACGGCCAGGAACACATCGGCTGCCTCGGTGGCCGCGACGGCTGCGTCGAGGACGCGGCGGTCCAGAGACTGGCCGAAGGAGACGGTTGCCGACTTGAGGATGCCGCCGCACGCCTCGCAGGCAGGGTCCTCGTCGCCGGCGTCCAGCCGGGCGAGTACGTCGGCCATCGGGATCCGCCGCCCGCAGTCCAGGCAGTCGACGAAGCGGACCGTCCCGTGCAGCTCGTGGACGAGGTCCGGTGATGAGCCGGCCTTCTGATGCAGCCCGTCGACGTTCTGGGTGATCAGTCCGGTCAGGCGGCCCTGCCGTTCGAGCTCCACCAGCGCCAGGTGGCCCGGGTTCGGCTCCATCGTCCAGACCGGTACGGCGAGACGGTGCTTCCATGCCTCCACGCGGACCGCGCGGCCGGCGACGTACTCGTCGATGTCGAACATCGCCTGCGCGGCCGGGTTCTTCGTCCAGACTCCCTGTGGGCCGCGGAAGTCGGGGATCCCGGACGCGGTCGAGATCCCGGCTCCGGTCAGTACGGCGATACGGTCGGCATGGATCACGACTCCGAACGTAGCGTCTTCCAGTCCGGAGCCACGACCGACATCACGATCTCGTCGACCCACTGGCCCTCCCACAGCAGCGAGTCCCGCAGCCGGCCCTCGACCATGAAGCCGGCCTTCTCGTACGCCCGCTGCGCCCGCGGGTTGAAGGCGTACACACCGAGGCTGATCCGGTGCAGCCCGATCTCCTCGATGCCGTAGCCGACGATCAGCCTGGTCGCCTCGGTCCCGAGCCCGCGGCCCTGGCCGGCCGGGCCGATCAGGATCCGGAAGTTGCAGCACCGGTTGTCCGGATCCCAGTCGTTCAGCACCGCCTCACCGACGACGGCTCCGGTGGCCTTGTCCACGATGGCCAGGTCGAGCCGGTCGGTCTGGTCCTGCCGGGTTCGCATCCACTCGCGTGCCCGCTCTTCGCCGATCTCGCCGTGACTCCCGGTCAGCCGGGCAACCTCCGGATCAGCCATCGCCGCAGCCATGGGCTCATAGTCGCCCTCATCCAACGGCCGCAGTACGACGAGCGCACCGGTCAGAGTCGGCTTCGTCGCGAAGTCGGTCATGCTTTCGACCGCAGCGTCTGCCACTCAGGGGCCAGGATCGACATCATGATGTCGTCGTGGCGTTCGCCGTCCAGGGCGACTGCCTGCCGCAGCCGGCCTTCCTCGACGAAGCCGGCCTTCTCGTACACTCGCCGCCCGCGCGGGTTGAACGCGAAGACGGTGAGCGAGATCCGGTACAGCCCGAGCCGCTCGAAGGCATAGTCGACGATCATCCGGGTCGCTTCGGTCCCGAGCCCCTGGCCGCGGCCGTCCGCGCCGATCATGATCCGGAAGTTGCACGACTCGTCGTCCGGACTCCACTTGTTCAGCACTGCCTCACCGACGGTCCGGCCGGTCGCCTTCGACACGATCGCCAGGTCCAGGCGGTCGGTCTGCTCCTTCCGGGTCCGCAGCCATTCGCGGTACATCTCCTCCTCGACGCCGCTGCCGTCGTCATGGGGATCGGTGAACCTGGTCACCTCAGGATCGGCCATCGCCGCCACCAGCGCGTCGTAGTCGCCCTCGTCCAACGGACGCAACACGACCAGCTCACCCGTCAGCGTCGGTTTCACCGCGAAATCGCTCACGGTCGGCAGTCTGTCAGCTGACCCGCCGAACGACGTAGCTGTTTTCGTCCGCCGACACGAGGTCCTGGGAGCGCATCCGGCACCAGGCTGGGATGTCGGTGGCGGCGGCCGGGTCGTCGGCGAGGACGGTGACGGTGTCCCCGATCGCGACGGTGGGTAGCGTCTTGGCCAGCTTGATCACCGGGAGTGGGCAGAGCAGGCCGCGGCAGTCCAGGTCGACGTTCACATCCCCACCTCCGCGCGGATCCGTCGCACGATCCCGGGCAACACCGTGCAGAACCGGTCGATCTCGTGGTACGTCGTGGTCCTGGCCAGCGAGACGCGGACGTTCCCGTGGGTGAGGACGCCCATGGCTGCCAGTACGTGGGACGGTCGCAGGGTGCTCGACGTACAGGCCGAACCGCTGGAGACCGAGAAGCCCTCCGCGTCGAGGGCAGTGACGAGTGCCTCGCCGTCCACGTAAAGACAGGAGAAGGTGAGCACGTGTGGCAAGCGGTCTTCGGGGTCGCCGACCACCTCGACATCCGGGATCTCGGCGGCCACTCGTTGCCTGAGCTCGTCGATCCAGGCGCGGTGGTTCTTGTTCAGGTCGGCGGCTTCGGCGAGGCGGGCCTGGAGAGCGGCCGCGGCGGCGAGCGTGTTCGGGATGTCCGGGAAACCGGGGGAGAGGCCGTCCTCGCGCTCGTCCATCGGCCAGGCCGGCACGATCCGGGTCCCCTTCCGCACTGCCAGCAGACCGACGCCGGCAGGCCCACCCCACTTGTGGGCGCTTGCCGTTAGCACCGACCATCCCGTCGGTACGGCGTCGTGCCCGATGGACGCGGCCGCGTCGACGAACAGCGGTACGTCGCCACACGCCTCGGCGGCTGCCTCGATCGGCTGACGCGTACCGACCTCATGGTTGGCGGACTGCAGCGCCGCCACCGCGACACCCGGCGCACGCACTGCGTCCCTGAATGCATCCAGGTCGACCCGGCCGACCATGTCCACGCCGACCTCCACTCCCGCGTCCCCGGCGGTGTGCAGTACGGCGGAATGCTCGACGGCACTGTGGACAACGGCAGCGCCCACGCGCCTGCGGGCAGCCGTGACCGCGGTCAGCCCCGCGTGGATGGCCGCCGTACCGGAGGTGGTCAGGAACAGTTCGTCGGGCCGCACTCCGACCGCGTCGGCGAGGACCGCCCGGGCGTTGTCCAGCAGCAGCCGCGCGGTCCGGCCCTCGTGGTGCAGGCGGACCGGATCGGCCCAGCCGGAATCGACTGCCGAGAGCAACATTTCCCGCGCTGCCGGGTGTAATGCCTCCGCCGACGCCGCGTCCAGATACGCACGCTCACTCACACCGGAAACGCTAAGCCCTACCTGTGCGCAAGAACGCGAAAGGTGTCCAGTAGTGTTTGGTCGTCAGTCTCACTTGGGAAGGGAAAGGCGCCCCGTGGGTTCGAACGGCACGCCCGGAGTGGACGAGCGCGCGGCAGGTCTTGCCGGCGCCACACGTCCGGCGAAGCGACGCCTGCTGGTCGGTGCGGGAGTGGTGCTCGGCACCCTGCTGCTGACCGGTTGTTCAACGGCGACCAAGGAGCAGTGGAAACGACTCGGTCTCCCCCCGGGCGCATCGGACCGGACCGAGGCTGTCCTCAGCCTCTGGATCGGTGCCTGGATCGCGGCGCTGATCGTCGGTGTGCTGGTCTGGGGCCTGATCCTGTACGTCTCCGTGCGCTACTACAAGCGCAACGACGAGGCTCCCAGGCAGGTCCGGTACAACCTGCCGCTCGAGGTGCTCTACACGCTGGCGCCGTTCGCGATCATCGGCGTGCTGTTCTTCTACACCGTCGAGCACGGCAACCAGGTCACGGCGATGTCGAACAACCCGTCGCACACGATCAACGTGGTCGGCCAGCAGTGGCAGTGGACCTTCAACTACAAGGACACCGTCGACGGGCAGGAAGGCGTCTGGGAGACCGGCACGCTGCAGAAGCCGGCCGAGCTGTGGCTGCCGGTGGACGAGTCGGTCCAGTTCGACCTGACCTCTCCGGACGTCATCCACTCCTTCTGGGTGCCGTCGTTCTACTTCAAGCTCGACGTCATCCCGGGCCGGACGAACAAGTTCCAGCTGACCCCGACCAAGACCGGCACCTTCGCCGGCAAGTGCGCCGAGCTCTGCGGGCTCTACCACAGCCGGATGGTCTTCACCGTCAAGGTGGTACCCAAGGACGAGTACGACGCGCATCTGCGTGATCTGGCCGCCAGGGGCCAGACCGGCGCCGCCACCGGTGGACAAGACGCCACCACCATCCCCGGTCACGGGGAGCAGGAGGGGGAGAAGTGACCGACCTCGCCGAGCGCACCGGCGCTATCGGTAGCACCAGCATCACCGCGTTGCCGCGGCGGCGCAGCAAGGGCCAGATCGCGGTCAAGTGGCTGACCACCACCGACCACAAGCTGATCGGCCACATGTACCTGATCACGTCGTTCGCGTTCTTCCTGATCGGCGGTGTGATGGCTCTGCTCATCCGCGCCGAGCTGGCCAAGCCGGGCCTGCAGATCGTGAACGAAGAGGTCTACAACCAGCTCTTCACGATGCACGGCACGATCATGCTGCTGCTGTTCGCGACCCCGCTGTTCGTCGGCTTCGCGAACGAGATCATGCCGATCCAGATCGGTGCCCCGGACGTCGCGTTCCCGCGGCTGAACATGTTCAGCTTCTGGCTGTTCCTGTTCGGCGGCCTGATCACCATCAGCGGGTTCTTCACCCCGGGCGGCGCGGCCGACTTCGGTTGGTTCGCCTACGCCCCGCTGTCCAACGCGGTCCGCTCGCCGGGCATCGGCGGTGACCTGTGGATCATGGGTCTGTGGATGGCCGGTCTGGGCACCATCCTCGGTGCGGTCAACTTCGTCACGACCATCATCACCATGCGGGCACCTGGCATGACGATGTTCCGGATGCCGATCTTCACCTGGAACATCCTGGTCACCTCGATCCTCGTGCTGATCGCGTTCCCGATCCTGGCCGGCGCGCTGCTGATGCTGGAGGCGGATCGAGCCCTAGGGGCTCACGTCTTCGATGCCGCGAACGGCGGGCCATTGCTCTGGCAACATCTGTTCTGGTTCTTCGGGCATCCAGAGGTGTACATCATCGCGTTGCCGTTCTTCGGCATCATCACCGAGATCCTGCCGGTGTTCAGCCGCAAGCCGGTCTTCGGCTACATCGGTCTGGTCTCCGCGACCCTCGGTATCGCGGTCCTGTCGGTGGCGGTCTGGGCGCACCACATGTTCGTCACCGGCGCGGTGAACCTGCCGTTCTTCTCGTTCATGACGTTCTTGATCGCGGTGCCTACCGGGGTGAAGTTCTTCAACTGGATAGGCACGATCTGGGGCGGCTCGGTGTCGTTCGACACCCCGATGCTGTGGTCGGTGGGCTTCCTCACGACCTTCCTCTTCGGCGGTCTGACCGGCATCATCCTGGCCTCGCCGGCGCTGGACTACCAGCTGTCCGATTCGTACTTCGTGGTCGCGCACTTCCACTACGTCGTCTTCGGCACCGTGGTGTTCGCGATGTTCGCCGGGTTCTATTTCTGGTGGCCGAAGTTCACGGGCCGGATGCTGGACGAGAAGCTGGGGAAGTTGCACTTCTGGTTGCTGTTCATCGGTTTCCACACCACGTTCTTGGTGCAGCACTGGCTGGGTGTCGAGGGCATGCCGCGGCGGTACGCGTCGTACGGCGCGAACGAGGGCTTCACCACGCTGAACGAGGTCTCCAGCGTCGGTGCCTTCATCCTCGGCCTGTCGATGCTGCCGTTCTTCTACAACGTCTACAAGTCGCGCAAGGCGCCGCTGGTGGGCGTGGATGACCCGTGGGGTTGGGGCCGTTCGCTGGAGTGGGCGACCAGTTCCCCGCCGCCGCGGCACAACTTCGAGCGGCTGCCGCGGATCCGGTCCGAAAGCCCCGCGTTCGACCTGCACCACGCCGACCTTGCCCTGGCCGAGTACCCGGACAACCGGGCCGGCACGGACAACCTGCTGGACGCCGGTGAGGACGAGGGCCGGGTCGAGCACCTGGAGCAGGTCGTGGCCGATACCGACGCTGAGGGGAAGGACAAGGCGTGAAGGTCGAAGCCTGGGTCTTCGGGATCCTGAGCGTGTTCGTGCTGGTCGTGACGCCGATCTACTGGCTGATGTCGGAGGACCCGACCGGCACCACCGCACTGACGATGACGTTCTTCCTGTCCCTGCTGGTGGCGTTCTACCTGAGCATCACGGCGCGCCGGATGGACGCCCGGCCGGAGGACCGCAAGGAAGCCGAGATCGTGGAGGGTGCCGGTGAGCTCGGCTTCTTCCCGCCGTACTCGTGGTGGCCGCTGTGGTGCGGGCTGACCCTGGCGGTCGTCGTCCTCGGCATCGTGTTCGGCTGGTGGCTGTTCATCGCCGGCTGCGGCATCGGCATCATCACGCTGTCGGGGTTCATCTTCGAGTACTACCGCGGTGACCACGCTCACTAGTTGAAGCTCGTACGGGCGCCATCCGGAAGCCAACCGGATGGCGCTTTCGTGCGTCTTAAGGGGTGCCACCGGAGAATGGGCCGTTGTGGTCCGTACCACTGTGGTGGCGGTGTGCTTGCGCGGGTATTCCGGTACTACGGGTTACCCTTGCGGCGGTTGGTGCAAACAGGGGAGAGCTGGGGAATGTTGAGCGGTTCGGTGAGGAAACACGGCCTTGCCATGGTGGGGATCTGCGCGATGCTGCTGGTGGGCACCGCGTGCAGCGACACCGAGGCGGGCGGATCGCCGTCGGCGGGGGCCACACAGAGCGGTGGTACGCCGGGTGCCTCGAGCAGCCCGGGCACCTCGTCCAGCCCGTCGGAGAACCCGGCCGCAGCGAGCATCTCGGTCGTCCCGGCCAAGGGTGCGGCCTCGGTCAAACCGGATCAGCCGGTGACCGTGAGCACCACCGTCGGCAGCCTGAAGGCGATCACCCTCAAGGACGACGACGGCGACGAGGTGACCGGCAGCTTCAACACCGACCGGACCAAGTGGACCTCCACGCCGCAGCTCAAGCCGGGCGCGTCGTACAAGCTGAGCGGCACGGCCGAAGGCACCGACGGCGCCACGGTCCCGATCAGCTCGACGTTCGAGACGCTGAAGGCGGCGAGGAGCCTGAAGGCCTCGGTCGCCCCGCTGAACGGCGAGACCGTCGGCGTCGCGATGCCGATCCAGATCTACTGGAACAACCCGGTCAAGGACCGCGCCGCGGTCGAGAAGCGCCTGTCGGTGAAGACCTCGGTCCCGGTCACCGGCAGCTGGCACTGGGTGAGCAGCACGCAGGTCAACTACCGGCCGATGAACTACTGGCCGGCCGGCACCAAGGTGACCGTCGGCATCGCCACCCAGGGCGTCAACGCGGGCCGCAATACGTGGGGCACGGCCAGCCGGACCATTGCCTTCAGCATCGGCAAGTCGGTCGTCAGCAACGTCAGCGTGAAGACGCACTCGATGACGGTGACGATCAACGGCAAGCTGGCCCGGACCATCCCGATCACCGCCGGCAAGGACGGCTTCACCACCCGCAGTGGGGTGAAGGTGATCATGGAGAAGTTCCCCACCAAGCGGATGGACGCCGCGACGGTCGGCATCAAGCCGGGCGACCCGGAGTACTACAACATCAGCAACGTGAAGTGGGCCCAGCGAGTGACGAGCTCCGGCGAGTTCATGCACGGCGCGCCGTGGTCCGCCGGCAGCCAGGGCAGCGCCAACGTCAGCCACGGCTGCGTCGGTATGAGCCTCAAGGACGCCCAGTGGTACTTCGCTCAGACCCTCCGCGGCGACCCGGTCATCGTCACCGGCACCACCCGCCGCATGGAGCCAGGCAACGGCTGGACCGACTGGAACACCACCTGGGCCAACTACAAGGCCGGCTCAGCCCTGTCCTGAGAGCGCCAGCATGGCGGCGAGCACTTCGTCGGCGTGCAGGACCGGCAGTGAGTGGTGGGTGGCGGTCGCGATCCGTACGACGCTCGCCCCGGCGGCACTGGCTCGTCGGGCGACTTGGTCGGGGTTGTGAGCCTTGCTGCGGTCCGCGACGACGACCAGGGTCTCGGTCTCGAGTTGCTGGACGTCGGGCCTGCGCGGCAGGACCGGTCGAGTGGTGGGCTCGACAGTGGCCAGGCCGGCCAGGTGCATCCAGTCCGGGTCGACGGGCAGGCCTTGCGTCTCCCAACGCAGGAACGACTCCGTACGGGCGGGACTGGGCCACAGGAGCGAGGGGAGCGCTCTGGCGACGTACCTCGGCTTGAGGCCGGTGAAGCAGTCGGTCGGATCGATCAGCACGAGCCTGTTGACCCGCGCCGGGTTCCGGAGTGCGTACGTGAGTGCGATCCGGGTGCCGTAGGAGTGCCCGCACAGCACAGCCTGCCGGATCTCCAACGCATCCAGTACGCCGGTCAGCCAGGCCATCAGGTCGTCCACCGTGCGCGGTGGGGTCGCCGTACTGCGGCCTGCGTCGCCGGGGAGGTCGAGAGCATAAACGCGGTACTGCTCCGCAAGCCGGGGCGCGACGGTGAACCAGACCGCTGACGTGGCGCCGTGGCCGGCGAGCAAGACCAGGGGAGGGGCGTCCGACGGGCCGCACGCGTTCACGTGCGTGCCGGCGAGGTCGAGGTGTTCCACCGGGACACCCCAGCGGCGGAGGAGAGCGTCGTACGCGTCCTGGAAGGTCATGACGCGAGAATAGCTCACTGAGTGAGGTAAGTTGTCGGGCATGCGTGAGGGAGTGAAGCCGGCCGACCCGGAGCGGGCAGCGGCGCTGGAGGTGGTGCACCGGCTGCGGGAGGTCGCATTGCGGCTCGAGCTGGCAGTGGGGGAGTTCGCCCGCGCGACCGGTATGCATGCGACCGACGTACGGGCGCTCACGCGGCTACTGGATGCCGAGCGGGCTGGTGTGGAGGCGACTCCGGGATGGCTCGCCCAGCAGCTCGGGATGACCTCTCAGGCGACGACGGCGGTCATCCACCGTCTGGAGGCCGCCGGGCATGTCGAACGCCTCAGAAGCCGCTCAGACGGCCGCAGCGCTCGCCTGCAGGTGTCCGAGACGGCTGTCGACCTCGGCTGGCGGTTCTTCGGGCCGCTCCTCGAGCGCCTGATCGGCATCACCGAGCAGCTGGGCCAGCGCGACAGGTCGGTCGTCAGCGACTACCTGACCACAGTCGCTGACGCCCTCGAATAAACCGAAAGACCCCGGCGAGACGCCGGGGTCTTTTGGGTGGTGCTGCGATCAGGAGCGGTCGCTGGTGACTTCGCGATACGTCTCGGTCTCGCTGAGGTCCTGGATCTCGTCCGCGTCGTGAGCGTGCTCGTGAGCCGCCTCCAACTCGTGCGTCGTCGGCTTCTGGATCGCGTCGGCGTAGTAGAAGCGCGACAGCCGGGCACGGAGCTTGTTCAGGGCCCGGCGCGGGGCGCGGACGCCGTTGTCGTCGGTCTCCGGACCGATGTCGAGCGGCAGGACCCGGTCGTGCGCCGTGAGGCTGTACGCCTCGTAGTTCGAGATCGGCTCGTGCTTCTCCGTGTACTTGCCCTCGGGGGAGCGGACGATCACACCGGTCTCCAGACCGTGCATCAGCCGGTCGTTGTCCGAACGCTGCAGCGAGATCGCGACCCGCCGGGTCACCCAGAAGGCGAGCACCGGGCCGATGAACACCGCGAACCGGAGGAACCAGGTCACGTTGTTCAGTGACAATCCGAAGTGGGTGGCGATCAGGTCGTTACCGCCACCGATCCACAGCAGCGCGTAGAAGGTGATGAACGCCGCACCGATACCGGTCCGGGTCGGCATGTTCCGCGGCCGGTCGAGCAGGTGGTGTTCGCGCTTGTCACCGGTGATCCAGCTTTCGATGAACGGATAGAGCGCGACCAGGGTGACGAAGGCAGGAGGTATCAGCAGGGCCGGGATGATCAGGTTCCAGCTGAGCGTGATGCCCCAGAAGTGTGACTCGAATCCGGGCATGATGCGGACCGAGCCTTCCAGCCAGCCCATGTACCAGTCCGGCTGGGATCCCGCCGTCACCTCCGCTGGGTTGTACGGGCCGTACAGCCAGACCGGGTTGATCTGCAGCAGCGCGCCCATCAGCGCGGTGATGCCGAACACGACGAAGAAGAAGCCGCCGGCCTTGGCGGTGTACACCGGGAACAGCGGGTAGCCGACCACGTTCTTCTCGGTCCGGCCGGGACCGGCGTACTGCGTGTGCTTGTGGTACACGACCAGGAACAGGTGGACCGTGACCAGGGCAAGGATCAACCCCGGAATCAGCAGCACGTGGATGGTGAAGAAGCGGGAGACGAATTCGTCACCCGGGAACTCGCCACCGAAGATGAAGAAGTTCAGGTACGTCCCGATGATCGGGGAGGCCCCGATCATCCCCTGGGTGATGCGTAGACCGGTGCCTGACAGCAGGTCGTCGGGGAGGCCGTAGCCGATGAAGCCCTCGATGATGCCGAGGAACAGCATGGTGAAGCCGATCACCCAGTTCAGCTCACGCGGCTTGCGGAACGCGCCGGTGAAGAAGATGCGGAGCAGGTGCACCATCATCGCGGCGATGAACAGGACCGCCGCCCAGTGGTGGATCTGCCGCATCAGCAGACCGCCGCGGACGTCGAAGGTGATGTCCAGCGTCGAGGCGTAGGCCTCGGACATGGGCAGGCCCTTGAGCAGGCTGTACGAACCCTGGTACTCGACCTCGCCCATCGACGGCTTGAACCAGAAGGTCAGGAAGATGCCGGTGAGGATCAGGATGATGAAGCTGTACAGCGCGATCTCGCCGAGCATGAAGGACCAGTGGTCCGGGAAGACCTTGCGCAGGTTCTTCCGGCCGATCTTCGCGATCCCGAGGCGGTCGTCGAGATATTTGACCGGTGGCGGGAACTCTTTGTCAGACACTGCAGTCACCCTCGTTCGAAGAAGCTCGGGCCGACCGGCTCGGTGAAGTCGCTCTGCGCGACCAGGTAGCCCTCTGCGTCCACTGCCAACGGTAGCTGAGGCAGCGGGCGGGCCGCAGGACCGAAGATGACCTTGGCGCCGTCGGCCAGGTCGAAGGTCGACTGGTGGCATGGGCAGAGCACGTGGTGAGTGGTCTGCTCGTACAGGGAGATCGGGCAACCGACGTGGGTGCAGATCTTCGAGTAGCACAGGATGCCGTCGACACCCCAGTTCTCCCGGCCGGGAGGCGTCTGGATCTCGCTGGGCTTGATCCGGACCACGATCACCGCGGACTTCGCCTTGGAGTTCTGGTACTCGACCGGGCTCTCCTCCTGCATCGCAGCCAGGTTCGCCGGCGCGGCATTGACCAGCTGGCCCACGATCATGTCGGACGGCTTGATCGGGCGGTCGGTGACGTCGTTGACGACGCGGATGCCCTTCGCCCAGATCGTGCTGTAGAGCGCGCGGCCCGGCAGCGGACCGAGGTCACGCAGCAAGATGATCGCCGGCAGGCCGAGCAGGCCCAGTCCGGTCAACAGCCCACGGCGGATCAGCTTGCGCCGGGTGAAGCCGGATTCCGCCACACCCTGCTGGAACGCGTCGGAGATGTCGGCGATCTGAGCCGGCGAGGAGTGCGCGGGGTGCCGGTCCTCGGCGATCTCCTCGTCGACCATCAGCTTCTTGGCCCACTGGATCGCGCCGGCGCCGAGCAGGAAGAGGGCCAGGCCGATGCACAGGCCGATGACCATGTTGTTGGCGTTGCCGGACAGCGGCCCGAACACGAGGTTGGCGTCGCGCGGGATGGCGAAGTACGCCACGCAGGACCCGAGGGAGAGCAGACCAGCCAGGGTGAACATCACCGAGACCTGGCGCTCGACCCGGTCGGCCGCCTTCGGGTCGATGTCGGTGATCCGGTACTCGTGCGGCTCGATTCCCGGGTCCGGGATCGGCTCCGCCACCTGCACCTGACTGTGCTCTTCCTCCGCCTTCACGGCCGGAAGGTTCTCGTCGTGACTCATTCGGCCTTCGCTCCCTTGGCCTTGACGCCCTTGGCGCCGATCCACACCGCTACACAGACCAGCAGGCCGATACCGACCAGCCAGCCCCACAGACCCTCCGAGACCGGGCCGAGCCGGCCGAGGCCGAACCCACCCGGGTCCTTCTGCTGCTGAAGCGCGTTCAGGTAGGCGATGATGTCCCGCTTGTCCTCCGGCTGCATCACCTGGTCGGAGAAGACCGGCATCTGCTGCGGACCGGTGAGCATCGCCTCGTAGATGTGCTTCGGGTCGACGTTCATCAGTGACGGCGCGTACTTGCCGTTCGGCAGTGCGCCGCCGCGGCCGGCGAAGTTGTGGCACGCCGTGCAGTTGGTCCGGAACAGCTCGCCACCGCGGGTGATCTGCTCGTCGGTGGCCTTGCTGATGTCGTACGACTCCTGGGCCGGAACCGCCGGGCCGGGGGCGAGCGAGGCGACGTACGCGGCCAGGGCCTCGATCTCCTCCTGCGTGTACGACGGCGTCTTGCGCGGCACCTGGGCGCCGGGCTGCATGGCGGGCATCCGGCCGGTGCCGACCTGGAAGTCGACGGCGGCCGCCCCGACCCCGATCAGCGACGGTCCGGCCATCTTGCCCTCGCCGTTCCCGCCACCCTCGGCGTTCAGGCCGTGGCAGCTGGCGCAGCCGACCGCGAAGAGCTTCTTGCCCTCTTCGATCTGCTGGGACTGGGCCGAGTTGTCCGCCACCGCGTCGTCAGGGGCGAACGCGGCGTACGCCGAGCCCACTGCCAGGAGGCCGAAAAGAAGCACGACGAGGCCGGCGGACCGGTGCCGTCGTCGCGCGGAGAGAAAGCGCGCCGGTGACAAGGAAGGTCTCTTCTCACTCATTTGAGCAGGTAGATGGTCGCGAACAGGGCGATCCAGACCACGTCGACGAAGTGCCAGTAGTACGACACGACGATCGCCGAGACGGCCTGTTCGTGGGTGAACTTTCGAGCCATGTACGTCCTGGCGAGGACGAACACGAAAGCGATGAGGCCACCGGTCACGTGCAGACCGTGGAACCCGGTGGCCAGGTAGAAGACCGACCCGTACGGCGACGACGAGATCGTCAGGCCCTCGTGGACCAGCTTGGCGTACTCCGTCACCTGGCCGGCGATGAAGACCGCGCCCATCAGGTACGTGAGGATGAACCACTCACGCATACCCCAGGACCGGATGTTCGCCAGTGCGCCGGACCGGCCCACCTTGCCGTGCTCGGCGGCGAACACACCCGCCTGGCAGGTGAACGACGACGCGACCAGGACGAACGTGTTCACCGAGGCGAACGGGACGTTCAGCAGCTCGGTGGACGTCTGCCACAGCGTCTCCGTACCCGGAGCGGCGGCAGCGGTCGTGACTGACCGGATGGTGAAGTAGGCCGCGAACAAGGCGGCGAAGAACATCAGCTCGCTCGAGAGCCAGACGATCGTGCCGACACTGACCATGCTGGGACGGTCGTGGTGTCCGTGTTCACGAGACGCTGGGAGCGCGGTTGCAGTGGCCACGCGGTCATTATGTCGTTCCAGGTATCGACTGCCACGACCACCCCCATGCATGTCGTCAACTCGTTGTTCTTACTGTGGAACCGTGCTTCCTCTCCACGCCGGGCCCGGCGACCAGATCGAGCCGTTCACCGCGCTCCGGTTGCTGACGGGCTGGACCTTCGAGCCGGTGTTACTCGGCGTGACCATTGCCCTCGGCGCGCTCTACCTGTACGGCGTCCACCGGCTGCACAAACGGGGTGACAAGTGGTCCCGGTGGCGCACTTTCGCCTTCGTCGGACTGGGTCTGGGAAGTGCTGTGATCGCCACCCAGTCGGCTCTCGGCACCTATGACACGGTGCTGCTCAGCGTGCACATGGCCCAGCACATGATCCTGTCGATGCTGACGCCGCTGATGCTCGCGCTCGGTGCGCCGATCACGCTGGCCCTGCGGACCCTGCCGCGGCGTCCGCGGAAATGGTTGCTCTCCGTGTTGCACTCGCGGTTCGCGAAGGTGCTCTGCTTCCCGCTGATCGGCTTCACTCTGTTCGTGCTGAGCCCATGGGCGCTCTACTTCAGTGGCTGGTACGACGCCACGCTGCATTCGGCCGTGTTGCACGACCTGCTCCATCTGCACTTCATCCTGGTCGGTTCGCTGTTCTTCTGGCCGCTGCTCGGCCTCGACCCGGTACCCGGCCGGGTGATCTACCCGTTCCGGCTGATGCTGGTGTTCCTCACGCTGCCGTTCCACGCCTTCCTCGGCATTACGATCATGTCCGCGAACAAGCTGATCGCCGAGGACTGGTACACCAGCTTCGGCCGGTCCTGGCCGCCGTCACCGCTGCACGATCAGTACATCGCCGGCGGCCTGCTCTGGGGGTCCGGCGACCTCGTCGGGGTGGTGTTCTTCGGCGTGCTGTTCGTCCAATGGGTGCGCGAGTCGCAGCGTGAGGCCCGCCGCGAGGACCGCCGGCTGGACCGGTTGGAGGAACAGGCTCGCCGGGCCGGACAGGCACCCCGGTAGCATTCGCCGTGTCCAGTCTTCTCAGAACACAGCTTGGGATGGATCGATGAGTTCAGAGCGTCCGCTGAAGGTGCTGGTCTACAGCGATGACCGCACGACGCGGGAGTCCGTCCGGCTGGCGTTGGGCAAGCGGCCCGCCGCTGATCTGCCCGAGCTCGAGTACGTCGAGTGTGCGACCGAGCCGGCCGTGATCAAGTCCATGGACAAGGGCGGGATCGACCTGGCCATCCTGGACGGCGAAGCGGTTCCGGCCGGCGGCATGGGCATCGCCCGGCAGCTGAAGGACGAGATCTTCCAGTGCCCGCCGATCCTCGTCATCACCGGTCGTCCGCAGGACGCCTGGCTGGCGACCTGGTCGCGGGCCGAGGGCGCGGTCTCGCACCCGATCGACCCGGTGCGTATGGCGGAGGTCACCGCGGACCTGCTCCGGCAGCGGCTGGCCACTCTCCCCGCCACCACCGCCTGACGCACTATGCCTGCCTACACCTGGCCCCAGGTGCTCAATCCGCTGCTGCGGCGCGAGGACCTGGAGGCGTCCGCCACCGCGTGGGCGATGGAGCAGATCCTGTCCGGCGCGGCGTCGCCGGCCCAGCTCGCGGGGTTCGTGATCGCGCTGCGGTCCAAGGGCGAGACGGTGTCCGAGGTGGAGGGCCTGGTCGCGACGATGCGCGACTTCGCCACCCGGGTCTCGGTCCCGGGCCGGACCTTGGACGTGGTCGGTACCGGTGGTGACCAAGCCCACACCGTGAACATCAGCACGATGTCGGCGATCGTTGCCGCGGGCGCCGGCGCGAAGGTGGTCAAGCACGGCAACCGCGCGGCCTCATCGGCTTGCGGTGCGGCCGACGTACTCGAAGAGCTCGGGATTCCGCTCGACCTCACCGCGGCGCAGGTCGCGGAGGTGGGGGAGCGGGCCGGGATCACGTTCTGCTTCGCGCCCGCGTTCCACCCGGCGCTGCGGCATGCCGCCGTACCTCGGCGGGAGCTCGGCGTACCGACGACGTTCAACTTCCTCGGCCCGCTGGCGAACCCGGGTGATCCGTCCGCGCAGGCCGTCGGGGTCGGGGACGCGCGGATCGCCGGGCTGATGGCCGGCGTGCTTGCGCGACGGGGGATCGACGCGTTGGTGTTCCACGGTGATGACGGGCTGGACGAGTTGACCACCCGGACCACGTCGCAGGTGTGGATCGTCGGTGGCGGAACGGTCGAAGGGCCGTTCACGGTCGACCCGCGGGAGCTGGGAATCGAGCCGGTGACCGCGGAGGCGCTGCGGGGCGCGGATGCGGCGTTCAACGCGAAGGTTGTGCGGGCGCTGCTCGAGGGCGAACCGGGTGCGGTGCGGGACGTCGTACTGCTGAACGCGGGTGCCGCACTGGCGGCGTACGAGCCGACCGAGGGTCCGATCACCGCGCGGATCCGGGCCGGGATGGACCGGGCCGCCGAGGCGATCGACTCGGGTGCGGCGAAGGAGACTCTGGATCGGTGGATCGCGGCCTGTGCCGAGGTGCGCTGACTGATCTGGCTCAGGCCCGGCCGGGGGCGCTCCCCTCGGCCGGCCTTTCTGCTTGTCGTCTGCCGACTAGCCGTTGATCTTGATCTGCTTGACCTTGTTGCGCCAGATCTGCTGCCAGGTCGGGGTGCTGCCGGCGATGTCGGCGATCGACACCATCGCGGTTCCGTCGCCGCGGTCGATCACGACGATCATGATCGTGGAGAACGTCTCCTTCAGCTTGGGCACGCTGACCGCCACCTTGGTGGTGATCTCGTGCCCCTTGTGGCCGTTGATCGTGATCGCCTTGTGCGTGGTGCCGGACAGCTTCGCGTCCTTCGAGTACAGGCCGACGATCGCCCGCGTACCCGCCTGGACCGCGGCCGCCTTCAGGCCGGCCGGCGTCG
Organism: Kribbella sp. NBC_00889; assembly: GCF_045207705.1. Lineage (NCBI taxonomy): Bacteria > Bacillati > Actinomycetota > Actinomycetes > Propionibacteriales > Kribbellaceae > Kribbella > Kribbella sp. NBC_00889. The sequence continues at coordinate 4,191,171 of NZ_CP108783.1, read as the reverse complement.
TACTGAACTTGATGTCCGGGGCGAGCTGGCCGAACGAGACATAGTTGCCCCAGTCGACCCCCTTCTGGCCGGTGTAGTCCTTGTGCACGACGAAGAAGATCGCGGCGCCGCCGTGCACACCGGACCGCTGCGCGTCCTGGTTCTGCCAGGCCGCGCTCATGATCGGCATCGTGTCGTTGTTGGCGGCAACCAGTTCGGTCCCTAGCACCTTGCCGATCGGTGGTGGCGTCTCCGTCGGCTTCACGGACGGGGACACCGTTTGCAAAGGCTTCGAGATCCCTGTCGGCAAGGCGACCGGGGTGACTGCGTCCGCCTTGGTCCAGATCCAGCCGACGCTGAGCCCGGTCGTCGCCAGGGCGGCGACCACCAGCACCAGAGCCCCGATCAACCGAGCCCTGGCAGCCGTATCCAGCGACGCCTTGCCACCACTCCGCCGGCGCCGCGCAGTCGTGATCCCATACTCCTCGTCCCCACCCTCCGAGTCATACCCCGCCGGCCCGTACGGCGTCTGTCCTGCATGCTGCCCGTGCGCCTGCCCGGGCTGCTGTCCGTGCTGCTGTCCATACGGTGCCTGCCCGGGCTGCTGTCCGTAGGACGCCTGCCCGGCGTGCTGGCCCGGACCCGAACGCCCAGGACCCTGCGCGGCCGCCCGGTGCGCCTGCTGCCCCGGCTGCTGCCCGTACCCGTGCTGCCCTGGGGGCTGCGCTGGCTGCCCCGGGCCTTGCCCCGAGTGCTGTGACTGTTGCTGCTGCGCGTACGCCTGCTGCCCCGGGCGCTGCGCCTGCGGCGGCTGCACCGGAGGCTGCCCGGAGTGTTGAGCCTGTGGCGGCTGCCCGTATGGCGGTTGACCCGGCTGCTGCGTCGGTCCCGGCGGCGCGGCCGCCGGCCGTTGGGGCTGAGCGCCGTACGGCTGCTGACCTTGCTGAGGTGGGGCCGGCGGCTGAGCCGCGTGCTGCGGCCGGCCCGGCTGCTGGGACTGCTGATAGCCCGGCTGCTGGTTTGCACCCTGCTGAGTCGGCTGCCCGGCTGCCGGCTGTCCGCTGTTCGGCTGGCTCTGCGGCTGTCCGCCGTACTGCTGCGCCTGCGACTGCCCGCCGTACTGCTGACTGGGCTGTTGCGGCTGGCTGTACTGCTGCGCCGACGGCTGTCCGTGCGACGTACTCGACGAACGTGGCGGCGGGGGAGGAGGAGGCGGCGGCGCCGGAGCGGGGGACTGACCGAACAACGGATCAGACGACCCACCCAGCCCACCGGACGACCCACTCAGCGGCTCATGATCCAGCGGGTCCGGAACCGAGTGCCGCCGGTCCGCGGCCGACGGCGGTGCGGACGTGAACCACGCATCCGGTGCGGGCGGCGCAGGCGACGTACCGGACAACGAGTCACCCGCCCCAGACTGCCCGAGCGACCCACCCGCCCCGGACTGCCCGAGCGACTCACCCGCGTCGTACGGCCCGAGCGGATCCCCCGACGAGGGATCGCGAGGGTCGCCGTCCGGCCGGTTGTACCCGGCGGGCGGTTGCGGTGGTGCACTGTGCCGCGCCGGAGGGCGCTGGGGCGGTTGCGGGGTCTGGTCTTCGTTCTCAGCCAACGTTGATTCCCTTGTAGGCCTGGCTCTCGGCGGTCCTCAGATCCGGCCGGTTGATCGGTATGTCGCTGATGTACGCGACGGCGGTTCCGTCACCGAGGTCGAAGACGGCCACCGTTAGCGTAAGCACCCGGGCGGTCAACTGGGTCGACTTCGCGGTCACTGTCTGCTGGATGAACCACCCCGACTTGCCGGACCGAGTCACCGCACCGCTCCCGGCGCTCTTGAACGTGACCGGTACGTCGCCGTACATCGATGTCTGCACCTCGCGCGACAGCCAAGCCGCGGTCGCCTTCGGGTCGCCGTTGAAGCCCGAGGCGGTACCCAGCGCGCCGACGAAGATGTCGGCGTACCAGTCGTTCTGGCCGTCGAAGTTCTCCTGCAGGAGCATGTACTGGCCGCTGGAGTTCTGCAGTTGCGCGACGAGCCGCTTCCGGTCCGACCACGGCGAACTCCGGCGCGGGAACGAGATCGCGTCCGACGAGATCCGCTCACCCTCATGCAACTTCGGATTCTTCGACTGCCCCGGCGTGGTGGTTCCCGACGCGCTCGGCGGGCCCGTCGGCTGACTCTCACTCGGCTCGCCGGTCGGCTGACTGGTCGGCTGGTTCTCCGGTCCCGCCTTCTCGTCGTCCCCCGAAGTGATCACGAAGAACCCGGCGATCACCAACATCACGCACGCCACAGCCCCGCCCACCATCAACCAAAGCCTGCCCCCAGCCCCGCCAGACTTCCCCCTCCCCCCACGAGCCTCACCCCCAGCCCGAACCCCCCAACCCTGCCCCTCACTCCGCCCACCCGGCCCACCCTGCTGCCCACCAGCCGATCCGTCAGCTCCACGCTGCCGCCGGCCCCACCCATCAGCTCCACCACCCTGTTGCTGACGGCCCCATCCGTCAGCCCCACTGTGCTGCCCGCCCCAGGCGTCACCCGCCGCCTGGCCGCCCCCGCCCCAGGCGTCACCCGCAGCCTGCCCGCCGCCACCCCAGGCGTCACCCGCAGCCTGCCCGCCGCCACCCCATGCCCGACCACCAGCCGCCCCGGCGTCAGCACCCTCTTGCTCCCGCCGCCCCCAACCCGCGTCCCCCGCAGCCTGCCCACCCCAAGCCTGCCCGCCACTAGCCCCCTGCTCCCCGTCACCCGCCGGCGTACGACCCCACGGCCCAGTAGTCACCGACCCACCACCCGCCGCCGACCCACTACTCGCCTGCCCGCCACCCGACGTTCCAGCACCCGCCTGGTCACCGGCCTGCGATCCACTACCCCAGCCGTCAGCACCGGCTCCTGTCTGGTCGCCGGCCTGCGGTTGACGACCCGAGCCGCCACCACCCGCCGACCCGCCGCCACTCCACGCTCCGGCGTCTCCCTGACCACCACCGGCCGGCTGCTCGCCACCCCGCGCTCCGGCGTCCCCCTGACTACCGCCGGCCCGCTGCTCACCAGCCCACGCCGCGGCCTGACCGCCGGCCTGCGTTCCACCGCCCCAGCCGTCACCACCGGTGGCCTCGCCGCCACTCGACGGCCCGGCGTTCGCCTGGCCACCAGCCTGCTGTCCCCACGCCCCAGCGCTGCTCGGCGCGCCGCTGTCGTCCGGCTGCTCCCCGCGTTCCCAGGCCGCGTCGCCAGTCGGTTGTCCGCCCCACGACCCACCAGTCGCCTGCTCCCCGCCGCGGGCTGCGGCATCCGTCGCGCTTTCCGGAAAGAAATCCCCGCTGAGGGACGACTTGTTTCCGGGAAGCGGGCTGGTTGGGGTCAGGTGTGGCTGATGGTGGCTATCAGGTGGTTGTTGCGTTGTTGGTGGTGGGTGGGGCGCAGACTGCTCGCCGCTCTCGGTCGCTTCACGACCCGACGGCCTGGCAGTCGCCGGATCACCGTCGTCCAGTTGTTGCTGTACGTCGTCAGCCGATGGGTCAGCGCTGGTGCGCGAATCGTCCGCACCCGTCTGGTCGTCGGGCTCTGTCGCGGCGTTCCCAGGCCGTGACAATGGCACAACGTTCGTGTGCTGCCGATCGTCGGCTGTCTGTTCCGGACGACTGCTCGAGGTCCCGTCGGCTGCCTGTCCCGCACGTGCGCCCGAAGTCTCGGCGGCCGGCTTCTCTGCACCAGCCCCGGTCCGGTCGCCCGCCTCGCCTGTGCCGGTCGATTGGTCGTCACTGGTCGTCTGCCCGCGTGGACCGGCGTTCGGCTGATTGCTGTCGGTGTCGGCCGCACGAACCCACGGGTTGTTGTTCTCGAGCTGGGGGTCGTCGCTGGTTGTCGTTGATCCGGCGCCTGTTGGCTCGGCGTCGGCGGTTGTCTGTCCGCCGCTTGTCGGAGGTTCGCTCGCTGCCGGCTGTGCGCTGCCGCGAGGGTCAGCGTTGGTTTGGGCGTCGTCACCGGTCTGCTCGGCCCGCGGGTCGGTTGCTGGGGGTTGTTGAACCGACGGGTTGGTGTTCGTGTTGTCGGTTGAGGTGCGGCCGGTGATCTGTGGGGTTTCGCCCCATCTCTCAGCGGCTGTCTCTTTCGCGGTCGCCTGGCGCGACGGCTGCGGGTCGGGCGGAGTCTGGTCGTCGGTGGGCGCGCTGGGCTTCTGCTTGCCGTCCGAGGTGGGGGGTTGCTGGACGCCCCAGAGGCGCTGGGCTTCGTTGGCGTCTGCTTTCTGGACTCCCCAGGTTTGGCTGGCCTGGTGGGTGGCCCAGTCGGGCGGCTGTCCGGAAGCGTCGCGCTCGGCGTTGGGGTGCTGTGGTTGGTCCGCGTTCTTGTCGGGCTGGTTCGCCGGGTTCTGCGGCTTGAGGATTTGGATGTTGGGGTGGTCTTGTGAGGGGTCCTGCGGGTTGTGGGGTGCCCACTGGTCTGGGGACGTGGGCGTGACGAGCTGGGGGTTCCAGGTCGCGCGGGCGCGGTCTCCTGGATCCAGGTTGGCTTGTGGCGTGTGCTGCTCGACGGGCGGCGTGTAGTCAGCCGGCTCGTTGGCAGTTGGTGCCGAACTCGTCTCGCCGACCGCCGGTGCCGGGTTGGATTCGGCGGCGGGGTGGTCGGGGAGGTCTTCGTGTTCGGTGCGGTTGGTCCATTGCGTCCCGTTCCACCATCGGATGGTGTTGGGCTGGCCGGTGGGGTCCGGGTACCAGCCTGCGGGAGGGTTGCTCATGAAGTCACGGTAACTTCGCCGCGTGTCAATGGAACGGTCGTTTTACTGCGTCAGCTGCCGTCCTCTTCGCCGAGGCTGAAGGCTGCCTCGAGGTCGTGCGAGGAGTATGCCCGGAACGCGATGTGGGTCTCGGTGCTGACGACGCCGGGCACCCGGTTGACGTGGTCGGGGATGACGGTGGCGAGGTCGTCGTGGTGGGCGACCCGGACCATCGCGATCAGGTCGAGCCCGCCGGTGACGGAGTACACCTCGCTGACACCCTCGATCGCCGCCACCTGCTCGGCGACCTCCGGGATCCGTGCGACGTCGGCTTTGATGAACACGATCGCGGTGACCATGCCGTCCTCTCCTAGAGCTCACATCCCAACCCGCTGAAGCATAGTGCGGCCCACCCCCTGACCCGCTGCCAGCACGGACGACGAAACGGATCAGACCGGATCCAGACGCCGGAGGGCAGCGGCGGTCGAGGGATCGGCGGGAAGGAAGGCCTCCATGCGCAGCTCGGACAGGGTGACGTCGACAGCCGTGCCGAAGCGGGTGAGGGTCGTGATGAGGCGCAGGTCGCCCTGCGCGGATCGAAGGTGCAGCGGTACGGCGAACCCGAGGTGGCCCGGGGTGAGGTCTGGCCGAGGCGGGATCAGCCCGGTGAGTTCCTCGATGAGGGCATCGGACTCGGGAGCTGGGTTCTGCAGGGCCTCGCGCGTCAGAGCGTCGATGACATGCCACGACCACTCGGGAAAGTTGAGGATCCGAGGAGCGAGGCCGTCGGGGTGGAGGAGCAGGCGCGGGATGTTGGTCGGCGCGCTCAGCAGGCCATCCGAGATCCCGGCCGTGAGGACGTGGAAGGTCCGGTTCGCGAGCACCAGGTCGCCGCGCCGGTCGACGGCGACCGCGGGGTACGGGCGGTGGCCCTCGAGGATCTCGGTCAGCGCCGTTCGGACCGCGCCGAGGCCCGCTCCGTCGTACGGCGTCTCGTCGTACGCGGGGGCGTACCCGCCGGCCAGCAGCAGCGCGTTGCGGTCGCGCAACGGGAGTTGGAGCGATTCGGCGAGCCGGATGACCATCTCGCGGCCGGGGATCGAGCGGCCACTCTCGATGAAGCTGACGTGGCGTTGGGTGGTGCCGGCGCGTACGGCGAGCTCCAGCTGGCTGACGCGTCGGCGCGTCCGCCAGAGGCGGAGGCCGGCGGACAGCTGGGAAGGACTGGTGGAGATCAGCACCCGTCCTGTCTAGCCGATGGCACCGACAGTTCCGGCGCCATACCTGGCAGGGAATTGTTCGCGGCTGGGCTCCTCGGCAAGGTCGTAGCAAGGGCGGCCGCCGGTCGCGTGGTTGCGAGGAGGAATGTCTTGTCCGATGTGAAGAACCCGGCTGAGGAACTGGCCGATCGGTACGTCGCGGTGTGGAATGAGCCCGATCCCGGCGTACGCCGGAAGGCTGTCGAAGAGCTGTGGACCGAGGACGGTGTGCACCTGCTCGAGCCGCCGGAGGAGATGGTGACGCGGGCGGCGGAGATCGGGGTGGTCGCGGTGTTGGAGGCTCGCGGTCATGATGCGCTGAGCCGACGGGTGACGCGGGCGTACGACGAGTTCGTGGCGCCGGGGGAGTTCGTGTTCCGGCGGCGGGGTGAGGCCGCGGCACTGAGCGACATGGTGAAGCTGCGCTGGGAGATGGTGCCGGCCGGCGGGGGAGACGTGCTTGCCGTGGGCATCGATCTGCTGGTGCTCGGCGCGGACGGCCGGATCCAGAAGGACTATCAGTTCATCGAGGCGTGAGCGCGGGACCCACTGGGCGCATTCGGCGGCGGCGCTCAGTGGGGTGTTGGTGTTGCTCGGAATGAGAGTTGTCGAGGCGGGTCAGGTGGCGGGCGGCGCCGGAGATGGGGCAGGTCCAGGTGCCGTCCATCTCGACCAGGCGAATGCCGGGCTGGTCCAGCCAGCGGAGCACGAGGTCGATCTCCTCGGGCGAAGCTGAGGCGACCGGACCGATACCCGGAAGCACCGTCTCGGCAGACGCCCGGAGCATGTCGAGGTACCTGCGGGGATCCGTGCCCCGCGGGCTGATCCCGGCGGCCGCGAGCCGGCCGCGGCGGATCACGTGGAGCTCCCAGCCGCCGTCGTCAGTACGCCGGGCCGCGCAGATCTCCGCGCAGCCGGTCACCGACGCCATCCGCTGCATCCGCGCCGAACTTCGCACGAACGCACTCAACCGATCCCGCTGTACGGCGGCGTCCTCGAACCGTTCGTCCGCCGACAGCAGGTCGATCCGCCGGTCCAGCGCCTCGACCACCGGCGTCGGGTCCGCGGTCAGCGCCGTCCGCAGCGCCGTCACGAATTCGCCGTACGAATCGGCCGAGATCCGCCCGTCGCACGGCGCCACGCAGCGGCCCATCTCCGCCAGCACACACGGAGACAGCTGTGGCGTACGCGACATCCGTGCCGTGCACTGCCGGATCGGGAACGCCTCGTGCAGCGCCGCCATCGCCCGCTCGGCCGTCTTCCGCGAGCTGAACGGCCCGAGATAGCCGGCGTCGTCGTCACGCACCTGTTTCACCAGCGACAGTCGCGGAAACGGTTCGACAGTGACCTTCAGCCAGTGTTGCCGCTCCGGGAACTTCGACCTGCGGTTGTACCGCGGCTTGTGCTCCGCGATCAGCCGCAGTTCGCGGATCTCCGCCTCGAGCGACGTCCCGCACTCGATCCCGCGGACGCCGGTCGCGATGCCGATCATCTCGCCGATCCTGGTGCGGGTCTCGGACGCGGTGAAGTACGACCGCACCCGGTTCCGCAGGTCCTTCGACTTGCCGACGTACAGCACCTCGCCGCGGTCGTCGGTGAACAGGTACACACCCGGTGCGTGGGGCAACGTTTCGGACAGATGCCGCTTGGCTCGCACGGCCGGCGCGACGCGGGACGAGAAAGTCTGCAGGTCCTCCAGCGTCTGCACGCCCAGCGAGCCGACGCGTTCGAACAGCCCGTGCAGTACGTCGACTGTCGCGCGGGCGTCCGACAACGCGCGGTGGTTGGGTGCCGTGGTCGCGCGGAACAGCTTGGCCAACGTGCCGAGCTTGCAGTTCGGTGCCTCGTCGGGGGTGATCACCCGGCGCGCCAGCAGGGCCGTGTCGACGACGGCGAAATCGGGCCAGTCGTACCCGTGCACGAGGCTGTCGTGCTTGAGGAAGCCCATGTCGAACGGCGCGTTGTGCGCCACCATCACGCAGCCCCTGGCGAACTCGAGGAACGCCGGCAGCACCGAATCGATCCGGGGTGACGAGGCAACCATCAGGTTCGTGATACCGGTCAGCACGGCGATGAACGGCGGGATCGGATCGGCCGGGTTCACCAGCGTCTGGAACTCGCCCAGCACCTCGCCGCCACGCACCTTCACCGCGCCGATCTCGGTGATCCCGGATTCGCCCGGCGCGCCACCGGTGGTCTCCAGGTCGACGATGCAGAACGTGATGTCGCGCAGCGGCGTACCCAGGTCGTCGAAACTCGGCTGGACGCCACGGATCGGCATCAGCGGTTCCGGTTCCGGCGCGCGCACTGGGCTGGTCATGTCCAAGACGCTAAGAGCCCCCACCGACAATTCCGCAGGTGACACGCGAGAGAGTCGACTACGCTCTCTGTATGCGTACACAGGCGATCACCGCGAAACCGGCCGAGGCGCCGGGCCGTTGTGGTCTGCATCACTGGCCGCGGTCTTCGTGCCGCCGGGCCATCGTCCGGGCCGGACTGCGGACCGGTGACTGAGACAGGGACCGCCGCGAGCTCCGCCGCTACCTCCTTGCCCGAACCGGTCCGGCAACGGGTCCTTGCCCTCGCCGCGCACGCTCTCGGCCAGCTGCCCGCGTCCGACATCCCGGCGCCGCTGCGCCGGTTCGCGAGTTTCGCGCCGGCCAAACGCGCGAAGCTGTCGGCGTCCGTACTCGGCCCGATCCTGGAGACCGACGACCACTTCCGCCGGCTCGCGGCCTTCCAGGTACGCCGGGAGCACCCGGAGCTGGGCGACGCGGTGGCAGACGGTGTGCCGGTGCCGGCCGCGGACCCGGTCGAGGTCGCGGCGCTGGCGTACCTGCTGCGTCCTGACGACTGGGAGCAGCACATCGCCGCGGCCGCGCAGGTCCCGGTCGAGTCGCCGCGCGCCGACGAGGAAGCCGTCACCAGACTCTCCGACCAGCTCGACCACGCCCGGACCGAGACGCGGCAGGTCCGCGAACGGCTCCGCGAACAGGTCAACGAGCTCAAGGCCGAGAACGTCACGCTCCGGCGCAAGCTGAACGAGGCGCGGCAGCGGATCAGCGGCCTGCAGAGCGATCTCGAACTGCGAACCACGGAAGCCGAGACGGCCGACGAACGCGTCGACGCCGCACGCGCCGAAGTGGAGCGTGAGCTGCGCAAGCTCCGCGCCCGCATCACCGAACTGGAAGCGGTCGACTACGCGGCCCGTCGTACGGCGGGACAGGAGCGAGAAATGGCGTCGACACGGACCAGACTGCTCCTGGACACGGTGCTGGAGGCAGCGAGTGGACTGCGGCGTGAACTGGCGCTACCGCCCGGGGGAGACCTCAGACCGGCCGACACGGTCGCGGGGACGGAGCCTGAGGCCGCTCCGATGGGGCGGACGGCTCCGGACGACGATCCGGCCTTGTTCGACGAACTGCTGGCGTTGCCGCAGGTGCATCTGATCATCGACGGCTACAACGTGACGAAGACCGCATGGCCGAACTCACCGCTGCATTCGCAGCGTCAGCGGCTGGTGACGGCGTTGGGTGCGCTGGTGGCGCAGCGCCGGATCGAAGTGACGGTGGTGTTCGACGGGGCCGAGCTGTCCGGACCGGTCCAGTTGAACCCACCGCGAGGTGTGCGCGTGCGGTTCAGCCCGGCCGGAGTGATCGCGGATGAGGTGATCCGGCAACTGGTCCGGGCCGAACCGCCGGGACGCCCGATCGTTGTCGTCTCGACCGATCGCGAAGTTGCCGAAAGCATCATCAAGCTCGGTGCCCGCTCACTCTCCGCCACCAGTCTCATTTCGCGCATCGCCCGCGCCTGACGCACAAAACTGTCGGCGGGGCTCTCTAGCGTCCTTCTCAGCCGGATGCAAGTCCGGGTGCTTCCCCACTTTGGAGGACGTTGTGCTGATCGACTGCGACGCTTGTGTGATGAAGGGCCCGGGCTGCCAGGACTGTGTGGTCACCGTGGTCCTGGGCTTCTCGCCCGAACGGTCCGAACGGTCCGGCACCCTGCGGATCGACGACGACGAGCGGGCCGCCCTGGACGCGCTGGCCGAGTCCGGGCTCGTGCCGCCGTTACGCCTCGTGCACGCCGTCAGCAGCATCGAGCCGGACGCTGCTGCCAGAACCCCTGACGGAGAAGGTGAAACGGCCGTTGGGTCGGGATGATCCTTCGTTAATTTTGGATCAAACCCGAGGGGCGAATTGCACTGGTCACGAAACGGTCACTACTGTTACGTCTCGTTGCCTCAGGGTGCCGGCTGATCAGGCCGGCCGGGCAGCGGCAATGCCGAGGGAGTGACCCGTCGGCGGACGTGGGTGAACACCCGCAGCCGGCGTGGTCGACGGGGACGGCGTCGAGCAGAGGAAGGGACCGACCGGGCTGTGTCCATCGGACGCATCAACCGCACCAAGGGAATCGCCCTCGCCGCCATCACCAGCACGGCTGTCGCTGCGGGCGTGATCTTCATCCAGACGGGAGCGGACGCGGATCCGAAGCCCACCCTGGACCAGGCCAAGAAGCAGGTCGCCACGCTGCAGCACAAGGCGGAGGAGGCCGGTGAGTCGGCCAACGATCTGCGCGGGCAGATCAGCGCCTCGGCCGTCCGGGTGAAGGCGCTGCAGGCCGGGATCGCGAAGCAGCAGGCCCAGGTGGACGCGGTGAAGCGGCAGATCGGCTCCCTGGCGGTCGCCGGGTACCAGACGTCCGGGATGACGACGACGGCCCAGTTGCTGCTGTCGACGAACCCCGACCAGTTCCTCAGTCAGGCCTCCACCGCGCAGGCTTTCGCCGGCCAGCAGAACTCGGCCCTCCGCCGGTTCCAGCTGGCCCAGGGCAAGCTCGGCGACCTGCAGGCCAGCGAGCAGTCCGAGCTGGCCTCGCTGAAGGCCGTGCAGACCCAGCAGGACACGCTGAAGAAGCAGATCCAGACCAACCTGGACGCCGCCGAGAAGGTCCTCGACAAGCTCAGCGACGCGGAGCGGGCGAAGATCCAGGCGGAGAACGAGAAGGAAGCCGAGGACGCCCGGGACGAGCGCCCGAGCCGTGACGAGGACCGGATGGACAACAGTCTTCCGGTGCCGGTCAGCGGCCGCGCCGGGACGGCGGTCAAGGCGGCGATGGCCCAGCTCGGCGACTCCTACGTCTGGGGCGCCGACGGGCCTGACTCCTTCGACTGTTCCGGCCTGATGATGTACGCCTGGGGCAAGGCCGGCGTCTCGCTGTCGCACTCCTCGAAGGCGCAGGCGAGCGAGGGCCGCCGGGTCAGCAAGAGCCAGCTGATGCCGGGCGACCTGGTCTTCTACTACTCGCCGATCAGCCACGTCGCGATGTACATCGGCAACGGCCGGATCGTGCACGCGAGCCGCCCGGGCAAGCCGGTGAAGACCGACCCGATCGACCTGATGCCGTACAACACCGCGGTCCGTCCGGGCTGACCTGCACCCTTGACATACTCTTCGGCTCCGGGGCACTTCCCCCGGAGCCGAGTCGTTTCACGATCGTCCAAGTGCTCTACTGTCGGAGGAGGCACGTAGTGTCCCGCCTGACTGGGGCAGGTGAGCAGCGAGGGGCCGAGGTGATCGACGAGCAGGGCGACACGGTGCCTCTCCCGCTGGTTCCCCCGGACGATGACGGACCGCAGCCGTTCATGCGCAAGCTGCCACCGGCCGTCGGGCCGATCGTGAAGAAGGTGGCGCTCGGCCTCGCCGTCTGCCTGGTCGCAGGCGCTGGGTACGCCGGACTCCGGCAGATCGCCGACGCTCCGGCCGATCCGAACTCGCCCGTCGCTCAGCCGCCACAGACCTCCACCACGCCCAACGAGGCGGCCGAAGGGGTACGACGAGCCGTCGCCGGCGAAGCCGTGCTGCAGAAGATGGCCGACGCGGTCGAGAACGACAACCGCACCGAGTTCCTGGCCACCATCGACCCGCGGGCGGCCGAGTTCCGGGCCACCGCCCGGACGATCTTCGCCAACCTGACCAACCTCCCGATCGGCGCGTTCACGCTGCGCTACGTGAGCGACGACACCGGCGCGCTGACCCCGGACCGGCAGTCGGAGCTCGGCGGTTCCGAGTCCTGGCTGGCCCAGGTCGAGGTTTCCTGGCAGCTCGCCGGCTACGACACCAAGCCGGCCCGCGAGATGCTCCCGGTCACCTTCGTCTCCCGCGACGGGACGACGTACGCGGCCTCGTTCTCGGAGCGGTTCGTGGCCGGGCAGCGGCGGCCGATCTGGACGCTCGGTCCGATCGACGTGGCCAAGAGCGACCACAGCCTGGTCATCAGTCTGGGTTCGGAGTCGGATGCGAGGGCCTACGTCGCGGTCGCGGATCGTGCGGTCGAGTCGGTCAGCAAGGTCTGGGGCAAGAGCAACTGGCGGCAGAAGGTGATCGTCTACCTGCCCGCCAAGCAGGCCCAGATGGAGGCCGTCCTCGGCGCCGCGCCGAACACCTATACCCAGATCGCGGCAGTCACGATGGCAGAGGTGGACACGCCACAGGTCGGTGCGCCGGTGCGGATCGTGGCGAACCCGAAGCTGTTCGAGGAGCTCGGCAAGCAGGGCCGGCGCATTGTGCTGACCCACGAGACCACGCACGTCGCGTCGACCGCGACCGCCTCACCGGTGCCACTCTGGCTGGCCGAAGGGTTCGCGGACTACGTCGCCTTCACCGCCGTCCCTGTCCAGGACGAGTCGGCTGCCAAGGAGTTGTTCAAGGCGATCCGGGCGGGCGATGTACCGGCCACGCTGCCCACCACGCAGTCGTTCGCGGCGTCGTCGAAGGACCTTCCGCAGGCGTATGAGTCGGCCTGGCTCGCGTGCCGGCTGATCGCCGAGCGCGAGGGGCAGAGCAAGCTGGTGAAGTTCTACCGCGCGGTGCACGCGTCGAAGAGTTCGACGGGTCTGGCGGACGCGTTCAAGTCCGTCCTGGACATGACCGAGACCGAGTTCGTCGTCGAGTGGCAGAAGTACCTCAAGAGGCTCGCCGGTGCCTGAGTCGGCCGCACGGTGGGTACCCCGTGCGTCCGCCCTGATCCTCGCCGTCGCCCTGGTCCTGGCGATCGTCATCACGACGCCCTGGCATCTGATCGACCTGCCCAAGCCCGAGACGGCACTGGACTTCACCCCGGCCGAGATCGCCCGCCAGAACGCGTTCCGGCACGAACTGTTGCCGTGGTCAACGACCTCCTGGGTGCTCTCGATCCTGGTCCCGCTGGTGATCGGCTTCAGCCCGCTCGGCCGCCGCCTGTACGACGCGATCCGCCTTCGCCGCTGGTGGATCGTCGTACCGCTGCTGGTCGCGGGGCTCGGGCTGCTCACCAGCCTGATCACCGTCCCGACCGACGTGATGGCCGAGCGGGTCTCCCGGAAGTACGGTCTCTCGGTGCAGGACTGGGGCCTGTGGACCCGCGACCGCGCAGTCAACTGGCTGCTGATGTCGTTCGCGCTGGCGGTCGTCGCCCTCGGCCTGATCGGACTGGCAAAGCGCTGGCGACAGGGTTGGTGGTTGCCTGCGGCAATCGCGGCGGCGGTGCTGGTGCTCGGGGTCTCGTTCGCCTACCCGGTGCTGGTGGAGCCGCGGTTCAACTCATTCACCTCGATGCCGGCCGGCGCGCTGCGCGACGACCTCATGAAGCTGGCCGCGGACGACGGCGTACCGGTCAAGGACGTGCTGGTCGCGGACGCGTCGAAGCGCACAACCGCCCTGAATGCCTACGTTTCCGGTTTCGGATCGACCCGCCGGCTGGTCGTCTACGACACGCTCCTGAAGGACACTCCGACGGCGCAGATCCGGCTGGTGGTCGCGCACGAACTCGGGCACGCCGCGGAGGACGACGTACTGCACGGCACGTTGATCGGTGTCCTCGGCGCCGCCTTCGCCGTGACGCTGCTCAAGTTGTTGCTCGGGGCCCGGATGGCAGACCCGCGCCGTACTGCGATGCTGCTGGCCCTGATCGTCGCCGGTACGACGCTCGCCTCCCCGGTGCAGAACCTGGTCAGCCGCAAGATCGAGGCCCGCGCGGACTATCACTCGCTCGAGTTGACGCACGACCCGCAGGACTTCGTCGCGATGCAGCACGACCTGGCGGTCACGAACATCTCCGGTCTGGACCCGAGCCGCTGGCGGTACTGGATGTTCGCCACCCACCCGACCGCGCCGGAGCGGATCGCGATGGGCCGGGCCTGGGCGACCGCACATGGCGAGACCGTACCGCCGCTGGTCGACCGATGACCGTGCTCGTCGTCACCAACGACTTCCCGCCACGGCAAGGCGGGATCGAGACGTTCGTCCGGTCGTTGTGCGATCAGCTCGACGAGGTCGTCGTCTACACCTCCCGCTCACCCGGCGACGCGGCGTACGACGCCGGCCTCCCGTTCCCGGTCGTGCGAGACCGGACCACGATGTTGTTGCCGACGGCCCGGGTCACGAAGTACGCCGTACGCCTGATGCGCGAGTACGACGCCGACCGGGTGCTGTTCGGTGCGGCCGCTCCACTCGGCTTGATGGGCCCGGCGCTCCGACGGGCCGGCGCACGGCGGATCGTGGCGATGACCCATGGGCACGAGACGTGGTGGGCCGGCGTACCCGGAACGCGGCAGGCGTTGCGGCGGATCGGCGACGCCGCGGACACGGTGACGACTGTCTCGTCGTGGTGCGCGGATCAGATCGCCCCGGCGCTGTCGCCGGCCGCGGTACGACGGATGCGGCGGTTGACGCCCGCGGTCGACACCGAGCGATTCTTCCCGGACTGCGGGGGAGAGCAGGTCCGCAAAGGACTCGGGCTCGAAGGCGTCCCGCTCGTTGCGTGCGTGTCGCGGCTGATTCCACGCAAGGGTCAGGACACTCTGATCCGGGCCTGGCCGCGCGTCCTGGCCGCCGTACCGTCGGCGGTGCTCCTCCTCGTCGGCGGCGGTCCCGACCGCGAGCGGCTCGAAGGGCTTGCATCGGCGGTCGGTGTCCGGTCGTCGGTGGTGTTCACCGGCCCGGTCCCGTGGGCAGACATCCCGCCGTACGTCGATGCCGCGGACGTGTTCGCGATGCCATGCCGGACCCGCCGGCTCGGGTTCGAGCCGGAGGCGCTCGGGATCGTCACGCTCGAGGCGTCCGCCACCGGGAAGCCGGTCGTGGTCGGGGACTCCGGTGGCGCCGGCGACACGGTCCGCCACGGCGAGACCGGCTACCTCGTCGACCCCTACAACCCGGTCCCGGTCGGCGTACGCATCGCCGAGCTCCTCTCCGATCCCGCACACGCCCGGGCCATGGGCGCGGCAGGCCGGGACTGGGTACGACGCGAGTGGTCGTGGGACCGCAGTGGCGCCGTACTGCGGGAGCTCCTGGACGTGTGATCAGAAACGACGTGTGACCAGAACGTGGTGGACGAACCTGTGGTCGGTTCGTGTACTCTGCGGATATGCATCAGATGTCCCGACTTGCCGCAGCCGTACGAGCTCAATGCTCTCCGGCTGCCGCGGCCTGACATCCTGAAACTTCCACCGGCGACCGGAAACGGTTCGCCGGTGTTGTTGTTTCCGTAGCCCGGTGGTCTGGTTCCGGTCAGTACAGACAAGGAACCACAATCATGACCATCACCAGGACCTTCATCGACTTCTTCCTCGACCGGGACCACGTTCCGACCACGGGGTCCACGCTCATCCCGCGGCTGGGTGATCCCGTGCTGTTCACGACCTCCGGGATGCATCCGTTGACGCCTTATCTGGAAGGGGAACCCCATCCACTGGGGCGCAGACTCACCGGTGTGCAGCGATGCCTGCGCACCACCGACCTCGACGAGGTGGGGGACCCGACCCACCTCACCGTGTTCGAGATGCTCGGCTCGTGGTCGCTCGGGGACTACGGCAGCAGCCAGACCCTGCGCTGGGGCTACGAGCTGCTGACCGAGGGCTTCAAGATCGACCCGGGCCGGCTGTACGTGACCGTGTTCGGCGGTGACGACCAGGTCCCGCTCGACCAGGAGTCACTGCAGACCTGGCAGGAGCTCGGCGTGCCGATCGAGCTGACCACCGAGGACAACTGGTGGTCGAACGGCCCGACCGGTCCGTGCGGGCCCGACTCGGAGATGTTCGTCTGGACCGGCGAGGGCAGCCCGGAGGGTACGCCGAGCACCGACAAGCGCTGGGTCGAGGTGTGGAACCACGTGATGATGCGCTATCGCCGCCTGGACGACGGATCGCTCGAAGGACTGAAGCAGCAGAACATCGACACCGGGCTCGGCCTCGAGCGGCTCACGATGCTGCTCGAGGGCAAGGACTCGGTCTACGAGACCTCGCTGTTCGAGCCGTGGATGCGGATCGTGCCGAAGCTGTGGCGGCTCGACGAGCAGTCCCAGCGGATCGTCATCGACCACCTGCGCTCCAGCATGGTGATCGTCGGCGACGGCGTGCACCCGTCGAACACCGGCCGCGGCTACGTGCTGCGCCGGCTGATCCGCCGGGTGCTCACGATCCTGTGGCGCGACGACGAGTCGCGGACGCTGTCCGACCTGCCGCTGGAGTTGTTCGAGCACACGCTGAACCACTTCCACCAGGGCGAGACCGTCACGCTGGTGCGGCGGATCCTGATCGACGAGGAGATCCGGTTCAGCAACCTGCTGGACCGCGGCCGGAAGGTGCTCAGCCACGAGCGTTTTCACAAGTCGCTCGACGACACCGACTACGAGTACCTGCACGAAACCCACGGTCTGCCGCGGGAACTGGTCGACTCGTTGCGGTGACGAGGTGTACCGACGAACGGGTAGTACTCGCCGGATTCGGCTCCTGCCGGACCTCGCCGAGCGGGCCCCGCGGCGGCCTGGCGAACTACTACCCGTTCTTCGGAACGGTCACACGGGATCCAGGACCTCCGGGATGATGTCCGAATCCGGGATCTCCGGAGGTACGACCTTCCCGACCGACGACTGGGCCACGAACGCGCCGGCCAGCACGATCACGCCGCCGATGATCTGGTTGGTGCGCAGTGTCTCGTTGAGCAGGATCCAGGCGAAGATGCTGGCGGCAACCACCTCGACGTACGCGACCGCGCCGCCGATGGCCGCCGACAGCCGCTGCACCGCGGCCGCGCCGGCCAGGTAGGCGACGACGGTGCTGACGACGATCAGCCAGCCGGCCAGGACCCAGCCCGGCGCGTGCCGGTGGCCGATCGCGATCGTGTCGGCCAGCGTGTGCCACGGGATGCCCCACGGTGACGCGATCGCGGTCAGCACCACCGCTCCGACCACACTGCCGGCCGCGGTCATCACCAGCGGATCCGCGGCGCCGGTCAGCTTCTCGATCAGAATGAAGTACGTCGCCTGGCACGCGGCCGCGGCGAGACCCGCGATCAGGCCGACCGCGTCGATCTGTACGCCGGACCAGATCTCCACCACCGTGGCCAGGCCGATCAGCGCGATCCCGACTCCGACAGCGGCGGTCCGCGGTACGGCGACCTTCTGTCCGAACTTGAGCCACGCGACCACGAGCACCGGCCCGGAGAACTCCAGCATCAGCGCGACGCCCACCGGCAGCCGGCTGGCCGCAATGAAGAACAGGGTCTGGCAGCCGGCGATCCCGGTCAGGCCGTAGAGGACGAGGGCCTTCCAGGACGTGCGGGCGGCGCGCAGACCCGCGGAGCCGCGGAACGCCAGCGCGAGCGGCACGAGGAGGGCGGCGGCGCCGAGGATCCGTAACCAGGCCGCCTGTTCCGGTGAGAAGCCGGCACCGATCAGGGCCTTGGCGAACGGCCCTGACCCACCGAAAGTGACCGCGGAGAAGACCGCGAACCCCAACCCCACCGACTTCGTGCTGTACATGGGCATAACAGTCTCATGCCCATTACATGGCTGTCGAGCGCGATTCTCGGCCAGAGAGACGCGCCCTGGTGGTCAGAGCACGTTGATCGCGCGCGCCGCGACGATCCCGACGGTGAGCAGTGCGATCGCCGACTGGATCGTCATCAGGGTCTTCACCCGGGCGGTCAGCGGCATCGTGTCGGTCGGACTGAACGCGGTCGCGGCGGTGAACGCGACGAACAGGTAGTCGGTGAATCCGGGTAGCCAGCGATCCCAGCCCGGCAGGTCGACCGTCATCTGCGGGAACAGCAGGTCCGCCCGCTCCGCCTCGCGCTCGTGCTCGGGCGCCCGGGCGAACGGCCCGCCGCGATCGATCTCCCAGTACCAGACGGCGAAGGCGACGACGTTCGTCACCCAGATCAGGAGCGCCGCCTTGACCAGCACCCTGCCGTTGTCCCCCTCACCGGAGCCGAGGAAGAAGATCAGTCCGGTCAGATAGAAGGCGTTCACCAGCACGAGCACCGCGAGCAGCACGATCTCGACCCAGCGCAGCCAGGGCTCGTCGCGGGTCAGGTGGAACGGGTTCGCCCAAACCAGCGGGATCAGGAGGGCCCCGCCGATGGCGGGCATCAGCCAGCGCGGCAGGGTGCTGATCTCGGTCGGCACGAGCAGTTGCAGGACCAGTGCTGCGATCACCGCCAGCGAAGCCGGCCAGCGCCGGATGTGCCGCATGCTGGGTTCCGCAGTCTTCGGATCCTTGTTCACTCCAGCATTCTGACCCGGGACCGCCCTCAACCGACGGAGGCGTCGACGACCGCCTGTCCTACTTCGGTACGTCGGTAGTGCACCTGATGACCTGTACGACGCCGTGACGCCAGACCGGCGTCGTGGAGCGCGGCCAGATGTTCGGCGACCGTGGCCAGTGCCAGCCCGTACTCCGCGGCGAGCGCACTGGTCGTGGACGGCGGGTCCAATGCGACGAGGAGGGTGGCGCGCGTGCGACCGAGCAGACGGGCGAGTGGGTCGGGGGGAGCGGGCGCGTCGGACCAGAGCCGGGCGGCTCCGCGCGCTGGGTAGACGACTGTCGGTTGGTACGTCGGGTCGACGACCATCACGAGGTACGGCCACTGGAAGACGCCCGGAACGAGGAGGAGTCCCTGGCCGGTGAGCTCTCGATCCTGATCGCGGTAGCGGGCCGCGATGAGACGGTCGTCCTCCCAGGTGAGCGTGGGGTGCAGATCGTCGAACAATCCGGCCAGTCCGCCGTCGGTGAGTTGCCGGCCGCGGTAGGCGATGTCGTCCTCGAGGACGCGGCTGATCAGCGGCCAGTCGGGCCGGATCAGCGTGGTCCACGCGGTCTCGATCTCGTCCGCGAGCCGTTCCCGCGCTCCGGCCGGGTCCTCGAGCATCCGGTTGATCTCGGGCGCGGCGGGGTTGTTCAGTTCGTCGCGGGACCGGGTCAACTCGGCCCGGACCCGATCGAGCGGCGTACTGCGGACGCGGGCGATCTCGGTCGCGAACTTCGCTCGGGACGCCTTCGGCGGCGGTGTCAGGAAGTCAGGCGTGAACCCGACGCGAGGCTGCAGTGCCTTCAATCCGCGCAGGTCCAACTGAGCCGCGGCCTCCCGTTTCGCCGCGACCCACGGCAGGTACAACTGCCGGTGCTTCAACCCGTGCAGCACCCGCACCGCGGACATCGTCTCCCACAGTTGCGAGGCCCCGAACCGGCACCGCAGAGCGTCCTTCTGCGTGAACCGCAACACCGTCATCGCACAGAACTTTCGGCCACACCCAAAACTCTACGCCCGGCCGTTCCCCGTCGTGCACGCTCGCGGCGTGAGTGTGAGTACCCCGGCGACCTACGGCTATCGATCTGTCCTCCAGGTTCCTGGCATGCGGAGCGTGTTCCTCGCGCACGCAGTGTCGATGGTGGGGACGGTCGCGGCTCAGGTCGCCCTGTCGATCGTGGTGTTCGAGCGGACCGGCTCGGCGCTGCTGTCGGCGCTGGTGCTGGTGTGTTCGTTCCTGCCTTATGCGCTGGGTGGAATGCTGCTCTCGTCGGTGGCGGACCGGTTCCCGGCGCGACGGGTGTTGGTGGTTTGCGACGTGTTGAGCGCGGTGTGCATCGGGGTGATGGTGATCCCGGGTATGCCGGTCGCGGCGTTGCTCGGGTTGTTGCTGGTGAGCGGGATCATCGCGCCGGTCTTCGCCGGGGCGCGGGCGGCGAGTCTGGCGCAGTTGCTGCCGCAGGACCTCTTCCCGATCGGACGCTCGTTGCTTCGGGCAATCAGCCAGGTGACCGTGCTGACGGGGTTCGCGCTGGGTGCGATAGCGGTCGCCGCGATCGGCTCCACCTGGCTGCTCGCGCTCGACTCGGCGACCTTCCTCGCGTCCGCGCTGCTCATCGGCCTCGGTACGCCGTTTACCCCGGCGGGCAGCCGTACGAGCACCACGATCGCCGACTCCTGGACGGGTCTGCGTTACCTGTTCGCCAACGCCCGGCTCCGCCGCCTGATCATGCTGACCTGGGTCGCGCCGGCCTTCTCCTCGGTCCCGGACGGACTCGCGGTCGCCTACGCCGCCCAGGCGGGTTCAGTGGCCGCGAAGGCCGGCGCCCTCTTCACCGGCTACGCGGCCGGCACAGTACTCGGCGAGCTCGTCGTCGCGCGGTTTACCCCTTCCACGCGGCGACGGCTCGTCGTCCCCTTGCTTCTTGCCAGTCAGATCCCCGCAGTCGCCTTCGTGGCCACGCCGAACGTCCCGATCGCGGCCGTCCTGCTCGCGATCGCCGGCGCCGGGTACGCCTTCAACCAGGGGATCGACCCGCTGATCCTGCAGGCGGTCGACCCGTCGTACCGCGGCCGCCTGTTCACCGTCCAGACCAGCGGCCTGATGGCGATCCAGGGCGTCAGCATCGCACTGGCCGGCGTCGTCGGCACCTTCCTCGCACCGAACCTCACCATCGCCGCCGCCGGAGTCCTCGGTACGGCGGCCACCCTGCTGATCGCCCGTCAGGCGCTCGACCGCACCACCAAGGGCGCGGTGACGAGCCGTCCCGGCTGATCGGTGTCGCCACTGATCTCCCGCAGCGCACGCTCGAACAGGCAACGCGCGATGTCACGCAACGGAATCCGTGCCGTCGTCAGCGGAGTGTCGAGCATGCTCGCGAACGGAAAGTCGTTGAACCCGGTGACCGCGACATCCTCGCCGACCGTGATCCCGCCCCGCTGCAACGCGCGCATCGCGACCACGGCATAAGCATCGTTGTCCGCCACGAACACATCCGGCCGATCGGCCTCGGCGACGTACGCCGCCACTGCCTCCAGCGAACCGAACGACCGTACGACGGCGGACGGGAACTCCCGCAGGAACCCGGCCTGCCGCTGATGCACCCACGGCAGCGCACTGTCCGTCGCGAGGTACACGGCCCGCTCACGGCCGGTCGACCGCAGATGCTGCGCGATCCCCACCATCGAGGTCTCGTTGTCCACGTCGACCCAGCACTGCCGATGCTGCGGCCCGGTCCGCCCGAACGCCACGAACGGGAACCGCCGCTGGCTGAGGAACTCGATCCGTTCGTCCTTCGGCATCGTCTCGAGTACGACGATCGCATCGACCTGCCGGGCCGCGATCAGCCTCTCGTAGAGGGCGATCTCGGTCGCGCCCTCGGTCGGCGTGGTGACGTGAACGCCGTACCCGGAGACCGCTGCCGCCTTCACCAGACCGCCGAGCAGACCGTGCAGGAAGCCACCCAGGCCCGGGTTCTGCTCGCTGAACGTGTCGTCCTCGAGGTACAGCGGCAGCCCGATCACCTGACTGCGGCCGGACGACAGTGCCCGGGCCGCGTGGTTCGGCATGTACCCGAGCTCCTCGATCGCGGCGCGGACGGTCTGGACCGTCGGCTCGCTCACCCGGTGCGGTGCGTTCAGCACGTTCGACACCGTCATCGCCGACACCCCGGCCAACCGGGCCACGTCCGCGACCGTCGTCCGGCGTGGTTTCCCCTGCTCCGCCAATCCAGCCCCCTCAGTCAGTTCCGCACGATCCTGGCCACCCCAGCCACTGGTACGTCGATCGCCCACAGCTCCGGCGGTGTCGTCGTACTGCGAAACACCTCCGTGCCCGAGCAGTCCGACACTACGAGGTCGACCGGTCCAGGCCCGGCACCCTCGACGATGAGCCGGCCCGAGCTGCCGCCGTTCACCAGCACCACCGACAGATCCGAGTCGGCCAATCGCACCACAGGATTGGTGAAAGCGGCCACCACGGTCGTCGAGCCGACAGCCCGCACCTGCGGATACCGCGCGTCCGGCCGCGACGGAACCAGTACGCCGTCCAGCAGGACGTCGGCGTGATCGCGGAGGAACCCGAGCCAGTACCGCACGACCCGCTCGTGCTCGGCGGACAATGCGTCGAGCTCCATCGACACCTGCGGCGTACTGAACATCGCGCCGATGAACTGCTGGGCCACGGTCTCCGCCGACGCGTCGGGATGCCACATCAGCATGTCCGAGTGGACCGCGCGACCGCCGGCCAGCAGTCGGCTGTCGATGGTGCGAACCCGGTTCTCCACCGGGTCCATCGCGCAGTCGCCGGCCCGCAGGAACGTGCCGAACTGCCACAGCCGTGGGTTCACGTAGTCCTGCCGGAACTCGATCAGCACGTCCGGCCGCAACCGCTTCAGCTCAGTGGTGACCGCCTGCAGGAACAGCTCCACGCCCTCGTCGACGGACGTGCAGTCGCCGTCAGGCGCCGGGGGAGGATTGTCCCAGGCCCACGAGTCGATGAAGTCGAGCTTCAGGCCGTCGACTCCCCAGTCACGCACCGGCCGGATGCAGCACTCGACCAGGTGCTCGCGCACCTCGGTGTAGCGCGGGTCCAGCACCGCGGTGACCTGTCCGTCGGCGAACCCGAGGGTGCGGTCCTTCAAGCGGTCCCACGCCTTGGAGTGCACACCGATCAGCGGCGGCGCGAGCCAGAGCACGTAGCTCAGTCCGAGATCGTGCACGCGTCGTACATGCTCGGACATGTCGGGGAATGTCCGGCTGGTCGGCTCCCAGTCACCGCAGTACGCGTAGCCGCGCGCGGTGTCGTCCGTCTGCCAGCCGTCGTCTACGATCACTGCCGCACAGCCGTACGCCGCGCCGTCGCGGGCGTGACGCTCGACCGACTCGGCGGACACGTGCTGATGGTCGCTGTACCAGGTCGAGTACATTGGCTGCCGGGCCAGCTCAGGCACCGGCACGATCCGGTCGCCGAGCTCGGCGGTCCAGTCGGCGGTGACACCGTCGAGCGCCTCGGCGAAGTGCAGGTCGCGGACGTCGATCCGCAGGACGAAGCTCTGGCCTTCGACGTCGTCGACGATCAACTCGACCAGTTGCTCGGCGGTCTCCTCATGAACCCCGATGGCGAAGTCGCAGCCGCGGACGTGCGACGACAGCGACACGGTCAGCAGGTTCCGGTCCTGCGCGTCGACCAGGGTGCCGACCGGCGCGGAGCGGACCGACCGGATCTCACGACGAGAGCCCCAGTCGGTCGGCAGCTCTCGCCGCGACGATTGCGTCGCCCGCCACAGTGACACCGCCGACTCGGCCGGCCAGGCGAAGCGCAGGGTGACCGGACCGGCCGCCACCACCTCGTACCGCAGTACGCCCGGCTCGGTCGTCGGCAGCTCGGTCATCGACGCCGCGCCGCTCGCTGTGCCGGTCTGGCACAGGCCGCCGGGAGAGCGGATCTCGAAAGTCGTCACGCCGTGGACTATAGCGGTAAAACCAAGACCTCAGAAGGTATTGACGGAATTGGTCCACCTCTCTAGTTTTAGCGCTAATATCCGATGTTCCGAGGAGTGGCCGTGCTGGCTCTGACCTCCGGCAACAGCTACGTCGAGGACGCCTTCGCCTGGGCCCGGAAGCGGGCCCTGGACTGGGTCCAGACCGACGCCGCGCCGGGCAATCTGCCGTCGTACTGGGCCGGTTATCCGTCCCGGCCGATGTTCTACTCGCGCGACGTCTGCCACCAGGCGGCCGGCGCGCACCTGCTCGGCCTGGACGCGGAGAACTTCGCGATGTTCCGGCAGTTCGCCGCCTCGGCGACACCGGCCCGGAAGTGGTTCCCGATCTGGGCGTTCCACTTCGACGGGCGCATCGCCGCACTCGACTACCACCACGACGAGCACTTCGTCCGGGAGATCCCCGCGGTGTTCGATCTGACCTACCGGGCGCTGGAACAGTACGACTGGACCGGCGACCGCCGATGGCTCGACGATCCCGACCTGGCGGCGTACTACCGGCACAGCATCGGCGAATTCGTCGCGGCACACGACAGCGACGGCGACGGCATCCCCGAGGCGGGCGGGACCGGGGACATCTTCCTCGGCACCGCCACCTACAACGAGCGGGAGGCGCCGCTCATCGTCGCGGGCGACGGCCTGGCGCTCCAGTACGCCGTACTCCGCAAACTCGGGCACCATGCCGAGGCCGACCGGATCCAGGCGACGTTCCTCGACGACTGGTGGAACGGGGAACAGTTCGCGCGTGGGCGGACCAAGGACGGGTTCGACTACGGCTGGGGACTGGAGTCGCACGATCTGGTCCCACTGTTCGGGCTGAGTGGGACCGGTGAACGCAACGAGCGGCTCCTGGACTATGTGGAAGCCCAGCTGGAGACCCACCCGCCGCTGAACATCGAGTCGTTCAGCTACCTGCCCGAGCTGCTGTTCCGGAACGGTCGCGACGAGTCGGCCTGGCGCTGGACGAAGCACCTGATCGACAGCCGGGACGACTATCCGGAGATCTCCTTCACCGTCATCGAACACCTGGTCGCCGGACTGCTCGGGCTGCGCCCGGACGCGCCGAACGCGGCCCTGACGATCGAGTCCCACCTGCCGGCCGAGATCGACTGGCTGATCGCCGATCACGTCCGGGTCGGCGACTGGGATCTCCGCATTCACCAAGAAGGCCGGCGTACGACCCAAGTCACCGTGCACAGCGGACCGGGGCCGCTCACGGTGACGGTCGGCCGCACCGGTCCCCGCACGATCGAGCCCGGTCGGACCGCCCGGGTCAGCACACCGACGAAGGACCCCTCATGAAGCTTCCCTATCGTTTGCTGCCCGTTGCGACGGCACTCCTGCTGGCCGCAGGGTGCGCCACCGGCAGCCAGCCCGCCGCCAACAACTCCAAGGACGACGGCGGCTCCGCCGACATCACCTTCTCGTTCTGGGGCACGAACTCCGAAGCCGCGTCGCTGAAGGCGATCGCGGCCAAGTTCGAGCAGGCCAACCAGGGCACGAAGGTGACCACGAACTGGATCCAGTCCGACTACGAGCAGAAGATCCAGACCTCGATCGCCGGCGGCACCCAGTCGACCGTGATGGAGATCAGCAACACCAGCCTGGCCGGGTTCGCGCCCAGCTTCGCCGAGCAGCAGGTCGACCCGGGCAAGTACGTGCAGCCGAACATCTCCTCGGCGCTGCAGTTCCAGGGCAAGTACTACGCGACGCCGTTCGCGGCCAAGCCCAAGGTGATGGCGATCAACGTCGACGCGTTCAAGGCCGCCGGCGTACCGTTGCCCAGCACAACGACTCCGCTGACGCTGGACGAGTTCAAGACGATCGCGGCCAAGCTCTCGCACGGTGACGGCAAGGCTCGCGTCTTCGGGTCGAGCAATCTCTGGTACCGCGGCTGGCTGACCGCAGCCGGCGGCGGCTACTACAACGCCGACGCGAGCCAGTGCACCTTCGGCGACGAGACCGGCGTGAGGACCGCGCAGTACGTCGTCGACATGCAGAAGGAGCGGTACGCGCCGACCTCGCTGGACATCGAGGGGCAGGACCAGGCGCAGTGGTTCGCAGCCGGCCGGCTGGCCACCTTCAGCGACTTCGGGCCGTGGACGGTCGCGGACTTCGCCAAGATCAGCAAGCCCGCGTGGACGCTGGTCCCGGTTCCCGGCAAGGGATTCCCGATGGAGGTCGACGGGCTCGCGATCAGCAAGAAGGCGACCGGCAAGCAACTCGAGACGGCGAAGAAGTTCGTCGAGTTCGCCAGCACCCAGCAGGTTGCCCAGGACCAGCTGATCCAGGGCAACACGGCCCTCGGCGTACCGATCATCGCCGCCTCGGCGCCGACGTTGGAGAAGGTGCTGCCGGCCGACCGCAACCTGGCCGCGTTCACCACCGCGCTGAAGAACGGCCTCGTCGGCGTCTCGGTCGCTCGCGAGGCGCAGATCTCCGGCGACGCGGACAAGGGGATGACCAGCTACACCCCGCTCGGCAGCGGCAAGGACGACGTCGCCAAGGTGCTCCCGCAGCTCGCCGCCAAGTGCACCGACGCGCTGAAGCAGCAGTGAGGTAGTCCATGAACCCGACCATCGGCTGGATCCGCGAACTCGCGGCGTCCCTGGGCGTCCCCGCAGTACTCGTGCCGCTGGTCCCGTTCCTGCTCCTGCTGATCGCCCTGTACGCCGTCATCGGGCTGGCGGCGTACGGGGCGAAGCGGAAGTGGCCGCGGGCCGACAAGACGATCGCGTTCTGGCTGTTCGTCTCGCCGTGGCTGATCGGCTTCGCCATCTTCACGGTCGGCCCGATGGCGTCCTCGATCTACGTCAGCCTGACCTCGTGGGACCTGATCACGCCGCCGAAGTTCGTCGGTCTGGCCAACTACAGCGAGGCGCTCCAGGATCCGCGGGTCGGGCAGGCACTGAAGGTGACGCTGCTGTACGGATTGATCAGCGTGCCGCTGCAGACGGCGCTGGCGTTTCTGGTGGCGATGCTGCTGAACGCCGAGTTGCCCGGGATGCGGTTCTTCCGGACCGTCTGGTACCTGCCCAGTCTGGTGTCCGGCGTGGCGCAGATGGTGCTGTTCCTGTGGGTGTTCAACCCGCAGTACGGCCTGGCGAACGACGTATTGGGGAGGTTCGGGATCACCGGGCCCGGCTGGTTCAACGATGCGTCCTGGGCGTTGCCGACGGTGATCCTGATGAGCCTGTGGACGGTCGGCGGCGCGATGGTGATCTACCTGGCCGGGCTGAAGGACGTGCCGTCGAACCTCTACGAGGCGGCGGCGCTGGACGGCGCCGGTCCGGCGCGGCTGTTCTGGCACGTGACGCTGCCGCAGATGTCGCCGATCATCCTGTTCAACGCATTGACCGGGATCATCGGCGCGCTGCAGATCTTCACCCAGGGCTTCATCGCGAACGGCGGCCCGAAGGACTCGCTGCTGTTCTTCGTCTACTACCTGTACGACAACGCGTTCCAGAACTTCCGGATGGGCTACGCGTCCGCGCTGGCCTGGATCCTCTTCGTCATCATCCTGGCGCTGACCGCGGTGACGGCCAGGGGGAGCGCGTTCGCCGTGTACTACGAGTCCGAGCAGTCCGGCGGCTGGAAGAGGAGAAGGCGATGACTGTCCTGGCGGAGTCACGGCCGGCGGTGGCGTTCCGCACCGACCGCCCGTTCTGGCGGCGCAACATCTCGCTCACCGTCGTCCTGTACGTCGTCCTGGCCCTCGGGTCACTGGTGTTCGTGTACCCGTTCCTGTGGATGCTCGCGACGTCGCTGCGATCGCAGGCCGGGGTGGGAAGTTCCGGCGCGAGTGTGTGGCCGCACGAGTTCCTCTGGGACAACTACACGCGGGCGATCACGTCGTTCCCATTCTGGCGGTACGCCCTCAACTCGGTGCTGACCACGCTGATCCCGATCATCGGCACGGTCTTCTCATGTTCGCTCGCGGGCTTCGCGTTCGCGCGGTTGCGGGTGCGGTTCTCGGGCGTCGTGTTCGCCGTCGTCCTGGCGACGATGCTGCTGCCGGGGGAGGTGACGATGGTGCCGCAGTTCATGCTCTTCAACAACCTCGGCATGATCGACACGCTCTATCCGCTGATCCTGCCGGCGTTCTTCGGGTCGCCGTTCTACATCTTCCTGTTCCGGCAGTTCTTCGCCCGGATGCCGTCGGAGCTCGCCGACGCCGCGGTGGTGGACGGCTGCGGGTGGTTCAAGACGTTCTGGCTGGTCTATCTGCCGCTGGCCCGCCCGGCTGTCGTGGCGGTCTCGATCCTGCTGTTCATGGGCTACTGGAACAACTTCCTCGGCCCGGCCATCTACATCAACTCCGACAAGTGGAAGACGCTCCCGCTCGCGCTGGCCGGCTTCCAGTCCGTCAACGGCACGGACACCCCGTTGCTGATGGCAACGTCGGTGCTGATCACAATGCCTTGTCTGGTGCTGTTTTTCGTCGCGCAGAAGCACATCACCAACGGAATCACGTTCACGGGCGGCCGCTGACTGATGGACAGACCTGCCCACTTCCCCTAACTGGGCAAGGGGCAAGCGCCGCCCCCCGGTGGCTGGCCGGTTCCGAGTCAGCGCAGCTACACCATCTGTAACTGAGGCAAGATCCTGGACACCTTGCGAACTGTTCCGTTCGCAAGGTGCCCAGGCCTGATCAGTCCCGGCCCAGGATGCCTTGTTCGTAGCCCTTCGCCACTGCTGCTGCGCGGTCGTTGACGCCGAGCTTGGTGAAGAGGTGGCTGAGATGCGTCTTGACAGTGGCCTCGCTGATGAACAGCTCGCGGGCTATCTCGCGGTTCGAGGTGCCCATGGCAACGAGTGCGAGGACCTGGCGTTCGCGGGGAGCCAGCGGACTCGGCGCCGGGGTGCGGACGGCCGAGACCAGACGGGATGCGACGGCAGGGGAGAGGACCGTCCGTCCGGCCGCCACTTCGCGCACGGCCGTGAACAACTCGTCCCGTGGGGCGTCCTTGAGCAGGTAGCCCGTCGCTCCGGCCTCGATCGCGGGCACGGTGTCGGTATCGGTGTCCCAGGTGGTGAGGACCAGGACCTTCGCGCGGGCGCCGCTGCGAGTCAGTTCCCTGATGGCGTCCAGCCCGCCACCTCCCGGCATACGCAGGTCCATCAGGATCACGTCGGGGTCGAGGTCGGCGGCCAGCGCGACCGCCTCCACGCCGTTGGACGCCTCCGCGAGCACGGTGAAGCCGGGCACCGACTCGAACATGCCGCGCAGGCCGTTGCGGACGACCGGATGGTCGTCGACGAGAAGCAGCGAGATCTCACTCATGGAGCACCAACGGTACGCGAGCCGACACCGCCGTACCGGAGCCCGGCTCGGCCTCGACGGTGAGCGAGCCGGCGATCCGCGCGGCCCGGGCGCGCATGCCCTCCAGACCGAAGCCGCCGGTGCTGCTGCGGGCGGGCAGTGCCAGCGGTTCGAACCCCTTGCCGTCGTCGCGGATGTCCAACGTGACCTCGTCGTCCATGAAGCTGAGGGTGACCCCGACCCGGGTCGCGGCCGCGTGCTTGGACACGTTCGCCAAGGCTTCCTGAGTGATGCGCAGGAGAGTGGCCGAGACCTCCCCGTGCAGGTGCTGCGCAGTACCCGTGAGCGTGAACTCCGTGCGTACGCCGGTCCGGTCTGCCCACTGGTCGACTGTCTTGTGCAGCGCCTCGGGAAGTCCGTCGTACGACAGACCCGCGGGCGCGAGGTTGTGGACCGAGCGGCGGGCTTCGCCCAGGCTGTGCCGGGCCAGCTCGGTCGCGCGGACCACGTGCTCCCGCGCGGCCGCCCGGTCGGACGTGGTCGCGACAGCCTGGAGCTGGGCGATGATGCCGGTCAGGCCCTGGGCGATCGTGTCGTGGATCTCCGCCGCCAGCCGCCGGCGTTCGTCGGCGATACCCGCTTCCCTTGCCTGGACGAGGAGTTGAGCCTGCAGGGCGGCGTTCTCGTCGCGGGCCTGCTGGAGCTCGACGATGGTGGCCGCCCGGCCCCGGGACCGTTGTTCTTCCTGCTCGCTGAAGTGGATGACGAGCGTCAGCATCACGTTGTTGCCCGCGAGGAGGACCGCGAAGACGATCCACCTCATCCCGCCGTCGACAGGGATCCCACTGGTCTGCGCCCCCGCCACCGGGATCGAGCAGGCGAACAGCGCGACTCGTCTCCAGCGTCGTCCGGGAATCAGTTCCTCGGCATCGAAGTACCCCGCCACGGCGTAGAAGGCGAAGAAGGGATTCATCAGGGTGAGCGCGAAGCCGATCGCGTAGCGGATCGCGTAGTACACGACCGATAGCCGGCTCGGACCGCGGCGGGTGCGGTCGCCCCACCAGAGCTGGAGGGCCACGGCCGCGACGACGAGAGCCGCGGCCGTGGTCTGCCGGGCCGCGGTCGGCATGATGAGCTCGACCGTGGCGGCCGACAGGAGGGCTCCGAGGACGAGCAGACCGAGCGGCTGCCACCGCCGGAACACCTGCTGCCGCCGATCGATGTCCGCTTCCGCTGTCGTCACCCTGTCAGTCTCCTACTCCCAGCGGAACCAGCGGATGGCGGCCGCCGAGAGCACGATCGCCCAGGCAGCGAGTACGCCGAGGTGCGACCACGCCGGCCAGTCTCCGGCCGCGGCCTGGCCCAGCGCACGGGCCGCCGCTCCGAAGGGGGTCGCCTCGACGATGTGCCGCAGGACATTCGGCATGTTCTGCACAGGCAGCCAGACACCTGCGCAGAACATGCTCGGGAAGAACACCGCCGAGCCGATCGCGCTCGCGACCTTCGCCGTACCGGCCAACGCGGTCACCAGCGCACCGATGGCCAGCGCGACGGCGGCGGTGAGCAACAGTGCCAGCGCATACCCGAACGCCTGCTGTGGAAGCTTCACGTCGAAGGCCAGCCGGCCGATCGTGAGGCAGACCAGCGCCGACACCAGCGCCGTGGCACCGTTCAGGCCCATCTGGGCGATCAGCAGGGCGGACGGGCGGACCGGCGTCGCCGACATCCGGCGCAGGATGCCGCGCTCGCGATAGCCGGTGATGACCGGCGGCATCGTCTGCAGGCCGGTCACGATCAGCGCGACCAGCACGAGGATCGGCACGTACAGGTCGATCAGCCGAAGACCGCCGAGGCCGGCGTCGACCTTCCGGAACGACGGGATGCTGCCGAGGATCACCAGCAGCACGGGTGGGAAGCCCAGGGTCCAGAAGAGGATGCCGGGCTCGCGCCGGAACAGCCGAGCCTCGGTGCGCAGGACGGCGGCGAAGGGAGAGGTCGTGCCGCGAGGAGTCGCGGTCGGAACGGTGGCGGCGGTGCTCATTGTGCGGCTCCGGTCAGGTCGAGGAAGGCGTCGTCCAGCGTGGCGTCGGTGACTCTGAGCTGGTGCGCGGTGATGCGGTGCCGGGCCAGGAGCGAGAGCACCGCGGTGACGGTGTCGTCGGTCCCGCCGAGCGTGATCCGGTCGTCCTTGTACTCGACCGAGGCCAGTGCCGGGAGTGCGGCGAGTTCCTCCTCGTCGAGCGGTGCCGACGGTGTGAACGAGATGACGGTCGATCCGGCCGTCCGGCTGATCAGGCCGCGCGGTGTGTCGAGCGCGGTGATGCGGCCCTTGTCGATCAGGGCGATCCGGTCACACAACCGCTGCGCTTCCTCCATGAAGTGCGTGACGAGCAGGACGGTGACGCCTCGCGCGCGGACGTCCTCGACGATCTCCCAGGTGTCGCGGCGGGCACGCGGGTCGAGGCCGGTCGTCAGCTCGTCGAGGACGACCACCCTGGGGTTGCCGATCAGTGCGAGCGCGATGAACAGCCGCTGCTTCTGGCCGCCGCTGAGGACGCCGAACCGGGTCGTCAGGTGAGCGGTCAGGCCGAGGCGTTCGGCCAGCGGCCGCCAGTCGGCCGGGTTCGGGTACAAGGCGGCGTACAGCTCGAGGGCCTCGCGCACCGTCAGCTTGGCCTGCAGCTCGCTCTCCTGGAGCTGGGCGCCGAGGACCTGGGTCACCGCCGCGTGATCGGCGACCGGGTCGAGCCCGGCCACCCGGATCCGGCCCGCGTCGGGGACCCGCAGGCCCTCGATGGACTCGACCGTGGTCGTCTTCCCGGCACCGTTCGGGCCGAGGATCCCGAAGATCTCGCCCTCCTCGACGGTGAACGACACACCGTCGACGACGGTCCGGTCGCCGTAGGACTTGCGCAGGTTACTGACTTCGACGACAGCCCCACGGGCCGCCGTTCTCGTACTCGCCGTGGTCATACGACGAGCCTCGCGGACGGCCCACCCACCCCACATCGCCCATCAAGATCGACCCGGCATCAACCGATCGGCTGATGCCGGCCGTACGCCGCCTACTTGGTGTAGAGGGCCTCGACGTCGGCCTCGTGGTTCTTCATCACGATGTGGCGGCGGAGCGAGAGCTTGAGCGACAGCTCGCCGCTCTCCTGCGTCCAGTCGGTCTGGAGGATGTGGAACTTCTTGATCTCCTCGGCCTTGGAGACCGAGCCGTTGGCCTCGTCGACAGCCTTCTGGATCTCGGCGATCAGGTCATCGTCGGCGGTCAGCGACGCGACGTCGGTGGGCTTCCCGCGCTCGGTCGCCCACGGCACGATCGTCTCCGGGTCGATCGTGATCAGCGCCGCGATGAAGGGCTTGCCGTCGCCGACGACCATGCACTGACTGACCAGCGGGTGCAGCCGGATCTGGTCCTCCAGCACGGTCGGCGCGACGTTCTTGCCGCCCGCGGTGACCAGGATCTCCTTCTTCCGGCCGGTGATCTTGATGAAGCCGTCGACGTCGAACTCACCCAGGTCGCCGGTGTGGAACCAGCCGTCCCCGTCGATCGCGGCGGCGGTCGCCTCGTCGTTCTTCCAGTAGCCCTGCATCACCTGGCCACCCTTGAACAGCAGCTCGCCGTCGTCCGCGACTCCGACCGAGACACCGGGCAGCGGCCGGCCGACGGTACCGATGCGGATGTCGTCGGGCAGGTTGACCGCCACCGCCGCCGTCGTCTCGGTCAGGCCGTAGCCCTCCAGCACCGGTACGCCGATGCCGCGGAAGAAATGGCCGAGCCGGTGACCCAGTGGCGCGCCGCCGGAGACGGCGTACTGGACCTGGCCGCCGAGAACGCTGCGCAGCTTGCTGTAGACGAGCCGGTCGAACAACGCGTGCTTGGCCTTCAGCCCGAACGACGCGCCGCCCTTGTCCTGCGCCTGCGAGTAGGCGATCGCGGTGTCCGCCGCGGCGTCGAAGATCTTGCCCTTGCCCTCCGAGTGCGCCTTCTGGCTGGCCGAGTTGAACACCTTCTCGAACACCCGCGGCACGCTGAGGATGAACGTCGGCTTGAACTCGCCGAGGTCGGGGACCAGGTTCTTCACGTCGGCGGTATGGCCGACCTTGACCATCTTCATCACGCAGCCGACCTGGATGATCCGGGCGAACACGTGGGCCAACGGCAAGAACAGCAGCGTGCTCGCGCCGTTGACGTCGAACAGGCCGTCGAGGATCTTCACCGCCGGGCCGAGCTCGTCCAGGAAGTTCGAGTGGCTGATCTTGCAGCCCTTCGGGCGGCCCGTCGTACCGGAGGTGTAGATGAGCGTGGCGAGGTCGCTCGGCACGACCGCCGTACGGCGCTTGTCGAACTCGGTGTCGGTGATCTCCTGGCCGAGCACGGTCAGCTCGTCGACGGCACCGGCCTCGATCTGCCAGACCTCCTGCAGGTGTGGCGCCTCCGGCCGGGCGGACTCGACCACCGCACCGTGAGCGGCGTTCTCGGCGATCGCGACGACCGCGTCGGAGTCGGTCAGGATCCACTGCACCTGCGACGCCGAAGACGTCTCGTAGATCGGCACCGTGACCGCGCCGATGGTCCAGATCGCGTAGTCGATCAGGGTCCACTCGTACCGGGTCGCGCTGAGCAGGGCGACCCTGTCGCCGTGCTTCACTCCGGCCGCGATCAGGCCCTTCGCGACGCCGGTCACCTCGCGGGCGAACTCGGCCGCGGAGACGTCGAGCCAGCCGCCCCCTGAGTCCGAACCGACCCGCCGGCTGAACACAGCGGTGTCAGGATGGGAGGACGCGTTCGCCCAGACGGGGTCGCTCAGGCTCCCGGTGGGTGGCTCGGTCACAGCAGGAACGGTGTACTCACGCATCCGCGTCTCCTCAGTCGGTCACGAATTGTCGACTCCGGCGCACGCTACAGTCACCTACCCATAAGTAGCCAGGTTCATGTGACCCAAGGAACAGGTGCCCGCAGCAATGTCCACGCTCGACCTCAGTTGCGACGACCTGGTCGTTGCTGATCCAGCCTACGTGGCCGAGCGGCTCGGTTCGGACACCCTCTGGCGCGAGTGGTGGCCGGAGCTGATCCTGACCCCCTCCGAGCGGCGCGGCCTCGAGGGCGTGCGCTGGTCAGTGACCGGCGCGGCCGTCGGTACGGCGGAGTGGTGGCTGGAGCCGGTCCGCGATGGGGTCGTGGTGCATTGGTACCTGCGTGTCGATCCGCGCCGGCCGGTCCGCGGCCGGGCCCTGGCCAGGCTACGCGAGCGGTACGTCGCGGCGTACCGGGAGCGGATGTGGCGGTTCAAGGACGAAGCCGAGGCAGGCCGCGCGGCGGGCGAGCACCGTCCCGGATCCGATCCCGCGATAGTCTCCGGTGAGGACACCGCACCCGGCCGTCCTCGTACCACTCGTCCCACCGGTTCCCGCACCACCAGCCCTGGCAACTAGCATCACCACCGCACTTTCGGTTCCCGCAGTGACCATCAGCTCCCGCACCACCAGCCCTGGCAGTTAAGAGGTGTATCAATGGCGGAACAGACCACCTCGACCATCGTGGTGAACGCGTCCCCGAAGCAGATCATGGCGGTGATCGCGGACTTCGCGGCGTACCCGGAATGGGCCGACTCGATGCGGGAGACCGAGGTGCTGTCCACCGACGAGGCGGGCCGGCCGAAGCAGGTACGCTTCCGGGTCGACGCCGGGGCGATCTCGGACGAGTACACGCTGGCGTACACGTGGTCCCGCAACGAGGTGACCTGGACGCTGGTGCAGGCCAAGATGGTGAAGGGGATGGACGGCGCCTATGTGCTGCGCGACCTGGGTCCGGACGGCCAGGAGGGAACCGAGGTGACGTACCGGCTCGCCGTCGACGTGGCGATCCCGATGATCGGCATGCTGAAGCGCAAGGCCGAGAAGGTCATCATCGACACCGCCCTGAAGGGCCTCAAGAAGCGCGTCGAGTCGTAAGTCCGTGACTCGGGTCCTGCTGTACACGGGTAAGGGCGGCGTAGGCAAGACGACCTCCGCCGCGGGAACGGCCACGCTCGCCGCGCTGCGCGGGCTGCGCACGCTGGTGCTGTCGACCGATGCCGCGCACTCGCTGTCGGATGCGTTCGACTGCGAGGTCGGTGGTGAGCCGACCGAGGTCGACGACCTGCTGTTCGTCCAGCAGATCGACGCCCAGCGCCGGTTCGAGCGGTCCTGGGGCGACATCCAGGCGTACCTGCGCTCGGTGCTGAACATGGTCGGGGTCGACCCGATGGAGGCCGAGGAGCTGACCGTGCTGCCCGGCGCGGAGGAGGTGCTCGCGCTGCTCGAGGTGCGCGACCACTTCCGGTCCGGGCGCTGGGACGTGATCGTGGTCGACTGCGCGCCGACCGCCGAGACGCTCCGCCTGCTCGCGTTGCCCGAGGCCCTCAACTGGTACATGGGCCGCATCTTCAACGCCGAGCGCAAGGTGATGAGAACCTTCCGGCCGTTCCTGAGTCGTCCGTCGGGCATCCCGGTGCCGGACGACACGGTCTTCGACGCACTGCGCAGGTTGCAGAGCGACCTGTCGGACATCCGCACGTTGCTGGCCGGCCCGGACGCGTCGGTGCGGCTCGTGCTCACGCCGGAGGCCGTGGTCGTCGCCGAGGCGCGGCGTTCGCTGACCCGCCTCTCGCTGTACGGCTACCGCGTGGACGGTGTGGTGGCGAACCGCGTGTTCCCGGCCGCGGGCGCGGACACCTGGCGGCGTCAGTGGGTCGCGGCGCAGCGCGGGATCCTCGAGGAGGTCGCTGACTCGTTCCGGCCGTTGCCGATCTGGGAATCGCCGTACCGGGTCTGTGAGCCGGTCGGCGTCGAGGAGCTGGCCGCCTTCGCGGTCGAGATGTACGGCGGGGACGACCCGTTCGCCCGGGCCACGGACGAGACGTCGCTGTGGGTGGACCGGCACATCGACACGGACGGCCGCACCTACACGCTGACCATGCCGTTGCCGCTGGCCTCCGCGAACGAGCTGGAGCTGGCCCGGCACGGCGACGAGCTGATCATCACGGTCGGGTCGTACCGCCGGGTGCTGCCGCTTCCGGCCGCGCTCGCGCGTGGAGTGGTCGCGGGTGCGCGACTGGACGAGGGACGGCTGCAGGTGCGGTTCGCGCCGCGCGAGTCGGCGCGTCCGGTGCCGTCCGGCGAGGCACCGAGTGGGAGTGGACCGCTGGAGTCCGCGCAGGAGCTGGCGCAGGGCCTGACAGCGGAGTACCACGAGCAGTTGACCCAGCAGCGTGCGCGCGAGGCAGCGATCGGGAGGGCCGTTGAGTAAGGAGCCGATCGGCAGCCTCGCTGAGGAGGCGGCCAAACTGTTCGCCGTACTGCAGCATGCGGCCGACGTGGATGAGACGAAGCATTCCGAACAGACACCCGCGGCGGATGAAGAGCACCAGCACAAGCTTGGGCCGGACTGCGTGTGGTGCCCGGTGTGCCAGCTGATCCACAAGGTGCGGAACACCAGCCCGGAGACGATCGAGCAGCTGTCCGCCGCGGCCGCGCACGCGCTCGGCTCGGTGCGATCGTTGCTGGAGGCAGCCGCCGCGGCAGCCCGGCAGGGCCAGGAGGACGCGGCGTCGCGCTCCGCCAAGCAGAAGGACAAGCAGGACGACGAGCCGAGCCGGCCGACAGTGGACCGGATCGACGTGAGTGAGGACCCCGAACCATGGGACTGACCATCGGCATCGATGTCGGCGGAACGAAGATCGCGGCAGGTGTCGTCGACGCGGACGGCACGATCGGTGCCCGCGCGAATCGCGACACCCCGGCGGACTCGGTCGACGACACCGCGGCGGCGATCTGCGACGCGGCCGCTGAGCTGATCGCCGCGCACGAGGTGGAGGCGGTCGGGATCGGCGCGGCCGGGTTCGTGTCCTCGGACCGGTCGACGGTGCTGTTCGCGCCGAACCTCGCCTGGCGGGACGAGCCGCTCGGTACCCGGGTCGCGGAGAAGCTGAAGATCCCGGTCGTGGTCGAGAACGACGCGAACGCGGCAGCCTGGGGTGAGTTCGCCTTCGGCGCCGCGAAGGACGTCGAGCACATGCTCTGTCTCACCATCGGCACCGGGATCGGTGGCGGGGTCGTCATCGGAGGCGAGTTGCTGCGCGGTGCCTATGGGGTAGCGGCCGAGCTCGGCCACATGCGCGTCGTACCGGGTGGGCATCGGTGTGGCTGTGGAGCGAGGGGGTGCTTGGAGCAGTACGCCTCCGGGCGTGCGCTCGTCCGGGAGGGGCGGGCGCAGGCGGAGGCCGGTTCGCTGGCGGCGATGCAGATGCTCACCGTGTGCGGGATCTCGGACCCGGCCGGGCTGACCGGGCCGATGATCACCGAGGCGGCCGCGGCCGGCGACCCATGCGCCGTCGAACTGCTCGAGGATCTCGGCCGGTGGCTGGGGGAGGGCCTGGCGAGCCTCGCGACCATGTTCGACCCGACCACGATCGTGATCGGCGGCGGCGTGAGCGCGGCGAGGGACCTGTTGATGAAGTCCGCCCAGGTCGCCTTCGAGCGGAACCTGCCGGCCAGGGCCAACCGCCCGCACCCGTCGTTCGGGCTCGCCGAACTGGGCAACGACGCCGGCCTGATCGGCGCCGCCGACCTGGCCCGTCGCCCCGCCCCACCCGCGGAGAAAACCCGGTGATCCGCACCGCGCGGGATACTGGAGGTAATCCGGCGGGGGCTGGGGGTACGGCGAGGAGGGTCGTGCAGTGGCTCTGACGCAGGCTTTGACGATCGGGATCGACATCGGCGGGACCAAGGTCGCCGCCGGGGTGGTCGACCCGGAGGCCAACATTCTGGACCGGTTGCGGCGGGACACGCCGACGACGGATCCGAAGGAGACCGAGGACGCGATCGAGGAGATCGTCCGCGACCTGGAATCCCGGCACGACGTGATCGCGGTCGGTATCGGCGCGGCCGGGTTCGTCGACGGGACACGGTCGTCGGTGCTGTTCGCACCGCACCTTGCCTGGCGGCACGAGCCGCTGCGGGACGCGGTCGAGCGCAGGCTCGGGCTGCCGGTCGTGGTCGAGAACGACGCGAACGCGGCGGCCTGGTCGGAGTGGCGCTTCGGCGGCGGTCAGGGTGAGAGCCACCTGGTCTGCGTCACGCTCGGCACCGGCATCGGCGGCGCGATCCTGAACGACGGTGCGCTGCAGCGCGGGAAGTTCGGCATCGCGGGCGAGTTCGGGCACATGCAGGTCGTGCCGGGCGGGCATCGGTGCGAGTGCGGCAACCGCGGCTGCTGGGAGCAGTACGCGTCCGGCAACGCGCTGACCCGGGAGGCGCGGGAGCTGGCGCTGTCGGGTTCGCCGGTCGCCCACAATCTGCTGCGCGCGGCAGGCGGCGATCCGCGCAAGATCAACGGTCCGATGGTGACCGAGCTGGCCAAGGACGGCGACCCGGTCGCGGTCGAGTTGCTCGAGGACGTCGGCCGTTGGCTCGGGATCGGGCTCGCCAATCTGGCCGCCGCGCTGGACCCGGGCACGTTCGTGATCGGTGGCGGTGTGTCGGACGCTGGGGAGCTGCTGCTGGCGCCGGCCCGCGAGGCGTTCAAGCGGACACTGACCGGTCGCGGGTTCCGGCCGGAGGCGCGGATCGTGCGTGCCGTCCTCGGCCCGGAGGCCGGCCTGGTCGGTGCCGCCGATCTCGCGCGGGAAGAGGCGACCTGGTTGCGCCGGGTCCGTGTGAAGACGACCGCCGTGACCGCGAAGACCGCAGCCGCCCGGAGTCGCTCCACGCGGCTCGAACGAGCAGCACGCAAGTCGGCCGCCCGGCGTACCGGCATGCGCGCCGACCCTGACCTCCAGCACGCCGACCTGAACGGCGACCCTGAAGCATGAGCGAAGGCCCGCCTCTGCTGCGGGTGTTGTCGTACAACGTGCATCGGTGGGGTGACGATCGGGCTGCGCTCGCGCGGGTGGTGAAGGCGTGTGCGCCGGGCGTGATGCTCGTGCAGGAGGCGCCGACCTGGTGGGGGACCCGGCGGAAGCGGCGCGCAATGGCGGCGAGCTTCGGCATGCGATACGTCGCCGCGTCGGCCCGGAACGCGATCCTGGTTGCCGATGGCACCGATCTGGTGGAGCCGCTGCACTGGCGGATCTGGCGCCCGTTCGTACGGCGCCGGCTGAACCTGATCGCCACCCAACTTCCCGGTGGTGCCGTCGGCGGCCGCGTCACCGTGGGCTCTACCGACCTGGCCCTGATCGTCTGCCACCTCGGCCTGCACATCCGCGGCCGCCGGCACGAACTCGAACAGGTCCTCCGCGGTTGCCGCTCCTTCGATCTCCCGTACCTCCTCGCCGGCGACCTCAACGAAGAACCCGACGGCCAGGTCTGGAAGCGCCTCGCCGCCGAAGGCCTCACCGACCTCGGCGCCGATGCCGGCCCGACGTACAGCTCCTCCAACCCGCACAAGCGCATCGACGGCGCCCACGCAACTCCCACCCTCACCGCCCGCATCGTCCCCATCCCGACGGCAGCCCGCCCCGACCTCCCCGCCGCCTCGGACCATCTCCCGATGCTGATCGAGCTCAGTTCGCCAAGAACCGGTCCGCCGTGAGTGCCGCGTTCTTGCGTGTGCTCAATCTGATCGACGAGCCACAAGCCCTGTTCTCGCCGAGGCTGATGCCACGCGTGCTTCGGCCGCGGCGCCCTTCGAGAACGGCTTCGTCGTCGGCAAGCAACTGTCCAGAACGACGATCGAGTAGCCGACACAATGGTCGATAGACATAGGATCTCTGCTCATGCGCACATCGGTGAGTTCCCTGTCCTACGACCGCCCGGCAGGCACTTGGCTGGAGGCACTCCCGCTCGGCAACGGGCGGATCGGGGCCATGTGCTTCGGCGGTGTGAGCACGGACCGGATCGGCCTCAACGACGAGACGCTCTGGTCGGGGAGCCCCGAGACCCAGCGGATGCTGTCGACGCCGCTCGGCGACACCGGGGCCCAAGCAGTACAGGCGGTCCGGGACGCACTCGCGGCCGGCGACATCCGTCGCGCCGAGGGGTTGGCGAACGGCTTCCAAGCCGGTCACTCGCAGGCCTACCTGCCCCTCGGCGACCTGCTGCTCGAGTACAGGACCGCCGGGGAGGTCACGCAGTACCGCAGAGAGCTCGACCTCGATACGGCAACCGCCACGGCGGAGTATGAGGTCGGAGGTCTCGCGGTCCGGCAGCAGGTGTTCGTGAGCAAGCCGGCCGGTGCCCTCGTACTCCGGCTGACCGCATCGCAACCGATCGGACTTACCGCCCGCCTCACGTCGCAGCTGCGATCCCGCGCTCATCGGACGGACGACGGCATCGGCCTCCTCCTCCAGGCTCCGGCGAACGTCGCCCCGCCACACCGCGACGTACCCGACCCCGTCCACTACTCCGACGGCCCGGATCGCGGTATGGCGGCGGCCATCTCGCTCCGGGCGACGACCGACGGCGAGATCCGCGCCGACGACACGGGCCTGACGATCGAGAACGCCACCGACGTCACCCTCGTCCTGTCGACCGCCACCGGGTACGACGGCCCGTCGACGCCACTGACCCGATCGGCCGAGGACTGCTTCGCCCAGGCCGACGAGACCGTGCGTACAGCCCGCACCCGCGGGTACGACGACCTCCACGCGGAGCACTTGCAGGACCACCAGGCACTCTTCCGCCGCTCGTCGCTCGAGCTGCCCGGCAACGACACCGCCGACCTGCCGACCGACGTACGGCTGCGGAACGGGGACGACCCCGCGCTCGCCGCGCTGGTCTTCAACTACGGCCGCTACCTGATGATCGCGAGCTCCCGCCCCGGTGGCCTTCCGACCAACCTGCAAGGCATCTGGAACGACATCCTCCAGCCGCCGTGGAGCTCGAACTACACGGTCAACATCAACACCGAGATGAACTACTGGCCCGCCGAGACGACCAACCTCGCCGAGTGCCACGAACCGCTGCTGACCTACCTCGAGCACCTCGCCGAGGCAGGCCGTCGTACGGCGCAGGAGCGGTACGGCTGCGGTGGTTGGGTCGCGCACCACAACGCCGACGCGTGGTGCTGGACGATCCCGGTCGACGGCAACCCGAAGTGGTCCAACTGGCCGATGGCCGGCACCTGGCTGGTCCGCCATCTGTGGGACCACTACGCGTTCTCCGGTGACCGTGAGTTCCTCGGCCGCGCCTGGCCGGTACTTCGGGGTGCGGCGGAGTTCTGCCTCGACTGGCTGATCGAGCTACCCGACGGCAGTCTCGGTACGTCGCCATCCACGTCACCCGAGAACGACTACGTCGCGCCCGATGGCGAGCCGGCGTCGGTGACTGTCTCGGCGACGATAGACCTCGCCCTGATCGCCGACCTGTTCGACCGCTGCGTGATCACCGCCGACGTCCTCGAGCTGACCGACCCGTTGGTCGAGCGGTTCGCCGCGGCGCGCAAGCGGATCCCCGAGCCGTCGATCGGTAGCCGGGGGCAACTACAGGAGTGGGCGGCCGACCTGACCGAGGATGATCCGCACCACCGGCACACGTCGCATCTGATCGGCGTACACCCCGGCGACCTGATCACGCCGGACCGCACTCCGGCGCTGGCGGCCGCCGCGGCTCGTACGCTCGACCTTCGCGGCGACCTGGCGACCGGTTGGTCGCTGGCCTGGAAGATCAACCTCAGAGCCCGGCTGCGCGACGCGGCCGCGGCACACCGCTTCGTGCGCGCATTCCTGACGCCTGCCGACGACACCGAGACGGACTACGCCGGCAGTGGCGCGGGCGTGTACCCGAACCTGCTGTGTGCCCACCCGCCGTTCCAGATCGACGGTAACTTCGGCGCGACCGCGGGCATCGCGGAGATGCTTCTCCAGAGCCACACCGACGAGATCGAACTCCTGCCGGCGCTGCCGACTGAATGGCCGACCGGCCAGGTCACCGGCCTGCGCGCCCGCGGCGGCGTGACCGTCGACATCACGTGGTCACCCGACGGCTCCGAGGCCGTCCTCACCGCGGACCGCGATCAGCAACGCACCATCCGCCACGGCGACAGCCGCACTACGGTCACCCTCACCGCCGGCGAAGCCCACCGACTGGTGCTCTAGCGGGCGCTATCCGGAACTTTTTCGCCGCCAGGCGGCGAAAAAGTTCCGCAAACCGTCAGCTCTTCTTGCGGTTGAGGAAGGCGAGCATCGCTTCTTGTGCTGCGGACGAGCCGAACAGGCTCGCCGACAGCTCGGCGAGATCCTTGCCGCGGGCATCGATGTCGGCGAGGAGCTCTCTGTTGAGCAGCTTCTTGGTCTCGCGCAGGCCTTGGGGTGCGCCCTTCAGCAGCGACTCCACGACGGAGTCGACCGCGGTGTCGACGTCGGTGTCCTGAACCGCGACGGTGACCAGACCGAGCCGTGCGGCCTCGGCGCCGTCGAAGGTGTTTCCAGTGAGGAACGTGTACGCCGCCGCGCGGTCGGTCAACCGGGGGAGCACGGTGAGCGAGATCGTCGCCGCCGCCAGTCCCAGTCTGACTTCGGTGAGCGCGAAGGTGCTGCTCGCGCCGGCGACGCTGATGTCGGCGGCGGCCACGATGCCGATCCCTCCGGCCCGCACCGGACCCGCGACCCGTGCGACCACCGGCTTCGGGCTGGCGACGATCGCCCGCTGGACGTCGACCATCCGCTGCGCGCCGACGCCCATCCCGATCGTGGTCGCCTCGGACAGGTCGGCTCCCGAGCAGAACACGTCCAGGGCCGACCGGATCACGATCACTCGGACCGCGTCGTCCGCGCCCGCGTCGTCCAGCCGCTCCAGCAGTTCACCGGTGAACTGCTGGGAGAGTGCGTTCTTGTTGTCCGGCGAGTCGAGCGTGATGGTCGCCACGCCGTCGGCCACGGTCAGCTGCACGAGTTCCGTCATGGAGACATCCAACACCCGCCTGGCCCTCGGCGGCTGTAATCAGCCGCACAAGCCCGTGCGGTCAGGCTCCCCGCGGGCTGAGCGGGTCCGCGTGCCGGTGGACGATCTTCCAGCCGTCGCCCTCCTTGCGGAAGACCATCGTCGCCCGCAGCGCATGCGGGAACTCACCGGGCTGCTCGACGTACATCACCGTGCAGCGCTCGATCGCGACGGAGTACGCCGTGTCACTGCCGACGTGCTTGTCGAGGTACTCGAACTCGACCTTGGCGCCACTCGGACGGAACTGCGCCGAGGCCCATTGGTAGCGCGGTCCGACCTGCGACCAGCCGACCTCGAGACCGCCGAAACCACCGAAGATCGAGGTCTGCTCGCTGTGCGACACCAGCGGCATCCACAACGACGAGTCCCCGTTCACGAAGGCCGTGTTGGCCCGCTCGAACTGGTCCAGGAACGCCTCGAAGCTCTCGGTCACTCCGGGCAGTTTACGGCGCCCGGGGTCTACTTGCCGTCGGCGTACGTCGGGGACAGTTCGCGGGCCAGGTGCTCGATGAACAGGCCGACGTCGGTGACGATGCCGCGGGCCTGGGACGAGCCGCGGTCGGCCAGCTTGGTCACCGTGGCCGGGTTGATGTCGACGCAGGTGAGCGGGATCGACGACGGCAGGATGTTGCCGGTGGCAACCGAGTGCAGCATGGTCGCGGCCATCAGGCAGTAGCCCACGCCGGGCAGTTCGGCCCGCATCGCGCGCTGACCCTCGAGGACGTCGGTGTACACGTCCGGCAGCGGGCCGTCGTCGCGCACCGAACCGACCAGGACGAAGTTCTTTCCCTTCTTCACCAGCGCGTGCATGACGCCCGAGGTGAGCACGCCCTGCTCGACCGCGGCCGCGATCGAGCCGGCCTTGCGGATCGTGTTGATCGCGCGGATGTGGTGCTCGTGGCCGTGCTCCACCCCGCGACCGCGGGCCAGGTCGACGCCGAGCGACGTACCGTAGAGCGACGACTCGATGTCGTGGGTGGCCAGCGCGTTCCCGGCGAACAGGACGTCGACGAAGCCGGCCTCGACGAGCGACACCATCGCGGGCGCGGCGCCGGTGTGCACGATGCCGGGGCCGCCGACCCAGAGCACCTTCTGGCCGTTCGCCTTCGCCTCGCGCATGCCGTCGGCGACCTGCATGACCAGCACCCGCTGTGGCTTCTCGCTGGACACCTCCGAGTCCATGAAGCCGAACGCGTCCTCGACGGTCTCGACGAGCGGAGGCGTGACCTTGACGCCCTGGGCGCTGGTGATGATCCGCATCCCGATCTTCACCTCGGACATCGGGACGGTGCGGACGGTGGCGCCCTCGACCAGCAGACCGCAGTCCATCTCGGGGTTGCGGACCTGCACCCAGTGACCGCCGAGCCGGACGCTGGTCGGCAGGTTGGTGGTGGAGTAGAAGCCGTCCGGGAAGACGCCGTCCTGGGCCACCTCAGTGATCTCCGGCGTCCCGGGGTGCACCAGGTTCGCGCCCTTGGTCTGGATCCGCATCAGCAGCCGCTGCAGCGACTCCTCGTCCTCGGCGCCGACCGTCATCCGGACCGTTGACGGGTCGTCCTTGTCGTAACCGAGATCGAACTTGTCCAGCGTGTAGTCACCGCCGTACCCGCGGATGTCGTCCAGGACGCGTGACAGCAGTCCGGTGTCCATCAGGTGGCCGGTGATCTCGACGGTCTCGGTGACCTGCACGGGTACCTCCCCTACGCGTTCGTCGGATTGTCCGACGATCCGCATGCTAGCTCAGACGACCGCCCCGTCGTCAGGCGTGTCATCAGGTGGCAACCGATCCTTCATCCGGATCACCAGGGTGAGGAATCCGCCGATGAATCCGACCACCGCGAGCGTGGTGATCCGGCCGGTGCCGAAGTCGAGGAC
Source organism: Kribbella sp. NBC_00889 (assembly GCF_045207705.1). Lineage (NCBI taxonomy): Bacteria > Bacillati > Actinomycetota > Actinomycetes > Propionibacteriales > Kribbellaceae > Kribbella > Kribbella sp. NBC_00889. Next base: position 4,146,588 of record NZ_CP108783.1, on the reverse strand, counting down.
GGCGGCCAGGATCAGCAGCAGCGGGCCGCCGATCAGGCCGAGCCAGGCGATCCGGCTGACCCAGTCCAGCCGGGGTGCGCGCGGCGGCTCCGGTGGGACGAAGTGGTCGTGCGGGTCGTCCTCCCGCTTGACCGGCTTCTCCTCTTCCTCGTCGTCGTCCGGCGTGTCCTTGATGACGAGCCCGGTCGGTACGTCGATCAGCGGCTCGTACTTGTCGTCGACGTCCTCACTGGCCGGCCACCGCGGCACCGGGCTCTCGTCAGCGTCGTGCCCGGGCGCCGACGGCGCGTTGAACTGCTCGACCAGCGACTTCCACTCGGCGTCCTCGGTGCTCCGCTCGATCACCGGGCGGGCCCGCTCCACCGCCTCCGCGTCGACGAAGATCACGTCGTACCCGGCCGGGATGTGGACCGGCTCCTCCGCCTCTTCCGGCGTCTTGGCCTCGCTCTGGGCCTCGCAGTACGCCGCGATGCCGGCCTCCGCGAGCGCGGTGAGGACCGGTTCGGCGACCAGTGGGTCGATACCGCCGAGCGACGTGTACGCCGTGGCGGTGAGGCCGTTGTCACGCATCGGCGGCGACCCGGCGGATGAAGTCTGTCGAGTCCGCGAAGATGCGCGGTGCGTCGTTGTCCAGAGTTGCCACGTGAAAGCTGTCCTCGAGCAGGGTCTCGGTCACATCGCGGGACGAGATCGAGGCAAGCACGGTCCGCCCCGAGCTCGGTTCCACCACATGATCGACAGTACTGCGGAACATCAGCACGGGCTGCGTGACTTTGGCCAGATCGTCGCGAGTTATCTGCCACAGCTGGGACAGGGACCGCAGCGCGCGAAGCGGCATCCGGTCGTACGCGCCCTCGTCCATGCCCGGCTTCTTGATGTCGTTCGAGATGCCGGGGAACGACGGCACGAGCCGGGACAGCACCGGCAGCAGCACCAGCCGCTTGTCGTCGGTGCGCACCGACGGGTTGATCAGGACCAGACCGGAAATGTCGGCGCCGTGCTCCTCGGCCAGCCGCAGAACCAGGCAGCCGCCCATCGAGAGTCCGGCCAGGAAGACCTGGTCGTGCTCCTTGCGCAACCGCTCCAGTTCGTTGTCCAGGACGGCGTACCAGTCCGGCCAGCAGGTCTTGTTCATCTCCTGCCAGCTGGTGCCGTGGCCGGGCAGCCGCGGTACGGCGACGCCGTACCCGTCGGCGGCCAGATGCTCGGCGAACGGACGCATCGACTTCGGCGAGCCGGTGAATCCGTGGCTCAGCAGGACTCCGATCGCGGCGTTCTCCCCGGTCCCGGGACTGCGGTAGTCCTCCGCATGGCCTTGCACTGGCACGGTCACTCCTCGCCGTCAGAGTCCTCACAGACGGTCAGGCCGCACCGGCCTGCTCGCGACTCTATGGTCGCATTTGGACTGCATCCAGTCTGCAACAAGGTGACAACACGGTGAGCAACACGGAGATTCCTGGCGGTGACATTGCCTGAGGGGGAAGCTGGAACGTAGTGTCCTGCACCGACGGTGGGCGCCGGAGCTTGTCGCCGCCGTCACCGGTGGGCACTGGTGCCGGACGAGGTACAGGCCGACGATGGTCGGTGGTGAAGGTGTCAGGCGAGCGACGGAGGTCGAGGCGGATGCTGTACCTGTTCCTCAGGCGGTTCATCGTCGCCCCCTTGGTGAAACTGCTCTTCCATCCCCGGGTGAGCGGGCTGGAGAACATCCCGACCACGGGCGCGGCGTTGCTGGTCAGCAACCACCTCGCGTTCTGCGACTCGATCTTCCTGCCGGTCGCCGTACCGCGGCAGATCGTCTTCCCGGCCAAGTCGGAGTACTTCACCGCGCCCGGTCTGAAGGGAAAGCTGGTGGCGACCTTCTTCCGGTCCGTCGGCCAGATCCCGATCGACCGGTCCGGTGGGCGCGCCTCGCTGGCCGCGCTGAACACGGGGCTGGACATCCTGAAGAAGGGCGAGCTGTTCGGGATCTACCCCGAAGGCACCCGCTCGCCCGACGGCCGGCTCTACAAGGGCAAGACCGGCGTCGCCCGGATGGCGATCGTGGCCGGCGTACCGGTCATCCCGGTCGCGATGATCGACACCGAGAAGCTGCAGCCGCCCGGCACGCTCTGGCCGCAGTGGCTGGTCCGCGAGCCCGGCCGCCGGCTGCCCCGGCTGGTCCGCCCGGGCGTGGCGATCGGCAAGCCGCTGGACTTCTCCCGCTACGAGGGCATGGAGCGCGACAGGTTCGTGCTGCGCTCGGTCACCGACGAGATCATGTACGCGATGATGGAGCTGTCCGGCCAGGAGTACGTCGACATGTACGCCGAGAAGGCCAAGGAACTGCTCAAGAAGGGCGAGTCGATCGACGAGCACGTCCGGCTCCGCGACACCAAGGCCAGTTGACCGCTTCCGACCTCGTCCGCGGGTGAGGATGTCCGCATGGACAGCGACCTGAACGTGCTCGGCGAACCACTGGAGGAGTGCGGGACCGATCCGGTCACCGGCTTCTACCGGGACGGCTGTTGCACCAGCGGCCCCGAGGATCTGGGCAGCCACACGGTGTGTGCCGTGATGACCGCGGAGTTCCTGGCCCACCAGGTCTCGGTCGGGAACGACCTGGTCACCCCGCGCCCCGAGCTGCAGTTCGCCGGTCTCCAGCCCGGCGACCGCTGGTGCGTGGTCGCGGTCCGCTGGCTCCAGGCCTACCGCGACGGCGCCCCGGCCCCCGTCGTCCTGGCGTCGACCCACGCCCGCTCCCTCGACACCATCCCCCTGACCGTCCTCCGCGAACACGCAGTAGACGTACCAGCAGACCCCGGCTCCCTGACCTGACCACCTCGATTCGGGGAGGATTGTGTGCCGGGAACAGGCAGCGAGCCTCCCCAAACCACCGCTCTAGCCTGCGAGGGGAAGAGTGGGGCAGGTGGGGGAGCAGGGGTGGGGGGAGCGGCTCCAGCCGCGGAGGCGGAGGGCGGCGGCGACCTGAGCGGCGGCCTCACACGGATGCGCGACCAATTGGTAGCCGAAGCGCAAGGTCACCTTGCCGCTGAGTGCTGCCGAGTTGTTCCGGCCCATGTCGCGCCATCGCGACAGGGACTCGGAGTGGCCCGCCCGGCCGTCGAGCTCGACGATGAGGTCGTACGGCGTGTACTCGACGTCTCGGTAGACGACTTGGCCCTCGTCGGCCGACTCGACCCGCACCTGCCGCGTACCGGGCGGCAGGCGATGGAGGCGCTCGACCCGCCGCAGGTAGACCTGCTCGAGGAACGACTGAACTCCTTCCACCCCGTCGAGGAGGATCTGGCGCAACACCCGCCGGGTCGGCAACTTCGGGAGTGCGTCGAGTTCGCCGATCAGACGGGCGGGCGTGGTCCGGCGCTGCCGGCACGCGTCAAGCAGGATCGCCGCCTTGCGCGACACATCCGCGGCCGTGCTTGCGGTTGTCAGTAGGGCGACCTCGAGACGCACCATCGGTGGTTCGCGGGACCCTTGGAGCTGCGCCGGCAAGTCCCGATGGCGACTGACGACGACTCCGGGGCGACTGTCGACACGGCGCGAATGCGGGAGCGCAAGGTGGATCGTGTCGTCGATCCACCTGCCCTCCACGCCGTACTGGCGCAGTGCCGTCTGGCCGGCGAGCGCAGCTTCCGGTCCGTACGCCAGCCACGCGGCCCACACCCGGGTCCCCCACGGCAGTGGGCTGGTGAAGTCGACGTACACCCCCGGGTAAACCCGCTGGATCTGCAGCGCCCAGCACCGCCGTCCCAGCACCTTGTCCGTGATCCCGTGAGCGAGAGCCTGGGACCTGCTGAAGGTACCCCGCTGGCGCCGGCGCAGTTCGACGAACGCACCCCCTTCCGCCATCTCTCACCTCCTCCGTCACCCACAACATGCACCGATCCCCTCCCGAACCCTCCCCACCTCCTCCCCTCTGGATAACCGGTCGGTTTGGGGTGGTTGGCTGCCCGATTAGGGGATGACATCCTCCCCAGTCAGGCATCTCGGGGAGGGTGAGACGGGCGGGGTGGGGATGCGTGGGGCTGGCCTAGAGTTGGGGGCATGCAATTCGCGACGGTGAGTGCGGGGGAAGTGCCTGGGGTGCCGGGCCTGGATGATCTGCGGGCGCTGAAGCCGCTGCAGCAGCCGGAGTGGCCGGATTCCGCCACGTTGGACCAGGTGATCGGCGAGCTGCGCAAGCTGCCGCCGCTGGTGTTCGCCGGTGAGTGCGACGACCTGACCACCAAGATCGGTGCGGTCAGCCGCGGCGAGGCCTTCATCCTCCAGGGCGGCGACTGCGCGGAGACCTTCGACGGCGTGACCGCGGAGAACATCCGGGCCAAGCTGCGGGTCCTACTGCAGATGGCCGTCGTCCTCCAGTACGCCGCGAGTGTGCCGGTCGTGAAGGTCGGCCGGATCGCCGGGCAGTACGCCAAGCCACGGAGCTCCGGTGACGAGACGCGGAACGGCGTCACGCTGCCGTCGTACCGGGGTGACGCGGTCAACGGGCTCGAGTTCACGCCCGAGGCGCGGAACCCGGACCCGCACCGGCTGCGCGGCGTCTACAACGCGGCCGCGGCCACGCTCAACCTGACCCGCGCGTTCACCACCGGTGGGTACGCCGACCTGCACCAGGTGCACGCGTGGAACACCGACTTCGTGAAGTCCTCGCCGGTCGGGCAGAAGTACGAGCGGCTGGCGTCCGAGATCGAGCGCGCGCTCTCCTTCATGCGGGCCTGCGGCGCCACCGCGGACGAGTTCAAGACTGTCGACTTCTACGCCTCCCACGAAGCGCTGATCCTCGAGTACGAGCACGCGCTGACCCGGATCGACTCGCGCACCCAGCAGCCGTACGACGTGTCCGGCCACCTGCTGTGGGTGGGGGAGCGGACGCGGCAGCTGGACGGCGCGCATGTCGAGTTCCTGGCCTCGCTGTCGAACCCCCTCGGTGTGAAGATCGGGCCGACCACGACCCCGGAGTACATCCGGACGCTGATCGACAAGCTGAACCCGAAGGGCATCGAAGGCAGGCTGACCTTCATCACCCGGATGGGCGCCGGCAAGATCCGCGACGGGCTGCCGCCGCTGTTGGAGGCCGTCCGCGACCACGGCTCGCCGATCGCGTGGGTGTGCGACCCGATGCATGGCAACACCTTCGAGACTCCGAACGGATACAAGACCCGCAACTTCGAGGACGTCATGGACGAGGTCCAGGGCTTCTTCGACGCGCACGAGCAGGTGGGGACCTGGCCGGGCGGCATGCACATCGAGCTCACCGGCGACGACGTGACCGAGTGCCTGGGCGGCGGTGAGGAGCTGGTCGCCGAGGATCTGGTGAACCGCTACGAGACCGCCTGCGACCCGCGGCTGAACCGGCACCAGTCGCTCGAGCTCGCGTTCCTGGTCGCCGAGCGGCTGCGGGGCGCGAGAGCGTGATTGACCTGCGGTCCGACACCGTTACCCGGCCGTCGGCGGGGATGCTGGCGGCGATGACTTCGGCACCTCTCGGGGACGATGTGTACGGCGAGGACCCGACCATCAATCGGTTGGAGGAGACGGTCGCCGGACTGCTCGGGCACGAGGCCGGCTTGTTCACCGTCACCGGGTCGCTTGCGAACATGCTCGGCGTACGGGCGCTGGTGCCGCCTGGCGCGGAGATCCTGTGCGAGGCGAGCGCACACATCGCGCGGGCCGAGCTCGGCGCGCACGCGGCCGTCAGCGGCGTCACCACGCGGACGTGGAGCGCGCCGGCCGGTCAGATCGACCTCGAGCAGATCCGCGCACTGATCGCGCCGGACCTCGGGTCGTACTTCGTCTCCACCGCGGCGGTGTCGGTCGAGAACACGCACAACTTCGGCGGCGGCGCGATCCAGCACGGGTACGACGCTCTGGCGGACGAACTGGATGGATTGGGGCTGCCGCTGCACCTGGACGGTGCGCGGCTGTGGAACGCGTCGGTGGCGTCCGGGGTGCCGGTCGCGGCGTACGCGTCGCGTGCGGCTGCTGCCAGCGTGTGCTTGTCGAAGGGCCTGGGTGCGCCGGTCGGCTCAGTGCTGGTCGGCTCGACCGAGCTGATCCGCGAGGCCCGCATCTGGCGCAAGCGCCTCGGCGGGGGCTGGCGCCAAGCCGGCGTACTCGCGGCGGCCGGTCTCTACGCGCTCGAGCACAACGTCGAGCGCCTCGCCGAAGACCACGCCAACGCGCGTCTCATCGCCTCGGTCCTCGCCGACGCAGCCCCTGGCTCCGTCAAACCCGACCAGGTCGAGACCAACATCGTGGTCGCCGACCTCGCCGCCACCGGCAAGACCGTCGCCCAGGTGGTCGAAGCTGCTCGCGCGGCCGGCGTACTCGTCGGCGGTGTCGGCCACACCCAGCTCCGCGTGGTGACCCACCTCGACGCCTCGACCGCCGACTGCCGGACCGCGGCCGAAACCCTCGCCCGCATCCTTCAGTAGGCGAGGGTTCCGGCGCGTTCGGTCAGCGCAGGTGGTACGCGTCGATCGTGGTCAGGTCAGTCGTGTTCCCGTCCGCGTCCGTTGCCGCGTCCTTCGCCAGCTTGACCGCGCTGCCGTTGATCGCCGGCAGGTCGCGGGTGGTGGTCACGCCCTCGATCGCGGAGCGCTTGGCGCGGGCGGCGTACGTCACGATCAACGGGATGGCCGTCGTACTCGCGTCGTCGTAGTGGTCCTCGATCAGGCCGCCGATGTCGAACAACCTGCGGTCGAGTTTGCCGGCGGCAACGTCGGCTTCCACGTCGGACGGGATGACGGTGAGGCGGCCCTTGATCCGGAGGGCTCGGAAGGTGATGTGCTCGCGGCCGGGCCCGCGCCGAATGCTCGGGTTGCTCAGCTCACCACCGAGGAGGGTGATCTGGTCACCGGTGACCAGGGTGATCGTCCGGTTCGGTGCTGCTGAGGGCGTGCCGGCGGTCATGGTCGCGGGCGGGCCGGCCGCGACCGCCGGAAGGCCGGGGTTCTGGGCCGTGAGGTCGACGGACATGGCGAGCGCCGCGGCGGCGATCCACCGCGGTCTCGGTCTGGAGTGCACCATGTGCTTCCTCGTCAACTGGGCAGAGCCCGTCCGGGCAGACGGGCTCATCCCTACTTGCCCGAAGGGCGCTCAGCAGTTCTCGCGACCGGATGCCGACCTCGGGCCGGTGGTCCCTGCGGGCCCGGGATAGGCTGCAGGCGTCGGGGTTCGCAGCGTTCGGGGAGAGCCGTGCGAGAGATCGTCGTGTTCAGCGGAAGTGCCCACACTGATTTGGCGGAGCGGATCTGTGCCGATCTCGGCGTACCGCTCGCACCGGTGGAAATCCATCGTTTCAGCAACGACTGCCTGCAGGTACAACTCCAGGAGAACTGTCGGCAGCGAGACGTGTACATCGTGCAACCACTGGTGCCGCCGACGCAGGAGCACCTGATGGAGCTGCTCCTGATGATCGATGCGGCCCGTGGCGCCTCAGCGGAGCAGATCACCGCCGTGATGCCGCACTACGCGTACGCGCGGTCGGACAAGAAGGACGCGTCCCGCATCTCGATCGGCGGTCGCCTCGTCGCGGACCTCCTGGTCACGGCCGGCGTCGACCGCGTCCTGACTATGGCTCTGCACGCACCCCAGGTGCACGGGTTCTTCTCGGTCCCGGTCGACCACCTGACCGCGATCGGTGTACTCGCAGACCACTTCCGCGGCCGCGACCTGACCGAGACGGTCGTGGTCAGCCCGGACCTGGGCAACGCGAAGACCGCCACCCAGTTCTCCCGCCTGCTCGGCCTCCCGGTCGCCGCCGGCAGCAAGCAGCGCCTGGCCGACGACCGCGTCATCATCGACGCGATCGTCGGCGACGTAGCCGGCAAGCGCGCGATCATCCTCGACGACGAGATCGCCACCGGCGGCTCGATCATCGAACTCCTCGACCGCCTGAAAGACCGCGGCTGCACCCAGGCGGCCGTCGCTACTACCCACGGCCTGTTCGCCGGGAAGGCAGTAGAACGACTGCGGTCGCACCCGTCCGTCACCGAGGTCATCAGCACCGACACGGTGCCGCGGCCCGCCGGCTTCCCCGAACTCCAGGTCAGCTCGGTCGCCGGACTGTTCGCCGAAGCGATCAAGCGCATCCACGAGGGCGAGTCCGTCAGCAGCCTCTTCGACGGCGTAGACCCCACCCACGCCCCACCCCAACCCAAACTCCCGTTCTAGGGGTACTGGGCCGACCCACGCCCGCGTGCGACTACTTGGCCGGCGCCCGCGGTCGAACGGACCGTTGCCGGCAGCTGATCGTGACAAACGGCAGGGTTCGTCGTGACAAACGACGGAGGTACGGCCCCGTCGGATCGTTAGGTTCTCGATGTGACTACTCGTACTGCGGAACGTAGCCCTCTCTCGGTACTCGCTTTCGGACCGCGGCGGCCGGTGCTGACTGGTGTTGTGTTTCTGGTGACGCTGGCGTGTGGGATCGCGCAACTGGTGTACCGGCCGCTGTATGAGCATGTGGTGCGGGACGCGTCTCACATCGACGACGGGCAGTGGTATCGCCTGCTGACGGGCATGTTCTTCCAGGACGGCTGGGCGTCGGGGCTGGTCTCGAACCTCATCCTGCTGGCCGTGGCCGGCTCGGTCGCCGAGCGCGTGTTCGGGCGATGGCGGTGGCTGGTCCTCTACTTCGTCTGCGGATGGTTCGGGCAGCTCATGAGCTACGTGTGGATCAACCCGGTTGGCGCGGGCAACTCGATGTGCGTCGCCGGTCTGATCGGCGGGCTGACGACGGTGATCCTTGTGGCTCCGCGCCGGTACGGCGTCACGCCACCACTGCAGCTCCGGATCCTGGCTCTCGCTGTCCCGGTGCTGGCCGTCGTCGACACGATCCTCCACGACAATCACGGCCTGCCCTGTCTGCTCGGCATGGTCGTTGGCTTCCTGCTTTTGCCTCACCCCGAGCGCTGATCGGACGTTGGTTCGGGGGAGGTGAGGTTGTTGGTGGCTAGCCAGTCGTCGATGTGGGTCATGGTGGTTTGGAGGATCTTGCCGAACAGGAGCATGTGGTCGGCGTCGGGGATTTCTTGGTAGGTGGCGTTGGGGTACTTCGAGGCGGTGGCGCGGCAGACTGCCGGGACCACGGTGAGGTCCTGGGCGCCGCCGAAGATCAGGACCGGGCCGGAGATCGCGGCGTAGTCGACGCGGGATGCCTTGCGGCGGTCGAGTTGTGGAAAGGCCATCTCGCAGTACGCGCGGCCCGACTCGCAGACGAGGTCCGCGAACCGCGCGCGGGAGTCCTCCAGCGTCTGCGTGATACGCCCGCCCACCTGGAACTTCTCCCAGGTCGGACGGAGCGGCTTGGCCCAGGGCCGCGGCTGGAGGTAGTGGCTGAGGAACAGCCGGCTCATGGATGGGTACATGGCGAAGATCCCGGCCGCCGGGGCTGGGCACACCCCGATCAGACCGGCATGCGCCGTCCGGGCCGCGACGAGCTGAGCCAGCAACCCACCCAAGGAGTGTCCGACGATCAGCGGCGGCGAATCGAGTGACTCACACACCTCGACCAGATCGTCGGCGTAGTCCGTCAGGCTGAGCGTCGCGACCTGCGTCGATCCGTCCTGCAGAGGCAGTTCGTGATGGCGCAACGTCGGCGTATGAACAGCAAACCCACGGGCTTCGAACGCAGCCCCGGGCCTCACGGAAGCTGCTCCCGCGACCCCAGGTCCCGTGAATGAGAACAACATGCTCGACAACGCTCATGGCGCCGAAACCTATCCGACCCGAGGGAGCAGCCGGGAGTGGTGCCGCGTGGAAGGATCGGGTGCATGGCGGATTCGGTGCGGATGGGTGTTGTTGGGGCGGGGAGTATTTCGGTGCGGGGGCTTCTGCCGCATTTGGGGCAGGGGGATCTTGCCGGGCGGGTGACGCTGGCGGCGGTGTGTGATCCGGTGCCGGGGCGGGCGGAGGCGGCGGCTGAGAAGTTCGGGGTGGAGCAGGGGTTCACGGAGTACGAGGACCTGCTGGCTCGTGGGGATGTTGATGCCGTGACGATCGCTTCGCCGATCGGGTTGCACTATGAGCAGGGCAAGCTGGCGTTGCAGGCCGGGAAGCATGTGCACTTCAACAAGACGATGACGATCACCGTCGCCGAGGCGACGGAGCTCATCGAGCTTGCCGCGGCCAACGACCTGCGGATTGTTGCCTCGCCGGGGGAGATGCTGCGTCCGCATCACGTCCGGACACGTGAGTTGATTGCCGAGGGCGCCATTGGGACGTTGTCCTGGGTGAGTTGTGGCGCGGCGTTCGGCACCTATCACGAGGACGAGGCCGTGCGCGGCGGCAGCGACGTACTGACGAACATCGATCCGTCGTGGTACTTCCGCAAGCCCGGTGGCGGGCCGATGTACGACATGACGGTGTACGGGCTGCACGCCGTGACCGGGATCCTCGGCCCGGCCAAGCGCGTGACGGCGATGTCCGGCGTACGGATTCCCGTGCGGACAAGCGGAGAGACGGAGGTACGGACGGATGCCGACGACAACACCATCGTGCTGATCGACTTCGGTGACAACCTGTTCTGCGTCGCGACCGGGACCGCCGCAGGAGGGATGCGGGGTGGATTCGGCGGTGCGTACTACGGGACGAAGGGGACGATCGACGGACTGCTGCTCAACGATGAGCCGTTCGACTTCCCCGACCGCAACCCCGCCGAGCTGTCGCCGCGTGGCCCGGGCAACCAGGCTTTGCTTCCGCACGTGACAGGTGTGCATCGCGAGATCGAGGAGCAGCACGTGTATGAGGACGTCATGCAGCTGGTCGACTGGGTCCGCGAAGGCAAGCCTTCGATCGTCACCGCCGAACACGCGCGCCACGTGATCGACATCATCGAGGCCGCGTACCGAGCCTCCGCAACCGGTCAGACGCAGAACCTCACGACCACCTTCTGACAGATCACGGAGGCCCGAAGGCGTCAGCCCTCGCAGCACACCCTGTGGAGCCACTCGGGTTCGTGCCACCAGTAGGTGTTGTCGTGTGAGTGCGCCTGCTCCCGGGTGAGCGGAGTCGGCGCATTCGCGGGAGCCGGTACGGCGGCCGTCGTCCGGGCGGCACTGGAGTACGGCGCGAGCAGGTCGTCGACCGTGTGCAGCTTGCCGGCGACCATCACCCGGTCGACCGCGGCGGCGACCCGGATGTCGGCGAGCGGATCGCCGGTCACGAACGACAGGTCGGCCTGAGCTCCCGGCTTGATCACGCCGAGCTTGTCCTCGAGGTTCAGCCACCGCGCCGGGTTGCGCGTCGCGGTCGTCAGAGCCTCGTACGGCGTGAAGCCACCGGCGACCATTGACCGCAGGTTGGCATGCGTTGACACCGCGACGTTGTCGAGCGGGCTGTCGGTGCCGCAGATCACGAATCCACCGCCGCGGTGGATTCGCAGCACCATGTCGACGTTGCCGCGCAGCAACTCCCGCGTGGTCACGCCCGCTGGTCCTGCCGCCGTGTTCACCTCGGTCTGCAGAGCGGCGTACTCCCAGGAGGGGAACAGCGTGGTCGTCCGCCGGTCGGTGAGGAGGCTCGGGTCGTCAACGTGCGCCATCGTCGAGTTGAACAGCGTCGGCGTGACCGACAGCCCGGCCTTGGTGAACAGCGTGACGACATCGGCGTACGCGCGGCCGAGCCGGCTGACCGTGTGCGAGTAACCCAGCCGGTTCGTCGCGCCGGTGTGCTCCATCCCGTCCATGCCGAGGTGCTCGGCCGGATAGAGGTAATGCGACGACAGCTGCAGTCCGAGTCGGTGGACGGCGGCGATCGCGCGACGCTGGTAGTCGATCGGCAGGCGCACGTACGTTTTCACCAGGTCATACGCAAGACCCTCGACCCGGTCGAGTTCCAGACCGAGTTGCCGTACCGACAGCGTCGGCCGCATGAAGTTGTAGTAGACCCGCGACCCGTCGATCGCCTCACCGGTCGCGAAGTACCGCGGCCCGACCAACGACCCGTGGGCGAGCGCCTCCCGCGTCTCCTGCATCTGATAGACCGGATCGCCGGGCGACCGCGTGGTCGTGATGCCGTACGACAGCCACAGGTTGCCCTGCCGCGCACCCCACGCCCGCCCACGCAGGTGCCAGTGGTTGTGCGCATCAATCAAGCCAGGCATCACCGTCAGCTCCGACGCGTCGACGTCCGCCCGTCCCTGATGCGGGCGTACGGCGGCAATCCGCGACCCGTCCAGTACGACGTCGACGTCGCGGCGCAGCGTGGTCGCGCGGCCATCCCACAGGGCGCCGGCGTGGATCGTGACGTGCTGGTTGACAATCGCCCGGCGCCACTGTAGGTCGAGCTTGACGGTCTGCGGGCGAGAGCCGCGCAGAGTCGTGCGCCGCAGCCGGCCGTTGTTCAGGTAAAGCAGGGTGTCGTTGTCCTGCCAGACCGGCGAGTCGGTGACCTCGTCGGTGATCGCCCTGGGCTCGGCGGTGAACCGCCCGCGTTCGTCGACGGGAGCGACGTACAGCAGGCTCTCGACGACGAAGGCGAGCCACTTGCCGTCGGGAGAGAAGACCGGGCCGTCGTCGCCGCGGGTGGCCAGTGAGCGGAACGGCATCGGCTCGACGTACTCCAGCGCTGTCGTGGCGACATCGACGTACAGGAGCTGGCTGGTGCCTTCGCGGAACCGCTTGGAGAACGGCTTGACCGCCGCCAGCACGATCGTCTTCCCGTCCCGCGACCAGCTCACCCGGCCGGGCTGGAACAACGTCGGTGTCAGCTGACGGACCTGGCCGGAGGAGAGATCGAGCACCCACGCGATCCCGTCCTGATCCTGGTACGCGACCTGCTTCCCGTCCGGGGAGAACCGCGGCGCGGTCTGTGCCCCGGGCAACGACGAGAGCTTGCTGTCGGCACCGGTCTTCAGGTCGTGCAGCCACAGGTCCGCGGTCCCGTCCCGATCGCCGGCGTACAGCAACTTGCTGCCGTCCGGCGAGAAGTCGGGATCCGAGTTGAAGTAGCCATCGGCAACCAGTTGGCGTGGTTGCCCACGGCCACTCGTTGCCGCCAGCCACAACGCGTTCAGGGACCGGAACGCGATCCACTCGCCGTCCGGCGACGCGGTCGGGCAGGCGATCCCGAGCACCGGCCGGCGGGCGGTCGACTCCAGGTCCGGCACCTTCGGCCGCGGCCGCTTCGCCGTCACCGGGACGGTCGCGGTGAACGGTACGACGGTGTGCGCGCCGCCGGCGCTATGTCGCAACACGTGTCCGTCGGCGGTGTAGAAGACATCGCTCGCGGATGCCCACGAGGGCGGTACGGCGAACACGTCCTTCCCGCTCGTCACCTTCTCGTCGCCGACGACCAGGTCACACACCGGACCCGCCAGCCGGACGTAGGCCAGCTGACCGGTGGGGGAGTACGCCGGTCCGTACAAAGTAATCCCGGTCTCTGCGGCGACCAGCGTCGTACGCGCACCGGTGGTGAGGTCGAGCTGGACGATCGACGCGGCGTCGACGGTGAAGGCGATCTTGGTGCCGTCGGCGGAGACGGCGGGCTCGGCCTCATCGCTCGGGTCGTCCGTGAGGGCAACGATCTTGCCGTCGGACAGGTCGAGCCGGTGGATGCCGTAGCTGCCGTTGCCGCCGCGGTCGGAGGAGAAGACGATCGACCGGCCGTCGGGCGCGAAATGGGGTTCGCGGTGGTCGTACCGGCCGCTGGTCAGCTGAGTGAGACCGAGGCCGTCAACCCCGATCGTCCACAGGTGGAAGTTGCCGTCGCGGTACGACTGGAACACGATCCGCCGGCCGTCCGGCGACCAGCGTGGCCGGGTCGCGTCCTGCAGGTCGTCGGTCAGCCGCCGCGACTCGCCGCCCGCGGCCGGTGTCACCCAGATCGCGGTGACCAGGTCGAAGGCCAGCCAGCGGCCGTCGGGGGAGACCGAGACCATGACGTTGGTGGCCTCCGACAGCAGGGCCTGATTGCCGGCCGCCTGTGCAGCAGAGGCGGTCGAGGTTGCGGACGCGGTGGTGGTGACCGCGGCCAGGCCTCCGGTGAGTTGCAGAGCGCGGCGCCGCGAGATGCTCCAGGATCCGGGGGTGTGGGCGTCATGAGGCACGATGCGATTCCAATCCCTAGGGGGCGGTGGGAGCTCACACAATGTGCCAGGACCGTCGATGGTGCACGATCCTGTCCGGCGGTTCGATCGCCCAACGGCCCGTGCGCTGCGACGAACGGCGAACGTCTATCGTCTGCGCCATGCCTTCCGTGTCTCCCCGGCTCCGGGCGCTCGGCGCCGCCGTGCTCTGCATCGTGATCGCACTCGTCGCCGGGCTCGCGCTGGACAGCCGGCTCGACCGGCACTGGATCCTGCGCGGACTGACGCTCGTCCTGGCGTTGTGCTGCGCCGCCTTGCTGCTCACCGACCAGACCCGCCGCATCCGCCAGGTCGTCACGGCGATCGGCCTGGCGATGTTCGGCCTGGTCATCCCGGTGACCCAGACGACCTGGGCTACGCCGCCGGAGATCGAGTTCGCCCTCGCGGTAGCCACTGACGCCGAGAACGCGGCCACCAAGGCCGCGCGCAGTGCGGTCACGATCGAGGACGTGAAGTCGGCCGCCGAGTCCCGTGGTGGCGCGATCGGCTCGCTGAAGACCGACAAGACCCCGGAAGTCCGCGGCGCCACCGCGTTTCCCCTGATCGTCCGCGCCAAGGCCGACCAGGGCCGTCCGTGGGCCTGTGTCTCCTTCGAGCACGGCCTGGACGCCAGGGTCCGCCCCTGCTGATCAGCCGGCGTGGTCCACTTGGTGGGCAATCGATTTCTCGCGGACCCTGCCGCGGCCTAGGGTCGCGGTATGACTCTTGGGAATCTGTCCGGCATCAGCGCGCTCGCCGACGTCGAGTCGCGGTCCATCAGTGCGGAGAACCCGACCGGCGAGCCCGGGCAGGGTGGCCGGCGGACCGAGGGGACCGGGGCCCGCGCGGCCCGGGATCTCGGTCAGGGCTGGAAGGTGTCGCCGTCGATCGAGATCGGCCCGGGCGAGACCGCCACGCTCGCGGACATCGCCGGTTCGGGCTGCATCACCCACATCTGGCTGACGACGCACGTCGACCACTGGCGGCGGCTGGTGCTGCGCGCGCACTGGGACGGCGACGAGGCGCCCGCGATCGAGACGCCGGTCGGAGACTTCTTCTGCTCCGGCTGGGGCAAGTTCGCCCAGGTCAACTCGCTGCCGGTGTCGGTGAACCCGAACGGCGGCTTCAACTGCTACTGGGAGATGCCGTTCACCGAGCAGGCCACAGTCACGTTGGAGAACACGCACGACGAGAAGGTGGTCGTGTACTTCCAGGTGGACTACTGGCTGGGCGCCGTACCGGACAAGTCGGCGTACCTGCATGCACAGTGGCGGCGCAGCAACCCGCTGCAGTCGAAGGCCGTGCACACGCTGCTGGACGGCGTGGAAGGGCCGGGCCACTACGTCGGGACGTACGTCGCCTGGGGCGTCAACAGCACCGGGTGGTGGGGCGAGGGCGAGGTGAAGTTCTACCTCGACGGCGACGACGAGTTCCCGACCATCTGCGGCACCGGCACCGAGGACTACTTCGGCGGCGCGTGGAACTTCGACGTGCCCCACCTCGGCGGCTACACCGAGTTCAGTACGCCGTACCTCGGCATGCCGCAGGTGATCCGGCCGGACGGGCAGTACGCGAGCCAGCAGCGGTTCGGGATGTACCGCTTCCACCTGCCCGACCCGATCCGGTTCAAGGAGCGGCTGCGGGTCGACGTACAGGCCCTCGGCTGGCGGTCGGGAGGCCGCTATCTGCCGCTGCAGGACGACATCGCGTCGACCGCGTTCTTCTACTCGGCCAAGACGAGTACGGCGCGCCCCGAGGCGCCGGTGCACGACGTGATGGAGATCTGCTAACCGGGAATCGGTAGCGGCTTGTGCAGTGCCGCGCCGGTGAGGACGACCAGGGCCGAGGTCCAGCCCAGGGGAGCCTCGCCGGCCGGCTCCAGGTCGCGATTGACCTTCTCCGGCAGCGCGCCGGTGCTGGTCCGGTAGTGGTCGAGCCAGGACAGCAACGACTCTGCGGTCGCCTGGTCTCCGCGGGCCGCCGCGCTCAGCGCGAACAACGCCGTCTGCGGCGTCCAGGCCACGCCGTCGGTGCGCCAGTCCTCGCCCGGCGTCACGCCTCCGTTCGGCTGCGTCAGTACGCCGCGAGTCCGGTCGATCGCCGTGGACACGGCCTCCCGGGCCGGAGCGAACGGTGGTCCGAGCACGGTGACGATCGCATCGGCACCACCACCGATCCCGATCGGCTCGAGTCCCGGCTCCAGGAAGCTCACCGCGTGAGCCGGCGTTCGCGGATAGTCCGGACCGAAGACGCGATCTGTTGCTGTGGACAGCTTGTCGAGTGCGGCCCGCCAGCGTGCGGCCTCGTCGCCGTGGTTCTGTTGCGTGGCGATCTGAATCGCGGCGCGGAGGCCGGTGAGGAGCGGGGCGACGATGCCCAGCGTCACCGTCGACTCGGGCCGCTCCCAGTAGTCGGGAGACGGCGCGGGCAGTCCGTCCGGGGTCAGCTCGGAAACAATCTCGTCAGCGGACTCGCGGACCAGCTCCCAGTACTTCGCGCCGGCCCGGCAGAACCAGGTTGCCCAGAGCACCCATCCCGATCCGTCGAGCTGTGGCTCACGTCCGTCGCGGATCACCTCGCCGGTCGCGGAGTACCGCGCTTCCCAACGGCCGGACGACGGCTTGATGCCGTCGAGGAAACGCAGCACCCGGTCGGCTTGGTCGTACTGTCCGATCGAGCACCGTGCCGCAGCGACGAACGACGCGTCGCGGGGCCAGACGAACCGCCAGGGACCGTCCCGGCCCGCCAGCGTGGCGCCGCTGGGGAGGGTGAGTGCGTCGAGGTCGGCGATCGCGTGCTGCATCAGCTCGCCGCGCTCTCCCGCGGACTGCGCGGCCCCGTGGATCGGTACGCCGTCCGCGACCAGCTGGGGTTGTGGGTTGCGCGCGAGGTTGTTCGCCGTACCGGCGGCCAGGATCGTCAGCAGAACGACGATCACCACGGCCGGGAACCACCGGTCCCGTCGCGCGCTGTCGTCCCGCATCGTTCCCCCTACTGGGCCAGGTGTTGCACTTCCGCCTCGAACTTGCGCCGCGGTGCGAGCTCGACCAAGTACATCGCTGACAGGACCAATGCGCCACCTACCAGCATGCGCCACGTCACGCTCTCGGACCCGAACAGGACCGCGAAACCGGACGCGAACACCGGCTCCATCGTCATCGCGATGGCCGCCCGGGTCGGGGTGAGATGCGCCTGCGCCCAGGTCTGCACGATCAGCGCGAGCGCGCCGGCGACCAGGGCCATATAGATCACCCTGACCCAGTCGCCTCCGGTGGGCGGGACTGCGAATCCGCCGGGCAGCGCGCCGATCGCACAGACCATCGTGATGACGATCATCTGCAGCGCCGACAAGCCGAAGGCGTTCCGCGGGGTGGACCACGCGCCCAGCCCGATGATGTGCAGGGCGTAGAGACCGGCCGAGGCGAGGGTGAGCAGCTCGCCGGTGCCCAGGCTGAGGCCTTGCAGCGACAGGACGCCGAGCCCGACGGTGGCGAGGAACACAGCGACCCAGGCCCACCGGCCGATCTTGTGCCGGAGGATGACGGCGGCCAGCAGCGGGGTGAAGACGACGTACATGCCGGTGACGAACCCGGACACGCTCGCCGACGTGTGCCGCAGGCCTTCGGTCTGAACCAGCTGGGCGATGCCGTAGGTGATGCCGAGGGCAACGGCCCGCCCGCGGTCGAGCCGGCTCAGACGGGAGATCGCCGGCGGGTGCACCAGCACGAGCGCGAAGGACGCGATCAGGAACCGCAACGCCAGGTAGTCGGCGACGTCCATCCGGGTGAGCAGGTCCTTGGTCAGGAAGAACGTGGATCCCCACGCCGCCGCGACCGCGAGCAGGGCCAGCACGGCCAGACGTGGGTGGTTCACGCCGGACATCTCATCAGACGCCTTGCACAGAAGGCAAAACGGATCAGAGGACGGTGATCACGATGGTGCTGCCGGGCTGGGCCTTCTTCCCGGCGCCCGGGTCCTGCGCCGCGACGATGTTCAGCCCGAGGTTGAACGGCGCCTTCTCCACCTTCACGATGAAGCCCGCGTCGGTGAGGATCTTCTGCGCGTCGGCGAGACTCTTGCGCTTGACGTCCGGAACGTCCTGCAGCGGTGGGCCCTTCGACACCACCAGCTGGACCTTGTCCTTGGCGAACAGGGTGCCGGTGTTCGGGGTCTGGCTGATGACGTTGCCTTCCGGCACCTTCTCGTCGTACTGCTCGGTGCGGCCGACCAGGAGGCCGAGCTTGCGCAGTTGCCTGTTCGCGTCCTGGTACGACTTCCCGGTCGTGTCCGGCACGGTGATCGGCTTCTTGCCCTTGCTGACCACGAAGTTGACCGCGTCCCCGGGCTTGACGACGGTGTCGAACTTCGGGCTGAACGCGATCACCCGCCCGGTCGGCACGGTCTCGTTGTACTGCTCGACGATCTGGCCGGCGTTCAGCTTGATCGGGGCCAGCGCGTTCTTCGCGGCCTCCAGCTCCAGTCCGGCCAGCTGGGGCACACGGTACCGCTCCGGGCCTTTGGAGACGGTCAGGTTGATCTCGCCGTTCTTCGGGATCCGGTCGCCTGCGGCCGGGTCGGTCGACACCACTTGACCCCTGGGCACGTTCTCGGAGAAGTCCTGGTTGGCCAGGGTGGTCCGCAGTCCGGCCTTCTCGGCCTCGGCGGCTGCCACCGCGGGGACCATGCTCACCAGGTTGGGCGTGCTCGTGTAGCGGTGGATCCCGTAGTACCAGGCCGCCGTACCGATCCCGATGGCCGCGGCCAGGATGAGGACGAGCGCGACCAGTCCGCGGCCCCGGCGCGGCGGCGGCGCCTGGACCCGGGTCGCCGGGCCACCGGTCGGCCGCCCCTTCTCCACCGGTACGACGATCGTGTCGTGGCGCAGGACGTGACCGTTCTCACCCGCCAGCGTCGGCACATCGCGGGTGTAGCCGTCGTCGTACCCACTGTCCTGACGGATCTGCTGGATCGGCACTGTGAGGTCGCCGGTGAGCTCCGGGTCGTCCGGCAGGCCGTCCTCGAGCGCACTGCGGACCCGGTGCACCTGCCTGCTCAGCACCCGCGCGTCGGCGGGACGCAGATCCCGGTCCCGGGCCGTCGCCCGCTGCACCAGCGCATCGACGTACGGCGGGATACTCGGTACCTCGAGCGACGGTGCGGGAACATCGGCGTGCACATGCGCGTAGGCGACCTGGATCGGGGTGTCGCCGGAATGCGGCTTGTTCCCGGTGAGCATCTCGTACAGCAGGATGCCGGAGGAGTAGACGTCCGAGCGGGCGTCCGCACTGCCGTCGGTGACGAGTTCGGGCGCCAGGTACGACACCGTGCCCATCAGCAGGCCCTGGGTCGCGGTGTTGCCGGTCGCGCTGACCGCCCGGGCCAGGCCGAAGTCGGCGACCTTCACGACGCCGTTGTCGGCGATCAGCACGTTCTCGGGCTTGATGTCGCGGTGGACGATGCCGGCGTCGTGGGCGGCGGAGAGCGCGGACAGGATCGGCGCCAGCAGATCCAGCGCCCGGGCGGGGGTGAGCGGCGCCTGCTCGCGGATCACGTCCCGCAGCGTGCGGCCGGGCACGTACTCCATCGCCAGGAACAGGGTGCCGTCGTCGTCACCCTGGTCGAAGACGGCGACCACGTTCGGGTGCGAGAGCCGGGCGGCGGCCCGTGCCTCGGCGACGAACCGGCGGGCGAACTGGGCGTCGTCGCCGAGTCCGTCGTGCATCACCTTCAGGGCGACGGTCCGGTCCAGCCGCGTGTCGAGGGCCTGGTAGACGGTGGCCATCCCGCCCTTCGCGACACGCGCGCCCACGCGGTACCGTCCGTCGAGCACTCGCCCGACGAGGCGGTCGCTGACCTGCGTGTCCACGTCGTCCGTCACTTGCGGTGAGCCGCCTCTCGAAGCCGTCCTGCTCAGAGAGTGTAGATAAGGGCTCAGCGTGACGGCGCCAGGCTCACCGCAGTGGGTCCCAGCCGCGTTCCAGTTGTGCCTTGATCCGGAGGACGTTCTTCACATACAGCTTCGTGTCCGGATACATGCCGTTCTTCGTGACCCCGCCGAGGCCCTGGTAGTACCCGGCGACCGCGATATCGAGCTTCGCGGCGCCGGTCAACCGGTCCAGCAGCACCACACCGGCGGTGACGTTGTCCTGCGGCTTGAGCAGGTCCAGGTTGCGCCCGACGATGCCGGACACGAAGCGTCCGGTCGACGGGATGACCTGCATCGCGCCGACGGCGTTGGCGGGGGAGACCACCCGCTGCTTCCAGCCCGACTCCTGCCAGCTGACCGCGAGCGCCAGCTCAGGGTCGACGCCGTACCGCTTCGAGGTGCTGACGATCAGGCTGCGCAGCTGCGTCCGGGTCGGCAGCTTGCGCTTCTTCAGGGCCGCCCGGTTGCGGTTGGCCTGGGCGACGATGTGGTCGGCGTACGTGCGGCCGGCGAAGGTGTTGTTCTTCGTCTTGGCCGGTGCCTTGGCCTTGGGTTTCGGCTTGATCGTAACCGGCACCTGCAGCGGTTTCCCGGCGTAGATGCGGTCGCTGACCTTCAATCCGTTGGCGGCCAGCAGATTGGCCTGCGAGCACCGGAACCGCTTGGCGATCTTCGTGATCGTGTCGCCCGGCTTCACCACATAGGTGACCCGGCCACCCGCGACCGTGCGCTTGGCGGGGTGGCCGGAGGCGATCCTGGCCTTCTGGCCCGGCACCTTGAGGGTCTCGCCGGCGTAGATCGCGTTCCCGTTGCCAGGAAGATTGTTCAGGGCGACCAGGGCCTTGACCGTGGTCCCGTAGCGGGCGGCGATGTGGCTGAGGGTGTCGCCGTCCTTCACCTTGTACGCCCCGAAGCCGGGCGAACCTGCGGTGATCACCGCGGCGGCCAGCACTGGAACGGCGAGCCCGGTCACTATCCGTACGACGTTACGCATCGATCCATCTCCCCGTGTGAGCGTCTCTTGACCGTAAGTGCTGGTACGGATGTGACAACAGGGGCGAATGGGGTGATTGTTACGCCTGTAACTCAATGTTTACAATTCAAAGCTGAACTACATCAATGTAGTTCACAAACTGATGTTGCTCAGGGCAACCGCCGGGCTACAGCACCGCTAGAGCGCGGCCCGGCCTTCCAACGGCGACGAGGGATTCGCGTGGTAGCGCTTCGGGATCCGGCCCGCCCGCCGTGCGTTGCGTCCGGCAACTACCGCGTCGCGCATCGCGGCCGCCATCAACGCGGGGTGTTCGGCCCGGGTGACCGCGGTCGCCAGCAGTACCGCGTCACAGCCCAGCTCCATCGCCAGCGCGGCGTCGCTCGCCGTACCGATCCCGGCATCGAGAACGACGGGTACGTCGAGCTCGTCGACGATCATGCTGATGTTGTGCGGGTTGCGGATGCCCAGGCCGGAGCCGATCGGGGAGCCCAGCGGCATCACCGCCGCACACCCGGCCTGGGCCAGCCGGCGGGCCAGGATCGGGTCGTCGTTGGTGTAGGCGAGCACCTGGAATCCGTCGTTCACCAGCTGCTCGGCCGCGTCCAGCAACTCGACCGGATCGGGGAGCAGGGTGTGGTCGTCGGCGACCACCTCCAGCTTGATCAGGTCGGTGTGGAACGCCTCCCGGGCGAGCCGCGCGGTCAGTACGGCCTCGCCGGCGGTGAAGCAGCCGGCCGTGTTCGGCAGGATAGCGATGTCGTGCTTGCGCAGTACGTCGAGGACCGAGCCCTGCTGATTCGGGTCGAGGCGGCGCAGGGCGACCGTTGTCAGCTGCGTGCCGGACGCGACCAGAGCCTCTTCCAGTACCTCGAGACTGGGCGCACCGCCCGTCCCCATCACCAACCGCGACGTGAGCTCGCGTCCGGCAATCAGTAAGGTGTCATCGCTCATGGCCTCACCTTAGGCGCTCGGCGGAGTGGCCGAACCTACTGCCCAGGAACGGCTTTCCGAGCTCCGGAAGGACGCCGGTGCGGACCGTGTCGGCGATGATCTGCGCGGTGATCGGGGTCAGCAATACGCCGTTGCGGTAGTGGCCGGTCGCCCACAGCAACCCGTCCAGACCGGACGGTCCGAGGATCGGTGCGTTGTCCGGTGTGGCCGGCCGGAGCCCGGCGATGGACTCGACCAGTTCCAGCTCGTCCGTGATCGGGAGGACGGTCCGTGCGTCCCGCAGCAGCGTGAAGACGCCGCCTGCGAGCACACGCGTGTCATAGCCGAGCTCACTGGTGGTCGCACCAACGACAAGTTCGCCGTTGGGCCGCGGCACCAGGTAGACCGAGAAGCCGCGAGCCGTCGCGCGCACCGTGTGCTTGAGCGCCGGGCGGTACGCCTCCGGCACCCGCAGCCGAAGCACTTCACCCTTCACCGGACGCACTGGCGGCCGCAGCTCATCGGGAACGCCTTCCAACTGCGACGACCAAGGCCCAGTGGCAGCTATCACTTGCGCAGCCCGCACGGTGTCCCCGTTGTCGAGTTGTACGCCGACAGCCGTTGTACCTGCTGTAATGACGTGGGACACGCGCTGGCGGATCACGGTGACGCCGGAGAGCTCGACTGCACGCAGGAGGGCGGCGACTGCCTGCCGATTGTCGACTGAGTGGTCGCCAGGCACCCACACGCCGCCGGAGACGCCGGCTGCGAGCAGGGGCTCGCGTTTGCGGGCGTCCCGGCCGGACAGCTCTTCGACGTCCAGACCGAGTCGGCGCTGGTAGTCGGCCAGTCTGCGCAGTGCTGCCGCGTCATCAACGTCGTATGCCACGGACAACGTGCCGGTCTGGTGGAGGCCTGCGGGCAGACCGGTCAGCTCTTCGAGCTCGGCCGCGAACGCCGGCCACGCAGCCACGCCGGCGAGGTTGAGGGCCAGCAGGTCGTCTTCGCCGTACTCGACTTCGGTGACCGGTGCGAGCATGCCGGCGGCGACGGTGGAGGTCTGGGTGCCGGGTGTTGGGTCGCATACCGTCACCTGCATACCGTCTGCCGCGAGGCGCCAGGCGGTCGCCAGGCCGATCAGCCCGGCGCCGACCACCACCACATCGGACGTGTGCTCAGGCATGCCGTAAAGCCTACGTCCAGCAAGACATGGCAGGCTTTGCGGTGTGACTGAGCACACCGACCGCCTGAACGACGCCCGCCTCTACCTCTGCACGGACGCCCGCGAGAAGCAGGGCGACCTCGGACAGTTCCTGGACGCTGCGCTGGCCGGTGGCGTGGACATCGTGCAGCTCCGCCAGAAGGAGATGGAGGCGGCCGACGAGCTGGCCGCGCTGGAGGTGTTCGCGGACGCCTGTAAGCGGCACGGCAAGCTGCTGGCGGTCAACGACCGGGCGGACATCGCGTTCGCGTCCAGGGCCGACGTACTGCACCTCGGCCAGCGGGACCTGCCGGTGCACGCCGCACGAGCCATCACCGGACCGGATCCGATCATCGGGCGGTCGACGCACACGTTCAGTCAGGTGAACGCCGTGGTGGCCGAGCAGGGATCCGACTACTTCTGCGTCGGTCCGACCTGGGAGACCCCGACGAAGCCCGGTCGTCAGGCAGCCGGTCTGGATCTCGTCTCGTACGCCGCCAGCAGGCCGCAGTCCAAGCCCTGGTTCGCGATCGGCGGCATCGATCTCGGCCGGCTCGACCAGGTCATCGAGGCCGGCGCCACCCGCGTGGTCGTCGTCCGCGCCATCACCGACGCGGACGACCCGGAGGCGGCGGCCGCGGAGTTCAGCCGGCGGCTGCGGGGTGCCGGGTGATCAACAACCCGAAGACCGCCCGGATCATCGCCGCGATCCTGATCGCCATGCTGGTGATCACGTTGGCGGCGTCGTTGTTCGGCTGCGCCGCGGCCAAGACCCAGCCGTCGGGCACGTCGAGCACGGATCCGGACAGTGGTCTCCGGATCGTCGCGGTGGCGGACCTCCCGAAGGAGGCGCAGGACACGCTGGAGGTGATCGACGCGGGCGGACCGTACCCGTACAGCCGCGACGGCGTCGTGTTCGGCAACCTGGAGAAGATCCTGCCGAAGCACGACCGCGGCTACTACCACGAGTACACGGTGAAGACGCCGGGAGAGAAGGACCGTGGCCCCCGCCGGGTCGTGACCGGCACCGGCGGCGAGCGTTATTACACGGATGACCACTACGAGTCGTTCCGCCGGATCGCGGAGGACGGGGGCGCCGACGGATGACCGACCTGCGCACGCTACTGACCGAGGGGTTGCGCCCCGGCGTCTACCGCTGGCAGTCGGACCACACGCCGGATCAGGTACGCCGTGACGTCGAGGACGCCGGCTGGGACTTCGTGCTCCTGGATACCAGCGACGTCACCGACAAGGCCGGCTTCCTGGACCAGTGCGCGACCGCGTTCGACCTGCCGCGCTGGTTCGGCCGGAACTGGGACGCGCTGGCCGACTCGCTGAGCGACCACTCCACGGGTGCGCCCGAGATCGTCCTCTGGGAAGGCCTGCACCACCTGCTCGAGCACGACCACGACACCGTCGACGTCGCACTCCAGATCGTCGGGGAGGACATCACGAACTCGGGCCAGCTCCGCGTCCTGGTCCGTGAGCCTTCGGCCGCCGCAACGCCGGACCTGATCCGCTCGCTACCTGCCCTGTAGCCGATCGGCGAGCTCGTCCAGCTCGGGTACGAAGACCACCGACCGACCGCGGTTGCTCTCCCGTACCCAGTCCCGTAACGGCTCGCTCTTCGCGAGCCGGTCCGTCAGGTCGCCGACCACTGCGAACCCCACGCCGTACTGGACGAACTTCTGCGTGATCGCTCCTGCCCGTCCGGTCCTCAGGTCGAAGAACTCGTCCCCGAGCAGGTCCGCCTCCAGGGCGACCCACGTCGCGTCGTGGTCGTAGACCGCCTGCGAGATCAGATCCACCGCGCCCAGCTCGTCCACCACCTCGGTGTCGGTGACGTACACCCGGACCCCGCCTACTTCCTCAACCACTCCAGCACCCTCTCGGTCTGGGCCGGCGCCACGTGCCCGGCCTTCGGCAACACCACCGTCCGCTCCGGCAACCGCCGCTTGGTCTCCTGCGCGTCGAGCATCCGGTCGCGCCCTCCGACGATCACCAGCAGGTCGAGCTTCGCCAATTGCTCGTCGGTGAAGACCGGGAGCCGCGGCTCCCGGTCCGCTGCTGATGACGAACGTTTCGCCTTCACGCGTCGGCAGCAAGCGCTGATCGCTCGGCACCGGCCAGGTGGCCAGCAGCTCGCGATAGCGCTCGTGCAGCAGACGTCTGCCTGCCTCGGAGGTGAAGATCATGGCACCAAACTACCTTAAACTTCCCTATTGAGTCATTTATAGGGAATTCTAAGGAATCGGCCCTAGGCTTGGTGCCCACGACGACGAAGGATGCGGATGCCTCAGGAGCTGTACTCGGTCGAGCAGGTCGCGCAGCGACTCGGGCTGCACGTCCGGACGATCCGGAACTATGTCCGCGACGGCCGGCTGAAGGCGGTCCGGATCGGCAAGCAGTACCGGATCGCCCGCGAGGACCTGGAGGCGTTCACCGGCACCAGTGCGGCCGCGCTGGAGGTGGACCAGCAGACCCGGCACGTGGAGGCGTCCAGCATCGTGCACATCGACGCGGTCGACCGGGCCACCGCGGACCGGATCAGCACGCATGTGATCGGGTCGCTCAATCAGAGCGGGATCGGCCGGCTCCGCGTCGAGACCGTGTACGACGAGGATCGCGCCGTACTGAAGGTGATCATCCTTGGAGACCTCGCTCCGACCGCGGAGCTGCTCCGGCTGATCGAGATGATGACCTAGAGCTGCCGGGAGGTGGCTGCGATCGCGAGGTCGGCCAGAGCCTTACGGGCCGTGTCGTCGGCCAGGGGAGCGCGGTCGAGCGCGTCGAGGGCGTCCTCGGTCCGCTCGGTGATGAGGTCCTCGCAGGCCTGCACCGCTCGAGAGTCCTGCAGGATCTCGCGCAGCAACTGGATCTCGTCGTCGTCCAGGTCCGGTCGCCCGAAGAGCCGGTCGAACTCGGTCAGCTGCACTTCCGACGCGTGGTCGACCGCGTACGCGACCAGCACAGTCCGCTTGCCCTCGCGCAGGTCGTCACCGGCCGGCTTCCCGGTCAGTGCCGGGTCGCCGAACACCCCGAGCAGGTCGTCGCGCAGCTGGAACGCCTCGCCGACGGGCAGTCCGTACGCCGACAACGACTCGATCAACCGCTGATCCGCACCGGCCAGCGCTGCCCCGACGTGCAGCGGCCGCTCGACCGTGTACGTCGCCGCCTTGTACCGCAGTACTCGCAGGGCCAGGTCCATGTCGGACTCGCCGCTCGCCTGCGCGAGCAGGTCGAGGTACTGACCAGCTGTCACCTCGACCCGGACGGCATCGAAGTACTGCTCCGCCCGAGCCAGCGCGGCCGCGTCGAAGCCAGACGTGTGCAAGAGCTCGTCCGCCCAGATGAGGCACAGATCTCCGAGCAGGATGGCCGCACCGATGCCAAAGCTCACCGCGTCGCCGCCACGACCGGACTGCTCCGACCGAGCCCTCTGCAACGCCTCGAACCGGCGGTGCGCGGCCGGTGCACCTCGTCGTACGTCGGAGGAGTCCATCACGTCGTCGTGGACCAGGGCACTGACGTGCAGCATCTCCAGACTGGCCGCGGCCGTCAGGATCGGCCGGGCCGGGTCACCACCGGCGGCGCGGAAACCCCAGTAGCAGAAGGACGGCCGCAACCGCTTCCCGCCACTGGTCGCGTCCCGGGCCGCCTGGACCTGCTCGGTCAGCTCCGGCCCGATCGCCTCCAGGCGCCGCTGCTGCAGGTCGAGGAAACCGGTCAGCGCGCGCTGCACCTCGGCGGGGATGTCCACATCGCCATACACGTCTCGGAGCGTAGTCGGTGCGACGACGCGGTGGACACCGCGGGTAACCTGTCGCCATGGCGAACGGTCTTGCTTCGACGCGTCCTGGCAACCGGCCGACGATCCGCGAGCTCCTCGCGAGCGGAGGCCGTTCCTTCTCGTTCGAGTTCTTCCCACCGAAGACACCCGAGGCCGAGGAGGTGCTGTGGCGCTCGATCCGGGAGATCGAGCAGCTGCGGCCGACCTTCGTCTCGATCACGTACGGCGCCGGCGGGACCACTCGGGACGGCACGATCCGGGTCACCGAGCGGGTCGCCCAGGACACCTCGCTGACGCCACTCGGTCACCTGACCTGTGTCGCGCACTCACGCGACGAGCTGCGCTCGGTGATCGGTGCGTACGCCGGGTCCGGGGTGCGCAACATGCTGGCGCTGCGCGGCGACCCACCGGGTGGCCCGAACCAGCCCTGGGTCGCGCACCCGGAGGGCATGAACCATGCGATCGAGCTGGTCGAGCTGATCCGGTCGCTCGGCGACTTCTGTGTCGGCGTCGCGGCGTTCCCGGACAAGCACCCGGAGGCCACCTCGCTGGAGGCGGACGCTCAGGTGCTGGCGGCCAAGGCACAGGCGGGCGCGGACTACGCGATCACCCAGATGTTCTTCGGAGCGGACGACTACTTCCGGCTGGTGGATCGGGCGGCCGCGCTCGGCTGCGACATCCCGGTGCTGCCGGGCGTCATGCCGGTCACCAACATCAAGCAGATCCAGCGGATGGCGGAGCTCACCGGGATGGCGCTGCCGACGGCTGTCACCGACCGCCTGCTCGCGGTCGAGGACGACCCGGCCGCGGTCCGGCAGGTCGGCGTCGAGATCGCCACCGAACTGTGCGAACAGCTGCTGGCGGGCGGCGCTCCGGGCATCCACTTCATCACCTTGAACCGATCGACCGCGACCCGTCAGGTCTTCCTCAACCTGCGATCGTCGGTCGTGTCCTGACCGCGGCACCCGGCCGTATCCTGTGGCGATGGCTGACCCGTCGGATCTGTTGATCGACCGCACCCTCGTCCTGCTCCGGCACGCCAAGGCGGTCCCGCCCGAGACCATGCCGGACCTGCAGCGTCCGCTGGCCGACCGCGGCCGCGCCGACGCCCGCGCGGCCGGCCGCCATCTAGTTGCTCAAGGCATCGAAGCCGGACTGGTCCTGTGCTCGCCGTCGGAGCGCACCCGGGAGACCTGGCAGTGCGCCGCCGAGGGCGGGGCGACCACCACCGACATCTGGTACGACCGGCGCATCTACAACGCCGACACCGACGAGCTCCTCGATGTCATCCACGAAGTACCGGCCGAGGTCCGCACCGCGATCATGATCGGCCACGCGCCGGGCATCCCGTGGCTGGCCGACGAGCTCGCTCTGGACGGCACCAGCCCGGAGCGGGTCGAACTCACCAAGAAATACCCGACGTCGGGCCTGACCATCCTCCACCTGACCTGCCGCTGGTCCGACCTGTCCGCGAACGAGGCCGACCTCGTGTCGTACGTCGTACCTCGCGGCTGACCCGCGAGGTACGACGCGCGCTCAGTCGCGGGCGGGCAGCCAGTGCGTGGTGCTGTTGATCGTGATCAGCCGTTGCGTCGCCCGGGTCAGCACGACGTACAGCGCGCGGACTCCACCGAGGGTGTCGTGCACGATCTGGTCCGGTTCGACCACCACGACGGCGTCGTACTCCAGGCCTTTGGACTCGAGGGGGCTGACGGCAACGACCCGCGGATTGCCGATGTCGGCCAGCACCGCGTCGACGGCAGGTCGCAGCTTCGGCGTGACGATGACGCCGACCGTGCCTTCCACCAGTTGGAGCAGTTCGGTGGCCGCGTCCGCGGTGGCCTCGACGACCTTGCCGTCGTCGAAGATCCGGTGCTCCGGGTCCACTCCGGTACTGCGGACCGCGTTGGGCAGATCGGCGTCGGGGAGACTCTGCCGGATCACCTCACCGGCGAACGCGTAGATCTCGGCCGAGTTCCGGTAGTTGGTCGACAGCCGGAACGTGTGCCGCTGCAGGTGCGACAGCATCGAGTCCATCGCCGCACGGGCCTCGTCCGGGTCCGGCCACGAGCTCTGCGCCGGGTCGCCGACGATGGTCCAGCTCGCCTGCGGCCCGCGCCGCGTCACCATCCGCCACTGCATGGGGGAGAGGTCCTGTGCCTCGTCCACCAGCACGTGGGCGTACTCCTCCGGCTCGTCGGCCTCTCTGGCCGCCGCTGCCCGGGCGCGCCGCTCCGAGGTCGTCAGCACCTCGTTGACGCCGTCCGACAGGCCTTCCAGCCAGTCGAACTCCTCGTCCCTCGTCTCCGAGACCGGAGCGCGTCCCAGCACCGTGTCCAGCTCGTCCAGCAGGGCCACGTCGGCGATGGTGAACTCGTCGGTGCCGCGGATCGCTCTGGCGAGCGCGTCGACCTCGGCCGGCGTCAGGTCGTTGCGGGCCCACCGCTGCAACCGCCGCGGGTCACCGAACCACCGCAGTACCGCCTCCGGCGTCAGCACCGGCCACCACTGGCTGAAGAACGACCGGAACGCCGGTGTGTCGGTCACCCGGTCGCCGAACGCCTCACGATCGGCGTACACGCCGGTCCGCAGATCCTCCGGGAACCGCTGCCACAGCGCGCCGACCAGAGCCTTGCGGGCTTCGGTGCCCGCCCGGTTGCGTGGCGTACGGCGCAGGGCGTTCCGACGTACGTTGTCCAGCTGGTTGGCGTCCAGCTCGATCGTGGCGCCGCCGAGGAAGACGCGCAACGTCGCGGGCGCCGTCGGCACGCGGTCGCGGGCGGCCCGTGACAGCAGTGCGCTCATCCGGAGCGAACCCTTGATCGCGGCAACCTCCGCCTCGTCGACCGCGGTGGCCTTGACGCCGTCGACCAGCTCGCCGACCGCCCGCAGGGAGACCGTGTTCTCACCGAGGCTCGGCAGCACGCGCTCGATATAGGCCATGAACGCGGCCGACGGCCCGACGACCAGTACGCCGCCCCGCTCGAAGCGCCGGCGGTCGCTGTACAGCAGGTACGCCGCCCGATGCAGAGCGACCACGGTCTTGCCGGTCCCCGGTCCGCCGCCGATCACGGTGACGCCACGAGCCGGCGCCCGGATCGCCTCGTCCTGCTCGGCCTGGATGGTGGCGACGATGTCGCGCATCGTGTGACCGCGAGCGCGCGACAGCGAGGCCATCAGTGCGCCCTCGCCCATCACCGGCAGGTCCTCAGGAGCGCGCTCTGGGGCGAGCAGGTCGTCCTCGAGACCGACGATGCGGGCGCCCTTGTTGCGCAGGACCCGCCGCCGGACCACCTTCAGCCGATCGGTCGAGGTGGCGCGGTAGAACGGCTCCGCGGCCGGCGCGCGCCAGTCGATCACCAGCGGCTCGTACTCGACGTCACGGACACCGAGGCGGCCGACGTACAGCCTCTCCAGATCCGCCGCGGCGCCTGCGGCCGGCTCGTCGTCGCCCTGGTCGGAGTCGAGCCGGCCGAAGACCAGGCCCTCGTGCTCCGCGTCCAGTTCGGCGATCCGGCGGGCGGCGGCGAAGACCAGCACATCCCGCTCGTACAGACCGGTCTGCTCCTCGTCGCGGACCCGGCCGACGTTCTGCGCCTGCCCGCGTTGGTGCCCTTCGACCGCGATGCGCGACGCCGATCGAGCCGCCTCCGCGACCCGGTCGTAGACCCGGTCGACGTGGTGCTGCTCCGCCGCCAGTTCGGCCCGCTCGACGTTCTCGTGATCGGCCGACGTAGGGGATTGATCCACCGAGGTCCTCTCTACTGCCGGGCTCCTGCCCCGACACGGAACACATGAACGATCAATCCTACGTGGGTCCGGTGACCGAACCCCCACCCGGTCTCAGGCCTTACCGATGGCATCGGCCACGATGGCGGCGCCGAGTGTGGTGGCGGGCACACCGGAGCCCGGGTGAGCGCCCGCACCGACGCAGTACAGGCCCTTCACGGGGGAGACGTTCGACGCCCGGCGCCGGGCCGTTCTGTACCCCTCCCAGGCCACCCCGGCCCACCACGACGGTGACGTCTGACGGGACACCACCTTGTCCCGGATGTGCAGCCCACGGGCCACGAGCAGGTCGAGTACGTCGTCCGTCGGGTAGCCGTGCACCAGGACGGACCACGCCTGGTAGCCGGCCGGTGCCTGTCCGCCGGTCCGGACGACCACTGTCGGCGTACCGTGCAGCACCGTCTCGAACGGCAGGCTCGGCACGGGCTCCTGCAGCCCGAGATGTACGACGTACGCCGCCTGGGCCTGGTGCGTCGCCAGCACCTTCTTGCGGACCTTCTTGGCCGCCGGGTCGTCCAGGAGCTCGGTGTAGAGCTGACGCGGGTCGATGTCGCTGACCACGATGTCGGCGGGCAGCTCAGTCGCATCGGCCAGTCGTACGCCGGTCACTCTGCCGTCGGCCGTGGAGACTGCAACCACCTCGGCGCCGGTGTGTACGTTGATCTTCCGTTCGCTCGCACGCTGGGCCAGCGCGTCCGCGAGCGCACCGAAGCCGCCCTCGATCGTCCAGCGGCCGAACGTGCGCTCCAGGTAGGACCACACCCCGACGTACCCGGGGGTGAGCTTGGCGTCCGATCCGCCTTGCGCTGCGAAGTGCCGCAGTACCGCGCGGGCCCGGTCGTCATCCAGCTTGCGGTTCGCCACCTTCTCCAGCGACTGCCAGGGCTTGAGCGACCGGACTGCACGCAGCGACAGCTTGTCGTGCAGTGGTGGTTCGAGCGAGGTCTTGCGCAGGATCTGCCACGTCTCGCCGTAGCCGTCGACCAGAGCGGTCCATTGCTTGGCGGTCTTCTGGTCGGCCAGACCGGTCCATGCCTCCGCCTGCGCACCGCGGTCACCGATCGGCAGGTCCAGCACCGATCCGTCGCCGAACATGTGCCGCCGCGGCTCGGTGACCGGCTCGAGTTGGACCAGACTCTCGATCGGGCGGCCGCTCTTGCGGAAGAGGTCGCGCAGCGCCGCTGGGAGCGTCGTACTGGCTGCTCCTGCGTCCCAGCTGAACCCGTCCGCCTCGACGCGACCCAGTACGCCGCCCAGGTGCTTGTCGCGTTCGCACACGGTGACCTCATGGCCGAGCTTGGCCAACCGGACTGCACTGGCGAGGCCGGCCAGACCAGCCCCGACGACTACAACGCGGGCCATCAGGCGGCACTGCTCCCTGTCACCGGGGTGACCCGTTCATCCCGCCACGCCTTGAAGCGCGCGAAGCCACGCCGGATGAACCGGAACGTGAAGTACACCCCGATCAGGCCGAGCAGCAACAGCACGCCGGCGATGATCAGCGCGACCTCCGGGTGGAACGCGGCCAGTGCCACCACACTGGCGACGGCGACGTCCTCACCGGACGACGCGGCGATGTTGGTGACCGGCTCGGGGGAGGTGTTGATCGCCAGCCGCAGACTCGACTTCACAGCGTGTGAGAGTAGCGCCACGAGTCCACCGGTGGTCGCGATCACGGCCTGCTGCAGGGTGCTCGCCTCACCGGACAGCAACGCGGCGATGATCACGCCGATGGTCGGCCGGATCACGGTCGAGATCGCGTCCCAGGCCGAGTCGACGTACGGAATCTTGTCGGCGACGAACTCGAAGGCGAAAAGAACACCCGCTGCGATCAGAACCGGGGTGGTGGTCAGGGCCGTCGGTACGTCCTCGGCGCCGGCGAAGCGGCCGAGCAGACCGAGAATCAGCACGCAGGCGTAGGCGTTGATGCCACTGGCCCATCCCGTCGTGAACGCCAACGGCAACGCTTCCATCGTCGATCTCCGTAACGCTCGGTCGCCACCCCGTGAGACGGCATGCTTCGTCAGTATCGAACCTGCGGATGTGAGTTTTGGTTAACCGTTGACATCCGGTCCGCCCCGACCCACAGTGACTAGGCTGCCAGTCTGCGTGACCGGCATCCCCCGCCATCGGGTTCAGGAGATCAACATGCTTCGTCGTCCGAAGATTCTCGCCGCACTGGCAGCGGTCGCGCTGCCCATCACCGCGCTCGGCGTGTCGACCGGAGGCCCACCCGCTGCCGCTGCGCCCCCAGGGCCATCCGCCGCGACCGCCTCCGCCACCGCGGCCTCCGCGTTCAGCGCTGCCGCCGCGAAGTACGGCGTGCCCGAGTCGGTCCTGCTCGCCGTGTCGTACGCCGAGTCGCGGTGGGACGACCATCTGGGTGCCCCCAGCACGTCGGGCGGTTACGGCCCGATGCACCTGACCGCCGTCGACCCCAGCGAAGTGGCCGACCTGTCCGGCAAGCGCAAGATCGCCAGCGCTGCGTCGCTGCGGACCCTCGACAAGGCGTCCGAGCTGACCGGGCTGGACCCGGCCGCCCTCAGGAACGACACCACTGCCAACATCAACGGTGGCGCCGCGCTGCTGGCGTCGTA
The DNA here is from genome assembly GCF_045207705.1 of Kribbella sp. NBC_00889. Lineage (NCBI taxonomy): Bacteria > Bacillati > Actinomycetota > Actinomycetes > Propionibacteriales > Kribbellaceae > Kribbella > Kribbella sp. NBC_00889. The sequence goes on along the minus strand of NZ_CP108783.1, from coordinate 4,113,290 downwards.
CCAGCGCTCTCTGGGCCTCCCGGTCGGTGCGAGCACCTCTCCGGCCCAGTGGTACGGCGCAGTGGCGTCGTATGCGGAGGCCGGCGACCGCGTGGCCGCCTCCGGCTTCGCCGACGATGTCTACTCGATCATGGCCCGCGGTGCGGCCCGGACGACGAACACCGGACAGCAGATCACGATGGCCCCGGTCGCAGTGACTCCGGACAAGGCTCAGGCCGGCAAGCTGGCGCTGCCCGCGGGGACGAAGCCCGCGAACAGCGGCGTCGAGTGCCCTCCGACGCTCGGGTGCGAGTGGCTGCCGGCACCGTACTCCCAGTACGGCACCGGGGCCGGTGACTACGGCAACCACGACCTGGCGAACCGGCCGAAGACCGGCAAGATCGACTACATCGTCATCCACGACACCGAGGGCAGCTGGCAGACCACGCTGAACCTGGTGCAGGACCCGACGTACGTTAGCTGGCAGTACACGATGCGCTCGTCCGACGGCCACACCTGGCAGCACGTCAAGGCGAACGACGTCGCCTGGCACGCTGGCAACTGGTACGTGAACATGCACAGCATCGGCATCGAGCACGAGGGCTTCGCCCCGCAGGGTGCCACCTGGTTCACCGAGGCGATGTACCGCAACTCGGCCAGGCTGGTCAGCTACCTCGCCGCCAAGAACAACATCCCGGTCGACCGCGCCCACATCATCGGCCACGACCAGGTGCCGGGCACGATTCCCAGCACGGTGGCCGGCATGCACTGGGATCCGGGACCGTACTTCGACTGGGAGCACTACTTCGACCTGCTCGGCGCCCCGATCTACGGGAACAAGATCTTCCCGGTGAAGGCCGGCTCGATCGTCACCATCAAGCCGGGCTTCGAGAACAACGTCCAGGTCGTGACCGACTGCACGGGAGCCGGGACCACCTGCGACCCGCAGGGCACCAACTTCGTCTACCTGCGTCAGTCGCCGGACGACTCCGCTCCGCTGGTCAAGGACGTGGGACTGCGTCCGGGCGCGACCGCCAGCACCACACAGGTGTCCGACATCGGCGCCCGTGCCACCGCCGGTTCGCAGTACGTCGTGGCGCAGCGGCAGGGCGACTGGGTGGCCGTCTGGTACCTGGGCGCACTGGGCTGGTTCAAGAGCCCGGCGTCGGCTCCGGACGCGTTCGCCAAGCCGGGTCTCGTGGTGAAGCCGAAGGCGGGCAAGGCCTCGGTGCCGGTCTACGGGCGTGCGTACCCCGAACAAGCGGCGTACCCGGCGGGTATTCCGTACCAGACCGTCACGCCGCTGCAGTACTCGATCGGTGCCGGCCAGGCCTATCCGGTCAGTGACCTCAACATCGAGACCGACTACTACCGCGCCGTCACCTTCGCCGGTCAGCCTCCGACCGACCACGTGCAGGTGCTCGGCACGGACCGCTACTACCAGATCTGGTTCGGCCACCGGATGGCTTACGTCCGGGCCGCCGACGTGGACATCAGTCCGGCCGTCTAGCTTGCCTGTTGTGCATGACGAAGCCGTCCAGCAACTGCTGGACGGCTTCGTCGCGTCGGTGCGTCAGGTCGCCGCGGTCGAGGCGATCTGGCTGCACGGTTCGCTGGCCCTGGGCGACTACCAACTCGGCCGCAGCGATCTGGATGTCGTCGCGGTCGTGTCGTCACCGCCGCCCGCCGCCGTCGAGGACGTTCATCGGCGACTGATCGCGGAGTCTTCGCTGGCGTCCAAGCTGCATTGCTCCTACATGCTCGCCGACCAACTGGCGGACGCGTCGATCCGGCATGTGACCTTCGCCCAGGAGCGGTACTTCGACCGGCCGGTGACCCCGGTGACGCGGCGGGAGCTTGCCCTGAGCAACGTCTCGCTCTTCGGGCCGCCACCGTCCTCGTTGCTGCCGGCCACCAGTGACGAGGAGTTGTTCTCCTTCATCCGCCGTGACCTGCGGGAGTTCTGGCTGCCCGCCGTGGCCCGGTGGACGAACTGGTACATGGATGTCTGGGTCGATCTCAGCCTGCTCACCATCGCCCGCGCGCACGCCACGCTGACGACGGGGGACCTGATCACCAAGCGGGCCGCCCTCGACGTCCTGCCATCGTTGGGCGCGCCCGCGGCCGTCGTCGCGGACATCACCCGCGGCCGCTACGGCTCCCGCCGCCGCGCGACGCCGTGGTGGCGACACCGCCGCGCAGTCCTGACGCGCCGCTTCGTCCAGACCGCGATCCCCGCCGTCCTCAGTTGACGGTGATCGGGGTTCCGCTGGCGATGGAGACGAGTTCGGCGTACGTGGTCGGGAAGACCGAGTGGGGGATGCCGGCAGCGGCCCAGATGACGTCGTACTGCTCGAGGGCGGCGTCGACGTAGGTGGGGACCTGATGCGGGTGGCCGACAGGGGCGACACCGCCGATCGACTGGCCGGTGTGCTCCTTGACGAACTCCGGTGTGGCGCGGCGGAGCTTGCCGATGTCGAGCTCGGCGGCGACCTTGGCGGTGTCGACCCGGTGCGCGCCCGAGGTCAGGATCAGCACCGGTACGCCGTCGCCGTCGAAGATCAGGCTGTTCGCGATCGCGCCGACCTCGCATCCGAGCTCGGCGGCAGCGGCCGCCGCCGTCGGCACCGCCTCGTCCAGGATCACGATCTCACCGGTGGCACCGGCCGCCTTCAAGGCATCGGCCACCTTCTGCACATTGGGATGACTGCTCACCTTCGGCACCCTATGCGGCCGGCTTGACGCGGGTCACGCCGGTTTCAGTTCGGCTGCTCCGAAGGACACGTTGAACCGGTCGCACCAGATGGCCACGCTGCGGAAGTCGCCGAGTGTCACGCCGGCCGGGACCGGGTAGTTCTGGTTGCCGTGGTTGCCCTTCAGGCTGCCCAGACTGCGGTAGCGCCCGTCGTCGAACAAGTGCCATCCGGCCCGGCCCGGAACGACGTTCGCATCGCTCAACCACACTTTCAGGTCGGGACCGTCCGAGGTGTTGAGGTTCTCGATCCTCAGCACCCGGCTGCCGTCGGACAGCCGGAGTACGGCGACTGTGCCGGACGTCTCGTGTTCGTGCGTGATCAGCTTCCCGGTCAGCAGAACCTCTGTGGTGGGCGGGACCTGCTTCGGTGCGACGGAAACTGTCGGTGGCGTCGTCGACGATGTCTGTGTGGAGATCGGAACAGCGCCGGGTAGCGCCTCGTCGACGACCGTGTCGGTGAAGAGCCGCCACGGCTGGAAGAGCGGCAGCGCGACTGCCGCGACCACGACGGCAACGGCCGCCGCGGTGACCAGTGCTGTCCGCTTCTTCACGGTCCGTCCCTTCGTCAACGCCTCGGTGCACCCAGTCTGGCGGCCGGATCGGTCGCGCGGCGGCGCGCCGGGCTTACGGGCCGTTGACGATTGTCGGCGGGCGGCGATACTCTTCCAGTGTTCGAACAGATGTTCGATTACCTCCGACCCGGCTTCGTCGGGAGGCCGGCCGGAGGTGACCCGGACAGCTGGACGGCTCCGGTGCGGAGTTGCGGCCGCATCGGGATCCGGTGGTTCCGGCGGGCCGGGCACCGAGGTGGACCTCGACCCCCACCTCGTGCCCACCCGCCGGGCCTCCGACCGGGCCGTCGACCAGGGGAAGCAGCAGTTCGTACACAGGAGGCGATGGACCATGTGGGAGTTCGACGAAGCCGTCGAGGTGCGTTCGGGTGTCGTGGACGGCGTCGAGACCCCGGAGCAGTTCCTCTGGCGTGGCCGTCTGTGGCGGGTCTGCTCCGTCCAGGCTCACTGGACCGAGACCGCCGCCTGGTGGGAACGCGGCATCATCGGCACCCCGATCCATCGCGTGACCGACTGGCATCACGCCGAGGCCGCTCCGGCCGTCGCCGAAGCGCCTGTCCTTGCCGGTGCTGCCCCGACCAGTGGCGCAGCGAACGGCGCGGCGGTCGGCGTACTGGATGCGGACTGGGGACCGCGGCGCGCGGTGTACCGGGTGGAGGCGGGGTGTGGCCGGCACGGTCGGCGTGAGCTGTTCGATCTCGCGCACGACCCGGACTCCGGCCGCTGGCAGCTGGAAAGGGTGACAGACCGATGACCGTTTCACCGGTGTCTCCGGCGGCCGCCGGCGCGGCGAGTCGGGAGCTGTCCCGTGCCCGAGCCGCCCTGGCCGAGGCGTTGGACACGAGCGACCATCTGATCCGCTACTCGAGTGCCCACATCGCGGCTCTCCGGGTCGCGGCGGCGGTCCTGGCCGTGCGCGCCCGGCCGGTGCGCTCCGGCGCTCGCCGCCGCATCCAGCGGAATGCCTGGGTGCTGCTGGCGGAGGTCGCCCCAGAGTTCGCCGAGTGGGCTACGTTCTTCTCGGCCGGTGCGTCTCAGCGGGCTGCCGCCGAAGCCGGCCTGGAGCGAGCCGTCACGACCCGCGAGGCCGATGACCTGATCCGCGCAGTGGAGACCTTCTACGGCCTGGTCGAGTCCTCGCTGCGGCTGTCCAGCACTCCCACCTTCACCGCCACCACAGACCCTCAGTCGGTCCTCACCCAGTCCTGGATGCAGGCCAGCTAGCAACAGCCCACGACGGCAGTCACTCGGAGAGAAACGACATTGAGTCAGGTACGCAGAGGTGTCGGCCATGACCTGTGCGGTCGCGTGCATGCGGTGCTCGGGGTCGAGTGCTATCTGGCCGACACCCATTACCCGAGCCCGCATCAGTCGCTGGAAGGCGAGTCCTGGGACGACGGCCTGTGCAGCAAATGCGCGGGCGGCGGCCTCCTGGCCGGCTACACCTGCGACCGCTGCAACGGCGCCGGCTTCGAGCCCGTCGAGCTGATAGACCCCGAAACCTACCAACCCGGCTAACCTCCGCACCTTCGGCGGCGCGGCGCTGCGGCAGGTCGGCGGAGTGGTCACCGCCTCCTCCGCCCCGCAGCGGCGCCACGCTGCGGCAGGTGGGCGGGGTGGTGACCGCCCCTCCGCCCGCACACCTACCCGGACGGCGGCGAGCTCCCGGGGTGGGAAGTAGGGTGTGGCGGACGCGGGGTGGTTGGTTGGGGGACTGCTAGGAGGGTCATGACGATGGTCGATCGGCGGCGGCGTTCGCTGCGGACGGCGCTGGTGGGCGAGGCTCTGCGGGTTGCCCTGGCAGGGCGGGCCCGGACCGATCCGGGCGCCGGGCTGGACATCGTCGACCTCGGTGGCGGCACCGGCGGATTCGCCGTACCGCTGGCCGTCGAAGGTCACCGGGTGACCGTGGTCGACCCGAGTCCCGACGCGTTGGCGTCGCTCGAGCGGCGGGCGCGGGACGAAGGCGTGAGCGACCTGGTCCGCGGCGTCCAAGGCGATGCCGCCGAGCTGCCCGGCCTGGCCGGTGAGTCAAGTGCGGATGCCGTCTTGTGCCACGGCGTACTCGAGGTCGTCGACGATCCGGTGCAGGCCCTGCAGGCAATGGCCTCGGTACTGCGCGAAGGCGGCGTACTGAGCTTGCTCGTTGCCCAACGCAACGCTGTCGTCTTGGCGCGGGCCCTGGCCGGTCACCTGGCCGAGGCGCGGGTCGCGCTGCAGGACCCGGACGGTCGCTGGGGTGCGAACGATCCGATGCCGCGGCGGTTCGACGAGGCCGGCATCATCGCGCAGTTGGCCGACGCCGGCTTCATGGTCCACACCGTGCACGGCGTCCGTACGTTCGCCGACCTGGTCCCGTCCGCTTTCGTCGACGCCGAACCGGGCGCCGCCGACTCCTTGGCCGAGCTGGAACGCGCTGCCAGCCAGCACCCCGACTTCCGGGCGCTCGCCACTCAGTTGCACATCCTCGCCACCCGCTGACCACCCGGACAGCGCGGGGGCGTCCACGAGGTACGACGTACCGCGTCAGACTCCCGGGCGTGTCGCGGCTCACGCAGACGGCCCGGAGCGCCCGAATGCGACGGAGCGTGACGGGCTGGCAACCGTAGGCTGGAACAAGGTTTCGGCTGGTGGCGCCGTGGCTCGTAAGCGTCCGTCGAGGCGGGGAGTTTCCGGACCGTGACGCGCTGGACAGGCGGCCAGGGTTTCGTGTGAGGCACGCGCGTCCTAGACTGAAGGTGGCCTATCGAGATCGCGCTCACCATGGAGGGATCGACGGTGCCCCTCTCGGAAGAAGAGCAGCGCCAGTTCGAGCAGCTCGAACGCGCCCTCGCTGCGGAAGACCCGAAGTTCGTCTCCGCCATGCGAGGGACCAATGTGCGCTTGTATTACAAGCGCCGGGCAGTGCTTGCCGGCGTTGGATTCGTGCTGGGCATCGCGGTCTTGATGGCCGGCGCGATCATCCCCAACACCATCATCGGAGTCATCGGCTTCGTGATGATGGTCGCCTGCCTCTACATCGCGGCGCTCAGCATGAAACGGATCAGCAACGCGGGGGACTCGGACGACATCCCGCCGCCGCCTCCGCCGTCGAAGCGGCATCGGACCAAACACGACTCGTCCGGAAGTTTCATGGAGCGCATGGAGGACCGCTGGCGGCGCCGCCGCGACGAAGACCTCTGACCGGCCGCCGCGCCGGCTGAGCGCGAGACCAGTCGAAGAACCACACCCGTGCCCTGGTGGGGCGGGTGTGGTTCTTTGTGTGCGCGGTCTGGTTCGAGATCTGTCCCAGGTGGGAACCACCGCCCTCGGCCGCGCATCCCGGGATGGGTCGGCCGCGCACCCCGAGATGGGATGCGCGGCCGAGGTCCACTGTGCAGCAGAGGCCTGGTCGTCAGTTGCGGCCGAGGCCTGGTCGTCAGTTGCGGCCGAGGCCTGGTCGTCAGTTGCGGCCGAGGCCTGGTCGTCAGTTGCGGCCGAGGCCCGGGTGTCAGTTGGCGTGGCGCCCGCGGAGGACCAGGGATCTGAGCCGGGCGAGCAGAAGGTCGAACTCGTCCAGGAGGTCGGAGGCCTCTGTGCTGCCCCGGTTCAGGTACCAGCGCCAGGACGGTGGCAGCAGCCGCGCCCGCCAGCGGCGGACCTGCCGCGCCTGGGACCACAGCGCCTTGCGTACGGCGGCCGCCTCGGCCCGGAGGTCCGTGCTTGGGTTCACGTCACCGGAGTACCGCAGAGCCTCGATGCCACGGGCCAGTCGGAGAGCCTGCGGATGCGTCCCTGTGGGCAGTTTCGTCAGCAGCCATTCGCCGGACTGGCGTGGCGTGGAGATCTCCGACCAGTCGAGACCGAGGTCCCGGGACGTGTCGCGGATCTCCGCCCAGAGCCCTTCGGCTCCGGCGCGGCCTGGCGGCCGAGAGAACCGGCGGCGTCTGGTCAGACTGCGGATCAGCCACGGGATGCACAGCAACAGGATCACGCCCGCGCTGATGCCGATCGCCTGGCCGCCTCCGTTGGTGAACCAGTTGCCCTGGTCGAGGACCGCGACGCCGCTGTCGTTGGGTAGGTTGCGGTCGCTGTTCGGCTTGTCGATCAGCGGATCCTCGGTCCCGCCCGGGGTGATCGGCGCGGTGCTCGGCGCCGTCGACGGGTTGATCGAGTCAGAGCCGGTGCCGACCGTCCAGCTTGGTGCGGCCGCCACCCGGGCCGGCGGGGTCGGCTCGAACCGGATCCAGCCGTAGCCCTGGAAGTACAGCTCGGGCCACGCGTGCATGTCGTGCATCCGCACCGTGTACTGGCCGTCCTTGTCGGACGTCCCGGGCAGGAACCCGATGCCGACCCGGGACGGGATGCCGAGGATGCGCGCCATCAGCGCCATCCCGGTGGCGAACTGCTCGCAGTACCCGGTCTTGTTCTCCAGCAGGAAGTCGCGCAGCGCCGGCATCCCGCTGCCGCGCGCGTTGTCGGTGCTGTAGGTGAAGCCACCGCCGCTGCGGAACCAGCTCTGCAGCAGCACCGCCTCGTCGAACTGGTTGCCCTTGGCATCGGCAGTGACCTCGTTGGTGAGGTCCTTGATCTCCTGCGGGGTACGCCGCGGCACCCGGCTGGTGTACTCGTCCGGCGCACCGCCCTGGAGGGCGTTGTGCAACTGGTCCGGGTTGGGCTTGAGGTCGTACGCGCTCAGGTTGTACTTCTTGCCGCCGACGACCTGCCCGTTCGACGACACCACGTCGAGCGCGCCGGCGTCGTACCGCCAGTCCCGCTTGAGCGAGATCGTCCGCAGCGGATAGGGGACCGGCGCGAACTGGGACCGGAAGCTCCGGCTGACGCTGATCTCCATCTTGGCCTGTGGGGCCTTGCTCAGGTCGCCGTTGTACCCCGGCGGCGGCGAGAGCTCGCCGTCGATCTTGCGGTTCTCCGGCCGGGGCGCGATCCGCCAGGTGTTGCCGTCGAAGCTGTCGAGCGCGGTCAGCCGCAGGTAGGTGCCGGCGTCCGGACCGCCCTTGTAGGTGAGCGCGACCACGTTGTCGCCGCGCTTGAGGTTCTTGCCCATGTCCAGCATCGGGTCGGTCGATGAGATCGACGCGCCGACGCCGTTGCCGGGACCGCTACCCGCCAGGCCGTTGCCAACGACACCTTCCGGCAGAGCCGGCAGCAACGCCGGCAGGAGTGCGGCGAGCGCAACCACGCTCAGACCGATCCGTCGGCCCGCCTGCCCGAGCGCGGACGCCTCGACCGGCTCGGCCGCGTCCAGGTGGGACACACCGGAGATCCGGCGACCCCACCGGCTCAGCCTGCTGCGGCCCTCGGCCGACAGCAGCACGATGTAGCCGATCGCCGGCGGGATGAACAGCAGCGCGGGCAGTCCGCCGTGCACGGTCGCGGCCGGCACGGTGTACATGATCAGGAGCAGCAATCCGGCCCAGGCCGCCTGCCGAAGCTGCACGGCGACGACGTGGATCAGCAGTCCGGTCGCGGAGATGACCGACACGGCGAACAGGGTCAGGTGCGAGTCCGGCGGCAGCGGCGCGCTGAACCGGTTGATCGAGTCCATCGCGTTGACCATCTGCTGGTTGAACTCGATCGCTGTCGCCTTCCACGGGAACAGCCCGAACTTCAGCGTGCTGTTCAGGAAGAACAGCGACAGCAGTTCGATCAGCACCACCAGTTGAACCAGCGGTACGACGATCCGCGGGGCGCGCAGGTTCTGCAACAGCACTCCGACGCCGGTCACAGCCCCGCACAGGAACGCACTGATGAACAAGAACGGCCCCGAGAACACGGGCGTCAGCACGAGCGACCCCAACACGGTCGCTCCCCAAGCGGCGAGAGAGATCCTCACGTGACCGGTCATGCGATCCTTCCGCTCCGCAGCCCGAGGCCGGACCACACGGTGGGTAGGTGGTCGCCGCGCCGGACTCTGGCGACCCGCCAGCCGCTCCGGCGCAGTTCGTTCTCAGTGGCGTCCGCGGCGGCGGTCAGCCGGGCCGCCTTCTCGGTCGCCTCGGCGCCGACCGCCCAGCTGGCCGCGTCGAGCAGCAGCGCGACGCCGATGGCCTGGCTGGTCCGCCAGCGGTTCAGCGAGGTGATGTCCTCGGAGCTGCACGCGCCGAGGATCGCGATCACCAGGCTGGGGTCGTGGGTATGCCGGTCGACGGTCAGCAGCGGACCGATCTCGGCGTACTTGTGTTCCTCGACGGTCGCGCACTCGGTCAGCAACTGCTGCGTGGTGAGCGGCTGGTGGACGGAGGCCGAGGTGCGGTGGGTGATCGCCGACAGTGTGGTCGGGCCGCCGAGCATCGTGGTCGCGTAGCCACGGCGGATCCTGTCGATGCCGACCGAGGCGGCTGCGCTGACGGCCCACTCGAGGCTGGACGACGGGCCGTGGCCGTGGTGCGAGATGACCCGCGCGTCCAGGAACATCGCGCACCGGCTCTGCCAGGGCTGCTCCTCCCGCCGCACCATCAGCTCGCCGCGGCGGGCGGTCGACCGCCAGTGCACCCGGCGGAGGTCGTCACCGTCGCGGTACTCGCGAACAGTCGCGTCCTCCTCGCCGGCCGACGCGATCGCCCGCGGCCGGTTCTCACCGGAACCGGCCCGGTCCGCACCCAGCCGGATCTCCGGCAGCCGGTAGACCCGCGGCGTCACCAGCAGGTGCTGGCTGCGGGTGAACGTGCGGCTGGTCTCGACCAGACCGAACGGGTCGGCCACGGTCAGCATCAACGGCCCGACCTGGAACAGGCCACGGACGTCGGACTTGACCGAGTACGTGACCGTACGACGCCAGTTCGGACTGACCCGGTCGACCACGAAGCGCGGCCGGTGACCCAGCACGTAAGGGATCCGGTCCTCGAGCAGGAGCAGACCCGCGGGCATCCGGCCTTGGTTGCTCAAGGCAAGCTCCACCGTCGCCTGCGTACCCACCGGCACCTGGTCCGGCGCGAGGCTGCGCCGTACCTGCAGTCGCAGCCTGGTCCGTCCGACGACGAGCGCCGCGACCAACGGCAATGCGACCAGCAGGATGCCGACGCGCAGCAAGTCCTTCTGCCCGAGCAGGAGTGCACACAGAGACGCGGTGATGCCGGCCGCGACGAACGCCCGCCCTCTGGTGGTCAGCCCGCGCAGTGCCTGCCGCATGTCTCAGTCCCGACGAGTGCGGGGGAGTGCCACTGTGGACACCAGCCCGGAGATGATGTCGGCTGCACCGCGCCCACCGAGATGCGCCTCAGCCGCAGGAAGAACACGGTGCGCCAGCACGGGCACCGCGAGCTCTTGAACATCGTCCGGGAGCACGAACTCCCGGGAGTCGAGCGCCGCCGCCGCGCGGGCCGCCCGGATCAGGTGCAGGGTGGACCGGGGGCTCGCACCCAGCCGGAGCTCCTGCGACCGACGGGTCGCGCCGACCAGGGCGACGGCGTACTCCTTGACGCCCTCGGACACGTGCACCGACTGCACCGTCTTCACCAGCCGCAGGATCTGCTGGCCGTCCGTGACCGGTTGCAGGCTCTTCAGCGGGTCGTCGGCGGCGTGACCGTCGAGCATCCGCAGCTCGGCGGCCGGCTCCGGGTACCCCATCGAGACGCGGGCCATGAAACGGTCGCGCTGCGCCTCGGGGAGCGGGTAGGTGCCTTCCATCTCGATCGGGTTCTGGGTCGCGATGACCATGAACGGCGCCTCGAGCTGGTACGTCGTGGTGTCGACGGTGACCTGGCGCTCCTCCATCGACTCCAGCAGCGCGGCCTGGGTCTTCGGCGAGGCACGGTTGATCTCGTCGCCGACCACGATGTTCGCGAACACCGCGCCGGGCTTGAACTCGAAGTCGCGGATCTCCTGGTTGAAGACCGAGACGCCGGTGATGTCCGACGGCAGCAGGTCCGGGGTGAACTGGATCCGGCGCACGGTGCAGTCGATCGACCGGGCCAGCGCCTTGGCCAGCATCGTCTTGCCGACGCCCGGTACGTCCTCGATCAGTAGGTGGCCTTCGGCCAGCAGGACCGTGACGGCGACCTCGACCACGTCGGGTTTGCCCTCGATCACCTGCTCGATGGCCCGGCGGACTCGTCCCGCCACCTCGGCCAGTTCGTCGAAGTCCCCGGCTCCTGCCAGCGCCGAGCTGGTCGCGGTACTGCTCACCCTGAGTCCTCCCCATTCGTTGACGGCCGACACATTCTCACCCGCTGTAGGGGCCGGGCCTAGAGCATCGGAAGTTTCGTTACCTGGCGTTTCGGTGTTCATCGGCACAGGCCCTCACCGGCTGGGTCGGAAAGTCGTCCCTCCAAGCGTACGGGCGGCGAAAACAAACTGCCGGGGGTTACGACGGCTCTGGGCGCCGAATGGTTCATCCCGATGCGGAGCGAAGTGGAAAGAGCACCGAGTGGAGCGAAGTGGGGGATGACCGGGTGGAGCGAGGTGGAGAAGGCCGGTGGAGGGGAGTGGAGGGGCCGGTGGAGCGAAGTGGAGGAGAGCCAGGCGCCTGACCGGGCAGCGACACGCGGGAACGCCGGGTGGGATTCGCGGCGCGGGTGGGGGGAAACGGGCGGAAGTTGGTTGACGGTGGTGGAAAGTGGAGTAAGGTGGAGCGCAGTGGAACCGGAGTGGTGGAAACAGCTCGCCTGAGACGGAGAGTCCGCAACGGGGAGGTGGAGCGTGTTCCTCGGAACGCACTTCCCCAAGCTCGACGACAAGGGACGGTTGTTCCTGCCGGCGAAGTTCCGTGACGAACTGGCCGACGGCCTGGTGATCACGCGTGGACAGGAGCGGTCGCTGTCCGTGTGGCCCGAGCGCGAGTTCATCCAACTGACAGAGCAGCTGAAGCAGGCGCCGATCACCAACAAGGGTGCGCGGGACTATCTGCGGATGCTGTTTGCCGGAGCCTCGAACGAGGTGCCGGACAAGCAGGGCCGGGTCACCATCCCGCCGATGCTGCGCGATTACGCGGGACTGGATCGCGACTGCGTCGTCATCGGGGCGATGAACAGGGTGGAGATCTGGAACACCGGGAACTGGAACAGGTACTCGCAAGAGCAGGAGCAGGCCTTCGCGGACCTCTCCGAAGAGGTATTGCCAGGGATCTTCTAGCTGAACAGTGGGCGAGCAGGACCGAGAGCACACCGACCGTCCGGTGAGATCACGGGTCCGACTTCCGACCTCAAGCCCTTGGCGCCACTTCCCCGGCGCCAAGACCGACGAGGTACTTCCCCGGAAGGCGTACCCGCGATCTGACCGGACGGTGTCACTCGAAGCACCGCGCCACAGCGACACCCTCCACCCCGCCCCACCGCAGGACACGTACGACGGCGAACCGCCGGACCGGATCCGCGACATCCGGAGCCGGCGACCAACCGGAAGGCCGGCCCGGACGGCAGGCCTGACGGGCAGCACAGCAGTACAGAACCTGCGGGGGCAGGGTCGCTCCCGCGGCGACGGGAAGGGTCGAGGATGAACGCTGCGGAGCGGCATGTGCCGGTGATGCTGGAGCGCGTGGTCGCGCTGCTGGCACCGGCGCTCGCGCACCCCGGCGCGGTCCTCGTCGACGCGACCCTCGGCCTCGGTGGTCATTCCGAGGCGTTCCTGCGCAGCTTCCCCGACGCCCGGCTGATCGGCTTCGACCGCGACCCCGCGGCGCTGCGCCTCGCCGGTGACCGGCTGGCGCCGTACGAGGAGCGGATCACCCTCGTGCACGCGGTGTACGACCAACTCCCGCGGGCGCTCGCGGACCTCGGCATACCGGCGATCGACGGGATCCTGTTCGACCTGGGCGTCTCATCGATGCAGTTGGACGAGGCCGACCGCGGGTTCGCCTACGCGCAGGACGCGCCGCTGGACATGCGGATGGACAGCACCGGCCCGACCACCGCCGCCGACATCGTGAACACCTACAGCGCGGCCGACCTGGCCCGGATCCTGTTCCAGTACGGCGAGGAGAAGTTCGCCCGGCGGATCGCGGACCGGATCGTGCGGGAGCGCGAGACCGAGCCGTTCACCACCAGCGCGCGACTGTCCGAGCTGGTCCGGAACGCGATCCCGCAGGCTGCCCGGCGTACCGGCGGGCACCCGGCGAAGCGGACCTTCCAGGCGCTGCGGATCGAGGTGAACGGCGAGCTCGAGGTGCTCCGGCGGGCGTTGCCGGCTGCGCTCGCGGCGCTGGCGCTGCACGGGCGGATCGTGGTGATGAGCTACCAGTCCCTGGAGGACCGGATCACCAAGCAGACGTTCGCTGCCGCCACGAAGAGCGACGTACCTGACGACCTGCCGGTCATTCCGGCCGGGCACGAGCCGTACCTGAAGTTGCTGACCCGCGGCGCCGAGCGGCCGACCGAGCAGGAGGTCGCGGCGAACCCGCGGGCCGCCTCCGCTCGCGTGCGAGCTGCCGAACGAATCCGGGAGAAAGGGCTGGTGGCCTGATGAGTACTGTCTTCAGCCCGTCCAAGGCACGGGTCACGCCGGCGCCGGCCAAGCGGTCGGAGCCGAAGCTGCGGGTCGTCTATGGTGCGCCGTTCCGGCCGCCGCGGATGCCGTTCGTCATCTTCGTGGTGTCGCTGCTGGCGGCCGGCCTGATCGGCCTGCTGCTGCTCAACACCGAGCTGCAGAGCGGGACCTTCCACGTCACCGAGCTGAACAAGCAGGCCGATCAGCTGCGGGACCAGCAGGAGCAGCTGGAGAAACAGGTCCGCACGCTGGAGTCGCCGCAGAACCTGGCCGACCGGGCCCTGAAGATGGGCATGGTGCCGAACCCGAATCCGGTCTTCCTCCGGCTGTCCGACGGGCGGGTGCTCGGGGTGCCGCAGGAAGGCAAGGCCGGGACGGGTGCGGCGATGTTCGGTCCCAGCGCGGCGCCGAAGCCAGCCGTCACGCCGAGGCCGCCGGTCGTCACGCCCAAGCCTCCGGCCGCGACAGTGAAGCCGCCGGCCGGGACAGTGAAGCCGCCGGCCGGGACGGTCAAGCCGGGGACGGTGAAGCCGGGTACGGCGACCGCACAGACAGGAACGGCCACGGGTAACAAGCCGCCCGCCACCACGAACTCCCCGCGCACCGGTACGACGACAGGGGCGCAGGGCACCACGACCACCGGGGGATGATCGGATGACGGACCGACGGGGCAGCGAGCCGCCACGCAGGCGTGGCACCGAGCCGGGCCGGGGCGGCACGCCCCGCAAGGCCCAGCCTCGCCGTCCGTCGATTACCGACAGCAATCGCTCCACCCCACAGCGTCCCGAATCCACCCGAGACCGCGTCCTTCGCCAAGCCCGCGAAGAGCAGGAGCGTGCCGCTCAACCGAGTCCCGCTCCGCGCCGTCCGGTGAAGAAGGCGCAGCCGAAGAAGCGGGTGAGCTCGAACGGCGCGCGCCAGGCACCCCGCCGGACGACTGGCGACACCGACCCGCGGAAGAGGCCGGTCAAGAAGGCGACGGCCAAGAAGGCTCCTGCCAAGAAGGCTCCTGCCAAGAAGTCGGGGGCGAAGAAGAGGCCTCCGCAGAATCGGCCGGCTCCGCGGCCGAAGAAGCGGAAGGTCAAGCGGCCGCCGCGGACCTTGAAGTTGGGGCGGCCGACGTTGCGGCTGCGGGTGACGTTCGGGGTGATGGCGTTCGTGCTGTCGCTGTTCGCCGGGCGGCTGGTGCTGCTGCAGGGCGTGGACCCGGACAGCTATGCCCAGGCGGCCAGCCGGGAGAACACCAAACCGTTCCCCCTGTACGCCTCCCGCGGCGCGATCGTCGACCGCAACGGCGTTCCGTTCTCGGTCTCCGAGGAGGCGGTCGCGATCACCGCGGACCCGACCCAGACCGGCCCGGTCGCGACGCAGCTCGCCGCGATCATGGCTCCCAAGCTGTCCGGTACGACATACGACAAGCTCGTCACCGCGATGACCGGGAAGGGCCGGTACGTCCGTCTCGCCCGCCAGGTCGCCCCGCAGACCTGGAACGAGATCCAGGCCGCGATGAAGCAGCGCAACGCCGACATCAACGAGCAGAACAAGGCCAAGCCGCAGGACCAGGGGGCTCCGCTGCTGGCCGGCCTCTACACCGAGGACGACCCGGTCCGCAGCCACCCGAACGGCACCATCGCCGCGAACGTGGTCGGCGTGGTCGGCGCGGACGGCAAGGGGCTGTCCGGACTCGAGTATGGGCTGAACGACAAGCTGTCCGGCCAGGACGGCAAGGCGATGTACGAGGTCGACACCAAGGGCAACAAGATCCCGAACGCGAACCACACGGTCGAGGAACCGAAGCCCGGCGTCGGCGTGCAGCTCACCTTGGACGCCGACCTGCAGTGGTTCGCCGAGAAGCGGATCGAGCAGACGGTGAAGCAGTACAAGGCCAGCGCCGGCACCGTGGTCACGATGGACGTGAAGTCCGGCGAGATCCTGGCGATGGCCAACTACCCGAGCTTCGACCCGAACAAGAGCGTCACCTCGCCGAACCAGTTGAAGAACCCGGCGCTGGAGCGGACCTACGAGCCGGGCAGCGTGCAGAAAGTGGTCACCATGGCCGCTCTCGCCGACGCCGGCCTGATCGACCTGAACACCAAGCTCCGCGTCCCGGGCAGCATCGAGGTGCAGCGGCGCACGATCAAGGACCACTGGGACCACGGCACGCTGAACCTCACAATCGCCGGGGTGGTCGCGAAGTCGTCGAACGTCGGCACGATCATGGCCTCACAGCAGATGCGGATCCCGCAGTTCGTGAAGTACTTGCACGACTTCGGTTTCGGCGCGCCGACCGGGCTGAACTACCCGGGCGAGAGCAAGGGCCTGATGCCGCCGGGTGACGAGTGGAGCGAGCTGACCCGGTCGAACGTCGCGTTCGGCCAGGGCCTGTCGGCGAACGCGGTGCAGATGACCGCCGCGGTGAACGCGGTCGCGAACGGCGGCGTCTACGTGCCGCCGAAGCTGGTCCGCAACTACGTCGACGCGAACGGCACCACCACGCCGAACCAGACCGCCCCGCCGCGCCGGGTGGTGAGCGAGAAGGCCGCCAAGGAGGTCGCCACGATGATGGAGGCGGTGACGGCGAAGAAGGGCACCGCACCGCAGGCGGCGATCGACGGCTACCTGGTGGCCGGTAAGACCGGTACCGCCCAGGAAGTCGACTCGGCCTGCGGGTGCTACCGCAAATGGGCGACTTCTTTCGCCGGATTCGCCCCAGCCGACAACCCACGGTTCGTGACGTACGTCGTACTGCACGATCCCTTGGGTGCGCGGGGAGGTGGCTTCCAGGGAGGACCGGTGTTCCGAGACGTGATGAGCTACGCGCTGCAGAAGTACGTCGTCCCACCGACGGGGGCGAAGCAGCCCGACGTTCCCATCACCTGGTGACGCAGGGTCAGGTAGGACTCACGGTGCCCGGAGCGGTAGCCTCTGGGCCCGTGTCCAACCCTTCCGCCGCAGGCGGCGCCGTCGCAGCGATCAGGCCACGGCACATCGTGCCGGTAGACCTCGCCGAGGTCGCCAGGGTCGCCCACGCGCGGACCCCGGCAGCGTCAGCCGGCATCACCGGTGTCTCGCTCGACTCGCGCTCCGTCCTTCCTGGTGACCTGTACGCCGCTCTGCCGGGTGCGATCACGCACGGTGCAGCCTTCGTGGCGAAGGCGCAGCAGTCCGGGGCGGTCGCCGTACTGACCGATCCCACCGGCGAGGAGCGGGCGAACGCGACCGGTCTGCCGGTCCTGGTGGTCGACAAGCCGCGGGACGTGCTCGGCGCGGTCGCCGCCCGGATCTACGGTGAGCCGACCAGTGAGCTGCGGCTGATCGGTATCACCGGCACGAACGGCAAGACCACGACCTGCTTCCTGCTGGACGCCGTACTGCGTCGGCTCGGTCAGGCGGCGTTGATCGGGACGATCGAGACGCGGATCGGCGACGAGGTGGTGAAGAGCGTCCGGACCACTCCGGAGGCGACCGATCTGCAGGCGTTGTTCGCGGTGATGCGGGAGCACGCGGTGGCGTGGTGCTCTATGGAGGTGTCGAGCCACGCGTTGGCGATGGGCCGCGTGGATGGCGCGCGGTTCGCGGTCGCCGGGTTCACCAACCTCACCCAGGACCACCTGGACTTCCACAACACGTTCGAGGAGTACTTCGCCGCGAAGGCCTCGCTGTTCACCCCCGAGCGGTGTGATGTGGCGGTGGTGACCATCGACGACGAGTACGGACGCCGGTTGGCCGCGCAGACCGTCGTACCGCTGGTGACTGTGTCCACGACCGGCGAGGCCGACTGGACCGTCGCGAGCCGGCACCAGTCCGAACACGGCACGACCGTTCTCGACATCCAGGGGCCGGGGGAGACGCTGACCGTCGAGATCGCGCTGCCTGGTGACTTCAACGTGGCCAATGCGCTGCTGGCGACCGCAATGCTGCGGCAGGTCGACGTACCGGCGGAGGCGATCGCGGCCGGACTGCGGACCGCGACTGTGCCGGGGCGGATGGAGACGTTCACCCGCGAGGACGGCCTCGCAGTGATCGTGGACTACGCGCATACGCCGGACGCGGTGGAGCTCGCGCTGAAGGCGGCCCGCGGTGCGACGAAGGGCCGGCTGTTCGCCATCGTGGGCTGCGGCGGCGACCGTGACGCGGGCAAGCGCCCGCAGATGGGCGCCGCGGCCGCGCGGGGATCGGACGTCGTCATCGTCACCGACGACAATCCGCGCAGCGAGGACCCGGCGGCGATCCGGGCCGCCGCGCTCGAGGGTGCCCGGCAGGCGGTCCCGGGCGTCGACCTGCACGAGATCGGTGACCGGAGGCGGGCCATCGCGACCGCGATCGAGCTGGCCGGACCGGGCGACACCGTCGTCGTACTGGGTAAGGGCCATGAGACAGGCCAGGACGTCGGCGGTGTGATCCACCCGTTCGACGACCGCCAAACCGTGCGTGAGTTGCTGGAGGCTGAGCGGTGATCGGAGTCAGGTGCGGTGAGATCGCCGAGGCGGTCCACGGCGAGCTGGTGGGTGTGGACCCGTCGGCCGTCGTCGACGGTGCGGTGGTGATCGATTCGCGAGCAGCCGCTCCCGGCGGGCTGTTCGTCGCCCTGCCCGGTGAGCGGGTCGACGGGCACGACTTCGTCGGTACGGCGTCCGAGGCAGGCGTCACGGCGTCACTCACGACGAGGCCGATCGACGGTGCGCCCTGCATCGTCGTCGCCGACACCCAGAAGGCGCTCGGCGATCTGGCCCGGCTCGTGGTCAGCCGGCTGCCCGACCTCGTCGTGATCGCCCTGACCGGCTCGTCGGGCAAGACCAGCACCAAGGACCTGATCGCGCAGCTGATCCGCCCGTACGGCGAGACGGTGTCGCCGGAGAACTCGTTCAACAACGAGATCGGTCACCCGCTCACCGCGCTGCAGGCGACCGAGAGCACGAAGTACCTGGTCGCCGAGATGGGCGCGCGGCACATCGGCGATCTGACCTACCTGTGCGGGATCACGCCGCCGCGGGTCGGACTGGTGCTGAACGTCGGGACGTCGCACATCGGCGAGTTCGGCTCCCAGGACAACATCGCGCTCGGCAAGGGCGAAGTGATCGAGGCCGTCGTCCCCGGCGGTACCGCGATCCTCAACGCCGACGACCATCGGGTCGCGGCGATGCGGAGCCGGACGCAGGCACGAGTGCTGACCTTCGGCGAGGCGCCGGAAGCGGACATCCGCGCGGAGGGCGTCAAGCTCGACGCCGAGGGACGCCCCGCGTTCACCGTGCACCTCGGCGACTTCGCCGGCGAAGTGCAGTTGCAGCTCATCGGCGAGCACCATGTGTCGAACGCGCTGGCCGCGGCGGCCGTCGCATCGGCAGTCGGCCTCACCCCCGAACAGATCGTGGCCGGGCTCAACTCGGCAAGCCGCGTGTCGGCGGCGCGGATGGAGCTGGTCGAGCGGGCGGACGGTGTCACGATCATCAACGACGCCTTCAACGCGAACCCGGACTCGATGCGCGCGGCACTGAAGGCGCTGGTCGCGATCGGCCGCTCGCGCGGTGCGCGGACCTGGGCGGTGCTGGGCGAGATGCGCGAACTCGGCGACACCTCCACCGACGAGCACGACGCGATCGGACGGCTCGTGGTCCGGCTCGACGTCAACCGGCTCGTCGTGGTCGGGGAGGGTGCCAAGCCGATCCACCTCGGTGCGTCGCTGGAAGGCTCCTGGGGCAATGAGTCGGCGTACGTCGACTCGATTCCGGAAGCGCTCGCGCTGCTGCGGGCCGAGCTGCGCGCGGGCGACGTCGTACTCGTCAAATCCTCGAAACTGGCGAAGCTGCGCAGCCTGGCCGACGCCCTGCTGACCGGACGCGATGAGCTGTCCAATTATGCGGAGGACGTGCAGTGATCTCGATCCTGTTCGCCGGCGCCGTGTCGATGGTGCTGACGCTGCTCGGCACCCGCTGGGCGATCACGCTGCTGTCGCGGCGTGGCTACGGCCAGGAGATCCGCGACGACGGCCCGACCTCGCACCACACCAAGCGCGGTACGCCGACCATGGGCGGCACCGTCTTCATCGTCGCCACCATCGTCGGGTACTTCGCGGCGAAGCTGTTCACGATGATCAGCGGCCACGGGAGCGCGCCGACCGCCTCTGCGCTCCTGGTGCTGTTCCTGTTCGCGGGCATGGGTGCGGTCGGCTTCCTGGACGACTTCATCAAGATCGTCCGCCAGCGCAGCCTCGGCCTGCGCAGCAAGGCGAAACTGGCCGGCCAGACGGTGGTCGCGGTCTCCTTCGCCGTCCTCGCGCTGCAGTTCCCCGACGAGCGCGGCCAGCGTCCGGCCTCGCCGTTCATCTCGTTCATCCGCGACATCAACTGGCTGCACCTGGCCGGGGTCCTGGTGGTGATCTGGATCCTGCTGCTGATCGCGGGCATGTCGAACGGCGTCAACCTGGTCGACGGCCTGGACGGTCTGGCCACCGGCGCGTCGATGATGGTGTTCGGTGCGTACACCCTGATCTGCATCTGGCAGTTCAACCAGAGCTGCGCGTCGTTCCCGACCGCCAAGTGTTACGAGGTCCGCGATCCACACGACCTGGCCGTGGTGGCCGCCGCTCTGACCGGCGCGCTGTTCGGCTTCCTGTGGTGGAACGCGTCGCCGGCGAAGATCTTCATGGGCGACACGGGCTCGCTGTCGCTGGGTGGTGCGCTGGCCGGGTTCGCGGTGATGACCCGGACCGAACTGCTGGTGCTGCTGCTCGGCGGGCTGTTCGTCATCGTCACCGCCTCGGTGATCCTCCAGGTCGGCTACTTCAAGCTGACCGGTGGCAAGCGATTGTTCCGGATGGCGCCGCTGCACCACCACTTCGAGATGCTCGGGTGGGAACAGGTGAATGTGGTGATCCGGTTCTGGATCATCCAGGGCCTGTGTGTCGTGATCGGTCTCGGGCTGTTCTACGCGGAATGGGTCGCCGGATGAGTCTCGAAACACGCACCTCCGACGGTTGGGCGACGACCCGGTTCGTCGTGCTCGGCTTCGGTACGGCGGGCTACGCGTGCGCCGACTCACTGCTGCAGGCCGGCGCCGAGCACGTCACGGTTGTGGACGATCGGGACAACGAGGCACTGCGCGAGAAGGCGCAGATCCTCGAGACTCTCGGCGCCGCCATCACGCTCGGCCCGGGCAGTACGGCAGAACTCCCGAAGGACGTCGACATCGTGGTGACGTCGCCCGGCGTCCCGCCGTACGCGCCGCTGCTCGCGCAGGCCGACGAGCGCGAGGTGCCGATCTGGAGCGAGATCGAACTGGCCTGGCGGCTGCGGGACCCGGCGAACGCCGCGCCGTGGCTGTGCATCACCGGGACCAACGGCAAGACCACGACCGTGCAGATGCTGACCGCCATGCTGACCGCGGCCGGCCACCGTGCCGTTGCCGCGGGCAACGTCGGGCTGCCGCTGCTGGAAGTCGTGATGGACCCCGAGCCGTACGACGTGATCGCGGTGGAGCTGTCCAGCTACCAGTTGCACTTCACCCACTCGATGTCCGCGCACTCGGCCGCCGTACTGAACCTCGCGCCCGATCACGTCGACTGGCACGGGTCGATGGAGGCCTACGCGAAGGACAAGGGCCGGATCTACGAGAACTGCCAGATCGCGTGCGTCTACAACGTCGCCGACCCGGTCACCGAGCAACTGGTGATCGACGCCGAGGTGATCGAGGGCTGCCGCGCGATCGGCTTCACCCTCGGTACGCCGGGACTGTCGATGGTCGGCCTGGTCGAGGATCTGCTGGTCGACCGCGCGTTCGTCGAGCAGCGCGAGACGTCCGCGCTGGAGCTGGCGAAGCTCGAGGACATCACGCCGGCGGCACCGCACAACGTGGCGAACGCGTTGGCCGCGGCGGCGCTCGCCCGGGCGTTCGGCGTACCCGCGACGGCGGTGCGGGACGGGCTGCGCGGATTCACCCCGGACAAGCATCGGATCGCGCACGTCGCGGAAGTTGCCGGGGTCAACTATGTCGACGACTCGAAGGCGACCAACCCGCACGCGGCGCAGGCGTCGCTGCTGGCGTACGAGCACGTCGTCTGGATCGCCGGCGGTCAGGCCAAGGGCGCGACGTTCGACGAACTGGTGCTCGCGGCAAGGGAACGGCTGCGGGGTGTCGTGCTGCTCGGCCAGGACAAGCAGGTGATCGCCGAAGCACTTGCCCGACACGCACCGGATGTCCCGGTAATCACTGTCGAGGCAACGGACACTGGAGCTATGCAGATCGTGGTGGGGGAGGCGGCGAAGTTGGCACAGGTGGGTGACACCGTGCTGCTCGCGCCTGGCTGCGCATCCTGGGACATGTTCGCCAACTACGGAGCCCGTGGGGACGCCTTCGCCGAAGCCGTGCGTCGGCTGGGCGACAACTGATCCGGGAGTGATCGCGTGACGTCGATCGCGGATCAGCCCAAGAAAGCGCAGGACGAGCGGCCGTGGATTGCCGCCATCCGCGAGGTGCTCGACCGGCCCCTGACGTCGTACCACATCCTGCTCGGTGCGACCGGTCTGCTGCTGGTGCTCGGGCTGCTGATGGTCCTGTCGGCGTCCAGCGTCCTGTCGCTGCGTGCGAACGGGAACAGCTACACGATCTTCGTCCGCCAGTTGATCTGGGTCGGCGTCGGCCTGCCCATGGCGTACGTCGCGTCCCGGATGACACCTCGGCACTTCCGCATGCTCGCGTACGTCGCTCTGCTCGGCTCGGTGTTCCTCCTGGTGCTCACCTACGTGCCCGGCCTCGGTGTCGGGGTGAAGGGCAACACGAACTGGCTGAACCTCGGTGGACCCCTGCAGATCCAGCCGAGTGAGTTCGCCAAGCTGGCGCTGGTGATGTGGTGCGCGGACCTGTACGCGCGCAAGGAGAAGTTGCTCACCCAGTGGAAGCATCTGCTGGTCCCGATGGTGCCGGTCTGCGGTCTGGTGATCGCACTGGTCGTCGGACAGCACGACCTCGGTACGGCGCTGGTGCTGATGGCCGTGATGATCGGCATGATCTGGGTGGTCGGCGCGCCGACGCGGTTGTTCATCGCCACCATCACCGTGGTCGGCACGATCGCGTCGTACTTCGTCATCACCGCGAAGCACCGGATGGACCGCGTCTCGTCGTTCCTGGATCCGTTCACCGACCCGTCCGGTGTCGGCTGGCAGGCGTACCACTCGTTCTACGCGCTCTCGACCGGCGGCTGGTGGGGTGTCGGGATCGGCAACAGCCGGCAGAAGTGGGGCAACCTGCCGGAGGCGCACACCGACTTCATCTTCTCCGTGATCGGAGAGGAACTCGGCCTGTTCGGGTCGCTCACCGTGCTCGCCCTGTTCCTCACCCTGGCCTATGCCGGGGTGCGGATCGCGACCCGGAACACCCAGCCGTTCGTCCGCTATGCGGCGGCCGGGATCACGGTCTGGATCATGGCGCAGACCCTGGTCAACCTGGGTGCCGTGATCGGACTGCTACCCATCGTGGGGATTCCGCTCCCGCTTTTGTCGTACGGTGGTTCCGCACTGCTGCCGACGCTGATCGCGATCGGCATGCTGCTGTCCTTCGCGAAGGCCGAACCCGGCGCGCAGGCCGCCTTGAAGGAGACCAGGCGGTCGCGGTTCGGATGGCTGTCTTCGCGGCGTACGCCCTAACGAGAACACGCGGGAGCGTTGAAAGCTGTGCCCAGCATCGTCCTGGCCGGTGGAGGATCCGCCGGCCACACCTCACCCCTGATCGCCACCGCCGACGCACTGCGCCGCATCGACCCGACGGTCGAGATCCTCGCCCTCGGCACCGAGCGTGGCCTGGAGACCCGCGTGATTCCCGAGGCCGGTTACCGGCTCGAGTTGATCCCGCCGGTGCCGCTGCCGCGCAAGCCCACGCCCGCCCTGCTCGCCGTCCCCGGGAAGATGCTCGCCTCGGTCCGCGCGGCCCGCAGGGTGCTGGACGAGGCGAAGGCCGACGTCCTGGTCGGCTTCGGCGGCTACGTCTCCACACCCGCGTACGTCGCAGCGTGGCGGCGGAAGACGCCGATCGTCGTCCACGAGGGCAACGCGATGCCCGGGATCGCGAACAAGTTCGCCGCCCGCTACTGCACGCAGCACGTGAAGACATCCTTCCCGGGCACCGATCTTCCGCACGCGGAGTACGTCGGCCTGCCGATTCGGCGAGCGATCTCCACGCTGGACCGGGCCGCGCTGCGCGCCGAGGCTCGTCAGTTCTTCGGACTGGACCCGGACGCGCCGACGCTGTTCGTGACCGGTGGCTCGCAGGGCGCGCAGCAGATCAACCAGGCCGTCTCCGGCGCCGCCGCGGACCTGCAGGCCGCCGGGATCCAGGTGCTGCACGCGATCGGCCCGAAGAACACCCTCGAGATCCCGCAGACCGGTCGCTACCCGTACGTCGTGCTGAACTACGTCGACCGGATGGACCTCGCGTACGCCGCGGCTGACCTGGTCGTCGGCCGCTCGGGTGCGAACACGGTCACCGAGGTGTCCGGTGTCGGCCTGCCCGCGATCTACGTTCCGCTGCCGATCGGTAACGGTGAGCAGCGATTGAACGCGAAGCCGGTGGTGGACGTGGGTGGAGGTGTGCTGATCGACAACGCGGAGATGACGACGGACTGGGTCCGGGCCAACGTGCCGCAACTTCTGCACGACCGCGAGCGTCTGACAGCCATGTCCACAGCAGCGACCGGCGTGATCCGTACGGATGCCGACGAGCGATTGGCGCGGATCATCCTGGATGTGGTGGGGTCTGCTTCGTGATCGTCACCGCTCCGCACACAACGCTGCCCGCGGAGAAGCTGGGCAGGGTGCACTTCGTCGGTATCGGCGGCGCCGGTATGTCCGGGATCGCCCGGATCATGGCGTCCCGCGGCATCGAGGTGTCCGGCTCCGACGCCAAGGACAGCAAGGTGCTGGCCGCGCTGCGCGCGCTCGGCGCCACCTGCTGGGTCGGCCACGCCGCCGAACAGGTCGCGGCCGTGGACACCGTGGTGGTGTCGACCGCGATCCGCGAGACCAACCCTGAGGTGGTCGCGGCACGGGCCGCCGGGATCCCGATCCTGCCGCGGGCCGCCGCGCTCGCCTCGGTGATGGTCGGCCGCCGGACGCTGGCGATCGCCGGCACGCACGGCAAGACGACCACGACCTCGATGCTGACCGTCGCGTTGCAGCACTGCGGGGCGGATCCGTCGTACGCGATCGGCGGCAACCTGAACGAGTCGGGCTCGAACGCCCACGACGGCAGCGGTGACCTGTTCGTCGCCGAGGCGGACGAGTCGGACAAGTCGTTCCTGACGTACACGCCCGAGGTGTCGATCGTCACGTCGGTCGAGCCGGACCACCTGGACAACTACGGTGACGAGGCCAGCTACCGGAAGGCCTTCGAGGAGTTCTGCGGTCGCGTGCTGGCCGGCGGCTTCATGGTGATCTGCCACGACGACGCGGGTGCGCGCCGGCTGGCGGCGTACGCGCACGAGCAGGGGATCGACGTCCGCACGTACGGCGAGTCGGAGGACGCGGACCTGCGCGTCACCGAGATCACCGCCACCGGGGCGACGCAGTCGTTCGTGCCGGTGTACCGCGGCCGCAAGCTGCCGATGGTGCAGTTGCAGCAGGCGGGCAAGCACAACGCGCTGAACGCGTCGGCCGCGCTGACGGTCGGCCTGGGCCTCGGGTTCTCCGCGGCCGACCTCGCCGAGGGGCTGGCGTCGTTCACCGGCACCGGGCGGCGGTTCGAGTTCAAGGGTCTCGAGGACGGCGTACGGGTGTTCGACTCGTACGCTCACCACCCGACCGAGCTGGCCGTCGACCTGACCGCGGCCCGGCAGGTCGCGGGGGAGGGCCGCGTGGTCGCGTGCTTCCAGCCGCACCTGTTCAGCCGGACCAGGATCTTCGCCACCGAGTTCTCGGAGGCGCTCGCGCTGGCCGACGAGGTCGTCGTGATGGACGTGTTCGCCGCCCGCGAGGACCCGGAGCCCGGTGTCACCGGTGCCCTGATCGCGAACCACGTGCCGTTGAAGCCGGACCAGGTCCGCTTCGAGCCGTCCTGGTCCGCCGTACCTCAGCTGGTCGCCGACCTGGCCGAGCCCGGCGACCTGGTGGTCACCCTGGGCGCCGGCGACGTGACCCTGATCGGGCCGGAGGTCGTTGGTCTGCTGGCCGAACGCGCCGCCGCCCGCGAGTCTGCCGCGGAAGCCCTTGCCCCTGTGGTGGAGTAATTGCGTGGGGTTTGTTGAATGAGCCAGAGCGCTGATCTGGCTCGGGCACAGCAGCGGTTCGCGCGCCGGCAACGGCTCGTGCGGTGGCGGAGTTGGCTGCCGTGGGCCATCGGCGGCGCACTGGTCGTCGTGGCCGGTGTGATCGTCTGGTTGTTCTACTACTCGTCCGCCTTCGCAGTCGACGGCGTCCGGGTGAGCGGTGCGGACACGGTGCCGGTGGCAACGATTCAGAACGTCGCCGAGGCACCGGTCGGGACGCCGCTGGCGAAGGTCGGTCTGCGCTCGATCGCCGACCGGGTCCGGACCATTCCGGCGGTGGCGGACGCGCAGGTGACCCGTGCCTGGCCGAACAAGGTCGTGATCGTCGTCACGGAACGGGTCCCGGTGGTGGTCGTCACCGACGGGTCGCGGTTCGAGTTGGTCGACGCGACCGGTACGACGTTCAAGACCGTTCCGGACCGGCCGGCCGGGCTGCCGGAGGCCAAGGTGACCGGCTCCCGGCGCGACGTCACGATCCGTTCGCTGGTGACGGTTTCGGCGGCCCTGCCGGACACGTTGCGGGCCCAGGTCGGGTCGATCTCGGCGGAGTCGCCGGACTCGATCACCCTCAACCTCGGCTCCGGGGTGAAGGTCGTCTGGGGCAGCTCCGATGACAGCGAGCACAAGGCGGAAGTACTCAGCGTACTGATGAAACGCAAGGCGAAGGTGTACGACGTCTCGGCACCCGATCTCCCTGTCACCAAAGGGGAAAAGCGGTGAGGGATCACATCACGGGAGTGTGCGGCGAGGCGCGTGGACTTTGGCTGGAAGCGTCCCGTACCGTGCGTCGTAATCTAAAGTTGACATAAGTCTAAGCATTCAGTTGAGGTTCAGTCTTTTCGCTGGACAACGGGAAACGAACGAGGCGAGAGGCGCGGACGTGGCGGCACCGCAGAACTACCTGGCACTCATCAAGGTCGTCGGCATCGGCGGAGGCGGCGTGAACGCCGTCAACCGGATGATCGAGCACGGTCTGAAGGGCGTTGAGTTCATCGCCATCAACACCGACGCGCAGGCGTTGCTGATGAGCGACGCGGACGTCAAGCTCGACATCGGCCGGGAGGAGACCCGGGGCCTCGGCGCCGGCGCGAACCCGGCGATCGGGCAGAAGGCCGCCGAGGACCACGCGGAGGAGATCGAGGAGGCGCTGAAGGGCGCCGACATGGTCTTCGTCACCGCGGGCGAGGGCGGCGGCACCGGCACCGGTGGCGCGCCGGTGGTGTCCCGCATCGCGCGCTCGCTCGGTGCGCTGACGATCGGTGTGGTGACCCGGCCGTTCTCGTTCGAGGGGAAGCGCCGTGCGACCCAGGCGGAGGACGGTATCGCCGCCCTGCGCGAAGAGGTCGACACCCTGATCGTCATCCCGAACGACCGGCTGCTGACGATCTCCGACCGCGCCGTGTCCGTGCTGGACGCGTTCAAGCAGGCCGACCAGGTGCTGCTGCAGGGTGTCTCCGGCATCACCGACCTGATCACCACGCCCGGCCTGATCAACGTGGACTTCGCCGACGTCAAGGCGGTCATGTCGAACGCCGGGTCCGCACTGATGGGCATCGGCTCGTCCCGCGGCGAGGACCGCGCGGTCGCGGCGGCCGAGGCGGCCATCTCCTCGCCGTTGCTCGAGGCAAGTATCGAGGGTGCCCACGGCGTACTGCTGTCGATCGCCGGCGGCTCCGACCTGGGCCTGTTCGAGATCAACGAGGCGGCCCAACTGGTCTCGGAGTCCGCGCATTCGGACGCGAACATCATCTTCGGCGCGGTCATCGACGACGCGCTCGGCGACGAGGTGCGGGTCACCGTGATCGCGGCCGGGTTCGACGGCGGGATGCCGAAGCGCCGTGAGCAGGCGATGAACTCGGCCCGCCCACAGACCACGCGCCCGGCGACCGATGCGTCGTACTCGGCCCCGATGTCCGGGACGACGAACCCGCCGGCACAAAGCGGTCAGCAGTCCGGTCAGCCTGCGACCGGGCAGCCGGGTCAGCCGCCGGAAGGTCAGCCTGGCGCAGGCCAGTCCGCATCCGGTCAGCCGGCCTCGGGTCAGGGCACCGCGGGGCAGGCCGGGTCCGGGCAGGGCACCGCGGGGCAGAACGGCGGTCCGGCTCAGCCGGCCCCGGGCACCCCGGCGGGCCAGGCCACGACTCCGCCGGCTCCGACCGACGACACCGTCCCGGTGCCGGCCCCGACCGAGGGCCGTCCGGGAGCAGGCACGACCAACTCGGCCCGCCCGCAGGGCGGTGACCCGGTCCGTACCGTGCCGTCGCAGTCCGCGCCGCACACGCCGGCCACTCCGACCTCGCCGCACTCGTGGCCGACCAATGGTCCGAGCAACTCGCCGACCGGCGGTTCGACGTCCGGTTCCACCTCCTCGCAGCCCGCGCCGGCCCGCCCTGTCCGCAAGCCGGAGCCGGAAGAGGACCTCGACATCCCGGACTTCCTGAAGTAAGGAGCGTCCGGGCCGGTAGCCTTTGTTCGTGTTCAGCTACGACGAGGTTCACTCCGCTGCCCGCTTCGCCGTCACCGACCGCTTCGGCGGTGTGAGCACGGCGCCGTACGGCGAACTGAACCTCGGCGGGTCGGGGGAGGATCCAGACCTGATCGCGGAGAACTTCCGCCGCATCGCGGCGGCCTTCGGCGTCGAGCCGGAGGCTGTGGTCCGGGTCAGCCAGGTCCACGGGCGTGACGTTCATGTTGTCCGGCCGGGGGACGAGTTGCCGGCCGACCCGACACCCACCGCGGATGCGATAGTCACGACCAGATCCGATGTGGTGCTGGCTGTCCGTGCCGCTGACTGTCTCCCGGTCCTGCTGGCCGATTCCGAGCGACGCGTGATCGGCGCCGCCCACTCCGGACGCCCGGGGATGTACGTCGGCGTCGTACCGGCGACCGTCGAGGCGATGCGTGATCTCGGTGCCCGGAACATCACTGCCGTACTCGGGCCGCATGCGTGTGGGAAGTGTTACGAGGTGCCCGCGGAGATGCGGGCCGAGATCGCGGGGCGGGTGCCGGCGTCGTACTCCGAGACCACGTGGGGTACGCCGGCCATCGACGTGGCTGCTGGCGTGAAGTCGCAGCTGGCCGAACTCGGGGTCGAGGTCATCGACGCGACCGCATGCACGATCGAGTCGGAGAACCTCTACTCGTACCGGCGTGAAGGCAAGGTCAGCGGACGCCTGGCCGGTCTGGTCAAGCTGGCCGCGGAATGAGCACACGTGCTGACGAACTGCGGAGCAATCTGCAGCGGGTCCGGGAACGGATCGAGAAGGCCTGTCAGGCGGCCGGGAGATCTCCGGACGAGGTCACCCTCGTCGCGATCACCAAAACCTTCCCAATCAGCGACGTACGGGCGCTGGCGGCCCTCGGGGTCCGGGACGTGGGGGAGAACCGCGAGCAGGAGCTCAAGGCGAAGGCGCCGGACTGCCCGGATCTGACCTGGCACTTCGTCGGGCAACTGCAGTCGAAGAAGGCCCGCTCGGTGGCCCGGAACGCGTCGATCGTGCACTCCGTGGACCGCTCGTCACTCGTGGCCGCGCTGTCGAAGGCCGCTGCCGCCGAGGAGAAGACCCTTCGCTGCCTGCTCCAGGTCAGCCTGGCGTCGTACGGATCGCGTGACGCAGCCACCGGCGCCGAACGGGGTGGAGTCGAGCCGGACGCCGTACCGGAACTGGCCGCGGAGGTCGCGGCCGCGGACCGGCTGGAGCTCGGTGGCGTGATGGCGGTAGCTCCATTGGGGTCGGACCCCGACGTTGCCTTCGCCGGGCTGCAAGACGTAGCGTCCCGGCTACGCTCCGAACACCCCGGCGCAGACTGGATCTCGGCCGGGATGACCGGTGATCTGGAGGCCGCGATCAGGCGCGGCGCGACACACGTCCGGCTCGGGCGCGCCTTACTCGGTACGCGTCCTCCACTCGGTTAGTGTCGACATCGAGCAGGTTTGTTTCCTGCTCACCGTTGTCGTCGAACCGGGATCGAGGGGCTGGAGGGCCATGAGCGGCGCACTGCGCAAGATGGGTGTGTACCTCGGCTTGGTCGAGGACGGGGAGCGCTACAACGCTCGCTACGACGACGAGTACGACGACTACGAAGAGTACGACGACGCAGCCGTCGACGGGGAGTCCCACGAGCCCGAGCCGGTGCCCGCCGGCCGGGAGAGCCGCGAGGCCCGTGAATCCCGCACCGAGTCGCAATCTCACTCGGGTCGCGAGGAGCAGGGCGCAACGGTGAGCAAGTTTCCAGATCGACGTGGTGTCGCACCGTCCCCGGAGGTTACCGAGTTGGCCCGCATCACCACCGTGCACCCGCGCAGTTACAACGAGGCGCGAGTCATCGGTGAGCACTTCCGCGACGGCACGCCCGTCATCATGAACCTGACCGAGATGGACCACGCGGATGCCAAGCGGCTGGTCGATTTCGCCGCCGGGCTGATCTTCTGCTGCCGTGGTTCGATCGAGCGGATCACCACCAAGGTGTTCCTGGTCTGCCCGCCGAACGTGACGGTGGCCGCCGAGGAGAAGGAGAAGATCGCCGCGGACGGGTTCTACAACCAGAGCTGACCCGAACCCTTCGCCGGTCTTCTACACTCATTGACGACATGGTTGCTCTAACGCTCGTCCTCAGTGTTCTGTACTGGGTGCTGCTCGCCTTCTTCCTGGTGCTGGTGGCGCGGTTCGTACTCAGTCTGATCGTCATGTTCGCGCCGCAGTGGCACCCGAAAGGCCCACTGCTGCTGTTCTTCGAACTGATCTACTCGGTCACCGATCCGTTCCTGCGCCCGCTGCGACGGATCCTGCCCCCGATCGGGGCCGGCGGGATCCGGATCGACCTGTCCATGCTGATGCTGTTCGTGATCGTCTCCGTGGCGATGTCGATCAACTCGACCGCGCTCGGATCGCTGTGACCCAGCGGATCGGGGCGGACAGGGAACCCGTGGAGGTTCTGCCGGGTCGGAGGGTGAGGACATCGGGGACTGGGTAGGTAGAGTCTCGACGAACGGCTGAGTTGTCGAGACTCTCCGCGGGGGCAGTGGAGCGTTATCGCCCGCCCGGATTCCGTCAGAACACAACGAAGCGATAACGTGATCTACTGAGTCGCCGAGGTGAAGGCCACGGGGACTCCGCCAAGACACAGACAAACGAGGTGAAAGATGCCGCTGACGCCGGATGACGTCCGCTCGAAGCAGTTCACGCCCGTCCGACTACGGGAGGGCTACGACGTCACAGAGGTCGACTCCTTCCTCGACGAGGTGGAAGCCGAGCTCGAGCGACTTCTCGCCGAGAACGAGGAGCTGCGGGCCAAGCTCGCGGCGGCTCAGCGCGCGGGCGCGGGACAGGAGCGGCCGGTCGTCGACCAGACCGCTGCGCTGCCGCCTGTCGTGCAGCAGCCCAAGCCCCCGGTCGTCGTCGAGAAGCCGGAGGAGAAGCCACCCGTGGTGCCCGCTGTAGCGGCCGCGGGGGCTGCTGCGGCAGCAGGCACTGTCGGGGACGCGTCCAGCTCCGCCGTGCGGCTGCTGGAAATGGCGACCAAGCACTCCGACGACCTGGTCCAGGAGGCGAAGGACACCGCCGACAAGATCATCGGCGAGGCCCGCGCCAAGGCCGAGCGGCTGGAGAACGAGGCGCGTGGCAAGGCCGACCGGATGACCGGCGAGGCCCGTGCCCGCGCCGAGAAGCTGGACGGCGAGATCGCCGAGCGCCGGGCCCAGATGCTCGGCACGCTGGAGAAGCAGAAGGGTCAGCTCGAGCGCACGATCGACGACCTGCACGCCTACGAGCGCGAGTACCGCAGCCGGCTGAAGACGTACTTCACCGAGCAGCTCAAGGCGCTCGGGAACGGCGACGACACGCTCAGCCCGCGCAACGGCTTCCGCCCGGAGGCTCGCGCCCAGGCTCACGGTCACGGCGTCTAAAAAACCTCGAGAAGAGGCGGTGCTTTCCGGCGGCACCGCCTCTTCGGCATGTCTGGCCACTTCTGACACACCGTCCCGTTGCGGTGACAGGGTGTCAGCGCCAGGCGAGCGGATCCTTCCGGCCACTGAGCGTCTCGACGTCGGTGAGCCGCAGCCGGTACGGCGTCAGCCGTAGCAGGGAGGGCGATTCCCCGGCCGGGCCGTCGGGGAACACACTCCAGAAGTCGTAGCCGAGCGGTGCCGGCTCGCCCCGGTACAGCTCCCAGACTCGTTGCCGGGTCGCGACATCGGCGATCCACTCCGCGCGGCAGTCCGCGACTGCCACTTGATGACCGGGCTCCCAGTAGCTGCAACTCAAGTACGGGCTGTAGGCAAGGTGTCGCACCTTCACCGGCGTCGCCCGCGTGACGATCCACCCGGTCAGCTCATCCGCCAGTTCCCACAGCGGATGGAGGATGCGGGTCCGCGGCCGGTGATCCGGGCCGACGGTCGCGACGGTGCACCACACGATCCGGTGCGCCCGATCCAGAAACTCCTTTTGCACAACCATGGGTGTAGATTAGCCGATGCACAACCACGGTTGTATAGTTCGCGGCATGGACTTCGATCCGGCCGGTGCGGACCTCTCACTCGCCTCGCTGTTCGCCGGCTGGGCGCTGGCCGACGAGCTGCAGCGCCGCCTGGTGGCGGACGATTTCGAGGACACCCGATTCGCCGACGGGGTGATCTTCCAGCACCTGATCAGCGGCCCGGTGACGATCAGCACACTGGCCGAGCGTCTCGGCGTCACTCAGCAGGCCGCGTCCAAGTCGGTCGCGGACCTCGAGCATCGTGGCTACCTGACCCGCGAGCCGGATCCCGCCGACGCTCGCGCGCGGAACGTCGTACTCACCCAGCGGGGACAGTCCGTGATCGCCGCGGCCCGGCGTCATCGGGCGGCCCTGGATGCAGAACTCCGCCGAACCCTCGGCACCGAGCGCATCGAAGCAGCCCGGTTGGTGCTCGTCGACACCATCAACCACCTCGGCGCCACCCCATCCCTCCGAGCCCGCGCCGTCCGCCCACCCCGCTAACCCACCCACCCGCGTGCCCTCCCACCCGCGTGCCCTCCCCACCCGCCCGAATGCAGACCCACTCGCCCGCGCGCCCGCATGCAGGCCCGCGCGCCCGCCCGTCCGCCTCCATCCGGTGGGTCGACCCACTCGCCGGCGTGCCCGCCCGCGCACCCGCCCTCCCTCCCGCCCGCATGCCGACCCGCGCGCCCGCCCGTCCGCCCCCGTCTGGTGGGTTGACCCACGAGACGGTGGGTTGGCCAGCCGCCTGCCGATGGCCAACCCTCCATCCGGTGGGTCGACCCACTCGCCGGCGTGCCCGCCCGCGCACCCGCCCTCCCTCCCGCCCGCATGCCGACCCGCGCGCCCGCCCGTCCGCCCCCGTCTGGTGGGCTGACCCGCGAGATGGTGGGTTGGCCAGCCGCCTGCCGATGGCCAACCCTCCATCCGGTGGGTCGACCCACTCGCCGGCGTGCCCGCCCGCGCACCCGCCCTCCCTCCCGCCCGCATGCCGACCCGCGCGCCCGCCCGTCCGCCCCCGTCTGGTGGGCTGACCCGCGAGATGGTGGGTTGGCCAGCCGCCTGCCGATGGCCAACCCGCCATCCGGTGGGTCAGCCCACCAAATGGGCATGGACGGACGGGCGGGCGGGCGAGCACGCGGGCCGGGTGGGATGGGTGGGGTGAGGTGTGACGGGTGGAGTGGGGTGGATGGGGGGAGTGAGGTGGGAGGGGGTCAGGCTTTGGCTAGCCAGTAGGTGAGGTGCAGGTCCTCTTCGGTGCCGGTGGCAACGTCCGGCGTCTCGGTCGGGGCCGAGTGCGCCAGCTCGACGGCCAGGACCTCGCGGGCGATCTCGTCGCTGTGCTTGCCGAGGGCATCGGTCAGGTCGGTGTCGGTCGAGGTGAGCCAGACCTTGATCCGGTCCGAGACCTCGAGGCCGGCGTTCTTCCGGGCTTCCTGCAGGGTCCGGATCACCTCGCGGGCCAGACCGGCCTGCTTGAGCTCCGGCGTGACCTCGAGGTCGAGGGCAACGGTTTCGCCCTGCTCGTTCACCACGGACCAGCCTTCGCGCGGCCGCTCCGACAGCAGCACCTCGGACTCGCCGACCTCGACGTTCTCGCCGTCCACCACGACGGTCGCCGTACCCGACTCCTTCAGTGCGGCGGCGAGGGCGGCGGCGTCGGCCGCGGCGATCGCGGCGGCGACCACCGGGGTCTGCTTGGCGAACCGCTTGCCGAGCTCGCGGAAGTTGCCCTTCGCGGAGAATTCGACCAGGTCCGCGCCGGCCGAGGAGAGCGGTTCGACCGAACCGACATTGAGCTCGTCGGCGATCTCGCGCAGCAACTGCGGCGACAGGTCAGCGATCGCCGCCGATCCGACCAATGCCCGGGACAACGGCTGGCGCGTGCGCACCTTCGCTTCGGCCCGCGCCGAGCGACCGAGCTCGACCACGCGACGTGCCATCGACACATGCTGTGCGAGTGCATCGTCGATGAGGTTCTCGTCGTACGCCGGGAACGTCGTCAGGTGCACCGACTCCGGGAGACCGGGCGTGACCGGGCGGAACACGTCCTGCCAGACCCACTCGGTGACGAACGGCGTCAGCGGCGCCATCACCCGGGTCAGCGTCTCGAGCGTCTCGTGCAGCGTCGCCAGCGCGCCGGGGTCACCGGCCCAGAACCGGCGGCGCGAACGCCGGACGTACCAGTTCGAGAGCACGTCGACGAAGCCGCCGATCGCGGTGCCCAGCTTCTGCGTGTCGTAGACCGCGTACGCCTCGTCGGCGTCGCGGACCAGCCGGTGCGTCTCGCCGACCAGCCAGCGGTCCAGCACCGATCGCTCGGCGACCGGTGGCGCGTCCGTTGGCGACCAGTCGGCCAGCCGCGCGTACAGAGCGTGGAACGCGACCGTGTTCCAGTAGGTGAGCAGTACCTTCCGGACGATCTCGTTCAGCACGTTCGGCCCGAGGCCGCGGGCCTTCCACGGTGAGCCGGACGCGGTCATGAACCACCGCACGGCGTCGGCGCCGTGGTCGTCCATCAGCCTCATCGGCTCCAGGATGTTGCCCAGGTGCTTGGACATCTTCCGGCCGTCCTCGGCCATGATCAGGCCGAGGCAGACGACATCGCGGTACGGCGACTCGTCGAAGACCAGCGTGCCGATCGCCATCAGCGTGTAGAACCAGCCGCGAGTCTGGTCGATCCCCTCGGAGATGAAGTTGGCCGGGTAGGTCTGCTCGAACTTCTCCTTCGAGCCCTCGACCCAGGGGTAGCCCCACTGCGCGAACGGCATCGAGCCCGAGTCGTACCAGGTGTCGATCACCTCGGGCACCCGGCGGGACTCCGCGCCGCAGGTCGGGCAGGCGAAGGTGATGTCGTCGACGTACGGCCGGTGCGGGTCGGTCTCGCTCACGTCGCGGCCGGTCAGCTCACTGAGCTCGGCCAGCGACCCGACGCAGACCTGATGGTCGTCTGCGCACCGCCAGATCGGCAGCGGCGTACCCCAGTAGCGGGTCCGGGAGACGGCCCAGTCGATGTTGTTGCGCAGCCAGTCGCCGTACCGGCCCCACTTGACCGAGTCCGGGTACCAGTTGGTCTTCTCGTTCTCCCGGAGCAGCGCGTCCTTCACCTGGGTGGTGCGGATGTACCAGGAGGGGAGGGCGTAGTACATGACCGGGGTGTGGCAGCGCCAGCAGTGCGGGTACGGGTGCTCGTACGGCACGTGCTTGTAGAGCAGGCCGCGGTCCTGGAGGTCCTTGACCAGGGTCTCGTCGGCCTTCTTGAAGAACTGCCCGCCGACCAGCGGCACGTCGGCGGCGAAGTGGCCGCTGCTGTCGACCGGGTTCACGACCGGCAGGTCGTACGCGCGGCTG
Organism: Kribbella sp. NBC_00889; assembly: GCF_045207705.1. Taxonomy (NCBI): domain Bacteria; kingdom Bacillati; phylum Actinomycetota; class Actinomycetes; order Propionibacteriales; family Kribbellaceae; genus Kribbella; species Kribbella sp. NBC_00889. The sequence goes on along the minus strand of NZ_CP108783.1, from coordinate 4,077,484 downwards.
ACCGCGAGGTCGTCCGCGCCGAACGCGGGGGACTGGTGCACCAGACCGGTGCCGTCCTCAGTGGTGACGTACTCGGCGAGTACGACGTAGTGCGCCGCCTCGGGGAACTCGACCAGCTCGAACGGTCGCTGGTAGGTCCAACGCTCCATCTCACGGCCGCCGTACCGGCCGGTCACCGTCCAGCCCTCACCGAGCCGGTCCAGCAGCGGCTCCGCCACGACGAGCGACTCGGTGCCATCGGTCGCGACGACGTACTCGACATCGGGATGAACTGCGACAGCAGTGTTTGAAACGAGCGTCCAAGGTGTTGTCGTCCAGACCAGCAGCGACGCTTGGCCGGCCAGGGGTCCGGAGGTGAGCGGGAAGCGGACGTAGACCGACGGGTCGACGACAGTCTCGTAGCCCTGGGCGAGCTCGTGGTCGGACAGACCGGTGCCGCAGCGCGGGCAGTACGGCGTGATGCGGTAGTCCTCGACCAGCAGGCCCTTGTCGTGGATCTGCTTCAGCGACCACCAGACCGACTGCACGTACGGCGCGTCCATGGTCCGGTACGGGTTCTCGAGGTCGACCCAGTAACCCATCCGCCGGGTCATCACCTCGAAGGCGTCCACGTGCCGCAGGACCGACTCACGGCACTTGGCGTTGAACTCGGCGATGCCGTACGCCTCGATGTCGTTCTTGCCGGTGAAACCGAGTTCCTTCTCCACCGCGACCTCGACCGGCAGGCCGTGGCAGTCCCAGCCGGCCTTGCGCTCGACCCAGAAGCCCTTCATGGTCCGGTAGCGCGGGAACACGTCCTTGAAGACGCGGGCCTCGATGTGGTGGGTGCCGGGCATGCCGTTCGCCGTCGGCGGGCCTTCGAAGAACGTCCACGGCTGTCCGCCCGCGGACTGCTCGAGGCTCTTGGCGAAGGGATCGTGCTCGTCCCACCGGGTGAGCACCTCGCGCTCGAGCGCGGGGAAATCAACTTGTGCCGGGACCTGCCGCCACGGGGTGTCTGCCGTCATCGTTCCGTCGTCCTTCGTCGCCAGTGACCTGCTGACGAGGGACGAAGTACCAGGCTTTTGGTCGCCGGATACCGCGCGGTACCACCCTCCTTGGTAACTCCCGGTGGAGCTACCCACTTCCTTCCCGCGCCGCGGCCGGTTCTAATAGGTCCTTGCGGACCGTTCTTCCGGCGGCTCCGGGGTGATGGCCCCATCGCTGCCTTTGCGGATCGCGGTTGTCAGTGTACGGCGTAGTACCAGGCAACTACGAATCGTTAAGTGACCGGGTCCGGCGGGGTGGGGCAGTGAAAAGTAGTGGTCAGGGGAGGATTCAGGGATGAGAATTCTCCCGCGGGCTCGGGTGCTTCCGGACCTCGGTCTGCGGTAGGACGTCAAAGGGGGAGGAGAGCGACATCCGGCCGGGGCATCGAACAGATGCCCGGCTGAATTCCAGTTGGGTCCGAACTGATGCTCGTTCGGAACGAAACAGACTCGGGTGGTGAGACAGTCGCAGATGCGACTGTGACGCGCGGAACATCGAGTGGCCTTGAAGAACCGACTACCGTATGTCCACGGTCTGCGCGTCGGACTGGCACGTGGTGAACACGTGGCCTAATGTCTTGCGACCAGTCCGCTTCAGTCTCCGACGAAGGCAGGGGGTAGCTGACCATGGCTACATCGGCTCCCAAGAAGACCGCCCCCCAACGCACCGCCGCGGCCAAGAAGAGCGCCGCGAAGAAGACGACCGAGCAGGCCAAGACCACGGCCCGCAAGAAGGCGCCGGCGAAGACCTCACCGGCCAAGAAGACTTCCGCGGCGAAGAAATCCACAAGTTCGGCCGCGGCGAAGAAGACAGCTGCGAAGACCCCTGCGAAGAAAGCTCCGACGAAGAGGGTGGCCATGAAAACGAACGAGAACAGGGCCCCGGCAACGGCGCCGGCGAAGTCCGCAGCACGCAAGGCTGAGACCCTCGCGGTGAAATCCGGGGAGACCCCGTGGACGACGGCCGAGCTGGCCGAACTGCGCGGCGAGCTGGAGGCCGACGTGGTGCACCTGCGGGAGGAGATCCGCGACGCCGAGCAGGAGATCGTGGGCCTGCTCCGCGACGGCGGTGACGGAGCCGGTAACGACCAGGCCGATGTCGGCTCCACCACGCTGGAGCGCGACCACGAGATGTCGCTGGCCAACAACGCCCGGGACATGCTGGACCAGATCGAGCGGGCCCTGGCCCGGATCGAGAACGGCACCTACGGCGTCTGTGAGAGCTGTGGCAACCCGATCGGCAAGGGTCGGTTGCAGGCGTTCCCGCGTGCGACACTGTGCGTGTCATGCAAAGAACGCGAAGAACGCCGCTGAACCACACCTCGTCCCGTCAGGCGGGGGACGACGCTGAACCGACGCCGGAACCGGCCGACCACGAGTCGGCCGGTTCTCCGTCGTCTCCGGACCCGGCCACGCCGCCGCCGAAGAAGTCCTGGAAGTGGACCCTCATCTTCGCCGTCGTGGGGCTGGTCATCCTCGGGCTGGATCAGTTGACGAAGGCTCTGGCGCTCCAGCATCTGACGCCGGGTGAGCCGGTGAACGTGATCGGGAGCCTGCTGAAGTTCAACCTGATCCGGAACTCGGGGGCCGCATTCAGCCTCGGCGCCGGGTATACGCCGTACATCAGCGTCATCCAGATCACCGTCGCGGCCGGGGTCATCTATCTGTCCCGGCGACTTGGGTCGGTGGGCTGGGCGATCGCGTTCGGGCTGCTGTTCGGCGGTGCGGTCGGCAACATCATGGATCGGGTCTTCCGTGAGCCGTCGCCGTTCCACGGGCACGTCATCGACTTCTTGCAGACCCCGCACTGGGCGATCTTCAACGTCGCCGACATGGCGGTCACCACGGCCGCCTGCCTGCTGGTCCTGCAGACCCTGCGCGGCGTCCGCTTGGACGGTACGAAAGACCACCGGAAGTGAGTGACTCCCGGACCGTGATGGTGCCGGACGGGCTGGCCGGCGAGCGCCTGGACGCGGCTCTGTCCCGCCTGTTCGGCGTGTCCCGGACCAAGGCCGCCGAGCTGATCGAGTCCGGCCTGGTCCAGGTCGACGGTGCCCCGGCTCCCAAGTCGTCCCGGGTGGCGGCCGGCGTACTGCTGGACGTCGAGCTGCCGGCTCCGCCCGCAGCGGTGACCGTCGTGCCCGAGACTGTGGACAACCTCCGGATCGTGTACGACGACGACGAGATCATCGTGGTCGACAAACCAGTCGGAGTCGCCGCGCACCCGTCGCCCGGCTGGACCGGCCCGACGGTGATCGGCCACCTGGCCGGAGCCGGCTTCACGATCTCCACCAGCGGAGCCGCCGAGCGGAAGGGCATCGTGCACCGGCTCGATGTCGGTACTTCCGGGTTGATGGTCGTCGCCAAGACCGAGTACGCGTACACCGTGCTCAAGCGCGCCTTCAAGGAGCGCACGGTCAAGAAGATCTACCACGCGCTGGTCCAGGGCCACCCGGACCCGTTCACCGGGACAGTGGACGCGCCGATCGACCGGCACCCGCACCACGACTACAAGTTCGGCGTCGTCGCGGGCGGCAAGCCGAGCGTCACCCACTACGAGACGCTCGAGGCGTTCCGGTACGCGACCCTGCTCGAGATCACCCTCGAGACCGGCCGCACCCACCAGATCCGCGTGCACATGTCCGCCATCGGCCATCCGTGCTGCGGCGACCTGACGTACGGCGCCGACCCGGTGCTCGCCGAGCGGCTCCAGCTCACCCGGCAGTGGCTGCATGCCATGCGCCTCGGCTTCAACCACCCCGGCACCGGCGAGTACGTCGAGTTCACCTCGGAGTACCCGGACGACCTCGACCACGCGCTGGATCTGCTCGTGGACTCGCAGTGAGGCTGTACCTGTCCTCCTTCCGCCTGGGCGACCATCCCGAGCGCCTGGTGGCACTCCTGCCACCGAGCGGCCGGGTCGCCGTCATCTGCAACTCGATCGACTTCGAGGAGCCTGGCGAACGCAACGAGAAGGTGGCGGCCGAGATCACCTGGCTGACCGAACTGGGTCTGCGTCCCGAGGAGCTCGATCTCCGGGAGTCCGCCGACTTCTCGACGTACGACGGAGTCTGGGTCCGCGGGGGGAACGTCTTCGTCCTCCGCGAGGCGATGGCGCGCTCCGGCGCCGACCGGATCCTCCCTGATCTGATCCGCTCCGACCACCTGGTGTACGCCGGGTACAGCGCGGGGCCGTGCGTCCTCGCGCCCAGCCTGCGCGGGCTCGAACTGTGCGACGACGTCGACGTGGTCGAGGGCGAGGTGATCTGGGACGGTCTCGGCGTCCTCGACCACGCGATCGTCCCGCACCTGAACTCTCCCGGCCACCCGGAAACGGAGTTCCTGGAGAAGGTCGCCGCCCTCTACGACCGCACCAACGTCCCCTACCTCCCCATGTACGACGGCCAGGCCCTGGTCGTGACCGGCGACCACAGCGAACTGGTGTGAACCTGGTCTGGTCCACGACCGGATATCGGGCGATTTCGGAGCGCCGGCCGGGACGGTCGGAGGGTCTGCGAAAACTGTCGGTGGGGCCCGCATAGGCTGTGTCAGTCCCGCTCACTCACGCCCTGGGAGGTCTGCGAAGACATGGCGTCCAGCGACAGTTTCGTGCATCTACATGTGCACACCGAGTACTCCATGCTGGACGGCGCCGCGCGGATCGACGAGTTGTTCAAAACCGCCCATGACATGGGCCAGCCGGCGATAGCGACCACCGACCACGGCTACGTGTTCGGGGCCTACGAGTTCTGGAAGACCGCGAAGAAGTACGACGTCAAGCCGATCATCGGCGTCGAGGCGTACCTGACGCCGCACACGCATCGGAGCGAGCGGAAGCGGGTCAAGTGGGGCGACGCGAACTCGGGTCGCGACGACGTCTCCGGCAGTGGTGCGTACACCCACATGACGTTGCTGGCGAAGAACACCTCCGGCATGCACAACCTGTTCAGGATGAGCTCGCTGGCCAGCCTCGAGGGCTATTACTTCAAGCCCCGGATGGACCGCGAGCTGCTGAACACCTACGGCCAGGGCCTGATCGCGACCACCGGCTGCCCGTCCGGTGAGGTGCAGACCCGGCTCCGCCTCGGGCAGTACAAGGAGGCCGTCGAGGCCGCCGCGGAGTTCCGCGACATCTTCGGCAAGGAGAACTTCTACTGCGAGTTGATGGACCACGGCCTCGGCATCGAGCGCGACATCCAGAAGGACCTGCTCAAGCTGGCCCGGGAGCTCGGCCTGCCGCTGGTGGCGACCAACGACCTGCACTACACCAAGCCCGAGGACTCGACGGCGCACGCCGCGCTGCTGTGCGTGCAGTCCGGTTCGACGTTGTCCGACCCGAACCGGTTCAAGTTCGACGCGAACGAGTTCTACGTCAAGACCGCGGCCGAGATGCGCGAGGTCTGGAAGGAACTGCCGGAGGCGTGTGACAACACGCTGCTGATCGCCGAGCAGTGCGACGTCAGCTTCACCGAGGGCGAGGGCCGGTTCATGCCGCGCTTCCCCTGCCCGGAGGGACACAACGAGGAGTCCTGGTTCGTCGCCGAGGTCGAGACCGGTCTGCACTTCCGCTACCCCGACGGCATCCCGGACGCGGTCCGCAAGCAGGCCGAGTACGAGATCGAGGTCATCGTCGGGAAGGGGTACGCCGGCTACTTCCTCGTCGTCGCCGACTTCATCAACTGGGCCAAGAAGAACGGCATCCGGGTCGGACCGGGCCGTGGTTCGGGTGCCGGTTCGATGTGCGCGTACGCGATGAAGATCACCGACCTGGACCCGCTCCAGCACGGCCTGATCTTCGAGCGCTTCCTGAACCCGGAGCGGATGTCGATGCCCGACTTCGACGTCGACTTCGACGACCGCCGCCGCCCCGAGGTGATCCGCTACGTCACCGAGAAGTACGGCGACGACCGGGTCGCGATGATCGTCACCTACGGCACGATCAAGGCCAAGCAGGCGATCAAGGACGCGGGCCGGGTGCTGGACTACCCGTTCGCGATGGGCGACCGGATCACCAAGGCGATGCCGCCGACCGTGATGGGCAAGGACATCCCGCTGTCCGGCATCTTCGACCCGCAGCACAAGCGGTACTCCGAGGCCGGCGAGTTCCGGCAGCTGTACGAGTCGGACCAGGACGTGCGCAAGATCGTCGACACCGCGCGCGGGCTGGAGAACCTGAAGCGCCAGTGGGGTGTGCACGCGGCCGGCGTGATCATGTCCAGCGAGCCGCTGATCGACCTGATCCCGATCATGCGCCGCGAGCAGGACGGCCAGGTCATCACCCAGTTCGACTACCCGAGCTGCGAGACGCTCGGCCTGGTCAAGATGGACTTCCTCGGCCTGCGCAACCTGACGATCATGGACGACGCGGTCAAGAACGTCGAGGCCAGCCGCGGCATCACGCTGGACCTGGACGAGCTGGCCAAGAGCCTGAACGACGGCCCGACCTTCGAGTTGCTCGGCCGCGGTGACACGCTCGGCGTGTTCCAGTTCGACGGCGGCCCGATGCGGGCGCTGCTGCGCCTGATGAAGCCGGACGGCTTCGAGGACATCTCGGCCGTCGGCGCGCTGTACCGGCCCGGCCCGATGGGCGCGAACTCGCACACCAACTACGCCCTCCGGAAGAACGGGCAGCAGGAGGTCTCCTACCTGCACCCGGAGCTGGAGAAGGCGCTGGAGCCGATCCTCGGACCGACGTACGGGCTGATCGTCTACCAGGAGCAGGTGCTGAAGATCGCCCAGGAGCTGGCCGGCTACAGCCTGGGCAAAGCGGACCTGCTCCGCAAGGCGATGGGCAAGAAGAAGAAAGAGGTCCTCGACGCCGAGTACGTCGGCTTCGAGGAGGGCATGAAGTCGAACGGCTTCTCCGCCCAGTCGATCAAGGCGCTCTGGGACGTCCTGGTCCCGTTCTCCGACTACGCGTTCAACAAGGCGCACTCCGCGGCGTACGGGCTGGTCTCGTACTGGACGGCGTACCTGAAGGCGAACTACCCGGCGGAGTACATGGCCGCGGTCCTCACGTCCGTCAAGGACGACAAGGACAAGATGGCCATCTACCTGAACGAGTGCCGCCGGATGGGCATCAAGGTGCTACCGCCGGACGTGAACGAGTCGGACTCGAACTTCACCCCGATCGGCACCGACATCCGCTTCGGCCTGTCCGCGATCCGCAACGTCGGCGTGAACGTGGTGGCCGAGGTCGTCGCGGCTCGCGAGGAGAAGGGCCGGTTCACCGACTTCGTCGACTTCATCGACAAGGTGCCGCTGCCGGTCTGCAACAAGCGGGTGATCGAGTCGCTGGCCAAGGCCGGTTCGTTCGACTCGATGAACCACGCCCGGCGCGCGGTCGCCGCGGTGCACGAGCAAGCCGTCGACGAGGCGATCGACCTGAAGCGGAACGAGGCGCACGGTCAGTTCGACCTGTTCTCGATGGGCGACGACGAGGCGGACGAGGGCGAGGGGAACAGCCGGCTCACCGTCACCGTTCCGGAGATCGAGGAGTGGGACAAGGCGACGAAGCTCGCGCACGAGCGCGACATGCTGGGGCTGTACGTCTCCGACCATCCGCTGTTCGGCGTCGAGCACGTGCTGACCAACGGCAGCGACTGCACCATCGGTCAACTGCTCGCCGACGAGGACCGGCCGGACGGCTCCCAGGTCACCATCGGCGGCTTGGTCACCGCGGTGCAGCGGAAGGTGAACAAGCGCGGCGACATCTACGCGATCGTCACCATCGAGGACCTGGAAGGTTCGATCGAGGTGATGATGTTCTCCTCGGCGTACCAGTTGCACGCACACCTGCTCACCAACGACGCGATCATCTTGATGAAGGGCCGGGTCCGGCGCCGTGAGGACCGGCTCGAGCTGAGCGGCTCCGAGGTGATCGTTCCGGACCTGACCGAGGGCCCGAGCGGCCCGGTGGTGATCACGATGCCGGTGAACCGGTGTACGCCGCCGCTGGTCGAGCAACTGCGGGACGTGCTGCAGTCGCATCCCGGGATGACCGAGGTGCAGTTGCGCCTGCAGGCCCGCCAGAAGACCACGGTGATGCGGATCGGCGACCGGTTCCGGGTGACACCGACGTCGTCGCTGATGGCGGATCTCAAGGCGCTGCTCGGACCTTCCTGCCTGGCCAGCTGAGGGGGACCAGTGAACGAGTCGTCTTCGGTTGCCGACCGGGGCGGTGGGGTGGGGCAGCAGAGAATGAGCCACACTGTCGAGGTGAGTCAACAGGAGTCCGCACAGCCCTCGCCGTACGTCGCACCGCCCTCGGGGCTGCCGCTCGGTACGCCGCCGGCCCCGGAGCCGGAGATGCCGTGGGCGAAGGCGATCCTGGTGACCGTCGTCGTGTTCCTGGTCGCCGGCGTGGTGGCCGGGTGGGCCTGGCAGCAGTTCTCGCCGCTGGCGCAGTACACGGTCGACGAGCGGGGCGGTGCTCTGGGCGAGGAGCAGATGACCCGGATCTTCGGGCCGGACGGCACGTTTACCTCGATCGGGTTCGTGACCGCGCTGGTGCTGGGTGCTGCGCTCTTCTGGTGGCTGCGCAACTACGGGCCGTGGTCGGTCGCGATCGTCGTACTCGGCGCCTGCATGGGTTCGGGAATCGCGTGGGGTGTCGGCATGCTGCTCGGCCATGATCCGCTGCAGCAGCGACTGGAGGCGGCCAAGCCGGGAGACCTGGTGTCAGCCCCGCTGGAGCTGCATACCTGGACTCCGGCCGCGGCCTGGTTGGTCGGTGCCGCACTGGCCGCGGCCGTCATCGCCGCCGCCACCTGGCGCAGCGAGCCGGTTGCAACCACTTCGCAACCTGGCGCGTCAAACACCCCGCCACCGGTGCACTAGTGTGTCCAGGTCGTGCCGCGCGAGAGCGCCGGACGACCTAGCCGGTGGGTGAGGCCACCGGACCACGCGAGGGAGCATATGTCCGACCAGAACATCCCGCCCAACCCGCCGTACCCAGGCGCCGGCGGTCCGCAGCACCCCCAGAACCCGTACGGCGGCCCCCCGCAGGGACAGCGTCCGTACGCCGGTCCGCCGCAGGGTCAAGGCCAGTACGGCAGCCCCGCCCAGCACGGCGCTCCGCAGGGTCAAGGCCAGTACGGCGGCCCCGCCCAGCACGGAGCTCCGCAGGGACAGCGCCCGATGGGTGCTCCCGGCAACCAGCAGGGTCCCTGGACGCAGGGCGCTCCGCAGGGTGCACCGCAGTACGGCCAGGCGCCGTCGCAGGGGCACCCAGGTCAGGCGCCGTACGGGCAGCAGCCTGGCGGACCAGGCGCGTACGAGCAGATGAACATCGGCGGACAGCCGCCGCAGGGGCCGGGGTTCGGTCCGGGGCAGTGGCAGCAGGAGCCGAAGAAGCGCCGCGGCAAGGTGATCCCGCTGATCGCCGCGCTGGCCATGGTGCTGGTCGTCGCCGGCGGCGGAATCTTTGCCTACGGCAAGCTGAACGGCGGCGAGCAGCCGGAGGCCGTGCTGCCCGGCACCGCGGTCGCCTACGCCCGCGTGGACCTGAACCCGTCGGCCGGCCAGAAGGTCGCCGCGATCCGGTTCCTGATGAAGTTCCCGTCGGTCAAGGAGAACCTCGGCCTGACCGGTGACAAGGACGACCTGCGGCAGAAGCTGTTCGAGCAGATCAAGAAGTACGCCGGTGACGACCTCGCCGATGTGAACTACGACAAGGACATCAAGCCGTGGCTCGGCGAGCGCGCCGGGCTGGCCGCGCTGCCCGCCACCGACGGCAAGAAGGACCCGAACGTGGTGCTCGCCGTCCAGGTGAAGAGCGAGAGCGACGCGAACAAGGGCCTGGACAAGCTGCTGGCCAACGAGGACGAGAAGCCGGGCCGTGCGTTCAGCAACGGCTACGTCCTGCTCGCCGACAGCCAGGCGATCGTCGACACGGCGGTCGCCACCGCCAAGGACAACCCGCTGGAGAAGAACGCCAAGTTCAGCGCGGACATGGACAGGCTCGGCGAGCGCGGCTTCATGTCGGCGTGGGCGGACATCAAGGCCATTGCCTCGCTCTCCGGCCGGGTCGAGTCCGAGCAGTTGGCCGGCCTGGGCGACGCGAGCATGGCGGCGGCGCTGCGATTCGACTCGCAGTACGTCGAGCTGAAGGGCATCGCCTTGGGTGACCAGAGCATCAAGGTCAACTCGGCCGACGCCGGTGACGTGATCAGCCAGTTGCCGGACAGCACCGCCGGTGCGCTCGCGGTGTCGGGTGGCGAGAGCCTGATCGACACGATGTGGAAGCAGATGGAGAAGGCGGCCAACGGCAACCTCGAGCAGCTCACCCAGGGCTTCGCCGAGGAGACCGGCCTGAAGCTGCCGGACGACCTGAAGGTTGTGCTGGGCAAGAACCTGGCCCTCGCGATCGACAAGGACACCTCGAACGGCCCGAAGATCGCGGCCCGGCTCGAGACCGACCCGGCCAAGGCCGAGCCGGTGGTGGAGAAGCTGACCACGCTGCTGCGGGACAAGTCCCGGGCGAACATCCCGGTCGAGTCGGCCAAGGACGACGACACGCTCGTGCTGGCGACCGACAAGGACTACGCCGACCAGGTGCTGAAGGGCGGCACGCTGGGCCAGACCGACAACTTCAAGCAGGCCCTGCCTGACACGAAGGGCGCGGTCTCGATCGGCTACATCGACTTCGAGGCCGCGGGTTCGCTGAGCGAACGGTTCAGCTCCGACAAGGACCTCGCCGCGCTCAAGTCCGGCGGCTTCGTCGCCCGCTCCACAGGCGACGGCCAGGCCGAGTTCACCCTTCGGGTGGTCGCGAAGTAGTCGTTCCACATCGAGAAACCCCGGACGGCAGCGGTATCCGTCCGGGGTTTTCTTGTGAAGTGATGTCGAAAACGCCGGTGCGGCTTCTACCTCCTGAGTGAAAGCACCTTTCACCGAGAAGGAGAACGAGATGAACCACCTCACCGGCATTCGGACCGTCGGCGTACCGGTCAGCGACCAGGATCGTGCGGTCGCGTTCTACACCGAGACGCTGGGATTCGAGCTGTTGATGGATGCTCCGCTGCCGCAGCTCGGCGGTCGCTGGATCGTGGTCGCGCCACCCGGCGCCGCGGCCAGCATCGCGCTCACCCCGGCCAGGGACGACAGCCCGGCCGGCATCGACACCGGCATTCGCCTGTCCAGCCCGGACGCCGAGGCGGCGCACGAGCACTTCCTCGCCGCAGGCGTCGAGACCGATGAACTGCTGAAGTGGCCGGACGTCCCGCCGATGTTCAGCCTCCGCGACCAGGACGGGAACCGGCTGTACGTCTCTCAGGAATGACCCGGCAACGTCACGCCGGTGAGCGAGGCGCAGGCGTCCAGGAAGGTCGCCTGCACCTCCGGATCGGACGCGGCCGGATGCGTCCGGTGCGGCCGGAGGTGGTAGTAGTACCCACCGCTCGGCGTACTCGCCGCGGTCGCGAGCCAGACCTGGGTCAGGTGAGCCTGGCCCAGGTCGCCGGGTGCACCGCGGCCGCCCATCTTGGTCGGGACCCAGCCCGGATCCACGGCGTTCGACAGTACGTCGGGCCACAGCCGGGCGACCGCGAAGGCGAGGATCACGTCGTGCAGCTTCGAGTCCGAGTACGCCTGCGCTCCCCGCCATCGCCGACGTACCCACTGCAGGTCGTCGAGTACGACGTCCCCGCCCTCGTGCATGCCCGAACTCAGGTAGATCAGCCGGTCCGGCCGATCGATCAGAGCGCTCAGCAGGTACGGCGCCAACGCGTTGACGGCGAACACGTGTTCCAGGCCGTCGACGGTCTCGATCCGTGGTTCCTGATAACCGACCGCCGCGTTGTGGATCACCACGTCGAACCGGCCCGACTCGTTCGCCTGCCGGGCCAGGTCGCGCGTCTCCGCGATACTCGCGAGATCGCCGGTCAACGCGGCTTCGGCTCCGGGCAGGGCGGACATGGCATCAGCCGCACGGGCCTCGTTGCGGGCATGGAGTACGACGTTGTGCCCTTGATCGATGAGCTCGGAGGCGGCCAGCCGGCCGAGGCCGTCGGCGGAACCGGTGATCAGGATGCGTGCCACGGTGTCCACTCTGCCAGCTCAGACGAGGACGTGGCCGCCGTCGACGGTGACGATGGTGCCGGTCGCGTAACCCTGGTTCATCAGGTAGACGTACGCCTCGGCGATGTCGATGACCTCACCGACCCGTCCGACCGGGAGCAGCCGCGCCGTCTCGTCGTACAAGGTCTGCTGGTCTTCGACGGACAGGTCCGACCACAGTGGCGAGCGGACGACGCCGGGCTTGACCGCGTTGACGCGGAGTGGTGCGAGTTCGACGGCGAGTGCCCGGACCAAGGAGTCCATGGCACCGCAGATGCTGGCCGCCACCGACCAGCCTGGACTGGGGCGGTCACCTGCGGCGCCGGTCGTCAGTACGACGGAGCCGCCCCGGCGGATCTTCGATGCGGCGGCGCTGACCGCACCGAGAGCGCCGAAGTACCGGAGCTGGAACGCCTGCCGGGCCCGCGCGAGGTCCATCGACTCGACCTCGAGCAGCGTGAGCGGTTCACCGGCCGTGAAGATCAGGTGGTCGAACGGGTCGAGACGATCGAAGAACGCTCTGACCGCAGCGGCGTCGGTCAGATCGACCGCCTCGCCGGACGCGGTGCCGGGAAGCGCCTCCAGCGCGCGCTTGACGGACTCGGGGTTGCTGGAGGCAACGATTACGGTGGCGCCCTGGGCGGCGGCGAGGTGGGCGGTCGCGAGCCCGATTCCCGACGTACCGCCGAGGACGACGACGCGCTGATCCTGCAAACTCATCAGAAGACTGCCTTTCGTGGTGGGGGATTCCCTTCCACGATGCGGGCGTCCGGCCGCCGGAGTCCAAGACCTGTTCCGGCGTCTGTAATACCCTGAAGGTATTATGGACGTCGACCTCCGCAAGCTCAGGTACTTCGTGGCCGTCGCCGAGGAGCTGCACTTCGGCCGGGCGGCGGAGCGGCTGCACATCGCCCAGCCGGTGCTCTCCCGGCAGATCCGCGCGTTCGAGGACGAGCTCCGGGTCCAGCTCTTCGTCCGGAGCAAGCGAGCCACCGAACTCACGCCGGCGGGTCGCCAGTTGCTCGACGACGCCCGGCCACTCCTCGCCTCAGCCGAGGCCGTGCGCCGCCGCGTCACTCAAGCTGCGCGGGGACCGAAGACCTTCACCGTCGGCTTCATGCCCGGCATCACCGTCACCCCAGCTGTCCGCGCCTTCGCCGCCGCACATCCCGAGGTCGAGGTCGAAGTGATCCGCACGACCTGGGACGACCAGGTGGACGTCCTGCACGACGGCCGAGTCGACGTCAGCATCGTGCGCCTGCCGATCGACCAGCAGGCTTTGACCATCCGCCCGCTCTTCGAGGAGCCCCGGGTCGCGATGCTCCCGTCCGACCATCGCCTGGCCGGCAAACCGGTCATCGACATCACCGACCTCGCCGGCGAACACCTGCTCCAGGAGCCCGACGCCGTTCCCGAATGGCGCGACATCGCGCTGGAACTGCGCACCGGCGCACCGAAGCCGCTCCCCGCACTCCGCAGCGTCGAGGAGAAGCTCGAACACGTCGCGACCGGCACCGGTATCTCGATCCTCCCGCTGTCGGTCGCGACCTTCTACCACCGCTCCGACGTCGCCGCCGTACCGGTGAACGATCTAGCGACCAACAAGGTATGCCTGGCCTGGATCGCCTCTCGCCGCTCCCGGTTGATCTACGACTTCGCCGATCTGGCGGCCACCGTCGACTGGACTCCGCAGCGCTGAACTCCTTCGGTGCCACTATCGAAGGATGGTGAAATCGGGGATGGCGGCGCTGCTGGTGCTGACGTTGGTGGGTTGTTCGGGTGGGAGCCCGGCCACGAGTACGCCGGCCACGGCCGCAATCTTCCTTGATCCGGCGACGACGCCGCTCGATCAGGCGAAGGCGAAGGCCTTGCAGGACGTGCTCGCGAAGATCGTCGCGACACCGGACCTCGAGTCGGGCTCGCGCGGTGTCACGGCCACGGTCGTCACCGATCGGTGGACCTGGGCCGGGGCGGCGGGGAAGGACGCCCGGGGTACGGCGTTGACCGCGGACACGAGCATGGCGGTCGCGAGCATCACGAAGACGTTCGTCGCGGCCGAGGTGATGCTGCTGGCGAAAGCGAAGAAGGTCGACCTGGACGCGCCGATCTCGACGTACGTGAAGCACAGGCTGACCGCGAACAAGGCGACCGTCCGGCAGCATCTCTCGATGACATCCGGCGTACCGAACTACCTGCCCGACGACTACGCGCGGATGGACAAGGCGATCGCGACCGCGCCGAGTGAGCACTGGACGCATGAGCAGGCCTTGTCCTACGACACTGCGCCGGTCGGAGCACCGGGCAGCACTTACAACTACAGCAATCCCAGCTACGTGCTGCTCGGTCTGCTGATCGAGAAGGTGACCGGGCAGCCGCTCGCGACCGTGCTCCGCCGGGACCTGGCGACCCCGGCAGGGCTGCAGCATGCTGCCTTCCAGGACGGCGAGAAGCCGCAGCCGCCCGCCGTGGCCGACGCCAATCCCGGGTGTGGCTCGGCGAACGACGGCTATCTCCCGTGCCGCTCGATCGCCAGCTTGTCGGCGGCGAACGGAGGGCTCGCCGCCGACGCGCCGACGATCGCGCGCTGGGGATACGAGCTGTACGGCGGCCGCGTGCTTCCGGCCGACCTGGTGAGCGAGATGACCAAGGGCGAGGGCGAGTACGGGCTGGGGACGATGCGGTTCACGGGCCGGTTCGGCATCGGTACGGCGTTCGGCCACCGCGGTGAGATGGCCGACCACACCAGCCTGCTGCTCGTGATCCCGGAGAAGAGACTCTCCGTCGCCCTGCTCCTTGCCGATGGCAACAAACAGGTCGACACCGCGATGGCCGGACTCCTCACCGCCCTCCAGCCCATGCTGAACTGAATGCTCAGCGGCGGACGCGGTAGCGGATGTGGGTGGCTGCTGGGGTGTCGATCACCCGGGCGACCTCCAGTTCGATCCGTTCCGGCAGGACGTCGAACAGGCGCATCCCGCCGCCGAACAGCACCGGGACCTGGTCGATCTGCAGCTCGTCGAGTACGCCCGCCTCGAGCGCCTTCTGGGCGGTCACCGCACCGTGGACCAGGACGTCCTTGTCCCCGGCCGCGGCCTTCGCCTGCGCCATCGCGGTCTCGATGTCGGACACGAACTTCACCGTCTCGTACTTCGCGGCCGCCTCCGGCACCGGTTGGCGGCTGAGCACGAAGATCGGCACGCCGTGGTGGTCGCCGCCGTAGAAGTCGACCTGTTCCGCCGTACGCCGGCCGACCAGCACCGCGCCGGTCGCGTTCAGTTCGTCCCAGACGTCGCCGGCCGGCCCCTCCGGCCGGCCGAACTCGCCGTCCGCGCGCTCGTACCACTTGTGCAACCGCATGAAGCCGTCGCCGCCCGGGTTGCCCGGACGGTCGTTCGGGCCCGCGATGTACCCGTCGAGGGACATCGCCATCAACAACACCGATGAAGACATGATCCTGCTCCTTCACTCCGCAGAGCGCGGCCGACCCGCGCTCATACCCTCGCGTCGAAGGAACCCGGCCGGACTCGACATCAGTCCGGCGCGGACAGCGCCTCCAGGACGCCCTCGCCGTACTTGGCCAGTTTGTTCTCGCCGATACCGCTGATGGTGCCCAGCGCGGCCAGGCTGCCGGGGAGGTCGGTGGCGATCTGGCGGAGCGTCGCGTCGTGGAAGATGACGTACGCCGGGACGCCCTGCTCCTTCGCGACGGCGGCACGCCAGGTCCGTAGCCGCTCGAAGACCGGAGCCGCCTCGGGGGAGAGGTCCGCCGCCGCCTTCTTCTTCGACCCCGACGAGGACTTCGACCGCATCCGCTCCGGCTCCCGGCGCATCATCACCTCGCGCCGGCGGCCGAGCACCTCGCCGCTCTCGTCGGTGAGCACCAGCGTCCCGTAGTCGCCCTCGACCGCGAGCAGCCGCAGCGCCAGCAACTGCCGGATCACGCCACGCCACTCGGTGTCCTTCAGTTCCGTGCCGATCCCGAACACGCTCAGCTGGTCGTGCCGGAACTGCTTGACCTTCTCGGTCTCCTTGCCGAGCAGGATGTCGATCAGCTGGCCTGCACCGAACTTCTGGCCTCGCTCGTGCTGCAGCCGGTACACGGTCGACAGCAGCTTCTGCGCCGCGATCGTCCCGTCCCACGACTCCGGCGGAGTCAGGCAGGTGTCGCAGTTCCCGCACGCGTCGCCGTGCTGACCGAAGTACGCGAGCAGTTGCGACCGGCGGCACTGCACGGTCTCGCACAACGCGAGCATCGCGTCGAGATGCGAACTGAGCCGGCGCCGATGCGCGAGATCGCCCTCGGAGGTGTCGATCATCTTCCGCTGCTGAACGACGTCCTGCAGACCGTACGCGAGCCACGCGGTGGACGGCAGCCCGTCGCGCCCCGCGCGGCCGGTCTCCTGGTAGTAGCCCTCGACCGACTTCGGCAGATCGAGATGGGCGACGAAGCGGACGTCCGGCTTGTCGATGCCCATCCCGAACGCGATCGTCGCGACCACGACCAGCCCGTCCTCGCGCAGGAACCTGGCCTGGTTGGTGGCTCGGGTCCGGCTGTCCAGGCCGGCGTGATACGGCACGGCCTCGATCCCGTTCTGGGTCAGGAAGGCCGCCGTCTTCTCGACGCTGTTGCGGGACAGGCAGTAGACGATGCCTGCGTCGCCGGCGTGCTCGGTCCGGAGCAGATCGAGCAACTGCCGCTGCGGGCTGTCCTTCGGCACGATCCGGTACTGGATGTTCGGCCGGTCGAAGCTCGCGACGAAGTGCTTCGCGTCGGTCAGCTTCAACCGGGTCGCGATCTCCTGGTGCGTCGCCTCCGTCGCGGTCGCGGTCAACGCGATCCGCGGTACGTCGGGCCAGCGCTCGTGCAACTCCGACAGCATCAGGTAGTCGGGCCGGAAGTCGTGGCCCCACTGGGACACACAGTGCGCTTCGTCGATCGCGAACAGTGCGATCTTGCCCTGGTCGAGCAGCCGCACGGTCGACTCCACCCGGAGCCGCTCGGGGGCCAGGTAGAGCAGGTCCAGCTCGCCGGCCAGGAACGCCTGCTCGATCTCGCGCCGCTGCTCGAAGTCCTGGGTCGAGTTGAGGAAGCCGGCCCGGACCCCGAGCGCGGTCAGCGCGTCGACCTGGTCCTGCATCAGCGCGATCAGTGGCGAGATCACCACGCCCACGCCGGATCTGACCAGGGCCGGGATCTGGTAGCACAGCGACTTGCCACCACCGGTCGGCATCAGCACCAAGGCGTCCCCACCGGCAACGACCGTGTCGATGATCTCGGCCTGCTGACCGCGGAAGGCGTCGTACCCGAAGACTCGGCTCAGCACTTCGACGGCTTCGGAAACGGGCAGCCCGGGTGTCTCGGTCACCCCGCGAGTCTAATGAGATCGCTACGTCGATGCTGGGCGTGCGGCACGATCCTGTGGATTACTCGGGGATCTCGCCGGCATAGGTGCCGACGCTCCAGATGTTGCCCTCGGGATCGCGGACGGTGAAGCCGCGGGATCCGTAGTCCGAGTCGGACAGACCGCGGACCACGACGGCACCGGCGGCGATCGCGCGGCCGATCAGGCTGTCCGGGTCGTCGTGGACGAGATAGACCGACTGGGGCACGTCGGCCAGCGCACTGAACTCGTCCGCTTCGGACTTGGCGTCGCTCGAGCCGACCATGATGCCGCCACCCGTCGGCCAGGACAGCTCGGCATGAGCAACCGAACCCTCAGCCACTCCGGGGTACGACGCGACCAGGACGAAACCGAGTCCCTCGGTCAGGAACTTCAGTGCGGCCTGTCCGTCCTTGTAGTGCAGACCCGGCCAGACGCCGATCACGTTCTTCTTCTGTTCAGTCGTCGTGTTCATGCCTCCAACTCTTCGGCCCAGGCCGGGACGAAGTCTTGAAGATTTGGGAGCTCCTCGACCAGCCACTGCCGCGGCGAGCAGCCCGCGATCGCCTGCCACTCCCTGGTCAGATGCGCCTGATCGGCGTACCCGAACTCGGCGGACAGGTCGGCGAGCCGGGTCGCCGGCTGCCGTCGCAACCGCCCGACCGCCCGCTCGAACCGCAGCACGCGCGCCGCCACCTTCGGCGGCAGCCCGAATTCTGCGGTGAACCGATCGGTCAGATGCCGCCGGCTCCAACCGACCTCCGCGGCCAGCTCCTGTACGCCGATCGCCCCGCCGGCGTCCCGCAGTCGTCGCCAGGCCCAGCTGACCTCCGGACGCACCTCATGTGCAGGCGTGTCCGCCATCCGCCGGAGGAACAGCGTCTCGAGGAGGTCCATGCGCTCGTCCCAACTCGGGGCCTCCCGTAGTTGCTCCGTCAGCACGCGGGCGGGCCGGCCGAGCACCTCGTCGAGGCCGACGACGGTGGACGCGAGCTCACCGGGTGGCAGGCCGAGCAGGACGCGCGCCGCGGCCGGCGTCAGTGACAGCTGGACGCCCGCCCGGCTGGGTGTCGCGCCGATATGGACCGCGGTCGAGTGCAGTCCGCCGACCAGCGCGTCGTACTTCTCCACCGGACAGTCGGGCCAGGCGACACCCAGCGGATCGTCGAGGGTGATGACGAGCGTCAGGTACCGCGAGGGCAGGCCGCGGTGCAGCTCCGGGGGATCGCCGTGGTACGCGTACCCGCTCACGTCGCCGACGTACGGGCGCAAGGCAGGATGCACCGCTCGCGTGTGGTGTTCCATCCCAGCCATGTGCTCAGGCTAGATCCGGCGTCCGACAGAATCATCCGCTCCACAATCCGGGACCCGCGTACCGCCATCCGGACGCACGTGGCAACATCAAAGGGGTCGTTCTACTGCGAGGAGATGCCGTCGTGCCTGCCCTGAGGTCCCGTACCGTCACCCACGGCCGCAACATGGCCGGCGCCCGCGCCCTCATGCAGGCCTCCGGGGTCGCTCGGGAGGACTTCGGCAAACCGATCGTCGCGGTGGCGAACAGCTTCACCGAGTTCGTCCCCGGCCACACCCACCTGGCGCCGGTCGGCCGGATCGTGTCCGAGGCGATCCACGCGGCCGGTGGGATCGCGCGCGAGTTCAACACGATCGCCGTCGACGACGGCATCGCCATGGGCCACGGCGGCATGCTCTACAGCCTGCCGTCGCGGGACCTGATCGCCGACTCGGTGGAGTACATGGTCGAGGCACACTGCGCCGACGCGCTGGTCTGCATCTCGAACTGCGACAAGATCACCCCGGGCATGCTGAACGCCGCGCTCCGGCTGAACATCCCGACCGTGTTCGTCTCCGGTGGTCCGATGGAGGCCGGGCGGGCCACCCTGGTCGACGGCACCGTGCGCAAGCTGGACCTGATCGACGCGATGTCCGAGGCGGTGAACGAGAACGTCTCCGACGCCGACATCCTGCGGATCGAGGAGAACGCCTGCCCGACCTGCGGCTCCTGCTCCGGCATGTTCACCGCGAACTCGATGAACTGCCTGACCGAGGCGATCGGCCTGTCGCTGCCCGGCAACGGTTCGGTGCTCGCCACCCACACCGCGCGGAAGGCCCTGTACGAGAAGGCCGGCGAGACCGTCGTACAGATCACCAAGCGGTACTACGACAACGACGACGCGACCGTGCTGCCGCGCAACATCGCCTCCCGCGAGGCGTTCGGGAACGCGATGGCGCTGGACATCGCGATGGGCGGGTCGACCAACACGATCCTGCACCTGCTCGCGGCCGCGCAGGAGGCCGAGGTCGGCTTCGACCTGGACGACATCAACGCGGTGTCGCGCCTGGTGCCGTGCCTGGCCAAGGTCGCCCCGAACGTCGCGCCGGGCGGGACGTACTACATGGAGGACGTGCACCGGGCCGGCGGCATCCCGGCGATCCTGGGTGAGCTGCACCGGGCCGGACTGCTGAACGAGAACATCCACACCGTGCACAGCGACTCGATCGACGAGTGGCTGAAGACGTGGGACCTGCGCGGCGGTTCGCCGTCGCCGGAGGCCGTCGAGCTGTGGCACGCGGCGCCCGGGTGCAAGCGGTCGGCGACCGCGTTCTCGCAGTCGGAGCGTTGGGAGACCCTCGATACCGACGCGGCCGGCGGATGCATCCGCGACCTCGAGCACGCCTACTCCAAGGACGGCGGCCTCGCCGTACTGAAGGGCAACCTGGCCGTCGACGGCTGCGTCGTGAAGACGGCCGGGGTGGACGAGTCGATCTGGACGTTCCAGGGTCCTGCGGTGGTGTGCGAGTCGCAGGAGGACGCGGTCGAGAAGATCCTCGCCAAGCAGGTCCAGCCGGGTGACGTCGTGGTGATCCGGTACGAAGGCCCGAAGGGCGGCCCCGGGATGCAGGAGATGCTGTACCCGACGTCGTTCCTGAAGGGCCGCGGCCTGGGCAAGGTCTGCGCGCTCGTCACCGACGGCCGCTTCTCCGGCGGCACCTCGGGCCTGTCCATCGGACACGCCTCCCCGGAGGCCGCGTCCGGCGGGACCATCGCGCTGGTCCAGGACGGCGACCAGATCCGCATCGACATCCCGAATCGCTCGATCGAGCTGCTGGTCGACGAGGCCGAGCTGACCGTACGCCGGGATGCCCTCGGCGGCGTCTACGCCCCACGCGCACGTGAGCGCAAGGTCTCGCAGGCACTCCGTGCGTACGCCGCCATGGCCACCAGCGCGGACAAGGGCGCGGTGCGCGACGTGAGCAAGCTCGGCTAGAGCTCGAGGTCGAAGGCGAGGGTGATCGCCTCGGCCAGGGCAGGTTCCTGGTCGGGGTGGAGGTACCCGATGAGGCGGCCGAGCTGGGCCCTCGGGATGGTCTGGATGTTGTCGCAGGAGATCGCGCTCTGATGGTCCAGCCCGTTCTCCGGGCCGACCAGTACCTCGGTGGACAGGCCGCGGATCGTGCTGGTGATCGGCGCCACCGTCACGTTGGTCAGGCGTGGGCGGATGAGTTCACGCGTCAGCACCACGACCGGCCGCGGTTTGTCGAGCCGGGCGATGTGGAGCGGCCGCATCAGTCGAGGTCGGTGAGCACGGTGCCGGCGGCCGCGGGGGCCAGGCCCTCCAGGTCGGGGTAGTCGCCGTGCTCGGTCAGGATGGCGAGGTCGCGGGCGGCCAGCTCGCGGCGGCGCTCACGCTCCATCGCCCGGGCGACCACGGACGCCCGGCTCGTTGCCTTGTCGGTCGCCACCAACTGGTCCATGAAGTCGACCAGCTCATCCGGCAACCGCACGGTGATCTGCTTGCTCATACCAGTACCATACCGCGCTGGGATTCACTTCGGTAGGGCGGTCTGCTCCCCGCAGGTCTGCCACAGCCGCTCGGCGGTCGCCTGGTCCTGCGCCGCCGTGGACGGCTGGGTGAGTTGCTTGTCCGAGTAGTAGCCGCCGGCCTCGGCCTCAGCTCCCGTCGCGAGCCACACCAGCGTCTCGGCGCCCTGCTCCGGTGTCTTGGCGAACGGCTTGGTCATCGCCATCATGGCCTTCATCAGCCGGCCGTTGTTGGTGTTGAACCCGGTGGAGACCAGCCCGGGCTCGAACGAGTACGCCTGGACTCCTCGCCGGGCCAAGTCTGCGGTGAGCAGGATCGTCGCGAGCTTCGCCTCGCCGTACCGGCGCAGTGGGCCGCCGGTCATCCGGGCGGTGGTGGAGTAGAACCGCGTCCCGGTCAGGTCGTCGAAGTCGATGCGCTTCGCCTTCGCGTGCTCGTCCGAAACGGTCATGATCACCCGGCCGCCGGGGGAGAGGTGGTCGGTCAGCAGATTGGTGATCAGGTACGGCGCGAGCACGTTCAACGCCCAGGTCAGCTCGATCCCGTCCGGCGAGAGCTGATGGGTGCCGTAGATCGCGCCGGCGTTGTTCACCAGGACGTCGATGGCCGGCGCCCGGTCCGCGACGTCGGCGACCATCGTCCGGATCGAGGCCTGCGAGGTCAGGTCGGCCTCGAAAACGTCCGCCCCGGCGAGGTCGGCGGCGACCTTCTCGGCCTTCGCCCGATTCCGCGCCACGAGCCCGATGCGTGCGCCCTGCTGACTCAGCTCGCGTGCGGCCGCCAGCCCGATGCCGTTGGTTCCCCCGGTGATCAGTACGTATTTCCCGTCCATCCCCAGCCCCTTCGAGAAGGTCCCCTGGGTCTACTACAACCCCGGCGGGGGTCAGTTCGGCGACATCGTCGACCAGCTGAGGTTGGTGTCGGGCAGCGACGGGAGCGCGGCGATGGCGGCCAGCTCGGTGTCCAGGAGGCCGACGAGCTGGGCCAGCCGGGCCGTGGTGTCGGTGGCTTCGAGCAACTTCTGCCGGTCCGGGGTGAGCAGTGTCATCGCGGCCGACATCAGGTACGACAACGTGCTCGGGTCGTCCGGCAGTTCGCCGATGTGCAGGCCTGGGCGGCTGATCTCGGTGACGGCCGCGGCGTACCGGCGGAACCGTTCGATCGCGATGGTCGCCGTACCGAGTGGGTCGTCGCCCAGCTCCTCGTCCAGCCACTCGACGTCCGCGACCAGGTAGTCGCCGCCGCCGTCCAGCTCGGCCACCTTGAACCGGCGGTTGCCGGTCAGCGTGAGCTCGACCGGTCCGTCGTCGTCGGCGTCGAGGGTGATTTCCGAGATCGTCGCCGCACAACCGGTTCCGTAGAGCGACCGGAACACCCGCTCACCCAGCTCGTACCCGTCCCGGACGGCCAGCGCGCCGCAGACGAGTTCACCGCCGTTCTCGACCAGGTCGCGGACGACCGCGCGGCCCTGGACATCGGTGACCGGAATGGGGAGCACCAGCCCGGGGAAGATCACCGTCTCGACAGTGAGCAGCGGCAGGCGGGAGTCCATGCTGTCGAGCGTAGTGGACGATCACCCCGATCACGGCCCGTGATCGGCCGCGTGGTGGATAGGGCGCAGGGACGGCGGGTCGTCACCACTAGACTGAGCCCATGATTCGCCGCGTCGACCTGCGGGGCCGAGTGGCGGCCGGAGAGGTGTCCGACCTCCAAGCCGAAGTGAATGCCCTCGTCCCCCGAGCTGTGTTCGACGTCGAGAAGGCTCTCGACGTCGTCCGACCGATCTGTCTGGACGTCCGCCATCGTGGACTCGAGGCGATCAGGGAGTACGGCGAGAGGTTCGACCATGTGCGTGTCGACGAGGTCCGCGTCCCGGCCGAGGCGCTGAAGACGGCGCTGGAGGAGCTCGACCCCGAGGTCCGTGTGGCGTTCGAGGAGTCGATCCGGCGGGTCCGCGAGGTCAGCCAGGACGAGCTCACTGCCGACATTGCCTCCGAGCCCGCCCCCGGTGGGCGGGTGACACAGCGGTTCGTCCCAGTTCAGCGCGTCGGGCTGTACGTGCCGGGTGGTCGTGCGCCACTGGCGTCGTCCGTCGTGATGAACGTCGTGCCGGCGCAGGTCGCCGGGGTCCCGTCGCTGGCGATTGCATCGCCGCCGCAGAAGGAGTTCGGCGGTTTGCCGCACCCGACTGTGCTCGCGGTGTGTGCGCTGCTCGGCGTCGACGAGGTCTACGCGATGGGCGGCGCGCAGGCGATCGCCGGCTTCGCCTACGGCTTTGACGGATGCCGGAAGGTCAACCTCATCACGGGGCCAGGCAATATCTACGTGGTCGCCGCCAAGCGGTTCCTACTGGGTGAGGTCGGCATCGACTCCGAGGCCGGCCCGACCGAGATCGCGATCCTCGCCGACGACACCGCGGACCCGCAGCACGTCGCCGCCGATCTGATCAGCCAGGCCGAGCACGACCCGATGGCCGCCAGCGTGCTGGTGACGCCTTCGGAAACGCTGGCAACCAAGGTGGAGGCCGAGCTGTCGGTGCAGGTCGCGAAGACCAAGCACCAGGACCGGGTCACCGAAGCGCTCAACGGTCAGCAGTCGGCCGTCGTACTCGTGGACGATCTGGACCAGGGGACCGCGGTGGTGGATGCGTACGCCGCCGAGCACCTGGAGATCCAGACCGCGGACGCGGAGGAGCGGGCCGGGCTGATCACCAACGCCGGCGCGATCTTCGTCGGCGGCTGGTCGCCGGTCTCGCTGGGCGACTACTGCGCTGGGTCCAACCACGTCCTCCCGACCGCCGGCTGTGCCTGCCACTCGTCGGGACTGTCCGTGCGCAGCTTCCTGAAGGCGATGCACGTCGTGCACTACTCGCGCGACGCCCTGCAGGAGGTGGCCGGCCACGTGGTCGCGCTGGCACACGCCGAGGACCTGCCGGCCCACGGCGCCGCGGTGTCGGTGCGATTCCCCGGGGAGGACTGATGGGCCGCTTCGACGGGCTGCCGCTCCGCGACGAGCTGAAGAGCTTCGAGCCGTACGGCGCCCCGCAACTCGATGTCCCGGTGCTGCTCAACGTCAACGAGAACCCGTACCCGCCGAGCGAGGAGACCGTCGCCGACATCGCCGCGTCGGTCACCGAGGCGGCGCGTGGCCTGAACCGCTACCCGGACCGTGAGTTCCTGGAGTTGCGCGGGGAACTCGCGGCGTACCTGGGCCGGGAGTCCGGCGCGCAACTGACCGCCGAGCAGGTCTGGGCGGCCAACGGCTCCAACGAGGTCATGCTGCACATCCTGCAGGCCTTCGGCGGACCAGGACGTACGGCGCTCTCGTTCGCGCCGACGTACTCGATGTATCCGGAGTACGCGCGGGACACGAACACGGCCTGGGTGACCGGCCGCCGGGCCGAGGACTTCACCCTCGACCAGAGCAAGGCGCTGGCCGCGATCTCCCGGCATCACCCGTCCGTCGTACTGCTCGCCTCGCCGAACAACCCGACCGGGACGGCGCTGCCGATCGACGTCGTGGAGGCGATCGCCGCCCGGACCGCCGCGGTCGGCTCGGTCCTGGTGGTCGACGAGGCGTACGCCGAGTTCCGCCGTACCGGGACGCCGAGTGCGGTGACGCTGCTGCCGTCGTACCCGAATCTCGCGGTGGCGCGGACGATGTCGAAGGCGTTCGCGCTGGCCGGTGGCCGGGTCGGATACCTTGCCGCGAGCAAGCAGTTGGTGGACGCGCTGCGGATCGTGCGGCTGCCGTACCACCTGTCCGCGGTGACGCAGGCGGTCGCGCGGGCAGCACTGCGGCACTCCGACGAGCTGCTCGGCCGGGTCGAGCAGTTGCGGGTGGAGCGCGACGAGACGGTCGACTGGCTGCGGGCGCAGGGCCTGCGCGCGGTCGACTCGGACGCGAACTTCGTCCTGTTCGGGACGTTCGCCGACCGGCACGCGGTCTGGCAGTCGCTGCTGGACGACGGCGTACTGATCCGCGAGACCGGACCGGACGGCTGGCTGCGGGTGTCGATCGGCACCGGCGCCGAGATGGCCGCATTCCGCGCTTCACTGGAGCGTGTACTGAAGACCGACGTGGGAAGGCTGACACATGAGTGAGCGAAGCGAGCTCATAAGACAACACAGTCGCCAATGCGGGGAATGCGCGCCCGCAGCGAAGCGAGGACGTGCATGAGCCGCACAGCGCGGATCGATCGGGAGACCAGCGAGTCGAAAGTCCTGGTCGAGCTGAACATCGACGGCGAGGGACGGGCCGAGATCTCAACAGGGGTTGGGTTCTACGACCACATGCTCAACGCACTGGCCAAGCACGCGCTGCTCGACCTGCACGTGAACACGGTCGGCGACCTCGAGATCGACGCGCACCACACGGTCGAGGACACCGCGATCGGCATCGGCCAGGCGCTTCGTGAAGCTCTCGGGGACAAGCGCGGCATCCGCCGCTTCGGCGACGCGACCGTGCCCCTGGACGAGGCGCTGGTGCACTGCACGGTCGACCTGTCCGGCCGGCCGTACTGCGTCCACACCGGTGAGCCCGACGGTCAGGTGTACGCGATCATCGGCGGCGACTACGCCGGTTCGCTGACCCAGCACGTGTTCGAGACGCTCGCGTTCAATGCCGCGATCTGCATCCACATCCGGGTGCTGTCCGGCCGCGACCCGCACCACATCGTCGAGGCCCAGTTCAAGGCCTTCGCCCGGGCGCTGCGCGCGGCCGCCGAGCTCGACCCGCGGCAGCCGGGCATTCCGTCGACCAAGGGCGCTCTGTGAGCAAGAAGGTCGTGCTTCTCGACTACGGATCGGGCAACATCCGGTCGGGGGAGCGAGCACTGCAGCGCGTCGGCGCGGACGTGACTGTCACTTCCGACTTCGACGAGGCGCTGAACGCGGACGGTCTGCTCGTCCCGGGCGTCGGGGCGTTCGAGGCCTGCATGACCGGACTCAAGTCCGTTCGCGGTGACGTCGTGGTCGACCGGCGCCTGACGGGCGGGCGCCCGGTGCTCGGGATCTGTGTCGGCATGCAGATCCTCTTCGCCCGCGGCATCGAGCACGGCGTCGAGACCGAGGGCTGCGAGCAGTGGCCCGGCACTGTCGAGCGGTTGAAGCCCCAGCACGACGAGCCGGTCCCGCACATGGGGTGGAACACAGTCGACGTACCTGCCGGCTCTGCGCTCTTCGACGGCATCGAGAAGGAACGCTTCTACTTCGTCCACTCGTACGGCGTCCGCGAGTGGCAGTTGACCGACGCCCGCGAGTCGGTGGCCCCGCTGGTGACTTGGACGTCGTACGGCGGCGACCGGTTCGTCGCCGCGGTCGAGAACGGCCCGCTCGCGGCCACCCAGTTCCACCCCGAGAAGTCCGGCGATGCCGGCGCCGCACTGCTGGCCAACTGGGTCCGCTCGCTCTGAGCGCAGCCCCGGCGTACGGCGTGTGCCTCATGCGGAGCGGGTGAGGACGTCCCGGACACCCGGGTGTGGGATGGATGGTGGCGGCAAGTCGTGTCGCCGCGACCGAGGGGTGATCGGCGATGACCGGCATCAGCAGCACCACGAAACGGGCGGCCAGCGATCTGACCGTCCTACCACGATTCACCAGGGACACCGTGGTGTCGGTCCCGAAGGACCGGATGCCGGATCAGGAGATGCTGCCTCAGTCGGCGTACGGGATCGTCCGGGACGAGGTCATGCTGGACGGCAACGCCCGGTTCAACCTCGCCACGTTCGTGACCACGTGGATGGACGACGAGGCGAACCGGCTGTACGCCGAGACGGTCGACAAGAACATGGTCGACAAGGACGAGTACCCGCAGACGGCGGAGATCGAGAGCCGGTGCGTGCGGATGCTCGCCGACCTGTGGAACGCGCCGGACACAGCCGACGCGATCGGGACGTCGACGACCGGCAGTTCCGAGGGCTGCATGCTCGGCGGCCTCGCACTCAAGCGGCGCTGGCAGCACGCCCGTCGCGCCGCGGGTAAGCCCTTCGACCGGCCCAACCTCGTGATGGGCCAGAACGTGCAGGTCGTGTGGGAGAAGTTCGCCGAATACTGGGATGTCGAGCCGAGGTACGTCCCGCTGGAGGGCGACAACCTCTACCTGACCGCCGACCGGGCCCTGAAGTTCGTGGACGAGAACACCATCGGTGTGGTGGCCATCCTCGGATCGACGATGGAAGGTAGCTACGAGCCGGTCGCCGAGATCTGCGCCGCGCTGGACGACCTCGAGGAGCGAACCGGACTGTCCGTGCCGGTACACGTCGACGCGGCGTCAGGTGGGTTCGTCGCTCCCTTCCTGCAGCCTGACCTGGTGTGGGACTTCCGGCTGCCGCGAGTGGCGTCGATCCAGGCATCCGGTCACAAGTACGGGCTCGTCTATCCGGGCGTCGGCTGGGTGCTGTGGCGGCACACCGAGAACCTGCCCGAGGAACTCGTCTTCAAGGTGAACTACCTCGGCGGGGATATGCCGACCTTCGCGCTGAACTTCTCCCGGCCCGGCGCGCAGGTGCTGCTGCAGTACTTCCAGTTCCTGCGACTCGGCCGCGACGGCTACCAGCGGATCCAGCAGACCTGCCAGGACGTCGCCGTACACCTCAGCGAGGCGATCAAGGAGATGCCCGAGTTCGAGCTGGTCTCGGACGGACGGGACCTGCCGGTGTTCGCGTTCCGGATGGCCGACGGCATCACGAAGTACACGGCATACGACGTTTCGCGGAAGCTGCGCGAGCGGGGCTGGCTGGTGCCGGCGTACACGATGCCGCCGAATCGGGAGGATCTGGTCGTCCTGCGGGTGGTCGTGCGGAACGGATTCAGCCACGACATGGCCGACCTGTTCCTGCGCGATGTGCGGGTCGCGGTCGAGTGGCTCGACGGGCTGGTGGCGCCGATGCCGCAGGAGAAGGAGCCGGCCGGGTTCCATCACTGACCGGCATGACCGTGAGGTTCTGGGCAGCCGGATTCCGGGCACACCAGTCCGTCCGGCAGAGTCTGTGGGTCGTGCCGCTCCTCGGCGGCCTGTTGGGTGTGGTGCTGGCCGGGGCCGACCTCTGGCTCGAGGGCCGGATCTCATTGCCGCCGGAGTGGTCGTACTCCGAGAGCACCGCGAGCAGCGTGTTGTCGTCCGCCGCGGCCGCGATGGTCGGGCTGATCGGCTTCGTGGTCACGATCGGCGTGCTGGTCGTCCAGATGGCGACCGGCACGCTGTCGCCACGGTTCATGCGGCTGTGGTACCGGGACCGGCTGCAGAAGTTCGTGCTCGCGACGTTCACGGCCACCTTCACCTTCGCCTTCGCACTGCTGCGCCAGGTGGAGTCCGACTCCGTGCCCGATCTGGGCATCAGCCTGGTCGGGCTGGCCGTCGGGATCGATCTGATCCTCCTGCTGCTGTACTTCGACCGGTTCGTGCACGCGCTGCGGCCGGTCGCCGTCGCGGCTGCGATGGCACAGGCCGGGCTTGCGATCGAGGCCGAGGAAGACGATCTCGTCGCGGACGCCGGTGCCGGCGATCACGCGGACCGGCGTGGGGCGGTGAGCTCCAGGGTGCCGGCTCCCCGGTCGGGCGCTATCCAGGACATCGACATAGCCGGCATTGTCCGGTTCGCGGCGGCCCGGGACCAGCTCGTCGTCATACCGCACACGATCGGTGACTTCGTCATCGCGGGCAGCGTCATGATGGAGGTTCACGGCGCGGCGGCCGGCGAGGCCGACCTGCGGCGGCTGGCCAGGATGGTCTCGCTGGGGCGCGAGCGCACGATCGACCAGGACCCGGCCTTCGCGTTGCGCATCCTGGTCGACATCGCCATCCGGGCGTTGTCTCCGGCGGTCAACGACCCCACCACGGCGACGCAGGTGCTGAACTACATCGGCGCCCTGCTGCTCGGGATCGGTGCCTCCGACCGCGCGTTCCGGGGGACCGCGCTCGACACCGACGGCCGGGTCCGCCTGGTCCTGCGGACCCGCAGGTGGGCGGAGTACCTGGAGCTCGGAGTGACCGAGATCCGCCAGTACGGTGCGTTCTCGCCGCAGATCTGCCGCCGCTTGCGTGCCATGCTCGAGGAACTGCGGGCCGGAGTCCTCCCGGCACGTCGGGAAGCCGTGCAATCGCAGCTCGAGGCCCTGGATCGCGCGACCGACGCTGCGTTCGCCGACCCGTTCCAGCGGGCGCTGGCACGGATGAGCGACCGGCAGGGCCTTGGCGCCGCGCGACTCGGCGAGGACTCCGATGCCCGCCGTTGACCGGAGACTGATCAGTCGGACGCGGGCAGTCAGGACGTTGCTGCTGCGGTCCGCCTTTCTCGGGGTCGCGACCGCGGCCTTGGTCGTCGCACAGGCCTTCCTGCTGGCGGGCCTTCTGTCCAGGTCCTTCCAGGACGGCGCGGGGCTTGCCGAGTTGCGCGGTCCGCTGCTGGCCTTGCTCGGCGTGGTGATCGCCCGTGCTGGGCTCGCCTGGTGGGCCGAGCTGATGGCACACCAGGCCGCCACGCAGGCGAAGGCGGAGCTGCGGATGACCTTGCTGCGGCACGTTGTCGACCTGGGGCCTGCCTGGCTCACCCGGCACCGCACCGCGGATCTCGAGACGCTCGGCACCCGGGGCCTCGATGCTCTCGACGGCTACTTCACCCGCTACCTGCCGCAGCTGGTCCTGGCCGTGATCGTCCCCACCGCGGTCATCACGGCGGCCGTGACACAGGACATCGTGGCTGCGGCGATCGTCGCCGTCACCGTTCCCCTGATCCCGCTGCTGATGGCCGTCGTCGGTGCCGGCGCCAGGGTCCAGGCGGTCAAGCGTCTGGTCGTCCTGCAGCGTCTGGGCGGCCACTTCCTCGACAGCATCGCCGGCCTGACGACGCTGAAGGTGTTCGGCCGATCGCGGTCCCAAGCTGCCCTGGTCCGCCGTGCGACCGACGACTTCCGGCAGGAGACGATGGGTTCGCTGCGAGTGGCGTTCTTGTCGTCCCTCGTTCTGGAGTTGCTCGCTTCGTTGTCGGTGGCGGTCGTCGCGGTGGCTGTCGGGATCAGGCTCGTCAGTGGCAGTCTCGACCTCTCGACCGGCCTGTTCGTGCTCATCCTTGCTCCTGAGGCCTACCTCCCGCTCCGCACGCTCGGCGCGAGCTTCCACGCGGGCACGGATGGTGCCGCGGCGGCGGACCAGGTGTTCACGGTGCTGGACAGCCCGCGTCCGGCAGACGGTATCGGAGCCGTTCTCCCGTTCCACCCGACCGTGGACCTGCGGGTGGACGACCTGTGCGTGAGCTATCCGGACCGGGACGGCCCCGCACTCGACCGGATCAGCCTGTCCGTCCGGTCCGGGGAAGTGGTGGCCTTGACCGGCCCGAGCGGTTGCGGCAAGTCGACGCTGATCGCCGTACTGCTGGGCTTCGTCGGG
The DNA here is from genome assembly GCF_045207705.1 of Kribbella sp. NBC_00889. Classification (NCBI taxonomy): domain Bacteria; kingdom Bacillati; phylum Actinomycetota; class Actinomycetes; order Propionibacteriales; family Kribbellaceae; genus Kribbella; species Kribbella sp. NBC_00889. The sequence goes on along the minus strand of NZ_CP108783.1, from coordinate 4,046,791 downwards.
GTGGACTCGGGGCAGGTGACCGTCTGCGGGGTGAACCTGGCGCAGCTCGATCCCGACCGCTGGCGCCAGAACGTGGCATGGGTGCCGCAGCGGCCGTACCTGTTGGCCGCGAGTCTGGCCGACAACATCAGGCTCGGCAGACCGGACGCTGCCGAGGAGGACGTACTGCGAGCGGTCGACGACGCCGGGCTCACGCAAACGATCGACAGGCTGCCGCTCGGCCTCGCGACGCCGCTGGGTGAGCGCGGTGCTGGTCTGTCCGCGGGGGAGAAGCAGCGCGCCGCGCTCGCGCGGGCGTTCCTGATGGATGCACCGCTGCTCCTGCTCGACGAGCCGACGGCCAACCTGGACGGGGAGACCGAGGCGTCGGTCCTCGCCGCGGTCGCCCGGCTGACTGTCGGCCGGACGGCGTTGATCGCCGCGCATCGACCGGGCCTGGTCGCGGTGGCGGACACGGAGATCCAGCTGGAACGTGCGACCGCGTTGGACTACCGATGATGTCCGGCGTGACGGCCCGGCTGGCCGCGGCCAGTCTGCTCGGGGCGGGTGGCGCCGCCGCCGGCCTCGGTCTCGCGGCGACCGCCGGCTGGCTGATCGCCCGCGCCTCCGAGCAGCCGAACATGGCGGCGCTCGGACTCGCGGTCGTCGGGGTGAGATTCTTCGGGATCAGTCGCGGGTTGCTCAGGTACGCCGAGCGCCTGGTCGGCCACGATGCGGCGTTCCGCGTGCTGGCCGACGTACGGATGAAGGTCTACGCCAGGCTCGAGCGTCTCGCGCCGGCCGGCTTGCCGGGTTTCCGCAGCGGTGATCTGCTGGCCCGGTTCGTCGACGACGTGGATTCACTGCAGGATCTGCTGTTGCGCGTCGTCTCGCCGTACGTGGTCTTCGTGGCATCCATCGGGCTGACGGTCGGCCTGGTCGGGACGCTGGTACCGGCCGCCGGTGTGGTTGTCGTGGTTGCCGCGCTGCTCTGCGCGACCGCCGTCCCAGTCCTCGCCCGGCAGTTGGTGAGACGCTCCGAGGCGCGGCAGTCAGAGACGCGCGGCGAGCTGTCGACCGCTGTGGTCGACCTGGTCCAGGGTGCGCCCGACCTGATCGCCTACGGTGCGGCGAAGGCCCAGTTGCGCAAGGCCGATCGAGCCGACGCCGGGCTGACCAGGGTCGCTCGGGCGGCTGCCCGTACCGCGGGGACCGGCTCGGGGCTCACCGCCCTGCTCGCCGGCCTCTGCGTGTGGGGTGTGCTCGCGGTCGGGATAGTTGCCGTCGACAACGGTCGACTCCCCGGTGTCCTGCTCACTGTCGTCGTCCTCGTCTGTCTGGCCGCCTTCGAGGTGGCCTCCGGACTCCCGCAGGCCTTCGCGATCTTCGAACGGGTACGGCGTAGCCAGGAACGGGTCGATGCCCTGCTGGCTGTCGAGGTGCCTGTCCGCGAGTCCATACATCCGGTGCCGCTGCCGGCCGCGCCGTACACGATCCGGCTCCGCGGTGTGCGCGCTCGCTACCCGTCCGGACAGCTTGCGCTGGACGGGATCGACCTGGATCTGGCGCCCGGCGAGACGATCGCGGTGGTCGGACCCAGCGGAGCAGGCAAGTCCACGCTGGCCGCCGTCCTACTGCGCTTCCTCGACCTCGAGTCCGGTACGGCGTCCCTGAACGGGGTCGGTCTCGGTGACCTGGATCCCGACGCTCTCCGCCGGGTGGTCGGTTCGGCCGAGCAGGACGCACATGTCTTCGACCGCACGATCGGCGACAACCTCCGGCTGGCACGGCCCGACGCCACCGATGCCGAGTTCCGGGCCGCGCTCGCACAGGTCGGCCTGCTGACCTGGGTCGACGGCCTGCCGCACGGTCTGGACACCGAAGTCGGCGAGCACGGCACCCGCCTGTCGGGCGGCCAGCGGCAGCGGCTCGTCGTCGCGCGTGCCCTGCTGGCGGATTTTCCGGTGCTGATCCTCGACGAGCCGACCGAGCATCTCGACCCTCGGGCCGCGGACGCGCTGACCGCGACGCTGCTGGCCGCGCCCCCCGGGCGCACCACGCTGCTCATCACTCATCGGCTGGGTGGGCTGCAGAGCGTCGATCGGGTCCTGCTGCTGGAAGCGGGTCGCGTAGTGGAGTCGGGCACCCACTCTGAGTTGGTGGCGGCGGGCCGGACGTACGCGCGGATCTGGGCCAGAGAACAGGCAGATCTCACCCGGTCGGAATGATGCGCCGCCGGCGAGTCAGGCATGAGCCTGGGGAACGACGACGTTCCCGACGAGGGTGATCAGCCCGAGGAAAGGTCTGCGATGGACCCGACCGACCTGGCGCGTATCCAGTTCGCCACGACCAGCATCTACCACTTCGTCTTCGTTCCGATCACGATCGGGCTGGCGTTTCTGGTCGCCGTACTGCACACCAAGTGGTACCGATCGGGCAAGGAGGATCACAAGCGCTTGACCCAGTTCTTCGGTCACCTGCTGCTGATCAACATCGCGGTCGGCGTCGTCACCGGGCTGGTGCAGGAATTCCAGTTCGGCACGAACTGGTCGGCGTACTCGCGATTCGTCGGCGACGTCTTCGGCGCCCCATTGGCGATGGAGGGGCTCGCGGCGTTCTTCCTGGAATCGACGTTCGTGGGGTTGTGGGTCTTCGGCTGGAACGTGCTGCCGCGGCGGGTTCACCTCGCCACGATCTGGCTGGTCGCCGTCGGGGCCTCGCTCTCGGCCGCGTTCATCATGGCCGCGAACTCGTGGATGCAGCACCCGGTGGGTTACACCACCAACGCGCAGACCGGGCGGCCGGAGCTCAGTTCGATCGGGGACCTGTTCACGAACCCGGTGTTCGTCTGGGGCTACATCCACGTGCTGCTGGCTTCGCTGCTGACCGGAGCCGTGCTGATGCTGGCAGTGTCCGCGTGGCAACTGCGCCGCCGCGAGAACAGCGGGCTCTTCCGCGGTTCGGCCAAGCTCGCGATCATCGTGCTGCTCCCCGTCTCGGTCCTGGCGCTGGGGGTGGGCAGCCACCTCGGTGTGGTGGAGGCGGAGTACCAGCCTATGAAGATCTCGGCCGCCGAGGCGCAGTGGGAGACCTGTCAGCCGTGCTCGTTCTCGCTGTTCCAGATCCGCGGCGGCAGGAACGACGAGACCCCGACGCAACTGCTCGAAGTACCCCATCTGCTGTCCGTGCTCGCCACCGGCACGTGGAACGGCCAGGTGGAGGGCCTCAACGAGCTGCAGGCGGCCGACGTCCAGCAGTACGGCGAAGGCAACTACGTACCGAACGTGTTCGTGCAGTACTGGTCGATGCGGGTGATGGCCTACCTCGGCAGCCTGCTGGTGCTGATCGGCGTCTGGGGAGCCTGGCTGTTGTACCGCGGCAAGCTCACGCAGTCGCGGTTGTTCCTCGCCGTGGCGACCTGGGCGGTGCTTGCACCGGTCCTGATGAACACGGCCGGCTGGATGCTGACGGAGAACGGTCGGCAGCCGTGGCTCGTCCAGGGACTGATGAAGACCGCGGACGGCGTGTCCACCTCGGTCAGCACGACCGAGCTGGCGATCAGTCTGGCGGCGCTGGTCGTCGTCTACCTGCTGCTCGGCATCGCCTACGTGTTCCTGATGCTGCGCTACGCGCGGCGCGGCCTCGAACTCGACCATGCCGAGGAAGAGCCCGGCCGCGATCCCCGCACGCCGGCGATCACCTACTAGCGAGCCGGGAGGCAGCCATGGGACTACCCGAGCTGTGGTTCGTGATCATCGCGGTCCTGTGGACCGGTTTCTTCGTGCTGGAGGGTTTCGACTTCGGCGTCGGCGTACTGCACCGGGTGCTCGGCCGGACCGATCGGGAGCGCCGGGTGGTGATCAACACCATCGGCCCGTTCTGGGACGGCAACGAGGTCTGGCTGGTCGTCGGCGGCGCGGGCATCTTCGCCGCCTTCCCCGACTGGTACGCCAGCTGGTTCTCGGCGAGCTACCTCGCGGTCCTGTTGCTGCTGGTGGCGCTGATCATGCGCGGAGTGTCCTTCGAGTTCCGTGGCAAGGTCGACACACACGGTTGGCGCCGGTTGTGGAGCGGCACGCTGACGACCGGCAGTCTGTTGGCGCCGCTCGTCCTCGGAATCGCGCTCGGTGACCTGATCGCGGGCCTCCCGATCAACGCCGACGGCGAGTTCACCGGCTCGTTCTGGGATCTCTTCACGCCGTTCGGCCTGTGGACCGGGCTGACGCTGGTGACGTTGTGCCTTGTGAACGGCGCGACGTTCGTCGGCATCAGGACCACCGGTGAGCTACGCCTGCGAGCGCACCGCACCGCCCGCCGGGTCGGCTGGGCGGGCTTCGTGGTGGTCACGGTCTTCGCGGTCTGGACCCTCGTCGTCGCCGACCACGGCTGGGGGCCGATCCTGCCCCTGGCCATCGCCCCGGCAGCACTGGTCGGCTCCGTCTGGGCGGTGCACGGCGAACGTGACGGCACGGCGTTCATGCTGTCTGCGACGGCGATGGCCCTTACCGTGGCGGGGCTGTTCGCCGCCCTCTACCCGCAGGTCCTGGTGTCGAGCACAGACCCCGCGTACAGCCTCACGGTCGACAACTCCGCGTCGGCCCACTACGCGCTCACGGTGATGAGCGTGATCGCACTGGTGTTCCTGCCGTTGGTGCTGCTCTACCAGGCCTGGTCGTACTTCGTTTTCCGTCACCGGCTGAGTGCGTAGGCAGCTTCACCCCACCGGGGTGAGGTATCTCGTCCGCATCCGTCGAAGGATCAAGCGGTATGGCGGGCGATCAGCACTTCGACGTGATCATCATCGGCACCGGCGCGGGAGGCGGCACGCTGGCCCATCGGCTGGCGCCGTCCGGAAAGCGGGTCCTCCTGCTCGAGCGGGGGGACTATCTGCCGCGAGAACGCGAGAACTGGTCCTCCGCGGCGGTGTTCGTCCAGGGCCGCTACCGCGCGCCGGAGTCCTGGTACGACCAGCACGGCCACGAGTTCCCGCCGGAGACCAACTACTACGTGGGTGGAAACACCAAGTTCTACGGCGCCGCACTGTTCCGGTTGCGACCGCAGGACTTCAGTGAGTTGCAGCACCACGATGGCGTCTCACCTGCCTGGCCGGTGACGTACGACGACTTCGAGCCGTACTACACCGAGGCCGAGCATCTGTACCGTGTCCACGGCCGCCACGGCGAGGATCCCGGCGAGGGACCGGCCAGTGCGGAGTACCGCTTCGCGCCGGTCGAGCACGAGCCCCGGATCCAGCAGTTGAACGACGACCTGGAGAAGCAGGGACTGCATCCGTTCCACCTGCCGATCGGCGTCGACCTCATCCAGGACGAGCACGGCCGGGCGACCCGGGACAGCGTGTGCATCCGGTGCGACCGGGTGGACGGTTTTCCCTGCCTGGTCCAGGCGAAGTCGGACGCGCAGGTGATCTGCGTCGACCCGGCGTTGCAGCACGAGAACGTGTCGATGCTGACCAACGCCAAGGTGGTGCGCCTCGAGACCGACCCGACGGGACGAACGGTCTCGCAGGTCGTGACGGAGGTCGACGGGTCGACCGAGCGGTTCAGTGCCGACGTCGTGGTCGTCGCCTGCGGCGCGGTCAATTCCGCCGTACTGCTGCTGAACTCGGCCAACGACCGTCATCCGAACGGTCTCGCGAACAGCTCGGACGTCGTCGGCCGCCACTACCTACGGCACAACAACCTCGCGCTGATGGCGGTGTCGAAGGAGCCGAACCCGACCCGGTTCCAGAAGACCCTGGCGATGAACGACTGGTATCTGGGTGCCGACGACTGGGACTACCCGCTCGGCGGGATGCAGATGCTGGGCAAGTCCGACACCGAGCAAGTCCGCAGCGGTGCGCCGCGCTGGGCCGGCAAGGTCTCGCCGGGCATGCCGTTCGAGGTGATCGCCCACCACGCGGTCGACTTCTGGCTGTGCGGTGAGGACCTTCCGCTGCCGGACAACCGGGTCACCGTGCGCAAGGACGGCTCGATCCAGCTGGCTCTGGACGAGAACAACAACGTCGAGGGCGTCAACCGGCTGAGGCACAAGCTGCAGGACATGCTCGGCGACCTGGGGATGCACGAGCACCGGCTGCTCGATCACAGCATCTACCTGCACAAGGGGATGCCGATCGGCGCCACCGCGCACCAGGCCGGCACCGTGCGGTTCGGCGACGACCCGGCGAGTTCCGCGCTCGACGTGAACTGCAAGGCCCACGACCTCGACAACCTGTACGTCGTCGACACCAGCTTCTTCCCGAGCATCGGTGCGGTGAATCCCTCGCTGACCGCGATCGCGAACGCCCTCCGGGTCGGCGACCACATCCTCGACCGGCTGCGCTGAGCCCCGCGCTCCGGACTGATTGGAGTACGTATGCCAACCGCCGACATGGACGCACTGGTGATCTTCGGTGCGACCGGTGATCTTGCCAAGCTGGAGACCTTCCCTGCCCTGGTCGGGCTGGTCGACCGGGGGGTGCTCGACGTCCCGATCGTCGGGGTGGCCAAGAGCGGCTGGGGACTCGATCAGTTCCGCGAGTACGCCGCGGCCTCGTTACGAGCCAACGGGATCGACCCAGCCGCCCCCGCCGCGGCCGGCATGCTCGGCCTGCTGCGGTACGTCGACGGCGACCTCGACGACGACGCGACGTACACGGCGATGGCCGACGAGGTCGGCACCGGCGGTCACGCGCTGTTCTATCTCGAGGTACCGCCGCCGCTGTTCGGCCGGATCGCCCAGGGCATCGCGAAGGCGGGCAAGGCCGACGGGGCCCGGGTGATGGTCGAGAAGCCCTTCGGCACCGACCTGAAGAGCGCACAGCAGCTCAACGCGACGATGAGCGAGGTCTTCCCCCAGAGCGCCATCTACCGGGTGGACCACTGGCTCGGCCTGGACCCGCTGGAGAACGTGCTGTTCGCACGCTTCGCCAACTCGGTGATCGAACCGCTGCTCAACCGCGACCATGTGGAGAGCATCCAGATCACCATGGCGGAGAGTTTCGACGTCTCCGACCGCGGCAGCTTCTACGACCGCACCGGCGCGATCCGCGACGTCCTGCAGAACCACATGTTGCAGGTGCTCGCGAGCGTGCTGGCCGATCCGCCGGGCCATCTCGCCGACGCCGCGTGGCGGGCTCAGAAGGGCGCGGTCATCGGCTCGCTACGCCCGCTGACCGCCGAAGACACGGTGCTCGGGCAGTACGACGGCTACCTCGACGTCGCCGGCGTCGATCCACACTCCCGGACCGAAAGCTACGTCGCGGTCCGGCTGACCCTCGACACCTGGCGCTGGGCGGGCGTGCCGATCGCGATCCGCGCCGGGAAATGCATGCCGGTGACGGCGACCGAGGTGGCGATCCGGTTCCGCCGGCCACCGCAGGACATCTTCGACCTCGGGCCGTCCGGGGGCGCGAACCAGTTGCGGTTCCGGATCTGGCCGGAGAGCCAGGTCGGGATCACGCTGACCGGGAAGAAGCCCGGCGCCGGCTGGACCCCGCAGGCCGAGGACCTCACCTTCGCCGAAGCACCGGGAACCGACCAGCGACCGTACGACCGGCTGATCGGGGCGGCACTGCTGGGCCGGCAGGCGCTGTTCGCCGCGCAGGAGACGGTCGAGGCTGCCTGGCGGGTGGTCGAGCCGGTGATCGGTGGTGACCTGCCCGTCGTCCCGTACGCCAAGGGAAGTTGGGGCCCGAAGGAGGCCGACGCCCTGCTGCCGCACGGCGTGATCTGGCACGACCCGGCAGGATGATCGAAGGAGCCGGCCGATGACACAGCCGACCAGCAGCGGCGCTCGGGATCCAGCGGAGCCTCGCCGGGTGGTGATCGTGGGCGGCGGCTTCGCCGGTCTGTTCGCGGCCCGTGCGTTCCGGCGCCGACCGGTGCAGGTCACCCTCGTCGACCGCGCCACCCACCACCTGTTCCAGCCGCTGCTGTACCAATGCGCCACCGGGGTGCTGTCCGAGGGCCAGATCGCCATGCCGCTGCGGGCGATCCTGCGCAAGCACCGCAACGTCGACTGCGTGCTCGCCGAGGTGACCGGCTTCGACGTCGAGGCCCGCATCGTGCACGCGATGCGTCCGACCGGAGGCGACATCGAGTTCCCGTACGACGACCTGATCCTGGCCGCCGGCGTACGGCAGTCGTACTTCGGGCATGACGAGTTCGCCAAGTTCGCACCCGGGATGAAGACGCTCGCGGACGCACTCCTGATCCGCCGCCGCGTCTTCGGTGCCTTCGAGATGGCACAGTCGGCCACCGATCCCGAGGAACGCCGGCGATGGCTCACCTTCGCGCTGGTCGGCGCCGGTCCCACAGGTGTCGAACTGGCCGGGCAGATCCGCGAGGTGGCCACCTCGACGCTGAGCAAGCAGTTCCACGACGTCGATCCCACCGAGGCCAAGGTGCTGCTCTTCGACGGCGGCGACGCGCCACTCGCGCCGTTCGGGCCGAAGCTGTCCGGCAAGGCCGCCGCGGCGCTGACACGCCTCGGTGTCGAGCTGCACCTGGGATCGATCGTCACCGACGTGAACGCGAACGGGCTGGTGGTCCGTGGACCCGACGGCGCGAGTACGTCGTACCAGGCCGGAACCGTGCTGTGGGCCGCCGGGGTGGCGGCTCCGCCGGTCGCCGACGTGCTTGCGAAGGCGACCGGCGTCGAGCAGGACCGGGCCGGGCGGATCAAGGTCCAGCCGGATCTGACCCTGCCCGGCCATCCGGAGATCTCCGTGGTCGGTGACGTGATGAGCCTCGACCGCCTTCCCGGCGTCGGCGAGGTGGCGATGCAGTCCGGCTACTACGCGGCGAAACGGATCCGGAACGAGGTGGACGGCAAGACGGACCCACCGAAGCCGTTCAAGTACCGCGACTTCGGCTCGGCGGCGTACATCGCGCGCGGTCAGGCGGTCGTCGAGGTCGGCCGGGTGCGTCTCAGCGGCAAGCTCGGCTGGCTGTCGTGGCTCGGCATCCACATCGCCTTCCTGACCGGGTACCGCAACCGTGTCGGCGCGGTGCTCAGCTGGGCGGTCGCCTTCAGCCGGGAGACCCGGCGCGAACGAGCCTTCACGATGCAGCAGGTCGCGCCCGGCGGCGCCGATCTCTATCGCAACCGAACAGGAGACGACTCCTCATGGCCGACTACCCACCCATCGCCGAACACGGACTGATCGGCGATCTGCAGACCGCCGCGCTGGTGACCACCGACGGCTCCATCGACTGGTTCTGCTGTCCACGGTTCGACTCGCCGAGCGTCTTCGCCGCTCTGCTCGACCATGAACGCGGCGGCTACTTCCGGGCGCGGGCGACCGGTCCTGAGGTCACCAGCCGGCAGCTGTACTTCCCGGACACCGCCATCCTGATCACCCGGTTCATGACCCCGGACGGCGTCGGCGAGGTCGTCGACTTCATGCCGCCGGCCGGCAAGGGGCCCACCGCGAACCACCGGATCCTGCGGGTGATGCGATGCGTACGGGGGCGGATCGACTTCGAGGTGGACATCGTGCCCCGGTTCGACTACGGCCGCACGGAGCACGAGATAAACCTGGTCGGGCAGGGGGCCGTTTTCTCGACCGACGACCTGAGTCTGACGTTGCACGCAGTCCGTGAGCCGGGTGACGAGCGGCTGGCGCAGGTCCGGGTGGACGGCGGCGATCTCCACATCGACTACACGATGACAGCGGGTCAGTCCCGGGGACTGGTGCTGGAGTCCGCGGCCGACGGGCCACCACGAGAGATCGGGGTCGCGGAGTTCACGGCGATGTTCGACGACGTCACGACGTACTGGCGCAAGTGGCTGTCCAAGTCGACGTACACCGGCCGGTGGCGGGAGATGCTGCAGCGCTCGGCGATCACTCTCAAACTGATGACCTATGCGCCCACCGGAGCCGTCGTGGCCGCACCCACGGCCGGGTTGCCCGAACAGGTCGGCGGTGAACGCAACTGGGACTACCGCTACACCTGGGTTCGGGACGCGTCGTTCTCCGTGTACGCACTGCTCGGCCTGGGGTTCACCGAGGAGGCGGCCGAGTTCTGCGAGTGGTTGCGGGACCGCGTGCGGGAGGAGACCACGGGAGACGGCGGTCCACTCAACATCATGTACCGCGTGGACGGTTCGTCCGACCTGATCGAGGAGTCCCTGGAGCATCTGGAGGGCTACCGAGGCTCCCGGCCGGTCCGGATCGGCAACGGCGCCTCGGACCAGCGGCAGATGGACATCTTCGGCGAGGCGCTGGACAGCATCTACTTCGCCGACCAGCACGGCATCGAGCTCGACCACCGCGGCTGGATCGCGTTGCGCGGTATCGCCGACTGGCTGACCGACCACTGGGACCTGCCGGGTGCGGGGATCTGGGAGACGCGCGGCGGGCCGAAGGACTTCACCTATGGCCGGGTGATGAGCTGGGTCGCCCTCGACCGGGCGATCCGGATGGCCGCGGAGCACGGCCGGCCGGCGGCGGTGGACCGCTGGATCGAGAGCCGGGACCAGATCTACAACCAGGTGATGACACGCGGCTGGAACGAGAAGATCGGAGCCTTCGTCCAGCACTACGACGACACCGTGCTCGACTCGTCACTGTTGCGGATGGCAACGGTCGGCTTCATCGCGCCCACCGACCCGATGTGGCTGTCCACGCTGGACGCGATGGACGCCGGGCTCGTGGTCGACAGTCTCGTCTACCGCTACGACCCGGCCGCTTCGCCGGACGGGCTGGCCGGCGACGAGGGGACGTTCTCGCTCTGCACCTTCAACTACGTCGACGCGCTGGCGCGGGCCGGCCGGCTCGAGGAAGCCCGGCTCATCTTCGAGAAGATGCTCACCTACGCCAACCACGTCGGCCTGTACTCCGAAGAGATCGGTTCGACCGGCGAACAGCTCGGCAACTTCCCGCAGGCGTTCACGCACCTCGCGCTGATCGACGCGGCCATCACCCTCAACGCCGCCCTGGATCAGGCGAGGGTCGAGGGGCGGAACACCGTGACAGACGTCGCGGCCGCGCGCCGAGGGGCCGAGGGGCCGATGCGACGGTGAACCGACCGGTGACCTGATCCAGGGTCACGGGTGCGGCCGGCGCTCCGCGTCGGGAGCGTCCTGGCTGCGCGCGAGCCGGCGATCGATGGCGACGGCGATCGCGGGGTACACCAGCACCGACAAGACGCCGGCGCCCACCAGGGCGGCGGCGTTCTCCGGGAGCATGTGGCCGGTCTCGAGCCCGATCTCGCTGAGGGCGACGAGCAGCGGCAGGGCCGTCGACACGATGAAGACGAGTTCGAACCGTCTCGTCCGGGGGAGTGCGGTCCGGTAGATCAGCAGCGTCGGAAGGCCGCGGACGACCAGGAGCAGAAGGAAGAACAGGAACAGCCGCGCCGGAGCTTCGACGATGGACCGCACGTCCAGGCCCATCCCCGACGAGACGAAGAAGATGGGGATGAAGAAGCCGTAGCCGACGGCGTCGAGCTTGTGGTCGAGTGTCTCGACGTTTCCGGGCGCCCACCGGCGCAGCACGACGCCGGCCACGAAGGCTCCCAGGACGACGTCGAGGCCGAAGTCGTTCGCGACCACGAGTAGGAGCAGCAGCAACGCGACGGTCCACCGCAGCGTGGTCTGCGAGGTCGCGTGCTCTCCCTCCGACAGGATCCGGGCGATGCGTCCACCGCGACCCAGCCGGGGGACCAGACTCAGCAGCAGTGCGAGGACGCCCATCCCGACGAGGGAGATCAGCCCGATGAACCGGCCGTGCGACCCGAGGAAGATCGCGATCGCCACGACCGGCAGGAACTCCCCGACCGCCCCGGCCGCGAGGACGTAGGAGCCGAAGGAACCGCGCAGCATGTTGTTGTCCCGCAGGATCGGCAACAGTGTTCCCAGCGCCGTCGTGGTCAGACCGAGCGCGACCGGTACGAACGCGTCCACGACGCCCAGCGCCGCGAAGCCCCCGACGACCGCACCGGCCAGCGCCACCGTGACCAGCCACCCGACGATGGCGAGCTTGCCGGCCCGCTGCCTGAAGACCGCCAGTTCCAGCTCGTATCCCGCCATCAGGAACAAGAACCCCAGCCCGACGTTCGCGAGCAGTTCGATGCTGTCCGGGTCGGCCAGATCGAGCACCTGTGGCCCGACGACCACGCCGCCGAGAATGAGCACCACGACCTGCGGGATCCGCGCCTTGCTCCACAATCCGACGATGACCGGCGTCACGGCTGCCACCAGCACGACCACGAAAAGACTGGTCAGTCCCTGACCGAGATCACTGCCCATCCGTTCAGCGTGGCTGCTCGTGCGCCCCGGGTCGTCCCCTGCCCCGGACGATCCGGGCCGGCGGTGATCCGGGTCCCCGCGCCGTAATACCAGTCGCGTAACTGGTTATGCCCCTGTCCCGGGATCACGGTTTGGGTGACAGTGTCCGATTTCCGGGCTGCCAGGCCTTCACGGATGACAGCGGTGATGTCACACTCACTCGCCAGAGCGGTGGCAACCATCGGGGATCCGGGAGGCCGGGTGCTGGCGGCGAAGAACCTCGAGGTCGTCTACGACGACGTGATGCTGGTGCTGCGGGGCGTCGGTCTCGAGGTCCCGCAGGGACGGATCGTCGCCCTGCTGGGGGCCAACGGCGCCGGCAAGTCCACGCTGTTGCGCGCGCTGTCCGGCCTGCTCGACGTCCACGACGGCGAGGTGAGGCGCGGGTCGATCACCCTGGACGGCGAGCCGATCCACTCGTACGGCGCCAGCCGGATCGCTGCCCTGGGCATCAAACAGGTGATGGAGGGACGGCGGATCCTCGCCGACCTGACCGTCGAGGACAACCTGCGGATCGGCGGACACGTCCGCCCGCGCTCGATCCGGAGCAACCTGGACCGCACCTACCAGATGTTCCCGGTGCTGGCCGATCGGCGGCGTTCGCTGGCCGGCTACCTGTCCGGTGGCGAGCAGCAGATGCTGGCGATCGGCCGGGCGCTGATGTCCGATCCGAAGTACCTGCTGCTGGACGAGCCGAGCCTCGGCCTGGCGCCGATGATCGTGCACCAGATCCGGGACGTGATCGTGCAGATCAACCAGGAGGGCACCACCGTGCTCCTGGTCGAGCAGAACGCGGCGATGGCGCTGTCGATCGCCGAGCACGGCTACGTGCTGGAGAACGGCGCGATGGTGATGGACAAGCCCGCGGCCGATCTGCTCGCGGACGGCGACGTCCGGGAGTTCTATCTGGGCCTCGGCGCCGAAGGCTCGACGAAGTCCTTCCGCGACGTGAAGCACTACCGCCGCCGGAAGCGGTGGCTCTCATGACCGCGACGGAGGCTCATCAGAGCGAGAGCACGCCGGAATCCACCTCAGTGCTGACGTTCGAGGACGTCGTGCTCGGGTTCGACGGGGTGACAGCTCTCAACGGTGTGACCTTCCAGGTGGATCCAGGCGAACTGTTCGCGGTGATCGGACCCAACGGCGCGGGCAAGACCTCGATCTTCAACGTGCTGTCCGGCGTTTACCGGCCGCAGCGTGGCACCGTGCGGTTCGGCGACGACGACCTGATCGGGCGGCGGCCGCACGCGATCGCGCGGCTCGGCATCGCCCGGACCTTCCAGAACATCGAACTGTTCTCGAACCTGACCGTGCTGGACAACCTGATGCTCGGCCGGCACCTCCATCACCCGTACGGCGTCCTCGCCGCATTGGGCTGGATCGGCAAGGCCCGACGCAACGAACTGGCGAACCGCAAGGCGGTCGAGGAGATCGTCGACTTCCTCGAGCTGGCGCAGTGGCGGCGACTCCCGGTCGGCCTGCTGCCGTACGGCGTACAGAAGCGGGTCGAACTCGGCCGGGCCCTGGCCTCGGAACCGAAGCTGTTGCTGCTGGACGAGCCGGTCGCCGGGATGAACCTCGAGGAGACCGAGGACATGGCCCGGTTCATCCTCGACATCCGTGACGAACTCGGGCTGCCGATGGTGATGGTCGAACACGACATGGGTCTGGTGATGGACCTGGCCGACCGGATCATGGTGATCGACTTCGGCCGGCCGATCCGCACCGGTACGCCGAAGGAGGTGGCCACCGACCCCGACGTGGTCCGGGCCTACCTGGGCGAGGAACACCGGGTGGTGGAGCGGTCATGACGACGGTCGCGGCTCCGGTCAGGATGGCGACGATCGCCACCCGGGTGCGGGATCGCGCCGCCGCGTCGCCGGACCTGATCGCCTTGCGGGAGAAGGATCTGGGCATCTGGCAGCAGGTCAGCTGGCAGGGGTACTGGGACACCGCGGAGCTGGTCGCGCACGCCTTGCTTGCCCTCGGCATCGAACCGGGCGACCGCGTCGCGATCCACTCGGAGAACCGGCGCGAGTGGCTCTACACCGACGTCGGCACGGTCGCCGTCCGCGCCGCCACTGTCGGCCTGTATCCGACCAACCCGGTCGCCGAGGTCGGCTACCTGCTCCGCCACTCCGGTGCGAGGGTGCTGATCGCCGAGGACCAGGAGCAGGTCGACAAGGCCCTGGCCATCGACGACCTGCCCGAACTGATGCACATCGTGTACGTCGAACCCCGCGGCATCCGGAACCGGTACGACGACTCGCGGCTGCTCGCCTGGCCCGATTTCCTCGCGCTCGGCGAGGAGCATCGACAGGCGCATCCGCAGGCCGTGACCCAGCGGATGGAGGAGTCGCGCCCGGACGACGTGGTCACGCTGATCTACACCTCCGGCACTACCGGCCCGCCGAAGGGCGTGATGCTCACGGCGGCGAACGTCGACTTCGCCATCCAGGAACTGATCGAGCGCGGCGGCTTCACCGCCCCACCGCCGTCGCCCCGCGACAGCGTGCTGTCCTACCTGCCGCTGTGCCATGTCGCCGAGCGGATCTTCAGCGGCTGGTTCGGCGCCGGGGCCGGAGTCTGCGTGCATTTCGCCGAGTCGATCGAGACCGTTGCCACCAACCTGCACGAGGTTCAGCCGACCGTCCTGTTCGGCGTACCCCGGATCTGGGAGAAGATCGCGGCCGGGGTGCAGATCCGGGTCGAGTCCGCCGACCCGGTGAAACGCGCGATCGGTGGCTTCTGGTTACGCCGGGCCGACTGGATCGGCGACGTACTGGCGGCCAACGAAGGTCGTCATACTGCTGCGTCCCGAGCGGTCTACGCCGTCGGATGGCTGTTCTGCTACCGGGCACTGAAGGACCGGCTCGGCCTGCGCAAGGTCCGGTACGCCGCCTCCGGTGCCGCGCCGATCGCACCCGAGGTACTGCGGTTCTTCATGGGCCTCGGCCTGCCGATGCACGAGGTGTACGGCATGACCGAGAACACCGCGGTGGCGACCGCGAACCGCCCTGGCCGGGTCAAGGTCGGCACGGTCGGCGAGCCGCACGCCGGCGTCGAGGTACGGATCGACGAGGGCACCAGCGAGATCCTGACCCGGCACCCGGGCACGTTCGCCGGCTACTGGCACGACCCGGACGCGACCGCGGCGGTGATCGAGCCGGACGGCTGGCTGCACACCGGCGACGTGGGGGAGTGGGTCGACGGCACGCATCTGCGCATCACCGACCGGATGAAGGACATCATCATCACCGCGGGCGGCAAGAACGTCGCGCCGTCGGAGATCGAGAACGCGCTCAAGGCGTCGCCGTACATCAAGGAGGCGCTCGTGGTCGGCGACCGCCGCAGGTTCCTCGCCGCCCTGATCGGCATCGAACCGGACACGGTCGGCCATTGGGCCCAGGTGCACCGGCTGCCCTACTCGACGTACGGCGATCTGTCCGCGAAGCCTGAGGTGATCGCGCTGGTGCAGACCGTCGTGGACGAGGTGAACGTCCGGTTCGCCACCGTCGAGCAGGTCCGGTCGTTCCGGCTGCTGCCGAAGTTGCTGGATCACGAGGACGGTGAGCTGACCGCGACCCAGAAGCTGAAGCGCAGCGCCGTGACCACCTCGTTCGCCGAACTGGTCGAGTCCATGTACGCGGAGGGTGCCCGGTGAACGAGTTCATCGCCACGGTGGTCCGCGGGCTCGGCAACGGGTCGATCTATGCCTTGCTGGCGCTGGGATTCGTGATCGTCTACAAGTCGATGCGGGTGATCAGCTTCGCCCAGCCGGCCTTCATGATGGCCGGCGCCCTGCTGGTCAGCTACTTCGTGCTGTCGATGAACTTCTTCCTCGCCGTCGTGGTCGCGCTGGTGCTGACCGCGCTGCTCGGGGCCGGCGTGGAGCGGCTGGCGCTGCGCCCGATGATCGGCAAGCCGGTGTTCGTGATCGCGATCATCACCCTCGGCGTCGACATCGTGATCCGCACGGTGGTGAACGCGTTCATCGGCCTGGACATCCGTCAGATGGGCGACCCGTGGGGTCTGGGGCAGGTCGACGTACTGGGGGTGAAGGTCGACCAGAGGCACCTGGCCACGCTGATCACGACGCTGATCGTGGTCGCCGCGCTGTTCGCCTTCTACCGCTGGTCGCGGACCGGACTGGCGATGCGCGCGGCGTCGTCGGACCAGGAGGTCGCGCTCGCGCAGGGCGTCTCGGTCGGCCGGGTGTTCTCGCTGTCATGGGCACTCGCGGCGGCCCTCGCCGGATTGGCCGGTGTGTTCCTGTCGACCGGCATCGGACTCGAGCAGAATCTCTGGCTGACCGCGCTCAAGGCTCTGCCGGTGATCATTCTCGGCGGCCTCGACTCCCTCGGTGGGGCGGTGGTCGCCGGACTCTCGATCGGCGTGGTCGAGGCGCTGGTCGGCAGCTACGGCGCCGACCTGCACCCGGTGTTCGGCGGCGACTTCTTCCTGGTCGTGCCGTACCTGCTGATGCTGCTCGTCCTTCTGATCAGACCGTACGGCCTGTTCGGCACCAGGGAGGTCGAGCGCATATGAGCACCCGCTCCGGACGACCCATGTTGTACCTGACCTACGGGCAGGACATGGCGTTGCTCAACACCTCGGCGAAGCGCGGCTGGACCTTGGTGCTGGCGATCGGTGCCGTGTCGTTGCCTTTCCTGCTCACCGACGACCTGCTCCTCGTACTGGCCACCGCGTGCGTCGCGTCGATCGGCGCGATCGGCCTGAACATCGTCACCGGGTACGGCGGGCAGGTGTCGCTCGGGCACGCGTTCTTCCTGGGGATCGGGGCGTACACCGCGGCGGCGATCTCGGGCGATCCGGACAGCACCCGGCTGATCGGCTTCGGGATCACCTCGGTGCCGATCTGGCTGCTCGGGGCGGGTCTGGTCGCCGGTCTGGCCGGGCTGATCGTCTCGCCGTTGGCGGCCCGGTTGCGCGGGTTGTACCTGGCGGTGGTGACGCTCGGACTGGTGTTCATCGGGGAGCACATCTTCAAGCACTGGAAGCACCTCACCGGGGGAGTCGGGGTCGGTCGACCGGCCGCCGTACCGGAGTTGTTCGGGATCCAGTTCGCGGTCGACGGGGAGGTGTTCACGAAGGCACAGAAGCTCTATCTGCTGATGCTGGTGCTGCTGGTGATCTTCGGCGTACTGGCCCGCAATCTCGTCCGGTCCAGGGTCGGCCGGGCGCTGGCCGCCGTCCGGGACCGGGATCTGGCCGCCGAGGTGATCGGCGTCGACGTGACCCGGTACAAGATGATCGCGTTCGCGGTGTCGTCGTTCTACGCCGGCGTCGCGGGCGCGCTGCTGTACGTGATGATCGGGTTCGTCGAGCCCGGGTCGTTCAACCTCGCGCTGTCGGTGCAGTACATCGCGATGATCCTGATCGGTGGCGTCGCCACCATCTCCGGATCGGTCCTCGGCGCCCTGTTCATCACGCTGCTACCGCGGGTCACCCGCGAGCTTCCGGCCGTACTGCCGTTCATCAGCGGCAGCTCCGGCTCCGGGGGCATCACGGTCTTCCAGGTCGAGACGATTCTCTACGGCCTGTTGATCATCGGCTTCCTGATCTTCGAACCTCGAGGGCTCTTCGGGATCTGGAACCGGCTCCGCATTTACTGGAAGTCATGGCCGTTCTCGCACTGACCCCGCAGGTCTGGGGGCCACCGACCGGCCGGAGAAGGAGTATCGATGAGCGTTCGCAGGGGAATCGCCATCGCGCTGGTAGCGGCGATGGCTGTGCTGGTGGGGTGCCGGAACGACGCCCCGGAGACGCAGGAGGCTGGTTCGGGCGTCAAGTTCGACGTCGGGGTCACCAGTGAGCCGTGCCCGGGTGCGGTCGACGCGGCCAAGGGCTGCATCTACCTCGGATCGATCTCGGACCTGACCGAGGGCCCGTTCAAGGCACTCGGCGTACCGATCACCGAGGCCCAGAAGGCGTTCTGGAAGCGCGTCAACACCGCCGGCGGGATCGGCGACTTCGAGGTCGACGTGACCAAGTTCGTCAAGGACAACAAGTACAACCCACAGACCCACAACGAGGTGTACGCCGAGATCAAGCCCGACGTACTGGGACTGGCCCAGACGCTCGGCTCACCGACCACGGCCGCCATCCTCGGCGACCTGAAGTCCAGCAACGTGATCGGCGTACCGGCGTCCTGGACCTCGGCCTGGGCGTTCGAGGACGTCATCCTCGAGTCGGGCACGAACTACTGCTTCGAGTCGATGAACTCGGTCGACTTCGGGGCGGAGACGTTGAAGGCCAAGAGCGTCGCCGCGGTGCACTTCCCGGGCGACTACGGTGACGACGCCGCGGCCGGGACCAAGCTCGCGGCCGAGGCCAACGGGATGACGTTCACCGACATCCCCACCGCGCCGGGGCAGGAGAACCAGGGGGCGGCGGTCCAGAAGCTGCTCGCGGCCAAGCCCGATCTGGTCATCGTGTCCACCGGTCCGACCGAGGCGGCGACGATCGTCGGCGGAGCTGCCCAGAACGGGTTCAAGGGCCAGTTCATCGGCACCAGCCCGACCTGGAACGCGGCGCTGCTGAAGAGCCCGGCCGCTCCCGCGCTGACCGCGCTCTATCGGCAGTCCGGGCCATGGGCGCCGTACGGCACCGACACAGCGGGGCACAAGGCGCTGGCCGGGGCGCTGGACCAGACGATGTTCAAGGCCGCGCCGAACGACGGTTACACGGCCGGCTGGGTCTGGTCGTACCCGATGAAGGCGGCCCTGCAGAAGGCCGTCGACTCCAAGGACCTCACCCGCGCCGGCTTGCTGGCCGCGGTGAAGTCGCTGGAGACCGTGGACTACGAGGGGATGCTGCCCGCGGCGGCCGGCAAGTTCGGCGGTACGCCGGACGAGCGGGTGTTCCGGAGCAGCATCATCTCCAAGGTGGACCCGACGGCGCCGACCGGTGTGAAGGTGGAGAAGGACTTCTTCACCGGCAAGACGGCCGAGAAGTACCAGTTCACCAAGCCCTGCTACCAGTAGGTCGTTGAATGTCGTCGTACCCGCGGGTCTGACAGCCCGCGGGTACTTCGGCGCGCGGTTCGCCTTGTCGTTGACTGCCGTTCACCATACGTTCATCGATGACCGGCAGATCTTTTCCGCCCACGAGGAGGCCGTACCGTGTCCGTTGATCCGCATCCCCTGTCCCGACGCCAGTTCGTCAGCCGTGCCGCCGCGGCGGCAGTGGCGGTCAGCCTGGCCGGCTCGGTCGAGGCGCTGTACACCGCGCAACCCGCGCTCGGCACCTCCGGTCCGAAGATCGGCTACGGCCCGCTGATCGAGGACCCGAACGGCATGCTCGACCTGCCGCGCGGGTTCGGCTACAAGATCCTGTCCCGCGAGGGCACGGTCCGGCCGGACGGGCTGAAGATCCCGAGCCGGTTCGACGGCATGGGCGTGTTCCCGGATCGTGATGGCGGGAACCGGCTGGTCCGCAACCACGAGTGCAGCCCCACGTCCGTGATCAAGGTGGTCGCCCCGGCCGAGCGGACGTACGACCCGGCCGGCGCCGGCGGCACCAGCACGCTGGTGGTGGACCGGCACAACGCCGCCGGCAAGGAGTTCGTCAGCCTCGGCGGTACGGCGATCAACTGCTCCGGCGGCCCCACGCCGTGGCGCACCTGGCTGACCTGCGAGGAGACCGAACTCAAGGCCGGCGAGAGCGGTTACACCAAGGACCACGGCTTCATCTTCGAGGTCGACCCGTACGACGACCGCCGCAATGTCAGCCCGACCCCGCTGAAGGAGATGGGCCGGTTCCAGCACGAGGCGGTGGCCATCGATCCGTCCACCGGGATCGTGTACGAGACCGAGGACGCGTTCGTCGCGCCGCTCGGCGGCTTCTACCGGTTCCTGCCGAACCGTCCGCGCGGCGGCTGGGGAACACTGCGGGCCGGCGGCGAACTGCAAGCCATGCACATTCCGGATCTGCCGGACCTGTCCGTCGTCCAGGAGGCCGGCGCGCTGTTCCACGGCGTGCAGTGGGTGAAGGTGCCCGACCCGCTGGCGACGACCGAGTCGGTCCGGGCGCAGGACTACGCGAAGCCGATCACGGGCGGCTACAAGCTCGAGGGCTGCTGGTGGGGCGACCGGGACCGCTGCGTGTACTTCGTCTCGTCGTTCGCCCGGACCGAGCTGGGGCCGAAGGTGGACCACGACGGACAGGTGTGGCGGTACGACCCGCGGAAGGAGACGCTGCGCCTCGAGGTGATCTTCACCCGGCCGAAGCCCGGCTCGGACGACCCGGAGTTCGATGCCCCCGACAACATCACGATGTCGCCGTACGGCGGTCTGATGATGTGTGAGGACGGGCTCGGCGAGCAGCACATCCTCGGTACCACCGAGGACGGCCAGGTGTTCAAGTTCGCCCGCAACCGGGTGAACCTCGGCACGCCGGAGGACCCGGAGTACGGCGAACTGTCCGGCGCCGGCTTCTCCGCCGACGGCCGGACGATGTTCTTCAACGTCTACAACCCCGGCATCACCTACGCCATCACCGGCCCCTGGCGCCGCCGCCGCTGAACACCTGCGGGGATATCCCTTGTTTTCAAGGGATATCCCCGCACGTTCAGGGGGTGGTGATGACGATGCCGGCCTCCATGTCCAGGACTCGGTGGTAGTCGGCGTCGAGGGTGGCCGGGTCGCTGTGGATCAGGATGACCCAGGCCAGACAGGTGAACAGATCCACGGTCTCGGGTACGACGGCGTCCTCGTCGTACAGGATCTTCATCCAGTGGAACGACTTCAGCGACTCGATGTCGCCGAAGACCTCGCGGTTGCGGAAGTACCCCTCGCGCGGCGCGATGACGAAGATCCCGCGCAGGTGCTGGACCAGGTCGAACCCGTCCCGCACCTCGCCGCGCACCCGGTGCGCCACCGTCCGCTTGATGTGGTTGTCGCCGGTGGCCAGGTCACTGACCATTTGGTGACCGCCGCCGGCCGGCCGCGCCGCGACCTCGATCAGCCGTGGTCCGTCCGGCGTCATCATCACCTCGACGTGACCGCAGCCGACCCGGATGCCGACCGCGTCGAGCACGTCACGGGTGTACGGCCAGAGCGCCTGCACCTCCGCGTCGTCCTCGGCCAGGAAGTCGATCCGCCGGTAGATGCCGATCTTGTCGCCCCGGCCGACTTTCGTATAGCGGCAGACGTCGACCAGCGCGTGCGTCCCGTCCACGCTGTAGGTGTCGACCAGGTACTCCGTTCCTTCGGCGTACTCCTGGATCAGGACGGCGTCGTTGATCAGCCCCAGCTTGTTGGTCCGGCCAAGGACCCGGTCGAATCGCTCCCGCCAGTCGCCGTCCTCGAAGACGACGTACACCTCGTCGCCGGCGGCGCTCTTCGGCGGCTTGATCACCAGCCGCTTGCCGAGCAGGTCGTTCTCCTTCAGCCACCGCTCCGCCTCGACCGGATCCGCGGTCAGGAACTGGCGCAACCGCGGCACGCCCGCGGCCGCGAGCGCCTGTGCCATCTCCCACTTGTCCCGCCGCGCCGGCGCCAGCTCCGGGACGTTGCCAGTGCCAGGCGCCAGGAGCCCGGTCAGCCGGTCGCACAGCTCGACCCCGCTCTCCGCACCAGGCACCAGGTACTCCGGCTCGTACTGCCTCAGCTCCTCGACCAGCGCCTGTACGTCGCCGGTGAAGTAGTGCACGTGCTCGAAGTCCTCCGGATGCCAGCTCGTCGTGTACGCCGGTGGTGGCTCGGAACCACTGAGTACGGCGACCGGCAGCCGACCAGCCTCGCGGAACGCGGCCGGATATTCCTGCCCCGTGGACAACGGGTCCACGATGATCGTGTAGTTGCTCATCCTGTCCTCCTACGAGCTCTCGCTCGGCAACGGCTCCGCGGCCGGGGTGATGTCGGTGGTGGTCGCCTCGGCGGTCGTGGACGTCATGCCGAAGTACGCGAGGACGACGCCGATCGCGCCGGCCAGCCCGCACCACACCCAGACCCGGGTGCCGGACGTGTTCCAGACCCACACCCCGAGGAACGGGCCAAGGGCGGACCCGAGGCCGAACATCGCGTGCGCCGATCCGACGTACCGGCCGAGCAGCGGCTTCGGTGCGGCCATGCCTGGATATGCGAACATGGTCGGGCCGCCGATGATCTCGGCCAGCGTCCAGAGCAGGGTCCCGATCACGAAGATCGCCAGCCCGCCGGGCAGTGCGTAGAACGCCAGCCCGCCGCCCAGCAGTACGAACCCGGTCATCGCGACCACGCGGGCCGGACGGTTCTGCACCACCTTCGTGACCAGCAACTCGCAGGTGATCACGACGAATCCGTTCAGCGCGACGATCGCGCTGTACCACCAGGTCGACAGCCCGTCCGCCTTCATGTGCAGCGGCAGCACGGCCAGGTACTGCATGTAGATCGCCGCGTTGATGAACATGCACAGTAGGAACAGCACGTACTTGTGGTCCCGCAGTACGGCGACGTATCCGCCGGCCGACGGTTGGTCCTCCGGGGTTTGCTCGACGGCGGCTGCGGATCGCTTCGGCAGAGCGACGATCGCCACGGCGGCGTACGCCAGCGCGGCGACCGCCTCGCCGATGAAGAGCAGGTTCCAGGACACCGCGACGAGGGCCGCGCCGATCAGCGGCGCTGCCGTCGTACCGAGGTTCATCGCCAGCCGGTAGACCGCGAAGATCATCACCTGGCGGTTCTTCGGCGTCAGCTCGGTCAGCAGGGCAGCGGACGCCGGGCGGTAGAACTGGCCGACGGCACCGGCCAGCGCCACCACGACCACCACCGCCGTGTAGCTCGGCACGTAGGCGATCGCGAGGACGAACCCCGCCATTCCGAACATGCTGATCATCACCGCGGCCCGCGGCCCGACCCGGTCCGACAGCGATCCGCCGATGATCAGACCGATCACCGAGCCACCGCCGTACACGCCGAGCGCGGTGCCGGCCTGGACCGGCGTGAAGCCCTTCGAGGTGGTCAGGAACAGCACCAGGAAGACCTGCAGGAACCAGCCGAGCTTGTTCACGAAGACGCCGACCAGCAGCGCCTTCACCGGCACCGGAGCGTCGCGGATGGTCTCCCAGATGCCGGTGCTCTCGTCGGTCGCCGTCATGGTGTCGGCTCCTTCGGATGACCTGACCAGCGCAGCGCCTTCTCTGCCGCGTCGAGTCCGGCGCGGCAGTCGTCGACAGTGGTGGCGACGGTCGTCGCATAAGCGATCCGGCCCCAGAGCGTGCCCGCCGGCGGGGGACTGGTCGTGGCGCCGGCCTCCATCAGCGGCACCAGTTGGTCGATCGTGGCCGGCAGACCGTCCGCGTCGAAGCCGACGGAGTCGAGCACCGTGTCGTCCTCGTTCACGTAGAAGAAGCGGACGCCGCCGACCATCGTGCGGTCCGGCAGCAGCGCGGGCTGACGTCCGCACGCGACCGCGGCGGCGGCCAGCCCCGGATCCACACCGGTTGCCTGCAGACCGAGGTACGGGATCAGGTCGCCGCCGATCCGCGCGTTGATCTCGATCAGCTTCGGTCCGTCGGCGGTGATCATGAGCTCGGTGTGCGTCACGCCGTCGGTGAAGGCGACCGCCTTGTGCGCGTCGACGAGTACCTGCAGCAACTGGTCGTCGGCGAGCAACGGATCCGCGGCGTCCACCCAGTGCCCGATCTCCTCGGCGTACGGCGGGTAGCCGATCTCCTTACGGGCCAGGCAGAACGGGGTCACCTGACCCTGGTACACCGCGGCGTCGATGCTGATCTCGTAGCCGTCGGCGAACTCCTCGACCAGCACCTTGACGTCGTAGTGCGGCGCCTCCGGCACAGTCGTGCCGTGGGCGAAGTCCCAGCTCGCCGTGAGCTCCTCGGGCGAGTTGACCTTGACCACGCCGAGGCTGGCGGCCAGCGCGCGCGGCTTGAGGATCACCGGATAACCGAGGTCGCCGGCGACGGCGAGTGCCTCGTCAACGGTGTCCACCAGGATCGACTTCGGCTGCGGGACTCCGTGCTCGGCGAGCGCCGTACGCGTCAGGTGTTTGTCGCGGCAGCGGTTCACCATCGCGACGTCACCGCCGGGCAGTCCGAGCGCTTCGGCGATGTGGGCGGTCTGCAGGATCCGGGCCTCGTCCCAGCACAGCACGCCGTCGATCGCTTCCTTGTCGTTGAGTTCGTTCGCCGCGGCGACGAGCGCGTCGGCGTCGAGCGTGCTCTCCAGCACGGTCCAGTTCTCGATGTACTCCGTCTCCCAGGTGGGCTCGGCGTGCAGGAACATGTGGATCCGGTACTGCGGCGCGATCGACCGCAGGATGTACTCGCGGAACAGCCGCATGCCGGTGGCCACCACCAGCAGGTGAGGTCGGTCGTTCATCTCAGGCCTCCCTGACCGGAGCGGGGATCTGCCGGATGGCACTGATCCCGGTGGTGCCGTCGGCGCGACGGAAGTGGTCCCTGATCCAGATGTTGCCTTGAGCATCGAACTCGGGAGTGCTGTGGCACTCACCGCTGACCAGGTCGCCGGTCGCGGTGACCAGGCAGTACGCCGCATCGAACGAACCGTCCGGCCGCAGCAACCCGACCAGCCGGCCGCTGCGCAGCCTGCCGCCGGTGTAGAACTCCGCCCAGACCAGGTCGTCCTCCCGGTGATACTGCCCGTACGGCGCGCCGCCGGCCGGATCGTCGACCTCGAGCCGGAACCACACCCCGTCGACATCGGGGACCAGCGGTTCCGGGACTGCCGCGGTCACCACCGCACCGCGCACAACTCGTCGGAGATCGGGTAGATCTCCCGCTCGAACATGGAGTTCAGCACGATCGCGGCCCGGACCGGCAGCTGCGTCAGGCCGGCGTTCGTCAGCCCATGGCTGTACCGGCTCGCGTTGAACGTGTAGATCCGGTGCCCGTTCATGCCCTTCCAGCGCACCGAGTAGTCCGGCTCGACCAGCAGTTGACCGTCGTCGTCGACCTCGATCCGTTCCCGCAGGTCGTCGTCGAACGGTGCCTCGACGTGCTCCCGTCCGGCCGCGACCACCACCTGCCGTACGACGTGCTCCTCGGGCGTGGAGGTCGTCGTACAGCACAGGCGGATGTTGCCATCGGCCAGCAACTCGGACGTCCTGACGTCGCGGCCGGGCAGCAAGGTGACCG
The DNA here is from genome assembly GCF_045207705.1 of Kribbella sp. NBC_00889. NCBI lineage: Bacteria > Bacillati > Actinomycetota > Actinomycetes > Propionibacteriales > Kribbellaceae > Kribbella > Kribbella sp. NBC_00889. The sequence continues at coordinate 4,021,398 of NZ_CP108783.1, read as the reverse complement.
GGAAGCGGCCGAGCGTCAGCATGGCGTCGTAGTTGGCCTGGTACAGCGCCCTCAGGCCGCCCGGGGTGATGGCGTCGCCGCTGTAGCGGGAATCGTCGATCATCTCGCGGCGCTTGCCGCGGTTCAGACCCTGCAGGTACTCGATGTGGGACGGCCGGTAGAGCTCGTTGGCCATCGGCGAGTCGTCGATGCTGCGGAACCACTGGTTCCGGCCGAGCCATTGGATATCGGTGAAGCCGGAGCCGAGCAGCCGCAGGACACACTCCAGCCCGGTCTGACCCCCACCGACGACCGCGGTCGGCGCTGCCGTGTCCAGCGCGGCCATCCGTACGCCGAGGTCGTCGGCGATGAACGCCCGCTCGGCGGGCAGTTCGATGATGTACGCCGGCCGGACCGGGCGCGTGCCCAGGCCGAGGACCAGGTGTTCGGAGACCGCGGCGGGGACACCGTCGACGCTGACCTCGAAGCCGTCGTCGGTGATGGAGATCGAGTCCACCCGCGACGTGAAGTGCACGACGCCGAGGCGCTCGGTCGCCCAGGCGAGGTAGCGCTCGTACTCGATCCGGGGGAGTGAGTCGAACTGGGAGTTGATCAGCGCATAGAGCCGCCCGGAGGTGACCAGGTAGTTCAGGAACGTCAGCTCGTGCCGCGGGTCGACCAGCGACACCAGGTCTTTCATCCAGCCGGTCTGCATCCGGACCCCGGGGTAGAGCAGGGGCGTGTGCCAGCCGGTGCCCGGTCGGGCGTCGAACAGCGCGAGTGATTCGGTGGTGGCGTTCTGGTAGAGCGCCGCCAGCGAGAGGTTGGAGGGACCGGCCCCGATACCGATGGTGTGGTAGCGGGGCGTTCCTCGCTGCGGGCCTGGTTCCTTGATGGTCATGCGCTTGTTCTCCGTCCGCGAAGTGGTGGTGCGCGATGTGCCGATCAGGTCGCTCGCGGCCGTCCGGCTTGCGGCCAGCGCGGTTTTCACGCTGCCGCCGGACCCACCGGTGAAGGTGTAGAGCCGATGTGAGCTGCCGAGGACCGACCACAGGGTCAGTACCGGCGGATCGGCGTAACAGTCGGCGTGGCTGACCATCAGGTCGGGCGCCGACAGCTTGAGGTGTGGCAGCCGTTCGGCGGCGATCCGGACGGCCTGGTCGGCCAGGTCCGGGATCGGCCGGCTGCTGCCGGGAGTGACGGACCAGTGATGGGTGTCGACGCCGAGCAGCAACCGGCCATCGGCGGTGGGCCGCCCGTACAGGTCGCTGGTCTCGTCGACGAACATCGTCGGCAGGGCGCCGGTCACCCGATAGGTGGCGACCTGGATCGCCTTCGTGCGATACGGCTGGGCCGGGAGGGCACTGCCGGCCAGCAGTCCCGGTGTCCACGGCCCGGCCGCGACGACGACAACGTCGTACCGATCGCTGGACGCGGGGAGGCGGCAGCTCACCGATCCGTCCGGGTGCGGGACGAGCCGGAGAACCGGCCCGGCCAGGACTCTGCTGCTCGGGCTGTCGGCGAGTCGTTGGATCACGGCCGTCCGGAGTTGGTCCGGCCGGATGAAACCGGCCCGCTTCTCGAGTACGCCGACAGTGCCGTCGGGCAGGCCGTGCCAACCCCGGCGGCGAAGGTCGGTTCCATCGACGATCTCGGTCGAGCCCGGGTGGGCGTGTTCGACCTCGGCGACCGCCGTCTCGAGCCCGGCGTACGACGGCAACAGGTAGGTGCAGCCGGTCTCGGTGTAGCCGGCCTTCTCCTGCAGATCCTCGAACAACTCGCTCAGGCTCTCGATGGCGAGCCGACGTTGGACCGGATGGGTCTCGAACCCACGCACACCACCGCCCGACGCCGCGGTCGCATCCGTCCCAGCCGAACCGGTCACCAGGTCGACCGCGACACTCTCGCTAAGACGCCAGGCCAGCAGGGCACCGGCGATGCCGGCTCCGATGACGCAGACTCGCATCGCCCTACTCCTGTTCAGATCCGGTCAGCGCCGCGCGCAGTGACCCGGTCTCCTGAACGCCGCCGGCCAGCAGCGTGAGCAGACTGCGAACCGCCAGCGGTGGGTCGAACCCCTCCGGCCGCAATGCGCTCTCGCCGCGGGTGAGTTCGAGCGCGGCAAGGTCCGGATCGAGTGGCTCGGGAACGCGCCGGACGCCGGCCAGCAATGGCCCGGCACGGTCGGCGAAGGCGCGGAACGAATTGAAACTGAAATCACTGCGGAAGCGGTCGGGACGGTCCCACGCGAGAAACAAGCGAACGATTGACGGGTCTTCGGTCCGGAGCAATTCCGTGGCACCGATCCCGTGTTTGCGGCTGGTCGAGAATTTCTCCCCGGCAAACGTGTAGAACTCGTTCACCACCAGGCCGGAAAGGGGCAGTCGCGCGACGCCGGCAGCGGCCCAGACGGCCGGCCAGTACAGGGCGTACCAGAACGCGTTGTCCAGGCCGAGGAAGTGCCACAGTGATCCGACCTGGTCGAGCGCGGCCAGGTACGCCGGTACCTCCGCGGCCTCGGGGTCGATGCCGCGGGCAACGGCATACAGATCGGAGAGCGCGATCTCGGTGTACGGGCCGATCCGCAGGCCGGCGAGCGGGCCGTCGCCCTCGAGACCCCAGTTGGTCGGACAGGCGAGTGCGATCTGCGGGAGTCCGGCCTGCAGGGTCCGGTCGATCAGGTCGCGCACCGCGGGTGGCAGCTCGGCGCGCAACCACATCGCGATCAGGGCTTCGCGGTGGTCCTCCATCCGCAGTACGGGCACCGTCGCGGCGAACGGACGCGGATCGCCACCACAGCGGCCGCAGACCGGATCGACCATGGTGTCGACCTGGGTGAGGCTGCCGCACTGCTCACAGGCGCCGCCCGCCGCGGGTGCCTTGCACTCGCCGCACAGGCCGCTCAGGTAGGAATCGTGCAGCGTCCGGCCGCAGTCCGCGCAGGCGTGCAGGGTGACCTCGCGCAACGGCGTTGCCCCAGACGCGACGAGGTGGTTCATCAGTTGGCGGATGATCGGTCCGTGTGCGTGGCCGAGGGGATCGGTGAAGACGTCGTACCCGATCCGGGCCAGGTCGTAGGTGTCCTTGATGTCGTCGCGGAACTCCGCGGTCATCACACCGACCTCGACACCTTCGCGCTCGGCCCGGGTCAGCACGTAGTTCTGGTGTACGTCGAGGCCGGTGGTGACCACGACGCGCTCACCGCGGGCCCGCGCGGCCCGGGCTGCGATGTCGGCGGCGAGGTAGGGACCGGCCAGATGGCCGACGTGCAACGGGCCATTGACGGTTGGCTGCGGGGAAGTGAAGACCGTGACCGGATCAGCCATGGCCGGCCTCGGCGGTGATCGGCATCCAATAGGCGCTGAAGACGGTCAGCTCGGTGTCGGCCGACCGGTTCTGTACGACGTGCGCCTCGGTGCTGCTGAGCAGGAAGGCGTTGCCTTGGGGGACCACATGTTCGCGACCGCCGACGACGACGTACGCCGTCCCCGCAACCACGACGGACAGTTCCAGTTCGGGGTGCTGGTCGACCGGGCTCTCCGAGCCCGGGGGAACGGAGTACCACATCGCTTGGAACGGCAGATCCCGCTCGAGTCCGTACTGCTCCCAGCGGACCACCCGCAGGTCCTTCACGTACAGGTCGTCACCGGTGGTCAGATCGAAAGTGCGCATGCTTCGCCACCCTCCGTAGCCGGCGCCAGGCGCGGCTGAAGAAGTTGAATGACAGCGGAAATGTTGGTACGGAACAGCACGCTGCGATCAGCCGTGGAACGAGCACGCGCGACGCCACCAACGTCGGCTACGTGAAAAGCTCGGCGACCCCCCAGTCTCCGTGGGCGAAAATATAAGGAAGGTCGCGCTGCGAGTAAAGAGGAATACGCAGAGAAATTTCGCCGGGAATCAGACGGCGCCGGGGAAGGCGACCGGCGCACCGCCCCAGGTGAGCTGGGCGCCGGCGTTCGCGAGCAGCCCGTTGACGGCGAAAGACCGCACCGCCGGCTTCTCCGCCGACTCGACCAGATCGCCGTACACCGCTGCCAGCCGCCGCTCGATCAGCAGGATCAGCGCGGCTGCCGTCGCCGCGTTGGTCACGGCTTGCGGCAGGTCGTACGCCGGCTCAGCCGCGGCCGGGGTCTCGCCCGCGGCGACCACCAGCTGGCTCAGGCGGTCGCGGTTCAAGCGGTGCAGCTCGTAGGCGTCGGTCGCAGACCGGAACCGGGCGCCGCTGAGCTTGCCGCCGGCAACGCCGATGCCGTACAGCGCGGCGTGCTCGCCTGCGAGCGCCGCCTGCAGGGCCTCCACCTCGGTCACGATGCGTCCGCCTTCTTCTTCGCTGGGGTCAGCTTCGTCCCGAGCTGCAACTCGGACGCAGCGATCATGGCCAGTAGCCGGGCCGGGGTCCCGGACAGCTTGGCCGCCGCGGTGGCGTGGGCGGCCGCCGCGGCGTTCTCCTGCTTGGCCAGTGCGGCGAGGGCGGCAGACGACGTACTGGCGGCTGCCGGGGCCTTCGGAGTCGCGGCCTGCACGCCGGCCGTCTCCTTCAACTTGGCCAGATGGCTCGCGTGGTACTTCGCACCGGCGGCCAGTTGGGTGCGCAGGGCCGGGAACTTCCGGCTGGTGCTGGCGTAGCCGAGCGACAATAGAGTCACCTGGGCCGCCGCCGCACTGAGGGCGGCGACCACGGCCGGATCGACGGTCGGCGTCTCCTCGACCGCCTGACCGGTCTTCGGGTCGATGGCGCCCGGCGTACCAGAGCCGGACTCGTCGTCCTTGCAGCCGCCCAGCGCGACAGCACCGGGCAGTACGGCGGCGGTCGCGATGACGGCGCGGCGGGACAGGCGGGGTTCGGTCGGCACGCCGGAACGATACCCGGTGACGCGCCGGTGACCGGCCTGGGACGAGCCGGTGACGTGGACACTGCCGCGGGCCGGATATGGTGGGCTACTGCCCTCGGTCGGATCGCCGGGTGGCGGAACGGGTGCACAACTGGAGAGAGAGGCAGGTCAACCTGTGAGCCGAAGGACTGACCACACGGACACCACGAGCCTCGAGAACTTCCTGCGGCCGATCGTCGAGCAGTTCGGCTGCGACCTGGAGGCCGCCGACCTCGCGCCGGCCGGCCACCGCCGGTTGCTGCGCGTGCTGGTCGACCGCGACGGCGGGATCAGCCTCGACGACGTCACCGAGGTCACCAGAGCCATCTCCAAGGCGCTCGACTCCGACGACATCATGGGCGCCGGCGCCTACACGCTGGAAGTCTCCAGCCCCGGCGTCGACCGGCCACTCACTCTGCCCCGGCACTGGCGCCGCAACGTCAAGCGCCTCGTCGCGGTCACACTGACCGCCGGCGGCAAGGTGACCGGCCGGATCAAGTCCGCCTCCGACGAGGCGGCCGAGCTGGACGTGGACGGCAAGGCCCAGACCGTCGCGTACGCCGACGTGGCCAAGGCCAAGGTCCAGATCGAGTTCAACCGGGCTGCCGGCAACGACGAAACAGAAACACCTGCCGACGGCACGGTGGAGGAGAACTGACATGGACATCGACATGGCCGTACTGCGGTCGCTGGAGCGGGAGAAGGACATCTCCCTGGACGTGGTCGTCGAGGCGATCGAGCAGGCGCTGCTGGTGGCCTACCACCGCACCGAGGGTGCTCAGCAACACGCCCGCGCCGAGCTGGACCGCAAGACCGGGCACGTCACCGTGTACGCCCGCGAGCTCGCCGAGGACGGATCCCTGGTCCGCGAGTACGACGACACCCCGGCCGACTTCGGCCGGATCGCGGCCACCACGGCCAAGCAGATCATCCTGCAGCGGCTGCGCGACGCAGAGGACGAGGTCCGGTACGGCGAGTTCTCCGGCAAGGAGGGCGACATCGTCTCCGGCGTCATCCAGCAGGGCCGCGACCCGCGCTCGGTGATGGTCGACCTCGGCAAGATCGAGGCGGTGCTGCCGGCCCCGGAGCAGGTGCCGGGGGAGAAGTACGAGCACGGCTCGAGGCTGCGGGTGTACGTCGTCGGGGTCCGCAAGGGCTTCAAGGGACCGCAGATCACGGTCAGCCGGACCCACCCGAACCTGGTCAAGAAGCTGTTCGCGCTCGAGGTCCCGGAGATCGCCGACGGCACCGTCGAGATCACCGCGATCGCCCGCGAGGCCGGTCACCGGACCAAGATCGCCGTACGGACCCTGAACCCGTCGGTGAACGGCAAGGGTGCCTGCATCGGGCCGATGGGGCAGCGGGTGCGCAACATCATGCACGAGTTGCACGGCGAGAAGATCGACATCATCGACCACAGCGACGACCCGGCCACCTTCGTCGGGAATGCGCTGTCCCCGGCGCAGGTTACGTCTGTCGAGGTGGTCGACGCCGCGGCACGCGCTGCACGGGTCGTCGTACCCGACTACCAGCTCTCGCTCGCGATCGGCAAGGAGGGGCAGAACGCCCGCCTGGCCGCCCGGCTGACGGGCTGGCGGATCGACATCAGGCCGGATACCGAGAGGCCTGGCGAGTAGCTGAGGGCTGCTGCGCGGCGGACCTCTGGTGTGACTCGTGAGACCGAGAAGGTAGACTGAGTTCTCGGTCGGTCGACTGAGTCGCAACCACACCCTGAGGTTTTACGTGACAGTGACTACAGACGCGCGCCCTGGCAAGCCCCGGGAGCGCACCTGTATCGGGTGCCGGAAGCGGTCCTGTCCGGCTGACCTGCTGCGGATGACGGTTTCCGGAGGACTTGTCCTCCCGGATCCCGATCGTCGGGCACCCGGCCGTGGGGCGCATCTGCACCCGGTGGCCGAGTGCCTCGACCTCGCCGTCCGGCGCAAGGCGTTCCCACGGGCCTTCCGGGTCCCGGGGCCGCTCGACGTGACCGGGCTGCGGGAGTACGTCGCGCAGCGTGATAAGCAAGAGGCAAGTGCAACGCAAACGGCGGCCACCCGGCCGCCCGCAGCGGTCCAGACCGCTGTGACGACATGAAGGCGGGTCATCGACTCATGACCACTCGATGAGTGTCTACCGATGAGTGCAATGCGATGAGCATGTACGTCAACTAACGGTCCGCGCCCAGGCTCGGACCAGAGGGAGAGTAGTGGCAAAGGTCCGGGTCTACGAGCTCGCGAAGGAGCTCGGAGTTACCAGCAAGGTCGTTCTGACCAGACTGAACGACATGGGCGAGTTCGTCCGGTCGGCATCCTCGACGATCGAGGCACCTGTCGTCCGGCGGTTGGCGGAGGAGTTCGAGAAGAACCCGCCGAAGAAGCGCGCGGCCAAGAAGGCCGCCGCCAGTACATCTGCCGCGCCGCAGGCGACCGCTCCGGTCGCGCCTGCCGAGCCGGCCAAGAAGGCTGCACCCGCAGCCCCGGTCGAGCGCCCTGCGCCGGCCCCGAAGTCGACCCCTGCTCCGGTGGCCGAGTCCACCGTGAGCGAGAAGGCCGAGGCCGCTCCGGCTCCGGTCAAGGCGGCGCCCGCACCGGGCGTCAAGCCGGGTCCGCGTCCAGGCCCGAAGCCAGCTCCCCGGCAGGAGGCCCCGGCCGCTCCGGTCGAGTCCGCTCCGGCAGCCAAGGTCGAGGCCCCGGCTGAGACCACACCCGCGCCCTCGTTCGAGGCTCCGGCGGCCAAGGCCGCAAGCTCCGAAGCACCAGCTGCTCCCGCTCCGAGCCGTACTCCGGCTCCGAGCCGGCCGACCCCTGGTCCGGCGCAGCAGCGTCCGGCCGCCGACAGCCCGGCTCGTCCGGCGTCGCCGCGTCCCGGCGGTCCGCGTCCGGGTGGTCAGGGTGGGCCCCGTCCGGGTGCTCCGCGCCCCGGCGCTCCGCGTCAGGGCGGTCAAGGTGGCGGTCCCCGTCCGGGCGCACCGCGTCCGGGTAACAACCCGTTCAGCTCCACCCAGGGCATGCAGCGCGGTGGCGCTCGCCCGGGTCCGGGTGGACAGGGCGGCTCCGGCCAGGGTGCGAGCCCGGCCGGGATGGCGCCGCGTCCGCCGCAGGCCCGCAGTGGTGGGGGCAACGACCGGCCGCGTCCGAGCGGCGTTCCGGGTGCTCCGCGCCCCAACCCGGCGATGATGCCGAAGTCCTCGGCGGGCACCTTCACCGGTCGCCCGTCCGGTCCCGGTGGCGGCGGTGGCGGTGGCGGTGGCGGCGGTGGCCGTGGTCGCCCCGGTGGCGGCGGTCCGGGTGGTGGACCCGGCGCACGTACCGGCGGTGGCGGTGGCGGTGGCGGTGGCTTCCGTCCGGGTGGCGGCGGCCCCAGCGGCCCGCCCGGTGGCGGCGGTGGCCGTCCGGGTCCGGGCAACCGCGGTCGTGGCGGAACGCAGGGTGCCTTCGGGCGTCCGGGTGGTCCGGCGCGTCGTGGCCGGAAGTCGAAGCGGGCGAAGCGCCAGGAGTTCGACAACATGCAGGCCCCGGCGGTCGGCGGCGTTCGCGTCAAGCACGGTGACGGCGAGATCGTTCGCCTCGCCCGTGGCGCGTCGCTGACGGACTTCGCCGAGAAGGTCGGCGTCGACCCGGCGTCGCTGGTGCAGGTGCTGTTCCACCTCGGCGAGATGGTGACCGCGACCCAGTCGGTCAACGAGGAGACGCTGCAACTGCTCGCCACCGAGCTGAACTACGACGTTCAGATCGTGTCCCCGGAGGACGAGGACCGCGAGCTGCTGCAGTCGTTCGACATCGACTTCGGTTCCGACGAGGGCGACGAGAGCGATCTGGTCAAGCGGCCGCCGGTGGTGACCGTGATGGGTCACGTCGACCACGGTAAGACCAAGCTTCTGGACGCGATCCGGATGGCCAACGTGGTCGCCAAGGAAGCCGGTGGCATCACCCAGCACATCGGTGCATACCAGGTGACGACCGAGGTCGACGGCGAGCAGCGGGCCATCACCTTCGTCGACACCCCGGGTCACGAGGCGTTCACCGCCATGCGTGCCCGTGGTGCGCAGGCCACCGACATCGTCATCCTGGTGGTCGCGGCCGACGACGGCGTGATGCCGCAGACGATCGAGGCCCTGAACCACGCCCGGGCGGCGAACGTCCCGATCGTGGTCGCGGTGAACAAGATCGACGTCCCGAGCGCGGATCCGGCCAAGGTGCGCGGTCAGCTGACCGAGTACGGCCTGGTTCCCGAGGAGTACGGCGGCGACACGATGTTCGTCGACGTGTCGGCGAAGTCCCGGATCAACATCGACGGGCTGCTCGAGGGCGTCGTACTGACCGCGGACGCGGCACTCGACCTGCGGGCCAACCCGAACATGCACGCCGAGGGCATCGCGATCGAGGCCAACCTCGACAAGGGCCGTGGTCCGGTGGCGACCGTGCTGGTTCAGCGCGGCACGCTGCGGGTCGGCGACTCGATGGTGGCCGGTCCGGCGTACGGCCGGGTCCGGGCCATGCTTGACGAGCACGGCGACCCGGTCGAGGAGGCGACTCCCTCGCGTCCGGTGCTGGTCCTCGGTCTGACCGCCGTACCAGGTGCGGGTGACAAGTTCCTGGTGGTCGACGACGACCGGAGGGCCCGGCAGATCGCGGAGAAGCGGGAAGCCCGGGCTCGTGCGGCCGCCAACGCCAAGCGTCGTGCGCGCCGGACCCTCGAGGACTTCATGGCCTCGATGGAGAAGGGCGAGACGCAGGAGCTGCTGCTGATCCTCAAGGGCGACGTGTCCGGTTCGGTCGAGGCACTGGAAGACGCCCTGGTCCGGATCGAGGTCGGCGACGAGGTCAACCTCCGCGTCATCGACCGCGGCGTCGGTGCGATCAACGAGAACGACGTCAACCTGGCCATCGCGTCGAACGCCGTCATCATCGGCTTCAACGTGCGGCCGGCCGGCAAGGCCGGTGACGTGGCCGAGCGCGAGGGTGTGGATGTCCGGTACTACTCGGTCATCTACGCGGCGATCGACGACATCGAGGCGGCCCTGAAGGGCATGCTGAAGCCGATCTACGAGGAGGCCGTCCTCGGCCAGGCGGAGATCCGCGAGATCTTCCGCTCCTCGAAGGTGGGCAACATCGCGGGTTGCTGGGTGACCAGTGGCCTGATCCGCCGCAACGCGAAGGTCCGGTTGATCCGGGACGGTGCGGTGGTCGTCGACAACACCGAGCTGTCGTCGCTGAAGAGGTTCAAGGACGACGCGTCCGAGGTCCGCGAGGGCTTCGAGTGTGGTCTGACTGTGAACGGCTACAACGACATCAAGATCGGTGACATCGTCGAGTCCTTCGAGCTTCGCGAGAAGCCGCGCAACTGATCCGCGACGGTGGCCCGGCACTGTGCCGGGTCACCGGAGTAACGTCCGGAGAGGCGGTGTTCTCTCCGGACGTTGTTCATGAATGAGGGAGTGAGCCCTGATGGGTGAAGCAAGGGCGAAGCAGCTGGCCGACCGGATCCAGGTGCTCGTCGCCGAGTTGCTCGAGCGCCGCGTCAAGGACCCCCGGCTGGGGTTCGTCACCGTGACGGACGCCCGGCTGACCGGCGACCTGCGCGAGGCGAGCGTCTTCTACACCGTGTACGGCGACGAGCAGGCGCGGGCCTCGACCGCGGCCGCACTGGAGTCGGCGCGCGGGCTGATCCGCAGCGAGGTCGGCAAGGCCCTCGGTCTGCGGCACAGCCCGAGCGTCGCGTTCTTCCTGGACGCCGTGCCGGAGAACGCCGGCCAGATCGAGGAGCTGCTGGCCAAGGCCCGGGAGGCCGACGCCGAGGTGGCCAAGGCCGCCGCGGGCGCCAAGCCGGCCGGCGACGCTGACCCGTACAAGCACCGCGAGGACGACGAGGACGAGCCGGCCGAGTGAGCGGTCCCGACTTCACCCCGTCGTCCGACGGCGTCGTCGTCGTCGACAAGCCGATGGGGTTGACCTCGCACACCGTCGTGGCCCGGATCCGGCGTCTCGCCGGCACCCGCAAGGTCGGTCACGCCGGCACGCTGGATCCGATGGCGACCGGCGTCCTCGTGGTCGGTCTCAACCGCGCCACCCGGCTGCTGGGTCACCTGCAGCTGTCGGACAAGTCGTACGACGCGACGATCCGGCTCGGCGCGACGACCACGACCGACGACGCTGAGGGCGAGATCGTCACCACGGCCCCGGTCGACGGCATCACCGCGGAGGCGATCGAGGCCGCGGTGGGCGGATTCCGCGGCGAGATCTCGCAGGTGCCGTCCAAGGTCTCCGCGATCAAGGTCGACGGTCGCCGCGCGTACGAACGCGTCCGCGCCGGCGAAGAGGTCGCCCTCAAAGCCCGGGCGGTCACGGTGTCGCGCTACGACATCCTCGACGTACGTCCCGGCGCGGAGTGGATCGACGTGGATGTGTCGGTCGACTGCTCCAGCGGGACGTACATCCGTGCGCTGGCACGTGACCTCGGGGCCGAGCTCGGCGTCGGCGGTCACCTCACCGCGTTGCGGCGTACCCGGGTCGGCGCGTTCGACCTCTCGACGGCACACACGCTGGAGGCCCTGGCCGAGGACTTCGTCTGGCGCCCGATCTCCGAGGTCGCTGCCGAAACCTTCCCGCGGTACGACGCCAGCCCGGAACAGGCCGCCGCCATCCGTACCGGTCGCCCCCTGTCCGGCCTCAAACTGGCCCTCGGCCAAACCGCCATGTTCGACCCCACCGGCACCTTCCTGGCCCTCTACGAACCCCACGGACCGGTAGCCAAACCCACCGCCGTCTTCGTCAGCTGACGCCGCCCCCGGCCATCGTCGCGGCCAACCCGCGCCCCGCCCGCCCGAACCAGCAGAACGGACCGCCCTCACTCACCAACCCCGCGACAAAGTCCCCACCAGCCGCGAGCCGAGCGTGATCAACCTCGACCCCGCACAGTTGGTGAGTGCCACACGTCCGACCCATCAGTCAGAAGAGCCGGTACCCCTCACGTCACGCCAATCGGCTGCCGTCGGCGCACGTGCGGGGTAGCCGCGACCTTGGGCACCGGTCAATCACCGCGGGGACCGTTCGGTGGTTGAGGGGTGCACAAGGTGACGACCCACGGGGATGACAGGGGAGCCTTGTTGGTCGGCCATGGGGCGCGGCTCGGCCAGTGGGCGGGTTCTGTCGGTGGCTGGATCTACCGTCGGGGGATGAGATATGGGTTCGTGTTGCCGATGGGGGATGCTCGGGATGCGGCGGAGTTGGCGGCGCTCGCCGAGGAGAGCGGGTGGGACGGGTTCTTCGTGTGGGAAGCCGTCTGGGGGATCGACGCCTGGGTGATGCTCGGTGCGGCGGCGATGACGACCCAGCGGATCCGGCTGGGGACGATGCTGACGCCGTTGCCGCGCCGGAAGCCGTGGGACGTCGCCGGGCAGACGTCGACGGTCGACAACCTGAGCAACGGCCGCGTGACGCTGGCGGTCGGGCTCGGGGTCTCGGGAGATGACCGGTTCTGGCTGTTCGAGGACGATCCGGGCCGCAAGGTCCGCGCGGAGCTGATGGACGAGTCGCTGGAGATGCTGCAGTACCTGTGGCGCGACGAGTCCTTCGAGTACGCCGGCAAGCATTACCGCTCCAAGAAGGTCGCCGACCTCGTCCCGCCCGCGCCGCCACCCCCGGTGCAACAGCCGAGGATCCAGACCTGGGTCGTCGGCGCCTGGCCTCGACCGAAGTCCATGCGCCGCGCGGCTTTGCAGGACGGCTGGCTCCCGAACTACGTCGTACCACCCGGCGAGAAGCCAGGCGAGTGGACGCCAGACCTCCTGGCCGACGGCGTCACCTGGATCCGCAACGAGCGAGCCGCCCACGGCCTGACCATGGACCGCTACGACATAGTCGCCGAAGGCAGCACCACCGCTGACGACCCCAACGCCGCCAACACTGTCCGCCCCTGGGCAGAAGCCGGAGCCACCTGGTGGATCGACGCCGACTGGACCTCCCTGGACCCAGCCACCGTCCGCCCAGCAGCCGAACGCCGCCTGAAGGCCGGCCCACCCCGCGTGGACTGACATCCGGGTGGGCCTGGCTGGCTACTCTTGAGGGGTGCGTTCTCGTCCGACCTTGCAGTGGGCTCCTGGGCCCGACGTGTTGGCGCTTGAGCCGGGTACGGCGGACGTCACGCCGGTCGCGGACGTGGTTGCCGGCGGGGGAGTCGTCGTACTGAGTGGGGCAGGGATCTCCACCGAGTCAGGCATCCCGGACTACCGCGGCGAGACAGGTAGCCTCCGCACCCACACCCCGATGACGTACGGCGATTTCACCGCAAGCGAGTCCGGCCGCCAACGCTACTGGGCGCGAAGCCACCTCGGCTGGCGGACGATCGCCCGAGCAGCCCCCAACACCGGCCACCGCGCGGTCGCAACGATGCAAGCCCGCGGCTACCTCACCGGCGTCATCACCCAGAACGTCGACGGCCTTCACCAAGCGGCCGGCGCCCGCGACGTGATCGAACTGCACGGCAACCTCGACCGCGTCATCTGCCTCGACTGCGGTACGACGTCCCCACGGGAAGTCCTCGACCGTCGCCTCAGAGCCGCCAACACCACGTTCGAGGGCGAGGCGACCCGGATCAACCCCGACGGTGACGTGGACCTGCCCGACGACATCGTCCGCACGTTCACCGTGGTCCCGTGCACCGTCTGCGGCGGCGTACTCAAACCTGACGTGGTGTTCTTCGGCGAGAACGTCCCGAAGTCCCGCGTCGAGCGCTGCTATCGCCTGATCGACGACGCGAACGCCGTACTCGTCCTCGGCTCGAGCCTGACGGTCATGTCCGGCTTCCGGTTCGTCCGGCACGCCGCGAAGGCCGGCAAGTCGGTGCTGATCATCAACCAGGGCATCACCCGCGGCGACCCGTACGCCGACCACCGCGTCAGCCTCCCGCTCGGCCGGGCCCTGACCGAACTCGTCGATCAGCTGTAGAAACACCTCCGGGCCGGACCGCGCGTGATGTGGTCCGGCCCGGGGGCCGCTCTACGGATTGGAAAGGGTCAGCGTTGCGCGCTGGTCCGTAGGCGGTTCAGGGAGGCCTTGACGGCCTGTGGAGAGGCGGCGGCTTGCCGGGCCAGTACGCGAGCGTGCGCGGCCCACTCCGACTGCTCCGCGGCGGTCACTCTAGCCGGGGCACCGGTCAAGGTCGTGAACGTCAGCGACGCAACGCCGGCCTGGCCTTCGAAGCGCGGGTGATAGTTCAGCGCCCGGAGCACGTTGATGTCCTTGCCCTGGATCCACGCCTGCCCATCCGGCGCGCAAGCATCATGCCCGGTCGACGGCCCGAACGTGTCGACGTACGTCGCTCCGCCTGCAGCCGCGGCCGCGGAGATCGCGGTGTTGAGCGCCTGCTCGATCGAGTACAGGTACGCGTAGTCGCCGTCGGCGAACGGCAGGATCGACGGGCAGGTGCCCTGCTCCGGCGCGATCTTCGGGTAGCCGACCAGCAGGACCGTTGCCTGCGGCGACCGTGCTCTGATGCCCTGGACAACGATCGCGATCCGCGTCTGGGTCTGCGCGATCTTCGCCCGCAGCGTGTCCACACCGTCGACCGTGAAGTGGGCCTTGCACGGCGCCCCGACCGGATCGGAGGCCCGCAGCCCGGGGCAGGTGCCGACGATGTCGCCGAACACGCCGAAGTCGTTGCCGCCGATCCCGAGCGTGATCAGATCCGTGTCCGGCGTCAGCGCGTCGAACTGCGGAGCGGCCGTCCCGAGGATCGTGCTTTGCGGCTGCGTCATATTGGTTGTGTCGGCGCCACCGCAGCTCACGTCGGTGAACTGGTGCACCCGGAGCATCGTGGCCAGCATCTTCGGGTAGTTGCTGTACGAGCGCGCGCACCCGAGCGACAGCAGGTCCGGCAGCGGGGACCAGCGGCGCCGAGGTGTACGAGTCCCCGAGTGCGACGTACTTGTGGAAGGCGGGCTCGGCGCTGGCGTTGGACACGGGCAGCGCGGCGACCAGAACCAGTGACGCGCAGGCGGCAACCAGGCGGCGTGGCTTCACAGGACCCTCCCCAGGCTCGGCAGTGCGGGCCCACCCTAAGTTGAGTCACCGCCTGATCACAAGGGGTGATCGAGCCGTGAGCACAGACCTGCCGCACGGGACGCCCTCGGGACATGGAATCCTGCTCCCATGCGTGTCTGGCACGGTTTGGACGAGGTGGGTGCGGATTTCGGCCCGTCGGTCGTCACCATCGGCAACTTCGACGGCGTGCACCGGGGTCACCAGGAGGTGCTCGCGCACGCCAAGGCGCGGGCGGCCGAGCTGGGTGGACTGCCGGTGGTCGCGCTCACCTTCGACCCGCATCCGATGATGGTGCTGCGGCCGGATCGGGCGCCGCTGATGCTCAGCGAGCCCGAGGAGCGGGCCGCTCTGCTGGGCAAGCACGGCGCCGACGCCGTGCTGATCCTCCCGTTCACCAAGGAGGTGTCCAGCTGGCCGCCGGAGGATTTCATCGACCGGGTGCTGGTACGGACGCTGCACGCCAAGGCGGTCGTGGTCGGGGAGAACTTCCGGTTCGGTCACAAGGCGGCCGGGCACGTGGACACGCTCGTCGCAGCCGGTGCCGAGGCCGGTTTCCAGGTGGAGGGCCTGAGCCTGGCCGGCGACGAGCAGCCGTGGTCGTCGACGTACACGCGGGAGCGGATCGCCGAGGGTGATGTGGAGGCGGCGGTCGAGGCGCTCGGGCGCCCGCTGCGCGTCACCGGCGTGGTGGTCGAGGGCGACAAGCGCGGCCGCGAGCTGGGTTATCCGACGGCGAACATCCCCGCCGACCCGCGGGCCGCGGTCCCGCTGGACGGCGTGTACGCAGGCTGGCTGACCGTCCTCGAGCCCGCCCCCGGCGCTCCGGCGTACGACGCACCGCTGCCGGCGGCGATCAGCGTCGGCAGCAACCCGACGTTCGACGGCATGGACCGCAGGGTGGAGTCCTACGTGCTCGACCGCGACGACCTGGAGCTGTACGGCGCCCGGATCGCGGTGGATTTCGTGGCCCGGCTGCGCGGCAGCCAGATCCGGTTCGACTCGATCGACGAGCTCCTGGTGCAGATGAAGGCCGACGTCGACGGTGCGCGTCGCATCTTGACGGGGAATTAGGGTGACGCGTCCACGGACTGATACGCTGGCTGCTGCCGTCTGAACGGCCGCGGACAGAGAGTGCTCGGGTGAAGAATGCCCCGGTGCGCCGCGCAACGGAAATCGAGAGGAACTCTGTGTCATCTGTTGATGCTGCAACGAAGAAGAAGATCATCGGTGAGTACGCCCTGACCGAGGGTGACACCGGGTCTCCTGAGGTCCAGGTGGCGCTGCTGACGCACCGCATCGCCGACCTGACCGAGCACCTGAAGGAGCACAAGCACGACCACCACAGCCGTCGTGGCCTGCTGCTGCTCGTCGGCCAGCGCCGCCGGCTACTGAACTACCTGGCGAAGAAGGACATCAACCGCTACCGGTCCCTGATCGAGCGGCTCGGCCTTCGCCGATGACGTCGCGAGGAGCGGCCCCCGAGTCCCGGGTGGCCGCTCCTGGCGTATTCGTGCCCAGGCACGAGCTCAACAACTGAATACATAGCAAGACCGACGAACGAGGCGACGCGAAGCGCGTGGCGGGAGGACGACCGGTCCTCGGTAGTGGCTTTCGGGAGAACTCACAGTTCACCCGCGGGCCTCGATCGAAGACCGGCACCCCGGTAGCTCGCGCCTCGCTGTCGCCCACAGTGAGAGAGGGGTATCCCGTGACGGGATCCACCGGTACGCCCATGGAGGGCACCGAATTCGCCGAGGCCGTGCTGGACAACGGCAGCTTCGGCACCCGCACCATCCGCTTCGAGACGGGCCGTCTGGCCCAGCAGGCCGCCGGCTCCGCCGCCGCCTACCTCGACGGCGACACGATGGTGCTGTCGGCCACCACGGCCAGCAAGAAGCCCAAGGACCAGTTCGACTTCTTCCCGCTGACGGTCGACGTCGAGGAGCGGATGTACGCCGCGGGCCGGATCCCCGGATCGTTCTTCCGCCGGGAGGGCCGTCCGTCCGAGGAGGCCATCCTGACCTGCCGGCTGATCGACCGCCCGCTGCGGCCGTCGTTCGTGTCCGGCCTGCGCAACGAGATCCAGGTCGTCATCACGGTCCTGGCGCTCAACCCCGACAAGCTGTACGACGTTCTCGCGATCAACGCCGCGTCGATGTCGACCCAGATCGCGGGTCTGCCGTTCTCCGGCCCGATCGGCGGCGTCCGCGTCGCGCTGATCGACGGCCAGTGGGTGGCCTTCCCGACCCACACCGAGCTCGAGGACGCGGTCTTCGACATGGTGGTCGCGGGCCGGGTCACCGAGACCGGTGACGTCGCGATCATGATGGTCGAGGCCGAGTCGACCCCGGGCACCTTCGAGAAGGTCGCCGCCGGAGTCCAGGCGCCGACCGAGGAGATCGTCGCCGCGGGCCTGGAGGCCTCCAAGGGCTTCATCAAGACGCTGGTCGAGGCGCAGGCCGACCTGGCCGCGCGGGCCGCGAAGCCGACCGGTGAGTTCCCGGTCTTCCCGGACTACGCCGACGACGCGTTCGCCGCGGTCGAGGCCGCCGCGTCCGAGGAGCTGGCGCAGGCGCTGACCATCGCCGGCAAGCACGAGCGCGAGGACGCCACCGACGCGGTCAAGGCCGCCACTGTGGACAAGCTGGCCGCCGACTTCGAGGGCCGCGAGAAGGAGCTGTCCGCGGCGTTCCGGTCGCTGACCAAGAAGCTGGTCCGGCAGCGGGTGCTCAAGGACAAGGTCCGCATCGACGGCCGCGGGCTGGCCGACATCCGGCCGCTCAAGGCGCAGGTACGGGTGCTCCCGCGGGTGCACGGTTCGGCACTGTTCGAGCGCGGCGAGACCCAGATCATGGGTGTCACCACGCTGAACATGCTCCGGATGGAGCAGCAGCTGGACACGCTGTCCCCGGAGACCCGCAAGCGCTACATGCACAACTACAACTTCCCGCCGTACTCGACCGGTGAGACCGGCCGGGTGGGTTCGCCGAAGCGCCGCGAGATCGGTCACGGCGCGCTGGCCGAGCGGGCCCTGGTGCCGGTGCTGCCGTCCCGCGAGGACTTCCCGTACGCGCTGCGCCAGGTCTCCGAGGCGCTCGGTTCGAACGGGTCCACCTCGATGGGTTCGGTCTGCGCCTCCACCCTGTCGCTGCTGTCCGCCGGTGTGCCGCTGAAGGCCCCGGTCGCCGGTATCGCGATGGGTCTGATCTCCGGTGAGGTCGACGGCGAGACGCAGTACGTCGCGCTGACCGACATCCTCGGCGCCGAGGACGCGTTCGGCGACATGGACTTCAAGGTCGCCGGCACCAAGGACTTCGTCACCGCCCTGCAGCTGGACACCAAGCTGGACGGCATCCCGGCCAGCGTGCTCGCGGGTGCGCTGACCCAGGCCAAGGACGCGCGGCTGACGATCCTGGACGTGATGGCCAAGGCCATCGACGCGCCGGGTGAGATGAGCGAGTTCGCGCCGCGGGTCATCTCGGTGAAGGTCCCGGTCGACAAGATCGGCGAGGTCATCGGCCCGAAGGGCAAGATGATCAACCAGATCACCGAGGACACCGGCGCCGACATCTCGATCGAGGACGACGGCACCGTCTACATCGGCGCGACCGACGGTCCGTCGGCCGAGGCGGCGCGGGCTGCGATCAACGCGATCGCGAACCCGACCATGCCGGAGAAGGGTGAGCGCTACCTGGGCACGGTCGTGAAGACGACCAACTTCGGTGCGTTCATCAGCCTGCTGCCGGGCAAGGACGGCCTGCTGCACATCAGCAAGCTGCGTGGCCTGGCCGGTGGCAAGCGGGTCGAGGCGGTCGAGGACGTGCTCTCGGTCGGCCAGAAGCTGCAGGTCGAGATCGCCGAGATCGACGACCGCGGCAAGCTCTCCCTGATTCCCGTCCTCGAGGAGGACGAGAAGAAGGGCTCCGCCGAGGAGAAGAAGGCAGAGGCCGAGTCCGCCGAGTGACCCGAGCGATCACCAGCACACTGCTGAGCCCGGAGGCGGGCGGTCCGGTGAAACGGACCGTCCTGCCCTCCGGGCTTCGTGTGCTGACCCAGTCTGTGCCGGGCTTCCGCTCGGTCACCTTCGGCCTGTGGGTCGGCGTCGGCTCCCGGGACGAACCGGAGCAGTTGGCCGGTGCGACGCACTTCCTCGAACACCTGTTGTTCAAGGGCACCGAGCGCCGCGACGCGCTGGAGATCTCCGCCGCGCTCGACGCGGTCGGCGGCGAGATGAACGCCTTCACCGGCAAGGAGTACACCTGCTACTACGCGCGGGTGCTCGACTCCGATCTCCCGCTTGCCGTCGACGTCATCTGCGACATGATCACCTCCGCCACCCTGACGAGCGAGGACGTCGAGAGTGAGCGCGACGTCATCGACGAAGAGATCGCGATGCACGCCGACGAGACGTCGGACCACATCCACGATCTCTTCGCCGAGCAACTGTGGGGCAGGTCGCCACTCGGCCGCTCGATCACGGGGACGCCGGAGTCGGTCGCAGGACTGACCCGCCAGCAGGTGGTGGGCTGGTACCGCCGCCGCTACAAGCCGGCCAACATCGTCGTCTCGGTCGCCGGCAACGTCGACCACGCGGACGTCGTTCGCCTTGTTCGTAAGGCGTTCGAGCGCCACTGGGTCACCACCGAGGCCGAGCCGGCCGCAGTACGCCGGCCGATCGCCAAGCAGGTGCCGATGTACGGCGGGGTGCGCGTGCACCACCGCGACGTCGAGCAGGCGCACCTGGTGCTCGGGATGCCGGGTCTGGTCCGCAGCGACGCACGCCGGTACGTGGCCGGCGTACTGCACGGGATCGTCGGTGGCGGCATGTCGTCGCGGCTGTTCCAGGAGGTCCGGGAGAAGCGCGGCCTGGCGTACTCGGTCTTCACGTTCGGCTCGGCGTACGCGGACTCCGGGATGGTCGGCGTGTACGCCGGATGCCTGCCGAAGAAGGCCACCGAGGTGCTCGACGTGGTCCGGTCCGAGCTGCAGTCGATTGCCAGCGGCAACATTACGCCGGACGAGCTGCTCCGCGGCAAGGGCCAGATGCGCGGATCGGTCGTGATGGGCCTGGAGGACACCGGCGCCAAGATGACCCGGATCGCCAAGGCCGAGCTCGTGTACGGCGAACTGCCCACCGTCGACGAGATCCTGCACCGGATCGACTCCGTCACCCTCGACGACGTCTCCGCACTCGCCGCCGATCTCTACGCCGGCACCCCGGCCCTTACCGTGATGGGTCCGTTCGACGAGGACGGCACGGCCTTCGCGGTCTGAGGTTCCCCCCTCGACAGCCCCCCGGCGCAGGAGCAGACTGTCGAGCGGGGAGGGGGTCCCAGCATGACCACGACAACTACATCGGCAACACAAGCATTGGCGGACGACTTCCGCGGTGACCTGGTTTCTCCGGGCGATCCGTCGTACGACGAGCAGCGGAAGGTCTGGAACGGATCGATCGATCGACGGCCCGCACTCATCGCCCGCTGCACCGGAGCCGCCGACATCCGGGCCGCGCTGGCGTTCGCTCGCCGGACCGGCCTGCAGGTGGCGGTCCGCGGTGGCGGCCACAGCTTCCCGGGCCACTCGACCTGCGACGGCGGCATTCTGATCGACCTCGGACGGATGAAGGGGATCCGGGTCGATCCGGTTCGCCGTACGGCGCGTGCGCAGGCGGGCGTCCTGCTCGGCGAGCTGGACCGCGAGACGCAGGCTTTCGGTCTCGCCACACCGTCCGGCATCGTCACGCACACCGGGGTCGCCGGACTCACGCTCGGCGGCGGGATCGGCTGGCTGATGCGGAAGTACGGGCTGAGCATCGACAACCTGATCTCCGCCGACGTGATCACCGCCGAGGGCGAGCTGGTGACCGCGAGTGAAGACGCCAACGGGGACCTGTTCTGGGGGATCCGTGGTGGCGGCGGGAACTTCGGCATCGTCACCGAGTTCGAGTTCCGGCTGCATCCGGTCGGGCCGATCATCTACGGCGGCCCGATCATGTGGCCGATGGAGAAGTCGCCGGACCTGATGCGGTTCTACCGCGACTGGATCACCGACGTACCCGACGACCTCACCACCGCGGTGATGCATCGGTGGATCCCGCCGCTGCCGGCGATTCCGGCCGAACTGCACGGCCGCCCGGTGGTGGTCGTGCTGGCCTGCTACGCCGGTTCGGTCGAGGACGGCGAGCGCGTCGTGGCGCCGCTCAAGGCGTTCGCGCCGCCGCTGCTGGACCTGTGCGCGCCGAAGCCGTACGTCGATCTGCAGGCGATGTTCGACCCGAGCTTCCCGCACGGCCGGTGGTACTACATGCGGTCCTCCGACGTCACCGAACTGTCCGACGAGGTGATCGACATCGCCGCCGCGCGCGGGATGGCGATCGACTCGCCGTACACGTCGTACCCGATCTTCCAGCTCGGCGGCGCGATCTCCCGGGTGAGCCCGGACAGTACGGCGTTCGGCGCGCGATCGAGCGGGCACACGTTCAACTTCGTCGGAGTGACGCTCGGTCCGGACGGGTTCGAGGAGCAGCGGCAGTGGGTCCGTGACTCGTGGCAGGCGCTCGAGCCGCATCAGTCCGGCGTCTACGTCAACTTCCTGAGCGACGAGGGCACCGACCGGATCCGGTCCGCGTACGGCGCCACGACGTACGACCGGCTGAGGGACCTCAAACAGAAGTACGACCCGGGCAACCTGTTCCACCTGAACCAGAACATCCGGCCCCACTGAGCGGTAAAGTGACCGACGTTGTGTCGCGTCACCACGTGATCTGCCTCTGGATCCCTCGCTGAACGGGATCGCACGCACTTGACGGCCGACGTGCCGCACCGCGCTGGATCGACCCAGCGCGGTTTGGCCTGCCGTCTGCGAAAGAGGATCACCGTGCTCGCTCCGTTGTGGGATGCGTTACGCACCGCCCGCGAATCCCTGTCCGACGCCGTCCGGGTCGCTCCGGGCTGGTTACTGTTCTACTCGGCTCTCGTCCTCGGCCAAGCCGTCCTTCCGGGCGCCCAGGTCGTCCTGCTCCGCAGTCTGATCGAGGGCCTGGACCGAGGCCACGCCTGGGTGCCGTTGATCGGGCTCACGGCGGTGGTGGGCCTGATGTATCCGCTCGCGCAGGTGGCGACCGGCTCTGGCCAGCGGATGATGCTGCGATTGAGGTTGCACTACCGCGCCGGGCTCGCGCAGGACGGTGGTCGCATTCACTGC
This sequence comes from Kribbella sp. NBC_00889, assembly GCF_045207705.1. Classification (NCBI taxonomy): domain Bacteria; kingdom Bacillati; phylum Actinomycetota; class Actinomycetes; order Propionibacteriales; family Kribbellaceae; genus Kribbella; species Kribbella sp. NBC_00889. Next base: position 3,999,299 of record NZ_CP108783.1, on the reverse strand, counting down.
CATCGCGCGGATGGAGTCCGCGAAGTGGCCGAGGGTTGCGGAGAAGGACCGCGTCGCCGGGTACGCCACCGAACAGCTCATCCGGCAGCGTCCTGCGACCGAGCTGGCCGCCCTCGGCTCCGGCGTCAAGGTCGCACGGCTGGTCACCGAACGCCGGGCCGGCGCGACCCGGATCCAGGACGGGATGATCGGGACGGCCATGACGGCGGAGCTCGTGGCTGCCGTCGCGACCGTCCTGCTGTTCGGCGGCGCGCTGGTCGCCCTGGTGCTCGGCGGGGCGACTGGGGGAGCGGCTGCCGCGGCCGTTGCCGGAACCATCTCAGGACTGAACGCGATCCGGCTGTGCGGCTACACGTTCGGCACGATCGTCACGACCGCGCCGCAGGCCCGGATCTATCGCCGGTTCGTCCGGAGCGCTCCCGAGCGGGAGCCGCAGCTCGTCGTACCGAGGGTCGATTCCGTTGCCCTGGACAACGTCACCTTCCGCTATCCGGGCGTGTCGGAGCCAGCCCTGCGGGACGTCTGTATCGAGGCACGGCGTGGTGAGCTCGTCGCCCTGGTCGGCGTGAACGGGGCCGGCAAGTCGACCGCGGTCAATCTCCTCCTCGGCAGCCTGGCGCCGGATGCCGGGCGGGTGCTGATCGACGGCCGGGACGCTACGGAGCTGAGCGAGAGCGAGCGGCTTGGGCATTTCGGTCTGCTGGTACAGGAGTTCGGCCGCTTCGAGTTCACGCTCCGCGATGCAGTCGCCCTCGGCTCGCCGGAGCCGTATCCGATGACGAGATCCGGGCCGCGCTGGCGGGCACCTTCGCGGCTGACGTCCCGCTCGGCACGCAACTGGGCCAACAGTGGGGCGGTACCGGAATCTGCGGCGGGCAGTGGCAGCGGCTCGCACTGGCGCGGATTCGGCTGCGGAACGCGGGCGTGTGGATCCTCGACGAGCCCACGTCGGCGATCGACGCGGAGGCCGAGCGGGAGATCTTCGCCGAACTCCGGCGCAGCAGCCACAGCCGGATCACGATCGTCGTCTCGCACCGCGCCTGGACCCTGATGGAGATGGACCGCATCTACGTCATCGACGCCGGCTCGGTGGTCCAGCAGGGGACGTATCCGGAGCTGATGGCCCAACCGAACGACCGCTTCGCGCGGCTGTTCGCAGCACAACCGGAGTGAGCGGGCCAGCTGCTCTGGTGCGCGGGTACGGTGCTCCACCACAGCATGCGTGCGGACGAACACTCAGTGCACACGTGACCGGATGGGCTGCAGGCGGTGACTGAGCATTTGTGAGCACCTGAGGTTTTGGCCGAGATCTGACGTGACGTCTGATGACTCGTCGCGCTTATCGGATTAAGGTAGCCCGGGCTTGCCCATCGGATCACTGGTCGTCTGAGGTCTCGGGAAAGTAACGCCTGCGTTACGCGCCGCCGCTTTGCGCCTGACAACGTTGACATGCGCAGTTTCGACCAGAGAGCATGACGCTTGATCCGCCCGCCTAGCGGCGCTTTGCCGAGGAAGTTGGTTCTACCGTGCGACGTCTGACTGGGGTTGTGGGGGTGACAGTCGGCCTTGCGCTGTTGCTGTCCTCCTGTGGTGACGGTAAGAGCAGCAGTGGCTCTGGTTCCGGAGACAAGAGCGAGATCATCGCGATCGCCGCCGATCCGCTGGAGTACATCAACCCGCTGAACGAGAACGGCAGCCCGGGGATCCAGGTCGCAATGGCGGTGTTCGCGCCGCTGGTGACCACGGACCCGAACACGGGCAAGCTGCTGAACGTGATGGCGGACTCGATCACGCCTGACAAGACCAGCCAGACCTGGACGATCAAGCTGAAGCCCGGGAACACCTTCCAGAACGGCCAGGCGCTGACCGCCAAGGACTACGTCGACAGCTGGAACATGACCGCGCAGGGCTCGAACGCCTGGAAGAACAACGGCTTCTTCTCCAAGGTCGACGGGTACGACGCGCTGAACCCGCCGACCCCGGACGGCGCCACCCCGAAGCCGACGTCGGTGAAGACGCTGAGCGGACTCAAGCAGGTCGACGACCTGACCTTCACGGTCAAGCTCAAGGTGCCGTTCTCGCAGTTCGGGCTGACCCTGCAGTACTTCGGCCTGGCGCCGCTGCCGGAGGAGGTCCGCAAGAACCCGGACGCCTACAAGCGCAAGCCGATCGGCAACGGCCCCTACAAGATGGCGGCCGACTGGAACGCCGGTGACGACATCAAGCTGGCCAAGTGGGACGGCTACAAGGGCCCGAACGCGCCCGAGGCGCAGTCCATCACCTACCGCTTCATCCCGAACGCGGACACGGCGTACAACGAGTTCCTGGCCGGCAACGTGGACTTCGTCGACGTACCCCCGACCAAGGTGAAGACCTTCAAGACCGACGCCCCCGACGGCTGGGTCACGGCGGTCAGCTCCGGCGCCAACTACCTGGTCATCCCGGCCTGGGACGCGCGGTACAAGAACCCGAAGCTGCGGCACGCGTTCTCGATGGCGATCGACCGGAAGGCGTTCGCGGACCTGGTCGGGCTGTCCGACCCGGCCAAGGGCCTGATCGCGCCCGACATCGACGGGTACCGCGACAACGCCTGCAAGTACTGCGACTACGACCCGGCCAAGGCCAAGCAGTTGCTGCAGGAGGCCGGCGGGTTCTCCGACCCGGTCATGATCAGCTACAACACCACGTCGGCGACCGGCCAGATCTTCGCCGAGGCGATCGGCAACATGCTGCGGCAGAACCTGGGCCTGACCGTGAAGTACGCCGGCAAGGCGGGCTCGGACATCACCACGCTGGCCGACACCCGCAAGCTGGACGGCCTGCGGTTCAGCGGCTGGGGTCACGACTACCCGTCGATCGAGGACTACCTGACGCCGATGTTCAAGTCCAACGGTGACGCGAACTTCGCCGGCTACAACAACCCGGCGCTGGACGCCCTGCTGGCCAAGGGTGACGCCGAGCCGGACCAGGAGAAGGCGATCAAGATCTACCAGCAGGCCGAGGACATCGCGCTCGAGGACATGCCGCTGATCCCGCTGTACACCAAGTCGAACGCGTACCTGCACTCGGCCAAGATCGAGCCGCGCGTCTCGAAGTACGTCGGGGTGTCGGCCCTCTACGCCACGTTCAAGTGATCCGGTTCATCCTGCGCCGCATCCTGGCGGCGATTCCGATCGGACTGATCGTCACGCTGGGGGTCTTCGCGCTCGTCTTCGCGATGCCCGGGGACCCCCTGCGGGAACTGGCCGGCGACAAGCCGATCCCGGCCGCCGTCCTGGCGGCCAAGCGGGCCCAGTACCACCTCGACGATCCCTTCATCGTCCAGTACCTGCTGAGCATGAAGGACATGTTCACCGGCAACTTCGGTACGACGTTCGCCGGTGCGGACATCGCCGACCAGTTGCGGCTGCGGATCCCGGTCACGCTGAAGCTGGCCACCCTGGGCCTGGTCTTCCAGTGGATCGCGGGCCTGCTGTTCGGCCTGTACGCCGGCTTCAAGCGCAACGGCGTGATGGACCGGTTGTTGCTGCTGGCAACACTCGTGGTGCTCGCGGTGCCGGGTCTGGTGCTGTACTTCACCGGTCAGTACCTGTTCGGCGTCGAGCTGAAGTGGCTGCCGGTCTCCGGCACCCGGGACGGCTGGCCGATGTCGTACCTGCTGCCGGCGATCTGCATCGGCATCACCGGGTTCGCCGGGCTGGCCCGGCTGACCCGGACGTCGATCGTCGACACCGCGAACTCCGACTTCGTCAAGACCGCCCGGGCCAAGGGTCTCGGCGAGCAGCGAATCCTGTGGCGGCACGTGCTGCCGAACGCCCTCCTGCCGGTGGTGACGCTGATGGGCATCGACTTCGCCGGCATCTTCGCCGGCGCGGTGCTGGCGGAGAGCATCTTCAACCTGCCCGGGCTCGGCCAGTTCATGTTCCAGGCGATCAAGCTGAAGGAGGGTGGTGTGGTGGTGCTGCTGTCCACACTCGCGTTCCTCATGTTCATCCTGATCAACCTGGCCGTCGACGTCATCTACGGCGCGATCGATCCGAGGGTGCGCAATGTCTGAGACCTCGCAGGTCTTCGGGGCCGAGACGCAGGACCTCGAAGGCCGGACCCTGTCGAACACCCAACTGCTCCGGGCGTTGCTGCGCAAACCGCAGTTCGTCATCTGCCTGGTGCTGGTGCTGACGTTCTTCCTGATGGCCGCGGTGCCGCGGCTGTTCACCTCGGTCGACCCGCGCTTCTGTGCGCTCGCCAAGAGCGCACACAGCCGCGAGCCGGGGCACCCGTTCGGCTTCGACATCCAGGGCTGCGACTACTTCGCCAACGTGATCTACGGTGCCCGGCCGTCGGTGCTGGTCAGCCTGGTCGCCGGGATCGGCGGGTTCGTGGTGGCCGGCATCCTCGGCCTGCTGGCCGGCTACTTCCCGGGACTGGTGGACACCGCGATCTCGCGGGTCGCGGACGTGTTGTTCGCGCTGCCGGGCCTGATCGCGCTGATCGTGATCCTGAACTCGGTGCCGAACCGCAGCATTTGGATCATCGTCGCGATCATCCTGGTGACCGGGTGGCCGCAGGGGATGCGGGTGATGCGCTCCACGGTGTTCTCGGTCCGCAACCGCGAGTACGTGCTGGCGGCTCGGTCGGTCGGCGTGCCACCGCTGCGGATCCTGCGCAAACACGTGTTCCCGAACGCGATGGCGCCGCTGCTCGCGATGACCACGCTCGGCATCGGCGGCTTGATCGGGCTGGAGGCCGTGCTGACCTTCCTCGGCGTCGGCCTGCAACCGCCGTCGATCTCCTGGGGGTCGCAGTTCGGCGTGGCCTCGTCGTACCGGGAATCCCCACACCTGTTCCTCTGGCCGGCGTTGTTCATCTCGACGATGACGATCTCGTTCATGATCATCGGCGACTCGATCCGCGACGCCCTGGACCCGAAGCTGCTGAGATGACGACAACTGGTGAAGTACTGCTGAAGGTCGAGGACCTAACCGTGGAGTTCGACACTCCGCACGGCCCGGTCCGGGCCGTCGACGGAGTGTCCTGGCAGGTCCGGGCCGGCGAGACGCTGGCGATCCTGGGGGAGTCCGGGTCGGGCAAGAGCGTCTCGACCCAGGCGCTGACCGGGATCCTGGAGATGCCGCCCGGCCGGATCGTGTCGGGTACGGCGGAGTACCGCGGCGCCGACCTGATCGCGATGACCGTGAAGGAACGCCGCAAGATCGTCGGCGACCGGATCACGATGGTGTTCCAGGACTCGCTGTCGGCCCTGAACCCGGTGCAGTCGGTCGGGACCCAGATCGCCGAGTGCTACCGGGTGCACCGCGGCCTGTCGAAGTCGGACGCGCTGAAGCGGGCGGCCGAGATGCTCGACCAGGTACGGATCCCGGCCGCGGCGCGACGGGTGCGCGACTACCCGCACGAGTTCTCCGGCGGCATGCGGCAGCGGGTGATGCTGGCGATGGCGCTCGCGCTGGATCCCGATGTACTGATCGCGGACGAGCCGACGACGGCGCTCGACGTGACCGTGCAGGCGCAGATCCTGGAGCTGATCGCGGACCTGCAGGCCGAGCGGGACATGGGCGTCGTGCTGATCACGCACGACCTCGGCGTGGTGTCGGACGTCGCGGACAACGTGGTGGTGATGTACGCCGGCCATGTCGTCGAGCGGGCATCGACCGCGGAAGCGCTGGACCATCCCGTGCATCCGTACACCGAAGGTCTGCTCGGCTCGATGCCGTCGGCGGACCTGAAGGGCCAAGAGCTGCCGACGATCCCCGGTACGCCGCCGTCGCTGCGGGCGATCCCGTCCGGCTGCGCGTTCCGGACCCGGTGCCCGATGGCGATCGACGACTGTGCCACGGAGGTCCCGCCGTTGCTCACCGTCGCACCAGGACGAGAGGCCGCGTGCATCCTTCGTACGTCCATCTCCGAGCGGGAGGCGGTCTGATGGCCGAAGAGTTGCTGGTGGCAACGGATCTGGTCAAGCACTACGACATCAGCCCGGCGCTGTCCTTCGGCGCCAAGACACTGGTCCGAGCCGTCGACGGCGTGGATCTGACGCTGCGCAAGGGCGAGTCGCTCGGCATCGTCGGCGAGTCCGGCTGTGGCAAGTCGACGCTGGTCCGGCTGCTCGCCGCCCTGGAGAAGCCGACCTCGGGCCAGATCGAGTACAACGGTGTCGACGTGAGCAGACTGCGCGGCAGGCAACTGCGCCGGTGGCGCCAGAACGTGCAGGTGGTGTTCCAGGATCCGTACTCGAGCCTGAACCCGCGGATGCGCGTCGGTGAGATCGTGGCCGAGCCGCTGGAGGTTCACCCCGACGTCTCGAGGGGCATCGACATCCGGGCCCGGGTGCGCGAGTTGCTCGACCTGGTCGGCCTGCGGGCCGAGGACGAGTCGAAGTTCCCGCACCAGTTCTCCGGCGGGCAGCGCCAGCGGATCGGGATCGCGCGGGCGATCGCGCTCAACCCGGACGTACTGCTGTGCGACGAGCCGGTGTCCGCACTGGACCTGTCGGTCCAGGCGCAGGTGGTGAACCTGTTGATGCGGCTGCAGCGTGAGCTCGGTCTCAGCATCATCTTCGTCGCCCACGACCTGTCCGTGGTCCGGCACGTCTCGGACCGGGTCGCGGTCATGTACCTGGGCCGTGTCGCCGAGCTGGGCGAGCACCAGCAGGTGTACGACGTACCCGCGCATCCGTACACGCAAGCACTGCTGTCCGCAGAGCCCGGCCTGGCGCGGCAGGGCCGCCAGCGCATCGTCCTTGCCGGCGATCCGCCGTCCCCGGTCCTGCCGCCATCGGGCTGCCGCTTCCACACTCGCTGTCTCCGTGCGCAGTCACGCTGTAGCACTGAGGAACCACAACTGCGGGACCTCACCTCCGGCCAGACCGTCGCCTGCCACTTCGCCGAGGAAGCTCAAACCACCTACGCCTCCGCGGCCTCGGTCTGATGCTGATCGACCCCCGGCCATCGGGCGATCCGGCGCTGGCCTTGCTGCTGGACCTCGCCCTGAAGGAGCTGTTCACCCGCTACCCGGACAGCCCCTCGACCCACTGGGTCGATCCGGCCACCAGGTTCCTCGTCGCGCTGGAAGACGGTGAGGGGCTCGGCTGCATCGGATTGATGCCGGTGCACGACGGGGTCGGCGAGATCAAGCGGATGTTCGTGCACGAGCACTACCGCGGCCGCGGGATCGCGCGGCGGCTGGTGGCGTCTGTCGAGGCGGTGGCCAGGCACCGGGGCGCGACGTCGCTCCGCCTCGCCACAGGCACCCGCCAGCCGGAGGCGGTCGCCCTGTACGAATCGCTCGGTTACCAGGCGACCTCGCCGTACGGGAAGTACGTTCACGATCCGCTGGCGCGGTGCTACGCGAAACGGCTTACCTGACTGCGATGGCCTAGGGTGGCCGCCGTGAAGGGAAGGACGAGCGACCCGACGGGTGCGCTGCCTGGACGGTCCGTGGTGCTCGCCGGGGTGGTCCTGGTGGCGGGAGCGTTGGCCGCGTGGTGGATCCTGACCGCAGTCCGGGCCGCGCACGAGGGGTTCGACATCACCGATGAGGGCTACTACCTGCTGTCGTATCGGTGGTGGGCCCAGAATCCGCTGGCGCTGACCGGGGTGCAGTATCTCTACGGGCCGGTGTTCCAGTGGCTCGGGTACGACATCGTCAGCCTGCGGCTGTTCCGGTTGCTGACGCTGGTCGTGGTCCACCTTCTGTTCGGCTACAGCTTCATGCGCTGGTTGCGCGGCCGCCGGCCGAATGCAGCGCCGACGAAGCTGTGGGAGCTGGCCGGGATGGCCGTCATCCTCGCCGCGGGTGGAGTGTCCTACACCTGGATGCCACAGTCGCCCGGCTACAACGACGTGATCCTGATCGGCGCGCTCGCGCTGGTCTCGTGTGTGCTGTGGATGGCGACCGCAGTCGACCGCGGTAAGCCGGTGCCGTTCTGGGTGCTGATGGTCGCCGGTGTGATCATCGCGGCGATGCTGCTGGCGAAGTGGACATCAGTCGTAGTGATCGGCCTGACCGTGATCGCCGCGCTGGTCGTACTGGCCGGGCAGGGTGTGAAAGCCGTTGCCAGAGGCATCGGTTTCGCTGTCGCCGGGGTCGCACTCACCGCCCTCGTCGTGCAACTGTTCGTGATCAAGCTGAACGTCGCGGTGCCCGGGATCATGACCGTGAACAGGTTCATCGCGGGAACGTCGTACTCGCCGACTGAGCTGTTGCACATGTATTGGTCCACTGCTGTCGACCTTCTCGGCCAGACTCTCCGCGACCACTGGCCGCTCCTGGTCGCCGCCGTGATCGCGGTGATCGCCCGCCGGCGCTGGCTCCAGGCTGTCGCTGCGGTCCTTGCCGTGGCCGCCTTGGTTCTCTCCGTACGTCGGGTTGTCGTCGACGACGCTGCGATCGGTGGCTCGGCGCATGTGTTCGACTACCCGGTGACCCTGCTGGCCGCCGTACTGGTGGCACTGGTGGTTGCCGTCGCGGCGTTGATCGCCGGACGAGTGCGGCTCACAGGGCGGTCGGTGCTGAGCCGCGAGAACGCCCGCGGGTGGGTTGTGCTCGCGCTGCTCGTGGTGTTGCCGATGGTGCAGGCGTTCGGGACGAACAACCCGCTCTACGTCATCGGGTTCAACGCCTTCGCCGCGTGGGCCGCGGTGATGATCGCGGTGGTGACCGGGATCTGGGTGACGCCGGTCACCGCGCGGCTGCTCGTCGGGCTCGTCACGGTCGCGTCGCTGGTCGCCGTCGCATCGCTCTCGTACACCGGCCTGTTCCTGTACCCGTACCGGTCGAAGGGTCACGCCGACCTGACCGTGGCGGCGACCATGCCGCCGCTGAAGGGCCTCTACCTGGACGAGACCGCGGCGCAGAACTACACCGCGCTCGAGGCCCAACTCAAGCCGTACCTGAAACCTGCCGGACGCCCGATGCTGGCGTTCGACAAGATGGCCGGACTGGTCTTGATGCTGGGCGGCAAGCCGGTCGGCGAGGCCTGGGTCGCGCCGAAGGAACGGCCGCGGACGGCCGCCGGCATCGAGGAGGTCTGCCAGAGCGGCCAGCCGTGGAGCCCTGGCCGGCCGCCGATCATCATCCTCAACCGCCGCATCTCCGACGTCGAGATCACTGCCCTGCAAGCGTGCCTGCTGGACTTCCGGGCCGACTACGAACTGCTCGCGCCGGCCAAGGACACCATGAATCTGCAGATCTACGTCCCGCGCCGCGAGCGCCTCGTCAAGACACCGTGATGGCCTCGCCGGGACCGGATGAGATCCTGTAGCCCTTCGACCACACAGCTGAGAGGGTGCGGATGATCAAGGTCGGTGTGCTGGGGGCCAAGGGCAAGATGGGCGCTCAGACGTGCCTCGCGGTGGAGGAGGCCGAGGACTGCGAGCTGGTCGCACGGCTCGACCTGGGCGACGAGCTCGAGCAGCTGACCGCGGCCGGCGCCGAGGTGGTGGTCGACTTCACCCGGCCCGAGGTGGTGATGGACAACCTGGCCTGGTGCATCGAGCACGGGGTCAACGCGGTCGTCGGCACCACCGGGTTCGACGACGAGCGGCTGGCCACGCTCCGCGGACTGCTCGAGAAGAACCCGGGCACCGGCGTACTGATCGCGCCGAACTTCTCCATCGGTGCTGTGCTGATGATGCAGTTCGCCGCCAAGGCCGCGCGGTACTACGAGTCCGTCGAGATCATCGAGTTGCACCACCCGGACAAGGTCGACGCTCCCTCGGGGACGGCACGGCGTACCGCCGAGCTGATCGGCGCCGCGCGGCGTGAGGCCAACGCCGGCCCGATCCCGGATGCGACCACGACCTCGCTGGACGGTGCCCGCGGCGCGGACGTCGACGGGATCCGGGTGCACGGCATCCGGCTGCGTGGCCTGGTCGCGCACCAGGAGGTCCTGTTCGGCGACACCGGCGAGACGCTGACGATCCGGCACGACTCGATGGCGCGGGTCTCGTTCATGGCCGGCGTACTGCTCGGTGTCCGGCGGATCGGCGGCACGCCCGGGCTGACCGTGGGGCTCGAACACTTCATGGACCTCGACTAGGTGAACGCCAAGCGTGCGGCGATCGTGATCGCGGCGGTCTTCGTCGTGTACGCCGCTCTGCTCGGCTGGCGCGGGGTGTTGCTGATCGGCACCGGCGACCCGATCGCGGTCGGACTCGGGATCGCGGTCCTGGTGATCCCGGTGCTCGGCGCGTTCCTGGTCTGGCGGGAGTTGCAGTTCGGACGTCGTACCGAGGTCTTGGCGCGTGAGCTCGAGGCGACCGGTGGGCTGCCGGTCGACGACCTCCCACGCCGGCCGTCCGGGCGGATCGACCGCGCGGCCGCGGACGAGGCGTTCGAGAAGTACAAGGCCGAGGCGGAGGCTGCGCCGGGGGACTGGCGGGTGTGGTTCCGACTGTCGACGGCGTACGACGCGGCAGGTGATCGCAGGCGCGCCCGCGCCACCATGCGGACCGCGATCGCACAGCATGAAGGGCATGAAAAGCCGGTGAACTGACCAGGAGTTACCTGGGAGTTGGCTGTGAAGGACAGCGCGGTAACTGACAACGCGGTGTGGAACGGGATACTTTCAGGGGAAGTGCGTGGCAACCGCCACGCACAGGTCGGAGACTGGGTGGAGCCGTCCTGTGCCATCAGACGGGTCTCGCCGCGGCTCGGACGACATGCAGAGCGCAGGGTTCGGCGGTTTGCTGCGACGGCATCGGCGAGAGGCCGGGCTGTCCCAGGAGGGACTGGCCGAGCGTGCCGGTCTGAGTGTCGATGCGATCGCGGCCTTGGAGCGGGGACGTCGGCGTGCGCCGCGCGCACATACGTTGCGGCTGCTCGCGGATGCGTTGCGGCTCGAGGATCCGGAGCGCGCGCAACTCACCGCGGCCGCGCGCCGCGACACCGAGTCGCCCCGGCCGCCGATGCGTCAGCCGCCCGCGCCGCCGAACAACCTGATCGGCCGCACCACCGAAATGACCGCAACCAAACGTTTGCTGGATCAGCGCCTCACCCGCCTGCTGACGCTGACCGGTCCCGGCGGAGTCGGCAAGACCCGCATCACCGCCGCCCTGGCGAATGAGCTGACTGACAGCTTCCAGGACGGGGTCTGTTGGGTTCCACTGGCGACACTGACCGACCCTGCCGCCGTCATTCCGGCGGTCGCCGCGTCTGCCGGACTGCACCCGATGGACGGCAGCCGGCTGGCGGAGGAGATCGCCGAGCAGATCGGCCGGAACCAGATGTTGCTGGTCTTCGACAACTGCTCCCATGTCGTCGCGGCCGTCGGCCAGGTCTGTGCGGTGTTGCTCGAGAACTGCCCGAACCTGTCGATCCTCACGTCCAGCCGGGAGTTGCTGCGGGTCCCCGGCGAGAGCGTGTACGTCGTGCCGGCGCTGGCACTGCCGCATGACCAGGACCAGATCGAGTCGTCGGCGGCAGTGCGGTTGTTCGTCGAGCGGGCCGTCGCGCGGGGCTACGACCCGGACGGCGAACTCGACCAGGTCGCCCGGGTGGTCCGGCGCCTGGAGGGCATGCCGCTGGCCATCGAACTCGCCGCGGCCCGGACGAACGTGATGACCATCGAGGAACTGGCTGCCGAGTTGGAGACCTCGTTCGGCATCCTCGCCGGTGGTTCACGGACGGCGTCGCCGCGGCAGCAGTCGATGCGCGGCGCGATCGAGTGGAGCCACGATCTGCTCACGCCGACCGAGCGCGAGGTGTTCGCCCGGCTGTCGGTGTTCGTCGGCGGATGGACGTTGCCCGCCGCGGCGACGGTCATGTCTGGCCGGGCCTCGCCGGGTCCGCAGGAGCGCGCCGAGGCACTCGACCTCACCGGACGCCTGGTGGACAAGTCGCTGATTCGCGTGATCCGGCGGAACAACGTCGCGCGGTACTACATGCTCGCTGTGATCCGTGAGTTCGCCGCGGATCGCCTCGCCGCTGACGGCGTGGCAGAGGAAGCCAAGCAGCGGCACGCGCAGTTCTACGTCGCTCTGGCCGAAGAGTCGGAAGGGCAGCTGCGCGGTCCGAACCAGGAAGAGTGGCTCGAACGGCTCGACGCTGAGCTGGGCAACCTGCGTGCCGCCATGGGCTGGTCGCTGCGCACCAGTTCGGTCCGCGAAGCGCTGCGGCTGTCCGGTGCGCTGTGGACGTTCTGCTACCTGCGGGGCCACTACGCCGAGGGCAGTCAGTGGCTGGAGCGTGCGCTGACCCTTGCGCACAACGTGCCGACCTCCGAGCTCGACGGACTGGGGCCGTTCTGTGCGAAGGCGAACCTTGGCGCCGGCATGCTCGCGTTCCTGCAGTGTGAGTACGACGCAGCGACGGCCCGGCTGGAGACCGCACTGACGCAGTACAAGGATCTCGACGACACGGCCGGTACGGCGCTGGTGATGCAGCGGCTGGGCGGTGTCGCGCGGGAACGCGGTGACTACGAGGCCGCGGAGGACCTGCACTGCCAGAGTTACGACCTCTACGAGAGTCTCGGCGACCGGTCGGGGATGGCGTGGGCGCACAACTACCTCGGTTTCGTGGCTTGGCTACGCGGTGATCTGGACATCGGCGCCCGGCGGTGCCAGCGGGCACGGGACAGCTTCCGGATGCTGGGTGATGGTGAGGGGCTGGCATGGTCACTGATCAGCTTGGGGACGATCGCGCAGTACCGCGGCGACCTGACCGGGGCCGAGGACCTGCTGCAGGAGAGTCTGGCGCTGTCGCAGCGGCTCGGATACCGCGAAGGGGTCGCGTGGTCGCTGAACCAGCTCGGCATCATCGAACGGCGCCGCGGTGTCACCGAGCGCGCGGTCCATCTCCTCGACGAGAGTCTGGCCGAGCATCGCGACCTGGGTGATCGGTGGCGGTCGGCCAGTGTGCTCGAGGAACTCGCGTCCGTCGCCCAGCAACGGGGGAGGAGTGAGTACGCCGCCTTCCTCCTCGGTGCCGCGGACGGGGTGCGGGAAGTGATCGGCGCACCGATTCCGGAGATCGAGAAGCCCGACTACTCCTCGACCCGGGCGGCGATCGAGGAGTCGCTGGAGCGGCGGGCCTTCCGGACCGCGTGGTCGGCCGGCCGGGCCGCACCGCTCGCCGCCGTGGCGGACGGCTATCCACCACCGGGGTCGGCTTCCAGCACGGACCGCAGCGGCCGGCTGTGACCTTGATCGGACTCTGATCGCGGCCGGGCAAAACGAACCGATCAGCAGTCCACCAGGTCTGCTGATCGGAAGGTTGCCTCGCGGAGCACCACGACCTGGGGGATCGACGGTACCCCGCGAGGGATCTAGGGGCGCGGGATACGGACCCGGCCGGCTGTGTCTCTGTCTGACCCCCCAGGCAGTCCCCCCACCTCACAGCCGGCCGAAGCCGTGTGGCGAACGTCCGTGCCGTCGAGCCCTCCCGGTCGACGCCCCGTTCCTCCGCGCTGACTCAAGGTTGTCGAAATCACGCTGTGTCGCACAGGGACGGAACCCTGACATCGCCCTGACAAATATGTCATGACAACGAAAGTCCCGGCCGGATTTCGCCGACGGTGACCGGGAACTGCCCGTGGGTAAGGGAAATTCGGCGGAATTCAGCGCATTTCTTTGTCTCATCGGGCAGCACTCAAACGCTCGTCGCGATCAGTGCAGATATCCGGAGACCGCTTTGGTGAATCCCGCGATCCGGCGCAGCGGCGCGTTGTCGCCGTACTCCGGCTGTCCGGCGCCGGTCTCGTCGCCAGGGGTCGGCATCGACGGTGCCGGGATGCCGTGGCCGGCGCAGGTGACGTCCTTGGCGGGCGCCTTGCCGGTGGTGAGGAACGTGTTGACGATCGTGTCGGCGCACGCGTTCACACCGCCGTACACCCCGTGGTCGCCCTCGTGCGTGACGGTGACGAGCCGCGAGCCGGCGTACCGCTGGTGGGCGGAGACCGCGAGCTCGTAACTGGTCGCCGGGTCGTGGATCGACTGCACCATCAGCGTTGTGGGCAAGCCTTTGCCGGTTGGTTGCGGCATGGTCAGGTTCGGGCGGTTCCAGAAGAAGCACGGGTTCTGGTTCATCGTCCAGCCGACCAACGGGTAGTGCGGGCCGAGTCGCGCCGCCAGTTGATCGCCGTACTCGCGACCCTGCGGCCAAGGGGTGTCGTTGCAGGTGACTGCCGTGAAGGTCGCGTCCTCGGCGTCGTCCTCACCGACGACGCGACCCATCGGTGGCAGGCCGACGGTTCCCCGGGCGGCCCGTCGTACCAGTTCGTGCTGGCGGGTCAAGGAGAGAGCGTCGACCTGATTCTGTGCCGCGCGTGGGCCGCCTTTTGCCTGCGCTTCGGAAAGGTCGCGCAGAAATGCCAGGTCGATTGCCAACGAATAGAAATCAACCTTTGTATACATGTCCCCGGAGACGATCTGGTCCAGGGTGTTCTGGTCATAACTGATCTTCACCGTGCCGTCCAGGAACTCCTCGACCGCCGGCTGCTTTTTCAGGTCCCGCCGGAGGTGTTCGTAGGTCCGCAGGACCGCACCGGCCGAGCTGCCCAGGTGCAGCTTGGAGTCGTACTTCGCGGCCCAGGTCGCGAAGTCCTCGCGGAACCGGCGCTCGAAGGCCTGTGGCTGGGCAGCGAACGTGTCCAGCCACGGCCGGGTGAAGTCGGTGTTCGAGTCCAGCACGAACCGGCCGACGTGCTCGGGGAAGTACGTCTGGTAGTACGCGCCCATCCAGGTCCCACCGGAGTACCCGACGAAGTCGATCTCGTCGAAGCCGAGCAGTTGGCGGATCAGATCGAGGTCCTGCACGGTCTGCGCGGTGTTCACGTACGGCAGCAGGCCGCGCGACTGCCGGTCGCAGTACGACTGGCTGAGCTGCGACGCCGCGGCGACCAGAGCGAGGTTGGCGGGGTCCCGGTCGCGGGCGTCCATCGTGTAGCCCGGCGCGCCCTGGCAGGTGACGTTGGTGCTGTCACCGGTGCCGCGCGGGTCGAAGCCCACGGCGAGGAAGTCCTTCTGCAGCGGCGCCTGACCGGCCAGGTACGGCGCCATGCCGAGGCCGGCGCCACCTGGGCCTCCTGGGTTGCCGAACACGACCCGGCTCGGCTTTCCCTTGGCCGGTGCGACCTTGCTGACCGCGAGCTGGATGTCGTTGCCCGAGTACTGATTCGCCCAGTCGCGTGGCGCGGTGATCTTCGCGCAGTACGTCCGCAGCGACGGCTCGCCGCACTGCTTCCAGACCGGTCTCTGCTTCAGGTACTTGTTGGCCACGGGATGCGGCCGGTCGACCACCGTCGTCGCTTCGGTCGAGGCGGTCGCCCCCGATCCAGGGATGACGAGAACGGCGGCAGCGGACATCCCCAGACCGATGGCCAGGGCGAGGTACTTCATGGAAACTCCAGCGAATGGCCTTGCGTAATCGGACCGTCGCAATCTGTCATGCCTGCCGTTCCCGGTCGAGCACCACCCCCGGCCGGTCGCGGATCCGCGAGGTGCTAAGCCTCGATCCGGACTGTCGGTGCGGGCTTCTAGGGTTCTGCCCACGAGAGACGAGGAGACGTCGATGGCCGGTTGTGGTGACCTACTGATCGGACAGCTGGAGTTCTACTGGGACGTCCACCTCTGGCCGCGACTGCAGGGTTTGACCGACGAGGAGTACCTCTGGGAGCCGGTGGACGGGATGTGGTCCGTGCGGCCGGACGACGACGGGCAGATGGTCTACGAGCTGACGAACCCGGTGCCGGATCCACCTCCGCTGACCACGATCGCCTGGCGGATCGTGCACATCGGGGTCGGCTGTTTCGCGATCCGCGTGAACGCGTTCTTCGGTGATGGTCCGGACGACGCCGACATGTTCGACCCGCGTCACATCCCGGCCGAGGTCCCCGCGACCGCGGCCGACGGACTCGAGTTCCTGCGGTATTGGTACGGGCGCTGGCACGACTCGATCCGCGGTCTCGACAAGGACGCGTTGTGGAGCCCGCTGGGCCCGAAGGGCGCGTACTTCGCCGACGACCCGATGCTCGGCCTGATCACGCACATCAACCGCGAGGTCATGCACCATGGTGCCGAGATCTGCCTGCTCCGCGACCTGTTCCGCGCTCAA
The DNA here is from genome assembly GCF_045207705.1 of Kribbella sp. NBC_00889. Taxonomy (NCBI): domain Bacteria; kingdom Bacillati; phylum Actinomycetota; class Actinomycetes; order Propionibacteriales; family Kribbellaceae; genus Kribbella; species Kribbella sp. NBC_00889. Next base: position 3,983,231 of record NZ_CP108783.1, on the reverse strand, counting down.
GTGGGGAGTGAGCGCCATGCCCGCGTTTGAGGAACGAGTTGTGCCTGGCGTGACGCTCAGTCAGTGGGGCCGGGGTCGGTGTGGAGGCGGATCTGCTTGATGCGGACCGACTCGTCGCCGTACAGGTCCAGCTCGCGGTGGGCGCCGTCGGGGGCCCAGCCGGCCTCGGTGTAGAAGGCGCGCAGGACGTCGTCGGTGGAGTTGACCCAGACCGTGACGCGGCCAAAGCCGTCGGCGCGGATGGTGTCGACGACCGCGTTCAGCAGCCGGGAGCCGTGGCCGGTGCGGGTCGCGTCCGGCTGGACGGCGAGCTCGGCGATCAACGCATCGCGCTGTGGGTCCGCGTCCGGGTCGTCCGACGGAGTGATCGCGGCGAAGCCGACGAGCGTCCGGCCGGCCAGCGCGACCATGACCCGGTTGCGCGCCTCGCCCGGAGCGAGCAGCGCGGCCCGCCACTGAGCGGCGAACTGCGCGGGGTTGAGGTCGGCCAGCACGTCGGCCGGCAGCAGACCGGCGTACGACGCACGCCAGGCGGCGACCTGGATCTCGCCGATCTCGTTGGCCTCGGCCGGAAGGGCCAGCCGCACGCTCGTCTCCGCCACCGGGCTCTCACCGGACAGCTCCGACAGGTTGGCGGGTTCCGGTACGCCGAAGTCACTCATATCCACAATCCTCGCAAGACAGTGTTGCCGGCCGGACACCAGGTCCGGCCGGCAACAGGTGAGGGGTCAGTACACGAGCCGCCGCAGCAAGTTCTCCGCCGGCCCACGGTAGGACCGCTTCGTCATCGCGTAGGCGCCGAGCACCGACACGATCCACACCGCGACCGCGCACCCGAAGGCGGTGTACGCCGTGCTGCCGAAGCGGTGACCGAGGTCCAGGGTGAAGGGCGCCAGCAGCACCATCCACGAGACCGACTGGAACAGGTAGCCCGACAGCGACCGCTGACCCAGCGAGGAGATCGCCCGGACCGGCAGCGACAGCGTGGTGATGCGCGAGACCAGCAGACCGAACAGAGCGACGTACCCGGGACCGCCGAACATGCCGCTGACGTGCGAGAGGTTGCTCATGGCGTCGACCGCGGCCTTGTCGACGTGCAGCCAGCCGGCGCCGACCAGAGCGAGCGGCAGGCCGCCGAGGATCGTGAAGCCCATGCAGACGGCGGCGACGCGGGTCAGCAGGGTGCGGTGCGCGGCCGGGTTCTCCAGGATCTGCTTTCGGGCGGCCCAGATGCCCAGCCAGACGACGATGATGAATCCGACCACGCTGGCGGTGTGCAGCGGGTACTCGTGCAGCCGGTCGACCAGGCCGGCGCCGTACGACGCCGCGGCCAGCGACGGGTTCGGCTCGTTGGTCAGCGCGTGCGCCGGGCCAGAGCTGTTCAGTCCGGCGATGACGGCCTGGACTGCGGTGGTCAACACATAGAGGGCCTCGAAGACCCAGATGCCGAGGACGATCCGGTGGAACTTGTCGCCGCGGTTGAGCAGGAACAGCGTGCAGATGATCCCGACGATGCCGTACGCGCCGAGGAAGTCGCCGAAGTACAGCAGCGTCGCGTGTACCAGGCCGAAGCCGACCAGCCACGTGTTCCGCTTCAGCAGGATCCGCCGGACGGCGCCGGTGGTTGCGCCGGACGAGCGCTGGCGCCGGGCGAGTTGGACGAGGCCGTAGCCGAACATCACCGCGAACACCGGGTAGGCCCGGGCGTCCACGAAGGTGAGCTTGACGAAGTTCAGCAGCCGCTCGAGGCCGTGCGGCGCGCTTTCCACACCGGGCTGGCCGGCGAAGGCGAAGTTGGCGGCGTTGGCGATCCCGATCAGCAGCAGCATCGCGCCGCGGATCAGGTCGGGCGCGAGGGCGCGCTCCTTGCCGGAGACCGGTCCGCGGTGATCGACGGCCGGGAGAGTCTGCGTAGTCACGGGGACACCCTTTCGAGAAACTGTGTAGTCCTTGAGCTGTTACTCGAAATCCTCGCCTGCCGCGACGGCCGCACCCAGCGCGTTGTCACCACTTCCCGGGGTGGACCTAGCACCACCGCGTCCGACTTTGTGACACTTAACGTTGATCTGGCGAGAAAGTGTCACATCTCGGCTATGCTGACCGGCATGGACAGCTTCCAGGCGACCATCGACGCCGACGGCCGGATCGAGCCGCGGGACGCGATGCCGGAGGGGTATCGCAAGACCCTGATCCGGCAGATCGCGCAGCACGCGCACTCCGAGATCATCGGCATGCAGCCGGAGGGCAACTGGATCAGTCGCGCGCCGTCGCTGCGCCGCAAGGCGATCCTGATGGCCAAGGTGCAGGACGAGGCCGGCCACGGTCTCTACCTGTACGCCGCCGCCGAGACCCTCGGTGTGGACCGGGCCGACCTGCTCGACCTGCTGCACAGCGGGAAGCAGAAGTACTCCAGCATCTTCAACTACCCGACGCTGACCTGGGCCGACATCGGCGCGATCGGCTGGCTCGTCGACGGTGCCGCGATCGTCAACCAGGTGCCGCTGTGCCGCTGCTCGTACGGGCCGTACGCGCGGGCCATGGTGCGGGTCTGCAAGGAGGAGTCGTTCCACCAGCGGCAGGGCTTCGAGATCCTGCACACGCTGTGCAACGGCACCGATGGGCAGAAGGCGATGGCCCAGGACGCGTTGGACCGCTGGTGGTGGCCGTCGCTGATGATGTTCGGGCCGCCGGACTCCGCGTCGACGCACTCGGAGCAGTCGATGGCGTGGGGGATCAAGCGGCACAGCAACGACGAACTGCGCCAGCGCTTCGTCGACATGACCGTCCCGCAGGCCGACGTACTGGGGATTCGCGTGCCTGACGACGGACTGTCGTACGACGAGGAGTCCGGGCGCTACCGCTTCAGCGAGCCGGACTACACCGAGTTGTACGACGTGGTGAAGGGCAACGGTCCGTGCAACGAGCAGCGGCTCGCGCACCGGGTCAAGGCGCACGAGGACGGCGCCTGGGTCCGTGAGGCGGCTGCGGCGTACGCGGCCAAGAAGGCGGTGCGGGCGGCATGATCGAGCCACTGTGGGAGGTGTTCGTCAGGTCTCGTCGTGGGCTGTCGCACACACACGTCGGCAGTCTGCACGCTCCTGACGCGACGATGGCGCTGCGGAACGCGCGCGACGTCTACACCCGCCGCCAGGAAGGCGTGTCGATCTGGGTGGTGCGGGCCGCCGACATCACCGCGTCCAGCCCGGACGAGAAGGACGAGTTCTTCGACCCGGCCGGCGACAAGGTCTACCGGCACCCGACCTTCTACCAGGTCCCGGAAGGCGTCGAGCATCTGTGAACGACCTCTTCGTCTACACGCTCCGCCTCGGCGACGACGCGCTGATCTCCGCGCAGCGGACTGCCGAGTGGATCGCGGCCGCGCCGCAGCTCGAGGAAGACGTTGCCCTCGGCAACATCGGTCTGGACCAGCTCGGCCAGGCCCGGTCCCTGCTGCAGTACGCCGGTACGGTCGAGGGTGCCGGACGCTCGGAGGACGATCTCGCGTACCTCCGGGACGAGCGCGACTTCCTCAACCTGCAGATGTGCGAACTGCCGAACGGCGACTTCGCCTACGCGATGGCTCGGTTGCTGTACTTCGCGACGTACCAGCACCTGCTGTACGACGAGCTTCGGGGCTGTGACGACGAGCAGTTGGCCGGTGTGGCCGGTAAGGCGGTCAAGGAGGTCGCGCACCACGTCGACCACGCGACCCAGTGGGTGCTGCGCCTCGGCGACGGCACCGAGGAGAGCCACCGCCGGATGGAGCAGGCGCTGGACGCACTCTGGCCTTACACCGCCGAGATGTTCGAGTCCGACGAGCTCGTACGTCGTCTCACGGTCGCAGTGGATCCGGGGACGCTGCAGGACGAGTGGACGCGCCGGGTGATGGCTGTCGTCGACGAATCGACGTGCAGCCGGCCGGACGCGTCGTACCAGCACAGTGGTGGCCGTGAGGGTCGGCACACGGAGCATCTGGGATATCTGCTCGCGGAACTGCAGCATGTGGCTCGCTCGCACCCGGGGGCGACATGGTGACCGACACCGCGATCCTCGAAGCAGTGGGCGAGGTCGCTGATCCTGAGGTACCGGTGCTGACGATCGCTGACCTCGGTGTGCTGCGGGGTGTGCGGCACGAGGGCGATGAGGTCGTTGTCACGATCACACCGACGTACTCCGGCTGTCCGGCGATGGATCTGATCCGGCATGAGGTGGAGCTCGCGCTTCAGGCGCTGCAGGTGGACGGCCGGGTCGAGACCGTGTTGTCGCCGGCCTGGACTACGGACTGGATGAGTGAGTCGGGCAAGGCGAAGCTCACCGAGTACGGGATCGCTCCGCCGACCGGGCGCCGCGCCGTTGGTGGTCCGGTGATGCTGAGTCTGACTGTGCGGTGCCCGTTGTGCGGGTCGCCGGACACGACCGAGTTGAGCCACTTCGGGTCGACCTCGTGCAAGTCGCTGTGGCGGTGCAACTCGTGCCGCGAACCCTTCGATCACTTCAAGGCGATCTAGATGACGACGACTGTGGCGCCGCGCCGACGGGCCGTCTTCCACCCGTTGAAGGTGGCGGCGATCGAGGCGATCACCGACGACTCGGTGGCGATCACGTTCGAGGTGCCGCCGGAGTTGGCGGAGGAGTACGAGTTCAGTGCCGGGCAGCATCTCACCATCCGCCGTGCTGGTGAGGAGGTACGCCGCAGCTACTCGATCTGCTCGGGGGCCGGTTCGGGCGTGTTGCGGATCGGCGTGAAGCGGATCCCCGGGGGCGAGTTCTCGGCGTACGCGGCGAACGGGTTGAAGGTCGGCGACGAGCTCGAGGTGATGACGCCGCTCGGCCGGTTCGGTACGACGCTCGATCCGGCGAACGCGAAGCACTACGCCTTCGTGGCCGCTGGCAGTGGAATCACGCCGGTCCTGTCGCTGGTCGCGACGATCTTGTCGGTCGAATCGTCGTCGCGCGTGACTCTGCTCTACGGCAACCGGACCGCAGGATCGGTGATGTTCGCGGACGAACTCGCCGACCTCAAGGATCGGTACGCCGAGCGGTTCCATCTGGTGCACGTGTTGTCGCGCGAGTCGACCGAGGTGGAGCTGTTCAGCGGGCGGATCGACGCGGACCGGCTGGGACGGATGTTCGCGACGATCCTGCCGCTCGAGTCCGTGGACGAGTGGTTCCTCTGCGGTCCGTACGCGATGGTCGTCGGCGCGCAGGAGTTGTTGCTTGGGAAGGGCGTGGCGCGCGAGCATGTGCACGCCGAGCTCTTCCACGTCGGCGACGAGGCTCCGGCGGCTCCGGTCGAGGAGGCTCCCACCGACGAGAACGCGGCTCAGGTAACGGTCATCCTCGACGGCCGTCGCTCGACGTTCCCGCTGGCCGAGCACTCGAAGGCAGTCCTCGACGCAACCCTCGCCGTCCGCTCCGACGCCCCCTTCGCCTGCAAAGGCGGCGTCTGCGGCACCTGCCGGGCCAAGGTCCTCGAGGGCTCCGTCCGCATGGACACCAACTGGGCCCTGGAACCCGACGAGATCCGCGCTGGCTACGTCCTGACCTGCCAGTCCCACCCCACCACCCCCACCGTCACCCTCGACTACGACGCCTGACCCTCCGCCGGGTTTGGATGACGGCATGCGAGTCGCTCTGTCCGCAGGTGAATTCGAGTACGTCGAGACCGGCGATCCGTCGGCACCACCGATGGTGCTGCTGCACGGCCTGCGATCCAGTTCGGCGACCTGGGAGCCGGTGACGCCAGGGCTGGCCGAGCGGTGGCGAGTCTTCGCGCTGGATCAGCGCGGGCACGGAGCGAGTGCGCGAACAACGGAGTACTCGTTCGAGGCGATGCGTGACGACGTGCTCGAGTTCGTGGACCGGCTCGGGCTGCACAAGTTCCTGCTGGTCGGTCATTCGATGGGTGGCAGCGTCGCGGCGATCTTCGCCGAGCAGCACTCCGAACGGCTCACAGGGCTGGTCCTGGTCGACAGCCCGCCGCCGGACGGCGAGGGCGACTGGACCGTGCCTCCGCGACCCGACGGCGAGCTCGACTACGACTGGGACTGCTTCGTGGCGATCTTCCGTCAGCTCGCCGAACCGGATCCCGCCTGGTGGGCAGACCTGCCGAGCATCTCCGCCCCGACCCTGGTCATCAGCGGCGGCTCGACCAGCCCCGTCCCGCCACACGTGCTCCCCGAAGTCGCCCGCCGCATCCCCGACGCCACCCTGACCACCATCGAAGGCGCCGGCCACGTGGTCCACCAAACCCGCCCCACCGAGTTCCTGAACGCCGTCACCACCCACCACCCCACCTGACCACCCAACTGCGGGGAGCGCGCCGTCTGGTGGGTCAGCCCGCGCGCCCGTGGGTCGGCCAGCCGCGTGCGGTGGGTGAACCCGCGCTCTGGTGGGTCAGCCCATGCGCCGGTGGGTTGGCCGGCCGCGTGCGGTGGGTGGACCCGCGGTGTGGTGGGTCAGCCCATGCGCCGGTGGGTTGGCCGGCCGCGTGCGGTGGGTGGACCCGCGGTGTGGTGGGTGAGCCCATGCGCCGGTGGGTTGGCCGGCCGCGTGCGGTGGGTGGACCCGCGGTGTGGTGGGTGAGCCCAGGCGCCGGTGGGTTGGCCGGCCGTCTGCGGTGGGTGGACCCGCGGTGTGGTGGGTGAGCCCATGCGCCGGTGGGTTGGCCGGCCGTCTGCGGTGGGTGAACCGACCGTCTGGTGGGTGAGCCCATGCGCCGGTGGGTTGGCCGGCCGCGTGCGGTGGGTGGACCCGCGGTGTGGTGGGTGAGCCCATGCGCCGGTGGGTTGGCCGGCCGCGTGCGGTGGGTGGACCCGCGGTGTGGTGGGTCAGCCCATCAGACGGCGGTACGGGATCGAGTCAGTCGGTGCCGGATTCCATGGCGGCGCGGTCGAGGAGTTCGTCTTCTTCGGTGGCTTCGCCTCGGGAGGCGATGGCTTCGGCTCCGCCAGTGGGCATCGCGCCGATGAGGTCGGTGGAGGAGGCGAGCGCCGGGTTCGAGCTGCCGAACATGCCGAGGCCGGCGTACTGCTCGAGCTTGGAGCGGGAGTCGGCGATGTCCAGGTTCCGCATCGTCAGCTGACCGATCCGGTCGACCGGGCCGAAGGCCGAGTCCTCGATCCGCTCCATCGACAGCTTGTCCGGGTGGTAGCTGAGCGCCGGGCCGGTGGTGTCGAGGATCGAGTAGTCCTCGCCCCGCCGGAGCCGCAGCGTGACCTCACCGGTCACCGCCGTACCGACCCACCGCTGCAGGGACTCCCGCAGCATCAGCGACTGCGGGTCAAGCCAGCGGCCTTCGTACATCAGCCGGCCGAGCCGCCGTCCCTCGTTCTGGTAGTTCGCCAGCGTGTCCTCGTTGTGGATCGCGTTGACGAGCCGTTCGTACCCGGCGTGCAGCAGCGCCATCCCGGGTGCCTCGTAGATGCCGCGGCTCTTCGCCTCGATCACCCGGTTCTCGATCTGGTCCGACATCCCCAGACCGTGCCGGCCGCCGATCGCGTTCGCCTCCAGCACCAGGTCGACCGCGGAGCCGAACTCCTTGCCGTTGATGGTCACCGGCCGGCCCTGCTCGAAGCCGATCGAGACCTCCTCAGGCAGGATCTCGACCTCCGGATCCCAGTGCTTCACACCCATGATCGGGTCGACGTTCTCGATCCCGGTGTCGAGGTGCTCCAGCGTCTTCGCCTCGTGGGTGGCGCCCCAGATGTTGGCGTCGGTGGAGTAGGCCTTGTCGGTGCTGTCCCGGTACGGCAGCTGGTGCGTGACCAGCCACTCCGACATCTCCTTGCGCCCGCCCAGCTCATGCACGAACTGCGCGTCCAGCCACGGCTTGTAGATCCGCAGCTGCGGGTTCGCCAGCAGGCCGTAGCGGTAGAACCGCTCGATGTCGTTGCCCTTGAACGTCGACCCGTCGCCCCAGATCTGGACGTCGTCGTCAAGCATCGCCCGGACCAGCAGCGTGCCGGTGACAGCCCGCCCGATCGGGGTGGTGTTGAAGTACGTCCGCCCGGCCGACCGGATGTGGAACGCACCGCAGGCCAGCGCGGCCAGCCCTTCCTCGACCAGCGCCGCCCGGCAGTCGACCAGGCGGGTGATCTCCGCGCCGTACGCCGCAGCTCGGCCGGGGACCGAGGCGATGTCGGGCTCGTCGTACTGACCGAGGTCGGCGGTGTATGTGCAGGGCACCGCTCCCTTGTCGCGCATCCACGCGACCGCGACGGACGTGTCGAGACCTCCCGAGAACGCGATCCCGACCCGCTCACCAACCGGCAATGACGTAAGCACCTTGGACACAGGAAAAGTATGCACCCCTCTGCATGATTATGCAAAACAGTGTCGTTGGCGAGCCTCCCGGGCGGGCGGGATCCGCATTGAAAGGATGAGTCGTTGCCGGAGTGAGGGAGTGGTGAGGCGCACGTGATGGGTCGGTCGCATGCCCTGTCGGGGTGGTGCCTGGGACTGGCGGCCGCACCGCTGGTGGGTCTGACGTCGGTGGCGGAGGTGGTGCCGTTCGCGGCGGCCACGGCCGGCTACGCGCTCGTCCCCGACCTCGATCACCCAGGTGCGAGCGCGTCCCGGCTGCTCGGTCCCGTGACCGGACTGGTGTCCGCGATGATCCGCACGTTCTCGGGTCTGCTCTACAACCTCACCAAGGGACCACGGGACGAGGACAGCACCGGGAAGCACCGCCACGCCACGCACACCCTGGCTGCCGCGATCCTGCTCGGCGTACTCGCGGCAAGCCTCGGCGACCGAGGGAAGTGGGCTGTGCTCGCCATCGCCGCGACCGGACTCCTCCTGGCTGCGCACGTGCTGGGCGACTGGCTGATCATCGCGGTCCTCGCAGCCGTCGGCTGGTCAGTCCTGGGTACGGCGGTCCCCGGCACGTCGACCGCGGACGCCGTACAAGCGGGTCTGACCGGGATCGGCGGGTGGATCGGTGTCGCGGTGTCGCTCGGCATGTTCACGCATTGCCTTGGTGACAGCCTGACCCGCTCCGGTTGCCCGTGGTTGTGGCCGCTGCCGATCCGCGGCGAGACCTGGTACGAGATCCGGCTCCCGCGTCCACTGCGCTTCCGCACCGGCGGCTGGGTCGAGCGCATTCTCATTGCGCCGTTGCTCCTGGCCGGCGGCGTACTGCTGCTCCCTGGCGCGGTCCAAGCAGTGGAGCGACTCTTCGACGCCACCTCGATCTGGCTGGCCGGTCGATGATGAATCCTCGACGGTGCGCAAGCCTGAAACTACCGAGAGTATTCGCAGAATTTTTTCCGGACTTTTTTGGTCGAAGCTGTAACGACTGCTGGGCCCGGCCCGATAGGACGAGTGAGCCTGGTAGCTGCCCGGACCCCCGAGCGGACAGCTATCAGGCCTACTCATTTCCCCGAGGCTTCGGAGCGGTAATCTGAGCCCCATGTCCTCGCCAGATTCTTCTGCCTCGTCGGCGCCGCCCTTCGGCCGCCTGACGACGGCCATGGTCACCCCGTTCCGGCCCGATGGGGCGCTCGATCTCGAGGCCGCGCAGAAGGTGGCCACCTATCTGGTCGACCGCGGCAACGACGCGCTGGTGATCAACGGGACCACCGGCGAGGCGCCGACCACCTCCGACGCGGAGAAGGTCCAGCTCGTCAAGGCGGTGCTCGACGCGGTCGGTGACCGGGCCAAGGTGATCGCCGGGGTCGGCACCAACGACACCGCGCACACGATCGAGTGCGCGAAGCAGGCCGAAGCCGCGGGCGCCGATGGGCTCCTGGTCGTCACGCCGTACTACAACAAGCCTCCGCAGGACGGGCTGCGCGCGCACTTCACCGCGGTCGCCGACGCCACCGGCCTTCCGAACATGGTCTACGACATCCCCGGCCGGGCCGGCGTGGAGGTGAAGACCGAGACGCTGATCGCGCTCGCCGAGCACCCGCGGATCGTTGCGGTGAAGGACGCAAAGGGCGACGTGGCCGGGGCCACCAAGGTGCTGGCGAACACCGATCTGTTCTACTACTGCGGTGCGGACGAGCTGAATCTCGCCTGGCTCGCGATCGGCGCGGTGGGTATCGCCAGCGTCGTCGCGCATGTCGCGAGTGAGCCGTACCGGCAACTGATCGACGCCGTGGTGGCCGGCGACCTCGCCACCGCACGAGAGATCGACCGACGGGTGGTGCCTGCCGTCGAGGCGATCATGACCAGGACCCAGGGCGCCATCATGGTGAAGGCCGCGCTCAAGCTGGCCGGCGTCATCGAGCACGCGACACTCCGGTCGCCGTTGATTGAGGCGACCGCGGAGCAAGTGGACTGGCTCACCACCGACCTCAAGACGGCAGGACTGATTGCATGAGCCATCCCCACCCAGATCTCGACGCGCCCGGACCTCTGACGCCGGGCGCTTTGCGGGTCATCCCGCTCGGCGGCCTCGGCGAGGTCGGCCGGAACATGACGGTCTTCGAGTACGACGGGAAGCTGCTGGTCGTCGACTGCGGCGTACTGTTCCCGGACGAGAACCAGCCCGGCGTGGACCTGATCCTGCCGGACTTCCAGCCGATCCGGGATCGCCTCGACGACATCGTCGCGGTGGTTCTGACCCACGGCCACGAGGACCACATCGGAGGCTTGCCCTACCTGCTGCGTGAGCGGGGTGACATCCCGGTCATCGGTTCGCAGCTCACGCTCGCGTTGCTGGAGGGCAAGCTCAAGGAGCACCGGCACCGCAACGTGCCGCAGCAGACCGTGGTCGAAGGCGAGAAGCTCCAGATCGGCCCGTTCGTCTGCGAGTTCATCGCGGTCAACCACTCGATCCCGGACGCGCTCGCGGTGGCGATCCGGACGCCGGCCGGCATGGTGCTGCACACCGGCGACTTCAAGATGGACCAGCTGCCGCTGGACAACCGGATCACCGACCTGCGTGCGTTCGCGCGGCTCGGCGAGGAGGGCGTGGACCTGTTCTGCGTCGACTCCACCAACTCCGAGGTGCCCGGCTTCACCACGCACGAGCGCGACATCGCGCCGGTGCTGGACCGGGTCTTCACCAACGCGAGGAACCAGCGCATCATCGTCGCCTGTTTCGCCTCGCACGTGCACCGCGTCCAGCAGGTGATGGACGCCGCGGTGAAGCACCGCCGCAAGGTCGCGTACGTCGGCCGCTCGATGGTGCGCAACATGGGTGTGGCCCGTGACCTCGGCTTCCTGAACGTGCCCGGTGACACGCTGATCGACATGCGCGAGCTGGACAACTACCCTCCGGAACAGGTCGTGCTGGTCTCGACCGGTTCGCAGGGTGAGCCGATGTCGGCGCTGTCGCGGATCGCGGCCAACGACCACCACGTGGTCCAGATCCAGCCGGGGGACACCGTCGTACTGGCGTCGTCCCTGATCCCGGGCAACGAGAACTCGGTCTACCGGGTGATCAACGGCCTGACCCGGCACGGGGCGAACGTGATCCACAAGGGCAACGCGCTGGTGCACGTGTCCGGTCACGCCAGCGCCGGCGAGCTGCTCTACTGCTACAACATCGTCAAGCCGCGCAACGTGATGCCTGTGCACGGCGAGATCCGGCACCTGCACGCGAACGCCGACCTCGCGATCCAGACCGGCGTACCGCGGGAGAACGTGGTCGTGGTCGAGGACGGCGTCGTGGTCGATCTGATCGACCGCAAGGCCGTCGTGGCCGGCAAGGTCGACTGCGGGTACGTCTTCGTCGACGGCTCGACCGTCGGCGACGTCACCGAGACCTCGCTGAAGGACCGCCGGATCCTCGGCGACGAGGGTTTCATCTCGGTCATCGCCGTGATGGACTCGGTCACCGGCAAACTGACTGCCGGGCCGGAGATCCAGGCGCGCGGGTTCGTCGAGGACGACAGTGTCTTCGACGACCTGAAGCCGCGGATCGAGGCGGAGATCGAGAAGGCGATCGGCGGCGGTGTGGACGACATGTACCAGCTGCAGCAGGTGATCCGGCGGGTGGTGGGCAAGTGGGTCAGTGACACCCACCGCCGCCGCCCGATGATCATCCCGGTCGTCGTCGAGAGCTGAGCAGACAGGAAAGGGTGGGCCGGCGGGTGAGCATCAGCGGGGTGAACGGCACGGGGCAGCGCCGGCCCACGATGAAGGAGGTCGCGGCCCGGGCGGGCGTCGCGCTGAAGACGGTCTCCCGGGTGGTGAACGAGGAGCCGAACGTCAGCCCCGAGCTGACCGCGAAGGTCCAGGCGGCGATCAAAGAGCTCAACTACACCCCGAACGAGAGCGCCCGGATGCTGCGCCGCGGCAAGACCGGGACGATCGCGGTGGTCATCCGCGACATCGGCGACCCGTTCTTCGCCTCGCTCGGCCGCGCCGTCGAGCTGTGGGCCCGCTCGAGCGGTTCGGTCGTGATGATCGGCCTGACCGACGAGGACCCCGAGCGGGAGCGGGAAGTCTGCCTGGAGTTCGTCGCCCGCCGGCCGGACGCGCTGATCATGGCGCCGATCGGGGAGACCCAGGACTACCTGGCCCCGCACGTCGACGCCGGGATGGCGGTCGTCACGATCGACCGGCCGGCGCACGGGATCGAGGCCGACGCGGTGCTGGCCGACAATGCCGGCGGCATCGACCAGGCGATCGACCACCTGGTCCGGCAGGGGCACCGGCGGATCGCGTACCTCGGTGACGACGAGCGGATCTTCACCGCCCGCGAGCGCGTGGTCGCCTACCGGGCCGCGATGTCCCGGCACCGGATCGACGTGGACGAGGACCTGGTCCACCTGTCCGAGCCCACCACGGAGGGCATCGGCATCACGCTGTCCGCCGTACTGGACCGGGCGGAGCCGGCTACGGCGTTGCTGTCGGCAAACAACATGACCACCGCCGAGGTGCTCCGTGGACTGGCCGGCCGGCGGGACAAGGTCGCGTTGGTGTCGTTCGACGACCTCGCGCTCGGCGACCTGCTCAGCCCCGGGCTGACCGCGGTGGCGCAGTCGGCCGACGTGATGGCGCGGACCGCGATCCAGTTGATGACCGAGCGCCTGCCCGAGCCGCACCGGCCGGGCCGCACGGTCCGCGTCCCGGTGAAGCTGACGATCCGCGGCTCAGGCGAGATCCCGCCCACCGGCTGAGCGGAGTTCCGTCGCCAGCGGGCACTGGAACGGGTCCCGTGCTCTGAGCCCGACGTTGTTCAGGTAGTCGACGACGATCCGGTACGACTCGAACAGGCCGACCTCGGTGTACGCAACGCCGTGCAGAGCGCAGTACTCGCGGACGATCGGCTGGACCTGGCGGAGCGTCGGCCGCGGCATGCTCGGGAACAGGTGGTGCTCGATCTGGTAGTTCAGCCCGCCCAGCGCGAAGTCGGTCAGGGTGCCGCCGCGGATATTACGGGACATCAGCACCTGACGGCGGAGGAAGTCGAGCTTCATCCCGGCCGGGACGAGCGGCATGCCCTTGTGGTTCGGCGCGAACGCGGCACCGAGGCAGACGCCGAACACCGCGAGCTGCAGACCGAGGAAGGCGCTGGCCTTGCCCATCGGGAGCAGCAGATACAGCGCGGCCACGTAGCCCGCGATCCTGGACATCACGACCACGGCCTCGATCCGGTCCAGCCGGTTCGCGTCGCGGCGCAGGAGGTGGCGCACGCTCGACGAGTGCAGGCCGATTCCCTCCAGCGTCAGGAGCGGGAAGAACAGCCAGCCCTGCCGCGCTGCGATCCATTGACCGAGTCGCCCGCGCTTCGCAACGGCGTACGGCGTGAAGGCGATCGCATCGAGCTGTACGTCGGGATCCTTGTCCACCTGGTTCGGCGCGGCGTGGTGCCGGTTGTGCTTGTTCCGCCACCAGGTCACACTCATCCCCGCGATGCAGCCGGCCAGGACTCGTGCGGTCCAGTCGTTCCGCGCCGCCGAGTGGAAGATCTGCCGATGGGCGCCGTCGTGACTGAGGAACGCCACCTGCACGAGTACGAGTGCCAACGCGCCGGCCAGCAACAACTGGAACCACGAGTCGCCGAGCAGTACGACGCCCACTGCCACCGCAAGCAAAGCGGTCAGGACCAGACTGATCCGCGTGAGGTAGTAGCCCTGACGGCGTCGAAGGAGACCGAGCTCCTGAACGTTCTGCAGGAGGTCGGTGTAGAGGCTGACGTACCGCTGCTGGGTGCGCATTCGTGCATCATCCAGCATCGCGGCCAAACGGCCATGAAGGTGAGCGCGTGGTCCGATGTCCGGTTGGCAAAGTGCCGGCTAGCGCAGCTGCGCGGCCAGCGGGCACTGGAACGGATCGCGCGCCCGGAGCCCGACGTTGTTCAGGTAGTCGACGACGATCCCGTACGACGTGAACAGTCCGACCTCGGTGTACTTCACCCCGTGCAGGTCGCAGTACTCGCGAACGATCGGCTGGACCTGGCGCAGCGTCGGCCGCGGCATGCTCGGGAACAGGTGATGCTCGATCTGGTAGTTGAGCCCGCCGAGCGCGAAGTCCACGATCATCCCGCCCCGGATGTTGCGTGACATCATCACCTGGCGGCGGAGGAAGTCGAGTTTCATCGTCGCCGGGACGAGCGGCATGCCCTTGTGATTCGGCGCGAACGACCCGCCGAGGCAGATCCCGAACACGGCCAGCTGCAGCCCGAAGAACGCTCCGGCCTTGCCGACCGGCAGCAGGATCAGCAGCACCGCCACCGACCCGGCCAGCCGGGTCAGCACGATCGCGGCTTCGATGCGCTCTACCGAGGTCGCCGTACGCCGGAGCAGGTGGCGCAGGCTGGCGACGTAGAGGCTCAGGCCCTCCAAGGTGAGCAGCGGGAAGAACAGCCAGCCCTGACGCCGGGTCAGCCAGCCGCGCAGACCCTTGCGCTGGGCAAATACCTCGGGCGTGAAGGCGATGACTCCTGGGCCGATGTCAGGGTCGCGGCCGAGCTGGTTGGGCGCGGCGTGGTGGCGGCTGTGCTTGGAGTGCCACCAGCCGGAGCTCATCCCGACCAGTACGGCGGCCAGCAGGCGCGTGGTCCAGTCGTTCCATCGGTTCGAGTCGAAGATCTGCCGATGGGCGCCGTCGTGGCTGAGGAACGCGACCTGGGTCAGCACGAGCGCCAGCCCGCCGGCCAGGAGGAGTACCAGCCACGAGTTGCCGAGCAGGGCGACTCCGGCCCAGACGGCCGCGAACGCGATCGTCACCAGGGCGATCCGGATCCAGTAGTAGCTGTGGCGCCGCTTCAGCAGCCCGAGCTCGCGCACGGTGCGGGACAGCTCGGTATAGAGGCTTGCGTAGCGCTGCTGCGGATGGTCGTCATCCTCGACGAGTTGCGACATGAGAAACGCCCCGCTCCGGGAGTGCATCGATCGCGATGCGCTACCGGGTCTGGGGCAGCGCCACGTATCTGTGGCTGGTACCACCACGGAACCACGGACACGGACCTGGCGCAACCGGCGGTGTCAATGTGAGACCGGGCGTTGATCATCCGGGGTTCACCCGGTCGTCACCGGTGCGGAGGAGGCTGGCGCCATGAACTTGAGCCGCCGCCAGCTCTTGGCCGCATCCACCGTCGCCGGTGCCTCCCTGGCTGTCCCCGGAATCCAGTCCAGCGTGGCTACCGCGGCCCCCAACGTCGTACGTCGTGCCCGGCCCGCGCTGCCGTCCGGGATCATGTCGGGCGACGTCACCGAGAACTCCGCCGTCGTCTGGTCCCGGACCGACCGCCGCGCCCGGCTGGTCGTCGACCTGACCAGCAACGGCCGCTTCGACACCGCGATCCGGTTGCGTGGCCCGATCACCGGACCCGACGACGACTTCACCGCCCAGCTGCCGCTGAAGGGCCTGCGCCCGGGCCAGCGCTACGACTACCGGATCGCGTTCGAGGACTCCTGGGGTCGCCGCGGCGAAACCCTCGAGGGGTCGTTCGGTACGCCGGGCCGCAACCGCGGACTGTCGTTCGTGTGGACCGGCGACACCGCCGGGCAGGGGTACGGGATCAACCCGGAGATCGGCGGCATGGCGGCGTACAAAGCCATGCACCAGACCCGGCCGGACTTCTTCCTGCACTCCGGCGACAACATCTACGCCGACGGCCCGATCGAGGCCGAGCTGAAGGTTGCCGACGGCACCGTCTGGAAGAACGTGGTGACCGAGGAAGTCTCCAAGGTCGCCGAGACGCTGGCCGAGTACCGCGGCCGGTACAAGTACAACCTGCTCGACGACAACGTCCGGGCGCTGTACGCCGACGTTCCGATCGTCAGCCAGTGGGACGACCACGAGACGCTGAACAACTGGTACCCCGGTGAGATCCTCACCGACGACCGCTACACCGAGAAGCGGGTCGACGTCCTGGCGGCCCGAGCCCGGAAGGCGTTCCTCGAATACCTGCCGATGGTGCACCCGGCCGGCCGGAACCGGATCTACCGCAAGGTGAGCTACGGCCCGTTGCTCGACGTGTTCTGCCTGGACATGCGGACGTACCGCGGCGCGAACCCGACACCCGACACCGTCGGCCCGGTCGCGATGCTCGGTGCCGAGCAGGCCGCGTGGCTGGTCCGCGAGGCGGCCGCGTCGAAGGCGACCTGGAAGGTGATCGCCAGCGACATGCCGCTCGGCCTGCTGGTTCCGGACGGCACGGTGATCGAGGCCGTCGCGAACGGCGTCAGCGGCGCGCCCGGCGGCCGTGAGCACGAGATCGCCTGGGTGCTGAGCCAGTTCAAGCGGCGCAAGGTCCGCAACACGATCTGGCTGACCGCGGACGTGCACTACGCCGCGGCCCACCACTACGACCCGTCCCGCGCGGCCTACACCGACTTCGACCCGTTCTGGGAGCTCGTGGCCGGCCCGGTCAACGCGGGCGCTTTCGGCCCGAACGCACTGGACTCGACGTTCGGCCCGAAGGTCGAGTTCGTGAAGGCGGCCGACTTCCCGAGCCAGTCGCCGGCCAGCGGCAACCAGTTCTTCGGTCACGTCTCGATCGACCCGCGCAGCGGCGTGTTCACCGCGTCCCTGCGCAACCTGTTCGGCACCGTGCTCTGGTCCCAGGACATCAACCCGGCCCGCCACTGAGGGCCCGTCGTACCCACCGGCCTCCGGCGCCTGCGCGGGATGCCGCCCACCGGAGGCGGTGGGTCCGACGCTCACGGCACGACGACGTCGACCCGCGGCCGACGTACGAGCTTCTGCTGAGAGTCGCACTCGCCGGATAGGTTGGATCGCATGACCGCCGCTTACCCCGAGAGCCGTCGCGACGACGTCGTCGACACGCTGCACGGCCACCAGATCGCCGACCCGTACCGCTGGCTGGAGGACCCGGACTCCGCCGAGACCCAGGACTGGGTCCGCCGGCAGAACGAGTTCACCCAGGCCGAGCTGTCGACGTACCCGGAGCGGGAGTGGTTCGAGGCCACGATGTCCGCGATCCTGGCCCGGCCGCGGGCCGGCGTACCGGCGAAGAAGGCCGGCTGGTACTTCGCCGGCCGCAACGACGGCACCCAGGCGCAGGACGTCGTGTACGTCGCGGAGTCGCTCGAGGAACTGCTCGACGGCGGCCGGGTCCTGATCGACCCGAACACGCTGTCCGCCGACGGCACCGACTCGCTGGGCTCCTTCACCGTCAGCCCGGACGGCAAGTACTTCGCCTACGGCATCAACGAGAGCGGCAGCGACTGGACGACGTTCCGGCTGCTCGACATCGCCACCGGCACCGCGGTGGACGACGTCGTCACGGAGGCGAAGTTCTGTGAGGCCACCTGGCTCCCGGACAGTTCGGCCTACCTCTATCTGCACTATCCGCCGACCGGCCGGAGCGAGGGCACGGAGACGAAGTCGCTGACCGGTGGACGGCTGATGTTGCACAAGGTCGGCGATCCGCAGTCGTCGGACGAGCTGGTGCTGAGCTTCCCGGACGAGGACCGCTACTTCATCACGCCCGAGGTGTCCGAGGACGACCGCTACCTGGTCGTGCACATCACCGAGGGCACCGACCCGGCGACCCGGCTCTGGGTCTTCCCGATCACGTCGGACGGCCTCGGCGATCCGGTCAAGGTGGTGGACGAGTTCACCGACGAGATCGCGTTCGTACGGATGTCCGGTGATCAGCTCCTACTGCGGACCGACCGGGACGCGTCTCGCGGTCGCGTGGTGCTCTCCTCGCTGGACGGTACGTTCACCGATCTGATCCCGGAGGGCGAGGCGACCCTGCAGGCGGTCCGCGGTACGGCGGCCGGCCTGACGACCCTCACACTTGTCGACGCACAGCCGGTGCTGACGCTCTACGCGCTGGACGGCTCCGGTGCTCGCGTTGTCGACGTACCGGGCGGGGGAGTGGTCGGTCTCAACGCGTCGCCGGAGTACGACGAGATCTTCGTCGGCCTGTCGACCACCACTGATCCCACACTGTCGTACGTCGTGTCGGCCGAGTCGGGCTCTGTACGTGCGTTGCCAGAGCTGGTCCGTGGCGGAGGCGGCTTCACTCCGCCATCGGTCATGGTGACTCGCCGGATCGCGCCGGGCCGCGACGTGCCGTACTTCCTGATCACTCGCTCCGACCTGGACTTCTCACAGCCGCGCCCGACTCTCATGTGGGGGTACGGCGGTTTCCGCATCCCGGTCCTGGCCGACTACCGGCCGGGTTGGCCGGCGTGGCTCGCGGCCGGCGGAGTGCTGGTGATCGCCAACCTGCGCGGTGGTGGTGAGTACGGCAGCGACTGGCACGACGCCGGGCGGCTGAAGAACAAGCAGAACGTGTTCGACGACTTCATCGCCGTGGCCGAGCACCTGCGCGACACCCGCGTGACCACTCCGGAGCAGCTGGCGATCCACGGCCGCAGCAACGGCGGTCTGCTCGTCGGTGCGGTGATGGCGCAACGCCCCGACCTCTTCGCGGTCGCCCTGCCGGGCGTGGGTGTCATGGACATGGTGCGCTTCCACCTGTTCACCGTGGGAGCCGCCTGGGCCTCCGACTTCGGGCATCCCGACGATGCGTCGCAGTTCGAGGACCTGCTGGCCTACTCGCCGCTCCACAGTCTGCGGGACGGTACGGCGTACCCGCCGACGCTCGTTGTCACCGGTGACCACGACGATCGCGTCGTGCCGTTGCACAGTCACAAGTTCATCGCGACGCTGCAGCATGCCCAGTCCTCGGCCGCACCGATCTTGACTCGGATCGAGGTCAACACCGGCCACGGCTTCGGCAAGCCCGCTGCAATGGTCGCGTCGGAATGGGCGGACCTACTGGCGTTCGCTGCTCACCATGTAGGTCTCGTAACTCCTGAGCAGTAGGAGGCGGGTCCTCACCAGATCGGCGGTGCCTGGAGGTCGCGCGGGTCTTCAACGGGTTGACAGCCGTGGGCGGTGTCCTCGTACTCCGTCCGCGGTCCGCTCGTGGCAAGCGTCCGTACGGCGTTGACGAGGCGGTCCACGTGCTCACGCGTCGTACCGAGGCCGAGGCTCGCGCGGACGGCGGTGCCGTGCTCGGGGGAGCCGGCGAGCAGGTGGCCGACCAGGGGGTGGGCGCAGAACTTGCCGTCGCGCACTCCGATGCCGTACTCCGCACTGAGTGCCGCCGACACGAGTGTCGAGTTCAGCCCGGCGATCGTGAAACAGACAGTGCCGACGCGGTCCGTGTCCTCAGCGAAGATCGAGTACGTCGTGACGCCGGAGAGCTGGGCGAGACCGGTGCGGAGCCGGGCGAGCAGACTGCGCTCGTGCTGCTCGATCGCGTCGCGGTGCTTGGTGATCGCCGCACACGCGGAGGCCAGTGCGATCGCGCCGATGACGTTGGGGGAGCCGCCCTCATGGCGTGCCGGGCCGGTAGCCCAGACCACGGTGTCGCCGGTGACTGTGGTCGTGGCGCCGCCGCCGTACAGGTAGGGGTCGGCGGCGTCGAACCAGTCCGCGCGGCCGATGAGCACACCGGCGCCGTACGGGGCGTAGAGCTTGTGGCCGGACAGTGCGACCCAGTCGACGTCCAGCTTCTCGATGTCAACGACGCGGTGCGGCGCGAGCTGGGCGGCGTCCAGGCAGACCCTGGCTCCGTGGGCCTTGGCTACTGCGGCGATCTCCGCGATCGGGAAGATCTCACCGGTGACGTTCGATGCACCCGTGACCACGACCAGCCGCGGGCCTTCGGGCGCGGCCCGGAGCGCGTCCGCGACGTCCGTCACGGCCTCGGTCGGGGAGCTCGGCGCGGCGAGGCGGACGGTCCGCTCGGCCGGCCAGGGGAGGAGCGCGGCGTGGTGCTCGGACTCGAAGACGATGACGGTCACGTCTGCGGGCACCACATGTGCGAGCAGGTTCAGCGCGTCGGTGGTCTGGCGGGTGAAGATCACCTGGTCGTCCGCGCGGGCGCCGACGAAGGCATGCACCTCGGCGCGGGCCTGCTCGTACCACTGCGTGGTGATGCGGGATGCGTAGCCGTTGCCGCGATGCACCGACGCGTACGACGGCAGTGCGGCCTCGACACTGGCGCGGACCGACTCCAGACACGGCGCGCTGGCCCCGTGGTCGAAGTTCGCGTAGTCCGTCACCCGGCCGTCGGCCAGCGGGACCAGGAGGTCCGAGCCGACGGTGGCCGGGACGCTGCCGGTGGCGAGCCGGGCGACGGTCGCCCGCGGGGTCGCCGTACTGGCAGGCTCGAGGATGGAGAGGATCGACATGGTGCTGCTCCCAGGAAGTCCGCGCTTGCCGAACGGGGTATCCGCACGGCCCGGTCTTCACCCGGGGCACCCCACCGCGGAGGAGGGTTGCCGGCCAGCAAGCCGGGGCTTGACGCTGGCACTCATGACCTGCCGAGAACGGTAACGAACGGGCCACGATCGACGCCAGCCCTGATCTCGCGATGTGAGATCGCCGCACGCATGTTGAGACACGGTCCGGACCGCAACCTTTCGCGCGGCTGTTGCGTCCGACCGGGCGGGAGGTGGTGGGGATGTGGTGGAAGAAGGCGAGCTGTCCGGTCCGCAGCGTGGAGCAACTCTGGATCGAGGAGAACCTCGACTGGTTCGTCGCCGAGTTCGGTGACGAGCTCCTGCGCCGGCCGGTGGTGGTTCCCGAGGAGTCGTGGTTCCCGGCCGGGTACAGCGGTTCGGAGGACGACGTACGGGCGGTGTTCCGGACGTTGTGCGATCACGTGGAGGTGCCGGCGGACCGAGTCCGGCTGGACCTCGAGCCGGATGAGCCCGACGAGCTCGTCGCGAACCTGGGGCTGAACTCCGAGTCGTCCGGGGCGGCGGCGCACTGGCGTCAGCGCGACGGCGTCACCGTGGTGACGGTGGACATGAAGCAGGCGCAGCGGCCGGTGGCTCTGGTCGCGACCATGGTCCACGAGCTCGGCCACGAGCGGCTTCTCGGCGAGGACCGGATCGATCCGGACCGGCGCGACGGCGAGCCGCTGACCGACCTGTTCACGGTCTTCGTCGGCTTCGGGATCTTCAGCGCGAACGCGTCCTTCGAGTTCTACCGGACCCATACCCACTACCGGACCTCCAAGCTCGGCTACCTGACCGAGGCCATGTACGGGTATGCACTCGCGCGGTACGCCTGGCTGCGCGGCGAGACCGAACCGGCCTGGGCGGAGCGGCTCGACACCAATCCGCGCGAATGGATGAAGCAGGGGCTGCGCTACCTGGAGGCTGGTGTTGGATAGGGGCCATGACGACGGAGTGGACAGCGCCTGACGTAGACCGGCCCGACGGTTCGCTGACCGCGCCGGAACGCGAGCTCCTGCAGGGGTATCTGAACTTCTACCGCACCACGCTGCTGCTCAAGTGCGCCGGTCTGACCGCGGAGCAGTTGGCCGAGCGCCCGTCGCCGCCATCGAACCTCTCGCTGCTCGGACTGATCCGGCACCTGACCAAGGTCGAGCGCATCTGGTTCCGCATCCACTTCGCCGACGAGTCGCCGGCCGAGCCGCTGTTCGCGCCCGAGCTGGGCAAGGACGCCGACTTCGAACTGATCGATCCGGCCGAGGCGCAGGCGGCGTACGACGGTCTGATCGCGGAGTGGAAGCTGTCCGACGACGCGGCCGCCACGCGGTCGCTCGACGATCGCTTCACCTTCGGCGGTACTGAGTCGACGCTGCGGATGATCTACATCCATCTCGTCGGGGAGTACGCGCGGCACTGCGGTCACGCCGACCTCGTCCGTGAGCAACTGGACGGCACCACCGGCGCCTAGTGGTCCACTCGAATCTGGAAATCGATTGCCTTGACCTTCCGGTCTGCATCGCGCTGTGATCGACTCGTCGCATGAAGCGACCGACCGCCCTCGTTCTGCTCCTGATCGCCGTACTCTCCAGCCTGCTCGCGGTGCCCGCGCACGCCGCGGGTGTCCGGTTGGAGGTGCTCTCGTCGCCACGACCGGACATGGTCAGCGACGGCAACGTGCTGGTCGGGGTCTACGGCCCGGACCTCGACCGCCTCACCGTCCGGCTGGACGGGCGCGATGTCACCGACGCCTTCGCCCGGACCGGTGATCACCTGACCGGCCTGGTCGACGGCCTCGTGGACGGCCGCAACACGATCACGGCCGACCGCGAGCGGCTGGTGGTCACGAACCACCCGCGCACCGGCCCGATGCTCGCTGGTCCGCACGAGACGCCGTACATCTGTGGGACCGCCGACTTCACCACGCTCGCGAAGGTCAAGCTCGGGCCGCCGACGGATGCGAACTGCTCGGTGCCGACCCGGGTCGACTATCTGTACCGGTCCACGATCGACCGCTCGCTGAAGGTGCTGCCCTCGGATCGGCCCGCGGACCTCGCGACCACGACCACCTCGGACGGCCGGACCGTGCCGTACATCGTCCGCGTCGAGACCGGCGTGATCAACCGGTCCATCTACGAGTACGCCGTACTCCACGACCCGGCGGCAGGCGAGCCGGACGTGCGGCACGCGCCGACCGGCTGGAACGGCCGGCTCGTCTACACCTTCGGCGGCGGCTGCCCGGGCGGCTGGTACCAGCAGGGCAGCGGCACCGGCGGCATCAACGACGACCTGATGCTCGGTCGCGGGTACGCCGTCGCGTCGTCGAGCCTGAACGTGTTCGGTGTCAACTGCAACGGGGTGCTGGCGGCCGAGACGATGTCGATGACGCGGGAGCACATCGCCGAGACCATCGGCGTACCGAGGCAGACCGTCGGCTGGGGCTGCTCGGGTGGGTCGTACCAGGTGTTCCAGATCGCCGACGACTACCCGGGGCTGCTGGATGGCATCGTCGCGTCCTGCGTGTTCCCCGAGGTCGGGTTCGCGACGCTGCACACGATCACGGACGCGCTGCTCCTGGACCACTACTTCCAGTCCGCGACGGGCTGGACCGACGAGCAGAAGCGGGCCGCGGCGGGCTTCGGCAAGGTCGGCACGATCGCCAACCTGGCCGGCGCCGGGCGCCGCATCGATCCGCGGGTCTATTGCCCTGGGCAACTTCCGGTGGAGCAGCGGTACGACCCGGTGACGAATCCCGGCGGCGCGCGCTGTGACGTCTACGACCACCAGGTGAACGTCTGGAGCAAGGATCCGGCCACCGGCGCGGCGCGACGTCCGCTGGACAACGTCGGCATCCAGTACGGCCTGGACGCGCTGAACTCCGGCAAGATCACTGCGGACCAGTTCCTTGACCTGAACCGGGCGGTCGGCGGCTTCGACACGGACGCGAACTTCGTCCCCGCCCGGACTGTTGCGGATCCGGCGGCGATCAGTACGGCGTACCGGACCGGGCAACTGATCAACGGTGGCGGGGGACTGGCGAGTACGCCGATCATCGACTACCGGCAGTACTGGGACGAGTTGCCGAACGGCGACATCCACCTGATCTTCCACTCGTTCTCGCTGCGGGAGCGGCTGCGCAAGGCCAACGGTGATGCGGCCAACCAGGTGATGCTGGTGCAGGCCGGCGACGCTCCGGGTGGATTCAGTACGACGAACCCGGTGCTGGCCGACGCACTGACGGCGCTGGACCACTGGATGGACGCCACGGACGCTGACACCCGGCCCGGCTCGTCGCACGCGCGGTTGCTGCGCAACAAGCCGACGTCATTGGCGGAAGCCTGCTGGAGCCCGCAGGGCGAGAGGATTGTCGAGACGCAGGTCAACGGCATCGGCACGACCCGGTGCAACACCTTGTATCCGGTGTGGCCGGCGCCGCGGCAGGTGGCCGGGGCATCCGTTGCCAACGACGTCATCAAGTGCCGGCTCCACCCGCTGACGCCGTCGGACTACAAGGTGCCGTTCGCTCCAGCTCAGAGGGAGTCGCTGCGGCAGGCGTTCCCCAACGGTGTCTGCGACTGGAAGGCACCCGGCGTCGGCCAGCAGCCGCTGGCTGGAAGCTGGCCCACCTTCTGACCTCTGGTCTTCTTAGTGTCCTGAGTCGGAAGTTCGACGGCGCTTTCGGCGCCCAGGCACGCACCTGAACACCGACATCGCTCGCCGAACTTCCGACTCAGGACACTAGGCTGCGGGACGTGCCGTTCACCCTCGCGCATCCCGCAGCCATCTTGCCCCTGGTCCGACGTCCTCTGGTGGTGTCGGCCCTGGTGGCAGGTGCGGTGGCGCCCGACCTCTTATACCTCGACCCGATCTACAGCTTCGCCACGCAAGGGATCAACGGCAACTTCACGCTGACCCTTACGCACAAGCTGTCGTCAGGCCTCTGGCTGGACCCGCTCCTGGCTTTGATCCTGCTCCTGGCCTTCCAGGTTGTGGTGAAGCGGCCGCTGCTCGCCCTGGCTCCGTCCGGTCTGGCTGCTCGCCTGCCCACCCCCTCCTGGCGCGTGCCCTCGACGGCTGTCCTGCTCTGGACGGTCGTGTCGGCGGTGATCGGCGCCCTGACGCACGTCCTCTGGGACTCGTTCACCCACTACGACGGCTACTTCGTCCGCCGGTACCACTCGTTCTTCGCGGCGCAGGTGACTGGTGCGTGGGACGTCAACCGCATCCTGCAGTACGTGAGCACCGTCGGCGGCTGCCTGATCCTCGCCGTCTGGCTCTACCGCTGGTACCGCCGGGTCGACGTACAGCCCGTCGCCACGCACGACCACATCCCGTCATGGGTCCGGTACGTCGTACTGGCCGCGATGGTGCTCATCGGCCTGGCCGGGGCCGTCGTACAGCTGAGCAGGGCGGACCTCGTCGGCGAGGCGGCCGCCCGGTCGATGCTGACGGGGGTCGCCTCCGGGTGCCTGGCGGCGCTCGCCTGGTACGTCGTCCTCTGGCACCTCTTCCGGCTCCGCCGCCGTGTGGCGGCGCTGTGATGCTACGGATGGGGCAGCGTGATCGGCGTGTGACACGTGGGACTCGAGAGGTAATCGGGGTAGCCTGCTAGATATGGCGACCCGCACGTCTTCCCCGGCGCGGGCGCAGAAGTCGGCAGCCAAACGACCGAGTACGGCTCGTTCGGCCGCTGGTGGACGCTCCCGTCCGTCAGGCGCTCAGAAGCGTGGGCAGAGCGCGAAGCGCGGTGGATCCTCCGCCGCGCGGACCAGTACGCCCAAAAAAGGCGGAGCGGGCCCGTTCGCGGCCGCCATGATCGCTCTCGGCCGCGGTGTCGTGAAGATCTGGATCGGAATCGCGCACCTGCTCGGCAGCATGGTCCGCGGCATCGGCCACGGCGCCCGCGACCTCGACCCCGAACACCGCCGCGACGGCGCCGGCATGTTCCTGATCGGCCTGGCGGTCGTGGTGGCCGCCGCCATCTGGTGGAACCTCCCGGGCGCGGTCGGTCATGGCATCCGGACCGTCGTCGGTGGCAGCGTCGGCATGCTCGGCTGGGCCGTGCCGCTGCTGCTGCTCTTCGTCGCGGTCCGCACGCTGCGTCACCCGGACCGCAACGGTCCGGCCGGACGTCAGGTGATCGGCTGGACCGCCGTCTCGCTCGGCGTACTCGGCCTGGTCCACATCGCCAACGGCCTGCCCCGTCCCGGCAACCCGGCCGACGCCTCGCTGCAGGACGCCGGCGGCGCGATCGGGTACGTCGTCTCCTCACTGCTCTCGGACCTGCTCACGCAGTACGTCGCCGCGCCGCTGCTGGTCCTGCTCGCGATCTTCGGTGCGCTGGTGATCACAGCGACGCCGGTCTACGCGATCCCGCTCCGCGTCCGCGCGGCGTTCGACGTACTGATGGGACGTACGGCGCTGCCCGAGGACGCTCCGTCCGTCGCGGCGGCCTCGACCGACGACACCGTGCGGTTGACCCGCAAGGAGCGCCGGGCCAAGGCTGCCGGCCTCGACGAGGACGGGGAGCCGACGATCAAGCCGTACGACTCGCCGGTGCTCGAGGGACGGGAGATCTCCAAGCGGGGCCGCAAGGCGAAGGCCGCGCCGCCGTCGGAGGACGACGCGTACGACGTCGATGTGGATGCCGCCGCGGCCTCCGCCGGTGCCGCCGTCACGGGCCCTGTGGCTTCGGCGAAGAAGACGCCGGAGGCGCCGCCCGAGCCGCCGCCGCACACGCCGATCCCGCAGCGCGTGGAGCAGCTCAGCCTGTCCGGCGACATCACCTACACGCTGCCCGACGGCCAGATGCTCAAGCCGGGTTCGGTGCACAAGGCGCGGACCAAGGCGTCCGACCAGGTGGTCGACCGGCTGACCGAGGTGTTCGAGCAGTTCGGCATCGACGCGCAGATCACCGGCTACACCCGCGGTCCGACAGTGACCCGCTACGAGGTCGAGCTCGGCTCGGCGGTGAAGGTCGAGAAGGTCACCGCCCTGTCGAAGAACATCGCTTACGCGGTGGCATCGGCCGATGTGCGGATCCTGTCGCCGATCCCAGGCAAGTCCGCGATCGGCATCGAGATCCCGAACACCGACAAGGAGATCGTCAGCCTCGGCGACGTGATCCGCTCGGCGACCGCCCGCAACGACCACCACCCGATGGTGGCCGGGCTGGGCAAGGACGTCGAGGGCGGCTTCGTGGTCGCGAACATGGCGAAGATGCCGCACCTCTTGGTCGCGGGTGCGACCGGCTCGGGCAAGTCGGTGTTCGTCAACTCGCTGATCACCTCGGTCCTGATGCGGGCCACGCCGGACGAGGTGCGGATGATCCTGGTCGACCCCAAGCGGGTCGAGCTGAACCACTACGAGGGCATCCCGCACCTGATCACGCCGATCATCACCAACGCCAAGAAGGCGGCCGAGGCGCTGCAGTGGGTCGTCCGCGAGATGGACATGCGGTACGACGACCTGGCCGCGTTCGGGTTCCGGCACGTCGACGACTTCAACAAGGCGGTCCGCGGCGGCAAGGTGAAGCCACCGCCTGGCAGTGAACGCGTGCTGACGCCGTACCCGTATCTGCTGGTGATCGTCGACGAGCTCGCCGACCTGATGATGGTCGCCCCGCGCGACGTCGAGGACTCGATCGTCCGGATCACCCAGCTGGCCCGTGCCGCCGGCATCCACTTGGTGCTCGCGACTCAGCGGCCGTCGGTGGATGTGGTGACCGGTCTGATCAAGGCGAACGTCCCGTCCCGGCTGGCGTTCGCAACCTCGTCGCTGGCCGACAGCCGCGTCATCCTGGACCAGCCGGGTGCGGAGAAGCTGGTCGGTCAGGGTGACGGCCTGTTCCTGCCGATGGGCGCGAGCAAGCCGATGCGAATCCAGGGCGCGTGGGTGACCGAGTCCGAGATCCACGGCGTGGTCGAGCACTGCAAGACCCAGCTGGAGCCGACGTACCGCGAGGACGTCACCGCCGTGGCCGGGCCGAGCAAGGATCTCGACGACGAGATCGGCGACGACCTCGACCTGGTCGTGCAGGCGGCCGAGCTGATCGTGTCGACGCAGTTCGGCTCCACGTCGATGTTGCAGCGTAAGTTGCGCGTCGGCTTCGCCAAGGCGGGCCGCCTGATGGACATCCTGGAAAGCCGGGGAGTCGTGGGACCGAGCGAGGGGTCCAAGGCGCGCGACGTACTGGTCAAGCCGGACGATCTAGAGGACTTCATCGCGACCCTGCGAGGAGAGTGACGTGACCGCCGCAAGTGCGCAGCCCCGGACCGATCGCTTCGACGTGGATCCCAGACCGGTGCCGTTCACCATCCGTTCCTCCCAGAAGGTGCACGGGGGACTGGCGCTCGGCGCGGCCCTGGTCGCGGTGGGCTTTGCCGCGTCCGCCTCCACCAGCCCGACCGGCGTACTGCGCTGGATCGCGGCCGCCGCGTTCGCCGTACTCGCCGTGATCTGCGCGCGGGCGTTGACGGTCGGGGACATGCTGGTCGCCGACGATGTCGGGATCCGGTTGCGAATCGGCAACGAATGGATCGGGACCCGGTGGGAGGACATCGACCAGGTGACGGTGCTGAAGCGCCGCCATCCGCTCGACGACGGCCGGATTGCCGTTCATTTACAGGATCCTGGGCCCATCCTTGGTGCGATGCCGAATTCCAGTCGCAAGAGAACTGATGCGAATCGGCGGTTGACCGGCTCGTCACTCGCGGTACCGTTCGGGTTGACGGCACGCCCGTCGAACGGGGAAGTGGTACAGGCACTGCACATGCTGGCGGATGCCAGATGTCCGGTCAGGGAACAACTCTGAGTCTGGCGTGACCCCGTCGCACCAAGGCCGTTGACTTGATGTCGAGGGTCCTAGCCGTCGGCGAAGACGACGTCGACGGCCCGAGCAACCAGTCGGGCGATGGAGAGGACGGTGGGGACGTGAGCATCGGCAGCGAGCTCACGGCGGCCCGCGTACGGGCCGACATGACGATCGAGCAGCTGAGTGCCGCTACCCGGATCAGAACCGGGCTGCTCGTCGCCATGGAGGCCGACGACTTCTCTCGCTGCGGTGGGAATTTCTACGCCCGCGGGCATATTCGGTCGATCGCCCGCGTGGTCAAGGCCGACCCCGTGCCGCTGCTCGCGGCCTTCGACGCCGAACACGCCGTCGAGGAGGAGAAGTCCCGCCGCGAGGAACGTGCCGTGGTCAAACGGCCCTCGCTGCATCCGGCCCGCCCGCGCTGGGCGGTTGTGGTCGGCGCGATCCTGGTCGGTCTGATGGGCTGGGGCATGGTCCGCCTCTTCACGCTGCCCAGCGACATCGAGGCCAACGCGTCAAAGACCGCCAGCCCCACGCCGGCCGTGACCACGCCGGTGGCGCCGAAGCCGACTCCCACGCCGACGCAGAAGGCCACCCCCAAGCCGCCGCCGGTCGCCACTCACGTGAAGCTGGTGCTGACCGCGAAGGGCGACGGCTCGTACGTCACGTTGCGGAACAGCAAGGGCAAGCGCCTCTTCCAGGGGATGGTCGGTCCCGGCGTGACCCAGACCGTCACCAACAAGGGCATCGTCCGTGTCTCCATCGGCGTGCCCGCCAACCTGGTCCTGAGCCTGAACGGCGAGCGCCTGCGAACCACCCTCTACCGCTTCACCGTCAAACCCGACGGCACCATCCAAAAGTCGTCCTGACACCGCCAACCGCGAGCGTCATCCCGCTGACTCCTGTCGACCCGGTAGTCGGCGCTGCCGCGCTTCGGCGCCGCGTGCGCCCGTGTTGCCACGGGCTGCTGCGGTTGGGCGCCGCGTGCTCCGCTGGTGGCGCGAGCTGCCGCGGTTGGGCAACGCGTGCTCCGGTGTTGCCGCGGGCTGCTCGAGTGTCGTAGGTGCGGTCGGATCCGTTCGCTCGTTCGGTGCCTGTTCCGCCCGGCAGAACTGGCGCGGGCGGTGTGGTGTGCAGGCGGTACGGAAGGTGATAGCTGGTTAGGTGGGGGACTGCGCGGCGAGTCATACTCGTGGGGATGACTACGCCACCCACCACCGTCGCCCTGGTCACGCTGGGCTGTGCCCGCAACGATGTCGACTCCGAGGAACTCGCCGGCCGTCTCGAAGCCGGCGGCTTCCGGCTCGTCGAGGACGCCGCCGAAGCGGACACCGTGGTGGTGAACACCTGTGGCTTCGTCGAGGCCGCCAAGAAGGACTCGGTCGACACCCTCCTGGCCGCCGCTGACTACAAGGACTCCGGCCGCACCCAAGCAGTCGTCGCAGTCGGCTGCCTCGCCGAGCGGTACGGCGAACAACTCGCCGACGCGCTTCCCGAGACCGACGCAGTCCTCAGCTTCGACGACTACGCGGACATCTCCGACCGCCTCCGCTCGATCCTCTCCGGCACCAAGCACCAGCCCCACGTCCCACGCGACCGCCGCAAACTCCTCCCGCTGGCCCCCTCCGCCCGAGCCGCCACCACCGGCGTAGCCATCCCCGGCCACGGCGACCACATCCCGGCCGAACTCAAGCCAGTGCGGTCCACCGAGTCGGTGGAATCTGACGGCGGACCTCAACCTCTCAAGGGGCGCTTCGTCACGACTGCCCCCGAGGAGTTGACGATCGACGCGCCGGATCTCGCGTCGGCGCCGGCGAGCGGTCCGCGGGTTGTTCGTCGCCGGCTGGACGGTGGACCGATGGCTCCGCTGAAACTGGCGTCCGGGTGCGACCGGCGCTGTGCGTTCTGCGCGATCCCGATGTTCCGCGGCGCCTTCGTCTCCCGCCGTCCGACCGAGGTGCTCGGCGAGGCCCAGTGGCTCGCGGAGAACGGCGTCCGCGAACTGTTCCTGGTCTCCGAGAACTCCACGTCGTACGGCAAGGACCTCGGCGACCTCCGCCTGCTCGAGACCCTGGTCAGCGAGATCGCGGAAGTCCCGGGGATCGCCCGCGTCCGGGTCTCCTACCTGCAACCCGCGGAGATGCGCCCGACCCTCATCACCGCGATGACGTCGACCCCCGGCGTTGTCCCGTACTTCGACCTCTCCTTCCAGCACGCCTCCGGCCCGCTCCTGCGCCGCATGCGCCGTTTCGGTGACGCCGAACGCTTCCTGGACCTGATCGCCCAGGTGCGCGCCACGGCGCCGACGGCAGGTATCCGCAGCAACGTGATCGTCGGCTTCCCCGGCGAGACGGAGGAGGACGTCGACATCCTGTGCGACTTCCTGTCCCGCGCCGGACTCGACGCGATCGGCGTCTTCGGGTACTCCGACGAGGACGGCACCGAGGCCGAGACGTACGACGGCAAACTCGATGAGGACACCATCGCCGCGCGCCTCGACCGCGTGACCCGCCTCGCCGAGGACCTCACCTCTGCCCGCGCCGAGGCCCGCGTCGGCGAGCTCCTCGAGATCCTCCTCGAGTCCGTCGACCCAAGCACGGACCCAGCCACCGACACCGAAGCCGACACCGAGCGGGCAGACGGGCGGTCGGGTGAGGGGCGGGCGGCTCATCAGGGCCCCGAGGTGGACGGTTCGACGACGGTGATCGGTCTTCCGGACGGGGTGAACGTCGGGGACATGGTGTCGGCGAAGGTGGTCGGGACGGACGGTGTGGACCTGATCGCAGAGTTCGCGGCACTCGTGAGCCCCCAGGACGGCCGTCGGGCAGCTAACCTGACCGCGTGACCAACCCGCCGAACCCGGCGCCGCGCGCAGCCGGCCATCTCCACGCGCCCAGCGCGTGGAACGTGCCGAACGCGCTGACGGTGTTGCGGCTCGCGCTGGTCCCGCTCTTCGTCTGGCTGCTGCTTCGCGACGGCGGCACCGAAGACGGCAACAGGTTGCTCGCGACCGCCGCGTTCGTGGTCGCGATCGTCACCGACCGCTTCGACGGAGACATCGCCCGCCGGTGGAACCTGGTCACGAACTTCGGCAAGATCGCCGACCCGATCGCGGACAAGGCGCTCACCGGAGCGGCCTTCATCGGCCTGTCCATCCTCGGCGAGCTCCCGTGGTGGGTCACCGTGGTCGTCATGGTCCGCGAGTGGGGTGTCACGGCCCTCCGCTTCTGGGTGATCCGGCACGGCGTGATGCCCGCCAGTCGCGGCGGCAAGCTGAAGACCGTACTCCAGGCGATCGCTCTCGGCCTCTACCTCCTTCCGTGGCAATCGGTGGCGGTCCTCCACTGGACCGCCATGGTGGTGATGGCCGCAGCCGTCATCGTGACGATCGTCACCGGCATCGACTACGTAGGCCGGGCAATCCGCCTGCGAAACGCCGCCAAACGTCCCCTCCCATGACCTCCTGCGGTCGTCGGCCGGAGCGGTGTGTCGCCTGCGCGGTGGCTGGATAGGTGACTGGTGCTGAGCAGAAGGAGGGCGCAGTGGCGGACGGCGTCGTAGTTGGTGGGGGAGCGGACGACGAGTTGGGAGAGGCAGTACGGCGGCTGGTCGCGCGGCTAAAGGGCCGTGGCGAAACCCTGGCCACTGCTGAATCGTTGACGGGCGGACTGGTCGGCGCAGCGCTGACCGACATACCCGGCGTGTCGGCCGTCTACCGGGGCGGTCTGGTCGTCTACGCAACCGATCTGAAGGCCCAGCTGGCCGGCGTGCCTGAGGACCTGCTGGCGGCTGTGGGGCCGGTTCACCCGGACACAGCCACAGCCCTGGCCAACGGCGTACGAGAGCGTCTGGACGCCACCTACGGGCTGGCGACGACCGGTGTAGCCGGGCCCGACCCGCAGGGAGGCGTTGAGGCCGGGATTGTGTACGTCGCCGTGGCCGGACCGGGCACTGTGCGGGTGCGGAAGCTCGCGTTGAGCGGTGACCGGGCAACTGTCCGCAGGCGGAGCGTGCAGGCAGTTCTGGAACTCGCCGTCGATCTTGTGCCGGAAGATCTCGACTGATCGGTGTGTTGAGACCAGCATGGGGAGAGGTAGGGCAGACTGGCACGGCGCACCGAAGCTGGACATTGCGACGAGTAGTGACCCAGCAACGGGTACCGTTGGTTCCTACGGTCGAGCTACCGTGCGGGTAGAGACGACCGGACAGGCGGAAGGGAGAAAGCTCATGGTGCTGGTTCGTGGCCTGCTGGGCGACGTACTGCGGCGTAAGCGGCTGCGCCAGGGGCGCACTCTCCGCGAAGTGTCCGCCGACGCGCGTGTCAGTCTCGGCTACCTGTCCGAGGTGGAGCGCGGCCAGAAGGAAGCCTCCAGCGAGTTGCTCGCGGCGATCTGCATGGCTCTCGAGGTCCCGCTGTCGACGGTGTTCGCCGAGGTCAGCGAGGACCTGGCCCGCGAAGAGGCCCTGGTCCTGACGCATCCGGCCATCGAGCCCGAGGTCGTTGCCTCCGCCGCCTGACACCACGCTCAGGCACCTCATCACGCGCTCCGTCCGGGAGCGACCGGCTGGATGAGGCCGGTCCTGGTCGGCCAGATCAGTTGCAAAGCCGGTATCGGCCCGGCGCCGGGTTCCCTGAACATGCTGTTCGCGGTGAACAGATGTGTCGCCGAGTCGGGAAACCGCAGCAACTCGGCCTGCTCCGGCGGCGGGAAGTACTCCGACAGGTCGTCACCCTCGTCGAACGCCGCGCCACCCATCACCGCCCAGGCGAGCGGCTTCACGCTCAGATAGGCCCACCGTGGATCGGCGTCGAAGACGATGATCTCCGGATGATCGTGCAGGCTGAGCCCGAGCGAGTAGCCGAACCCGGGATTGCGGTCGCCGTCGCCGTCGACGTACTGCATCGTCCAGCCGTAGGTCTGGATGTTCTGGACCAGTTGCCGCGAGTACTGCTCATCGGTCAAACCACCGCACCGGTCGCACATCACCTTCTCCTCTCGTTCGAACAGATGTTCGATACGCCGGAGAAGATATCCGTGTTCCGGCCCGTCGCCGGGGTTGTCCACAGGTCAGTTCGCGGGCTCACTGCCCGGCGCGCCGGGCTGGCACACCGGACACCAGTAGCTGACCCGCTCGCGGGTCGGTTCGCCGATCGACGCCGTCCGAATCGTCGTGCCGCAGCGCCTGCACTGTTTCCCGGCGCGCTCGTGCACCCAAGACCGCTGGCCGGGCCGGTCGATGCCGGTACTCACCTGGGTGCCGTTGCGCAGGTTGGCTTTCATCAGCCGTCGGCTCAGGTCGACGGCGGCGGGGATGTCGACGTCCGAGACTGGTCTCCAGGGGTCGAGACCGAGCAGGAAGCAGACCTCGCTGCGGTAGAAGTTCCCGATCCCGGCCAGGTTCCGCTGGTCCAGGAGTGCCTCGCTGATGGTTCGTGCGGGATCGGCCTCCAGGTTCGCGATCGCCTGGTCGCGGTCGAACGAAGGCGACAGCAGATCCGGCCCGAGGTGGCCGACCACGGTGTCTTCGGCGTCCGTCGCCACCAACTCGAGCACCGGAAGGCGGTAGCCG
This sequence comes from Kribbella sp. NBC_00889, assembly GCF_045207705.1. NCBI lineage: Bacteria > Bacillati > Actinomycetota > Actinomycetes > Propionibacteriales > Kribbellaceae > Kribbella > Kribbella sp. NBC_00889. Next base: position 3,949,214 of record NZ_CP108783.1, on the reverse strand, counting down.
ACGGCCTTCCACGCCGCGGTCTCCAGCACGGCCCGGATCTGGTGGTCCGGCCCGCCGTGCCAACGCTCGCCGGGCCGGTACAGGTGCCAGGTCCCGTCCATGCGGAAGTGGCTGTGGATCGTCACGCCGCCGGAGACGCGCATCAGCAGGTGCTTGCCGCGCGCAATGACCTCGAGCATGGTCCGGCCGCTCAGATCGGTCGTCGCCAGCGTAGGCACGCGGAAATCCGTCGCCGTCAGCTCCTGCCCGCTGAGCGCCTGGTGCAGCCGCTTGCACGCCCGCCAGACGGTGTCTCCCTCGGGCATCGCTCAGGCCCGTAGCCGCAGGCCCCGCGGCGTCGCGTGGAAGCCGGCCTTGGCCAGAGCGTCGCCGAACGCGGTATGCCGGACCTGCTCGCCGTCGGCTGTCTCCACACTCAGCTTCCCGAGCTGGCCGTCGCGGATCGAGAGCGCGAGTGCGTCAACAGCCGGCTGCAGCAGATCCGGGTCCTCAGCGAAGCTCAGCACCGTCCGCCCACCGCGCTCGACGTACACGATCAGCTGTCCATCCACCATCACGACCAATGCACCGGCCTTCCGCCCGGGTCGATGCCCGCTCGCACTCTCGCGCTCCGGCCAGGGCAGTGCCGCGCCGTAAGGGTTCGCCGGGTCGGAGGCCGCCAGTACGACGGCCCGTGCCGACAACTCCTCATCTCGGCGGTTGCGGCCCGCACCAACTCGGACAGGTCGGATGTCGGCGCTCGCGGCCGTGCCAGGCAGCTCAGCCATCGCACGCAGCCTGTCGACTGCGCCGGGCAGCGCGAACTGCGCCGCACCGAGGCCGGCTACGAAGTACCCGCGACGGCATCGCCCGGACTCCTCGAACGCGCTCAGCACCTTGTAGACCGCCGCGAACCCGCCCGGCGTCCGCTCGGTGATCACCGAACCACGCGTGACGATCCCGTACCGATCGAGCAGCGTCTCCGCCGCGGCATGTGCGCGCCGGGTCGCATCCTCATTCCGCTCCGGCAGCAGCGACCAGCGCCCACCAGCGTTCGGAGGACCACTGCGCGCCGGCATGGCTGGACGGCCGGGCCGGATGGGACGACCCGGCCGAGCACGAGGCGTCGTACGACGGGTCCGATGACTGCCGCGACCTCCGCCGACCAGTGATCGCACCGGTGCGAGCGTGTCGTTCGTCAGATGTCCGGCCCAGACGAGATCCCACAACACGCCGACCAGCGTCTGATCGTCCACCACACCCGAGGCTGCGCCGACGACATCACTCAACTGACGGAAGAAGAACGCACCGCCACCCGACAACGCGTCCAGCACAGCCTGATGCGTGTCCCCGGGCTCGAACGACGGATCCGGATCGGGCAGCGTCAAGTCGCAGTTGTCCGCGAGATGCAACGACACCCACCCGTCGGTCCCCGGCAGCGAACCCGAACCCGCCCACACGACCTCGCCGGTCGCCGTCAACTCGTCCAGCATCGACGGCTGATACCCGGGCACCCGCGACGGCAGCACGATCGACTCCAGCGCCGACGCCGGCACTGCGCATCCCGCCAACTGCTCGACCGCTCCGAGGAGTACGTCGTACCCGCGCCCGCGGCTACTGGTGATGCCTTGCCAAGCAGGCAGGAAGCGCGCGAGCGCCGACGGATCGACCGGCTCGACCTCCTTGCGCAATGCGGCCAGCGACCTCCGCCGGAGCAGGCGCAGCACCTCGCTGTCGCACCACTCCAGCGCGATGCCCCCGGGCAGGAACTCGCCCTCGACCACGCGCCCCGCGGCACCTAGCCGACGCAACGCATCGGTGACGACGGCGACACCGATGCCCAGATGCGTCGCAAGGTCGATCGCCCGGAATGGCCCGTGCGTCCGCGCGTACCGCGACACCAGATCGCCGAGCGGATCGGCGACCGGCTCGGCATGCGCCTCGGCAACCCCCGGTGGTAGCGGTACGCCGAGCGCGTCGCGCAAACGTGCGACATCCTCGACGACGGCCCACCGGTGCTCGCCGGCGATCCGGACCCGCACCACCCGGCGGGCGGCCGCCAGCTCGGTCAGCCAGGACTCCGCATCAGCACCCTCCACGCACCGCTGCGACGCCTCGGGCAACGAGAGCGGACCGACCATCCGCAGTACGTCGAACAACCCTTCGCCATCGCGGGCACGGCGATCCTCGGCGAGCCGCTGCAGCTCGGCCTCGGTCCGCAGAACCACCTCGGCGTCGAGCAACTCACGCAGCTCGGTCCGCCCGAGGAGCTCCGCCAGCAGGCTCTGATCCAGCGCGAGCGCGGCCGCACGCTTCTCCGCGAGCGGCGTGTCGCCCTCGTACATGAAGGCGCCGACGTAGCCGAACAGCAAGGACTTCGCGAACGGTGAGGCCTCGGACGTCTCCACCTCGACCACCGAGATCCGCCGCTCGCTGATCCCGGTCAGCAGCTCCTTCAGCGCCGGCAGGTCGTAGACGTCCTGCAGCACCTCGCGCAACGTCTCCAGCACGATCGGGAACGAGCCGTACTTACTCGCCACACTCAGGAGCTGCGCAGACCGCTGCCGCTGCTGCCACAGGGGCGAACGCCGCCCAGGATTCCGCCGGGGCAGCAGCAATGCCCGCGCAGCGCACTCCCGGAACCGTGCAGAAAACAGCGCCGACCCGCCGACCTCTCCGGTCACCAGATCCTCGATCTCTGCCGGGTCGAACAGCACGAGCTCCGCACCCGGGGGCGCCTCGTCCGTCTCCGGCAACCGCAACACGATCCCGTCGTCCCCCGACACCGACTGGGCATCCATCCCGTAGCGCTCGCGCAGTCTCGCCGCGATCGCCAGCGCCCACGGTCCGTGCACCTGACCGCCGTACGGCGAATGCACGCAGACTCGCCAGTCGCCGAGCTCGTCGCGGAACCGCTCGACGACCACGGTCACGTCATCGGGCACCCGGCTCGTCGCTTCCCGCTGCTCGGCGAGGTACGACACCAGGTTGTTCGCCGCGTACTCGTCCAGGCCGGCCGCTCGCGCACGCTCGACCGCTTTGCCCGCCGGGAGAGAGGCCATCTTCCGGATGAACGCACCGGTCGCCTCACCCAACTCGGCCGGACGGCCGACCGCGTCACCCTTCCAGAACGGCAACCGCCCGGGCTGTCCGGGCGCAGGGGAGACCAGCACCCGGTCGTGCGTGATGTCCTCGATCCGCCAGCTCGACGCCCCCAGGGTGAACACGTCGCCCACCCGCGACTCGTACACCATCTCCTCGTCCAGCTCGCCGACGCGATGGTTGGTCGACTCGCCGACCAGGAAGACACCGAACAACCCGCGATCGGGAATCGTCCCACCGCTGGTCACCGCCAGCCGCTGCGCGCCCGGCCGGCCAGAGATCTCGCCGCTGACCCGGTCGAACACGATCCGCGGTCGCAGCTCGGCGAACTCGTCCGACGGATACCGGCCCGACAACATGTCGAGCACCCCGTCGTACGCCGATCGTGGCAGCGTCGCGAACGGGGCACAGCGTCGTACCAGAGCAAAGAGCTCGTCGGCGTCGATCGTGTCCAGCGCGACGATCGAGACGATCTGCTGTGCCAGCACGTCGAGCGGATTGGCCGGGATATGCAGGCTCTCGATCAGCCCGTCCCGCATCCGCTGCACGACGACAGCCGTGTCGATCAGGTCGCCGCGGAACTTGGGGAACAGCACTCCACGCGACACCGCACCCACCTGGTGACCGGCACGGCCGACCCGCTGCAACCCGCTGGCCACCGACGGCGGCGCCTCGACCTGGACCACCAGATCGACCGCGCCCATGTCGATGCCGAGCTCGAGACTGCTCGTCGCGACCACACACGGCAGGCGCCCCGACTTCAGGTCAGCCTCGATCAGCTGTCGCTGCTCCTTGCTGACCGAACCGTGGTGTGCCCGCGCGACCAGCGGCGGAGCAGCGAGCGAGGCACCGGATTGAGCCATCACCTGCGCCGGTGAACCGGCTTCGGCGAGCTCCAGCTCGGCCCGCTCGGCGGCGATCTCGTTCAGCCTGGCGGTCAGTCGCTCGGCCAGGCGGCGTGAGTTGGCGAAGACGATCGTGGAGTTGTGCTGCGCGATCAGGTCGAACACCTGCTCTTCGACATGCGGCCAGATCGATGCGTGCTGCGGCGGACCGGCGGCCGATCCGGACGTCTCCAGCTCGGTGCTCGCCAGCTCGGCCATGTCCTCGACCGGCACGACGACACTCAGGTCCCACTGCTTGGCGAACTTGGGCTGGACGACGGTCACCGGCCGCTCGCCGCCGAGGAAGCGAGCCACCTCCTCGACCGGTCGCACTGTCGCCGACAAGCCGATGCGTTGCGCGGGTTTGGGCAGGAGCGAGTCCAGCCGCTCCAGAGTGAGCGCCAGGTGGGCGCCGCGCTTCGTCCCGGCGACCGCATGCACCTCGTCGATGATCACGGTCTCCACGCCGCGCAGCGACTCGCGACCCTGCGACGTCAGCAACAGGAAGAGCGATTCCGGCGTGGTGATCAGTACGTCGGACGGCCTGGTGGCGAAGCGGCGTCGCTCACTGGCCGGCGTGTCTCCCGAGCGCACCGCGACCTCGATGTCGAGCGGCGCCTCACCGAGCCGCCGCGCCGTCTCCCGGATCCCGATCAGCGGGGCGCGCAGGTTGCGCTCGACGTCGACCGCGAGGGCCTTCAGCGGCGACACGTAGAGCACCCGGCACCGCAGCTTCGGGTCGTCCGGCGGGGGAGTCGTGGCCAGGCGGTCCAGAGCCCACAGGAAAGCGGCAAGGGTCTTGCCTGAACCCGTTGGGGCGACCACCAGCGCATCCCGGCCCGCGGTGATGGCGTCCCACGCCTCGAGCTGGGCCGGGGTGGCCGCCTCGAAGACGTCGCCGAACCACGCCCGGGTCGCGGGCGAGAACCGGCTCAACGCGCTGGTTTTCGTCACGTCGCCATCTTGCCGGGTACCGCCGACAGTTTCACGCCCGCCCGGATCGCCCCGGACCGAGGGCACTGTCCGCACCGTCTGGAATGATCGTGGGCATGATCAACCGCGTACGTGCAGCGCTTGTCGTCGTGGCGTGCCTGGTCGCGCTCACCGGATGCGTGAAGCTCGACGCCGACCTCAAGGTCAGCTCGAACGAGACGGTCTCGGGCACGATGGAGATGGGCGTCGACAAGCAACTGGTGGAGTCCAGCGGCCAGTCGCTGGAGAAGATCCGCAGCCGGGTCGAGGACGCCATCAAGGAGCTGACCACCGACGGTGTCACCTGCAAGCCGTTCGAGGACGATCAGTACGTCGGTTCCACCTGCCAGTTCGACAGTGTTCCGTTCGAGAAGATGGGCACGTCGACCGGTGAGGGCGTCGGCTTCCGCAAGGAGGGCAACCGGATCATCGTCTCGGTGAAGGAGTCCGATCTCGGTCAGGTCCCGTCCGGCACGCAGCCGTCGGTGAACTTCAAGATCACCATGCCGGGCAGGATCCTCGAGCACGACGACGGTGCGTCGATCAGCGGCCGGACGGCGACGTACGACAGCCTCGACAAGCTCGGCAAGGTGTCGCTGACGTCGGAGGCGGGCAGCACCTTCCCACTCTGGTTGATCATCGTGATCGCTGTGCTGCTGTTGCTGGCCGCCGCAGCGGTGGTGTTCTTCGTGCTGCGTGGTCGCAGGAGACAACAGGCGTACGCGCAGTACCCCGGGCAGTATCCGGGCCAACCGCAGCAGGGACAGTGGGGCCCGCAGTACGGCGGGCAGCCGGGGCAGTACCCGGGTCAGCCTGGGTACGGCGGGCAGGGCGGCTACCCGCCAGGCGGTCAGCCGGGTCAGCCAGGGCAGTACGGCGGCCAACCTGGGCAGTACCCGGGTCAACCCGGGCAGGGGCAGCCGGGGCAGGCGCCGTTTCCGGGGCAGCCCGGGCAGCCGCAGTACCCTGGACAGCCTCAGCAGGGGCAGTGGGGTCAGCAGGGACAGCCGCCGCAGCAGGGCCAGGGCAGCTGGGGGCAGCAGCCCGGCCAGGGCCAGCAACCTGGTCCGGGGCAGCAACCTGGTCCGGGGCAGCCTGGTCAGGGACAGCCCGGTCAGGGACAGCGGCCGGCGCCGCCGCCTCAGCCGGGCCGGCCTGGACCGCAGGACGGCTCACAGGGTGGTTGGGGACAGCCACCGAAGGACGACGACGGGCAGGCATGAGACTGACGGAGTTCTGGGCGCGGATGGACCAGCATCTCGGTCCCGCGTACGCACGGACCTGGGCCGAGACGCAGGTCGTCCGCGACCTCGGCGGCCGGACGGTCGTCGAGGCGCTGGCCGACGGCGAGCACGCCAAGACCGTCTGGCGTGCCGTCTGGGCCCACCTGCAGTTGCCGCCCAGCGAACGCTGACGGTCAGGTGCTGGTCAGCTCAGGCTCCGGCTCGGGCAGCTCGTCGGCAGGCTCCGGATCGCGCTTGTGCGCCAGCTTGCTCGGCCACCACAAGTGCCGGCCGATGTCCAGGTTGAGTGCGGTGACCAGCACCGAGCGGACCACGATGGTGTCGAGCAGGACGCCGAGCGCGACCGCGATGCCGATCTCGGCGAACGCCACCACCGGCAGTGTCGCCAGTACAGCGAACGTCCCCGCCAGCACCAGTCCGGCCGACGTGATCACCCCTCCGGTCGCGGCGACGCCGATCAGCGCACCACGCCGGGTGCCGTGCTTCTTCGACTCCTCGTGCACGCGCGTCATCAGGAAGATGTTGTAGTCGATGCCCAAGGCAACCAAGAAGACGAAGACGAACAACGGCAGCGACGTGTCCGCCCCTTCGAACCCGAGCGCGTCGAACACCAGCGCGCTGATCCCCAGCGCGGCGGCGAACGACAGCACGACCGTTGCCACCAGCAACACCGGTGCGAGCAGCGCCCGCAGCAGCAGGGCGAGGATGAGGAACACCACCGCGAGCACGATCGGGATGATCACCTTGTTGTCCTGATCGGCCGCCCGCTGGGTGTCGAGCAGAATCGCCGCACCGCCACCGGCACGCGCGTCGGCACCCGGTACTGCGTGCACGGCGTCGCGGACGCGATCCACGGTGTCCTTCGCGGCCTGACTGTCCACCGCGTCCGTCATGGTGCCCTCGAGGTAGGCCAACCCATCGGCCTTCTGCGGTTCCGCCACCGACGCGATGCCTTGCGTCGAGGCCATCGCCGTACGGACCTCTTCTGCCTGGGCCTCGTTGCTGACCACGACCAGCGGGTTGCCCGCACCGGCTGGGAAGTGGGTGGCCAGGATCCTCTCGCCGACCACGGAGTCCGGCGTACCGACGAACGACTCCTCGTTGGACAGTCCGGTCGGGTCCAGGCGGAGGATGCCGAGGGCTGCGATCCCCAGGACGACGGACGTCGTGATCCAGGTCAGCCGCGGACGTACGGCGATGCGCCGTCCGATGCGACCCCAGACACTGTTCTCGGTGTGGTCGTCCGAGCCGTACGTCGGACGGAGCGGCCAGAACACCCAGCGGCCGCAGATGACGAGCAGAGCGGGTAGCAGAGTCAGCATGGCGAGTAGTGCGACGACGATGCCGACCGCTGCGACCGGTCCAAGGCCACGGGTCGAGTTCATCGACGCGAAGAGCAGACAGAGCATGCCCGCCACCACAGTCGAGCCGGAGGCGACGATCGCCGGGCCTGCGCGGTGCATTGCAAAGGCCATGGCCTCGTGCCGGTCCTCGTGCCGTCGGAGCTCTTCCCGATAGCGAGCGACCAGCAACAAGGCATAGTCCGTCCCAGCACCGAACACCAGAACGGTCAGAATGCCTGCACTCTGGGCGTTGACGGTCAGATCTGCCTTGGTGGCGAGGTAGTAGACGACAGCCTGCGCTGCGAAGAGTGCGACACCTGCCGACACCAGTGGCAGTAACCAGAGCACCGGACTGCGATAGGTCAGCAGCAGGATGATGATCACCACAGCCGCGGCGGAGTACAGGAGTTTGCCGTCGATACCGGCGAACGCCTCCTGCGAATCAGCGGCGAATCCGCCCGGCCCGGTGAGGTGGAACGACAGACCGTCCGGCCGGTCGGCGGCAACGCGTCTGATGTCGTCCGCGCGTGCGCCGATCGTCTCCCAGCCTCCGGTGCCCGCGTTGATCGGTACGAGGACCTGCAGGGCCTTGCCGTCTTCGGACGGCAGCGGCCCGACCACCTCGCGGTCGACGTTCTCGAGTTGCGCGAACTGCGCCAGGTGTTGCGTGACCGCCTGCCGATCGGCCGCAGTGATTCCGGACGATCGCTCGTACACGAGCACTGCCGGGATCTCATCCGGCGACGAGAACTGCTGCGTCGCCTTCAGGACCTCGGTGGACTCCGCCTTGCCCGGCAGCCACGAGACGGCGTCGTTCTCCTGAGCGCCCGTCAGCTTGCCGGCCGGACTGAACGCCGCGGCCATGGCCACGATCCACAGTCCGAGCACGATCCACTTCGACACCTTGCCGCACGGCAACGCCGCCAGCCGACCCACTCCGCCCACCCGAACCACGCCCCCTACGGAGGGACGCCACGTACCCCCCGAATCCAGCGTGGTGGCTGCACCGCGACAGGGTCAACGACCCCGGAGTAGTACTGCCCTCACCCTCTGTTTCAGGCAGTCCAGCCGGTACGGGCGGCCCACTCCTCGGCAGGCAGGTAGATGAGATCGCAGACCGGGTCCTTCAGATCGGAGTACTCCGCCGTCGACTCGATCGGCAACGCAGCCGCTCGCCTCTTGAACTCCCCATAGGCGCGAGCAGTGTCCGGGTGGTTGCGGAGGTAGTCGCGGAACAGCAGCGCATAGCGCTGGTTGGCTCGACCAGCGACGCGGATGTGCAGGTTCACGCGTCGCCGGTACATCGGCTCCACCAGTAGTCGCTTGACCCATTGCAGGTCGTCGGCCGGGAGGCCAGGTACCGCGTGGTCGCGTTTCGGTGGGCGGACCTCCCAGTCCGCGGCGGCCATGCGTTCCACCACGTCGTCGAGCTCTGGCTCCGTCCCGACGGTCACCTGCATGTCGATGATGTCCTTGGCGGGCAGTCTCGGTACGGACGTCGATCCGATGTGATCGATCCGCTGTGCGGTCTCGCCCAGCAGGTCGCTCACCACCCGGGCGGTCTTCTCGTACTGAGCGGGCCAGCTGTCGTCCGGACGCACGATGACGATCCCAGTCATGCCCAGATCATCCCAGGCCGACGTCCGTGCCCCCAGTCCTGGGCTCAGACCGGTTTGACCCGGAACGCGCTGGTGGTGAGGAGGTCCGCAGCCCGGTACGCCGCTTTGCGGATGGCCAGGCGCTCGTCGAAGAACCCACCGACCATCCCGACCACCGGCAGCTTGCCGACGAATCTGGCGCCAATGCTCCCGCGGGGGCGCTCCTCGAACACGTCGCCGAGCCCGCCGAACAGCTTGCTGATCCGCCACACCAGGCGGACGCCCTTGCGCAGACCGGCTTCCTCGGACTCGTCGCCGAATCCCAACTGCTTGGCGACGTCCTGGCCGGCTGAGGTCGGGTCGTCGTACTCGAGGACGTCGTCCGGCGTGATGGGCCGATCGGTGAGTACGCGTGCGATCACCGCCGTACGGTCGGCATGCGCTTCGACGCCGTACTCGCGGCAGACCGCACCGATGACCATGGCCTGGACGGCCGCACCGAGCGTGTCCTTGATCGGGAGCCGGTCCGCGGCCGCGCCGCTGATCCGGGGGAGGCCCGCGACGATCGCGGCGAACCCGCCGAGGCGCTCCACCCACCAGTCGCAGCGATCTGCCAACGGCAGCGTCGGCCACTCGGTGTGACCGGGCACCTTCATCTTCAACAGCCGGTCGATGGCCAGGATGAGGGCCTTCTCGCCCAGGTTGGGGCGCTCCTGCGCGGAGTACTCGACCAGGATGCTGCGGATGCCGAACGGGTCCTGGGTGCGGAGCGCGTCGAGCACGGAGTCGACGCCGAACTCGACCCGGCTGAGGGCCAGGACGACGGCTGCGTCGGGGACGTCGGGACGGTCTGCCACGCCCGCAAGAGTAGGGAGTGGGCGGTCCACGATGGTTGCCCGGGCAGACTTCGGCGTGTCAGTTGCGATTCGAACAGGTGTTCGGGATAGTTTGGTCCCTGAAGGTGCGCCGGACGGCCGAAGTTGTCCACAGATTCGAAGTGGCGGCGAAAACTGTCCGACGTGATGGATACCTTCTCTGGCGACACGAGAAGTCCTCCGGGCGGCTGGGAAGCGGCCCCGATTATGAGATGGGTCAGGTGGCAGTCACATGGCTGGTGCAACGGCGAGTGCGGAGCGCGCGGCGAGCGATCGCGAGAAGGCGCTCGCGACTGCGCTGACGCAGATCGAGCGGCAGTGCGGCAAGGGTTCGGTGATGCGCCTCGGGGAGCAGAACAGGCCGCCGATCGAGGTCATCCCCACCGGGTCGATCGCGCTCGACATCGCGCTCGGAATCGGCGGGCTGCCGCGCGGTCGCGTGGTGGAGATCTACGGTCCGGAATCCTCCGGTAAGACGACGGTCGCCCTGCACGCGGTCGCGAATGCTCAGCGCGCCGGCGGGATCGCGGCCTTCATCGACGCGGAGCACGCCCTCGACCCGGAGTACGCGCGGAAGCTGGGCGTCGACACCGACGCGCTGCTGGTCTCGCAGCCCGACTCCGGTGAGCAGGCGCTGGAGATCGCCGACATGCTGGTCCGCTCCGGCGCGATCGACATCGTCGTGATCGACTCGGTGGCCGCGCTGGTGCCGCGGGCCGAGATCGAGGGTGAGATGGGTGACAGCCACGTCGGTCTGCAGGCCCGGCTGATGAGCCAGGCGCTGCGGAAGATGACCGGTGCGGTCAGCGGGACGAACACGACCGCGATCTTCATCAACCAGCTGCGCGAGAAGATCGGCGTCATGTTCGGCTCCCCGGAGACGACGACCGGTGGTAAGGCGCTGAAGTTCTACGCGTCGGTGCGGCTGGACGTGCGCCGGATCGAGTCGCTGAAGGACGGCACCGACGTTGTCGGTAACCGGACCCGCGTCAAGGTCGTGAAGAACAAGGTGGCCCCGCCGTTCAAGCAGGCCGAGTTCGACATCATCTACGGCCAGGGCATCAGCCGCGAGGGCAGCCTGCTCGACCTCGGTGTGGATCAGGGCTTCGTCCGCAAGGCCGGTGCCTGGTTCACCTACGAGAGCGACCAGCTCGGTCAGGGGCGGGAGAACGCGCGGAACTTCCTGCGCGACAACCCCGATCTGGCCAACGAGCTGGAGAAGAAGATCAAGGAGAAGATGGGCATCGGCCCGACGCTGGACGCACCGGCCGACGCGGCCGCCACGGCCGAGGTCGATGTCGACTTCTGATCACTCCACCGCGGGTGGCAGCGCTCCTCGGCAGTCCACTGCCGACGACGCTGCGCCCGCGGCGCTGTCTCTCCCACACGCCGACCGCCTGGCCCTAGCCCGAGACCTCCTCGCCCGCGGCCCAGCAGCAGCCGGTGGTGCTTCGGAAGGATCCGGCGAGGGCAACGAACCGTCCGGGGACGCATCGCGGGCTGGTCGTCGGTCTACCGAGCGCCGTTCGGGTCAGCGAGCCTCTCGCGGTGCGGGCCGTGATCGCGGCTCTGGTGCCAATCGCGCCGAATCGTGGTCAGATCCGTTCGCGGATGACGATCCGTTGGAACCGACGTCAGCCCGGCCTCGCGCAGGCAGGATCAGGCGAGCCGCCGGGGCCGATGACCCATGGGCAGACTCCGAAGCGTCCTCGAGCAGCACTGAGGAACCGGCGGACGGGAGCGCCCAAACCTCAAGTCAGCGCCGCCGGCCCCGGAACACCTCGAGACGTGGCTCGGATCCGAAGCCTGTCGACCCATGGGGCGATCTGGACGAAACCGCCATACGAGCCTCCGAGGCGAGGAGTGCTGACCGGCAGGCGGAAGCACGAGCGTTTGCCGCTGAGACCCCGGAGCCGAGCCCGGCGCGAGGCACGATCAATCGCGCTCCTGGATTTGACCAGTTCGAGGTAGCGACCGGGGCGTCAGGCAACGATCAGCCGGGGCGCGATCCTGCGCGAGATCAGAGCCCGGTTGTGGCCGATCCGTGGGGCGACTCAGCTGGTTCTGCTGCTGATAACCAGGCTGGCTCCGAGCTGCGTCGAGGTACAGCAGCCACTACCAGCCAGCCTGCCGGCGAGCGATCACCCGTTGCTCAGACATCACGCGAACGCAGGTCCGTAGGCAGCTCCGCGGAGGCGACTGCCTCGGAGGTGGAGTCGATCGATCGGTCGAGCGACCCGGCGGTTCCTGTGGCGGACCGGCTGAACGCGAGCCCGGCTCGACGTCGAACGGTTCCCGCGGCCGACCCGACGGTCCCCGGGGCAGACTCGAGCCCAGGTCGAGGTCGCGCGGTTCCTGCGGTGGACTCGCTGGAAGCGGGCGCAGCTCGGGGTCGAACGGTTGCCGCGGTGGACTCGCTGGAAGCGGGCGCAGCTCGGGGTCGAACGGTTGCCGCGGAGGACCCGCTGGAAGCGGGCCCAGATCGAGGTCGCGCTGTTCCTGTGGAGGAGTCGCTGGACACGAGCCCAGCTCGGCGTACGGCGACGCAGGCTTCGGGGGGTGGGGCGTCTTCGGGTGGGACTGGGAGCCGTGGGCGGCGGACGGTGGCTCGGCGGAATTTTGGTGGGGGTCGGCGGGGGAGTCGGCGGTCCGCGGATGAGCCCGACGGGCCGGGGGATCCCGGGTTGGATGGGATGGAGGATCCGCAGTCGGTGGCGCGGACGATTTTGCTGGACAAGCTGAGCGGGCAACCGCGGACGCGGGCCGAGTTGGCGGATCTGCTGGCCGAGCGGGAGATTCCTGAGGACGTGGCGGAGGAGGTGCTGGATCGGTTTACCGAGGTCGGGTTGATCGACGACGCGGCCTTCGCGAACGCGTGGGTCGAGTCCCGGCACCGCGGTCGCGGGCTCGGCAAACGAGCTCTGGCCCAGGAGCTCCGTCGTCGAGGCGTGGACGATCAGCTGGCGCGCGACGCGCTGGACGAACTGGATCCGGACCAGGAGGAAGAAACCGCCCGCGCTCTGGTTCGCCGCAAGCTCCCGTCGATGCGTTCGCTCGACCGCCAGGTCGCCATGCGCCGCCTGCTCGGAATGCTGGCCCGCAAGGGCTACCCCGGTGGCCTCGCGATGACAGTCATCAAGCAAGAGCTCGCCGCCAGCCACGAAGAACTCCCACTCCTGGACCCCTCCGGCCTGGAACCCGACTGATTCCACCGCAGCCGAGCCAGTCCCAACCCGGTGCTGCCACCGGCAGATGGACGAGCCTCCACCACCGTGAGGCGGGACGCGCCACTGCCACCGTGAGCCGGGACGAGCCTCTACCACCGTGAGGCGGGAGGCGACGGCGGGCTCGGCGTGTGCTTAATCAGTTAACCTCCGCAAAAGGTTGTGCTCGGAAACTAGTTCCGCAGCGTTGGAGCACGGGCCGGGTGACGGACACCTTCGAGGCGGAAGGTCATTGACGGAATCACCGCCTACCTTCGAGAGGTTCCGCCCAATGTCCGACTTCACCCGCCGCCGCTTCCTCGGCGGCGCCGCCGCGACCGCCAGCCTTGGTGCCGCGGCAGCCCTGATGCCCGCGACCGTGCAGAAGGCCCTGGCCACCCCGCCGCCGCGGCCGGCCCGGCTCGGCGACATCAAGCACGTCGTGATGCTGATGCAGGAGAACCGCAGCTTCGACCACTACTTCGGCACGCTGTCCGGAGTGGCCGGGTTCGACGACCCGCAGGCGATCAAGCTGTCCACCGGACGCGACGTGTTCCACCAGCCCGACGCGGAGAACCCGGACGGCTACCTGCTGCTGTTCCACCTCGACACCCACTCGACGAACTCGCAGGCCATCCCGTCCACCAGCCACGCGTACTCGGTCCAGCACCAGGCGTGGAACGCCGGCAAGATGGACAACTGGCTGCCCGCGCACCGCACCGCGCCGCGGACAAGGCCAACGGTCCGTACGTGATGGGCTACTACACCCGCGACGACATCCCGTTCCAGTACGCGCTCGCCGATGCCTTCACGATCTGCGACCAGTACCACTGCTCGGTGCAAGGCCCGACCTGGCCGAACCGCCTGTACTGGCAGACCGGCATGGTCGACCCGGGCGGCACGCTCGGTGGTCCGATCACCTCGAACTCCCTGCCGAACGGCGCGTACCGCTGGACGACGTACGCCGAACGCCTCGAGGCTGCGGGAGTCGGCTGGAAGGTGTACCAGGACCAGGTCGGCCTGAACAGCTACAACATGCTGCCGCACTTCCAGCAGTTCCAGGACGCCGCGCCCGGTACGCCGCTGTAGGAGAAGGGCATGAAGGTCTCGTCGCTCGGCCAGTTCGAGTACGACGCTCTGCACGACCAACTGCCGACGGTGTCCTGGCTGATGACGGCCGGTGGCGTCTCGGAGCACCGAAGGAGATGCCGGCCGCAGGCGCCGACTTCGCCGCCTCGAAGATCGCCGCGATCGCCGCCAACCCGGACGTGTGGAAGAAGACCGTCTTCATCCTCAACTACGACGAGAACGACGGCCTGTTCGACCATGTCGTTCCCCCGACCGCGCCGGCCGGCACGCCGGACGAGTACGCCCTCGACCTGCCGATCGGCGGCGGGTTCCGGGTGCCGTGCATCATCGTGTCGCCGTGGACCGCCGGTGGCTGGGTGACAAGCCAGAAGTTCGACCACACCTCGGTCCTGCAGTTCCTGGAGAAGCTCACCGGCGTACGCGAGACCAACATCAGCCAGTGGCGTCGCAAGACCTTCGGTGACCTCACCTCCGTCTTCCGCCAGGACCACGCCGCGAAGCCCCCGCTCCTTCCGGAGACAGGCTCCCGGCTGAACCTGGCCACCTACGAGACCGCGCAGTTCCCGGCGCCGACCTTCCCCGGCGCCGCGCAGGTGGTCCCGCACCAGGAACGCGGATCCCGCCGCCGTCTCTGACGAACCGGCGTGCCCAGGCGATCGCCCCATCGCCTGGTCACGCCATCGTGCGGCGGATGCCTGAACGACGTTGTAGCTTGAGGGTCATGGCGACCCTGGAGGACGTGGAGCGGCTGGTCGCGGCATTGCCCGAGACCGTGGAGACGACGAAGCACGGCCATCGCACCTGGGCTGTCGGAGGCAAGGCATACGCCTGGGAACGGCCTTTCAGCAAGGCGGATCTGCGCCGCTTCGGCGATGAAGCCCCGCCGCACGGACCCATACTCGCAGTCCGGGTGGAGGATCTCAGCGGGAAGGAAGCGGTGCTCGCGGCTCGTTCGGCCGACGGATTCTTCACAATCCCGCATTTCAATGGTTATGCCGCCGTACTGATCCAGCTGGACGTGGTCCCGGCGACCGTTCTGAAGGAGGCGCTCCTCGACGGTTGGCTGGTCTATGCACCGGCGGCGGTGGCGAAAGCGCACCTCGGCAAGAGCAAGCCTTAGCCGCCGAACGCGGTGCGGACGGGGAGTGAAGGGCGGAATCTGCGGGGCTGTGGGCGGCGAGGGGCGTTGACGGTTGCGGTGTGACGGTGTGTTATCCGAAGTGGGGCCGGTGTTTGGTCCGGCCCGTACGCTGGGGATTTTCGTCGATCCGCCCCTGACACCGCGGAGGGTGCAATGAGCGATTTCCAGGAACAGGCGAAGAACTGGCTCCGGAACGTCGTCAAGCAGAACCCGGACAAGATCAAAGCCGGTGCGGAGAAGGCCGGCGACCTGATCGACAAGCACACCGGCGGGAAACACGCGGAGAAGGTCGACGCCATGCAGAAGAAGGTCGGCGACTACGTCGACGGCCAGGCCCCCGAAGGCGAGGCGGGCGGAGTCCCGTCGCCCGGCGGCGGCGTCGACCCCGCGACCACCGGCGAAGCCCCCGAGCCTCCCCGCGACACCGCCCAAGCAGGCAGCGACACCACCGAGGCGGCCCGTGATGCGGCCGAGTCGACCGAGGAAGCAGTCGACGGCGGCGTAGTCGGCGGCGACGCGCCAGACCCGTCCACCGAGCCGACCAGCTCAGCCGGCTCAACCCCCGAAGGCACCCAAACCGGCAGCACCGTCACAGGCCAAGACTCCAACGACCTCCCCGGCCCCCGCCCCTGACCCAATCCACCCGGCAGTCGTCCTCCCCCCGAGGACGACTGCCGCACGCGTTGCGCGTGAGCACTCGATGTCAAGGCGACCCGACGGACAGCAATGCGGAGAGTAGTCGAGCAAACCTAGAGTGTCATCCTGGGGATGATGGCATGGGCAGAACGCGACGGCGCGGTGGGAGTCGGTCGGCGCAGTTCCGTTCGTGGGGATGGCTCCTGGCGGCTTGCGCCGCGCTCGCGATCTACAGCCACAGCTGGCGGACGGCTCTGTACCTCGCGCTGATGTGGCTGGTCTATGTCGTGTTCCTGCAGCTGGCCATGTGCAGGGTCGAAACCCGGAAGCATCAACCGTGCAAGTGGCTGGTCCGGGGACTGATCGGGACCTGCAAGTACCACGTCGGCAGCAAACGTGGTCTGCCCCGGTTGGTTCGCGGACCGAGGTGCGTCGGACTACCGAGACTCATGTGGCCGCGGGACGACTTCGACGGTCTCGTGGCCGTGCAGGCCGAACCGCAGCCGGAGCCCGGTCGCGCTGTGACCGCGAAGGCGAGTCAGCCGAGGTACGACCGGTTGAATGTGCTGATCGCCGTCGGTGCGTTCCTGGTCACCTTGGTGGGCGTGATTCGCGACTTCGTTGCTGGTTGAGGCCCGAGCACAACCGTGGATGTGGAGTGGACCAGTCGGGGGAGTGGTTTGGGTGGGTGGGGTGAGTGTCCTTCTTGACCGGGTGGTGGGGCGCGCCTAGCCTCGGAATCAGTAAGGGATCACTCCACCTGACGGTGGCGGACATAGCACCGGCGGGTCGGTTGATCACCGGCTGACCGGCCGGAGAAACACGAAACCACGCTCGACCGAGCTGAAGGATGACGACGGCGACTCGTACGCCGTCGATTGGACGGCACCGCGGCGGACGGATCCGGCGGTGACAGCGGCTTGAAGTCTGTTCCTGGGTGACGCACACCCGGAAACGGCGACGGCAGCGGTCACGACCGGCACCGTCGGCGAGCAGTACCGTCACAACGGACGGACCGCGCACCCCGGAAACCCCGGTGGTGCGTTCAGCCGTACCGTCTCCTCGACCGTAGGCGGATCCCTTCGACCGACGCCACAGTCCCGCCCGGTGCGTGACTCGACGAGGGGAGAAGCCGATGTCACTCGCGGCCATGCCGACGGCGACGTCAGTCGGGCTGACCCTGATCGGACTGCTGATCGCGGGCCTGCTGGCCTGGATCGGCTTCACGCTCTCCCGCCGCAAGGCCGCCGACAACACCGCGGCCGCCGCCAACGCCCAACTCGAGGCAGCCACCATCGCCGCCGGCGCCAAGTCCGCCGCGGAGTTGGTACGCCGCCAGGCCGAGGAGGAGGCCGCCGTACTGCGGACCCGGGCGGAGACGGCCGAGAAACGCGCCGAGGAGATCCGCCGCGCCGCGGAGGACCGCGCTTCCGAGGTACGGCGTGAGGCCGAGCACCGCGCGTCCGACGTACGCCGGGAAGCCGAGACCGAGGCCCAGTCGATCCGGGACGACCTACGCGAGCAGCGGCTGGAGATGGAGCGCCGCGACCACCGGCTGACCGAGCGTGAGGAGCGGCTCGACGAGCAGCACCGTTCGATCGAGGAACGCCAGATCGAGCTGACCGCGCAACTCGCGGAGCTGGACCAGCGCAAAGCCGAAATCAGGAACCTCGAGGAGGAACGCCGCCGGATCCTGGAAGGCGTCGCGAACCTCAGCTCCGAGCAGGCGAAGGCGGAGCTGGTCGCGTCGATCGAGGCGGAGGCGAAGCGGCACGCGCATTCGATCGTCCGTGAGATCGAGCGGCAGGCCTTGGACGAGGGCGAGACCAAGGCACGCAAGATCATCACCGGCGCGGTGCAGCGGCTGGCGTCGGAGCAGACCAGCGAGTCGGTCGTCTCGGTGGTGCACCTGCCGAGCGACGACATGAAAGGCCGGATCATCGGCCGCGAGGGTCGCAACATCCGATCGTTCGAGCAGACCACGGGCGTCAACCTGATCATCGACGACACCCCTGAAGCCGTGCTGCTGTCCTGCTTCGATCCGGTCCGCCGGGAGACCGCGCGGCTGACCCTGGATTCGCTGGTGCTGGACGGCCGGATCCACCCGAGCCGGATCGAGGAGATCTACGAGCGCAGTCGCGGCGAGGTTGCCGAGCTGTGTGAGCGTGCGGCCGAGGACGCGATGGCAGAGGTCGGCATCACCGACCTGCACCCCGAGCTGATCCGGACGATGGGCCTGCTGCGGTACCGCACGTCGTACGGGCAGAACGTGCTCAAGCACCTGATCGAGTCGGCGCACATCGCCGGCATGATGGCGGCCGAACTCGGGCTGGATCCCAAGCTGTGCAAGCGCGGCGCGTTCCTGCACGACATCGGCAAGGCGCTGACGCACGAGTCCGAGGGCAGTCACGCGATCGTGGGTGCGGAGCTGGCCCGCAAGTACGGCGAGAACGACGACGTCGTGCACTGTATCGAGGCGCACCACAACGAGGTCGAGGTGCGGACCGTCGAGGCCGTACTGACCCAGGCCGCGGACGCGGTCAGTGGCGGCAGGCCGGGTGCGCGACGCGAATCGCTGGAGGCGTACGTGCAGCGGCTCGAGCGGCTCGAGGAGATCGCGATGCACCACGACGGTGTCGAGAAGGTGTTCGCGATGCAGGCCGGCCGGGAGATCCGCGTGATGGTGCTGCCGGACGCGGTCGACGACATCGCCGCGCAGGTGATGGCTCGCGACATCGCCAAGCAGGTCGAGGAGGAGCTGACCTACCCGGGCCAGATCCGGGTCACCGTCGTCCGCGAATCCCGCGCCACCGAGGTCGCCAAGTAGTCACTCGGCGTACTTCGCGCGCCACTCCGGCGGATCGAACGGCGAACCGTAGATCCGGGTCTCGCGCGCGATCCGCCCGTCCTTGAACTCGACGACGTTCGCGACGTAGTAGATGTCACCGCCGTAGTCCGAGCGGCCCAGTACGACGAAGTGGTCGCCCGCACCGGTGATACGCAGGATCTGGATCGACGGTGGCGCAGGGTATTCCTGCTGCATCGCCCGCATCCGGTCCCGCCCGACGATGCGCTCGCCGGACTGCGGCATCTCCAGTACGTAGTCGTCGGCGCGCAACTCGTGTTCGGCCTCCGCCGACAGCGCCAACTGGTCGTCCGTCGGCCACAACCGCTCCAGCAACTCACGATTCCTGTCCATGATTCACGGTCGCGACGACCCTTCAATCAGTCTTAAAGTCTGCGAATGGACATCAGACCCGCGACCCCCGCCGATGTCGAACAGTTGATCGCAGGCGTCGCCGAGTATCCGGCAGCGCAGCATCACCTCCGCGCCCGCTGGGACATCCAGGAAGGCGGTGACGGTCTGTTCCTGCTGGCCCACCGCGACGGCGAGATCGTCGGCCAGACGATGTTGCTCAGGGAGTCGAAGTACGCCGAAGTCCGCGCCGACGGCGATCCGGCCGAGATCAACGCCCTCAGCGCCGTCGTCCACAACCAAGGCATCGGTACGGCGATCATCCGCGTCGCCGAGGCGATCGCGGGGGAGTGGAACAAACCCGCCATCGGCCTGGCCGTCGGCGCCGACAACCCCAAGGCCCGCAGGCTGTACGAGCGCCTGGACTATCGGCCGTGGTCAGGCCCGCCTGTCGTCGATGAATGGACCGAGCAGGCTGCCGACGGCACGGTGGTTCGCACCCACGCGGACGAGTGTGACTACTTCCTCAAGTCTTTGTGATCCTCGCGCAGGTGGGTCGGCGTGACGTCGATGGGATGGTCGGCGACCTGGTCGGGCGGGGCGGTGTTGTACTGCTTCTCGACGTCCGGGTCGATCACCACGACGTCATCATGCCCCCGGCGCCGGTTGGCCAGCCGGTACGACAGCCAGATTCCGGCGGCGCCACCGAGCATGATGATGATCCCCAGGGCGGTGAGGTTCAGAGTGTCGGACGTGTCCCGCACGGCGAACGCGATGATGGCTCCCGCCGCGATGAGCGCGATTCCGGCCCCGATCCTCATACGGGCTCCTTCCTGACCTCGCGAAGTGGTCACGTTGAGTAGCTGATCTCACTCCTGGTACCCGATCAGCCCCTCGACCATGCGTCAGCGGAAGGCGGCGTGCCCGGTCAGCGCCTGGCCGATGACGAGCTGGTGGACCTCCGAGGTGCCCTCGTAGGTGAGGACGGACTCGAGGTTGTTGGCGTGCCGCATGATCGGGTACTCGCCGCTGATGCCGTTCGCGGCCAGGATCGTGCGGCACTCGCGGGCGATCGCGATCGCCTCGCGGACGTTGTTGAGCTTGCCGACGCTGACCTGCTCCGGGCGCAGTGTACCCTTCTCCTTGAGCCGGCCGAGATGGACGGCGAGCAGGATGCCCTTGTTCAGCTCGACCGCCATGTCGGCGAGCTTCGCCTGGGTCAGCTGGTACGCCGCCAGCGGCTTGTCGAACACGATCCGCTCACCGGCGTACGCGATCGCCGTCTCCAGGCAGTCGCGGGCCGCGCCCATCGCGCCGAAGATGATGCCGAAGCGGGCCTCGTTCAAGCAGCCGAGCGGCCCGGACAGGCCGCGTGCCTCGGGCAGCATCGCGGACGCCGGAAGCCGTACGTCTTCCAGCACCAGTTCCGACGTGACCGATGCCCGCAGCGACATCTTCTGCTTGATCTCCGGTGCGGAGAAGCCAGGCGTCGTGGTCGGTACGACGAAGCCGCGTACGCCGTCGTCGGTCCGGGCCCACACGACCGCGACATCGGCAACGGAGCCGTTGGTGATCCACATCTTCGAACCGTTCAGCACCCAGTCGTCTCCGTCGCGGCGGGCGTTCGTGCGCATGCCGGCCGGGTTGGAGCCGAAATCGGGCTCGGTCAGGCCGAAGCAGCCGATGGCCTCGCCCGCGGACATCCGGGGGAGCCATTCATCCTTCTGCTCGTCACTGCCGTACTTCCAGATCGCGTACATCGCCAGCGACCCCTGCACCGACACCAGCGACCGCATCCCGGAGTCCGCCGCCTCGATCTCCAGGCAGGCGAGTCCATAGGCGACAGGCCCGACCCCGGCGCACCCGTAGCCGGTTAGATGCATCCCGAGGAACCCGAGAGCCCCCAGCTCCTTCGCCAGCTCCCGCGCCGGGATGCTCGCCGTCTCGAACCACTCCGGCAACGCCGGCCGCAACCGCTCGTCCGCGAACCGCCGAGCCGTCGCCCGGACGTCGACCTCCTCCTCGGTCAGCAACGAGTCGACATCCACGAGATCCAGCGAAACGGTCATACCCGAACGCTAACCTGTCGCCGCCGCGCCGCGGTGGTGTGGAAAGCCACACGCTCACTTGACGATCAAGGTGCCGTCGAACGCGTCGAGATCCGCCAGGGTCTCCCGGTAGACGGATCGCAGTGGTGGCAGCCCGGACCGTGGAAAGAACCGCGCGTCCCGCGTCTCGTCGGTGTCGGTGGTCAGCGTCCCGCTCCAGCGGTCGACCCGGAACACGACCGTGAACATCTGGTGCTGCCCGCCGTAGGCGTTGGTAAACCAGTACTGCGGACCCGTGTACAGCGCGATCGGTGTCGCCGACTCCACGATCAGTCCGGTCTCTTCCGACACCTCGCGGACGAGCGCATCCCAGATCGACTCGCCCAGCTCGAGCCCTCCGGCCGGCATCACCCAGGTGTCGTCGTCGCTGCGGCGGACCAGCAGTATGTCGCCCGTGTCGTCGACGATCACGGCACGCGGGCCTGGTGTGATGATCCGCTGATCGCCGACGTGCTTGCGCAGGATGCCGGCGTACGACTGCTCGAACGGGACAGCCGTCACTTCCGGTACCAGGGCCACCACCAGTGGCGTTTGCGGGGGTGGCGGATCACGATGCTGCCGTGGCGGGCCTGGCCGGTCACGTGCAGGCGTACGCCGCCGGACCTCGGTGGACCGGCCTTGTTCTTCGCACTGCTGTGGACCATGTCGACCTGGTCGATGTCGACGCTCCAGCCCGCCGGGATCACCATCACGACCGAGCTGTGCTTGGCGTGCGCATCGACGTGGATCACGGACCAGTGCACCACCGCGTCGGTGAAGTCGAGCTTCACCGACGAGTGCTCCGCGATTGCCGTCATCCGCTCCGGCACGGTCCAGGCGCCCTCACGCTTCTGCGCGCTGTGCTTCGCCCGGAGCGTGAGCTCGGCGGCGCTGCCGTGCGCGACCGGCACGAGATCGGCCGTCGCATTGCGCAACTCCACTTGGGTCTTGGCCGAGTAGACCTGGGTCAGCCGCTCGTCCAGCTCCTGGAAGTCCAGCCGCCCGTCCGTGTGTGCTTCCTGGACAACGGCGGCGGCGCGCTCACGATCGTTGTCGGACGCCCGTTGCCCGGGCGGCGGCTGCTCCAGACTCATGCCCCCAAAGGTAGCGCCGCTACCGGTCCCTCCGGACGTCAGTCGGCAAGATCCAGGAACCGGCCGAAGACCGTCGACCAGGTCTGGTCCAGCTCGGCCGCGTGCCGCTCGGCGCCGGCGACGACCTCGTCGGGCACGAATCCCCACGAGCGCAGGGTTTCCGGGTTCCAGCGCCGTACTCGCTCGGCGGCGACCTCCGGGTGGAACTGCACTCCCCAGCTGCGGCCGATGCGGAGCATCTGGTGGGGGCAGCGCTCGCTGGACATCAGCGCAACGGCGTCGGCCGGGAGCCGGGTGATCTGATCCTGGTGGCTCTCGATCGCACGGACGGTCGACGGCAGACCGGTGAGCAGCGGGTCGTCCTCGGCGCCGGGCAACAGCTTCAGTTCGGTGACGCCCTTCTCGGGCAGTCCGTACTTGCCGCGGACCTCACCGCCGAAGGTGTGCGCGATCAGCTGAGCGCCCAGGCAGATGCCGAGGACCGGCGCGCGGTCGTGCTCGGTGGTGGTCCGCAGCAACTCCCGCTCGGCCTTCAGCCACGGCTTGGCATCGTCGGCGTCGGGCAGCATTCCGCCGCCGAGCAGGATCAGCGCGGCATGGCCGTCGATGCCTGCGGGCATCGGCTCGCCGTCCCAGGCACGGACGACGACGGGTGAGAACCCCCGACCCTCGAGCCAGTCGAGCAACCGGCCCGGACCACTGCCCGGATCGTTCTCGATGATCAGCACTGTCTTCGTATGGTGAGTGGCGGCAGGGGACACAAGCGCCAAAGATATGCCACCGGCGGCACACCGGACACCGCCGTACCGGAGTGGTGGTTCCGCGATACTGAGTTGCTGGGGGTGTGCGGATGGAGCCGATCAGTGGGTTCGTGAGGGCCGTGGTGGGAGACGTGAACTTCACCTTCGGCAAAGGCATGGTGGCTGCGTTCCTCGAGGCGCGCGGCAAGGCACGTGCGTCCGGGGGCGACCGGTCCGTCCAGCCGCAGTTGGACGTGCTGATCAGAGCGCACGGCCAGTACGAGCCGTTGTTCATCCCGGCCGGCACAGTGCCGGCGGTGGACCGGTTGGCGGGGTTGGAGCAGTACGAGCCGGCGCCGCAACTGACTGTCGAGTTCACTCCGGGCGACGGTGGTGCGCAGGCACACCTCACGGCGAACGATCCGGTGCTCGTCACCATCACCGATGTCAGTCACCCGGAGTTCGACGCTGTGGTGTTGACCACGTCGCTCGGCGGTGCGACGTACGCGCGGCTGCCTCCGGGGTACTACCACGTGTCCGCTGTCGTCATCGACGAGTCCGAGGACCTGCTGCTCGGGTACGGCGCTCAGCACAACCTGCACCTGGCGAGTGGTGACGACCTGCTCCTGTCGCTGGCGATTCACACCGAGGGCATGGCGGAGATCGAGGCGGCGCTGGCGGCTCCACGGCAGCCGGTGCTGGTGGGTCCGGACGGGGACGCGATGCCGATCCTCGACCTGGTGCTGATCGGCCGGTCGCCGGACTGCGACCTGATCCTGGACCACCCGCAGGTGAGCCGGCACCACGCCGAGCTGCTCCGGATCGACCAGGTCACCTTCGAACTCCGCGACCTAGGCTCGACCAACGGCACGACCGTCAACGGCGTACCGGTCCGCAGCATCCACGTGGGCGACGGCGACGAAATCCGCCTCGGCGACTTCCCCCTCCTCCTGTACCTCTCCTAGAACCACCACCTCGTCACCTTGTGTGTTCACCTGGGACAATGGCTGCGTGAATCCGCGATCCGTTGTCATCCTCGGCTCTACCGGCTCTGTGGGGACCCAGGCGCTCGAGTTGATCGGGCGCAACCGCGAGCGATTCCGGGTGCTCGCGCTCTCGGCGGGCGGGAGCAACGTCGGTCTGCTCGCCGCGCAGGCGCTGGAGTTCGGCGTTGAAGTGGTCGCGGTGGCGAAGGCGACGGTCGCCCAGGACCTGCAGCTCGCGTTCTACGCCGAGGCACAGCGCCAGGGGTACGCGCAGGGTGAGTTCCGGATCCCGAAGATCATCACCGGCCCGGACGCGTCCAGCGAGCTCGCGGCGATGCCGTGTGACGTGGTCCTCAACGGCATCACTGGCTCGGTCGGACTGCAGCCGACGCTCACGGCGCTCGACGCGGGGACGACGCTCGCACTGGCCAACAAGGAGTCACTGGTGATCGGCGGTCCGCTGGTCACCCGCCGGGTCAAGCCCGGGCAGATCGTGCCGGTCGACTCCGAGCACAGCGCTATCGCGCAGTGCCTGCGCGGCGGAACTGCCGACGAGGTACGCCGTCTGGTGGTGACGGCGAGCGGCGGTCCGTTCCGGGGCCGGTCGCGGGCCGAGATGGCCGACGTCACCCCGGAGCAGGCGATGAACCACCCGACCTGGGACATGGGTCCGGTGATCACGATCAACTCGGCCAATCTCGTGAACAAGGGCCTCGAAGTGATCGAGGCGCACCTGCTGTACGGGCTGCCGATGAGCCGGATCGAGGTGGTCGTGCACCCGCAGTCGATCGTGCACTCGATGGTGGAGTTCGTGGACGGCGCGACCATGGTCCAGGCGTCGCCGCCCGACATGCGGTTGCCGATCGCGCTCGCGCTCGGCTGGCCCGACCGGATTCCGGACGTGGCGCCGGCCTGTGACTGGACCACGGCGAGCAGTTGGGAGTTCGAGCCGCTCGACGACGAGGCCTTCCCGGCGGTCCAGCTGGCCCGGGAGGCGGGGACCCGCGGCGGCACCGCCCCGGCCGTGCTGAACGCGGCGAACGAGGTCTGTGTCCAGGCGTTCCGGGACGGCCGGCTGCCGTTCCTGGCGATCGTCGACACCGTGGCCCGGGTAGTGACCGAACACGACGTACCCTCGTATGAGGAATTGTCCATCGACGACGTACTGGCCGCGGACGGCTGGGCCCGCGCCCGGGCCCGTGAACTCACCGGCGTACAGGAGACCACCAAGGCATGACCGCGCTTCTCACTCTCCTCGGCATCGTGCTGTTCGCGGCCGGCATCCTGATCTCGGTCGCACTGCACGAAATGGGCCACATGCTGCCCGCCAAGGCCTTCGGGATGAAGGTGTCGCAGTTCTTCGTCGGCTTCGGCCGGACCGTGTGGTCCACCAAGCGCGGCGAGACCGAGTACGGACTGAAGCTGATCCCGGCCGGCGGGTTCGTCCGGATCATCGGCATGATGCCGCCCGCCAAGGGCGACGACCCGACCAAGGTGCGCAAGGCCAACACCGGCCCGATCCAGTCGATGGTCGAGAACGCCCGTACCGCGGACTACGAGACGATCGCGCCCGAGGACAACGGCCGGCTGTTCTACCAGAAGGTGTGGTGGAAGAAGCTGATCGTGATGGCGTCCGGGCCGCTGGTCAACGTGGTGATCGCGTTCGTGCTGTTCGGCGGCCTGTTCATGCTGTACGGCGCCAACGTCGCGCAGACGACCGTGGCCACGGTCACGGACTGTGTGATCCCGGCCTCGCAGGCATCGACCGACCGCAAGTGCGTCGACACCGACAAGGTGTCGCCGGCCAAGGAGGCCGGGTTCCAGGTCGGCGACAAGATCGTCGCGTTCAACGGCACCGCGATCTCCAGCTGGGACCAGCTGACCCCGCTGATCCGGGCGAACACCGACAAGCCCGCCACCATCGTTGTCGTGCGCAACGGTCAGCAGACCACGCTGCAGACCCACACGATCGTCAACCAGGTCCCTGACGAGGCGGGCTCGGACAAGATCGTCTCGGTCGGGTTCCTCGGCGTCTCGCCGGAGATGAAGACCGAGCGGCAGGACTTCGGGTTCGT
Source organism: Kribbella sp. NBC_00889 (assembly GCF_045207705.1). Classification (NCBI taxonomy): domain Bacteria; kingdom Bacillati; phylum Actinomycetota; class Actinomycetes; order Propionibacteriales; family Kribbellaceae; genus Kribbella; species Kribbella sp. NBC_00889. Next base: position 3,922,970 of record NZ_CP108783.1, on the reverse strand, counting down.
GGTCAGCAAGATGGGCGAGCTGACCGTGGCGACAGTGAAGGCGATCGGGAACTTCCCGCAGAAGCTGGTCGGCGTGGCCAAGGCGATCGGTGGCGGCGAGCGCGACGAGAACAGCCCGATGAGCGTCGTCGGCGCCAGCCGGGTGGCCGGCGAGATCGCGTCCAACCAGTCGCTGACGGCCGGCTCGCGGATCGCGTTCCTGATCTCGCTGCTCGCCTCGCTGAACCTGTTCCTTGCCTTGTTCAACTTCATCCCGCTGCTGCCGCTGGACGGCGGACACATGATCGGCGCGATCTGGGAGGGCATCCGGCGCGGCTTCGCCAAGCTGTTCGGCCGGCCCGACCCCGGGTACGTCGACGTGGCCAAGCTGCTCCCGATCGCGTACGTCGCGGCCAGTGTGATCGTGGTGATGGGCGTCCTGCTCGTCATCGCCGACATCGTCAACCCGATCCGTCTCTTCAACGGCTGACCCTCACCCAACGGTTAAGGACACATGAGCATCAACCTGGGCATGCCCGCGCTGCCGCCACCGACCCTGGCCCCGCGCCGCAAGACCCGCCAGATCAAGGTGGGCAAAGTGCTGGTCGGTGGGGACGCGCCGGTCTCGGTGCAGTCGATGACGACCACGAAGACGCACGAGGTCAACACGACGCTGCAGCAGATCGCGGAGCTGACCGCGGCCGGCTGCGACATCGTCCGGGTCGCCTGCCCGCGGCAGGAGGACGCCGACGCGCTGGCGGAGATCGCCCAGCACTCGCAGATCCCGGTCATCGCCGACATCCACTTCCAGCCGAGCTACGTCTTCGCCGCGATCGAGGCGGGATGTGCGGCGGTCCGGGTGAACCCGGGCAACATCCGCAAGTTCGACGACCAGGTGAAGGAGATCGCGCAGGCCGCGAAGGACCACGGGACGTCACTGCGGATCGGTGTGAACGCCGGCTCGCTGGATCCGCGGCTGCTGCAGAAGTACGGCAAGGCGACGCCGGAGGCGCTGGCCGAGTCGGCCGTCTGGGAGGCCTCGCTGTTCGAGGAGCACGACTTCCACGACTTCAAGATCTCCGTGAAGCACAACGACCCGGTCGTGATGGTCCGCGCGTACGAACTGCTGGCCGAGCAGGGTGACTGGCCGCTGCATCTCGGCGTGACCGAGGCCGGGCCGGCGTTCCAGGGCACCATCAAGTCGTCGGTGGCGTTCGGCGCGCTGCTGTCGAAGGGCATCGGCGACACGATCCGGGTGTCGCTGTCCGCGCCGCCGGTCGAGGAGGTCAAGGTCGGCCTGCAGATCCTGCAATCGCTGAACCTACGCGAGCGCAAGCTCGAGATCGTCTCCTGCCCGTCCTGCGGCCGCGCCCAGGTGGACGTCTACACCCTGGCCGAGCAGGTCACCGCCGGTCTGGAGGGGATGGAGGTCCCGCTCCGTGTCGCGGTCATGGGCTGCGTCGTCAACGGCCCCGGCGAGGCCCGCGAGGCCGACCTCGGCGTCGCCTCCGGCAACGGCAAGGGCCAGATCTTCGTCAAGGGCGAGGTCATCAAGACCGTCCCCGAAGCGGCCATCGTCGAGACCCTGATCGAGGAAGCCATGCGCATCGCCGAGGAGATGGGCGAGACCGCAGACCCCGGCACCCCCACCGTCACGGCAGGCTGACTCGCACAGGCCGTAAGACGCCGCACCCTCGGAGCTCCTAGATGACGCATGCCGACCGGGGCAGCATTGACCGCGCGGACGAGTTGGAACGCCGCCGGCGGGCGCAGCAGTTCGTCGCCGTGTTCGAAGCGGTGGACTGGGACTTCGCCGGTTCGGCCGATGGCTGGCGGTACGGCGGTGGCCGCGATCTGGGCCGATTGGTGGAAGATGCACGCCGTTCGAAGGCCCGCGAGGCCGAGGGATTCGCTGGTGACTGAGTTTGTGGTTGTCAGTGCTGTTGCTGGGGAAGCCCGGTATGTGCCGCCAGGGATCTCGGTGGTGGTGACTGGGGTGGGGAAGACTGCGGCGGCGGTGGCTACTGCGCGGATGCTGGCGGAGCGGGATACGTCGGAGTTGGTGGTGCTCAATGTGGGTACGACGGGAGCCTTGAGGGACGGGCTGTCGGGGTTGTACTTGCCGAGCACGGTGATCAATCACGATGTGAATGCGGAGGCGATCCGGGCGATCGGACTGGATCCGCAGGACGCGTTGCACGTCGAGGGTGGGGACGGGACAGTGCTGGCGTCGGGGGACGTGTTCGTGACGGATCCCGTCGTACGGGCGCGGCTCGCGGAGCGGGCCCATTTGGTCGACATGGAGGCGTACGGCGTCGTCTACGCCTGCCGCGAGTACGGCGTACCGGTGCGGGTCGTGAAGCATGTCTCGGACTCGGCCGACGAGGCGGCGCTCGACTGGCCGGCGCTCGTGGATGCCAGCGCGAAGGTCCTAGGGGAGTGGGTCAGCGACTACGTGCGCTGAGCCACTCCAGTACGGCGATCTCCCGCACCAGCCACCGCATCACGCCGACTCCACTCGCCAGCACAGCCCGGTTGGCCGCGAGCGCGAAATCCACCGTGACCCACTGCGGCGTGAGCTCCAACTCCGCCTCGTACCCCTCCAACTGCTGCCCATCACGAGCCGACCCACCCGTGCATGAGAAGTAGTGCGACGTCATCCCGAAGACGTCGTACGCCGCCTCGATCGCCGGCACCTCCTCCCTGGTGGTGCCGAGTTCGGTGCCGACCGCAACATCGACGTACCCGCACTCCTCGTGGAACTCCCGCTGCAGGGCGTCCGCGAACGACTCACCCGGATCCATCCCGCCGCCGGGGAACTTGTAGTCGCCGTGGCGCGAGGCGAGGAGTAGCAACTCCCGCCCGCGGAAGAGCACACCTCGGACCGCGGTCCGCTCGACCAGCCGTCCGCCAGGCGAGAGTTCGGGCGAACGAAAGGCCGCCAGCAGCATGCCGCCAATGCTGCCTGACCCATGAGGCTGGGCGAAATCCTGGACGCGGTGACGGTCGTCGCCCTAGCGTCGGGGGGTCTCGTACGCCACTGTTCTGGAGGTCCACATGACCGGCTCGTCGCCCTTGTCGGTACTCGTCGCAGCACTCGCCGATGGGTCGGTCGAGGTGGTGGACCTGACGTCGCCGCTGTCCGCGTCGACGCCGGTCATCCAGCTGCCGCCGGAGTTCGGGCAGACGGCGCCGTTCGCGCTCGAGGAGATCAGCAGATACGACGACCGCGGGCCGGCGTGGTACTGGAACAACTTCACCAGCGGCGAGCACACCGGCACCCACTTCGACGCGCCGAACCACTGGGTCACGGGCAAGGACCTCGCCGACGTGGCGTCGGTCCCGGCTCGCAAGCTGATCGCGCCGGCGGTCGTGCTCGACTTCAGCGCCGAGGTCGAGAAGAACCCCGACTTCCTCGTCGAGGTCGACCACCTCAAGGCCTGGCAGGCGGAGAACGTGCCTCTGCCCGCAGGCGGCTGGTTGTTCGTGCGCACGGGGTGGGATACGCGGTCACACTCGCAGGAGGCGTTCCTCAACGCCGACGGGAACGGGCCGCACACGCCGGGCCTGTCGCCGGAGTGCGCGCGATGGGTGGCGCAGGAGTCGCCGGTACTCGGCCTCGGTGTCGAGACCGTCGGCACCGACGCCGGGCAGGCGCACTCGTTCGACCCGCCGTTCCCGTGTCACGCAAACCTGATGGGCAGCGACAAGTACGGGTTGACGCAGCTGCAGAACCTCGCCAAGCTGCCGCCGACCGGCGCCGTCGTCATCGCCGGCCCGTTGCCGATCGTCAGCGGCTCCGGAGCTCCGGCCCGCGTGCTCGCGCTGGTCGAACGCGGATGAACGTCGCGGATGCCATCGGTCGGGCGTTGGCGGCCGCGGGCGTCCGCCAGGTGTTCGGCGTGATCGGGTCGGGCAACTTCCACCTCACGAACGCGATGGTGGCCGGCGGCGCGCGGTTCGTCGCCGCGCGGCACGAGGGCGGCGCGGCCACGATGGCAGACGCGTACGCACGGATGAGCGGGTCGGTCGCCGCGCTCTCGGTCCATCAGGGCTGCGGCCTGACGAACGCGATGACCGGGATCGCCGAAGCGGCGAAGAGCCGGACGCCGATGGTCGTCGTGGCGGCGGAGGTCACCGAGCCGCGGTCGAACTTCTACGTCGACCAGGAGGCGCTCGCCCGTTCGGTGGGTGCGGTGCCGGTGCGGATCACCTCGGCGGAGACCGCGGTGGCGGAGGCGCTAGGTGCGGTCGCGACGGCGGTACGCGAACGCCGTACGGTGCTCCTGAACGTTCCGCTCTCCGTGCAGGCGTTGGAGACTGCGGCACCGGCGGTCGCGCCACCGCCTTCAAAGGACCCGGTGGTGCCGGACGCAGCCGAGGTCACCAAGTTGACCGACCTGCTGCGTCATGCGGAGCGACCGGTGTTCGTCGCGGGCCGCGGGTCCCGCGGCTATCGACAAGTCCTTGAATCCCTGGCGGAACGATCCGGCGCGCTCCTCGCTACCTCAGCCGTCGCGCACGGTCTGTTCCAGGGCAACCCATGGTCGCTCGGGATCTCCGGAGGCTTCGCGTCGCCACGGACCGCTGAGCTCATCCGCGCGGCCGACCTCATCGTGGGCTGGGGCTGCGCGCTGAACATGTGGACGACGCGGCACGGTGCGCTCATCGGACCTGACACGACCGTCGTGCAGGTCGATGACGATGCGACCGCGCTGGGCGTCCACCGCGAGATCCAGCTCGGCGTCACCGGCGACGTCGGGCTCACCGCCACGATGGTGCTCGACGCGTTCGGCGAGCAGCGGGTGGGCTATCGCACGGCGGAGCTCGGGAGCGTGCGCTGGCGCGACGTGGCGTTCGACGACGAGAGCACGGGGGACCGGATCGACCCACGAACGTTGAGCCTCGTGCTTGACGACCTCCTCCCGGCCGAACGGGTGATCGCCGTCGACTCCGGCAACTTCATGGGCTACCCGAGCGTGTGTCTTTCGGTGCCGGACGAGAACGGCCTCTGCTTCACCCAGGCGTTCCAGTCGGTCGGGCTGGGGCTTGCCACCGCGATCGGTGCCGCGCTGGCGCAGCCGGACCGCCTGCCCGTCGCCGTGCTCGGTGACGGCGGTGCGCTGATGAGCGCCGCAGAGCTCGACACCGTACGACGACTTGGCCTGCCGATGCTGGTGGTCGTGTACAACGACGACGCGTACGGCGCCGAGGTGCACCACTTCGGTCCCGGCGGGCACCCGTTGGACACGGTGACGTTCCCGCCGACCGACATCGCTGCAATCGGACGCGGGTACGGCTTCGAGGCGGTGACCGTACGCACCGCCAAAGACCTCGCCGCAGTCGGGGGCTGGCTGAACGGACCACGGTCCGCACCGATGCTCGTGGACGCGAAGGTCGTCGCGGACCATCTGTCGTGGTGGCTGGAGGAGGCGTTCCGCGGCCACTGACACTGGCGAACAGCATCCGGGTTATTCTGGCTTGACCTTGACCCCAGGGGCAAGGTTTAGCGTCGGAGTGAAGGAGGCGGGATGCGGATCAGCGATCTGGCGGCCGAGGCCGGAGTGACGGTCAAGGCGGTGCGGTACTACGAGTCGCAGGGACTGCTCAAACCCCGGCGCGAGGCCAATGGGTACCGGACGTACGAGCCGGACGACGTGGTTGTGGTGCGCGAGGTGAAGGCGTTGCTGAGCCTCGGGCTGACCGCGGAGCAGACGTATCCGTTCATCGAGTGCCTGCGGGCCGGCAACGAGCGGGCGGACGTCTGCCCGGCGTCGCTGACGGCGTACCGGGCCCGGATCGCCGAAGTGGACCAGCGGATCACCGAACTCACCGACCTGCGGGCCCGGCTCACCGACCTCCTGTCCGATGCCGAGAACTGGAGGATGAAGCAACTATGACTGACCTGCAAGCGGTCGACGAGGGGACCTTCGACGACGTGGTGCTGCGCTCGGACAAGCCGGTGCTGGTGGACTTCTGGGCGCAGTGGTGCCCGCCCTGCCACCAGATCGCGCCGCTGCTGGCGCAGGTCGCCGCCGAACGCGCGGACGAACTCACCGTGGTGAAGCTGAACTCCGACGAGAGCCCGGAGATCTCCGCCCGCTACCGCGTCATGGCGTTGCCCACGCTGATGCTGTTCCACCGCGGCGAGGTCATCTGGTCCGTCGTCGGCGCGCGCCCCCGAGCCAAACTCAACAAAGAACTCGACGACGCCCTCCTGGCCGCGGTGTAGAGATTGGCACCTCCGTCCGGTAGCGGGTTGTTTCATCACTGACCCGCAACAACCCGCCAGTCAGCAGGTAACCCGCCAGCCAGCACCCAGCCAGCCATCTATGCACCACCTGCCGGCTTTCATCGTCGGACTCGTCTGTTGACTGGTAGCTGTCTAGGATGCTAGCAATATAGCCATGAGTGATGACGGCGGCAAGAAGGTGCAGTTCAACGTGTACCTGCCGCCCGAGTTGGTCCGCCGGGTGAAGCACAAGGCGATCGACGAGGCGGCAAGCCTGTCCGCGCTGGTGGAGCAGGCGCTGACGGAGTACCTGGACAAGCATGGGGAGGCGCGGGGATGACTGGCGTGGTGATCCGGCCGCTGCGGTTCACGAACGACGTGGACGCGATGCGGGCGTTCCTGGAGACTGTCGGACTGACGGCCCGGATCGAGTCCGAGCGGGGAGGGTGGGCGGTGATGCTCGCGGGGCACGGGATGATCGCGCTGCACGACGCCGCTACCAGTTCGACCGGTGGCCGGCCGGGGCAGACGGACCTGGTCTTCGAGGCCGAGGACGTCGACGCCCTGAAGGCGACGCTGGACGGTACCGGGTACGCCGAAGTGTCGATCTGGGACGAGGCGTACGGGCGGGTGCTGTCGGCGATCGCCCCGAACGGGACGAAGTTGTGGGTCGACGAGCGCAGCGAGGACCTGTACGGCTACCGGCTCAACGAGACCCCGCCGGACGAGCGCTGGAGCGTCACGCCGTACCTGGCCGGCAGGGACCAGGCGGCCTGGACGCGGATCCTGGATCTCCTCGGGGCGCGACAGCACGTGTACTTCGGTCCAGGGGAGAAGGAGGGCGTGCGGATGGATCTGTCGACGAGCGAGGACCTGGCCGCGGTCCTGCAGCGACTGACGGACGCCGGCTATCGGGCGACCCGGGCAGGCGACACGCTCGAGGTCGTGGATCCGGACGGGCAGCCGATGGTGGTGCACGGATGATCACGGTCCGCCGGGCCGAGGTCGGTGACGTCGAGGCGATCCGGCGGATCGGGCTGACGACCTGGCCGGTCGCGTACGGCGGTCTGGTGTCGGACGAGTTCATCACCGACGGACTCGCGCAGTGGTGGTCGCCGGAGGCGGTCGAGCGCGGCATCCGCAACGGCATCACCCTGGTCGCGGCCGAAGATGAGCAGTTGGTCGGGATCGTCGGCCTCGGCCGTGAGGGCGACTTCTGGGTGATGTGGAAGCTCTACGTCCTGCCGGACCACCAGCGCAACGGCGTCGGCAAGGCGCTCCTCGACTCGGCGGTCAGGGCCTTGCCGGAGGGTACGACGGAACTCCTGCTGGACGTCCTGGTCGGCAACGAGCAGGCGATCGGCTTCTACCGGGCCAACGGGTTCGGCGAGGCACAGAAGACCCCGGACCGCGATCTCGGCGTCGAACTGATGTGGATGAGCCTTGACCTCCAGACGGCTTGAAGTTGCAGAGTGCCCCGCATGACGACCACGATGCCCGACCGGCTCCGGGACGATCCGGACTTCCGGCGGTACTGGCTCGCCCGTGCCCTGTCCGTCACGGGGTCGATGGTCACCGCGATCGCGTTGCCGGTGCTGGTCTACCGGTTGAGCGGTTCGACCGTCCTCACCGCACTGGTGTCCGCGCTCGAAGCAGCGCCGTACCTGCTGACGGGTCTGTTCGCCGGCGCGCTCGCCGACCGGTGGAACCGGCGCCGGGTGATGGTGAACTCCGACCTGGTGAACGCGATGCTGGTCGGCTCGGTCCCGGTCGCGCATCTGCTCGACATGCTGACCGTGGCGCACGTGCTGGTGGTCGCGTTCCTGGTGCAGAGCGTCTACACGTTCTTCGACGGCGCGAACTTCGGTGCCCTGCCGGTGCTGGTCGGCCGGGCCCGGGTAGCGCAGGCGAACTCGGTCGTCTGGACGGCGTCCAGCCTGATCGAGTTGTTCGTCCCACCGCTGGCCGGCCTCTCGCTGGCGGTGCTGAATCCGGCGAGCCTGCTCACCCTCGACGCACTGAGCTTCGTCGGATCGGCTCTCGCGGTCCGCGGGATCATGCGGGCGATGTCCGAGCAGCGGGACGGACGGCAGCCGCTGCGGACGCGGGTGGTCCTCGCCGACATCGCCGAAGGGTTGCGCTACCTGGTCGGGCACGCCGGAGTGCGGACGATGACGATCGTCGGCAGCCTGCAGTCCTTCGCCGGCGGGGGGTTCATGGCACTGATGGTGGTGTGGTGCGACCGAGTTCTGCACGTCGGTACGTCGGGACTCCGCTTCGGACTCGTGTGGGGGACATGGGGGATCGGCGGACTGATCGCAGCCGTCGGACTGCCTCGGCTGCTGAAGCGGATGTCGCCGGCCGCGATCACGCTCTACGCACTGCCGGTCTCGGCGATCCTCGGGATCATCACGCCGCTGGCACCGGGCTGGGAGTCGGCCGCGATCGCGCTGCTCGTGTGGGGATCGGCGTACGTGCTGGTCATCGTGAACACCATCTCCTACCGTCAGCAGGTGACGCCGGAGCACTTGCTCGGCCGGGTGAACACGGCCGCCCGGATGCTGTCGTGGGGTGTGGGCTGGACGTTCGGATCGGTGGTCGGCGGTGTGCTCGGCAACCACTACGGCATCCGGACCGGCATGGTGGTGATGGGATGCTTCCTCTTCGTCGCGGTGGCCGTGGCCTGGACGTCGCCATTGCGCCGGATCGCGGCCGGGCATGAAGCAGTGGTGGCCTGAACCGGTCCAGCCAGGCCCGCCGACGCCCCGTTGCATGCTGATCCGGGGATCATCCGCTAGGTTCTGCGCGTGGGCGTACGGGTTCTCGGTCCTCGTGACCTCGCGGCGGCGCGCGCCGTGATCGCCCGCGACCCGGTGGTCAACGTGTTCGTCGACAGCCTGGTGCAGGGGTCCGGACTCGATCCGCGGCGGGGTGCCGAGGTCTGGGGGTACGTCGAGAAGGGCGGCCTCGAGGCACTGTGCCATGCGGGCGGCAACATGGTGCCGGTGGGCGCGGACGACGCGGCCCTGCGCGCGTTCGCGGCGTACGCGTTGCGTCGCGGCCGGAACTGCTTCCAGATCCTCGGACCGGCCCGCGCGGTCGAGCAGCTGTGGACAGCGCTCGAGCCGCACTGGGGACCAGCCCGCGAGGTGCGCGAAAACCAGCCGTTCATGGTCATCGAGGATCCGCCGCTGATCGCGCCGGATCCGCTGGTCCGCGCGGTCGAACCGGTCGAGCTGCCGATCCTCTACCCGGCCTGCGTGGCCATGTACACCGAGGAGGTCGGCGTACCGCCCCAGACCGGGCCGGACGGGACGTTCTACCGGTCCCGGGTGGCCGAGCTGATCCGGGCCGGGCGTGCGTTCGCGCGGATCGAGGACGGCCGGGTCGTGTTCAAGGCGGAGGTCGGATCGGTCGGGACCGGGGTGTGCCAGATCCAGGGGGTGTGGGTCGATCCGGAGTTCCGCGGCCGCGGACTGGCCGCGCCGGGGATGGCGGCGGTGGTCGAGCTGGCGCGACAGATCGCGCCGGTGGTGACGCTGTACGTCAACGCGTTCAACGCGCCGGCCCGGGCCGCGTACGAGCGGGTCGGCTTCCGGACGATCGAGACGTTCGCGACGATCTTGTTCTGATACTGCGTGCTCTCCGTGATAGTGCAGTGACCGCGGGTGGGGTTGGCTGAGTCTCTACGCCGCCCCGCCCCGCGGAAGGAATCCCACAGCATGCGAAGGCTTGTCGTTGCCCTGTGCAGCTTTGCCCTGGTCCTGGTCTCATTGACCAGCGTCTCTGCCGCCGCTCCACCGGATCTCTCGTACTACTCGATGCGCCTGCCTGCCGGCCGGTCGGTCGCCGACCTGATCAAGGACGGGTACGACGTCACGCACGGCACCCGGCCGACGGTGGTCGCGACCCCGGTCGAGGCCGAGCACCTGCGCGCACGAGGCGTCGTACTGGGGAAGACCGGGGACGTGTATCACCCGGTACCGCGGTCTGAGCCCGGGGGAGCGACGTACTACGGCGGGTACCACACGGCCGCCGGACACGAGCAGCACAACGCTGCCGTCGCCGCGGCGCACCCGGACCTGGTGAAGCTGTACGACATCGGCGACTGGTGGCTGAAGACGCAGGGACAGGGCGGGCACGACATCCAGGCCCTGTGCATCACGAAGTTGGCCGCAGGCGATTGCGCACTCGACAGCACCGGAAAGAAGCCGAAGTTCGTGCTGCACACGCAGATCCACGCACGCGAACTGGTCACCGGCGAGACCGCGTACCAGTGGATCGACCTACTGGTCTCGTCGTACGGCAGTGATCCCGAGATCACCGAGTTGATGGACACCCGTGAGCTGTGGGTCGTGCCGATGGCGAATCCGGACGGCGTCGACGTGGTCGCGTCGAACCCGGACCGGCCGGTCCTGCAGCGCAAGAACGTCGACGACAGCGCCGGCGGCTGCCCCGCGTCGGATGCCGGCGTCGACCTGAACCGCAACTCGTCGTTCCAGTGGAACGTCAACGAGGGTGGGCCGTGCGACGAGACGTATCCAGGTGCCAAGGCGCTGTCGGAGCCGGAGACGATGGCGATCCAGGGTCTGCTGGACAAGCTCTTCGCCGACACCAAGGGCGACATCGACGACCCGGCCGCCGCGAGTACGACGGGTGTCTTCCTCACCCTGCACAGTTTCGGCAACGACATCCTGGCGCCGTGGGGCTACACCAACAACGATGCGCCGAACAAGGCGGCTTTGGTTGCTCTGGGCAAGAAGCTGGGTGCGCTCACCGGCTATCCGGTGTCGACCGGCGACGGCGGGGTCGGGTACTTCGCGCCGGGGGCGACGGACGACTGGTTGTACGGCACCCGCGGCGTACCGTCGTACACGTTCGAGATCGGGCCGGACGGCGGGTCGTGCGGTGGATTCCTGCCGGCGTACTCGTGCATGGCGTCGATGTTCTGGCCGACGCTGAAACCCGCGTTGCTGTACGCCGCCCAGGCTGCTGCGACGCCGTACGGCGACCTGCCGATTACCGTCGGGTAGGCTCCGCGGCATGGCGTCTCGGAGCGGAACCACCACCGGCCTGGCGTTGCTGTTCGGCGTGCTCGGGACGCTGCACTTCGTGAAACCCGAGCCGTTCGAGCAGATCGTGCCCCGGGCGCTGCCGCGGAAGAAAGAACTCGTCTACGCGTCCGGAGCAGCCGAGTTGGCCTGCGCGGCCGGGCTGTTGCACCCGCGGACGCGGCGGGTGGCAGGCCTGGTCAGCGCGGGCCTGCTGGTGGCAGTCTTCCCGGCGAACGTGCAGATGGCAGTGGACCTGCAGCGGAAGGGGTCCCTGCCGGCCAAGGCGGTTGGCTGGGCCCGGCTGCCGCTGCAGTTCCCGCTGATCAGATGGGCACTGAAGGCGGCCCGCGAGGACGGCTGAGCCGCGGTCGCGGAATATTTTGCCGATAACCTGTCGGATCGGGACTGGGGCGTTCGTAGCAGGGGTGAGAGGCGGCCGGAGGAAGGTCGCCGGGACTAGGAGTGATGAGATGGCGCGGTACTTGATCTCGTTCGAGCGCGGTGCGATGGACCACATCCCCGACGAGGACTTTCCCCAGGTGGGCAAGGACTCTCACGCGGTGATCCAGGAGATCAGGGACGCCGGCGTGTTCGTCTTCGGCGGCGGGCTGAGCTACGACGACGGCGACGTGGAGCACGCCGTGGTGGCCGTCGACGGGATGGTCACCGACGGCCCGTACCCGGAGAGCAAGGAGCTCATCGGCGGCGTCACCATCGTCGATGTACCCACCCGGGAGGAGGCCCTGAAGTGGGCCGCCAAGATCGCGGTCGGCTGCCGCTGTGCGCAGGACGTCCGCAAGTTCATGGACGACCCGGAGATGTGATGCGGCGGCGATCACTCGGGCGCTGAGTGGCCCGGGTGATCGCCGCCGCTCGCCATACCCTGTGGATAACGTGGTGAGAGCACTGTCCCGGGGCGGATATCCTCTGAGACGTCCGTTGTTCCGTTCGTAGTGCTTTTGGAGACTCCCGTGATTCTGCGTATGTCGTCGATGTTCCTCCGCACCCTTCGCGAGGACCCGGCGGACGCGGAGGTCCCGAGCCACAAGCTGCTCGTCCGCGCCGGGTACATCCGGCGGACCGCGCCCGGCATCTACACCTGGTTGCCGCTGGGGCTGCGAGTGCTGCGCAACGTCGAGCGGATCGTGCGCGAGGAGATGGACGCGATCGGCGCCCAGGAGCTGGTGTTCCCCGCGCTGCTGCCCCGCGAGCCCTACGAGGCGACCGGCCGCTGGACCGAGTACGGGCCGAACATCTTCCGGCTGAAGGACCGCAAGGGCGCCGACATGCTGCTCGGGCCGACGCACGAGGAGATGTTCACGCTGGTCGTGAAGGAGCTCTACTCGTCGTACAAGGATCTGCCGCTGTCGATCTACCAGATCCAGAACAAGTACCGCGACGAGGCGCGGCCGCGGGCCGGTGTGCTGCGTGGGCGCGAGTTCGTGATGAAGGACTCCTACTCCTTCGACATCGACGACGACGGTCTCGCGGCGTCGTACGAGCTGCACCGCAAGGCGTACATCAACATCTTCGACCGGCTCGGGTTCGACTACGTGATCGTCAAGGCGATGTCGGGCGCGATGGGCGGGTCGCGGTCGGAGGAGTTCCTCGCGATCGCGGAGAACGGTGAGGACACCTTCGTCCGCTCGCCGGGTGGGTACGCCGCCAACGTCGAGGCGGTCGTGGTCCCGCAGGCCGAGGCCGTGGACGCGTCGGCTGTGCCGGCGGCCGAGGTGGTCGACACTCCGGACACGCCCACCATCGACACGCTCGTCGACGCGATGAACGCGAAGCACGCCCGCGGCGACGGCCGGTCCTGGACCGCCGCGGACACCCTCAAGAACGTGCTCGTCATGCTGGTGCACCCCGACGGGTCCCGTGAGCCGCTGGCCATCGGCGTGCCCGGCGACCGGGCGATCGACGAGAAGCGGCTCGGCGCGCAGCTCGAGCCGGCCGAGGTGGCCGCCTTCGAGGAGTCGGACTTCGAGAAGCACCCCTCGCTGGCCAAGGGCTACATCGGTCCTGGCGTGCTCGGTGCGGAGAACACCTCCGGCATCCGGTACCTGCTCGACCCCCGGATCGCCGAGGGATCGGCGTGGGTGACGGGTGCGGACAAGCCCGGCTTCCACGTGATGGACCTGGTGCACGGCCGCGACTTCACCGCCGACGGCACGATCCAGGCCGCCGAGGTGCGCGACGGTGACCCGGCGCCCGACGGTTCGGGTCCGCTGGAGTCGGCGCGCGGGATCGAGATGGGTCACATCTTCCAGCTCGGCCGGAAGTACGCCGAGGCGCTGGACCTGAAGGTGCTGGACCAGAACGGCAAGCTCGTCACCGTGACGATGGGGTCGTACGGCGTCGGCGTCACCCGCGCGGTGGCTGCGATCGCCGAGGGGAACCACGACGAGCTCGGCCTGGTCTGGCCCCGCGAGATCGCTCCCGCCGACGTCCATCTCGTTGCCACCGGCAAGGATTCCGAGGTGTTCACGAAGGCGGCCGAGATCGCCGCCGAGCTGGAGTCCCGCGGTCTGTCGGTCATGTACGACGACCGCGAGAAGGTGTCGCCGGGTGTGAAGTTCAAGGACGCCGAGCTGATCGGTGTCCCCACCATCGCCGTGGTGGGCAAGGGCCTCGTGGACGGCACCATCGAGGTCAAGGACCGCCGTACGGGCGAGCGCGCCGACATCCCGGTCGCCGAGGTCGTCGACCACCTGGTCGCCACCGTCCGCAGCTGACCGGTCGCCGGCCTCGCTCCCCAGGAGTGCGGCCGGCGTTCTTCCTGGGGGATCCATGGACGAGTCGTGTGTGTTCTGCGGCATCGTGGCCGGCCGACTGTCGGCGCGGTTCGTGTATCAGGACGAGCACGCCTGCGCCTTCCTGGACATCCGGCCTCTGCGGGCCGGGCACACGCTCGTCGTCCCTCGCCGGCATGTGCCTGACCTGAGCGCCGACGGAGCCCCCGATGCGGTGGCCGCGATCGGCCCGGCTCTGCAAGCAACCACCCGAACTCTCGTGAACCGCCTGAACGCAGATGGGGTGAGCGTCCTCCAGGCCAACGGTGCAGCGGCGGGCCAGGAGGTCTTCCACCTGCACTTCCACCTCGTGCCCCGGCGGCGCGGTGACCGTCCGTTGAACGACTGGACCGCGGACGACGACGCACGGCATCACCTCGGCGAGATCCACCAGCAGCTCGTTGGCTCCGAGGATTGAGAGCCGCCGAAAATTCTTTGCTGATCGATGTCGAGGAACGAAGGTTCGCTCCGATCCCTGGAGGAGACGCCCACGAGGGGCGTCTGTGATCCACGAGGGGCGAACGATGACGAATACTCCTGCGGTTCGGGTGACGCGCGGGATCGACACCCTGCGGGCCGCGGTGACCGGCGAAGTCCTGACCGAAGGCGATACCGGCTACCAGACAGCGGATCGCACACTCACCAGACAAGGGCGGCCGGCGGTCGTCGTTCGGTGCGCCGGCGCCGCCGACGTCGCGGCCGCACTCGAGTACGCCGAAGCCCACGACCTCGCGGTGTCGGTGCGGAGCGGCGGCCACCACATGGCCGGGTTCGGCACCAACGACGGCGGTGTGGTGATCGACGTCAGGCCATTGGACGAGGTGACGCTCGTGACCGACGGGCCTGGCGATCGAGCCACGTTCCGGGTCGGCACCGGCGCGACCTGGGGCGCGGTCGCCGCGTACCTGGCGAAGACCGGCCACGCGATCTCGTCCGGCGATACGGCCGGCGTCGGAGTCGGCGGGCTGATGGCCGGTGGCGGCATCGGCTGGATGGTACGCCGGCACGGCCTGGCCATCGACAGTGTCCAGGCGGCCGAGGTGGTGACCGCGGACGGTTCGGTCCATCGTGTCGACGCGACCGACGAGCCGGAACTGTTCTGGGGCCTGCGCGGCGCGGCCGGGGGTCTCGGCGTCGTCACGTCGTACGACATCAGCGCCGTACATCAGCCGACGGTGCTCTTCGGCAGTCTGCTGTTTCCGTGGACGCAGGCGGACCAGGTGCTGTCGGGTTGGGCGGAGCACATGGCCGTCGCTCCGGACGAGCTGACGTCCTCGGTCCAGCTGCCGCCGACGATGATCGCGGATCGCCAGGCTCCGGTCGCCATCAAGGTGTGTGTGGCCGGCGATGCGGCCGGGCGAGAAGAGATCCTGGCTCCGTTGCGCAGTCTCGGCGCAGTTCTGACGGACACAGTGACGGAGGTGCCGTACGCGCAGGTGCTGGCGGACGAGGCGATGCCGCCGGGCTGGACGCCGCGGAACCGCAACGGGCTGTTCGACGCGTGGTCGCCGGACCTGGGCGAGCGGTTGGCCGACGCCCGTCTGCGGCTGCCGGCGATGGCAGCGGAGGTCCGGGCGCTCGGCGGCGCGTTCGGAAGGATCCCTGGCGACGCCACCGCCTTCGCTCATCGCGATGCGCGGTTCATGGTCAACGCCGTACTGATCGGATCGACCGAGCTGCACGGAGCCCAGATCGAGGGATTCGAAAGGCTCTGGGACGAGCTGTTGCCGGAGGGCGCGTACCTGAACTTCCTTTCCGACCCGACGGCGGCCGACCTCGACCGTTGCTACCCGGGACCGCATCGAGCCCGGCTCGCGGCGCTGAAGCAGGCGGTCGATCCGGCTGATGTCTTCCGGACGACCCTGACAGTGCCTCCGGCCGGCGCGCTCAGGGGGTGAGGCGGGTGATGCGGTCGCGGAGATAGTTCTGCTCCGCGGTGTTGCGGGTGCGGTCAAGTGCGGCCAGATAGTGCTCACGGGCCAGATCCGGCCGCCCGGCGAGTTCCTGGAGATGCGCGAGCACCGACAACCGGCGGTGGTGATCACCGAGGTACCGGTCGCCGGCGAGGCCTTCGACGAGGTCGATCCCTGCCTGCGGACCCTCGGTCATCGCCACCGCGACGGCGGAGCCGAGCGTCACCATCGGGCCTGGATCGACCTCGGCCAGGATCCGGTACAACCCGGCGATCTGCTCCCAGTCGGTGGTCTCGACGGAGTCGGCCTCGCTGTGTACGGCGGCGATCGCCGCCTCGAGCTGGTACGGGCCGACGGGTCCCGAGGTCAGCGCCGCCTCGACGAGTGCGGTGCCCTCGGCGATCTCGTCGGCGTGCCAGCGGGAACGGTCCTGCCGGTCGGCCGGGACGAGGTCACCGCCAGGACCGGTGCGGGCGTCACGACGTGCGTGCGTGAGGATCATCAGTGCCAGCAGGCCAGTCACCTCGTCTGCGCCGGGAGTGGCCGGGCGCAGCATGCGAGTGATGCGGAGTGCCTCTGCCGCCAGGTCCAAACGCTGTAGGTCGTCGCCGGCGCTCGCGGTGTGTCCCTCGTTGAAGATCAGATAGAGCACATGCAGTACGGCGCGCAGACGTTCGTCGTACTCCTGCCCACTGGGCAGCTCGAAGCGTGCGCCGGATTCCTTGATCGTTCGCTTGGCCCGGCTGATCCGCTGCGCCACGATCGTCTCGCCGACCAGGAGCGCAGCGGCCACCTCGGCTGTCGTCAGCCCACCGACCGACCGCAGCGTCAGCGCGATCTGCGACGCCGGCGTCAACGCCGGATGGCAGCACAGGACGAGCAGCCGCAGCGTGTCGTCGGTGTCCGGGACGTGGTCGTCCTCCACCGCCGGGGTCCGGAGGTGGTCGTTGACCTCACGCTGCCGCCGAGCGTTGTCCCGCCGCCAGCCGTCCATCAGGCGGCGGGTCGCGACGCTGACGAGCCATCCCACCGGCTTCTCCGGTACGCCGTTCGCCCGCCACTGGACGAACGCCTCCAGCAGCGCCTCCTGAACGGCGTCCTCGCACTGGTCGAACGTCCCGTAGCGCCGGAGCAGCGAGGCCAGTGCCTTCGGTGCACCGGCGCGGATCGCGGATTCGAGGTCTGCGTCGGGGGTGCCGTGCGTGGAGCTCACCGCTCCCGGGACAGCTCGGCGAGAGCCTGGTCGTCGAGCTCCCGCACCGGCCGCACCTCGATCGGCAGCAGGGCCGCGAACGGAATGCCGGCCGCGATCTCCAGCGCCCGGTCCATCGAGGCGCACTCGACCATGAGCGCCCCGGCGAGGAACTCCTTGGTCTCCAGGAACGGCCGGTCCGAGATCACCGGCGTCCCCGCCGTCACCTTGACGGACTTGGTCTCCGACGGCGGCGCGAGGGCGAGGATCGTCAGCAGTTCCCCGTTCTCCCGCAGTGCACGCACCTGGTCGAGGAGGACGTCACGACCACCGATCAGCTCGAGCCTCTTCTCGGGGCTCAGCCCGTCCAGTGCTTCGGGGTTGTTGTGGATCAGCAGCAAGAACTTCACGCCGCCATTGTCCCGCGCCGACCGGTCACGGCCGGACCCAGACCGTCCACCGTTCGAGGCGGAGGTAGCCGAGGCGTTGGTAGACGGGCTGACCGTTGTCGGAGGCGATCAGTACGGCGGGCTGGTCGTGGTGCTTGGTCGCGGCCCACGTGATGGCCGCACCGGCGCCGCGACCACGCGCGGCCGGCATCACCGCGACGTTCTCGACGATGGTTACACCGGCGGCGCTGTGTGCCGTCGACGTCGCGAGCGGTACGTCGCCGTCGTACCCGACCCAGACCGTGGATCCCTCGAGGAACGATGCGTCGTACATGCAGCCGGACCGGAACGGTTGCAGCTCGGGGAGGGGGTAGCCCTCGATCAGCACGCGTTCGGCTTCTGCGAGTCCTGCGGCGTCGGTGACCTGGCGGATGTCGATGTCCGTGGCCGGCGGGACGATCTCGGTCGTCGGGAGGTGGACCATGAGGGGCGGATGGCCCGCGAGGGCGAGGCCGTGCTCGCGCAGGTCGCGGGTCGGCCAGGGGCTGACGAACAGGTACGGCACGTTGTTCGGCAGCTGCCGGGCCGCATCGAGGATCACCTCGGCCGGATCGACCGGCTGCTTCTGGATGACCCAGTTCGTCATCGGGCCGCTGTCTCCGAGGACACTGCCGGCCCAGCTGTCGCCGTCGTACCAGGGCTTGCCTGCTCGCCGAGCGGCGTCGGTCGCCCACGAAGCGTGCGCGAGCACGGCCTGCCGGACGAGCGAGTCCGCGGGAGCGAGGTCCGGCTCCCAGCCAGTGGCGAGCGCTTCGCCTTCGGGCGGCAGGATCGAGGACGCCATCCGCCTACTCTGGCACCGCCGCAGTGGTTTGTCTCTCATTCCCCGCGGTAAGGGTTGAGCGGTACAATGCCCTTACCTGATCATCGGTCCGTGAAGCTCTTCCGCCCGCGGTGGCGCCGTGCCTGACGTCTCGTTGTGGACCCTGGTCTTCCTGGTGGTCGCGGCCTTCTCGGCCGGCTGGATCGACGCTGTGGTCGGGGGCGGCGGACTGCTGCAACTGCCCGCGATGCTGCTCGGCCTGCCGAACGCGTCGCCCGCGCAGATCCTGTCGACCAACAAGATCTCGTCGTTGTGCGGTACGGCGACCAGCGCGGTGACGTTCGGTGTGAAGGTGCGGCCCGATCGCCGGACCGTACTGCCGCTCGCCGTTCTGGCCGGTCTGGGTTCAGCGGCCGGAGCACTGGTCGCGACGAAGATCCCGATGTCGTGGTTCAAGCCGATCGTGCTGGTGCTGCTGATCGGCGTCGCCATCTACACCGCGATGAAGCCGTCACTCGGCGCGCGTACGGCGTTGCGCTTCGACGGCCGCGACCACTACCTCGCTGCGAGCGGAGTCGGCGTACTGATCGGCTTCTACGACGGCGCGGTCGGGCCGGGCACGGGGTCGTTCCTGATCTTCGCGCTGGTCGGCTTCCTCGGCTACAACTTCCTCCAGGCCAGCGCCAAGGCCAAGATCGCGAACGTCGCCACGAACCTCGGCGCGATCATCATCTTCGCGCTGCACGACGCACCGCTGTGGCAACTCGGCCTGATCATGGGCGCCGCGAACATGCTCGGCGGTCTCCTCGGCGCCCGGACCGCGGTCGCCCGCGGCAGCCGCTTTGTCCGCGTCATCTTCCTGGTCGTCGTCTCAGCCCTCATCCTGCGCCTGGCGTACGACGTCTTCCTCGGCTGACGAGGGCGTCAGTGCTTACTGAAGGTCGGCGCCCACGGAGCGTCGTCCAAGCCGATGCGGTGGATCGCCTTCGCGGCGTGGTCGGCCAGGGTCTGCAGGCCGTCGATCTCGTCCGGCGAGGCGTGGTAGCGCCGCGACCAATAGGCACCGATCGCCGCCACCGGGGTCGGGGAACCGATCGGGACCATCACCAGGCTGCGGACGAACGTCGGTGTGTACGCCTCCAGCGGGATCCGTTCGTCGACGGCGATATCGGGGACGATCGCGATCTCGTCGTGCAGCATCGCCCAGCCGCTGACGCAGGAAGTGATCGGGAAGCGCTGGCCCTTCCACAGCGGCGCGATCGAATCCTCGTCCGCGTAGAAGCAGCGGTCGTGCTCGCGCAGTACGAAGGTCGCTCCCTGGGCACCGCTGCGTCGCCGGGCCTCATGCCGGACCACGTCCCCGACCTCGGCGAGAGTCTCGGCTGCGTCGAGGTCGGCCATCAGGTCCGTCATGGCGTCAGTGTGCGCCGCCGCCGCTGTTCCGCACCAGCGATCCCCGAAAGGCTTAGGGTCGAAACATGGTCGACTACGACGGTCGTTTGAGCAGTGTGTACACCGCCGGACGCGGGATGTCACCAGGGGAGGTGCAGCGGTGGACCGCAGCCATCGCGGCGTACATGCCGGAGGAGCGTCCGCTGACGTTCCTCGACCTGGGCAGCGGGACCGGCCGGCTCACCCCAGGTCTTGCCGAAGTGTTCCAGGGGCCCGTGTACGGCGTGGAGCCGTCGGACCGGATGCGGGAGATCGCCGCAGAGACGGCCGCCCACCCGGCCGTCACCTACCTCAAGGGCGGCGCGGAGGACATTCCGTTGCCTGAGGCATCGGTTGACGGGGTGCTGATGTTCCTGTCCTTCCACCACTTCCGCGACCAGCAGAAGGCGCTCACCGAGGTCCACCGCGTGCTCGAGCCCGCGGGAGTGGCGTTCCTGCGCAGCCAGTTCTCCGACCAGATGCCGGACCTGTTCTGGTACGACTACTTCCCGTCCGCCCGCGAGGTCGACGCCGCGATGTACCGATCCGTCGACGAGTGCAGAACGCTCGCCCACGCGGCCGGCCTCCTCGCCGCCGACGCCCCCGTCTGGGTCAGCACCGAAAACCCGCGGACCTTCCGCGAGGCCGCCGAACGCCTCAGCCACCGCGCCTTCTCGACCTTCGAACACCTCCCCGAGGACGAACTCGACCAGGGCTTCGCCCGGCTCGCCGCCGACGCGGACCAGGACCCCGACCGCCGGCTGCCCGTCCACCCGGCCGCAATGCTCATCCTCAGACGTCCACGATGATCAGTCACAACGGAGCTTGAGATCGCGCCAGGCGCACAGCCTCGGTGACTGGGTCGCCTGCCAGCAGCTGGGCCCCGACCTCGTCGGAGATGGACTGACTCGCTCCGGCGCCGGCCAGCGCGACCGGCGCCGCTGAGGCGAGCTCGCGCAGTTCTGCGACGATCGGTGTCAGGCGTTCCGGGACGGCTGCGGCGAGAACGATCTCGGCTGGGGTGGTGTCCGCTGCGATCCGGAGCAGGTCGGTGATCGGGGTGTTGGCGCCGAGATAGCGGATCCGCCAGCCGTTGCGGGCGAGCACGATCCCGAACACCATCAGCGCCAAGTCGTGGTGCTCGTCCGGCGGGCAGGCCAGCACGGCGAGCGGTCCCTGTCCACCGCCCCAGCCCCGGGCCAGCCCGGCGAGCCGGCCGCGGATCACGTGGCTCGCGAAGTGCTCCTGGCCGATCCCGGCCTCGCCCCGGGCGACGCGTTCGCCCAGATCGTGCAGATAGGGAATCACGACGTCGCGGAGCACGGTCTCGACCGTGAATTCGTTCAGCAGTTGGTCCAGCGGTCCGTGGGCGCCGGGCTCGTCCATGGCGTCGAGGGCGGCACCGAACGCTGCCGCGGCGCCGTCCATGGCCGCTGGGTTCGCCGGTACCGCGCGCAGCTCCGGCAGCCCTGTTTCGGGGGGCAGTTCGTCGGCCAGGGCCACGCGGGCCGCCTGTGCCGCGGACAGGCCCTTGGCGAGTTCCGCCTGCATCCGCCGGACACGGCGTTCGTCGTGCTCGGAGTACAACCGGAAGCCGCCGGCCGACCGCACCGGAGAGAGCAGTCCGTACCGGTTCTCCCACGCGCGCAGCACATGGTCGCTGACGCCGACCCGGCGGCTCAGCTCACCGATCCGGAGCAGCCCCGGTACCGAATCCATGGCAGAGACTCTACAGCTCTTGGACAGACATTAGACAGGCCTGGCTCGATCATCTACGATCCTTAGACATACTTTAGACAAACTCGGACGAAGGGTCGCCGATGAGAGTTCAGCTCCTGCCACGTCTCCTGGGACTGCTCACGCTCGGGTACGGCGCCTACACGGCCGTCCGCCCGGAGTCGCTCGTCCGTGCCGCGGGGCTGGCCGACGAGCAGCCGATCGACCGGTCCGGGCGGGTGCTCGGCACGGTGGTCGGGGTCCGGGACGTCTTATCGGGCACGGCCATGCTCATCGCACCGGCCGGCCGGCCGCTGCAGGCGGCGGTCATCGCACGGGTGGCGTGCGACCTCACCGACGTCGCTGGTTTCGGTCTCGCCGGATCGCCGCGATCGCGCGCCAAAGTGGTCGGCATCGCCGGGGCATGGGGCCTGTTGTGCGCCGCCGCCTTCCCGGCCTCCCGGGTCCGCCGATGACCCGTACGGTCGCGGTCGTCGGAGCTGGCGTATCCGGCCTGACCGCGGCGTACCTGCTGTCTCGGGCGTACGACGTCACTCTGCTCGAGGCCGAGCCTCGACTCGGCGGCCACGCGAACACCCGAACAGTCAGCGACGCTGCCGGCGTGCCACTGGCGATCGACACCGGCTTCATCGTGCACAACGACCGTACCTACCCCTTGCTGCGCAGACTCTTCGGAGAGCTCGGCATCGCGACCCGCCCGACCGAGATGAGCATGAGCATCAGCGATCGCACCACGGGCATCGAGTACGCCGGTGGTCGTGGCGCCGCCGGGGTCTTCGCCCAGCGCCGCCGGATCGCCGACCCGCGGTTTCTCGGTGTCCTCGGCCAGGTCGGCCGATTCCACCGGAGGGCTGCTGCGTTCCTGGCCGCGACCGGCCCGGCAGACCTGACCAGCTTCGGCGAGTTCCTCGACGCCGAGCGCTTCTCGTCAGAGTTCCGCCGGCTGTACGCCGTACCGCTGGTGTCGTGTGTCTGGTCCACGGGAGCCCTGACCTCGCTGCAGTATCCGGCCCGCTACCTGTTCCGCTTTCTCGAGCGGCACGGAATGTTGACGTTCGCGGGCTCGCCGCAGTGGTCGACGGTGGTCGGTGGCTCGCGGACCTACGTGGACGCGATCGCCGACCGGCTCGACCGGATCCGGGTGGGCAGGCCGATCCGGGCGATCACCCGGGGGCCTGACGAGGTGCGACTGACGGACGCCGACGGTACGACGAGTTCCTTCGACAGGATCGTCATCGCCACCCACGCGGACACGGCACTGGAGTTGCTGGCCGACGCGGCTCCGGTGGAGAAAGAAGTCCTCTCCGCCTTCAGTTACTCACGCAACGTGGCGGTCCTCCACACCGACGCCTCGTTGCTTCCGCGGACGGCGCGAGCGCGGGCATCGTGGAACTTCCTGACCCCCGAGGGCGCCGCCGGCGATCGGCCCCCGGTGGTGAGCTACTGGATGAACCGCCTGCAAGGTCTGGACAGCGACACACAGTTCCTGGTCACGCTGAACGCCCGCGAGCAGATCGACCCGGCCGCAGTACTCGCGGTGATGGACTACCGCCATCCGGCCTACGATCCCGCCGCGGTCGCTGCGCAGAGCATGCTCCCTGGCTTGTCCACCGACCGCACCGCCTTCGCCGGTGCGTACCACGGCTGGGGCTTCCATGAGGATGGTTGCCGCTCGGGGGTCGCGGCCGCTGCCGCGTTCGGGGTCGAGTGGTGACAGCTCTCAGCGATCTGCCGACGTTGCCGGCACTCGTGGTCGGACGGGTCCGGCACGGCCGGCGGATCCCGATCCGGCACGCGTTCAGGCACCGCGCGTACCTGTGGCTCGTGGACCTGGACCACCTGCCGCAGTACCCGCCCTGGCTGCGGCCACTGGCGGGGTTCGATGCTCGCGACCATCTGGGCGGCGGATCGGCCGGGATCAAGTCCGTTGTCCGGCGTTATCTGGGCCATCAGGGCATCGTGCTGGAACCCGGCGATCGCGTCGTGATGCTGGCGAACGCGAGGTTCCTCGGGTACGTCTTCAACCCACTCACCGTGTTCTGGTGCTTCGCCGCCGACGGCTCGCCGCGGTGTGTGGTCACCGAGGTGCACAACACCTACGGCGAACGGCATGCCTATGTGCTCCGGCCTGCGGCGGACGGTACGGCCAAGGTCGGCAAGGAGTTCTACGTGTCGCCGTTCAACGACGTCTCCGGTCACTACACGTTCCGGTTCGCGGTGTCGCCGGAGCGCCTGTCGATCTCGATCACCCTGCGTCGCCAGGACCGGCCGGTCTTCGAGGCCGGCTTCGGCGGCCGGATCCGTCCGGCGACGACCGCGGCGGTGGTAAGAGCAGCCCTACGGCTGCCGGCGATGCCGCAGCGTGTCTCGGTCTTGATCCGCGCGCACGGGATCTGGCTGTGGCTCCGGCGGCTGCCGGTGGTGTCCCGGCCCATCCACCATCCACCGGAGGGATTCCGATGACTTCGATCACCACCTCGCGGGTCCACGATCTTCCTGGCCCGCTACGTCCCCGGGCCTGGCTCACCCGGACTCTGGTCGACCGGATCCTGTCCGGTCTGCCGGTCCGGGCTCTCTACCCCGACGGCACCGTCCGGGGTGCCGGCGGTCCGGACGATCCGGCCCTGCGGATCGTCCGGCCCGCCGCCTTCTTCGACCGTCTCGGGCACAACCCGAAGATCGGTCTGGGCGAGGCCTACATGGCCGGGGACTGGACTGTTGCCGAGGGCACCGATCTCGGTGAGCTGCTGACGCCGTTCGCCGCCCGGGTGACAACCTTGCTGCCCGGCCCCTTGACCAGTCTGCGACGGCTGGTGGACCAGCGGATCCCTGGCCGGCTGCGCAACACCCTGTCCGGCGCACGCAGCAACGTCCAGGCGCACTACGACCTGAGCAACGACCTCTTCGCCGGCTTCCTCGACCCGACCATGAGCTACAGCTGCGCGGTCTTCGGCGGATCACCGCCGTACGACGCGCAGAGTCTCGAGGACGCGCAACGGCGCAAGATCGACCGGATCCTCGACCTGGCTGGGGTGACCCAGGGCACCCGGCTGCTCGAGATCGGGACGGGCTGGGGCGCTCTCGCGATCGCCGCCGCTCGCCGTGGCGCACACGTCACCGGTGTGACGCTGTCGGGCGAACAGCTCGCACTCGCCGAACGCCGGGTGGCCGGGGCCGGTCTCGGTGACCGGGTCGAGCTGCGCCTGCAGGACTACCGGGCCCTGCGGGGCAGGTACGACGCGATCGTCAGCGTGGAGATGATCGAGGCGGTAGGTGCGGAGTACTGGCCGACGTACTTCGGCACGCTCGACCGGCTGCTGGCGCCCGGCGGCAGGATCGCGCTGCAGGCGATCCTGATGGACCACGACCGGATGCTGGCGACCCGGAACTCGTTCAGCTGGATCCAGAAGTACATCTTCCCGGGTGGACTGATCCCGTCCCGGCGAGCGATCGAGGAGAGCCTGGCTTCCACCGGGCTGCGGATCGTCGCCGACGACCGGTTCGGCCCGCATTACGCGGAGACGTTGCGGCGCTGGCGGCGACGCTTCGACGAGCAGTGGCCGCGGATCCGGACGCTCGGCTTCGACGAGAACTTCCGCCGGATGTGGGAGTTGTACCTGGCCTACAGCGAGGCCGGCTTCGCGTCCGGTTGCCTCGATGTCGGTCAGTTGCAGCTGGCCCGGAGCGCGCGATGAGCGCCCTCGCAGGCAAGGCCGTCTGGGTGGTCGGCGCATCCAGTGGGATCGGTGCCGCTCTGGCCGCCGAGCTGGCCGACCGGGGCGCCCGGGTGGCGATCTCGGCCAGGCGAGCCGATCGGCTGGAGTCCGTCGCCCGCGGGCGGATGGCCGTCGTACCGCTCGATGTGACCAATCGGGAGGCTGTCGACGAGGCCGCTGGACGGGTCGCCGACGATATCGGTCAGCCGGATCTGGTCGTGTTCAGCGCGGGGACTTGGGAGCAGTTGGATGCCACCGCCTGGGACCGGGATCTCTTCGCCCGCCACATCGAGGTCAACCTGCTCGGCCTGAACAACGTCCTCGGCGCGATCCTGCCACCGATGCTCGAGCGCGGGCGGGGCGCGATCGTCGGGCTGGCGTCGGTGGCCGGCTACCGCGGCCTGGCCGGCGCCGAGGCCTACGGCGCCACGAAGGCCGCTCAGATCAATCTGCTGGAGGCGTTGCGGATCGCGGTCGCCGGTTCCGGCGTCGACGTGGTCACCGTCTGTCCGGGGTTCGTCCGGACCGAGCTGACCGAGACGAACGCGTTCCCGATGCCTTTCATCATCGACGCGGACGAGGCCGCCCGGTCGATCTGCGACGGGTTGGAGCAGGGCCGCGCGGAGATCGTCTTTCCGCTGCCGATGGCGATCCTGATGAAGATCGCCCGCCTGCTCCCGGTCCGTGTCTGGGCGACCGCGATGAGCCGGTTCACACGTCCCAAAGGACGTTGAGGGCGGACGGCTTGCGGAAGACGAGACCGCGCGGTGGGGGAGAGCCCGGCGCGAGTCGCAGGCCGGGCAGGCGCAGTACGGCGTCGACCGCGGCCAGGGTCTCCAGCCGGGTGAGGTGCATGCCCAGGCAGATGTGCGGGCCGCTGGCGAAGGCGAGATGGCGGCGGGCGTTGGGGCGGCGTACGTCGAAGTCGTCGGGGGAGGGGAAGACGGCAGGGTCGCGACCGGCACCGGCCAGGGACACGGTCACGAAGTCGCCGCGGCGGATGGACGCGCCCGCCAGTTCCACATCACGCGTCGCGTAGCGGTCGACGACCGCGGCCGCCGGTTCGAGGCGCAGGGACTCCTCCACGGCGTTGGGCAGCAGGGACGGGTCGGCGCGGACGAGGTCGAGCTGGTCGGGGTGGGTCAGCAGATGCCACAACGCGTTGGTGATCATGCCTTCGGTGGTCTCGATCCCGCCGAACATCAGCACCGCGGCGTTCGCGACCACATCGTCGACCCCCAGCCCCGCGTGGGCCGCGGCCGCGATCAGGGAGTCGGTCGACTCGATGCCTGAGGCAACGTGTGCGTGCAGCCGGCCGAACGCCTCGGCACCCTCCGGTGTCACCGGACGTCCGGCCGAGACGCCGGAGACCGAGTCGGAGATCGCGGCGTACCAGTCCAGCACTGTCGAGGCCGAGGCAGGCGGCAGGCCGAGCGAGTAGGCCACGACCGCCACGGACAACGGACCGGCCACGGTACGGCGCAGATCCGAAGACGGCGGCTCAAGAGCACCGACCAACTCGTCCACGGTCTGTTGCACGACTGAGGTGAACCGTCGGCGGGTCTCGGCCAAGCCGAAGGTGGCCTCGAACGGCGTGCGGTGGTTGGCATGCGCGGCTCCGTCCGTAGAGAGCATCGACGGTCCGACGACCTGCGCGGTGGAGAAGCGCGGATCGTCGACCGTGAAGGTGTCGGGATCGCGCAGAACGGTCAGTGCGAGCTCGCGGCTCGCAACGACCCAGCTGTCCAGGGCATCGACCCATCCCACCGGCCGCAAGGCCGCGAGCGCCGGATGTGGATCCGTTTCGAGCTCCTCCAGCGTGACCATTCAGCCACCCTAGATCGATGAAACCAGTAGGTAGACTGGTATTGCTGCGACAGATCGGAATTAAACGACTCAGCGGGGCAGCGGGTTACGAAACTCGAACTAACGCCATCTAGGGTGTGGGCCATGTCTGAGAACCTGGTGCTGCTGCCTGCCGTGGATGTGGCAGACGGTCAGGCTGTCCGGCTGGTGCAGGGAGAGGCCGGAAGTGAGACCTCGTACGGCGATCCGCTGGCGGCCGCGATGGCCTGGCAGGACGCCGGAGCGGAGTGGATCCACCTCGTCGACCTGGACGCCGCGTTCGGCCGGGGCAGCAACCGTGAACTGCTCGCCGAGGTGACCGGCAAGCTCGACGTTCAGGTCGAACTGTCCGGCGGCATCCGGGACGACGACTCACTCGAGGCCGCGCTGGCGACCGGCGCTCGCCGGGTCAACATCGGCACCGCCGCGCTCGAGGACCCGGTCTGGTGCGACCGGATCATCCAGCAGTACGGCGACCGGGTCGCGATCGGGCTCGACGTACGCGGCCGGACCCTGGCGGCCCGCGGCTGGACCAAAGAAGGCGGCGACCTGTACGAGGTCCTCGAGCGGCTGGAAGCGGCCGGCTGCGAGCGGTACGTGGTCACCGACGTCACCAAGGACGGCATGCTTCAGGGGCCGAACCTGGACCTGTACCGCGACCTGTGCGCGCGCACCCCGAAGCCGATCATCGCCTCCGGCGGTGTGTCCAGCCTCGACGACCTGGTGGCGCTGAGCACGCTGGTCGCCGACGGCGTCGAGGGCGTGATCGTGGGCAAGGCCCTGTACGCCGGTGCGTTCACCCTGACCGAGGCACTCGAACTCATGCGTGGAGGCGACCAGTGAGTCTGGCCGACAAGCTCAAGGACAAGAAGGTCCTGGTCACCGGCGTCACCGGATTCGTCGGTGAGGCGCTGCTGCACCGGATCATCGGCGACCTGCCCGGGACCACCGTGGTCGCGATCATCCGCCCGAAGGGGTCGCTCAACGGCACCGATCGGATGGCGCAACTGCTGAAGAAGGACATCTTCAAGCCGTTCTACGGCGAGGGCACCGAGTACGCCGACGCCGAGGCACTGAACAGTGCCCGGATCCAGGTGATCGACGGCGACCTGTCCGACGTACCGGAACTGCCGAAGGATCTCGACATCGTCGTGCACTGCGCCGGCGACGTCAGCTTCGACCCGCCGATCCACGAGGCGTTCACCACCAACGTGCTCGGCACGAAGAGCCTGCTCGAGCGGATCGTCGAAACGGCGCGGCCGGTCCATTACGTCCACATCTCCACGGCCTACACCGCGGGCCGTCGCCGGGGTGCGATCCCCGAGGCGTCGGTCGAGCACAGTGTCGACTGGCGGAGCGAGGCCGAGGCCGGGATGGCGATGAAGGCCCGGATCGAGGAGCAGTCCCGGTCCGCGCCGATGCTGGCCAAGTTCCGCAAGGACGCCGAGAAGCTGCACCGCCGGGCCGGCCACCTGACCGCCGCGACGGACACCGAGCGCCGCCGGACCGAGTGGGTCGCGAAGAAGCTGGTCGAGACCGGCACCGAGCGCGCCCGCAGTCTCGGGTGGACCGACTGCTACACGTTCACCAAGGCCCTCGGCGAGCGCGTGGTCGAGGAGTTCGCGGCCAAGCTGCCGACCTCGATCGTCCGGCCGGCCATCATCGAGTCCGCGGTGCAGAGCCCGCACCCGGGCTGGATCGAGGGCTTCAAGATGGCCGAGCCGCTGATCCTGGCCTACGGCCGCGGTGAGTTGCCGGAGTTCCCGGCCAGCCCTGACTCCGTCGTCGAGATCATCCCGGTCGACCACGTGGTCGGCGCGATCTGCGCAGTGATGGCGACCGAGCCCGAGCTGAACAAGCCGGAGTACTACCACGTCAGCTCCGGCGCCCGGAACCCGTTGACCTTCGAGCAGCTGTACGCCGGCGTCCGCGCGTACTTCTCCAAGCACCCGTTCGACCTCGGCGAGCGTGGCGCGGTCCGGCTCCCGGTCTGGAAGTTCCCCGGCGGCGACTCGGTCGAGAGCATGCTCCGGTACGGCGAGAAGGCCCACAAGATCGCCGACAAGATCATCACGACCGTGCCGAGGAGCGAACGGGTCCGCAAGTACGCGCGCGAGCTGGACGTGCAGAAGCGCCGGCTCGACTTCCTCCGCCGCTACATGGATCTGTACTCCGAGTACGCGCAGGCCGAGCTGCAGTTCATCGACGACAACGTGCTGGCGCTGCACAACGCGCTCGAGGGTGACGACCGGGAGAAGTTCTGGTGCGACACCTCGATCGTGGACTGGCAGTACTACCTGCAGGAGCTGCACTGCCCGAGCGTCACCGAGTCGATGCGCCGGCTGGACGTCGTACGGAAGAAGCGGAACAAGGCGCTTCTGGAGTCGGCCGGCGTACTGAAGAAGGTCGAGCCTTCGCAGGACACCGAGGTCATCGCTGCGTTCGACATGGACGGCACGCTGCTGTCGTCGAACGTGATCGAGACCTACCTCTGGATGCGGCTGCCCGAGCTGGACAGCCACCAGCGGGTCGGTGAGATCGGCGCGATGCTGCGCCGGCTGCCGAAACTGATCTCGGCCGAACGCAAGGACCGCGGTACCTTCCTGCGCACGATCTACCGCCGCTACGAGGGCGCGGATCTCGAGGAACTGAACCGCATCGTCGACGAGGTCCTCGCCGAGCATGTCCTCGAGCGGCTGAGCGGAGCCGCGGTACGGCGGATCCGCGAGCACCGCGCGGCCGGGCACAAGACGATCCTGATCACCGGCGCGGTGCGGCCGCTGACCCGGCCGCTCGAGCCGCTGTTCGACGAGATCGTCGCGGCCGAACTGGCCGTCGATGACCGCGGCCGCTGCACCGGCTTCCTGTCCGGACCGCCGCTGGTCGGTGAGTCCCGGGCGGCGTGGCTCAAGCACCGCGCCCGCGGTACGAACATCGACCTGTCCAAGTCCTACGCCTACGCCGACAGCCACTCGGACCTGCCGATGCTGTCGGTGGTCGGCAATCCGGTCGCCGTCTCGCCGGACGTGTCGCTGTTCCGGGCCGCCCGGGCCGCGCGCTGGCAGATCGTCGACTGGAAGACCCCGTCCACATCGTCGCGACTGGAGCTCCCTGGGATGGCCCGATGATGCTCGCGCTCGAGATGTACCGGTCGCCGGCCAAGTACCTGGCGGCCAAGGCGGTCGGCGGCCGCATCCCCGGCATCCTGACCGGTCCGGCCGCGCCGCTGCGTCTCGTCACCATCAACGAGCCGAAGGCCGAGCGGGAGGGCTGGGCGCGGATCCGCCCGATCCTGTCCGGCATCTGCGGCTCCGACCTCGGCATGGTGACCGGATCCACCAAGCTGTACTTCTCCGCCATGGTGTCGATGCCGTTCGTCCCCGGTCACGAGATCGTCGGCGAACTGCTCGACGACTGCGAGGACCTGCCGAAGGGCACCCGGGTGGTGATGGACAGCGTCCTGACCTGTGCGGCCCGCGGTGTCGAGCCCTGCCAGGGCTGCGCTTCCGGCAACACCAACCGATGCGACCGCATCACCGTCGGCCACGTGGCGCCCGGTCTGCAGACCGGCTTCTGCCAGGACACCGGCGGTGGCTGGGGCAACGTGATGATCGCGCACCGCAGCCAGCTGTACGCCGTACCTGAGACACTCACCAACGAGCGCGCAGTGCTGGTCGAGCCGCTCGCCTGCGCCGTGCACACGGCGCTGAGGTCCAAGGTCGCGCCGGGCCAGTCGGTCTTGGTGAGTGGCGCAGGTGCGGTCGGCCTGTTCGCAACCCTCGCCCTCCGCGAGCTCACCCAGGCCGGCCGGATCACGGTCGTCGCCAAGCACGCCAAGCAGCGTGAGCTGGCCCGGGCGTTCGGCGCCAGCGACGTGGTCGCGCCCGACGAGGTCTTCCGCGGCGTACGACGCTCGACCGGTGCGTTCCGGTTGAAGCCGGAGATGGCCAAGGAGTTCCTGCTCGGCGGGGTCGACATCGCCGTGGACGCGGTCGGCAGCAAGGACTCGATCGACACCGTGCTCCGGGTGACCAAGGCCGGCGGCCGGGTGGTGCTGTCCGGCATGCCGTCGACCGGCGCGGACCTGTCGCCGGTGTGGTTCCGGGAGCTGGAGCTGGCCGGCACCTACGCGTCCGCGCGGGAGGAGCCGAACGGCCGCCCTGCCTTCGAGACCGCGCTGGAGCTGGCCGCCAAGGCTCCGCTGGACGGCGTGGTCGGCGCGCGCTACCCGCTCTACCGCTGGCGCGAGGCGATCGACCACGCGCATTCGGCCGGCCGACTGGGCACGGTCAAGGTTGCTTTCGATGTGAGGGCCTCATGAGGGCCGTGACAGCGCTGCACGACGTACGAGAGAGGTTCTGACATGTCTCGGCCAGGGTTTGTGCTTGAGGTGGACGACCGGACTCCGCCCCTGCTCGTCCACAACGGTGAGGGATTCCTGCTGGAGCGCTTCCCGCTCGGTACCCGGGTGGTGTACCCGCCGGAGGCGCTGCCACCGGTGCGGGACGTGGACGAGGCGATCCAGAACGCGCTGCTGAACCCGCTGGAGTCCGAGCCGCTGCCCGAGCTGCTGTTCGCCGGGATGCGCCTGACGATCGCGTTCGACGACATCTCGATCCCGCTGCCGCCGATGAAGAAGCCGGACATCCGGCAGCGCATCATCGAGGCGGTGCTCGAGCTGGCCGCGGCCGCCGGGGTGGACGACGTCGAGCTGATCTCGGCGAACGCGCTGCACCGCCGGCTCACCCCGAACGAGCTGCGCGACATCGTCGGCGAGCGGGTGTTCCGGTCCTTCTTCCCCGACGGCAAGCTCTACAACTTCGACGCCGAGGACACCGCGAACCTGACCCACCTGGGTCAGACCAAGCACGGCGAGGACGTGGAGATCTCCAAGCGGGCGGCCGAGTCCGACCTGCTCGTCTACGTGAACGTGAACCTGGTGGCGATGGACGGCGGCCACAAGTCGACGTCGATCGGCCTGGCGTCGTACAAGTCGCTGAAGCACCACCACAACAGCCACACGATGATCCACTCGCGGTCCTTCATGGACCACAAGGCCTCGAAGATGCACCACTCGGCCTGGCGGATGGGCGAGATCCTGACCCAGCACGTCAAGGTCTTCCAGATCGAGACGTCGCTGAACAACGACATCTTCGGTGGCCCGCTGGAGTTCCTGCAGAAGCGCGAGTGGGAGTGGTCGATCAAGGACCAGGCCTCGATGCTCGGCACCAAGCGCGCGCTCGCGGCCGCGCCGGGCAAGCTGCGGCACAAGATCTTCACCGACGTCCGGTCGAACTACGGCCTGACCGGGATCCACGCCGGCAAGATCGAGCCGGTGCACGACAAGACGCTGGACAACGTGCACCGCCAGCACCTGGTCGAGGTGCAGGGCCAGTCCGACGTCGCGATCATGGGTGTGCCGTTCATCGGCCCGTACAACGTGAACTCGGTGATGAACCCGATCCTGGCCGCCTGCATGGGGCTGGGCTACTACTTCAACTCCTACCGGGGCAACCCGATCGTCCGGAAGGACGGCGCGGTGATCCTGTACCACCCGGTCGACTACGAGTTCAGCCAGTTGCACCACCCGTCGTACGTCGACTTCTTCGAAGAGGTGCTGTCGGAGTCGACCGACCCGGCCACGATCGAGGCCAAGTTCGAGAAGCAGTACGCCGAGGACCCGTGGTACATCCACCTGTACCGCACGTCCTACGCGTACCACGGCGTGCACCCGTTCTACATGTGGTACTGGATCTCCCACGCCCTGGACCACTGCGGTGACATCGTCTGGGTCGGCGCGAACCGCAAGACGGTCGAGCGGATGGGCTTCCGGTCCGCCTCGACGCTGCAGGACGCGCTGGAGATGGTCAGCCACTCGGTCGGCCGGTCGCCCTCGATCACGTACCTGCACAACCCGCCGCACCTGCTCGCGGACGTGCGCTGATGGGGACCAGCCTGGTGAAGTTCAGCCGCGACACCGCGCGCGACGTGAAACTGGTCGCGCGCGGCTGGCGCTGGGGCCGCCGCCCGCAGGTGCCGCGCTCGGCCGAGCCGTACGTGATCCCGAAGGAGACCACGGTCTTCCCGACCAAGTGGGCCCGGACTCCGGCGGCGATCGCGGTCCGCGAGGTGCTTCAGAAAGGCGCCCTCAACTCGGTGCTGCGATGGGAAGTCAACCCGCAGGTCAGCGGGCTCGACTCGCTGCTGAAGCTGCACGGCCCGGCGCTGATCGTGGCGAACCACTCGTCACACCTCGACACCCCGCTGGTGCTGTGCACGCTGCCCGACGCGATGCGCCGCAAGACCGCCGTCGCCGCGGCCGCCGACTACTTCTTCGACACCTGGTGGCGGGCGACCGCGTCGGCGATCGTGTTCAACACGTTCCCGATCGAGCGCCGCGGCGGCAAGCTCAGCTCGACCCCGGGCGACCTGCTCGCGGACGGCTGGAACGTGGTCGTCTTCCCGGAGGGCACCAGGTCGCCGGACGGCTGGATGGAGCGGTTCCGGATGGGCGCGGCGTACCTGGCCGTCGAGCACGGCGTGCCGGTGATCCCGGTCGGCATCAAGGGCTCGTTCGCCGCGATGCCGCGCGGTCGCGGCTGGCCGGTGCCCGGCCGACCCTCGGTCGCGGTCCGGTACGGCGATCCGCTGAGCCCGGCGGAAGGGGAGAGCGCCCGCGAGTTCGCACCGAAGATCTCCGCGGCGGTCTCGGCCCTCCTCGACGAGGAGTCGACCACCTGGTACGAGGCGCGCCGCCGCGTGGCCGCCGGCGCGTCCCCCTCCCAGTCCGGCCCCGACGCCGCCCGCTGGCGCCGGGTCTGGGAGTCCACCGCCCCGATCAAGCCGGCCGGTTCCAAGCGCCGCGCCTGGAAGTAGTCACCGCTGGTTGCGTGCGGAGAGTGCCTCGGACGCAACCACCGCCAGTGCCTCGTACCCGGCGTCGTCGGGATGCAGATGGTCGCCGGAGTCGTACGCCGGGTTGAGTTGCTGCTCGTTGGACGGGTCTCCCACGGCTCGAGCGAAGTCGGCGACGGCGTCGTACTGGCGTGAGGTCCGGATCCAGGTGTTGACCTGGTCGCGGACTGCCTCGGCCCGCGCGAAGTCCGCCGGTTGCATGTAGTCGGCCTTGAACGGCGTGATCGTGGCTCCGACGATCCGGACGCCGCGTGAGTGCGCGGCCTTGATCATGCTCCGGTAGCCGGCGATGAGCTGGTCCGCGGTGACCCTGGCCGTGACGCCGCAGCCGCCGAAGTTGCCTTCGCTGTCCCAGATGTCGTTCTCGCCTTCCTCGACGATCACGGTGCGAACACCCGGCTGCCCGAGCGCATCGCGGTCGAACCTGGAGACGCCGGCTGCGCCGAAGCAGGGCAGTTCGCTGAGCAGCAGGTTCCCCGTGATGCCCACGTTGGCGACTCCCAGCCGGCTCGTCCGCAGCCGCTCCGCGAGTGCGTCGGAGTACCGGCGATCGGCTCCGATCGTGGAGTTGTGGCCGTTGGTGATCGAGTCGCCGAAGGAGACGACGGTGCCAGCCGCGCCGGTCACATCGACGCCGGTGACGTAGTACACGGAATGGCTGGTCTCGCTACCGACCACTCCGTCGTACAGGTGATCACCGGGCGCCGCGGTGGTCGTGGTGAGTCCGTCTTCGTGGTACGTCGCAGGCCCGGTGGCGCCGTCGACGTACAGGCTGATGACGAGTTGGTCGCCGGCGTCGGTCGCGATGGTCACCGGGTCCGACGTCATCGTTCGGCCGGCCGCGACAGTGGTACGGCGTGAGTCGTCGAAGGTCACCGTGTCGTGTGGTCCGCCTGTGGCCCTGGTCAGGGTCATCCCGGTCACGTGCAGCGGCTTGGCGCCGTACTGGTTGGAGAGCCGGATCCGCAGGCTGCGACCGCCAGTGCTGAGCCGGATGGACTGGCGGATCGTCTGGTGGTCGAAGCCGGCGGTGGACCAGTTGGAGCCATCGGCGGCGGGGCGCTGCATCGCGCTGGTCCAGGCCGCCGACCAGGGGCCGTCCGGCGGATGTGCGGCCGCCGAGGCGGGCACGACAGAGGCGGTGGCGAGAACGAGTGCGGCAAGCAGTGTGGTTTTCATGCGCTGATAGTTTCAGGGCATCTAGTGTCAATGCAACTAGATTGTTCTACGGCCGGTACCCTTTCCGCGTGACTCTTGCCGTGCGGGTGATCCCCTGTTTGGACGTGGATGGCGGGCGGGTGGTGAAAGGGGTCAACTTCACCGACCTGCGCGATGCGGGAGACCCGGTCGAGATGGCCAAGGTGTACGACGCGGAGGGTGCCGACGAGCTGACCTTCCTCGACATCACCGCGTCCTCGGGGTCGCGGGAGACGACGTACGACGTGGTCGGGCGGACTGCCGAGCAGGTGTTCATCCCGCTCACCGTCGGTGGCGGTGTGCGCGAGGCGGCAGACGTGGACCGGCTGCTGCGGGCCGGCGCGGACAAGGTCGGGATCAACACCGGCGCGATCGCCCGTCCGGACGTGATCCGGGAGATCGCCCACCGGTTCGGCAACCAGGTGCTGGTGCTGTCACTCGACGTACGGCGGGCCGCGGACCAGCCGAGCGGTTTCGAGGTGACCACGCACGGTGGCCGCAAATCGGCCGGTCTGGACGCGATCGAGTGGGCCAGGCGCGGTGCTGAACTGGGTGCGGGGGAGATCCTGCTGAACTCGATGGATGCCGACGGCACCAAACAGGGCTTCGACCTGGAGCTGATCCGGGCGGTGCGCGAGGTGGTCGACATCCCGCTGATCGCCAGCGGGGGAGCGGGGGCGCCGGAGCACTTCCCACCCGCGGTCGAAGCCGGCGCGGACGCCGTACTGGCCGCGAGCGTGTTCCACTTCGGCGACTTCCGGATCGCCGACGTCAAGAAGGCGCTGCGCGACGCCGGGATCGTGGTCCGGTGAACGAGGTCGTCGAGTCGCCGCGGACCGAGCACCGGGAGCGCATGCTCGCGGACATCGAGCAGGAGTTGTCGGCGCTGTTCCGGCGCTCCCGGTCGGCGTCGCTGCGGCTGGCGCGCCGGGTGCACCCGGACATGGACGCGGCCGGCTACGCACTGATCTCCCAGATCGAGCTCGGCACCTCCGGCGGTCGCGCCGGCGTCCGGGCGTCCGACGTCGCCCAGGCGCTCGGCCTGGACAAGTCAACCGTCAGCCGGGGCATCACCCAGCTGGAGAACCTCGGCCTGATCGAACGAGTCGGCGACCCTGACGACGGCCGCGCCCGCCTGCTCCGGTTGACCGCCACCGGCGCCGACAGCTTCGGCGCCATGCGCGCCCAGCGCCAGACCGAGTTCAGAGCCATCCTGGACCGCTGGAATCCCACCGACCTGGCCGACCTCGGCCGCCTCCTCGCCCGCCTCAACGCCGACCTCACCTGACCGGCCACGGCCGACGTCAACCAACGGCCACGGCCGACCTCAGCCAAAGCGCGCTTGTTCGATTCCCGTGGCCTTCATGGCCTCACCTCAGTCGCTCCCCTGGACTTCGGTGCACTCCCCAGAAAATGCTCCCCTTCGGAGGATGATAGACGGAGAGTGGCCAGAATTGCGCCGTTCTCCAGAATTTCTCACGCTCCGTAAACGAAACCGTCCAGTCTGCCATATGGTTGCAGAAACCAACTACTTTGACATATAGTTGGTTTATGCAACTAGCTCAGGAACCCCTCGTCCCGGAGGTAGAGCGGGACGCGTCGGCCCAGGAGTTGCTCGAAGGAGTCAGCTCGCTGGTACGGGCCGTGCGTTGTATCGAGCATCGGCATCTGACACCCGAAGGCGGGCTGCGCCGTTCCGACGCGAGCGTGCTCAAGGTCCTGCTGAGGGACGGCGAGCAGCGCGGCGGTGAGATCGCGGCCAAGCTCGGCGTCGATGCATCGGTGGTGAGCCGGCAGCTGACTGCGCTGGAGGCCGACGGACTGGTGAGCCGTCGACCGGATCCGGCCGATGCCCGGGTCGGGCTGGTCAGCCTGGCCCCCCAAGGCAAGGCCCAGCTGGAGGCCTTGTACTCCACCTACACCCAGCAACTTCGTACCGCCATGGCCGACTTCGACGACGACGCGCTCCTTGCCGCTGCGGAAACCATGCAGCGGATCGCCCGCGCCATCACCGAAGCCGCCACGAGCGTGAGGCGATCTCAACCAACAGGAGACTGATGACTGTCATCGAGACCCGGCGTGCGCCTGTGCCCACCGCGCCGGAACTCACCCACCGCGAGATCCTCGAGATCCTGATCGGCCTGCTCGCCGCGCTGTTCACAGCGATGCTGAGCTCGACCATCGTCAGCAACGCCCTGCCGACGATCATCGCCGAGCTGGAAGGGACCCAGACGCAGTACACCTGGGTGCTGACGGCGAGCCTGCTGGCCACCACGGTGTCCACGCCGATCTGGGGCAAGCTCTCCGACTTGATGAGCAAGAAGCTGCTCGTCCAGCTGGCGATCTCCCTGTTCGTGGTCGGGTCGGCACTGGCCGGCATGTCCCACAACGTGCCGTTCCTGATCGGCGCCCGCGTTCTGCAGGGCCTCGCGATGGGCGGCCTGATGGCGCTGGCCCAGGCGATCATCGGAGCGGCGATCCCGCCCCGCAGCCGCGGCCGGTACTCCGGCTACATGGGTGCGGTGATGGCCGTCGCGACCGTGAGCGGTCCGCTCATCGGTGGCCTCATCGTCGACACCTCGTGGCTCGGCTGGCGCTGGTGTTTCTACGTCTGCGTCCCGCTGGCCGTGATCAGCCTGGTCATCCTGCAGAAGTACCTGCATCTGCCGCTGATCAAGCGCAAGGTCAGGATCGACTACCTCGGCGCGGTGCTGATCAGCATTGCGGCGAGCCTGCCGCTGCTCTGGGTCACCTTCGCCGGTCACGACTTCGCCTGGATGTCGTGGCAGTCCGCGCTCTTCGTCGGCGGCACGCTGCTGGTCGGCTTCCTCGCCGTGGTGGTGGAGAACCGGGTCAAGGAGCCGTTGGTTCCGCTGAAGGTCGTGCGGGAGCGGACCACCGCGCTGGCGATCGTCGCCAGCCTGGCGGTCGGTGTCGCGATGTTCGGCAGCGCGCTGTTCCTCGGCCAGTACTTCCAGATCGCCCGCGGCTACAGCCCGACCGAGGCCGGTCTGCTGACCATCCCGATGATGCTGGGGTCGTTCCTCGGCTCGGTCGGCTCCGGTCAGATGATCACCCGGTTCGGCAAGTGGAAGCGCTACTTGGTTGCCGGTAGCATCCTTCTGGTCGGCGGCCTGACGGTGCTCGGCACGATCGACCACACCACGCCGTACTGGTACGTCGGACTCGGCATGCTGGCGATGGGTCTCGGCATGGGCATGACCATGCAAAACCTTGTCCTCGCCGTACAGAACACCGTTGACGTCTCGCAGATCGGCGCATCGAGCGCCACGGTCTCGTTCTTCCGCAGCCTGGGTGGTGCCGTCGGCGTGTCGGCTCTGGGTGCCGTCCTCGCGGTCCGGGTGCAGGATTCGATCGTCGCCGGTCTGCTCGCCAGTCCGGGTGGCGCCGACGCCGCGCGCAAACTGCAGGAGGGTGGCTCCGGCAGCACCAGCCTGCTGGATGTCGGCCACCTGCCGGCGCAGTTGGCGGAGCTGGTGCGGCAGTCGTACGGCGATGCGACCGGGCAGATCTTCCTGATCGCGGCCGCCTGTGCGGTGGTCAGCCTGATCGCGGTGCTGTTCATCAAGGAGGTCCCGCTCCGGCTGACGGTCGCCAAGGTCAACGACGTCGAGGACCTCGCCGATCGCGCTGTGCACGACTAAGGGGCACGACTAGAACTCAGGAGGCTCGAGGCCGTCGAGTTCGCGGGTGCGGATGTTCGGCGAGCCGACGAGCCACAGGACGGCAAGCAGGCCGCCGGCCGCGGAGACGAGGAGGGTTGCCCGGACACCGATCCAGGTGCCGAGCAACCCACCGACGACCGCGCCGAGCGGCCTGATGCCGTAGTTGATGGTGCTGTAGGCGCCGGACACCCGGCTCCGCATGTAGTCGTGCGTGACGGCGGCCTGCAGCGAGTTGTTCGGTATGTCGAAGCACATGACAGCGAACGCGCCGACGAACTCGGCCGCCGCCAGCGCGGTGGCCTTGACCCAGGTCGGGCCGTCGGCGAACGCCGCGATCGCGATGGCGCCGGGGAAGACGACGGCACCGGCGGCGATCAACGGACCGACGCCGAAGATGCGGCTGAGCGGGGAGGCGGCGACCGCGCCGAGCAGCCCACCGGCCGCACCGATGCCGAACGCGATCCCGATCGTCCCCGCGGACAGCCCCAGCTCCCGGCTGGCGAACAGCACCAGCAAGGCGGTGCTGATCAGGTTGAAGAAGTTGACGGTCGTCGAGCAGGCCAGACTGCGGCGGAGGTACGGATGCCGGAGCAGGTAGCGCATGCCGGCGCGGGCGCGGCGCAGCAGCGGTTCGGCTGTCTCGTCCGAGGCGGCCGGGGTCATCTTGATCCGGCTGATCTGGAGGGCGGAGAACGTGAAGGTCAAGGCGTCGACGACGATCGCGACCGGTGCGGTCAGCCATTGCACGAGCAGGCCGCCGAGCGCGGGACCACCCATGAACGAGATCGACCTGGTCGCGGACAGCTTGCTGTTGGCCTCCAGGAACTGATCCCGCTCGACCAGCGCGACGAAGAACGACGCGTACGCGGTGTTGAACACGACATGCGCCGTACCGGCCAGGATCGCGATCACATAGAGCTGGCCGAGGGTGAGCGCGTCCAGCCAGTACGCCGCCGGCAGCGAGAGCAGGAGGACGGTCCGGGACAGGTCGGCCGCGATCATCAGCGGGCGCTTGTCCCGGCGGTGGTCGACCCACGTGCCGATGAACAGTGACGCGAGGTTCGGCAGCCAGACCGCCGCGGTCAGGAACCCGACCTGACTGGGCGAGGCGTTGAGCATCGTGACGGCGATCAGCGGCAGCGCCAGCTCGGTGATCCGGTCGCCGAACTCGGACACGCCCTGCGCGGACCAGAAGGTCCGGAACCGGCGGTCCCGCCAGAGACTGGTCGCGGACAGCGTGCTCACGGCGATCCCTCAGGCGGAGCTGTTGCTTCGGGCAACGTCATCCGCAGGTAGCGGACCGAGCCGGCGTCCGGCGGCGTATCGCCCTCGTTGCGGCGCTGGACGTACGGCGCCAGCAGTTGCTCGATCGCGGATTCGATCGCCTCGGCCTCGGCCGGTGTGATGACCAGCCGGGTGTTGGCGGACCCGGCGACGCGGCTCCACCCGGCCTCGAGTCCGGGCTCGGTCTCGGCCAGCCACTGCTGTACGGCCTCGAGCGACTGGTTGATCATCTCGGCGCGGAGCAGCCGGCCGGCCTCGGCACCCTCCGGGGTGTCGGGCATCTCGTAGCGGAATCCGCGCGAGACCGCGCTCCACCAGCGCTGCCGCCGATCCGAGCCGCCGTCCGGGGGAGGCCCATCCACCACCAGCCCGAAGTTCGCCAGGTGCCGCAGATGCCAGCTGGTGACCGACGGCGAGGCGCCCACGTGCTCGGACAACTGGGTCGCCGTGGCCGGGCCGTTGCGCTGCAGCCAGCTGAGCGCCGCCAGCCGGACCGGGTGAGCCAGCGCCCGCATCGCCTGCGGGTCGGTGATCTCGAAATCGCCGTACGGATTTCTGAGAGACATGTTTCGAGAGTAATCTCTCAGATCTCGCGGGAGCAAGACCTGGCACTCTGGCCGGGGTCGCGCGAAACTTCTCCGCACCGGGAGGGAACCGGGTGGGCTGCTCGCGCGTGTTAGCCGTGAGACGACCCGTTGGGGAGGTGCGCGGCGTGCACGACAGCGACGCTGACCCGGCTGCCGACGTGGCGGCGCTGTACCGCCGGACGTGGCCGCGGCTGATCGGTCTGCTGGTGTCCATCGGCGGATCGCGGGCCGACGCCGAGGAGGTCGCCCAGGACGCGTACGTGAAGCTGCTCGGCCGGTGGGACTCGATCCGCCGGTACGACGACCCGGAGGCCTGGGTGCGTGCGGTCGCGGTCCGGACTCTGGTGAGCCGGTTGCGCCGGCAGCAGGTGGCGACGCGTGCCCTGGCGAAGCTCCGCGGCCGGCCGGCCGCAGTCGAGGGCCCGGATGGTGACGCGCTGGATGTCGCCGCCGCCCTGGCGCGGATCACGCCCGAGCAGCGGGCGGTCGTCGTACTGCACCACGTGATGGATCTACCGGTGGAGCAGATCGCCGAGGAACTGCAGGTCGCGGCGGGCACGGTCAAGTCCCGCCTGGCGCGGGCGCGGCAGGCCCTGGCGCCACTGCTCACCGTCAAGGAGGTGTCCGAGCATGCGTGAAGCCCTGATGGAGTACGTCGACGAGCTCACGCCGGCCGAGGCGCCGCCGTTCGAGTACGTCGAGCGCACGGCCCGGCAGCGTCGTCACCGGCGCCGGGTTGTGCTGGCTGCGGTGGCGGCGGTTGTTGTGGTTATCGGGGGAGTCGCCGCCACTGTCGGCCTACCACGCGCTGGCGAGGAGCCGGCCGGGCCGGAGACCACCACGAACACCCTCGACGACGGTCCACCGCCGAACCAGTTCAAGGTCGGTACGACGGTCATGGTGCTGCAGGGTGAGATCGGAGTGATGTCCGCGACGCCGGTGCCGGACCACCCGTCGGTGCTGATGGTGAGCGTCGGACCCGGC
The DNA here is from genome assembly GCF_045207705.1 of Kribbella sp. NBC_00889. Taxonomy (NCBI): domain Bacteria; kingdom Bacillati; phylum Actinomycetota; class Actinomycetes; order Propionibacteriales; family Kribbellaceae; genus Kribbella; species Kribbella sp. NBC_00889. Next base: position 3,881,214 of record NZ_CP108783.1, on the reverse strand, counting down.
ATGGGTAACCCGCAGCCGTGTGTGCCGAGCACGGTCGTCCGCATCCTGTCCCAGGACCACACCTCGGTCCGGATTGCGGCGTACCGCTACACCGCCGTCGCGGATCAGCCGGAGACTCGGCATTGCAGGCCGTCCTTCGGTGCGATCGCCGTCGACCTCGACCTGCGCAGTCCACTCGGCGACCGCACCGTCTATGCGGGCAGCAGCGGTCAACGCGCCGTCCTGAACTGACGCCTCGCCGGGGTGGACCGCGACCACCCCGGCGGGCGTCTATACGCTCCTGCGCCAGATGTCGCTGATCAGGTCAGGCTTCATGCCGACCGCGGTGTAGAGGGCGACGGCGGGTGTCGGGTTGCTGCTGTCGACGTGGAGGATCGTGCCGGAGCGGCCGGCGGCGGCGTCAACGGCGAAGGCGTCGTGCAGCAGGAACTTCGCCAGCCCGCGACCACGCGCCGACGGTACGACGGCCAGTCGACCGACGTACCCGCAGTTGTCGGTGCTCACGAAGTTGTCGTTGCACTCGGTCACGGCCGCCGCCTGTCCGCCGACCTCGACCGTCGTGAGCTGCGACCAGTCGAACGTCGACCGGCTCTCCCGCGACGCGAACCACTCGTCGTACGGCCGTGGATCGGCCCCGGCCTGCCCGCGGAACGCCTCCACCAGTACGGCGTGAGCCGCCCGGCGACTGCGGTCGTCGAAGGCTCCGCGTCGTACCGTCGTGCCTGCCGGCACCGTCGGCGCCGGGACCTCGCCGTCGAAGTCGATGCGCATCCGGTGGATCGACGTGCCGATCGTGAAGCCGTGGGCGGCGACGATCCCCGGCAGCAGTCGGTCCTGACGAATCACGCCGACACTCGCCACGACCTCGCCTGGCGCACCGTGGGACGCCCGTTGCATCGCCCGATCGAGAAGCCATGCGACGATGGCCGGATTCTCGCTCAGCACCTCGAGATTCGCCCGGGTCCGGTCGTTGTTCACGGCCGCGGTCGCGGAGCCGGCGAACTCGCCTGCCTCGTCCGTCACCACCCACCCGTCGGTGGCCGGATCGAAACCCGGGTCTCGCAGGTAGTTCGCCACGTCCTCGGAACTGTGCTTCGCGAACCCGATCAATGCACTGCTGTAGGCGCCGGACCGCTCGGCGATCAGGGCGGCGTCCTCCACTCGCATCGGGCGGACGGCGTAGCCGTCAGGCAACATCATGCGGCCCGCACCTCCAACCGCCAGACGTCGATCACCAAAGACGCGGCCATGCCGACCGACAGATAGAGGCCGAGGGCGGGCGTCGGGTTGTTCGTGTCCACATGCAGGATCGTCCCGGCCAGCCCGGCCGAGGCATCCTGCGCGAACTGATCTCGCAGCAGGAACTTCGCCAGTCCGCGCCCACGGGCCTCCGCGACCACCCCCAATCGCCCGATGTAGTTGCAGTTCTCGTCCTCGAGGAACTGGTCCGTGCACTCCCGGAACGCGACCACCTTGCCGTCCAGCTCGAGCAGTGTGATCTGCGACCAGTCGAACGACGACTGGTTCTCGTGCGACGCGTGCCACTCCTCGAAGGTCCGTGGGCTGAACCCGAACTGGCCGGCGAACGACGAGTTCAGCACGTCCTGGGCCGCCCGTCGGCTCGCCTCGTCCGGAGCACCCCGGCGCACCGTGATCCCGGCCGGTACGGGGGGTGCCTCGACGGGTCCGGCGTGATCGATCCGCATCCGGTGGTACGTCGTACCGGTCGTGAACCCGTACTCGGCCAATCGGGCGCGACGGGATGCGTCGGCGCGGTAGACGCCCACGTCCACAGGCACGGAGGCGTGCCCGTACGCGGTCGCGATTTCGGCTGCGCGGCGGGTGAGCTCGCCGAGCAGGTAGGCCTCGACGACCGGCTCGGCGGTGACGTCGTAGACGTCGAGCTGGTGGCGATCGCCCTTGCCGTAGATGGTGGCGAAGCCGGCCAGGCGATCGCCGTCGAAGACCAGCCAGCCGTCCGTCGCGGGCTCGAATCCGGGCGCGGTGAGCTCGTCGACGACGTCGTCGAGGGTGAAGTCGGCGAAACCGATCACGGCAGTGTTGCAGGCGGCGACCAGGTCGAAGACCGCTTCCGCGTCCTCCTTGGCCGGCGGTCGGACGGAGTACGTGGCAGGCAGTACGGCGGTCATCCCCACATCGTGGTGAACGACCGCCGTACTGTCGAACCGATTAGCCGGATCAGCAGGCCTTCTCCCACTCGAGGTCACAGCTGGACTGGCTGGTCCGCAGGGTGTTCGGGCTCACCGCGGCGGGCGGTGCCTGGTCGCTCCACGACGCGAGCGTGACGCCGACAGCGTCCTCGATCGACCGCGGGCTGACCAGGTAGTTGTTGCTGATCATCGAGAACACGAGCTTGCGGCCGTCCTGGTTGCTGACGTACCCGGACAGCGCCGTCACGCCGGTGAGCGAACCGGTCTTGCCGTGCAGGTTGTTCGCGGCCGGTGTGTTCAGCATCCGGCTGCGCAGGGTGCCGCCGACGAAGCGTGCCGGGTTACCCGCGATCGGCAGGCCGTCGTACCACTGCTGCCACCACGGCTCCTTCTGAACGCCGATCAGGATGTCGGTGACGCTGTCCGCGGTCACGTTCACCTTGCGGGACAGGCCGGAGCCGTCGGAGAGCCGGATGCGGCTGGTGTCGACGCCGACGCTCTTGGCGTAGTCGGTGACGACGCCGAGACCCGCGGACCAGTTGCCCTCGGCCTCGACCACGGCACCCATCGCCTTGACCAGCGTCTCGGCGTGCATGTTGTTCGACAGCTTGAGGAACGGCGTCATCAGTTCGCCGACCGTCATCGACTCGTCCCGGGCCAGCCGCCGCGCGGTGGCGGGGGAGGCCGCGTTCTTGATGTGACCGTCGACCCGGATGCCTTCGGCCGCGAGCGCGCGCTCGAACACGTCGGCCGCGTAGAGCTCCGGCTCCCAGACGGTCACCCACTCCTGACCGACCGAGGCGCCGAGCGGAACCGAGCCGGTCACCCGGACGATGTTGGTGCCGTGATCGCGCTCGATGCTGAGCGTGTTCGACGACCCGGCCGCGCCGGTCTTCGCGGTGTTGACCAGCTTGAGTACGCCGTTCCCCGGGACCAGCGTGAGCTTGACGGGTGCACCGACCGCCGCGCCGGGCCGGCTCTCGACGATCGCCGTACCCGAGTCGTAGTCGGTGTTCGGCGCGAGCGTGAGGGCGGAGATCTGGGCCGAGTAGTAGAACGGCTCGTCGTCCCAGGCCCAGCTGTCACCGAGCCGGGCGTGGTCGAAGTAGGTGTCGTCGGCGATCAGGTCGCCGTCCACGCCGCGGACGCCGGCCGCGCGGAGCTGTTTGGCCAGTCCCACGTAGTCGGACTCGAGCGCGGTCGGGTCGCCGTACCCCTTGAGGTAGAGGTCCCCTTGCAACTTCCCGCTGCGGACCGGCGCGGTCGCCAGTACATCGGTGTGGAAGCGGTACGACGGGCCGAGCGTGTGCATCGCGGCCGTCGACGTGAAGAGCTTGGTGTTCGAGGCGGGCAGCATCCGCTGATCGCCGTTCCGGTCGTACAGCGTCTCGCCGGTCGTCGCGTCCCGGACCACCAGCGCGACCTGCGACCCGTCGTACCGGGCGTCGTTCAGCAGCGTGTCCAGCTGTTGCTGCAACGCCGTTTCTTGCACGCCGGCCGGTGCTCCGGCCGACTGTGTCACCACGCCGCCGACAGCCGCTGCGACAACGGCGACGGCGGCGACCACCCCGCGCCCCGACACTCTCGGTAAATAGCTCACGAGAACTCCCTCAAACCCAGGCGGAAACCAACAGCGGGAGTCTGTACCCCGGATCGCTCCAGGTCCAGGGATCGGCACAATTCCGCTCTGTCCATCGCCCCAGCGAGCTACGGCGGCAGTGTTCCCGGCCGGACCTGGGCACCAGATGTGTATGCGAATGCGGACGGCACCTACACCCTGACGTACACGGCCTGGCACAAAGCGTCCGGGCGGCAGTGCATCGGCGTCGCGACCGCGACCTCACCGCTCGGCCCGTTCAACCCGGTCGGCAGTGCGCCGCTGATCTGCCCGCTTGGTCCAGCGGGATCATCGAGGCTCCGGACTTGGTGCAACGTGGCAGCCAGTACGTCTTGTTCTTCTCCGGTGGCGGCTATACCGACTGCAACTACCTCACGTCGTACGCGACCGCGCCCAGCCTGAGCGGTCCGTGGACCACCGCCTTCCGGCCGCTGATGACGACCGCGACGTTCGACAACCACTCTGTGGGCCTGGAGGCGCGGACTTCGTCAGCGACAAGGTGTTCGTCCACGGGTGGGTGAACGGGTCACGGCACCTGTACGTCGCCGACGTCGGATGGGCGAACGACTACCCGATCGTCCGGGGCAGCCGGGTCCGGTACGAGGCCGAGCGCGGCACGCTGAACCACTGCCAGGTCCGCTCGAACGCCGCCGGTGCCTCGGACGGCAGGGTGGTCGCGTACATCGACTTCGCCGACTCGTGGGTGGAGAACTCGGTGTTCGCGCCGGTCGCGGGCGGTTACACCCTGCACGTCGGCTACGCGAACGGTTCCGGCGCCGCGGCCAGCCACGGCCTGGTTGTCAATGGCAACAACCAGGGCTCGGTCAGTTACCCGGTCACCGGCTGGGACAACTGGCAGCAGAGTTCGGTCCAGGTCACCCTCAACGCCGGCTGGAACACCATCCGGCTGACGAAGGGCGACCTCTACACGGAAGTCGACTATCTCGAAGTGCAATAGAGCGCCGCCTTCGGCGGCGGCGGGGGAGAGGGAAGTCGACTGTCTCGAGCTTCAGTAAGCTGCCGGGTCAGGGAATCACCCGGCGGTACCCCGGGTCCGACCCGGGAACCACCCGTCCAGGGCGTGCCGCGGTGCAACTGCGCTGCAGCATGCCTCGTACCCTCGATACAGCACAGCAGGACGGACGGGGAGCACGAAAGCGGGCCATGGCGAAACCACCTGAGCAGGTCTCGGACCGGCGACGACGGCCGTTCTGGCTCGACCTGCGCCGTACCGGCCGGGGACTGCAGGCGATGCTGCTGGGCGGCCTCCTGTCGCTGATCTCGCTCATCATCACGTTCTGGACGCTGCCGCAGATCAGCAGTGACGGCCGGACGCCGATCCTGCGCCTGGTCCTGCTGCTCGCGCTCTTCAGCATCCTGATGCGCTGGGTGCTGGCCGGGGTCGCCATCCTGATCGGGTCGATCGGCGTCCTGGTCGGCGGGTTGCTCTCGCAGTTCGGCGTCGTCTACCTCGGCATCACGGTGGACCCCGGGGTGACCCTGCACGGGGGCGTAGGGGCGCCGCTGCTGGTCGCGGTCGTGATGGCCTCGGTCAGCGCGTTCGTCGGCTGGATCGCGTACGCCGGGAGTGACGACGCGTACGTCGCCGAGGTGATGCGGGTCGTGCACCGGAGGGCGCGGACAATCGAGGCGGCGCCGAAGACCGGGATGCTGATCATCCAGATCGACGGGCTGTCCGCCCCGCTGCTGAACTGGATGGTCCTGGCCGGCAACCTGCCCAACCTGGGCGGCTGGATCCGGGACGGCAAGCATTCGATGGTCGGCTGGCACACCGGCGTACCGGCGACCACCCCGGCCAGCCAGGCCGGCATCCTGCACGGCGGCTCGAAGCACATCCCGGCGTTCCGGTGGTACGAGAAGGAGACCGGCCGGGTGATGGTGACCAACAGGGGCCGGGACGCGGCCGAGATCGAGACCCGGATGTCCACCGGGCGCGGCCTGCTCGCCGACGGCGGCGTCAGCATCAGCAACAACTGGTCCGGCGACGCGGACAAGTGCGAACTGGTCTTCAGCCGGGCCGCGCTGCCGAACAGCCGTAGCCGGGGCTATGTGCGGTTCTTCTCCAGCCCGCAGGGCGCCGCGCGCGGACTGATCCTGTGCTTCGCGGAGATCTTCAAGGAGCTGCACCAGGCCCGGCGCCAGCGGGTCCGCCACCTGGTCCCGCGGGTCAAGCGCGGCGGCGCCTACATCTTCCTGCGCGCGATCACCAACGTTCTGCTCCGCGACCTGAACGTCTCGCTGATCACCGACGAACTGGTCAAGGGCACCCCGGTGATCTACTGCGACTTCGTCGACTACGACGAGGTCGCGCACCACGCCGGGCCGACCCGGGCGGAGTCCCTGCAGACGCTGGAGGGCCTGGACCGGGTGCTCGGTGCGCTGCAGCGGATCATCGACATCCTGCCGCACTCGTACGAGATCGTCGTCCTGTCCGACCACGGCCAGAGCCAGGGCTCGACCTTCCTGCAGCGGTACGGCCGGACCTTGACCGAGGTCGTCGACGACCTGGTCGACACCACCAAGGAGCCGGTCGCGGCCGTCGGCAAGGCCGAGGGCTGGGGACCGGTGAACGCGTTCCTGACCGAGCTGAGTCTGCGCCGGAGCGTGGCCGGTTCGGTCACCCGGAAGGCCCTGCACGGCAAAGCGTCCCGCGGCGAGGTAGAGCTCGGCCCGAAGGACTGCGAGCCGCCGGTCGCCGCCGACGAGCAGATGGTCGTCACGGCGTCGGGCAACTTGGCGCTGCTCTACCTCGCCACCACGCCCGGCCGGGTGCCGCTGGAGGAGATCGAGCTGCTGCACCCCAAGCTGATCCCCGGTCTGGCCACTCACCCCGGCATCGGCTTCGTGGTGGTCGATTCGCTGGCCGAGGGGCCGGTGGCGATCGGCGGTGCGGGGGTTCACGTCCTGCGGACCGGCCGGATCGAGGGCACCGACCCGTTGACGCCGTACGGCGAACACGCGGCGGCGTCGCTGCTGTGGCAGGCGGAGATGCCGCACAACGGGGACATCGTCGTGATCAGCCGGCTGGACGACTACACCCACGAGGTGGCGGCCTTCGAGGAGCTGGTCGGGTGCCACGGTGGCATCGGCGGCTGGCAGACCGACGCCGTCCTGGTGCACCCGAGTCGTTGGGTGCTGGCTGAGCCTCCCGTAGGCTCCGACGCGGTCCACAGACTGCTGATCAGCTGGCTGGAGCTCCTGGGCCATCGCAAGGACCTGGACAAACCGGTCGAGACGAGTGTGGAGGCCTGACGCGTGCGGATCACCTGGTGGGGGCACGCCACCACCACCATCGAGGCGGACGGCACGCGGCTCCTGACCGACCCCGTCCTGACCTCGCGCATCGCGCATCTGCGCCGTCGCCGTGGTCCGGCCCCGCTGCCCGACGCAGGCCGGTGTGACGCCGTACTCGTGTCGCACATGCACTCCGACCACCTGCATCTGCCATCGCTGGCGCTGGTCGCGCCGGACGCCGCGCTGGTCGTGCCGCGGGGATCGGCGAAGCTGATCCACCAGGACCAGGGCGCCGCCCTGTCGGATCGCTGCATCGAGGTCGCCCCGGGCAACCAGGTGCGGATCGGTTCCCTGGACATCACTGCGGTGACCGCTCACCACGACGGCCGCCGGCTGCCATGGTCGTCGTACGCCGGACCCGCTCTCGGCTACCGCGTGGATAGCTCGCCGAGTGTCTGGTTCGCCGGCGACACCGACCTGTTCGACGGTCTGGCCGCGGAAGCCGGTCCGGTCGACGTGGCCGTGGTTCCCGTCGGCGGCTGGGGGCCGTCGCTCGGTGAGGGGCACCTGGATCCGGTTCGCGCCACGGAAGCGGTTCAGCGGGTCGGAGCCACGACGGCGGTGCCGGTACATTTCGGGACGTTCTGGCCGATCGGGTGCGACTGGCTCAAGCCGGAGCTGTTCCTGCCACCGGGGGACAGGTTCAAGACCGCGATGGCCGAGCTGGATCCCGCGGTGCGGGTGGAGCTCCTGCTGCCTGGCGAGTCGGCCGAGGTCCGCGGATGAGCGGCGACACGCGCTTCGACCTCTGGTACCTGTTCGCACTCGCGGGAGCCGTTCTGATCGGAGCGGTCCTGCCGGTGCTGCCGACCGGCGCGGCCGTCTCGGCCGGTGCCGTGCTGGCCTCGCACAGCAATCCGATCGGGCTGGTCGGCGTCCTGATCGCCGGTGCCGCCGGTGCCTACGTCGGCGACCTGATCGTGTACGCCGGTTGCCGGTTCGGCGGCGAGCGGCTGGCCAAACGCATCGGCTGGCTGCGCGACAACGCCTCACTGGACGCACTGCGCGACCGCTTGGACGACCACGAGATAGGTGTGTTGCTGACGTCCCGGCTCATCCCGGGCGGCCGGGTCCCGGTGCTGCTCGCGGCCGGGCTGGCCGGGTACAGCTGGGAGCGGTTCGCGGTCGTGGACCTGGCCGCGTCGTCGATCTGGGCGGCGGTCTACATGGCGATCGGACTCCTCGGTTTCGTCTTGTTCGACGAGCCGTGGCAGGGCGTGCTGGCCGCGATCGTGCTCGTCGTACTGACCACCGTGGCCAGCAGCATGGTCCAGCGAGCGCGTCGTCGGCGCGCGGGGAAGTCAGACTCCGAATGACGCGCTGCGGAGCCGTTCGACCGACTCCGCGTCACCCTCGAGCTGGACGTCGGCCACCTGCTGGCGGCCCATGCAGAACAGCACCAGCTCGGCCGCCTCGCCGGTCACGGTCACGGACCCGCGCTCGGTGGGTCGCTTCGCGACGGACGTCGTACCGTCGGGGAGTCTGAGCACCACGCCGCTCGGGGCCTTCCGGAGGAACGACTTCGCGCCGAGCCGGACGCCCTTCCACAGGCCCTCCTGCTGCTCGGCCGGCAGCGTGCGGACCTCGTACGACGGCTGGGCCCGGCGGACGTCCTCGTGGTGCACGAAGTACTCGGTGGTGTTGAGCTGGTGGCCGAGCTTCGGGAACGCGTAGATCGAGGCCCGGGGCGGCCCGTTGCGGACCTTGTCGACGACCTCGGCGAAGCTGTAGCGCCCCTTCGCCCGCGCCATCCGCCGCGCGGTGGTGTCCGACAAGGCCGGAATCATGATGCCGGGTCCCGCCATCGGATCGGCCTCGCGCACGTACAGATGCACGGCGAGGTCGTAGGTCGTCCAGCCTTCGCAGAGCGTCGGCTGATCGGGCCCCAGCTCATCGAACAGATCACACAGAGCAAGTCGTTCTACCCGGCTGTAGTCGGTCACGAACTCGATCGTAGTTGTCTGCACCGAATGGCAGAATGTCATTCGTTGTCATGCTTGTGCCTGGTGTTCGCACCTGACTGCCCTGGAGAGTGTCTTGCAGCCGAAAGTCCCCGACAAGGGAAGTGTGACCCGGCGGGGGCTCGCAGTTCTGCGGGTCGCGATCTGGGAGGAGCCGTGGATCTTCGCCTTCTCCGTGCTCGCCGCCATGCTCTACGGCGCGATGACGGTGGCCATCGGCTGGGCGCTGGGCTGGGCGACCGAACACGTGCTCCGGCCCGCCTTCGAGACCGGTCACACCACCTTCGGTGCGATCGCCTCGCTGATCGGCCTGTTCATCGGGATCGCCATCCTGAACGCGATCGGCGTGGTCGGGCGTCGGCTCGGAGCCGGCGTGATGCAGTTCCGGCTGCAGGCGACGTACCGCCGCCGCGTCACCCGGCAGTACCTGAAGCTTCCGCTCGAGTGGCACCACCAGCACTCGACCGGCATGTTGCTGTCGAACGCCAACGCGGATGTGGAGTCGACCTGGTTCGTGATCGCTCCACTGCCGATGGCGATCGGTGTGATCGCGATGCTGGTGTTCGCGACCGTGGCGATGTTCGCGGCCGACCCCTGGCTCGCGCTCGTCGGCTGCCTGGTGTTCCCGCTGGTGTTTGTGGCGAACGTGATCTTCCAGCGCTACCTCCAGCCGCTCGCCACCCGGGCGCAGCAGCTCCGTGCCGACGTCTCCGAGGTCGCGCACGAGTCGTTCGACGGCGCGCTGGTGGTGAAGACGCTGGGTCGCGAGGCCGCCGAGACCGAGCGCTTCCGGGACCCGACGTACCAGCTCCGGGACGCGAACATCGCGGTGAACAAGGCCCGCGGCCTGTTCGACCCGGTGATCGACGGCCTGCCGCGGCTCGGTGTGCTTGCAGTACTGCTGGTCGGCGTCGTCCGGGTGCAGTCGGGTGGGGCGGACGCGGGTGACGTGGTCCAGGTGGCGTTCCTGTTCACGCTGATCGGCTTCCCGATCCGCGCGCTGGGCTGGGTGCTCGGTGAGTTGCCGCGGTCGGTCGTCGGCTGGGACCGGATCCAGCGGGTGCTGACCGCCGAGGGCGGGATCGAGTACGGCGAGGCGCGGCTGACCTCGACGAAGGCAGCCAGGTTGCAGGTGGCCGGCGTACGGTTCGGGTACCTGCCGGACCGCGACGTACTGGCCGGAGTGGACTTCATCCTCGACCCCGGACGGACCGTCGCGATGGTCGGGCCGACGGGCGCCGGGAAGTCCACGATGACCACGCTGCTGATGCGGCTGGTCGATCCGGAGCAGGGCGCGGTCAAGGTCGACGGGGTCGACCTGCGAGACCTGGCCCGCGACGAGCTGGCCGGGTCGGTCGCGCTGGTGGCGCAGACCGCGTTCCTGTTCGACGACACGATCCGCGGCAACATCACGCTCGGCGGCGACTACAGCGACGAGGACGTCTGGGATGCGCTGCGGATCGCCCAGGGCGACGGCTTCGTGAAGCAGTTGTCGGACGGCCTGGGCACCAAGGTCGGCGAGCGCGGTACGACGCTGTCCGGCGGCCAGCGGCAACGCATCGCCCTGGCTCGCGCGCTGGTACGGCGTCCTCGCCTGCTGATCCTGGACGACGCGACCAGCGCGGTCGACCCACAGGTCGAGGCGCGGATCCTGGCCGGGCTGCGGTCCGCCGTACAGGACGCCGACGCGGCGACGACCGTGCTGGTGATCGCGTACCGGAAGGCGACGATCTCGCTCGCGGACGAGGTGCTGTTCCTGGACGAGGGCCGGATCGCGGCGCACGGGACGCACACCGAACTGCAGGAGACGTCGGCCGCCTACCGGGATCTGGTCGACGCCTACGAGAAGGACGCGGAGCGACGCCAGGAAGAGGCGGATCTGGCCGCGGAGATCGACGATCTGGACTCGGAAGGAGCATCCGCGTGAGTGGGGCAGAAGCCAGCCGGTTGGACCACGGCGATGACGCCGGTGGTCTCGAGACCCTGCGGCAAGGGCTGAAGGTGTCGCCCGAGCTGGCGAACGGGTGGTGGGTCACCGGGATCCTCGCGCTGACCATGACCGCCGGGCGGATCGTCGTACCGATCGCGGTGCAGCAGACGATCGACAAGGGGCTGTCCGGTCCGGGCGGAGCGGACCTGTCGTACGTCGCCTGGATGTGCGTGGTCTGCACACTCGGCATCCTCGTCACGGCCGGAGCGTCGTACCTGACGACCGTGCGGCTCGCGATCAACTCCGAGCACGGGCTGGCGACGATGCGGATCAAGGCGTTCCGCCATGTGCACGACCTGCCGGTGCTGACCCAGAGCACCGAGCGGCGCGGCGCGCTGGTCAGCCGGGTCACGTCGGATGTGGACACGGTGTCGCAGTTCCTGCAGTTCGGTGGGTTCATCTTCCTGGTCAGCATCGGCCAGATGCTGCTCGCGACCGTGGTGATGTTCGTCTACTCCTGGCAGCTCGCGCTGGTGGTGCTGCTGTGCTTCATCCCGCTGTTCGCCAGCCTGAAGTACCTGCAGCGGGCGATGTCGAAGGCGTACGGCATCGTCCGGGCGAAGGTCGGCGAGATGCTGTCCGCGGTCGCCGAGCCGGTGGTCGGCGCACAGGTGGTCCGCGCGTACGCGATCGAGAAGCGGACGCAGGACCGGATCGACACCTCGATCGAGGACTATCGGAAGCAGGCGACGAAGGCTCAGGCGCTCACGGGGGTGACGTTCTCGATCGGCGGTCTGGCGGCGGGTCTGGCCAACGCCGGTGTGCTGTCGGTTGGTGTGCTGCTGGGTGTCGACAAGCAGGCGACGCTGGGGGAGCTCCTCGCGTTCATGTTCCTGGTGGCGCTGTTCTCCGACCCGGTGCAGATCGCGACGCAGGTGCTGACTGATGCGCAGAGTGCGTTCGCCGGCTGGCGGCGGGTGCTCGGGGTGATCGCGACACCGGCCGACGTGGTCGACCCGGGCGAGTCAGGGGTGAAGCAGCCGCGCGGGCCGATCACGGTCGAGTTCGCGGACGTGGACTTCGCCTACCCCGAAGGCGAGTTGGTACTGCGCGACGTCGGCGTACGGATCGAGCCGCATCGGCGGGTCGCGGTGGTGGGCGAGACCGGGTCGGGGAAGACGACGTTCGCGAAGCTGCTGACCCGGTTGATGGATCCGACCTCGGGTTCGGTGCTGCTGGACGACGTGGACGCGCGGGAGATCTCGTTCGAGTCGCTGCGCGAGCGGGTCGTGATGGTGCCGCAGGACGGCTACCTGTTCGACGCGTCGCTGGCCGAGAACGTGCGGTTCGGCCGGCCGGAGGTCACGGACGCGGAGTTGCTGACGGCCTTCGAATCGCTCGGCCTGACGGACTGGCTGGAGTCGCTGCCGGACGGACTGGATTCGCCGGTCGGGCAGCGTGGTGAGTCGCTGTCCGCGGGGGAGCGTCAGTTGGTCGCGCTGGTCCGGGCGAACATCGCGGACCCCGACCTGCTGGTGCTCGACGAGGCGACGTCAGCCGTCGACCCCGGCACCGAGGTCCGGGTCAACGCGGCATTGGAGCGGCTGATGACCGGGCGTACGTCCGTCACCATCGCGCACCGGTTGTCGACCGCGGAGGCGGCCGATGAGGTGCTGGTCTTCGACAACGGGGAGATCGTGGAGCGCGGCGCGCACGCGGAGCTGGTCGGCGCCGGCGGGGTGTACGAGCGACTGCACGACAGCTGGATCGCGCAGCGCAGCGTGGCCTGACCAGCTGGGCCTGACCGCTGGGCGAAGGGATGGAGCCGGGACCCGGGAGGGTGGTCCCGGCCGCACCCACGGTCATGCTCAGGAGGTCGGGGCAGCGCCGTTCTGCTGACCGGCTCCCGGCTGCGGCACCAGCAGGAACTCGACACCGCCCTTGTCGTCGACCGCTGCGTCCAGGATCTTGTCGTCCAGGGCGTTCGCGGCGTTCTGCTCCAGGAACACGCGTGCTCCGGCCTCCTCCACCACCTGGTCACCGGGCCGCGGCGCCTCCGTCGTCGTCACCGCGAGCGCCGGATCCGCCGGGTTCTCCTGCGAGATCCGCACCCCGGCCCCCTCCGGCGCGCCCTCGACCCCCGTGATGCTCTTGATCACCAGGGTCGCGTTCTCAGTCAGGGTAAGCACAGCCCACTCCATCCGTAGATTTCACTGAGCCCGCCCCGTGCCCGATCCCCCAGAACGCAAACACCACCCCGTGACTCGCCACCTTGAGCACCCACCACCCACAAATCCACGCCAAACATGGTCGACCCGTGCCCAAAGTCCGCGCGCTCGCCTTTCGAGCGGCGACCTTGGGCACCCACCATCCACGAACTCGCGTCGTGCGTGGTCGAGCCGTGCTCAAGGTCCCGCCGCGGGTGGGTGGTCAGGCGGCGTGCGGGGTGGTCGGAGTGGGGTGGGGGGCGCGCCAGGTGGGGGGTTCGCCGGAGCGCGCCTCGCCGCGGTGGAAGGCTGCTCGAAGCCGGGCGAACAGGTCCGACCTGGGGTCGACCGCATCTTCCCAGCCGAAGTGAACGAGCTCGATGCCCCGGTCGCTCAGCCGCTGGTCGCGTCGATGGCTCCGGCGCAGGAGGCGTCGGCGTTCCGCGGCACTGTCGGCCTCGTACTTCGCGAGTCCATCGGCTTCCGCGACCGTCCGGTACGTCGGCCACCAGAAATCGACCCGCTCAGGCATCCAGGCGACACCGTCGAAGAACTGGGCCTGGAGGACGGGCGCGGGCAGCCCTGCGGCGGCGAACGCGGCTCGCACGATCGACTCCAGCGCCGACTCCGACCTCGGATCGCCGAAGCCGATCGAGGCACGCGCCCGCCCAATGCCGGGCCAACGATGCTGACGTTCGACGACGGCGTCGAGTTCGGCCGGCGTCGTACCGATCGCCAACGCGTGATCGATGCTGACGATCGCCTCGCGAAGCGGCAGCTCCCGCGCTAGGTCGACGACGGTTCTGGCCGCGCTCGTGACCGGCAGGTCCCGGTGTCGCGAGAGATCGGCAGGTGTCAGCCCGGCACGTCGTACGACGATGTCCGGGCGGCGCTGGTTGCGCTTGGCCGCGGGTGGTCTGGTCAGCCACACGGCTCCCTCTGACGGGCCGGACAGCCGCCCGGCGTCAATCCAGGTCCGTACGCCGGCAAGCCGGGCCGCGCTGAAGTGGCTGACGACCGAACCCGGATAGGCGGCCTGAGCACAGACGATCCTCGCGATCTCCTCGTCGACGGCTGCGGCGAGATAGTGCCCGTGGTGGTGTTGTAGATGGCGGTTCCGGAGCAGACGGCGGAGGTCGGCATCATTGAGTCCGAGCCCCAGCAGCATCGATCGGCGCCGAGCCGTCAGCCGAGTCGCCAGCAGTCGCTCACGCACCCCGTCCCCGAGTCGTTCCACCCGACCCAGCCTGCCCTCGCCGTACCCCCGTGTGCACCCGACCTCTCGCTCGTCTGTGGACAACCACCCACTTTGTGCGCGGGGTAGCCGGAATTCGGTGCCGATAGTGGTTGGTGGGTGCTCAAAGTGGGTTTGGTGGGCGCGGCGGGGGAAACCAGGGTGCGGAGTGTCGGGGGCGTGGTGTGTGATGCGGGTATGGCGATTGTGTTGGGGATGCCGGGGGTTGATGAGCTGGGCAACGTTGTGCGGGTGTTGCGCGGGTGGCAGGACGATGAGGCTCCGATCCAGTTGCATCCGGGGGATCTCGGGTGGTTCTGGCGGTTCGGGGCGGAGCGGACGGCCGCTGCCACCAGGACGTGGAGCCGTGACGGCGAGGTTGTCGCGGCCGGGATGCTCGACGAGCCGGAGCTGATCCGCCTGGCGATCGCGCCGGATCTGCAGCATGACGAGGAGCTCGCACAGCAGTTGGCCGAGGACGTCTCCGCGCCGGAGCGCGGTGTCCTGATCGAGGGCAAGGTGTACGTCGAGGCCCCGATGGGCTCGCTCGTCCAGGACCTGCTGTTCAAGGACGGGTGGATGACGGACGACCCGTGGGTGCCGTTGCGTCGCGACCTGAGCGAGCCGGTGCCGGATCCCGGCCTCCGCGTCGACGTGATCGGGGCCGAGGAGGCGCACGAGCGGACGGCCGTGCAGCGGGCGTCGTTCGACGGCTCCACGTTCACCGACGCGCGCTGGCATGCGATGGCCGACGGCGTGCCGTACGCGGACGCGCGATGCCTGGTGGGGCGCAACGAGATCGGTGAGTCCGTGGCGGCCGTCACTGTGTGGTCGGCCGGGGAGGGCAGGCCGGGGCTGCTCGAGCCGATGGGGGTGCACCGGCTGCATCGCGGCCGCGGCTACGGCCAGGCCATCACGGTCGCGGCGGCGCGAGCCCTGCAGGACCTGGGCTCGTCCAGCGCGATCGTGTGCACGCCTGGCTTCAACGTCGGAGCCGTCGCCACCTACAAGGCGGCCGGCTTCGAGCAGTTGCCGGACAAGCGCGACCTGTACCGCAACGACTAGGCGGCCGCATCGACTAGGCGTACCGCAACGACTAGGCGGCCGCATCGACTAGGCGGCCGCATCGACTAGGCGGCCGCATCGACTAGGCGTACCGCAACGACCAGGCGTACCGCAACGACCAGGCGTACCGCAACGACTAGGCGGCCGCGTCGTCGGCGGCCCGGAGTACGCGGAGGATGTTGCCCCCGGCAAGCTTTGCCAGTTCGTCGTCGCTCCAGCCGCGATCGGCCAGGGCGCCGAACAGAGCAGGGTACGACGACACGTCCGGGAGCTCGACCGGGAACTCCGGGCACCCGTCGTAGTCGCCACCGACGCCGATGTGGTCGACTCCGGCGACCTCGCGCACGTGCTCGACGTGCTCGACCACATCGGCCAGAGTGGCGAGCGGCTTGGGCTTGCCGTAGATCTCGGCCAGCCGCTTCCTGGTCTGCGGTTCGTTCGGGTCCAGGCCCTGCTTCTCCGCCGCTTCGCGCGCTCCCGCGACCCAGTCGACGTACGCCTGGGAGACGAAGTACGGGACGAAGGTGACCATGCACACGCCGTCGTTGCGGGCGAGTGTCTCCAGTACGTCGTCCGGTGCGTTCCGGGGTACGTCGCAGACCGCCCGGGACGACGAGTGGCTGAAGATCACCGGCGCGCTGGTCACCCGCAGCGCGTGCCGCATCGTGTCGGGGGAGACGTGCGACAGGTCGACCAGCATGCCGATCCGGTTCATCTCCCGGACGACCTCCTCGCCGAAGTCGTTCAGTCCGCCAAGCACGGGCTCGTCGGTCGCGGAGTCGGCCCAGGACACGTTGTTGTTGTGGGTCAGCGTCATGTACCGGACGCCGAGCTCCCGCATCACCCGCAGTACGCCGAGGGACTCGCCGATCGAGTGGCCGCCCTCCATCCCCATCAGTGAGGCGACCCGGCCGGCCTTGATCGCCGCTTCGACGTCGGCGGCGGTCGATGCCAGCTGCAGCGCGTCGGGGAACCGCTCCACCAGCCGGAGCACGAAGTCGAGCTGCTCGAACGTCCGCCGGACCGAGTGCTCGTCCTGCGGGACCCACAGCGACCAGAACTGCGCGCCGACCTGTCCCTCTCGCAGCCGCGGCAGGTCCGTGTGGAGCTGCGGCACCGAACCGCTCAGGTCGTGTGCGTCCAGGTCGTAGTCGCACAACTCGTAGAACGCGATCGGCAGGTCGTTGTGCCCGTCGATCACCGGCTGCGCCGTCAGGACGTCCCGAACCCTCGCCTCACTCGATGTCATCTCGCCATCCTGACAGATTCTGCCCGCGGTCAGGCGGCGGCCGTGCATCGGCGACAATGGGTGGGTGAGCATCGACGAGCTGACCTTCGACGCGGCCGGGCTGATCCCGGCAGTGGTGCAGCAATACGACACGCGCGAGGTCCTGATGGTGGGCTGGATGAACGCCGAGGCGGTACGCCGTACCGCGGAGACCGGACGGAGTACGTTCTGGTCCCGCAGCCGGCAGGAGTACTGGGTCAAGGGCGAGACCAGCGGCCATCGTCAGCACGTCAAGCAGATCCTCGTCGACTGCGACGCCGACACCCTGCTGGTGCTGGTCGACCAGGAGGGCCCGGCCTGCCACACCGGGACCCGCAGTTGCTTCGAGCACGGCGAGATCGAGGTCAAGCCGTGAACCAGAGCGTCACCGAGACCACGATCGCGAAGGAAGCCGTGAACAGCCCCAGCCTCGAGACCTTCCGGGAGTACGCCAAGGACCGCCGTGTCATCCCGGTGACGCGCCGGCTGCTCGCGGACGCGGAGACGCCGATCGGTGTCTACGGCAAGCTCGCGGCCGAGCGCACGGGCACGTTCCTGCTCGAGTCCGCCGAGAACGGCGGGGTCTGGTCCCGCTACTCGTTCATCGGCGTCCGCTCCGCCGCGACCCTGACCGAGCGCGACGGCCAGGCCGTCTGGACGGGCAACCCGCCGGTCGGCCTGCCGGAGACCGGCGACCCGTTGCAGGCGCTGCGCGAGACGCTGGAGATCCTGCACACGCCCCGCCTGCCCGACCTGCCTCCGCTGACCGGTGGCATGGTCGGCTTCCTCGGGTACGACGCCGTCCGCCGGCTGGAGCGGTTGCCGGACACAACGACCGACGACCTCGGCCTGCCCGAGCTGACCTTCCTGTTCGCCACCGACCTGGCCGCTCTCGACCACGAGACCGGCGAGATCTGGCTGATCGCGAACGCGGTCAACTGGGACGACTCCGACGAGCGGGTCGACGAGGCGTACGCGGACGCGGTCCGCAGCCTCGACGCGATGGAGGCCGACCTGGCTCAGCCGACGCCGTCGTACGTCGTTCGCGCGGACCGCGGCGCGCAGCCGGATCCGTACCGGCAGCGGTCCAGCGCCGAGTACAGGGAGGCGGTGGAGCACGCCAAGGAGGAGATCCGGGCCGGCGAGGCGTTCCAGATCGTCGTGTCCCAGAGATTCGAGCTGCAGAACACCGCGTCCGCACTGGACGTCTACCGGGTGCTGCGCCGGTCGAACCCGAGCCCGTACATGTACCTGGTCCGCCTGGACGGCTTCGACATCGTCGGCTCGAGCCCGGAAGCGTTGGTGAAGGTCACCGAGAACAAGGTGATCCTGCACCCGATCGCCGGCACCCGCCGCCGCGGCGCCACCCCGGAGGAGGACCACGCGCTGGAGGAGGAGCTGCGCGCCGACGCCAAAGAGCGCGCCGAGCACCTGATGCTGGTCGACCTCGGCCGCAACGACGTCGGCAAGGTATGCGCCCCGGGCACGGTCGAGGTGGTCGACTTCATGGACGTCCGCCGCTACAGCCACGTGATGCACCTTGAGTCGACGGTCACCGGTCAGCTGGCCGCCGGGCGGACCGCGTTCGACGCGCTCACCGCCGCGTTCCCGGCCGGAACGTTGTCCGGGGCACCGAAGCCGCGGGCGATGGAGATCATCGACAAGCTCGAGGTGACCCGGCGTGGCGTGTACGGCGGCGTGGTCGGCTACCTGGACTTCGCCGGCGACGCGGACACTGCGATCGCGATCCGGACCGCGGTCCTGCGCGGTACGACGGCGTACGTGCAGGCGGGTGCGGGCATCGTCGCCGACTCCGACCCGGCGGCCGAGGACGCGGAGTGCCGGACCAAGGCGGCCGCGGTGCTGAACGCCATCGCCGTCGCGGGAACGTTCAGTGATGTGTGATGAAGCCGCAGCGACTGGTTGACCTGCTGGCTCTGGTCGGGCTCGTCCTGCTCGGGCTGTCGGCGTACCTGACCTGGTCCTCGGCCGATCCGGGCAGCGGGCGGCCGGTCGTGGATTTCAACGGTTACACCGTCACCAAGGCGCCGGTGACGCTCGCGCTGGCGTCGCTGGTCGCCGTTGTCGTCACCAAACTCGCCGGTACGGCGCTCCGGCGGGTGCTGAGCGCTCTGCTGCTGCTGATGGGTGTGGGCGCCATCGGTGTCGCGCTGCAGGTGCGACCGGGCTCGGACGAGCTGGGCAGGATCCGCCCAGAGCTGAGCCAGGCGCTCACCGACCACGTCTCCGTGACCGGAGGTCCGGCCCCGTGGTTCGCCCTGGCCGGCGGGGTGGCACTGGTCGCGGCGGGCCTGATCGCCTTGCTGACAGCGCATCGCTGGCGGCGCGCGACCGCTCGCTACGAGCGTGATCCGGCCGCCACACCCGCCGATCAGTGGAAGGCGATCGACGCGGGAGAGGACCCGACTCTCTGAGCTCGGCGGGCTACCGCCACAATAGGACGGGACGACGACGAGGAGTGGCGCCAACCATGGACAATACGACAGCCGATCAAGCGGTGACGCGGGTGAGCGAGGAGGCTCACGACCTGCACGGCAACAGCCCGGCGGCCTGGACCGCCGTGGTCATCGTGCTGGTCGCGTTCACGCTAGGGGCCATCGCAATGGTGCTCGGCCCGAACTGGCTGCTGTTCTGGATCTCGGTCGCGATCGCCGTACTCGGCGCGCTGACCGGCAAGGTGATGCAACTGCTGGGCTTCGGTGTCCCGGCAGACGGCCACCACTGAGGAGTTGACCGATGACGACTGTGCTTGACGACATTCTCGTGGGGGTTCGGGAAGACCTCGCGGAGCGCCAGGCGCGGGTCAGCCTGGACGATCTCAAACTGGAGGCGCAGCGCAAGCCCGACGCCAAGGACCCGATGCCGGTGTTCCGCGGCGACGGGATCGCGATCATTGCCGAGGTGAAGCGGTCCAGCCCGTCCCGGGGCGAGCTGGCCGAGATCAGCGACCCGGCCGCGCTGGCCGGGGAGTACGAGGGCGGTGGCGCCGCGGCGATCTCGGTGCTGACCGAGAAGCGCCGGTTCAACGGCAGCCTGGACGACCTGCGGGCGGTCCGCGGCCGGGTCGACGTACCGGTACTGCGCAAGGACTTCGTGATCTCGTCGTACCAGCTCTGGGAGGCCCGCGCGGCCGGTGCCGACATGGTGCTGCTGATCGTCGCGGCGCTGGAGCAGGAGGCGCTGGTCTCGCTGATCGAGCGCGCGCACTCGATCGGGTTGTGCCCGCTGGTCGAGGTGCACGACGAGGAGGAGACCCGGCGTGCGGTGGGCGCCGGCGCCCAGCTGATCGGCGTGAACAACCGGAACCTGAAGACCCTCGAGGTCGACCGGGACACCTTCGCCCGGGTCGCGCCGACCATCCCGGCCAACCTGGTCCGGGTGGCGGAGTCCGGGGTTCGCGGTCCGCATGATGTAATCGAGTTCGCGCGCGCCGGGGCCGATGTCGTCCTCGTCGGTGAAACCCTGGTGACCGGCGGCGATCCCCGTGCTTCGGTTGCCGACCTCGTCGCCGCCGGATCGCACCCCGCCATCCAGCAGCGGCACTAGAACCCCCCGCGCCGTAGGCCGGCCGGGGACTTTGGAAGGCTTTACGGATGAGTACTGTGCTGCCCGACCAGCTCGGGCACTTCGGCCGTTTCGGCGGCAGGTTCATGCCGGAGGCGCTGATCGCGCCACTCGACGAGCTGACCCGGGCCTGGCAGGAAGCCATGGCCGACGCGGAGTTCACCGGCGAGTTCGACCGGATGCTGCGTGAGTATGCCGGCGTCCCGAGCCTGCTGTACGACGCGACCCGGCTGTCCGAGGCGGCGGGTGCGCGGATCCTGCTGAAGCGCGAGGATCTGAACCACACCGGTGCGCACAAGGTCCGCAACGCGCTCGGCCAGGCGCTGCTGACCAAGCGGATGGGCAAGACCCGCGTGATCGCCGAGACCGGCGCCGGCCAGCACGGTGTCGCGACCGCGACCGCGTGCGCCTACCTGGACCTCGAGTGCGTGGTCTACATGGGCGAGGTCGACACCGAGCGGCAGGCCCTGAACGTGGCCCGGATGAAGCTGCTCGGCGCCGAGGTGATCCCGGTCAAGAGCGGCAGCCGGACGTTGAAGGACGCGATCAACGAGGCGCTGCGCGACTGGGTCGCCAGCGTCGACAAGACCCACTACCTCCTCGGTACGGCGGCCGGCGCGCATCCGTTCCCGGCGATGGTGCGCGACTTCGTCCGTGGCATCGGCGACGAGGCGCGGGTCCAGTCGCTCGAACTGCTCGGCAAGCTACCCGACGCCGCGGTCGCATCCGTCGGCGGTGGATCGAACGCGATCGGCCTGTTCGCCGCGTTCATCCCGGACACCGAGGTGAAGCTGTACGGCATCGAGCCGGGTGGTGACGGGTTCGAGACCGGTCGGCACGCGGCCACGATCAGCGCCGGGCAGGTCGGCGTACTGCATGGCGCGCGGTCGTTCCTGTTGCAGGACGACGACGGACAGACGATCGAGTCGCACTCGATCTCGGCCGGTCTGGACTATCCGGGGGTCGGGCCGGAGCACGCGTGGCTGGCCGAGACCGGGCGGGCGTCGTACCGGCCGATCACGGACGCCGAGGCGATGGAAGCGTTCCGGCTGCTGTCGCGGACCGAGGGCATCATCCCGGCCATCGAGTCGGCGCACGCGGTCGCCGGTGCGCTCGACATCGCCAAGGAACTGGGGCCGGAGGCAACCATCCTGGTGAACCTGTCCGGTCGTGGTGACAAGGACATGGACACCGCGAGCACGTGGTTCGGACTGATCGATGCGCCGGAGGCCGGTCGTGAGTGAAGTGGTTGCCCTGGGCAAGGCCGGGGCCGCGATCCGGAAGGCGAACGCCGAGGGCCGCGGCGCCCTGGTCGCGTACCTGCCGGCCGGTTACCCGTCGTACGACGGTGGGATCGACGCGATCAAGGCGCTGGTCGACGGTGGCGCCGACGTGCTCGAGATCGGTTTCCCGTACAGCGACCCGGTGATGGACGGTGTCACGGTCCAGCGCGCCTCCGAGGCAGCACTGGCCGGTGGGCTGCGGACCCGTGACGTCCTCAGCACGGTGGAGAAGCTCGCGTCGTACTCCGACGTGCCGGTGCTGGTGATGACCTACTGGAACCCGATCGAGCGGTACGGCGTGGACCGGTTCGCCGCCGACTTCGCCGGGGTCGGGGGAGCGGGGCTGATCACGCCCGACCTGATCCCGGACGAGGGCGCGGAGTGGATCGCCGCCGCGGACAAGCAGGACCTGGACAAGGTGTTCCTGGTGTCGCCGTCGTCGACCGACGAGCGGATCCGGATGACCACCGCCGCGTGCCGCGGTTTCGTCTACGCGACAGCGGTGATGGGGGTCACCGGGACCCGGGAGAAGCCGTCGGACCTGGCGGCGCCGCTGGTGGCGCGGACGAAGGCGGCCACCGGTGTGCCGGTCGGCGTCGGCCTCGGTGTCTCGAACGCGGACCAGGCCGCCGGAGTAGCGGCGTTCGCGGACGCGGTCATCGTCGGTTCGGCGTTCGTCAAGGTGGTCGAGGCCGGCGAGGGTCCGGCGGGTGTGCGAAGGCTCACGGAGAGCCTGGCCGAGGGTGTCCGCAGGGAACCCAGCACAGCCGCCGGTCGTTAGAACCGCCGTGAGTCGATCCAGGAACGCGGCACTCCTGCTGGCCGCGGTGGCTCTGCTGGCCCTCGCGGGCTGCAGTGGCGGCAAGGAAGAGGCGGACAACCCCGGTGGAGCGGTGATCCGCACCACTCAGGACCCGAACGGTCTGCGCGGGGCGGGCCTGGACCGGCCGTTCTCGATGCCCGCGGCGACCCTGACCGACACCGGCGGGAACCCGTTCAACCTGGTCACCTCGACCAAGAAGCCGGTCACGCTGGTGTTCTTCGGCTACACGAACTGCCCGGACGTCTGCCCGACCGTGATGGCCGATGTGGCGTCCGCGCTGACCAAGCTGGACCAGCCGGTGCGCGACCAGGTCCAGTTGCTCTTCATCACGACCGACCCGGCCCGCGACACCGGGCCGGTGATCCGTAAGTACCTGGACCGGTTCGACCCGTCGTTCGTCGGGCTGTCCGGTTCGCTGACCTCGATCAAGGACATCGCGCAGGCCCTCGGCGTAGCGGTGGAGGGGATGCAGAAGCTTCCCTCCGGCGGCTACGAGGTCGGCCACGGTGCCCAGGTGATCGGCTTCGGCAAGAACGACAAGGCGAACGTGCTGTGGTTGTCGAACGCCGCCATCGGCGACCTGGCGCACGACTTCGGGAAGCTGGTGGAGGACAACCAGTGAGTAAGTGGCGACAGCCGTGGTTCCCCTGGGTCTCCCTGGTGGCACGGCTCGTGCTGGGCGTGGTGATGCTGGTGGCGGGTGCGCTGAAGGTGACCGATCCGGAGACCGCGGCGCAGGCGGTCCGGGCGTACGAGATCCTGCCGAGCGGGCTGGTCTCGCCGGTCGGCTGGGGGCTGCCGTTCCTGGAGATCGCGATCGGATTGCTGTTGATCGTCGGTTTCGGTGTCCGCGCCGCGGCCGTGGCCGCGGGTGTTTTCATGATCGTGTTCATCGTCGCGGTAGCGTCCGCCTGGGCGCGCGGCCTCGCGATCGACTGCGGCTGCTTCGGCGGCGGCGGACAGATCGCCCCCGGCCAGACGAAGTACCTGCAGGAGATCCTGCGGGATGTCGGCCTGCTGCTGCTCGCGGCCTGGCTGTGGCTGAACCCTGTGAGTAAGTACGCCCTCGAGTCCGACCCATCCACCGAATCGTCCGCCCGGACAGGAGTCACCGCGTCGTGAGCAAGACCAAAGCCCCCGTGAATCCGCTGGTGCAGCAGACCAAGCGGCGGATCTCGCCCGGGATCATCGTGGTGATCGTGCTGGTGCTGGCCCTCGGAGCCGGCGTCGGCGTGCAGTACTGGCGCGGCCACTCCAAGGTCGAGGTGAGCTCGAGCGGGCGGCCCGAGCCGACCGTGATCACCGGCCCCGGCCAGGCCGGCAAGGGTGTCACCGTCGGCCAGGCCGGTGCGAAGGCGCACATCGACCTGTACCTCGACTTCCGCTGCCCGCACTGCGCGGAGTTCGAGGAGGCGACCGGCGCGACCATCGACAAGCTGGTGCAGGACGGCACTGCCACCCTGACCTACTGGCCGCTGGGCTTCGTCAACCCGGACGCCTCGCCGCGACTGGCCAACGCGTTCGCCGCCGCGGCCGCGAACGGCAAGGCGCTCAGCTTCGCCGACGAGATGTACGGCGACTTCAGCAAGTCCTGGACCACCGACCAGCTGATGGAGCTGGGCAAACAGCTCGGCATCGGCGACGCGACGTTCCAGCAGGCAGTGCAGGACAACACGTACGCCGGCTGGCTCGACAGCGTCTCCAAGGCGTCGGACGACCGCGGCGTGACCGGTACGCCGACCGTCTACGTCAACGACAAGCAGCTCGACGCCGACCAACTGACCGCGGAAGGCCTGCAGAAGGCCGTGGACGCGATCGCGAGCTGACGCACCGAGTCCCCATCGTGACCATGAGTTTCTGGTCGCGGTGGGACGGGTCGAGTAGCGTTCCCACTTGCCATGTCTAGTCTGATTCCCGCCGTGATGGTTCCGGCCTTCATCCCCAGCCCGAGCCAGGGTGTCTGGCACGTCCTCGACGTGCCGATCCGCGCGTACGCGCTGTGCATCCTGGCCGGCATCTTCGTCGGCTACTGGCTCGGCCGCAGGCGCTGGGTCGCCCGCGGCGGGTCGCCCACCGTGCTGGCCGACATCATGTTCTGGGCCATCCCGTTCGGCTTGGTCGGGGCCCGGATCTACCACGTCATCACCGACGCAGAGCTGTACTTCGGCGCGGGCCGGCACCCGATCGACGCGCTGAAGATCTGGCACGGCGGGCTCGGGATCTGGGGTGCTGTCGCGTTCGGAGCGCTCGGCGCCTGGATCGCCTGCCGGCGGGCCAAGGTGCCGTTCCTGGCGGTCGCGGACGCGATGGCGCCCGGGATCGCGCTCGCCCAGGTGCTCGGGCGGTTCGGGAACTACTTCAACCAGGAACTGTTCGGCAAGCCGACCGACAAGCCGTGGGGCCTGGAGATCGCGCCCGAGCACCGGCCGGACGGGTATGCGAACTTCGCCACCTTCCATCCGACGTTCCTGTACGAAGCGGTCTGGAACCTGGGTGTGGTCGCGCTGGTGATCCTGGTCGACAAGCGCTACAAGCTCGGCCACGGCCGCGCGTTCGCCCTCTATGTGGCCGGTTACACCGCCGGTCGCGCCTGGGTCGAGAACCTGCGCATCGACACCGTCAACCACTTCCTCGGCCTGCGGCTGAACGTGTGGACGTCGCTGATCCTGTTCGTCATCGCCGTCGTCTACTTCATCGTCAGCGCTCGCCTCCGGCCCGGCCAGGAGGACATCTCCGGCGGTCCCGCCGCCGGCAAGCCCACCGGCGACGAGGCGAAGCCCGAGACCGAGCCTGAGCCCGAGTCCGGGCCGGCGGCCGATTCGACGGTCGACGCTGAGCCTAAGGTTGAGGCGAACAGCACCAACGGTTCCGATCCAGACGGGTCTCGTGACTGACGTACCTGAGGTTTCTGCCGAGCATCACGGAGGTCACACCCATCGTGATGTGAACGGCGGCTGGCTGCGTCCGGCGGTGTTCGGGGCGATGGACGGCCTGGTGTCGAACTTCGCCCTGATCGCCGGTATGGACGGCGGGACCGAGTCCGGCTCGATGGTGATCGTCCTGGCCGGGTTGGCGGGCCTGGCCGCGGGCGCGTTCTCGATGGCGGCGGGGGAGTACACCTCGGTCGCCTCGCAGCGCGAACTGGCCCGGGCCGAGATCGAGGTGGAGCGCAAGGAGATCCAGCGCCACCCGGTCGACGAGGAGATCGAGCTCGCCGAGACCTACCGCGCCAAGGGCCTCGACCCGGACCTGGCCAGCAAGGTCGCCAAGCAGTTCCACACCGACCCCGACCAGGCCCTCGAGGAGCACGTCCGCGAGGAACTCGGCATCGACCTGCACGACCTGCCGAACCCGGTGATCGCGGCCGCGTCCTCGTTCGTCTGCTTCGCGGTCGGCGCCTTCATCCCGCTCCTGCCGTACCTCCTCGGCGCAGGCAGCGTCGTACCGGCGCTGATCATGTCGCTCACCGCGCTCTTCGTCTGCGGTGCCGTCGTATCCCGCGTCACCAGCAGGTCGTGGTGGTACTCCGGCCTCCGCCAACTGCTCCTCGGCGGCCTGGCCGCAGCCCTCACCTACTTCGTCGGAACGCTGGTCGGACCAGGCATCGGCTGACTGTGCGTGAACAGCCCGCTGTAGGCGTTCAGGGCAGGCTGGCCACCGAGGTGGGCGTAGAGGACGTTCGAGTCCTTGCCGATCTCACCTTCGCGGATCAGATCGATCAGCCCGGCCATCGACTTCCCCTCGTAGACCGGGTCGATGATCATCCCTTCGAGCTGCCCGGTCAGCCGGATCGCGTCCAGCGTCGACTGCACCGGGATGCCGTACAGGTCACCGGCCCAGCCCTCGAGCACGGTGATCTCGTCGTCGCGTAGCTCCCGGCCGAGCCCGATCAGCTCGGCGGTCGCGCGCGCGATCCGCGCCACCTGGTCGTGGGTCTCCTGCAGCTTCGCGCTCGCGTCGATCCCGATCACCCGCCGCGGCCGGTCCTGCCCGGCGAACCCCGCGATCATCCCGGCCTGCGTCGACCCGGTGACCGCGCAGACGATGATCGTGTCGAAGAACACGCCGAGCTTCTGCTCCTGCTGCGCGACCTCGTCCGCCCAGCCCGCGAACCCGAGCCCACCGAGCCGGTGGTCCGACGCACCTGCAGGGATGGCGTACGGCGTACCTCCGCGGGCCTCGACATCGGCGAGCGCTTCCTTCCAGCTGTCCTTGAAGCCGATCCCGAAGCCGGCCGGGTCGAGGCGGACCTCGGCACCCATGATCCGGCTCAGCAGGATGTTGCCGACCCGGTCGTTGAGCGCGTCGGGCCAGTCGACCCAGTTCTCCTGCACCAGCACGGCTTTGAGGCCGGCCTTCGCCGCGACCGCCGCCACCTGCCGGGTGTGGTTCGACTGATACCCACCGATCGACACCAGCGTGTCCGCACCCTGCGCGAGCGCGTCGGGCAGCAGGTACTCGAGCTTCCGCGTCTTGTTCCCGCCGTACGCGAGCCCCGAGTTGCAGTCCTCCCGCTTCGCCCAGATCCGGGCACCACCGAGGTACGCGCTCAGCCGGTCGAGCGGATGCACCGGGCTGGGCCCGAACAGCAGCGGGTACCGCGGGAAATCGGACAGTGCCATGGTTCCTCCCGAAACTCGATCGCCCGGCGCGACCGCCGTGACTAGGGTCGGCCAGATGTTCCCCGGCGAGATCGATGTCCAGCCGTCCACCTACCTCGACCGTCTCGGCACCATCTTCGCCCGCTTCGGCGCCGACACCCAGGACTCCGGCAACGTCTCGTACGGCGTACAGACCGGTGCGACCCGGTACTTCGTGAAGACCGCGGGCGACCCTGCGAACACCGAGCCCTATCTGGACTTCGACGGCCGCGTCGCCTTGCTACGGAACGCGGTCGCGCTCGCGGAGTCCGTCTCTCCCGGCCCTGCATGCGGTGGTCGAGTCATCTGGGGACCGCTCGTCGTCTACGACTGGCGTGACGGTGAACTCCTCCACCTGAACTCCGGCAGCGCGCACGAACGCTTCCGCGCCTTGCCGGTCGAGGAGATCCTGGCCGCGCTCGACACCCTCTACGACCTGCACGCCGACCTCGACGCCGCCGGCTGGGTGGAGGGCGACTTCTACGACGGCGCCATGCTGTACGACTTCCCGACCCGCCGGCTCACCGTGATGGATCTCGACACCTACCGCCGCGGTCCCCACCGCAACGACATGGGCCGCATGTTCGGCTCTCGCCGCTTCATGGCCCCCGAACAGCTCTCCCTGGGCGCCCCCATCGACACCCGGACCACGGCGTACGTCATGGCCCGCACGGCCGTCGTCCTCCTCTCCGAGCCGCCACCAGCGCTGTGCGCCGTACTCCAGGAGGCGACCACCACGCGCTTCCCGTCGTACGCCGCCTTCCACAGGGCCTGGCTGAGCGCTCGGGCGAGGTGAATTTCAGGTGATGTGGATGGTTCTCTCGAGGGGTTGCTGGGATGATTGAGGGCGAGGAGTGAGTATTTGCTTACTGTGGGTGAGTAAAGGCGTGGTGACGGTGGAATGGCAGTCCATCTGTCGAGCGCCATGAGGTAGTCTCGGGACACCCGGCTTGGGCCAATGTTGTCCCGCGGCCAGTTGTTGACCGTAGGACGACGGGAGCCCCTGAATGTTTGGTCGCGCCCCCTTCCCGAGCGAGGGACTGTACGACGGAACCCACGAGCACGACGCTTGTGGTGTCGCCTTCGTCGCCACCCTGACCGGTGAACCCAGCCACGACATCGTGGCCAAGGCCTTGACCGCCCTGCGCAACCTCGAACACCGTGGCGCCTCCGGTGCCGAACCGGACTCCGGCGACGGCGCCGGCATCCTGCTCCAGATCCCGGACGCCTTCTACCGCAAGGTGTGCGACTTCGAGCTGCCGGTCGCGCGCAGCTACGCCACCGGGATCGCGTTCCTCCCGACCGACGCCGACGACGCCACGAAGGCGATCGCGCGGATCGAGGAGCTCGCCGCCGAGGAAAAGCTGACCGTGCTGGGCTGGCGCGACGTGCCGACCTCCCCGGACCTGCTGGGTGCCACCGCTCGCTCGGTGATGCCGACCTTCAAGCAGCTGTTCGTCGCCGCGCGGGCCGGCCGGGTGCTCGGCCTGGCGCTGGAGCGGATGGCGTTCCGGCTGCGGAAGCGGGCCGAGAAGGAGACCGAGACCTACTTCCCGTCGCTGTCCGGCCGGACCATCACCTACAAGGGGATGCTGACCACCGACCAGCTGGACAAGTTCTTCCCCGAGCTGACCGACCCCGACCTCGCCTCCGCGATCGGCGTCGTGCACTCGCGCTTCTCCACGAACACGTTCCCGTCCTGGCCGTTGGCCCACCCGTACCGCTACATCGCGCACAACGGCGAGATCAACACCGTCCAGGGCAACCGCAACTGGATGCGGGCCCGCGAAGCCCTGCTCGCCAGCGACCTGATCCCCGGTGATCTCGAGCAGCTGTACCCGATCTGTACGCCGTCCGCGTCGGACTCGGCGTCGTTCGACGAGGTCCTGGAGCTGCTGCACCTGGGCGGCCGGTCGCTGCCGCACGCGATCCTGATGATGATCCCGGAGGCGTGGGAGAACGCGACCACGATGGACCCGGCGCGGCGGGCGTTCTACGAGTTCCACTCGACGCTGATGGAGCCGTGGGACGGCCCGGCGTCGGTGGTCTTCTCCGACGGCAGCAAGGTCGGCGCGGTACTGGACCGCAACGGCCTGCGCCCGTCCCGCTACTGGGTCACCGAGGACGGACTCGTCGTCCTGGCGTCCGAGGCCGGCGTACTCGACATCGACCCCGCGACCGTCACCGAGAAGGGCCGGCTCGAACCGGGCCGGATCTTCCTGGTGGACGTCGAGGCGCACCGGATCATCACCGATTCCGAGGTGAAGAACGCGCTCGCCACCGAGCACCCGTACGACGAATGGCTGCACGCCGGCCTGATCCGGTTCGAGGACCTGCACGAGCGTGAGCACGTGGTGCACAGCCACGCGTCGGTGACCCGGCGCCAGCAGGTGTTCGGGTACACCGAGGAGGAACTGCGGGTCATCCTCACCCCGATGGCCAGGGCCGGTGCGGAGCCGATCGGCTCGATGGGCACCGACACGCCGATCGCGGTGCTGAGCGACCGGCCGCGGCTGCTGTTCGACTACTTCGCGCAACTGTTCGCGCAGGTCACCAACCCGCCGCTGGACGCGATCCGCGAGGAGCTCGTCACCTCGCTGTCGTCGTCACTCGGCCCGGAGGCGAACCTGCTCAGCCCGAGCCCGGCGTCCTGCCGGCAGGTGGTGATCCCGTTCCCGGTGATCACGAACGACGAGCTCGCCAAGCTGCGCCACATCAACCTCGACGGAGACATGCCGGGCCTGGCCACCACGGTCCTGCGCGGGGTGTTCGACGTCGAAGGCGGGGGCGAGGCGCTGAAGGCGCGGCTCGAGGAGATCTGCGCCGAGGCAGACGCCGCGATCAAGGACGGCGCCCGCATTCTGGTGCTGTCCGACCGCCATTCGAACGCGGACAGCGCGCCGATCCCGTCGCTGCTGCTGACCGCCGCGGTTCACCACCACCTGGTCCGGGAGAAGACCCGCACGCAGGTCGGCCTGGTGGTCGAGGCCGGCGACGTCCGCGAGGTCCACCACGTAGCCCTGCTGATGGGGTACGGCGCTGCCGCGATCAACCCGTACCTCGCGCTGGAGGCGGTCGAGGACCTGTGCCGCCGCGGCACCTACCTGCCCGGTGTCGAGCCCGAGCAGGCCGTGCGCAACGTGGTGAAGTCGCTCGGCAAGGGCGTTCTCAAGGTGATGTCGAAGATGGGCGTCAGCACGGTGGCGTCGTACACCGGTGCCCAGATCTTCGAGGCCAACGGCTTGGCGCCGGACCTGGTCGACACCTACTTCACCGGTACGTCGTCCAAGCTCGGCGGCGTCGGCCTGGACACGATCGCCGAGGAGGTACGCCGCCGGCACCTGCGCGCGTACCCAGCGGACGGCATCCTGCCGGCGCACCGCAAGCTGGAGATCGGCGGCGAGTACCAGTGGCGGCGTGAGGGCGAGCCGCACCTGTTCGACCCGGACACGGTGTTCCGGCTGCAGCACAGCACCCGGACCGGGCGCTACGACATCTTCAAGCAGTACACGGCCCGCGTGGACGAGCAGTCCGAGCGGCTGATGACGCTGCGCGGCCTGTTCGGGTTCGACTCCGACCGCGAGCCGATCCCGGTCGAGGAGGTCGAGCCGGTCAGCGCGATCGTCAAGCGGTTCTCCACCGGTGCGATGAGCTACGGCTCGATCAGCGCCGAGGCGCACACCACGCTCGCGATCGCGATGAACCAGCTCGGCGGCAAGTCGAACACCGGTGAGGGCGGCGAGGACTCCGACCGTCTGCACGACCCGGCCCGGCGGAGCTCCATCAAGCAGGTCGCGTCCGGCCGGTTCGGCGTGACCGCGGAGTACCTGACGAACTCCGACGACATCCAGATCAAGATGGCGCAGGGAGCCAAGCCGGGCGAGGGCGGTCAGCTGCCCGGCAACAAGGTCTACCCGTGGGTGGCGAGCACCCGGCACTCGACGCCGGGCGTCGGCCTGATCTCACCGCCGCCGCACCACGACATCTACTCGATCGAGGATCTGGCCCAGCTGATCCACGACCTGAAGAACGCGAACCCGGCCGCGCGCGTTCACGTGAAGCTGGTCTCCGAGGTCGGCGTCGGCACGATCGCGGCGGGTGTCAGCAAGGCGCACGCGGACGTCGTACTGATCTCCGGCCACGACGGCGGTACCGGTGCGGCTCCGTTGACGTCCCTGAAGCATGCGGGTGGTCCGTGGGAGCTGGGCCTGGCCGAGACCCAGCAGACCCTGCTGCTCAACGGGTTGCGCGACCGCATCGTCGTACAGACCGATGGGCAGTTGAAGACCGGCCGGGACGTGGTCGTCGCGGCGCTGCTCGGCGCCGAGGAGTACGGCTTCGCCACCGCACCGCTGGTGGTGTCCGGCTGCATCATGATGCGGGTCTGCCACCTGGACACCTGCCCGGTCGGCGTCGCGACCCAGAACCCGGTCCTGCGCGAACGGTTCTCCGGCAAGCCGGAGTTCGTGGTGAACTTCTTCGAGTTCATCGCCGAGGAGGTCCGGGAGTACCTTGCCCAGTTGGGTTTCCGGTCCCTGGACGAGGCGATCGGGCACGCCGAGGTGCTGGACATCCACCGCGCGGTCGACCACTGGAAGGCCGACGGCCTGGACCTGTCCCCGATCCTGCACGTGCCGGCGCTGCCCGAGGGCGCCTCCCGGCACCGGGTCGTCGAGCAGGACCACGGCCTGGACAAGGCCCTCGACAACGAACTGATCCGGATCTGCAAGCCGGCGCTCGACAGCGGCGAGCCGGTCCGGGCACAGCTGCCGATCCGCAACGTCAACCGGACCGTCGGCACGATGCTCGGCCACGAGATCACCAAGCGGTACCGCGCGGCCGGTCTGGCCGACGGCACCATCGACCTGACCTTCACCGGGTCGGCCGGCAACTCGTTCGCCGCCTTCGTCCCGAGCGGTGTCACGCTCCGGCTCGAGGGTGACGCCAACGACTACGTCGGCAAGGGCCTGTCCGGTGGCCGGGTGGTGATCCGGCCGGACCGGGTCGCGCGGTTCGACGCCGCCGACCAGATCATCGCCGGCAACGTCATCGCGTACGGCGCGACGTCCGGTGAACTGTTCATCAGTGGTGGCGTCGGGCAACGGTTCTGTGTCCGGAACTCCGGAGCCACCGCGGTCGTCGAGTCGGTCGGCGACCACGCCTGCGAGTACATGACCGGTGGGCGCGTCGTCGTACTGGGCGCCGTCGGCCGGAACTTCGCGGCGGGCATGTCGGGCGGCGTGGCCCACGTGCTCGATCTGGACCGCGCCCTGGTGAACCCGGAGCTGGTGGACCTGCTCCCGCTCACCGAGGACGAGTCCGAACTGTTGCAGGACCTGGTCCGCCGGCACCACGAGGAGACCGGATCGGAACGGGCGGCCAAGCTGCTCGCCGACTGGGCCGCGGCCGAGGTCAGGTTCACCACGGTGATGCCCCGCGACTACGCCCGGGTGCTGGCGGCCAAGGCGGCCGCCGAGCGGGACGGGCTGGACGAGGACGCCACCACGCGAGCGATGATGGAGGCCATCTGATGGCTGACCCGAAGGGCTTCCTGACCACCCCGCGCGAGGTCGCCGACCGGCGGCCGGTGGGCGAGCGGGTGCAGGACTGGAAAGAGGTCTACCCCGGTGGACCCGGCAAGGCGCTGCTGCCGATCATCACCAAGCAGGCCGGCCGCTGCATGGACTGCGGGATCCCGTTCTGCCACAGCGGCTGCCCGCTGGGCAACCTGATCCCGGAGTGGAACGACCTGGTCTGGCGGGACGACTGGTCCGGTGCGATCGAGCGGTTGCACGCGACGAACAACTTCCCGGAGTTCACCGGCCGGCTCTGCCCGGCACCCTGCGAGCCCGCGTGCGTGCTCGGTATCAACCAGGACCCGGTGACGATCAAGAACGTCGAGGTCGCGATCATCGACAAGGCCTGGGAGAGCGGTGACGTCAAGCCGCAGCCGCCGGAATGGCTGACCGGCAAGACGATCGCCGTCGTCGGCTCCGGTCCGGCGGGTCTGGCCGCCGCCCAGCAGTTGACCCGGGCCGGCCACACCGTCGCGGTGTACGAGCGGGCCGACGCGCCCGGCGGCCTGCTGCGGTACGGCATCCCCGAGTTCAAGATGGAGAAGATCCAGGTCGACCGCCGGATCCAGCAGATGAAGGAGGAGGGCACGGTCTTCCGCTCCGGCGTGAACGTCGGCGTGGACGTGACCGGCACCCAGCTCAAGCAGCGGTACGACGCCGTCGTCATCGCGACCGGTGCCACCGCGGCCCGCGACCTCCCGGTACCGGGCCGCGAGTACGGCGGCATCCACCAGGCGATGGAGTACCTGCCGCAGTCGAACCGGGCCTCGCTCGGACGGACCGTCGAGGACCAGATCGTTGCCACCGGCAAGGATGTGGTGATCATCGGTGGCGGTGACACCGGTGCGGACTGCCTCGGCACCGCGCACCGGCAGGGCGCCCGCTCGGTGACCCAGCTGGAGATCATGCCGCGGCCGTCGGACGACCGCCCGTCCGGGCAGCCGTGGCCGACGTACCCGATGATCTACCGGGTCGCCTCGGCGCACGAGGAGGGCGGCGACCGGGTCTACTCGGTCTCCACCGTCAACTTCGAGGCCGATGCCGAGGGCAACGTTTCCGGGCTGAACCTGGTCGAGGTCGAGTTCAAGGACGGCCGGTTCGTCCCGGTCGAGGGCACCGAGCGGACCATCCCGACGCAGCTGGTGCTGCTCGCGATGGGCTTCCTCGGGCCGGAGCGCGAGGGCTTCCTCGAGCAGCTCGGTGTCGACCTCGACGAGCGCGGCAACGTGAAGCGGGACAAGAGCTACCAGACCTCGGTCGAGGGCGTCTTCGCCTGTGGCGACGCCGGCCGTGGTCAGTCGCTGATCGTCTGGGCCATCGCCGAGGGCCGCTCGTGCGCGAACGGCGTGGACACGCTCCTCACCGGTTCGTCGACCCTGCCCACCCCGATCCCGCCGACGGCCCGCCCACTCGCGGTCTGAACCCGGGACATGAAATGCGGGCTGCAGGCAACAAACCGTTGCGTGCAGCCCGCACCTGTGTGAACGACCGGCAACAGCCGCCCGGTTGGAGATGCGACGACTTGACCAGCCCAATAGGTTGGATCCGTGGCTAGCCGCCTGGTGACCAGAGCCCGGCTCCGCGCGATCGCGCCGTGGGCCTCGCTCACCCTGCTCTTCCTCGTCACCTCCGTGACCGTCGGCCTGCTCGGCTTCGTCAACGACTCCGAACGCGTCACCATCGGTGCGCACGCGGCTACTGTTTCACCCACCTTCGACGGGTACGCCACCCTCGACCTCGGCGCCGTCCTGCCGCGGCTGCGGCTGCCGGCCGACACGCCCGGCGGCATCGGGATCAACATCGACATCCAGGAGACCGACGCCGACAACCTCACCGAACTCCTCAACCGCGACGCCCTGATCGCCTCCCAGCCCGACGGTGAAATCGCGAAGATCCAGCAGGTCGTCCAGCAGATGGCCGTCGACAACGCGGTCGCGGGCGCCGGGACCGGTCTGCTGGTCGTTGTCGTGGTCGCGACCGTCTGGACCATGCTCGGCCGGCGCCGCCGCCGCGAGTTGTGGGAGCTGGTGCATTCGCACGAGCGCCGGGTGGAGCACCGGGCCATCGTCGTACTGGTCGCGATGCTGATCACCATCGCGTCGATCTTCGGGCCGGGCCGGATGCGCACCGCGGACGTCGTGCCGACCGAGTGGCGGCCGCTGGCCAAGCTGCTGCCGGAGCTGTCGCTGGACGAGCGGTTGAAGGGTGTCGAGGTCGCGGCCGGGTTCTCCACCACCGGCGGAGTGGGCCTGATTCGTACCGCGGTCGAGACCTACGAGCGATCCACCGAGTTCTACGGCCGGCTGGAGGAGCGGGTCAGCCGGGTCGGCGGCCGGATCCACCAGGCGAGCGAGGGGGAGACGGTCGCGCTGCTCGTGTCGGACCGGCACGACAACATCGGTATCGACCGGTTCGCGGCCGAGGTGGGGAAGGTGGCCGGCGCCAAGCTGCTGATCGACGCGGGCGACGACTCGTCCTCGGGACAGTCCTGGGAGGTGTTCAGCATCAACTCGCTGCGCCAGCACTTCAAGGGCCTGAAGGTCGTCGCCGTGGCCGGCAACCACGACGCCGGCGGGCACATCGAGGACTCGATGCGCAAGAACGGCTTCACCGTGCTGGACAGCAAGCCGGTCGAGGTCGAGGGCATCCGCTTCCTCGGCGACAGCGACCCGACGCGGACCGGGCTGGGTTCCGCGGACACCCCGGGCGACGAGACGACCGCTGAGCAGTCCGAGCGGCTCGCGGACATCGCCTGCGAGCAGCCCGACGACAAGCGGATCTCCACCATGGTGGTGCACGATCCGTCGTCGTTCGCCGACACCGCGGCCCGGGGCTGCGCGACGCTGCTGCTGTCTGGCCACCTGCATCGCCAGGTCGGGCCCGAGCACAAGGTGGTCGACGGCCGCCCGGTGACGACGTACACCAACGGCACGACCGGGGGAGCGGCGTACGCGTTCGCCCTCGGGTACACGCTGCGGCGGCCGGGTGAGGTCACCCTGATCACGTACGCCGACGGCAAGCCGATCGGCCTGCAGACAGTCACCGCCGAGCTCGACGGCGACGTCGGTGTAGGTGCCTACAGCCCCTTGCCTTCTTGACGATTCAGGCTCTCGAGCCGAAGTGTCACGAGGAGTTGACCGCCTGGTAAGGGGGGCGGACCAGCGGGTCAGTGGTCTTGTAGGAGTAGGATTTTGTGACGTGCGTCGCGCAAAGATCGTTTGTACGCTCGGCCCGGCTACTGCCGCCCCCGAGCGCATCCTTGAACTCGTCCAAGCCGGTATGGATGTCGCCAGGCTCAACCTGAGCCACGGTGCCCACGCCGAGCATGAGCGCATCTATCAGCGGATCAGAACCGCCGCCGCGGAAACCGGGAAGAACGTCGGCATCCTGGTCGACCTGCAGGGCCCGAAGATCCGGCTGGCCGAGTTCGCCGAGGGCAAGGTCACCTTGACCTACGGCGAGCGCTTCACCATCACCACCCGTGAGGTGCCGGGTGACGTGACCATCTGCGGTACGACGTACGACGGTCTGCCGGGTGATGTGAGTCCGGGCGACCAGCTGCTCATCGACGACGGCCGGATCGCGCTGGTCGCCGAGGAGGTGACCGAGACCGACGTGGTCTGCCGGGTCACCGTCGGCGGACCGGTGTCGAACCACAAGGGCATCAACCTGCCGGGTGTTGCGGTCAGTGTGCCGGCGATGTCCGAGAAGGACGCCGAGGACCTGCGCTGGGCGCTGCACCTGCCGGCCGACATGATCGCGCTGTCGTTCGTGCGGGACGCGTCCGACATCCAGCTGGTGCACAAGATCATGGACGAGGAGGGCCTGCGGGTCCCGGTGGTCGCCAAGATCGAGAAGCCGCAGGCGGTCGCCAACCTGGACGAGATCATCGACGCCTTCGACGGGTTCATGGTGGCCCGCGGCGACCTCGGCGTGGAGCTCCCGCTCGAGGAGGTCCCGCTGGTACAGAAGCTGATCATCGACCAGGCCCGGCTGAACGCGAAGCCGGTCATCGTCGCGACCCAGATGCTGGAGTCGATGATCTCCGCGCCGCGGCCGACCCGGGCCGAGGCGTCCGACGTCGCGAACGCCGTACTCGACGGTGCCGACGCGGTGATGCTGTCCGGTGAGACCAGCGTCGGCCGGTTCCCGATCGAGACCGTGAAGACGATGGCTCGCATCGTGGAGTCCACCGAGGAGCACGGACTCGGCCGGGTGCAGGCGATCGAGTGGGAGCCGCGGACCAAGGGCGGCGTGATCGCCAAGGCCGCCGCGGACGTGGCCGAGCGGCTGGAGGCGAAGTACCTGATCGCCTTCACCCAGTCCGGCGACACCGCGCTCCGGCTGGCCCGCTACCGCACCGAGGTTCCGCTGCTCGCCTTCACGCCGGTCCCGTCGGTCAGCTCGTGGCTGAGCGTCGTCTGGGGTATCGAGACGCACATCGTCCCCACCGTCGACCACACCGACGAGATGGTCCGCCAGGTCGACCAGCGCCTCCTCGAACTGGGCAAACTCAAGAAGGGCGACCTGGTAGTCATCGTCGCCGGCTCCCCACCCAGCATCCCCGGCTCCACCAACGCCCTCCGAGTCCACCGCATGGGCGACGCCATAGAAGGCATAGCCCCCGCCTACCGCAACCCCGAGCGGTAGACAGACAGGGCCGACGCAGCTGTAGAACTACGGACAGATCTCTACGTGTGCTTGTGGCGAGCGGTCAACTGGCCGCTCGCCTCAATGCCGTTCACGGGCAGGGGCCGGAGATGCGGTCCCGCCGACTGTCGTGGGTGGGTCCGACGCGGGAGCGGGCCGTCGAACCAGTAGAGTTGCTCCTGCAACCTCGCCGGGTTGGCGGAACGGCATACGCGATGGTCTCAAACACCATTGCCCGCAAGGGCTTGTGGGTTCGAATCCCACACCCGGCACAAACTGTCGGCGCTCGACGTCAGCATGTCCTATGGCTCGGTTCAGGTCGCGGGAGACGGTCGAGTCCGCGTTGCGGATGTCGGACGCCGGCGTCCTCGACCGGATCAACGCAGAGGTCCACGGGGTCACGATCTCGACGATCCGTGGGTGGCGGCGGACGTATCAGCGGCTGGGTCTCGTCAGGACGAACAGCGGGTATGCCGGGACACCGTGTCCGCGGTGCGACGGCGCCGAGCTGGACGAGGCGGCATACGCGCTGCTGCTGGGGTGGTATCTCGGAGACGGGTCGATCGCGCGGGCCAGGCGTCGGGTCTTCACGCTGCAGATCATCAACGACGCGCGGTACGGGGAGCTCAACCAAGAGATCGCGAAGGCCATCCGGCTGGTGAAGCCGAACGCGAGCCCGTGTCTGCGAGGAGGCGACGGAGCGGTCCGGATCGAAGCCCGCTGGAAGCACTGGCCGTGCGTGTTCCCGCAGCACGGTCCCGGCCGGAAGCATCTGCGGAAGATCGAGTTGGCGCAGTGGCAGCGGGAGATTGTTGCCGAGTACCCCGAGAAGCTGCTGCGCGGGCTGTTCCACTCCGACGGCTGCCGCTTCGTGAACTGGGCGAGCAAGCCCGGCCGCGACAAGCGGTACTACTACGTGCGCTACCAGTTCTCGAACGAGTCCGAAGACATCATCGGGATCCTCACCGATGCGCTGGATCTGCTCGGGATTCCGTGGCGGCGGCCGCGGAGGAATGTGATTGCGGTGAGCCGGAGGGAGGCGGTCGCCATGCTGGATGGGTTCGTGGGTCCGAAGAGCTGCCTGCGGGTCGATAAGGTGTGCGGTGTGACTGCTAAGCGTGTGGTGATCGCTGAGGATGAGGCTTTGATCCGGATGGATCTGGCCGAGATGCTGGCGGAGGAGGGGTACGACGTCGTCGGGCAGGCGGGGGACGGGGAGGAAGCCATCCGGCTGGCGACGGAGCATCGGCCCGACCTGGTCATCCTGGACGTCAAGATGCCGAAGCTGGACGGCCTGAGCGCGGCGGAGAAGATCGCCGGCGAGCGGATCGCCCCGGTGCTGATGCTGACGGCGTTCTCGCAGCGCGAGCTGGTCGAGCGGGCCCGCGACGCCGGCGCGATGGCGTACCTGGTGAAACCGTTCTCCAAGGCCGACCTGCTGCCCGCGATCGAGATCGCCGCCTCCCGGTACGTCGAACTGGCCGAGCTGGAGCGTGAGGTCGCCGACCTGGCCGAACGGCTGGAGACCCGCAAGCTGGTCGACCGGGCCAAGTCGATCCTGCAGACGAAGTTCGGGCTGTCCGAGCCGGACTCGTTCCGCTGGATCCAGAAAACCGCCATGGACAAAAGAGTTTCCATGCGGCAGGTTGCGGAGTTGGTTGTTGACGAGGCTGGCGGTAGTGACTGACTCACTCTCCGCGTACGAGGTCCAGCGCGCGTACAGCACTCACCTTGACTCACGCTGCTTACCGCTGTAACGACCTCACAACACACGATGCGTGACATCGCTTCGAGAGCCACCGGAGGTCTAACCTGCGGGTGCTCGCGGCAAACGCGGGAGTCCGGGGTTTGCCGGACTATCCAGACATGGGAGGAACAGTGCACCAGCGTTCCGTAGTACGGGTCGGCGCGTCGCTGATCGTTGCGTCGTTGGCCCTGACTGCCTGCGGTTCACGCAGTGGCGACGACTCCGGAGGGGACTCCGGCGGCAGCGCGACCAAGACTGCCAAGATCGGCGTGATCGCGCCTCTGTCGGGAGACTTGTCGGCCCTGGGTCTGGGTATCCAGCACTCCGTCGAGCTGGCCGTGAAGCAGGCCAACGACAGCAACGCGATCCCGGGCTGGAAGCTCGAGGTCGACGCGAAGGACGACGAGGCCAAGCCGGACCCGGGCAAGAACGCGGCCACCGCGCTCGCCGGTGACGCGGAGGTGATCGGCGTGGTCGGCACGCTGAACACCAGCGTCAGCCAGCAGGTCCAGCCGGTCCTCGCGCCGAAGAACATCGTCCAGGTCTCCCCGGCCAACACCGGCCCGGGCCTGACCCAGGGCGCCAACTGGCAGACCGACCCGAAGCGGCCGTACCCGACGTACTTCCGTACCTGCACGACGGACGCGGTCCAGGGTCCGTTCGCGGCGCGGTACCTGTACGAGACCGCGAAGATCACCAAGGTCGCCACCATCCACGACAAGAAGGCGTACGGCCAGGGCCTGGTCGGCACCTTCACCGAGGAGTTCAAGAAGCTGGGTGGGCAGATCGTCGCGGCCCAGACCATCAACCCGGACGACTCGAACTACCAGGCCGTGATCTCCGCGGTGAAGCCGTCGGCTCCGCAGGCGGTCTACTACGGTGGTGAGTACCCGCAGGCCGGTCCGCTCTCGCAGCAGATGAAGGCCGCCGGTCTGAACATCCCGCTGATGGGCGGCGACGGCATCTACGACCCGAAGTACATCACCCTGGCCGGCAAGACCAGCGACAACGACCTGGCCACCTCGGTCGGCGCCCCGGTCGACGCGCTGGAGTCGGCGAAGAAGTTCGTCGCCGACTACAACGCGGCCGGCTTCAAGGAGCCGTACGCGGCGTACGGCGGTTACTCCTACGACGCGGCCAACGCGATCATCAACGCGCTGAAGACCTCGCTGAAGGACGCCAAGGACGTCGAGTCCGCCCGGCAGGCCACGGTCGATGCCATGAGCAAGGTTGCGTTCGACGGCGTGACCGGCAAGGTCGCCTTCGACCAGTACGGTGACACCACCTCCAAGGTGCTGACCGTCTACAAGGTTGCCGGCGGCAAGTGGGCCACCGTCGAGACGAAGGACTTCGAGGCCAAGTAGTCTCGAGTCGACCTGATGCCTCGGGGGTGGGAGCGATCCTCCCACCCCCGTGGCATGTCATAACTGAGGCAGATGGGAGGTCGACGTGGACCAGTTCTTCCAGCAGCTCGTGAACGGGCTGACACTCGGGTCGCTGTACGCCCTGATCGCAGTCGGGTACACCGTCGTCTACGGCATCGTGCAGCTGATCAACTTCGCCCACGGCGAGGTGTTCATGATCGGTGCGTTCGGCGCACTGACCACGTACCTGTTGTTCTTCGACGGCGAGACCAGCGTGTGGATCCTGCCGATCATGATCATCGGCGCCATGATTGCCTCGGTCGGCACGGCTGTGGCGATGGAACGTGTCGCGTACCGTCCCCTGCGGAACGCGCCACGACTCGCACCGCTGATCACCGCGATCGGTATCTCGGTGTTCCTGCAGGAGTTCGTCCGGCTGTTCTACGAGCGCCCGGGCTGGACGCTGTTCGCCTTCGCCGGCCTGGCAGTGGGCATCGGCTACTACGTCGGCGCGCTCGTGTCGAAGGCCGACCTGAACCACCAGGTGAGCAGGTGGTACGACCGCGCCCCGCTGATCGGCGCCGTGCTCGGCGCCGTCGGCGTCTGGGTGGTCGTACGGCTGGTCGACAGCGACGTGAGCGTGCTGCTGGCGCTGGGCGTCGTCATCGTCGGCGCCGCCGTCGGTACGGCGATCGGCTGGCTGGCCGGTCTGGCGACACGACGCAACGCACGCACCACGATCGGCATCCAGGCGATCGCAGCGTCCGCGGCCACCGCGGCCGTCGCCGCGGTCGTGGGCTGGGTGCTCTTCGAGAAGCTCATCAGCAGCATCACCTGGCCGAGCGCGAAGCAGCGCATCCCGTTCCCGCAGATCGATGTGGTCACCGGTACGGCGATCGACATCGGCGGCGTGACGATCCAGCGGTCGGCGATCTTCACCATGGCCGCCCTGGCGATCTGCGCGATCCTGCTGTGGTTCTTCATCAACCGGACCCGCCTCGGCCGCGGCATGCAGGCCGTGTCGCAGGACCCGGACACCGCCCGGCTGATGGGTATCAACGTGGACCGGATCATCGTGGTCGCGTTCGCCCTCGGCGCCGTACTCGCGGCCATCGCGGGTGTCTCGCAGGGTCTGCAGAACAACAACATCGAGTTCCGGATGGGCTTCCTGGCCGGTCTGAAGGCGTTCACCGCCGCCGTCCTCGGTGGTATCGGCAACATCTACGGCGCTGTCGTCGGTGGTCTGGTGCTCGGCGTCGTCGAGGCGATGGCGACGCAGTACATCCCGGGCCAGTTCGGTGGTAGCACCTGGAAGGACGTCTGGGCCTTCGTGATCCTGATTCTGGTACTGGTGTTCAGGCCGCAGGGCCTGCTCGGCGCGAGGGTGGTGGACCGGGCATGACCGATGTGAAGACGCCTCCGGCGGAACCGGAGACCACGGCTCAACCGCCCGCCAGGCCGCTCGCCTGGCCGTTGGGGCTGCTCGGGGTGGCGCTGGTCATCGTCGGCTCCTTCCTGTCCTGGAGCTACGACAGCCAGATCCTGGGCGACCTGTCGATCAACTTCTACCCGGGTGGCCTGCAGATCCTGGCGATCATCCTCGCCCTGATCGCGCTGGTCCTGCTGCTGGCCGAGAAAGGCCCGCTGACCAAGCTGGGCGCATGGCTCGACGTCACAGCCGGTCTGCGGGCACTGGGCTTCACTCTCACGCTGTACATGCTGCTGGTCCTGATCGCGATCTCGGTCGAGTCCGACGGCCTGATCAACGTGAACCCCGGCGGCTACATCTCGTTCGCCGGTGCCGTGCTCATCCTGGTCAGCGCCTGGATGCTGCCCTTGCGGCAGTTGCGGGACATGAGCGAGGCGAGACTGCCGGCCTGGTTCGAGATCCTCGCGATCGCGCTACTGATGGCCGCGGTGCTGTTCGTCGCGGCGTACGCGCTCGGGCTGGAGGACGCCTGGTCGTTCATCCTCTGCCTGGTCTTCATCGCCGCGGTCACGGCCGTGCTGTTCCGGACCGGTTCGTTCTCGTGGGTCGGTCATGTCTCGCAGCGGCAGCGCAAGGTGCTGACGCTGTCGGCGGTCGTGGTCGCGTTCCTGTTCCCGTTCACCCAGGGTGGCTCGGACGCGAACATGTCGATCGCCACCCAGGTGCTGGTCTTCGCGGCGACCGCGATGGGTCTGAACATCGTGGTCGGTCTGGCCGGCCTGCTCGACCTCGGGTACATCGCGTTCCTCGGGTGTGGCGCCTACGTGGCCGCCACCATGTCGACGTCTGCGTTCGCGACCGTGGGGTGGAAGCCTCCCTTCCTGGTCGTGATGCTGATCGGCGCCGGTGTCGCGGCGACCCTGGGTCTGATCATCGGTACGCCGACGCTGCGGGTCTCGGGTGACTACCTGGCCATCGTGACCCTGGGCTTCGGTGAGATCTTCCGGTTCTCGATGTTCAACCTGGACGGCAACAACGGCCCGAACCTGACCAACGGCCCGAACGGTGTCCCAGGCATCCCGGACCTGGAGATCGGCAGCTTCAATTTCGGCGACGTGCACACGGTCGCGGGGATCGAGCTGGGCCGGTTCTCGAACTACTACTTCCTGCTGCTGATTCTGACCGGCTTCGTCATCCTCGTCTTCTCGCGGCTGAACAACAGCCGGATCGGCCGGGGCTGGGTAGCGATCCGGGAGGACGAGAAGGCGGCCGAGGCGATGGGCGTGAACACGTTCGGGCTGAAGCTGCTCGCGTTCGCGGTCGGTGCCTTCCTGGCCGGCCTGGCCGGCACCATCAAGGCCCACCAGGACGGCGCGGTCAGCCCGGACCAGTTCATCTTCCTGGAGTCGGCGTTCCTGCTCGCCGCGATCGTGCTCGGCGGTATGGGCACCATCGCCGGTGTGTTGCTGGGGGCAACGATCCTGAAGCTGCTGCCGGAGAAGCTCCGGTTCTTCTCGGAGTACCGGCTGCTGCTGTTCGGCCTGCTGCTGGTGCTGATGATGCGGTTCCGGCCCGAGGGCCTGGTCGCGAACAGACGCCGCCAGTTGGAGTTCCACGAAGAGGACGAGCAGCTTGCCGTCGAGCTCGACGAGGAGCACCTGCTGGCCGAGGAGGGGAAATGACCGTCACGGACACGCAACGCCAGCCGGCCCGGACCGGAGGGCAGCCGGTGCTGGAGGCCTCCGGTGTGACCATGCGGTTCGGTGGTCTGCTGGCGGTCAACAACGTCAACCTGACGGTCCGCGAAGGCGAGATCGTCGGTCTGATCGGCCCGAACGGTGCCGGCAAGACGACGTTCTTCAACTGCCTGACCGGTCTCTACAAGCCGACCGGCGGTCAGGTCCGGTTCGCCGGAGCGCCGCGGAAGGCGCCGAAGGCGACCAGGAAACAGGCCGAGGACCCGGAGGCGGTGCGGGTGGAGGCGCTGGCTGAGCTCACCCCGCTGGCACCCAAGCCGCGGGCCGTCGTCAAGGCCGGGATGGCGCGGACGTTCCAGAACATCCGGCTGTTCGCGAACATGACCGCGCTGGAGAACGTGATGGTCGGCCGTTACTGCCGGACCAGCTCGGGCGCGCTCACCTCGGTCCTGCGCGGGCCGAAGTTCCGCCGCGAGGAGGCTGCCACCAGGGCGCGGGCCCAGGAGCTGCTCGACTTCGTCGGCCTCGGCAAGTCGACCGAGCACCTGGCCAGGAACATGCCGTACGGCGACCAGCGCCGGCTCGAGATCGCCCGAGCGCTGGCCACTGACCCGAAGCTCATCCTGCTGGACGAGCCGACGGCCGGTATGAACCCGCTGGAGACCCGGCAGGCCAGTGACCTGATCTTCAAGATCCGGGACTCGGGGCTGTCGGTCGTGGTGATCGAGCACGACATGCGGTTCATCTTCAACCTCTGCGACCGAGTGCTCTGCCTGGTCCGTGGCGAGGCGCTGATCGAGGGCACGCCGCAGGAGGTGCAGTCCGACCCGCGGGTGATCGAGGCCTACATCGGCACCGGCGAGCAGGACGACGAGGACGAGGCGGCCGCCGTCCAGGACACCACCGTCGCCGACGAGGAGGACAGGTCATGACCGCGATGCTCGAGGTCCGCGACCTGGAAGTTGCCTACGGCAAGATCGTCGCGGTGAAGAAGATCAGCTTCAGCGTGGAGCAGGGGCAGGTGGTGTCGCTGATCGGCACCAACGGCGCCGGCAAGACCACCACGCTGCGGACGATCTCCGGCCTGCTCCGGCCGACGTCGGGCGAGATCCTCTTCCAGGGCGAGCGGATCGACAGCGTGGCGGCGCACGACATCGTCGCCCGCGGTCTGGCCCACTCGCCGGAAGGACGGCGGATCTTCCCGCGGCTGTCGGTGGAGGAGAACCTGCTGCTCGGGGCGTTCGCCCGCAAGGACCCGGCGGGCGTGCGCACCGACCTGAACGCGGCGTACGACCTGTTCCCGATCCTGGGGGAGCGGCGCAAGCAGCCGGCCGGGACGTTCTCCGGCGGTGAGCAGCAGATGCTGGCGATGGGCCGGGCGATGATGAGCCGGCCGAAGCTGCTGATGCTGGACGAGCCATCGATGG
The DNA here is from genome assembly GCF_045207705.1 of Kribbella sp. NBC_00889. Classification (NCBI taxonomy): domain Bacteria; kingdom Bacillati; phylum Actinomycetota; class Actinomycetes; order Propionibacteriales; family Kribbellaceae; genus Kribbella; species Kribbella sp. NBC_00889. The sequence goes on along the minus strand of NZ_CP108783.1, from coordinate 3,836,225 downwards.
GTCTGTCGCCGATCATGATGAAGCGGATCATGTCCACGGTGTCCGAACTGCAGTCGCAGGGTACGACGATCCTGCTAGTGGAGCAGAACGCCCAGGCCGCGCTGAAGCGCGCGGACTTCGGCTACGTGCTGGAGGTCGGCCAGATCGTTCTGTCCGGCACCGGCCGCGACCTGCTGGTCAACGACGAGGTGCGCAAGGCCTACCTCGGCGAGGACTGACCGTCCACCTTTGGCTGGTTGACCCAGCAGACGGTGGGTTTGCCACCCTCGTACGGGGTGGCAACCCACACGCTCGTGGGTCAACCAGCCAAAGGCGGTCAGTCGCGGATGGCCACGAGCAGTTGCACCAGCAGGGGAGCGACGATCAGTGCGGGCAGCAGGTCGGCGACCGCGATCTGCTTGATCTTCAGCAACCGCAGCGCCACGCCGATCAGCATCACGCCACCGGTCGCGCCGAGTGCGGTCACGTGCGCGTCCGGGAGTACGTCGCCGAGTACGGCGCCGACCGCGGTCATCAACCCCTGTACCACCAGGACGACGAGCGCAGACGCCATCACACCCCAGCCGAGGGATGCGGCGAACGCGATCGAGGCGAACCCGTCCAGCACCGCCTTCAAGTACAGCTGGTCCGCGCCCCGGCCGAGCCCGTCGGACAGCGCGCCCAGGAACGTCAGCGGCCCGACGCAGAACACCATCGAGGCCGTCACGAACCCCTCGACGAACGTGCTCTCGCCCTCGGCACGGCGGAACCGGTGCTGCAGCCACGCCCCGAACTCCTCCAGGCGTAGCTCGATCCGTAGCAGCGAGCCGGTGATCCCGCCGATCAGCATCGCGCCCAGCACGATCAGGATCGGCGCGCTGTCACCGACCGCGTCGCTGAGGACCGCGTCGCCCACCTTGAGTGCGGAGCTGATTGCGATCAGCAGCGTGACCAGACCGAGCGCGTCGGTGACCAGATCCCTCGTTCGGTGACTGAGCCGGTGGCCCACGAGCACGCCGAGTACTGACCCGACGATGACCGTCACGACGTTCACGACAGTGCCGATTCCGATGAACAAATCTGGTCTCCGATCACCCCGGGGCGCAGCTTTGCAAGTGACCCGCAAGGGCCTACTGTTGCGCGGGGGACGAGCGTATCCGCCGTCCCGTTCACCTCGGGGGTGGACCGAAGCAGGAGGTCGCTGTGGCATCAGCCATCGAGGTGAGGGACGCCCAACGCGGTGATGCCGCCGCCTTGGTCGCGCTGTGGCGCGAGCTGGCCACCGGAGCCGGTCATCCGTCCCGGCTGCCGGCGGCGCCGTCGCCGGCAGCGGTCGAGGTTGCTGTCAGCAAGCATCTGGACGATCCGTTCGGCCGGCTCCTCGTCGGTGAGCTCGACGGCGCCGTCCACGGCATGGCGTATCTGCGCCGGACCGCGATCAGCCCGTTGCACGACGACCTCACGGTGACGGTCGAGTATCTGCACGTCAGTGACGAGGCCCGCCGGCACGGACTGGGCAAGGCGCTGATCGCCGAGGCGACCGCGTGGGCCGAGCACGAGAACTGCGCACACGTTGCCGCGGTCGCGCCCCCGATCGCCCGCGAGGCGAACAGGTTCCTCGCCCGGCTCGGGTTGGCCCAGGCCGGCGTACTGCGCTATGCGACCACGCACACGGTGCGCCGTCGGCTCGCGGCCGAGCACGCGCCGAACCTGCTTGCCCTGTTGTCGTCGCGACGGTCAGTGATCGCCCGCCGCGCGCAGCTCGGCCGTCCGCTGCCCGCCGACGTGGCGCACGTCGACGTACCGGCCGAGGTCACTTACCCGGCGGAGCCTGAATCAGCTGGCACGTGAGCCGCGCGGTGCAGACCCGCTTGTCCCGGTCGTCGGTGATCACGACCTCGTACGACGTGGTCGTGCGACCGAGGTAGATCGGGGTCGCGACGCCCGTGACCGTGCCCTCGCGGACCGCGCGGTGGTGGGTGGCGTTGATGTCCACGCCGACCGCAACCTTGTCGTACGTCGCCGCGTGCAGGGCCGAGCCGATCGAGCCGAGGCTCTCGGCGAGCACGCAGGACGCGCCGCCGTGGAGCAGCCCGTACGGCTGGGTGTTGCCCTTGACCGGCATCGTCGCCACGACCCGCTCCGGGGAGGCTTCGGTGACAACGATTCCCATCAGCTGCAGGAGCGTGCCTTCCAAGCCCATGCCCGGGCCGAGGTCCACTTGATCAGTCACAGGGGCAGACTACGCGGCTGTGACAGAACTGTCCGTGGGAACCACTAGAGTCGGTACGTGGCTCCAGAAACCAACACCTCGACGATGACCAAGGACGCTGGATCTGCGCAGGCCGGCGCATCAGGCCGGCCGCGGATCCTGCTGCTGGACGGGCACTCGCTGGCGTACCGGGCGTTCTACGCGCTTCCGGTGGAGAACTTCTCCACCACCACCGGGCAGCACACCAACGCGGTGTACGGGTTCACCTCGATGCTGATCAACATGCTCCGCGACGAGCAGCCCACCCATATCTGTGTGGCCTTCGACGTATCCCGCAAGACCTTCCGCTCCGAGCAGTACGCGGAGTACAAGGCGGGCCGGTCGAAGTCGCCGGACGAGTTCAAGGGACAGGTGTCGCTGGTCAAGGAGGTGCTGGAGGCGCTGCGGATCCCGACCACGGAGATCGACGGCTGGGAGGCCGACGACGTGATCGCCACGCTCGCCACCCAGGCCTCCGAGCAGGGCTTCGAGGTGCTGATCAGCAGCGGTGACCGGGACGCGTTCCAGCTGGTCAGCGACGACGTCACGGTGCTCTACCCGAAGCGTGGCGTGTCCGAGATCGCCCGGATGGACCCGGCCGCGGTCGAGGAGAAGTACGGCGTCACCCCGCAGCTGTATCCGGATCTGGCCGCGTTGGTGGGGGAGCAGAGCGACAACCTGCCGGGTGTGCCCGGCGTCGGCCCGAAGACGGCGGCCAAGTGGCTGAACCAGTTCGGCTCGCTGAACGACGTGGTCGACCGGGTGAACGAGATCAAGGGCAAGGCCGGTGAGTCGCTGCGCGAGCACCTGGCCGGCGTGATCCGGAACCGGCAGATCAACGAATTGGTCCGGGACCTGACCCTCGACGTCACGGTGGACGACCTGGTCCGGGTGCCGTGGGACCGCGAGAAGGTGCACACGCTGTTCGACAGCCTGGAGTTCCGGGTGCTGCGCGAGCGGCTGGTCGCCGAGCACGAGGAGGTCGACGCGACCGTCGACCACGGGTTCGAGCTGGAGGGTGTGCAGCTGAAGCCGGGCGAGGTGGCCGCCTGGCTGAAGGAGAACGTGAACACCGGCGAGCGCGTCGGCGTCGCGGTGCAGGGCAGCTGGGGTCGCGGGACCGGCGAGATCACCGGCCTGGCGCTGGCGACCACGGCCGGTGCGGCCGCCTGGTTCGACCCGACCGCGCTCACGCCGGACGACGAGGCCGCGTGGCAGGCCTGGCTCGCCGACCCGAAGCAGCCGAAGGCGCTGCACGACACGAACGGTCCGCTGCTCGGCTTCCTGGAGCGCGGCTGGACGCTGGCCGGTCTGAGCTCGGACACGCAGCTCAGTGCGTACCTGGTCCGTCCCGACCAGCGATCCTACGACCTGGCCGATCTGACCGTTCGGTACCTCAAGCGCGAGCTGCGCAACGAGGAGGCCGACAACGGTCAGCTCAGCTTCGACGACATCGAGGGCGGCCCCGCCGCGGACCACACGATGCTGCGGGCGCGCGCGATCGCCGACCTGGCCGACACACTCGATGCCGAGCTGGACAAGCAGGCCGGTACGGCGCTGCTCGCGGACGTCGAGCTGCCGCTGATCGACGTGATCGCGAGCATGGAGCGCGACGGCATCGCGGTCGACCGGCCGTACCTGGAGGAGCTGGAGGCGCGGTTCGCCACCGGTGTCCGGGAGGCCGCGACGGCGGCGTACGACGTGATCGGCAAGGAGATCAACCTCGGCTCGCCGAAACAGCTGCAGGTGGTGCTGTTCGACGAGCTGCAGATGCCGAAGACGAAGCGGACCAAGACCGGCTACACGACAGACGCGGACTCGCTGCAGGCGCTGTTCGAGAAGACCGAGCACCCGTTCCTCGCGTACCTGCTGGCGCACCGCGACGCGACCCGGCTGCGGCAGACGGTCGAAGGGCTGCTGAAGACGATCAGCCCCAAGGACGCGCGGATCCACACCACGTTCAACCAGACGATTGCGGCCACCGGGCGCCTGAGCTCGACCGACCCGAACCTGCAGAACATCCCGATCCGGACCGAGGAGGGCCGCCGGATCCGGCAGGCCTTCATCGTCGGTGCGGGGCACGAGTCGCTGATGTCGGCCGACTACAGCCAGATCGAGATGCGGATCATGGCCCACGTGTCGGCGGACGAGGGTCTGATCTCGGCGTTCAACTCCGGGATGGACTTCCACTCGGTGACGGCGTCGCGGGTGTTCTCGGTCGATACCGCTGAGGTGACGCAGGAGCAGCGGGCCAAGATCAAGGCGATGAACTACGGTCTCGCCTACGGCCTGTCGGCGTACGGGCTGAGCCAGCAGCTGAAGATCGGTGTGGACGAGGCGCGCGGGCTGATGGACGAGTACTTCGAGCGCTTCGGTGGCGTCCGCGACTATCTGCGCAGCATCGTGCTGGACGCCGGCAAGAGCGGCTATACCGAGACGATCCTGGGCCGCCGGCGCTACCTGCCCGACCTGACCAGCGACAACCGGCAGCGCCGGGAGATGGCCGAGCGGATGGCGCTGAACGCGCCGATCCAGGGCTCGGCCGCGGATGTGATCAAGATGGCGATGCTGAAGGTGGACGCGTCGCTGCGCGAGTCCGGCCTGAAGTCGCGGATGCTGCTGCAGGTGCACGACGAGCTCGTCTTCGAGATCGCACCGGGCGAGCGCGAGCCCCTCGAGGAGCTGGTCCGCCGCGACATGGGCCACGCCGTCGACATGGCCGTCCCTCTCGACGTCTCCATAGGCATCGGCCGCACCTGGCACGAGGCCGCCCACTAAGTGTCCTGAGTCGGCCTCGGTGGTCGAGCCGAACCGGCCGTTCCGCTGGGATCTGGTCCGGCCGGATCAGCTCGGCTCATTGCTGGACGACGTCGGGGAGCCGAGCCTGTTCTTCCTCGACGACCTGATCGAGTGCGCCGCCCGGGTGCTGGCCCAGTGCGCGGACGGTGAGCTGTACTTCGTCGACCTTGTCTTCGAGGGCTCGACGTTCGGGAACCTGTACGCCGTACTGCGCCGGTGGATCGACGACGACCGGGCACAATGGGATGTCATCCGGCGGCAGCTGCGGTTCATCGGGATCACGGCCCGGACCAAGACCAGCCCGAACACCTGGCGCTGGCAGCAGCACGCCGCGTTCGCCGCGGAGCTGCCGGCGGCGGCGATCCGGCACGTGTCGCTCGACGGCCGCCTGTGGTCATACTTCGGCGACTACCAGCACAAGACGGCCGCGTCGTTCCGCCGGACCCGCTGGTCGGACCGCGAGTCCCCCGCGCGACCAGGACACCCGGTTCGCGCTGGCGCAAGCCGTACGTGTGGTTGCGGCGGGGCGTACGGCGCAGGTGCGGCGCCGGCTGGCCGACCGGTTGACGCGGGAGCCGGCGATCAGCGACCGGTGGCTACGCGACCTTCAGCTGGCGCTTCGGCGGTAGCCCATTCGGTTGCCCGGTCGGTCGCGAAGATCGGCATCGGGTCGGGGGAGAGGGCGTGCTGGATCAAGGTCAGTTCGCGGGGTGCCAGAGGCGGCAGATCGTCCAGGGGCCACCAGCGGACCTCGAGGGACTCGTCGTCGTTGACGCGCGGCTCCCCGCGGAGCGGCCGGCAGCGGAAGCAGAGGTCGAGGAACTGGACCTGGTCGCCGTTCGGATAGCCGGACGGCGGCAGTGACTCGATGCTGACCAGACGGTCGATCGCTGCCTCGACGGCGGTCTCCTCCTCGATCTCGCGGAGCAGGCCGACGGCGGGCTGTTCACCCGGCTCGAGAATGCCCGCGACCAGACTCCAGCGTCCGTTGTCGGCCCGGCGTACCAGCAAGACCTGACCGGTGTCGTCGAGCACGACACCGGTGATGCCGGTGAGCCAGAGCAGGTCGTGCCCGATCTTCTCGCGCAGTTCGAGGATGAACTTGGGAGTGGTCATGTCCAGGACCCTATCGGTCGCTGTCGCAAGAACCTGAGATCGGCCACGCAGTTGGAAAGCGCTTGCACGTAAGACGCGGACAGGATCATGTCCGTCGGGTTCGAGAAGGTCCTGCTGTTGCAGAACACACTGAACCTGCAGACGTCGGAGGTGCTCGACACCTACGTGTACAAGCTCGGCTTCACCTCGCAGGTGCCGCAGTTCCGCTATGCCGCGGCGATCGGTCTGTTCCGATCCGTGATCGGACTCGCGTTGCTGGTGCTGGCGAACACCGTCGCGCGGAGGTTCGCCAAGTCCAGCCTCTGGTAATCAGTTCGCGTCGGAGGCCTGGCGGCGGAGTCCTGCCGCCAGGCCGGCCGACAACAGCAACGCACACGTGCTGGTCATCGCGACGAGGACCAGCACGCCGTTCAGTCCGGTCGCGATACCGGTTCCGAGCACGATCCCGGCGGCGAGCACGAGGACGACGAGACCGACCCAGATCAGCAGCGCGGCCCGCTTCTCCTGCTGTGCGATCGCCGCATAGACAACGAGTTGCAGTACGGCGTACGCCGAGCCGGAGATCGCGAACAGCCAGGTGTACGGGCCGAGCGGCGCGTACTTCTCCTCGCCGCCGATGATCGCCACCACCAGATCCGGCAGCAGCAGGGTGCCGATCACCGTGCAGAACCCGAGCGCGGCGACGGCCTGGATCGCGCGGCGCAGCCGCACGGTGTCGCCCGGGGAGCTGGCCAGTGTCGGGAACACGACCACGATGACGAACTGCGGCAGGAACAGACAGGCCTTCGCCACGATGACACCGGCCGCGTAGTACCCGCTGTCCGTGCCGTCGAGGAGCGCCCGGGCCAGCAACACGTCCGCGTTCGCCATGACGAAGAACGCCAGCAGCGTGTGCGTGCCGTGCACCGTCCCCCGCAGTACCTCCTTGATGTGCTCGGACGTCGCACCGGACGATCCACGCAGCAGGAAGGCGCCCAGCAGGGTCGGTACGGCGGCACCCAGGGTCAGACCGATCATCGCCGAGTCGAGCGATGGGTGGATCAGCAGCGCACCGCCACCGAGTACCAGGCGACCCACACCGACCGCGGTGTAGACAGCTGCGAGTTCGGTCCAGCGTTTGCTGCCCTGCAGTACGCCGAGCTCCGAGCCCATCAGCGTGAGGCAGCCGAGTGTCGGTGCGAGCAACAGGACTGGGAGGACGGAGTCGATGTGCAGCAGCCACATGAACAGCGGGGTGGCCACGAGCAGGACCGCGGTCAGTCCGAGTGCTCCGCGGCGACCTGCCTTGACCAGCGCGTCGGCCAGGGACGCTGTGCTGTCATCGGTGTGGGTGGCGATCATCCGGGCGCCGGTCGCCTGCAGACCGAGCGAGGCGACGTTGCCGATCAGCAGCAGCCCGAGCAGGGCGGTGATGGCGCCGAACTCCTCCGGCGTGAGCCGGCGGGAGCCGAGGATCGTGAAACCGTAGGCGGCGACGTTCATGATGGCCATGCCGACGGCAACGACCGTGGCGCCGCGCAGGAATGCCAACCGGGGTGCCATGGGCTCTTGCTCCGGAGTGGTGTCTGAACTCATGCTCTACTGCCTCAGGTCGCAACCGTTGGGTGGGGAAGTGGTCATGTCAGAACGTGCACTGCGCGTCCTGCCCTGGTTGTGGCCTGTCCTGCTCACCCTGTTGATCACTGCTCCGCTGCTCGCTCCGGGCTACATCGTTGGCTACGACATGGTGTTCGTGCCGGACCTCACGGTACGGCTTGACCTGTTCGGTGTCACAACGGCCATGCCGCGGGCAGTCCCGTCGGACGTGCTGGTCGCCGTCCTGGACGAGCTCACCGGCGGCCAGGTGCTCAACAAGCTCGTGCTGGTAGCCATCCCGCTACTCTCCGGTCTCGGCATGACCGCACTCTGGCGTGAGCTCCGGCTGGGCGGTGCACTGCCCGGTGCCGCGGCCGCCACCCTCTACATGTGGAACCCGTTCGTCGCCGAACGACTCCGCCTCGGCGCCTGGGCGCTCCTCCTCGGGTACGCCGCTCTGCCGTGGCTGGTGCGATCCGCGCTGCGACTGCGCAGGGGAGAGGGATGGCCGGGCTTCGTGCTCGCATCCGCCGGCTGTGCGCTCACGGCGTCCGGTGGAATCACCGGACTGCTCGTCGGTGGCTTGATCCTGCTGTGGCGGCCACGGGTGAAGTCGTTGTGGCCGTTGGGCGCGGCAGTCCTGCTGAACGCACCCTGGCTGATGGCGGGCCTCGCGCACACCGGCAACGCGACCACCGACCCGGATTCGGTCACCTCGTTCGCGGCCCGCAACGAGGGCTACGGGGGAGTGCTGCCCACTCTTCTCACCTTGGGTGGGATCTGGAACGCAGATGTTGTGCCGGGCAACCGGGGAGATCTGCTGCCGGTCATCTTCGCGTTCGTCCTGCTGGTCGCCTCCGTGATCGGTGTCGTGTTGTGGTGGCGACAGGACCCGGTGGCGAGGGCTCTGGTCGTGGCGGCGGTGATCGCACTGCTCCTCGGGCTGGCCGGTGTGGTCGCGTCCGGAGCCTTTGCTCAGGTTGTCGCTCACGTCCCCGGCGCCGGCCTGTTCCGTGACGGCCAGCGTTATCTCGGACCGCTCGCCCTGCTCGAGTCCATCGGCTTCGGTGTCGCGCTGGCCGTCGCCCTGGAGCACGTTCGCCTGTACCGAATCGTCGGCATCACCGCGATACTGCTGCCGATCGCCGCGCTGCCGGCCCTCTCCGGCGGCGGGGGGCTGAAGGTGTCGCACTACCCGGCCGATTGGGAGCAGGCACAGCAGGCCGTCACGGGGCGGTTCGTCCCCTGGCCCTTCGAGTCCTATCGGGCACCGTCCTGGAACGGGCGGCGCCCGTTGCTCGATCCGATGCCGCGGTACTTCGCGCAGCCCTCGATCGTCCCGGACGAGTTGATCGTCGGGGGCCACCGATTAGCCGGTGAGGATCCGAGTGCGCGCGAGGTGGCCACCGCGATCCGGTCGGCCGTGCGCGACAGGACGGATCCGACGCCCGCGCTGCTGCGGCAAGGTGTCGGTTGGCTGATCGTCGATCGTGAGGCGGGTGGACCGACTCCACCCAGCCTCATGCCCGGACTGACCGAGGAGTTCTCCGGCCCGACCGTGACGGTGTACCGGCTCGCCGGAGCGCCTGCTGCGCGACCCCATGCGCTCTGGCGGACCATCGTCGTACTGGCTGCCTGGGCGGCTGCGGGGATGACCTTGATCGCCGCTCTGGTCTCGGCGGTCCGGCGTTGTTACTCTTCGGTTCACTTGACCGGGAGGGGACACAGTTCATGGGATCACTGATCGGTGCGGCACTCGCCGTACTCGCCGGGCTGGCGGTTGCTACCACCACGGTTGTCGGGGTGGTGCAGTCGGTGCAGGAGGACCCGGCACCGCCGGCCGGACAGCCTCAGGGGCAGGCCGACGTACCGATCGTCGGCTACGGCACGAAGTAGACAGCAGCCGGTCGAAGGACAGTGCGGCCGCGCACCAGGTGAAGTTGTCCGCACCTGCGACCGCACCGTCCGACAACCGTCGCCGAAGCTCGGTGTCCTGCAGCAGCAGGGTGATCGCCGTACTGAACTCGTCCGGGGTGTCGACCAGGATGCCGGTGACTCGGTCGTGCACGGACTCCGTCGGACCGCCCGCGCTCCGATAGGCCACCGTCGGTACGCCGTGACCCGCGGCCTCGCCGACGACCAGACCCCAGCCCTCCTTGAGGCTCGGCAATGCCAGCACCCAGGCCTCGTCGTACGCCGCGTGCTTGTCGTCCTCGCTCACGTGTCCGGTGAAATCGACCGCCGCCTGCAGGCCGCGCTGCTCGACGTACTCGCGCAGTGAGTCCTCCCACCAGCCCGAGCCGACGACGACCAGGCGCGCGTCCGGCAGCACCTTTCGTGCTTCGGCGATCGCGTCGACGGCGTGCTCGAGTTGCTTGTGCGGAACGATGCGCCCGACGCAGACCACTGTCGGTACGTCGCCCCGCGGTCGCTGTCGTGTTGGCGCCGGATCGGTGCCATTGTGGATCACGGTGATGTCGGCAACCCCCAGTCCGGCGAGCTCGTCGCGTGAGGCCGACGACACGGTCACGTACCGGCAGTCGTCGTACAGCTGTGGGGCCACGCGCGATTCCAGCCACCATCCGAGCCGGCCACGCCAGCCCGGGTACACCACCTGCCACTGCTCCTGGTGCACGTGATGCACGAGGACGACGACGCCGGTACGACGTACGAGGCGGGTAAAGAATGGCAGTCCGTTCTGCACGTCCACCACGCGGTCCGGGCGGTGCAGCCAGGTGTGCAGGAGACCGCGCAGATACACGGTGACCTTGGTACCGCGGTACAGGTACCGCACGTCGTGGCGACGTGCTTCACGCGGACCTCCCGGGTACGCCGCGCACAGCACCGTCACCGACCAGCCCAATGCGGCAAGGCCTCTCGCCACCTCCTCCACATAGCGTTCAGAGCCTCCGCCCTCAGGGTTCGTCGTGTCCCGCCAGTTCAGCATCAGCACGCTCTGAGCACGCACCTCGTCAACCCCACCCCTCCGGTCACCTCCCCCGAGGTAATGGGCGGGGACGTTACCAAGGAGTAACGATGTCCGCCAGACCTCGCGAGATCCGTTAATGTCCCGCCTGTGCCAGTGATCACGAATGCCACCGGAACCGAGGACTGGACGGCCGATCTCGGTCGTGCGGTCCGGCTGTTCCGGGCGTTCGGCGTGGAGCAGACGGACCCGGATCGCTTCTACGGAACGCTTGCCGCGGACTCGGTCGGACAGGTCGGCCAGTACGCCGATCTGCGGGGCGCACTGATGCTCGACGTAGGTGGTGGACCGGGCTACTTCGCCGACGCGTTCCGCGCGGCCGGTGCGACGTACTACGCGATCGACTCCGACCTGGGCGAGCTGAGCGGCCGGGGTGAACCCGTACCAGGCACAGTCCTCGGCAGCGGCATGGCCCTACCCGTCGCAGACGCCACAGTCGACGTCTGCTTCTCGTCCAACGTGCTGGAACACGTGCCGGACCCCTGGCTGATGGCTGACGAACTGGTCCGAGTCACTCGGCCCGGCGGCACGGTCTTCCTGTCGTACACCGGTTGGTGGGGTCCGCACGGCGGTCACGAGACAGCGCCCTGGCACTACCTCGGCGGAGACCGGGCAGCCCGTCGGTACGAACGCCGAGTGGGTCACCGGCCGAAGAACAAGTTCGGTGAATCGCTCTTCCCGATCAGCGTCGCCGCCGGACTGCGGTGGGCACGCAGCTGCACCGCGGCCGAGCTCGTGGCGGCGGTGCCGAGGTATCACCCGCGCTGGGCGTACGGCGTACTCGCCGTCCCCGGAGTACGCGAGGTCGTCACGTGGAACCTCGTCCTGGTGCTCCGGCGGCGATGAGGAGACTGAAGGCCGGTAGTTCCGAGCAGGTGGTCTGGCGAGCGAGGCTCGTGCTGGGCTGCCTGGTCCTGATCGCCCTGTGCTTCCACCAGGCGCCGGGCAAGATCGTGCCGGACACCAAGCTGGACCTGACCGCCAGTCCCGGTGGCTTCCTCGTTCGTGCACTGCACCTGTGGGATCCGCAGGGCGCGTTCGGGCAGTTGCAGAACCAGGCGTACGGCTACCTGCTGCCGATGGGTCCGTTCCACTGGCTGCTCGACTCGCTGTCGGTGCCGGACTGGGTGACGCAACGGCTGTGGTGGTCGGTGGTGCTGTGCGTCGCCTTCCTCGGTGTGTGGAAGCTGTGCAACGCCCTCGAGTACGGCGTGCCGTGGACCCGTTTCGCGGTCGCACTGCTCTACGCACTGAGCCCCCGAATGCTCGGCGAGGTGTCGATCACCTCGATCGAGGTGTGGCCGATCGCCATGGCTCCCTGGGTACTGCTCCCACTCGTCACACCACGGGCCCGCTCCGGCTGGTGGCGGGTCGGCTGGTCCGCGGTCGCGTTCGCACTGGTCGGTGGAGTCAACGCCGTCGCCACTGCTGCCACGCTCGTACTGCCTGCGTTGTGGCTGATCACCCGCCGCCTGGACCGGTCGACGGTGAAGGTGATGCTCGGTTGGCTCGGCTGTGTGGTCGCCGTGTCGATCTGGTGGCTCGTACCGCTCCTGCTGCTCGGCCGGTACAGCCCGCCGTTCCTCGACTGGATCGAGGACGCCGGAGTCACCACCGGCACCGCCAGCGTCTTCGAGTCCTTCCGCGGTACGTCGCAGTGGCTCAACTTCCTGTCCGGCGCCGACGGACCGACTTGGCCGGCCGGGTGGTTGTACGTCACCCAGCCGACGCTCATCCTGATCACCGCGGTCGTCGCGCTGCTCGGCCTGGCAGGCTTGGCGATGGGCTCGCTCAAGCACCGCGGCTTCCTGCGGCTCGCACTCGTCGTCGGGCTGCTGCTCGTGACGCTCGGCCATGCAGGTACGGCCGGCTCGCCACTGGCACCCCAGATCCAGGACCTGCTCGACGGACCGCTCGCAGCACTTCGCAACACGCACAAGTTCGAGTTGGTCGTCCGTCTGCCGCTCGCACTCGCCGCTGCGCACTCGCTGAGCAGACTCACCGAGTGGACGACCGTCCGGGGGATTCATCGCCGCGTGGTGCCGGTGCTGGTCGCCTGCCTGATCGTGTCGGTGGCGGCGCCGGCCATCTTCGGCCAGCTACCCAGACGCGAGGGGTACGACGCCATCCCCGCTCACTGGCGTGAGGCGGCGGCGTGGCTCGACGACCAGACCACGAAGGGCAGTGTCCTCGTGGTGCCTGCCGCATCGTTCGCCGACTTCACCTGGGGATCGACGAAAGACGAGCCGTTCCAGGCCTTGCTGAAACGCCCCCTGGCTGTGCGAGACGCCGTACCGCTCGGCTCTGCCGGTACGACGCGCTGGCTGGACGAGGTGGAACGCCGACTCGGCTCGGGGGTCGGCGACAAGACCCTGAAGCAGGCACTGACCCGGGCCGGAGTCCGGTACGTCGTCGTCCGCAACGACCTGCGGTACGACGCCCAGGTGACACCGACGCCGGTCGTCCACGAGACCTTGGACGAGTCCGGCATCGACCGCGTCGCGTTCTTCGGTCCGGGCACTGGTAGCACGATCGAACAGCCCGGCGTCACGCTCGACGGACACACCCGGCTCCCGTACCCGAGCGTGGAGATCTATGACGTCGGCGCCACGAGTCCAGGGCGGCTGATCCCGAAGTCGCAGCTTGTGGAGGTCCGAAGCGCGGCCGAGGACGTGCCGGCCGCACTGACCGCGCTCGGCGGCGATCGCAACGCGGTGACGAGTTCTGACGCGGCCGGTCGACTGACCGGGCTCCCCCTGATCCAGACCGATGGCATGCAACGCCGTGAGGTCTCGGTCGGTCGTCCCGCGGAGAACTACTCGCCCGTGCTGACCGCGTCGGAGGCAGGCCGCCAGGGCCGCCGCACCCTCGGGTACGACGTTGACCCGGCGGCACCGGTCACGACGCGGACGTGGGGCGGCGGCATCGTCGACGTACGGGCGTCGTCCTCGGCGGCGGATGCGGACGCGACGCTGCGGACCGGGCCGGGCAACGGGCCGTTCGCAGCGGTGGACGGTGATCCGTCGAGTCGCTGGATCTCCGGGACGTTCGGCCGGAGCAGTGGCGAGTGGCTCGAGGTGACGTTCGCGTCCCCTCGCAATGTCGACGGTCTGAAGGTGCAGTTCTCGCTGGCGCCGCCGACCACCGAGCCTGTCCGCACGTTGCAGGTGGACACGGACGCGGGCTCACTGACCTCAGTGGTGTCGGGGTCGACCGATCCGCAGAGCGTTCCGGCCCCGCCCGGCCAGACCAAGCGGTTGCGGCTCAGTGTGGGTGTGACCGACGGCAAGAACCCGAACGGCGTATCGATCGCCGAGGTCTCGTTGCCCGGCATGCTCCCGGTCAGTCGGCTCAGTGTGCCGTCGGACGACCGTCAGCCGAGCGCACTGGTGTTCAGGAACCAGCAGATCGGCCGCTCTGCGTGCCTGCACGTTGCCACGCGTCCGCTGTGCCGACAGGAAGTGGCCAAGGACTCCGAGGAACCGACCGGACTACTGCGCAGCATCGACCTTCCGCAAGCCGCGTCGTACCAGCTGCAGGGGACGGCGCTACCGAAGGGCGGTGCCACGCTCGAAGGTCTGCTGACTGTGCCGGGCGCCATCACGGCGTCGGCGACCTCCCGAGCGGTCACGGCTCCGGAGGGACGTCCCGGCGCCGCGGTGGATCGTGACCTGGGCACCGGCTGGGTCGCGGACCCGTCCGACCAGCACCCGGCGCTCACGTTGAAGTTGCCTGAGGCAAGAAGCATCAGCGGACTGCAGTTCCTCTCCGATCCCTACCTGACCGCCTCGCAGCCGACCGAGGTGTCGCTGCGCTTCGACGGTGGCCCACCGGCGAAGGGCACGGTGGATCCGGAGGGCTACCTGCGCTTTGCCGCACGGAGCGCACGAACAGTCGAGCTGACGTTCACCGCCACCAGACCGATGACGGACTTCGACTCCGCGACCGGCTACGCGCGGACGGCACCTGTCGGCGTCGCCGAAGTTCGCGTGCTCGGCGCCGACGATCTGCGCAAGGCACTCGACCTGGACGGCCAGACCGGCGTGTACTGCGGTTACGGCCCGGGTCTTCGCGTGGACGGCGTACCGGCCGACACGCAGGTGAAGGCGACCGTGCGGGACCTGCTGCAGCGGCGTCCGGTGACGTTCTCGACGTGTGGCAAGGACAGCATGGTCCCACTGCAGTCCGGACGCCACAACGTCGACGTACTGGCCGGTGGTGGGTTCGTGCCGACCGAGACGACGCTGACCAGGGCGGGCTTCGGCAACGTGTCCAAGACGCCGGTGCAGGGCGTGGACGTCTGGCGGCCCAATCCGGCCGAGCTGAGCATCGAGGTGCCGGCCGCCGACGAGCAGTCGGTGCTGACCGTCGCGCAGAACTACAACGAAGGCTGGGAAGCGTACGACAGCAGCGGCCGCAAGCTGACGCCGATCCGGATCGGTGGCTGGCAGCAGGGATGGATTCTGCCCGAAGGGCCCGAGCAGGTCGTCACCGCGCGGTTCATGCCGGACCGTCTTTACCGCGCCGGTTTGCTGGTCGGTCTGGTCGCACTCCTGTCGGTGGTCGCGCTCGCGGTCTTCTTTCGGCGCCGGTCGAGGCACTCCGGTCATCGACTCCGCGAAGGCCGCGATGTCGGGCCATGGGTCGCGCTCGCAGGTGGCCTGGCGGCGGGGTGGTTCATGTCCGGCTGGATCGGACTGGTCGCGGTGGCGGTCGCTGCGCTGTGCTCGTGGTTCCTGTCGCCGCGGGTGGCGATCGGAGTGGTGGCTGCTGCGGTGGCGGTCGGCGCGCTGGTCGCGGCGGTTCAGCCGTGGCCGGACGGGGGAGCGGGACTGACGTCAGGAGTGGTCCAGACATCGACCTTGTTCGCCTGTGCGCTGGCGCTCTTGTCCCGGCCGACTGGTGAGACGTCGTACTCCTTGTCCCGCCTGCCCAGGCGCATGATGGGCCGCTCCATCCCGTAGTAGCTCGCGGCCGCGACGCCGACGGACACCACCAGCGTCGGGAAGAACAGCAGCGCGAACCTGCCGCTGAACATCTCGTACCCGCTGATCCGCTCGACCACGCTCAGCACGATCAGGTGGTACACGAAGACGCCGTACGAGATGTCTCCGGCGATGTGGCCGGCCTTGCCTCCGAGGATGCGGACCGTCCTGGCTGTCGGGTTCAGAGCCGGGAACAGGACGCACGCGGCGATCCCGGTGTAGAGCAGGCTCTTCAGGAACGCCTGACCTGGCGTGGACGGCGAGAGACCGTACGGGCCGGCCAGCGGGCTGGCAGCGATGACCAGCAGCGCACCTGCGGCGGCCCAGATGGTGCCGGGGATCTTCGCGAGTGTGTCGAGCGTGGACGGCTCGAGTCGACCGCTGCTGCGCGCCACCTGCCACAGTGCGAACCCCATGCCGACCGCGAACCAACCGACGTACCCAGGGAGCCAGAGGCCGGCGCGGGGGTGGTCGGTCGCGTTGATGGAGGCCATCCAGATCGGGCTGAGCACAGTGAGGACACCCAGTACGACGAGGCGCCAGCGGACACTGCGCCGGGTCGGACGCTCGTACCCGGTCAGCAGCTTCGCCAGCGCCGGCAGCAGGAGGTAGAACGCCACCTCGGTCGCCAGACTCCACAGCTGCGTGAGTCCGTCCGCGGCCGGTCCGTCGAAGTAGATCTGGGTGAGCGACGCGTGCTGGAGGTACGTCGCCCAGCCCACGCCGTCCTTGCGCGGCACCAGGAACGCGGCGAGCAGTACGGCGAGCCACAGCGCCGGCAGGATCCGCAGTGCGCGATTGCGTAGGTACGGCAACGTGAGTGGTGGCAGTGTGCCGTCGAACCACGCGACCACGTGCGGCCGGTACAGCAGGAACCCGGAGATCGCGAAGAAGATCGCTACCCCGACGTCGAGCCGCGCCAGCAGACCGGCGAACGGCCCGTTGAGCGAGGCGCCGGAGTGAAACCCGACATGCGTGGTCAGCACCGCGAGCGCACCGATCGCCCGCAACCCGTCCAGCGCCGGGAAGCGCGTTCGATTCATCTGGGCAGTCCGATCTCGAGGTTCTCCACGCAGAGGTTCGTCGCGGGATCGGAGGAGCGTAGCCGAACCTCGGTGGCTCCGATCCGCCGCGACGGGCCGAGGTACATGCTCCCAACACCGGCCGGCCAGTCGGCGGCCGGGAGTGCGGTGACGTTGCCGTCCGCATCGAGTAGCTCGACGGACACCTGGTTCTCGCGGTTGGAGAAGTACGCCGCCTTGATGAACCACTCGGCGGTCGCGATCTCGTTCTGCGTCGGCGTCAGCCGGATGGTCAGTGGCTCGGTGCCGTGCACGAGCAGATTGCAGAACGAGTTCCCTCGGGTTGCCGGCTCGCCGCGCGACCATACCGCGAATGGCGCCGGCCGGATGTGTCCGGTGTCGTCCACCAACAGCGGCTCGCTACCCGCCGCCTGCACCCGGAACTGCTTCCCTGCCATCCGCAGTACTGGAGACAATCTGGGGTCGGACATCAATGCGGTGCCGATCGGTTGTGGCATCGAGGTGTCCCACAGGTTCACGTTCGGTCCGATCCGATCCAGGTCCGCCGCGACCGTCGCGAAGTAGGACTTGGCCGGATTCCTGCCCCACGGACCGGCGAACCCGACGTCCGACACAACCACTCCGACGAGCAAACAGGCCAACCCGACGGCAGGTACGGCGATCCGCACCGTGGACGCCGACAGGACGACGGCCAAAGTCAACGGGATCGAGAGATCGGACCAGTAGTGGTAGTGCACGGTGAACACCGAGCCGAATCCCGTGAACCGTCCGTAGGCCACCAGCACCACGGTCACCAGGACATAGCCGGCCACCGAGGCCCACAGCAGCAGCGCTCGGCGGTCGTGGCGAAAGGCGACCACGAGGAGCAGACCGGCCACCAGCCCACCGAGCACAACCGCCGCGACCGGCGGACCTGCAAGGCTCAGAGGCTGTCCCGTCGGAGCCCAAGTCCAGGGTCCGCCCACCACTGCGGAGACCGGCACCTCGAAGCCGCGGCCCGTGAGTTCCAGCAGCTTCCCGGCAGACGGGAGGCCGCCGCGGGACGGGTTGCCGCGGGCCAGATAGAGAGTGCCGAAGGCAACGATCGAAACGGCGAGAGCGGCAGCGAAGGGCCAGGTCCTGCGGAGCCAGACGCGGATCGGCTGCTCGCGAAGATAGAGGGCCAGGGCAATGGCCGTGACCAGGATCAGCCCGGACTTCTCCCAGCAGGCCAGCGAGATCAGCAGCGCGAGCGGGCCGTAGACGAGGGCGCGCCGCCGGCCGTCGTACCAGTCGATGGTTGCGTGCAGCAACAGCAAGCCGAAGACGTGCGCGGACAGGTTGTTCACGCCGCTCGACAGCGACATGAACGACGGCATGCTCAGCGGGGTGAGCGCGTAGAACAGGGTGCCGAGGAGCACCCACCAGTTCGATCCGAGGAGGCGCACAAGCAGCAGGCCCATCAGCGTGATCGCGATCGCCTGCATCACCGTCCGCCACCCGACGGTGAAGTCGTGGTTGAGTGGCGCGACCTTCGCGAAGATCGCGTAGACGAACCGCAGGCCCGGCGCGATGTGGTCGTTCACCGGCGTCAGCAGTTCGGCCGGCGCGAATCCGCGACTGCCCTGGACCAGGAAGTCGAGGTCGTCGCTCAGCCACGAACCACGGCGCGCGAGCAGCCCGAGGACCACCGACTGCACCACCGCGACAGCCACCACGAGACCCCGGAGAACCGATGACTTCGGTGCCTCCGGCAGTGTCCAGATCCCCCTCATGCGGCGCGACTATATGTCAGTTCGGACCCGCGCGAACTTTGTTGTCCCCGCAGTCTGTTCAAGGTGCCTACTCGCTGGTAGCGTCCCGCGGACAGACCGGGAGGGGATGCAGTGGGGACTCGTAGTCGTGCGGTGCTGATCGGGCTTGGGGTGTTCTTCGTCGGCATCGCGGCGCTGGCCAGGTTCTATGCCTATCCAACACTCGCGGTGGCGCCCGCGGACCAGATCGCGCACACGGTGTCGATCGGGAAGGACGCCACCATCTTCAGCGCCGCCGACCTGAAGAGTAAGACCGGCCTCGAGCTCGAGGCACGCCGGACCGTCCGCGGTGATGTGGTCGCGGCGGAGAAGATCAGCAAGGCGCTGAACCGCAAAGTCGTGGTGTTCGACACCGCCGTGGTGACGGACGACTCGAAGAACTACCAGTTCCCCGACGACTCGTCGAAGACCGCAGAGCTCCCGCTCAGCTTCGTCCAGGAGCGGGTCGTGCTCGACGCGCACACCGGCGAGGCCGTGCGCTGGAACCCGACCGGCGACGACAACAGCGGCGAGTACATCGCGACCACGCTGGAGAAGGCGGATCGGCTGAAGCCCGGCCAGAACACCGCGCTGTTCGCGGGCCATCAGGGTCTCGTGCTGAAGTTCCCGTTCGGCACCGAGAAGAAGACGTACCCCTTCTGGGACACCACGCTGCGCAAGGCGTTCCCGATCGAGTTCAAGCGGGAGGAGCCGCTCGACGGGCTCAAGGTCTATGTCTTCGAGCAGGAGATTCCGAAGAAGGAGGTGCCGCAGGCCAAGCCGCTGGAGGTGCCGGGCAGCCTGGTCGGTGACTCCGGCAAGGACTCGGTCATCGTGCAGCGCACCTACAAGAACACCCGGACCTTGTGGGTCGAGCCGGTCACCGGCGCGATCATCAAGGGCCGGGAGCAGCAACTCGCCACCATCGCGTACGAGGGCCAGGACAAGTTGACCGCCACCCAGGTCACGATCGAGTACGACGCCGCCACGGTCGCGAAGAACGTGAAGGGTGCGACCGAGAACGGAGTCGCCGAGGGCGGCTACCAGTCGAAGGCGGCGCAGCTGCACCTGATCGGGTTCTGGGTGCCGCTGCTCTCACTGATCCTCGGCCTGCTGTTGCTGGCGTCCGTCGGGCTCTTCCAGCTCCTGCCCAGGAAGGCGGACTGAGCTCAGGCCTTGTGGGCGGACCAGATCGCGGTGCCGGGAACGAGCCGGCCGCGGTCTGGTCCCCAGCCACCCCAGATCAGGTCGTGACCGGCCGGCCACTCCGGCTCGAGTAGGTCGTCCACGACGAAACCCGCGGTGGTGAGCGCCCGGATCCAGTCGCCGGTCGTCCGATGGTGTTCGGCATAGATCGGCGTACCGGCGTCGTCCACTTCGACGTACGGCGTCCGGTCGAAGTACGAATGGGTGATCCGCAGACCGGCGCGGGTCGGGTCGTCCGGCATGGTCCAGCGGATCGGGTGTGTCACCGAGAACACGAGCAGACCGCCCGGCTTCAGGGTCCGGGCGATCTCGCGCAGTGCGGTCGTGGCGTCGGCGACGAACGGCAGCGCACCGAACGCCGAGCAGACGATGTCGAACGTACTGCTCTTGTAGGGGAGGGCCACCGCATCGGCGGCGACCGTGCGGACGGCCGTGCCGGTGCGGGCGTCGAGTTGCCGGCCGATCCGGAGTTGCTCGAGCGAGATGTCGAAGGCGACCACGTCGGCGCCCTGGCCGGCCAGCCAGCGTGAGCACTGGGCGCCTCCACAGCCGACTTCGAGGACGCGCTTGCCCCGGACCGGTCCGAGCAGCTGGGCCGACTCCTCGTCGACACCTTCGGGGCACCAGATGAAGCGGTCGTCGCCGAGGAACTCGCCGTGCTCCGACAAGTAGTCGTCGGCCTCGGAGTTCCAGTACGCCCGGCTGGCCCGGGAGGTCTCCGCCTCGCTCAACTCCACCCGCACCGGCCCGCTCACGAACCAAACTCTAGTGTTCAGCGGTATGAGCGACTTCGCGGCCAGTGCCGTTCCGTTGGCGGGTGGGTACGGCGGGCAGACGTACGCCGTGAGTGCCGGCGGTGAGGACGCCGTACTGAAGCTGTATGTGAAGCAGCCGGAGCGGGCGGCCGTGGACGCGGCGTTGCTGCAGCTGGTCCGCGGTCTGCTGCCTGTCCCGAAGGTGCTGGAGGCGAAGCGCGAGGGGTCGCCGGAAGATCCGCCGTACCTGCTGACCGAGCGGCTTCCGGGGGTGAACCTGCAGGTCTACCTGGAGACGGCAGGGGAGTCGGAGCGGCGGACGGTCGGGGAGCAGCTGGGTGAGTTGCTGGTGCGGCTGAGCGGGATGCCGTTCCTGACCTTCGGCGTGTTCCGCGGCGGCGAGCTGGCCATCGAGCCCTTCGGCCTCGGGGATCTCGAGCAGTACGTCGATGGCCTCGACCTCGGCCTGGACCCGGGGCAGCTGGAGCGGTTCGGCGCGGTCATCGCCGAGGCCGAGGACGTGCTGGCCGACGGGGTCGACCGGGTCTGCCTGGTGCACAGCGACTTCAACCCGAAGAACCTGCTGGTCGACCCGGCCACGGCCCGGATCACCGGACTGATCGACTGGGAGTTCAGCCACGCCGGGTCGCCCTACACGGATTTGGGAAACCTTTTCCGGTTCTGCACCGATCCCGTGCTGGCCGGCGCGGTGCTGAGCGTGATCCGGGGGAGCGGGCCGGGGCTGGGCGAGCCGTTGGTGGACCTCGGGCGGGCGGCGGATCTGTGGGCAGTGCTGGACCTCGCGTCCCGATCCACCGAGCACGAGATCGCGGCCGCGGCGCACGACCTGGTCTCCCGAATGGCGGACACGAGCACCCTCGCGGGGGGCCGAGTGGACCTGGACGTCGTACATTGAGATCAGTGAGACGTCGGGAAGCCTCGGCGGGCAGCCGGTGGAGGCCGGGTGCCCCGGGTTGCCCTGCCTTCGTCAATACCCGTATTCTGTCAGATGCGCTATGGGCCCGCGCGACCTCGGACGGAGCAGGCTCGTGCTCGCAGCAGTCGGTGGTGAATCTGTGCTCTTCAGGCAATCCAGCGGTTTGGTGCGATCCAACGGTTCATGACGCGACCGAACGACACCACCAGTCCACGGAGCAACCCACCACATGACGGCCAGCATCGAGGCACCTCTCGACCCCGCAGTGCGCAACACCCCGCAGGTAGCGGTCAATGACATCGGGTCGGAGGAAGACTTCCTCGCGGCGATCGATCAGACCATCAAGTACTTCAACGACGGCGACATCGTCGAGGGCACCATCGTCAAGGTCGACCGGGACGAGGTCCTGCTCGACATCGGTTACAAGACCGAAGGCGTCATCCCCTCCCGGGAGCTGTCGATCAAGCACGACGTCGACCCGAACGAGGTCGTCAACGTCGGCGACCACGTCGAGGCCCTTGTACTCCAGAAGGAGGACAAGGAAGGCCGTCTGATCCTCTCGAAGAAGCGCGCCCAGTACGAGAAGGCCTGGGGCACGATCGAGAAGATCAAGGAGGAGGACGGCGTCGTCACCGGCACCGTCATCGAGGTCGTCAAGGGTGGCCTCATCCTCGACATCGGCCTGCGTGGCTTCCTGCCCGCCTCGCTGGTCGAGATGCGCCGGGTCCGCGACCTCCAGCCGTACGTCGGCCAGGAGATCGAGGCCAAGATCATCGAGCTGGACAAGAACCGCAACAACGTGGTCCTGTCCCGCCGGGCGTGGCTGGAGCAGACGCAGTCCGAGGTGCGGATGAACTTCCTCACCCAGCTGCAGAAGGGCCAGATCCGCAAGGGTGTCGTCTCCTCGATCGTGAACTTCGGTGCGTTCGTGGACCTCGGCGGCGTCGACGGTCTGGTGCACGTCTCGGAGCTGTCCTGGAAGCACATCGACCACCCGACCGAGGTGGTCGAGGTCGGCCAGGAGGTCACCGTCGAGGTGCTGGACGTCGACATGGACCGCGAGCGCGTCTCGCTGTCGCTGAAGGCGACCCAGGAAGACCCGTGGCAGCAGTTCGCCCGGACCCACCAGATGGGCCAGATCGTGCCCGGCAAGGTCACCAAGCTGGTTCCGTTCGGTGCGTTCGTCCGCGTGGAGGAGGGCATCGAGGGTCTGGTGCACATCTCCGAGCTGGCCGAGCGTCACGTCGAGATCCCGGAGCAGGTCGTCCAGGTCAACGACGACACGATGGTCAAGATCATCGACATCGACCTCGAGCGTCGCCGGATCTCGCTGTCGCTGAAGCAGGCCAACGAGGGTCTCGACCCGGTCTCGGACGACTTCGACCCGACGCTGTACGGCATGACCGCGACGTACGACGACCAGGGCAACTACGTCTACCCCGAGGGCTTCGACCCGGAGACCGGCGAGTGGCTCGAGGGCTTCGACGCACAGCGCGAGGAGTGGGAGCGGCAGTACGCCGAGGCCCACACGCGCTGGGAGGCCCACAAGAAGCAGATCGAGGACGCCAAGACGGCGGACGTCGAGGCCGGCGAGGCATCGACGTACTCCTCGGCCGCGGCTCCGAAGGACGACGCTCCCGTCGAGGGCGCGCTCGCTTCTGACGAGGCGCTCCAGGCCCTCCGCGAGAAGCTGACCGGCCAGGGCTGATCCACCGCAGGACCCGAGACCCCCGCATCCCCGTACTGGATGCGGGGGTCTCGCTTGTCTACCCCACTGGCGGGTTGTCCGCCCGCTGACGGCTTAGATCGCGCTATCGGTGACATAAGCCGCCAGCCGTGCCCGCCCGCCCCACCAGTGGGGAGTGGATAGGGTGCTGTTGTGCTGAGAGTCGGGCTGACCGGGGGTATCGGGGCGGGGAAGAGTTCTGTGTCGGCGCGGTTGGCCGAGCGCGGGGCTGTGGTGATCGACTCCGATGTGCTGGCGCGGGAAGTAGTGGCCAAGGGCACCGAAGGTCTCGCCGAGGTGGTGACGGAGTTCGGGGCCGGCGTGCTGACGGCCGAGGGGGAGTTGGACCGGCCGGCGCTCGGGCAGATCGTGTTCGGTGATGCGGCGGCGCGGCGCATGCTCGAGGCGATCATTCATCCGCGCGTACGGGCCCGGGCGGCCGAGATCGAGGCCGCGGCACCGGCGGGAGCGATCGTCGTGCACGACATCCCGCTGCTGGTGGAGACAGGTCAGGCGGACCGCTTCGACGTCGTCGTGATCGTCGACGTACCGGTCGACGTACAACTCGAACGGCTGACTGCGCAGCGCGGAATGCCTGACACAGAAGCGAAACAGCGCATCGCGAGCCAGGCGTCCCGCGAGGATCGGCTCGCCGTCGCCGGTCTTGTCGTGGACAATTCCGGCCCCCTCGCCGACCTGGATCGCCGCGTCGACGAGGTGTGGGCAGAGCTCGAACGACGGGCAGGGCACGGTCCGGACACGAAAAGGTGACCCCTGCGCGGTAAATGATGAATCCGGGACCGGCTGTACAAGAATCTGTCCCGGTTCGGCCCAGGCTCTGGGCCGGCCACCGACGGCGCGCCCCGCGCCGGTCCGGATGTCCGAGGTTGGGAGGATGGCGTGGTCTGTCCGCGCTGCAACTCAGACGTCCCCGAGGTGTCGCACTTTTGCCACCACTGTGGCAACGATGTGCGCTCCGGGGACGCCGAGCGGAAGAAGGCGTACGCCGCCAGGCCGGATGAGCCAGTGGCGTCGTTCCGGCTGGTTTCGACGATCATGCCGCAGGGCTCGGGCAAGCAGCCCTATACATACAAGGTGGCACTCGGTGTCGCGCTCCTGCTGACCGTTCTCACCGCCGCGCTGGGCGCGCTACCGGTGGCGATCATGGTGGCGGCGTTCTCGATCCCGATCGTCTACATCCTTTATCTGTACGACGTGAACCTCTGGGAGGACGAGCCGATCCCGGTCGTCGCCGCGGCGTTCGTGCTCACCGGAGTACTGGCCGCGGTGTTCACCTGGATCTGGTCGGACAAGATCGCCCTGAGCCTGGACACGATCGGCGGCAACGACGCCGGTCCGGCCGCGCGGGACCTCCTGATCCTGCTCCTGCTGGTGCCGGTGGTGTCGGAGCTGATCCGCCAGATCGGCCCGCTCTACCTGGCCTCGCGGCCGCGGTACGACGATCTGATGGACGGCTTCACGTTCGGCGTGGTGGCCGGCGTGGGCTACGCGTGCTTCGAGACTCTGGTGCTGCACTGGGGCTGGATCAGCGGCGGCTTCGCCGGTCCGGGCAGCAGCGCGGGCACCTGGATCTCGATCGTCCTGCTGCACGGCTTCATCAAGCCGCTGATCTACGGTTCGGCGACCGGCCTGGCCGGTGCGGAGTTCTCCGGCCTGGGCGAGGGGTACGACGGCTTCACCCCGCGCTGGGTGTTCGCTGTGATCCAGGCGATCGTGATCAACGCGCTGTTCCAGGGCGGGGTCTACCTGCTCGGGTTCGTCGGCGGTCACGGCTCGACGGTCGGCGCGATCCTCGGTGTGGTCTGGGGCCTGCTGCTGCTCGGCGCGCTGATCATCCGGGTCCGTACGGTCCTGCACAAGGGTCTGCTCGAGGCGGCGCTGGAGTCGGCCGCCCGCGGCGGCTCCAACCACGCGTCGGGCGAGCTGGCGTTCTGCTCGCGCTGTGAGATGCCGCTGCTCCCGCACTCCGACTTCTGCTCCGCGTGCGGCAACTCGGTGCGATCCGTACCGAAGTCCGCCCGTGGTGTGGCAGTACAGGCCGTGGCAGGCGGCGGGGTTGGTGGATACGACGCGACGACTGGGGAGACGCAGGCATGAGCAACCAGCCACCGCCCTACGGTCAGGGTGGCCACCCCGGGCAGCAGCCCCCGTACGGCGGCCAGCCGGGTCAGCAGGGTCAGCCCGGCTACGGTCAGCCGGGGCAGCCGCCGCAAGGTCAGCCCGGCTACGGCCAGCGGCCGGGGCAGCCACCGCAGGGCCAGCCTGGTTACGGTCAGCCCGGTCAGCAGCCTGGTTACGGGCAGCAGCCTGGACAGCCGCCGCAGGCTCCGCCGCCGGGCTACGGTCAGCCGGGTCAACCGCCGTACCAGGGGCAGGGTCAGCAGCCCTACCCCGGTCAGCAGCAGGCGCCGTACCAGGGCCAGCACCAGTACCAGGGCCAGCAGCAGGGCTACCCGGGTCAGCAACAGCAGTATCCGGGTCAGCAACAGCAGTATCCGGGTCAGCAGCAGCAGTGGGGCCAGTACGGCGGTCAGGCTCCGCGCGGCAAGGGCGGGAACAAGATCCTGTTCCTGGCCGGCGGTGCGATCGTCGTCGTCGCGGTGATCGGCGTCGTGCTGGCGCTGATCTTCGGTCGCGGTGACGACAAGCAGGCCGAGCCGACCCCGCAGCCGACCAACGGGCAGAGCACCGAGCCGACCGAGAACGTCGACGAGGGCATCGAGGTCGCCGAGGGCGTCTTCGTGAAGCCGCAGCCCGGCTACGTCCGCAAGGAGCTGAAGAACTTCGACGGCGTCTACCTGCTGAAGGCCAAGGAGGCCTACTTCATGGTGGAGGCCTTCAAGGGCAAGGAGGGTGAGAACACCGACACCATCCTGCCGAAGCTGATCGGCGCCGAGACCGGGGACCTGTCCGCGGTGAAGAAGAACGAGCCGAAGGTGACCAAGCCGGGGCCGGACGACAAGACCCCGGTGAAGATCCTCACCACGCAGAGCTTCTCCGCCACCTCGTCCAGCCAGAACGGCAGCGAGCCGGTGGTCGGGTTCGTCGGCGTGGTCGAGCGCAACGACGGCGTGATCACGCTGGTGCGGGTGTACGGGCTGAAGACGAAGTTCGATGCCATCAACAAGGACTCGAACGAGATGCTGAAGTCGGTGCTGAAGAGCCAGTGATCCGCAAGCGCGCCGAGGGTGTGGCCGGCAGGTCGAACCCTTGGGTGAGGAACCCAGCGCCGGACGACGGTGCGGCTCCGGGTACGCCGGAGCCGCCACCGTCGCGGCGATTGCCGGGTCGGTCGCGACCGACCCCGTCCGCCGGCCCGACCCAGGGTCCGCGGATCCCGACGTACCTGATTCCCGCCGGTGCCGGCCTGATCGTGGTCGTGGCGGTCGCGGTCGGGCTCTACCTGCTGTCCGGCGGGGACGACAAAGCCGACCCGGCTCCACCGCCGTCTCCGACCGCGACCGCGAGTACGCCGACGTCGACGTACACGCCGCCGCCGAACGCAGTCCTGGTCGGTTCCGGCGTCGCCGTCGTACCGGCCGCGGGCTGGAGCCTGCTGGAGAAGGAGACGCAGGGCAAGGAGTTCGTCTCCTACGCGGCCAGCGGCGACGCGCGGGCGTTCTTCTGGGTCCGGCAGAAGCAGAACGTGACCGCGAAGGCGTACGTGCTCGGGGTCGTCGAGGGCGAGACCCAGAACGAGATCGCCCAGTTGGGCAACGTCCGGAACCTGACCTGCCCGAAGGACGTCCTGGA
The DNA here is from genome assembly GCF_045207705.1 of Kribbella sp. NBC_00889. NCBI lineage: Bacteria > Bacillati > Actinomycetota > Actinomycetes > Propionibacteriales > Kribbellaceae > Kribbella > Kribbella sp. NBC_00889. Next base: position 3,809,321 of record NZ_CP108783.1, on the reverse strand, counting down.
GGAGTGCGTCGCGATCAGCTACACCTCCACCACCAAGGACAAGACCGGACTGCAGGTCAAGGTCCAGGGGTACGTCGAGGCGTACCGGCGCAAGGACCAGGTGGTCACCGCGCTGGACTTCCGGACCCGGATCGACTTCGCCCCGCAAGCCGAGGCGGACGCCGCGACCATGAAGCAGTCGGTGCTCGACAGCCTGTGACGACGAGATCCCAGACATACCGCGAGGAAGAGTTATGAGTCAGCAGTACGGGCCGCCCCCGAACTCCGCGCCGGGCGGCTGGGGACGTGGGCCGGGCCAACCGCAACGGCAGTCGTCGGGGTCGATGCGGTCCCGGTGGATCATCATGGGCGGCACCATCGTCGCCGTCGCGCTGGTCGCCGTCGGGGTCGTCGTACTGGTGACCGGCGGCGACAAGGAGCAGCCGGTCGCCGAGCAGACGCCGGACCCGACCGGCACGCTGTACACACCGCCGACGCCGTCTCCGACCAAGGCGGCCGTCACCAAGGGCCGGTACGACACCGGCGTCGAGGTCGGTGGCGGGCTCTGGTTCACCCCGGTCAAGGGGTGGCTGCCGGACTGGGACAAGTCCAAGGGCGGAACCAACTACATCCTGCAACAGCCCGGGGCGCGGGGGCGGATCGACGGCTACTACTGGGTCCGTCAGACCACGCAGTACGACGCCAAGGGGTTCGCCGAGCACCTGGTCGACGTCGAGTCGGACGGGTTCAAGGACGTCCGGATCGGCAAGACGGTGGCCTGCAAGACGACCAACCCGGCGATCAAGGCCTGCTACGCGGTGACGTTCAACGCGCTCGTCCCGGCCGCCGCCGGCAAGTTCCTCCCGTTCCGAGGCTTCGTCACGGCGTACGCCGACCAGTCGGGCAAGATCACCGCCACCGACGCGGCCCTGGAACTCAGCGTCTACAAGCGCCGTGTCCGCGAGCTCGTCTACATGAACAACACCCTGATGAAAAGCTTCTGATCCGGCCCCTGACCTGGGGTTTTCGGAACTGTCGGCGCGGCGCCGTACGGTGGAGGGCATGAGACAGGTCTCGGATCTTCAGCGTATGGTGGCGCCGCTCAAGGTGGTGTCCGATTTCGAGCCGGCCGGTGACCAGCCGGCCGCGATCACGGACCTGGAGCGCCGGATCAACAGCGGCGAGCAGGACGTCGTACTGCTCGGCGCGACCGGTACCGGCAAGACCGCCACGATCGCCTGGCTGGCCGAGAAGATCCAGCGCCCGATGCTGATCCTGCAGCCGAACAAGACCCTCGCCGCCCAGTTCGCGAACGAGCTGCGCCACTTCTTCCCGGCCAACGCCGTCGAGTACTTCGTCTCGTACTACGACTACTACCAGCCGGAGGCGTACGTCCCGCAGACGGACACCTACATCGAGAAGGACTCCTCGATCAACGAGGAGGTCGAGCGGCTGCGGCACTCGGCGACCTGGTCGCTGCTGACCCGCCGCGACGTGATCGTGGTCGCGACCGTCTCCTGCATCTACGGCCTGGGCTCCGCCGACGAGTACCTGAACCGCATGATCCACGTGAAGGTCGGCACCGAGATGGATCGCGACGGCCTGCTGCGCAAGCTCGTCGGGGTGCAGTACGCGCGCAACGACCTGGCCGGCACCCGCGGCACGTTCCGGGTCCGCGGCGACACGCTCGAGGTCTTCCCGGTGTACCAGGAGCTCGCCGTCCGGGTGGAGTTCTTCGGCGACGAGATCGAGCGGGTGATGACGCTGCACCCGCTCACCGGTGAGGTGATCAGCGAGGAGGACGAGGTCTACATCGGCGCTGCGACGCACTACGTCACCGCGCCGGAGCGGATGGAGCGCGCGATCACGTCGATCGAGGCCGAGCTGGAGGAGCGGCTGGCCGAGCTCGAGCGTGGTGGCCAGTTGCTGGAGGCACAGCGGCTCCGGATGCGGACGACGTACGACATCGAGATGATGCGCCAGATCGGGACGTGCTCCGGCATCGAGAACTACTCGCGCCATACCGATGGCCGCGAGCCCGGGACGGCGCCGCACTGCCTGCTGGACTACTTCCCCGAGGACTTCGTGCTGGTCATCGACGAGTCGCACGTGACCGTCCCGCAGATCGGCGGTATGTACGAGGGCGACATGTCCCGGAAGCGGACGCTGGTCGAGCACGGGTTCCGGCTGCCGTCCGCGATGGACAACCGGCCGCTGCGCTGGGAGGAGTTCCTGGAGCGGATCGGCCAGACGGTCTACCTGTCCGCGACCCCGGGGCAGTACGAGCAGGACAAGTCGGACGGCTTCGTCGAGCAGCTCATCCGGCCGACCGGTCTGGTCGACCCCCAGGTGATCGTGAAGCCGACCAAGGGGCAGATCGACGACCTGATCCACGAGATCCGGCTCCGGGTCGAGCGGGACGAGCGCGTCTTGGTCACCACGCTGACCAAGAAGATGTCCGAAGACCTGACCGACTACCTGCTGGAGATGGGTATCCGGACCAGGTACCTGCACAGCGAGGTGGACACGCTGCGCCGGGTCGAGCTGCTCCGCGAGCTGCGCCAGGGCGAGTACGACGTACTGGTGGGCATCAACCTGCTGCGTGAGGGTCTGGACCTGCCCGAGGTGTCGCTGGTCGCGATCCTGGACGCGGACAAGGAGGGCTTCCTGCGCTCCGGCCGGTCGCTGATCCAGACCATCGGCCGTGCCGCCCGGAACGTGTCCGGCCAGGTGTTCATGTACGCCGACAAGATCACCCCGTCGATGGAACTGGCGATCGACGAGACCAACCGGCGTCGCGCCAAGCAGATCGCCTACAACGAGGCGAACGGGGTCGACCCGCAGCCGCTGCGGAAGAAGATCGCCGACATCACCGACATGCTGGCCCGCGAGGACGCGGACACCGCCGACCTGCTCGGCTCCGGCCGGACCCAATCCCGGGGCAAGGCGCCGGTACCGGGCGGCGGCAAGGCGAAGGCGGGCGAGAAGGCGAAGGAGCTGGCCGGCGGACTGCCGTCGTCCGACCTGGCCGACCTGATCCAGCAGCTGACCGACCAGATGCACAACGCGGCGGCCGAACTGCAGTTCGAGGTCGCGGCGCGCTACCGCGACGAGATCTCCGAACTGAAGAAGGAACTCCGCCAGATGACCAACGCCGGCATGAAGTAATCGTCCGGTCGGCCCGGCCGACCTGTTCGGCCCGGGTCGCCGGGTTCAGTTGCGTGGTTGGACTGTGTGTTGGGGTGACTCGTTGACCTGGAGGGTGAAGAGGTCTGGCCGGGCGTAGTGGCCGTTCGGATCGAAGTCGAACTTGCCACGGTCCAGGTCGCCGAGGTCGAGTTCCGCGAGCGGGGTGTCCTCGACTTTGTGCACGGTGTGCGTACCGAATCGCCGCTGAAATGCGGATCTGGTGCACAGAGTCGGGGCGAACGAGGGCTAGCGTGCGTACCGAGACCAGGTAAGGGGAGGGCACATGTTCGATCATCTGTCGTTGCAATGTGATGACTTGGATGCGAGCCGGCGGTTCTACGAGACGCTGCTCGCGCCGATCGGGATCACCGTGGTGATGGAGTTCGGTGACGTCCTCGCGCTTGGCGGGCCGGACGGCGCACCGAAGTTCTGGCTCGGGAAGCAGACGACCGGCGGTACGCAGCGGGAGATCCACATCGCGTTCACGGCACCGAATCGGGCGACCGTCGACACGGTCCACCGGACCGCCCGGGAGTTGGGTGCCGAGATCCTGCACGAGCCGAAGGAGTGGCCGGAGTACCACCCCGGCTACTACGCCGTCTTCGTCCGGGACCCCGACGGCAACAACGTCGAGGCCGTCTCACACAGCTGAGCTGGGAGGGAGTGTGATGGGGAGACTGAGCGGCGCGGACGTGCTTGAGCACTGCTTGGCGAAGCCGGGGGCATGGCAGGACGAGCCGTGGGAGGGCGATGTGGTCGCCAAGGTCGGCGACAAGATCTTCGCGTTCCTGGGCGGCGGGGACGGGGTCGGGATCAAGTGCGGCGCCAACCGCGAGGAGGCCGACGAACTGGTCGACACCTACCCGGGTGACGTCACCAAGATGGCCTACATCGGCCGCTCCGGCTGGAACAGCGTCCGCCTCTGCGGCAGCGTGCCGGACGACGAGATCCTCGAGCTGATCGACGCGTCGTACGAGACGATCGTGGGCAAACTCCCCAAGAGCAAGCGTCCGACCTAGCCGCGGACGACACGCCGGAAACAGGCGAACTGATCACACAGCGCAACTATTCCTCGGCCGGTTGTGATCATTCCGACAGCCGGACACGGTGCCCTGGGATTTGGAGACTTGGACATCGACCAGTCAGAATAGACGTGGAGAAGGGGAGTATTCCTTCGCGGCGGCATCGTCATCACGGTCTGGGATTCGTTCCCGCGCCCGGTGCCACCGGCCGGACTCGCAGTGCGAGTCCGGCGGAAGAGACCTTCGGAGTCCTGTTTCAGCTGAGCTCCGGAGGTGTCTGTGCACGTTGCTGACTACGTTTGGTACATCACGGTCGGCGTGCTTCTCGCGCTGCTGGCTTTCGACGTCTTCATCATCGGCCGCCGTCCACACGAGCCGAGTACCCGGGAGTCCGCGACCGCGATCGCGTTCTACGTGGGTCTCGCTGTGGTCTTCGGCCTCGGCGTCTGGTTGTTCTCCGGTGGGCAGTACGCGGGCGAGTTCTTCGCCGGCTGGCTGACCGAGTACAGCCTGAGCGTCGACAACCTGTTCATCTTCCTGATCATCATGTCCAGGTTCGGCGTACCCAGGAAGTATCAGCAGACCGCGCTGCTGATCGGCATCATCCTGGCGCTGGTGTTCCGCGGCGTGTTCATCGCGGTCGGTGCCGCCGCGATCAACGAGTTCTCCTGGATCTTCTACCTGTTCGGCGCGTTCCTGGTCTACACCGCGATCCACCTGGCCAAGCAGGGTGAGAACGACGACGACGACTTCAAGGAGAACGCGGTCATCCGGTTCGCCAAGAAGCGCCTGAACGCCACCGACGAGTACAACGGCGTCAAGCTCACCATCGTCAAGAACGGCAAGCGGCTCGTCACCCCGATGGCGATCGTCATCATCGCGCTCGGCACGACCGACCTGCTGTTCGCACTCGACTCGATCCCGGCGATCTACGGACTGACCCAGGAGCCGTTCCTGGTCTTCACCGCGAACGTGTTCGCACTGATGGGTCTGCGGCAGCTGTACTTCCTGCTCGGCGACCTGCTGAAGCGGCTGGTCTACCTGTCCATCGGCTTGTCGGTGGTGCTCGCGTTCATCGGCGTGAAGCTGGTCCTGCACGCGATGCACGTGAACGAGTTGCCGTTCATCAACGGCGGCCACCACATCGAGTGGGCGCCGGAGATCCCGATCTGGTTCTCGCTGGGCTTCATCATCATCACTCTCGGCATCACCACGGTCGCCAGCCTGCGCAAGTCCCGCATCACCAAGCAGGAGAACGGGACCGACGCCCCGGCCGAGGGCGGCGAGCTGGACGAGTCGACCCCGGTCGACAGCCCGAACGGTACGACGGCCGAGCTCGACCCGAAGACCCAGGCCGAGCTCGACTCGATCCGCGAGCCCGAGCCGCAGGAGTCGGACGCCAAGAAGTCCTGACCTCGGACGCCAAGAGGTCGTGACCCTCGGACGCTGAGGAGTCCTGACCCGAAGAAACGACCGTCGCCCCGGACCGACCTGGTCCGGGGCGACGTCGCGTCGAGACGGTCAGAGCCTGGCCGCGGCGACCAGGGTGGCTCTGCGTTCGTCGCGCACCGGCGCGTCTTCCAGGCGCTTGCCGGTCTCCGACGCGTGCAGCATCCCGGTGGGGGAGACGAAGCCGACGTGGTGGACCTGCTTGCCGGGTCGGCCGAAGAAGTACAGATCGCCGGGTTGCGCCTCGTCGACGCTGATGTTCTCCAGGGCGGCGGCCTGGTCGTGCGCGTCGCGAGGGATGCGCAGACCCAGCACCCGACAGACCGCGTGGGTCAGGCCGGAGCAGTCCAGGCCGTACGCCGATGTTCCGCCCCACAGGTACTCCAGCCCGAGGAACAACGCCCCCAACCGCAGCCGATCCTCAGGTTTGGACGGCTCCTCGACGGACCGCAGTACGTCGTCCGCCAGCCAGCCTGACCCGCCATCCGGGGTAGCCACCCGGGTGTACCCGTCGGCGTGCTCGGTCGACGCCAGGACGGTCGCGAACGACAGCTCGCCCAGCGGCGCGCCCGCGCCGGGCTCAGCGAGCAGCGTCGCGGTCGGGACCGTGACTGCGACGGGCGCGGTCGCGCTGCTGGGCAGCTCACCCAGGTGGCTCGACGGCACCCAGCCCGGGTACCCGAGCTCGTCGTTGGACGACGGCTGCCAGGGTGCCAGGATCTCCGACCAGCCGTCCCGCTCCGAGCGGACCAGGACAGGTTCGGCGAACAGCAGTTGGGTCAGGGTCCGGCCGTGCAGGCCAAGGCGGGTCTCGGTGTCCATGGACTTCGCCCACGCGGCGACATCGGGCTGGGCGGCGACGGCCGCGGCATCGATGTCACGGGGCGCATCCGGCGCGGTCCAGACGGTACTGACCGGGACTTTGGCGGCGACTAGCTTCATACGGTCAAGCCTGTCACGCCGAGGCCAGGAGCCGCAGGCAGGTGGATCAGCGCGCCGTCGTACCGGATCCCGCCGGTCACGGGCGCCTGCTTCAGCCACCAGGCGGCGTCGAGGTCGTTGACCGCGGACGTCGGGTAGGCCGACACCAGCGCGGCCGCCGCGCCGATGCCGACGTGGCTCTCCATCATCGAGCCGACGACCGTCCGGATCCCGTGCTCGCGGGCCAGTTCCAGCAGGGTCCGGGCCGGCCCGAGTCCGCCGCACTTGGCCAGCTTCACGTTCACCATGTCCGCGGCGCCATACCGGATCACGTTCACCAGGTCGCGTACGCCGTACACCGACTCGTCGGCGAGGATCGGCGTACGGACCCGGTCGGTCACCCAGGCCATGCCCTCGAGGTCGGCGGCAACGACAGGCTGCTCGACGAGTTCGAGGTCGCAGCCCGCGTCCTCCATCGCCCGGATGGCGGTGACCGCGTCGCGCCGGGACCAGCCCTGGTTGGCGTCCAGCCGCAGCGTCGGTTCCGGGCCGATCGCCTCGCGAACCCGCCGGACCCGCTCGACGTCGGCGCGGGCGTCGGTGCCGACCTTGACCTTCAGTACGTCGAAACCGTCCGCGAGCCGGGCCTGTGCCGCGGCCGCGAGCGCATCGGGATCGCCGACGGACAGCGTCATGTCAGTGCGCACGATGTCGACGGTCGAGCCGAGGAAACCGTGCAGCGTCTGCCCGCGACGCCGCGCGGCGAGGTCGTGCAGCGCGACGTCGACCGCACCCTTCGCGCCGAAGTTGCCGGCCGCGGCGTTCTGCACGCGGCGCAAGGCCTCAGTGAGGTCGTCCGGGCCGAGACCGTCCAGGGCCGCGGTGATCGGTCCCTCGACGCAGGCCTGCGACCCGGCGAGCGAATCGCCGGTCACCTTCCACACCTGCGGAGCCTCGCCCCAACCGCTGAGCTCGCCGTCGCTCACCTCGACGAGCAGCGAGTCCGCGTGCGTTGCAGTCCGCAGTGCCGTGATGAATGGCGTGTGCAGCGGCGCCGAGACCAGATGTGTGCTGACCTTCATCGGACCGCTCCGAGGTCGCGCCGGTGGTTCCAGGCTTCGAGCGCGATGTTCGCGATCAGCTTCTGCGCATCCGCGTCGGCCAGGTCGGACGTCGTACACACGACCAGCACGAACGGTTCGGCGTCGGGTGGGCGGACGATGCCGCCGTCGTGCCGGATCCGGGTGTCCCAGCCGTTCTTGTGCTCGACCCGGGTCCCGGCCGGCAGCAGGGCAGGGATCTCGCCGTTCCACTGGTTGCCGGCCAGCAGATCGCGCAGGTAGTTGCCCGAGGCGCCCTGCTGATTGCCGACAGCAACCAGTACGCCGGCCAGACCCGCCGGGCTCATCAAGTTGCTGATGCCGGCCCGCACGCCCGGCCCGTCGTCGATCCCGCGCCGGATCGCGCTGTCTCCGGGGCCGTACTCCGCGAGCACCGCGTGGGCGGCGTCGATCCCGACCTGCTCCAGCACGAGGTCGGTCGCGAGGTTGCTGGACCGGGTGATCATCTCGGTCGCCAGCCACCCGAGTGGCACCTGCTCACCCAGCTTCGTCCAGGTCGCCGGCGCCTCGTCCTCGTCCGGGTCCACCCCGAACCGCCCGCCGGCCGCGGACGCGAAGTCGTTGTGCACGGTCACCGGCTGGTCGAGCGCCAGTTCACCCGCCTCGACCTTGCGCATCATCGCCATCGCCACCGGGAGCTTCATCGTGCTCGCGGAGTAGTGCGTCCGCTCCGCCAGATGCTCGAACACCGGTACGCCGACCAGCCGCCCCAGCCAAACCCCGAAGGCGCCGCTCCCGTCGACGTCCCGGAGCAGTTCCGCGATTCCCATGCCGATCACCCAACCACACACCTCCACCTGGCAGACTGCCAAGGGTGTCCAGGGCGATCGGTCTCCTCGTCGGCTTCGCGGCCGACCGTGTTCTCGGTGATCCCCGCCGCTTCCACCCGGTGGCCGGCTTCGGGCAGGCGGCGTCGCGCGTGGAGTCCCGCTCGTACGCCGATTCCCGCGCGGCCGGTACGGCGTACACGGTCGCCCTGGTCGGTACGACGGCAGCCGCCGGAGCCGTGCTCGAGCGGCTCAGCCGGAATCGTCCGATCGTCCACACGCTCGTCACCGCGGCCGCGACGTGGACGGTGCTCGGCGCCCGCAGTCTGGAGCGCGAGGCCGAGGTGATGGCCGGGCTGCTCGAGGAGAAGGACATCCCGGCGGCCCGCGACCGGCTCAGCCACCTGTGTGCGCGAGACGCGACCAGTCTGGAAGCCGACGAGCTCGCCCGCGCGACCGTGGAGTCGATCGCCGAGAACACCTCCGACGCGTGCGTCGCTCCGCTGCTCTGGGGCGGGGTGCTCGGCGTACCCGGGCTGCTCGGCTACCGCGCCGCCAACACTCTGGACGCGATGGTCGGCTACAAGTCCGCGAAGTACCTCAACTTCGGCTGGGCGTCCGCGCGGCTGGACGACGTACTCAACCTGCTGCCTGCTCGCGTGTGCGCCTTGCTCACCGGACTCGCCGCCGGCCGGCCCGGACAGACCATCCAGGTCTGGCGGCGGGATGCGCGGAAGCACCCGAGCCCGAACGCCGGGCCGGTCGAGGCCGCGTTCGCCGGTGCACTCGATCTGACCCTCGGCGGCACGAACAGTTACGGGTCGTACCGGGAGGACCGAGGCACACTGGGCGACGGACCCACACCGGCGGTTGCGGACGTACGCCGTACCGCGGCGCTGGCCAGGCGTGTCGGTGTGGCTGCCGCTGGGGTCGCCGCGATCCTGGCCGTCGCCGGCCGGAAGGGAACACGATGGGGTTGAGTCACCGCCCGATGCGGATCGCACTGATCCGGCACGGCGAGTCCGAGGCGAACCTGGACAAGTCGATCTTCGAGCGAGTACCCGACCACGCGATCCCGCTCACGCCGCACGGGCACGAGCAGTCGGCCAAGGCGGGCAAGTACCTGCGGGAGCTGTTCGAGAACGAGCCGGCCCGCGTGTACGTCTCGCCGTACGTGCGGGCCTTGCAGACGCTGGACTCACTCGGGCTGGACGACCTGATCGGTGAGCCCCGGGAGGAGCCGCGGCTGCGGGAGCAGGACTGGGCCAACTACCAGGACACCGCGGACATCGAGCGGCAGGAGGTGCTCCGGGACCGGTTCGGGCACTTCTTCTACCGGTTCACCCACGGTGAGTCGGGGTCGGACGTGTACGACCGGGTGTCGACGTTCCTGGAGACGATGCACCGCGACTTCGAGTCCCCGGACGCGCCGCGGAATGTGTTGCTGGTGTCGCACGGGCTGACCATGCGGCTGTTCTGCATGCGCTGGTTCCACTGGTCGGTCAAGTTCTTCGAGACGCTGCGGAACCCGGACAATGCCGAAACACGGGTCCTGCTGCGGCAGCCGGATTTCCAGTACAAGCTGGACCGGCCGTTCGAACAGTGGACGACGTACGAACCGACGGAACGGGAGCGATCGGCCTGGCTGTGAGGCGGCAGCCGACAGGTTCACCCCCGCACGGCGGCGAGGATGAACAACGCCGCGAGCAGCATCGCCGCCACCCCGGGCACCATCAGCAGGACCGCGAGGCCGATGCTGAACGCCCGACTCGCCGGCCCGGGATGCTCCGGATCGTCCCCTCGCCGACGAAGGATCCACCGCGGGTGGATGCGCTTGGTCCACGCCCACCGCACAACTGCGAAGCCCGGCGGGCCGATGACGGCTGCGAACGGAAGCGTGATCGCCTTGTAAGGGTCCGCAGTGACCAGGTACAGAACGAACAGGAAGACCAGGTAAACGGCCAGCATCACGCCAGGCCTGCTCAGGGACCCCACCACGACAGAGACCACGCCGCGAGCCCCTGACTGTTCAGACACCAGCGCAGCGTACGACGGCGTCGGGTTCTCACGTGTCGCGACCGGGGCGAGGTGGTGGTCGTAGGCTGGGCGAGGCATTCTGGTCGACGGAACGGGAGCATCGGCATGGTTGTGGAGCAGACCCGGGAAGCGGTTCTCGAACTCTTGGCGAGCCTGTCGCCGGCGCAGCTGGACAAGATCAAGGCGGCGTTCGACACCCCGGACCATAAGCAGTGGACCTACCTGCCGGGTGCGGTACCGGGCCTTCCGCTGACGGAGCTGACTCCGGCCCAGCAGCAGTTGGTGGAGCGGCTCGTCGCGATCGGGTGCAGTGAGCGCGGTGTGGCCGACGTCTGGGCGGTGTGGGACGCGGAGATCATCGTGCGCGGGATCCCGGCCCTGCCGCCGAGCGGCGAGTGGGAGGGATCCGTCGTCGGCGACCGGTACTTCCTGCGGGTGCTGGGCGATCCGGCTGGGACGGAGCCGTGGGCCTGGCGGCTGAACGGGCATCACCTCGCGTTGCACGTGACACTCGTGGACGGGGCGATCTCGTTCACCCCGCAGTTCCTCGGGTCGAATCCGGCCGAGGTCCGGTCCGGGCCGCAGGCCGGCCGGCGTTTCCTCGCCGCCGAGCAGGACCTGGGCTTCCAGCTCCTGCACGCGCTCGAGCCGGCCCAGCGTGAGGTGGCCGTCGTCTCGCCGGACGCACCCGACGACATCCTGACCCGGCACGACCCGGTCGCCGACGCCAAGCTTCTCCACCAGGGCCTCGCGTACGGCGACATGACCGCGGAACAACGGCAGTTGTTCAGCCTCCTCATCGGCCAGTACGTCGGGAGGGCCGCCGGACCGATCGGGTTGCAGACCTGGCAGGACATCACCGACCAGGGCATCGAGCGCCTCAGCTTCGCCTGGGCCGGCGCGACCGAACCCGGCATCGGCCACCGCCACTACTACTCGATCGCCGGCCCGACGTTCCTGGCCGAGTACGACAACACCCAGGACGACGCCAACCACATCCACTCGGTCTGGCGAGACCTCCGCAACGACTGGGGCACCGACCTCCTCGCCGCCCACTACGCCATGCACCGCTGAGCGATTCAGCGGAACTGGTGGGTCGCGACCCAGTTCGCGACTTGGCGGCCGAGCCGGTTCCCGCCGCGGCCTGCGTCGATGCGTGGGCCTAGGCTCGTGGCTGCTTCAGGGTCGTCCGTTCGGCGATCGCGTTCCAGGTCGTGACCACCGCCGGATCCGTGTCATCGGTGCCGTCGCCTTGGCGAATGCCGGTCGCCAGGCTGGTCGGGACCAGGACGGCCGAGGCGACGAGACCGGCAGCCAGAGCGATGACGAGTCCAGGGTGTTCGCGGCGCACCGGATTCTCCTTCAGCCGCCTTCTGGTCACCTCCAGCATAAGTGGGCGCGTCCGATAGAGTCTCGGCGTCAAGCGATGGCAACTGCAGGAACCCGGTGTGAGTCCGGGACGGTCCCGCCACTGTGACCCAGCGCCGTAGTCAGGCGTAGGGGAGTCAGGAACTGCCGCTGTCGCACCTCCGGACGGGGCGTGGACACCCCGAGGAAGGACCGGTCGCGCATGCCCGCGAACCTCCTGCTGCTCTCCACCGCCGACACCGATCTGCTCGCCGCCGCCGAGGCGGACGCCGGCTGGAAGGTCGCTAACCCCGCCCGGCTCGACCTCGCCGACCTGGCCCCGTTGCTGGACGCGGCCGAGATCGTCGTGGTCCGGTTGCTCGGCGGTCGCCGGGCCTGGGAGGAGGGCCTCGACGCGGTGCTCGCCTCCGGCAAGCCGGCGGTCGTGGTCAGTGGCGAGGCCGCGCCCGACGCCGAACTGATGTCGTTGTCGACCGTGCCGGCGGGCGCGGTGACCGAGGCGCTGGCCTACCTGCGTGAAGGCGGCTCCGAGAATCTGCGTAACCTGGCCGGCTTCCTGAGCGACACGCTGCTGCTGACGGGCGACGCGTTCGACCCGCCCCGCGCACTCCCGGCGTACGGCGTCCGCGGGACGTTCGTCGAGGATGAGCGGCCGGTGGTCGGCATCGTCTACTACCGAGCGCACGAGATCTCCGGGAACACGGCCTTCGTCGATGCGCTGGCGAGTGCGGTCGAGGCCGCCGGCGCGCAGTCGCTGCCCGTGTACTGCGGGACGCTCCGCGGACTCGACCCGACCAGCGATGAGAACGCCGGACTGTTCGACCTGCTGCGGAAGTGCGACGTCCTCGTCACGACCCTCCTGGCCGCCGGCGGATCCGTCGCGGCCAACGCGAGCGCGGGCGGCTCGGACGATGCCTGGGACGCCGGCGCGCTCGCGTCCCTCGACATCCCGCTGATCCAGGGCCTCGCGCTGACCTCGACCCGCGAGCAGTGGCTGGCCAGCGACGCCGCGATCAGTCCGATGGACGCCGCGACCCAGGTGGCGATCCCCGAGTTCGACGGACGACTGATCACGATCCCGTTCTCCTTCAAGGCGTACGACGCCGACGATCTGGCCCGGTACGCGCCGGACCCGGAGCGGTGTACCCGGCTGGCTGGGATCGCGGTGGCGCATGCACGGCTCCGCCACGTGCCGAACGGCGACAAGCGACTCGCGCTGGTGCTGTCGTCGTACCCGACCAAGCACGCCCGGATCGGGAACGCGGTCGGCCTTGACACTCCAGCCTCGGCGGTCGTCCTGCTCGGGCAGCTCGAGGACGCCGGGTACGACCTCGGCGGCCTCGACCTCAGTGAACTGCAGGGCGCGGACGGCGCAGACGGGCTCATTCACCGACTGATCGCGGCGGGCGGTCACGACGTTGATTGGCTCACCGACGAGCAGTTGGCCAGCGCCGTCGCGACGATCCCGCGGTCGGTCTACCAGCAATGGTTCGGTCGCGTCCCGGAGTCGTTGCGCGAGGCAATGACCAAGGCGTGGGGCGAGCCGCCCGGTGAGCTGTACGTCGACACGTCCGGGGACGAGCCCGCGATCGCGTTGGCGGCGCTGCGCTTCGGGAACGTCGTACTGATGATCCAGCCGCCGCGCGGCTTCGGGGAGAACCCGGTCGCGATCTACCACGACCCGGACATGGCGCCGTCGCACCACTACCTGGCGGCGTACCGCTGGCTGGAGGCCGCGCCGTCGGATGGCGGCTTCGGTGCGCACGCGGTCGTCCACCTGGGCAAGCACGGCACGCTCGAATGGCTGCCGGGCAAGGGGATCGGGCTGGCGGCAGGCTGCGCGCCGGACGCGGTCCTCGGGAATCTGCCGATGGTCTACCCGTTCATCGTCAACGACCCCGGTGAGGGGACGCAGGCGAAGCGGCGCGCGCACGCGACCGTCGTCGACCACCTGGTCCCGCCGATGGCGCGGGCCGAGACGTACGGCGACATGGCGAAGCTGGAGTACCTGCTCGACGAGTACGCGACCGTGTCGGCTCTGGACCCGGACAAGGTGCCGACGCTGCGTGCGCAGATCTGGACCCTGATCCAGGCGGCTCAACTGCATCACGACCTGCACACGTCCGAGCGGCCCGAGGACGACGACTTCGACGAGTTCGTCCTGCACCTGGACGGGTACCTGTGCGAGATCAAGGACGTTCAGATCCGCGACGGTCTGCACATCCTCGGTGGTGCACCGGCCGGCGAGGCACGGGTCAACCTGGTGCTCGCCGTACTGCGGGCGCGGCAGCTCTGGGGCGGGTCGTACTCGATTCCCGGCCTGCGCACGGCGCTGGGTGAGACCTTCGGAGTCGACGAGGCGGCTATGCTCGCCGATCCCGGCCGGGCCGTGCCGGAGCTTGCCGAGCTGGCGACGCTCGCGGATCTGCCGGCGGTGAGCGGCGCCGACGGTGTCGACCTGCTGGAAGCCGTCGCGCGCAAGCTCGTCGTCGGGATGGAGACGCTGAGCTGGGAGGCCGCGAAGGTCCCGGTCGTCGTGATCGAGGTGCTCGGGCGGTCGTCGGAACAGGTCGAGGCGTCGCTCACCTTCGCCGCCGAGGAGGTCGTGCCGCGGCTCGCACGCACCGGTGACGAACTGACGAACGTTCTGCGCGCCCTGGACGGCCGCTTCGTCGAGGCCGGTCCGTCCGGCTCGCCGACCCGCGGTCTGGTCAACGTGCTGCCGACCGGGCGCAACTTCTACGCCGTCGACCCGAAGGCGATCCCGAGCCGCAACGCCTGGGATGTCGGGGTCGCGCTGGCCGACTCGCTGCTGGCCCGCCACAAGGCGGAAACAGGGGAGTGGCCGCGATCGGTCGGCCTGACGGTCTGGGGTACGTCGGCGATGCGGACCCAGGGCGACGATCTCGCCGAGGTGTTGTGGCTGCTCGGCTGCCGCCCGGTCTGGGACGAGGCCTCGCGTCGGGTTACCGGCTTCGAGGTGGTCGGCCTGGAGGAACTCGGCCGGCCACGCGTCGACGTGACGATCCGGATCTCCGGTTTCTTCCGGGACGCGTTCCCGCACGTGGTCACGCTGCTGGACGAGGCGGTCCGTACCGTCGCCGCCCTGGAGGAAGGGGCTTCGGACAACTACCTGCGGGCGCACGTCGACGCTGACGTTGCTGCGGGCAACGACGTACGGTCGTCGACCGCCCGGGTGTTCGGCTCCAAGCCGGGCTCGTACGGCGCCGGCCTGCTGCCGCTCGTGGACGCGCGGAACTGGCGGACCGACGCCGAGCTCGCCGAGGTGTACGCGGTCTGGGGCGGGTACGCGTACGGCAAGGGCCTCGACGGCGCTGAGGCCCGCGGCTCGATGGAACGCGCCTACGCCCGGATCCAGGTGGCGGCGAAGAACGCGGACACTCGCGAGCACGACATCATGGACTCCGACGACTACTTCCAGTACCACGGCGGCATGATCGCCATGGTCCGTCACCTGACGGGGTCCAACCCCAAGGCGTACGTCGGGGATTCCGCCGTACCGGCGCAGGTGAAGACACGGACCCTGGAGGAGGAGACCAAGCGCGTCTTCCGGGCCCGGGTGGTGAACCCGCGGTGGATGACGGCGATGCGGCGGCACGGGTACAAGGGTGCCTTCGAGATGGCCGCGACGGTGGACTACCTCTTCGGGTACGACGCGACTGCCGGTGTGGTGGACGACTGGATGTACGAGACCCTCACCACCGAGTACGTCGCCAACCCCGAGATGGCCGAGTTCTTCCGCAAGTCCAACCCTTGGGCCCGCCACGGCATCGCCGAACGCCTACTCGAAGCAGCCCAGCGAGGACTGTGGGCAGAACCGTCACCGGAGGCACTGGAGACGCTCCGCAGCGCAGTACTTGAGACGGAAGGCGATATCGAGGACCGCGGCTGACGTCCTGTGATTGGGTGGGGGTATGGCGCCTCAACAGTTGAGAGTCCTGATCACCAACGACGACGGTTACCAGGCTCCGGGGATCCGGGCGCTCGCACCAGCGATCGCGGCGCTCGGGCATGAGGTGCTCGTGCTGGCTCCGCTGTACGACGAGAGCGGTGTCGGCTCGGCGCGCGCCGGGATGGTCGGGCGGCCGATCCGGACGGCGACGTTCGAGGAGAACGGCGTCACCTACGTCGGCGTCGACGGTACGCCGGCTCTCGCGGTGACGCTGGCGTCCGTCGGGGCGTTCGGGCGGGCCCCGGACGTGGTGTTGTCGGGGATCAACCGCGGCCACAACATCGGCGTACCGATCTTCCACTCCGGCACCGTCGCCGCGGCGCTGACCGCGGCGGGGCAGGGGTTGTCGGCGGTCGCGATCAGCATCGACTCCGAGGACCCGGACCACTGGCCGACAGCGGCCGCGGTGGCGGCCGAGGCGCTCACCTGGATCGTGCCGGAGCCGGCCGGTACCGTCCTGACCATCAACGTTCCGGACCGCCCGCTCGATCAGCTCAGCGGTGTCCGGCACGCCTCGCTGGCGCCGATCAAGCGTTCGCGCGTCGTCGGAACCACCGCTCCGAGTGGCGAGCCGATGATCGAGCTCGAACCACCCTCGCCCAACCCGGTATCCGACTCCGACGAGGCGCTGCTGAAGGCCGGATACGTCACCGTCACCCCGATCGTCGGCATCCGCGAGGTCAAGGACGACGCGGCCGCCACGGCCCTCGCGAAGCGCCTCTCCTAAAGGTAGGCCAGTAGGTCCGCGTTAGAGCTGACGGGCTGTCCGTCCGGGCCCGTTGGCATGTCCTCCAGCCCGACCCGTACGTCGTACCCCTGCGCCGAGGCCCAGCGCAGTACCGGCCAGGCCCACTCGCCCTCGCCATGCACCAGCACGTCCCGCGTCGGCAGCGCGTCGAGCACCGCCTGAGCCGCCTCCACACCATCCGATCCCGGCGACACCCCCGGGATCGCCTCGACCAGCACGCGCACCACCGTCCCACCCCAGGTGAGGTACTTGTCAGCGGCCGCCGGCGTGAACAACCCAGCCTCGACCCCGATCCCACGCGCGATCAGCAACTCCGCAACCCGCTCCGCGCCGTCCTCATGAAAGTTCACACTCGCGAAGTCCGGCCCGGCTTCCCACGCGCCGATCAGCCGCAACCTCGCCGCCAACTCAGGCACGATCTCCTCCCGAGTCGACACCCCGACCGGCACTCCCGGACAGCTCACCCGCACCGCCTCCACCGCGGCCCGGATGTCGTCCCACCGCAGGCTCTCGCGCTCATCACCTCCGCGCGGATGCACATGCAACGCCTGCGCTCCCGCCCGCACCGCAGCCGCACCCTCCGCCGCCAACTCCTCCGGAGTCACCGGTACGCCGCGGTGATCCGCTCGCGACCGATCACCGTTCAGGCACGCCTTGATCAGCACGGCCCCAAGCTACCTAAGGGGGTACGCCGCGGATCTGAGGTGGACTGCCCGATGTGGCGACTCCGGGCCCGGCCGCAGGGTGAATGCAGACGGCGATCCGCGCCGTGAGGAGGAACCGTGAAGCACATCCGTACCCTCGTGGCCGTACCTGTGTTGACCGTCGGCATCACCCTGGCGATCGCATCCCAGGCCTCGGCGCGCGAGATCTATCCCGAAGACGACTACCGGCAGCCTGTCGTGGTCGTCCACGATCCGAGCCCGACGATCGAGGTCGACGACAACCTCGCCGAAGCTCGGCAGGCCGGCGCAAGCGCCATCGGTGGGGCCGGTATCGCCCTGGCCGCACTTTGGGCCTACCGACGTCGCCATCCGGTCCACCTTCACTGACCAGGCAGCCGCCGCTCAGCCAGAGCGGCGGCTGCCACCCGGCTCGTAGTCCCGGTCTTCCGCAGAATGTTCGAGACATGAACACTGACCGTCTTGTCACTGATGAACAGATCCTTGGCGATCTCGGAGTTCGACCGCCCGGCCACGAGAAACGTCAGGACCTCCCGCTCCCGCCCGGTGAGCGCTGCCAGCCGTGAGTCGTCGACGGACGGCACGTCCTCGACCGGGCTCAAGTCAACCTTTGCCCGCCGCGCGAGCGACTCGACCTCTCGACGCAAGGGCTCGGCGCCCAACTCGACCGCGCATTCATGAGCGTGCCGCAGGAGGCCGCGTGCCTGCGCCGAAGTCGGTCCGCTGGTGAGCTCAGCCTCGGCGCACCGCCACTGCGCGACCGCTTGATCCCAGCGACTTCCGGCAACACCACACGCGTCTGCCGCGCGGCGCCACAGGTCAGCTTGATCCAGGGTGTTCCGGCAGCGGCCGATCTCGGCCGCAAGGAGTGCCTCATTCATCGCTTGGACATCCACGCCACCCATGGCGTCGGCGAAGGGCGCCCGCGGCCATCCGTCGATGACGCTGTCGAGCGCGTCCGCGGCCGCAGCGACGGCGGCGACCTCACCGCGGTCGCGGGCGGCGCAGGCTGCGTCGGCCGCCGCCTGGGCGAAGCCCGGAAGTACCTCGTCATCCCACCCCTCAGGCGCCTGATCCAGCACGGTCAGACGTGGGCGTGCCCAGGCCACGGAGTCTGCGACCTTGCCTTCCGCCGTCATCAGCTCGATGCCGACGCGGGTGATGTACGGGCGGAGCGGATTGAAGTCGTCGGAGATCAGCTCCAACGCCCGATCGAAATGCTGCCGGGCCTCCTCGGTCCGGCCCGACCTGACGGCGAGCAGGCTTGCGGCCAGCCTGACGCCTGCTCCAGGGATATCGGCCGCGCGGGCCGCCAACGCTGACCGCAACAAGTCACGGCACTCGTCCCACCGGCCGAGTTCGATCAGCTCACCGGCGGCCTGGAAGGCGAGGAAATACGCCCAGACACCGGCGCCGGCGGAGACCGCCTCGACATACGACGCGCGAGTGACCTCGGCTGCGTCGGATCGCGGGCCGATCGTGTGGAGGGCATTGAAACGGAAGATGGCGGCATTGGTGGCGGTGTCGATATCTCCACAGGACCTGGCCAGCTGCTCCGCAACCTCCGCACCGGCGAGCGACTCGAGCGGCGCGCGACTGTCGGACACAGCCGCCAATGCACCCAAGGCTCGCCCGATGGCTTGCGCCGAGCCTGACCTATGCGCGATCCGGACCGCTTCCTCTGCGTGCAGTACGTCGTCCGGCAGGCCGTGCAGCGTCTCGCTCTCGGACAGCTCGGCGAACGCGACGGCGCGCTCCGCGCTCGCGGGGAAGTCGGTCGTCAACTCGATCGCTTCCCGAACGTCGGCCAGGTCCGGCATGCCGGGTGCGGTCGAGCTCCAGCGGGCGTCGGACCGCGCGACCAGGAGATCGCAGGCCAGCAACGGCTCGCGCGTTTTGTCCACCAGGCTCAATGCCTCGGTCAGGAGCGGGACGGCCGCGTCGGCCAGGCTTGCCCGGAGACAGATCGTGCTTGTCCGTCGCAACAAGCGGATCCTGTCGTCACGCCCGCCTCGGATCGCCGGTGATGCCGACTCCCAGACAGCGCACGCGCGGCGGAGTTGGATCGCCTCTTCGGACGGGGCCCGTAGCTGTGCTGCCTGGTCGGCCGCCACCAGCGACCAGCGGAAGGTCGCATCGATGTTGCCGGCTCGTTCGTTGTGGACCGCCAGGTCGGCGGCCGTCAACTCGGCGGGGCGCGACTCGAGTATTCGGACGTAGTCGGAATGCAGCTCGATCGCTTGGTCGGGGGACAGGCCGTCGTACAGGACCTCGGCCAGCAGCGGATGGCGGAACCACCAGCTGCCGCCGTCGTTGCGCACGACCCCGCGGTCCTGCGCCTCGGACAGGCTGGGGGTGATCTGATTCGCGTCGATCCCATGGCCGGATGCGACCTGGCTCAGTACCGCGGACGACGTCGGGCGACCGCCAACGGCGAGAACTCTGGTGAGCAGCCGGGCCTGTTCGCTGAGGCCGTGCCAGGTGGCGAGCAGAGCTTCCCCGAGTGCGGCCGGGACTGTTGGAGGCAGACTGCGCTCGGAGCCGGACAGACCGCGGACCATGAGTTCGACGAGATAGGGGTTGCCGTCCGACCTGGCCAGGACCTCGGTCGCGAGCTCGATGTCGGGCGTGTGGCCGAGCAGTCCTTCGATCTGGTTGCTGACGGCCCCCAGGTCGAGCGGTTGCAAGGAAATCTCGCCGAAGTACGGCATCCGGCGCATGTCGGCCAGCCAGGAGTGGAGTGGATGCCCCTCGCCGCGTTCCTCGGTCCTGCAGGTGGCGATCAGGACCAGCCGCTGGACCCGGAATCCGGCGATCAGGTAGGACAGCACGTCCAGCGAGGCCACGTCGGCCCACTGCAGGTCGTCGATGACGACCACCGTCGGGCGCTGGTCCGCGATCCGGTTCAGCACGAGATCGACCAGCATCGGCAGCCGCGTCGAGTCGATGCCGTCGGCCGCGCTGCCGCTGCCGTTCGTGCCGATCGAGGGAAGCAAGGCGGTCAGCCCATCGGTCGCGGCGAGGATCCGCTCCCGCTCGTCCGCGTCGGCCTGGCTGAGCCAGTCCTGCAGTGCGCCGCTGATCGGGGCGAACGGAACCGACGCGCCACCGAAGTGCACGCACGATCCCCACAGGACGGTCAGCCGCGGATCCCGGCACATCTCCCGCGCCAAGCGGCTCTTTCCGATGCCGGCTTCACCGTGGATCACGATCGCGCGCGGGATCCCGCCGACGGCGTCGCGCAGCACGTCGCCGAGCAGTTCCTGTTCGACGGCCCGTCCCGCAAACCGATGATCGGCCCGAAGACCCCCCATGCCACCTCAGTGAACACCCATCCGCGCCCAACCGACAGGCCCACCACCGCCGGGTGCGGGTGTGAACCTGGTCGCTGAGGGATGGGTGGCGTGTGTCATGATCGGGCGGACGGTTGTGGAGGAACACCGGTGACCGGCTTCGGCCGGGAGTCCGGGGCGGTCCCGCCACTGTGACCGGGGTGAATCCCGGAAGCCAGGACATCCACCTCCGTCCGTCGGACTGCGGTCTCCGTGGTACGGCGTACCAGCTGCCGGCGGGCGTGGATACCCGCTCGACGAAGGGATCCACCGCTCATGCGGCCTGCCTCACCGTCCAGTGGTTTCCCGTTCACCGCCGTGGTCGGGATGGACGATCTTCAGCTCGCCCTGATTCTGGCCGCGATCTCGCCGGCGATCGGTGGGGTGCTGATCCGGGGCGAGAAGGGTACGGCGAAGTCGACCGCGGTCCGCGCACTGACCGAGATCCTGCCGACGGTGGACGTCGTACCGGGCTGCCGCTTCTCCTGCGACCCCGACCACCCGGACCCGGCCTGTCCCGACGGGCCGCATTCGTCGGTCAGCGACTCCCGGCCGGCCGGGCTGGTCGAGCTTCCAGTGGGTGCGACCGAGGACCGTGTGCTCGGGTCGTTGCATCTCGAGAAGGCGCTGGCCGAGGGCATCACCGCATACGAGCCTGGACTGCTGGCCGCGGCGCACCGCGGGATCCTGTACGTCGACGAGGTCAATCTCCTGCACGACCATCTGGTCGACGTACTGCTCGATGCGGCGGCGATGGGACGTGCGACGGTCGAGCGGGACGGGGTGTCGGTCACGCACCCGGCGCGGTTCGTCCTGGTCGGCACGATGAACCCGGAGGAGGGTGAGCTGCGGCCGCAGCTGCTCGACCGGTTCGGGCTGACTGTTGATGTCGTCGCCAGCCGGGATCCTGCCGTCCGGGTCGAGGTGATGCGGGCTCGGCTCGGATACGAGGCTGATCCGGATGCCTTCATTGCTCGGTACGACGGTCCGCAGCGCGAGCTCGCCGAGCGCATTGTCAAGGCTCGTGCCCTGCTGACCGAGGTGATTCTCACCGACTCCGCTTTGCGTCAGATCGCGGAGATCTGCGCGTCGTTCGACGTCGACGGGATGCGGGCCGACCTGGTCACCGCGCGTACGGCGGTTGCCCACGCTGCCTGGTCCGGGCGCACTGTGGTCGAGGTGGATGATGTACGCGCGGCCGCCAAGCTGGCGTTGCCGCACCGGCGTCGTCGAAATCCGTTCGACGCTCCAGGTCTTGACGAGGACCAACTGGAAGAGGCGATCAACAACAGCACTCCGCCCCCGGAGGACCCGGACGACGATCCGGACGGTCCAGGCGGTCCGGGCGGGGGAGCGGATCCCGCGGACGACGGCAGTCCGGCCGACGCGGACGCGGACCCTGCCGACTCCACCGCAGACTCGGCGGGAGCCGACCGGGATGGGTCAGAAGGCGGCGAGGCGAGTGGCCGGCCTGGGCCGGCGCCGGCTGGTGAGGTAGTCGGCAGCTCGGAGCCCTACAAGGCGCGGTTACTCAGTGTGCAGGCCGCCGGGACAGGCGTCGCTGGTCGGCGGTCCCGGGCGATCACCGAGGTCGGGCGCGTAGTGGGCGACCGTTCACGGGCAGGACGTGAGGCAGGCCGCCCGCATCTCCTGGCAACGATCCGATCCGCGGCGCCGCATCAGCATGCGCGCGGGCGGACCGGGCCGGGGCTCGCGGTGCGGGCGGCGGATGTGCGGCTCGCCGTACGAGAAGGGCGCGAGGGCAACCTCGTGCTGTTCTGCGTGGACGCGTCCGGCTCGATGGGGACGAAGAAGCGGATGGGTGAGGTGAAGACCGCGATCGTCTCGCTCCTCCTGGACGCGTACCAGCGCCGTGACACCGTCGGCCTCGTCACGTTCGCCGGTGCCGCCGCGACGGTCGCCCTGCCGCCCACCGGCAGCGTCGAGACCGCCGTACGCCGGCTTGAATCGCTGCCGACGGGCGGACGTACGCCGCTCGCCGAGGGACTGCTGCAAGCCGCCGAGGTACTGCGGATCGCCGCGATCCGCGACCCACGTCGACGCCCACTGCTCGTGCTCGTCACCGACGGCCGAGCCACCCACGGAGACAACGCGTTCGCCCGCGCCCGCCAGGCGGCCGGCTGGCTTGCCCAGCACGGAATCGCCACGGTGGTCGTCGATTGCGAGCCGCGCCGCGGCGTCCGGCTCGGGCTGGCCGGGGAGCTCGCGGCCGACCTCGGCGCCGAGTACCTCGATCTCGGTGAAGTTGCCGCTGGCAACCTCATCCGCACGGTGACGGACCGGAGGGCGGCCTGATGCCGAAGGGGCAGCCCAGTGTGGTGCCGCAGGACGGCCTGACGACCCGCCAGCGCCGGAACCGGCCGCTGCTGATGGTGCACACCGGTGAGATGAAGGGAAAGTCGACGGCCGCCTTCGGGATGGCTCTGCGCGGCTGGAACCAGGGCTGGAACATCGGTGTGTTCCAGTTCGTCAAGAGCGCGAAGTGGAAGGTCGGCGAGGAGAGCGCGTTCAAGGCGCTCGGTGAGTTGCACACGGCGACCGGTCAGGGCGGGCCGGTCGAGTGGCACAAGATGGGCGAGGGGTGGAGCTGGTCGCGGAAGGCCGGCACCGAGGAGGACCACGCCGCCGACGCGCTGGAGGGCTGGCGCGAGATCCAGCGCCGGATCGCCGCGCAGACACACGACCTGTACGTCCTGGACGAGTTCACGTACCCGATGAAGTGGGGCTGGGTCGACGTCGACGAGGTGATCGAGACGCTGACGAACCGGCCCGGTCACCAGTACGTCGTGATCACCGGACGCAACGCGGACCAGCGCCTGCTGGACGCCGCCGACCTGGTCACCGAGATGACCAAGGTCAAGCACCCGATGGACACAGGCCAGAAGGGTCAGAAGGGCATCGAGTGGTAACGCCCGGCGGGGTCAGGGAACGCGCCGCAGTGGGGGAGACCCGGTGATCCCGCGGGTTGTGGTGGCGGCGCCGGCTTCGGGGGCTGGGAAGACCACGGTCGCCGTTGGGTTGATGGCGGCGCTGCGGCGGGCCGGGCGCACGGTCGCCGGGTTCAAAGTGGGGCCGGACTACATCGATCCTGGGTTCCACGCGGTCGCCACGGGTCGTCCCGGGCGGAACCTCGATCCGATGCTGTCCGGCGAGGAGCGCGTCGGCCCGCTGTTCGCTCACGGTGCCGCTGGCGCAGACCTCGCCGTTGTCGAAGGCGTGATGGGGCTGTACGACGGCGCCCTCGGGACCGAAGGGTTCTCGTCCACCGCCCACGTCGCGAAGTTGCTCAAGGCACCTGTGGTGCTGGTGGTCGAGGCGTCGGCTGCGGGTCGAAGCGTCGGCGCCGTCGTCCAGGGTTTCGTTGCCTTCGACACCGAGATCCGCATCGTCGGCGTCATCCTGAACAAGGTCGGTTCGGACCGTCACGAGGCCGAGGTCCGGGCCGGAGTGGCGCCGACCGGCGTACCGGTGCTCGGTGTGCTTCGGCGCGACACCCGCCTGACCGTGCCCAGCCGTCACCTCGGTCTGGTCCCGGCAGATGAGCAGCGGGAGCAAGCCTCGGCGGCGGTTGAGGCTGCCGCCGAACTGGTCCGCCAAGGCGTCGACCTGGAAGCGTTCGTCGCCGCTGCCCATGCCGCCACAGATCTCGACGTCGAGGCGTGGGACCCGACCGCGGAGGTGGCTCAGGCGGGTGAAGGTCGGCCGGTGGTGGCGGTTGCCGGTGGACCCGTGTTCTCGTTCCGCTACACCGAGACTGCCGAGCTGCTGGTTGCCGCGGGCGCCGATGTTGTTTCCTTCGACCCGCTGTCGGACCCATTGCCTGAAGCAACCTCGGCGCTGTATCTGGGTGGTGGCTTCCCGGAGCTGCACGCTGAAGCGCTGTCGGCCAATGACGTACTCCGTCGGCAGGTGGCGTCCGAGATCGCGGCCGGGCTGCCGGTCATCGCCGAGTGCGCCGGACTGCTCTATCTGTGTCGCGAGCTGGACGGCCATCCGATGACGGGTGTGCTCCCTGCGACCGCTCGGATGACCGACCGCCTGACCCTCGGCTACCGGACGGCGATCGCCGCCACCACGACTGCGTTCTTCGACGAGGGTCGTCGGGTCCGCGGTCACGAGTTCCACCGGACGGCGATCGAGCTGGACGCCCAGGTCGATCCCGCGTGGCACCTGCCCGCTGGTGTCGAGGGCATCGCTTTGCCTCGGGTGCACGCGTCGTACCTGCATCTGCATTGGACGGCGTGCCCGGACGTCCCGGCCCGCTTCGTCGCGGAAGCACGTGTGCATGCGGGGCTCGAGAAGTGAACCTCGTCGTCGGCATCGGCCTCCGCTCCGGTACGCCGTACCGCGAACTCCGTGACCTCGTGCACGACGCGCTACAGGAGGCCGGCGGAGGCACGGTCCGACTCGTCGTCACGGTCGCCGGCCGCGAAACCGAGCCAGGCGTCCAACGCCTGGCCGCCTCCCTGAGCGCCGACCTACAAACCGCGCCCGCCGAAGAGCTGGCCCGCCAGTCCGTCCCCACCCCAAGCGAGAAGGTCGACCAACTAACCGGCACGCCAGGCGTTGCAGAAGCTGCAGTGCTCCTCACCGGCGCCGAACTGCTGGTCACGAAGCGTCGTTCAACTCGTGCGACAACAGCCATCGGCCGCTTGCCTGCTGCTCCTGGCTATGCACCTGCAGAACGGCACATCGTCCATCGGGTGATTGCGGAGCGGCGGGATGTGCGGAGGGGGTTTCTGCAGCGAGAGATTCCTGATGATGTGTTGGGGCGGGTGTTGGAGGCTGCGCATCGGGCTCCGAGTGTGGGGTTGAGTCAGCCGTGGGACTTTCTGTTGATTCGGGACGTGGCCACGCGGCGGAAGGTGCATGACCTGGCGTCGGCTCAGCGGGACGCGTTCGCGGCGAGTCTGCCGTCCGACCGCCGGCAGTCATTCGACGGCCTGAAGATCGAAGCCATCCTGGACACCCCGCTGAACATCGCGGTCACCTGCGACGCGGGCCGCGGCGGGCGGCATGTGCTCGGTCGGCACGCGGACCCACGGACCACCTGGTTCTCCGTGGCGATCGCGATCCAGAACCTCTGGCTCGCCGCGCGAGCCGAAGGACTGGGCGTCGGCTGGGTTTCCTTCTTCGAGCCCGCCGAGGTCGCCGCGGTACTCGACCTCCCCACCCACATCGAGCTCGTCGGCTACCTCTGTGTCGGGTACGTCGAGGAGTTCGCCACCGCACCCGAGTTGGTACGCACCGGCTGGGCTGCACGCCGCCCACTCGCCTGGGCAGTCCACCAAGAGGAATGGGGCCGGCGCGGCCTTCCCGGCGTCGCACCCACGTCGATCGTCGACGACGCGGTGCAGGCACAGCAGAACGCCGTACGGACAAACAGCCGACAGCTCGTCCGACTCATCGTGGGCGGCGATCCGGCGCAGTACTTGGAGCAGCCCGAGGCGCTCGTCGTACAGCTGAGTCCACAGAAACCCACAGCCGACTTCGGTGTGCTGTGGCGGCCTGCTCGTACGCCGGTCGAGGCGGTGGAGCTCGGTGTCGAGCTCGCACGGGACCTTGCGTTGCAGGGCGTAGGCGAGTTCGTTGTCCAGATCGTCGAGCAATCCGAACTGGCCGATGCGATGGCGCGGGGACTGCGCGTCGGTGCATCGGCCTGCGGGGTGACGACTGCTGGATGAGCGGGAATGCTGTCACACTCCTCGCATGACCGTTCCTCCTGAGGGCCCAGCCGCCATGTACGTGCCCGCGTTCTCGATGAAGCAGCGGGTCACGATGATGGCGAACAAGTACGAGCTGATCACGACCAACCCGGACGGCTCGGACGGGCCGCTGCTGGCGTTCGCGCAGCAGAAGCGGATGGCGTTCAAGGAGCAGGTCACGTTCTACACCGACGACACCAAGACCCGGCCGGTGTTCTCGTTCAAGGCGCGCAAGTCGATCGACCTGGGTTCGGGCTACGACGTGATGGACGCCGACGGCCAGCCGATCGGCTGGTTCAAGAAAGAGTTCGGCAAGAGCCTGCTGCGGTCCAGCTGGCAGCTGAGCGCCGGCCATGTGCACTCGAGCGGGACGGAGCGTAACCCCACGATCGCGATCGTCCGCCGGATCTGGGAGTTCGTGCCGTTCGTCGGCGAGATCCCGCTGCCGTTCATCTTCCACTTCGACTTCACCGACGTGAACAGCGGTCAGCCGGTACTGTCGGTGGAGCGCAGGCTCACGGTCCGGGACCGGTACCGGGTCACCGTCCAGGACCAGCGCCTCGACTTCCGCGTGGCCGCCGCGATGACCGTGGCCCTGGACGCGCTGCAGAGCCGTTGAGCCGCCGTACCAGGCCCCGCGTACGACCCTGGTAGTACGCGCGGCTCACTCTTTTGGGTGAACCCACCCTGAGACCTCTTGGTTCCGCCGCGACGCGGTGCGAGTCTTGACTACATGGGCGTAACGCAGCGCAGTCGACGGTGGTTGGTTCCGGTTACGGCAATCGCGGTAGTGGCAGGTGTGGGGGCACTCGGGCCAGTGGTCGCGGACGCCTCCCCGAAGCTGCCCGGCATCACGGCGCAGGATCTGCTCGCCAGGGTGCAGACGGCCAAGGTCGACGGGCTGAGCGGCACGGTCCGCTCTTCCGCGGATCTCGGCCTGCCCGCGATCCCTGGTGTCGAGGGCGGCAACCCGGTCTCCGAGCTGCTCAGCGGTCAGCACACCGCCCGCGTCGCCTTCGCGACCCCGGACAAGGCCCGGGTGTCCGTCCTGGACAACCAGGCCGAGCGGGTCTGGACGACCGACGGCAAGTCCGCCTGGGCGTACGACTCGTCCCGGCGTGAGGCCGTCAAGCTGACGCTGCCGGCGCGCTCCGCGAAGCCGGACAAGCCCAAGGTCGCGCCGCAGAACTACGACCCGCAGGCGGTCGCGAAGCAGTTCCTGGACGCGATCGACCCGACCACCAAGGTCGAGGTGAGCGGTACGGAGAAGGTCGCCGGCCGGGACGCCTACAAGCTGCGCCTGGTGCCGAAGACGGACCGTACGACGGTCGGCTCGGTGACGCTGGCGATCGACTCGAAGACGTGGGTCCCGCTCGACGTGACCGTGATGCCGCGGACCGGCAACGACCCGGCCGTGGAACTCGGCTTCTCCTCGGTGTCGTTCGACGTACCGGCGGCGAGTACGTTCAGCTTCACCCCGCCGAAGGGTGTGAAAGTGACGGACAAGAAGGTGCCCGCGACGCGCGAGGCCCCGCACCCGGTGAAGCCGCCGAAGGCGGTCGGGCCGAAGGGTGAGAAGGCGCCGGCCCAGCGCGGCGACAAGCCGACCGTGATCGGCACGGGCTGGGAGAGCGTGGTGATGGTCCGCGGCGTGAAGACCACCGGCAACGGCCCGGTCGACCAGCTGCTCGCCAACGCTCGTACGGTCGAGGGTTCCTGGGGCAAGGGCAAGATCCTGACCAGCAAGATGGTCAGCGCCCTGATCACCGACGACGGCCGCGTCTTCGCCGGTCTGGTCACCCCCGACACCCTGCAGGCCGCCGCAGCCAAGGCTCCCCGCTGACGTGACGACCCCGCAGGAGCCGCCGCCACCCGCGGCATCGGCCGCCCCACCCATCGTCACGCGGGGACTGACGAAGCGTTTCCACGGTGGCCAGGTGGCGGTGGACACCGTGGACCTGGAGGTCCCCGCGGGGAGCGTGTTCGGGTTCCTCGGGCCGAACGGGTCCGGGAAGACGACGACCATCCGGATGCTGCTGGGGCTGATCGCGCCGACCTCGGGGTCGGTCGAGCTGCTCGGCGAATCGATGCCGAAGGCCCAGCTGAAGGTCTTGCCACGGGTCGGCGCGCTGGTCGAAGGGCCGGCGTTCTACCCGTTCTGGACCGGACAGGCGAACCTGCTGCGCTTCGACGCGGCCGACCGGACCGCTGACCCACGCACGCGCAAGGCCCGCGCGGCCGAAGCCCTCGAGCGGGTCGGTCTGTCCAATGCCGCAGGCAAGAAAGTCCGGGCCTACTCGCTCGGTATGCGGCAGCGGCTCGCCATCGCGGTCGCGTTGATGCAGCGTCGCGACCTGCTGGTGCTCGACGAGCCGACCAACGGCCTCGACCCGCAAGGCACCCGCGAGGTCCGGAACCTGATTCGCGAGCTGGCCAGCGACGGCACGACGGTGTTCACCTCGACCCACCTGCTGGCCGAGGTGGAGCAGGTCTGCACCCACGCGGCCGTGATGAGCCGCGGCAAACTCGTCCGCCAGTCGACCGTGGCCGACCTGCGCGCCGAGCTCCGCCCCCGTCTGGTCGTCCGTACGCCGGACCTCGCGCAGGCGGCCGAGACCCTCAAGAGCCTCGGCGCCACCGATCTGAAGACCACCGAGGAGACCGTCGAAGGCGACTCCGGCGACCTCCCGGTCGACAAGTTCGCGGCGGCCCTGGTCGCCGCCGATGTTCGCATCCATGGCTTCGGGCTGGAACGCCCCAGCCTGGAGGAGGCCTTCGTCGCGCTCACGGGGGAGGGTTTCGATGTCGCTGAGTAGCACTGTCGAGAGCGGCCGGCGGGTGACCGCGGGCCAGCACACGCTCGGCCTGTTCCGTTCGGAGCTGCGGCTCGTTTTCGGGCGCGCCCGCACCCAGGCCGGACTCGGCGTCCTCGCCGCCGTCCCGCTGCTGATCGGGATCGCGATCAAGCTCTCCGGCTCCGACGGCGACGCCCAGGGGTTCCTCGGTCAGGTCGCCGGCAACGGCCTGTTCCTGATCGTCGCGAGCCTCGGCCTCTCCCTGCCGTTCTTCCTTCCGACCGCGGTCACCGTCATCTCGGGCGAGTCTCTCGCCGGCGAGGCCAGCCTCGGCACCTTGCGCAACATGCTCACCGCACCGGCCGGGCGCAGTCGGCTGCTCGCGGCCAAGATGGTCGCGCTCGCGGTGTTCTGCCTGGCCGCGACGATGACGATCTGGATCTCCGGGCTGATCGTCGGCATCATTCTCTTCCCGGTCGGCGACGTACTCCTGCTGTCCGGGACGACGGTCTCGCTGGGGGAGGGCCTGTTCCGCGCTCTCCTGATCGCAGTGGTGATCTCGCTGTCGCTGCTTGGGCTGGCCGGGATCGGCC
Organism: Kribbella sp. NBC_00889; assembly: GCF_045207705.1. Classification (NCBI taxonomy): domain Bacteria; kingdom Bacillati; phylum Actinomycetota; class Actinomycetes; order Propionibacteriales; family Kribbellaceae; genus Kribbella; species Kribbella sp. NBC_00889. The sequence continues at coordinate 3,779,618 of NZ_CP108783.1, read as the reverse complement.
TCTTCGTCTCGTCGCTGACGTCGACCCCGCTGGCCGCGATGGCGGCGACCTTCGGCGCGTTCATCGTGCTCGGCATCATGACCGCGATCCCGCAGCTGCACGCGATCCATCCGTGGCTGCTGATGTACCGGTGGCAGTCGTTCGCCGACCTGCTCCGAGATCCGCCGTACTGGCATGAGATCGTCCGCAACCTGCTCGTGCAGGCCGCCTACCTGGTCGTCTTCTACACGGCCGCCTGGGCGCGCCTCACCAGCCGGGACATCACCTGACCCACCCGGGGGACTGAGACACTGGGTCGATGGATGCCGACCTGGTCGCCGTACTGCGCTGTCCCGTCTGCGCGGACGCACTCGCCCTGACCGACCGTACGGCGCGCTGCCCGCAAGGGCACACGTACGACCTGGCCAAGCAGGGCTACCTCAATCTGTTGCCCTCGGCATCCACCGGGATCGACGGCGACTCGGCCGCGATGGTCGGTGCCCGGACGGTCTTCCTCGGCGGCGGCCACTACACCCCGATCCGGGACGCGCTGATCCTCAACGCCGCCGCGAGCCTGCGGCCGGACGGCGAGGAACTGGTCGTCGAGATCGGCGCCGGCACCGGCTACTACCTCGCCGGTGTCGTGGGTGCCTCAGCCGCCCGTCGCGGCCTCGCCCTGGACGTCTCCAGGTACGCCGCCCGCCGCGCGGCCAAGGTGGATCGGCGGATCGGATCCGTGGTGTGCGACGCGTGGCAGCAGCTGCCACTGCTGGACAACTCCGCGCACCTCATGCTGAACGTGTTCGCGCCGCGCAACGCCGCCGAGATGGCCCGGGTCCTCGCGCCCGGCGGTTCGCTCCTGGTGGTGACACCGAATCAGGAGCACCTCGCCGAACTGGTCGGCGTACTGGGGCTCGTCACGGTCGACGAGGAGAAGGAGCGCCGGCTGCGGGAATCACTCGCCGGTGCATTCGTGAACACCGGCCGGGAAGTCGTCGAGGAGACGATGCGGCTCGACCGGGGTGCGGTGGAGCAGTTGGTGCTGATGACGCCGAGTGCGCGTCATCTGAACTATCGCGAGCTGGCGCAACGGATCGCCGTACTGCCCGAACCCTCGATCGTCACGCTGTCGGTCACGCTGTCGACCTGGCAGGTCGCCTGATCCGGTGCCGGCTAGCACGGCACCGCACCAGGCTCGCAGTCAGGCGAGCACGACGCGTGGAGGTCAGGCCGCGTTGCCGATGAGCTCGCGGGCTACCACGGTGCCGTGTTGCTCAGCGGTGACCCGGGCCTCCGACTCGGAGACCTTGGACGCGTCGACGAGCTCCTCCATGCCCGGGGTGACCGGGGCCAGGGTGAGTTCGGCGGCGGCGGTGCGGACGTTCATGCCGAAGATGTCCGCGAAGACCCGCTCCAGGTACGGCGTGGCGTGGTCCCAGCCGTGCTTCGGGGTACCGGGGCTGTAGCCGCCGCCGCGGGCGAGGGTGAAGATGACCGGCCGGCCCGCCGTCCCAGCGGTGCCGCGGACCAGCTCCGGGTCGATCAGCAGCAGGTCGATCCAGGTCTTCACGTTGTTGGCGATGCCGTAGTTGTACAGCGGGACGGCGAGCAGGATGGCGTCCGCGGTCTTGACCTCGTTCGCGAGCTGCTCGGCGAGGGCTTTCGCCTCGGCGAGCGGGGTGCGGTCGGCGCCGTCGGCGGGCTCGGCGCCCACCTGCGCGGCGGCCAGCGTCGGCCAGATGGTCGACGGCAGCGGGTGCAACCCGAGATCGCGGCGGACCACGATGCCGTCCGGGTGCTCCGCCTTCCAGGCCGCCTCGGCGCTGTCCGCCAGAGCGCGGCTCACCGATCCTTCGACCCGGATGCTGGCGTCGACGCGTAACAGGGTGGTCATTCGTTCATCTCCATCAGATTGGGGGCGGCTCATACGAGCTGTCCTGAAGATAATCTGTGAGGCAGAACATATTGAAGTCAGATCGTATTCCGAGTGGCGTACACCACGTACGATGGGGGCGTGACCAGTACTTCGCCCGACGTCGGGAGCCGGGCAGCCAGAGGAGCGCCCCACCGGACCGCCAGCGGTGCGCCGGTCGAGACGGACCTCGGCTGGGCGCTGGGCGTCGTCTTCCGGCGGTACGCCAAGACGGCCGCCGCGGTGCTCGACGACGTACCGGGCGGACCGCGCGGCTACCAGGTGCTGGCGGCCGCACATGGGGAGGGCCCGAAGCGGCAGCTCGACCTCGCGGCGCAGCTCGGCGTGGACCGGACCGTGATGACCTACCTGCTGGACGACCTGGAGAAGGCCGGCCTGGTCCAGCGACAGCCGGACCCGGCCGATCGCCGGGCGCGGCTGATCGTGGCGACCGAGCAGGGCCGGGAGACCTTGTGTGAGCTGGAGCAGCGACTTGCGACGGCCGAGGAGGAGGTCCTCGGCAGTCTGGAGGACTCCGAGCGCGCCAGCTTCCGGATGCTCCTGCAGCGTGTGGCGGTCAAGGCCGACACCGTCGACCCGCTGCACAACGCCTGTGTCCTCGCCGACGAGAACGTGGACCCGGCCGACACCTGACCGGTCAGGTCAGTGCAGCGGGACGAAGCCCGACTCGTAGGCCCGGATGACGGCCTGGGTGCGGTCCCGGGCGTTCAGCTTGGCGAGGACGTTCGCCACGTGGGTCTTGACCGTCTGCAGGCCGAGGATGAGTTCTGTGGCGATCTCCGCGTTCGACAGTCCGCGCGCCATCAGACGTAGTACCTCTTGCTCCCGTTCGGTCAGCTGGTATTCGTCCAAGCCGGTCGGCCGCGGCGACTGCCCTCCTGCGTGGGCCCGGGCCAGCGCGCGGATCGCCTCGGGGAACAGCAGTGACTCGCTCCCGGCGACTGTGCGGATCGCCGCGATGATGTCGTCCGGCGGCGTCCGCTTGAGCAGGAACCCGGAGGCTCCCGCGCGCAGGGCGTCGTACACGTAGTCGTCGTTCTCGAACGTCGTCACCACCAGCACACGCGGCGCGGGGTCGAGGTTCTCCAGGAGCAGCCGGGTCGCCTGGATCCCATCGACAGCGGGCATCCGGACATCCATCAGCACCACGTCGGCGCCGGTACGGCGGACGACCGGCAGCACCTCCGCGCCGTCGCCGGCCTCGCCCACCACCGTGAGGTCGGGCTCGGCGTTGATGATGGCGCGCAGCCCGCTGCGGATCAGCGGCTCGTCGTCGACCACGACCACCGACAGATTCATCTCATCCCTTCGTCGTCACGGCGACCGGCAAGGTCACGGCCAGCCGCCAGAGCGGTCCGTCCAGACCTGCTGCCACGGTGCCCTGCAGTACGGCGACCCTTTCACGGATACCGGCCAGACCACGGCCACCGCCCGCGTGGTCCGACGTACCGCTGACCGGGTTGGTCAGCTCGAGGCGAAGACCGGAACCGTCCAGCCGGATGGAGAGGTCGATCGTGAGCTCACCCGCACGGTGGCCGGCGTGGCGGATCGCATTGGTGAGGCCCTCCTGGACGATCCGGTAGGCCTCCCGGGAGACGGCCGCCGGCAGCCGTTCCAGGTCGCCGTCTCGCCGTACGTCGACCGTGATGCCGCCGGCCCGGGTGGCGTCGACCAGCCGGTCGAGGTCGCCGAGGGTCGACTGCGGCGTCGTCTGCGACCCGGGGCGGCGGTCGTCGCGCAGGAGTCCGAGCACGTGGTCGAGTTCGGCCAGCGCGGAGCGGGCGGACGTCTCCATCGCGGCCAGCGCCGTCTCGGCGAACTCCGGATCGGTCGCCAGCACCCGGCGCGCCGCGGCCGCCTGGATGGTGACCAGGCTGAGCGCGTGCCCGACGCTGTCGTGCAACTCCCGGGCCAGACGGTTGCGCTCGGCAAGTGTCGCCGTACGGCGCTCGAGCAGCTCGATGCGCTCCGCGGCGGTCGGCCCGAGGACGCGCGGGGCCAGGTGGGCGAGCAGTGCACCCACGGCGGCGGAGAGCAGGAACAGGCCGACGATCCCGCCCACGGCCGCGGCCGGCAGCCACAGATCGCCCCAGCCGCCAGTGATCTCGTACGTCCAGCCCGGCACGATGTCCCGGGTACCGGGGGAGCGGAACGGCACCGCGAGCCAGATCGCTCCGACGCCGAACACGATCGTGCTGAGAACGCCCACCGCGCCGCCCGCGATCAGGTGCAGGCAGAACCAGCTCGCCGTCCGACGGCGCTGCGGCCAGGTCCGCGCCGGACCGAGCGGTCGCTCCTCGAACCGGACGCCGAGCAGCGACTCGACCGCGATCCCCTCGACCTCACGGACCGCGGGCAGCACGCCGAGGGCGATCGGCGGACCGGCCGCGATCACGGCGATGACGATGCCGATGGCAACTTTCGGCAACTGGAGATCCTGGGCCACCGCGACCAGCGCGCTGTCCACCAGGATGAACGCGAGCACCAGGGCCGCGCCCAGCAGGAGGTAGACCCAGCGCAGGTACGTCGACGCCCGGCCGAGGCTGGTCACCGCACGCAGCAGGGCCGGCGCCCCACGCACGGGACGCGCCGATCCGCGCACCAGCCCGTTCGCCACCCCTCCATGGTGCCAAACGTCCGGCCCGGAGACCTCCCTCCGGGGAGCCGGAGACCTCCCTCCGGGGAGTGAGGACCGCGACGTGCCGCTCGACGCCGGGTCATGGCCGGGTCATGGCCGGGTCACGGTTCCGGTTACGTGCCGTGCGTCACTCGAAACTGACGGTTTACACAAATTTGACACCGAACGGACGGTTTCGGAGCCTGCGGCCGTCGCGATCTGCTGTCCGGGCAGGTACGGTCTGTGGTCGGGGCGGGATGCCGGTCCTAGACAGGACGGGTAGGGGAAACGGCTCCAGAACGGGTGGCCGAAGGGCTCTGCGGGGACCTGGCACGGGGACGTAAAGTCCCGGTGAAGTCCCCAAAGGCCGATTGACCACCTTTCTGAATTTGATGTTTGATCAAATATCGGACGAGAGAGGTCGATATGAGGTTGAGGCGTTCCGTCATCGCGTTGGTGGCGGTCCTGGGGCTCGCCCTGGTCAGCGCGTGCAACAACGACGATGAGGGAAAGCAGGCCGACACCGGCCTGACGAAGGTCAGCTATCTGACCTCCTTCAACACCTTCGGCCGGGAGGCTTACGCCTACGTGGCCCTGGAGAAGGGCTATTTCAAGGACGCCGGCTTCGACGTCACGATCAACCCGGGCTCCGGCACGGTCGACGTGATGAAGCTGGTGGCCGGCGGCCAGGCCGACTACGGCATCGGTGACTTCACCGGCGCCGTCATCACCCTGGGCAAGCAGAAGCTGCCGGTGACCACGGTCGGGATGATCCACCAGCGCTCGCTGGCCGCGATCGTCTCGCTGGAGGGCTACGGCATCACCAAGCCGCAGGACCTGGTCGGCAAGTCCGTCGGCGACCAGCCGGGCTCGACCAACACGGTGATGTTCCCGGTCTACGCCAAGGCGGCCAAGATTCCCGCCGACAAGACCGACTTCATCCCGTCCCCGCCGCCGGCGTTGCCGCAGCTGCTCGCGTCCGGGAAGGTGCCGGCGATCGGCCAGTTCGTGGTCGGCGTACCGCTGGTCGAGAAGGCGGACCCGAAGCACCGCAAGGCCGTCGTACTGCCCTACGGCGAGGTGCTGCCGGACCTGTACGGCAACGCGATCATCACCCGGACCGATCTGGCCAAGGACCACCCGGACCAGGTGAAGAAGTTCACCGCCGCGCTGCTCAAGGGCCTGCAGGACACCATCGACGACCCGGCCGCGGCCGCCGCGATCCTGAAGAAGTACGTGCCGCAGACCGACCTCGGCGTCGCCACCGAAGAGCTCAAGCTGATGAAGCCGTACGTCAAGCCGGACGGCTTCAACGACCCGCTCGGCTCGGTCGACCCGCAGCGGGTGCAGACCATCCTGAAGCTGCTGGACGAGGCCGGCGCGATCACGCCCGCGGGCTCGGTCAAGTCCGAGGACGTCGTCAGCATCGACCTCGCGCCGAAGAGCTGAATCTCGTCGATGATCCGGCTGGACGGTGTGGGGCAGGTCTTCGACGGACGCGAGGGCCAGGTCACGGCCCTCGAGGAGATCGACCTGCACGTCCAGCAGAACGAGTTCGTCACGCTGATCGGCCGGTCCGGATGTGGCAAGTCCACTCTGCTCCGGCTGATCGCGGGACTGATCTCACCGACGTCCGGCGCGGTCCGGGTGGCGGGTGACCCCGTCACCGGTCCGCGCCGGGACGTCTCGTTCATGTTCCAGCGGCCGGCGCTGCTGCCGTGGCGGTCGGTGCTGTCGAACGTCATGCTGCCGATCGAGATCGACGGCGGCGAGGGCGATCGGGGCCGGGCGGCGTACCGCGACCGGGCCCACGAGTTGCTGGAGCTGACCGGGCTGACCGGATTCGAGCGGCGGCTGCCGCACGAGCTGTCCGGCGGCATGCAGCAGCGCGTCTCACTGTGCCGGTCGCTGATCCGCGACCCGCAGGTGATGCTGATGGACGAGCCGTTCTCCGCGCTCGACGCGCTCACCCGGACCGAGCTGTCCGACGAACTGCAGCGGATCAAGATGGAGCTGGACACGACGATCGTCTTCGTCACCCACTCGATCGAGGAGGCCGTGCTGCTGGCCGACCGGGTGGTCGTGCTGACCCCGCGGCCGGGCCGGCTGCGCGAGGTCGTCGACATCGACATCCCGCGCCCGCGCACCCTGGGCCAGAACGCACACCTGACCGAGGTCGCCCGGATCAGCGGACTGCTGCACGGTCTGCTCGCGGAGAAGGTGGCGCCGATTGAAGAGCCGGCGCCGCGGCAGGTGGACGAGGTGCGGCCGCGATGACCAAACGGTCCTGGCTGAAGGACTCGCCGGTCGCGGCGGTGCTGCTGCCGATCATCGGCCTGGCCGGTGCGATCGCGCTGTGGTGGCTGGCCACGATCGTGTTCGGGATCGAGTCCTACCTGCTGCCGAGTCCGAAGGACGTCGTCATCAGCTTCATGGACCAGCCGTCGTACCTGCTGACCGAGACCGGGACGTCGATCCTGGAGACGGTCGAGGGCTTCCTGCTGGCGATCGTGGTCGGCGTACCGATCGCGCTGTTGATCGTCCGGTCGGTGCTGCTGGAGCGGCTGGTGTACCCGCTGCTGCTGATGGTGAACGCGATTCCGAAGGTCGCGATCGCTCCGCTGCTGGTGGTGTGGATGGGCTTCGGTCAGTGGCCGAAGGTGGTCATGGTGCTGCTGGTCTGTTTCTTCCCGATCGTCATCTCGACCGCACAGGGGATGAAATCGACGCCGATCGAGCTGGTCGAGTTGCTCCGGTCGCTGAATGCGAGCCGGGCGCAGGAGTTCTTCAAGCTGCGGCTGCGCTACGCGATGCCGCAGATGTTCACCGGCATGAAGGTGGCGATCTCGCTGGCGGTGATCGGTTCGGTGATCGCCGAGTTCGTTGGCACGACCCACGGCCTTGGCTACGTGATCTACCAGTCGGGCGCGAGTGCGGACACGCCGCTGGCGTTCGCCGCGATCACCCTGCTCAGCATCCTGAGCATCGTCTTGTTCTACATCCTGGTCCTGCTGGAGCACCTGTTCCTGCCCTGGGCGCAGGAATCGCGGTGAGCGCCCGGTGACCGCACAAGCCTCCGACGCCGACCGCCGGGTCCTGGTCCGGCCTGCCTGGCTGGAAGCCACCGTCTCGGCCGTCTTCACCGCGCTCGGCTTCGACCCGGCCGACTCCACCAAGATCGCCGCCGCCCTCGTCGAGGCGGACTTACGCGGGGTGAGTTCGCACGGCATCATGCTCGTCCCGATGTACGTCGAGCGCCTCAACGCCGGCGGCGTCACCCGGGAACGCGAGCTCGACATGCTGTACGACGCGGGTGCGGCGATGGTCGTGGACGCGCGCGGCGGGATGGGGCAACTGTCGAGCCCACAGGCGATGGGCCATGCGATCGAGCGAGCCGGCCGCTACGGCCTCGGCCTGGTGTCGGTCCGCAACGCGCACCACTTCGGTGCGGCCAGCCGCTGGGCCATGCAGGCCGGGCAGGCGGGATGCATCGGCGTGGCGATGTCCAACACCACGCCGCTGATGCCCGCGCCCGGTGGCGCCGAGCGGATCGTCGGCAACAATCCGCTGGCGATCGCGGTGCCCACCTCGGCCGGGGTGGAGATCGTGCTCGACATGGCCCTGTCGGCCGTTGCCCTGGGCAAGATCCGGCTGGCCGCGTCGGCCGGGCGGCCGATCCCGGAAAGCTGGGCCACCGACCCGTCGGGCACGCCGACCACGGATGCGGAAGAGGCCGTCCTGGGCATGCTGCTGCCGGCCGCCGGGCACAAGGGTTTCGGTCTGGCGCTGATGATCGACGTCCTGACCGGCGTACTGAGCGGTGGCGGCTGGGGTGACCAGGTCCGCCCGCTGTACCGGGAGCCGGACCGGCCGAACGACTGCGCGCATCTGTTCCTGGCCATCGACCCGGAGTTGATGGGCGGGGTGGAGAGTTTCCGTCGGCGCTCGTCCGGGCTGGCCGCGCGGGTGCGCGGCAGTGCGACCGCGCCAGGGGTGAACCGGCTGTACCTGCCGGGGGAGATCGAGGCGGAACGGGCAGCACACCAGCGGCGGCACGGCGTACTGATCGAGAGGTCGGGGCTGGACGCGCTGCTGGCGGCCGCACGGGCGGTCGGTGCTGTCGTTCCGGCGGGAGGGGTACTGAGCTGATGCCGAAGAAGCAGATCTCGACGGACACGCTGCACAGCCCGAACGGCGTGTTCTCACAGGCCACCACGATCGAGGCGACGGGCCGGCTGGTGTTCGTCTCGGGGATGACCGCCCGCCGTCCGGATGGCAGCATCGCCGGCGCCGGCGACATCCGGGAGCAGACGCGGCAGGTGCTGGAGAACGTGCAGGCGGCGGTCCAGGCGGCCGGCGGCACGCTCGCCGACGTGTGCCGGGTGGATGTGTACGTGCGCAACATGGAGGACTTCGCGAAGATCCACGAGATCCGGGCGCAGTACTTCGCCGAACCGCTGCCGGCCTCGACGATGGTCGAGGTCAGCAAGCTCGCGCACCCTGACTACCTGATCGAGATCAACGCGATCGCGGTGATCTCATGACCTGGGGGGAAATGATGCGCGGCGTCGAGTGGACCTGAGATGCGGTACGTGATGGTGGAGCACGCCGGCCAGGAGCGGCCGGGCGACCTTCTGCTGACCGGCACACCGGCAGGCATCGGCAACGCGCGGGAGCCGCAGGTGTTCCTGCAGGAAGGCGACGTCGTGGTGACGCGGGCAGACAAGATCGGCGAGTTGCGCAACACCGTCGTCCGGCAGGTGCTGTGATGACCGGCCCACTCGAGCTGTTGCCCGGCGGCGGACGCGGCGGCCGTCGTACCCTCGCAGAACATGCCGCCGCCGAACTGCACCAGCTGATCCTGTCCGGAGAGCTCCCCAGCGGTACGCCGTTGCGCCTGGTGGAGCTGGCGAACCGGCTCGAGATGAGTCAGATGCCGGTCCGGGAAGGACTCCGGCGGCTGGAGGCGCTCGGACTGGTCGAGATCATCCCGCACCGCGGTGCGTGGGTCCGCGACCTGTCGCTGGAGGATCTGCGGGACACACACGAGACCCGGCTGGCGCTGGAGAGCCTGGCGGTGCGGGCGGCGGCGGAACGGTTCGCCGACGGAGACTTCCAGCGGGCCGCGGCCGCGTTGGCCGAGCACCTGCGGTTGTCGCGGGCAGAGGACTCGATCGGCGCTCGGCAGGCGCACGCGGACTTCCACTTCACGCTCTACCGGGCCAGCGGCTCGCAGTGGCTGGCCAGGGCGATCGAGCCGGTCTGGCAGAACAGCGAGCGATACCGGTTCGGCAGCCGGCCGACCGATTTCCTGATCGAGCGCAACCGGCAGGAGCACCAGGCCATCCTGGACGCGTGTGTCGCCCGCGACTCGGATGCGGCGGAGCGGGCCCTGCGCAACCATCTGGCCGGTGCGTTCCAGCGGATCACCGAGACCATGACAAGGCGGGCCGAGGGGAATCAGCACGGCCCGTCGAAGCAGAAGGAGTCGTCATGAAGGTGCGCTTCGACGCGACCGGCGAGGTCGTGGTGATCACCGGCGGCGCGCAGGGCATCGGTGCGGCGCTGGCCGCGGCTGTCAACGCCTGTGGTGGGACGGCGGTCGTCTTCGATGTCGTGAAGCCGGCCGACGCCGCCGTCGAGTACGTCGAGGTGGACGTGGCCGACCGGTCGGCGGTGGAGTCGGCCGTCGCGTCGGTGCTGACCCGGCACGGGCGGATCGACGGTCTGGTCGCCGGAGCGGCAGTGCAGCCGCGGTCGCAGGTGCTGGACATGGATCCGGCCGAGTGGGCCCGCGCCCTTCAGGTCAACCTCGACGGCGTGGTCTGGGTGTGTCAGGCCGTGGTACCGCATCTGGTGGCGCGGCGGTCCGGATCGGTGGTCGTGTTCACGTCCGGCATGGCCGCCGGCGGTTATCCAGGTGCGTCGGCGTACGCCTCGAGCAAGGCGGCGCTGGTCGCCTTCGCCAAGTCGCTGGCCGCGGAGGTGGCCGAGCACTGGGTCCGGGTGAACGTGGTCTCGCCGGGGGTGATCGACACCGAGCAGTTCCGCGGTGCGAACGCCGGTGCGGACCGCGACCACTGGCGCGACACCATAGGTATCGGCGACCCCGAGGACGTGGTCGGCCCGTTGCTGTTCCTGCTGTCCGACGCTGCGGCGATGACCGGGTCGATGCTGACCCGGGAACGCGCCTTTGCCAAGCTCACGAGCTTTGTGGAGTGATGTGTGACTGATCAGTTGCCTGTTGCGGTGGTGGGGGCCGGGCCGATCGGCCTGACGACGGCCCTCGGGCTGGCCCACTACGGTGTCCCGTTCGTGCTGCTCGAGGAGGACGCCGTACTGTCCTCCGACACCAAGGCCGGGACGACGCTCAGCCGGACTCTCGAGATCTGGAACCGCTACGGCGCCGTCGACGGCATCCTGGCGGCCGCGCTGCGGATCGACGAGATCGGCGACATCGACCGGGCCACCAACACGGCGCGGGCCTCGGTGCAGCTGGCCGAGCTGGTCAACGACACCCAGTTCCCGTTCGTGATCAACCTGCCGCAGCAGAAGATGGAGCCGATCCTCGCGGCCGCGCTGCCGCAGCCGGTCCTGACCCGGCACCGGATGACGTCGTTCGAGGTGCGCGACGACCGCGTCGTACTGCAACTGGAGACGCCGGACGGGCCGCGTGAGCTGGAGGCGTCGCACCTGCTCGCGTGTGACGGTGGCCGCAGCAAGATCCGGGATGCGCTCGGTGTGAAGGTGGTGGGGGAGACCCTGCCCGAGCGGTACATGCTGATCGACGTCATCGTCGACTTGGATGTGGACAACGCTCGCGACTACCCGTACCTGGCGTACTTCGCGGACAAGTCCGAGTGGATGGTGCTGATCCGGCAGCCGGACAACTGGCGGTTCCTGTTCCCGCTCGGCCCGGGGACGGAGCCGCCGGGCGACGAGGACATGCTGGTCAAGGTCAAGCAGTTCATCGGCGAGGTGGACCGGATCGAGCTGATGGGCTCGGTCGTCTACAACGTGCACCACCGGGTCGCTGAGCAGTGGACTGCGGACCGCAGGGTGTTCCTGATGGGCGATGCGGCACACCTGATCACGCCGATGTGGGCGCTGGGCCTGAACACGGGTGCTCTGGACGCGTCCAACCTGCCGTGGCGGCTTGCCTGGGTACTGCGCGGCTGGGCCGATCCGTCGTTGCTGGACGGCTACGAGCAGGAGCAGCGCCCGGTGGCGATCAACGGCTCGGGTGAGATGGCCGAGGCGGCCCGCATGTACATGTCGCATCAGCGTGGTGCCGTCACCGAGACCGCGGGCGACTGGGCGACGGCGTACAACCGCACGCTGCTCAGCGTCCGGCTGGACGTGGAGGGCACAGGGGACTGGTCGATGGTGGCCACCGCTGCAGCTCCTCCAGCCGTACGAGCCGGTGACCGAGCGCCTGACCTCGTGCTGCAGAGCCCGACTGGTCGCGTGACGATCCACGACCTGTGCCGCGACTCGTTCGTCGCGCTGTACTTGACCGACGTACGGCGTCGTCCGGACATCCCGGTCAACGACTCGCCGGCGTTGAAGCACTACGCCGTCTCCCGCTGGGACGCGCCCCACGACTCCGGTCTCCGGGACCGGTCCCTGTTCGACCCGGGCAGCATTGCCACGAACAGGTACGGCGTACCCGCGGAGAGCGTCGTACTGGTCCGGCCGGATGGTCACATCGCCGCGGTGGCTCCGATGGCCGCCGGTGTGGCCGAGGAGCTGTACACACATGTGACCGGCCGGGAGGTCCCGTGAGCTTCGACGAGTCGCTGCGGGAGGTGTTGCTGCAGACGGACGACCTGGAGTGGGTGGAGAAGTCGCTCGCCGGGCTGTCGCACAAGATGCTGTGGCGCGACCCGGAGACCGAGGCGTCGATCGCGCTGGTGCGGTTCGAGAAGGGGTCCGGGATCCCGTCGGAGCACAAGCACGCGTCGAACCAGTTCATGTTCTGCCTGTCCGGGCGGTACGTGTACCTGCCGACCGGGACCACGCTGACCAAGGGCAGCTTCTACTGGAATCCCAAGGGTGTGGTGCACGGTCCGACCCGGGCCGAGGAGACCTCGATCCTGCTGGAGGTGTACGACGGGCCGCACTATCCGGAGCGCCCGTCGTTCTACGACAACGACGAGGACGCCCGCTGACATGGGTGGCTGGGACATCCACACCCACCTGATACCGCCGACCGTCCTGTCGGCGGCGTACAAGGGTGAGTTCGAGCTGGCCGTCGACAGCGGCTCGCTGGTGGTCGACGGGGAGCGGTTGCCGCTCAAGCGTTTGGCAGACCCGGCCGCACTGCTGCACTGGATCGACGAGCAGGACCTGGACGGCGCGGTCGTGTCCGTGCCGCCCGCCCTGTTCCGGTACGACGCCGGCGTCGAGTGGGCCGAGTTGGTCAACCAGGGCCTTCGGGAGCTCGCCACACCGCAGTTGCGCGTGCTGGGCCACCTGCCGCTGCTGGATGCCGAGGCTCCGTCTGTTGCCGCGTCGCTGGCCGGTGAGGGCGTCTTCAGCGGCTTCGCCCTGGGTACGCCGAGCTACGCCGGACTGGACCCGGTGTGGCGGGTGCTGCACGAAATCGAGGCTTTCACTCTTGTTCACCCGGGCCACAGTGACGACGAGCGCCTCCAGTCGTTCTACTTGACGAACCTGTTGGGGAATCCGTACGAGACCGGCCTGGCCGCGGCGTCGCTGGTCTTCGCGGATGTGGTGGGCCGGTTTCCGGGGATCCGGTTCTGTTTGTGCCATGGGGGTGGGGTGACGGCAGCGGTGGCGGGGCGGTGGCAGCGAGGGATCGACCAGGCGCGGCCGGGCATCGTCGCGCCCTCCTTGCCGGTGGCCGACGCGTTGCGCCGGTTCTACGTGGACGACCTGGTGCACGACGAGGGGGTGCTGGAGCTGCTCGGGAAGACCTTCGGGGCGGAGCGGGTGCTGGCCGGGAGCGACTGGCCGTTCCCGATGGGCAGTGACTCGATCGTGGCCGCGCGGGCGACCGCGGCCGACGAGCTGACCCGGCCGCTGGCTCAGGAGGTTGTCGCTCAGTGAGACGCGCTCTTCGTCAGAGCGTGGGTGTGATCAGATATCAAATCGTGAACGGGGTAGAGGCATGAACGTACGGGGGCCGGTCCTGCGAAGTCATGGGCCGGGACTGCAGTTCAAGACCGAGGACATCGAACTGGCCGCGGGGCCGGGGGAGACGCTGGTCGAGATGCGGCTTGCCGCCGTGACCCAACAGGACCGGTCGGTGGTGGCCGGCAAGCAGCCGACCCAGCCGTTCGTTCCGGGCTCAGAGGGTGCCGGTGTCGTGGTTGGCTCTGCCCTCCACGAGGCAGGGACTCCGGTGGTGATCCGCGGCGAGGGCGTCGGCGTCACCAGGCAGGGCCTCTGGGGCCGGTACGCCGTCGTACCGGACGCCGCCGTACATCGTCTGCCTGCTGGGCTGGAGCCTGCGGCCGCAGTGACCCTGCTGACTCCCGCGCTGACCGCCCACACCGCAGTACGGCGGGTAGCGGGCGTACTCGAGGGTGAGTCGGTAGTGATCACCGGGATCGGCGGACTGGTCGGGCGACTCTGTGCTGCGGTGGCGCGGTCGGCTGGTGCGTCGCGGGTGATCGGACTGGCCTGGGCCGGGGAGCCTGTCGATGCGGTGTCCGGGCTGGTCGACCAGATCGTCCGGGTGGACGAGCTGGGGCAGGTCGGCCGCGAGCTGCAGTGGTGCGACGCCGCGATCGACACCGTCGGCGGTCCGGTGACCAGTGGAGTGCTCGGACACATCACTCCGGGTGGACGGATCGCCGTACTCGGTTACAAGGCCGGCGAGTTCACCACCATCGACCTGCACCAGCTGATCGGCCGGGACCTGCGGGTGCTGCCGGTGAACGTCCAGCGGACCACCCTCGAGCCCGGTGCGGTCGGCCAGGCGCTGGCGGACATCGCGCTCGCGCGCCCCAGAGCGGACGCCGTACTGGTGGCGGCGGACCGCGTGGGCGAGGTTCTGGACGGGTCGACGATCGGCGGACGCGTTCTGCTGGACTTGACGACGCTGAACTGACTGCCTGATCTAGGCTGCCTGGCCTGGATCGGTGATGCCCCGGGCTGGGCAATCTGTTGTCGGAATGCCCGAGATCACCCGGTGGCGGATACGGTTACCTCCCAGAGCTTGTCTGCGATGAAGGAGAGAGGCAGCCCGTACCCGATGACCCGACGACTCGAGCTCACACCTGGGGGACCGACCGGCCGTCGTACTCTCGCCGAAGAAGCCGCCGCCGAGTTGCACGAACTGATCCTTTCCGGTGAGCTCCCGAGTGGTACGGCGCTCCGCCTGGAGGAGCTCGCCAAGCGGCTGGACATGAGCCAGATGCCGATCCGCGAAGGACTGCGGCGGATGGCGGCGCTCGGACTGGTCGAGATCGTGCCGCACAAGGGCGCGTGGGTGCGTGAGCTCTCGATGGAGGACCTGCGCGACACGCACCAGACCCGGCTCTCCCTGGAGACGCTGGCGGTCCGGGCGGCTGCGACCCGGTTCGCCGACTCGGACGCGACCCAGGCTCGCGACGCGCTGGCCGAGCACGTGCGGCTGTCGAAGCTCGGCGACAACATCGCATCCCGGCAGGCGCACACCGAGTTCCACTTCGCCATCTACCGGGCCGGCGGATCCCGGTGGCTGCCGCGAGCGATCGAGCCGGTCTGGCAGAACAGCGAGCGCTACCGGTTCGGCTCCCGGCAGACGAAGGCGCGGATCGAGCAGACCCGGCGCGAGCACCAGGCCATCCTGGACGCGTGCGTCGCGCACGACGAGGAGGGCGCGGAGGCGGCGCTGCGTGACCACCTGGAAGGCGCCATGCAGCGCATCAGCGAGACGATGGCCCGCCGCTCCGCCAAGCCCTAGGCGAGTACTTCGAACCGGTCCTGCTGCCAGCCCGAGGCGTCGAAGACCGCTCTGAGGAGCAGCCCGTCGCCGCGGCCGCCGTACGTCGTGACGAGCTCGGGGAGAGCCTTGGTCCCGAGACCGTCGTAGTACTGGTCCATCGCTCGGCGTCGGGACAGCTCGGGTGCGCCGGAGATCTCCTCCAGGGCTCTGCTGTCGGGGCAGCCGACCACCTGTCCGGAGCCGACCTGCTCGTCCGGCAGCAGTTGGCGCACGAGCTCCTCGCCGGCGCGGACGTCCTCGGCGCGCAGCCGGGCTCCCAGAGTGCGGCATGGATGTCCCTGGACGGCGAGCTGCACGGCCCGGGAGACGGCGATGTGGTCCGGGTGACCGGTGAGGCCGTCGCTGCCGACGGTGAGCACCAGCTCCGGCGAGATGTCGCGGACGGTCCTCTCGACCGCTTCCGCGACCTCGCCCTGGTCAGCACGCGCCAGTGTCCGCGGTCCGTTCCTGCCGCCGTCGTCGATCCACTGACCGGACTCTCCGAGCCAGTCCCATTCGTCGATCCCGAGCAGCTCGCACGAGCCGGTCAGCCGCTCGGCCGCCGTACCCATGCCCGGTGTGGCGACGCGGAGGACGACGCGCCAGCCGGTGGAGTTCAGCACCCAGGTCGCGGCGCCGCTGGCGAACACCTCGTCGTCCGGGTGGGCGTGGACTACGAGCGCCGTACGCATCCCGTGGTCAGTCGGCCAGCCGGGCCGGGAACCCACCCGTCGCGATGGGACTCCAGCGCTCCGGGGTGATGCGGATCAGGCACTTGCCCTGCGTCCGCATGGCCTCGCGGTACTCGTCCCAGTCGGGGTGCTCACCGGAGATCGACCGGTAGTAGTCGACCAGGGGCTCCACCGCGTCCGGCAGCTGGATGACCTCGCCCCGGCCGTCCACCTGTACCCACGCGCCGCTCCACTCGTCGGACAGCACGACCACACTGGTCCGCGGGTCGCGCTCCACGTTGGTGCTCTTGGCCCGCTCCGGGTACGACGAGATGACGATGCGGCCCTCGCCGTCGACACCACCGGACACCGGCGACGCCTGCGGCGTACCGTCCGCGCGGGTGGTGATCAGCAGCATGTGGTGACGGGGCCGGACGAATTCCAGCAGTCCGTCCAGATCGGTCTTGGTGTTGGTGGCAATGGTCCTCGGCATGCCTCCCACCCTATGTTCGATCAGCGCGCGGGGAGGTCCGCTGGGGTGATCAGTTGCTCCAGTTCGTCGTCGGTGAGCTGGTTGATCAGGTGCTTCGCGGGCGGCGAACCGGTAGCCGTTGGCCCGGTCGCAACTCGTGCAACCGGTCGGGCCTGCGCCCAGGCCGGAGCCGCATTCCGGACAGGTCAGCTGCTTGAGCGCACCGTCCACCACGCGCCACTCGAACTCTGATGTGTTCTGCAGTACGGCCTCGGCCAGTTCGCGCTCGTCCGGCGTACCTTGGTGGACGCCGGAATCGGCGCAGAACCGCTGCCAGGCGGCGTCGATACTGTCGTCGATCCGCTGCATAGCGGTGATGAACCGCGGGTGATCGACCCGTCGCATGCCCGGGACTCTAGCTGTCGCAGGGCGGTGGACGGCCGCATTGACATGATCGAACAGGTGTTCGAACATAGGTCTATGACGGGGGTCAGCGCGATCGACCAGAAGCCGGACCAGAAGGTCACGGCGCTCGACCACGCCCGCCAGCTCCTCACCCGGGCCAAAGCCCAGAAAGCCGCCCAAACCCAGTCCCCAGACCCCGAACTCGCCCCCACCACCCGTCTCACCCCCTCCGCCCCTCCCTCCGGCGGCGAACTCGCTCACCTCGCCCCTCCCACCGACCCTGCTCGCCCCGCCCCGCCCGGCGACTTGTCCGACCCCACCTCCTCCCGCTTCCCCTTGTCCCACTCCAGTTCGTCCGCCGAGCCTGCTCGGTTCGTGCCTTCTGCGGAGCGGATGCGGCGGGTGCAGCAGGCGCTGGACGCCGGCGAGGTGGATCGGCAGCTGCCTACGCTGCCTGCTGTCGCCGAGCTTCTGCCCGGGGCCGGTCTGCGCAGCGGGGCGGTTTACTCCGTGCGTACTTCGACCGCCCTGGTGATGGCGATGATGGCCGGTCCGTCCGCCGAGGGCGCCTGGTGCGGAGTGGTCGGGATGCCGTCGTTCGGCGCGGAGGCGGCGCGGGGGCTCGGGGTCGACCTGGAGCGCCTGGTGCTGGTGCCGGACCCCGGGCAGGACTGGCTCAACGTCGTCGCAGCGCTGGTCGACGCCCTGACCGTGGTCGTCGTCAGGCCGCCCGGCGAGGTGACCCCGGGGGAGGCGTCCCGGCTCGCCGCCCGCCTGCGGACCCGGAAGGCGACGCTGATCTCGGTCGGTTCCTGGCCGGGGAGCGAGGCACGGCTGGAGGTGGAGAGCAACGCCTGGACCGGCCTGGGTGACGGCGAAGGGCTGCTCTCGGCGCGGCAGGCGACCGTCGTGGTGAGCGGTCGCAGAGTCGTCGGTGGCCCCCGGCGGCACCAGCTCTGGCTCCCCGCCCCGGACGGCACCATCCGCTCGGTCGACCCCGCCCCTGAGGAAGCCCCAGGCTGGCCGGCAGAGACCACCTGGCCCGAAGAGACCGCCTGGGCCGAAGGAACGGCCTGGGCCGAAGGAACGGCCTGGCCGGAGGAGGCGGTGGGCTGATGGGCGACCACGGGCTGTCCTGCACAGGGGTGGTGGGCTGATGGGTGGTGGGCTGACGCGCACGTTGGTGATCTGGGTGCCGGACTGGCCGGTGACCGCGGCCGCTGTGGCCGCCGGCCGTTCCCCGGACGAACCGATCGCCATCCTCGAGAAGGGCAAGGTGCTCGCCACCTCCGCCGCCGCGCGGGCCGGTGGGGTTCGCCGCGGTCTGCGCGCCCGGGACGCGCAGTCACGCTGCCCCGAGCTCGTCGTCCTGAAGTACGACCCGGTGATCGACGCCCGGGCGTTCGACCCGGTGATCAGTTGCCTGGAGGCGATCACCCCCGGCATCCAGGTGATCCGTCCGGGCATGTGTGCGTTGAAGGCGCGCGGCCCGACCCGGTTCTACGGCGGTGAGTCCGAGGCCGCGGAGAAGCTGCTCGACCGGCTCGAGACCTTCGAGGTCCTCGGCGGCCGGGTCGGGATCGCCGACGGCCCGTTCGCGGCCGAGCAGGCGGCCCGGGCGAGCTCGGCGCGGACGCGGATCCTGGTGGTCCCGCCCGGCGGGTCGCCGGAGTTCCTCGCGCCGCTCACCGTCGACGTACTCGAGCAACCGCAGCTCGCGGATCTGCTCCGCCGGCTCGGACTGCGGTCGCTGGGTGCGTTCGCGCAACTGTCCGGCACCGAGGTGCTGACCCGGTTCGGTCCCGACGGTGCCTTCGCCCACCGGCTGGCCCGTGGGTCCGACGACCGTCCGGTGGTGGCCCGGGAGATCCCGCCCGAGCTCACCCGGACCCTCGACTTCGAGCCGGCCGTGGACCGGGTCGACCAGGTCGCCTTCGCGGTTCGTTCGGTCGCCGACGAGTTGATCGCCCGGCTGACCGAGCTCGGCCTGGTGTGTACGACGCTCCGGGTCGAGGTCGGCACCGAGTCCGGCCGGATCCATGAGCGGGAGTGGCTTCATCCGCGCTGGTTCTCCGCGGCCGACGTGGTGGACCGGGTCCGCTGGCAGCTGCAAGGGAGCGGTACGGCGACCAGCGAGCTGACCTCACCGGTCGTGCGGCTGCGGCTGGTCCCCGATCAGGCGGATCCGGTCGGTGCCCATGTCGACGGGCTGTGGGGTGGCGGGCCGGACGAGCGGATCCACCGGGCGCTGTCCCGCGTGCAGAGCATGCTCGGTCACGGTGCCGTCGCGTCGGTGGTGATCGGCGGCGGCCGGGGGTTCGCGGAGCGGCAGACCCTGATCCCGTGGGGCGACCGCCCGGTGCCGGCTCATCCGCCGGACCAGCCGTGGCCGGGCGCGATCAGCTCCGTCGACCCGGCTCGCTGGCCGACGCTCGCACCCACCACGATCTTCCCCGCGCCGCTGCGGGCGAAGGTGTACGCCGAGGACGGCAGCGAGGTCTCGGTCAGTGCCCGCGGCGCCCTCACCGGCGCCCCCACCGCCTTCCGCCTGGACCCGGCCCCACAAGTTGCCGACAGCAACAAGCTGCATCCGATCACCGCCTGGGCCGGCCCCTGGCTGACCCACGAACGCTGGTGGGACCCCAGCACCGAGTCCCGCCAGGCTCGCTTCCAGTTCCAGACCGCCGACACCCGCGCCTGGCTCTTCACCCTGCACCGAACCACCTGGCAAGCCCAAGCCACCTACGACTGAGACGACCGAGCCGGGGCCGAGCCGACCGAGCCGGCCCCAGCCGGCCGACCGGAAATGCCGCGATCGGAGGACCGCGGCCCGTCTAGGTTGGCTGCATGCACAGGAGCAGGGTGTCGACGTTCTTGATCGATGTGCACCAGGACGAGGTGCCCGGGGCGGTCGGTTTCTGGTCGCAGGCGCTCGGGGTGCGGACCTCGTCGCCGCCCGGGGAGCCGCAGTTCACGTCGTTGCACGACGGAGTGCCCGGGTATGTGCTGGCGATCCAGTCGATCGACGACGCGCCGCGGTACCACCTGGATATCGAGACCGACGACGTCGCCGCGGAGGTCGCGCGGCTGACCGGGTTGGGTGCCGTCGAGGTATCAAGCTGGCAGGGCTGTCACACGCTGCGGGCGCCCGGTGGGCATCTGCTCTGCGTGATCCCGATGCACAGCGAGCCGGAGTACTTCGCCGAACACTCGACCTCGTGGGGGAGCGAATGACAGTCGACGTCCGGGACCTCGTGCCCGCCTTCCTGGAGTTCTGGACCGACCCGAACAGACAGTGGGATGGGTACGCCGGGCAGCACCCGGAAGTGCTCAACGACTTCACCCGCACGGGACGCACCCTCGAGCCCGATCGCCTGGAGAAGGCCCTTGCGACCTACCCCGAACTAGAAGCACGCATCCGCGCCAACGCACCACACGCCACCCGTTGGATCGAGGAGGCGGCGGCACGCGTCGTACCCGTGCTGGAGGCGGAGCACGTCGACATCCACGGCGTCGCGATGGTCGGACTGGGTACGTCGAACGGCTGGGTCGACGGCGGCACGCTGTACCTGGCGGTCGAGATGATCCCGGACGAGCGATCGGCCGAGATCCTCGCGGCCCACGAGATCGCCCATGCGCTGCAGCTCCCACTGCCGGAGCATCCCTGGCCCGACGACGGACCGCTCGGCCAATCGATCTACAGCGAGGGCTTCGCCACCGCACTGACCGCGGAGCTTTTCCCGCAGTACGACCTCGCCGAGCATCTCTGGTTCGGACCCGGGTACGACGACTGGCTCGCCGACTGTGAGAGCCGGCGGCAGGAGGCTGAGGCGGCCATCCTGGCGGACCTCGACTCCGAGGACGACGCCATCAGCGGTCGCTACCTCACGATGAGCGGACAGGCCGGCTTCCCGAAGCGCATCGGGTACTTCGTCGGCACCCGCCTGATCCAGGCGTTGCGCCGCGACCACACCTGGCCGGAGCTGGCCCGCTGGTCGACCGACCGGGCGATGGACGAGGTTCGTGCGAGGCTGTCGGCATGAGCGACCTGGCGGGAACGTTCCAGTACGAGGCCGTGGCAGAGGCGTATCAGCATCGTCCGCCGTACCCGGACGAGGTGTTCGACCGGCTCGCAGCGCTGATCACCGACGAGCCGAGGACGGTGCTCGACATCGGCGCCGGCGAGGGAGCGATCGCGCGGCCGCTGGCGCCGAGGGTCGAGCGGGTCGACGCGATCGACATCTCTCCGGCGATGGTCGACGCGGGCCGCGACCGGCCGGGCGGTGATCACCCCAACCTGCGCTGGCAGGTGAGCGGCATCGAGACGGCCGAGCTGCACGGTCCGTACGCCCTGGTCACCGCGGGCGCCAGCATCCACTGGATGCCCTGGGAGGAGACGTTCGCCCGGATCGTCCCGCACCTGGCACCGAACGCGCAGCTCGTGATCATCGAGCACGGCCCGGTGGACATGCCGTGGTGGGACGACGTCGCGGTCACGACCAAGCGTCATTCGCGCAACCAGAACTACAACCCGGCGTACAGCGTGGTCGATGCCATCCAGGAGCGGGGACTGCTGGAGCCGACGGGCACGGTGCGGACCACGCCGATCACCTTCGAGCAGCGCGTTGCCGACTACATCGAGCAGTTCCACTCGACCTCGTCACTCGCTCGGGACCTGATGTCCGACGAGGAGGCTGTCGAGTTCGACACCGCGGTCGAGCATGCGGTCACGCCGTACGCGAAGGACGGCCTGCTGGAGTTGCAGGTGGTCGCCCAGCTGAGCTGGGGCCGTCCGCTCGCACCTTAGAGCGCGTCCGCCCGACCCTGGAGGTAGAGCTGCTCGGGGACGCTCTGCGTCAGCCGCGCCGCCTCCTGGTATGCATCCCGAGCGGCGTCGCGGTCGCCGGACAGCTCGAGCAGGTGCGCGCGTACGGCGGCCAGCCGGTGATGGTCCCGCAACGCCGGGTCGGCGTCGTCGAGCAGCGCGAGCCCGGCCGTGGGACCGTGCACCATGGCGACGGCGACGATCCGGTTCAGCGTGATCATCGGGCCGGGTGCCATCGTCTCGAGGAGTTCGAACAGCATCAGGATCTCGCGCCAGTCGGTGTCCTCGGCGCGCTTCGCCTCGTCGTGCACCGCTGCGATCGCCGCCTGCAGCTGATACGGCCCGACCGGTGCGGCGCGCAGGGTCGAGGCGATCAGCTCGGTACCTTCTGCGATCGCGCCGGCGTCCCACACCGAGCGGTCCTGCTCAGGCAACGGCACCAGCGCACCGTCGGCCGTCGTACGGGCCGGCCGGCGGGCATCCGTGAGCAGCATCAGCGCCAGCAGCCCGGCGACCTCGCCCTCGTCGGGCAACTGCTCGCGCAACTGCCGGGCCAGCCGGATCGCCTCCGTGCTGAGCTCGACCCGGTGCAGCGACGAGCCGGACGACGCGGTGTACCCCTCGTTGAAGATCAGATACAGCACCTGCAGTACGGCGGCCAGTCGCTCGGGCTGCTCGGCCGCCGGCGGCAGCGCGAACCGGGCACCCTGCAGCTTCGCCTTCGCCCGGCTGATCCGCTGCCCGATCGTTGCCTCCGGCACCAGAAAGGCCCGGGCGATCTCGCCGGTGGTGAGGCCGCCGACCGCCCGCAGAGTGAGCGCGATCTGCGACTGCGGCGTGAGCGCCGGGTGGCAGCACAGCATCAGCAGCGTCAGCGAGTCGTCGACCGACGGCGCCGGATCCGGCGGGGGAGCCTCCAACGCGACCGTCTCTTCGCGCCGCTGCCGAGCCGCCTCGCTACGCAATACCTCGATCCGCCGCCGCGACGCGACCGTGATCAGCCAGCTGCGCGGGTTGTCCGGTACGCCGTCGCCCGGCCACTGCTGCGACGCGGCCAGCAGGGCCTCCTGGACCGCGTCCTCGCACGCGTCGAAGTCGCCGTACCGGCGGACCAGCGCGCTCAGGACCTGAGGTGCTTGCTCGCGCAGCAGCTCCTCGATCGGCATCAGGTGTACGCCGACAGATCGCGGACCGGTCGTACCTCGACGATGCTGAACGGCGCCTCCGGGATCTGCCCGACGATCTCCACGGCACGGTCCATGGAGTCGCAGTCGAGCAGGTAGAACCCGGCCAACTGCTCCTTGACCTCGGCGAACGGGCCGTCGGTGGTCATCGGGAGACCGTCGCGGATGAGCACCTGCTTGGTGGCGGCGGGGTCGTCCAGCGACTCCGACGCGACCAGCTCTCCGCGGGCCGCGAGCGCCTCGTGCAGGGCGGCGTACCCGGCCATCCCTTCCTTCTTCTGCTCGTCGCTCAGCGCGTCCCAGACCTTGCGCGACTCCGGATTGCCGTAGATCAGCACCAGGAACTTCATCGCCACCCCTCCCGTTCACCAAGCTAAGCCCCCATCCGTGGGTCCTGGCGCGCTGCGCGGATCCACGGATCGAGGCTAAGCATCACCCTTGCGTATCGATCGGGTCACTGGTTTGCAGCGGGCATAGCGGGATCCGTGGCGACGCGTTCTGGTATTCGGGGGGAATGCCCGGGCCTGCCCCGGGATGGCCGGGCGTAAACCTGTCCGGCCGCCCAAGTACAGTTACGACCGGTATCCAGGGTGAGAGGGAGGGGTCGCGTGCCGGATGTGGAAGTGTCCGATCGGGTACTCACGATCCCGAACGCGCTCAGCTTCCTCCGGTTGCTGGGAGTGCCGCTGTTCCTGTGGCTGATCCTCGGGCCGCAGGAGGACGGCTGGGCGCTGCTGGTGCTGGCCGTGTCCGGGTTCACCGACTGGGCCGACGGCCAGATCGCCCGGCGGATGAACCAGACGACCCGGCTCGGGCAGATGCTCGACCCGGTCGCGGACCGGCTCTACATCTTCGCCACCGTGATCGGCCTGGCGCTGCGCGACATCATCCCGTGGTGGCTGGCGATCGCGCTGCCGCTGCGGGACCTGCTGCTCACCTTCACCCTGCCGGCGCTGCACCGCCGCGGCTTCAACGCGCTGCCGGTGCACTTCCTCGGCAAGTCGGCCACGTTCTGCCTGCTGTACGCGTTCCCGCTGCTCCTGCTCGGTGACGGCGACAGCACCCTCAACCTGCTCGCCAGGGTGTTCGGCTGGGCGTTCGCGATCTGGGGGACCGGGCTGTACTACTGGGCCGGTGTCCTGTACTTCGCCCAGCTCCGCCACCTCGTCCAGACGGTGAAACCGATCAACGACCCGGCCGGGTAGAGCCGTGACCCAGTCAGCGCCACCGAAAGAGGGCCCACCCAAGCCGCGGCGCGTCGACGCGTCGATGTCGCTGCTGAACAACCTCATGGCCCACCCGCTCGACGAGGGGTACGCCGTGGCGGCCCGGACCCGCCCGAAACAGGACGGCCGCCCGGCGAAGACCCGGCACCGCGTGATGCTGGTGGTGGCTCTGCTCGTCCTCGGGTTCCTCCTCGCGGTCGCGGCCTCGCAGAACTACCGCAGCGCGCCCGAGGCGGAGAAGCAGCGCAGAGAGCTGATCACCCGGATCAACCAGGCCGACACCCAGCTGAACGGCCTGCGCACCCGGCAGTCGCAGCTGGCCGACGAGGTACGCCGGTTGCAGGCGAGTGGACTGAGCAACACGAGCTCGGGCGCGGTGCTGCAGCAGCAGCTGGACGCCGTCGAGCTGCAGACCGGCGCGATCGCGGCCACCGGGCCGGGGATCAAGGCGGTCATCGACGACGCGAAGGACGCCGACAAAGAGGGCCGGCTGCTCGACGTCGACCTGCAGCAGCTGGTCAACGGGCTGTGGACCGCGGGCGCGGAGGCGATCTCGGTGAATGGTCACCGGCTGACCTCGATGACCGCGATCCGCGGCGCCGGGAGTGCGATCACGGTCGACTACAGCTCGCTCACCCCGCCGTACACGGTGCTCGCGATCGGTGACACCACGACCATGCCGGCCCGGTTCTCGCAGAGCTCGGGCGGCCAGTGGGTGCAGTACCTGGTCAGCAACTTCGATGTCCGGATGACGATCACGACGGAGGACTCCTTGCTGGTGCCGGCCGATGCGACCATCGCGCTGCGATACGCGAAGGTGGGTGGACCGAGATGATCGCCGTACTCGGACTGGTGATCGGTGTCGTGATCGGCCTGCTGGTCGCGCCCGATGTCCCGGAGTGGGCCCAGCCCTACCTGCCGATCGCGGTGGTGGCCGCGCTCGACGCCGTGTTCGGGGCGCTGCGCGCGTTCCTGGACGGGATCTTCGACGACAAGGTGTTCGTCGTGTCGTTCGTGTCCAACGTGCTGATCGCGGCGCTGATCGTCTACCTCGGCGACCAGCTCGGCGTCGGCTCCCAGCTGTCCACCGGCGTGGTCGTCGTCCTGGGCATCCGCATCTTCACCAACATGGCCGCGATCCGGCGGCACATCTTCCGGGCCTGACATGAGCGACGACACCCCCGAGACCAACAAGCCGGACCCGGTCGAGCAGCCGCATCCGGACGAGCCGACCCCGATGCCGCAGGCCAAGCCCAAGCCCCGGACGCCGAACCTGGCACTGCGCCGGCTGCGGACCGGGTTCAAGCCGTCCCGCGGCCAGGCGATCGTCGCCGTCGTACTGGCGCTGGTCGCCTGCGTGGCCGTCGTCCAGGTCCGGGTCAACCGCGCCGACGACGGGTACCAGAACGCGCGCCGTGAGGACCTGATCGCGATCCTGGACGGCCTGGGGCAGAACACCCGCCGGCTGGAGAGCGAGATCGCCGAGCTGGAAGAGCGGAAGAATTCGCTGTCCTCGAGTGCGGACAAGGCCCAGACCGCCCGCGAGCAGGCCGAGGCCCAGGTCCGCACGCTCGGCATCCTGGCCGGCACACTGCCCGCCCAGGGCCCGGGAGTCCGCATCACGCTGAACGACCCCGAGGCCAAGATGACGTCGAGCAACCTGCTGGACGCGATCGAGGAACTGCGCGACGCCGGCGCCGAGGCGATCCAGATCAACGGCGCCGCCCGGGTGGTCGCGAGTACGGACTTCGTCGACGACGCCCCGGGGATCCGGATCGACGGCCAGAAGCTGAACTCGCCGTACGTGATCGAGGCGATCGGGGAGTCGCACAATCTGGCCGAGGCGGCCAACTTCCCCGGCGGCCTGGTCAGTGAGGTGACCGGTCCGCAGGTCGGCGGAACAGCCGAGGTGACCGAGGTTCCGCAGGTCCAGATCACCGCCTTGCACGCCGCGGAGGAGCATCGCTACGCTCGCCCGGCGCCCAGCCCGACCAAGTAGCTGTTCGAGCGAAAGAGGAACGAAGGTGTATCCCGAAGACCTGAAGTACACGGCCGAGCACGAATGGGTGAAGGCCGGCGGCGACGCCCCGGTGCGGGTCGGCATCACCGACTTCGCGCAGGACGCGCTTGGTGACATCGTCTACGTCCAGCTGCCCGAGGTGGGCAGCGCCGTACGGGCCGGTGACGCCTGTGGCGAGCTGGAGTCGACCAAGAGCGTGAGCGACTTGTTCGCCCCGGTGAACGGCACGGTGACCGCGGTCAACGAGTCGCTCGCCGACCAGCCGGACCTCGTCAACAGCGACCCGTACGGCGAGGGCTGGCTCCTCGACATCGACGTCGAGGACACCGCCGAGGTCGAGGCGCTGATGGACGCCGAGACCTACCTGGGTCAGCTCGACCGGAGTTGACAGGAGCCGGCTTGCCGGCTCCTGATAGGTTGGCCGGACCTCAACCGCTGGTCGAGGGTTGAGGTCCGCGAATCTGCGTCCACACTTGTTCACACGGGGTCTACGAAAACGTCGCCGGACCGTCGGCGATCGGGAGGATCACAGCATGCCGTTCTGCAACCAGTGCGGGCACGAGAACTCCGAGGGCAGCCGGTTCTGTTCGCAGTGCGGAGCGATGCTTCCTGGCGCGGATCGCCCGGCGGCAGCCCCGGCGACGCCGCCGACCCCCGGTGTCACCGACACAGCGATGCTGACCCCGATCGGCGCCGAGCCGGAGCCCGAGCGGGCCGGCGAGCCGCTGTCGCTGGAGGACGAGGCGGCGGTCGGCGCACTGCCGGCCGGCTCTGCCCTGCTGATCGTCCAGCGCGGTCCGAACGCCGGCAGCCGGTTCCTGCTCGACGTCGACGTGGTCACCGCCGGCCGGCACCCGGACAGCGACATCTTCCTCGACGACGTGACCGTGTCCCGCCGGCACGCGGAGTTCCGCCGGGACCCGTACGGCGTCAAGGTGCGCGACGTGGGCAGCCTGAACGGGACCTACGTGAACCGTGACCGGATCGACGAGGTCCTGCTGACCAACGGCGACGAGGTCCAGATCGGCAAGTACCGCTTGGTGTACTACGCCAGTGGCCAAGCCTGAATCGTCCGCCGAAGGCCGCGGCATCGGGGAGGTGCTGCAGCTCCTGCGGGCCGAGTTCACCGACGTCACCATCTCGAAGATCCGGTTCCTCGAGGCCGAGGGCCTGGTGACGCCGGCCCGGACCGCCTCGGGCTACCGGAAGTTCAGCTCGGCCGATGTCGAGCGGCTGCGCTATGTGCTGACCGCGCAACGCGACCAGTACCTGCCACTGAAGGTGATCAAGGAACATCTCGGCGCGATCGACCGCGGCCTGCGCCCGGCGGCCGGTGGTCCTCCGGTCGCGCCGGGTTCGTTGCCGGAGACGCCCGGTCTGCCGGTCGCGGAAGATTTCGGTGCCGCGGGCATCGAGCTCAAGCTGACCCGGGACGAGTTGCGAGCCGCCGCGGGCATTTCCGCCGAGTTGCTCGACCAGGTCGAGAGCCACGGGCTGGTGGTGGCCCGCGGCAACCACTACGACGGCGACGCGATCCTGGTCGCCAAGCTGGCCGGTGAACTGGCCGGCTACGGGATCGAGCCACGGCACCTGCGCCTGTTCCGTACGGCGGCCGACCGCGAGGCCGGCCTGATCGAGCAGGTCACCGGGCCACGCCGTACCGAACAGACCGGCGAGCTCGCGGCGCTGGCGGTCCGGTTGCATGCTGCCCTGGTCCGCTCCCGCCTACCACACTGAGCCCACCGGCCACGGCACCCGCCGGGGACTGCCCGGGGCTGCCCCGCGGAGTAGGCTGAAGGTGTGCGCGAAGTCGACGTGGTCGGAGTCCGGGTTGAGATGCCCTCGAGTCAGCCGATTGTGCTGCTCCGGGAGGTCGGCGGAGAGCGGTACCTGCCGATCTGGATCGGCGCGGCCGAGGCCAGCGCGATCGCCTTCGCCCAGCAGGGCATGGAGCCGCCGCGGCCGTTGACGCACGATCTGTTCGCCGAGACCCTGCGAGTGCTCGGGCACACGCTCAGTCAGGTCCGGATCGTGAATCTGACCGACGGCGTGTTCGAGGCGATCCTGGTGTTCGACGACAAGACCGAGATCTCGGCCCGGCCGTCGGACTCGATCGCGCTGGCGCTGCGCACCGGGACACCGGTGTTCTGCACCGAGGAGATTCTGGCCGAGGCGGGTATCCCGGTTCCGGACAGTGAGACGAACAACACCGACGAGGTGGAGGAAGAAGAGGAGGTCGAGCGGTTCCGTGAGTTCCTCGACCAGGTGACTCCGGAGGACTTCGACAAGAGCTGAGGACCGGGCTGGTTTTGACCCGCGTGGTACAAGACCAGGTAGGTAACGATTCGAGCGGCAACCGCGACACGCTCACGGCTCGGTGCGGTTGTCGTTGACCCTCCCTGGTCGGCGGCTTACCTTGAAGGAGTTGTGGGGTGTTGTCACTCCACGGAAGTGACCCGTTCCAGTCGGTACCCAGGGAGGCTCAGGCGTGACACGCACCGGCGACACGGATCTGACGGCGCAGTCGACGTCCGAAGCACGCGCCGAGGCGGTCGCTGCCGCCGGCGTCCAGGGCCTGCTCTTCGACGACGACCTGCGGCCGATGCCGGAGGATGTCGGGTTCCGCGGACCGACGGCGTGCCATGCGGCCGGGATCACCTACCGTCAGCTCGACTACTGGGCCCGCACCGGCCTG
Organism: Kribbella sp. NBC_00889; assembly: GCF_045207705.1. Classification (NCBI taxonomy): domain Bacteria; kingdom Bacillati; phylum Actinomycetota; class Actinomycetes; order Propionibacteriales; family Kribbellaceae; genus Kribbella; species Kribbella sp. NBC_00889. Next base: position 3,750,655 of record NZ_CP108783.1, on the reverse strand, counting down.
GTCTCCCCGTCCGTGCGCCCGGCGACCGGTTCCGGGACTCAGCGGTTGTACGGTTTCCGTGATGTCCTGTTGCTGAAGGTGATCAAGCGGCTGCTGGACGCCGGGATCTCGCTGCAGCAGATCCGGACCGCGATCGCCCACCTGAGCAAGCGCGGCATCGACGACCTGACCCAGATCACGCTGATGAGCGACGGCGCCTCGGTCTACATGTGCACCTCGCCGGACGAGGTGATCGATCTGCTGGCCGGCGGCCAGGGGGTGTTCGGCATCGCCCTCGGCGGTGTCTGGCGCGAGGTCGAGGGCTCGCTGTCCGAGCTGCCCACCGAGCGGGCCGACGGTCATGAGGACGGCGATCAGCACGCGAATGATGAACTCGCGGCTCGCCGCCGCGCCCGCATGACCGGCTGAGACCTTCCTTCATCCTGTGCGCCCACTCACCGCCGATTCGCTGCGCGGTGTGTGGGCCACTTTGTTGTTGCCCCTCAACGCCGACGACTCCATCGACTTCGCGCGTCTGCAGGCTCAAGTAGATGTGCTGGGCGCCAGTCAGTTGGACGGCTTGTATGCGCACGGCACGGCGGGCGAGTTCCAAACGCTGACCGAGGACGAGTTCGACCGGATCAACGAGGTGCTCGCGGGAGCGGGCAAGCCGTTCCAGCTCGGCGCGAGCCACCCGTCCGCCCAGCTGCAGTTGGATCGCGTACGTCGAGCCGCGGCGCTGGCACCTGGTGCGATCCAGGTGATCCTGCCCGACTGGCTGCCCTTGAACGACCGGGAGGCGCTCGACTTCCTCCGGCGCGTCGCGGACACCGCCGGTGACGTGCCGCTCGTCCTCTACAACCCACCGCATGCGAAGACCCCGGTGCGTCCAGAACTGCTGACGTCGCTGGCCGCCGCCGTGCCGAGTCTGATCGGTCTGAAGACCGCCGGTGGGGACAAGGCATGGTTCGAGCAGGCGCTGAAGTCCGGCCTGTCCATCTTCGTGCCAGGGCACTTCCTCGCGAGCATGTCGTTACTCGGTGCGCATGGCAGCTACTCGAACGTCGCGGCGCTCTCGCCCAACGGCTCGGTGGAGCACGCCCGCGATGTGGACGTCGAACGCCGGATCGGCGAGTTCTTCGGGCAGCACGTCGTACCGCTGCAGAAGGCGGGGTTGTCGAACCCGGCACTGGACAAGTTCCTGGCCGCGGTGGGGGACTGGGCGGACGTCGGTACGCGGGTTCGGTGGCCGATGGTGTCGGCGACCCGGGGGCAGGTCGAGGCCGCTCGTCCGGACGCACGGCGGCTGCTGCCCGAACTCTTCGCGGATTCCTGGTAGCCTCGGGGCAGCCGTTCACAGCACTCGGGAGAGACCCGTGCGATCGGGCGCCGAAGGGGCAATTCCTCCCCGGAACCTCTCAGGCCCATGGACCGAGTGTCACAGGCGACTCTGGAGCGTGCATTGCTCGGCGTGACAGAGGGGGAGGCGACCGGAAGCACTGTCAGCAACGGAGCCTCTTGATGAACAACTCACCCCAGATCTCTGCGGCGTTCGCCGACCGGCACATCGGACCACGGCCGGACGAGGTCGCCCGGATGGTGCAGCTGCTCGGGTACGACGACGTCGACGCGCTCGTGGACGCCGCCGTACCGGAGTCGATCCGGTCCACCGAGGCGCTCCGGCTGCCCGAACCGGCCTCCGAGGTCGACGCGCTGACCGAGCTCCGCCAGCTCGCCGCCCGCAACACCGTGGCCACCTCGATGATCGGCCAGGGGTACTACGGCACCTTCACCCCGTCGGTGATCGTCCGCCGACTGGTCGAGAACCCGGCCTGGTACACCGCGTACACGCCGTACCAGCCGGAGATCTCCCAGGGCCGGCTCGAGGCGCTGCTGAACTTCCAGACCGTCGTGTCCGACCTGACCGGCCTGCCGACCGCGAACGCGTCGCTGCTGGACGAGGGGACCGCGGCCGCCGAGGCGATGACGCTGGCACACCGGTCGAACAAGAAGAGCAAGTCCGACCGCTTCCTGGTCGACGCCGACTGCTTCGACCAGACCATCGCCGTCGTGCGGACCCGCGCCGAGGCGCTCGGTATCGAGGTGGTCGTCGCGGACACCACCGACGGTCTGCCGGACGGCGAATTCTTCGGTTTCCTGGTGCAGTATCCGGGTGCCGGCGGTGTGGTCCGCGACCTGAAGCCGCTGATCTCCGCCGCGCACGAGCGCGAGACCCTGGTCGCGGTCGCCTCGGACCTGCTCGCGCTGACGTTGCTGGAGGCACCGGGTGAAGCCGGCGCCGACATCGTGATCGGCTCGTCCCAGCGCTTCGGCGTACCGCTGTTCTACGGCGGCCCGCACGCTGGCTTCATGTCCGTCCGGGCCGGTCTCGAGCGGTCGTTGCCCGGTCGCTTGGTCGGTGTCTCCGTGGACGCTGACGGCGCACCGGCGTACCGGCTGGCGCTGCAGACCCGCGAACAGCACATCCGCCGCGAGAAGGCGACCTCCAACATCTGTACGGCGCAGGTCCTGCTCGCCGTGGTCGCGTCGATGTACGCCGTCTACCACGGGCCGGACGGCCTGAAGGCGATCGCCGACCGTGTCCACGAGTACGCGGGCAGGCTGGCCGCGTCGCTGCGCGCCGGTGGTGTGGAGGTTGTCCACGGCGCCTTCTTCGACACCGTGCTCGCGCGCGTCCCCGGTCGGGCCGCCGATGTCGTCGACGCCGCCCGGCAGAACGGGATCTGGCTACGCCTCGTCGACGCGGACCACGTCGGCATCTCCTGCGACGAGAAGACCGATGTCGCCGCGCTGACCCGGGTCTGCGTGTCCTTCGGCGTCCGGTACGACGGTTCCGTCGAGGCGGCGGGTCTGCCCGAGGCGGTTCGCCGTACGACGGAGTACCTGACGCACCCGGTGTTCAACACGCACCGGTCCGAGACGGCGATGCTGCGGTACATGCGCAAGCTGTCCGACTACGACTACGCGCTCGACCGCGGCATGATCCCGCTCGGCTCGTGCACGATGAAGCTGAACGCGACCACCGAGATGGAGCCGGTCACCTGGCCGGAGTTCGCCGATCTGCACCCGTTCGCGCCGATCGAGGACGCGGCCGGGTACGTGAAGCTGATCGGCCAGTTGGAGCGCTGGCTGGCCGAGGTCACCGGCTACGCGAAGGTCTCGATCCAGCCGAACGCGGGCTCCCAGGGTGAGCTGGCCGGTCTGCTCGCGATCCGCGGGTACCACCGGGCGCAGGGCGATCAGGACCGCAACGTCTGCCTGATCCCGGCCAGTGCGCACGGCACCAACGCCGCCTCCGCGGTGATGGCCGGCATGAAGGTGGTCGTTGTCAAGGGCAACGCCGACGGCACGATCGACTTGTCCGACCTGCGGGCGAAGGCGTCGGAGCATGCGTCGAAGCTTGCGGCCATCATGATCACGTACCCCTCGACACACGGGGTCTACGAGGAGAGCGTTCGCGAGGTCTGCCAGATCGTCCACGACCACGGCGGCCAGGTGTACGTCGACGGCGCGAACCTGAACGCGCTCCTCGGCCTGGCGAAGCCCGGTGAGTTCGGCGGCGACGTCAGCCACCTGAACCTGCACAAGACGTTCTGCATCCCGCACGGCGGTGGTGGTCCGGGCGTCGGCCCGGTGGCCGTGGCCGCGCACCTGGCGCCGTACCTGCCGAACCACCCGCTGCTGCACGAGGCCGGGCCGGAGTCCGGTGTCGGCCCGATCAGCGCGGCGCCGTTCGGTTCGGCCGGCGTACTGGCGATTTCGTGGGCCTACATCCGGATGATGGGTGCCGAGGGTCTGACCGCCGCGACCAAGGCCGCCGTACTGACGGCGAACTACGTGGCGAAGCGGCTCGAGGGTGCCTTCCCGGTGCTGTACACCGGCGAGAACGGCCTGGTCGCGCACGAGTGCATCCTGGATCTGCGGCCGATGACCAAGGAGACCGGGATCAGCGTCGACGACGTCGCGAAGCGGCTGATCGACTACGGCTTCCACGCACCGACCATGTCGTTCCCGGTCGCGGGCACGTTGATGGTGGAGCCCACCGAGTCCGAGGACCTCGGCGAACTCGACCGGTTCTGCGACGCGATGATCGCGATCCGGCACGAGATCGACCGCGTCGCGGCGGGGGAGTGGCCGGCCGGTGACAACCCGCTGGTGAACTCGCCGCACACCGCCGAGTCGGTGATCAACGACAAGTGGGACCACGCCTACACCCGCGAGGAGGCGGCGTTCCCGCGCTCGGTCGACCGCACCTCGAAGTACTGGCCGCCGGTCCGACGCATCGACGGCGCCTACGGCGACCGCAACCTCATCTGCTCCTGCCCCGCCCCGGAGGCCTTTGAGTAAATGACGGCCGGGGCTAGACCTGAATCCGTGGACACCAGTTGGTTGCCGAGGGCATCGATAGCGCGATCTCTGCCTGCTGGCGGGCTGTAGTGCGCTATCGGCGACATTACCTGCCAGTGAGAGCGCATCACTGCCCGTTTGCTCGGCACGTCGGCTACTTGATCCGCCACCCGGCGGATTCGACCGCTCGGTGCAGGTGTCCAACGGCGCAGAAGGGGTTGCCGACCAGCTCCCATACTGCGATGCCATGAACCTCGGCGGGAGCCGTGAGGATGCCTATCGACTCTCCGGTCGAACTGACCAGCTCGGGCCAGGGCCGGTTCAGCTCGCCCATCGCGTCGTCTTGTAGTTGGAATGCGGCGAAGGCGCATGCCTGCTCCACGCCGCCCCTCCCGACGTCGAGTGGGAACTCATGTCCGCCGGCGGTCACGATGAGGTTGTCATCAGGCGTTCCGGTCCAGGCGCGGTCAGCCCGGATCTCAACCTTCTGCAGTCCGGTCCCGGCAAAGTCGGCATTCAGCCGATCAGCGACGAAGGCGCACGCGGCCCCTGTCTCGCTCTCGGTCCAGATGTCCATGACAGCTCCCAGGTCGTCTAGTCACACCAGTTTGCACTTGATGAAGAACGTCTGCACGACCGCACCCTTGGTGTTGTACGACGTACCAGTGATCTTGAAGATCTGGCCCGGGTTGTACGTCCGGATGTACCGATTCTTCGACTTGTCCCACGTCCTGGCGGGCAGCGAGCCGTGCGGCGGGTAGCTCTGCCTCTTGCCGTCGACCTTCTTCGAGCCCACGTGGATGCTCACCACGTATCGATCAGCGGGCAGCTTCGGGTACGTTCCCCATTGAATAGACGTTCCCGGGCCCTTCTGCTGGATCGACAACCGTCCCAGCTTGTTCTCGTCGGTGTAGTTCGGCGAACAGGAATGGATCGTTGTCGAGCCTGAGCCGGGCCGAGGAGTGTCGGCTGCGCAGGCTTTGACTGTAGGTACAACCATCGCTACGAGCGCCAGCGCGTGTGCCGGCGCGCCAGCCTGCACAAACTGTCTCGCGACCTGGTTGTTCTGGCGGCCAGCGGAGGTCCCTGGGATGAGGTTGGCGGCGACGTGGACCTGGTGCAGCTTCTGTTTGAGCTGCTGAATGGCGGACATCGTCGCGTTCTCCGATCTGGTATGGGTGGAGCTTCGGAAGGGAATCGGCTCACCAGTTGGTGAGGTCGTCGGCGAGCTGCTCCCAATGGAACGGCGGAACGGAGGCGGAGCGCAGGGGACGCGAGGAGACAGAGGTGCCCCTCTCAGCACGTCCGCTCCGCCGGATCGATGGCGATCAGCACCTGATGGTCGCTGCGCAGGAGGTGATCGCGTATCTCCAGTGGATTGCCGAGAACTGCCAAGTGGTGCAAGGTCGGTACAACGAGCGGTAGACCATCGGACTCCAGTAGCGAACCCAGGAGGTCGAACACCGCATCCGGCGGGCCGGGGCTCTGGACATACACCTTTCCAAGCCGATATCCGCTGGCAGAGGCACAAGCGATCAGCCTTCGGTGTGTTGCCAAGAGCTCGCCGGTGTTTCTCACGAAGAGCATCGACATGAATCCGAGAGCCGACATCTCTGACCCCTCCTGGAGCCGTTCGAACCGTGAGGTCGTCTGCCGACGACGCTCGCGAGACCGTTCGATTCCAGACGTTCGGCAAGTCCCGCTGCGTCCGCACCCGACCTCGAAATGATCGATGGCGGACGCGACGATCATCGGCTGGTCGTCACCGCTCACGGCGGCCAGCAGGCGTGAAGTGCCTCCGGGGACTCGATCTCTTCGACCTGGATGAAGCCCAGCTGGACACTTCGCAGTCAGGCCCTGGTCGTCACTGGTCCCCGCCACCGAGCTCTCGCAGCACTCGCTCGCCATCGGAATCGTCAGACCTGTGGTGATACACCGGGCGATGAACAAGGCTGCCGTCACAGTTCGTCCTTCCTTCTCCAACGGCATGCCCTGGGCTCTGCCGCTCGCGGGGTCTGCGCCATGCCAGGCGCTCCGGCCGATGGGTCCTAGACTCCGTCAGAGCGACGGTTACGGAGAGGTATTAGCCGCGTCAAAAGCGTCAACTTCTGCGAGAATGTGCAAGGCGAGGTTGGGGAGATGGTGCGCTTGTGAACGAGGTTCTGGACGAGCTTCTGCGGCAGCTGAGCTGGTCACCTCGTATGTTGGCGCGCCGTCTCAACCGAGATTTCGGCGCGGGAACGGTCGCGGAGACAGCGCCCTACCACTGGCGAGACTCGGGCGGCGTGCCTCGGCCGCCTCTGCCCGCTCTCGTAGCGCATCTCTTGTCCTCCGAGCTTGGCCGATTGGTGACGGTCAATGAGCTCTGGCAAAGGCGCGCAGTGGACTCGCCGTTGGTGATCGCAGCAGACGCGGGTATGCGCCAGCCTTGGACTCGAGCTGGCACTCTCAGGGCTATCGACGACTGGGTGGTGACAGGGTTGTTGGACAGACGAACCTTTCTGGCGATTTCCGGCGCTGGCCTTACATCGATTCCAGGCGACTACTTGGGGGCAGGGAAGGCTGCACACGAGTTCGCCCGTGCCGCCACAGATAGTCCGCTGATTGAGCAGATCGAGCAGACAATCCCGTTGCTCCAACGGTTGGACGACGCCAGCGGAGGTGGTGGTCATCTCGAGTACGTGGGCGCACAGTTCCGCTCCGTCGCATTGCTGGTGCGCCAAGGTGGACAGCCACGTTCGATCGAGACTCGCCTGCTTTCCGCACTCAGCGAGATCGGCCAGTTGGCTGGTTGGATGGCCTTCGACGCCGGCCTTCACGGCCCGGCGCAGCGCTACTTCCTCACTGCCCTTCGGGCTGCTCACGAGTGCGGGTACAAGACGATGGCCGCTCACATCGTGGCCGATCTGGCTTTCCAGGCCGCTACCCGCGAGCAGTCGTCAGATGCGGTGGCACTGGGCGAATCTGCAACCAAGATAGCGCGGCGCGCCCCGGCGAGCGTTCAGGCATCAGTCCACACCCGCCTCGCCTACGGATATGCCATCGCGGGTGACATGCCCGCGTTCGAACAAGCCCACAAGAGCGCTCTTGATGTGCTTGCTGAAGCTGACCGGGCCGAGGATCCTGCCTGGATGTACTTCCTGACCCCGAGCCACCTCGATACGCAGGCCGGCTACGCGCTGACGCACGCCGGGATGCTCGCCGCCGACAGCGGCAACGTATCAACGGGCCGTGCTCTGCTGCGCGAGGGTGAGAAGCTCCTCCGCGACGGCGCTTACGACAGTCCGCTCACCACACCTGCGCAACGCCGCGCGCTCTTCCAGGGGGCCTGGCTGGCTACCGCGGCCGCCGGCCGGGGCAACCTGGAGGAGGCCTGCGCTCTTGGACGGACAGCCGTGGCGCGGACCGCGACAGTTCGCTCCGGTCGGAGTATCGAGGTCCTCGGCAGGCTCGCGGCGCGGCTGCGGCGATCCAAGCGCAACGAGTACGTCAGGGACTTTCTGCCTTCGCTCGAAGCTTGTCTCGCTAGGACGTCGGCGTCATGATCCAGCATGTTGTCGTCGTGGGTGCTGGTGTGATTGGGCTGACCACCGCTGTCGGGCTTGCTGAGACAGGTCACCGAGTGGATGTAGTCGCGGCCGAGCCACCACGGGCGACCACCTCGGCCGTGGCCGGTGCACTTTGGGGACCCTGGCTGGTCGAGCCGCGTGAGCGCGTCCTTCCTTGGGCCGCCCACACTCTGAAGATCCTGCGCGAACTCGCCGAACACCCGAATTCAGGCGTCCGGATAGCAACTGGCATCGAGGTGTCCCGAACGAGCTACGCGCCACCTGACTGGGCCGGCCTGCTGCCTGACCGGACGCCGTGCGCGTCAGGGGCCCTTCCGCCTGGCTACCGCCACGGCTTCCGGTACAGCGCGCCGCTGGTTGACATGCCCGTTCACCTGGACTACCTACTGGCCAGACTGCGAGCTGCAGGTGGGACGGTGACCATCCAGCGGTTGACAGCGCTGAACCAGGCAAGCGCGGATCCGCACGCCGTAATCGTGAACTGTTCGGGTATCGGCGCCAGGCGGCTCGTTCCCGACTCGGACCTTTTTCCGATCCGTGGCTACCACGTCGTGGCCACGAATCCCGGTCTGACGGAATTCCTCGAAGCCGACACCGAAGATCCGGTGGACCTGCTCGCCATCTACCCGCACCGCGATCATGTCGTACTTGGCGGAACCGCCGAGCCTGAGGTCTGGGACCGCCGGTCAGATGATGCAATCGCAGCTGCCATCGTCGACAGATGCGCGAGACTCGAACCCCGCCTCGCTGCGGCCACGATCATCGAGCATCGAGTCGGCCTACGCCCGACCAGAGCTGCGATCCGTGTCGAAGCCGAGCGATCAGCGGTCGGACGCCTGATTATCCACAACTATGGGCACGGCGGCGCCGGCGTGAGTCTCAGCTGGGGGTGCGCGCAGGAGGTCGCCTCGCTTCTCGCCAACGTCGCTCGAGCCACAGATGATGGTCGTCCGGCGTAGCACCCCAGGCCGAGCGTGGGGTTGCACTTAATATGACGGGATGTCGATGAGTCTGTCGCCAGGACCCGTTCTACCGGCTCCCGGGCTGCGAATGCCTGGTGACACGCGCGCTGATCTGTCCGAGTTTCGCCTAGGAGGCCGCTGAGTGACTTCAGTTCGTCCTGTTACCGCCGACGCTCTGTACGCCGAGATCGCCGCTGCGCAGAGCGAATGGAAGTTGCCCTCGGTCAACGCGGGGGTGGTGCGTGACGGTTCGCTGGTGTGGACCGGGTCGCGCGGGAAGTTCGCGACGGCGGACGGTGGTGCGCCCGGTCCGGATGTGCAGTATCGGATCGGGTCGATCACGAAGACGCTGACCGCGATGCTGGTGATGCAGTGCCGCGATGACGGGCTGCTCGCGCTGAACGACGCCGTGAGCAAGCATCTGCCGGGGATCGCGTTCGGCGACCGGACCGTGCGGCACCTGCTCGCGCATTCCGGCGGCATGAACGCCGAGCCCGAGGGCCCTTGGTGGGAACGCAATCCGGGCGTCTCGTTCGACGAACTGACGGCGGCGATGGACGAGTCCCAGGCAGCCGGCCCGGCCGACCGCCGGCACCACTACTCGAACCTCGGCTACGCGCTGCTCGGTGAGATCGTGGCCCGGCTGCGGGGCGAGTCCTGGCTTCAGCTGGTGCAGTCCCGCATTCTCGATCCGCTGGAGATGCGGCATACGTCGTACTTCCCGCCGGGCCCCGCCGCCCAGGGTTTCTCCGTGCATCCGTTCAGTGGGCGGCTGTTGGAGGAACCCGCTCACGACTCCGGAGCGATGGCGCCGGCGGGGCAGTTGTGGAGCACGATCGAGGATCTGGCGAAGTACGCGATGTTCTGGATCGACCCCGTGCACGAGATCCTCAGCCGCGACACGGTAGAGGAGATGGCGTCGCCCGCGGCCTCGGACCCACGCGAGAAGCTGAGCGCTTCCTATGGCTTGGGTCTCCGGCTGATCGCCGACGATCCGCAGCTGTTCATCGGGCACACCGGCTCGATGCCCGGCTTCCTCGCCGGGCTGTTCGTCGACCGGACCCGCCGCGTGGGTGCGGTGACGTTGGGCAACGCGACGTACGGCCGGGTCGCATCCCTGCCACCGGACCTCGTGCGCATCCTCGTCACCCACGAACCGTTCCTGCCGCAGGAATGGGTGCCCGAGCCGTCGCTCACCCAGGGCGATGACCTGCTGGGGCACTGGTACTGGGGCAACACCCCACTCACGATCTCCGTCTCGGCAGGCATCCTCACCATGGCCGGAGGCCTGACCACCCGGCTGTCCCCTCTGGGCCGCGACCTCTACCAAGGCCGCGACGGCTACCTGGCCGGCGAAACCCTCCGCGTCCATCGCGACGGCTCCCGCATCACCCACCTCACCGTCGCCACCTTCACCCTCACCCGCAACCCTTACGGCGCCTGAGTTGTCCACAGGCCACGACAAACAGGTCGTCGTACGCCCTGCGCTCTGAGTATTCTGTGCGGCACTGCATGGAGTAGATCAGGGGTAGATCACCCGGCTGCTTACCGGGAAGGCGCAGGTTCGAGTCCTGCCTCCATGTCGAAGGCCGGCCGGCCCTGGTCGGGGCCGGCCGGTACCACCTTGGAGTAGCTCAGTGGTAGAGCACCCGGCTCTGAACCGGGAAGGCGCGAGTTCGAGCCTCGCCTCCAGGTCTGTCAAGACAACGGGGAGGCCTCGTGCCGGAGGAACCACAGGTGACGGCGTCGTCCGCCTACGCGGTCGGCCAGTTGCGGCAGGCTGTCGAGCGTGCGCTGGCAGCCGACGACGCGCGGGTCCGCCGGCGTGCGATCGCCCGGGCCGAGACCTGGCGCTCGGTACTCGACGGGATCGCGACCGGGCGGCTCGAGGTCGGCTCCCGGACTCCGGTGGCGGACACTCCGGCCTGGGTGACGCTGGAAGTCGCGCACGGTGGCTTCGCGACGGGTCGCTTCCTGGCCGAGGCGCCGCTGACCGACGACGAGCTGGAGCGGCTGCGGAACCTCCCGGACGATGCGCCGGGAGAGACCGATCGGGAGCGGCTCAACTTGTGGTACCTCGGCGACGACGGGCTGGCCGAATCGCGTCACGCGCTGCGCACCGGCCGGTACCGGGTCGACGTACCCGAGGAGTCGGCGCTGCTGGTCGTCGGCTGGCTTCTCGATCACGACCACGTGGCACCGGCGCTCGACCTGGTGGCCGAGCTCCGTCCGTTGATGCACCGGCTCCGGTTCACCCCGCGCTTCGAACCGGTCTCGGCCCCGTCCGGTGCGGTGGTCCGGCTGCAGCCGGTCTCCGAGGTCCGAGACTCGTTGCGGCAGGCAACAGTCCGGCCGCCGATCGCCGCCATGCTCGAGACCCTGCGCGTCTGGAACCCGCTGTACGACCGGCTGGTCGAGCTGTGGTGCGACACCGTCGAGGGCGCATTGCCCGCGGTGCACAACAACACAGCCGGTACGTCGATCGCCGGGGACTGGCCGTGCCGGGTCTGGCCCGCGGACTGGGCAGAACGCCGCCTGCAGTGGCTGTCGGACTACCGAGCTGCGGCCGAGGTCCACCGGTTGTCGGACAGCCATCGTCATCCGAAGAGCAACTTCGCCCGGCTCCGGGGTGCGCTCGAGCGATGCCCCGAAGACAGCTCTGCGCTGTCCGGTCGCGACGTCGGCTGGATCCGGCGGGCGCTGGCCAACACCATCTCCGCACACGGTGCGCCTGGATCGGAGGTCCGCGCCGCGCTGCGCACCACGCAGGCCGCGGTCGCCGCGCGGCCGACCCATGCCGCGCTCGCCCAGGTGCTGAGCGCCCGACTGGACAGGTACCCCGGCGACGGCGGACTGCCGTCCCTCGCTCCGATCGAGGCCGATGTCGCGGAGGACGAGGCATCGCTCGCGCCGCCGGGATGGCCGATTCCGACGCAGCTGGTGGCGAAGACGGAGCGCGCACTGGAGGCGCCGGTCGGCGAGCTGGTCGAGCGCGGAGTGATCGGTTCTGGCGAGGTACTGGCCCGCGTGCTGCCGCAGGTCACGTCGCAGTTGCTGGCCGCGAACATCGCCGATGCCGCGCTGGCCTCGGCGTACGCCCGGACCTATGGTGCCTTCCGGCGGCGGCGCAGTCTGCTGCTGCTCAACCTCGAGCATCAGGTGCGGTTCGAGGAACTGCCGTGGATCGCTGCGGTGTCGCCGTTCCGCGAGCGGCGTGCAGAAGCCGCCCGGGCCGCTGAGCAGTCGCTCCGGGAGACGACCGTGCTCGCGCTCGGGTCGTTCCCGCAGGCGATCCTGCCGAATCCGTTGACCCGCGAGCTGGGTGCTCTGGCGACCCAGGCCGGGCTCCGGCTGCCGCTGGTCGAAGAGGTCGCGGCGGACATCTTCATGGGCACGTTCACGACGAAGTGGCGGGATGCCGCGACGATCGCGAGCCGACTGCTCGACGGGACTCTGTACGCCCGGTACTACGACCTGCCGAGAGACTGGCCGGACGTGGAAAGACGATGGAGGAAGCGCTGGGGGAAGGGCACCGCAGACGACTTCGCAGAGCTGTGCGTGCGTCGTTCCCAGGAGGCCACGAGTGAGCAGGCATCGGGCAGCCGCGTCGCCGCGAACGGCGCGGTTCTGGAGCAGAGCCAGATCCTCACGACGCACAACCTCGCCGTCCTGGTCGACGCGCTGGGACTGACGGACCGGGTTCGGGAGGCCGGGCCCGAGCTCGCCGAGCGCGCCCTCGCGTGGTCCGTACGCCGGTTGACCCAGCCCGCACCGACCTGGGTCAGCGGCCTTCAGGCGATCAAGAACGCGGCGTACTGCTGGCGGCAGGGGATCTTCTTCCTGAGTTTCTGCGACCAGGCTGCCCAGCTCGAAGCAGTCGGTCGACTGCGCGATCGTGCGGCCGTCCTCGGTCCGCGCTTCGTTCCGGCGGTCGAGGGCTTGGCCGCGATCGTCGCCGGGGAGCGCTTCGATCAGGCCGGTCGTGTCGCCGTGAACGGGCGCCGCCTGCTCGGCTGGAGTGTCGGCCCACACTGGGCCCAGCGCGACTGACTCCTACCTCGCCTGAGGGATTGTCAGGGTGTAGAGGCCTGGCTTCGGTCGGGTTTGTAGTTCGTCTTCCAGGGGGCGGGCTTCGTCGGGGCGGCCTAGTGCGCGGAGGGTTTGGATCACTGTCTGGAGTGCGGGTGTTGTTCGTCGGACGGTCAGGGCCTCCTGGTACGCCGCCAGTGCGTCCTCGAGTCGGTGGGCCGCTCGGAGGTCGTCACCCAGCAGACCGAGTGCCAGGACGAGCTTCTCGTTGTCGTCGCCGTTGCGCAGGTTGGCTCGCAGGATCGCGACGGCGGCCTCGTCGTTCGGCACGGCTTCCTCGTAGCGCTGGAGCTCGCGGAGACTGCCGGCCAGATTGACCAGGTGGCGGATCTGGGCGGTCGGCGTCGTCTCGTCGAGCGTGCGGGAGACGTCGAGCGCCTCCGCGTACGCCGCCTGCGCGCGCTCGTGCTCGTCCAGATCCGACAGGCAGTGGCCGAGGTCGGTCAAGGCGCCCACGAGTGACGAGCGTCGATCCGGGTGCTCGGCTGCGAGCGGCCGGAGGATGTCGGCCGCCTGTATGAGCAGTGGCAGAGCCGCGTCGTACTCACGCAGCTTCACGTGCCGATCCGCGACGAGACCGAGCGCCCGGGCGTGCTTGCGGTTCGCTTCGTAGGCGAGCTCGGCGCGGGCCATCAGCAGCTCGTCGGCCTCGGCGCCGACCCGGTCGGCCGGGAGCTCGCTGACGCTGGTCTCGAGCCGTTCCATCGAGTCGGCGAGGTAGAAGCGTTCCCAGTAGTTCTCGCCGACGGTCCGGTAGACGGCGACCAGTTCCTCCGCGACGAGGGCGGCATCCGCGTGCCGGTCGAGGTTCTCCAGCGCTGCCCACTGCAGGCTAAGCGCCGGGGCGAGCCGTTTGAGCTCGGCCGGTCGGGCGAAGCCGAGTTTGCGCAAGTTGACGGCCGCTTGGGCCGCCTCGTCGGCAGCGTCCTCGTGCTTCCCGGATCGGAAGCTCTTCGAGGCGTATCTGTACTGGGCGATGGCTTGCCCGAGGTACAACGACCGGACGCTGTCGCCGAACAGCAGGACGACGAACGCACCGATGACCGTGATCGTCTTGCCGGGTCCGATTCCGGCGATCCACAGGACCAGACCGGTAACGGCTGCCAGGCCTCCCAGGACGCGGATCGGGTACCGCCGCAGTTTGTCCATCATCCCCACCCCCTTGGTGGGATCCGACGCGTGGGGAGCCGGTTCGGTTGCCGGTGACCGTGACGATTCCCACTCCTCGGGTGGTGGAGTTGACACGGTGCGTGAGGCGGGAGAAAAGTTAGGCCTGCCTTAGTAAGGCTTGCCTTACTCGACAACTTTCCCGGGAGATCTGGTGCCGCATCCTGCGCGTCTGACCGCGCTGCCCTCGCCTGTGCGCAACCCGTTCGATTCCGCGTGGCCGTTCGCCTCGACTGTGTCCGATCGTGACCGAGGGCCGCTCCCGCACGGATCGCCGGCGGAGGTACTGCGCCGGACCGCCGAGGTGCTGGGCGAGCCGCGGGTGCCGTCGACCGGGGTGGGTGAGTCGGCCGCGTTGGACCTGATCGCGGGGCTGCTCGACGAGCACGGGATCGACCTGAGCCACCCGCACGCGGCCGCGCACCTGCAGCCGCCGGTCCTGCAGGTGGCGGTCGACGCCGACGCGCTGGCGTCCGCGAGCAACGCGTCCATGGACACCTACGACTCGGGTCCGGCGACGCTCGCGATCGAGCAGTGGGTGGTGAAGGCGCTGGCCGGGCTGGCCGGCTTCGGTCCGGAGGCGGACGGTGTACTGACGCCCGGCGGCTCGATCTCGAACCTTCTGGCCGTGCTGATCGCCCGCGACAGCGCTGCCGCCGCAGTCGGGATCGACGTACGGCGGAACGGCGTACATGGGCTCGATCACCCGGTCGTGTTCTGCTCGGAGCTCGCCCACTTCTCGGTCCAGCGAGCCTGCGCCGCCCTCGGGCTCGGTGAGGAGGCGGCGATCACGATCGCCTCCGACGAGGAGTTCCGGATGCGTACCGACGTACTGGCTGACGAGTTGGCCAAGCCGGGTCGTACGCCGGTCGCCGTGATCGCCACGGCCGGTACGACGGACTTCGGCTCGATCGACCCGATCGCGCCGATCGCCGAGCTCGCCCGGCAGTACGGCGCCTGGGTGCACGTGGACGCGGCGTACGGGTTCGGGGCGCTGTTCTCCGACCGGCTCGCCCCACTGCTGGCTGACCTGACCCATGCCGACTCGGTCACGCTCGACCTGCACAAGCTCGGCTGGCAGCCGGCCGCGACCAGCGTGCTGCTGGTGGCCGACCGGAACCGGTTCGCCGCGTTCGGTCGCTCGGTCGACTACCTGAACCCGGCCGACGACATCGACTCCGGACTGGACGGGCTGCTCGGCCGCAGTCTGCAGACCACCCGCCGCCCGGACGCGGTGAAAGTCGCCACCACGCTGACGGCGTACGGGCGGGCCGGACTGGGCACGATGCTCGACACCTGCCACGAGCTCGCGCACGCCGCCGCGGCCCGGGTCGTTGCCGACAGCAACCTCGAGTTGCTGGCGCCGGTGACCCTGACCACGGTCCTGTTCCGGGTCGCCGGGCAGGGCCTGGAGGCGGCCGCGGCGGACGCTCTCCAGGGTGAGGTCCGGCGCCGGTTGCTGACGTCCGGGCGGGTGCTGATCGGCCGGACCAAGCTGCCGGCCCGCGGCGGCCGCCCGGCGGTGGTCGCGTTGAAGCTGACGCTGCTGAACCCGAATGCCACCGCGACGGACATCGAGGACCTCCTCGATCAGGTCGTGGCCACCGGCTACGACGTCCTGGCGGAGAGCGGCGAAGGAGCAGCGTGACCTCATCGAACTCATCCGACCCATCGACCTCGGCGACGTCGTCGCTCGCGACGGCTGTTGCGGCCCATCTGAACGCGATCCTGCGGTGCTACACGCGGGAGACGGCGGTGCCGGTCGTCGTCGGTCCGCTGACCCTGGCGGTCGGCGACTCGACTATGACCGCGCGGGTGGAGCACGCGTCCCGGACCGGGCTGCACCAGTTCACCGACGTGCTGCTCGACGGCGTACCGCCGGCTCCGGAGGACCTGGTCCGGGTGCTGTCGGCCGACGCCGACCCGGCCGAGATCGACCCGGCCGAGATCGACGACCTGGCGGCGCGTACGGCGGAATCGGTCCGCACCGTCGCGCGGTTCGTCGGTGAGGCCGGCGGTGAGCGCGGACCGGGTCGTTTCCTGGAAGTCGAGCAGGCGCTGCTGCTCGGTCACCTGAATCATCCGGCGCCGAAGAGCCGGGACGGATTGAGCGGCGACGAGCTGGCGGCGTACTCGCCGGAGCTCGGCGGCCGCTTCGCGGTGCACTGGTTCGAGGCCGACGCCGAACTGGTGTCGTCGGACCAGGTGGCCGGCGCGCCCTCGCTGCAGGGACTGGACGCTGTGCAGCTGATGGGCGCGCTGGCCGGTATCACTCCGTCGGCCGGCCGAGTGCTGATCCCGGCCCACCCGTGGCAGGCGGCGTCCGTTATGCAGCGGCCGCGGGTGGCTGAGCTGATCGCTGCCGGTCGTGTGAAGGCTCTGGGAGCTCAGGGGGCGGAGTGGTACCCGACCTCGAGCCTGCGGACTGTGTTTCATCCGGACATGTCCGTGATGCTGAAGCTGTCGCTCGGTCTGCGCATCACGAACTCTCGACGCGAATCGACGCCTACTGAGTTGCGCCGCGGGCTGGAGATCAACCGGTTGCTGGATGCGGCCTACAACGCCGGTACGGCGACCGCACACCCGCGGTTCTCCATCGTCCGCGACCCCGCGTGGGTTGCTCTTGACGAGGGTGGACCGACATTGACTGGACTTGACGTTGCTGTACGAGAAGTGCCAAGAGACGTCAATAGTTATCAATGTTTGGCGGGTCTAGTCGCGCCACGGCCAGGCGGAGTGGCGCGGCTGAGCGAGTACGCCGCGGACGATCCACTCGGCTGGACGGCGTCGTACATCGACAACGTGTTGATCCCGATGCTGCACCTGTACGCCGAGACAGGTATCGGCCTGGAGGCGCATCAGCAGAACACTCTGGTGCGCACAGACGGTGCGGGCCGGATCAAGGGTGGTGCGTACCGCGACAACCAGGGTTACTACTTGGCTTCGTCGTACCTGCGTGGACTGCTCGGTGTGACCGGGCTGCGGGACTCCACGCTGGCTGTGATCGAGGACGCCATCGTGGATGACAGGCTGACGTACTACCTGCTGCACAACCAGGCGCTGGCCGTTGTCGGCTGTCTGGCTGTCGATGGAGTCGCGGACGAGAGGGGGCTGCTCGGTGTGGTGCGTGAGCGGCTGACGCTGGCCTTGCCGTTGCTGAGGGCTGCCGGTCCGGATGGCGACCGGCTGGCCCGCCGCTGGCTGGAGGCTGACACGTTGCCGTGCAAGGCCAACATGATGACCAGGCTGCGCGGCATCGACGAAGTGGTCGCGCCGCTGGATGCTCAGTCGGTCTACCTCGACATCCCGAACCCGCTCCGATGAGGAGTGACGTTCGGCCGATGCTCCACCTGGACAACGGCTTCGACCTCCGCCCGGCCGAAGCCACCGACGCCGCCAGGATCGCGCTGTGGATGGCCCAGCCACACATCCAGCAGTGGTGGCAGCAGGACTGGTCGGTGGAGCACTGGGCGCAGGAGCTCAGCCGGCAGACGGCGGGGGAGCACTCCGTCCCGTGCGTGGTCGCGGTCGACGCGGAGGACTTCGGGTACGTCGAGCTCTATCGGGTCCGGCACGACCGCCTGGCCGAGTACTACTCGAGTGACGAGCACGACTGGGGCATCCACGTCGCCATCGGCGACCTGACGCGGGTCGGCCGCGGTCTCGGGCGCCGCCTGCTGCGCGCGCTGGCCGACGCTCTCCTGCACTCAGACCCTGCCTGTCAGCGTGTCGTCGCCGAACCCGACATCGCCAACACTCCCTCCGTCCGCGCGTTCGTCGCGGCCGGCTTCGTCCAGCGTGGCGAGCTACAGCTGCCCGAGAAGACCGCACTACTGATGGTCCGCACCAGGACCATGGAGGTACTGACATGAAGACCGCCCCGGATTTGACGCCGTACGACGTGATCGCGATCGGCTGTGGACCCTTCAACCTCGGGCTGGCCGCGTTGGCCGACGGACTGGACGACGTACGGCTGGCAGTGCTCGACAGCCGGCCGGAGTTCACCTGGCACCGCGGACTGATGTTCGGCGACGCGATGCTGCAGGTGTCGTTCCTGGCCGATCTGGTCAGCCTGGTCGAGCCGGCGCACCGGTTGTCGTTCCTGTCCTTCCTGCGCGACAACGATCGGCTGTACCAGTTCTACGTGCGGGAGAAGTTCCACCCGACCCGCCGCCAGTACGAGACGTACCTGCGGTGGTGTGCGGCGCAGTTGGACTCGCTGCACTTCGGTCACCACGTCAGCGAGGTCTCCTGGACGGGTGAGGTGTTCGAGCTCACGGTGGAGCGTGGTGAGTCCACCGAGACGTTCGCTGCGCGGCATCTGGTGGTTGGCGTGGGTACTGAGCCCGCGGCGCCTGCTGCACTGGCCGGACTGCCCGAGGAGCGGTTCCTGCACTCGGCGGACTACCTCTTCCGCCGCGACGACCTCCTGCGGACAGGGCGGGTGACCGTTGTCGGGTCCGGTCAGTCCGGCGCGGAGTGTGCGCTCGACCTGCTGCGTGCCAATGCCGACGGTGGCCCTGACGTGTCGTGGCTGACCCGGACTCCGTCGTTCGCGCCACTGGACTACTCGAAGCTCGTGCTGGAGATGACCACGCCGTCGTACGTCGACTACTTCCACGCACTGGACGAGACGACCCGCGACAAGCTGGTCAAGGAGCAGTGGCGGCACTACAAGGGCATCTCGTCGGAGACCCTCGACGACATCCACGATGTGCTCTACGCGCGCGACCTAACTGCCGCGCCGGTCGAGCTGCAGTGCGGTGTGGCAGTCGTGTCCGCCGTGGTCCGTGCCGACGGCATCGAGATGACGCTGCAGCACGCGGACAGTGGCAAGACCTTCCAGCACCACTGCGACGCCGTGGTGGCGGCCACCGGCTATCGCAACCGCCCGCTGCCGTTCATGGCCACTCTCGAGGACCAGGTACGCCGCGACACTGCCGGGCGTTGGATGATCAACCGGGACCACAGCGTGGCGACCGACAGCGCACTGGCCGGCCGACTCTTCGTGGCGAACGCGGACCTGCACAGCCATGGTGTCGCGGCGCCGGATCTCGGGATCGGTGCCATCCGCAACGCCACCATCCTCAACAGCGTCGCCGGGCGCGAGGTGTTCCGGCTGCCGAAGTCCACCGCCTTCACGACGTTCGCCATCCCCGGATGAGTGACTGGAATCGCTGTTCGGCAGAGCTGCTGGCGAAGCTGATCTCGCAGTTCTGCACCGAGAACCTGCTCCAACCGGTCGACAACCGGCTGGACCTCGGCGACGTCTCCTACATGTTCACCGCGACGCGAGGCGCCTTCGGAAGCTGGCGGGTCGCGTCGGACTCCATCAGGCGTACGACCGCGGGCATCCTGGGCAACGACGAGAGCGAGGTCGCCATTGACCCGGTTCAGTTCCTCGTCGACGCGGCCGACCTACTCGGACTCGACGGGCCGACGGTGGCCGGGTACGTCGCGGAGTTGGCCAGCACGCTGGCTGCCGACGTATGGATGGCATCGACTGCGGTAGCGCCTGCTGAACTGCTGGAGTTGCACCACAGCCGGAAGGAGGGGCATCTGACCGGGCACCCGTTGCTGGTGGCCAACAAGGGCCGTCTGGGGTTCTCCGCCGAGGACAGCCTGCGGTACGCGCCTGAGGCACGTACTCCGCTGCGTCTGACCTGGCTCGCCGTACGCCGAGGGCTCGCGGAGTTCCGTGGTACGCCGGACCTGTCGGAGCACTCGGTGGTAGGGCGTGAGCTGGGTCCTGACGCGCTGGAGGCGTTCCGCGGCCAGTTGGTCGACCCGGACTCGTACGTGTGGCTCCCGTGCCATCCATGGCAGCTGGACCACGTCGTACGGACGCAGTGGGCGCGTGAGCTGGCCGCCGGGGAGATCGTCGTCCTGGGGGAGGGGCCGGACGAGTACCTGCCGACCCAGTCGATCCGGACGATGGTGAACATCACCCAGCCGCTGCGCTACCAGGTGAAGCTGCCGCTGAAGATCCTGAACACCTCGGTGTATCGCGGCATCCCGGAGCACTGCACGCTGGCCGCGCCGATGGTCACCCAGTGGCTGCGCGGACTCTGGTACCGCGATGAGGTGCTGGGCCGTCTCGGCACCGAACTGCTCGGTGAGGTCGCGTCTGTGACCGTGCGCCATCCGCAACTGTCCAGTGCTCCCGGCATCCCGTACCAGTGGACCGAGACCCTCGGCTGCATCTGGCGAGACCCGGTGGACCCGCGTCTCCAGCCGGGCGAGACTGTCTGGCCGCTGGCCGCAGTACTGCATCCCGGTCTGGTCGAGGAGATGATCGCCCGCTCCGGCACCGACGCCCGCACCTGGATCAGTCACCTCATCGGTACGCTCCTCCGCCCACTGCTCCATCTGATGCACCACTACGGCATCACCGTGAACCCCCATGGCGAGAACCTGGCCATCATCTGCAGCCCCGAAGGCCTCCCCGCTCGCCTGGTGATCAAGGACCTGGTCGACGACATCAACGTCTCCACCGAGCAGGTATTTGCCCGAGGCACCGAGCCGGACTCGCACGACCGCGTCCTGCCCCGCAAACCCTGGCACATCCTCCGCCAGTACCTCATCGACGCCCTACTCCTCGGCGTCCTCAACCCCCTCGCCGACCTCGGGCTCATCCCACCAGAAGAGTTCTGGGGCCTGACCCGCGGCGAGGTCGACCTCTACACCACCACCCATCCCGAGTACGCCGACCGCCTGGCTGCCACCGCCCTCACCGCCGAAACCTTCGCCCGCTACCCCCTCAACGGCTACCGCCTGACCCTCGGCTACACCGACCTCGACACCCGCCCCCCAATCCCCACCACCGGCCGCATCCCCAACCCACTGCACACTGCCGAGCCGCTCCACTAGAAGCGCGTCGGCGGGCCGTGGCGCCAGAGTTGTAGTTCTTCGTCTATTACCAGGGCGAGGCCGAGGAGGTCGGCCTCGCGTTCGGGGAGGGCGGCTAGGGAGAGGCCTACTGGTAGGCCTCGTTTGTCGAAGCCGGCGGGGACGCTGAGGGCAGGGAAGCCGGCGACGGACCAGGGAGTGGAGAGACGGATCTTCGGGCCCTTCGGGGGGCAGTTGGGGTCGATCAGGGGTGGGGCGGCGTCGATGGTGGGGTGGGCGATCGCGTCGAGTCCGTGGGCGGCCATGATGCCTCGCCAGTCGTTGGCCCAGCCGGCTCGGAGGCGGAGGGCTTCGGCGTACCGCTCTGGGCTGACGCGTTCGCCTTTGCGGACTCGTTCGCGGACCTGGGGTGTGTAGAGATGGCTGTGGGGTTCGAGGGCGTCGTGGATCTGGTGCGCCTCGCTCTCGGTGATCGTGTCGAAGACGCCGATGGACTTCTCCAGGACGACCTTGGTGTTCGGCGGGTTCTCGACCTCGACCAATTGGGCGCCGCGGGCTGCCAACAGCCCCAGAGCCTCATGGCAGACGACGGCGATGCGGTCGTCGACCTGCTGCCAGGACATCTCGGTCGGAAGCCCGATGCGGACGCCGCTGAGGTCGTGCGGGGATTCCAAGGGGTACGGCGGGCAGGGTTCGTTGCGAGTCGCGGGGTCGCGGGGGTCGTGGCCGGCCAGGACTGACATCAGGATCGAGATGTCGAGCATGCGGCGGGCCATCGGGCCGGCGACGTCGAAGGACGGGCTGAGCGGGATCACGCCGTACCGGGAGATGCGGCCTGGGGTGCTGCGCAGGGTGCAGACGCCGCAGGCTGCGGCGGGGATGCGGAGCGAGCCGCCAGTGTCGGTGCCGGTGGCGATCGGGGCCATGCGACCGGCGAGCGCGGCCGCCGATCCGCCGGAGGATCCACCCGGCGTACGACGTACGTCCCACGGGTTGGCCGTCGGCGTTGATGCGGTCCCGTAGGCGAACTCGTGGGTCGTGGTCTTCCCGAGCAGGCCTGCACCGGCCGCGGACAGCCGCTCCCACACGGCGGCGTCCTCGGCCGGGACGTAGGTCGCCAGCACCTGGCTGCCCGCGGTGGTGAGGACTCCTTTGGTGAGGAAGACGTCCTTCACCGCCACCGGTACGCCGCCCAGCGGTCCGACCCGATCGCCGGATGCGCGGGCTTCGTCGGCGCGAAATGCGGCGTCGAGGGCGAGATCGGGAGTAAGGGTGACGAATGCCCGGACCGCGGGTTCGGCCAGGTCGATGCGGCGCAGACAATCCTCGACGAGTTCGCGCGCCGAGAGCTTCCGTTGCCCCAGTAATTGGAGCACCTCGGTCAGGCTGAGGTCCGCGGCGGAGTCACTCACGTCTGCGAGCCTACGAAAAAATACCCGCCCGGGGATCCCGGGCGGGTGTCGAGAGGTGCGCGGCAGCGCTGCCGGTCAGCGCCCCATGGCGGTGGCGACGTTGTAGAGGCCGAAGCAGAAGACCATCACGACGCCGAAGAGCAGAATGAACAGGATCTGCTTCCAGAAGGAGATCAGGAGCACCGCACTGGCCAGCACGACGACGGTTGCGACGAATTCGTTGGGAGGCATGGCGTTTCCTCTTTTCCTTCGATTCACTTCCTTTGATGACTTGTCATTTGCCGCTCACCGGTTAGAGTGAGTCGGCGGTTCGGCGTAACTGATTACGCTTTCAGTGAACGTCATGACAAACGGTTGTCAATCCAGATAATTTGGCACGGAATTCTTTGTCCGGACATGATTTTGGCAGCGTCGCGGCGGCGCCCCTGCGGGGTTGGCTGCCAGCAGGCGTACGCTGACGGCGGTTGGCGTATCGATATCGCCAGTTGGCAAACATCGGCTGCCAATTGGCAGCCCGCCTGCCAACACGCCGCCAAAACTTCTCAGGTTGGGAGTTGCGGCGACGCGCCAACCGTCGGATAGCATTCCGGTGTGGTGATCAGCGCCGCCGGCCCGGCGGTCCCCGCGGTCGTCCCACCGCCTCCCGTTCCAGCAGGTCCAGCGTCTCCGGTCGACAGGCTTTCGCTCGATGATTGCCGAAGGCACGCTCCGGTGTTCGCCGACCTGCTGGCCGACGCTGTGCGCAGGCACGACGTTTCGGGCCGCGCGCTGGGTGTCCGCGCCCTGCTCCACCTGCCGCGGCTGGCCAGGTGGGACGGCACGGTCGGGCGGTCGCAGGTCATCGCCGAACTGAACCGGAACGCCGGCCGGCTGCAGCGGGATCAACGCGATATCAGCACGCTCATTCCGAAGGACAAGTATTTGTTGTCCGACCTGCGTTTCGTCCGGCTCCGGAACGCCGAAGCGGATCAAGTCTTCAGTCGGCTGCATTACCTGCGCAGCGCCCGGCCGGGGTCACTGAACTTCGCTTTGATTGATCCCGTGAGTAGTCTTCCGGTAACCCTGTGCAGCCTATCTCCGCTGGAGTGGACGCGGGTCGGACGGCAACTCGAGACCCAATTCGAGGTGCCGCAGGGAGCGACCTGGGACGTGTCCCGGGTGTATTCCTTCGACGTCGCCCCGGCGAATGCCATCTCGTATCTGCTGGCGCGGGTCCGGCAGGTGATCCGGACCGAGATTCCCGGCGCACAACTGCTGACCACGGCGGTCGATCCGAATCTGGGATTCACCGGTGCGAGCTACCGGGCGGCCAACTGGCAGCAATGGATGTCGATCGAGGCGCGGCCCTATTTGTACATCGACGGCGTCTACGTGAGTCCACGTCAGCTCCGCGCCCGCTTCGGTGGGGCGAACCTGGCCGAGCTCAGCCGGGCTTATCCGGACGGCAAGTTCGAGCGGAGCCGGGCCAGACTCCTCGACTCGATGATCTTCTGCTGCCGGCTGCGCGGGGAGACCATCGCGGTCGAGCCCGCCGAGCGGCGCCGCCTGCGCCGATGACTGCTCCCTGAGTCAGTCAGCGGTTGCCGCGGAGCGCTATCTCCCGCTCGACCCGCTCCCGGGTCGGTGTGGTCGGTGCCAACTGCGAACGGTAGTCGTCGGCGAAACAGGTCATCGCCATGCTGGCCCACTCGATCACCTCGTCGGTCAGTGGGCGCCCGTCGGACAGGTTGAGGGCGAGCGCGGCGCAGAACACGTCACGCGTGATCGACCCCTCCTTGAGGCTGACGATCGGCGGCGTGGAAATCGGCCGTACTGATCCGTGCGGATAGATCGCCCCACCGTGATTGTCCAGGATGCACAGTGTCTTCACGCGTTGTTCGAGCAGTTCCTGGCTGAGCAACTGCGCGTCGTAGCGCGCTTCCGGGGACCTGGGGAACTTCTCCAACTCCCACAGGTGCGCGACGAGGTAGTCGATCTCGCTCAAGTGCTCGATCGAGACGGTGCCGTCCGGGTAGGGCTGGCCAGGAGTGACGATGATGAGCGGGGATCGGCCGGCGGATCTCGCGATGTCCAGGGTGCGGTAGAGCACGGGCTTGGGGATCTCGAAGGTGACCATCAGAACGTCGCAGGCCGCGATCGCCTGGGCATGCTTTTCCATGTGGTCGAGGGTGAGGTGCGCGGAGCCTCGCCATGCTGCCGCATTGCTCTCGCCCCGAGGCCGTTCGTGGATGCCGGTCTGCCCGGTTCGCGACCCTGGAATCCGCTGCAGCAATGCGAGGTCGACACCGGCGGTGGTGAGACGGTCGGTGATCTCGCCGGCGTCGGGATCGTCCGTGACGGCCGCGATCAAGGCGACGTCGAGTCCCATCCGGGCTGTCGCGATCGCCTGGGTGAGGCCCTTGCCTCCGGGGGTCCGGACGTAGGTCGACGCGAGCGTCGAGGTTTCGACCTCAGGGATCTGGTCGACCCGCCAGATGTGATCGATGGCGATTCCGCCGACGACGACCACCTTCCTCTGGTGCGGCGGTCGATGACTGTCAGGTTGGCTCGTTGGTGAAGGTTCGGGGGCCGCAGGAGCGATGACGAGTCCCGCGAGCTTCTCGAAGACCTCCGGCTCCAGTTGACCGCGCAGGTAGCGGTCGCTCGGCGCCGCGGACGCGATGGCTCCCAGCGCCAGATGCAAGCTTGACCAGTGTTCCCGCAGCGCCGTACGACGCGTCGTCACCGACGTACTGCGAAGGTTGTCAAGGATCTGCGCGGACACATTGGCGTTCGCATACGCATCAAGGTGGATCCCCAGCCCCAACGCGACAGCGGCGACGACTTGGTCGGTGACGTCAAGACTGCGCACGGCATCCACGACGAGACGGAAGGCTGTGGCGCCCATAGCCTCCTTGTTCGGCGCATCGCGCTGGACTGCCGGCAGGCGGAGCAGTGGGGCTGCCCTCCTGTCACCCACCAGACGGCCGGCGCTCAGCCCCGCACCCTTCCTGAAGTATTCGAAGACCGCCACGAGCAGGGAGGGGTCAGGAACGGTCGGCGGGAACTGTTCGGGCATCGGTCTAGCGGCTCCTGTCGGGCGGTGAGATGCGGGCCACGAGGGCGTCGATGCGTTGGCGGGTGGGCATGGAGTTGGAGAGCGGGAAGTCGGCCGCGGCGCACGACATCGCGGCCGCGGCCCAGACGGCCGTGTCCTGGGAGAACTTGCGGTCGTAATCGATGAGCCACGCGGCCAGAGCGGCGCAGAAGGCGTCGCGTGCGGCGGACGACTCCTTGTAGATGGACGGGATCATCGGCACGCTCATCACATCGTGGGCGGTGCTCGAGTAGACGGTGCAGCCTCCGTTGACCAGCATGCAGAGGGTGTCCACACCGACGGCGAGCAGGTTTCGCGCTACCGGGTCCGGATCGATCGGTCCATAGCCCTGCGGCGCGAAATGACCCAGCTCCCAGGGGTGTGCCACCAGATAGTCGATGCGCGCGAAGGTGTCCCGGGAGATGCGTTCGTCGGCGTACGGCTGGCCCGGAGTGACGATCACCACCGGCCGGTGGCTGGGGTCGCGATGAGCCAGCTCCAGCGTGCGCTGCATCGTCTCGCGGGGCACCTCGAAGGTTGTCAGCAGGGCGTCGCAGCCGGCCAGGCCGTCGTACCGGTCGTCCATATCTTCCGGCGAGAGGAAGACATCCTTTTCGTTCCGCCAGTTCACCGCGATGCTGTCGCCGAGATCTCGCTCGAACACCCCGGTGAACGGCGTCCGGGCTTTCTGCACCCTCTTCACCAGCGAGATGTCGACGCGTTCGTCTTCCAGGGCCTGCAGTATCTCGTCGCCGAACCGGTCATCGGTGACCGCGGCGATCAGTGACGTCTCGAGCCCCAGCCGCGCTGCTGCGACAGCTTGCGTGAAGCCCTTGCCGCCGGGGGACAGGTCGAAGCTGAACGCCTCACTCGAGGTCTCCGGTCCGGGGAGGACCTTCGTGCGGAAGGTGGCGTCCATGACTGCGCCGCCGACGACGATGACGCGGCCGGTGGGGGCGGTGTCCGGTGCCGGGACAGCATCGAGCATGACGACGGTCTTGGATCCGACCGAGTAGATGTCTCGGCGGATGAGCTGGTTTGCGAGTTCGCGCAGTACGGCGGACTCGGTCGTACCGCGGAGGTAGCGGTCGCTCGGGGCCTCGCCGGGCTCGTGACCCAAGGCCCTGTGCAGGGCGTGCCAGTTGTTCAGCAGGGTCTCGCGGCGGGGGCCGACCGACGGGGCGTAGAGCGAGCGGATGACGCGCTCGTTGAGGCCGGCCTCGGTGTACGTCGTGGCATGCACGCCGAGTGCGAGGATCGCGTCGGCGACGATCTGCTGCGTGCCCTTGAGGTCGTCACCGACACAGTTCACGACCAGATCGAAGGCTGCCGACGGCAGGTCGAGGTCGTGGACGGACGCGAACCTGCGGGTTGCCGCGAGTTGCAGCAGAGGCTGGGTGGCGCTCACCTGGCCGGCCTTGAGCCGGGCAACGGTCAGGCCGTCATGGGTTCGGAGTTTCTCGAGCACGCTGGCGATCAGCAGCACGGCGGCTGTCTGCTTGTCGCTGCTGTTCGTCATCCGGCCCCCGGGTCGTGGTCTTCGCTCCAAGTATGCGGACCGGGGGGCCACTGCGGAACCCGGGCCGCGCGTCGGCGGGCCTGGTCGGCACCCGGCACCGGACGGGTGGTCACGAAGAGTGGCCGGGCACCGGCGTCGCCCCAGGTCGACCGAAAGTTGTTGCTGTAAGCAAGTAACGGCGGTCGCTTCGCCGCGGGACTGGGGGCCGGACCTGGTTGTGACGTAGGCTGCTGCGGTCTGCCGGTTGTCCAGACCGGCGAGACGACCACGGGGAGCAAGATGAAGACTGGGCATGTCGAGCTCGCGAGAGCTCAGCAGGAGCGTTGGCAGCGGGCCTACGTGGATCATCCGCAGCTGCACGGTTCGGAGCCGTCTGCGGCGGCGCAGTGGGCCGCGGAGGTGTTCGGTGCCGCAGGCATCGATGACGTGCTGGAGCTCGGCGCCGGGCACGGCCGGGACGCGTTCTTCCTGGCCAGACAGGGATTCAGTGTGCACGCGACGGACTTCAGCGAGTCCGCGCTGGACCAGCTGCGGCTGGAAGCCCAGCGTGAGGGCCTCGACGACCGCGTCACCGCCGCGCTGCACGACGTCCGCGATCCGTTGCCGCCCGCCGACGCCACCGTCAACGCGGTGTTCGCGAACCTGCTGCTGAACATGGCCTTCTCCCGCGCCGAACTGCGCTCCCTGGTGTCCGAGATCTACCGTGTCCTCTGCCCCGGCGGACTCTTCGTGTACGCCGTGTGGTCGGCCGATGACCCGTGTGCGGGCCACTGGCAAGAACTCGAGGAGGGCCTGGCCGTGCACGACGGGTTCGTCGGCCGGTTCTTCGACCAGCCGCTGATCCAGGAACTGGCCGACCGCTGGCGGCTCGACGACGAGACGCCGTACGACGAAGGCCCGCGGCCGCTGCGGATGTGGCGGGTCACGCTGGCCAAGCCCGCAACCTGAAGCCGGCTCTAACTGTTCCGGTTCCGAAAAGGTGAAGTTCGCTCAAGCAGCGGCGTGCCAGGTTGCGGTGTGGTCACCAATCCGAAAAGTTGCATTGACGCAGCAGATCAGTATCCGACAGGCTCTGTCGGCGTCTTACCTTCGACCATCGGAGATCAGCAATGCAGTGGTATATCGACGTCCTCAAGAAGTACGCCGTGTTCAGCGGCCGGGCGCGGCGCAAAGAGTACTGGATGTTCGTCCTGTTCAACGTGATCGCCTCGATCATCCTGGGCATCGTGGACCGGATCATCGGTACGGACTACGGCAACGGTGGCAGTGGAATCCTCTCCTCGATCTACAGCCTCGCGGTGCTGCTGCCCTCGATCGGTGTCGCCATCCGGCGCATGCACGACACGAACCGCAGCGGTTGGTGGATCCTGATCAACCTGATCCCCTGCATCGGCTGGATCTGGTTCATCGTGCTGGCGGCGCAGGAGGGCACGGTGGGTGACAACCAGCATGGTCCGGACCCCAAGGCGGCCGAGCGGTTCGGTCAGCCGGGCGCCGGTCCGGCCGAGCCTGGCTACCCCACGGCCTGACCCGTAGACACGCAGAACGCCCCGTGAACCCGAGAGGGTTCGCGGGGCGTTCCGTGTCCGGAATGGACGTCAGCTGGCCTGGCTGACGCTCGACATGTTGAAGTCGGGCACCAGCAGCGGCGGGGTCGCGGTCCGCGAGAAGTAGTCGCCCCACTCGCGCGAGAACGACGGAACCGTTGCCCCCGCGGCGCTGAACCGGGCGAGCAGGTCGACCGGGCTCTCGTTGAAGCGGAAGTTGTTCACGGCACCGGTCACCTCGCCATTCTCGACCAGGTAGACGCCGTCGCGGGTCAGACCGGTGAGCAGCGACGTCTGCGGATCGACCATCCGGATGTACCACAGGCAGGTGAGCAGCAGGCCGTGCTCGAGCCCGGCGACCAGGTCGTCGGTCGACCCGGATGCTCCGTCTACGGACAGCACATAGTTGTCGACGCCAGGTGTCGCGGCCGGAGCACCGATCAGGTCGGCCGTGTGGCGGCTGGTCATCAAGTGCTCGAGCTTGCCCCCGCGAATCCAGTCGGTCGCGGACAGCGTGAGGCCGTTGTCGAACACGCTGGACGCCCCGCCGGACGAGCGGGCCACCGCGAACGGGAAGGTCTCGAGCCCAGGCAGGTGCGGATCCGACAGCAGGTTGACCGGCTGCGACGACAGCGCGTCGCCGATCCGCGTCCCGCCGGACGGTGTGGAGAAGACGCTGCGGCCCTCGAACGCCTCCCGTCCGTCGAGTTGCCAGAACAGGTACGTCATCAGGTCGGAGACTGCGGCCGGGGGCAGGATCGTCGGGTGCCGGCCGGCGTCGACCGACACGGTCCGCGATGCCCAGCCGAGCCGGCGGTTCAGCTCGGTGTCGAGCGCGAACGGGTCGATGTCGGCGAAGTCGCGGGTGGCCGCACCGACCCAGGCGGACTGGCTGAGGTCGCCGGACTTGCCAGTCTCGGAGACGAACCCGCGGGGCAGTGCCTGCCGCAACCGCAGCCCGGCGGACGAGCCGAGGTAGAGGGTGGTGACCTCGTGGTCGGCGAAGCCGTAGAGCCAGCGGCTTTCCTTGCCGGCCCTCTTCAACGTCTCGCCGAGCGCCGGGGCGAACTTCTCGTAGACGCTGACCGTCGTCTCCTCCGGCTCCGCGGCCCAGTCCGCGCCGATGGTGCCGTCGACGAGCGGTCGGGCATCCTCGGCCGGGCTGGACGCACGCGCAGTGGCGACCGCCGCGGACACGAGGTCGCCGATCGAGGCATCCGTGACCGACGACCGGCCGACGATGCCGGCCGCCGTACCCTCGCCGGCGCCGACCGTCGCGATCACGGTCACGCTGGAGCCGCGCATCGCGCCGTTGGTGGTCAGGGTGTTGTTGGCCCAACGCAGGTTGGCGCTGGAGGTCTCGGTGACGATGACGACACAGCCGTCGGCGCCCTCGGCCGCGGCCAGGTCGAGTCCGCGCTCGATCGTGTCCTGCGGAGTGAGCTGAATGGCGGTCGTCACCGGCCGGCCTCCTGCGTGGTGTTGAGAATGCGGACGCTGCGGAACAGGGCTGAGGGGCACCCGTGGCTGACGGCGCCGCTCTGCCCGGGCTGAGCCTTGCCGCAGTTGAGCGCGCCGCCGAGGACGTACGACTGCGGGCCGCCGACCGCCTCCATCGAGCCCCAGAAGTCGGTGGTGGTCGCCTGGTAGGCGACGTCGCGGAGCTGGCCGTCCAGCTTGCCGTCGGTGATCTTGTAGAACCGCTGACCGGTGAACTGGAAGTTGTACCGCTGCATGTCGATCGACCAGGACTTGTCACCGACGATGTAGATGCCGTTCTTCACCCGGCTGATCAGCTCCTCGGTCGAGGGACCGTCAGGGGCCGGCTGCAACGACACGTTGGCCATCCGCTGGATGGGGATGTGCCCGGACGAGTCGGCGTACGCGCAGCCGTTGGAGCGCGGCGTACCGAGCAGATCCTCGTTGACCTTGGCCATCCGGCGGTCGACCTGGTAGCCGACCAGAGTGCCGTCCTTGACCAGGTCCCACTGCTGGCCGGCCACACCCTCGTCGTCGTACCCGACCGTGGACAGGCCGTGCTCGGCGGTGCGGTCGCCGGTGACCTGCATGACGGGTGAGCCGTACCTCAGCGTGTTCAGCTTGTCGGTGGTGGCGAAGCTGGTGCCCGCGTAGTTCGCCTCGTAGCCGAGGGCGCGGTCCAGCTCGGTGGCGTGGCCGATCGACTCGTGGATGGTGAGCCACAGGTTGGTCGGGTCGATCACCAGGTCGTAGCTGCCCGCCTCGACGGCCGGCGCGGTCATCTTCTCGGCCAGCCAGCCGGGGATCTGGGCGAGCTCCTCGTCCCAGTTCCAGCCGGTGCCGGTCAGGTACTCCCAGCCACGGCCGGCCGGCGGCACGCAGCTCGACATCGAGTCGAACCGGCCGGTCTCGCTGTCCACCGCGTAGGCAGTGATGTCCGGGCCGATCCGGACCCGTTGCTGGGTGTACGACGTTCCCTCGGTGTTGGCGTAGAACTTGCACTCGTGGACCGAGGCGACGTGGACGCTGACGTGAGCGACGCCGTCGGCCTTCATCAGCCGGTCGCTGTAGTCGGTGAGCAGCGCGACCTTCTCGGCCCGCGGCACGCTGAACGGGTCGATCTCGTACGACGACACCCAGCTGACGTCGTCGTACACGGGCTCGTCGGCGAGCTCGATCGGCTCGGCGTTGATCGGCCGGGCGACCTGGGCCATGTTGACGGCCTGCTCGGCGACCTGGACCGCCTCGTCGGTGGTCAGCGCGACGCCGGCGGCGAAGCCCCAGGTGCCGTCGTGGATGACGCGGACCGCGAGGCCGAGGTCCTCGTCGTCGCCGGCGCTCTCCAGCAGGCTGTCGCGTAACGCGATGGACTCGGACCGGATCCGCTCCAGCCGGAACTCGGCGAAGGTGGCGCCGAGGTCTCGGGCGCGCTGCAGCGCGGCCTCGGCGAGCTCGTGACGGGGAAGGGCGAGGAAGGACGCATCGACTTCTGGCACGTTCCGACCTTATACACGGGAACCGCGGAAGGTCCGGTGGTGTAGTCACAATGTCTGAAAACTGACTGGAGGCGTGATCAGCCAGGGCGACGAGGCGGAGCTTCTGGCTCGGGTGCGTGGTGGTGAGTCGGCCGCGTACGGCGAGCTGGTACTGCGGCATGCCCAGGTGGCCCAACGTACGGCGGTCTTCCTCGGCGCCGGTGCGGACGCGGACGACGTGGTCCAGGAGGCGTTCGTGAAGGCGTACCGGGCGCTTGGTGGGTTCCGGGAGGGGTCGGCGTTCCGGCCGTGGCTGCTGCGCATCGTAGCGAACGAGACGCGCAACGTCGTCCGGTCCCGCAGCCGCCGGTCCCGCCGTGAGGAGCTGGCCGCGCCGTTGGACGTCGTACTGGATCCAGCCGAGCACGCGGTCACCCTGGAGCGGCGGCAGGAGCTGCTGACTGCTGTCCGTGCGCTGCCCGACAACATGCGGCAGGTGGTGACCTGTCGCTATCTGTTGGACCTGGACGAGCAGGAGACGGCAGTGGTGCTCGGTTGGCCGCGTGGGACGGTCAAGTCCCGCCTGCACCGCGCACTGAGCCGGCTACGGACCTCACTCCCCGACAAGGAGGTGCAGCGATGAACTTGGACGACGAGCTACGGGTCCTCGGACGTTCTGCCGTCGTACCTCCGGTGGACGAGGGGCTGGCAACCGCAGTGCTGTCCCGGGTGGCCGACGTACCTGTGCGGAGGCGGTTGCGGGACCGGTGGCGTGCGTTCGTGGCCGGCTTCCTCGTGCTGATCGCGGGTGCAGCGCTGACGCCGCCGGTCCGTGCGACGGTGGCGGAGTGGCTGAACATCGGGGGAGTGCAGGCTCGTCCGGTCGGCACCGGCCCGACCAGTGCGCCGCCAGCGCCTGGAGTCAACGGTCAGCTGTCGTTGGAGGAGGCGGAGCGGATCGCCGGGTTCAAGCCGGCGCTGCCGCAACCGCTGGGTGCTCCCAAGGGTGTTGAGGCATCAAAGGGCTTCGTGGCGATCAGCTGGGAGAGTGGGATCCGGCTGGAGCAGTTCCGGGCCGAGGTGTCGCCGCTGTACCTGAAGAAGTACTACGACAGCCTGGAGTACGTGCAGGACATCAACGGCTACTGGTTCAAGACCCCGCATGAGCTCGTGCTGGAGGACGAGCACGGCGTGGAGCAGCGTGTCCGCGTGGCCGGCCCCACTCTGGTCTGGGTCAGCAACGGGGTGACGTTCCGGCTCGAGGGGGCGCCCGACAAGACCAGAGCGGTCGAGTTGGCTCGCGGAACCTCCTAGCGACCGGTGGTGTATCAGCGGTGAGTCCTCGTCTTTCCAGGGAGAGCCGCCATGGTCCGCCGTACGCTCGCACTGCTTGCCGCCGTGATCGCCGTCGCCGCTGTCGGAGCCGCACCCGCGGACGCAGGCGGTCCGACCAGCGTCCTGCTCAGCGCCCCACCACGGGTGGCGGCAGTCGGCTACGACGACCGTGCCTACGAAGAGCTCCAGCGACTGACGCAGGTCGCCGGATCGAAGCCGGCGGTCGGGGATGAGCGGCACGACGCCGGTGCGTTCGTCCGCGCTGCCTGGATGATCCACGACATGTCCGTCTGGCGGCTCGACATCATCTACCCGAACGTCGAGGGCGGCCCGTGGATCGCCACGACCGAGACGCTCGACGGTAAGACGATGCCGGCCCAACCCACGTGGCACACCTCAACCGACCCGGCCGCTCTGCTGAAGCTGCTCGGCTCCCTCAGACTGCTGCCCGGCCAGCAGGAGCAACCAGGGTCGTTCGGCGGCCCGACCAGCATGGACTGGAATCTCGAACCGGCCCCCGCTCCGGCGACCGAGCCCATTCCGACCGCCGCGCCGGCGGCACCCCCACAGGCTCAGACCGCGTCGATGGGCGTCCTCACCGGCTGGCGCTGGATCATCCCCGGCGTCCTGATCGGCGCACTGGTCGCAGTACTCGCTATCCGCCTGCTCCCGAAGCGCCGCGACTGGCAGCTCGTCGACGCCGAGTAGAACTAGTCGACCGGAGTCCCAGCCAGCTCGAAGCCGCTGAACAGCCGCCCGCCATAGGGCTGCAGGATCCGGTCGACCTCCTCGACGAGCCGGTCGTCCTCCGCCCGGACCCCGTCCATCAGCGCAGCCGCGTGGTCAGTGCCCTGCGACTCGTCGTACGCCATCACCTCGCGCAGCAGGCCCTTGCCGGTGCCGGACCACTGACCGGCTCCGGTGAGGAGGAGGCGGGCGGCGTCCTGCCAGAGCATCGAGCAGATGGCAGTGCGGACGTTGCCGGTGGAATCGGCGAGGTCGTCCAGGAGGCCGGTGATCATGTAGCGCAGCAGAGCGAGTTCGTCAGTGCTGAGTGGGGCCGGACCGCCGGCCACCTCGGCGAGGCAGGCTTGCTGCAACCGCGGGCCCGAGCCATCGCTGTCGAGCAGTACGACGGACTCACCGACAAGCCGCGCCATGGTCGGCTGTCTGCGCTGCTGGTCCTTGCCGGAGAAGAACGCGATCGACTTCTCGGTGTGCACGAACAGCTCTACCGGCCAGCCGCCGTACTGCAGGGACTTCCGCAGCGGTGCGGGCGGTCCGTCGAGCAGCACGGTGATGTCCAGGTCGGACGTAGGGGACGCGTCGCCACGTGCCACGCTCCCGCCCAGCCATGCCGCGCGGGCTTCCGGGAACTGCTCCGCCACCAACTGTCGTGCCAGGTCGATCGGTTCCATCAGGACAGTTTCAGCCAGTGCAGCAGGTCGCGGTACGCATTTTCCGGCTGGATGTGGCCACCGGTGTACGGGACGAGCTCCGCGTTCGGGATCTCCGCGACGAGCAGATCGGCGTACCTGCGAGCGCGATCGTCACCGGAGCCGAACCAGATGCTCGTCGGCACGTGGACGTCGGCGAGGCGGAACCCCCAGTCGGCGGCGAACGCGAGGTTGTCGTCGACCCAGCCGTCGTGGCTGGTGACGAAGGTCGCCGTGAGACGAGCCATCGCCTCCGGATCGTCCTTGGCAGGTGGCGCCGGCGGTGCGGGGGAGTGCGGGTCCGGCGGGAACTCCGGGCCGCCGGCCTCGACCGCGGCCATGATGCTCAGTGCGGCCTCCTCGATGGACGGCCGGATGTACTCCTCACCGCGGGCCGCCAGCCACGACGTCCGGTTCCGCCGCGGGTCTTCCTCGTCCCCGGTCGGCTCAGGACCGTCCACGATCGGCGGTGTGATGCCTCCGGACACAGCACACCGGGCGATGCGCTCGGGGAGGAGGGCTGCACAGGCAAGAGCGTGCGGGCCCCCGCCTGATCCGCCAGTGACCGCGAATCGCTCCCACCCGAGTACGTCGGCCAAGGCGGCCACGTCCTCCACCACCTCGGCAACCGTCCGCCCCGGCTTGCGGGTCGACCCGCCGTACCCCGGCCGATCGGGAACGATCAGATGTACGCCGCACTCCTCGGCAGCCCGTACGACGTCCGGCCGCTTCCACCGCGTGCTCGGTGAACCGCCCTGCGACAGCACCGGCACCCCGTCGGTATCGCCGTACACGCTGTACCTGAGTACTCGCCCGCCGACTGTCAGTTCCTTGTCCACGGTGCGGAGAGTAGCCGGTCGGGTGTCGCGCACAGACGTCGAGTAGATCGAGTGGGATTCTCGGGATTCGGGATGGAACTGCGATGGTGGAAGACTTCGGCCTACCGTCTCCCGGCTGGGATTGTTCGACGTTGTCAGGAGTGCTTGTGAGTTCCTCGGTTGCCGCGGCCGTCTCGCCGACCCGGCAAGCCCTGCGCCGCGCCCGGACGGACCGGAGTGCGCGGCTCGGTGCGGTGCTGGTTGTGCTGCTGGTGCTGATCGCAGCCGCGGCGCCGCTGCTGGTGAAGCTGTCCGGGCAGGATCCGTACACCTACCACCTCGATCTGCTCGACCCGGCCCGCGGCAACGCGCCGAAAGGTGCGCTCGGCGGGGTGAGCAGCGAGCACTGGTTCGGCGTCGAACCACTGACCGGCCGGGATCTGTTCTCGATCGTGGTGCTCGGCCTGCGGACCTCGCTGACGATCGCGATCGTGGTCACCCTCGTCACCTCGGTCGTCGGTACCTTGATCGGCATCAGCGCCGCCTATTTCGGCGGCTGGTACGACGGGGTCGCGTCCCGGGTGTTCGACTTCTTGTTCGGCTTCCCACAGCTCGTCTTCATGATTGCCCTGGGCATCATCGTGCCCCCGGGCTTCCCGCGCTGGCTGCTGCTGATCCTGGTGCTCAGCGTGTTCGGCTGGGCCAGCCTGGCCCGGCTGATCCGCAACCAGGCGAGGTCCCTGGTCACCCGAGAGTTCGTCGAGGCGGCCCGCAGCGTCGGCTCGTCCGGCTGGCACGTGATCACGCGCGAACTGCTGCCGAACCTGCTCGGCCCGGTCCTGGTGATCGCGACCCTGGCCATCCCCGGCTACATCGGGGCCGAGGCGGCGCTGTCGTTCCTGGGCGTCGGCGTACCACCGCCGACACCCAGCCTCGGCCGCTCCATCTCCGACTCGATCGCC
The DNA here is from genome assembly GCF_045207705.1 of Kribbella sp. NBC_00889. Taxonomy (NCBI): domain Bacteria; kingdom Bacillati; phylum Actinomycetota; class Actinomycetes; order Propionibacteriales; family Kribbellaceae; genus Kribbella; species Kribbella sp. NBC_00889. Next base: position 3,714,613 of record NZ_CP108783.1, on the reverse strand, counting down.
TGGGTCTACACCGGCGCGGATCCCTGGTTCCTGTTCTTCCCCGGCGTCGCGCTGTTCGTCGCGGTGCTCGGCTTCACGCTGCTCGGCGACGGCGTCCGCGACGCGTTCGACGTCCGCCTGCGGAGGACGAGCTGAGATGCCCGACCTCGTCTGGTTCGTGATCCGCCGCCTGTTCGGGGCCGTGCTGGTCATGCTCGCGCTGAGCCTCGCCGTCTACCTGGTCTTCTACGCGATCCCGGCCGATCCGGCCCATCTCGCCTGTGGCAAGCCGTGTACGCCGGACCGCCTCGAGCAGGCCCGGCACTTCATGCAGCTGGATCAGAGCGCCATCCAGCAGTACGTGAGCTTCCTCAAGGGCATCTTCGCCGGCCGCACCTTCGGCGACGGTGCGGCGGCGGTGCACTGCAACGCCCCGTGCTTCGGCTACTCGTTCCCGCTGGCCCGCCCGGTGACCACGCTGATCCTCGACCGGCTGCCGATCACGGCGTCGATCGCGATCGGCGCGGCCATCCTCTGGCTGCTGTTCGGGGTGTCGCTCGGCGTGGTCGCCGCGCTCAACCGGGGACGCCTGCTCGACCGGTTGTCCATCGGGGTCGCGCTGGTCGGAGTGTCGACGCCGGCGTTCCTGCTCGGACTGCTGGCGATCCTGGTGTTCGGGTTCTGGCTGAACATGGTCCCGGTGAACGGCTACGTCCCGCTGACCGAGAGCCCGGTCGACTGGGCCTGGCACCTGGTCACGCCGTGGCTCGTGCTCGCGGTCGTGCAGGCGGCGGCGTACATCCGCCTGACCCGTTCGCAGATGCTCGAGGAGCTGAACCTCGACTACGTCACCACGGCCCGCGCCAAGGGCGCCGGCGAGACTCGCGTGGTCGTCACCCACGGGCTGCGCGGCGTACTGGTGCCGATCATCACGCTCTTCGGCCTGGACCTCGGTGCTCTGCTCGGTGGCGCGATCCTGACCGAGAAGGTGTTCAGCATGCAGGGGCTGGGCGACCTCCTGATCAGCGCGGTCGCCCAGCTGGACGTGGCCGTGGTCGTCGGCGTGACGCTGTTCTCGGCCTTCCTGATCATCCTGGCGAATCTGGTGGTGGACATAGTGCACGGTGTGCTCGACCCGAGGGTGAGCCATGGCTGAGCCGGTACTGGAAGTGCACGACCTGCACGTGACGTTCACCACCGAGGGCGGTCTCGTCCCGGCCGTCGACGGCATCGACTTCGCGGTCGCGCCCGGCGAAACGCTCGCGATCGTCGGCGAGTCCGGGTCCGGCAAGAGCGTCAGCTCCGCCGCCGTGATGGGTCTGCTGCCGCCGAACGCCGCCATCACCGGTGAGGTGCTGCTGGACGGGCGGGAGCTGATCGGCCTCCCGAACGACGAGCTGCGCAAGATCCGCGGCAACGACATCGCTCTGGTGTTCCAGGACGCGCTGTCCGCGCTGAACCCGTACTACAGCGTCGGCTGGCAGGTCGCCGAGGCGTACCGGCTGCACCACGACGTGTCGAAGAAGGTGGCCCACCGGCGAGCGGTCGAGATGCTGGACAAGGTCGGCATCCCGGACGCGGCGCGGCGGGCGGACAGTTACCCGCACGAGTTCTCCGGGGGAATGCGGCAGCGGGTCGTCATTGCTATGGCTCTGGTGAACGACCCGAGGGTGCTGATCGCGGACGAGCCGACGACCGCACTCGACGTGACCGTGCAGGCACAGATCATGCGCCTCCTGGACGATGTCCAGGAGGAGTTCGGTACTGCGCTCGTCCTGATCTCGCACGACCTCGGTGTGGTCGCGGAGGTCGCCGACGACGTTCTGGTCATGTACGCCGGTCGCGCGGCCGAGCGGGGCACGGTCCGCGATCTGTTCTACCGGGCGGCGCATCCGTACAGCCTGGGTCTGCTCGGTGCGATGCCGCGGGTCGACGTACCCCCGCAGCCGCGGTTGACCACGATCCCCGGCACTCCGCCGTCGCCCGGCTCGATCAAGACCGGGTGCCCGTTCCAGCCGCGGTGCGCGTACACCCACCTGGTCGGCGAACGCTGCATCACCGAGCGCCCCGAGCTCACGCCCCGGCCCGGCGAGGGCGACCACGAGGCCGCCTGCCATCTCGGCCGCCGGCCCGAGGTGATCACATGAGTGACGAACTGCTCCATCTCAAGAACGTCAAGAAGTACTTCGGTCTGCGCGGCGTTCCGTGGCGCGAGGCCCAGGCGGTCAAGGCCGTCGACGGCGTGAACTTCGTCGTCCGCAAGGGTGAGACGGTCGGCCTGGTCGGCGAGTCCGGCTCCGGCAAGTCCACGCTGGCCCGAGTGGCGACCCGGCTCCTGGACCCGACCCAGGGCAGTGTCGAGATCGGCGGTGTGGACGTCACCAGGCTCCGGGGCCGCAGGCTCCGGCCGGTCCGCCGCAAGATCCAGATGGTGTTCCAGGACCCCCAGGCGTCGCTGAACCCGCGGCAGTCGGTCGGCACCATTCTGAGTACACCGTTCCGCGCCCAGGGGATCCGGCCGACCAGAGCCCAGCTTGTCGAGTTGCTGCACCAGGTCGGGCTGTCCGAGGAGCACCTCGAGCGCTACCCGCACGAGTTCTCCGGCGGTCAGCGGCAGCGGATCGGGATCGCGCGGGCGCTGTCGGTGAAGCCCGATCTGCTGGTCTGCGACGAGCCGGTGTCCGCCCTCGACGTGTCGGTGCAGGCCCAGGTGCTGAACCTGCTCGCCGACCTTCGCGACGAGCTCGGCCTGTCCTATGTGCTCGTCGCCCACGACCTGGCCGTCGTACGTCAGGTGGCGAGCCGGCTGGCGGTCATGTACCTCGGCACGATCGTCGAGGAGGGTCCGGCCGACCAGGTGTACGCGGCGCCGGCCCATCCCTACACGAAGGCATTGCTGTCCGCGGTCCCGGTGCCCGAGCCGGGTGTCGAGCGGGACCGGATCGTGCTGACCGGCGACGTCCCGACGCCGATCGCGCCTCCGTCGGGCTGCCCGTTCCGGACCCGTTGCTACAAGGTCCAGGACGTGTGCGCCACCGAACGGCCCGTGCTCGAACCCGTCCAGGGGAGCACGGAACACCGGGCCGCCTGCTACTTCCCTGAGCCCCCCACCTCCTGAGAGGACATGATGAAACACCTAACCCGAGCGGTCGCGGTAGCGGCCGCATTGGCGCTGGCGGCGGCCGCCTGCAACGCCAACGACAAGACCGCCAGTGGCGGCAGCACCGCGGCCGCGGAGCAGGGCGGCACCTGGCACGTGCTCACCACGAGCAAGGAGATCAACCTCGACCCGGCCAAGAGCCAGAACCTGGGGATCAGCACGATCCACCTGGTGTTGCGTGGCCTGACCTCGTGGAAGACCGAGCAGGGCAAGGCAGCGCAGCTGGTTCCCGACCTGGCCACCGACACCGGTCAGGTCTCCGACGGCGGCAAGACCTGGACCTACAAGCTGAAGCCGGGCCTGAAGTACGCCGATGGGTCGCCGATCGTTGCCGCCGACATCAAGTACGGCATCGAGCGGTCGTTCGCCCCGGAGCTGTCCGGTGGCCTCGGCTACCACAAGTCGCTGCTGGTCGGCGGGGACAAGTACACCGGCCCGTACAAGGGTGGCGACCTGGCCTCGGTCCAGACCCCGGACGACACCACGCTCGTCTTCAAGCTGAACAAGCCGTTCGGCGACTGGCCCTGGATCGTGAGCATGCCGGCGTTCTCGCCGGTACCGAAGAAGGCCGACACCGACCCGGCGCACTACGGTGAGAAGCCGGTCGCCAGCGGCCCGTACCAGGTGAAGTCGTTGGCACCGGGCTCGAAGCTCGAGCTGGAGCGCAACCCGGGCTGGGACAAGTCGACCGATCAGGCCCGCACCGGCCTGCCGGACTCCATCGTGTTCGACATGGGCCTGCAGCCCGACGTGGTGAACCAGCGCCTGATCGCCGACGCCGGCGACGACAAGTTCGCGGCCACCACCGGCACCTCGGTTCCGGCCGCGCTGATCCCGACGGTGACCGGCAATCCGGCCGTCAAGGCTCGCGTCGCAACCTCGCCGTCGGGCGCCCTGGAGTACCTGGCGATGAACACCAAGCGTCCCGCGCTCTCGAACCCCGAGGTCCGCAAGGCGATCCAGTTCGCCGTCGACAAGCAGGCCGTCCAGGTCGCCGAGGGTGGTCCGGAGTACGGCGGCGAGCTCGCCACCACCCTGATCACGCCGGGCATCGACGGCTTCACCAAGTTCGACCTGTACCCGGCGCCACCGCAGGGCGACCCGGAAAAGGCCAAGCAGATGCTCGCGGCCGCGGGCGTCAGCAACCTGACCCTGACGATGGTCGCCGACAACACGACCGCGACCGGCCTCCCGGTGGCGCAGGCGATCCAGCAGGGCCTGAAGCGGGCCGGGATCACGGTCAAGCTCCTGCCGCCGCTCGACAGCGAGTCGCTGACCGACCTGATCACCGGGAACAAGCCGGACTTCGACCTGACCGTGTCCAGCTGGCTGCCGGACTTCCCGAGCGCGCTCGGCAACATCCAGCCGCTGTTCGCGTCGTCGGAGATCGGCAACGGCGGGTACAACATCTCCCGCTACTCCAACCCGGCGGTGGACTCCGCGATCGCGGCGGCGACGGCCGAGTCGGACCTGGGCAAGGCCGCCGGAATGTGGGGCGCGGTGGACAAGCAGATCATGCAGGACTCGCCGGTCGTGCCGCTGATCTACGCGCGCAACGCGTTCCTGCACGGGTCGAAGGTGCAGAACTTCTACCTGTCCGCCTACCCGCCGTACCCAAACCAGCTGATCGTTGGTTTGAGCAAGTAGGGCCTCAGGTCCGTCCTTCGGACTCCTGAGCGTCGAAGAGGGTCGGCTGGGTCTCGGCATCGAGTCCCCAGTCGGCCCTCATCACCGTGTAGCCGGCCTTCTCCGCAGCCGCGCACACCTTGACGTCGTCGTCCACCAGGACGGCGACCGGGCGGTCCTCGGCCAGTCGTTGGAGCCGGCCGAGCTTCATCAGCACCGACGGCCGGCGGTCGGTGTTCCCGCGCATGTAGACCTTGCCGTCGGGGAAGCCGTTGTCCTTGAGCCACTTCAGCGTGTCCCGCCGCAGCCGCTCGGGCCGGCCGGTCAGGTAGACGATCTCGTGGTCGGCGGCCAGCGTCGTGGCGACCGCGAGCCCTTCGTCCAGGACCGCGTCCTCCTTCGCATGCGCGAAGAACGAGTCCCAGTCCTTCGGCCGCTTCGCGAGGAAATGGATCCGCTCGCTGGTGTCGGACAGCGTCGCGTCGATGTCGAGTACGGCGTACGGCCGTGGATCGTCAGGCACGTCGTCCAGCTTCCCAGGTACGCCGGTCGACGGCGTACTCGACCTCGCCGAACTCGGTTCCGGGCAGCGGGTCGTCGAAGTGCTCGTGGTAGACCCGGACGAACCGCAGACCGGACCGGCGCATGACCGCCCGGGACCGGTGGTTGACGGCCATCGTGTCGGCGACGACCCGGTCCATCCCGAGCTCACCGAACGCCTTGTCGATCAGCGCCTTCGTTCCCTCGGTCGCGTACCCCTTGCCCCACGCCGTCCGGTTCAGCCGGTAGCCCACGCCCACCACCTTCGGGTCCTTCGTCGGCTGCATCCCGAACCATCCGACGAACGCACCGTCCGCCTTCTGGTACGCCGCGAACGTCCCGAGCTCCCGATGCTCAGCGTAGACGGCCAGGATCGCCGGCAGTACGACGTTCTCGATCTCCTCCCGCGGCGTCACCTGCCCGGTCAGGAACCGCATCACCTCGAGATCGGAGTCCAGCCCGACCAGCAGCTCCACGTCGTCCGCGGTGAACCGCCGCATCACCAGCCGCGCGGTCTCCCGGTACACAATCACGCCCCGACTCTCCCACCCCGCCTTGAGCACCCGCCAACCACTTTGGCGCCTGATCGACGGTCGACCGGTGCTCAAGGCGGGGATTGGCCGTCCGGAGTGTGGGCGGTGTGGGGGTTGGGGTGTGTTGGGTTGCGCGGTTGTCGGCGGGGCAGGTTAGCGTTCTCACCGCAATGGACGACTCGATCACGTTTCTGCACAGCTCGGACTGGCAGCTGGGGATGATGCGCCGGTTCCTGGGGCCGGACGGTCAAGCCCGGTGGGGGCAGGGCCGGCTGGACGCTGTCGCGCGGATCGGCGAGGTCGCCGCGGCCACCGGAGCGGCGTTCGTGGTCGTCACCGGCGATGTGTTCGAGCACAACCAGGTCGAGCGGCAGACCATCTTGCGTGCTTGTGAAGCACTCAAGCGGATCCCGGTCCCGGTCGTCCTCCTGCCGGGCAACCACGACGCGCTCGAGCCCGGCTCGCTGTGGACGTCGGCCCAGTGGCAGGCCCACCAGCCCGAGCACGTGACCGTCCTGACCGGCACCGAGCCGCTGGAGATCGTGCCGGGCGTCGAGATCGTCGGTGCGCCCTGGCGTTCGCGCCGGCCGTTGTCCGATCCGGCGGCCCCCGGGTACGCCGACCTGACCCCGGTCGAGCCCGGTACGACGAGGATCCTGCTGGCGCACGGCCAACTGACCAGTCTCTCGGGTGGCATGTCCGACGTGCCGACCATCGATCAGGCCGCGCTGGAGGCGGCGGTCGCGGACGGACGACTGCAGTACGTCGGCCTCGGAGACCGGCACTCGACGACCCGCGTGACTGACCGCATCTGGTTCTCCGGGACGCAAGAGGTCACCTCGCCCGAGGAGGACGCCCCGGGCAACGTTCTCAAGGTGACCGTCGGCGGCGACGACATCGAGGTCGAGCCGGTGCGCGTCGGCGGCTGGCACATGGTCGACCATCGCGTCGAGCTGTTCGACGAGGAGTCGCTCACGGCTCTCGAGGACTGGTTCGCGGAGCTGCCGGAGAAGGAGCGGACGTACGTCAGGCTCGCAGGTGACGGTTCGCTGACGCTGCCACTGCTCAGCCGGCTGGACGCGATGATCGACGCGCAGGGCGAGGTGTTCGCGAGCGTCGAGCGCTGGGCGAAGTTCTGGACCGTGCGGCCGGCGCCGGACGCGGCGGATCTGGACGCGTTGCAGCTGAGCGGTCCGGCGCGGGCCGCGATGGAGGAGTTGCGCCAGGCTCTGGCCGGTGGCGACGAGGGCGCGGGTGCGGCGCTGTCGTTGATGCACAGATTGGCGCGGGACGCGGGATGAGGCTCCTCAGCTTGGCGCTGCGGGACTTCCGTGGCGTCCGGGACCGCATTGTCCGGTTCCCGGCGCTCGGCACCACCGTGGTGATCGGGGACAACGAGGTCGGCAAGTCCAGTCTGGTCGAGGCGTTCGGGCTGGTCTTCGACCTGCCGGACGACTCCAAGTCGACCCGGATCCGCGACATCCAGCCGGTCGGACAGGACGTCGGCCCGGAGGTGACGGTCGAGCTGACCCTCGGCAACCGCGAGCTGAGCTACACCAAACGCTGGCTGAAGAACCGCTCGACCGAGCTGACTGTGGTCGAGTCCGATGGTCGCCGCCGGTCGTGGACCGGCCGGGAGGCCCACAACGAGGCCGAGCGGCTCTTCCACCAGCACGTCGACCCGGTGCTGTGGCAGACGCTGATGGTCAGCCAGGGGCAGTCGTTGGTGCTGCCAACGCCGGCCGACGCGGAGCCGTTGATCACCGCTGTGACGGCGGAGTCGGGGACACCGGTCGACGGTGCGTCGATGCCGCTGGTGACCGCGGTCGAGCACGAGTACCTCCGCTACTGGACCCGCGGCGGACGGCCGACCGGTGACTTCGCCCGGTCCGAGAAGGCCGTGGCCGCGGCCGAGCTGACCGCGGCCCAGGCGCTGAAGGCGATGGAGGAGGTCCAGCAGGACATCCGCCGCGCCGAGCGGCTGACCCTCGATCTCCAGGACGTGACGGGCCGGCTCACCGACCACCTCACCTCGGTCGAGGAACTGCGCGAACGCAAGAAGGCGACCGACGAGATCCTGCTCCGGCGCGACTCGGTCCGGCACCGCGCCGAGACCGCGCGGGCCCGGCTCGAGAACCACACCCGGACCCGAGTCGAACGCGAGCGGCTGCTCGACGAGGCCGAGCGGTTCACCAAGACCGATGCCGAGCTGGCCGAACGTCGTACCGATGCCGAGACAGTCGCGAGGGCGGCGGTCGAGAGCGTGCATGCGGTCGAGGCGGCGCTGGCCGAGGTGGTCGAGCTCAAGGACGCCCGGCGTACCGATGTCCAGGAGGCGGAGCGGCAGGTCTCCGAGCTGATGGACCGCGCCGAGCTGGACCGGCTGCTGGGTCAGCAGGCGGAGTTGGTCGACGTCCGCGCCCGGATCGCCGCGGCCGGGACGGTCCTGGACCGGATCAAGGTCGACGACGCGCTCGTCGCCGCGTTGGAATCCGCGCGCGCTGAGGTGGTCGAGGCTCGCGCCGCGCTGGCGGCCGGCGTCCCCGAGGTGGTCGTACGTCGCCTCGGCGCGGAGCCGGTCGAGTTGTCCGGGACCGGCTTGGACGGCGGCGCTCGTGAGGTGCCGTCGGAGCTGGGCTTCGACGAGTCGGCCGAGGTCCTGGTCTCCGGTGAGCTTGTCGTCGGCGTACCGGGGCAGGTCGAGGTGACCGTTCGAGCCGGCGGCGAGGCGGCGACGCTGCGGTCGCGCGTTGACGAGGCCGTCCGGCGGGAGAAGGACCTGCTGAAGAAGGCCGGCGTGAAGGACGTCGCGGCCGCGCGGGAGTTGCTGCGGAAGGCGGACACGGCCACCGCCGAGTTGCACGAAGCTCGCCGGACCGAGCGGTCGCTGACGACCGGTGGTGATCCGGGGGAGCGGATCGCGGTGCTGACCGCGCGGCTCGGCGTCGGTGCGGACGACGACGCGGACGCCGAGGAGAGTGGCGGCAAGCAGCCCGCGGTCGAGGGAGTGCCCGGGCAGATGTCGCTGTTCGAGGAGTTCGCGTCGCCGCACGACACGCTCGACTTCGAGGACTTCGAGGTGCCGGTCAGCGCGCCGGATGATCTGGCCGGTGCCCAGCGCGCGCTGGAAGAGGCGCGGGACGCGTTGGCCGAGGTGGAGCGGTTGCTCAGCGATGCAGAGTTCGCGGCGGCACAGGCGCGGAAGGCCGCGGACGAGGACCGGTCGGAGGCGCAGCAGGCTCGGGCTCGGTCGGAGCTCGCGGGGGAGCGGCTTGCGGCCGCAGTCGAGGCGTTGGAGGCTGCCCAGGCTCTTCTCGACGATGACGCCGTTGCTGCGGCTGAGGCCGAGGCGACTGGTGAGGTCGAGGCGGTGCTCGAGGAGTTGACCGCCGTACAGGAGCAGGCGGATGCGGCTGGAGCCGATCAGCTTGCGGGTGAGTTGACCGACGCATTGGCGGTCGCGGCGCGGATGCAGGGCGAGCGAGACACGTTGCGCGACGCGCTGCGGACGACCGAGGGCCGGCTGGAGCAGTCGGGCCGGGACGGGCTGGCGACCCGGCGGGATCTGGCCGAGCTGGAGTTGGCCGGCGTACGGTCCGAGCACGACAGTTTGCGGCGCCGGGCCGAGGCGGCTCGCCGGGTCCACGAGACGCTGAGCCGTCACCGGGCCGAGGCACAGACGAAGTACTCCGAACCACTGCAGAGCCGGATCGAGTCGCTCGGACGGACTGTCTACGGGCCGTCGTTCCGCGTCTGGCTGGACGACGACCTGGCCGTCGCGGAGCGCGAGCTGGACGGCGCGCGGCTGCCGGTCGAGGCGTTGTCGACGGGCGCACAGGAGCAGCTGGCGATCATCACCCGACTCGCGATCAGCCACCTGGTCAGCACCGGCGAGAGCAGCGTCCCCGTCATCTTCGACGACGCCCTCGGCTGGTCCGACAAGGCCCGCCTGCGCGACATGGGCGCCCTCCTGGGCCGCGCCGGCGACCACGGCCAGATCATCATCCTCACCTGCATGCCCGACCGCTACGAATACGTCCCCAAAGCAACCTTCATCAAGCTGGACGCCTGACCTGTCAGGCGCTTGAACGGGTAGCGGCCACCGGTCCACGGGGGGAGACTGTCGCCGTGGGGGATGTCCGGGCACGGCGTCTTCATCGGCTCGCCGGGCGGGGCGCCGAGCGTGATCTCCTGACCCGAGCGCTGGCGGGTTCGGCGCAGCGACAACCCTCAGCGGTGGTCGTCCACGGGGAAGCCGGTGTCGGCAAGACCCGTCTGGTGCAGGAAGTCTGCGATGACCCGGACCTTCTGGTGCTGTGGGGCTCCTGTGTTCACTTCGGCGGCGCGTCGGTCCCGTACGCGCCGATCATCGGTGTACTGCAGGACTGGCTGGCGCAGGCCGATGCGGCAGAGCAAGCCATGGTCCTGGCCGGTGCCGGCGAACTGAGCTCCCTGCTGCCCGCTCTCGGCGGATCGCAGAGCGTGCCCACGGCACGACTGATTCCGCTGATCGATCTGGTGCTCAACCGGATCGCGGACCGCCATCGCACCGTCGTGGTCGTCGACGATCTGCACTGGGCGGACCTGGCCTCGCTGGACGTGCTCGCGTACCTGATCACCGGCTTCCGTGCTCAGCAACTGACCGTGTTCGGGACCTCTCGCGACGAGGACCGTGGCGAGGGGCATCCGCTGCACAGTTGGCTGGCGGACATGCGCCGGATGCCGTCGTTCGACGAACTCCACCTCGAACGGCTCGACGTGGACAGCACCGGACTCCAGCTGGAGTACCTCCTCGGGCAGCTCCCTGACATCGACGTCGTCAACCAGGTGCAGGCGAGGTCGGACGGCAACCCCTACCTCACCGAGCTTCTGGTCGAGGACCTCTCCGGCACCGAGTCTGCCCTGTCGGCCACCGTCCCGGACGCACTCCGCGACGGACTGCTCGCCGCGTGGCACCGCCTTTCGCCGCAGGCACGCCAGTTGGTTCGCGTGCTCGCGGTCGGGGGCCGCCCGACGTCTCTCCCGATCCTGACGGCGGTCGCCGGAGTCCACGGAGTCGAGGTGCGTGGGCTGCCTGGCTGCATCACCGAAGCGCAGGATCGCGGCGTCCTACAGACCGGTCATGGCGCGCCGTGGTTCCGCCATCCGCTGCTCGCCGAGGTGCTGTACGACGGACTGCCGCTCGGCGAAGCCGAACTCGTCCACGCCACCTATCTGGAGGTGCTGGAGTCGCAGTCGGATCCGGTCGAAGCGGTCGCGGCGGATCTGGCCGTCCACAGTCAGCAAGCCGGACGCATCGATGCCACGTACAAGTGGTCGCAGGTGGCGGCCGAGCACGCGGCGATGCTGCGTGCCCCGGCAGAACAGGCCATCCAGCTGGAACGGCTGTGCGACCTGTGGGAGCAGGTCTCCCCGGATCTCCGGGGTACGACGGCCGACCGGGCGGCGCTCATCCTCCGGACCAGTGCGATCTGCTCGCGGGACGGCCGGGACGATCGCGCGATCGAGTTGCTCACTCAGGCCCTGAATCTGGTGGACAGCGCACGCGAGCCACTGCTGGCGGCCGATCTGCTCGTCGACCGGAGCACTTTTCGCTGGCATCGGACCGAGCCGATCGAGGCGGTCCTGACCGACCTGCACGCGGCGCTCGAGCTGACGGCGCCGCAGCCGCAGACCGCTGTGCGGGCGCGGGCGCTGGCCCAGCTCGGCTGGGCAGAGAGCTGGCAACGGAAGCCGGAGGCAGTGACTCACGCGGACGAGGCGGTGCAGCTCGCCCGCGAGGTCGGAGAAGGTCGAGCCCTCGCCACTGCTCTCGCCCTGCGATCGATGGTGCTGTCCAGTGACGCGCCGCAGCAGGCCCTGGCCGACGGGCAGGAAGCCGAGCAGCTCGGCCGCGCGTGCGGGGCGGTGTACGAGTGGATGCTCGGTGTGATCTGGCAGTGCCACGCGTTGTGGAATCTCGGCCGGCGCCAGGAAGCCACCGAGGCGGCCCTGCGCAACTACGCCGATATCGCGGCTCCCGGCCGGGACCTGTTCGCGTACTTCCTCGCGTACCTGGGTGCCGAAGGGCTGCTGGAATCGGGACGGTGGCAGGAGTGCGCCGACCTGTTGCGGTCGGGATTGTCGGCTCGGTGCACGAACATCACCGGCGCGGGCCTCCGCCTCACGGCCGCATCGCTGGCGGTTCGGCGCGGTCGGCTGGTGGAAGCGAGGCAGCATCTCGATCGCGCCCTCGAACTGATCCCGCCGACCTTCGTCGGGATCCGCCGCAGCCTGGCCACCGGAGGCGCCGAGGTACTACTCGCCGAAGGACAGCAGCAGGCCGCGATCGACTGGCTGCGCGCCCGGCTGACGCTGCCTGGTGCCGCCGCCATGGACGAGGACGACGATCTGCTGGTGCTCTATGCCCAGGCGGCTGCCGAGCTCGCTCGGGCGTCCCGGGACGCTGGTGACCTGGCGGGCACCACCAAGGCAGTCCGCATCCTCGAGAAGGTTCTGATCGGCCGGCCATTCACAACCACGGATCCCGGGGACACCGTCGTCCAGTCGATGCATCGAGCGCTCTTCAGCGCCGAACTGGCCCGCTGCCGCGACGACGACGATCAGCCGGATCGCTGGCAGCACGCGGCCGACGCCTGCGGCACGGCGGGAGCGCCCTGGCATCAGGCGGTGGCGTGGTGGCGGTGTGCCGAGGCAGCGATCGCAGCCGGCCTTCCCCCGGTCGGTGTTGGTGATCTGCTGCGGAAAGCCCGTCGCACTGCACTCGAGTTGGGCGCCGAGCCGCTCCGGGTGGATGTCGAGTCACTGGCCCGGCGCTCGCGGATCAGCCTTCGTGAGCCCGTGCAGATCGCCGTACCCGAGGAGCTGGGGACGCCGCTGTCGGCGTTGACATCGCGGGAGCGTGAGGTCCTGGCTTTCCTGGTCGCAGGTCGATCGAACGGCGAGATCGCGAAGGAGCTGTTCATCAGCCACAAGACGGTGAGCGCCCATGTCTCGAACATCCTCCGCAAGACCGGGACTGCCGGCCGGCTCGAGGCTGCGGCGCTAGCTGTGCGGCTGGACGGTCCCGGAGCCTGAGCTGCACCAGGACCGTCTGCCTCAGTGGACTGCGAGTGGATGACGACGGCGGTACGCCCAGAGGCCGGCCATGGCCAGGCCGGCTCCGCCCAGCACTCCGGCTCCCGTCTGCAGAGCCTCGGTGATGTTGTCGTCCACTTGCACTTGTGTGGTCGGCCCGACCCGGTCGACGTAGACGACCGGTGGCCGTTGGTGGCGCTCGTCCGGATCGATCGGGCGCGCCGATGCCTCGGCCGAGCCGGCCACGATCGCCCCGAAGGCGAGCACCGGCAGGGCGAGGATGGTGTAGCGGTGTTTCATGGCTTCCTTCCCAGGCGGTGAGAGTCACCGCCTGGTTCCACCCTCCGGCGCCGGGCTCGGCCACACATTGGGCATGCCCCCTTAGATCCAGGCCTCGACCCCTCAGGCCCGTCAGCGCAGGATGTGCTCCGGGGCGCTGTAGAGGACGCAGCGGTCGCCGCGGGTGAAGCCGGCGAGGGTGATGTTGAAGCGGCGGGCGAGGTCGACGGCGAGGCTGGAGGGGGCGCCTACGGCGACGATCATGCCGATGCCTGCTGCCACTGCTTTCTGGATGATTTCGTAGCCGGCGCGGCCGCTGACGACGAGGACGAGGCCAGTGCGGCTGTGCCGGTTGAGGACGGTCCAGCCGACCACCTTGTCGACGGCGTTATGGCGGCCGATGTCTTCCTTGACCACGATCTTGCGGCCCTCGGTGGTGAACAGACCGGCCGCGTGCAGGCCGCCGGTGCGGCTGAAGGTCGGTTGGGCTTCCCGGAGAAGGTCAGGCAGGCGTCGTACGACGTCCAGCGGGGCCTCCACGGGATCGACCGGGTCGTAGTCCCGCTCGGCCAGTTCGTCGAGGCTCTGCTGGCCGCAGACGCCGCAGGCCGCCGAGGTGACGCCGTACCGCTGGGGTGGTTCGCGGTCCGGTGGGCCGTCGAACGTGACGGTGACGGTGTTGAACTGCTGCTCGGGGGTCAGCTTCACATCGGTGCAGTAGGCAACGGTCCGGATCGCGTCCGGGCGAGCCGCGAAGCCCTCGCCGAGGCAGAACCCGGCCGCCAGTTCGAAGTCGGAGCCAGGGGTGCGCATCGTCACGACGAGAGGCTCGGGTGGCCGGCCGGGCCACTCCAGCCGCAGCTCGAGCGGCTCCTCGGTGGTGACCACGTCCTCACGCCGCGACGTCCGGTCGCCGTCCAGCACCTCGACCTTGAACCTGGTGGTCGGACCTTTGTTCATACCTCCACGGTAGGCCGCTCTCACCACCCGCGCCGTGCGGCCAGCCAGTCGAGGAAGGTCCAGGCGTAGTACCGCTGGTGCTCCCGCAGCGCCGGTGTACAGCCGGGCGGTGGTGGCAGGTCGATGTTCTTCATCATGTACGCCGCGACCGCCGCGATGTAGGAGTCGAGATGGTCACCCGGTACGTCGGCCGTCAGCGGGCTCCGGTGGACCGCGGCGAGGGTGTCGATGCCGTGGTGCTGTGCACCCGGGAGCAGACCGATCCAGTCCATCCAGCGAGGACCGAGCGCGAGCCAGTTCCAATCCACGATCCAGCAGACGCCGTCGCCGTCGATCAGCACGTTGTCCGGTCGCAGATCGCTGTGAGTCGCCGTGTCCCCGGCGAACGCTTCTGGGGCCAGCCGAATCAGGTCGACCAGCTCAGGCAGGATCCTTGGCGCCCAGGGCTGGAGACCGGTCGGCATCGGCAATTCGCCCGCGATGATCCGGTCCGGTGTCTGCAGCGGTGCGCCCTCCTCGAGATCGCTCAGGAGACTCTTCAATCCGTCGAGCGGGCTGGGATCCATCGCGTCCGAGATCGCCTCGCAGGTCGCGGTCACCACGTCGAAGTCCGCCGCGGACCACGGCACGCCAGGCATCCGCGCGTCGACCCACTCGGACACGACAGCGAACCAGTTGCTGTCCCCGTCGGCGGAGCGCGCGGTGGTGACGATCGCCGGGACCCTGATCGCCGCCGGCAACTGCGGCACGACCTCGGCCTCGCGTTGGTAGGCACGGTAGGCGTGCATCGTGTCGGCGGATGCCTTGACGAAGACCCGGCGCCCGTCAGCCAGCCGGAGCGGCGCGGCGAAGCCGCCGGTGAAGCCCGAGCTGACGGAGCGTCCCGCCTCGGCGATCTCGCTGCCCAGGGCAACGGTCAGGGCCTCGCGGAGAGCGTCCGGGAGCGTGTTCCAGTCCGGTCGCAGCGAGGTTGCGGTGTAGTCCACGTCGGGTGCTCCGCTCATGCCCCAAGACCATAGAGTGCGCGGCGACCCATCGCCTGTGGTTTAGCGTGCCGCCTGTGAGTGGATCGTTGGCCTTGCATGTGCCGGACCTGGTCGGCATCTTCGTGTTCGGGATCACCGGCGCGCTGGTCGGCGTACGCAAGAAGCTGGACGTGTTCGGCATTCTGGTGCTTGCCCTGGTCACCGGTCTGGGTGGCGGCTTCCTCCGGGACGTGCTGATCGGCGACACCCCACCGGCCGCGCTGCAGGACTGGCGCTATCTGGTCGTCCCGGTCGTCGCCGGGTTGATCACGTTCTTCCTGCATCCCGGCATCGGGCGGGTCGAGCGGCTGGTGAACATCTTCGACGCCGCCGGCCTTGCGTTGTTCTGCGTGACCGGTGCGCAGAAGGCGATCGAGCACGGCCTGTCGCCACTGTCGGCCGCGCTGCTCGGCATGATCTCCGGGATCGGCGGCGGCGTGATCCGCGACCTGCTCAGCGGCCGCGTCCCCGTCGTACTGCGGTCGGAGATCTACGCCACCCCGGCGTTCCTCGGCGCCGGCATCGTCGTCGTCGCGGCCGCCTTCGAGTACGACGCGACGTGGGTACCGATCGTCGCCGCGGTGACCTGCTTCGGGGTCCGATTGCTCGCCATCCGCCGCGGCTGGAACGCGCCGCTACCCCGCAATCCGTGACGGCGGTACCCACCCGTTGACGACGGCGAGCAGCTCCAAGTATCGATCCCACTGCGGACCTGCCTCGGTACGGCGAAGCGCGATCAGCCGGTCACGGAACTCCGGATCGTGCCACAGCGGGGCGTCCGTCGCGATCGCCCGGTAGCCCGAGGCCATCCGTCGTACCGCGGCCCGGAAGTCGTCGTCCTGGACGAGCGTGGCAAGCTCCAGCCAAGCCTCGACCTGCCCCACGTCGGCGTCGTCCGGAAGCTCGGGGGTCAGGTTCTGCCGGATCGCGGCGAAGCCCGGGTCATCGCCGAGGACCGAGGTCAGGAAGTCCGCGATCAAGGTACGGCGTTCCTGCTCGGACTGAGCGGTCAGGTTGTGCATGCGTTCAAGCTCCTCCGGGGTGGAATGGCGCCGAGCGGCGATCGACAGCACGGCATGGCGCACTCGCAGGCTCTGGATCTCTACAGCCACCGCGGCGGCGTGCGCGGCCAGGACCTCACCCAGCATCCGTTCCCGCTCCAGCACCGCCCTCACTGTCGGCAGATCGATGCCCAATCCCCGCAACGTCCGAATCAACTCCAGCCGTGCCACAGCGCCCGCGTCGTACCGCCGATGCCCGGCAGTGGTCCGATGCGATGCCAGCAGGCCCAACTCGGAGTAGTGGCGCACGGTCTTCACCGACACGCCACCCAGCCGGGCCAGCTCACCGATCGAGTGCTCCATACCCACACCTTCACACCTCCCGCTACGGGAGGTGCAAGCCTAGTTGTGGGCGAAGCGGGTCTTGGGGCGCGCGAAGGTAGTGGCGAGGGCGGCGACCAGTGCGCAGGTGATGCCGATGGAGAAGGGGACCCAGTAGGCGGTGGAGGGGCCCCAAACGTCTACCGCGTGGCCGGAGGCGGCGTTGCCAGGGGCTACGCCCAGGAGTATGCCGGTGACGGTCCAGGTGATCGCCTCGGTCAGGCGCTGGGGCGGGACCCACTCCTCGACGCAAGCGGTGAGGGCGACCATCGTGGGCGCAATGGTGAAGCCGCAGAAGAACAGCACCACACCGACGAGCAGCACGCTGTCGACCCAGGGGAGCGGTGCCAGGCTCACGGCGAGCAGGATCGCGCC
Source organism: Kribbella sp. NBC_00889 (assembly GCF_045207705.1). Lineage (NCBI taxonomy): Bacteria > Bacillati > Actinomycetota > Actinomycetes > Propionibacteriales > Kribbellaceae > Kribbella > Kribbella sp. NBC_00889. The sequence continues at coordinate 3,697,677 of NZ_CP108783.1, read as the reverse complement.
GAACAGCAGCCGCCGTTCGACCGGAGCGCGCCAGTGGACCGAGCCGTACCAGAGACCGGCCAGCAGGCTGCCGAACGCCCACACGGCCAGTACGACGCCGGACAGTTCGGCCTGACCCTTCTCGGTGGTGAACGCGATCGTGACCACCTCAACGCCACCGAGAGTCGCGCCCAGCCCGAGACCGACCAGGCTGAGCAGCATCAGCGAGAGCCAGGGGAGTGGCGCCTGCTCGGCGCCGTCGGCCTTGCCGCGGCCGGGCGGGTCGGAGGCACGCAGCGACGCCAGCCAGATGCCGCCGGCCAGTCCCAGTACTCCGGCCGCGGCCAGAGCGGCGTACGGACTGGCCTGGGTGGCGAGCGTGGTGACGAGCACCGGGCCGACGATGAAGACGACCTCGTCGCCGACCGCCTCCAGCGCGAACGCGGTCTGCAGCGCTCGTCCCCGGCCGAGCAGATGGGTCCACCGCGCCCGGACGAACGACCCGACCTGAGGACGGGTGCCACCGGCAACGAACGACAGCAGGTAGAGCACCCAGGTAGCCGAGTCGGCACGGACCGCGACCAGCAGAGCCGCCAGACCGATCGTGCACAGCACGGAGCCGACGATCAGCAGCGTCCGCTGCCCGAACCGGTCGACCAGCCGCCCCTGGATCGGACCGGTCAGCGCACCGGCGATGACCGCGACGCCGGACACCGCTCCGGCCAGGCCGTACGAGCCGCTCTCCTGCGCGATCAGGATGACGATGCCCAGCCCGATCATCGAGATCGGCATACGCCCGAGGATCCCGGCGGTGAAGAACGCACTGGCACCGGGACGGCGCATGAGATGGACATAAGGCTTGAGCATGAGAGACCGGCAACACCCTAGCTGTTGGCGGTCTGAGAAACTCGGAATATGCCGTTGCCCCAGTCGCCTGCTGCTGTCCCGTACGACGCCGTCCTGCTGCTGTCCTTCGGAGGCCCCGAGAAGCCCGAGGACGTACTGCCGTTCCTGCAGAACGTGACCCGCGGCCGGGGCATCCCGGACGAGCGGCTGAAGGAGGTCGGCGAGCACTACTACGCGTTCGGCGGGAAGAGCCCGATCAACGATCAGAACCGGGCCCTGCTCGAGGCGCTGCGGGCGTCGTTCGACGAGATCGGCCTCGATCTGCCGATCTACTGGGGCAACCGCAACTGGGCGCCGTACCTGACCGACACGATGCGGCAGTTGGCCGCTGACGGGATCCGCCGGGCGGTGGTGATCGTCACGTCCGCCTACCCGTCGTACTCCGGCTGCCGGCAGTACCGCGAGAACCTCGAGGACGCGACCAAGGAGGTCCCGGACGCACCGCGGATCGACAAGCTCCGGCACTACGCGAACCACCCCGGCTTCGTCGGATCGTTCGTCGAGTCGACCGCCGAGGCACTGAGCAAGCTCCCCGAGGGCTCGGCGATCGCCTACGTGACCCACTCCATCCCGTCCGCGATGAACGCAACCAGCGGACCGGACGGCAACGGGTACGTCGACTGGCACCTGGACGTGGCCGCGGAGATCAGTGCCGAGCTCGAGCGCCGCACCGGGCAGACCCGGCGGACCGACCTGGTCTACTGCTCGCGCTCCGGGCCGCCGCAGGTGCCGTGGCTCGAGCCGGACGTGAACGACCACCTGAAGACCCTCGCGGACGAGGGTGTGCCGGGCGTGGCCGTCGTACCGATCGGGTTCGTGAGCGACCACATGGAGGTCATCTACGACCTCGACACCGAGGCCGCCAAGACCGCCGAGAAGCTGGGGCTGCCGATGGCCCGGGCCGCGACTCCTGGGACCGACCCTCGGTTCGTCTCGATGCTGCGTGATCTGGTCGTCGAGCGGGCCGCGGCCGAACGCGGCGAGGAGCCGGCCAGACCCTGCGTCGGCAAACTCGGCCCGGCCTGGGACGACTGCCGCCATGACTGCTGCCCACCCCTGCGCCGACCAACTGCCAAGGAAGCCGTATGACGACCGAGAACCCCCAGGACCTCCTCAAGCTCGCGGTGGAGGTGGCGGAGGAAGCGGCGCGGTTGATCGTCGAACGCCGCCGCGGCACCATCACCGTCGCCGACACCAAGAGCACAGTCACCGATGTCGTCACCGCCGTGGACCGCGAATCCGAGGAACTGATCCGGGCGCGGATCCTGCAGGCCCGGCCGGACGACTCGTTCCTCGGCGAGGAGGGCGACGACGTCGCCGGTTCGAGCGGCGTGCGCTGGGTCGTCGACCCGATCGACGGCACGGTCAACTACCTGTACGACCTCCCGACGTACGCCGTCTCGATCGCGGTCGAGTACGACGGGACGACGGTCGCCGGGGTCGTCGTGGACGCCCCGAAGGGTGAGGTGTTCACCGCCACGAAGGGCGGTGGCGCGTTCGCGGACGGCAAGCCGATCCGGGTCTCGGGCTGCACCGACCTGAGTACCGCTCTGGTCGGGACCGGCTTCGGGTACGACGCCGACCGCCGCCAGGTGCAGGCGGAGGTCGTCCAGCATCTGATCACCAAGGTCCGCGACATCCGTCGGATCGGGGTGGGCGCACTCGACCTCTGCTATGTCGCCTGCGGCCGGCTCGACGCGGTCTACGAACGCGGACTGAATCCGTGGGACTACGGAGCGGGTGCGCTGATCGCGGCCGAGGCGGGCGGGACGATCGGCGGACTGCACGGCGCCCCGGTGTCGCCGGAGATGTCGATCGCGGCCAGTCCGGCGCTGTTCGGCCCGTTCCACGACCTGCTGGCCGAAGCGAACCCTCTGCGCGCATAGATGTCAGTTGGTGCGCAAAGTTGCGCAGAAGTGCGCACTAACGAGCAATTCGGTGTTCGGTCCTGACATTTGTGGAGACACGCGGGTCAATACATGGACCCCGACGCGCGCGAAGGGCCCTTCATAGGGCACAATCCCGTCCTCGGGAACGGTAGTTGCCGGTCCCGGCCTGACTGTCAAGGGTTTCGGGGGACGAAGATTCAGCGCGGTGCTTCGGCGCGGAATTTCTCGGCCGCTTTACCCGTTCAAGGGCTCAGCAGGCAACACCACGGGTATGAAGAGGGCAGGGAACACCATGGCGACTGATTACGACGCCCCGCGCAAGACGGACGAGGACGCATCCGAAGAGTCGATCGAGGAACTGAAGACTCGCCGTCACGACAAGAACTCCGGCAAGGTCGACGAGGACGAGGCCGAGGCCGCGGAGAGCTTCGAGCTGCCCGGTGCGGACCTGAGCCACGAAGAGCTGGCGGTGCGGGTGCTCCCGCGCCAGGCCGACGAGTTCACCTGTTCGAGCTGCTTCCTGGTTCACCACCGCAGTCAGCTCGCCGACACGAAGAACGGGCAGCTGATCTGCCGAGACTGCGCAGCCTGACACCAGCGCCCTTCTTCTGCTTGACCCACAGCGGGACCGTTCCCAGACCCCTGGGAACGGTCCCGCTGTTGTGTTCACACCTCACCCAAGGAGCGGCCACACCCACCAACCGAGCGGAGCGACCACACCCACCCGCGGAGCGGAGCGAGGTGTGTTCTTCTGGTGTCTAGTCTTTCTCCAACTGCTTCTCGACGCTCTTGACGAGGCCACCGGGCGCCTTCGCGTCCTGCTCGTAGCCCGGCGGTGCGTACCCGGTCGACTTCAGCCAGTACGACGCCGCCCGCCGCTCCGCGAACAGCTTCGCGGCCGCCGCCGCGGCCCCACTCGCCACCGCCCAGCTGACGACCTCGGCGTACCCGCCCTGGCCGTCCTTCGGCGGCTTCCCACCCGAGCCGATCTTCCAGGCCGTGGTCACCGCCTTGTTCACGACCAGGCCCACCACGATGCTGAACGCGGCCTGCACCAGCTTCCAGCCGATCTTCGCTCCGACCACAGCAGCCTCCCTAACGCAAGTCCCCGACAGTCAGGATCTTGCCACGCTGTGCCCCGTCAGCGCCGCTGCCAACCGGTCCGGATGCCGCGTGGCGATCACCCAGTACGGCGCCGGGTCGCGCGGATCGGTGATCTCGACCCGGACCGCGCCCCGCACGTAGCTGCGCAGCAGCAGGTAGGCCCTCGGATCGCAGTCCCGTCCGAACGCGTGCCGAGCGTCGTCACCGGTGAGCGCCTCGACCTTGCCCAGGTCCGCCCGTCCGATCACGGCCCGCCCGGCCTGCAGCCGCTCACCGTCCACCTGGACCCGCGCGGCGCCGTACTGGACGAACCAGAGGATCAGGACGAGCGCGGCGACACCACCGACGAGGGTGCCGGCGAACATCCCGACCGGCACGGTCACGATGGCGAAGAGCGTGACGACCAAAGCGACGGCGATGATCCACCAGGACACCGGCACGCTCAGGCGTTCGCGATAGAGAGGCACACCACCAGCCTGGCATGTGGGCGGTCCAGTGGCGTCGATAGGGTCTGCTCTCGTGACCGAGGTACTGATCCAGCGACTCGACCCTGACCTGCCTGTTCCGTCGTACGCGCATCCGGGGGACGCCGGCGCGGACCTGGTGGCGGCCGGCGACATCACTCTGAAGCCGGGCGAGCGCGGTCTGGTCGGCACCGGCATCGCCATCGCGCTGCAGGACGGGTACGCCGCCTTCGTGCACCCGCGGTCCGGGCTTGCGGCCAAGCACGGCGTTTCGATCGTCAACGCTCCGGGCACCGTGGACGCGGGGTACCGGGGCGAGATCAAGGTGTGCCTGATCAACCTCGACCCGCACGCGGAACTGACGCTGCGGCGCGGCGACCGGATCGCGCAGCTGGTCATCCAGCGGGTGGAGAAGGCGCGGTTCGTCGAGGTGACGTCGCTGCCGGGTTCCGCCCGCGGTGACGGGGGGTACGGCTCGACCGGCGGTTTCGGTGATGTGACACGCTGAGCCCAGACGCGCGAAACTACGGCGGCTGTACCAAGACGAACCAGGGAAGTAGAGAACAGTGATCTTCCGCCGCAAGGCCAAGAACGAAGACCCCGAGGCGACCGAGCAGGACGCCGCGCCGGAGGAACCGGCCGTCGGGCCGTTCGACTCCACCGAGGTCGACCCCGAGGTGCTCGAGGCGGAGGACCGCATCGACCTGGGCGCGCTGGTGGTCACCGGCATGCCTGGGATGGAACTGCGGCTGCAGGTCGACGAGCAGAGCGGCCAGGTGCAGGCGGTACTGCTGGTGCTGGACGACTCCGCGCTGGAACTGCGCGCGTTCGCGGCACCGAAGACGAGCGGCATCTGGTCCGAGGTACGGCGGGAGATCGCCGCCGAGGCCAGCCGGATGGGCGGTACGGCGACCGAGTCCGAGGGATCGTTCGGCACCGAACTGGTGCTGGTCGTGCCGGTCGAGGACCCGGAAGGCCAGATCTTCAGCCAGACCTCGCGGGTGCTCGGTGTGGACGGCCCGCGCTGGCTGCTGCGGGCTACCGTGCTCGGCCGCGCCGCGGTCGAACCGGACGCCGCGTCGGCGATGGAGGATGCACTGCGCAACGTCGTCGTGGTCCGCGGGAGCGAGCCGATGGCCGTCCGCGAATCGCTGCCGTTGCGGCTCCCGCCGGGCGCTCAGCCCGCGGACGAGGAACAGGGCTGAACGGACTACACTCGACTCATGGGTAGCGACAAACCCGAGGGATTGTTTCGGCGTGCCTTCCGGGGGCTGGCCGGTGACCGGGACCAGCAGGACGCCGAGGTTCTCCAGGACTTCGCGCAGGACTGCGGTGCCCGGTCCATCACCGGCTGCCACGACCGCGAACTGGTCACGCTGTACGGCACGCTGCGCACCATCACGTTCAGCCCACGCGGCGGCGTACCGGCACTGGAGGGCGAGTTGTACGACGGCACCGGCACGGTCAAGCTGATCTGGCTCGGCCGGCGCAAGATCGCCGGGATCCACCCCGGCTCGGAACTGATCGCCTCCGGGCGGATCGGGGTCGTGGACGGTGACCGGGTGATGTTCAACCCGCGCTACGAACTCCGTCCGACGGCCGCGCATGGCTGACCCACAGCCCGGGCCACAGTCGCGTCGCGACCAGGTCGAGGAGAACCTCGAGGAGAAGCTGGTCGAGATCCTGCGCCCCGAACTCGACGCCGCCGAGCACGAACTCACTGCGGACCAGCAGCCCGCTCCGGAGCCGGAGCAGCCGGCTGAGGAGCCCGCGAAGCCGGCCCAGACCACCGACAAGGACTTCTTCCACGCGCTCGGTGGCTGGGGTGCACTGCTCGACATCGGCCTGCCCTGGATCGCGTTCCTGATCGTCTACGGCGCGACCGACCACAACCTGCGGCTCGCGCTGATCGTCGCGATCGGCTCCGGCGCTCTCGTCGCCGTACTCCGCCTGATCCGCAGGCAGCCGCTGCGCAACGTCTTCGGCGGCTTCGTCGGCGTCCTGATCTCCGCCTGGGTCGCCAACCGGACCGGCGACGCGAAGGACGTCTACGTCCCCGGCCTGCTCACGAACCTCGGGTACGGCGCTCTGTACCTGATCACCGTGTTGATCCGCTGGCCCCTGTTCGGCGTCCTGTACGGCGTGATCACCCAGACCGGCACCGCGTGGCGCAAGGACCCGGCAATGCTCAAGGGGTTCTCGCGGGCGACACTGGTGTTCGTCGGCCTGTTCGCGATCCGCCTGATCGTCCAGGTCCCGCTGTACCTGGCCGGCTACCTGAACGCACTCGGTATCGCCAAGGTCGGCCTCGGCCTCCCGTTCTACGCCCTGGCCCTGTGGATGGCGTACGCCGTACTGCGCGGATCGCTGCCGCCGGACAAGTGGGACGAGGCACGCGACCAGGTCACCCACCTGCTCCGGGGCAACAAGAAGTAAGAGGTTCTACTCGCTCTTGCGGTGGTGCGGCGAGAGGATGTCCTCGAGCTGTTCCTCGGTCTCGTCGGCCGCGACGAACAGGAGCTCGTCGTTCAGCTCCAGCGTGCCTTCCGGGTCCGGGCGCAGGACCCGGCCCTCGCGCAGGATCACCACCAGCGCGGTGTCCAGGGGCCAGTCGATGTCGCCGACCCGCTGGCCGATCATGGGGGAGTCCTCGGGCAGGGTCAGCTCGACCAGGTTCGCGTCGCCCTGGCGGAAGGTGAACAGCCGAACCAGGTCGCCGACCGAGACCGCCTCTTCGACGAGCGCGGACATGATCCGCGGCGTCGACACCGAGACGTCGACACCCCAGGCCTCGTTGAACATCCACTCGTTCCGCGGATGGTTGACCCGGGCAACGGTCCGGGGAACGCCGAACTCGGTCTTGGCGAGCAGCGAGACGACCAGGTTGACCTTGTCGTCGCCGGTGCTGGCGATCGCCACCTGGCAGCGCTGCAGCGCGGCCTCCTCCAGCGAGGAGAGCTCGCAGGCGTCGGCGAGCAGCCATTCGGCCTGTGGCACCGACTCGGCCTTGATCGCCCGCGGGTCCTTGTCGATCAGCAGCACCTCGTGGCCGTTCTCCAGCAGCTCGGCGGCGATCGAACGACCGACGTTCCCGGCACCGGCGATGGCTACCCGCATCACAGCTCCTCAGGCTTGGTGCCGAGTTGGGACTCGATCGCGGCGACGTCTCGTTCCAGCATCACGACGTGCACCAGGTCACCCTCCTGGATGACCGTGTCGGCCTTGGGCAGCACGCCTTCGCCGAGCCGGGTCAGGAACGCGACCCGGGCTCCGGTGGCCTTCTCGATGTCGAACGCGAGCCGGCCGACCCATTCGGAGTCCACATGCACCTCGGCCAGCCGGACGGTCCCGGACGGGTCGCGCCACTCCGGCTCTGACCCTTCGGGCAGCAGCCGGCGCATCATCTGGTCGACGGTCCAGCGCACGGTACCGACGGTCGGGATGCCGAGCCGCTGGTACACCTCGGCGCGTCCGGGGTCGTAGATCCGGGCGACCACGTTGCTGATGCCGAACGTCTCCCGGGCCACGCGGGCCGCCAGGATGTTCGAGTTGTCGCCGTTCGAGACCGCCGCGAACGCCTCGGCCTCCTCGATCCCGGCCTCGATCAGGATCTCCCGGTCGAAGCCCATCCCGACGATGGTCCGGCCGGTGAAGTTCGGGCTCAGCCGGCGGAAGGCGTCGGCCGACTGGTCGATGATCGCGACCGTGTGGCTCCGCTTCTCCAGGCCTCGCGCGAGCGTCGACCCGACGCGGCCGCAGCCCATGATGACGACGTGCACTCGGTGATCACTCCCTGCCCCGTCTGGGGCCGCTGGGTCGGACTCGGCAGGGATAGACGCTACACCGCACCGGGGCTCCCTCTGACATCACGGACCGCGCTTCCCTCTAACATCACCGGTGTGACCCCCGCTCTCGGCGATATCGGCAAACGGCTGCTGCTCGGACGCAAACTGCGCAGCACCCAGTTGGGCGAGACGCTGCTGCCCAAGCGCATCGCCCTCCCCGTGTTCGCCAGCGACGCGCTGTCGTCGGTCGCCTATGCCCCGGACGAGATCTTCCTGACCCTGTCCATTGCCGGCTTGGCCGCGCTGACGATCTCGTGGAAGATCGCGCTCGTTGTCGCGGTCGTCCTGGTGATCGTGGTGCTGTCCTACCGGCAGAACGTGCACGCCTACCCGTCCGGCGGCGGTGACTACGAGGTCGCCAACGTGAACCTCGGCCCGACCGCGGGACTCACCGTCGCCAGCGCACTGCTCGTCGACTACGTCCTCACGGTCGCGGTGTCGATCTCGTCCGCCGCACAGTACGCCGCTTCCGCGATCCCGGCGCTGGAAGGGCACCAGGCCACGGCTGCCGTGATCGCAGTGCTCTTCCTGACCACGATGAACCTGCGGGGGGTCCGCGAATCCGGGGCCGCGTTCGCGATCCCGACGTACATCTTCATGATCACCATCCTCGGGATGGCGGCTTGGGGGTTCGGGCGGATGCTGTTCGGTCATCTGCCAGACGCGTCCAGTGCGAACCTGGGTATCGCCCCCGAGGACCAGTTCGCGCACGGCGCGAGCGGGCTGGCGATGAGCTTCTTGATCCTGCGCGCGTTCTCGTCCGGGTGTGCCGCGCTGACCGGTGTCGAGGCGATCAGCAACGGCGTACCGGCGTTCAAGAAACCGAAGAGCAGGAACGCGGCGACCACGCTCGCGCTGCTCGGCACCATATCGATCACGATGGTGATCAGCGTGGTCGTCCTGGCGAACGTGATGAAGGTGCGGTTCGCCGAGGACCCGGCCAGCCAGCTGACCCTGGACGGCGTACCGGTCGGCGACGGGTACCACCAGGACCCGGTCATCGGCCAGCTGGCGAAGGGCATCTTCGACCACTTCTCGCCCGGCTTCTACCTGGTTGCGGCCGCCACGGGCGTGATCCTGGTGCTGGCCGCCAACACCGCCTTCAACGGGTTCCCTGTGCTCGGCTCGATCCTGGCCCGGGACGGCTACCTTCCACGGCAGCTGCACACCCGTGGCGACCGGCTCGCGTTCAGCAATGGAATCATCATCCTGGCCGGCTTCGCGATTGTCCTGATCGTGTCCTTCAACGCCGAGGTGACCCGGCTGATCCAGCTCTACATCGTCGGCGTGTTCGTGTCCTTCACGATCAGCCAGACCGGCATGGTCCGGCATTGGACCCGGTTGCTGAAGGACGAGCAGGATCCCGGCCGGCGAGCCCGGATGCGGCGTTCCCGGGTCATCAACAGCGTCGGTCTGTCCTGTACCGGTGTTGTGCTGATCGTCGTACTGCTGACGAAGTTCCTGCTGGGCGCCTACATCGCGATCATCGCGATGGGCGTGCTGTTCCTGCTGATGAAGGGCATCCGCCGGCACTACGACCGGTTCCGCGAGCAGATGGCGGCGGAGGGCGACGAACTGCTGATGCTGCCGTCCCGGGTGCACGCGATCGTGCTGGTCTCCAAGCTGCACAAGCCGACTCTGCGGGCGCTGGCCTTCGCCAAAGCGGCCCGGCCCTACCAGCTGGAGGCCGTCACCGTCGATGTCGACCGGGGCGAGTCGGACCAGCTCCAGGCGGAGTGGGACACCAAAGGCATCCCGGTCCCGCTGAAGCGCCTCGCCTCGCCGTACCGGGAGATCACCCGGCCGATCCTGCAGTACGTGCGCGACATCCGGCGGCAGTCGCCGCGCGATGTGGTGATGGTCTACATCCCCGAATACGTGGTCGGGCACTGGTGGGAGCACATCCTGCACAACCAGAGCGCACTGCGGCTCAAGGGGCGGCTCTTGTTCACACCTGGTGTGATGGTTACGTCCGTTCCTTACCAGCTGATCTCTTCGCAGGTGGCCGAGGAACGGCAGGATCGGGTGGAACGGGTGGCCGGCCAGGTACGGCGTGGGGCCCGCAAGGCGTCAGGAGATCGGTGACGGACGAGGACATCGTCGGGACGGTAGTCGAGCTGGAAGTAGGACCAGTAGCGCACGGGGGACACTGTGTGGCCCGGCACGAGGGGCAGGTCGTCTTCGTCCGGCACGCGTTGCCGGGTGAGCTGGTCCATGCCCGCATCACCGAGCAGACCGCGAAGTACCTGCGGGCTGACGCCGTCCAGGTACTGACACCGTCACCGCAGCGGATCGAGGCGCCCTGCCCGTACGCCGGACCGGGGCTGTGTGGCGGGTGTGACTTCCAGCACGCCAACATCGTCGAGCAGCGGCGACTGAAGGCCACGGTGGTTTCGGACACGCTCCGGCGGATCGGCGGCATCGAGCGCACGGTGGTGATGGAGTCGCCGGGCGACGACGGCCTCGGCTGGCGCACCCGGATGCGGTACGCCGTGGTCGACGGACGACCAGGCATGTACGCGCACCGCTCGCATGACCTGATCCCGATCGAGCGGTGCCTGATCGCTCACCCGGACACGCCTGACGTACTCGGGCAGCGGTGGCCGGGCGAGTCGTCAGTGCAGGCTGTCGTGTCGTCGGAGGGCAAGACCGCCGTACTGACAGGCGAGGAGCCAGGCGGACGGGTCGTCGAGGTGGTGCGCGACCGGCGGTTCCGGGTGGAGGCCGGTGGGTTCTGGCAGGTGCATCCGGCCGCTCCGGAGACGCTGGTGGACGCCGTACTGAGCGGACTGGAGCCCTCGGCGGGCGAGACTGCGCTGGATCTGTACTCCGGGGTCGGACTGTTCGCGGCGTTCCTGGCCGAGGCGGGGTGCGCCGTACTGGCGATCGAAGGTGACAAGGACGCGGTGCGCAACGCGCGGCGGAACCTGCACGACCTGCCGGGGGTCACGCTGGAGACCGGTGACGTCGACCGCGTGCTGAACGCGGCCGCCGGGCAGGGGCTCGAACACGTGGACCTGGTCGTGCTCGACCCACCGCGGACGGGTGCCGGCAAGGACGTCGTACGCCGGATCGCGGCCCTGGCGCCGCGACGGGTTGCGTACGTGGCGTGCGACCCGGCGGCGCTGGCGCGGGATCTGAAGACGTTCGGGAAGCTCGGATACGGGATCGCGTCGCTGCGGGCTTTCGACCTGTTCGGCATGACCCACCACATCGAGTGCGTCGCCATCCTCGAGCCTGTGGACAGTGAAGTGGTGGTGTCCGGAGGGCTCGGGTAGCGTTCTGGCCCTGGATTCCAATGCGCTGGAGACCTGATGCCGCTCGTTGACCTGGACGACCCGGAGGAGTTGCGCGCCCGCTGGACCGCACTCGCCGCGGTCGCCCATGCCACCGGGTTCGACCGGCGGTGGTACGCCGACGAGGACGGGTACCACCACCAGGACGAGACCGGGTCGGTGCTGCGGATGGTGCGGCTCGAGGACGGGCGTGCGGTGCTGTTCGGGTTCCAGACCCAGCACAGCCAGACGAGGCGCGCAGACCTGCTGGCAGGGTCGCCGGACTGGATCGGCCAGCCGGAGGTGCGGCGTCGCCAGACCGCCGGCGAGCTCGGGTTCGTGTACGGCGCGTTCAACGGGACGTGGGCGCGAGCGGCGTACCCGGGAGACCCGTGGCAGCCGGCCGAGGACGGGTTCACGCAGATCGGGCAGTGGATCACCTCGGACTCGGACGCCGCCGCGGAGATGATCGAGTGGGTCGCGGAGTGGGCGGACTACCTCGGCGGGCTGGACGAGTTGCAGCCGTTCGGGGTGCAACTGATCCAGACCGCCGGCTCGTCCGGGATCTCCTTGGAGGCGCTGCAGGAGTTCTTCGATCACTTCGAGATCGACGCGCGGTCGCCGGTCCAGCCGGACCTGCCGTCCGGCGTCGTCGCGGCGGAGGACTTCACCCGGAACTTTGCAGTCGCGGAAAGTTTGGCCGACGCCCTTGACACAGCCGAGGTGTCGGTCGTTGAGGATGTTGTGATTGGAGCATCCGACGGGCCACTCCCGGTGGACGAGGAGGACGAGCAGTCCTTCATCGTGCCCCCCGGCATCAGCCCGTTCACCGGCCAGCCGATCGACGAGGCCCCACAAGTCCCGTCGTACGAGCAGCCTGTGTACGACGACCAGCCTGGGTATGAGGAACCTGCGTACGAGGGGCCCGCGGTGTACCAGCAGGTCGCGTACCGGCCGGAGGCGCCGGCGGAGTACGGGGTCACCAACAAGAAGCAGGGCTGGCTGCGGCGGCGTAAGCACGACAACGTGCCTGAGCCCGAGCAGCCGACCGGTTACGAGGGCGGTGGTGCGTCCGGTGGGCCGGCTCCTGGGACGTATCTGCCGGACGATGTGTCGGGTGGAGGGCTGCCGCTGTACGGCGGTGGGCTGCCTTCGTCGGAGCCGCCGCGTGTCGGTGGTGGGGTGCACGAGGGGGAGGACTTCTACGCGAGTCTGTTCGCGGAAGGTCCCTCTGCTGCGTCGTACCAGCAGGACGCGGCTGAGCAGGACTGGGAGACCGCCGAGCAGGCCGGCTGGAGCGAGCAGGGAGCCACCAGCGAGTACAACCCGTTCGCCGACGAGCCGGCCGCACCCGAGCCTGAACCCGAACGCGAATGGGTCGGCGGCGCCTGGATCAACGGGCTGTGGGTCGAGGATCCCGCCAGCTATCACCCCGAGCCGGTCACCTCCTCCGATGACGACGAAGCCCCGACCGCAGAAATAGCCGCCGTCCCCGACGCACCCACGCCAGAGCCTCAAGCAGCCCAGTCGCCTTTCGCCCCGGTCAACCCAGGACCCCAGCAGTCACCATTCGTCGCCGAGGTCGCACGCGACGAGGCTGTCCCCCCACGCGACCAGGCCGGCGCTGCGCAGGGCGAGGCCGGCGTTGCGCGGGCCGAGGTGGACTCGTCCGAGGATGAGGACGACGAGGAGTTGGCGTCGTTCACCGGGCCGTCGCCGTTCGCGCCGGTGGCGGTGGAGGAGCCCGAAGACGATCAGACCGCTGAGGTTCCCGCGGTTCGGGTCGACGAGCTGGACGACCAGACGGCCGAGGTCCCGGCCGTGTCCGCGGAGCTGCCTGAGGCTCCGGTCGAGGCTAAGGCTCAAGTCGAGCCTCACCCTCAACCGCAACCGTGGCCGCAGCCCCAGCCGGAGCCTTGGCCGCAACCAGAGCCCCACCCGGCGCCCTGGCCGCAACCGGACCCACAGCCGTCGCCAACACCGGACCCGTTCCCGCGCCCCGAGCCCCACCCGGAGCCCGCGCCGCACCCGACACCGGACCCGCAGCCGCACCCAGAGCCAGATCCGGACCCCCAGCCATGGCCCGACCCCGAGCCAGAACCACTCACCCCGGAACCGGACCCAACCCCTCAGCCACAACCAGAGCCCGATCCAGACCAAGGGCCCTGGTCGGCCCCCGACCCCAACCAGTGGACCCAGCCCCACGCCGAGCCGCGTCCGGATCCGAACCACCGGACCCAGCCCGGCCCCGGGCCTCAGCACGACCCGAACCACTGGCCCCGGTCGGAGCCGGCTTCACAGCCGGAGCGCGAGCACGAGCGGTGGGCTCAGCCCGTGTCCGAGGCCGCCCGCTACCAGCAGCCGGAGCAGGAGAACGCGCCCTGGCACCAGCCCGATCCGGAAGACGAGCGGTGGGGACAGGCTGAACCTGCACAAGCGCAGGAGGGCCGGGCTCAGGCCGAGCCTGAGTCGGCTCCGCACGCGTCGGGTGCACAGGCGTCTGGGTCGGACGTGTGGGACGAGTCCCCGGGCGGGGCCTGGCAGGCGGAGGACACTGGCGCGTACTCCGTGCCGGTGGCGGATGCGGACGCGCCGACCGGGGAGATCCCGGTGGTCGAGGACGAGGTCGCCGCGGAGCCCGCGCGGATCATGAATGCGCACGAGGCGACCGCGGCCGCAGGTTCGGTGGACGACGACGTGCCGACCGGGCCTGTTCCTGTGGTGAACGCCGACGCCAGATCCCAGAACGCCGACGTGCCCGCCGGGTCCGTCACGGCGGTGGGAGCGGCCGGCTTCCCGACTACGAACAACGACGACGTGCCGACCAGGTCGGTCGTGCACGCGAATGGCTTCCGGGGTGCGGATGACGACGACGTGCCGACCGGGTCTGTGCCGGTCGTGCAGGCGAACGGCTTCCCGGGTGCGGACGACGATGTGCCGACTGGATCTGTGCCGGTCGTGGCGGCCGACGGCTTCTCGGATGACGACACGCCGACGGGTGCCGTGCCGGTGGTGGGTGCGGATGACGATGACATGCCGACGGGTGTCGTACCGGTGGTCGGCGCTGACGGCCCGCCGGAGTCGGATGGTGTGCCGAACCGGGTCAGTCCAGATGTAGGTGTCCCGGCTGCTCGGGTCATCGATCGGATGTCGATCCCTGGGCTCGCGCTGGCGGGTTCTGACGGGCCGGGCATCGAGCTCGTGCCGGGGTCGATCGAGGAAGCGCTGCGAGCCGAGGTGGAACGTCCCCGGCCGCGACCGCAGGAGTCGGTGCCGTTCGAGGCGCTGCATGCGTGGTGCCGCGCGAGGACCGCGATCGTCCCCTCGGGGTTCACCATCCAGGTCCAGGTGCTCGACCCGGCCGCGCCGTCGTACCGGTTTGACCTGGAGCCGCCGGACGTCGACGACCCGGACTTCGCCGCGAACAAGCTGAGCGGGCTGCTCGGCGATCTGTGGGTGACCGAGGCGGAGAGCGAGCTCGGCGGTTGGTTGTTCGCCCGGATCGACGCGGCGGGGCGGACCATGCGGGTGGATCGGTGGTACGACCGCGTCCCGGACTGGTGGGACAACCCGGTCGAGCCACGGCTCGACGTCAACGGTCTGGTCCGGCGACTGTACGGTCGCGGTCCCCAGTGGCAACCGTCGTACCTGGAGAGGCTGTACACGAGCGCAAGATAGCGTTGGCGCCATGCTTCTCAGGATCTTCACCGAACCCCAGCAAGGTGCCTCGTACGACGATCTGCTCGCGGTGGCACGCAAGACCGAGGAGAACGGGTTCGACGCGTTCTTCCGGTCCGACCACTACCTGGTGATGGGCGACCACGACGGCCTGCCAGGACCGACCGATGCGTGGATCACGCTGGCCGGCCTGGCCCGTGAGACGCAGCGGATCAAGCTCGGCACGCTCGTCAGTTCGGCGACGTACCGCAATCCGGGCGTGCTCGCGATCACGGTCGCGCAGGTGGACCAGATGAGCGGCGGCCGCGCCGAGCTGGGCCTCGGGGCCGGCTGGTACGAGGCGGAGCACAAGGCGTACGGCTTGGAGTTCCCGGACACCCCTGGCCGCTTCGACCTGCTGACCGAGCAGCTCGAGCTGATCACCGGCCTGTGGGACACGCCGGTGGGGGACAAGTACGACTTCGTCGGCAAGCACTACCAGCTGACCGACTCGCCGGCGCTGCCGAAGCCGGTCCAGCAGCCACACCCGCCGGTCATTGTCGGCGGTGCGGGCAAGAAGCGTACGCCGGCCCTCGCGGCGCAGTACGCGAGTGAGTTCAACGCCGGGTTCCGCTCGGTCGAGGAGACCGAGACGCTCTTCAAGCGGGTCCAGGCGGCCTGCGAGACAGCCGGCCGCGACCCCCAGACGCTCGCCCTCTCGACCGCACACACCGTTGTCGTCGGCAAGGACGACGCGGAGGTCAGGCGGCGCGCCGACGCGATCGGCCGCGACGTCGACGACCTGAGGCAGAACTCGATCGCCGGCACCCCCGCCGAGGTCGTCGATCGCCTCGGCCGGTTCGCCGCGGCCGGATCGCAGCGCCAGTACGTCCAGATCATGGACCTGCAGGACCTGGACCACCTCGACCTCATCGCCGCCGAGGTTCTTCCACAGGTTTCCTGAAGGGTCACGAGGGTGGCTCGATGTCGTGTATCTTGATGTCGAGAGAGTTTGTGGCGCGAGGTTAGGGAGACCTGACCTCGCGGCCGGGCCGGGTGCTCGGCAGGATGGGTTCAGCGAACAGGACCGGATAGAGGAGCAGGCTGATGGCCAGCGTCGACAGCTTCGGTGCCAAGGGTGCACTCGGGGTCAACGGACAGTCGTACGAGATCTTCAGGTTGGCGGGCATCGAGGGCGCGGACACGTTGCCGTACTCGCTCAAGGTGCTGCTGGAGAACCTGCTGCGCACCGAGGACGGCGCGAACATCACCGCCGAGCACATCACCAAGCTCGGCAGCTGGGACCAGAACGCGGCGCCCGACACCGAGATCCAGTTCACCCCGGCCCGGGTGATCATGCAGGACTTCACCGGTGTGCCGTGTGTGGTCGACCTCGCGACCATGCGCGAGGCGGTCGCCGAGCTCGGTGGCGACCCGACCAAGATCAACCCGCTCGCCCCGGCCGAGCTGGTCATCGACCACTCGGTCATCACCGACGTCTTCGGCCGGCCGGACGCGTTCGAGCGCAACGTCGAGTTCGAGTACCAGCGCAACGGTGAGCGCTACCAGTTCCTCCGCTGGGGCCAGACCGCGTTCGACGACTTCAAGGTCGTCCCGCCGGGCACCGGCATCGTGCACCAGGTGAACATCGAGCACCTCGCCCGCACCGTGATGGTCCGTGACGGTGTGGCCTACCCCGACACCTGCGTCGGCACCGACAGCCACACCACGATGGTGAACGGCCTCGGTGTGCTCGGCTGGGGCGTCGGCGGCATCGAGGCCGAGGCGGCCATGCTCGGCCAGCCCGTGTCGATGCTGATCCCGAAGGTCGTCGGCTTCAAGCTGACCGGCGCGGTGCCGGCCGGTGCGACCGCGACCGACGTGGTGCTCACCATCACACAGCAGCTGCGCAAGCACGGCGTGGTCGGCAAGTTCGTCGAGTTCTACGGCGAGGGTGTCGCGGCCGTTCCGCTGGCGAACCGCGCCACGATCGGCAACATGAGCCCGGAGTTCGGCTCCACCTGCGCGATCTTCCCGATCGACGACGTGACGCTGGACTACCTGCGGCTGACCGGCCGCAGCGACCAGGATGTCGCGCTGGTCGAGGCGTACGCCAAGGAGCAGGGCCTGTGGCACGACCAGTCGGTCGAGCCGCGGTTCTCGGAGTACCTCGAGCTGGACCTGTCGACCGTCGTACCGTCGATCGCCGGGCCGAAGCGGCCGCAGGACCGGGTCGCGCTGAGCGAGGCCAAGGAGGCGTTCCGCGGAGCGCTGACCGACTACGCGACCGAGGAGCTGGACGTCGACCCGTCGGAGACCGGGAGCTTCCCGGCCAGCGACGCGCCGAACGGTCACGGCAACGTGAACGACGAGCCGCACGTGCCGCACGGCGGCCCGGGGCGTCCGTCGAAGAAGACCACGATCAGCATGGACGGCGCGGAGATCGAGCTCGACCACGGCCACGTCGTGATCGCGAGCATCACCTCCTGCACGAACACGTCGAACCCGTCGGTCATGCTGGCGGCCGCCCTGCTGGCGAAGAACGCGGTCGACAAGGGCCTGGCGTCCAAGCCGTGGGTGAAGACGTCGCTCGCGCCCGGGTCGAAGGTCGTCACCGACTACTACGAGAAGGCCGGCGTCACGCCGTACCTGGAGAAGCTCGGCTTCCACCTCGTCGGCTACGGCTGCACCACCTGCATCGGGAACTCCGGCCCGCTGCCCGAGCCCGTCTCGGCCGGCGTGCAGGAGGCCGACCTGGCGGTCGTCTCGGTGCTGTCCGGGAACCGGAACTTCGAGGGCCGGATCAACCCCGACGTCAAGATGAACTACCTGGCGAGCCCGCCGCTGGTGATCGCCTACGCGCTGGCCGGGACGATGGACTTCGACTTCGAGACCGATTCCCTGGGCAAGGACACGGACGGCAACGACGTGTTCCTGAAGGACATCTGGCCGGCCGCGGACGAGGTCGAGCAGGTGATCGCCTCCTCGATCAGCAAGGAGATGTTCACCAAGGACTACGCCGACGTGTTCGCCGGTGACGAGCGCTGGCAGTCGCTGCCGACGCCCGAGGGCAAGACCTTCGCCTGGGACGCCGACTCGACGTACGTGCGCAAGCCTCCGTACTTCGACGGGATGGCGAAGGACCCGGAGCCGGTCACCGACATCGCCGGTGCCCGGGTGTTGGCCAAGCTGGGCGACTCGGTCACCACCGACCACATCTCCCCGGCCGGTTCGATCAAGGCCGACAGCCCGGCCGGCACGTACCTGGCCGACCACGGCGTCGCGCGCAAGGACTTCAACTCGTACGGGTCGCGCCGTGGCAACCACGAGGTGATGATCCGCGGCACGTTCGCGAACATCCGGCTGCGCAACCAGATCGCCCCCGGCACCGAGGGCGGCTTCACCCGCGACTTCACCAAGGACGACGCCCCCGTCACCTCGATCTACGACGCGGCGCAATCGTACGCCGAGGCCGGTACGCCGCTGGTGATCCTGGCCGGCAAGGAGTACGGCTCGGGTTCGTCGCGGGACTGGGCCGCCAAGGGTACGGCGCTGCTCGGCGCGAAGGCCGTGATCACCGAGTCCTTCGAGCGGATCCACCGGTCGAACCTGATCGGCATGGGTGTTCTCCCGCTGCAGTACCCCGAGGGTGAGACCGCCGAGTCGCTCGGCCTGACCGGCGAGGAGACGTTCGACATCACCGGCGTCACCGCGCTGAACGACGGAGAAGTCCCGAGCACCGTGCACGTCAAGGTGACCTCGCCCGACGGCTCTGTGCAGGAGTTCGACGCTGTGGTCCGGATCGACACCCCAGGAGAGGCCGACTACTACCGCAACGGCGGCATCCTGCAGTACGTGCTCCGTTCCCTGATCGCGGGCTGACAGCAAGCGGGCTGACAGCAACAAAAGTACGGCGTACTCCGGCCCCTCAACCGGAGTACGCCGTACTCGTCTGTGGACTACTTGCAGCCGAGGCCGTCCACGTAGCCGAGCTCCGCATCGGGGGTCCTCGTCAGCCCTGCCGGCGCCTGGTCCTTCGCGATGCTGTCGGCGTAGGACCAGAGCACGCGCGGGTAGTCGCCGCCCTTGGCCATCTCCTTCAGGATCGGCCAGCTGTGGCTGGTCTTCATCGCGGCGACCGCTTCGGCAACCTTCGCCTTGTCACCGGACTTCTTCGCCGCGGTCCATTGGTTCAGCCACGCGCAGCTGACGGCACCGGTGACGCGGGCTCCGACCTGGTACCGGTCGTTGACGGTCTGCTGGTAGAGCGGCGCCTTGTCGAACCCGTCCGGCAGCGGCAGGCCTTCGAGCATCCCGTCGACGGCCTTCTTGTTGTCGGCCGGCTTGACCGCTGACGCGGGCAGGGCATCGAGCCACTCGTCGACGCCGACCGACTTCAGCTTCCCGATCAGCTCGCGGTACGCCGCCTCCGAGCCGAGGTCGGCGCGGATCTCGAGGAAGTTGTTGCCCTTCGGCTCCAGGATCGTGGTGAAGTCCGTGGAGCCGAAGTACCGGAAGATCGTCCCGTCCTGGCCGAGGAGCTCGATCGGCTGGTGGGTGTTGTCGTGGGCCCGGTCGTCGGAGTACGTCCGGTACTGGTTCGCCGGCCGCCAGAACACGTCGAGCCGCTGGTTGCCGTGGGCAAATGTCATCTCACCGAGGTCGGCGGTGAACTCGTCGACCCGGCTGACCTTCCAGCCGGGCGCGTCGACGAGCAGCCGCTGGTTCGCCTCCGCGACAGCGCGGGCCTGAGCGGCGTACGCCGACGTCGGTGCGACGGGGTTGCCGCGCGGGAAAAACACACCGGTGAGCGCGACGACGATCGCCGCCGCGGCCGCGACCAGGATGATGGTCCGGCGCCGGCGGTTCGGTCTGAGCTCAGGGGTCGGTGCGGTGGTGGTCACAATCTCCTCCAACAGGTCGGACGCGGCGGCATCGGCCGGCAGCTGCCGGACCGAGTCGTCGCCGAACGGGTTGGCCCGCGCGAGCAGCCGGTCGAGCTCGTGGTCGTTCATTGCTCCTCCTGAACCGCTGGCGCGTGCTGGTCATCCCGTACGTGTCCGGCACCGGTGAAAGCGTCTCCGACGACCCGGCGCAATCTCGCCCGGGCCCGGTGCAACCTGGTCCGGACGGTGCGGGCCGGGACACCGAGCACGACCGCGGCCTCGCGCGGATCGAGGCCGTCCCAGCCGGTGAGCATGAGCAGTTCCCGATCGTTGTCGCTCAACTGGGCGAGTGCCTCCCGGATCGCGACCGTGGAGTCGGCCAGGCTGGTCTGGTCCGGCGCGGCCTCGGCCAGTTGCAAGCGCAGCCGCTCGGCCAGCCGGTCCCGCCGGATCTCGCCGCGCCAGTGGTTCGCGAGGACGCGGCGGGCCACGCCGTACAGGTACAGCCGCGCGGTGCCGTCGGCCGGTACCTCGTCGAACCGGCGCCAGGCCACGAGCATGGTGTCCGCGACGATGTCGGCGGCGTCGTCGGGAGAGGCCACGCGTCGCAGCGCATAGCCGAGCAGTTGCCGGTAGTTGTCCTCGAAGAGCTCGCGGAAGCGGAGTTCACGATCCGAAACGGCGCGAAGTGCCACCGGTCGGGGTCGGGGTGGACTCGGCGTACTCGTCATATCGGATCCATGTCCGGGACCGCGGGGGTCGTTACAGGTCGGCGTCGAGAATTTGTCGGCGGGTGCGGCTTTACTGACCGTATGGCTGCCGAGGGTCGTGACCATCCCCGCGAGGTCGTGCTGCGTGCGTGTGCCGAGCACGGGCAGGACACGGTGATCGACTGGTGCATCGCCTTCCTCACCGGGGAGATCTCGGGGGAGGACGCGTACGGCGCCGACCTGCCGAAGCTGGCGGCGATCACGGGCAGCGTCAACCCGGGTGGCTGGTCGGAGCCGGTCGACCCGGTGAACTACTACTGGATCCGGGTCTGGGCGGCCCGGGTCTTCCTCTACGTCTGGCGCGACGATGTCGTCGACGCACTCCTGGTCGCCGTGAACGACCCGGCCTGGCGCGTTCGTGAGCACGTCGCCCGCATCACCGCGAAGCACGAGCTGGGTCAACTGGTGGACGCGCTCGTCCCGGATCTGTCGCACGAGCTTCCCCGGGTCCGCGCCGCGGCCGCCCGGGCGATCGGGGCCGCCGGCGAGGCCGAGCACGCCGAGTCGCTGCAGGACTTGGCCGACGATCCGGACCCGGCCGTGCGCGCAGCCGCCGAGGCAGCGCTGGCCCGCTTGGAGAAGCGGCTTGATCGCCGTTTCGAACGGCGTACTTAGTCACCCGATGGTCACCTGGAGGTCAGCCGCCGCACACCCTCGGCGGGAACGGTCGGCCCATGGAGACCTCCCGTAGATCCGTCCTGAAAGCCGGTCTGGCTTCCACTGCGGCTGTGGCCGGCCTGACCTCGACCCTGACCACCCCGACGACTGCTGCCGCGACCCCGGTCCGGCAGGACCCGTTCACCCTCGGCGTCGCCAGCGGCGACCCGTGGCCGGACGGGTTCGTGCTCTGGACCCGGCTCGCCGTGGACCCGGTGGCCGACGACGGCCTCGGCGGCATGCCGAGTCGCGCGTACGCCGTCCAGTGGCAGGTCGCCACCGACGAGCGGTTCCACCACGTGGTGCGCTCCGGTGTCGCCGTCGCCCGCCCCGAGCACGCCCACTCCGTCCACGTGACCGTCCAGGGCCTGCACCCGGGCCACGAGTACTACTACCGCTTCCGCGCCGAAGGCCACGTGTCTCGCGTCGGCCGGACCCTGACAGCGCCCGCCCGCGGTACGACGCCGCGCGAGCTGGCGATGTCGTTCGTCTCCTGCTCCCAGTTCGAGCATGGCTGGTTCACGGCGTACCGGCGGCTGGCGCAGGACCACCCCGACCTCGTCCTGCACCTCGGCGACTACCAGTACGAGTACACCAAGAACACGTACGTCGCTCCCGGTGGGAACGTCCGCGACCACGACGGGCCGGAGACCACCGACCTGGCGTCGTACCGGCAGCGGCATGCGCAGTACAAGAGCGATGAGGACCTGCAGGCGGCGCATGCGGTCGCGCCGTGGCTCGTCGTGTGGGACGACCACGAGCTCGACAACAACTGGGCCGACGAGACCCCGGAGAAGCCGGAGGACGGTTTCCTCGCCCGCCGCGCCGCGGCCTTCCAGGCGTACTACGAGAACATGCCGCTGCGCGCGTCGTCGAAGCCACGCGGGATCGACATGCAGCTGTACCGGCGGGTGAAGTGGGGCGAGCTGGCGACGTTCCACATGCTCGACACCCGGCAGTACCGCGACGACCAGGGGTGCGACGACGGGTACAAGGACTGCCCGGCCGCGGTCGACCCGAAGCGATCCATCACCGGTGCGCGGCAGGAGAAGTGGCTGATCGACGGGTTCCGTCGCTCCGAGGCCCGCTGGGACATCCTCGGCCAGCAGGTCTTCTTCGCCCAGCGCGACAACAACGAGGGTCCGCTGAAGCTCACCTCGATGGACGCCTGGGACGGGTACGTCGCCTCACGCGCCAGGATCACCAAGGGCTGGGTCGACGCGCGGGTGCGGAACGCCGTCGTACTGACCGGTGACGTGCACGCGCACTGGGCGTCGGACCTGAAGCTGGACTACGACGACCCGGCGTCGGCCACGGTCGGGTCGGAGCTGATCTGCTCGTCGATCACGACCGGCGGCGACGGCGCCGACTCCGGCACCACCGCGCACCCGTGGCTGAAGTGGAACCCACACCTGAAGTTCCAGAACAACCTCCGCGGTTACGTGAACACCACGATCACCCGCGACTCCCTGGTCGCCGACTTCCGTACCGTCCCGTCGGTCCGAACCAAGGACGCCGAGGTCTTCACCCGGGCCCAATTCACCATCGAAGACCGCCACCCCGGCCTGAACCTGACCGCCGACAACCCGCCGGCGGCCGCCCGCACCCTGGCCGCATCCACCGCGGACGACACAGTCGCCTGGGAAACCGCCCGGCCTTAACCGGCCAGGGCGGCCCGTAGTTTGCCGGCGTACTCCGCGGCTTCGGATTCGTCGGCGTACTTGGTGCGGGGCCAGAAGAAGCCGCGTAGTCCGTCCCCCTTCGTCCGTGGCACGACGTGCACGTGGAGATGGGGGACGGACTGCGAGACCACGTTGTTGACCGCGACGAACGACCCCTGCGCATCGAACGCCGTACGGACCGCGGAAGCCACCGACCGGGCCGCGCCGAACAGCGGCACCAGGAGCTCGTCGGTCATTTCGACCATGGTGAGCACGTGCTCACGCGGCACGATCAGCGTGTGGCCCTTGAAGACCGGCCGGATGTCCAGGAAGCCCACGATCTCGGGGGTCTCCAGCACGATCTGAGCCGGCGTCGTACCGGCGATGATCGAGCAGAACAGACAGTCCGCCATCAGCCGAGCTTCTCGTCCACGAAACACCACCGCCAGTTCTCACCCGGTTCGAAGCTGCGCATCACCGGGTGCTTGGTCTCCTCATAGTGCTTGCTCGAGTGCTTCATCACCGATGAGTCACAGCACCCGACATGGCCACAACCCAAGCACAGCCGCAGATGCACCCACGTACTGCCCTCGGCCAGGCACTCCTCACACCCGTCCGGCGTGTTAGGTGGTAGCACCAGCGGGGCCTGCTCGAGGTGCTTGCAGGCGCCACCCGGCGGCATCTTGATCCGCAGGTCCTCGGACTGCCCGCCGACGTCGTCGTCCTCGTCGCGGTCCAGGACGGACTCCTCGATGTCGAGTGCGATCTGCGCCCGCTGCAGCACCTCGTCGGCGACGAGCCCCGCATCCCGGACCTTCAGGATGTGCTCCCGCTCGGCCCCCAGCATCGCGATCCGCAACCGTCGGTACGCCTCACTGGGAGTCTCGTACTCGGTCTCCGGCCGGCCGAGCCGCTCCCACGCGGCCTGCGCCCGTGCCTCGCCCCGCTGACGCAGAATGTCGAGCACTTCCGGCGGGTCATCCGGCCCGGCGATCTCATCCAGCTTCTCGATCGCGGCACGATGCGCTCCCTGCAGTACGGCGGCCTCCTGCAAGGCATCCTCCGCCGGGTCCGGTCCGGGCAACCGCACCCGCCGTACCACCCAGGGCAGCGTCGATCCCTGCACGAGCAGAGTGCCCGCGGTGACGGCCAGAGCGATGAACACCAGGACCTCGCGGTCCGGCGTGTTCTCCGGCAGCGTGAACACCGCGGCCAGCGTCACCACACCGCGCATACCCGCCCACGAGACGACGATCAGCGCCCCCCAGGACACCGGTCCGGGCCGGGAGGGACCGAGAACCCTCCGGGACAGCAGAGTGGTCGGGATGATCCAGATCGGCCGGAGCAGTACGACGGCGAGGTACACGGCGATCGTCGTCGCCGCGATCAGCCAGCCCGGTAGCGGGCTCTCGGACAGATCGTCCAGAATCCACCGGGTCTGCAGGCCGATCAGCAGGAAGACCGTGTTCTCCAGCAGGAACTGGAACGTCCGCCAGTTGGTGCGCTCCGACATCCGCGACTTGGCCGACTGGATGATCGGCGCCTTGTGGCCGAGCAGCAGCCCTGTGACCACCACGGCCAGAACGCCGGACGCGTGCACGTAGTGGTTCTCGGCTGCGATGTAGGCGATGAACGGCGCGGTCAGGCTGAGGGTGGTGTCGAGCACCGGGTCGGTGAAGCGGCGGCGGACCTTGGCCAGCACGAAGGCGACGAGCAGGCCGATCGCGACACCGCCACCGGCCGCGCGGAGGAAGTCGAGGCTGACGTCCAGGACGGTCGGTGCGACCACCGCCGCCGCGATAGCCGTCCGGAGACAGACCAGCGCGGTCGCGTCGTTCAGCAGGCTCTCGCCCTCGAGGATCGTGACCACCCGGCGGGGGAGACCCACCCGTTTCGCGATCGCGGTCGCGGCGACGGCGTCCGGCGGCGCCACGACCGCGCCGATCGCGAAGGCGGCCCAGAACGGCAGCGGCTCCTGGCCCTGGGACTCCGCGACCACACCGAGCAGCCAGTACGCGACCAGGCCGACGCCAAGGGCTGTGAACACGACCAGCGCGACCGACAGGAGTCCGATCGAGCGCCGGTGCTGGGCGAAGTCGACCAGGCTGGTCTTGATCGCCGCGGAGTACAGCAGCGGCGGGAGGAAGCCGACCAGGACGACTTCGGGCTCGAGTTCGACCCGGGGGACGAACGGGAGGTACGACGCGGCGATCCCGATGACCACCAGCAGCAGGGGAGCCGAGATCCCGAGCCGCCGGGCCAGCGCGGCTCCGGCCGCGACCACGGCGACGAGGGCCACGACCTCGATCGCGATATGCACGCGCACAGTTTGGCAGTGCGGAGCCGGTTCGGCCCCCTTGGTTCGCCCTCAGCGGAGCCGGGACCTGGTCAATGGGGTCGCCGCTGACGCTGAGCGTTCACCGCACCACGCGGTAGCGCAGGTGGGTGACCTGCTGCGCGCGGTCGACCTCGTCGCCCGGGGTCAGCTGCCGCATCAGTTCCAGCTCGACGTGATCCGGCGGCAGGTTGTCGAACAGGCGGCGCCCCTGACCGAGCAGGACCGGTACGACGTGCATCTCGAGCTCGTCGACCTCACCGGCCTGGAGCAAAGCCTGCGTCGCGCCGGCTCCGTGCACCATCACGTCTCCGTCGCCGGCGGCCTCGCGGGCCTGTGCGGCGCACTCGCGCGCGTCCGTGACGAAGTGAACGGTGCCCGGCGGCGGTCCGTCCGGCACGTTGTGCGTCAGGATGAACATCGGAACGCCGTTGTGGTGGTCGCCCTGCCAGTGACCGGCGTGTTCATAGGTACGGCGTCCCGCGATCAGCGCCCGGGTGGCCATCGACTCCTCGACCACCTGGCCACTCACTCCCGGGTCGTTGCGCCGGTCGAGCCAGTTGAACAGCCGGAACCCGCCGACCCCCATCGGATCGTCCATGCTGTCCTGGGGACCGGTGACGTACCCGTCCAGCGACATGGTCATGTACACCCGGATCGTGGCCATCGGGCTACCGCACCTTGTCCAGGTAGGTCTTGTAAACGGTCAGGAACGGCTCCTCGGTCACGACCGCCCCGACCAGCCAGTCGCAGGTCTCCCGCGCCGTCTTGATCACGTCGGCCGGGTAGCCGTACTTCACCTGGTGCTCGGCGAACTCGTCCTCGTCGTCGACCAGGACCGTCGTCCCGTCCCGCCGCCGGATCACATCGAGATCGAGGTCGATCATCGTGAACACGTCCTCGCCGAACTCCACCGGCGTGGTGATGTCGCAGTAGATCTCGGTCCAGCGCGGTTCGTCGTTGAAGGCCGCGGTGAACCACTTGTCCCGCGGAAACAACTGCACCACCGCCTGCGACTGGACGATCTCCGGCTCGTTGCCGCGCTGCGCCACCGAGTTCGGCGGGGCACCGAGCCATACGCCGTACTCGTCCTCGCCCAGGTAGCGCATCCACTGGTGCCAGTGCAGCTTCTCGTCGTACTTGCGATAGACCACCCGGACGTTCCGCATGCGCTCAACCTATCGGCGCAGGGTTGCACCCCCTGTCGGTCCTGGAGTCCAAGATCTGCAGCTTCGTGCAACTTTGCTCTGAGGTGTGGACCAGACACGCTTGGTGTTCGAGCATGGTCCGGTCGGCCTCTTACGAGACCGGCGCCGTTGATCGGCCCTTGCCGGCTCAGGGGGGCTCCTAGCCGGTGGGGGCCGGTTGGTGCGCTCAAGCAGTCGGATTGAGCGCGCGGATCTGCTCCAGGTACGGCAGGTACGCCGTGGTGAAGGGTTCCGTGGTGAGGATGTGGGCGGCCAGCCAGTCGCAGGTGGCTTGCGCGGTGGCGACGACCTGCGGCGGGTAGTTGTACGTGACCTGGTGCTGGCGGAACTCGTCCTCGTCCATCACGCGCACCGTGCCGTCGCGCATCAGCCGGATGTCGAGGTCGAGGTCGACGGTGGTGACGGTGTCGACGCCGAACTCGGCCGGCATGGTCACGTCGCAGTAGATCCGGGTCTGGTGCGGGTCGTCGTTGAACAGAGCGCTCCACCATTGGCCGTGTGGGAACAGCCGGACCCGGTGGTGATCGATGGAGACCCAGGTGCCGTCCGCGCGGCGGCCGCGCTGGCCCGGCACCGAGCCGACCCAGAGGCCGTGCTCGTCCTCACCCAGCCGAACGGCTTCCACCAGGCGATGCGGCTGTCCGTCGTACTTCTGGAACAGCGTGCGCACCATCTCCATGCGATCACTGTAAGTGAGACGTAGAGCACCCTGAACAAAGCCCACGCGGCTGACGTCTTGGAGTGTGAGATTGACCCGGTGAGCGCCATCGGGTTCGGATTCCGGGCGGTGGATGCATAGACTCAAGCATTCGAGGACGACGCGGGAGGAGCTCGATGCGCGTGCTGGAGACGGTCGGAGGGCCGGCGGACCTCAAGAAGCTGACCGCGCAGGAGCTTACCGATCTGGCGACGGAGATCCGGGGCGTCCTGGTCGAGACGGTGTCCCGGACCGGCGGTCACCTCGGTCCGAACCTGGGCATGGTGGAGATCACCCTGGCGATGCACCGGGTGTTCGACTCGCCCCACGACCGGCTCGTCTTCGACGTCGGTCACCAGGCGTACGTGCACAAGCTCGTCACCGGCCGGGCGCCGAAGTTCGACACACTCCGTCAGCAGGGCGGCCTGTCCGGCTACCCGAGCCAGGCCGAGTCCGATCACGACATCATCGAGAACAGCCACGCCTCGACCGCCCTGTCGTACGCCGACGGCCTGGCCAAGGCCTACCGGCTGCGCAAGGAGGACCGGCACGTCGTCGCGCTGATCGGCGACGGCGGCCTGACCGGTGGCATGGCCTGGGAGGCGTTGAACAACATCGCCGCCGCCAAGGACCTCAAGCTGATCATCATCGTCAACGACAACGGCCGCTCCTACAGCGACACCGTCGGCGGCCTGTCCACCCACCTGACCAGCCTGCGCACCAACCCGCGGTACGAGAAGGTCCTCGACCTGATCAAGAAGAACCTGGCCCGCACGCCGTACGTCGGCCCGCCGATGTACGAGGTGCTGCACGGCGTGAAGAAGGGCCTGAAGGACATGCTCGCCCCGCAGGGCATGTTCGAGGACCTCGGCCTCAAGTACGTCGGTCCCGTCGCCGGTCACGATCGCGAGGCGATGGAGGACGCGCTCCGCAGCGCCAAGGCGTTCGGCGGTCCGGTGATCGTGCACGCGGTGACCCAGAAGGGCTTCGGGTACGCCGCCGCCGAGCAGGACGAGGAGGACAACTTCCACCAGATCCGGCCGGTCAACAAGCCCCGCGGCTGGACGGACGTGTTCGCCGACGAGATGATCCGGATCGGTCACCGCCGCCAGGACGTGGTCGCGATCACCGCGGCGATGCTGCACCCGACCGGCCTGGCCGCGTTCGCGACGGAGTTCCCGGACCGGATCTTCGACGTCGGCATCGCCGAGCAGCACGCAGTGACGAGCGCCGCCGGTCTCGCGCTGGGCGGCCTGCACCCGGTCGTCGCGCTGTACTCGACGTTCCTGAACCGGGCCTTCGACCAGGTTCTGATGGATGTCGCGCTGCACAGCCTCGGCGTCACCTTCGTGCTGGATCGCGCCGGTGTCACCGGTGACGACGGTCCGAGCCACAACGGCATGTGGGACATGTCGATCCTGCAGGTCGTTCCCGGCCTGCGCCTCGCCGCGCCGCGCGACGGCAAGCGGCTCGAGGAACTGCTCACCGAGGCGGTCGAGGTGTCCGACGCGCCGACCGTACTGCGCTTCGCCAAGGGCGAGGTGCTCCCGGACATCGACGCGATCGACCGGATCGGCGGTCTGGACGTGCTGAAGCGGTCCGGCACCGACGTCCTGCTGGTCGGGATCGGCGCGATGGCGGCGACCGCGATGGACGTCGCCGGCCGCCTGGAGGCGCAGGGATTCGGCGTCACGGTGGTGGACCCGCGCTGGGTCAAGCCGGTCGACCCGAAGCTGATCGAGCTGGCCGGGACGGTCAAGCTCGTGGTGACGATCGAGGACAACGGCCGGGCCGGTGGCTGCGGATCGATGATCGCGCAGGCGCTCCGCGATGCGGCGGTGAAGACGCCGGTCCGCGATTTCGGCATCCCGCAGAAGTTCCTCGACCACGCCAAGCGTCCCGCGGTCCTGCAGGAGATCGGACTGACCGGGCAGGACCTGGCCCGGGACATCACCGAGCTGATCGCGAAGCACCACGGTGACGCGATGAGCGAACCGGACCGGGCGAGCGGTCGCCCGGGTAGTGCCTGAGCCGGATCATGCCCGGATGATGGCCGAGCCGGACAGTGCCTGACACAGGGCGGCACACCGCACCACCGCGGAGCCGTCACGCAGCCGCTCGGCGGTTTACCCGCGGCTGGCCGCTGCTGCTCTCCCTGATCCTCGTCCTGGTGGCCGTCGCCGGTGGCCTCGCCCTGCACAGGTCCACCGAGCAGGCCGACGGAAGCGACCAGGCTGCGCCGAGGACACCGGACATCGACCTGGCCGCCCGTGCTGCCGCCGTCGACCAGGTCCTGAAGAAGCGGGCGCAGGCCGTCCTGCAGTCCGACCAGAAGGCGTTCCTCGCCGACGTCGACCCCGGCAACAAGGGCCTCATCGCGCGTCAGACCACGCTGTACACCAACCTGCGCCAGTTCGGCTTCGCCCGGCTCGCCTACCAGCAGCTGTCGCAGCAGTACGACGACGCCATCACCCGGAAGTACGGCCCGTCGACGTACCTGGTCGCGATCGCGATGACGTACCAGATCCGCGGCATCGACACCGTGCCCGTCCGGGCGATGCTCGGCTACACGTTCACCGAGAAGCCGACCGGCCGCTGGCTGCTGGTCTCGGACACCGACCTGGACAAGCGGCTGCCCCGCGGTTCCCACCAGGAGGCTTGGGACACCGGCGAGGTGCTGGTCAAGCGCGCGCCGCGCGTGCTCGTGGTAGTGGAGAAGGGGCAGGACCAGCTCGCGACGCGGCTGACCGGCATGGCGAGCAGCGCGGTGAAGGCGGTGACCAAGAGCTGGCCCGGCGGCTGGAACGGCTCCGGTGTGGTGATCGCGCTCGACGACAAGATCGTCCGCGGTGCCGACTACACCGTGCCGAAGAACGCCGAGGACGCGATCGCCATGGCCACCTGGGTCTACCGGACGCTGCCCGGTGAGGCCACCGGCGAGGGCCAGCGGGCCGACTCGTACGTCGTCGTGAACCCGCACAACCGGGCCAAGGTCGACGCCCGCATCCTCGCGCACGAGTTCACCCACGTCGCCACCGCGCCGTACGGGGCCTATGCCCCGCGGTGGATGGTTGAGGGCGCGGCGACGTACGTCGAGTATCTGCCGATGGACGGCGCGGAGGACCTGGCGCTGGACAAGTTCCGGCAGGACGTACGGACGAAGTACCTGGCGAAGGCGAAGAGCCTGCCGGCTGATGCGGTCTTCTTCCAGCAGGCCGGCAGTTCGTACCCGATGGCCTGGTTGGCGGTCGACTATCTGTTCACCCGGTTCGGTGGCACCGAGGTCGCCACGCTCTACCAGGAGTTGGCCGCCCTCGGCTCGACCCAGGCCGAGCGCGACCGCATCATGCTCGAACACGTCGGCATGACCGAGGCCGGTCTCTTCCAGGCTCTGAAGGCTGCTGCTGCCGCCTAGACACCTGCCGTCGGCGTGTCGGTGGTGGAATCCGGGGAAGCGAGTAGGGTAGCCGGGCTGGACTGACGGGTACTCGGAGGAATGACCCGAAGTGAGTGCGACCATCCCTAGCGCCGAACCGCCCGGCGCTCAGGTTCCGCCGCCACGCCCTCGCCGCTGGGTGGGGCTGCTGGTTGCGGTCGCGCTGGTCTGGGGCGGCGTGGCCTACACCGTTGGAGAGCGCAACCAGGACGCCCGGGAGCGAGTGGTCGCGACGCAGCCCGGCCCGAACCAGGGCACCAAGCCACCGTCGAAGACCGCGGCGGCGACCGCCGCCCGCCGGGTCGCGGTCGACACGATCCTGCTCCGCCGGGCCCAGGCCGTGCAGACCGTGAACGAGGCGCTCTTCCTGCAGGACCTCGACCCCACCAACACGAAGCTCCGCGCCGCGCAGAAGGTGCTGTTCGCGAACCTGGTCGAGATCGGGTTCGAAGAACTCGGGTACAGCCAGGCCGAGGAACGCTTCGACCAGTCCGCGGTCCGTGCACACGGCGGGACGACGTACCTGGTCCGGGTGCTGATGCGCTACCAGATCCCGAACGTCGACGTCACACCGGTGACGACCGAGCTCGGCTACACCTTCGTCGCGCGGGGCGGGCACTGGGTACTGACCGACGACGACGATCTGGACAAGGACCTCGGCCCGGGCGCGCACAAGGAGGCGTGGGACCTCGGCCGGATCGAGGTACTGCGGTCGCCGCGGGTCATGGTCGTGGTCGAGAAGGCCGACGCCCAGCGCGGGCACTCGATCGCCGCCGAGGCGAGTGAGGCGATCGGCGAGGTGAGGTCGTACTGGCCGCGAGCCTGGCGCGGGTCGGTGTTCGTCATCGCACTCGACGAGACCGACGTACGGGACGCGCGCTTCGCCGACGAGGACATCGAGTCGGCCGCGAGCGCGGGGACGACGTTCTCCTCGCTGCCCGGTCAGGACACCGCCGACGGTACGGTCGCCGGCTCCTACATCGTGATCAATCCGAACGAACGCGACCGGGTCGACGAGATCCTGCTGTCGCACGAGATCACCCATGTGGCCACGGCCGACCTGGGCGGGTACGAGCCGTTGTGGCTGGCCGAAGGCGCGGCGGAGTACGTGTCGTGGCGGGGGATCGAGGCGATCAGTGGACCGGGCGAAGTCGGCAAGTGGGAGCAGGAGGTGATCGACGACGCGATGCCTGCGCTGACCGCGTTGCCGAGCGACGCCGGCTTCTACCAGAACTCGGCCGACGTGTACGGCGTCAGTTGGCTGGCCGTGCGCTTCCTGGTCCAGCGGATCGGGCTCGCCAAGGTCGAGGAACTGTACGAGGACATGGCCAAGCACGGCACCGACCAGGCGTCCCGGGACCGGATCCTGCTCAGTCGCAGCGGCCTCACCGAAGCCACCCTGTGGGTGGCACTCCAGGACTACGAGCCGCCACGCTGAGTGGCGGTTTGACCTCGCGGTGTCAGAGAGGCACGCTCGGAGGGTTCCGTCCATTGCGAGGAGGCGAGCAGAGTGAGTCTGTTGCGGAAGAAGACGATCGAGCAGTCGATTGCGGACACCGACGAGCCGGAGTACCAGCTCAAGAAACGCCTGACCGCCATCGATCTGACCGTCTTCGGAATCGGCGTCATCATCGGTGCCGGTATCTTCACGCTGACCGGCCGCGCGGCCAAGCTGTACGCCGGGCCGAGTATCGCGCTCTCGTTCGTCCTCGCCGCCATCTGCTGTGCGCTCGCCGCGTTGTGCTACGCCGAGTTCTCGTCGACCGTGCCGGTGTCGGGATCGGCGTACACGTTCTCGTACTTCTCCCTGGGCGAGATCTTCGCCTGGATCATCGGCTGGGACCTGCTGCTCGAACTGATGCTCGGGGCAAGCGTCGTGGCGCAGGGCTGGTCGACGTACGCCGCGTTGTTCCTGGATCAGATCGGGTTGGGCTGGCCCGAATCGATCGGGCCCGACAGCAACGTGAACGTGCTGGCGATGTTGCTGGTGCTGGTCCTGGCGACGCTGGCCACGATCGGCATCAAGGAGTCCCTGCGGGTCAACCTGGTTCTGGTGGCCATCAAGTTGTTCGTGGTGCTGTTCGTGATCATCGCCGGCCTCTTCTACATCAAGGGCTCGAACCTGTCGCCGTTCATCCCGCCGAGCGTTCCGGCCGAGGGCGGTGGCGTCGAGCTCACCACGCCGCTGTTCCAGGCCATCTTCGGGTTCACGCCGTCGACCTTCGGGGTGATGGGTCTGGTGTCGGGTGCGTCGCTGGTGTTCTTCGCGTTCATCGGGTTCGACGTGGTCGCGACCACTGCCGAGGAGGCGCGGAACCCGCAGCGCGACCTGCCCCGCGGCATCATCGGCTCGCTGGCGATCTGCACCGTGCTCTACGTGCTCGTCTGCATCGTGATCACCGGCATGGTCAACTACACCGACATCAGCGGTGAGGCAGCGCTGGCCGAAGCGTTCCGTTCGGTCGGGCGCAGCGGCTTCGCGACCCTCATCTCCGCCGGCGCGGTGGCCGGTCTGACCACCGTCGTCCTGACCTTGATGATCGGCGCCGCCCGCGTGGTGTTCGCGATGAGCCGTGACCACCTGATGCCGCGTCAGCTCGGCAAGACGCACCCGAAGTGGGGTACGCCGTACCGCCTGACGATCGCGATCGGCATCGTCGTCGCGATCGTGGCCGGCCTGACCCCGATCGGGAAGCTGGAGGAGATGGTGAACATCGGCACCCTGGCCGCGTTCACCCTGGTGTCGATCGCCGTACCGCTGCTGCGCAGGAGCCGGCCGGACGTCCAGCGCTCCTTCCGGGTGCCGGGCAGCCCGGTGATCCCGATCCTGGCCGCGTTGATCTGCCTCTACCTGATGCTGAACCTGTCGATCGAGACCTGGCTGCGGTTCGCGATCTGGATGGTGCTCGGCTTCGTCGTCTACTTCCTCTACGGCTACCGCCGGAGCCGGGTCGGCATCGAGGAGCGGACCGGCGTGGTCACCAAAGCCTGAGCGGTAGGGCTCCCTGCTCTGATGGTCGGCGGGCGGTAGGATCAGCCGACCATCAGAGGGGACCCGGCATGAAACACCCGAGACGCCTGTTCGCAGGCGTTGCCGTGCTGGCGCTCGCCGCGAGCGCGAGTGTGGTGGTGGTCAGGCTCGAGCACGGTGGGTCGACGCCGGGCAGCAGCGCGGCGGCGGTCGAGGCGACGCCGGCGGGCGAGCTCACCGACGCCCAGAAGGCGGTCCGCAAGCGTGAGGTCGACGCGGTCCTCGCGCGGCGCTCCGCGGCGGTCCTGAAGGGTGACGTCAAGGGCTTCCTCGCGGCGGTCGATCCGAAGCAGCCGCAACTGGTGGCCCGGCAGCGGACCCTGTTCACGAACCTGCGCCAGTTCGCGTTCACCAGCCTCACCTACTTCGTCGGCGACGAACGGCTGGCTCCCGCGCAGGTCGCGCGGTACGGGCCGACGACGTTCTCGACCCGGGTGATGATGCGGTACCAGCTGACGGGGCTGGACGCGAAGCCGGTGCAGACCGACGTCGGGTACACGTTCGTCAGGCGCGGTACTGCGTGGGTCCTGGTCGCGGACACAGCGATCGACGAGACCCTCAGCCCCGACGGTCATCGCCAGCCCTGGGACTTCGGCCCGGTGGCCGTGGCTCGCCGCGGCAAGGTCGTCGTCGTGGTCGATCGCGGCGAGAAGGCGCTGGGCAACAAGATCGCGAAGGCGTCCCAGGGAGCCGTCGACGGCGTCCGCCGGCACTGGCCGCGTCCGTGGAACGGCGCCGTCATGGTGGTCGCCATGTCCGAGCCGCAGGTGCTCTCGATCCTGTGGACCTACGGCTCCGGCAGCGGCTGGACCGTGGCCGCCAAGGCGGTCAGCCTGTACGACGGTGATCCGTTCACGCAGCGCCAGACCGCGCCGGTGAGCAGCCGGATCGTGGTCAACCCGGCTGTCCGTCAGCAGCTGGACCGGGATCTGCTCGTGCACGAGATGACGCACGTCGCGACGCTGCGCCTCGGCGCCCGCGCACCACTCTGGCTGGTCGAAGGTATCGCGGAGTACGTCCGCACCGCCTCCATCGAAGACGACCCGAAGTGGACCGTCGACCCCTACCGTAAATCGGTCCGCACCAAGTACCTCTCGTCGATGAAGGTCCTCCCCGGCCAACCCGAGTTCAACGCCAGCGGCGACCGTGCCTACGGCCAGAGCTGGTGGATCACGTCGTACCTGGAAGACCAACTGGGCGAGACGAAAGTCGCGGCCCTGTACGCCGACCTGGCCCAGCACAACACCACCCAAGCCGCCTTCGCCACCATCCTGAAGAAACACACCGGCAAGACCCCAGCCCAGTTGGTTGCCGCCGCCAAGAAGTTCAAAGGCTGATTTCTCCGGGTGCGGGAATAACCACTCGCGTTGCTCCTTCTCCCTCTGCACACGACCAGAGAACTGACAAATGCGAGGGTCATCCGCGCCCCTGCTCGAGGCGTGGGTGAGGGTCGGCTTGGCGTGGGTCGAGGGATGCAGTGGTGCAGTTCGACAGGATGTGTCGACGCGATCCGGTTGGTCTCAGGCGCGAATGCCTCAGCGGACCTGCTCCCTGGACCGACACTTCCTGTCGAGCTGCACACCGAAACAGAATCGACGCCGGTCGCCGGTCCGCGCCGACCCCCAGCTGATTGCGGTCAGGTCAGGCTGGCGCCGCCCTTGGGCAGGAAGCGGGTGCCGTTGACCTTCTCGGAGATGCCCGACCGGTCCAGGTACGGCGTGATGCCGCCGAGGTGGAATGGCCAGCCGGCTCCGAGCAGCAGGCACAGGTCGATGTCCTGCGCCTCCGCGACCACGCCCTCGTCCAGCATGATGCGGATTTCTTCGGCGAGGGCGGTCAGGACCCGGGTGCGGAGTTCGTCCTGGGTCGACGGGGTGGAGCCGACCGTCACCAGCGCCTCGACCTCCGGGTCGACGACCGGCTTGCCGTCCGGCCACAGGTAGAACGAGGTCTTGCCGGCGGCAACCACCTCGGCCAGGTTCTCCGAAACCGCGAACCGCTCCGGGTACGCCCGGTTCATCGTCTCCGCCACGTGCAACGCGACCGGCAGACCGACGAGCTGCAGCAGCACGAACGGCGGCATCGGCAGCCCCAGCGCCGACAACGCCTTGTCCGCTTCCGGAATCGGCGTACCTTCGTCGACCGCCGCGCTGACCTCACCCAGGAAGCGGGTCAGCAGCCGGTTCACCACGAAGGCAGGCGCGTCCTTCACCAGCACGCACGACTTCTTCAGCGTCTTGCCCACCGCGAACGCTGTCGCCAGCGACGCGTCGTCGGTCCGATCGGCCCGGATGATCTCGAGCAGCGGCAGTACGGCGACCGGGTTGAAGAAGTGGAAGCCGACCACCCGCTCCGGGTGCTCCAGGTCCGCGGCCATCTCGGTCACCGAGAGGGACGAGGTGTTCGTGGCCAGGATCGCGTCCGGACGGATGATCTTCTCCAGGTCGGCGAAGATCGTCTTCTTCAGCTGCAGTTCCTCGAACACGGCCTCGATCACGAAATCGGCGTCCGCGAACACAGCCCGATCCACCGACCCGGTGACGAGGGCCTTCAACTGGTTCGCCTTGTCCGGTCGGATCCTGCCCTTGCCGAGCAGCTTGTCGATCTCACCGTGCACGTACCCGACCCCGCGGTCCACCCGCTCCTGGTCCAGGTCCGTGAGTACGACGGGCACCTCGAGGCGACGTACGAACAGCAGGGCCAGCTGGCCGGCCATCAGACCGGCGCCGACGACGCCGACCTTCGTGACCGGGCGGGCGAGCGACTTGTCCGGCGCGCCGGCCGGGCGCTTGGCCCGCTTGTTCACCAGGTCGAAGGCGTACAGGCCGCTGCGCAGCTCCTCGCTCATGATGAGGTCGGCAAGCGCCTCGTCCTCGGCCGCGAAACCACGGTCCCGGTTGTTGTCCTTGGCCGCCGCGATCAGCTCGAGCGCCCGGTACGGCGCCGGCGCCGCACCACTCACCTTGACATCGGCGAAGCCCTTGCCCCGGGCAACGGCCGCATCCCAGGCCTCGCCGCGGTCGATCTCCGCCCGCTCGACCGTGATCTCACCCGTGAGGACCTTCGAAGCCCAGATCAGCGACTGCTCGAGGAAGTCGGCCGAGTCCAGCAGTACGTCGCCGATGCCGAACTTCACCGCCTCCGGCCCGCTCAGCATCTTGTTCTGGTTCAGGGCGTTCTCGACGACGACCTTCACCGCCTTGTCCGCACCGATCAGGTTCGGCAGCAAGAAGTTGCCACCCCAGCCCGGGATCAGGCCGAGGAACACCTCGGGCGTCGCGAGCACGCCGGCCGCGGCCGAGACGGTGCGGTAGGTGGCGTGCAGCGCGACCTCGAGACCGCCACCCAGCGACACGCCGTTCACGAACGCGAACGACGGCTTGCCGCCGTCGACCAGCTTGCGCATCACGCCGTGACCGATCCGGCCCAGGTTCAGCGCCTGCTCGCGATCGGTCAGCTTCGGTACGCCGGTCAGGTCGGCGCCGGCGGCCAGGATGAACGGCTTGCCGGTGACACCGATCGCGGCGATGTCGTCGCGCGCGAGCGCCGCGTCGAGCGCGGTGTTGAGCGACGCCAGACCCTTCGGGCCGAACGTGTTGGGCTTGGTGTGGTCGTGCCCGTTGTCGAGCGTGATGAGCGCCATGACACCGGCTTCGCCCGGCAGCACGACGTCCCGCGAGTGGGCGAGCGTGACGACCTCGTCCGTCGACAGAGCAGAGGCCGAGTCGATCAGTTCCAGCAAGCTCATGCCGAGGCACCTTCCCAGTTCGGGTTCTCCCAGATGACCGTTCCACCCATGCCCAGGCCGACGCACATCGTGGTCAGGCCGTAGCGGACCTCGGGGCGCTGCTCGAACTGCGTGGCCAGCTGGTTCATCAGCCGGACGCCGGACGATGCCAGCGGGTGGCCGTAGGCGATCGCGCCGCCGTACGGGTTGACCCGCGGGTCGTCGTCGGCGATGCCGTAGTGCTCCAGGAACGCGATCACCTGAACGGCGAACGCCTCGTTCACCTCGAACGCCTGGATGTCGTCGATGGTCAGCCCGGCGAGCTTGAGCGCCTTCTCGGTGGCGGGGATCGGGCCGACGCCCATCACCTCGGGCTCGACGCCGGCGAAGCCGTAGGACACCAGCTTCATCTTCGGGGTGAGGCCGAGCTCGGCCGCGGCCTCGGCGGAGGTCAGCACGCAGGCTGTCGCACCGTCGTTGATACCGGCCGAGTTGCCCGCGGTGACCCGGCCGTGCGGGCGGAACGGCGTCTTCAGCGTGGCCAGGTCCTCGACCGTGGTGCCCGGCCGCATCGGCTCGTCGGTGGCCGCGTAGCCCCAACCCTGCTCAGCCGACCGGGTCGCGATCGGGACGAGGTCCGGCTGGATCAGGTCGTTGGCGTACGCCTTGGCCGCCTTCTCCTGAGACGCGGCGGCGAACGCGTCGGCGCGCTCCTTGGTGATACCGGGGAAGCGGTCGTGCAGATTCTCCGCGGTGGAACCCATCACGAGGGCGGAGGTGTCGACCAGCTTCTCGGCAATGATGCGGGGGTTCGGGTCGACGCCCTCGCCCATCGGGTGGCGGCCCATGTGCTCGACCCCGCCGGCGACGACCACGTCGTACGCGCCGAAGGCGATGCCCGAGGCGGTCGTGGTGACAGCGGTCATGGCCCCCGCGCACATCCGGTCGATGGCGTAGCCGGGAGTGGTGTTCGGCAGGCCGGCCAGCAGGGCCGCGGTCCGGCCGATGGTCAGGCCCTGGTCGCCGATCTGGGTGGTGGCCGCGATCGCGACCTCGTCCACCCGCTCCGGCGGAAGCTCCGGGTTGCGCCGCAGCAGCTCCCGGATGCACTTGATCACCAGATCGTCGGCGCGGGTTTCGGCGTACTGGCCCTTGGCCTTGCCGAACGGGGTGCGAACGCCGTCGACGAACACGACATCGCGGATCTCACGGGGCACGGGGGCCCTCCTCTGGGGGTCGGGAAAGCTACCTCGATGCTACCCGTCGGTAACAGAACTCCCCAAGCAGCCACGCCTGTGCGGCTGCTCACAGCGCACACCCGGTTGCTCACGCAGACCACAACCCGTGGCGAACCGGCGCGATTCGGCGCATGCTGGTGGCAAGGTCCGTGTGTCTGGAGCCGTTCATGAACAATGCTGATCTCTCCGTGCCGGTGCTGAGCCGGGGCAAACACCGCAACCCGCGCAAGGGTGCCTGCTTCATGGAGTTCGCCTCCTATCTGGCAGGCGAGCCATGGTCGGACCATCCGGCCTGTACGCATCCGCTGCTGGCGGGCGTGGCGCGCGACGTCAACGACTGCACGACGGATGCCGGCCGCACCCGGCTGGCGCCACTGATCCCATCGGTGATCGGGTTGACTCCCGACGATCCACACGTCGTAGCGCGGGTGACCGCCCGCTGTATCCAGCATGCGCTGCCGGTGGTGTCGCAGGAGCGGCAGTACATCCTCGCAGTGGCTCTGCTGGTGGGGGAGAAGCAACTCGCTGCGCTGGACGGGCGTCCACTCGACGACCTCGAGCCCGACTCGCAGGCGGTCCTGGAGGCGGTTCCGGCCGCGACCAAGTGGGCGCGGTCCTTCACCGCAAGGGCCCATCGGGGTACGCCGGACTTCGCCAAGCGGACCGCGCCACGCGCCGTGTCCTGCGCGGTGGAAGGCATCTCGCAGGCCTGTGTGCCGGACCCGGACGACCGGCTGTACAACCTGCTCACCGCGGCCATCACCGAGTGCAAACTCTGGATGCCCGCGCCAACTCCTGCCCAGGAGCCCATCCGGACCGAGTCCGTGGAAGTTCGCTAGCCGAGCAGTATTCTTCACCGTGTGACGTCCGGCAATCGACGCCGCCGAGCCGGCCTCGCGGCGTACAGTCGCGTCCCGGCCGCGTCCTCCCAACCTCGAAAGGTTCTGCATGAGCCTGTACGACATCCCGCTGACCACCCTCGCCGGCGCTCCGACCTCGCTCGGTGAATACAAAGGCAAGACCGTCCTGGTCGTGAACGTCGCGTCGAAGTGTGGCCTGACCCCGCAGTACGAGGGCCTGGAGAACCTGCAGAAGCAGTACGGCGCCCGCGGCTTCACCGTGCTCGGTGCCCCGTGCAACCAGTTCGGCGGCCAGGAGCCGGGTACGGCGGACGAGATCTCCGCCTTCTGCTCGACCACGTACGGCGTCACCTTCCCGATGCTGGACAAGCTCGAGGTGAACGGCGACGGCCGGCACCCCCTGTACGCCGAACTGACCCTGACGCCGGACGCTGACGGCGAGGCCGGTGACATCCAGTGGAACTTCGAGAAGTTCCTGATCACCCCGGAGGGCACGGTCGCCGCCCGCTTCCGCCCGCGCACCGAGCCGGAGTCCGCCGAGGTCGTCACCGCGATCGAGTCCCACCTCCCGGCCTGAGGCATCCCGCGCCGGCCTAGCCAGGCCCGCTCGCCCCTCGCCGGGTCTGTCCGGCCTGGCCAGGCCCGCTCGCCGGTCTGTCCGGTCTGCTTCTCCATCGCCCGCCGCGCCCCGCGCGGCGGGCGATTTTCTGTGCCCTCAACCCATTGCAACAACTCTTTCGAAAGAGTACTTTCGATGGATGCCGAACCCGCACCGCCGCCTCAGCGACCCCCGCGAGCTCAACGCCCTGGCCCACCCGGTGCGGATGGCGATCGTCGAACTGCTGTCGATCAGCGGACCACTGACCGCCACCGAACTGGCCGACCGGCTCGACGAGACGCCGGCCAACTGCTCGTGGCACCTGCGCAAGCTGGCGCAGCACGGGTTCGTGGAGGAGGCCGAAGGTGGGAAGGGCCGGCAGCGGCCATGGCAGGTGCCGGGGCTCGGCTTCCGCTGGGACGACGAGCACGCCTCGGGGTCGATCGACGAACGTCGGGCTGCGCAGGCGCTGTCCGAGGTGACGATGGGCCGGGCGATGGACCGGCTGCGGGAGGCACAGCAGCGCGCGCCGGAGGAGTCCGAGGAATGGCGCGCGGCGCACAGCAGCACCGAGATGGTCGCGTGGCTGACTGCGGACGAGCTCAAGGAGATGAACGTCGCGATCAATGCGGTCCTCGACCGCTATGTGGAGCGACTGACTGAACCGAAGGAGCGACCGTCCGGCGCGCGTCTGTGCGAGTTCGTCGCGTGGGGCGTTCCGACGTACTTCCCGGGGGTCGAGCCGGCATGAGGAAACTGTTCGCGCAGCCCGGGTTCCCTCGCCTCTTCGGTGGACTGAGTACGTCGATGCTCGGCGACTCGGTGATGCTGCTGGTGCTGAGCATGTGGGTGAAGACGCTCACCGACTCGAACGCGATGGCCGGTCTGACCTTCTTCTTCATGGTGCTGCCGGCGCTCGGCGCCCCGCTCCTCGGCGTCTGGGTGGACCGGCTGCCCCGCAAGGCGATCCTTGTCTGGGGCAACTTCGCCAGCGCGGCCGCGGTCCTCCCGCTCGTGCTCGTGCGGGACGCGAACGACGTCTGGCTGATCTGGGTCGTCGCCTTCCTGTACGGCGTCTCGTTCGTCGTACTGCCCGCGGCACTCAACGGCCTGCTCAAGGACCTGCTGCCCGATGAGCTCCTGGTCGACGCGAACTCGAGCCTGGCCACGATCA
Organism: Kribbella sp. NBC_00889; assembly: GCF_045207705.1. NCBI lineage: Bacteria > Bacillati > Actinomycetota > Actinomycetes > Propionibacteriales > Kribbellaceae > Kribbella > Kribbella sp. NBC_00889. Next base: position 3,656,280 of record NZ_CP108783.1, on the reverse strand, counting down.
AGGAGGGCTACCGGCTGTTCGGTCCGCTGGTCGGGGCCGCGATCTTCGCGACCGCGGGCGGCTGGCTGGTCGCGGTCGTCGACGCCGGTACGTTCGTCATCGCCGGACTGTTGATCGCGACGATCACGATCACCGAGGCGCCGGCGCCGGCGAAGCACACCTTCCGGGAGGACGTCCTCGAGGGTGTCCGGTTCCTGGTCAACGACCGCGTACTCCGCCACGTCCTGCTGGGGCTCGCGATCTCGATCCTGGTCATCGGCTTCTTCGAGTCGTCGATCTACGCGCTGATGGACGCCTTCGGCAAGCCGCCGACCTTCTCCGGCGTCTTCGTGACCTGCCAAGGCGTCGGCGCGGTCATGGGCGGGCTCACCGCTAGCCGCGCCGTCCGTCGTCTCGGTGAGATCGCCACCTGCGCACTCGGCCTGACGGCTCTGGCCGCCGCCACCATCGTGTGCGCGGCCGCGCCGAGCATCGTCCTGGTCCTGGTCGGCGCGGGCATCTGCGGTGTCGGGCTGCCTTGGACGTTCGTCGCCTTCACGACGCTGATGCAACGGCGTTCGCCGGGCCACCTGATCGGCCGGGTGTCGACCGCGGTCGAGGTGCTCGTGTCCACGCCGCAGGCGATCTCGCTTGCCATCGGCAGCCTGCTGGTGAGCCTGCTCAGCTACCGGCAGATCTTCGCGATTATTGCGACGGTGATCCTGCTCGGCGCACTGCAGATCGTCCTCACGCTGCGCCGCGAGATCCGGGCGGACCTGACGACCAGCGACCGCCACCCGGTGGATCCGGTCGCTGCCCCGGAGGCGGATCCCACCTCCGGAGCCGACCTGCTCTGACCGGTCACTTGGACGCGGCGAACGCTTCCTCATGCTCCTTGCGGACCTGGTCGCCGCCCTGCTTGCGCCAGCGGTCCATCGCGGAGCGGGAATCTGTACACCTGGAACGGCAACTACGCGGTCGGTGTCGCCCGGGCCACCTCGCCGATGGGGAACTTCGACGCCGGTAAGCACCCGACGCCGATCCTGCGCGGCGACGACCGGGTCGCCTCGCCCGGCCACCAGTTCATCACCGACGTACGGATCGGCGGGCAGCAGCGGCAGATGATCTTCTACCACGGCTATCCGTGGTACGACGCCGACGGCAACCATCTGCCGTCCGTGCAGACCCGCAAGCTGATGATGGACGAACTGCACTGGGATGCGGAGGGCTGGCCATGGGTGAACGACGGTACGCCGAGCGACTGACCTCAGATCGAACGCTGTCGCCGTACACAGGGTGGACACGGGACCACTGGGAGCAGACGGCTGACCGGACCTTGCTCGCCTTGCGGGATTTCGGGAGCCCCCGCCATGCGAATGTCGATCCTCCCGGTCCGGCGTCGAGGTCCGGGTCGGCGAGCGACGGGCTGGAAGGGTTCGCCAGATCCTTTCTGACCGCCGGCTTCCGGCTCGCCGGATCGGAGGACGATCCGCACGATCACGCCGGCTGGTACGCCGAGGGCCTCGCCGCAGGCGCGGACCCGACCTCACCGGAGGCCTGGCCGCGGCTGACAGAGTTCGGTCAGCCGCGCGTCGAGGCAGCCGCGATGGTCATCGCCCTGCACGAATCCCGTGCACAGGTCTGGGACAAGTTGGACGACCGGACGCGTGCGCAGGTCGTCGAATGGCTGGCGCCGGCCAACGAGGTCACGTACTCGGCGAGCAACTGGCTGTGGTTCCAGAACGTCAGCCTCGCCTTCCTACGCTCGGTGGGCGGACCGTGCGACGAGTCCGTGATCCAGAAGAACATCGCGACGCTGGACACGTTCTACCAAGGCGACGGCTGGTACACCGACGGGATCCGCGAGGGCAGGACCACCCACTACGACTGGTACAACGGCTGGGTCATGCACCTGTTCTCGCTGTGGTACTGCCGCATGTCGGGCGAGACCGGGGAGCTGCTCGACGGTTATCGCGAGCGGTTGCATAAGTACCTCGGCACCGTTCAGCATCTCGTCGGAGCCGATGGCGCGCCGCTCCACCAGGGCCGTTCGCTCGTGTACCGGTTCGCGACCGCGTCGCCGTACTGGGCCGGCGCGATCTTCGACGCGAGTCCGTTGCCTCCCGGAGCGACCCGGCGTCTGACCAGTGGCATCCTCAGTTGGTTCGCCGACGCCGGTGCCTGGGACGACCGTGGTCTGCTCGGCCTCGGGTGGCGTACGGCGTTCCCGCGGATGCGGCAGTCGTACTCGGGTCCGGGATCGCCGTACTGGGCGAGTCTGGGCTTCGCCGGACTCGTGCTGCCGACGGGTCATCCGGTGTGGACCGCCCGCGAGGAGCCCCTGCAGCTCGAGCAGTCCGATGTCTCGGTCGTGGCTCGGCCGCCGGCCTGGCTCATCTCGGGTACGACGGCCGACGGCATCGTCCGCGTGGTCAACCACGGCACCGACCACGCCGGGACCGAACCGGCTGCGGAGGATCCGCTCTACTGCCGCCACGCCTACTCGACGATCACCGGGCCTGATCTGATCGACGCGGACGAGGTCCCGGACAATCAGGTCGCGGTGCGAAGGTCCGACGGGCGGTGGTCGCAGCGGCGCCCGATCACCCTCCTGAGCCTCGGCCCGCGGACGGCGGTCAGCCGGTTCCCCGTGCAGTTCGGGGCGGAGGAACCGGAGACAGCAGGCCTTTCAGTAGTCACCGCGTCCGTCCTCCGTGGTCCCTTCGAGGTCCGCATCGCCCGCGTGGACGGCCAGTTCGACGGTGAACCGTTGACCCTGACGATCTCCGGCTACCCACTGACAGGGTCCGGGCGGGTGTCGGCCGTCGTACCGCTGATCGGCGAGTGGCAAGAGGGCAGCACGACCCGGGAGGGCGTGAACGCCTTCGGCGAAGTGTCTGTCACTCCGTGGGTCGAGACCGGCCTCGAACCCGGACGCTTGTACGCCGCTCTAGTGCTCCTCAGCGGTCAGGACTGCACCACCGACGGGATCACTGCGGAGGTCGACGGCGCCACGGTTGTCGTCACCTGGCCGGACCAGCAACAGGATGTGGTCGCGTTGAAGTAGAGGCCAGAACCTGGCCGGTACTGCTCCTACGGTGGTGGTAACCGAACCGCGAAGGAGCAGCGAACATGACGACCGTGAACCCGACCCCCGAGGGCTACCACTCGGTGACGCCGTGGATCATCGGGCACGACACCGCCGGGCTGATGGACTTCCTCGCGTCCGCGTTCGATGCGGTGGACCTCGGTGGCCGGGTCGTCGACGAGCACGGGAACATCGGCCACGCCGAGATGCGGATCGGCGACTCGGTGGTGATGATGTTCGACAAGCCGGACTGGCCGCCGACGCCTGCCTTCCTGCGGCTCTACGTCGCGGACGTGGAGACCGCTCTGCAGCAGGCGGTGGCAGCCGGCGGCACCGTCGTGACCGAGTCGACGCATCTGTTCTGGGGCGACATCGTCGCGCGGGTGCACGACCCGTTCGGCAACCTCTACTGGCTGCAGACCCGGATCGAGGAGATCGACGAGGCCGAGATGGGCCGCCGGTTCGGCGACGAGAAGTTCACCAAGGCGCTGGAGTACGTGCAGAGCTCGCTGTTCCGCCCGGCCGGGTGATCAGTCGAGCTGTTCCTTCGGGGCCTCGGACTCCATCGCATCGGTCAGCACGCCGGCGGTGAGCCCGATCTGCCACTCGCGGGCGTTGTGCTCGCGCAGGAAGGTCGTCACCACCTCGAGGCCGAGCTCGGGTGGTGGCGACCAGGCCAGCCGGCGGATGGTGTCAGGGGAGAGCAGGTTCTCGGTCGGAAGCCGGTGCGCCTCGGCGATCTCGGCGACCGAGGAGCGGGCGGCCGACAAACGGGCAGCGGCATCCGGGTCCCGGTCGGCCCAGGCACGGGCCGGCGGCGGGCCGTCGTACCGCGGGCCCTGCTTCGGTAGCTCGGACTCGGGCAGGCGGCGCGCGTGGTCGATCGCCTCCCACCAGGTCCGCATGTGCCGGTGCGCGCCGCGGCCCTTGAATGCGGTCAGACGCTGGAGCGTGTCCCGGTCGGCCGGCACCGCCGACGCCGCCTCGACGATCGCGGCGTCCGGCAGGATCCGGCCGGGGGAGATGTCCGCGGACTCGGCGATCTGGTCCCGCGCCTCCCACAACGCCCGTACGACGGCCAGACTGCGGCGATTGCGGACGCGGTGCATCCCCGACGTCCGGCGCCACGGATCCGGCTTCGGCTCACGTGGCGGCGCGGACAGGATCGAGGCGAACTCCTGCTCGGCCCACTCCCACTTGCCCTCGCGGCGCAGTTCGGCCTCGATCGCGTCGCGCAACTCGATCAGCATCTCGACGTCGAGAGCGGCGTACACGAGCCACGGCGCCGGGAGCGGGCGGGTCGACCAGTCGGCGGCGGAGTGCTCCTTGCGCATCCGGTAGCCGAGGACTTCGCTGACCAGCGAGGCGAGGCCGACCTTCGGGTACCCGAGCAGGCGGCCGGCCAGTTCGGTGTCGAACACCTTCCGCGGCACCATCCCGACCTCGGCCAGGCAGGCCAGATCCTGGTTCGCGGCGTGGATGATCCACTCGGCGTCCACGATCGCGTCGCCGAGCGCGGACAGGTCGCCGAACGGGATCGGGTCGACCAGCGCGGAGCCGGCGCCCTCGCGACGCAGTTGCACCAGGTAGGCCCGGTGGGAGTAGCGGTAGCCGGACGCGCGCTCGGCGTCGACGGCGACCGGGCCGGTGCCGGACTGGAAGGCCTCGACCACGTCGGTCAGCGCTGGGTGGGTGTCGACGACCTCGGAGAGGCCGTCACGGAGTTCTAGCAGGGGCAGGTTCGCGGTCGGGTCGTCCGGGACGGGCGGCTGCTGGGTTTCTGCCGGGCTCATCGGCCCCGCTGTCCGCGCCGGGTCGGCATCGCCACGACCCCTGGCGGAACCGGCGGCAGTCCGGCCGCCGTGCAGAGAACTTCGCCCCACGCCTCCGCGTGCCGGGTCACATCCACCAGACCACCAGGCCCCGGCACGGGGCTCCAGGACGCACGGATCTCGATCTCCGCCGTCGCGTCGTCGTCGGCCATGCCGCCGAAGCTTTCCGATACCACCCTGGTGACGGTACCGCTCGGCGCCTGGAAGTCCGCGCCCCGGTCCGCCAGTGCCTCCATCAGCCAGGTCCAGCCCACGCCGCCGAGCAGCGCGTCGGTCACCATCTCCGGTTCGACGGCGGCGCGCACGTACGCGACACAGCGGAAGGTCGACTGCCAGGCGTCGTTCCCGTCCGGGTCGTAAAGGATGACCAGACGGCCGGTGGCGACATCGTCGCCGTCGACCGTCACGTCGGCGCTGACCGCGGCCGCGTGCGGAGCGATCCGCTGCGGCGCGGGCATCTCCTCGACGAAGACCTCGGGCCGGAACCGGGCACCGCGTAACTGCGTCACGGCCTCGGCGAACTCCGCGGGTGGCGCGTCGACCTGCTTGCGGGCACCCATGCTCCGCAGCCTACGACTGATTACTCACCGACGCCTGTGTCGACGCGCCGGTAACCGCGTGCGACGGCCGCTCACGGGCGAAATTCCGCGCGTGGGATTATCGCTGTGTGCCTCTGCCAAAGTCCCGCGCGCTCGACCGTTCCGCCTTTCTGCTCGCCGCTCGGGGTGAGCCGGGCCCGTACACGCCGGTGTGGTTCATGCGGCAGGCCGGGCGGGCGTTGCCTGAGTACCACGCGGCCCGCGCGGGAACCACGATGCTCGAAGCCTGCATGCGTCCCGACCTCGTTGTCGAGATAACGCTGCAGCCGGTACGCCGTTACGGCGTCGACGCGGCGGTCTTCTACGCCGACATCGTGCTGCCGCTGAAGTCGGTCGGTTTCGACATCGAGATCAAGCCGGGGGTCGGCCCGGTGGTCGCGGCCCCGATCCGCGACGCAGCCGGCCTCGCCGCGGTCCGACCGGTCACTCCCGCGGACGTGCCGTACACGACGGACGCCGTGAGGCAGCTGGTCTCGGAGCTGGACGGTACGCCGCTCATCGGTTTCGCCGGTGCGCCGTTCACCGTGGCGTCGTACCTGGTTGAGGGTGGGCCGAGCAAGGACTTCGCCAAGACCAAGGCGCTGATGTACAGCGACCCGGACCTCTGGCACGCGCTCGCGGACCGGCTGGCCGACGTGGCGATCGCGTACCTGTCAGTGCAGGTCGAGGCGGGCGCGTCCGCGATCCAGCTGTTCGACTCGTGGGCGGGCGGGCTGTCGCCGCGCGACTACGAGCGGTTCGTGCTGCCGCACTCCGCGAAGGTGTTCGAGGCCGTCGCGTCGTACGGCGTACCCCGGGTGCACTTCGGCGTGAACACGGGGGAGTTGCTCGGGCTGATGAGCAGCGCCGGGGCTGACGTCGTCGGTGTCGACTGGCGGGTGCCGCTGGACGAGGCGGTACGCCGGATCACCGCGGCCGGAGCCGGTCCGAAGCCGGTGCAGGGCAACCTGGATCCGGCCCTGCTGTTCGCTCCTTGGGAGGCACTGGAGCCGGAGATCGACCGGATCCTCGCCGAGGGAAAGGCCGCACCCGGCCACATCTTCAACCTCGGGCACGGTGTCCCGCCGAATGCCGACCCCGAGGTGCTGCGCCGGGTCGTCGAGCACGTACAGGCGAAGTCGGCCCGTGTACCTGCCTGACCACGACGTGACGCTCGAGCCGCTGACCGCCGAGCACGCCGACGCCGTCCTCGCCTTCGAGCGGGAGAACCGGGCGTACTTCGCCGCCTGGATCGAGGATCGCGGGGACGACTTCTTCACCTCGTTCGCGGAGCGGCATCAGGCCCTCCTGGCCGAGCAGGAGACCGGGACGTGCCGGTTCCACGTCTTGGTCGATGCCGTCGGCGCGGTGGTCGGACGGGTGAACCTCATGGATCTCGAGAACGGCTCGGCCGAGCTCGGCTACCGGATCGCGGAGAAAGCCACGGGCCGGGGGCTCGCGTCGGCGGCGGTCCGTGCGCTCGCCAGGCTCGCCGCGTCGGAGTACGGGCTGACGATGCTGCGAGCGGGGACGTCGGACCGGAATGTGGCGTCGCAGGCGGTGCTGACGCGAGCCGGGTTCCGCCGCGTGGCCGACCCGGCAGCTCATCTCGGATTCGAGTTGAAGCTGGAGGACCTGTGAGCCGGGTCGTTGTGGTTGGTGGCGGGATCAGTGGCCTGGCGGCGGCGTACGCGCTGGCAACCGGGCCGAATCCGCCGCGGATCACGGTGCTGGAGGGGTCGCCGCGGCTCGGCGGCAAGCTCGCGGGTGACGTACTCGAGGGTGTGCCGGTCGACCTCGGGGCCGAGTCGGTGCTGGCCCGGCGGCCGGAGGCGGTCGACCTGATCAAGGCGGTCGGCCTCGGTGACGACCTGGTGCATCCGGCGACGACGTCGGCCGGACTGTGGATCGGCGACCGGATCCGGGCCATCCCGCCGACCGTGATGGGTGTCCCGATGGACCCTGCCGCGACAGCCGACGTACTCGGGTCCGAGGGAGCCGAAGCGGTGGCGCACGAGGCCGAGCTGCCGGCTCCGGGGCTGACGGAGGACGTCGCGATCGGGCAGTTCGTCGCCTCGCGGATGGGCTCGGCGGTGACGGACAAGCTGATCGACCCGCTGCTCGGCGGGGTGTACGCCGGCCGGGCGGAGGAGATCTCGCTGGCGGCCGCGGTGCCGGAGCTGTACGCCAAGCTGCGGACGGCGCCGAGCCTGCTCGCGGCGACCGCGGAGATGCGGGAAGCCGGGCAGCGCCGGGCCGGTGCGCCGGTGTTCGCGGGCATCGTCGGCGGGATCAACCGGCTCATCGGCGCGCTGGAGAAGGACCTGACCGCGCGCGGTGTCGACATCCGGCGCAAGCTCGCAGTACGACGGATCATGCGGACCGCCAACGGCTATGCGCTCGAGGCGGGCCCGGTGCCGGCGCCGACTCTGTTGGAGGCCGACGCAGTGATCGTCGCCGTACCGGCCACACCGGCGGCGCGGATGCTGGCTGAGTTGGTGCCGGCGGCGTCGACCGAGCTGGCGACGATCGAGTACGCGAGCATGGCGATCGTCACGCTCGCGGTCCGCAAGCAGGACTGGCCCGAGGCGGCCACCGGGTCCGGGTTCCTGGTGCCGTCGGTGGAGGGGCGGACGATCAAGGCGTCGACGTACTCGCACGCGAAGTGGGAGTGGTCGGGTGCGGCTGGTGGAGACCTCGCCGTACTGCGGTGCTCGGTCGGGCGGCTGGGGGAGGAGCACGTCCTGCAACGGTCCGATGAGGAGCTCGTTGCGCTGGCCACTGCCGACCTGGGGCGCGCTGTCGGGCTCCAGGCACCTGTGGTGGGGTCGCTGGTGACGCGGTGGGGCGGCGGGCTTCCGCAGTACGCCGTGGGGCATCTGGACCGCGTTGACCGCGTAGAGGAGGCGGTTGCTGCGGAGCCTGGTCTGGCCGTGTGCGGAGCGGCGTACCGAGGTGTCGGGATCGCCGCGTGTGTGGCATCGGGTGGGCAGGCAGCCACCCGGGTGCAGGCTCATTTAGCCACATTGGAGACAATGGCTCCGTGACAGAGAAGCCGAAGGCGCGTGAGCTGAACAATGTGATCCGCTACACCCTGTGGTCGGTCTTCAAAGTGGAGACCCCGCTGGGCGACGCGGACCGGGACGAGCTGACCGCCGAACTGTCCGAGCTGGTCGCCAAGCTGGCCACGGACGACGTGGTGATCCGCGGGATCTACGACGTCGAGGGCTTCCGGGCGGACGCCGACTTCATGGTCTGGTGGCACGCGCCGACGTCGGACGCGCTGCAGAAGGCGTACCACGCGCTGCGCCGGTCCCGCCTCGGGCGGCACCTGGTACCGGTCTGGTCGCAGTTCGCACTGCACCGGCCGGCCGAGTTCAACAAGAGCCACATCCCGGCGTTCCTGGCCGACGAGGAGGCGCGGGCGTACATCTGTGTCTACCCGTTCGTGCGGTCGTACGAGTGGTACCTGCTACCGGATGAGGAGCGGCGGTTCATGCTCGCCGAGCACGGCAAGATGGCGCGGACCTACCCCGACGTACGAGCGAACACGGTCGCGTCGTTCGCGCTCGGCGACTACGAGTGGATCCTGGCCTTCGAGGCCGACGAACTGCACCGGATGGTCGACCTGATGCGCGACCTGCGCGCGTCCACCGCCCGGCGGCATGTGCGCGAGGAAGTGCCCTTCTACACCGGCAAGCGGACCGAGCTCGGCGAGCTGGTCGCCAACCTGGCCTGACGCCCGTGGCTGGGCACCGCAAGGCCTTCCCGGTGCTGTACGTGAGCGACGTACGCCGGTCCGTCGGTTTCTACGCGCTGCTCGGGTACGAACCGACGTACCAGTTCCCGCTCGAGGGCGACCCGCACTACGTCGGCCTCGAGCGCGGCGACTCGTCCCTGGGCATCGCCGACGCCAACTGGCCCGAGGCCCAGCTCGGCATCACCGTCGGCACCGCGCCCCGCTTCGAGCTCTTCGTGTACGTCGACAACGTCGAGGCCACTGTCGAGCTCTTCCGCGAGGCCGGCCACCCCATCCTCCAGGAACCCGCCACCATGCCCTGGGGCGAACGCCAGGCCTACACCGCCGACCCCGAAGGCAACCCGATAGCCCTCGCCACCCCGATCTGAGTCCGGGGGGCAGCCTGCCGATCAGGCGAGCTCGAGGTTCAGGCTGATGCTGTTGATGCAGTAGCGGAGGTCGGTGGGGGTGTCGTAGCCCTCGCCCTCGAAGACGTGGCCGAGGTGAGAGCCGCAGTTGGCGCAGCGGACCTCGACACGCTTCATGCCGAGGTCGGTGTCCTCGATGTACTCGACCCGCTCCTCGGCCAGCGGGGCGAAGAAGGACGGCCAGCCACAATGCGAGTCGAACTTGGTCTCGCTGCGGAACAGCTCCGCGTCGCAGGCGCGGCACTTGTAGACGCCGACCGTCTTGGTGTCGGTGTACTCACCGACGAAGGGGCGTTCGGTACCGGCCTTGCGCAGCACATGGAACTCGGCGGGGGACAGCTGCGCCTCCCACTCCGCGTCGGACTTGTTCACGGCGTACTGCTTGGTGTCGTCTGTCACGACTCCATTGTGGCCGCCCGGGCAAGCAAAACCCCGCCCGGGCGGCCACCGTAAGACTCCCGCAATCAGTGCACCCAGGACGGGAGCGGGATCACCTGCACCACCTGTGGGTCGTGGTCGCTGATCTGGTCCGGGAACTCGGCGTTCATGTGCACCACGTCGTACGTCGAGGCGGGCTGCAGGTTCCGGGAGATCAGGATCTGGTCCAGGATCTGGCTGTTGCCCTCGAACACGTAGCTGTAGCGCTCCTTCACCGGCAGTGTCCGCGGCATGTCGATCAGCGACGTCTTGCCGGATCCGACCAGGATGTCGGCCGTCTCCGACCAGTCGAAGTCGTTCAGGTCACCGAGCACGATGACGTTGGCGCCCTTGTCCTTGGCCAGGATCTGGTCGACGAAGCCGCGCACCGACTGCGCCTGCTGGTGCCGCTTCGGCGCGGTCACCTGGACCGGCGGCTGGGTCCGGCCCCAGAGCGGGTCGTCGCCGCCCTTGGAGCTGAAGTGGTTGACCACCACGAACAGGCTCTGGCCGTGCCAGGTGAACTCGCCTGCCAGCGGGACCCGGGTGGCGTCCCACGCCAGGTTGGCCGGGTCGACCCGGCCGGGAGAGTAGCTCAGGTGCGGCTTGCCGAACCGGTCCGTGACGATCGTCGTGGCGGCGGTCGAGGTGCCACCGGGACGGTCGACGAACTTCACCGGCTTGTCGGTGCGGTACATGAACGCGACCCGGATGTTGCCGCCCGGCTCGCCGCCCTCCTTGTTGTTCACCGGGTCGATCTGGCGGTAGTCGTACTTCGGTCCGCCCGCCTTCTGGATCGCCGCGACGAGCAGGTCGAGGGTCATGCGTGCGTCGGTCTCGCCGGAGTTCGTGGCGCCGTCGTTGTCCTGCACTTCCTCGAGTCCGAGGATGTCCGGCGAGGCGAGGTTGTCCACCACCGCGTGGGCCAGACCGTCGAACTTGGCCGGGCCGTCGGACGGGTCCAGGTTCTCCACGTTGAACGTCGCCACCGAGACCTGCAGCGGCGAGGAGGCCTTGGTCGTCTCACGCTTCACGCCACCGTCGATCACGGTCGGCGTCTGCGTCGGGAGGAACTTGAAGTTGCCGAAGGAGTAGTCGAGGACACCCGCCACGACTCCGGCGAGCGTGTCGCCGGTCTTCGCGTCCGGGATGGGTGTCAGCACGTCGTCGAGCAGCACGCGCTCGGGGTTGCTGTCGGTCTTCTGCAGCAGGATTCCGCCGCGGACGGTCCGGACCGACGATCCGGCCGGTACGACGGACAGTTCGCGGAACGAACTGGTGGGACCGGTGACCTCGGGCTTGTCGATGCCGAGCCACATGCCCTCCAGCGACTCCCAGAAGTCGAGGCCGTCGCTGGCCGGGTCGAACGCCGTACTGGTCGTCTCGACGTCGCCGTTGGAGTCGTCGTCGATCACGGTCGACGGCGGGACCCGGCCGCCCGTGCCGACGATCGTCGGGGCCGGTACGGGCGCGGCGCCGGTGACGGTGATCGTCGGGTTGGTGATCTCCGTGGTGGTCAGGTTGTCGGTGCCGGAGCCGCCGGGGCGGAATTCGGCGACGGTGCCCTGGACGGTCAGTGCGTCACCGACGGCCACGGTCGGCGCGGAACTCGTGAAGACGAAGACACCTTCGCTGGTGGCCGGGTCGTTGTCGGGCTGCGGGTCCTGGAACCAGAAGCCGTTGGTGCTCTTCGCGGTGACCACACCGGTGACGTTCTTGACCGGCTTGCCGTTCAGCGGCGACAGGTGCGCGGCGCCCTGGATGTCGTGGATCTTCGCGTCCACCGGGTCCGGATCCGGCGGCGTCGAGGTCAGCGTCTTCGGGGACGGGTTGACCGCCGCGAACTCGGCCGCGTTGTCGTCCGCGTCCTGGGTGGGGACCTTCCGGGTGGCCGAGGTCGTGTTCGACAGGCCCGGTGCCGGAGCGGTCTCGGAGTCGCTCGCCGTCAAACCGTAGCCGACGAAGTCCTTGACCTCGGGAGCGTTATGACAGGCCGTCGTCCCGCAGGACAGCGCCGTCTGAGTGGTGACGAGGGCAACCTTCCCCGCCGATGCGGACATCAGGATGCTGCCGGTGGCGTCCGGTGCGGGCATCGGCTGACCGTTGCCGGCGCCGGCGCCTTCCTGGACCAGGTAGGCGGCGCCCGGGGCGATGCTGCCGGTGAGGTTGGTGACCTGCCAGGAGCTTCCGGCCGCGGAGGCGTACTGGACCGACCAGCCACTCACGTCGATCGGCGCCGTGCCGTTGTTGGTCAACTCGATGAAGTCGTTCGTGTAGGGCGCGCCACTGTTACCGCCGCCGCCGTACACCTCGGTGATGACCACATCGGTCGACGCGGCGTCTGCCGGCGCGGCGGCGAGTGCCACTGCCAGGCCGGAGACAATGAGACTGGACGTGACCACGAGGGCGCCCAGGCGGCGCCGTGATCGGTTCGGGGCAGACATGAGCCGGATTCTCACACCCGGACCAGTCGCCGCCAAGGTCCAACACGTGAACACCAGGTGCGGCCCCTGAAGGCAGGGGTGATCATTCGCCGGACAGCGCCAGCAGTTGGTGAACCTCGACCGGTTCGGCCTTTCCTTTGAGGTCGACCAGGCCCAGGGACTGGGTCACCGCATCCGGCAACAGCGCCTTCGTCGCGGGCCCGATGGCGACTCCGCCACCCGGTGCCTTGCCCTCGATCCGGGAGGCGACGTTCACGGTGTCGCCGATGACCGTGTGGGTCCGGCCGCCCTCGGTGCCGAGCAGGCTGACCGAGGCGATCCCGCTGTTGATCCCGACCCGGAACCGCGGCCAGTTCGGGTGCGCCGCCTGCACAGCGGCCGCGGCCTCCTGCAGCGCAAGCCCCGCCGCGGCCGCCCGGGCCGCGTGGTCGGGCTGATTGCCGCGCTTGTTGAAGGTCACCATCAGCGCGTCGCCGATGATCCGGTCGACGTCGCCGCCATGACGCCGTACGACGGGAGGCACGACGACCTGGAAGTAGGTGTTCAGCATCGTGGTGACCTCGGCCGGATCGTGGATCTCGGAGAAGGTGGTGAACCCCTGCAGATCCGCGAACAGCACGCTCAACTCGCGCCGGCCCGAGACGGTGTCGTCGAGATACAGATCGGCGAACCGTTCCTCGTACCACTGGATCCGGACGCCGACGACGACCAGCACGAACGCGGTCAGCATCAGCACGTGCCACTCCCACCACGACAGCGCCCAGTTCGTCGCGAACACCATCGCGACCATCGCCTCGGCGAGCAGGATGAACGCGGCGATCATCGACAGGAGCATCAACGACGGCTTCCGCCACCACATGTGCAGGTAGCGGGCGGCCGCGATGGCGTACAACAGCACGGCCGGTACGGCGAGCGCGGTGAGGATGCCATCGGCAACCTCTGGTACGGCGGTGTCGTGCAACGGAGGCAGACGCAGGATCGACGCCACCGCCCACAAGGCCATCAGAGTCAGCAGTGCCGCACGCCCAACCCGCCCCCACCGGACCGCGGCCACTACCCGCCCGCCCGACATGTTCAGGCTCGACAGAATCGCGAAGATCGACGCGACCGCGACCCCGATGGGCGTCGCCAGCGTGAAGCCCGCGTTCGGTGTGTCCAGCAGAACCTTCGGCGTCGCCAGCGCATGCAACCCGAGGAACCCGGCCGCCGACAAGAACGCCAGTGACACCAGCAGAACCCGCGGATCACCTCGCCGCAGCGCCGCCGCACCCGTGATGTACGCCAGTACGGCGCTCAGTCCCGCGGTGAGCAACACCAGCCAGAAATGCGCTGGGTGGTGCTCCCAATGCACATCCAACTGCGGGCTCTGGACCAGGAGGAACAATCCGGCCAGCGGCACCAGCAGCACCAGCGTGGTCAGGACAACCATCGCCGGGGTGTAGACAAACCGCCGTTCAGGCATCCTCGGACACCCTGAGATGAGTGTGGACCTGCGAGACGACCACGGACCCTTCACCGACCGCCGACGCCACCCGCTTCACCGAACCACTGCGTACGTCGCCGATCGCGAACACCCCGGGCATCGTCGTCTCGTACGGCTGGGGCGGCCGGTCCTCGGCCCAGCCCGGATCCGCCGCGGCGTCCGACCCGGTCAGCACGAAGCCCCGTTCGTCCCGGCCGACCTCGTCCGGCAGCCACTGCGTGCCGGGTACGGCGCCGATCATCACGAACAACCCGTCGACGTCGAGCCGCTCCTCGCCGCCCGACGTACGGTCGCGCAACGTCACCCACTGCAGCCGCCCGTCGCCACCACCGCCGACGACCTCGCTCCAGGACCGCACGACCACGTTGGGCGCGGCATCGATCGCGTCGATCAGGTACTTCGACATGCTCGCGACGAGATCTTTGCCCCGGATCACCAAGGTGACCAGCTTGCAGTAGCGGGCCAGATGCAGCACCGCCTGCCCGGCCGAGTTGCCGCCACCGACCACGCACGCGTCGCGATCCGTCAGACCATGGGCCTCCGACACACTGGCGCCGTAGTACACGCCCCTCCCCATCAGCTCCTCGAGCGCCGGTACGTCGAGTCGCCGGTACGCCACCCCGGTCGCCAGGATGACCGCCCGGGCCGTCACCTGGCCGACGTCACCGATCTCCGCGACGAAATGACCGTCCCGCCGCTCGAGCCGTTCGATCGACCGCATCAGCACGAAGTGCGCGCCGAACACCCACGCCTGCTGATAGCCGCGCTGGGCCAGCTCGGAGCCGCGGATCCCGCGCGAGAAACCCAGGTAGTTGCGGATCAGCGAACTCGTCCCCGCCTGCCCGCCGATCGCCTCCCGCTCCACGACCAACGTGCGCAGCCCCTCGGACGACGCATACACGGCTGCCGCCAATCCACCCGGACCGGCCCCGATCACCAGAAGGTCGAACGAATCCTCGCCGTCGTCCAGCGTCGTCGAGACGCCCCACGCCTCGGCGATCTCGACGTCGGTCGGATCACGCAGCACCATGCCGCCCACCGCCGGCATCCACACCAGCACGCTGTCCCCGGGGTCCGGCTCACCGATCCATTCCAGTACGGCGTTCGCCGGCACCGAACCGCTGAGCCGGAACGCACTCGGGATCCCGTTGCGCGCCAGCAGACTGCGCACCGCCTGACCGCGGACCGAGTGGTCGGACGCGATCACGACCACCTCGCGCAGGTTCGCGACCTCGTAGCGCGACCACTCCTGGACGAACTCCGCGACCGTCCGGTGGAACAGCTCGTCCTGCGCGATCCACGGCTTCAGCACGTAGTAGTTGATGTCGCCGACAGACATTGCGGACAGGATCGCCGCCGCCGTACTGCGAGTCGCCCAAGCGCCCCACTCGATCAGCAGGGCACGGCGTGCGTCCGGATGCAGAGTCCTCGACGCGGCCAGGATCTCGGCGCGCTCGTCGTCCGGCAGAGCATTGTCGACCATCACGACGGCGACCCGGTGCTGCAGGTCGT
Organism: Kribbella sp. NBC_00889; assembly: GCF_045207705.1. NCBI lineage: Bacteria > Bacillati > Actinomycetota > Actinomycetes > Propionibacteriales > Kribbellaceae > Kribbella > Kribbella sp. NBC_00889. The sequence goes on along the minus strand of NZ_CP108783.1, from coordinate 3,640,780 downwards.
GTGCGAGCTGTAGGCAGCTCAGCGCAGCGGCCGTGGTCAGCTCGCCGCGGACCCTGTAGTCGACGCCGAAGCCCCGCTCCAGCTCGGTTTCACACCGTTCCAGACGCTCCGGGTCAGCGTCGACGACCAGCAGTAGTGGCCTGGCTTCACGCAGCTTGGCCTCACGCCGTCCGAAATGTCCCCCGGGCTCCCCACCCATGATTGTGACGGTAGGTGGGTCGCCCCCGCAGGGCAATGGACAAAGCGTTTGTTCACCGGTCCTGTCCGCCCCAGTGGGACAGGACCGGTGAAGTTCAAACGGTCAGTTGACGCTGACCGCGGACCAGGTCGCGGCGACCGCCGCCCGCTCGGGGCTGCTCGCGCCGTACAGGTCGGTGGCCGCGTTCAGCGTCGCCGTCCGGGCCTGGGCGTACGTCGTACCGGTGGTCATGTACGTCGTCAGCGCGCGGTACCAGATCTTCTCGAGCTTCTGGTGGCCGATGCCGGCCAGCGTCGAGCCGTTGCAGGTCGGCGAGTTGTGCGGCAGGCCGCCGATCGTCTTCGCGCCGCTGCCCTCGGCCAGCAGATAGGCGAAGTGGTTCGCGATGCCGGAGGAGTAGTGCACGTCGAGGTTGCCGACGCCGGAGGAGTAGCAGTCGGGGGAGTTGCCGTCCTTGCTCGGCTTGTCCATGAACCGCAGCGCCGGCCGGTCCTTCATGATCTCCTCGCCGATGTAGTAGTCACCCGGGTCGGAGGCCTTGTTCGAGTAGAACTCGACCATGGTGCCGAAGATGTCGCTGGTCGCCTCGTTCAGGCCGCCGGACTCACCGGAGTAGGTCAGGTTCGCGGTCGCCGAGGTGACTCCGTGAGACATCTCGTGGCCGGCCACGTCGATCGACACCAGCGGGCCGGCGGTCACACCGTCGCCGTCGCCGTACGTCATCTGCTTGCCGTCCCAGAAGGCGTTCACGTAGTTGGTGCCGTAGTGCACCCGGCTCGGGACGCCCTTGCCGTCGTTGAAGATGCCGTTCCGGCTGTGCACGTTCTTGTAGTAGTCGAACGTGGTCGCGGCGCCGTAGTGCGCGTCGACGGCGGCGGTGGCGCGGTTCGCGTTCGTTCCGGTGCCCCAGTGGTTGTCGGCGTCGGTGAACCGGGTCGGGGTCGGGCAGCCGAGGCCGAGCAGCTGGCACAGGATCGAGTCGGTCTTGTTGTTCGCGTCGGCAGTGAAGCCGTTGCCGCGGACCGGGTCGGTCAGCGTGAAGCCGCCGGTGGCCGCGGTCGTGTCCAGCGGCACGGTGCCGGAGTACAGACTCTGGCCGTCGCCGGTCGCGGTCTCGACGTGCTGCTCGCTGACCAGCTTCGCGCCGGTGAGTGCGTCCACGGTGGTGGTGATGTGGCTCGGCGTACCGTCCGGCTGGGTCCCGACGGTGGTGACCAAGTAGGCCAGCCGCGGAGCGCCCTCGCGGGCCTCGATCACCAGCGCGGGCTTGCCCTCGGCCTTCTGACCGCGGGCGAGTGCCTTCGAGGTGGCCGTGGCGAGGCTGAGCTTCGGGGTGCGGCCGACGTTCGCGCTGCGGGTCAGGCTCAGGCTGGCGCCCTTCCAGCTGCCGTCCTTGGCCTGGTGGACGACGACGTCGCCGCCGAGGACCTTGAGCCCGCCGATGGTCCGGTCCATCCGGACGTGGCTGGTCCCGTCCGGGTCGACGAGGACAGTGCGGACGACGAACACGTCCGAACCGGTCGCTCGCAGTACGGCGAGATTGTCGCCGATGGCGGCCTTGGCCCGGGCGACGGCGGCGGCCGGCGTGGGGACTGGGTCTGCCGTCGGCGCACCGGTGGCGGTGGTGGCGCTGGTCAGACCGAGGGCGGTAGTGGTCGCCACTGCGGTGGCAGCGGCGAACAGGGCGGATCTGTTCATCCTCGCGCTCCTTCATCAGCGTCCCGGGGGCCTCACGGCCCCGGGAACGAGGTGCTGGAACGTTACCGCCCGGTCACCCGGCGTGGCCAGGGGTGGAGAAAAGTTGCCTTTCCGCCGTTCTGCCGCCGGTTTGGTCGGTTCCGGGCGATACCGTCACGCCATGGCGAAGACCACAGCGGTGATGCTCCCCGTGGGGGACCGGGAGGTCCGCGTCTCCAGCCCGGAACGGGTCGTCTACGAGGCGACCGAGTGGGCCCCGGAGGTCACCAAGCTCCAGGTCTGTGAGTACTTCGCCGGCGTCGGGCCCGCGTTCATGCACGCGTCCGGCGACCGTCCGGTCGCGCTGGAGCGCTGGCCCGGCGGCTGGCGCGAGGGGATGACGCTGTCCGTGGACGCGACCGGCCGGCAGACCGGCGACGGCTTCTACTCCAAGCGCCTGCCGAAGGGCGCCCCGGACTGGCTCGAGACCTGCAGGGTGCTGACGCCGAACGACCGCCCGATCGACGAGCTGTGCCTGACCGAGATCGGGGCCGCAATATGGGCGGCCCAGATGGGCACCCTGACCTTCCACCCGTGGGCGGTGCGCAAGGGCGATCTCGACCATCCGGACGAGCTGCGGATCGACCTCGACCCGCAGCCGGGAGCGACCTTCGCCGACGCCCGGCGGGTAGCCGGAGTCGCCCGAGAGTTGCTCGAGGAGCTGGGTCTTCGCGGGTATCCGAAGTCCAGCGGCAACCGGGGCATCCACATCTACGTGCGGATCCGGCCGCAGTGGTCGTTCGACGAGGTCCGGCACGCGGCGATCGGCCTCGGGCGGGAGCTGGAGCGCCGCGACGACGGTGTGACCACCGCCTGGTGGAAGGAGGAGCGCGGCGACGCTGCGGTCTTCCTCGACTTCAACCAGAACCTGCGCGACCGCACGGTCGCCGGTGCGTGGTCGCTCCGGCCGCGGCCTGGTGCGCCGGTCAGTACGCCGATGACGTGGGAGCGGCTGGCCGAGGTCGACGATCCGCGGGCGTTCAACCTGCATACGGTCCCGGAGTACCTCACTGATGGTGACCCGTGGGCGGACATGGACGACGCGGCGTACTCGCTCGACCCGCTGCTGCGGCTGTGGGAGGAACTGCCGGGCGGGGAGCTGAACTTCCCGCCGGACTACCCGAAGATGCCGGGGGAGCCGCCGCGTGTGCAGCCGAGCAAGAAGGTGGCCGACCACTGGGACGACGAGGGCAACCGCATCGCGCCCCAGAGCTGACAGCCCTCAGTGCTCAGCTCCTGAGCCTCCGGCGCGGCCTGCTGCCGAGCCGGCGGCCGTTGCCGCGGATCCGGTCACGGCTGGCCTTGAGGACCTGCCGGGGGCTCTCGTCGTTCGCCACGGCGATCAGCATGACGAGCTGATCGATGGTGACTTCAAGCGCACTCGGTGCCAGGCTCAGATGCGCCGAGACGGCGGCTTCGTCGGACGGTGGCTTGAGTGTTACGTCCCAGCCGAACTCCTGCGCCGCGTTGTCGAGCAATGACCTGTCTTTGGACTGGTCGCTCCACAACCAGACCTTCAGTTCCGCCGAGCTCTCCATCTCGTCCCCCTCGCACGCCGCCCTTGCCTGCGACATCGGCGGCACTGACCGGACTGTTACACAACCTGACCGGCCACCGCGGCGACGTGCGAGCCGCCGCACCCGGCCCTGGGTCCTCGGTTGGCCCTCGCTGGCGGGTTGTTTCACGGCTGGCGGGATACAAGCCGCCGGCGGGTAGCTAACCCGCCAGCGAGCGGATCTAGTACAGCGTCAGCAAGCAGAACCGGTGCGGCGTCAGATGGTGCGGAGGGCTCCGCCGTCGATGGGGATGATGGCGCCGGTGATGTAGGAGGCGGCGGGGGAGAGGATGAAGGCGGCGGCTCGGCCGAACTCGTCGGGGTCGCCGTAGCGGCGCAGCGGGATGGTCTTCTCGGAGGCGCGGCGGGCGGCCTCGGGGTCGCCGCCCTTGGCGTCGAGTTCCTTCAGCCGGTCGGTGGCGATCCGGCCCGGCATCAGGCCGTTGACGCGGATCCCGTTCGGGCCGAGCTCGTCGGCGAGCGTCTTGGCGACCATTGCCAGCCCGGGACGCAGCCCGTTGGAGATCGCCAGCCCGGTGATCGGTGACTTCACCGACGACGACAGGACGAACGCGATCGACGTACCCTCGGATCCCGCTCGGGCGACCGACCGCGCGATCCGCAGTGCACCCAGGAAGACGCTGTCGAACGCGGCCCGCCAGTCCTCCTCGTCGGTGTCGAGAGCCGTCCCCGGCCGCGGGCCACCGACGCTGACCAGGGCCCCGTGCAACTCGCCCCACTTGGCGATCGCCGTCGCGGCCAGCCGCTCGGCACTCTCCGGGTCGGCGTTGTCGACCGGGATGCCGACCACGTTCTCCCCGAGCTCGGCCGCGGCCCGCGCGATCGACTCCTCGTTGCGGCTGGAGATCACCAGCCGGGCACCTTCACCCGCGAGGGCTTTGGCGGTGGCGAAGCCGAGTCCGGCGCTGGCTCCGGTGACGATGTACGTGCGGTCGCGAAGTCCGAGGTCCACGACCACCATCCTGCCTCACCGCAACCCATCGCGCACCTTGACGGTTCGTGGCCGATGGCAAGAACCAGCAGAGTTCTAGTACGCCGACCTGCGCAGCGGCGACGCCGCGGTGTTCAGGTGCCAGGCGGTGTTGACCAGACCGAGATGCGAGAACGCCTGCGGGAAGTTCCCGAGCATCCGCCCTGCGACCGGGTCGTACTCCTCCGCGAGCAGGCCCACATCGTTGCGCAGGGCAACAAGCTTCTCGTACAGCGCCCTCGCCTCGCCGACCCGCCCGATCATCGCCAGCGAGTCAGCCAGCCAGAACGAGCAGATCAGGAACGCACCCTCGTCACCGCCCAGCCCGTCGTCGGTGTGCTCGGTGAGATACCGGCGGACGAACCCGTCCGGCGCCAGCTCCCGGCGTACGGTCTCGACTGTGCCCACCACCCGCGGATCCTCCGGCGGCAGGAACCCGACCTGCGGGATCAGCAGTACGGCGGCATCCAGCGCCTTGCTGCCGTACGCCTGGGTGAAGGTGTTGCGGCCGGAGTCGTACGCCTTCTCGCACACCTCCCGGTGGATCTCGTCCGCGGTCGCCCGCCACTGCTTGGCCGGCCCACCCATCCCGTACCGCTCGACCGCCCGCGCCGCGCGGTCGAACGCGACCCACGCCATCACCTTGGAGTAGGTGAAGTGCTGCCGGCCGCCGCGCACCTCCCAGATCCCTTCGTCCGGCTGCGTCCACACCTCGCTCAGGTGGCGCATCAGCCCGCGCTGCATCGACCAGGCGTCGTCGCTCGGCCCGATCTGCGACTCCCGCGCCAGCGCGAGCACGTCCATCACCTCGCCGAACACGTCGATCTGCAGTTGTTCGGCGGCCGCGTTCCCGATCCGCACCGGCGCCGAGGACGCGAACCCGGGCAGCCACTCCGCCTCGAACTCCCGCAACCGCCGTTCACCGGTCACGCCGTACATGATCTGGAGGTCGGCGGGTGAGCCGGCGATGGCGCGCAGCAGCCAGTCCCGCCACGCGTGCGCCTCCTCGGTGTACCCGGTCCGCAGCATCGCCGACAGCGTCATCGTCGCGTCCCGCAACCAGCAGAACCGGTAGTCCCAGTTGCGCGACCCGCCGAGCGCCTCGGGGAGCGAGGTCGTCGGCGCCGCGACGATGCCGCCGGACGGCGCGTAGGTCAGCGCCTTCAGCGTGAGCAGCGACCGGGTGACCTCCTCGCTGGTCCCGTTGGCGTCGGTGCTGCGCCCGATCCACTCGGTCCAGAACGACTCCGTCGGCTCCAGCGCATCGAGTGCATCGATCGGATCCGGTACGGCGTCATGCGACGGATGCCACGTGAGCACGAACCAGGCCTGGTCGCCGGCCGACACCTCGAAGTCGGCGTACGTCGCGAAGTCGCGGCCGTACTGGTGAACGTCGGACCGCAGCGACACCGCGTCCGGGCCGGCGATCGCCACGACCTGACCGTCGATGCTCCGCACCCAGGGAACCACGTGCCCGTAGTCGAAGCGCAGACGCACCTCGGACCGCATCGCGACCCGTCCGCTGATGCCTTGCACGATCCGTACGACGTCCGGCGCGGCGTCCCGCGGCGGCATGAAGTCGATCACCCGGACCGAACCACTGCCGGTGGACCACTCGGTCTCCAGCACGAGCGTGTCGCCGCGGTAGTGGCGGCTGCTGGTCGCGTCGGCGTCCTGCGGGGAGAGCCGCCAGTGCCCGTTGTCGTCGGTACCTACCAGGGCGGCGAAGCAGGCGGGGGAGTCGAACCGCGGAACGCACAGCCAGTCGATCGAGCCCTCCCGGGACACCAGCGCGGCGGTCTGGAGGTCTCCGATCAGTGCGTAGTCCTCAATCCGGCGCTCCGGCGCGAGCTTCTTCGGGTTTGTCTTCTTCTGCTGTGACTGGTGCCTGCCCGTCGTCGCTGGAGGAGGTGTCACCGCGTGTGTCCTGTCGGGAGAAGTAGATCAGTCCGCCGATCGCGAGCAGGGCGAAGAAGAACCACTGCAGCGCGTAGAAGAAGTGTGGCCCGTCGTCGATCTCCGGACCTGGGAACGCGCCGAAGTCCGGGTCGTTGGGCGGATCCTGCTTGTCCACGGTGAGGTAGCCGTCGTACAGGTTGAGGCCGAGGACCTTGGCGAAGTCCGGTCCGTTGATCAGCCGCGCCGTACCGTCGTCCGGCGTGCCGCCATTGGTGCTGCCGCCGCGCTCGCTGCGGCGTAGGCGGCCGGTGATGCTCACCTCGCCGGTGGGTACGGCGGGGATGTGGCCGGGCGCGAGTTCGGGGCCCTGACGGGCAAGGAAGCCCCGGTCGACCAGCACTGCCTTGCCGTTCGAGAGGACCAGCGGGGTGACGATCTCGAAGCCTGGACGGTCGTCCACATTGCGGTACCGCATGACGATCTGCTTCGAGGCGTCGTACCGGCCGGTGACGACCGCCGTACGCCAGGCGTGCTGGTCGCCGACCAGGCCCTGCGCGCCGACGATCTGGTCGATCGGCGCCGGCGGAGCGGCGAGATTGGCCCGCGTCACGTCGTTGCGGGCCTTCCGGTCGTCCAGTCGATGCAACTGCCAGCGACCGAGCTCGACGCACACGCCGGCGAGCACCAGGACCGCCAGCGCAGCGGCGATCCAGCGGACATTCAGGAGACGACCCACATCTCGAACTTAAGCCATCACCTGAAACGGTCTGTCCCCGGCACGTAGGCTGGGGGGATGACGGCAACGGAGGAAGTGATGCAGCTGGGTCTGGCGGACCGGTTCGGCCGCGTCGCCACCGACCTGCGCGTCTCACTCACGGACCGCTGCAACCTGCGCTGCGCGTACTGCATGCCCGAGGAAGGCCTGGACTGGCTGCCCAAGCCGGAGCTGCTCACCGACGACGAGGTCGTACGGCTGGTGTCGGTGGCCGTGACACGCCTTGGTGTGCAGGAGATTCGCTTCACTGGTGGCGAGCCACTGCTGCGGCGAGGCCTGGTCGGCATCGTCGCCCGTACGACGGAGCTGACGCCGCGACCAGAGGTCTCGCTGACGACCAACGGGATCGGCCTTGCCCGGCAAGCTCAGGCACTCAAGGACGCCGGCCTGGACCGGGTGAATGTGAGCCTCGACACGATCGAGTCGGACACCTTCGTACAGCTGGCCCGGCGGGACCGGCTCAAGGACGTACTGGCCGGACTCGATGCGGCGCAGGCGGCCGGACTGACGCCGGTCAAGGTCAACGCCGTACTCATGCGCGGCGTGAACGACCGGCAGGCGCCGCAGTTGCTGGAGTACTGCCTCGAGCGTGGCTACGAACTGCGGTTCATCGAGCAGATGCCGCTCGACGCCCAGCACGGCTGGACTCGCGCCAGCATGGTCACGGCGGACGAGATCCTCGAGCAGTTGTCGGACCGGTTCGACCTGGAGCCGACCGACGCGGCAACCCGGGGGAGTGCTCCGGCGGAGTCGTTTACAGTTCGGGGCGGACCACAGACGGTCGGGATCATTGCCTCGGTCACCAGGCCGTTCTGCGGAGACTGCGACCGCGTCCGGCTGACGGCGGACGGTCAGGTCCGCGACTGCCTGTTCGCCCGGACCGAGTCGGACCTGCGGTCGGCCTTGCGCAGCGGTGCCGACGACGAGGAACTGGCGGATCGCTGGCGGCGCGCGATGCGGAACAAACTCCCCGGCCACGGCATCAACGACCCGAGCTTCCTACAGCCCACCCGCCCGATGTCGGCGATCGGCGGCTGACCGTCATACCGGCCCAATCCGGAAATGCAGTTTTTCGGTGCGGACTTAACACTTAGGAGAAAGGCTCGACCTCCCGCAGGAATGACCTGCGGGCCAGGAAGTCCGACAGGCTCTCCTTGTGTTCGTCGCATGCGAGCCAGGTCTTGCGCCGGTCCGGAGTGTGGATCTTCGGGTTGTTCCACCGCAGCGCCCACGTCGCAGGCTGCCCACATCCCCTGGCGGAGCAGACGGACGGGAGTGCTTCTTCAGTCATCGTCAGAGCCATTCCGGTGGTCGCAGGCAATTGTTCCTGACCACTCAATAATCAAAGTGTGGGCAAAATGAAGCGACGTCGGACAGCCACGGGGGGAGCCGTCCGACGCCGCATCAAGTCCCTGAATTCCACTCATGAACTTCAGAGCACGCGGGAGATTCTGACACGGATCCTGTCCGAGTTTCCAGTCCCGGCACAGATCACTTTTCGGTGTCGATCGGCCGGTCCGTATCCGGGTCCGGATCCGGCTGCGTGACGACGCCGGGATGCGGGCCGATCGCAGGCCGCTCGGGGGCGATGAACGGCGCGGCACCGGACACCGTGGAGGAGCGCTGCGTGTTCGCCAGCACCACCGCGATGTAGGGCAGGAACACCGCAGCCACGACGAACATCCAGCGCCACGGCGACGGAGTGAGCACGGCGAGCACGAAGCAGACGATGCGGATCGACATCATCCAGGCGTACCGAGCGATCCGGCTGTCCAGATCCTCGGATCGGCCCGGCTGTGCATTCGTCACCGAGATGACGGTTTCGCCGGTCCGTTCATGACGTCTCGACATCTATCCTCCTCACCAACACCAACGGTACGCCGCGCCGGCCGCCCGGGCGCAGGCAGGATGGAAGGAACGTTCGATGACCGATCGCACCTACCGCGTGACAGAGATCGTGGGCACGTCCAAAGAGGGCCTGAACCAGGCCATCACCAACGCCGTCAGCCGGGCCGGTGAGACCTTGCGGCACCTGGACTGGTTCGAGGTGACCGAGATCCGCGGCCACATCATCGACAACGAGATCGACCACTACCAGGTCGGCCTCAAGGTCGGCTTCCGCCTCGAAGACTCCTGATTCGCAGTACGGCGGCAGTCCGGTGAGTACCCGCCGTCCGGATGGGCGGACGGCGGGCGATAGCGTTCGTGCGACTGGTGACGAGTGAGGAGGGCTTGTGAGCAGGTCTGTGTTGGTGACCGGCGGCAGCCGGGGGATCGGGCTGGCGATCGCTACCGCGTTCCGGGAGGCCGGCGACCAGGTCGCCGTCACGTACAACACCAGCCCACCGCCGGAGGGCTTCCTCGGGGTCAAGTGCGACATCACCGACCAGGAGCAGGTGGACGCGGCGTTCGACGCGATCCAGGAGGCCCACGGTCCGGTCGAGGTGCTGGTGGCCAACGCCGGCGTCACCCGCGACACGCTGCTGCTGCGGATGTCCGACGACGACTGGGACACCGTCATCCAGACCAACCTCACCGGCGCGTTCCGGGTCGCCCGCCGGGCGGCCAAGGGCATGCTGCGGCTGCGCAAGGGCCGGATCGTGTTCATCTCCTCGGTCGTCGGCATGCTCGGCTCGCCCGGCCAGGTGAACTACGCCGCCAGCAAGTCGGGCCTGATCGGTATGTCCCGCTCGATCGCCCGCGAACTCGGCAGCCGCGGCATCACCGCGAACGTGGTCGCCCCCGGCTTCGTCGAGACCGACATGACCGCGGTCCTGCCGGAGGAGACGCAGAAGCAGTACCTGAGCCAGATCCCGCTCGGCCGCTTCGGCCTGACCGAGGAGATCGCGAACGCGGTCCGCTGGCTCGCCTCGCCCGAGGCCGGCTACATCACCGGTGCGGTGATCCCGGTCGACGGCGGCATCGGCATGGGCAACTAACGTTCATTTTCGAGAAAGGGCATGCCGGTGGGCATCCTCGACGGCAAACGCATCCTGGTCGCGGGCGTCACGCTCGACTCCTCGATCGGTTTCGCGACCGCCAAGGTGGCGCAGGAGCAGGGCGCCACCGTGCTGATCTCCAACTTCGGCCGGGCGCTCAGCATCACCAGACGCATCGCGAAACGCCTGCCGCAGGAGCCGCCGGTCCTCGAGCTGGACGTAACCAACGCCGAGCACCTGGCCGCACTGCCGGACGCCGTACGCGAGCACGTCGACGGTCTTGACGGTGTGGTCCACTCGATCGCGTACGGCAACCCGGAGACCATCCTCGGCGGGAAGTTCCTGGACGGTCCGTGGGATGACGTGTCCCAGGCGCTGCACGTCTCGGCGTACTCGCTGAAGGCACTCGCGGTGACCTGTGCGCCGCTGATGAGCCGTGGCGGCAGCGTGGTCGGGATGACCTTCGACGCGACCGTCGCCTGGCCCGGGTACGACTGGATGGGAGTCGCCAAGGCGGCCCTCGAGTCCACGAGCCGGTACCTGGCCCGCGACCTCGGTGCCCAGGGCATCCGCTGCAACCTGGTCTCGGCCGGTCCGCTGAAGACGCTGGCCGCGAAGGCGATCCCGGGGTTCGAGAAGTTCGAGGAGCCGTGGCTGGACCGTGCGCCGCTGGGTTGGGACCCGACCGACCTCGAGCCGACCGGCCGGACCATCGTCGCCCTGCTGAGCGACTTCTTTCCCTCGACCACCGGCGAGATCATCCACGTCGACGGTGGTTACCACGCGATGGGAGCCTAGGGTCGGTGGCTACCTCTCTGGTTGAGCTCCGGGTCCTCGACGGCGCCAACCTCTACTTCAGTCGTGCCGCCATCAAGCTGACGCTCGACGTGTCCGCACTCGTTGACGCACCGGCCCCGGCCGCGAAGGCGTACGGGCAGGCCATCGGTCTGGGAACCACGCGGCCCGGGCGGATCGGCTCCGGGTTCCGGCAGCGGTTCGCGATCCGCGTCGCGGGTCACGTCGTACGACGGATCGCGCGGGAGGCCGGGATCGGCCGGATCGGCGTCCGGGTCCGTGCGGAGTCCGACGTACGCCGGCTTGTGGTGGCGTTCCCGTGGGCGCACGAGGAGCGGGCGCGGGCGCTCGGTGCCGCGATCGTCGAGGTGCTGGACGCGTTCGGCGCCGAGGATCTGACCGAGCTGATCACGACGGTCGGCGACCGGGTCCGCAACGAGCCGCCCGGCAACTCGCCGCCGACGATCCGGCCCAAGGTGCCGGTGGTGGCGGTGACCGGGACGAACGGGAAGACCACGACCTCGCGGATGATCGCGCACATCGGTCGTGCGGCCGGTCTGCACGTCGGTTGGTCCAGCACCGACGGCGTCTACTTCGACGGCAAGCTGGTCAAGTACGGCGACTTCTCCGGGCCGAGCGGGGCCGGTCAGGTGCTGTCCCAGCCCGGCATCCAGCTCGCGGTCACCGAGACGGCCCGTGGCGGCATCCTGCGCCGCGGGGTCGGCGTGGCCTCGAACGACGTCTCGGTCGTCACCAACGTGACCGCGGACCACCTCGGCCTGGGCGGGATCGACACGGTCGACCAGTTGGCCGAGGTGAAAGCGGTCATCACCCAGATCACCAAGCCCCGTGGCTGGTGCGTGGTGAACGGCGACGACCCGCGAACCTTCGCGATGCGGCTCGGCTCGCCGGCCAAGTGCTGGGTGTTCTCCCGCGACCCCGACTCGCCGTCGATCCGGAGCGTGCTCGACGAGGGCGGGCGGGCGACGACCGTCCTGGACGGGTTCATCACCGTGCTCGACCAGGCGGCCGATCCGGAGCCGCTGCTGAAGGTCGTCGACGTACCGATGACGCTGTCTGGCCTGTCGCACTACAACGTCGAGAACGTGCTGGCAGCGGCCTCCGCGGCGTTCGGCCTCGGGCTGCCGCGGGCGGCCGTGATCGAAGGGCTGAGCACGTTCGCACCGAACGAGAACAACCCCGGCCGGATGAACATGTACTCGCTGCGCGACTTCACCGTCGTGATCGACCTCGCCCACAACGAGGCCGGCCTGGAGGCGCTGCTCGAGATCATGAACGGCGTCCGGCGGCCGGGCGGACGGTTGCTGCTGGCGCTCGGTTCGCCGGGGGACCGGGCCGACGACATGGTCGCCGCGCTCGGCGCCATCGGGGCCCGGGCGGCCGACCGGGTGATGATCGGGCACAAGAGCGACTACCTGCGCGGCCGGCCGCCGTCCGAGCTGGAGGCGGTGTTCCGCGAGGGCGCCGCGTCGGTCGGCGTGGACGACGTACCGGCGTACCCGTCCGAGCTGGAGGCGGCGCAGGCGCTGGTCGGGGAGGCGCAGGCCGGGGATGTGGTCGCGGTGATGTCTCTGCAGGATCGGGCGAGTCTTGACGCCTGGTTGCGGTCCGAGGGGGCTACCGTCGACACACCGGAGACCTTGAGAGCCAAGGTCGAGAGAGCCCAGCGGTAGCCCCTCCGCCGCGGTTGGGGCGGGAACGGGGTGTCATGCGCTACCTGTGGTCGATCCCGGCCGCCGTGGCCGCCTGGTTCGTGGCCGGCTTCTCCGCGACGTACCTGAGGGGTCTGCCGGAGGGTGCGACGATGTTCGTGCCGCAGCGGGTGGATCTGCTGGTTCTGGGTGGGTTCGCCGGTGGCGTGCTGGCCGGGTTGCTGGTCACGCGGGTGCGCATCACCGTGCCGCTGGTCGTGGCTGTCGGCGCCGGCTTGTGGTGGCTGACGGGCAACGACTGGTCGGATCGGTCGCAGTTGACCACGTTGCTGGTGGCAAGCGCCGTCGGTGGTCTGTTCGGTGCCCTGGGCACCAGAAGCTCGGTGGTCGCCGCCTTCGCTCTCGCCCTGCCGATCGCGTGGTACGCCGTGCGGCCTGCGAACCAGTTGGACGAGTGGCGGTGGCTCTGGCAGCTGAACGGCCTGCTTGTGGCGGTCGGCCTGGCTCTCGTTCTGTACGTCGCCTGCTGGCGGCGCGGCTGGCGATCCGCGTACTTCTGGGTGCCGCTGGCGGGCTTCTACCTGGCCTCCTTCGGCATCGTGAACGCGATCCGGGTCGTCGATCGGGCGCCGGCCGCACAGTCCGCCAACGACACCGCCGACGCGGCCACCGACGCGTTCTTCCAGTCCTTCGAACCGGTCCTGCGCGAGTACGGCGTCTGGCTGGTGCTCGCCGTACTCCTGGCGATCCCGATGGTGGTCCTCAAGCTCCGCGCCTTGCCGCCGCCTCCGCCACCACCGGACCCGTACGCCAACAAGTCCAACGACGCCGTCCTGTCCGACGACCTCGACTGGATCGACCGAGACGAACCCCGCCGCCGCCTCCTCGCCCGCCGCCAAGAACAAGCCTCCTGAACCACGGCACCTGGGGAGGAACCGGTGGTGGCTCCTCCCCGGACTGTCGGTCAGCGTTTGATCGCGTGGCCGTTCGCGTCGAGGGGCTGGACGGTGGTGACCGTCAGGTCGCGTCGTGGGATCACGATCGCGAAGAACCGCAGCGTGTCAGTGGCCGGGGTCGCGACGGCGTTGGTGGTGTAGGTCTTGCCGCCGGCGGTGATGCGGACCTTGCGGGCGCCGATCGGGGCCGAGCCCATCACCAGGGTGGCGTCGATCGTCGTGCTGCCTTTCTCCTTGCCGTACCCCTGCACCACCCAGTGCGTGCCGTTGAGCGGTGGGTCGAAGCAGACGAGCGGCCGGCCGAAGCTGACCGCAGGTCCCTCGTCGGTGACCAGGCAGCCTTCGCGGGAGTAGACCAGGACCGCCCAGGACTCGGTCGGGATGATGCCCTTGGCGACGTAGTACGCGTGCGGCCGGTAGGCGTTCGCGTCCGGCATCTTGGTGAACCGCTCCGCCGACCACGGTGGCGGCAGGATCTTGTTGTGATCACCGGCTGCGGATGTCGGAGTGGTGATCGGCGTGGTCTTCGTGCTCGGTAGTTGCGGCGTGCTCGGCTGGACCGAGGCGGGCGACGGAGTCCCGAATCCGGCCACGGCAGGTTCGGACGGCCGCATCGAGTCGAGCAGGGGGCCGGTGGCCAGGGCAGCGGCGGTCACGCCGGCCATAGTCAGGATGGCGGCCGTGCCCCGACGGCGACGCTGCCGGCGCTTGATCCGCAGCCGGATCGGAGCCGCGGGGTCCGACGGCTCGGGGCGGTCGTCGGTCAGTACGGCGAGCTTCGTGGTCAGGTCGTCGGTCATGCGATCCCTCTCCCGGCCAGGTCGGCCAGTTCGTCAGGTGTGCCGAAATGAAGGTCGGTGCGGAGCGCGTCGAGTCCGCGGCGGGTGTGCTGCTTCACCGCACCGACCGAGCAGCCGAGGAGGTCGGCGACGGACCGCTCGGACAGGTCCTCGGCGTACCGCAGGTAGACGGCGGCGCGTTGCCGCGGACTCAGCCGGGCCATCGCTTCGCGGAGGGCGAGCCGCTCGTCCACCTGGGCCGTGCCCGCGCCCACCGCGGTGTCAGGTGGCGTCTCGGTCGGGCGCTCGCCGGTCCAGCGGCGGCGCCGGCCGGACAGGAACGTGGTGGTGACGATCTTCCGCAGGTACGCCTCGGGGTTCCCACCGCTCACCTTGCGCCAGTGGAACCACAGCTTGGTAAAGGCCTCCTGGGCGAGATCCTCGGCTTTCTGGTGGTCCAGGGTCAGCGCGTACGCCAGCCGCGCAGTGGTCGACCACCGCGCCCGTACGAACGCGTCGAAGTCGTCATCGACCGGATCAGCTCTCATCGGCATCCACTCCTCACCCCCTCGAACGCCGTCGCCAGCGTTTCAGGGTGACAGGTCAGGCGAGGAGTTTCTGGGCGAGCCAGGTGCCGGGCTGGAAGCCGGGTGGGAGGGCGAAGACGGCCGAGCCGACGGTGGTGGTCCACTCGTTGAGGGCGTCGGCCGCGTCCAGGCGGAAAAGGAGTGGGAGGAACTGGGCGGCGATGTCGGCCTGGTGACTGAGGAAGATCAGGCCGGATTCGCGGGCCGGGCCGGTGTCCTGGACGTAGTTGAGGCCCTTGCGGAAGATCCGGCGGCCGTCGTTCTCGGAGTGGTGGGAGAGGCGGGCGTGCGCGTTCTCCGCGATCACCAGGCGGCTGTCAGGGCCCCGGGCTTCGAGATCGAGTTCGTCGTGCTCGGCCGTGCCGGTCAGCGGTGCACCGGTGGAGAGCTTGCGGCCGACGGAGCGTTCTTGCTCCGAGCGGGTCAGTTCGTCCCACGCGTCGAGGTTCATCCCGATCCGGCGTACGACGAGCGTCGTACCGCCGCGGAACCAGTCGGGACCGTCGGACGACCACACGATGGTGTCGAACTCCGGCGTACCGACGGCCGGATTGCCGGTGCCGTCGACCTGACCGAAGAGGTTGCGGCCGGTGACGGGTCGGCCGTCGGAGCCGGTGCCGTTCCAGAACCCGGTCTGCCGCCAGGCGGGAGTGGCGAACGGCTTCGCGTCCGCGACCAGGCGTCGTACGGCGTGTACGACGCTGACGGGATCGTCGGCGCCCACCATGATCAGCAGATCGCCGTCCGACCACCCGGGGTCGAGCCGATCGTGCTTCATCACCGGCAGATCGTCCAGCCCGGGCGGCTTCTCACCGGTCAGCTCGAACACCCGCGGCCCGAATCCAACCGTCGTCGTCAGCGCAAGGTTGCCGGTCGCCAACTCCGGCGCGGTGTCCCCAGGTGCCGCCCGCCCGTTGGCCAAGGCAACAATGTCACCGGTCCACAACCGCATCAACCGCCCGAGCGTCGCCTTGTCCACGCCCGGCCTCAGGGCGAACGCCACCAACTCCGCATGCCGAGGAGAAGCAGCCGCGATCCCGGGCTGATGCTCCCCGTACGGGTCCACACTCCGACCAGCCGCGACAGCCACCTCGTCCTTGCCCAAGGCAACCACCCCACCAACCACAGCTGCACCCGCAACTGCTGCACCGGCAAAGCCGAACAGCCGCCGCCTGGACGGCCCTTGCGCGGGAGATGCCGGCGGGGCCGGTGGGGGTGGGGGTGTCGCCGGGTCGGCGGGTGGGGGTGGGGTGGTCATTTGATGGGCGGGGTCTCGGTGGGGTGGTAGTGATCTTCTTCCTCGGTGAAGGACTTGACCGGGACGGTGAGGTCGTGGCTGGTGTGGTCGGAGAACGTGAGGGTGAGGGGAAGCTCGTCGCCGGGCTCGAGGGGCTGCTTGAGGCCCATCAGCATGATGTGGTCGCCGCCGGGGGAGAGGTGGGCGTGCGAGGTGGCCGGCACGGTGATGCCGCCGGGCTTCTCCTGCATCACCATCTTGCCGTTCTTCGCCGCCATCTCATGCAGCTGAACCAGGCCGGCCACCGGGGAAGTTGCCGAGGTCAACTTGATATCGGTCGTGCCCGGGTTCGTCAGCGACATGAAGGCGGCCGTCATCGTGGTGTCCTTGGCACCGGTGGTGGCACGCACCCAGGCGTCCTCGACCAGCACACTCGGCGTACTCACCGCCGCCTCCTGGGTGGCAGTGGACGAGCCGCAGGAGGACAGCAATACCGGGAGGGCGACAGCCATAGTGGCCGCCAGCAACTTCATCTTCACGGAGAGCCAACGACCGCCACCGTCAGTGAGTTCCGAGTATGTCGCGAATGGCTTCGAGGTACCCGAGCCGATGCGTTGTGGCAGGCAACAAGTACGACCCGTCGGTCCACTCGTTCCACGCGTTCACGGTGATCACCGGATACCGCGGCTTCCACCGCTCGACGAAGTCCACCGCCTGCCCCACCGCCGCCGCGAACTCGTCCGGACTCTGATCCCACACCGACGTCCACGAATACCGCCCGTCGACCTACTCGAGCGACTGATCCGTCCGAGGCGAGGGATCCCGTCCGACCGTCACGTTCGGATGGAAGTCCACGTCGAGCAGGCCGGCGTACCGCTCGTACTCCGCGAACGCCGACTCCCGCAGCTCAGCCACCGATGCCGTCGGAAAGGACGATCCGCCGACGTCATGGTGATGCACCCAGACGTACGACGTACCTGAGTCGAACCCAAGCGCCCGCACCCAATCGACCACCAGCGGCGACTCGGCCGACGTCGGAATCACCGCCGAGCTCCACAACACGACATCCAGATGCAGCCCGGGAAACCCCGCCGACCGCACTCGTTCGCGGAACCAGTCGAGTGCGTCCCGCGCCGCCTCGACCCCACCGAGCCCGTCGATCAAGTTCGCCAGGTCGTACACCGTGAACCACAGCCGGCGTCCACCGTCAGATAGTTCGGCCGCGCGAAGTACCGCTCGATCCCGTGCGACGCCGCCAGGTCGATGTCCGAGGCAGCGACCGCAGGATCACACTCGTCCCGATACCCCAGCAGCGGCACCCGCGGCTGCCGATGACTCTCGAACCGAGGCCGAGCAGCCTTCAGCAAATCCCACTCGGTCCACCCGTCACCGAACCACGCGGCGTTGCGGGGATCCCGATGCCAATCGGGGAAGTAGTACGCCAGAACGGTCGGCCTCACTCCGGCGCAGCCTCGGCTTCCTCGTCAGGCTGGACGAAGTCAGGATCACCGCCTTCGTCGCCCGACCGCGCACCGGCCTGTGCCAGGTGCGAGACGGACTCGAGCTCAGCCAGCACGGTCTGATGCTGGTCGACACACAGGACGACGAGATCGCCGGGGTTGGATCGGCTCAGCGCGTGCCGGATCGCGGCCAGCTCGTCCAGCACGATGTCGATCTGGCGGCAGCGCGCTCCGTTCTCCATCGCACGCCGTACTCCGGCCTCGACCAGCGCGGCGGTCTCACCGCGCTTGCGACCCCGCAGCCGGGCGTCCTCGCGGACGATCACCACGTCGAAGTGTTGCG
Source organism: Kribbella sp. NBC_00889 (assembly GCF_045207705.1). NCBI lineage: Bacteria > Bacillati > Actinomycetota > Actinomycetes > Propionibacteriales > Kribbellaceae > Kribbella > Kribbella sp. NBC_00889. Next base: position 3,622,855 of record NZ_CP108783.1, on the reverse strand, counting down.
CCGCGACCTCACCGAGCTCGCGGATGTCGTCGTCGCGGCGGTCGCCCGCGGTTGCGACCACACCGATCCGCGACGGCCGGCCGAGCTCGGACGACGCGCTCAGGCTCTCGCCGAGCCGGTCGACGAAGTCGCCGAGCATCCGCATCGCCGGCGCGTTGTGGCAGTAGTCGACGATGACCGTGCGCCCGTCGACGTCGATCTCGTTGAGCCGTCCGGGGGACAGGTAGTACGACGTGTTGAACGTCCGCAGGCCCTGCCGGATGTCGTGCAGCGGCGCCCCGGCGGCGAACCCGGCGGCCGCCGCGGCCATCGCGTTCTGCACGTTCATCATCGCCCGCCCGCCGAACGTTGCCGGGAGCAAGTGTGTCCAGGCCAGCTGCATCGACCGCCGGCCGTGCTTGACCACGATCATGTCGCCCAGGTCGGACCGCTCCAGCACGACCGCTCGGCCACCCCGACGGCAGTGCCCCTCGATGTAGTCGCGCACCTCGCTGCCCGGCTCGGCCATGCTGAACCACACCACCTGCCCGGAGCACTTCCGCCGCATCTTCCGCACCAGCGGGTCGTCGGCGTTCAGTACGGCGTACCCGGTCCGCGGCACGGCCTCGACCAGAACCGCCTTCACGTCCGCGAGCTGCTCGAGCGTGTCGACACCGCGCATCCCGAGGTGGTCGGGCTGGATGTTCAGCACGACGGCGACATCGTTGCGTTCGTACCCGAGCCCCTCGCGCAGGATCCCGCCGCGCGCCACCTCGAACACGGCGAAGTCGACCCGCGGGTTCTGCAGCACCATCCGGGCGGACTTCGGCCCGGACGCGTCGGAACGGATCACCAGCCGCTCGTCGATCACGATGCCGTCGGTCGAGGTCATCCCGACCTTGCGGCCCATCCCCTTGAAGACGTGGCTGATCATCCGCGCCGTGGTGGTCTTGCCGTTGGTCCCGGTCACCGCGACGATCGGGATCCGGCTGGTCGCGCCCGGCGGGAACAGCATGTCGACGACAGGCTTGGCGATGTACTGCGGTTCGCCGATCGTCGGGTTGGTGTGCATCCGGAACCCGGGCGCCGCGTTCACCTCGCAGATCGCGCCACCGGTCTCGCGCACCGGCTGGGTGATGTCCGGGCAGATGAAGTCGATGCCGGCGATGTCGAGCCCGATCATCCGGGCCGCCTCCTCGGCGATCTCGACGTTCTCCGGGTGCGCCTCGAAGGTCCGGTCGATCGAGATCCCGCCGGTGGACATGTTGCCGGTCAGCGTGAGCTTCACCATCTCGTCTTCCGGCGGTACGTCGTCCAGCTCGAAACCCTGGCTCCGGACGAGCTCACGCGCGGCCGCGTTCACGGTGATCCGGGTCAGGATCTTCTCGTGCCCGACACCGCGGCGCGGATCGGCGTTGGTGATGTCGACCAGTTCGGCGACGGTGTGGATGCCGTCGCCGACCACGTGCGCGGGCACGCGTTCGGCGATCGCCTCCATCCGGCCGTTGATGATCAGGCACCGGTAGTCCTTGCCGGTAACGAAGTTCTCCACGATCACCCAGCCGCGGCGGGACTGTTCGGCCGCGATGGGGAACGCCTCCCGCAGCTCGTCCGCGTCCTGCAGGTTCAGGCAGACGCCGCGGCCGTGGTTGCCGTCGAGCGGCTTGCAGACGACCGGGTACCCGATCTTGTGTGCGACCGTGACCGCCTCGTCGACCGTGCGTACCGACTCCGACCGCGGCACCGGTAGGCCGGCCGAGGCGAGCAGCCGAGTGGTCAGGTCCTTGTCGCTGGCGACGTCGACCGCGATGGACCCGGTCTCCGAGGTCATCGTCGCCCGGATCCGCTTGGCGTGCACTCCTTGGCCGAGCTGGACCAGGCTGGCCTTGTTCAGCCGGATCCACGGGATGTCGCGGGACACCGCCTCGTCCACGATCGCCTGCGTCGACGGGCCGAACGCGGTCCGCTCGGCCTGCTTGATGAACTTCTCCAGCTCGGTGGTGAAGTCGAAGTCCGGAGCCGGCTGCACCAGGTTGTTCACGAACCGCACGGCGAGTTCACCGGCGGCCAGTCCGACCGCCTCGTCGGCGTACGCGTAGGTGATGTTGTAGCGGCCGGGCATGCCCTTGACCTGGCGGGTCTTGCCCCGCCGCATGTCGTGTCCGGCCTCCTGCTGGAGCTGCAGCGACACGTGCTCGGCGATGTGGCCCAGCCAGGTGCCCTCCTGCAGCCGCTCGATGAAACCGCCTCTGCGGCCGCGCGAGCAGTGGTGCTGGTCGAGCCGGGGCAGGTATTCCAGCAGCTTCTCGGTGAAGCCGGGGATGGTGTTCGACGGGAAGTTCTCCAGCGATCCGAGGTCCACGACCAGGTGGATGGCCGGGTCGTAGCTCCACATGTTCGGCCCGCGGTAGACGCGGGTCTCGATGATCTTCAGGTCCGGGCTGGGCGCCCCGTGCGTTGCGGCAGTGTCAGTCATTCGGTCCTACTCTGATGGCGGCGTGCGGTCGGAGGGGTCGTCGAGATGGGCGCCGGCCGTGAACGGCTCGGTCGCCTCCGGTCTGGACTCCCCGGCCGCCGATGATCTGCCGGCCGCCCGTTCAGCCTGCGCCGTACGACGTCCCGCTCGCCGCTTGCGATCCGCGTAGTACTTGGGTGAGACCCCCTCGGCCGCGATCTCCCTCGCCAGCTTCTGCAGGTCTGCCTCGGCGGCCTCGAGCTCGGCGATCTCCTCGGCCGGCGGCTGCGGGCCGTACGACAGCAGCACCCGAGCCTCCAGGTCGAACGTCGCGGTCGCCGGGAGCACATGCAGTACGACGCCGGACGCGAGAATCGGCTCGGATCGCTTGGCGTAGTGGGCGTTGGACGCGATCCGGCTGCCGTCGAAGATCGTCACCGCGCCGCGGCCGACGACCTCCAGGTGAGTGCCGCGGACAACGGCGGCCGTGTCCTCGTCGACGCCGATGCCGAGCAGGCCGGGGGACTGGGCGACCAGCGACAGCAGCCGGCCGTACCGGTTCCGCTGGGCGAAGTGCTGGTCGACGATCGCACCCTGGACCAGGCCGAGACCACCGGACAGCTGGCTCATCCGCTGCCGCGGGGTCGCGCCCGACCGGCCGAACGCGATCATGTGCTCGGCCAGGATGCTCGCGCCGGCCGACGTACCGCCGACGGTTGCGCCACGGGCGTGGGCGGCGGTGACCGCGCGGCCGAACGCCGTGCCGGTGACGACACCGGCAAGTTTGAGCTGGTTGCCGCCGGTCATGAAGATGCCGGTCGCGTCGTCCAGCGGCTCGAGGAACGCCGGATCATCGGCGTCCTCGCGGTTCTCCGGGCGGACTCCGACGACGCTCGCGGCGCCGAGGGCGGCGAACAGGGCGTGGTACACGTCGACGACGTCAGGCCCGAGCGCGGACGCGGTCGGCACGACCACGATCCGGGCCTTGGATCCACCGGCCGACTCGACGAACTCCTGCAGGACCGTCCGTTTCTTCAGCTTGTCCTCGGCGCCACCAATGGCGAACAGGGCTCCCGGCCCACCCGGCAGATCAGACATAGCCGAAGGATAGGTGCTCACCCCGTCCGGAAGCGCAATCCGGGCAGCGACGTCGACCGGGGACCAGGGCCGACGAGCTCGACGAGCCGGAGTCAGATGTACTACAAGCGCTGCCGCTGACGAGCGGGAGTCGTCATGTCCAACGCGTTCCGGAAGGCCGGATGTACGACGAAGGAGGTGGTGCGAGCGAGTTTCGACGGTCGATCGAGGTAGTCCGGGTCGTCGTGGCTGAAGACCGGCTGACCACCGGTCCCGACGCATCCGATGAAGCCGATGTCGAACAGGAGCCCGATGACGTCCTTGTACTTGTCGGTCCAGACGCAGGGCTCGGGATTCCAGATCTCAGCGGTCAGCCGGCAGAGCCAACTGGCCCCGACGAATGCGTGGTCCGCGGCCAGCGTCGCGATGTCGTCCAAGGCCGCGGACATTTGAGCTCGGGACAACTTGTACGGCCTTCCTTCGAAAGTGGAAAGCACCTCATCGATTCCCGGATAGGTGGGTTTCCATTCATCGCGCAGCGCGAGTCTTCGGTCGTGTGAGTACGGGGATTCGGCTGCTCTGATCCGCTCCCAGGTGATTCTGGGGTTGTCGACGGTCCCCTCGAGACATTCATTGAGATAGGCAATGGCGTCTCGAGGTCTCATCAGCGTGCGGCGGAGGATGAAAGTCAGTGGGTCGCCGCGCGCCTTGTTCGTCGACGGCAGCAGGTGACGAACCGTTGCCAAACCCAGGTCGCGTGGGGCTGCGGCTGCCCGGACGCGTTCGTCCAGCATGGCCTCGAGATCGGCCGACGACCACCGCAGGCGCATCGACAAGGCGCGGAACTTCTCCTCCTGTCCGCCGGTCCGCCGACCGAAGTCGAGGGCCTCGAAGATGTTCGTCCGGAGTGCGACGAGGACCTTCAGGTTCTGCACGCGCTGCAGGTCGGAAACCGCTCGGAAGAGACACCGGATGAGAGCGTTGACGACCGAGTCGTCGGCCCAGTCCTGGTCCAGATCGTCAATGAGGATGAAGGTGAAGTTCTGGCGGGACTCGAGGATGTCCTCGTCGAGTACCTTGATCATCTGGTTGAGTCGTGGCAGTTGAGTCGCGTTGACGATTCTCTGGTAGCGGTTGACGATCTCGATCTTGCTCGCCTGGGTGGCGGTGATCGCGCCGCCTGCCGAGGCCTTCACGAGTTTGGCGTCGAACGAGCCGGCACCGTTGATCCGGGACTCGAAGCGATCGGCGATCTGCCGGACGCGTTCATCTGCTTCGCACCAGAATTTGCCCTGGAAGTCCTCGAGATACTTCAGAGCTTCCGTCTGGCTTTTGTCGCGCTTGAGCCTGTCGGCCAGTAGGGCAAGGAAGTTTTGCTTGCCGGCCGATGAGTCGACCTGGTAGCGGTGCTTGATGATCTCGACCAGCAGAACATGTTTCCACAGTGCAACGAAGAACGGGTCCAGGTGTACTTCGTGCTCGCTCAGCCACCGGACCGACTGGAGATCGGCTACATAGGTCAGGGACAGGTCTTCCGGGCTGATGCGGATGACATGGTCCGGGTATTCGTACTCCAATCGCCGAAGGAGCGCCGACTTGCCACTACCCGTTCGTCCGATGATGAAGCACCGATGATCGTCCCTGGACGAGATGGCCTTGTATTGGTTCGTTTCGTCGAAGGCTTCCTCGAGAAGCGGGTCGGCCTCCGCCTGCTGTCCGCCGAGAGAGAATCCTGAGCTGAGACGCGGAGCGTGCCTACTGCGTGTCATTTTTCCCCCACCGTCTGATACACGCCAGTGGCTGAATGTTAAGCACAGACAGTTACCGGGGGAAGGGGGCAGCGTGTAACGTTCCCGCTACCTATCGTTCGCAATTAATAGACGCGCCGGTCTCCGTTCGGCTGATGCGCATGGCTCGTGTCAGATCGGCGCGCGATACACCGTCGTACTGCGGCGTACGTGCATGCCGAGGTGTTCGTACATGGCGAGGGCGCCGGTTCCGGAGTGGGTCCAGAGGATGCAGCTGTCGCGCCCGAGCCGGGCGAACTCGGCGCAGGTCTGGTCGAGCATCGCGCGGGCGATGCCCTTGTTCCGCTGGTCGGCCCGGACCGCGAGCTGCTCGACGTACCCCTCGCCGCTGTCCGGGAGGTCGAGCGCGAGCACTGCGCCGACCAGCTCGTCCCCGGCGTACGCCAGTGTCGACACCTCGGGCAGGAAGCTGGGCCGCTCGACGGTCAGCTGCCTCCACTCCTCGAAGGACTTCCGGCGTGGTTGGAAGGCGGAGAACGCGTCCTCGACCAGCTCATGCACGTCGTGCGCCCGCGCCGGCTCGTAGCTGTCCAGCCTGACCCCAGCCGACAGTTCCGGAGCCGCGGGTACGTCGATCGACCGCACGAGCAGCCAGTTCGTCGCGAGCACCTCGTACCCGCGGGACCGGAGCAGGTCGGCGCCGGCCTTGTCCGCGTCGTCCACGGTCTGGGCGACCCACTCGCTCCCGGCCGCACGGGACCGAGCCTCGATCCAGTCGAGCAGCATCGTCCCGATCCCGCGTCCGCGGTACGACGGGTGGACGGCGACCTGGGCGCGTTTGCCCAGGTGGAGCCAGACCCAGCCGGCCAGATCGCCGTTCTCCGCGTGCACGACGAGGGTGTCGCGCTCAGGATTCAGCCCGGGGCGGCGCAGGTCCGCCGCGACCTGGTCCGGAATCGCCTCGACCTGACGGTGCCAGTCCTGCTCGCTGGCAGCGACCACCTGGTACATGGCGCCCGCGTCGTCGGGTGTCGCGGGCCGGGTGGAAAGCTCCATGTCGCGATCTTCCCGCACCCGCGTGTCTGTGGGAATCTCCCGGCCGGATGTTGCAGTCAGGCCGGGTTGTCCGCGTCCGCGGCTTCCACTTCCTCGCGGCTGATGCCCAGCAGGTACAGGATCGTGTCCAGGTACGGCACGCTCAGGTGCGTGTCGGCGGCCGCGCGGACGACCGGCTTGGCGTTGAACGCGACGCCGAGACCGGCCGCGGCGAGCATGTCGAGGTCGTTGGCGCCGTCACCGATCGCGACTGTCTGGGACAGCGGCGTACCGGACTGTGCGGCGAACCGCCGCAGCGCGGTCGCCTTGCCGGCCCGGTCGACGATCTCGCCGATCAGCCGGCCGGTGAGCTTGCCGTCGACGATCTCCAGCTCGTTCGCCTGCGCGTAGTCGATGCCGAGCTCCGCGACCAGCTTGCCCGTGATCTGGCTGAACCCGCCGCTGACGATCGCGAACTTGTACCCCAGCCGCTTGAGCGTCCGCACCAGCGTCCGCGCGCCGGGCGCCAGCTGGATCGCGTCGTACACCTCGTCGAGCGCGGACGCGGGCAGGCCCTCCAGCTTGGAGACCCGGTGCCGCAGTGACTCGGCGAAGTCGAGCTCGCCGCGCATCGCCTGCTCCGTGACGGCCGCGACCTCCTCCAGCCGGCCCGCGTGCCCGGCGAGCATCTCGATGACCTCGCCCTGGATCAGCGTCGAGTCGACGTCCATCACGATCAGCCGCTTGGCCCGGCGGTACAGGCCGCCGTCCTGCACCGCGACGTCGAGACCCTGGCGGACACCCTCCAGCGCGAGCACGGTACGCAGCGTGTCCGAGTCGGCACCGGAGACGGCGATCTCCATCGCGGTCACCGGGTACCGCGCCATCCGGCTGATCCGGTCGATGTTCGCGCCGGTGTCTGCGATCCGGCCGGCGATCGCGGCCAGCCCGGCCGCGGACAACGGATGCCCGATCACGGTCACCTGGCTGCGGCCCTTGCGCCGCGGCTCGTTGTCGCCGACACCCTTCTTGACCGAGATGTCGACGTCGAGGACGTCGGCCAGCACCTTCAGTTCCTCTTTCAGGTCCTTGTGGTCACGCGGTGCCGACAGCAGTACGCCGAGAACCAGCCGGCCCCGGAGTACGACCTGCTCCGCGTCGATCACCTCGAGGCCGCGGGTCGCGATCGTCGAGAGTACGGCCGACGTCAGCCCGGGCCGGTCGGTGCCGGTCAGGGTGACCAGCACGGTCGGTCGATCGGGTGAATGCTTCTCGAGCTCAGCCTCTTCTGTCATCGCAGCACCGACGCTACCCAAATCACCTGTCGGTCTGCTGTCCGGTCCATATCTCAGGCGTGAACAGGAGGCGCGCAGGCCGCGACCAACGCGCGCCGGGCCGCGGCGGCGAGGTCGAGCAGCGCCCGGCGGCGAGCGTCGGCCTCGGCGCCGGTGACCGCCGCGCCGTCGTCCTCGAGCGCGGCGTCCGCGATGGCCAGGCACCGCCGGGCGGTCGCGGCCGCCTTCACCGCGCGAGGTTGGTAGCCCGGGGCAAGGTCGTCGTTCCGGCCGCTGCCGATCTTGCGGATGTCGATCAGCGCGTCCGCGACCTCGGGCTTCCAGCGCGCGACGTCGAGTGCGGCCAGTGAGTCCGCAGCCTCGATCAGGGCGAGCCGCAGACCACGGTCCGCCTCGCCGATGTCGGCCGGTAGCGGACTTGTCGCCGGCATCACACTCCACTGCACCGCCGGACCGACGTACGCCGGAACCAGCCCGATCTCAGCCCCTGACAGTACGACGGCCTCACCCGTCTCCAAGGCGGCCTCGTTGAACGGCGGCGGACCGGCGAGTCCGATCGGGTCACCCGGAACCGGCAGTGCCAGGTGGGCCTGGGTCGCGCCGGCGGCACGCAAGAGGTTCAGTGCGACCGGGAGAGTGGCCGGGTCCGGATGTCCGGTCAGACCCGCGACGTGGTGCCCGACGTCGTCGCCGAGGATCTTCTGGGCGGCGGTGTCGGGATCGCAGGCACCGGTCAGCATCGCGTTCGTCCAGACGGTGAACCGGACCGAGGCGGAGGTGGTCAGCACGCCCGACAGTGTCCCACCATTACACCAGCCGGACGACTCCGGCCAGGCAGGTCCAGGGTGGGTACCGGGCACGCGGAGCCACCCCGTAGGTTTTGGGGCATGACTGCAGTGGTGGAGCTGGCCGGGGTGTCGATCGTCCGCGGTAACGCGCTTCTGCTCGACGGGATCGACTGGACCGTAGACGAGGCCGATCGGTGGGTGGTGATCGGACCGAACGGTGCCGGCAAGACGACCCTGCTGCAGATCCTCGCCGCCCAGATCCACCCGACCGCAGGTGTCGCCGGACTGCTCGGTGAGGTGCTCGGTGCGGTCGACGTCTTCGAACTGCGGCCGCGGATCGGACTCACCAGTGCAGCATTGGCCGACCGCCTCCCCAGGGGTGAGCGGGTCGCGGATGTCGTCGTCTCCGCGTCGTACGCCGTACTCGGTCGCTGGCGGGAGGAGTACGACGAGCTGGATCACCAGCGAGCCAAGGAGTTGCTGGCCGAGCTCGGCATCGCGCACCTGAGCGAGCGCACGTTCGGCACGCTGTCGGAGGGGGAGCGGAAGCGGGTGCAGATCGCCCGTGCCCTGATGACCGATCCCGAGCTGATGCTGATGGACGAGCCGGCTGCGGGTCTCGACCTGACCGGTCGTGAGCAGCTGGTGCGCTCACTCAGCTCGATCGCGACCGCGGTCGGTGCCCCGGCGATGGTCCTCGTCACCCACCACGTCGAGGAGATCCCGCCCGGCTTCACCCACGCGCTCCTGCTCAAGCAGGGCCGGATCGTCTCGGCCGGCCCGATCGCCGAGGCCCTCACCGCCCAAACCTTGAGCGACACCTTCGACCTCGCCCTCTCCCTCAACCACGAAGACGGCAGATACACCGCCCGCGCACTCTGACCCCAACCCCAACCCAACCACCCCGCCGCCCCCGCCCGGCCGCACTGCCGCCCCAACCCCACCGCGTCCGCCCGCCCCGCCGCCCCCGCCCGGCCGCACTGCCGCCCCAACCCCACCGCGTCCGCCCGCCCCGCCGCCCCCGCCCGGCCGCACTGCCGCCCCAACCCCACCGCGTCCGCCCGCGCCGCCGCCCCGCCGCCCCCGCCCGGCCGCACTGCCGCCCCAACCCCACCGCGTCCGCCCGCGCCGCCGCCCCGCCGCCCCCGCCCGGCCGCACTGCCGCCCCAACCCCACCGCGTCCGCCCGCCCCGCCGCCCCGCCCTGCCGTGCCGCTGCCCCCGCCCCGTCCGCCGCCCCGCCTCGTCTGGTGGGTGGGCCAGGGAGATGGTGGGTCGGCCAGCCGCGTGCGCTTGGCCAACCCACCCGCTCCTGGGTCAGCCCACCAGACGGTGACGGATCCTGTGACGGGCCAGGCACGTCCAAGAGCCTGTGTGGGGACCGGAACGTGGATAGGCTTGGCAAATGATGGATTGGCTGCGGGACAACGTGTGGGCGGCTTGGCTGACGATCGCCGCCGTCCTCGGTCTGGCCGAGCTCGCTTCGCTCGACTTCACCCTGCTCATGCTGGCTGCCGGTGCACTCACGGCCGCCGGGGTGGCAGCCTTCCTCCCAGGACTGCTCTGGCTGCAGATCGTCGTCGGACTCATCACGGCCGGCGCGATGCTCGCCGCGATCCGTCCTCTGCTGGTCCGCAAGATGCACCACGGTGGCGAGCTCAAGACCGGATCGGCGCACGTCATCGGCCGGATGGGGACCGTGGTCAAGGAGATACATCCCGACGGCGGCGGCTCGATCCGGCTGAACGGTGAGCTCTGGACCGCCCGCCCGTACGACGAGGTGTCGACGATCGAGCCGGGTCAGCGGGTCGAGGTGATGGCGATCGACGGCGCGACGGCCGTCGTCTACCCGGTCGGCGACCCGCTGCACCACGAGCTGAACACGCCGGACTCGACGCCGAACCCCGATCCGGCCGACCCGCCCCAGAACTGACACACAACCGACGCGGTCGGCCGGTTGAGTCGGCCCCTACGCGCAGTACTGTCGGAATCGAGGGACGGCAGCGATCCCTGAGGGATCAGGCCTCCGACTCGCCGGGAACCGGAACGCCTGGTGGCCCGTCGATAGGAAAGACTGTCCGTCCTGAGGGTTCTGTCGAGTGGAGGGTCTAGTGACCGCGTTCCTCATAGTGCTTGCGGTGGTCGCCTTGCTGGTGATCGTCACATTGGTCAAGTCCGTCCGGGTGGTGCAGCAGCAGACCGTCGGGATCGTCGAGCGGTTCGGCAAGTTCAAGACGGGTTTGCAGCCTGGCCTGAACCTGTTGACGCCGTTCGTCGACAAGGTTCGCTACACCATCGACATGCGCGAACAAGTGGTCGCGTTCCCGCCCCAAGGGGTCATCACCGAGGACAACCTGATGGTGTCGATCGACTCCGTCATCTACTTCCAGGTGAACGACCCGGTCCGGGCGACGTACGAGATCTCGAACTACATCCAGGCGATCGAGCAGCTGACCATGACGACGCTGCGAAACATCATCGGTGGCATGGACCTGGAGCAGACGCTGACCAGCCGTGAGGAGATCAACGAGAAGCTCCGCTACGTGCTGGACGAGGCGACCGGCAAGTGGGGCATCCGGGTCAACCGGGTCGAACTGCGCTCGATCGACCCGCCGCCGTCGATCCAGGACTCGATGGAGAAGCAGATGCGCGCCGACCGCGACAAGCGCGCCGCGATTCTGACCGCCGAAGGTATGCGGCAGTCGGCCGTTCTGTCGGCCGAAGGCCAGAAGCAGTCCGCGATCCTCACCGCCCAGGGTGACCGGGAGTCCCGGATCCTGCGTGCGCAGGCCGAGCGGGAGGCCCGGATCCTGAAGGCACAGGGTGAGGCGCAGGCCATCACCACGGTGTTCAACGCGATCCACGCCGGTAAGCCGGACCAGGGTCTGCTCGCGTACCAGTACCTGCAGATGCTGCCGTCGATCGCCCAGGGCGACGCGAACAAGCTGTGGATCGTGCCGAGCGAGATCGGCGACGCGCTCAAGGGTCTCGGCAGTGCGGTCGGCCAGGTGGCCGGCATCACTCAGAAGGCCGAGGGATCCTGGCAGGCGCCGGAGCTCGAGAACGGCCACGCACCGGAGCTCGCGGGCGTCTCCGCGGACGTCCCGGACGCCGCGGTGGTCGAGGCCGACAACGCCGTTGCGGAGGCGATCGCGGCCGCGCAGAAGGCCGCTGTCAGCACCCGCAGTCAGCAGACCCCGCCGACGGTGCCGCCGGTGTCGCCGAACTCCGACCCCTCGGCTCCGCCGGCTGCCGAGCCGCCGCAGGATCGCTGAGCAGTAACCGTCGACAGGGCCTTCCCGGTACGTCCGGGGAGGCCCTGTCCTCACGTCGGCGCTGGAACGATCGAAGCCTGACTGCTCAACGGACGGACCGATGAGCACGACCGCCGATCACGTGCGTAAAGTCTGGCAGCGATGACATGGTTCGAGGCGCTGTTCGTCTTGGTGGCGGGGATGGGCGCGGGCACGATCAACGCTGTGGTGGGGTCGGGTACGCTGCTGACGTTTCCCGCCCTGCTGGCCGTGGGGATCCCGCCGGTGCTGGCGAACGTCAGCAACACCGTCGGTCTTTCTCCCGGTACGGCGGCCGGTGCGATCGGCTACCGGCGTGAACTGGAAGGCCAGCGCGGCCGGATGATCCGGCTGATCCCGGTTTCGCTGCTCGGCGGCCTCGTCGGGGGAGTGCTGCTACTCACCCTGCCCGACTCCGCGTTCCATGCCGTCGTCCCGGTGCTGATCCTGCTCGGCTGTCTGCTGGTCGCCTTCCAGCCCTGGTTGTCGAAGTGGATCAGCGTGCCGTCGCACGCCCATCGCGGTGCCTGGTGGGTGATCCCCGCGGTCTTTGCCACCGGCATCTACGGCGGGTACTTCGGTGCTGCGCAAGGCGTGCTGCTGATGGCGATCCTCGGCCTCGGCCTGGACTCGAACCTGCAGCGGATGAACGGCCTCAAGAACGTCCTCGCCACCGTCGTCAACACGGTCGCCGCGGTTCTGTTCATCATCGTCGCCGACGTCGACTGGCTGGCCGCCGGCCTGATCGCGGCCGGTTCGACGATCGGTGGCTTCCTCGGCGCCCGCTACGGCCGCAAGCTCCCCCCGATCGCGCTGCGCGTGCTGATCGTCTGCATCGGCATCCTCGCCATCATCACAATGGTCTTCTGACCCGCCGCCCCCGTCTGGTGGGCTCACCCACCAGGCAGTGGGTTGGCCAGGCGCGTGCGGTGTGCGAACCCACGGGCCGGTGGGTGAGCCCATGAGATGGGGTCGGTGCAGGGGAAGTACGGGGTACTGATGTGCTGGCTGGTGGGTTAGCCCATCGGATGGTGGGTTGGCCAGGCGCGTGCGGTGTGCGAACCCACGGGCCGGTGGGTCAGCCCATGAGATGGGGTCGGTGCAGGGGAAGTATGAATCGCCCCGGGTTTCGTGGAGACCCGATTACTTGGTTCCGGCCTCGGTGAGGACGGGGATTTCACTGTAGTGGTTGGCTTCGAACTCGGCGGGTGGGACGTGCCCGATCTCGCCGTGTAGGCGTCGGTGGTTGAACCAGTCGACGTATTCGGCGACGGCGATCTCGACGTCGTTGATGGACTTCCAGCCCGTGTTGGGCCGGGTGGCGGGGTTGCGGATCAGCTCTGCTTTGAACAGCGAGTTGAATGCCTCGGCCATCGCGTTGTCGTAGGAGTCGCCGCGGCTGCCGACGGACGCGACGGCGTCGGCCTCGGCGAGCCGCTCGGTGTAGCGGACAGCTCGGTATTGGACCCCGCGGTCGCTGTGATGAATCAGCCCGGTGAGATCGTGGCCGGCCCGCTGCCGTGCCCACAGCCCCATGTCGAGGGCGTCCAGGGCCAGGTCGGTGCGCAGGCTGGTCGAGACCTGCCAGCCCACGACCAAGCGGGAAAACACGTCGAGGACGAACGCGGCGTAGACCCAGCCGGAGTGGGTGCGGATATAGGTCAGGTCCGCCACCCACAGCTGGTTGGGTGCGTCGGCGACGAAATGCCGCTGCACTAGGTCGGCCGGACGTGGTGTCTGAGCACCTTCGGTCTGGGTCGTCCTGCGGGTCTTCTCACGCCTGATGCCTCGCAGGCCCTCGGCGCGCATCAGCCGTTCCACGGTGCACCGGGCAACGTTGATGCCGCCCCGATTCAGCTCGGCATGGATCTTGCGCGCGCCGTAGACCTCGAGGTTGTCCTTGTGCAGCTGGCGGATCGCCGGGACCAGTTCGGCGTCTCTGACCGCCCGGGCCGATGGCGGCCTGCTCTTGGCGGCGTAGTAGGTGCTCGGGGCAATCTTGATCCCGGCAGCGGCCAGGACCTTACAGATCGGCTCGACCCCGAACCGGTCGCGGTACTGGTCGATGTAGTCGACCAGCACCGCCGTCGGCACCTCGGTTACTTCACCTTGCGGTCGAGCTCCGCCGCCGCGAAGAAAGCCGACGCTGTCTTGAGGATCTCGTTGGCCCGCCGAAGCTCGCGGTTCTCCCGCTCCAACTGCGCGACCCGCTCGGCATCGCTGGTGGTAGTCCCCGTCACTGTCCCCTCGTCGATCTCAGCCTGCCGGACCCAACCCCGCAACGTCTCGCGGTGCACACCGAGCTGCTCCGCGATCCGCGGAATCGCACCCGACCTCGTCGCCGGGTCCTTGCGCGCGTCCACCGCCATCCGCGTGGCCCGCTCACGCAGCTCGTCGCCATACTTCCTCGGTGCTGCCATAACTCTCATCCTCCATGGATTGAGAGCCTCCATCAGACCCGGGGCGATTCAGTGCTGGCTAGTGGGTTAGCCCATCGGATGGTGGGTTGGCCAGGCGCGTGCGGTGTGCGAACCCACGCGCCGGTGGGTCAGCCCATGAGATGGGGTCGGTGCAGGGGAAGTACGGGGTACTGATGTGCTGGCTAGTGGGTTAGCCCATCGGATGGTGGGTTGGCCAGGCGCGTGCGGTGTGCGAACCCACGCGCCGGTGGGTGAGCCCACCAGACGGGGATCAGGTGGGGCGGGGATGGGGTGGGGCGGGGGAGCTAGGGGTGGGTGGGGGATTGGAGGCCTTGGAGGAGGAGGTCCAGGCCGTAGTCGAACTGGTCGTCGCCGCCCGTTGTCCGGGCCAGCTCCGGCGCCAGCTCGACGACCGTCGGGAAGTCGCGCGCCGACAGTGACTCCATCGTCGTCCGCAGCCGCCGCCACGCCTCCGGATCTCGGCGCTCGGTGGCCATCTGGATCTCCCACGACGTTGCCCCGAGCACATAGGTGAACAGGGTGGTGTGAGTCCGCGCGGCCGTCTCCGGATCGAACCCGGCGGCACGTAGTACTCCGAGCAGACCCTCGGCCACCCGGGCCGTCTCGTGCCCGGCCAACGGCCGGCTCGCGAGTAGTTGCGCCAGGCAAGGATGCTGGAGCATCAGCAGCCGCAGCCCCCGGCACACCGCCCGGACCTGATCCGGCCACGACACGTCCTGCGGTACGGCGGGCAGCAGGCCCATCAGATGGTCGCGGACAGCGTCGTACAGGTCGTCCTTGTTGCGGAAGTAGGTGTAGAGCGCCATCGGGCCGACCCCGAGCTCGGCGGCCACGCCGCGCAGGCTGAACGCGTCGGTGCCCTTGGACTCCATCAGCTCGAGTGCGGTCCGGACGATCAGCTCGGAGCTGAGGGTGTTGCGCGGTGTCCGGCCCATCTCGATCCCTCCTTGGAAGCAGTTAACGTACAGTGTATAGTACAGCGTATCGAGCGGACGACGGAAGGCAGGGAGAACGTGCGAGCGGTACAGATCGCCGAGTTCGGCGGACCTGAGGTGCTGAAGGTCAGCGACGTCGCGGACCCGGTGGCCGGCGACGGGCAGCTCCTGATCACGGTGGACCGTGCGGGGATCAACTACGCCGACACGCATCAGGTCGAGAACAGCTACCTGACCAGGGCGCAGCTGCCGCTGACCCCGGGTGGTGAGGTGGTCGGACACACGCCTGACGGTCGCCGGGTGGTCGCGCTGGTCGGCTCAGGCGGATACGCCGAGAAGGCGGTCGCCCAGGCTGCGGTGGCGTTCGACGTACCCGAAGGCGTCAGTGACGGAGCGGCGCTCGCACTCGTGGTCCAGGGGACCACAGCCTGGCATCTACTGAAGACCATGACCCACCTGGCGCCCGGCGAATCCGTGCTGGTGCACGCCGGTGCCGGCGGTGTCGGCTCGCTGGCCGTGCAGCTCGCGAAGCTGTGGGGCGCCGGTCGCGTGATCGCGACCGCGTCCTCGGTGGAGAAGCGGAACCAGACTCTCGAGCTCGGTGCGGACGCCGCCATCGACGGTACGCCGGAAGGCCTGAAGGACCGGATCATCGAGGCGAACGGCGGCAAGCCGGTCGACATCGTGCTGGAGATGGTCGGCGGGCCGACGTTCGACGAGTCGTTCGCGGCGCTGGCGCCGTTCGGCCGGCTGGTGACCTTCGGTGCCGCGTCCCGGCAGGCCGCCGCGGCGATCGACCCGGGCCGGCTGATGAAGGGCTCGAAGACGATCGCCGGTTTCTGGCTGGTCAACTGCCTGCGTGATCCCGCCGCTGTCGGCGGTCCATTGGCCGAGCTGTTCGACCTGACCGCCAGCGGCAAGCTCACCTCGATCGTCGGCGGCGACTACGCGCTGTCCGACGTCGCAACCGCCCATGAAGACATGCGAGCCCGCCGGACCGTCGGCAAGCTCGTGCTCGACCCCACTCGCTGAACGAACCAGGAGAACGACAGATATGACCATCGCAGTCGAGAAGGTTCTGTACACCGCGCGCGCGACCGCCCAGGGCGGCCGCGACGGCAAGGTGGCCACCAACGACGGCAAGCTCGAAGTCGTCGTCGCCCCGCCCGTCGAGATGGGTGGCAATGGCAACGGAACCAACCCGGAGCAGCTGTTCGCGGCCGGCTACGCGGCCTGCTTCCACAGCGCGCTGAAGCTGGTCGCGCGCAAGGCTCGCCAAGACGCCGACGGCTCGACCGTGACCGCGGCGGTCGGCATCGGCCCGATCAACGGCGGCGCCGGCTACGGCCTGGAGGTGGAGCTCGAGGTGAGCCTGCCCGGCGTCGACCGTGCCGTCGCCCAGGAACTGGTCGCCAAGGCGCACGAGGTGTGCCCGTACTCCAACGCCACCCGCGGCAACATCAAGGTCGACCTCAAGGTCGCCTGAACCCCGAGCACTTTGTGCACCCACCAACCACATCTCGGCCCTCTGAGTGGTCGAACGGTGCCCAAAGTCGACCTGAGACGTGGGGGTGGGGGTGGGGGTGGGGGTGGGGGTGTCAGAGGCGGGCGAGGGCTTCCTTCAGGAGGCCCTCGGTCGCCGAGACCGGCGCCGCCGCGATTGTGAGGGCCTCCATGATCGCGACGTACTCGTCGACCTCTTCGAGCTTGTCCAGGTAGAGCGCGCTGGCCGCGTGCTCGATGTAGACGATGTCCGGCAGGTCGCCGTCGGGGAACCGCAGCAGGCTGAACGCGCCGCCGGTGCCGGGATACCCGACACTGCTGAACGGCATGATCTGCAAGGTGATGTTGGGCTGCTGCGCCCACATGATCAGGTGCTCGATCTGGGCCCGCAGGATCGCCTCGCCGCCGACCGGCCGGTGCAGCACCGACTCGTCGATGACCACCCACAGCCGGGCCGGATTCAGCCGGGTCAGGATCTGCTGCCGGGTCACCCGCAGCGAGACCCGCTGCTCGACCTCCTCGCCGGGCAGGAACGACTTGCCGAGCTGGACGACGGCCCGCGCGTACTCCTCGGTCTGCAGCAACCCTGGGACGAACATCACCTCGTAGGTCCGGATCAGCGTCGCCGCGACCTCGAGCCCGACGTAGTTGTTGAACCAGCTCGGCATCACGTCGCCGTACCGGGACCACCAGCCGGGGTTGTTCGCGGCCCGGGCCAGCTCCATCAGCCGGTTGCGTTCCTCCTCGTCGTCCATCCCGTAGAGCCCGAGCAGGTCGTTGACGTCGCGCTCCTTGAACCCGACGCGCCCGAGTTCCATCCGGCTGACCTTGGACTCCGAGGCACGGATCTGCCAGCCCGCGTCGGCGCGACTGATCCCGGCAGACTCCCGCATCCGCCGCAGTTGTCCGCCCAGCATGATCCGGAGGGCGGTCGGACCGCCCTCGCCACCAGCCACTGTCACTGACTCACCCACGCCCTCGCTCCGGGGTTGCGAGGGGAACCCGGCACCCGTCCACTCACCCATTTCAGCCCGCGATGCTACCGCCTGTCCACGGTAACGGGCCGACTGGCACCCCGGAGGGTGTTTTGGCGCAGCTGCCGTAGCAGATAACGGGCATCCCGGTCCAGCCCCTGGATAGTCCCTGACGCGACAGCGAACTGGAACTCGAGCCCGAGGAACATCAGGCCGGGCTCGCCGGTCGCGACGCCGCGCTCGTGCCGCACCCGGCCGTCGCCGAAGACGGGCAGGTCGAGGAAGCTGTGGTCCGGACCCGACCCGGTGCACCACACCACGGTCCCGACATCGGACAGTACGTCGCCCTCGGCGGTCACCGGCTGCCCGTCGCGCACGCTCTCGATCCGGCTCGTCGCGACCACTCCGGCCGCGTCGAGATCCGCGAGCTTGTTGCGGACCAGCATGACTCCGTGCCCTTCCTGCTCGGCCAGCGCCTTGCGGCCCATCGGCGTACGACGGGTGAGGACGTGCCGGAACACGAACATCACGATCGGCAGGATCATCCGGCCGCGCCCCGAGTCGATGTCGACCGGAACCTGCCCCGGATGCCGCCCGGCGAGCAATGTGCGGTGGGTCTTGGCGGCCTCCAACGCGATGTCGGTGCCGGAGTTCGCGGCGCCGACCACCAGGACGGTGCCGTCGGCAAGCTGTTCCGGGTTGCGGTACTCGAGCGAGTGCAGCTGCCGGATCGCCGGGTCGAGTTCACTCGCGAACGGCGGCCGCTGCGGCACCGTGTGCGATCCGCCGGCCACGATCACCCGGTCGGCCAGGTACTCATCCTCGTCGGTCTCCACCCGGAAGCCCTCGGCGTCGCGCGACACCCGCGTCACTCGTACGCCGGTCCGTACGGGCAGCTCGAAGTGGGCGGCGTACCGCTCCAGGTAGTCGCCCATCTCGTCCCGCGTCGGGCAGTCGTCCACCGGGATCGGCAGACCCGGCAGACTCGCGTAGCGCGGCGGACTGAACAGCCTCAGCGAGTCGTACCGTCGCCGCCACGAGTCACCGATCCGCGGATGCCCTTCGAGGATCACGAAGTCCTCACCAAGCCGCCGTAGGTGGTACCCCATCACCAGACCGGCTTGTCCGCCGCCGATCACCACAGTCCCGAACCTGTTCATCCCAGCCCCCTTGTGCCGTTCGTTCGGCTCAACGTAGGACTGCGGACCGTGCCGCCACATCGACCGACCACGCCAAGCAGGGCGTGGCGGACTGGTCATTTCTACCCAGTCAGACCAGGCCCTTCTCATAGGCGTACGCCGTGGCCGCGGCCCGGCTGGAGACGCCGAGCTTGCCGAAGATGTTGCTCACGTGGCGGGCGACGGTCCGCTCGCTGAGGAACAGCTGCTCACCGACCGCCCGGTTGGTGATGCCCGTGGCCAGCAAGCGCAGTACCTCCAGCTCCCGTGGGCTCAACCCGCCGGTCTGATCGGTGTGCTCGAGTGCCGCCAGGTCAGCCAGCGCCCCGAGCTGCTCGAACGCTGCCCGGGCGCTGTCGAGCTCCATCTGCTCCGCATCACCATCGCCGAGCGCTCCACACGCCCGCCCGACCAGCACCCGGGTCCGCGCCGCCTCGTACGGCATCTCCAGCTGCTGCCACAACATCCATGCCCGCCGCAACAACGGCATCGCCCCTCGCGCGTCCTCACCCGCAACGCGCACCGCCCCTTCGCAGTACGCCGCCAATGCCTGCAGGTACGGCGAGTCGACGCGGGAGAACTCGTTCAGCTCGGCAGCGGCCTTCCGCGCCGCCTCGAGATCACCACAGTCGACTGCCAGGTCAACCCTCGCCGCGAGGAGCGCCGGACGGGTCGGAGCCAGTGGGTCCTCAGCCAGTGCTCGTTCGAGTCCCGCGATCGCCGACGCGTGGTTCCCCTGCGCGGCCCGCAGCCTGGCCAGACCTGGCTGTACCTCTGCGCCCTCGCTGCCGGCTCGCTGATACGCCTGCTCGGCCTCCGCATACCTTCCACGCTGGCGGTCGAGCTCGGCCAGCTGGTACCACGCAGAGCCGACCGCGCCGGGGGCCAGCCGACGGCAGGCATCCTCTGCGGCGCCCGCCGCCTCGGACCAGGCCCCGCGCAGTTGCAGGATCTGCGCCCGGTGCACCAGACACACCCCGCGGTACGGCACCAGGCCGGATTGCTGGTCGCACCAACCGGTGAGCGCGTGTGTCCACTCCTGCGCCCGGCGTACGTCGTACAGCCGCATGCACAGGTCGATCACGGCGCAGTAGGCGATCCCAGCGACCTCAGGGCCGACCTGGCCGGCGGTGACGTGCACCATCGCCTCGTCCAGCGCCGTCAGGGCCTCGGTCCGCCGACCGAGCATCTCCAGACATCGGCCGCGGCCGAGCGATGCCAACGCGATCGCGGACGGTTCGTCCGCGAGCTCGCGGGCCTGTTCGAACCGGGGGAGTGCGGTGACGGGGTCGCCGGTCATCATCCGCGTGGCCGCGTCCGCCTGCAGGAACAGTCCGGTCAGCTCGTTGTTCCCGGCCGGAATCATCCGCCCGACCCGGGCACGCCACCCGGCGGCCCGGGCGAACTCGCCACGGTTCTGCAGGTGGAAGCCGAGCCAGAACGCGCTGCGGACCGCCCGGTCGACGTCACCGCGGGCGAGATGGTCGTCGAACGCGCGCTCACGGTAGCCGGCGACCTCGTCGTCGTGGCCGAGGACGAAGGCGGCGACGGCCAGCCGGTCGAGGTCGGCCGGTGGGAGTGGGCTGCGCTGGTCGGCGGCGGTCAGCTCGGCGTACTCGGCCGGCCAGTCGTACTGTTCCATCGCACCTCCCAACCGCCCCGGGTCAGTACAGCTAGCTCTGTGCCAGCGCCAACACTGTTGCTGCCGGCAACTTGGCCAGGTCGGCGCCGTCCAGCAGGATCTTGGACCCGCGGATCCCGCTGCCGATCACGACCAGTCCGGCCCGGGTGACCCCTTCGTCGACCAGCACCGGCCATTCGGCCGGCAGTCCGATCGGGGTGATCCCGCCGTACTCCATGCCGGTCGAGCTGACCGCTTCGTCCTGAGCGGCGAAGGAGATCTTCCGTACGCCGAGATGCTTGCGGATCACGCCGTTCACATCCGCTCGATCGGTGGCCAGCACCATCACCGCGGCGTACGTCGACTCCCCGGCGCGCTTGCCGTGCACGATCACGCAGTTCGCCGACGCGTCCATCGGTACGTCGTACTCCGCGCAGAAGGCGGCAGTGTCGGCCAGGCCCGGGTCGATCGGGGCAGCGTAGGCAGCGAGGTCGCCGAGCGCGTCGCGCACGGGCGCCGCCAGGAGTTCGGGCACCTCCGCGGCTGGTCGCCACTCGACCTTGCCCAGTACTGGTGCGGTCACTGCGCTGCCTCCTCACCGGGACGGCGGACCAGGTCGGCGTACTCGGTGTGCTGCTCGAGGTAGTCCTTGTAGAACGGACAGGCCGGCTTGACCCGCAGCCCGAGGGCGCGGGCGTCATCGAGGGACTTCGACGCGATCAGGCCGGCTACGCCGCGGCCGCGGAACTCGGGCAGCGTCTCGGCGTGCAGGAAGCTGATCACGCCCGGGTGCAGCTTGTAGTCGACGAATCCCATCAGATTGCCGTCGGTGTCGAGTGCCTCGTACCGGCTGCGCTCCTTGGCGTCGACGACGCTGATCTCGTTCTCCATGTCCGCCACTGTAACCAGCGCACTCGGCGGCGGTGCCGCGTGACCGTGGGTTTGGACTTCGTGACTCCTGGGGTACGGGCTCGGGGGATGTGTCCGGCCGGACACACCATGGCACCACGGGCTCGGGAGGAGCAGGGATGAGCAGCGAGCACGCACTGGAAGAAGGCAGAGCGATACCCAGTCTCGTACCCGCCCGGATGGACCGGCTGCCGTGGACCAAGTTCCACTGGATGATCGTCGTCGGACTCGGCGTCTCGTGGATCCTGGACGGCCTCGAGATCCAGCTGGTCTCGCTGGTCGGGAACGTGCTGAAGGAGCCGGAGACGCTCCACCTGACCACGTCCGAGGTCGGTCTGATGGCCTCGATCTATCTGGCCGGTGAGGTGGTCGGCGCGCTGGTCTTCGGCCGGCTCACCGACAAGTGGGGCCGCCGCAGCCTGTTCATCATCACGCTGATGGTCTACCTGGTCGCGTCCGGTCTGGCCGGCCTGTCGTGGGACATCTACTCGCTGCTGTTCTTCCGGTTCATCGCCGGTATGGGCATCGGCGGTGAGTACGCCGCGATCAACTCCGCGATCGACGAGCTGATCCCGTCGAAGTTCCGCGGTCGCGTCGACATCGGCATCAACGGCACCTACTGGGCCGGAGCGCTGATCGGGTCCGCGGTCGGTCTGGTGTTCCTGAACGAGGACATCATCCCGATCGAGTGGGGCTGGCGGCTGTGCTTCCTGATCGGTCCGGTGATGGGTCTGATGATCATCTACCTGCGCCGGCACATCCCGGAGAGCCCGCGCTGGCTGATGACGCACGGCCGGGTCGAGGAAGCCGAGCGGACCGTCGACGAGATCGAGGACACTGTCCGGCGGCAGGGCGGCGAGCTGCGCGAGGTGACCGACGACGAGGCGATCAACGTGATCGACTACCCGCCGGTGACGTACCGCGAGATCGCCCGCGTGATGCTGCGCGACTACCGCAGCCGATCCTTCCTCGGCTTCTCGATGATGGTCACCCAGGCGTTCCTCTACAACGCGATCTTCTTCACCTACGCGCTGGTGCTGAAGGCGTACTTCGGCCTGAACGACTCCAGCATCGCGCTCTACTTCTTCCCGTTCGCGATCGGCAACCTGGCCGGTCCGCTGCTGCTCGGCCACTTCTTCGACACCATCGGCCGTCGCAAGATGATCCTCGGCACGTACTCCGTGTCGGCCGTGGTGCTGTTCATCACCGCGCTGCTGTTCAACGCCGGCGCGTTGAGTGCGGTCACGCTGACCCTGCTGTGGTGCGTGGTGTTCTTCTTCGCCTCGGCCGGCGCGTCGTCGGCGTACCTGACGGTGAGCGAGATCTTCCCGATCGAGCTGCGCGGTCAGGCGATCTCGTTCTTCTTCGCGATCTCGCAGCTGACCGGTGGTGTGATCGCGCCGTTCCTGTTCGCCTCGCTGATCGGTGAGGGCGACAACCCGGCGCGAGGTCCGCTGACCGTCGGGTACATCGTCGGCGCGGCCGTGATGCTGATCGGTGGTCTGATCGCCTGGTTCTTCGGGGTCGACGCGGAAGGCCGGTCGTTGGAGAACATAGCGAAGCCGCTGTCGGCCCGCGAGGGTGGCGCGGGGACCCGGTTCCAGGGCCCGCGGCCGCGGCTGCCCAGCACCGACGCCCAGGGCCGCCGGATCACCCCGGTCAAGCCGGAGGCCGAGCAGGGGAGACCGTCCGACGACGCTTAGGATCCCGTCCTCCAACTACCGTCTTTCTTTCTTTGCTCTTGTGACGCCTAGGATCTGCCGGTGGGTTCTTTGCTGATCGCGGGTACGACGTCGGACGCGGGTAAGACGACCGTGGTGACCGGGTTGTGCCGTTGGCTGGCGCGGCAGGGTGTCCGGGTGGCGCCGTACAAGGCGCAGAACATGTCGAACAACTCGATGGTCTGCGCGGACGGCACCGAGATCGGGCGGGCCCAGTGGATCCAGGCCGTCGCGGCCGGCGCGGAGCCCGAGGCGGCGATGAACCCGGTGCTGCTCAAGCCGGGCAGTGACCAGCGCAGTCACGTCGTACTGATGGGGGAGCCGTGGGGCGAGTTGTCGTCCCGCGGCTTCCTCACCGAGCGGGCCGAGCTGGCCAAGGCCGCGTTCGCGGCGTACGACGATCTGTCCTCGCGGTACGACGTGGTGATCAGCGAGGGCGCAGGCAGTCCGACGGAGATCAATCTGCGCCGGTCGGACTACGTGAACATGGGGTTGGCGCAGCACAGCAAGGCTCCCGTGGTTGTTGTCGGCGACATCGATCGCGGGGGAGTGTTCGCCTCGATGTTCGGCACGGTGGCGCTGCTGGACGCGGCCGACCAGGCGCTGGTCAGTGGCTTCCTCGTGAACAAGTTCCGCGGCGACGCGACATTGCTCCAGCCGGGCATCGACATGCTCACGTCCGTGACCGGCCGCCCGACGTACGGCGTCCTGCCGTGGCTGCCCGAACTGTGGCTGGACTCCGAGGACGCGCTGGACATCCCGGTACGTCGTACCTCCTCGGCCGATCTGCTCACGGTGGCGGTGATCCGGTTCCCGCGGATCAGCAACTTCACCGACCT
The DNA here is from genome assembly GCF_045207705.1 of Kribbella sp. NBC_00889. Classification (NCBI taxonomy): domain Bacteria; kingdom Bacillati; phylum Actinomycetota; class Actinomycetes; order Propionibacteriales; family Kribbellaceae; genus Kribbella; species Kribbella sp. NBC_00889. Next base: position 3,599,065 of record NZ_CP108783.1, on the reverse strand, counting down.
CGACGCGCTGGCGGTCGAGCCGACGAACAGCGTGTTCTTCACCACCAGCCCGGCCGAGGTACGGGATGCGGACCTCGTCGTGTTGCCGGGGTCTCGGGCAACGGTGTCGGACCTGGCCTGGCTGCGGTCGCTCGGTCTCGCCGATGCGGTCAGCGCGCGCGTTGCGGCGGGACGGCCTGTGCTCGGGATCTGTGGCGGCTACCAGGCGTTGGGCGGCGAGATCACCGATCCGCACGGCGTCGAGGGTGGCGGTGTGCACGCCGGCCTGGGCTTGTTGCCGGTAGCAACGGAGTTCTCGCGGGCGAAAGTGCTGGCTCGCCCGGCGCCGACGGCGTACGAGATCCATCACGGCGTGGTGACCGTGACGGGCGAGGCGTCATCGTTCCCGGGTGGCTGCCGGGTGGGGAACACCTGGGGGACGATCTGGCACGGGCTGCTCGACGATGACGCTGCCCGGCACACGTTCCTGACCGAGGTGGCTCAGCTGACCGGCAAGCCGGCACCGGATCGCACGGTCTCGTTCGCCGGTCTCCGTGAGGCGCGGCTCGATCGGCTCGCGGACGCCATCGACGAGTACGTCGACACCGACGCCCTGCTGAGGCTCATCGCTGACGGCCCCGGCTCGGTGCCGTTCATTCCGCCGGGCGCGCCGGAAACTGTCTGACGCCTGCACTAGCGTCCCGTCCATGAAGGCCGAACTGCAGAAGTACCTCCAAGGCACCCGTGCGGTGATGCTGGCCAAGCTCGACGGCCTGAGTGAGTACGATCGCCGCCGCCCGCTGGTGCCGTCCGGGACGAACCTGCTCGGACTGGTCAAGCACCTGATCGGGATCGAGTACGTCTACCTCGGCACGAGCGTCGGGCGACCACCGGCGAAGCCGCTGCCATGGGAGGAGGACGGCACTGTCTGGGACGGTGGCGACATGTGGGCGCTGCCATCCGAGAGCACGGAGTACCTCACCGGTCTCTACCGCGACGCCTGCGCCCACAGCGACCGGTCCATCGACGAGCTCGACCTGGACACACCGGCCGAGGTCCCGCACTGGCCCGAGGGCGGCCGCAGGACGACGTTCGGCGCGTTGCTTGTCCGGGTCGTCGACGAGACGGCCCACCACGCCGGTCATGCGGACATCGTGCGTGAACTGATCGACGGCCAGGGCGGGTCCGACGCGGACCATATGGACGAGGCCGGCTGGTCGGAGTACTACGCGAAGATCCAGCGAGCGGCGGAGGCCTTCCTGACAGACTGACCGGGTGGATGACTTCGAACGCCTGCGCGGACGGATGTTCGGGATCGCCTACCGGATGATGGGTACGGCGACCGATGCCGAGGAGATCCTGCAGGACGCCTGGCTGCGCTGGCAGGCCACCGATCAGGATTCCGTGCGCGACCCGGACGCCTACCTCGCGCGAGTGGTCACCAACCTGTCGATCAAGCAGCTCACCTCCGCGCGAGCGCGCCGGGAGACGTATGTGGGGGAGTGGCTGCCGGAGCCGTTGCTGAGTGGGCGGGCGGAGTTCGACGAGCTCGGGCCGCTGGACGTCGTGGCCGAGCGGGAGTCGGTGTCGTTCGCGCTGCTGCTGGTGCTCGAGCGGCTGACGCCGGCGGAGCGGGCGGCGTATGTGCTGAAGGAGGCGTTCGGTTACAGCCATCGCGAGGTGGCCGAGCTGATCGGAACGACCGAGATCAACGCCCGGCAGCTGACCTCCCGCGCGGCGAAACGGATCGCCGCCGAGCCGCGGCGGGACCAGCCTGTCGACCGGGCCGGCTGGCGCGAGCTGGTCGAGCGGTTCCTTGCCGCGGCCCGGCTGGGTGAGATCGAGGAACTGGAGAAGTTGCTCGCAGGCGACGTCGTGTCGCGGGCGGACGGCGGCGGCAAGGTGATCGCGGCCCGGAACGCGCTTGTCGGCAAGGAGCGGGTCGCGCGCTACCTGATCGGCGTGATCGAGCGCTTCGGCGGCGGTATCGAGGCGGGCTTCGCCGAGGCGAACGGCCGTCCCGCACTGGTTGCCTTCGGCCCCAACGGCGTGCACGCGGTGTGCTTCATCGAGTTCGGTGCCGAGGGCATCACCGACCTGCGCCTGGTGATGAACCCGGACAAACTCACGTTCGCGGCCCGCCAGCTGTCACGAATCGACGGCCTACCCGATCTGAGCTGGTGACAGAAAGGACACCAGATGAGTTCCATCTTGGTCACTGGCGGCACCGGGACACTCGGCCGGCCCACCGTCGGGCGGCTTCGTGCGGCCGGACACCAGGTCCGGATTTTCAGCCGGAAGCCCGGGCCAGATCGCTTCGTCGGAGATCTGACGACCTGCGCGGGTCTGGCTGCCGCGGTCGAGGGCATCGACGTGATCGTGAACCTTGCCACCAGCCTCGGCCGCCGGGACGAGCGGCAGGCACGCAACCTGCTCGACGCCGCCCGAGTTGCCGGTACGGGGCACGTCGTACAGATGTCGATCGTCGCCGTCGACCGGATCCCGATGCCGTACTACCGGACCAAGCTCGCCGTCGAGCGGCTCGTCGAGGAGTCCGGCGTACCGTTCACGATCTTGCGGGCGACCCAGTTCCACGACCTGATCGACCAGATCTTCCGCGCGCAGCGGTTCCTCCCCGTGCTGCTCGCGCCCGCTGTCACCCTCCAGCCGATCGCCGTCGAGGACGTTGCCGGTCGGCTGGTCGAGCTGGTCACGGCAGCACCCGCCAACGGGCGTGTCGCCGACATCGGCGGTCCTGAACGCCGCCGGGTCCCCGACCTGGCCCGGCTGTGGAAGCGAGCCAGGAGTTCTCACCGGCCGACCGTTCCACTGCGGATCCCGGGAAAGACCTTTCGCGCCTACGCCACCGCCGGACCTCTGGTCGACGGGACACCGTACGGTCGGGTCACGTTCGCGGAGTACCTCGCATGAGGGGCTATGTGCGGTCGGTGCTGGTGGTGTTCGGGGCGTACCAACTCGTCCTCGGTCTGTGGTTACTGTTCTTCCCGTTCTCGTTCTACGACGACGTGCCGACGGTGGACTGGACGCCGCCGTACAGCGAGCACCTGTTCCGCGACTTCGGCGGCGCGACGCTCGGCCTGGCGGTGATCTTCATCGCGGCCGCGGTGCGATTCGACCGAGTGCTCAGCGTGGTCGCGCTGGTGGCGTATCTCGTCGGCGCGGTGCCACACCTGGTCTTCCACCTCGGTCACCTCGAGGGTGAGTCGCCAGGGTGGTCGATCGCGCTCGGCGTGGTGCTGGCCCTGAGCGTGCTGGTTCCGGCCGCGGCGCTGGCGATGGTTCGCAAAGTGACTTGACGACTGTGACAGTAGAACTGTCACAATAGCGCTCATGGGTCCACTGCAGGGCGTCAAGGTGGTCGAGCTGGCCGGGATCGGACCGGCGCCGTTCGCGTGCATGATGCTGGCCGAGCTCGGCGCTGACGTTCTCCGCATCGACCGGCCCGGCGGTGGACTGGCGTTCGGCCCGCCGGAGTACGAGCTGGTGAACCGCGGTCGCCGCAACGTGGCCCTGGACCTGAAGAACCCGACCGCGATCGACATCGTACGACGCTTGGCCGCGCAGGCCGACGTACTCGTCGAGGGCTTCCGGCCGGGCGTCGCCGAGCGCCTCGGCGTCGGTCCGGAGGACTGTCACGCGATCAATCCCAGGCTGGTCTACGGGCGGATGACCGGCTGGGGTCAGGACGGTCCACTCGCGCAGACCGCCGGCCACGACATCGACTACCTCGCGGTCTCGGGCGCCCTGCATCTGATCGGTCGCGCGGGTGGACCGCCGCAGGTGCCGGCCAACCTGCTCGGTGACTTCGCCGGCGGCGCGCTCTACCTGGTGGTCGGCTTACTCGCCGCGTTGCACGAAGCTCAGCGCAGCGGCCGGGGTCAGGTGGTCGACGCTGCGATCGTCGACGGTTCCGCGCATCTGACCACGATGCTGCTCGGTGCGCTGGCCGCCGGGAACTGGCGGCAGGACCGCGGGACGAACCTGCTCGACACCGGCGCCCCGTTCTACGACGTGTACGAGACGGCGGACGGCAAACACGTCGCCGTCGGCGCGATCGAGCCGCAGTTCTACGACGAACTGATCGCGACACTCGGGATCAGCGCACCGGATCGCAACGACCCGGCGAACTGGCCAGAGCTGCGCAAGGTGCTGACCGAGACCTTCCTGCAACGCACCCAGGACGAGTGGGCGCAGGTCTTCGACGGCACCGACGCGTGCGTGGCGCCGGTGTTGCCACTCGCCGCCGACCACCCGCATCTTGTTGCCCGAGGCACCTTCATGGACCACGACGGAATCCGCCAGGCCGCCCCGGCACCACGTTTCTCCGGTACGCCGACCAGCCTCGGGCGACCGCCCGCGCGGCCCGGACAGCACACCCGCGACGCACTGGCCGAGTGGGGCATCACCGACATCGACGAGCTGCTGGAGACCGGCGCCGCCGTTCAGGACTGAGAGGAACCGCCCGATGGAACGTCAGCTCTTCGACGCCGATCATGATGCCTTCCGGGAGACCGTGCGAGCGTTCTGCGACAAGGAGATCGTGCCGCAGCACGACGGCTGGGAGGAGGCCGGCATCGTCCCGCGCGAGCTATGGTCCGCGGCCGGCCAGGCAGGCCTGCTCGGCTTCATGATGCCGGAGGAGTACGGCGGTGGAGGTGTGCGGGACTACCGGTTCAACACTGTGCTGATCGAGGAACTGACCCGGGCACGCGCGAGTGGTGTCGGCTTCACGATTCACACCGACATCAATTCGGCGTACCTGCTGGACTATGCCACCGAGGAGCAGAAGGCGCGGTGGCTGCCGAAGTTCTGTTCCGGGGAGACGATCACCGCGATCGCGATGACCGAGCCGGGCGCCGGCAGCGACCTGCAGGGCATCCAGACCACGGCGCGCCGCGACGGCGATCACTACGTGCTGAACGGCCAGAAGACGTTCATCTCGAACGGCATCCTGGCCGACCTCGTCATCGTGGTGGCCAAGACCGACCCGGCAGCAGGGGCGCAGGGTGTCTCGCTGCTGGTGGTCGAGCGCGGCATGCCCGGGTTCGAGCGCGGCCGCAATCTGGACAAGATCGGGCTGAAGGCGCAGGACACCGCGGAGCTGTTCTTCGACCAGGTCCGGGTCCCGGCGGAGAACCTGCTCGGCGAGGAGGGCAAGGGCTTCGTCTACCTGATGGAGAAGCTGCCGCAGGAACGGCTGACCATCGCCGTCGTCGCGGCGGCCGCCTGCGAGAACCTGCTCGACGACACGCTGCGCTACGTGAAGGAGCGCAAGGCGTTCGGCCGGCCGATCGGCTCGTTCCAGAACAGCCGCTTCGTGCTCGCCGAGATCGCTACGGAGACGCAGATCGCCCGGGTGTTCGTGGATCGCTGTGTCCAGGAGCTGAACGCCGGCACTCTCACCGTGGCCGAGGCCGCGATGGCCAAGTGGTGGACCACCGAGCTGCAGAAGAAGGTCGTCGACCGCTGTCTGCAACTGCACGGCGGCTACGGCTTCATGACCGAGTACCCGATCGCCAAGGCCTACCTGGACACGCGGATCCAGACGATCTACGGCGGCACCACCGAGATCATGAAAGAGATCGTGGGCCGCAGCCTGGGCGTCTAGCGCGGGATCTACGGCTCGGGTTGCTCCAGCTCGAACCGCTGGGACAGCTCGTAGCGCAGCCTGCTCCGGTAGATCGCCAGCCTCAGGTCGATGACTCTGGCTGTGCCTGCCGTGTGCGGCCGCTGGGCATGGAGGTCGTCGACCACGGTCAGCGCGGCCGCCAGTTCCTCATGTTGCCATACGTCCAAAGGCTCGGAACGCGCGAGGCGATCGAGATAGTCGGCCCCGTGATCTGCATTGGCCACCGGTCCTCCCAGGCAGGGTAAAGGGCCGGGGTCTGGGGCCGCGTGTGACGAATCTCGTCTTCAGACTACGCCTGAGGCTATGGATTGGGCAGCTTGAGGTATGTCAGGCCGCGGAGATCCACATAGACATCGGACGGGGTGGTCACGACGCGCAGTAGCACGCCGTCGCAGCCGGCACAGCGAGCGACCAGGCCGGGCGCGTTCACATAGACGTGCGACTCCGCGAACACGCCGGTCTGTCCGCACCCGTTGCACTGGGTGATCGCGGCGGTCACATCCCTCGCGAAGACTTCGCTCAGCGCTCCGGCGGCGGCATTGCCGTCCAAATAGGTGGCATCTGTGGTCATCGGGGGCCTCCAGTCGGTCCGAAACGCTCGGTTCTGACGCGGGCCGGGTCGTGACCGGCGGCGACCAGCAGGTCCGCCGCCGCCTCCACGAACGGCGTCGGCCCACACACGTACGTCGTCGGCCCGTCCGCCGGCGTGAACGCGAGCCGCTCGATCAGGTCGGCGTCGATACGCCCCACGCGCGGTTCTCCGGCCGGCGCCTCCCGCGTGTAGACGAGTCGTACGTCGACGTCGTCCGACGCGGCCAATTCCTTCAGGTCGTCCACGTAGATCACCGAAGCCGGCCGTCGTACCGAGTAGAGCAGGCGCACCGGCGTCGTACTGCCCGCGGCCGCATGGGCACGCAGCATCGCGCGCAGCGGCACGATCCCCGATCCGCCGCCGATGAGCTGGACCGGTCCTTCCTGCTCCGGCTTCCAGACGAACCACCCGCCGACCGGACCGCGGATCTCCAGTGGATCGCCCACTTTCAGCACATCGACCAGGTACGGCGAGACCTCACCCTCGGGCACCTGCTCGACGGTGAGCTCGATCGTGCCACCGGTCCACGCCGAGGCGACCGAGTACGACCGGGAGGCGCGATACCCGTCGGGCGCGGTCAGGCGGACGTCCAGGTGCTGCCCGGCGAGGTGCCCCGGCCAGTCCGGTACGTCGAGCACCAGTGTGCGGGCGGTAGCCGTCTCCCGCCGTACGTCGGTGACGGTGCCGACCTGCCAGGTCAGTCGCCGGCGTAGCGCTGTTCTTTCCATGGGTCTCCGTACTCGTGGTAACCAGCGGTCTCCCAGAAGCCGAGGTCCTGGGTGTCGGACAGCACCAGGCCGCGGACCCACTTCGCGCTCTTCCAGAAGTACAGGTGCGGCACCAGCAGACGGGCCGGGCCGCCGTGCTCAGGGTGGATCGGCTCGCCGTCGTACTCGTAGGCGATCCAGGCCCGACCGTCGAGCAGGTCGTCCATCGGCACGTTGGTCGTGTACCCGCCGTAGCTGTGCACGAGTGCGTAGTCGGCGCTGGTCTCCACATCTGCGAGCAGTGTGTCGAGCGAGACGCCCTTCCAGCTCGTCTCCAGCTTCGACCACCGGGTGACGCAGTGGATGTCCTTGGTGATCTCGTCGGCCGGCAGTGCCAGCAACCCGGCCCAGTCCCACTTGGTCGCCTCACCTGTCTCGGTGGTGACGGTGAACTCCCAGTGCTCCGTGCGGATCTGTGGGGTCGGGCCGGCGGACAGCACCGGGAAGTCCCGCGTCAGGTACTGCCCGGGCGGAAGCTCCGATCCACTCCGCCGGCGGCCGGTGAATCCCGGCGACACAATCCCCATCGCGACCTCCCCTAGTTCTCTGAAGGCAGTCAACCACGCTGCGGCCTAGACTGTCAGGCAAGGTGCTGCCCCGGACCCCGGCAGCTTTGCGCGGGCTGAGTGGGATGGAGCATCGATGAGCGAATGGATCGGTCTGCGCTCTGTTGTCGCCGACAAGACGGCTACACCGAAACGAGCGAAAGAGCCGGAGCCGGAACGGGTCCCGGACTCGGAACCGAGCGTGTCGCCAACGGACGGCGAGCCGAACGACGAGTAAGGCCGCTAGGGTGAAGGATCCGTCCGGCGGCGGCATGAGTCTGGATGGAGCGGGTGGAACAGAACCGCGGTGCCAGAGTGTGGGAGGCGATCGACGCCGCCGCGAGAATCGACGGCGCATTGCCTTCCTTGCGCTACGCCGTACTGGCCTGCGCCGAGGCCTTGTCGGCCCTGGGCGCCGGGCTGTCCATGTCGCCAGATGCCGGACCCTACGAACCTCTGCTGGCCACCATGCCCGACGTCGGTGAGTTGGAGGAGTTGCAGTTCACCCTCGGCCAAGGCCCCAGTGCTGACGCGATCGCGAGCGGCGCGCCGGTCCTGGCGGCTGATCTGTCCGGGTTCGATGCGGTCAATCGGTGGCCGGCGTTCGCGCCGGCCGCGGCCCGCCACGGCGTGCGTGCCATCTTCGCGTTCCCGATCGGTGCGGGCGCCGCCAGGATCGGCGCCCTGAGTGTCTACCGGCGGCAGCCCGGACCCCTCGGCGGCGATGAGATTCTGGACGCCTTGGTGTACGCCGACGCGGTTTTCGTCCTTGCGCTCGACGATCGTCATGGACTGAGCGCAGACTTGGATCAGGTGATCGATGCGGCGTTCACCGCGCGCCGTGCGGAGGTGCACCAGGCTGCTGGATTCGTGGCGGCCCAGCAGCGCATCAGCGTCACCGATGCGCTGGCTCTTCTGCGTGCCCACGCGTTCAGCAGCGGCAGGCCGTTGCACCTGGTCGCCACCGATGTCATGGCCCGCCGCCTGTACCTGAACGGCGACCGGCACGGCGTCTCCGCCGACGGGAGCGGCGATCGGCCGGAAACGGACCCGGACCCGCCGGACGCCCGCAATCCGGACAAGCAGGAATCGGAGCAAGCTGAGAATGAAGAGGAGGATGAGAGATGAGCGTGTCTGACCGCAGGGCGAGAGAAGTGTTCATCGAGCTGGCCGACACCCTCGTCGACGATTTCGACATCATCGACTTCCTGGATCGGCTCGCCACGCGGTGCAGCGAGCTGCTGGGGGTGTCTGCGTGCGGCATTCTGCTCGTCGACCACCACGGTGCGCTGAACCTGGTGGCGGCCTCCACCGAGCAGGCGCGGTTGGTGGAGCTGACCCAGTTGCAGAACTCCGAGGGGCCGTGCTTGGAAGCGTTCACCACGGGGCGACCCGTGCAGTGCGGCGACATGCGCGAGGCCGCCGACAGATGGCCGCGTTTCAGCGCTGCCGCTCTCGCCGGCGGCTATCTGGCTGTGCACGCGTTGCCGATGCGGCTGCGCGGTACCGTCCTCGGAGCGGTCAACCTGTTCAGCGCTACCGCCGGACCGGTCGACGACGACACGCTCGCGCTCGGGCAGGCACTGGCCGACGCCGCGAGCATCGGCATCATCCACCAGCGCGCGCTGGCCCGCCAGGAGATCGTCACCGAGCAACTCCAGTCGGCGCTCAACAGTCGTATCCTGATCGAGCAGGCCAAGGGGTTCCTCACCCACAGCCTTTCGGTCGGCGTCGACGAGGCGTTCGCCATCATGCGGTCCTATGCGCGGACCCACAATCGCCGCCTCACCGATGTCGCCAACGACGTCGTCGAGGGCCGGGTGAGAATCGTCGAACCGGCGCAAGAGTCACCGTCCGCCTAGGACTCTCACAGCAGCGGCCGGGGAGCCGAGCTCCGCCGGCCGTCAGCGGCGCTTGCTCTGGGTCCGGCGGATCGTGTCGCGCTGGGTCTCGCCGACGGCTCGCTCGTAGGCCAGCACCAGGCCCTGGATGGTCACCGGCTTGAACCGCTCGACCAGCTGCTGGATGTGCTCCGGCGGGCCGCCCGAATCCCGGTAGTGCGGCCACACCTTGGTCCGGAACACCTCGGTGAGCTCCTCCGCGATCGCGCGGCCGTGCTCGGTGAAGATCCGGCCGGCGGCGAGTACGGCGTCGACCGGCAGGTCCAGATCGAGGAGCTCGACGCCCAGACTGAGGTGCGCGGTGGCGACCTGGAACACGTCCTCGTCCGGCGTCGGCTCGACCACACCGAGCGCGACCAGCATCTCGATGTCGTCGTCGGTGAGCTCGCGACCGGTACGTCGTACCAACGCGGTGCGATCCAGGGTCTCCGGGAGGTCGCGCATCCACGGGGTCAGCAGGGTCCGGTGCAGGGCGATGTCCTGCGGCGTTGCGTTCGGCGGGATGCGATCCAGATAGCCCTCGATCGCGGACAGGGTGAAGCCGTGGGCCTGCAGCTCGCGGACCAGATCGAGCCGGGCGATGTGTTCCGGGCCGTAGTAGCCGACCCGGCCGCGCCGGATGGGTGGCGGGATCAGGCCGCGGCCGGCGTAGAAGCGGAGCGTCCGCACCGTCATCCCGACCCGGGTTGAGAGTTCGTCCACCGTCAGTGTCGCCTCGTCCACGGTTCCCCCCGCGCTGGTTTCCGGCATGGCGGAGATCATAACGAGGCCCCCTTGACCACCGTGACACCAGAACTGTCACAATCGAGGAGAGTCTTCGACCGACGGGATCATGATGACCAGTGAAGCCTTCCTGTACGACGCGATCCGCACCCCACGCGGCAAGGGCAAACCGACGGGTGCCCTGTACGAGGTCAAGCCGATCCAGCTGATCACCGGCCTCCTGCACGAACTGCGGAACCGGCACCCCGAGCTGGACCCGGCCACGATCGACGACGTCGTCCTCGGTGTCGTCACGCCGATCGGCGACCAGGGCATGGACATCGCCCGGACCGCGGTGCTGGCGGCGGGCTACCCGGAGACGACCGGCGGCGTGCAGCTCAACCGGTTCTGCGCGTCCGGCCTCGAGGCGGTCAACCAGGCAGCGCAGCGGGTCCGGTCGGGGTGGGAGGACTTCATCCTCGCCGGCGGCGTCGAGTCGATGTCCCGGGTGCCGATGGCCTCGGACGGCGGCGCGTGGGCGATGGACCCGGAGACGGCCCTGGCGACGAACTTCATCCCGCAGGGCATCAGCGCGGACCTGATCGCGACTCTCGACGGCTTCTCCCGCACCGACGTCGACGCGTACGCCGCCGAGTCGCACGCCCGAGCCGCCAAGGCCTGGGCGAACGGCTACTTCGGCCGTTCGATCATCCCGGTGCAGGACCGCAACGGGTTGCAGATCCTGGACCACGATCAACTCGTCAGGCCGGGTACGACGGTCGAGACGCTGGCCGGACTGCCCTTGTCGTTCGCGGCGATCGGGGAGCACGGCGGCTTCGACGCGGTCGCGCTGGAGAAGTACGTGACCGTCGAGCGGATCAACCACGTGCACCACGCCGGCAACTCGTCCGGCATCGTCGACGGTGCCGCCCTGGTTGCTGTTGGCAACGAGAAGGCCGGGGAGGCGCTCGGGCAGGCACCTCGCGGCCGGGTCGTCGCCACCGGCGTCAGTGGCGCCGACCCGACCATCATGCTGACCGGACCGGCACCGGCCGCGCGCAAGGCGCTGGCCAAGGCCGGCCTCGAGGTGAGCGACATCGACCTGTTCGAGATGAACGAGGCGTTCGCCGCCGCGGTCATGCATTTCATGAAGGACCTCGGCGTACCGCACGAGAAGGTGAACGTGAACGGCGGTGCGATCGCGCTCGGTCACCCGCTCGGCGCCACCGGAGCCATGCTGATCGGAACCCTGCTGGACGAACTGGAGCGGCGCGAACTCCGGTACGGACTGGCCACCCTGTGCGTCGGCGGCGGGATGGGCGTCGCGACGATCATCGAGAGGCTTGCGGCATGATCTCCTGGCAGAACGTCGACGGTGTCGTCACCCTGACGATGGACGACCCGGACGCGTCGGCGAACACCATGAACGAGGCGTATCTGACCGCGATGGGGGACACCATCTCCCGACTCCGGTCGGAGTCAGGCCTCAGAGGTGTCGTGATCACCAGCGCCAAATCCACCTTCTTCGCCGGCGGCAACCTGCAGATGTTGTCGCAGATCCAGCCCAGCGATGCGGCCGAGGTCTTCGACACGGTGGAAGAGGTGAAGCGGCAACTCCGTGCACTGGAGACTCTGGGTGTCCCGGTCGTTGCCGCGATCAACGGATCCGCGCTCGGTGGCGGTCTCGAGATCGCGCTCGCCTGTCACCACCGGATCGTTGCGGACGACAATCGGATCGAGATCGGCGTCCCTGAGGTGACGCTCGGCCTGCTGCCCGGCGGTGGCGGCGTGACCCGGACGGTCCGGATGCTCGGCCTGCAGGACGCACTGATGAAAGTCCTGTTGCAGGGGCAACGGATGAAGCCCGCCCATGCCAAGTCGGTCGGCATCGTGGACGACGTCGTTCCTGCCGCGGAGTTGCTTGACGCCGCCCACCGGTGGATCGATGGGTACGACGGTGACGCCAAGCAGCCGTGGGATCGTGACGGCTACAAGATCCCCGGCGGTACGCCGTCGTCCCCGAAGCTGGCCGCGTTCCTGCCGGCCTTCCCGGCGAACCTGCGCAAGCAACTGAAGGGCGCGCCCTACCCGGCGCCGCGGGCGATCATGAGCGCGGCCGTCGAGGGCAGCCAGGTCGACTTCGCCACCGCTTCGCGGATCGAGTCGCGGTACTTCGTGTCGCTGGCGACCGGGCAGATCGCGAAGAACATGATCCAGGCGTTCTTCTTCGACCTGCAGGCGATCAACGCCGGCGCGTCGCGGCCGGACGGCGTACCGAAGTACTCCGCGCGCAAGGTCGGCGTGCTCGGCGCGGGCATGATGGGCGCCGGGATCGCGTACGTTTGCGCGAAGGCCGGTATCGAGGTCGTGCTCAAGGACGTGTCGCTGGAGGCGGCCGGCAAGGGCAAGGCGTACTCCGAGAAGCTGCTGGCCAAGCAGGTGCAGAAGGGACGGATGACGGCGGGGGAGGTGGAGGAGTTCCTCAGTCGGATCACCCCGACCGCGGACCCGAACGACCTGGCCGGCTGCGATCTGGTGATCGAGGCAGTGTTCGAGAGCGAGGAGCTCAAGCAGAAGGTGTTCGCCGAGATCGCCGGCGTGGTCGAGCCGGACGCACTGCTCTGCTCGAACACCTCGACGCTGCCGATCACCTCACTGGCCGACGGCATCGACCGGCCGGACGACTTCCTCGGCATGCACTTCTTCTCACCGGTCGACCGGATGCCGCTGGTCGAGCTGATCGTCGGGCAGAAGACCTCCGACCGAACCATCGCCAAGGCGTACGACGTGGTCCGGCAGATCAAGAAGACGCCGATCGTGGTCAACGACAGCCGGGGTTTCTTCACCTCGCGCGTGTTCGGCACGCTGGTGATGGAGGGCGCGGCGATGGTCGCCGAGGGCATCGACCCGGTGACGATCGAACGGGCCGCGACCCAGATCGGCTTCCCGGCGCCGCCGCTGGCGATGCTGGACGAGGTCACGCTGACCTTGCCGCAGAAGATCCGGGACGCGGCCAGGGCGGCCGGCGACAGCGCCGGCGCGTTCGACGAGCATCCGGGGATGGCGGTCGCGGACCGGCTCGTGAACGAGTTCGACCGGCGCGGGAAGGCTGCGGGTGCCGGCTTCTACGACTACCCGGCGGATGGTCCCAAGACCCTGTGGCCCGGGCTGTGGGAGCACTTCGCGCAACGGAACGGCGTACCGCTGATCGATCTGCAGGAGCGGATGACGTTCGCGATGGCGCTGGAGACGGTCAAGTGCCTGGACGAAGGAGTACTACGCTCCGTTGCCGACGCCAACATCGGATCGATCTTCGGCATCGGTTTTCCACCGCTGTACGGCGGTGCGCTGCAGTACATCAACGGCTACGGGCTGCCCGCGTTCGTCGAGCGTGCGCAGGCGTTGGCGTCGTCGTACGGCACCCGGTTCGAGCCGCCGGAACTCCTGGTGCGTAAGGCTTCGGCGGGGGAGACGTTCCGCTGATCACGGTCTGATACCACCCCCGCAACAGTCCACAGATTCGAACAAAGAAGAGCGCGCCCGGTCTTGCGCCGGGCGCGCTTTTGAGCGATGGTGCTACACACTTCTCCAACGATTCACCTGGGAGCGTCGGAGCGGAATCCACCAGCGGGCTGGGTACCGTGCCGAAAAGACCTGTGTCGAAGGCTGTTGGAATGTTGGATCTAGTTGTAGCGTGTGCGAAATCGGAGATGCTTAACGCCGTTAAGTAACTCGGAACCGCCGGCGTCGTACCCCCTGCGGCGCTGTTCCTCGGGAAGGTGGAATTCATGCCTGCTCATGTTCCGAACGCCGGTCTGACCCGGCGGGATCTGCTCAAGCGGACCGGCGGCCTGGCCGCGCTCGCCGCGTTCACCGCGGCCTGCGGCGGTAATACCGGCCGGCCCTCGAGCGGTGGCGACGGCGGCGGTGGCGCCAAGGCGACCTTGTCGCAGTGGTACCACCAGTACGGCGAGACCGGCACCCAGCAAGCCGCGACGAAGTACGCCAAGGCCTACACCGACGCGAACGTCACGGTCGCGTGGACCCCCGGTGACTACGCCGCCAAGCTGTCGTCCGGCCTGCTGTCGAGCAAGGGCCCGGACGTCTTCGAGAGTCAGCTCAACATCGGCATGGTGAAGAGCAACCAGGTGGTCGCGCTGGACGACATCATGGCTGACGTCAAGGACGACTTCCAGCCGGGTGACCTGGCCACCAACACCGTCGACGGCAAGATCTACGGGATCCGGATGATCGTCGACCCGCAGGTCATCTACTACCGCAAGTCCCTGCTGGACAAGGCCGGGATCAAGCCGCCGGAGACGATCGACGACCTGATCGCCGCGGCCAAGGAACTCACCACGGACAAGGTGAAGGGCATCTTCGTCGGCAACGACGGCGGCCTCGCACTCGGCGGACCGGCGCTGTGGTCGTCCGGAGGCAGCTACCTGACCGACGACAACAAGCCGGGCTTCACCGACGCCCGTGCGGCGCAGGCGTTCGGCAAGCTGCACGAGCTGTACGCGAGCAAGAGCGTGCTCCTCGGCTCGCCGACCGACTGGACCGACCCGGGCGCGATCAACCAGGGTCTGGCGGCGATGCAGTGGATCGGTATGTGGGCCGTGCCGGGCATGCAGAAGGCGCTCGGCGACGACCTCGGCGTGTTCCCGTTCCCCGCGCTGGACGCGCAGGGCAAGCCGGCCGTGTACTCCGGCGGCTGGACGCAGTTCGTCTCGTCCAAGAGCGCGAACGTCGACGCGGCGAAGAAGTTCGTGAAGTGGCTGTGGATCGACAAGGAGGACTTCCAGGAGGACTGGTCGCTGAACTACGGCTTCCACATCCCGCCGCGCAAGAGCCTTGCGGCCAAGGCGGCGAAGCTGCAGAGCGGCGTGGCGGCCGAGACGGTCAAGCTCACCGCTGACTACGGCCACACCGACAACCCGGCCTGGACTCCCAAGATGGGTACGGCGTTCGGCGACATGCTCACCAACGTGATCAAGAAGGGAGCCGACCCCGCCGCCGAGATCGCCAAAGCCGAGAAGACCGTCAACGACGAGTTGACCCGGTTGTTCGGGTGAGCCGCACCGCACCGGCAGACACGAAGCCGGCCGCGTCCTCCGCCACCACTGGTGAGCGGCGGGGGACGCGACGCCGGCGGGGGATCGCCGGCACCACGATGTCGTTCTGGCTCTTCGTCGGACCGTTCGTCGTCGGGCTGCTGATCTTCTCCTACCTGCCGATCATCTGGAGCCTGGTCCTCAGCTTCTTCGAGGCCTACAACACGGTCACGCCGTCGAAGTTCGTCGGGCTGCAGAACTACGTCGACATGCTCACCGACCACAACTTCCTGTCCAGCCTGGGCACGTTCACGATCTTCGCGGTGTTCATCGTGCCGCTGACGTTCGTGCTGTCGCTGGCGCTGGCGTTGCTGGTCAACCAGGTCAAGATCGCGCGGGCGTTCTTCCGGTCCGTGTTCTTCCTGCCGACCGCGTGCTCGTACGTCGTCGCGTCGCTGATCTGGCGGCTGTCGATCTTCAACGGTGTCCGGTTCGGCCTGGCCAACACGGTCCTCGGCTGGTTCGGCATCGACGGGATCGCCTGGCTGTCGACGGTCGATCCGCCGTGGTACTGGATCCCGATCGTCACCGTCCGGCTGTGGCTGCAACTCGGGTTCTACATGATCCTGTTCATCGCGGGTCTGCAGCGGATCTCGCCGACGCTCTACGAGGCGGCGTACGTCGACGGTGCCAAACCCGGCTGGCAGGTGTTCCGCTACATCACGCTGCCGCAGTTGCGGGCCACGTCGGTCGCCGTACTGATCCTGAACCTGATCGCGGCGTACCAGGCGTTCGACGAGTTCTACAACCTGATCGGCAACGTGAACTACGCGCGGCCGCCACTGGTCTACCTGTACGGCATCTCGCTCGGGTCGATCCAGGACCTCGGGCACGGCTCCGCGGGTGCGCTCATCCTGGCCGTGATCATCATGATCGTGACGCTGCTGCAGGGCCGGATCTTCGGCTTCGGAAAGGCGGGTGACTGATGTCGGCCACCGAACGTACGACGGGAACCCCACAGCCGATCGGCTTCAGCCGCAGCCCGCTCGGCATGGTCGGGATGGTGGGACGCTGGATCGCGCTGTTCGTCGCGGTGGTGCTGTTCCTGCTGCCGTTCTACCTGATCCTGCGCAACGCGCTGTCCACCGAGGCGGACATCACCGCGCCGGACTGGACGCTGTTCCCGAAGGATCTGCAGTGGAGCAACATCAGCGAACTGTTCAACGACACCCAGGTGCCGATGGCGCGGGCGATGTACAACTCCGCGGTGGTCGGCGTCCTCGGCACCGCCGGACAGTTGCTGCTGGCATCGATGGCGGGGTACGGCCTGGCCCGGATCCCGTACCGGCACGCGGACAAGATCTTCTACGCGATCGTGGCCACACTGATGATCCCGGCCGCGGTCACCTTCATCCCGAGCTTCATCGTGGTCTCGTCGCTCGGCTGGGTCAGCACGC
Organism: Kribbella sp. NBC_00889; assembly: GCF_045207705.1. Taxonomy (NCBI): domain Bacteria; kingdom Bacillati; phylum Actinomycetota; class Actinomycetes; order Propionibacteriales; family Kribbellaceae; genus Kribbella; species Kribbella sp. NBC_00889. The sequence goes on along the minus strand of NZ_CP108783.1, from coordinate 3,582,418 downwards.
TGCGCGGGCTGATCATCCCGACGCTGTTCAGTGGGTTCGCGGCGTTCCTGTTCCGGCAGTACTTCCTGGGCTTCCCCAAGGAACTGGAGGAGGCGGCCCGGGTGGACGGTGCCGGGTACTTCGGTGTGTTCTGGCGCATCGTGGTCCCGAACTCGCTGCCGTTCTTCGCCGCGCTGGCCGCGATCACGTTCATCGCCAACTGGAACTCGTTCCTCTGGCCGTTGGTGATCGGGCAGGACTCGTCGTCGTGGACCGTCCAGGTCGCGATGTCGACGTTCGTGACCGCGCAAACCATCAACATCCACGAGCTGTTCATGGCTGTGGCGGTCTCGATCCTGCCGCTGGTCCTGATCTTCGCCTTCCTCCAGCGCTACCTCATCCAAGGAGTAACCCAATCCGGCATCAAGGATTAAGGACTACAACTTCTTGAACCTTGAAGAAGTTGGCAAGGCCCCGGCGGGGAGTCCATCAGGCTCCCCGCCGGTTCGTGTTCCGGGTCAGGGCTGCTGGGGGCGGCGGGACCAGAAGAGGGCGTGGCCGCCGGAGCCTTCGGGGATGAACGCCTGGTGTTCGATGGTCAGGCCGGTTTGAGCGATCCAGGTGCGATTGGTGTCGGCGTCGGTGTGGCTCCACCACATGGAGGCTCCGCCGTCGAGCCAGTCCTCGTCGATGCCCGTCCACGCGGACTGACCGGTGGTGCACAGGAACCATCCGCCCGGGCGGAGCCAAGTCGCGATGTTGTGGAGCAGTTGTTGCTGCTCGTCCTGGGGCATGTGGATCAGGGCGTACAGAGACACGACGGCGTCGAACGATTCGGCCGGGAAGTCCAGCGACGTGGCGTCGGCGTTGATGAACTCACCGTCCGGCACGAGTTCACGAGCGCGACGGATCTGCACCTCGCTGATGTCGACCCCGGTGACGTGATGCCCCGCCGCCACGAGTTCACGCGCGACCGGCACCCCGCTCCCGCAGCCAACGTCGAGCACTCGACTTCCACCCTCGAGCCGTGCGATCAGCTCGTCGATCCAGCTCCGGTACTTCGAGTCGGCGCCGGTCGCCTCGTCGTATCGCAGCGACAGTACGTCGTACCCACGGCGAACTATCTGCTTCGGATCGTCGTCCGTCATGGTCGTCGACGCTAACGGCGCCGATCGGCACCAGCAACGGGTTTACGCGGCGCTTCGCTTGACGGTCGCGAGCCAGGCCGGAGCGCCGTTCTCGTCGTGGAACACCGTCCTGACCCGCTCCGGCACGATGGACGCGATGGCCCAACCAGAGCCCGGACCGAACGCCATCCGCAGATCCTCCTGACTCACGGGATGCGGACCGGCGTCGGGCCCTTCGTCGCCGAAGCACAGCACATACAACGTCCCGCCGTACTCCGTGGCTGTCGCGAGGCTGGCGGCGTACTCCCGCCGTTCCTCGGTGTTGAACGTGTGGAACAGCCCGGAGTCCAGCACCGTCTCGAACTGCCGCCCCAATCGCTCGAGGTGCAACGCGTCAGCCATCGCGAACTCGGCCGGGATCCCACGCTCAGCAGCCTTGTCGCGCGCCATCGTCAACCCGGTCTCAGCGATATCAACGCCCAGCACCGGCAACCCCAGCGAGGCGATCACCAGCGTGTTCTCGCCACTCCCGCACCCTGCGTCAAGCACCGTGCCGGCAAACCCGCCTGCCGCTGCGACCCGCTCAACAGCCGGCTGTGGCCCACCGAAATCCCAAGGAGCCGGACCATCCCAGTACGACGCATCCCACGGCCGGCCAGACATCCGCTCATGACTGGTCGGCGTCCTACCGCCGTACGGATCGTCAGCCTCCGACACCGGACTCTCCTTCCTGTCGCGACCGCCCGTTCATCGTGGCACGCGGGAGCCCGCACCATCAGGCCTCGCGTCCGGTCCGCGAACCGAAGTTCGATGAGCATCGAACTTATTCTAGGGTAGTTCCATGGCTATCGAACATCGCCGGGGTGTCACGGTGCTCGCACTGGTCGCCGCCTTCATGGTCTTCGTCGACGGCACGATCGTGCAGCTGACCCTCGCGCAACTCGCCGAGCACCTGCACGCCTCGCGGCCGGAGCTGGAGTGGGCTGTGAACGCGTACACGCTGTCGTTCGCGGCGGTGATGCTCGGCGCCGGTGCGATCACGGACACGCTCGGCGCCAAGCGGGCGTTCGTTGCCGGGTTGCTGATCTTCACCGCGTCCTCCGCGGTGTGCGCGGTCTCGGCGTCGATGCTGATGCTCAACCTCGCCCGGCTGATCCAGGGTGCCGGCTCCGCGTTGCTCCTGCCGAGCGCGCTGGTACTCGCCACCGCGACCGCGCGGGACGAGCAGATGCGGCACCGTCTCGTCGGCTGGTGGGCCGCCGCAGGAGGCGTTGGCATGGCTGCCGGACCGCTGCTGGGCGGTGCGCTGGTCGCTGTCGCCGACTGGCGCGCTGTGTTCGCGGTGAACGTCGTCATCGGCATCCCGGCGGCGATCTGGGCTCTGCGCTTCATGCCTAGGGTCGCGAGTGCCGGTCGGCGCCTGGACCTGGCAGGCATGGGTACGGCGACGGTGCTGATTGGCGGACTGGTCTTCGCCCTCATCGAAGCGCCCGCCCAGGGTTGGCTGAGCCCTCCTGTCGTGACCGCAGCCGCCCTGACCTTGGCCGGGCTGGTCGGCTTCGTCTGGGCCGAACGCTCCACCCGTACGCCGCTGCTGCCGCGGGGCGTCTACTCCGATCGCGGATTCGTGGTCATCGCCGTACAGGGCGCGTTGTTCAACTTCGCGTTCTACGGGTTGCTGTTCGCCATGAGCCTGATGCTGCAGCAAGGCCGCGGACTCGGCCCACTGGTCAGCGGACTGCTGTTCCTGCCACTCACCGGCCTGATCTCGATCGGCAGCATCTCTGCGGCGCCCCTCGCTCGGCGCATCGGCCGAGCTGGCGTGCTCAGTATCGGTCAGGCCGTTCTGACGGCGTCGCTGGCCGCAGTGGCGTGGGCAGGCACGTCGAGCGCGTTGTGGCCGCTGGTGCTTGCGTTGATTCCGGCCGGCTTCAGTGGCGGATTGCTCGTACCCACGATGACCTCGCAGTCGATGGCTGCCGTTGTACCCGGTCTGCATGGTGCCGCGTCCGCTGCCTTCAACACCTCACGTCAGATCGGGGGAGCCATCGGCATTGCCACCTTCGGCCCTCTCCTCGGCACCACTGACAAGCTCAGCACCGGCTTCGTCACCTGCATCACCGTCGCCTCCGCCGCCACCGCCCTCACCCTCGTCCTGACCGCCATCACCGCGCTGGCCCGCCGCCCCCGCCCGTCGACCCCCACCTGCCACCTCGACCCCAGCCCGTCGTAGGTGTACCGAAGAACGGGTAGTGGTCGATCGACCTGGCCGACCCGAGGCGGGGCGCTGGCGTCAGTGACGGATGGCAGACCGGTACTACCCGTTCGTCGGTACGCCGTGAACTACGCGGCGATCTTGTAGGTGGGGGTGATGATGGCTCGGGCCAGGGTGTGGAAGGCGAGGTTGAAGCCGACTACGGCTGGGGAGGCGTCGCTGTCTACGTCGAGGGCTTCCACGTCCATCGCGTGGACGACGAAGTAGTAGCGGTGGACCTGGTCCCCGGGGGGCGGGGCTGCGCCGCCGAACGACTTGGTGCCGAAGTCGCTGCGGACGTGGAAGGCACCGTTGTCGAGGCGTTCCGGGGTGCCGGCGCCGGTGGGGAGCTCGGTCACGGTCGCGGGCAGGTTGACCAGGACCCAGTGCCAGAAGCCGGACACGACCGGCGCGTCCGGGTCGTAGCAGGTGACGACGAAACCCTTGGTCTCCGCCGGGAACCCGGACCAGCTCAGCTGCGGCGACTTGTTGCCGCCGGCGAACGCGTGGTCCTCGGCCAGTTGTTCGTTGTCGGCGACGTCGGTGCTGGTGACGGTGAAGGTACCGGCCTGCGGGAGCAGTTCGTACGGGTCCGGGGCAACGGGACGATCGAGCGACATCTGTGATCCTCCGGGATCTCGCAAGGTGTGGTGATTCCGACATTACTGTCCACATCACGCTGGTCCGGACCGGGGCACACGTCGGCGGATGCGAAGATCGGACTCGACCCGCCCAACCGGGCGGGAGGGGCGTGGTGGACTGGAGGAGCGCGGTGGAGGAGTACCTGGATCGGATCGGGCCGGCGGATGGTACGGCGATGCGGGCTGCCGCGGAGCGTCAGTCGCAGCTGACGAAGCCGGCCGGCTCGCTCGGGGTGCTGGAGGAGCTGTCTGTCCGCGTCGCCGGGATGACCGGTAGCTGCCCGCCCGAGGTGCCCGCGCCGGCCGTGGTGACGGTGTTCGCCGCGGACCACGGCGTACACGCACAGGGTGTGTCGCCCTGGCCGCAGGAGGTGACCGCCGCGATGCTGGCGAACTTCGCCGCCGGCGGCGCCGCGGTGAACGCCTTCGCGGCCAACAACCGGGTCGATGTCCGGGTCGTCGACGTCGGCGTTGCGACCCCGGTGGACCAGCTGGACATCATCCACGCGAAGGTCCGGCCGGGGACGCGTGATCTGTCCGCCGGGGCAGCCCTCACCGAGGACGAGGTGCGTGCCGCGATCGCCGTCGGCTTCGACCTGGCGGACCGGCTCATCCAGGACGGCTACCGCTGCCTGCTCACTGGCGACATGGGCATCGCCAACACGACCGCGAGTGCCGCCCTGATCGCCACCTTCACCGGCTCGACCGCGGACGTGGTGACCGGCCGGGGCACCGGCATCGACGACGCCACGCTGGCCCACAAGACCGCGATCGTCCAGGCTGCCCTCGCGATGCACGACGTACCGGCGACCGAGCCGCTCAAAGCGCTCCAGGCGTACGGCGGTCTGGAGCACGCAGCGCTGGCCGGATATCTCCTCGGCGGAGCGGCCAACAAGGTACCGGTCATCCTCGACGGCGTGATCGCGGGTGCCGCGGCGCTCGTCGCCCAGGCGCTCCACCCGGCAGTGATCGACTACTGCGTCGCCGGGCACCGCTCGGCGGAGCCGGGGCACGCGGTCGCGCTGAAGACGCTCGGCCTCCAGCCGCTGGTCGACCTGGACCTCAGGCTCGGTGAGGGGACCGGCGCGGTGCTCGCGTACCCGATCCTGACCTGCGCGGTCCGGGCGCTCGCCGAGATGGCGACCTTCGAGTCCGCGGGGATCAGCTCGTGACCGATCAGTACCTGTCCGGCCTCGTGCTGCAGGGACGACGCGTGGTCGTCGTCGGTGGCGGAGGTGTCGCGCAGCGGCGGCTCCCGCGCCTGCTCGAGTCCGGCGCCCGGATCGACCTGATCTCGCCGTCGATCACCCCCACCATCGAGGGACTGCTCTCCAACCCGTCCCTGTCCTGGACCGAACGCGGCTATCAGTACGGCGACCTGGATGGATCCTGGTACGTCGTCGTGGCCACCGACGACACCGCGGTCAACGACCAGGTGTCTGAGGAGGCCGAGGAACGCCGGATCTTCTGCGTACGGTCCGACGACCGATCCCGGGCAACCGCGTGGACGCCGGCATCGGGCCAGCACGACAACGTGACCATCGGCGTACTCGGCGGCGGCGATCACCGCCGTTCGGCCGCGGTTCGGGACGCCATCCTGGAAGGTCTCCGGACGGGGGAGCTGGGTGCACGCGAGGCCGGCAAGCACCCTGGCGTGTACCTGGTCGGCGGGGGACCGGGCGACCCGGACCTGATCACGGTGCGCGGACGGCGGTTGCTGGCCGAGGCGGACGTGGTCGTCGCGGACCGGCTCGCGCCGCAGCAGCTGCTGGACGAATTGCCTCCGGATGTCGAGCTGTTCGACGCGGCCAAGCTCCCGCGCGGCCGGGCAGCCCAGCAGGAGGAGATCAACCGGATCCTGGTCGACCGCGGTCAGCAGGGAAAGGTCGTCGTACGGCTGAAGGGCGGCGACCCGTACGTCTTCGGCCGCGGCTTCGAGGAAGCGCTGGCCTGTGCCGAGGCCGGCGTTCCGTGGACGGTCGTGCCGGGGATCACCAGCTCGATCTCGGTGCCGGCCGTGTCCGGCATCCCGGTGACGCATCGCGGAGTGACTCACGAATTCACGGTTGTGTCGGGCCACATCCCGCCGTCGCACCCGGACTCACTGATCAACTGGGACGCGCTGGCGCAGCTGTCCGGCACGCTCGTGCTGCTGATGGCGGTCGAGAACCTGCCCGCGATCACCGAGCGTCTGATCGCCGCCGGCCGCCCCGCTGACACCCCGGCCGCGGCCATTGCCGATGGCACCCTTCCGGGTCAGCGGATGGTGACGTCCGACCTGGCCGGGATCGCCGCAACGATGGCCGAAGCCGGCGTCGGCGCCCCCGCGATCGTTGTCATCGGCAACGTCGTCGACGTCGCCGCGCAGGCACGCAACGACGGCGCCCGGTCGCCTGGGACCGCATGAGCCCACAGGTCCCGCTGGACGATCCCGCTGACCCGCGGCTGGCGGACTACGTCAGGCTGCGGGAGGTGACGTTGCGCCGCCTGCTGGAGGAGGAGCACGGGCTGTTCATCGCCGAGGGCGACAAGGTGATCCGCCGGGCCGCGGACGCCGGGTACGAGCCGCGGTCGTTCCTACTCGCGCCGCGCTGGCTGGACTCGCTGGCCGACGTCCTCGCACAGTGGCCCGACGCGCCTGTGTATGTCGTCTCGGAGGAACTGGCCGAGCAGGTCACCGGTTTCCACGTCCACCGCGGCGCACTCGCGTCGTACCGCCGCCGGCCGCGGATGCCACTCCAACAGCTGCTCAACCAGGACATCAGACGGATCGCGATCTTCGACGACATCGTGGATCACACGAACGTCGGCGCCGGCTTCCGCGCGGCCGCCGCGATGGGCGTCGACCTCGTGCTGGTGACCCCGACCTGTGCCGACCCGCTGTACCGCCGGTCGATCAAGGTGTCGATGGGAACGGTCTTCCAGGTGCCGTGGACCCGGCTGGAGTCCTGGCCCGGCGACCTCACCCAACTGCAGGACCGCGGCTTCATCGCAGCCGCGTTCGCACTGACCGACGACTCGATCACGCTGGACGACCTGGTCGCCCGGAACGACGAACGCCTCGCGCTGATCTTCGGCACCGAAGGACACGGCCTCAAGCCGCGCGTGCTCGAAAAGGCAGATCTGGCGGTACGCATCCCGATGGCAGGCGGCGTCGACTCGCTGAACGTGGCAAGCTCAGCAGCGGTCGCCTTCTACGCCACGCGACCCATGCCTTAGGGGGAGCCATGCGTACGACGGAACGCCTGGTACTGCGTCCGTTCCGCGAAGAGGATCTGGAGCCGTGGGCCGCGCTCAACGTGGTCCCGGAGGTGCTGACGTATCTCGGCGGGCCGCTGAGCCGGGACGAGTGTGACCAGATCGCCTCCGCGGTCAACGAGCGGTACGCGTCCGACGGGTATGGGTTCCTCGCGGTCGAACGACGTTCCGACGGCGCGTTCCTCGGGGCGTGCGGTCTCACCCGGGAGCAGTGGTATCCGGACGATCTGGAGATCGGCTGGCGGCTGGCCCGTGAGTACTGGGGACACGGGTATGCGACGGAGGCGGCGGCCTCCTGGCTGGAGCACGGCTTCACCACGCTCGAGCTACCCAGGATTATTGCCGTGACCGATTCGCCGAACCTCCGTAGCATCGCCGTCATGCGCCGGCTCGGCATGACCTTCGACCACGAGGTGGATCTCGAGGAGGACGGCGTACCGTTTCGTGCCACTGTCTACACGATGACCGCGGAGGCTTGGCAGGCATGCCGAAAGTAGTACTCATCACGGGGATGCAGGCTGCGGGGAAGTCCACCATCGCGCCGCTGCTCGCCGCGCGGCTCGGGCCGCCGGCGGCGACGCTCGACGGGGATGTCTTCTACAAGGCGGTCGTCGCGGGCGCCGAGGTGATGACGCCGGACCCGTCGGCCGAGGCGGTCCGCCAGCTGGAGCTGCGGTACGACGCCTCGGCACTCGTGGCGCAGCACTACGCCGACGCCGGGTTCGACTTCGTCTGCAGCGACATCGTCATCGGGGAGCATGTCGAGAAGTGGTTCGCCGGGTTGCGTGGCGTGGAGACGTACCTGGTCGTGCTCTACCCGTCGGTGGAGTCGATCGTCGAACGGGAGATCGCGCGAGGAGGCAACAACTCCTACCGCGACTGGCAGGAACCTGGCGGCACCCTCGCGGACGCGGTTCGTGCCCTGCAGAAGGATCTGGACGCGATGCCGCGCCGGGGTCTGTGGCTCGACACCAGCGACCAGACGCCGGAGCAGTCGGTCGACGCGATCCTTGCGGATCTCCCGAAGGCCCGCTGGTAGAACCTCAGGTGGCCTGGGATTCCTGGTGGTGCTCGTCGTGCTCGATCATCGGTGAGACCGGCCAGTCCGACGGGTAGTCCGGCGCGAGCTCCTCGGCCTCGCCGAACAGGCGCTTGCGGTACTTGCGGGACAGCCGGTCGCCGAAAACAGTGCCCTGGGTGTGGTCGGTCTCGTGCTGCAGGCAGCGCGCCAGCAGGCCGTCGCCCTCGAAGCTGACCGGCTCGCCGTGCTGGTCGACGCCGGTGACGCGGGCGAAGTCCGGGCGGGCGCACTTGGTGAAGGCACCCGGCAGCGACAGGCAGCCTTCCTCACCCTCGTCCAGGCTGCGGTCCTTGCCCTCGGGGACCTCGACCACCGGGTTGCACACGACGCCCTGGACGTGGTTGCCGTCCTTGTCCGGGCAGTCGAACACGAACAGTTGCAGATCCACACCGACCTGGTTCGCGGCCAGGCCGACGCCGTCGGCCGCGCGCATCGTCGCGACCATGTCGGCGACGAGTGTCTGCAGGTCGTCACCGAAGTCGGTCACGGGCTGGTTGACCCGGTGCATGACGTCCTCGCCCCACCGGGTGATGGGTCGCACCGAACCGTTCGCAGGCAACGTAGACATGCGGGAAATCCTAGCTGCCTGCTCCGGCGCAGGTGGCCGAGGATGCGACCACCTGCGCCGGCAGGGACTACTTCGCGTTCAGCTCGTCCCGCCAGGCGACCCACTCGCGCAGCAGACCCAGGTCGTAGTCCGGGCCGGAGGTCGAGACGGTGAACAGGCGAGTGCCGACGTCCAGCAGGGACTTGCCGATCTGCTCGGGCGACTTGTCGCCGACAGCAGCCGAGCGCTCGATCTCGCCCGGGTCGCGGCCGATCGTCTTGCAGTGCTCGTCCAGTACGGCGTGCTTGTGCGCGAGCGTCTCGGCGTCGCCGAAGCCGTGCCAGATGTTGGCGTGCTTCGCGACCAGCTTCAGCGTCTTCTTCTCGCCGCCACCGCCGATCAGCACCGGGATGTCGCGGGTCGGCAGCGGGTTCAGCTTGGCCCACCGCTGCTCGATCCGCGGCAGCGCCTCGCCGAGCGCGTCGAGCCGGCCGCCCGCCGTACCGAACTCGTAGCCGTACTCGTCGTAGTCCTTCTCGAACCAGCCCGAGCCGATGCCGAAGATCAGCCGGCCGTCGCTGATGTGGTCGACCGTGCGGGCCATGTCGGCGAGCAGGTCGGGGTTGCGGTAGGAGTTGCAGGTGACCAGGGCACCGAACTGGATCCGCTCGGTCGCCTCGGCCCAGGCGGCCAGCATGGTCCAGCACTCGAAGTGCAGACCCTCCGGCTCACCCGACAGCGGGTAGAAGTGGTCCCAGTTGAACGCCACGTCGACGCCGATCTCCTCCGCCGCCGCGACAGTCCGCCGGATGTCGGCGTACTGCGCGTGCTGGGGCTGGACCTGGACGCCGATCCGTACCGGGAAGGCGGCGTACGGACGGTCGATGGACTCGGAATCTGTCATGGTGGAGATCCTATCGGCGTTGCGGAGGGCCCTCCGGATCGGCCCGGGGAATGGACCACGAAGGGGGTACGGCGGAATGCCGGACGAGGACAGGGTGGACGAGTTCGCGCGCCTGTTCAAGCGGTTCCTGGAGCGGATGCAGCACAGCGGCCCGGTCGGCCGGGAGAGCCTGCGGGACCGGTTGCGCGCCCATCTGGGGATCGATCCCGAGCAGGTGCCGGTGGTCACGGCGAGCTTCGCGCCGTACGACCTGCCGAACGTGCAGCGCGCGGTCGAGGCCTGGTTCGACGAGTTCGAGGTGCTCGGCCTGGCCGGGTCGAACCGTGGGCACCACACCCTCGGTGAGCTGCTGGAGCTGGCCGAGTACGACCGGTTCGGGATCGGCGCGGTCGACTACCAGCGGCTGCAGATCGACGTCGACGAGGAGATGGACTGCGTCGCCTTCGGCTTCTACCTCGGCGTCCAGGGCCCCGATCGGTACGTCGCTCTGTTGCGCGCGGCGAACCCGCAGTACGGGCGGATGTCGGTCGACCTGGAGGTGCTCTCGGTCGAGAAGGAGGCCGGCGATCGCTTCCTCGGGGCGCTGCCCGACCTGATCCGCGAGCACAACGTGTTCCGCGGCAAGGTGATCTCGTTCGAAGGACACGACTTCGGGCACGGGGTCGGTCCGTTCCGGCTGCACCCGCGGCCGGGAGTCGCTCGTACGGACGTGGTACTGCCGGACGGCGTGCTGGAGCGGGTCGAGCGTGAGGTGATCGGTATCGCGGAGCATCGGGAGACGCTCCTGACGGCCGGTCAGCACCTGCGTCGTGGGGTGTTGCTCTACGGGCCGCCCGGGACGGGGAAGACGCACACCGTGCGCTACCTGCTCTCGCGGTTGCCCGAGTTCACCGTCGTACTGCTCGCGGGGACCAGCATCAGGTACATCTCGGAGGCGTGTGCCCTGGCGCGACTGCTGCAGCCGGCGCTGGTCGTACTCGAGGACTGCGACCTGGTGGCGGAGGCCCGTGACTATACGAAGGGCATGGAGAATCCGCTGTTGTTCCAGGTCCTCAACGAGATGGACGGGCTGGCCGAGGACGCCGACGTCGCCTTCCTACTGACCACGAACCGCGCCGACCTGCTCGAGCCGGCGCTGATGCGGCGCCCTGGTCGCGTCGATCTGGCCGTCGAGGTGCCGCTGCCCGACGCCGACGGACGGACCCGGCTACTGAGCCTGTACGGCCCGAACCTGCAGCCCACAGCGGACGTTGTCGACGAGGTGATCAGCCGGACCGAGGGCACCACGGCTTCTTTCATGAAGGAACTCGTCCGCCGTACCGTCCTGCTGGCCGCCGAGTCCGGCGCAGCTCCTGACTCGAGCCACCTGCGGGCTGCTGTCGACGAGCTCCTGTCGTCTCGCGACGCGCTCACCCGCCGACTCCTCGGAGCCACCAACGGCGACGTACCGGACTATTCACCCGGCGAGCCGGCCCGCCCCGGCCTATACCCAGGCTGATCACTTGAAGGCCCATCACTTGAAGGCTGGTCACTTGAAGTACGTCGCCAGGCATCCGAGCATGTGTGCCACACCGGTCCGGACCTCATTCTCGTGTTCGGGCGCCAGCCCGGTGCTCCGGTAGTCCAGCCGCGTCCGTCCCTCACCGGCCTCCGTCAGCTCGACAGTGACCTCCTCGGGATCGTCGACGTACAGGACGACCTGCCGCGGCAGGTCCACCGAGCCGAAGCGGATGGTGAACGGCACCTCACTCGAGCCGTCGGCGCTGACGAAGACGGCCGAGATCAGCCCGCCGGGCCGGGCGTCGATGGTCACCCGGTCGGCCGGGGTGGTGAAGCCATCCGCGACGAACCACGCGGCGAACGGCTCGGGTTCGGTGAAGGCCCGGGCCACCTCGGTGGGCGGTGCGTCGACAGTCTGGCTGAGCGTGAACATGAGCGGGACCTCCTGGCTGGATCGACCTGACACCAGCACTGTGCCCGAGCAGTCTTACGGTTTCCTTCCGGTCGGTATCCGGTCCGCGTACGCCGCCGCCCAGTCACCGAGTGCGCGGATCGGAACCAGGAGGTGTCCTCACCGGGCTTGGTGAGCGAGTACTCGACCCGCGGCGGCGCCTCGGCGTACCGGTGGCGCTGGACGAGGCCGTTGTGTTCCAGGCGGCGCAGCCCGCGCTGGGGCAGGTCGGCCGGCTGGTCCGAGCACTCGGGTGTGAGCCCGTGCAAGCGGGCGGACTCGACCGTGCGAAGTTGCTGGAGGCAACTGCCGCTTTGGCCATCGGCATCTGGGTCACCGGCGGCGACGTACGGGCGATGTTCCCACCGCTGGAAGCCGCCTTCGGGTCAGTTCACCCGGGATGATTCGCGAAGAGCTGGTTGAGTTCGGCTTGGGGGATCTGGTCGGCGGCGAAGGTGATGGTGCCTTGCGTGGCGAGCTCTTGGGCGCTGCGGCGGATGAAACCCAGGGCAGCGCGGGCGATGCTGCCGCCGAGGCTGATCCGGGTCACGCCGGCGTCCTGCAGATCGCCGACGGTCAGGGTCGACGTCCCCAGGCCGATCACGACGTTGACCGGACCGTCGATCTCGCGCACCAAGGTGCGGATCGGGTCGAGGTCGTTCACGCCCGGCACGTAGAGGCAGTCGGCGCCGGCTGCCCGGAAGCGGTTGGCACGGTCGATCGAGTCGCTCAACGAGGTCGGCGTACGCAGCATCTGCCCGTCGGTGCGCGCCGTGAGCACGAAGTCCGGGCCGGCCGCCTCGCGGGCCGCGACGATCCGCTCCACCGCCAGCTCGACGTCGTACAGGTCGCGTCCGTCGAAGTCCTCGATGTTCCCGCCGGCCAGGCCGATCTCGCGGGCCAGCGTGATCGTCTCCGCGACCTTGGCCGGCTCAGCGCCGTACCCGTCCTCGAGATCCCCGTTCACCGGTACGGCGCTCGCGGCGGTGATCTCCCGCATCCGCGCGAACATGGCCTCCCGCGACACGGCGGGCGCGCCGTCGGGCAGCGTGTGATCGCCCTTCGCCATCGAGAACGCGATCCCGGCACTCGTTGTCGCGATCGCCGGGAACCCGGCCTCGGTCAGCAGCACCGCACTCCCGGCATCCCAGGCGTTCGGCATCACGAAGCGGCCGGCATGCAGCTCGCGGAACGTCGTCATGACCCCGGGAGCTCCTGCGCGGCGGCCTCGTCGACCAGCCACAGCGTGCGGTCCAGGCCTTTCGGCTGCGCCGCGGGTACGTCGCCGCCGCTCAACGCCTGACCAACCGCATGAGCCTTGTCGTCACCCGACACCACGAACCACACCTCGCGGGCCCGGTCGAGCGCCGGGAGCGTCAGCGAGACGCGGGTCGGCGGCGGCTTGGGCGAGTCGTGGACGGCAACGGCCGCGACGTCGGCGACCTTCAGCTGGGCGAACCCGGGGAAGAGCGACGCCACGTGTCCATCGGGCCCGACGCCGAGCATCAGTACGTCGAACGTCGGTACGCCGTCCTGATCGCCGGAACCCATCGCGGCCTTCAGCTCGGCGGCGTAGGCAGCTGCCGCAGCCTCCGCGCCCTGGCCGGCATCGGCCGGCATGGGGTGGATCCGGGCCGGATCCACGTCCACGCGGGAGAGCAGCGCCCCGCGGTTCTGCGTCTCGTTGCGCTCCGGGTCGCCGTCCGGCAGGAACCGCTCGTCGCCCCACCAGAACTCGACCCGCCGCCAGTCGATCGCATGCCGGGCGGGAGACTCGGCGACCGCGCGGTACACGACCGCTGCGACCCGGCCGCCGGTCAACACGACCTGGGCGACCCGGCCACTGCTCTGGACATCGACGAGGCGGGTGATGAACCGCGCCGCGACGGCGTGTGCCAGCCCCTCGGCGTCACGGTTCACCAGGACGGACGGGGCGCTCATGAGCGCCCCGCCACCCTCTTGCCCGTGCCCTTCTTCGCAGCAGTCTTCCTTGCCGGCGACTTCTTCACGGCAGCCGTCTTCTTGGCCGCGGTCTTCTTGGCAACGGCCTTCTTGGCAGCGCCGGCAGCGGCCGACGTACCGGCAGACTTCTTCGCTGTCGCCTTCCTCGCGAAGGACTTCTTCGCCGCCGTCTCCTGGACCGGAGTGCTCGCCACCGTCGCCTTCTTCGCAGCGGCAGACGCTCGCTCCGCCGCCGTCTTCCGCTGAACGGCGCCGACTTTCTTGACGTCCTCCGGCATCGCCTCCCGCTTGACCAGGCATTCCAGCGTCCGCGCGTACACGTCGTCCGGGTCGAGCCGGCGCAGTTCTTCACTGAGCAGCTCGGACGTCGTACGGCGCTTCAGAGCGACCGGCCGGTCCGGCTGGCCCGGGATACTGAACGTCGCCACCGCGCCATCCGGCCGGGTCAATGCGATCGGTCCGGCCGGCGTGAACATTCTCACGGCGGTCACACCCGGTCCGCGCGAGTTCTTCTGCTCCACTGGGACACCGAGCCGGCACTGCAGCCAGGCGGCCATCAGATCCGCACTGGGGTTGCCCTTCGCGGACACGACCTCGGCCGCGCTCACCTTGGTCGGGTACTGATCCAGGGCGGCCGCCATCAGCGCACGCCACGGCGTCAGCCGCGACCACGCGAAGTCGGTGTCGCCCGGCTCGTAGCCCTCGGCCCGCGCACTGAAGTCGACGGACGCCCGCCGGGTCGCGGCCGCATCGGTGACGCGGCGACGGCCCAGCTTGCCCAGCGGGTCGTCGGCGGGGACCTTCGGCCCGCCGCCCGGCCACCAGACGATGACGGGGGAGTCGGGCAGCAGCAGCGGGGTGATCACGGACTCGGGCACCTTGGCCAGCTCACCGTGCAGCCGAAGCAGCACCGCCTCGCCGGGAATGCCTTCACCCACCCGCACTTCGGCATCGAGCCCGGGTGCACCCCGGCCGGGCCGCAGGATCGCGACCAGGACGCGGGACGGGTGCTCGCGACCGGCCTCGTTCGCGGCCTTCATCGCGTCGTGGTGGGACGCCTCGTCGACGACCACCACGATGGTGCCGACCATGCCCATGGCCGGCGAGCCCGCGTTCCGGCGCGCCTTGAGCAGTGCCGACGCGATCTCGCTCGACGTCGTACCGGTGAGGTCGATGATCATGGCCGCCTCCAGGCGCGTCCGTCGCGGGCGAGCATCTCGTGCGCGGAGGCCGGGCCCCAGTCGCCGGACGCGTACTGCTCCGGCTTGCCGTGCTCGGCCCAGTACCCGATCACCGGGTCGAGGATCTTCCAGCCCAGCTCCACCTCGGTGTGCTGCGGGAACAGCGGCGGGTCGCCGAGCAGTACGTCGAGGATGAGCCGCTCGTACGCCTCCGGCGAGGACTCCGTGAACGAACCGCCGTACTGGAAGTCCATGTTCACGTCGCGGATCTCCATCATCGTGCCGGGCACCTTGGCGCCGAAGCGCATCGTGATGCCCTCGTCCGGCTGGATCCGCAGGACCAGTGCGTTCTGGCCCAGTTCCTCGGTCTCGGTCTTGGTGAACGGCAGGTGTGGTGCGCGCTTGAACATCACCGCGACCTCGGTCACCCGGCGGCCGAGCCGCTTGCCGGTGCGCAGATAGAACGGGACGCCGGCCCAGCGGCGGGTGTCGACGTCGACCCGGAGCGCCGCGAAGGTCTCCGTCGCCGACGACTGCGGGATGCCGTCCTCCTGCAGGTAGCCCTTCACCTTGACGCCGCCGGCCCAGCCGGCCGCGTACTGACCGCGGGCGGTGTGCAGGTCGAGGCGCTCCGGCAGCTTCACCGCCGCGAGCACCTTCTTCTTCTCCTGCCGCAGCGACCACGCGTCGAAGCTCACCGGCTCCTCCATCGCGACCAGCGCGAGCAGTTGGAGCAGGTGGTTCTGGATCACGTCGCGGGCCGCACCGATGCCGTCGTAGTACCCGGCCCGGCCGCCGATGCCGATGTCCTCGGCCATGGTGATCTGGACGTGGTCGACGTAGTGGCTGTTCCAGACCGGCTCGAACATGGAGTTGGCGAACCGCAGCGCCAGCATGTTCTGGACGGTCTCCTTGCCCAGGTAGTGGTCGATCCGGAAGACCGCCTCGGGCGGGAACACCGACTCGACCACCTGGTTCAGCTCACGGGCGCTCTTCAGGTCGTGGCCGAACGGCTTCTCGATCACCACCCGCCGCCACGAGCCTGGCATCTCCCTGGTCAGCCCGTGCTCGGAGAGCTGCTGCACGACCTGCGGGAACAGGCCCGGCGGGATGGACAGGTAGAACGCGTGGTTGCCGCCGGTGCCGCGGTTCACGTCCAGTTCGTCCACGGTCTCCCGCAGCCGCTCGAACGCCGCGTCGTCGGTCAGGTCACCCGGCACGAACCGGAAGCCCTCGGCCAGCTGCTGCCAGACCTCCTCGCGGAACGGGGTCCGGGCGTGCTCCTTGACCGAGTCGTGCACGATCTGCGCGAAGTCCTGGTTGGTGTAGTCGCGACGGGCGAACCCGACCAGGGCGAAACCGGGTGGCAGCAGCCCCCGGTTCGCCAGGTCGTAGACCGCCGGCATCAGCTTCTTGCGGGCCAGGTCACCGGTGACGCCGAAGATCACCAGGCTGCACGGCCCGGCGATCCTCGGGAGCCGCCGATCCTGCGGATCCCGTAGCGGGTTCACCGGACCGGACGACTCTTCGTCGAGCTGAGCGGTCATCAGCCGCTTCCCTCCGAGTTGTGGTTTCGAACAGGGCTAGTTTCCGAAGAGGGCGCGGAGCTGTTGTACGCCGCTCGCCGGATCGGTCAGGTGGAGCCGCAGTACCGGACGGCCGCGCTCGGCGAGCACGTTCGCGTCACCGGCCGCCTGGGCCGAGATCAGCGTGCCGAAGGTGAACGGCCGGTCGGGGATCTCCACGTCGGTCGGGTGCGCACCGGTGATCTGCAGGAACACGCCCTCCGGGTGGCCGCCCTTGTGGTACTGGCCGGTGGAGTGCAGGAACCGCGGACCCCAGCCGAAGGTCACCGGACGGCCCGTCCGGGTCGCCAGCGCCGGGCGTACCGAGGCCAGATCGGCGTCGCGCTCGGAGTCGAGGTAGGCCATGACGGCCAGGTACCCCTTCGCGTCGAGCTTGCCCAGCAGCGCGTCGACCGCACCCTGCAGCGAGTCCACGCCGTCCAGCAGCCCCTCGGAACCACGGACCTCGACGGAACCTTCGGTGAAGGCCGCCGCCTCCGGCTCGGGCTGTGCGTCGAGCAGGCCGCGGGCCGCCTTCTTCGCGCTCTCCACGTCCGGCTGGTCGAACGGGTTGATCGCGAGCAGGTAGCCGGCCACCGCCGTGGCCACCTCCCACAGCAGGAACTGACCGCCGAGCGAGCCCGAGGTCAGCGCCGTCGGCACACCACTCGCGGCCTTCTCGGCCAGCAGTGCGTTGGTGAGGTCGGCAGCCTCGCTCCGCAGCTCAGGAGCACCGACCTCGACCGCGACCGGCAGCACGCCGGTGCCGTTCTTGCCGGTGCTCTCGGCGATCAACTGCTCCGCCCAGTCCGGGAAGCCGACGATGTCCGAGCCCTCGGCCGTGATGATCGCCTTGTCCCGCCCCGCGCTGGCGGCGAGTACGGCGCCCAGCCACAGCGCCGGGTTGTCGGTCGAGTCGGCCTGCAGCTCCGGAGCGGCCTCGGCTGCCTGGTCCAGCAGTTCGGCGATGTCCGCGCCGGCCAGACCGGACGGAACCAGCCCGAAGGCGGTCAGCGCGCTGTAGCGACCGCCGATGTTCGGGTCGGCGAGGAACGTCTTGCGGTAGCCCTCGTCGGCCGACAGCTTCTCGAACGGCGAACCCGGGTCGGTCACCACGACGACCCGTGACGCGGCGTCGATGCCCGCGTCGGTGAACGCCTTGACGAACGTCCGCCGGTGGCTGTCGGTCTCCACCGTGCCACCGGACTTGCTCGACACCACGATGACCGTCTTCGACAGGTCGCCGCCCAGCGCCCGCGCGACCACGCTCGGATCGGTCGAGTCCAGTACGACGAGCTCCACGCCGGCGGTCCGGGTGATCACCTCGGGGGCCAGCGACGAGCCGCCCATGCCGGACAGCACGACCCGGTCCAGACTCTCGGACCGGAAGTCCGCCTGCAAGGCCTCGATCTCGGCCAGCAGCGGCCGGGAGGTCTCGTGCAGGTCGACCCAGCCGAGCCGGATCGAGGCCTCGGGCTCGGCCTCCGGCCCCCAGATCGTCGCGTCCTTCGCCGCGATCCGGGATGCGATCTTCTCCGACACCAGCCGGTCGACGACCTCGGCCCAGTCGCCGTTCTGCGTGCTCACCTTCGGTACGGTCACTTGGCAGCACCCTTCAGGGCCGCGGTGACGGTGTCCTGCAGGTCCGACCACGACGCGTCGAACTTGGCCACGCCCTCGTCCTCGAGCACCTGCACGACCTCGTCGTAGGAGATGCCCAGCCGCTCCAGGTCCGCGATCACCTTGCGGTCGGCGTCGTACTCGCCGCGGACCGTGTCACCGGCGAACTCGCTGTGCTCCTCGACCGCCTTGATGGTTGCCTCTGGCATCGTGTTGACGACGCCGCTGGTGACCAGGTTGTCGACGTACAGGGTGGGGGAGTACGACGGGTCCTTGGTGCCGGTCGACGCCCACAACGGGCGCTGCGGCTTGGCGCCGGCGGTCTCGATCTCGCGCCAGCGGTCGGTGTCGAAGATCGCCTCGTACGCCTCGAACGCGAGCCGGGCGTTGGCGATCGCGGCCTTGCCCTTCAGCGCCTTGGCCTGGTCCGTGCCGATCGCGTCCAGCCGCTTGTCCACCTCGGTGTCCACCCGGCTGACGAAGAACGACGCGACGCTGGCCAGCTTGGTCACGTCGTGACCGTTCTCGATCGCCTGCTCCAGGCCGGACAGGAACGCGTCCGCGACCGCCTTGTAGCGGTCCAGCGAGAAGATCAGCGTCACGTTCACGCTGATCCCGGCGGCCAGCGTCGCGGTGATCGCGGGCAGGCCCTCCTTGGTGGCCGGGATCTTCACGAACACGTTCTCCCGGCCGACGGCCTCCCACAGCTCCTTGGCCTGCCGGTTCGTCTTCTCGGTGTCGCGGGCCAGGCTCGGCTCCACCTCGATCGAGACCCGGCCGTCCTGGCCCTCGGTGTCGTCGTACACGGGCTTGAACAGGTCGGCGGCGTCGCGGACGTCGTCGGTGGTGATGACCCGGATCGCCTCGTCGGTGGAGACGCCCTCGGCGGCCAGCCGGGAGATCTTCTCGGCGTACGCGTCGGCGTCGGAGATCGCCTTGGCGAAGATGGTCGGGTTCGTCGTCACGCCGACCACGTGCTTGTCCTGGATCAGGTCGGCCAGGCTTCCGCTGGTCAGCCGCTCCCGGGAGAGGTCGTCGAGCCAGATGGACACACCCGCGTCGGCGAGTGCTTTCAAGCGATCGTTCATGTCCGGAGCCTTCCGAATGTTCTGTTGTGTGAGTGTCAGTTGGCGTCGGCGGGTCCGACCGGGCCGGCCGCGGCTCGCTTGGGCGGCACACCCGGGCCGCTGATCTGCGCGGCCGCGGCGATGCTGTCCTTGGCGGCCTGGACGACGGCGCCGGCGGTGATGCCGAACTCGTCGTACAGGGTCTGGTAGGCGGCCGAGGCGCCGTAGTGCTCGAGGCTGACGCTGCGGCCGGCGTCGCCGACGATGTCGTGCCAGCTCTGCGCGATGCCCGCCTCGACCGAGACCCGGGCGCGGACGCCGGCCGGGATGACGGACTCGCGGTACGCGTCGTCCTGCTCGTCGAACCACTCGCGGGAGACCATCGAGACGACTCGGGCCTTGACGCCCTCGCCCGCCAGCGTCTCGCGGGCCTCGACGGCCAGCTGCAGCTCAGAGCCGGTGGCGATCAGTACGACGTCCGGCGTGCCGTCGGTGTCGAGCAGCGTGTAGCCGCCCTTCTTGACGTTCTCAGTGGTGGCGTAGCCGTCGGTGCCACGCGGGAACGTCGGCACGTTCTGCCGGGTCAGCGCCAGGCCGGCCGGGCGGTCGGTGTGCTCCAGGATCGCGGCCCACGCGGCGGTGGTCTCGTTCGCGTCACCCGGACGTACGACGTCCAGGCCCGGAATCGCGCGCAGCGCCGACAGGTGCTCGACGGGCTGGTGGGTCGGGCCGTCCTCGCCGAGGCCGATGGAGTCGTGCGTCCACACGTAAGTGACCGGCAGCTTCATCAGCGCCGCCAGTCGGACCGCCGGGCGCATGTAGTCGCTGAAGACGAGGAACGTGCCGCCGTACGGGCGGGTCAGGCCGTGCAGGGTGATGCCGTTCAGCACCGAGCCCATGGCGTGCTCGCGGATGCCGAAGTGCAGGACGCGGCCGTACTCGTCGCCCTGGAACTCCTTGGTGGAGTACTCCGGCGGGATGAAGGACGGCTGGCCCTTCGGGGTGGTGTTGTTCGAGCCGGCCAGGTCGGCCGAACCACCCCAGAGTTCGGGCAGCTCCGGCGACAGCTTCGTCAGCACCTCACCGGACGCGGCGCGGGTGGCGACGCCCTTGGCGTCGGCCTCCCAGCTCGGCAGCGCGTCCTTCCAGCCGGACGGCAGCTCGCGCTTCGACAGCCGGTCGAGCAGCGCGGCACGCTCCGGGTTCGCCGACCGCCAGGCGTCGTACCTGACGTCCCAGTCGTCCTGGAGGGCCTTGCCGCGCTCGAGCGCCTGGCGGGTGTGCGCGATCACGTCGTCGGCGACCTGGAAGCTCTGCTCCGGGTCCCAGCCCAGCACCTTCTTGGTCGCGGCGACCTCGTCGGCGCCGAGGGCGGAGCCGTGGATCTTGCCGGTGTTCTGCTTGTTCGGGGCCGGCCAGCCGATGATCGTGTGCAGCCGGATGAAGCTCGGCTTGTCGGTCACCGCCTCGGCCGCCTGGATGGCGTCGTACAGGGCCTGGACGTTCTCCTCGTAGCCCGTGCCGCCGTTCGTCCAGTCGACGTCCTGGACGTGCCAGCCGTACGCCGCATAGCGCGCCGCCACGTCCTCGGAGAACGCGATGTCGGTGTCGTCCTCGATCGAGATCTTGTTCGCGTCGTAGATGACCGTCAGGTTGCCGAGCTTCTGGTGCCCGGCCAGCGAGGACGCCTCACCCGAGACGCCTTCCTCCAGGTCGCCGTCCGACGCGATCACGTAGATGTGGTGGTCGAACAGACCCTCGCCCTTCGGGGCGTCCGGGTCGAGCAGGCCGCGCTCGCGGCGGGCCGCCATCGCCATCCCGACCGCGTTGCCGACGCCCTGGCCGAGCGGGCCGGTGGTCGTCTCGACACCCTTGGTGTGCGCGTACTCCGGGTGGCCCGGGGTCTTGCTGCCCCAGGTCCGCAGCGCCTTCAGATCGTCCAGTTCGAGGCCGAAGCCGGCCAGGTAGAGCTGGATGTACAGGGTGAGGCTGGAGTGGCCGGCCGACAGCACGAACCGGTCCCGGCCGGCCCAGTGCGCGTCCGCCGGGTTGTGCCGCATCACCTTCTGGAACAGCAGGTACGCCGCCGGCGCCAGGCTCATCGCCGTACCGGGATGGCCGTTGCCGACCTTCTCCACCGCGTCCATCGCGAGCACCCGTACGGTGTCGACCGCGCGCTGGTCGAGGTCGGTCCATTCAAGCTTCGGGCTGGTCTTCTCCGTCACGCCGGCGGCGCTCCTCTCGATGGCTGCGTCAGGTCTTCCGGTCAGCGTCGAAGGGGATCGCGACCGGCCCCACCGGCCGGTTCGATCGCGCCCCCGCGCGTCACCGTGAGCGAGCCTACTCGCCCTGACCTTTCCTGCCTTCCACTGATCCGCAACCTGGTTCGTGGCGTCATTGTTCCCGGGGCGTTCCGGACGTCCGCGACATCACACCGGGACCCATTTCACGTCATCGGAATCACATCCGGATGAACACCGCCCCACACTTGTTCGTCGGACTCACCCGGGGGGTGAACGAACCCTCCTACGGGGCGTCGTAGACTGTCGAACCGTCAGCGCCGGAGCTCCGGCGTCAACCCACTCAGTTCGAGGTGTTCGTGACGGCCGTCGACCCGCGTCCAGCCGCGACGACGTCGTACCCGACGCCGCAGCCGGACGGTACTGCTGTTCTCAGTCCGTCGGTGCGCGACGTGGTGAAGGCGTACGTCGGTCTGACCAAGCCACGCATCATCGAGCTGCTGCTGATCACCACCGTGCCGGTGATGTTCCTGGCCGCCGGGGGAGTGCCCGGCCTCCAGGTCGTCGCCGCCACCCTGGTCGGCGGCATCCTGGCGGCCGGCAGCGCGAACACGATCAACTGTGTGCTCGACCGCGACATCGACGAGCAGATGCGCCGGACCCGCCGCCGCCCGCTGCCCCGGCACGCGGTCAGCCCGCGGTCGGCGACGATCTTCGGCATCGTGCTCGGCATCCTGGCCACCCTCGAGCTCGGCCTGCTGGTCAACTGGCTGTCGTCGGGGCTGGCCCTGGCCGCGAACGCGTTCTACGTCTTCGGCTACACGATGGTGCTGAAGCGCCGGACCGTGCAGAACATCGTCTGGGGCGGGATCGCGGGTTGCTTCCCGACGCTGATCGGCTGGACCGCGGTGACCAACGAGCTGGCCTGGACCCCGGTCGTGCTGTTCGGCGTGGTGTTCTTCTGGACGCCGCCGCACACCTGGTCGCTGGCGATGCGCTACCGCGAGGACTACGCGTCGGTCGACGTACCGATGCTGCCCGTCGTCGCCACTCCGGTCGCCACGGCCCGGCAGATCATGGCGTACTCCGTGGTCATGGTGATCACCTCGATCGCGCTGTGGCCCGTCGCGGGCACCGGTTTCGTCTACCCGCTGGCCGCGATCGTGCTCGGTTTCCTGTTCCTGCGCGAGGCTCGCGCGTTGTTGCTCCGGGCCCACACCGGCGCCGACGGAGCCGCGCTGCGGCCGATGCGGCTCTTCCACTTCTCGAACATCTACCTGGCCCTGCTGTTCATTGCCGCGGCCATCGATCCGCTCCTGCACTGAGCGTCGCCCCGCGGGCGCGGGGAGTTCTCCGGTTGACCTAATCGTGATCCGATGTTGCGATGTGGGGGTCTGCGGGGGGATCCGCACCTGGGGAGGCGTGACTTCAGGGGGTTTCGCAGTGGGGGTAAGAACACGCATTGCCGCAGTGGCGGCACTCGCCTTGGCCGGTTCCGTCCTGGTGGCAGGACAAGCCGACGCCGGTGGGCATTCCAGCAGTTTGAAGCCGGTGGCAACGGGTCTCGACGGCCCGCGCGGCGTCTCGACGTTCGGCAAGAAGGTCATCTACAGCGTCACGGACGGTTCGGTCTACGCGACCGACGGCAAGAAGACCTGGAAGCTCGGCCAGGTCCCGGGTGGGTTCGCACCGGCGATCGACACCAACAAATGGGGTGTCACGTATGCCCTGACCGGCGGTGGCGGACCCGAGGGCGCGATCCCGCCGGGTGGCGCGACGCTGTTCCGGCTCCGGCCGGGCAGGTCACCGGTGGCGGTGGCCGACATCGCGAAGTACCAGGCCAAGGACCCGGATCCGTACAACCAGGACGATCCGCCGACGGAGACCAACCCGTTCGGCGTCGCGGCCCTGAAGGACGGCACGGTGCTGGTAGCGGATGCCGCCGGCAACGACCTGCTCCGGGTCTGGCCGAACGGCAAGATCAAGACCGTCGCGCGGTTGAAGCCACGCACGGTCAAGGTTCCCGCCGGTCTCGGGCCGGACGCGCCACCCGCCGGGACGCCGTGGGTGGCCGAGGCTGTCGCCACGTCGGTGACGGTGGGATCGGACGGCTACTGGTACGTCGGTGAGCTGCGTGGCTTCCCGGCGACTCCGGGGACGTCGCAGATCTGGCGGATCAAGCCGGGCTCGGTGGGCGCGGTGTGCGATCCGGCCAAGCCGTACAAGGGCAAGTGCCAGCGGTATGCCGACGGTTACACGTCGATCGTCGACCTGGCCGGTGGCCCGCGTGGCACGCTCGCCGTCGTTCAGCTCGCCAGGGACAGCTGGCTGAAGTTCGAGATGGGCGGCTCGACCATCGGTTCGCTGTACCTGCAGTACCCGGGCAAGCACCACAAGGCCGGGTACAAGAAGGAACTGGTCCGCGGACAGCTCAACCTGCCGGGCGGCGCCGCGTTCAGCAAGTGGGGCGACCTGTACGTCGCAAGCCCGGTCTTCGGTCCTGGTGCGGTCTACAAGGTCCGTCACTGACAGTCGGTCGTAGTGCTCCTTCCGGTGGGACCGCCTAGGTCTCACCGGAAGGTGCCTGAACCTCGAATTCCCGGGTCGCTGTGCGCAGGCGGTCGAGGACGACATTCACGGCGGGGTGTCGCTCTCCGCCGTGGCGCGTGATGGCAAAGATGTGACGGCTGATCGGCCGCGCGAGCGGTCTCAAGACCACCCCCGGCGGAATGTTCCGGGCGCCCAGCACGGGCAGCAGAGTCACACCAGCTCCGGCGGCGATCAGTGCAAGCACCGCTGCGTATTCTCCGGTCTGCGCGACAAGCTGAGGCACGAAACCCGATGCTCCGCAGGCGCGTTGCAGCATCTGGTGACACGAGGTGTCGGAGGGAACCGACAGCCAGGCGTGGTCACTGAGAGCGGCAAGATCGACCGTCTCTCCGCCGAGGGCCACCGGGTCGGCCTCGGGCAGCGCGACGACCACCGGATCGGTCAACAGCTCATGGCGCTCGCACGTCGGCGGGACCGTGAACGGCAACAGGTCATAAGAGTGCGCCACCGCGATCTCGACCTCGCCGCGGGAGAGAGCGGGCAGGCTCTCCTCCGGTTCCATGCCCACCAGCCGTAGCTTCAGCCGGCCGCCCTCCGCGTCGAGCGTGCGCCAGGCCGATGCGACAAAAGTTGCCGCGGCCGAGGCGAAAGCGCCGATCCGCACCGTTCCCGCGACCTCGGAACGAAGCGCCAGCAGGTCCGACTCGGCTGCCGCCAGCTGGTCGAGCAGTACGTCGGTGTGCGCGACGAGCACCCGGCCCGCCTCGGTGAGAGTCAAGCGGCGCCCCTGTCGCTGCAACAGACGAACGCCGGCCTCGCGCTCCAGTGTCGCGAGCTGCTGGGAAACCGCCGGGCCTGTCAGATGGAGCGCCTCGGCCGCCGCGCTGACCGTCCCGTACCCGGCCAGAGCGTGTAGCAGCCGGAGTCGCCGAAGATCCAACACAATAGCTCAGCTTATAGATTCTCAAAGGATTCGTAAATAGACGTTTTCGATCCAGCTCGGCAGACTGTTCTCTGCCGAGCCTGAGCCGCCCGGCATCCGTCAGCGAGTGGGAGGCAGACCCGATGTCGAGCGAACGACGTCCGGCCACCGGGGTCGACCAGGTGATGGATCGATTCGTGGCGGACTTCGTCGCCCTCGACCCGATCGCGGCGACCGGAGCCGGCATCACTGGGCACCAGACCGGCCTTCCGGATCTGTCGCCCGACGGCAAAGCCGAGATCTCGGCCCTGCGATCGCGGACGCTGACCGCGTTGGCGGCTGCCGTACCTGTCGACTCGGAGCGTGCCTGGCTGTTGCTGCGCGACGAGGTGCGTGCCAGGGAAGGAAGTGGGTTCGAGCTCAAGTCCTTCCACCGCCGCGCGCTCGATCTCGGGAGCGTCGGTCTCGACGTGCTGAGGTCCGCCGTACTCGGTGAGTTCGAAGGGGGTTCACGGTGAAGGCGGCAGTCATCGGTGCGAGCGGCTACATCGGTACGGCGGTCGCCGAGCGCTTGACGGGTGCCGGCTACGAGGTCGTTGCGGTGTCTCGGCGCGGGACCGTCGCGGACTACCCGACCGTGCCGGGCGACCTCACCCGCCCAGAGACACTGCGCTCGGCGCTCGCCGCCGTCCGACCGGACGTCGTCGTACACGCCGGCAATCCCAGCGGCGACCTCGACGTCGACCTGGCGTCCACCGCCGCGCTCCTCGATCACGGTGTTCCGCTCATCTACATCAGCGGCATCTGGTGGTTGGGCGCGGTGGGCGAGACGCCGTTCACCGAGGATCCACCGGGCGGCGACACGCCGCGTGCACAGATCGAACGGGCCGTCCTCGCCGCGGCCGGCCGGGTCCGCACCGTCGTGATCCGGCCCGGGGTCGTGTACGGACGTGGCGGTGGCATTCCCGCTGAGATGGTCGGGTGGGCACGCAAGTACGGCGTCGGCCGCTACGTGGGCGCCCCCGGAACTCGCTGGCCGACGGTGCAGGTCGACGATCTCGCAGACCTGGTTCTGCTGGCGATCGACCAAGCCCGATCAGGTGCTGTTCTGCACGGAGTACGCGATGAGGCCGTCGAGGTCAGCGCGATCGCGGCCGCCGCGGACCTGGCGGCCGGCGGGACCGGGCGAGCCGAAGCCTGGCCGGTCGCGTCCGCGGCCGAGGAGTTGGGTGAGCAGTACGCCCGCTGGCTGGCGCTGGACCAAGCGATCAGCAGCACACGGACTCGGGCCGAGCTCGGCTGGCGACCGAGCCGCCCGGCGATCGTCGAGGATCTCACCAGCGGGTCCTACGTTCGGCGATGAGCGCAGGGTCCTAGGTTGCGGGTGTGCCGCGTTCGCCGTAGACCGCGGTGACGAGTGCGATCAGCAGGCCGGCGAAGAACATGTGCACCAGGACCAGGCCCCACGGGAGGCCGGTGAAGTACTGCGTGAAGCCGACGGCGCCCTGCAGGAATTCCATCGCGAGCAGCCAGGCGGCCAGCTTCCGCAAGGTCCGTGACGTCGCGGTCACCCGGGTCGCGATCACCAGCGCGATCGAGATCCCGAGCAGTCCGAACACGACATCCGCGTGCAGCTGACTGATCAGTTCCTCGTTGAACCCGTTCCGCCCGGTGTCCGGGTCGCCCGAGTGCGGGCCGGCGCCGGTCACCAAGGTGCCGAGAGCAACGGTCAGCCAGACCGCCACCACACAGGCGGTCGCGAGCGCCCGGACCACCGGGGGAGTGTGCGGGTAGGGGCTGGTCCGGGACCGCCGCACCATCGACACCGTCAGAGTGATGATCACCGGTGAGACCAGGAAGTGCGCCGAGACGATCCACGGATTCAGTCCGGTCAGCACGCTGATGCCGCCGATCACAGCCTGCAGCGGTACGCCGAGCGCGGCCGCGGTCGCGAGCCGGCGCAGGTCCCGGCGGATCGGGCGGTACCGCATCACCACGAGCCAGGTGCAGATCGCGACGACCGCGACCACGAAGCCGAGCATCCGGTTGCCGAACTCGATCGCGCCGTGGATGCCGAGGGCGGCGTGCGGCACGTACGACTCGTCGGTGCACTGCGGCCAGGTCGGGCAGCCGAGACCGGAGCCGGTCAGCCGGACCAGTCCGCCGGTCACCACGATGCCGATGTTCGCCACCACCGACGCCCAGCCCCAGCGCCGGACGACATCCAGGCTCGGCTCGGGTACCAGCCGCCAGAAGGCGTTGACTGGTTCGGTCTCTTGCGGCGGGGTCTCCGTGCTCATCACCGGCACACTCTAGAGAAAGGTCTGCTCAGTCCCAGCGGAAGGTCCTGGACACCAGGTATCCGAGCACCCCGGCCCATAGCGCGAGGGACAGTGCGGCGGCCCACGGGATCACACCCTCGATGGTCGAGTTCGCCAGCCCGTTGGCCAGCGCGGCGCTCGGCAGCAGCCGGACGACACCCTGCATGCCGGCCGGGTACTCGTCGACCGGTGTCATCACCGCACCGCCGACCAGCAACAGCAGATAGAGCAGGTTGGCCGCGGCCAGGGTGGCCTCGGCCCGGAGTACGCCGGCCATCAGCAGTCCGAGGGACGCGAAGGCCGCCGTACCGCACAGGACCATCAGGATCACCCCGAACACGGCGTCGAAACCGCCGGCCGGGTCCCACCCGAGGGCGAAGCCGGTCCCGATCAGGATGGCGAGCTGGATCACCTGCACGACCAGGACAGCGCCGATCTTCCCGGCCAGCAGTCCGGTCCGGGACAGGGGAGAGGCGCCGAGCCGCTTGATCACGCCGTACCGACGCTCGAAGCCGGTCGCGATCGCGAGCGAGGTGAAGGACGAGGACAGTACGGCGAGCGCGAGCACCCGCGGTACGGCGTCGTCGATCGCCCGCCCGTCGCCGAGCGGCAACCGGTCGCCGAGTCCGGTGCCACCCAGAAGCAAGAGGATCCCGAGTGGGATGACGAGCGCCAGCAGCAACTGCTCGCCGTTGCGGATCAGGAGCCGGAACTCCATCCGTGAGTGCGCAAGCACCTTCCGCGGCCACGGCGCACTTCCCGGCCGGGGCGCATAGGTGCTCATGAGTGCTCCCGCTTGGGTGGTGCCGTCAACGCGAGGTAGACGTCCTCCAGGGACTTCGCACCGTGCTCGGTCAGCGCGTCCGGAGTGCCGGATGCGATCACCTTGCCCGCGGACACCACGTGGACCTGGTCCGACAACTGCTCGGCCTCGTCCATCCCGTGCGTGGTGAGTACGACGGTCACGCCGTCGTCGCGCAGGTCGCGGATCAGCTGCCAGATCTCCCGTCGGCCGTGCGGATCGAGCCCGGTCGTCGGCTCGTCGAGGAACGCGACCTCCGGCCGCCCGACGATCGCCAGCGCGAACGACAGCCGCTGCTTCTGCCCGCCGGACAGCCGCCGGTACGGCGTCCGGCCGCAGCTACCCAGGTCGAGGCGCTCGACCAGGGCCGGGATCTCCAGCGGGTGCGAGTGCAGGGTGGCGACGTACTTCAGCATCTCGACGGCGCGGACGCCGGACCAGGCGCCGCCCTCCTGGAGCATCACGCCGATCCGCGGCATCAATTCGTCGTGGTCCGCGATCGGGTCCAGCCCGAGCACCCGGACCCGCCCGGACTCGGGCCGCCGGAACCCCTCACAGCTCTCCACGGTGGTGGTCTTGCCGGCGCCGTTGGGGCCGAGCACCGACGTCACCGTGCCGACGGTTACGGTGAGACTGAGACCGTCGACCGCGGCCTTCTCGCCGTACCGCACGACGAGGTTGTCGATCTCCACCGCGACTGGCACGGATGAAGTCTAGGACCGGGCTGCCCGGCCTTCGGCCCGGGTCGGGAGCGGAGCCGAGCAGCGTGACGCTGGTCACGATCGACTCCCGGGCCCCGCGTACGCGCGGGACGCGGTTAGGGGAGCCTTATTTGAAGGCCTCCGGGAATTACGCGACACTGATGTTGTGAAAACTCCTGCGACTACCGGAACCGCGCCCACCGGCGCGGTTGTGGCGCGGGACGAGTCCACCCGGGACCGGGTCGCACGCTCGATCCTGACCAACGGTCCGTCCAGCGCCGCGGTGCTCGCCGAGCGCCTCGAGCTGACGCCGGCGGCGGTTCGCCGGCATCTCGACCACCTGCTCGAGGACGGCCTGGTCGAGTCCCGCGAGGAGCGCGTCTACGGCCCGCGTGGCCGCGGCCGCCCCGCGAAGGTCTTCGTGCTGACCGACACCGGCCGGCACGCGTTCCACCAGGCGTACGACGACCTGGCGGCCACCGCGCTGAAGTTCATCGCCGAGGCCGGCGGTGACGAGGCGGTCGCGGAGTTCGCCCGCGGCCGGGTCGCCGAGGTGGAGCAGCGGTACCGGGAGCTGATCGACGCCGCCCCCGAGAGCGACAAGGCGGAGGCACTCGCGCGGGCCCTGACCACGGACGGGTACGCCGCGTCCACGGCGAAGGCCGCGCACGGCGAGCAGCTCTGCCAGCACCACTGCCCGGTCGCGCACGTGGCCGAGCAGTTCCCCCAGTTGTGCGAGGCCGAGACCGAGGTGTTCTCCCGGTTGCTCGGCCGGCACGTCCAGAGACTGGCCACCATCGCCCACGGCGACGGTGTCTGCACCACACATATTCCCGGACACGTCCCGGCCCCCCAGGTCGTGCCCGGTCCTGCCCCTGTATCCGACGGCGAATCTGCGAGGACTGCACGATGACGCAAACCGCTCACCCCGAACTGGAAGGCCTCGGCAACTACCAGTACGGCTGGGCCGACTCCGACGCCGCCGGCGCGGTCGCACAGCGCGGCCTGTCCGCCGACGTGGTGCGGGGCATCTCCACCCTCAAGAACGAGCCGGAGTGGATGCTCGACCTGCGCCTGAAGGGCCTGAAACTCTTCGACCGCAAGCCGATGCCGTCGTGGGGTGCGGATCTGTCCGGGATCGACTTCGACAACATCAAGTACTTCGTCCGGTCGACCGAGAAGCAGGCGTCCAGCTGGGAAGAGCTGCCCGAGGACATCAAGAACACCTACGACAAGCTCGGCATCCCGGAGGCGGAGAAACAGCGCCTGGTCGCCGGCGTCGCGGCGCAGTACGAGTCCGAGGTCGTCTACCACCAGATCCGCGAGGACCTGGAGGCCCAGGGCGTCCTCTTCCTGGACACCGACACCGGGCTGCGCGAGCACCCGGAGATCTTCCAGGAGTACTTCGGCTCGGTCATCCCGGTCGGCGACAACAAGTTCGCCTCGCTGAACACGGCGGTCTGGTCCGGCGGCTCGTTCATCTACGTGCCCAAGGGCGTCAAGGTGGACATCCCGCTGCAGGCCTACTTCCGGATCAACACCGAGAACATGGGCCAGTTCGAGCGGACCCTGATCATCGTCGACGAGGACGCCTACGTGCACTACGTCGAGGGCTGTACGGCGCCGATCTACAAGTCGGACTCGCTGCACTCCGCGGTGGTCGAGATCATCGTGAAGAAGGGCGCCCGCTGCCGCTACACGACGATCCAGAACTGGTCGAACAACGTCTACAACCTGGTCACCAAGCGCGCCACCTGCGAAGAGGGCGCCACGATGGAGTGGATCGACGGCAACATCGGCTCCAAGGTGACGATGAAGTACCCGGCCGTCTACCTGATGGGCGAGCACGCCAAGGGCGAGACCCTGTCGGTCGCGTTCGCGGGCGAGGGCCAGCACCAGGACGCCGGGTCGAAGATGGTCCACAACGCGCCGTACACCTCCAGCTCGATCGTGTCGAAGTCGGTGGCCCGCGGTGGCGGCCGGACGTCGTACCGGGGCCTGGTCGAGGTGGCGCCGGGGTCGCACCACAGCAAGTCCACGGTGCGCTGTGACGCGCTGCTGGTCGACACCATCAGCCGTTCGGACACCTACCCGTACGTCGACGTCCGCGAGGACGACGTGGCGATGGGACACGAGGCGACCGTGTCCAAGGTCAGCGACGACCAGCTCTTCTACCTGATGAGCCGGGGCATGGCCGAGGACGAGGCGATGGCGATGATCGTCCGCGGCTTCATCGAGCCGATCGCCCGCGAGCTCCCGATGGAGTACGCGCTGGAACTGAACCGCTTGATCGAGCTGCAGATGGAAGGGGCCGTCGGCTGATGTCCGCCGCTGAAACCCTGGTCGCCACCGGCAACCGGGCGCACTCCCACGGGCCGGGTTCCCCGGTCCCGCTCCAGGCCCGGAGCGAGCGGCCGACGTCGTACGACGTCGCCGACTTCCCGGTGCCGAACGGGCGCGAGGAGGAGTGGCGCTTCACCCCGGTCAAGGCGCTCAAGGCGCTGTTCGCCGACGAGGCCGGCACCGAGACCCCCAAGGTCGACGCGTCCGGTCCCGACGGTGTGGTGTTCGAGACCGTCGCCGCGGACTCGCTGAAGGTCGGTACGCCGCAGGACCGCTCCGCGGCCATCGCCTGGAACCAGGCGGGCGAGGCGCTGGCGGTGCGGATCCCGGTCGAGGCCGAGCTGACCGAGGCGGTGCACGTGAACGTCGCGAGCCTCGGTGCCCGCGGCTTCAGCCACCTGATCGTGGACGCCGGCCGGCACAGCCGCGCGATCGTGATCATCGATCACACCGGCGCGGGTGAGCTCGGCAGCAACGTCGAGATCGTCGTCGGCGACGGCGCCGAGCTGCGCGTGGTCAGCATCCAGCAGGGCGATCACGAGTCGATCCACCTCGGCCAGCACGACGCGCTGATCGGGCGGGACGCGAAGCTCCACCACGTCGTCGTCACCCTCGGCGGCAAGGTCGTCCGGATCGCCACGAACGTCCGGTACGCCGGGCCTGGCGGCGACGCGGAGCTCCTCGGTGTGTACTTCGCCGAGTCGGGCCAGCACCACGAGAACCGGCTGTTCGTCGATCACGAGGCCACCAACTGCAAGAGCAACGTGCTCTACAAGGGCGCGCTGGCCGGTGACAAGGCCCGCTCGGTGTGGATCGGCGACGTGCTGATCCGGGCCGCGGCCGAGGGCACCGACACGTTCGAGCTGAACCGCAACCTGGTCCTGACCGACGGCGCCCGCGCCGACTCGGTCCCGAACCTGGAGATCGAGACCGGTGAGATCGAGGGCGCCGGGCACGCATCCGCGACCGGCCGGTTCGACGACGAGCAGCTGTTCTACCTGCAGGCCCGCGGCATCCCCGAGGACGAGGCCCGGCGGCTGGTGGTGTCCGGCTTCTTCAACGACATCATCGCCAAGATCGGCGTTCCCGAGGTCACCGAGCACCTGCACGACGTGATCGAGCAGAAGCTGGCGCGGGCCGCGGAGTTGAGCGCATCGGCCAAGGCAGTTGTCGGGCAGTGAGCGACAGCTTCGAGCGCGCCTGCGCTGCCGCCGACGTACCGGATGAGGGAGTCATCCCGGTCGAGGTCGGCGGCGTGGAGGTCGCGGTCGTGAAGAGCGAGGGGCAGTACTTCGCGGTGCGGGACGAGTGCTCGCACGCGCAGATCCAGCTGTCCGAGGGTGACGTCGGCGAGTGCCAGATCGAGTGCTGGCTGCACGGATCCCGCTTCGACCTGCGCACCGGCGAGCCGACCAGCCTGCCCGCGTACGACCCGGTACCGATCTACCCGGTCCGGCTGGACGGCGACGACCTGCTCGTCGACGTCAAGAACCCCCTGAATCAGGCATCCCTGTAAAGCGACGGAGATAGAAGATCCTCATGGCGACACTCGAGATCCGCGACCTGCACGTGTCGGTCGACACCGAGAACGGCCCGAAGCAGATCCTGCGCGGCGTCGACCTGACCATCGCCGGCGGTCAGACGCACGCGATCATGGGCCCGAACGGTTCCGGCAAGTCGACGCTGGCGTACTCGATCGCCGGCCACCCGAAGTACAAGATCACCAGCGGCACGGTCACGCTCGACGGCGAGGACGTGCTGGCCATGGCCGTCGACGAGCGGGCCCGGGCCGGCCTGTTCCTGGCGATGCAGTACCCGGTCGAGGTGCCGGGTGTGTCGGTGGCGAACTTCCTGCGCACTGCGAAGACCGCGATCGACGGCGAGGCGCCGAAGCTGCGGACCTGGGTCAAGGACGTCAACAAGGCGCTCGGTGATCTCGAGATGGACCCGGACTTCGGCACCCGCAACGTGAACGAGGGCTTCTCCGGTGGTGAGAAGAAGCGGCACGAGATCGTCCAGCTGGAGCTGCTGAACCCGAAGATCGCGATCCTCGACGAGACCGACTCCGGCCTCGACATCGACGCGCTGAAGGTCGTCTCCACCGGCGTCAACCGGTTCGCGGAGCAGGGCGACAAGGGCATCCTGCTGATCACCCACTACACCCGGATCCTGCGCTACATCACGCCGGACTTCGTGCACGTGTTCGTCGACGGCCGGGTCGCCGAGGAAGGCGGACCGGAGCTGGCCGAAGAGCTCGAGGCCAACGGGTACGAGCGGTTCCTCAAGGCAGGCGCGAAGTGACTGACGCCCGGACCACATTCAGCAGTCCGCTGGACCTCCAGTCGGTCCGGGCGGACTTCCCGATCCTGTCGCGCGAGCTCGCCGGCGGGTTGCCGCTGGTCTACCTGGACTCGGCGAACTCCTCGCAGAAGCCCCGCCAGGTGGTGCAGGCGATGGAGGACCACTACCTGAAGCACAACGCGAACGTCGCCCGCGCCATGCACCAGCTCGGTGCCGAAGCGACCGCGGCATACGAAGGTGCCCGGGACAAGATCGCGGACTTCATCGGCGCGCCCGACCGCAACGAGATCGTGTTCACGAAGAACATCTCCGAGGCGCTGAACCTGGTGGCGCACACGGCCGGCGGCTCGCTGAAGCCGGGTGACGAGGTGGTCATCTCCGAGATGGAGCACCACTCGAACATCGTGCCGTGGCAGATGGTCTGTGAGCGGACCGGGGCGACGCTGAAGTGGTTCGGCGTGACCGACGACGGCCGGCTGGACCTGAGCAACGCCGACGAGCTGATCAACGAGCGCACCAAGATCGTCTCGCTCACCTGGGTGTCGAACGCACTCGGCACCATCAACCCGATCAAGGAGCTCGCCGCCAAGGCGCACGCGGTCGGCGCTCTGATGGTGGTGGACGCCGCGCAGGCAGTGCCCCAGCTGCCGGTGAACGTGGCGGAGCTCGGTGCCGACCTGGTCGGCTTCACCGGGCACAAGGTGGTCGGGCCGACCGGGGTCGGTGTGCTCTGGGGCCGGTACGACCTGCTCGCCTCGCTGCCGCCGTTCCTTGGTGGCGGTGAGATGATCGAGGTCGTGCGGATGACGGGTTCGACATACGCCCCGCCGCCGGCCCGGTTCGAGGCCGGTACGCCGCCGATCGCACAGGCCGTCGGGCTCGGTGCGGCCGTCGACTACCTGTCCGGGATCGGGATGGACAAGATCGCGGCGCACGAGCACGCGATCGTGGAGTACGCGCTCGAAGGGCTGAAGACGGTGCCGGGGCTGACGATCCTCGGTCCGACCGAGGCCAAGGACCACGGTGGCGCGATCAGTTTCGAGCTGGACGGCGTGCACCCGCACGACGTGGCGACCGTGCTGGACACCCGCGGGATCGCGGTACGGGCCGGGCACCACTGTGCGCGGCCGGTGCACGAGCGGTTCGGCGTACAGTCCTCGACGCGGGCGTCGTTCTACCTCTACACGACGCCGGAGGAGATCGAGGCGCTGGTCGACGGCCTCGGGTTCGTCCGTTCTTTCTTCAAGGTGGCCTGACGTCTCATGCAGCTTGACTCGCTGTACCAGGAGATCATCCTGGATCACTACCGCAGCCCGCACCACGCGGGGCTGGCGGATCCGTACGACGTGGAAGTGCACCACGTGAACCCGTCCTGCGGGGACGAGGTGACGCTGCGCGTGGAGCTGGACGGCGACACCGTCACCGGCGTCACGCACGAGAGCGTCGGCTGCTCGATCAGTCAGGCCGCGACCTCGGTGATGTCCGATCTGGTGATCGGCAAGCCGGTCGCCGACGGGATGGCGACGTACGAGAAGTTCCTCGAGCTGATGCAGGGCCGGGGGAATGTCGAGCCGGACGAAGAGGTTCTGGAGGACGGCGTCGCGTTCGCGGGCGTCGCGCAGTTCCCGGCCCGGGTGAAGTGTGCGCTGCTGGGCTGGTCGGCCTGGCGGGACGCGACCGCCCGGGCGCTGGCGCAGAACGAGTCCCAGGACGCCGCACAGCAAGAAGGAGTGAGCAATGCCTGACCAGACCGACGAGAAGATCGAGCTGCCCGAGGTCGACCTGCAGGCGGCGGCGCAGGCGTCCCAGGCATCACAGCCCGGCACCAGCCCGGCCGCGGTCGAGGACGTGACCGAGGCGCTCAAGGATGTCGTCGACCCCGAGCTCGGCATCAACGTGGTCGACCTGGGCCTGATCTACGGGATCACCGTGGACGACACCAGTACGGCGATCATCGACATGACGCTGACGTCGGCGGCCTGCCCGCTGACCGACGTGATCGAGGACCAGACCCGGATGGCGCTGGACGGCCTGGTCAACGACTTCCGGATCAACTGGGTCTGGATGCCGCCGTGGGGCCCGGAGAAGATCACCGACGACGGCCGCGACCAGCTGCGGGCGCTCGGCTTCAACGTGTGACCCGAACGGTGTCGGTGGCACCGGAGCGGCTGGACAGGTGGCTGGCCGGCTTCGGTGACCGCCACGGCGCAGTGACGTACGACGTGACGCCGACGCTCTTCACTGCCTCCGCGTCGGACGGTTCCGTCGCCGTCGTCGAGGTGCCGTTCGCACCACTGGAGGAGTTGTCGAAAGACGGGCTCCTCGCTCATGTGCTGCGCGAGTGGCGCCTGGGTGTGCTGCTTGTCCGGCGCGGTGGCTACGGCGCCGGAGTGTTTGCCGGGGGCAAGCTTGTCGACTCCAAGGTCGGATCACGCCACGTGCAGGGGACGACCAAAGCGGGTGGCTGGTCGCAGCAGCGGTATGCGCGGCGGCGGGACAACCAGGCCCGGGAGGCGTTCGCCGCCGCGACCGAGGTTGCGGTGCGGATCCTCGGGTCAGCCCGGCTGGAAGCGCTCGTGTGCGGAGGAGACCGCCGGGCGGTCGACACGGTGCTGGAGGATCCGCGACTGAAGGACCTGGCCGGACTCGTGCGGCCGCCGTTCCTCGGCGTACCCGATCCGAAACAGAGGGTCCTCGAGCAGGCCGGCGCCGACGCCCGGGCGATCCGGATCGAGCTGACCGACCCTCCGGACGATTCGCGCTGAGGCGTGAACGTCCTCCCATGTGGGCATACTCAGGTCCTCGCGGCCATCGCACAGGGGAGGACAGCGGTTGAACTCGGAACTGCAGTTCTGGCGTGCCATGGCCGGCTATGCGCTGGCGAGGGCCCGCGCCCAGCGTGCCCGCAGGGCCTGGACCCAGTTCGGCGCGTCCTCGCTCGAATGGGCGATCATCTCGGCCATCCTGGTCGCCGCCGCGCTGGCGGTCGGCCTGATCGTCCGCCGCGTCGTCGACAAACGCTCCGGCGCCGACTGACCCCCTCCCATCTGACCCTCTCCCCATCTGGCTGGCTGACCATCCAGGTTGTGGGTTTGCCACCGGTGTGCGGGTGGCAAACCCACACTTTCGCTGGTCAGCCAGCCAGATGGGGATCGGTGGGGCAGGCTGGGGTCAGAGCGGGTTGGCTGACCAGGTGTCGCAGGCGTTCATGTCGCCGGAGTCCATCCCGGCCTTGAACCACCGCATCCGCTGCTCGGCGGTGCCGTGGCTGAAGCTCTCCGGGGTCACCTGACCCTGGGTCTTCTGCTGGATCCGGTCGTCACCGACGGCGGCTGCCGCGTCCAGGCCGCGGGCGATGTCGTCCTCGGTCAGGCCGCTGATGAACGTGTCGCCGTCCTTGTCGGGCACGGTCGTCGCGTGGTTGGTCCAGATCCCGGCCAGGCAGTCGGCCTGCAGCTCGGACCGGACCGAGTCCGACGTCGGGCCGTTGCGGGTCTTGATCCGGCCGAGGATGCCGTACAGGTTCTGGATGTGGTGGCCGTACTCGTGGGCCACGACGTACGCCTCGGCGAAGTTGCCGCCCTTCGCGCCCAGTTCGGACTGGAGCGTCTGGAAGAACCCGAGGTCCAGGTAGACCCGCTTGTCCGGCGGGCAGTAGAACGGCCCGACCGCGCTGGTCGCCGGTCCGCAGCCGGTGTTGACCGAGCCGTCGAAGACCCGCATCGGCGCCCGGGTGTACTTCTTGCCCCGGCGCGGCAGTTCCGCGGCCCAGAAGCCCTCGATCGAGTTCTGGTAGAACACGAACCGGCAGTCGGGGTTGTCCTGCAGATCGGTGCCCTTCTTGCACGAGTCCAGATTGCCGGCCGCGGTGTTGCGGACGCTCGGCTCCTGGCTGCCGCCGTCGCCGCCCGGCAGACCGCCGTTCAGCAGCAGAATGACGACCAGCAGGATGATGCCGCCGATGCCACCGCCCACCGGGATCATCCCGCCGGGCAGCCCGCCGCCGCCTCCGCCGCTCCCACGGGTGTCCTCGACCCCACTGGTGTCGAGATCCGCGTCCGGGTTGAATTTCACAGCACATAGACTAGTCCCGAGAGCGGGGGCCTTTGGCGTGTCGTGACGCTGCGCCGCCGACCCGCTACCGCCCGCCCCCTGCCTTGACTCCCGACCCTGAGGACGCCTGCCACCGCGATGATCACTGTCTCCAACCTCGAGGTCCGCGTCGGTGCCAGGCAGTTGCTCGCGCCCGCCTCGTTCCGGGTCGGGCCCGGCGACAAGGTGGGTCTGGTCGGGCGCAACGGCGCCGGCAAGACCACGCTGACCAAGATCCTGGCCGGTGAGGGTCTGCCGGCCAGCGGCTCGGTGTCCACCTCCGGTGAGATCGGCTACCTCCCGCAGGACCCGCGGACCGGGGATCTGGAGATCCTGGCCCGGGACCGGATCCTGTCCGCCCGCGGCCTGGACGACGTCGTACGCCGGTTACGCAGCGCGGAGAAGTCGATGGCCAGCGCAGACGAGAAGACCCGCGCGAAGGGGATGCGGCGCTACGAGCGGGCCGAGGCCGACCTGCACGCGGCCGGCGGGTACGCCGCCGAGTCGGAGGCGGCCCGGATCGCGGCGAACCTCGGGCTGCCGGATCGGGTGCTGGGGCAACCCCTGGGCACACTGTCAGGCGGTCAGCGCCGACGGGTGGAGCTGGCCCGGATCCTGTTCGCCCAGGCGGAGACGCTGCTGCTGGACGAGCCGACCAACCACCTCGACGCCGACTCGATCGTCTGGCTGCGCGACTTCCTCAAGTCGTACCCCGGCGGCGTGATCATGATCAGCCACGACGTGAACCTGCTCGAGGAGACCGTCACCCGGGTGTTCCACCTGGACGCGAACCGGGCCGAGATCGA
Organism: Kribbella sp. NBC_00889; assembly: GCF_045207705.1. NCBI lineage: Bacteria > Bacillati > Actinomycetota > Actinomycetes > Propionibacteriales > Kribbellaceae > Kribbella > Kribbella sp. NBC_00889. Next base: position 3,544,203 of record NZ_CP108783.1, on the reverse strand, counting down.
CGTCTACAACGTCGGCTGGAAGGCGTACCTGACGCAGCGCGAGGCCGACGAGCGGCGGCGCAAGCGCGAGCGGGCGAACGCGGAGAAGAAGGCGACCCAGCTGGTCGACCAGGCGAACAAGATGCGCGCCAAGGCGACCAAGGCGACCGCGGCCCAGCAGATGCTGCGGCGGGCCGAGCAGTTGATGTCCTCGCTCGAGGACGAGCGCAAGACCGACCGCGTGGCCAAGATCGCCTTCCCGACGCCGGCGCCGTGCGGCAAGACGCCGTTGATGGCGCGCGAACTGTCGAAGTCGTACGGCTCACTGGAGATCTTCACCGACGTCGACCTCGCGATCGACCGCGGCTCGCGGGTCGTGGTGCTGGGCCTGAACGGCGCCGGCAAGACGACGCTGCTGCGGGTGCTGTCCGGGCTGGAGAAGTCGGACACCGGCGAGGTGATCGACGGGCACGGGCTCAAGCTCGGGTACTACGCGCAGGAGCACGAGACGCTCGACGTGAACCGGACCGTGCTGGAGAACATGAAGTCCGCAGCCCCGGATCTGAACGAGACGCAGGCGCGCAGCGTGCTCGGCTCGTTCCTGTTCACCGGCGACGACGCGGACAAGCCGGCCCGGGTGCTGTCCGGTGGTGAGAAGACCCGACTCGCCCTGGCGACACTGGTGGTCTCGGCCGCGAACGTGCTGCTGCTCGACGAGCCGACCAACAACCTGGACCCCGCCTCGCGTGCCGAGGTGCTGAACGCGATCCGGTCGTACGCCGGTGCGATCGTGCTGGTCACCCACGACGAGGGCGCGGTCGAGGCTCTCGAACCAGAGCGCGTCCTCCTGCTCCCGGACGGCGTCGAAGACCTGTGGACCAACGACTACGCCGACCTGGTGTCGCTCGCCTAAGTTAATCGCGAGTAATGTTCCTCGCATGAAGGAACTGCGGTTGAGCGTGGAAGGCCCGGTCGCACGGGTGGTGCTGGACCGGCCCGAGGTGCGCAACGCACAGACCCCGGCGATGTGGCGGACGCTGGCCGACTTCGGTACGTCGCTGCCGGCCGACGTTCGCGTGGTCGTTGTGTCGGGGGAGGGGCCGTCGTTCTCGGCGGGACTCGACCGGCGGCTGATGATGGGTGAGGCTGTCGACGGCCAGGAGGCGTTGCTCACGCTCGGGGCGAAGCCCACCGCCGAGGTGCACGAGCTGATCGCCGGTTTCCAGGCGGGATTCTCCTGGTTGAGGCGGCCGGAGATCATCAGCATCGCCGCGGTGCAGGGTCACGCCATCGGCGCCGGCTTCCAACTGGCCCTGGCCTGCGACCTCCGTGTCGTCACCCCGGACGTCCGCTTCAGCATGCGCGAGACCGCGCTCGGCCTGGTTCCCGACCTCGGCGGCACCCAACCACTCGTCCAGCTCGTCGGGTACTCACGGGCGCTGGAGCTCTGCGCGACCACCCGCTGGGTGGAGGCGGACGAGGCGAAGGAGCTCGGTCTGGCGAACATCGTCGTACCGCCGGAGGAGCTCGCCGGGACGGTCAAGGATCTGACCGAGGCACTGCTGTCGCCGCTGCCAGGAGCGATCCGCGAGACCAAGGCATTGCTCCTCGGTGCCGCGGACCGTTCCTACCAGGACCAGCTGAAGGCCGAGCGGGAGGCCCAGGAGCGCCGGCTGAAGGAGCTCCTGGCAACCCTCGCCTAGTGCCAGTTGCTGATCTGCACGTCGCGCGGAGCGGGGTCGCCCGTACCGGTCTCGACGTACTTCTTCAGGCTCAGCAGGTACGAGCCCCACTTGGTGCTGCAGTGGTACATGAACTCGACCGGCTCCTTCCAGCCCTCGTGCTTGAACAGGACGATCGTGTAGTCGTCGGCCGTGCTGAGGTCGAAGCGGACCTCGGTGCCGATCCACTCCTCGGGACCGTGCACGACCTCCCAGCGGACGAGCTCGCCGGGCTTGGTCTCGAGCACCTTCATGCCGAACGAACCGCCGGCGACGGGGAAGTGGAAGTCGATCACGCCGCCGACCGAGTCGTCGCCCTGCGTGTCGTCGGTCCACCAGCCTGCGAGGCCAGGGATCGTGGTGAGGGCCTTGGAGACGTCCTCGGGGGACGCCGTGATTCCGATGCGATGCAAGATGTCAACCATGGGAGTGCCTCTCGTTCAGGTGTCTGTACTGCGTTGAATGGTTTCGGCGATCCGCTTGATGCGCTGGAGTCGGCGGTCCCAGGCGTCACTGACCGAGGTCAGTTGCGCGATCGCACGGGAAAGCTGTGATTCGTCCACGGTGTAACGCCGTTCGCGCCCCGACGGCTTGGCGTGCACCAGGCCGACCCGCTCGAGGACGGCGAGATGTTTGGCGACGGCCTGCCGGGTGACCGGCAGTTGATCGCTCAGGCCGGTCGCGGTCCCGCCGCCGTTCGCGAGCAGCAGGTCGAGCATCCGTCGCCGGGTCGGATCGCCGACCGCCGACCAGAGCCCGTCGTCGATCACGGCGCGGACACCAGCCGGTCGACGTACGGGACGAGGCGGGGGAGGAAGTAGTTCCAGCCGTTGATGTGATCGCGGTACTGCGCGTCGGAGGCCTCGTCGAACCCGGTCTCGGCGAAGCGAAGTACCGTGCCCGTGCCGGCGGCGACGAGGTCGAACGTCACCAGCAGTGAGTTGGCCTCGGTGGCTGTCTCGCCGTCGGGATAGTCCCACCGGAAGGCGAACCGTCGCGGCGGATCGGCCTCGATGACCGTGAGCGAAACGACCTTCCCGTCCGGCTTCTCGCCGAAGGACACGGTCCCGGTGGCGCCGGCGACCGGCTCGAGGTCCGCGTCGTCCGGCCACCACTCGCGCAGGTGCTTCGGCGAGCTGATCACCTCGTAGACCACCTCGGGCGCCGCCTCCACCCTGATCTCCCGCTCGATGGTCCGGTCCGCCATCTCACTCACCATCCTTTCGCAACCTTTGGTTGCCTATGACTGTAGAGCACTCTCATCGCATCCGCAACCATTGGTTGCATGACGGTGAGTGGGAACATTGTGATGACCTGAACTGTTGTGAAGCTTCACGACACAGGAGCGGGGAGGAACCGTATGTCCTCAGGGATGGCACGCGCCGGCATGGGCGCCTACGGCTGGCGGCGTCAGGATTCGTCCGTGGCCGGGCAGAAGCTCGCCAAGGGCACGCTGCGCCGGATCGCGCGGTTCGCGAAGCCGTACCGCTGGTACATCTCGGTGTTCCTGGTGCTCGTCATCCTGTCGGCGTTCATGGTCATCGCCTCGCCGCTGCTGTTCAAGAAGATCGTCGACGACGGCATCACCAAGGGGAACGCCGGACTCGTCACCGCGCTCGCGCTGGTGGTGGCACTGCTCGCCGTGGTCGAGGCCGCCCTGGGGCTGATGCAGCGCTGGTTCTCGGCGCGGATCGGTGAGGGGCTGATCTTCGACCTGCGGACCAAGGTCTTCGGGCATGTGCAGCGGATGCCGGTCGCGTTCTTCACCCGGACGCAGACCGGCGCCTTGGTGTCCAGGCTCAACAACGACGTGATCGGCGCACAGCAGGCGTTCACCTCGACGCTGTCCGGCGTGGTGTCGAACATCATCAGCCTGATCCTCGTGGTCGGCGCGATGCTCGTGCTGAGCTGGCAGTTGACGGTGGTGGCGATCCTGCTACTGCCGGTGTTCCTGATCCCGGCGCGGATCCTGGGTCGCCGGCTGGCCACATTGACGCGCGAGCAGATGAACCTCAACGCCGAGATGTCGACGGCGATGACCGAGCGGTTCAGCGTCGGGGGAGCGCTGCTGGTCACGCTGTTCGGTACGCCCTCGATCGAGAACCGGGAGTTCGGTGAGCGGGCCGGACGGGTCCGCGACCTGGGCATCCGGATCGCGATGCTCGGCCGGGTGTTCTTCACGGCGCTCACGCTGGTCGCCGCGCTGGCCACCGCCTTGGTGTACGGCGTCGGCGGCAACCTGGCCGTCCGCGAGGCGCTGACCGTCGGGACCCTGCTGGCACTGGTCGCCTTGCTCGGCCGGCTGTACGGCCCGCTGACCGCACTGTCGAACGTGCGGGTCGACGTGATGACCGCGCTGGTGTCGTTCGAGCGCGTCTTCGAGGTGCTCGACCTCGAGCCGATGATCAAGGACGCCCCGGACGCCCAGGAACTGCGCAGTGAGCGAGCCGGGGTCGAGTTCGACCACGTGGCGTTCGCCTACCCGACGGCTGAGCAGGTCTCCCTCGCGAGCCTGGAGTCGGTCGCTGTGCTCGACAAGCGGGTGTCCTCGCAGGTGCTCGAGGATGTGAACTTCGTGGTCCAGCCCGGTCAGATGGTTGCGCTCGTCGGCCCGTCCGGCGCCGGCAAGACCACGATCACCAACCTGGTGGCCCGCCTGTACGACGTGACCGGCGGAGCCGTGCGGGTCGGCGGGCAGGACGTACGCGAGGTGACGCTGCAGTCGCTGCACGACACGATCGGGTACGTCACGCAGGACGCGCACATGTTCCACGACACGATCCGGGCGAACCTCGCCTACGCGAAGCCGGACGCCACCGACGACGAGATGATCGAGGCACTGAAGGCCGCGCAGGTGTGGGAGTTGGTGTCGTCCCTGCCTGATGGTCTCGAGACCGTGGTGGGGGACCGTGGCCACCGGCTGTCCGGCGGCGAACGGCAGCGCCTGGCGATCGCGCGTTTGTTGCTGAAGGCACCGCAGATCGTCGTACTCGACGAAGCGACGGCGCACCTGGATTCCGAGTCCGAGGTCGCCGTACAGCGGGCACTCGACACCGCGCTGGAAGGGCGTACGTCGCTGGTGATCGCGCACCGGTTGTCGACGGTGCGGAACGCCGACCTGATCCTGGTCGTTGACCGCGGCAACATTGTCGAGCGGGGTACGCACGAGCAGTTGCTCGCCCAGGGCGGGGAGTACGCAGACCTGTATCACACGCAGTTCGCCGAGACCGGAACCGCCGCCGGCGTCTGAGCGAGCTACCTTGGTTCTGAGGGGTAGTGGGGGGAGAGCAGACGATGATCAAACTGGCCTTGGCACTCGCCGCGGGCTACGCCGGCTACAAGCTCGCGTACAACTCCGAGGACGGCCGTCACTACGGCGAGACCGGCGACCGAACGATCCGCACCACGGTGTCGCTGCTGATGGCCGCCCTCGCGGTTGGCGTCACCTATGCAGTCATGCTCCGGTTCTGACCCGCTACGAGGCGGAGGCCTTCTGTGGGTCGTGCTCCAGAAGGTGCAGGACCGGTACGCCGAGGTGGCGGCGGGCTGAGTTGGTCCAGTCCAGGTGGAAGAACTCGGCCACCACGTGCGGCCGGGTCAGGATGATGACCTCCTGGCCCTGCACGTGCTCCACCGTGGCGATCAGTGCGTCGATCGGACGGTCGTGCGAGATGCCGCCCTCCGCGTGGTGCCCGAGGTCTCGCAGCCGCTGGACGCTGCGTCCGCTGCAGCCCTTCGCCTCGGTGTCGATCGCCTTCTGCGCCTCGGCGAGATCCTGGCGCTGAGTGGCCAGCCCTGGACCGTACAGATCCGCGGTACCCAGCGCGCTGATCGAGGCCTCCACACCGGCCTCGGCGTTGTGGCACGGCACGAGCACGTGGTACGTGACGGACTCGGGCATGTCCTGGTGCAGTTCAACGACGCGTCTCGCGTCCGGCGCCGACAGTTCCTGTTCGACGAGCAGTACGACGTCGTACATCGCAACCTCCGGTTCCTACCAGTCGGTATGCCTCCATAGTGCCCCCAAGGCGGCCCGATGTGTTCGCTCCTGGCCGAGGTACCTGCTCAAATGATCAACTGGATCGTTCCAGCCGCCGCCGCCCGTAGGTGCGGAGCGCCCGCAGCAGGTCGACCTGCCGGAACGCGGGCCAGTAGAGGTCGCAGAACTCGACCTCCGAGCGCGTCGCCTGCCACAGCAGGAAGTCCGACATCCGGAGCTCCCCACTCGTCCGGATCACCAGGTCGGGATCCGGCAGTTCGGGCAGATAGAGGTGTCGACCGATCACGTCCTCGCTCAGCTCGTCAGCCACATCCTCCAGCGAACGCCCCGCGACCGCAGCCTCGTCCAGCACAGCCCGGACGGCGTCCACCACCTCGAGCCGGCCCGAGTACCCGATGGCGAGCGTCAGGTCACCCGCATCCGTCCGGTCACGCGTCGCCTCGACGGCCTCCTTCAGCGCACGGGCAGTTGTGTCAGGCAACAAATCCAGCTGGCCCGCGACGTGGAGCCGCCACCGGTGGTCGCGCCGTACATGCTCGGCCAGGACTGTCTCGGTGAGCTGCATGAGGTAGTCGACCTCGGCCGAGTCGCGGCGCCGGATGTTGTCGGCCGACGCCACCCACGCGGTCACGCACTGGACGCCTGCCTCGGAACACCAACGCAGGAACAGCTCCAGATGCTCCGCCCCGAACCGGTGGCCGACCCGCACGTCGTCGTACCCGGCTCGTCGTGCCCAGCGGCGGTTGCCGTCCATCGCGATCGCGATGTGCCGTGGCATCGGCAGTCCGGCCAGTTGGCGTCGCAGGATCCTGGCGTAGACGTCGTACAGGACCTTCATCAGCGTTGGGCGCTGGACAGTACGTCGGCCAGGTCGAACTTGATTGGCTCTTCCAGTTGCTCGTAGGTGCAGGACTCGGGGGTGCGGTCGGGGCGCCAGCGGACGAACTGTGCGGTGTGGCGGAAGCGGATGCCCTCCATGTGGTCGTAGCGAACCTCGACCACGAGCTCCGGCCGCAACGGCACGAACGACAGATCCTTGCCCGCCTGCCACCGGCTGCCCTCCGCGTTGCGCGGCGTACGGACGCCTTCCTCCTGCTTCGCCCACGCCCACGGGTGATCGTCGAACGTGGTGACCAGCGGCTGCATCTCCTGGAAGAGCTCCTTGCGCCGCTCGAGCGGGAACGCACCGATCACACCGACGCTCGCCAGCGTGCCGTCGTCGCTGTAGAGCCCGAGCAGCAGCGATCCGATCCGGTCCGGGCCGCTCTTGTGCACGCGGTAGCCGGCGACCACGCAGTCCGCGGTGCGCTCCGGCTTGACCTTGAACATCACCCGCTTGTCCGGCTGGTAGGTGACGTCCAACGGCTTCGCGATCAGCCCGTCCAGGCCGGCACCCTCGAACTGCTCGAACCACTCCGCGGCAGTGTCGCGGTTGGTCGTCGCCGGCGTGACGTGGATCGGCGCCTTCACATCGGCCAGCGCATCGATCAGCGCGGTACGCCGTTCCGCGAACGGACGCTCCATGTAGTCGTCGTCACCGAGCGCCAGGAGGTCGAACGCGACGAACCGGGCCGGCGTCTTCTCCGACAGCATGTTCACCCGGCTGGCGGCGGGGTGGATGCGCTGCTGCAGCACCTCGAAGTCCAGCCGGTCGCCGGACGCGCCGATCACGATGATCTCGCCGTCGATCGCGCACCGCTCGGGCAGGTTCGCCTTCACCGCCTCGACCAGCTCGGGGAAGTAGCGCGTCATCGGCTTCTCGTTCCGGCTGCCGATCTCCACCTCGTCCCCGTCCCGGAAGATGATCGAGCGGAACCCGTCCCACTTGGGCTCGTAGCTCATCTCCCCGCGTGGGATCTCCTTCACGGGCTTGGCGAGCATCGGCTTGACCGGTGGCATCACAGGCAGTCGCATCCCGTCATTCTCACCCACGGCCAACTCGTGGGCGATCGGGCGCGTCGAACCAGTGAGGACGAAATGACCAACTCGGGAGGTTGATCATGAAGATCAAGGGTCTATCCAAGGCCGGTGGGATGGCGGCCGCGCTCGCGGTTGCTGCCCCGCTCGTGCTCGGCGGTTCGGCGGCTCCGGCCGTTGCGGCCGGTGCCCAGACGGCCGCCTCGTGCGGTGCGTCGGTCGCTCGGCTGGATGCGGTCACCTACGCGGATCGAGTGGTCCGCGCCTGGGGTCGCGGTGACACGAGAACGACAGCTTGTTACGGCACGGCCGAAGTCACGCGTGCTCTGTTCGCGCAGGCGTCGCCGGGTGGGATCCACTGGCGCCGGACTTCCGCGGAAGGCGCGGTCGGGACGATCTACGTGACGTACCACGACGACGCCCGCGGCGGGAATCTCACCCTCGGGGTGGCGAACGCCGCGCCGGAGCTGCGTGGGCCGGACGGCTGGCACGCTGCGAAAGTCGTGAGCTTCGCCAACGAACCGCGTGCCTGGAGCGCGGTGCAGTGGTCCGACAACCTGGTCCGCGCGTGGGGCCGTGGCGACACGAAGTGGATGTCGTACTACGCGACGCCCGCGGTGACGAAGGCGTTGACACAGATCTCCGCATCCGGCGGACCGTCCTGGCGCCGGATCGCGACTGAAGGTGCGGCAGGTACGACGTACCTGACGTACCGGAACGACGCCAACGGTCACCAGTTGGTCGTCGGGATCTCGAACATCGGGCTCTCGCAGGGTGACGCGCACGTCGCCTACCGGATTCAGTACCGCTGACCTGGCCCCCGGCCGCCCCCGGGAGGCGGTGGACAGTGAACCGGACCGGACCGGACAATGCAGGGATGACATCGGTTCCGGCGGAGGGGACGCGTCCGTCGGACGCCGAGCGGGATCGTGCCCTGGCCATCCTGCGCGAGGGCGCCGGGACCGGGCGGCTGTCACACGACACCTTCGTCCGCCGGATGAACTTCGTCCTGCGTGCGCAGAGCCGCGGCGAACTGGCCGACGCCATCCGCGACCTGCCTCGCGAGGAGCCCCACGTCACCCGCCGTCTCCGGGACTTCCGTACCCGGCTTCCCCGGCTGGAAGTCATCCGCAGCCCCAGCCCGACCCGGCCACCAGCGCGGGTTGAGGGCTCGCCGGGTGCCGGGACCTCTGGGCGGCCGAGCGGTGTCGTCGGTGCCTGGTACGGGTTCCTCGAGCGGCTCGGATCCCTTCCGCGGGTTGGAGTCGTGCAGAAGACGCCCGCTCTGCCGCCGCCCGGGCTCGCGTTGCCGGCGCCAGGATCGCCGACGGTCCGGATCGGACGCGGGCCTGGCGCGTCGCTGCGGTTGGCCGACCTGTCCGTGTCCCGGTGCCACGCGGAGCTCCGGTATGTGAAAGACGGATGGATGCTGCGCGATCTCGGCTCGATGAACGGGACCCAGGTCAACGGCCTCCGGCTCACCACTGCGGTCCGGGTCCGGCCGGGCGACCAGGTCCGATTCGGCGGGGTGGCGTACGTACTCACCTGGACCGATCAGCCCGAATAGTTGCATCCGGTACCTGGGTACAGGTTTACCGTCGATCTCATGACCGATCACCTCGCCTGGGCTCCGGCCGCGTGCACCCTGCCGACCGCGGAGCAACCACTCCGGGTCGCGGAGTTCGACCAGCTCTTCGCCGACCACCTCCGCAGCGCCCACCGCGTCGACCCCCAGACACTCGACCTGACGCTCGCGGCCGAAGCCCGCGACGCCACCGCAGCCCTGACCGCCCGCGAGTCCGAGTGCTGCTCGTTCTTCACCTTCACCCTCACCGACCCAACCAACAACCAATTCCACCTACACATCGGCGTACCCCCCACCCAGACCGCGGTCCTGGACGCCCTGGCCGATCGCCTGTGACCGTGGTGCGGTCTGCGGGGCTCTTCGTGTTGGCCGCGCTGGCGGAGATTGGTGGTGCCTGGCTGGTCTGGCAGGGATGGCGTGAGCATCGTGGTCTGTGGTGGATCGCGGGTGGCGTCATCGCGCTCGGCGCCTACGGGTTCGTCGCGACGTTCCAGCCGGATCCGAACTTCGGCCGCATCCTCGCGGCCTACGGCGGTGTGTTCGTGGCCGGCTCGCTCGCGTGGGGAATGGTGGTCGACGGCTTCCGCCCGGACCGCTGGGATCTCCTCGGCGCCGCGATCTGCCTCGTCGGCGTCGTCGTCATCATGTACGCGCCGCGCAACTCCTGACCGTCAGCGATCGGCGATGATGCGGCCGCCGTCGAGGAACGGGTCGAACGCCCCGTGCGCCGTGGTACCGTCCTTGGCCGGGATGACCTCCTTGGAGTACTGCGCGATGTACACGCGCCGGTTCCGGTCGGTCAGGTTCGCCCCGCTGCGGTGGATGACGACGCTGGAGAAGACCACGATCGAGCCGGCCTTCGCGGTCATCGGGATGCCGGGATCGGAGCCGAAGTAGCAGACCATGTCGTTGAGCTCCGGGTCCTGGATGTGCTTGATGTACGACTTGATACCGGACCGCGAGTACGGCAGCAGGTAGACCGAGCCGTTCTCCTCGGTGACGTCGTCGAGGGCGATCCAGCAGGTGAGGTAGGGGTCGTGGTCCTCGTGCACATAGCCGGAGTCCTGGTGCCAGGCGAACGCCGTGTTCGGGTCGCCGGCCTTGATCACGTACTGCTCCCAGAACAGGAAGGCGTCGTCGCCCAGCGTCGCCCGGCAGATCTCGGCCATCGTGTCGCTGAACAGGAACTGCCGCAGCTCGGGCCGGTCCTGGTAGATCATGCTGCTGAAGTACCGCTTGCCCCGGTGGTTGATGCCGAGCGAGTCGGTGCCGGCTTCGTCCATGGCGGCGTCGAGCTTGTCGATCGAGTACTGCGCTCCGCCGCGCAGCAGCTCGAGTTGCTCGTCGGTGAGCACGCTGTCCAGCACGAAGTAGCCCTCGTCGCGGAACTGGGCCAGGTGCTGGGGCGTGATCAGGTCGGTCGAGGTCGTCATGCGGTCCTCCGGTCGGTCGGCTCGTTTCTGCCCTCCAAACGCTAGGGCGGCAGGGACCGGTAAAGAATGTCTCGGCGCGACCGTGGCATGAACATTTTGGCGTACCGTGGCTGCCATGGCGGAGCGGACGGTCGTCGCGATCTCCGACGGGCCGGTGACCAGGCTCGGTCAGATCGTGCTCGCGGGCGAGCTGGTCGACGACGAGCCGATCATGCCGTCGACGCTGCGGGTGATGGACGCTTACGTGCTGTCGGTGCTGATCGGGGGCGAGGGCAACTATCGCGACGCCGACGGGCGGGACGAGCGGATCAGGCCGGGCGCGCACACGATCGTGCCGCCCGGGTTCCCGCACACGTACGGCACCGATGCGGGCGAGCGGTGGACGGAGTTGTTCGTCGTGTTCACCGGACCGCTGTTCGACTCGCTGGCCCACCTGGCCGGCGCCGGACCGCGGTACCCGGTGCCGCCGCCGTCGATCGAGGCGCTGCGCACCGTACTGCGTTCGCCGCCGCGGACGCGCCGGGTCGCGGAGCATCAGTTGCTGGCGCTGGCCGCCTGGCTGATCGACACCGACGACACCGCGGACAGTCCCGAACTGAGCATGGAGATCGTGGACGCGATGGGCCGGCTGGCCGACGACCTCACCGCGAGCACGGACCTGGCGACCGTTGCCGCTGAGTCGGGGCTGAGCTACGACACGTTCCGGCGCCGGTTCGCGGAACAGGTCGGTCAGACGCCGGCGGCGTACCGGAGTGTGCGTCGGCTCCAGGCCGCGGCCACGCTGCTGCGGCTGACCGACCTGACCCACCGGGAGATCGCGCGGACCCTCGGGTTCGCGGACGAATTCCACCTGTCGCGCCGGTTCCGGTCCCACTTCGGTGTGTCGCCGCGCGAATACCGACGGTCCTGAAATCCGCCTTGACACCTCGCCGGTAGTGAGATGGGGTGGTCTGAAACCGGTTTCAGACCAAACGCCCTGGAGGACTGATGAGCACCGGAACCACCGCCCGCGAGGACTGGGAGCAACGCATCGCGAGTCGTTCCGACGAGCGCGAGGCCGTCCCCGTGCCGGAGCTGCCACCGCCCGCCGGCCTGACCGCCGTCGAGGGCCTCGGACACGTGACGCTGCGCTGGGAGCCGGTGGACGGCGCGATCGGCTACCTCGTGCACCGTGCGCCGGCCGGTTCGCCGCACGCGGACCTGGCACCCGTCGACCACCTCGGTGGTGACGTCCTGTCGGTCCCGGAGACGTGGTACGTCGACACCACCGGCGAGCCCGGTACCGCCTACGACTACGCCGTCGCCTCGGTGCCGACCGTGACCGAGCACGGCGAGGTGGGCGAGCCGGTCACCGCCACCGCGAAGCCCGCAGGCGGAAGCGTCCCAGTGGTCGACCTGACCGTCGCCACGGCAGCGGACGGTACGCCGCTCGCGAAGCCCTGGCAGCCGATGATCGGCAGCGAGCGGCTGAGCCAGCTGCTGTGCACCGACACCTCCGGCGGCCAGGTGATCGGGACCGAGCTGGAAGCCGCGCTGCGTCGGGTCCACGACGAGATCGGCGTCTCGACCGTGCGGGCGCACGCGATCCTGCACGACGACCTCGGCGTCTACCGGGAGGTCGACGGCGAACCGGCGTACGACTTCAGCCGGATCGACGAGGTGTACGACAAGCTGCTCGCGATCGGCCTGCGCCCGTGCGTCGAGCTCGGCTTCATGCCGCGCGACCTGGCCAGCGACCCGGACCGAACGGTCTTCGAGTACTCCGGCATCATCTCGCCGCCGAAGGACTGGGATCGCTGGTCGGACCTGATCGGCTCGCTGGTGCGGCACCTGATCGACCGGTACGGCGCGGACGAAGTACTGCACTGGGACTTCGAGGTGTGGAACGAGGCCAACCTCGAGGTCTTCTGGTCCAGCTCCCGCGACGAGTGGATGCGGCTGTACGACGTGACGGCCGCCGCGGTGAAGGCGGTCGACCCGCGGCTCGCGGTGGGCGGACCGTCCTCGGCGGCCGCCGGCTGGGTGGACGAGCTGCTGGAGCACACCAGCCGATCCGGAGCGCCGGTCGACTTCGTCAGCACTCACACCTACGGCAACTCGCCGCTCGACCTGCGGCCGACGCTGGCCCGGTACGGCAGTACGGCGCGGATCCTGTGGACCGAATGGGGCGTCACCCCGACGCACTTCAATCCCGTCAACGACAGCGTCTCCTCGGCGACGTTCCTGCTGCACGGGATGCGTTCGGCGTCGGGCCGGCTGGACGCGCTGTCCTACTGGGTGGCGAGCGACCACTTCGAAGAGCTCGGCCGGCCGCCGCGACTGCTGCACGGCGGGTTCGGGCTCATCACTGTCGGCGGGATCGCCAAGGCGCGCTACCACGCGCTGCATCTGCTGTCCCGGCTCGGCGACACCGAGCTGCCGGTCACGGCGTCAGGCGACGGCGCCGACGGACTGGTGCAGGCCTGGGCCTCACGCCATGACGACGGCAGCCTGAGCATCCTGGTCTGGAACCACACGCTGGACCAGGGCAAGGCCAGTGGCGATTCGGCCCTCCGTCGTACCGTCCGGCTGCACGTCCAGGACGGCGGTACGGCGCGAGTCACCCGGCTGGACGCGGACCACGGCGACATCGCGACCCTTGCCGACCGGATCGGCGTACAGGACTGGCCGACGGACGAGCAGTGGGACGAACTGCGTCGAGCCGACCAGCTGGTTGCCGAGCCCGTCGAACTCACCGCCGGAGTCCTCGAGCTCGACCTGCCACAGCCGTCGGCAGTCCTGATCCAGGTCACTGTCTGATCCCGTTCCCGGGCGCGTGGTTCAGGCGATGTCTCGCGCGCCCGGGCGGGGGATGGCGGCCAGTAGCTTGCGGGTGTAGGGGTCCTTGGCCTGGCCGATGACATCGAGCGTCGGGCCGCGCTCCACCATCACGCCCTGGTTCAGCACCATCACATCGTCGGCGAGTAGCCGGGCGCTGAGCAGGTCGTGGGTGATGTAGAGCATGGCGATGCCGCGGTCGCGAACCAGCTTGTCGAGCAGCGCGATGATCTCGGCGCGGATGGACACGTCGAGCATCGAGATCGGCTCGTCGGCGACGACCACCTCGGGCTCGGGTGCCAGCGCCCGTGCGATGACCACGCGCTGACGCTGGCCGCCGGACAACTGGTGCGGCAGCTTGTCCAGGTACTGCTCCGCCGGGCTCAACCCGACCGTCTCCAGCAGCTCGGCCGCCCGCGCGCGTGCCTGGGCGCCATCCAGACCTAGGTGGTTGCGCAGCGGCCGGCTGAGGGCGTACGCCACGGTCCGCGTCGGGTTAAGCGCGGAGAAGGGGTCCTGGAAGACCAGCTGGACGTGCCGCCGGTACTTCCGCAGTGCACCACGGCCCAGGTGGTCGACCGGCTCGTCCTTGAACCGGATCGATCCGGCGGTCGGGCGCTCCACGCCGGTGAGGATGCGGGCGATCGTCGTCTTGCCCGAACCGCTCTGGCCGACCAGCGCCGTGACCCGGCCCGGTCGCAGCGCGAACGACACGTCGTCGACGGCCTGGGTGACAGTCGTGTTCAGCCCGCGCCTGCTCTTGTAGACCTTGCTGAGGCCGTCCACGACGAGCACCGGCTCCGCGTCGATCCGCTCCGACAAGCCGGCGGCGAACACCTGATCTCGGCGGCGCAGCTCCGCTGCCTTCTCCAGTACGACGCGGGCGTCGCCGGACTGCTCGACGAGCAGGCACCGCACCTGGCCGAGACTCGCGGGCAGCAGTTCGGGGTGCACGGTCCGGCAGGCGTCCACCGCCACCGGACAGCGCAGCTGGAACAAGCAGCCGGCGTGCGACTGCGACAGGTCCGGCGGCCGGCCCGGGATGAACTCGACCTCGACGACCTGGTCCCGCGGGTCGGCGTACGAACCGAGCAGACCGGCACTGTACGGGTGCAGGTGGCGCGTCACCATCTCCGCGGCCGGCTGGTCCTCGACGATCTCCCCGGCGTACATCACCATCACCCGGTCGGCCAGCTCCATCACCGTCCCGAGGTCGTGGCTGATGAACAGTACGGCGAAGCCCAGCCGTGCCTGCAGCTCGCGGAGCCGGTCGAGTATGTCGCGCTGCACCACGACATCCAGCCCTGTGGTCGGCTCGTCGAGCAGCACGAACCGCGGCTCGAGAGCCAGCGCCAGCGCGAGTGCGACCCGCTGCTTCATGCCGCCGGACAGCTCGTGCGGGAACCGGCTCAGCACGGAGCGGTCCAGCGACACCATCTCGAGCAGCTCGGTGGCGCGGGCGTCGCCGTCCAGGTCGTTGCCCAGGGCATCAGAGTGTGCCTCGAACGTGTCGGCGAACTGGCGCCGCACGGTGATCACCGGGTTGAGCGAGTTCATGCTCGACTGGAAGACCGTGGACAGGTCGACCCAGCGCAGCGACCGCAGTTCGTCCTCGGGCGTCGTGGTCACGTCCCGTCCGTCGAACCTGATCGTCCCGCCGGTGATCGCGGCCGGCCGGTCGAGCAGCCGCAGTACGGCGTTGCCGAGCGTCGACTTGCCGCAGCCGGACTCGCCGAGCAGGCCGACGAACTCGCCGTCGTGAACTTCGAAACTGACCCGGTCCACCGCCCGGACGGCGGCGGAGTCGCGCGGGCTGTACGTGACGCTCAGGTCGCTGACCTCGAGCAGAGCCATGTCAGTCCTCCCTCAGGTGCGGGTTGCTCAGCGCGTCGATGCCGAAGTTCATCAGCGTGAACGAGGTGATCAGCAGGGCCAGTACGAGTCCGGGCGCCACCAGCCAGGCCCACTGGCCGGTGGTCAACGCGCCACCGAGGCTGGCCTGGTTGAGCATGGTGCCCCAACTGACGGTCTGCGGATCGCCGAGCCCGAGGAAGGCCAGACCGGCCTCCGCGCCGATCGCGCCGAGCGCGGCGCCCATGAAGCCGACCACGATCAGCGAGATCATGTTCGGCACGATCTCGAACGCGATGATCCGGGCCGTGCTGTCGCCGGCGAACTTCGCCGCGGTGATGTAGTCCCTGGTCCGCAACGTGATGATCTGGGCGCGTTTGATCCGGGCGCCGTACGCCCAGCCGGTCACGGTGATGACGATGATGATCAGCCCGAGACCCTTCACCGGGGCATAGCCGGCCAGCACGATCATCAGCGGCAGCACCGGTACCACCAGGCCGAGGTTGATGAAGAACGAGAGCACCTCGTCCACCACACCTCGCAGGTATCCGGCGGTGAGACCGACGGCCATCGCGATGAGCGTGCTGAGCACGCCGGCCACCAGCCCGACGATGAGCGACGTGCGAGCGCCGTACACGAGTTGGGAGAACACGTCCTCACCACGTGCCGTGGTGCCCAGCCAGTGCGCGGCGGTCGGCCCCTCGGACGCGCCGAACTCGTCGAGCCGCGGGCCGTACGGCGCGATCACCGGAGCGAATACGGCGATCACGATGAACGCCGCCAGCATCAGCATGCCCACCCGGCATTTCCCGTTGCGCCACAGGATGACGAACCACCCAGGCAACCGACTGGACGCGTCGGCGTCCAGCGCGGTAACCCGCAAGGCCTCTGTGTCGATGGTTTCCTGAGTGGTCGTCATACTGCCTCCGCTCGTCTCACTCGCGGATCGAGGAATCCGTACGTCACGTCGGCCAGGAAGTTCGCGGTCAGTACGCCGATCGTGGTGAACAGGAACAGCGCCTGCATCAGCGGATAGTCCTTGTTCGACACCGCCTCCAGCAGCAGCCGGCCGAGCCCGGGGTAGTTGAAGATCGTCTCGACCAGCACAGTCCCGCCGAGCAGGCTGCCGAGTGCGATCGCGAACCCGGTGACGTTCGGCAGGATCGCGATCCGGGCGCCGTACGTCAGCGCGATCCGCCGCCGCGGCAGTCCCTTCGCCCGGGCCAGCCGCGCGTAGTCCTCGCCGAGGGTCTGGACCATGTTGTTGCGCATCCCGATGATCCAGCCGATCGGCCCGGTGATCAGCAGCGCCACAGCCGGCAGCACACTGTGCTGGAACGCGTCGGAGACGAACAGCCAGGTCCAGCTCGGACTGCTGCCGCCGCCGTACCCGCCGCCGTCGGGGAACCAGTTCAGCGTGATGGCGAACACGAAGATCAGCAGCAGCGCGAGCCAGAAGAACGGCAGCGTGCCGACGAACGTCGACCCGAGCGTGATGACCGAGTCGACCCGCGAGTTCCGCCGGTACGCCGCCCAGGCGCCGAGCAACGTGCCGATCGCGAACGACAGCAACTGCGTGACACCGACCAGGATCAGCGTCCACGGCAGTGCACTGCTGATCATGGCCGTCACCGTGTAGGGAAAGTACGAGTACGACACCCCGAAATGCCCGGTACAGATGGCGCCCAGATAGTCCCAGTACTGCGACAGCAGGTTGCCGTCCGGAGTCCCGAGCAGTTTGCGGATGGCCTCGAGCTGGGCTGGGTTGACCGCCGTGGTCTCACCCTGCAGGCGGTTCAGCAACGCCTGGGCCGGATCCCCCGGCTGGAGCCGGGGGATCAGGAAGTTCAGCGTCACCGCCGCCCACAGGGTGGCCAGGAAGAACCCGGCCCGCCGGACGAAGTACAGCATCGGCGGTCAGCTCCCGGACGACGGGACGAGGTGGGTCAGCACGACCAGCCCGTTGCCACCGTCGGCGTACGGGTCCTGCTCGTTCGGCCAGCCCTCGGCCTTCTTGGTGTCGTACTGGAACCACTTGGCGCCGTACCAGATCGGGATCATCGGGACCTGGTTCATCATGATGTCGACCAGTCCGGCGACGGCCTGCTTCTGGGTGCCCTCGTCCGGCGAGGTCTCCAGCTGGCCGAGCAGCTCGTCGGTCTTCGGGTCCTGCCAGCGGATCTCGTTGCTGTCGGCCTTCTTGCCGATCGGCGCGGTGCGGGCACTGTTCAGCGGGTCGCTGAAGTTGGCGTACATGTTGCAGCCGCCGCCGTGGACGCCGAACATCATGTCGTAGTTGCCGGTGGCCCGTTCCTGGTCGTGTGCCTCCGGCGTCGGGGTGTCCTTGGTGACGTTGAAGCCGAGCGCGGTGAGGTTCTTGATCAGGATGTCAGCGGCCGCGACCCAGTCGACGTACGAGCCGGGCACCTTGAAGCTGAACGAGATCGGCTTGCCGTCCTTGCCGAGCCGGTGGCCCTTGGAGTCCTTGGCGTAGCCGGCGTCGGTGAGCGCCTTGTCGGCGGCCGCCGGGTCGTACTTGATCCGGCCGTCGTCGGCGAGACCCTGCGGCAGCCAGTCCTTCTGGCCCGGTACGACGAGGCCGCTCTGGCTGGCCTGGGTGACGTAGCCGAGCTGGGCCCGGTCGATGACCTGCTGGTGGTTGAACGCCGTGGTCAGCGCCTTGCGGAACGCCACATCGTTGAACGGCGTCTCGGTCAGGTTCATGTACACGCTGATCACGCCGCCCGGCGCGTACCAGTAGTGGTGGTTCTTCGGGTCGCGGTCGACGTAGGCCTTCTTGATGTCCTGGACGAACATCGCATTGGTGTCGTACTCGCCCCGGCTGAGCTTGAGCTGCTCGACCTGGCCACCGGCGTCGGCCTTGTTGAACCGCAGTTCCTTGACCTTGATCTTGTCGGCCTGCCAGTAGTCCGGGTTCCGCTCGACGACGAGCTGGCGTGGGTTGAACGACTTCAGCTTCATCGGCCCGGTGCCGACCGGGGCGGTCGCGTTCGTGAACGTCGTCGGGTCCGCGACCTTCGACCACACGTGCTCCGGCACGATCCGTACGTCACTCACCAGGGTGAATACGGAGGCGGCCGGCTTCTTGAACGACATCGTCACCTTGGCGCCGTCGGCCTTCACCGTCGACAGGTACGTCCACACGCCCCTGAGGTCCAGGGCGGGGTACTTCTTGATCATGTTGAAGGTGAAGGCGACGTCGGCCGCGGAGAACGGCTTGCCGTCGTTCCACTTCACGCCGTCGCGAACCGTGTAGACGAGCGTCTGCGGGTCGGTCCACTGGAACGACGTGGCCAGCCAGGGGAGTGCCTTGCAGCTGTAGCCCTCGACATACATCAGCGGCTCGTAGATGTAGTCCGCCGCGCTGAGCTTGGTGGTTTCGAGATACGGGTTGTAGTTGGGCTTCGGTGCGGCGCCGCCGCCGAAGTCGCCGTAGTTGAGGAAGTCGACCATCCCGTCGCCGGAACTGGCCGTTGTCTGGCCTTCGGTACCGGTACAGCCGGCGAGTAGCAGGCTGACGCTTGCCACTGCGGCGATGAGGGTTTTCAGCCGTGCTCGTCTCGTCATCGGGAGTCCTCCTCAGGGTGTGTCCGGCCAGGGCCGGACGTTGGCGGTTTCCCCCCTCGATCCCCGTACCTCGATCCCCTCAGCTCGGCAGGATCAGGGCACACCCCCGCAGCCGCACGAGCTGCGCAGCACCAGCTCGGTCGGTAGCATGATGTCGCCGGCCGGCTGGTCGAGCGGGTCGGCCAGCAGCCGGGCCGTGGTCGCGGCCAATTCGCGGATCGGCTGCCGGATCGTCGTCAGTGCCGGCCGCACCAGGGCGGCCATCGGCATGTCGTCGAAGCCGGTGATCGCGACGTCCTGCGGCACCCGCAGCCCTCGGCCGAGCGCGCTCAGCAGGAGACCGAGCGCCGTTTCGTCGTTCGCGCAGACCACCGCATCGGGCCGGTCGTCGCGATCGAGCAACTGCTCCGCGGCGATCGCGCCGTCGGACTGTTGCAGTCCGACCCGGATCGGCTCGGCCGGCGGTTTGCGTCGGGCCGCCTTGTGCGCGGCGAGGAACGCCTGCCAGCGGGCTGTCACGTCGGGGGAGCCGTCCGGCGTGCCGACGAAGGCCAGCCGGCGATAGCCGTGGTCGACCAGCAAGTGCCGCGTAAGGTCCTTCACGGTGTCGTTGGCGGCGCTGACCGAGGCCTGCGCCGGACCGGCCTCGCTGGCCATCACCACGACACGGATCTGCTCGGCCACCTTGGCGATCGTGTCGGTCGACACCGTCCCGCCGTGGATGGCCATGCCGTCCACCCGGTCGGCCAGGTCGAGCACGGTGGCGTCGGTGTCGGCGCGCGAATGCGACGCCAGCACCAGCACGCTGTCGCCCGTCTCCAGCGCCTCAGCCTCGAAGCCCTGGATCAGCTCGGAGAAGTACGGCCCGGACAGGCCCGGAAACACCAGCCCCAAGGCGCCGTGCCGGCGCTCGGCCAGCGCACGCCCGAAGTGGCTAGGTTTGTACCCGTGCTCCTCGATCACCCGCAGGACCCGGTCGCGGACCTCGGGGGAGACCGGGGTCGTGCCCCTGGAGACGCGCGACACGGTCGCGGGGGAGACGCCCGCGATCTCGGCGACCCGGCGGAGCGTCACACGGCTGTTGCCCATCGGCTGAACTCCCGTTACGGTTGAAACCGGTTTCATGAGACCGGTTTCACGACCATAACCACGACCGCGCCTCCAGGCAACAGGTCGGCGCGGCGACCCGGAACGATCGAGACCCGGCGAGGACGTGACTGTGACGACATCTGCCCAATCCCCATCGATACCGCCCCGATCGATACGGCTGGAACGACGCCGCATCCTGGTGGACGGCGTACCGCGGATCTTGATGGCAGGCGAGGTGCACTACTTCCGGCTGCACCGCGAGGACTGGGCCGACCGGCTCGACAAACTCGCCGCCGCAGGCTGCGACGCGGTGGCCAGTTACATGCCGTGGATCGTGCATGAGACCGCATCCGGCGAGGTCGACCTGACCGGCGCCACCAGTGAGTACCGCGACCTGATCGGGTTCCTCGACCTGGCCGCCGAGCGTGACCTGCTGGTGATCGCCCGGCCGGGCCCGTTAGTGATGGCCGAGTTGAAGAACGAAGGCGTGCCGTTCCGGATCTACCGCGACCACCCGGACGCCGTACCGCTGGGATGGGACGGCAAGCCGGCCAGTACGGCGACCCTGGACTACCTCGAGCCCGGGTACCTCGCCGAGGCCGAGCGGTGGTACGCAGCGATCATGCCGGTACTCGCGGAACGCCTTGTCAGCAAGGGCGGACCGGTCGCCGCGGTCCAGCTGGACAACGAGGTCGGCATGCTCTCGTGGGTCACGAACACGCCGGAGCTGACCGACCGTACGCTGGCCGACCTTGCTACCTGGGCCGAGCAGACCTGGGGCCGCGAGAGCAGCGTTGATCGGTACGGCGTCGACCCTGGCGACACCGAGCGTTGGGCGGAGTGGTGGCGCGCCGGCGGCACCGGCGGTGGTACGGAGAGCCAGCAGCTCGCGGTGCACTACGACCTCGGTGCGCATCACCGCGACCGCTATGCGCGGTACCTGCTGCGGCTGCGCGACGTCGCCCTGCAGCACGGCGTCGACGGCGTACCGTTCATGGTCAATCTCCACGGCACGTACGCCGGACGCGGCCGGCACTTCCCGATCGGCATCAGCCAGCTCTCGAAGGCGTATGCCGGAGTGCCGCAGACGACCTCGGGTTCCGATCACTACATGGGCGAACTGACCGTCGAGAAGGTGCCGGACCTGTATGTCATGAATGCCTTCATGGCCGCGGTCCACGACGCCGACCAGCCGATCACGTCGCTCGAATTCGAGGCGGGGACGGGCGACTACGGCGAGGACCTGAGCTCGCTGACCAGCCCGGAGACCGCCGAGCTGAAGACGCGGCTGTGCGTTGCCCAGGGCAACCGGTTGATCAACTACTACCTCTTCGCCGGCGGGCACAACCCACCCCTGGACGAACCGGTTGGCGACGGCAACGACCGGATCGCGTTCACCGGCGAGCGGCACGGCTTCGCGGCGCCGGTCGACCCGGAGGGCCGGCTGAGCCAGACCTACGCGGGTACGGCGAGCGCCGTGCGCGCGGTCCATGGTGCCAAGCACCTGCTGGCCGACATGGACGAGGAGTACGACGACGTCGTCCTCGGCTACGTGCCGGACCACTACCTGACCGAGTACCACCACCCGGACTCCGCCGTACGCCGTGACCAGGTAGTCGAGCTGGAGCGATACCGAGGGATGGGGCCGCGCGACATCCTCGTCCGCGCCCTGCTGCTCGGCGGCTACTCCTTCGGCGCGGTCGACCTGTCCGGTACGCCGACCTCGGCCGGCGCGGATCTGGATCCGGCGGGAGCGGCGGTCGCGCTGGCGACGCCGCCGGTCCTGAGTCGGGCGATCCAGGAGCGTCTGGCCGCATACGTCCGGGCCGGCGGCAGGCTGCTGCTGCACGGCCGGATCCCGGTCACCGACGACGACGGTACGCCGTGCACGGTGCTCGCCGACGAGCTCGGTGTAAAGGTCGACGGCACCGTCCAGGGCACCCCGCACTTCTTCCCGTCGGTGCGTGCGACCGCGTGGGCCGGCGACCAGCCAGAGGTCCGGGTCGGGATGATGGAGCACCTGGTTGCGCCGGACGCCGAGCCACTGGCCGTCGATGTCGCGACCGGTGCGCCGGTCGCGGTGGCGCTCGCCGGTGGACGGGTCGTGGTGATGGCCTGCGACTATCCGTCCCACCTGGACTTCTGGCGGCTGGTGTGGGAGCGGATCGGCGTCCGCCGCCGAATCATTGCCGAGGGCAACACCCCTGGTCTGGTGACGACGAGCACGGCCGATGCGACCGGTCAGCGGCTGGTGCATCTGATCAACGTCGCGCCTGTGCCTCAGACGTTCACGCTGACCGTGGACGACGTACCCCTCGAGCTCCAGCTCGGCGCTCGCGAAGGGCTGATCCTGCCGCTCGGCGTACGGCTCGACGACGCGGTACTGCGCTGGTCCACCGCCGAGCTGGACGGGCCCGGCGACGGGTCGACCTTGTTGTTGCGGCGTCCGGCCGGCCCGGGCCGCGCGCTGATCGAGACCACTCGGAATGTCTCTGTCGACGGCGATGCCGCGGTGAGCCGGACCGCGGAGGGCTGGCTCATCACCTGGCCCGCCGGCCCGGCCGGCGATCGCCTGACCGTGCGCCTCTCCTAGGAAGGGAACCCGCCACGATGACTTTGTCCATCGGTGTGCTCGGACTCGGAAGTGTGTTCTCCGGCCCGTACGCCTCCCTGATCACCAAGCTCGAGCAGGAAGGACGCGTGCGGCTGACCGCGGGCTACGACCCCGATCCGGACAAGCGGACCCTGGCCGCGGACCGGTTCGGGATCGATACGTCGGCCGACCGGCCCGAGGACCTGATCGGCCGCGACGACCTCGACATCGTGCTGGTTCTCACCAGCATGAATCAGCACGGCTCACTGGCGCGCGCGGCCCTCGAGGCCGGCAAGCACGTACTCGTCGAGAAGCCGATGTCCACGTCCCTCGACGATGCTCAGGTCCTGCTCGAGGCCGCCGCCGTCGCACCGGGGCAGCTGGTGTGTGCTCCGCACATCGTCCTGTCGCCGACGTACCGGGAGATGCATCGGCGGGTCCGCGGCGGCGAGATCGGCGACCTCCACCTGGCCCGGGCCCGGTACGGCTGGTCAGGCCCGTGGTGGGGCCGGTGGTTCTACGAGGCCGGCGGCGGTGCGCTGTTCGACCTCGGCGTGTACAACCTGACCAGTCTGTGCGGGTTCTTCGGCCCGGTCCGGCGAGTCACCGCCATGGTCGGCACCGCCATACCGAAGCGCGAGATCAACGGCGAGCTCGTGACGGTCCGCGCCGACGACAACGCGCAGATCACGCTCGACTTCGGCAACGCCCGCTTCGCCACGATCACGACCGGGTTCACCATGCAGCAGTACCGGTCGCCGGCGATCGAGCTGTACGGCGGCACCGGCGTACTGCAGATGCTCGGCGACGACTGGGCCCCGAACGGGTTCGAGCAGTGGTCGAACGACCGTGGATCCTGGGAGGTGTTCGGCGAACGCGACCCGAACTGGCCCTGGACCGACGGCCTGCGGCATCTCGTCGAGAGCGTCGAGAACAGTACGCCGACCGTCAGCCGGCCCGAGCACGCCTTCCACGCACTCGAGGTGATGCTCGCCGCCAAGCGCTCCGCCGAGGAGGGCCGGGTGATCGACGTGACGAGCCCCTTCCCGGACCTCGACTACGACACCCCAACCTGCCCCTCCGGCGACGCCCACGCCAACCACGACCCCCGCACCAGCTGAGGCGCTGCCCCCGAGGGCCTCAGCCGCTGCTCAGGGGATCAGCACGACCTTGCCGGTGGTCGACCGGGACTCGAGAGCGCGGTGTGCCGCGGCGGCCTCGGACAGTGGGAACGTCGTCGTGACCGCTTTCCAGCGTCCGGAGACGGTCTCCTCCAACGCCGCCTTCTCGAGCTCCCGGAGCCGGGGTGTCAGCTTCGGCCCGATCGCCCAGGTCGCGGTCAGCCCGCGGTTCATCAGATCCTCGGTGGTGAGCCGGATCGGCCCACCTCCGGACCACCCGAACATCAGCACCCGCCCGCCGACCCCGAGCAGCTCGAACGCCCGCTGGCCGCTCTCACCGCCGACCCCGTCGAGCAGCGCCGTCACGGCTCGGTCGCCGAGCTCCGCCTGGAGAGCACTCACCCAGTCCGGATCGCGGTAGTCGACCGCGTAGTGCGCCCCGAGATCCCGGACCAGCCGTACCTTGGCCGGCCCACCCGCCAGGCCGATCACAGTCGCCCCCACGTTGCGGGCAGCCTGGATCAGGTAGCTCCCAATCCCACCGGCGGCTGCAGTAATCAGTACGACGTCGTCCGCGGTCAACTGCGCCTGTGCGAGGATCCCGGCCGTCGTTCGCCCGGTCCCGATCGCGGCGACGGCCTGTACGCCGTCCACGTGGTCGGGGAGCTCGTACAGCGACTCCACCTTGGCGACCGCGAGTTCGGCGTACCCGCCGGGGACCATGCCGAGGTGCACCACGACCCGCTTGCCGATCCACCCGGCGTCGACCTCGGACCCGACCGCCTCGACCCGGCCGGCGACCTCACGGCCGGGGGTCATGGGTAGCTCGGGCACTGGGATCGGGCCACCGCCGGCCGCGCCGGACCGGAGCATCGTGTCGACCAGGTGGACACCGGCGGCCTCCACCCGGATCAGGACCGTCCCGGGGCCTTGAACCGGATCCGGTGCCTCCTCGTAGCGCAGGTTCTCCGGCGGACCGAACTCGTGCAGCGTAATCGTCTTCACAACTACCAGAACCTAGAACCTCAACGGCTCTTGAGGTCAACTGGTCCCACTTTCTTACGTTGTGTATTAAAGTGCGCGGTAAGGGAGGGTCTCACGTGGCGAGGATTCTGAAGGGCGCGACCGCGCAGGAGACGCACAGCGCGATCCTGGACCTGATCCGCTCCAGTGGCACTGTCACCCGCGTCGACCTGGCCGAACGGTCCGGCCTGACCGGTGCGTCGATCTCCCGGGTGGTCAAGCAGTTGCTCGCCGACGGCCTGATCATCGAGACCGGCCTGGGCGACCCGACCGGCGGCAAACGCGCCACCCTGCTGCAGTTCAACCCCCGCGCCCGGCACGCCGTGGGCATCTCGATCGACACGCCCAGTACGACGTACGTCATCACCGACATGGGCGGGCGGGTGATCGAGCAGGTGTCGTCGCGGGGCATCGGCCGCGACGCGCCCGCGACCGCGGTCAAGCGGATCACCGCCGAGCTCGAGGACCTGATCGTCAAGGCGGACGTCGAGCCGTCCTCGCTGATCGGCGTCGGGGTCGCGCTGGCCGGCCGGCAGGGCGGGGGAGGGCTGCGGCTGCTGCGCACCGACCCGGAGAAGTACGCCTGGGAGCCGTTCGCCGTTCGCGACACGTTGATGGAGACGATCGACCACCCGATCGTGGTGGAGAACGACTCGACCTGCGCCGCCATCGGCGAGTTCTGGGCCGGCCGCATCCCGTCGGCGAACGACTTCGCCACCGTCTACATGGCGGCAGGGTTCGGCCTCGGCCTGGTCACCAACGGCGACGTGTACCGCGGCTCCTCGTCGAACGTCGGCGAGATCGGCCACATGGTCCTCGACGTGAACGGACCGGAGTGCTGGTGCGGCGGAATCGGTTGCCTGGAGAGTCTCGCCGCGCCGGCCGCGGTGGTGAAGCGTGCCGAGCAGGACGCGTCGCTGGTGACCGCGCTCGGGCTCCGCGGCCGCCGGACGTCGATCCGCTCGGACTTCGCCAAGATCGCGCGGCTCGCCGCCGCCGGCCATCCGCGCTGCACCGAGCTGATCGAGGAGTCGGCGACGTACCTGGCCAAGGCCCTGCTGTCGATCACGAATCTGCTGGACCTCGACCAGGTCATCCTGGCGGGCCCGGGCTTCAGCGAGGCGGGTGACATCTACGTCCGGATCACGACGACGGAGATCAACCGCCTGTCGTTCGTCCGCGCGATGCACCCGACCCGCGTCGAGCAGTCCAAACTGGGCCCGAGCGCCGCCGCCCTCGGCGCCGCGTCACTTGTCCTCCACAGCCAACTCACCCCCCACCAGAAGTCCGGCCGCTAACGGATTGTTTCATCGCTGCCGGACTGTAGCCGGTCAGCGAGCAAACAACCCGCCAGTCGGCTAGCTGGTGAGGAAGTCCTTCAGCCAGCGGCCGCTCTTCTTGACGGTCCGCTGCTGGGTCGCGTAGTCGACGTACACGATCCCGAAGCGGCGGCTGAAGCCCCAGGCCCACTCGAAGTTGTCCATCAGCGACCAGGCGAAGTACCCCTTGAGCGGGAAGCCCTCGGAGACCAGGTCCCGGCAGACCGCGATGTGCTGCTCCAGGTACTCCTGCCGCTCGTCGTCCTCGACGGTCCCGTCCGCGGTCACCTCGTCGAGGTACGCCGCTCCGTTCTCGGTCACGTACAGCGGGAGCCCAGGCGCGAGCTTGTTGATCGTGACCAGGATGTCGCGCAGCCCGGTCGCCTGGATCGGCCAGCCCATCTGTGTGCGCGGCAGACCGGTGTCGACGGCAACGACGTTCTCGCTGCCCGGCTGCGTGCTCGGCTGACCGGGGGAGGAGATCGGGCCCTCGGGTGCGGCCACCGTGGTCGGGCAGTAGTAGTTCACGCCGATGAAGTCCAGCGGCGCACCGATCAGTGGCAGGTCGGCTTCCTGCTCCGCGAACCAGCCGGTCAGCCCGGTGTCCTCGAGTACGTCGGCCGGGTACTTCGCCGCCAGCAACGGATCCAGGAACATCCGGTTCCGCAGTCCGTCGATCCGGCGCGCCGCGTCCAGGTCCGCGGCCGAGTCCGAGGCCGCGTGGATCGGCGCCGGGTTGAGCGCGATGCCGTACGTGCCCTCGTCCGACCGGATCGCGTCGAGCGCCAGCCCGTGCCCGAGCAGCAGGTGATGCACCGCCTTGAGTGCGTCAGTGCCCTCGGTCCGGCCCGGCGCGTGCTCGCCGTTCCCGTAGCCGAGGAACGCCGAGCACCATGGCTCGTTCAGCGTCATCCAGTGCTTGATCACGTCCGACAGCCCGGCGTGCGTGATCGCCGCGTAGTCGCGGAACCGCTCGGCCGTGTCCCGCACGAGCCAGCCGCCGGCGTCCTCGAGCGGCTGCGGCAGGTCCCAGTGATACAGCGTCGCGTACGGCGTCACGCCGTTCTCCAGGCATGCCTCAGCCAGTCGGCGGTAGAACGCCAGGCCCCCGGGATTGGTGACGCCGGACCCGGCCGGGATGATCCGCGACCAGGCGATCGAGAACCGGTACGCCGTCAGACCGAGGTCGGCGAGCAGCCGGATGTCCTCGGCGAACAGGCGGTAGTGGTCGTCGGCGACGTCGCCGGTCGTGCCGTCGGCGATGCGGCCAGGGGTGTGCGCGAAGGTGTCCCAGATGCTCGGGGCGCGTCCGTCCGTGGCGACCGCGCCTTCGACCTGGTACGACGCTGTCGCCGTGCCCCAGGCGAAGCCGGGTGGGAAGCCAGTGGTCACGTTGTCTCCTTTTGGCCTTCGAGCCAGTACTGCGGGTTGGGTAGCAGGGTACCTAACCGGTTAAGTAGCTCATCGGGCAGGTCGGTTTCGAGCGCGGCGACCAGCGCGGCGACCCGGGCCGGCTTGGTGATGCCGACCACGGTCCCTGAGACGTCCGGGCTGTCGACCGAGTGCCGCAGTGCCGCGGTGGCGAGGTCGGTGCCGTACTCCCGGCACGCCTTGTCCATCGCCGCGACAGCGTCGAGTACGGCGCCCGGCGCATCGCGGTAGCCGTACTTCGTGGCGCCGTCGGGGTTGGCGAGGATGCCGCCGCCGTAGACGGCCGCGTTGACCACCGCGATCCCCTCGCCGAGTGCCCGCCGGAACAGGTCACCGGCCGAGTGGTCGACCAGGCTCCAGCGGTTGTGCACGAGCAGCACCTCGAATCCGCCGAGGTCGAGGTAGCGCCCGAGCTCGGTCGTGTTGCCGCCGGCCAGCCCGACGTGCCCGATCTCGCCGTCTGCCTTGAGCTGCATCAACGTGTCGACGGCGTCACGCATCGAGTCGAAGTCGTGGAACTCCGGGTCGTGCAGGTGGACCAGCGGCAGGTCGTCGAGGCCGAGCCGCTCCTTGCTCTCGGCGACACTCGCCCGGACCCGCACACCGGAGTAGTCCCTGCCCCGGGCATCGACCTTGGTCGCGACCAGGAATCCTTCGGGCAGGCCGCCGTACTCCTTGATGGCCTGACCGATCCTCAGTTCGCTCTCGCCGTCGCTGTACCCGTTCGAGGTGTCGATCCAGGTGAGCGGGCCGTCGAAGACACGGAGTACGAGGTCGACGGCCTCCTGCCGGGTCACGTCGTACCCGAACACCTCGGGCATGCCCCCGATCCCACTGCCGCCGGCACAGACGGCGGAGACGGTCAGGCCGGTGGATCCGAGCGGCCGCAGCCAGTTGTCCTTCATGCCTCGGAGCCTACGGCGAACGCGAACCCGTCGCGATCGACGTAGACCTCGGTTCCATCGGGAGCGGTGTCCGCGGGCAGGTCCGGCGGGTTGCCCGCGAGCTCGGCGTACGCGAACCCGGCGACGTCGAGCTGCGGTGCCCGCGAAGTCTTCTCGACCTCGTAGGTGAAGACCTCGATGACCGTGTCGCCGCCCTTCAGGTAGCCGATGTGGAAGCCGCGCTGGTCGTGCGGCTGCTCGATCGTGCCGATGAACGAGAAGCCGTAGTTGTCGCGGTAGAACTCGCTGGTCTTGTCCCGGTCGTCGATCGTGACCGCGACGTGGTCGAACCGCGGCCGCCGCGGTACGCCGAGTGCCCGCTCCCGCGCCACGCCGTCGGCGTCGAGTACGGCGGCGTACTGCAGGTCGCCCTGGATCATCTCCAGCAGCGTGCCGTCGGGGTCGTAGAAGAAGCAGATCCGGACCTTGCCCTCGGCATCGAGCGGGTCGAGCTTGAACTCGACCCCGGCCGCCTTGAGTACGCCGGCCCGCTCGTCCAGCCGGTCGACCTTGAAGCCGATGTGCCGGAAGCCCTTCTGCAGATCGTCCGGCGACCACGTGGTCTGATCCCGGCCGTTGCCCACGGCCCGCAGTTCGATCGTCGCGGTGACCGCGTCCAGGACGGCGCGCTCCGGGGTCGGCTCGCCCACCACCGGCAGCTCCAGGAACTTCGTGTAGTACTCGACCGAGCGCTGGACGTCCGTGCAGTTGACCACGAGGTTCTTGATCGGCATAAGGCCTCTTTCTGTGTGCTAGTTCTTGACGGCGCCGAGCATCATCCCGGCGACGAACTGCCGCTGCATCCGGACGTACACGACGATGACCGGTACGACGGACAGGGTGAGGCCGGCGGTGAGGGCCGGCCAGTTGGTGGAGTACTGGCCCATCAAGGTGAACAGCACCGGCTGCAGGGGGAGCGCGTCGGTGTTGCGCAGCACCGTGTTGGCGATCAGGAACTCGTTCCAGGTGGACAGGAACTGGAAGATCACCACGGTCGCGATGCCGGGCCGGGTGAGCGGCAGGATGACGCGGCGGAAGATGGTGAACTCGCTGCCGCCGTCCACCCGGGCAGCCTCGATCAGTTCGTCCGGCAACGTCTGGAAGAACGCCCGCATCAGGAACATCGCGAACGGCGCCGAGCCGGAGATGTAGAGCACCAGCAACCCGACCTGGCTGTCCAGCAGACCGAGCGACTTGAGCTCCAGGTACAGCGGGATGATCAGCGCCGTCGACGGCATCATCAGTGTGGTCAGCAGTAGCACGAACAGCGTGTTGCGGAACGGGAACTCGAGCTTGGCGAACGCATAGCCGCTGAGCGTCGCGAAGACGAGGACGCCGATCACGGTGACCGAGGTGATCCAGACGCTGTTCCAGAAATGCAGCGGGAACTCGATCGAGGTCCACGCCTCTTTGTACGCCGAACCCGTGAACGACCGCGGGATGATCGGCCCGTTGAAGATCGTGTTCGGCTCCCGCAGTGAGGTGAGCAGCATCCACACGAACGGGAACGCCATCAGCGCACAGAACGGCAGCAGCACGAAGCTGGCGAACGACTTGCCGACCCATGGCCTTCGCGCGTTGGAGGCGCTCATCGGTCCGCCCTCCGCGTCAGCCAGAGCTGGGCGATGACGGCCAACGTGCAGAGCACCATTGTCACGACGCTGAACGCACTCGCGTAGCCGAGCTGCGGGATCGAGCCCGAGGTGGACCCGAAGGCGAGCGAGTACAGATAGGTGCCGAGCACCTCACTGGCGTGGTTGGGCCCGCCGCCGGTCATCACGAAGATCACGTCGAACGCCTTGAAGCCGTTCAGCAGGCCGAGGCTGACGATCAGGCCGGTGACGACTCGCAGACTCGGGACGGTGATGTGGCGGAACTGCTGGACGGTGTTGGCTCCGTCCATGGCCGCCGCTTCGTAGAGGTTCGGGTCGATGCTCTGCAGGCCGGCGTAGTAGATCAGCATGTTGAAGCCGATGCCGCCCCAGACCGTCACCACGATGATCGCCGGGAGCACGGTCTTCTGATCGGCCAGCCAGGCATGCTGCAGGCTGTCCAGGCCGATGGCCCCGAGCATCCGGTTGAGTGTGCCGATGTTCGGGTCGTAGATCAGCCGCCACAACACCGCCGACACCACGAACGAGACGATGCCGGGGATGAACAGGATCGTCCGGACCAGCACACCGACCTTCGACCAGACCGCGTTGACCAGCACGGCCGTGACGAGGCCGAGGAAGGTCAGCAGCACGGTGGTGACGCCGGTCAGTACCAGCGTGACGATCATCGCCCGGCGCGCGACCGGGTCCGACAGCATCCGGCTGTAGTTGTCGAAGTTGACGAACCGCGGCGTACCGAAGCCTCCCCAGGAGGTGAGGCTCAGGTACGCCGTGTAGAGGATCGGCCAGAGCACGAAGCCCAGGAACAGCACGAACGTCGGCCCGATGAAGACGTACCCCGCGACCCGCTGCGACTTCCGGAGCGGAGAACCGAACTTGTGCGTTGTGACCGTCGCGGTCCGGCTCGCCTTGTAGGTTGCCGTCGCCATCCGATCAGCCGCCCTTGGCGTTCAGCACGGCCTGCTGCATCTCCTTCGCGACCGCTGCCGGATCGCCGGAGCCGTCGAAGATCTTCGCGAGTGGATCGCCGGCCGCGACCGAACCGGGACCGAACGGGATGTGCGGGCAGCCGTCGCCGTCGAGCAGCCACGACGTCATCTGCTTCATGATCGGCAGCTCGATCCGGGTCGCCGCGCTCTTCGTGGCCGGCATCGAGTTGGACTCGTTCATGGTGGGGGAGTACTCGTCCGCGGAGTACAGGAACTTGAGGAACTCCAGCGCGGCGTCCTTGTTCTTGCTGGTCTCCGAGACCGCCCAGCCGGCTCCGGCCTGGTTCGCGGTCCAGTGCCGCTTGCCGGCCGCGATCGCCGGGGTCTTCATCACCTTGTACTTCTTCACGAAGGCCGGCGGAGCGTCGGTGGTCAGGCCCTGTGGCGTCCACGAGCCGTTGAACAGCATCGCGGCCTTCTCGGTGTAGAAGATCACCGGCGCCTGCTCGCCGCTGGTACCGGTGGTGCCGGGCTGGAAGACGCCGCCCTTGACGATCTTCTTCTGCAGCTCGATCGCCTGCACGACCTTCGGGTCCTCGTACGTCGCCCCGTCCTTCAACTGGTCGAGCTTGAGGTAGAAGGTCGGGTCGTCGGCGACCTGGGTGATGAGCGGCAGGAAGAAGTCCAGCGAACTCGTCGTCGGGTTGCAGCTGAGCGCGACCGGGAACTTGCCGATGGCCTTGATCTTGGCCGCCGCGGCGATCAGGTCGTCCCAGGTCTCGATCTCGTCCTCGCCGACCCCGGCCTGCTTGAGCAGGTCCGGGTTGTAGAAGATCCCGAACGTCTGCGCCATCCAGCCGACCGCGTACTGCTTGCCGTCCAGGGTGTACTCCTGGTTGGCCGAGTCGAAGAAGTCCTTCAGGAAGTCGTCGCCGAGATCCTTCTTCAGGTCGGCGGAGACGCCGCCGGTCCCGTAGGTGAGCGCCCGGGTGTGCGGCGCGAAGATCTCCGGGACGTCGCCGCCCGCCACTGCCGCCTGAAGGGCGGGCAGGTACTGGTCCGGGGTGCCGAAGACCCGGTTCTCGATCTTGATGTTGCTGTGTGCCGCTTCGAACTTCTCGACCAGCTTGGGGAACTGCTTCTCCTGTTCGCCGTACCAGGACCACATCCGGACGACGGCCTTCCCGCCGCTGGTCGTCCCGCCGCTGCTGTCGCTGCCACCACAGGCCGCGAGCGCCGACCCGAGTCCGAGCGCGCCCACCGCTCCCTTGAGTACTGTCCGCCGCCGTACGTGCCGTTCGCCCATTGCCGACTCCTAGTCGCTCACCTCACGAACCCCACATCAACTTCCTAACTGAAAGTAAGAAAGCGGTCAAGGTCGCGGCCGGGTTTCCGGACCTTTCCATCCGCAGAAGAACGGATCGTCATCCGCAGAGCGGATAGCCCTAAGGTTGAGACATGGTGATCCGGCTGAGTGAGCTGTGGCCGGAGGTCAGTTCCGATCGGCTGCTGTCCGAGTGCGTGCCGCCGCCGCGCTTCGCCGAGGTCCGCTTCGCGACGTACCGGCCGGATCCGGACGAGCCCTCGCAAGCCGACGCGTTGAGGGTGCTCGGCGAACGCGCGGTGCAGTTGGCCCAGCCGCGGCAAGCGCCGAGTTTCTGGTCGCGCTTCCGCGGACGTGGTGCCACCCCAGCCGGCAAGCCGGGCATCTACCTGGACGGCGGCTTCGGTGTCGGCAAGACACACCTGCTCGCGTCGCTGTGGCACGAGGCGGCCGGGCCGAAGATGTACTGCACGTTCGTCGAGCTCACCAACCTGGTCGGTGCTCTCGGTCTCCGCGCCGCCGTCGAGGCCTTGTCGTCGTACCGGCTGATCTGTATCGACGAGTTCGAGCTGGACGACCCGGGCGACACGATGCTGATCTCGCGGCTCCTGGGTCAACTGGTGGCCGCGGGAGTCGAGCTGGCCGCGACCTCGAACACGTTGCCGGACAAGCTGGGGGAGGGCCGGTTCCAGGCGATCGACTTCCTCCGCGAGATCCAGGCGCTGGCGGCCCACTTCGACGTACGGCGGATCGACGGGCCGGACTACCGCCATCGCGGGCTGCCGGTCGCGCCGGAGCCTCGGCCGGACGAGCAGGTCGAGAAGATCGCGGCCGAGCGGCCGGGTGCGTCGTGCGACCACTTCGTCGACCTGCACCGCCACCTGGCAGAGCTGCATCCGAGCAAGTACGGCGCTCTGCTCGACGGCGTGGAGGCCGTCGCGATCACCGATATCCGGCCACTGACCGACGAGAACGTCGCACTGCGGCTCGTTGTTCTGGCCGACCGCATGTACGACCGGGACCTGCCGCTGCTCGCCGGCGGCGTACCGCTCGACCAGCTGTTCTCCGTGGAGATGCTCAAGGGCGGCTACCGGAAGAAGTACCTGCGCGCCCTGTCGCGATTGATCGCCCTGTCCCGGGCATGACTGTCTGAGTGCATGAGCGCCGGTCGGTGGCTCGTCCGCGCCGCCGCCTGATCGCCATCCCCATGTGCCTCGTGGCGATCGTGGTGATCGAGTTTGTGCGGTGGCGTCGTACCAAAAGGCGCTGAAGTTGGGGATGGATGAGGCAGGATGGGCGAATGGCGAAGGAGAAGAAGAGCCAGAAAGCTGAGAATGCGGAAGCTGGGGGACTGGCCGCGCAACTGCGAGTGCCGTCGGGTCCGGTCGACCTGACGAAGTACGACACGCGCGCGACGACCGGGTTCGACGGGTCCAAGGAGGACGGCAAGCTCGCGCTGGAGGGCCTCGGCGCCGAGGTGTCGGACTGGCAGGAGAAGCTGTTCGCCGAGGGGCGCACGGGCGGCCAGCGCAGCATCCTATTGGTGCTGCAAGGGATGGACACGTCCGGCAAGGGCGGCGTGATCCGGCACGGCGCGGGTCTGATGGATCCGCAGGGCCTGAAGATCACCTCGTTCAAGGCGCCGACGCCTGCCGAGAAGCGCCGCGGCTTTCTGTGGCGGATCAAGCAGGCGCTGCCCGACCCCGGCCTGATCGGCATCTTCGACCGGTCGCACTACGAGGACGTGCTGATCGCCAGGGTTCGCAACCTGGTCACCCCGACTGTGTGGAACCGGCGCTACGAGCAGATCAACGACTTCGAGGCCGAGCTGGACGCGAACGGCGTGACGCTGGTGAAGTGCTACCTGCACATCTCCGAGGAGGAGCAGAAGGAGCGGCTGCAGGCCCGGCTGGACGACCCGACGAAGCACTGGAAGTACAACACCGGCGACGTCGACGAGCGCAAGTTCTGGCCGGACTACATGGAGGCGTACCACGCCGCGCTGGAGCGCTGTAACAGCGCCGAGGCGCCGTGGTACGTGATCCCCAGCGACCGCAAGTGGTACCGCAACTGGGCCGTCACGACGATCCTGCTGGAGACGCTGAAGGCGCTCGACCCGCAGTGGCCGGTGGCCGACTACGACGTGGCGGCCGAGAAGAAGCGCCTGGCTGCCACCTGACCGGCCTCAGCCGCGGGCCTCAGCTGTCCGGGTCGATGTCGTGCTTGCGGAGCAGGTCGCGTAGCCGCGTGACCTGCTCGTGCAGGCGTTCGTTCTCGTCGAGTACGGCGTTCAGCTCGTGGACCAGGTGGTGCCGCCGGCCGTAAGTGGTCCAGGTCGACGGGTCCTCGGTGAGCATGTCGGTGACCACTGCCTCGGTCCGCTGCCGGCGGTCGATCCACTGCTCGATCCGCGCGCGAAGGTCGTCGAGCTTGCCGCCGAGCCTCGTCAGGACCTGGGCGGCGACGCCTTCGCCATCGTGGAGCAGGGCGAGCAGGATGTGCTCGGGCCCGAGCTGCTCGGCGCCGAGCCGGCGCGACTCGTGGTACGCCTGCTCGAGCGCGTGCTTGGCTCGCGGTGTGAACGGGATGTGTCCGCCCGATGCCTTGTGCGCGCCACGTCCGATGATCTCCACCACCAGGTCGCGCACCGCCGGCGCCACGATCCCCTTGTCGGACAGGACTTTCGCCACCCCGCCCTGCCCCTCCTCGATCAGTCCGAGGAGGAGGTGCTCCGTCCCGATGAAGCTGTGATCGAGGCTCCGCGCCTCCTCCTGCGCCACCACGACGGCCCGCCGGGCCTCGTCGTTGAACCGCTCGAACATGCCTTCTCCTCTCCACTGCCAGTCGGTGTGCAGTGCTGCGACCTCGTCCTCCAGCAGCAGATCGAGCCGGAGGGGCTCGTGCAGGTCGGCGGCGGTCATCCCGAGGTGCTCGAGCCGGTCCTGGATGAAGCCGGCGACCTCATGCCGGTTGATCTCGTCGGCCACGATCCGGTCCAGTAGGTTGTCCAGTTCGTCCACCGGCTCCAGCCGCAGGTCGGCCTGGTTGAGCGTGACGAACTGCAGCACCACCGTGACCGTGACCGTCCGGTTCGCTCCGCTGAACACCCGGGACCGGATCAGCCCGGACAGCAGGACACCGGCCGCCTCGGCCAGTCCGCTGGTACGGCGTACGTCGGACAGTGCGCGTTCGACCGCGTCCAGGTCGGTCCGGCGTACGGCGTCCTCGGAGCTGCACCGGAGCACCCGGGCCGCCACCGCCAGGACGTCGTACACGCCGAGGTAGAGCATCAGTCGTCTCCGCGGAGGCGGCGCAGCGACTGCTCGTGCCGAGTGAGGTTCTCCTCCAGCAGCTGGCTGAACCGGCTGTCTTCTCGCCGGCGATCCACCAGTGCGGCGATCGCTTCGCGCGCGACGTCCGACACCGATCGGCCCTCGACCGAGGCCACCGTCTGCAGCTGCTCCGCCAACTCCGGATCCAGCCGCAGCAGGATGTTCTTCGTCGCATCCTTCGTCATAGATAGCAAGATATCACGCTATCTCCGCCAGGCCTCGTGAAAGGATCGGGGGCATGTTCAGGGCGCCCCAGATCACGTTCTACTCCGAGCAGCTCCCGGTGCTGCGCGACTTCTACCTCGGCCTCGGCTTCGCGCAACGCTTCCAGCACCCGCCCGAGGGCGATCCGATCCACGTCGAACTGGTCCTCGAAGGCTTCAACCTCGGCATCGCCGATGTCGCCTCCGCACGCAAGGACCACGGTCTCTCACCGGATCTCACCGGCCGGGCCGCCGAGCTCGTGCTCTGGTGCGAGGACACCGACGGCGAGTTCGCCCGCCTGACCGCGGCCGGCTGTGCGTCGCTGTCCGCGCCACACGACTGGCTCAGCAGCCTGCGGATCGCGTGGATCGCGGATCCCGACGGAAATCCGATTCAACTGGTGCAGAGCCGGTGACCGCCGAGCATGACTCGGCGACTGGTCGCCAACTCATGACGAAGGAGACGCCGTACGCCGACGTCTCCTTCATCGATCCGCTGCGCTTCGGCTGAGATCCGTAGCGCGGCGGTTGATCAGGCGGTGCGGACGAGCTCCGGGCGGCTGATCACTGTCGGGCGCGCGACCGGGGCCAGGGTCAGCAGGTCGAGGCCGGCCACGCCGTAGCGCAGCAGCACCAGCCGGGCGACCTCAGCACTCACACCCAGCGGCCGTGACACCGCGACGGCACCGGCCCGGCGAGCGGTGGACTCGGCTTGGTCCGGCAGGACGCCAGGCGCGAGGAACAGCGAACCGACGGCCACGTGACGGCGGCCCTCGAGCCGCCACTGCAGCACGGCCTCAGCCGGCGACGGCGAGGCGGCAGCGGTGAAGGCCGCGGTGACCGGCAGCTTGTGCCGCTGACCCCACAACCGCGCCAGCCGCGTCACGCTCGCGTTCGCCTGCGAGTCGCTCGACCCAGCGCACGCCAGCACGAGCGCGTCCAGCTCCCGCACCCGGCCGTCCTTGAGCTCGGCGCGCATCCGGCGATCCAGTACGTCGAGCAGCGTCTCGTCGTACCCGAGCACGTCGGAAGCGATGATCCGCAGGTCCGGGAACCGGCTGCGCGCCTCGTCGACGACGGCCGGGACGTCCACCCGGGCGTGGTACGCCGACGACAGCAGCAGCGGCAGGACGACGACCTCTTCCACGCCCTCGGCGGCGAGCTTGCCGATGACCTGGTACGGCGTGGGCGGGCAGTGGTCGAGGAAGGAGGCTTCGATCCGCAGGTCGTCGCGCAGGTCACGCAGGCACTTCACGAGGCCGTGGACGGTGGCGGCCGAACGCGGATCGCGGCTGCCGTGGGCGAGGATCACGAGCGCTGGAGCAGTCACAGCAGTTCCCCTTCTTCGTCGTCGATCATGCCGGCCGCGAGCGTCCACCCGTCGTGGGCGTCGATCAGCAGGAACGATCCGGTGATGGCGTTGCTGGAGTACGGATCGGCGGCCAGCGGTGCGGCTGCCTTGAGCTGCACCTTGCCGATGTCGTTGAGGCCCAGCTCGGTGGCATCGATGACGCCGAGTGAGTCGAGGTCCAGCGCCCCGTTGATCTTGGTGACGATCGCCTGGGCGGTCGTGGTGGTGTGCTTGATCAGCACCCGGGCGCCCACCGTCAGTGGGCGGTCGGACAGCCAGCACACCGTCGCTGCGACCTCCCGGCGGGTGCCGGGGGAGGCTTCGGCGGCCACGATGACCGAGCCGCGGGCGACGTCGATGTCGTCGGCCAGCCGGACGGTCACGGCCTCACCGGCAACCGCCGACGGCCGCTCGGCGACCGCGGTGCTGGTGGCGGTGACCACGGGCCGGTCGATGCCGGCGATCGACGTACGGCGACCGGCGGGCAGCACGATCACCGGGTCGCCGACCGCAACGGTGCCGGAGGCAACGGTGCCGGTGTAACCGCGGTAGTCGCGGTACTCGTCGTCGGTCTGCGGCCGGATCACGTACTGGACCGGGAAGCGCAGCGGCTGGTCGGAGGAGTCGATCCGGCCCTTCGCGTTCTCCAGGTACTCCAGCAGCGTCGGCCCGTCGTACCAGCTGGTCTCGGTCGAGTGGTCGACCACGTTGTCCCCGACCAGCGCGGACACCGGGATGGCCTGGACATCGGCGATCCCGAGCTGGTCGGCGAGCTGCGCGACGTCCTTCGCGATCCCGGTGAACACGGCTTCGTCGTACCCGACCAGGTCGATCTTGTTCACCGCGAGTACGACGTGCGGCACCCGGAGCAGTCCGGCGACGGCCAGGTGCCGGCGGGTCTGCTCGAGTACGCCGTGCCGCGCGTCGACCAGGATGATCACCACATCCGCGGTGGACGCGCCGGTCACGGTGTTGCGGGTGTACTGCACGTGGCCCGGGCAGTCGGCCAGGATGAACTTGCGCTTCTCGGTCGCGAAGTACCGGTAGGCGACATCGATGGTGATGCCCTGCTCGCGTTCGGCCCGCAGGCCGTCGGTGAGCAGTGCGAAGTCGAAGTCACCGCCGCGGGCCGCGGAGACGGACTCGACGTGGGCGATCTGGTCGGCCAGGATCGCCTTGCAGTCGTGCAGCAGGCGGCCGACCAGCGTGGACTTGCCGTCGTCGACCGAGCCGGCGGTGGCCAGGCGGAGGAGCGTGGTCATCAGAAGTACCCCTCTCGCTTGCGGTCTTCCATCGCGGCTTCGCTGACGCGGTCGTCGGCACGGGTCGCGCCGCGCTCGGTCAGCTCGCTGGCCGCGACCTCGACGACGACCTCGGCCGCGGATGTCGCCGTACTGGCGACTGCGCCGGTGCAGGACATGTCACCGACGGTGCGGTAGCGGACCACCCGGCGTTCGACCGTCTCGTCCTCGCGCGGCTGCGAGTAGGGGCCGACGGCAAGCAACATGCCGTCGCGCTCGAACACGTCCCGCTGGTGCGCGTAGTAGATGTCCGGCAGCGGGATCTGCTCGCGCTCGATGTAGTTCCAGACGTCCAGCTCGGTCCAGTTGGACAGCGGGAACACCCGGACGTGCTCACCCGGGCGGTGCTTGCCGTTGTAGAGCGACCACAGCTCGGGTCGCTGGTTGCGCGGGTCCCACTGGCCGAACTCGTCGCGCAGGCTGAAGATCCGCTCCTTCGCC
Source organism: Kribbella sp. NBC_00889 (assembly GCF_045207705.1). Lineage (NCBI taxonomy): Bacteria > Bacillati > Actinomycetota > Actinomycetes > Propionibacteriales > Kribbellaceae > Kribbella > Kribbella sp. NBC_00889. The sequence goes on along the minus strand of NZ_CP108783.1, from coordinate 3,505,298 downwards.
CGGGCCCGCTCCTCGTCCCGCCGCCCGCCGCCGAACACCGCGTCGAACCGGTGCCCGTTGATTGCGTCCAGCAACGGAATCGTCTGCAGCGGGTTCCGGGTCCCGTCCGAGCGTTCCCGCAGCCGGCCGTCGGCGATGTAGTCCTCGACGCTGGCCACCTCGAGCCGCAGCCCGAGCGACTCGACCGTGGCGTCGCGGAACGCGAGCACCTCGGGGAAGTTGTGCCCGGTGTCGACGTGCAGCAGCGCGAACGGGACACCGGCCGGCGCGAACGCCTTCCGGGCCAGGTGCAGCATCACGATCGAGTCCTTGCCGCCGGAGAACAGGATCACCGGCCGCTCGAACTCCGCCGCCACCTCACGGAACACGTGAATGGACTCGCTCTCCAGAGCATCCAGCTCGGTGACTGTCTGAGTGGCGCTCATGGTGGTCAGGATGGCCTCCGGGGCGTCAATGATGGCGGTCATGTGTGGAGCCCGCATTCGATCTTTCCCTGGCCGGCCCAACGGCCGCTGCGAGGATCCTCGCCCGGTGCGACGCGCTGGGTGCACGGTTCGCAGCCGATCGACGGGTAGCCGTCGTACTGCAGGAGGTTGACCAGTACGCCGTTGTCGCTGATGTAGCTGTCCAGATCCTCCTGCGTCCACGGGGCGATCGGGTTGAGCTTCACCATGTCGCGCTTCTCGTCGTACTCGACGATCTGTGTGTTGGCCCGCGTCGGCGCCTCTTCGCGCCGTACGCCGGTCACCCAGGCCTTGTAGCCGGACAGGTACCGGTTCAGCGGCTCGACCTTGCGGAGCGCGCAGCACTGGTCGGGGTTGCGGTCGTGCAGCTTCTCGCCGTACTCCGCGTCCTGCTCCGCGACGGTCTGCTTCGGGAGCGCGTTGATCAGGTTGATCGGCAGCGTCGCCGCGACCGCGTCCCGGGTCCCGATCGTCTCGGCGAAGTGGTAGCCGGTGTCGAGGAACAGTACGTCGACACCGGGAGCCGCCTCGGCCGCCAGGTGGGGGAGTGCACCGTCGGCCATGGAGGCGGTCACCACCAGCTCGTCACCGAAGGTCTCCCGTGCCCACGCCAGCACCTCGAGCGCCGTGGCGTCGCCCAGTCGTTCGTTCGCCTCCTCGGCGAGCGTCTTCAGATCTGTACTCATTCAACCGCCACCCGCAGTCCGATCATCTTCAGCTGGAACACCCGTGCACACGGCCGGCACTCCCAGGTGCCGTGCCCGTCCTCCGCCGGCCGGAGGTCCTCGTCCCCGCAGTACGGGCAGTACAGCGGTGCAGCGCGCTCACTCATTGGAGTGCCTCCTCGTCCGCTCGGGTGGCCCACTGGGCGAAGCGCTCGCCTTCGTTGCGCTCCTTCAGGTAGTTCTGCGTGATCCGCTCGACGTAGTCGGCCAGATCCGCCGAGGTGACCTTGTGGCCGCGCAGCTTCCGGCCGAAACCGGCGTCCAGTCCGAGGCCGCCGCCCAGGTGGACCTGGTAGCCCGGGACCTGGTTGCCCTCGGCATCGCGGACCAGCTGACCCTTCAGGCCGATGTCGGCGACCTGGATCCGGGCGCAGGAGTTCGGGCAGCCGTTGACGTTCACGGTGATCGGTACGTCGAGCTCCGGGATCCGCTCCTCCAGCTCGTCGATCAGCTGGGCGGCGCGCGCCTTGGTCTCGACGATCGCCAGCTTGCAGAATTCGATGCCGGTGCAGGCCATCGTGTTCCGCCGCCAGGCCGACGGGTTGGCCTGGAAGCCGAGCGCGTGCAGCGCGGCGACCAGCGAGTCGACCTGCGACTCCTCGACGTCGAGTACGAGCAGCTTCTGCTGGGCGGTGGTACGGATCCGGTTCGACCCGTGCGCCGCGACCACGTCGGCCACCTTGCCGAGCGACGTACCGGAGACCCTGCCGACCACCGGCGCGACGCCGACGAAGTACTTGCCGTCGTTCTGCTTGTGAACGCCGACGTGGTCACCCTGGACGGCGGGGATCTCAGGCGCGGGCCCGTCGATCAGCTTCCGCTTGAGGTACTTCTCCTCCAGCACCTCGCGGAACTTCTCCACACCCCAGTCGGCGACCAGGAACTTCAGCCGGGCCCGGTTGCGCAGCCGCCGGTAGCCGTAATCGCGGAAGATGCTGGTGACACCCCACCAGGCCTCGGCGACCTCGTCGCTCGGGATCCAGGCGCCGAGCCGCTGCGCGAGCATCGGGTTCGTCGACAATCCACCGCCGACCCACAGGTCGAAGCCCGGCCCGTGTTCGGGGTGGACCACCCCGACGAACGCGATGTCGTTGACCTCAGGTACGACGTCGTGCGACGGGTGACCGGTCAGCGCGGTCTTGAACTTGCGCGGCAGGTTGGAGAACTCCGAGGAGCCGATGTACTTGTCGACGATCTCGTCGATGGCCGGCGTCGGGTCGATGATCTCGTCGGCCGCGATCCCGGCGACCGGGCTGGCGATGACGACGCGCGGTACGTCGCCGCAGGCCTCGGTCGTGTACAGGCCGACCGACTCCAGCTTCTGCCAGATCGCCGGCACGTCCTCGATCCGGATCCAGTGCAGCTGGATGTTCTGCCGGTCGGTGATGTCGGCGGAGTCGCGCGCGTAGTCGGTCGAGACTTCCGCGATCGCCTTGAGCTGCTCGGTGCTGAGCTGGCCACCCTCGACCCGGACCCGCATCATGAAGTAGCGGTCGTCCAGCTCCTCGGGCTCCAGCGTCGCGGTCTTGCCGCCGTCGATCCCGGGCTTGCGCTGGGTGTACAGCCCCCACCAGCGGAACCGTCCGCGCAGGTCGGCCGGGTCGATCGAGTCGAAGCCGGTGTGCGCGTAGATGTTCTCGATCCGGGCCCGGACATTGAGGCCGTCGTCGTTCTTCTTGTTCTCCTCGTTCTTGTTCAGCGGCTCGCGGTAGCCGAGGGCCCACTGTCCTTCGCCCTTGCCCTTGCGCGGGCGGGCCGGTTTGCGGGGAGCTGAGGTGACGCCAGTCATCGGGAACGTGTCCTAGTCCTCGTGACAGGTGCGTCCGCAGGCGGCGAGATCGAAGCGTCGTCGGTTCGATGCGTTCCGCGCGGTGCGCACCCAGCGGTGATCGGGGGTGATCAGGGGCCGTCATCGGGCCCGGCGGGGTCGCTGTCAGAACATCGAAGGACAACAGATGGCGCTGCGCATCCGCCCGAGGTCGACATGAATGCGACCTACGAGGTGGGTGGACTGGGCAGCGAGCATGTCCACAAGAGTCAGCTCCAGCGGCTGACAAATCAACCCACAATCCCACATCCTGAGCGCCGGTCTCACGATACGGCTATGTCTACCAGTCTGATGGAGATTGTTTCGGGCTCCGGATCTGTTCCACAAGAACTCTTGCACAAGAATTCTTGTGGAAGCTAGCGTGCTGCCCATGACACCCGCCAACCGACGGTCGGTGACACCGTCCGTACTCGCCGCGATCCACCATCCGCTCCGCCGCCGGATGCTCGACATCATCTATGTCGACGGCCCCGCGACCGCCTCCCGGCTGGCCGAGGCCACCGGTGAACTGGTCGGCAACATCAGCCATCACCTCAAGGTTCTGAGCGCGGCCGGGGTGATCGTCGAGGCCCCCGAGCTGGCCAAGAACCGGCGGGAACGGTGGTGGAGGCTCGGCGAGACGTCGTCGTACTCCTGGTCCATCGCGGATGCCCAGGGCGACCCGGCCGGCGAGTTGGTCGCGGCCACGGCCGAGGATCAGAACCTCGCTCATCACGTCGGCAAGGTGCGGCAGTGGTTCGACATCAGGTACCAGTTCGACGAGTCCTGGGTGCGGGCGGCGTACGCGACCGAGAGATGGCTCACATTGACGCCCGAGCGGCTGGACGAGCTCAGTGAGCGGATCGAGGTTCTGGTCCGCGAGTACTACGACGAACCGTCCGAGGGGGAGGACGCCCACCGGGTCTTCTTCTTCGCTCACGCGGTGCCGGCCCGGCCATGAGCGAGCTTCCGCCCACTGCTCCCGCCGTCGTGTTCCCGCCGCTGCGCCGGGACACCCAGGTGCACGCCTGGATCTTCGCAGCCGCCGTCTCGAAGGTCGGCGACATGGCCTGGTACGTCGGTCTGGCCTGGAGCGCCGCGCAGATCACGACGCCGGCCGGCGCCGGACTCGTGATGGGTATCGGCGCGCTTCCGCAGGCGCTGGTGCTGCTGTTCGGCGGGGCGCTCGCCGACCGTATCGACGGACGCCGGGTGATGGTCCTGGCGAATCTGGGCCGGATCGTCGTCCTGACCGTGGGCGCCCTGGTCGCTTCGATGTGGGGGTTGTCCCTGGCGTTGCTGCTCGCGATCGCGGTGGCGTTCGGCGTGGTCGACGCGATCTACACGCCGGCCGCCGGGACGTTGCCGCGCCGGATGGTGCAGCCGGACGACCAGGTGAAGCTGATGGCCGGCAACCAGTTGGCGGTCCGCCTCGCCATCTTCGTCGGGGCCCCACTCGGTGGCGTGCTGGTCGCGCACGGCGGCCTGGTCACAGTGATGCTCGTCGACGCGGTGTCGTTCGCGGTGATCGCGGCTGTCCTGGCGTTCCTGGTGAAGCCGCGGCTCCCACAACCCGCGTCCACCGGTACGTCGATCCGCGCGGACCTGAAGGAGGGCTTCGCCTACCTCGGCCGCGACGCCAAGGCGCGGACGCTGGTGATCGCGTTCTCCGGGCTGAACCTCTGCGTCGGCCCGGTGCTGGCGGTCGGTCTGGTGCAGCGGACGCATCTGGACGGGTGGGGACCGACCGCGCTCGGCTGGTTCGAGGCCGTCTCGGGGATCTCGGCCGCGGCCGGTGCGATCGTCGCGATGCGCTGGAAGCCGGCGAACCTTGCCCGCAGCGGGCTGATCGCGCTGATCTTCCAGGCGGCCGGCTGCGTGATGATCGGTGTGATGCCGCGGGCCGGCATCTTCCTGGCCATGGTGATGATCGGCAGCACGGCCGGGATCGCGTCCGCCCAGTTGTCGGCCGTGTTCCAGTTGTCGGTCGACGCGTCGTACCTGGGCCGGAGCTTCAGCATCGTGCATCTGTCCGACCAAGGCCTGATGCCGGTCGCGATGGTCGCCTTCGGTGCGTTCATCACGCTGGCGGGGATCTCGGTGGCGTGTGTGGTGATCGGTTCGGCCTTCGCTGCGCTGATGGTCTGGGCGGTCGTCCGGGTAGGACGCTGAACTCTGTACTCCGGCGGGGGACTGCGCTACCTTCCGACAAAATCAACAGGAAACTTTCCTATTGGTCGGGTCGACGTTGCTGGTCGGGTGGGAGGAGTCGCTCGTGAGGTCGTTGCGCCGGGTGGGGTCGATCGTCATGGCCGCGGGATTGGCCGCGGGATTGGTGGTGGGGCCGGTGCGTACGGTGTCCGCTGCCGCGTCCGGCGGGGTGGTGCGGGTGAGTCAGCTCGGGTACGGCGCCTTGGACGGCAAGGCGGCGTACGTGATGACGCGGGACGCGGCGGCCGGGAAGACGTTCCAGGTGGTCGACCGGCACGGGCACAGGGTGCTGACCGGGCGCGTCGGCGGTGACGCGGGGGAGTGGAATGCGACGTACCAGCATGTGTACCAGTTGGACCTGTCCGCGCTGAAGGTGCCGGGGACCTACCGGGTCGAGGTGCCCGGGGTCGCGTCGTCGGCGGCGTTCGAGATCCGGGCGAACAGCAACCGGATGCTGACCGCTGCCAAGGACAAGGCGGTCACGTTCTTCACCGAGCAGCGTGACGGCGCGAACGTCGTACCGGGTTCGCTCGGGCGGCAGCCGGCGCACCTGAACGACCGGGCCGCGCAGGTCTACGACTGGCCGGTGTTCGTCGATCCCGACACCGATCAGACCGTCGGTGAGCTGCAGCGGATCGGTGGGCCGGTCGACGTCGAGGGCGGTTGGTACGACGCCGGCGACTACCTGAAGTTCACGCACATCGCGGCGTACTCGGAGTCGTTGCTGTGGGCATCGGCCCGGGACGCGCGGAAGCCGGACAAGCAGGTGCGGGCCGAGGCGCGGCACGGTCTGGACTGGCTGGACAAGATGTGGGACGAGCGGACGAAGACGCTCTACATCCAGGTCGGAATCGGCACCGGCAACGTCGAGGAGACCTTCATCGGCGACCACGACATCTGGCGGCTGCCGGAGGTCGACGATCACCTGACCGATCCGTCCGAGCGGTTCCTGCGCAACCGGCCGGTGTTCCGGGCCGCGGCGCCCGGGCAGCCGATCAGCCCGAATCTGGCGGGGCGTACTGCTGCGGCGTTCGCTCTTGCTGCACAGGTCGAGGCGCGGACCAATCCGGCCAAGGCTCGCCGTCATCTCGAGACTGCGGCGCAGATCTTCGCTCAGGCTCAGACGAAGAACGCCGGGCAGTTGGTCACGTCGTTGCCATTCGCGTTCTACCCGGAGTCGGCGTGGCGGGATGACCTCGAGTTGGGTGCCACCGAGCTGGCGCTTGCCGCGCAGCGCCTCCGCGATCCACGAGGGCGCGCGTGGTTGAAGCAGGCCGGCTACTGGGCTGGGCAGTACATCGAGCACGAGGCCGGCGGCGACACGCTCAACCTGTATGACGTGAGCGCGCTGGCGCATGCGGACCTGATCCGGGCCAACCGATCGGATCGTGCGCTGGTGAAGAAGCTGGCTGATGATCTGCGTGCGCAGCTGGAGATCGGGGCGGAGCGGGCGTCCGCGGATCCGTTCCGCGCTGGGGCGCAGTACGACAACTTCGACGCCGTACCGCATACCTTCGGGCTGGCGGCTACCGCGCATCTGTACCGGCAGGTGACGGGAGACCGGCGGTACGACGACTTCGGTACGCAGCAGCTCGACTGGAACTTCGGCGCCAACGCGTGGGGTGTGTCGTTCATGGTCGGCGTGGGGGAGAACGCCGAGCGGTGCCCGCACCACCAGATCGCGAACATTCTCGGGCGCGAGCTCACGGGTGCGGTCGTGAACGGGCCGAACTCGGAGGAGCTGTTCGAGGAAGGTCTGGGTGATCATCTGGACGGTATGAACCCGTGCCCGGCCGACGGTGTCGATCAGTACGCTCAGTTCACTGGTCATGGTTCCCGGTACGTCGACGACGTCCGCTCCTGGCAAGCCTCCGAACCAGCCGACGACTTCGCAGCCATCGCGGTCTACGCGCTGACCACGTAGTCCCCTCCCCGCACCGGCGACGCGCGCACCTCTCCCCGCGCGCTCGCCGGTGCACCCAGCCGCCCCGTCTACAGGTAGAGCTTGTAGCTGATCACGGCGGGGATCCGGACGTTCAGACGCCCGGCGGTTTTTGTCAGGACTGTTTCGTCGGCCCAGAGGCGGCCGGTCCTGGGGTCGAAGATCAGGACGTGCCGGTTCGGCAGGCCGCCGTAGCTGCTGTCGACCGCGAACGCCCGGCCCTTGCGGCCGCTCCGGTCGGTCATCGCGCCCAGCGATACCGCGTTGCTGTGATCGGCGAGGATCTTGAGCACCGCCGCGCGTACCGCTGGGGCCGGCGTCGCCTCGCGGTACAGGTCCGTGACTGCGCCGGCCAGCTGGCCGGGGCCGTTGGCGTCGATGTCGTGGCCGATCTTCAGCACCGCCAAGAGCCGTGCAGGGTCGCTCGGCAGCGGATAGCGGTACATCGGCTGGTATCTCCCCGGCGCCCACGACTGCTCACCTTTCACCCTGCCGGGCTTGCCGACCGAGTCCTTGTGAGATGTCGGATCCGGGGAGTACGGCTGCCCGGTCCTGACCACCAGGTGCCCGGACAGATCGCTGTTCCACGTCAGGCTCACGTCCTCCGGAATGATCGCCGAGGTGACCCGCTCCTTACTGTCGACGGCCGTCGACAGGTTCCACGCCTGCAGCCGCACCGTGTGCGACCCGGCGTCGCCCGGCAGCGTCTTGTCGGCGGCCGCCGTCGCCGCGAGCGCCACCAGCGCCGCCTTGCCCGGCCGGCCCTGCGCGAGCTCGGCATCCAGCAACGGCGGAGTCGCCGCCATCGCGACCCCACCCGACCCGAACGGGTCGACGACCACCACCCCCGCGCCCGCGACCGCCACGGCCCCGGCCACGCCGACCAGCACCGCGCGCCGCCGTACCTTTCCACGACGGGCAAGCACGTCGGCCGCCCGTACGCCGTTGACCGGAGCAACGTGCTCCTCCGCCGCCAGCCGGGTCGCGATCCGTTGCAGTCCCGCCAGTTCGCGACCTGTCAGCGGGCAATCGGGGATCCCGGACGCCGGGTCGACGCGCTTCAGGGTATCGAGGTCGTTGGTGTTCATGAACGTTCTCCCTGCGTCTTGGACTCAGCTGTTCGCACGACCGTGGAACCGGCCGACCGTCCCTGGGTGCTCCGCGCGCGGTGGTCGTACTGCGCCTGCGCCGTCTTCAACCGAGCTCTCGCGCGGTGCAGCCGAACCGCCGCGGCCGCCCTCGAGCAACCAAGTGCCGTCGCGAGATCGGCGCCACGCAGTTCCTCCCAGCCCGCCAGCATCAGCGCCTCTTGGTCGGCCGCGCTCAGTGTCCGTAGAGCAGCCAAAGTCCCGGCCAGCTGGTCGTACCACTCGAGCCGCTCATCCGCGGGCGGTCCGGTCCTGGTCACGAGGTCGTTGCCGGCGCGTTGATATGCGGCAGTCGACCGCTGCCGACTGCGCCGTCGATCGGCCAGCACGTTCGCCGCGACCCGGTACAGCCACGGCAACGCCCGGTCCTGTGGCAAATCCGTCCGCCGCCTCAACGCCGTCAGGAACACGTCCGCGGTCACGTCGTGCGCCTCGTCGGCATCCCCGATCCGGCGTACGACGTACCGCAGGATCGCGCGATAGTGCTCCGTATACAGCTGCTCAAGATCGGCCCCGGTGGGCTCGGTCATCGGTTCCACACCCGTCTATTGCCGATCACAACAAACGATTACAGCCGATCAAAGGAGCGTTCAGCGGGGATGTTCGGCGCGCCAGTTCTTGATCATCTGGTCCATGTCGGCGTGGATGAAGGCGAAGAAGTCGGCGGCTTCGGAGAGGCGGCGGCCGACCGGGTTGCCGGGGCCGAACAGCTCCGCGCCGGAGCGGCTGCTGGACTCCCATTCGCTCAGCGCGAGATTGCGCCGTTCGAGGATGGCGGCGAAGACGTCGTCGCGGATCCGGTAGTGGTCCTTGCGTGAGCCGGGTTGCCGCTCGCGGGTGATGAAGGAGACCTGGATCAGCTGCCGGACCGCGCCGGACACTGCGGGCTGGCTGATCTTCAGCGATTCGGCCAGCTCGGCGGCCGTCATCGTCCCGGTCGGGCTGACCAGCATCCGGCCCATCACCCGGGCCGACATGGTCGGGACGCCACTGTTCGCCAGGATGCCGGCGAAGCGCTCGACGAACTGGCCGACCTCTTCGGGAGTGGGTTCGGGCGCCATGATTGAAGACTACAGTAATTTGATCTATCGCAACTATCACAAATATCTGATAATTTGCTGGGCATGACCACCTCCTCCGTTGCCGAAGGGCCGACGCTCACCGGCGCCCGCCGCTTCGGAGTCCTCTTCGCACTCTGCCTGGCCGTGCTCGTGCTCGGCCTCGACACGACCGTGCTGAACGTCGCGCTGCCGACCCTGGCCGCCGACCTCGACGCGTCGACCAGTCAGCTGCAGTGGATGGCGAACAGCTACAACCTGGTTCTCGCCGCGCTGCTGTTGCCGGCCGGTCTGCTCGGCGACCGCTTCGGGCGCCGCAAGATCATCGCGATCGCGCTGACACTGTTCGGCGCGGCGTCGCTCGCCTGTGCGCTGTCCGACTCGGCCGGCCAGCTGATCGGCGCCAGGGCCTTCCTCGGCGTCGGCGCCGCGATGATCGTGCCAGTCGCGCTGTCCTTGATCACCGTGCTGTTCCCCACCGAGGTCGAGCGCAAGAAGGCGATCGGCTTCTTCGTCGTGGCGAACAGCATCGGTATGCCGCTCGGCCCGATCGTCGGCGGCCTGCTGCTGGACCACGCCGGCTGGCAGTGGATCTTCTACCTGAACGTACCGATCGCGCTGATCGCCGCGATCGCTGTCAACCTGCTGGTCCCGGAGACCCGCAGCTCGCGCCGGCCGGCGATCGACTGGCTCGGCATCCTGCTTTCCAGCGCCGGCCTGGCCTCGCTCGTGTACGGGGTGACCAAGGCGGGGGAGACCTCATGGACCGACGGGACCACGGTGCTCTTCCTGGCGGTGGCCGTCGTACTCCTTGCCGTCTTCCTGCTCTGGCAGCGGCGGAACTCCGACCCACTGATCGAGCTGCGGCTGTTCGGCGAGAAGGTGTTCACCGGTGGGGCGGTGCTGCTCACCGTGTCGGTGTTCGCGATCTTCGGGTTGCTCTTCACGATGCCGCAGTACTTCCAGGGCATCAACGGGTCCGACGCGCTGCACACCGGCCTCAAGCTGCTGCCGTTCATCGGTGGGATGACGGTCGGGGCGAAGCTGGCCGAGCCGGTTGAGGCGAAGGTCGGAACCCGGCTGGTGGTGATGGCCGGGTTCCTGGTGATGGCCGCCGGGTTCCTGCTCGGAGCCTTCACCGATCTCGGCACCGGCTACGGCTACACCGCGGTCTGGTTCGTGGTGGTCGGGTTCGGCCTCGGCTGCTCGATGCCGCAGGCAATGAACGCGGCGCTGGGCGTGCTCGACCCGGAGCGGGCCGGCACCGGATCCGCTCTACTGCAGGCGTTCCGGCAGGTTGGCGGCACCGTCGGCGTCGCAGTCCTCGGCACGGTACTGAACTCCGTCTACCGGCACAACGTGGACACGGCCGGCCTGCCGGCACAGGCGGCTGACGCGGTCGAGAAAGGGCTGGGTGGCGGGCTCGCAGTCGCGACCAAGGTCGGGTCGGCGGACCTACTCGGCGACGTACGCGACGCGTTCATGACCAGCCTCAACACGACCATGTGGGTCTCGGCCGGCATCGCGGTCGTGGGCGCCGTACTGGCCGCCGTACTGATGCCGAAGCAGGCCACCAAGGCCTCGCAGGAGGCGCTGATGGGCATCAAGCAGGACGCCTGACAGAGCAGCGCGGCGCCTGCTCCCGAGGGGAGAGCAGGCGCCGCGCGATGACGTCAGTTGAGCTCGAGGCCCGGGTACAGCGGGTGCTTGTCGAGCATCTCGGCCGAGGCGGCCTTGACCTTGTCGGCGACGCCGTCGGCCAGCACGTACTTCGCCTTGGACGGTGCACCGGCGGCCGTTGTCGTCGGCGTCGTCGAAGACAGTACGTCGACCATCAACTCGGCGACCCGGTCGAACTCGTCGGCCCCGAAGCCGCGCGTAGTCAGTGCCGGCGTACCGATCCGGACGCCTGAGGTGTACCAGGCGCCGTTCGGGTCGCGCGGTACGGCGTTCCGGTTGGTCACGATGCCCGCGTCGAGCAGTGCCGACTCGGCCTGCCGCCCGGTGATCCCGTACGACGAGACGTCGAGCAGAGCCAGGTGGTTCTCGGTGCCATCGGTGACGAGCTTGACGCCACGCTTCATCAGGCCCTCCGCGAGCACGACCGCGTTGTCGGCGACGGCCTGCGCGTACTCCTGGAACGACGGCTGCCGGGCCTCGGCCAGCGCGACCGCCTTGGCCGCCATCGTCTGGCCGAGCGGGCCACCCAGAACCATCGGGCAGCCGCGGTCGACGGCGTCGGCGTACTCCGGCTGGCACAGCACCATGCCGCCGCGCGGGCCGCGCAGCGACTTGTGCGTGGTCGTCGTGGTGACGTGCGCGTGCGGGATCGGGTCGAAGTCGTCGGTGAAGACCTTGCCCGCGACCAGGCCGGCGAAGTGCGCCATGTCGACCATCAGCGTCGCGCCGACCTCGTCGGCGATCTCGCGCATCTTCGCGAAGTTCACCTTCCGCGGGTACGCCGAGTAGCCGGCGATCAGGATCAGCGGCTTGAACTCCCGCGCCTTGCGGGCGACCTCGTCGTAGTCGAGCAGCCCGGTCTCCGGATCGGTGCCGTAAGAGCTCTGGTGGAACATCTTGCCGGAGATGTTCGGCCGGAAGCCGTGGGTCAGGTGGCCGCCCGCGTCCAGCGACATACCGAGCATCTTCTGGTCACCGAACGCCCGGCGGAGCTTGGACCAGTCCTCCTCGGACAGGTCGTTGACGTGCTTCGCGCCCGCCTCGGCCAGCGCCGGGGACTCGATCCGCTGGGCCAGGATCGCCCAGAAGGCGACCAGGTTCGCGTCGATGCCAGAGTGCGGCTGGACGTAGGCATGCGGGGCGTTGAACAGCGCCGTGGCGTGGTCGGCCGCGGCCTGCTCGACGGTGTCGATGTTCTGGCAGCCCGCGTAGAAACGGTGCCCGATGGTGCCCTCGGCGTACTTGTCCGAGAGCCAGTTGCCCATCGTCAGCAAGGTGGCGGGGGAGGCGTAGTTCTCGCTCGCGATCAGCTTCAGCGAGGAACGCTGGTCGGCCAGTTCGGCCTTGATCGCGCCGGCGATGGTGGGTTCCACCGCGGCGATCACCTGGAGCGCGTTGTTGTACGCGGCCGACGCGGCGGCGGCGTCGAAGGGTTGAGTCATCGTTGTCTCTCCTGCGGTTGCAGTGGGTCGTGGGCACCCAGGCGCACGGTGCCGACAGTCTTCGCTCCCCGGTGGTTCTCCACCTCAGCGCGCCAGTCGCGACGCGGCCACCCTATCGTGCTGCCGCGGCTCAGAGTCAGAGGCTGCGGTCGGTGATCAGGCCGAACGGCGTGGTCCGCGGGAGGGTGCCGAAGACTCCACCCCAGTCGTTCGCCAGCCGGGACGCGACGAAGGCGTCCGCGACCGCGGGTGTGGAGTGCCGGACGACCAGGGACGCCTGCAGGCAGAGCGCCATCCTCGCCGCCAACCGGCGGGCGCCCGCCTCCGCGCCCTCGACGTCAGCAAGCGCTTGCAGTACGTCGTTGACCGCCGTGTCCAGGCGCTCGTCCGCACCCCGCGCTGCGCCGACCTCCAGCAACCACGCCTCGAGCGACTCGGGCCTTCTGAGGGCTCGCAGTACGTCGAGTGCGTTCACGTTCCCCGACCCTTCCCAGATCGAGTTCAGCGGGGACTCCCGGAACAACAGAGGCATCCCGGACTCCTCGACGAACCCGTTCCCGCCGAGACACTCCAGGGCCTCGGCGGCCATGAACGGCGTCCGCTTACTCACCCAGAACTTCGCCAGCGGCAGCCCGATCCGCCGGAACGCGGCCTCCTGCTCGTTGCCGTCGGTCGACGCGTCGACCGCCGCCGCAAGCCGCATCGCGAGCGCTGTCGCAGCCTCACTCTCCAGCGCCAGGTCGGCCAGCACGTTCTGCATCGCGGGCTTGTCGGCGAGCAGATCACCGAACGCCGAACGATGGCGGGTGTGCCAGAGCGCCTCCACCAGCGCGCGCCGTTGGAGAGCGGCCGAGCCGAGGACGCAGTCCAGCCGGGTCGCGGCCACCATCTCGATGATCGTGCGGACCCCGGCGCCCTCATCGCCGAGGCGGTAGCCGACCGTGCCGTGGAACTCGACCTCGCTGGACGCGTTCGACCGGTTCCCGAGCTTGTCCTTCAGCCGCTGCAGGGCAAACGCGTTCCGGTTGCCGTCGGCAAGCACGCGCGGGACGACGAAGCAGCTCAGTCCGTCCGGCGCCTGCGCCAGTACCAGGAAGACGTCGACCTGTGGCGCCGAGCAGAACCACTTGTGCCCGTTCAGCTGATATTCACCGTCGCCACCGGCCGGCGTCGCGGTGGTCAGGTTCGCCCGGACGTCCGAGCCGCCCTGCTTCTCGGTCATCCCCATCCCCGCGAGGACGCCGCTCTTGGTGGCCGCAGGCAACCGGCGTACGTCGTACTGGCGCGAAGCCAGCTGTGGGACCCACTCCTTGGCGAGCCGTTCGTCCGCCCTGAGGGCGGGGACGGCGGCGTACGTCATCGAGATCGGGCAGCCGTGGCCGGGCTCGACCTGGGACCAGACGTAGAAGCCGGCCGCGCGGGTCAGGTGCGGGGAGGGCCGGTCGCTCGTCCACGGCGCGGCCTGCAGCCCGAAGCCGACGGCGCGCTCCATCAGCCAGTGCCAGGACGGGTGGAACTCGACCTCGTCGATGCGGTTCCCGTACCGGTCGTGCGTGCGCAGGACCGGTGGGTTCTGGTTCGCCGGGAGTGCCTGAGCGAGGGCCTCTTCGGAGCCCGCGAGCTCGCCGATCCGGGTCAGCCCGGGATCGTCCGCGAGGTCGGCGTACGGACGCAGAGCGTCACCGAGGGCTGTGTCCCGGGTGAAGAAGTTCACCCCCTGGAGTGGGGGAGCCTGATTCGTTACCGCGAATGGGTCCGCCATGTCAGTACGGTAAGCGGTATGGCACGTTCAGGGGCAAGACCCGCGGGTGGGAGCTCCCTCTCATTGGCATGGGTCCGCAAAATCCCCGCGACGACCTGGAAGCTGCTCACCCAGACCATCGGTGTCTGTCTGCGCTACCGGGTCACCGGTCTCGCGGCGGAGGGGGCGTTCTTCGCGATCCTCTCGCTGCCGCCGCTGATTTTCGGGCTGGCCGGAAGTCTCGGTTACATCGCCGGCAAGTACTTCGAGGTCGAGACGATCGACGACATCAAGGCGCAGATCGTCGAACTGGCCGCCCGGGCGCTGACCGCCGACTCCGTCCAGGGTGTGATCGTGCCGACCCTGGACCAGGTCCTGAACGGCGGCCGGCCGGACGTCATCTCGATCGGTTTCGTGCTCGCGCTGTGGTCCGGCAGCCGCGCGCTGAACGTGTTCGTCGACACCATCACGATCATGTACGGGATGGGCGGCAAGCGCGGCATCGTCCGGACCCGGGCGCTGTCGTTCTCGCTGTACTGCGCCGCCCTCGTGATCGGCGTGATCGTCCTCCCGCTGGTGCTGGCCGGACCGGACGCCGTACAGGCTCTGCTGCCGCACCGCCTCGACTTCCTGAACCAGCTGTACTGGCCCGTCGTCACGATCCTGTCCGCAGGCTTCTTGAACACCCTGTACCACCTGTCGGTGCCGGTTCGGACGCCTTGGGTCTCCGATCTGCCCGGGTCGTTCCTGGCGCTCTCGATCTGGATCCTGGGCAGCTTCGTCCTGCGCTGGATCCTGCAGAGCACGGTCGGCGGTACGTCGATCTACGGTCCGCTGGCGGCACCGATCGCCGTACTGATGTGGCTCTACATGACCGCCATCGCGGTGCTGATCGGCGCGGCACTGAACGCGGTCGTCGACCGGCTGTGGCCGCACAAGGTCCGGGTGACGGAGACGGCGAAGGAGACCGTGGACGAGGTCGAGCCGGTGATGAAGGCGGAGTCTGAGCCGCATCACGACAACCCGCTGACTCCGGTCGAGCAGGAGCGGCCGGAGATCGAGGTCGCGCGGAAGGTCGAGGGCCTCGGCGTACCGGCGGCGGACCAGCCGCCCAAGGCCCCGTCGTCAGAGCGGCCGCCTACGGACAGGTCACCTACGGACAGGCCACCTACCGACCGGCCGCGGACGGACCGGCCGCCGAAGGCTCCGGCGGCCGAGCCGGGACCGAAGACCGAGGTCGCCGAGCCGGCCCCCGCGCCGGCGCCCCAGCGCAAGCCCGAACCGGCCTCCGGGCCGGCGCCCCAGCGCAAGCCCGAACCGGCCTCCGGGCCGGCGCCCCAGCGCAAGCCCGAACCGGCCTCCGGGCCGGCGCCCCAGCGCAAGCCCGAGCCGGTCGGAAAACCCGGTGCGCAAACTGACACCGACGACCTACGCTGACGCCATCAGCCGGTCCTGGACCAGGACCGCAGGACTTGGAAGGGAGGCCCCCGCCATGAGCTTGGATCAGGCCCACCGGGCCGATGTCTCCCACCCCGTCCGTCCGCTGAGCTGACCTCGCGGCCGGACCCTCCGAAAGGTTCGCCGATGTCAGCCACACTCCAGGCCCTGGGACTCGACAGTTCCACGGCCGACTACCTGAGCTCTGTCCCGGCCGAGCTCGTGCCGGGACGCGTCTCCCGGGTCGACAAGGGCCTGGCGACGGTACTCACCGAGGACGGCCCGATCCGCGCGACGTGGTCCAGTGCGCTCCTCGCCGCGGTGGCCAGTGACCCCCAGGCCGGCCCATGTACAGGGGATTGGGCCGTACTGCGGTACTGGCCGGACGACCGGATCACGGTCGAGTCCCTGGCTCCACGGCGTACGGCGATCGTGCGCGCGGAGGTCGGTGGTTCGTCCAGAGGCCAGGTGCTCGCGGCCAACGTCGACGTGATCGCGATCGTCGTCGGCCTGGTACCGGAGCCGAACATCGTCCGGATCGAGCGCTTCCTCGCGCTGGCGTGGGAGAGCGGTGCTCGGCCGGTCGTCGTACTGACCAAGTCGGACCTTGTCGGCGATGCCGACGCCCTCGCTGAGGATGTGGCGCGTGCTGCGCCGGGTGCCGACGTACTGGTGTGTAGTGCGACGACTGGTCAGGGCCTGGAGTCGGTACGGACGCTGCTGGATGGTGACGCGACTGTGGCGCTGCTCGGGTCGAGTGGTGCGGGGAAGTCGTCGCTGGTGAACGCGCTGGCCGGTGTGGAGCTGCTGGACGTGCAGGACATCCGTGAGGACGGGAAGGGCCGGCACACCTCGGTCCGGCGTGAGCTGATCGTGCTGCCGAATGGCGGCGTGATGATCGACACGCCTGGGCTGCGGGGGATCGGTCTGCAGGAGTCCGGTGAGGGGCTGGCTGCGGCGTTCCCGGACATCACGGCGCTGGCTGAGCAGTGCAAGTTCAAGGATTGCGCCCACGCCACTGAGCCCGGTTGCGCTGTGCGGGCTGCGCTGGAGGACGGCACGCTGCCGATCCGCCGCTTCGAGAGCTGGACCAAACTGCAGCGCGAGGCTGCGTTCATGGCCCGCCGCAACAACCTCCGCCTCCGCGCCGAAGCCAAGAAACAATGGGCCCGCCAGTCCAAGGCCTACCGCCGCGACGTGAACCCACGCCAATAGGTTGCGTGCTCCCGGTGAAAGGATCGGGAGCATGGATCGTGCTGTGTTGGTGACAGGGGCCTCGCGGGGGATTGGGGCGGCGACTGCGCATACGTTCGCGGCCGCGGGGGACCGGGTTGCGGTGCACTACGGGGCCTCGGCCGACGCTGCCGAGGCCGTTGTGAAGTCGCTGCCTGGATCAGGGCATGTGCTCGCGCACGCGGATCTGGCTGATCCGGCCGCGATCCAGACGATGGTCGACGACGCCGCGTCCGCTCTGGGCGGGATCGACGTACTCGTGAACAACGCCGGCGTCTACCACCCCCACCGCATCCGGGAGACGACGTACGCCGAGTGGCAGCAGGCCTGGGCGGACACCCTCGCGGTGAATCTCATCGGCCCATCGAACGTCACATGGTGCGCGGTCCGGCACATGGGCCGCGGCGGCCGGATCGTCAACGTGTCGTCGCGCGGTGCGTTCCGCGGCGAGCCCAACCAGCCCGCGTACGGCGCCTCGAAGGCGGGCATCGTGTCGTTCACCCAGTCGCTGGCCCGCGCACTCGGCCCGGAAGGCATCGCCGTGACCGCGATCGCGCCCGGTTGGACGACCACCGACATGGCCGCCGTACACCTGACCGGCGAAGGCTACGACCGCCGCCGCATGGAGAGCCCGCTCGAACGCGTCGCCGACCCGTCGGAAGTCGCGGCGGCGATCCTCTACCTGGCGTCGCCGGAGGCCGAGTTCGCCACCGGCACGGTCCTGGACTTCAACGGTGGCTCCCAGCTCCGGATGTAATTCGCTCGGCCGGCTCACGCTTTCGGGCTAGGGTCCTGTCCGTGCATCGCATCATCACCCCGCCGACCGCCGCTTAGGCGGACGGTCACTCGGTTAGCGCCCAGGTTCTGACCTGGGCTTCTTCGGGCTGTTCGCAGACGACCCATCTCTCCCGCGAACCTCCCGGAGTACTTCGATGCTGCACCGACCCACGAAGACGCGCGCCCTCGCCTACGTTGCCCTGGCCGGCCTCGCCTGGGGCACAGGCGGCCCCACCGGCGCTCTGCTGTTCCAATCGAGCGGCCTGACCTCGACCGCCATCTCCTTCTGGCGCCTGGCCACCGGCGCCGCCTGGCTGCTCTTGGCCAACTGCCTCTTCACCAAGACCTCGATCCGCGCCACGTTCATGGCCGCGCCAAGGCGATACATCCTCACCGGCCTAGGTCTGACCGCCTGCCAACTCGGCTACTTCGCCGCCATACCCCGAGTAGGCGTAGCAGTAGCCACCGTCATCTCCCTGGGCGCAGGCCCTCTCTTCATAGCCCTGGCAACCCGAGAACGCATCACGCCGGCGCTCCTGCTGGCAGTCCTAGGCCTGACCCTCCTGGTAACAGCCCCAGGCACTGCCATCACCACATCCCTCCCCGGCATCCTCCTGTCCCTCCTCTCAGCAGCCGGCTACGCCACCACCACCCTTCTCAATCGCAACCACCCAGCCCCCACCACCACAGCCCTCCTAGGCTTCACCACCGCAGCCCTGGCACTCCTACCCCTAGCCCTACTCGAAGGCCTGACCCCACACGCGGCAAGTTGGCCGACCCTCGCGTACTTCGGCTTGATCCCCACCGCCCTCGCCTACACCCTCTTCTACTCAAGCCTCCGCACCCTGACCCCCTCAACGGCAGCCGTCCTAGCCCTCCTGGAACCCCTAACGGCCACAGCCCTAGCCGTCCTCCTCTTCCACGAACACCTGACGCTCCTAACCCTCACAGGAGCCGCCACCCTCCTAACAGCAGTAGCCCTAAAAGCCCTACGCCCCTAACCGCCCGCGCTTGTGACTGGGTGTGGGCCACCCGAGACGTGGAGCCGGGACGGTCCGCGAATGTGCTGCCCCAGATCCCACACCCAGCAAGCACCCCACCCCCAGCCCGAAACCATCAAGCGGCGCCCAACCCCCGCGCGGAACCATCAACGCGGCGAGCAAAAATCGCCGGCACTGTCCCGCGCCGAGCAACCCTCGCCCGGAACCGTCAACGCGGCGAGCAAAAATCGCCGGCACTGTCCCGCGCCGAGCAACCCTCGCCCGGAACCGTCAACGCGGCGCCCAACCCCAGCAGCCGAGCGAAGCGAAGGCGCCAAAGGGGGTGCGGGTGGCGGAGCCCCCGCCCGCGGCAAGCGCAGCGCAGCCGCACAAACGACGAAGGCGACGCCGTCCGCGCACTCCGCGGACACACGTCGCCCATCGCCTTCGTGGACGATACTGGGATCGAACCAGTGACCTCTTCCGTGTCAGGGAAGCGCGCTACCGCTGCGCCAATCGTCCAAAACAACAACAACTCTAGTCTCAGGGCTGCGAGGTGGAGACGGGATTCGAACCCGTGTACACGGCTTTGCAGGCCGTTGCCTCGCCTCTCGGCCACTCCACCAGGAAGAAAGCTGGCCTGCCGAACCCTCTCCGAGCGGACGACCGGGTTCGAACCGGCGACCTCAACCTTGGCAAGGTTGCGCTCTACCAACTGAGCTACGTCCGCATCGCTCCGGCGGGGTGTTCCTGCTCGGTGCGAGAGCAGAACAGTAGCGCACTTTCGGCGTACGCAAAAACCAGATTCCGGGGTGTCGCGATGTGGACGGTCGGAGCGTGGATTTCGCCCCTCCCGTCACACCAGTCCCACGCGTCGAGGGTGACTCCAGGACGCCGTAGTACCCCGGGATCCGTGCCGCGTCAGCCGTTGGCCGGCGCGAGGTCGACGTCGCGCAGGTAGTCGGGATTGCCGAGGAGTTCGATCCCGGCGATCCGGCCGTCGGCGACCGTGAACGAGAACACGACGACCGGCTCGCCACGCAGCCGCCACACCGCTCCGGCCTTGCCGTCGACCAGCGTGAGTACGGCGGCCTGCGCGCGCCCGGAGAACGTCTCCGCGACGGCCGCGGCACCCCGCACCATCGCGCCTGCGCCGCGCGCCACGACCGTTTCGTCGGCACGCAGTACGACGTCCGGGTCGAGCAACTCGAGCAGTGCGTCGAAGTCTCCACCACGCGACGCGGCGAGGAACGCCTCGACGATCTCCTTCTGCCGGTTGGCATCCGCCCCTGCGGGTTCGGGCGTACCTTGCACCCGCCGCCGCGCCCGGCTCGCCAGCTGCCGCGCGGCCTCTGACGACTTGCCCACGATCGGCGCGATGTCGTCGTACGGCACCGCGAACATGTCATGCAGCACGAACGCCAACCGCTCGGCCGGCGTCAACGTCTCGAGTACGACGAGCAGCGCGAGCCCGACCGAGTCCGCCTGCACTGCCTCGAGCTCAGGATCCGGTACGTCGTCGTCCGTGAGCGCAGGGGAGTGGTCGCCGACCGTCTGCTCGGGCCGCCCGCGCCGTGTCCGCAGCATGTCCAGGCAGATGCGCCCGACAACAGTCGTGAGCCAACCACCCAGGTTGTCGATCGCGTCGGCGTCGGATCGGCTCAGCCGGATCCACGCCTCCTGCACCGCGTCCTCGGCCTCGACGCGCGACCCGAGGATCCGGTACGCGACCACACGCAAGTGTTCCCGGTTCGCCTCGAACCGCTCCGCCAGCCAGTCGTGTTCGCTCATGTCCCTCTCCACCTGTCACACTCCGGTCCGACCACCGTCAATTGGTGTGACGCGAAAACCCGACCACATGTGACACCCGTAGGAGTCCATCATGGCTGCCCCCAGGCCCCTCGCCGTACGCAAGCAAGACACCCTGCACCGACTGGAGCACGACATCGACGCCTGGGTGGCCACCGCGTCACCTGACGGCACGCCCTACCTGATGCCCTTGTCCTTCCTCTGGGACGGCCGAACGCTCCTGCTGTCCACCGCTGTCAACAACCCGACCGCCCGCAACCTCCGCGCCAACCCTCTCGTCCAGTTGACCATCGGCCAGACCAGGGACGTCATCCACATCACCGCCACGACCGAAGAACTTGCCACTGTCCCCATCGCCGAGGGCGACGCCTTCGCCGCCAAGGCCGGCTTCGACCCCCGCCAAGCCTCCACTCCCTACCCGTTCATCCGCGCGACTCCCACGACGATCCAGGCCTGGCGCGAGGGCAACGAGATCAAGGGCCGCCTCATCATGCAGTCCGGTGTGTGGCTCGTCTAGCCTGTTTCACCAAAGGAACGTGAGCTCGGCCAAGGTGACGTGCGGCCGGTCGGCGAGCCAACTGTCGAGGCAGGCCCTCAGGTCCGCCTCGGATCCCGCCAGCCCGAGCCGGACCGCGTCGTTCGAGGCCGGCTCGTGGTCGTGCGCATCGTCGGGCATGCCGTGCGAGCAGTCCGAGCACATCAGCCGAATCCCGGACCAGTCGTCGACGCCCAGGTCCTTCGGTCCGGCGAGATCGACCAGCGCGGTCAGGTCGTCGGGCCCGGCGCCGAGCACCTGCGCCTGCCAGGTCTGCAATCCCGATTCGTCGAGCAGGGCCAGCTCGTCGAAGACCGCCACCTCGTGGTCGCCGCGCCGCCGGCGGCCCTTCGGCTCACCGTCGTGGAGCACGACGTCCCGGAAACGGTGACCGGAGTCCGGCAGGGGCACACTCGAGATCACGGCATGCGCCGGGCTGCGCCGCCAGCACCACACCACCTCGGTGTCCCCGATCGCCATCGGAACCTGGTGCACCAGGCTCGGCCGATCAGGATTCAACCGGATCGGCGTCAATCCGTAGTCACCGTCGATCGGCTCGGACCCTTCCGAGATCCCTTCGACCCCGTACGCCGACCATGCCCGCCGAGCCGTGGCCCAGTCACCGAGCGCCGTCGCGGCGATCCCCAGGTTCCACGCGGCCGGATTCACACCGTCGTACGTGCGCCCGTCCTCAGCCGTGAACAACTCCACCGCCCGCTGATTCCGCTGCGCCGACTCCGCCCACTCGGCCCGAGCCTTCGAATACAACCCAGCCTCGAACCAGGCCCCGAACTGCCCGCCCGCCACCTTCACCATCTCGCGGGCCAACCGCCCGGCCGCCTCACAGTCCCCGACCCGATCAGCCTCCTGCCACTCCGCCCAAACCTCCCGCGCACCCCGCCGCCGTCCAAGTCGCCCAAGCAATCCCATCCCGCCATCCTGCCGCCCGAACAGACCACCCAGCCCGGAACCGACCCAGACCTATCGATGCACCGAGCAACGACAGGGCAGCCGGCAGGTCGAAGATCCCGCCGCAGTCGAGATCGCGCTGACACGTCTCGCCAATCTGCTGTCCGCCGGCGAAACCCACATGCAGCACCTCGGCAGACAAGACCTGGTCGGTGATCAATCTGGTCGTTGTCCGAATCGGCGGCCACGGCGCCATCGACCACACCGGCTGAAACCTTGTAAGACCACGCTGGGCCGCCTGCGAGTCAGCCTGTCTGTGTCAGGCGATCCGCCTCGGCAAGGAGGAGGTTGCCGAAGGGCTGGAAGCCGATTCTCACGCTGTTCAGTCCGCCGATCACGCGATGGACGGTTCCCCACTCCCAAATTGCGGTGGCGTCGACGCCAGTTCGGGCTGCCAGACGTTCCGTTCTAACCCGTAAGTCGTCGCCGGCGTCGGGGGTGCAACGGACGAGGGTTCCGAGGTCACATGCGGGTTCCGCCCTGAGGCCGTCGGGATCTATCAGCTTGAAGGTGTCATCTTCTGTCTGGAGTGCGTTCGCTTCATGAACGTCGCCATGCACGAGCACCGACGTTCGACGGTCGTAAGCGCGCTCGCGACGATCGGCACATTCGACGGCGTCGTCGATCGTCGCCGCCGAACATGGTCGTTCCAGCTCCTCCCAGAGCTGCGGTATGAGGTGCTGCATCCGATGTGCCAAGTCGGCGCCGGTCGGCAAGTCGATGTCGTCGTCGAGCGGGCGCCAGAGTTGTGCGGCGATGTCGCACAACATGTCGTGTTGCGAGCGACGGTCCAAAATCACGTCGTACATCGCCGGCCCGAGCCTCTCCAGCAGAAGTGCGTCTCGGGTGAGGTCGCGGCGGATCAGGCGTGCGCAGCTCTTCCCCGCAGCGAGATCGAGCACGGTCGCTTCGAAGCCGAGCTGGCGTCGATATCCGGGAACCCCGACCTTGAGGACCGACGGGGTCCCGTCGGCGAGCGTGGCTTCGACGACCAAGGCAGCGTGTCCCCCGCGCATCGTTGCGCCGATCGTCAGCGACCAGTCCTGGGCCAAGGAGTCCAGGACCGACGGTAGATCGTCGAGCCATGCCGCGTGCCCGTCGGCAAGCGCCTTGCTTCGGACTTCATCGGGAACGTCCAGTGTCATCCGATTCATTGTGCCCCTCACCAGCCAAGCAGTCCGCGCAATTTCCCCCCGGCCAGCGCCACCGGCGTTCGAGTCCGTTCAACACCCATCCCCAGCGGACCCCGGAAGCGAAGGCCCCCGCCGCGGCGGTCAACCACCGCCCGGAACCGTCAACGCGGCGAGCAACCCCAGCAGCCGAGCGAAGCGAAGGCCCCCCACCGCGGCGACCAGCCACCGCAGCCGAGCGAAGCGAAGGCGCAAGGGGGGTGCGGGTGGCGGAGCCCCCGCTCGCGGCGAGCGGAGCGAAGCCGCACAAATGACGAAGGCGACGCGGTCCGCGCTTTCCGCGGACATGCGTCGCCTGTCGACTTCGTGGGCGATACTGGGTTCGAACCAGTGACCTCTTCGGTGTGAAGGCGGATCTGTCGTCCCGACCCATCCCAACTGGTTCCCACGCCTTCGTACGCATCTGAAGCAGGCGCGCTACGTAGCCGCACGTGTCGCGAGGCTTGCTGTCTTTCCGCTGCCTGTCCGCTGTCTGAGGGTTCGGCACCGGCTCGGGGCATGCAGCCGTCACGTAACGCCGCCCCCTGATAGCACGATGACACCTGCATCTGGCCTAGACCTTCACTGTGCGTGCGCACGCTGGCACACTCGGGTCTGGGGATTCTGACAGTCAGTCCTAGGGGGACCGTGGCTCGCAAGACGCACTCTTTCTCGATCTATCTACTCAAGGACACCTTCGATGAATCGAACTCATTGGTTGCTGGCCACAAGCTGACAGAAAGCAAGCCAGGCAAGGCCACAACTGGAGTCAAGAAGGTTCTGATTCAAAAAGGCATCGCTAAGCCGCCTTGGTGGAAGGATTTTTTCCGGCTGACCGACCCACTCTCCCAGGAATTTCAGGGATCGTTGGTGTTCATCGAGGCAGGCGGCCGTCACTTCGCTTTGTCTTTCGGGAATAGCTACAACTATCTGCGAGAAGAAAGCTATGAGTATGACTTCGGATTGAGGGTCACGCTGAACTGTATCGATCCGGATAAGATCAAGAACACGGACTCTGTGTCCGCCGACTCGGCGAGGCGGCAGCGCACCCAGATGCCGAGCGATTCTGACCTTACATTCTTTGATATCGATAGCGATATGACGATTCTGAAGGCTCTTGCTGGCAAGGTGCGCGACGAATACAAAGGCAAGATTGGTAGCGCCACTGGCTCGAACAGCCTCCGGATAACCTCACCTGTCGATCCAGACGCTCTTTCGAGTCTGCTGGAAGAACTCGTTGACCTCTACGAGAGCGACACGTATCAGACGAGCTTTCCGAGCATCCGCAACATTCAGCCGATCAAGGATCCAGTGCTCGTCAGTGTTCTGAATGATGCGCTCGTTGAGGCAATCAAGGGAAAATCTGACGAGGTCTCAATGGCTGTGCCTGATCTCGTTGACTATCGCGATGAGGTCTTTGCCGACTTCACTGGTGCGGGCAAGAGCCAGCGATATGACAGCGTCTCGATCGAGGCCTACTACGAGTATCTCGACGATAATTCGTTCGATTTCTCGACGCTGACATACGAGATCCTTCAGAAACATCGCGCAAGGCTAATCAATGCCGACGACGAGCCGCGCAAGGGGTTCAGTGCGCATCGATGCTTCGTGTACGAGGCGACATTGCAGAATGATCCAGCTGTCTATCACTGCGTGGACGGCAGTTGGTACAGGGTCGATAAGCAGTTCCTTGAGGAGTTGGCATCGTATCTCGATGCAAAGATCACGCCTCTCGATCTGCGGGATTGCGCGGAGCATCTAGAAGGTAAGTACAACGAAAAGACGGCGGAGGCAATTGGCATCATTTGTCTCGACACTAAGAACATTAGTCCGACCGGCTCAACAAACGTCGAGCCCTGCGACCTGCTGACGATGCGTGACGAGCGGCTGTTGTTGGTGCACGTGAAGATCGGAACTAGCGCCCGGGAGCTCAGTCACCTTTTCAATCAAGGAACTAATTCGGTGGAGCTACTTAAGACTGAGGAGCGGTCGCGGGCAAAACTTCGAGATCTGATTCAGTCTGAAGGCAAGTCGGGTGATCCTGTGGACAAATATCAGGACGCCGTCGGCACCCGCCGTTACTCAGTGATGTATGCAATCATCACGAAGAAGGAGGCCAGTAAGAAATCGAAGAATCTGCCGTTGTTTTCCAAGATATCTCTTCGGCGTGCCCTACGGGCTCTGGAAGACAATATGGAAGTCCCTGTGTTCTGTGGTTTCGTGAAGGATAACGTAGACCGGAGCGGGACTACCAAGAAGCGCAAGCCTCGGAAGAAGAAGTGACTGTGCAGTCTCGCCCGCTACGTCAGCAGTAAGTCGAGCGCCCAGCGCCATTCGAACCGCTCGGCAACGTCTCCGCCAGTTCCAGATGCGACGGGTTCTATCTTTGCTGATGAGCCGTCATGTGGATCGATCAGAGAGACTCCGGCGTATCGAAGAACCGCTAACGATGCGAGCCACGCAGGATGCCCTGCGAGGTCATGCTTGGCAAACGGGACGGAGACCGTCGGAGTCCGAGAGCCGAGTGCGGCGCACAGTGTCGTCAGGGCGTATGTGTGAGCGTTGCCGTTGGCCCAGGCGTTGAGTGTGTTGAACGTTGTAGGGACGACGGCGACGGCGTCCGGTGGTGGTGTGCGCTTCGGCTGGTCTGGGGTGCGGTTGCCGGTGATGACGGGGGCATTGCCTAAGTCCTGGTCTGCGAGCCACGGTAGGGCGGCTTCGGTGGGGATGACGTAGGGGTCCCAGCCGTTGGCTCGGGCGGCCTTGACGCCGTCTGCGGTGCGGGAGGCGAGGGGTGCGCCGCAGACGACGATGTAGAGAGTGCGGTTGCTCACGCGAGGACTCCTGCGCGGGTTGCGATAGCGGTCAGGGACGGGCTGGGTTTGCGGGAGCGGCGGAGGAGCTCGCGGACCAGCTCGCGGGCGATGGTGTGGTACTTGATCGACTCGGGAGCTACGCGCTCGGCTTGCTGGAGGTGGAGGATCGCTTCCATGTCGTTCTTGGCTTGAGTTTGAGCCCACGCCAGGTCGATGTGCAGGCGGGAGCGGCGGCCTTGGAGTCCGGCCGGCATGGCGTCGAGGTCGATCTCGGTCGCAACGCGCAGGACGTTGGACGGCTCTCCGAACTCGGCTGCGACGGAGGCGCGATGGATCAGGACGTTGGTGGGACCGAACGCCGTCCACCAGTGGTTGCCGTCGTGCGCCAGGAGGTCGCCGAGCTGTCCGGCTGTCGTCAGTCGCTCGGTTGCCGTCGCGCGGTCCGAGCGCCGCGCAGCGATGACCGAGGAGATGAGCCAGAGCGATCCGGCGAGGGATACCGTGTCCGGCGCGTCCGAGCTGGTCATTGACATGAGGCCTTCGGCGGATCGGACGGCGATCCGTTCGGCGTCGTCGGTGCGCTCGCTGCGGAGCAGCGCACAGACGACCTGGTACGCCGCGAGGCCCTGTGCGGCCTTGGATTCGGCGGCCATAGCTGCGTGGGTGGCACGGTCGGCGGCGAGCCAGCCGAGCTGGTGCTCACCGACCTTCGTGAGGAGCTTCGCGGCGGCCGAGTAGACCGAGCATCGCGCTAGGTGGGTCTCTCTGCCGTCGCGGCCCTGGTAGCCGTCGTAGGCGTCGGCGGCTCGGATGAGATCCGGGAGCATCGTCGTGGCCGTGTGGTAGTTGGCTGCCTGGTAAGCCTGGTGGACCTGCACAGCGCCGTTACGGAGCTGGGGGAGAGGCCAGGGACTTGCTGGCTCACCCAGGAGATGGTGGTAGCTGGCCAGTTGGCTTCGGACGGCGTCGACAGCCTTGACGTGCTCTGGTGCGTCGGGTGCGAGGACCCACTCCCGGCCGATGAGGTCGGTCACGTCGATGCGCAGGACGGTTGCTAGGTCGTTCAGGGTGGACAGTCGATCGACACCACGAATGCCACGCTCGACCTGTGACAGCCAGGAGCGCGACATTCCGATGAGGCCCGCCAGGGCGTCTTGCGACATACCGCGCCGCTTGCGGTACGCCCCGATGCGCTCACCTACGTGCATCTGCACTTCCCCTCGTTGATGTGGTCCCTCTAGTCAACCGCCAGGTGGCGCGAACAATGCGCACAAAAGTGCGCAGCCTGCCGAGTGCACATCCATCGATCGTTTCGCCTTGACGCTGGAGGCATGAACGAGCCGACCACTCAGGAGCTCACCCGCTTCGGCCCCGGTGCCGCTGGCGGGACGCCCTCTGCGCGGGCAACTCTGCGGATGTACGCCGCAGTGAATGGAGACAACCGCTCGACCTCAGTAGGAGGCACGCCGCCACGGAGTGCCGCCAGGACGGCCGCCAGCATCTCCGTTCGGGATTGCTCGTGGGCGCTCTCGGTCTCGCGGTATCGACGGGTGGCTGAGGTCAACTCTTCGCGTAGATCAGTCACCAATCCAGGGTATCGCACCTTGCTTGCGCAACAGATCGTCAAGCGCTACCGTGGTGCGCACCTTAGTTTCGCTTCATGTTCTGGTCAGGCCCGACAGAGTGACGCCCCGGCGGTTGCAGCCGCCGAGGCGTCCGG
Organism: Kribbella sp. NBC_00889; assembly: GCF_045207705.1. Classification (NCBI taxonomy): domain Bacteria; kingdom Bacillati; phylum Actinomycetota; class Actinomycetes; order Propionibacteriales; family Kribbellaceae; genus Kribbella; species Kribbella sp. NBC_00889. The sequence goes on along the minus strand of NZ_CP108783.1, from coordinate 3,477,635 downwards.
GCCGGTCCAGTCCCTTCACGAACAGGAGCACAACCCAATGAGCATCATCCACCTGTCGGCTGTTGGCGGCCAGGAACCATCGGCTGCGGATCTTGCCGGTATCGAGCAGGAGTGGCCGCTGATTGCGGCTGAGCTGGACCTGTTGGAGGCGCAGATCGCGTTCATCAATGCCGGTCCGTACGCGTCGGCACTGGAGACACGCCGCGTCCGGCGCGCCGAGCGCCGGGTGCTGGACATCGGCCGGGAGTTGGCCGACCGCGAGCCGGAGACGGAGGACGCGGCATGACCGCGCAGATTGCTGAGATGCCCGCGCCGACGCTCGTGCGCGTCGATCTGAGCTGGTGGAAGGTCGCGGGCTATGACCTCGTCCAGGTCGTCTCGCCCCGGACGGCGTTGGGAACGGCGTGGATCGTGTGGCGCGGTGACCACGTCTTGCACACGACCGACACGCTGCCCGACGCGGGCGGCTGGGTGCTGAGCCAGGTTGACGGGGGTGGTGTGCGATGAGTACTCCGCTTCGTTCGTCGTACCCGGTCCCGGTCGAGGACCTGATCCCGGCTGGACGCCGTCTCGTGTCCGAGCTGGGGGAGGTGCCGTCGCAGAACCGGCTGATGAAGCACCTGCGGGTTGGCAAGGACAAGGCCAAGGCCGTTCATGCCGCCCTGATCGAGGAGCGCACCGAGGACGCACCGGAGACCCGCCTGCATTCGGTGCCGGACCCGGACGAGACCACCGCTGACGCCGACACGACCTCCGCTGCTGCGGTCGAGTTTCCGCAGGTCACACCGCCTGCAGACCTGGTTCCGGCGACCGACGCCGCACCGGTCGATGCGGTCCCCGCGGCTGCCAAAGCGGGGGGCATCTCCCACGCCCCCGAGGCGACCACGGACACCAGCGTTGAGACCAGTGACGAGATGCCCCCGCTTCGGTCGTGGCCGGTGCTGTTGCTGGCGCTGCCCGCGTTCGTCGCGGTCTGGTCGGGATGGGTTGGGCTCGGTGAGCTGACCGGGTTCGGTGTGGTGCATCCGCTGCCGGGGATCGCGGACGGGTTCACGATCAACTCTGCGATCACGCTTCCGATCGGTGTCGAGACCTATGCCGCGTTCGCGCTGCGGGTGTGGCTGTCCGGCCGCGTCCCGGCCAAGGCGCGCCGGTTCGCCAAGTGGTCGGCCCTGTCGGCGCTCGGTCTGGGTGCGCTGGGCCAGGTCGCCTATCACCTGTTAGAGGCCGCTGGCGTGACGCGTGCGCCGTGGCAGATCACCACTGTCGTTGCCTGCCTGCCCGTTGCCGTACTCGGCATGGGCGCCGCGCTGGCGCACCTGATCCACACCCGCGAGAACGGGAGCAACCGATGACTGAGCCGATGAACAACGAACTTCCCGAGCCGATCGACCTGGACGCCCGCCGCGCCCGCCGCGACGACGACGCGCAGACCCCGGAGGAATCGGCCGGCGCTTTGGTGCCGCTGTCGCCGTCGGAGGTGGAGTCGATGGACACCGCCTATGAGATCGCGCTGGACGACACCGACGACGACCCGGCGACGGGCAAGGTCATCGTGCCGGTGGACACGCCTGGCCTGCCGGTGCCGGTGAGCGAGGGTGCGCGGCTGCCGATCATCCCGACGCACCTGCGCCGGGAGAACCTGCGCGCGACCACGACCCGGGCGCTGGCGCGTGCTGGGCACGTGACGGCGTTCCACGCGGTCCGCTCGCCTTGGTACGCAACGAAGTTCGGGTGGTTCGCCACGCGTGGCCTGTCGCGGCTGATCGGGCAGCAGATGCGCTGGTGGTGGGTGCCGAACTCGGTGGTGCTGGAGCAGAAGGCGGCCGACGCGGGCGAGCTGAAGGAGTGGGAGAAGATCCACCGCCAGCTCAAGGCCACCCGGCTGTGGCGCGGCGGCGTGCTGGCGTTGCAGAACCTGGGGTTGCTGATCGGTGTCCCGATCGCGTGGAACGCGGCCCCGGCCGCCGGTCTCGCTGCCGCTGGTGTGGCAGCGGTCGCCGGGTTGGCGCACTACGGCCGACCCGCAGGTCAGACCGTGCTCGGTACCGCTGTGGTCGCGCCCCGGTACCGCAAGCTCAACTCCGACATTGTGCTGCGCGCCTACTACGCGGCCGGTCTCGGCAAGCCCGACCGCGCCGACCAGGAAGTGCGGTTCGGGTCCCCGATGTCCCGCGACGCCCGCAACACCGGGTCGCAGGTGATCGTTGATCTCCCGTACGGCAAGGGCTGGTCCGACGTGGCCGGTGCCCGGGAGAAGATCGCTTCCGGTCTGGACGTGCATGTGAATCAGGTGTTCCTGACCCCGGACAAGACCAGCTCCAGGCGGCACACGCTGTTCGTGTCCGACCGTGACCCGCTGGCCGTGGCGGTGGGCCGCACGGAGATGCTGGACTGCAAGCCCCGCTCGATTTGGGAGCCGGTGAAGCTGGGCAAGGACGAGCGGGACGCGCTGGTGTCGCTGGTGCTGATGTGGAACTCGCTGCTGGTCGGTGCGCAGCCGCGTAAGGGCAAGACGTTCTTCGCGCGCCTGGTGGCGTTGTGGGCCTCGCTGGACCCGTACGTGAAGATCATCGTTGCGGACGGCAAGAACTCCCCGGACTGGCTGGCGTTCAAGAAGGTCGCCCACCGCACCGTGTTCGGAACCCACCCCAACCCCAACGACGACAACCCGATCGAGCGCCTCCAGGCAATCCTGGACGAAGTCCTCGCCCACATCGACCGCGTCAACAGCATCCTGACGACGCTGCCGGTCACGATGTGCCCGGACGGCAAGCTCACCAAGGAACTCGCCCGCGACCCGCGCTACCCCGACCTGCGCGTGCTGGTGATGGTGATGGAGGAGTTCCAGGTCTACTTCGAGACCGAGGACCAGGCGGTGAACAAGGAGATCGCGGCCAAACTGTCCCGCATCCAGGCCGTCGGCCCGTCGGCCGGCGTGGTGCTCATCTCGTCCTCGCAGAAGCCGTCCGGTGTCGGCGCGGGCGACGTGTCGCGGTTGTTCAACCGCTACCGCGACAACCACTCCGCACGGTTCGCGCTCAAGTGTGGCAACCGGACCGTGTCCGAGGCGATCCTGGGCGGCGACGCCTACCAGGAAGGCTTCGACGCCTCCACCCTGCCGGTGGGCGATGAGTACCGAGGTGTCGGCTACCTGTACGGGGTCACCGACAACACCCCCACGGTGCGGTCGTTCCTGGCCGACGCTGCCGACGCGGACAAGATCCTCACCGCCGCGCGCAAGCACCGCGAACAGCTCGCCACCCTGACCGGCGAGGCGGCCGGGGAGGAGCTGGAGCGCGCCACCCGCGACGTGCTGGCTGACCTGCTGGCGGTGATGGGGCCGGACGGCACGGCGCATTGGGACACGATCGCCGGGCGCCTCGCGGCCCAGATGCCCGAGCAGTACGACGGCACCACTCCGGAGGCGATCTCCGCGCAGGCCCGCGCGCAGGGCGTCTCGTCGGTGAACGTCAAGCGCGACGGCGTCGTGCGCAAGGGCGTGAAGGCCGACGACCTGCGCGCCGCCATGGCTCGCCGCGACACCACTGGCTGATCTACGGAGAGTCACCAAGTGAACGAGGGGTGCGGGATGGTCGAGTAGCGGCCGGAACGCTACCGGTAGCGGCCGCGCTACCCGTCCCGCTACCCCACAACCCGAGCCTGACCAGGCCGTTTGCTCACGCGTAGCGAGTAGCGGCCACGGCTCCTCACGCCCAAAAACAGGCCTCTGGAGGCTTCCAGTGCTGAACCCCGCCGCTACCCCTACCGTCACCGCCGCTACCCACGGTAGCGACCTCACCGCCACCGTCCACACCGCCGCGCAGGCCGCCACGGTGGCACTCATCGTGATCATCGCCGCCTCGCTGTACCTGCTCGGCTGCCTGATCTGGCCGTTCGGCAAGTGCCGCCGCTGCAAAGGTGCAGGCAAGTTCAAATCCCCGTTCGGCCGCGCCTACCGGCACTGCGGACGCTGCCAAGGCTCCGGTCTGCGCATCCGGCTCGGACGCCACGTCATCAACCACCTCCGCGCCGTCCACGGCGCCGGGGAGAACACCACCACGAGCAAGGGCAAGCGCTGATGCCCGCCCCGATCGACCGCGCCACGATCCACCCGGCCGCGTCGCGCTGGATCGAGCTGTGGAACGGCAAACAAGCCCTCGGCTGGGACCACCACGGCACCCCAGTGTTCCGGTTCCGCTGGGCACCCGCAGGACTCGCCACCCGCCGCCAGCTCCGCGCAATGCGCCTGTGCCCGGGGCGCCAAGAGCCGTACGCGCTGCTGGTCTGGCGCAACGGCAAACGCTGGGCCTGGCTGTACCGGCTCGACCTCGCCCGCCCCTCGCGGCTGCCGTCACCCGCGCAGCTCAACGCCTTGGACAAGGCCATGAAAGCGCGCCGCACCTGCCAGCTCTGCCGCACCGTCACCGACTACTGCATCCCCACCACAGACGGTCGCTGCAACAACTGCATGACAGGCCCAGTCCCCACCTTGGGACGGACGGCAGGGACTGGGCCGCGCGCCCATCCCGTCGCAGTAACGCCGGTCCCCAGGAGGGTATCCGGGACCGGCCGGGAAAGGCCTGAACTTCACGCTACGCCCCTTTGCGAACTCGAACACCACCCTGCAATCGACGCACCCCAAACGTGATGTCACCTCGAGGAGGAGCACGATGAACGACCTACTGAACGCCGCCCTCGCAGCCGCTGAACGTGGCTGGCCAGTGTTCATGCTCGGTCGCTCCAAGCGGCCCGTTGCCAACTGCCCCGAGTGCCCGAAAGGCGCCCACGACCCGGCCACCTGCGGGCACCTGACCTGCCACGGCTTCTACGCCGCCACCACCGACCCCGACCGCATCACCGCAATCGTGACGGCCGTACCGACCGGACAGCTCGCCGTCCGAACCGGAGCTGTGTCCGGACTCCTGGTGGTCGACGTCGATCCCGCACACGGCGGCAGCCACAGCCTGGCCGACCTCGTCGCGCGCCACCTGGTACCGCGCACGCTGTGGGTTCACACCGGATCCGGCGGAGTGCACCTCTACTACCACCACCCCGGCCGCGAGATCCCATCACGCCCGATGCCGGACCGGGCTGGGATCGACATTAAGGCAGACGGCGGCTACGTCGTCCTCCCGCCCTCGACCCACCACCGCACCCGGCTCCCGTACCGATGGGACGTGAGCGGTGGCGAGCCGATGGAGATGCCCCCGCCGCTGATCGACGCGTGCCTACCCAGCCCGCCGGCCAATCCCACGACCGCCCCGGCCGGGCCGATCCCGACCACCGGAGGCGGGGGCATCTCCCGTCCGGAACGACTGCTGGAAGCGCACCTGGACGCCGTCCGCAACGCACCCGAGGGCAAGCGCCGAACGACCCTCTACGGCGCCGCGAGAGGCGTCGCGCGGATGGTCGCGGCCGGTGCGATCGACCAGGCCGACGCGGTCGCCGTACTCACCGCTGTGGGGCAGCAAGCCGAACAGACCGCCCGCGACATCAGGGCCGCCATCGCTGGTGGTTTCCGTGACGAAGGGATCGCTGCATGACTACCCCGACCGACACCACGCCCGAGCCGATCGACGGCGCCGAGCTGCTGGACGACGTAGCCGCCACCATCGCCCGCTACGTCATCCTGCCCAGCACGTCCGCCGCGATCGCCGTCGTGTTGTGGATCGCCGCCACCCACGCCGTACCGGCCTGGAACTGCGCGCCCCGGCTGGTGATCCGGGCACCCGAACGGCGCTGCGGCAAGTCCCGGTTGCTCGACATGGTGGAAGGCATGAGCCACCGACCGCTCATGACCGTCAACGCGTCGCCGTCAGCGGTCTACCGATCCATTGGGGTCGCACCGAGCGATCCGCCGACGCTGCTGATCGATGAAGCCGACACGATCTTTGGCCCCAAGGCGGGGGAGAACGAGGACCTACGCGGCCTGTTGAACGCCGGTCACCAGCGCGGCCGCCCCGCGCTGCGCTACGACGCCGGATCGCGCTCGGTGGAGAAGATCGCCACGTTCGCTATGGCTGCCCTGGCAGGGATTGGCGCGATGCCGGACACGATCGAGGACCGGGCCGCCGTCATCCGGATGCGTCGCCGCGCGCCCGGCGAGAAGGTCGCGCCGTACCGCGTCGGCCGCGACGGTCCCGAGCTGGACGAGCTGCGGCAACGGCTCAACCAGTGGCTCACCGGCCACATCAAGACGCTGCGGGCCGCGACCCCGGACATGCCGTTGGAAGACCGCGCAGCCGACACCTGGGAGCCGATGATCGCCATAGCTGACCTAGCGGGCGGGCAGTGGCCGCGCGCCGCCAGAAAGGCCGCCGTAGCGCTCACCAGCGACCGTGACGCAGGCGACGAGGGTTCCATCCCGACTCGGCTGCTGGCCGACTGCCGGACCGCGTTCCAGGACGCCGACGCGCTGCCCACCGCGATCCTGCTCGACCGGCTCCGCAGCGACGCGGAAGCGCCCTGGGCAACGATGGGCGCGGCCGGACTCACCGCGATGCGGATGGGCAACCTGCTGCGGGACTTCGAGATCCGCAGCGACACCATCCGGTTCCCCACCGGGCAGGCGAAGGGCTACCACCGCAGCGATTTCGCGGACGCGTGGAACCGCTACTGCCCCGAGCCGAAACCGGCCGGTGGGGAAGCCGTACCAGCCGTACCAGCCTCAACATCGCAGGTCAGCCCCGATGAGGCTTCCACCACTGGTACGGCTCAAGCCGTACCAGGCACCCAAGCCTCCTTGGGGCTGACCAGGCAAAACGAGGCTGGTACGGCTGGTACGCCTTGGCCCCTGCGAGCTGTCAGCGACGACTCGACCTCTGGAGCTGCATGAAAGGCCAAGCACCCATGCCGCACCTAATCCCTTTCCCAGACGACGAATCGACGGCGACCGTTCACGACTTCCGAGCACTCGTCTACACGGTCCCGGAGGTGGCTCGGCTCCTCGCCGTCTCCCGCAACACCGCCTACCAGATGGTCCGTACCGGGCAGATTCCCGCGCGCCGACTCGGAACCCGCTGGGTCGTTCCGCGCCGCGCATTCCACACATGGCTTGACGCCACTCCGATACCCGACGACTCCGCAACCCTCGCCACCGCATCGAACTGGAGCTGACACCGAGATGGGTTACGTCCGAAAGACCCCAGCCGGAAAGTGGAAGGCGTGCTGGCGCGATGCGACCGGCCGCCAGCCGTCGAAGACCTTCCCGACTCGCCGGGAGGCGTCCGCCTTCCTGGCTACGGTCGAATCAACCAAGCACACCGGTACGTACATCGATCCACACGCCGCACGACGCATCAAGTTCAGCACCTATGCCGCGCAGTGGATTGAGTCGCACAATGTCGAACTGACGACGCGGGCACGTGATCTGTCCTTGCTCAAGAATCACGTAGTCGCGCACTGGGCTAACGCTCCGCTCTCTGCGATCGACCATTCGTCTGCACAGAAGTGGATCACCAGCCTTTCCCGCCAGCTATCGCCGTCGACCGTTGGTGAATGCAACCGTCTGTTCAGTGCGGTCCTGAAGACTGCTGTCCGCGATCGGCTGATCGCAGTGAACCCAGCCAAGGACGTGCGACTACCGAAGAAGCGGCAGCAGGCGGGGGACAGGCAGACGATCAGCCGGGAGGAATTCACCACCCAACTCCTCCCGGCCGTACCCGAGCGGCACCGCGCGATCGTTGCCCTCGCGGGCGGCACAGGACTTCGGTGGGGTGAGTGCGTCGGACTCCGGTGGGAGTCGGTCGACCTCTCGGCCGGCACTCTGCGAGTCGAGCGCGTCGCGGTCGAGGTCAACGGTCACGTCACTCCGAAGCCCTACCCGAAGTCGCGAGCCGGGAGGCGCGTCGTACCTGTGCCGTCGATGGTGGGCCACCTCCTGGAGGAGTACCGCGAGCTGTATGGGACGGGTCAAGCGGGGGAGGTGTTCATCAATGAGGCGGGTACCCCGTTGAGGCGGACCCTCTTCCGGGCACGGATCTGGCGGCCGTCGCTCGTGCGGGCCGGACTGCTGGGCTGGGTCGTGCAGGAGGGTGACAAGTTCCGAGGCACCTGGCCGACCCCGGCCGGGGACGAGACCGAGCTATTCAAGACGAGGCCGCAGGCTGTGAAGGCTGTGTCGCGCCACGCGGAAGGTGGGCTGCGGTTCCATGACCTCCGACACTCGTATGCATCGTGGCTGATCACTTCGGGTGTGCCGGTTCCCGACGTGCAGCGGGTGATGGGGCACGAGCGGCCGACGACGACGCTGATGATCTACACGCACGTCCAGGGAGGGTCTCAGGAGCGGGTTCTAGGGGCTCTTGCTGCCTTTTCGCTACCTGACGAGGGCTGAAACGACGAGAGCGGGGACTCGGCTGGTGCCGGGTTCCCGCTCTGACCTGCAACTTTCCGGGGGTGGGCGATACTGGGTTCGAACCAGTGACCTCTTCGGTGTGAACGAAGCGCGCTACCACTGCGCCAATCGCCCGGGTGGTGCTGGTGTTGCGTGTGAAACCATAGCGCATCAGTCAGCGACGATCTAATCGGGCCGGGCTACTCTTGCTGCAAGACGGAGACCCCGTCGCGTTGGAGACGTGATTGTGACTTTCTCGCACGACACCGAGCAGGCGCTCGGCACGCTGGTCCGGCTCGTGAACACGTTGCCGGGTCCGAACAGTCAGGTCGACACCCTGGAAACGCTCGAGGAGTTGGAGAAGTTCGTCCACGAGCGGGAGTTCAGCGCGGTCGGCTCACTGTCGGACAAGGACCTGGCCGAGGTCAGGGATCTGCGGCCGCTGTTCTCGCCTGTCTTCACGACCGGGTCGGATGCCGACGCGGCGGCGATGATCAACGCGATCGTTGCCCGGGGTACGACGACGCCGCGGCTGACGAATCACGACGGGCACCCGTGGCACATCCATTATTCGCGGGACGGCGCGTCGTTGGCGTGCCGGATCACGGTGGAGTGCGGGATCGCCTTGGCGCAGGTCATCTCGGCCGGCGAACGGGAGCGTCTTCGCCGCTGTGAGGCGCCGGACTGTGACGACGCGTTGATCGATCTGTCACGTAACCGGTCCAAGCGGTACTGCGACGCGCGCACCTGCGGCAACCGTCTGCACGTCGCTGCCTACCGCGAACGCCGCAAAGCCTCCGGCGAGTAAGCCGCACGGCCTCCTGCGAGTAAGCGCCGGCCCGGCCTCCGGCGAGTACTCGACCGTCCTTACGGGTTCGGCTCGTCGGCTGAGCGGTCGGCGAAGATCTTGGTCACCTGCGCGGTGATCGGGCCCGGGGCAGGCAGGTCGCGGTCGTCGACGCGGTGGATGGCCTGTACGTCGCGGGTCGTGGACGTGAGGAAGACCTCGTCGGCCTCGAACAGACGCTCCATCGGTACGTCGCGCTCGGTCGCGCCGAACCACTCCAGGACAAGCGCACGCGTCACACCCGCCAGTGCCCCCGAGTCCAGGGTCGGCGTAACGAGCTCACCGTCGTACACGCAGAAGATGTTCGAGCCGGTACCTTCGCAGAGGTTGCCGATGGTGTTCGCGAAGATGGCCTCGCTGCCGCCGCGTTCCTTCGCGTAGGCGAGGGCGCGCACGTTCTCGGCGTACGACGTGGTCTTCAGGCCGGCGACCGCGCTGCGCTCATTGCGGACCCATGGGACCGTGACGATCGCGGACGTCGGGCCTGGGCGTTTGACCGCCTGCGTGGCAACCAGGATGGTCGGACCGGACGTGCCGCGTTCGGACGACAGCGGTGAGACACCACCCGTGTACGTGATCCGAAGCCGGCCGAACGGGATGCCCGGATCGGCCTGCACGACCGTCTCGATGCCGACCTCGATCTGAGCCACGTCCGGCTCGGGCAGACCGAGCCCGACCGCCGACCGGACCAGTCGGTCCAGATGCCTCGTCACCGCGAACGGACGGCCGTTCTCGATCTTCATCGTCTCGAACACACCGTCGCCGGTGGTCAGCCCGTGATCGAGCGGCGAAACCGTCGCCTCGTCGTCCAGCAGGGCGCCGTTCAGCCAGATACGCATGTCGTGCTCCTTCCGCGGAACACCTTAGTGCGCAAGGCATCCGGGCTTGGCAGGCAGTCCGAAGGTGACCGGACGATGACGGTACGTCGACGTGGTGGGGCAACCCCGGTTTTTGAACTCAGGCGGAGATGGGCTAGTGTTCTTCTCGCGTCGGGGAGCACGAAAACCCGGTCGCGATGCGGACGTAGCTCAGTTGGTAGAGCGCAACCTTGCCAAGGTTGAGGTCGCCGGTTCGAACCCGGTCGTCCGCTCGGAGAGGGTTCGGCAGGCCAGCTTTCTTCCTGGTGGAGTGGCCGAGAGGCGAGGCAACGGCCTGCAAAGCCGTGTACACGGGTTCGAATCCCGTCTCCACCTCGCAGCCCTGAGACTAGAGTTGTTGTTGTTTTGGACGATTGGCGCAGCGGTAGCGCGCTTCCCTGACACGGAAGAGGTCACTGGTTCGATCCCAGTATCGTCCACGAAGGCGATGGGCGACGTGTGTCCGCGGAGTGCGCGGACCGCGTCGCCTTCGTCGTTTGTGCGGCTGCGCTGCGCTTGCCGCGGGCGGGGGCTCCGCCACCCGCACCCCCTTTGGCGCCTTCGCTTCGCTCGGCTTGCTGGGGTTGGGCGCCGCGGTGACGGTTCCGGGCGGGGGCCGAGCGCCGCGGTGATGGTTCCGGGCGGTGGTTGCTCGCCGCTCGAACGGTTCCGGGCGAGGGTTGGCCGCCGCTTGATGGTTGCGGGCTGGGGTTGGTCGCCGCGGTGATGGTTGCCGGTGGTTGGTCGCCGCTCGAGCGGTTCTGGGCTGTGGTTCGGCGGCGCTGGAATGGGTTTGGTCGGTTGGGAGGCAGGTCCGGGTGGGTGGGGTTAACCGGTCGCGGTTGGGGGATTGCGGGCTGTAGCTTCCTGGGGTGATGGGTTTGGTGAGGACTGAGCGGTTGGAGTTGCGGTGGGCGGGGGTGGGGGATCTCGCGGCGTTGTGTGAGATGTGGACCGATGAACTGGTGGGGCAGTACATGGGGGATTACGGGCCGCGGGATGAAGAGGCTGTGCGGGCTTGGTTGACGGGGTTTGTGGATGACGGGACGCATGTGCAGTTCAGCCTCACGCGGCGGTCCGATGGTGAGGTGGTGGGGTGGCTCGGGATGGGGCAGAGCGAGGAGCCGGTGGCGGACTGGAGCTTCGGGTACGCCGTACGGGCGGCTCATCGTGGGCAGGGATACATGACTGAAGCGTTGACCGCGGGACTCGAGTACTGCCGTGACGAGTTGGGCGTCGCGAGTTTGTGGGGTGAGTGCTTCGTGGGAAACGGTGCTTCCGCGCGGGTGATGACCGCCGCGGGGATGGTGGAGATCGAGCCTGTTGAGCGCAGCCGGCGATTCCGTATCCCGGCGGTGTCCTGATGATCGATCAAACCCAGGTCGATGTTGCGGTGCACCCCGATCTCGATGAGTTGGTGCGGTTGGAGTCGCAGCTCTTCAGTGAGGATGCTGGAGCTCACGACCCTCAGGTTGATGTCTCCTGGCCGACGCGGCACGGGCGCGAGGATTTCGCTCGGTTGATCAATCTCGACTCCGCACTGGTGCTGGTCGCGCGGCGCGAGGGTGTGGTGGTCGGTCATCTCGTTGGATACCTGACGGCACCTTCACCGACACGCTTCGGACGGCGTACTGCCGAGATTCGCAGTCTCTATGTGGACAGCGCTTCTCGCGCAAGCGGCGTGGGGCAGGCGCTGGTCGGCCGATTCAGTGCGTGGGCGCGAGGGAACGACGTGACCAGCGTCAGCGTCACGTCGTACGTCGCGAATCACAGTGCGCGGGCGTTCTACAGCCGGCTGGGGTTTGCCGAGCGTAGCGTTGTCTTTCAGGCCGTCCTCGGAGACTGAGCGAGCCGTAGCCCCAGGTCCTCGATGGCGAAGGTGGGGTGGGAGCGGCGGCGGACGGTGGAGCCGATGGAGCGGGGTGGGTCGGCGTGGCCGCCGCCTCGGAAGATTCGGTAGGCGCCGTAGGTGGCGGGGTCGTACAGGTCCCAGCACCACTCCCAGACGTTGCCGAGCATGTCGTGGAGGCCCCAGGCGTTGGGCGTCTTCAGGCCGACCGGATGCGCGACACCGCCTGAATTGCCGGCGTACCAGGCGATGTCCTCAAGCGGTCCATAACGGTACGCCGGAGTGCCCGCGGTGCAGGCGTACTGCCACTCGGCCTCGGTGGGCAAGCGATAGCCGGATGAGCTCCAGTCGCACGTGACCTCCAGCCCATCCACCACATAGGCAGCGGGCAACCCAGCCTTCTCCGACAACTCGTTGCACAAGGCAATGGCGTCGTACCAGCTGATCCCGGTAACAGGTACACCGTCCGAACCAACGACGGGACAGCAGGCCAACCGGAAGGCGGACAACGACACCTGCCACCGAGTGCCGAGGCGGTCGTCCCGGAGGGCGATGGTTCCCGCAGGGACGTCGACCATGGTGGGCATCGGCCAACCCTAGGGGCGTCAGTAGTAGTGGCGGAGGTCTGGCCAGAGGGTGGACCAGGGGGCGCCGGGGGAGTCGCACAGGACCAGCGCGGTGCCGTCCTCGTCGTTGGACACGATGTTCTCGACCGTCCCCACCTGCTCGCAATCGCGGAAGAGCGCCTCGAACGTCGGCGACCGCTCCTGCTCGACGAGTACCACCGGGCCGGTGTTGCTGTCCGGCGGCCGCTCCCAGTCCGCGAAGCTCATATGACCCGAGTACGCCGGCGGCAGCCCATGCGAAGGTCCGAAGCGCCGCAATGCACCCGCCTCACCGTAGTTGCCGGTAAAGATCGTCGCCGACCCCCGCTGCTCCGAGGGGATCCGATTCCACACGTCCGCGACAGCCGTCGTCAGCTCCGGCCACCCGATCTGCTCGCCCTGCTCCTTGTTCACCGGTATGACGAAGTCCACCGCCGAAGCCGGCAACACAGGCAACGTGAACAGCACCGACGTGACTGCGGCCAGCGCGAGTCCAACCGCGACGATCGATCGCCGCCACGCCAGCACCGGCTCAACCCCAGCCGCCACCAACACGAGCAGCAGTGGCAAGGCGTAGTACGACTTCCCGCCGACGGCCAGTACGACGACACACAGCACGGGATAGGCCAGCGCGACTGACCGTGCCCACGGCATCCGCCACATCTGGCGGAACCCGGCCACCCACACCGGCACCAGGAACGGCGACAACTGCAGGATCTGCAGCGGGATGAACATGATCCGGTTCTCGGTCCCGTCGTCCTCGCTGATGCCGCCGGCGACGGTGAGCTGGGGCCAGTCGTGCTGGAACTGCCACAGCACGTTCGGCAGCGCGACGACCCCCGCGACCGCGACGCCCGCCAGCAGCCACCACGAACGCAGTACCTCACGCGGACCGACGATCAGCACCGCGACAAGCAAGGCCCCGATCGGCAGCACCACGAGGTACTTGTTCTCCAGTGCGATCCCCGCGGTCAGTCCGAGCGCGAGCCACCACCGGCCGTCGGTCGTTCGCAGCAGCTTGATCGTGAAGAGCGCGATCAGCATCCAGGCGAGCAGGTCGTACGTCGCAGTCGACACCAGATGCCCGACGCCGAGCACAAACCCGGACACCGCCGCACAGATCGCGGCCAGCAGCTGGCCGCGCCGCTCGCTCCCGAACTCCCGCGCGATCAGTGCGACCACCACGATCGTGACCGCACTGGCCACCGTCGACAGCACCCGCAGCCCCATCGGGGTGTTCCCGAACACTTCGGTCGAGATCCGAGCGAGCAACGGTGTCAGCGGCGGCTGGTCGACGTACCCCCAGTCGAGATGTTGCCCCGCGACCATGAAATAAAGCTCGTCGCGGTGGTACCCGTACCGCCCGGACAACGCTGTCAATACGACGGCCACGACCCCAGCGACGGCGCAGACGGGAACAGCAGCCAAGGCAGGCACCGACGGACGCGTGGCGGTCATGCTCGAATGCTGACAGCCCGCAGGGTCCCGAACCACCCCGATTCACCCCGAGGAAACCCCGGTTGCTGCGCGGTTGGCATGCCATCGCGCATGATCTGATATGTCAACCGGACAACGTGAGGGGAGAGGCCGTGGCGTTGCTCTACGAGCGGATCAGTGCGCACGTGCTGGAGCAGATCCGGCGTGGTGCACTGCGGCCCGGTGACCGGGTGCCGTCGGAGATGGAGCTCGCGGCGGAGTTCGAGGTCAGCCGCATCACGTCCAAGCGGGCGCTCGAGGTCCTGCGGGAGGCAGGCCTGGTGGAGCGGATCCGTGGCAAGGGGACGTTCGTCGTACGCCATCTGCCCGACCTGACCGGTGTCACCGTGCCGCTGCGGGGCCGGGTGCCGCGTCCGAGGCCGGAGGCCCGCTCGATCGCTCTCGTCATCCCGGATGTGTCCGAGGCGTACGGCCTGGAGTTGCTGTGCGCGGTCGAGGAGCGGTGCGCCGAGTACGGCGCGCATCTGATCGTACGGCGGACGCACGGCCGGCAGTCCGATGAGGAGAAGGCCGTGGACCTCCTGGTGGCGACCGGTGAGGTGGACGGTCTCATCGTGTTCCCGGTTCACGGCGACTTCTACAACGCCAGCCTCCTCCGGCAGGTGCTGGACGGCTATCCGGTTGTGCTGGTCGACCGCCACCTGTCCGGGATCCCCGTCGCGGCGGTCCACACCGACAACGTGGCAGCGGCGAAGGCCCTCACTGAGCGGTTGCTCGACCAGGGGCACCGGCACATCGCCTTCGTGTCTCCGCCACCCGTGAACACGTCGTCGATCGAGGACCGGCTGGAAGGGTTCCGGTCCGCGTTCGGCGACCGCGGTCAGGCCTACGAGCTGACCGATCTGCGCAGCACTCTGCCCGGGTCGACGACGACGGACAGTGTCGAGGCGGATGTCGAGGTGATCCGCGCGTTCCGCGAGCGGCTGCCTGAGGTCACGGCGTACTTCGCCTGCGAGTACAACCTGGCCCGGATGACGGACCGGGCGCTTGGCGGCGACCGCGTGGTCGCCTGCTTCGACTCACCAGGTGACTCGATCGGCGGACCGCCGTACCTGCACGTCCGGCAGGACCAGCAGGAGATGGGCCGGAGAGCGGTGGACCTGCTGCTCGCCCGGCTTCGCGGTGAAGAGGTGCCGAACCTGACCATGGTGCCGTTCGAGCTGGTCGATGCTGAGGGCAACGGGTAGGAGACCTGACTTTCGGCAGTACGGCGATGTCGGGGTGACTGTGTAGCGTCTGGGGCATGAACTGGCGGCGCCTGGGAGACGTCGGCCTGTGGGCCGCGCTGAGTTTCCTCGTGCTCGCGGAGAGCGGTGCCCGCGGCGACCCGTACTGGATGCAGGCCGCCTTCATCGCGACGCTGTTCGTGGCGGTCTTCGTCCGCCGACGCTGGCCACTGGTCGCCCTCACCGCCGTCGCCTGGGCGGAGATCGTCGTCCTGGCCTTCGCGCTCGGCACACAGAACGGCGTACAGGTCGCATTGATCCCGGCGATCACCTTGATGAGCTACCTGGCGGGTCGCCGGGAGACTCAGCTGAAGCACTTCGTGATGGTGTGCAGCTGGTCGCTGCTCGGCGGACTGCTCCTCGCTCTGGTGGTGCAGCGCGAGCAGCACGCCACGGAGGCGGTGCTGAGCTGGCTGGTGATGCTGCTGCTCGCACTGCTTCTGGTCGTGCTCCCGTGGCTGGTCGGGCGGTACCGCGCGCAGCAGGCTCTGCTCGCCTCGGCCGGCTGGGACCGGGCGGAGCGGATCGAGCGCGAGCAGCGGATGGCGATCGACCAGGAGCGACTGCGCGAGCGGTCCCGGATCGCCCAGGACATGCACGACTCGGTCGGCCACGAGCTGAGCCTGATCGCCCTCCGCGCCGCCGCCCTTGAGCTCGACCCGTCCTTGCCGGAGGAGCACCGGCAGGCCGCAACCTCGTTGCGTGAAGCTGCCGCCACGGCGACCGATCGGCTCGGCGAGATCATCGGCGTACTGCGGGACTCGGACGCGCCGACGGTGCCACGTGACGAGAGCGTGCCGTCGCTGATCGAGCGGGCGGCCGAGTCCGGTCTCGAGGTCCGTCTGATCGAGGAGGGTGACGGCGAACTGTCACCAATGGTGGATCGCGCCGTGCACCGCATCGTCCAGGAATCACTGACGAACGCCAGCAAGCACGCACCCTGCGCCGCGGTCACCGTGACCGTGACGCGCACGGACGACGACGTACGCGTGCAGGTCCTCGACACCGGCGCAAAGAGGCCGGTCCAGGCGGTTCCCTCGAGCGGACGCGGCCTGGACGGGCTGCGCGAACGCGTCCGGCTCGTCGGCGGGTCGCTGACCGCGGGGCCAAGGAGCGGCGGCGGTTTCGAGGTGGTGGCAACAATGCCGCGAGCAGGCGGCCCGCCCGAGCCCGAAGCACCGCCGATGTCTGCCGCTGAAGCGGAGCGAGCCACGGTACGACGCAGTGCGCGACGCGGTCTGGTCACGGCCGTCGCCGCACCGCTGATCCTCGGAGCGGTCGTCGGCGTGGTTGCCTTGGGCTACTACCTGATCGCCGGCTACAACTCGATCCTGCATCCTGGCCAGTACGACGCTCTGACCATCGGGCAGCCGGAGGACGACGTGGAGAAGGTGCTCCCGGCGATGCAGATGATCGACCCGCCCAGCGAGGGCTACACGGCCCCGGCCGGCTGGTCCTGCCGCTACTACAGTCCGGACGTCCCGTTCTCGATCACCTACGTCTACAGGCTCTGCTTCGCCGACGAGAAGCTGGTCGCCAAGACGGTCGTGCAGAGCGGCTCCGTCGTACCGACCCCCGAAAGCACAGGATGACCACATGATCAGGGTGCTGCTGGCCGACGACGAGGCGATGGTGCGGGCCGGGGTCCGCGCGATCCTCGACACCGACGAGGCGATCGAGGTCGTTGCCGAGGCAGCCGATGGGGCGGAGGCGGTCGAGCAGGTCCGGCGGCACCGGCCCGACGTGGCGGTGCTCGATATCCGGATGCCGCGGATGGACGGTCTTGCGGCCGGCGCCGAGATCCGGCGGAGCGTGCCCGAGACCGCAGTGGTGATCCTGACGACCTTCTCCGAGGACGCGTACATCGCCCGTGCCCTGGGCGACGGCGCGAGCGGCTTCCTGCTGAAGTCGGGCGACCCGCGCGAGCTGATCGCCGGTCTCAAGGCTGTCGCGGAAGGTGCCGCCTATCTGTCGCCTCGCGTCGCCCAGCGGGTGATCGCCGAGCTGAGCACCGGCACCGGCGGTGGGGCGATGGCCCGCGCCGCGGCTGCCAAGGAGCAGGTCGCCGTACTGAGTCCGCGTGAGCTGGAGGTGCTGGGACTGGTCGGCGCGGGCCTGTCCAATGCTGAGATCGCCGGGCGGCTCTTCCTGGTCGAGGGCACCGTGAAGGCGTATGTGAGCGCGATTCTGCTGCGGCTGGCGGTCAAGAACCGGGTGCAGGCCGCGATCGTCGCCTACGAGGCCGGCCTGGTGACTGGTTGAGGGGTCAGATTCCGTTACCCGGTGGTGGTACGACGCTCCGGGTGGTGACGTGGTGTGGACACCCGGTCATGGGATAGTGGACCTTCCCCGGGGACCTCACCTCCGGAATCGAAACCCAGCAACCCCAGGGGCCACCCGCCCCCTCTGACAGAATCGGGGACCCAGGTCGTGACCGACTCGCACAACTCCGGACAGCACAAGGACCGGGAAGCGGCGGCGGCCGAGGTCCGGAGAATGTGGCAACCGACGCCCTCCTGGACCCAGCCGGATCCGAACACGGCGCCCGCCGACGAGCCCGAGAAGCCCGACGAGCAGCCGGACGCGCTCTCCCAGGAGTTCCCGGGCGACGCGTGGTCCCGGCCCAACCAGCCGCCGCCCAGCCCGTCCTGGTCGCAGCCGGCGGCCGAGTCCGACACTCCGGACGAGTCCGACGACGCCGAGGCGGACAGCGCCGACGACCAGTCGTCCGCCCCGGCAGCCGGCGGTCAGGGCGACAGCGGTACGGCGCCGCAGGGTGCCCCCAACAGCCCGGTGTTCGGCGGATCGTCGTTCCAGGGCTCCGGCGCGGGCCACGGCGCCCCGGAGAACCCTCCGGCGGCGGCCGGTGGACCCGCGCAGAGCGGTCAGCAGCTCTCTCCGGCCGCGCAACACTTCTTCCCACAAGGCGTCCCCGGTCAGAACGTGCCGCAGCAGCGTGAAGTCTCCTACCGCACCGACGAGCTGATCCAGGCGCTTCCGCTGCCTCGGGAGGCTCCGGCGGAGCGCGGCGTCCGCAGTGTGCTGAAGCTGCGTCCGGGCAGCGGCGAGCGGCTGGAGCGGATCGCCCGCGCGACCGCGGCGACGGCGTTCCGGCGCCCGGTGACGATCGTGGTGGCCAACCCCAAGGGCGGGTCGGGCAAGACGCCGACCACGCTCGTGCTCGCCGGTGCGCTCGGTCAGGCGCGCGGTGGTGGCGTAGTCGCCTGGGACAACAACGAGCTGCGCGGCAACATGCACCTGCGCACGCACGACACGAACTCCCGGTCCACCGTCACCGACATGCTCCAGGCGATGCCGATGCTGACCCAGCCGGACGCCCGGCTCGGCGACGTGGCGGCATACCTGCGGCACCAGGTCGCCGGGCAGTACGACGTCCTGACCTCGGCGACCACGACGTACGCGCAGATCGAGGCCAAGGACTTCGACCAGATCCACCGGTTGCTGAGCCGGTTCTACAAGGTGCTCGTGATCGACACCGGGAACAACGAGGGCTCCAGCAACTGGCGTGAGGCGATGAAGGCGGCCGACGCCCTCGTCATCCCGATCAAGTGGAAGAGCCTGTCCTGCGCGGCCGCCGTGCAGATGCTGGAGGAGCTCGACAACCAGGGCCCGGAGGCGCAGCGCCTGATCCGCCGTGCGGTGATCGCGGTGTCGAACGGTCCCGGCGACGTGAACAAAGAGGTCGAGAAGCAGCTCCGGCCGTACTTCGAGTCCCGCGCGGCTGCTGTCGTCGACATTCCGACCGACCAGCACATCGCGGCCGAAGGCCCGCTCGACCACTCCGCCCTCCAGCCGACCACCCGCCGCGCAGGCCTGGAGCTGGCAGCAAAGGTATCGGAGCAGATCACCATCGCCCTGAACGTCCCGCGGTAAGCCCGTGCCGAAGTCGCCCGGACCTTCATGATCCGGGCGACTTCGTCGTTCCTACCGGAACGGGATCAGACGGGGTCGCTGGCGGGTTGTGTACCGGCTGACCGGATATAAGGCGCCAGTGATGGGACAACCCGGTAGCGAGTCGGCCGATCAGGCGTCGCGGTGGGACAGGATCCGCGAGCCGAGGGCGAGACCGAGGACGGCCCACGCGATCAGGAGAACCGCGCTCAGGGTTGGGGAGAGTGGGTCGGTTGTGCCGGTCAGGTAGTTCTGGCCGGCGCCGCCCGGGAGCAGGGCCGCGATCCACACGAGTGCGCGGATCGAGCTCTGGCCGAGCATGAGCGGGACGACCATGAGCAGGAGGAAGGCCACGGTCAGTGTTCCCGCCGTACTGCGGACGACCCAGGCGATTCCGGCTGCGAACAGCCCGGCTGTCGTCGCGTAGAAGGCGACCGACAGCAGGTCGACCGCCAGTGCGCTCGCGCTCCAGTCGGCCCACGAGCCCGCGGCCAGGCCGCCGGCGAGAGCTGCGGCGCCGGCGAGCACCAGGCCGTAGACGAACAGGACCGGTGCGAGCACGATCGCCTTCGCGAGTACGACGTTCCGCCGTACTGGAGTCCACTGCAGGGTCGAGCGGATGCTGCCGGTCGCGTACTCGGAGGTGACGGTCAGCAGGGCGAAGGCGGCGACCACCACCTGCACGATCATGATCACCGAAGCGCCGAACTCACCGACGGCCTCCGTCTGCGCGACCTGCCCCGGCTCCAGATGGGTGCTGGTGTAGGCGAGGTTGAAGCCGAACTGCAGGCCGAGCAGCGTGGTCAGCACGAGTGCTGCCGCGAGGTTCAGCCAGCTCGACCGGACTGTCCACAGCTTGGTCCACTCCGAACGCACCGCGTCCGGGAGACCGGTCCCCAGGGTGACAACCGCCGTACTCACCGCTCACCTGCTTCCACGAGTTCAGCTTCGGGCTCGACGTGAGCCCGCTTCTTCTTGTTCAGTCGGTGCCGGACGACCTCCACGATCAGCGTGACCGCGAGCGCCAGCCCGATGCCGAGGATCACGCCCTTCAGCGGGTTGTCCTCGAAAGCTTTTCCGCCGATGTAACCGACCAGGGTGCAGTACACGCCCCAGCTGACGGCCGCGATGGCGGCGAAGGACGAGAACTTGCGCAGCGGGTACCGCACCGATCCCATCGTCAACGTGACCGCGGTGCGCCCACCCGGCACGTACCGAGCGACCACGAGTACGAGTCCGCCGCGCTCTGCCAGTGCCCGTCGAGCCCACAGCACGGCCGCGTGCCGTTTGGTCCCGGGCTTCATCCGATCGAGCAGCCGGCCGCCGGCGCCGCGGCCCAGCGCGTAGGACACGTGGTCGCCGACGAACGCACCGACGGCGGCGGCCGCGATCACGGCGTACAGGTTGGGTTCACCGTTGGCAGCCACGAACACGCCCGCGGTGACCACGAGCGTCTCGCTGGGGATGGCCGGGAAGAACCCGTCCAGGGCAGCGAAGCCCCACAGCGCCAGGTAGATCCACCACGAGGACATCAACTCCTCGGCGAAATGCAGGATCGCGGAGCTCACGACGCCACCGCGACGCCGTACTGGACGCTGTCCGCGGTGAGCTCCATGTACGCCTCCTCCAGCGAGGCCCGCTGTGTCTGCAACTCGTGCAGCCGCACGCCGAGCTCGTACGCCAGATCTCCGACCCGCTCCGCCGGTACGCCGGTCACGATCAACTGGCCGTCCGCGGACTCCACCCGCTCCGCCTCCGCGACGAGCCGATCCCGCAGTACGGCGAGGTGCGCCCGATCGGGGACGCGGACGGCGACCGTGGTGCGCGACGACCGCGCGATCACGTCCGCGACCGGAGCGTCTGCGATCAGCCGGCCGCGCCCGATCACGACGAGCTGGTCGGCAGTCAGCTGCATCTCGCTCATCAGGTGGCTGGAGACGAACACCGTCCGGCCCTCCGCCGCGAGCGAGCGCATCAGCCCGCGGACCCAGCGGACGCCGTCCGGGTCGAGGCCGTTCACCGGCTCGTCGAACATCAGCACCTCGGGGTCGCCGAGCAGCGCACCGGCGATGCCGAGGCGCTGTCCCATGCCGAGCGAGAACTGTCCGGCCCGCTTGCCGGTGACGGAATCCAGGCCCACGACGGACAGGACCTCGTCCACCCGGCTGACCGGGAGACCGTTGCTCCGGGCCATCGCGATCAGGTGGTTGCGCGCGGACCGCCGCGGGTGCAGCGCCTTGGCGTCGAGCAGTGCGCCGACCTTGGTGAGCGGTACCGGCCAGTCGGCGTACGGGCGGCCGTCGACCAGGGCAGTGCCCTCGGTCGGTGCGTCGAGGCCGAGGATCATCCGCATCGTGGTCGACTTGCCGGCGCCGTTCGGGCCGAGGAAGCCGGTCACCCGGCCGGGGAAGACGGTCAGGTCGAGCGAGTCCACCGCGCGGGTGTCGCCGTACCTCTTGGTGAGTCCTTCGAGCGTGATCACGCTGGGGGCCCTTCTGGAACGGATTGGTGACTCGAACCTAGGAATCCGGGCACCCCTGGCACATCGGACGATGGGCGTCGGCGACCCCCTACTTTCGTCAGGTGGCCGGACCTGTGGATACGCCGTCGGGCCGTGGGTCGCGACTCGATACCATCTGTGGCGTGACCAGCATCTCGGCCGGTCGGCAAACTCGAGGAGTGAACGTGTCGGAAGTCAAGGTCCATCTGATCGGCGTCGAGGGCGAGGCTGAGCGGAGTGTGACCGAGACGACGACGATCGGGGAGCTGTTCGCCGCAATCTTCGGCCAGGACCGCTCCGCCATCGCCGCCCGCGTCAACGGTGAGCTCCGGGACCTGTCCCGGGTGGTCGCCGACGGCGACGAGATCGAGCCGGTGAAGGCGTCGTCGGAGGACGGCCGGGCGATCATCCGGCACTCGACCGCGCACGTGCTCGCCCAGGCGGTGCAGGACCTGTTCCCGGAGGCGAAGCTGGGCATCGGCCCGCCGGTCGAGAACGGCTTCTACTACGACTTCGACGTGCCCACCCCGTTCACCCCGGACGACCTGGGCAAGCTCGAGAAGAAGATGCAGCAGATCATCAAGGAGCGGCAGCGGTTCAGCCGCCGGGTGGTCTCCGACGACGACGCGCGGACCGAGCTCGCGACCGAGCCGTACAAGCTCGAGCTGATCGGCATCAAGGGCTCGGCGGCGGACGCGGCCGAGGGCGCGAGTGTCGAGGTCGGCGGCGGCGAGCTGACCATCTACGACAACGTCCGGCGGGACGACTCCGTCGCCTGGAAGGACCTGTGCCGCGGCCCGCACGTGCCCGCGACCGGCTACCTGGGCAACTTCAAGCTGATGCGGACCGCCGCGGCGTACTGGCGGGGGAGCGAGAAGAACCCGCAGCTCCAGCGCATCTACGGGACGGCGTGGGAGTCGCGCGACGAGCTGAAGGCGTACCTGAACCGGCTGGAGGAGGCCGCCAAGCGCGACCACCGCAAGCTCGGCAGCGAGCTCGACCTGTTCAGCTTCCCCGACGAGATCGGTTCGGGGCTCGCGGTGTTCCACCCCAAGGGCGGCGTACTGCGCAAGGTGATGGAGGACTACTCCCGCCAGCGCCACGTCGAGGACGGCTACGAGTTCGTCTACTCCCCGCACATCACCAAGGCGCAGCTGTTCGAGACCTCGGGCCACCTGGACTGGTACGCCGACGGCATGTATCCGCCCATGCACCTGGACGAGGAGCGGGGCGCAGACGGGCAGATCCGCAAACAGGGCCAGGACTACTACCTGAAGCCGATGAACTGCCCGATGCACAACCTGATCTACGGCGCCCGCGGCCGGTCCTACCGGGAGCTGCCGCTGCGGTTGTTCGAGTTCGGCACGGTCTACCGGCTGGAGAAGTCCGGCGTCGTGCACGGCATGACCCGGGCCCGCGGCTTCACCCAGGACGACGCGCACATCTACTGCACCCGCGAGCAGATGCGCGACGAGCTGCGCAAGCTGCTGACCTTCGTGCTCGGCCTGCTCGCCGACTACGGCCTGGACGACTTCTACCTGGAGCTCTCGACCAAGAACCCGGACAAGTTCGTCGGCTCCGACGAGGTCTGGGAGGAGGCGACCGAGACGCTGCGGGAGGTTGCCGAGGGCTCCGGTCTCGAGCTGGTCCCCGATCCGGGCGGCGCCGCGTTCTACGGCCCGAAGATCTCGGTCCAGACCAAGGACGCGATCGGCCGGACCTGGCAGATGTCCACGATCCAGCTGGACTTCAACCTGCCGGAGCGGTTCGAGCTGGAGTACACCGCGCCGGACGGTTCCCGGCAGCGGCCGGTGATGATCCACCGTGCGCTGTTCGGCTCGATCGAGCGGTTCGTCGCGGTGCTGACCGAGCACTACGCCGGCGCGTTCCCGCCCTGGCTGGCCCCGGTCCAGGTGGTCGGCATCCCGGTCACCGACGGCCACGTGGACTACCTGTACGACGTCGCCGCGCAGCTGAAGGTGCAGGGGATCCGGATCGAGGTCGACTCGTCCGACGACCGGATGCAGAAGAAGATCCGCAACGCCCAGAAGTCCAAGGTGCCGTACATGCTGATCGCCGGCGACGACGACATGGCCGCCGGGTCGGTGTCGTTCCGGTACCGCGACGGCACGCAGAAGAACGGCGTACCGATCGCCGACGCGGTGAGCGAGATCGTGGAGGCCGTCCAGAAGCGCGTCCAAGTATGACGGATTCCCCCGACCAACCGTCCGCCGGCGATCAAGGCGGCGTACCGGAGTCGCCGTACGCGCCGGATGAGGTGGTTGTGCAGGACGGGGTCGGGGTGCCGGATCCGTTCATGCGGTTGTGGACGCCGCACCGGATGGCCTACATCGAGGGGGAGAACAAGCCGACCAGTGGTGCGGCCGGGTCGGGTTGCCCGTTCTGCCGGTTGCCGGGGCTGCCGGACGCCGACGCGCTGATCGTGCACCGGGGCGTGGCGGCGTACGCGGTGCTGAACCTGTACCCGTACAACCCTGGCCATCTGATGGTGGTGCCGTACCGGCATGTCGCGGACTACACGGAGTTGACCGACGCGGAGGTCAGGGACGTCTCGGAGCTGACCCGGCAGGCGATGCAGGCGGTCCGGACGGTGTCGGGCGCGCACGGCTTCAACATCGGCATGAACCAAGGCGAGATCGCCGGCGCCGGGATTGCCGCCCACCTGCACCAGCACGTGGTGCCGCGCTGGGCAGGCGACACCAACTTCATGCCGGCGATCGCCCACACCAAGGTGCTGCCGCAACTCCTGTCCGAAACCAGAGCCCTGCTCGCCAAGTCCTGGCCGTAGGCGGGTCAGCGCAGGAAGAGGGGCATCATCGGGTCGACGATGCCTTGGAGGGTGGTGAGGGGGACCACGCGGGGTGGGTTCGTCAGGCCGGTGACGCGGACGACGCGGCGGCCGAGACGGAAGACGAGTTCGCCCTTGTCCGGCAGGTAGTAGCCGGGCTGGCCGACCGGCGCGAGCTGCGGTGGTGGCGTCCGCTCCGCCTCCGGGATCGTCGGCTGGTCGAACGCCTCGACGATCGACACCGTCGCGTCGTACGTCCCCCAGATGCACGTCAACGCACCACGCACCCGATAGTCCCGCCGCAGCTGCACCTGCGCCCCGGCGAACTCCTCGGCCTGCGAGTTCGACAGCTGGCACGCGGCATCGGTCTGCCGAGCGTTCCGCAGCGACGTCGGTACGGCGTCCCGTGTCGCCAGCGCGATCGCCACCGCCTTGGCCCGGTCGATGCCGTCCGCGGTACTGCGATCGATGCCGCCCGCCGGCGTGATGCGGACCGCCCGGTCGCCGACCGTGAACACCATCCGGGACTCGGTGATCAGGGCGCTCGGTCCGAGTTCGGTCAGAGGCTCGACCTTGCCGGCGCCGGTGAGCAGCCGGTTGAGCGAGTCGGGCTGCCGGGGGAGCGCGGTGACACCGATCGTGACGACCCGATCCTCGAGAAGCAGCGTGCACAGGTCCATAGCCGGCAGGCCGCCATCGTTCCAGGCGTTCGGTTTCGCGGTGACGGGCACGTGCAGCTGGGTGGTCAGCGTTCTGGTGATCGCCGTACACACCTGTGGTCCCGGTGCCCCCGCCGTACCGTCCAGGCCCTCGGCCTGCGGGGGAGCGATGACGGTGGGGACGACGGCGGGAGGCTGCGTCGGCACGGTGAGCGGACGGGAGCCGTCGGCCTTGCGTGCGACCGAGCAGCCGGAGGTCAGCAGCGCCAGAGCCAGTGCACCAGCCAGTGCACTCGCCAGCGCGCCGCGGCTGAGCCGCGGTGTCCTCCGTCGCGTCCTCACCCCGTCAGCATCGCGCGAAATCAGGTCTGTCGCAGGCGGAACGCCGTGGCTTGTCACCGGATGGTGATCCGGCTGGACTACGATCGGCCCGCCATGCTTAACAGATTCCGGCAGTTCTGGACCAAGGTGATCACGCCGATCGCCAAACTTCTGCTCAGGCTCGGCGTGACCGCTGACATGGTCACGCTCGTGGGCACGATCGGCGTGTGCGCGGGCGCGCTGATCTTCTTCCCGCGCGGCCAGCTGTGGCTGGGCGTCGTGATCATCACCTGCTTCGTGTTCTCGGACCTGATCGACGGCTTCATGGCCCGCACGTCGGGCACGTCGTCGAAGTGGGGGTCGTACCTCGACTCCACGCTGGACCGCATCGGCGACGGCGCGATCTACGGCGGCCTGGTGATGTACTACGCCAACTCACGCGCCGGCGACTCGACCCTGATGGCCGCGGTCACGCTGTGGGCGCTGGTGATGGGTGCGGTGACGTCGTACGCGCGGGCCAAGGCCGAGAGCCTCGGTCTGAAGGCGAGCGGTGGTCTGGCCGAGCGCGCCGACCGGCTCGTGTTCACCCTGGTCATCGCGTTCTTCTCCGACGTGTTCGACCTGCCGATCCTGCTGAAGATCGTGATCTGGGCGGTCGCTCTCGCCAGCACCATCACAGTGGTCCAGCGGTCACTGTCGGTCCGCAAGCAGGTCCTCGCCGATCCCGCCAACGCCGGCCTCGACACCCCGCCGCCCGCCACGACAGAGCCCCAGGCCACGACCGAGCCCACTGTCGCCACCGAGCCCCCGGCCGAACCGGATCCGAAGAACTGAGGCATGGACGGCCTCCGTCAGCGGGCTGCCGATCTCGCGTTCGCCCTCGCCTGGGCGCTGGTCCGACGGCTGCCTGAGAAGACAGTCACCTGGTTGTTCCGCCACGCCGCGGATCACGTCGTACGCCGGAACGGTCGCGGCGTACGACGCTTGCGCGGAAACCTGGCAGTGGTCCGCCCGGATGCCACACCGGCGGAGCTGGATGCGCTCACGCTGGCCGGAATGCGCTCGTATCTGCGCTACTGGCAGGAGGCGTTCCGGCTGCCCGAGTGGTCGGACCAGGAGGTCGTCGGCCGGGTCCGTACGGTCAACGAGAAGCTGCTCCGCGACGCTCACGCGGCTGGCCGGGGCGTGATCTGCGCGCTGCCGCACCTGGCGAACTACGATCACGCCGGCGCCTGGGCAGGTCTGACCGGTATGCCGGTGTCGACGGTGGCCGAGCGGCTGAAGCCGGAGTCCCTGTTCGACCGCTTCATCGAGTACCGCAAGAAGCTCGGCATGGAGGTTCTCCCGCTGACCGGCAGTGACCACGATGTCGTCGGGATCCTGGTCGAGCGGCTGCAGGCGGGCGGGTTCGTCTGCCTCGTGGCCGACCGGGACCTGTCCGAGCGCGGCGTACCGGTGACGTTCTTCGGTCGTCCCTCGCGGATGCCGGCCGGTCCGGCCGCGCTGAGCCTGCGGACGGGAGCTCCGCTCATCCCGGCGACACTGCACTACGACGGGCCTCGGCTCGTGATCACGTTCCACGACGCCATCGAGCCCGAGGGCGGCACCGCCGGGATGACCCAGCGCTGCGCCGACGCCTTCGCCGCCGGGATCGCCGCGCACCCCCAGGACTGGCACATGCTGCAGAGGATTTTCCTGGAAGAGTGAGAATCGTTCCGTGAGGATCGGTGTGGTCTGCCCGTACTCGCTGGGCACGCCCGGCGGGGTGCAGAACCATGTCCGCGACCTCGCCGAGGCCTTGCTCGGCGTCGGCCACGAGGTGTCCGTCCTTGCGCCGGTCGACGACTCCGACGCGGTCCCGCCGTACGTCGTCTCGTCCGGGCGCGCGGTCGGGGTCCCGTACAACGGCTCGGTCGCGCGGGTCACGTTCGGCCCACGGACGGCGGCGCGGGTGAAGAGCTGGCTCGCCGAAGGCCGGTTCGACGTGGTCCACGTGCACGAGCCGACGACTCCGAGTGCGTCGATCATCGCGCTTTGGTCGGCCGACGGCCCGTTCGTCTCGACGTTCCACACCTGGCAGGTCCGGTCCCGCGCGATGAGTGCCGCCGCCAGTCTGCTCCGGCCCGCGCTGGAGAAGATCGACGCCCGGATCGCGGTCTCGGAGAACGCGCGTTCGATGATGGTCCAGCACATCGGCGGCGAGGCGGTCGTGATCCCGAACGGTCTCTACACCGCGCGTTTCAAGGGGAGTCCCCGCGCGGAGTGGATGGGCGACGACGGCACGATCAGCTTCCTCGGCCGCCTCGACGAACCCCGCAAGGGCCTGGGCGTCCTGGTGAAGGCCGTCCCCGCATTGATCGCGGAGCGGCCGGGGCTGAAGATCCTGTTGGCCGGGTCTGGTCAGGCGGACGAGGCGCGGCGCGCTGTCCCCGGGCGGTTCCGCGACAACATCCTCTTCCTGGGCGAGATCGACGACGACGCCCGCGCTGACATGCTGGCCGGCTCGGACGTCTATGTCGCGCCGCATCTGGGCGGCGAGAGCTTCGGCATCGTCCTGCTCGAGGCGATGGCGGCAGGTGCTCCCGTCCTGGCCAGCGATCTGGCCGCCTTCCGGCAGGTCCTCGACGGTGGCCGCCTGGGCGAGCTGTTCGAGCCGGGTAGCGCCGACGAGCTCGCTCAGCGTGCACTCAGACTCCTGGGTAGTCCCGACGACCGCGAGAAGCTTCGCTCCGCCGGACTGGGCGCCGTACCTCGGTACGACTGGTCGGTCCTGCTGCCAGAGCTCCTGTCGGTCTACGAGCTCGTCGCCCGCCGGACGTGATCGTCGCGATGACCCGCGGCGAGCCGCACGATCGGCCCGACGCCGTCATCGACTCCGACCCGGACACGTTGGCGCGGGTCCTCGTCGAGGAGGGACGCCTCACCACCACCGGCGACACCGAGGCTGCTGACCGCCTGTTCGACGCCGTCCGGCCCTGATCAGGACCGACCGGAGCGGAAGGCGTTGAGGAGTGCGCTGCGGGCGTCGCCTGGCAAGCCCTCGCCCGGCAGGTCGTTCAGGGTCTGCGACGTCTGACGGATCTGGTCGAGGTAGCGCTCACACCCGTCGCACAGGGCCAGGTGGTCGACGAAGTCCTGCTCCGCCTCGGGACTCAGGGTCCCTTCGAGGAACGCCGTCACGCGCTCGACGAACTCACGGCACTCGAGGTCGCTCATGACCCGTCACCTTCCCGCTGGTAGAACTCTTCCAGTCTGCCGCGCAGGAACGCCCGTGCGCGGTGCAGGAGCACCCGTTGGTTCGCCGCCGTGATTCCGAGCAGCTCGCACACCTCGTCGTACGGGCAGCCCTCGATGTCCCGCAGTACGACGACCAGGCGCTGGCGCTCCGGGAGTTCGGCCAGAGCCTCGGTCAGGTAGGCGCGGACCTCGGCGGTGAGCAACCCTTGCTCCGGCGACGGCCAGGCCGGCGGGTAGTCCCACCAGTGGCCAGGGAACGGATCGCCCGCCGGGCGGAACCGGCTCGGGTCCACGGTCGGCCCCTGGTCGTCGATGCTGCTCATCGGCACGACCTTGTGCTCGCGGGTGCCGCGGCGCTTCGCGGTGTTGGTGAGGATCCGGTAGACCCAGGTCTTCAGCGAGGACCGGCCCTCGAACCCGCCGATGCCCTCGATCACCGCGAGCCAGGTCTCCTGCACGACCTCGGCGGCCGACTCCTCGGTCGACACGAACGAGCGCGCCACCCGCCGCATCCCACCGGACCAGCCGTCCAGGAGCAGCGCGAACACGTCCTCGTCGCCGGTCCGCAACCGCTCGAGGAGTACGTCGTCAGACGGCAGCCCAGCCATCATCGGCTCAGCGTACGGCGACCGCATGCCGCTGCACCCAGACGAGCGCGGCACCGGCGAGCGCGACCGCGCCGGTGATCATCCAGCCCGACACGTAGACGCCGGCGTGCTTGCTCACGGCACCGAAGATCAGCGCGAACGGCGTGAACAGCAACCACGAGACGGCGCTGATCCCGGACGCCACCCCGGTCCGGATCGTCGACGGCACCGCGTCGTGCATCAGTTGACTGAGGTGGATGCCGATCACTACGAGCAGCAGCGTCAGCGCGACCATGGCGGCTGTCAATGCGGCCAGGCTGCGGCTGGTCGTCATGGTCACGCAGGCAGCCAGCATAGTGAGTACGACGATCGCCACGGGCAGCGGTCGCTCGAGATGCAGCAGACTCGCGAGGAGTCCACCGACCCCGATCATCCCGACCAGCAGTGCCCAGAACGGTCCGTAGTACCCGGCCTCTGCCTTGAGCGTGACCAGCCAGAGCGGACCGAACTCGTACATCGCCTGCAAGATCATCGCCGACATGATGGTGGCTGCCGCGATCGGCACCAACCGCCCACGGTCGGTGATCGCGCGGTACGTGACCACGAGGTGATCCCGGAGCGAGGTCCGTTCGGCCGTCCGATGCAGCCGGGGCTCGCAGAACCGGCTCAGCGCGACCAGGTAGAGCGCTGCGAACGGCAGCGTGAGGAAGTACGTCGCCCGCGGCGAAAGCGCGGCTGCGATCCATCCGCCCGCCAACGCACTTCCCACCAGGGCGACGCTCTCGACGAAGCGGACCCAGCCGATCCGCCGCTCGTACTCCGCACCGTCACCGGTCTCCTCGACGACCACGTCGTACACAACGGCCTCGACGGTCCCGGAGTACATCGCGAAGTAGATCCCCAGGATCAGCGCCGCCACGATGTAGGTGACGACGTTCTGGCTGATCGCGCCGATGAACACGCTCAGCAGGAGAGCGACACCAGCCACCATCAGCACGCCCCGCCGCGACCAGCGGTCCGCGAGTACGCCGGACAGCACCTCCATCACCGGCACGAGCGCGGCGTACGCGGCCGCCATCACTCCGATCGTGGCCGCATCGAACCCGATCCCGCTCATGAACAGCTTCTCGACCGGCACCCAGAACCCCACGCCCTGCAGGAAGGTGGCCACCCACAGGGGCAGCAGCCGTCTTCGCAGCAGCGCGCTCTTGGGCTCGACGCACGGCGTGGGAGGAGCGGTGGCGATGGCTTGCGTCATGACGACTCCCAGGGCTGAGGTGTTCGGTCAGCCCTGCAGTGTCGTGAGGGTGCGGCAGCGTTACACCAGCTTCGCGGCCGTGGCTTGGATCTGGTCCATGTCGCCCGGGGTCGGGTGCCAGGGGAGCTGGAGCGGGTCGTCCTGGTACCGCGGGATGACGTGAAGGTGGGTGTGGAAGACCGACTGCAAGGCGGCCTCGCCGATGCAGCTGAGCAGGTTGGCGCCGTCGGCGTCCAGGCGATCGATCATCCGGCTGACCAGCGACTGCGCGAGCAAAGTCGCCGCGGTGAGGTCCTCGGCGCCCGCCTCGCGCAGATCGGTCGAGTGCGCCCGCGGAATCACCAACAGATGCCCGGCCGTCGCCGGGTTGATGTCCATGAACGCGATCGCCCGCTCGGTCTCTGCGACCCGTGTCGCCGGAATGCTCCCAGCGACGATCCCGCAGAACAGACAGTTCGTCTCACTCATCGCCCCAGGCTAATGCCCGCCAGAGCAGTACACTGCGCGTGCCCAGATCGATGGCCCATCGAGGAGCCTCATGCCGGACGAACTGTTGCGCCCGACCATCGGCGCCGGTGTGGACATGTCGGTGCGCCCGTGGCGGCTGATGTCGCAGACGTACGTCGCGTTCTTCGGCGGGGTGATCGCCTCGACGGTGATCGCGTTCCTGAACGCCCGCAGGCTCGGCGTCGACGCGGCCAAGCAGCGCCTGATCCTGGGCGTCGGCGCGATCGGCCTGGCTGTGGTGATCGCGGCCTTCGCCGTCCTGAACACCGACGGTGATCTCGGCTCCGGCCTGCGGGTCGGGATCCGGGTCGTCGCCGTGGTCTGCTGCCTGATCCAGCTCCGGATCCAGCGACCGATGGACCGCGCGTTCCAGCTCCGCGGCACGGACTACGGCTCACTGTGGGGCACGGGCTTCGGAGTGACCATCGCCGGCGCGGTCGCCGAAGCCCTGATCCTGTTCCTTGTGACGGTGGCCCTGTGAGCGAACCGACCGAGGCCCGCCTGCAGATGGCCGGCCACTGGCTGCAGATCGGCCACCCGGAGCGCACCCTCGACGAGCTCCAGGGCCTGTGGGGCGACGCCGCGGTCGACTTCCGTGCGTACCTGTTCCGCGGTGCCGCCCTGCACGCGCTGGACCGCAATGCCGAGGCGATCGACGTACTGAAGGACGGCCTGGCTCAGCACGGCCCGTTCCTCCCGATGCTGCAGATGCTGGGCTCCGCGCTGCGGTCCGAAGGACGTCTCCCCGAGGCCGAGGCCGCGTTCCTGCAAGGTCTCAGCCTGGATCCGAACGATCCCGATCTCCTGATCGGCTACGCCCGGGTGTGTCTGACCGCCGGCCAGGCGCAGAAGGCGAGCGCCCTGGTCGAGCGCGCCGCGTCGTATGCGCCGGAGAGCGCTGCCGTCTCGGCCGCCCGCGCTCAGGTCGCCTTCGCTCTCGGCAACGACCGCGACATGCACCTCCACAGCACGGAGGCTCTCTCGCACGACCCGGAGGACCCCGGCGCCCGCGCCCTGCACGGTACGTCGTCGATGCTCACGGGCGACTCGCGATCCGGCTACAACTCGCTCGCCTCCGCCGCCGCGTCCCAGCCCGGCGACCCCGACCTCCGAGCCGCCGCACGCGAGGCGAAGCTCATGAACCATCCTCTGATGCTGCCGCTGCGTCCGTTCCAGCGCTTCAACCCGCTGGTCGTCTGGATCGGCGCGGTCGCGATCATCTACGGCCTGCGCATGGTCGGGCTGGCCCCGCTCTCGTTCGCCTTCGCGATGGTCTGGCTGGCGTTCTGCGTGTACTCCTGGGTGGCGCCGCCGCTGGTCCGCCGCTGGATCAACAGAAAATGGGGCTCATGACGAACGATCGGATCGCCGCTCTGCGCAAGGCGGTCGACACCAGCCCGGACGACGTACTGCTGCGGCTGGTCCTGGCCGAGTCGCTGGTGAGTGCCGGCGACACCGATGAGGCCCTGGACCAGTACGTCGTACTGCTCGACCAGCAGGGGTTGCCGGAGGACCAGTTCGTGCCGGTCGGTGAACTGGCCGCGGCCAACGGGCGGCTCGCGCTGCTGCGGAGCCTGCTCGAGGCGGCTCGTCAGCAGGGCGTGGTCGAGGGGACCGGTCGCCTGCAGCAGCTCGTCGACGACATGATCGCCGAGCGCAGCGGCGTCAAGATCAAGGTCGGTCCCGAGGCGGACGCGCCGTTCGAGCTGGACGCCCCGAAAGAGACCACGACCTTCGACCAGGTCGGCGGGATGGAGGACATCAAGCGGGTCATCCACCGGATGGTGATCCTGCCGCTCAGCCGCCCGGAGCTGTACGAGAAGTACGGCCGGAAATCCGGCGGCGGTGTCATGCTCTACGGTCCGCCCGGCTGCGGGAAGACCCTGCTGGCCCGGGCGACAGCGGGGGAGTGCGGTCTGCCGTTCATCAACGTCCGGATCGAGGACGTGATGGACCCGTATCTCGGTGTCTCCGAGCGCAACCTGCACGCCGCCTTCGAGCGTGCCCGGGCGAATGCGCCGTGCGTGTTGTTCCTCGACGAACTCGACGCGCTGGCGTTCGCGCGCCACAAGCACGGTGGTTCGGAGGCGCGGCGGCTGGTCGACGTACTGCTGCAGGAGCTCGATGCGATCGGCTCCGAGAACGACGGTCTGCTCGTTCTGGCCGCGACCAACGCGCCGTGGGACGTGGACGAGGCGATGCTGCGCCCGGGACGGTTCGACCGCGTCATCTTCGTCCCGCCGCCGGACGAGCCCGCTCGCGCCGACATCCTGTCCGTGCTGGTGCAGGACGTACCGGCGGACGGACTGGACCTGAAGGCGCTCGCTGGGCAGACACCGATGTTCAGCGGAGCGGACCTGCGCGCCCTGATCGAGCGTGGCGTCGACCAGGTGATCGACGAGGCGCTGTCGAGTGGCGGCGAGCCGCCGCTGGCCATGCACCATCTCACCGACGTGCTGCCCGCGGTCAAGCCGTCGACGCTCGACTGGTTGCACCGCGTCCGGTCGTACATCGAGTTCGCCAACCAGAGCGAGCGGTACGACGACGTCGCGTCGTACCTGAAGTCGCGGGATGTCCGGCGCCGCCTCAGCTGACGGCGGCACCGGACAGTGATCCGTCAGGCAGATGACTTCATCTTCGCCGCGGCGCCCTCCGGCATGGCCTCGTAGCGGGAGAACTCCCGGCTGAACGACGCAGCACCGTGGGACAGCGAGCGGAGGTCGATCGCGTACCGAGTGATCTCGACCTGCGGCACCTCGGCCTTCACCACGGTCCGGTCGTCGCCGACCTTGTCGGTCCCCAGCAGCCGTCCGCGCCGCCCGGACAGGTCGCTCATCACCGCGCCGACCAGATCGTCCGGCACCAGCACCGAGACGAGATCCACTGGCTCGAGCAGACTGACCTTGGTCGCGGCCGCGGCCTCACGCAGGGCGAGCCCACCGGCCATCTGGAACGCCATGTCCGACGAGTCGACGCTGTGGGCCTTGCCGTCGAGCAGCGTGACCCGGATGCCTACCATCGGATACCCGGCGGAGACACCCCGCTCCATCTGCGCCCGGACGCCCTTCTCGACGCTCGGGATGAACTGCCGCGGCACCGCGCCGCCGACCACCTTGTCGACGAACTCGAAGTCCGAGCCCTGCGGCAGTGGCTCGACCTCGATGTCGCAGACGGCGTACTGGCCGTGGCCGCCGGACTGCTTGACATGCCGGCCGTGGCCCTTCGCCTTCCCACCGAACGTCTCCCGCAGCGGAACCCGCAACTCCACGGTGTCCACGGTCACGCCGTACCGGTTGGCCAGGGCGTCGAGTACGACGTCGGAGTGGGCCTCGCCCATGCACCACAGCACGATCTGGTGCGTCTCCGGGTTCTGCTCGATCCGCAGGGTCGGATCCTCGGCCGCCAGCCTCTGCAGGCCGACGCTCAGCTTGTCCTCGTCGGTCTTGGCGTGGGCCTGGACCGCGATCGGCAGCAGCGGTTCCGGCATGTTCCACGGCTTCAGCAGCAGCGGATCGGACTTGTCGGACAGTGTGTCACCGGTCTCGGCCCGGGTGAGCCGGCCGATCGCGCACAGATCACCGGCGACCACCTGAGCCGCCGGACGCTGCACCTTGCCGAGCGGGAACGACAGGGTGCCGATCCGCTCGTCCTCGTCGTGGTCGGCGTGCGAGTTCTGGGCACCGAAAAACGACGTGAAATGGCCCGACACGTGAACCGTCGCGTCGGGCCTGATGGTGCCGGAGAACACCCGGACCAGGCTGACCCTGCCGACATACGGGTCCGACGTCGTCTTCACCACCTCTGCGAGCAGCGGACCGCCCGGATCGCAGGTCAGGCCCGCGCGCGCCACACCGTGCGGCGAGAACACCTCGGGCAGGGCGTGCACGAGCGGCGACGGGAAACCGCTGGTCGCGACCTCGAGCAGCTCGTGGGTGCCGACGCCGGACGCGCTGCAGACCGGGATGACCGGGAAGAACGACCCACGCTCGACGGCGCGCTCGAGGTCGTCGATGAGCACCTTCTGGTCGATGTCCTCGCCTTCGAGGTAGCGGTCCATCAGCGACTCGTCCTCGGACTCCTCGATGATCCCCTCGATCAGCGTGCCGCGCAGTTCCTCGATCTGGTCGTCGTACGACGAGTCGGGCGTGGACGTCGACCGCTTGCCGCCGGAGTAGTCGTAGTACGTCTGGGAGAGCAGCCCGATCAGCCCGTCACCAGCGGGCAGGTAGAGCGGCAGCACCTTGTCGCCGAACGCCGCCTGTGCGGCCGCCAGCGCGCTGTGGTAGTTCGCCCGGGCGTGGTCGAGCTTGGTGATGACCACGGCTCGCGGCATCCCGACGTGGGCGCACTCCTGCCAGACCGTCTTGGTCGGCTCGTCGACGCCCTCGCTCGCCGAGATCACGAACAGCGCACAGTCCGCGGCCCGCAGGCCGGCCCGCAGCTCACCGATGAAGTCGGCGTACCCGGGCGTGTCGATCAGGTTCACCTTGGCGCCGTCGTGCGGCAGCGACGCGAGCGACAGGCCCACCGAACGCTGCTGCCTGATCTCGGCGTCGTCGAAGTCGCACACCGTGGATCCGTCCAGGACGGTACCGGGTCTGTTCAGGACTCCGGAGGCCACCAGCAGGGCCTCGACGAGGGTGGTCTTGCCGGACCCGGACGGGCCGACCAGCACCACGTTGCGGATGGCGTCCGGACTGTCCACAGCGGGCGCGGCTCCGGTGCCTTGGGAAGTGTTCGTCTTGTCTGCCATGACGTTCCTCCTGGTTCACCCACGATTCCCCCAACGGCCCCTTCGCACAAGAGCCATCACGTGCCGGATTCGCTGAGCCGTCAGCCGCCCAGTCGGGCCGCCGCGCCTCGGCGGACCCTCACGCTCGGTAGGGTCGCGGCCATGCGTAGGGCACTCGGGGTCATCATCAGCACGCTCGTCGCCGGTCTGGCAGTCGTCGGTTTCGCACTGCCCGCGGCGGCGGCGACGGGTGACGAGATCAAGAACTTCACGATCGACTACAACGTCACTGCCGACGGCGTGCTGCACGTGAAGGAGACGATCGCCTACAGCTTCGGCGACACCGGCCGGCACGGCATCTTCCGGGACTTGGTGACCCGCGAGCCGTATGTCGACGACGACTCGAAGGACCAGGAGTACGAGGTCTCGAACATCACCGTCGACAGCCCGTCCGGCGCGTCCGACGAGTTCACCACGGAGACGTTCAAGTACAACGACGACCGCGACGAGAGTCTGCGGATCAAGATCGGCTCCGCGAACGAGACCATCTCCGGGTACGACGCGACGTACGTGATCACGTACGACGTACGCGGGGCGCTCCGGCACTTCGACGACCACAGCGAGCTGTACTGGGATGCGACCGGCGACGGCTGGGACGCGGTGCTCGACCAGGTCGATGTCAGCGTCAGCGTGCCTGAAGGTGTGCAGAAGACGCAGTGCTTCCAGGGACCGTACGGCTCGACCGACGAATGTACGAGCAGCGTCAGTGGTGACAAGGGCATCTTCAGCGCCAGCCGTCTGGCCCGCAGCGACCAGATGACGATCGTCGCCGGCATCAAGGCCGGAGTTGTCAGCAACGACGCTCCGATCCTGGTCGACGCGCCCAGCTGGATGGAACGCAACGGCGTGAGCCTGCCGGCACTGATCGGCTCGGGCGTCGTCACCCTCGCCGCGATCGCCGGCGCGTGGCTGTACTCGCAGCGGGGCAACAAGGACCAGCGGTACGCCGGAATGCCACCCGGCACGTTCCCGCCGGACGGTGTCGCTGCCGAGCCGGTGAAGGACGACCTGGCCGAGGACCAGATCCCGGTCGCGTTCGCGCCGCCGAGGATCCCGGTGGCCGAAGGTGGTCTGCTGATCGATGCGAAGGCGACCACGACCGAGACGGCCGCGACGCTGATCGACATGGCGGTGCGCGGCGGCGTACGGGTCGAGAACACCGGCAACGATCAGAAGGCGGTGCTGCTGAACCCGGCGGTCGCGACCGCGCCACACGAGCAGGCTCTGATGTCCGGACTGTTCCCGACGCTGGAGCCGGGGTCGGAGGTTCTGCTGCGCCGTGGTGCGGTGGGGGACCACACGATGCGGCGGGCGCACGACGCGATGATCGCGGCGCTGCGGGCCCAGGTGAAGGAGCGTGCGTGGTACCTGCGGATGCCACGCGCCGGCGGCGGCTCGGTGTTCAAGAGCGGTACCGGGTGCGCGTGCATGGCGATGATCGGGTTCTGGGTGGTCGGTGCCGGCCTGGCAGGCACCGCCACCGCAGCGTTCACCGGCGGCCTCGGTCGTGCGGTGGTGATCGCGGTCCCGGTGATCGCGGTGATCGTTGCCGTCGGCCTCTGGATCGCGATACGCGGGCGTGGGCAGCGCAATCCGGCCGGGCGGGCGGTCACGGATCAGCTGATCGGGTTCCGGAAGTACCTGGCAACGGCGGAGGCGGAGCAGCTCCGCTTCGAGGAGGGTGAGGACATCTTCTCGAAGTACCTGCCCTGGGCGATCGCGTTCGACCTCGCCGACCGCTGGCAGAAGGTCTGCGAGCGGTTGGTCGCCGCGGGCCGGCTGACGCCTGACCCGTACTGGTACAGCGGACCGTCGTACTACACCTCCGGCTGGACGGCCGGCGCGGTCAGCTCGACCGTCGCGCAGACGTTCGATCCGCCTCCCGCTCCGGCCAGCAGTGGGGGAGGCGGCGGTAGCTCGTCCGGCTTCAGCGGCGGTTCGTCCGGAGGCGGTGGTGGCGGTGGAGGCGGCGGTAGCTGGTAGTAGTGGCGGCTCTTACGCTCGGTAGTGTCGCAGGCGTGCGTCGGGCACTCGGGGTCCTGTTCAGCCTGCTCGTCGCGGCTCTGGCGTTGGCCGTGCAAGGCTCGGCACACAACCAACTCTGGCCGGGGCGGCGAGGACCTCAGGCAACCGTGCCGGCCGCATGGGCCACCCGATCAGCCAAGAGACAACTGAGAAGTACTAAACCCGACCGCCGGCCGCAGTCGGAGCGGTGGGGTCGTCGGCGGCGGCTCCGGAGATCTCGCGGGCCAGAAAGTCTTCGAGGTGGAAGAGGTTGTCCCCGGCCCGCTTCGCGACATTGACGAGGGTGGTCATCGCGGCGACCTCCTCGACCTGCTCCTTCAGGAACCACTGCATGAATTGCTCGCCGATGTAGTTGCTCTCGTCCCGAGCGGCCCGCGCCAGCGTCTCGATCTGCTTGGTGACGGTGATCTCCTGCTGCAGCGCGAGCTCCAGCGGCTCCAGCGCCGTCTTGAAGTCGCTCTCCACCTCACCGACACCGGGGATGTGCGGCCGGATGTCCTTGTCCAGCAGGTATTGCACCATCATCATCGCGTGGTTGCGCTCTTCGAGTGCCTGCTTGTAGAAGTGCCCGGCCAGCTGCGGCAGATCCTGATCGTCGTACCAGACAGCGACTGCCGTGTACTGCTGTGACGCCGTGAATTCGTTACGGATCTGTTCCTGCAAAAGTTTCTCGTACGTGCTCATCCCGTCAATCTACTGATCAGATCCGGCGAGCACACGATTGGTGAGCCTGACCTAAGGGCGTGTCCGCCCGAGCTCGACCACCTCGGCACCCCCACCAGGCAGGCTGATCCGCACCGTCGTACCGTCCACCGCGACATCGATGCCCTCGGCAAGCGCTTCCGGCCGCAGCGCGTCCCGCGTCAGCAGTACGGCGCTCACCAGCACGAGCGGATCCCCGTTGTGCGGAGCGGTGAGGTACGGCGTCGCCGAGTGCACACCGAACGGGTTCGCACCGAGACCCCGGTGCACGCCGGCTTCGTCGTACCCGTGCAGACCGACCACCGCGGAGAGCAGCCCGTCGAGAGTGCGGGCCGACGCCGAGCGGTCCCCAGCGGTTGCCTCAGGCAAGGATGCCCCGGCGACCGCGAACCCGCCGCTGCGCACCAACGTCCCGGCCGGCCCTTCGACCAGCGCACACCGGATCTCCCAGCCGCCGTGCACGACCGACGCCGTCTCGATCCGCCACGGTCCGTCCGATCCAAGCCACGCCTTGTGCCACGACGACGCCGTACGTCCGCTGACCGCGATCCGCCGGATCCGCCCGCGCGCGCTCGACCGGCCGTCCGCGTCGACGAGCGCGATCAGGTTGTCGACTCCCGGCGCGTGGTCGGACAACTCCGGCCCGGCGTGGTTCGCGTATGCCAGCCGGTTGTAGTGCGCATCGCCCTCCGGCTCCACACCTTCCGGCTCCGCCTTCGGCGCGTGATCGGCACCGTGGTTCACCAACTGCACGATCTGGTCATGCCGGCTCGCATGCACGATCCACCCTGGCGCCGGCATCGCCCGCACCTGGTCCGCGTCGTCCAGTGGGATCGAGTCCTCCGGGTCTGTCCACACCGGGTGCTCCGGTGGCAGCAGCAGCCCGATGAATCCCTTCGACGCCCAGTACGGCGAGCCAGGCCCGGAGTACTGCTGTGTCGTCGGCAGGAACGTGTCGTACCACCCCAGCGTCAGCAGCCCACGCTCGTCCGGCACACCGTGCTGCACGAAGTGCCGCGCGATCCCGGAGCACAGCCGCCGCGTCTGCCCGGGCGACAGGGGAGTGGAGTCCAGCAGCGCGCCCATCCAGTACGGCGTCGCCGCGGCCATCCGGTACGTGAGAGAGCGGCCCTGGTACACCGGCGCGCCGTCGTTGCCGACCAGATGCACCGCGTCCTCCAGGAACAGACCGATCCGCTCCCGATAGACCTTCAGCCGGTCCTCGTACGCCGCACCCGGCGTCGCAGCAGCCATCCGCGTCCACAGACCCGGGTAGAGGTGCATGGCCCAGCCGATGTAGTTGTCGAAGTTCTGCCCGTCGCCATCGGAGTACCAGCCGTCACCGACGTACCAGTCCTCGATCCGGTCCAGCCCGCCGTCGATGTCTTCCTGCGAGTACGGCGCTCCGACCGACGCGAGGAACTGCTCACTCACGACCTGGAACAGCCGCCAGTTGTTGTCGTGCGTCGTGGACCCGATGAACCCGCCGAGCCACTCGGCCACGTGCTCCTGCGCGCGGGTGTCGAGCCGGTCCCAGATCCACTCCCGCGTCTCGTGCAGGGCCACCGCGATCGCCGCGGCCTCCACCATCTGCTGCGAGCGCGGGGTGAGCCGCAGCCACGACTCCGGGTGGTCCGGGTTCGCACCGTTCGCGACACCGCGGGCGTACCGCTCGATGAGCGCCTCGCACCCCTCACCCCGCACTCCACCGATCCGGAACGCGGCCAGCATGAACGACCGCGCGAAACCTTCCAACTGGTCGGACGCTGTACCCGACCGGCTGGGCCGACCAGGCAGCGCGATCAGCGACGCACCGGGGGAGAAGTACGGCACCAGCGACTCCAACAGATGGTCCGCAAGCGCCTCCCAGTGCGCACGCACCCACCCGGTCTGACGAGAAAGAACACGATCAGTGTCAGGCAGAACAAGGCGGCTCATGCGAGTCTCCCGATCTCGGAAGCGTTGATGGCGTGCTGCAGGGGTTCGCCGGCGGCGAGGCGTTCGAGTTCGCTGACGGCGAGTTCACCGAGCCGGGCGATTTCGTTGCCGACCGCACCGGCTACGTGGGGCGTGACGAAGACGTTCGGTAGGTCGAGCAGTGGCGAGTCCGGCGGCAGCGGCTCGGGGTCGGTCACGTCGAGGACCGCGTCGATCCGGCCGGAGACACACTCACGCTCCAGCGCCTCGGAGTCGATGATCTTGCCGCGGGCGGTGTTGATCAGGACCGAGCCGTCCCGCAGCAGACCGAGCAGGCGCGCGTCCACCAGCCCAACCGTCTCCGGGATGAGCGGCGCGTGCAGGCTGAGGATGTCGCTGCGGCTGAAGAGGGTGTCGTTGTCGACCAGTTCGGCGCCGAGCCCCGCGGCCTCGGCCTCGTTCAGGTACGGGTCGCTGATCAGTACGTTCAGGTCGAAGGTGCGGAGTCGCTCGGCCACCATCCGGGCGATCCGCGAGGCGCCCAGCAGGCCGACCGTCGTACCGTAGCTGCCCGGCATCGCGTGCGGGTCCGACTTGCGCCGCTCCAGCCGGTACTGCGCCGCCAGCCGGAACGCCCGCTTGCCGGCCAGCACGATCGCGGCCACGGTGAACTCCGCGACCGGCAGCGCGTTGGCGGTGGCCGCCGACGAGACCTGGATCCCGCGGTCGAACGCGGACGGGTCGACCATCGCCTTCACGGAACCGGCCGCGTGCAGGATCGCCCGCAGCTTCGGCGCCGCGTCGAGCACCTCGGGACCGATCCGCGGGCAGCCCCACCCAGTCAGCAGTACGTCGACGTCGGCCAGCGCGGCGTTGATCGCGGGGTCGGCGAGGAAGCTGGTCCCGGGACCGACCGGCAGCACGGTCGCGGCCGCTTCCAGGCGCTTGCGGACCCGCGGGACGAGCACGCGATCCCGACTGGCGTCGTTCATCGCCAGCATGACGGTCAGGGCGGAGTCAGGTTCGGTGCGCACGACAGCAACCTAGCAAGCGCTTTCCAACACTGTCTCCCCGGTGCCGAATCTTGGAAGAAGCTGAAAGATCGCGAGCACCGGAATGTGGGCCCGAGGTCGGGCGTTGTGAGGTGGAGAGGGCAGGATAGAAGGGCCTACCCGCCCTGTTGGCCAGATGTGAAGGAGAACGACGATGCTGCGACCGGACGACCTCTACGAGATCGTCGACGAGTCGGTGGCGACCGGCCCGGCGGCGACGCCGAAGGTTCTGGTGCACTCGCTGGACGGGTTCATGGACGCGGGTCAGGCAGGCCGGGTCACGGCCGACCACCTGCTCGAGGTGCTGGACCACCGGCTGCTCGCGCGGTTCGACATCGACCTCCTGCACGACTACCGGGCCCGGCGACCTGAGGTGACGTTCGCCGAGGACCGGTTCATCGACTACACGCCGCCGCGGCTGAGCCTGCACCTGCTGAAGGACGACGCGGGGGTCGAGTTCCTGCTGCTCGAGGGCCCCGAGCCGGACAACCACTGGGACCGGTTCGCCGGCGCGGTCCGGCAGCTGATCGAGCGCTACAACGTGACGCTCACGGTCGGCGTACACGGCATCCCGATGGGCGTGCCGCACACCCGTCCGCTCGGCCTGACCGCGCACGCGACGCGGCCCGAGCTGGTCACCCGCTCGAACATCTGGGACGGCGAGATGCGCCTTCCGGCGAGCGCCGGCACGATGCTGCAGGTGCGGCTCGGCGAGGCCGGCAAGGACGCGATGGGTTTCGCGGTCCACGTGCCGCACTACCTGGCCGAGAACCGCTTCCCGGGCGCCGCGCTGGCGCTGGTGCACGCGGTCTCCGCCGCGACCGGCCTGCTGCTCCCTAGCAAGGCTCTGCTCGACGAGGCCGCCGTCACCGGCCGGCTGGTCGATGAGCAGGTCGAGGCCTCTGAGGACGCGTCCGCGGTCGTGAACGCGCTCGAAACGCAGTACGACGCCGCTGCCGGCTCGGTCAGCCGTGGCAGCCTCCTGGCCGGCTCCACGCCGTCCGCGGAGGAGCTCGGCGCCGAGGTCGAGCAGTTCCTCGCCGAGCTCAACCGCAACGACGAGGACTGACTACCTCCCCGCGCCGGCGGTGCGTACATGATCCGGGGACCTCGGACAGGAAATAACCTGTCCGAGGCCCCCGGTTCTTGTCCGCGTGACCGGTTCCACAGCGGGTTTGGGGCCGGGGCCTGTCAGGATGAGGCATGCCTGAGTCGCTGGAGGATCTGGTCGAGCTGCTCGACCTGGAGATGATCGAGGTCGACCTGTTCCGCGGCCGTCAGCCGGAGACCTCCTTGCAACGCGTGTTCGGCGGCCAGGTGCTCGGTCAGGCGCTCGCAGCGGCGAGCCGGACGGTCGATCCCGAGCGGGTGGTGCACTCGTTGCACGGCTACTTCCTGCGTGCCGGGGACACCGCCGTACCGATCATCTACCGGCCGGAGCCGACGCGGGACGGCGGAACGTTCAGCAGCCGGCGGGTGGTCGCGTCGCAGCACGGCAAGCCGATCTTCTACATGTCCGCGTCGTTCCAGCGGCCGGAGCCGGGGCTCGACCATCAGGACCCGATGCCCGAGGATCTGGTCCCGCCGGAGGAGGCGCCGCGGCTGGCGACTGTCCTCGAAGCACGCTCGGGCCGCAAGGCCGCCGACTGGGACAAGGAGTGGGCGGCGCTCGACGTACGCCTGGCCGGCCTCAGCGGTCGTCAGTTCTGGATCCGTGCCGCAGGCAAGCTTCCCGACGATCGCGCCCTGCATGCGTGCGTCCTGGCCTACGCCAGCGACCTGACCCTCCTCGGCGCCAGCCTCCTGCCCCACGG
This sequence comes from Kribbella sp. NBC_00889, assembly GCF_045207705.1. Classification (NCBI taxonomy): domain Bacteria; kingdom Bacillati; phylum Actinomycetota; class Actinomycetes; order Propionibacteriales; family Kribbellaceae; genus Kribbella; species Kribbella sp. NBC_00889. The sequence continues at coordinate 3,434,324 of NZ_CP108783.1, read as the reverse complement.
CATCATCATCGGCGACCGCCGGATCCAGCCGGCGTCTCTCGACCACGCTCTGTGGTTCCACCGGGAGTTCCGCGCCGACGACTGGCTCCTGTACGACCAGGCATCCCCGTCCGCGTCCAATGCCCGGGGGTTCGCCACCGGCCGCCTCTACACCGAGTCGGGCCAGCTGGCCGCCTCGGTCGCCCAGGAAGGCCTCATCCGTCCCGTCGGCCTGGACCTCAGCGAGTAGTACGTCTCCACGCCTGTCGAGTGATCTGTCTCACGCGCCGTCACAACGATCGACGACGCGGTGTCTTGTGGCCGAACCCCGAGACAAGGCAAGGAGAGATCGTGAACCTCGTTCTGTGGATCGCTGCCGGACTGCTGGCAGCAGTCGCGCTGACCGGCGGCATCAGCAAGACGTTCGTCCCCAAGGAGAAGCTGGCTGCGCACAACGGTGGGGAGTGGACCGGGCACTCGGGTGCCGGCTTCGTGAAGAGCCTCGGGATCCTCGAGCTCCTGGCCGCGGTCGGCCTGATCCTGCCCGCCGTCGTCGACATCGCACCGGTGATGGTGCCGGTGACGGCGGTCTGCTGGGTGGCGCTGATGATCGGTGCGATGATCACCCACGGTCGGCTTGATCAGTACAAGTTCGTCATGCTGAACTCGGTCTACCTCGTGCTGGCGGCCTTCATCGCGCTCGGTCGCTTCAGCCTCGAGCCCTTCACCGGCTGACGCCGGGCCGGCCACGAACATGAGGAGCGAAGGATGAGCGACCACGCCGCCGACCGGGCGACCGAGACTTTCGTTGCCCATCGCAACCTGCTCTTCACCGTGGCCTACGAGATGCTCGGGTCGGCGGCCGACGCCGAGGACGTCCTCCAGGAGACCTGGCTGCGCTGGGTCAAGGTCGACCCGGAGGAGGTCCGCGACGAGCGCGCATACCTGGTCCGGATCACCACCCGGCAGGCGCTCAACCGGCTGCGCACGATGAAGCGCCGCAAGGAGGCGTACGTCGGCCCGTGGCTCCCGGAGCCGTTGCTCACCACGCCGGACGTGGCCGAGGATTTCGAGCTCGCGGAGAGCGTGTCGATGGCGCTCATGCTCGTCCTCGAGACACTCACGCCGACCGAGCGTGCTGTCTTCGTACTGCGCGAGGTGTTCGACGTCAGCTACGACGAGATCGCGGCCGCCGTCGACAAGACCCCGCCGGCAGTTCGCCAGATCGCGCACCGCGCCCGCCAGCACGTCGATGCCCGCCGGCCGCGCGCCGCCGTATCGCAGCGCCAGACCAAGGCTGCCTTGCAGTCCTTCCAGCGCGCTATCGAAACCAGGGACCTGCAGGGTCTTCTGGACGTGCTCGCCCCCGATGTCGTCCTGATCGGCGACGGCGGTGGCCTCAAGCAGGCCGGGCTGCGACCGGTCGTCGGCGCCGACAAGGCAATCCGCTACATCCTCGGCGGCATCGGCAAGACACCAGCCACGCTCACCAGTGAACCCACCGTGGTCAACGGCAATCCGGGACTCGTCCTCCGCCTGGACGGCGAGCTCGACGGCGTCATGGCCATCCGCGTCGACGACGACCGCATCACCGGCGTGTACTACGTCCGCAACCCGGAGAAGCTGTCCCGGGTGGAATCCGAGACCCCACTCACCCTCCGGTAAGGCCGGCGAACATCTCGTCCCAGTGCCCGAAGATGGCTCCGCCATGCCCCTCGCCGGGATGGATCACGACGGTGGATGTCGGAATGCGGGCGGCCAGCCACTGACCATGGGACGCAGGAACGAGGCGGTCCTCCGCGCCGTACCAGAGGTAGGCAGGGACCTCCAGCCGAGTGGGATCGATGTCCCACGGGCCTCCCCAGGAGACATTGTCCCGCGCATAACCGTCGTACGTGCGAAGGGCGTCGCGTACGTCGGCAGCCCAGTGGCGTCGGGCGTCGTCGTCGAGCCAGCCGAGGTCGGCTGCCGGTGCGCCGCGGAAGAACTCGTCGATCATCGACTCGTCCGCGAGCGTGAGCATACGGTCGAAGGCGACGCGGCCCTGCACCCGGAACCCGTCCAGCGCGCCGTCCACGTCGCCGGCGTCAGCGAGTGCGAGCAGCGGCAGGTCGGGATCGGTGCTCTCGGTCGACTCGATCAGCCGCCACGGACCGATGCCGGCGGCGAGCCCGACCGCCCGCACCCTGCCTGGATCAGCAAGCCCGGCAGCCAGCGCATAAGGCCCACCTCCGGACGCCCCCAGTACGGCGAACTCCGCGAGGCCGAGAGCGTCGGCCACCCGCAATGTGTCGACACCGACCGACGCGAGACTTGGTGGCGTATCGGTCGAGTCGCCGTACCCCGGGCGGTTGAAGGACACGAGCCGAACGTGATGCCGGGCAGCGGCTTCGGCACCGAGCACCGCCTGGAGCCGTCCGGACGGCGTCCCGTGGTAGAACACGATCGGGAACCCTTCAGGCGATCCGCCCTCCCACACCGAGAGGGTCCGCCCGTCGGCGAGAGTGAGCAACTCGGCGGTCATGGCTCAAAGGTAAATCGTGCGGAAGCCCCGTGGGGGTCTGCTACCGTTGACGACATGTTGCAGCGCGCAGTATTGACGACGCCGGAGTCCGTCCCGGCGCGCTGACATCTGACTGTCTGACAAAGCCCCGGGGCGTGTGCCCCGGGGCTTTGTTGTGCTCCGTGGTCCTCGCCCCACCTCGTGAAGGAGCCACTGAGATGTACGACCACCGCAAGCTCGGCCGTGAACTCGGCCTGTTCGATTCTGACCCGCTGATCGGCGCCGGCCTGCCGTACTGGCTGCCCGCCGGTGCCGCGATCCGCCACTCCTTGGAGAGTTACATCGCCGAAGTGGAGCGAAGAGCCGGCTACCAGCAGGTCTATTCGCCCGTGATCGCAAAGCGAGAGCTGTACGAGATCTCCGGTCACTGGGAGAAGTACAGCGACGACATGTACCCGCCGATGGACGTCGGCAACGAGCAGCTCGTACTGCGACCGAGCATCTGCCCGCACCACGCGCTGATGTATCGATCCAGAGCCCACAGCTACCGCGAACTCCCGCTCCGCTACTCCGAGCTCGGCGGTCAGTACCGCTCCGAGTTGTCCGGCGCGATCGGCGGCCTGAACCGGGTCCGTGCCATGCAGCTCAACGACGCGCACATCTTCTGCCGCCTGGACCAGGTCGAGGAGGAGGCCGCGAGTGCGCTCGAACTGATCAACCAGGCGTACCGCGACATGGGCATCAGTCCGTCCCGCTACGTCCTCGCCTTGCCGTCCGAGGACGCCGATTTCAACAGCCCCGACTGCAAGTACGTCGGTGATGCCGAGAGCTGGGCGCATTCCGCGGATCTCCTGCGCGACGTACTGAAGGACGCGGGCATCGACTACGAGGAGGCGCCCGGCGACGCCGCGTTCTACGGCCCGAAGATCGACATCCAGATGGAGGATTCGGCCGGCCGGGAGTCCAGTCTGTCGACCGTCCAGATCGACTTCCACCAGCCGGAGCGGTTCGGCCTCGAGTACATCGGTGCTGACGGCAACAAGCACCGGCCGGTGATGCTGCATCGGGCGATCGTCGGCAGCATCGAGCGCGCCGTCGCGCAGCTGATCGAGGTGCACGGCGGGGCGTTCCCGGCCTGGCTGGCTCCGGTGCAACTCGTCGTACTCCCGATCTCCGACGACGAGGAGCAGGTCGCGATCGACGTCGCTCGGCGCGCGGCACAGCGCGGCCTGCGGGTCGAGGTCGCGCACGCCGACGAGGGCAGTCTCGGTGCCCGCATCCGGGAGAACCGGTTGGCGCCGTACCAGGCCGTCATCGGTGCTCGTGAAGCGGCCGCCGGGTCGCTGGCGATCCGGGAACGCGGTGGTCAGAAGCACGAGGCCGCACCGATCGGCGAAGTGCTCGACCGGATCGCGAAGCTCAGTGTGCCTGCAGCTGTCCGATCAGGTGAGTGAGTTCGTGCTGCTCGTCGTACAGCGCGAAGTCGGTCGTCTTGCCGGTGTCCTTGAACCCGAACTGCACACGTGACGGGAGCAGCAGCGGCTTGCGGAAGTCGACGCGGACAGTGAAGGCGTCCGGCAGTTTCCCGGCGCGCTCGATGGAGGCGAGCGCGGCGGCCTTGGCCCACATGCCGTGCGCGATCTGGCGCGGGAACCCGAACGCCTGAGCGGTCAGCTTGAACAGGTGGATCGGGTTCCGGTCGCCGGACGCGGCGGCGTACCGGCGGCCGAGGTTGCCGCGCAGGTCCCACCATGCGGCGGGGGCGAGCTCGGGGTCCGGTAACAGGTCGACCTGCACGGACTCGTCACCGGACGAGCGGCTGAGCAGGGTGGTGAGGTCCGTCCACACCACCTCACCGTCGACGCTCACCTCGCTGATCACGTCGAAGACCGTGCCCTTGGGGTGCGGGCGTTCCGGCGTACTGTGCACGCGGATCGCGGGCTCGGTGTGGATCGGGAGCGGCTGCCGCTGCGTGATCGTGTTGGACAGGTGCACGATCCCCATCGGCTTGTAGGGGAACGATGGATCGGACATCAGGTCCAGGTGCAGCGGGAACGCCAGGACATGCGGGTACGTCGCCGGAAGCGCCGGACCTGCCGGGAACCCGGTGACCTCCCGGTACGCCGACAGATGGTCCTGATCGATCGCCGACCGCGGGAGCTCCAGCGTCAGACCGTCCGCGTCCGGCTCGTAGTCCGCTCGCCGCAGCGTCGCCTTCACGGTCCGGGCGTAGAGCGAGCCGAACCCGGGCGTGTCGTCGTACCGTCGGGTCGGCATGTCATGCGCCCAACATGCTCTGGCCGCAGACGCGGACCACGTTGCCGGTCACGCCCGCCGACGCGGGATCGGCGAACCAGGCGATCGTTTCGGCCACGTCGATCGGCTGCCCACCTTGCTGCAGCGAGTTGATCCGGCGGCCGACCTCGCGGATCGTGAACGGGACCTTGGCGGTCATCTCGGTCTCGATGAAGCCCGGTGCGACCGCGTTGATGCGGATGTTCCGCTCGGTCAACTTCGGCGCGAACGCCTGGACCAGGCCGATCACGCCGGCCTTGGAAGTCGCGTAGTTCGTCTGGCCGTTGTTGCCCGCGATCCCCGCGATGCTGGCGACCCCGATGATCGAGCCGCCGTCCCTGACGGCTCCGGACTCGAGCAGATGCTGGGTGATCCGCTCCGGCGCGCGCAGGTTCACATCGAGTACGGCGTCCCACGCGTCCGTCCGCATGTTCGCGAGCCGCTTGTCGCGCGTGATGCCGGCGTTGTGGACGACGATATCGAGTCCGCCGTGCTGCTCCTGCGCGTGTGCCGCGATCCGCTGCGCTGCGTCGACCGCCGTCACGTCGAGGAGGAGTTCGCTGCCGCCGATCCTGGACATCACCTTGCGCAGCGCATCCGCGTTCTGCGGTACGTCGACGCCGATGACGGTCGCGCCGTCGCGAGCCAGCGTGCCGGCGATCGACGCGCCGATTCCACGCGCGGCGCCCGTCACGAGTGCGACCTTGCCGGCCAGCGGGTGACCCGGGTCGTTGCTCACCAGCGGTCCGGTCCCGACCCGCGCGACCTGGCCGTCGACGTACGCGGACTTGGGGGAGAGGAAGAAGCGGAGCGTCGAGTCCAGCTGCTCGTGCGCGTCCGGAGCGACGTACACGAGGTTGACGGTGGCGCCACGCTTCACCTCCTTGCCGAGGCTGCGCGTGAAGCCCTCGAGAGCGCGCTGGGCGATCTGCTGCTCGGTCGAGTACGCGAGCTCCGGCGTACGTCCGATCACGATCACCCGGCCGGCGGGCGCCAGCTGACGGATGACGGGGGAGAAGAACCGTTGCAGACTCGTCAGCTCAGCTGTCGACGTCGCGCCGGTGGCATCGAAGACAAGTGCCTTCGGCCGGATCTCGCTCGACGCGACGCCCTCGGTCGCCGTACTGAACGAGGCCCCGATATCCCGCAGCAGGGCCTGGATCGCCTTGCCGGCGTCGGTCTCGGAGATCGCGCCGAACACGACCGGCCCGTCGATCACCGGCGAACCCTCGGTCCAGCGCGGCAGCGGGGTCGGGTCGGGCAGACCCAGGTTCTTCACCAGCGTCTGGCCGAGCGGCGTGCGGGTGAAGGTCTGGTAGCGATCCGTCATTCTCTGCTCCTACTTCTCGAGGATGGCGACGACGCCTTGGCCGCCGGCGGCGCAGATCGAGATCAGGCCCCGCCCACCGCCGTTCTCGTTCAGTTGCTTGGCCAGCGCGGCGACGATCCGCCCGCCGGTCGCCGCGAACGGGTGGCCCGCGGCCAGCGAGCTGCCGTTCACGTTCAGCTTGTCCCGGTCGATCTCGCCGAGCGGCGCGTCCAGGCCGAGCCGCTCCTTGCAGAAGATCGGGTCCTCCCACGCCTTCAGGGTGGCCAGCACCTGCGACGCGAACGCCTCGTGGATCTCGTAGTAGTCGAAGTCCTGCAGGGTCAGACCGGCGCGGGCGAGCATCCGCGGTACGGCGTACGCGGGCGCCATCAGCAAGCCCTCGGCACCCTTCACGTAGTCGACCGCGGCGGTCTGCGAGTGCGTGAGGTAGGCGAGCGGCCGCAGACCGTGCTCGGTGGCCCACTCATCGGTCGACAGCAGCACGGTCGACGCGCCGTCGGTCAGCGGCGTCGAGTTGCCGGCCGTCATTGTCGCGGTCTCGCCCTTGCCGTAGACCGTCTTGAGCTTGGCCAGCTTCTCCAGCGAGGAGTCCGCGCGGAGGTTCTGGTCCTTCTCGAGACCGAGGTACGGCGTGATCAGGTCCTGCTGGAAGCCGCGGTCGTACGCCTTCGCCAGGTTGACGTGGGAGCGGTACGCGAGCTCGTCCTGGTCCTCGCGGGTGATACCCCACTCCAGCGCGGTCAGTGCCGCGTGGTCGCCCATCGACTTGCCGGTCCGCGGCTCGGCGTTCCGGGGGATCTCGGGTACGACGTCCTTCGGACGGACCCGCGCGAGGACCTTGAGCCGGTCCTGGAAGCTCTTGGCCCGGTTCAGGTCGAGCAGGATGCTGCGCAGCCGGTCGTTGACCGAGATCGGCGCGTCGGACGCGGTGTCGACACCACCCGCGATGCCGACGTCGATCTGACCGAGAGCGATCTTGTTGCCGACCAGGATGGCCGCCTCGAGCCCGGTGCCGCACGCCTGCTGGATGTCGTACGCCGGGGTGGTCGGGGCGAGCTTGGACCCGAGAACCACCTCGCGGACCAGGTTCCAGTCGCGGGCGTGCTTCAGCACCGCGCCGGCCACCACCTCACCGACCTCCTGGCCGCCGAGGCCGGCCCGATCGACCAGGCCGTTCAGTGCGGCGGTGAGCATGTCGGAGTTCGAGGCGTGCCGGTAGGTCTTGTCCTGGCGGGCGAACGGGATCCTGTTGCCGGCGACAACGGCCACTCTGCGGGTCTCGGTCACGATTTCTCTCCTGCTCTGGTGGAGCGCGGGGTTGTCTTCTTGCCGTTCAGGGCCTTGCGGCCCACGGCGGTTGCGAGCGTGGCGGTGATCGCGGTCGACCGGACGGTGCCGATATCCGCATGATGCACGACCGGATGTCCGGGCCGGCCGCTCGACACGATCAACCCGACCCTTGCCATGTGCAACGAACCGAGTGTCTGCGTGTACAGATGGTTGGCGAGGTAGTCGCTGTCGACGTCGTCGAACACCCCGGTCCGCTGGCCGGCCTCGAGGATCGCCGAGATCCGCTCCAGCGCCGAGGCCATCGCCGTACCGAGCTTGGTCATCACCGGCTCGGTGATCTCGCCGAACAGTTCGTCACCGGTCCGCCGCAGCAGGCTCATCGCGCAGTCGGCGAAGGCCGGGAACTCCAGGCAGAAGTCGACGAACACCTCACTGAGCGCTTTCAATCGATTGAGCGGCGCCCGCCGGGGGTTGTCGACCTGGGCCAGCCGCTCGTCGAGCTCGCCGAGATAGTCGACCAGGGTGAGCGCGAACAACTCCTCCTTGCCGGCGAAATGGCGGTAGATCAGGGCCTTGTTGATCCCGACCCGCTTGGCGATATCGTCGATCTGGGCGTCGATCGTGCCCCGCTCGTCGAACAGTTCGCGGGTGGCCCGGATGATGTCCCGCTCCCGGTCGCGCCGGCGCTCCGCCGTGGTGCGGCGGCGTCCGATCGCGAGCAGCGCGGAGCTCATGGAACGATCTTAGTCACAGGGGTGCCCCCCGGTGCAAACGACGGTTACACTCGTCGGTAACATCTGGCTTGTCTGCTTCTTGCCGCCGGAGGATGTTGATGACCGACCCGAAGTCCGCGCCCAACCTGTCCGCCAACGTGATGACGCTTGCCGGAGAGCTCGGCGCCGAGCGATCCAAGCCCGGCTGGAGCACCTTCTCGCTCGCCGTCAACGACGATCAGCGGGAGATCCGCGACTGGACCCACGCCTTCGCCGCCGACGTCATCCGCCCCGCCGCATCCGAGTGGGACGAGCGTGAGGAGACGCCGTGGCCGATCATCCAGGAGGCCGCGAAGATCGGCCTGTACGGCCTCGACATGAACGTCAACCTCTTCGTCGACCCGACCGGCCTGCTGATGCCGCTGGTCCACGAGGAACTGTTCTGGGGCGACGCCGGCATCGCGATGTCACTCAAGGGCACGGGTCTGGCATCGTCCGCGATCTTCTCCAACGGCACCCCTGAGCAGTGGAGCCAGTGGATGGGCCGGTGCTACGGGACACCTGACGACGTACGCGTAGCCGCCTTCTGCTCGTCGGAGCCTGGTGCGGGTTCTGACGTGTCCGCGATCCGTACACGGGCGACGTACGACTCGGTGACCAACGAGTGGGTCATCAACGGGCAGAAGGCCTGGGCCACGAACGGCGGCATCGCGGACATCCACGTCGTCGTCGCCACCGTCGACCCGTCGCTCGGGACGAAGGGACAGGCGGCGTTCGTCGTACCCAAGTCCGAGGTGCACGGGCTGGAGATGGGGACGAAGCTGCGCAAGCACGGCCTGCGCGCGTCACACACGGCCGACGTCTTCTTCGACAACGTGCGCATCCCGGCCGAGAACGTGCTCGGGGGCAAGGAGAAGCTGGACGCCCGCCTGGCCCGCGCTCGCGAGGCCGCGGGCCAGCGCGCTCGGGTGCCCGCTGCCGGCCAGCAAGGGCGCAACGCGTCGATGGCCACCTTCGAGATGACCCGCCACCTGGTCGGCGCCCAGGCGATCGGCATCGCACGGGCGGCGTACGAGGTGGCCCTCGAGTACGCCAAGACCCGCGAACAGTTCGGCCGCCCGATCATCGACAACCAGGGCATCGCGTTCAAACTCGCCGACATGGCCCTCGAGATCGACGCCGCCCGGCTGCTGGTCTGGCGCGCCGCCAACATGTCGTCGGCCCTGATGCGCGGCGAAACCCCCGACTACCAGCACGGCGAAGGCTCCATGGCGAAGCTGAAGGCCGGCGAGGTAGCCGTCAAGGTCACCGAAGAAGCCATCCAAATCCTCGGCGGCAACGGCTACACCCGCGAATACCCCGTAGAACGCATGCACCGAGACGCCAAGATCTACACGATTTTTGAAGGCACCTCAGAGATCCAGCGCCTCGTGATCGCCCGCGCCCTCTCCGGCATGCGAATCAGGTAGAGCAGCCCACACGCGCTACGCAGGCGCTTCGTCGCTTCGCTCCTCCCGCGCCTGCTACGCGCGCTCCCGCCCACCCCCCGGCTTATCGCCGTCCTTCCCATTGCCGGCTGCCGCGGGCGACCGGCGGGCTGCCGCCCGCGGTGCGCGCTGCCGCGCGGGCGACCGCTCCGTGGTGGCGGCAGACCGCGATGGCCGAGGGCACCCTGGACGGAGCCCGCTGGGCGCGCCGTTGCGACTGCCCGCGGGCGTGCGCCACGCCGCGTCCGCTCAGGGGCCAGCGCCTGCTTTGGGGCAGGAACACCAACCAGACCTGGTGAGGTGATCGGGTTGCGCTCGCGGTGGTGCGGCGGAACGGACGCGGGGTGCAGGGACTGGAGGAGAACGAGGGACGTCCCCTCAGCACGTCCGCTCCGCCGGCTTGGTGGCGATCAGAACCTCGTGGGTGCATTGGCGGAGGTGGTCTCTGATCTGAACCGGATGGCCGAGGCCGGCGAGGTGGTGCAGTGTCGGCACAACGAGCGGCTGTCCGTCGGACTCCAGGAGCGATTCGAGGAGGTCGAACGCCGCGCTGGGTGGTCCCGGCTCTTCGACGTACACCTCGGTGAGGTGAAGCTCGTGCTCGATTGCGAGCGCCAGCAGTTCTCGGCGGATGGCGAGGAGTTCGCCGGGGTTGCGTACAAAGGACATGGAGATGAATCCGAGGGCCGGGGTCGCCGACATGTGCACCACTCGTTCCTTACGGCCGCGGTGTCTAGTCGCCGGCCACGATCGTGATGCCGTTGGACTCAAGGCGCTGTCGTACCAACGATGGGTCGCCGGCTACCTCGAGGTGGTGGATGTCGGGCGTGATGATCATGCGCTGTGCGTCCTGCATCACGACCGCGAGTAGATCGTGGAAGGCTTCGGGAGATGTCTCGATCTCCTCGACGTGAATCGCTACGAGCTCCACACCACGAGTCTGAGCGGCTTCGACGATGAGTTTCCGAGCCTTCGCCAACTCCGTCTCGTTCATCAGGAAGTGCTTCCGGATGTAGCCGTACGCCCGCATGGCGCTGCCCAGCTGGTGGTGATTTGTACTTGGAGGAGTGCTGGTCATTTGTCCGGCCGCCATGTCATTCGTTGCGGCCGGACAGGTCTCGGAACAGATCGGAGAGCATCGCGATCGTCAGCCCCGCAGCCAGGCAGATCACGATGAACAGTGGCGTCGTCATGGTGGGTGTCCTTCGTTGATGTGTTGTAACGCTCTGTATTCACACCATGGCGCTGTGGCGGCAACTTCCACTACCGGCTGTGCTCATCGAGGCGACCTATCGGCGACGCCGATAGACGGAGCGGATGCGCGCGGGCTAACTTCACAGAGCCGCCCAGGGACAAGGAGTGACGATGACGGCAACGCAGCCGCTGCTCGACTCCTCGTGGTGGGACAGCTCGGATCTGCGTCCTGTCCTGGCATCTCGCGACGTGGCAGGCATCTTCCGCTGGCTCCAGCGGCATGGCTGGAGCCAGACGCAGATTGGCGCCCGGACATACCAGTCCCAGGGTGAGGTCTCGGAGATCCTCAACGGCCGCCAGGTCAAGGCGTACGACGTCTTGGAGCGCATCGCGGACGCGCTCGAGATTCCGCGAGGAAGGATGGGGCTTGCGTACAGCTCGACCGCCCAAGCGGCGGCCGACGAGTCGCACGAGTTGACCAGCGAAGATCGCAGGAACTTCGCCGGCGCGGTGGCGAGCGTGGCGTTCGGCTCGGTCAATGACCATGCTCGGAAGTGGCTGCCGGAGTTCCCCAGCAGCGTCGCCGCCGTGCCTCCGACGATCACTGAGTCCGACGTCGATCAAGTCGTGTCGATGACAGCAGAATTCCGGAAACTCGATCAGCGCTACGGCGGGGGAGCGGCGGTCGACGCTGCCCGTGGTTTTTACGGCTACGCAAGACGGATGATCCATTCCACCGCCGACCAGCGCACGCACCGAGACCTCAAGGTGTCCCTCGCGGACTTCAGCAGCATGGTCGGATGGTCGTTCCATGACATCGGCGATCAAGCTGCCGCAAGACGCTTCCTGATGAACGCTCTCGTACTCGCGAAAGACGCCGACGAGCCCTCGCTGGCTGCGTCAGTTCTGTACCGGCTCGGTCGGGTCAGCATGCAGGAAGCTCAACCCGTCGAGGCGTTGAAGATGCTGCAGCTCGGCCAACTCGCCGCACAGGACGCGGGCGATCCAGCCGAGGTCGCAAGACTGCACGCCAACGAGGCGCTGGCCTACGCGATGCTGGGCAAGCACGATCACGTCGTCGAGGCTCTCGCTCGTGCGGAACACGAGATGGGACGTGCCGATAGGCGTCGGGTCTCTCCGTGGACGACGCTGTACTTCACGCCAGGCGACTACACCGGACACCAGGCGCTCGTGTACAACTCGCTGTCGAGTTACGCGAAGGACGATGCGCAAGCCCGCGAGTACGCCATACGCGCCGTCGCATTCGCGCAGCAAGCAATCGCAGAATCCGGCCCCGACAGGTCACGCCGAAGTCGGACGTTCGATCGGATCATCTTGTCGACGAACCTCCTGCGTACGAACGAACTGGACGTCGGCATCGACGTGGCTCGTGACGTGATCAACGAAGCGCAACATCTCCGCAGCGGCCGGGGACTCAGCCGCCTGGCCGAGATCGGCACCGCAGCCTCACAACACTCCGACAACTCCGACGCCGTGGACCTGTTACACCAGATCGAATCCGTCCGCACAACCGCGCCGAAGGCACTCACAGCATGACCAACCTGTCCTCAGAGCTCGACCAGCGGCTTAAGCACGCCCTCAAGGGCCTCTGCCAAGAAGCAGGCCTCCTGCCGGATGAAGCCGAGCTGATCAAGTACACCAACAACGCCGTCTACCGGCTTCCCAACCAAGGCGTTGTCGTCAGGTTCGGAGCCGGCGATGTAGCCAGCCAACGGGCCGACCACGTAGCCCGAATCGCCACCTGGCTGGAGCACCACGAAGCGCCGGCAGTCAGGCTCGCGGCAGGTCTGACCCAGCCCGTCCTGTTCGAGAACTACTCGGCCACAATCTGGCAGCTCGTCGAAGCCAGCAACCCCGCATGGACCGGCGCCGACCTGGCAGCCCCACTACTCGGCTGGCACAAACTCGAGCCGATGCCCGGCCTCAAGCCGTGGGACCCGTTCAGCAGTGCCCGTAGTCGCCTTGCCATGGCCGATGGACTCACCGCCGACGACCACGCCTGGCTGTCCCGACAATGGGCCAACATCGAAGCCGACTACCGCGCCCTCACCCCTGACCTCCAGATGGGCCTACTCCACGGCGACGCCTACATCGGCAACCTCCTACGTGAACCCACCGGCCGCTTCGTCCTCTGTGACTTCGACGGCACCAGCATCGGGCCTCTCGCCTACGACCTGGTCGTCGCCGCTGTCAGCGCTCTACGCTTCGGCGCGATCCAGGACCACGAAGCCCTAGCCACCACGTACGGCCTAGACGTCACCACCCTCCCGTCCTGGCCAACCCTCAGTCGCATCCGAGAGCTGGTCCTCGTCACCAGCGTCATCACCGACCTCCGCAACCGCCCCGACATCGCCAAGGTCCACGCGCATCGGCTGGCCACTCTCAGATCGGGTGCCAACGAACTGTGGCACCGCTACAAGTAGTTGTAGGCACCGGTCTAGAAGAGGGCCGCGGCTGGTTCATCCGCTGCGGTATCCGTCATCGCCTTACCCGCTGTGGCATCCAGCAGTTCGAGGAGTGAAAGCGGCTCGCGGCCGGGAGGCGTTGTGAGATGGGAGAGGAGTCAGGCGCAGACCAGCGCGTCGTAGGTCGCACGGTGCGGCATCAAGTCGGCTGGAAGGCCTCTGGCTAGGCCGAACGCGTCGACAAGCGCGCCGAGTTTGTAGGAGGTGCGGCCGGGGAGCAATCGCCGAGCGAGCTTGAGAGTATCCAGGACTCTGGCGGGTTGGAAGCCCGGCAGTTCGCGTCCGAGCACGCCGAGATCGACGCCCGCGTTGTGGGCGACGAACACCTTGTCACTTAGCGCGTGGCGCAGTTCTTCTTCGATGTCGGCAACAGCTGGTGCGTCTACGAGCCGGTCGTCGGTGATCTTGTGGAAGCGTCGCGCCATCGGTGTGATCGGCCTAGGCGGGCGAACAAGCCAGTTCTTCGCAGGGCCGATCAAGCCGTCCTTGATCGCGACGATCGAGATCTCGACCAGGTCTGGTGGCTGCTGTCCGTTGCCCTCGACATCGACGACGGCGTAGTCGAACGCTGTCCACAAGCCATTCGCTTGCTCCACTGCTCGCCGCCTCCCCTCCGATGTTCGAACGGCCGCGCAGGCCAACGTGTACGGCGTTCTGCGCTGTGGACATGTCGAGCAACTCCAAGTCTGCCGCCGTCAGCAGTTCCGCGGCTGCATCCGGACAGGCGCGTCGCTGGCTTATGGCGGGGCGTTAGCACCCGAGTCGGGACACGTTTGATGCGTCGGCTGAGGTGCGCTCGTTGGTTGGTGTTTCGGCGGCTGGCTCGCGCACCGACGTTGGTATCGGCCGCCTGGATCTCAGAGGTGCTCCGGTGGTTTGCGTTCATCGGGTAGCGAGCTCGCGGTGGTGGTCGAGCGTGCTGTGTTGCTCGTTGCCGATCGAGCCGGCTGGACTGACGTGCACGGTGGCGGAGATCAGCCGGGGCACGCCGTGCAGGAGCGCGTGCTCGGCGTCGACCGCGACGGCGTGGGCGGCGACGACGTCGAGGACCGGGTCGACGGTGACGCTGGTCTCGGCGCGCAGGCGGTGGCCGGTCCAGCGCAGTTGGAGGTTGGTGACCTCGCGGACGCCCATCACGCCTCGTAGTGAGCGGTCAGCGGCGTCGACCAGTTCGGGCTCCACGGCATCCATCAGCCGGCGGTAGATGTCGGTGGCGGCGCCCTTCAGGACAACCAGGATGGCGACCGTGATCAGCAGACCGATGATCGGGTCCGCCAACGGGAACCCGGCCATGACGCCGAGCGCGGCGATGACGACCCCGAGCGAGGTGAATCCATCGGTCCGAGCGTGCAGGCCGTCGGCGACGAGCGCGGCAGAGCCGATCTTCCGGCCGACCCGGATCCGGTAGACGGCGACGAGTTCGTTGCCGGCGAAGCCGATCAGGCCGGCGGCGAGCACAACGCCGGAGTTGGTGATCGGCTGGGGCTCGATCAGGCGGCGAACCGACTCGTAGCCCGCGATGATCGCGGACAGCGCGATCATCGCGACGATGAAGATGCCGGCCAGATCCTCGGCCCGGCCGAAGCCGTAGGTGTAGCGCTTGGTGGCGACTCGGCGTCCGAGGACGAACGCGACCCAGAGCGGTACGGCGGTGAGCGCGTCGGAGAAGTTGTGGATGGTGTCGGCAAGCAGCGCGGTCGAGTCGGTCAGGATGACGACGACGAGTTGTGCGATGGCGGTGACACCGAGACCGAGCAGGCTGATCTTGAGTGCGCGGATGCCCTCGCTACTTGCCTCGAGTGCGGAGTCGATGGAGTCGGCAGCGTCGTGGCTGTGCGGCTTGAAGATCGAAAGCAGGAATACACGGATCCCGCGCGGGTGATCATGCCCGTCCGCGTGTCCATGCCCGTGCCCATGGGTGTTTTCGGGCGTGTTTCCGGCATCATCGTGGTGACCATGGCCATGCCCGTGACCATGGCCCTGCTCGGGATGGGAGTGCGTCATGAAGACCTCGCGAGGTGAATGTCGCGGTGTGGAGTGCCGACACTCCAAGTTATCACCTCGTATGCGCATGTGCGCATGGATGCAATCATGAAGTCGCACGAGGAGTTGGCCGCTCCGACGGACGACCAGGTCGTCGTGGCCGTGGATACGTTCCGCCTGTTGGCGGACCAGACCCGGCTGCGGTTGCTCTGGGCGCTCGCCGAGGGGGCCGAGGTAGATGTGAGCACGCTGGCTGATCGGGTCGGGATGTCGCAGCCCGCGACCTCGCAGCATCTTGCCCGGTTGCGGTTGTCCGGTGCTGTCGACGTACGGCGGGATGGTCGTCGTTCGCTGTATTCCATCCGCGGTGTCCACTTGCGCCGGGTCATCGCGGAGGCCCTGTTCCACGCCGATCACACCGTGACCGGCGAACCGCCTCACAACTGACAACGACGTACAGTGCCCGACCCGACCCCGCCACCGGCCGAGGCCCACGTCGATCTCTACTGCGGTGGGTGACCCTGCACGATTCTGATCGAGCGTCGGGCTAGACGGTATGGAGTGACCGCTCGGGGTTGCTGAGTGGTTGCGGGCCGGGGCCTCACTCACACAGATTCGTGGGTTACCGAGCAGGGGCCGCCTGCTCGGCCTATCCGACATGTGTGGGAGGCCCCGGTGTTTCCGAGCGTACGAGTGTTGGGCTTGATGTGCACGCCAGGTCGGTTGCGGCGGCGGCGATTGATGGTGTGACGGGCGAGTTGGTGCAGTCGAGGCTGACTCCGTCGTATGACCACATCGCTGGCTGGCTGCGTGGTCTGCCTGGTCCGGTGGCGGTGGCTTACGAGGCCGGCCCGACCGGGTTCGGCCTGTTTCGGTATCTCACCGCCGCGGGGATCCGGTGTGAGGTGGTGGCGCCGTCGAAGCTTCAGAAGCCGGCTGGTGATCGGATCAAGACCGATGCCAAGGACGCGATCCATCTGGCGCGGCTGCTGCGGTTGGACGAGGTCACCGCGGTGGCGATCCCGGGCGTGGAGCAGGAAGCGGTCCGGGATCTGGTGCGGGCGCGGGAGGATTGCCGCGCTGACCTGAAGCGGGCCAGGCACCGGCTGTCGAAGCTGCTGTTGCGCCACGGGATTGTCTACTGCGGCGGTGCCGCGTGGACCGGCCAGCACGACGCGTGGCTGCGTCGCGAGGCGCTGCCGCAGCTGGGATCGCCTGTGACGCGGCTGGCCTTCGATTCGGGGTATGAGTCCGTGCTCGCGACGAAGGCCCGGCGTGACCGGCTCGACGAACAGATCGAGCAGATCGCCGCCGACTCCGAATTCACCCCACTCGTGCAGCGGCTGGGGTGTCTGCGCGGGATCAGCACCCTGACCGGGCTCGCGCTGGCTGTCGAGATCGGCGACTGGCACCGGTTCACCGGCGGCACCATCGCAACCTTCGTCGGACTCGTCCCGTCGGAGTACTCCTCCGGGCAGTTACGAGCACAGGGCTCGATCACCAAGACCGGCAACGGCCACGCGCGGCGGCTGCTGGTCGAGGCCGCCTGGCACCACCGCGCCCGCTACCGGATCGGGAAGACCATGCGCGACCGTTGGAACCTCGCGCCGGCCGCGGCCAGGATCCGCGGTGACGAGGGCAACCACAGACTCCACCAGCGCTGGGTCCGGTTCATCGAACGCCGCAAACGACACACCGTCGCCAACGTCGCCGTCGCCCGCGAGCTGGCCGGCTGGTGCTGGTCCCTGGCCGTCATGGACGACTGACACCCGAACCGGCTTCGTCGACCACACCAGTGGCAGCAGCGCGTGGAGCGACCCGCGATACCTCTATGAGCAGACCCAACCAGTCCACGCTCGTCCCTAGACACGCGGACCCGCTCCAGCCGAACCACCGTCCTGCGGTAACCAACCCGCGCATATCAGTCTGACCGCGCGTCGCCAACGACACGCTCACCACCAGCACGGCCGACGAAACCACGAAGCGCCCGCCCCGAAACAACCAACCGGGACGGGCGCTTCACCCTGCCACTTGACAGAAACTCACTCCATATCAGCGGTGCGCGGCACCTTGGTCGCCTGGAGGCTGTGGGGTGTCGGGCGCTCTAACAGGCAAAAGTGATATTGCCTGTTAGGGTTAGGTGCGGAGGTGGTTCGGGTGTCGTATCGGCCGGAGTTGATTGGCGGGCATCTTGCGCTCGACCTTGTGAACACTGTGGCGTGGCGGCTCGATCCCGGGCGGGCGGTCGATCGGTTCACCGAGCTGTCGAACGTGGAGCGGTGGCTGCTTGCCGCCGGCGTGATCACGGATGGCGGAGTGGTGACGCGACGGTTGCGCGACGACCTGGTGGCTGCGCGGGACATCGCGTACGACGTCCTCGCAAGCCTCGCCATCGGGGACCGGCCGGCCCGCGCCGCAATCGACGCTCTGCACGGCCTCGTTTCCGAGGTGGTCCGGTCGGCATCCGTCGAGGTGAGTCCGTTCGGGTGGCGGGCCGACGATCCGGGTGGCGTCGTCCGACTGGCAGTCTGGCGGCTGTTCGAGGACGAAGACCTGGGCCGGTTGCGCCAGTGCGGAGATGACGGCTGTGGCTGGCTGTTCCTGGACCGGAGCAAGAACGGCTCGCGCCGGTGGTGCAGTTCGGCCGACTGCGGCAACCGGGCTCGCGCTCGCCGGCATTACCAGCGAGCCCGAGACGAATCGACAGCATGACGGAGTCTGGTCGGCAGTCGTTCGCCCGAGGGCTTCGTCTCGGCATCGGACCGGCGCTCGCGACCTGCGTACTGGCACTGAACTTCGGTGCCGAAGCGCGGGCACGAGGCTGGGGGACCGTGGTGCCGGTGGCCTTCTCCGCGTTCGCGTTCAGCGGCTCGGCACAGTTCACGTTGCTAAGTTCGTTGTCCGGCGCAACGGTGCTGGCGGCGATCGTCGCGGCCATGGTGATCAACGTGCGATACCTGGTGATGAGCGTGGCGATTGCGCCGAGCCTGCGCGGAAGCCGGCTGGCGCGCATGCTCCAGGCACAAGCGATCGTCGACGCGTCGTTCCTGGCCGCGCACGACGAGGACGGACGGTACGACGTCTGGCGGATGATCGGAGTCAGCGTCCCCCAATGGATCTGCTGGACCGGAGGCACCGCCATTGGTGTGCTGGCCGCTCCATCGCCGGATCTCATGCACAGGCTCGGCCTCGACGTGGCGTTCCCGGCGTTCTTCATCGTCTTGCTGATCGACGAAGTACGCCGATCCCGCCGCGCGGTCGCTGCCTGTCTGCTCGGCGCGGTGATCGCCGCCGGGCTGTTGTTCGTCACCGGCCCCAGCTATGCGTTGCTCGGCGCCGCTGCGGCCACCCTGATCGGGCTACGACGAAGGAGGCCTCATGAAGCTGTGGCTGTGCGTACTGGCGGTCAGCGCCGCTAACTGGTTGATGAAGGCCGCAGGCCCACTGGTGCTCGGGAAGCGAGATCTCCCGCCGGCACTGGTCAGTGTCACCAAGCTGACTGCTCCGGCGTTGCTCGCAGGTCTGATCGTCACTGACCTCGGCGGCCGCACGATCGACTGGACCCAACTGATCGGAGTAGGCGTTGCCGGCATCCTCAATCTCCTGAGGGTGCCGATGCTGCCGGCAGCCGCCGCGGGCGTCGCCACCACGGCCCTCATCCGCCTCGCGTCGGCCTAGAAGCCCGCGCGGGCGCCGATTGTGTGACTGCCTGGACTACGGATCGATGTCGAGCTCAGGTCGGGTATGGCTTCGGCGATTGCAGGTAGCGGGTGGGGCGGGACTCCCGCCAGCAGGCTCGGTGGTTGGGTGCTCACTTCGACGACAGGACCACCCGTGCCGCGCGATGCTGCGATGGTGCGATCACTCTGCAGCCCTCATGAGCTGAAGGACCGTTTCGAAGGTGAGGCGGTCCAGCTCCGGCCGTGTGATGGAGAGGACGACTGATGATGATCAGCGACACCCGGACCGTGGCCGCCGGCGGGTATGGCTCGATGGCGGCCCGGAGGGTGCTGCTGGTGGACGACGATCCGCGGATCAGGCGACGTCTGCGGCTCGCCCTCGAGGACGAGGGATACCAGGTTCTCGAAGCCACCAACGGGGCGGAGGCGCTGGCGGCGCTGCGTCGCGAGCCGCCGGACGTCGTCCTGCTCGAACTGATGCTTCCGGACCGGCACGGGTTCGGTGTCTGCCGGGAGATCCGCCGGAGCAGCGACGTCCCGGTGATCATGGTGACGGCCCGGACCGACAGCCACGACGTGGTCGCCGGCCTGGAGTCGGGTGCGGACGACTATGTCACGAAACCCCTGGTAGCCAAGGAGCTGTCGGCCCGGATCCGCGCGGTGATGCGCCGGATCGAGCCCGCCTCGCCGCCGCCGTCGCAACAGTTCGCGGTCGGCGATCTGCTGATCGATGTCGCCTGCCTGGAGGCGACGCGGGACGGCTTACCGTTGCCGCTGACCAGGACCGAGTTCAAGCTGCTGGCCGAGTTGGCCGGTGCGGAAGGCGCGATCTGCAGCCGGGAACACCTGCTCTCCAAGGTCTGGGGATACGGGTACTTCGGCGACAGCCGGATCGTCGACGTGCACGTCCGCCGGCTCCGGCTGAAGGTCGAGCGCGACCCGGCGAACCCTCAGCGCGTGGTCACCGCCCGCGGTCTGGGCTACCGGCTGAAGGCCGCGTCCGTGCCGCTGGCGGTTGGGGAGCGGACCCACTAGACCGGCGGACCCGGCGTCTCGAGTACTCATCCATCCTCGGCGCCGGGTCTGCCGCTCCATCATCCGCGTCGGACGATGAGATTCAGAGAGGACTTGAGATGAGGCGCCGTGCGAACTGGCTGAAGGCCTACAGGCTCGTGTGGAGTGGCTTGTGCGGCCTGGTCGGCGTACTGGGCGTGGTGGCAGGACTGTTCTTCGTGCCGACCGATCTGGTGTTCCCGCTGTTCTTCGTCGCCTCCCTGATCGGATCGGCCGTGGCGGCCAATGCCTGGTCGAAGACGGCGGATGCCAGTGTCCCCGCCAGAGCGTGGAAAGCAGCTGTCGTCGCCGGCACAGTGATTGCAGCCGTCGTCGCGTGCGCGGGCTATGTCGTCCTCCTAGGCCCGGCAGGTCCGTCTTTGGTGGTGATTCTCGGTGTCACGTCACCACCCGCGATGCGCTGGTTCGGCCGCCGGCTCGGGCACGTCCCCGGCAGGCTCTTCAACGGTGCGCTCACCACAGCCGAGCTCTGCACACGATGGCAGGACAGCTACGACGCCCTGCGGGCCGCGACCACGGCGGCCGCTCGCCTGCGCATTGTCGAAGCCAGACAGCACTATCTGGACGAACTCGAACGTCGCGACCCCCGCGGACTCAACGCCTGGCTGGGCAAGAACGCCAGCGCCGCCGGCGATCCCAGCCGGTTCCTGGCGGGCGACGACGGCAGAGATTCCCGCTAGCCGGTACCTGGTGTGGACGCCTGCCCGGACGACAGGCAGCCCGGTTCGCATCATCGTTGGTCGTAGACAGGTTGCGCCCGGAACGACAGCAACGCGGTTGCGAGGTAAGCGGACATGGAACGTGCAGACTGGCTGGGCGGTGCTTTCAATTCCACCCAGGCTCGATTTCTGATGATGACGGCGATCACGCATCACCAGCTCAGTTCGCCGAACTGGGGTGCGGACGAGGTCCGCAAGTTGTACGTCGAACTGGCCGAGATCGAGCTGTCGGCGATGGGATTGGTCGCGGCCCTCCGGGGCGGCGCCCAGTGAGGGTCGCGTGACCGTCGCTCTGCGGGAGGCGTGGCGTACCGTCGTACCGGATCGGAACGATCGCCACGGGCCGTTGCAACCACTGATGCTCGTGCTCACGGTGGTCACGGGTCTGGTGGACGCCTTCAGCTATCTGTCCCTTGGTCATGTCTTCGTCGCCAACATGACCGGGAACGTGGTGTTCGGCGGGTTCGCGATCGCCGGAGTCGGCGGCTTCTCGCTCGTCGCCACGGTCGTGGCACTGGCTGCCTTCGCCGGGGGAGCGTTGCTTGGCGGGCGGGTCATTCGCCGGGGCGAGGCGCACCGAGCCGGCATTCTCTACCGCGCACTGGTCGTGGAGGTTCTCCTCGTCGGCGCGGCGTTCGTCGTAGCCGAGCTGTCCGGCACGCCCGGACAGGACGGCACCCGCTATCCGCTCCTCGTCCTGCTCGGGCTCGGACTCGGCGTGCAGAACGCCACTGCCCGGTCGCTGGCAGTCCCCGATCTCACGACCACCGTGCTGACGCTGACCATCACCGGTACGGCGGCCGACAGCCGGCTGGCCGGCGGCCCCGGGTCCAGGGCGGGCCGGCGTCTGTTGTCCGCCGCGGCCATGTTCCTCGGCGGCCTCATCGGCGCACTTGTCCTGCACAGCGGCCGGCACGCGGCACCGCTCTTGATCGCTACCGTGCTGCTCGCGGTCGCCTGCATCACCGCCCGTCGGCTCGCCCGTTCCCGCGCGCCCTGGACTCAAGCCCCGTAGTGCCGTCGCCGTCAGGCCGGGAGCCCCAGCACGTCACGGATAGCGAGAGCGGACAGTCTGGTCTTGGGCAGGAACCCGGCGACCGGGCTCGCCGAGATCAGCTCCGTGTAGTCCTCCTCGGCGTGGGTGGAGACCAGGATCACAGTGGACGGCGCCAGGTCGGTCTCACGGATCAACCGGCGTACGACGTCGAAGCCGCTCTCCCCGCCGAGGTCGATGTCGACCAGCGTGACGTCCGGTCCGAGTTCCGTGGCGCGGCGAACGGCATCGTTCCCGTTCGAGGCAACAGTCACCACCATGCCCTCACGCTCCAGCAGACCGCGAGCAGCCGACAGGAAATGAGGGCTGTCATCGACGATCAAGCAGCGCAACTCCATGGCATCAGCATGTCAACCGTCCGGTCGTCGGACAATCCGGCTACCTGGACCTTGGTGTCACCAGGCTGCGGGAATCCTGCTGGCAGGTACCCAGTGCCCCGTGCTGGCGGTATCGAAGAGGAGCGGGCCGGCTGGCACCGTGGGTGACGTGAAGAACTCGATCAAGCGGTGTCGGCTGCGGACGACCTGACGATGATCGGATTCCTGCAGCAGCTCGGTGGACAGCTCGGGGCGTGGTTCTACGTCATCGCAGGCGGTCTCGCCTGTGCCGAGGCCGCGGTCATGGCCGGGCTGGTCCTCCCCGGCGAGACGGCCTTGGTGGTGGCCGGATTCGCTGCCCGCCAGGGCTGGATCGCCCTGTGGCCGATGGTGGCGGTCGCGGTCGGTTCGGCCGCCCTCGGCGACAGCGTGGGCTACGAGGTCGGTCGCCGACTCGGGCCGAGGCTGCGCTCATCGCGATTGGGTCGCCGGGTCGGTGACGATCGGTGGCGGCGTACTGACGACTTCCTGCGGCGGTACGGCGGACGCGCGGTGCTGCTCGGCCGATTCACCGCGGGCCTGCGAGCGCTGACACCGGGTATGGCCGGCATGGCCCAGATGCCGTACCTGCGCACTTTCCTGCCGTGGAATGCTGTCGGCGCCCTGGTCTGGGGCGCGGGCTGCGTATTGCTCGGCTACGCCTTTGCTGCCTCGCTGGCAACGCTTGCCCACGCTCTGACCTATGTGCCGCTGGTGCTGATCGCCGTGGCCGCGGCCGTCCTCGTCGTCCGCATCCGGAGGAAGCACCGCCGGGTTCGTTGACGACCGCAGGTTTACCGCCAGCCGGTATGGCGAATGGCCGCTCACCCTGACGACTTCCGGGCGTTCTGGCGACACCGTGGAGGGAGGACGGAAGCACCCCGGGAGTGGTCGGAAGGGATTGATCGTGGCAACCCGATCGAGGTTGTGGGCCAAGGCGTTCAGGCCTGCTCGAACGGTACGGCGCTGGACCGCCCTCGTGCGCCGGCCGGCGGTTGTATCGACGCTGGTCCTGTCCTTGACCGGGTACGGAATCGGTCCGCACGTGCAGCCCGACTGCGATCCGCCGACCGTGGCCTCGTCGGCCGCGCGGGTGGCGAAGACGCTGGCCGACGCGTCACCCGGTGATCAGGCCCGGGTGGACGCGACGCTGGGCGCGGCCGGCTCCGCGGAGCGGCCGTTTCTCCTTCAGGCATTGGCGGCCGGGCACAACGCCGACGACATCGTCACGTTCGCGCGGCTGATTCGAGGTGAGAAACCCGAATGGCTGCGCAGACACCTCAGCCTGATCGATCCGGACGGACCGGGATGGGTGGCGTACCGCTTCTCTCCGGTGCAACAGACCGACAACATCAGCTGCGGGTCGATGACGATCCTGATGGCGCGGGCGATGGCAGATCCGCTGTATGCGCTGTACCTCACGACCGGCGACAGCACCGACCGCTCCGATGCGAGCGCGGAGCATTTCCAGGCGCGGCTGACGGCCGAGGAACATCGGATCCACGATGCGACCAACCGCTTCTGGCCGAAGCGGCTGGGCTCGACACCGGCCGGAGTGAGTACCGAGCTGAACCGGCATGCCGACGCTCTGGGAACGCGGTACAAGTCGCGACTGGTCACCGGGACTGGTGGCAAGCAGGCGCTGGAGGATGCGGTCAAATCTGCCGGCAGTCATCAGCCGGTGCCGGTGCTGATCGGTGACTGGATCCCACGGCACTACATCCTGCTGATCGGCCGCGAAGGTTCTGACCTGCTCTTCTACGAACCCGGCTACGCGACGGTGGATCGGATCAGCGCGCAGAGCTTCCTCGACGGCAAGATCGACGTGATCGGCTTCCACCACGTCTACGCGGTGATCACACCCACCCGCTAACCGGTACTCCGTTTTGAGATCAACCGCCCTTCCGCGGTGCGCGTGCGCACCCGGAAGGCATGTGAGAGGAACACACAATGGCAAAGCTGGCATTCATCGGTCTCGGCCTGATGGGCACACCCATGGCCAGTCGGTTGCTCGAGGCCGGTCACGACGTGACGGTATGGAACAGGACGGCTGAGAAGACCAAACCGCTGACCGACCGCGGCGCTACCGCCACATCCACGCCGATGGAGGCGATCGCGGGTGTCGATGCCGCGATCACCATGGTGACCAACGCGGAAGCGCTCGAGCAGGTGGTGTTCGGCGAGGACGGCGTCGCCGCCGCGCTGGTACCGGGGCAGTTGGTCATTGACATGTCGACCGTGGGTCCGGACGCGGTGCGCTCGGTCGCATCCCGGCTTCCAGATGGCGTCGCCATGGTCGACGCACCGGTGCGGGGCAGCGTTCCCCAGGCCACGACCGGCCGGCTGGCTATCTACGTCGGCGCGGATCCGGCCGACTTCCAGCGCGTGGAGCCGATCCTCACGCCACTCGGCACGCTGCACCCCGTCGGCGGGCTCGGAGCGGGTGCGGCCATCAAGGTCGTCGTGAACTCCACGCTCGGCGCGGCGATCGCCGCCTTCGGCGAAGCCCTTGCCCTCGGCGACGACTTCGGCCTGGATCGTTCCGTCGTACTCGACGTACTGAGTGACACTCCGATCGCGGGAACCGTCGAGGCCAAGCGTGCCAATGTGGAATCCGGCAACTACCCTGCAAACTTCAAGCTCAGCCTGGCCCTCAAGGATCTCAACCTGGTCACTGAGATCGCCGACCAGTTCGGCCGGCGGCTGGAGGTGGCGGCGGCGTCACGTGACTGGCTCGAGGAGGCCGCCGCGGCCGGCGCGGGCGACCTCGACTATTCGGCGGTGATCCCCACGATCACTTCGGATGGGGGACGACGTCCTGAGTGACCATGGGCCTCATGCTCGCGATGAGCGCTCGGTGGTGGTGACGGTGGGTCCGGCACCGCGGTCAGGTCGCCGGTGCCGGACGAGGTCGACGACTGCGATCAGCAAGGCCACGAGCATCAGCGCGGAGGCGCTCAGCAGCGCGTCGGAGACCGCCGGTGGGTAGTCATGGTCGGAGCTCATCAGGACGTGGTAGAAGATCGTCGCCAGTACGGCGGTGCCGATCGCCGAGCCGATCCGCTGAGCGGTCTGCAGGGCGCCACCCGCCGCGCCGGCCATCCGTACCGGGACGTGCTGCAAGGACAGCGTGATGTTGGGTGAGGTGACCATGCCGCCGCCCAGTCCGGCTACCAGCAAGGGCCCGGCGGTCGCCCACGCCGCGGTGTCGCCACCGACGTGGCGCAGCAGAAGCGCGGTGGTCACCAGTCCGGCGATCGTCGCGGTCAGGCCGGTCACGGTCAGCACCCGACCGAACCTCGAGACCAGGCGCCCCGCGACAGCCGCCGACACCGCGGCCCCGATCGCGAACGGTGTCACTGCCAGCCCGGAGCGCAGCGGTGAGTAGCCGTATCCGTCCTGGTAGAACAACGCGAGCACCAGCCAGATGCCGGTGAAGCCGATGAAGTAGACCATGCCGATGATCGAGCCGGCGGGAAAGCCAGAGGTGTGTGCCAGCCGTGGGTCGAGTACCGGCTCGCGGCCCCTGCGTGCGGTACGTAGCTCCCACCTGGCGAAGAAGGTCAGCAGCAATGCAGCGACCACGAACAGCCACCAGTCGCCTCCCAGACCGTGGCTCTCGGCCTCCACCGCCGGGAGCAGCAGGCAGAGCACGCCGGCGCCGAGCAGCAGCGACCCGGTCAGGTCCAGGTGGGGCCTGCCGCGGCCAGCTCCCGAACGGGCCGGAACCCAGCGCGCGGCCAGCAGCAGCGCGACCACACCGATCGGCACGTTGACGTAGAAGACCCAGCGCCAGGCATCCGGTCCGGAGATCAGCGTGATGATCAGACCCCCGGCCACGGGGCCTGCCGCGGTGGCCACTCCGATCGTGGCACCGAGAATGCCGAACGCCCTGCCTCGTTCGGCTCCCTGGAAGAGTTCCTGGATCAAGCCGGAGTTCTGCGGTACGAGTATGCCGCCGGCGACGCCTTGCAGCAGCCGTGCGGCGATCAGCAGACCGATGGTCGGCGCCGCACCCGTGAGAGCGCTGGTCAGCACGAACGCGGTCAGGGCGATCAGGAACATCCGGCGCCGGCCCAGCGCGTCGCCGAGCCGGCCGGCCGGTACCAGCGCCAGCCCGAAGCTGAGCGCGTATCCGGACACCACCCACTGCGCGGTTCCGGCCGGCACTGCGAGCACTCGCTCGATGGACGGCAGCGCCACGTTGACGATGCTGACGTCGAGTAGCGCCATGAACGCGGCGAGCTGGGTCACCGCCAAGGTCCGCCACCGCAGCGGATGGCCGGTCGCGGGCGGTGCTGCCGTTGCGCTCGTGGCGCTGATCCGGTCGTTGTCCACGACCACCAGCATCGGCCGACTGATAGTTGCCGGGCATCGCCGCCAGCGGCCATTCCCAGTGCTGGTCAGGAGGGGCTCCGCACCCCCTGCTAGCTGGTGGCACAATCGAGAGCCAGGTTCGGCGGTCTGCCGCGGGCGCCTGCGGCGAGCTGGTCCGTCGGCGTGTCCGAGGGAAGCGATGATGGCACGGAGCCGGCTGAATCCAGCCAGCGCCCGCTGGTTGCGCGGGCTGTTGGCCAGCGTGGCCCTGGTAGCGGTGGTGACCGGTGTGGTCGCGCTGCTCAGGCCGTACGTCCCTGTGCTGAGCCTGCTGGTGTTGTACCTGCTCGCCGTCCTGCCGATGGCGGTGGTGTGGGGAGCGCGGCTGGCGGCGGTCACGTCGGTCCTCAGCGTCGTGGCGTTCGCCTTTCTTCTGCCGCCTGAGGGTTCGGTCTGGCTCGCCGACTCCCGGAACCTGGTGGTGCTCGGGGTGTTCCTGGTGACCTCGTTCGTGGTGTCCGAGCTGGCAGCGCGGTCGCGGCGGGCGGCGGTGGAGTCGGTGCGCCTGACCGAGGAGCAGTCGGCGTTGCGCCGGGTCGCGACCCTGGTTGCGGAGTCGGAGTCGCCCGCGGCGGTGTTCGAGGCTGTCACCCGCGAGGTCGGGCTGTTGTGCGGGGCCGATCTGGCCCGGATGGAGCGCTACGAGGCAGACGGGACCGTGACCGGTGTCGCCGCCTGGACCAGGGTGCCCGCCCGCCTCACTGTCGGCACACGGATCGAGTTGGACGGACTGAGCGTGGCCAGCGAGGTGCGGCAGACCGGTCGGCCGGTCCGGCTCGACAGCTTCGTGGGCGCTACCGGAGCGATCGCCGAGGAAGCCCAGGCGCTGGGGATCCGCTCATCCGTCGGCTGCCCGATCCTGGTGGCCGGCGAGGTGTGGGGGGTGATCGCCGCCTCGACGAAGAGCGATGAGCCCTTCGCGGCGAACACGGAGTCACAGATCGCAAGCTTCACCGAGTTGGTCGCCACCGCCATCGAGAACGCCGAAGCACGGGCCGAGCTGCGCCGGATGGCCGACGAGCAGGCCGCACTGCGGCGGGTGGCGACGCTGGTCGCGCGCGGGGCGGAACGCAGGCTCGTGTTCGCCACGGTGGCCGAGGAGCTCGGCCGGCTGACCGGCGCCGACCTCACCGCGATCTTCCGGTTCGAAGCCGACGGAACGGCGACGCTGATGGGAAGCCGTGGCTTGCTCGAGGACACCATCCGGGTCGGCGAGCGCCGGACGCTGGAGTCGCGGTCGGCGATCGGAACGGTGCAGGCGACGGGCGAGTCGGCTCGGTACGACCTGGACGACGAGATGCGCGGGCGCCTCCCCGAATTCGTTCAGGAATGGGACGTCCGGTCGGCGGTGGCCAGCCCGATCGTCGTCGAGGGGCTCTGCTGGGGTGGCATCACCATCGCATCGCGAGGTCACCCCTTCCACCCGGCCGCCGAGCAGCGGATGGTCGAGTTCACCGAGATCGTCGCCACCGCCATCGCGAACGCGGAGAGCCGGGCACAGCTCACGGCGTCCCGCGCGCGGGTGGTCGCCGCCGGGGACGAGATGCGGCGCCGGCTGGAGCGGGACTTGCACGACGGGGCCCAGCAACGGCTGGTATCGCTCGCTCTCGAACTACGCGTCGCCCAGAGCGGCGTACCGGCGTACCTGCCGAGGCTGCGGACCGACATCGGACAGACCGCCCACGACCTCACCGAGGTGGTGGACGAGCTGCGCGAGCTAGCCCGGGGCATCCACCCGGCGGTCCTGGTCGAAAGTGGCCTCGGCCCGGCCTTGCGGACGCTGATCCGTCGCTCGACCGTCCCGGTCGACCTGGCGGTCGAGACCCAGTCCCGGTACCCGCCGCCGCTGGAGGTTGCGACGTACTACGTCGTGTCCGAGGCACTCACCAACATGGCCAAGCACGCCGGCGCATCGCACGCCGAGGTCTCTCTCGAGGAACGGGACGACGCACTGCGGCTGTCCGTCCGGGATGACGGCGCGGGCGGTGCCGAACCACGCGGTGGATCAGGTCTGGTCGGACTGCAGGACAGAGTCGAGTCTCTGGGCGGGTCGATCCTCGTCATCAGCCCGGTCGGACACGGTACGGCGATCCACGTCTCGCTCCCCTTGGACGGTGCCTAGCCCAACGACACCCCCGCCGGTTGCGTCGGCCGGGACGACGCCGGTGCTCGGCCAGCGGTGGGTGAGCCCGTCCCCGCTCTTGAGGAACCAGACGGACGCGGGCTGTGACCCAGGCCACGGAGTTATCGCTTTGGCAGGTCGTCCAGCGGACGTAGCGTAACGGCAATCTCGTCGTCCGGCGGTCGGAGGAGATCCGGTGGAACACCTCTCCCGACAGTGGCAGCACGGTTCAGACCACCACCGTGGCTCCCGGCGCGGTCCGGGACGCTCGCGCACGGTCCAGTGGGTCTGCGATCTTCTCCGTACCGAACTGCTCAGCGGCGACTGGGCCGAAGCGCCGCTACCTGCCGAAGACGCTCTGATCCGCAAGTACGGCGTCAGCCGCAGCATCATCCGAGACGTACTGGCGATCCTGGCTGAACAGGGACTCGTCGAGCGGGTTCGCGGCGCCGGCACGTTCGCGTTGACCCCGAGCGCGTTGCAGCACGGCATCGAGGTGTCGCAGGATCTCGCGCAGGATGTCAACACTCAGGGGACGCGGGTGGCGATCCGGACGACGTACGCCAGCCTGCATCAGGCGCCCGCGTTCATCACCGAGCGGCTGGAGCTTCCGGTCGGAGCAGAGGTGGTGATCCTGGAGTCGGTCACGTCGCTCGACGGATTTCCACTCAGCATCCGGTCCGCGTTCATGCCGGCCGATCCGTTCGCCGTGCTGCTGACGGGCTCCTTCGCGAGTCTGAACCGATCGCCGTACGAGCTGATCGCCGACGTACTGCATGAGCCGGTCGGTGATACCGAGTTGCAGATCGGCTGCTCGAGCGCGGACCCGATCAGCGCGGAGGCGCTGCGGGTCGACGTCGGGTTCGCCCTCCTCGACACCAGCCGGGTGGTGCGAGCGCTGGACGGCCATCCGTTGGAGTACAGCGTGTCGCACGCGCGCTCCGACCGGCTGGTGTTCGCCACCGTGATGCGCGGGCCGGTATCGAGGACGCCGCCGAGCGGGGCGCCCTCGATGCCGTTGCCTCAGGCCACAGCCACAGGGACGGCCGAGGCCTGAGCGAGCGCGGGCTGCCGCAAGTGCCAATCCGTGTCCTGCTGGTAGGCGTCGCCGGCTCGCAGTACGAGCGCCTCGTCGAACGGTCTTCCGACGAGCTGTAACCCGAGTGGGAGACCTCGTGCGCCGAGCCCCATCGGTATCGACAGCGCCGGGTTACCGACCGCATTCCAATAGGACGTGTGCATCGCACGGAAGCGTTCGGTCGCGAGACTGCCCAGCCCGTCGATCGTGAAGGCCTCGACGCTCGCGGTCGGAGTGACGATCAGGTCGACCTCGGTGAACAATGACGCCAACTCCCGTTGACCGACCCGTCGTACCCGCTGGGCCTGGACGTAGTCGGCACCTGTGTACGCGGCCGCGATGCCGACGCCCTGCCGAGTGGCCGCGAAGTAGTCGGACCACCGGGTGCGCAGATCGGGTGCGTGGTACGCGAACGCCTCGCTCCGCGACGTGATTCCGGTGGCCGCGGTCAGCTCCCGGTAGTACGGCAGCCGCACCGGTACGACGGTCGCACCGCGCGCAGTCAGTACAGCGAGAGCCGCCTCGAGGAGCTCGCCGAGCTGCGGATCCTGGTCTGCCCGGCGGTACTCCGCGAGTGGGTCGACGCCGATCCGCAGCCCACCCAGGTCACCCGTCAACGCGTCCTCGTAGTCCGGCACCGGCTCGTCCACCGAACACGGGTCACTCGCGTCGCACCCCGCCAGGACGGTCAGCATGATCGCGCAGTCACGGGCCGAGCGGGCCATCGGGCCGATGTTGTCGAGGCTGTAACCGAGCGGGACGCACCCCGACTTCGGCACGCGTCCGAAGGTGGCCTTGAGCCCGGAGATCCCGCAGAACGCGGCCGGGATCCGGATGCTGCCACCGGTGTCCGTGCCCAGCCCACCGAGGAACGCCCCGGCCGCCACACCGTTGCCGGTCCCGGAGCTGGACCCGCCTGTCCAGTGATCGGGATTCCACGGGTTGCGGGGGATCGGGAACGGCTTGGACGGATCGGGCACGCCGGTCGCGAACTCCATGGTGGTCGTCTTGCCGCTGATAATGCCGCCCGCGGCGCGGAGCCGGCCCACCACCGGAGCGTCGAGCTGGTCGCCCCAGGCCGGGTCGTGGACCAGGCTCTGGGCGGTGGTCGGTCCCTCGACCGTGGTGATGATGTCCTTGATGCCCAGCGGGATGCCGAGCAGGGGACCGGCCGGATCACCGGCCGCATAGATCTCGTCAGCCGCGGCGGCGGCTTCCCGCGCCGGCTCGTCGAACCGGGCCAGGTAGATGCCGAGCTCGCCGTCATGGGCATCCGCAGCCGTGATCGCCTCGTCCACCAGGCCGGACGCGGTGACCTCGCCGGATCGCAGCGATGCGAGCGCAGCGGAGATCGTCCGCGCGGTCATGGCCGCGCGGAGAAGATCAGGCCCGGTTCCTCGTAACGGGCGGCGGTGACGGAGTACACCAGCGCGGCGTTCTCCCGGGCGGTGCCGAAAGCCGTTGCCATCGGCACCAGTTCGGCTTCGGCCGGCTCTACTCCGGCGAGCGCGAGCACGGTCGCCAGAGGTTCTGATTCGTTGCTCATGGTGTCCTTTCAGGCGGCGAGGGCGTCGACCGGCGGTACGGCGAGGTGCCAGTCGCTGACGCGTTGCAGTGCGTCGGCGACCTTCAGCACTGTGGCCTCGGCGAACGGTTTGCCGACGATCTGCATCGACAGCGGCAGCCCGCTGCTGGAGAATCCGGTCGGTACGGCGACCGCCGGCAGGCCGGTGAGATTCCACTGGCCGGTGTAGCTGGGGGTCAGCAGGCGCTTGCTCGGTGACAGTCCGGCAGCAGGCTCAGCCGGTACCGGCGCGGACGGCGTGATGATCACGTCGTAGCTCGTGAACAGCTCCGCGACCTGACGGGAGAAGAACCGGCGGAACCGCTGCGCCTGGGCGACGTCACCGGCGGTGTAGAAGGCTCCGCGGGCGAGCGTCGGCCGGGTGTGGACGCCGTAGTCGTTCCAGCGGCTGACGAGATCGTTGCGGTGGTAGGCGTACGCCTCTGAGACCATGATGATGTGGTTCGCGTCCTTGGCCTCGGCCGCGTACGGGAGGTCCAGCTCGGTCGAGGACGCACCGAGCCCGACCAGCTGCTTCACGGCCGTGAGCACAGCGTCGTGCATCTCCGGATCCAGCTGCTCGTGGTCGAAGAAGTACGGCATCGGCAGCGCGATCCGCAACCCGTCCACTGAACCGTCCAGCAGTTGCGTGTACGCCGGGACCGGCTGCTGCGCGGAGTTGGGATCAGTCGGGTCGTATCCCGCCATCACCTCGAGCAGCGCCGCGCAGTCCCAGGCGCTGCGTGCCATCGGGCCGATGCTGTCCAGGCTGAAACCGAGCGGGACGACCCCGCTCTTCGGCACCCGGCCGAACGTCACCTTCAGGCCGGTGTGGCCGTTCACGGCAGCTGGGCTGCGGACCGAACCGCCCGTGTCCGTGCCGAGCCCGCCAAGGGCGAGACCGGCCGCGACGGCGATGCCGGTGCCGGAGCTGGACCCGGCCGGCGTGTGGTCGACGTTCCAGGGATTGTGCGGGACCAGGAAGCGTTTCGTTGCGTCGGGCAACCCGCAGGCGAACTCGCTGGTGGTCGACTTGCCCACGAAGACTGCGCCGGCATCACGGAGCCGGGCGACGACCGGTGCGTCCGTCCCGGCTCCCCAGTCCTCGGCGAGCACATGGCTGTTGGCGGTGGTGGGTGCGCCCTTCATCGCGATGATGTCTTTGATCGCGAGCGGGATGCCCTGCAACGGACCGCGATCGTCCCCGGCGGCCAGGGCCGTGTCGGCCGCGCCTGCTTGCTCGAGGGCCGCGTCCGCGGTGATCTCGACGTACGCGCCAAGAGCGGGGTTGAGGGCGACGGCGCGGTCCAGGATCTGCTGGGTCAGTGCGGTAGAGGTGAGGCTGCCGTCGCGCAAGGCGGCCGCTGCGTCCTTGATGGTGGTCATCAGGCGTCCTTTCCGGCGGAGTAGAAGTCGAGCGGGTCGAAGCGGATCGCCGGCTCGTCGGGGTCGAACTCGGGCCGGTACAGCGCGTCGGCCGCCTGTCGCATCAGCGGGTAGTCCCGGATGAACGTGGCCAGCTCGCTCTCGGAGACGGTGAGCTGGGCCGCGGCCAGGATCGCGGGGACGACCTCTGCGGGTGTGGACATTCAAACCTCCTGCGGGTGGGGGAGTGGTACTGCGGAGTCGGCGTACAGGTGGCAGGCGACCGTGCGGCCCTCGGTGACGGCGACCCGCGGCGGTGCGACCTGTGCGCAGACATCCATCGCGAACGGACAGCGGGTACGGAACCGGCAGCCGCTCGGTGGATCGATCGGACTGGGGATCTCAGTGCCGTCGGTGCTGTCGACCGGTTCGTCGCGCGTGCTCTGGGTCGGGTCGAGTGTCGGGACCGAGGACAGCAGCAGTTGGGTGTAGGGGTGTTGGGGGTTGTCGTAAAGCTCCTGCGCATCACCGCTCTCGACCACCTGGCCGAGATACATCACCGCGACGTCGTCGCTGATGTAGCGCACGACATTGAGGTCGTGGCTGATGAAGACGTAGGTCAGCCCGTACTCCTCCTGCAGGTCGCTCAGCAGGTTGAGCACCTGTGCCTGGATCGACTTGTCGAGCGCCGAGACCGCCTCGTCCAGGACGACCAGCTTCGGTTGCAGGGCCAGCGCCCGCGCGATGTTGACTCGTTGGCGCTGCCCACCACTGAGCTGGTGCGGATAGTGCGACGCGTACGCCGCGGGCAGACCGACGTCCCGCATCACCTTCTCGACCCGCTCCGCGATCAACGTCTTCGGCACGCCCTGGACCTGCAGCGGGAACCCGATCGACTCACTGATCGTGGCACGCGGATTGAGCGCCGACGACGGGTCCTGGAAGACCATCTGCATCCGCTGCAGCTCGGCCGGCGTACGGCGTTTGCCGGTCAGCACCTGTTTGCCGTCGAAGATCATCTCGCCGTCGTCGGCCAGGTGCAGGCCGACGATCACCCGGGCCAGGGTGGACTTTCCGCATCCGGACTCGCCGACGATGCCGAGCGTCGTCCCCGGCCGGACCGTCAGCGAGACCTGGTCGACCGCGGACAGCCTGGCCCGGCGTCCGCCGGCCCGGACGTGGAACTGTTTCGAGACGTCGATCAGTTCGAGCAACTCCATCGGGGTTCTCCTTCCGCACCGGCTCAGAGCCGGCTGTCCATGGCTTCCCGCAGCGCGTCGCTGGCCAGGTTGAAGGCCACCGAGGTGAGGAAGATGAAGAAGCCGGGCACGATCGCGACCAGCGGGGCGACGCTGACCATGCCGCGCAGGCTGTTCAGCATGTAGCCCCACTCGGGCGCCGGCGGCGCCGAGCCGAGGCCGAGGAAGCTGAGGCTGGCCGCGATGATCATCGCCACGCCGACCAGGCCGGAGGAGTAGACGATCACGTCGTTCAGCACGTTCGGCAGCACCTGGGTGCGGGCGACCCGCAGCCGGCTCGCGCCGCTCAGCCGGGCCGCCTCGACGAACTCCTGGACGACGACCCGGCGGGTCGCGGACTCGGCGACGCGCGCGACCGGTGGGATGAACACGATCGTGACCGCGATGATCGTGTTGGTCAGGCCCGGACCGAGCGAGGCGCCGACCGCGATCGCCAGCAGGATCGCCGGGAACGCGTACAGCATGTCCATCGCCCGCATCAGGACCGTCCCGACCGCGCCACGCACGATGCCGGCGGTGACGCCGATCGCCGTACCGATCAGGGCCGCGCCGAGCGTCGGTACGAATCCCGCGAGCAGTGACAGGCGGCCGCCGTACAGGACTCGGGCGAGCATGTCGCGGCCCTGCTCGTCGGTGCCGAGGAGGTGACCCGGCGAGCCGAGGTTCTGCAGCCGGTCGAGCGGCTTGCCGAGCAAGGGGTCCGCGCTGGTGAGCAGTGGGGCGAAGATTGCCCCGAGCACCAACAGCAGGACGATGACCGCGGCAACCACTCCGACCTTGTTGGCGACGAACCGGCGCAGCGTCGCTCGCCAGAAGGATGTCGGTCGTTCGCTGGTCCGGGCCGCGTTCCACTCGTCGCGGCGGCGCGCGGCCTCCGCGCGGTCGGCAGCCGTCGTACTCGCGCCGAAGCTCTTGTCGAGCAGGGTCGGAACCACTGTCTCGCTCATGCGACCGCTCCTCTCACCCGTGGGTCGATCCAGGCCTGCAGCAGGTCGACGACCAGGTTGACCAGCACGAAGGTGACCGCGATGACCAACGTGGCGCCCTGGACCACCAGCAGGTCCCGGGCCGAGATCGCGGTGAACACCAGCAGACCCATCCCCGGCCAGCGGAAGATCGTCTCCACCAGCACCGAACCGCCGAGCAGGGCGCCGATCTGGACGCCGGAGGTGGTCAGCACTGGCGAGATCGCGTTCCGCAGGATGTGCTGCCGGACCTCCCGCTCGCTCAGTCCCTTGGCCCGCAGCGTCTCCACGAAGTCCGCCCCGGCCACGTCGACGATGCTCGCGCGGGTCACCCGGGCCGTGATCGCCATGGTGATCAGTGATCCGGACAGCACGGGCAGCACCAGACTTCGCAGTGCCATCAGCAGTCCCGAGTCGAGGTTCGCACCACCTGACGGCAGCAGCCGCAGCCCGCCGGCGAACACCGCGAGCAGGATGATCGCCAGGAAGAACGACGGGATACTCAAGCCGGACAGGCTGAGTACGCCGGTGATCCGGTCGATCAACGAGCCGCGACGTGTCCCGGCGACGTACCCGAGCCAGAGGCCCAGGCTGATCCCGAACACGGCGGAGACGACTGCCAGGACGGCCGTATTGCCCCACGCCTGCATGAGCAGGTCGGTGACGTCGCGGCGGCGCTGGGCCGAGTACCCGAGATTGCCCTGGAGCGCGTCACCCAGCCAGTGCAGGTACCGCAGTGGCAGCGGGTCGTTGAGCCCGAGCTCGTCGCGGATCGCCTGCCGCTCGGCGGCAGACATGTCGTCGCTGACCAGCGAGGCCTCCGCCGACCCGGGCAGTACGTTCATCAGCAGGAACACGATGACGGAGACGCCGAACAGGATCGGCACCGCCATCCCGATCCGAAGTACCACGACACGGAGCATGGGTCAGTCCTCCTCGACCGAGATCTGGGTGAAGTCCACCCACCACGACTGGGGCTGGACGTAGCCGTGCACTTTCGGGCTCAGCACCCGCAGGTTGAGGTCGTGCATCCAGAAGAGGAAGTACGCGTTCTTCAGCGCGACATCCATCATCTGCTGCAGATACCGGTACTGCGCCGCGACGTCGGGCTGCTGACTGGCCGCGGTGAGAGCGGCGTCGATCGCGGGGTCGCACAGGCCGGTGGCGTTCGGCAGTCCGCCGGGGCGGTTGCAGAAGTAGGTGGCGCTGTAGCCGGTCGGCATCATCCCGGCGGCGGGGGAGGCCCAGAGGATGTCGATATCGCTCCACTGCTTGGCGTTCAGGCCGTCCAGACCGATCGAGATGATCGTGTTCCACTCCAGCGGCCGCAGATTCGTGCGGACCCCGATCGCGGCGAAGTCGGCCTGCAGCTTCTGCATCATGGTGTCCGGATACATGTTCCCGGAGCCACCGGTCGGATAGGCCATCGTGATCGTCAGCTGACCGGGCTGATAGCCCGCGTCGGCGAGCAGCCGCTTCGCCTTCTCCACGTCGTAGCTGTAACCCTGCGTCTTCCTCGTGTACGACGGGTTGCCGTCGTACACGTACTCGGTCGCGGGATAACCGACGTTGTTCAGCAACGCGGCGGTGCCCTGGCGGTCGAGGGCGTAGTTCAGTGCCTGGCGCAGCTCGAGGTTGTCCTTGAAGGGCGCCCGGAACAGGTTGAACCGCGGCATGATCCCGTGCGGGTACTTGCCCATCTCGATCTGGTAGCCCTCGTTGCGTAACTGCTGGACCGAGTCGGGTGACGGGACCTCTGCCCAGTCGACCTCACCGGATTGCAGCATCGACAGTCGTGAGGCGGGTTCGGGTTGCGGATAGAGCACGATCCGGCCGAGCTTGACGGGGCCACGCCAGTAGTCGTCGTTGCGGGTGAGCTCCATCTCCTCGCCGTCGACGTACTTCGTCATCCGGAACGGACCGGTGCCGGAGGCATGCTTGTTGTAGTCGTTGTTCCCGTACTTCTTCACCACCGCCGGGCTGGGGAAGAAGATGGCGGCGAGATCCCACGGCAGCCACGCGTAGGGCTTGGTGGTGGTGATCTGGACGGTCCGGGCGTCCACCTTGCGCCAGGACTTGAAGTACCTGAACGACGCGGCCGCACTGGCTGCGGACTTCGTGTCGTAGTACTGGGAGGTCTTGGTGCGCAGCCGATCGAACTGGAAGATCACCGCGTCCGCGTCGAACGTCGTACCGTCGTGGAAGTGGACGCCCTGACGGAGCTTGAAGGTCCAGGTCGTCAGGTCCTTCGACGGCATCCAGGACTCGGCCAGTGACGGCTGGGGAGTCGGCAAGGCGGCCGACTGGTTCAGATTCAGCCGGGTCAGGCCGTCGTAGATGTTGTTGCCGACGAACCGGTACCCCTCGTACCCCTCGTTCGGCGGGGTGGACGGGAACGGGATGTTGCCCGCGGACATGGCGATCCGGAGCTCACCACCGGCCGGCGGCGGTCCGCTCGCGGCTGCCGCCGTACACCCGGCCAGTACGACGAGCAGCAGCGCGAGGAGGGCGTGTCTGATGCGTGGGCGGAGATGCATGTCAGGACGCCAGTGCGGTCTCGCCGTGGACGAGCAGGCAGCTGCTCGAGTGGCCGACGTTCACTGTCTTGGCCGTCGGCCGGGTCTCCCAGCAGGCGCCGACTGCGTAGCCGCAGCGGGGTGCGAAGGCGCAGCCGGGCGGCAGTTGGTCGAGGCTCGGCGGCGCCCCCGGGATCGCGTTGGGCCGACGATCCTGCCCGGCCCGGACGTTCGCCTCGATCAGGCCTTCGGTGTACGGATGCGATGGTGCCGTGAGCACCTGGACGGCGGAGCCGTGCTCGACGAACCGGCCGGCGTACATCACCGCCACCTCGTCGGCGAGCTCGGCCGCGACGCCGAGGTCGTGCGTGACGATGACCAGACCCATGTCGATGTCGCGCTGGATCTGCCGTAACAGTCGCATCATCCGGGCCTGCACCGTGACATCGAGCGCGGTGGTCGGCTCGTCGGCGAGCAGCACCGTCGGCCGGCCGGCGATCGCCATCGCGATCACCACTCGTTGCCTCATGCCGCCACTCAGCTCCGACGGGTACGCCTTCAGCCGGGTGCCGGCCGACGGGATCTGGACGAGCTCGAGCAACTCGAGGGCCCGCAACCGGGCCTCGGACCTGCCCAGACCCTCGTGGTGCTTGCGGATCGCCTCGACCAGTTGCTTCTCGATCGTGTAGACAGGGTCCAGCGCGGTCAGGGGATCCTGGAACACCATCGACACGTCACTGCCGCGGGCCGTGCGGCGGTCCCGAGGTGACATCGTCTGCAGGTCCCGGCCACCGACCGAGATCTCCCCTGTGATCAGGGTGGTCGGCGGGTTGATCCCGATGATCGAGCGCAGCATCGCGCTCTTGCCGCTGCCGGACTCGCCGATCACCGCCAGCACTCGGCCGCGCGGCACCGTGAACGACACCCCGTCGACCGCGCGGACCGCGCCGTACCGGCTGCGGAACTCGGTGACCAGGTGACGCACCTGTAACGCGGGCGAGATCACCGGCGTTGTTTTCCCGACCTGTCGGGTTTGGGTCATCATCGACATTGTTGTGTTCCTTCCAGGGGATTTCTCGACCGGCTCCGGCACGTATTCAGCGGAGTGAGGACGGGGCCCGAAGCCCTGTCGTAGAAGGAGTTCCAGGTTCAAACTATGGCGCTGATGTTTCAGTGGTCGACGACTTCGGTATCTCGTTCGTAAACGATTCCCGGAATCGTTCCGGGGGAATTCGCCAGTATTACCGGACGGGACCGGACGACCATCATGGCGACCGCTCCGGCCGCGGCGGCCAGCAGGCCGAGCGTGCCGGCCAAGCCGATCGCCCGCATCGGGCCGACGTGCTCGGCCAGCATCCCCAGCACTGGAGCGCCGAGCGCACCGCCACCGAGGAAGAACGTCAGGTAGACGGCCACGACCCGCCCGCGCAGCCCCGGCTCGGCGGTCAGCTGAACGGACGTGTTCGCCAGTACGGCGAACGACATGAACATCCCGCCGCAACAGACCAGCGCGATGCCGAAGGCAACCAGCATCGGCATCAGCGAGGCGATCACCAAACTGCCTCCGAGTGCCGCCGCGGCACCGATGACCCAGCGGTACCTCGGCATCCCGCTGGTCGATGCGGCCAGCAGCGCTCCGGTGAGACCACCGACCGCGAGGCACGACGTGATCAGGCCGAAGCCGACTGCTCCGACATCGAACACTTCGGTCGCGACCAGCGGCAACACCACCTGCAGGCTGTTCGCCCCGACGATCCCGATCACGCCGGCCAGCACGATCACCGTTGCCAGCACTGGATCGCCGGCTACTTGCCGCAGGCCCGCTACTAGTTGCCCCCGGCTCACAGGTGAGCGCGGCACCTGGCGTAGTTCTGAGCGGTCGATCCGCGACAACGCGATCAGGATGCCGGCCGAACTGATCGCGTGCAGCGCGAAGATCAACGGCGTACCGGCCACGCCGATCAGGAGGCCCGCGATCGCCGGCCCGATCAGCCGGGCGACGTTGAACGAGGCCGAGTTGAGCCCGATCGCGTTCACCACCCGATCGGGGCCGACCAGCTCGGACACCACCGCCTGCCGGGCCGGGATGTCGAACGCCGTGACGATGCCCATCGCACCGGCCAGCACCCAGACCTGAACCAGGGTGAGGATCCCGAGACCGTCGAGGACCGCCATCACCACGCTGCCCAGCCCGACCAGCCCTTGGGTCACGATCAAGACCCGGACCTTGTCGACCCGGTCGACCAGGGCCCCGGTGGCCAGGCCCAGCAGCACCGTCGGAAAGAACTGCAGGAAGGTCGCGATGCCGAGGGCCAGGCCGTCGCCGTGACTAAGCACGACGACGGCCCACGCCTGCGCGGTCCGTTGCATCCAGACCCCGATGTTGCTCACCGTTCCACCCCAGAAGAAGTTCCGGTAGTTGCGAACCTGCAGCGAACGGAAGATGCCTCGGTTGGTCATGCCGCCTCGACAGCGAGCCACTCCGTGAACGGAACGGCTTGGCTGAACGCGTGCGCGGCGCGCAGCAGCAGCGCGTCGTCGAACATCCGGCCGACCAGCTGGATGCTGACCGGCAGCCCGTCGCGTTTCTCGCACGGCACCGCCAGCGCGGGATGGCCGGTGAAGTTGAACGGCCGGGTGTTCGCGACCGCGCTCTGCGAGACGGGGCTCTGCAACGCGAAGTCCAGCGCGGTCATTCGGTCGTCGATCGGCTCGAAGCGCGGTGCCTGGGTGATCGTCGTCGGCATCACCAGCAGGTCGACGTCGGACAAGACCCGGTCGTACGCCGCGATGAACGCCGGCCGGACGTTCTGCGCCTTCGCGTACAGCCGGCCGGCCCAATAGCGGCGACTGAACTCGCCGGCCATCAGCGTGAGCAGGCCCCGCGGATCCAGTAGTTCCTGGTCGCGCTGCCAGGCCCGGGTGATCGCTGCGATCGTGTCCTCGGGGTAGTAGGTCCGAGTGAACGCGCCGTAGAACCCGGAGCCGCGGACCGCCAGTGCGGCCTCGGCCGACAACGCCATCTGCGCCGCGCCGATGGTCAGGTGCTCCGGCACGGACACCTCGGTGACCACCGCGCCGAGCTTCTCGTACACCTCGATCGCCTGCTGGACCGAGTCCGTCACCGCCTCGGTGGCGCCGAGGAATCCTTCCCGCAGTACGCCGATCCGCAGTCCTTCGATGTCGTTGGTCAGACCGCTCGTGGCGTCGTACCAATCGGGTACGTCGCGGGTCTGGCGCGGATCGAGTCCGTCGTACCCGGCGACGGCCTCGAGGGCGAGGGCGGCGTCGCGCACCGACATCGTCATCGGGCCGGTGTAGTCGATGCTCTGGTCCGAGCCGAAGCCGATGCCGAAGTGGGAGATCAGGCCGAAGGTCGGCTTGTGCCCGACGGTTCCGGACCAGGCGGCCGGGATCCGGATCGAGCCGCCCTGATCGCCGCCGAACGAGATGTCCACCTCGCCGTCCACCAGTGCTGCCGCGGACCCGGACGATGACCCACCGGTGAGGTGCAGTGGGTTGTGCGGGTTCAGTGGGCGGCCGTAGTCCCCGACGCCGCCGCC
The DNA here is from genome assembly GCF_045207705.1 of Kribbella sp. NBC_00889. NCBI lineage: Bacteria > Bacillati > Actinomycetota > Actinomycetes > Propionibacteriales > Kribbellaceae > Kribbella > Kribbella sp. NBC_00889. The sequence goes on along the minus strand of NZ_CP108783.1, from coordinate 3,393,372 downwards.
GAAGCCGTAGCCGCCGGCCAAGCCGTTCATCACGTTCTTCCCGACCACCGTCGCGCCGGCTTCCAGGGCACGCTGAACGACGGTCGCATCGAAGTCGGGCACGTGGCCGGACAGAGCGTGCGCGCCGAAGGCCATCGGCATGCCGGCGACCGCGGTGTGATCCTTGTAGCTGACGCTCTTGCCGGTCAGGGTGCCCTCGCCACTGCCCGCGACGGAACACTTCCAGGTCCACGCGTTGTGCGGGTCCTCGTCCGGGCCCGGGCGGTAGCCGGGCTCACGGGCGCCCGGGAACCGCGGTGGCCGGACCTCGGCGGTGCGGGCCTGGACGAAGTCGTCGAATTCGGCGAGCATCCGGGTCAGATGGCGGCGATAGACCTCCGCCTCTTCGCTGCTGAGCTGCGTGCCGAGCCGTTCAGCGGTTGCCTGGAGCTCGGGTAGATCGGGAACTCGATGCATGGCGGCCTCCTCGATCGTCGGATGATCGACGGTCGCGAGCCCGGGTTACATCACCGGCCCAGTTGCGTTCGCACCGTGTTAAGCGGGTTCGCCTCGCGCCTGACCCGTCCCTGACCTGCGCGGATGCCCCGGCAGTTGGTCAGCAACGCGGCCCCACCGCCGAACCAGCGCCACCATTCTCGCGGTTGGACGTCCTGCGACCCACGCGCCCATCGCCCGCCGTTGCGCGCTACCGCGCTTGCCGTCTCACGCACTGGCGCTGGGGGAGCAAGTCCGGCTTCGCGGCCGGGATCGTGACACCAGGTGACCGAGCGCTTGTGCGGGCGATTCCTGCTAGCGGGTAGTGATGATTCCCGGCAGCATGCCCGGTGGGGGAGTGCTCACGGCGACGACACGGCCACACGTGTCGCGGGATGCTCCGAGGGTGCGAACACTCTGCAGTCCTGACGAGCTGAAGGACCGCTTCGAAGCCGAGGCGGTTCCGCTTCGGCCGCGTTTGTACGTCGCTGCCCTGCGGCTGACCGGGAATCACACCGACGCGGAGGACTTGCTGCAGGAGACGTACCTGCGAGCCTACAAGGGGTTCTCCGGGTTCGAGCCCGGAACCAACCTGACCGGATGGCTGTACCGGATCCTGCGCAACACGTTCATCAACACTTACCGCAAGCGGCGGAACGAACCGAGAACCGTTCCCGAGAGTTGCCGGGTCACCGCTGGCGTCGAGCGCAACGTCGAGGCTTCCGCCGAGACGACCGTGATCGAGGCGATCGCCGATCAGCGGGTTCAGGAGGCGCTGGCGGCGCTACCTGACCGTTACCGGCGGGCGGTGCTGCTGCGCGACGTCGAGGGCTTCAGCTACCAGGAGATCGCGGGAATCGTCGGAGTTCCCCGCGGAACGGTGATGTCGCGGATCCACCGCGGCCGCAAGGCCCTGAAGGTACGGCTGCTGCTTGCCCGCGCGCACAGGCGCGCGTCAGCGGAGCCCATGGAAGCAGTCATGGGCAACTAGACCGGCGGACCCGGCGGTCTCGAGTACTCACCCCTCCACGCCGGGTCCGCCCCGCCACGCCGGGTCCGCCGCCCGGATTGGACGACGAAACCGTGAGAGGTGCGAGATGCGCTCGAGACACCGGGCCTACCGGCTTGTGTGGAGCGCGGGCACCCGGTGACTTCAGGTCACCTGTAGCACGGGATTTCGGATGGCTGCGGGCGGGAACGGATCGGGATACCCTTTGTCATGGCGACCGGGCCGTCCTCGCAGCACCGGCACAGCAATGGTGCCGTTGTCACGCGTGTGTTGTTGGCCGAGGACGATGTCCTCCTTCGTGAGGGCCTGGCCAGCCTGCTGCAGCGATCCGGGTTCGAGGTGGTCGGGCAGACCGGCGACAGTACGTGGATCCTTCCGATGGTGCGCGAACTGAAGCCCGACCTGGTCGTGCTCGACATCCGGATGCCGCCGACGCACACCACGGACGGACTGGATGCCGCGCGGCAGATCCGCACCGAGCTTCCGGAGATCGGCATCCTGGTGTTGTCGGCCCACGCCGAAGTCGAGGATGCGATGGAGCTGCTCGCCACCGGTCAGCGGATCGGTTACCTGTTGAAAAGCCGCGTGACGGATGTGGACGAGTTCATCGACACACTGGAGCGGATCGTCAAGGGTGGATCGGTCATGGACCCAGCTCTGGTGCAGGAGCTGGTGACCGCGCGGCGCCGTGACGACCCGCTGGCCGGTCTCAGCGAGCGGGAGCACGAGGTGCTTGCGCTGATGGCCGAGGGACGATCCAACGCAGGCATTGCCCGGCGACTGTGGGTGACCGAAGGAACCGTGGAGAAGCACGTCCGGCACATCCTGTCCAAGCTGGGCCTGTCGGAGACCGACGACGACCACCGCAGGGTGCTCGCAGTGGTCACGTTCCTCGAGACACGCTGACCCGACGAGTTGCGCTTCCGTATCGTCTGGGAGCCGAGGTCATTCCAGCGGGGGACCGAGGGTCCGTCGCGTGGTGGATTCTTGATGACGAGCCGCCGTGCAAGCCCGAAGTACCCACAGGTCGTCTTCCACCCCTGACAACACGACTTCTTGACGGACGGCACCTACCGGCCGATCCACGCTACGGAAGATGGCGGTTGATCCGACGCAGCAATGGGCCGAGGACCGGCCGGTTGTGCCAGTCACGGGCGATCACCCATTCGCGTGAGCGCCGTACGCCGGTTCGTAGCCCCGTGGTCGCCGTCGGTCTGAGTTCGTCTTCGCGTTCACCGGCGCGCTGCTTCACATCGAGGGCGCACGCCAGACAGATCCCGACCTCCGGATGAGCGCCCAATCGCACCAGTTCGCGCTCGTCGTACTCCTTGTCGCAACACCAACATTTCGTCGGCGACGGCTGTGCCGTCTGTTCGTTCGTCGTCACCGAATCATCATGTCCCCCGACGCCACGCGAGAGCGCTCAGGTGAGCCAGCGGCGGCCTTGGCCGGCCAGGACCCGGCCGAACTGGAGTTCGGGGAAGTGGGCGCCGGCACCCAGAGTGTTGCCGTCCTCCAGCTCACGGAACAGTCGCTCGCGAACCTGCTGGGCGAGTTCGGGATCGACGTCACCCATTGACCGCCAGGTCGGCTCGTCGAGCTGGACCGGGCAGATGATCGCGTCGCCGAGCAGCAGCGCGCGACTCGTTCCGGAGGAGACGATGACGCAGAGATGACCGGGCGTATGGCCGGGCGTCATGGTCAGGGTGATGCCTGGCGCGAGCGTGGTGTCGCGATCGACCAGGCGCAGGCGGTCGCCGCGATCCGCCGCGCTCCGGAGGCCGTGCCGGATGTGTTCGCGCATCGCGTGCGCCGGGTCCTGCACGAAGTGGTGCCAGTCGCCCGCACCGATCCAGATGGCGGCGTTGGGGAACATCGGCGCGGCGTCGAGGTCGAAGAGCCAGCCGCAGTGGTCGGAATGAAGATGGGTGCAGATGACGTCGGTGACCTGCGACGGGCTGATGCCGACAGCGCGGAGCCCTAGCGGCAACTGCCCGCCGATCAGCAGCCGCCGAGGACTGGCATCGGCGATATCCGGTCCCATGCCCGCGTCGACCAGAACCGTCCGGTCCTTGGTTCGCACGAGGAAGCAACCGATCGGCAGCCAGGCCATGCCGTGGCGGGTGAAGAGGTCCTCGTGGCCCTCGGCGCGCGCGTGGTCCCCGAAGTACGCGGGCGATGCCCGGAAAACGCCGTCGGTAACCGGGTGGATGTCGATCTCACCGATCCGCATGATGCTCCCGTCGTTGGACACCTCCCTAGTCTTACTCCGCATCTGCACGCGGACGCCGTGTTCCTGACCGCCCGCCGCCGGCGGGTGCCCCGAAGGTGTTGCTGGTGGTCGGTGACGACATCGGTTCGACCGACGACACCTTCGACGTCGGCGAGGACTGGGGCACACCCATCTCGCCGGCCACCATTCCGCTTCACCGGCACTCTCAAAACCGTCACCATCGAAGCCCAGTGGCGTGGTGCCAGGCGATCTCAGACCGGTTCCGTGTCGGCCAATGGTTGGTTCGCGACTGGATCAGGCGTGTCGGGCGGGTCCGTCTTGCCGGAGATCAGCGGCAGTGCCCAGCGGGTGTGGGGATCGGCTTCGACCAGGAGTGCTTTGGTGAGAAGACTCAGCGGTACGGCGAGCAGCGCGCCGAGCGGTCCGATCACCCAGGTCCAGAACACCAGCGACATGAACGTCAAGGTGGGAGTCAGCCCTACCGCATCCCCGACGACGCGTGGCTGGATGATGGACTGGATCACGAAGTTGATCACGCTGTAGACGACGATGACTGCGATCATCAGCCCTGGGCCAGCGTCCAGTAGCGCGATGAGCGCCGGCGGGATCACTCCGATGATGAAGCCGATGTTGGGGATGAAGTTGGTGACGAAGGCGAGCACTGCCCACACGAAGGCGCCGGGGACGCCCATGATCCAGAGGGCCAGTCCGTCGAGCACCGCGACGACGAGTCCGAAGCTGGCCGAGACGCCCATGTAGTTGCGGGTTCCGTGCGCGAAGTTGTCGAGCGCACCCACGGGGTTGGGGAAGCGGTCGCTGAGCATGGCGAAACCGCGGCGGGTCGAGTCGGTGTCGAAGGCCATGAAGAGCAGGACGGTGAGCAGGAAGAAGAGGTTGCTGAGGACGCCGAGCGTGCTGGACAGCACCGACATCGCGAGGTCGACGAGTTGTCCGGGGTCGACGGCGTTGACGACTGCGTTGATCTGGTCCTGCTTGACGCCGAGGTCTCGCAGCGCGTTCCCTGCGTTCGCGATCGCGTCGGTGATTTGAGCGCTGTACTGCGGGACCAGCGCGGCCAGCTGTGCGACCGACACCACCAGGGCAAGGGTGAGCAGGAGCAGCAGCAGGTACGCGGCCATCACCATGAGGATCGACGCGACCCATCCCGGGATCCGCTGATGCCGTTCGAGCCGGATGCGGATCGGATGCAGGGTGATCGTGATGACCAGCGCCAGGAAGGCCGGCCCGATGATGTCTGCGATAGACCTCAGCCCGGCCAGCGCGATCGTGAAGGCGGCGACGCCCAGCAGGATCGTCAGGGCGAACGGGCGGGCTCGCTCGTAGGCGTCACGTATCGACGCTGGCGCGCTGGTCATCCGATGCTCCTGTCAACGTGAGGAGGATGATTCGTGATCAGGCGGTGGCGTCGCGACCGTGGGCGATCAGTGCCCAGATCACGAAGACGTCGACCGCGATGATGGTCAGCGACCAGAACGGGTAGTACGGCATGAAGGCGAAGTTCGCCAGCAGGCTGAGCACCGCCAAGATGATGCCGATGACCCGTCCCCACATCTTGCCGGCCATCACCGCGAACCCGGCGCCCACGACGAGCAAGCCGCCGAGCAGGTGGATCCAGCCCCAGGCGGTGGCGTCGAACTGGAGCAGGTAGTTGCGGGTGGCAACGTAGAACTCGTTCTCGAAGAGTGCGACCAGACCCATGAAGGCCTGGAAGCCGCCGGCCACGATCATCATGATGCCGGCGAACAAGATGAACCCAACTGCCCAGCTACTCTTCTCCTCCGCTTGGACCGCGGATCGATGACCAGGTGCTGTCTGCTCTGCCATTTCGGACCCTCCTTCACGGGGCACCACGACGGAAGGCGACAACGCTGTCGCAGTAGCCATGGCGCAACTGACTTGAGTCCATCCCACAACCGGGACCGCCGGGTGGAATCACTCTCATCGTGTGAAATCCGGGTGCGGACCGCCGCTTCACGCGATCTGGATGATGCGGCAACCGCGCGGATCGGAGTGGAATCGAACCAGGAACAGTCCACCCACCCAACGAGGGGACGCATCATGTCCGAATCCACCACCGAGAGGCCTGTCCTCGACCAGCTCGCACGGATGACCGCCGACTCGGTTGCGGTATCGAGTCTCGATCCCGAGGTCCTGATGCTCGTCCGTATCGCCGCCCTGGTCGCCGTCGACGCGCCGCCGGTCTCGTACCTGTTGAACCTCGGCGCGGCCAGCGAGCTGGGTGTCGATGCCGAGCAGGTCCGCGGTGTCCTGGCTGCGATCGCGCCGATTGTCGGTACGGCGCGTGTTGCCTCGGCGACGGGGAGGATCGTCGAGGCGCTCGACGTCGCCATCGAGATCGCAGAGCTCGAGGCCGAAAGCAACGGATAGCCGCGCAGGCCGTTGTCATGACACCAAGTGACGATTCGCAGGTGACTCCTGCTGACGATCTGACCTCCGGGCGCCGCCGGTGGCTGATCGCGCGGGGTCTGCTCCGCGCAGGGGTCACCGCGGCTGCCCTGGTCGTTCTGTACTACGTGCTGCCCCTCGATCGCCGGTCCGACGGGTACCTCGTTCTCGACCTTGTGATCGGTGTTGTGTTGTTGATGGCAACGATTGCGTGGCAGGTCCGCGCCATCCTCCGAGCCGCCTATCCAGCCATCCGGGCTACACAGTCCCTGGCATCGACAGCGCCCTTGTTCCTGCTGTTGTTCGCGTCTACCTACTTCATCATGAGCCTGGACGACTCCGGCGCTTTCACCGAGTCGCTGACCCGATCCGACGCGCTCTACTTCACGGTCACCGTCTTCTCCACGGTCGGCTTCGGCGACATCTCACCCCGGGGGGAGGCGTCACGTCTCGTCGTCGCCGCCCAGATGCTGTTGGACCTGGTGGTCCTCGGGGTGGGCATTCAGGTCATCCTCGGCGCCACCAAACGAGGTAAAGCGCGGGTGGCGGCGGAGTAGCGACGCGCGAAAGCGAACGCTTGACCGGCCGGTCGACGGTGGTTCCGTCGTGCGTGCGGGCGGCTGCCGTATTCGAGGTCGATGGAAGTCACCCTGCGCGGATGAGTCGATCCGCGGGCTCCTGCGGCAAGGTTGCGAGCGGGAGCAGGTGGGGGCGGCTACGCATGGTGGGCGAGGAATCGCAGGGAGCGGCGCCGGTCGTCGGCGGGCTGGATCGGCTGCTACTGGACGCGAAGTTGTCGGTCCCGCAGGCGCGCCCGGGTTCGGTGAGTCGCGCCGGCCTGATCGAGGCGGCTCGCGCCAGCCAGTGCCGTGTGGTCGGCGTCACCGCGTCTGCGGGGTACGGCAAGTCGACCTTGCTGGCTCAGTGGGCACGGGCGGAGAATCGTCGCATCGTCTGGGTGTCTCTTGACCGCTTCGATGACGACCCCGCGTTGCTTCTGTCCGTGTTGGCGACCGCGTACGCGCGGGTCTCACCGGCAGATGCCGACCTGCTGGCCGACCTGCGCAGTCCGGGCGTATCGCCGCTGGGTCGGGGCGCGCCGCGCCTGGCGTCGGTACTCAGGACCAGCCCGGCACCGTTCGTACTGATGCTGGACGACCTTCACGAACTGCGGTCGTCGGCCTGCCACGACGTACTGGGCGTGGTGATCTCAGGGATCCCGCGGGGCTCTCAGTTGGTCTCTGCGAGTCGTTCGGAGCAGCCTCACATCCCGCGGCTGCGGTCGGCGGCGGACGTGGTGGAACTCGGCGCGGCGGAGCTGGCCCTGGACGCGGTCGGTGCCGAGCAGGTCTTCGCGGCCGCCGGCGTCCAGGTGGCGCCCGATGTGGTGGCCGGGGTGACGGCTCGAACCGAAGGCTGGCCGGCCGGCCTGTACCTCGCCGCGGCGATCGCGCGTGAGAGCCACGGGCAGGCGGTGGCTGTGTCCGGTGAGGACCGGTACGTGACCGACTACCTGTATCGCGAGTCGCTCAGCCAGTTGCCCGGCGCAACGCAGGCGTTCCTGCGCCGCACGGCCGTCCTGGACCAACTCCATGCACCGTTGTGCGATGCCCTCCTCGGAGAACCTGGCGGACAGCAGCAGTTGCGCACCATCGAGGCTTCGAACTCGTTCCTGATACCGCTCGACCGCCGGCGTCTGTGGTACCGCTACCACGCGCTGTTCCGGGAGTTCCTTCTCGGTGAGCTGCGCAGGGTCGAGCCCGAGGTCGTCATGAAGCTGCATCTGCGCGCGGCCGACTGGTACGAGTCGAACGGATCTCCGGTGCTCGCCCTGGAACACCTGCTGAACACGACCGAGCGAAGTCGCTGTGTCCGGCTGGTGACAGCGTTGGCACTGCCGACGTACAGCGCCGGCCAGATCACGACAGTGCAGCGGTGGCTGTCCGCGCTGGGGGACTCTGCCATCGAGGAATACCCGCCGCTCGCCGTGCTCGCCGGCTGGATCACCGCGTTGGCGGGTCACACCGGCGAAGCGCAACGCTGGGCGGCGATCGTGGATGCGGCTTCGTTCGATCTGGTGCCGGCGGACGGCACGGCGTCGTTCGGCTCGGCGCGGGCAATGCTTCGGGCGGTCATGTGCGCCTCCGGGCCGGAGCAGATGCTGATCGACGCGAACCTCGCGCTTGCTCAGGAACCGCCCTGGAGCCCGTGGCGCGACACTGCGCTGTGCATGTCGGCCGAAGCCCATCTCCTCTTCGGAGACGTCGACGCGGCGTGCGAACTGTTCGTGGAAACGTCGGCCGTGGCCGAGGCGCTCGGCAATACCGACACCATCGTCGAGAGCGAGTCCGAGTTGGCATCGGTGGACATGGATCGCGGCCGGTGGGCGCAGGCGGGCGAACACGTCGATCGGGCTCTCGCGCTCATCGACAGGCATCGGATGCACGATTACGCCACGAGTGTGATCGCCTTTGCTCAGGCGGCGCGGCTGGCCGTGCACCGGAGCGATCTGAACGAGGCGGACCGACAGCTCACCAATGCGATGCGAGCGCGCCCGGCCTGCACGTTCGTGCTGCCCTTCTTCGCGGTCCGTGGACGGCTCCAGCTCGCGAAGGCGTACTGGAGCATCGGCGACGCCTCGACCGCTCGTCACCTGTTGCGTGAGATCGACGACGTCCTGCTCCATCGGCCTGCGCTGGGTGCCCTGGTCGACGAGGTCTCCGACTTTCGCAGGATCGTCACCTCGAGTGCCCGGACCGGTGCGAGCGGTGGATCGCCCCTGACCCCGGCCGAGTTGCGGCTGCTGCCGTACCTGCAGACGCATCTCACCATCGGCGAGATCGGCCAGCGACTGTTCGTCAGCCGCAATACCGTGAGCTCCGAGGTCGCCTCGATCTACCGGAAGCTGGGAGTCTCCTCACGCAACGACGCCGTGCAACACGCGATGGCGATCGGGTTGCTCGGCGGTTAGCCCTCTTCATCCACCAACTGCCGATCCGGCTCCTCGTTGACGTCGTAACCCAACGCCAGCGCCACCTTGGGTCCTGCGGCCACCGCTCGTGGGAGTCCGGTGATCGGAACGATGCTGAACAGTACGTCGACGATCTCCGCCGCCGTCGCTCCCGCGTCCACCGCGGCATCCGTCTGCGCGCCGTACGACGGGACAGCCCCGCCGACCGCGACCAGCGCGGCGAGGCGTACCAACGCCCGCGTTCTCTGATCAAGGACGGGATCCAGTACTGAGTGGTCGTCTCCACCATCGTCGGCCAGGCATGCGTCGTTGATGGCCAGACGACGCAGTCGTTCGATGTAGTCCACGACCAACTCATCCTTCCGCATGCTGAACCTCTATTGCGCGTCGGACCAGACGCAATCCGCATCACGCAGATCACATGAATCCGCGGTCGGAGTCACTCGATATGAGTGATGCCTCGCGGCAGGTCGTCGAGCACGCTGGGAACCGATGCTCGGAACGAACGAGACGAGTGACGCGGGCGAACGCCCGGCGGGAGTCGTGGAGAGGCGGCAGTGATGTCAGACATGGTCTCGAAGGAAACTCTGGAGTCGATCTCGATTCCGGATTTCGTGGACACCCGGATCGGACCGCTCGACTTCGTGAACGGTGCACCCAGCCGGACCACGGTCGAGAAGGCATATGACCACCTGGACTTCTTGCACGGCGTCACTGCGTACCTGAACGCGTTCGCCGGTGCCTCGACGTACGCAGCGCGCAAGGGCTTCATCGAGGCCGGCGCGGACGACAACTCGATCCTCATCTTCTCCGAGCTGATGGACTCCCAGTCCCTGTTCCTCACCGCCAACGCGGACACGGTGTACTTCGTCGGCATCGTCGACCTGTCCGCCGGACCGATGGTCGTCGAGACGCCACCGGAGGCGCTCGGCATCTTCGACGACATGTGGTTCCAGTGGATCGTCGATTTCGGCCTGCCGGGACCGGATCGCGGTGAGGGCGGCAGGTTCCTGCTGGTCGGCCCGGGCCATGGCGGCTCCCTGCCGGACAGCGGCTTCCACGTCGCGCACTCCCGCACGACCCGGGTAGTGCTGCTGGGGCGAGCGTTCATGGACCACGACGATCCCGGGCCGACGGTCGAGCGGATCAAGACGACCCTGAAGCTGTACCCCTATGTCGAGGGTGGACAGGGCACCAGCATCGCCACGCTGTTGAGCGGCCAGGTCCATCCGGGGACCTCCACCCCGACGCCGGAGACGAGATTCGTCGAAGCCAGCGGCAAGGCGTTCAACACCATTCCGCCGTCCGACTTCGGTTTCTTCGAACTGCTGAACGAGATCGTCCAGCAGGAGCCGGCCGACGCCACGGACCCCGAGACCCTGGGGCAACTGGAGGCGATCGGCATTGTCAAAGGCCGGCCGTTCGCACCGGATGAGCGGATGCGCGGCATCCTGGAGCAGGCCGCGGCCGTCGGCAATGCCACCTCCCGCGCACTGGTGTTCAATCCGCGCCAGGCAGAAGCCTTCGAGTACTACCCGGGCTCGTCCTGGTCGAACATGCTCTTCGTCGGTGGCTACAACTTCGAGACACCGCCGCCTCTGGTCGGTCCCGACGGCGTACAGCCGCTCGCGCCGACCGGTGCCCGCAAGCTGCATGCCCGTACGGCGTTCTTCTACGGCTACACCGGCATCACACCCGCGATGTGCATGCGGCTGACCAACGTCGGCTCGCAGTACGTCATGGCGTTCACCGACGCCGACAAGAACTACTTCGACGGGGCCAAGACTTACCGCGTCGTCTTGCCGCCCGGCATCCCCGAGGCGCGATTCTGGTCGCTCACGCTGTACGACAACGAGACCCGGTCAATGCTCCAGACACCGCAACGATTCCCCCGCGCCGGAAGCCAGAGCTACCCGACGCCGGCGGCGACGGCCGACCCGGACGGTTCGACCGCCGTGGTCCTCGGACCAGAACAGCCCGACGGCGTGCGCGACGGGAACTGGATCCAGACTGTTCCGGGCAAGGGGTTCTTCGTCATCTTGCGTCTGTACAGCCCACTCCAACCCTTCTTCGACAAGACCTGGCGGCCCAGCGAAATCGAGCCCATCACCTAGCCGTCGCGACGTACGCCAAGCCGGAAGCCTGCTCGTCGGGGCGGGATCGGAGACGCGATGGGGCAGGCGCTGCTTCAGCTGATACCGCTGGCCCTTGCCGCGGCGCTGAGCAGCGTCCCCATCACCGCCACCATCTTCATCCTGCTGTCGGAGAGCCGCAGCCGCTCCGGCCTGGGCTTCCTGGTCGGCACACTGCTCGGCACCTTCGCCACCGTCGCGCTGGCGGCCGTGGCCGGCCAGGCGCTTCCCGGACGACCGCGCGAACACGACGCCCTCGTGGGGAAGGTGGAGGTGGCGATCGGCAGTGCCCTCGTGCTGCTGGGCGTGGTGACCCTCGCACGTCGGTCTCGCGCTGGGAGCGGAAGCGGACCGAGCTGGCTCGACCGCATCGGCACGTTCGGCACTCTGTCTGTGTTCGGCATCGGCCTGGCGCTGAACCTTCGTCCGAAGGCGATCCTTCTGGCTGCGGCGGCGGGCCTGGCGATCGTCGGGGCGGACCTGGCGTTCCGCGACAATCTCGGGCTGGTGGTCTTCTACACCGTGATCGCCACCTGCACCGTGGGCGTTCCGATCGTCGCGACGATCCTGTTTCCGCGGCGGATGGAACCTCGGCTCCTCTCGGCGAAGGGGTGGATCGCCGCGCACTCCACTACGGTCGGTGCCGCGATGATGATCCTGATCGGCGGCTTCGTCGTCGGCGTCGGGCTGAGCTCCTAGTCCTCGGTCGCGGCGGGGTTCCCGCTGAGGGACTCTTGGTAGATGTCGGCGTAGGTGCGCGAGTCCTTGACCAGGTCGTCGCAGAAGGCTGCGACGTCGTTGCCGATGAGTTCCAGGACTCCCTTGCCGGCCGCCACGCCCTCCTCGAAGAAGTCGACGATCTCTGCGAGTAGGTTCCCGTCGGTCAACTCGACCGGTCCGATCTTGAAGAAGTACTTCTGCATCTCCTTGTAGACGATCTGATAGTCCGGTGGAAGCGCCTTGACTCGCGCCAGGTGCGCCCGCCACTGCTTCTTGCCCTCGATGATGTCCTGGATGCCCACGTCAGCCTCCTAGCTGGCCCAGTTTCCTTGCGACGTTCCGGTTCAACTGCTCGCGCCACCGGTCGCGATAGCTCCGCGCCCCTTCTCCGCCGGCCAGCGCCGCGCAGAAGCCCTGGACGTCGTCGCCCAGCACGTCGTGAACGCTCTGCCCGTCCGCCGCCGTCTCTTCGAGCAGCCCGAGTGCGCCGTCCATGATCGGCATCAGGTTGCGACCCGTGAAGCTCCCGTAGGGAAAGAGGTGAGCCTTGATCTGGTCCCACGCCGCCCGGTAGTCGGCCGGCAAGGCCGCGGCCCGGGCTTCGAACGCCTTGTACTCCCTGGTGAGATCGCTGCCTGTCATGCGTTCCCACAAGTTCATCGTCCGCCCTCCTTGAGTTTGTCGATCCGGGATGAGAGGTACTCCCACTTCGCCCAGAACCTCCCGAGTTCTTCGCGCCCCGCGTCGTCGAGCGCGTAGAACTTGCGCGGCGGCCCCAGCTCGGATGGTCGTTTCGTCACCTGAACGAGCCCGTTCTTCTCCAGTCGCAGCAAGATGGTGTAGACGGTCCCCTCGATGACGTCGGCGAAGCCGAGCTCGTTCAGCCGGCGCGTGATGGCGTACCCGTAGGTCTCCTCCCGGCCGATGATTTCGAGCACGCAGCCCTCGAGCGTGCCCTTCAACATCTCCGTCAGGTCGTCCATCGCGGATCCTCTCAGTACTCCGTAGCACCGAGTACCACTATACGGTATCACCGAGTAGTCCGGCGACGCCGCCAGGACTGTGCGGCGTGGCAACGGTGTGCGATGCTGTGCCGACTATGAGTGAGGTGGTACGGCGGAACGTCGGGCGGACGGTGGTGCCGCGGACCGCGGAGGCGCTGGCCGGGAGCTTGCTGCTTCACCTGCGGCCGGTGACCGACGCGCTGGTGCAGACCATCTACGAGCAGAACCCTGCCTATCGCGAGCTGGATTCGGTTCCGCCGGATGACCTGTGGCGGTCATGTCATGACAACGTCGCCCGGGTCGTGCAAATGATCGCCGACACGGACCGTCGGCGCGGTGGGACCGCAGCTGACGAGTACTTCGATGCCGCACGGGAAACGGGACGGCGCCGGGCCGAGCAGCGGATACCGCTGGACGACGTACTGCGCTCGTTCCGCCTCGGCGGTCGGCTGGTGTGGGAGGCGCTGATCGACGAGGCCCGGGCGCAGGGCGTGGTCGACTCCGATGCCCTGCTGGATATCGCGAGCAAGGTCTGGGAGGTCGTCGACAGTACGTCGTCGCAGGTCGCGGCCGCCTATCACACCGCGGAACGCCAACTCGTCCGCGCCGACGAGCGACGCAGATCGACGCTCTGGGAAGGCTTGCTGCACGGCCGAGCGAAGGACCGGGCGTTCGTCCAGGAGGCCGCGACCGTCCTCGACGTACCGGTGAACGGCCCGTACGCCGTGGTGGCGATCGACAACCTGGTCGACGACGAGTGCACGGTCGCGTCGCTCAGACGGCGGTTGGCCGGCGTCCACGTCGGCTCGGCGTGGCAGGTGCGAACGCACACGGTCGTCGGGTTGCTTGCCTTGGGCGCGGAGTCTCAGGACGCCGTACTCCGATCGCTGCGCGACGCCGTCCGCGCGCCCGCGGGCATGTCAGGCGTCGTCTCAGGACTTGCCGATGTCGACGTCGCGTACCGTCAGGCGACGCTGGCCCGGCGAACCCTGCCGAGCGGCGAGACCGGGGTCGCGTCGCTGACCGAACGGCTCCCCGAGGCATTGCTGCTCAGCGCCCCGGAGCTGGCCGAGCAACTCGTCCAGACGTGGCTGGTGCCGCTCATGGAGGTGCCGGCAGCCGAACGTGAGCTACTGCTCGACACCCTCGAGAGGTGGGTCGCCGCCGGCGGTTCCGTCCGGCGCACGGCCGATTTGGCGTACTGCCACCGCAACACGGTGATCAATCGCCTCCACCGGATCCATCAGATCACCGGTCGGGACCTCACCGACGCAGCCTCCCACCTGGATCTCGGCCTGGCGATCCGGGCCGTCAGGCTGTTTCCGCCGCAGGGCCGCTGATGACCCGCTGAGCTCCGCCGCTGTGCGTTGTGCACAGTCCGGCCGGGCCAAACGTAGGCGTTCTGGCCATGCCGCGGCGCCTTCTCCGCTGTCAGACTGCGTTCCCTGCACTGGTCGAATCACGGAGGAATCCTCATGGCCGAACACCGTCGGTCGCCGGACGAGTCAACACAACAGCCGGCCGGCGAGCGTGGCCTGCTGGGGCGCCGTCGCGTGCTCGGGTACATTCTCGCCGCCCCGACCCTGGCGGTCGGTGTGAGCTGGATCGCCGGCTCGGCCGATCCCCGGCCGGCGGATGCCGCGGTTCCCTCACTGCCGCAGCCCGAGGAGATCTTCGACCTCGGCGATCTGCAGAACCTCGCGGCCTCGCCCACCTCGGGCCTGATCTCGGTTGAACTGAAGACCGACGGCACCGCGTACTTCGCCGTACCCAGGGCAGAGGTCGGCCAGGGCATGACCACGGCGATCGCGATGATCGTCGCCGAGGAACTGGACCTGCCGATGGACAAGGTCACCATCGGGCTCGCCGACGCGCGGCCGGAGTTGCTGATGAATCAGCTGACCGGAGGCTCGAACTCGATGCGCAGCATGTACCTCCCGGTACGCACAGCCGCTGCGATCACTCGGCAGCGCCTGGTGGAAACGGCCGCTGCGCACTGGGGCGTGTCGGCCGGCAAGGTGACGACTCGCAAGGGTGTGGTCAGTGGACCGAGCGGGCGTACGGCGACGTACGGATCGTTGACCCGGGCGGCCGCCAGTTCCCGGACGATCAAGGTGTCCGCCGAGCTAAAACCGCGGTCCGAGTTCAGCATCCTCGGGCGCCCGCACAACCGCGTCGACGCTCACGACATCGTCACCGGCCGCAAGCAGTTCGGGACGGATCTGCAGGTCGCGAACGCGAAGCCGACCATGGTGGCCCGGCCGCCGACGATCAACGGCACCGTGAAGTCTGTCAACAATCTCGCCGCCGTACGGGCGATGTCCGGTATCACGGATGTCGTCGCCATCACCCACGGTGTGGCGATCCGAGGCGAGACGTTCGGCCAGTGCATCGACGCCATCCAGGTGGTCGACGCGACCTGGGGCCCCGGAACTGTGGACGGCGAGTCCGACGCCACCGTGCTGGCGAAGCTCCGTGCGGCCCAGTTGCCGATGGCCGTGCCGCCGCTGCTGTCGAACACGATCGACGCCGAGTTCGTGTTCGCCTTCGCCAGCAACAGCCCGCTGGAACCGGACTGTGCGATCGCCGACGTCACCCCGGCCAGCGCCGAGATCTGGGCCAGTCTCAAGGTACCGATCGTCGCCCAGGAGGACATCGCCAAACGGCTCGGTCTGCCGGTCGACGCGGTGAAGGTGCACGTCATCCAGGGCGGCGGCTCGTTCGGCCGGCACCTGTTCCATGACGTGGCGGCCGAGGCGGCGGAGATCTCCCAGAAGATGGGCAAGCCGGTGAAGCTGTCGTGGTCGCGCACGGACAACTTCCGCCAGGGCCGCGTCCACCCGATGTGTACGTCGCGCGTCCGGGTCAACTATCTGGCCGGCAACGTGCTCAGCTACGAGCAGCGGCACACCAGTGTGGAGACGGACTTCGGTCACGGGCTCGGAGAGATGATCACCGCGTTCGCCGCGGACCTGCCGGTCGGTGGCAACCTCTCGTTCGCCGAGACGATCTTCGCGCTCAGCCAGTCCTCGCCGTACAACTTCGGTGTCACCACGCAGCTGCTGAACGAGATCCCGCTGAAGTTCAACACCGGCAGCATGCGCAACATCTACTCGCCGAACGTCGTGTGTGCAGAGGAGCTTGTGGTCGACCGGCTCGCCGCGAAGTTCGGCCAGGACCCGGTGCGGTTCCGTCGCAACTTCCTCAAGGACAAGCGACTGCTGGCGGTGCTGAACAAGGCGGCCGAGGTCGGCCGATGGGGCAAGGCCATGCCGAAAGGCACGGCGCAGGGGGTCGCGGTGCACGCGGAGTACTGCGGTGCGGTCGCGACACTGGTCGAGATCGACTGCCGGCCGGAAACGGTGAACAGACCCATTCGGGACGGAGTGAGCGGCCCGCGCGTGACCAAGGCCGTGATCGTGGTCGATCCCGGGTTCTGCATCAACCCGCGCGGGCTGGAAGCTCAGATGATCGGTGGCCTGCAGGACGCCATCGCGCTCGCGCTGACCTCGAGTCTGCACATCAAGAACGGCATGCCGCTCGAAGGCAGTTGGGACAACTACTTCTACACCCGGCAGTGGAACACACCGCCGGACGTACAGGTGGTCATCATGCCCAACACCAGCGACAGTCCCGGCGGCGCCGGTGAGTTGGCGGTGGCCCCGGCCTTCGCCGCGGTCGCGTGTGCCTACGCCCGCGCCACCGGGACGATGCCGACGTACTTCCCGATCAACCACGGCAAGCTGGGCTTCCAACCGCTGCCGCTGGAGCCGTCCACCCCGCAGTCACCGACCGACGGTCTCGACCACACGTTCTGAGGAATCCATGGCAACCCACACTTTCACACTCAACGGCAAGCGGATCAGCGTCGAGGCCGAGGCAACGTTCGTCTGCTGTGGGTTCTGCGCGACCTGCTCGGCGTCACCGGACCGAAGTACGGGTGCGCGTTGGAGGTCTGCAAGTCGTGCACCTCTCACATCAACGGCAAGGCCTTCAATCCGTGCTCGGTGCAGGTCAAGGACATCGAGCCGGCCGACGAGATCACGACGATCGAAGGCCTGCCGGCGACCGTCGGCAAAGACCTGCACCCGATGCAGCAGGCCTGGCTCGACCACGATGTCTCCCAGTGCGGCTACTGCCAGCCCGGCCAGATCATGGCCGCCGTGGCCAAGGTCAAGCAGGCCCACGCGGAAGGCCGCGAGATCACCGATGCGGACCTCGACGAGTTGCGCAACATCTGCCGGTGCGGCACCTACTCCCGGATCCGCGAGGCCATGAAGGCCGGCGCCGAGGACATGTGAGGCAGCGTGCGTGATCTGCTCCCGCACATCCGGCCGTGGTACGCCGATGGCGGCCGATTCGCCGTGGCCACGGTGATCGACACGTTCCGTTCGGCGCCTCGCCAACCGGGCGCGGCGATGGCAGTGTCGGGCGACGGAGTCGTGGTGGGCAGCGTGTCCGGCGGCTGTGTTGAGGCCGACGCGGCCCGCTCCTCAGCCACCGGCCGGCCCCTGTCAACCACCAAAGGCCGAATCCACCGCGAGCCCGCAGAACACCCCTCAGTCGCACGGGCAGGCGTTGCCTAGGGCAACCACGTGGGCGCGGTCTCAGTCGGCCGGCCCCTTGTTCATCAGGAGTCGGTGGGTGCACACTGCGTTCAACGACTCAGGGGAGGGTCGGATGCCCCAACCGGCTGAAGTCTCGGGACAGTAGCGCTGGTCGGCGGCGGAGGGGGGCTGGCTGTGCGGGATGCACGAGGGAGGCTCGGGCTGGGGCCGCCGGTTGTCACTGTCGGCGCGATTGTGCTCTTGTTTGCGCTGGCTGCGGTGCTTGGGGCGGGGGACTCGACGGGTTCGGCGGAGAGCGAAGCCTTGGTCGGTGGTGTGCCTTGGATGGTCTGGAGGATGGTCGGGGCTGCGGCGATCCTGGTGTTCGTCGGGCTGGCAGTGACGGCGATCCGTGTTCTGGTTGCCGCGGACACGTGGGGGATCGACGCCTCCAAGTCCCTGCGCTGGACGTACGTCATCTGTGCCGCGGCGGGACTCGGGGTTGTGATTGCCGGCCGAATCGTTGCCGGCGGCGCCAACCCCGACGTTCCGGTGCAGAATCTCGACGCCCGGACAGGTGTTGTGTTGGTGAGCGCACTGCTTGCCGCGATTCCGTGGCTCGTGCTCGTCTGGCTCGCGCTGCACACCTGCCAGGTCCTACTGCATCGGATCGGGGAGTTGCCGCCGATCCCGGCGAGACCAGGCGATGATCCTCCCGGCCCGATCCACTCTGATAGCCCGCACCGTGAAGTGATCGTCCAGATGTTGCGTCTCTGGGATCTGCTGGTGCTGTGCGTTGGGGCGTTCGTGATCGGTGTGGTCGCGGCCATCGTCACGTCGAGCACACTGCGTGCTGCGTTCCTCGATGTGCATCCGGATCGGGCGGACGAGTTCCCTGCGGCGAACGTCCTGTACTACGGTGCGCTGTTCGCCGTACTGGCAGCGGTGCTGAATGTGCCACTGGTTGCGGCCTGGCGGCGATGTGCCCGAGGTGTTGTGGATGGTGCCTACCCCCTGCCGTGGGACGGGCAACCGACAGAGGCGTGGGTAGCTGCGCGGAGTCGTCTCGAGGCACTGCTGCACCTCGACGTCTCCCTGCTGCGAAATCCATTGACCGGCTTCGCGGTCCTGTCGCCGCTGCTCACCAGTGCGCTCGTCGCGTTCATCCCGCAGCTCGCGCAGTCCTGATGCGGCGCGGATCCTGCTGAGCTGGCTCGAACCATGACGCGTCATCCAAGAGGGCGCCGTTAATCGATTGACGGTGGGGATGGGGGCTGATCTGCTGGGGGGACGTGCGCCGGACGAGTCGGCGCGGACCGGGAGGAGGGAAGCCGATGTCTGTCTTGTCCAGCAGCTTCGCTCTGAAAGGGTCTTTGGCTTGGCATTCGCACGTTCGTTCAGCTGTGAACACTGCGGCGTAGAGGTCTCTCTCGACGCCCCCGGAACTACCCATCGAAATCATTGCCCGAGTTGTCTGTGGTCGCGCCATCTCGACCGCAACGTGCCGGGTGATCGCAAGGCCGACTGCAGCGGCGGTATGGAACCGATCGCGGTCACGGTCCGCGGCGAGGGCCGTTGGGTCCTCATCCACCGGTGCACCAACTGCGGCCGCCTCCGGCTCAACAAGACCGCCGGTGATGACAACGTCCTGCTCCTGATGCGGCTGGCGGCGCTGCCGCTGACCATGCCGTTCATCCCGTTCGCGGCCGAGCCCGAGACGGAGGGCAATGGCAATGGCAACGGTTCGCATCCCGCCCCTCGCAAGCCGAGGGCACGCAAGGCCAAGGCCTGAGTGAGGCCATTCGATCAGGGGAAGCGCCGGGCGCTTCCCCTGATCCTCAGACGCTGGGGTGTGGTGCGGCGGGTAGCTCGACAGTTGCCCGGAGGCCGCCGGAGGGGCGGGGAGTGAGCGTGAGGGTTCCGTCGTGGGCTTGGGTGATGCTTCTGACGATGGCCAAGCCGAGGCCGACGCCTGCGTGGTGGGTGCGGATGCGTTGGGTGCCGCGCTGGAACGGCTCAGCGAGCGTGGACACAAGCTGTGGAGTGAGACTCTCGCCGGTGTTCTCGACCGTGAGCAGTACGGTCCTGGGGCGCGCGCTGGTGGTGACCCACACGGTGCCATGGTCGGGCAGATTGTGGACGATCGCGTTGTGCACGAGGTTCGTGGTCAGCTGCAGCAGCAGCGCGTGGGAGCCGATGGTGGGCGTGATGGTGCCGGACGTCTCGATGGTGAGGCCCTGTTTCTCGGCGAGTGCGAGGAGCGTTTCCGTGGCTTCTTCGGCCAGCAGGGAGAGGTCGACGTGTTCTCGGGTGAAGGACCGTTGGTCGGCGCGGCTCAGCACAAGCAATGCTTCGGTGAGGTCGATCGCCCTGGTGTTGACGGCGTGAAGGCGATCGACCAGTGCGCGGTTGTCGCCGTTCAGATCGTTGCGGGCCACGTCGAGAAGGGTCTGCGTGATCGCCAGTGGGGTGCGCAGTTCGTGGGAGGCGTTGGCCGCGAATCGCTTCTGTTCGGCGTCATGTGCTTCGAGCCGGGCGAGCATGGTGTCGAAGGCGTCGGCGAGTTCGCGGAACTCGTCCTGGCGGCCTTCCAGCATGATCCGGTGCGAGAGCGATCCGTTCGTCGCCTGCCGGGCGGCATTGGTGATGCGAGTCAGGGGCGCAAGCATGCTGCCGGCGAGAATCCAGCCTCCGACCAGGCCGACGACAAGCAGGAACATCAGCATCATGATGGCCTTCGGGAGGAAGGCCGCCATCAGGTCGGAGCGGTCGGGTATGGACATGGGCGAGGGTAAGAGGAACACCGGTACGTAGCGCAGCAGGAACACCCACACGACCGCGAGCAGCGAGACACCGACAAGCATCACGAGCCCCGCGTAGCTGAGGGTGAGCTTGAGGCGAACGCTCCAACCAGGCTCTCTATCCACCCTCGTCTCCCGTGTCGATGCGGTAGCCGACGCCCGGCACGGTCGCGATGATCCAGGGCTCGCCGAGGCGTTTGCGCAGGGCGGAGACAGTGATGCGTACGGCGTTGGTGAACGGATCCGCGTTCTCGTCCCACGCCTGCGCCAGGAGCGCTTCGGCGCTGACGATGCCGCCTTCGGCAGTGACGAGGACTTCGAGTACGGCGAACTGCTTGCGGGTGAGCGCGACGTACCGGCCGTCACGGTAGACCTCGCGGCGGAACGGATCCACCCGGAGACCGGCGATCTCCCGCACGGGTGGTCGGTTGTGGGAGCGCCTGCGGTAGAGCGCTCTGAGCCGGAGCACGAGTTCCTGGAGCGCGAAGGGCTTGGTCAGGTAGTCGTCGGCGCCGAGTTCGAACCCGGAGGCCTTGTCGTCGAGCCTGTCGGCGGCAGTCAGCATGAGGATCGGCATACCGCTGCCGGAGGCAACGATCCGCTTGGCGATCTCGTCGCCGGACGGGCCGGGTATATCGCGGTCGAGTACGGCGATGTCGTAGGTGTTGATGCTCAGCAGTTCGAGCGCCGTGTCACCGTCACCGGCGATATCGGCCGCGATCGCTTCCAGGCGGAGGCCATCGCGGACGGCGTCCGCCATCTCGGGTTCGTCCTCGACGATCAGCACGCGCACACTCTTGATGGTACGAGCCGGACCATATCGTCGGCGTATCCAAAACCGGATACGCGCCGGCAACAGCACGCTGCCTTGACTGAACGCATGTCCGCCAGCGAACCGGCACAGACAGCAGGCCGCCGTACCAAACTGACCGTCCGCGCGGCATTCGTCGTCGCCAATGTGGCGCTTGTCGGCGTCTTCATCCACCAGTCGCTGACGACGTTCTCATTCCCGGTCGCATCGCCCAGCGACGCTCGCCACGGTGCACTGGCCGATGGCTTCGTCCCTGCGGGCGTCAAGGTGTTCGACGACGAGATTCCCGGTGTGGCCAACCTCGACCCGGACTTGCTCGGTGCGCTGCGCAAGGCCGCGACAGATGCCGCGGACGACGGGGTCGAGTTCTTCGTCAACAGTGGCTGGCGTTCCCCGGCGTACCAGGAGCAACTGCTCAGTGAGGCGGTCGCGAAGTACGGCTCGAGGGAGGAAGCAGCCCGATGGGTGGCGACCCCAGCCACGTCGCCTCATGTGTTGGGGCAGGCGATCGACATCGGGCGGTCAGACGCGACCGCGTGGCTGTCCAAGCACGGCGCTGCGTACGGACTGTGTCAGATCTACGACAACGAACCCTGGCACTACGAACTGCGCCCTGAGGCCGTCGATCGCGGTTGTCCACCCAGGTACGCCGACCCTACGCACGACCCCAGGATGCAGCAGTGACCCTGACTGTCCAGCCGATCGGCGCCGCCGAGCACTTGGCGTTCGTGCAGGCACAGCGGTCGGTCAGTTTCCTGCAGACCCCGGCATGGGGGAGCGTCAAGACGGAGTGGCGCAGCGAGTCTCTCGGCTGGTACGACGGCCGGCGGCTGGTCGGCGCCGGGCTCGTGCTTCACCGCCCCGTGCCGCGGCTCGAGCGCTACACGCTGGCCTATGTGCCCGAAGGGCCGGTGATCGACTGGACCGGCGAGATCGACGCGTGGCTCGACCCGCTGGCGGCGTACCTCAAGGCGCGCGGCGCGTTCGCGATCCGGCTCGGTCCACCGGTACGCACGGACACCTGGTGTGCGGCCCAGGTCAAGGAAGGCATTGCTGACCCGGGCATCGAGCGGCTCACAGATCTACCCAGCCGGGGCGTCGACCCGGTCGGTGCCCGGGTAACCAGCCAACTGCGGGACGCCGGCTGGCGGCTGCAGAGTCCGGAGAACGGGTTCGGCGCCGGGCATCCGCAGTACAACTTCGAACTTCCGCTGGCCGGTAGGACCGAGGACGACCTGCTCAGGGGCATGAACCAGCTGTGGCGACGCAACGTCAAGAGGGCAGCCAAGGAGGGCGTCGAGGTCAGGGTCGGCGAGGATCTGAAGGCGTTTCACGACCTGTACGTCCACACCGCCGCGCGCGACCACTTCACGCCCCGGCCGCTGCGCTACTTCGAGACCATGGTCGCGGCGATGAGCACCGAGGATCCCGAGCGGATCAGGCTCTACGGGGCCCGACACCGGGGCGACCTGGTCGCCGCCGCCATCATGGTCCGCGTCGGCGCCCAGGCTTGGTACTCCTACGGCGCCTCCTCCACCGAGAAGCGTGAGGTGCGCGGATCGAACGCCTGCCAGTGGGCGATGATCCGCGACGCGCTGGCGGCCGGCTGCATTGTCTACAATCTGCGCGGCATCACCCCCACCCTCGGCGCCGACGACCCGCACATCGGGCTGATCCAGTTCAAGGTCGGCACCGGTGGACAGGCTGTGAGGTACGTCGGCGAGTGGGACCTGCCGCTGCGGCCGATGGTCTACCGGGCCTTCGACCTCTACATGAGCAGGCGCGAGTCCATCAGGCGGCGCGGACGACTAGATTCCATGACCTGACGGAAAGTGGGGGTCGCGTGATCATCAACGGGTGGGACCACTGGTTCGACACGTTCACTGGCGTTGCCTTCCTGACCGTGGCCTTGCTGCCGTTGGCCGCGCTGGTGGTGTGGGTGCTGGCACACCGGCGGAAAGCCACTGGCGTGACGCGGCCGTGGCGCACCTCGCTCGCGGAGGTCGGCATCTTCTACGGGACGGTGCCGTGGGTATGGATGATCCTGCTGCCAGGCAGCCGCGCGGGTGAGGTCCCCGGCCGGGTGAGCCTCGTACCGCTGCGGGACCTACTCACGATGTCGACGCCTCAGGTTGCCGGCAACCTGCTGGTGTTCGCAGCGCTGGGGTTCTTCGTCCCCCTCCGGTTCGCCGCGCTGGCGTCGGTTCCGCGGATCCTGGCGCTCGCGGCGGGTTGCTCGATCCTGGTCGAGGTCGCGCAGTACGTCCTGCGGCTTGACCGGGTGTCCTCGGTGGACGACGTACTGCTCAACACCGCCGGCGCCGGGCTGGCCGCGCTGGCGTCGTACCGCTGGTGGTGCATTCCTGTCGTCACTCGGCCACGGGTTACCCGTCGTTAGCATTTCGTCGGCGTATCGAAATCCGCATACAGGCGGACAACACCGTGCCCCCTTGACTGGGTGGCATGACCTACAGCGAACCAGCGGCTCTCGTTCGATGGCTGGCGTCGTCCACCTCGGCCGCCCCGGTCACGGGAATCACGATCTTTGGATGCGGGCAGGACGAGGCGGTTCTGTTCCGAGAGTTGGCACCTCGTTTTAGGGTCACGCCAACCATCACAGCCGAGGCGGTATCTGAAGCGAATGTCGACCTCGCCTCCGGAAATCGCTGCATCAGCGTCGGTCACAAGACCCAGATCACCAACGCCACTCTGCTGGCGCTCAGCCGGGCCGGCGTGGAGTACGTCTCCACGAGAAGCGTCGGGTACAACCACGTCGATGTGAAGTACGCCGAGAGCGTCGGGCTCCTCGTCGAGAATGTCGACTATTCGCCCGACAGCGTGGCCGACTACACGCTGATGCTCATGTTGATGGCGGTGCGCGATGCGAAATCCATCATGCGCCGTGTAGATGTTCATGATTACAGACTGAATGAGGTGCGCGGGAAAGAACTCCGCGACCTGACTGCCGGGGTCATCGGAACGGGTCGCATCGGCACCGCAGTCATGGACAGGCTACGAGGCTTCGGCTGCCGTGTCCTGGCGTATGACAAGCGGCCCAAGGCGGGTGCCAATTTCGTACGGCTCGACGAACTGCTCGAGCAAAGCGACATCGTCTCCCTCCATACGCCGCTCACCGCGGACACGCGCCACCTCTTGAATCGCGAACGTATCGGGCAGATGAAGTACGGCGCGTTCATCGTCAACACCGGGCGCGGCGCGCTGATCGACACCGAGGCCCTTGTTCCAGCCCTGGAAAGCGGAAGCATCGGTGGCGCGGCGCTGGACGTCCTCGAAGGGGAGGAAGGAATCTTCTACGCCGACTGCAGAAATGAACCCATCAACAGCACGTTGTTGTTGCGACTCCACGAACTGCCCACTGTGCTGATCAGTCCGCACACCGCCTACTACACCGACCGTGCCCTGAGTGACACCGTTGAGAACTCTCTGACCAACTGCCTCGCGTTCGAACACAGAAAGCAGCAATGGATATGAAGATCGGCATTCTGTTCGGCGGCTGTTCCGAAGAACACCCCATCTCCGTCAAATCCGCGCAAGAGATCGCACAACACCTCGATGCCGAAAAGTACGAACCGTACTACATCGGGATCACGACGAGCGGTGCGTGGATGCTCTGTGACGGCCCGGCCGTAGGCTGGGAGACCGATGACTGCCGTCCGGTCGTCCTGTCGCCGGACCGAGGCGTCCACGGATTGCTGGTCCTGGAGCAGGGACGATACGAGACGATCAGCCTGGACGTGGTGTTGCCTGTTCTGCACGGCAAACTCGGCGAGGACGGCGCGATCCAGGGCCTCTTGGAGCTCTCCGGCATCCCCTATGCAGGGTGCGACATCCAAGGTTCCGCCCTGTGTATGGACAAGTCCCTGGCCTACATCGTGGCCGGCAGCGCGGGGATCGCTACACCGAATTTCTGGACGGTCTCGGCGGACGAGAACATCGACGCCGGCCAGTTCAGCTATCCGGTCTTTGTCAAGCCGGCCCGTTCGGGCTCGTCTTTCGGTGTCAGCAAGGTGTCCCGGAAGGAAGAGTTGCCGGGCGCAATGGAATTCGCACGGCAGTACGACTCGGGGGTGTTGATCGAAGAAGCCGTCGTCGGCAGCGAGGTCGGATGTGCCGTCCTCGGGAACGATCTGGATCTGGTGGTCGGCGAGGTGGATCGGATCGCGCTGACTCATGGCTTCTTCCGAATCCATCAGGAGAGTTCGCCCGAGACCGGTTCTGACAACTCGACACCGATCGTTCCGGCTGACATCTCGGCAGAAGCGCGTTCGCTCGTTCAGGAGACAGCGAAGGCCATCTATCGTGCCTTGCGCTGCAGGGGAATCGCCCGGGTGGACATGTTCCTCACCGAAGACGGTGAGGTGGTCCTCAACGAGGTCAACACATTCCCTGGTATGACGTCGTACAGCCGTTATCCGAGGATGATGGCCGCCGCCGGGATGCCGATGGCCGAGGTGATCGACGCGATGGTGTCGCTGGCGGTGACAGGCAAGCTCCGATGAAAGCTGACCTTGTCTTCGTGGACGAGTTCGTACCCGGCGTACGGTGGGATGCCAAGTACGCCACCTGGGACAACTTCACCGGCAAGCCGGTCGACGGGTATCTGGCCAACCGAATTGTCGGTACGACGGCCATGTGCGCGGCCCTGGGAAGAGCCCAAGAGTCGGCCGCTTCCCTCGGCTTCGGCCTGCTTCTCTGGGACGGCTATCGCCCTCAGCGCGCCGTGGACAGCTTTCTGCGCTGGTCGAAGCAACCGGAGGATGGGCGGACGAAGCTACGGCACTATCCGAAGATCGACAGGGCCGAGATGTTCGACAGGGGATATGTGGCCGCCAGGTCGGGTCACACCCGAGGCAGCACTGTTGACCTGACGCTCTATCACTTGACCACCGGTGAACTCGCCTCCATGGGAGGTGACCATGACCTGATGGATTCGGTCTCACACCATGGAGCCAAGGGAATCACGCCGGTCGAAGCGGCAAACCGCAGGTACCTTCGCTCTGTCATGGAAGCCAGCGGGTTCAGCTCCTACGACTGCGAATGGTGGCATTACACACTGCGGGACGAACCCTACCCAGACACCTATTTCGACTTTCTCATCGCCTAGTTGACCGGGGACAGCGTGCGGATAAGACCGGCACACACGACCGATGCGGACGCCGTCAACGAGCTGCTTGAGCAGCTCGGGTACGCCCAGGACGGCACCGCGACAACAGCAACCAGAATCCAGACCTGGGGTGACGACACCTTGAGCGCAGCCTATGTGGCCGATGCTGACGGCAACCTTCTCGGCCTGGTCGCGGTCCACATCTGTCCGTTCTTCCAGCTCGCCGGCTCCTCGGGTAGGATCATGGCTCTGGTCGTCTCCGATCACGCACGCGGCCAGGGCATCGGCGGCGAACTGGTTGCGGCGGCGGAATCGTTCGCTGCAAGCCAGGGATGCGTACGCATGGAGGTCACCAGCGCGGACCGCCGCCAGGATGCACATGCGTTCTACCGACGCCGCGGTTACCTAGACCAAACAGGAACGTCTTCCCGGTTCCTGCGTGATCTCAACCAGCTCAGCGGAACCGCTCGCAGACTGCTCAATGATCCCGAGCGGAGCGTGCGACGCAGTTCCTGAGGACTGGGCAGCGGTGCGGTTGGTTGACTCCGCACCGCTGCCCGGGAGCGAGCGTTAGGTGCCGGGGCAGAACGCGTCTCGCGGTGGGCGTTTGCCGTCGACCAGGAAGGTGGTCTCGATGTTCTTCGCGCAGGTGTTGTTGCCGAAGAGGTAGGACAGGTGGCCGCCTTGGTCGACGGTGATCAGGCGGGATCCCGCACCGAGCTTCCGGTGCAGCTCGACGGCCCCGACGTACGGCGTGGCCGGATCGCGCAGATTGTTCACCAGCAGGATTGTCGACGATCCTGCTTTGCTGATGTCTACTCGCGGCTCGGGTTTGGCCGGCCAGAACGCACACGGCCAGACGCTGGCCGCCGCCGGGCCGAACAGCGGGTAGCGAATCCGGTCGACAGCCACGTGGCGCTGGTAGGTGTCGACGTCCCGAGACCAACCGGGGGAGTTGCAGACCAGCGCAAGCATGCCGGAGAAGTCTCCGCCCGCGGGCGGAGGCGGCAGCTGCGGTGCTTGGCCGCCGGCGAGTGCCTGCAGGGCCGACGCCAGGGCCGGGAAGATCGAATCGCTGAACAGCATGCCGTACGTCATGGCGCGCAGAACGGCCCCGCTGATTCCGGCGACTGGTTCCTGGTCGAGCTTGTCGACAATCTGCAGGTACCGCGTCCGCACCTGCGCCGGGGTGGCACCGAGTCCGTACGTCGCGTCCTGAGATGCGGCCCACCGCGCAAAGTCCGGGAACCGCAGCTCGAATCCCAGGCCCCACCTCCGAGCGCCGACGGCATCGAGCCCACCGAGACCGCTGACGCTGTCGAACACCATCCGGTCGGTGCGCTTCGGGAAGAGCGCGGCGTAGAGCGTGCCGAGGTAGGTTCCGTGCGAGTACCCGAGGTAGGAGATCCGCTGCTCGCCGAGAGCTTGGCGGATCCGGTCCATGTCCCTCGCGACGTTGGTGTTGGTGATGTAGGGCAGCAGATGCGCGGTGCTGGACTGCGCGCACTGCTCGGCGATCTGCCGGGCGTCGGCGGCACGCTGGTCGACGTCCGCGGCCGTCCGTGCGTACGGCGGCGGGATCAGAGTGGCCGCCTGGTCGGGCCGCAGGTTGCAGGTCAGCGGCGTACTGCGTCCGATGCCGCGCGGGTCGAACTCGATGAGGTCGTAGCTCTCCCGCACACTGGCAGGAAGGCCCAGCGACACCAGCGTGAGCGGCAGCGCCGCCTGCGAGTCACCTTGGCCGCCGATGTTGAGGAACAGCACGCCACGCCGGCGAGCAGGGTTGGTGCTCGGCAGCCGCGAGACCGCGATCTCGATGGTCTCGCCGGCAGGTTGTGCGTAGTCCAGTGGGACGCGAACCGTGGTGCATTCCAGCCCCAGGGCCGGCTCGGGTACTCCGGGACAAGGCGTCCAGGACAGTGAGCTGCCACCCACGTGTGCGGCGGAGGGTACCGGCGTGATGCCCATTGTGAGTCCGCTCGCCGCCGCGACGGCCGCCAGTGCGGTGGCCGGCAGCCGTCGTCTGTGCGCGCGGAAGCGCTCGATGAATGAAGGCATGGGAGCTTCCTCTCGTTGGTCGATCACGTCGCCTGGCAGTGCGTCGAACGAGGTGCTGCCAGTTCGACACCGCGTGCTACACCTGACGTGAACAGATCTGCCAGGAGCCAACGGCGGGCGATCGCGCCCAAGCCCTTGAAAGGTAGGAATCATGGCGGTTCTCACGAAGGCCGAGGCCATCGCGATCATTCGCCGCGCCTACGGACCCGATGTCGCCGAGTCGGTCGCAGACCAGTTGCCAGATCAGTTCGACCCCGACGACGACGCGGACGCAGAGATGCTGAACCGCCTCGGCCTCACCCGAGACGGCCTCGCCAACGCCCTGGGCGGCGAACTCTGACCCGACGCCCGGCCGATCCAGAGCGGTTGGTGACGGAAGGCGCCTCTTGCGGTTCAGCTGAGGAAGGTGAGGGCTCGTTTGGCCCAGTCGAGTTTCTCGTCGGCCCAGCTGAGGATGTCGAGGGTTGGGGTGACGTTCCCGGGTGGGCGTTGGACCAGGGTGTCGAGGCGGATCAGGCGGTCGAAGTCGACGTTGACGGGGTCCGGGCGCGGCGTGCCGTTCGGAGTGGTGAAGGGGACGCCGGCGACGCGGAGGATGTTGATCGTTTCCTGGGCGAGGATGCCGTAGGCGACCGTGGTCGGATGGACGCCGTCGAGTGAGAAGAGGCCGCCGGCCGCACGTCCGCCTCGCCCGTCACTGGCGAGGTACCGCGAGTCGACGACGGGTTGCAGCGCTTTCAGAGCGGGCGGCAGTGGATAAGGCGTCCACCAGTCCGGTCGCGCGTTGGGATCGGTGATGAAGCGGCGCGAAGCCATCCGGTCGAGCAGGCCGGCGGCGTCCAGTAGGTACCAGTCGCGTGCTGGGTTTCCCTTACGGGCAGCGCGTACGGCGTCCTCGATGGTCTGGTTGAACATGTCGATCGCGACATCCACCGCGAACGCTTCCGGGCCGGTGATGGACTTGTCCTGGCGCGGGTCGAAGTCCTCGTCGCGTATCCACGGTCTGGTGTAGTGCGGGAAGTACCGCGAACCCGGCTGGATCTTGGTGCCGATGCCCCGGCTGATCGGCGGGATCGTCACATGCGGGACGGTGCAGAGGATGACGTGCCGGGCGTTGATCTTCTTGATCTCGTCGACGATCTCCGCGAACTCGGCGGCGAAATGAGTTGGTTGCCAGACCGTGTACTGCTCCTTCTTGCCGAGCTCACGGTAGTCGTCACCGCTCCAGCCGACGCGCAGTTGGGTCACGCATTTCAGCGCGTTGTTGGCGCCCAGAAAGACGATCAGAGTCTCGATGCCGCACTCGGAGTCCTCCTTCTCGTCTCCCAGCTTGGCCGCGGCTTGGAAGAGAGTCAGCTTCCGATCGTCGTCCGACCCATTCGGATAGACGGACAGGGCGGCCCGATCGTTGTGGTTCTGGACTATCTGGTGAATCAGATCGTCGCGGGGCGAGCCGATCCGTGCGGCGCAGGTGTCATAGGTCTTCTCGAGCGCGTCGCGCAGATCCCAGCCGTACACGGCCAAGGCGTGGTTGTACCCGGTGGTCATCGGCACGTGGCTGCCGTCGCCACGTTCGTAGTAGTCCTCGAGCTTGCCCATCCACGACCTGGCCGCGAACAGCGCCAGCGGAACTTCGAAAAGGTTCAGCTCGGCGCCGAAGCGGTCCGCCAACTCACGGAGAAGAAGTTCCATGTTCAACGGCAGGCCGCCGTACCCGGGATAGCGCGGATAGCGGAACTTGTCGAGCCACCCGAGCTCGTAGGCGATGATGGCCGGGTAGGAGATGTCGGTGTTGAACACCGCCCCACTCTGGAACCCGTGCGTCAGCGAGTCCCCGATCGCCACCAGCCGATGCTTGGGCGTCCCATTCCGCTTCGGCACCTTGATAGCAGGTACGCCGACAGTCGCGTCGAACTGCGGCGTCCTCGCCTCTTTCTTCGAGCGATCCTTGACTTCCTTAGGAGCGCTGTCCGCGACAGAAATCTCCCCTGAAGCTGGCATGGTGTCTCCCCCTGGAGCAGCCTTCTTCAGACACTGATCCGCACCCGGACACTTGTCAACGACTCGCCGAGAACGCGGGGCTACGCTTCGAACGTGGGGGCCGGCGGCTGACACCGACGCTCGCCGGGCGCCTGTGCGCAGATGTCACCCGCCAGCCTGCGTCCGGGCCGGCGGGTGCGCTCGTCTGAGCGGCCGGGGCTGTCAGACGTGGGGCGGGGCTGGGCCGCGATCGGCCTGTGAGTATTCGGGGCCTTCCATCGCGCTCCAGGGGGCGTCGCCTACGCCGCCCAGGCTGTCCTGCACCTCGGACCACTTGGCGGTCAGGGCGTACAGGACGATGACATCCAGCGCGAGCATCAGCACCGCCCAGACGGGATAGGCGCTGAGCCACGCGATCTGCGTCACCGCGTGCAGGCTGACGACCACGATCCCGGCGATCCGGGACCAGGAGGCTCCTGTCAGCAGGGCGCCGCCGATGGGGATCAGGAGCAGCCCGGAGATCAGGACCACCCACCCCCAGGCGGTCACGTTCACGATGACGAGCCTTTCCTGGTGCATCCCCAGCCGCTCGTCGGAGAGCAGAGCGGTGAGCCCGTGGACCACATTGATCAGGCCCTCCACCATGAGCAACGCGCCGGCGAAAACCACGAAGCCGGCGAGTTTCTTCCCACCACCCTCAGCCATGTCTGCCCTCTCCTCTCGCTGCGTCCGCCGGCCGCAACCAGCAGCGGGCCGCACCTGGATGCTCTCCCTCCACGCCCGGCCAGCGCCTCACCCCACCTGGATGAGACCCGCCGGACACCCGGGACGAGCGGCAGGCGTAGGTACCGCGGATGGGATGTATCTCGGGGGTGGTCCGGCGGTTCTTTTGTGCGGAGAGGCTCGAGCTCGGGCCGCACCGGTAGCTTGTCCGGGGGGACGTCTAGGTACGGGAGGCCTGATGGGGTCGGCGGTGGTGGTTGGTGGGGGTGTTGTGGGGCTCGCGGTGGCGCGGGCTTTGCAGCGGCTGGATCCGGGTACGCCGGTTGTGGTGCTGGAGAAGGAGTCCGCGGTTGCGGCCCACCAGACCGGACACAACTCGGGCGTCATTCACTCGGGGTTGTACTACAAGCCTGGATCGCTCAAGGCGCGGCTGGCGGTGGCCGGTGGGGCGGCGCTGCGGGAGTTCTGCGAGGCCAAGGAGATTCCGGTGGATGTCCCCGGGAAGCTCGTGGTCGCCACGACCGAGGCCGAGATGGTGCAGCTCGACCGGCTCTTTGGCCGGGGGCATGAGAACGGCGTGCCGGTACGGCGGCTGACTCTCGACGAGGTCAGGGAGCGTGAACCGCACCTGCGCGTGAGAGGTGCGCTGGCGGTCGATTCGACCGGGCGCGTGGACTTCAAGCTGGTGTCGCGTGCGCTGGCCGACGACGTTCGGGCGGAGGGTGGCGAGATCCGCACGGGCGTGACGGTCACCTCGGTCCAGAGTGCCGGCTCGGTGGTGCGGGTGCAGACGACGGACGAGGTGATCGAGGCGAATCGGGTCGCGGTCTGTGCCGGTCTGCACAGTGATCGGCTCGCTCGGGCCTCGGGTCTGGAGCCGGGCGTGCAGATCCTGCCGTTCCGCGGTGAGTACAGCGAGATCGTGCCGGAGCGTGACTATCTGGTGAAGGGACTCGTGTATCCGGTGCCCGACCCGGATCTGCCGTTCCTGGGAGTGCACCTGACCCGGGGTATCGACGACACGGTGCACATCGGGCCGAACGCCGTACCGGCGCTGGCTCGGGAGGGTTACCGCTGGTCGAAGATCGTGCCGAAGGACCTGTGGGAGTCGTTGACCTACCGAGGCTCCTGGCGACTCGCGCGGCGATACGGCAAGACCGGGGCACAGGAATTTCTGCGCTCACTCACCGGCAAGGCCTTGGTCCGCGCCGCGCAGCGGATGTTGCCCGACTTGCAGGTGGCCGACGTACGGCGGGCAGGCTCGGGCGTCCGTGCTCAGGCGGTGACGAAGCAGGGGCAACTCGTCGACGACTTCCTGTTCCTCCGTGACGGCCGGACACTGCATGTCCTCAATGCGCCGTCCCCAGCCGCCACGGCCTGCCTGCCGATCGGTGAACACATCGCCCAGGAGCTCTGCGGCCGCCGGGCTTGAGTCACGCGAGGAAGTCGACGTGGTGTTCGCGGCTGCCGAAGCTGAACGTGTCGCCGAGCCCCAGACCCTTGAGCGACGCGTAGATCGGTGAGTCGGAGGAGAGCCCTTCGTACGTGACGCCGTCGCATTCGAACGCTTCAGCCACCACTCCGACGACGTACCGTTCCCCGTCGAAGCCGACGAGTGCGCCTGGCGCCACGGCCGTCTTGATCCCGGAGTCGAGCGCCTTGATGTGGGTCAGGATCCGCTTCTGCCGAGCCTCGACGTCGTCGAGCAGTCCGCCCAGGTCAGCGGCCTCGCCGGACTGGGACAGGTCGTCGACCGAATCCGCCGCGTCGGAGTCCAGCATTGCGGCGGAGTCGTGCTCCGCCACACTCGCCCGCGACGACCGGAGCCCCGCCTCGGCCTGAGCGATCAGCGCATCCTTGACGCGCTGCTTGGCATCAGCATCCATCACGGCCTCCAGATCGACGTCGGCCAAGCCAGCCTAACGCGGTCGTTACGTGAGGCTGTTGGCGATGAAGGCCAGGCTGAGGCTTTCGATCTGGCGGAGATCGGGGGCATCGCGGAGTGGGCCCTGGCCGGTGAGTACGGCGGTTCCGTGCACGATGGACCAGATGGGGTATTCGATGCCCTCGCGTCGCTGCGGATCGAGGACGCCGGCTTCCACCAGCTCGTCCAGCGCGTCCCGCAGCAGACCCAGGGGAGTGCGGTCGTTATAGCCGTGCTGTTGCGGCACAGCGAACGCGGTGGCGAACAGCCCGGGCTCCTCATGGGCGAACCGCAGGTACGCCGTCCCGATCGCACCCAGCCGGCGTTGGGCCGCACCGGGGTTCCCGCGCTTGCCGCGGACGCGAGCGATGTCAGCAGCCATGCGGTCGGCCAGCTCGTTCATGGCCACGGTGCAGACCTCGGCGAGTAGCTCGTCGCGGTCTGCGAAGTGCCGGTAGGCGGCGTTGGGTACGACGCCGACGATCCGGGTCGCTTCGCGCAGTACGACCGCGTCAGGACCGCCCGTGCGAGCCAGCTCGACCCCGGCGGCGACCAAGCCGGCGCGTACGTCGCCTCGCGGGCGCCGCCGCGACCGTGGTGCTCCCTCGCCGATGCTCACCAGCTCAGGTTATCAATGTGGACACTGTCCACCAAACCGAGCTAATGTGGACGGTGTCCACATTAATTCCAGGGAGGACCCCACATGGAGACGACGACCGACACGCCGAGGGTGACCGCGGACGCATGGTTCGCAGGCGGCCGGCGGATCTGGTACGACGCCGAGTCCGCTCGTGTACTGACCGATGACGAGGCCGCCAGCAGACCCGGCGTGCTGAAAGTCTTCGAGCGCGCGACGCCCACAGCTGGGGATGCCGTGTGGCTGACGATGCTGCCGGGATTCCCGGACGGTTCGTACGGCTGGGCGCAGGTGGATCGTCTGCTCCCCGCCGGCGTCGGTCCACGCCTGTACGTCGACCCCGTCGGGCAGGGGGATTCGGACAAGCCCAAGCGCTACCCGCATTCCACGGTCGGACGGGCCGATCTCGTCGGCGCCTTATGGCGGCACCACGGCGTGCGTCGTACCGTCGTGGTCACCTTCGACTACAGCTCGCTGGCGCTTCTGGAACTCCTGCGCCGACCGACCGGGCCGGAGATCGCCGCGGTCTTCATGGTGAACGGCGGCTTGTTCGCCGACGCGCATACGCACCCGTGGCAGGGAACTCCGATGCTCCGGTCTCCGCTCGGTGCCCTCGGAGCGCGGAGTTTGCAACGGTCGTTCGCGTCGTTCGTCCGGGGCTGGAAGCAGGCCCGCATGTACTCCCGCGACTACGACCCGACCGAGACCGAACTCAAGGAACTCTGGTCGGCAGTGGTGCGCCGCGACGGAGCGATGTTCCTCCACGACGGTGCCGGATTCGTCAAGGAACACCGCCGCAACGCGGCGCGCTGGGACTTCGCCGCGATCGCCCGAGAACTGAACGGCACAGTGCCCTTGTACGTCGGCGGCAGCACCGAAGACCCCTACGAGCACCGCCAGATCACTGCCACTCGGGAAAGGGTGCCCGAAGCCCGGATCATCACCTTCCCGGGCGGCCACCTGACCACCAGCGAACACCCGGACCTCCTGGCCGCCGCGATCGCCCGCATCGCGTCGGGTCACGGAGTGGAGGAGGCATGACAGACGCACTTCCGGCCCAGTACGTGACCGGCAAGTCCCGGGCCGCCATCGAGCAGGCCCTCGTTGCTGCTGGCAAAGACCTGGACGGGCTCGAGGCCGCCGATCTCGCGCTGCTCGAGGATTACCACACCGGCGGCCGACTCGTGACCGTCCAGCTTGTGGACCTGGTCGACCTCACGCCGAACAGTGAAGTGCTGGACGCCGGCACAGGCATCGGAGGATCCGCACGCTACCTCGCGGCCCGTTTCGGCTGCGCGGTGACGGCGGTCGACCTGTCCGAGGAGTACTGCGACACCGCCCGCTGGCTCAACGGTCTCGTCGGCCTGGACGATCGGATCGTCGTACGGCAGGGGGACGTGACCGCGCTGCCTTTCGACGAGTCGTCGTTCGACGTCGTGTTCAGCCAGCACGTCCAGATGAACGTGGCCGCCAAGGACCGCCTCTATCAGGAGGCGAGGCGCGTTCTGAGGACCGGCGGTCAGCTCGCCGTGTGGGACATCGCCGCCGGCGACGAGCTCCGACTCGACTACCCGTTGCCGTGGGCCGACGTACCCGAGCACACCCATCTGAGCACTCCGGCAGCCCTGTGTGCCGCGATCGAGTCGGCCGGATTCACCGTCGAGCACTGGACGGATCTGACCGAGCAAGTCGGTGCCATGATGCGAGCGATGCAGTCACTTCCACCCAATCCGCTCGGGCTGCACGCGTTCGTCCCCAACTTCCGCGACCGGGTGAAGAACCTCACCGAGGGTCTGTCCGACGGCCGGCTCCGAGCCATCCAGGCGGTCGCCCGAGCCCATTAGTCTGCGCGTCCTCACCCGTCAGGGAGGAGTACTGCGCCCGCGGTCGCGCCTAGCGTCGTAGATCCGTGATGCGTGTGCCCGGGGGAGCGATGCGATGGGTGAGGGCTGGGACCCGTGGTGAGCCGGTGGGCCGAGCATCCGCTCGTACTGCGGGTGGTGCGGATCGTGCGGCAGAGCGTCGTCTGGCGGATCGTGGTCGCCTCGATCGAGATCAGGTTCTACGACCGGGCGCTGACGCTGGCAGGGCAGGCCTTCATCGCGCTGATTCCGCTGCTGGTCGTGCTGGCGACGTGGTTCAGCAGTTCCGACTCGCTGGCGGTCGGTGACTGGGTGATCGACAGGTTCTCGCTGACCGGCCCGTCCGCGGATGCGGTGCGGTCCCTGTTCGGGCGGCCGCCGGGCGACTCGGGCGGTCTGACCTTCCTGAGCGTGATCACCGTCCTGGTGTCCGCGAGCAGCTTCGCGCGATCGGTCCAGCGGACCTACGAACTGGCGTGGAACCTGCCTGCTCGCGGGCTGCGCAGGACGGTCAACGGCATCGAGGGTGCGTTCCTCCTGCTCATCGCCCTGATCCTGCTGGGCTACCTGGCGAGTCTGGCTGATGAGCTGCCGGTCGGCCTCCTGATCACCGTGATCGCTCAGATCTGTACGGCGGTTCCGGGGTGGTGGCTCGCCAGCTGGCTGCTGCTGAGCCGGCGGGTCTCCTGGCGCCTGCTCTTCCCTGGCGCCGTCGTCAGCGCGGTAGCTCAGGTGGTCGTCACCTCGGCGGGCGCCGTGTACGTACCGCACCTGATCGAGCGCAACACAGAGCGGTACGGCGTGATCGGCGTAGCGATCGCGTTGATCTCGTGGCTGGTCGTGCTCGCTCTCGTGATCGTCGGCTCAGCGGTCGTCGGCGCCCAGCTCAGTGCGGCCCTCGCCGAGCACGACGAGCGCCGTACCTGACCGGCCGGTTCAGGCGCAGGCCTGCACTCCTCCTTGTACTCCGGTGTTGAAGGCCGACGTCCGTTCCTGAGCGTTGCCGTGATCGCTCTCGTTGGTCCAGGGGTAGTCGTCGGCGACAGCGGCCAGCGTCTGGGCGAGCTCCTCGCTGTCGCCGGGCTCGATCTCGATCAGCCCGTCCTTCGCGGCGCCCTGGAGCGCGGCGCCGGCCAGGCAGTCCGCCTGCAGTTCCGCCTGGACGGAGACCTGGTCCC
Organism: Kribbella sp. NBC_00889; assembly: GCF_045207705.1. NCBI lineage: Bacteria > Bacillati > Actinomycetota > Actinomycetes > Propionibacteriales > Kribbellaceae > Kribbella > Kribbella sp. NBC_00889. Next base: position 3,356,756 of record NZ_CP108783.1, on the reverse strand, counting down.
GGTTCAGCCTGGCCTGGATCGCATGGCCCCACTCGTGGGCGATGATCAGGTAGATCCACGCGTCCCCGATCTGGCTGTAGCCGGCTGCCATCAACTGCTCGTCCCACGCGAGGAAGTCGCCCGGCCCGCAGTAGAACGCGTTGAACGGTACCGACGGTTCTCCTCCACACGACGGTCCGTTCGCACCGACGTAGCTGCCCTCCACCCGGGGGCTCTTGTACTGGCCGTCGAAGTGCTCGGAGAAGTGCGTGCGCCAGTACGTGTCCACCGCCTTGACGGCGGACTCCTCGTCCACACGCATGGCAGCGAGATCGACCGGCGCCGAGGTGCCGGTAGTCGCAGCCTCTGGTGTCGCGGTCGTCGTACCAGCAGGTGGCGCCGACGTCGTCCCGCCGCAGGCGGCCGCCAGGACCGCGACGGTGGTCGCGAATCCAGCGAGCCTGAGGCGTCGGAGCACCGGGTCGACGGCTGTCACTACGCGAGGGCCTTGGCCTTCAGGGTGTCGAACTCCGTCTGCGTGATCGTGCCCGCGGTGAGGAGTTGCTGTGCCTGGTTGATCTGCTCGGCCGGCGACGAGGACCCGGCGACCGACTTGATGTAGTCGTCCTGCGCGGCCTTCGCGCTTCCCCACGCCGCCGCTGAACGCTCGGCCATGCCCTTGCCGCGGGCGATCAGGTAGACCAGGGCGGTCAGTAGCGGGAAGAAGACCAGACAGATCACCCAGAGGGCCTTGGCCCAGCCCGCGAGCGACTTGTCGCGGAAGATGTCCGTGATGATGTGGAACAGCACCATCAGGTACGCGACGAACGCGAACGTGACGATGATGAACCAGATGATGTCCCAGAAACTCATGACTGCATCCCTTCGCTGTCGCGCCGATCAGTCCCTCTCGGGACCACGGTCGCGGTCCGGCGGCCGTCTGGGATCACCCGGCATGGATGAGCTCGGGTCCGGACCGTGGATCGGCGACGTGCTCACCCGACGCGGGTGAGGAAGTCACCGCCCGTGCTGGTCAGGCTCGAGTTCCTCGCCAGACCTTCACACCCTGAACCGGACCCCACCCCAACCGGCCACGTCTGACCACAGCAGGTGGACTGAGGTCCTGAGTGCGGGGGTACGGTCGTCCTCGGGTTCGTCCGCTGATCTGAGGAGTGCGCGTGGCTGGTGACATCAGGCTCATTGTTCAAGGTGACGACTTCGGTATGTGTCATGCCGTCAATGTCGGCACGATGGAGGCGTTCCGGGAGGGGATCCTGACGCAGGCCTCCACCATGGCTGCGTGCCCCTGGTTCACCGAGGCCGCGGCGCTGGCGCGTGAGTCCGGGATTCCGCTCGGCGTGCATCAGACCCTGACCTGCGAATGGGACTTCCTGCGGTGGCGGCCGCTGACCGACGGACCGTCGCTGGTCGGTGATGACGGAACGTTCCTCCGCACGGTCGACGCGGCGCGGGCTTCGATCACCCATGCCGACTCCGTCCGCGAGCTGTCCGCCCAGGTGGCGAAGTTCGCCGCGGAAGGGCTCTCGATCGACTACCTGGACGTCCACATGGGGCAGTCCGCGCAGGAGTCGGCGTACGACGAGGTCTCGAACGCTGCCGGCAAGCCGTTCATCTACGGCCCGGTCGAGTCGCAGCGGTTCGCCTCGATCGTGACCTTGAGCGACCGGGAGGCGGACGGCAAGAAGGCGTGGATGCTCGACCACATCGCCGGCCTGACGCCCGGCGTACACCTGTTGGTCACGCACTGCGCCGCCGCTCATCCGGAACTCGCGGCGATGACGTCGCCCGGCACGTACACCTACCGGTGGGCCGAGGAGTACCGGCTGTCGGACCAGGAGATCGTGACCGACCCGGAGGTCCGCAAGGCGATCGAGGAGCGGGGCATCGAGCTGGTGTCGATGCGCAACGCGTTCACCGACTGACAGCCGGTACGGCGGGTGGCATGCCGAAGGCGGCCACGTGGTGTGGGCCGACGAAGGCGTTGCTCTCCACGATCCGGCCGCCCTCGATGGTGAGGACGTCGACGACCATCGCGTCGTACTGATCACTGCCGGGGCTGCGCAGATAGCAGATCAGGGCAGGACGGCCGTTGGCGGCGGACGGGAACGTTCGCCAGTCCAGCGGCCTGGTCAGGAACTCGGCAACGGCATCGATCCCGATGACCGGTGCGTCCGGCGGCATGGTGATGCGTACGTCGTCGGCCAGCAACTCCCGGAGGCTGGCTGGGTCGGTCGCTGCCGCGTACCGGCGGAGGATCTCCTCGTCCTCGGCGGTCAGCGCCGGCCGGCGCCAGTGCCGCGGATCGCCCGGAGCGTGCCGGCGAATCGTCCGCCGGGCGCGCTGGATCAGACTGTTCACCGCAGGCACCGCGAGGTCGAGGGCCTCGGCGATCTCGGCCGCCGTCCAGCCTGACACGTCCCGGAGGACGAACGCCGCCCGTTGCCGTGGCGGCAGATACATCAGCGCGGCGATCAGCGCGAGCTCGACGGTCTCCCGCGCCACCAGGTCGGCCTGTGGGTCCTCGCCCGGCACGGCGTCAGGGTAGGGGCCGATGTCGGTGCACCACTCCAGGGGATCGCCCGCCGGTACGGTCCGCCGCGCCGCTGCCTTGTGGTGGTCGAGATAGACGTTGGTGGAGATCCGGTAGAGCCAGGTCCGGATCGCCGCCCGGCCCTCGTACTGCGCGCGAGAGCGCCAGGCGCGCAGGAACGTTTCCTGCACCAGGTCGTCCGCGTCGGCGACGTTGCCTGCGAGCCGGTAGCAGTGCGCATGCAGCGAGCGCCGGTGCTCGTCGAACGCGTCACGGAACCGGTCGTCGGCCGCGGCGCTCGTCATGCGGTTCACCGTACCAACGGTGCCGTCGACCAACTGGGCGAAAGAAAAGCGATGACGATTCGGCGGGTCGCTCGTCCAACCTTCTGACAGCATCCACCGAAAAGGACGACGCCATGACCGAAGCGACCGCCACGCCACCGATCGTCGACCGGGAGACCTTCCTCCGCGAACGCCGGGGGCTGCTCGCCCGCGAGAAGGCCCACACCCGGGAGGGCGACGCGATCGCCGCGGCCCGGCGCCGGCTGCCGATGACCGAGGTCGACGCGTCGGCGAGCCTGGTCGGCGAGGGCGGGCCCGTCTCGTTGGGGGACGTGTTCGATGGCCGCGACCAACTCATCGCCTACAAGCACATGTGGCATACCGGCAAGGGGATCGAAGGTCAGTGCGAGGGGTGCACCGCGTCGATCTTCGACGTCCACGACGCCAGCTATCTGAACCATCGCGGAGTGTCGTTCGCAGTCTTCTGCGAGGGACCGTGGGAGGAGATCGCCCCGTTCCGTGAGTTCATGGGTTACACCCTGCCGTGGTACTCCATGGCCGGTGTCGAAGACCCCGGCGTCGGGCCGGGCCTGCTTGACGACCCAGGTAACATCGCCTGCTATTTGAGGATCGGCGATCGGGTGTTCCTGACCGGTGAGACGATCGGCCGGGGTGTCGAGGCGACCATGCTGCAGGCCCGCCTGCTCGATCTGACGGTGTACGGCCGTCAGGAAGAGTGGGAGGACTCACCGGCGGGCTGGCCGCAGTACCGGACCTACACCTGGTGGGCCCAGGACGGCCGGCCCGTCCCGCAGTGGACCAGGCCGGGGGCCGTACGGCAGGACGAATCCGCCGGCGACCCGGAGGGTCATTGCTGTGGACAACCAGCGTCAGAACCGCGGCAAGGACAGTAGGCCGTCGCTGCCGTCGGCCGTCAGGCCGCTGCGCACCGAGCGTCGCGTCGGATGGTTGGCCACGTGCAGGCGCGGCCCGCGCTGTCCGCTGGGCCATTGGAGGTACGCATGCCCCCGTGACCGGGCGATCCAGAGCACGAGATCGCCGATAGAGCTTTCCTCCGGCCCCGCATTGCCCTCCCATCGGACGGTCGTCACACCGTCCACATCGTCATGACCATTGGCCAGGCGAATCGCAGTGACAAGGACCATCGATTGACTTGCCAGGCTCATCTCTCGGCGCACCTCCAGCTCGCCCTGTCGACAGCAGCAGAGTGGCACGGCGGACGGCCTGCGGGAAGCCTTAATTAGGCGTTTCCAGGAGGGAGAATCGCGACGCGAACGGCCCGTGCTCTGACCATGACCGAGTGCGATCAATCGGGTCCTGGCGGCCTCAACTGCCCGGGCTGTTGTACCTCCGGATCATCCGGTTGAAGAAGGCGAGACCGAGGGCGAAGACGACCAGCCCGCCGGCCGGTGAGAGGTACGCCAGCCAGGCAGGTATCGGCAGGTCGTCGGTTCGATCGAGGAGCACGGTGGCCGGGAGGTAGGCAATGAACGCCATTGGGAAGATGAAGGTGAGGGACAGGAATCCCCAGCGGCTGAACATCGTCAGCGGATAGCCGCTGAAACGCGTGATGGTGTCGTCGGCGAGGATCCGCAGCGACATGGTGGACGTCATCCGGAAGGACAGCCCGGCCAGGAAGGTTTGCATGCCGGTCTCGACCAGGCCACCACCGACCAGCGCGGCGATCAGGAACGCCACCTTTCCCGGCGTCCAGTCCACCGAGGCCTGAGGGGCGAAGACCGCCAGCGCTCCGAACCCGAGCAGAGCGTCGCCGAGGGCCATGAGTGGTGCGTAGCGGGTCACGACCTGCAGGTAGATTCCGGCCGGGCGCAGCAGGTAGCGGTCGACATCGCCTTGCTGGATCGCCTGGTCGATCGAGAGCAGCGCACCGAACGGGACCACGTAGAACGCATGCGCGGCCAGCCTCATCCCGAACAGGAACGCGATGTCGTTCAACCGCCAGCCGTCGATGACGTTGAACTTCGCGAGCAGGACCCCGATGAACAACAGTTGCGTACCCTGCAGCACCATTCCGCCGAGGATCGCCGAGAGGAAGCTGACGCGATAGCTCATCGCGGCACGCCAGCCGGCCCTCAGCAGGATCCGGCTCGCGCGCAGATCCTCCCGGACCGCGGTCAGGGTCGTGACCTGCTCAGCCACCGAGCACCACCACCTTGTGGACGGCTCGGCGCCAGACCAGTTGCAGGAGCAGGAAGAGCACCACCACCCAGCCGAGCTGGAGCGCCAGCGTGCCGACCAGTTCGGCCCCGTGCCTGGTCCCGAACCAGATGGACAGCGGCGCGTAGATCTGCGCCTGGAACGGAAGCCAGCCGATGATCGGTTGCAGCCACTCCGGCATGAACCACGGTGGGATCAAGGCGCCGGACAGGAACGCCGACCCGAACCGGTAGAGGATCATGATGCCGCCGATCTCGAGAGTCCAGAACGCGGTCATCGACACCAGCAGATTGATGGTCATGATGTTCGCGACACCGAGCGCCATCGACACGACCGAGGCCAGCAGGTCGAGTACGGTGTGCGGCGCCTTCACCGCTCCGAGCGCGAGGCCGGTGACCAGGCCCGCTGCCCCGAGCGGAAGTCTGCCGACCATCGTGCCGCCGGTTTGGGCCAGGTTCTGGCTGATCAGCGACCGCGGCCGGATCATGTCCACGCCGATCTGACCGCGCATGACTCGCAGTGGGAGTGACGAGAACTGCCACGGCATGACGACCGCCTGAAGACAGGCCGCCAGTACGGCGTACGCGACCGCGGTTGCGCTCCCGATTCCGGCGACCTGCTCGTGACCGACGAACAGAACGCGCCAGACGACCACGGTCAGCGTGGCCTGGATGACCAGCCCGACGATCCCGAACAGAAGGTCCGCGCGGTAGGCGAGGACGGACTGGTACCCGGCCCGGTAGAAGCCGCGAAGCCCGGTCAGGCGGGTGCTCAGTGTGTCGACGGGCATCAGTCGCCCGTACTGCGTGCGGCCACCGGCGTCCGCTCCGTGTACAGCTGCCGGATCACGTCCTCGAGGTCCGGCTCGAGCAGGGACAGGTCCGTGATCGGGTAGCGCGAGGTGAGGTCGTGGACGACCTTCGGTGCGGCCGTCGCGTCCGGGTCGAACCGCAGCGTCGCCTTGACGGTGTCGGCCGAGACCACCTCCGCGAACGGGGACGCGATCGTGGTGGCGTCGAAGTCCGTGCAGTGCACCACGACGTCCCGGCTGGTGACGTACTGCGCCTTGAGCATCTCGACGTCGCCCTCGTACAGGATCTTGCCGTGGTCGATGATCACCACCCGCCGGCAGAGCCGCTCGACGTCGTCCATGTCGTGGGTGGTCAGGATGACCGTCGTACCGCGGCCGGCGTTGATCTCCGCGACGAACTCCCGGATCTTGCCTTTGGCAACGACATCGAGTCCGACCGTCGGTTCGTCGAGGTACAGGATCCGCGGGGCGTACAGCATCGCGGCGACCAGGTCGCCGCGCATCCGCTGACCGAGCGAGAGCGACCGCACCGGGGTGTCGATGAACTCGTCCAGGTCGAGCAGCTCGGTGAACTCCCCGAGCCGGGTCCGGTACGTCGCCGGGTCCATCGTGTAGAGGTCCCGGATGATCTCGAACGAGTTGCGCAAGGGGAGGTCGTACCAGAGTTGGGTCCGCTGCCCGAAGACGGCGCCGATGGTGCGTGCGTTCCGGCGGCGATCACGCCACGGGACCTGGCCGGCGACCGTGACGGTGCCCGAGGTGGGGACCAGGATGCCGGTGAGCATCTTGATCGTGGTGGATTTGCCCGCGCCGTTCGGACCGAGAAATCCGATCAACTCACCGTCGTCGATCTGGAAACTGATCCCGTCGACCGCTCGGGTGACTTTGCGGGCCCGGGTGAACAGCGATCGCGTGCCCGCGAAGCGTCCCGGGCGCACATCCGGCCGTGAGAAGTCCTTGGTGAGATCGGAGACCTCGATGATCACGTGCGCATCCAACCTTCCACTGACGGCAGGTCTCCGCACGCGCACACCGGGACCTGCGGGGCGTCATCGGACCATACCAGTTCGGATTCGCCCCGGCACTCGATTTTCGCGCTCGCCCTGGCCGCGGTCGTCGACCCTTGACCTGCTTCGGTCGGCAGGCAGAGGCTGACGAGTGGAAGCCCCGGCTGCGAAGGAGATGGCGTGATGGCGAAGGTGCTGATTCTGACCGGTGATGCCGCCGAAGACCTGGAGGTGTTCTACCCCTACCAGCGGCTGCTCGAGGAGGGGTACGACGTCCACGTGGCGGCGCCCGCGGTGAAGAAGTTGCAGTTCGTGGTGCACGATTTCGTGGACGGGTTCGACACGTACACCGAGAAGCCCGGGCACACCTGGCAGGCCGATATCGCGTTCGCCGACGTGGATCCGGCCGACTACGTCGCGCTGGTGATTCCGGGTGGGCGTGCACCGGAGTACATCCGCAACGACGCCGACTGCCAGCGGATCGTGAAGCACTTCTACGGCGAGTCGAAGCCTGTGGCCCAACTCTGTCACGGACCACTCATCCCGGCGGCTGCCGGCCTGTTGAACGGGCGGAAGACGTCGGCGTACCCGGCGCTTGCACTCGACATCACGGCCGGGGGAGGGGAATGGGTCGACGGCGACGCGGTGGTCGACGGCAACGTAGTCTCCGGCCGCGCCTGGCCCGACCACCCCGCGTGGATGCGAGCCTTCATGACAATCCTGAAAGAGCACGCCCCGGCCTGACTGCCCGAAGCCCGCGGAGGTTCCCTTGTGGGATCTCAGCCGATAACATCGCTGGATGGCGATGACACCTGGTTTGGTCGATGTTGGGGTTGACGAGACTCGGGCGTTGGTGGTGGCGGCGTGTCTTTTCAATGGGTTCAGTGATGTGTCTCGGCTCGCGATCGTGCGGCATCTGGCGCTCGGTGAGCATCGTGTGGTGGATCTGACTGAGCATCTTGGGCTGGCGCAGTCGACGGTGTCGAAGCATTTGGCTTGTTTGCGGGACTGTGGGCTGGTGCAGTCCCGCCCGCAGGGGCGGGCTTCGGTGTTCAGCCTCACGCATCCTGAGGCGACGCTCGAGATGCTGTCGGCGGCCGAGCGGCTGCTCAGCCTGACGGGCGACGCAGTCGCACTCTGCCCGAACTTCGGCGAGGCAGCACGGCAGCCCGAGGACACCACGCCATGAGCCACAACCATCCAGAGCACCATGAATCTGCTGGTCGGCCGGAGTTGCAGTTGCAGCCGGTGCAGATCACCACCGCGCCGTCCAGCACCTGGACCAGTGATCCGGAGGAGCGGCGCCGCCTGGGCCGCCGTGCTCAGCTGCTCGCCGGCGCGTCGGTCGCCTACAACGTGATCGAGGCCGCGGTCGCCATCAGCGCGGGCCTCGTGGCTGGCTCCGTTGCGCTGGTCGGCTTCGGGCTCGACTCGGTCGTGGAGGTTTCCAGCGGACTGATCATCTTGTGGCAGTTCCGCCATCACCTCCCGGAGACCCGCGAACGTCAGGCGTTGCGGCTGCTCGCGTTCTCGTTCTTCGCACTCGCGGCGTACGTCGGCTTCGAGTCGACCCGGACGCTGATCACGGGCGCTGACCCGGACACCTCGCCGGTCGGGATCGGGCTGGCGATCGCTTCGCTGATCGTCATGCCGTTGCTGTCGTGGGCGCAGCGCCGTACCGGCCGGGCGCTCGGCTCGAACGCAGTCGTTGCCGACTCCACCCAGACACTCCTCTGCACCTACCTGTCCGCCGTCCTGCTCCTGGGCCTGGTGCTGAACGCGACCCTCGGCTGGGGCTGGGCCGATCCGATCGCCGGACTGGCCATCGCCGGCGTCGCGGTGCGCGAGGGTCTCCAAGCCTGGCGCGGCGAAGGCTGCTGTGCGCCCCTTGCCGACGGCAGTGCCGGATGCACGGACGGATGCGCCGACGACTGCTGCAAGGACTGACCCGATCGCTCTGCTGGGCTCTCCTGACGTACCTGCTAATGGGAAGGACTGACGTCCGGCTGGCTGTACGCGAAGTCGGCGGCTGGCCGCAGCGACATCGGCCCGCTCGCGCGAAATCGTCGGAGGTGAGCCCCCGCGTCCTGGGGACTCCGTCTGTCAGCGCGTCAGGAAGGAAGCAGAAATGCCAGCCACACCGTTGAGCAGGGTGCTCTACACCGCCGAGGCGACCGTGGAGGGCGGCCGCGCCGGGCATGGTCGGACTACCGATGGTCATCTGGACGTCTACCTGTCGGTACCCGCGGACATGGGCGGCCAGGGTGGTCCCGGCACGAATCCCGAGCAACTGTTCGCGGTGGGTTTCGCGGCTTGCTTCCAGTCGGCGCTCCTGGGCGTCGCGCAGGGTCGCAAGCTCGATGCCGCCGACTCCCAGATCCGGTCCCGCGTCGGGATCGGCCCGACCGGTCACGGCGGGTTCGGCCTGCAGGTGACCTTGGACCTGCACGCACCGAATCTCTCGGCCGCCGACGCTGCGGACCTGATGCTCCGCGCGGACCAGCGGTGCCCGTACTCCAACGCGACCCGCGGCAACATCGACGTCATCCTCAGCGTCGACGGGCAGCAGATCGAACAGGCCGCCGCCTGACCGTACGACGGCGCAGGCACCTCCTACGGCGTGCAGCCGCAGGAGGTGCCTTCATGCTGTCCGTGGGGTTCCTCCGGATTCCTGCTAGCAGGGGGGAGGGACGGGGGCTGGCGGTGTCGACCGGGGAGGGGCGGACGGCCCAGTCTGGGAGAGTCCCCACAGGTGTCCCGGGAGGTGTGACGGGAGCCGGCCCCGGCTAACCCGTTCCACCCCTCGCCGGAGGGCGATCTGCCCCCGGACGGTGCCGCGCCCGACGGTACGAGGAGGTCGAACAGTGAACGTGGTCGTGGAATACAACCCGGTAACTGACGGCGCCCCGGTCGTCGTCTGCAGCGAGCGGGCCGGTGAGTGGCTGATGCGGTGCCGGGTCTGCGACTCGGACCGGATCGAACCCACTCAACTCGACGCGATCGTGATGAGCGTAGTGCACTACATCATTGGCGAGGCCAACGGATGCAACGCCTTGAAGCTCGCCGAGCACCGGCGCATCGCGCGCAGTACCCGGTGAAGCAGGCACCACTCGCCTGGGGGACCCAGATCGCTTCAAGTCAAGGGATTCCGGGCACATGATCGTCGTCGTTCTCTGCGGACTGTCACTCGCGCTGCTGTCGGGCGTGACCTATCTCGTCGTACGCCGGGTCAGGTCCCGGCGGCTCGGCTACCCGGACAGTGCTCTGGAACCGATCGGGCCGCCGATCGAGGAGATCGCGGTCAGCCTTCGGCAGTTGCTGCAGCGGCACGACAGGTACGCACGCTCGGATGACCGCGTCTTGCGGCTCCGCAGGATGTCGGAGCTGGAATCGGTGATCAACCTGCGGGCGGCCCAGGCTGCCCTTGCGCTCGACGTACCTCACCCGGCGTGGCAGCTGTACGGCGAACTGGACAGGGAGCACCTGCGCCTGCTCCTGTTCGCGCTCGTCGCGGCGGGTCTTATGCTGCCGACCGCAGTCGCGCTGATGGCGCCCGACGGCCGGCGCTGACGATCTCGCCGGGAAGGGCAGTCATGGGTGAGGCGGACCGCCGCCGGGCCGACGTACTGGTCAACGGCTTGTACGCCGAGTACGGGCGGAGCGTGCTGCTGTTCGTCACTCGGCTGACAGGCGACCGTAGCGGAGCCGAGGACATAGTCCAGGAGACGCTGGTCCGGGCCTGGAAACACGCCGACGACCTGGTCGAGGACAAGGGCTCGGTGCTCGGCTGGCTGCTCACGGTCGCGCGGAACCTCGTCGCCGACCGCGCCCGGGCTCGAGCCCTTCGTCCCCTGGAGCTGGGAGACATCGCCGAGCACAGCCGCATCCATGGAGATCACTCCGAGTCCGTGGTGAACACCATGATGCTCGGCGACGCCCTTCGCCAGGTGTCCGCCGCACACCGCGACGTCGTGGTGGAGCTGTACTACCGCGGCCGATCCGTCACCGAGGCCGCCCGCGAACTCGGCGTACCTCCCGGCACCGTGAAGTCCAGGTTGTACTACGCGCTCCGTGCCCTCCGCACCCTGATCAGCGTGCCCGGCCCCTGACTCCGACGGCGGCGACGACCAGGCCGATCACGATGATGATCGGGCCTGCGACCGTCCAGAACGTGGTGCCGCTCATCGCGCTGCCGCCGATGACACCGGCGCCTTGCAGGTTGAAGAGGAGGCCCAGGAGCGCCACCACAACACCCACCACAATCATCAGTGGCTTCTTCATTTTTGCTTGCTCCCTTGAGGATCAGTCGGTGTGGACGTAGCGGCTACCGCGGAAGAGTGAGGCGACGGCGGCGATGAGCGACATTGCGATGGCTGCGCTGAACACGATCACCAGGCCGTGATGGAACGGGGTGGCGATGAGTTGTGGGAAGAACTGCTTGCTGGTCAAGGTGTTCAGGTCGGCGCCATGGATCGCCGATGCCGGCAGGCTGCCGAGAAGCGTTCCGATCGGGTTCGCGCCGAGGAAGGCGGCGAACAGGCTGCCGACGGGCGGCTGCTGTCCGATGCCGTTTGCGACCGTTGCGGAGACCCCGTGCGCTTCGAGGCCGGAGGTCAGTGCTGCCGGCAACGTCTGCGCGAGGCCGACGATCATCAGGCTGAAGAAGATGCCGATGGACAACGACGTACCGGAGTTGAAGAACGTGCCGCGCATGCCGGACGCGACGCCGCGCCGGTTGGCCGGAACACTGTTCATGATCGCGGTGGTGTTCGGCGCGGAGAACAGCCCGGAACCGATGCCGTTCAGCACCAGCAAGCCGCCGAAGGCCCAGTAGTTGAAGTTGGTGGGCAGCATCATGAGACCAAGGAAGCTGAGTGCCGCCAGCAGGAGGCCGCCGGTTGCGAAGGCCCTCGCGCCGTACCGATCGGAGAGGAAGCCGGACATGGGTCCCGCGATCAGGAACGCCACGGTCAGTGGCAGCAGGTAGATTCCGGCCCACAGTGGCGTGCTGGCGAAGCTGTAGCCGTGCAGCGGCAGCCAGATGCCTTGCAACCAGATGATCAGCATGAACTGCAGTCCGCCCCGGCTCACCGAGGCCAGCAGACCAGCCAGGTTGCCTGCCGTGAATGCTCTGATGCGAAACAGCGACAGGTTGAACATCGGCGCCTCGACCCGTGCCTCGACCACGCAGAACACGGCCAGCAGTGCGGCGCCGCCGATCAGTCCGGCCAGTACCCACGGATTCGTCCAGCCCATGTCGTGGCCGCCGTACGGCTGGATGCCGTACGTGATGCCCGCCAGGATCGCGGTCAGGCCGACCGCGAACAGTGCGTTGCCGACCCAATCGACGCGCGCCCGCGTGCGGACACTGGTCTCGCGCAGGCTCTTGTACGACCAGATCGTGCCGATCAATCCGAACGGTACGGAGATCAGGAAGACCAGCCGCCAGTCCACCGGTGCGAGCAGACCGCCGATGACCAGCCCCACGAACGACCCGCCGATGGCGGCGACCTGGTTGATACCCAGCGCGAAGCCGCGCCGATCGGACGGGAACGCGTCGGTGAGGATCGCGGTCGAGTTCGCGAACAGCATCGCGGCCCCGACGCCTTGGACCAGCCGCCACAGGATCAGCCACAGCGCTCCGCTGCCCTGGGTGAACGGATCGAACACCAGGGCGATCGACCCGACCGTGAACACGGCGAAACCGAGGTTGTAGATCTTCACCCGGCCATAGATGTCGCCGAGCCGGCCGAGGGAGACGACCAGGACCGCGGTGACGAGCAGGAAGCCCATCAGCATCCACAGCAGGTAACTCACGTTGCCCGGCTGCAGCGGATCGAGCTTGATGCCGCGGAAGATGTCCGGCAGCGAGATGATCACGATGGAGGAGTTGATGGTTGCCATCAGCATGCCCACCGTGGTGTTCGAGAGCGCGATCCATTTGTAGCGAGGATGATCGGCATCAACAGTGAACCGGGACGACGTACCGACCGGTGCAGAACTCACGTGTACACCCCAAACAATATCGTTAGCAAAAGTAACGATACCCACGCCCCAACCACATCCCAACCGCCTCCGCCCCCGATCATCTGTCCGGTACGGGTGTGGTTGGTCACTCCCACGCCGCCGCCACGCGCGGGTAAGACGCCGGACGGACACCGGGGTGGGTGTCCGTCCGGCGTGTCTCGGATCGGGCGGTCAGCGGGTGACGTCGTACACGAGTTTCTGGATGCCGTTGGGGTAGGACTGGCTTTCTGCCAGGGTGAGGTTTTGCTTGTCCTTGTCGGTGTCGCTGAAGAGGCGTTTGCCGGCGCCTAGCAGGACGGGGAAGACGAGCAGGTGGTAGCGGTCGATCAGGCCGGCGTCGGAGAGGTTGCGGTCCAGGGTGGCGCTGCCGTGGATGATGATCGGGCCGCCGTCGGTCTCCTTGAGGGCGGCGACGTCGTCCAGCGACCGCAGGATGGTGATGTCGCCCCAGTTGGTGACCAGGTCCTTGTCCTGCAGGGTGGTCGACACGACGTACTTCGGCAGAACCTTGTAGCGCGGGAAGTCGTCGAGCATGTCCGGCCAGACCGGTGAGAAGGCCTCGTAGCTGACCCGGCCCATCATCATGGCCGCGGCCTGCTCCTGCTCGCGGCCTTTGAGCTCGTACGCCGCCTCGTCGAACGCGACGTCCTTGAACGTCCAGCCGGAGTTGCGGTAGCCGGGCTCCCCGCCGGGTGCCTCGACGACGCCGTCGAGTGAGACGAACGCGGTGGCGATCAGGGTGCGCATCAGTTCCTCCTTGGGGTGATGTGACGTGCTGTCGTCAATGCGTCGAACAAGGGCCGCCGGGTACGACACATCGCGTCGACAACGTACATCCGCCGCGAGATCACGGGATCATGCGCAGGTGGTTGCGCGCCGTGAGTACGCCGAACGCGACCATGCTGAACGTCGTCAGCACGGCCGGCACGAAGAAGACGTGGGGGAGACCGATGGCTGCCACGCCGATGCCGCCGATCGTGCCGCCGACCGCGGAACCAAGCGGGATCGCGCTGAGGAAGATGCCGGACGCCGTACCGACGCCTTCGGGGTAGAGCTGCTGTGCGATCGACACTCCGAGCGCACCGACGCAGGCCCACAGACCGGCCGTCAGTGCTTGCCCGAGGAACAGTCCTCCGACCGAGGTACTTGTCGCGTAAGCGAGGTTCCCGGCCAGGCCCAGCGCGGCGCCTCCCGTCATGACCAGCATCGGCCCGAAGCGGTCGGCCAGCCGGGCGACCACGGGTAGCAGCAGCAATTCGAGCAACGGCTGTACGCCGATCACCGCGCCGCGCACCGAATCGGAGACATGGAGCTGTTCGGCCATGTAGATGGGCAGATAGCCGAACTTGATCGTGTCACCGGTCATCGCCAGTACGCAGACAGCGGTGAAGATCAGCAACGGCATCAGCTGGTCGATCTGCCGCCGGCTCGCGGGTCGCGGTGGCAGGGACAAGTTGTGATAGCGCTCCACGCGTTGGCGCCCGAGCGGGATCAGTTGCGCGAAGGTGCAGACGGCGGTCGCCACCAAGAGCGCCCGAAGCCCGAACACACCGCCGAACCAGCTCCCGAAGACCGGTCCGAGGATCCAGCCGGTCGTGAACGCCATCCGGACCGTTGCCACGACCCGGTTCTCGGCTTTCGTCGGGTGCCGGCTCAGCTCGTCCCGGCAGGCCGCGAACAGCTGCGCCATGGATCCGCCGGCGACACTCAGCGCCACGGCGCTGATCACGAACGGGAGCCAGACCGTGCTCGCGGCTGCCATCGCGAGCCAGGCGGCAGTCCCGATCAGCGCGCAGATGCGGAACCAGAGCAGTCGATCGTGGCTCCGGTCCGACAATCGGCCGACTGCGTAGCCGGCGATCGGCGCGGCCAGGTTGGTGACGTAGTACAGGCCGGCCACGGGCAGGGGAGCGCCCAGGTCGCGGACGAGGAACAGGGTCAGCTGAGGAGTCGCGGCCGACACCCCGATCCCGGCGATCAGCAAGGACAGGAACGCCGAACGGTAGAAACGCGACTGGACGACGATGCTCAGCGCAGACTCGGACCGGTCGAGCATGGGCCTCCCCCCAAGTCGCGGCTGTCGAAACCCTATCCGGCCCGAGCAGGTCCGCGCCCCGCTGTCCGGCGTACGGTGAGCGCATGATCGCGCGCATGTGGCGGGGCTGGGTGCCCACCGAGAAGGCGGCCGAGTACGTCGACATCGTCGAGCGCACCGGGATGTCCGGCTATCGGCGTACGCCGGGAAACCAGGGCGCACAGCTGCTCACCCGCGATCTCGGCGACGGCCGGACCGAGATCATCACGCTGAGCTGGTGGACCGACCTCGACCACATCCGCGCCTTCGCCGGCGACGACATCAGCCACGCGAAGTACTACCCCGAGGACGACGAGTACCTCCTCGAGCGGGAGGACACAGTCACCCACTTCGAGGTCGCTCCGGTGCCGAGCGAGGCGTGACTACTGTGGTTCCTGACGGCCGCATGACCGCCAGCCGCGCTTGAGGAGGAATCATGACGGATGAACCGTTCGAGACGTCTGAGGATGCTCGGCGCGATCGGCGGGAGCATGGCGGGGCTTCGTCGCTGCGCCCCGATGACGACGAGTTGGCCCGGCGGACCGAGCAGGAGCGGGTCGAGGCCGGCATCGACGACTACGATCCGGACGACGTACCGCCGGCGACCGACGAGCCAGTGCCGACCGACCTCACCGAGTCCGAGGAGTACCAGGAGGCCGAGGCGGAGCTCCGCCGGGAAGAGTCCGAGGGCGAGGTCTACCCACTGACGGAGAAGCACCCGTTCCCGCCAAGCCACTACGACCGTTCCTGACCGATCCCGGCCGGCGGCATGCTCAGGGTGAGTAGGTCGGCCAGGCCGAAGGTTGGTCCGGCGGTGCGCAGGGTCGGGTGCCAGGTGGGCTCGAGGCTCAAGTAGCTGGCCGGGTCGGCGCGAAGCAGGCCGATCAAGACCTCCGCGACGATCTGGCCGCCGACCGGGCCTAACCGGTCTCCGTCGCCGCGGTGCTCTGACTCCTTGAGGATGTAGAACCACAGCGGCGTACCGTGCGGCCAGTTCTGCTGCAGCTCGTCGGCGGTCAGTGGCTGTGCGCCGATGAGCCTGGCGATCGCCTCGCCGCTGGGCAGCTGGGTCGTCTCGCCGCGGAGCAGGTCGCGTACCGCCAGCGAGCGGTAGGACGCGGTGTCGACCGCGCCGGTCACCTGCTCGGGCAGCCCGATGAGGCTGGCTGCGAGCCGACCGTCGAGGCGTTTGGCGCGCTGCGCGGGCGGGCTGCCAGGCAGATCGAAGATCTGCGCGAGATCGAGACGCCGGTCGGCCGGCGGCGGCCGGAACCCAACCAAGTCGGGGAACAGCGGTACGGCGGGACCGCCCTCGACGAGCTGGTAGGTATGCCGGATCTGGCCGTGTCCATACCGGTACGCCGCGTCGGCGAACTCCAGCGGGATGTACGCCTGCAGCGGCTCCGGCGTGAACCACCGGCCGCCCTCGGCGAGCACCTGTTCCACCAGCGGCGCGCCAACCAGGCGCGGCAGGAAGTCGTGGACCACGATCCACTGGTAGTGCCACGTCAGCGCGGTCCGGGCCTGGCCGAAGACATCGGCCTCAGGTACGCCGTCCGCGCGCAGCTTGTCAACAATCCGATTGTGCGCATGCAGCAGGGCGACGTGCAGCGTCAACGAGAACAGATGGACGTCGTTGCGCGGGTCACCGATCAACGCGACGCCCTGGTGATTGCGCGGTACGTCGCCACCGTCGGGACCGAGCAGGAACTTCGCCGGGTCGCCCAGATCGAACAGGTACGGCGATCCGATCGGGCCGTCGGAGTACACGATCTCCAGGTTGAGCCTCGGAGTGCGGGCGTTACGCAAAGCCTCGGCGTCGACGCCCCCGGCGATGGGGGAGCGGTCGGCCGTGATGTCGTGTGCGATCAACTGGCCGAAGAACGGCCAGCCCGCGGCTTCAGTAGCGTCGTCGCCCGCGCTGACCTCGTCCAGAGCTGCGGCCGCGTCGCAGATGCCACCGGTGCCGCCTGCGCGCATCAGCACCTGAGGGTCGGTGCCGAGCGGCTCCAGCCCGGGAAACATCCGCCCGTAACGCGCCGAGCCGGTGGGCCGGTCGACGGCACGTGCCGGGCTGAGGCAATGGTCCCGGGCGACCTGGTGACTGCCATGCACCTGGGGTGGAGCGCTGTGCGGCACCTGAATGACCTCCATGAAGGACGGGGACAGACCAGTCGCTCACTTAGACAGGACAGCCACTCGGTCTGTGACGTCGCGCGTGCGCGTCCGCCAGGGCCGTGGAAGCCACCAGTTGGCATCGCCGAGGAGAGTCATCAGGGCTGGGACCAGGGCCAGCCGCACGATGGTGGCGTCGATCAGCACGGCAACCGCCAGGCCCAGACCGAACATCTTCGCGGTCGGATCGTCGGTGAGGGCGAAGCTGACGAAGACCGAGATCATGATGAGCGCTGCCGAGGTGATGACGCGGCCGGTGGTGGCGATGCCGTGCACCGTCGCACCGTTGTTGTCGCCGGTCCGCACGTGCTCCTCCCGGATCCGGGTGAGCAGAAAGACCTCGTAGTCCATCGACAGACCGAACACCACGGCGAACATGAACATCGGGATGAAGGGCAGGATCGGAAGTGTCGACTCCAGCCCGATCAGGCCGGCCGCCCAGCCCCACTGGAACACCATCACCATCACGCCGAACGACGCGCCGATGCTCAGCAGGTTCATCAACGCCGCCTTCAGCGGTACGACGACCGAGCGGAAGACGACGGTCAGCAGCACAACGGACAGCAGGATCACCGCGCCGATGAACAGCCCGAGCCGATCGTTGACCTTGGCACCGACATCCGCGAGCGTCGCCGTCTGACCACCGACATGCGCGGTCGCCGGGCTGTGCCGCAGTACTGAAGGAAAGACCTCCGCGCGGAGTCGCTTCACCGTGGTCATCGTGGCGTCGTCCTGCGGTCCGGTCGTCGGTACGGCGATCAGCGTCGCGACTCCGGCCGAGGTGTTCACCTCGGGACGTGCGACCGAGGCGATACCCGGATCGGCCTTGACGGCGTCGACGAGCGGCTGCACGACGGTGGAGTCCTTCGAGATGTCGACGGCGATGACCAGCGGACCGTTGCTCCCGGCACCGAATCCCGCGGCGACGAGGTCGTACGCCCGGCGCTCGGTTCGCTGCACGGGAAGTGCACCGTCGTCGGGTGTGCCGACCCGCAGCGCGAGAACCGGTGCGGCGAGTGCCAGCAGCAGCACGGTCGCGCTGATTGCATACGCGGTGGCGTGCCGCGACACATGTCCCGCCCAGCGTTGCCATCCCGGGCCGGGGGAGGACCGCACGCGACGTACCCGGAGGCGGTTGATCCGGTGCCCGGCAAGGCCGAGGAAGGCGGGTAGCAGGGTGAGCGACGCGAGCACCATGATCAGGACGATGAGCGAGATGGCAACGCCACCAGCAGTCATGAACGGTACGCCGGCCACGGCCAGTCCGAGGATCGCGACCACCACCGTGCCGCCGGCGAAGAGCACAGCCCGACCAGCGGTGGCGACAGCCTGACCGACGGACTCCTCGACGCTCACCCCGCGGGCCAGCGACTCGCGGTGCCGCGTGACGATGATCAGCGCGTAGTCGATACCCACCCCGAGACCGATCATGCTGCCGAGCACAGGTGCCCAGCTGGGCAGCTCGATCAGGTAGGTGACGAGTGACAGCGAACTGATCCCGAGCGCGAGGCCGAAGAGCGCCATCCCGATTGGCAGGCCCATCGCGATGATCGAACCGAAGGCGAGCAGCAGGATGACGATCGCCGCGATCAGACCGAACGCCTCGCCGAGACCGGCCTGGCCCTCCTCGAACGCGTAGAACAGGTCGCCGCCCAGCTCGATCCGCAGCGGCGAACCCGCGGCTGCCAATGACTTGAGGTTCTCCAGGTCGCTCGGCTCCAGCTTCGCCAGCACCGGGTATTGGAGGCGGATGAGACCGACCCGGCCGTCGGGTGAGATGACGGGATCGCCCACGCGAAGCACGTGAGGAAGCCCGGCCGCGGTCGACCGGACCTGGGTCAGAGCAGTCCGTAGCTCCGGCGAGGTCAGCGTTGCGTTCTGGTCGCGCGGGGTGACCACGACCTGCGCGGTCAGGCCGGCCTGATCGGCTCCGGCGGCCGACAGCAGATCGGTCGCGGTCTGCGAGTCGACGCCCGGTGCCCCGAACGACTCCTCGAGTTTCTTGCCGAAGGCGCCGGACGCCGCGACCACGAGCGCCGCCACCACCAGCCACGCCCCGATGACCACCCACGGCCGGCGTGCGGCGTACCGGCCCAGTCTGTACAGGTTCGACCTCATGGTTCAGCTCCTTCGGCGAGGGTTCGCGATCATCCGGCGAGGGTTCGCGATCATCGTGTCGGCGACGAGCAGGACCGCGCCTCGGGCAATGGGGCGGACTTTCCTCGGCCGATCAGCCGAGCCATGAGCCGTACTTTGAGCCGATCCGCTGGGCGCCCGATGTCCCTACGCTGTGGGCATGTTGAGAAACGCCGTCCGCTCGCTACTGGCCGAGCCGCGAGCGCCGTATCCGCCCAAGCGGGTGTGGCGCGACTGGGTGCTCGTTGCCGGCTTGCTGACGGCGGTGGTCATCGAGGGCGTGGTCCGCGATGACGTGGTCTGGAGGCCCGTCGCGATCGTGGTGGCCGTGGCCGTCGTCTGGGCGCTTCTGTGGCGACGTACTCAGCCTCTCGCCGTGGTGGCCGCGGTGTTCGGTGCCGTGATCGTGATCGACATCATCGCGTTGATCAGCGGTCGCGGACCCTTCGGCCTGAATTCGATGATCTGCGTGATCCTGCTGCCCTACGCGCTCGTCCGCTGGGGATCCGGGCGCGAGATCGGCATCGGGCTCGTGATCATCCTGGCCGCGATGGTGCTGGCGAACATCAGCGACTTCACCGGGTACGTCGAAGCCGTCGTCGGCAGCATGTTCTTGTTGTTCCCGGCCACGCTCGGGGCCGCCGTGCGGTACCGGTCGACTGCCCGGCTGCGCGAACTGGACCAGGTGCGGCTCCGCGAGCGCGAGCAGTTGGCTCGCGAGTTGCACGACACGGTCGCCCATCATGTGTCGGCCATCGTCATCCGGGCGCAAGCCGGCCGGGCCGTCGCCGTCTCCCGTCCCGAGGCTGCGGTGGACGCGCTCGCGGTGATCGAAGCAGAAGGCACACGTACTCTCGCCGAGATGCGGCGGATGGTCGGCGTACTGCGCGATGAAGGGACGGCGGCGCTCGCGCCGAACCCGGGAGTGGCTGACCTGCAGCGGCTCGCGCGCAGCGTGGGGGATCGGGTTCAGGTCGAGGTGTCGGGCGATGTCGAGGATCTCGGACCGGCGGTGGATGCGGCGATCTACCGCATCGCTCAGGAGTCGATCACGAACGCGGTACGGCATGCACGTCAGGCGACTCGCATCGATGTCCGCGTGGCGGTGGACGGTGACGCCGTACGGCTCACCATCCGCGACGACGGAGAAGGCGCCTCGGCGCCCGCGACTTCCCTCGGCTATGGGTTGGTGGGGATGACCGAGCGCGCGATGCTTCTCGGCGGCTCGTTCGCCGCTGGGCCTTCCTCGGACCGGGGCTGGACTGTTGACGTCGTGCTGCCGCGAACGGCGGGCCGATGAGCATCCGGGTGCTCGTCGCCGACGACCAGGATCTCGTCCGTACTGGGCTCGCGATGATCCTCGAGGCGCAACCCGGCATCGAAGTGGTCGGCCAGGCGGCCGACGGGCGGGAGGCCGTGGAGCTGGCGCGCCGGCTTCGGCCCGACGTGTGCTTGTTCGACATCAGGATGCCTGGCATGGACGGGATCGCCGCGACCCGCGAGCTCGCCGGCGCCGGCGTCGACGACCCGATGGCGATCGTGGTGATCACGACGTTCGACGTGGACGAGTACGTGTACGGCGCGCTGAAGGCGGGCGCGCGGGGCTTCCTGCTCAAGGATGCCGGGCCGGACCTTCTGGTCCAGGCGATCCACGCCGCCGCCAACGGCGACGCCCTGATCGCGCCGAGGATCACCGCGCGGCTGCTCGCCGCGTTCTCCGATCAACCCACCGGCCGTACGCCGGTTCAGCTCGTCGATCCACTCACCACGCGCGAGGAGCAGGTCCTCATCGCCACGGCCACCGGCCGGACCAACGCCGAGATCGCGACAGACCTCCACATCAGCCTCAGCACCGTCAAAACCCACCTGACCAGCGTCATGGGCAAGATCGGCGCCCGGAACCGCGTCGAAATCGCCATCTGGGCCTTCGAAACCGGCCGCATCAATCACCGTGGGAAGTCGTAGACCCGAATGGATCCGGGGTTGATGGGGCACGTGGGCACTACGAGGAGCAGCGGCCCCGGGAAGGATCGGGCGATGGGCAAGGGATGTTCGGGTTGGGCGGTCCAGCCGCCTATGCCGCCGCCAGAGCCGCCGGAGCCTTCGGAGCCGCCGGCGCCTCACATGCCGCCTGAACCGCTCGAGCCGACCGGGCCGGCCGAGCCGACGGATCCGGTTCCGCTTCCTGGGCCGATCCGTGCGCCCTACGGTTCACAGAAAGCTACTTCCGGGTAAGACTGGTGGGTCAGGGCGTGCCCTCGAGCAGGGAGATGCGGCGTGACGACGGAGCAGGTACCTACGGACCAGATGACCGAGCAGCCGGGAACAGCGCGGAACGCCAGCGAGCGCGAGGCCCGCGAAGTCGCCGAGGCGGCACGGCAGACCGAATGGGACCGGCCGAGTTTCGCCAAGAAGCTGTATCTCGGTGACTTCGACCTGTCGTTGATCCACCCACACCCGCGCTCTGCCCCGGATGACGTCTCGCGAGGCGAGGAGTTCCTGGCCAAACTGACGGCGTACTGCGAGACCCTCGACGGCCAGCTGATCGAGCGGGAGGCGAAGGTCCCGGACGAGTACCTGCAGGGTTTCGCCGAGCTGGGCGTGTTCGGCATCAAGGTCCCGACCGAGTACGGCGGCCTCGGCCTGTCGACGACGTACTACGGCAAGGCCCTGATGATGGTCGGATCGGTTCATCCCAGCCTTGGCGCACTGGTGTCCGCACATCAGTCGATCGGCGTACCGGAGCCGGTCAAGATGTTCGGCACCGACGAGCAGAAGGCCGAGTTCCTGCCGAGGTGCGCCGCCGGCGCGGTGACGGCGTTCCTGCTGACCGAGCCCGACGTCGGATCCGATCCGGCCCGGATGGCGTCGACCGCGACCCCGACCGAGGACGGCGAGGCGTATCTGCTCGACGGCGTGAAGCTCTGGACCACCAACGGAGTGATCGCTGAACTGGTCGTCGTGATGGCGCGCGTGCCGAAACACGACGGCGGTCGCGGTGGCATCAGCGCGTTCGTGGTCGAGGCCGACGCACCAGGCATCACGGTGGAGAATCGCAACGCCTTCATGGGACTGCGCGGCCTCGAGAACGGCGTCACCCGGTTCCACCAGGTCCGCGTGCCGGTCGAGAACCGCCTGGGTCGCGAGGGTGACGGTCTGCGGATCGCGCTCACCACGCTGAACACCGGCCGGCTCTCCATCCCGGCAACCTGCACCGCGGCCGCCAAGTGGTGTCTGAAGATCGCCCGGGAGTGGTCCGCGGAACGGGTCCAGTGGGGCCGACCGGTCGGCAAGCACGCCGCGGTCGCCGAGAAGATCTCGTTCATCGCCGCCACCACGTTCGGGCTCGAGGCAGTGCTCGACCTCTCGGCGAAGCTGGCCGACGCGGGGAGCAAGGACATCCGGATCGAAGCCGCGCTGGCGAAGTTGTGGTCCAGTGAGATGACGTGGCTGATCGCCGACGAATTGGTCCAGATCCGTGGTGGTCGCGGCTACGAGACCGCCGACTCGCAGGCGGCACGCGGGGAACGTGCGGTGCCGGCCGAACAGATTCTGCGTGATCTGCGGATCAACCGGATCTTCGAGGGATCGACGGAGATCATGCACCTGCTGATCGCCCGTGAAGCCGTCGACGCGCACCTGGCCGCGGCGGGCGACCTCGCCTCGGCGGACGCCGACCTGCAGGCCAAGGCGAGGGCAGCGGTGAAGGCGAGCGGCTTCTACGCGAAGTGGCTTCCACAGCTTGCCGTCGGCAAGGGTTCGGCGCCGACGTCGTACGCCGAGTTCGGGCCGCTGGCGAAACACCTCCGGTACGTCGAGCGCACGTCGCGCAAGCTCGCACGGCAGACGTTCTACGGGATGGGCCGCTGGCAGGCGAAGCTCGAGTACCGGCAGGGCTTCCTGGGACGGATCGTCGACATCGGCGCGGAGCTGTTCGCGATGGCGGCCGCCTGCTCCCGGGCCGAGATGCTGCGCGCGGACGATCCGGCGCGCGGCGAGACGGCGTACGAGCTGGCAGGCGCCTTCTGCGAACAGGCCAGGCTCCGGGTGGACCACCTGTTCGAGCGGCTCTGGAAGAACACCGACGACACCGACCGCCGCCTCGCGAACCACGTCCTCGACGGCGCCTACACCTGGCTCGAATCCGGCATCGTCGACCCCTCCGAAGGAACCGGCCCCTGGATCAGCGAATGGCAACCAGGTGAGTCCACCGCCGAAAACGTCTCCCGCCGCTACCGCTGAGAACAGTCAGGTGAGGTTGAGGCGCATGAGGATGCGGGGGTGGCCGGCCAGGACGGAGGTGGTGTCGGCGGCCTTGGTGAAGCCGGCGCGTTCGAAGTTCTTGCGGATGCCGGGGTAGGCCATCGTCAGGTCGACCTTGGCGTCGCAGCTGTCGAGCGGGTACGCCTCGATCGCCGGCGCGCCGTGCTCGCGAGCGAAGTCGACCGCACCGTCGATCAGGGCGTGGGAGATGCCCTGCTTGCGGTGCCCGGGACGGACCCGGATGCACCACAGCGACCAGACCGGAAGGTCGTCGACCTGCGGGATCTTGCGGTTGCGGGCGAACGACGTGTCCGCACGGGGCGCGACCGCGGCCCACCCCACCGGCGTCTCGTCGTCATAGGCAAGAACTCCCGGAGACAGGTCTGCACGGCACAGTTCAGCGACGTACTCGCCTCGGTCCGGTCCGCGGAGCTCGTTGTTCAACTTGGACGGGATCCGGTAGCTCAAACACCAGCACACATTCGACGTCGGCGACTTCGGCCCGATGACGGCACGAACATCCTCGAACACCTCAGCCGGCCGAACCTCAATCGACATGCCACCACGATCCCACGACCGACGCGATATTTCGGTCGAGATGTGCTGCCGGGCGTCCTAGGGTCGGCGGGGTGAACTCGACTTGGACGAATGAAGCCGCGATCAGTCAGTGGGACGCCTCGAGTACGCAGGAGGCGATGGAGGCGACCGCGGAGGAGGGGGACTTCGTCAAGCGGCATCTGGTGAACCCCGAGTTGTTGCGGTTGCTGGGCGACGTACGGGGACGGCGGGTGCTGGACGCCGGATGCGGTAATGGATATTTCAGCCGCATGCTCGCCGAGCGCGGAGCTGAGGTTGTTGGCGTCGAACCGACCGAGGCCATGGTCACCTTCGCTCGCGACAAGGAAGCCGAGAGCGGTCAAGGCGTCCGGTATGTCCAGGCCGATCTGACCCGGTCGCCAGACCTCGGCGGAGCCTTCGACGCCGTGGTGTGCAGCATGGTGTTGATGGCGATCCCCGACTGGAAGCCCGCGATGCGCGCCTGCGTAGAAGCGCTGCGACCCGGCGGCCTGTTCGTCTTCGCCCTGGTCCACCCTGCCTTCGAGAACCTGCTGACGACCTGGCGCGATCACGGCGAGTACCGCCAGGACCGATACCTGGAGGAGTACGTCGTCCACGGTCCGGCGGCCCCCGACTTCCACCGCCCCCTCTCGGCGTACCTGAACGAACTCGCCGCCCTCGGCTGCCGCCTCCGCGAGGTCGTCGAGCCAACGCTGGACCCAGCCGCCGCAGCCTCCGTGCCAGGCGCCGTCGCCTACACCCGTCTCCCGAACTTCCTGATCGTCGCCGCCGAAACCCCCGCCTGACATCCTCTCCCAGTGGGCGTATCTCTAGTTGATCTGCGGATCACTGGATATGTTCACAGGGTGTTGAGTCTTGGTGCGCTGCTGAGCGATCGGTCGCTGGAGTTGCGGCTGCTGGTTCCGGGTGAGGAGGGAGCGGTCGAGCGGGAGGTGTTGTGGGTGCACAGCACCGAGTTGCCGGACCCGTCGCCGTACCTTCGGACCGGCGAGATCGTGCTGACCAACGGACTGTGGCTGCGGGAGACGTCCGCGGCCGACTTCGCGGCCAACGTACGACGGTCCGGGGCCGCGGGCATCGTGTTCGGGCTGCGTGACGTGATGCCGCAGACCCCGGCCGAGCTGATCGAGGCGTGCCGGCGGGAGGGGGTGCCGCTGGCGGAGATCGCGATCGCGGTTCCGTTCACCGCGGTGGCCGAGGCTGCGTCGGCGCTACAGGCCGACGAGCGACGGGACGCTCTGGTCGGCATGGTTCGGCGCGGTGATGCGCTGGCCTCGGCGATCTCGCACGGTGCGGGCGCTTCCGGCGTACTGGCTGTACTGCGGCGCGAGCACGAGCTACCGCTGGCGGTCGTGGACCGGATGGCGAGGCCGCTGGCGTCGGCGGGCGTGGACCTGTCGGCAGAGCAGCGCCGACGCGTTGCCGACGGACTGGCCCGCCATCCACCACCGCTGGAGATCGATCTCGGTGGGCCGGAAGGTCGCGCGACAGTGTTCCTGGTCGGTGCCGTCGGCGACACGGACGCTGCCCTGTTGTGCCTGCGGCCGGTCACCGAGCTGACCAAGCCGCAGCAGGATGCGCTCGACCAGGTGGCACGCTTCCTCAGCCTCGAGGTGGCCAAGCAGCAGGCGATCCAGGCGATCGAGTTGCGGTTCGCGAGTGAGCTCCTGGACATGATTCTGTCCGGTGCGCAGCGGGCGGCCGAGGTGCCCGACCGGCTCCGGGCGTTCGGGGTGGATCCGTCCGGTCGGCTGGCGGTGCTCACGGTCGCGTTCGCCGACGGTGCCGAGTCGACCTTGCCGGGCCTGTCGGAGACGATCGGCGAGTTCTTCCTGGCTCAGGGGCTGGCCGTGGTCGTCGCCGGCGGCAGTCAGGATGTGGTCGCGGTGCTGCAGGAGCCCCGGCAGGAGCTCAAGGAGCTGGCCGAGGCGCTGGGTACCGTGCTCCGGAAGCGATTCCCGGATCGCCGGCCGGTCGTCGGGCTCGGTGACACCGCCGCCTCGGCACGGGAGTTGCGGCAGCCGTTGGTGCAGTCCCGCGAGGCCTGCCAGGTGTTGCGCCGCCGGCGTGGAGGACACGCGGTCGCGTCGTTCCGGGAACTGGGGACCCACCGATTGCTCCTCGGACTGCAGGACGCCGGGACGCTGCGCGGCTTCGCGGACGGTGTGCTCGGACCGCTACGGCAGCACGACAACACGCGGGACAGTGAGCTCGAGTCCACACTGCGAGCCTTCCTCGCTCATGACGGCCAGTACGGCGCAACCGCCGCCGCGCTCTACGTCCATGTGAACACCCTGCGGAACCGCCTGGCCAGGATCACCGAGCTGACCGGGCGCGACGTCGCCCGGACCGAGGACCGGGTGGATCTCTACCTCGCCCTGGAAGCGGACGAGCTCGCCGGGTAGCAGTCAGCGCATGACCTCGATGGCGAGATCGGTCGGCCGGGAGTTGTTGATGACGGTCAGGTCCTGCGGGCACGCGGAGACCACGACCACGCAGTCGAGTTCGGCGCGGAACGTGACCGAGTCGCCGGGGGCCGTGGCCGCGGGCAACCAGTCGAGGGTGCCGCCGGGCCGCACCGGCACGTGCATGAAGAGGTTGACCGGCTGCGGCACGACGTCGATGTCGCGTCCGAGCGCGTCCCGCAGGTTCCGCGCACACGACGGATGATCCGGTACGCCGAGTCCGGCGTACCGGGCGTCGTCGCAGGCTGCGATGAGCAGGTCGTGCCGGCCCGGTGAGGTGTCCTCGAGCAGGGTCAGGATCGGGCGGCGCTCGTTGGTGGTGAAGGCTTCACCGATGGTGGGGAAGAGCCGGCTGGTTGCCGTCCTCGTGTGCGAGGCGCTGAGGTGTTCGGTGGTGATCCCGGACGGCGCGGCGACGTACGCGAAGAGATCGCCGACCTGTCCGCCGGCGACGTCGACGACGCGGACGTGGTCGCCCCGCTGGACCAGGACGGCGCGTCCGGCCCGGGCCGGCACCGGGGTACGTGCGACTGTCTGCATGCCACCAACTCCAGCAGGTCGAGTCATCGGCCTGCAGTGGACGATCGTCCAGCATGACAGCGCTGATCTTGTGGCTTGATCCATCGCGAGGCTGCACCCAACGCTGATGAAGTTCAGGGCATGGAACTGACGACAACTCACCCGGCCCTGCGACCGATCGGAGTCGGCGCCGTCGAGCTCGCGAACCGATTCGCCGTCGCGCCGATGTCACGCGTGTCCGCGACGCCGGACGGCGTACCGACCGACGAGATGGCCGACTACTACGCGGCGTTCGCCGAGGGCGGGTTCGGCCTGCTGATCACCGAAGGCACCTACACCGACCCGGCGTACAGCCAGGGCTATCTGAACCAGCCGGGTCTCACCACCTCGGCTCAGGTGGCGGGATGGCGGGAGGTGACTCGCCGGGTTCATGCGGCCGGCCGGCCGATCATCGCCCAGTTGATGCACGCCGGCGCCATCTCGCAGGGCAATCCGCACCGCGCGGAGCGAGTCGGGCCGTCGGCGGTCCAGCCGATCGGCGAGATGCTGTCCGAGTACGGCGGGCAGGGTCCCTGGCCGACGCCGCGCGAACTGTCCGCGAGCGAGATCGACGAGGTGATCGCCGGCTTCGTCGCGGCAGCGGTCCGGGCGCACGAAGCCGGATTCGACGGCGTGGAGATCCACGGCGCCAACGGATACCTGCTCGACCAGTTCCTCACCGTCTACACGAACCAGCGCACGGATGCGTACGGCGGACCGGTGGCGAACCGGATCCGGCTGACTGCCGAGGTCGCCGCGGCGATCGTCGCGGCGACACCGGCCGGGTTCGTCGTCGGCGTACGGCTCTCGCAGACGAAGGTGAACGATCTCGAGTACCGCTGGCCCGGCGGCGCGTACGACGCAGAGGTCGTGTTCGGGATCCTGGCCGCTCAGGGTGTCGACTATCTGCACCTCGCCAGCGAGGGCCGGGACTGGCTCGAGACCGCTCGGCTGCCGGGCGGCCAGACGATCACCGGGCTCGCTCGCAAGGTGAGCGGGCTGCCGGTGATCGCGAACGGCGGCATGCACGACCCGGAGCGCGCGGATCGCGTCCTGACCGACGGCCACGCCGATCTGGTCTCGATCGCCCGGGGTGCACTCGCGAACCCCGATCTACCCCGGCGGCTCGCCGACGAGCACCAGCTCGACCGGTTCGACCGCGGGATGCTCGAGCCGGCGGCGACCCTGGCCAACGCGAAGCAGTGGCAGACTGCTCGGTCATGACGACCCCGACGTGGCATGGCGGGGCACAGGCCGTCGTCACGCTCACCTTCGACGTCGACGCCGAGACGCCGATCCTCGCGGCCGGGCGCCGGTACGCCGATCACCTGACCACGATGTCGCACCAGGCGTACGGCCCGGACGTCGGCGTACCGCGGATCCTGGAGCTGCTCGCGGATCTCGGCGTGCCGGCGACGTTCTTCGTGCCGGGCTGGGTCGCCGAGCAGCGGCCGGGGCTCGCGGCGACCATCCAAGAGCGTGGTCACGAGGTGGCTCACCATTCCTACAGTCATCGCGCGCCGACCGCGCTCACCGCGGCGGACGAGCGGGCGGACTTCGAGCGGGCCCTCGACGTATTCGCTGCGCAGGGCATCGAGATTCACGGGCACCGGGCCGCGCTGTGGGAGGCCACCCGGACCACGCTGGACCTGGTCGCCGAGCACGGGCTCTCGTACGACTCGTCGCTGATGGGCGACGACCGCCCGTACCTCCTCGACGTCGGCGGCCGGCCGGTCGTGGAGCTGCCGGTGCACTGGTCACTCGACGACTGGGAGCAGTACGCGTATCTCCCGTCGCCGCAGATCGGCACGGTCATCGAGTCGCCGCGCAAGGTCCTGGAGCTGTGGCGCGCGGAGCTGGACGCGATGCGGCACTATCGCTGTCTGTTCAACCTGTGCCTGCATCCGTTCCTGTCCGGCCGTCCGAGCCGTCTCCTGGCCCTGCGCGACCTGATCGAGTACGCCCATTCCTGCGGCGACATCACCTTCGCCCGCTGCCGGGACCTGGCCGCCGCTGCCCGCGCTGACCCCGCACTCCCACCTCGAACGCCGCCGGCCGTCGTGCCGGATCCATCCGTCTACCCGTTGGGTTGATGACCGAGGAGAGTGATGGCGTCGATGAGCTTGGCCCAGAAGGCGGTTTGGTCGAGTTCGATGGCGACCTGGGCGTTGGGCGCCCGCCCGGTGTAGTGGTGGAGGTCTACGGCGGTGGCGCCGGCGGTCCACTCGCCCTTGGTTTCGATGACTACGTTGGCCTCGACGCAGCGGACGATGGTGGGGTCGATGACTCGGGCGACGGCGACCGGATCGTGAAGCGGTGGTGCTGTGAAGCCCCAGAGACGCTCGTAGGTCGAGGCGAAGAAGGTCATCCACTCGATGCAGATGCCGGCCAGCGGCGTGCCGATGCGTGCGAAGGAAGCCAGTACGTCGTCCGTCACCAGCGCCTGATGCGTGACGTTGAGACCGCACATCGTGAACGGAACGCCCGATCGCAGGACCTGGTCCGCGGCCTCGGGATCGACGAAGCAGTTGGCCTCGGCGTACGGCGTCACGTTGCCACGCTCGGTCGAACCGCCCATCCAAACGACCTGGTCGATCCGGTCGGTCAGCTCCGGGCGTTCCGCGAGCAGCCGGGCGACGTTCGTCAGCGCGCCGGTCGCCACGATCGTGACCGGCGACTCGTGCGTGGTCAGTACGTCGACCAGTAGCTCGTGGGCCGTGATCGTTGCCTCGGGCACCGTCGGGTCGCCGTCGAAGAGCGGACCGTCCAGCCCGGTCTCGCCGTGTACGTCGTCGGCGATCCGCAACGGCCGCACCGACGGGCGGTCGGCCCCGCGAGCGACCGGGACATCCCGCGCACCGGCCAGCGACAGCACCCGGCGAGCGTTGATGGTGCACTTCTCGACCGTCTGATTGCCGGCCACGGTGGTGACCGCGAGCAGGTCGATCGCAGGGTCCCCGACTGCCAGCAGCAACGCCATCGCGTCGTCATGCCCAGGATCGCAGTCGAGCACCACCGGTATCGCCACCCGCACATGCTAGTGCCGGGCCGCCGTCAGCCTGCGGGCTGGAACAGCTCGATGAGGTTGCCGGCCGGGTCGGCGATCAGGACCTGGCGGCCTCCTGGGCCGGAGGTGGGTTCGCTGCGGAACTGGACCTGGGCGGCCTCGAGCCGGTCGATCTCGGCGTCGAGATTGTCGACAATCAGATGGATGCGGTTTCGGCCGGCGTCCGACGCGTCGTCCGGGGTGGCGCGGGCGCCAGAGGTCTGCGGTCCGGAGAGCAGGAGGCGCAGTGGTCCGCGGGTGACGTCGGCGAACGCCGGCGCCGGATTGCTCCGCAGTACGAAACCGAGCTGGCTGGTGTAGAAGTCGATGGCCGCCGGTACGTCGTCGACGATGTAGCGGACGCTGGCGAAGGTCTCCTCGTCGTTCATGGTTGGTCCTCCTTGAGGCTCGGCAGCAGGTGCCGAACGCGGTTGTCGATGTCCGCCGCCGCGGAGACAAACCTCGAGTAACTGCTCCGGCCGTCGTCGCCGGCCGAAGGGTCGGGGATGCTCCAATGCGCGCGGGGCGGGTTGTCGGCGAGCGTTTCGCGCGCTTTGTCGCACAAGGTGATCACGCGCTTGAAACGACTGTGCAGGGTCGAGTTGAGCGACCGTGGTGCTTGCTCCTCGATGTCGATGTCGTAGTGCTCCCGCAGTACTCGCACGGCGTGCGGATGGATTCGGTCCTTGGGCCGGGTCCCGGCACTGCTGACGCGCACGCGGTTCCCGGCTCGGTGTCGCAGGAGCGCCTCCGCAATCGGCGAGCGTGCGCTGTTGCCGCTGCAGACGAACAACACGCTCGAACGGCGTGGCGGGTCCTCGGGCACCGGCGTCATCCGGAGCGCCGGATGCAGCGCGGTGCCGGCATCGGCCAGCGCCTCGGCACAGCGGTCGAGGTCGAGGTGGTAGTAGCTGTCGCGGGCGTCGAAGCTGCTGCGCCGCGAGGCCACCAGGCCGCCGTCGCGCAGGAGCCTCAGGTGGTACGAGACCAGGTTCTGCGGCTCGTCGACAACGGCGACCAACTCACGCACTCGCAGATCGCTTCGAGCGAGCTCGGCCACCAGCTGCCATCGCAGCGGATGACCGACCAGCCGGACGAACTCAGGCACACCGTTCACGGCGCCTGACATTACATCAAATGCATTTGATGGACCACCCGTCGGCGACAGCAGCTGGAGGTTGCAGGCTGTGGTCTGACGGTGTGGATGCGCGTACGGTTGGAAGGTCGCTGGGGGCTGGGGCGATCGTGGGGATTCAGCGCTATGTCTCGTGGGGAAATTGGGCCCGTGTGGATGCGCTGTCTCGGGGCTGCGGGGGAGTCGCGTGCGGCGCAGGTGGTTTGTGACGCGCTGGCGGGGGAGGGCGTAGTGGTGCCGGAGTCGGCACCAGCCGTGGGGCGGATCGGTGTCGTTGTCGTTGACACCATCACCGAGCGGGAAGTGGCGTTCGTGCGCGCGGCGGCCGCGGACGGGGAGCGGCGGGTGCTGGTTGTCGTGCCGGCTGGTGCGTCGGTCGACGTCGACGGGTCATGGCAGTTGATGTCGGCGGGTGCGGCCGATGTCATCGTCTGGGACCGGTCGGACGATCCGGCGTCGGATGCGGTGGAGCGGTTGCGGCGGTGGCAGCAGGTCGACGCGTTGATGGACTCGGCCGCGGCGACCGAGGAGTTGGTCGGGCGCTCGCCGGCTTGGCGACGGGTACTGCGCCAGATCGTCGAGGTCGCGCACTTCACCACGTTGTCGTTGCTCATCACCGGTGAGAGCGGGACGGGTAAGGAGCTCGTGGCGCGGCTGGTCCATGCGCTGGACCCGAGGCCGGACAAGGGCGACCTCGTCGTACTGGACTGCACGACGGTGGTGCCCTCGCTGTCCGGCAGCGAGTTCTTCGGGCACGAGCGGGGAGCCTTCACCGGCGCGGTCGCCCAGCGGGTCGGCGCCTTCGGACAGGCCGACGGCGGGACCTTGTTCCTCGACGAAGTAGGTGAGCTTCCGCTGCAGCTCCAGGCCGAGCTGCTCCGCGTGATCCAGGAGGGGACGTACAAGCGCGTCGGTGGGAACACCTGGCACCGGACGACGTTCCGGCTGATCTGTGCGACGAACCGGGACCTGCTCGACGACGAGAGGCGCGGGGCGTTCCGGCGGGACTTCTACCATCGGATCGCCGCGTGGCGGTGCGCCCTGCCCAGTCTCCGCGAGCGGACGCGCGACATCCTTCCGCTCGCCGAGCACTTCGCTGCGATGCAGGAGGCCGCCGGTGGATTCGACCCGGCAGTCAGTGCATTGCTGACCGGGCGGCCCTACCCCGGGAACGTGCGTGATCTGAGGACGCTGGTCGAGCGGATTGCTCAACGGCATGTCGGGCAGGGGCCGATCACGGTTGGCGACGTACCTGATGACGAGCGGCCCTCGGATGACGCGCGGGAGGCGTGGCGGACGGGACGTGCGTTCGAGGGTGCGGTGATGCAAGCACTGGCCGGAGGGGCGTCGCTGAAGGAGATCGGTGACGTCGCACGGGACACCGCGGTTCGGATGGCTGTCGCGCAGGAAGACGGGAATCTGAAGCGGGCCGCGCGGATCCTGACCGTCAGCGAGCGGGCGCTCCAACTGCGGCGGGCCGCTCAGCTCCAAGAGGGTTGAGGAGTCCCAGCAAGGTGCCGCCGAGGACGGCCTGTTCGTCCCGCCGCGACAGGCCGAGTGCCTTGACCTTCGCGAGCTCCAGTCCGGGATGCAGCCAGGGGCCGTCGGAGCCGAAGATGAGTTTCTCCGGCCCGGCCCGGCGTACTGCGTCGACGAGCAGGTCGAACCGCCGTACGCCGGAGGTGTCGGCATACACGTTGGGCAGTCGCACCAGCAGGTCGATCACCGCACGCTGCGCGGCCCAGTCGTCGGCGAAGCTGCCCAGGTGCGGCACGATGAACGCGACCCGCGGGAACTCGGTGGCGAACAGCTCCAGAGGCGCCACCTGGCCCATCGGGTCGTAGAGCACCGGCAGACCGAACCGGTCCGCGGCGCGCGCGATCTCGGGCGTCAGTGCCGCGTCGTGCCGGTGCACTTTCAGCCCGCGGAAGCCGAGTTGGTGCACGGCCTCGTGCACCAACTCGGCGACCCTCCCGGCATCCCGGGCCGGGTGGACGAACGCGAACCCGATGAATCGCTCGGGCTTGCCGGCCACCACCCGCGCCACGGCCCGGTTGGCGGTCAGGTAGTCGCCGTGGAACACCGAGAAGAGGACCGTGTGCGTGATCCCCGCGGCGTCGGCCCGGCGCAGGTAGTGGTCCAACCGGCCGACGTCCCACGGCCCGGTGAGTGTGTCTCCTCTCCCCACATGGCAGTGGGCGTCG
Organism: Kribbella sp. NBC_00889; assembly: GCF_045207705.1. Lineage (NCBI taxonomy): Bacteria > Bacillati > Actinomycetota > Actinomycetes > Propionibacteriales > Kribbellaceae > Kribbella > Kribbella sp. NBC_00889. The sequence goes on along the minus strand of NZ_CP108783.1, from coordinate 3,323,263 downwards.
ACGATGGTCATCGCCCTAGGGCCGTTGGACTCGTACGGCGCCCGCCGGCAACTTCGAGAACCGGTCCTCGATGAAGAACGCGTTGTTCCGCTGGTTGAGGCCGGCGCGCTGGCCGATCCACTGCCAGCGCTGGCCCTTGGCGTAGTCCTGGGTGAACTTGGTCCACTGCGGGTCCGTTGGCAGCCGTCCGTGCCGGTCGCGGAAGTAGACCGCCGTACTGGCGAACTGGGTGGCGTTGCCGATCGGGTTCGAGATGGCGCCGGTCAGGGCGGTCGTGGCGAGGTTCCGCGCAGGCTGGGGGAGCGCCGACCACGCGGTGCTCTGGAGCTTGAGGAACTGCCGCAGTTGACCGACCGGGATCCCCGGCGGCGCCGGTGGCGGGTACGTCGCACCCGTCTTGACGAACTCCGGCTTGTGCATGTGCCGGCGGGCGGCACCCCAGTTCTTCAGTGACGCCTGCAGCGGTGTCGAGTACGCCCGCAGGAATCCGTGGAAGGTGGGGTACTGGCGATGCCGGATCAGACCGTAGAGGTTGATCATTGCCCAGATGACCGCCCGGTTGTCCGCGTTGTCACGCCCACCGGCCTCACCGACGATGAACCGCGCCGTCCAGACCAGGTCGTCGCTGGTGAACTGATAGGTGAAGCGCGTGCCGTCGGGCCGCGTCGCGTGGATCGTGCCGAGCCGGACATTCTGAGCCCCGCCCCCTGGAGCCGCCTGCATCGGAGGAGCGCTCGGCACGTACGAACCGCCTGGAGCCGCCTGCGGCGGAGGCGCGCTGGGCACGTACGAACCGCCTGCCGCCGGGAAGGACCCTCCGGTCGCGGGCGTGGTCGTGAAGGAGACGTGCATGTGGTCGTGGTGACCACTCAGCGGGGAGACGCCCTTGACCTGTGGGTCGTTGAAGAAGACCCGCGACACCTGCAGCACCGGGTTGCCCCGGATCAGGTCGACCAACTCCTGGGTGAGCTGACGGGAGTACACCGGCATCGTGTAGTTGACCGGCTCCTCCTTGCCGTCGTTGCGCACCGGCCGGATGTCGACGTCCGTCCCTTTCTGGTGCGACTTGTGCGGCGACATCGGGCCGCCGCCGCGCAGGCTGATGTCGGTGATCCCGATCCTCGGCCCGCTCGGGTGCCGCCGAGCCCATTCAGCCGCGATCGCGGTCACCGCGCGCAGCGTCTCGCGGCGACCGAACTGGCGGCCGGTGCTCTTGCAGTAGAACCCCGGACCCGACTGGGGCAGGGCGTTGTCCAGTGCGTCTGCGCCGCCCGGGGTGGAGACCTCGCCCCACGTCTCGTCGAGGAACGCTTGGGTCGTCATGATTCAGCCTCCCTGGTCAGAACGTTCCGGAGTAACCGGGCAGCTGCACGGGCGCCGCCGACGTACGACGAGAGCCAGTGCCGGCCAACTGGTCGAGCAGTCGCTGCCGGAGCAGGATCGACGGCATCGTGGTGTCCACCGGGTCGACAGTGAGATCGGCTCCGGTCACCGCCTGGTAGGCGTGGATGTAGCCCTGCAGCTCCGGACGCCAGTAGCGGACCCAGTTGGCGGCCTGCTGCGGCAGCCTGATGTCGTTCCAGTTGCCGTAGCGGATGCCGAGCAGGAGTTGCTCACCGAAGATCGCCAGGTCGCGGAAGTGCAATACGGACGCATCCGGCCAGCCGTACAGGCGCTTGACCGTCTCCACCGGGTCCATCCAGGCTTCCGGGTAGGCGACCATCACTCGGCTCGGCAGGAACTCCCGCATCTCCGGCCGCGCCAGCATGTACTGGTACATCAGGTCCTCCTGGCGCGCCTGCCAGGGCAGCTCGAGGTACTGGTTGCCCTGCCCCTCGGTGAGCTGCAGGTGCACCTCCTTGAGTGCGTTGAGGACGGGGAAGGCATCCGCGAGCACTGTGGTGTCGTCGTCCTCCTTCAGGAAGATCGAGACCACGTGCAGCAACCGGTGGAAGCTGCTGAGGAAATGCACCCTGCTGTCGGCCGGCCGCATCGGCGGCTGACCGGGCTGCAACATGCTGATGCCGTAGTGGTGGAACAACTCGTACGCGACCCGGGTGTCGGTGAGGCGGTGCTGCTCGTCGTTGACCATGCCCCACATCAGGTTGCTCAACGGCCGGAGCGGATCGATCTCCAGATGCGCGAGGGGGTCCGGGCCACGACCGGTCCGGACGTTCTGGAAGCGCAGCAGCAGCGCCGACATCGCGTGCACCAGATGAGCCTCGCGGTGCCAGTAGTTCCAGATCAGCTCGATCAGGCAGGGGTTGGTCAGCTTGCTCTGCAGGATGCCGTAGGTGTTCACGCCGAAGTCGCGGTCGCCGACGATGTCGACATCGCCGAGCTTGAGCCGGATCACCGCCAGGTACGGCAGGAACGCCTGGTCCTCCTCACCCGGCAGCCGCGGGCCTTCGGTGATGTAGTCCTCCCATTGGTGCCGGATCTCGGCGCGGAACGGGTCGTCGTCCAGATCCGGACGGTTCAGCCGGACCCGCTCCTCGTCGAGGTTGAGTCCCTTGAACGGCCGGCCCAGCCGGTTCGCGTCGACCCGGACACCGCAGTGCGCCATCATGAACACTTCGGTCGCGGTCTTCAGCACCCGGTACTGGTCCATGTCCGGGAACGGCAGCGCGCGGACCTTCTGCAGCTTCGCGAGCCGGCGTACGTCGCGTCTGCGCATGGTGCCGGCCAGGAATTCGGAGTACCGGTTGAAGGAGAGGGCCTGGGTGCTGTTGCGGATCGCGACCCAGAACGCCTGGTCGTCGGTCTCCACGACGTCGCCGCGGCGCATGGTCACCGCGACCGCATCGCCGGAAGCGAACGGCCGGGCCCGCACGGTGACCTCCTCCTTGCCATTGACGACGACGGTGATCGGCGCCGGGGGAGAACCGCCGCTGCCCCGCCTGACCGGCTGCAGCTCCGCAGTCACCTTCACGCGGATGTCGAAGGTCCCGGGGGTCTGGTCGTCCGGAACGTGCCAGACCGCCTTGGCCTCGGTGACCTCGTCGTCGGGGTCGTAGGTCTGCACGATGAACGGTCCGCGACCCGGGAAGTTCCAGGACGCCTCGGTGATGAAGTAGGTCTCGGATGTGTCGAGCCTGGCGGTGAGCCGGACGCGGCCGCCCTGCTCGATCGTCTCCGGGCTGGGGGTCAGGATGACCTCGGGTTCGTTGCTTGGCATCAGGGTGTCTCCTTTGAACTGGTGAGAGATGTGCCGGCGGCGGCGAACGTGGAGTCGAGCGCCCACCGGGTGAGCAGGTCGTTGACGACCGTGCTCTCGTCCTCGGGTCTGAGCCGGCCGTCGGCGCGGGCCTGGCCGAGGATCGCGAACGCCAGCGTCGGAGGTTCCCGGCACAGCCGACCGGGGTCGGTCAGTACGTCGTCGTACTGCCGCGCGAGCCGGTCAGGAGTGCGTTCGCGGGTCGGGAAGATGTCTGCGAGCGCGTGATCGCGCAGGGCCGGAGGGCGGTGGCCGGCGAGGAGTGCGGCCAGCAACGGACAGGTACGGCGAAGCGTTGCGAACAGCCGTTGCCGCGCCGCATCGAGACCCGTCGCCGGGTAGAGCTCGTCCCACAACCGCGCCACGGCCGCCCATTGCGGATGTGGATAGAGAACGTCGCCGAGCGCGCAGCTGAGGTGGACCCGGATCCAGGGGAACGGATGCGGATCGCCCTCGGTCATTCGCAGGACGAAGACCCGGGGGAGACTGACGACACCCATCAGCCCGAGCGTCGAGCCGATCCCGAGCTTGCCGACCGAATGCAGGTCGGCCACGATCTCGGACAGCCACCGCTGCCACAACTGCCAGGCGGGCCGCTCATCGTCCGGTCGCCTCCGCGCATAGCGCCGTACCTCGTGGTGCAGGGACGGGACCAGCTCCAGCAGGGCCGCGACCTGGTGGCCGCATTCGTGCAGGAGCGACGACGCGATTCCGCTCGAGCCGATCATCCGCTCGCGCGGGATGAGGACCAGGGCCGTCGGGCTCGGGTCGCCACCTGCCAACCGGGTCCGCGCCCGCCGGATCGCCGCGCCCTGACCCCGATCCAGATAGCAGATGATCGGCGGTACGGCGATGCCGGGAAGCTGCAACGCATCCCGGGCTGCCACATCCAAGCCGGACAGCCAGATACCGATCCGGCTCTCGCTGCGTTGGGTGATGGCCTGCTGGAACGTGTCGAACTGCGTGAGTACGTCGTTGAACCGCCAGCGCAGGCTGACGAACCGGCGTTGCTGCTCGTCGGGTGGCGCCGAAGCACCGGCGCCGAGGAGCCAGTCGTAGTACGCGTCCAGTCGACGCCGTAGCTCCTCGCGGCCCTGGATCAGGAAGCGCTCGACCGCCAGCAAGGCGTCCGGCGCCAGCGCGGCCGCCGGCAGCATCGACTCGTGCAGCACGAACGGCTGCACGAGTGCCAGCCGCGTGCGCAGCGCACGGCACTCCTGCTCCAGGAACCACACGGCGTCGGGCATCGCGGTCACGCCCCGTAGAGCACGATCTGGCTGCCGCGGCGTACCCAGCGACCGCCTGAGCCCTGCCTCGACGACGACCCGTGGTACCCGTACTCGCTCTGCCCGCCGGAGTCCGGTGGCGCATCGGGTGGCGGCGCGTCCGGCGGCGGTCCTCCGGCCGGTTTGGGTGCCGCACCGTTCGGCGCGGCACCGCCCGGGGGCTCCTGCTGCGGAGGCTCCTGCTGTGGGACCGGATAGGGCGGTGGGAACGGCGGCACCGGGTACGGCCAGGCGGCGTAAGGGTACGGTCCGGGCTGCTGCGGGTGATGGTGCCGCCTGCGGCGTTGCTGCTGCGAGCCGTGCCACTGACCCGGCCGCGCGAACGACGGGTAGCGCCGAGCCACTCCGCCGGCATGCCGGCGCGCAGCACCGTAGGCGGCTGCGCGGGCTGTCCGCTGTGGCTGTCCGTGCCGCGGGGACAATGCCGCGTTGCGGGTGGCGGCGGCGGAGAACCGGACGTACCGGCGGGCGACCTCGAACTCGGCCTCGTCCTGGCTGAGCGCCTCCAGTTCACCTACCTCGGCCTCGAACAGCTTGGTCGCCATACTGCCCAGCCGGGTGCCGATCGCCGTACCGATGCCGGGGGCAACGAACGAGCCGATCGCACCGCCGACCATCGGCAGCGCCTTCTTGGCGACGTTCTTGAGGATCCCGCCGAGGGCCTTGCCGGTCGGCGAGTCGAGGAAGCCGCCGACCCCCTTGGCCACGTTCTTGATCAGGCCGCCGAGGAACTGCTCGAGCTCAGCCTCGTCGCGGATCTCGAGCAACTGCGCGGCCAGCTCCATCTCCTGCTGCTCGCCGAGTGGGCTGGAGTACTCGCCGTTCAGCTCCTGGAGCTCGGCCTCGAACCGCTCCAACTCGCCGGGCATGGCCTCCTGCAGTTCGCCGAACTCGGCTTCGCCGTACTGCTCACCCTCCCCGAACTCGTTGTACTCACCTTCTCCGAATTCTCCGTACTGTTCGCTTTCGCCGTATTGCTCCCCTTGGCCGAACTCGTTGTACTCGCCCTGGCCGTACTCCGTCTGGCCGAACTCGCCCTGGCCGAACTCGCCCTGGCCGAACTCGCCCTCGCCGTACTCGGCGTACTGCTCGCCCTCGCCGAATTCGGCATAGACCTCGCCCGGACCGAACGAGCCTTCGTATCCGTAAGCCGCCATCATGCCGTTCCTTCCTCCTGGTCCATCTGTCAAGGTCGCGAACCGATCCCAGGCCGACCGCACCAGCTCACGAGTCACCTCGAGCTCGCGGTCCTCCGCGCTCAGTCCCTCCAGCTCGAGCCCGAGCAACGTGCTGACCCGCGCCGGATCGGAACCTTCCTGGAGCCGGATCCAGAGCGGGAGAATCTGATCCACCAGCCGCGCCACCTGCTCGGAGGTCGCGGTCGGGAGGAGTCCGGCCAGGCTGGTCGCCATGGCACGCAGCGCCGGCACGGCTCCCGCGCGGTCCCGCACCTCGATGGCGCGGGTCGCGAGCTCCAGCTCATGCACCGGATCCAGTTGCTGCACGAAGACCCTCCCCGGTCACCCGATCTGTCGCGAGATCTGTTCGACCACTGGGATGCACGATCCGTGCCAGGGTCATCGGTGCGACCGCCGAAGTCTTCTTCGTCTAGTGGGCCTTGGATGGGCTACGCCGGCGAAGTTCGCTTCAGCGTCGGGACTGCGCGGCGATTCCGAGCTGGGCTCGGTATTTGGCGACGGTACGACGGGCGATCGGATGGGCCGTGGTCGACAGCAGCCGCGCGATCTCGCCGTCCGACAGCGGCTGGGCCTCGTGCGCGATCAGGTCGCGAACCGCGTCGCGCGGTTCGGCCGACGTACAGAAGAAGTCCGCCATCGGGGTGAGTCGTCCCGACGGCAGCTGCGCCCAACGGGCCGACACCGCGCGGGACACCGTCGACTCATGGACGCCGACCGTGCGCGCGACGTCGGCGCGGGTCAGGGGAGCGGGACAGCCGGACCTCCCGGCCAGGAAGACTTTCTGATTGTCGACAATCGCCTCGCCGACCGCGCGCATCGTCTGCCAGCGCTGGTGCAGACGGCTGATGAACAGCCTCGCCCGCGCCAGCCACTCCTGGGCCTCCGCACCGCCGGTCCGGTACGACCAACTGATCGCCAGCGAATGCCGAGCCTCCTCGGCGATCTCGATCGTGAACTCGTCCGCGAACACGTAGTCCGGCCGCAGCACCTCGGCCCGGGCGTTCGTGGTCCGCGGCGGCCAGCACCCGAGATCGAGTGCCACGAACGGCACTAGCTGCTCCTTGATGAAGTCCGCCGCTGTCTGGATCTCCGCAGCGGACGTCCCGAGGGCGTTGGCGATTCGGTCGAACCGCCGGCCGGCCAGGTCCTCGAGATGCCGGTCCACCACTGCTCTGACGACGGTCGGAGTCCAGTCCTCGATCTGGAGCAACAGGCAATCCCGCAGATCCTGAGCCCCGATCCCAGGTGGCCCAACCTTCTGCACGGCCGCGAGCGCACTCACGACTCGCGTCGTACTGACTCCGAGGCAGCCGGCGATCTCAGTCGTCGTACTCGTCAACCGCCCACGCTGGTCCAGGCAGCCCACGACGTACTCCACGATGGCTCCATCGGCGGAAGGCACCAGCAATCCTGCCTCCGCCCGCAGGGCACCCACCTCGCCGCCGTCAACCCACTCGGTCACCCCGGCAACAGGTCCGCGCCCAGCGCCGTCGTCGACTCGCTCGATCGCGGGGTTGTCGCCCAGTTCCCGCTCGACAAGCTCGTCCACCCCGACCGCCGGCAGCTGCAGCAGCTCGGCAAACGCGACGATCTGCGGCCGCAACTCCAACCGCAGCCCGACCCGTCCCTCCAACGCCAACTCCACGCGCCCCACCCCCTCCTAACCATCCCCCGTCTGCAAGCTCCGTGCCAGCCACTCGCACTGTGGAGTGGCGCCGTAGGGTGGTTGGGTGAGCGAAGAGCGGGGAGCACCGGGCGCGCTGGATACGGCTGATTGGCGGCGGCGCGTGTTCGCGCTGTACGGCGTTGTTCGAGCGGCCGGCGACCCGGCCGAAGGGCATGCGCTGTGGCGGGCAGGGAGAGATGAACTGCTGGCGACCCACCCTGCATCGCCTGTCGAGGAGCGCGACGGCTTCAAAGGGGTTCCGGTGGGGGACTACCGGCCGGAGCTGCGGTTCGAGGTCGAGGTCGACACGGATGTCGAGCCGGTCCGTTGGGAGGTCCCCTCGGCCACCGACGGCGTGATCCCGTTCTCGCGGGTCGGCGTACTGCACCTGCCCGCGATCGGCGACCTCGACGTGTGGTGGCTGGAGTCGTACGGCGGCGGTGTGTTCGTGCCGATCAAGGACGCACTGGCAGGATCACGCACGTACGGCGGTGGCCGTTATCTGCTGGACACCGTCAAGGGCGCCGACCTGGGCGGTGACATCCGCGAGGGCCGGCTCATCGTGGACCTGAACTTCGCCTACAACCCGTCGTGCGCCTACAGCCCGCTGTGGACCTGCCCGCTCGCGCCCGCCACCAACACGGTGAAGGCAGAACTGCCCGTCGGCGAACTCACCTCAGACCTCTAGGGCTGCCAGCAGAACCAGCACCACGGTGACGACGGCGAACAGGCCGTGGCCGCCAACGACAGCGACGGGGAAGTGCCGCTCAGCCGGGACGTCTGCTGTTGCCACCTCGGCCGCGGCACGCGCTCGGTACGTCGGCAGCCAGCGTCGCAGCATCGCGAACCCGAGCAAGGCGACCGGCACGAGCAGAATGAACGCGACCCAGGCCAGGGCATTGCTGTCGGCGATCAGGTAGATGATCCACAGGACGAGCCCGATGGCCGCGAGGGCGAAGTGACTGAAGATCAGTGCCGGCCGGAACTTGCTCGTGCTCGGCTTGCGTGGCCCGCCGTTGCTGATCCAGGTGAACAGCAGGTAGAAACCACCGACCGCGGTGATCAGCCACGTGACGAGTGCTGCGATACCCATGTCATCTCCTCGGCTCGAAACCTTCGGCCTGGTCGTCCTCCTCGGCGACCCGTACGCCGTACCGGAAGGCCAGCTTTCCCCCGAGATAGCCCGACACCATGAGTGCGGCCAAGCTGACCGCCGACAGGACGATGGGACCGACCGCGACCTCGTCGGCATCGGATCCGCGGCGCCAGAGCGCGTTGACGACGTACGCCACGACGACCGCCACGTTCAGGAGCAGGTGGATCAACCCGGTCCGGAACGCCGGCGTGCCGGGCGGGATGGCGAAGAAGTCCAGTAGCCCGACGGCCGCGGCCGCGAGGGCGCCGACGATGCCGATCACGATCAGCCACGTCGACGCCTGGACCAGGTACGCCGCGTCCGCCGCCTGCGACCCGATGTCGAAGACGAAGCTGGCCACCCAAGCGCCGATCGGGATCGTCACCAGGATCGGGTGGAACGGGTGACCGTACGGCCCGGTGAGCAGCGCACTGACGGGGTGCTTCGCGGCAGACGACCGATCGGACATCGGCACCTCCTATTTCACCAACCGAGTTTGGTCTTATTCGGACTGGCAGGTCAAGAGGTGGGCGCGCGTCTACGTCGCTTTTCGCCAATGTTCGTGTCCGTTATCGTGGACGGGTGGCTGACGAGAGGCTCGGTGCGGACGCGACGATCAGGGCGGTCTCGGCGTTGAGCGACGAATCCCGGCGCCGGATGTTCGAGTTCTGCCGTCGGGCCGGCCGGGCGATCAGCCGGGACGAGGCGGCGGCCGAGGTCGGGATCTCGCGGAAACTGGCCGCGTTCCACCTGGAGAAGCTGGTCGAGGCCAGGCTCCTGCGAGCCCACTACGAGCACGGCGGCAGGCTTCGCAAGGTCGGCCGTGCACCGAAGCTGTACGAACCGGTCGAGACCGACGTGCGGGTGTCGATCCCGCCGCGCCAGCCGGACCTGCTCGCGGAGATCCTCCTCGACGGTGTCCTCAGCCATGACGATGTCCTCAGCCCGATGGACTCGACCCTCGAGGCGGCGTTCCGCCGAGGTGAACGCGTCGGCGAAGAGGAACGCGCCCGATCCCGCCCCGGCCGGTTGAGTTCGGAACGTGCGTTGACGTTGTCAGAGGCAACGTTGTCGCGCGTCGGCTTCGAACCGGACCGTCCACGCCCGAACTGCGTCCGGCTGCACAGTTGCCCGTTCCACCCGCTCGCGCAGGCTCAGCCTGACGCAGTCTGCGGCATCAACCACGCGTTCCTCACCGGCATGCTCAACGGCCTGCGGGCAACCACCGTCCGCGCCGTCCTCGACCCAGCCGGCGGCGAGTGCTGCGTCGAGATCACCGCCGACTGACAGGCCGCCTAGTCCTAGAGCGTGTTCTCCAGGGCGTCCGTCAGGAGGGCCGCCAGGGCTTCGAGCTGGAAGTCCGCGGAGGACGAGACCTCGTCGTCGGAGCCGTCGAGGGCCCGGGCGGCGAGGCTGGACTTGCTGTCGATGAGGTCGGCGATTCTGGTGTCGATGGTCTGGGCGGCGATGATCCGCCAGGCGGTCACCGGCATGTCCTGGCCGATGCGGTGGACCCGGTCGATCGCCTGCGTCTGCTCGGCGTTCGTCCAGGACAGCTCCGCGAGTACGACGTTCGACGCGACCTGCAGGTTCAGGCCCACACCGGCGGCCAGCAGCGAGCAGACCGCGACGGAGACCTCTGGGTCGTTGACGAAGGCGTCGATGTTCTTCTGCCGGTTCCTCGCGGTCTGGTCGCCCCGGATCGAGGAGAAGCGGATGCCGCGCTCGGTGAAGAGCTCCTCGGCGGCGTCCATCACCTCGATGTGGCGAGCGAAGAAGACGACCTTGCCGACGTTCTGCGCGAGCTGCGCGGCGTAGTCGGCGGCCAGGCCGGCCTTCGCGGTGCCGATCCGGCGTACCAGGGTGAAGACGTTCTCGCCGGTCTTCGCGTTCGCCATCTCGGTGCGCTCCCAGCCGGCGACCCGGCGGACGAGCTCGTGGTCGATGCCCTCCACGGTGGTGCCGGACGTCCGCGTCTCGAGTGCGGTCCGGTACCGCTGCACAAGGCGGTTGGCGAGCTCGCGCTCGGCGTCGCGGATCGAGCGGCCGAGGGCGCCGTCGAGCTCGACGGGCAGATCGGCGATCCGGCGGGCCGGGATGTCGGCGGCCACGTCGACCTTGCGGCGGCGGACGATGCCGAGGTCGATGACCGACGTGCGGGCGGCGGCGTAGAAGCCGGGGTCGGCCGGCGTCAGCTCGGTGTCCTCGAGCGACTCCATCAGCTCGGCCCGCGGACCCTTCTCGTCGATCCAGCCGAGGTACTGCCAGATCGCGGTGAAGTCCTCGATCGAGTTGATCAGCGGCGTTCCGGTGAGTGCCATCAGCAACGGACGCGGCGTACGGGTCCGGATGCGTTCGGACAGTTGCAGGACGTTGCGCGACCGCTGCGACTTCCTGTTCTTGATGAAATGCGCCTCGTCGACCACCATGCCGCGGAAGCCGAGGTCGCCGAGCCAGCCGACGTGACGGTCGAGTACCTCGTAGTTGACGACGACGATGTCCGCGAACCCGTCGATCGTGTCGCCGTCGCCGTGGATCACCGTGGCAGTCTTCTGCGGCGTCCAGAGGCCGGCCTCGCGAGCCCAGTTCGTCTTCACGACGTTCGGTACGACGGCCAGCAGGGGATAGGCGTTGGCGGCGCGAGCGGCCAGCAGGGCCTGAGCGGTCTTGCCGAGGCCCGGCTCGTCGGCGAGCAGGAACGTGCGGTGGCCGGCCGCGGCGGACGCGATCAGGCGCGCCTGGTGTGGCATGAGCTCCAGGCCGCCGGCCGCGTTCAGAGAGGTCGGCTCGGGCAAGGTCATGCTGGCCGCGGCGCCGGCGTACTCGAACGACTTGAGCAGAGGCCCGATGAGCTCCCAGCCGGCCAGTCGGCGCGGGCGCGGCGGCCGCGACGGGGCAGCCGAGAAGTCGGGCGCGAGGAACGGGTTGGCGAGCTGACGCTGGACCACTGCCTGCGGTACGACGCGGCGCGCGGCGTCTGGTGGAGTCACCGGCTCGGTCGGCGCGGGCTCCTCGTGCGGCGCCTCGAAGCCGGCCGACTTCAGCATGTCGCGCTTGAGCCGCGTACCCGCCTCGGAGACGACGGCGTCCTCGGCCAGCAGCCCTAGGAGCGAGGTCTCGCGGGCCGCCGCCTTGGCGAGGATTGTCGCGACGCCGTCCAGCCGCCGGAGTTGCTCGGCGCGGTAGGTGTCGGTCGCGTTCTGGTCCGCGTTCACGCGGGCCCGCTCCTCGCGCACCAGCAGCGCGACGACCTGGAACTTGGTGCGCACCGACGGGCGTACGTCGGAGCGCTCGACCGCGCCCTCGACCTCCCGCACGGCACGCGCGAGGACCGGGATCAGACCGTCACCATCGCGGGCAGGACGCCGGCGACGGGGAGCGGAACGGGCAGCGCCGGACTGGCGCTGGCCTCGTGGGGCCAAAGACTCCTCCTCAGTACTGCCACGGCGCGAGAGCCATGGCTGAACGCAGCACCGCACGGCCATCCCGCCGCCGCGACACGTCGCGCCGAGAGTCCGGTAGGGCCACCGGGAAACGGCGCAGAACCACCGCTTCCGCGAGCGATCGCTGTCCCGGACTCCACCGGGACCGGCCACCGCGTGCGATTGGCGACCTCTAGTCGATGACTGTGACCTCCGGGCCAAGACGCAGCCGTCGCCGGGGGCGGTCGGCATTGCCGATGTTCGGTGCTCTGCCAATAGTAGCCTGCGTCCGCGGCCACGGCTGTTCACCCTCGGTAAAGTTCCGATCCGGGTCGTCTGACGAGCGCTGCTCGGGGTGGCGACATGTAACGGATTCGTGTCGTACAGCGATATGGGCTTGCGTGGGCGGCCTTGCCGGGGAGGGCGAGGCTGGTGTGGGGCCCGCGGGGCGGCCGTCTGGTCGTGACGTGTCTGACGTGGGGGAGCGTGCTGCATGTCGTATCGATTCAACCCGCCGCCGAACTGGCCGAGCCCGCCGGCCGGCTTCGTCCCTGAGCCGGGCTGGGAACCCGACCCGAGTTGGCCGCCGGCCCCGCCTGGGTGGCAGCTGTGGGTCGAGAACGTGCCCGTCGGATCGCACGCGAGCGCCGTACCGGAACCTCCGCTGCAGAGTACGGTTGCGGTCCGCGCGAGGCATGCGGCGCGGACCGAGCACGCGGAACAGGAGACCGCTCCCGCTGAGGCGGCTGGACTCGACATTCCGGGCCGCCGCGAGGGACGCGGGTTGTTCGGCGGGAAGAAGCGCCTGGAGAACGAAGTCCAGCGTCTGCACCACCTGGTGGATCAGCTCGGTGGGATGGATGCGCTGACCATCGCTGCCGAGACGGACCGCCTGCGCGGCGAGCTCGGTCAAGTGCAGTCTGCGCTGGGCAGCGCCCGGCAGGATGTGTCCGACGCTCAGGCCGAGCTGACCGCCGTACGGCAAGAGGTCATCGAGACCAACGAGGTTGCGATGCTGCAGGAGGTGGGCATCTACGCGTACTCGCATCCGTTGGAGGACGCGGTTGCCTACAAGGCGCGGCTGGCCGAGCTGAAGGACCGGTACAAGGCGCTCGCGCGAGGCGACGGCGCGGTCACGGCTTCGACGACCTGGCAGGTCAACAACTCGGCGCGTGAGGGTGCCAAGATGGTTCGCGAGATCTCCAGGCTGATGCTGCGCGCGTACAACGCCGAGGCGGACAACTGTGTCCGGACAGTCCGGCCACATCGCCGGGCGTCGAGTGTCGAGCGCCTGTCCAAGGCTCGCGAGTCCATCGCGCGGCTGGGTCAGAGCATGAACATCAGAATCAGCGAGGACTACCACGCGCTGCGCGTCGACGAGGTCCTGTTGACTGCCGACTACCTCTCGAAGGTCGAGGAGGAGAAGGAACGGATTCGCGCGCAGCGGGAGCAGCAGCGCGAGGAGGAAGCCGCGCGGCGCGAGTTCGAGCGGGAGAAGTCGAGGCTGCTGAAGGAGCGGTCGCACTACGAGACCGCCCTGGCTCGGGTGGAAGCGACAGGAGACACGGCCGCGATCGACCAACTCCAGGCACAGATCGCCGAGATCGAATCGTCGATCGCCGGCGTCGAGGAGCGCGAGGCGAACATCCGGGCCGGCTATGTCTACATCATCTCGAACCTCGGATCGTTCGGTCAGAACATGATCAAGATCGGCATGACGCGGCGACTCGATCCGCTGGACCGGGTGCGCGAGTTGGGCGACGCGTCGGTTCCGTTCAGGTTCGACGTCCACGCGATCATCTTCAGCGAGGACGCGCTCGGCCTCGAGGGTGGACTCCATGCGGCGTTCGCGGAGAAACGCGTCAACAAGGTCAACCTGCGGCGCGAGTACTTCTATGCGACGCCCGCCGAGGTCCGTGACGAACTGGCCCGGATCGCGGGGCAGCACCTCCTCGAGTACCACGATCTGCCCGAAGCTCTCGAGTGGCGGGCAAGCGGCGGCGCGACGCCTGCCTAACGCCCGAGATCGGTGAGCGCTGTGGCGATGAGGGCGGTGCCGGGTGCTGTTCGGCCGCCGGGGCCGGGGGACGGGGAGACGTCGGCGGCGGTGAGAGGGTCGCCGCATTCCGAGCAGGTGACTGTTGGTGTCGTGCGGTGGCCGCAGGTGGTGTGGGTGAAGTGGAGCGGTTGCCCGGCGGGTGGAGTGGCCCAGCGGTCACCCCAGGCGGTGAGAGCCATCAGGATCGGGATGAGTTCGCGGCCGGCTTCGGTGAGGGCGTAGGTGTAGCGAACCGGGTTGTCCTGGTACGGCGTGCGGACGACGAGGCCGCCGTTCATCAGCGTGGTGAGCCGGTCGGTGAGCAGATTGCGCGAAATGCCGAGGTCGGTGACGAACTCGTCGAAGCGGTTCAGGCCGAGGTAGAGGTCGCGCAGTACCAACGGGGTCCACCAGTCGCCGATGACTTCGAGGGACTGGGCGAGCGAGCAGTGCATCGAGGCGAAGCTGGTGTTCCGCATGTCACCACTCTAGTCAGTTGCGGTATTGAACTCACCGTCTCTACGGTGGAGGCGACGGCTGACGAGAGGGGAGCGGGGCATGTACCACCGGATCGTGGCGGCGCAGGTGCGGAAGGCGTTCGCGGAGATCAGCGCCGGGAACTGGGAGGCCATGGTCGCGGGGATGGCGCCGGCCTTCACCTACCGGTTCTACGGCGATCACGCGTTGGGCGGTGAACGGCACACGCACGATGCGTTGCGGCGCTGGTGGGAGCGGTGTTTCCGGTTGCTCCCGGACACCCGGTTCGACGTACAAGACATCTTGGTCGCGGGCTGGCCGTGGGACACGCGAGTCGCAACCGCGGTCACAGTCCACGTGGGCGTGGTCGACGGCTCCCACTACGAGAACGTCGTACACCAGTTCCTCCGCCTCCGCTGGGGCAAGATCACCGAAGTACGCACCCTCGAGGACACCGCCGTACTCGAGAAGACCCTCAACCGCCTGGCCGCCACCGGCTACCCGGAGGCCCACGCACTGCCAATCACCGACTGAATCAGCGCTTCTGGCTGCAGTACCTGACGACACGGTGGCTGAAGTCGCACCACGGCTTGTCGTTCGACGCACCACATCGGCACAGCGGCGCCTCGTGGTCAGTCAGCGAGGTGACCGAGCCGTCCTCGTGGACCACATCCATCCCGGCCACCATGATCGGTCCGTTCTCCACGAAGGCGAGCCGGGGCTGGACGCCAGCCTCGCGCGATGTGTCCGGGCCACGTCCGGCCGGATCCGCTTGGAAGCCTGAGCGCTCGCAGGTCTCGTCGCAGTTCGGCAGGGAGCCCGAGCGTCCGCACCGGCACAAGAGCACGGCGTCGGCAGGAGCACCAGGCGTCAGACGACCCGTCGAGTAGTCGGAGCGTGAGCGCGCGAAGAGCACGGTGACCATGTCGGCGGAGGTGACCGCGTACGGGCCGTCCGGGGTGATCACAAGGCGAGGCGGTTCAGCCATGGCGAGAGCCTAGAAGCAGCCTCCGACAAACCGCCGACCGAGGTCAGCGGGCGGCTTGTGCGTGCAGGTGGACAGGAGGTGTTGGGTCGATAGGTAGTGCAGTTGAGCGGGCGTGCGTTCTGTGTACGGTGTCTCGGAGGTGCACTACCTGTCGGTTTGCACAGCCGGAAGCTGCTGCGGGCTCAGGCGCGGCGGCGGAGTTCGGGGAGTACTTCGGTGCGGTAGAGGTTCATCATGTCGACGGAGTGCGGGCCTATGTTGGCGACGTAGATCTCGTCGAAGCCGGCGTCGACGTACGGCATGAACGCCTCGACGTGTGCGTCTGCCTTGGATCCGCAGGTGACGGACTGCGCCGTCGATTCCTTGGTGACGAGTTGGCTCGCCTGCTCGAAGTGCCGGGGTGACGGCAGAACCTGGGACAGTTCGCCCGGCAGACCGGAGTTCCCCCAGATCCGGTGCGCCTGCTCGATGCCTTCTTCCTCGGTCGGCGCGTAGCTGACCTTGAACCCGGCCTGCGCCGGCTTGTCCCCACCGCCGTTGTCGCGGAACCGCTGCAGCAGTTCGCGGTCCGGCGTGGTGGTGATGTAGCCGTCCGCGATCCGCGCGGCGACATCGGTTGCCTCCGGCCCGAAGCCGGACATGTAGATGGGTAGCGGTGCCTCCGGCCGGGTGTAGATCCGGGCGGTGTCGACCGTGTAGTGCTTGCCGTGGTGCGAGACGAACCCCTCCTCCGTCCACAGCCGCCGCATGATCTCGACCGCCTCCTCGAGCATCTCCAACCGTACGTCGACTGTCGGCCAGACGGACCCGAGCACGTGCTCGTTCAGGGCCTCGCCGGTACCGACGCCGAGCTGGAACCGCCCGTTCAGCAGTACGGCGCTGGTCGCGGCCGCCTGCGCGATGATCGCGGGATGGATCCGCACCGTCGGACACGTCACCGCGGTGGTCACCGGGAGTTCGCACACCTGGGAGATCGCGCCGATGGTGGACCAGACGAAGGCGCTCTGACCCTGTTCGTCGTTCCACGGATGGAAGTGGTCACTGATCCACAGCCCGTCGAACCCGGCGTCTTCGGCCAGCCGCGCCTGCTCGATCAACTGTGCCGGCGTGTACTCCTCACTGGACAGGAAGTAGCCGATCTTCACGTCGTACTCCGATCGTTTGAGTTACCCGCCGAGTGCCCGCTCCCGATTCATCCATGCACGCGGCTGATTGTGTGAGAGATGTCGGGGTACCGGCCGGAACGTCGGAAGGAGCGGATCATGCCCGCAGGATCGAACGCCAAGCGCGAACGGCAGTACGAGCACATCAAGTCCGGCCTGAAGAAGCGTGGCCGCAGCGAGGACACCGCGGAGGAGATCGCCGCGCGGACCGTGAACAAGGAACGCGCCCGCTCCGGCGAGGCCAAGGAGAAGAGCCGTACGTCGACCCATGACATCTCGTCGGGCCGCCGCGGCGGACTCCGCTCGCACAGCGGCTCGAAGGGCCGGACCAAGGAACAGCTCTACAACGAGGCCAAGCACAAGAACATCAAGGGCCGCTCGAAGATGACCAAGGCCCAACTCGCCAAGGCCGTCGGCAGGTAGTTCATTGCAGTAGCTCTCTGGCGGTGCGGAGGTCGTTGACGAAGTGGGCGAAGTCGCGGCGGAATTCCTGGGACCGTACGACGGCTGACGGATGGACCGTCGCCACCGCGGCTTGGCCGTCGGGAAGTTGCACAGGCGAGCCTCGGTGTTCGGTAACTTTGAAGCCGGAGCCGAGCAGGGCGCGGGCGGCGACGGCGCCGAGGATGACGACGAGGTCGGGTTTCACGATCTCCAGTTCGCGGTCCAACCAGGGGCGGCAGGCAACGATCTGACCGGCCGACGGGGTCTTGTGGATCCGGCGCTTGCCCTGGCGTTCGAACCGGAAATGCTTGACCGCGTTGGTCAAGAACACCTCGGAGCGCTCGATCCCAGCCTCGACCAGCGCCTTGTCCAGCAGCCGGCCGGCAGGCCCGACGAAGACGTGCCCCTCTCTGTCCTCCACGTCGCCGGGTTGTTCCCCGATCAGCATCATCCGGGCGCGGACCCGTCCTTCGCCCGGCACGACCTGCTCGGCGTACTCGTGCAGGTCGCAGCCACGGCAGTCCGGGAGCGTCGCCGTGATCTTCCGCATCCCGCCGTCGTGCGGAACCCACGGTGCGGCGCCAGTGAAGTCGTTCACGTCAGCCTCCCGTGGCCGAGTGTGGTGCGTGGACCGGCTTCGACTGGGCCGAGCGGCGCTGGCGCAGGTAGATGGACCCACCGACAATGGCCGCCACGGCGAGGAACTCGCTCTGCCAGTTCTGGAACGACTCGTACCAGAACTGTGACGTCCCCAGATACTGCCACGTCGTCATCGCCATACCGCCGTGGAGCTCCTGCTCCTGACTGTACGACGCCGCACCGGTGACCGCGTGCAGCCAGAACGACAGCAGGAACACCAGCCCGAAGGCGATCGCCAAGGAGTTCTCGTACAGCTTCAGCACCACCGCCGATCCGTGTCGCACCGGCCAGGGTGCCTCACGATCGGTGCGGTGATCCCGTGGGTCCTCGTCCTGGGGTGTGGCCTCGTCGATCGGGCGAGACTCCGCGGAGCCCTTCTGCACCAGGTAGGCGGTGAGCAGGACGTACATGCCCATCTGCAGGAATTCGGACTCCCAGTTCTCGAAAACCGCCTCGCCGAAGGACGACGAACCGACGTACTGGCCCAGGGTCTCGGTCGGCTGCCCGTGATCGGTGAGCTCAGCGTTGTCCTGCGCGTGACCGGTGAGAACGAGACCGATCAGGAACACGAAGAACAGCACCAGATTGACCGTCAACAGCGCCCGAAGCCGAAACCATCGCATGACCGACCGGTACCCGGCCCCGGGCGAACGTAGACAGCGCGGCTCAGGTGCTGGTCGGCGCCAGGGCCTCCCGTACGACGACCAGCCCGAACAGCACGAGGGTCAACGCGTGGACGACGGTGCACCACAGGCAGATCGCGTCGATCTGGAAGAGCTCGGCCCAGACGAGGTAGAAGACGAACAGCACTCCGACAACGACCGCGGCGAGGCGCACCCGGCCGGGCCACGGCGAGGTGGCGCGCCACATCTGCGGCAGGCACAGGACAGTCATCGCGACGAAGAAGCCTAGTCCCAGGAGCGCGACCGGGATGCCGACGACGGCCGAGTACTCGCTCGATGTGACCTTCAGGCAGTTGACCACGCCGGTGTCCGGGCAGGCGAGCGTCGACCCCGCGGTGAAGTGCTCATAGGTCAGGTACGCCGCGACCGCGACGCCTGCGATCGACAGTCCCAAGGTTGTCCAGGGCAACCATCCCAGCGGTGCGGCCTGCTCGGATTGTTGCTCTGTCCCCGCGGTCTTGCTCACGTCTCAGCTCTTCCCGAGCTTGCCGGCGGCCGCGGTGACGGCGGCGCTCGAGCACACGTTCGAGGGCTGGTTGCCAGTGACCTGGCAGAGCGCGGCGGTGTACAGGTTGGAGGAGCCGACGATCGCCTTCGCGATCGGGCTGGACGGATCCTTCAGCGCGGCCGCGACCTCGGCCTGCGTCTTCCCGGCCAGGATCTCCGGACTGTACGACGCGCCCGAGGCGACGAACTTCCCGCCGAGGTCGACGAAGGGGATCGAGCCCCCCTCCTTCACGTACGGCGGCGCGTTGTACGTGTCGAACGTCTTCTGGTCCTCGGCCGTCGGCGTGTCCAGCGGGGCGTACTGCCCGTTGACCTGCTGGTTCGTGGTCGTCTCGACGCCGGTGAAGGTCAGGTACTGACTCGTGTACTTCGCTCCGTGGAACGACAGGGTCGGGGTGTTCGGGAAGACGTCACTGGCCGACGAGTGCGTCGTACCGAGGTTGCTGAAAGTCCCGAACCGCGAGAGCGCGACCGTGACAGGCCAGCGCTCGGCGGCGCAGAACGGGCAGTACTCGGCACCGATGTAGAGAACCTTCGGCTTCCCGCCCGCGGTCAGCGGCGGGGCCGTGATCGCCGACGGACCGCCCTGCACGGCGTCGGTGCCGACCTCGGTGAACGTCGAGTCCGGGACGGACGCCAGCGCGCTCGTGATCTGCGAGTCGGCGGCACCGGACGGCGCGGTCGCGGTGTTGTCCTTCCCGCCGCCGGCCAGCCGGATGATCACCAGACCGGCGACCACGATGACCACAACCGCCACCGCACCCGCCGCGAGCAGCACGCGCCGGCGCCGCTCCGCCCGCGCCTGTGCAGCCTGCTGCGCTGCGATCCTCTCCCGAGCCCGAGCCTTCTGCTCGACACGCCTTGCCATGACTCTCCTCGTCTCACCACCGGTAAACGCCCATTCACTCAACTGCCGACCACCCCCGGAAGTTCCGCGCCGTCCACCAGTTGAGCGCGGCGGCTGTTGGGGCTTGCGTCCTATCATCGGTAGATGGAGTGGATAGTCGTCTTGATCGCCTGCGGCGGGCTTGCCGGTGCGCTGGCGTACTTTCGCGCGCGGCAGGTGGCGCGGGCCGGGCGGGCGCTCGAGGTGGAGCGGGTACAGCAACTCGCCGAGGACGACGTTACCCACTTCGGAGAGCAGTTGACACGGTTCGGGACGACGCTCGACGGCACCAAGCTGGACGACGCGACGCACCACGACTACCAGACCGCGCTCGACGCGTACGAGAAGGCCAAGACCGCGGCGCCGCGGATTGCTGCTCCGGAAGGGATCAGCGCGATCGTCGACACCCTGACCGACGGGCGCTTTGCGCTGGCGTGTGTGCAAGCCAGGCTCGCCGGGCAGCCGGTCCCTGAGCGGCGGGTGCCGTGTTTCTTCGATCCGCGGCACGGACCGTCGACAGGCGACGTCCTCTGGACGCCGCCGGGGCGCGGAACGCGGAAGGTGCCGGCCTGCGCTCAGGACGCGGCGCGGATCGCGGCCGGCGCGGAGCCGGAGGTCTACTACATCAAGTACGGCGAACTGAACGTCCCGTACTGGGAAGCCGGGGCGCCGGGGGAGTCGTACAAACTCGGCTTCTTCGGCGCGACCGGCGTACGGGCGCTGTCGATCGGGCTGCGGATGCAGAACAAGGGCATCGATGTCGGCCGAGGGCGGCGCGACCCGACCATCGTCCGGCGGAGCGACGCGGACTGACGACAGGCCGTCAGGAGCTCAGGCGGTCGTGGAGGAGGTTCAGTTGCGCCGGGTTGGCGGTGAACACCACCGCCTGCTGATCGGCGTCATGAGCCTCGGACGGGCGTCCCGCCGCGCGAAGCAGTTCGGCGCGGGTGGCGTGGAACAGGGCGTACTTGCCGAGTGCGCCCTCCAGTTCCTCGAGCTCGGCCAACGCCGGCTCCACGCCCTCGACGTAGCGCACGGCGACTGAGCGATGCAGACGGGTGACAGCGTTCGGCTGCAGGCGAAGCAGCATGTTGTAGAGAACGAGGATCTGCTCCCAATCCGTCTCGGCCCATGTGGCCGCTTCGCAGTGGCAGGCGGCGATGGCCGCCTGGAGTTGATACGGCCCGGGGGAGTGGTGCCTGCGCGCGGTCCGCATCAGCAGGGCGGTCGCGTCGGCGATCGCGGCATGGTCCCATCGCCACCGATCCTGGTCTTGCAGTAGGACAATCTGACCGTCAGCAGTGAAACGCGCGGCGACCCGAGCACGGTGGAGCCGGATCAGTACGAGCAGGCCCGTCACCTCAGGCTCGTTCGGCAGGAGACCGGCCAGTAGTGCGGTCAGCCACTCCGCGTCGTCGACGAGGTCACGCGAATGCGCCTGCTCGGCGGTGCTGGACAGGTAGCCCTCGTTGAAGAGCAGATAGATGACGGTCAGCACTTCGCTCAGCCGTTCGCCGAGCTCGTCGTCACGGGGAATGCGGTACGGGATCCCCGCGTCCGCGATCTTCCGCTTCGCCCGGGTGATTCGCTGCGCCACGGTGGTTTCCGGTACGACGAACGCCGCCGCGATCTGCGCCGTCGTCAGACCGCACACGACTCGGAGAGTGAGCGCAATCTGAGCCTCCCTCGCCAGCGCGGGGTGGCAGCACGTGAAGATGAGCCGCAGCCGGTCATCCGGCTCAGGCCGGACCGGCCACTGCAGCTGCGCCAGCTTGGTCCGGTAGTTCTCCTGCCGCCGCAGTACGTCGAGGCCGCGGCGCCGGGCAACGGTGAACAGCCACCCGTCGGGCCGGTCCGGGATGCCCTCCTCGGGCCACCGCCGCAGCGCACTCTCGACCGCGTCCTGGACGAGATCCTCGGCGGCGGAGAAGTCGCCCAGCAGCGACATCAGCGACGCCGCGAGCCGGCCCGCGTGCTCACGCACCACCCGGGCCAGCTCATCAGCGGACGCGAGGTCGGTCATGACTCCACGGGGCGGATCTCGATCACCGGGCAGGCCGGCCAGGTCTTCACCATCCGCAGCGCCTCGTCCAGGTCCGCGACATCGATCTCGATCACGCCCGAGATCACTTCCTTGCCCTCGATGAACGGTCCGTCGGTCGTCACCGGCTCCGGCCCGTCCAGCCGGACCGTGGTCGCCGTCGCCGCACCCTGCAGCTTGCCGGTCCGGGCACTGATCCGGTCCGCGTTGTCGATGAACCACTGGTTCACCCGCCCGTACGCCGCCTCCAGTTCGGCCGGGCTCATCGCCTCGACCTCCTTGGTGAACTCCGGGGTGTCGACGAACATGAGCACGTACTTCACTGCACCACCTCCTGGGATCAGTCTGGTCGGTCGCGGGTCAGCTCGCCGGGAGGTCGGCGTACAGGTCGATGCCGTTTCCGGACGGGTCGGTGACAGTGGCGTACCGCATGCCCCACGGCGCGTCGTACGGCTCCTGTAGCCCGGTGACCCCGTCCGCGGTCAACTCGGCGTACGCCGCATCGACCTCGGCCGCCGTCTCGAACCCGAACGCGAGGAACATCCGCCCCTGGCTCGGCGGCGTCCAGCGCGCGGCGATCTTGGCGCGCATCTCGTCGGTATCGAGCATCAGGTGTACGCCGTTGGGCAGATCGCAGCCGGCGTGGTCGTCGGGCATGTACTGGTCCCGGACGAAGTCGAGCCCGAGCCGCTTGTAGAACTCGATAGCCGCGCCCAGATCGGACACCGCGATGTCCAGGACGTTCACGGTCGGTTGCATGGTCGTCTCCCTGGTTGTGAGTGGGTTTCACTCAGGAGACGATCGGCACCGACCGGTTTACGACACCCGCGGATCGGTCAGTTGCGGCGGAAGACCAGGAGTTCGGTGCGGCCGCCGCTGAGCGGGACGAAGCGGCTGCCGACCAGGGCGAGGTCGCGCTGGGCCAGGAAGCCGGACACCCAGGCTCGTGGGGCGACCGAGTAGATGGTCATCCGGTCCGGCTCGGTCAGCCAGACCTTGGTGGTCGAGTCGTCCAGGCAGTCGTCGGTGACCATGTCGAACGCGACCGTGCCGCCGGAGCGGACCACCCGGGCCATCTCGTCGAGGTAGCCGAGTGCGGTCGCGAACGGGATGTAGCTGAGCAGCTTGTGCGTGTGCACGAGGTCGACCGAGGCCGAAGGCGTCGACCCCAGGGTTTTGCCGTCTGCCGGTTGGAAGACGAGACCAGGCAGTTCCCGGCGAAGGTAGGCGATCCAGTCAGGTGCGGTCTCGTACACCTCGTACGAGCCCGGCCGGAGCGCCGACAGGATCCTGGTCGAGTAGCGGCCCGAGCCAGGCCCGATCTCGCAGACGCGCTCCGCGGTCGTGAGACCACTGAGCTCGAGCATGGCCTCGACCGTCTCCGCGGTGGCGCCGGGCTCCGCGCTGTAGCTGTCGAGGAAGTCGCCGACCGACTGGCCGGCCCGGTCGGCCTGTTTGACGATGCGCTTGGCCGGTAGGAACGCACTGATCGCCGGATCGGCGCTGTGACCCCGGACGAGTTGGAAGCCCGTGGGCCGAAGAGTCTTGTTGACCGCGGTATTGATGGTGTGACGGACTGACATGTATTTCCCCCATGACGAGTAGCGAAGCCACCGCCCGGCCCATCATGCCTACGACCCGACCAGGAACCAAGGAAAGTGGGCAACTATCACTGCCCGCGCTGTGGCTGTCGCCCTGTGCCTCGAATTGCCTTGTTTTCAAGGGAATCAGCCGCTTGCTGAGTAATCCGGTCGTCGCAGACGGTCGTGGATCGTGCGGCGACACGCCGTCGGCGACGACGCCGGAGCGTGACTGGTTCCTAGCATCGGAAGGGCCCGTGCGTCCGAGGCGAGGAGCTCTGTGGTGATCGATGAATCTGCCCTTGCCGGACGCAGCGGCGTCGCGCGATTGCTGACCGAACTCGCGTACGACGTCTTCGACGGACCAGTGCCCATCGCGACGGCACCGTTCCGGCTCACCTGCACGGTGGAGTCGGTTGCCTTTAGCACCGACCAGGCCGAGTTCGTTCGGAGCAGGTTGTGGCCGTGCCCGCCAAACCTGGTCACGAGTGCCTCACATCGGGTGACCTGGGTCGACAGTGAGGGCGTGACGAACGTCGCCCACTGTGGATCACTCGGTCCGACAGTCCCGATCGTTGCACGGGAAGCAACGCTGGCGTTGTGGGCGAGGTTGCGGGCGGACGCTCGGCTGGCGGAGCGTGCCGAGGCCGTCGACTCGGTGCAGTCGGACCTGCTGGCTGCCATCACCACGGACAAGGTGCCGGCCGAGATCCTGCGGACAGGAGTCGACGCCGCCGCGCGGGTCCTCATCCAGCATGCCTATCTCGCGGGTACGACGCCGTACGACGAGCCGGCCGGGTTCGCGGAGGAGGTGCCGGACATGACGTGTCAGCACTGCATCCGGACCATCACCAAGGCGGTCGGCGAGTTCGGGGTCGCGCCGCCGGAGTTCGACCTGGAGACCAAGCGGGTGGTCGCGAGCTTCGGCTCGGCCGAGGTCCGGGCGCAGAGCTTCGCCGCGATCCGGGCCTGCGGCTACACCGTCGTACCTGGGCCTCGGTAGCTGACCGCCGTCGTTCAGGTTGTCCAGGGGCGGAGCTTCTCCGGGTTGCGGACCGCCCAGATGTGCTTGATGCGGTCGTCGGCGACGTCGAACGCGATGACGGTCTCGGTGACGCCCTCGCGCTGGATGACCAGCCCCGGCTGACCGTTGACGGTCCGCTCCAGAACGACCAGCCCGTGCGCACGGTCGACCAGATCGGCGAAGTACTGCGCGACCTGCGTGCCACCGTGAACGGGGTGCGGAGCGGCCGTGACCACGCCGCCACCGTCGCCGATCGCGACCACGTCGGGGTCGAGCAGCGTGATCAGCGTCTGGATGTCCTTCGCCGCCCACGCTGCCTTGAAGTCACGGACGATCTCGGCCTGTTGCTTGGTGGGTGCCGTCGGGCTCTGCGCCGTACTGATCCGCCTGCGCGCCGATGAGGCCAGCTGCCGGCAGGCCGCCGGCGTCCGGCCGACGATCTCGGCCACCTCGGGGAACGGATAGCGGAAGACGTCGTGCAGGATGAACGCCACCCGCTCGGCCGGGGTCATCGAGTCCAGCAGGACCAGGAACGCCATGTTGACGGATTCGTCCAGTGTGACGCGATCGGCCGGGTCGCCGCCCGGCTGATCGCCGAGCCACTCGGCCTGGTCGGGCACCGGCTCCGGGACCCACTCGCCGACGTACCGCTCGCGCCGGGCGCGGGCCGATCGGAGCAGGTCGAGGCAGATGCGGCTGGCGACCTTGGTCAGCCAGGCGGCCGGGTTGTCGATCGCGTCCTGCTCCTCGCGGGACATCGCGTACCACCGGGCATAGGTGTCCTGGACGACGTCCTCGGCGTCGGCCAGCGAGCCCAGCAGCCGGTAGGCGAGGTTGATCAGCTGCCGCCGCTCGCTCATGATCGCGCTCAGGCTCGGATCCGACCCGGTCATGGTGCTCCCTTCGACATCTGCTGCCTTCACTGTGCCGTTCAATGGGTCCGACGAGGCAGGCAGGCGAAGTGTGAGCTCACAGTTCGCCGGGCTGTCTCGTCGTACCGATCATGACCACACAGAACGCGGTAGACGAAGTAGACATCCGGCAACGGATCGACACGTTGGTCGCGTCGGTCCAGGCAGGTGACCTCGACGGACTCAAGACGATGTTCGCGCCGAATCTCGTCTCGTTCGACATCGAACCGCCGCTGCGGCACCTGGGCGCCGAGAAGAAGTGGCAGAACTGGGTGAACGTCTTCGCGGCGTACCAGGAGCCACCCAGCTACGAGGTGCGGGACCTGACCGTGCTGGTCAGCGGCGATCTGGCCGTCGTGTACAGCCTGAACCACATCAGCGGCACGTTGCGCAGCGGCGCTCCGACCGACTACTGGGTCCGCTGGACGGCCTGTTTCCGCAAGCTCGACGGCGCCTGGCTGATCGTGCACGACCAGGTGTCGGTGCCGGTCGACTTCCCGACCGGGAAAGCCCTGCTCGACCTCCAACCCTGACCCCCTGAGCACTGGAAGGACCCCGTTTCTGATGGAACCCGTGAAGGCCGCGATCATCTACTACAGCGCCACCGGCACTGTGCACACGCTCGCCCAGGCCGCGTTCGAAGGCGCGGAGAAGGCCGGCGCCGTGATCCGGTTCCGCAAGGTCAGAGAGAACGCGCCGCTCGAGGCGATCAACTCCAGACCGGAGTGGCGTGAGCATGTGGACGCCACCGCCGACGTACCCGAGGCCGTGCTGGACGACATCGCCTGGGCTGACGTGGTGCTGTTCGGCACGCCGACCCGCTTCGGTACGCCGGCCGCGCAGCTCAAGGCGTTCATCGACAGCACCGGTCCGTTGTGGGCTGCCAATCAGCTGGCCGACAAGGTGTACACCGCGTTCACCGCGAGCGGCACCAAGCACGGTGGGCAGGAGTCGACGATCCTCTCGCTGTCGAACGTCTTCTACCACTGGGGCGGGATCATCGTGCCGCCCGGCTACACCGACGAGATCCAGTACAAGACCGGTAACCCCTACGGCACGTCGCACGTGACCGGAGACGGACCGGTCGACGACATTCACCTCGAGGCGGCGCGGTACCAGGCGCGCCGGGCCGTCGAGACGGCGGCGGCCCTCAAGGCCGGTCGCGCGGCCTGATCTGGTCAGGGCGCGATCTGGGTCCCGGCGGTGCCCGCGATCACGGCGGTGGCGTCGTCGAGCGACCCGATGGCCGCCCGGCCCTTCGTCCCCTCCGCGAACCGCCGGGCGGCCGTGACCTTGGGGCCTATCGATCCGGCCGAGAACGTGACAGCCGCGAGGTCCGCGGTGCTGACGTCGCGCAACGGTCGTTGAGCCGGTGTGCCGTAGTCGAGGTAGACAGCGTCCACGTCGGTGAGCATCACGAGCAGGTCCG
The DNA here is from genome assembly GCF_045207705.1 of Kribbella sp. NBC_00889. NCBI lineage: Bacteria > Bacillati > Actinomycetota > Actinomycetes > Propionibacteriales > Kribbellaceae > Kribbella > Kribbella sp. NBC_00889. Next base: position 3,296,528 of record NZ_CP108783.1, on the reverse strand, counting down.
CCCGCAACTCGGTCGCGATGAGGGCCGCGGTGAGGTCCTTGTCGACGACAGCCTCGACTCCGCGAAGACGGCCGCCGTCCTCGACCACCGGTACGCCGCCACCGCCTCCGAGGATCACGGTGACACCGCTGCGCAGCAGGAGTTCGGCGGCGTCGAGTTCCACCACTCGTCGCGGCACCGGCGACGGGACCACGCGGCGCCACTGCGCGCCGTCCGGCCGGACCGACCATCCGTTGGTCAGGGCAAGCTTGCGCGCGTCGTCCACGGGGTAGCCGCTGCCGACGTACTTCGTCGGGATGCCGAAGGCCGGATCGTCCGCGTCGACGACGGTCTGGGTGACGAGCGTGACGGCCGGGCGGGTGAGCCCGGCATTGCTCAGCGCTTGCTGGATCCAGTACCCGATCACACCCTGTGTCTCGGCGACCAGATCGCTGAGTGGGTACGGCCTCGACAGTCCGGTGTCCGCCGTACTCTCCAACGCCAGCAAGCCGACCTGCGGGCCGTTGCCATGGACAATGAGCACGTCGTGTCCGGCCGCGATCGCGGCCAGCGACGGAGCTGTGGCGGCCAGCCGGGCGATCTGGATGTCCGCATCGGGCCGTTCGCCCCGCCGCAGCAACGCATTCCCCCCGAGCGCGATCACGATCCGCATGCCTCAGCGTCCCACGCAGGCCCGCAGATCGTCGTACGCCGGGATCCTGCGGGCCGTGTGGCGGGGGATTTGGGACCTTTGGCCCTGATCCGGACAGTGGCCGAGGGCTGGAATAGAGGGGCGAGGGAGGCCGGCGAATGCGGTGCCCGGCCGATCCAGAACAGCCACCGCGGGCACTGCATCGCGAGTCCCGGCCTCCTTCCATTCGCGCCAGACCGGAGCAGGAGCAAGTGAGGGAGGCCCCTGGTCCGCCGGGGTAGGAGCCGATAGGTGGGGACGGCTTCTCTCCCGGGGGGCGAAGGAAGAGGGAATCGCCCGGTGGGACGACTGGATTTCGGGGGAGTCGTCAGGGGTCGATTCCTGAATCGCTGGGGCTGCGTGGAGGAGCGTGTCCCCAGCATCGGTTGTCGTGCGGCTTGACCTCATCGGCCGCACGGCACCGGCCGATCGAACTCAGCCGAGAGGGGCGCGGAGTTCGAGGATGGTGCCGTGCGGCTGTCTCCTCTCGAGCCGTACGGCACCACCCAGGGCCTCGGCACGTTCGCGCAGATTGCGCAGTCCGCTCTGCTGGTCCCCGGGCGTGAACCCGACACCGTCGTCGCTGACCCGCGTCACGACCTCGCCTTCGGCCACCGTCACCTCGACCGACACGGCCGACGCCTGCGCATGCCGGACGACGTTCGACAACGACTCGCGGATGGCGGCCAGGATCTGTGGGCGGACGGCCGCCGGTACGGCGAGGTCGAGCGGTCCGGAACACGTCAGCACCGGCCGGAAGCCGAGCGGACCGGCGTACTCCGCGACAAGCGTTTGAACGTCGGCCCGCAGCGACCGCCGGCGCGGCTGATGATTGAGCTCGAAGATCGCGGCCCGCAGGTCCCGGATGGTCGCATCGATGTCCTCGACCGCTCGCTTGATCCGTTCCCGTCCCTCGGGCTGCACCATCGACTGCATGCCCTGCAGCTGCAGGCCGGTGGCAAACAAACGTTGGATGACCAGATCGTGCAGATCCCGGGCGATGCGGTCGCGGTCCGACAGGACCGCGATCATCGACTGATCACGCTGAGCCTGAGCCCGGTCGAGGGCGATGGTGGCCTGACTGGCGAACATCCGGACCAGGTCGGTCCCTTCGCTGACCTCGAGTACGGCGCCCCGCTCGGCGGCCACGAGCAGCAGTCCACCGGCCACATGCGTTCCGGCCGGCAGCGGTGCCAGGACGACCCGTCCCAGTGATTCGACCTCGGGAATCTCGTCGATCCGCCCGCTCTGCTTCGCGACGTCGACGATGTCGTCGATCAGCACCTGGCGATCGCCATGCATCACCTCGTAGAGGATCGGGAGGACGACCGTCCGCCCGACGTACCGCTGGAACTCGTCCGGGCCGTCGACCGCCTCGATGATCAATTCGTCATCGGCGGACAGAATCACCACGCCGAGCCGGGAGCCGGAGACCTCGCGGGCCCGGCGGGCGATGAGCTGGAGAGCCTCCTGCGGCTCGAAGGCGCCGAGCATCAGCTGGGTGATCTCGGCCGTCACCTCGTACCAGCGGCGCCGCCGCTCGGTGTCGGCATGCCACCAGACGCTGTCGATCACCACGCCGGCAGCGAGAGCGCTCGTCGTCACGGTTCGCTCGTCGTCTGGGCTGAACTCGGTCCCGCGGCTCAACGAGAGGCTGCCCACGACTCCGTCGCGGCCGTGGATGGGTACGTCGATCGAGCGCGATGCCGGCGCGGCGTCGCCCAGGACGCTGCGATGGACGATCCCGGTGCCGTCCTGGCCGAACACGCTCAGTACGCCGTGGCCCGCCCCGGCCAGCGCGCACGCCGCAGCGAGGATCCGGTCCAATGCACCGTCGTCCCAGGCCCCACTCGGTTTCTGACCCACGGCCACCACGGTAAGGGGCGGGACACCGCTTACACGAGGAGTCGGTGGCCGCTCAGCGATTCCACGCCGAGCCGGATCAGCTGCCGGCCGGGCTCGGACGGCGCCAGGACGAGTGCCTCCTCCGGAGGTACGACGGACAGGTGCCCGACCGCTGTCACGGTCCATCCCCCGTGCTGGTCGGCATCGAGGTCGTCCGCTTCGAAGGCCACCACGTCGCCCCGCAACGCGGCCCGGATCCCCTCCCCCTCGTCGTCCGCCACGAAGACGATGGTGTCCTCATCGACCCGGAACCCCACCACCCGCACCGCCGGCAGACCGCCGCGAGTGAAGACGACCCGGCCGACCGGCACCGTCCGAAGCAGGCGCAGGCACTCGCGGTCCTCGAGGAGATCGATTCCGGCCGGGCCGAAACGCCGTTCGGTGTGCATCACGACCTCCAGGGCTGGTGCGGCGCTACTCTGAGCGAGACGGTCGGGCCTGGGGGGATCGAGGTGCGATGGCTATCAAGGTGTTCCTGCTTGACGACCACGAGGTCGTCCGGCTCGGCCTGCGCCAGTTGCTGGAGAACGAGCCGGATATCGAGGTGGTCGGGGAGGCGGCGACGGCGGCCCAGGCGACCGCGCGGATCCCGGCGCTGCGGCCGGACGTCGCAGTACTGGACGTGCGGCTTGCCGACGGCGACGGGATCACCGTGTGCCGCGAGATCCGTTCGTCGATGGCGGATCCACCGGCCTCCCTGATGCTGACGTCGTTCTCCGACGACGAGGCCCTGTTCACCGCGATCATGGCCGGTGCTGCGGGCTACCTGCTCAAGCAGGTGAGTGGCACGGACCTGGTCGGAGCGGTACGACGCCTGGCCGCGGGGGAGTCGCTGCTCGATCCCGCGATGACCAGGGCGGTGCTGGAACGGCTGCGCAATCCGGAGCACGAGCAGGACGACCCGCGGTACCAGTCGCTGACCGATCAGGAGCGCCGCATCCTCGACGAGATCGCGGAAGGCAAGACCAACCGGCAGATCGCGCAGAGCATGCTCCTGGCCGAGAAGACGGTGAAGAACTACGTGTCCGGACTGCTCCGCAAGCTCGGCATGGATCGCCGGATCGAGGCCGCCGTGTACGCCGTCGAACGCGCCAAGCGCCGGCCGAAGACCTGACCGCTTGGCGAGTCCGGTCGCCGTCGCAGGGCCGCGGTCGACTGTCATCGGACTCCCCTCCCAGCAGTGTTCCCATCGAAGCCGCCGCTGTGCCCCACGCGGCAGGGTCGCAGGGCCCGGGACTTCGGGACCGACGGTCCGGATCCGGGTGGCGGTGGCCCGGCGCAGGCCCCATTCTTTGCGCATGGGTGACGAGGGTGGGCGGCTGCACTTCCTGGACTGGTTGCGGGTGCTGGCCGTGTTCGGGGTGTTCGTGTTCCACACGCTGCGGCCGTTCGACGACGCCGACTGGCATGTGAAGAACGCCGAGACGAGCGAGGGGATCTCGATCGCGATCGCGTTCCTCGGGCTGTGGGGGCTGGCGTTCTTCTTCATGCTGTCCGGCGCGGGTGCGTGGCTGGCCCTGCGGTGGCGGACCGCGGCCGGCTACCTGCGTGAGCGAGTGCTGCGGCTGCTCGTGCCGTTCGTGGTCGCGTATGTGCTGTTGTCGCCACCGCAGTACTTCATCGAGGAGCACCACAAGGGTCGGTCCGACGCGTCGTTCTTCGGGGATGTGAAGACCTTCTTCAGCGACCTGAGTGGGCACACACCGTTGTGGCTGCGGGACACCTATCACCTCTGGTTCCTGATCTACCTGCTGCAGTTCGCGCTGCTCGGTCTGCCGGTGTTTCTCTGGTTGCGTGGCGCGCAGGGCCGGCGGATGGTCGACTGGATCGCGCGGCGGTGCGAGCGGCGCGGACGGATCCTGCTGCTGGCCGCTCCGCTGGTGCCGGTGCATCTTGTGCTGCTCGCCGCGCCTGGTCCGGAGCATGGCTGGGGCGAGTTCGTGTTCTTCTTCGACTTCTTCGTGGTCGGGTGTCTGGTGATGTCGGACGACCGGCTGATGGCCGCCGTACGACGAGACGCCGTACCCGCGCTCGTGCTCGGACTCGGAGCGTTCCTGCTCGGGGTGGCGACCGGGATCATCGACTTCCTCGACGGCTGGTGGGAGGACCCGAGCTATTCGTGGGTCTACATCTGGTACTCGACGCTGATCACCTTCGCGGTGTGGGGCTGGCTGTCGGCGGTGCTCGCGTTCGGCATGCGGGCGCCCGCGTTCCAGCGGCCGCTGCCGGCACCGGTCGCACGGGCGGCGATGCCGTTCTTCATCGTCCACCAGCCGATCATTCTCGCGGTCGCGTACTACGTCGTCGGCTGGGACGCGAACCTGTGGATGAAGTACGCCGTACTGCTGCCAACTGCCTTTGTGTTGGCCGCCGCACTCGCGTGGGTGCTGTCGGTCCTGCCTGGGGTGTCGGTGCTGTTCGGGGTGAAGCGTCAGGCCCAGGTGAGCATCGGCTCGACGGAGCGAAGGAAGACGCCCTGAGGCAACAGTCGTGCGGTGGTGTTGCGAAGCGGGACGGTCAGCCGGCCGTGCGCTTGGGCGAACCGGCCGACGGCGGCTGACCGCCTGGCGATGGCCACCTGCCCACCGTGCGAGGTTGACCTCGGACCTGGGTCCAGGGTTCAGGATGGAAGCATGCGGACAGGAGAGCTGGCCGGCCAGGTGGGCGTGAACGTCGAGACGCTGCGGTACTACGAACGCCGCGGGCTCCTCGACGAGCCACCGCGCACGGCTGGTGGTTACCGTGACTACCCGACCTCGGCGCTGGAGCTGCTGAGGTTCGTGAAGCGCGCCCAGGAGCTCGGCTTCAGCCTCGACGAGGTGGAGGAGTTGCTCGACCTGGATGCCGGCGGCCCGGTCGGGTGTGACGCGGCGCGAGCGTTGGCCGAGCACCGGCGCCAGGATCTGGCGGCCCGGATCCGGGATCTCCAGCGGATGCACGACTCGCTCGCGGTACTGATCACCACCTGCGACCTACCACGGGCCGACCGCAGCTGTGCGTTGCTGGAGGCGCTCGGACCGGAGGCGGAGCGATGAGGCTGGAGGTTCTGCATGTCCCGGACTGCCCGAACCTGCTGCCGCTGCTCGAGCGTCTAGCGCAGGTCACCGACCTTCCGATCAGCACCCGGATGATCGAGTCGCCCGCGGACGCGGAGCGCTTCGGCATGGCAGGCTCACCGACGCTACTGATCGACGGTCAGAACCCGTTCGCGATGGGAGCAACGCCAAGCCTGGCCTGCCGTCTCTCCGTCCCATCGACCAAGCAGTTGCGCGAGGCAGTCAACTCGTCCGGCTCGCCGGCCACCGAGATCCTCAGCACGTGGCGGCGGCGCGCCGTACCTCTGGATGCTGTCACGCGAGCAACACACCGCGAGGTTCTTCGCGCCTTCGCGACCACCGGCGCTCCGCCTTTCGGTGGTACGACGGAGGTTCTCAGGGCACTGCATGAGCTCGATGCGATCCGGCTGACATCGGACGGGGAGATCGCTGTCGCCTACCCGTTCTCGGCCACCCCGACGAGGCATCGCGTCCGGATCGCCGACCAGGTCGACGTGTACGCGATGTGCGCTGTCGACGCGCTCGGCATCGCGCCGATGCTGGGCCAGGACACCGTGATCCACTCCACCGACCCCACCGATGGGAGTGGCATCACGGTCGTCCGCCGAGCGGACTCCGCACACTGGGATCCCGCTGGCGCAGTCGTCTTCATCGGCGCCGATCCCGGCGGTGGCCCGTCCGCCGACTGTTGTTGCGACTACCTCAACTTCTTCGCGACCCGCGCCGCGGCCGAGGCCTGGACGACCGCGCATCCGCAAGTTCCCGGGCAGATCATCAACCAGCGGGAAGCCGAGGACCTCGCCGTCCGCCTGTTCGGCCAGTTGCTGGACGAGTGACGGTCAGACGCTGCGCAGGACCGAGACCACGATGCCGAGAACGACCGCGTTGTCGCCGTCGATGACCTCGTACGCCGGGTTGCGCGGCTCGAGGTAGACGTGGCCGTTGCGGCGGCGATAGACCTTCACGGTCGCCTCCTCGTCGATCATCGCGGCGACGATCTGGCCCGAGTGCGCCTCGGACTGCTGCCGGACGACCACGATGTCACCGTCGCAGATCGCGGCGTCGATCATCGACTCGCCGCGGACCCGCAGCCCGAACACGGTCCCGCGGCCGGTGAGTCCGCGCGGCAACTGCAGTACGTCGTCCACGTGCTCGACCGCGGCGATCGGAGTACCGGCGGCGATGTCACCGACCACCGGCACCGGCACCGAGTCCTCGCCCGACTGCCGCGACGGCGAGTCCTGCAGGAACATCCGTACGTCGATCGGCCGGGAGACCGACGGGCTGCGGCGCAGGAACCCCTTGTCCTCGAGAGCGCCCAGGTGCCTCGACACCGAGGAGGTGGAGCGCAGGCCGACCGCGTCACCGATCTGGCGGGTGCTGGGGGAGTACCCGTGCCGCAGCACCCAGTCCCGGATCACCACCAGGATCCGCTGTTGCCGCTCCGGTAGCGCCGCCGTGTCCAGGTCCCCGAACAGATCAAGATCAGTCACCACGAGATCCTAGAGCGCGGCACTGTCCCGGCCTGCATCCGACCCGCCGCACCGAATTGGCAACATCCTCCAACCGGCTCCGACGTCCGGTCCGAGAGCGCGCATCGGACGCGCTCGAGGAGGTCGTCATGAACGCGACAGATCGAGCACGCTGGTCGGTGACCGCAGTGTTCTTCGTCAACGGGTGTCTGGTGTCGAGTTACCTGGCCCGGATCCCGTCGATCAAGGTCGAGCACCAGCTCAGCGAGAGCCAGCTGGGCATCATCCTGACGCTCTTCGGCGCGGCCGCGCTGGTCTCGATGCAGTTCGTGGGGAGCCTGGTCGCGCGGTCCGGTAGCCGCCGGCTGATCCAGGTCGGCCTGGCCGCGCTCCCCATCCTCCTGGCAGGCGTCGGTCTGGCCCGCAACCCGGTGCAGCTCGGTATTGCCGTACTGCTGATGGGTCTCGTGCATGGCGCGGTCGACGTCTCGATGAACGCTCATGCGGTCGCGGTCGAGCGCCTTCGCGAGAAGCCGATCCTGAACGGCTGTCACGCCGCTTGGAGCGTGAGCGCCGTACTCGCGTCCCTCGTCAGCGCCGCAGTCACCCGCGCCGGTGTCGGCATCGGTGCACAGTTTCTCGTGGTCGCCGCCGTACTGCTGATCGCCGGTCAACTGGCGACCCGCAATCTCCTTCCGCCCGAGGCAGACCGGTCCGGTACGACGAACGGCGAGCAGCGGACCGGCTGGAAGTCGGGATGGACCCGCCCAGTGCTGATCTTCGGCGCGATGGGCTTCGTCGTGATGATCGGCGAGGCAGCCGTGATCAGTTGGAGTGGAGTGCTGCTGCACGAATCACGCGGTGCCGACCTGGCCACCGCCGGGCTCGCCTTCACGGCGTACACGGCATGCCAGACCGCGGGCCGCCTGATCGGTGACCGTCTGACCGAGCGGTACGGCGCCGCAGCCGTGTTCCGGATTGCCGCATCGGTGGCCGTGATCGGATTGGCCGTGGTGGTCGCCGTACCGCTGTGGTGGATGTCGATCGCCGGATTCGGACTGGTCGGTCTCGGTGGGTCCGTCCTGCTACCGCTGATCTTCAGCGCTGTCGGTCGCGAGGGCGGGACTGCCGCCGCGACCGCGGTGTCGCGACTGACCACGTTCACCTACGCCGGAGTCCTCATCGGGCCGGCGGTCGTGGGCTGGATCGCGGCTGCTGCCGGCCTGATCTGGACCTTCACGGGCCTGCTGCCGTTGCTGGCCGGCGTCGCTGTGAAGAGCCGTCTGCTGGCGCGCAGGTCACCGGTTGGGCACGTTTCGGCGTCAGAACCTCGGTAGGAAGCAGACTGCAGCTAGTCGCGTACCGAGGATCGGGCGGGTGACCAAGCCTCCGCCGGATCCCGTCCTGGACGAGTGCGTACGGCGGCCGGCAGAACGGTGCCCAGGGCAACGAGACCCAGGACCGCGCCGATCCAGGCGACGGAGGGGTAGCCGGCGTTGGCGTCGATGGCCAGGCCGCCGAGCCATGGTCCGATGGTGATGCCGACATTGAAGGCCGAGATGTTGAACGCGGCCGCCAGCGTCGGCGCGGACCCGGCCAGGCCGAAGACCCGGGTGTTGATCGCGGGGTTGTTCGCGAAGCCGAAGGCCCCGACGAGCACGATCGCCACGACCGCGAGCCACGGCGTACCGGTGCCGAGGGCAAGGACGATGGATGCCGCGATCCCGCCACCGATGCCGACATGCAGCGTCGCGAAGGGCCGTGCATCCGCCGTCCGGCCGCCGATGGTGATGCCGGCCAGCCCACCAACGCCGTACAACGCGAGCACGACCGGGACCCAGCCTTCGGTGAGGCCGGTGGACTCGGTGAGCAGGGGAGCGAGGTAGCTGAAGATCACCAGGTACGCCGCGGTGGACATCGCCGTCGTGCCATAGGCGAGCCATAGCTTGGGGTTGATCATCGCGCGCAGTTCGGCGCGAAGATCAGGCGTAGTGCCGGAGCGCCCGCCCGGAACGGTGGCGACGACGCCGATCATGGCCAGCGCGGACAGAACGGCGACGGTCCAGAACGCGCCTCGCCAGCCCAGGTGCTGGCCGATGACGGTACCTGCGGGGAGGCCGACGATGGTGGCGATCGTGAGCCCGCCGGCGACGATGCTCATCGCCTTGCCGCGCGCCTCCGGCCCGGCCAGGCCGATGGCTGTCACCGCGGCGACCGCCCAGAAACCGGCGTACACGAAGGCGCCGACGATGCGTGTGGCGACGAGCATGCCGTAGCTCGGCGCCAGGGCGCCGACGACGTGAGTGAGCGCGAAGACAGCCAGGAAGGCCAGCAGTGCAGTACGCCGTGTCCAGCGCAAGGTGACGACGGCCAGGATCGGTGCGCCGACCAGCATGCCGACAGCGAAGGCGGAGATCAGCAGGCCGGCAGCCGGAATGGACACGTTCAGGTCGCCGGCGATCTCAGGCAGGAGACCAGCAAGCATGAGTTCGGACGTGCCCTGGGCGAAGATCGCCAGACCGAGCACATAGACCGCGAGCGGCATAAGTTTCCCTCGTATTGGATCAAACAGTTCACAACGCGGGCAGCGGTGACCGCGGACGGAGGTTGTTCAGAAGGCGCGGAGCGCGGCCGCGACGACGGCTTCCTGGGCACTGCGTGTCGCGCCACCACGGGCGGCGACTCGCAGCCCACTCAGGACGACGAACACGTACTCCGCGAGACCGGCGGCGTCCTGGCCGGCGATCTCGCCCGCCGCTTGCGCGGTACGGATTGCCGTGGTCAGCGCAGCCAGCCGGGTGGCGTGGTCGCGCTCAAGTGCTGCGGCGATCTCGGGATCGTTGGGCGCAAGGTCGACCAGTGTGTTCACGACCAGGCAACCGGCCGGATCGGTCGGATCCGGCTCGACCGCGTCCCAGAGAATGCGGCGAACGCGCTCTCTGGTCGGCAGGTCGCTCTCGATCACCTCGAGCTGACCGCCGGTCCGGTCCTCCATGTAGTGCCGGAGCGCCCGGTCGAAGAGGTCACGCTTGCTGTGAAAGGTGTTGTAGATGCTGCTCCGGCCGAGCCCGGTCGCCTCGCACAGGTCCTGGGTCGACGTGCCGTCGTACCCGAAGGTCCAGAACACCTTCATCGCGGCATCGACAGCGCGCTCCTCGTCGAACGTCCTCGGCCTGGCCATGACGTCAACGATAGCACGTTATAGATCGATCGATCCAAAACTGTTTGTATCGGCACCTGACCTGGGTCTATCGGCGGTGGCGATCGGTTTGATCGAGAAGAATCGTTTTTCGGGATGGCCGTCCCCGACTTACGGTCGGGGACATGACTACCTCGGAGAAGCTGTACCCGGTCAACGGTGTCGAGCTGTGTGCGGAGACCTTCGGTGATCCGGCCGACCCGGCGGTGTTGCTGATCCATGGGGGATCAGCGTCCATGCTCTGGTGGGAGAGCGGACTGTGCAGGAAGCTCGCCGAGCGTGGGCGGTACGTCATCCGCTACGACCAGCGCGACACCGGCCTGTCGACGTCGTACCCGGTTGGCCGGCCCGGATACTCGATGCGCGACCTCGCCGCCGACGCGGCCGGGCTGCTGGATGCCTTGGGCATCGATCAGGCGCACGTGGTCGGGCAGTCGATGTCCGGCGGCACGGCGCTCGTGATCGGCGTGGACCATCCGTCGAGGGTGGCATCGCTGACGTTCGTGTCCACGTCCACGGGAGCCGACGACCTGCCCCCTCCGTCCGGGTCGATGCCGCACCTCGATCCACCCGACTTCACTGACCCGGCCTCGGTCGAGGAGTATGTCGTACGGTCGATGGAGGCGGAGTACCTCGACCACTTCGACGAGGCCGCGGCCCGGGACCTGGTACGGCGGGACATGGCGCGGGCACGGGACTTCGAGGCTTCGCTGACCAACCACTACGCGATGTCGTTCGACGGTCCGGTGAACGGTGGGTTCGGCGACCTGACGATGCCGGTGCTCGTGGTGCACGGCGGGCTGGATCCCGTGTTCCCGTTGGCACACGGCGAAGCCATCCGGGACGCCGTTCCCAACGGCCGACTCGTGGTTCTGCCGGACGTCGGCCACGGAGTGCCGGCGCCGCGGTGGGACGACTTCGTCGACGCGATCGCCTCTCACACCGGGAGCCGATGATGCGCTTCGCGTTGTGGGTTCCGCTCTTCGACGAACTCGCCGACCCGCGCGAGGTGGCGCGTCTCGCGGCCGGGGCAGAGGAGGCCGGCTGGGACGGGATGTTCGTCTGGGACCAGCTGTGGTGGCGGGCGCCGGTGTCGTCGGTGGCGGATCCGTGGATCACGATGGCCGCGATGGCTGCCGTGACCGACCGGCTGCGGCTCGGACCGATGGTGACACCGGTCGCGCGCCGGCGACCGGTGAAACTGTTGCGGGAGGCAACCACGCTCGACGTACTGTCGGGTGGGCGGCTCACGCTCGGCGTCGGACTCGGCAGTGACCGGTTCGCGGGGGAGTTCTCCCGGTCGGGTGACGAGGTCGACGACCGGATCCGCGCCGAGCAGCTCGACGAGGCCTTGGAGATCCTGACCGCCGGTTGGACCGGTGACCCGGTGTCGCATCACGGCACGCACTACACCGTCGACTCGGTCACCTTCCTGCCGCGCCCGATCGCGGGCCACATCCCCCTCTGGGTCGGCGGATTCCCGGGCAAACTCAAACCGCTCCGTCGGGCCGCGCGCTACGACGGCTACTTCCCGGTCAACCTGACCTCCCCGGACCAGCTCGCCGAGTCCGTCGCTCTCCTCGAGTCCATCCGTGGCGACCTCACGGACTACGACATCGTCATCTCGCTACCTCCCGGGACCGACCCAGCGCCGTACGCCGCTGCCACCTGGTGCCTCACCGACGTCGACCCGTCCACCCTGCGCTTGGCCGACGTACGCGCCGTCCTGACCGCGGGCCCGCCGCGCTGAGGTGGGCCTGCCTCTGTCGCCCTGGGCCCGACCGGGTGTCTAATCGAACGGACAGTGGGTGGCGTGGTGGGCGTCGCGGGAGGTCGAATGGCGAGCGTCAGCGAACAGACCGGGATCACTGAACGTACTGGCCCGTCGGTGGGAGTGGCACCGGCGCGGCGGCCTTTGGGGCAGGTGATCGGACGGTTGCTGTCGACGACCGACCACAAAGTGATCGGTCAGCTGTATCTGGTCACCTCGTTCGCGTTCTTCCTGATCGCCGGGCTGATGGCGATGATCATCCGCGCCGAGCTGGCCGAGCCGGGCCTGCAGATCGTGGACGAAGAGGTCTACAACCAGCTCTTCACCATGCACGGCACGATCATGCTGCTGCTGTTCGCGACACCACTGTTCGTAGGTTTCGCCAACGTGATCATGCCGGTGCAGATCGGTGCTCCCGACGTCGCGTTCCCGCGGCTGAACATGTTCAGTTACTGGCTGTTCCTGTTCGGCGGCCTGATCACACTCGGCGCGTTCGCGACTCCCGGTGGCGCGGCCGACTTCGGCTGGACGGCGTACGCGCCGCTCTCGAACGGCATTCGTTCGCCCGGTGTCGGCGGTGACCTGTGGGTGATGGGCCTGTGGATGGCCGGCCTCGGCACGATCCTGGGTGGCGTCAACTTCGTCACCACGATCATCACCATGCGGGCACCGGGAATGACGATGTTCCGGATGCCGATCTTCTGCTGGAACATCCTGGTCACGTCGATCCTCGTGCTGATCGCGTTCCCGATCCTGGCCGCCGCGTTGCTGATGCTGGAGGCGGATCGGCTACTCGGAGCCCATGTGTACGACGCCGCGAACGGCGGAGCGCTGCTGTGGCAGCACCTGTTCTGGTTCTTCGGCCATCCAGAGGTCTACATCATCGCGTTGCCGTTCTTCGGCATCATCACCGAGATCCTGCCGGTGTTCAGCCGCAAACCGGTGTTCGGCTACATCGGTCTGGTCGCGGCGACGATGGCGATCGGCGCGCTGTCGATCGCGGTGTGGGCCCACCACATGTTCGTGACCGGTGGCGTGAATCTGCCGTTCTTCTCGTTCATGACGTTCTTGATCGCGGTGCCTACCGGGGTGAAGTTCTTCAACTGGATAGGCACGATCTGGGGCGGGTCGGTGTCGTTCGACACGCCGATGCTGTGGAGCGTCGGCTTCCTGGTGACGTTCCTGTTCGGCGGGCTGACCGGGATCATCCTGGCGTCGCCGCCGCTGGACTATCAGCTCAACGACAGCTACTTCGTGGTGGCGCACTTCCACTACGTGGTGTTCGGGACCGTGGTGTTCGCGATGTTCGCCGGGTTCTACTTCTGGTGGCCGAAGATGACCGGCCGGATGCTGAACGAGCGGCTCGGGAAGCTGCACTTCTGGTTGCTGTTCATCGGTTTCCACACGACCTTCCTGGTCCAGCACTGGCTCGGTGTGGAAGGCATGGCGCGCCGCTACGCGACGTACGGCGCGAACGAGGGCTTCACCACGCTGAACCAGGTCTCCAGTGTCGGTGCGTTCCTCCTTGGCGCCTCGACGTTGCCGTTCCTCTACAACGTCTATCGGTCCCGCCGCACACCTCCGGTCGGTGTCGACGACCCGTGGGGTTGGGGTCGCTCGCTGGAGTGGGCCACGTCGTCGCCGCCGCCCCGGCACAACTTCGAGCAGTTGCCACGCATCCGCTCGGACAGCCCCGCCTTCGACTTCCACCACCCTGAGTTCTCCCAGGGCGAGCCGCAGTCCAACCTGCTCACCAAGGCCGGGACCGAACCTGAGACCGAGTCCCAGACCGACTCCGAGCGCGAGCCCGACTGATCAGCCGGCCATCCGATCGAGCAGCTCGGTGAGGAGTTGCTCGGTCTGCTGGGGTGCGGGGTTGGTCGCGGCCAGCAGGTCGAGGGTCTGGGTGTAGGTCTCGACGTCGTCGCGTTTGTCCAGGTAGAGCGCGCTGGTGAGGTGCTCCAGGTAGACGATGTCGGGCAGGTCGTGCTGGGGGAACCGCAGCAAGGTGAACGCGCCACCGGTTGCGGCGTGGCCGGGACTGCGGAGCGGGACGATCTGGAGCGTGACGTTGGGCCGACGGGATGCCTCGCGGAGGGCGTCGAGCTGGTCGCGGAGGACATCGAGGCCACCGATCGGGCGGAGCAGGACCGACTCTTCGATGACGGCCCAGAGCTTCAACGGTGGCTCACGGTCCAGGACCCGCTGGCGCCGGGTGCGAAGAGCGACGATCCGCTCGATCTCCTCGTCCGCCCGGGCGTTGCCGGGCGTCAGGCGAGCGACGGCGCGGGCGTAGTCGGCTGTCTGGAGCAACCCGGGAACGAACTGGATCTCATAGGTCCGGATCAGTTCCGCTGCTGCCTCGAGGCCGAGATACGCGTCGAACCAGTCCGGCGTGACATCGCCGTACCGGTGCCACCAACCGCGGTTGTTCGCCTCCCGCGCCAGCTCCAGGAGCCGCTCCCGCTCGCGCGCCTCGGTGACGCCGTACAGGCTGAGCAGGTCCTCGACGTCGCGCTCCTTGAACCCGACGCGGCCGAGCTCGAGCCGGCTGATCTTCGACTCCGACGCCCGGATTGTCCACCCGGCATCGGACCGGCTCACCCCAGCCCGCTCTCGCAGACGCCGCAGATGACTGCCCAGCATCATCCGTAACGCCGTCGGCCCAACAACACCTTGCCCCGCCATAGGACGAGTCTACAGCATTATCGAACATATGTTCCCATGAGATCCGATGGGATGAGCGACCGGCTTGTCATGTCGCAGGACATCGGTGACAGTTCTGCATCAGGACATCGGTGACATTTCTGGTGGGCTTGGTGGTGACACTTCGGCCGCGAGGCTCGGGCGGTGCCAGCCAATGAACCTATCGATCCCCGTGTCCGCCTTGCGATCTCGCAGTGGCCGGACGATGCTCCGCGCGGTGCGGTCTCGACCTTCTGCGCCGAGCACGGCATTTCGCGCAAGTCCTTCTACGAGTTGCGCAAGCGCGCGACGGCCGACGGTCCGGCGGCCGTGCTCGAGCCCAGGTCCAGGCGCCCGAGGACGAGCCCGGCGAAGTTGACCGAGGAGGTCAAAGAACAAGCGGTGCAGGTGCGGGCTGCGTTGGAGGCCTCCGGGCTCGACCACGGGCCGATCAGCGTGCACGACAAGATGCGCGCGATGGGGCTGGAGGTGGTGCCCTCGGTCGCGTCACTGGCCCGGATCTTCCGGCAGGTCGGTGTGGCGCGGTTCGAACCGCGGAAGAAGCCACGCTCGGCCTGGCGCCGGTTCGTCTATCCAGCTCCGAACGCCTGCTGGCAGCTCGACGGCACCGAGTACGTGCTCACCGGTGGGCGTAGGTGTGTGATCCTCCAGCTCATCGACGACCACTCCCGCTATGCGGTCGCTTCCCACGTCGCGTGGGGCGAGACATCTGCCGCGGCGATCGCCGTGTTCGACAAGGCCGTGGCCGCCAACGGCGTGCCTCAGCGGCTGCTGTCCGACAACGGATCCGCGCTCAATCCGTCGCGCCGTGGGCTCCTGGGTCAATTCGTCGTCCACCTGATGGCACTGGGGGTCGAGCCGATCACCGGCAAGCCCTACAAGCCGACGACCCAGGGCAAGAACGAACGCTTCCACCAGACCCTGTTCCGTTACCTCGACAAACAACCGCTCGCCGAGACGCTCGACGAACTGCAGGCCCAGGTCGAGGCCTTCGACCACATCTACAACACCCAGCGCCCCCACCAGGGCCTGCCCGGACGCGTCACGCCCCAGGCCGCCTGGGAAGCCACCGCGAAGGCCGAGCCGCCACGTCCCACACACAACCTTCCCCGTCGCTCCCACCGTCCCGCCAGCCGGCCCCGGCCGCCTCTCGCACCGGCGCCCGCTGACCTGCCCGACGACACCGTCGTCAAGAAGCTGACTCCCGCCGGCATGTTCTACCTGGACAAGGTCCAATACCTGGTCGACGGGCGACGCGGCTTCCAGCAGGTCCTCGTCATCAGCACCGGCAACAAGCCCGGCGACAAGATCACCGTCACCGACCTGGAAGGCGAGATCCTCATCGAGCACACCAGACCCGCACCAGGAGTGACCTACGTCGGCAACGGCCGCCCCCGCGGCCCACGCCAAGACCCCTGAACCGTCACCGATGTCCTGACACACCAACTGTCACCGATGTCCTGATGCAGAACTGTCACCCATGTCCTGAGACATCACAGATGAGCGACCGGCTACCGCGCGATCCGGGCCTCGAAGTAGTACAGCTCGGAGTCGGCTCCGACCTGGGCGAAGCCTGCCTTTTCGAGGGTCCGCTGTGACGCGACGTTGCCGAGATCGGTGTCTGCGCGGATCGTCGTCACGCCATGCGCGGCGGCGATCTGCATGACGGTCGTCAGTGCTTCCGTTGCATAGCCGTGTCCTCGCGCGGACGGCGCCAGTCCGTAGCCGACCTCGACGACGTCACCGTCGGGGCGCCCCTTGAAGCCGATGCCACCAACCGCCAGCCCGTCGGACTGACGCCTGATCTGGTAGTAGCCGAACGGACGCTGGTCGCCGTTCTGCTCGGTGGCGCGCAGGAAGCCGCCGATGGCGGCCAGGTCTCCGTCGAACGGGTAGTCGGCCGCCCAGGTGTCGTCGGTGTCGGGTGCACGATCGCGAATACGCCGCGCCTCCAGCTCATCGATCGGATGCAAGCTCAGCCGTGCGGTGCGGGTATCCATGGCGAGCACTCAACCAGCACGATGGTCCATCCTCAACCGACTAATGACGGCTCAGCAGACCAGCAGCTCAGTCGGCCGGTGCGCTAGTCGATCCGTTGCTCAGCGAGATCTGCCCAGTGCTCGACCGCCGCGGACGTGTAGTGGCGGATCGCCCAGTCGACCATCCGCAGACTCATCACGGCCCACAGCGGGCGGAGTACGTCGGCCGGCAGCGCGTCGAGGATGGCGTCGAGGCGCGGAGTCACCCGTCCGAGCGGCGGCTCGGAATGTACGCCGAACCGCAATGTGACCAGGTCGAATCGACGGTCGCCACGCGCAGCGCCATCCCAATCGATGATCCCGGTGACGGTCCCGTCGACGGCGAGGAGGTTGCCCGGATGATAGTCGAAGTGGACCGCGTCGACCCCATCCAGCAGCGGTGGGTACGCCGCTCCGACCTCCCGCACCCAGTCCTCGATCCGGGCGGTACGACGGTTGTGCGCGCGCAGCGGACCGTGCAAGCAGAAGCCCGGCCCATCGTGGTCCAGGAACAGGTCCTGGGCCGGCACATCCGGTCGATCCCGGAGCAGCCCGGCGTGCAATGAGTTGAAGTCCAGCGCCTGCGTCAGCCCGTGGTCGTCGAGTCGCCTGATAGGTGCTCCGGGCAACAGCTCTTGGACGGTAGCGATCGCCGTACCGAGCTGGACGGCGAGCTCGGTCCGCGGCGCCGGCACGCCCGCCACTCGCGCCGCCTCGGTGACCGCCAGCGGACCGGCTTCGAGGTCCGGCAGTCGCACGCCCGGCCGCCACTTCAGGATGGAGCGATGCCCGTCCTGCCACCGCACGACAGCGGCACCGACGTTACCGCCGGCGCCAAGCCCCTCGACAACCAGCGGAACGCCGGTCTGTTCCTCCAACTCGGCGGCGAGCTGTGCCGCATCGAGCCGTTCGACCGGTGACCAGGCGGAAGAAGTCATCTAGCGAGTCGCCTCCTGTGGGGGTCGCAGAGTCTGCTCGTACAGGTCGACCGCGCCGTGGACCTGCTCGAGGGGAGTGCTCAGACGAAGTTGGAGCAGCGTGCCGTCGAGCGTGATGAGCGAATACGTCACCAGGTGGTCCAGCGGGACATCGGTACGCACGGATCCTACGTCCCGCAGGGTCTGCAGCCGGTCGCGGACCGCCTCCACGACAACCTGTCCCCGCCGCTCCCAGCGCTGCCGGAAGTCCGGATCCGTCAGCAGTTGGCGCCCGACTTCGAGATAGCTGGCGGTGTACCGGAGTCCGGTCTGCGCGTAGTCGTCGACGACTGCACGCAGACCGCCTTCGCGCCACCGCTGCGCGCCGTGGGCGGAGTCCTCCTCGGCGAGAGCGATGAAGATGTCGAGCTTGGTGGGGTAGTAGTTGAAGATCGCCCCGCTCGACAGCCCGGACTCGGTTTCGAGTTCGCGGATGGTCGTGAGTTGGTAGCCCTTCCGGGCGAAGCAGGTGCGGGCGGCGTCGAGGATGAGGGTCCGTCGAGCGGCCTTGTGGGTGTCCGAAACGCGGGGCATGGGTCCCAGTTTACAAAACCGAGCGCGCGCTTTATTTTAGCTGAATGGACACCCTGAGTGCGCAGCGTGGTCTCCGGCCGTTACTCGTCGCCGAGATCGCGTCGTCGTTCGCGCTGGCCGTGCAGGCGATGGCGATTCCGTGGCTGGTGCTGACCAACGGCGGCAGCGCGACGGACGTCGGTGTCGTGATGACCGCGGGGCTGGCGCCGGCGATCGTGCTCGGGATCCCGCTCGGTGGGCTGGTCGAGCGAGTCGGGGCGCGCCGCTGGATGATCGGATCCGACGTGGTCAGCGTCGCGTTGGTGGCCGCCATCGTGACGCTCGCCGAGGTAGATGCCCTGCCGTTGTGGGCCTTGGCCGCGCTCGTCTTCCTGCTCGGGTCGCTGCGGACGCCGTACATGGGAAGCCAGCAGGAGCTTCTGTCCAAGCTGGTCGGCGACCGGGAGGGTCTGCTGGCGCGGGCGACCAGCATTCTTCAGGGTGCGAACCGCACCTCATTGCTGCTCGGTCCGCCGATCGCCGGCGTACTGGTGACTGCCATGGGCGCGGCACCAACGCTGCTCGTGACGATCGCGACCCTGATCGTGGTGATCGCGATCCTGCGGCTCGCCGTACCCCGGGAGACTCGGCAGGTGACGGCCGCTCGGCCGCGGCTTCTCGACGGGCTGCACGAACTCCGGCGCGACCGGCTCGTGAGTTCGTGGATCTCGGCCAGCACGTTCAGCGAGGCCGCGTACCAGGCGCTGTTCGTAGCGATCCCGATCCTGACGGTTCATCGGTACGACGCGACCGCCGCGGCAGCCGGCGTACTCACCGGAGCCTTCGGCGGCGGCGCTGTCGCCGGAAGCTTCGCCGCGATGGCGCTGGCCTCCCGGGTCCGGTCTGTTCGGCTGGCCCTGGCCGGGAAGTTCCTGCAGGCGTTGACGTTCGTGGGCCTGATCCTCGCCGTACCGCTATGGGGTGCGGTCGCCCTGATCGCGGCGCTCGGCATCGCGAACGGCCTGACGAACGGCCCGTCATCTGCGGTGATGATCCCGCGACTGGGCGAACGCCATCGCGGCAATGCGCTCACCGCCGCCGCGACGATCATCATGAGCGGAGGTGCCGTCGGTAGCGCCGCGGCCGGACCGGCGCTCGACCACACCTCGGCGGAGGCACTCTTCACCGTCGCCGCGATCCTGATGGGCGTGAGCTGCGCCCTCTACGTCCGCGGTGCGGTCCTGGCTAGTCGCGGAGGTACTCCGCCCGCCAGCGAAGGATCGTGGGATCGACCGGACTCGGAGACTGATCGAGTTGAATCAGCCGCAGGTCCGGCGTAGCGAACGACTCGATAGCGGCACGGGTCAACGGCCACGGCGGACCTTGGACCTCGGAGTCCGGAACATCGTCCGCGCGAGAGGCCGCGATCACGAGCAAGGTCCCGTCGGGAGCTACCTGCTCACCGACCTGTTTGATGGCGGCAGGCTGGAGGTCGATCGGCAAGGCCTGCACGGTGTAGATCTCGACGACCAGGTCAAAGGCGCGGTGCCACTCGGCAGGCGGGGCCAGCAGGTCAGCGGTGACGTACTGCGCCTTGGAGTCGGGATGGTTGCGGTGTGCGGCCTGGACGGCTGTGGGGGAGATGTCGAACGCGGTGGTCTCATAGCCGAGGTCCGCGATGAGCTCCGCGTCCCATCCGGTGCCGGCGCCCACGATCAGCGCCGTCTTCCCGGTCCCGTCCGGGTGGGATTCGTCGACCCACTCGGTGAGCATCGGGTGGGCCGTACCTCGATCCCACGGGACGACGGCGGCGCCGTCCTCGGCCGCGGAGTAGAGCCGATCGAACCAGCCGGTCGGATCGTCCTGGGACAGCGACTCGTGGGCGATCCGGCGTGACACGACGTCCGGATCCTCCTGTGGCTCAGACATCCGCGCCACCTTCCCGCTTCGCGTCGGCTTCGAGACCTTCGTGTATCGCTCGCACCGTCTGGACCGTATCAACTTGATCAGGGGTCTTGTCGTCCCGATAGCGCAGTACCCGGGCGAACCGCAGCGCCATGCCCGCGGGGTAGCGCGGCGAGGTCTGAACGCCGTCGAAGGCGATCTCCACCACCACCTCTGGCCGGAGATAGACGGTGTACTCGTCGCGGCGCTCCTCGAGCTCCTGGAACCGCTCGGTCTGCCAGCGCAGCAGCTCGTCGGTCAGCCCCTTGAAAGTCTTGCCGAGCATCACGAACTCGCCGGTCGCCTCGTCCCGCGCACCCAGATGCAGGTTCGACAGCCAGCCAGTACGACGCCCGTGGCCCCACTCGGCCGCGAGCACGAGGAGGTCGAGCGTGTGGGTCTGCTTGACCTTGACCCAACCGGATCCGCGCCGACCCGCCTCATAGGGAACGGTCAGGGACTTGACCATCACACCCTCGTGGCCGCGCTTCACCGCGTCGAGGAAGAACGCCTGCCCGGCGTCCGCGTCGTCGGTCACCAGCCGCGGGATCCGTTGTTCCTCAGGGATGAGCTTGCTCAGCCACTCGTGCCGCGCGGCACCGTCGAGACCGATCAGGTCCTGCCCGTCCTGATGCAGGATGTCGAAGAAGTACGGCGTCAACGGCACCGACTCCGGCCCGGTCGCCGCCCGGGTCGCCGTCCGCGACCCGGTGACCTGGAAGGCCTCCGGCCGACCGTCCCGCCGCAGGGCGATCAGCTCACCGTCGAGCACGACCTGCTGCGCGTCGAGAGCGAGTACGGCGCTGACCACCTCGGGCACCCGCTTGGTGATGTCGTCGAGCGTGCGGGTGTAGACCACCACGTTGTCGCCGTCGCGATGCGCCTGGATCCGGATCCCGTCCAGCTTCCACTCGAGGGCGGCCGGCGTACCGGTCTTGGTCAGAGCGTCCGCGACGCTCGTCGCGGACTGGGCGAGCATCGGCTGCACGCCGCGCCCGACCTCCAGCCCGAACTGCGCCAGGCCCGCCTCGCCCTCGGTCAGTACGGCCACCGCAACCGGCGCGGCCGCGCCACGCAACATCGTCGCGGCCCGAATCTTCTCCAGCGGGATCCCGGTCGCTCGGGCGACCGCATCGGCCATCACGCCGTCCAGTGCGCCCTGCCGCAACTCGCCGCCGACCAGCAGCCGCAGGAACCGCTGCTCGTCCTCGGTCGCACGGCCGAACAACGCGTCGATCGCCTCCCGTCGGCGGGCCTGTGACCCGGCCCCGGACATCTCGGCCAGCTCGGCGAACGCGCTGTCGACCTCCTCGACCGTCAGCGACGGGCTCTCGGCGGGCGTCGGCGCGTCCATCAACGTCCGCCACCCGACGCCCGTACGTCGCTGGCGCAGCTCACCGGACAGGTACGTCACCACGATCTCGGTCTCGGCCGGCTCGGTCGCCCGCGACAGCAGCCCGGCGATGAACTCCGCCTTCTTCAGCCGCGACCGCGTCCCGGCCAGCGCGGTCGAGGTCTCGACCACCTCGGTCAGCAACATGACCCCAGTCTCACCCATCCCACCGACAGTCCGGCGTACCCGGAATTCCGAGCGTCAGGGTGCGGGCGGGAGATCGTCGAGGAACTCGGACGTGGGGGTGAAGAACAGCGATCCGGTGACCGCGATGGAGAAGTCGAGGATGCGGTCGTAGTTGCCCTCGGGCTCGCCGATGAACATCCGCCGCAGCATCAGCTCGGTCACTGACGGGGTCTTGGCGTAGCCGATGAAGTAGGTGCCGAACTCCTGCGTCCCGATCGTCCCGAACGGCATGTTGTCGCGCAGGATCTGCAGTTCGTTCCCGTCCTCGTCCTCGATGACGTTCAGCGCGATGTGCGCGTTGCTCGGCTTGTCGTCGTCGGACAGTTCGATGTCGTCGAGCTTGGTCCGGCCGATCGCCAGCTCCTGCTGCTCGACGGTCAGCGCGTTCCAGGCCTTCAGGTCGTGCAGGTACTTCTGCACGATCACATAGCTGCCGCCGGCGAAGTCGGGATCCTCGGCCCCGATCAGTACGGCGTCCTCCGCCTCTGAACCGGCCGGGTTCTCGGTGCCGTCGACGAAGCCCAGCAGGTCGCGCATCTCGAAGTACTTGAAGCCGTGGACCTCGTCGAGGACGGTGGCGGCGCCGTCGAGCGCCTTCATGATCTGGCCGGCCAGCTCGAAGCACTGGTCCAGGTGCGCGGCGCGGATGTGGAAGAGCAGGTCGCCGGGAGTGGAGACGGCGCGGTGCTTGGCGCCGTCGAGTTCGATGAACGGGTGCAGGTGGGCGGGCCGCGGCCCGCTGAACAGCCGGTCCCAGGCGTCCGACCCGATGCTGGTGACGCACGACAGATTCCCGGCTGGTACCCGGAAGCCGACGGACCGGATCAGACCGCTGACCCGTTCGAGCAGATCGCGGGTGGCCTCCTCGCCTCCCGGCTCGATCCGGACCACGAGGAAGATCGCCGAACCGGTCAACGGCATCAGCACCGACTGCGGCAAGGCCCGCGTCGTGGCTGCTGCACCAAGGGTCGGATCAGTCACCACTGTGTTCTCCTCCAGCTCCTTGGCCCGATCTTCTAGAGTCCATTCATGGACCCGCAATCGGGCGAACCGCGCCCACAGGACTCGCCGCCCCCCGGCAACCAACCGAACCCGTGGGTCCCGCCGTACCAACCTGGCCCATCCTCGCAGCCCGGTCAGTACCCGCCGCCCCCGCCCTACCCCCAACCGGGTCCCTATCAGCAGCCTGGCCCGTACCAACAGCCTGGTCCCTACCAGCCTGGTCCCTACCAGCAGCCTGGCCCCTACCAGCCGCAGTGGCCCGGGCCGCACCAACAGCAGCAGTACGGCGCACCGCCGCCGTACCCGGGCCAGTACGCCTACCGGGAGCCGCGCATCATCCCGGCTCCCGGGGGTACGCCGTACCACCGGCTCGGGCGGACGCCGAAGCACAGATGGTGGCGGCCGATCGTCGGGACACTGTTCCTCGCCTCTGGCGCCTTCTTCCTCACCGCGGCGGTACTCGTCGGCTGGGAGATCGTCCACACGCTGATCGCAGGCGAGTTCGTCCAGCCGCAGGGCAATGACATCTTCCCGAGCGACACCGAGAACCTGGCCGTCACGCTGGTCATGCTCGCAGTCCTCACGCCGTTCGTCATGCTGACCGCCTGGCTCGTCCAGCGCCGGCCGGCCTGGAGCGTGGCGTCCGTCCTGAACCGGATCCGCTGGCGCTGGCTGCTGATGTGCTGCCTGCCCGGCCTCGGCTACCTGGCGCTGTCCTACGGGCTGGGTATCGTCGCCGACGCGATCTTCCCGAGCAGTGACGCCACGGCGACCGACGACGGCTCGTGGGTCGGCTTCAGTGCGTTCATCGTGCCGGCGCTGGTAATCCTGCTGCTGGTGCCGCTCCAGTCCGCGGCCGAGGAGTTCGTGTTCCGCGGCTGGCTGCTGCAGGCGATCGGCGCCTACGGCCCGGACCGGCCGGAGGGGCGCGCGCGCTGGCTCCGGGTGCTGTTCCGTTCGCCCTGGCCGGGCATCGTGATCAGCAGCCTGGCATTCGTGTCGGCGCACGGGTACACCGGGTGGGCGATGGCCGACATCTTCCTGTTCGCGGTCACCATCGCGTGGCTGACGGTGCGGACCGGTGGTCTGGAAGCCGGCATCGCGCTGCACGCGATGAACAACCTGTTCGCGTTCTTGTTGCCTGCGGCAACTGGGCAGCTGGACGGCTGGGACCAGCAGGGCGGCGCCCCGTGGACGCTGCTGGCGCTGGACATCCCGTGCCTCGCGTTCTACGCGGCCGCCGTGGTGTGGGTGTCGAAGCGGAACCGGATCGCCCGGGTGAGCTGAGAAAACCGGGCGAGAATTGTCCGGGCTGTCTGCCAGGGTAGGCGCGTGACGAACACGAGGATCGAGGCCGTCCTGTTCGACTGGGGCGGCACACTGGCGACCTGGCACACCATCGACCTGTACGCCGTCTGGCGGACGGTGGCGGCGGTGATCGACGAGGCCCGGGCGGACGAGCTCGCGGGCCGGCTGTTCGAGGCGGAGGCCTCGGTCTGGGCCCGGTCGCGCGACCATCACTTGAGCAGCACGCTCGAGGAGGTCTGCCTGCTGGCCGACGTGGTGATGACCCCGGCGGCCCAGGTCGAGTACGAGCGGCAGTGGCACCCGCACACCGAACTCGAGGCCGACGCGATCGACACTCTGCGCGATCTCCGGGCCCGCGGGCTCAAGGTCGGAGTGCTGTCGAACACGATCTGGTCGCGTAGCCGCCACGAGGAGATCTTCGAGCGGGACGGCGTACTGGAGTTGCTGGACGGGGCGGTCTACACCAGCGAGATCCCGTACACGAAGCCGCACCCGGAGGCGTTCCTGTCGGCCATGCGGGCGTTGGGGGAGTCGGAGCCGTCGCGGTGCCTGTTCGTGGGCGACCGGCTGTTCGACGACGTGTGGGGGGCGCAGAACGTTGGGATGCGGGCCGCGCACATCCCGCACAGCGCGATCCCGGTGGAGCAGATCGGTCACACCGAAGGCGAGCCGGATGCGACCGTCCAGCGGCTGTCCGAGCTCCCCGCGCTCATCGACACCTGGAACAAGGCCGTCGCCTGACCAGTCACGTCATGTGTTCGACTCGCTACGACTAGCGGCCGGACACCAAGTACTGGATCCTCACCACCCCCGGGATGCGTGTCTCGCAGGCGAACATCAACACCTTCAGCAGCAGTGGACAGTTCCCGAGCGACCACCTGCCGGTCGAATCCTGGCTCCACTTGGGCTGAGAAGTGAAGGACCCCCAGCCGGTGTGGCTGGGGGTCCTTCGAGGGGTTTCGGGGTGGGGGTTACGCGGCGAGGGTCGGGTCTGCCAGCAGGCGGAGGCGGCCAAGGGCCTCGCGCTCGATCTGGCGGACGCGCTCGGCGGAGATGCCGTGCACGGCGCCGATGTCGGCGAGTTTGGCCTGCCGGCCGTCATGCAGGCCGTACCGCCGCCGGATCACGTCGGCCGACCGCGGGTCGAGCTGATCGACCAGGCTGAACAGGCCCGAGCGGTCCGACGCGTCGGCGACCAGCTGGTCCGGACCCGGTGCGGTCTCGGCCGCGATCAGGTCGCCCAGCGAGGTCTCGCCCTCGTCGTCGATCGGGTTGTCCAGGCTGATGTGGTCCCGGCCGATCCGGATCAACTCGGTGACCCGCTCCACGTTCAGGTCCAGCTCCGCCGCGATCTCGTCCATCTCCGGCTCACGTCCGAGCTTGCGCTCCAGCGTCCGCCGGGCCGACCCGATCTGGTTCAGCTGCTCCACCACGTGCACCGGCAGCCGGACCACGCGGGCCTGCTGCGCGATACCGCGGGTGATGGCCTGCCGCACCCACCAGGTCGCGTACGTCGAGAACTTGAATCCCTTCCGGTAGTCGAACTTCTCCACCGCCCGGATCAGACCCGTGTTGCCCTCCTGGACCAGGTCCAGCAGCGGCATCTGGGATCGCCCGTACCGGCGTGCGATCGACACCACCAGCCGGAGGTTCGCGGTCACGAACCGCTGCTGCGCGCGCTGGCCCTCTTCGGCCAGCCACTCCAGCTCTTCCTCCGTGGCATATTTGGGCGCTCCGCCCTTCTTGCGTCCAACCCGCCCCTCGGCCAGCAGTTGCTCCGCCAGGAGTCCTGCCTCGACCGTCTCAGCGAGCTCGACCTCTTCCTCAGCCGTCAGCAAAGGTGTCCGCGCGATCTCCTCGAGATAGAGACCGACGCTGTCCTTGCCGTCGATACCGTCGTCCGCCGAGCGGACACGAGCCATGCGAGCCACCGAAACTCCCTTCGTCGTTACATGGAGAGCAACGCTCGAGTGAGGTTCAAGATTCCATGACGAGTGTGTAAACACCCTGAAGGTTCCCTGAGAGTTCCTGGCACGATCGCGCCCTGGAAACCGATGTCCAGGAGCCGCTCGTGTCCGCTTCCCGGCCGCCTTTGCGTCCGGGCGTCCGAATTCCCTTTGCTTTGCGCGGGAATTCGCCTCCGGTGCCCAGCGGCACCCCACGGAAGAAACCTGAGAATCTGTCCAGAATCACCACCACCTCCGGTGTCTTGTGTGGTGCACAACACACGCCGTGCGTGGTGCCGGGGGAACCTTGCCTCCAACCTCTCCAACCAGCAGCAACGCCACCGGTACCCGCCGTGTTCCCGCCCGAAACGAGGGATCAGGCCAGACCGAGGGTGTCGAGTTCCCAGGCCAGGCTGAAGGCGATCTCGTGCCATGCGTCGTACCGTCCGCTGCGCCCGCCGTGGCCGGCGTCCATTTCGGTTTTCAGCAGTACGTCGGCGTCCGCGACCGCGCGGAGTTTGGCCACCCACTTCGCGGGTTCGACGAAGAACACCCGGGTGTCGTTCAGGCTGGTGATCGCAAGGATCCGCGGATACCGCTGGGCGGTGACGTTTTCGTACGGCGAGTAGGACTTCATGTACTCGTACACGTCTGCGTCTTCGAGCGGATTACCCCATTCCTCCCACTCGATCACCGTCAACGGCAGCGACGGATCCAGGATCGTGGTCAGCGCGTCCACGAACGGCACCTCGGCGACGATTCCGCCGAACGCCTCCGGCGCCAGGTTCGCCACCGCGCCCATCAGCAGGCCGCCGGCACTGCCGCCCTGCGCCACGATCCGCTCCGGCCGGGTCCATCCCTCCTTCACCAGGTGCTCGGCCGCGGCGATGAAGTCGGTGAACGTGTTCCGCTTGGCCAGCATCTTGCCGTCGTCGTACCAGTGCCGGCCGAGCTCGCCGCCGCCGCGCACGTGGGCGATCGCGAAGACGACGCCTCGGTCCAGCAGCGACAGCCGCGCGATCGAGAACCACGGGTCCATCGAGCTCTCGTACGAGCCGTAGCCGTACAGCACGACCGGCGCGTTGCCGTCCTTTGCGACGTCCTTGCGTGCGACCAGCGAGATCGGCAGCTTCGTCCCGTCGCTCGCCGTCGCCCACTCGCGGTACTGCGTATACGCGCCGAGGTCGACCCCGCCGAGCACGGGCTGTCGCTTGAGCAGCCGGCGCTCACCGGTCGCCACGTCGACGTCGTACGTCGAACCCGGCGTGACGAGAGACGTGTAGCCGAACCGGTAGCGGGTCTCGTGCCACTCGTCGTTGCGACCGGGGGACACGGTGTGGATCGGCTCCTCGAACTCCAGCACCTCGGGCTCCCCGAAACCTCCCTCGGTACGGCGCATGATCGCGAGCTCGGTGAGGGCGTCACGACGGCGGTGCAGGATGACATGGTCTGCGAACGCGTCGACACCGAGCAGCCGGCTCGATGCGTCGCCCTCGAGCAGCGTGGTCCAGGAGCCGGGGGAGTCCAGCGGCGCGGTCGCGAGGGAGAAGTTCGCCGCGTCCGCGTTGTGCGTGATCAGCAGTTGGTCTCCGGCGTGCTCGACGTCGTACTCGACGCCGCCACGGCGGGGTACGACGACGACTGGCTCGCCGGTGGGGTCGTTGGCGTCGAGCAGCCAGACCTCGCTGGTGATCTTGCTGCCGAGCACGATCTGGATCGCCTGCTCGTTGCGGGTCAGGTCGACGCCGACCCAGAACCGCTCGTCCGGCTCCTCCTTCACCAGCACGTCCTCGGTCGTGCCGAGGGTGTGCCGCCAGACCTGGTACGGCCGCCAGGCGCCGTCGACCTTGGTGTAGAAGATCGTCGACCCGTCCGCGGACCAGGCCGAGCCGTAGTGCACCTCGGGCAGCTCGTCCGGCAGCAGTTCGCCGGTGGCGAGGTCCTTGATCCGCAGGGTGAACCGCTCGTCGCCCTTGAGGTCGACGGAGTACGCGAGCAGCCGGCCGTCGGGGGAGACGTCGACGGTGCCGAGGGAGAAGAACTCCGAGTCGCCGGCCACCTCGTTGCCATCCAGCATCACCTCTTCGCCGGCGATCTCGCCGTCGGTGGCCGGGGGCTGGTCGCCGTCCACCTTCACCCGGCAGTGGATGCCGTACTGCTTGCCCTCGATCGTGCGGGCGTAGTACCAGTACCCGCCGCGCCGGGCCGGCACGCTCAGGTCGGTCTGCAGGGTGCGGTCCGAGATCTCCTTGAAGATTGCCTCACGCAACGATTCGAGGTGCGCCGTGCGGGCCTCGGTGTAGCTGTTCTCGGCGCGCAGGTGGTCCAGCACCTCGTCGTCGGTCTTGTCCCGCAACCACTCGTAGTCGTCGACGAACACATCGCCGTGATGACTGCGTTCGATCGGCTTCCGGGCGGCGACCGGGGGCTTCGCGGCGGTGTTGTCTGCGGAGGGGTTCAAGTCGGACATGCCGCGAGACTACCCGCCGGAGACCGGACGTGGCTGCCGGTTTCCGTGGCCGTCCGATCAGACGTCGTACGTCGCCACGACGGGAGCGTGGTCGCTCCAGCGTTCGGCGTACGTCGGGGCGCGGTGGACGACGCAACCGGTGGCGGATTCGGCGAGTTCGGGCGAGGCGATCTGGTAGTCGATACGCCAGCCGGCGTCGTTGTCGAACGCCTTGCCGCGCCAGGACCACCAGGAGTACGGGCCGGGGCCTTCGCCGCCGAAGTGCCGCCCGAGATCGACCCAGCCGGAGTCGAACAAACGATCCATCCAGGCGCGCTCGTCGGGGAGGAAGCCGCTCTTCTTCCGGTTCGCCTTCCAGGCCTTCAGGTCGACCTCGCGGTGCGCGATGTTCAGGTCGCCGCACATCAGCACGTGCCGCCCGTCCGCCCGCAACTCGGTCAGCCGCGCGGTGATCGCGTCCAGGAACGCGTACTTCTCCTCCTGCCGCGGCGGCGTCTCGAACTCACCCGTGAACACATACGTGCTCACCGCCGTCAGCGTCGTACCGTCGTCCAGTACGACGTCCGCCTCGACCCACCGGCCACACCCGGCGAACCGCTCCGGGCCGATCTCTCCCCGCTCGTCCTTGATCGGCCGACGGCTCGCCACCGCGACTCCCGCACGGCCCTTGTGCCCGTCGATCGACGGCTCCGCGTGCGCGATGTTCCAGTCCCCGCCGAGTTGCTCCCGCAGTACGTCGTCCGTCGCGCGAACTTCCTGCATCAGCAACAGATCCGGATCGGTCTGTTGCAGCCACGGACCCATCCCGCGCCGGAACGCGGCCCTGACACCGTTCACATTCACCGTGGCAACCTTCAGCACCCGTGAACCCTAACCCTCGGTGGTCGTGAGGATGGCGTCGAGGGATTGTTCGCAGAGGTGTTCGAGGGCCTCGGGGGAGATGGTGGGGTTGTCGATCCAGGTGAGCAGAGTCTGCTCGACGTACCCCTGCCAGCCGTGGCAGGCCAGCTCGACCATGGGGGTGATCTCGATGCCGCTCTGGGCCACCGCGCTGACGACCCACGTGCTGAAGACCCGTCGGATCTCGGAGTGCAGTGCGCGTACGTCGGGGTCGCCGGCGGCTGACATCAGCAGGGTGGCGCGGTAGAGCTGAGGTGCTTCGAGGACCGCACGGACGAAGGCGCGGATGCCGGACCGGAGCTGCTCGTCCGGCGGCAGCGACGGGTCGGGCGCGGTGCGCAGCATGACTTCGGCAGCCGCTTCCTCGATCACGGCGTACTGGAACTTCTTCTTCGAGCCGAAGTAGTGGAACAGCAGTGCGGGGGAGACCTTGGCCTCGGCAGCGACCAGTTCGACCGTGAGTTCGCGGTGCGGGTCGGCGACCAGGACGCGGCGGGCGGCCGCGAGGATCTGGTTGCGACGTTCGCCGGGGCGCAGCCGGGCGGACGAGGTCTGGGTCATACCCCCAGTCTATTGAGTAATCGGTCAACAAGCACTTACTGTCGAGTATCCACTCAACAAGCTGGAGGTCCAGATGCGTGGTCAGGTCGTCCTCATCACCGGTGCGTCCCGCGGAATCGGCGCCGCGGTCGCCCGGAAGCTGGCGCGGGACGGCGCCACGCTGGCGCTGATCGGTCTGGAGCCGGACGAGCTGAAGAAGGTCGCCGAGGACTGCGGGCCGGACGCTGGGTGGTGGGAGGCCGACGTCACCGACACCGAGTCGCTGCGGGCCGCGGTCGAGGCGGTGGCCGAGCGGTACGGCCGGATCGACGTCGTGATGGCGAACGCCGGCATCGCCGCGCCCGGGTTCAGCCGGAGCATGGACCCGAAGATGTGGGAGCGCGTCGTGGACGTCGACCTGTTCGGCGTCTGGCGGACCGTTCACTTGACCCTGCCGTATCTGCTGGAGAGCAAGGGCTACCTGCTGCTGGTCTCGTCGCTCGCGGCGATCGTCCACATCCCCGGGCTGGCGGCGTACAACGTGGCGAAGGCCGGCGTGGAGGCGATGGGGGACACGCTGCGGCCCGAGCTCAAGCACCTGGGCGTGCGGGTCGGAGTCGCACACATGACCTTCGTCGACACCGACATGGTGCGTGGCGCTGACGAACACCCGGTGTTCGGCAAGATGCGCACCGGTATCCCGCTGGCGAGCAAGGTGTACCCGCTGGACTTCGCGGTGGACAAGTTCGTCGACGGGATCAGGAAGCGCCGTCGGAGCGTGCACGTGCCGGGCTGGATCGGGGCGATGAAGGTGTTCCGCTGGGTGATCCCGCACGTCATCGAGGCGGGCTCGCGGTTCAGCGTGCCGAAGGCCGATCGGGCCGCGCTCGCCGACGTCCAGGCGCGCGGCGCCGCTGCCTCCTCCCGTGCAACCGGCGCCGGCGGCCGCGCCGACGCCGAGAAGGCTGCCGGCCAATGAGCCGCGAGTACGACGTCGTCCTGCTCGGCGCGAGCGGCTTCACCGGAGCCCTGACCGCGGAGTACCTGGCCAAGAACGCGCCGCCGGACCTCAAGTGGGCAGTTGCCGGACGCAACCAAGGCAAGCTCGAGGCCTTCGGCAAGGACGTCCTGCACGCGGATGTCACGGATCCCCGATCTCTACGAGCCCTTGCCGAGTCGGCCAAGGTCGTCGCCACCACCGTCGGTCCCTACATCCAGTACGGCGAGCCAGTGGTGGCAGCCTGTGCGGACGCGGGGACCGACTACCTCGATCTGACCGGTGAGTCCGAGTTCGTCGATCGCATGTACGTGCGCCATCACGAACGTGCCGTTCAGACCGGTGCCCGGATCGTGCACGCCTGTGGCTTCGACTCGATCCCGTACGACCTCGGTGTCCAGTTCACCGTCGAGCAGTTGCCGCGGCGCGTCCCGATCCAGGTCGACGGTCTGCTGCGGGGCGGCGGTCGTCCGTCCGGGGGCACCTTCCATACCGCGATCACGGCGTTCTCCCGGCCCAAGCAGCACCTCGAAGCACACCGGGCACGTCGCCGCGCAGAGCCAGGGCCGGACGGTCGGAAGGCCAGGGCGGTCTCCGGCAGGATCCACCGGCAGCAAGGCTTCTGGGCGGTTCCGTTGCCGACCATCGACCCACAGATCGTCGGCTACTCCGCCCGGCTGCTCGAGGAGTACGGCCCGGACTTCCGCTACTCGCACTACGCCGCGCTCGAGCGCCTCCCGATGGTTGCCGGAGGCATCGGTGGGACCGCCCTGCTGATGGCGGCTGCCCAGATCCCGCCAGCGAGGAACGCGTTGCTCAAGCGGCTGCAGCCAGGCGACGGGCCGAGCCCGGAGCGCCGGGCGAGGTCCTGGTTCAACGTCCGCTTCGTCGGGCGTGGTGGCGGCAAGCAGGTGATCACCGAAGTTGCCGGCGGCGATCCCGGGTACGACGAAACCGCCAAGATGCTGGCCGAGAGCGCCCTCTGCCTCTGTCTCGACGACCTCCCCACGACAGCCGGCCAGACCACCACCGCCGCCGCGATGGGACCGGCGCTGCGGCAACGCCTGGTGAACGCCGGGATGACGGTTGCCACTCTGAGCACCGACGAGTACTAGTACGCCTGCTCCCGAGTCAGGGTCCCCCGGAATGATCCCGGGCTTGTGGCGCGGAGCGTTCTGGAGCACCCCATGGGGTGGCAGGCTGAGAGCATGAGGACACTGCTCAACCTGATCTGGCTGGTGCTGGCCGGGTTCTGGCTGGCGATCGGCTACGCGATCGCCGGTGTGATCTGCTGCGTGCTGATCGTGACCATCCCGTTCGGCATCGCGTCGTTCCGGATCGCCGGGTTCACCCTGTGGCCGTTCGGCCGGACCATGGTCGACAAGCCGAGTGCCGGGGCGGGCGCCGTACTGGGCAACATCATCTGGGTCGTGTTCGCCGGCTGGTGGCTGGCGCTCGGACACCTGGTCACCGGGATCGCGCTCTGCGTGACGATCATCGGTATCCCGCTCGGCCTGGCCAACTTCAAGCTGATCCCGATCTCGCTGCTGCCGCTGGGCAAGGAGATCGTGCCGACCGACCAGCCGTTCGCCGTCCGTTGAGGGCGCTGACCGTCCTCGGCTCGTGCGGCGCCTGGCCGGAGGCCGGACGAGCGTGCGCCGGCTTCCTGCTCGAGTACGACGGGTTCAGTGTCGTGCTCGATCTCGGGTACGGAGCTCTGCCGCGACTGCTGGAGCATCGGCCCAAGGGTGAGGTCGACGCGGTCGTCGTCACGCACCAGCACCCCGATCACTGCGTCGACGTGAGCGGTCTCGCGCGCGTTCGCTTCTACGAGGCACCGGACGCACCGCCGGTCCCGCTGCACTGTCCGCCGGGGGTGGTCGACGTACTGCGGGCGCTCGAGCCGGACCCGGATCCGGCGACCGTCTTCGACGTACACGACCTCGCGGCGACCACACGGCTCGGTCCGTTCGCGGTCGAGACCGTGGAACTGCCGCACTACAAGACCAACTTCGGTGTCCGCCTGACTGCGCCCGGGGTGTCCGTCGCCTACACCGGGGACAGCGGTCCGTCACCCGACCTGCGGAAGCTGGCCGAGGGAACGGAGCTGTTGATCTCGGACGCGACCCATCAGGGGCCGTCACCGGACACGACGCCGCGCTATCTGATGACGGCGACCGAGGCTGGTCGGCATGCGCGCGGTGCGAAGCGCTTGCTGCTGACGCATTTCTGGCCCGGCTCCGACCGGTCGATCTCGGTCGCCGAGGCACGGCAGGAATTCGACGGCGAGGTGATCGCGGCCGTGGAAGGCCTCACGATCCCGCTGTAAGCCTCAGGCACTCTCGACGATCTTGCGGACGTTGGTGATGTGGCCGCAGCCGGACTCGATCAGGCGGGCGCGTTCTTCGGCGAAGGCGTCGCCGAGGTTGCGCCGGGTTTCCTCGGACACGTCGGTGCGGGCGGGGTTGAGAATGTCGCGTTCCTCCTCGTCCAGGTGGTGCGTGAGCGCCTCGGACAACTCATGCAGGTTCTCGCTGAACTTCTCGCTGCCGGTGTCGTCGACCTCCATCAGAGCGAGCAGCGCCGCGTTGCCTTCGTCGTGCTCGTGTTCGGAGTGCTCGACCTCGTCGGCGTCGATCGCATCCTTGCGCCGCAGCGTCGGGTAGACCTTCGACTCCTCCGCCTCCGCGTGCGCGATCAGCACCGTCGCCAGGTCAGCCAGTACGGCGGACCGATCGCTGCGCACGTCCCGCAGTTCACGCAGCGCCTCCTCGAACCACCGGTGGTCCGCCAGGATGATCTCGACCACATCGCCGCCGGTCGCCGGCAGGATCTTCGGCATCGGTTGCCCTCCACATCTAGAAGCGTCAGCCCGGCCGGTACCCAGGCCGGCACCGGTTAACCTGCACAGATGCCGTCTGCCCTGGTCCGACGCCCCAGCCCGCGCCTCGCCGAGGGCCTGGTCACTCACATCCGACGCAGTCCGGTCGACGCGGACCTCGCCGTACGCCAGTGGCAGCGGTACGTCGACGCCCTCGAGGCGCACGGCTGGACCACGATCGAGGTGCCGGCGAGCGACGAGTGCCCGGACGGTGTCTTCGTCGAGGACACGATGGTGGTGTACGGCGACCTCGCGGTGATCGCCCGATCAGGCGCGGACGAGCGACGACCCGAGGCACCCGAAGCCGAGCGCACCGTTGCGGCGCAGGGCTACCGCATCACCCACATCACCGAGCCCGGCACTCTCGACGGCGGCGACATCCTCAAGATCGGCTCGACCGTGTACGCCGGCCACGGCGGTCGCACGAACGACGAGGGCATCCAGCAACTCCGTGAGGCCTTCGCGCCTTTGGGAGCCGACGTCCGCGCCGTGCCGGTGCGGAAGGTGTTGCACCTCAAGTCCGCGGTCACCGCGCTACCGGACGGGACCGTAATCGGCTATGAGCCGCTCGTCGACGACCCCCAGGCGTTCGAGTCGTTCCGCCCGATGCCTGAGGAAGCCGGGTCGCACGTCGTACTGCTGGGGGAGGGGCGTCTGCTGATGGCTGCCTCGGCGCCGGAGTCCGCGAAGCTGCTCGAGCAGTTCGGCTACACGCCGGTCGTCGTCGACATCAGCGAGTTCGAGAAGCTCGAAGGCTGTGTCACGTGCCTGTCGGTGCGTCTTCGGCGGTGAGCAGCGGCCTCGCCGTTCCTCATTCATTCAACCCGTTCTGACCCGTTTCGGGGTTCGTCGTCTTCTTCCGCTGAGCCGGTAACAACTCTTGTCAAGGCCGGGTCGTCGACCGCGAAGGTCCGGACCGGACCCGGCGGTGTGTCCGCGGTCTCGAACCGCACGGTCACGCGTCCGCGGCCCGAGCCCCAGACCCAGCCGCGCCCATAGTCGGGATGAGCGACGTCCTGACCCGGGTAGAACCCGATCTGGTCGCGCGGGCGCTCCGGCAACTCGACCACCTCGACCGGGGCGTCGGCGTACTCGCTCTCGGTGAAGAGGTCGTCCTGGATCCAGTCCGCGAGCGAGGAAACGCCCACACCGAGCAGGCGGATCCCGCCGCCGATCTCGCTGTCGTCGAGCAGTCGTCGCGCGACTCGCGCGATCACCCGGGCGTCGTCGGTCGGCCCGGCCAGCGTGGACGATCGCGTGTGCGTGGTGAAGTCGTGCATCCGCGTCTTGACCGTGACTGTGCGGCCGGAGAGCTGCGCCTTCTGCAGCCGCTCGGAGACGCGGTGCGCCATCCGGTCGCCGATCGCGGCCAGCAGCGAGCGGTCGATGAGGTCGGTCTCGAAGGTGTCCTCGACGCTGACCGACTTGGTCTCCCGGTCGCTCACCACCGGACGGTCGTCGGCCGCGATCGCCAGCCGGTACAGGCTGCTGCCGTGCGCGGAGCCGACCTGACGGATCAACTCGTCCTCGTCGAGTTGCTGAAGGTCGGCGACGGTCCGCACGCCGGCCATACTGAGCCGCTGCGCGGTCGCCGGCCCGACACCAGGGATCACGGTGACCTGCATCGGCGCGAGGAACTCCGCCTCTGTCCCGGCCGGCACGACGACCACTCCGTCGGGCTTGTCCAGGTCACTGGCGATCTTCGCGATCAGCTTCGACGTACCGGCGCCGACCGATGCGGTCAGGCCGCCGCTCGCCTTCCGGATCGCGGCCTTGAGATCCAGGGCGATCGCCTGCACGTCCTCGACGGTGAGCCCGGTCAGCCCGGACGCGGACAGATCGATGAACGCCTCGTCGAGCGACAACGGCTCGACCAGCGGCGACAACGCCCGCATCTCGGCCATCACCGCCTGGCTGCTCCGCCTGTACACCTCGAAGCGTGGACCGAGGTACGCCGCGTGCGGACAGCGCGATCGTGCTTCCGCAGTCGACATCGCGGAGCGCACGCCGTACTTGCGGGCCTCGTACGACGCGGTCGAGACGACACCGCGGACGCCGACGCCACCGACCACGACCGGCTTGCCCCGCAACGACGGCTTGTCGCGCTGCTCGACCGCCGCGTAGAACGCGTCCAGGTCGACATGCAGCACCGACGGATCCCCTCGCACGGCACCAGTCTCCCTGGCATGACCGACAATTCTGGAATGACATTCCCCGCGCACTGGGACGACGGCACCGACCCGGCCAGCCCAGAACACCAGATCCACTGGTACGACCAACGCACGGCGATCATCCGCCAGTCGCTTCGGACCAGTTTCGAAGGACCGTTCATCTACCTGCTGCTCGGCACTGAACGGGCACTGCTGCTCGACACGGGTACCGGTGACGCCAAGCTGCGGCCGGTGGTGGAGAGCCTGCTGTCCGGTCAGGAGCTGATCGTCGCGCACACCCACAGCCACGGCGACCATGTCGGTGGCGACGCCGAGTTCGACCAGGTCGTCGGCAGGACGGCCGAGGATGTGGCGGCGTACTTCGGGATCGCCGACTGGCCGAACGAGGTGGTCCAGCTCGATCTCGGCGACCGGGTGCTCGACATCATCCCGATCCCGGGGCACCACGCGTCGCACATCGCCGTCTACGACCGGACGTCGAAGGTGCTGTTCAGCGGCGACTCGCTGTACCCGGGCCGGCTGTACGTCTTCGACTGGCCCGCGTTCCGGGCGAGTGTGGCCCGGCTGGCCGGGTTCGTTGCCGCGGGCAATCCGGTCGAGCAGATCCTGGGAGCGCACATCGAGCTGACCCACGAGCCCGGCCGCGACTTCGAGATGGGCGCCGACAAGCATCCGGATGAGCACGAGTTGCCGCTCGATCCCGGCGTACTGACGGAGCTGGCCCAGGTCCTCGACGAGGCCGGGCCGGAGCCGGTCCGCATCGTGCGCGATCACTTCATCGTCTATCCGGTCTGACTCCACCACGCGATTGCGTCTCACACAGGTGGGCACCCTTCAGGCACACTAAGGCCATGTCCGGTAATCCCCCGCCTACTGCGCGGCACTCGGCACGGCACCGCGCCGCACTGGCGCAAAGGCCACGATGCTCCGCATCGAGACCTTCGCTCCAGCACGCCGATGCACCGCACCGAGCACCTGCTCGCTACGGCGCGGGATCACCGGACACGGCCTGAGGCCAGTAGCCACCAGGGGAGGCGCAGATGGGCGAGGAAGTCGACCGGGTCGAATTCACCCGGGCGGATCGGACGGCGTTCCGCAACCAGGTCCATCGCAATCTCGACGCCTTCGCGCGGATGCTGCGCGAGGCCCGGTTCGCGCCGGACCGGCCGATGACGGGGATCGAGATCGAGTTGAACCTGGTCGACGAGAAGTGCGATCCGGCGTTCAAGAACTCCGAGGTGCTGAGCGCGATCGAGGACGACGCGTTCCAGACCGAGCTCGGCCAGTTCAACATCGAGATCAACGTTCCGCCCGGGCAGATCGACGGCATCGGCCTGGACACGATGGAGTCGAGCATCCGCGACAGCCTGAACGCGGCCGAGGAGAAGGCGGCCCGGACCGGCTCGTCGATGGTGGTGGTCGGGATCCTGCCGACGCTGCTGACCGAGCACATCCATCGCGAGGCGCTGAGCACGAACCCGCGCTACGCCTTGCTCAACGACCAGATCTTCGCCGCCCGCGGCGAGGACGTGCAGATCGGGATCGACGGCATCGAGCGGTTGCAGGTGACCGCGGACAGCATCGTGCCCGAGGCCGCGTGTACGTCGACGCAGTTTCATCTGCAGGTGACACCGGACGCGTTCCCGCGGTACTGGAACGCGGCCCAGGCGATCTCCGGCGTCCAGCTGGCCGTGGGTGCGAACTCGCCGTTCCTGTTCGGTAAGGAGCTATTGCGGGAAACGCGGATCGCATTGTTCGAGCAGGCCGCCGATACCCGCACCCACGAGTTGAAGACGCAGGGCGTCCGGCCGCGGGTGTGGTTCGGTGAGCGATGGATCACCTCGATCTTCGACCTGTTCGAGGAGAACTCCCGCTACTACCCGGCGCTTTTGCCGGTCACCTCCGACGAGGATCCGATCGCCGTTCTCGATCGCGGCGACACCCCAGCTCTTTCGGAGTTGCGGCTGCACAACGGGACGATCTATCGCTGGAACCGGCCGGTGTACGACGTTGTCCGGGAGAAGCCGCATCTGCGGGTGGAGAACCGCGTGCTGCCGGCCGGCCCGACCGTGGTCGACACGATCGCGAACGGGGCGTTCTACTTCGGCCTGGTCCGCGCACTGGCCGACGACGAACGGCCGATCTGGTCACAGATGTCGTTCAGCGCGGCGGAGGAGAACTTCCACGCAGCGGCGCGGCACGGCATCGACGCGGAGGTCTTCTGGCCGGGCGTCGGGACCGCGCGGGCGACCGAGCTTGTGCTCAGACGCCTGCTCCCGTTGGCTTCCCGCGGTCTGGACGCCTGGGGCGTCGACGCCGCGGTGCGTGATCGGCTGCTGGGAATCATCGAGCAGCGGTGCCTGACCAACCGCAACGGTGCGTCGTGGCAGGCCGACGAGTTTCACCGACTGTATACAAAGGGGTCGTACGGACGGCGCGACGCGCTGCGCGGAATGCTCCATCGCTACCGCGATCACATGCACGAGAACACGCCTGTGCACGAGTGGCCGGTGGACTGAACCGGTTAGTTGGTTTCCGACAACGTCGGACAGTGTGGGCGGAACTGAGGTCCCTCCGGCGGAACCGCTGCGACCTTGCCCAAGGCAACTGGGTGGACGAGTTCGATAACGACCCGGACTACAGGGGTGGCGCGTCGGGTGACACCCCTGCAAGGGTGTGGCCACCGGAAGGTTAGACAGTCTTCTCGCGGGTAGTACTCGGGCACCGGCGCGGCTGCCACATCGGCGGCCGGGGCGGTGGTGGAGTACTACCCGCGCGACGATCAGCCGTCCGTCACGGCCGCGACACAGCTGGTGTAAATCCAGCGGATGCCGACCACGGTCGGGAGCAGTATCGTTCGAGACGGGTCGACACGACACCCGGAGGTGAGGCAGGGCGATGACGACCATCGTCGTGGGTTACGTGCCGAAGGCTGAGGGCCGTGCGGCCCTGCGGCGAGCGGCCGAAGAGGCGACGCTTCGCGACGCCAAGCTGGTGGTGGTCAACTCACACCGGGGTGGGCGCAGTTTCGACAGCGATGAGGCCGCGGCGAGCGATGCCGCGTTGACGGAGGTACGTGAGCAACTCGACCCGACCGGTGTGCCTTACGAGGTGCGGCAACTGGTGCGTGGACTCGACCCGGCGGAGGACCTGGTGGCCGTCGCCGAGCAGGTGCATGCCGAGTTCATCGTGATCGGGCTTCGGCGCCGGTCCCCGGTCGGCAAGCTCATTCTCGGCAGCAATGCCCAGCGGGTGCTGCTCGACGCTCCGTGTCCGGTGCTGGCCGTAAAGGCCGACGAAGGGGAGGACTGAGGTGACTTCGACACGCAGCAAGAAGCTGTGCCTCGCACAGCAGCCCGACGCCGACGAGATGCTGAGCAGAGATCCTTTCGCCCTGCTGGTGGGCATGTTGCTGGACCAGCAGATTCCGATGGAGCGCGCGTTCGCGGGACCGGTCGCGATCGCCAAGCGGATGGACGGCCCCTTCGATCCGTCCACGGTGGCGCACTACGACCCGGACGCGTTCGTCGAGGTGGTGGCCGGTCCGCCGGCTGTGCATCGGTTCCCGACCGCGATGGCGGCCCGGATCCAGACGCTGGCCAAGCACCTGGACGAGGAGTACGGCGGTAACGCTTCGGGCCTCTGGTCCGATGTGAAGTCAGGGGACGACCTGCTGGCCAGGTTGTCGGCCCTGCCGGGCTTCGGCGCGCAGAAGGCGAAGATCTTCGTCGCGCTGCTCGGCAAGCAACTCAAGGTCCGGCCGCGGGGCTGGCGCGAGGCATCCGAGCCGTACGGCGAGGACGGCGCGTACAAGTCCGTCGCGGACGTGATCGACGTGGCGTCTTTGGTGAAGGTGAGACAGTTCAAGCAGGAGCAGCAGTTGGTCCGGCAACGCGTGGTGGCCCGTCCACTGCGGCAGACCCGGAACGGCTGAGAACGGACGACCGCAAACGCACTGTTCGACGGCGGTACCGACCAGGCCTCCACCGGAGCGGAGACATCCGCCCCGGCGGGGGCCTGAGCGCGCCGATCGGGGGGTCGTGGCGCGCCCGGGCTTGGTTCGCGGATTACAATGGAGTGTTGCCGCCGCCTGACCAGCGAGCAGCCGCACACAGTCATACCCAAGAAGACCCTGAGTACGTGGCACCACCAGCACCAACACAACGTCGTACCGCCGTACAAACCCTGCGTCAGACGAGAGGTAATTCGTGTCGTCCAGCTCGTCCGAGAATCTTCCCGCCGAGTCAGCCCGGGCCGTGGCCGCCACCGCCCGCAGCACGGCTCCGAGGACCAGCGCCCGAGTGACCGAGCCTGCAGCCAAGAAGGCGGCAGTGAAGAAGGCCGCGGCCAAGTCTGCCGCCGGCACCAAGGAGGACGGTATCCCCGCGAAGAAGGCCGCCGCGAAGAAAGCGCCGGCGAAGAAGGCCGTCTCCGAAGCTGGTCTGGCGATCGACCCCAAGACCGGCAAGCCGCGCTCGCTGGACGATGTCGATGAGGCCGACTTCAGCCCGGACGCGGTGAAGCCGCTGGAGAAGGAGCTGACCGAGGACGAGGGCTTCGTCGTCTCCGAGGCCGACGAGACCGACGAGCCCGAGCAGCAGGTGATGGTGGCCGGGGCCACCGCCGACCCGGTCAAGGACTACCTGAAGCAGATCGGCAAGGTCCCGCTGCTGAACGCCGAGCAGGAGGTCGAGCTCGCCAAGCGGATCGAGGCCGGCCTGTTCGCCGAGGAGCAGCTCGGCGATGAGGCCGCCAAGCTGAAGGAGAAGGTCCGCGACGAGTACGACTGGATCTCCGAGGACGGCCGCCGGGCCAAGAACCACCTGCTCGAGGCCAACCTGCGCCTGGTGGTGTCGTTGGCCAAGCGCTACACCGGCCGCGGCATGCTGTTCCTGGACCTGATCCAGGAGGGCAACCTCGGTCTGATCCGCGCGGTCGAGAAGTTCGACTACACCAAGGGCTACAAGTTCTCCACCTACGCCACCTGGTGGATCCGGCAGGCGATCACTCGCGCGATGGCCGACCAGGCGCGGACGATCCGTATCCCGGTGCACATGGTCGAGGTGATCAACAAGCTGGCCCGGGTGCAGCGGCAGATGCTCCAGGACCTCGGTCGCGAACCCACTCCGGAAGAGCTCGCCAAGGAGCTCGACATGACCCCGGAGAAGGTCATCGAGGTGCAGAAGTACGGCCGTGAGCCGATCTCGCTGCACACGCCACTGGGTGAGGACGGCGACTCCGAGTTCGGCGACCTGATCGAGGACTCCGAGGCGATCGTGCCGGCCGAGGCCGTCTCGTTCACCTTGCTCCAGGAGCAACTGCACGCGGTGCTGGACACCCTGTCCGAGCGCGAGGCCGGTGTGGTCTCGATGCGCTTCGGCCTGACCGACGGCCAGCCGAAGACGCTGGACGAGATCGGCAAGGTGTACGGCGTCACCCGCGAGCGGATCCGGCAGATCGAGTCCAAGACGATGTCGAAGCTGCGCCACCCGTCTCGCTCGCAGGTCCTGCGGGACTACCTGGACTGATGACGATGGGTCAGG
Source organism: Kribbella sp. NBC_00889 (assembly GCF_045207705.1). Taxonomy (NCBI): domain Bacteria; kingdom Bacillati; phylum Actinomycetota; class Actinomycetes; order Propionibacteriales; family Kribbellaceae; genus Kribbella; species Kribbella sp. NBC_00889. The sequence continues at coordinate 3,254,960 of NZ_CP108783.1, read as the reverse complement.
CACTCGCCGGCGTACTCGCGCTGGTGATGCCTGTCCTCGACACGGCAACTCTGGCCGCCGCCGTCTTCACGGCGGCGGCCTTGCTGTTCACTCTGCTCCTGGTGGCGCGCTCGTCGGCGCGGGGCCCGGTCGCCTCGCCGCTGCCGGCGCGCGTCAGCGCCACCCGGGCCAACGCCCGGCGTACTGCTTATCTGTCTCTCCGCGATCCCGACGCGGCGGGCAGGCCACGTCCACGAGCACCGGGACGGTAGCGCTCTTCCTCGCTACCCGTTCCTTCTCACTCGTGGAGTTGTGCTGTGCCTTCCTTCCTGGAGGCACCGGTCGCCGGTGCCTATCACTTGCTCACGTCCCTCGTCACCGCTATCGAACCGCTCGCCGGCAGCTCTGCCGCTGTGATCGCGATCGTCGTCTGCACCCTCGTCGTACGGCTGTGTCTGGTTCCACTCAGCGTGCGGGCGCATCGCGGGTTGCGTGCTCGCGCCGAACTGATGCCTCAGCTGAAGAAGCTCAGCGATCGTCACCGCGGTGATCCCGAGCGTCTCCAACGCGAGCTCGCCAAGCTGCAAGCAGAGTCCGGTACGTCGGTCTTCGCCGGTCTGCTGCCGACGCTCGCGCAGCTGCCCTTCTTCTGGCTGATGTACACGCTGTTCTCCCGGGCGATGGTGGCGGGGGAGTCGAACCAACTGATCAGCGGCAGCCTCCTCGGCGCACCGCTCGGCCTGCACTGGCCGGTCCTCACCGGTACGCCGGCCTTCCTCGTGCTCGCCGTACTGCTGGGAGTCGTCGCCTGGTTCTCGGCCCGCTTGCAGCTTCGCCAACTCGACGAGACCGCGACGCCCCTGTCCCGCCGGCTCGCCCGGATCCTGCCCTTCGGCACGCTGCTGAGTGCCGCCTTCCTCCCGCTCGCCGCAGGGCTCTACCTGCTCACCACGACGACCTGGACCGTCGTCGAACGCACGATCCTGCAGCGCTGACGGTTGCCTTGAGCAACAGTTGGTTGCCACCTGCCGACTGATTCTGATACCGTCTTTAATAAAGCCGGTTGCATAATAAGTTGGGGTCGATGGACACTGTACGAGGAGCCGCTCAGGCGGAGCGATCGGCCAATCAGGTCGCCTGTCTGCGCGCGCTGGCCGACGCCGACGACGCGCAAACCGTCGGCGTCATCAGCGCGGAGACCGGACTGTCGCGACCCACGGTGCACGCCGTGCTCGACGATCTCGTCGAGGCTGGTCTGGTTGTGCCCACCGATGCGTCGATCGTGGGGCCGGGGCGGCCTGCGCGTGCGTTCCGGTTCGCCCGGGAGGCGGGACTCGTTGCCGGAGTGGACCTGGGCCCGCGCGGGGTGCGAGCCATCATCTGCGACCTGTCCGGCCGCCGACTGGGCTACACCGAGCTGAAGCGGGACCGGCCCGCTGAGATCTCGTCGATTCGGAGCGCGATTCACGCCGCGGCGGCCGAGAGCTCGCTCGATCTCGGACGCCTTCGTGCGGTCGGACTCGCTCTCCCCGGTGTGGTCGAGGCGAACGGTCACCTGCGCGCCAGTCTCGCACTCCCTGAACTGGTCGGCCTGCCGATCGCGGAGACCGTATCGCAGGACCTCGGCCGTCCGGTTGCCATCGACAACGACATCAAGCTGGCCGCACTCGCCGAGCAGCGCGGTGGCGCGGGACGCGGGTACTCCGATGTCGTCTATCTCCAGATCGGCCATCGGCTGTCCGTGTCGATCGTCCTGAACGGCGTCATTCGGCAAGGGCGCCACCGCCTGGCCGGCGAGCTCGGAGCGCAGCGAGGCATGCGCTGGACGCGCAACGCGGACCGAGGACAGCTGATCTGGACGTCACATCCGACCGGTGAGGCCGTGCTGAGCGCGGCGGCTGCCGGCGACGCGGACGCCCAGGCGGAGATCGACGACTTCTGTGCGCAGATCGCCGGACGCATCGCCACGGTGTTGCTGGTCGTCGATCCCGAGATCGTAGTCGTGCGGGGTGGACCCGCGCATGACAGTGCCGTGCTGCTTCGTTCGCTCGAGGCCGCGGTCGAGAGGGAGTTGCTCTTCCCCGAGCGCCCACCGTTCGTCGCCTCGGCCCTCGGCCGCGAGGCCGTGGTGCTCGGGGCGGTCGGCACAGCGTTCGACCAGTTCAGTACACGCATCTACGGCGTTCACGACTACCCGAGTCCGTGGCGCCGGATCACTCACGACCTGGAGAGGACCAGCAAGTGAAGCTAGGAGTCAGCTCGTACTGCTTTCGCAGCCTCATGGCCAGCGGCGAGATGGACCTGATCGCAGTCCTGGATTGGGTCGCGTCGTCACCCGCGGGGCATCTGGAGATCGCCGCCATGGACGGCGAGTACTATCTGGAGAACGACGGTGTGGTCCGTGATGCGGCCGCGCACGCCGGCGACATCGGCGTACCGATCGTGAACTATCTGGTCAGCGGCGACCTGCGGACAGCGGAGGACAAGGAGATCGACCGCCTCCGCCGGCAGCTGGATGTCGCGCACCGGTTCGGAGCTCGCATCTTCCGTCACGACGTCGCCCCGTGGTCGTGGCGCGAGCAGGACCCGGGGGAGTTCGAGTCGACGTTCGAGAAGGTCGTCGAAGGCTGCCGTGCGGTCGCCGACCACGCCGCCGAGCTGGGCATCGTGTCGACGATCGAGAACCACGGCTTCTTCATGAACGGGAGCGACCGGCTGGCCCGGCTGGTGCACGCCGTGGATCGCCCGAACTTCCGGGTCACGCTGGACCTCGGCAACGGACTCTGCGTCGGCGAGGTGCCCGGCAAGACCGCCGCCGGACTGATCGACATCGCGGCCATCGTGGGCGTGAAGGACTTCCACATCCGCCGATCGGCGGGGGATGGCTGGCTGAAGACGCTGGCCGGCGACTACCTGCTCGGCACGATCGCGGGGCACGGAGATCTGGACCTGGCGGGCCTGCTCGCGCTGGTCGGGACCAGGCCCGAACTCCATGTGAGCCTCGAGTTCGAGGGCCTGGAGTCGACTCCGAGCGCCATCGAGCGCTCGCTCAACAACATCCTCGGACTGGCTGGAGCTGCCTGACATGACGACTCGCATTGCTGTGATCGGGGTGGGCTCCATCGCCACCCAGCACCTGATCTCGTACCAGAAGAATCCGCAGGCCGAGCTGGTCGCCGTGTGCGACATCGACCGGACCCGCGCCAAGGCACAGGCCGACAAGTTCGGCGTACCGAAGGCGACGGATGTCGTCGACGAGATCCTGTCCGATCCCGAGGTCGACGCGGTGAGCATCTGCGTGCCGAACTTCCTGCACGCCAAGTTCGCCGAGGCGGCGCTGCGGGCCGGCAAGGACGTGCTGGTCGAGAAGCCGATGTCCGTGAACGTCGCCGAGGCCGAGGCGCTGGTCCAGGCGACCAAGGAGACCGGGCAGGCCCTGCAGATCGGCTACGTACGCCGGTTCGCTCCGAACGCCCTGGTCACCAAGCGGTTCCTGGACGAGGGCGAGTTCGGCGACATCTACGCCGCGCGGGCGACGATCATTCGTGCCGCCGGCAACCCCGGTGGCTGGTTCGGTGACGTGACGGTCTCGGGCGGTGGCCCGCTGATCGACCTGGGTGTCCACATCATCGACCTGTGCTGGTACTTGATGGGGATGCCCGCTCCGGTGTCGGTTTCGGGTGCGACCTTCTCGGCGCTGGGTGCCCGGGACAACATCAAGCATCTGACCCGGTACCGGGCCGCGTCGGAGACCCGGGTGAACAACGTCGAGGACTACGCGACCGCGCAGGTCCGGTTCGAGAACGGGGCGGTTCTCGACGTGGACACGTCGTACTCGCTGCACGCGCGGAACTCGACGAGTGTGAAGATCCACGGCGACAAGGGCGGCGCGGAGATCGAGCCCGAGCTGCTGATGATCACCGAGCGGCACGACACCCTGTTGCACATCCAGCCGCAGATCGATTCGCTCGGGTTCGACTTCACGGTCGGGTTCGCCAACCAGATCGACCACTTCCTGCAGATCTGCCGCCGGGAGATTCCGGCCGACGCCACGGCGGAGCAGGGTCTCGAGATGGCCCGCATCCTGACCGCGATCTACGAGTCCGCGCGGAACGGGTCCGAGGTAGCCATCACCCGCTGAGCGGGACCGGCTTCAGCTACGACCCAACCGGGCCTCGACACCGTCGAGGATCCGGTTGAGGCCGTAGCTGAAGCCGTCTTCGGCGCCGGCCTGGAGGTCGGCACCGCCGTAGGCGGCGTACAGGGCGCGCATCCGCGAGTACGGCTCGGCCGCTCGCACCGCCGCCGGCCAGACTGCCGCCTGCCATTCGGCCATCGCCGCGGTGCAGTTTGCTGATCGTCGCCGCCTCGACCGAGGCGATCCCGATGACGTAGCCGAGCACGGTCTTGGAGGCCTGGTCCGCCTCGAGCAGTCCGAATCCGGCGGTCATGTAGATGCCGAGCATCTCGTCCGAGACGCGCATCAGGTTCGGACCCAGGTAGTTCATCCCGACATCGGCCAGGGTCGGCGCGACCCAGATTGGCGCAGCCGGCTGCGACCGCCGCGCTGATGGGTGCGGTGCCGCACGAGCACGCCGGTGTCGGCTCGGCGCTGAACGACACCGTTCAGCAGGCAGGGGCGGCGCTCGGGATCGCGATCCTGGGCAGCGCGCTGGCCCACAACTTCACCGCGAAGATGCCGGAGTCCACGCCGGCCAAGGCGCGTGGCTCGATCGGTGAGGCGCTGGCCGTCGCCGCGAGCACAGGGGACAACGCCCTTGCTCGAGTCGCCAAGACGACGTTCGCCCATGCGATGTCCGGGACCTTCGTCGTCAGCGCGATCGCCGTTCTCGGGTCGGCGGTGCTCGCCTTCGTCCTCCTCGCGACAAGAAGGCCGACGCCGCCGAGGAGACCCCGGCGGTTGTGCGCTGATCCTGCAGCTCTGCTTTAACTGAGCAGGGCCGCAGTGATGGAGTCGGCGTTGTCGTCCAGCCACACCTGACGGTGCTTGATCGAGTCGCCGACGCCTTCGCTCCACATCCGCTGCCAGCCGCCCCCCAGCGTCTCCGCGCGGTACTTCATGTTGTGCCAGCCCCGCTCGTTGAGTGCGGACGAGAGATCCATCAGGCGATGGCGGTCCGGCACCGACAGCCCGTACGCGTCGGCGATCAGACGGCACCGGCGCGGCCGGTCCAGGCCACGCTGGGCCGGGTCGAGATCGGCGTCGTCGCCGAACGGTGCCCACCACAACATGAGGTTGACCAGCTCACGGGCCCGGCTGACCGGGCGGGCGAAGTCGAAGTCGATCAGTGCGTACGCGCGGCCGTCGCGGAACACGACGTTGTCCGGAGTGATGTCCTGATGGCCGACCAGCTCCAGCGGATCATCCAGCTCGGGCAGGCCGGGCGGCTCGATCGGCGCCGGCAGGTCGGTAGGGATCCCGAATCCCTCGACCGCGTCGTGGTACGCGCGGACCAGTCGAGCGACCGAGGTCATGCGCTCCTCGTCGGCCATCCAGCCGGGCTGCGGCCGGCCGGCGACCTCACCGTCGATGTAGCTGAGCACCTCGCGGCCGGCGGAGTCGATCCCAAGGAAGCGCGGCGCGCCGTCGAACCCGACCGACTCCAGGTGCCGCAGCAGGTCCCGGATCATTTCGGGCCGCTCACCGGGCGGACGCCGTACGGTGTCGCCGACGCGGACGAGCCCCTCGGTCACGTCACCACCGGTCAGTGGGATCTCTTCGCCGTCTTCCGTCCACGTCTGCATGGCGCCCCCGTTCGTAGTCCCATGTGAAGGCTCTACGCGGAGCCAGCCGGACACGCTACCCGATCGTCGGCCTGGCGTTCACCGGACTTTCGCTGAGGCCGGTCACCTGGATGTCATCAGAAGACCCGAACCTTGGTGTTCATGAGCACCCTGAACCTGGTCAACCAGCTCGGCTTCCGTGTCCTCGACGAGGAGGACGACGACCCCGTGCTGTTGCGCGCGGACGGTACGCCGGTCGACACCTGGCGCGAGGGTTACCCGTACGCCGAACGGCTCGCGCGGGAGGTCTACGACCGGGACAAGCGGCTGCTGCAGATCGAGCTGCTCAAGCTGCAGTACTGGGTGAAGCGGTCGCATCAGAAGCTGGTGATCGTGTTCGAGGGACGCGACGCGGCCGGCAAGGGCGGCACGATCAAGCGGTTCATGGAGCACCTGAACCCGCGCGGCGCACGGATCGTGGCCCTGGAGAAGCCGACCGAGCGCGAGAAGACCCAGTGGTACTTCCAGCGGTACGTCGAGCACCTCCCGTCGGCCGGCGAGGCGAGATGGTGCTGTTCGACCGGTCCTGGTACAACCGCGCCTGCGTCGAGCGAGTGATGGGGTTCTGCGCGCAGGACGAGTACGAGGAGTTCATGCGGCAGGCGCCGGAGTTCGAGCGGATGCTGGTCCGCTCGGGCATCCTGCTGGTGAAGCTGTGGTTCTCGGTGTCGCAGGCCGAACAGCAAACCCGGTTCACGATCCGCCAGATCGACCCGGTCCGGCAGTGGAAGCTCTCGCCGACCGACCTCGCGTCGCTGGACAAGTGGGGCGCCTACACCGAGGCCAAGGAAGCGATGTTCCACTACACCGACACCAACCACGCGCCCTGGACCGTGGTGAAGCGCAACGACAAGAAGCGCGCCCGGCTCGAGGCCGCGGCACGTGCTGAGCCTGAACGACTACGCCGACAAGGACGTCGAACTCGTCGGCCGCCCGGACCCGAAGATCCTCGGACCAGCCGCCGAGGTCCTCGAACACGGCGAATCCGCCACCCGCGCCTTCCCCGTCCTCTGACCCGTCTGATGGGCTGACCCATCAGACGGTGGGTTGGCCAGGCGCTCACGGCTCGCCAACCCACCCGCCGGTGGGTCAGCCAGGCAAACGGAGACGCCGGGGCTGGAACCGGGGACGGCGGGGCTGGATCGGGGACGGCGGGGCTGGATCGGGGACGGCGGGCTGGATCGGGGACGGCGGGCTGGATCGGGGACGCCCGGGTGGGCGCCCCGGCGTGGGCGGGCCTGGGGACCGCGGACAGGATCTGGGGACCGCGGACAGGATCTGGGGACCGCGGACAGGATCTGGGGACGGCGGACAGGGGACAGGATCTGGGGACCGGGGACAGGATCTGGGGACTGCGGACATGAAATAGCCTGTCCTCGGTCACCACAAGATGTCCGCGGACCCCGCCCCGACCGCGCCGCCCCGACCGCGCCGCCCCGACCGCGGGTGGGGTTAGGGGTTGAGGGGCAGGTGGACGGTGAAGGTGGCGCCGTGGGGGGTGGTGTCGGTGACGGTGACTCGGCCGTGGTGGGCGGCGACCAACGCAGCCACGATGGACAGGCCGAGGCCGGAGCCGCCGGTCGAGCGGGTCCGGGCGGAGTCGGCGCGGTAGAAGCGTTCGAAGACGCGCGCCTTCTGGTCGTCGGTCAGCCCGGGACCTGAGTCGCTCACCTCGAGTACGGCCTCACCGTCGCGCGTCCCGACCGAGACCAGGATCGGGGCGTCCGTCGGCGTGTGGTGGAGCGCGTTGCTGATCAGGTTGCCGAGCACCTGACGGAGCCGGGTCTCGTCGCCTTCGACCACGGGCGCTTCCGATTCCGGCAGGATCTTCAGCGAGATGTTCCGCTCGGGCTGCACCGCCTGCGCGTTGTGCAGCGCGTCGGCGGCGATCGGCAGCAGATCGACCGGCTCCATCCGCAGCGGTCGCTGCTGGTCGAGGCGTGCCAGCAGCAGCAGGTCGTCGACGAGCAGGCCCATCCGCTTTGCCTCGTCCTCGATCCGGCGCATCGTGTCGGCGTCGCCGCTGTCCCCGCGCTGGCGGGTCAGTTCGGCAAAGCCCCGGATGGACGTCAACGGCGTACGCAGCTCGTGCGACGCGTCCGCGACGAACCGCCGCATCCGCTCCTCCGACTGCCTCGCCGCCTCCTCCGATCTCCGGGCCACGTCCTCGGATCGGCGAGCGGCGAACTCCGACGCAGTGCGTTGCGCGAAGGCTGTCTCGATCTGTCCGAGCATCTGGTTCAGCGCGAGTGACAGCCGCCCGACCTCGGTCCGTGGATCCCGTTGCGGTACGCGCCGGCTCAGATCACCGCCGGCGATCGCGACAGCGGTGTTCTCGACGTCCTCCAGTCCGCGAAGACTTCGCCGTACGACGAAAGTCCCGACGCCGGCCAGCAGCACGAGCAGGATGACGCCGGCCGCGGCCTGGACCCCGACCAGCCGTTGCAACGTGCGGCTCATGTCGTGCAGGCTCTGGGCGACCATCACCGAACCGCTGCCGTCGGACAGCGGTACGGCGAGCACGCGCCAGGATGCACCACCCGACACCGCGTCGACGTTGAACGGGTGCCCGTCGAGCGCCCGGACCTGGTTGAGGTTGAGCGTGGGCAGGTCTGGCAGTGGCGCCTCGCCCTCGACCAACTGGGCGCGGAACGGTCCACCGCTGGCCTGGCCTTCGGAGTCGTTGAACTGCACCACGAACACACTCGGCAGTGGTCGTCGCCGGCCGTCGCCGGGCCCCATCGGCCGGTCCAACGGGTTGCGCTGCAGGGGCATCGAGGCCTGCTGCAGTTGCTCGTCGACCCGGTCGACCAGGTACCCGCGCATGATCGTGGTCGCCAATACTCCGGAGGCGACAAGTGCGAGCGCCACCAACGTCAGCAGGACGACGACGATGGTGACGCGGAGCGGGTACCGGTCGGTGAAGCGCCGGTCGTTCAGCTGCATCAGTTGGGGCCTCGTGGGGTGCGCAGGACATAGCCGACCCCGCGGACGGTGTGGAGCAGCTTCTGGTCGCCGGTGTCGACCTTACGGCGCAGGTACGACATGTACGACTCGACCACGCCCGCGTCGCCGGCGAAGTCGTAGTTCCAGACCGCGGACAGGATCTGGCCCTTCGACATCACCCGTTCGGCGTTCTCCAGCAGGCAGCGCAGGAGCTTGAACTCGGTCAGCGACAGCTGGACCGCCTCACCGGCTTTGAAGACCTCGTAGCTGTCCTCGTTCAGCTCGAGATCTGCATACTTCAGTACGGCGGCATCCGGCGTGGCCTGCTCGCGGTGGCCGGATCGGCGCAGCAGCGCCCGGACCCGGGCGACGAGCTCGTCCAGGCTGAACGGCTTGGTCACGTAGTCGTCGCCGCCGGTGTGCAGGCCGAGCACCTTGTCCTCGACCGCGTCGCGCGCGGTGAGGAAGAGCACCGGCACATGCCGGTCCTCACCGCGCAGTCGGCGGACCACCTCGAAGCCGTCCAGTCCAGGCATCATGACGTCGAGGACGACGAGGTCGGGCTCCACCTCGCGCGCCTTGCGCAGCGCCTCGGCGCCATGGGTTGCCGTGGTCACGTCGTACCCGGCGAAACGCAGGCTCGCGGACAGCAGCTCGACGATGTTCGGCTCGTCGTCGACCACCAGCAGATGCGGACTCATGTCCCCAGTCTGCCGCCGGCACCCGTGGGAACCCTGGAAGGTTCCTGGCAATCAGCTGTGAGTCTCTGGTCAGCGGGGCCCGCGCTTGAAGCCCCACTTCTCGCCGGCCGTCTGCCGGACGGTGCCGTCGTTGACCGAGCTCGCGGTGGCCTTACCGTCCGCGACCACTGCGGTCACCTGGACGGTATTGCCGACCTTGACATCGTCGATCCCGTCCCGGGCGGCGTTCACGAGGGTGTCCTCGGTAAGGGAGTAGGTCCGGCTGTAACCGTCTTCGCTCTTCACCGTGATCGAGTCCTTGCTGACCGCGGTCACCTCACCACGCTGGGTCGCCACGGTCTGGTAGCCGCCGCCGTCCTTCGGCACCACGAACTCGCCGTGCAGCGCGCCGCCCATTCCGAACTCGCCGCGGTGGCCGAGGCCCTTGCCCGGGCCAGGCTGGTTCGACGGGGCCGAGGGGGAGGCGGAGGGCGAGGGGGACGGCGTCGGGTCGGCGTTGGTCGCTGCCCAGGCAACACCACCCGCGGTTGTGGTCGCCGCGACGGCGGCGACTGTGCCGGCGATCCGCCAGCGCTTGTCCGAGAGCTTCTGCAACGTCGCCATGCGTCTACTGCCTTCCGTACTGCGTGCCGGCCGAATCACCGGCACTGGTACTCCCCAGGCTGCCGCACGGACCTGAGACGAGGCTCCGGTGGACCTTGGAAAACCCTGGCAATCAGGACAGGAAGAGCACCGCGGCGAGCCAGACGGCGGCGGCGAGCGACGTACCGATGAGCTCGATCAGGATCGACAACCCGGTCGCCCGGAGCGCGTGCTTGGTCGACGTCCAGGCGTGCGCGTGCGCCTTCAACCGCTGCCACTCGGACAGATAGACGCCGAGGGGGAAGCCGACGAACATGCCGACCACGGGAATCACGAAGAAGCCGACGATGCCGAGCAGGACTCCGACGACCATCGATCGCCGGGGAACGCCGGACTCACGCAGGTGCCGCTCCGGTACGACGTACTTGACCACCTGGCTGGCCCCGATCAGGACGACCGCCGCGGACAGCACGATCCAGGCCGTCGGGCCCTTCTCCACCAGTGCCCAGACCAGGATCGCCGCCAGGCTGAGGATGGCGCCCGGCAGCACCGGGATCACGATCCCCAGAATGCCGACGAAGATCACCAGCCCGATCAAGAACGTGCCAAGAGTGTCCACGGGGGCAACTGTGCCGCAAAACCGGGCCCTTAGGGTGGAGGTATGTCCCAGCTGCACGAACTGGTCACCGCACTCGCTGCTCCGTGGGTGGTCCTCTCGCCGCGTTCCGGTCAGTTGACCGGGAGCAACGGCGTGGAGGGCGTGTACGCCCAGGACCGCCGGATCCTGTCCCGGTCGGTCGTCACGATCAACGGACGCGAGCCGCTCCCGGTGCACGCCGACGAACGAGGCGCGGCATCCCACCAGTACGTCGCCCAGGTCGAGGGCGTCGGCGACACCCGGCACGACCCGACCGTGATGCTGTACCGGACCCGCGACGTCGACCGCCACGGCATGACTGAGCGGATCACGCTGGTGAACCGGTCGCGCGCGGCGATCGAGTGCCGGCTTGATGTTGCCCTGGGCACCGATCTGGCCCCGATGGCCGCGGTCCGCAACGGTACGGCGGACGAGCTGCCCGACCTGACGCCCGAGCGCGACGCAGAGACCGTCCTGCACTGGGAGAGCGCGGGCACCCGGGTGAGCGCGAGCCTCGATCCCGGTGTCAGTGCGACGCCGCGGCTCGAACCGGGGGAGGAGTTCACCCTCACGGTTCGCGTGACCGCCGAGTTCCCGCCGTCGACCACCGGGTTCAGCATCGACCCGCCGCCGGCGACGCCGGAGTACGGGCTCGACGTCGACTGCGATGACAAGAGGGTCGAGCGCTGGGTTGAGCGGTCGCTCGAGGATGTGCGGGCGCTGCAGCTCGCAGCCGGCGACGACCGCTATCTCGGCGCCGGACCTCCGTGGTTCCTGACGCTCTTCGGCCGCGACTCGCTGATCGCGTCCGGCATGCTGATCCCGGTCGATCCCGAACTCGCCGCCGGAACGCTGCGTGCGCTTGCGGCCAAGCAGGGCACCAAGGTCGACCCGGACACGGCAGAGCAACCGGGCAAGATCCCGCACGAGCTCAGGGTCGAAGATGCCGACCACGGTGGCGGTCTGGTCCTGCCGCCTGTGTACTACGGAACGCACGACGCGACGCAGCTGTGGATCACGACGCTGCACAAGGCGTGGCGCTGGGGCATGCCCGCCGACGAGGTGCGGGAGCTGCTGCCGAACCTCGTCCGCGCCCTGACCTGGATCAAGGAGTACGCCGACCCCGACGGCGACGGCTTCCTCGAGTACATCGACGAGTCGGGACACGGACTGGCCAACCAGGGCTGGAAGGACTCCGGCGACGCGGTCCAGTGGCCGGACGGCACGCTCGCCACAGCACCAATAGCGCTGTGCGAGGTGCAGGGCTATGCCTACGCGGCGGCTGTCCAGGGCGCCGAATTGCTGGAGGCGCACGGTGAGTCCGGCGACGAGTGGCGGCTGTGGGCGACCGCGATGCAGGAGCGGTTCCGCAGCGCGTTCTGGGTCGACGGCTATCCGGCCATCGCACTCGACGGTGCCAAGAACGCAGTGGCGGGCCGGGCGTCGAACATGGGGCACTTGCTCGGGACCGGACTGCTGGACGCCGACGAGGAGCAGACCGTCGCGGAGATCCTGGCCGGCGACGATCTGGACAGTGGGTTCGGTCTGCGAACGTTGTCCACGGCAATGACCCGGTTCAATCCGCTCGGCTACCACACTGGCAGCGTCTGGCCGCACGACACCGCGATGACGGTCCAGGGCCTGTACGCCACCGGTCACGCGGCGCTGGCTTCGTCGTACGTGGACGGACTGATCCGTGCCGCGGAGGCCTTCGGGTACCGACTGCCGGAGCTGTTCGGCGGGCGGGGGAGAACCGCGGAGCGGACGCCGACGCCGTACCCGGCGTCCTGTCGGCCACAGGCCTGGGCGGCTGCCTCGGCGATCGCGGTGGTGGTGGCCGCGCTCGGGATCGAGCCCGACGTTCCCGGTGGCCGGCTGGTCGTGAACCCGGCCGAGGAGCTGCCGTGGGAGCGCCTGGAGGTCAGCGGTCTGCGGCTCGGCGGCGAGGTCCTGTCGGTGCGTCTGGAGGCCGGGAAGCTCACAGTGCTGGAAGCTCCGAAGGATCTCCAGCACTGATCAGACAGTGAGTACGGCGGCTGTCGCCAGGACGAGGTAGACGGCGGCGACGAGCCGGTTGCGCCAGGCGCTCGTCGTACGGGCTGAGCGGACCCGGCGGCCGATCGCGTCAGCGCCGACGGCGTAACACAGGTCCAGGGACAGACCGATCAGCATCGCGCCGGCGCCGAGCAGCAGCATCTCGGTGCGGAGCTGATCGGGTCCGGCGTCGCGCGTCGTGAACTGCGGGAGGAAGGCGAGGAAGAACAGCGCGGCCTTCGGATTCAGCAGGTTCACCACGATGCCGTCGCGGAAGATCCGGCCGAGCGGTGCGGGCGGAACACCGCCGTGCGGCTCCGTCGTCGGAGCCTTCAGCATCTTCACGCCGAGGAAGGCGAGGTAGAGCGCACCGGTCAGAGTGATCGCGGTGAACAGCGTCGGCGACGCCTTCACGAGGGTCGCCAGGCCGAGGGCCGCAACCACGATGTAGACCAGCGTGCCGGTCTCGATCGCGAGTGCGGACACCACGCCGGCCCGGCGGCCCTGGGTCAGGCTGCGGAGCGAGATGTAGAGGTTGTTCGGTCCTGGCATTCCGACCAGCACCACCGTCGCGCCGGCGAATCCCAGCAATTGACCGATCCCCATGATCCCTGCCTCCCACTCGAACTGGACTGCCTCCTGCGTCTAGCCTGGCGGCGCGGGAACCAGTCCACCCGAGCCAATAGGGGGAGAAGTGGACCGTTCTGGAGACCCGGCTGTCCTGGCCGACCTGATCGGCAGTCGCCTGACCGGTCAGGCAGGTGGCCTGTATCGGCGGCTGGCCGATGCCATCGCGGGGTTGATCGGTTCCACCGAGCTCCCGATCGGCGCGCGCCTCCCGGCCGAACGCCGGCTCGCCGAGGCTCTCGCGATCAGTCGCTCCACCGTCGTCGCGGCGTACGACGAACTGCGCGCGCGCGGGCTCGTGGAGAGCCGCCGGGGGAGCGGTACGACGGTCGCCCGGGCAGCGGGACGTGGTCGTTCACGAGCGGACAAGCGAATGCCGGCCGGGTACGGCGACTCGCTGTTCCACCGGATCGCGGTCGGTCCGGGCGAGGTCATCTCGCTCACGTACGCCGTCGACCCGGGACTGCCGGAACTCGCGGACGAACTGATCGACCTGGCGAGTGGGGACCTGCCCGCACTGCTCGACGACGTCGGGTACCACCCGCGGGGTCTGGCGGTGTTGCGTGAGCGGATCGCTGATCACTTTTCTGAGTCCGGACTGCCGACGTCGCCCGACGAGATCGTGGTCACCACCGGGGCGCATCAGGCGATCGCGCTGGTCACGCAGATGTACCTGCGGACCGGCGCGGCGGTCGTCATCGAGCAGCCCAGCTGGCCGGGGTGTTTCGATCTGTTCGGCGCGGCTGGTGGGCGGGTGGTCGGCGTACCCCTGGACGATGCCGGCATCCGGCCGGACCTGCTGACGGCCGCGTTCGCCGAGCATCAGCCGGCCATGTTGTTCGTGATGCCGACGTTCCACAATCCGACCGGTCGGCTGATGTCCGCGAACCGGCGTCGGCAGGTGGCCGAGATCGCCGCGAAGTGTGGCGTGGTGGTCGTGGAGGACAACGCGTACTCGGCGTGGGATCCGTCCGGGCCGGCGATTCCGTCGCCGCTGGCCGCGTATGCGCCGGACGGGTGTGAGGTGCTCACCATCGGGTCGGTGTCGAAGGCGGTGTGGGGCGGGTTGCGGATCGGCTGGATCCGCGCGTCGCGACCGCTGGCTGAGCGGCTGGCGCGGCACAAGGCGCTGGCGGATCTGGGGAGTCCCGTGATCGATCAGGCGCTCACGGCGCGGTTGCTGCCGCGGCTGGCGGAGGTGACGTCGGCGCGGGCGCGGGTCTCGACGGTGCGGAAGAAGCTGATGGGTCAGTTGTTGATCGAGCGTTTGCCCGAATGGGAATGGTCGGAGCCCGAAGGTGGGTCGGCGTTGTGGATCCGGCTGCCGGAGACGGATGCGCGGGTCTTTGCGCAGGTGGCGTTGCGGCATGGTGTCGAGGTGGTCGCCGGGCGTGCGATGGATCCGACCGGCGAGCACGACGATTACCTAAGGGTGCCGTTCGCTTACGCAGAGCCGATACTTGACGATGCAGTGTCCCGGTTGGCCGCCGCCTGGCACGAACTCCGCCGGCACGGCCCCGGCCCCGGCGTACCTGTCGTCTGAGGTCCGCCGCGAACACAGAAGGATGGCGGTCACCCCTCCGGGTGGACCGCCATCGAGTCCTGCAGGTCTTTGGCGCCGCCGTTGGCGCGTTTATGAGGCCGAGATCACCGTTCGTCTTCGGTGGCGATGGCCGGGGTGGCTTCGAGCCGACCGGTCTCGTCGTGGATGGTGATCGCGATGTTGCGCAGCTTCTCCGCGTGCTCCCGGCCGTGGTGGGCGCAGAAGAGGAGCTCCCCACCGCTGGTCAGGGTGACACGGACGTAGGCCTGCGCACCGCAGCGGTCACAACGATCCGCGGTCGACAGCGCCGAACTCGGGGCGAGTGCTGTAGTCACTTGAGGCCTCATCTCATCTAGTTCCGTACTCACCAGATAGGAACATCCTGACAGACGGATCGCTTCCCAGTAGGGGCAACGTGTCCGAATGTGAGACGAACCACCTGTTCCCTTATGACGCATCTTGACGAGGAATCGTTTCCGATGGCGTCGATTTCTCGCGTGGCGGCGGGTGCCGGGCGTGTCTTCTTTCACTGTGCGCCATGAGGTGCTCACAGTGCGCTGATGTTCGGAGTGTCGAATGCCACTCCCGGATCGAGTCCGGATCGATACCTGCCGAAACATCTTTCTCGCTGCCACGCCGCGGGTTCGGAGCGGACCAAGTGACGGATGTCCGGTACCCGGGCCGTAATCGCGGACAGCCCCGCCTGCCGGGTTTTGGGGGTCGGTCCGCATAGGCTGTGAACATGCGTTCGGACCGGCGGTCCGGCCCCGGGCGCGCAGTTGGCTTGTGAACCAGTGAAGGAGCCCAGTGGCCGCCCCGACGCCTCGCAGTACCGAACTCGACCCGACGTACAACGCCCGCAACCTGCTCGTCCTCGAGGGACTCGAGGCGGTCCGGAAGCGGCCCGGCATGTACATCGGGTCCACCGACAGCCGCGGCCTGATGCACTGCCTGTGGGAGATCATCGACAACTCCGTCGACGAGGCCCTGGCCGGCCACGGCGACCGCATCGACGTCGTCCTGCACAAGGACGGCTCGGTCGAGGTGAAGGATCGCGCCCGCGGCATCCCGGTCGACATCGAGCCGAAGACCAAGCTCAGCGGTGTCGAGGTGGTGTTCACCAAACTGCACGCCGGCGGCAAGTTCGGCGGCGGGTCGTACAACGCCTCCGGTGGTCTGCATGGTGTCGGCGCCTCGGTGGTGAACGCGCTGTCCGCGCGGCTGGACGTCGAGGTCGACCGTGGTGGCACGGTCTGGACCACCTCGTTCCGGCGCGGTGTCGCCGGTGAGTTCGACACCGAGGGCGCGAGCGCGGGCTTCACCCCGGCGAAGGGCCTGCGGAAGGCCGGCCGGGCGAAGAAGGGCGTCACCGGCACCCGGATCCGTTACTGGGCGGACCGGCAGATCTTCACCCGGGACGCCAGCTTCAACTACGACGAGCTGGTCACCCGGGCGCGGCAGACGTCGTTCCTGGTGCCGGGTCTGCTGCTGGTGATCCGGGACGAGCGTGGCGACGAGGTCACCGAGGAGCACTTCAAGCACGACGGCGGGATCAGCGAGTTCTGCGAGTTCCTGGCCACCGACCAGAAGGTGACCGAGGTCGTCCGGCTGACCGGGACCGGCCACTTCACCGAGACCGTCCCGATGCTGGACGACGCCGGCCACATGACGCCGACCGACGTCGAGCGGGACCTGGACGTCGACATCGCGGTCCGCTGGGGCGACGGGTACGAGACCGAGGTCCGCTCGTTCGTGAACATCGTGGCCACGCCCAAGGGCGGCACGCACGTGGCCGGCTTCGAGCGGGCACTGTCGAAGAGCTTCACCAACGCGCTGGACGGCACTCGCCTGCTCAAGAACGGCGAGGAGATCATCAAGGACGACGTACTCGAAGGTCTCACCTCGGTGGTCACGGTCCGGCTGGCCGAGCCGCAGTTCGACGGGCAGACCAAGGAGGTGCTCGGGACGCCGGCCGCGTCGCGGATCGTCGCGAAGGTCGTGCAGAGCGAGCTGGAGTCGTTCCTCACCTCGAACAAGCGCGAGCACAAGGCGCAGGCGCGCGCAGTGCTGGAGAAGGTTGTCGCCGCGTCCCGGACGCGCGTGGCGGCTCGTCAGCATCGTGAGCTGCAGCGGCGCAAGACCGCGCTGGAGTCGTCGGCGCTGCCGGCGAAGCTGGCCGACTGCCGCAGCAACGATGTCGACCGGTCCGAGCTGTTCATCGTCGAGGGTGATTCGGCCCTCGGTACGGCGAAGCTCGCGCGCAGCTCGGAGTTCCAGGCGCTGCTGCCGATCCGGGGCAAGATCCTGAACGTGCAGAAGGCGTCGGTCGGCGACATGCTGAAGAACACCGAGTGCGCCTCGATCATCCAGGTGGTCGGCGCCGGCTCGGGCCGCAGCTTCGACATCGAGCAGGTCCGCTACGGCAAGATCATCTTCATGGCGGACGCCGATTCCGACGGCGCCCACATCCGTTGCCTGCTGGCGACGCTGTTCTTCCGCTACATGCGACCGCTGGTCGACGCCGGCCGCGTCTACACCGCCGTACCGCCGCTGCACCGGTTCGAGCTGACGAACCCGAAGAAGGGCCAGGACAAGTTCCTGTACACCTACAGCGACGCGGAGTACCAGCGCAAGACGGCCGAACTGATGAAGAAGGGCGTCCGGTGGAAGGAGCCACCGCAGCGCTACAAGGGTCTCGGTGAGATGGACGCCGACCAGCTGGCCGAAACCACCATGGACCCGCGCCACCGCACCCTGCGCCGCATCACCGTCGACGACGGCGAAGCCGCCGCCCAGGTCTTCGACCTCCTGATGGGCAACGACGTGGCGCCCCGCAAGGAGTTCCTGGTCCAAGGCGCCTACGAATTGGACGAGAACCGCATCGACGTCTGATGGCTCGGCTGGCCTGCTTCGATCTCGACAACACGCTGATCGATCGGGATGGCGCGTTCCTGGCCTGGGCTCGGTGGTGGGTCGGCCGGGCCGGTCTCGATGGTGGCGCGGTCGAGTGGTTGGTTGCTCAGGACAACGGTGGGTTCACGCCGCGTGCAGAGTTGTTCGAGCGGTTCCAGGAACGCTTCGGTGTTGTGATCTCGGTCGACGAGTACGACCGGGAGCATCCGGCGTTCACGTGGGTCGAGCCGAGTGTGCTCGAGGGGTTGGGGTCGTTGCGCGCAGCGGGGTGGCGGGTGGTTGTGGTGACGAACGGTGGGGTGGTGCAGCAGAGTCGGAAGCTTGCGCACACCGGGATCGCTGATGTGGTCGACCATTGCTGCATTTCGGAAGCGGTGGGGGTGCGGAAGCCTGATGCGCGGATCTTCGAGGTGGCCGCCAAGGAGGTGGGGGCGTCATTGGACGACGGGTGGATGGTTGGTGATCATCCGGCGTACGACGTTGCGGGTGGTATCAACGCCGGGCTGCGCACGATCCGGGTTGGCAGCCATCACTCTGTCGACGTGCCGCAGGCGGATCATCAGGTCGAGTCTGTGGTTGAGGCGTTCGCGATCATCTTGGCGGCACGACCTGGCCTGGGCTGACGGGACTGCCGTCGACGGTGATCTCGGTGTGGTCTGGTGTGATCACGACGTCGATCGTGTGGTCGCGGTAGATGAGGCCGCGGAGTTCGATGGTGCCCGCGGCAACTGGGTTCGGGTTGATGTGGAGTGAGCCGTCGGGGTGCGGGCGGATGCCGGCGAGGCCGGTGATGATGGCTTCAGCGCCGGCCAGGCCGGCGATGATGTTGATGCGGCGGCCGGTGGCGGGCGCGCCGGGTTTGTCGCAGTAGTGGTCCTGGGGGAAGTACGGGTAGTGGTCGCCCATCCAGAGCAACCGGCGCAGGACATCCCAGGCGACCTCGGGCCGGCCCTGTTCCCACAGGGTGAGGGCGAGTTGCGGGCCTTCGCCGGTGTACGCGCCGGCGCCCGACCAGTCGATGTCGGCGGTCTCGTAGTGGCGTTCGTCCTCGGCGCTGACACTGCTGACGCCGTACTCACCGAGGAACGCACCGGGACGCAGATGCTTGACCAGCACATCGGCGACATCAGGCGGGCAGGCGCCGGACCGCAGTACGTCGAAGGCCTGGATCGAGTACGCGAGTTCGGTGTGACCGTCGGGGTAGCGGCTGCGAAACCACCCCGCCTCGCTGTCCCACAGTTGCCGGATCACCTCGCTCCGGATCTGTTGCGCGGACTCCCGCAACTCATCAGCCGGCAACGCGGCGCCTGTGATGTCGGAGAGTTCCGCCAGCGTTTCGAGCGCCCAAGCCCGCTCGGCGTTCGGACTGGCGACGACATGCTCCCAGCCCGATCCCCGCATCTCGAGCAGGTTGCTCTGGTTGCCGTAGTCCCGCAGTACGCCGGTCTGGTCGTCGGGCTGGAACCCCTTGTCGAGCGTGATCAGTACGTCGTACAGCCGGGCGACGAGGGCCGGGTCGAGAGACCGTTCCGCCGCGGCGGCGCGCGCCAGGGCAACGAGTGACCAGCCGCTGTACGCGTAGGCGACGCCGAGTCCGGTCCCGTCCGGAGCGATGGCGTAGCGATCGGTGAGGTCGGCGTCGAGCAACGACTCGATGATGTCGAGTACGTCGTCGCCGAGCATCAGGCTGAGGACGTTCGGGGCGTAGCCGCCGGTGTCCCACGCATAGGCACACAGCGCACCGCCGTCGAGTCCCGACGTCGCGATGAACGGCGTCGTGACGAAGTCCGGGTGATCCCACCAGCACACGAGACCGCTGGCCAGCGAACGCCGGTAGTACTGCGCGAGCCCGGGGATGTCCGAGGTGATCGTAGGGAGATGGCCGACCGCCTGTGCCACTCGGGACTCCCAAACGCGCACGGCATCGGTGGTCGGCGCATCAGTGGTCCCGACGCCGAGGTTGAACGTGACCGAACCATGAGGCTCGACGGTCGCGGTCAGGGCGTCATGGGTCAACGTGATGGCGTGGTCGGTGCCGGCTTCGGGAGGCACCCAGCCCCAGCCGGACAACGGAACCTGGCGGGCGCGGGTAGGCAACAGCTCCGGCTCGATCACAACCTCGTGGGTGTTGCCGCTGCGGTTGCTGATCGTGAGGACGAGCTCGTAGCCGGGGGAGCCGTGCCGCGGCGTGAGCGTGGATTCCACGGCCAGCGAGACGAGCTCCCCATCGGCGTAGTGGTGGTAGGTGCCGCGTCGGGTCAGGCGGTCAGGCCGCCAGGTGCCACCGGTGGGAAGGAGGCCGCGGTCGCCCGCGCCAGGCCGGGCGGCGTCGACGATCGATCGCCCGTCGACCTCGAACGAGACGGTCAGCCGGCTGTCCGGGGCGGCGTACGGGGGCGCGAACCATCCACCGACGCCACACACCGTGCCGGACAGTTGGGTGACCGTCCCGGTGCCGCTGCCGACCCAGATCTCGGCTGGGGGTACGGCGCGGCGCAGGTCGAAGGAGAAGTCGTCGAGCGAGTACGGCGGCATGGGCGGCCTTCCGGTGACACGGGTGAACGAGCTGGCAAGGGCGATCGGCGTACCGCGCAACGCTCCGCGGCCGAGCACGGGTGAGGGCCGTGCCGGACCGATCCCGGCAGGTGATCCCGGCCTGCGTAGGACCGGTCCAACACGGTGGCTCGATGGTGGCACGACAACCGGTGACAGGGCAATGCCTCGGGGCGGAAACCGATTGCGTACTGCCTGTTGACGTGGATCGGGCGCGCTGTTACGTTCCGGTGCACAGCCGTTGGACCAGTCCAACGGCCACGATCAAAGGAGGGACCGGATGGCGAAGCTGACGATTCGCGACATCGCCGCGCTGTCCGGCCTGTCCAAGTCCACCGTCTCGCTGGTGCTGAACAACAGCCCGAAAGTGGACCCGGCGACCCGGCGGCACGTGCTTGCGGTGATGCGCCGGAATCGCTACGTGCCGAGCTTCGCGGCGACCGCGCTGGCCAAGGGCAGCACACGACTGATCGGCATGGTCGTGCCCGGCCTGTCCTGGCACATGGTTGCCTCGATCAACCTCGGGGTCGCGGCCGTGACCGAGCAGCACGGGTTCGACATCATCCTGTACACGGCGACCAACGACCGCGACTACGGTTCGCTGATCGACCGGGTCCTGACCTCGAGCATGTCCTCGGGTCTGCTCGTGGTCAGCCACGAACAGCCGCTCGAGCCGCTCGTCCAGCTTCACCAGGAGGGCATGCCCGTCGTCCTGGTGAACACCATCGACGCCGACGTGGCCCTGCCGTCGGTCACCGCCGACAACTACGACGGTGCCCGGACGGCGATGGACCACCTGATGCAGTTGGGTCACGAGCGAATCGCTTGTGTGCAAGGCCTGATGCGCTACCGGTGCTGCCAGGACCGGTACCGCGCGTACCTGGACGCCCTGCGTGAGGCCGGCATCCAGCCCGATCCCGAGCTCACCAAGCCAGGTGACTTCGTGCCCGAGCAGATCCGTGCGCGGTCCCGCGAGCTGTTCGCGCTGCCCGCCGGCCAGCGCCCGACGGCGGTGTTCGCGCAGTCCGACGTGACGGCGTACGGCGTGATGACCGCGGCCGCCGAGGCGGGGCTGCGGGTGCCGGAGGACGTGTCGGTACTCGGGTTCGACGACATCGAGTCGGCGGCACAGATCCGGCCGCCACTGACCACCATCCAGCAGCCGTTCGTCGAGATGGGCAAGCGGGCCGCCGAGCTCCTGCTGTCCGAGATCGGTACGAACGACGACGACCCCGGCACCGAAGCGGAGCCGGTCGGCGAGAAGCCTACGGCCGACCTGCCCCGTCTCGTCATGCCGACCAGCCTGATCGTCCGGGCGAGCTGCGGGCCGGTGCCCGTCACCCGCAGCCGGCGCGGACGATCCCAGACCACCAAGGCCTGATCCTCCGGATCGAGGTCCCGCCCGACCGAGCAGACGACTGCTGGCGCTTGATCCGGCGCCGCCCACCCACAGAACCCGCGGCAGTAACCACACCGACCCCGGCCGACGGCCGGCGGGTCAGGCACTGCTGCGCGCCTTCTGGAAGGAACCCGGAGCATGAGGCCCTTTCCGCTCACCAGAGCCAGAGTGTTCAGAAAACTGACCATCGGCATGTCCAGAAAAGTGATCATCGGAGTGGTCCTGGCCGTCGTCGCGGCGGTGGCCGTCCAGCCGGTCGCGCAGGCCGACGCCACGCCGTTCGAGGTCCTGCCGACCGACCCGCTCGCGAACTTCAACGAGTTCAAGAGTCTCCCCACCGACGCCACCCAGCAGGTCCCGATCACCGGAAACCCCAACTTCAGCAAGGCCCTCGAGATCACCGTCCCGAACGGACCGCAGAGCCCGGGTCTCGACGGCGAGTACGAGATCACGCTCGGCGTCCCGACCGCCGCGACCGTGACCGTGGGCGACGCGATGGTCGCGACCCTGTGGGCACGCTCGATCGAGCCGACCCAGGGCGCCACGACCGGTAACGCGCACCTGGTGTTCGAGACCGACGGGTCGCCGTTCAAGAAGTCGCTGAACGCGGCGATGCTGTACGGCTCGGACTGGCAGAAATTCGAGTTCCCGTTCCGTGCGGCCGTCACCTACACAGCAGGTACCACCACCGCCGCGCACCTGAACCTCTGGCTCGGGTACGGCGCTCAGAAGTTCCAGATCGCCGGGGTCTCGGTCCAGGACTGGGGCCCGGGGACGCCGGACGGCTACCCGCAGGCGACCTACGAGGGCCGCGACGCGAACGCCGCCTGGCGCGCCGACGCGAATGCGCGGATCGACCAGTATCGCAAGGGAAACCTGGCCGTCTCGGTCGTCGATCCGGCCGGTCATCCGGTCAGCGGCGCGACGGTCTCGGCGGTGCAGCAGACGAGTGCCTTCAAGTTCGGTGCCGCGTCGGACGGCGCCCGGCTGATCGGCGATCCGTCCGGCGGGATCAGCGGGAACGACCTGCAGCAGTACCAGAGCAAGGCGTCGACGCTCTTCAACCAAGGGGCCCTGGGCAACAACCTGAAGTGGAACCACTGGGAGACCCCGACCGAACGGGAGACCGTCACCCTCCCCGCGCTGCAGTGGATGCGGGAGCACGGGATCCGGATCCGCGGTCACAACCTGGTCTGGCCGTCGTGGGGCGTGATGCCGCCGGACCTGGTCAACCTGCAGAACGATCCGGCCGCACTCCGGGCGCGGATCAACACCCACGTCACCGACGAAGCCTCGGCCCTGGCCGGGATCGTGGACGAGTGGGATGTGGTGAACGAGCCGTACTCGGAGCACAACGTGCAGGACATCCTCGGGCCGGACGAGATCGCGTCCTGGTTCCGGCTGGCCCACCAGGCCGATCCGAACGCCGAGCTCGCGCTGAACGACTACGGCATCGTCGAGAACAACGGCTGGGAGAAGCGGCACCGCGACCACGTCTACGACCTGGTCCAGTCGATGAAGTCTTCCGGTACGCCGATCGACCTGGTCGGCTTCGAGAGCCACTTCAACGGCATGCAGCTGACCTCGCCGGACGACCTGATGACGATAGTGGACCAGTTCGCCGGTCTCGGCGTGAAGGTCGCCATCACCGAGTTCGACGTGGACACCGACGACCTGCAACTGCAGGCGGACTACACCCGCGACTTCATGACCGCGATGTTCTCGAACCCGAACGTCAACCAGATCAGCAACTTCGGCATCTGGACGAAGAACATCTACAACCCGCGCGTCGCGCTCTACAACGACGACTGGTCACCCAAGCCCAACGGTCTGGTCTGGGAAGACCTGATCGAGCGTCAGTGGCACACCAGCGTGAACGGTCAGACCACCGCCGCCGGAACGTTCGGCACCCGCGGGTTCCTCGGTGACTACCTGGTGACGGTCACCGTGAACGGCATCGCCAAGCAGGTGAAGGTCGCGATGCCGACCACGGCAGGCGCCTCGGTGAAGGTCATCGCCGACGGGATCGCCACGACGGTCCGGACCGACACGCCGAACCCGATCGGCGACGGTGACTTCGAGACCGGCACCCGTGGCTGGACCTCGCTCGGCACGGGCCCGGGTACGGCGGCGAACGCACACAGCGGACACACCGCCCTGTCGCTCGAACCGGGATCGGGCGTGACGCAGAACGTCACCGGTCTCACTCCGGGCACGAGCTACCTGCTGTCCGGGTGGGGGAGGCTCAACGCCGGCGGCACTCAGTGCTACGTCGGTGTGCGCGGCGGGGCCAGCGCAGGTACGCCGACCTTCCAGTACGACCTGACGTACGCCGACGAACGCGCCTACACGCAGAAGCTCGCGGCCTTCACTCCGCCGACCGGGACGAAGTGGGTCCAGGTGTTCGCCTGGTCCAACCCCAACCCGACCTCGGCCCAGTGCACACTCGACGACCTCGCGATCACGCCGACGGACGGCACGCCGCCACCCGCTCAGGGTCCACCGGCCATCGCGCCGACTCTGCCGACTCCGTCGGTGCTGGGGAACGGGAGTCTGGAGTACCAGTCGGCCACGACGGGTTGGTACTGCCTCGGCAGTTGCACCCTCAAGAATGCGTCGACGACCCCGCACTCCGGTAGCGGCGACCTGTCGGTGACTGGTCGTGAAGCGGCCTGGGCCGGTCCGGCACAAGGCGTGCCGGTCACCAACGGTGGTCTCTACGACTCGTCGGCCTGGGTCCGGCTGGTCAGCGGATCCGACACCGCCATGGTCAGCCTGAAGCTGACCACGTCGACCGGATCGACGACCATCCGACTCGGCTCGGCGCCGGTCACCTCGACCGGGTGGACGCGGATCTCGGCTGCCAACACCAACGTCTCCTGGACCGGGACGCTGACCAAGGCCGAGTGGTGGATCAGTACGACGACAGGTGCCGGCAACCTGCTCGTCGACGACGCCTCCTTCGCGCCGATGGCCAAGACCGTGGCCAGCCCGCCCTCCGGCCCAGCGGAGACCGTGTTCAACCCGGTGCAGCCGACCGCTGCCTGCGTCGTACGCAACGTTGCCGACAGCACCTACACGGCGTACTTCGGCTACTCGAACGCCAACAACTACTACATCCCGGTTCCGGTCGGCAGCGACAACTCGTTCAGCCCCGGCCCGTCCGACCGTGGCCAGACCGTCTCGTTCCTGCCCTTCCAGCGGCCGCGTCGCGTCGCGGTCACCTGGGACGGCAGCCCGCTCACCTGGCGGCTCGGCCCCCTGACCCAGACCGCCTCGTCCACGTCTCCGGCGTGCGGCGCGGCTGCCAGCACTCATCGGAGGTAATGCAATGTCATCCCGCATCTCACGACGGACCCTGCTCCGGGGCGCAGCCGCTGTGGCCGGCGCCGGCGCGGCCGGCGCACTGGCCGGCTGCTCGTCGGACGACAACAGCAGCGGCACCGGTTCGAGGGCCCAGGCCACGATCACCTACTGGGACTGGTATGCCAGCCAGGCCGGGTGGGTGGACAACGAGATCAAGCTGTTCCAGCAGGCGCATCCGGGGATCGCGGTCAAGAAGACCACGCAGGTCAGCGACAAGTACGCCGACCTGGTCTCGCTGGCCTACCGCAGCAACAACCCGCCGGACATCCTGATGGTGCCGAAGAGCCCGCAGCTCAGCCAGCAGGTGACGCAGGACTGGCTGCTGCCGGTGGACAAGTGGGCGACGAAGGACTGGCAGTCCCGGTTCCCGCAGAGCAGCTTCGTCGAGGGCGTCGACATGTTCGACGGCAAGATCTACACCGCGCCGTTCGCGGCACCGGCGCCGTCCCTGCAGCTGTACATCCACCACAAGGTGTTCAAGGACGCCGGACTGACCGAGTCCGACGGCAGTGTGAAGCTGCCCAAGACCTGGGACGACGTGACGCACGCGGCCGAGGCGATCGCGTCGAAGAGCGGCGGCAAGGTCGCGCCGTTCGGGTTCGGCAACTCGACGAACACGACCCTGGCCTGGTGGCTCGATCTGTTCGTCCGCGGCGCCGGCTCGCCGGGCGGTGCCGCCGTCGGCGGGATCGACGGGATGGACTACCGGCTCGGCCAGTGGACGTTCGGCACCGACCGGAACTACGCCGACGTGATCAACCTGCTGCTGGAGTGGAAGAACAAGAACTGGTTCTACCCGAACTCGATGAGCATCTCGGACGAGCAGGCCCGGGCGTTCTTCGAACGCGGCCGGTTCGGGATGACGATCGGCGGAGTCTGGAACCAGCCGGAGTGGACCGAGCACAAGTTCACCGACTACAGCCTGGTCACCCTGCCCGCGCCGGACGGTGACCCGAAGGCACTGTTCTACGGCCCGCCCGGCGGCAAGTTCGTCGCCGTGTCGTCGAAGTCCAAGCACGCCGACGAAGCGTGGGCGTGGTTCGACTGGCTGTACAGCAAGGACGCCGGCAAGCGCTGGGTCGAGCAGGGCCAGGGGCTGTCGGTCTATGCCGACAACAACGACCCGAAGGGCGTTACCTTCGCACCCTTCGCGCAGTACGTCGCCATGTCCGGGACCGCCGTGGTCGGGCCGCAGCCGACGGTCCGCAACCCGCTGCTGACCAAGCTCGAGCTGCCCGCGGTGAAGCCGGACATCAACGACGTCCTGTCGGGCATCTGGACTGGGCAGCTGAAGGACGTCCAGGGCACGCTGACGTCGCTGACGGACAAGATGAACCAGGCGTTGTCCGACGGAGTGAAGAAGGTCGGCACCGGTGCGAGCCTGAAGGACTTCGCCTTCCCGGACTGGGACCTGACCAAGCCGTACACCACCAAACCGGGCGCCTGATGGTTGTCACCGTCAGCGTCCGCGAGGACGTCGCCACGGCCGAGCCGCCCCGCTCGGCCGGACGGCGGCGGGCGCGACGCCGGACGTACCTGTGGTCGTACGTCTACCTGGCCCCGATGATGGTGTTGCTGCTCGGCTTCGTGGTGTACCCGATCGTGGCGTCGCTCGGGTACACGTTCTACAAGTGGGACGGGATCGGTGACCCGTCCGACTTCGTCGGGCTGGACAACTTCCGGCAGATCGTGCACGACAACATCTTCTGGCGCTCACTCGGCCACACCTTCGTGTACGCCGGCTTCGTCGTACCGATCCAGCTGGTCCTGGCCCTGGCGCTCGCGCTGGTGCTGAACAACAAGCGGCTGCGGTTCGCGTCGTTCTACCGCACGTTGTTCTTCCTGCCGGTGGTGACGTCGGCGGCGGTGATCGGTGTTGTCATCCAGTTGCTGGTGTCGAACTTCGGCGACTCGATCAACGACCTGCTGCTGAAGCTGCACGTGATCGACCAGCACGTCGACTGGCTGGGGGACCCGCACTTCGCGCTGGCGATCATCATCCTGGTCGGGATCTGGCACACGTTCGGCTACAACCTCGTGTACTTCCTGGCCGGGCTGCAGACGATCCCGGACGAGCTGTACGAGGCGGCCCGGCTGGACGGCGCCGGGCCGCTGGCGACGTTCCGGTACATCACGATCCCGATGCTGCGAGCAGTCGGCGTGGTGATCGTGATCCTGGCGGTCATCGGGACTTTCCAGATCTTCGACCTCGTCCAGGTGCTGACCAGTGGTGGGCCGTACTTCTCCACCGAGGTCGTGAACACCTACATCTACCACCTGGCCTTCGGTGGCAGTAATGCGAACGCGGTGCAGCCCGACATCGGTCTGGCCTCCGCCGCATCGTTCATCTACGGCGTTCTGCTGATCGTGTTCTCGGTCGTACAAGTCCTTGTACTGCGATCACTGGCGAAGCGTCGGGCAACGGGAGGAAAGTCATGACGCGCCGCCGGGTGGTCACGGTGATGACCCATGTCGCCTTGCTGGTCAGCGGTCTGGCCTGGCTGTACCCGTTGTTCTGGGCGCTGGGCAGTTCACTCAAGGGCGACGACGACTTCTTCAGCGAGGGCCTCAACCCGATGCCCTCGCACTTCCTCTGGGCGAACTACCTCGACGCGTGGCGCGAGGCGTCGTTCGGCAGGTACTTCCTGAACACTTTGGTGATCACCCTCGGGACGGTGGTGGTCACTTTAGTAGTCACTTCCACCGCAGGGTACGTACTTGCCCGTACACGCTTCCCGGGGCGCGGCTTCTGCCTGGGGCTGGTGTCGGCGACGCTGTTCCTGCCGCACGGCTACACGATCATTCCGGTGTTCGACCTGATGCAGCGGCTGCATCTGCTGAACAGCCTGTGGTCGGTGATCATCGTGCAGGCGTCCGGCGGCGTGGTCTTCGGCACGTTCCTGTTCATGGGCTACTTCATGGCCATCGACCGTGAGCTGGAAGACGCGGCCCAGGTCGACGGCGCGAACTTCCACCAGACGTTCGCCCGGATCATGCTGCCGCTGTCCGGACCGATGCTGGCCACGGTCGGGTTGTTCACCGCGATCAGCGCCTGGAACAGCTTCTTCATCCCGCTGGTCTTCACCCTCGGGCGGCCGGAACTGCGGACGCTGGCGATCGGCATGTACGCGTTCATCGGCGAGAACTCGACCGAGTGGACGTTGCTGTGCGCCGGCACGGTGATCACGCTGGCGCCGATCATCCTGCTCTTCCTGCTCCTGCAACGCTTCTTCGTCAACGGCCTGGCCGGCGCGGTCAAGCAATAGGAGGACTCTGTATGCCCACCCCCGTACGGACCGCGATCGTCGGCACCGGCAACCGTGCCCAGCTGTTCACCGAAGGGCTGGCCAAACGCGACGGGTACGACGTCGTGGCGCTGTGCGACCCGAACTCGGTGCGGATGGCGTTCCACAACCGGATGCTGCTGGCCGCCGGTCGCCGGCCGGCCCATCAGTGGCCGCCGGCCCGGTTCGACGAGATGATCCGGGTCGAACGGATCGGGCTGCTGGTGGTCACCACCGTCGATGCCACTCACAACCGCTACATCGAGGCCGCGCTGCGTGCCGGCGTCCGGGTGATCAGCGAGAAGCCGATGACCACCGACGCGACGAAGGCTCAGAGCATCTTGGACACGGTCCGCGAGACCGGCGGCGAGCTGGCGATCGCGTACAACTACCGCTTCAATCCCGTCCACCGGAAGGTCCGTGAGCTGCTGGCCGGCGGAGCGATCGGCGACATCCACTCGGTGCACTTCGAATGGCTGCTCGACGTCTCACACGGCGCGGACTACTTCCGTCGCTGGCATCGCGACAAGGCGAACTCCGGTGGCCTGATGGTGCACAAGGCCAGCCATCACTTCGACCTGATCAACTGGTGGCTCGGCGCGGAGCCCCGGATCGTCTACGGCCAAGGCCAGTTGGCGTTCTACGGGCCGGACCACAAGCA
This sequence comes from Kribbella sp. NBC_00889, assembly GCF_045207705.1. Lineage (NCBI taxonomy): Bacteria > Bacillati > Actinomycetota > Actinomycetes > Propionibacteriales > Kribbellaceae > Kribbella > Kribbella sp. NBC_00889. The sequence goes on along the minus strand of NZ_CP108783.1, from coordinate 3,225,930 downwards.
CGGGTACGCGCGGGAGTATGCGCGAGCTCATGGTTCGGAGGCATCGCTCGATGATCCGTTCGCCTTGCATCTGGCGGACAACGCGACGCTGAAGGAGCTCTACCTGGACGCCGAGGTCGAGGACGGGTACTACCGGGACCGGAACGTCTTCGCGCCTGGCGTCACGATCGAGGACGACATGGCGTTGCTGGTCTCTTACGACAGCGGTGCGTCGATGAGCTACCACCTGACCGCGTACTCGCCGGCCGAGGGCTATCGGGTGATGTTCAACGGATCGGGTGGCCGACTCGAATTGAATGTCGAAGAATCGACATGGACGATGCCGCACCTGCGCGTCGCGTCGGCTAAGGGAGCGATTCACGGCGATCTCGCCGCACCGACGGCGGGCCGGACGAGCATCACCCTGCGGCCGCTGTGGTCACCGCCCGAAGACCACACGGTCGACCACGATCACGCCGGCCATGGCGGAGCCGATGCCCGCGTCCTCGCGGCATTGCTGGACGACGACCCGACGCACGCAGCGGATGTTGCCGACGCCCGTCAGGCGGCGCTGGCCTTGGTCACCGGCCTGGCCGCGAACCGGTCATTCGAGACCGGCCAGCCGGTGCGGACCAGCGACGTACTCGATCTCTAGGGGCAGGTCTGCTGGTAGGGGCGGTCGGGGAAGATCTGGTTCCATTCGGCAGCCGTCAAGTTGCGCCCGGCCATCTTGCACGCCTGGGCGAGGGTGTGGGCGCTACGGATGTTCCATTGATAGACCTTGCCGTCGTACGACGGGATGATGATGACCTCGCCACCTCGGGCGAAGCGAGGGGTGACGGGGATCGGATCGGCTTCGGTACTGGTGGCTACCGTGAGCAGCTTGTCGAGCGTACGGGCGTCCCAGACGGTGACGGTACCGTCCGCCGCGCCGGAGACGAGGCGCGTTCCGTCCGTAGAGAAGCGGACGGAGACCCCTTCCGCCTTGCGGCCGCTGGGTGGCGGGAACTCGAGCGCACCCGAGGCGGTGTCGATGGTGAACACGCCGGCGGTCCCCGCGCCCGCGATCAGGCGGCCGTCGGGCGAGTAGGCGGCCGAGTTGGCCCAGGTCGGCAGCTTTCCTGTCCGGATGACCTCACCGGTGGCCGACTGGACGATCGCCCACGACATCGTCGCGCCCCGCAGGCCCTCCTCGAAGAGCACGGCGGTCGTTCCGTCCGGGGACGACGCGGTGCAGCAGTCCGCGACGAAGCCGAATGCCACGCGGCTCGGCCTGAGGTCGGCGTCGAAGTAGTGGCTGCCATCATGACTGCCCGCGACGATGCGGTTCCCGTGATCGATGAAGGCGACCGACAGCGCGCTCAGGCTGTGCGTCGTCAGGATCTTGCCGGACTCGGCATCAATGGTTGCGATCACTTCGAACCCGTGGACGACGAGGCGGCGGCCGTTCGGGTGCCAGGATGCCGGTGGATGGGCCTGTTGCTGGACTTCGAACCCGAGCCGGGTCGGTCGAGTCATCCGTCCGGTGGTCGAGTCGGCGATGCTCAGCCACGACGTGCCGGCTTCGTTCCACAGGTACGCCGTCCGCCTGCCGTCGTCAGAGGCAAGAACGTGGGTGTAGCGGCGGGGTGGCGCGCCCTGGATCCAGGGCAGGTATCGCTGCTGTCCACCGAGATCGTAGGCACGCAGCATGCCTGCGTCGCCGGCCGTGTACAGCGTCCGCCCATCCGGACTGAGCGCGACTCCCCACGAGACCTCCGCAGTACGCAGGCGTTGCGTCGCCTGTCCCGTGTCCAGGTCCCAGATGACGACCTCGCCCCCGTAGTGAGCGGTGGCCAACAGCTTGCCGTCGGCCGAGAAGGCAGCGTCGCGCGGTGGGTCCTGAGCAGTCGGCAACACCCAAACGGTCTTCCCGGTGCGTGCATCGACGACCGTTGTCGTAGTCCGCTCGGTGCGGACGGGGCCGGGATGCAGATAGGCGAGCAGCTCACCGTTCCGGGAGGTTTCCACGATGGGCAGACCGATGCTTGGGGTGACCACAGGATCGCCCTTGAGATCGGGTCGCTGCCACCTCTCCCGGCCGGTGGCGACGTCGGACGCAATGAGCGGCCAGGACCGGTAAACCGTCCGGCCGTCGGGGCTGAGGGCTGCGCGCTGCGGCCCAATGCTGAGATCGACCCTCCGCGGCAGTCGATCGAGCGCTCCGACGTCCCAGACGAGCGCGAACGCCGAGTCGCTGTTCGGATCGCGTGCTCCGGCCACCAGATAGCGGCCGTCTGCGCTGAAGGCGAGGTTGTTCAGCTGAGGTCTTCCAGAGCCTGGAAAGACGGGCTGTGGATCTACCGGCTCGAGTGTGTCGGCCCTCAGCATCCGTATCGGCCAGGCCGGGTCGACCGGGTTGTTGTAGGTGTCCACCGCGATCGCCGCGATCAGGCTGCCGTCGGGGCTGAACACCGGGCGGGTGAAGACGACCGCGTCGTCGGCGACCGGAGACAAGGTGTGCGCCTCGAGCACTCGTCCCGATGCGGCGTCGTACAGCTGGAAGGTGGCACGGTTGTCGCCGGAGACGATCCTGGTGCCATCCGGTGAGACATCGACGTTCTCGGTCCGGCCCAGGGGTGCGGAGATCGATCGGATCAGAGACGGATGTCTGTTGATCGCGGCCACCAGATTCGTCCGGGTGTCCGGGGAGTCGTCGAAGCGGACGCCTTGGGCGGCCAGCAGGAGGGACGGGCTGATGTCCTCGGTCACCAGCGCGCGAGCACCCACCTGTCGGGCCAGTTCGCGGTCGGCGGCGACTTCGGCGCGTCCTGCCTGGCGTACGGCGACGAAGCCGGCGATGAGAGCGCCGACCAGGAGAACGGCCGCGGTGGCGAGGGCGGCGCGGAGGCGACGGTTGGCCCTCGACTGGAGCCGGGCTTTGGTCTCGGCCGCACGGAGTTCGGTCTCGGAAAGTCGTTTGCTCGTGGCAAGGAAGTCTTCTTCGGTCGCGGTCAGCGCGGGCGTCGTCCGCTCACGCCAGTCCAGTGCCTTGGCCAGACGCACGCCACGATAGAGCTCACTGCCGGGCCGGTCGAGGTTGTTCCAGGAGTCGGCGGCGACCGCGAGATGATGCAGGATGCGCTGGCCTTCCAGGTCGTCCTCGATCCAGCCGCGGAGCCGGGGCCAGGCCCGGACCAGAGACTCGTGGGCGATCTCGACGACTCCGGCGTCGCTGGTGAGCAGCCGCGAAGCCACCAGCAGATCGATCATCTGGTCGTCCTCGGGACGTGTCACGACCAGGCGACGCGGCAAGCGGCTGCGGGTCGGTTCGCCCTCCGGTCCCGGCGCGACCAGGCGCAGCAACAGGCCGTGCAGGACCGTGCGCTGCTCCGGTGACAGCCGCTCGTGGACCGCTTCGGCGGATTGCGCGTCCGCGACCTCGTTGACGAGCAGGTCGACCAGGCCTGGTTCGACGACCAGCGATGCCAGCCGGGCGGGTTCCTCGATCGCCGCCCGCAGGTTGTCCGGTGTCATCGCCGACAGCAGGTAGAGGCCGCGCTCGACCAGCCGCGCGAACGACGGAGACTCCGAGACGTCGGCCAGCCGGTCAGCACGGATCGAGATGATCAGCAACGCCTCATGCGCTGCCAGAGCGGTCAGGAAGGCAACCCGCTCGGTCCTGTCCTGGCACAGTGAGAACACTTCCTCGAACTGGTCGACGAGGAGCACCGGTGCCGTCGTACCGGACATGGCCGCTGCGAGCATTGCGACCGGATGCGGCCCCGGTGTCATCACCACGACCTGCCGGCCGTCCCGGCGCAACGTGGCGGCGACGCCGGCCCGGATCAGTGAGGACTTGCCGCAGCCGGAGGGGCCGGCGACTGCCAGTACCGATTCGTCGGCGAGTCGGCGCAGGCAGGCCGCGATGTCGGCGTCACGGCCGAAGAAGGAGTCGGCGTCGTCGACGTCGTACGGCTTGAGGCCCGGATACGGGCATTCCGGGCTGGGCTCCTGCAGGGCGCTTGCCGCGACCAGCGACGGGTCCTGGCGCAGGATCGCCTGCTCCAGGGCGTCGACTTCCGCGTTGGGATCGAGGCCGAGATCGCGGTTCAAGACGTTCTTCAGTCGATGGATCGTCCGCAGCGCGTCGCCTTGCCGGCCGGACCGGTACTGCGCCGTGGCGAGCAGGACCCAGCGTCGTTCGCGCAATGGCGCCTCAGTGACCAGTGCCTGTGCCTTGGCGAGGACCTGGTCGTGCTGTCCGGATCGCAGGGCCGACTCGACGTACAACTCGTCGGCCGTGTGCCGCAACTCGATCAGTCGGGAGGCCTCGATGCGGGCGGTGTCCCAGCCGTCCAGCTCCGTGAGCGGTCGGCCACGCCACAACGCCAGAGCGTCGGCGAGGACCATGGCCGATCGCTCGGGTTCGTCCGACGCGAGCAACGCCCGCGCCCGGACCACGGCACGATCGAAGCGCTGAGCGTCGATCTCGTCGAGCGGTACGGCGAGCCGGTACCCGAGCGGCTGCGTCTCGATCGCGTGCGTGCCGAGGACCTTGCGAAGCCGGACCACGCACCCCTGGACGACTTTCTGCCATGACGGCGGCGGCCGCTCGCGCCACAACACGTCGGCCAGCTGCTCTGCGCTGACGACCTCCCCGGGGTGGACGGCCAGCGCTGCGACCACGATCCGATCACGTCGCCCGAGAACCTTCTGCGCGCCCTCGACCGTGAGCGGACCGAGTACGTCGATACCCACCTCTCGACTGTCATGCCCGCCCGGAGCGCCGTCAATGGCGGCGTCACCGCCGTGATACCGCCCTGCGGCGTCGCGATACCGCTGTGGGCGACAACGGAGTACCAGACGTACGGCGTACCCGGACCGCGGCGAGCGGTTCCGCCGGACGTGAGGACAAGGAGACGGGATCATGAAGCACCGCAGCATGGCGATCGCAGTCGTTCTCTTCGGCGTCGCCCTCGGAACGGCTGCGCCTGCGACGGCCACTCCGTGGCAACCGAACCAAACGCAGACGCAACAGGCGGACCCCTGGCCGGACGAAGGAACCGGCTATCCGGGATACGCCGACCCAACCCCTGCCCCGGCACCGCTCGATTCGGTTGATCGAACGACTGCTCTCGACACCAACTCCGTCGCGTTGGGCGCACTGGGTGGCATCTCCCTCGGCGCGGTCGCGCTCGGCGTCACGCTGGTCGTTCTGCGCCGCCGCGACCAGCACGGCCTCTCTGAGTCCTAATGCAGGGCTTGGCGGAGTACGGCGTGGGCGCCGCGGACGATGTCTTCGCGGTTGGTCTCGTACGTCAGGTCGGTGATCTCGGTCTTGTTGGCTGGGTCGAACGACAGCACCGGGACATGCAGGTGACCGGCGGGCATCGACGGGTCGAGCAGGTCGCGCTGGAGAGTGTTGCGGTAGGCAACCTCGTTCGACAGGTACCCGCCACCGGTGCCTTCCGAGGCGATCGAGCCGGGTGTCGGACCCAGCGGCTGCCGGACCGGCGCGGTCTGTCCGTCCGGGATCTCGAGCACTGAGGTGTTCACGCGGGTCCGGAACGGGGTGACGTCGGCCTGCGCCATCCGTGCCAGCGGGAGGCTCGACGTCAGCCACTCCGGGCCGGGCGGCATGCTGGGGGAGACGACCGGGGCGTTGACGGTGCCGCCGCCCCAGAGGTTGTTGTTGTCACCGATCGAGCTGACCGACCGGCGCCGGCCGTTGTAGACCTCGAGGTCGAAGATGCCGGCCCGGCCCTGGCTGGCCGTCATGACCAGGTCCGCGCGCTGCGGGCCGGGGCGGTAGTGCGGGGCGAGGGCGTTCTCGACCATGTTCTCGTCGAAGTCGGTGTAGCGGACCGGGAACATCACGGTCTGGATCTGGTAGGTCGTGCCGTTGATCGTCCAGCGCTGTCCGTCCAGCGTCAGTGCGTTCGCTCCGGACGGGTTGCCGATCCGGATGTCCGCGTCGAGCGTGAACGGATCGAAGCCGGTGACCAGGATCTTCCGTACGCCGGGGGAGAAGCTGCTACTGGTGATGCCGCGTGAGGTGTATTCGAGCGATCGGATCAGGTCGGCGCGTTCCGTCGTACCGAGGCCGAAGCGGGGTTGCCACTGGCGGAGGGCCAGGGCCATAGAGAGGCGGGCCCAGTAGAGGCCGCGATCGTCGGTGGCTGGGAGCGCGTTGGTGCCGGTGACCGGATGTTGGGCGCGGTGGGTCGCCGTACGCCAGAGAGCCTCGCCTTGGGCGTGGACGAGGATGGCGGCAGCCCGCGGGTTCGGCATCGTGCAGAGCAGGCGGGTGAAGAGCGCTACCTGATGGTCGAAGCCGGATCGCTGCAGGATCTGGGCCGGAACCGAGGGACCGCCGGCGACGCCGTTGTCCAGGCGTTGCTCCTCGACGCTGCCGGTGACGGACTGGTCGAGGCAACCGGTGACGACCGGCGCCGCGTGCACGGTGGGCGCGCCGGAGAGAACGGTGGTCAGGGCCAGGGCGCCGACGAGTAGGGATCGGGAGAATGAGCTGGGGCGGAGTCTCATAAGGGGTATCTATCAGATTTCGGCCCGGGAACCGAGAGATCCGAACATCTCGCGGGTATTGCAGACTGTATGCAATCAGCTACCTTCGGAACAGGCGGCGTCGCCCCACGCCGCACTCCCGTGAGGAGCTCTCCGTTGAACACACCGTCGCTTCCGTCCCTGGACACGCCTTCCGGCAGCACGCCGTACCGGAATCGGCCGTCGCGTCGCCGGATGCTGGGTTTGCTCGCGGCCGGAGCTTCCGGCGCGGTCCTCGCCGGCTGTGCGGACGACGCCTCGCCCGAGGTGACGCCTGCCGCCGAGCAGATCGCCGGCGGGACGTTGCCCCCGACAACGGGTTCGACACCCTCGCCGCCGTTGGCTGTTGTTGACGGCAACCAAGCGCTGCAGCAGCTACTGGACGGCAATGCCCGCTTTGTGGCTGAGCGGGACGAGGATCTCGACGAAGGGATCGCGCGCAGGGTCGCGGTGAGCAAGGCGCAGCATCCGTTCGCGACCGTGCTCGGGTGCGTCGACTCCCGGGTCCCGATCGAGCTCGTCTTCGATCAAGGGCTCGGCGATCTGGTCGTCGTACGCAGTGCGGGTGAGGCGCTCGACCAGTCCGTCACCGGCAGCGTGGAGTTCGGGATCGCGGAATTGCGTACTCCTCTTCTCGTCGTCCTGGGCCATCAGCGCTGTGGTGCACTCGACGCGACGATCAAGGCGCTGGACTCGCGTCGGCGAACTGCGGAAGCCGGTGAGCTGGGGTACATCGTCGACGCCCTCGCGCCGGCCGTCCGTCAGGTCGCCGGGAAGGCGGGCGACCGCCTGACCAACGCCGTCCACGCGAACGTCGACCTGGTGCTCGCGACGCTGCGCCAGTCGCCGGTGATCGGCCCGCTGGAGAAGTCCGGCAAGCTCAAACTCGTCGGCGCGTACTACGAACTCGACACCGGCAAGGTGACCGTCAGGTAGGCGGCGCCTGGAAGAGTGGCAGCAGGTAGCGCGTCCAGACCGCGTGCTGGACGACGAGGACGGCGACCCACACCGCAGCCGGGACCAGTGTGCGGATCCACCACGCCAGCTGGTTGACGAGCAGAGCCATCACGATCATCACGATCGCGGTCAGCACGCCTGGTGCGAGGTTCGCCGCGATCTGTTGGTGCAGTGGCCAGCAGGAGGCGTAGGTGCAGCGATCGTCCGGGCCCCAGAAGTACGCGCTGGTGAGCGCGGTGCCGACCACAGCCCAGAAGGCGACGGCCAGGCCCCCGATGACCTGGGCAACTGCACCTGGGAGCGAACCGCGCCCGGCCAGGCGGCCGATGGGGAGTCCGGTGACGAGCATCAGGAGGAGTGCTGAGAGCAGCGCCTGCGCGATCCACCGGTGATCGATGCCTGAACCCGAGTAGGTGACCCCGTGCCCGAGTTGGGAGGGATCGACCCGCGGCAGCGCGTCCATGAGAACGAAGGTGGGATACACGAGGACGACCAGTCCGATCGCGCCGAGCAGCAGAAGAGCAGCTTCGCTCCAGCGTCGGGCTCTGGTCGCGGTGGGTGTGGTCGTTCCGTTGACGTCGGTGGTCACGCGCAGAGTTGGGTGCGGAGGGTCTGGGTGGCCCATTCGACCCAGCGGTCGTGGGACCAGCCGCGGTCGCGGACGAAGAGCAGGTAGAGCTCGGGGCTGAGGATGCCGTAGAGCAGATCGGCGGCCTCGTCGACGGTCAGGCCTCTCCTGCGGCCCGACTTGGTGACGAGGGCCTCCGCGGCCGCGCGTTGTACGACGTACCGCAGGTCCTCGTCGGGTGGCCAGAGGGCGGAGACCTCCGGATCGTTCGCGACGGCGGACTCGAGGACGCGCATGATCGGTGCGACCCGGGCGAGGACGGCGCTGGAGCCGGGGACGTATTCAGCCAGCATGTCCGGGGCGGTGCGCATCGCGACCGCGTCGGTGAACCAGGGGCGCTCCATGGTCGCGACCGGCTCGGTGTCGCCGGCGATCGTGACGTCGACCAGTTCCTTCAGCAAGGCCCGCTTGTTGCCGAACACGAAGTAGATCGTCTGTACCGCGACACCGGCCTGGTCGGCCACGTCCTGCAGGTTGGTCGCGCCGTACCCGTCGGCGACGAAGAGCTCTGTCGCGGCCTGGATGATCCGGCGGCGGGTCTCCTGCGCTTTCTCGGCCCGCTTGCTTGGTCGCTTGACAACGGTCATGACTAGAGTCTATCTCTAGATTCGTTCACTATAAGTCAACTCTAGAGAGAGGCACTAGTCATGTCGCTGATCGCGATCACGAAGTTCGAGGCCGTGACGAAGGACGCGGGGGAGGTGCTGGATCGGCACAACGCGCTGGTCGATGCGGTCCGGGCGTCGATCCCGGGGCTGACGGAGGCACGTCTCGGCCGGGTCGGGGAGAACCAGTGGGCCGGGGTGTGGCGCTGGGAGTCGGCCGACGACCTGAAGGCCGCGCGCGAGCTCGCGCCTACCCTGGCCGAAACGAAGGCGGCCTTCGCGCTGGTCCGTGAGGGTACGTCGGCCGTCGACGAGATCGAGCTGATCGAGGAGCGCTAGACCGCAGGCACCTCGGTCACCCGAAGCGTCGTGCACCCATAAGGAAGGAAGGTGAGCTCCTCCAGCTCCAGCTCCAGCTCCAGGCCGGCCGAGCGGGACGCCGCGCGTCATGGCCAGGACCTTGGTGGCAGGGTCGCAGGTGGCAGGTGGCAGGTGGCAGGTGGCAGGTGGCAGGTGGCAGGTGGCAGGTGGCTGGGCGGTCGGTGCGGCGTGACCGTGAACACCTTCTGGCGACCGTGAACAGGTCATGCCATGTCCGCGGTCCCCAGCTCCTGTCCGCGGTCCCGGGATCCTGTCCGCGGTCCCGGGGTCCTGTCCGCGGTCCCGGGGTCCTGTCCGCGGTCCCGGGGTCCTGTCCGCGGTCCCGGGGTCCTGTCCGCGGTCCCGGGGTCCTGTCCTCGATCCCCAGATCCTGTCCGCGGCGTCGGCCGGCTCACCCTGGCCGAATCTCCTGGGTGGGCACACCGCTAGACCTGCGGAAGCTCGGTGACCCTCAGAGTCGTACAGCCGTACGGGATGAAGGTGAGCTCCTCCGGCCCGCCGATGGCAGGATCCGGGTCAGCCGGGTCGGCGCCGACGGCCGTTGGGTCGGTGGAGTGCCTTGGGGTGGGTGGGGGTGCGGCTGCGGCGCCGTGTTCCAGGGGCCAGGGGATTTGGTGGGCTCGGACTTGGAGGTGGAGTGGGGCGGTGGCGGGGGAGAACGGGTTGGAACTGATCGGTTTCCGGGACAGGTGGGTGTGCTCGGGGTTGATCGCGTAGTTCCAACGGGTGGTGGGGTGGACCTCCCAGGTGGCGTGGGGGTCTTCGCCGGCGATCTGGCGCCAGTCTTCGCCGATCGGGAGTGAGAACACCAGGGGGCCGCGCTCCAGGGTGATCGCTCCACCCGTACGAGGTACCGCCTGGACGCTCGCGCCGAGGTGCAGACGAAGGGTCTGATCACCCGACACCTCGATCTCATGCACGGAACCGGGGGTGGGGTCGGGCGCGTGTTGGTGGTGGGGTGGGTCGGTGGGGGTGTCGATGGTCAGGGTGGGGTTGGTTGCCCACGTGGGGATTCGGAGGCGGAGTCGGCCGGTGCCCTGGGTGGTGATTTCGACGTCGTCGGAGAAAGGGTAGGCGCCGGCTACGGACACCGTCAGGCCCTCGTACTCGAAGGAGCAGGGGGCGTAGGAGAGGGCCGTGAAGGCGCCGTCGGGGGAGCGCATCCACAGTTGGGAGGTGAAGCGGGGCCAGCCTTGGTGGCGGTTGGCGGTGCAGCAGCCGAAGTGGGGTTCGAGGCCGAAGACGTTCGCGTCCGGGCCGTTGTTCGTGTAGATGCGGTCCTCGGTGACGTGGCAGATCACCTGGTTGGCCTGCTGCACGTACTGATGGGTCCATTCATCGGGCGTCGTACTGGCGGGCAGCGCGTTGAAGGCCAGTCGTTCGAGGCGGTCGGCGAGCAGCTCGACCGGACCGAAGGATTCGAGGGCGACCTCGAGCGAGGCGAGGTACTCGACGACTGTGCAGGTCTCGGTGCCCTGGCTCGGATGACGGCCGGCCAGGTGTTCGTCGCAGCTGAAGAGTCCGTTCGCCTGGCCGTGACAGGCGTCCAGCTGCGCGATGAGGTGAAGGAGCCGCGCCTGCTGGTCGACCGACGTGTCATGGCGTTGCCACACCGGCATCGCCTTCAGGCCCATGGCGACGTTGACGCCGTGGGACGACAGGTGGCCGTCGTTCATCCAGTTGCCGTCATGCTGCGCCTGGAACGCACGTAACGTTGCCTCAGGCACCTTACCGGTGAACGGCAGCCGATCGGCATACCCGAACCAGTCGAACCCCTGCTCCTTGCACTTCGCAGCCAGCCCCAGCAGCCAGTCCTCACCAGTCAGGTCGTGCAGCTGGTTGATCACCCACACGACGTCGGTCCACCGAGACCGCGCCCACTCCCGCAGCGGCCACTCGTCCAGCATCGCGTCGAGCAGGCGAAGGAACCTCAGCGCAGCCGGGACGACGCGCGGATCACCCGTCGCGTCGTGGTGCTGCAGCAGTGCCTTGAGCACAATGATCCGCGGCCAACTGTCGTGATCGGCGTACGTCGACTCGCCACTGCGCGGACCGAACCACCCGTCCTCATGCTGGTGCTCGAGGATGTAGTCCACCCACCGCCGCACCTTGGCCTTCAACCGGTCATCGTCCAGCAGGTAGGCGACGCCGACGATCCCGTCCAGCCAGTACGGACCGCGCTCCCAACCCTCCGCATCACCGCCGATCCAGCCACTCCGGGCCACATCCGGCCAGAACTCGTCCAGATGCCCGGACATCCCGTCCGCCTGCAGTCGCAGCCGTTCCAGCAACCACCCCTGCGGGCGGAGGGTTGCCAGCGGCAACGTCCGGAGCGCGGGCTCGGTAAGCCCCGGCATCAATCGATCTGGGTGAGGCGGCCGGTGTCGACGTCGTACATGAAGCCGCCGACCAGGATGTCCTCGCCGATGAGCGGGTGCTCGCGGACGGCCGCGACGTCGCGGCGGAGCGCCTCGAGCTGGTCGGGGATGACGTTGATCGGCAGGTAGCCGGCCGGCTTGCCGGCAGCCTTCTCCACCTGGGCGCGCAGGTCGTCCTCGGACATCGCGGCCATCGCGCAGCGGGTGTGCGGGATGACCATGATCCGGCGGACGCCGAGCAACTGGACGCCGAGCACCAGCCCGGTCATGGTGATCTCGGTGACCCGGCCACCCGCGCTGCGCAGGACCTTCGCGTCGCCTGGCTTCAGCCCGAGCATCTCCAGCGGTGGGATCCGCGAGTCCATGCACGTGACGACGCCGATGCCGGCGTGGGCCAGACCGTCGAAGCCGCCGTAGTGGAAGTCGGCGACGTACTCCGCGTTGGCGGCCAGCAGGTCCTCGAACCCGGTGCTCATCGGGCCTCACCTGGCACAGGGGTTCCGGCTTGCAGGATCGACATCGCGAACGGCTCCTTTCCGCAGGACTCCGGACGGGGTGGATCGGCGGCGACACTGGTGACCGGAACAGTCCAGGACCGGCCGTCGCGATGCCACACCGTCACAGCTTCAGGGTCTTCGCCCGCGACTCTGAGGGCATCCAGTGAGAGTTCACCGATCAGACGGCGTACGGCGATCTCCGCGGCCTGACCGTGCTTGGTCCAGCTCGACCGGCCACGCAGTCCGGTCAGGACGGTCTCGCCGCGATCCGCGGCCGCGAGCACGGCGACGGCGGCCTCGGCGGTGAGGTGTCCGTGCATGGTGCCCGCGGGGAGCACGGTCGCGGTCGGCGCGAAGCGGTGGCCGCCCAGGTGGTTCGCCTCCCAGACCCGGCCCGGCGCGGCCGCGGACAGTGCCTTCACCAGCGGCCGTCCGAGCAGCGCGCAACACTCGTCACGCTTGCCATTCGTGCAGACCAGCATCACCGGATGGTCGACCTGGCGCAGCCCGGGCAGCGATGCAGCGACCGCATCCCGATCGCCGCGGGCGGCCGCGTCCAGGTCAAGCGTCCGCAGCGCCGCCGGCTCGTCGACCAGGCCTCCGAGCAACCAACTCCGCCCGGGCATCGTCGAGCCGACGTACACCTGGCGGGACTGTTCGATTGCGTCCGAGTGCCGGCCGGGAGCGCGGATCAGGCCGAACCTGACGTCCGCCTTCTTGCAGGCGTCGTCGAACTTCCCGCCGAACTCGGGATCGAGGTGACTGTGCGTCGGCGCCTTCGCACCCCAGGGACCCGGCTGCTCGACAACGACCCAGCCGCTCGCGACGACCGCCGTACCGGCCAGCGGCTCGCGCAACTCCCGGCAGAACGTCGAGCACAAGCCGGGCCTACCGGTCGCGTCGGGTCGAACAGTCACGTCATCACGGTACGCGAGGTGGGACGGCTGTCCGGCGTGATGCTCATCATCTGTGCACAACACCACGTCGGCCGAGCAGTAGGACGGCCAGAATCGCGGCGAGGAACGCGCACACCGCGGCTCCGGCGAAGATCGCGTGAACTTGTGAAATAGCCGCGTCGCGGAGCGCGTCCACGAAGGGCCGGCAGGAACCGGGCGCCGACGGGCACAGCTCGTTGGGCGAAGGGATGTCGTCGGCGATGGAGAAGTACCGCCGCAGTCCGATCGCTGTCAGCGCGGACACGCCGACCAGCATGCCGATCATGCGCGCCACCACAACGAGTGCGCTGACCAGACCGTGGGTGTCCGCGGGCGTCGCGCCGAGCATCGCCGTGTTGACCGGCGACAACGCCAGCCCGAACCCGAAGCCGCACAGCAGCAGTACGACGGTCGCCGGGAAGTGATCGAGCGAGTTCCGCCCCCAGAACGCCATCACCACGAACATCGCCCCAGCCAGCGCCAGACCAGCGCCGGTGATGAGACCAAGCCCGAAGCGCCTGGTCAGCCACCCGCCAACTACCGCGCCGACGGGCAGCGCGATCAGGAACCGCAGCAACACCAGCGCCGCGGCCAACTGCCCGCCGCCCTGAGTGGTCCGCGCGAAGACGGGTACGTCGACCAGCGCCGCGATCAACGCACATCCGACCAGGAAGCTGACCGCCAGCGAGCCCCAAGCCGGCCGTGCACCCAGCAGACCTCGCGGCACGATCGCCCGCGTCGTACGGCGTTGCCAGATCGCGAAGCCGACCGCGAAGACCGCGGCAACGACCAGCAGCCACGGACCGGCAGGCGCCATCAGCTCACGCTCGGGGTCAGCAGTCGCGAACGCCAAGACCACTCCGGCCAGCGCGAGAGCCAGCAGGAGTGCGCCGACGAGGTCCACCTGCGACAACACAGCGCGCAACCGACCACGTGTCCGCCACAAGACCAGACCCAGCCAGACCAGGGCCAGAACAAGCGTGACCACGCCGATCGGCGTGAGCAGGCGGGACGACCCAGTGAAGGGCACGAAGGGCAAGCCCAGAGTGACGCCGGTCGCGAGTCGCTCAGGCGCGGTGATGGTCAGCCCGAGTGCGATGCAGGCGAGGACTCCGACCGCGGCTGACAGCGGTGGAGGCTTGAGGCCGCGGAGGAGGAGCGCGAGGAGAACCGCGACGGTCAGATTGAGCCAGAAAATGTAGCGCCAGTCCGCCACCGCCAGCACCGCCGCACCGAGCAGCGGCCCGAGCACCGCCCCGAGTTCCTGGACCGCACCGACGACGCCGAGGGGGAGTCCACGCCGGTCAGCCGGCCACAGGTCGGCGACCAGGGCCAGCGTCGCGGGCACGAGCCCACCACCACCCACACCCTGAAGAAACCGACCGGTTACCACCAGCGAGAGGTCGTACGCCCCGGCCGTGATCAGCGACCCGACCGCGAACAGGATCAGCGCGCCGACGAGCACCGGCGTACGCCCGACCACGTCGGCGATCCGCCCGATCAGGGGCAGTACGGCGATGTAGCCGAGCAGGAACCCCGAGATGATCGGCGCGGCCCGCTGCAGTTCGTCCACCGACAGCCCGACGCCCGCCATCATGTCCGGCAGCGCCAGTACGACGACGTAGGTGTCCGCCGCGGCGAACGCCACCGCGATCGAGGCCAGGGTGAGCCTGGTCTTCGGGCTGCTCACCGGCGCCGCACGGCCGACGGGCGAGTCCTCGCTCACGGCTTGGTGATCTCGACCGTCTCGCCGTACTTGTCCAGGGTGACGTCGTAGCTGCTGGTGGCGCCCTCGTAGAACGGACCGGAGATGGTCGCCGCGACCAACTGCTTGGTGTCCTTGTCGATCTTGAAGGTACTCGGGAAGTCCTGGTCGGCGGGCGCCTTCGGGAAGATGCCCTGCAACGACTTTCCCTGGACCGCGCCGGTGATCTCGGTCAGGACCTTGGCGCCGTCCCTGGTCTCGCCCTTGATCTTCGGGTCCTTCACCTTCGGCAGGACCGAGGTCAGGCCCCTGGCCGGGTCGAGCAGGACGGCCGGGTCGGGCGCGCCGAGGCCCGCCAGTTGGGACGGTGTCAGTTCGAGGAATCGACCGGTGAGCGGGAGCTTCGCGTAGACCTTGCCGTCGACCGCGACGACCTCCGCGTCGATCGGCGAACCGGCCGCGCGCACGGTCAGCTTCCCCTTGAACGCCGGGGCATGGGTCGCGACGCCGTCACCGGACGCCAGCGCCTGCGCGGTCTCCGGCAGGTCGCGGCCGGTCAGCACGATGTGCACGCTGGCCGCCTCGTCGATGGCCTTCTTGGCCGCCGTGAGCATCGCGACCGGGTCGTCACCGGACTGGCCGCCGCCGTCCCCGGAGTCCTTCTTGTCGCTGCACCCCGCCAGCGCCAGCACCAGCACCGCGCCGAGCGCGACGAGTCTCTTCATGGGGGTCAGCCTGCCATGTAACTGACACTGTCTGGAGCACACGCAGCAATCGGTTGAGCCACGGGTACGCCGGAGCCGTCGCGCCGCGGGTCGATCGGGGGCAACTCGACCGGGGCACCGCTGCTCGCACTGGCCCGCACCGGAGCCGCCCCGATGAATCCGAGCAGCAGCCCGTCCTCACCCTTGAGCAGCCGCTGGCACCGCACACCACCAGTGCCGCGCCCCTTGCCCGGGTACTCGCTGAACGGCGTCACCTTCACCGCGCCGACTTCGGTCCCCGGCAGCGCCGACGACGAGCCCGCGATGGTGACGACCTGCGCGTTGCGACCAGCGTTCACAGCACCGAAGAAGACCACCTTTGCGCCGGCGGTCAGGCGAACGCCCGCCATGCCACCCGCCGTCCGTCCCTGCGGCCGAACCGCGGACGCCGGGAAGTGCAGCAACTGCGCGTCCGACGTGATGAAGCACAGTTCCTCGTCGCCGGTGGTCAGCTCGACGGCGCCGATCACCTCGTCGCCCTCCTTGAGGCCGACGATCTCCCACGAGTCGCGGTTGCTCAGGTGGTCCGGGACGACGCGCTTGACCACGCCACCCGTCGTACCCAGGGCGACGCCGATCGAGTCCGGGTCCATCGTCGTCAGGGCGAGCGCCTTCTCGCCGGGCTCGAGCGACACGAACTCGGCCACCGGCGCGCCACCCTGCAGGTTCGGCGCGTTCGCGGTCGTCGGTACGGCGGGCAGGTCCAGCGACTCGAGCCGGATCAACCGGCCCGCGCTGGTGATCAGGCCGTACTGACCGCGCGCCGTACTCTTCACCGCGGACACGATCGCGTCGTGCTTCGCCCTGGTGTCGCCGGTCCCGAACGGCTCCACGCCGTTCGTCCGGGCGAGCAGGCCGGTCGAGCTCATCAGGACCCAGCACGGGTCGTCGCTGACCTCGAGCGGCACGGTCGCGGTCTTGGTCGCACCCGACGACTCCAGCAGCACGGTCCGCCGCGGCGTGCCGTACGTCTTCGCGACCTCGGCCAGCTCGTCCGAGACCGTCTTCTTCAGCAGCGCCTGGTCCTCGAGGATCGCGGTCAGCCGCTCGATCTCGCGCTCCAGTTCGCCCTTCTCGGTCTCCAGCTCGATCTTGGAGAACTTCGTCAGCCGGCGCAGCGGCATGTCCAGGATGTAGTTGGTCTGCACCTCGGTGAGGTCGTAGATCTCCATCAGCCGGGTCCGGGCGGCGGCCGCGTCGTCGCTGGTCCGGATGATCTGGATGACCTCGTCGATGTCCAGGATCGCGATCAGCAGGCCGTCGACGATGTGCAGCCGGTCCTGCGCCTTCTTGCGGCGGAACTCGCTGCGCCGCCGCGTCACGTCGTACCGGTGGTCGAGGTAGACCTCGAGCAGGGTCTTCAGACCGAGGGTGCGCGGCTGGCCGTCGACCAGGCAGACGTTGTTGACGTGGAACGCGTCCTCGAGCGGGGTCAGCTTGTAGAGCTGCTCCAGCAGCGCCTCGGGCACGAAGCCGTTCTTGACCTCGATCACCAGCTGGGTGCCGTGGGTTCGGTCGGTCAGGTCCTTGACGTCGGCGATGCCCTGCAGCTTCTTGGACTGGACCAGGGTCTTGATCTTCTCGATCACCTTCTCCGGGCCGACGGAGTACGGCAGCTCGGTGACGACGATGCCCTTGCGCCGCGGGGTGACGTTCTCGACCCGGGCGGTGGCGCGCATCTTGAAGCTGCCGCGACCGGTCGCGTACGCGTCCTTGATGCCCTCCAGGCCGACGATCTTGCCGCCGGTCGGCAGGTCCGGGCCGGGGATGAACCGCATCAGGTCGTCGAGGTCGGCGGCCGGGGTCTTGATCAGGTGCCGCAGGGCCTGGATCACCTCGACCAGGTTGTGCGGCGCCATGTTGGTCGCCATCCCGACCGCGATGCCGGAAGCGCCGTTGACGACCAGGTTCGGGAAGGCGGCCGGCAGCACCGACGGCTCTTCCTCCTGGCCGTCGTAGTTCGGCTTGAAGTCGACGACGTCCTCGTCCAGGCCGGTCGTCATCGCCATCGCCGGCGGCGCCATCCGGCACTCGGTGTACCGCATCGCGGCGGGACCGTCGTCGAGTGAGCCGAAGTTCCCGTGGCCGTCGATCAGCGGGACCCGCATCGACCAAGGCTGCGCGGTCCGGACCAGCGCGTCGTAGATCGCGCCGTCGCCGTGCGGGTGGTACTTACCCATGACCTCACCGACGACGCGGGCGCTCTTCACGTGTCCGCGGTCGGGGCGGATGTTGTTCTCCGCCATCGAGAACAGGATCCGCCGCTGGACCGGTTTCAGTCCGTCTCGCGCGTCCGGCAGTGCGCGGGCGTAGATCACCGAGTAGGCGTACTCCAGGTAGCTGGCGCGCATCTCGTCGGCGACATCGACGTCGAGGATGCGCTCCTCGAAGTCCTCGGGCTCGGCGGTGGTGCTGGAACGGCGTGCCATGCGGGTTTTACTGCTCCTCGATCGAACCGGTACGGCGCCGCGACGGTCCGGCGCCGTGCCCATTGTCGCTGGTGAACGGCCTTTTGCCCGGCCACGACCCACCGTTGCGTCGGTCGATCCGCCCGATACCGGTCTATTCCACCGCAGCGGACGGCTGCGACCGGCGCAGGATGTACGTCGTCGGGGCCAGAGCGGACCCTACCGCCAGCGTCAGACAAAGTCCGGCGATACCCAGCAACACACCCCACGGCACCGTCACCGGTACGTCGGTCATCCCCGACGTCATGGCGTGCCGGATCAGTATCCCGACGGTGACCGTGATCGCCGTACCGAGGCTGAGGGCGACCACGCCGACCAGCGAGGACTCCCACAGGACCATCCGGCGGATCTGTGCCGGCGTGGCACCCAGCAGCCGCGAGGTGATGAACTCGTGTCGCCGCTGCAGACTGCCCATCAGAAGCGTGTTGGCGATCGCGATGGCGCTGTACAGCGCGGCCGGGCCGAGCAGCAGGATCAGCCCGAACTGGTTGCCCTTCCGCACGCCCTCGGCCTGCTCGGCTTCCCACTCGGCCGCCCGTACGGCGTGGTCGATCGTGCCGAGCAGATCGACACCGGGAGCGGGCAGGACGAAGCTCCGGTCGGGTACGGCGGACGGAGCGTGCTTGCGGGCGAGGTCGAGCGGGATCAGGAAGGACGGGCTGACTCCGAAGGCGTCCGGGACGATCGCGACGATCCGGAGCTTCGCGGCGGTCTTGTCCAGGAACGTCACCGACACCTGGTCGCCGACCTTGTAGCGCTCGAACCCGGACGTTTCCTTGCTTACGGCAACAGTGTTTCCGGTGAGCTTGCCCAGGTCACCGGACAGCGCGGTGAGATTGCGGGTCTGCGTGGCGATCGCCGGGTCGATCCCTTCGGCATCCTCGAGTTCGGCGTCGTCCTGGTCGATCCGGACGAATTGGAGCGGCACCCCGGCGTCCACCGTGCCCAGACCGGCGTCGAGCTCGGCGGCACCGGTCACCACGATGGGTGCACGAACGGAATCGCGGATCGTCGCCTCGGCGCTGTCGGCGGCGAAGCTGAGGCTGAGCACCATCGACCCGGCGACCGCTGAGATGGCGAGGATCGGCGCGGCCAGCGATGCGCTGCGCCTCGGCGAGGCGACGACGTTGCTGCGGGCCAGACTCCCGGACGCCCGGGTCCAGGCGGTCAGCGGCAGCGCCCACAGCCGGCTGATCCACGGGACTATTAGCGGTGCGAGCAGGGTCAGCGCGATGACCAGGAGCATCGGCGTGAACATCGCCAGCGGCATCACGCCCTCGCCGGTCGACGGCCGGATCAGCGTCAGGAGCGTGATCGACCCGGCCATGAAGAGCAGCCCGAAGACGATCCGGACCGGCCCGATCCGCGGCGGCTCCAGTGCGGCCTCGCGCAGCGCATCGATCGGCCCGACCCGTCCGGCCCGTCTGGCCGCGGACCGGGCGCCGAGCATCGCCACGAGCAGCCCGGCACCGACCGCGATCGCCAGCGGCACCCATGGCGAGGCCGGCTCCAGTTTCACGGGCGCCAGTTCGGTGTACGACGCCTTGCGCAGCAGCAGGGGAGTCGCCAACTGCGCCAGCACCGCACCGCTCAGCGCGGCCACGAGTGCGACCACGAACGCTTCGCCGAGGATCATCCGCCGTACCTGCCGTGGTGTCGCGCCGATGAGCCGAAGCAGACCGATCTCGCGGCGCCTGGACGCCACCGCGAAGGCGAACGTGCTGGCGATGACGAAGATCGTGATGAACCCGCTGATCGTCCCGACCATGCTGAGGACGACCTGCAACCCGGACGTGTCCGCGCCGGAGGTCGGTACCCGGACCTGCCTCGGTGCGGCGTCGTTGCCGCCCAGCGTCGTCACGGTGATGCTGTCGGCGAGCGGGCCGCGGTAGGCGATGGTGGCGGCGGTCGCGGTGGCCGCGAGTCCCAGGAGGAAGACTCCGACGGCCAAGGCCACGAACGAACCGGCGTACAGGGAGTGGTGACGGCTGACCGTCTGGCGGCTGAGGTAGAACATCAGCGTTCCAGGTCGCTCATGGCCGCGGCGATCTGGCCCGGCGTACCGCGGTCGAGGTGACCCGCGATCAGCCCGTCGGACAGGAACAGCACCCGCTCGGCGTACGCCGCGGCCACCGGATCGTGAGTGACGATCACCACCGTCTGCCCGGCCCGGTCGGTTGCCTCGCGCAACAGCCCGAGGATCTGCCGGCTCGTCCCGCTGTCCAGCGCGCCGGTCGGCTCGTCGGCGAAGAACACCGATGGCCGGGTGATCAGCGCCCGCGCGATCGCGACCCGCTGCTGTTGCCCTCCGGACAACTCGGCCGGCCTGCGCTTGGCCTTCCCCTCCAACCCGACCTGTTCGAGCACCCGATGGACGTCGCCCCGGCGCGGGCGGCGACCGGTCAACCGCAGTGGCAGTGCCACGTTGTCGTACACGGTCAGCGAAGGGAGCAGGTTGTACGCCTGGAAGACGAACCCCATCTCCTCCCGCCGCAGCTTGGTGAGCGCGACCTCGTCGAGTCCGTTCAGCTTGGTCCCGCCCAGAACGACGCTCCCGCCGGTGGGCTGGTCGAGTCCCGCCGCACACTGCAACAGCGTCGACTTGCCGGAGCCCGACGGACCCATGACGGCCGTGAACGAGCCGCGAGCGAAGTGGTACGTCACGCCTCGCAGCGCATCGACCGCCCCGGCTTTGGACCTGTAGGTCTTGGTGATGCCGTCCAGCAGCAGGGCCGGCGCTTCGGTGGGTACGACGCTCGGGTGCGTCGGCGCGGTAGCGGTCATGGTTCCAGCCAACCGCCGGTACGGCGTTTGCACCCTGGCCTGTGGAGGAGACCTGTAGTAGCGCGCACGCTACCGTCCGGCGGGCCGCCCTGGACCTAGGGTGGCACGGTGGACAGATCCGTACCGATGACGCCGTGGGCAGCGCTCGCGTCACCGCGCTACGTGGTGTCGTCCTGGCCGTGGCGCAGCTACGCCTATCTGTTCACCTCGGTGCCGGTCGGAGTACTGACCTTCGCCATCCTCATCGTCGCGGCCGCGGCCAGCATCGTCCTGAGCCCGATCCTGATCGGGGTCCTGCTGCTGACGGCGTTCCCGCTGATCGGCGTCGCGATCGGCCGGATCGAGCGGTGGCGTGCCGGATTGGTGCTGGTCGGCGGCATCAAGACTCCGCACGCGGACATGCCCGCGTCGCTGTCGGTGCGGGAGAAGCTGAAGTTCCGCCGCCGCGAGCAGGCGTCGTTGCGGTCCGTCGGATACGGATTCGTCCTCGGCGTCTTCGTCTGGCCGCTCAGTGCCGCCGTGGCAGGGCTGAGTGCGGCCACCCTGCTCACGACGCTGGCCGCGCCGATCATTGCCAGCATCGACGAGATGGGGATGGGGCCGTGGATCCTGGACTCGACCCAGGAAGGGCTCATCTTCCTGGTCGCGTTCGGGCCACCGTTCTTCGTCGTCAGCTCCTACCTGGTCGGTGTGGTCGCCGGAGCAGAAGCGTCGCTGGCGAGGGCGATGCTCGGCCCGCGGCAGGACGAACTGCAACGGAACCTGGCGGAGTTGCGCCGGTCGCGGCTGGATCTGGTCGACGCGTTCGAGACCGAGCGGGCCCGGATCGAGCGGCATCTGCACGACGGCGTACAGCAGCGGCTCGTCGGGCTCACGATGACGCTCGGATTGGCGGAGCTGGACGTGCCCGAGGGGGAGGGCCGGCGGCTGGTGGTGAAGGCGCATGCCGAGGCGGAGGCGGCGCTGGCCGATCTGCGCGAGGCGGTCCGCGGGATCCACCCGCGGGTTCTGGTCGACCACGGGCTGGAGGCCGCCGTACGGGAGGTGGCGGACCGCAGTCCGCTGCCGGTGACTGTGCAGATGGCGTTGCCGTCGCGGTTGCCGTCGCCGATCGAGGCGGCGGCGTACTTCGTGGTCAGTGAGGCGCTCGCGAACGTCGCGAAGCACGCGCGGGCCACGCACTGCGAGGTGGCCGGTTGGGTCGATCGGCAGCAGTTGGTCATCACGATCACCGACGACGGGATCGGCGGCGCGCGGGCCGGTGCCGGGACCGGACTGACCGGGTTGGTGACCCGATTGGACGCGTTGGGAGGCACACTCGTCATCGACAGCCCATCCGGTGGGCCGACACGACTGAGGATGGAGTGCCCGTGCCGACTCGGCGACTGAGCATCGTGCTGGCCGAAGACTCGCTGCTGTTGCGGGAGGGGCTGGCCCGCATCCTGGATCGCGCCGGGCACGAAGTACGCGACACCGTCGGAGACGCGGACACACTGCTGGCCGTCGTCCGCAAGAACCCTCCGGATGTGGTGATCACCGATGTCCGGATGCCGCCGGGGCACAGCGACGAGGGGCTACGGGCGGCTGCCGCGATCCGGGCCGAGCTTCCGTCGATCGGGATCCTCGTGCTGTCGCAGTACGTCGCGGATGCGTACCTGTCATCGTTGCTGGAGACAACGACCGGCGGGATCGGGTACCTGCTGAAGGACCGGGTCGGGCATGTCGCGGAGTTCCTCGAGTCGCTCGACCGGGTCGCCGACGGCGGGATGGTGGTCGACCCTGAGGTGGTGCGTCAGCTGCTGGCCCGGCGCCGGAACGACGGGCCGCTGTCGGCGCTCACGCCGCGGGAGCTGGAGGTGCTCGCGCTGATGGCCGAGGGCCGGGTGAACGCGTCGATCGCGGAGCAGCTGGTCGTCAGCGAGGCCGCCGTACGCAAGCACGTCGGCAACATTTTCGCGAAGCTGCAGCTCGACGAAGGACTGGACCGGCGCGTCTCCGCCGTCCTCACCTACCTGCGGGGTTGAAGCTCGCGAGAGGATCTAGGCATGGACAGTGATATCCGGAAGATCCTGGCGGACTGCCAGACCTGGGCCGTGGTGGGGTTGTCGAACAACACGAGCCGGGCGGCGTACGGCGTGGCGCGGTTCCTGCAGGGGCACGGTAAGCGGATCGTGCCGGTGCACCCCGCGGCCGAGACCGTGCACGGCGAGCAGGGGTACGCGACGCTGGCGGACATCCCGTTCCCGGTGGACTGCGTGGATGTGTTCGTCCGGTCCGAGCTGGCCGGCGACATCGCGGACCAGGCGGTGGGAATCAACGCCAAGGCGGTGTGGTTCCAACTCGATGTAGTGGACGATGACGCCTACGCCCGGACGACGGCCGCGGGACTCACGATGGTGATGAACCACTGCCCGGCCATCGAGTGGGGGCGCCTCGGTCCGTCCTGACCAACCCAAGGGGCCTGATGTTCACGATCGACACTTCCACCGACTTCGGCAAGCGGATCGCGCGGCAGCTGGACGACGAAATCGTGGTGTGGCTGACCACGGTCGGCAAGTCCGGTACGCCGGCGCCGAACCCGGTCTGGTTCCTCTGGCACAACGGCGAGGTGCTCATCAGCAGCCAGCGGAACAAGGCCAAGCTGCACAACATCGCCGCCCACCCGCAGGTGGCCCTGAACTTCAACGCCACGCACAGCGGGGGAGACGTCGGTGTCATCTCCGGTACGGCGGTGATCGACGAGCAGCCGATCTCCGGCGATGCCCTGGCCGCCTACAACGCGAAGTACGCCGACGACATCGCCGGCCTCGGGATGACCACCGACGGCTTCCACCAGGACTACTCGGTCCTGATCCGCCTCACCCCAGAGAAACTGCGCGGTTTCTGAGTTGCTGATGCCCTCCCGGCCGGAGCCAGGAGGGCATCGCAGTGCTCAGTTCAGGTAGCCCTCGACGGTGTCGGCGGAGCGGGGCTGGGCGCTGTCGGGGTTCTCGCCGAACTCGCGCTTGGCGCGGCGCTGCCGGAGCAGGTCCCAGCACTGGTCGAGCTCGACCTCGAGGGCCCGCAGACGGGCGTGCTCGTCGGCGTCGTTGATCTTCCCACCGGCGTGCTTGGTGCGGAGCTCGTGCTCTTCGGCGACCAGTTCGTCGATCCGGCTGAAGAGGCTGTTGTCATCGGTCATGAGGAAACCGTACGCCCGTCCGGAAGCCGGGCGCGGGCGAGGAGTTCGGTGATGGCCAGGATCGCGATCGACTCGGACGCGATCAGGCCGAGCAGGACCACGAGCTGCAATGCGGCGGCCTCGGTGGGCGACGCGCCGCCGAGCACCATCCCGACGAAGGCCCCGGGCAGCGACACCAGGCCCACCGTTCGGGTCTGGTCGAGTGCGGGCAGCAGCGCGTCGCCGGCCACCGGGCCGACCACCAGCTTGAACGCGTCCGGAGGGAGCAGCCCGATCGACAGCCCGGCCTCGAACTCGCCGAACCGGGTCCCGTACTCGCTCAGCATCCGCCGTCCGGCCAGCGTGGTGGCGGTCATCGTGCCGCCGATGATGATGCCGCCCATCGGCAGGATCGTCGCCGGGTTACGCGGTACGACGCCCGGCCCGATCAGCAGCAGGAGTACGACGAACGCACCGAGACCGATCGCGGTCCCGCAGTACATCCACTGCTGTGGGATGACAGCGGTCTGATGGAGACGCCGCGTACTGGTGAAGGTCGCGATCACGAACATCACCAGCACGAACGCGATCGCCCCGAGCGTGTGCTGCAGGGCGACCCCGACGACCGCGCCGACGGCGGCCAGCTGCACGACGGCACGCAGGGCCGCGGTGACGATCCCCTTGTCGTGCCGCGTTCCGGCGTACCGGGACGCGGCCACGCCGATCACGATCAGCAGCGGCAGGACGACAACCGCGGCGAGGCCCAGGCCGGTGTCGGGGGACATCCGCCCATTTCAGCACGCACCCCCTCGCCCGGGGTGCGCTGACTCACCCTTGCTTGAAGTCGGCCTCGTCGTACGTGTGCTCGCCGCCGGACCCGCTCTCCACCTTCGACGCCTCGTCCGCGCGCAGCTCGACCCGCCGGATCTTGCCCGAGATCGTCTTCGGCAGCTCGGCGAACTCGATCCGGCGGATCCGCTTGTACGGCGCGAGGTGCTCGCGGCAGAACCGCAGGATCTCGCCGGCCAGCTCCCGCGACGGCTGGTGTCCGGCGGCCAGTACGACGTACGCCTTGGGCACCGCGAACCGGACCGGATCCGGCGACGGTACGACGGCCGCCTCGGCCACGGCCGGATGCTCGATCAGCACGGACTCCAGCTCGAACGGCGAGATCCGGTAGTCACTGGCTTTGAAGACGTCGTCGGAGCGCCCGACGTACGTGATGTAGCCGTCCTCGTCCCGGCTCGCGACGTCGCCGGTGTGGTAGTAACCGCCGCGCATCACCTCGTCGGTCAGCTCCCGGGCGTCGCGGTAGCCGCGCATCAACGGGACCGGCGCCGGGGCCAGCTCGATGGAGATCTCGCCGTCGTCGCCGATCTCGTCGGTGGACGGGTCGATCAGCGCGATGCTGTAGCCGGGCAGCGGGCGGCCCATCGAGCCGAGCTTCACCGGCTGACCCGGCGGGTTGCCGATCTGGGCGGTCGTCTCGGTCTGGCCGTAACCGTCCCGGATGGTGATGTCCCAGGCGGTACGGACCTGCTCGATCACCTCGGGGTTGAGCGGTTCGCCCGCCGAGATGCACTCGCGGATCTGCACCTTCACCGCGGACAGGTCGGCCTGGATCAGCATCCGCCACACCGTCGGCGGCGCGCAGAACGTGGTCACGCCGTACGTCTGCAGGACACGCAGCATCTTCTCGGCGTCGAAGCGGGTGTAGTTGTACAGGAACACGGTCGCGCCGGCGTTCCAGGGCGCGAAGACGTTGCTCCAGGAGTGCTTCGCCCAGCCGGGGGAGGAGACGTTGAGGTGGACGTCGCCGGGCTGGAGACCGATCCAGTACATCGTCGACAGGTGACCGACCGGGTAGCTGACCTGCGTGTGCTCGACCAGCTTCGGCTGGCTCGTCGTACCCGAGGTGAAGTAGAGCAGCAGCGAGTCGTCGGCCGCCGTATCGACCTCGGGGACCGGTCCGTCGTACGTCGCCGCGTCGTCGTACTGCAGCCAGCCCTCGACCGGTGCGCCGACGGCGACGCGGATGCAGTCGTCGGCGATACCGGCGTACCGGCCGGCCTCCGCGCTGCTGGTGACGACTGCACGAACACTGCCGCGGGTGATCCGGTCCGCCAGGTCGGCGTCGGTAAGCAGCGTGGTGGCGGGGATCATGACAGCGCCGGCCCGGATGCAGCCGAGCATGGTCTCCCAGAGCGGGACGGTGTTGCCGAGCACGATCAGCACCCGATCGCCTGGCCTCAGACCGGCCTCGGTGAGCCAGCCGGCGACCTTGCGGGACTGCTCGGCCATCTCGGCGTACGTCCGTGAGTTGACCTCACCGTCCTCCTCGACGATGGTCAGCGCGGCCACCTCGGGCTGCTCGACCGCCAGCGCGTCGAACCAGTCCCGGGCCCAGTTGAACCGCTCGAACCGCGGCCAGCTGAAATCCCGGTACGCCGTCTCGTAATCCTCCCGATGCGCCACCAGGAAGTCCCGCGCCGCCCGGAACTCCCGCGTCACGTCCGCCGTGCTCTGCTCACCGCTGTCCGCTGGGCTCATGACCGCACTATTGCCCAACCAGTACCGCTCGGTAAACCGTGCCACTCCGCCGGTCGGGGGTGCTGCGGCACCATCTCGTGGGTTGACCCACGAGATGGTGGGTTGGCTACCCGCCTGCCGCTGGCCAACCCACTGTCTGATGGGTCAGCCCACCAAATGGGGTCTCATCGCGCGGTCTCGTGGGTCAGCCGAGCGCCAGTACCGCGCCGGTGACGACGAGTGGGGTGAGGATGAGGCCGCGCCACAGGAACGACCACCAGGTGATGTCGACGCGGGCGGCGTCGCAGCGGGCTCGCCACAGCAGAGTGGCCAGCGACCCCCAGAGGGTCAGCAGGCAGCCGCAGTTGACGCCGATGAGCAGCGCCATCATCCGGTGGGCGTCGTTCGACGCGACCGGCTCCATCGCCAGGTACGCCGGGAGGTTGTCGACCAGGTTCGCCCCGAGGGCCGCGGTCGCGCTCAGCCGGAGCTCGGACGTGGTCCCGGCGACCCGGTTCAGCAAGCCCTCCAGGCCGTGGTCGGTGAGGAATCCGACGACGGTGAACAACACCACCACGGTGATCACAAGCTTCGCCGGGATCAGCGACCACCTGAGCGTCGACCGCCGCCGTACCGCGAACAGCACGACGAGCACCACCGCTCCGATACTCGCGGGCACTGCCACCTCGATCCCGGACACGAACGCCGGTCCGAGCAGCACGCACACTCCGGCCGCACCCCAGAACAGCACCTTGTCGTCCACCTGAGGAGTCGGCGGTACGACGTACTTCCGGCCGAGGTCCCGGTGGAACAGGACCGCGAGCACGGCGACCGTGATCACGATCGCCGCGATTGCCGGCCGCCAGCTCACCGAGAGGTACTCGACGTCGAGCTTGCGGAACTGATGGAGCGCGAGCAGGTTGGTCAGGTTCGACACCGGGAGTAACAACGAGGCGGTCCCGGCCAGCCAGACGGTGGTGAACGCGAACAACTTCGGCGGGATGTCCAGCTGCCTGGCCATCGCGAGCACGACCGGGGTAAGCAGGACCGCGCACGTGTCGAGGGACAGCACGATCGTCAGCCCGGTGGCGAGCACGACCACGAGCAGCCACAACCGCCAGACCTTGCCCCGGGCCAGGTGGGCCGCCTCCCGGGCGGCGACGTCGAACACCTTGGCCTCGTCGGCCAGCTCGGCGATCACGGTCACCGCGATCAGGAACACCAGCACAGGCGCGATTCGCGCGATCAAAATGCACGACCTCCCGCCGGGCTGGTTGAGTAGGCTGGGCCGGGTGACCCCGCCGGAGCAGGACCTCCACCACCCGGCCGGATACCCGGACGGCTACGAGGCGGACGTCGTACTCCGGGACGGCGCTACCGCGCATCTGCGGCCGATCACTCCGGGTGACGCTGATCTGCTGGTGGCGTTCTACGCCCGCGTATCCGAACAATCGAAGTATTACCGCTTCTTCGCCCCGTACCCCCAGCTGTCGGACCGGGATGTGGCGCGATTCACGCAGGTCGACTATCACGACCGGCTGGCACTGATCGTCACCGTCGGTAGCGAGATGATCGGCGTCGGACGGTACGAGCGGACCGGCCGGCGGACCGCGGAGGTCGCCTTCCTGATCGAGGACGCCCACCAGGGCCGCGGCCTCGGGCAGTTGCTCCTCGAGCACCTGGCCCAGGCGGCCCGGGAGAACGGCATCCACCGGTTCGTCGCCGAGGTGCTGCCGGACAACCGGAAGATGATCACCGTCTTCGCCGAGGCCGGCTACAAGGTGGCCCGGGAGTTCGAGGACGGCGTGATCGTGGTCGAGTTCGACATCGCGCCGACCGACACCTCGTTCGGCGTGATGCAGGCCCGGGAACAGCGCTCCGAGGCCTTGTCGATCGCGCGGCTGCTGACGCCCAACGCGGTCGCGGTGATCGGTGCGAGCCGGCGCGAGGGCACGATCGGGAACGCGCTGCTGCGCAATCTGCGCGACGGCGGATTCCCCGGCCGCCTGTACGCCGTCAACACCGACACGAAGGCCACCGAGATCGAGGGCGTTCCGGCGTACCCGACGATCCGGGACGTGGACGACACGGTCGACCTCGCGGTGGTCGCCGTACGCGCCGAGTTGGTAGCGGACGTCGTACTGGACTGTGCCGCGAAGGGTGTGCGCGGTCTGGTGGTGGTGTCGAGCGGGTTCGCCGAGATCGGTGGCGAAGGCCGGAAGCTCCAGCGATACCTGGTCGGTCTGGCCCGGTCCTACGGGATGCGGGTGATCGGGCCGAACGCGCTCGGTCTGATCAACACCGCGCCCGGGGTGTCGCTGAACGCGACGTTGTCACCGTTGATGCCGAGCAAGGGCCGGGTCGCGTTCTTCTGCCAGTCGGGTGCGCTCGGCGTGCCCATCCTGGCCGACATGGTCGGCCGTGGCCTGGGGCTGTCGACCTTCGTCTCGGCCGGCAACCGGGCCGATGTGTCGGGCAACGACCTCATGCAGTTCTGGTACTCCGACGAGGCGACCGAGGTCGTGCTGCTGTACCTGGAGTCGCTGGGCAACCCGCGCAAGTTCAGCCGGGTCGCGCGCCGGCTCGCCCGCCGCAAGCCGGTGATCGCGCTGAAGTCCGGTCGCGCCACCCAAGGAGTGCCGCTGGGCCAGATGGTCCGGCGCAGTCAGTTGCCTGCCGCCACCATCGAATCGCTGTTCCGGCAGAGCGGGCTGATCGGCGTCGACACCACCGGCGAGTTGTTCGACGTCGCCCAACTGCTGGCCCACCAGCCGTTGCCGAAGGGCCGCCGGGTCGCGATCGTCAGCAATTCCGACGCCCTGACGCTGCTCGCGCTCGACACGATGGCGGGCTGTGGCCTGGACGTGGCGGGAGAGCCGTACAACCTCAGCGCGGACGCGACGGCCGAGGACTTCGGACTGGCCCTGTCGGAGGTGTTCGAGGACGAGCGGGTGGACTCCGTCGTGGTGATCTACACCCCGCCGGTGCAGTCGAACGGCGCCGCGGTCGCTCAGGTTCTCGCGGCTGCCGCGGCCGGGTCGGACAAGCCCGTCGTCTCCACGTTCCTCGCCTCACGCAGCGTGCCCGAGGAGCTCCGCGTCCCGGACGACCACGGCGGTGCGGCCCGCGGTTCGATCCCGTCGTTCCTCAATCCGCAGTACGCCGTGGGTGCCCTGGCGAAGGCGACGCAGTACGGCGAATGGCGGCGGCGATCGGACAGCCGGATCCCGGACCTGGCGGACGTGGACACTCCTGGGGCCGAGGACTTCGTCGCCGAGTTCCTGCAGCGGCATCCGAGTGGCGCCGACCTGGACGATGCGGACCGGCAGCGGCTGCTCAGTTTCTACGGGATCAACGTGCTGCCCGCGTTCCCGGTGCTGAGCGCGGACGAGGCCGTGGCGCGCGCGGCGGATCTCGGGTTCGAGGTCATCCTCAAAGCGACCGCGGAGCAGTGGCGGATGCGGCCGGATCTGGCCGACATCTGGCGGCACATCCACGACGAGGACGACATGCGCGCGGCCTGGGCGGAGATGACGCAGATGTTCGGGGTCGCGGCCGATCCGGCCCGGGCCCAGTTCGTCGTACAGAAGATGGCGCCGCCTGGCGTACCCGTGGTCATCTCCGCGCTCGAGGACGTGTCGTTCGGACCGGTCGTGACGTTCGGCCTGTCCGGGGTCGCGACCGACCTGCTCGGCGACCGCTCGTACCGGATGCCGCCGTTGACGACGCGGGACGCCGCGGAGATGGTTCGCGAGGTTCGCGCGGCGCCGCTGCTGTACGGCTACCGCGGCTCCGATCCGGTCGACATCGCCGCGATCGAGAGCCTCCTGCACCGGGTGTCGCGGCTGACCCTCGACCTGGAAGAGGTCGTGCGCCTGGACCTGCGGTCGGTCCTGGCCGCGGCGGAGGGCGCCACGGTCCTGGACACCACGATCCGCATCGCCCCGAACGAGAAGCCCCGCCAGGACGCCCCGGCCCGCCGCCTGACCTGATCAGGTCCGCCTGTAGATGCTGTCGGTGCGGCTGAGCAGGCGCGCGTCGACCAGTTCGCGTCGAAGCGCGGCGTGGTCGGCGTGCCAGTGGTTCAGGATCTCGTTGACCTCGGACTCCGGGTAGCTCCGGCCGGGTTCGAAGCTCGTCACCAGATGCTCCAGCACGATCCGGAACTTCTCCGGGAAGGTCGGGAAGTGGGTCAGCCGGCCGTCGCGGATGAAGGACCTCAGTACGGCGTCCCGCTCCGGATCGGGATCGAGCGGCACCCATTCCGGACGGCTCTCGCGGACCGCGTCCTTGAAGGCCGACTGGTCAGCCTGCAGACGATCACCGTCGGCCGTGACCAGACCGCCCTTGAACAACCGCTGCAGGGCTTTGACGACGACAGGCTGGGTCAGTCCGGTGCTCCCGGCAACCTCATCCGCGGTGGTGGCGCCGAGGACGACGGCGGAGTACGTCCGCAGCCTCGACGGTTCGGCCAGGAGTCCACAGAGCTGGTCGGCATTCATGCCTTCCACGCTAATGTCGGCCGCAACCCGATTTCGGCGCCGTGTCGACCGGCACCGTGACAGGATCTGGGTCATGCAGCCTGGTCCGCACAATGCGATCACCGATGTCCCTGGAGTTCTCGTCGGCCAGGTCGAGCGCGTCGACGCGCCGTACCTGACCGGTACGACAGTCGTCCACGTGCCCGGTACGGCGGTGGCCGGTGTCGACGTCCGCGGTGGCGCACCCGGCACCCGCGAGACCGACCTGCTCGACCCGGTGAACTCGAACGCCGGGGTGAACGCGATCGTCCTGACCGGAGGCAGCGCCTACGGTCTCGACACGGCCGGCAGCGTGATGCGCTGGCTGGAGGAGCGCGGCGAGGGAGTGCGGGTCGGGCTGGGCGACAACGAGGTGGTCCCGATCGTCCCGACCGCGGTGATCTTCGATCTCGGTCGCGGTGGCGACTTCCGGGCCCGGCCCGAACCGTCCTGGGGCGCTGATGCGATCGCCGCCGCCACCGACGGACCGGTTGCCCTGGGCAACCACGGCGCCGGCGCGGGCGCACGAGCCAGGTCGTTGAAGGGTGGCGTCGGCTCGGCCAGCGTCCGGCTCGACGACGGCTCGACGGTCGGTGCACTGGTGATCGTGAACGCGGCCGGCTCGACGGTCGACGGCGACGGCAACCTGTACGGCGCTCGTTACGGCATCGGCGACGAGTTCATCCACCTGCGGACGCCGACCGAGGCACCACCGCCGGCCGCGCCCGGCCGCAACCTGATCCCCGGCCCGCCGATGAACACGGTGATCGCTGTCGTGGCGACCGACGTACCGCTCGAGAAGGCGGCGGCGAAGCGGATGGCGATGGTGGCACACGACGGATTGGCTCGGGCGCTCGACCCCATCCATACGCTGGTCGACGGCGACAGCATCTTCGCCCTGTCGACTCGCCTACCCGACGACGACCGGCCGCGGTTGAGCGTCACCGATCCAACCGCACTCGGGCAACTGGAGACGGTCTTCGCGGCCGGGTCCCGCACGCTGTCTCGTGCGATCGTGCACGCGATGCTCAACGCCCAGACCGTCGAGACCTCGGCCGGCGCGATCCCCAGCTACCGCGACGCCTACCCGTCAGCCTTCCGGACCGAGTGACGTACGACTCCAGTACTACGCCGGGCTGACGAAGGACGCCTGAAGGCGACGGCAAGACCGGTCCGCGGGCCGACGAACTCCGCCGCCGTCCGCGACAGGCTCTGGGGCATGAGCTTCCAGAGTCCCCAACCCACGCAGCCGCAGATCGTCCTCAGCGGCCATGGCCTGGTCAAGTACTACGGAGAGGTCGTCGGGCTGGCCGGCGTGGACGTCGCCGTACGATCCGGCGAAGCCCTCGCCGTCATGGGCCCCAGCGGCAACGGCAAGACCACACTGCTGCACGTGCTGGCCGGCATCCTCACGCCCGACCAGGGCGAGGTGTGGCTGGGCGGCGAACGGGTCGACCAGCTGAACGACGCCGCACGGACCGTGCTCCGCCGCCGTCGGCTCGGGTTCGTCTTCCAGGACAACCAGTTGCTGGCCGAGCTGCCCGCCGACGAGAACGTGGCGCTGCCGCTGATGGTGGACGGCATGAGCCGGCGCGACGCCGTCGGCCGCGCGCGCACGATGCTCGCCCAGGTCGGTCTGGCCGCGGAGGTGGGTCGCCGTCCGGGTGAACTCTCCGGCGGTCAGGCGCAGCGGGTCGCCATCGCGCGGGCGCTGGTCGGTGAGCCACAGGCGGTGTTCGCCGACGAGCCCACCGGCGCGCTGGACGCGGCGACCGGTGCGCAGGTCATCGACCTGCTGGTCGGCGCCGCCACCTATCGCGGTGCCGCGGTGGTCGTCGTCACGCACGACAACGCCGTGGCCGCCCGCTGCCACCGCGTCCTGCGGATCGTCGACGGCAGGGTGAGCGAGTCGCTGGGGGCGAACCGATGAACCCGATGACCGATCTCGGCCTGCGGTTCGTCCGCCGACCAGGTCCCGGCGGACGGGCAGCCAACCTCGCGGCGCTCGGTGCGACCGCCGTCGTCGCGCTGCTGGTCACCTTCCTGATCGCCGGCTCGCTCGGTCTGGCCCACCGCTCCGATCGGATCGGCTGGCGGAGCGCGGATCACGCGGACCCGGCGACCGCGATCGGTGCAATCGACCAGACCGACCGCGAGCGAGTCGATGGCCACCCGATGATCCGCCTCGACCTCGCCACGCTGCACCAGAACGAACTCCCGCCGCCTCCAGGTCTCGACCACACGCCCAAGCCGGGCGAGGTCTTCGTCTCGCCCGAGGTCGCCAAGCACTGGTCCAGCCTCAGCAAGCAGTACGGCGTCGCGCAGCCGACCGGAGTGATCAGCGACAAGGGTTTGTCCTCGCCGGAGGAGTTCATCGTCATCCGTGGCGTCGACTCGATCAGTCCGGACGAGCACCCGCAGTACGTGAGCAGCTGGAACGAAGACGTAATGGACAGCCGGATGGTCGGACTGCTGATCGCCGTGGCGTTCGGCATCGTTCTGGTGCTGTTCCCGATCCTCAGCCTGGTCGGCCAGGCAGCCGGCGTCGCAGCCAAGCGCCGAGAGCACCGGCTGGCCGCACTGCGCCTGGCCGGAGCCACCAGGACTCAGGTGCTCTGGCTGAGCGCTGTCGAGCAGGCCGTGCTCGGTCTGGCCGGTGCTGTCGTCGGTCTGGTCGGCTACACCGTGCTGACTCCGCTCATCGCGCGTATTCCGCTGGGTGGCGGGCGCTGGTTCGTGCACGACATCACCGCGAGCTGGTGGAGCGTGCTGATCGTGCTGGCCGCCGTACCTGTCCTGTCGGTCATCAGCGCCCTGATCGGTCTCGGCCGGGTCAGCATCACTCCGCTGGGCGTCGTACGCGGTCAGACGCGTAAGGCGACCAGTGCGCTGCGGCTGGGGCTGCTGGCCATCGGTCCGATCATCCTGGCTGCCTACGGCATGCGGGCGGCCGTCGTACCGCTGCTGATCGGGATCGGGTTCGCCGCGCTCGCCGTACGAGTGATGGGGCCGTGGGCGGTGCAGTTGATCGGCAAGACGTTGGCGAACCTCGCCAACGGCCCGGTGGCGCTACTGGCAGGCCGACGGCTCGTGGACGACCCGAAGGGAGCGTTCCGCCCAGTGGCTGCGCTCGTGCTGAGCGGCTTCGTCACCGGATTCATCTCGGTGTTCATGCCGTCCGGGGACGACGACCCGTCCTTCCAGGACATGCGGATCGGCGTGGCGCTTCTGCTGGCGCTGGTGTTCCTGACCGTGGCCGCCTCGACCGCGGCTGGTGCGGTCGGTACGGCGCTCGACCAAGCGACCCCGGCACGCGCGCTGCGCCGGTCGGGAGTGCCGCTGCGAGTCATCGAGCGGTCATCGCGGTTGGCAGCCCTCATACCCGTGATCGGAGTCGGGCTGCCGGTGGTCGGCTTCGGCGCACTGTGCGGACTGGCGCTCAGCGGCGGGAAGGTCATCACCGAGGGCAGCTCGGGCCTCGTCCTGCTGATCGGGCAGGTCGTGGTCGGGCTCGTCCTGGTCGCGGTCGCCGGAACCGCCGGGGCACCGGTCCTGCGGAAGGCAAGTGCGAACTGATCGCGGTTGTCCACAAGGGGCGATCGGGCCGTGGCGTGTCCGTGCAAGGATGAGGGCATGCGTGACCTGAATGTTCCGGAGCTCGCGGATGTCTCGGCGGACCTGCGCGAGGCGATCGACCGCTGTGGCTACTACCCGGACGTGGTGACGGACTCGCTCGCGGTGGCGATCGCGGGCGAGCCGATCCGTGCGTTCGTGCTGCAGCACGAGCCGACGTTCGATCGGGACGAAGTCCGGCGGCACATCACGATCCTGGCGCTGACCCCGTCCCGGCTGATCGTCGGGCACACCGACGAGCATGCCGCCGACGAGCTGATCCGGGCGCCGTACGCGTCGACGTCGACCGAGGCCATCCCGCTGCCGCGGGTGAACGCGGTGGTCGTGAACCGGGTGGTTCCGAATCCGGCCGGCTACGCCTCGGGCAAGGGCGACCCGGCCTCTGGCGGCGGCGAGGTGGTGCTGACCATCGGGTGGGGCATGGTGAACCGGATCGACCTCGAGCCGGCCGTCTGCGCCGACCCGAACTGCGAGGCCGACCACGGCTACACCGGCTCCGTTGCCGCTGACGACATCTCGCTGCGGATCAGTGCCGCCGCGGACGGCGCGGCGGGCATCCAGCAAGTGCTCGACTTCGCCCAAGCACTGTCGTTCGCCACCAGTCGGTAGTGCCGTGATCGCGCCCGTGGCCCCGCAGTACGGCGGTGGCTCGCTTGCCGACGTACTGCCCTCGGTGGCAGGTGCGCTGTCGGTCCCTAACGAGCACAACCTCCTCGGCCTGCCGCCTGCCTCGCGGTACGCCGTACTGCTGCTCGACGGACTGGGATGGAATCTGCTGCGCCGGAACGCGGACGCGGCGCCGTACCTGTCGTCGTTGCTGCCGACTGGGCGCAGTCTGACGGCTGGTGTGCCGTCGACGACTGCGGTGAGCCTGACCAGCCTCGGGACCGGGCTACCACCGGGTGCACACGGGATCGTCGGCTACACGTCGATCGTGCCCGAGTCCGGTGCCTTGCTGAACGCGCTCTCGTGGGATGCGCCGGTGGACCCGCGGCGGTGGCAGCCGCACGGCACGGTCTTCGACCGGATCGCGGCCGCCGGAGTCGCCACGCGCAACGTGAGCAAGGCGCGCTTCGACACGTCCGGGCTGACGGCGGCAGCGTTCCGGGGGAGTGCGCACCGGGGCGCGGACACCGTCGAGGACCGGCTGGACGCGACCCGGTTCGCGAGCCGGGAAGGCAGCTCGTCACTGGTCTATGTGTACGACTCGCAGCTGGACTACACGGGTCACAACCAGGGCTCGGAGTCGTGGCAGTGGCGCAAGGAGCTGGGAGCCGCGGACCTGTTCGCCCAGCAGGTCCGGTCCGCCTTGCCGCGGGACGCCGTACTTGTCGTCGTCGCCGATCACGGCATGATGGACGTCGCGCCGGAGGACCGCGTCGACCTGGATGCCGAGCCCGCGCTCACCGACGGCCTGCGCCTGATCGGTGGCGAGTCGCGCTTTCGTCATCTCTACTGCTTCGACGGCGCCGAGGCCGACGTACTGGCGGCGTACCGGGAGAGGCTGGGGGACGACGCGATCGTGCTCAGCCGTGCGGAGGCGGTCGCGCGTGGGTGGTTCGGCAGCGTGGAAGACCGCGTGTCACCGCGCCTGGGTGACGTGATCGTCGCCGCCCTGGGTCAGATCTCGCTGGTCGCGAGCCGGCGCTATCCGCACGAGGCCGGGCTGATCGGCCTGCACGGCTCGCTGACCGAGGACGAGATGGCGATCCCGTTGCTCGTCGACGCCGGCTAGAAGCTCCAGACGTCCCAGAAGAAGCTGGTCTGCGCGGTCTTCGCCTCGCCGTCGCGGGCGACCACGGTCACCTTGTAGCGCCCGGCTCCGGGCGTCAGGACGCCGGTGATCCAGCCGCGCTCGGGGTCGATGCTCAGGCCCGGCGGCAGACCGTGGGCGGTGTAGCTGATGTCGCCGGTGCCGCCCGTACCCTTCATCAGCAGCGGAACGGCCGGCACACCGCCGAACCCGAGCTGCTCCGACGGTTCGGTGATCGCGATCGCGCCCTGCGGCTGCGCGGCGGCCTCCCCGACGGCCTCGGCCGCGTCGACCATGCCCTCGCCGTAGTAGGAGTTGTTCGCCTGGGTGCCGATGCACTCACCGGCCGAGCCCGCCGGGCAGGCCAGGTCGTTCGCCTGCTCGGCCAGCTTCCCTCGCACCTGCGCGGCCGTCAGCTTGGGATCGACGCTGCGCAGCAGCGCGGCGACACCCGCGACGTGTGGCGATGCCATCGACGTACCGCTGATCTGCTGGTAGCCGCCGCCCGGGATGGTGGAGTACACGTTCTCGCCGGGGGCGGCGAGGTTGATCTTGTTCTCACCGAAGTTGGAGAACCGGGACTTGACGCCGGTGGCGTCGACGGAGGCCACCGTCACCATGTTCGGCAGCTCGCCCGGAAGGTTCAGGCAATCGGTCGTCACCTGGCGCGGGGCCGGCTCGGAGTCGTTCGGGCTCGCGTCGTCACCGGACTTGTCGGCCAGGTTGTAGTCCTCGTTGCCGGCTGCGGTGACGTTCACCACGCCTTTGGTGTCCGAGTACGCGACAGCCCGCCGTACGCCCTCGGCGATCGCGTCCTGGTCCGGGTCGTTCGGGCACAGGAACAGCCAGGGGTCGGTGTAGTAGCTGTTGTTCGTCACCGAAACGCCCTTGTCGGCGGCGAACATGAACGCGCAGACGGTGGCCTCGGGAAAGAACAGTTGACTGCCGGCCTCGGCGACCCGGATCGACGACACCTTCACGCCCGGCGCGACGCCGATCATGCCGATGCCGTTCTTCGCGGCGGCGATCGTGCCGGCGACGTGGGTGCCGTGTTCTCCGACCGGGCGCCAGGCACCCGGCCGCGTGTCGACCTTGCCGTAGGCGCAGGAGGCCGACTTGGCGGCGTCGAAGTTCGCCTTCAGGTCCGGGTGCTGGTCGTCCACACCGGTGTCGAGCACGCCGACCGTGACGGTCTTCGCGCCGACGGTCTTCGTCCAGGCGCGGTCCGCACCGATCTGCATCATGTCAGCGCGGTCGGTCTCCGGCGCGTTGGTCGGTACCTCGGTCACGGCCGGCGGGATCGCCGGATTGCCGACATCGCCCGGCAGGTCCGAGGTGCGGGTCGCCCCAGCCTTCTGTACGCCGCTGACGCTGCGCATCTTGCCGATGAACTCCGGGGAGGTCGAGTGCGCCACGATCACGCCGATGGCGTCGTACGTCGCATAGACCGTGCCGCCGTTCGAGGTGATCGCGCTGGTGACCTTGGCGGTCTGCCGCGGCTCGGTGATCACGAAGTACGCACGCAGCCCTGCCTCGGCCCGTATCGGCGTCGCAGCGGCCGGCAATCCGGCTGTGACGGCCGTCAGACACGCCGTGAGGAAGAGGATCAAAGCTTTGCGCACGATCCATTCAAACCGGCCGGAGGCACAGAACCCAAGCCGACGCCCGGAATTGTTCCCCGAACCGACACACCCCGGCGTGCGAGCCGGACCGTTGACTTGGCAGGATGAGCGCCCGTGGCTGAGCTGACCTACTTCACGGGGACCATGGACTGCGGAAAGTCCACGCTGGCGCTGCAGATGGATCACAACCACAAGGCGCGCGGACGGATCGGCCGGATCTTCACCAGCCACGACCGGGCCGGCGAGTCGGTGCTCTCGTCCCGGCTCGGGCTGTCGGCCGACGCGATCGAGGTGCGTCCCGAGTTCGACTTCTGGGACTACGTCGTCAGCGAACTGACGCACGGCGGCCGGATCGACTACGCGGTGTGCGACGAGGCGCAGTTCTACAGCTCGCTGCAGATCGAGCAGCTGGCCCGGCTGGTCGACGAACTGCAGATCGACGTGTTCTGCTTCGGCATCCTGACCGACTTCCGGGCGTCGCTGTTCCCCGGATCGGCGCGGTTGGTCGAGCTCGCCGACCGGCTGGAGGTGCTGCAGGTCGAGGCGCTGTGCTGGTGCGGTGAACGCGCCACCCACAACGCCCGTACGATCGGTGGGGAGATGGTGACAGAAGGCGAGCAGCTGGTGGTGGGCGACATCGTGTCCCACGACCACGAGGTCTCGTACGAAGTGCTCTGCCGCCGGCACCACCGGCGTCGGCTCACCCAGGCGCGCGCCCGCGCCACCCTGTCACCCGAAGTACTGCCGTTCGGAGGAGCCGCGTCATGAGTCCCTTGATCACCGTCGACGAATTGCGCGCCCTGGCTGAGCCGCCTGTGCTGATCGACTCCACGTGGAATCTCGCCGGCCCGCCCGGCAAGGGGGCGTACGACGCCGGCCACCTCCCCGGCGCGTACTTCGTCGACCTGGACACCGAGCTGGCCGGCCCACCCGGTCCCGGGCGCCACCCGTTGCCCGCAGCAACGACCGTGACGGCGACCTTCCGGCGTACCGGGATCTCTGCGGACACGCCCGTCGTGGTGTACGACGCGTCGAACTCGACGGCTGCCGCGCGGGCCTGGTGGATCTTCCGGTACTTCGGTGTCCGCGACGTACGCGTGCTTGACGGGGGACTGGCTGCCTGGCAGGCGGCTGGGGGAGAGGTCACAACCGACGTCCCGGCCGACAGCGTCAGCAACTTCACCGCGACGCCCGGACACATCCCGATGCTCGACGCCGACGGCACCGCCGCGGTCGCCACCTCGGGTGTGCTCCTGGACGCCCGTGCTCCTGAACGCTTCGCGGGTGAGGTGGAGCCGATGGACCCGGTCGCCGGCCACATCCCCGGCGCGGTGAACGCCCCCACCACCGCCAACGTCGACTCCACCGGTCACTTCCTCCCGACCGCTGACCTCCAGGCCCGCTTCACCGACCTCGGCGTCGACAACACCTCCGAGGTGGCCGTCTACTGCGGCTCCGGCGTCACCGCGGCCCACGAAGCCCTGGCCCTCGAAGTAGCCGGCATCCCTTCCACGGTGTACATCGGCTCCTGGTCCGAATGGATCACCGACCCCACCCGCCCCACAGCCAAGGGCAACGACTGATCTCAGGCCCCGGCAGAGTGTGACGTGGAGCCGCGGACAAGTCGTGGGGACCTCGGACACGTCGTGACTTGTTCGAGGTCCCCGGATGGTGTCCGAGCCGCGGTGTGGCGGACGTGGACAGGCGCGAGCCCTTGACCTTCGTTGGGCGCACCGAGTGTGAGTTCGGGGACGTCGTCGGCGATGTAGCCGTATCCGGGATGATCCGCCGTCAACTGGCGCGCCCAGGTCGCGCCGGCCAGAGCGCCGTCGACCTCGGCCACGACGCCGAAGTCGGTGGCCCGTGGCCAGCCGGCGACGTACCGCCAGGCACTGTCCTCGGCCCGGAGCTTGTCCAGCGTGAACCAGGACTCCCCGTCCCAGTTGTTTGCCTCCAGCAACATCTCGGTCAGGAACGTGAAGTCGTCGGCCGTCGCCGGTCGGAGGATCATGCCGCCATCCTCGCCGACCGGCGAACCGGCCGCGACGCTATTTCGGCCCGGCCACCCCGACGAGGTTGCCCTCCGGATCGGTGAACTGCCCGACCACGAGCTTCCCCGGTGCGCCGTCAGGCCCGAACACCCGGCGGCCACCCAGCTCGTCGGCCCGGTCGAGCGCCGCCCCGACATCGTCCACACCGACGTAGAACAGCGCCTTCGGCCGGAGACCGGGCCCGCCTCCGACACCGCCGTTCAGCCCGGGCGCGCCCGTCGTACTGCCGTCCACGAAGCCGTAGTTGCCAGGCTCGGAAACCTGCCCGGACACGGTGTCGCCGACCTCGTACTCCCAGCCGAACAACTCGCCGTAGTACTCCCGGAGCCGGACCGGATCGGTCCCGATGATCTCGAAGTGCACGACCGCATCAGTCATGGGTCCTCCTCGTCGATTCTGTATCAGTGGGAACGTCGGAAGCCCGCTGCTACGTTCGACATCATGGAGATCGACGCGGGGGGAATCCGGATCTACTACGAGACACAGGGGACCGGCGAGCCGATGATCCTGATCCACGGTGGTGCGACGACAGGGGAGAGCTGGAGGGCTCAGGCGCCGGCGCTCGCTGAGCGGTATCAGCTGTTCATCCCCGACCGCCGCGGGCACGGCCGGGGCCCGGATGTCGAGGGACCGGCGACCATGGACGGCTACGCCGAGGACATGATCGCGTTCATGGCGGCGCTCGGACTCGAGTCGGCGTACGTGATCGGCTGGAGCGACGGCGGCAAGGTCGCCGTACGCATGGCGTTGAGCCGCCCGGAGCTGGTCCGGAAACTGGTCATGATCGGCACCGAGCTCACCAGGGCCGGCGGAACGCCCGCCAACGACCGCCTGATGACGACACCCGAGGGCCTCGAGTCACTCGCGTCGTTCGCCCGCGAGGACTACGAGCGGGTGTCGCCCGACGGACCCGAACACTTCGACGTCGTCTTCACCAAGTGGACCGAGATGTGGAGCTCGATCCCCGACATCCAGCCCGCCGGCGTCCAGCACCTGCCGATGCCGGTCCTGCTCATGCAAGGCGACGACGACTGCGTCCGGATCGAGCACAACGTCGCCGTCGCGAGGGCGATCCCGGACGCGCAACTCGCCGTCATTCCCGGCGCCTCGCACGCTCTGCCGCTGGAGAAGCCCGCCCTGGTGAACGGCCTCCTGCTCGACTTCCTCGGCGACACGCCGTCGCCGAAGTACATGCCGATGGGCGATCTGGGCGGCTGAGCGAAACCGTTGCGGGAATCGGTAGCTTGCAGGCATTGAATTAGTAACACGCTTGGTTTAACTTACTCGGGACCTGGCCGGTGTGCGGCTCAGAGCACATCGGCGGCATGCGGAAACCCGAGGAGTTCCGATGACGAGAGTGAGCAGGTGGAGCGCCGGCCTGGGCGTGGCGGGGCTGGTGCTCGCGGTGGCGGGCTGCGCCGACGGTACGACGCCGTCCTCCGGCCCGGCGGCCGGTGCGATCGACGAGAACGCGCCGGTCACCATCACGATCGGGGACCGTCCGACCCCCGACAAGCCGAACGACATCAAGGCGTTCGAGAAGAAGATCAAGGACTTCACCTCCGCCCACCCGAACATCACGGTGAAGTCGACCGAGACGAAGTGGGACGCGCAGACCTTCCAGGCGCAGGTCGCGGGCGGCTCGCTGCCGACGGTGATGAACATCAGCTTCACCGAGCCGGCCAACATGATCCCGAACAAGCAGCTCCCGGACATCACCGACGAGCTCAAGCTGGTCGACCTGACCAAGGACCTGAACCCGAACGTGCTGAAGATCGTCCAGGACGACAAGGGCCGGATCTACGGTGTCCCGATCGACGTCTTCTCGGTCGGCCTGGCCTACAACCGGGCGCTGTTCACGCAGGCCGGCCTGGACCCGGACAAGCCGCCGACGTCCTGGGACGAGGTCCGGCAGTACGCCAAGCAGATCACCGAGAAGACCGGCAAGGCCGGCTACGCCCAGCTGACCAAGGACAACA
The DNA here is from genome assembly GCF_045207705.1 of Kribbella sp. NBC_00889. Taxonomy (NCBI): domain Bacteria; kingdom Bacillati; phylum Actinomycetota; class Actinomycetes; order Propionibacteriales; family Kribbellaceae; genus Kribbella; species Kribbella sp. NBC_00889. Next base: position 3,184,056 of record NZ_CP108783.1, on the reverse strand, counting down.
CCGGCGGCTGGATGCTGACCACGATGACCTACAGCATGGGCGGCACGGTCGAGAGCCAGGACGGCAAGAAGTCGACCTTCAACGACGCGCCGACCAAGAAGGCGCTGCAGTTGCTGAAGGACATGCGCTGGACCGACAACTCGATGGGCAGCAACTTCCTCTACAACCAGGAGGAGATCCGGCAGGACTTCGCGGCCGGGAAGATCGGCATGGTCCTGCAGGCGCCGGACGCCTACGACATGTCGGTGAAGAACTTCGGCATGAAGCCGGCCGACTACGGTCACGCCGCACTCCCGCAGGACGGTGGCCCGCACGGCACACTGACCGGCGGCTCGCTGAAGATGATCAACCCGAAGGCGTCCAAGAACGAGATCGTCGCGGCGCTGAAGTGGATCAAGTTCGAGCAGTTCGACAAGTACACGACCGAGTCGGTCGCGGTCGCGGACGCCAAGACCACGATCGCCGACAAGGGTTTCGTCGGCCGCCCGGGGATCTCGCCGCTGAGCCAGGAGACCTACGACCAGTTCAACAAGTGGCGTGAGCCGTACGTGAACGTCCCGGTGAACCAGTTCCAGGGCTACATCGACTCGACCAAGTCGCTGAAGCTGCTGCCGGAGCCGTCGAACAAGGGCCAGGAGGTCTACGCCCTGCTCGACCCGGTGGTCCAGCAGGTGCTGACGAAGAAGGACGCGGACATCGACAAACTGCTGACTGACGCCGCTTCGAAGATCGACGCGCGCCTGGCCCGGTAGTCACATGCTCCGTCAACGTACGCCGAAGTCCGACCGGAGCAGTGCCAGGTCGTTGGCCACCTGGTACCGCTCCGGCGGACTGAGCAGCGTCATCTTCGCCGTGCCCCTGGTACTGACGTTCCTGTACTTCTCCTGGGGCCCGATCGTCCGCGGCCTGGTGCTGAGCTTCCAGAAGAACAACCTGGTCACCGCGCCGGAGTGGGTCGGGATGGCCAACTTCAGCTATGTGCTGACCGACCCGCAGCTCCCGCAGGCGGCGCTCAACACGCTGTACTTCTGCCTGCTGGCGCTGATCTTCGGCTTCCCGGTCCCGTTGTTCCTGGCCGTCTTCATCAGCGAACTGCGCAAGACCGGCTGGCTCTACAACGTGATCTCCTACCTGCCGGCGGTGGTTCCGCCGGTGGCGGCGATCCTGTTGTGGAAGTTCTTCTACGACCCCAGCGGCGCGGGTGTCTTCAACTCCATCCTCGGCTGGTTCGGTCTCGGGCCGTTCGCCTGGCTGAACTCGCAGAGCCTGGCGATGCCGGCGATCGTGCTCGAGGCCACCTGGGCCGGGGCCGGCGCCACGTCGATCATCTATCTGGCCGCACTGACCGGCGTACGGACCGAACTGTACGAGGCGGCCGAGCTGGACGGGGCCGGGATCTGGAAGCGGGTCTGGCACGTCACGCTGCCGCAGATCCGCGGAATCATCCTGATCATGATGCTGCTGCAGCTGATCGGGACGTTCCAGGTGTTCACCGAGCCGTTCCTGTTCACCGGCGGTGGCCCGAACAACGCGACCACCACGATCCTGCTGCTGATCTACCGGTACGCCTTCATCAACGGCGACTTCGGTGCCGCGACCGCGCTCAGCGTGCTGCTGGCCGGGGTGCTGTGCGTGCTGTCGGTCGTCTACCACCTCCTGACCCGTCGCTGGAGTACCACATGAGCCACGAACGCGGCATCATCTCGACCGCGGACCGGAAGCGGTCGGTGGTCCAGTACGGCCTTCCCACGATCCAGGTGCTGCTGTTCATCGGCGTCGTGATCGCCGGGATCGGCCCGCTGCTGTGGCTGCTCAAGTCCGGCCTGTCCACCAGCCAGGACATCCTGCGCGGCCCGATGCAGCTGTGGCCGTCCGGGATCCAGTGGCAGAACATCCCGGACGCCTGGAACCGGGTCCAGATCGGCTCGTACCTGGGCAACACCGCGATCATCGCGATCGGCTCGATGATCTCCACCCTCTTCGTCTGTACGACGGGTGCCTTCGTGCTCAGCGTGCTCCGGCCGAAGTGGGGACCGATCATCACCGGTGCGGTGCTGGCCACGCTGTTCCTGCCCGGCGTCATCTCGCTGGTCCCGCTCTACATGACGATCCTCAAGATGCCCGTGCTCGGGGTGAACCTGCAGAACACCTTCTGGGCGGTCTGGCTGCCGCAGGCGGCCGGGGCCTTCAACATCCTGGTGATGAAGCGGTACTTCGACGCGATCCCGCGCGAGCTGATCGAGGCGGCCCGGATCGACGGGGCGAGCAACCTGCGGCTGTTCACCTCGCTGGTGCTGCCGTTGTCGAAACCGATCGTCGGGGTGGTCGCCCTGCTGACCGTGATCGGCTCCTGGAAGGATTACCTGTGGCCGCTGCTCGTGCTGCCGGATCCGCGCCTGCAACCGATCTCTGTAGCGCTGCCCCGGGTGGCCGAGACCACGGAGATCTCACTGCAGATGAGCGCGCTCTTCCTGGCGGTGCTGATCCCAGTGGTGCTGTTCTTGGTATTCCAGAAGCAGTTCCTGAGAGGTGTGGGGATGTCGGGAGGGATCAAGGAGTGAATGCACTCAACGGCCGGCGGGTGGCGGTCACGGGGGCCACCGGCCGCATCGGGTTGGTCACGGTCGAGCACCTGACGGCGCTCGGCGCGGTGGTGACCACTCTGTCGAACGGCGAACATCCGGAGCTGAAGGCCGACCGGGTCCTGGTCGGTGACACCCGCTCCGAGACCGATGTGGCCCAGGCGCTGGAGGACGCAGAGCTGGTCGTGCACCTCGCGGCGCTGGCTCACCCGTCGGCAGGTACGCCGTACGACGTGTACAGCGTCAACGTGGTGTCGACGTTCAACGTGCTCGCCCAGGCCGGTGCCCGGGGCATCAAGCGGGCGGTCATCGCGAGCAGCATCAACGCGACCGGGCTGCCGTTCAACCCGCACGACATCAAGCCGGCGTACTTCCCGTGGGACGAGAAGATGGCGACCGACGTCGCCGATCCCTACTCGCTGTCGAAGCAGAACGACGAGAACACCGCGCGGATGGCGTGGCGGCGGTGGGGGATCGACGTGGTCGCATTCCGGTTCCCGCATGTGAACTCGGGCGAACTGCTGCAGCGGCAGGCCGATCGCGCCCGCGAGGATCCGGCCGGCGGATTCCGGGAGGCCTGGAGCTACCTGGACACCCGCGACGCGGCGTACTCGATCGAGCTGGGGCTGACGGCTCCACTGTCCGGTGCGCACACGTTCTTCGTCGCCGCCGGCACCACGAACGCGCCGTACGAGACCGAAGCCCTGCTGGACGCCTTCGCGACGGACGTGCCGCGACTGCGGCGCTTCATCGGGCGTGAGGTGCCGATCGACCTGACTGCCGCGCGGACCGTGCTCGGCTTCCAGGCCCAGCACGAACTCGACCTACCGACACTTCCCTTGGAGCTCTGAATGCCCTCGACCTTCGACCAGCCCTGGCCCGTACCCGACGACGTCCGGATCAGCGCGGTCCAGGCGATCGTCACCGCACCGCAAGGCATCCCGCTGGTGGTGGTCAAGATCGACACCACCGAGCCCGGCCTGTACGGCCTCGGCTGCGCGACGTTCACCCAGCGGTGGAAGGCGGTGCAGACGTTCATCGACGAGCACCTGGCCCGGCTGCTCGTCGGCCGCTATCCGGGTGACATCGGCGACCTGACCCGGCTGGCCGGCTTCAGCGGCTACTGGCGTGGCGGTCCGGTGACGAACAACGCGATCTCCGGCATCGACCAAGCCCTGTGGGACATCGCCGGGAAGCGCGCCGGGATGCCGGTCTACGAACTGCTCGGCGGCAAGGTGCGGGCGGCAGCCGACACCTATATCCACGCCAGTGGCCACACCATCGACGAGACGCTCGAGCACGCGCACAAGCTCGTCGCTCAGGGCTGGCGGCACATCCGGCTGCAGATGTCGACGCCGGGTGGCGGCGGGTACGGCGCTCCGCGGGTGCCGACGCTGTACCCGGATGCGCCGTACCACAACGGCTGGTCGGCGCGGGACTACCTGCGCGCGACTCCGGAGCTGTTCGCCGAGGCGAGGCAGGCGCTGCCGGACAACATCGAACTGCTGCACGACGTCCACTCGCGGCTGACGCCGAAGGAGGCCGTGCTGCTGGCGAGGTCGCTCGAGCCGTACGGTCTGTTCTTCCTCGAGGACGTGCTGCCGCCCGAGCACTGGGACCGGCTGCCCGAGGTCCGCGCCGCCTCTCCGGTGCCGCTGGCGGTCGGTGAGCTGACGACGTCGATGGGTGACGCGGTCCGGCTGGTCCGCGACCTGGGCGTGGACTTCATCCGCTCGCACGTCTCCGACATCGGCGGTCTGACCCCGGCCCGGAAGCTTGCCGACCTGGCCGAGCTGTGTGGTGTCCGTACGGCGTGGCACGGCCCGGGCGACACCTCGCCGATCGGCGCCGCCGCGAACGTCGCCCTCGACGTCAGCTCTGTTGCCTTCGGCATCCAAGAGGGTCACCTGTACAACGAGGCGACGCACGAGGTGTTCCCCGGCACGCTGCGGATCGAGGACGGCTGGCTGCGGCCGAACGAGGCGCCCGGCTGGGGGATCGACATCGATCTGGAGGCGGCCGCACGTTATCCCGCGCAACTGTCCGGACACGACGAGTGGGCGGCCGGCGTACGGCGCCCCGACGGTGCGCTGGAAGCACCGTGACAGCTGCTCACGCGCAGTACGATCGCGGCTAATCGGGACAGACGGGGAGGTGGGCGATGAGCACGGACGACCAATCAGGCGAGAAAGCGGTGCTGACGGAGTTGCGGCGCGCTGGCGCGAACCAGTACGACCTGGGCTCCTTCAACGAGGCCGTGATCATCGAGACGATCCGGCTGGCCGGCACCATCAGCCGGACCGAGATCTCCCGCCGGACCGGCCTGACCCAGCAGTCGGTGTCGCGGATCCTGCGCATCCTGCTGCAGCAGGGACTGCTGGTGGAGGAGGCGCAGGAGCGCGCCGAACGGCTCGGCAAGCCGCGGACGCCGGTCCGGATGCGCTCGAACGCGGCCCACGCTGTCGGCATCCACATCGATCCCGAGCTGCTCACGGTCGCGGTGGTCGACCTCGACGGCACGATCGTGCGGCGCGAGACAGTCGACCTCGCCGATGATCTCGACGCCGGCCGGCTGGTCGATCTGACCGCGGCGACCGTGACCGCGGCGCTGAGCATCAGCCAGGTCGACCTCGACTCGATGCTCGGCGTGGGCGTCGCCGTACCCGGGCCGATCGACGCGGACGGCTCGCTGCTCGCGCTGCCGCTGCAGCCGGCCTGGCGCGGGCTGAAGATCCGCCAGTTGCTGCAACAGAAGCTCAACTACCCGGTCCTGGTCGAGAAGGACGGTACGGCGGCCGCCATCGGTGAACGCTGGATCGGCCGCTCGGCCAGGGCCCGCGACTTCGCCTACCTCTATCTCGGCACCGGCGTCGGCAGCGGCCTGATCCTGAACGGCTCGATCTATCGCGGCGGTACCGCGAACGCCGGGGAGTTCGGCCAGATCGCGGCGCTGCGGATGGGGGAGTGGGACGCGGAGAACGGGCCGCGGATGGTGCCCGAGTGCAACCCGACAGCCTCACTGCCGGTGATCGCGGCGGAGTACGGGTACGTCGAGACCGACCCGAGCGCGACCGACGAGGCCAAGCGGTACAAGGCGGTCTGCAAGGCGGCGGCCGACGGTGACGAGGCGGCCCGGAAGGCGGTCACCCAGGTCGCGCGGGTGGTCGGCCAGGGCGCGGTCGGGCTGGTCGACCTGCTCGACATCGACCTGGTCGTGCTCGGCGGGCCGGCGTTCGGCAAGGAGATCTCGGAGATCTTCCTGACCGAGATCGGTCGCGCGGTGAACGCGCATCCGGTAGCGCGGGAGACCCGTCCCGTCGAGGTGGAGGAGTCGATGCTGCAGACCGACGCGGCCGCGGTCGGCGCCGCGTCGACGATCTTCCACGACGCGTTCACCCCTCGGGTCAGCGGATCCAGTCAGGCACGTAGGCTGCCGAAGTGATTTCACCCCGCCAACTCACCCCGGAAGTCGAACTCCGGATCGCCTCTCTCGACGACGCTCCCGCCCTCGCTGACGCCTATGCCCGCAGCTGGGACCACCTCAGCCCCTGGGAGCCCAAGCGTCCGGCGAACTGGCTCACCCCTGCAGGTCAGCTGGAACGGCTCACGATGACGCTCGAGCGCTACAAGAACGGCGTGGTCGTGCCGTGGCTGCTGTTCGAGGACGACCGAGTTGTCGGCAGCTTCACCTTGCAGGATGTGGTGCCCGGCCCGTTCCGCAGCGCGAGCATCGGATACTGGCTCGCCCTCGATGCGGTCGGTCGTGGCCTCGCCACGCGGGCAGTCAACCTGGTCGCGGAGATCGCCGATACCGAGCTCAAACTGCACCGGATCGCGGCCAGCACGATGACGCGCAATGTCGCGTCACAACGGGTCCTCGAGCGCACCGGCTTCGTCCAGATCGGCCTCGCCCCGACGTACCTGCACATCAACGGCGCCTGGCAGGACTCCAACCTGTACCAGCGCATCCTCAACGACCGCGAGCCCGGAGCGTGATCACTGGCAGGTTGTTTGACCGCTGACGCGTTGATTTCGCGCCAGCGGTGAAACAACCCGCTATCGACGGCCGGTCAGTTGGGTGCGAGGCGGATGCCTCGGGAGACCTCGACGTCGTCGTAGCGGCCTTCGAGGACGTCGAGGAACTTGACCGGCCGTTGCAAGGTCGACGCGATGTAGACCGCACGGACCGTGGCGAGTGCCTCGATACCGTCCTGGACCGTGAGCCCGGGCTGTCCGCCCTCCGCGATCGCCGTCAGGATGTCGTCGTACTGCGCCTCGTGGCCGCCGGGCGGACCGGCGTCCACGGGCGCCTCGTCCTTGACGCCGTCGACGTTCAGGCGCCGCAGCAGGTCGTCCTCCACCTCGGCGCCACCCTCGGTGCCGTGCACCGACACCCGTGTGCGGCCACCGGGGAAGGCCGCGGTCGTCGCGTGCAGGGTGCCGACGGCACCGGACTCGAAGGTCAGCGTCGCGACCAAGGTGTCCTCGACCTCGATCGCGTGGTGCGTCGACCGCACCGCCTGCGCCTGGATCTGCACCGGCCGGCCCATGAACCACAGCATCAGGTCGACCGTGTGCACACCCTGGTTCATCAGCGCGCCGCCACCGTCCTGGGCCCACGTCCCACGCCAGTCCGCGGAGTCGTAGTACTCGTCGCTGCGCCACCAGGCAACCGTCGCGACGCAGGACGTGAGCTGACCGAACCGGCCGGAGTCGATCGCCTCCTTGACCACGACGCTGCCCGCATCGAAGCGGTGCTGGCTGATCACCGACACGACCACACCCTGGCTCGCCGCCCGGGCGGCCGCCGCGCCGAAGCGGCGGGCCCTGGCCGGGTCGACGTCGAGCGGCTTCTCGACCACGACGTGCTTCTTGTCGTTCAGCGCCTGCTCGGCCAGGTCGGCGTGCGTACCGCTCGGTGTACAGATCGCGACCAGCGAGACCTCCGATCCGCTGAGTGCCGCAGGCAGGTCGTCGTACACCTTGGGCTCCGGCTGGCCCGCCTCCTTCAGCCGGGCCGCCAGCGCCTCCCGGGCACCGGCGTCGACGTCGACGACGGCGGTCACGGTCGCGTCGGGCCGTGCCGCGATGGTGTCCGCGTGGGTGCGGCCGATGATGCCGCAGCCCACGATCGCGACCTGATGTTGTGCGTCAGCCATCTCGCTCCTACTCGGCCTGGAAATTCGCGGTCAGTACCTGGTCCGTGGCGACGCTGATGGTGTACGACGCATCGGTCGAGACCACGACGCCGTCGACGGTCCAGTTCTGGAAAACGCTATCCGATGTCGGCGCCGCAGTCACTGTGACCTGCGCGCCGACCTCGTAGGTGCCCGGTTCGGACTCGTTTCCGGCGATCGCCGCGGTGCCCGGACCACTGGCCTGGACCTTGATGCTGCGCTGGACGACGTTGATCACCATCACGTTGCGTAGCGTGGCCGGCCCCGACAGGGTGGCGCCGTTGTAGCGGGCCAGGTTGGTGGCCTCGACGTCGCCGCTCACCACCTTGACGGTGTGACCGTCGGTGCCGAGGTTGTCGGTGCCCAGGTTGAACGCGTCCACCTGACCGCTGTTCACCACGAGCCCGTTGTGGAAGCCGTACGCGAACACGTTCAGCAGCGTCAGGCCGCGGGCGCCGTCGACGGTGACGATCTTGGCGGTCTTGCGCATGTACTTGTCGATGACGAGTTCGAAGATGCTGCCCTCGTTCATCCAGTACGGCTGCTGGTAGCCGACCCGGGTGACCGCGTTCCCGTTCGACAGCACGCCCTCGATCCGGCCGTTGTCGCCGGGGCCGATCGCGATCGCGTGGTCGAAGAACGCCCCGGCGACCTTGCGGACGACGACGTCGTCACCACTGAGGTCGATCCCGTTCCAGGCGTTCGGGAAGCCGGCGTTGATCACGTAGTTCCCGCCGGAGTGACCGCGGATCGCGTACGGGTAGGGCACGACGCCTTCGGCCCTGCCGGGGTTGTTGTCGGGGTAGAAGACCCGCAGCCCACGCACACCCGCGCGGTTCTGCAACGTGATCAGCGCAGTCTCGGTGTCCTTCTCGAAGGCCTGCAGAACGGTCCCGCCGCTGGCGCCGCCCTGATCCCGGTTCGGTACTGCAGACGCTCCGCGCAACTCGACCTTCGCGGGGACTTGGAGGTGTGTGCTGATCCGGTACCACCCGGCGGGCAGGTAGACGATGCCGCCGCCGTTCCGCCCAGCCTGGTCGAGCACCTTCTGTACGGCGTTTGTCGCGTCGGCGGCCGGCAGATACCCGACCCCGTGCGGCGCGTCGACGACGTACAGGGACTGCTTCGGTTTTGGCAGTGGTTCCTGCGAGTACGTCGGCGCCGTGCCGGACATCCTGTGCACGATGCCGTCGACCGCGCCGGTGAGCGTGGTCCCGGTGACCTTCACGTAGCCGCGCGAGTTGTTCTGGATCGCGTGGTCACTGCCCTCGATCCTGCCTGCCGCGAGTGTCATGCCCCAGCGGTCGTCCATCACGTCGACCAGCACGCCGATGTCGGTACGGCGTACGTCCGGCTGGAGGAAACTGCCGGTGAACTGGGCCCGCTGACCGGCGACCACGTGGATGCCGACGTGGTAGTCGGTGAGCGAGATCCGGTGGAACTGGTCCCACTCGAGGTCGCCGAGGACGAGACCGGTGCCGTGGGCCCGCGTCCACGCGTCGAGTGCGGTCCGCGCCGGCGGGTGGTAGGCGGCCGGTGCGTCCGCCCAGAAGGAGTTGCTGAACGCAACGTTCTCCCAGGTGCCGACGTCGGCGCCGTTGTACGCACGGGCTCCCTCGAAGAGCGCGGTACCGCGGATGTTGCGGATCGTGCTGGACTCGTGCACCTGGCCGGAGCTCGGTGCGTTGCCGTGGTCGTTCGGCATCGTGCTGATGCCGATACCGCGGTACGAGTTGAGCATGGTGACGTCGGCGACGGTCGCCATCATGTAGTTCTCGTTGCCGATCCAGGCGCCGCCGGGGATCTCGAAGGTGTAGTTGTACGGGACCGGGTCGGTGGCGTTCTGGTTCGGGTAGTACGTGGTGACGCCGAGGACGCCGGCGCTGCCGCCGATCCGGAACAGGCTCGGCCCGTCGTTGCCGGAGGCAAGATCCGCGACGATCACCGTCCCGGTCCCGAGCTTCTCGCCGTGGTCTCCGCGGAGGGTGCAGAACGCGTGCACCTCGATGGTGTCGGTGACCTTGTACTTGCCGGCCGGTAGCCAGACGGTCCCGCCGCCCGCGTCCTGGCACGCGTAGATGGCCTGCTGGATCGCCTTGGTCGAATCGCTTCGGCCGGAGCGGTCGGCGCCGTACTGGGTGGCGTCGAAGTCGGCGATCACGCCGTCCTCGGTCGGGTTGGTCGTCTGCACGAGCCGCGGCTTCGGGGTGACGACCGGGCTCAGCCGGAGCTGGAGCTCCTTGACGGTGAACGAGTCCGCGCCGGTCATCGCGACCCGGACGTACCGGGCCGTGGTGGTCGCGAAGCGGGTCCGGCTGATCTGGTTGCCGCCGGGTGACCCGATGCGTCCGACGGCGGTGAACGTCCGGCCGTCGTTCGAGACCTGGACGGTGTAGTCGGGGGAGTACGCCTCGGCCCATTCGACCCGTACGTCGTTCACCGATCGCGGCTTGCCCAGGTCGAGTTGGAGCCACGAGTCGCCCTGGCCGCTGGTCCAGGCGGTGTCGTGATTACCGTCGTTGACGTTCGTGGCACCGGTGCCTCCGCTGGCGGACGCCGTACCACTGGCTGCGAAGTTGGTGTCGACAGCGGACGCCGTGAAGGCGTCCAGCTTCACCTGCAGCGTCTGCAGGGCTGCCTTCACCTGTACGTCGGTCACACCCGGAGTGGCTGCGATCGCGCGGGCGTCGTCGATCGCCGTCCGGAAGGTGGTGCGGCTGCCGGCTGGGAACTGACCGTCGCGGGTGCCTTCGCGGGCAGCCTTCTCGACCCTGGCGGCCTCGTCGATCAGGTCGAGCAGGCCCTCGGTGACATCGAGAGTGGTCGCGACCTTGGCGACACGGACGGTGGCGACCTTGAGGTCGACCGAGCCGTCTCCGTTGTGGATGCGGAAGTCGCCGCCGTTCGAGCGGTTCGTCATCACGGCGTCGGGGAGCGCGAACGTGTGCGTCTTCCAGGTCTTGGTGTCGCCGTACTGGACCACCTCGGAGTTCTTGAACTTCTCCGGGATCGTCTCGCCGGGGGAGTCGTAGTGCAGGCCGAACTGCCCGTTGCCCGCGTCGAAGTAGTCGACGCTGATCAGCACCAGGCTCTGGTTGTCGTACAGGTAGGTGTCGGCGACGTTCATGTAGAAGAAGTTCGTGCCCGGAGACGGCGCGGAGTGGTCGGTCTGCCAGTAGGGGCGGCCGTCCTGCACGCCGGTGATCAGGTTCTCCGTCCGGTCGCCGGCGCGAGGGCTGATGCCGGACTGGATCGGCGACGCCCCGAGCTGGACCGAGGCTCCCGCCGTACTGATCCGGAGGCTGGAGATGGTGATGTCGGCGCTGCCGAACAGGCGGACGTCGGCGTCGCCGAGGCGGTCGGTGAAGCCGATGCCGGTGAGCTCGAACGTGCCGGTCCGCCACTGACCCGTGTTGGTCAGCTGGACGTCGGTCGCGTCGGCCTGCGGGTTCGTGGCGGCGTCGTACTGGAGCTCGAGGGTGCCGGAGCCGCTGTCGAGATAGGTCACCGTCACCAGGACGTCGTCGGTGCCGATCTCGTCGACATAGTCGCGGTCGACATCGAACTCCAGGTAGCCGGTGCCGGCAGCCTGGTCGGTCTGCCAGTACGTGCGGCCCTGCTCGGTGCCGGTACGCAACCCGGCGGGATCGTCGCCGGCGGCGGGCTTCACGCCGAGCGTGGTCGGGGTCGGTCCGAGGTCGGCGCCGACGCCGCTCGGATACATGGTGGCGGCCTGAGCCGCCGGTACGGCGATGACGCTGGCGAGCAGCACGGCGGGAAGGACCCGCGCGAGCAGGCGTCTGGACATGCTGAAACCTCCAGGTGGCGGGCCGGAAGTACACGCGAGAGCAGCTGCGCGGATAAGTTAAACCAAGCGTGTTACTTATTCAAGAGCCCAGCATCCGGCTCCGGAAAGGGGCTTCCGGTAGCGTTGCGCGAGTGGGGACGGATCAGCGTGGAGGCGCGGCGCGCAGCCGCCGGCAGACCGAACTCCGTGAATACCTGCGCAGTCGCCGGGAACGGTTGAGCCCGTCACAGGTCGGACTGCCCGCGGCCGGGAACCGCCGTACGCCGGGCCTGCGCCGCGAGGAGGTCGCCGTCCTCGCCGGGGTCGGCGTGTCCTGGTACACCTGGCTGGAGCAGGGCCGCGACATCAAGGTCTCCGAAGAAGTCCTCGACTCGGTGGCTCGGGTGCTGCTGCTGGACGATGTCGAACGCGCCCATCTCTACCGCCTGGCCGGGCTGAACCCACCACCAGCGGGACGCAGCACCGACGGTGCCCGCCTCGCCCGAGATGCAGCGGCTGCTCGACGCCTGGTCGCCACGCCCCGCCTACATCCGCGACCGGCACTGGAACTTCACCGCCGTGAACGATGTCGCCCGCCGAGTCTTCGGGTACGGCGAGACCGACCACAACTGCCTGGTCTCGTACTTCACCAACGCGCGCTTCCGCGGACTGCACGAGCACTGGGACGAGGCGGCGCTGGACGTAGCCGCCGGCTTCCGGGCCGACGCGGCTCGCTATCCCGACGACCCGGAGTTCGACCGGATCGCAACCGACCTCGCGCCCCGGCTCGCAAGATCGTTGCCATGAGCGAGAACACGCAGATGACCGCAGTCACCATCCCCTCCTTCGGCCCAGCCGACGTACTGCGCCTGGCCACCGTCCCGATCCCGGTCCCGGCGACCGGACAGGTGGCGATCGACGTCGCCTACGCGGGTGCCAACTTCGCGGAGGTCCTGTACCGGCAGGGCGTCGTGGACGTCCCGCTGCCGTTCGTGCCCGGCATCGAGGTGTCCGGCCGGATCCGGGCTCTCGGCCCGGTGTCGAAGGCCTCTCGGTCGGGCAGCCGGTCGCGGCGCTGACGATTGTCGACAGCGGTGGGTACGCCGAGGTCGTCACGACCGCCGCCGAGCTCGTCGTACCGCTGGACGACTATGGACTCGGCCTGGAGCTCGCGGCCGCGTTGCCGTCGAACAGTACGACGGCGTTCCTGGTGCTTGACCGGGTGGCGCGGATCGAGCCGGGCGAGAGCGTGCTGGTGCACGCCGCCGCTGGTGGTGTGGGCAGCCAGCTCGGCCAGGCGGCCCGTCTGCTCGGGGCCGGTCGGATCGTCGGGACCGTCGTCGGCCGGAGAAGCTCGCGGCCGCCAAGGCGTTCGGCTACGACGAGGTGATCCTGCGCGATGACGTGGTCGATGCGGGTGAGTTCGACGTCGTCGTCGACATGGTCGGCGGTGCGAGTCGGCGGACGAGTCTGGATCGGTTGACGCCCATGGGACGCCTGGTCGTGATGGGTAATGCGTCCGGCGCCGACGATGTCGGCATATCGGCCAACGAGCTGTGGTTCACGAACAAGACGGTGTCCGGGTTCAACCTCGCCGCGTTCGCCGCCGCCAACCCGGCCGCGGCGCGGGGTTGCGGTGGGCCGTCGAAGCGGCCGCTCGCGGCCAACTCGAGGTCCGGACCGAGACCCTCTCCCTGCAAGAGGCCGCCGACGCGCATCGGCGGATCGAGTCCGGCGTCACCACCGGCAAGCTTCTGCTCCGGGTCACCGCCTGACAGCCGGCAGGAAGAGGGCAGGTACCGCGGCGACAGCGGTGAAGGCGATGGCCCACCAGAAGCTGGTCGCGTAGGCGGTCGACGTCGGGTGCCCGACGAGGTTGCTCTGCAGGACCACGGCCAACGTCGCGGCACCGAAGGCACCACCCAACTGCTGCATGATCCGGGTCGTGCTGCTTCCGTCCGGGATCTGCCGCGGCTCCAGATCGCGGAAGGCGCCGACCATCACCGACAAGCTGACGGCGCTCAGTCCGGCGCCGCGCACGACGAGCGCGACCGCCAGCAGCCAGTACGCCGTACCCGCGAAGGCGAACGGAATCGTTCCGGCGACGGTGAGGAGGATGCCCGCGAACACCACCGGTCGAGGGCCGAACCGGTCGGTGAGGCCGCCGGCGGTGCGGGCGAGGAGACTGCCGATGCCCTGGGGCACGAGCAGGAGTCCGGCGGCGACCACGCTCTCGCCGCGGGCTTGTTGGTAGAACAGCGGCAGCAGGAGCATCGCGCCGTACAGGGCGAAACCGGTCAGGAAGAGCAGGGTGGTCGATGCGGCGAACGATCGCGTTCGGAACAGGCCGAGGTCGATGAGCGGCTCATCGGTACGCCGGACCGCGAAGGCGATCAGGAGGACGATGCCCAGGCCGATCGGCAGCAGGACATCGGCGTGGCCGAAGCCGCCGTGGGTGCCGACCTGGGTGAGGCCGTAGATGATGCCGGCGAGCGCGGGGGAGACGAGCAGGAGCCCGGTCACGTCGAGCGCGGCCGCCGTCGGTTGCGGGTCCGGCTTCAGTACGCGGACGGCGAGGGCGATCGCGGCGAGGCAGATCGGCACGTTGACGTAGAAGATCCAGCGCCAGTCGAGGTGGGCGATCATCAGGCCGCCGATCACCGGGCCGAGGATCGGTCCGATCAGCGCGGGCAAGGTGACGACGGCCATCAGGCGGCCCATCCGCTCGCGTCCCGCCGCCCGGAACAGCAGGGTCTGCAGGATCGGGAGCATCAGCCCGCCGCCGAGGCCCTGGATCACCCGGAACGCGATCAACGACTCGATGTTCCACGCGACTCCGCACAGCATCGAGCCGGCCAGGAACAGAGCCAGCGCGACGATCCAGATCCGCTTGGCGCCGACCCGGTTGGCCGACCATCCGGTGATCGGGATCGCGGTCGCCAGCGACAGCAGGTACGCCGTACTGACCCACTGGACTGTGGACACGCCCGTGCGCAGTTCGGTGCCGAGGGTGTGGATCGCGACGTTGACGATCGTGCTGTCGAGCAGTGGTGCGAGCGCGCCGAGCACGAGGACGCCGGCGAGTGTCAGGACCGCGCGATCCAGGCGGTCGGGAGTGGTTGTGGTGGTCATCTGAGGATCCCCTTAGAGACGGTTCGTCTCTTACGAGTTTCAGAGTAGACTCGGCTCGTTAGGAGACGCAAGGTCTCTTGTTGGGAGTCGAGCAATGGAGCAGACGCAGCGCCGGCGGGGTGCCGAACTCGAGGCTGTGCTGCTCGACGCTGCGTGGGACGAGTTGCTGGAGTCCGGCTACGCAGGGTTGACGATGGAGAGGGTCGCGGCGCGGGCCCACACCGGCAAGCAGGTGCTGTACCGGCGATGGAGGAACCGGGCGGAGTTGGTGATCGCCGCGATGCGGTATCGCACCGGCTCGATCGTCGAGGACATCCCCGACACCGGGAGCCTGCGCGACGATGTGCTCGCCGTCCTGCAGCGGATGGCCGACCGGTTCGCCTCGCTCGGGCCTGACGTCGTCCATGGGCTGCTCGCCGAGGCGCCGGATCTGGATCCGGAGGTCTCCAGCCGGATGACCGGCGTGATGGCGACCATCGTGCGGCGGGCCGCGGCGCGCGGCGAGATCCCGACCGCGGACGTTCCCGGCCGGGTGCTCACCGCGCCCACCAATCTGCTGCGCCACGAGATGCTCTTCACCAGCGAACCGGTCGCCGCGTCGACGCTGACCTCGCTGGTCGACGACGTCTTCCTGCCGCTCGTGCGAGCTACCTGAAGGCCTCGACGTTGCGGATGGCCCAGTCCGCGAAGGTCCGTGCGGGTCGGCCGAGCACCTTCTCGACGTCCGGGCTGACCTCCTGCTCGTCAGCCGACGGCGAACCCAGGACGTCCAGTGTCGCGTCGACCACCGGCCTGGGCATGAAGCGCACCATCCGGTCCCGGGCCTCCGTGCGGGTCAGCTCGACGAATCGCACCGGCTCGTTCAGCGCGAGCGCGATCTCGTGAGCCTGCTGCCGCGGCGATATCGGAGCCGGCCCGGTGAGCGTGTAGACGTTGCTCGCGTGGGCCGGGTCCGTGAGCGCCACCGCGGCCACCTCGGCGATATCGGCCGGATCGATCGCGGGCAGCGCGACCTCGGCGAACGGCGCCTCCACCACTCGCTGAGCCCGGACCGCCGGCGCCCACTGCAGCGCGTTGGAATCGAAGTTGCCGGGCCGCAGCATCACCCAGTCGAGACCTGACCGGGTCAGCGCATCCTCGTGGTCGGACGGGTGCCGCTTGGTGCCGACGCCCTGTGAGGACAGGAGCACAACCCGCTCGACACCGGCAGCCCGGATCACAGTCATGACGTCGTTCAGGTTCCCGCCGGCCAGGAACTCGGCGCCGGTCAGGAGGAAGACCGCCTCGGCTCCGTCCAGGGCGGGCTCGAGGGTCTCCGGTCGGGTCAGATCGGCCCGGTGGTGTCGAACCCCCTCCGGCACCTCGGCGGTCCGCCGGGACACCGCCGTCACCTCTTCGCCCGCGGCGGCCAGCGCCTGGACGAGCGGCCGGCCGACGTTGCCGGTGGCTCCGGTGATCACGATCATGTTCGCTCCTCGTTCGGTTGACTGACGAGGACGCTACTTGCCGTGGAATAGTAGGTACCTAGAGGAAAGTATTGGCGGGAGGCGGGTTTGTGAGCGAGCGCACAGAGGTGGAGCCGGTGCAGGCGTGTCCGATCGCGCCGGTGGTCGATCTGGTCTTCAGCCGGTGGACGACGCCGATCCTGTGGACGCTGAACGAGTACGGGCGTCAGCGGTTCGTCGAGCTCGAGCGGCGGATCGGGGTGATCACGCCGAAGGTGCTCACCCAGCGGCTCCGTCAGCTCGAACGCGACGGGCTGGTGCAGCGCACGTACTACCCGGAGGTGCCGCCACGGGTCGAGTACGAGATCACCGACCTCGGCCGCAGCCTCGCCCCACTCTTCCACTCCCTCGCCGAATGGTCCCCGAACCTCGCGAAGGTCGAGGAGGCCCGCACGCACTACGACACCCACGAGCCGGCCCACCGCCGCCCCTGACCCGCACCGCGCCGCCTCCTGACCCAGCGGCCCGGCCGGCCCGATCGCCGCTCCCTCGGCCCGGCAATGCCCGGGGGTCGACGGGGCCGGGCGGCGGCAAGGTGATGGCCAGGACAATGTGCGGGTCATCGACCGGCGGTGTGCAGAGCGACAGGTAGTGCACCTGCGATACACCGTACATAGGATGCACGCGCGCTCAACCGCACTACCTGTCGGCCCGACACCTCCTGTCCATCTGCACGCCGCCACCTCAGCCGAAACCAACCCACCCATCAAACAGGAGGCCGGAAATCCCCTCGGATGGTGGTGGTAAAGGATCAGGCGACGCCGACCAGTTCGCGGGTGGGGGTCTGCAGTTGGTCGAGGAAGGTGAAGAAGTGGGTGGCGGCGTCGGGTAGGCGGAGGAGGCCGGCTTCGTGGTTCTGCCAGCCGAAGAGGAGTTCGCCGTCGAGGGTGTGCTCGTCGAGCGGTACGGCGTACCTGCTCAGAGTGACGCGGGCCGGGCCGGACTGCGGGTGGTGGTCGCCGCAACCGCACTCGGCGGCGATCGTGATCGCGGTGAGCGCGTCGGGGGAGAAGCGGCGCAGGCGGAGCGTCGTACCGCGTGCGGTGAACTTGGCGATCGTTGCGTCAGGCAACTGAACGAGCAGCTCGACCGGTACGGCGTGGGAGCCGGGCAGCAGCCGGAGGCCACGGGACGCGAGCAGGTCGGCGAGAGCCGGGAGATTCATGGGGAAAGATCCTGTGAGTGCTGGTGTCGGCGGGCGGGCCACGGAAAGGGGCAGGGCCTCGTGCGCCGGAGACGGCGCGCGTCAGCGACAACAGCAACAACACAGCAGGAACATGCCGAAGATCATGGCAGAGCTCCAAGACCCTGCCAAACAGGGTCCGCCATCTGGGACAACAGTCCGTGATGGGTCAGGCGACGGCGGGATCAGTCGGCTTTCTTGCCGAACATGATCTCGTCCCAGCTCGGGACGCTGGCGCGCTTGGCGTTGCGGCGGGCCGGCTTCTTCTTCGGCTCTGCCGGAGCTTCTTCGTTCGCCGCAGGCACGGCGTCGGCGTCGGCGTCGGCGGCGGCCGCGGGCGCCGCAGGCGGCTCGGTGGTGGCCGGCTGCTTGGGCGCGGGTGCCTCGATCGGAGACGGCGTCGGGTCGGCAGGTGCCGGAGTGGTCGGCGCAGAGCGGTGATCGGCCGGAGCGGGACGCTCCGCCGGAGCAGTCCGACCAGCCGGGCGCTCGGCAGGGCGGGACTCGGGTGCCTGGCGCACAGGAGCTGGGGGAGTGCGATCCGGAGTGGCGCGGCGTTCGGTGAACGGGTTCTCGCGCGCGGCAGCACGCTCCTCGGGCGGAGCCATCGAGGCAGCCTCGGCCGGGAGCTGAGTGGGACGCTCGACGGCACGCACGGCCGGACGCAGCGTCGGCGGCTGCTCGACCGGTACGTCGATCAGCGTCGGCTCCTCGTCCGGGTCCGGCACCGAGTGCACCCGGCGCGGACCACGCTCTGCGTCGCGCGTGGTGTGGCTGTCATGGCCGGCCTCCCGGGAAACCGGCTGGTTTCGCCGTGGCAGGCTGACGGTGTCCTCGAAGCCGGCCTCGTAGCTGTCGGCCCCGTGGTCGGGCGCGATGGACAGGTCGATGTCGGCCACCGCGCTCAGCCGGCGCTCGCCTGGCTGGTGCTCGGGCTGGACCGGCGGCGGCAGCACCTGCGCCTGCTCACCCACCAGCCACCGGGCCTCGTCGTCGTCGGGGACCGCGTACCGACCAGGAGCGTCGTACGCGAACATCGCGATCTTCTCTTCCTTCTGCTCCTCCGCGTCCTCGGCCGCGACGAAGTAGGAGACCCGGACCGCCCAGCGACCGTCGTCACGCCGCCAGGCATCCCAGTCGGCCGACGACGGGTCGACCTGGCGGGTGCGGAGCCGCTCGGTGACCCAGGCACCGAGGTTGCGGGTCGGGGCGTCGCCACCGCCACGGCGACGGACGGAGGCGCGCTGCGCGAGGCTCGCGATGTGGTCCCGCTCGGCCAGGACCGGACCGGCGAACGCCATCACGCGTTCCATCGGCATCTGGGCGACGGCCGCGACCGCCTCGGGACTTTCGCCGGCGCGGATACGAGCCTGGATGTCTCGTGGGCGCAGCGCGCTCTCCATTTGAATCTCCAGCTGGCCGAGTCGGGCACGGTCGCCGCGCAGGGCCGCACGCAACCGGTCGTCGACCGGAACGGCGAACTCCTCACCCGTCTCTGCCAGCGCCAGGATGAGCTGCATGCCATCCTGGCTCAGACCGACGAGCCTCGCCTCGCGCATTGCCTTTGTTCTCCTGTGCGGTTCTCGACAGTCTCTCCCGTGACGTGCTGCCTGACCAAGACCGGCGCGCCGTGCCGCCCGGTCATTGTGGAGGTTCTGTCACGAAATCACATCTTGCCTGCTCACAAGGGTCCTTGTGATCACACCAGTCACAGTAGTCACAACACGGTGTGACCGCGACTCAGTGCTCAGTCACCGAACGCCGAACGGACCGCCAGAGCGCGTTTGATGTCGTCGGCGTCGTCGCCGACAGCACGCTGGATTCCGGCCGCGACCGAATCGTCGGCCGCCAGTTCACCGGCCAGCCCGACCACCCGCTCGTCGATCGCGTACCGCGGGAACGACGTGTGCGCGCTGGTCCCGATGACCCAGCCGGAACGGAACTTGGCGGTGCCCCCGATCTCGGCGAAGAACCGGTCGACGTACGGCGCGGTGAGCTCGGCCTGCGCCGGGTGCCAGAAGCCCTTGCCGGCGGCGTACAGCTCGTAGTTCGCGACGTCGGCGTCGGCCATGATGATCGCCCAGGCCCGCTCCTTGGCCTCCGGCGTCGGCAGCGCGGCCCGGCACTCGGTGGCGTGCACGACACCCTCGGAGGTGTTGTCGCGGGCGAGCTCGGCGTCGATGTCGGCATCGCCGATCGCGCCGAGGCGGGCCAGCTGCAGCGTCACCATCCAGCGCAGCTCGGCGTCGACCGGGAGTCCTTCGGGTACGTCGCTGCCGCTCAGCCAGCCCTGCAGCAGGTCCACGTCGTCGGTCAGCTTGACCAGGCCGCGGGCCACCGCGAGCTGCAGGCTGCTGCCCGCCGGCGCGGACCGGAGCCGCTCGGCCAGTACGTCGGCCAGCCGGCCGCGGTACGGCTCGTAGGGCAGGTAGATCCCGAGCAGCCGGCTCTGCGCCCAGCCGACAATCGACGAGACCGCGATGTCGCTGGTCTCGCCGGGCAGCATGCTGAGCAGCACCTCGAAGCCGAGCTTCGGGTCGAGCTCGGCGTCCGCGACCGCGTCCCGGATGCTGTTCAGTACGACGGCCCTGGTCACCCCGCTCTCGATCTTCGGCAGCACCGTCGCGAGGTTCGCCAGGCTGTCCGCGTCGAGCCGGATCTTCGCCCAGGTGTCGTCGCCCGCGTCCGGGATCACCACCGCGACCGACGAGTCGAGCGGCACGTCCACCTCGTCCGCGTCCAGCAGTACGTCGACCGTGGTCGCGCGGCCGTCGGCGTCGTACCCACCGACGGTCAGCTTGTGCGGTCGTGTCGCCGGGTGTGCGACCGGCGCGACGCGGCGCAGCTTGATGCCGGTCTCGGTGCGGACGGCGCTGATCGTGTCGACGCCCGGGGTGCGGAGCCAGTTCTGCGCCCAGGTGTCGAGGTTGACGGCACCGGCCTCGGTCCACTTCGCGAGCAGGTCGGCGAACGTCGCGTTGGCGAACTCGTGCGCGACGATGTGCGCCTTGACGCCGGCCAGGAAGATGTCGTCACCGAGGTAGGCGGCGAGCTGCTTCAGCACTGCCGCGCCCTTGGCGTAGGAGATGCCGTCGAAGTCGTCGAGGGAGGCCTGCGCGTCCTTGACCGCGTCGGCCGCGACCGGGTGCGTCGACGAACGCTGGTCGGCCTGCAGACCCCACCACTTCCGGATGAAGGCGAAGTCGATCCAGTTGTCCTGGTAGTCGGTCGCGGCGGTCGACACCCGGTGCGCCATGTACTCGGCGAACGACTCGTTCAGCCACAGGTCGTTCCACCACTGCATCGTGACGGTGTCGCCGAACCACTGGTGCGCCATCTCGTGGACGATCGTCCGGGCCCGTTGGCCGCGCTCGGCGTCGGTCGCCGCGGACCGGAACACCATCGAGTCGCGGAACGTCACGCAACCCGGGTTCTCCATCGCGCCGGCGTTGAACTCCGGCACGAACGCCTGGTGGTACTCGCCGAACGGGTACCGGTAGCCGAACATCCGGTGGTACTCGTCGAAGGCCTGCTTGGTGACCCGGAAGATGTCCTCGGCCTCGCGGTCCAGCGCCTCCTTCAGCGACTGCCGCGACACCACGCTCAGCGCGATCCCGTCGTGGGAATCGGTCAGCTGGTGGTACGGCCCGGCCACGACGGTGACGAAGTACGTCGACAGCGGCAGCGTCTCGGTTAGCTCCCAGCGACCGGGGGAGACCTGGGTCGCGGCTCCGTTGCCCAGCACCAGCCACTCCGGCGGCGCGGTCACCTTCAGCCGGTACGGCGCCTTGAGATCGGGCTGGTCGAAGCACGCGAAGATGCGCGGCGCGGCGTCCAGGAACGACATCGCGTAGGTGTAGACGAGACCGTCGGCGGCGTCGACCGCGCGGTGCAGTCCCTCACCATCGTGGGAGTAGGCCATCGAGGCGGCGACGACGAGCACGTTGTCCGGCTGCAGGCCGGTGAGCTCGAGCCGTCCGTCGTTCAGCCCGGCGACGTCGACCGGTGCGCCGTTCAGCGTCACCGACAACAGCTCGTCGGGTTGCACGTCCAGCCACGTCGTCTGATCCGACGCGTTGAACCTGATGGTGGTGGTGGACCCGAACGTGCGCTCGCCCTGGGTGAGGTCGAGATCGACGACGTACGACTGGACGGAGAGTGCGGCGGCCCGAGTGCGGGCGCCGTCCACGGTGAGACTCGGCATGAGGGCCACTGTATGCCGTGATTAGGCTGAGCACATGAGTGAGATGGAGTACCGGCAACTGGGTGACTCGGGGCTGACTGTGAGCGTGGTCGGACTCGGCTGCAACAACTTCGGGCGGCGGCTGGATGCGACCCGTACAGACGTGGTGGTGAACGCCGCGGTGGACGCGGGCATCACCTTGTTCGACACCGCGGACGTCTACCAGGGCGAGCACGGGTTCAGTGAAGAGCTGCTCGGCAAAGCCCTCGGTGGCCGGCGCGACGAGGTGGTGATCGCGACCAAGTTCGGCGGCGACATGCACGGGGTGAACGGCCCGGACTGGGGTGCCCGCGCCTCCCGCCGGTACATCCGCAAGGCGGTCGAATCGAGCCTGCAACGGCTCGGCACCGACTGGATCGACCTCTACCAGCTGCACCTGCCGGACCAGGTCACTCCGATCGAGGAGACCCTTGCGGCGCTGTCCGAGCTCGTTGCCGAGGGCAAGGTTCGGTACATCGGCAGTTCCCAGTTCGCCGGCTGGCAGGTGGTGGACGCCGACTGGGCCGCCCGGACCGCCGGCCTCGAGCACTTCATCAGCGCCCAGAACCGGTACTCGCTGCTCGAGCGCGAGGTCGAGGACGAACTGGTGCCCGCGTGCGAGCACCTCGGCATCGGCGTACTGCCGTTCTTCCCGCTCTCCTCCGGCCTGCTCACCGGCAAGTACAAGCGCGGCGAAGAGGCACCCGCCGGGACGCGGCTGGCGACCCAGCCGGACCGTCTGGCCGGCGCCGACTTCGACAAGATCGAGGCACTGGAGACGTTCGCGGCCGAGCGCGACCTGACCATGATCGACGTCGCGATCGGCGGCCTCGCCGCCCAGCCCGCGGTCGCGTCGGTGATCGCGGGCGCCACCACACCGGAGCAGATCGCGCAGAACGTCGCGGCCGGGATGTGGGACCCCACCGCCGCCGACCTGGCCGCCCTGGACGAGCTCACCTGATGCTGATTCTGCTGCCGCCGTCCGAGGGCAAGACCGGGCGGTCCCGCGGTCGCGCCGTCGACTTCTCGACGCTCTCGTTCCCGGAGCTGAACCCCGTCCGCGAGCAGATCCTGGAGACGCTGGCGAAGGTGTCTGCGTCTTCCGACGCGTACGACGTTCTGGACGTCGGCGCCTCGCTGCAAGGTGAGGTCGACCGCAACACCCGCTGGCGCACCGAGCCCGCGGTTCCGGTGTCCGAGCTTTACTCCGGCGTCCTGTACGACGCTCTCGGCTACGCGAGCATGTCCGCGGGCACCAAGCGCCGCGCGGGCAGCCGCCTGCTCGTGGTGTCCGCGGCGTGGGGCGCGTTGCGGCCGGCCGACCGCGTACCGCCGTACCGGCTTTCGATGGGTACGACGCTGCCCGGTCATGGACCGCTGGCGTCGGTCTGGCGTGATCCGCTGGCGGCCGCGCTGTCGGAGAGCAGCGGTGTGATCGTCGACTGCCGCTCATCGACGTACGTCGCCGCGTGGCGCCCGAGCGGTGACCAGGCGGCCAAGTGGGTCACGGTCAACGTCGTCCGTGAACGCGACGGTGTCCGGACGGTCGTGTCGCACATGGCCAAGCACACCCGCGGCCTGGTCGCGCGGCACCTGCTCGAGTCCGGCAAGGACCCTGGAACCCCGAAGTCCCTGCACAAGCTGGTCAGCGAGCGCTGGAACGCCGAACTCGACCGCACCGGCCCCGGCTGGACACTCACCGTCGTCGAGCACGACTGACCGGACCGTTCACACGCCCTTCACCGGTGAGTGGTTTCTTACCGCCTGTGATCGGGGAAGGCTGAGGGCAGTACGTCAGGGGGAATCCGCCCCACCCTCGGAGGCCTGACCTATGCGACGTTCGATCACCGCTGTACTGACAGCAGTCGCCGCGACCGCGGCGTTCACCCTGAGCGCCGGACCAGCGCTCGCCTACCCACCGGACCCGCCGTCGGCCGGTACGGCGGCCACCCAGCTGGCGAGCCTCACCGTGAAGACGGAGGGCTCGACGAGCGGGTACAGCCGGGACCTGTTCCCACACTGGATCACCCAGTCCGGTAGCTGCGACACCCGTGAACAAGTGCTCAAGCGCGACGGCACCGGCGTCATCGTCGACAGCAGCTGCCAGCCGACCACCGGTCGCTGGTACAGCGTGTACGACGCCACCTACGTGAACGACTCCTCGGGCGTCGACATCGACCACATCGTCCCGCTCGCCGAAGCGTGGAAGTCCGGTGCGAACGGCTGGACCACCGCGCGTCGCCAGCAGTTCGCGAACGACCTGAGCATCGCGCAGCTGATCGCGGTGTCGGCGTCGAGCAACCGGTCCAAGGGCGACAAGGACCCGTCCGAGTGGAAGCCGACCAACGCCTCGGTGCACTGCATCTACGCCCGCGAGTGGATCTGGGTGAAGTACACCTACGGCCTCTCGCTGCAGTCGGCCGAGAAGACCGCGCTGCAGCAGATGCTCGCGGCCTGCTGACTCAGTCCTCGAGGAGATGGCGACGCTGGGCGTGGATTCCGGCCTGGAACCGGGTCCGCGCGCCTAGCGTCTCCATCAGCTCGGCCACCCGGCGGCCGACCGTGCGACTGCTCAGCCCGAGCTGCCGCGCGATCGCGTCGTCCTTGAGGCCCGCGCCGAGCAGCGTCATCAACCGTGCGTCGAGCGGGTCGGTCTTGACCACGGGCACTACCGGAACTGCCTGGTCCCACAACAGCGTGAACATCTCGACCAATGCGTCGAGCAATGCGCACGGATGGACGACGAGAGCGCTGTCGACCAGTTGGTCAACGTCCAGCGGCATCAAAGCGGCCCGGCGGTCGAACACGGCGAGCTTCATCGGCAGCTGCGGATGGACCCGCGAGGTCTCACCGGCGTCCGCCGCGCTGTAGGCCTGGTCGACACCGCCGGGACGATCGAGTGAGTCGGGGGAGTAGATGCCCCGGACAACCACACCGTCGCTGAGCAGCCTGTGTACCCGCGGCTCCGACTCCCCGGTCTTCGACGCGTACGGCGGCCGGTCGAGCACCAGCAACTCTTCGCGGGTCCCGTTGAGCAACTGCGCGAACCGGGCCGCGATCGCTTCCTGACCGACGATCACCTCGACCAGGTTCTCCGGCCGGTGCTGCTCTTGCGCTCGCAGCTCCGTCAGCAACACCCTTGCCTCAGCGCGAACCCGATCCAGCTCGGCACGACGTACGGCGACCAAGGCGTCGACGGCCACGTCGGGACGGGTCGGCAGCAGCCGCATCGGATGGTCCGACGTGGTGGTGAGCAGTCCGAGAGTCTCCAGCCGCTCGACGGTCGCGGCGACCTCGCGCTCGTCGCGGTCGAGGAGCTTGGCCAGCTCGGCGATCCCGCACCCGGACGCGGTCAGCAGGGCGCGGTACGCCTCCTCGTCGGGCGGATCGACCCCCACCGTCTCCAGCATCCGTCCCTCCCATCGCCCGGATCCCGGACAGGCTATCCCGTCTCCTGGACGCAGGTGGAATCGTTTTCCCGTTATTGGCGACTTCGCGCCATGTCCGGCATACGTCAGGCGATCCGCAGGTGCGAATCCACCCCGAGTGGGGTACGACTGTGTCTGCCGGGCGCGCGCGGATCGGACAGGGGACGTCCGGTCAAGCCTCAACGCGCGCGCCCGCCTGACCTCGCCCCTTCACCCGCAGATAGATTCGCCAGACCACGCGCTGCACGAGCAGGGTGACGACACCGGCCACCGTCATGCCGGCCAGATTGATGCCGAGCTGCGCTGCTGCGCCGCCGATGTGGCTCGGCACCCACAGCGCGAGCGACAGGGCCAGATCGCCGGCCGCCGGCACCGTGGTGACCGAGATGAAGACGCCGACCAGCGCGTTCGACCGTCCGGCGGTCTGTGAGAGCACCCCAGCACAGCCGGCCAGAACGGCGACGACCGCCGACCACTTGTCCGGCCGCCAGATGAACCCGGTCAGTGGACGGTCCGCAGTGACGGACCCGGCATCGATCCACCCGACGGCACGGGCCAGCAGGGCAGCCGCTGTCGCCAGTGCGATGGCCACCACGAATCCGAGCACCAGCAGACGCAGGGACCGCCAAGTCAGGGCCCGGTTGCGCATGGCCAGCCCGACGGCGAGGGCGGCGACGACTCCGAACTCGGGGCCGACGACCATCGCGCCGACGACCAGGATGGACGAATCGGTGACCACGGCAACCGACGCGATCATGGTCGCCAGGGTGAGGAAGGCGTAATAGACCCAGGAGCCGCTGGCCTCGTTGTAGGCCTGGTCGACGACCGCGTCCCAGATGACCGCGTCGTCCGGCGCACCGGGGGCGGCCTTCTCGGTCTCGCGAGCGTTCCGCGACGGCGCGGCGTCGACGTCGGCGACCGCCACCGAACCCTCGTCGTACAGGCCCTCAGCCTTGAGGAAGGCGAGGATGTCCGAGGTCGCCTCCCGGGTCACGTCGCACTCGAGCACGTCGCCGGCCGGTCGCTGCGCGGCGCCGGGCAGCCGGACCACGCTCGTCACCCGTGGATCGTCGACGAGCGCGTCCAGGACGCGGCCGGTGCGATCCGGTGGGACGATGAGACGAAGGTGCATCACGGGCCTATGCTCCCAGGCCGCCGGTCACCTTCCGGCTACGGCCTTGGTCGCAGGCTGTGGCGAATGCACTCCGGAATGTGGTCGACTGACGCACCGAATTCCAGGGAGGACGACGATGAGCGAAAGCCCCAGCGCCGCCGCACCTCAGACCGGCGAGCGTCCTGAACTCAAACGGGTCATGGGACCCGGCCTACTACTCCTGTTCGTGGTCGGGGACATTCTGGGTACCGGCGTGTACGCGCTGACCGGGAAGGTGGCCGGCGAGGTCGGCGGGGCGGTCTGGCTACCGTTCCTGTGCGCGTTCGTGGTCGCGCTGCTGACCGCGACCAGCTATCTGGAACTCGTCACGAAGTACCCGAAGGCCGGCGGCGCCGCCGTCTACACGCACAAGGCGTTCGGGATCCACTTCCTCACCTTCCTGCTCACGTTCGCGGTGATGTGCTCCGGTCTCACCTCGGCGTCGAGCGCGTCGAAGGCGTTCGCCGCGAACTTCTTCTCGGCCGCCGACATCGATCCGGACCGCGGGTCGCTGCTGATGATCACCGCGCTCGCGTTCATGACGCTGATCGCGCTGGTCAACCTGCGCGGCGTCGGCGAGAGCGTGAAGGCGAACGTCGTCCTGACCTGTGTCGAGCTGAGCGGTCTGCTGATCGTGATCGGCATCGGCGCGTGGGCGCTGGCCGGCGGCGACGGCGACACCTCGCGGCTGACCGAGTTCAACGTCCCGTCCGGTGAGTCGCCGTTCGGCGCGGTCACAGCGGCGACCGCACTCGCGTTCTTCGCGATGGTCGGCTTCGAGGACTCGGTGAACATGGCGGAGGAGACGAAGGACCCGGTCCGGATCTTCCCGAAGGTGATGCTGACCGGCCTGTGCATCACCGGCGTCATCTACGTGCTGGTCGCGATCTCCGCGGTCGCCCTGGTCTCGCCGGAAGACCTGAACGAGGGCGCCACGCCGCTGCTGAAGGTCGTCCAGGCCGGTGCGCCGGGCTTCCCGCTCGAGGTGTTCGCCTGGATCACCATGTTCGCGGTGGCGAACTCGGCGTTGATCAACATGCTGATGGCGAGCCGCCTGCTGTACGGCATGTCGCACGAGCAGGTCCTGCCGGGTCCGCTCGGCCGGGTGCTGCGCCGGCGCCGGACGCCGTGGATCGCGATCCTGTTCACGACGCTGCTCGCGTTCGTCCTGATCGGGTACGCCGATCTGGCCGCGCTCGGTGGGACGACGGCGCTCCTGCTGCTGTGCGTGTTCGCGATCGTGAACGTGGCCGTGCTGGTGCTGCGCCGGGACCGGGTCGAGCACAAGCACTTCCACGCCCCGACCGCGCTCCCGCTGCTCGGTGTGATCCTGTGCGTGTACCTGGCCAGCCCGCTGTCAGGGCGCGACTCGGCGGACTACAAGATCGCCGGGTGGTTGATGCTGATCGGCGTCGCGTTGTGGGCGATCACCTGGCTGTTGAACAAGTACGTGTTCAAGCGGCACGCCGAGTTCGATCCGAGCCATATCGACCCGGGTGGTCCGGTGAACTGACCGGCAGGAAAGCTGCGACGACCACTGTCGCGAGGGCCGCGAGCCCGGTGGCCACCGCGATCCAGCCGAGTGCCGGGTAGCCGGCGCCGGCGTCGATCGCGAGGCCACCGAGCCACGGCCCGGCGGTGATGCCGACGTTGAACGCGGAGAAGTTGGTCGCGGTCGCCAGGGTCGGGGCGTCGCCGGCCAGGCTGAAGACACGGGCGTTGAGCGCCGGGTTGGTGGCGAAGCCGAAGCCGCCGAGCAGGACGACCGCGGCGAGGGTGACGACGGGATTCGTCGCGGTCAGGGCGAGGACCGCGGAAAGGATGCCCAGACCGGTGATGCCCACGAAGAGGGTGTGGAACGGCAGGGCGTCCGCGGTCCGCCCGCCGAGCGTGATGCCGATGAACGAACCGAGACCGTAGAGGGCGAGGACACCCGGTACGGCGCTCGGCGTCAGCCCGGTGGTGTTGATCAGCAGGGGAGCGAGGTAGCTGAACACCACGAGGATGGTGGCAGTGACCAGTGCGGTCGTGCCGAAGGCCAGCCAGAGTCTGGCGTGGCGGAGCCCACGGAGTTCCTCGCGCAGCCGCGGCGCGCTCTCCGCGTCCGGCCTGCCATCGGGAATGGTCGCGAACACACCGGCCATCGCGAGGACACACAAACCGGCGACCGTCCAGAACGCCGATCGCCAGCCGAGATGCTGCCCGAGCACCGTGCCGATCGGGAGACCGACGATGGTGGCGATGGTCAGGCCGCCGGTGACAACGCTCATCGCGCGAGCCCGCCGGTCGACCGGCACCAGCGCGACCACTGTGACGGCCGCGACCGACCAGAAACCGGCGTACACGAAGGCGCCGACGACGCGGGTGGCCAGGAGGATCGCGTAGTTCGGGGTCAACGCCCCCGCGACATGGGTGGCCGCGAAGATGCCGAGGAACACGAGCAACGCCGTACGCCGGGACCACTTGAGCGTGACCACCGCCAGGATCGGCGCACCGAGCAGCATGCCGAGCGCGAACGCGGAGATCAGCAGGCCCGCGGCCGGGATGGAGATCCGCAGATCGCCCGACAATTCGGGCAGCAGACCGGCGAGCATCAACTCCGACGTTCCCTGCGCGAAGATGCTCAAGCCCAGCACATAGACGGCGACCGGCATCGCGTTCCCCCACCTCACCTCGATAGCCACCGGGAGTATCGCAGAGATCACTGTGTGCTGTCGCCGCGCTCGTCAAGGACTGAGACTTGGCCGGATACGGCATCGTTGTTACATGGACGAGCGGAGCGAGTTCATCACCAAGCACAGTGCGTTCTGCGCCTCATCCGCGCCCGGAGCGAAGCGAGGACGTGGATGAGCTTCCAGATACCTGCGAAGCGGACCGGTGGGGCGGTCGACGCTGCCCGGATCGGGAGCGGGCTGAAGCTGCTCGGCGTGCTGGTCGGGCTGATGTGGCTCAGCGAGATCATCGACGCGGCGACGAACGGCGCGCTGGATCAGTACGGGATCATCGCCCGTGATCCGCAGGGGCTGATCGGCATCATCACCGCGCCGTTCCTGCACCTCGGCTTCGGCCACCTGATCTCGAACACGCTGCCGCTGGTGACACTCGGCCTGTTGATCGCCGTCGGCGGTGCGGCCCGGCTGTTCGCAGTGACCGCCATCGTGACCGTGATCGGTGGCTTCGGCACCTGGCTGATCTCACCACCGAACACGGTCACCATCGGCGCCAGTGGTCTGGTCTTCGGGTACGCCGCCTACCTGATCATGCGCGGACTGTTCAACCGCCGGATCAGCCAGGTGCTGGTCGGCGTTGTGGTCGTCCTGGTCTGGGGGAGCGCGCTGCTCGGCGGGCTGCTTCCGCAAGACGGGATCTCCTGGCAGGGACACCTGTTCGGCGCGATCGCCGGTGTCCTGGCCGCCTGGATCCTGGCCGACGACCGGTCGAAGCGCAGGCCGGCCAGACCGGTCAGGTGAGCGTCGCGGGGTCCGTGTTGGCTCCGCAGACCACCAGGACCATCCGCTCGCCGTCGGCCGGGCGGTAGGCGCCCGACTTCAGCGCGGCGTACGTGACGGCGGCGCCGTGCTCGACGGCCAGGTGGTACTCGTGCCAGAGCTCGTTGCGAGCAGCAACGATGGCTTCCTCGTCGACGAGCAGCGACCGTACATCGTGCTCCCGAGCGGCCGCGAACGCGAGATCACCGAGCCGCCGGGCACCGAGTGAGTCCGCCGCCACGCCGCCGACCGGCCCGTCGACCGGCTCGCCGGCCTCCAGTGCGCGGTGCAGGGTCGCCGACAACTCCGGCTCCACACCGATCACCTGCGCGTTGTCGCCGATCGCCGTCGCGATCCCCCCGATCAACCCGCCGCCACCGACCGCGACCAGGACGGTGTCGAAGGATCCGGCCTGCTCGAGCAGTTCCAGCCCGATGGTGCCCTGACCTGCCACGACTTCTGGCTGGTCGTAGGCGTGCAGCAGTAGCGCGTCGCCCTCGTCCCGCGCTTCCACCGCCGCCTGATACGCCTCGGCGTACTCGTTCCCGACCTGGACCACCTCGGCGTCGAGCGTGCGCAGCTTGGCAACCTTCGGGGCAGGCGCGTTGACCGGAACGAAGATCCGCGCCGGTACGCCGAGTTCGCGGGCGGCGTAGGCCGCGGCCAGACCCGCGTTGCCGCCGGACGCCGCGACGATGCCCTGCCCGGTCAGCTCGCCGCGTTCCTTCGCGACCAGGAGCCGGTTGAAGGCGCCGCGCGGTTTGAACGAGCCGGTGTGCTGCAGCAGCTCCAGCTTGAAGACCAGGCCCGGCGCCACCTCGATCACCGGAGTCCGCCGTACCCGTCCGGCGATCCGCTCCGCCGCCGCCCGCACCTGATCGACCCTTACCGTCATGCCCCAACCCTGCCACGATGAGAGAAGCCGACGGTTGGGAGGCCACCAGAAATGGGCGCGTACGAGGAGAGCTACCGGCGGAGTCTCGCTGATCCGGAAGGGTTCTGGCTGGAGGCCGCGGAGGCGATCTCCTGGACCCGGCCACCGACGCGGGCACTGGACGACTCGGGCGCACCGCTGTACCGGTGGTATCCGGACGCCGAGCTCAACACGTCGTACAACGCACTCGACCGGCACATCGAGGCGGGGAACGGCGACCGCGCTGCGCTGATCTACGACTCCCCGGTCACCGGCACGGGTCGCTCGTACACGTACGGCGAACTGCGGGACGAGGTTGCGCGGTTCGCCGGGGCGCTCGCATCGCTCGGTGTGGGTACGGGCGACCGCGTCATCGTCTACATGCCGATGGTGCCCGAGGCCGCCGTCGCGATGCTCGCGTGTGCGCGGCTCGGCGCGATCCACTCGGTGGTGTTCGGTGGGTTCGCACCCCGCGAGCTCGCCGCGCGGATCGACGACGCGACGCCGAAGGTGATCGTGGCCGCGTCCTGCGGCATCGAGCCCACGCGCGTGGTCGAGTACAAGCCGATCATCGATGCGGCTCTCGAACTCAGCCGGCACCAGCCGGAGCACACCATCGTGCTGCAGCGGGAGACCACACTGGCCGAGCTGGGCGGGCGTGATCTCGACTGGGCCGAGCTGACCGCCGCCGCGAAGCCGGCGGATCCGGTCCCGGTCGCCGCGACCGATCCGCTCTACATCCTGTACACGTCGGGTACGACGGGGAAACCGAAGGGCGTGGTCCGCGACAACGGTGGTCACGCGGTCGCGCTGTCCTGGTCGATGCGGGCGATCTACGACATCGGTCCGGGTGACGTGTGGTGGACCGCCTCCGATGTCGGTTGGGTCGTCGGGCACTCGTACATCGTCTACGCGCCGCTGCTGGTCGGCGCGACCACGGTGCTCTACGAGGGCAAGCCGGTCGGTACGCCGGACGCCGGTGCGTTCTGGCGCGTCATCTCCGAGCACGGCGCGAAGGCCCTGTTCACCGCACCGACCGCGATCCGGGCGATCAAGAAGGTCGATCCTGAGGCCAAGCTGGCGTCGAAGTACGACCTGAGCGACTTCGGGACTCTGTTCCTGGCCGGCGAGCGGCTCGATCCCGAGACGTATCACTGGGCTCACGAGCATCTCGGCGTACCGGTGGTGGATCACTGGTGGCAGACGGAGACCGGGTGGCCGATCGCCGCGAACCCGCGTGGACTCGAGGCGCTGCCGACCAAGCCGGGTTCGGCCACGGTCCCGGTGCCAGGGTGGGACGTGCAGATCCTGGACGCCGTGGGGACGCCGCAGCCGACGGGCGTGGAGGGAGCGATCGCGATCAAGCTCCCGCTGCCGCCGGGCGCGCTGCCGACGCTGTGGGGCGACGACCAGCGCTACATCGACAACTACCTCAGCCGGTACGACGGCTACTACCTGACCGGCGACTCCGGGTACCTCGACGAGGACGGCTACATCTTCGTGATGGGCCGCACCGACGACGTCATCAACGTCGCCGGTCACCGCCTGTCGACCGGTTCGATGGAGGCAGTTCTTGCGGCTCATCCGGCGGTCGCCGAGTGTGCGGTGATCGGCGTACGTGACGCGTTGAAGGGCCAGGTCCCGCGCGGTCTCGTCGTACTCAAGGCTGGTGCCGATATCCCGGAGGATGTGTTGCGGGACGAGTTGGTGGCAGCCGTACGGCGGGAGATCGGGCCGGTGGCGGCGTTCCGGGACGTATCGGTGGTGGACGGCCTGCCGAAGACGCGGTCGGGGAAGATCCTGCGCAAGACGATGCGCGGAATCGCCGACGGGCGGGACGAAGCGGTGCCGTCGACGATCGAGGACGCGAGCGTGCTCGACGCGCTCCGCCCGATCCTGCGCAGTCAGTGAGCCAGGAAGTCCACTACCAGCGGGCCGGCGACCGCCCGGAACTCGTGGAAGTACGCATGTCGAGCGCCCTGGATGAGTTCTGCGCGGGCGCCGGGGATCCGGTCCGCGAGGAGCTGCCCGTTGGCGACCGGGCTGAAGATGTCGTCGGTCCCGTGCAGTATCAACGTCGGCGCACTGATGCTCGGCAGCCCGTCCCACGCGTCGTGCCTGTTGCTCGCGACCAGATGCCGCCCCTTCGCGTACGCCGGCATGTCAGGGTCACCGAGCACCGGGTGCGGCCCGGGGTTCACGGCCAGCCACGCCGGCGTGTACATGAGCTCGAGCAGCACTCTCTCGGTACGTTGCGGGTCGGTCAGAGCGCGGCGGATCTCCTGACTCCGCTCGTAGCCGTGTTTGGCACCGGGTGACGTGCACCCGAGCACCAGCCTGTTGACGCGGTCCGGATGGTTGATCGCGATCCACTGCGCGACCCGACCACCCATCGACGTGCCGTACACATGCGCGGCCGGCAACCCGAGGTCGTCGAGCACCGCGACCACGTCCTCGGCGAAGCCGCGTGTGCTGTAGACCTCGTCCGGCTTGTCGCTGTCCCCGGTGCCGCGCCAGTCCAGCGTGATCGTCCGGTACGTCGCCTCGAAGTCGGCCCGGACCGGGTCCCACCAGGTGTGGTTGTTGGCCTGGCCGGCCAGCAGGACGAGTGGTTGCCCGTCGCCACGGACCTGGTACGCGATCCGGTTCCCGTCGGCGGCTGTTGCGTGCGGCACGGGAGCAGTCTGCCTGATGCGGCGGCGAGTTAGGCTCGGGGCATGCGAGTGGTGATTGCGGGTGGACACGGACAGATCGCGCTGCGGCTGACCAAGCTGCTGGCCGATGACGGTCACGAGGTGGTCGGGCTGGTCCGCAACCCCGATCACGAGGCCGACCTCACCGCGGCCGGCGGGCAGGCCGCCGTACTGGATCTCGAGCAGGCTGACGCCGCGGCCGTCGCAGAGGTGCTGTCCGGCGCCGACGTGGCGATCTTCGCCGCCGGTGCCGGCCCGGGCAGCGGGAACGCTCGCAAGGACACGGTCGACCGTGGTGCGGCCGCGCTGTTCGCCGACGCGTCCGAGCAGGCCGGCGTACGGCGGCACATCCAGGTCGGCTCGATGGGCGCCGACCGGGCGCCCTCGCTGACCGACGACGAGACCTTCACCGTCTATCTGCGGGCCAAGTGGGCTGCCGAGGAAGACCTGCGGTCCAGGGACCTCGACTGGACGGTGCTGCGGCCGGGCGGTCTGACCAACGACCCCGGCACCGGTCAGGTGCTGCTGGCCGACAAGACAGGCAACGGCAGGATCAGCCGCGACGACGTGGCGCTGGTGCTGGCGGGGCTGTGCGACACCCCGGCCTCGATCGGCCGGACCCTCGAACTCGTCGCCGGACAGACCCCGGTGGCCGAGGCCTTGACGACTCTCTGACGTTGCCACGAGCAACAGATTGTGACGGCTATGAGCGACACACTCCGGCAGGTGCAGTTCGAACGCCTGGCGAACAGCAGCTACGAGGTCCGCAACGCGCGCGGCGGCAGCATCCGGGTCGGATCCGGCGGTGCGGACACCGACTTCACCCCGGTCGAGCTGCTGCTGGCCGCGATCGGCACCTGCTCGGCGATCGACGTCGACATCGTGGTCAGCCGGCGGGCCGAGCCGACCGAGTTCCGTGCCGAGGTGCGCGGCGACAAGGTCCGCGACGCCGAGGAGGGCAACCGGATGGAGAACCTCACCGTCGAGTTCACCATCCGCTTCCCCGAGGGTGAGGACGGCGACAAGGCCCGGGAGGCCCTGCCGCGCGCGGTGAAGATGTCGCACGACCGCCTCTGCACGGTCAGCCGCACGGTCGAACTCGGCACACCCGTCACGACGACGGTCGACGAAACCGCCTAGACACGGCCTACGTCGTCAGGAACTCGCCGACCGGGCGGAGGCGGGTGGTGAGCAGCTTCTGTGTCTCCCGGCTGTCGAGGCGAACGTCCGACGGCTGGCCCGGCACGAATGGCAACGTGTCCGGGTCGAGGCCGTCGCGAGCCGCGATCAACCGGCCGAGTTCCAGTCGGCTGACGGCGTCCGGGCCGGCCACGTGAGCCGTGCCGGTGTGGTCTGATTCCACCAACTCGAGCAGCGCGCTGGCCAGGTCGCTGACGTGCACCGGGCACCGGATGTTGCCGGCGAACAGTGCCCCCGGTTGCCCACTCGCCAACTCGTGCACGAGCCGTTCGCTGGCCGACGTACCGTCGCTCCCGACGATGATCGACGTACGCGCGATCACCGCGGATGGATCGACGGCGCGGATCGTCGTCTCGGCCGCCGCCTTCGCCGCGCCGTACGGCGTGACCGGGCACGGCGCCGCATCCTCGTCGTACGGCTGATCGGCTCCGCCGAACACCACATCCGTCGACACGAACACGAGCCGGGCACCTCTTGCGGCAACGACCAGGTTGGCGGCCCCGTCAGCATTGGTCTCCCAGTCGGACTGCCGGAACGCCGCGTGGATGATGCCATCGGGGCGGACCCGGCGCAGTACATCCGCGACCTCGCCGCGGTCCCGGACATCCATCCGAACCCCGCCCGCGACCGCAGCTGTGTGGTACGTCGGAACGACGTCATGCCCAGCCAGCCGCACGACCTCACGCCCCAGGAAGCCGGCGGCCCCAGTGACGAGAAGCCTCACACCGACAGCCTACGACGCTCTAATCGCCAGCCCGCAGTTCTCGTACTGCGCTTCACCTCCGCGACCGTGCGGATCTTGCGCGGTGTCATCCACGACTGCAACGGCTTGTGCAACATCCAGCCGCCGCCGATCGTGATCGCCGCATGCTCCACGAGACCATTCTGGTTGCGCCAGACGAAGACGGTCCCCGGTACGTCGTCCCGTCCGCGCGGGACAGTGTTGCCGGCTAGCCACTCCTCGAAGGGCTCGCGCACCATCCAGACCTGGTCCGCTCCGTCGACGCCGGCCGCCGCCATGACGGTCCCGAAGCAGTTGGGCCCGCTGCCCGCTGGGTATGTCCCGGCGAGCTCCCGGACGCGGGGGAGCGTGGACGGCCACTCGCGGACTTCGGCGTGCCGACTCGGTCCGATGTCCTCGCTGACGACGTGTGGGAGCACCTGCTCGGCCCGGTCCTCGAGCAACGACTTCCACCAGACGAACCGATGACCGTCGGCTTGCCGGCGGACCTCCGGACCGAGAATCGCGTGCCACCGGCGCACGGTCGGCACAGCGCCACGGTTGTGACGGACCTGCGCGCGGACCAGTGCGGCCCGCGTCGGCTTCGGAAGCGCGGCGTACGTCGCTTCGTCCAGCCAGGCCACGTGCGTCGCGGAGCTGTCCAGCCTGTAGACGCGATAGGTGTCGCGTTGCTCCCGCGTCGGCTCGCGGTCGTCCGTCACGAGGTCCCAGTCCTTCGCCTGGTGCCTGGTGACGTAGAACGGCTGGACCTCGGGCGCGAGCCAGTCGACCCAGTGCGCGAGCAGGGCGGGGGAGACCTCGATGCCGAGGACCGTCAGAGTCACCCGGCCAACGCTCTCAACTCCCGCCGCTGACCGCTACCGGGTTTCGCCCGGCGCGGCCCGCGGACCGCGGTACGGCTGGGTCTCCGTGTAGACGAGGTTGGTCGTCGTGCTGCCGAACTCGGTGAGCTCGTTGACGAGTTCCTCCAGGTGCGGCATGGACGCCGCGGCAACCTTGAGCGTGTAGCAGTCGTCGCCGGTGGTGCGCAGGCACTCCAGGATCTCGTGCCGTTCCTTGAGCAACTGGCGGAGCGGCTCGTGCTTGTTGCCCGGATACTTCAGCCGGACGACGGCGAGTACGGCGTACCCGACCTTGGTCAGGTCGACGTCGGCCCGGTAGCCGCTGATGACGCCAGTCGACTCGAGCCGGCGGACCCGCTCGGTCGCTGCGGACGCACTGAGGTTCACCCGGCGGCCGAGCTCGGTCAGCGACATCCGCGCGTCGTCCTGCAGCGCGACCAGGATGGCCCAGTCGGTCGAATCGAGAGTCTCGGTCATACCGCGATATTACCGGTGATTCCCCGGTCGAGTGCGCCGTACACCGGGAGGAATCCCTTCAAAACAGCGTGTTCACCTCGATAGCCTAGATGGCGTGGAACTTGGTGTGAACGTCCTCAACTTCGGCCCCGGCGCGACCCCGGCCCGGCTGCGCGGCTGGGCCCGGACCGTGGAAGGCCTGGGCTACGACCTGCTGATGGTGTCCGACCATGTCGCGATCACGCCGGATGTCGCCGAGCAGTATCCGGCGCCGTTCTACGAGCCCTTCACGACATTGAGCTGGCTCGCCGGGATCACCGACGGGATCCGCCTCGGTACGACCGTGCTGATCGCGCCGTACCGGCATCCGTTGCTGGTGGCAAGGATGGCGGCGAACCTGCAGCAGCTCAGCGGCGGCCGCCTCGTCCTCGGCGTCGGAGTCGGCTGGGCGCGGCAGGAGTTCGAGGCACTCGGCGCCGACTTCACGCGGCGGGGCCGGCAGACCGACGAGTTGCTCGGTGAGTTGCGCCGGGTCTGGGCCGACGACAAGGACTACGGCGAGGGCCATATCCCGCTGTGGATCGGTGGCGGCAGTACGGCGGGACTCCGGCGGGCTGTCCGGTTCGGCGACGCCTGGCATCCGCTGCGCCATCGGGTCGACTGGATGAGTTCGGCCCTGGACAAGCTGCGGTCGATCGCCGCCGCGGAGGACCGGCCGGTGCCGGAGTTCGCGCCGCGGATCCTGCTGCGACTGACCCCGGAGCCGCTGCCCGACGACGAGAGAGTTGCGGGAGAGGGCTCTCTCGAGCAGGTTCTCACCGATATCGACGCCCTCCGTGACCTCGGCGCGCGGAGCGTCGTCCTGGATCCCTTCGCGGGGGATCCTGCCGAGACCGAACGGCCCGAAGTGGCCTGGCAAGCGCTGGCGACGATCGCCGCGCACCGACGATGGGAGAACTCGTGACCCCCGAAGCTGAAGGCTTCCTCCGCCGCGCGATCGAACTGGCCGCGGCCGCACGCGAAGACGGCAATCCGCCGTTCGGCTCGCTGCTGGTCGGCCCCGACGGGACCGTGCTGGCCGAGGAGCAGAACACCACCATCACCGACAGCGACATCAGTTTCCACCCGGAGCTCAAGCTGGCGGTGTGGGCGGCGCGGAACCTCGACGCCGAGACAGCCTCGGGAACGACCATGTACACCAGCTGTGAACCGTGTGGGATGTGCTCCGGCGCGCTCGCCCGGTCCGGCCTCGGCCTTGTCGTGTACGCGCTCTCGGGCGACCAGTTGGGCGGACTCAAGCCGACCGGCGGCTTCCCCGCCGTACCGCAGGAAGGTCCTGCCCTGTACGACGAGGCGCGCGTGCCGGTCGACGGCTACTACCAGTAGGGGCCGGCCGCACCGGCCGGCCCCTAGCCGATCAGAGCGGCGCGAGACAGAGCGTGTACTTCGTGGAGCTCTTCTCCACCGTGTACGACGCCTCGACACCCTCGAACTGGTCGCACTTGCTGTCGTCGGTCGAGCCGTCGAGCTTGCCGACGATCTTGTACTCGGCCTCGGAGCCGGCGCAGTCGACGACCTTGACGTTCGGGTCGGACGACGTCCCCTTGTTCACCACGCACGCGCCGATCGTGGCTTCCGACGTGGTCGTCGTCGCGAGGTTGACGATGACGATCACGGCGATCAGCGCGATCGGGAGCAGCAGACCGAGGATGGCCGGGCGCCGGAACAGCGGCTTGCCCGGATCCATCGGCCGGCCCGGCGCGCCCGGCGCCGGCTCGGGCAGGCTCTTGAACTTCTGCATCGGCCCGATGTTCATCAGCATGGTGATCGGGTTGACGATCGACGACCCGATACCCCACCAGCCCTGCCACAGGCTCTTCGCCGTCATGTCCCGCACGGACGCGATGCCGCAGCTACGGCAGAACGGTCCCTGCAGCTTCAGGAACCGCATCAGGATGATCAGGCCCTGGTGCCCGCGCACGGTCGCGTCGACCGCCGGGAAGGAACCACAGAACCGGCACTGCAGACCCATCTGCGCACCGGGGTACGCCGGCAGCGGCTGCTGCCCGAACTGGTCCTGCTGACCTGGCTGGCCCGGCTGGGGCGGGGCCTGGTGGAACGGTTGCTGCTGGTAGGCCTGGACCGGCTGCTGGGACTGCGGCTGGCCCGGGTACTGCCCAGACTGTTGGCCCGGCTGTTCGGGCTGGGTGTATTGGGGGAACTGCTCCGGCGGAGGTCCGTAACCGCCCGGCTGACCGGGGTACGGATTCTGCGGTGGTTGCGGTGGTGATGTGGTCACGGACGCTTCCTGAGAATCGAGAGGGACACCAAACCAGGGCACCCTACTCACCCCACCGGGCCATCCGGACCATCGGTGTGGCAGCGTGCCGCCATGCTCACCATCGGCCCGCTGCAACCTACCGACCGTGACGGCTGGCAGCGACTGTTTGCCGGATACAACGAGTTCTACGGCCGCACGATGCCGCCGGAGTTCTTCGACCACGCCTGGACGCGGTTCCAGCGGGCCGAAGAAGTCCACGCGCTCGGCGCCCGGCTCGACGGCCAACTGGTCGGCATCGCGCACTTCCTGACCCACGCGAGTACGACGGCGCCGGACTCCTGCTACCTGCAGGATCTGTTCACCGCTCCCGAAGCGCGGGGGAAGGGTGCGGCTCGGGCGTTGATTGCTGCCGTCACCGATTGGGCGAAGGAGCGCGGGTGCGGCCGGGTCTACTGGTCGACCCACGAGAGCAACGCGACGGCCCGCGGGCTCTACGACCAGGTCGCCGAGAACCGCGGCTTCATCCTGTATCAGATCCCGCTGTAGCGGTCGGCAAGTTCCTGGCCGAGTCGCGCCAGCTCGGCCTGCACCGACGGAGGATCGACGACCTCGATCGACCCACCCCAGCCGGCCAGATGCTGCGCGATCATCAGGGGTGTCGGCGCGGTGACCTTCAGCCGCGCGCGGTCGCCCTCCATCCCGTCGACCTCGCAGTTGCGCCCGAGCCGGTCCTGCATCACCCAGACGAACCGTTCGTCCATCAGTACGGTCGCCGTCAGACCGGACCGCCGTTCCTCCATCCGGTCGACGATCTCTTCCCAGGCAGCGGACAGATCGAAGTCGGCCGGCCGCTCGAACCTCGCAGCGGTCACATCCGCCGACAGCAACCGATCGACCCGGAACGTCCGCTGCCCCTTCTCGGTCCAGGCGATCAAGTACCAGACGTCGTCCTTGTCCACGAGCCCGAGTGGATCGACCACTCGCTCCGACGCATCACGCCCGCGTCCGGCGTACTCGAGCCGCACCTTCACCCGCCGTACGACGGCATCCTGCAAGCGACGTACCAACTCTGGCCGTTCCTTCACGTGCTCACCCCAGCGCGCCGGGTCGATCACCACCGCCTCGGCCGCCGCCTGCGCGTGCTCCCGGAAGGTGTCGGGCAGCGCCCGCACCAGCTTCCGCAGCGCCGCCTTCGCATCAGGGGCGATCGACGCGGCCGGCCCGACCAGCAGGAACAGTGCCTGCGCTTCCGTCGCGGTCAGCCCGCTGAGGTCGGTGCGTGCGCCGCCGATGAGCTGCCAGCCACCATTGCGTCCAGGCTGTGGGTAGACCGGGATGCCTGCGGTGGACAGTGCCTCGAGGTCGCGGCGCGCGGTCGCGACCGAGATCTCGAGCTCACCGGCCACCTCGGCCGCGGTCACCCGGCCCCGGGCCTGCATCAGCAGCAACACAGCCACCAGTCGATCCGCGCGCACCCCCTCATGGTCGCAGAGAAAGCGCTCACCGAGTGAGCACTTACTGTGCCAGCGGTTGGCCCTCTCCGACCAGGCCGTCAATCGACTCGCGGATCAGATCGGCGTGACCGGTGTGCCGCGCGTACTCCTCAATCATGTCCGCCACCATCCGGCGCAGGTTCTGCCCGTCGTCAGTCTTGCCGACCTTGCCCATCCCGCCCTCGGCCAGTGCCTCGGCCACCGACGCGTGTGCGCGCTCCACAGCGCCCTCCCACAAGGCCTGCAGTGCCTCGGGGGAGTCGTCGGCCGCGGTCCGCCACTCCCAGTCGGGATCAGCGTCCCAGTCCACCGCGTTCCATGGCGCGCCCGGATCCCGTCCGAACAGGCGGTTCGAGAACATGTCGTCCTCGACCAGTGCCAGATGCTTGACCAAGCCGCCCAGAGTCATGGTGGACGGTGCGAGTCGCGTGTTCATGCCGGCCGCGTCGAGCCCGAAGCACTTCCAGGCGAAGGTACGGCGATTGCGGTCGAGTACGCCGAGCAGCGTCTGGATCTCGTCGCCGGCGGCGGGCAGTTCCGTCATGGTGTTCAGGTCCATGCGCGGCACGCTACCCTCGGTTCCGGACGGACTACTTCCGGAATGGTGACGCATGGCGTACGACGTGAGTCCGACGGCCCGGACCCTGATGGTGCTGGAGCTGATCCAGAACAGCCCGGGCATCACGGCCGACCAACTGGGGGACAAGCTCGGTGTCTCCGAGCGCGCCGCCCGCCGCTACGTCGGGATCCTGCGCGAAGCCGACATCCCGATCGAGTCGGTCCGCGGCCCGTACGGCGGGTACCGGGTCGGCCGCGGCCTGCGACTCGCGCCGCTGATGTTCAGCCAGACCGAGGCACTCGGGCTCGTGATGGCGGTGCTCGAAGGTCCGCGCGGCGCGGATGATCCGGTGGAGGTCGCGCTCGGAAAGATCATTCGTGTTCTCCCGGAGGCCATCGCCCGCTCGACCGACGCCGTACGCCGGGTCAGTGCCCGCGGCCCGGATCCCGGCGCTCGCACTCCGGACCCGGCGACCACGGCTCAGCTGGTATCGGACAGCGCGGACTGCCGGCGGGTCGTCCTCCGGTACGAGCGCTGCCCGGGCGAGGAATGGTCGATGGAGGTGGATCCCTGGGCGGTCGTCGTCCGCCGAGGCCGCTGGTATCTGCTCTGCTGGTCGCTCGCCAAGAACGCTCGGCGCATCCTCCGCGTCGACAAGATCCGCGGCATCGAGACCCGGACCGAGACGTTCACCCCACCGCCGGACCTTGATGCGCTGGCGCTGGTCGAGGAGCACTTGGCGATGGGCTGGAAGTACAAGATCGAGGTCGTCATCGACGCGCCGCTGGAGCAGGCCAGGTGCTGGATCGCCCGCAGTATGGGTCGCCTGGAGGCCATCGATGCCGACCACACCAGGCTCACCGCGAGCACGGACGAGCCCGACTGGTACGCCTCCCAGTTGACCGCGATCACAACGCCGTACCGCGTGATCGGATGCCCGGAACTGGTCGAGGCGACCGAGGAACTCGCCCACCGGCTGTTGCGGGCGAGCGGTGCGACGGAAACTGTCGGTGGGCAGGTCTAGCGTCACCGATCTAGTCGAACTGAAGGAGGGACGTCCATGTCCACGTTGTCCGACAGGCCGAACACGGCCCTGGTAGTGATCGACGTCCAGAACGGCGTCGTCGAAGGAACTCACGAGCGCGATCAGACCGTCGCGAACATCAGCAGCCTGGTCGGCAAGGCGCGCGCGGGCGGTGTGCCGGTCGTCTGGGTGCAGCACTCGAGCAAAGACCTGGTGAAGGACAGCGACGAGTGGCAACTCGTTCCTGAGCTCGACCGCGACGAGGCCGAGCCTCTGGTCCACAAGACCTTCGCCGATTCCTTCGAGGACACCAACCTCGAGGACGTCCTGGCCAAGGGCGGGATCGGCCGGCTGTTCGTCAGCGGCGCGCAGACCGACGAGTGCATCCGCTCGACGATCCACGGCGCCTTCGTCCGCGGGTACGACGTCACCCTGGTCGCCGACGCCCACACCACCGAGGACCTCTCCGAGTGGGGCGCTCCGCCGCCGGACAAGGTCATCGCGCACACCAACCTCTACTGGGAGAACCACACGGCACCGGGCCGCACCGCCGGCGTCCAACCCACCAAGGAGGTCGACTTCAGCTGAGCTCCGGGAGCCCGTGCAGTGACCGGATCCGTCGGACCTCGCGTGACCTGCTGCGCGTCAGTCCGGCAGCCAGTGCACCTCGTGTGCCAGGGTTTTGGCGACGGTAAGGATGCGGCGGTGGAGGGGTGACTGCACGCGCGGGAGGACCAGGTGGAGCGTCAAGGTGGGTGCGCCCTGCAGCGGTCGCCACGTGAGACCGGCCGATAGTGCCGTGACCGCGGCTTCACCGGCCGGGGCGAGGGTGAGCCCGTCGCGTAGGTCGCGCTGAAACATGTCGAAAGAGACTGCGGGCGTGTGGAATCGGGGGTTTGGCCGGGTGTCGCGGAACAGTGCGGACAGCTGATCGTGGATCACGGGGTTGGCCGTACGGTCGGGGAGTCGCAGCGGATACGCGGCCGCATCGGCGATCTCGATCTCCGGGTGTTCGGCCAGCGGATGATGCTGTGCCAATTGGACCCCGACGCGCTCACGCCGCAGCAGGAACCGGCGCACGCCACGACCCGGCTGTTCACCGCGGGTGATCCCCGCATCGATGCGGCCGTCGGCGACCGCGGGGGAGATCTCCGGTGTCGCCATTGGGACCGCGCCGACCTCGAGTCCCGGGCTGCTGCGAATGAGCCTGTCCACCAGGGCCGGTGCCGTCTCGGCCCCCGCGCTGAGGCTATATCCGATGCGCAGCGTGCCCAGTTCACCGGCCCCCGCATTCCGGGCGGTGTCCCATGCCCGGTCCAGCGCCGCCAGCGCGGGCGGCGCGGACTCCGCCAAAGCCGCACCGGCCGTGGTCAATGCGACGCTACGAGTGTTACGCACCAGCAGGCTCGTACCGAGTTCCGCCTCCAATCGGCGCATCCGGGCACTGAGTGCGGGCTGCGCGATACCGATCCGTGCGGCCGCGCGGGTGAAGTTCAACTCCTGCGCCAGCACCAGAAAGTACCGCAGGCTCACCGTATCCGGCGCCACATGGCCTCCCTGTCGATTGATAACGATCCGTTCTGAGTCTATCCCGTCCCGGTCTTTCCCTCGACCACACATCAAGCCCTAACGTGCGCATATGACGATTCAACTGACCGCGGTCCTGGACCCACCTCCGTCACCCGAATCCCGATGTCCCGCACCTGGCGATACAGGAGGCAGTCATGCATAAGTTGGTGGTCCTGTATTCCGAGCCCGCCGACCCTGACCACTTCCGCGACTACTACGTGACCAACCACCTTCCACTGGTCATGAATTGGCCCGGCCTGCTTGCGTGGCGCTACAGCTTCGACGTGGCGGCGACCAAGGGAGAAGCGCCGTACTTCGCGGTCTTCGAAGGCGACTTCGCTGACGCCGCCGC
The DNA here is from genome assembly GCF_045207705.1 of Kribbella sp. NBC_00889. Classification (NCBI taxonomy): domain Bacteria; kingdom Bacillati; phylum Actinomycetota; class Actinomycetes; order Propionibacteriales; family Kribbellaceae; genus Kribbella; species Kribbella sp. NBC_00889. Next base: position 3,140,275 of record NZ_CP108783.1, on the reverse strand, counting down.
CATGGCCGCGGCGCGGGCGTCGCCGCAAGGCCAGCGGGTGGCCGCCGATGTCGCCAACTACGCCACCGGCGGTGCGGTCATCATCCACTATCCGGTGCAGGTCGGCTGAGGCAGGCCGGTACGCTCCGGGACGCTTTCAGTCGGCCGTTGCGGCCAGGTCCGGCTATCGGCGGACGCCTCGGCAGGCTGCCAGCGGCGTACCGGCGTCACGGAGTGGCTGCCTCGGTGAGGGCGGCGAGGAGGGCTGCGATCGCGGGTGGGTCCGGTGGTTCGCCGTAGGTGGCGGCGTAGACGTGCCGCCGCGATCCAGGCAGCTCGTTCGCGATCACCCCGTCGGCGTGGTGAGTGCGAAGAGCGAGCCCGGGCATCGTGGTGACGCCGAGGCCGGCCGCAACGAGCGCCTGCATCACCACCATGTCGTCCGAGGTGTAGCCGATCCGCGGCTCGTAGCCTTCCTCCGCGCACAACGACACAAGATGACTCCGGCAACGATCACAACCCGCGATCCAGGTCGCGTCACGCAGCCCGGACAGCTCGACCTCCCGGCCCGACGACAGCACGTACAGCGGGTCGTCGAGCAAGTGATGCAGCCGGATCCCGCTCGGTTCCGGCGCGGTCTCGTCGTACCGGAAGATGATCGCGACGTCGATCGTCCCGATACGGAGCAGCTCGAGCGCCTCGGGTGGGTGCGTGTCGATCAGGCTGATCCGCAGGCCCGGATGCTGCGCGGACAGCGCTGCCACCGCTCCCGGGACCAGGGCCCCGATCGCCGACGAGAAGCCGGCGAGGCGGACTCTGCCCGCAGTCAGTCCGACGTGGGCCGCGAGCTCGGCGTCGACCGCATCGATCCGCCCGATGATCTCCGCGGCCCGGGCCGCCAGCATGCGTCCCGCCTCGGTGAGCCGGATCCCGCGACCCACCCGCTGCAGCAACTGCGCGCCGGTCTCCGCCTCCAGCCGGGACAGATGATGCGTGACGGACGGTTGCGAGTAGTGCAACTCGCGCGCCGCCGCGGTGACGGAGCCATGGCGCGCGACGGCGTCGATCACGCGCAGCCTGGTGACATCGAGCATGTATCAATTCCATCTATGGATGACCTAAAGACTTGGCATTAGACGTTATGGGTTGGCGGGGGCACGCTCAATACATGACAACGACAACGCTTCCGACCAGCCAACTCACCGACCTCGTGGCGGGCGTCCGCACCGCCATCTCCCAGCACGCCGACTGGAACGACACGGCCCAGCTCGTGGCCGAGGAACTCCGCCGGAACCTGCCCACGCCCGACGTACTGACGCCCGAGCAGCGGCTCGGCTCGCCCGACCGCTACATCAGCCACACCCTGCACGTCGAACCGGACGGCTCGTTCTCGATCATCGCCCTGGTCTGGCGACCCGGCCAGGTGACGCGGATCCATGACCACGTCACCTGGTGTGCGTTCGGCGTCATCCAGGGCGTCGAGCACGAGGACCTGTTCGACGCCGAACTCCGGATCGTCGGCCAGAGCGACAACCACGTCGGCGACGTGAGCGGCTTCGCTCCGCCCGGTGACATTCACCGGGTGCACAACACGACGGACAGCACCGCGATCTCGGTCCACATCTACGGCACCGATGTGACCGCGATCGGCGGCAGCGCCCGCCGGTACTACGACTGAGGCAGAGCGTCCAACGCCTCGAGCTGGGCGGGGGAGAGGCGGATCGAGCCGGCCGCCAGGTTCTCCTCCAGGTGGTGCGCGTTCCCCGTGCCGGGGATCGCCAGGACGTTGTCGCCACGACTCAACGTCCACGCGAGCCGGATCTGCGCCGGCGTCGCACCGTGTTCCGCGGCGATCTCGCGAATCACGTCGGTCTGCTTCACACCGCCGGTCTCGCGGGAGTCCGCCGTCAGTGTGAAGAACGGGACGAACGCGATCCCTTGGTCGCCACAGGCCTCCAGGATCGCGTCATTGACCCGGCCGAAGTCGACGCTGTACCTGTTCTGTACGGCGACGACCGGCGCGATCTCCTGAGCCTGCGCGAGGTGCTCCAGCCGCACGTTCGACAGGCCGAGGTGCCGGATGAGTCCCTTGGCCCTCAACTCGGCCAGCACACCGAAGTGCTCGGCGACCGAGTCGAGGCCGGTCTGCCGCAGGTAGACGAGATCGAGCGAGTCCCGGCCGAGTGCGCGCAGATTGCCTTCCACCAGTGCAGGCAGGGCATCCGCCCGCGCCAGCCCGGTGATCGTCGGCCCGACCTTCGTCGCGATCACGAGGTTGTCGTCGTACGGCGCGAACGCGCGGAAGATCGCGTCGTTCGCCCAGTTGAGCGGCTCGAACTCGCGGCTGTTTCCCTCCTGCCCGTAGGTCGGGTAGAAGTCGGCGGTGTCGAGGTGGTTGACGCCCAACTCGACCGCCCTGCGCAGCAGCGCGATCGCCTTCTCCTGCACGTCCGCCCCGCGGCCGTCGCTTCCAGCGAGCCGCTTCGTGCCGAATCCGATGCGGCGGACCATGCGGTCGCCGAGCCGCCAGAATTCCGTGGACTTGATTTCCGGAATTTGTGATGATAGGTTTGTTGCTAGAGTGTAATTCTGTTGTGTTTTCTGCATTTGGTCAGGATAAGACCTCCGGCGCAATTCGTCCAGGGTTTTTCGATGAATTTCTGTGCGCTGCGATAGGCTTCGGCGGGTGATTCCGCAACTCAGTGAGCGCCAGCGTGAGCTCCTCCAGGAGTGGATGCCCGCTGCCGAGGTCGTGACCGATCACAGTTGGGGTCTGGTCGGGACCGCCGTCCTCGAACTCCACCTCAACGGCGAGCGCTACATCGCCAAGGCCGGCGATGCGAGTGACGGACACATCGCCCGGGAGATCCGCGCCCATCGCGAGTGGCTGGCGCCGTGGACCGCGCGGGGGAGAGCGCCGCGGCTCGTCAATGGTGACGAGGAGGCCAAGCTTCTCGTCACGCAGTTCCTGCCGGGGGTGCTGGTACAAGGCACCGAGCAGGAACGGGACCCGGACGTCTACCGCCAGGCTGGTGAACTGCTCGCGGCGTTCCACACCCAGGTCGCCGTACCGGACGAAACCCACGAGGCGCGGGAGAACCGGCGATCCCTTGCCTACCTGGACAAGAAGCACACCATTGCGCCCGAGTTGACCGCGCGCTTGCGTTCAGAGATCGAATCCTGGCCGACCCCTGTGGCCTCGCTGGTTCCGACCCATGGCGACTGGCAGCCGCGCAATTGGCTGATCGACGAGGGCACTGTCGGCATCATCGATTTCGGCCGAGCCGATCTCAGGCCCGCGGTCACAGACTTCGCCCGGCTCGCAGTCCAGCAATTCACCACCGACCCCGCTCTGGAGCCCGCCTTCATCGCCGGCTACGGCTCGGATCCCCGCGACCCTGCCACCTGGCACCGCATCCAACTCCGCGAGGCCATCAACACCACTGTCTGGGCTCACCAGGTAGGCGACGAACCCTTCGAAGCACAAGGCCACCGCATGCTCGCCGCCGCCCTACGCGAGTAATTCGGTCAGCCGAACCTGTACGTCGGCGGGATGCATTCCTAGTTCTCCGAGCTGATCCGGGGACGTCCAGCGCAATTCGAAACTGTTGCGCTCGGAGTGCTCCACCGCTTCCTCCCCGGACAATTCGGCAACGCCTTCCACGTTCTCCATCAGGAAGTAATAGGCGGGTCGTCCGTTGTGCGTCCCGGTCCACAGCAGCCGGTCGATCGTCGCCGTCAGCGTCGTCTCTTCCCACAGCTCCCGTAGCGCGGCCTCGCCCGGTGTTTCACCCGCCTCGACATGCCCGCCAGGCAGTACGGCGTACTCATGTCCCTCGCACTTCGGACCGGACGCGCCGAACGCCTCGCACATCACGCACTCGTCAGCCCGCTCGTGGCGCAGGTACCGCTTGATCACCAACACGTTGCCCGCATCCATCACCACTGCAGCCGCTCTAGGAATCGCCATGCCCAGGACCCTCCCACCTGCCCCGGACAGTTTTCGCGCGGACTACGCCGCGGGCCACACACAGAACTCGTTGCCGTCGGGGTCGGCCATCACTACCCAGGCGGCGTCACCCTGGCCGATGTCGATGCGCTTCGCCCCGAGGGAGACGAGGCGGTCGACCTCGGCTTGCAGGTCGCCACCGTCGGCAGGAGCGAGGTCGAAATGCAGCCGGTTCTTGCCCGTCTTCGGATCCAGCGGGGGACCGCCCCAGGTGATCTTCGGACCGCCGTGGGGGGAGCGAATCGCGGTCTCCTGGTCCTGGTCCCAGACCAACGGCCATCCGAGCGCTTCGCTCCAGAAGTACCCGACCTGCTGCGATCCGTCGCTCGAGAGCGCTCCGATGAATCCACAGTCGGCAAGGAAGTTGTTGCCCGGCTCAATGACGCAGAACTCGTTGCCTTCGGGATCGGCGAGTACGACGTGCTCTTCCTCGGGAAGCTGGCCGATGTCGATGTGCCGACCACCGAGCTCGAGCGCCCTGGCCACGGTCTCCTGCTGCTGCTCGAGGGACTGGCTGGTCAGATCGAAGTGAATCTGGTTCGGCCCGGTCTTCTGCTCCTCGCTCGGAACGAACCGCAGCCGGAACCCGGTGTCGTCACTCGGCAGCAGCGCCACCCCGCCGCGAGCGTCGTCGACCATCTCCCAGCCGAGAACGCCGGCCCAGAAACGCGCGACACCGGCCGGATCGTTCGCATCGAAAGACAACGCGAGAAGTTGAGAAGTCATCCTGATCGCATCTCCGATCCGCACCCGCCACGAGACTGCAACGCTAGGCTGCCCGACCACCACCCGCAACGCGATTAACTCCGCCTCGGATCTACGCGCCGAGGCTGGGTGGGGTCGGGTGTGACACTGTGGCTCGGGTGATTGACGACTTTGCCAAGGAGTACCTGCACGACGACCTGCGCTGGGTCCGCGAATCCCTGCTGTACAAGGTGGAGGGGCTGTCCGAGTACGACGTACGGCGGCCGCTCACGAGGACCGGGACCAACCTGCTGGGTCTGGTCAAGCACCTGACGTTGTCGGAGGCGCGGTACTTCGGCGAGATCTTCGGCCGCCCGTTTCCCGAGCGGTTGCCCCAGTTCGACGACCCCGGCTACGCGAACCACGACCACATGTGGGTCACCGAGAAGGAATCACACGCCGACATCATCGAGGGGTACAAGCGGGCCTGGCGCCACGCCGACGCCACGATCGAGGCGCTGCCGATCGACGCACCCGGCTTCGTCCCGTGGTGGCCGCGGCCGAAGGTGAAGCTGTTCAACGTGATGGTCCACGTCCTCACCGAGACCAATCGCCACGCCGGCCACGCCGACATCCTGCGCGAGCAACTGGACGGCGCGGTCGGCGCACGGCCGACCGCAACTGCCGACGACACCGACTGGGACGCACACCGGTCGAGAGTCGAGAAGGCAGCCCGGGAAGCCACTACCTGACAACTACCCCAGCTGGTCGCGGCGGCGGGTCAGGTGCGCGGTCTCGGCGGTGTTACCCGCCAGCTCGATGGCTCGGTCGTACGCCGCGCGCGACTCCTCGCTGCGGCACAGCCGGCGCAGCAGGTCGGCGCGGGTCGCGTGGTACGCGTGGTAGCCGGCCAACTTGTTGTCGAGACGGTCGACAGCCGCCAGTGACACCTCCGGGCCGTCCAGCTCGGCGACCGCGATGGCCCGGTTCAGGGCGACGATCGGCGAGGGATCGATGCGGATGAGTTGGTCGTACAGGGCGACGACCTGCGACCAGTCCGTGTCGCGGATGTCCCGGGCAGAGGTGTGTACGGCGTTGATCGCGGCGAGGACCTGGTAGCGACCCGGAGCCACCCCGACGGCGGCCGCGGCGAGGCGCTCACGCACCAGCCGATGGCCTTCGGCGATGAGTGCCGCGTCCCAGGCTCCACGGTCCTGCTCGTCGAGAGGCACGAGCTCACCAGTGGCCGACACTCGGGCGGTACGCCGGGCCTCGGTGAGGAGCATCAGCGCCAGCAGCCCGGCCACCTCACCGTCCGCCGGCATCAGAGCACGGATCAGACGGGTGAGCCGGATCGCCTCAGCGGTGAGCTCATGACGTACGGGATCGGTGTCGGGGCCGGTTGCGAGGTAGCCCTCGTTGAAAACGAGGAAGAGCACGGAGAGTACGCCGGAGACGCGCGCCGGGAGATCCTCCGCGGACGGCACCCGGTAAGGGATCCGAGCCGCCTTGATCTTGGCCTTCGCCCGGGTGATCCGCTGACCCATGGCCGATTCCTGCACCAGGAAGGCACGGGCGATCTCGGGCATGGTCAGACCGCCGACCATCCGCAGCGTCAGCGCCACCCGGGTCTCCAGCGAGAGCGCAGGGTGACAGCAGGTGAAGATCAGCCGGAGCCGGTTGTCGTCGATCGCACCGAGAGGCTCAGGCGGGTCGTCGTCGTACACGATCTGAGCCTCCTTGTGCTTGTCGTCGCGCTTGCTCTCGCGCCGGATCCGGTCGATGGCCTTGCGGTTGGCGGTCGTGGTCAGCCAGGCGCCGGGGTTCGGGGGTACGCCGTCGGCCGGCCACCGCTCGACGGCGATCGCGAACGCCTCGGCGGCCGCCTCCTCGGCGATGTCCAGGTCGCCGAAGCGCCTGGTCAGGGCGGCGACCACTCGCGCCCACTCCTCGTGGTGGACCTGGATGATCGCCTGCTGGGCGTCGACCGCGCTCACCGGAACGGCCGCACCTCGACGTCGGTCTTGTCATCGATCACAGAAACCAGATACTGCATCTCGGAATCTCCTGCGGTTCGGGTGGCGCCCCTCGTGGGCACCCGCTCACCTCTGCAACGACAACTCTGCCCTGATCCGATACTGCCTCACGGCATTTCTGCAAGGACATTCCGGGGCCGCTCACCGGGAGCCGGCCGCGTCGAGCGTTGTGGAGATGGGCTCGAGGTCCGCGATGAGCTGGTCGAGCTCGCTCGGCTCCAGGCCGTCGTACGCCGCGGCCGCGAGGTCGTCGGTGAGCGACTCGATCTGCTCCTTGGTCTTCCGGCCGACGTCACTGAGCCAGCCGGAGTCGTCGACGAGCCCACGGGCGCGCATTCCGTCCACGACCGCGGCCAGCTGGGCTGCGGGGAGATGGTGGACCCGGCCGAACTTCTCCGCGGGCATGTCCACGGAGAGCGCGTGAAGTACGTGGGCCTCCGTCCCGCCGATGCCCGCGGCGACCAGAGCCGCGATATGACCGTCGCCCCGGTGCTCGCGGAGCAGGGTGGCCGCATGCCAGAGCCTGGCCACGGGCTCCTCAGGTACGGGGAGTGCTCGGAGCCCGGCGTACAGGATCCGTCCCTCCGTCGGAGCGCTCGACGCTGCTTTGGTGGCGAGGTCGGCGGCACGCGCGAGGCCGGGGGAGTCGGCGAGGTCGCCGAGAATCCGCCTCAGCGCGGCGGCGCTGCCCTGCTCACGCGCGGCGAGGGCTGCCTCGGGAGTGGCGGTGTCCCACACGCGGGGGATGTGCCGGGCGACCTCGCCGTCGGCGAAGTTGTAGAAGATCGCATGGACCACCTCGGCCGGGACACGTCCCAGTGGTGCGGCCCGTCCGGCGAAGTAGCCGTCCCAGTAGTTGCGGTGGCCGAGCGCCATGAGCGCCTCGGTCGGCTCCTCGGACATATAGGTGACCATGTGGATCGGCTCCACGAGCCGGTGCAGGTGGCGGGCGGTGGACTCCATGATTGCTCCTCGGTGTGGACAGGTGCTCACCTCTGCCACGAACACCAGTGCCCCGATCCGACACCCGTCGCGCGGATTCCTTCTTCTCGTACTTGCCGGGGGAGAGGCTGCCCTTCACGCCCTCCTCGAAGGTGCCGTACGCCGCGTCGATCGTGAACAATCGCAACGCCTGATCGACCGTCAGGCGTTGCGTCAGCTGCCAGGCTTCCGGCGTACGGCCGAGAGCGCTCCGCCTGGTCATCGCCTGCTGGATCGCCTCTTGGGGGAGGCCGTAGCCTCGTGTCTCATGACAGAGCCGACCCAGGTGGTCCACATTCGCGACGCGGTGCCGGGGGACGGCGATGCGCTGGCGGAACTGCATGCCCGGTCGCGGGCTGTGTACTACCGTGCCGGCGGCCATGAGGTGGCAGCGCTGCCTGACGAGGGGTACCGGGAGACATGGCGCAAGATGGTGGACGATTCTCGGATCGCCGTCCTGGTAGCTGCCTTGGGCGATGACATCGTCGGTGTGGTCACAGTGGATGCCAGCGGGGTGTTTCCGACCAGAGCGCCTGACGAGACGCGTGTCCGGCTCGTCGGAATCTTCGTAGAGCCTGGCCAGTGGTCCATCGGCGTCGGTAGCGCTCTGATGACACGCTTCGTCTCCATCGCACGCCGTACTGACGCCGTCGGCGAGGTCGATGTGTGGGAGCGAAACTCTCGTGCCATCCGATTCTACGAGCGGCACGGCTGGATCCAGGACGGAACCTCGCGTCCGGGGCCGGCCGGAGCCGCTTACCTCGGCTTCGTACACCTGCCCTGACTCGCAAGGCCAACGGAACCCGAGGTCACAGCCCTGGTCCATCACGGCGTCGGGGTTCGTGCGACCCGGTGGTGGAGCGATCATCGGGCAGCCATGCCCGCCTGGTTTGGCGCCGCCCCCGGCGGCGGATACGAGGGTGCGGCTGACCCCTCGGCGGGAAGGGGTCAGCCGGCCAAGTGGGACCAACGCGGGGAGAGTTCGGACCAGGGGCCGACCGCGGCGACCTCGCCGTCGACCAGTACGACTACCCGATCTGCCTGGGCCAGGGCAGCCCGTTTCGAGGTCGCGCCGATGACCGTCGCGCGACGCTCCCGCAGTGCCTTCCACAGTTCGATCTCGGTGGTGGCGTCCAGGGCGCTGGAGACGTCGTCGGCCAGCAGCAGCTCCGCATCTGTCGCCAGGGCGCGGGCGAGCGCGAGGCGTTGGACCTGGCCGCCGGAGAGTCGTACGCCTCGATGGCCGACCAGCGCGTCCTTGCCGCCGGCGTCGACGACGTCGGCGTCCAGGCGGGCGCCCGCGACCGGACCCTCGAACGCGCGGGGGTGCCCGAGCCGTACGTTGTCGGCGATGGTGCCAGACAGCACCCGGGGAACCTGGGCAACATGCGCGACCTGGCCCGGACGCAGGAACAGTTGCGGGTTGTCGATGAGTTCGCCGTTCCAGCGGAGCTGGCCGCGATGATCGATCAGTCCGGCCAGGGCGGAGAGCAGGCTGGACTTGCCGGAACCGACCTGGCCGACCAACAGCACCAACTGCCCGGCCTCGACGGTCAGGTTGACGCCGGAGACGCCGATCGTGCCGTCGTCGTGGATCGCGCTGAGGTCGACCAGGTCCAACCGACGCAGCCGGGTCCGGGGCACCGGCTCGGGTCCGGGCGCGATGCCGGCGACCAGGTCGACACCGGGCGGCAGGTCCATCAGGTCGGTGCCGCCGGCGAAGCGGCTGGTCTCGGCCTGCCAGGCCCGGGTGCCCGGCGCGTCGGTGACGACCGAACTGGCGACTCGTCCGAAGTAGTCGAAGCCGTTGACGGCATTGGCGACCAGCAGCGCGGTGGCCAGGCTCCAGATGTTTCCCATGTACGCCGCCCAGGCCGACACCACGCCGACCTGCACCATCACGACGGGGATGCCGTCCAGGCACGCTTGCACCCGGTGTTCCCGCACCGCGGCGTCCACCCGGCCACCGTCCACATGCCTCAGATGGGTGTGCACCTGCGGCGTCGCGGCTGCCAGCTTGATCGTCCGGGCCGCGTCCAGTGCGGACACCAGTGCACGACCGAACCGAGCGCGGGCGGCCGACGCCGCGGCCGCCGATCGACCGGCGACGGGGCGGCCGACGGTCGAGGCCAGCGCCGACGAGACCATCACGGCCAGCAACACGGCACCTGCCAGCCAGGTGCCACCGAGTACGGCGGTGACGACGGCGATCACCATCGCGTTGAGGAAGTCGACCCAGCGGTCGCCGTAGTGGACGATCCGGCCGGCATCCATGGAGCGGGCGACCACCTCGCCCGGCGGCGTACGGGGTAGTCGGTGCTGTCCGGTCTGACCGAAGAGCACCGACATCCGCGTCCGCAGCATCACCTCGGCCCACCGGCGCGGGTAGCGCCCGAGGCCTTCGGCCAACAGCAGCGGGGCAGCGAGCACGGTCGCCACCAGGGCCACGGCGAGCCACCACGGTGCCTGCCCGTGTTGCAGGGCCTCGACGACATGACCCCACACCAGACCGGTGACCGCTCCTTGCGCACCGGTCAGGGCCGCGAACAGGAACAGCACGGCGCCGACCACGCTCCATTCCGGACGGAGCAGCAGCGCATGCGCGACGCCGCGGGCAAGACTGGGTCCGGTGCCGACGTCGGCATGTTCGGGCGGTTCGCCGATCCGGCGCCGACCACCGACCGCCTCGGCCGGGGCATTGATCGCACGATCCCGCTCGTGGTGGTGACCATGACCGTCGTCGGCGGGTCCGCCGGCCAGCAACAGTTCCCGGAACGGTCCGGGGGAGACGGCCAGTTCGGCACGAACTCCGTGCTGGACGACCCGGCCATGATCGAGGACTGCGACCAGCGGTGCTCGGGCGATCGTCGAGAGCCGGTGGGCGATCAGAACGCCGGTACGGCCGGAGAGCAGCCGGTCCGATGCGGCGATCACCAGCCGCTCCGTGAGCGGATCCATCCGCGCGGTCGCCTCGTCCAGGATCACCACTCTGACGTCGCGGACCAGCAGGCGGGCGAACGCGACCAACTGTTCCTCGCCTGCGGACAACGACGTGCCACCCGGGCCGAGCAGCGTGTCCAGGCCGTCTGGCAGGCCTGCCACCCAGTCGCCGAGCCCGAGTTCCACCACGGCCGCGTCGATGACTGGCCTCGGCAGGTCGTCGTTGAACAGGGCGATGTTCTCGGCCAGGCTGCCGGCCAGGATCTCCGTCCGCTGGGTGACCACACCGACCGCCGCGCGCAGCTTGTGCAGATCGAGATCGCCGACATCGTGACCGGCCAGGAACACGCTGCCCGGCGGCGGCTCGACGGCTCGCGAGATCAGTGACGCCAGTGTCGACTTGCCGGAGCCGGTGCGTCCGACCAAGGCGATGGTCTGACCGTCAAGTACCCGCAGATTGATGTCGCGGAGGGCGAAGGTGCCCTCAGCGTACGAGAAGTCCAGGTCGCGGATCTCCAGGGCCACCGGGCCGTCCAACGGAAACTCCAACCCGCCCTCCGGTTCGGGTTCGGCGGCCAGCATCTGCCGCAGCCGGGTGACGGCGCCGAGTCCGGCCTGGAGATCGGGCAGATTGTTGGCGATCATCGCGATCTGTCCGACGAAGGTCGAGGTGACCAGGAACAGCGTCACCAACCGTGCCACGGTGAGATGGTTGTCGACGGCCAGGGCGATCCCGGCGACGCCGATCGCCACCAGCAGGCCATGCAACAGCACGCCGGCCCGACGGGCGATCTGGCTGTCCACGGCGACCCTCGAGTTGACCTTCTCGTGCGCCGTGGCCGAGAGCCGGGCAACCCGGGCCAGGACGTGCGCCTGGCCAAGACTCGTCCGGAGATCGTCGCGGGCCGCGATGCCTTCCTCGAGTGCGGCGGTATGGTCGGTCCAGGCCATCTCCTCGATGATCTTCCGGCTGGCGATCTCGGCCAGGAGCTTGCGGATGGCGAACCAGGTGATCACGGCCAGCACCGGGAAGAGCACAGCGGCCGGCCACCAGGTCACCCCGGCGACGATCCACATCGGGATCGTCCCGAAGAGGATTCCCGCCAGCGTCCACAGCTGGGAACGCAGCAGGGTGCCGACCTCGTGGGAGTCGTCGTCGACCCGGTCGAGGATCTCGCCGACGGCTTGTTCGTTCAGGACGGCCAGGGGCTGTCGGATGGCGGCCTGGAGCACGTCCGCGCGGAGCCGGCCCTCGACCCTGTCGGAGACGCCAACCCAAAGGATCTTGCCGAAGCTGTTGATCACGGCCCCGCCGACGACACACACCATCAGCAATCCGACCAGCCGCCAGCTGGGCTGTGCCGCCAGCAGTCCGGCCACGACACTGCCTAGTGTGGAACCCAGCGACGCGATCGCCGCTGCCGCGAGCGCCACCGCGGAGGCCGGCCCGCGGAGGCGTCGCCAATCGACCCGCCGGGCGGGATCGGCGGGCGGCGGTGGGGCAGTCGTGCGGGCATCCGGCAGCCGCGCGAGGAGGTCGGTCATCAATCCGAAACCCTAGGTCGCGGCGCGGAAAGAGTCAGCCGGTTTTCCACTCGCTGCTGCGCTCGCCGGCGGGTGGTCGTCATGGTGGTTTCGCGCAGGATTCAACCCGACGGACGCCCGGTGAGCGATCCCAACCGGACAGGCTGGGGTAGCGGCGATAAGCCGGGTAGTTGACATAATGTCGCTTATCGGCGCTTGATTTCTGCCAGTTGAACCTCGTTGTGATCCCTTCCTGCCGGTACGGTGCAGGGCTGGTGATGCGGTGTCGTGCATCGTGTTATCGGTCTTTCGGAGTACTCGACTCGTTTCAACTTCAATGACCCGAGGATGTTTGCCTTGAGTAACACGCCGGATCTCGGTCCCGTGCCGGAGCGCATCGACGTCGAGGCAGCGCAGGTACGCCGTCTCGTTGAGGAGCAGTTCCCGCAGTGGGCCGGTCTTCCCGTCCACCCCGTGGCCAACGGCGGCTGGGATAACCGGACGTTCCATCTCGGCACCGACATGGTGGTGCGCATACCCAGCGCGTCCGAGTACGCCCAGGCGGTCGAGAAGGAGCACCGGTGGCTTCCGGCTCTCGCTCGCCAACTCCCGCTGCCGATCCCCGTCCCACTGGCGAAGGGCAAGCCAAGCGCGGAGTACCCGTATTCGTGGTCGATCTACCAGTGGCTCGACGGCGTGACTGCCACCGCGGACCGCATCGCCGATCCTGTTCAGTTCGCCCTCGACCTGGCCGGCTTCCTGGCTGCTTTGCAGAGCGTCGACGCCACTGACGGTCCCCAGCCGGGAATTCACAACTGGTTCCGGGGCGGCACACTGCGCACCTACGACAAGAACACCCACAGCGCGCTCGGGGAATTGGACGGCCACATCGATGTCGAGTTGGCCCGAGAGATCTGGTCGAACGCGCTCGACGCACGCTGGGACGGTGCGGACCGCTGGTTCCACGGAGACGTCGCGGAGGGAAATCTTCTGCTGGACAACGGGCAGTTGACGGCCGTCATCGACTTCGGGACATGCGGCGTCGGCGACCCGGCCTGCGATCTCGCGATCGCCTGGACGTTGCTGACCGCCGATGGCCGCCAGGCGTTCCGGGATCGGCTGTCGGTGGACGCGGTGACCTGGGCGCGTGGGCGCGGCTGGGCCCTGTGGAAAGCAATCGCCACCTATTGGTATACCTACGAGGATCCCGAGGATGCGGCGGTGTGTGCGAGCGCGAAGCGCGTCCTTGACGAGATCTTCTCCGAGTACTCGAGCAGCCGATCCCCTGCGTCGACTCCGACCGTGCGTCCGTCGGCTTGAGACCGGGAAGGCCGATCTTCCCCCGCAGACCATCGTGCTTGCTGATCACGTCCGTTCGGCACGGCTTCCCGCTGGATGACCGTTTCGAAAGTCAAAGCCCCTGCTCCCCCGCCCGGTCGACGAAGTTCTTGCCTCAGGCAACGTAGAGCTGGGTTCTCGCGCCTGGTTCGAAGCCGATGGACTGGTAGAGCGCCCGTGCCTGCGGGTATCCGTCGTCACCGCGCGGACAGACCATCGCATCGGTGGCACCTGCCTCGCGCAAGGCGTGGAGCGCGGCAAGGTTGACCGCCTGCCCCAACCCTCGACGCCTGTACTCCGGGGCGCAGCCGACCGGCTCCACGAGACCGATGCCGTGCACCTCGTCGTACCAGATCAGCGCAGTGGCCACGAAGTCGCCGTTCGGGGCTTCGACGACCCAGTCGAGCTCGGGCCGGTAGGGCCAGGTGGTCATCACCGCGGCGAAATCCTCGTCGGTCACCTTCGACGGACCCCAGTCGGACCAGGCGGCGCGGTGCCCCGCGCCCCGCTTCTCCACCTCGTCGGGTCGCACGTGCCGGAGCGTCAATCCGTCCGGCACGACCGGACTACGGAGGTCGCTCAGCGAGATGCGGTGATGAGTGAAGAACGGGGCTTCTTCGTCCGGGTGGAAGCCGGCAGCCTCCAACGCGGCGACGAGGTGCGTCTCACTCTCGAGGATGCTGCAGGCTCCCGAGGGGGCGAGCGACCGGAACCACGCGATGACCTCGGCAGCGACCTCCGGCCGGACCGGATCGACCACCAGCGAGAGGTGATCGGGGAGCTCCGCCCATCCCCACGCGACCAATTGGCCGTTGTCCTCCCAGAGCGCAGTACGCCATGTGTCCCGGTGCCGGTGGAAGTTCACGCTGCGCTCCCAGGCGACGTCGCCGATGTGGAGCCGCGACCGCGGACTCCACGTCCGCTGGACCAGGTCCTGCATCAACCGGAGGTCGTCGGGGCCGTCGAAATCTCGTCGCCGCACTGCACCCTCCGATGGCTGGATCAGACCGCCCAGCATCACCTGAGCGTGGCCACTCCCTCAACCGATTTGGCTCCGAGTCCCTCCCGACTCACCTACTCCCCTGCCGGCCAACGGAGGCTATCCGGGCTGCCGCCGGAGATACGACCAAGTTCCAGCCTCCGCTCGAGCTTTCGGCTACGGGACGTAGATGAGATAGGAACGGTACTGCTCAGCGCCAGTCGTTCGACCGATGCGGACCGGGTGGGCCGGCTCCTAGCCTCGCTGGCATGGGAAAGGTCATCATTCACAACCAAGTCACCGTCAACGGCGCCTTCGAGGCGCCCACGCCCGATGAATGGCTGGAGCTCGACGCCGACAGCGGCGACGCCGGCCTCGAGCAGCTGATCCTGGCCGACGCGCTACTTCTCGGCCGCAAGACCTACGAGGGACTGGCCGCCGTCTGGCCACACCTCGGCGAGGATCCGGCGATGGGCCACTACGCGGAGCGGGTCAACGGCATGCCGAAGTACGTCGCCTCGCGGACCCTCACCGGACCGCTGGAGTGGAACGCCACCCTCATCGAGGGCGAGGTCACCCAGGCCGTCCCCGCACTCAAGAAGAAGCACACAGGCAACCTGATCGTCTCCGGCTGCGGGGAGCTGGCGGACACCCTCGCTCAGCAGGGTCTGGTCGACGAGTTCTGGTTCTGGGTGAATCCGCACCTCTGGCCGGCCGGGCCGCGGATCCTCGACGGAGTCGGCCCGATCCGCCTGCAGTTGGTCACGGCCACGACCTACCGATCCGGAGTTGTCTGGCTGCGCTACCGGCCTGCTGGGGTCTGAGGGGAACGATGATCGCATACGCTCTCGTATCGGCCGACGGCCCAGGCCCGGCTGCACCAGACAGTTATCCACGGAGCGCTTGGAGGGACAGCGATGGACACGTCCGCGTATTTGAACTCCGTTGTCGAGCAGACGGCTACGTTCGCCGAGTGGGTGGACGGCCGGGATGCGGCGACGCCGGTGCCGACGTGTCCGAAGTGGACGCTGGCCGATCTGGTCGACCATGTCGGTGCGACGCATCGGATGGTGGCGATGCTGGTGGGTGAGCAGCTGGCCGAGCCGAGTAAGGCGTTCGCCGCCTACGTTCCGGCCCCGGCCGATTCGGCCCAGTGGGGCGCCTGGATGATCGAGGGTGCGGCCGTGGCGCAGCGGGCGGTCGCATCGGTGGACGATGACGCGCCGGTGTGGGATCCGTCCGGTGCCGCGGCCGGGGTGCCGTTTTGGTCGCGGCGGTTGTTCGGGGAGGCGTGTGTGCATCGTGCGGACGCGGCGGCGGCGCTCGACCGGCGGTATGAGTTGGCGCCGGAGCCTGCGGTGGCGGCGCTGGAGGACTGGCTGGACACGATGACGTCGCGTGGCTATTGGGAGAACAGGGCGGACTTCGCTGCGGCGATGCGCGGCGACGGCCAGACCCTGCATTTCCATGCGACTGACGCGCCCGGGGAGTGGCTGGCCCGCCGGGAGGCGGACCGGGTGGTGCTGGAACACACCCACACCGAGGCCGACGTCACGCTCCGCGGCCCGGCCGCGGACCTCCTGCTCGTGCTCAGCAGGCGCCGCCGGCTGGACGCGGCACCCAGCCTGGAACTGGACGGCGACCGGGCACTGCTTGACCGCTGGATCGACCACATGGACTGGGTCAGCGACTGACCGACAGCACTGGCATCGAAGCCGGTCAGGTCAGGTGTCGCGTCGGGCTTGGAGCATGACGAGGGGACCGTACTGGCCGTCGGCTGGGATCCGCAGATCCGCCACAACGCGTAGCGCGGCGTCCTCCAGAAGGACGGTCAGCTGCTCGGGTCGCCATTGGTACGTCGTCCAGGTCACCGCGACCCCGCCGTACGCCTCGGTCCGAGCGACATCGTCATCGCCCCCGTGCGTCGCGATCATGAAGTGCCCGCCGGGCACGAGTGCGTCATGGAAGGCGGCCAGGACGTTCGGCAGGATCTCGCGTGGCAGGTTGAACAGCGACCACCAGCCGAGAATGCCGCCGAACGAGCTCGGCTCGAGGTCGAGTTCGGTGGACGAGGCAACGGCGAAGCTGCACTCGGGGTGAAGGCGCCTGGCGTGCTCGATCATCGAGGCGACAGGTCGACACCCGACACCTCGATCCCCCGCTCCTGCAGGTACGCCGTGACAGTCCCCGGACCGCAGCCGACATCGAGCACAGGGCCGAGACCGCGGACCGAGCCCGCGAATGCGTCGACAGCTGCCTGCAGCCACGGCTGGGTACGAATGTCCCCCATCCCCGTGGTTTCGAGCAGGTCGACATAGTTGTCGGCCACTCGGTCGTACGACGCGCGCACGACCTCGAGATCCGACGGCTGAACACTCGATGAAAGGGTCACCAGCCCGACCCTATCGACCACCTCTCCCCCGCTCCGGCACCGCCGCGCTCAGCAGTCGAAGACCGACCAGCAGATGGTGTTTCGTTGGTGCTGGTCGTCGAGGACGAGCGCGCGGATCGCCTTCGGGAGTTGGGCGCGCTGCCACTCGCACTCGGCTCGGCGTACTACCTCGGCCTCTTCCTTTGGCGCGGCAGCAACTGCGGCCTTGATGGCGTAGGCGGCCGCGCCCAAGTCGTGCTCGGCGACGTGAGCGACCGCTCCAGCTTGGCCGGCTGCGTATGCGGCATGCCGTGCTGCTCCACTCAGGTCTCTGGCCGCGCCCATCGCGTGGCCGCCCGCTGCGCGAGCCTCCATCATCTTGACCTCGCCACGCACCCAGGCACGGGCGTGCTCGATCGCCTGACGCGGCCGGGGGTCACCCGGCCGAACCGACTCGAACAGGGGCAGGACATGTTCCGCGCACGTGGCCGCCCAGAGAGCCAGGAGGTGGTGATCCGAATCGGTGAGGGTCCCACCTCGGCGGATCGTCACGAGGCGCGGGTCTCGGACCTTCGGAAGGATCATGGTCGGCACGCACCTCCGTACGGTGGCCAGGCACGATTCTTGTGTTGGGGTGTCGATTTCCGGGATCGCTGTTCGTCTTACTGCGACGATTCGGTAGGACGAGTCCGGTCATCGGAGGAGCCAGGCAATGAAGTACATCATGTTGATCTACCAAGGCGGCGCGCTCGAGCAGCAGGCCGCACTGTCCGAAGACGAGCAGAAGGAGGTCTACGCGACGACAGTGCGGGTCGAGGCTGGCAAGACCCTGACCACCGACCGGCCTGCGCATCGTCGACGGTCTCGGTCTGCACGACTTCCGCTACCTGCACTCGACCAGGGCCGAACTGCTGCGCCGCCTCGGCCGGATCGACGAGGCGCGCGACACCTACCGACGGGCCAGAGAACTCACCGAAGACGGCCCCGAACGCCGCTTCCTGGAACGCCGTCTCACCGAACTGGCAGCCACCACGATGCCCCACGGGACGGGCTCCTCGTCGGGCTCGGACACGTGATCGATCTGCAGTCCGGCAGCAATGAAGGCGTTGAGGAAGTCGGCTAGTGACAGGTGTCGCATGCCACCCACCTTGGTCCTGATGCCGTCGGTCCCCCACCACGGAGCCGACAGATGCCGTCGAGCCTCGCGGTAGATGGTGTGCACGAGCCGGCTGCCGTCCGGGCATGCCTCTACATGCGGGCCGTTGAAGCACGGATGTACGCCGTAGAAGAGGAATCGGCCTCCGGGCACCAGGACGCGCGCGACCTCGGACAGCATCCTGTCGAAGTGTTCGACATCGGTCGAGGTCCAGGAACTGACAGCCATCGGTACGACGGACGACTTGATCGGAAGCCGTTCGACATCGCCCTGGACCAAGCGATTCGACCGCCGGCGCGCCAGTCGCAGCTGATCGGTGGAGAGCTCGACACCGACAGGCGTCCAGCCGAACTCCGCGATCACGGCCAGATCCCGCCCTGTCCCGGAGCCGATGTCCAGGCAGGGACCTTGACCAGTCGGCAGGTTGGCTCGCAGTACGTCGTGCCGATGTGGAGCCGCGTCCAGTTGCGCGTCGTACCAGTCGGCCACACCGTCGTACCGGGCCGTCGCCATCAGGCCAACGGCGGAAAGGTCTTGGTGCCTGGCATGTTCTCGGCGAACGCCTGAAGCTCCGGTGAGATGTCGCCGTGCAACTGCATCGCCGTGAGCTCGCCGAGCTCGAAGGCCCGCTTCAGAAGGTCGTCGCAGTGCTCGTTGTGTGCGAAGGCTGCGGCGCTGTCGACGTACTCCTCGATCACAACGAAGCTGTCCGGGTCGGCGTCCTGATACCAGTCGTACCTGAGCGTCCCAGGCTCGTCCCGAGTTGCCGCAGCCAACGCCTTGGCCGCCTGAACGAACTCTTCCCGCCGCCCTTCACGAGCAGTGAACTCAACGCGCGAAGTGAGCGTCATTGTCAACCCTTTCCGTCGGAACCAGGTCGTCGTACAAAGCATCGAGCAGATCCGGCAGGCGCCGAGCTTGAGTGTCCGCGTCGGCCATCCCGTTCCAGTAGACGGCAACCACCACGTGCTCGGACGGGTCCGCGAAGCCGAGACTCCAGGTTCGACCGCCGTGGCCGAAGGTGCGAGCTGACGCACGAGTCCCGTAGCCGTGGGCCGGGTTGGACGAACCGAGCATGAACCCCAGTCCGCGGTCAACCGTCTCCTGCAAGTACTCGTCCCACCCGTCGCTCACCTGGCGGGCCGTCATCGCCTCGAGCGTTCGCGCAGACAGTAGGCGCTCGTCGAGAAGGGCCTCGTAGAAGTGGCCGAGTTGGGCGATCGGGCCGTGTCCTCCGCCGGTCGGGCGGCCCCAGGTGACCCAGGCTTCTGTGCCGGACGGACCAAAACCCGGGATGACGGCAATCCGGTCTCGGTGAGCCTGGTACGCATCGGCTGACATTCCGATCCAGCAGTCGTGCATGCCGGCCGGCTGAAAGATCTCGCTGCGGATGAACTCCGAGAAGGACCGGCCGCTGATTCTCGACACCAGCTCAGCGACGATCCACAGCGCGACCGAGTTGTAGGCATGGCGCGTGCCCGGGATCCAGCCGTCCGCCAACGGCGCCGCGCAGATGTCGGCCACCATTTCCTCCGGCGGCGCGATGCCGGTGATGGTGCTGGTCAGACCTCCCGTGTGGGTCAGCAGGTGCCGGATCGTGACGGCCTCCTTGCCGGCCGCGGCGAACTCGGGGATATGGAGACAGACCGGATCATCCAGGTCGAGCAAGCCTTGCTGCCACAAGAGTCCGATCGCAACCGATGGGATTGGTTTGGTCGCGGAGGCCCACTCGACGATGGTCGAGGTCGTCATCGGTACGCCGGGGCGCGCTTCGCCGACGGCCAGGCCGACACGCGTCTGCCCGTGCACGGAGGCGTACACCTGCGCTCCGGTGTGCCAGCCCCTATCTATGCCGTGCTGTACCTGGGCGAGGGTCCGCACCGGGGTGTCAGACATGCACGTCGAAGCCGAGGTCGACGTCGGAGGCTGCTTGGCCGCCGCGGATGCCCCAGTTCTCGGCCCCGCTTTCCCTGAGGGTGATGAGGACGTGGTCTTGGGGGATGCCGAATGGGGCGAGGCGGTCGACGATCTCGGCGTACAGGTTGCGCTTGGCTTGGACCGAGCGGCCGGCGAAGCAGTCGATCGTGACCAGGGTGAAGAATTCGGGTTGGGCCCGGTTCGGTGAGCAGGCGAATCGGTGCGGCTCGTGCGCGATCAGACGGACGTTCTTGTCCTCCGGTGGGATGCGGAAAGCGGCCACCAGCGCGCCGTGGACCGCGTCCATGAGGGCGACCTCCTCGGCCTCGGAGTACCGGCGGCGAACCTCGACGAGCGCGGTGGGCATGACGCGAATCCCTTCATCCAGCAAGAGTCACCGTTGGTACGCCGGGGTGACCTCGATGCCGTGGTTGGCGAGGAGGGTGATGAGGGTGGTGTGGCCCTGGGTGAAGTCCCACAGCTCGGCGGGGAAGCCGACGGATCGCGCAGACGCCACGTTGTCGGGGTTGTCGTCGATGAACAGGATGGTGGACGGGTCGGCTGCGATCCGGTGCGCGGCCTCGGTGAAGAAGGCGGGGTCGGGCTTGGCGGCGCCGAGGTCGTAGGAGTAGCAGCTGACGTCGAAGATGTCGTCGTACCCGAGCGTCGTACGCATGTGTCCGCCGCGATACTTCTCCTGGTTCGTGCCCAGGTGTACGCCATACCCGTGGCGCCGGAGCTGCTCCACGATCGCGAAGGACTCCTCGATACGGTCGACGCGGTGCCACACGTCCTGGTAGACGACGTCGACTGGTGTCTCGACGCCGTACTCCGCGAGTGTTGCCGCCAGCAACGGCATGTAGTCCCCCCGGCCCGCCAGCATCGGCAACTCGTCCTTCCAGGTCCGATGCAGGAACTCTCGCGTTCGCTCACCGAGGTAGGGCTCCATCGCGGCGTACCACCCGCCGGGGAGGTCCTGCAGTACGCCGTCCGCGTCGAACAGCACATGCCGGATCGGCGATGCGACGACCCCACGCTTGGATCCCGCGCTGGTCGGCGCCAGGACCAGGCCTTCCGGCAGCGGCGTCGGCTCACCGCGCTCGGCCGGGATGACGCCGATCTGGTACGCGTCCTCGTAGATCACCTCGCCGGGGCGGTCGGAGTGCACGACATCGAACGGGACATCGTGGGCGGCGAGGACCGCGCACAACCGGTCCACTCGCGTCTGCATCTCTGCGGGCAGCGGGGTCTTGAACCACGTCACCGCGCCGGCGGTATTCCCGTCGGCGTAGAAGCCCGGCTCGGGAAGGTACTGGAGAAACCAGTCGTCGATGTCGAGATAAAGCGCCACTTGCTCATCCGTCAACCGCCCAGCCCGCCGCAGGTGATCCACCGCCACGAACAGGCCCACCTCCACGCCAAGCCGCCCCCGATACCGAGCCTGCACGCGCAGATACGTTCCCGTCATCGCCACATCATCATCGAACCAGCCCACAAACCACGACCAAATATCAGCCCCTGGGCCCCAGCGCCACCGAGCCCGGGGCGCTGCTCAGGCTACGTAGTCGGCCAGGTGTTTGCCGGTGAGGGTTGTTGGGTTGGCGATCAGGGTGGATGGGGCGCCTTCGAAGACGATGTGGCCGCCGTCGTGGCCGGCGCCGGGGCCGAGGTCGATGATCCAGTCGGCGTGGGCCATCACGGCCTGGTGGTGCTCGATCACGATGACCGACTTGCCCGAGTCGACGAGGCGGTCGAGCAGGCCGAGCAGTTGCTCGACGTCGGCGAGGTGGAGGCCGGTGGTCGGCTCGTCGAGGACGTAGATGCCGCCCTTGTCCCCCATGTGCGTCGCCAGCTTGAGCCGCTGCCGCTCACCGCCGGACAGCGTCGTCAACGGCTGACCGATGGTCAGATACCCGAGTCCGACGTCCGCGAGCCGATCCAGGATCCTGTGCGCGGCCGGCGTACTGGCCTGTCCCGAGCCGAAGAACTCGACCGCTTCGGACACCGGCATCGCGAGCACCTCGGTGATGTCCTTGCCGCCGAACTTGTACTCCAGCACGGACGCTTGGAACCGCTTGCCCTCGCACTCCTCACAGGGTGACTCGACCGTCGCCATCACGCCGAGTTCCGTGTAGATGACGCCGGCCCCGTTACAGGCTGGGCACGCACCCTCGGAGTTCGCACTGAAGAGCGCCGGCTTCACCGCGTTGGCCTTCGCGAACGCCTTCCGGATCGGGTCGAGCAGACCCGTGTACGTCGCTGGGTTGCTCCGGCGGGACCCGCGGATCGCGCCCTGGTCGACACTGATGACGCCATCCAGGTCAGCCACTGACCCGTTGATCAGCGAACTCTTGCCCGAGCCGGCCACACCGGTGAGAACTGTGAGAACGCCGAGCGGGATGTCCACATCGACGTTCTGCAGATTGTGAAGGTCGGCACCGCGGATCTCCAGCGCGCCCGACGGCTCCCGCACCGACTCCTTCACCGAAGCACGGTCGTCGAAATGACGCCCGGTCAGTGTCTTGCTGGTCCGCAGTTTGTCGACGGACCCCTGGAACACCACCTCGCCCCCGCCGGATCCGGCGCCCGGGCCGAGGTCGATGACGTGGTCGCCGATCACGATCGTCTCAGGCTTGTGCTCCACGACCAGGACCGTGTTGCCCTTGTCGCGCAGTTGCAGGAGCAACTCGTTCATCCGCTGGATGTCGTGCGGGTGCAGGCCGATGGTCGGCTCGTCGAAGACGTAGGTGACATCGGTCAGCGAGGAGCCCAGGTGACGGATCATCTTGGTGCGCTGCGCCTCGCCACCCGACAGCGTCCCGGCCGGCCGCTCGAGCGAGAGGTAGCCGAGCCCGATGTCCACGAACGAGTCGAGCGTGTCCCCCAGCGCCTCCAGCAGCGGACCGACGGACGGCTCCTTGAGCTCACGCACCCAGGCGGCGAGATCGCTGATCTGCATCGAGCACAGGTCGGCGATGTTCTTGCCGTGGACCTTGGATGCCCGCGCCTCCGGGTTGAGCCGGGTGCCGTCACAGTCCGGGCAGGTGGTGAACGTGACCGCCCGCTCCACGAAGGCGCGGACGTGTGGCTGCATCGCGTCCACGTCCTTGGACAGGAACGACCTCTGGATCGCAGGGATCAGCCCGCTGTAGGTGAGGTTGATGCCCTCGACCTTGATCTTGGTCGGCTCCCGGTAGAGCAGGTCGTGCAGTTCCTTCTTGGTGTACTTCTTGATCGGCTTGTCCGGGTTGAAGTAGCCGGAGCCGCGGAAGATGCGGCCGTACCAGCCCTCCATGCTGTATCCGGGGATCGTCAGCGCGCCCTCGTTGAGCGACTTGCTGTCGTCGTACAGCGCGGTGAGGTCGAAGTCGGTGACCGAGCCCATGCCCTCACAACGCGGGCACATGCCGCCGGCGTACACGGCCTTGCGTACGACGGTCTTCTCGCCCGCGCCCTTCTCGGCGACCATGGCCCCGGTCGCGATCCGCTTCGGGACGTTGAAGGAGTACGCCTGCGGGCCGCCGACATGTGGCTTCCCGAGCCGGCTGTACAGGATCCGCAGCATCGCGTTCGCGTCGGTCGCCGTACCGACCGTGGAGCGCGGGTTCGACCCCATCCGCTCCTGGTCGACGATGATCGCCGTCGTCAGCCCGTCCAGTACGTCGACGTCCGGGCGCGCGAGCGTCGGCATGAAGCCCTGGACGAACGCGCTGTACGTCTCGTTGATCAGCCGCTGCGACTCCGCGGCGATGGTGCCGAACACCAGCGAGCTCTTGCCGGACCCGGACACGCCGGTGAACACGGTCAGCCGCCGCTTCGGGATCTCGACGCTGATGTCCTTCAGGTTGTTCACCCGCGCGCCGGTGACGCGGATCAGGTCGTGGCTGTCGGCAGCGTTCTCGGTGCGCGACCGCGTGGCCTTGCTCATTGAGACTCCATCTGTCGGGCGGAGCCGCGGTGGCGGCTTCCGTCTGGCACGGTCGTCGGGGTCAGGAAACCTGGTTGATCCGGATGTGGTTGCCGGCCGGGTCGCGGAACGCACAGTCGCGGATGCCGTACGGCTGGTCGGTCGGCTCCTGGATCACCTCGGCCTCGGTGGCCTGCAGCCGGTCGAACAGGCCGTCGATGTCCTTGGTGGCCAGCACGATGGTGGCGTAGGTGCCCTTGGCCATCATCTCGGCGATCGTACGGCGCTCGTCCTCGGTGATCCCGGGGTCGGCGGCCGGCGGAGACAGGACGATCGACGTACCGGGCTGGTCGGGAGGTCCGACGGTGATCCAGCGCATGCCGCCGTACCCGACGTCGGTGCGCACCTCGAAGCCGAGGATGTCGCGGTAGAAGGCCAGGGAGGCGTCCGGGTCGTTGTGCGGAAGGAACGTCGCATGAATGTTCAGGTCCATGCGAGTCACGCTACGTGCTGATCGCCGGCCGGTGCTTCTCGATTCCTGATCGGTCTGGTCACCTGCTTGGCCACGCACGACGGGATGCCCAGGGTCGAGTCCCCCGCGCGCTCCTTGTAGATGCTCGGCGGCATCCCGACCAGCTCGGTGAACCGGCTGCTGAACGTGCCGAGCGACTGGCAGCCGACCTCGAAGCACACGTCGGTGACGCTCATGTCGCCGCGGCGCAGCAACGTCATCGCCCGCTCGATGCGGCGCGTCATCAGGTATCCGTACGGCGACTCTCCGTAAGCACGCTTGAACTCGCGGCTCAGATGACCGGACGACATGTGCGCACCTCGAGCGAGTGCGTCGACGTCCAGCGGTTGCGCGTACTCCCGATCGATCCGGTCCTTGACCCGCCTCAGGCGTGCCAGATCCTGCAGTCGCTGCGCCTCGTCCGCCTTGCCCGTCACCCCAAAAATCCTGCCACGCCCCACCGACGATTACCTAACCCCCAACCACTTGACGTCGTCCGTGGGATAGACATGCCTCCATGCAGCTCAGGACTGTCGAGTGGGGTGAGGGTCGGCGGGTTGCTGTGTTGTTGCACGGGATGTTGGGGGCTGGGGAGCAGTTCTGGCGGGTTGGGCCGGCGCTTGCGGAACGGGGATATCGGGCGGTTGCGGTGGATCTGCCGGGGCATGGCGGGTCCCCTGCGGCGCCGGATGCGGACCTGGGGATGTTTGCTGCGTCGGTGGTGGAGACGGTGGGTTGTGAGCCTGAGTTGGCGATCGGTCACTCGTTGGGCGGGGTCGTGTTGGCGGAGGCGTTGCCTGTGCTGCGTCCGGCCAGGGCTGTGTACGTCGACATCCCGCTGGCTGATGACGGGGCTCAGCGCACGGCGGATGAGCTGACGTCAGGGTTTATGACCGCGCGGGCTGGGCGGACGGTTGAGGCGCTCCGGATCAGCAAGCCGGCGTGGTCGGAGAAGGATCGTGAGGTGGAAGCCTCGGCGGCCGAGCGGTTTGATGTCGCGACAGCGGTTGCGCTCGAGTTGGCGCACGGCGCGTCGCAGCCGCCTACGGCCGAGATCCCGTCGCTGGTCGTGCGTGCCGAGCCGAGTAGGTACGTGTCGAAGGCGAGAGCAGCTGAGTTGGCGGCGCTGGGCTTCGAGGTCCGCTCGGTGCCCGGCGCGGGACATTCCATCTGGTACGGCCACTTCTCCGAGTTCATGGCCGCTCTCGAGGGATGGATCTGAGGCAACGACCCGCTGCCGATCAGGTGCGGTGCTGCAGGGGATCCGCCAATTGTCCCGTATCCGGACTAGTCCGGCAGTTCGACCTTCAGGTACGGCGACAACGTGTCGAGGAACTCACGGGCGTCGAACATTTCCCCGGCTGATGCCAAGCCCGACGTCCGCGTCTCCCCGGCCAGGATCCGCCGTACGGCGCCGACCGCGAGCGGAGCCGTGATCGCGTAGATGTCCTGCCCACTCGCGGTGGCTCGCAGTTCCTCGTTGCCGGTCCGGATCACGGTGTCGACGACGAAGGTCTGATCGGATCGTCCGAGCGCGTCCACCGGCGTTGGCGGCGGCGTGTCCTCTCCCAGCAGGTCCTGGGCTGCCTCGACAGTCATGTAGGTGCGAACCTCGGGCACGTCCAGGTGGCTCGGGACCGTCACGACCTCCGTCATGGTGAACTCGGCGATCACGCGGCGCCGGCCGAGTGGCTCAGGGAAGACCCAGTCCTGCACGACAGGCTTGTCGTCGTGATACTGCAGCGCGCCTCTGGTGAACCGCAGCCGCCGGCCACCACGACGATCATGGGAGACCTGACCGGCCGCGCGCGTGCCAGGCGTGGGATGCCAACTGCTCAGGCCGTAGGCGACGTGGACCTCGTCGGCGGCGGTCCTCTCCCCCAGCGCCGCGGTCACCAGAAGATCACCCAAGCCGCCGTAGAACGCCATCGCCGGCACGACCAGGCTCCGGGCTCCCCTGTGGTTGGCGAACGTCGCCACGTTGGCCTCGATCTCGGCGGCCACATCGACGTACGGAATCCCGGCCCGGACCGCCGCCTCGACCAGCGGACCGCCCGTGACGGCGAACGGGCCGGCGCAGTTCACGACCACGTCCGCGCCGGCGAGCGCGCGGTCCAACGAACGCGCGTCGTCGACCGCGGCCGGGCGTACTTCGATGTCTCCCCACTTGGCGGCCAGCATCTCCAGCGCGTTGCGGTCACGGCCGGACGCGACTGTCGTGACTCCGCCGCGCAGCAGTTCCTCGACCACGAACCGACCCGTGTGCCCGGTCGCTCCGTAGACCACGACTGCACCCATCGTTCCTCCGATCAGACTGTCTCTGGCATCGAGTCTCGCCGTCCGGCAGGCGGAATCGTGAGAGTCCGGAACGACACCATGCGTACACTTTCGGACATGCACACTGTCGCCCTCGCGACCGCCGGGGAACTGCTGCACTTCGAGTTCGGGGTCGCGTACGAGATCTTCGGCAACCCACCGCCGGGTGAGGCGTGGTACGACGTCCTGCTCTGCGGACCCGAGTCGATCCAGGTCGGTCCGTTCACGGTCAAACCGGACCACGGTCTGGACCGGCTGGTCGACGCGGACACCGTGATCGTGCCGGCGTGCGCGGATGTCGACGTACCGCCGCCGACGGAGCTGGTGGATGCGGTGCGGGCGGCGTACGAGGCGGGTGCTCGGGTTGCGTCGTTGTGCACGGGAGCGTTCGTGCTGGGTGCGGCCGGGCTGCTGGATGGTCGGCGGGCAACGACGCACTGGGGGCATGCGAAGGAGCTGAGCGCGCGGTTTCCGCTGGCGGATGTTGACCCGGATGTCCTCTACACCGACAACGGCAGCGTGCTGACGGCCGCGGGCAAGGCCGCCGCGGTGGATCTCTGTCTGCATCTGGTGTACCTCGACCACGGTGCGGCCGTTGCGAACGCCGTCGCCCGGCGGCTCGTCGTACCGCCGCATCGGGATGGTGGGCAAGCACAGTTCGTCGCGACGCCCGTGCCTGTGTCGGGTGACCACATGCTGTCCCAGCTCCTCGGTTGGGCGCAGGAGCGGCTCGATCAGCCGCTGACCGTCACCGACCTCGCCCGCCGCGCGAACACCAGCCCACGCCATCTCACCCGGCTCTTCCGATCGGTCACCGGTCAGACTCCGCTCCAGTGGCTCCTGACCCAGCGTGTACGCCGCGCCCAGGAGCTTCTCGAGTCGACCGACCAGAGCGTCCACTCAGTCGCCATCGCCACCGGCATGGGCACAGCCACCACCCTCCGCCGCCAGTTCAAGCGCGTCGTAGGCGTCCCACCCGATACCTACCGCCGCTCCTTCCGGACTCCGATCTCAGCCTGACCCGACCTGGGGACGGAAGGGTTGCCTCGGGCATCGGGGTGTTGTCGAATGGGGGCTCGCCGAGGAGCGGGGTGGTGGGATGTCGACGTATCCGCGACGAATGCATACGGCCCTGGACACGACGGATGGTCGCGGGCTGGCTGAGTTCTACCGAGAGCTGCTGGGTCTGCGTTACCGGCCGGGTGACGAGCCGCCGGCTGACGGTACGGCGGATGACGACAGCTGGCTCGTGCTTGTCGATGACGAGGGCAACCGTCAGCTCGCGATCCAGAAGGTCGACACGTTGCCACGGTCGACCTGGCCGTCGGCCGACGTACCGATGCAGTCGCACATCGACTACGCAGTACCGACGGTGGACGACCTCCATCGGCACCGGCGCCGGGCCGAGGAACTCGGAGCCGAGCTGCTGTACGACCGGACCGGGGTTGGGTCCGAGCCTCTTTATGTCCTGGCCGACCCGGCCGGACATCCTTTCTGTCTCCTCGTGGGGGTGCTGTGAGCAAGCAGACTGGGTACGTCGCGGTCAACGGGCTGCAGATGTACTACGAGATCCACGGCTCCGGAGGGACGCCACTGCTGTTGCTGCACGGCGGCCTGTTCAACATCGACCTGCAGTTCGGCGCGTTGCTGCCGGCGCTGGCTGAGAACCGGCAGGTCATCGCGACCGACTTCCAGGGGCACGGGTACACCAACGACATCGACCGGCCGCTCGGCACGATCGACCTCGCCTCCGACGTGGTCGGGCTGCTGCGGCATCTCGACGTACCGAAGGTGGATCTGTTCGGGTTCAGCGTCGGTGGTGCGGTGGCGCTGTACCTGACGATCAAGCACCCCGAGGTGGTCCGGAAGGCCGTGATCTCGTCGGTGTCGTTCAGCCGCGACGGCGAACGTGGCGCGAACGACGAAGCCATCAGCGAGATGAAGGTCGAGATGATCGCCGGTACGCCGATGGAGGCGGAGTACCTGGCGAAGTCGCCGCACCCGGATCTCGAGCACCTGCAGGCATTGCTGACCAAGCTCGGCGGCTACGACCGGGGCGTCGACGGCTGGTCCGACGACGAGATCCGCGGCATCGCCGCGCCGACGCTCTTCACCGTCGGCGACTGCGACGCGGTCAAACTCGAGCATGCGGTCCGCTTCCTCCAACTCCGCGGCGGCGACGTCAACGGCGACATGACCGGCGTCCCCACCAGCCAACTGGCCGTCTTCCCCGGCACCACCCACTTCTTCGGCCTCTCCCGAACCAACCTCGTCCAAGACACCGTCACCACGTTCCTCGACGCCGAATGATCCCGCTGCACCTTCCGCAGCGCTTGACGGCTTTCACCTGCACGACCGACGACGCGGGCCGCATCCTGCTGGTCCGCCACGAACGCCTCGGCGTCGTCCGTTGGGAACTCCCGGGTGGGCACGTCGAGCCCTGCGAAACCGCGGTCGACGCCGCTGCCCGCGAAACGCACGAGGAGACCGGCGTCCACGTCACCGTCGGTCCACTGGTCGCGGACTGCCACCACCGCTGGCGGGACCGCACCGTGAACATCCTCTATTTCCACGCGACCCCGGCCGGCTCGCCCCACCCGCATCCCAGCGAGCCGGACATCCACGCCGTTCGGTGGCTCGCCCCTGACCTCCTGGATCCGGCCGACACCTCGGCGCTCGCCTGGCCCGTCATCCAGCACCTGGCGTACGACGGTCACCGGCAGCTCCACCTCGAAGCCACGCACCATCGGACTTCCGCCGGGTGGGAGCCGACCATCACGCGCCAACGGATCTGCTCATGACTCCGGACGGGTCAGTCGGGGAGGAGGGGGCGCATGAAGGTGCGTTCGTAGCGGAGGACGCAGCCGCTGTCGTCGCGGATCTTGTCGGCCGCGACGAAGTCGGGATGTACGCCGAACAGTTGGCGGTACTGCTCGTACGCCGCCAGGCTCGGGAAGCTGAACAGGGCCAGCGCCTTGTCGCTCGCACCTTCCGACGGAAGGAAGTAGCCGTGATGAGTCCCCCCGTGCTCATTCACCAACTCGATCCATCGCTGTGCGAACCGCTCGAACTCGGCCACCTTCGCCGCATCGATGGTGTAGTCGACAACACACGTGATCATTCCGCGCCTCTCCGCTTGACCGCCCTGGCCAGGACCAAGTTCACCACTCGCCCCGCTCATGGAGCTCCTCGACTAGGCTGCCCACCATGTTTCGTGAGGCGGACGCTGGGGACTTCGACGCCGTGATGCAGCTGTATCGGCAGCTCCATCCCCGGGACTCGCCAGGTGGCCGGGAGGCTGAGGTCTTCGCGGAGATCCTGCGGACGCCGGGGCTGCGATTGTTCGTGCTGGAGGTCGATGGGGTCGTCGTTGCGACGACGTACTTCAATCTGATCCCGAACCTGACCCGCGGCGCGGCGCCGTACGCCGTGATCGAGAACGTGGTGGTCGACGCAGACAGGCGCGGGACCGGGCTCGGGAAAGAGATCATGGCGCGCACATTGCAGACGGCGTGGGATGCGGGTTGTTACAAGGTCATGCTCATGACCGGCTCGCGGACCCCGGCGACGCACCAGTTCTACAAGGCGTGCGGATTCGACCCAGGTGAGAAGACGGCCTACGTCTCCCGCCCCACCCGCTGAAGCTCCTCGAGTGCGACCTGTCAGGCGTGTTTCAGGGCCCAGTCCAGTATGTCGTCCGCGATCTTCTCCCAGCCGTCCTGGGCCATCAGGAGGTGCGCGTAGCCGTCGTACTCGCGGGCCTCGGTGATCGTCTTCGACTTGTAGTGCTTGGCGTTCGAGCGCTGCACCTCGGGTGGCATGATGTGGTCCTCGGACGCGGAGACGAACAGCAGTGGCGCGCGCGCGTCGTTGTGGTAGTCGACCCAGGTGTCCTGGTGACCGGGCTGGAAGTTCGCCAGCACGCTCCCCCACAGAATCCCGCCGTTGGCCGGGATCGCGTACCGCTCGTAGAGCCGCCGCGCCTCGTCCTCGGCGAGGGTGTTGGTGAAGGCGTAGTTCCACTGCTCGAAGTTCATCGGGATCGACTTGTGCCGGTTCGCCGGGCTCTTCAGCACCGGGAACGTCGACTTGACCTGCGAGAGCGGTACGACGCGCACGCCCTCGGTCGGTGCGGAGCACATCGCGACGCCGGCGGCGCCGAACCCGTGGTCGAGGAGGACCTGCGTGAACGCGCCACCGGCCGAGTGGCCGATGATGATCGGCGGGGTGTCCAGCTCGCGGATCACCGACTCGAGGTGGTCGATGATGGCCGGCACGGTCAGTTTCAGGATCGTTGTCGGGTCGGCGTTCAGCGCCTCGACCTCGACCTCGAACCCCGGATACCCGGGCGCCAGCACCCGGAACCCGCGAGCCTCGTAGTGCGTGATCCAGTGCTCCCAGCTGCGCGGTGTGACCCAGAACCCGTGGACCAGAACGATGGTGTCGGCCATGATCGCGTACCCCCTCCGTCGTCGGGACTGCCCGCCTGCAACCTAGCTGCGGGTACGCCGGGCTCCGTAGGATGACCGTGCACGGATCTGGGCTGTGTGTGCACAGCTTCGCCCACCAGGTTCAGGGGTGGAGGGGGAAGGCGATGGCCGTGCTGCTGGATACCGCCTCGCTCCCGAGACAGGATCGGGCGGAGGCGTTCTACGCCGCGATGATGTCGGCGAGCGTGCCGTCACGCGTCGAGCACGAGGACGCGTCCGGGAACGTCCACGCACGGATGGACTTCTGGCTCCTCGGTGCGCCGGACCTGTTTCGCAACGAGGGCTCCGGCATCCGGCTCGTCCGGACGCCGAAGCACGTCCGCATCGGCGGTCCGGAACGGCTCGCACTCGCGGTCCAAGTGATCGGCGAGGGAATGTTCAGCCAGGCCTGCCATGATCAGCGCGTCCGCACCGGCGAACTCATGCTGGTTGATCTGACCGCGCCGTACGAGTTCGGATGGAGCGGTCACAGTGCGTCTCAGGCCTTCCAGATCGACTACCGCGACCTCGGGTTGAGCGTCGAAGCAGTCCGCGCGGCCGCGCACCGGCTGCCCGCAAGTCCGCTGTACGAGCTCGTGCTTCATCACCTCACGGTCCTGCCCGGGATCCTTGCGTCGATCAAGGGAACCACGTCGGCCGAGATGGTTGGTGCGGCGACGACCCAGCTCGTCCGGGCGCTGTTGACCTCCGTTGCCGACCACGATCCGCCCGCGCCGGCCGACGTACTGTTCGCCCGGATCCTCTGGTACGTGCGACGGCATCTCTCCGACCCGGAACTGACCGCGGCCCGCATCGCGGCAGAGCACAACATCTCGGTCCGCTACCTCTACAAGCTGTTCGCCGACCATCAGCTGAGCCTCGAGCAATGGCTGATCGCCGAACGCCTCGCGCACGCCACCCGGCAACTCACCGACCCCGCGAACCGGCATCGCCCGATCGCGAGCATCGCGGCCGCGTGGGGCTTCCTCGACGCCGGTCACTTCACCCGCCGCTTCCGCGCCGCCCACGGCATGACCCCGCAGGAATGGCGGCGGCTGCACTAGCCGGTCAGGCGGAACACCGGCCACGCGATCTCGGTGCGCCACGACGCCGGATCCGGGTCGTCCCGTGGACCCACGACGTACGTCTCCTGAACCGGTCCGTCGACCGCGAGGGTGTGGTCGACAACCCACGCCCCGAGGCGGCCGTAGGTGACGTCGATGTCGTCGTGGGGACCGTGGTGGACGGTGGCCGCGAGCTCCACCGCGGGCAGTTCGACCGAACGCACTCGCCCGTACGACGGCGGATCGGCGACCGGGAGGTAGACGAGTACGGCGCCACGGCCCGCCGAGAACAGCTCGTTGGCGTAGTGACCACCCGGGGGTCCGAGCTGACCGTGGACGGCGGCGGTGAGCTCGGCCATCGCTCCGTCGTACCAAGGCAGTACGTCGTCCAGGTCGACGACATCGGTGATCGCGGCAACCATTCGCGCCGGCTGAGTCCGAAGTTCGACGACGAGATCGCCGGACTCCGGCCGGAGCAGACGCTGCAGCGAGGTGACCGCCGCTCGGGTCCGGTCGAGCGAAGTCCGCAGACGGTCGAGATGGGCCGCGATCAACTCGGCGCGAGCGTGTGGATCGTCGGTCGCCAGGATCTTGCCGACCTCGGCCAGCGGTACGTCGAGCTCCCGCAACCGATGGATGACCTGGGCCGAAGGGATCTGCTCGGTCGTGTAGTAGCGGTAGCCGCTGGAGGCATCGATCGACGCGGGTTCGAGCAGACCACTCTCGTGGTACCGCCGCAGCGTGCGCACACTCAAGTGCGTCACCTGCGCGAACTCACCGATCGTCAGCCCCGGATGCACGCCGCCACTGTGCACCCTCTCCCGGCGAGAGAGTCAATTCCTTGACCCTCGCCCGCCGGGAGCACTCACAGTCGAGGCATGAACCTTCCAGCCACGATCACGAACTACCTGGCCGCTCACACTGCCCGCGACCTCGATGCGGCGACGCGGTGGTACGCCGCGGACGCGGTGGTCACCGACGACGGCACGACGTACCGCGGGCGCGACGAGATCCGCGCCTGGCTCGGCCGGGCGGCGAGCGAGTACACCTACACCAGCGAGCTTGTCGCCGCTCGCCAGGTGGACGACACGACGTACGTCGCGACCCATCACCT
This sequence comes from Kribbella sp. NBC_00889, assembly GCF_045207705.1. Lineage (NCBI taxonomy): Bacteria > Bacillati > Actinomycetota > Actinomycetes > Propionibacteriales > Kribbellaceae > Kribbella > Kribbella sp. NBC_00889. The sequence goes on along the minus strand of NZ_CP108783.1, from coordinate 3,106,980 downwards.
CGAGGGCGACTTCCCGGGCGGCACCGTCGACCTCGACTTCACCTTCAGCCTCGACGAGGACTTGATCACCCGACTGGTCATCGCTCCGGAATGAGCAGGATTGTGCAAGCGTCGGCGAGGAATCGTCTACCGACCCGCCCACAACGGACCGTCTACTGGAGAGGTACCTGTTCATGACGTTCTAGGAGAATGACACGATCATGCAAATCGCTGTGATCACTGGCGGGAGTTCCGGCATCGGGCAGGGCGCGGCTTTCGAGCTCGCCCAGCGCGGGGTCGGGGTGATCCTGACCTACCGCGGCAACCGGTCCGGCGCCGTGGAGACGGTCGAACGGATCGAGAAGGACGGCGGTACGGCGGTCGCCCTGCCCCTCGATGTCGGCAGCGGCGACGCCTTCGCCGGCTTCAGGACCGCGGTCGAGGACGCGCTGCGTGAGCGTTGGGACCGAACCTCGTTCGACTACCTTGTCAACAACGCCGGCGTCGGGCAGATGCCGGTCCCGTTCGAGGAGACGACCGAAGAACTGTTCGACCAGATGCTCCAGGTCCATCTCAAGGGTCCGTACTTCCTCACGCAGACACTGCTGCCGCTGATCGCGGACGGTGGGTCGATCGTCTACACGACCAGCACCTCTGCGCTGCCGAGCGCCCGGCCGGAGCCGGGCTACTCGGTCTACGCGAGCGTGAAGGGCGCGCAGGTCGTCCTCACCCGCTACCTCGCCAAGGAACTCAGCGCGCGCCGCATCCGGGTCAACGCCGTCGCTCCGGGTGTGACCCGGACCCGGCTCGGCGACGACGCGTTCTCCCGCTTCCCCGACCTGATCCCGCCGATCGCCGACCGCACCGCCCTCGGCCGCATCGGCGAGCCCGACGATCTCGCCAAGGTGATCGCGTTCCTGCTCTCCCCCGAGAGTGCCTGGATCACCGCCCAAACCATCGAAGCCTCCGGCGGCTACGACCTCTGACCGTCCAGCCACTCCCCGACTGGCGGCGCAGGCTGACCTTCAGCGGCTTTCCGTCGTACAGATGCAGACCTTGTTGCCGTCTGGGTCGGCCAGGACGGTGAACGCCGGTGCCTCGGCGTCGCGGGTGATGGTGCCGCCGGCAGCCAGCGCTGCCTCGATGCGGGTGCGAGCGACCTCGGGCGGTAGCCACAGGTCGAGGTGGAAGCGTTGGCGGGGAGTCTCGTGCGGATCGGTGCGCTGGAACCACAGGTTCGGGACCCGGTCGGTCGGATCACCGACGTCGACACCGTGCATCGTGTCCGTGCTGCCGGTGAGCACCGCCGCCCAGAACGGACCGATCTTCTCGGGATCCGCGGTGTCGATCGCGATCTCCAGCTGCACCACTCCGGCAGGATCAGCCTGCACCTCGTGCGACCCGGCAATCGCACTGATCCGGCGCGCGAGCTCGACATCTCGCTGAGTCACCGACGGGAACACGTACTCGACGCCGTCCGGATCGCGGTACACCGCATCGGGACTCGCGAGTGCCACATCCACGAAGGTCGCACCGACCCGAATGTCCGGCTGGGTCCCAGCTGCTGCGCAAGTCTCGCCGATCGCGGTCAGGAACTTGAGCCCGTCGGCGAACGACGCGACCAGGAACCGTGCGTGCAGCCGTTGAGCCAGCTTCCGCCAATCCGCCAGCCCGGCATCCTGGATCGCCTGCACCGTCAACATGTCCATCGCCAACCCCCTCGGTCACGGTTCATCGAACGCTAAGCCATCGCCCGGACAGTTTCCGATCACGACCTTTCCAGTACGGCGAGGTCGCGTTCGGCGTACTGGCGGTGCTCCCACTCCTCGCTGAGGATGCAGCCGAGGCAGTCGTCGACGAGATAGCTGTCGGACGCCGGGTAGCCGGGATCGGGCACCGGTGTCGTCCGCTCGGCGAGCCGCTCGTCGGTGAGTTCGGCGATGATCGCGCGTACCCTGCCCATCCGGTCGGCGCGCAGTGCGAGGACTTCGTCGAGCGCCGGCCGGACGGTCCGGTCACGCGGGACGGGCGGCGTGTCGTGCATTTCGTCGTGGGGCAGGTCGAGCGGGTCCCACGGGGACGGCTCGCCGAGGACGGTCCGCAGTACCCACGCGTCCGTCGCGAAGACGAGGTGACGCAGCGTCTCGATGAAGGACCATTCACCGTCCACCGATTCGTGCAGCAGCTCCGGCGGCAGGGCCCGGGCGCGGGCGATCGTCTCGGCCCAGAGCCGCTCGAGCAGCTCCCACGCCTCGGGATACCCGTCGGCATCGGTCGGGCGCATCTTCTCCCGGCCAGGCTGACGACGGTTGAGCTCGGCATCGATCAGCGGTACGACGTCGACACCCCAGACCCGCAGGCCGCGGATGTCACCATCGAGTGACACGTCGACCAGCCGCGCGCCGCGGATCGTCGCGCCGCTGAGGTTCACATTGCCGAACCGCGCCCCGGCCAGGTCGACGTCGTGAAACACCGCGTCCCGCAGCGACAGCTCCTCGAACCGCGCCCCGGCCAGATTGCCCTGCTTGAACTCGGTCACGGGCCCAGCTTCGCGCGCCCACCCCGCGCCGTCCAGGGCAGAATGGCACGGGATCAGCAGCGCCTTCCGACCGAACGGAGCAGCATGTATCGACGGCTTGTCGTGAAGTTGTCCGGCCAGGCGATTGCCGGGGGTGACGCGTTCGGGTTCAACAGCGAGAGGCTCACGCACCTGGCCAACGAGGTGATCGCGTTGCGCGCTACCGGCGTTCAGGTCGCGGTGGTTGTGGGCGGGGGCAACGTCTTCCGCGGCAACCGGGCCGAGGACTGGGGCATCGACCGGGTCGAGGCCGACAACATCGGCATGCTCGGCACCGTCATCAACGCCGTCCTGCTGCGCGGCCGGCTGGCAGCGCTCGGTGCCGACGACGCGCGCCTGATGACCGCGATCCCGATCAACAACATGGCTGAGCCGTACATTCGGCTGCGCGCCCTGCGACACCTGGAGAAGGGCGCGATCGTCCTCCTTGCCTCCGGCAACGGGCAGCCGTTCACCACCACCGACTACCCCGCCGTCCAGCGCGCCGTCGAACTCGGCGCCGACGCCCTGCTGGTCGCCAAGAACGGCACTGACGGCGTGTACGACGCCGACCCCAACAAGTTCCCGGACGCGCGCCGATTCGACCACCTCAGCTACCAGGAGGTCATCGACCGCGGCCTCGGCGTGATGGACCAGTCCGCCTTCATCCTGGCCCGCGACCACCGTCTCCCGCTGCACGTCTTCGACATCGACCGCGCCGGAGCCGCGTCCTCCATCAGCACCGGCACCCCCGTCGGCACCCTGATCAACTAGCTCGTAGTTCCTTGCTGATCCTGGCTGCTTCGAGGGGGTCAGGCACGTGCGCACCGGGAGTGGACGGGCGTGGCAGCAGCCTATGGTGTAGCGGAGGGCTAAACCGTTTGCCGGGTTCTACCGGTGACTGGTGTACTCGGACTCGTCCGAAACAGGTGCCAATCAAGGAGAGCTGCCATGCGACCTCGCTTCATGTTCGCCGTGGAAGCCATCGACACCTGTTCAAGGGACATGAAGCTGCGTGAAATTACTGAACCTCGGGATCCTGGCGCATGTCGACGCCGGTAAGACGAGTCTGACCGAGCGGCTGCTCTACGCGGCCGGCGTCATCGACGAGATCGGCAGCGTCGACAGCGGCAGTACCCAGACCGATTCCCTCGCGCTGGAGCGCCAGCGCGGTATCACCATCAAGTCGGCGGTCGTGTCATTCGTGATCGGTCATGACGACGACCCGGTCACGGTCAACCTGATCGACACCCCCGGCCACCCGGACTTCATCGCCGAGGTCGAGCGCGCGCTCAGTGTGCTCGACGGTGCGGTGCTGGTCATCTCGGCGGTCGAGGGCGTGCAGGCGCAGACCCGCGTGCTGATGCGCACGCTGCAACGCCTGAAGATCCCGACCCTGATCTTCGTCAACAAACTCGACCGGTCCGGCGCGCAGTACGACGCCGTACTCAAGTCGATCGCGGACAAGTTGACGCCGGCCATCGTCCCGATGGGATCGGCCACCCGGCTCGGCACCCGCGAGGCGACCTTCACGCCGTACAACGGGAGCGATCCGTACGGCGCCCTGCTCGAAGTGCTCACCGAGAACGACGAGGACCTGCTGCGAACGTTCGTGGAGAACGAGAAGGCGCTCTCGCACGACGTTCTCCGGTGTGCGCTCGCCCGGCAGACCAAGCAGGCCCTCGTCCACCCGGTGTACTTCGGCTCCGCGATCACCGGCGTCGGCACCGACCCCCTGACCGCGGGCATCCGTGAGTTCCTCCCCTTGGCCGGCACCGACCAGGAGCCGGTCGACGGATCGGTCTTCAAGGTCGAGCGCGGCCCCGCCGGCGAGAAAGTCGCCTACGTCCGGATGTTCTCCGGTACGGCGCACGTCCGCGACCGGCTGCGCTTCGGCGACACCGGAGAGGCCAAGCTGACCGCACTCGAGGTGATCGGCGAAGGTACGGCGGCCGCCGTCAACGCCGGCCAGATCGGGAAGCTGTGGGGCCTCGCCGACATCCAGATCGGCGATCGCATCACCGCGACCGACCAGCCGACCCCGGCCACGACCACCGGATTCTTCGCTCCGCCGACCCTGGAGACGGTGATCTCGCCGGCACGGCCGTCGGACAAGGGGAATCTCCGGGTGGCGCTGTCTCAGCTCGCCGAGCAGGACCCGCTGATCAACCTGCGCCAGGACGACCTGAGGCAGGAGACCTACGTGTCGCTGTACGGCGAGGTGCAGAAGGAGGTCATCCAGACGACGCTCGCGACCGAGTTCGGGATCGACGTCGAGTTCCGCGAGACCACCACGATCTGCATCGAGCGGCTGCTCGGCAGCGGCGAGGCGGTGGAGTTCAACAAGAAGGACGCGAACCCGTTCCTGGCCACCGTCGGTCTGCGGGTCGAGCCGGCGCCGGTCAACACCGGGGTGACGTTCGAGCTCGAGGTGGAGCTCGGCTCGATGCCGTACGCGTTCATCAAGGCGGTCGAGGAGACCGTCCGGGAGGCACTCCACCAGGCCATCCACGGCTGGCAGATCCCGGACGCGCGCGTGGTGATGACGCACTCGGGTTACTCGGCCCGGCAGAGCCATGCGCACGCCGTCTTCGACAAGAGCATGTCGAGTACGGCGGGCGACTTCCGGAACCTCACTCCCCTGGTCCTGATGACGGCGCTGCGACAGGCCGGCACCCAGGTCCACGAGCCGATGCACCGGTTCCGGCTGGAGATGCCGACCGACACGACCCGTGCCGTCCTGTCCGCGCTGGCCCGCCTGCGCGCGATCCCGCAGGTGCCGGCACTGGCCGCGGAAACCTCAACCCTGGAAGGAGAAATCCCTGCGGCGGCCGTGTACGAGTTCGAGCAGCAGCTGCCCGCCCTCACCCGCGGCGAGGGCGTGCTGGAGTCGGCGTTCGAGCGCTACCAGCCGGTGACCGGACCGATCCCGGAGCGCCCGCGCACCGACCACGACCCGCTCAACCGGCGGGACTACCTCCTGCACGTGCAGCGGCGGGTTTGATGCCATACACAACGGTCGCGCCGAGGTCGTCGTCAGCGACGATCTCGGCGGCCAGACCGTGCTCGACCATCACCGCCTTCGCCAGCGGCGCCTGATGCTCGCTCATCTCCACGAACATGTAACCGCCAGGAGCGAGCCATTCGGGCGCCGCCGCGGCCACCCGGCGCAACATCGCCAACCCGTCCGGCCCACCGTCGAGCGTCACATGCGGCTCGTACAGCCGCGCCTCCGGCGGCAACAACCGGATCTCGTTCGTCGGCACATACGGCACATTCGCCAGCAGTACGTCGATCCGCCCCCGCAGCTCATCCGGCAACGCGGAGAACAGATCGCCCTGATAGACCGACCCTCGCCATGGCACGAGATTGCGCCGCGCACACCGAACCGCGGCCGGCTCGATGTCGGCGGCGTACAACGACACCTGCCGTTCGGCCGCGATCGCGGCACCCAACGCACCCGAGCCACACCCCAGATCGAGTACGACGGCGCCCGGCGAGGTCATCCGCAGCGCTTCGGCGACCAGGAACTCGGTCCGACGGCGTGGAATGAACACCCCGGGATCAACGGCGATCCGCAGCCCGCGGAAGGAGGCCCAGCCGAGGACGTGTTCGAGCGGCAGCCCGGCGATCCGGCGATCGGCCATGGCCTTCAGTTCGGCGTCGTCGCGAGCGGTCTCGGCGATCATCGCCGCCTCGTCCTCGGCGAACACGCAACCGGCCGCGCGCAACCGGTCGACAACGCTGCCGAGGTCGAATGATGGAACAGAAGAAACAGACACAGAACCCCTTCGACTACGAGGCTCCCGCGGTCAGCGAACGACGCTGACCACTCGAGGCGGGAGCAACCAACCTGCCTGACTGGTGATCGGTCCCACCTCCTTCGTCCGCCGCTGCGGTGCTGACCACATTACCCGAAGGCGTTCACTCCCGTGAGCTCGGCCGAGACGGTCCACAACCGCTCCGCCGAAGCTGGGTCCACGGCGTACGGCCGGACGCCCGGGCTGTCGTCGGTGGAGACCTCCGCGACCTCGCAGTCCTCGCAGAAGACACCGCCAAGACCGTCGAGCTGCGGCGACGTCGCGGCCCAGACCTGAGTGGCCGCTCCCTGCTCGGGCGACTTGAAGCCCCGGCCGACCGGGTTGCCGTCCTCGTCGATCCAGCCGTAGCCGACCATCTCCTCGCGGGTCAGATGACGCTGCAGCGGCGTCAGGATCCCGCCTGGGTGCAATGCGAACGCACGCACGCCGGAATCCTTGCCGAGGGCATCCAGCTGGACGGCGAACAGCACGTTGGCCGTCTTCGCCTGCCCGTACGCCTCCCACTTGTCGTAGCCCAGCCTGAAGTCCAGATCGTCCCACCGGATGTCCGACCGCCGGTGCCCCGTCGACGACACCGACACGACGCGAGCGCCGCCGTCGGCCGTCAGCGCGGGCCACAGCCGGTTCACCAGCGCGAAGTGGCCAAGGTGGTTGGTCGCGAACTGCGCCTCCCAGCCGGGGCCGACCCGGGTCTCGGGGCTGGCCATGATCGCCGCGTTGTCGATCTGGATGTCGATGCTGCGCCCCGACGCGAGGAACCGGTCCGCGAACGCACGCACACTGTCCAGATCACCGAGATCCAGCTCGTCGACCTCGACACCCGAGACGTCGGCCAACGTCTCGCGAGCGGCGCCGGGCCGTCGCGCAGGTACGACGACGTGTGCACCGGCCTTGGTCAACGCACGGGTTGTCTCCAGGCCGAGGCCCGAGTAGCCGCCGGTGACGACCGCCAGCTTGCCGGTCAGGTCGATGCCGGCCAGGACGTCGTCCGCGGTGCTGTCGTGCCCGAATCCCGAACCGATCTTGTGCTGTGCTGTCATGCTCAGCACACTACGGATTCGAGTGCGCTCCAAGTCAAGCGGTCACGCGTCGAGGTGCGGGTTCTCCCGCAGTGACTCGGCCAGGCGTTGGAGAGCAGGGTTGGGACTGTCCGGACTCCAGCAAGCGTGCAGCGTCACGGAGTGCGCGTCGGCCGGATCGAGCTCCCGGTAACGAACCCCGTCGACCCCCATCGCCTTGATCGAGCGCGGGATCAACGCACATCCGAAGCCGGCTCTGACCAGCGCCAGCATCGTCGGAACCTGCGAGGCCAGCTGGCTGACGGCGTACCGGTCCATCCCGATCATCGCCGCACAGATGTCATGCAGGTACTGCGATCCTTCCGGGCTGTAGCCGATGTAGCCATCCGTCACGTCGACCAGCGCGACCGGCGAATCTCCCTCCGCCAGCGGATGGGAAGCCGGTACGGCGACCACCAGGTCCTCCGAGTGGACCAGCACCGACTCGAACTGCGACGGGATCGGTGGTCGAACCAGTCCAAGATCGATCTCCAAGTTCGCCAACGCCTCGAACTGCGACGGGCTGACCAACTCGGTGAGCTCTGCGGTCACCGCCGGAGACCGTTTCGCGATCATGGTGAGGAAGTCGGCCAGTACGGCGTACGCGCCGATCGCGGTGAACGCGATCCGCAGGGTCCCGGTCTGTCCCTCGGCCGCGCGCCGCGTCGCCTCCGGGGCGACTTCGAGCAGGGCGAGTACTCGGCGGGCGTGTTCGAGGAATACGTCGCCGGCCGCGGTCAGCCGGACTCCCCGGCCGGTCCGGTCGAACAGCCGGACCTCGAGGGATCGCTCCAGGCCCTGGATCTGCCGGGTCAGCGGCGGCTGGGTCATGTTCAGCCGCTGGGCGGCGCGGCCGTAGTGGAGTTCCTCGGCGACGGCGACGAAGCCGCGCAGTTGCTGGAGCGAGAGGTCCATACCGGCACGGTATCGGTTCATGCGAAATCGGGCCTGGACCTGCATAACGGAAAGCGCCTACCGTCAGAGCGACGCTCAAGCGAAGGAGCCCCCACGGTGCCGAAACTCGTTGCCCTGATGTCCCCCGAACGTGCCGACGACGTGGTCGACCCGCAGACCCGCCGCCTGCTCGAGGACCGGTTCGAGGTCGTCTGGGCGCAGTCCGCTCACGCCGCCGGACCGGCAGCGCCCGGCAAGCCGCCGGCGCTGGACCCGGCGGCCGTGCCCGGGCTGGTGGCCGGCGCCGACGTACTCCTGACCAGTTGGGGTACGCCGCATCTCGGCAAGGAACTGTGGGCCGACGGCAACGGACCGAAGGTGGTCGCGCACGCGGCCGGCACGGTCAAGAACCTGATCGACCCGGTCATCCTCGACCAGGGTGTCGCCGTCTTCTCGGCCGGCCCGCGGATCGCCTGGTCCGTCGGCGAATACTGCCTCGCCTCGATGCTCACCCTGGCCCGTCGCCTCCCCCGTTTCGACCAGGCGATCCGGCATGGTGGCTGGAAGCAGACCGGCTTCCGCGGCCACGAGCTCGCCGGTGCCAAAGTCGGCATCGTCGGCGCGAGCAGCACGGCCCGCGCACTCATCACGCTGCTGCAGCCCTTCCACTGCGACCTCGTGGTCTACGACCCCTACCTCACTGCCGAGCGCGCGGATCAGCTCGGCGTCCGCACCGCCGAACTGCGGGAGACGGTCGAGAGCGCGTACCTGTCGATCCACGTCCCGAACGTGCCGGAGACCAAGGGCATGATCACCCGCGAGCTGATCGGGCGGATCCCCGACGGCGCGGTCGTCGTGAACTCGTCCCGTGGACCCGCGATCGACCAGCAGGCACTGCTCGACCACGTGCTGGACGGCCGCCTGTACGCCGCTCTCGACGTCTACGACCCCGAGCCGCCGTCCTTCGACGCGACGATCCTCCAGGCGTCCAACCTGCTGCTCAGTCCGCACGTCGCCGGCGACACCGCGGAAGGTCACCTCGCACTCGCCGGGTACGTGCTGGCCGACGCACTGAAGTGGCTCGAGGCCGGCACTCGCGGACCCAGCTTCGTCGATCCGGCCGTCTGGTCGATCGCAGCCTGAGAGGAGGACCCGATGTCCCGGATCGCCCAGGTCGAAGTCTTCCCGGTTGCTGTCCCGTTCGCCCGCCGGTTCGTGCTCGGCAGCGGAGCGGTCGGCTCCCCCGGCGCCGCTCCGGATCAGGCCGCCGCGGTGGTGTTCGTGAAGCTGACCACCGAGGACGGCGTGGTCGGATGGGGAGAGCAGAGGGCGCTGCCCAGCTGGAGCTACGAGACCGCCGAGACGATGGCCGTCGTGATCAGGCGGCACCTCGCCCCGATTCTGCTCGAACTCACCCCGTTCGACGTCGAGCTCTTCCACCAGCGCGCCGCCAAGCGCCTCAGCCCCGCGGTCTCGAACGGCTTCCCCTTCGCCCGCGCAGCCGTCGACGTCGCGATGCACGACGCGGCCGGCAAGCTCGCCGGTGTCCCCGTGCACGCGCTGCTCGGCGGCAAGGTGTACGACGAGATCCCGCTCTGCTCAGCCATCGGGGTCGGCGACCAGGAGGCGGTCCGCGACCATGCGATCCAGTCGTCGGACTACCCGGCGTACAAGGTCAAGATCGGGGGCGATCTGGATGCGGACACCGAGGCGATCCGGACCGTGGCCGAGGTGGCCGGCGGCAAGCCCTTGTGGCTCGACGCGAACCAGTCGTACCGCCCCAGCGCGCTGCGGCAGCTGCTTGACCGGACCAGGGACATCCACACGATCCACTGTGTCGAGCAACCCGTGCCGAGCACGGACACGCTCGCGATGCAGCGGCTGCGTGAACTGATCGACCTGCCGATCGCGATCGACGAGGGCAGTTTCTCCGCGCAGGACCTGGCCCGCGCGATCCGGCTGGACGCCGCGGACCTCGTCGTGATCAAGGTCTGCAAATCCGGCGGCCTGAGGAACGCGCTCAAGACCGCCCAGACCGCGCTGTCGGGCGGTCTCGAGATCCTCGCCAGCGGCCTCACCGACTGCGGAGTCGCGTTCGCCGCCGCGCTGCATGTGTTCAGTCAGCTCGAGCTCGCCCTTCCCGCCGAGCTCAACGGGCCGGAGCTGCTGTCCGATCTGTACGTCGAGGGACTGAGCATCACCAAGGCCGTCGCAACGGTCCCCACCGCCCCTGGACTGGGCGTTCAGGTCGACGAGGAGCGAATCCGCGCCGAGTCGATCGACCTGCTCTATCGGTGAGGAGACAACCATGAGCACGAAGCTGTCCCGCCGCAGCTTTCTCGAACTCAGCGGCCTGGCCGGGTTGGGGCTGGCCGTGGCCGGCTGCTCGTCCGGTCCACCGGCCGGGTCGGCCACCTGGGCCATGTGGTCGAGCAGCGCCGCGGAGCGGAAGGTCTGGCAGGACTTCAGCGCGTACGTCGAGCAGCAACTCGAGGTGAAGTCCGTCCCGACCCTGACCCCGTCCGGCCCCTACCCGACCAAGCTCGACCTCCAACTGGTGAGTGGGACAGCCGGCCTGGTGACCGCGCTGAACGGCACGCTCATCCCGACGTACGCCGCCCGCGGTGCGCACCGGCCGCTGGACGACCTGATCGAGGGCGACTCCGACTTCGACCTGGACGACTTCTACCAGCCGATCCAGAAGATCTCGAGCTTCAACGGCAAGACGTACGCGATCGGGTTCGACGTCGCGCCCACCGTCATGTACTACAACAAGAGCCTGCTGCAGAAGCAGGGCATCGCGCTGCCGTCCCGGACCGAGCCGATGCCGTGGGCAACGTTCCGCGACCTGGCCGTCGAGCTGACCCACCCGCCGGACCAGTACGGCTTCACCTGCGCGCCGGCCATCGACGACCTGGTGTCGTGGATCTACTGCGCCGGCGGCAACGTGATGAGCGAGGACGCCTCCCGCAGCATCCTCGGCGAGCCGGAGGCGATGGAGGCGGTGCAGTTCGTCATCGACCTGTTCGTCAAGGACAAGGTCACACCGCCGATCAAGAACCTCGTCACCGAGAGCTCGCTGTCGAACTTCCTGGAGGGCAACGTCGCCTTCATGCAGAACGGCCCGTGGCAGGTCGTCAACGTGCGCAAGACCGAGTTCGACTGGGACATCATCCCGTTCCCGGCCGGTGCCGCCGGCAGCACGCCGCGGGTCTCCGGATCCAGCTTCGCGATTCCATCGGGGGTGCGCGAGGGTGCCGATCTCGATCTCGCGTGGAAGCTGCTGGAGACGCTCACCAGTACGGGCGCCTTGGACATCTACGCCAAGGCCGGCCGGAACAACCCGGCCCGGTTCAGCGCCGGCAGAGCTTGCGGAACGTGACGCTGCCGATGCTGTCACCAGCACTGTTCTTCGTGATCGTCATCTCGATCATCGGCTCGTTCCAGGTGTTCGACCAGGCCCTCATCATGACGAACGGCGGACCGGGCACGCGCACGACCACTTTGGTGATGTACATCTACCGGACCGGCTTCGAGAACTACGACCAGGGGTACGCCGCCGCGCAGTCGCTCGTGCTGTTCGCCTTCATCGTGCTGATCACCGCCACGCAGTTCTTCTTCCAGCGGAGGCTGGTGCACTATGACAACTGAAGCCCTCCCCCTGGTCTCCACCAAGGTCGTGCAGCGGAAGCTGGTTGTCTTCGCCTGCTTCCTGGTGACCGCGGTCACGCTGATCCCGGTCGTGATGATGGTGCTGGTCGCGTTCCAGTCCGACGCCGAGTCGATGGCCGCCAAACCGTCGTTCTGGCCGAGCAGCTGGCATCCGGAGAACCTGACCCGGGCCTTCGAACTGGTGCCGCTCGGCAAGTACCTGCTGAACACCGTGTACTTCGCCGGCGGGACGACCCTGCTGGAGACCGTGACGGCGGCGCTCGCGGCGTACGCGTTCGCCCGGCTGGACTTCCCCGGCCGGAGCTGGCTGTTCGGCATCTACCTCGCCACCTTGATGATCCCGTCGCAGGTGACGCTGATCCCGCAGTTCGTGCTGGTCGCGAAGCTGCACGGCATCGACACCTGGCCGGGCATGATCCTGCCGCACGCGTTCACCGCGATCGGGGTGTTCCTGCTCCGGCAGTTCTTCCTCGGCATCCCGCGCGACTACGAGGAGGCCGCCCGGCTCGACGGTGCCAACCGCTGGCAGGCGTTCATCCGGGTGATCGTGCCACTGGCGGTCCCGGCGATCGCGACCCTGGGGGTGTTCAAGTTCATCGGTCAGTGGAACAACCTTCTGTGGCCGTTGGTCATCTCGAACAGCGACGCCACCCGGACGGCGTCGGTCGGGCTGCAGGTGTTCCAGGACACCAACGGCACGCAGTGGAATCTGCTGCTGATGGCTGCCACCGTCACCACGGTCCCGCTGATCATCCTGTTCTTCCTGACGCAACGCTGGTTCGTCCGAGGTATCACCATGAGTGGGCTGGGAGGCCGCTGAATGACCTATCTGTGGTCCGTCTTCACCAAACCCTGGGCGGGGCTGCCCGGCGACGAGCTGGGCCGGCTCGTCGCCCGCCTCGGATTCGCCGGCGCCGAGGTCCCGGTCCGCGACACCGCTTACGTAACTCCCGCGGCGGCGGAGACCGAGCTGCCGAAGTTCACGGCACAGTTGCGGGCCGAGGGCATCGAGCCGATCAGCGTTGCCAGTGATCTCTCCGAGCGCGTCTTCGCCGCTAGTGCGGAGGCGGGCGTACCGATGATCCGGATCATGGCTGACGTCGGCCCAGACGGGTACGCCGCATCGGTACGACGCAATCGCGTGCTGCTCGAGGAGGCCGCCGTACTGGTGGAGCGGTACGGCGTCCAGGTCGGGGTGCAACCGCATCACGGGCGGTTCGTCGCGTCGACGCTCGGCGTACTGCAACTGCTCGACGGGCTGCCGGAGTCGTTCAAACTCGTGTGGGACGCGGCGCACGATGCGCTCGCCGGTGACGACCCCGCCGTCACACTTGAGCTCGGCGCCGACCGGCTCGGCATCGTCAACCTCAAGAACGCGTACTACGTCCGCACCGACGACGGCTGGAAGACCTACTTCGGCCAGGCCGGCGAAGGACTGTCCGACTGGACCGCTGTGTTCGCCGCCTTGGAGAAGCTCAACTACAGCGGGCCGATCTGTCTCACCAGCCAGTACTCCGACCTCAGTGTGCCGGTCGACGAACGCGTGAAAACTGATCTCCAGACCGCTGTCACATCATCGCGCCGGGATCCGTCGAGGGAATGAAGACAACACCACGGAACCTGGAGAAACCTCCCATGAATGCACGGATGACGAACCCCGCCGAGATCCTCCCGGACGCCACCAAGGGCGTCCAGAACATCTACAAGGCCATCGCCCAGGCCGGCGCGCCGGGGTCGACGCTCGAACTGGTGCACCTGCGGGCCAGCCAGATCAACGGCTGCTCCCCCTGCGTGTTCGGCGGGATCAAGTCGGCGCTCAAGAACGGTGAGACCGACGAGCGGCTGCACCAGGTCGCCGCCTGGCGCGACTCGGACCTTTTCACCGCCTCCGAGCGTGCGGCGCTCGAGCTCGCCGAGGCCGCGACCCGGCTCGCCGACCGGCCGGGCGCGGTCACCGACGAGATCTGGGCCGCGGCCGCCGAGCACTTCGACGAGCGGCAGTTGTCCGGGATCGTGATGATGATCGCGCTCACCAACATGTTCAACCGGATCAACACCACCGTCCGCACCCCGGCCGGAGCCACCTGGTAGGACCTGCGCTACGCATAGTCTGAGCGCCGGTGTCGAGAAGGGCACCGGCGCTCCGACGTACCCAGGACAGGACGGAGATTCGCGATGAAGTACATGCTGCTGATCTACGGGAACACCGACACCTGGGATGCCCTGAACGCGGCGGGAATCGAGCAGGTGCTCGACCAGCACCGCATCGTCGCCGAGGAGCTGAAGGCGAACGGCGAGTATGTCGACGGCCTCGGACTGACCACCGCGAGCGCCCGAGTGGTCAGGGTGAACGACGGCGTCCCGGCGGTCACCGACGGACCGTTCACCGAGGCGAAGGAAGTGCTGGCCGGTTACTACCTGGTCGAGTGCAGTCTGGAGCGGGCCACGGAGATCGCGGCCCGGCTGCCGGAGGCTCCGTATTCTCCGATCGAGATTCGCGCGCTGACCGATCCGATGGCGGACTGAGCGCCGTCCGTAGGGAGGGACAGCTACAGAAACTTGCCGGCCTCAGCTCGGCGTTGGGATCTGAGACCGGCGAGTCACTCAGCTCTGTGCTTGGCCGCTGGGTTTCAGCTCGGGTGTGCCGACGCGAGGATGACCCCACCTGATGCAGGTTGGTCACCCATGCCCCGGCCACCCCGGACGAACACAGTCGCGCCCCGCTCCGGCGCTGGTGCGCCTTCGCGGAGTCGCAGCGTGGTCGTCATACCGTTGCTCAGTCTGAGCACTGCCACGCGTCGCGGCCGCCCCGACGGAATCGACGAGTTCACCTCGTGGATGCCGGTGCAGACCGCTGGTTGGATCGAAGCCCGTCCGAGCTCTGCGTTGCCGTGACTCCTCACATCACGGCACTGCTCGGCGAGCCTTGTCATCGCTGACACGCGTCCCCCTTCTCTTGTTGTGACCCCCGAGTGGCGGGTTGGCGCGGCCGCCGCGCAGGCAGCAGCCGCACACTCCCCCGTTCAGTCCGCACCCGGAAAGAACGCGGAAGTGATCATGGAAGCCTTGCTGAGAGTGACGACCATTTCAAGGGATCGTGACCGGAATCCCGCGTGCCGGGACCGCTGTCCACGATTACCCCTGGATAGCGCGTTTACTGCCCGCCGAAGCCTGTCGTCGCGACACCCTTGATGATGTGGCGCTGGAAGAACAGGAAAACCACCACCAGTGGCAAAGCTGCCAGGATCGCCGAGGCCATGTTCTGCGCGTATTGCAGGCCATAGGCGCTCTTCACCGTCTGCAGGCCGACCGGCAACGTCATCAGGTCCGCGTCGGTGGTGACGATGAACGGCCAGAGGAAGTTGTTCCAGGCACCGATGAAGACGAAGATCGCCACCGCCGCGAGGATCGGGCGGGACAACGGCAACACGATGGACCAGAACACCCGCAGCCGGTTCGCGCCGTCCACCCGGGCGGCGTCCTCCAGCTCGATCGGGATCTGGTCGAAGAAACGTTTGAGAATGAGCACCATCGCCGGCGCGATCGTCTGCGGCAGAATGATTCCCCAGTAGGTGTCGACCAGGTCGAAGGCGAGCATCTGCCGGAACAACGGCACGATCAGCATCTGCGGCGGAATGATGATGGCGCCGATGATCGCGGCGTACAGCCAGCGCCGCCCGGCGAAAAATGACCCGGGAGAAGGCATAGCCGGCCAGCGCCGAGACGGCCACGGTGAGGAACGTGATCGCCATCGAGGTGATCAGGCTGTTCCACGCCCAGGACGGGATGTCGCCGGCCGAGAGCACCTTGCGGTAGGCGCTCCGGAGAGCAGACGACGCCGGGAAATGTCCCGATCAAGCGATGTCATACGGTCTCTCCTTCGGGCGGCGGGACCGATGATTACATGTCCGCTAGCGTGTAGTGCTGTTGCGTATCACGATCCGGTGCGGGACCATCACTCGGCGTGGCGAAGTGCTCTTGTCACTCATTCGCTCGCCGAGCAGGTCGAGAGCCGCCTCGACGAACGCGCGCCGGTCGAAGTCGACCGTGGTCAGCGGCGGGATCATGAACTGGCTCTCCAGGATGTTGTCGAACCCGGCCACCAGAGTCTGCTGCGGTACGGCGATGCCCGCGCTCCACAGTGCCGACAGTGTGCCCGACGCGATCGTGTCGGTGAAGCAGAAGAACGCATCCGGCAGTTCATGCTCGGCCAGGTACTTCCCCACCACCGTGGCCGCGCCCTCGGGCCGCCACCGGTCCAGCCCGATCTCCAGCGCAGGATCGATCGGTACGCCGGCCTCCTCGAGCGCCTGGTGATAGCCGGCAGTCCGCAACCGCGAGGCCGCCGTACCCGGGGCTTCGGCGGAACCGGCGAGGACGCCGGCACCACTCGAGCCGCGTGGGACTTCCGGCGTACCGACGACGGCGATCCGCCGGCATCCCTGCGCCAGCAGGTGTTTCGTCAGGTCGCGGGCCGCGGCGACATTGTCGATAGCGACCTGGCTGACCAGGTCCTGGTCCACGTCTCCGATCAGCACCAGTGGTGGCAGCGGGCCGGCCGACAGTACGGCGCTGTCGTCGAGGTTCACCGGGTTCAGGATCAGACCGTCGACCAGGTACGCGCGGGCCTTGGACAGCAGCTCGAACTCACGCTTGGGCTCGGCCGCGGTCTGCTCGATCTGCACGCCCCAGCCGCGCTCGTGCGCGAGTTCCACCACGAGATGGACGATCTCCGCGGAGTACGGCCGGAGCAGGTCGGGTAGCGCGAGCGCGATCATCCCGGAGCGGCCGTTGCGCAGGCCGCGGGCACTCATGTTGGGAACGTAGTCGAGCTCGGCCACCGCCTGCTCGACCCTGGCCCGCGTCTCCGGACGCACGAACACGACGCCGTTGATGACGTTCGACACCGTCTTCGGGGACACCCCGGCCAGCTTGGCGACGTCTTTGACGGTGGCACGCATGCCGCCATTGTCACATCTGGCCACGATGTCACACAGTCAGCGTGTACTCAGTGCCCCGCCGTTGACGTGCAGGACCTGACCGGTGAGATGGCGTGCAGCCGGCGAGGCCAGGAAGTGGATCGTCCCGGCGATGTCCTCGACCTGACCCTCACGGTGGGTCATCGTTGCTTCCAGCAACGTTTGACGGCGCTCGGTGGTCATCCGTCCCTGGAAGAACTCGGTCTCAGCGGTGTAGCCAGGCGCCACCACGTTCGAGGTGATGCCGCGCGGTCCGAGTTCGGTCGCCGCGTCCACGTTCCACATCGCCAACGCGGCCTTGGACGCGCCGTACGAGCCGGCACCACGGGCACCGGCGATCGAGCCGAGATGCACGACCGCTGTGGTAAGCCGCGATGCCAACGCCGTCGTCGTCAGCACAGCACTGAGCAGGTTGGCCTCGAGGTTGGCCAGCCAGTTCGCCTTCAGTTGCTCCAGGCCACCTTCCGGCGCGCCGAAGTCGGTGTTGCCGCCGGCATTGTTGACCAGTACGTCGATCCGGTCCGGCAGCGCATCCAGCAGTCGCTCGATCTGTGCCGGGTCGGTCGCGTCGCACACCACTCCCCTGGCTCCCAGATCCGCCGCGGTCTTGGCCAGCACGTCCTCGCGACGTCCGGTGATCACCACCTCGTCGCCGTCCGCGCGGAACCGCTCGGCGGTCGCCCGCCCGATCCCGGTCGCTCCCCCGGTCACCACGATCGTCCTCGTCACGTCCAGCCCCTCAAGTTTAGGTCTAAATGTTTAGATCTAAACGTAACATGTAGTCGTGGCCGACTCCTATCCCCTCGATTCGCCGAGCCCGTACCCCGCCGCGGAGATCGCCCGCGCCTGGCGGCGGGAGCGGCCCGGGACGCCGACCGACTCGATCGAGATCGTCACTCCCCTGTGGCGGCTGGCCAAGCTCTTCGCCGACGACCGGCGGCGGCTGCTCGCCGATCTCGGTGTCGACCCGGCCACGCTCGATCTGCTCAGTGTGCTGCGTCGAGCCGGAGCGCCGTACGAGTTGACGACCCGTGAGTTGAGCCGCCGGACGCTCGTCACCGCCGGCGCCATCTCGCAACGGGTCGCCCGCGCGGAGGACTCCGGCCTGGTTACCCGCCGGACCGCCGGTGATGGGACCCGCGCGGTCGTCGTGACTCTCACCCAGACCGGCCACGACCTGATCGAGCGGACCGTCGACCAGGTGCTGACCCGCGAGTCCGAGCTGGTCGCGTCCCTGTCCCCCGCCGGTCGCGCCGAGCTCGCGTCCCAGCTCCAGGAGTTGCTCGACGACGTCGGCCGGCGAGCCCGCAAGCCTTAACCCGAATCCGTGGACCGGTTAACGTCGTCGTCCTCGATGAGCCGTCAGCCGGACCGAATCCGCCGACGGGGCGAGCAAACCGGCAGTGATGCGCTCCCACTGACAGGTTATGTCGCCGATAGCGCACTGGTATGCCGCCGGCGATGACATAACCCGCCAGTGGGTCATCAGATGCGGGGTTTCCCGGGTCAGCAGACATGGACTCCCCGGCACGGCAAATGCCGCTGGCCGGGTGGGTGTCATGGCACACCGACAGCCGGCTCTCGAGGGGTGCCGTCGATCGGCCCGGCAGCCTCCCCAAACCAGTTCGGGGGGATCAACATCCCGCTCTGGGGAGCCGAGCAGTCCGGATTGGGGTAGGAAGGCTCCCCGAACCCGGTGCACACCCGGGCGTGCGGGGCAACGGTCGCTGTAACCCGCCAGCAGGCCAAGATCGCGCTACCGGTGCCCTCGGCAACCAACCGGTGTCCATGGATTCCGGCTTAGCCCGGGCGTAGAAGGTTCTGCCGACAGGCGAGCGTGCGGTCGCGATCCACCGGCGGAGCACCTCCGCGAGTACGTCACCTCAGCGAACGAGTTCGGCGGCGAGGTTCTCGATCACCTCGCGCCAAGCGTCTAGGTGGCCGGCGGAGGGGCCGGTCTGGGTGACCACCAGGCGGGCTCCGCCGTTGCCGTCGCGCAATGCCCAGGTGACCTCGCCCTGCGAGCAGGTGTAGGTCAGGAGCTCCGCCTCGGTCACGTCGGTCACCGCACCGGGATCAATGCCCTTGGCAACGAACCCGGCCGGCGGCCGGCTGCCGACGATTGCCGACTCGGCTCCGGTGAGCAACTGCCACACGGCTTCCTTCGGCCGCACCAACTGCCGCTCGAACCGCACTCCCCCGTCGTCCAGGACGACGCCCTGGTCGAGCCCGTATGCCTTGACGAAGTGCTCGTGCAGTACGGCGTAGTCGCGCTCAGGTACGGTGTCACCGAGCACCCGGTCGAGCGCGTCGAAGCACAGCCTCCAACCGCCGGAGAAGCTCGCGGATCCAGGCCGGTCGTCGTACGTCGCGGTGAGGTGCAAGGTGCACCCGGCGCCCGACGGGACGAGTTCCCAACGGAGCACCTCGACGCCCCAGGTGTACTCGATCAGGTGCGGTGGTTCGTAGGCGCGGATCACGCCACCGTTCTCGAGGTCGACGGGCGCGCCCGGGTCCTCCTCGAACGTGAACGTGACCGCACCGTCGAGCCGCAGGTCCAGCTCGACCGCGGCGGGGAACCACCCGGCCAGCTGCCCCGGCTCGGTGATCGCTCGCCAGACCTTCTCCACCGGATGCCGCAGTGCCCGCTGCATCCGCAGTACTGTCCGGCCGTTCTCCGTGCTCAAGGTCTCGGTCATGACCCATATATACCCGATCAGGCATATACGATCAACCGGCGAACCGGGCCACATCCGCGAGTTCATCGGCGAGGTCCACCCGCAGGCCGAAGAGCTCGTACGAACGATCGGCATGCCGCCAGGTCCCGATCACGCGCCCGCCCCGCACCACCGCCGGACGAAGCATTCCGCCACCCGGAAACACCTTCCGGTGGTACTCCTCGGCCAGAGCCTGCCGCCGATCCTGATACCCGAGCAGATACGCGTCGAACTCCCCCAGCAGGCGCACGGCCTCGCTCCCCCGCAGATCCTCGACCGCGACCAGCACATCTCCCTCGATCTCGAACGACTCGGTCGCCACGGCCCGCACCGAGGCTCGCGCGGCCGGCACCGGCAGCCCCGACCAGGTCGCGAAGTCCCGAGCCGTCGCCGGGCCGTACGCCGCCAGGTATCGACGGGCCAACTGCTCCGCATCGCCTTCCAGCACGAGCGGCTTCCCCAGCCAGTCGCGGACCGCGACCCAGGTCTCGTCCTTGTCATATCCGGGCCCGTAACACAGCCGTCCGAGCAGTCCGGTGTGCCGGATCAGCGCATACACCGCCTGCCCCCGCGGTTCCTCGATCAGCCCGGCCTTCACGAGTACGTCGGCCAACTCGGCGCGACCAGTCGGTCCGTGGATGAGCAGATGCTCCTCGAGAAGGTCGGCCGCTTCGGCCCGGACCGCCTCGGTCAGGCCGAGTTCGCCGTACCGGCGCTCGGTGTCCTTGATCAGCTTCGGACCGAGCAGCCCGAGCAGCGGGCCGGCATCCTCCACCGCGACGAGTTGCAGGGTCCCGCGCATGAACCAGCCGCGGATGACGGATCGATCGACCTCCTGCGCCTGCGAGACATCAGCGAAGTTCGTGGCAGTCGATCGAGCCCGCACGGCGTACGCCGCCCCACGCCAGGCCTGGGCCTGCAGGCCGGCCGTTCGGCGTACGACGTCCGCCACGGCAGCCGGACCGGGATCGGTGACGGGGCGATCCAGGCAGTTGGCCTCGAAACGCGCGGCCAGAAGCCAGTCGACAGACCTGTGCGGCACCCCTGCATCACATCATGAGCAGGGGTGCCGCAGACAGTTGCCTCGTCAGCCCAGAGCGGGCTGGACGAGGTTGGCGTAGTTGGCTTGGCCGGTGACGTTCGGGTGGTAGGACTCGGTGACCGGGTTGGACAGGCCGTTGATCCACTCCGGGCTGCCGCAGACGGAGTGGCCGATGAACAACTGGGTCGGGTTGACGAACGCGAACCCGGCCGCACTCGCCGAGGCGGCGATCTTCGAGTTGAGCAGGTCGGCGGTCGCGTTCAGCCGGGTCATCTCGTCCGGGCTGAAGAACGTGCCGGCGTTGCAGTCGGTGCCGTTGAAGATCCGCGGGTAGCCGACCACCACGACCCGGGCCGACGCCGCCCGGCTCCTGATCGACGAGTACAGGGTGTTCAGCCGGCCGGGCAGCGTGTTGTTGATGATCGACTGCGCATTGGCGACCGCGCCGGTGCAGTTGCCGAGCCAGGATGGCTTCGCGCACTCGGTAATGACCGACGAGAACCCGGCGTCGTTCCCGCCGACCTGCACGGAGACGATGTTGGTCGAGCCCGTCACCGACGGAAGCTGGTTCGCGGTGACGTCGGCGACCCGGGCCCCCGAGCAGGCCACGAAGGTCAGGTTGGCTCCGATCCGGCCGGCGTCGATGTAGGCGTACGCCTTGGTCGAGCGCTGGCAGGAGCCGCTGCTGGAGATGTAGGTGCGGGTGCCGACGCCCGAGGCGTAGGAGTCACCCAGTGCGACGTAGTTCGGTGCGGCCGCCTGAGCGACCCCGGGACTGAGGAGCATCGCGGCGCCGAGGGCCGCGGCGGTGAGCAAACTGGCGATGGACTTCATGGGGCGGACCGCCTTTGCGTGTGCGAGGGGTGGCGACAGAAGTACTCATCGTCACCTTCGCTGACTCGCGAGTAACACACAAGGGTCTGGTAAGAAGTTCACCGCCAGTTGCCGATCCTGGTAGGCCGAGGTCTCCGGTTAGTCGTTCCACGACGACAAGCCGGGGCCGAGCGGCAGTGGATAACAGCCGTCCACCAACTCGACCCGGCCGTCCGCGGGCAGCAGCCCACTCTCGACGTAGATCGTGTTCGGCAACGCGGCCAGAACGTGGATGTGAGCACCCCCGCCGTGTGAGGCGTACGGGACACCGAAGCCGGCCGCCATCAGTCCGATCTCCAGACAGTCGGTCAGCCCACCGGCACGCCTCAGGTCGGGCTGCACCACGCCGACTCCCCCGCGGGCGATCAGATCCCGGAACGCCGCCTGCCCGTACCGGTTCTCGCCGGTTGCGATCGGGATGTCCAGCTTCTCGGCCAGCCGGACATGGGCATCGGTGTCACCGGCCGGCAGTGGTTCCTCGAACCACCGGCAGTCCAGTTCCTCGTACACCCGGCCCCGACGCAGCGCCTCGGAGTACCCGAACGCCTGGTTGGCATCCACCATCAGCGGCGCGTCCGGCCCGATCACCGCCCGGACCGCCTTGATCCGCTGCACGTCCTCACTCAGCGGGCCGCCGCCGACCTTCATCTTCACGCCACGGAAGCCCTGCTCCATCGCCGTGGCCGACACGGTCTCCAGGCCCGCGACGTCCAACTCGAGCCAGCCGACCATCGCGTACGTCGGGATCGCGGTCCGCTGCGCACCGAGCAGCTTCCAGACCGGCACGTCCAGCGACTTGCCGAGCAGGTCCCACAGCGCCAGATCGATCGCCGAGATCCCGTACGACGAGAGTCCGGCCGTGCCCTGGTAGTCGGTGAGCGTCTGCAGTTTCTGCCGGATCCCGCGAATCAGCGTCGGGTCCTCGCCGACGATCGCGGGCGCCAGTTGCTCGGTGACGATCGAGGCCAGCACCGCCGGCGAACTCGCCACTCGCCCGAAGTACGTGTTGCTGACCCCAGTGATGCCTTCGTCGGTCTCGATCCGCACCCGGGTACGCCCGTTGCGGTCGAGCAACTGGATCGCGTCGCGAACGGGATGCGCCTTGGCCTCCGACAGCACCTCGACGCTGATCTCCGTGATCTTCATGTCACCCCTTGCCTGCGAGTACGTCTTCGACCTTCTGCTTGACGCTACCCAGCGCCGCGGCAGCGGTCTGCTTGCCGCTCCAGACGTCGTCCAGCACTGGGCGGTAGATGGTCCGGGCGCGTTCGATGTAGCGGCTGAAGTTCTCGTTCACCGCGTTGTCCAGCGCCTGCGTGACCAGGGCGAGGTTGGCCGGTCCCTTGTCGTCCGGTACGAACAGCGCCGACGAGCTCTTAGCGACCGGCATGAAGCCGCGCGACTCGGCGAGCAGCTTGGCCGCGTCCGCGGCGGCGCAGTACTTGAGGAAGTCCCAGGCCGTGTCGGGGTCCTTCGAGTCCTTCGGGATCGCCAGCACGGTCATCGTGTTGACCGTCTTGCGGGCGGCCTTCATCGGCGGCGGGAAGATGTCCCACTTCACCTTCGCGTTGCTGCGCAGGTACGGGATGCCGCTGGTCAGCGACAGCAGCATCGCGACCTTGCCCGTCCCCAGTTGCGAGAGCGCCCAGTTCGGGGTCTGACGGCCGGCCGTGACGGTGGCGAAGTCCGGGTGAACCTTGTGCACCAGGGCGAGGTCGGCGACCCACTGGACCGCCTCGGCACCCTGCGACTCCGCCAGCGTGAAGCGCGTGGCGTCCTTCGAATAGATGCCGTCGCCACCGTTGTTGACCGGCCACACGGTCTCCAGCGAGGTGTCGGGGAAGACCAGCGCGCCGTACCGTTCGCCGTTCGGCTTGGTCAGCTTCTTCGCGGCGTCGAGGAAATCGTCCCAGGTCCAGCCGCTGGCGGCCCAGTCCTTCGGCGGCAGCTCGACGCCCGCCTCGGCGAACGCGTCGGTGTTGCAGTAGATGACGCCCGGGTTCGTCATGATCGGCCAGGCCGCGTGCGCGCCGTCTTCCTGCTTGGGGAAGTTGAAGGCCACCGGGAAGTAGTCCTCGGCCTTGATCCCGTCCTTGTCCAGGTACGGCTTCAGGTCGAGCAGGGAGCCCTCCGCGTAGTACCCCTTGACGTAGTCGTCGTTGATCCGGATCGCCGTCGGTGCCGCGCCGGACGACAGTACGGTGCGCAGCTTCGTGTCGTAGTCGTCGCCCGGTACCGACTGGATGTCGAGCGTCTTGCCGGCCTGCTTGGCCCAGTTCTCGGCGACCGTGTAGAGCGGGGTGCCGCTGTTGGTGTCCCAGGTCAGCCAGGAGGCGTTGCCACCGCCTCCCGCGCCGCCGTTGCCGCTGCAGGCTGCCAGCGGCGCACCGACCGCGATCGCCCCGGTCGTGAGGCCGAGGGCTTTGAGCACCGACCTTCGAGAAAACTGTCCTGCGGTCATGGTCGTTCCTGTTCTGTCAGGGGTGACGCCACGCGGCACGCGTGACGGGTGTTGCAGTGCTCGGATGGGGCGGAGGTTGGCTGTCTCAGTTGGTGCGCAGCTTCGCGATCGCGTCCTCGTTCAGCTCGACACCCAGCCCTGGGAGTTCCCAAGGCGTGATCTCCCCGTTCACCGGGACCAGCGGGTTCTGCCAGATCGGCACGTCGTCCAGGATCGGGTTGTGCTCGATGTTGTACTCCTGCGGGTACACGCAGGCCGGCGTACTCACCCAGAGGTGGGCGTGTGCCGACGTACCGACCGTCTGCTGGGTGTTGTGCACGGTGATCGGCTTGGTGTAGGTGTCGGCGAGTACGGCGATCTTCTTGAACTCCGTGATCCCGCCGCACTTGATGACATCGGGTTGCAGGATGTCGACCCGGCCCTCCGTGATCAGATCGCGGAACTGCCAGATGGTGTACTCCTGCTCCCCCACCGCGATCGGGATGTCGACCGCGTCGGCCAGCCGTCCGTACGCCGTGTAGTCGTGCGCGGCGAGTGGTTCCTCGAAGTGCCAGACGCCGAGATCCTCCAGCGCGTGGGCGAGCTTGATCGCAGTGTGCTCGTAGTACGCGTTGTTGACGTCGACCAGGATCGGGAAGTCGTCGCCGACGAGTTCGCGGACCGCGGTCACGGTCGCGATGGTCTGGTCGAAGCCGTCGTCGTGCATCCACGGTGTCGACGAGTGGATCTTGTAGCCGTAGAAGCCCTTCTCCTGGAAGGACTTCGCCCGCTCGGCCTCCTCCTGTGGCGTCATGCCGCGGGCCATGGAGCTCGCGTACACCTTCATGCTCTGGCGGTACTTCCCGCCGAGCAGCTTGTAGACGGGCAGCCCGGCGGCCTTGCCGAGCAGGTCCCACAGCGCGATGTCGATGCCGGCGATGGCGTTCAGCTGAGCGCCGCCGGGTCCGAGCTTGTACGGCTTCGTGTACAGCCGGCGCCACAGCCGCTCGATGTCGGTGGCCTCCTCGCCGACCAGCAACGGAGCGAGCGCGTGTTCCACCACGCTGTGCGAGACGTGGGCGTTCATCGGGCTGACCTCGCCCACGCCCACCAGGCCCTCGTCGGTGTGCACCTTCACGAGGTGGAGTTTGTCGAGCAGGATGATCGATTCGATCCGGGTGATCCGCATGGCTATCCTTTCAGGCCGGACATCGTGATGCCCTGGACGAAGTACTTCTGGGCCAGCAGGAAGAGCAGCAACGGCGGCAGGATCGTCAGCGTCGCCGCCGCCATCATCAGATTGGTCTGGGTGAAGTACTCACCCTTGAACAGCGCGAGCGCGATCGGCATCGTCTGCAGCCGCGTCGAGTTGAGGAAGATCAGCGGTCCGAACAGGTCGTTCCACGAGCCCATGAAGGTCAGCGCGCCGACCGCGGCCAGCGCCGGCTTCACCTGCGGCAGCATGATCCGCCAGAAGGTGCCGAAGGTCGACGCGCCGTCGAGCTTGGCCGCCTCCTCCAGCTCCATCGGTACGCCGCGGAACGCCTGCCGGAGCAGAAACGTGCCGAAGACCGGAGTCAGCACGTTCGGGATCCAGAGCGGGTAGTGGGTGTCGATCCAGCCCATCTCGCGGAACAGCATGTACTGCGGGACCAGGTACACCATGCTCGGGATCATTGCCGTCGACAACAACAACGCGAAGGCCAGGTTCTTGAACGCGAAGTTCAGCCGGGCGAAGCCGTAGCCGGCCAGCGAGGCGAACAGCAGCAGGAACCCGACGTTCAGCGCCGCGAGCTTGCAGCTGTTCACGAAGAACGGCAGCAGACCGTCGCCGGCCTGGGAGTAGTTGCCCCACTGGAACGTCGACGGGATGAACGTCGGAGGTGACTGCAGTACCTCGTTCTCCGGCTTGAGCGACGCGCTCACCATCCACAGCATCGGCATCGCGAACACGACGGCGAAGAAGATCAGGACGAAGAGGACGACGATCCGGCGCGGAAGGTGCCGTGGTGGTTTGTTGACCGGAATCCGCAACGCTTCAGTTGTCATAGTGCACCCACCGCTTCTCCATCTTCCACTGGATCGCGGTGACGACGCCGACGATGACGAACAGCACCCAGCCCATCGCTGAGGCATAGCCCAATCGGCCGTGCCCGAAGGCTGTCTCGTAGATGTGGAAGATGAACACCGAGGTGGCGTTGTTCGGCCCGCCGGACGTCATCACGTAGATGATCCCGAACACCTGGAACGACGTGATGAACTGCGTGATCGTCAGAAAGAACAGGCTCGGTGTCAGCAGTGGTACGACGACGGCCCAGAACCGCCGCCAGGCCGACGCGCCGTCGACTGTGGCCGCTTCGATCAGCGAACTGTCGATACTCTGCAGCCCGGCCAGCAGGATCACCATCGGGTAGCCGACGCCCTGCCAGATCGCGACGATGATCACCGCGATCAGGGCCGTCTTGGTGTCGGACAGCCAGGCCGGCCCGTCGATCCCGATCGTCCTCAGTGTCGAGTTGAACAACCCGTTGTCCGGGTTGTAGAGCCAGAACCAGACGAAGCCGATCGCGACCACGTTGGTCACCGCGGGCGAGTAGTACAGGGTCCGGAAGATGCCGATGCCCTTGACCTTCTGATTGCACAGCACCGCCAGCCCGAGGCCGATACCGATGGTCAGGACGACCACGACCAGGGTGAAGATCACCGTGTTCCGCAGCGACGGGTAGAAGGTGTCGTCGACGGTGAACAGCTCGCGGTAGTTGCCCAGGCCGAGGAACTTCGGCGAGTTGAGTCCGGTCCAGTTCGTCAGCGACACCACGAGGGACGCCGCGACCGGCGCCAGCTGGAAGAACAGCACACCGAAGATCACCGGGCCGACGAACAGCCAGCCGGCCAGGTTCTGCCGTTTCGGTTTGGCCTTCACCCGCTTACGGGCCGGGGGTCCGCCGTCGACGTCGGTCGGTGTCAGAGTCGGAAGGACGGCGTTGGCCATCGGTCACACCTCGATCCCGATGTACTTCTCCTCGAGGAATTCGAGGATGCCTTCGGAGCTGCCTTCGCGGCCGAGCCCGGACTGCTTCGTCCCGCCGAACGGCGCCGCCGGATCACTCAGTACGCCGCGGTTGACCGCGACCATGCCGGCGTCAATCCGCTGCGCGACCGCGAGCGCCTGGGCGGGATCGCCGTACACGTAGGCGATCAGGCCGTAGATGGTGTCGTTCGCCATCGCGATCGCCTCGTCGACGTCGTTGAAGGAGACGATCGCGGTGACCGGGCCGAAGATCTCGATCTGGTTGATCGCGCTCCCGTGCCGTACGTCGGTGAGCACCGTCGGCGGGTAGAAGGCGCCAACCTCCGGCGTCTCACCGCCCAGGGCGAGCGTGGCCCCGTCGGCGACCGCCTCGTCGACCAGCCGGGCCACCTTGTCGCGTTCCTCCGGCGACACCAGGGCGCCGAGCTCGTTCGACCGGTCGGCGCCCGGGCCCATCGTGATGCCCTTCATCGCCACCGTGATCCGGGCGCTGAACTCCTCGACCAGCGAGTCGTGCACGTAGAACCGGTTGGCCGCCGTACAGGCCGATCCTCCGTTGCGCATCTTCGCGACCATCGCGCCCTCGACCGCGGCGTCCACGTCGGCACCAGGCAGGACGACGAACGGCGCGTTCCCGCCGAGTTCCATCGACGAGCTGACCACCTGGTCCGCAGCTTCCCGCAGCAGGAGGCGACCGACTTCGGTCGAACCGGTGAACGACAGCTTGCGTACGGCGGGATGGTGCAGCATCGCACTCACCGCGGGGCCGGCC
This sequence comes from Kribbella sp. NBC_00889, assembly GCF_045207705.1. Lineage (NCBI taxonomy): Bacteria > Bacillati > Actinomycetota > Actinomycetes > Propionibacteriales > Kribbellaceae > Kribbella > Kribbella sp. NBC_00889. Next base: position 3,079,145 of record NZ_CP108783.1, on the reverse strand, counting down.
GGCACAGGCGTCACGAGGTTCACGACACCCGCCGGGACACCGGCTCGACGAAGTACCTCGACGACGTACGCCGCGGTGAGCGGGGTTTGGCTCGCCGGCTTCAGCACCACCGAGCAGCCGGCTGCGAGAGCGGGAGCGATCTTGCGGGTCGCCATGGCCGCCGGGAAGTTCCACGGGGTGATCAGCACCGACACCCCGATCGGATCGCGCCGGACGACGATCGTCTTGTCACCCGACGGCGAGAGCCGGAAGTCGCCGCCGATCCGGACCGCCTCCTCGGCGAACCAGCGGAAGAACTCGGCCGCGTAGCTCGCTTCGCCGAGGGCGTCGGCGTACGCCTTGCCGTTCTCGGCGACGATGAGGCCGGCGAACTGCTCACGTTCGGCGGTGAGGATATCGAAACAGGTCCGAAGGATCTCGGAGCGCTGCCTGGGCGGGGTCGCCGTCCAGCCGGCCAGCGCATCGGCCGCCGCGTCCACCGCCGCGAGGCAGTCCGCCTCGGTGGCGGCCGCGAACTGGGCCAGCTCGGACCCGTCGGCCGGATCGTGCACAGCGAACCGCCGGCCGTCGGCGGCCGGGCGCCACTGACCATCGATGAAGAGATCGTGCGGAGAGATCATCTGGTGTGCTCCCAAGGCCTGGTCAGAACGGGTTACTGCGATCGCCGGCGTACGCGGCGCGAGTGATGGCGTACAGCGCCTCGGTATCCAGCGGCCGGGGGTTGTTGTCGACGAGCCGGGCCGACTTCAGCCCCATCGACGCGACGTACGAGAGCTGGTCCTCGGTCAGGCCGAGTTCCTTCAGCGTGGGTGGGATGCCGATCCGGTCCAGCAGACGTTCGACCGCCTCGATGCCGGCCAGTGCCTGCGCTTGTCCGCCGTCACTCGCCGGTACGCCGAAGATCGTCGCGATCTCAGCGAACTCCGCGACCCGGGCGGGAGCGTTGTAGCGCATCACGTACGGGAGGAGTACTCCGACTCCGACACCGTGCGCGGTGTGGGTCAGCGCACCGAGCGGGTACTGCAGCGCGTGCGCCGCAGCGGTTCCGGCGACTCCGAGGGCATAGCCGCCCGCGTTCGCCGCAAGCATCACGTCGGAGCGTGCCTGCCGATCGTCCGGATGCTCGAAGGCCTCCGGGAGGGCCCGGGCCAGCAGCCCGAGACCCCAGCGTGCGTAGGAGTCGCTGATCACGTTCTTGCCGATGAACACGCGACCTTCGCCGACCGCGGTGGGCGGCCGCTGGATCGCGGTGAACGACTCCACCAGATGCGACACCGCGTCGGCACCGGCGCTCGCGGTCAGTGCGGGCGGGCAGGTGTAGGTCAGCTCCGGGTCGCAGATCGCCACCGAGGGAACGAGGTACGCAGACGAGATGCCTGCCTTGAGTTCGCGGCGGCTGTCGCTGAGAACGCAGACCGGCGTCACCTCGGACCCGGTCCCGCCCGTCGTCGGTACGGCGATGATCGGCAGGACCGGTCCAGGTACGGCGTTCTCCCCGTAGTACCGGTCGATCGGGCCGCCGTGGCTGAGCAGCAACGCCAGCGCCTTGCCCAGGTCGAGGCAGCTGCCCCCACCGATCCCGATCACGACCTCGATTCCGGCGTACCTCATCGCGTTGTAGCAGGCGTCGATGTCCGAGGCCGGCAGCTCGGGGGCGGTGTCGGACCACACGCTCACGCCGATGCCGTGGTCCTTGAGGTCGTTGATCAGCTCGGTGAACTCGGCCGAGGCAGCCAGCCGCTCGTCCGTGCAGACCAGCGCCTTGCGCCCGTACTCCGCGGCGTGGCGGCCGAGCAGCGAGCGCTGACCGGCGCCGAACACCACCGTGCGCGGTGATCGTTGTACGCCGAACGAGGCAGTGGTGATCGTCATCGTGGCGGGTCCTTGTCCGGTCGTGGGCGGGGTCATTCGGCCAGAACTGCTTCGGGCTGAGCTGCATCCCGGGACGCGTCCTGCCTTGTGTCCAGGGCAATCAGCTCGCGCCACAACTCGTCGGCGATCTCGATGCCATGGGCCACCGATTCCTGATAGCGCGCCCGAGCTCCGTCGCCGGGAACCGCGACCGGTGAAGCGGGGTCGGCAGGCCTGCTGCCGCGGACCTGATCGAGGTACTCCGAGGCGGAGTACCCACCGCCGCTCATCAGGATGAACAGGTCGCCCTTGTTGCTCGGGCGGGTGTCGTCCAGCGTCCCGCCGACAGCCGTTCCGTAGGCGGCACCGGTCAGGAAGGTGACCATCGCACCCAGGCCGAGCCCGAGTCCGTAGCCCTTCGCTCCCCCGAACGGCGCGATCGATCCGCACTTGGCCGCCACCGGGTCGACCGTCGGGTTGCCGGCGGCATCCAGCGCCCAGCCCGGCTCGAGCGGTACGCCGCGGAGCGCGTGGTCATGGACCTTGCCCATCGAGACCTGCGACGTTGCCATGTCCAGCACCAGCGGATGCGGCCGCGCGGGAACACCGAGAGCCAACGGGTTCGTCCCGAGGATCGCCTCGGTACCGCCCCACGGATGCACCAGCGCCTCGCTCGTGGTCATCCCCAGACAGACCACGCCGCGCTCGGCCATCCGGCCGGCGTAGAAGCCGAGCATGCCGAGATGGTTGTTGTTCGTGATCGAGCAGACCGCGACGCCGTGACGTCCGGCCGCCGGAACGGCCGCCTCCAGAGCGCGGAGCGCGACCACCGGTCCCAGGCCCTGCTCGCCGTCGACGGACAGGTAACAGGGACTGAGCCATTCGTGCGTGCCCGTGTTCGTCGGGCTCGCGGTGCCGTTCGCCAGCCGGCGGAGCAGACGTGGCAGGCGGAGCAGGCCGTGGGACGGCACTCCTTTCGCCTCGGCGATCAGGAGAAGTTCGGCTTGCTGGGTCGCCGCCGGGGCGGGAACACCCGCGGTGACGAGTAGACGTTCGGCCAGGGACTGAGCTGTTGCGAGGTCTGTGTGCACGTCGACCATCCCAGGGGTGGATCGGTGGATCGTGGCGATTTTTGGCAGGCTAGATCAGATCAGATATGATTTGCAATGGTCTGTGGATACGGATTCACGATCTGGCCCACCACCCCGCCGGCCGGACAGGGAAGACAGATGAGCGAACGCGGTGCCGAGCGTCCCGAACGGACCCGGATGAGTGATGTCGTCTACGAGCAGCTGCAGACATGGCTGCTGGACGGAGCGATCCAGCCCGGCGAGCGGATCCGGGTCGACGTGGTCAGCCGCCAGCTCGGCGTGTCCCAGACCCCGGTCCGGGAGTCACTGAACCGGCTGGAGGCCGAAGATCTGGTCACCAAGACACATCTGATCGGATATTCCGCCAGCCCGAAACTGACTCCGGAGCGGTTCGAGGATCTTTTCGAAGCGAGGTTCCTGATCGAGCCGTACTGCGCCGGCCTCGCGGCCGGCCGGCACCAGCGGGTCGAGGTCGAGCAGATCGCCGGGATCGCCGCCGACCTGCGCGTCCGCTACCAGGCCGGCACGATGTCGTACGGCGCCTTCGCCCGCGAGGACGCCGAGTTCCACCAGGCGATCATCGCGGCCACCGGGAACAGCTACTTCGGAGAGATCTTCGCCAAGCTGCACTGCCATCTGCAGCTGTTCCGGCTACTGCGCGACTCCCGCGTGACCGAGGACGCGCTCGAGGAGCACGACCTGATCGTCACCGCGATCCGGCAGCGCGACACCGAGGCCGCGGACGCCGCGATGCACGCCCACCTGAACGCGTCCCGCAGCCGGCTGAGGTCCGCCTTCGAGTCGACCCCGGCAAGCGTCGAGGAGGCCGCCACGACGTCCTGATCAGCGCTCCGGGCCGGACACCGAGAGCGGGTCGAACCCGTACGGGAGCTCCAGGCGATGCGCACTCATCAACTCGGCATCGCCGAGCAGGTCACGGGTCTTGCCGTCGGCAACGATCCGGCCGTCGTCCATGAGCAGGCTGCGCTCGCACAGCTGCAAGGCGTACGGCAGGTCGTGCGTGATCATCAGCAGCGTGACGTCGAGCCCGGCCAGGATGTCGGCCAGCTCCCGCCGCGCCGCCGGGTCGAGGTTGCTCGACGGCTCGTCCAGCACCAGGACCTCGGGCCGCATCGCCAGGACCGTCGCCACCGCGACCCGCCGCCGCTGACCGAATGACAGGTGGTGCGGTGCGACATCGGCGTGATCCTGCATGCCCACCTGGACAAGGGCCTCGTGCACGCGATCGTCGAGCTCGGCGCCACGCAGCCCGAGGTTCGCCGGTCCGAACGCCACGTCGTCGCGCACGGTCGGCATGAACAGCTGGTCGTCCGGGTCCTGGAAAACCAGGCCGACCTTCCTCCGCACCTCGGCGAGATGCTCCCGATGCAAGCCCGTCCCGCCGATCTGGATCCGGCCGCTCCCGGTCCCACCGGCAACCGAGCCGAGGATCCCGTTCAGGTGCAGCACCAGCGTGGTCTTGCCGGCACCGTTCGGACCGAGCAGCGCGACCCGCTCCCCGCGCTCGACGATGAAGTCGACGCCGAACAGCGCCTGCCGCCCGTCCGGATAGGCAAACACGAGCCGCTCGACGTGAATCGCTGGACCGCTCACAGGCCCACCACCCTTGCCATGACTGCGATGAGGACCGCGAGCAGGGAGATCGTGAGACCTTCCAGCCATTGCGATCGGACTGCTCCGGTCTGACTCAGCAGAGGCATCCGGCCGGTGTAGCCGCGGGACCGCATCGCGAGGTGCACGCGCTCGCCGCGCTCGAAGCTGCGGACGAACAGGCCACCCACTCCCCCGGCGACCGCCTTCAGATGGCCCACTCGACCACCGGCGTACCCGCGCGACTCCCGGGCGATCCGCATCCGGTGCAGGTCGTCCGACACCACGCTGAGGTAGCGGATCATGAACGACAGGATCGCCACCAGCGTCGCGGGGAGCCGCAACCGTTCGAGGCCGGCCAGCAGGTCGCGGGGCGCAGTCGTCGCGGACAGCAGGATCGCCGCCACCACTCCGAGCGTCCCCTTGGCGAGCACGTTCCATGCGCCGAGTACGCCGGACTGCGACAACTCCACTCCGAGTACGTCGATCCGCGGGCCGGTCGCCACGAACGGCAACAGGAGCGCGAACACGATGAACGGCGTCTCCACCGCCAGCCGCCGCGACAGCACGTGCACCGGCAGTTTGGCCATGACCACAGCAGCCACGAGCATCGCGGCGTACAGACCGAAGGCCCAGAAGACCGCCGCCGGAGTGGACACGACGGCGAGGACGAAGACGAACAACGCGATGAGCTTCACCTGCGCCGGCACTCGGTGGACTCTGCTGTCCACCGCCACGAGCAGGCCGTCGCCGCTCACGATGCCTTGTTCGCCCGGAGTGAGGCCAGCTTGGCGATGGCCAGGCCGAGCACGATCGTGACCAGTACGCCGATGATGCCGGCCAGAGCACCGGAGACCTCGGAGTTGCCGATGCCGCTGACCCCGTAGTCGGCCAGCGGGCTGCCGGCGACGGCGGACGACTTGGCGGCCGTCTCGAAGCCCAGCTTCGCCCCGACGAACTCCAGCCCGTCCGGATGCGCGCTCGCGAACAGGCTCAGCCCACCCGCCACCACCAGCGTCACCGCGATCCCGACACCGAGCGGGCGCCCGGCCGACTTGGCCGCGATCGGCCGGTCCGGCGAGACGGTCGAAGTGTTGCCGTCGGCATCGACCAGGACGAGGTCCTTTTGCAGGTGGCGCGCGGCGTACACCAGATCGGGCCGCGTCGCGACCACCGCGCTCAGCACAGCCGCGGTGATCACGGCCTCACCGATGCCGACCAGAATGTGCCAGCCGACCATCGCGGTGGCGAGCTTGCCGAGCGGGATGTCGACCGCGCCACCGATCGCGTACAACCCGGTGAAGGCCAGCGCCGCGACCGGGACGGACACCAGCGCGCCGAGCGTGGCCGCGGGGACGACGCTGCCGACCCGGCGCGGCAGCGCCTTGAGCACGGCACGCGTCAGGAAGTAGCCGACGAGCACCGTGATCAGACCCATCAGGGTGATGTTCGTCCCGAGAGCAGTCAGCCCGCCATCCGCGAACAGCAACCCTTGAACCAGCAGCACCGTCGACATCACCAGTACGGCGGACCACGGGCCGACCAACGCCGCGGCCAGCGCGCCACCGAGCAGGTGCCCGCTGGTCCCCGCGCCGACCGGGAAGTTCACCATCTGCACCGCGAACACGAACGCCGCGGTCAGCCCGGCCAGCGCCGGCCCGGTCTCGCGGATCTCGCGGTTGGCCCGCTGCAGGCTGAAGCCGACCGCGCCCGCCGCGATCAGACCGGTCGCGACGGACGTCGGGGCGTCGAAGAAGCCGTCAGGAACATGCACCTGAACAATGGTGAGCTAGTTGCGACCGGATCGCAACAAGCAATTTCACAAAGCCTTCAGTGCTTCGCCGATCGCCCGGTGGAATGTCGGGTATGCGTAAATCATCTGTCGCAGAGAGTGCACAGGAACCGCCGCATGCACTGCGACCGCCAGCGCGCTGAGGACCTCGCCACCCGTCGGACCCGCACTGGTCGCGCCGACCAGAACACCACGCTCGTTGTCGGCGACGACCTTGATGAAGCCCTCGTTGCCGGCCTTGTGGATCCAGCCGCGGGTCGACGCCGGAATCGGGGTCGACCCGGTCCGCACGTCCAGCCCCGCCTCCCGGGCCTGCTTCTCGGTCATCCCGACCGCGCCGATCTCCGGATCGGTGAACGTCACCCGCGGCATCGCGTGGTAACTCGCCGTCGGTGCGTCCGGCTCCTCGAGGATGTCGCGGACCGCGATGTCAGCCTGGTACATCGCGTTGTGGGTGAAGACGCCGACACCGGTGACGTCGCCGATCGCCCACACCTTGTCGCCGGCCCGGACGTGGCCGTCCACCTCGATCCGGCGGGCCTTCGGGTCGAGCCCGAGCTGGTCCAGGCCGAGCTCGTCGGTCGCGATCCGGCGTCCCGTTGCCACCAGCAACTTCTCGCCGCTGACCGCGGACCCGTCGTCCAGCGTGACGGTGAACGTGTTCCCGGCGTACCCGACCTGCTTGGCGTGCAGGCCGGTGTGGAACGTGACGCCGTCGCGCTCGAGCGCCTCGCGGGCCAGTACGCCGGACTCCGGCTCCTCCATCGACAGCACCTCGGCGGCACCCTCGATCACGCTCACCCGCGATCCGAACCGGGCGAACACCTGGGCCAGTTCCATCCCGATCGCGCCACCACCGAGCACCACGATCGAGGCCGGCAGCGTGTCCGCCTCGATCGCCTCCCGGTTCGTCCAGTACGGCGTACCCGCCAGACCGTCGATCGGCGGGACGGCCGGGATCGTACCGGTCGCGATCACGATGCCGCGGGTCGCCTCGAACTCGCGATCGCCGGCCCGGACCGTGTTCCGGCCGGTGAACGTGGCGCGCTCCTTCAGCACCGTCGCGCCCTTGTTGACGAGCCGGTCCACCGCAACCTTGTCGTTCCAGTCGTCGGTCGCCTCCACGCGGATCCGCTTGGCCACCGGCCCCCAGTCCGGCTGGACGGACGCCGTACCGGCCATGCCGTCGACCCGTCGGGTCTCGGCGATCAGGTTCGCGGCCCGGATCATCATCTTGCTCGGGATGCAGCCGTAGTACGGGCACTCGCCACCGACCAGCCGGGACTCGATCCCGACCACGCGCAGCCCTGCCTGTGCCAATCGCCCGGCGGTCTCCTCGCCGCCCACACCCAGTCCGACAACGACCACGTCCACCTGTTCAGCCATGCGGACAATCTCGCAGAAGGGGCCGGAACCGGCCAAGCTCTGAGCCTGCGTGTCATCGCGCGGTAAGCAATCGTTCACCGCGGGCCACTACGCTGCGGAACTCGTAGAAGTGGGGATACGTTGTTCGATTTCTCTGGTTTCGGCAGCATCAACATCGAGACCGTCATTGCCGCCGTCACGCTGTTCGGCACCTCGATCGTCTGGCTGCTCGACCGCTATCTGTTGCGCCGCAAACGGCTCGTCTACCGGGTCCAGGTGGATGCGCAGATCGGGGTGCATCCGAAGCAGAACCGCGCCAGGGAAATGGTCGACGTCGAGGTGGTCCACCAAGGGACGGTGGTCCAGGATCCCAGCATCGTGCTGCTGCGGCTGGACAACGCCGGCGGGACCGACATCGACGCGCGCGACATGCAGGACAAGGTCTCGTTCGTGTTCCCGGACCGCAAGATCGTCCGGATGAAGGTGGTCGAGTCGCAGCCGGACTCGCTGGGCAAGATGCTGGAGAGCCGGATGAACCCGGCCGACTACGTCGACACCGAGAAGCTCGTGGTGCCCCGGATCGCGATCAACCGCGGCGACCACTTCAAGTTCCTGCTGGTGCTGTCCGGGAAGGGCCGCGACGTCGCCCACTCCGGCTATCTGGCCGGTGGGTCGACCGGCGGCGGGGTCTACCACGAACCACGGCCGCGCGGGCTGGGCCGCCGTACGTTGATGTTCGGCGCGACCACGCTGGTGCTGGTCGGCGCGCTGGTCGCGTTCTTCCTGGTCGACGTACTGCAGCCGCCGGACAACTGCGAGTCGGGGCAGCTCCGGGTGATCGGGTCGACCGCTGTGGAACCGACCATGACCGAGCTGCGCAGTGCGTACGTGACCGACTGCACGCAGGCCGACATCACGATCGCGGCGAACGGCAGCCGCAACGGTGTGCGCAGCCTCAGCGACCTGGGGGCGCAGGACGGGACCGCGGCGAGCAAGGTGATCGCCATGTCGGACGGACCGGCCGAGGACGCGCCCACGCTGCGCGGGGAACCGATGGCGGTGGTGGTGTTCGCCGTGGTGATCAACCGGTCGGCCGCGGTGACGTCGCTGACCACCGCGCAACTGCGGGCGATCTACAACGGCCAGATCACCAACTGGAAGGACGTCGGCGGCAAGGATCTGCCGATCCGGATGGTCAGCCGGGTCGGCCCGGACTCGGGGTCGCGACGGGTGTTCCGGGAGAAGGTGCTCGGCGGCGACCAGGAGCTCGGGATCACGTCCGACGACTGCCGCACGGACGACGACGCCGCGGCGGCGAAGTACCACCGCTGCGAGGTCGGTACGACGGAAGAGCTGCTGACCCGGGTCAACGAGATCGGCGGCGCGATGGGCTACGCCGAGCTCGGCGGCGCCCGGAAGCTCCCCGACGTCACGATCGCGACCGTCGACGACGTCGTACCGGACTCCTCGAAGGTCGCGGCCGGGGCGTACAAGTTCTGGGAGGTCGAGCACGCCTACACCTACAAGGTGCCGGAGACCGCGTCGCTGACCTCGACCTTCCTGGAGTACGTACGCTCGCCGCAGGCACGCCCGATCCTCGAACGCAGCGGTCTCGTCCCGTGCAGTGATCTCCCGACGGGGTTCTGTGGTTAGTCTGCGGGGATGATCGTCATCGCACACCTCAGCGACCCGCATCTCGACGGTTCGGACGGGCCACGATCCAGGCTCCGCCGGATCACGTCGTACCTGAAGGCCTTCGCCCGGCCGGTCGACGTCATCCTCGTCACCGGTGATCTGGCCGACCACGGCCTGGAGTCCGAGTACGCCGAAGTCGCGGCCGAGCTGTCGACGGACATCCCGGTGCTGATGCTCCCGGGCAACCACGACGTGAGCGCGCCGCTCCGCGCCGGACTGGCGTCGTACGTCGACTCACCCGGCGACGGGCATCCGGTGCATCAGGTCCGGGAGGTGGCCGGCGCGCGGTTCGTCCTCGTCGACAGCACGGTGCCCGGTGAAGACCACGGGCTGCTGTCCAACGACTCGCTCTCCTGGCTGGACGGCGTACTGCGGGAGTCCTTCGACGGACCGGTGTTCGTGGCGATGCATCACCCCCCGCTCGAGCTGCATCATCCGGTCATGGACCAGTGGATGCTCCACGACCGCGAGGGCCTCGAGACGGTCCTGACCGGCAAGACCATCACCGCGCTCCTCACCGGCCACGTGCACAACCCGATCGTCACGACGTTCGCCGGCCACCCCGTCCTCGGAGCTCCTGGCATTCGCTCTACCGTTCCGCTCCCGTTCGAACCCCCGACCTCGGGCAGCGGTGTCGTCGACCCCACCGCCTACCCAGGTCTCGCCCTCCATGTCCTCACGCCGGGCGAACCGCTGCAGACCGTCTACAGGTTTCCGCTGTGACCGGCGACCTCGTCCTCCGGCCCATCGGACGGGTCGAGTCGTCACTCGCAACCCGCGCGGAGGCTCCACGTCAGGGCGACGAAGGCGCACCGGACGCGTGGGTCGTGTTCGACGAGTCTGTCCGCGCCGCTCTTCAGGACCTCGCTCCGGGCGACGAGGTGATCCTGATCAGCTGGTTCGATCGCTCCGAACGCGACGTTCTCACCGTTCATCCACGCGGTGACCTGTCCCGTCCGGCGACCGGCGTCTTCAGCACCCGCTCCCCCGACCGCCCGAACCCGCTCGGCCTGCACCGCGTGACGATCCTGGCGACCGACGGCCTGCGCCTGCACGTCGATCACCTCGAAGCCATCGACGGCACCCCCATCGTCGACGTCAAACCCGTACTCGGCGACATCACCGACCGCTGAGATGCCTCAGCCAGGGACGCGCTGCCCGGTCGGTGCGCGGCTCGGGTACGGGCCGGTGAGGTAGGTGTTGATCTCGGCGACGGTGCCGTCGGAGTCACGGATGACATGGCGGAGGCCGTTCCAGCGGGCGACCTCGACGCCGATCGCGATCAGCCGCAGCCGGCTCGCCCCGGAGGCGAACGGCTCGGGGCTGTCACACCGCCGGGTGTACCACGTGCCGCCCTGGTGGTAGGTCTCCACATCCGCGTGCAGCTCGTTGGTGCTGTCTGGCTCGTTGAGGTCAAACGATGTCATCCGGCCTGCCTTCAGCTAGGAATCCCGGCACTGAAGTCCATCACCTGGCACCGCTGCGGCACTGCGGCCGAAAGTCCTCGATCCTCAGGACTTCGGTCCCGAACGACGAAGCCCCCCGGACCGCCTGGTCCGGAGGGCTCGCCTGCAAGCCGGGATCAGAAGTTGATCATGTGGCCTTCGAGGCCGTGGAACACTTCCTGCAGGGCCTCGCTCAGGGTCGGGTGAGCGTGCACGTTGCGGGCCAGCTCCTTGGAGGTCAAGTCCCACTTCTGCGCCAGGGTCAGCTCGGGCAGCAGCTCGGTGACCTCCGGGCCGATCAGGTGGCCGCCGAGGAGCTCGCCGTACTTGGCGTCGCTGATCACCTTGACGAAACCGGTCGGGTCGCCGAGGCCGTGGGCCTTGCCGTTCGCGGTGAACGGGAACTTCGCGACCTTGATGTCGTGGCCCAGCTTGCGGGCCTCCTCCTCGGTGTAACCGAAGCTCGCGATCTGGGGCTGGCAGAACGTCGCCCGCGGGATCATCGCGTAGTCGAGCTCCATCGTCTCGTGCCCGGCGATGGTCTCGGCCGCGACCACGCCCATCGCCTCGGCCGCGTGCGCGAGCATCAGCTTCGCGGTCACGTCGCCGATGGCGAAGATGTTCGGCACGTTGGTCCGGCAGAAGCCGTCGATGTTGATCGCGCCGCGCTCGGTCAGCGCGACACCGATCTTGTCCAGGCCGTAGCCGTCGACGCGCGGCTGGAAGCCGATCGCCTGCAGCACCTTGTCGGCCTCCAGCGTCTGCTGGTTGCCGTCCTTGCCGGTGACGGTGATCTTGACCTTCTCGCCGGACTCGTCGATCGAGTCGACCCGGGTCGAGGTAAGTACGTCGACGCCGAGCTTCTTGTACGCCCGCGCCAGCTCCTTGGACACGTCGGGGTCCTCGAGCGGCACCATCCGGTCCAGGAACTCGACGATCGTCACCTTCACGCCGTAGTTCGCCAGCACGTAGGCGAATTCGACACCGATCGCGCCCGCGCCGGCGATGACGATCGAGCCCGGCAGCTCCTCGGTGAGGATCTGCTCCTCGTAGGTCACCACGCGCTCGCTCAACTGCGTGCCCGGCAGCAGCTTGGTGGTCGCACCGGTGGCGAGGATGCAGTTGTCGAAGGTGACCGTCTCCGACGAGCCGTCGTTCAGCGTCACGTCGAGGGTGTTGGCGTCGGTGAACGAGCCCCAGCCGTCGAACTCGGTGATGTTGTTCTTCTTCATCAGGAAGTGGACGCCCTTGACCCGGCCGTCCGCCACCTTGCGGCTGCGCTGCACCGCGGTCGGGAAGTCGAAGCTCACCTCGCCACTGATGCCGAAGGTCTTCGCCTCCGCCCGGAAGATGTGCGCCAGCTCGGCGTTGCGCAGCAGCGCCTTGGACGGGATACAGCCCACGTTCAGGCAGACACCGCCCCAGTACTTCTTCTCGATGATGGCGGTTTTGAGCCCGAGCTGGGCGGCGCGGATCGCCGCGACATACCCACCCGGACCTGCGCCGAGGACAACAACGTCAAAGTGCGAGGCCATGAAGTGAACTTTAATCGGTCACTCCAATCGATCCGACACCACCTACGGGCTCTGTGGCACGCCTCATGGTCACGTTCTGTAGACCAGGGTTTCGCCACGAGCGTTTGCCGCCTACGCTGGCCTGGCGCGGGGGCCCGTCTCCCTCCGCGCGCGTGAGGCGAGACGAATAGGGGGCCTGATGGTTGTGGGGAACCGTCGGGGGCTGCGATTGGCAGCACTCGGCACGCTGCTGGCAGTGGTCGCACTGCCGGCGTACGCCGATGACCCCACCCCACCACCACCCGCGTCGGTGACGGACGTCAACCGGACCCTGGAGGAGCTCCAGGCCGAGGCCGCCGCCGTCCAGGCCGACTTCGCCAAGGCGACGATCGCCTACACCAACGCTCTCAAAGCAGCACAGACCGCTGAGGCCGCCGCCAAGAAGGCCGAGACCAGCGCGGCCGCGTCGAAGGGCAGGGCCGACGAGCAGCGCCACCGGCTCGGCCTGCTGACCGCGCAGGCCTACCAGCTCGGCATCCCGACCGTGATGGGTGCGGAGTCGATGATCTGGTCGCTCGCGCCGGTCGCGGAGAACCTGCAGGAGATCGCCGACCGCCAGACCGCGATCACCCAGCTCGGCAGTACCCAGGTCGCGCAGTACAAGGCCGCGACGGCCGCCGAGTCCGAGGCCGGCCGGACCCGGTCCGAAGCCGCCGGCAAGCGAGCCGCCGCGAACGAGGCGGCTGCCAAGGCCAAGGAGCTCAGTCAGCAGGTCCAGCAGAAGGCCGCGTTCGCCGCAACGGCGATGGAAGGCCAGGCCGCCGACCTCGACGGTGCGTCCGAGCTCTCCAGGCAGCTGCAGCTCGCCCGCAACCAGCAGGCCCTCGCGCGCTGGAAGACGTACCTGACCGAGCTCACCACCGCCAAGGTCAAGCCACCGGCGGCCGCCGTACTCAAGAACCCTGCCAAGCTCCCCGCCGGCCTGAAGCCGCTGACCGCGGCCGGTGCGCCCGTGCCCGGAGCGGCGTCGACCGTCACCGGCGGACGGACGATCCGGGTGTTGCCGGCCGAGACGATCCGCGCGGTCAACCAGGCCTTCAGCCTGCTCGGCAAGCCGTACGGCGTCGGCGCGACCGGCCCGGCCAAGTACGGCTGCCTCGGCGCGGCCCGGGTCGCGTGGCAGCCCTACACAACGCTCCCCAACCTGGTCGGCAAGGTCTACCCGAACTACCAGGCGGTGCCCAAGACCCAGGTCCAGCCCGGCGATCTGCTCGTGATGGGCAGCAAGTCGCTCGGCCTCGTCCACATCGGCGTCGCCCTCGACAACGGCGAGATGATCGCCGCCGACGAAGCCAAGGGCTCGGTCGCCGTCACCACCGTCCCGGACAACCTGTACTCCGCGCTCCGCCCGACCCTGGGCAAGCCCGCCAAGCCGCAGGTCGCCCCGACCCCGACGTCCGCCTCGTACGCTTTCCGTTGCGGCAACACCGCGACGTCGTACGACATCGGCACCGGCGCCTGGACCTGGCCGCTCGCGGACGGCACCTATGAGATCGGTACACCGTTCGGCCAGGCCGGCTCGATGTGGGAGACCGGCATCCACACCGGCCAGGATTTCCCGGCCGCCGTCGGTACGCCGGTCCGTGCGGCGACGTCCGGTGTCGTCCGGGTCGAGCACCCGGCCTGGGCCGGCAACCTGGTCCGGATCGACCACGGCAATGGCCTCGAGACCCTCTATGCGCACCTGAGCGCGATCAACGTCCCCGACGGGACGCAGGTCAAGGCCGGACAGCGGATCGGCGCGGTCGGCACCGAAGGCAACTCCACCGGACCGCACCTGCACTTCGAGGTCCGGCTCGGCGGCGACCCGGTCAACCCGATGCCGTTCCTGGCCACCGGGTCGGCGAGCGTCGGGTGGGGTGGCTTCAGCAACGGCATGATCCCGTCCAGCAAGCTGTGCGGCCTCGGCTCCGGCCACAAGCTCCGCTGCGACGCGGCAGCGGCGTACGCGCAACTTGCCGCCGCCTACCGCGCCCAGTTCGGCAGGACGCTGTGCATCACCGACTCGTACCGCTCCTACACGTCCCAGGTCGACCTGTACTCCCGCAAGCCGTCGCTGGCCGCCCTCCCCGGTACGTCGAACCACGGCTGGGGCGTCGCGGTCGACCTGTGCGGCGGCATCGACCGGTTCGGCACGAAGCAGTACCAGTGGATGAAGAACCACGCTGCGACGTACGGCTGGGTGCACCCGTCCTGGGCCGAGCAGGGCGGCTCCCGCGAGGAACCCTGGCACTGGGAATTCGGCAAACCGGCCAGTGCGTGACCAGGCTTGAGCTTGGCGAACACGTACGCTGGGCGTGTGGCCGAGCAGAAGACTCCCGACCGCACTGATCACAACATCACGCTGGACGCTGACGACGACCGGTGGGAGTGGCGGCGGCGCATCCGGGCGAACCCGACGAAGCATCTCGTCTACCGGATCGGCGTGGGCGTGCTCGGTGGGTTGCTGCTCATTGCCGCGCCGCTGACCGGGTGGTTGCCGGGACCGGGCGGGATCCCCTTGTTCATCGCGGGTCTCGCCGTACTCTCGAGCGAGTTCGAGTGGGCCCAGCGCCTGCTCTACAAGGTCAAGGACTGGGTCAAGGCGCTCACCGCCTGGACCGGCAAGCAGCCTGCCTGGCTGAAGACGCTCGGCACCGTCGCGCTGTTCATCTGCGTGCTGATCGCGATCTGGCTCTACCTGGCCGTGCTCGGCGTGCCTGGCTGGTTCCCCGACTCCTGGGAGAGGTTGCTGGCGAGGCTCCCGCTGCTCCCCTGATCGAGCATCGGGTAGGCCGGCAGTTCGATCAGGTTGCTGAACTTCTGGGCCATCCTGAGCATCTGGTTCATGAAGAACTTCGTATTCAGGATCCGGTTCCGTGCGGTGATCCCGAACTGCGTCGCCGGGGCAAGGAACTGACCGGTCCGGCTGCCGTCCTGCGTGGTCTGCACCGCCTTGCGCAGTCGCGCTTCGTAGCGCGAGAACGCCGCCCGGTAATCGCCGCGGGACTCCGCCAACTCCCCCGCCAGCACATACGCGCCGATCACCGCCGTACTCGTGCCCAACGCACCGAACGTCGCCCCGTACCCGGCGTCGCCGAGCAGCACCACCCGGCCGGTGGACCAGCGGTCCACCTGCACCCGGCTGATCGAGTCGAAGTACAACTCGGTTGCCGCGGGCAACGCGTCCAGGAGCCACGGCACGTGCCAGCCGACGTCCTCGAAGTGCTCGCGGACGATGGCCTTCTGCTCGTCCGGATTGCGCCGGTCGTAGCTGAGCCGCGGTGACTTGAAGACGAACAGCGTCTGCGCCAGCGCCGGGTCACGCCGGTCCGCACCGACGCTCGCCAGCTTCCCGGGCACGTTGTACTGCAGCGCGTCACCGCTGATCCCGACCGTGTTCGGCGCTTCCCACCCGGCAACGTAGTAGCCGAGATGCCGCTCGGTCACCTGCTCCGGCGCGAACGCGAGCCGCCGTACGACCGAGTGCATGCCGTCCGCCCCGATGACCAGGTCGTACGTCTCCTCCAACCCACTCTCGAACCGCACATCGACCCCGCCCGAATGCTCGCGCAGGCTCACGATCGAGTCACCGAACCGGTACGACGCCTGCCCGCGGCTGTGCTCGT
Source organism: Kribbella sp. NBC_00889 (assembly GCF_045207705.1). Lineage (NCBI taxonomy): Bacteria > Bacillati > Actinomycetota > Actinomycetes > Propionibacteriales > Kribbellaceae > Kribbella > Kribbella sp. NBC_00889. The sequence goes on along the minus strand of NZ_CP108783.1, from coordinate 3,063,113 downwards.
AGAACACTCGGGACAGGTCGGCTCGCAGCACCTCGAGCTCGCCGCCGGCGAACTCCTCCGGCATCCGCATCAACTGCCGGCCGTCCTCGTCGACGAACCGCATCGCGGTGCCGCCGGTCTGCAGCTCCCGCAGGTCTGGCAGCACGCCCATCTTCTCGAGGACGACCTTGTTCACCTCGCCGCGGAAGTCGACGGCGTACCCGCCCTGCCGCAGCGCCGGCGCGACCTCGACCACCGTCACAGCGTGACCGAACCGGCCCAACCAGAGCGCCACCGACGGGCCCGCAACGCTCGCACCCGACACCAGAATCTTCATCTGTCTACCTCCATCATCGTTAACTGTGTCTGTCGGACACAATAAAGTGTATGGTAGACACAGTTCAAGTGATCTGGGAAGGACGGCGATGACGGAACTCCTCTGGGGGCGGCAGCAGCCGCCGAGCCGCGGGCCGAAACCGGCGATGACACTGACCGGCATCGCGGAGGCGGCGATCCGGATCGCGGACACCGAGGGCCTCGACGCGGTCTCGATGCAGCGCGTGGCCGACGATCTGCCGGTCACCAAGATGGCGCTCTACCGCTACGTGCCCGGCAAGAGCGAGCTGGTCGCGGTGATGAGCGACCTGGCCATCGGCGAGCCGCCGGAACATCCTGGGCTGTCCTGGCGCGAGGCGTTGCACGCGTGGGCGATGGACCTGTTCGAGGGCTTCAACCGCCACCCGTGGCTACTGCTGTCCACCGTCGGACGCCGCCCCGTCGGGCCGAACGAGGCCGCCTGGCTCGATCGAGGTGTGCAGGCCCTGACCGACTCCGGCCTGAACGGCACCGAGCAACTCGACTCGATCCTGGTCCTGTCCGGCCACGTCCGCACGATCGCGCTGCAGACTGCCACCATGCCCGGCGGCCGGCAAGGTCTCACCGAGGAGGCCTTCACCGCTTCCTTCGCCGGGATCCTCGCCGCCGAGGCGGACCGGTTCCCGAGCCTCGCTGCCGCTCTACGGACCCCGAGCGGTCAGGAGAACCAGGGACTCGCGTTCGGCCTCGACCGCATCCTCGACGGCCTCGAACTCCTGATCAGGGCAAGGAATGCGTGAGCTTCGGCGAATTGAAACGTTGCCGATACGTGCTTGCACTGAGGCCGTAGTGGGACTTGAAACGCCGGGCGAAGTAGTTCTGGTCCGGCCACCCGACGGCCTCCCCGATCCGGGCGATCGGCAGGTCCGTGTGCAGCAACTGAACGGCGGCCAGCTCGACCCGATGCCGGGACAGGTACGCCATTGGCGGCATCCCGGTCGCCGACTTGAACAATCGCACCAGATACCCGGGCGCGAGGTGCAACTCCTGCGCCAGATCGGTCAGCGTCCACGGCCGCGCCGGGTCCGCCTCCATCATCCGCATCGCGGCCAGTACGGCGGGATGCGTCTGGCGACCGAGTTCGTCGCGTTCGCCGACGGTCCGCGCGACACAACTCAGGTACAACGACAGCCACCCGATCAGATCACCGCGATGCCGGCGCATCGACTGGTTGCGTAGCTGCCGCAGGCCGTCCAGGTGACCGAGCGCCTCGGTGAGGGTCTCGTCGTCGAGGTGCGTGCTCAGCACTCCACGCCGCTGGGCAGAGAAAGGTCCAGTCCACAACAGATAACCCAGCAAGGGGTCCTCGCGCGTCCAGGCCAGTTCGCGCTGGACCAGATCGGCCGAGAAGCAGCAGTTGTAGACCTCGAGCGAACGGCATTGCTCGTACTCGTGCCACACGCCCGGTCGCAGCACCACCACGTCGCCGACGCGCAGGTCCTGACGCCCGGCCTGGCTGTGGTGGACCCCTTCACCGCCCGTCACCAACGCGAGCTCGAAGAAGCTGTGCGTGTGCAGTGGATGGCAGTCCTCGTGCACATGCGGACCCGCGTGCACGATCGTCCCTTCGACGAAGTGCAGCAGTGTCCCTTTGGTCCTCACTGGCTCGTCGGCCATGCCTCACGATACGGGCCAAGGTGCATTTTGTGCTAGCGCGAGTGCACTCCGGGCTAGCCCCTGGCGGCGATCGGTCGCAGGATCGGGGGACAGGCGAAACCTCTCCGCCATCAATCCGTAACGCATCGAGTCCTTTCGTCACAGCACCCAATGAATCGTTTCACTCGCCGGTTGGAGTCTTATGTCGAACCTCGCCGCACCCGCCTTCCTCCGCTTCGAACACCGCACCGACGCCGGACCCGTGGTGGGCATCGGTACCGCGACCCCACGGCTGTCGTGGCAGATCCCCACCGCGGACGCCGCGTACGCGCAGACGGCGTACGAGGTCGAGATCACCACCGGCTCGGCGCAGGTCTACACGGTCCAGTCCCCCGACCAGGTCCTTGTCCCCTGGCCCGGTGACCCACTCGCGTCGCGGCAGTCGGCGCAGGTCCGGGTGCGAGTGCGTGGGAACGACGAGTGGAGTGACTGGAGTGACGCCGCGACAGTCGAGGCCGGTCTGCTCACATCGGCCGACTGGAGTGCACGCTTCGTCAGCCCGCGAGGCAACAGCTACGGCTCCCCCGCTCCCCTGCTGAGCGGCGTCGCCGAACTGCCCGACGGCATCGTCAAGGCTCGCCTCTACGCCACCGCCCAGGGCATCTACCTGCCGGAGCTCAACGGCCAACGTGTCGGCGACGAGGAGCTGGCCCCGGGCTGGACGGCGTACCAGCAGCGGCTCCGCTACCAGACGTACGACGTGACCAGTCTGGTGCGGTCCGGCGAGAACCGGCTCGAGTTCCTGGTCGGCAACGGCTGGTACCGCGGCCGGCTCGGCTTCCACGGCAAGAACTCCTTGTACGGCGACCGTCTCGCCGTACTCGCCCAGCTCGAGATCACGACCGAGGACGGACAGGTTCACACCTTCGGCAGCGACGACACCTGGACCGCACGCGAGAGCGCCGTCGTCGCCGACGACCTGTACGACGGCCAGCGCACGGACCTCCGCCGGACACCGGGCAACGCCACCGCGGTCGACGTACTCGACGCCGACCTCAACCTCCTGGTCGCACCCGACGGCCCGCCGGTCCGCATCACCGAGATCGTGCCCGCAGTCGAGATCACGAGCTCGCCGACGGGCAAGACGCTGGTCGACTTCGGCCAGAACGTCGTCGGCCGGATCCGCCTGAAGGTCCGCGGCGGCGCGGCCGGCGACGAGATCGTCCTGCGCCACGCCGAGGTGCTCGAGAACGGCGAGCTCGGCGTACGCCCACTGCGGACCGCCAAGGCCACCGACTCCTACGTCCTGGCCGGGCCTGACGAGGTCACGCTCGACTCGCCGCTGACCTTCCACGGCTTCCGGTACGCCGAGGTGACCGGCGTCAGCGAACTGCGGCTCGACGACCTCGAAGCAGTCGTCGTGGGATCGGACCTGCGCCGCACCGGCTGGTTCGACTCGTCGCACGACCTGCTCAACCGCTTCCACGAGAACGTCGTCTGGGGAATGCGGGGCAACTTCGTCGACGTACCGACCGACTGCCCGCAGCGCGACGAGCGGCTCGGCTGGACCGGCGACATCCAGGTCTTCTCGCCCACCGCGAGCTTCCTGTTCGACACCGCCGGCTTCCTCACCAACTGGCTGGCCGACCTGGCCGCCGAGCAGCAGAAGGACGGCTCGGTGCCGTTCGTGATCCCGGACGTGCTCAAGCACAACGGTCCGGCCACGGCCGCATGGGGTGACGCGGCAACGATCGTGCCGTGGGTGATCTACGAGCGCACCGGCGACGCGGGTCTGCTCGCCCGCCAGTTGCCGAGCATGCGTGCCTGGGTCGACAAGATGGCCAACCTGGCCGGCAGCGACCTGCTCTGGTCCGGCGGGTTCCAGTTCGGCGACTGGCTCGACCCGACCGCGCCGCCGGACAACCCGTTCCGGGCGAAGGCCGACCCCGACGTCATCGCGACCGCACACCTGGCCCGCTCGGCGGAGGTTGTTGCCAAGGCCGCGGAGGTCGTCGGGGACCCGGAGCTGGCCGGCGAGTACGCCGATCTGGCCGCGCGGGTCCGGCAGTCGTTCGCAGCGGAGTACGCCACCGACGGCGGTCGCGTGCTGAGTGACGCGGCAACGACGTACGCGCTCGCCCTGCAGTGGGCGCTGCTGCCCACCGACGCACAGCGTCAACGTGCCGGCGAACGTCTCGCCGACCTCGTCCGGACGTCGGGCTTCCGGATCAGCACCGGATTCGTCGGTACGCCGCTGATGGCCGATGCACTGGCCGATTCCGGACATCCTGACCTCGCGTACCGCCTCCTGCTACAGACAGGCTGCCCCTCTTGGCTGTACGCAGTGACGATGGGAGCCACGACGGTCTGGGAACGCTGGGACAGCATGTTGCCCGACGGCAGGATCAACCCCGGCCAGATGACGTCGTTCAACCACTACGCCCTCGGTGCGGTGGCCGACTGGATGCACCGGCGGGTCGCAGGTCTTGCCCCGGGTGATCCGGGGTACCGGACGATCGTGGTACGCCCGCTGTTCTCCTCGCATCTCACGAGCGTCTCCGCCAAGCACCTCACCCCGTACGGCGAGGCGGCGGTCTCGTGGACGCGCGCCGACGGCCGGATCACGCTGACGGTGACCGTCCCGGTCGGCGCCCGCGCGCAGGTCGCCGTACCCGGTGCGGACGAGCAGGTCGAGGTCGGCCACGGGACGCACGAATGGACCGGTGACGACACGTACGCCGCGACCCCGGCACTGCCCGCGGACGCGAGCATCCGGCAACTGATGGACCACGAGCCGAGCTGGGACGAGATCTCCGCGGCGGCCCAGGAGACCGAGATCGTCGCCGACGACGCCGACCTGGCCGGCCGGCTGGAGCGGTACCTCGACCAGCCCGCCGCCCAGTTGGTCGAAGCGATCAGCCCCCGCGGCTTCTCCCCCAGCGCCGAAGCTCTTCAGGCCCGGCTCGAAGCCCTTCTCGACAACAACTGACCCACAACCTGGACGACTCCGCCCCGCTGCAGATGCCCTGATGAAACATCCCTTGGAGGTCATGATGACGTTCCGCCCAGGCACGAGAGGACTGGCCGTCATGGCGGCCTGCTCGCTCGCACTGACCGCGTGCAGCGCGGGCAGTCTCGGTTCCAGTGACGACGCCGGTGGTGGTGCTTCGGTCGAGATCACATACCTGACCACCAACCAGGATCAGGACGTGAAGGAAGCCGAGCAGCTCGCCAAGGACTTCCACGCGAAGAACCCGACCATCACCGTGAAGGTGGAGACCCGACCGGGTGGCACCGAAGGCGACAACATCATCAAGACCCGGCTGTCCACCGGTGACATGGTCGACATCTTCAACTACAACACCGGGTCGCTGTTCAACGCGATCGCACCGCAGAAGAACCTGCTGTCGGTCAACGACGAGCCGTGGGTCGCCGACCTGGACGAGAACTTCAAGAAGACCGTGACCGCCGACGGCCAGGTGTACGGGGCACCTGTCGGCGGGTTCCAGGGCGGTGCGGTCCTCTACAGCATCCCGGTCTACACCAAGCTCGGGCTGAAGATTCCGAAGACCTGGGCCGAGTTCATGGCCAACAACGCCAAGATCAAGGCCTCCGGTGGCGGAGTCGCGCCGGTGATCCAGACCTACGGCGAGACCTGGACCTCACAGCTGTTCGTGCTGGGCGACTTCCACAACGTGTCCTCGGCCGAGCCGGACTTCGCGGACAAGTACACGAAGAACCAGGCGAAGTACGCGACGTCGCCGGCCGCGCTGAAGGGATTCGAGCACACCGAGGCCGTCCACGACGCCGGGTACGAGAACAAGGACTTCGCCTCGGCCAAGCTCCCGGACGGTCTCAAGATGCTTGCCACCGGCAAGGGTGCGCACTACCCGATCCTGTCCGGTGTGGTCGCGAACATGGTCGCCACCTACCCCGACGCGGCCAAGACCGTCGGCCTGTTCGCGCTGCCTGGTGACGACGCGAGCAAGAACGGCCTGACCCTGTGGACACCGGGCGGTCTCTACATCCCGAAGACCACCGAGGGCGACAAGCTGGACGCGGCGAAGAAGTTCCAGGCGTTCGTCGCCAGCCCGGACGGCTGCGCGTCGCAGAACACCGCCGGCGCACCGACCGGCCCGTACGCGGTCAAGGGCTGCACGCTGGGAGACGACGTACCGCAGTCGATCAAGGACATGCAGCCGTACCTCGACAAGGAGGGTTCGTCGAGCCTGGCGCTGGAGTTCCTGTCGCCGGTGAAGGGCCCGTCGCTGGAGCAGATCACCGTCGAGGTGGGCTCCGGCATCCGGAAGGCGAAGGACGGCGCCGCCCGGTACGACGAGGACGTCAAGAAGCAGGCCCAGCAGCTCGGACTGGCTGGTTGGTGAAGGTCTGTGGCCATCACTTCGATTCGCCCGCGCTCGCGTAGCGACGCGACCCCGGCCGCTCCGGCGGCCGGGGGGAAGGTCTACAAGCCGTACTCGTTGTGGTTCTACCTGCCGACCGCGGTGATCTACACCGTCCTGTTTCTCGTTCCGACGTTCGCCTCGTTCTACTACAGCCTGACCCGGTGGAGCCTGTTCGAGTCCAAGTTCATCGGGCTGGAGAACTTCATCACGTTCTTCCAGGAGCCGGCCCTGGTCAAGGGCTTCACCAACACGTTGATCTACGCCGTAGTGACGTCGGGTTCGAAGGTCGTGCTCGGCCTGCTGCTCGCCGTCCTGCTGACCTCGCAGATCGTCGGCCGCGGGTACCTGCGCTCGGTCGTCTTCTTCCCGGTGCTGGTCAGTACGGTCGGCGTCGGCCTGCTCTTCCAGGTGCTGATGAACCCCGAGCGCGGCATCATCAACGGGGCCCTGGGCGTGCTCGGCATCCAGGGACCCGGGTGGCTGACCGACCCGAAGTGGGCGCTGATGTCGATCGCCGCTGTCGATGTGTGGAAGGGCGTCGGGCTGGCGACCCTGATCTACATCGCCGGGATCGTGTCGATCCCGCGGGAGTACATGGAGGCCGCCCGGGTGGACGGCGCCGGGTCGTGGGAGTCGTTCCGCCGGATCGTGCTGCCACTGTGCAAGCCGGCCACCGTCACCGTGATCATCCTGTCGCTGATCGGCGGCCTGCGGTCGTTCGAGCTGATCTGGGCGATGACGCGTGGTGGACCCGGATTCACCTCGGACGTGATCTCGTCGGTGATCTACAAGCAGTACCAGGCCGGGTTCTACGGTCTGTCCACGGCCGGCAACGTGATCCTGTTCCTGGTCGTCACCGCGATCATCCTGCCGCTGTCGTGGTTCCTGAACCGGAAGGAGGTGGACATGTGAGTACCGCCGAACTCGTCAACCACCGGCCGGGCCGCAGCTACCTGCTCAGCGCGGTCGCGATCGTGTCCTCGATCGTCGTCTTCATCATCCCGTTCGCGTTCATCGTGCTGACCGCGGTGAAGGACCGGCAGCAGTCCGCGGACCTGGACTTCGCCTGGCCGCACCAGTTCCACTTCGTGCAGAACTTCGTCGACGTGGTCAAGGCCCGTGACTACATGCTGGTGATCGCGTTCATCAACAGCACGATCCTGACCGTGGCCAGCGTCGCCGGGATGGTGGTGCTGGCGGCGATGGCCGGGTTCGTGCTGCAGCGCCGCAAGAGCAAGTGGAACGGCTTCATCAACTTCCTGGTGCTGTCCGGGCTGATCATCCCGCCGGCCGTCGTGCCGACGATCTGGGTGCTGCAGAAGATCGGGCTGTTCAAGACCATGCCAGGGTTGATCCTGATCGAGATCGCGTTCGGGTTGTCGTTCTGCATCCTGCTGTTCCGGGCGTTCGTCGCGACCATTCCCCGCGAGCTCGACGAGGCGGCGATCATCGATGGGGCCGGGCCGTTGCGGTTGTTCTTCGGGGTCATCTTCCCGCTGCTCAGATCCGTCATCATCACCGTCGTCGTGGTCCAGTCGGTCAACGTGTTCAACGACTTCGTGAACCCGCTGTACTTCCTGCCCGGCGACAAGAACGCGACCGTCCAGCTGACCCTCTACAACTTCTCCGGCCAGTTCAGCACCCAGTACAACCTGCTGTTCATGGACATCCTGCTCATCACGATCCCACCCCTGATCATGTTCCTCTTCTTCAACCGCCAAATCGTCGCCGGCCTGACCTCGGGCGCGGTCAAGGGCTGATCACTCCGGCTTGCGAACGATCACCGCCGCCTGCGGGTCCTTCTCGCCCGGGATCTGCGGTCGCGGCATCGTCACGACCTCGGCAAACCCGGCGTCGGCCAGCAGGGCGGACACATCGGCAGGATCGAACGTGTAGACCTCCAGATCGACGTCATGACCGTAGGCGTGGGAAAGGTGCCGGCTCCCACCGCCGACCTTGAAGCCATGGACCAGGTAGCCGCCCGGCCGCACCACCCGGAAGATCTCCGCGAACACGGCCGGGAGATCCTCGCGCGGCGTGTGGACCAGTGAGTACCACGCGAGAGCGCCGGCCAACTCGTCGTCCTTCAGGTCGAGGTCGAACAGGCTCCCGACCTCGAACCGCAGATCGGGATACTCCTGGCGGGCGACCTCGACCATCCCCGGCGACAGGTCGATGCCGAACACATCCAGTCCAAGCGAGGCGAGGTACGTCGTGATCCGCCCCGTGCCGCACCCGAGGTCGCCGACCGGCCCGTCCCCGACCAGCTCGGCGAACCGGTCCAGAGCGGGACGCTCGGACGGCTGCTCCAGCAGGATGTCCTTGAGGAGTCGGTGGTAGTCGGCGGCGACGGTGTTGTACGAAGTCTCGATCATGGTCCGCGACCCTAACCGCCGCCACCGACAGTCGGTCAGACGGCGGCGTAGTACGCCTCGACCGCCTCGTAGTCGACTGAGGTGTCCGGCATGATGCCGAGGGCCTCGTAGTGCTTGCGCCGGGCCCGCATGTCCGCAAGCAGGATCGCGCGGGCGTGGACCGCGACCTCGTCGGCGACCTCGGCCGGGACCACGATCACGCCGTCGTCGTCGTCGCAGCCGACCATGTCGCCGGGGCTCACCTGCGTGCCACCACAGGCGACGGTGGTCTGCGTCTCGACCACCTTGATCCGGCCGGGGATGATCGTGCGGCCCCGGGCCCGCGAACAGATCGGGGTGCGCTGGGCAACGATCTCCGCGGTGTCCCGGCAGTACCCGTCGGTGACGATCTCGGCCGCACCGGCCTTCAACGCGCCCATCCCGTTCTCCGAGCCCCAGAAGCCGACCTCCTTGCCGCTGACCGACCAGGACGTGTTCGAGATTCTGACGCTTCGCACCGCACTGGAGCGACTCGCCATCGAGCTTGGCGTGCCGGTGCGATTCCCCGACCGGCTCAAGGACGCGCAGGAGGCGCTGGGCGAGATGGAGCACTGCGCGGATGCCGAGGACCGCGGCAGTCTCGTCCAGGCCGGCTACCGCTTCCACGCCTCGCTGATCGCTCTCGCCGGGCACCGGCGGCTCGAGGAGGCGTACGCGTCAGTGCAGCAACAACTGCTCCTCTGCATGGCGCGCAATCTCTACGCCCGCGAGCACTTCTACGAGGATCTCCACGAGCAGGGGCGGCACCGGACCTTGCTCGAGCTCGTCGAGGCCGGCGACCCCGCCGCCGTACTGGCCGAGTTGGCGGTGCACGGCGAGCGGTCGTTCAGCGACCTTCAGAGCAACGCAGGCAGCCGCTCGGCGAGGGACTTGTAGTCCTGCAGCGAGTTGTAGGCGTGAGCGGACAGCCGGATGAAGCCGCGGCCGTCGAAGCCGGTCAGCGTGATCTCGGCCTTCAGCTCACGCGACACCCGGACCTTGAACGCCTCCCCGGCGGTGAGGTCGACGGACGACGGCAGCTCGACGAGCCGCATCGTCGCCGCGGGGCGCACGACCTCGGCGACACCGGTCGCCAAGGCCTTCGCGATGATGCGAGCGCCCTCGTCGATCAGATTGCTCAGCTGCGAGCGTCGTACCGGCCAGTCGAGTTCGTCCAGCACCCGCAGTGACTCGGGCGCGGCGATCCATGGGACGTAGTCGTACGTGCCCTGCATGTCGAAGCGCTCCGGCATCCGCTCGTCGTACTCCGACCACGACACGATCAGCGGCAGCGTCTCCGACCGCCACTTCTCCGCGACCACCAGACCCGCGGTCGCCCGCGGCGAGGCCGGCCACTTGTGGAAGTTGCCGGTCCAGAAGTCGGCGGCGTCGGCAGCCGGAGCGTCGATGAGGGCGGGTGCATGCGCGCCGTCGACCACGATCGCCACGTCGCGGTCCCGGCAGAGTGCGACGAGGTCCCCGATCGGGAACACCATGGCCGTCGCCGAGCTGATCTGGTCCACGATGAGCACGGACGCCTGATCGAGCTGACCCGCGATCAGCGATACGACCGTCTCGTCGTCGGCCTCCAGCGGTACGTCGACCACGACGACCTCGGCCCGATTGGCCCTGGCGAACCGCTCGGCGGCGTACCGGACCGCGCCGTACGCGTGGTTGGTCAACACGATCCGGCTGCCGGGTGGGATCGGCAGCGTGGCGAGCGCGACGGTCACCCCGGCGCTGGCGTTCGGGACCAGGGCGAAGCCGGCCGGGTCGGTCCGCAGGTACGACGCCAACTCGAGACGGCTCGTGGTCAACTGGTCCGCCACCGAGCGGAACCACGCCATCGGGTTGGCCTCGGTCTCGGTGCGCAGGGCGGCCATCAGTTCCTGGGTACGCCGCGGCACTGCGCCGTACGAACCGTGGTTCAGGTGCAGTACGCCGGGGTCGAGGGTCCACAGGTCGGGGCGGGGGCTGAGTAGCGTCACCACGCAAACGGTACATACTTCCTGTCGTGTACCCCTACCTCGACCACGATGGGCCGATCGCGATGGCCCACCGTGGCGGCGCAAGGCACCCGGACAACATCGGCTACGAGAACTCGCTGCGCGCCTTCGAGCACGCGGTAGGACTCGGCTACCGATACCTGGAGACCGACCTGCACGCCACCAGTGACGGGGTCGTGATCGCGTTCCACGACAGCAAGCTCGACCGGGTGACCGACCGGACCGGCGTGGTCGCAGAGCTGCCGTGGTCCGAGGTGAGCAAGGCGAGGATCAACGGCCACGAGCCGATCCCCCGGCTGGACCAACTGCTCGAACATCTCCCGGAGGTCCGGTTCAACCTCGACATCAAGGCGGAGAACGGGCTGCACCCGGCCGCCGAGGTGCTGCGCTCGGCGAACGCGATCGACCGCGTCTGCGTCTCGTCGTTCTCGCAGTCCCGGGTACGCCGGATCCGGCGCGAGCTGGGGCCGCGCCTGTGCACGGGGTACGGCGACTGGGAGACAGCGCTGATCCGGTTCCTGCCCATCCCGCTGAAGGCGCGCGGGGCCTGCCTGCAGATTCCGCAGAACTACGGTCCGCTCCGGGTGCTCACGCCGGGGCTGATCCGGCGAGCCCATGCCCTGGGCAAGCAGGTACACGTCTGGACGGTCGACGATCCGGCCGACATGCGGCGCCTGCTCGACGCCGGGATCGACGGCATCATCACCGACCGCACCGACGTCCTCCGGGACGTGCTCATCGAGCGCGGACAGTGGCAGGAAATCGGCCACTGAAGTGTTATCCGCGGGTACGCCGCTTCGTCCCCCGGACCTGACACACTCCTGCGCATGGGACTTCTCTCCGCCCCGGCGGCGGTCGACAAGCGGGAGTACTGGGGGTTCAGCCTCTACGACTGGGCCAACTCCGGCTACGTCACCACCGTCGGCACGGTGCTGTTCGCGCCGTACCTGACCTCCGTCGCCGAGACCGCGGCCTGCGGGTACGTCGGGACCTCGGACAAGCCGTGCCACACCAACCTCGACGTCCTGGGGCTGGGCCTGTCCCCCGGTTCGCTGGCCTTCTACGTGGTCACGGTCGCGACGCTGGTGTCGGCGCTGTTCCTGCCTGTCGTCGGTGCGATCGCGGACCGGATGGCGCGCAAGAAGTTGCTGATGTGCGGCTTCGCCTGGACCGGCGCGCTCGCGGCCTGCTGCATGGTGTTCGTCGGCGGCGGCCGCTGGGAGCTCGGGGCGCTCCTCCTGCTGATCGGCAACCTGTGCCTGGGGTCGTCCCTGGTCGTCTACGACTCGATCCTGATCGACATCGCCGGCCCGGACGAGCGGGACGACGTCTCGTCGCGCGCCTGGGCGTTCGGCTACCTCGGCGGCTTCATCCTGCTCGCGATCAACCTCGGCGTGGTCACCGCCCACGACGCGCTCGGTCTGAGCCAAGGGACGGCGGTTCGGCTCAGTCTGCTCAGCGCCGGCCTGTGGTGGGGCGCGTTCACGTTCATCCCGTTCACCAAACTGCGGAACCGCCCACCGGTCTTGGTCGAGCCCGTGCGCGGCAACATCGTCCGGCAGAGCTTCGGTCAGCTGTCAGCGACGCTCAAGCACATGCGCACCTACCCGGTGACGTTGCTGTTCCTGATCGCGTACCTGTTCTTCAACGACGGGATCCAGACCGTCATCTCGGTGTCGTCGACGTACGGCGAGAAGCAGCTCGGGTTCGAGACCCAGGTGCTGATCGCGACGATCCTGCTGGTGCAGTTCGTGGCGTTCTTCGGTGCGCTCGCATTCGGGCGGTTCGCCCGCCGGTTCGGGACCAAGCTGACGATCATGGGCGGGCTGGTGGTCTGGATGCTGATCGTGATCGCCGGCTTCCTGCTCCCGGCCAAGCAGATCGCGCCGTTCCTGGCGATGGGCGTCGCGATCGGCGTCGTCCTCGGTGGGACCCAGGCGCTGTCCCGGTCGGCGTTCAGCCAGCTGATCCCGAAGGGCCGCGAGGCGGAGTACTTCTCGCTCTACCAGGCCGGCGAGCGCGGTACGTCGTGGCTCGGCACGCTGGTCTTCGGCCTGGTTCACCAGATCACCGGCTCCTACCGGCCCGCGATCGTTGCCCTCGGCCTCTTCTTCCTCATCGGCCTGGCTCTGCTCTCCCGCGTCGACATGCGCCGCGGCATCACCGAAGCGGGCAACACTCAGCCCACCCTGGTCTGAGGTACGACAGACCCGACCAGCCGCTGCAGCGCTTCGGGACTTGGCGGTGTGCCGGTCCGGTCGGCGAACAGCATGTGCGCGGATCCGATCAGGGTCAGGGCCAGTGTGTCGACATCGGCACCGGCTTCGAGTCGCCCGCGATCGCTCGGCTGTCAGGTAGCCGGCGATCGCGGCGACGGCCTCGGTGAGGATCGGAACCCCGGTGGGGCTCGATTGCCGCAGCCTGGCGCGCAGTCCGTCCCGGGAGATGGTCAACCCGACGATCGCGACGGCGACCGAGCTGAACAACTCGGTCAGGAAGCCGGTGAGGTTGTCGGCGATCGCCCCGCGACCGACGCATCCCAGCAGCAGATCGCCCTGACCGCCGAGCCGGCGGATCCGGTCCTGCACGAGCTCGGTCAGGAACGTGTCGAAGTCCGTGAAGTGCCGATGCAGCACGCCCTTCGCGCAGCCGGCCTCGGTGGTGACGGCCCGGCTCGTCAACGCGTCCGGGCCATCTCGGAGCAGCACGCGTTCGGCGGCGTCGAACAACTGCTCGGCGCTGCGGTCGACGCCGCCGGCGGCAGCTTCCAGATGGACTTCACCGCGCTGACACTGACCGCGACCCGCAGCTGACATGAGAAACGGGCCCTGACCGCGTCGTTGCGGTAAGGGCCCGTCAGGTCTTGCTCAGGCGGTGCGCTTGGTCCGGTGCAGGTGCGCGGGGCCGATCTCGCCCTTGCGGAGCAGCTCGACCCGCTCGGCGAGGAGCTCCTCCAGCTCGGAGATGCTGCGACGCTCACGCAGCATGTCCCAGTGCGTACGGGCCGGCTTCTCCTGCTTCGGCTCCGGCTTCTCACCGGTCGAGCGGGCAGCCTCGCTGCCGCAGTGCGGGCACTCCCAGATCGCGGGCACCTCGGCGTCGTGCGCCATGGTGACCTCGACCACGTGGCCGCGGGGGCAGTCGTACGTAATCATCTGGCGCGGAGCGAACTCAACACCACGGTCATCCTCGAAGCTGACCCCACCCAGCCCCGAACCACGCAGTACGCGATTAGACATGTCAAACCTCCGAGATCGTCATCCGTGCCAACGGTCGGCCGGCCCGGATCATTCCCATTTTGGCATGCCCGAGCCATATGTATGCACCTGACAGCACCGTCGTGACGCCCTGTCATCGAGTGTTCACACATCACGGTGTGTCGCGAACCGTCCGTCGTACGACGCGCGAACTTCACAGCCAGTTGCCAGGAATCAGGGATCAGTTCCTCAGCAAACGTCCTTAGCGTCTGCACCCATGGTGCTACCCCGCCACAAGCTCCGTGGCCTCAGCCTGCTCAACGTCTCCCTGGTGGCCGTCGTCCTGGCGATCGCGATCACGGCCTACCTCCTGTTCTTCCGCAAGGACACGCCGGCCTCCGGCGCGACCCGTCCGACCTTCGCCGTCGCCCGCGGCGAGGTGACCGCGAGCGTCAGCTCCAGCGGCACGCTGCAGAGCTCGCAGACCGCGTCGCCGCAGTTCGAGACGTCCGGCACGGTCACCCAGATCCTGGTCAAGGTCGGCCAGGTGGTCGCCAAGGGCGCCGCGATCGCCAAGGTGGACCCGTCCGCCGCCGAGCGGCAACTCCGAATCGCCGACCAGAACCAGATCGCCGCGGCCAACTCGGTCACCGCGGCCGGTGAGTCGCTCGACGACGCACAGGACGCTGCCGAGGCCGCAGCGGAGGCGTCGGCCTCCCCCAGCCCGACAGCGACCAACGGGCAGCAGGCACAGAGTCAGAACCAGAACCAAGGTCAGAGCCCCGAGGTGGTGGTCAGCAACGCGGAGGCGAGCCTGGCCCGCGCGAAGGCCGACAAGGAGCAGGCCGACCAGGACGTGGAGGGCGCGCAGGCCGCGGTCGACGCGACCACGCTCAAGGCACCCATCGCCGGCACGATCACCGCGATCAACGGCAGCGTCGGCTCGGTCACCGGCGGCTCGAGTTCGAGCAGTGGTTCAGGCGGCGGGGGCTCGACCTCAGGTCAAGGTTCAGGGTCCAGCACCTCGAGTACGACGACATCCTCACCCTCCGGCTTCGTCGACATCTCCGACCTCAAGTCCCTCCAGGTAGCCGCGTCGTTCCCCGAGGCGGACGCGATCAAGATCAAGGCGGGCCAGTCGGCCACCGTCACCCTGAACGCGGAGCCGGGTACGACGCTCACCGCGACGCTCGCCTCGGTGTCGCCGACCCCGACCACCACCAACGGTGTCGTCGCGTACTCCGCGACCTTCTCACTGGCCAAGATCCCCGCGAACGCCCGGATCGGCCAGACCGCCAACGTCACGGTCCAGACCGCGAAGGCAGCCGACGCTCTCTATGTGCCGAGTACGGCGGTCGCGACCAGCGGTACGACGTACACGGTGACGATGGCCGATGGTGGCGGGACGCGGGAAGTGAAGGTCGGCGTGCGGGGTGACAGCTTCACCCAGATCACGTCCGGACTGAACGAGGGCGACCGGGTCGAGTTGCTCCAGGGCGCGATCGGTGGCACGGGCAACCAGAACGGCCGGACCGGGCAGTTCCCCGGCGGAGGCCAGGGACAGCTCGGGACCGGACAGTTCCCGCGGACCGGTACGGGTGCCGGGGGCAACCGTGGCCGCTGACGCCCTGATCGAGATCCGGGACGTCACCAAGACGTACGGCGCCGGCGAGACCGCCGTCCACGCACTACGCGGTGTCTCCCTGCGCGTCGGGGCCGGTGAGTACGTCGCCGTGATGGGCTCGTCCGGATCCGGCAAGTCGACGCTGATGAACATCCTGGGATGCCTCGACGTCCCGAGCCGCGGTGAGTACTGGCTGGACGGCAGTAACGTCGCCCGGCTGACGGAGGACCAGCAGGCGCTCGTCCGCGGCCGCAAGATCGGCTTCATCTTCCAGTCCTTCAACCTGATCCCCCGGACCACCGCCCTGGCCAACGTCGAGCTCCCGCTGACGTACGCGCATCTGCGTCGTGCCGAGCGACGCAAGCGAGCCGCCCGCGCGCTGGACCTGGTCGGTCTGTCGGACCGCGCCGACCACCGGCCGAACGAGCTCTCCGGCGGCCAGCAGCAACGGGTAGCCATCGCCCGTGCCCTCGCCACCGGCCCGCGGATCCTGCTCGCCGACGAGCCGACGGGCAACCTGGACGCACACTCGACCGACGAGGTGCTCGGCATGTTCGACCAGCTGAACGCCGACGGTCGCACGGTCGTCGTGATCACCCACGAGCACGACGTGGCGGCCCGGGCCCGGCGGCTGATCCAGGTCGCCGACGGCCGGATCGTCGCGGACGAGGTGACCCGCCGATGACACCTCGCGACCTCATGGGTGCGGCGCTGCGCGGCCTCAGCGCGAACAAGCTGCGCTCCCTGCTGACCGTCCTCGGCGTCTCCATCGGGGTCGGCGCGGTCATCGTCCTGGTTGCTGTCGGCAACGGCTCGGGGAAGGCGGTGCAGGCCCGGCTGGAGGCGATGGGCACCAACCTGCTCACGGTGTCCACGACCGGCGGTGGTGGCGGCTTCGCCCGTGGTCAGGCCGGACCGTCGGCCCAGCAGTACAGCCTGACCCTCGCCGACGCCGCCGCGCTGGCCGACGACCGCCTCGCGCCCGATGTCTCCGCGGTCGCCCCAGTCATGACGAGCTCGGGTACGGCGACCAGCGGCGACACCAGCTACACCGTGAACCAGGTGATCGGTACGACGCCGGACTACATGCCGGCCACCAACACGCCGGTCGAACTCGGACAGTCCTTCACCCAGCAGGATGTCGACACGTCGCAGCGGGTCATCCTGCTCGGGCAGACGGCCGCGACCGAGTTGTTCACCAGGCCCGCAACCGCGGTCGGCCAGACCATCAAGCTCGGCGCCGTGGACTTCGTCGTCCGCGGTGTGCTGGCGAGCAAGGACAGCACCGGCTTCTCGGATCCGAACGCGACCGCGATCGTGCCGATCAGCACGCTGCGTGCCACCCAGGCCGGATACGGTCCGCTGAACCAGATCGTCGTACAGGCGGCGGACAAGGACCGGGTCGACACCGCGCAGGCCGAGGTCACCCAGTTGCTGGCCGCGCGGCACCAGGTGCCGACCGACCAGACCTCGCCGTTCCGGATCACCAACTCCGCGCAGATCCTGCAGACCAGCCAGGACACCGCCGCGACCTTCACCGCGCTGCTGGCGACCGTCGCCGCGATCAGTCTGGTCGTCGGCGGAATCGGGGTCACCAACATCATGCTGGTCACCGTCACCGAGCGGACCCGCGAGATCGGGATTCGCAAGGCACTCGGCGCGCGGCGGCGGACGATCCTCGGGCAGTTCCTCATCGAGGCGACGCTGCTCAGTCTCATCGGCGGCGCGGTCGGTGTCGCCGTCGCGCTGATCGTCACCCGCTTCCAGCTGGCCGGGGTGCAACCGGTGCTGGTGCCGTCGTCGATCGGGCTCGCCCTCGGCGTATCCGCGGCTGTCGGCCTGTTCTTCGGCAGCATGCCGGCGCACCGTGCCGCCGGTCTCCGTCCCATCGATGCACTACGTCACGAGTGAGAGAGGCTGTTCGATGAGCAACCAGACGCCCGATGAGTTCGCCCAGATCGGGTCCGACGAGGAGGTCGACACGGCGCTCAAGCCGAAGAAGACCCTCAACCTGCCGATCGCGACCGCGATTCTCGCGGGCGTTGTCGTGCTGGCCGTCGGCCTGGCCGGCGGCGCGGGCCTGCACGCGGCCTTCGCCTCGGACAGTACGACGCAGTCGCCGCAGGCAGGTCGTGGATTCGGCGGCGGGTACGGCGGCTTCCGCGGTCAGAACGGTCAAGGACAGGGTCAGGGTCAGGGTCAGGGCCAGCGGCCCGGTGGTGGGCAGGGCAGCGCGGCGATCGGAACAGTCGTCTCGGCGAGCGGCTCGCAGCTCGTGGTGAAGACGCAGAACGGCGACGTCACGGTCAAGTTGACCGGCGACACGACGTACGAGATCACCAATAAGGGGACGGCGACCGATCTGAAGGCCGGCGAGCAGGTCGTCGTCAGCGGCCAGAACGCCGACGGCTCCCTGACCGCCACGACCGTTCGTCAAGGCGCTCTCGCCGGCGGCTTCCGCAATCCCGGCGCCACGCCGTCCCGCTGACAGATAATGAGGTTGTGGCCGGCAACTTGATCAGCACCCCCATCACCCTCGAACTCCTGCGTGGCGCGCTCGAGCTGGAGCAGACCGATCGCGGCGTACTGCCGCATCGGCTGCCCGCCTGGGCGCGCTCGCAGTACGTCGACGGGCAGCTGGAGATGGCGGAATCGCAGCCGTCCGGAGTACGTCTGGTATTCCGGACGCGCGCGACCGTGGTCGAGCTGGAGACTCTGCCCACCAAGCGGGATTACGTGGGCGCACCTACGCGACCGGACGGCGTCTACGACTTCGTTGTCGACGGCAAGCTGATCGGACAGGCCAGCGTGGAGGCCGGCGATGTCATCACGATCGATCTGATGACCGGGGCGGCCGAGACCCGGCGCGGTGAGTCGGGCACGGTGCGCTTCGACGGCCTGAGCGACGAGCCTAAGACCGTCGAGCTCTGGCTGCCGCACAACGAGACCACCGAACTCGTTGCCCTGCGCACCGATGCGCTGGTCGAGCCGGTCCCGGCCGGCGGCCGACGAGTGTGGCTGCACCATGGCAGCTCGATCAGCCACGGCTCCGACGCCTCCAGCCCGACGGGCACCTGGCCGGCGTTGGCCGCCGCTCAGGGCGACGTGGAGCTGGTCAACCTGGGGTTCGCGGGCAGCTCATTCCTGCAGCCGTTCACCGCGCGCACCATGCGGGACACCCCAGCTGAGCTCATCAGCGTCAAGCTGGGCATCAACATCGTGAACACGGACTCTCTGCGGCTGCGTTCGTTCACCCCGGCTGTCCACGGTTTCCTGGACACCATCCGCGAAGGCCACCCGACGACTCCGCTGCTGGTCGTCTCCCCCATCCTGTGCCCGATCCATGAGGACACCCCGGGACCGACGGGCTGGGATCTGTCCGCGCTCGGTGAGGGAAAGGTCCGGTTCGCGGCCACCGGGGATCCGGAGGAGGTCGCAGCCGGCAAGCTGACGTTGTCCGTGATCCGTGCCGAGCTCTCCCGGATCGTCGAGCAACGCGCCGCCGACGACCCGAACCTCCACTACCTCGACGGCCGCGTCCTGTACGGCGAGGCGGACAACGCCGTACGACCGCTGCCGGACGATCTGCATCCCGACGGCGAGACCCATCGCACGATGGCCGAACGGTTCGCCGACTACGCCTTCGCGGTCAAGGGCCCGTTCGCCTGACCCCCGCCGCCGTCTCCACCGACGACGACCCCCCTCCACCTCCCCGCTCCCCGCCGATCCCGTCCGCCGGTCCGGGAGTGCGGACGTCTGCCACTCACCAACTGTGTGGGGTCGGGCTGGATCACGCTCGACTCGCGGCCGGTGAGGATGCGATGCGAGGGTTGGTGAGTGCGGCAGGTCCGCCCCGCGCGGCGCTGTTCCCGCCAGTGATGCGGACGTCCAGGCCATCACATTCGCAGGGCTCAGGCCGCTGCCCGCGGGATCGCCGCCCGGCAGGCTCGGTTGTGATGGCCTGGGCGTCCGGCGGAGTGGTCGGTCGGACGGCGGCCGGCGAGGTTGCTGGCTCGGCGGCAGGTGAGGCTACTGGCTTGGCGGCAGGCGAGGCTACTGGCTCGGGGGGTGGTGAGGTTACTGGGTCGGGGGGTGGTGCTTGTCGGGGTCGATGACCTCG
This sequence comes from Kribbella sp. NBC_00889, assembly GCF_045207705.1. Taxonomy (NCBI): domain Bacteria; kingdom Bacillati; phylum Actinomycetota; class Actinomycetes; order Propionibacteriales; family Kribbellaceae; genus Kribbella; species Kribbella sp. NBC_00889. Next base: position 3,043,417 of record NZ_CP108783.1, on the reverse strand, counting down.
CCCTGGATGACGTCGCCCTGGGATTGTCTCGGCGGCTGGGCCGGACCGGCGCCGGGGATGAAGCCGCCCAGGTTCGCACCGCCGAACTGGGTGGCGACGCGGCGCCCGAGGAACGCGTGCATGCCGCGGCGGGCCAGCGGGCGGGTGAAGGGCAGGACGAAGAAGAACCCGAAGATGTCGGTCACGAAGCCCGGCGTCAGCAGCAGCGTTCCACCGACCAGGACGAGGGCCGCGTCGGACAGCTCACGCCCGGGCATCTTGCCGGTCTGCAGTGCGGACTGCAGCGCGTTCCACGCCCGCCGGCCCTCGCGCTTGATGATCCACGCGCCGAGAGCGCTCTCGACGAGCAACAGTCCGACCGTCGGCCAGCCGCCGATCACCTGGCCGATCTGGATGATCACGAAGATCTCCACGATCGGCACCACCAGCAGCGCCAGTGCTACGAGCCACGGCATGTCCTACCCCTTCCGGCGATTCCCTCCAGTGTTGCGCACCGGGGAAGTGCGGCTCAGGCCGGAACCTTCTCACGGCTCCGCGTCGGCGAGGGCGGGGTGTCCGGCCCGTCGTCACGCCGGCGGCGGCGGGCCACCAGGGCCAGCACGATGCCGACGATGCCCAGGCCGGTCAGGATCCACTGCGGCCAGCTGCCGAGCTTGATCGCCAGCGTCTCCGTGTCCCGGATCGGCACATTCGCTACGTACACGTCGCGGACGAACTGCCCGGACTTGTGCTCGACCTTGCCGTTCGGCCGGATCACTCCGGAGATCCCGCTGGTCGACGCGATCAGCACGGTCCGGCCGGTCTCGATCGCCCGCATCCGGGTGATCGCGAACTGCTGCTCGGGCTGCCCGGTGTCGCCGTACGTCGCGTTGTTCGTCTGCACCACCAGGACCTGGGCACCTCCCTTGACCACGTCCGAGATCACCTTGTCGTAGGCGAGCTCGAAGCAGATCACATCGCCGTACGTGACGCCGCGGATCGGCATCACCCCGGGGACCTTGCCGGGAGCCGTCTGCCGCCCGATCATTTCGAGGCGCTTGATGTACGGCAGCAACTGGTCGCGGAAGGGAATGTACTCACCGAAGGGCACCGGGTGCCGCTTGGCGTAGATCTGGCCGGGTCCGCTGACCGGGTCCCAGACGACGCCGGTGGTCTGCCGCTCGTTCGGACCCGGGCCGTCGAGGACTGCACCGACCAGGATCGGTACGCCGACGGCCTTGACCGCCTCCTCGATGTCGGCCCTGGTCTCGGAGTCCTGGAACGGGTCGATGTCGGTCGAGTTCTCCGGCCAGATCACCACGTCCGGCTTCGCCTCGGTGCCCTCCTCGACCCGCTTCTGCAGGTCGAGCGTCGCGGCCAGGTGGTTGCGCGTGACGGTCCTGGCGCGGCCGAGGAACTCCAGTCCCTTGCCGGGCACATTGCCCTGCACCATCGCCGCCGTCACGGTCTTGCCGTTGCCCTCGGTCGACAGGGTGATCAGCGAGCTGCCACCGACGATCGCCACTCCCGCGACCAGCGCGACGATCCGGAGCCGCACGCTGCTCTTCAACCGCAGTACGGCGTACACGAGGACTCCGAGCAGCGCGACGACGAAGCTCAGGCCCGGGATGCCGACGAATGATGCCAGCCTGCCGACCGGGGAGTCCGAGAGCGCCCACGCGAGCCGTCCCCACGGGAAGCCGCCGAACGGAACGGAAGCGGCCGCGAACTCGGTCGCGACCCACATGCACGGGATCCACAGCATCCACAGCTTGAGCTTCAGCACCTGCGTCGCGAACAACCCGAAGACCGCATAGAACAGCCCTTCGAGGATGGCCAGCGCGATCGCGGCATCCCCACCGATGACCGTGAGCCAGGGAACCAGGACCGCGTAGTACGTGATGCCGAAGCCGGCGCCGATCAGGAAGCCGGCCTTGGCCGAGGCGCCGTTCAGCGCGGCCAGGAAGAGCGGTACGGCGATGATCGTCAGCCAGGGATGGTCGTGCGGTTCGAAGGCCAGGCCGAGCAGGGCGCCGGCACCGACGGCCACCGCAACCCTCGGCAGGACGCGTCCCAGAGCCTTCAAACGGTCCACGCGGTATCCCCTTGTCCTCACGGCCCGGCCGACGCCGGTCGCACGACCGTACAACGTTCCGGACACGCCAATGTATCCGGTCAGTAGCCAACAAGCAGCGATCGCGGAAAGTGAAGGGAGATCAGCAGAGTGCGAGGAAGTGAAAGACCTCAGAAGTCGAAGGGTCGTCGATCACCGTGGATACGGTCCGGCCCCAGGCACAAGGAAAGAGGCTCGGCGCTCCTTCGGACCAACCGTCGGACCACTGGCTGCGAACCGTCCGGCTGTTGTCTACTGGCCGCCGAGCCTCTTCCACCTCTGCCCCGCGGGGGGCTAACCACCGGCGATCTCTGCCCCCGTCGACTCAGGCCTGGCACTGGCCTGGTCAGCGTCGCGGGATCATCCGGTGGCCGAACTTCGTGTGACCGTTGATAAAACGGGATATGACGACTCCCAAAACGATGCTCGCTGACGGCGACGGTGTCAACCTCTCCAGCGGCTCCTTGAGGCCGTTGTAACACATTCGCCCGCACTTACTGGAAAAACGAGGGAATTTCAGCGAGGTCACGTTACAGAGCCGTCTCGGCACTCCACGTGATCGTTACCCTGGGCAACTATTCGTCACTCAACCGGTACGACGACGGTTCCCTTTGCGCGCGTGATCACAAGCGGTTCCGGCAGCACCTCGGCCGCCGACTCCGACACGTCCGGCCGGCCGCGGCAGATCACCGACGCACTGAACTCGATCTCACGGCTGCGGTTCCCGACCCGGCTGATCGTCGCCGTCACCTCCACAACGTCACCGGCCCGCAACGGCTGCAGGAACTGCACATCGGAGTACGACGCGAACAGGCCCTCGTCGCCGTCGGCCTGGATGCACACCTCGGTCGCGACGTCGCCGAACAGTCCGAGCACGTACGCACCGTCGACGAGGTTGCCGGCGTAGTGCGCATGGCTGTAGGGCACATAGCGCCGATGCGTCGCACTCAGGCCGATAGTTGCCTTTGACACCTATGCACTCCTCTTCGCAGGGACTCGCTTCGTCACCAGTGCATCGACCAGGTAGCTGGCCACCTCGCCCGGTGTGGTGCCGCGACCGAAGACGCGGTCCACGCCGAGATCGCCCGCCATCTGCTCGGTGAAACGGGGGCCGCCGGCAACCAGCACCGGCCGTGCGTCCTCGGCGTACGCCTCCCGGAACGCGGCCGACATCTCCTTGGTGTTCAGCACATGCGCCTCGCGCTGGGTGACCACCTGCGAGACCAGGATCGCGTCCGCCTTCTCCGCCCTGGCCCGCCGGACCAACTCCGGCACGGCGACCTGAGCGCCGAGGTTGACCACCTTCAGCTCGCGGTAGTACTCCAGCCCCTTCTCCCCCGCGAACCCCTTGATGTTCATGATCGCGTCGATGCCGACGGTGTGCGCGTCGGTGCCGATGCAGGCGCCGACCACGGTGAGTCGGCGGCGCAGGTTCTTCCGGATCGCGAGGTTCACCTCCTTCGGCGACAGCAGCGGGTAGTCGCGCTCGATCACCTCGACCTTGGACGTGTCGACGAGGTGGTTCACCGGTCCGTACACCACGAAGAAGGTGAAGTCCGGCCCCATCGCCTTGGCGTGCACGACCAGCGCCGGATCCATCCCCATCTTGTTCGCGAGTTGTACGGCGGCTCCCTCGGCCCGCTTGTCGTGCGGGACCGGCAGGGTGAACGACAGCTGCACCATGCCGTCCCCGGTGGTGTCGCCGTACGGCCGGATGATGCTCACTGGTCCTCCTCCAACAGCTCGGTCGCCGGGTTGTAGTACTCCGGCGATCTGCGAGCGACGCCCTCGAGGCCGCGGCCGGCGTCCTGGGGGCGCTTCATCAGGCCGAAGGTGCCATCGCCGATCGCGTTCAGCAGTCCGTCGTCGACGATGTCCTCCAGCAGTTCGACCGACTCCCCCAGCACCTGCCGGGCGCGCTGAGCGATGAAACCGTCCGGAGCGGGACGGAAGTCCTCGTGAAGGTTGCCTGCGGCCCCCAACACGTAACGGACGTTCTGCAGCGCCAGGTCCCGGTCCGAGATCCACGGAGTCACCACGGCCTCGGTCATCATCCCGACCAGCAGAATGCCCTGGCCTGTCATCGCGCCGACCAGGTTGAAGAATCCGTCCAGCAGGTACCCACGGAACACGTCACCGGTCATGTGCCGCGTCGGCGGCATCCACTTCAGCGGCGCGTCCGGGAACAATTGCCGGGCCAGCATCGCGTGCGCCAGCTCGAGCCGGAACGAGTCCGGCAGATCCGGGTTGATCTCGAACGCGTGCCCGAGGCCGAGCTGCCAGTCCTGCAGGCCGGCCTCTTTGGCGAAGTACTCGTTCAGCAGTTGCGAGACCGTCACCGTGTGCGCGGCCTCGACCGCGTCCGCGGTGGTCAGGTAGTTGTCCTCGCCGGTGTTGATGATGATCCCGGCCCGGGCGTGGATCTGCCGGCTGAACCGCTGGTCGACGAAGGTCCGGATCGGATTGATGTCGCGGAAAAGGATCCCGTACATGGAGTCGTTCAGCATCATGTCGAGCCGCTGCAGTCCGGCCAGGGTTGCGATCTCCGGCATGCACAGTCCGGACGCGTAGTTCGTCAGCCGGATGTAGCGGCCGAGCTCCTTCGACGACTCGTCGAGGGCGGCTCGCATCAACCGGAAGTTCTCCTGCGTCGCGTAGGTGCCCGCGAAGCCCTCGCGCGTCGCCCCTTCGGGCACGTAGTCGAGCAGCGACTGCCCGGTCGACCGGATCACCGCGATGATGTCAGCGCCGGCGCGAGCGGCCGCCTGCGCCTGCGGGATGTCCTCGTAGATGTCGCCGGTCGCAACGATGAGGTAGATCCACGGCCGCTGCTCGGGGTCACCGTGCCGCTTGATCAGCCGGTCCCGCTCCCGCCGCCGTCCGTCGATCCGTTTCATTCCGGCCGCGGCGGCCTTCCGCGCCGCGGCCCGTGCCCGTACGGCGTCCCGTCCCTCGGGCAACCGGAACGTCACCGAGCCGGATGCGGCCTTCTGCGCGAGGACGGCCAGGTCCTCCGCCTCGCCCCGGACCAGTGCATCCCACACGGGCAGCGCGAGTCCGTGCTCCAGGCCGACGTCCGCATGCACCGTGTCCGCGAGCCGGTTGACCCAGGGGATGCCTTCGGTGTCCGCGCCGGTCAGTCCGGCCAAGCGCAGTACAGCTCGCTCGACCGAGACCGTCGTGTGCTGCCGCGCCAGGTTGACGATCGGCCGGCCTGCCTTGCGGGCCAGGCTGCGCGCCTTCCGGACGGTGACCGGATCAAGGTCGAGCTTCTTCTCCGCACGCGTCACACCGACCATTACTGGGACCATCCTTCAGCTTCATAAACCACGCGGCCGCCGACGGCGGTCCGCAAGCACGTAGGCGTTCCCTCACTGAGGTCCGGCAGCACGGGCACACCGGCCCGCGGATCCGTGGACCAGGCAGCGACGCGCTCGTCCGGCGTCTGCACGACCAGGTCCGCGTCGCTCTGCCAGATCGCGTACGTCGCCGCCGTACCGGGCGCAAGGACACCGGCGTCGTCGATCCCGGCCGCCCGCCAGCCACCGCGAGTGTGGGCCTGGAACGCGGACCGCACGGTCATCCGCTCGGCCTTCTCGTGGTGGAACGCGGCCGCCCGCACGGCGTCCCAGCCTCCAAGCTCGGTCACCGGCGAGTCCGAACCGAACGCCAGTACGACGCCCGCCCGCGCCAGCGAGCCGAACGGGTTCATCCCCCGCCACCGCTCGCCCACCCGCTCGGCGTACATTCCGTCCGGGCCGCCCCACAACGCGTCGAACATCGGCTGGACGCTGGCGACCACTCCGCACTGCGCGAGGATTGCGATCGCGGCCTCGTCGACCATCTCGACATGCTCGAGCCGATGCCGCGCGGCCACCAGCGCCTGGACGCCGACCTTCTCGGCGGCCAACTGGAAGCCGCGGACGATGTTGTCGAGCGCCTGGTCGCCGATGCAGTGGAAGCCGGCCTGCACGTTCCGCTCGGTGCACGCGATCACGTGCTCGGCGATCTGCTCCGGCGTCAGGTAGGCGTGACCGCGGTGGTCCGCGCGGTCGGCGTACGCCTCCCGCAACGCAGCTGTCCGCGAGCCGAGGGCACCGTCCGCGTTCAGGTCCCCCGCAAGACCCGTCAGGTCGTACGTCGCGATGTGCTCGAAGACGCCGGGCTCACCCCAGTACAGCGTTGCCGACAGACCGAGCTGCTCTGCGACCTCGCGTACGAGCGGAAGCTCCCACAGCGGGCCGATGTGCGGGGCGGCCATCTCGTGGAACGCCCCGATCCCCTTCGACGCCATCGCCCTCAGTGCGGCCTCGATGTCCTTGCGCCGCTGGTCCGGCCCGATCAGTTCACTGAGTGCGTCACGGACCGCGTGATGCGCGTCGCGCTCGACCCGGCCGGTGGCGTCGTACCCGTCGCCTGTTGCCGCGGGCACCAATGCCGACGAGATCACGCCGGAGTGACCGTCGATGCGGGACAGGTACACCCGGCGGCCCGCGGCGGCCCGGTCCAGCTCCTCGGCCGTCGGCGGGCGACCCTCAGGCCACTTCGTCTCGTCCCAGCCGGCCCCGTCGATCACTGCGTCCGGTGGAAGATCCGCGGCGAAGACGGCGAGGCGGTCAAGGGCTTCGGTGAGCGAGGTGGTGCCGGCGAGGTCCAGCCCGGTCAGCAGCGCGCCGGTCTGCGCGGTGTGGACGTGAGCGTCGACGAAGGACGGCGTGACCAGCTTGCCGTCGAGGTCGACCACCTCGTCCGCGCCGTCGGCGTACGAGCCCGCGCCGGTGTCGTCACCGAGCCAGGTCACCACGCCGTCGTCGAAGGCGATCGCGGTGGCATGCGGGTCGGCGGGTGAGTAGACGGAACCGTTCGTCAGAAGTGTGCGCACGAACTAATCCTCCGCCAGCCTGCTCTCGAACAGACCCCGGACACCCGGTTCGGTCCGCAACAGCTCCAGCGCGTAGTCGGCATGCCCGGGCACGTAGCCGTTGCCGACGAGCATCGTCACGTCCGCCGCCAGGCCCTCCGCACCCAGCGCGGCAGCGGAGAACGACGTCGCCATGGAGAAGAAGATCACCGTGCCACCAGCCGCCGTCGACAAGACGGCGCCGTGCTCGCAGCCCGGTACGTCGACGCAGACGACGGTGATGTCCGCCGGTCCCCCCGCCTCCTCGACGGCAGTCGCCAGGGCCACCGGGTCCCGCGCGTCGGCCAGCGTGACGGCATCGGCCAGACCCGCGGCGGTCAGCCGGTCCTTCTCGGATTCGACGGGCACGATCCCGATGGTGCGCGCTGCGCCGGCCTGCCGTGCGGCGGCCAGCGAGAGCGATCCACTTTTACCTGCGCCGCCAATTACTGACACGACAGGCTTTGTGCCTTTGTCGACATACTCGCGGACCACGCGGGCGGTCAGGGCGGGCGCTCCGCAGACGTCCATGACGGCCAGCGACAGCTCGGGTTTCAGGTCGTCAGGCAGCTTCGCGACGATCGACCGGGCGAACAGGATCGCGTGTCCCTGCGCCGGGACCTGCTCGCTCCTGCCGTCCCAGCTCACAAGCTCGTCGGTGATCTGCAGCGGAGTGAGCGTCAGGGAGACGAGCGTGGCGACCCGGTCGCCCTTGTGTACGCCGAGCGGCGACTCCGGGCCGGCCTCGTCGACCACGCCGACCAGCATTCCGCCGGAGCCAGTGACCGGGTTCTGCATCTTGCCTCGGGCCCCGATGATGTCGAGGACCGCGCGGCGGATCGCCGTACCGTCCCCGCCGTGCGCCTCGGCCAACTGGCGGTACGACGCGGCGTCGAGATTCAGCCGCTCGACCGCGATCCGCACCTCGTCAGGCCAGATCTCAGGGCGTGCGTCGAGCTTCTCCGCCGCCTGCGGCAACACGCCGGACGGCGCGAGTACGCGGTGCAGTCCTACCGGGCTCGACGACACGGGGCCTCCTTGAGAGATCAGGCAAAATACTACTGAAACCAGCTCTTGACGAGAATTCTTGCGGCGTACTGTTGTATTGAAGGGAAGTTCTATCGCTATCCTCACATGAGACCGCACTACCCATGAAGCCCCCCGGAGGACTTGTGACCGACCTGATCAGCCCGGAGCTGGGCGTCCCGGAGCCCAGCAAGCGCGATCTCGCGGGCCAGCCGTACGCGTATCGTCGGGCCGAGCTGGTGGAGCCGGACTGGACCCGGCTGCCCGGCTGGAAGGACGTGACGGCCGAGGAGTGGAGGTCGGTGCAGTGGCAGCGGGCGCACTGTGTGAAGAACGTCAAGCAACTGCGCGGCGTGATGGGCGACCTGCTCGAGGAGCGGTTGTACGAGGACCTGACCCGGGACCAGGCCGAGCGCGCCACCATGTCGATGCTGCTGCCGCCGCAGATGCTGAACACGATCGTGCCGACCGGAGCCTCCGACTACACCGAGGCCTTCTACGCCGATCCGGTCCGGCGCTACATGCTGCCGGTGTTCAGTGACCGCCGTACCGACTGGCCGTCGCACCCGCACGCGACCCGGGACTCGTTGCACGAGCATGAGATGTGGGCCACAGAGGGGTTGACCCACCGCTACCCGACCAAGGTCCTTGCGGAGATCCTGCCGACGTGCCCGCAGTACTGCGGTCACTGCACCCGGATGGACCTGGTCGGCAACTCGACCCCGGTCATCGACAAGCTGAAGTTCACCGCGAAGCCGCAGACCCGTCTCGACGACATGCTCGACTACCTGCGGCGTACGCCGGGTGTCCGGGACGTCGTCGTGTCCGGTGGCGACGTGGCGAACATGCCGTGGCCGCGGCTGGAGTCGTTCCTCACCAGCCTGCTCGAGATCGAGAACATCCGCGATATCCGGCTGGCAACCAAGGCCCTGATGGGCATGCCGCAGCACTGGCTGTCGGACGACGTCCGGGCCGGCGTCGAGCGGGTGGCGTCGATCGCGCGGCAGCGCGGCGTCATGATCGCCATGCACACGCACGTGAACGCCGCCCAGTCGGTGACGCCTTTGGTGGCCGAGGCAACGAAGGCGATGTTCGAGGCAGGCCTGCGCGACGTCCGCAACCAGGGCGTGCTGATGCGCGGCGTGAACGACTCGGTGCCGCAGCTGCTCGACCTGTGCTTCGCGCTGCTCGATGGCGCGACCATCACGCCGTACTACTTCTACATGTGCGACATGATCCCGTTCTCGGAGCACTGGCGGGTCTCGGTCCGCGACGCGCAGCACCTGCAGCACGGCATCCTCGGCTACCTCCCCGGCTTCGCCACTCCACGCATCGTCTGCGACGTCCCGTACGTCGGCAAGCGGTGGGTGCACCAGTTGTCGGAGTACGACGAGGTCCTCGGCATCTCGTACTGGAAGAAGAACTACCGCACCGGCATCGAGCACCAGGATCCCGAGGCGCTCAACCGCACCTACGAGTACTACGACCCGATCGACACCCTTCCGGCCGAGGGCCAGGACTGGTGGCGGCAGCACGCCGGCACCTCCCTCGCCGAAGCCGAGAAGCACGCCGCCGCCTCCCGCGCCGCCGCCGAGTCGCAGAAGCTCTTGCAGATCAACTGACTCCCGATCCCGCCTTCGGTGCCACCAATGCAGGGGGTGGCACCGGGGGCGTTCTGCAACTTTCCTGCAACCGACCCGGTCTCGGGCCGGTGTTGCACTGCGCAACCGCTAGCATCTGGGGTCGTCAATCGTCCGGCATGTCTGGGGCATGCCGCGATCTCGGGAGTGCGTGTGCGGGTCATCCGCTCAATTCTTGGTGTCCTGATTGCCCTGCTCGGTCTCATCGTTGCCGTCGCCGGAGGCGCAGCCGCCTTCTGGCTCGTCGGCCCGGACAACACGGTCCACGCCGGTGAACAGCATCTGACCAGCAAGGGCCTGGCCATCGTCAGTGCTCCGACGATGCTCGACCGGCACGGTCCCGTCCTGCACGTGGACGTCCGCTCGACAGCCGGCAAGCCGGTCTTCGTCGGTGTCGCCCGCGGGTTCGACACCGCCAGCTATCTCAAGAACATTGCTCATACCGAACTGGTGCAGGTGGAGTACCCGGCCACGCTCAAGACCGAGGAGGTCAAGGGCACCGCGGGGCCCCTCGCGGCGCCCGGCACTCTCGACTGGTGGGTCGCGAAGGCAACCGGGCCCGGCACTCAGAAGCTGGCCTGGAAGATCGAGGACGGCCCGTACTCCGTGGTGATCATGAGCGCTGACGGGAAGACCGCACCCGACGTACAGGCCGATCTGGGCATCGAGATCCCGAACGCCTTCCTCAGCTGCCTGGCCGTGTTCGTGATCGGTCTGGTGCTGCTTGCCCTGGGCATCTTCATGGTCCTGTTCCGCCGCCGTCGTACGTACACACCTGCTCCGCCCGTCACCGCGCAGGGTGAGGCCGAGGCGCCTGCGCCGCGGCAGCCCAGTCAGGTAGGACCCGTCCGCAGAGTGGCGGCGGTCACCGGGGTGCTGGCCTTGGTGAGCGGCTGCTCCGCGATCCCTCAGACCAACACTGTCGACGCTCTGACTCGGCCGGCGATCACCAGCGAGGCGGCGGCCGCCGTTATCAAGCACTACAACGAGGTCAACAACGCGGCCAACAAGCGCCGCGACGACAGGCTGATCGCGACCGTCGAGGGCGGCAACCTGGTGCGCGAGAGCCAGGCCGGCTACGCGATCGACCGCGCCCTCGACAAGGCCGGCAAGGACGTCAGCAAGCCCTTCACCTACACCAAGCCTGTGGTCGGTGCACCCGAGTACGGCGGCTACCCGATGCGGTTCGTCGCGACGGCAGGCATCTCCGACACCAAGGACTACCGGCACCTCGGCGTCTGGGAACGCAAGACCGCGGGGAGCCCATGGCTCCTCACCTTCGCGGCGGCTCCGAAGACCACGGTCAAGCTGCCGGATCTGGCCGGTGTGCGGCCGATCACCGCTGCCGACTCGGCGAAGCTGACCGCCGCGCCACCGGCGGCCGTGAAGGCTCTGACGGAGTACCTGAACGCCGGAGCCAAGTCACCGCGGGCTGCGTCGTTCGCGCCCAACGCCGACATCAGCGCAGTGCTGAAGGACATCGCCGACGACAAGGCGCGGGCGGCCAAACAGCCGCAGATCTATCACGCGATCAGCTACACCTTCAGCAGCACCGAAGCACCGGTCGCCTTCCAGACCACGTCGGGCTCGGCCCTGGTCTTCATGACGCTCACCGAGCACTACGTGCTCCAGGTCGGCCAGGGCTACAACTTCAACTGGGCCTCCGGGGCCTCGATCGCCTTCAGCCCGCCGACGGCGAAGTACTACAACGCCCTCACCAGCGAGAGCATGCACGACGTCGCCGTCCTGATCCCGCCGAAGGGCAAAGGCAAGATGCAGATCCTCTCGCACGAGTCCCAACTCCTCACCGCCGGCGGCTACTAGCCCCTCGCGGGCTCGGTTCCTTGCCGTGACCGTGAACACCTTCTGGGGACTGTGAACAGGTTATTCCGTGTCCGCGGTCCCCAAACCCTGTCCACGGTCCGCCGGCTGCCCACTCCCGGCGATCAGCGCGGGGAGGTCGGTGAAGGAGGTGATCGTGGGGCCGGTCCAGGACGGGGCGCTGTCGGCGTGCTCGGTGGTCCGGATCGCGTACATGCCGAGCGCAGCAGCCGCTGGGAGTTCGCCGTACCCACCGTCGCCGACGTACACGCACTCGCTGGGCTCGACCTCCAGCGCGTGACAGGCCGTCAGATACATCTTCGGATCCGGCTTCACAGCGCCCACCTCGGCCGAGAACGCGGTCACCTCGAAGTACGACGCGAGCGGACAGTCGGCCCACTCGAGCGGCGTCTCCGCAGTCGCGTCACTGACCAGCCCGATCCGCCACCCAGCCCGCTTCAGTCCGCCCAACGTCCTGACAGTCCCCTCCGGCACCGCGTGCAGCAACCGCCGCACGTACCTTCGCCGCAATTCCGTTGCCTCTCGCACCTGTTCCTCACCAGGCGCACCCCCACACCGCCCCGCTACCACCCGCAGCGTGTTCCCCAGATCGCCGTACGCCCCGGTGAACCGCTCGTACGCCACCGCCTCCAGCTCCCGCCCGAACGCCTCCCCCTCAACCCCCAGCACCCCCGCAACCCCAAGATCCTCCGCCTCCCGATCAACAACCAACGTGCTGAACAGATCCAGTAAGAGAATGTGCCGCACAGCGGCACCCTACGACAGCCCGCCTACGAGCTACTGCCCGGCAGCAGCGTCGCACCGGTGCTGTGGGCCGAGTGTGCGCAGCAGGTCCAGGGTGTCGGCGTGGCCCGGTGGCGGGGTGAAGACTCGTAGTCGCTGGTCTGCCGCGGGTGTCGCCAGTACCTCGCAGTCGAACTCGATCCTGCCGAGGTCCGGATGGTTCAGCCGGTACGGATGTGATCTGCGTACGGCGACCTCGTGCCGATCCCAGAGTGCCGCGAACTCAGGGCTGACGGCGCGGAGTCGCGTGACAAGGGTGCGGGAGGCTTCGTCGTTCCCGCGGCGGGCCGCGGCGGCGCGCAGATCCGCGACCAACTGCCGGGCCTGCTCCTCGCGCTCCTCGGCCGCGAAGTGACTTCGCACGTCGGGCTCGGTGAACCAGCGCAGCACGATGTTGCGGTCCTCGTGGGCCACGTCGCACACGCACCCGAACAACGCCAGAGCCATGTCGTTCTGCGCCAGCAGGTCGCCGAGGTCGCTCAAGACCTGGACCGGAACGCTGTCCAGCCGGTCGAGGATGTAGAGCATGCTCGGCGCGAGGTACTCCCCGGCCCGTGCTCCCTCCGGCGGCTGCTGCCCAGCGAGCAGGTACAGGTGGTCCCGCTCATCGGCCGTCAGCCGCAGCGCGCGGGCCAGCGCGGCCAGCATCTGAATCGAGGGCTGCGGGCTCCTGCCCTGCTCCAGCCGCATGAGGTAGTCGGCCGACATGCCCGCCAACTGCGAGACCTCCTCGCGGCGGAGTCCCGGCGTACGACGCCTCGGTCCCTCGACCAGCCCCACGTCGCGTGGAGACAGCCGCTCCCGGGACCGGCGCAGGAAGTCGGCGAGGTCGTCGCGGTGCATCCCCATAGCGACAGTGATACCACCGTTCGCCCAACGCATCCTCGGACCGCTGATCCTAGGCAAACCGCTCCTCTCCCGAGCCGCCGACGGCGGATGCATAGTCGACGCCTGTCCGGTCCGAACGAGGAAGGCTGTTTCATGAAGGAATCCGTACTGGAAGTCCCCGGCGCCCGACTGCACCACTTCACCCGTGGTTCAGGCCCCCTGCTCGTCCTCATCTCCGGAGGTCACGGGGACGCCGGCGCGACCGAAGCGCTCGCAACCCACCTGGCCGACAGGTACACCGTCCTCACCTACGCCCGCCGAGGCCTGTCCTGTAGCACCACCGACACCCCCGCGCTGACGCTGGCCACGCACGCCGACGACCTGTCCCTCCTGCTCGCCACCGTCACCACAGAACCGGCGTACGTCTATGGCAGCAGCTTCGGCGGCCTGATCGCGCTGGAACTCACCACCAGGCATCCCGATCAGGTCGGCGTGGTCGTCGCCCATGAAGCCCCCGTCACCCAACTGCTACCGGCCGCGGAGCGCGCCGCCGCCATCCAGGACTTCCTCACAGTCGAGGAAATCTTCACAACGAAAGGGGTCACTCCTGCCCTCCGCTGGTTCGCGAAGTTCCTCGACATCGACCCGACCGACCGCGAACCCGACAACCCCCTGCGGACCCCCGGCCCCGACCATTTCCTGAACGCAGCGGTGCTCCTGACCCACGACACCCCAGCCATTCGCGCCTACACCGTCAATCTCACCGACCTCAAGAACTCCCCCGCCCGCGTGGTCCCCGCAGCCGGCCAGGACTCGACCCACATCTGGCCGAACAAGTGCGCCAGACTCCTCGCCGAACACCTCGGAGTCCCCTGCGAACCGTTCCCCGGCGCTCACAACGCCTACACCTTCCACCCCCGAGCCACCGCGGAGCGACTCCACCAGGTCCTCACCCAGCAGGCGGCGGAGGTGGGTCAGAGGGCTGGGGGGCGGCGTTCGTAGGGGGTGCTGAGGACGATGGTGGTTGTGGTGGAGACATTGGCTCGGCCTCGGATAGTGGCCAGGAGGTTTTCGAGGGCCACCGGGGAGGCGACCCGGACGACGAGGATGTAGCTGGAGTCGCCTGCGACGGAGTAGCAGGACTCGATCTCGGGGACGTCGCGGAGGCGCTCGGGTGAGTCGTCGGGCTGGGACGGGTCGATCGGGCGGATCGAGATCAGCGCGGTCAGCGGCAGGTCGAGCGCGGTGTGGTCGACGGTGGCGGCGTACCCCTGGATGATGCCGCGTTGCTCGAGCCGCTTGACCCGCTGGTGCACCGCCGACGTCGACAGGCCGGTCGCCTTGCCGAGGTCGGTGAAGCTCATCCTGCCGTCACTGGCAAGCAGCCCGACGATCTTGCGGTCCAGGTCCTCCATCCTGGAGACCCTACTGCCGCGGCACCCTGGCATGAAAGCATCGCCCCATGGCTGAGACGACCCAGCGGCTGATGCTGCTCGATACCGCGTCGCTGTACTTTCGCGCCTTCTTCGGCGTCCCCGACACGATGAAGGCTGCCGACGGTACGCCGACCAACGCGGTCCGTGGGCTGCTCGACTTCATCGCGCGGCTGGCCGAGAACCACCGGCCGACCCACCTGGTGGCGTGCTGGGACGACAACTGGCGACCGTCCTGGCGGGTCGCGCTGATCCCGTCGTACAAGGCGCAGCGGGTCGAGTTCGTGACGCCGAAGGGCGAGCAGGTCGAGGACGTACCGGACCGGCTCGAGGTCCAGGTGCCGTACATCCGGGCCTGCCTGGAGGCCCTCGGCATCGCCATCGTCGGCGCGGCCGACCACGAGGCCGACGACGTGATCGGCACACTCTCGCACCAGGCGACTATGCCGGTCGACGTCGTCACCGGCGACCGGGACCTGTTCCAGTTGATCGACGACAGCCGCGGCATCCGGATCGTCTACACCGCCGCGCGCGGAGTCGGCCGGGCCGACGTGTACGACGAGAAGGCGCTGCTCGCCAAGTACGACGTCCCCGCGAACCGGTACGCCGACTTCGCGACGCTCCGCGGTGACGCCTCCGACGGTCTGCCCGGCGTCAAGGGCATCGGCGAGAAGACAGCAGCCTCCCTGGTCACGGCGTACGGCGATCTGGACGCGATCCGGGCCGCGGCCGCGGATCCGGGTACGCCGATGTCGCCGTCGGTGAAGCGCAAGATCCTCGAGGCGAGCGACTACCTCGACGTCGCGCCGAAGGTGGTCGCGGTGGCCAAGGACGCACCGGTCGGCACGTTCGACGCAACCATCCCGAGCGAGGTCAAGGACCCAGAACGATGGCTCGACCTGGTCGAACTGCTCGAGCTGGGTGGCAGCGCCCAGCGGGTCATGAACGCACTGAACCTGGGACCGAAGGCATGACCCGGACTGTCGAGCTGGCGGAGCAGTTCCGCGACGAGATCGTCGCCCTCCGCCGGGCGCTGCACCAGGTGCCGGAGTACGACCTCGAACTGCCGAAGACCCAGCAACTCATCCTCGACGCGCTCGCAGGCCTGCCGCTGGAGATCACGCTCGGCAAGGAGCTGTCCTCGGTGACCGCCGTACTGCGCGGCGGAGGCGGACCCGGGCCGGTCGTCCTGCTCCGCGGCGACATGGACGCGCTGCCGGTGAGCGAGCGGGTCGACGTCCCGTACGTGTCCCAGCATCCCGGGATGATGCATGCCTGCGGCCACGATCTCCACGTCGCCGGGTTGGTCGGCGCCGCGAAGATCCTGTCGGCGATGCAGGCCGAGCTCGCCGGTGACGTGGTGTTCATGTTCCAGCCGGGCGAGGAGACCACTGGCGGGGCGCCGATCATGATCCGCGAGGGCGTGCTCGAGGCGGCCGGCCGACGTGCGGACGCGGCGTACGGACTGCATGTCGGGTCCGCAGGACAACCGCGCGGGATGTGGAGCAGCCGTCCGGGCTCGTTCATGGCGGCGGCCGACCAGCTGAACGTCCGCGTCGTGGGTGCGGGTACGCACGGGTCGACGCCGTACCGCGGCAAGGACCCGATCCCGGTGCTCTGCGAGATCGTGACCGCTCTGCAGACGATGATCACGCGTCAGTTCGATGTGTTCGACCCGGTCGTGCTCACGGTCGGACGGATCGCGGGCGGCACGAAGGAGAACATCATCCCGGACGACGCGTTCTTCGAGGCGACCGTCCGGACGTTCTCCGAGGAAGCCCGGGCGAAGGTGCAGCAGGCGTCGATCCAACTGGTCGAGGCGATGGCCAGCGCGCACGGGCTGGTCGCCAAGGCCGAGTACCGGATCGGCTACCCGGTGACAGTCAACAACGTCGAGGAGTATCAGTTCGCCCGCGACGTCATCGTCGACGTCTTCGGCCCCGACCGCTTCCGCGAACGCGCCAACCCTCGCTGTGGCGCCGAGGACATGTCCTACGTCCTCAACGAGGTCCCCGGCGTCTACCTCAACCTCAGCGCCTGCCGGTCGGCCGACCCCGACGCGGCCGCCGACAACCACTCGCCCTTGGCCGACTTCGACGACTCCGTCCTCCCCGACGGAGCCGCCCTCCTGGCCGAACTCGCCGTACGCCGCCTCGCCCGATGATCAACCCGACGAGGAACTTCGTGGAGGTGCCCGACGGCTACCTCTACTACGAGCAGCACGGCCAGGGCCCGGATGTCGTGCTCCTGAACGGCGGTCTGGCCGACGTTCGGATGTGGGACTCGACGGTGGCATGGCTGTCGGAGACGTCGCGAGTCACGACCTGGGACTATCGGGACAACGGGCTCTCGTCACCGTCGTACGCGGCGTACAGCGAGATCGACGACCTGGCAGCCGTCCTGGATGCGGCGGGCGTCGAGCGTGCGGTGCTGATCGGCTCCTCCGATGGTGCCCGGCGGGCGTTGGGGTTCGCGCACCGGTATCCCGACCGAGTCCGCCGGGTGTGCGCGGTGGCCGGATCGTTCGGGGAGTTCCCGGACGCAAGCTCGGTGGAGGCGGCGGCTCGCGTGGTGATGCGGGCACACTTCACCCGTCTCGAGGAGATCCTGGCCGCTGACGGC
Source organism: Kribbella sp. NBC_00889 (assembly GCF_045207705.1). Classification (NCBI taxonomy): domain Bacteria; kingdom Bacillati; phylum Actinomycetota; class Actinomycetes; order Propionibacteriales; family Kribbellaceae; genus Kribbella; species Kribbella sp. NBC_00889. The sequence continues at coordinate 3,026,251 of NZ_CP108783.1, read as the reverse complement.
ATCCCGGCGGCCGCGGCGTACGACGTCGGCGGCTGGTGCCCGATGGTGAACGACGCCGACCGCCGCCTGCTGATCGGCCTGGCGATCGCCAACTCCCGCGTGCTGACGATGCCCATCCATCACGGCGAGGAGCTCGATCCCCCGATCAAGACCCGGTTCGCCGAGCTCAAGCCGCCGTTGTCCGTACTCGTCGGCGGCCGTGACTTTCAAGGCACCCAACTCTGGGCCCGACGCCTGGCCGACGAGGCCCCGAACACCGAGCTCGAGGTGCTGCCGGGCGCGGATCACATGCCGATGTTCTCCGCGCCCGGCGAGTTCCGGGAGTTCCTCACGCGTTCTCTGTCCGGCTGACGAGTTCGCCCGGACCGACTCGATCGCGGCGCAACGCGAGTGCGGTGAGCCCGATCCCGAGCACGGTGGTGATGGCGGCGACCAGGTAGATCGCGGGGAGCCCGGGGCCGGCGATGATTCGGCCGCCGAGCCATCCGGCACATGCTGCCGCGAGTTGGTACGCCGAGGCGTTGACGGCGATCGCCAACGTCGGGGCAGCCGCGGCCGTGCTCAGGACGCGGCTCTGCATGCCGGGGATCACGGAGAAGCCGACGGCCCCGGCAGCGAACACCAGCAAGCCGGTGACCACCGGCGTCGGACTGACCCGCAGCGCGATGAGCAGGACGAGGAGCACACTCAGGGCGCTGAGCTGGGAAGGCAACAACGCCCGGTCCGCCAGCCGGCCGCCGAGCAGGTTGCCGATCGTTGCTCCGACACCGTAGATCAGCAGCATCGGAGCGACCGCGCCTGCTGCGAACGAACCAGGTCCGGTCAGCAACGGCGCGAGATACGTGAACACCATGAGCAGACCGATGTTCGCGACCGCGGTGGTGGTGATCGCGAGCAACAGGTCGCGATCGCGGAAGACGGCGAACTCCCCCAGCGCCCGGTTCCGCGTGCCGGCCTGGTCGCCTGGCACGAAGCGGGCGACCAGGAGTAGCCCGACGGCGCAGCACGCGGTGATCGCACCGAACGTCGCGCGCCAGCCGAACGCCTCGCCGATCCAGGTGCCGAGCGGCGCGCCGAGAATCATGGCCAGATTCATGCCGAAGACAAGCTTCGCGACGGTCGCCCCCTGCTTGCCCGCCGGCGCGGACGAAATCACGATGACGATCGCGTTCGCGAAGAACGTCGACGTCACCAGCGCGGTCACGATCCGCGCCGCGAACAGGATCTCGTATCCGGGCGCCAGAGCCGACAGCAGGTTGCCGGCCACGGCGACGACCAGCAGAGCCAGCACCAGTCGCTTGCGTGGACGGCCGGCGGTGATTGCTGTCAGCAACGGTCCGCCGACGATCATGCCGAGTGCGTACGCCGTCACCAGCAGGCCGGCCGCGGGGATCGAGACCTCCAGATCGCCCGCGACCGCGGGCAGGATCCCAGTGAGCACGAACTCGCCGGTGGTGACGCCGAAGACGCAGACCATCAACGCCAGCAGTGTGCCTCTCATGATCTCCTCATGAATACATTGGGGTTTATCCGTGAGAACCGTAGGTGGTTCTCACGGATATTGGCAAGCTGTACCATGAGATCCCATGAGTGAACCGTCGATCGCGGAGCTGGCACCAACCGCCCCGCTGCCGCCTGCCCCCGGCGCCGAGGACTACCTGGCCCTCGACTTCGTCAACACCGCGATCGCGCTGCCCGGCGGTCAGTACGTCGACCTCCTCGGTACGCCGGAGGCGGTGAACCAGTGGCTCACCGGCCACGCGCTCGCGGCCGACGACGCCGGTGTTCAGGAGATGTGCGCGACGCAGCTACGCGCCCTGCGCGAACATGTGCGCGCGCTGTTCGCGGCCCGGGTCGAAAGGCTTCCCGCGCTGCCATCGGCCCTCTCCGCCGTCAACGACGCCCTGACCCGCGTCCCGACAGCGTCACTGTTGCTCTGGGACGAGCGGAACGGTCCGTACCGCGCCGCGATCTGTCCCCCGAACGAGACCCTCGACCGCGCCCTGGCCACCATCGCCGCCGGCGCCGCCGACCTCCTCACCAGCGCCGACGCCGACACCCTCGCCGCCTGTGACTCCCCACCTTGCAACCGCTACCTGCTCCGCCACGGCCGCCGCCACTGGTGCTCCACCCGCTGCGGCGACCGGGTCCGCGCGGCTCGTGCCTACGCTCGACGCACGCGGCCCCACTCAGCCTGAGAGTCTCGGCTCCCCAATAGCCGTGGACGGGACGCCTGGTAGGCGTCCCCGTCCCGGATCATCGGCGTACGGCGGGGGCTGCTGCCGGGGTAGGTGTCAGGGCTGCGGCTTCCTCGTCGATGTCTATTACCGCGCCGCTGAACTGGGCGTTGTAGAGGCGGGCGTAGGCGCCGTCGGCCGCGAGCAACTCGCGGTGGTTGCCTTGTTCGACGATCGCGCCGTTCTCCATGACGAGGATGAGGTCCGCGTCGCGGATCGTGGAGAGGCGGTGGGCGATCACGAAGCTGGTGCGGTCGGAGCGGAGTGCGGCCATCGCCCGCTGCACGAGGACCTCGGTGCGGGTGTCGACCGAGCTGGTCGCCTCGTCCAGGATCAGCAGTTGCGGATCGGCCAGGAACGCCCGCGCGATGGTCAGCAGCTGCTTCTCACCGGCACTGACGTTGCTGCCCTCCTCGTCGATCACCGTGTCGTACCCATCGGGCAGGCTGTGCACGAACCGGTCGACGTACGTCGCCTTGGCCGCGGCCAGCATGTCCTCCTCGGTGGCCTTCAGGTTGCCGTAGAGGATGTTGTCCCGGATCGTGCCGCCGAACAGCCAGGTGTCCTGCAGCACCATCCCGATCCGCGACCGCAGGTCGTGCCGGGTCAGCTCGGTGATATCGACACCGTCGAGCGTGATCCGCCCGCCGTTCAGCTCGTAGAACCGCATGATCAGGTTGACCAGCGTGGTCTTGCCCGCACCCGTCGGACCGACGATCGCGACCGTCTGGCCGGGCTCGGCGACCAGGCTCAGGTCGGTGATCAGCGGCTTGTCCGGGTCGTACGAGAACGACACGTGCTCGAACGCGACCCGCCCGCGGGAGTCGGTGACCTTCTCCGGCGTCGCGTCGTCCGGCACCTGCTCGTCGGCGTCCAGTACCTCGAAGACCCGCTCGGCCGAGGCGACCCCGGACTGCAGCAGGTTGGCCATCGAGGCCACCTGGGTCAGTGGCTGGGTGAACTGGCGCGAGTACTGGATGAACGCCTGGACGTCGCCCAGAGACATCGTGCCGGAGGCGACCCGCAGACCACCGATGACGGCGATGACCACGTAGTTGACGTTCCCGATGAACATCATCACCGGCATGATCAGACCGGAGATGAACTGCGCCCCGAACGCGGCCTGGTACAGCTCCTCGTTCTTCTTCGCGAAGCCCTCCTCGATCTCCTTCTGCCGGCCGAACACCTTCACCAACTCGTGCCCGGTGAAGGCCTCCTCGATCTGGCCGTTCAACGCGCCGGTATGACGCCACTGGGCGACGAACCGGACCTGCGACCGCTTGGCGATCACCGCGGTCAGGACCATCGAGATCGGGATCGTGACGAGCGCGATCAGGGCCAGCAGCGGCGAGACCACGAACATCATCGTGACGACGCCGATCACCGTCAGCAGCGAGGTGAGCAGCTGGCTCAGCGTCTGCTGCAGGCTGGTCGAGATGTTGTCGATGTCGTTAGTCACCCGGCTGAGCAGCTCGCCGCGTGGTGCGCCGTCGAAGTAGCTCAGCGGCAGCCGGTTCAACTTGCCCTCGACATCGGACCGCAGCGCGAGGATGGTCCGCTGGACCACGCCGTTCAGGATGTAGCCCTGCATCCAGGACAGGAAGAACGCGCCGACGTACAGGCCGAGCACCATCAGCAGGACGTTGCGCAAGGCATCGAAATCGATGCCGACGCCCGGGATCAGGTCGATCCCGCCGAGCAGGTCGGCCAGCCGGCCGTTGCCCGAGGCCCGGGCCTGCTCGATCACCTGGTCCTTGGTCAGACCGCTCGGGAACTGCTTGCCGATCGCACCGGAGAAGATGATGTCGGTCGCGCGGCCGAGGATCTTCGGCCCGAGCACCGACAGCGTGACGCTGCAGACCGCGAGTGCGACGACGACGGTCACCTGGAGCCGATGCGGCCGCAACCGCCCGAGCAGCCGCTTCGCCGACGGACCGAAGTTCATCGACTTGTCCCCCGGGATACCACCCGGAGGCCCGAACGCCCGGCCCGTGGTCGGCCGCTCGGTCGCCTTCACCGTCGTCGTACCACCGGCCGGCGCCGCCTCGGGCGTCGCAGCCGCCGGTCCCTGTCCGTTCGGAGAGGGCGGGGTCTTGTTCTCCTCGCTCATGCTGCCTCCTCCGCGGATCGCTGGGACTCGACGATCTCGACGTACGTCGGACAGCTGTCGAGCAACTCGTCATGCCGGCCCTTGCCGACGATCGCGCCGTCCTCGACCACCACGATCTGGTCGGCGTCGACGATCGTGGACACGCGTTGCGCCACGATCACCACACACGCTTGCGCCGTGATCGGCCGCAGCGCCGCCCGCAGCCGGGCGTCGGTGGACAGGTCCAGCGCGGAGAACGAGTCGTCGAACAGGTAGATCTCCGGCTTGCGGACCAGTGCCCGCGCAATCGCGAGCCGCTGCCGCTGACCACCGGACACGTTCGTGCCGCCCTGTGCGATCGGCGCTTCCAGCCCTTCCGGCATCGCCTCGACGAAGTCCTTGCCCTGGGCAATCTCCAGCGCGCGCCAGAGGTCCTCGTCGGTCGCGTCCGGGTTGCCGTAGCGCAGGTTGCTGGCGACCGTCCCGGAGAACAGGTACGGCCGTTGTGGCACCAGGCCGATCCGCTCCCAGAGCGCCTCCGGCTCGATGTCGCGTACGTCGATCCCGTCGACGAGCACCCGCCCGCCGGTGGCATCGAACAACCGCGGCACCAGCGAGAGCAGCGTCGTCTTGCCCGCACCCGTGCTCCCGATGATCGCGGTCGTCTGCCCCGGCGAGGCGACGAGGTCGATGTTGCGCAGTACCGGCTCGGCCGCCCCCGGGTACTGGAACGACGCGTTCTCGAAGACCAACTGACCGCGACCGGTGAACGACTTGATCGCGGTGACCGGCGGCCGGACCGAGGACTCGGTGTCCAGGACCTCGGAGATCCGGTCCGCGCAGACCGCGGCGCGCGGCACCATGATCATCACGAACACGCCCATCATCACCGAGAACAGGATCTGGATCAGATAGCTCAGGAAGGCGGTCAGCGCACCGACCTCCATCGTCCCGTTCTCGACCCGGGAGGCGCCGAACCACAGCACCGCGATACTCGACACGTTCAGGATCAGCATCACCGTCGGGAACACCAGCGCCATCAGCCGGCCGGCCCGGATGGCCGTGTCGGTCAGGTTCTGGTTCGCCTCGCCGAAGCGCTCGACCTCGTGCGGCTCGCGAACGAAGGCGCGGACCACTCGGATGCCGGAGATCTGCTCGCGCAGGACCCGGTTCACCCCGTCGATGTTCTTCTGCATCTTCCGGAACTGCGGGACCATCCGGCTCGCGATGAAGCCGACGCAGATCGCCAGCAGCGGTACGGCGACGGCCACCAGCCAGGACAGGCCGACGTCCTCGCGGACCGCCATGAACACGCCGCCGATCATCGTGATCGGTGCGGCTACCAGCATCGTGCAGGTGGTGACCACCAGCATCTGGATCTGGGTGACGTCGTTCGTACTGCGAGAGATCAGTGTCGGTGCACCGAACTGGTTGACCTCCCGCGCGGAGAACTCGCCGACCCGGTGGAACACCGCGGCGCGGACGTCCCGGCCGAACAGCGCGGCGGTCTTCGCACCGAAGTACACCGCGATGATCGTGCAGATGATCTGCACCAGGCTGACAGCCAGCATCCAGCCGCCGGTTTGCATGATGTAGTCGGTGTCGCCCTTGGCCACGCCGTTGTCGATGATGTCGGCGTTCAGGCTGGGCAGGTAGAGAGAAGCGATCGTCCCGATCAGCTGCAGGACGACCACTATGGACAGGTTTCCCACGTACGGACGCAGGTGCGTACGCAAGAGTCGAACTAGCATCGATCATCCCCAGAGTCGTGATGGCGGGCACCGCCGAGTGAGTACTCGGCGACACCCCCGGGGGCGGCGTGCTGACCGGAGTCGTGCCAGCGGACACCGTCGAACGCGAAGTCGACGATCTCCTCGGCGGTCAGTACGACGCCACCGGAAATCATTGGGTGGGTGGCGGAGAAGGTGATCAGCCCGATCCGGCGGACCACCTCTTCGGGCGGGAAGCGCAACTGGTCCTGATCCGGGCGGAGCAGGTCGGCGAACGCGGCATTGGCCAGGTCGGACTGGCGCTTGCGATGGGCCTCGTCCATCGGCATGGACTTGAAGTCGGGCGGCCGGCGCATCCGTAGGGTGAACATGAGCTTGAAGACGCTGCGCAGGCGGTTCTGACCGACCTCGACCGCGGCGATGGTGCGCTCCCGAAGCGGCAGCGAGCGGTCGACGTTCTCCAGTGCCGTGATCAGGTCACTGGTGTCGAACGCGGTCGCCATCACGGCATCGATCAGCGCGTCCTTGCTGCCGAAGGCCCGGAAGATCGTCCCCTCGGCGATCCCGGCCGCTTCGGCGATCTGCTTGGTGCTCACCTCGGCGCCGAACTCCTCCAGCAACGGCAGCGCGGCCCGGACGATGGCGGCGCGCCGTTCCTCGGGTGGCAGTGGTGTGGCTCGTGGTGTCACGTGTCGAGATTAACTGAGTGAGTACTCACTCACAACTTCTTTCGCACTTTCGGGCCAGACCGGTTCTCCACCAGCGCGGACACGCCGTCCAGGAGCCGCGCAAGACCGTATTCGAACGCATGATCGGAGTCGTACGGCGCGTCGAACTCATTCCCGACCGTCGTCCCCACCCGGGTCGCGAGCGGGAACTGCTGGGCGTCGGCGATCTTGTCCAGGTGCGGCACGTGTGCCAGCCACCACTCCTTGTCGGTCATTCCCGACCGCTGGATCACCTGTCGCGCCTCGACGTCGGTCCGTACGGCGCCGTGCACGTACCCGTTCACCAGAGCCACCGTGGCATCCATCTCGACGTCGGTCAGGCCGATGCCCTCGACCGCCTCGAGTTCGTACTCGTATTTCGCCATCACGTGCGGACCGAGCGGAGGGCGACTGACCGCGATCTGGAGCATCCACGGGTGGCGCAGGTACAGCTCGCGGTTCTCCCGGGCCACTTCGTCGAGCCGGGCTCGCCAGTCCCCGTCCACCTCGCGCCGCGGCAGTTCGCCGTACACGGTGTCGAGCATGACGTCGAGCAACTCGCCCTTGCCCGGGAAGTAGCGGTACAGCGTCATCGCGCCGGCACCGAGCTCGTCGGCGACGCGGCGCATCGACATCGCTCCGATCCCCTCGGCGTCGGCGATGCGCACAGCGGCCTCGACGATCCCCTCCACCGTGAGCGCCGGCTTCGGCCCGCGGGTCGGCTGCGGTCGCCGGCGCCAGAGCAGCTCCAGGCTCCGTGCCGGGTCGCCGCTGCCGCTGTACTCCTGATTCATGTGCGCGATTCCTCCGGATTGGCTACACTCAACCGCACTTCGTACAGCGTACTCAGTTTAAAAGTCGATTGACCTCAAGCACTGTCGAGGTTCTACGGTCGGGAACTGTCGGTGCTGTCCTGAATCATCGACCTTCCCGATCCACCGATCCCAGCGGAGCACAGCCGTGAGCATGGAGATGACCGCGTGGAACTCGCTGTACCACGCGATGAACGCCCAGGACGAGAAACGCCCGTTCTCACGGGCCACGCTGCTGCGGATCCTCGCCTTCGCGCGCCCGCACCGGCGGCAACTGATCGCGTTCCTCGTGCTGAGCGTCGGCGCGGCCGTGCTCGCGGTCGCGACGCCGGTGCTGGCCGGGAAGGTGGTCAACGCGATCGTGGGCGGGGAGGCGTTCAGCTTCGTTCTGCAGCTGTCCCTCCTGATCGCGGTGATCGCGATCGCCGAGGCCGGGATCAGCCTGTGGACGCGCTGGCTGTCGGCGCGGATCGGTGAAGGACTGATCCTGGATCTGCGGACGGCGGTGTTCGACCACATCCAGCGGATGCCGATCGCCTTCTTCACCCGGACCCGGACCGGAGCGCTGGTCTCCCGGCTGAACAACGACGTGATCGGGGCCCAGCGCGCGTTCAGCGACACGCTGTCCGGCGTCGTCAGCAACCTCGTGATGCTGGTGCTCACCCTGGTCGTGATGCTCGGGGTGTCGTGGCAGATCACTCTGCTCGCGCTGATCCTCCTGCCGATCTTCGTGATACCGGCCCGCCGGGTCGGGACCAAGCTGGCCGCGCTGGAGCGGGAGGCGGCGAACTACAACGCGACCATGAGCACGCAGATGACCGAGCGGTTCTCGGCGCCGGGCGCGACGCTGGTGAAGCTGTTCGGCCGGCCGAAGCGGGAGTCGCTGGAGTTCGCGATCCGGGCACGGCGGGTGCGCGACATCGGCGTGCGGACCGCGATGGTGCAGTGGATCTTCGTCACCGCGCTGACCCTGGTGTCGGCGCTCGCGCTGGCGCTCGTCTACGGACTCGGCGGGTTCTACGCGCTACGCGACCAGCTCGACGCAGGTTCTGTCGTCTCGATGGCCTTGCTGCTCACCCGGCTGTACTCACCGCTCACGGCGCTGGCGAGTGCGCGGCTCGAGGTGATGACCGCACTGGTCAGCTTCGAGCGCGTCTTCGAGGTGCTGGATCTCGAGCCGCTCATCAAGGACAAGCCGGATGCCGGCCGGGTGCCCGAGGGGCCGGTGGCGGTCGAGTTCGCGCAGGTCGGCTTCGCGTACCCCTCCGCGGACAAGGTCTCGCTGGCCTCGCTCGAGGAGGTCGCCAAGCTCGACACCCGCGGCGGTGTCGAGGTGCTGCATGACGTGTCCTTCCGCGCGGAGCCCGGGCAGATGGTCGCGCTCGTCGGCTCGTCCGGCGCCGGGAAGTCGACCATCGCGCAGCTCATCCCCCGGTTGTACGACGTCGATTCGGGCGCGGTGAAGCTCGCCGGGGTCGACGTACGGGACGTGTCGGCGGAGTCGCTGCGGGAAACGCTCGGCATGGTCACGCAGGACGGTCACCTCTTCCATGACTCGATCCGCGAGAATCTGTTGCTCGCTCGGCCGGAGGCCTTGGAGGCCGACCTGTGGGATGCGCTGACCCGGGCACGGCTGGGTGAACTGATCAGATCGCTGCCGGATCAGCTGGACACGGTGGTCGGTGAACGTGGGTACCGGCTGTCGGGTGGTGAGCGGCAGCGGCTCACGATCGCTCGGCTGCTGCTCGCGCAACCGCGGGTCGTGATCCTCGACGAGGCCACGGCGGCGCTGGACTCGACCAACGAGGCGGCTGTGCAGGCAGCGCTGACCGAGGCGCTGGCCGGACGTACGGCGGTTGTGATCGCGCACCGGTTGTCGACCATCCGGGCCGCCGACCAGATCCTCGTGATCGAGGCCGGCCGGATCATCGAGCGTGGCACCCACACGGATCTGCTCGCTGCGCGCGGTCGGTACGAGGAGCTTTACCGAACGCAGTTCGATCAGCCGGACAGCGGTGCGGCTGATGTGGAGGCTGTCACGGTCTGAGGTCGTTTGCTGCGGATCGCATGAGAAGTGGTGAGGGAGGACGTCGGGTTGGCGAGTACGGGGCAGCAGGATCTGGTGGGGTGTGCGGTGGTGTTCAAGCCGGCTGACCCGCCTCGGGAAGGCCGGATCGCGTTCTGGGACCCGGACGGTGGGCAGCTTCCGCTGGGCGTTGGGGAGCAGACGGAGTTGGAGCTGGTCGTCGACGCGGAGCCGCGCTCGGTCCGCGCGATCGAGCTGACCGTCGCGGAGGCCGTACCGGTGCTCGGCCGCGCGCGGCGCGCGCCCGGCGCTCATCCGTCGGCCGCGTTCTGGGGCGGCGCCTCGTTGATCGCACTGCAGTTGGTGGCCCGGGGCAAGCTTCTTCCCGGCGTCTCCCCGGCCGGCCACGACGCCTGGCGCGCCGGTCCGCTCGATGCGGGCGATGTCACCCGCCTCCTCGAACTAGCCGAAGCCATGCCACCGTCAGCCCGAGCCCTCCCCCTCGAACCAATCCCGCCCGCTCCCCCGTCGGGTGGTCCGGCGCCGATCGGTGCTGTCGGTGGCGGTGGGGTGCGGTTGCCTGTTGCCGAGGATCTGGTGCGGGCGTTCGTGGATGCGGTTGCGGATGGGATGCCGCGATCGCCCGCTGCTGCGAAGGCACATCAGACCGGGTTGTTCGCGGCGTCCACCCCGCAGCGGGCGGAGCGGTTGCGGTCGTGGGCCGACGAGGTGTCGGTGGGTTTGGACACCGGGGTGCGGATCTCGTTGCGGATCGAGATGGCCGACTCACTGGCGTTCTCGGCGGTAGTGCAGCTGCACAGCCTGAAGGACCCGACTCTGGTGCGGGACGCGTACGACGTTTGGGCCGAGGACGTCGCCGGGTTCGGTCCACGGGCGCGGCTCGATGCGACGCTGGCGATCCGGCGGGCCGCCCGCGTGTGGACACCCTTGGGTCGCCTCCTGGACTCCGCCGTACCGGATCGGATGGAGCTGGCCGACGAGGAGGTCGGTGAGCTGCTGGCGGGATCGGCGCAGCGGCTGACGGCAGCCGGGGTGGACCTGCACTGGCCGCGGAGCCTCGGGCGTGCGCTGACCGCTCGGGCCGCGATCACGTCGTCGGACGGACCGCCCAGCGACCTGCCGAGCTTCTTCGGCGGCGACGCCACCCTCGACTTCAGCTGGCAGGTTGCCCTCGGCAATGACCCTGACAGCGAGCCACTGACCGAGGCAGAGATGGACCAACTGGCCGAAGCGACCCGACCGGTGGTCAGACTTCGTGACCAGTGGATGCTGATCGACCCCGACCTGGCTCGGAAGGCCCGCGAGCGGATCCTCAAACCGGTCACCGCGATCGACGCGCTCAGCGCCGCACTCACCGGCAGCGCCGAGATCGACGGCCGCCAAGTCACGATCGAGCCGACGCGCTGGCTCGCGGATCTGCGCGCCCGGATCGCCGACCCGGACCGCGCCGACGAACCGGTCGAGGCACCGGCCGGCCTGCACGCCACCCTCCGCGACTACCAGCTCCGCGGTCTGCGCTGGCTCTCCCGGATGACCTCGCTCGGACTCGGCGGCTGCCTGGCCGACGACATGGGTCTGGGCAAGACGATCACTCTCATCTCGCTCCACCTGCACCGCCAGGAGTCGACCGCCACCGCAGGCCCCACCCTCGTGGTCTGTCCGGCGTCCCTGCTCGGCAACTGGGAGCGCGAGGTCCAGCGCTTCGCACCAGGCACCCCGGTACGTCGCTTCCACGGCTCCTCGAGATCACTCGACGACGCCGAGCACGGCTTCGTGCTGACGACATACGGCACCTTGCGGCGCGACGCCGTACGGCTGGCTGGTCATCGGTGGGCGATGGTCGTTGCCGACGAGGCACAGCATGTGAAGAACCCCTCGTCGAGTACGGCGAAGGCCTTGCGGACCGTGCCGTCGCAGGCGCGGGTGGCGTTGACCGGCACCCCGGTAGAGAACAACCTGTCCGAGCTGTGGGCGATCCTCGACTGGACGACGCCCGGTCTGCTCGGCCGGCTCGGGACGTTCCGGAATCGGTGGGCAGCGCCGATCGAGGCGGACAAGGACGAGGAGGTCGCGGAGCGGCTGGCGAAGCTGGTGCGGCCGTTCCTGCTCCGGCGCCGCAAGTCCGATCCCGGCATCGCGCCCGAGTTGCCGCCGAAGACGGAGACCGATCAGCCGGTGTCCCTCACGCGTGAGCAGGCGGTGTTGTACGAGGCAACGGTTCGCGAGCTGATGACGGAGGTGCAGGCCAGCGACCGGATGGCTCGGCGCGGGCTGATCGTGAAGCTGCTGACCGGACTCAAGCAGATCTGCAACCACCCGGCGCAGTACCTGAAGGAGGGCGACGACGCGCGCCTGAACGGACGGTCCGGGAAGCTCGAACTGCTGGACGAACTGCTGGAGACGATCGTGGCCGAGGACGGCGCGGTCCTGGTCTTCACGCAGTACGTCGCGATGGCGCGGCTGCTCGAGCGGCATCTGGCCGACCGCGGCATCGGTACGCAACTGCTGCATGGTGGGACGCCGGTGCCGAAGCGTGAGGAGATGGTCGAGCGGTTCCAGGACGGCGAGGTGCCGGTGTTCCTGCTGTCGTTGAAGGCGGCCGGGACCGGGCTGAACCTGACCCGGGCGGATCACGTCGTGCACTACGACCGGTGGTGGAATCCGGCGGTCGAGGATCAGGCGACGGACCGCGCGTACCGGATCGGGCAGACGCGGCCTGTGCAGGTGCACCGCTTGATTGCCGAAGGCACCATCGAGGACCGCATCGCCACGATGCTGAGCAGCAAGCGTGAACTCGCCGAAGCCGTCCTGACCGGCGGCGAGGCGGCCCTCACCGAACTCTCCGACACCGAACTCGCCGACCTCGTTGAGCTAAGAGGTGCACGATGACGGAGGCTCAGGGATTTCCTGCCTTTCCGGCACAGCGGCGGAGTACTCAAGGACGGTCGTGGTGGGCGCGGACGTGGGTGCAGGCACTCGAGGACACCTCGCTCGATGCGGACCAGCTGCGGAAGGGACGGCGGTACGCGAACTCCGGTCAGGTCGGGACGATCACGATCAGCCCGGGCCGGATCGCGGCGACCGTCTACTCCCCCGACGACACCTTCGAGGCCGTCGTTCACGTCGATGAGTTGAGTGACTCCGACTGGAGCCGCTTCCTCGACCAGGTAGCCGCTCGCGCAGGTCACATCGCCGCGCTCCTCGACGGTGAGATGCCGCACGACCTGGTGGAAGCGGCCGCCGACGCGGGCGTCTCGCTGCTCCCCGGTATCGGCGACCTCGACCCCAGCTGTACCTGCGACGGCTGGGAACTCCCCTGCCGGCACGCGGCCGCCCTCTGCTACCAAGTTGCCTGGCTACTCGACTCCGACCCGTTCGTCCTCCTCCTTCTCCGCGGCACCTCCCGCGACGACTTGCTCGACCAATTGCAAACGAGGAGCCAGACGGCACCGGCTGACGAAGCTGACGAAGCCGGCGCGTCACTGCACGACGTACTCGCGACTCCGGTCGGCGCGCTGCCCGACGTTCCGGACCTGCCGGGGAAGGTCGTCATCGACGAGCTGGCGGTCACTGGGATCGAGGCGCCCGCAGGCTTCGGGCCGACTCTGTTGCCGCTGCTCGTGTTGGACGCCGCTCGGCGGGCTCGCGCGTTGTTGAGTGCGCTTCTCAGCGGCGCCGGCGAGCCGCAGAGGCTCGACGAATGGCAGGACGCCGTACGACTGGCCGCGGACTTCCCCGAGTTAAGTGACGCTCTGGCCAACGCAACCGGGCGGAGCGAAGAGCTTGCCCTGGGCATCCAAGCCTGGCGGTACGGCGGAGCGCCCGGCCTCGACGTCCTCGAGCACACCTGGACACCCGATCCCGCCGAGCTCGCCCGCGCCCGGACCGAACTGCTTGCCGCCGACGACGAGCTCACCATCCAGGTCCTCGGCAACCAACTCGTCCTCGGGCGGGACACCCAGCTCAGACTCGACCACCACGGCCGTTGGCACGCGTACCGCCTGGTCGACGACACCTGGACCCCAACGGCGCCCGCCACGACCGATCCCCTTACCGCCCTGGCCACCGAGTCGTAAATCCGGTGCGGCCACCTGACAACGTGGCTAAGGTGGCGGGAACTTCGGAGCATCGAGGAGGTGAGTTGATGTCGGCGCGAACGAGTGCTGCCGCACGCCCGGCAGCCGACACGCTCATCCAACTCACCCCGGGTTCTGTCTGACCAAGACCGGCGGAACCCCTTGCCCGAAAGGGATTCTCCGTTGTCCATCACCTGGAACACCCGCGCCGAGACGCCGGCCGACGCCGACACGGTCCGTGACATCACCTGGCAGGCCTTCGGCCGCCAGTTCGAGGTCGACTTCCTCGATGCCTTGCGTTCGGACCCGAGCGCCATCCTGCCGGGGTTGTCGCTCGTGGCAACCACCCCGGACGACCGACCGGTTGCCTACGCGGTGCTCACCCGCGCCCACGTCGGCGACACCCCGATCGTGTCCCTGGGTCCGGTTGCCGTACTTCCGGCGTACCAGAGACAAGGCGCAGGGAGCGCGGCGGTCATCGCGGCGCTCGACACCGCGCGTGATCGTGATGAGCAGACTGTCATCGTGCTCGGTCACGACACGTACTACCCGAGGTTCGGATTCCGGCAGGCGACCGAGTTCGGTATCCATCATCCGCAGTACGACGGACCGAACCTGATGGCGCTCGCCCTCGGTGATCAGCGACCGCCCATTGGTGACCTCACGTATCCAGTGACGACCTGATCGACCGCGGGGCCGCCGGGGCGTAACACAGTCTCCGGCGGCCTCGCGGCGGTCGGCACTCGGGCGTTCGGCAGTGACTACGGCAGGCGGTCGTAAAAGGTTCAGCCAAACTCGCCGAATCACTTGCGCACCTGCCTTGTATACATGAAACAGTCGACAGGACCGCCTACTCAGGAGCACGCGATGACTCGTCGACTTCCGTCCTTACTGAACCGCTCCAGCAGGAGCTACCGCCGCCCGATGGTCGCCGGAACCATGGTGGGGGTGATCGCGCTCGCGCTCGTCGGAACGGCTTGTTCTCCCGTCGAGCCGGCCGGCAATGACGGGGGCGGGGAAACCCAGTCGGCGGAGGGCAAAGACGTGTTCGGCGACCCGGCCGACCCGGCACAGGTCAAGCAGGGCGGCACGCTCACGGTCGCGCTGTCCGCGGACCCGGACAAGCTGGATCCGTCGCTGTCGCGCAGCCTGTACTCGCGCTACGTCTTCCACACCATGTGCGAGAAGCTGTACGACCTCGGCCCGGACGCGAAGGTCGTGCCGCAACTGGCCACCGCGCTGCCGACCATCTCGGCCGACGGGCTGAGCCTGACCATCCCGCTGAAGCAGGGCGTGAAGTTCGCCGACGGCGGGACGATGGACTCGAACGCGGTGAAGATCTCGATCGAGCGCGGCCTGACGATCGCCGGTTCCGGCCGCAAGAGCGAACTCGGCCCGATCACCTCGATCGAGACGCCGGACCCGAACACCGTGGTGATCAAGCTGTCGAAGCCGTTCGCCCCGCTGACCGCCGCGCTGGCCGACCGGGCCGGTATGGTGCTGAGCCCGGCCGCGGTGTCGAAGCTCGGCGCGAACTTCTCCAACGCACCGGTGTGTGTCGGACCGTTCAAGTTCGCCAGCCGGGTCGCGCAGAACTCGATCAAGGTGGTCAAGGACCCGCTGTACTACGACGCCGCCAAGGTGCACCTGGACGCGATCGAGTACCGGATCATCACCGACTCCAGCATCCGTTCGGCCAACCTGAAGTCCGGTGACGCGCAGATCGCCGACTCGCTGTCGACGCAGGACGCGCCGCAGCTGCAGAAGGACAGCACGATGACCGTGCTGCAGTCGCAGTCGCTGGGGTACCAGGGCCTGACCATCAACGTCGCGAACGCGAACGGCATCGGCAAGCCGCTCAAGCCGCTCGACACCCCGATCGCGAAGGACCCGCGGGTCCGGCAGGCGCTGGCGCTGTCGATCGACCGGGAGGCCTTGGTGAAGACGATCTTCAACGGGCTGAACACGGTCGCCTGCTCGCCTGTCTCACCGAAGAGCGAGTTCACCTCCGACGCCGCGCAGGTCTGCCCGCCGCACGACCCGGCGAAGGCGAAGCAACTGCTGGCCGACGCCGGCGTGCCCACGCCGTACAAGGTCAGCATGATCACCTCCAACAACCCGGACAGTCTGCGGCTCGCGCAGGCGCTGCAGGCGATGGTGAAGGACGGCGGGTTCGAGCTGGAGATCAAGCCGGTCGAGTACGCGTCACTGCTCGACCAGCAGGACCGTGGTGAGTTCGAGCTGTTGCAGCTCGGCTGGTCCGGCCGGGTCGACCCGGACGCGAACATCTACAACTTCGTCGGCTCGGAAGGCAGCCAGAACGTCGCCGGCTACAGCAGCCCCGACGTGGACAAGCTGCTGACCGACGCGCGGCAGTCGACCGACAAGGCGCAGCGGATCAAGCTGTACGGCGATGTCGTGAGCAAGCTGCAGGAGGACGACCCGCTGATCTACATGTACCGCCAGCGCAACCTGACCGGCGTCTCGAAGAAGCTCCTGGGTGTCCAGACGTTCCCGGACGGCGTGATCCGGACGGCGTTCGCCGGATTCGCCAAGTGAGCGTTCTCTCCGCCTGCGGGCGGCGGGAACGGGCGAGGTGGTGGGGTTCGTGAGGCGATACCTCTTCCATCGGCTGTGGCAGTCGGCCGTCACGTTGGTGCTGGCAACGATCGTGGTCTTCGCCGGCGTACGGGCGTTGCCGGGTGACCCGGCGCTCGCCCTCGCCGGTGAGGACCGGGATCCGGAGTCGTTGCGGGCGATCCGGGAGCAGTACGGGCTGGACCAGTCGTGGCTCGTGCAGTTCTGGCAGTTCGTCAGTCACGCGGCCCGGGGCGACCTGGGCCAGTCGATCCGGACCGGTGCGCCGGTGCGCGGGATGATCGGTAGTGCGTTGCCGGTGACGATCGAGCTGTCCGTGCTGGCGATCCTGATCGCCAGCCTGATCGGTGTCGGCGCCGGGGTGGTCGCGGCTGTCCGCCGCGGCCGTCCGGCCGAGTGGGCTGCCAACGCGTTGGCGTTGCTCGGCCTGTCGGTGCCGCACTTCTGGCTCGGCCTGATGGCGATCCTGTACCTGTCCGTTGCCCTCGGCCTCTTCCCGGCGTCCGGATTCGTACCGTTCTTCAGCGACCCGGCCGGCAACCTGCACCACCTGGTCCTGCCCGCGCTGATCCTCGGCACCGGTCTCGCCGCGGTCATCATGCGGCAGACCAGATCGTCGATGCTCGACGCCCTCTCGGCCGACTACATCCGGACGGCCGAGGCGAAGGGCCTGCCACCCAAGTCGGTGATCGGCAAACATGCCTTACGCAACAGCCTGATCGTGGTGGTCACGATCGTCGGCCTGCAGCTCGGTGCGTTGATCTCCGGCGCGGTCGTCACCGAGCGCATCTTCGCCCTGCCGGGATTCGGCAAGCTCACCGTCGATGCGGTCTTCCAGCGCGACTACCCCGTGATCCAGGCGGTCGTCCTGGTGACCGCGACGGCGTACATCGTGATCAATCTGCTGGTCGACCTGCTGTACTCCGTGATCGACCCGCGCATCCGCGTGCGAGGTGACGCGTGATGGCCGTCGCCGAAGCAATCACCGCCGGTACGCCGCTGCGCAGCAACCGCAGCAAGGTGGTACGGCGGATCCTCCGCAACCCGCTCGCGATCAGCGGTCTCGTGGTGCTCGTGATCGCGGTGATCCTGGCGGTGTTCGCGCCCTGGCTGGCACCGCACGAGCCGACCCAGACGAATCTCGGTCAGGCCTTCGCGCCCCCGGGTACGCCGGGACACCTGCTCGGCACCGACGACCTCGGCCGCGATGTGCTGTCCCGGATCATGTTCGGTCTGCGAGCCTCGCTCCACGTCGCCCTGCTCGCGGTTGCGACGTCGCTCGTGGTCGGCGTACCCCTCGGATTGCTGGCCGGGTACTTCCGGGCGATCGACGCGCTGATCTCTCGCATGACCGATCTGGTGCTCGCGTTCCCGTTCCTGATCCTGGCGGTCGGACTGGCCGCGATCCGCGGTGCCAGCCTCGGCAACGCGGCGATCGCGATCGGGATCGCGCAGATCCCCGGCATGATCCGGATCGTTCGATCCGAGACCTTGCGGCTCAAGTCACTGGACTTCGTCGCGGCCGCGATCGTCGAGGGCGCCGGAGATGTCTGGGTGATGGGCCGGCACATCCTCCCGAACGCAGCCTCAGTGGTCATCGTCCAGACCACGGTCGGGCTCCCGGCCGCGATCCTGGGCGAGGCGGTGCTGTCGTTCCTCGGTCTCGGCATCCAGCCACCGGCACCCAGCCTCGGCACGATGCTGGCCGATGCGCAGCAGTTCGCGTCCCGCGCACCGTGGGCCGCGGTGATGCCCGGCGTCGCGATCATGCTGCTGACGTTGGCGTTCAACGTCGTCGGCGACAGCCTGCGCGACGCGCTCGACCCGAAAGCGAGCCGCCGATGACCGCAGGAATCACCACAGCTCCGGTTCTCCAGGTGAACGACCTCTCGATCACCTTCCGGACCGAGGACGGCCTGGTGTCGGCTGTCGACCGCGTCAGCTTCGAGGTCGGCGACGGCGAGGTCCTCGCGGTCGTCGGCGAGTCGGGCTGCGGAAAGAGCGTCACCGCGATGAGTCTGGCCGGGCTGCTCCCCCGTACCGCCACGGTCGGCGGCTCGGTACGGCTCGACGGCGTCGAGTTGATCGGCGCCGACAAACGCACGCTCCGTACGATCCGCGGCCGCGAGGTGGCGTACATCTTCCAGGAGCCGATGACGTCGCTGAACCCGGTCTTCACAGTCGGGCGCCAGATCGGCGAGGTCCTCCGTACGCACATCGGACTGAACCGGCAGGCTGCCCGGGACCGCTCGATCGAGCTTCTCAAGCTCGTCGGCATCCCGTCGGCCGAGCGCCGCATCAGCGACTACCCGCACCAACTGTCCGGCGGCATGCGCCAGCGCGTGATGATCGCGATGGCGGTCGCCTGCGATCCGAAGGTACTGATCGCCGACGAGCCGACCACCGCGCTCGACGTGACGATCCAGGCCGGCATCCTCGACGTACTGCGCGAACTGCGCGAACGGCTCGGGACCAGCATCGTCCTGATCACGCACGACCTCGGAGTGGTCGCGGACCTCGCCGACCGAGTGGCGGTCATGTACGCCGGACGCGTCGTCGAGACAGCCGATGTGCACGAACTGTTCGCGCATCCGCAGCACCCCTACACGTCCGGCCTGCTCGGTGCCTCACCCGCCGCCGGGCGCCATGCGGAGAGCCATCGGCTGAACGAGATCCCTGGTCTGGTGCCGGTCCTCACCCAACAGCCGGACGCCTGCACCTTCGCCGACCGCTGCCCGCGAGCAATCGACACCTGTACGGCGACCGAGCCGGACCTGACCCCTGGTCACCACCGGGTCGCATGCTGGAACCCGGTCAGAGAATCAGTGGAGGTCCGATGAGCACCCTCGCTCTGGAGGTAGAAGACCTCGTCATGCACTTCGGTCCGGTCCGGGCGGTCGACGGGGTGACCCTGCGGATCCGCCAAGGCTCTGTGGTCGCTCTGGTCGGTGAGAGCGGCTCCGGGAAGTCCACGGTGGGGCGCTGCATCGTCCGGCTGCTGGAGCCGACCGGTGGGACGGTCCGACTCGCCGATGCCGATGTCACGCACCTCACCCGCCGGCAGTTGCGTCCACACCGCCGGAACGTGTCGATCGTCTTTCAGGACCCAGCGGGCTCGCTCGACCCGCGGCTGTCCGTCGGAGACATCGTCGGAGAGCCACTGCGGCTCATGCACCGCAAAGACATCTCAGCCAAGGTGTCCGAGTCGCTGCGTCGCGTCGGACTGCGCCCAGAGGTCGCCCAGCGCTCACCACACGAGCTGTCCGGAGGGCAGCGTCAGCGCGTCAGCATCGCTCGCGCTCTGATCTCAGAGCCGCGTCTGCTGGTCGCGGACGAACCGACGAGCGCACTGGACGTGTCGGTCCAGGCGTCGGTCCTCAACCTGCTCGCCGACCTTCAGCGCGACCTCGGCTTCGCCTGCCTCTTCATCACTCACGACCTGTCCGCGGTCGAGTACCTGGCCGACGAGGTCGCCGTGATGTACCTGGGGCAGCTGGTCGAACAAGGCCCGCGTTCGCGCATCTTCGGCGTACCGGCGCATCCCTACACGCAGGCGCTGCTGTCCGCGGCGCCCGTGCCCGATCCGGCCGAGCAGCGGGCGCGGAGGCCCGTACTGCTCGGTGACGACCTGCCGTCGGCGATCGACCCGCCGTCCGGGTGCCGATTCCACACCAGATGTCCGGTAGCGGTCGACACATGCCGGACAGTCATCCCGGAGCCGCGCGTGATCGGAGAAGGTGGACACCAGGTCGCCTGTCATCTGGTCGACGACAACGGCACCGGTCCCGATGTTCGTACTGGAGAGGGAGTTGCCCGATGACCTTCACCACCCGGCCCACGCTGCGCGGCACGTTCGGGATGGTTTCGTCCACGCACTGGCTGGCGTCTCAGTCGGCGATGCGCATCCTCGAGCTCGGAGGCAATGCGTTCGACGCCGCCGTGGCCGCGGGGTTCGTGCTGCACGTGGTGGAGCCGCACCTCAACGGCCCAGGTGGTGAGGTTCCGGGGATCATCGCGACCGCCGACAACCCCACACCGCGCGTGCTGTGCGGTCAGGGCGTCGCTCCGGCCGGCGCGACGATCGACCACTACACCTCGCTCGGCCTGACGCTCGTACCCGGCTCTGGACCGCTGGCTGCGACGGTACCGGGTGCAGTCGACGCCTGGCTGCTCCTGCTGCACGACCACGGGACACTGCCGCTGCGCGTCGTACTCGAGCCGGCCATCGACTACGCCCGCAACGGCCACCCGCTGGTGCCGCGGGTCGGTGAGACGGTCAGCACCGTGCAGGAGCTCTTCGAGGAGAACTGGAAGACGTCTGCCGCACTGTGGCTGCGTGACGGGCGACCGCCGACCGGCATGTTCCGCAACGAGGCGTACGCCGCCACCCTCGAGCGACTGCTCACCGAGGGCGAAGCGGCCGGCGCGGATCGGCAGGCGCAGGTCGAGCAGGCCCGCAAGACCTGGCGTGAAGGCTTCGTCGCCGAGGCAGTCGACAAGTTCTCCAAGCTGCCGCATCGAGACTCCAGCGGCGAGGACCACGCCGGACTCATCACGGGCGACGACATGGCCGCGTTCCAGGCGACCTGGGAGGACCCGGCCACGCTGGACTGGAACGGCTACACCGTCGCCAAGACCGGACCCTGGGGGCAAGGTCCGGCTCTGCTGCAGTCGCTCGCCGTACTGGCCGAGCTCGGCGACGTCGACCTGGACAGCGCGGACGGCGTACACACCACCGTCGAGGTGATGAAGCTGTCGTACGCCGACCGCGAGGCCTGGTACGGCGACGACGCCGACGTACCGCTGAAGACCCTCCTCTCCCCCGCGTACGCCGCGGAGCGGGCGAAGCTGGTCGGCCCGGAGGCAACGCGCGAGCTTCGTCCCGGCCATCCGGACGGCCGGAAGCCCGTGCTGCATTCGATTGCCGTGGGCAATGACCTCGGCGACGCCACGACCGGTGAGCCGACCGTCTCCTCGGACGGGGTGACGCGGGGCGACACCTGCCACGTCGACGTGATCGACCGCTGGGGCAACATCATCTCCGCCACGCCCAGCGGCGGTTGGCTGCAGTCGTCGCCGACGATTCCGGAGCTCGGGTTCTGTCTCGGCAGCCGGGCACAGATGTTCTGGCTCGAGGATGGACTGCCCGCGTCGCTCGCACCCGGCAGGCGTCCGCGGACCACACTCACGCCGACGCTCGTACTGCGCGACGGGCAGCCGGTGATGGCCTGCGGTTCGCCGGGTGGCGACCAGCAGGACCAGTGGCAGCTGCTCTTCCTGCTGCGGCACCTCGGCGCCGGTATGGATCTGCAGGAGGCGATCGACGCACCCGCCTGGCACACCACGGGCTTCCCGTCGTCGTTCTACCCGAGGGCGACCGAGCCGGGCGGTCTGGTGATGGAGAGCCGCCTCGGCTCAGCCGTGCGCGACGAGCTGGTACGGCGCGGGCACGTCGTCACCGAAGGCGATGCGTGGAGCCTCGGCCGGCTGTGCGCCGTACGCAAGGAGGCCGACGGCGTGCTGGCCGCGGCCGCCAACCCGCGCGGGATGCAGGGCTATGCGGTAGGACGCTGACCTAGAGCCGCCTTCGCCGCAGCCGCCACGTGCAGGGCGGCTGCGGTGCTGGCGGCGTCCGGATCCTTGGCTGCGATGGCGTCGACCAGGCGAATGTGCTCTTCCGTGGAGTGTGGCGCCCGCTGGGCGGCGCCGACGCGGAACACCCAGTGGACGTGGTGATACATCGCTGTCGAGATCGAGTGCAGCCAGCGGTTGCCGCTGACCTCGATCACCGCGCGGTGGAACGCGCTGTTCAGCTCGGCGAGCTGGTCGAAATCCTTGGCCTCACTCGCCTTGTTCGCGTCCTCGAGCAGCCGCTGCAACTGCGCGACGTCGGCGGCGTCCGCGCGCTCCGCCGCGAGTCCGGCGGCCAGCGTCTCCAGTTGCTGCCGTACGGCGAACAGGTCGCGCACGGCGGTGTCGTCGAGGGTGGCGACCACCGCACCACGCCGCGGCAGGATCTGGACGAAGCCCTCGGCCTCCACCACCCGCAGCGCCTCACGCACCGGGTTGCGCGACACCCCGAAGTCGTCCGCGAGCCGGGTCTCGGTCAGCCGCTCGCCCTGCCCGTATTCGCCGTCCACGATCCGGCGACGCAGCTCCGTCAGTACCTGCTCGCGCAAGGCGACATGGTCCGCACCGATCGTCCGCATCTTGGCCCCACCCGGCTGATCCACCCGGTGCTCCTCTCCCCGTCGGCTCCGAAGCACGGTAGCCGATCGAGCGAGCCAGTGTCCGAAATCTCACGTCGAACTCCCGACTCAGGACACTTAGGGCACGTGATCCACCGGCGCGATATGTTGCCGCCTTGAGCATCACGCTGACTCCCCTGACGGATCCTGACTTCCGGCCGTTCAGCCGCCGGATCGCCTGGCTCGCCGCGGACGCCGACGGCAACCCGGTCGGATCGGCCTTCCTCCGGCTCAACAGCCGCGAGTCCCATGCCCATCTGGCCGAGCTCGAGCTGAACGTGCACCCAGCCGAGCGCCGCCGCGGCATCGGCGCCCGTCTCCTCGACGCGGTCGTCGCCGCGGCCCGTGCGCACGAGGTCCGGACCATCCTGGCCGATACCCCGGACGACTCCCCGGCGTACCACTTCCTGACGGCACGCGGTTTCACGATCGGCCTGACGCTCGTCTACGCGCGTCTGCGGCTGGCCGACCTCAACGACGCCGTACTGATCGTTCCTCAGGACCCGGGCTACCGGTTGCAGTCGTGGGCAGGTGTCGTGCCCGATGAGTTGGCGCAGACGTTCACGGACGCGCGGTCCGGGATGGACGACGCGCCCTCCGGAGACATCGCGTACGGCGCTGACACGTGGGATCTGGAGCGGACCCGGCACGCGGCCCGGGTGATCGAGCAGCGCGGTGATCACCTCTCGACCGTGGCGGCCGTGGACAGGTCGACCGGGACGATCGTGGGTTTCACCGAACTCGTCGTACCGGGGAACGGCAAGGGCGATGCGCAGCACTACGGCACCGCGGTCCTCCCGGCGCATCGTGGTCGCGGTCTCGCTCTGTGGATGAAGGCCGAGCAGGTCCGCTCGGTCCGCACCCACTTCCCCGACCTCGACGGCCTCCTGACCGACACGGTCAGCACGAACCTGCCGATGCAGCGAGTCAACAACCACCTCGGCTACCTACCGACCGAGACCACCCATCGCTGCACCCTGGACGTCTGTACCTACTAGTATGTCGGCATGCCACTGATCCGGATCGACGCCCTCCGGGCCGCCCCCGACCGTCTCGCCGGCCTCGGCCGCGCCGTGCACGACGCGCTGGTCGAGACGATCGGCATCCCGCCCGACGATCTCTTCCAGGTGCTCACCAGCCACGACGGCACCACCAGCACACTGCGGTACGGCGGCTTCCCCGGCATCGAGCGCGACGACGATGTCGTGTTCATCGTCATCACGTTGCGAGCCGGCCGACCTGACGAGGTCAAGCAGGCGATGTACCGCCGGATCGCCGAGCTCGTCCACGACTACACCGGCACCGACCCGCGCAACGTCCTCATCACGCTCACCGAGAACGCATCCCCCGACTGGTCCTTCGCCAACGGCGAAGCGCAGTATCTCTGACCTGTGCAGCTCGACAGGATGTGTCGCCGGTGACCCCGGACTGGTGAGGCTCACGGGCCAGGCCAATCGTCGAATCCAGGGGGACACGTCCTGTCGAGCTGCACGCTGATCAGGTGGTGGGTGCTAGAGCAAGCGGTACAGGACCAGGGGGCCGGCGACCGCGACGTTGAGGCTGGCTCCGGTGGCCATCGTCGACTGTGGTTCGTCGTCTGCCTACGCGAGCCCGAGCTCGCCTGGTCACTCGCCGAGGATCTTCTGGACGGCGGCGGTGGTGATGGGGTGGTAGCCGGGGCGCGCCTTGGCGAAGACCTCGGCTGCGAACTCGCGGTCGGTGCCGGCCAGCGCTCGGTAGACCGGCAGGACCAGCTTCATGCGGCCGACGTTCGTGAGGAACCCGGCCAGCTCGGCGTACGCCGCCTCGTAGCTGCTGGCGGCAACGATCTGGTACCAGCGGCGGGCGATCTCGCCGTTCGCCGTACCGGTCAGGCCGAACTCCCGGTCGAGCTGCTGCAGCTGCACCGCACCCAGCACGTCCGGCGCCGCGTCCAGGAACCGCAGCCACTCCTGCGTCGTCCACGCCGCCGCGCCCTGCGGCAGTTCGCCCGTGCCGAGCCACCTGTCCCGCGCCTCGTCGACCGCCTCGAAGCGCTCCGACACCGCCCGCGCCGCGAACGCCGGAATGCCTGCCTCGTCCAGCCATGCCGCGACCTCGGCGTCCGTCACCACGCCCGGGTGCGGCTCCAGCAGGTGCTCGCGCAGGTGCGCCACGAAGTCCTCGGAGTTGATGCTGCGGAACGCGAACCGGTCGAAGTAGCCACGCAGGAACGGGTCGAACACCTCGCGCGTGAACCGCTCCTCGAGCCAGGACAGGAACCACGACCCCTTCAGCGGGCCGCACGACGTCGTGCCGTGGTACTCGGACCGGTGATTCAGCCCGGGCAGCTCCACCGCCAGTTCGGCCGGCGTCAGCGGGTCCAGCTTCACCACGGTCGCATGCTGCTTGATCGCCGTCTCCATCACCGCGAACTCGGTGCCGTAGACCGCCTCGACGATCCGGTTCTCGACGTACGACGTGAAGCCCTCGTTCAGCCAGATGTCGTCCCAGCTGTCCTGGGTGACCAGGTTGCCGGACCAGCTGTGCGCCAACTCGTGCGCGACCACGCTGACCAGCGACTTGTCACCGATCACCACGGTCGGCGTCGCGAACGTCATCCGCGGGTTCTCCATGCCGCCGTACGGGAACGACGGCGGCAGCACGAGGATGTCGTAGCGGCCCCAGCGATACGGCCCGAAGAGCGCCTCGGTGACCCGCATCATCTCCTCGGTGTCGGCGAACTCGGTCGCCGCCCGCCGGGCCATCTCCGGCTCGGCCCACACGCCGGACCGCTCACCGATCGGCTCGAACACCAGGTCGCCCGCGGCGATCGCCAGCAGGTACGACGGGATCGGCTCAGGCATCACCACGTCGTACGAACCGGTGCGCCGGGATGTCGTCCCGTTGTCGGCGCTCATCAGCACCATCAGCTCGGGCGGTGCGGTGACATGAGCGGCGTAGCTGAAGCGGACGCTCGGAGTGTCCTGCACCGGCACCCAGCTGCGGGCGTGGATCGCCTGCGACTGGCTGAACATGAACGGCATGACGCCGCCCGCGGTCATGGACGGCTCCAGCCACTGCAGTCCGGTCGCGGTCGGCGCGGTCCGGTAGCTGATGCGCACCCGCTGGTGCTGGGGTGTGCGGATCGTCAGCGCGGCGCCGAGCTCCTTGTCGGGTACGGCGACGCTGTACTCGAGCGGCTCCCAGCCGTCGGCCGTCGCACCCTCGACCGCCAGCACGGTCAGATCCCGCGTGTCGAGCACGAGCCGGTCACTGGTGCCGGTCCAGGCGAGCGTGTGCGTGGCCGTGCCGGCCAGCACCTTCTCGTCGAAGTCCAGCTCGAGGTCGAGGTCGAGATGGGTGGTCCGAACCAAGGCAGGTTCGGCATAGGAATGCCGGTCGTACGTCACAGAGTCTCCCCGAGAGAGGTGGTCCGGGGAACAGTACCCAGGCTGGAGCATGATCAGGCGGCCAATCTGAGCCAACAGCACCACCGTGCCAAAACACTGCTGTCTTGGTGCGGCCCGGCACCATGGAGACATGCGGGCCGCGTTGGCCGCCATCCTCGTCCTGCTGGCCGCCGCGTGCACCAGCAGCACCCCGCCACGCCTCCCTTCTCCCGCACCATCCTCGAGCGCACCTCAACCCCGACCGACGCCCACTCCCACGCCCACCCCTCGGCCGACCCCAGCTGTCTTCGACACCCGCGCCGCACTGCAGACGGTCGGCCACCTCGCGGGCCTAGGTCCACGTGAGGCGACCGGTCCGGCGTACCTGCGCGCTCTCACCTGGCTGGAGCAGCGCTTCCGCGCCGCCGGCTACCAGACCACGCGTCAGCCTGTGCGCGTGCCGTCAGGGGTCTCCTGGGGCGTGCCGGTCCGCGCCGGGACCAGCTGGAACCTGATCGCCGCCAAACCAGGTTTCACACCGTCAGCGCCGCACCGCATCGTCGGCGCCCACCTGGACACAGTCCCCCAGGCACCCGGCGCCGAGGACAACGCTTCGGGCGTCTCCGTCCTGCTCGGCACCGCTCAGCTCTACCAACGCCGGGCACCGAGGTTCCCGACCATCTTTGTTGCCTTCGGCGCCGAGGAGCCACGTGGCGACGGCGACAACCGCCACCACTACGGCTCGCGCACCTATGTGGCCGCGCTGCCGCCCGCACAGCGCAGAGCGCTTCGCGGCATGGTGTCCCTCGACCGCGTCGGCGTAGGAACCGTCGTACCGATCTGCTCTGCTCAAGCGAACGCCGTCGCGTTGCGGAACGAGCTTCGGACGGTCGCAGCGCGCGCTCGCGTGCCGAGTCGAGCGTGTGTGAACAGGTCGAGTGACCACTGGTCGTTCGTCCGCTCCGGACTACCAGGCGTCCGGCTGGGAAGCACGCCGTACGCCGAGTATCACAGCGCCCGCGACCTCCCTCGGGTTGTGTCGCCCGCCCAGCTCGGCCGGATGGGTCGTGTGGTGACCACCTGGCTCGACAGCTAGCGGATGTCCGACAGGATCTGCTCCGCCCGGGCGCCGGTCACGACCCGCGGGCTGAAGTCACTACCGATCACGTACGGCGTGAGCCGCGCGGCCTTGAGTGACTTGCCCCAATAGGTGAGCTCCAGCAGGACGCCCTCCTGGGTCTGCTGGGAGAAGTCCATGTCGAACACCAGGTTGCCCAGCGCGTGCGCGACCACCTTCCCGGCCGCGAACTGCACGTCCTGCACCCAGTGCGGATGCCCGCCGATCACCAGATCCGCCCCAGCATTGGTCAGCGCAGACGCAACCGTCCGCTGCGCCGGAACGGGTGTGTGCGTGTACTGCTGGCCCCAATGCGGCAGTACGACGACAACGTCGACGGCAGACTTCACCGTTGCCACGACCTTCGTGAGCGCAGCCAGGTCGCCGGCGTTCAGCGGTCCTGTCCGTGGCGGCATCCGCACGCTGAGCGCACCGGGACTCGTTGACGTCGCGCGTGGCGTCTCGCCGATCGCGTTGAACGCGAGGAAGCCGAACCGAACTCCATCGCGCTCGACGATCGCCGGGCGGAGAGCCTCCGCGACGTTGCGTCCGGCCCCTACCGGGTGGACGCCGCCGGCTCGCACCAACCGGACCGTCTCCAGCAGGGCGCGATCCTGGAAGTCGCCGGTGTGGTTGTTGGCCAACGACAGCACATCGACGCCGGCGTCCCGCAGACCCTTCACCACGCCTGGTGGCGCGGCGAAAGAGTCACCGCCTTGCTGCGCCGTTCCTGCCCGGGACAGTGTGCTCTCCAGGTTCACGACGGTGACGTCGGCTGCGGCCAGCCTCGGTCCGATGACGCGCAGCGGTCCGGACACATCACCGGTCCTGGCCGCCGCAGTCGCCACCCGTCGGCCGAGCATGACGTCACCGCCGAACGTCACGTCGACGACCGGCCCTGCAGGCTTCGGCCCCGATGTGCGAAGTGGATACCGCGCGGGTTGCTTCAGCGGGTCGATCCCGCCGACCGTCACCGGCCGCACACTCGGCCCGACCACGGCAGCAGGCACGACGGCGAGTGCGCTGGTGGATCGTTGCGCGTCCCGCAACGATGTGACGCGGAATCCCCGCCAGGACTTGGTCGTTCCCCGCGCGATCGCCTTCGCGGTCGCCAGGTCGATGTCCTGTGCCGCCCGGGTCGGATGAATAACGAGAACGAGCGGTTGAGTTTCTTTGACGGTGGGAGTCGGTTGCGGACGGCTCGGCGAAGACTTCGGCGTACTCGCAGGGCTGGGCGAGGGCCGCGTTGTGGTGTTGTCCGAGCAGGCGACCAGGGCTGCCGCCGCAGCAGCCAGCGAGACACGCCGCCATACCGCCATGGATCCACGGTAGCCAGACTCGCCAAGGAATAAGACGGTTGCGGGAACCGGGGTGGTTGCTAGCAGACTGTCACCATGATGTCCGAGGGACGACCCGAACTCGTGCTGAAGCGGCGGCCGTTCGGATCGTG
Source organism: Kribbella sp. NBC_00889 (assembly GCF_045207705.1). Taxonomy (NCBI): domain Bacteria; kingdom Bacillati; phylum Actinomycetota; class Actinomycetes; order Propionibacteriales; family Kribbellaceae; genus Kribbella; species Kribbella sp. NBC_00889. The sequence continues at coordinate 2,997,769 of NZ_CP108783.1, read as the reverse complement.
GTTGCTCGGACCGGCCGACCAGAGTACGACGCTGCTGCGGTTCCGGCTGCAGGTGCTGATGACAACTTTCTCGATCGTCACCAACCTGATCGGTGCCGCGGTCGTGTTCGTGCTGGCCGTCTTCGTGCTGCCCGGACCACCGCTGGTCGACGAGCTCCAGCTCGCCGAGGCGATCGTGATCCCGCTGTACTTCCTTCTCGCGGTGGCGATCGGCTGCATCTGGAGCACGCGGCTCACTCGCCACGTCACCCGGTGGGTCGACGAAGAACGGCCCGCCACCCGGAAGGAGCAGCTCGCGACGCTCCAGCTACCGCTGCGGCTGACGTTGATCGAGGTGCTGCTCTGGTCGTTCGCCGGGGTGATCTTCACCGCGATGACACTCGCCCTCCAGCCGGAGAACGCGCTCCGCGTCGCGGCCACGGTCTTCGACGGCATGATCATCACCTGCACGATCTCCTACCTGTTGACCGAGTTCGCGCTCCGGCCGGTCGCCGCGCGGGCGCTGGCCGACTCCTCACCGCCGCGCCGGGTGCTCGCGGCGGGCCTCAAAGCCCGCATCGTGATCTTCTGGGCGGTCGGCTCCGGCGTACCAGTGGCCGGCCTGATGCTGGCGGCCATCGTCGCCCTGTTCGAGAAGGACCTCTCCACGACCCGGCTCTCGGTCGTGATCCTTGCCCTGGGCATCGTGGCCATCGGCAACGGCTGGTTGCTCACCGTACTGTCGGCCCGGTCGGTGGTCGCGCCGGTGCGCTCGGTCCGCAACGCGCTCACGCTGATCGGCGAGGGAGAGCTGAACATCCGCATCCCGGTCTTCGACGGTACCGAGCTCGGCTCGCTGCAGTCGGGCTTCAACCAGATGGCGGAAGGCCTGCGCGAGCGCGAGCGGATCCGGGATGTCTTCGGCCGGTACGTCGGTCCGGATGTCGTGCAGGAGGCACTGGCGAGTGATCGGCTCGGCGGTGAGGAACGCTTCGTCGCCGTACTCTTCGTCGACCTGATCGGCTCGACGGAGCTGGCCGCCGAGCACCCACCGGCCGAGGTGGTGCAGTTGCTGAACCGCTTCTTCACGATCGTGGTCGACGAGGTCGACCAGCAAGGCGGGTTCGTCAACAAGTTCGCCGGCGACGCCGCACTCGCGATCTTCGGCGCCCCGGCCGAGCTCCCGGACGCGGCCGGGAGTGCTCTCCGGGCCGCCCGCACGCTGGCCGCCCGGCTCGACGACGAGCTGCCCGAGGTCACAGCCGGCATCGGGGTCACCGCCGGCATCGTGGTCGCGGGCACGGTCGGCGACGTACGCCGGCACGAGTACACGGTCATCGGCGACCCCGTGAACGAAGCCGCCCGCCTCAGCGAACTCGCCAAGTCGACGCCCGGCCGGCTGATCGCCTCGATGACCGCCGTCTCGGAGGCAGTCCCGACGGAGGCGCAGAACTGGCACTCAAGTGACCAGGTGACCGTCAGGGGCCGCGCCGCCCCGACCCATCTGGCCATCCCGCACTGACTTCTCCTGGAGGAGCTGGTGCAGCAAGGCCGCGCCGTGGAGCATCGCATTCGTCTGACGGTTGTGCGCGACCCGGCGCTCGGCAATCGCACTGCGAAGAGCCTCGGTGCTGCCGGTACGACGGAGGCCGTCGAGGACAGGCCTGATCTGCTCGAAGTAGTAGCGTCCCTGCCGCAGCATGTGGATGATCCGGGCATCACGGATCTGCTCCGGTCCGTACTTCCGGTACTTCGTCCCGGGCTCCCGCGTCGGCGACAGGAGCCCAGCCGCCTCCCAGACCCGCAGCGCCGAGGTACGCACTCCCAGCTGATGCGCCAGCTCACCGACCAGCAACGACGGACCATTGGCCGGTGTCTCGTCCAGGAACTCGGCCGCCATCGCCCGGAGCGCCTCGCTGGCCTCATCGGTCGCCAGCCGTTGCTGGTGGAGTCCGGCATGCGCGGCGTCGACCAGCCGGTAGGCCAGCTCGTGATTCCCCGCATGTACGGCCTGCATGATCGACGTCGCCACCTCAGGCGCGAACCCAGGTGCCAGCGCCCGATAGGTCAACAGCGCGGTCAGATGCTCATCGCCGTACTGGCGGTACCCGCTCGCACTCCGCGGCGCCGGCGGCAGGATCCCGGCCGCCTCGTAGTTGCGCACCAACTGTGTTGAGACCCCAGCCCGCCGCGCCAGATCCACCGGCCGCAACCCCACGCCACACCTCCTTCCGGCAACAGCTCTGGCGGTCAGCGGCCGCCGGAGACGTCGAGGGTGGTGCCGGTCATGTAGGAGGAGCGATCGGAAGCGAGGAAGGCGATCGCCTCGGCAACCTCCTCCGGCTTGCCAGGGCGGGCCAGTGGCGGCGTGGTTCCGATGCGGTCCAGCCGGCCGGGCTCGTGGATGTCGGTCTCGATCAGTCCGGGGCGGACGCCGAGGACGCGAACGCCCTCCTCCGCCACCTCGCTCGCCAGGCCGATCGTGAGCGCATCGACGGCGGCCTTGCTCGCGGCGTAGTCGACGTACTCGCCCGCCGAGCCGAGCACGGCTGCTCGCGACGACACGTTGACGATCACGCCCCCGGTACCGCCGTACGCCGTGGACATCCGCCGTACCGCGGCGCCCGCGACCAGGAAGGCGCTGATCGAGTTGATCCGGAACACCCGGTCCAGCCGTTCGGCGTCGTACTCTGCCACCCGGCCCAACGGCGAGACGATGCCGGCATTGTTGATCACGGCACCGATCGGCCCGAGTGCGGCGGCGACGGTGTCGAAGAGGTGCTCGATCTGGTCCGCCTCGAGCACGTCGGCCTGGACAGCGACCGCGCGCCGGCCGAGCCGCGCGCACGCCTTCACGACGCGTGCTGCCTCGTCCGCACGAGTTCGGTAGTTCACGCCCATGTCCCAGCCGTCGGCCGCCAGAGCGATCGACGCCGCTGCACCGATGCCGCGGCTCCCACCGGTGATCAGAGCGACCCCGCGCCGTCCGTCAGTACCAGTCATGCCCCTACCCTGCCATGCCTCACGAAGCAGGCGGCAGGGTGAACTGCAGCTGGGTTTCCGTGTCCTGGAAGCCGAGCGCGCGATACAGCCTGATCGCGAGGTACTCCGGGTCCGCCACCATCACCAGCGTCCGCGCACCACCGTCGGTCAGCCCGTACGTCGACGCGTGGTGGACCAGCGTGCTCGCGATGCCACGGTTGCGGTCGTCCGGGTGGGTCTGCACGTGCTGGAATCGGGCGAGACCCTTGCCGTCGAACATCAGCCCGAGCGAGCTCTGCAACCGGTCATCGTCGAATGCGCCGAACCACTTCCCGTGCCCGGCCTCCACCAGCGCACGATGCGCCGCGTCCCTGCGCCGGGTGAACTCGACGTACCCGTCGTCGACCTCCATCGTCGCGGTCGCCAGGCCGAGCTGGGTCACCTGCTCCCAGTCGTCGTCACTGGTGATGAACCGGTACGTCGACTCGTCATTGGGCCGGTGGGGTGCGACGACGTGACTCGCGGTCATCACCACGTTCCGGTCGACCGTGAAGCCGGCGGCGGCGACCTCGTCCTCGGCGCCGATCTCGCCGTCGACGCTGTCGATGCCGAAGGCAACATGCTTCCCGGCCGGGAACTCGGCGCGGTACGTCTCCAGCCGGGACTTCACGTCACCGGCGGCGAAGATCGAGCGGTACAGCAGGAAGTTCCCCCACCAGTACGTCGGGTTCGCCGGCGTCCGGATCACGACGTACTCACCGGCGTCATGGAATTCGCTGTCGCTCAGCTCCAGTAGCAACAGATCGGTCCGGTAGCCGAGGCTCTTGATCTCCACCCGCTCATCCTCCAGTGCACGTCAATCGGATTCGAGCATTGACATGCAGCCGGTTGGCTGCCTATTGTCGTCATGCAGCCAGACGGCTGCATATCCCGATCGGAGTGCGATGGACGACGAGGTGTTCCGCGCCCTGGCCGACCCCAGCCGCCGGCAGTTGCTCGACATGCTGAACGCGCGCAACGGCCAGACGCTGCGAGAGCTCTGCGCCGGCCTCGACATGGCCCGGCAGTCGGTGAGCAAGCACCTCACCGTCCTCGAGACGGCGAACCTCGTCACCACCGTGTGGCGGGGCCGGGAGAAGCTGCACCACCTGAACGCCGAGCCGATCAACGCCATCGCCGAGCGCTGGATCAACCGGTACGACCGCCGGCGGGTCGAGCTGTTCGCCGATCTCAAGACGGTTCTGGAGGCCGAAACCATGGGCGACAACGACTTCGTCTACACCACGTACATCAAGACCACGCCGGAGCGGCTGTGGCAGGCACTGACCGACCCGAAGTTCACCGAGCAGTACTGGGGCGTCCAGTTCGAGACCGACTGGACCGCCGGCTCCGAGTTGGTCTGGCACCAGGGTGACGTCACGATGGCTGGGCCGGGCCAGGTCGTGCTGGAGCACGACCCCTACACGCGGCTGTCCTACGCCTGGCATCACATGACGCCCGAGTTCGCCAAGGCGGTGGAGATGGATGACGACCTCTACCGCAGAGCCAGCGCCGAGCCGCTGTCCACGGCGACCTTCGAGCTCGTGCCGACCGGCGACCAGGTCAAGCTGACCGTCGTCCACAGCGGCTTCGGGCCGGGCAGCGCCATCCGCGAGATGGTCAGCGAGGGCTGGGTCGCACTGCTGTCCGACCTCAAGTCCTTCGTCGAATCCACCCCTGAACTCGCGGCCGTGAAGTAGTCCCTACGGACGCTTGTGGATGAGAAGTGGGAGGACTGCTGCCGCACCGGATTCGCGGAGCTTGGCGGCCGCGACGGTGACGGGCCACTGGGAGGAACTGGCGTCGACGAGGAGAAGTACGGTGCGGCCCGTGACCGACTGTGCGGTCTGGTCGTCGACGTGGAGGCCGTCCCGCCAGACCTTGGCCTCCTCGGCTGAGGACAGGTCGTCGGTGAAGCCGGTCGGGTTGATCGTGAGCTCGGCGAGGTCCAGGTGGCCGACGGATGCGACGTGGTCGGCGAGTGCCGAGGTCAGTCGGCCGTGGCCCGCGGCCGGCAGCGGTACAACGACCTCGGGGCGACCCGACCAGCTGCTGCGCCAGCGCGACAGCGCGGCGACAGCGCCGGACTTCAAGGCTTCGAGAGGCTCGGCCGGGAGCTCGGCATCTGCGTTGAGGGTGGCACGGAGGACCTCGCGCCATTCGGGAGCGTCGGCGTAGATGAGGCTCCGGCCGGGCTCGGCCATCAGCTCCGCGGGGATGCGCCCCTTCGCACCGAACGCGCCACCCGGCCACATCTTCCGCGGCTCCAGCACATGCACCTCGCCGCGCAACAACCGGATGACCGTCGCCACCGTCTCCGCCTGCGCCGAAGGCAGCAGCGGATCCGGCAACGCCCCGAGACAGACCGAGCATCGCCCGCACGGCTCGGCCGACGGGTCGTCCAGCGACTCCTGGAGCAGTTGCATCAGGCAACGGTCGCCACGCGTGTAGGCGCGCATGATGTCCGCCTCGCGCCGCCGTACCGCGACGATCCCGTCGTAGTGCGCGGCGTCGAAGCTCCACTCCACGCCGGTCCGCACCCAGCCGCGCTCGACCCGGTCGACCGCACCGTCGACCGCCAACTGCTTCAGCATCAACTCGACCCGCGTCCGGCGCAGTCCGGTCTCCGCCTCGAGCATGGGAACAGTGGCCGGCTGATCAGGCCCGTAGCCTTCGAGCGCCTGCAGCAGACGATTCACGTTCTCCGGAACAGGGATGGTCGCGGTCGCGAAGTAGTCCCACACACCGGCATCCGCGTCCGATGGCAGCAGCGCCACAATCGCGTGGTCGATGCCACGCCCGGCCCGCCCGACCTGCTGGTAGTACGACACCGGCGACGGCGGCGATCCGACGTGCACCACGAACCCCAGGTCCGGCTTGTCGTAGCCCATGCCGAGCGCCGAGGTCGCGATCAGCGCCTTCAACTGGTTCGCGCGCAGCGCGTCCTCGAGACTCTCCCGCTCCCCCGCCTCCAACCCGCCCGTGTACGCCGCCACTGGCACATCGCGCCCGTGGACCTCCTGGATGGTCGCCGCCAGCCGCTGCGCGTCGGCCACGGTGAGCGTGTAGACGATCCCGGATCCCGGCAGCTTCGGCAGGTGATCGACGACCCACGCGAACCGATCCAGCGGCGACAGCGCATCGACCACCGCCAGCTGCAGGCTCGATCGCGCCAGCGGACCTCGCAGTACCAGCGTGGACTCGCCCAACTGATGCGCGACGTCGTCGGTGACGCGTGAGTTCGCTGTCGCCGTGGTCGCGAGAACCGGGGTCTTCGGGTTCAGCTGCTGCAGTACGTCGGACACCCGGCGATAGTCCGGCCGGAAGTCGTGACCCCAGTCCGACACCGCATGCGCCTCGTCGATCACCAGCAGCCCGACCTGGCCGGCCAGCCCGTCGAGCACCCGCCTCCCGAACCCCGGATTCGCGAGCCGCTCAGGCGACACCAGCAGTACGTCGATGCCCCCGGAACGCAGGTCGTGCTCGATGCTCGACCATTCGTCGATGTTGTTCGAGTTCAGTGTCGCCGCGCGCAGCCCGGCACGGCTCGCGGCCGCGACCTGGTCCCGCATCAACGACAGCAACGGCGACACGACAAGCGTCGGCCCAGCCCCCTCGGCCCGGCGAATCGCGGTCGCCGCCCAGTACACAGCCGACTTCCCCCACCCGGTCGCTTGGACGACCAGCACTCGCGCGCCCGCCTCGCACAGGGCGGCGACCGCCGTCTCCTGATCGGGCCGCAACCGCGCGCTCTCCCCCGCGATCGCCTGGATCAGGCCGCCCGCGATCCCTGCGCGCGTGTCGGTCAGAGTGAGCGTCGCACTGGAGTCAGCCATGCCGAAACCCTAGACGCCTGCACCCCCAGTTCGCTGGGCGCGGCCGCCAACCTGTGGAAAACCCTCGGTCAGGCGCACTTTCCGGGATGACACGGCTCGCCGTTCGCCGCCATCAGTCGCTGCGGGCCGGGTCCGTTCGCGGACAGAGCGTCGTACGGGTTGGCGAGGGCGCAGCGGTCGAGGGACAGGCAGCCGCAGCCGACGCACTCCTTGAAGTCGTCCCGGAGTTGTTCGAGGTGCAGGATGCGCTTGTCCAGTTCGGCCTGCCAGCACTCCGAGATGCGCTCCCAGTCCTGCCGGGTCGGCGTGCGGCTCTCGGGCAGCAACGCCAGGATCGCCGCCACCTCCGCGAGCGGGATTCCGACCCTCTGGGCGATCCGGATCAAGGCGACCCGGCGCAGCGTGTCGCGCTTGTACCGGCGCTGGTTGCCCGACGTACGGCGACTCACGATCAGGTGCTGCCGCTCGTAGAAGTGCAGCGCCGAGATCGCCACGCCACTGCGCTGCGACAGCTGCCCGACCGTCAACTCACCTGGCTCGATGTCCACCGCTCCGCCCTCCGACCTCAACCTAGATCGAGGCTAGCTCAGAGGGTCAGGCGGTCACGAGTCGGCGTCCGATGCTCGCGGACATCAGCGCGGCCGCCGCGCACAGTCCCCCGGCCAGGTACCAGGCGAGGTTGTAGCTGCCCTGCGCGTCGCGGATCACGCCCGCTCCGGTGGCTGCCAGCGCGGCTCCGATCTGGTGCGACGCGAACACCCAGCCGAACACGATCGGCCCGTCCACTCCGAACCATTCCCGGCACAGCGCGACCGTCGGCGGCACGGTCGCGACCCAGTCGAGGCCGTAGAAGACGATGAACACCCAGACGCTCGGTTGCGCGGTCGGACCGAGCAGCGACGGCAGGATCAGCAGCGACAGCCCGCGCAGCGAGTAGTAGCCGATCAGCAGGTACCGCGGATCCCACCGGTCCGTCAGCCAGCCGGATACGATCGTCCCGCCGACGTCGAACACACCCACCAGCGCCAGCAGCGACGCCGCAGTCGTGGCCGGCATGCCATGGTCGTGCGCAGCCGTGACGAAGTGCGTGCCGATCAGACCGTTGGTCGACGCTCCACAGATCGCGAACCCACCCGCGAGCAACCAGAACGCCGGCCGCCGCATCGCGGTCCACAACGCGGTCACCGCGCGCACTGCGCTGCTCCCGGTCGACTCGACCCGTTGCCCGGCCGTGCTCCCCTCCGGAGCGCCGTACGCCCTCAGTCCGACGTCGCTCGGGTAGTCGCGCAGGAACAGCAACACCAGCGGCACGACGGCCAGTGCAGTGCCGGCCGCGACCAGGGCCGGCACACGCCAGCCATAGTCGGTCGCCAGGTTCGCGATCAGCGGTAGGAAGATGAGCTGCCCGGTCGCACCGGCAGCTGTGAGGATCCCGGTGACCAGTCCGCGGCGGGCAACGAACCAGCGACCGGTGATGGTCGCGACGAACGTCATGGACATCGATCCGGTGCCCACACCGACGAGCAGACCCCAGCAGAGCAGCAACTGCCAGGACGAGTTCATGAAGATCGTCAGTCCGCTGCCGAGAGCGATCAGCACCAGCGCACCGCTGACCACCCGGCGCAGACCGAGCCGGTCCATGAGCGCGGCGGCGAACGGCGAGATCAGGCCGTACAGCAGCAGGTTGATCGACACCGCCGACGAGATCGTCGCGTGCGACCAGCCGAACTCGTCGTGCAGCGGGTCGAGCAGCACGCTCGGCACGGACCGGAACCCGGCCGCGCCGATCAGGGTCACGAACCCAACAGCGGCGACTGCCCAGGCCAGATGGACCCGGGCAGCCTTTTTCGTCGGCAGAATCTGCGTCACCCGCCTAGATTGCCGCCCGGAGCGTCGCCGAACCAGTGGCCATGCCGCCACCATGTGTCAAGATATGGCCATGACAGCGCGAGGCAAGCGGCATCTGGCCGCGGTCGGCCCGCACCGGGTCGCCGTCCTGGCCCTCGAACCGGTGGTCGGTTTCGACCTGACCATCCCACCGGCCGTGCTCGGCGCCGCGGCCCGCGCAGACGGCAAGCCGCTGTACGACGTCCGCGTCTGCGGCCTGGACAGGTCGCCGGTCCGGACCAGCGCCGGATTCAGCCTGCTCCCGGACTACGGACCCGAGGAACTCGCGGAAGCCGACACGGTCATCATCCCGGGGACCTACTACCCGAAGCCGCGTAACGAGGGCATCCTGCCCGACGACCTCGCCGCCGCCCTCGCCACGATCCGTCCCGGAACGCGGATCGCCTCGATCTGCACCGGTGCGTTCGTGCTCGCCGCGGCGGGCTACCTGGACGGGCGGCCGGCCACGACGCATTGGAAGCGGGCCGAGCTGTTCCGCCGCATCTACCCGCACATCGACCTGCAGGAGGAGTTGCTGTTCGTCGACGACGGTGACGTGGTCACGTCCGCCGGTCTGGCCGCAGGCGTCGACATGTGCCTGCACCTGGTCCGCCGCGACTTCGGCAGCGAGGTCGCCAACCGCGCTGCGCGGAGCTGCGTCGTACCGCCGTGGCGCGACGGTGGCCAGTCCCAGTTCATCGAGCGCGTCGTACCGGACGAAGGCACCGACGGTACGGCGCCCACCCGGGCCTGGGCGCTGCGGCGGCTCGACGAGGAGCTGACCTTGCCGGGGCTGGCCGCGCACGCCCGGATGAGCGTGCGCACGTTCAGCCGCCGGTTCAAGGCCGAGACCGGGCAGTCACCAGGAGCGTGGCTGTTGCAGCAACGCGTGCGGCATGCCTGTGAGCTGCTGGAGACGACCGACCTCTCTGTGGACCGCGTCGCCGACGCTGCCGGCCTGGGCACCGCGGCGTCGTTGCGGCACCACCTCCGGTCCGAGCTCGGGGTGTCGCCGCTCGCCTACCGCAAGACCTTCCGCGCCGGCTGACGGGCGTCAGAGCACGACGAGGTCGTGCGGCCGCTGGTTCATCGGCTCGACGCCGTCCTCGGTGACGACCACGATGTCCTCGATCCGTGCACCCCACCGGCCCGGCTGGTAGATGCCTGGTTCGACGCTGAACGCCATCCCCGGCTCGAGCAGCAGTCCGTTCCCACCGACGATGTACGGCTCCTCGTGGACGTCGAGCCCGATCCCGTGACCGGTCCGGTGGATGAAGAAGTCGCCGAAGCCGGCTGCCGTGATCACCTCCCGCGCCGCCGCGTCGATCGATTCCGCGGACACCCCCGGCCGCACCGCGTCCACCGCCGCTTGCTGCGCATCCCGCAGTACGGCGTACGTCGCGGCGACGTCGGCGTCACGCGGTGTGCCCACGGCGTACGTCCGGGTCGAGTCCGAGTTGTAGCCCTCAGCAACGGGTCCGCCGATGTCGACCACCACGACGTCGCCCGCCTGGATGACCCGATCGGACAGGGCGTGGTGCGGGCTCGCACCGTTCGGTCCGCTGGCGACGATGACGAAGTCGGCCACGACGTGACCCTCCTCGACGATCGCGTCCGCGATGTCCGCGCCGACCTCCGCCTCGGTCCGGCCGGGCCGCAGCCACTCGCCGACCCGGGCGTGCACGCGGTCGATCGCCGCGCCTGCCTTCCGCAGAGCCTCGACCTCCGCCGCGTCCTTCCGCATCCGCAACTCACGCACGATCGGACCGGCCAGCGTCTGCTCCGCCTTGGGCAGTGCGTCCCTCAGCGCCAGCACGTGGAGCGCGGGCGTGAAGTCGCTGACCGCGACCCGGTCCGAACCGCGCAGCCGATCCGCCGCCAGGCCGTACGCATCCTCGCCGTCGACCCACGTGACGACCTCGACCCCGAGTTCCCCCAGCGGCAGCCCGTCGTACCCAGGTGCTTCCAGCTTCGGTACGACAAGCGCCGGGGCCCCGTCGGCGGGGATCACCAACGTCGTGAGGCGTTCGAAGGATCCGCCGGGCTGACCGAGGAGATAGCGCAGGTCGGAACCCGGCGCGATCAGAAGGCCGGTGCCGGCCGCGGCCTCTCGGGCACGCTCCAGGCGGGAACGGAGAACCGCGGATTCAGGGACAGGACCAAGGGGTGAGCGACGAGCCATGGGTCGACTCTAGAACTGTCGGCGGCGATTGTTACAACTTGTTTCGCCCTGACCGGGCTTGGCGAAAGGCGATTCTGATGACACTGCACCACGTGTCCTACGGCGACGGCACTCCCGTGCTGGCGCTGCACGGCTGGACTCCCGACCACCGGCTGATGACCGGCTGCCTCGAGCCGATCTTCACCGATCTGCCCGGCTATCGCCGGCTCTACCCCGACCTGCCCGGCATGGGGCAGAGCCCTGCCGGCGACATCGACAGCTCGGACGGGATCCTCGCGGCCGTGCAGAGCTTCGTCGACGAGCAGATCGGCGCCGAGCCCTTCCTGCTCATCGGGGAGTCGTACGGCGGCTACCTGGCGCGAGCCCTGGCTCGGGAGAGACCGGACCAGGTGCTCGGTCTCAGCCTGATCTGCCCGATCGGCACGGTCGTCGAGAACGCGGACCGCACCGTGCCCGAGCACGTCGTGCTGCGATCGGAGCCAGGCGTCGTCGAGTCGCTGACCGAGGGTGAGGACTTCACCGAGCTGGCCGTCGTGCGGACCGCCACGGCCTTGGCGGCGTACCGGAAGGACGTTGCGCCAGGGCTCGCGATCGCCGACACCGCAGCGCTCGATCGTATCGAGAGGAAGCGCAGGCTGTCAGTCGATCCGGAGAGCGGTCCCGTCTGGACCCGCCCGACGCTGATCGTCTGCGGCCGGCAGGACTCGATCACCGGATACGAGGACACCTATGTCCTGCTCCCCCACTACCCGCGGGCGAGCCTCGCCGTCCTCGACGTGGCGGGGCACAACCTCCAACTCGAGCAACCGGAGCTGTTCGCTGCTCTGACCCGCGAGTGGTTGCAGCGGGTCGCCGACGACGCGCAGGGCCTGCCGCAGCCGCCTACCAGCGGGTAATGTCACGGTCATGGTGACTGGGAAGCGGTCGATCGGGTGGTCGTTGCTTGTCGCGCTGACCAACGGGCGGGCGCGCATCGGCGACGACCAGCTAGCCGCTGCCGTCGGTGGACAGGTCATCCTGGTGACCGGGGCGTCGTACGGGATCGGCGAAGCGACCGCGCGGCGACTCGCCCGGGCCGGAGCGACCGTGCTGCTAGTGGCTCGGACGGCCGACCAACTGGAGGTGGTGGCCGGCGAGATCCGGGCAGCAGGAGGTACGGCGTTCGTCTACCCCACCAACCTGGCTGATCCGGCTGCTGTCGAGGAGCTCGTGCGGACAGTGCTGACCGAGCACGGATATGTTGACGTGCTCGTGAGCAACGCGGGCAAGTCGATCCGCCGATCGATCGCCGACTCCTACCAACGCTTCCACGACATCGAGCGGACGAACGCGGTCAACTACCTCGGCCCGGCCAAGCTCGTCCTCGAGCTGCTCCCGTCGATGCGCGAACGCCGCTCCGGCCACATCGTGAACGTCTCGACCGCTGGGGTCCGGACACCACCGATGGCGCGCTGGTCGGCGTACCTGGCCTCGAAGAGCGCGTTCGACGTGTGGCTGCGGTCCGTGGCGCAGGAGATCCGCGGCGACGGAGTCACTACGTCGACCGTCTACATGGGTCTCGTGCACACGCGGATGAGCGAGCCGACCCCCTTGCTGAACAAGATGCCCGGACTGTCGCCCGAGCAGGCCGCCGATCAGGTGTGTACGGCGGTCGCCGAACGGCCGCACAACATCACGCCACCGATGGTCCGGCCGGCCGATGCCTTGGGCAACCTGTTGCGCGTGCCCACCGACCGGCTCTTCGAGCAGTACTTCCGACGTACCGACGGGAGATCCAAACGCAGGGGGCAGCCGTGAGGGCGCCGCGGCCGATCGCGCCGATCCGGCCGCCGGACTGGCTGGTCCAGGGCGCGGCCGAGGTCGGCGGTGTGTCCGTCGCGTTGCTCAGGTCCGGAGTCTGGCGGTCCGCGCGACCTTCACACCTCATCGGGATCGAGCGAGCTCTGCGCCACTGGGGCCAGTCGATGGCCGCACTGGGCGTGATCGCCGCGATCCGCTACCCCGATCGCCCCGCCGTGATCGACGAGGACGGCAGTACGACGTACGCCGAGCTGGACCACCGGTGCGAACGGATCGCGGCGGCGATGCACGCCCGGCACAAGATCGTTGCCGGCAGCAAGGTGGCGGTGCTGTGCCGGAACCACCGTGGCTTCCTCGAGGCGACGCTGTCTGCTTCCCGGGTGGGCGCGGACGTGTTGTTCGTGAACACCGATTTCGCTCCCCCGCAGCTGGCCGCGGTGCTGGCGCGGCATCGACCCGATCTACTCATCCACGACGCGGAATTCAACCCACCGGCGGACATCCCGTCCGTGCTCTCGGATCTCGACGAGCTCGCCGCATCCGATGCACCTGAAGCGCCGAAGCCGGAATCGCCCGGGCACATCACCATCCTCACCTCCGGCACGACCGGGGCGCCGAAGGCCGCGCCCCGGGTGCCGACCGCGCTCGGCCTCGCCGGACTGACCGCGAGTGCGCTCAATCGCATCGGGCTGCGGTCGGGCGAGCCGATGGTGATCTGCCCGCCGCTGTTCCACGGACTCGGTCTGCTGACCTCGATGCTCGCGCTCTTCCTCGGCTCGCCGCTGGTGCTGGCCCGCCGGTTCGACGCCGGCGCGGTGCTCGCCTCGGTCGAACGGACCAGAGCCGGCTCGATGGTCGCCGTACCGGTGATGCTGCGGCGGATGCTGGAGCTCGGCCCGACGGAGATCGCGACGCACGATCTGCGGTCGCTGCGGGCGGTGATCTCCGGTGCGTCCGCGCTCGGCGCGCCACTGGCCGAGCGGTTCATCACGCAGTTCGGGCCGGTGTTGTGTGACGCCTACGGATCGAGCGAGGTCGGCATCGCGACCATTGCGACGTCCGCCGACCTGATCGCCGCGCCCGGGACGGTCGGGCGGCCGTGTCTCGGCAGCTCGATCCGGATCCTCGACGACGACGATCGACCGGTGCCCACCGGCGAGACCGGTCGGATCTTCGCCGGCGGCGGGCTCGTGTTCGGCGGCTACTCCGATGGCTCCAGCAAGACGATCGTCGACGGGCGGATGAGCACCGGCGACCTCGGTCACCTGGACCGGATCGGTCGGCTGTTCGTGGACGGGCGCGAGGACGACATGATCGTGTCAGGCGGCGAGAACGTGTACCCGGTCGAGGTCGAGGAGTGCCTGGCCAGTCACCCCGCGGTCGCCGAGGCCGCGGTGGTCGGCGTACCGGACGAGGAGTTCGGCCAACGCCTGATCGCGTACGTCGTACTGCGCGAACCGGTGTCGGAGGACGACCTGATGGCGCACGTCCGCGCGAACCTGGCCCGCTACAAGACGCCCCGCGAGATCCGCATCGTGGACGAGTTTCCCCGCAACGCCACCGGCAAGGTTCTTCGCAATCGGCTACTCGACGGCTAGTCCGAAAGCGTCGCGGAAGCGGGTCATGCGGTCCAGGGTTCGGTTGTGGTCGCCGAAGGAGACCGCCAGGGAATCGGCGCCGGCTTCGGTGAGTTCGGTGCCCTGCCGGACGACGGCGTCGAGTTCTGACGCTGCACCGGACCAGTGCAGGCGCCTGCCGACCCTGACTTGACGGTCTGTCTGAGCGCGGATCTTCGCGACGGCCGCGCGGAAGGACGATGAATCGAGGCCCAAGCCCTGCCACTCGTCGCCGAAACGTGCGACGCGACGGAGGGCCGGCGCACTGTCGCCACCGATCATGATCGGGAGCGGGGCCTGCAGCTTCGGCTCGAACACACCGCCGCGGTCCTCACCGTCGAACAACCCCCGGATGATCTCCAGCGACTCGTCCGTCCGTCGCCCCCGCTCGCGGAACGGAGCACCGACAGCGGCGAACTCGGACTCGGTCCACCCCACGCCGACGCCGAGCACCACTCGCTCCCCGGACAGCCGATGCAGGGTCGCTGCCTGCTTCGCGACGACGTACGGGTTGCGCAGCGGGAGGATCATCACCGAGGTCCCGAACCGGATCCGCGTCGTCCGTGCCGCGAGGTAGCCGATCGTCACCAGCGGCTCGTACACCCCGCCGTACTCCGAGCCGAACTCGCCCGGCGGCAGGATGTGATCGGGCAACCACGCCGTACCGTAGCCGAGTTCCTCCGCGGCGACGGCCAGTTCGACCAGCCGTTCGGGCGGCATGGTCGCCGATTCGTCCGGCAGCACCACTTGCAGTTCGACCATGCGGTCGACGCTATCGCCTCACACCGGTGTCAGAGTCAAGCAACCGGGGTGGGGCGGACGTGCGCCACTCCACAACCCACGCGGATCGCCTGGACGAGGCGCTGGATGAGCGTGAGCCGGTCGGCTTCCGCGTCGTTGATGAGTGGCACAGGTCCGGAGATGGGAGAGTGAACCTGTGAAGATCCTGGTCGGTTATGTGCCAACTCCCGAGGGTGAGGCCGCGCTCACGGCGGCGGCTGTGGAGGCCGAGCTGCGGGGGGCGTCGGTGCTGCTGCTGAACACCAGCCGTGGCGACGCGTACATCGACGCTCGCTATGCCAACGCCGACGAGCTGGCCGCCGCCGCGGCTCGGCTTGGGGAGCGTGGCGTCGAGGTGACGATCCAGCAGGCCGTCTCCTCGGGCGACGTGGCCGGCGAACTCCTCAAGGCAGCCGGCGCTGAAGACGTCGGCCTAATCGTTCTGGGCCTCCGCCGCCGCAGCCCGGTCGGCAAACTCATCCTCGGCAGCACCGCCCAAAGGGTCCTCCTCGAGTCCCCCGTCCCCGTGCTCGCCGTGAAGGCGTCGTCTCGGGACGAAGACTGAGGAGCCGGACCTCCACGCCATCACAATCCACGCGGACGGGACGTTCGCCCGCGTAGGCCGGTGCGGAGGCGACGGTTGTGATGGCCTGGCGGTCCACTAAACCCAGGTGAGGCGCTGGGGTGGGGCGCCTAAACTGGTGGGGTTATGCCAGAAGCCCGGACCGAGTCCCCCAGTCCCTACCCTGCTCCCACCAACCGGCGTCCCCGTCGCCGGGGGCGTGGCCCGAAACCGCCATCGGATCAGACTCCGGCCGCTGAGCTGAATCTGGGTGACGTGGTGGCGCGGCTCGAGGGGCTTTCGGTGTACGACCGGGAGCAGCTCGGGCGCAGACTGGAGCGGGTTCGGAGTACGAAGGAAGCTCACAAGCGCGAGCAGGCGTTGCAGGGTGTGCTCGGGGCGGTGGAGCAGGCCGAGCAGCGGGTGGAGTTGCGCCGGCTGGCAGTGCCCGAGATCACGTATCCGCCGGAGCTGCCCGTCAGTCAGCTGAAGGACGACATCGCGGCCGCGATCCGGGACCACCAGGTCGTGGTCGTCGCCGGCGAGACCGGCTCCGGGAAGACGACCCAGCTACCGAAGATCTGCCTCGAGCTCGGCCGCGGCATCCAGGGCATGATCGGTCACACCCAGCCCCGGCGTCTCGCCGCACGCACCGTGGCGGAGCGGATCGCGCAGGAGCTCGGCACGGAGCTCGGCGAGACCATCGGGTTCGCCGTACGGTTCACCGACAAGGTCAGTGAGCGCTCGCTGGTGAAGCTCATGACCGACGGCATCCTGCTGAACGAACTGCAGCGCGATCGCGACCTGAGCCGGTACGACACGCTCATCATCGACGAGGCGCACGAGCGCAGCCTGAACATCGACTTCATCCTCGGCTACCTCAGGCGCCTGCTCCCCCGCCGCCCGGACCTCAAGGTCATCATCACCTCCGCGACGATCGACCCGGAGCGGTTCGCCGAACACTTCTCCGACAGCCAGGGCAACCCCGCGCCCATCGTCGAGGTCTCCGGCCGGACCTACCCGGTCGAGGTGCGCTACCGCCCGATCAACGACCCGGACGACCCGAGCACGCTGGACCGCGACCAGACCCAGGCGATCCTGGACGCCGTCGACGAACTCGAGCACGAGGCCTCGGGCGACGTACTGGTGTTCCTCAGCGGTGAGCGGGAGATCCGCGACACCGCCGACGCGCTCAACGACAAGTACGCCGGCCAGCGCGGCCGGCCCGGGGCCGTCGAGGTCCTGCCGCTCTACGCCAGACTCTCCAACGCCGAACAGCACCGCGTCTTCCAGCCGCACTCGAACCGCCGCATCGTCCTCGCGACCAACGTCGCCGAGACCTCGCTGACCGTCCCCGGCATCAAGTACGTCGTCGACCCCGGTACGGCGCGGATCTCGCGGTACAGCCATCGCACCAAGGTCCAGCACCTGCCGATCGAGTCCGTCTCGCAGGCCAGCGCCAACCAGCGCAAGGGCCGCTCCGGACGGACCAGCGACGGCATCTGTATCCGGCTGTACTCCGAGGAGCACTTCGAGAGCCGGCCCGAGTTCACCGACCCCGAGATCCTGCGGACCAATCTCGCGTCCGTCATTCTCCAGATGACCTCGATCGGGCTCGGCGACATCGCCGCGTTCCCGTTCATCGACGAGCCGGACAAGCGCAGCATCACCGACGGCCTGCAACTGCTCACCGAGCTCGGCGCGATCGAGTCCGCGAAGGCGACCGAGCGGCACCGCAGGCTCACCCCGATCGGCCGCCAGCTGGCCCAGATCCCGCTGGACCCGCGGTTGGCCCGGATGATCGTCGAGGCGGACAAGCACGGCTGTGTCCGCGAGGTGATGGTGATCGCCGCCGCGCTGTCGATCCAGGATCCGCGCGAGCGGCCGACGGACGCCGAGGCGCAGGCGCAGCAGGCGCACGCTCGTTTCCGCGATCCCACCAGCGACTTCCTCGGGTTCCTGAACCTCTGGAACTACCTGAAGAAGCAGCAGAAAGAGCTGTCCGGCAACCAGTTCCGCCGGATGTGCCGCAGCGAGTACCTCAACTATCTGCGCGTCCGGGAGTGGCAAGACATCTTCGCCCAGCTCCGCCAGGTCGCGTCCCAGATCGGCGTCACGCTGAACAGCGGCGAGGCGGCCGACCCACAGGCCGTCCACGTCTCGCTGATGTCCGGTCTGCTGTCCCATCTCGGCATGAAGGACCCGGCCAACCAGCACCAGTACCTCGGTGCCCGCGGCACCAAGTTCGCGATCTTCCCCGGCTCCGGACTGTTCAAGAAGCCGCCGCAGTTCGTGATGGCCGCCGAGCTGGTCGAGACCTCGCGGCTGTGGGCGCGGGTGAACGCCAAGATCGAGCCCGAGTGGGCCGAGAACATCGCGCAGCACCTGATCAAACGCACGTACTCCGAGCCGCACTGGGAGCGCAAGGCCGGCGCGGTGATGGCCTACGAGAAGGTCACCCTGTACGGCGTACCGATCGTGGCGCGGCGCAAGGTCAATTACGGCAAGGTCGACCCCGAGGTCTCCCGCGAGCTGTTCATCCGGCACGCGCTGGTCGAGGGCGACTGGGACACGCACCACAAGTTCTTCCACGAGAACCGCAAGCTGGTCGAGGAAGTCGAGGAGCTCGAGGAGCGGACCCGGCGGCGCGACCTGCTGGTCGACGACGAGACGCTGTTCACCTTCTACGACGAACGCGTCGGCGCGGAGGTCGTCACCGGTCGGCACTTCGACACCTGGTGGAAGAACGCCCGGCAGCGTGACGCCGACCTGCTCGACTTCGAGCGGTCCCTGGTCGTCCGCGAGGGTGCCGAGGTCAAGGAGGAGGAGTTCCCGCTGCACTGGATGCAGAACGGGATGACCTTCGACCTCACCTACGCCTTCGAGCCGGGCACCGACGCGGACGGCGTGACCGTACACATCCCACTGCTGGTGCTGAACCAGGTCACCGCGGACGGCTTCGAGTGGAGCGTGCCCGGCTTCCGCGAGGAGCTCGTCACCACCCTGATCAAGTCTTTGCCCAAGGCAATCCGGCGGAACATCGTGCCGGCCCCGGACCACGCCCGCCAGATCCTCCCCCACCTCGACCCGGCCTCCGGTCCGCTCACCGACGCGATGGCGCGTGAACTGCGCAACCTGCGCGATGTGGTGATCGAGCCGGGCGACTGGGACTGGAGCAGGGTGCCGGAGCACCTGCGGATGACGTTCCGGGTGATCGACGACAAGCGCAAGACGGTGGCCGAGGGCAAGGATCTGGCCAAGCTCAAGGAACGCCTCAAGCCGAAGACCAAGGCCGCCATCTCGCAGGTCGCGTCGAAGGCTGTCAGCGGGCTGGAGCGGTCCGGCCTGACCGACTGGACGTTCGGCGACCTGCCGCGCAGCTTCTCCGAGCACCGCAACGGGCTCACGGTCGCCGGCTACCCAGCGCTGGTCGACGAGGGCAAGACCGTCGCGATCAGACTGCAGGAGACCGAGCGGGACCAGTCGGCTGCGATGTGGAACGGCACCCGCCGGCTCCTGCTGCTGACGATGCCGTCCGTGATCGACGTGGTCCAGCGCAACCTGACCAACCAGCAGAAGATGACGCTGATGGCTGGCCCGCACCGCAACGTCGGTGAACTGCTCGAGGACGCGATCTCCGCGGCCGTCGACCAGTTGATGACCGCGGCGCACGGCCCGGCGTGGAACCTGACGGCGTTCTCCGTACTGCGGGACGCCGTACGGTCGGAGCTCGCCGACACGGTGCTGACGATCCTGCGCCAGGTCGAGCAGGTGCTGGCCCACGCGCGCACGGTGGACAAGCTGATCTCGCGGGCATCGAGCCCGGCGCTGCTCGCGGCGTTGTCCGACGTTCGCGGCCAGCTGGAAGGTCTGGTCCACCCGGGCTTCATCACCGAGACCGGAGCCACCCGGCTGCCCGATCTCGTCCGCTACCTGCGCGGGATCGAGCAACGGCTCGACAAGATCGGCGCCAACGCGATGCGCGACCGCTCGGGCATGGCGATCATCCAAACGCTCGATGCCGACTATCGCGCCCGGTTGAACGCCGTACCGACCGGCAAGTACCCGAGCCCGGAGCTTCTCGAGGTGCGGTGGATGCTCGAGGAGCTGCGGATCAGTCTGTTCGCGCAGACCCTCGGTACGCCGTACCCGGTCTCGGAGAAGCGGATCCGCAAGGCGCTCGCGACGGCTTGATCGATCGTTGATGCCGGCGCGGGATCGTCGGGTCATGACTGGACGATTCTTGAGGGTGCGGGCCCTGTGCGCGCTCGCTGCGCTTGTCATGACGCCGCTGGTGGCTGTGGGTACAGCCCCGGCGAGCGCCGTCGCGACCGGTGACTGGACCCAGTTCCGCAACGGGCCTGCTCACCAGGGCGTCAACACTGCCGAGACAGCGCTGTCGGTGTCGACCGTCGGCGGATTGCGGCAGCAGTGGGTGACCAAGATCGGAGGGAGCGTCTGGTCGTCGCCGGCGACCGCCGACGGCCGGGTGTACGTCGGCGGGCTGGACGGCCGGCTGCACGCGCTCGACGCGGCCACTGGCCAGCAGCTCTGGGCGAAGCCAGACAGCGCGCTGACCGGCGACTGGACGTTCACGTCGCCGGCCATCGGCGACGGCGTGGTCTACCTGGGGATCAACCGGCCGGCCGCCGAGATCTGGGCCTTCGACGCGGTGACCGGAGCGACCCGGTGGCGCACTGGAGCCTCGGTCAGCAACATCAACGGATCGCCCGTGGTCGCCGGCGGAGTGCTGTACGCCGCCACCACCGAGGACCAGGTGCTGGCCCTGGACGCCGCCACCGGTGCGCGGATCTGGGACGCCAAGCCCAACGGCGGTCGTGGTTCCGGCTTCTACTCGAGCCCGACTGTTGCCGGTGGCAAGGTGTTCGCGGCCTCGCTCAACCAGCAGGTCTATGCCCTGGATGCGGCGACCGGCGCCGTTGTGTGGTCGTTCCCGACCGGCGGGCACAACTCCTCGACACCGGCCGTGGTCGACGGCACCGTGTACTTCGGCTCGCGGGACGGCAATGTGTACGCCGTAAACGCCGAGACCGGCGTACAGCGGTGGAAGGTGCGGTACGGCACGAACATCCTCGCGTCGTTCCAGTCCTCGCCGGCAGTCGTCAACGGCACGGTCTACATCGGCACGAACAACGACCGCCGGGTGCTCGCACTCGACGCGGCGACCGGCGCCATCAAGTGGAGCTTCCGTACTGGCGGCGTGGTGATGTCATCGCCCGTGGTGGCGAACGGCGTCGTGTACGTCGGGTCGGACGACCGCAGCGTCTACGCACTGCGCGCAACCAACGGGCAGCGGCTGTGGTCGGCTCGGGTGTCCGGCGCGGTCGACTCCGGACCGGTCGTGGCCCAGGGCAAGGTATACGCAGGAACGTACGGCGACAACGGCGGCGGGAACGTCTACTCGTTCGCACTCAGTCGTTGACCCTTGCCATGCGGCCCGGCCTGGCGAAGGGTCTCGCGGATCAGCCGTAGGCACCGCGCCGCACCACGCTGGTCGTCGGTGCGCTCACAGATCGCCAGCGCGGACCGCAGACACTCGAGCGCTTGGTCGACGCGGCCCAGGTCGCGATGGGCGAGGCCGAGGTGGGTCAGGCAATGCTCCTGGCCCGCCTCGTCGGCCAGCTCGCGGAAGATCGCGAGTCCCGCGGTGAACCTAGGGAGCGCCTCGCCGGGTGAGCCGGCGGCTTCGTGGACCTCACCGAGATTCGTGACTGCCGCCGCCTGGCCGCGACGGTTGCCCAGCTCGGCGAAGATCGCCCCTGACTCGGCGAGATACCGCAAGGCTTCGGCGTACCGGCCGAGCTGCCCCAAGACCGGCCCGAGGTTGTTCAGGTAGACGCCCTGGCTGTGCGGGTCGCCGAGCCGGCGGGCGATCGACAGCGCCTGCGAGAGGCAATCCGCAGCCTGGTCGTAGCGTTGCAGGCTGTCGTAGACAGTGCCGAGGCCGTTCAGACACGAGGCCTGCCCGGTGTCGTCACCCGCCTCGGTGAACAGTTGCAGGCCAGCCCGCAGATACCCCGCGGCCTGATCGAAATCGCCTTGCAGTTCGTAGGCCGCACCCAGGTCGCGATGCGCGAACCCTTCGGCGTACGCATCCTTCGTACGGCGTGCGACCGCCAACGCAGTCTGGTTGAGCCGGATCCAGTCGGCCCGATGACCGCGAATGTGGAAGAACGCGAACAGCGCCCGCGCCAACTGGCCAGGGATCTCGTCCGGTACGCCGTCCGTCGCGGCGGCCTGCTCGGCACTGGCCAGCAGGTTGGCCCGCTCGGTCTCGAACCACTCCAGCGCCTGCCTGACCCCGTTGAACGCCGTGCCTCCAGCGGCCCACGCGCCGGCGGTGTCCAACCGTGGGTCGCCCGGGCGCAGCATGGCGTACCCACTCCAGGCGGTGGCGACTTGCCAGCGCATCGCGCGGGTCAGTGCGGCGGTCCTCTCGTCAACGGATCGCTCGGCGCCGACCTCACGGGCCAGTAGCCGCAGCAGCTCGTGCAGCCGATAGCGACCCGGCGCAGGACTCTCCAGCAACTGCGCATCTACCAGCAACTCCAGCACCGGCGTCGCGTCCACTGCTCCGAGCAACCGTTCGGCGAACGGCGGACTCAGGTCCGCTGCGTCGGGCAGGCCGAGCAACCCAAAGGCCGATGCAGCTGCACGCTCCTCCACCGATCCGGCCGCCAGCAACCGGTGACCGACCTGCAGGGAGGCCCGGACGTCGAGATCATCCGCGCGCAGCTCGTCGAGGCGGCTGCGGGCATTCGCAAGCCGATCGGTCAGGGTGCGCACCGGCCAGGTGGGCCGTGCCGCCAACCGGGCGCCGGCAATCCGCACCGCCAACGGCAGTCCCCCGCACAACCCGACCAGCTTCCGCGCGGCGGCCGGATCCGCGGCGATTCGGTCAGCCCCGGCCAACCGGCCGAGCAGCGTCGTGGACTCGCCAGGAGCCAACGGGCGAAGGTGCAGGTGACGTACGCCGTCCAGCGTCGCAAGCACCCGGCGACTGGTGACCAGCACCGCACACCCAGGTCCGGCCGGCAGCAACTGCCGCACCTGCGCGCATCCGTCGCGTTGTCCAGTACGACGAGCGCTACGGCACGAACGCTCGCTGCGAGCGACGGCGGAAGTCCCGGGGCGAGAGCTGGTGGGCGGCGGTGAAGCAGCGGGTGAAGTACGACTGACTGGTGAAACCGCAGCGGGCCGCGATCGCGGCGACCGGGTGATTGGTTGCTGCGAGCAACGATGCGGCGTGTTCCAGGCGGAGGTCGGCGACGAAGGCGGTCGGCGTACGTCCGTAGGCCGCCCGCATCGAGCGGGACAGGTGGGCCGGGCTGACACCGGACAGCTCGAGGAGCCGCGGCACTCCTCCGCGCAGATTCTCCTCGGCCCGCATCGACCGGCAGGCCTTCGACAGCCAGTCCGGTGCGATGGGCGTGCCCGCGGGTGAGGCGAGTTCCCCGGGCGAGACCAGTGGCAGCAGGTCGATCCAGAAACGCATCAGATCGTAGGCGCCGGGCTCGTCCTGGAAACGGTCCAGGGCGTGTTCGAACACGGCGATCGCGGCGGGCGTGTGGAAGGCCACCGGCCCACGCGCGGTGGCCCAGCTTCCGGTCGGGTTGGTCCTGGTCAGGTCGAGGAAGCCTTGCCAGGCCGAACTCGGGAAGGCGACGTTCACGAACTCCAGCCCGTCAGGTGCCGCACCGCGGACGGCGTGCCGATCCTGCGGCCGCACGAGTACGACGTCGCCGGCCACGAGGCTCTGCGTACCTGTGGTCAACAGGTGCTCTCCGCTGCCGGACACCACGCCCATCAACTCATGGAAGTCCGCATGGGTGTGCAGTTCGGTGTCGCGCGCTCGCGCGGCGATCCGGACGCGGGCCGCGTGATACGGACGGCCGAACGCGTGCGACTCGAAGCGCAGCGCCTGATCCACATCAACACGCTACAAGTTCTCGTCAGCTTGCTGCTAGTAGCCGCTGTCGCCACACCGCAGCATGGAGACATGTTCGAAGACGACGGCTCTGTGATCTTCCGCGATGTCATCGATCCGGCCCTGATCAAGGAAGTGAATGATCATGTCGAGTGGCTGCAGGCCCGGCACCCCGACGTACGGCCGGAACAACTCGGGCACGTGTACCTGCGCGACGACCCGTTCTGGGTGCGGTTGGTGAGTGACGAACGGCTGCTCGACATCGCGTCGCAGTTCGTCGGACCCGATCTCGCGCTGTTCGCGTCGCACTACATCTCCAAGCCGCCGTACTCCGGGCAGCCGGTGCTGTGGCACCAGGACGCGGCGTTCTGGCCGCTCGACCCGATGAAGGTCGTGACGCTCTGGCTGGCGGTCGACCACTCCACGCCGGAGAACGGCTGCGTGCGGGTGATCCCGGGCAGCCATCGCTCGGGGGTGGCCGGGATGCGCGACAACACCGAGGTGGAGAGCGTTCTCGGTCAGGAGATCGCGGTCGAGGTCGACGAGTCCGCGGCCGTCGACATGGTGCTCGCGCCGGGTGACGTCGAGGTGCACCACCCGAACATCGTGCACGGCAGCAACGCGAACACGTCGCCGAACCGGCGGTGCGGACTGACGATCCGCTACATCCCCACGTCGACGCGGATCACGGATCCCGAGGTGCCGTACCCGAGCGCCTTCCACCTGCGCGGTGAGCCGGGGGTCAACAGCTACCAGCCACGGCCGAAGTACGTCGAAGGTACGCATTTCCCTTTCACCGGAAGCAGCGCGTGGGTCTGACACAGCGAGCGCCCGCCCCGGCCGATAGCTGGGGCGGGCGCTGGACGGTCGCCTTACTCGAGGCAGATCCGGAACGGGTGCCCTGCGGGGTCGGCGTAGATCCGCCAGCCGCGACCGTTGCCGGCCGGTGGCGGGTCCAGGGGGTCGAGCGGTTCGGCCCCGAGGGCGACCACGGTCGCGTGGCCGCTGGAAATGTCCTCGACGATGAGGTCGAGATGGAGATCCTGCGCGTCGGTGCCGGGCCAGGTGGCCGGCACGTACTCCTCCGAGCGGCGGAAGGCCAGCACCGAGTTGCCCAGCGACGAACCGGGGCCGGTCAGGCTCCGCCAGTCGTCGTCACCGTTCTCGTCGATGTCCAGCCCCAGCAGCGCTGAGTAGAACTGGGCGAGCTCGAGTGGGTCCGGGCAATCCAGCACCACCGAGCCGAGCCGCCCGGCAGTACTGCCCGGCTGCTCTGCCACCTGCGTCATCTGTCCTCCAGCTTCTGTTCACCAACTGCCCGCCCCTGTCTGGGGCAGGACCGGCCAGGCCCGTCGTGTTCGGAAGGCCCGGCCGCCTACGATGACAGGTCCGACGGACACTTCGCATCTTTCGACACGCCTTCTTGACGGGTCAGCCGGTCGCGGACAGTGAGCAGCCGCCAGGACTACCGGCATAACTCCTAGACACTGGTAGCGCGCCGCCGCTCGGACAGCTTGCGGATCTTCGCGCGGGTGCCGCAGTCCTCCATCGAGCACCAGCGGCGTGATCCGTTCCGGCTCCGGTCGAGGAACAGCCAGCCGCACCCACCCTCGTCGGTCGGGCAGGCGCGCAAATGCCGCAGCTCGACGGTCCGGAGCAGCTCGATCGCGGCGGCCACCAACCGGTCCGGGATCATCAACGCCGGTGCGGTGCCGACGCGCAGGTCGACGACCCCGGAACCGTCGGTCCGCGCGACCAGCATCGAGCGTGCGGCCGCAGCGGCCCAGCGCAGCATCAACCGTTCGTAGACGGACGCCTGCGAGGTTTCCGCCGGCAGCGCAGAAGCCCCGCCCGCGCGCGGAGCCAGGACGGCGTACGTCGCCTCGCGGATCTCGTCCGTCGCCCGGAGAGCCTTCTCGGCCAGGTCCGGGGCACCCTCCCAGACCGCCGCGATCGCCTCACCCTCGGCCGGGTCGACGAGCTCGATCCGGCGACTCCAGTCGAGCAGGTCCGTCGGCCGTCTCAGATAGTCGCGCAGGTCGGGACGGCCCGGAATCCGGGGCGTTACCGTGTTCACGAGGTCCAGGGCCGGATGCCCACCGACAATCCTGAGCTCGTCGCGAAAACTGTCGGTCATGGGTGAGATGCTACCACCATACAGTCCTTCAGTGGAATCACAGGTGAAGTCATGCCCATCACATCCCGTCGGGCCAACGCGGCCCTGCTCATGCTCGCCGTCAGCACCTTCTCGTACGTGACGATCGAAGTTCTCCCGATCGGCCTGCTGACCGTGATCGCCGGCGACCTCGATCGATCCCGGTCCGAGGTCGGCCTCCTGGTGACCGGGTACGCCGCCGTCGTGGTGGTGGCCTCGATCCCGCTCGCCCGTCTGACGCTGCGGCTGCCCCGCCGCCTTGTGCTGGGCAGCACGCTCGGCGTCCTGGCCGTGTCGACTGCGCTCTCCGCCGCCGCGCCGACGTACCAGATCCTCTTCGCCAGCCGGCTGCTCACCGCGCTCTCCCAGGCACTGTTCTGGGCGATCGCGCCGCCGATCGCGACCAGCCTGTTCCCACCGCAGGTCCGCGGCCGGGTGGTGGCCAGGCTGGCGATCGGCACGGCGCTCGCGCCGGTCCTCGGCATCCCACTCGGCACCTGGCTCGGCGAGCAGGCCGGCTGGCGGGTCCCACTCGCCGTGATGGCCGTTCTCGGCGCCATCGCGTGCGCCGGCATCCTCTTGCTGCTTCCGGCCGTCGAGGGTCGCAACAGAGCAACCGGTCGCGGCAGTTCGCCCGACTTCCGGCGGTACGGCGTGATCCTCGCCAGCTCGGCGATCGGGGTGACCGGCTTCCTGACGTTCAACACCTACGTCACGCCCTTCCTGCTGGACATCACCGGCCTGCCCCGGGATGCCCTTGGCCCGATGCTGTTCGCGAGTGGACTGGGTGGCCTGGCCGGGACGCTGATCGTGGGCCGGATCCTTGATCGATTTCCGTGGGGATCGGTGGTCGTCTCCTATGCGCTCCTCAGCTCTGCGCTCGCGGGCCTCTACGTCTTCGGCAGTCACCTGGTGGCCACAGTCGCCCTGATCGCTGTCACCGGCCTCGCCTTCATGGGGATGGCCGTCGCAGTGCAGAACCGCACACTGCAGGTCGCTCCAGGCAGCACCGACCTCGCCTCGGCCGGCACGAGCTCCGCGTTCAACGTGGGCATCGCTGCGGGTGCGTTCATCGGTGGTGGCCTGGTCGACGGTGTCGGAGTGCGCAGCGTGGCCCTGGTCGGCGCCCTGCTGGCCGCCGCAGCGGTTCTGACGCTGTTGGCCGAGCCGGTGCTGGCTCGGCGCCCGGTCCGGGTGGCAGAGTGCGAACATGACCGTCCTGAGCGACAGGTTTGTGAAGAGGCGGCATGACGCGCCCCACGGGTTCTTCGAGGTCGAGGCCGCCGGCCTGCACTGGCTCGCCGTACCGGGCGGTGTGCCGGTGGCCACGCCGGTCGATGTCTCCAGCGACCACCTGAGCACTGTCCGGCTCGACCTCGTTCCGCCGACCGGAGCGGCCGCGGACGAGTTCGGCCGGCGGCTTGCGGTCACCCACGACGCCGGCGCGCGGCACTTCGGCGTACCGCCGGATGGGTGGGACGGCGACGGCTACATCGGCACGATCGGGTTGCCGCACGCGCTGGAGCCGCTGAAGCCGTGGGGTGAGTTCTTCGCCAACCTCCGGCTCCGGCCGTACCTGCGGGCGGCGTACGACCGAGGCACGATCGACGGGCACCAACTGGAGGTGTTCGAGCTGGTGTGCAGGCGGCTGGCGGCCGGCCAGTACGACGACCCGTCGGAGCCGCCGAGCCGGATCCACGGTGACCTCTGGTCGGGCAACGTCCTCTGGAGGGCGGACGGCGTACACCTGATCGACCCTGCCGCGCACGGCGGTCACCGCGAGACGGACCTGGCCATGCTCGGCCTCTTCGGCATGCCGCAGCTCGAGCGAGTCCTGCGTGTGTACGACGAGGTGCATCCGCTTGCGGAGGGTTGGCGTGACCGGGTCGGACTGCACCGGCTGCACCCCTTGCTGACCCACGTGGTGATGTTCGGCGGGAGCTATGTCGCGCAGGCGATCGCCATCGCGCACAAATATGGATAAGACTCTTCCAAACAACCCACGCGATCACCGGAGCCCACCCTGATTCCGCAGCCTGTCACCCAGACCCCCCTGCCCGACCAGACCTTCACGCTGCAGTCCTCGGCGACTGTCGGCGTACTCAGCACCGACGAGGCGGCCACCTCGGTGGCTGACCAGCTCGCCGCTCAGCTCCGCCTGTCCACCGGCTTCGCCTTGCCTGTGGAGCCGGGCACCGGCACCATCACGCTCTCGACCGACGGGCCGAGCTCGCTCGGCGCGGAGGGCTACGAGCTCCGCGTGGACAGCTCGGCGGTGACGCTCACCGCGGCCACGGCCGAGGGCCTCTTCCGGGCCGTGACCACGCTCCGCCAGCTGCTTCCGGCCATGGCGGATGCCGGCACGGAGCAGTCCGGCCCCTGGGAGATCGCCGGTACGACGATCGCCGACGCACCGCGCTACCCGTACCGCGGCGTCATGCTCGACGTGTCCCGGCACTTCCGCTCGGTCGCCGAGGTCAAGCGCTGCATCGACCTCGCGTCGCTCTACAAGCTCAACCGGCTCCACCTGCATCTGTCCGACGACCAGGGCTGGCGAGTCCAGGTGGACTCCTGGCCGGAGCTGACCAAGCACGGAGCCAGCTCCGAGGTCGGGGGCGGCCCAGGTGGCCACTACACCAAGGCGGACTTCGCCGAGATCATCCTGTACGCCGCGGAGCGGTTCGTCACCGTGGTCCCGGAGATCGACACCCCGGGACACACCAACGCGGCGCTGACGTCGTACCCCGAGCTGAACGCCGACGGCGAGGCCACGGAGTACTTCACCGGCACCGAGGTCGGATTCAGCTCGCTCGCCGTGCACAAGGACGTCACCTACGACTTCCTGGACGATGTCTTCCGGGAGGT
The DNA here is from genome assembly GCF_045207705.1 of Kribbella sp. NBC_00889. Taxonomy (NCBI): domain Bacteria; kingdom Bacillati; phylum Actinomycetota; class Actinomycetes; order Propionibacteriales; family Kribbellaceae; genus Kribbella; species Kribbella sp. NBC_00889. The sequence continues at coordinate 2,969,138 of NZ_CP108783.1, read as the reverse complement.
GGCCGAGCAGACGCCGGGCGACGTCATCCACCTCGGTGGGGACGAGGCACACTCGACTCCGCACTCGGACTACCTCACGTTCGTGCCGAAGGCGGCCGAACTGGTCGTCAAGCACGGCAAGCGCGTGATGGGCTGGCACGAGATCGCCGATGCACCGCTGCCCGCCGGAAGCATCGTGCAGTACTGGGGTACCGACGACGACCGGTCGCGGGAGCTGACCCGCAACGCGGCGGCCAACGGCGCCGAGGTGGTGATGTCACCGGCCAACCGGGCGTACTTGGACATGAAGTACGACCAGGACACGCCGTACGGCCTCGACTGGGCCGGTCTGGTGAGTGTGGAGAAGGCCTATCGCTGGGACCCCGCGACGCTGATCCCGAACCTGCCGGAGAGCGCCGTGATCGGCGTGGAGGCGCCGCTGTGGTCGGAGACCTTCGACGACATGTCGAAGATCGAGTACATGGCGTTCCCGCGGCTGCCGGGCATCGCCGAGCTCGGGTGGTCGCGGGCGTCCGCGCTGGACTGGGAGTCGTACAGGGCACGGCTGGCCGGACAGGCGGCGCGCTGGGACGTGCTGAACGTGAACTACTACCGCGCTCCTGAGGTCGACTGGCGCTAGGGGTTGTCAGACACGCCCTTAGTGCCCCAGGACGCGGTCCAGCAGCCATGCGGTGGTCTGGTCCACGTCCTGTTCGGCGACGGTGAGGTGCGTGGCATCCGCTCCTGTGGTGTCACGCACCTCGAGCCGGTAGACGTACCGGTCCGGTTGCGGACGGCCGGTGCCGAGCTTGTCCTGGTCGAGCGCACGCACCGCGGCCTCCAGCTCGCCGGCGTCCGGTTCGGCGCTCGTGTCGAGTTCACCGTGTGCCATCAGGCCGGCGAAACCGCCACTGCGGGTCACTTTGACGATCAAGAGTGCCTCCTCGGGCACACCATTGCGTGCCGCGCAACGAATGTCCAGAGCCGCGCGACACGCCGGGAAACCCGCTCAGGTTCGCGCGACCATCACCCGGCGTACCGGCGAAATGTCCTTCGTTGCCATCGGCCGGAACCCGGCGCCGGCCGCGAATCAGCAGGTCGGCGCGGGATTCGGCGTACGCCGGGGTCCCGGAGAGGCTGGATCGAGCGCACACACAGCGTCGCAGGCGGCGACTATTAGCGACACGTGTTCGTGGTCACCCCTTCCACGCGGCCCCAGATCGGCTACAGTTGTCGCGTTGCACTTTTGGACTCCCACTGACTTTCGCTGTGCTGCATGGCCGGTTCTGTCTTCTGGGGCCTTTCGGCGACACGTGGCTCATGAGGTGTGGGTCGCGGTTTGTTACAAGCCATCAAGGAGATAGACACAAATGGCTGTCGGTACTGTCAAGTGGTTCAACGCTGACAAGGGCTTCGGCTTCATCACCCCGGATGACGGTGGCGCGGACGTGTTCGCGCACTACTCGGCCATCCAGACCTCGGGCTTCCGCTCGCTGGACGAGAACCAGCGCGTCGAGTTCGAGATCACCCAGGGCCAGAAGGGCCTGCAGGCGGAGAACATCCGCCCGATCTGATCTCTGGATCACCCTTCTCGAAACTGAAATGAAAGAGCCGCACACCGCCCGGTGTGCGGCTCTTTCGCCACCCCGGCGCCCTAGCGGTAGCGGGGAACGACCTCGGCGACAACCTGCTCCAGGACGTCCTCGCTGCTCGCGTAGACGCCTTCGGAGCGGGGCCAATGGGTGATGACGTCGGTGAAGCCCAGCTCCCCCGCACGGCCGACGACGTCCTCGAAGGCGGCCACGCTGGACAGTGAGTAGCGAGCCGAGTCCAAGGCCAGGTAGCGGTCGAACGACTTGCCCTGGAGTACGTCGTCCAGCCGGTGGCTGAGATCGACGACGGACGCGAACCAGGTGTCGAAGTCCGGCGACTTCAGGCCCGTCGTCACCCAGCCGGTGCCGTACTTCGTGGCGAGCCGGAGCGACCGTGGTCCGTTCGCGGCCATGATGAACGGCACCCGCGGCTGCTGCACGCATCCCGGCAGAGTGCGGCCGTTGCGGGTCTCGAAGTACTCGCCGAGGTAGTCGACACCGTCGGTCGTCAGCAGCTTGTCCAGCACCTCGACGAACTCCGTCAGCCGGTCCACCTTCTCCCGCGCGGTCAGCTCCGGACCGCCCTGGATCGTCGCGTCGATGCCGCCGCCCGACCCGATGCCGCACAGGAAGCGCCCGCCGGACACGTCGTCGAGGGCCAGGATGTCGCGGGTCAGCGCGAGTGGATGACGGAAGTTCGGCGACGTCACGAACGTGCCCAGCCGGATCGTCGACGTCACCAGCGCCGCCGCGGTCAGCGTCGGCGTCGTGCCGTACCACGGCGAGTCCTGCAGGCCGCCCCAGGTCAGGTGGTCGTAGGTCCAGACATGGTCGAAGCCGAGCTCCTCCGCCCGCCGCCACCGCGGCGCCGCGTCCTTCCACCGGTACTCCGGCAGGATCGTGATCCCGAATCGCATGCCCGCACCCTAGTACGCCGGCTGTTTCCCGAGTTTGCCGAAGGCATCCAATGGCTGCGTCTTCTGCTAGCGCGCCGGGGTCGGGAAGCTGGCCAGGGAGCTCGTGCCGATGCTGCCCAGCCAGACTTTGCCGTCCCGCTCGCGCACCCCGGTGGGCATGTGGAAGTCCGGGTGTTTGGCGCGGAGGTCGTGCACCAGCGTGCCGTTGTCGTCGTACGCCTGGATCTCGATGATGTCGGCGGCCTTCGGTTTGAGGGCTTCGGGCAACTGCCAGACGAGCTTGCGGAAGACTGGCTGCTTCGGCAGCAGGAGGTCGAGGAGCGCGTTGCGAGGCGAGCCGATCGCCACCCAGATCAGGCCGTCCGAGCCACGCGCGATGTTGTCCGGGAGCCCTGGGATCGCGGCCACCTGTACCGGATCGGCTTCAGGATCCACGAGGTCGAGCTTGAACAGCCCGTACGTCGCGGTCTCGGCCCAGAAGAGCGTACGGCGATCACCGCTGAGCGCCACGCCGTTGGGGAACGAACGGCCAGTGGCCAGCTGGGTGATCTGACCGTCCGGGGTCAGCCGGTACACACTGCCCGTCGAGGAATGCTCCAGCAGGTCGGCCATCCACTCGTCGACGCCGAAGCGCGTGGACGAGTCGGTGAAGTAGATCGTGCCGTCCGGCATCACGTCCGCGTTGTTGCAGAAACGCATCGGGCGGCCGTCGATCTCGGCCAGCAGCGTCGCGATCCGGCCGTCCTTGTCCAGCGTCAGCAGACCGCGGTTCGCGTCGCAGACCAGCACCTTGCCGTCCGGCAACCACTCGAGACCGAGTGGCCGCCCACCGGTGTCCGCCACCGTGGTGATCGTCTTCCCGTCCCCGCTGACCCGCAGGATCCGCCCGTCGAACAGACCGGTCAGCACACTCCCGTCGTCATCGATCAGCGTGTCCTCCGGCCCCTTCCCCGGCATCGCCACCGTCTCCACAGCGACGTTCTTCGGGTGACGAGCCGCGGCAGCCGGCGGCGGCGTCCAACGCACCGGCGAGATCGAAGACTTCATGCCGCCGACCTTAACGCGTATGTCGCACTGCCTGTCAGTGGGTCAGCACGAAACGCGACAGCCCGGGCCGATCGGCGATCGGTCCGGGCTGGGCGTTGCAGATCAGAAGATGACCTCGCCGCGGGCGCGGCGGGCGCGGAGTTTTTCGAGGGCCTCTTCGAGGATCTCGGCGGCCTCCTGCTCGCTGCGCCGTTCCTTCACGTAGGCCAGGTGCGTCTTGTAGGGCTCGATCTTCGGCGGCGGGGGCGGGTTGTTCACATCGGTGCTGGTCGGCAGACCGCACCGCGGACAATCCCACGCCTCCGGGATCGCTGCCTCGACGGCGAACACCGTCGCGGTCTCGTGCCCGTTCGCACAGAAGAACACGATGCGCTGCCGGGGCGCGCTGTCGCCGCGCTCCGCCTCGCCCATCGGGCCCGCACCGACCCGGCTGCCACGAATCGCACTACCACCACCAGCCACGGGAACCTACTCCCCCTCAGCCGAGCTTGTAGAGCAGGCCGAGCGCCACGATGGCAGCGAACCAGACCAGACCGATGCCGATCGTGATCCGGTCCAGGTTCCGCTCCGCGACCGATGAGCCGCCCAGGCTGGACGACACACCGCCACCGAACAGGTCGGACAGACCGCCACCGCGGCCTTTGTGCAGCAGCACGAGCAGCGTGAGGATCAGGCTGCAGATGATCACGACGATCGAGAAAGCGAGAATCACGAGGAGTAGCCTAACTGAAGGTCCAGGTAACGGCAGATTCCGGCGAACTCGTCGACCTGCAGGCTGGCACCGCCCACCAGGCAACCGTCCACGTCCGGTTGGGCCATGATGCCACCTGCGCTGGCCATCTTCACCGATCCGCCGTAAAGAATCCGTACCGAGTCGGCCACCGAGGGTGAGAACGTCTCCTCCAGCCGGCCGCGGATCCCCGCGATGACCTCCTGCGCGTCCTCCGGGGTGGCCACCTCGCCGGTGCCGATCGCCCAGACCGGCTCGTAGGCGATGACGAGCTTGCGAACGTCGTCCGCCTTCAGCCCGGCGAGCGCGCCGTCGATCTGGTTCACGCAGTGCTCGACGTGACCGTTGGCCTGCCGGACCTCGAGGCCCTCGCCGACACAGACGATCGGGATCAGTCCGGCCTCGAGCACCTTGGCCGCCTTGGCGTTCACCACCGCATCGGTCTCGTGGTGGTACTGCCTGCGCTCGGAGTGCCCGGCCAGCACATAGGTGCAGCCGAGCTTGGACAGCATCGCCGCCGAGATCTCACCGGTGTAGGCGCCCGCGTCATGCACCGACACGTCCTGGGCGCCGTACTTGATCTTCATCCGGTCACCGTCGACCAGCGTCTGCACGCTGCGGATGTCGGTGAACGGCGGCAGCACCGCGACCTCGACCCGATCGAAGTCGTGCTTCTTGTCCTGCAGCGTCCACGACAGCTTCTGTAGCAGGTGCACGGCCTCAACATGGTTGAGGTTCATCTTCCAGTTGCCCGCCATGAGTGGCGTACGGGCAGCATCTGCCATCGTGCTCAGTCCTCTTCCAGTACTGCGAGACCCGGGAGCTCCTTGCCCTCCAGATATTCGAGCGACGCCCCACCACCGGTGGAGATGTGCCCGAACGCGTCGTCCGCGAAGCCTAGCTGGCGCACGGCCGCGGCGGAGTCACCGCCACCCACCACGCTCAGCCCGTCCACCTCGGTCAACGCCTGCGCGACGGCCTTCGTTCCGCCCGCGAACGCCTCCATCTCGAAGACGCCCATCGGGCCGTTCCAGAACACCGTCTTCGCCCCGGCGATCTCGGCGGCGAACGCCTTGCCGGACTCCGGGCCGATGTCGAGGCCGAGCTGGTCGGCCGGGATCGCGTCCGCGGCCACGACAGTCGCCGGCGAATCGGCCTTGAACTCGGGCGCGACCACGATGTCGGTCGGCAGCACGATCTCGACGCCCTTGGCCTTCGCGGTCTCCAGGTAGCCCTTGACCGTGTCCAGCTGGTCGTCCTCGAGCAGGCTCTTGCCGACCTCGTGCCCCTGCGCCTTCAGGAAGGTGAAGACCATGCCGCCACCGATCAGCAGCTTGTCGGCCTTGGCCAGCAGGTTGTCGATCACCGCGAGCTTGTCCGACACCTTCGCGCCGCCGAGCACGACGACGTACGGGCGCTGCGGGCTCTCGGTCAGCTTCTTCAGTACGTCGACCTCCGCCAGCACCAGGCCGCCCGCGGCGTGCGGCAGCTGGCGTGCGACGTCGTACACACTGGCCTGCTTGCGGTGCACCACACCGAAGCCATCGCTGACGAACACATCGGCCAGCGCGGCCAGCTCTTCGGCCAACGCACCCCGCTGCGTCTCGTCCTTGCTCTCCTCGCGCGGGTCGTACCGCACGTTCTCGAGCAGCAGCACCTCGCCCTCGTCCAGCTCCTGGACGGCCTCCTGCGCGCTGTCACCGGTGACGTCGGCCGCGAAGCGCACGGTGATGCCCTCGGGCTGCAGGAGCTCGCCGAGCCGCTTGGCCACCGGGGCCAGGGTGAACTTCGGGTCCGGCGTGCCCTTCGGGCGGCCGAGGTGCGCGGTGACGATCACCTTCGCGCCGGCCTTGGCCAGCTGGACCAGCGTCGGCAGCGACGCGCGGATCCGGCCGTCGTCGCCGATCGTGTCGCCGTCGATCGGCACATTCAGGTCGGAGCGGACCAGCACCCGCAGGCCGGCCACGTCGCCCAGTTCTTCAATCGTCTTCACTGTCAGCTTCCTTCGAAGAAACGGCTAACGTCCGGAGAACTGTGGCACGAAGCCACAGTTCTCCGGACGCAACGTGAACGGGACGCGTCAGAGCGAGGCGCCGACGTGGTTGACCAGGTCGACGAGGCGGTTCGAGTAGCCCCACTCGTTGTCGTACCAGCCGACGACCTTGACCTGGTTGCCGATCACCTTGGTCAGGCCCGCGTCGAAGATGCAGGACGCCGGGTCGGTGACGATGTCGGTGGAGACGATCTCGTCCTCGGTGTAGGTCAGGTAGCCCTTCAGGCTGCCCTCGGCGGCGGCGGCCTTGTAGGCCTCCTTGACCTCGTCGGCGGTGACCTCGCGGCCGACGGTGACGGTGAGGTCGGTGGCCGAGCCGGTCGGGACCGGGACGCGCAGCGCGTAGCCGTCCAGCTTGCCCTTGAGCTCGGGCAGCACCAGGCCGATCGCCTTCGCGGCGCCGGTGGAGGTCGGCACGATGTTCAGCGCGGCGGCGCGGGCGCGACGCAGGTCCTTGTGCGGGCCGTCCTGCAGGTTCTGGTCCTGCGTGTACGCGTGGATCGTGGTCATCAGACCCTTCTCGATCGTGAACGCGTCGTGCAGGACCTTGGCCAGCGGGGCGATGCAGTTGGTGGTGCAGGACGCGTTCGAGATCACGGTGTGCTTCTCGGCGTCGTACAGGTCGTGGTTCACGCCCATCACCACGGTCAGGTCCTCGTTCTTCGCCGGGGCGGAGATGATGACCTTCTTGGCTCCGTTGTCGGCGTGCGTCTTGGCCTTGGTGGCGTCGGTGAAGAAGCCGGTCGACTCGATCACGACGTCGGCGCCGACGTCGGCCCACTTCAGGTTCGAGGGGTCGCGCTCGGCGAACGCCTTGAAGCTGTGACCGGAGACGGTGATGTCGTCGTCGGTCGCGGAGACCTCACCAGGGAAGCGGCCCAGGATCGAGTCGTACTTCAGCAGGTGAGCGAGGGTCTGGTTGTCGGTCAGGTCGTTGACGGCGACGACCTCGATGTCGGCACCGGACGCCTGCGCGGCGCGGAAGAAGTTACGGCCGATCCGGCCGAAGCCGTTGATACCTACGCGTACGGTCACGGGACTGCGTCTCCTCAGAACTAGCTTTCGAGCACTGCCGCTTCACCCCGAACACTAGCCCAAGAGCCCACTCGGCCAACTGGTAGCGTCCACAGCAGACCAGCGCCGCTCGCGACGGCCCGACGGGCGGACCAGCGGCACGCACAACGGCCCCGGAAACCTTCCGGGGCCGCCATGTGAATACCAGTTGACTGGCTGGTACTGGATCAGGCCGGGTCGAGCATCTCCGGCGTCAGGTTCGCCTCGGTGTTCGGGATGCCGAGGTCGGCGGCGCGCTTGTCCGCCATCGCCAGCAGGCGGCGGATGCGGCCGGCGACCGCGTCCTTGGTGAGGGCCGGCTCGTGCAGCTGGCCGAGCTCCTCCAGACTCGCCTGCTTGTGCTCGAGCCGCAGCTTGCCCGCCACCTGCAGATGGTCGGGTACGTCGTCGCCCAGGATCTCCAGCGCACGCTCGACGCGTGCACCGGCCGCGACCGCTGCACGCGCGGAGCGGCGCAGATTCGCGTCGTCGAAGTTGGCCAGCCGGTTCGCTGTCGCGCGGACCTCGCGGCGCATCCGCCGCTCCTCCCACGCCAGCACGGACTCGTGCGCACCGAGGCGGGTCAGCAGTGCACCGATCGCGTCGCCGTCGCGGATCACCACGCGGTCGACGTTGCGTACTTCGCGGGCCTTCGAACCGATGCCGAGTCGCCGGGCAGCGCCGACCAGCGCCAGAGCAGCCTCGGGACCGGGGCAGGTCACCTCGAGCGAGGACGACCGGCCGGGCTCGGTCAGCGAGCCGTGCGCGAGGAAGGCACCACGCCACGCGGCCACCGCATCGCAGGAGGCGCCCGACACGACGGCCGGCGGAAGGCCGCGGACCGGACGGCCGCGGTTGTCGACCAGCCCGGTCTGGCGGGCCAGCGCGTCACCGTCGCGCACCACGCGGACGACGTACTTCGTCTGCTTCCGGATTCCGGACGGGGAGATCACGACGACGTCCGACGGGTGGCCGAAGATCTCGGCGATGTCCTTGCGCAGCCGGCGAGCGGCGGCGCCGCTGTCCAGTTCGGCTTCGATGACGATCCGCCCGGACACCAGGTGCAGACCGCCCGCGAAGCGTAGGACGGAGGACACCTCGGCCTTGCGGCAACAGGGTTTCGTGACCTGAATACTGGTCAACTCGGACTTCACCTGTGCTGTCATCGCCATGAACGCCATCCTCCCACCGCTGTCAAAGACCCTCGGGCTGCAACTCCAACGGCCACCCGGCCGATCTGTTACGGGCGGTGCAACCTTCCGAACAACTCGCCGCATTCCCTCATCGACACCTGTGAGGAGGCTGGATGAGACGACGCGACGAGGACGAGTTCACCGAGTTCGCCGCGCTGACCATGCCCAGGCTGCGCCGTACGGCGTACCTGATGTGCGGCGACTGGCATCGCGCTGAGGACGCCGCCCAGGACGCACTCGTGAGTGTGTACCGGCGCTGGAACCGGATCGAGCGCGGGGACGGTCTGCTGGGGTACGCCCACCGCTGCGTGGTGAACGCCGTGCTGACGCAGGCCCGCCGCCCCTGGCGCCGCGAACGCCTCGACGACATCACCGACGAGAGCACCGCACCGCTGCGGGATGCCGTCGGGGCCGTTGACGACCGTCTGCTCGTGGTGCGGGCACTCGCCGCACTGCCGCCGAGTCAGCGGGCCTGCGTCGTCCTACGGCACTACGCGGACCTGAGCCTCGAACAGACCGCCGAAGTCCTCGGTGTCGGCATCGGCGGAGTGAAGAGCCAGACCTCTCGCGGCCTGGCCCGCCTCCGCGAACTACTCGACCAGACCGTGAGGAGCACACCGTGAGCACCGACCTCGAACAGCTGATGATCCAGGCCGCCGACGACACTGATCACCCACTGCAGACGTCCGTCGACGACATCGTTCGCCGCGGCCGCCGGACGACGCGGATCACTCGGGCCGCGACCGCCGCCACCACCCTTGTCACCACCGCCGCGGTGGTCGCAGGCATCACCGCGTGGACCGGACACCGCCCCGACGGCGTCCAGCCGGCCGGTGTCCCGGGTGCCGGGCCGACGCTCCAGCCGGCAGCCAGCCATCTCACCGACGCGCAGATCGTCAGTCGCTGCAGACCTCTCGACGACCAATGGCAGCTCGGCAACCACAAGGCCGGCGGCGGCACAGGATCGATCGCCGGCTGGAAGGTCGCCATCAGCCAGGCGGCCGACAACTGGATCCGGGCGATCCTGGTGTCCCCCGACAAGAAGAAATGGGCGATCTGCCAGGAGAACTCCAACGCCGGCGCCCCCACCGACTACTACCTGCGCGAGGACCTCAAGTTCCAGGAGGCCTTCGTGAACTGGACCGACAACAACGGCACGGAAGGACCCGTGCCCAAGAGCGTCGCTTCGGTCGAGATCCAGATCGACGGCGTCACCAGCGAGGCCGCGGTGAAGAACGGCTTCATGCTCTGGTACGCCGATCTCACCCCCCTCAAGGTGCGGGACAAGCCGATCTGGGCGATCTACTACGACAAGAACGGCCGGGAGCTCGCGCGGTTCGACACGAACATCTACAACCCGTGGGAGGGGGAAAGCTCGCACCGCAAACCGGTCTACCCGCGGTGAGTCACTCGAAGAGTTCGCGGTAGATCTTGGCCAGTTTGCCTGGGTCGTGGTGGAGCTGGCGGTCCTCGGCGGCGATGTCGGCGATCACCAGGTCGGCGCCGAGGGCTTGCGCAGTACGGCGCAGCGACTCCGGGTCGGGGACATGTTGTTCGTCGGCGAGGACGACATCGATGCGCAGATCCGGCGCATGAGCCGCCAGCACTTCGAGGTGCGTTTCCGGCGAGAAACCGTCGGTCTCGCCCTTCTGTTCACCGAGGTTCAGGGTGAGCAACCGGCGAGCGCTCGTTTCCTGGAGGCCGCGAGACAGTTCGGGAACCAGCAAGTTCGGGATCACTGACGTGAACCACGAGCCCGGGCCGACCACCACCCAGTCGGCCTCCGCGATGGCCACCAGAGCCTCGGGACAGGCCGGCGGATCAGCCGGGTCGAGTGTGACATCGACGACGTGACCCTCGGTCGTCGCCACCTCGGCCTGGCCGCGGATCTCCGCGATCGCCTCCGGATGCTCCGGATCCAGCCCGAGCACGCGCGCGGTGATGTCCAGCGGTACGGCGGACATCGGCAGGACGCGGCCTTGTGCGCCGAGTAGCCGGGCCACCCAGTCGAGTCCGTCGACTGCTTCGCCGAGCAACTCCCACAACGCGACGATCAGCAGGTTGCCGACCGCGTGATCGTGCAATTCACCGTTACTGCGGAACCTGTGCTGCAGTACGTCGGCCCACGTCCTGCCCCACTCGTCGTCGCGGCACAGCGCGGCCAGCGCCATCCGCAGATCACCAGGCGGCAGCACACCGAGCTCGCGACGCAACCGTCCGGATGAGCCACCGTTGTCGGCGACCGTGACGACCGCGGTCAGCTGGTCGGTGACATGACGGAGTGCGGACAGAGAGGCTGCCAGGCCATGCCCCCCACCCAGAGCGACGACCCGCGGGGCTGAGCGGGGGTCTGTGGGTCGCCCCCCAGCCGGCACGTCAGAGCGCCCCGGCCCGTGCTCTCCGCGGGCAGAGTCGTCCCAGACGCCCTGGCTCACTCCCGCCCCAGATCCCGGTGTACGACCAACGTCGGCGACCCTCTCTCGCGCAGCCTGCGGGCGATCTCCTCGGCCATCGCGACACTGCGGTGCTTACCCCCGGTGCATCCGATCGCGACGGTGACGAAGCGCTTGCCCTCGTTCAGGTAGCCGGTCCGCAGGGTGTCCAGCACGTCCACGTAATTCTGCAGGAACTGCTGGGCCAGCGGATGGCCGAGGACGAAGTCTGACACAGGCTTGTCCTGCCCGGTCATCGGGCGCAGATCCGGCTGCCAGTACGGGTTCGGGATGAACCGCATGTCGGCCACCACGTCGGCGTCCACCGGGATGCCGTACTTGAACCCGAACGACACCACGGTCGCCCGCAGCTCGGCGTTCTCCTCGTCGCCGAAGGCGTTCACGATCTTCGCGGCGAGCTGGTGGATGTTCATGTTCGAGGTGTCGATGACCAGGTCCGCGCCGGCCCGGATGTCGCCGAGCAGTTCACGCTCGCGCTGGATCCCGGTCAGCAGCCGGCCCTCGCCCTGCAGCGGGTGCGGCCGGCGGACGCTCTCCTGCCGGCGCACGATCACGTCGTCGGAGGCCTCGAGGAACAGCGTCAGCGGCCGGTACCCCTTCAGCCGCAGGTCGTGGATCGCCGAGCTCAGCTCGTCGAAGAACAGCCCGGTCCGTACGTCGACGACGATCGCGAGCCGCGGCGCCGCGCCGGTGCCGACGACCTGCTCGACGAGGGTCGTCAGGAACATCGGTGGCAGGTTGTCGACCACGAACCAGCCGAGGTCCTCCAGTACGTCCGCGACCGAGCTCCGTCCCGCGCCGGACATACCGGACACGATGATGAGATTGCCGCCCGAGTCGTCCATCAGCTCTCAGTTCTCCCTGGGTCCCCGTCGGGCGCCCCGGCCGGCGCCGGGACGTCGTCATCCAGTATCTCGCCTGTGGCGGTGTTCACCGACGGCGCCCGGCCGGTATCGGCCTTCGTTGCCGCAGCGTTCACCGCGAGTACGACGGACTCCGCCGTCCGACGACCGAACCCGGGCAGGTCGGCGACCTCGTCCACGGTCGCCTGCCGCAGCTTCTTCAAGGACCCGAAATGCCGCAGCAGCGTCTTGCGCCGCACCTCGCCCAGGCCAGAGACCTCGTCGAGGACGCTCTCCACCATCGACTTCGACCGCCGGCTGCGGTGATGGGTGATGGCGAACCGGTGCGCCTCGTCGCGCAGTCTCTGCAGGAGATACAGCCCTTCGGACGTGCGGGAGAAGATGACCGGGTCCTCCTCGTCCGGGACCCAGACCTCCTCGAGCCGCTTGGCCAGGCCGACGACCGGAATGTCGCCGAGGCCGAGCTCGTCCATCGCCTGTCGCGCGGCCGCGACCTGCGGCGGACCGCCGTCGACCACGACCAGGCCGGGCGCGTAGGAGAACTTCCGCGCGCGACCGGTCTCCGGGTCGATCAGGCCGGCAACCGGGTCCTCGTCCTCCTGCAACGTGGCCCGCTCGTCCAGCAGCCGCTTGAACCTCCGGGTCAGCACCTCGGCGATCGAGGCGACGTCGTTCTGTCCGTCGACACCCTTGATGACGAACCGCCGGTACTCGCTCTTGCGGGGCAGGCCGTCCTCGAAGACGACCATCGAGGCGACCACCTCGGTGCCCTGCAGGTTCGAGACGTCGTAACACTCCAGCCGCAGCGGCGCCTCCGGCAGATCGAGCGCGGCCTGGATCTCCTCCAGCGCCAGGTTGCGAGTGGTCAGATCGCTGGCCCGCTTGGTCTTGTGCATGGTCAGCGTCTGCAGCGCGTTCCGCCCGACCGTCTCCATCAGCGCCTTCTTGTCACCGCGCTGCGGGACCCGGATGAACACCTTCGAGCCGCGCAGCTCCGACAGCCACTCGGTCAGCGCCTCGGCGTCGTCCGGCTCGGTCGGGACCAGGATCTCGCGCGGGATCACGTCGCCCGAGTCCCCGGCGTACGTCTGCTGGATGAACCGCGAGACCAGGTCGCCGGTGGTCGCCGTACCGTCGGCCTTGTCCGCGATCCAGCCGCGCTCACCGCGGATCCGGCCGCCGCGCACGTAGAAGATCTGCACCGCGACCTCGAGCGGGTCCTCGCTGAGGGCGATCACGTCGGTGTCGGTCCCGTCGCCGAGGACCACCGCGTTCTTTGCCAGCGCCTTCTCCAGCGCGGCCAGGTCGTCGCGGATCTTCGCGGCCCGCTCGTACTCCAGCTCGGCCGCCGCGGCCTTCATCTCCTTCTCCAGCCGGCGCACGTACGTCGCGGTCTGGCCGGAAAGGAAGGCGGCGAAGTCGTCGACGATCTTGCGGTGCTCCTCCTGGCTCACCTGACCGGTGCAGGGCGCGGCGCACTTGCCGATGTAGCCGAGCAGGCACGGACGGCCGATCTGGCGGTGCCGGTTGAACACGCCCTTGCTGCACGAGCGCATCGGGAACACCCGCAGCAGCAGGTCGACGGTCTCGCGGATCGCCCAGGCGTGGCTGTACGGACCGAAGTACCGGACGCCCTTCTTCTTCTGGCCCCGGCCGACCATCACCCGCGGGTAGTCCTCGTTGAGGGTGATGGCGAGCCACGGGTACGACTTGTCGTCGCGGTACTTCACGTTGAAGCGCGGGTCGTACTCCTTGATCCAGGAGTATTCGAGCTGCAGCGACTCGACCTCGCTGCCGACCACGGTCCACTCGACCTTCGAGGCCGTCGTGACCATCGCCTGGGTGCGCGGGTGCAGGTTGATCAGGTCCTGGAAGTACGACGACAACCGGGCCCGCAGGTTCTTCGCCTTGCCGACGTAGATCACCCGTCCGGCGGCATCACTGAAGCGGTAGACACCGGGTGAGTCGGGGATCGACCCTGGAGCGGGACGGTACGAGGACGGATCAGCCACCCAACCACCCTAGTTCGGTTCGCCGACAAATCCGGAATTCCGCAAAAGTCTCTACTGCAGATTCAATGACACACTTGAAGGCATGAACGTCGACGAACTGGATCGGCTGATCCGCGCGGACGACGGCCTGCGGGTACTCGAGGCCCAGGACGACCTGTTCTACCTGTACGACCCGGCCGCGGACCTGCCGCCGGAGCGGCAGCAACCCTTCGCCACGATTGTCACCGGCGACCACTACGAGAAGGTCTCCCGGCTGGACGAGTCCGGCGCGTGGCGACTGAACATCGGCCTGACCAAAGCGACGTACACCTCACTGTTCGGACCGGTGCCGACCGAGCGGGATATCGACTGGGTGCTCGACTCGGGCCACGACTACACCCAACGCGACAAGCTGATGCCGCATCCCTTCTACGCCTCGCAGTACTGGGTCTGCATCGTCTCCCCCACCGAACTCGACCCGTTGAAGCCGTTGCTGACCGAGGCCTACGCGTTCGCGGTCCGCAAGTACGACCGGCATCGGGCCCGGCAAACCAAGTGAACATTGCGGTCGTGTTGCGGGTTGTCCCATAAGGCCGGTCTGACCCCCGGTTGGGATGAGCGGGCTCTCTAGCGTGTGACTCAGGGTAGACAGGCAGGTCCTTTGCGTGAGGCAACAAGGCCTTGCGCTGACTCGAGGGAGTTCCGCCCATGTCCCTATCCGTACGCAGGCCACGTGCCGTTCTCGGCGCCGTGGCAGCGGCCGCGCTTGCCGCCACAGCGATCGTCGCCACCGCTGCCGGCAGTGATGCCGCACAGCAGGCCGACGTGACGATCCGCGGCGCCGGCACGGCAGACGCGATCCCAGGCAGCTACATCGTCGTACTCGCGGGCCAGCGCTCGCAGGCCCAGACCAGGGCCACCAACCAGAGCCTGGCGAGCAGCTACGACGTGAAGGTCCGCGACCAGTACGACGCGTCGATCAAGGGCTTCTCGGCGAGCATGAGTGAGGAGCAGGCGAAGAAGCTGGCCGGCGACGAGCGAGTCGCCTACGTACAGCAGAACCAGAAGATCACGGTGAGCCAGGACGACCCGCCGTGGGGCCTGGACCGGGCCGACCAGCGCGATCTGCCGCTGGACAAGAAGTACGAGGCAGCCACCACCGCCGACAACGTGAACGTCTACGTGATCGACACCGGCATCTACGCCGAGCACAAGGACTTCGGCGGCCGCGCGTCGGTCGGCACCGACACCGTCGGCGACGGCCAGAACGGCGTCGACTGCATGGGGCACGGCAGCCACGTGGCCGGCACCATCGCCGGTACGACGTACGGTCTCGCCAAGGGCGCCAAGGTGTTCGGCGTCCGGGTGCTCGACTGCAGCGGCTCGGGTTCGACCGAGTCCGTGGTGGCCGGGATCGACTGGGTGACCAAGAACGCGAAGAAGCCCGCGGTGGCGAACATGAGCCTGGGCGGCGGCGCGGACGACGCGCTCGACGCGGCGGTGAAGGCGTCGGTCGACTCCGGCGTCACGTACGCCGTTGCCGCGGGCAACGAGAGTTCGGACGCGTGCGGTGGCTCGCCGGCCAAGGAGCCGTCCGCGATCACGGTCGGCGCGACCGACGACCAGGACCAGAAGGCGACGTTCTCGAACTGGGGCACGTGCGTCGACCTGTTCGCGCCTGGTGTCGACATCACGTCGGTCGGCATCACCGACCCGGACGCGACCGCCAAGATGAGCGGTACGTCGATGGCCACGCCGCACGTGGCCGGTGGGGTCGCGCTCTACCTGGCCGACCACCCGGACGCGACGCCGGCTGACGTCGCCACCGCCCTGGTCGGCGCCTCGACGCCGGACAAGGTGGGCGACCCGGGCACCGGTTCGCCGAACAAGCTCCTGTTCGTCGGCAAGGCCGACCCGGCACAGGGCTGACCGGTGTGAAGGCCCGGCCGCTCTCTGGGAGTGGCCGGGCCTTTCGCTGTTGTCAGGCGGACTGCACGATGTTGCTGCCCTCGACGGCCACGTTGACCGCCGGGAGCGGGCGCTGCGCCGGACCACTGGTCGGGCTGCCGTCGCTGATGCTGAAGTGGCTGCCGTGGAACGGGCAGACGATCTGTCCGCTCTCGATCGAGCCCACCGGGTTGCCCTGGTGGGTGCAGACCGCGGAGAAGCCCTTGAACTGGCCCGCGGCCGGCTGCGTCACGACCACCTTCGCGTCGGTGAAGATCTTGCCGCCACCGACCGGTACGTCGGACACCGGGCCGAGGACTGTGCCCCCGCTCGCACTGGACGGCGGCGCCGAGCTGGTCCCGCTGGTCGGTGCCGAGCTGGTGCCCGTCGTCGGTGCTGAGCTGGTGCCGGTCGTCGGCGCGGAGCTGCTGGTGCCGCCTCCCGCCGTGTCGTTGCCACCACCACAGGCCGCGAGAATCGGGGCGCTGGCACCTACGAGTGCAGCCATGGCCGCACAGCGCAACACCGTCCTCCGGTCGCGCACGTCCTCGGGCGCAGGGGTCGCCTCGGTCGACTGCGGGGTGGGTGGTGCCATGGTGTCATCGCTCATGAATCTGGACCTCCAGGAGCTTGCTGGTCGAAGTAATTGAATGCTCTGCTTCTTTGCTGTCTACCCGACCCCTCCAAACGGGCGGATACCGAGTCAAACGACCAGCTGAGGCGAACGGTTCAACCGCTACGGGATTCAACCGCGATTTGAAAGTTTGCTGAGAATCAGCTGGCAGTGCGGGAGACCGTGTCGACCACCCGGGCGGCCAGGTCCAGCACAGCGCGCCGCGTCTCGGCCTGGAGCTCCTCGGTATGTATCGGCCAGGCCTGCGCGATGTGGACGTCGTACGGCAGCACGATCGGCTCCAGACCGCGTTGCCGGAAGGCCTCGACCAGCCAGTTGATCGAGCCCGAGTGGACGTTCTCGACCATGGTGATGACGACGACGCCGCGGCTCAGCAGCACGTCCTGTCCGTCCGGCGTCAGCTGGTCGAGCTGCGTCAGGCAGTAGTTCGCCACCTGCTGCGCGGACGGCACCACGAGCACCGCGCAGTGCCCCGAGGACGCCATCATGGTGGCGATCTCGTCGAACATGGTCCCCGGGCAGTCCACCACGGCCAGACCGACGTCCCGCGCGCCTTGGCCCTGCACCTCGGCGAGCGTCGTACGCACCGCGTCGGCGCTGGCGTCGCTTCGGACCAGACTGACGCCCTCGATCGGACCGGCGCCCAGCGACAGCTCGAGCCGTCGCGACAGCTCCGCACCGGCCGGGTCGACGTCCACCGCGACCACGCGGTCGCTGCGTTGCGCCGCAAGCATGGTGGCGAGCAGCGCGGTGACAGTCGACGTACCGCCGTCGGTGACCGGACTCAGCACGCCGACGCGACGCATGATGGCGATCGGACGGCGGATGGTCGCGATGTGGTCGACGTCGCGCTGCATCCGTCCGGACGCGCCGATCAGGTACGCCGCCTCGGACGCGATCCGGCGGAAGTGCCGGAACACCGAGTCGCCCTCGTCCCCCTCCTGCTGCGGCTGCGGCGCTCCCCACCCGTCCTGCTGAGGTTGAGGCGGCGGCTGCTGCGGTGGGTACTGCTGGGGCGGCGGCGCCTCCTGGTACGGAGGAGGTGGCGGCGGCATGTACTGATACGGATCTGGCTGCGGCGACGGGTACTGGCCCTGGCCGTACTGCTGCGGGTACTGCTGTGGTGGGTATTGCTCCTGCGGATACGGCTGCTGCGGGTACTGCTCGTACGGCTGCTGTGGCGGGTAGTACTGCTGCGGCGGGTACGGCTGCTGGTCGTACGGCGGCGGCGGGTACTGCTCCTGGGGGTAGGGCTGGGGCGGGTGCTGCTGTTGCGGTGGCGCCGGGGCAGGCGGTACTTCCGGACCCGGTTCCGCGGGAGCCGGCGGGTTGTCGGTGCGGGCCTGTTCTTCGGCCGGTGGCTGCTCCGCCATCTGGCGCAGCATGTCACCCTGCCAGTTCGATTCAGTCATTCCATCCGGTCGTCAGAACGCGTGCAGCAGTTTGGAGTAGACGCCGAACACACCCAGCGCCAGGGGGACCGTCACGATGATCGCCCCGACCTCAAGATAGTCGAGCAGTTGCGTGAGCCGCGCGCGGACATGCTCCGCCGGTGCGAAACCGAGACCGAAGGCGCAGAACATCGCCACCAGCACCAGCAACCCGAGCGCGATGAACGCACCGCCCTGACCGTTCAGCGCCGCGATCAGCACGCACCCCGTCACGATCGTGAACGCGGCCGCGAACAGAACAGCCACCTCACTCACCAGCGGGTACAACCGCGACCGCGACGCCAGCAGGAACGCCAGCACCAGCGCAAGTGCGACCGCCCACGCACCACTCTGCCGGAGCAGCATGATCCCGGCGACTGCCGACGACACTGCGATCGGCACGGTCGCCAACGCGAGACCCAGGTGCGCCGCGTTCAGCGCACTCTGAACGTCGCCTCGCATGATCTCCTGGCCGGACGCGCGACGGTCGTCCAGGTTGGACAGTCCGGACAGCGCCAGCGCCATCCGCGGCAGCAGTCCGAGCAGCAGTACGGCGAGCAGTGCCGCGAGCGCACCGACCCGCTCGGTGGCCAGTCCGGTGCCGACACCGATCATCCAGACCGCGACGAACAGGATCGACGTCGCGGAAGCGACCGCGCCACCACCGGCCACGCCCGCGGCGGCGTACAGCAACGGTCCGAAGGCAAGGCAGAGTGCGCCGAGCGTGATGACGAGCCCGAGATCCCATCCCGCGTCGAGCGCCCAGAAGCCCACCGACAGCGCCAGCAGCACCGTCGCGACCGTGACCAGCGGGATCGCGACCACCTTGCTGCCGCCGCGACCGAGGGCGATGCCGATGAAGGCACAGATCGCGGCCAGCACCACCAGGATCGCCGCGGTCAGCGCGTTCGGCGCGGCCACCAGCAGCGAGATCGCGCCGGCGATGATCGAGAACACCAGCCCGGCTCCGGCCAGGATCCGCCGGTGCGCGGGCTTGAACGTCGTACCGCGGCGCTTGAGGTCCTCGACGGCTTCCTCGGTGACGTCGTACACGGTCGGAGGCGGAGGCAGCTCACCCTCGGCCGCGAGCCGCAGCACCGTGCCGTCGATGATCTGCGCGGACGCGAGCGTGCCCTCCGGTGGAACCAACGCACCGGCCGCGGTGGTGAGGAAGCGCCGCTGAGGTGTCTGCTGGAGCGGCTCGTCCAGCATCCGCAGCAGGTCCGGCAGCAGTACGCCGAGCGGTTCGTCGGCGGGCAGCACCGCATCCAGCCGACGGCGCTGACCGATCACCGTCACCCGGCTGTACACGCTCATCCTTGTCTACTCCCGTCGTACTCGTTCGTCACTTCCGGCCGGCCAGCGCCTCGGCCGGGATGAGCTTCTTCATCAGCGCCGCGTACTTCTCCCAGTCGCGCGGATCCCGCCCGTTCCCGATCGGGTACCAGATCGCGGGCGAGTGCGCCGGGCCGATGGCCAGCGCCTTGCTGATCCCCTCGACCTTCACCATCTCCGCCACGCTGGAACCCTCGACCGCCTCGTGGCCGGCCGCGATCCCGATCGGGCTCGCCATCGCGACGAACCGCGGCTGGTAGGTCCCGTCGGCGGCGCCGTACGACCCCATCACCATCGCCGAGATCAGCTCGAAATTGTCGGCGATCTCGTCGATCCAGTCGCCGACCTTGTTCACGTCGGGAAAGTCCATCCCGGGCTGGGCGACCGCCAGCGTCACCGTCTCGTCCAGGCCGGACTGGGTCCGGCGAGCCTCCAAGGTGCCGACCGCGGGCCGGAACTCCGCGCCGGGCTGCCCCGCGAGGATCAACCAGGTCGGATCCGGCACCCGGCCACGGCAGTACTCGGTCAGCGCCTCCGGGCTCCAGGGCTGGGTGACCGGCTCGGACGTCGACCAGCCGGCCGGTCCGGTGCCGGTGGTCGCGGTGAACAGTCGTTCGGCGACGCGGCCCAGCACCAGGCTCGCAACCGGCTTGTGCCGGACCCGCACGGTGAACTGCAACTGGCCGAACAAGTCCTCCTGGACGGCGAAGTCAGGATGCAGATCCGACGTCTGCTCCCCTGGCTTGGCCGTCGACCGGGCCAGGAACTGCTCGCCGTTCCACTTCAGCCGGACCCCGTTGAGGCCGTCGAAGTACTCCCCGTCGTCGGCGGTGACGACCCACTTCGCGTTCAGGCCGCCGAACAGCGTCGAGCGGACCGGCCAGGTCAGCCGGGACGTCTTCGGCGTGATCAGCTGGACGTCGCGCCCGGCCGCCTTGGCCGACGTCAGCGCGTCGCTGAGCCAGGCCGACATGCCGATCACCGGGCGGTCCTGCATGACGACGGCGACCTTGTCCGTGATCAGGTCGACGCCCGGGCTGAAGGTCAGGTCGTTCGGCATCTCAGTTCGTCCCTTCGGTCTCGGGTGCCCCGACGCCCGCGGACGTCCAGACCTTGCCGCCGAGCCGGTCGATCAGCGAGTTCGCGTACTTCTCCGCCACGTCGCGGCCACCCTTGGTCGCCGTCGCGCGGATCTCCACCCACCACGCCGGCGTCTGCACCGGACCGACGCCGGGACCGAGCATCCGCTCGACCTCACCCGGCACCTGGATCAGCAACGGCAGCTCGACCGACACCAGCGGCAGGTCGTCGGCGTCGCAGAGCTGGACGACGGCCCCGTCGCTGACCGCGCGTACACCGAGCTCCTCCCCCGCGGCCTGCAGCCCCGCCAGGATGTCGTCGCTCGACGGGCGCCCGTTCACGAGCGCCACCAGGTCGTAGGTCATGTCGTTCCTCCGCTGCTCTGGGCGACGGCCGGTGCCGGATCCGCCATCGCCGTCTGGACCAGCTCCGGCCCGTCTCCCCGCCGTACGAACAAACCGCGGCCGGGCGGGTAGTCGCCCGGGTAGGCTCCGGTGAAGAGCTGTCCCTCGCTGCGGTCGCCGGACAGGACCAGGCCGGCCGCTCCGGACTCGAGCACTGCGGACATGAACGGCTCGTACATCTGCCGCGACGCACCCGAGGCGCGCCTGGTGACGATGAAGTGCAGCTTGATGTCGCGGCCCGACGCGACGTACGGCAGGAACGCGTCCATCGGCGACTGGCCGCCCGATGTCAGCAGGTCGTAGTCGTCGGCCAGCACGACGATCCGCGGGCCGCCCTGCCCTGCCTCGGGGATCGCGCCGGTGTCGTCCGGCATCCGCTTCGCCAGCTCCTCCGACACCCCGTTGGCGAGCCCGGCGGCGACCCGGCCCGTCGGCGCGTAGCCACCGACGTACGCCTCCGGGACGAACTCGCGCAGGCCGCGTCGCGGGTCCATCACCGCGAACACGAGCTGGTCCGAGGTGTGCTGGTCGATCAGCTGCTGCACGACCAGCCGGACGATGTTCGTCTTGCCGGAACCGCTGTCGCCGAAGACGACCAGGTTGGTGTCCCGGCCGGCCAGGTCGAGATACACCGGTGCCAGCGCCCGCTCGTCCACACCGATCGGGACGACGGCCGGCTGCCGGACCTCGTCGGCCACCTGGTTGCGCGGCAGCTGCAGCGGCAGGATCCGGATCTGCGGTGCCCGCGGACCCTGCCAGGTGGACCGCGCCGCCACGGCCTGGGCCTCGAGTACGTCGGTCAGGTTCGTGTCGTCGGCCGCACCGTCGATCTGGGGCAGTGCGAACTGGGCGTACAGCTTGCTGCCCGGGATCAGCATTCGGCCCGGGCCTGCCTTGCGCAGCACGTCCTGCAGGCGCCGGTCGATAGTGGAGTCCGACGGGTCGTTCAGCCGGAGCTCGAGCATCGTCCCGAACATCGACTGGTTCTGCATCCGGATGTCGTTCCACCGCATCATCGCCGTGACCACGTGCACGCCGTAGCTGCTGCCCCGCTGGAGGATGTCGGTGATCGGCTCGTCCAGTTCGTCGAACGTCGTCCGGATCGCGCCGAAGTTGTCGATCACGAGGACAACGTCCGCCGTCGGCAGCTCCGGGAGGCTGCCGGCCGCGTGGTCCGCGCGCAGCGCCTCCATCGTGTCGATGGCGTGGTTGCGGAACACCCGCTCGCGCTGGTCGATCATGCCGCGGATCTCTTCGACCGTCCGCCGGATCCGCTCCCGGTCGGTGCGCAGCGCGACACCGCCGACGTGCGGAAGCTCGGACAGCGCCTGCATACCGCCACCGGCGAGATCGAGCGCGTAGATCGCGACCTCTTGCGGGGTGTGGGTGTGCGCCAGCGAGGTCACCAGCGTCCGCAGCGCAGTCGTCTTGCCGGACTGCGGGCCGCCGACGATCGCGGCGTGACCACCGGCCCGGGTCAGGTCCAGCCGGAGGACCTCCTGGCGCTGGTTGGCCGGGTCGTCGACCACGCCCACCGGCGGGCACATCTGCGGCGATCGGACGGCCAGCTGCAGCCCACGGCCGTCGATGTAGTCCGCACGGCCGGCCAGACCGTCCAGCGTGCAGGAGGCCGGCAGCGGCGGCAGCCAGATCTTCAGCACCGGCTGAGCAGTACGGCGTACCTGGTCGACGAACACGTTCAGCACCGTCGGACCGGTCGTCCGCTCGGTCGCCTTCTCCGCGACCGGCATGCGGGCCTCCAGCTCCGCCTCGGACTGCTGGTACGGCGTCAGCTCGTGCGGCCGGACGTACTCGCCCTGGTCCTCGACGACCTCGTCGGCCGGCGGGACGTACGGGCCGGAGATGTACGCCGCCCGGAACCGCTGGTAGACGCTCGTGTCGACCTTCAGGAACCCGAAGCCCGGCAGCGGCGGCAGGTGGAACGCGTCGGTGGTGTCCAGCACCGTCCGGCTCTCTTCCTCGGAGAACGTCCGCAGGCCGAGCCGGTACGACAGGTAGGTCTCGAGCCCGCGCAGCTTGCCGGACTCGATCCGCTGGCTGGACAGCAGCAGGTGCACACCGATCGACCGGCCGATCCGGCCGATCGAAAGGAACAGATCGATGAAGTCCGGCCGCTCGTTCAGCAACTCGCCGAACTCGTCGATGATCACGAACAGGTGCGGCAGCGCCGGCAGGTCCGGGTTCTGCTCGCGGTGCAGCCGGTAGTCGGTGATGTTGGCGATGTTGCCCGCGTCCTTCAGCACCTGCTGGCGGCGCAGCACCTCGCCTTCCAGGCTCTTGTACGCGCGCTCGATCAGACTGGCGTCGTCACGCAGGTTGGTGATGATGCCGGCCACGTGCGGCACACCGGCGAACGGCGCGAACGACGCACCACCCTTGAAGTCGACCAGAACCAGAGCGAGATCCTCCGGACTGTGCGTGGCCAGCAGAGCCAGCACCATGGTCCGCAGTACCTCGGACTTGCCCGAACCGGTCGCACCGATGCACAGGCCGTGCGGGCCCATACCGAGCTGGGCGGATTCCTTCAGGTCGACCAGGACGACGGCGCCGTTGTCGTCGACCCCCAGCGGGACCCGCAGGAACTGCCGATCGGACCGCGGCTTCCACAGCTGGCTGAAGTCCAGCTCGGCGACGTCCCCGATGCCGATCAGGCCCATGAAGTCGACGTCATCGAGCTGGGCGTCCTCCTCCAGGGACTCCGCCGACAGCCGCAGCGGCGCGAGCTCGCGGGCCACCCCCTCGGCCACCGCGGCGTCCAGGCGGTCGACCTGGCCGCTGGCGACCATCGGGTACTGCCCGCGCAGGTCCTCGATGCGGACGTCGTCGCCGTACACGGTGATGCGCATCGTCACCGAGCTCGGCTCCTGGACGCGGTCGGCGACCAGGTGCAGCACGGTGACACCGAGCTCGCCGGGGACGAGGGAGTCGTCGGCCTGCGGGCGGACCTCCGCCGCGACGTCGCCGTACGTGTCGTGCAGGACCAGGATCCGCTGGGTCAGCTTGCGGCGGTCCTCGAAGCTCACCGAGCCGCGGCGCGACTCGGTCGCCCACTGGACCCGCTCGGACAGGTCGTCGGTGAGCAGTTGCGACAGCTTCTGCGGCGTGTCGGCGATCCGGCGGAACGGCGTCGGGCCGTCCGCGCGCTCCGGGTCCTGGACATGCGGCAGCCAGCTCAGCCACTGCCAGTCCGGGAGCGCGGCCCGCGGATACGCGGCCGCCAGGATCACGTCCTCCGGTGCCTGGAACACCGCCGTCTGCACGAGCAGTGACCGAGCCACCCGGACGACGCCCTCGCGGTCACCGATGATGCTGACATTGCCGACATGGTCCAGCGGGACCGTCAGCGGCATGTCCGGCATCAGCGTGAACCGCCGGACCAGCGCGTTGGCCTCCGCCATCATGAACTGGTCCGGGGGCTCCATCGCGGAACCGCCCTGGCCTACCGACGCCGGGACCACCGGCACCCGGCCGCTACCGCAGCGCGGCTGCAGGAAGTCACTGTCGGTACGGCGCCGCTCCCACAGCCGGGACACGTCCACGACGCAGTCGAGCAGCGCGTCCGGTGGCGGGTTCAGCTCGAGCGCCTGGGCCCGGGCCTTCCGCTCCTCTTTCGAGAAGTCGTCCCGCATCCGCTCCAGGTAGTCCAGGTAGCGGGTGCGCTGCTGCTTGCGGTCCTTGCCACCCTTGCCCCGAGACGCGATCATGCCGCCGATGGAACCGACCATGGTGAGCGCCAGCAGTCCGACACCGACCATGACCATCGGACCGGAGCGGCCCATCGTCATCATCGCGACCGAACCGATGCTGCCGACCATCGGCAGCAGCATCTGCATGGCGCCGCCGCCTCCACCGCCGCCGGCACCGCCGAGACTCGGTGCGACCTCGATCACTCGCTGCTGCTGCACCCTGGGGGCAGGTGTACGCCGCGCCGGGCGGTGCACGATCCGGCTTGCCACTAAGGTTTTCCTCCGCTGGACCAGCCCGCGGTTGCGCGGGGGACTTCGTACTTCTTACCGACGGACGTGCGAGACACTCTAGTGGTGGGTGAGGTCAAGGGATGACGGGCGCGAACGATTCCACCGTGGTGGAAATGATTTCGGATCTCGCACCGATCTGGTTACCGGGTTGCGTGGTGGACGCCGACGAGCGGACCGTGGAGGTCGGCTGGGGCCGGGGTGCACTGCAGATGTCCGCGGTGGTCGGCGTCGGCGAGATCGTCAATCGTTGCCTCCAGCTACCACAGCCGCGCTGGCCGGAGCAGATCGAGGCCTGGCTGCGGGCCGTCGTCGCGGAGGGTGAGCTCGCCACCGAGGAGCACCGGTACGGCGACGTCGGCGAACGTCAGCGTGCCCTGCTGGTGCAGCGCGGCTGGTCCGCCCGGACGGCAGGCCCGGTCGCCGACGCGTTGATCCCGTTCGGGGACCACTTCGAGGTCGTCGTCTTCGTCCGTACCGGCGACGAATTGCGCCGGCTGACCGTGGTCCGGCGCGCGATGCTCGGGCTCGCCGATCCCGGCGTACCGTCACCGGTGCAGTTGTCCCTGGCCGAGATCACCGACCTGGAGCCGCAGCAGCACGATGGCTTCACTGTTCTCGGCCGCGACGACGACCCGCTGGTCTCGATGGCGATCGTGGACCGGGAACACTTGTTGCCACAGGCATCGATGGGAGCGGGCCTGTTGATCGGCGTACCCCGATTGAGCACGCTCGCGTACTGCCCCGCCGACGCCGGGCAGGCGCGCGCCGACGCGCTCGCCCGGTGGGTCGCCGAGAGCTACCAGGGCGCGCCGGACCGATGCTCGCCGGATCTCTTCTGGTTGCAGGGCGACCAGATGGTCCAGGTTCCCGTGACGCTGGCGACACCGCCGACCGCGGTACTCCCGGCCGCGGTCAAGCCACAACCGCGGCGGACCTGGCTTCGGCACCTGTTCGGTCGCTGAGGCCGGCTACTTCTTCGACGGTGACGGACTGACCGGGCCGGAGGTCGTTGCCGTCGGCACCGGCTGCTGGTTCTTCTCGTTCTCCTTGGCCATCGAGGTCTTGAAGTACGAGACTCCGGCACACCCGGCACAGGCGACCGCCCCGATCATCACGCTGGCGAACACCTTCCCGGTCTGCTCGGTCAGCGTGTTCCTGGCCCGTTCGGCCCCGAACAACCAGGCCTCCCGCAACCGCCGCCGCCGGACCGCGACCGACTCGATGACCTGCGTACCGTAGTTCCCGGACATCTCAGCCCTCCCGGTCCAACGCGTCCAACGACGCCGCGTCGATCGGTTGCGGCGCAAGCGAAGCCCGCTCTGCCACCGACAGGATCGGGAGCGTGCCGTAGCCCAGCTCGATCGCGCCGTTCGCCACCGTGTACGCACCGCCACGGCCGAACATCACCAGCAACGGCTCGTACGGATCAGCCAGCTCTGGGAACCGTTGCCGCGGGAGGCTCCCGAGCGCTGCCCACCGCACGATCACCGCGGCATCCGTCGGACGGACCGGAAACTCGCCCGCGGTCGCCGCGTCGAGCGCGAGCCTGGCCTGCAGCGCCGGGTCGACAGCGACCGCCGGATCCACGGCGCCGGCCAGATCGCCGAACGGCCAACTCTCGATCGCTCCGACGGCCAGCGCCCACTGCGCCGTCCGTCGCAGGAACTCGCTCGCCAGCCGTGCGCGGGAGCGGCGCCGCTGGTAGGCGACGTCGTCGTCCCACTTCACGGCGAGGAGGCGGTCGACCATGCGCTCCGCGGCGGTCGTGTCGGTCACCATCCCATCCCCTCGATCGCAGCTCGGACGACCTCGTCCAGGTTCGACAGATCAGGCGCGATCCCACCGGGAGGAGGGGTCAGCCCGAGCGTTCTCCAGTGTTTCAGCAAGTCCGCCTCGTCCCAGCTCTGCAACGACCGGGGTGCCACCTGATGCGCACCCGCGTGCTCGCGACTGAAGTCGTAGTACTTGTCCGGTCCCCACAGCTTCGGTTCGGCGAAGTTGTACGGTACCCCGGCCTCGATCAGCTTGGCTTCCACGACCTCGTGGGCGATCAGTGACCGCAGCATGTTGACCTTGTCGCGGGACAACTGCTTCCCCGACGCCGCTTCCTTCCACAGGTCGGCGATCACCTCGTCCGCTCTGAAGTTCCCGTGCCGGACATCGCCAGGGCCGATCGCGACATCGTGGGTGTTCACGAAGAGGTTCCGCCTCGCTGTGTCCACCAGCGACGGATCGAGGTTCGCCGCCGCGGCGACGTTCGGAACGTCATCCGTCATGTTCCGGACGTCGCGGAACCCGGCCTCCGCCTTCGGGGTGTCGTTCTCGACGAACTCGTTGTGGTCCGGTTCGCGCACCGGGTACTCAGAGTTTCGCTGGGCCGCCGGCGAGGCACCCTCCGGCGCGGTCCCGTGCGTTGGCTGTTCACTGTGCGTTGGCCGCTCACCGTGCGTCGGCTGCTCGCCGTGGCCGGCGTGTGACGAGTAGTCCGGCTGCGGACCTTCCGGCGCGGATCCGTATCCGCTCTGCCGCGGCGGCTGGTCGTGGCGGGCGTACGGCCCGTGTTCCTGCGGCGAGTACCCCGGCTGCTGCTGCGGGTTGTGCGGCTGCTGCGGGTTGTGCGGCTGCTGCGGGTTGTAGGGCTGCTGCGGGTTATGCGGCTGCTGCGGGTTGTGCGGCTGCTGATGCCGTTGCTGCGGCGGCCCGTACGGCGACTCCGGCTGACGCGGAGGCCCGTACGGATCATGCCCCGCCGGCCCAAACGGCTCCTGCCCCGGGTGATACGGCGGCTGCCCCGGCTGCTCCCCTGGGTGATACGGCGGCTGCCCCGGGTGGTGCGGGGGTCGGCCCGGCTGCGGCGGATGCGGCTGCCCAGGCTGATTCGGCGCATGCGGCTGCTGATGGCCCGGCCCGTACGGCGGCCGCTGATGAGGCGGGCCGTACGCCTGGTGCGGCTGCCCCGGACCGAACCCCGGCTCCCCCGGTTGGCCCGGCTGGTACGGCTGCCCCGGCTGCTGCCCCGGGTACCCCGGCTGCTCCGGCTCCCGATGCCCCGGACCGAACCCCGGCTCCCCCGGTTGCCGATGTCCTGGACCAAACCCCGGCTGCCCGGGTTGGCCCGGCTGGTTCGGCGCATGCGGCTGCTGATGCGGTGGCCCGTATGGCTGATGCGGCTGCCCCGGCTGCTGATGCCCCGGGTACTGCTGATGTGGTTGCTGCCCTGGCTGGTTCCCCGGCTGCTGCGGCCCGTAGTCCGGCTCCGGATGGGGCGGACCGTAGCCAGGCTGCTGCTGCCCAGGCCCAAACGACTCACCCGGCTGATGCGACTGCCCAGGTCCGTACGACTCACCCGGCTGGTGCTGGCCCGGACCGAACGACTGCCCCGGCTGAGGCGGCTGAGGCGGCCCATAGTCCGGCTGACCCGGACCGAACGACTGCCCCGGCTGGGGCGGGCCGTAGTTCGGCTGGCCTGGGCCGTAGGGCTGCTGGTGCTGGCTCGGGGCGAACGGGTCGGCTGGCTGGTGCGGCT
Source organism: Kribbella sp. NBC_00889 (assembly GCF_045207705.1). Taxonomy (NCBI): domain Bacteria; kingdom Bacillati; phylum Actinomycetota; class Actinomycetes; order Propionibacteriales; family Kribbellaceae; genus Kribbella; species Kribbella sp. NBC_00889. Next base: position 2,940,913 of record NZ_CP108783.1, on the reverse strand, counting down.
GGCCGGGGCCGAACGGTGCCGTCGGGTGCACAGGCTGGCCGGGAACGGACAGGTCTACCGGAGGCTGCGGCGACGGGTAGCGGCTCTCCGCCTGCTGCCGCCAGTACGAACTCGTGTTGTCAGGCTCCACCACAACCCGCGGCGCTTCGCCGACGGGCGCGTCGACCGGCCCACCGTGGTCACGCACATGCACGTGCCACGTCTTGGTCTCCGGATCGAACTCCAGCTTCGTCGGGTAGAACGACGTGTGCGGCGGGTGGATGACCTCGTCCACACCGAGGTCCGGATCACGCAGGAACGACATGTCCTTGCCGTGGTGAGCATCGATGTGCATGACCACCCGAGCCGGCGCGTACTGCCCGCCGCTGAAGATCTCGGCGCCGGCCGGGTCCTTGTCCGAGTGTGTGAACGCCGGCTCCCGGACGGTGTTGCCCGGTGTGTACCGGTCCAGGAACGCCTGCAGTTCGCCGGGTGTGTCGAAGGTGATCCCTCGATGGATCTCCCCCACGTGGTCAGGCAGTCTGTTCATCGCCGACGTCGCCACGCGGACGAGCGGCATCCGCTCGACAGTCGGGTCGCCTGCACGGAACGCTCGGTTGATGTCCTGATGGGGCATCCCGAGCATCTCTTCCATGGCATTGAGCTCGACGTCCGACAGGTCGTCGATCTGATCCCCGAGCTGGGCTCGCCCACGCCCCCGGTGCTCGGCCATCTTGGCCCGGTCGATCGACCGCAACGTGGCCCGGTACGCCGCCTCGTCCTGCGCCGAAGCCCGGAACCCCCGATCAGCCAACTCCGATCCCGCAAACGGTCCGCCATCGTCCACCCGCCCAACCCCGAACTGCTGAGCCCCACGCCCCTCCGGCGCATACGTGCCGGAAGTGTGCGTGTCCGGGGCACGCGTCTCTGCCGCATTTGTATCCGGCGAATGCCCCTCCGGCACATGCGTCTCTGCCGCATGTGTATCCGGCGTGCGCGCGTCCGGAGTGTGCCCATCCGGCGTACGCCCGTCGGCCCCCGGTGTACGCCCCGTCGGGGTGTGCGTTTCCGGGGTACGCCCGTCAGGCGCATGCGTCTCCGGCGCACGACCCTCCGCCGCACGCGTCTCCGGCGTACGACCCTCCGGCGCACGCGTCTTCGGAGTGTGCCCATCCGGCGTACGCCCGTCGGCCCCCGAGGTACGCGCCGCCGGGGTGTGCCGATCCGGCGCACGACCCTCCGGCGCACGCGTCTCCGGAGTGTGCCCATCCGGCGTACGCCCGTCGGCCCCCGGGGTATGCCCCGCCGGGGTACGCCCCTCCGGCGCGTGCGGATCTGGTGTGCGGCCCTCCGGTGCGTGCTGGTCTGGCGTGTGGGCGTCCGGTGCATGCGTTTCCGGGGCGTGGTGTGGCTGCTCCGGGGTGCGGGATTCCGGTTGATCCGTGTGACGGGGCGTTTCGGACTGCGGAGCGTCGGACCGCGAACTCGGCGTACCGGACTCTGGTGCACGCCCCTCGGGGCGTGAGGTTATTGGTGACGCCGGGTCCGGGGTGCGGGCTGGCGCGTCTGGTGGGTTGAGGCGGTCCGCGATGGGCGGGGACGCGTTGGGTACGTCGGGAGCGCCCGAGACGGGACGTACGTCGCGCTGGAAGCGCAGCTGGGACGCCGGCGGGGTGTTCGGCGAGCGCGGGATGCCGTCCCAGCGTCCGCCTGGTTCACGGGTGGCGAACATGATGGAGTCGATGTCCACCGGCCGGCCGTTGGCGTCGTGGTACGGGTTCACCGGGTGCGGGGACGTGTGTCCGGGCGGGAACGAGTCGACCAGCCTGCCGCCCGGAGGCTGCGCGTCCAGGAACTTGACCCGGCCGCCCTCGTCGACGAAGGCGTTGAAGACGTGCCCGCCGGTCCCGCCCTTCCAGGTCACGAAGATGTTCGCGTGCGTGCCCGGCGGCTTACCGGTCAGCGCGTCGTACACCCGGCGGTACGCCGCATTCGTGAAGTCCGCCGGGTTGTGCGGGCCCTGCGGCGCCGCCATCTTGTGCTCCGGCCGGAAGTCGTCCAGGTCCATCCACTCGAGGGTCCCCTCGGGATCCTCGCCGCTCTTGAACGCGTTCCCGGACGCCAGCCGCGGCTCACCGCCGTTCAGGATGTCGGCGACGTTCCGCGAGATGTCCGGGCAGTTCATCCGGTAGTGCGGGCTCAGGTCGTGGTCCGGATTGACCCGGCCCACCCAGTCCGGCACGTTGCTCACCGGCGGGTCGCCGACCGAATCGTTCAGCTCGCCCCAGCGCGGATCCTCCCGCCGCGCCGGAATGTGCTGGTGCGGGTCGACCATCGAGCGCGGCTTTCCCGGCTCCGGACGCAGATAGTCCGGCTTCAACCGGTCGAGCTCGACCTGCCGGCGCAGCGGGTCGTCCCACGTCGGATCGTTCGCCGCGTCATGCGGCCGATTCGGCGCACCCGGCGCGTTGGAGTGCGGCGCGTTCGGCGTCCCCGGGGCGTTGGGATGCGGGGCATTCGGCGTCCCCGGCGCGTTGGAATGCGGGGCATTCGGTGCGCCGTGCGGTCCGCCGACGTGCCCTGGTACGCCGGGGTGCACCGGCATGACCGGCTGGACCACGGGGTCGGCGTTCCTCGCCGCAGGTGCCACGTCCGGCGCCCGCGCCGGCCCCGGCTCAGGCGTGCGGGGCGCCTCCGGCGTGTGCGTACCGGGGGTCTCCGGGGAGCGCGTACCGGGGGTCTCCGGGGAGCGCGTACCGGGCGTCTCCGAGGTGTGCGTGCTCGGTGTCGTCGACTCAGGTGTGCGACCCGGGGTGGTCGATTCCGGCGTATGCGGAGTCCCGCTTTCCGGCGTGCGCGGAGTGTGCGTGCCCGGGGTCTCCGGGGAGCGTGTGCCGGGGGTCTCCGAGGTGTGCGTGCCGGGTGAGTCCGGCGTGTGGCTGGTCCCCGGCGTGTGCGAGCTCGGCGTAGACGGCTCGGGCGTGCGTGTGGTTCCCGGAGTCGTGGTGGAGTCCGGGGTACGCGTGGTGCTCGGCGACGTGGAATCCGGCGTGCGGGTTCCGCTGGGCGTGGTCGAGTCGGGCGCGCGGGTCGAACCAGGTGCCGAGGACTCCGGCCCGCGGGACGTGCCCGGCGTCGTCTGCCCGTCGGGACTGCGCGTCGTCCCCGGCGTGGTCGAGTCCGGCGCACGCGACGTGGACGGCGTGCTCGACTCCGGCGCACGCGACGTGGACGGAGTGCTCGACTCCGGCGCACGCGACGTGGACGGAGTGCTCGACTCCGGCGCACGCGACGTGCTCGGCGTACCGGACTCCGGCGCACGGGACGTGGACGGCGTGGTCGGCTCCGGGCCGCGCGACGTGCTCGGCGTACCGGACTCCGGTGCGCGGGAGGTGCCTGGCGTGGGCTGGGTGTCGGGGGCGTGAGTGGTTGGCGCCGACATTTGGGTTGTCGGGGCCGGGGAGTTGCCGCCGGGTGTGGTGGTGGCGGGGCCGGTGTGCGCGGCGGGCGACGTCGTACTCGGGTCGGCGTGCGACAGCGGAGCCGACGGGGCATCGCTGACCGGACTCTGCGGCGTGCCGCCTGTGTCGTGTACCGCAGGCGTGTCCACCGATGGACTGTCGACCGTCGGCGCATCCGCGCGGGCCGCAGGCGTGCTGACATCCGGGGTGTGCGTCGGCGTGCTGACATCCGGGGTGTCCGACGAACTGACGTCCGGAGTGTGCGTCGACGGTACGTCGATGTTCGGGACGCCCTGCAGCTTGAAGGTGTCGCCGACGATCGGGATCTTCGACAGGCCGCCGACCACGTCGCCGACCTTCGGGATCTTCGTCACCGCGCCGAGGACGCCGTCGTGCATGGCGATCCTGGTCCCCTGCGCGAACTCGGCCACCTTGGCGACCTTCGCCACCGCCATGCTCGCTGCGCCGAACTTGCCGGCCATCGCCGCGGTCTTGATCGCACCGGCACTACCACCGCTGGCCACGGTCGCGACCACGTTGGTAAGCGCCATGCCGAACGCCTTGCCCGGGTTCTTCGCCCACTCGTCCCAAGCGACGAAGCCCTTGACCATGCCCAGACCCATCTGGGCGCCCTGCTCGCTGTACGACTTCACCGCGTCAGGCCGGGTGTCCAGGCCGGTGAGCTGATCGAAGCCCCACCAGGCGAGCTCAATGGGCGCGGTCGCAAGATGGGCGACCATCAGGCCCAGGCCCTTCCAGGCGTTGCCCGCGTCCTCCCAGGTGGGCATGTCCCACCCGAGCTTGTCCTTCGCCCAGTCCCGGACGCCGGGGATGCTGGCGATCGCGGGCAGCACCGGGATCAGGGTCAGCAGACCCTCGAGCGTCTCACCGACCACGGTGGCGACACCGACGACGAAGTTCACCGGGAACTCGAGGCAGTCCTGCCACAGCGGCTTGTCCCGATCCTCGGACGTTCCCCACGCCTCCGGCGGCGGATCGCCGTCCTGCTCCTTCTGCTCCGGCGGCTTCTCGCCCTCGCGCACACCGGTCTTCGAGTCCCAGGGCTTACCGCCGTGCAGCTTGACGATCTCGTTGGCGGCGGAGAAGCAGAGGTTCGGAATCTCCTCCCGGACGATCCGGCGGACGTCCTCGACCATCCGGTTGTTGTCGTCGATCATGTCCTGATCGTTCTTCCACTCCGGGTTGCGGTTCTTCCGCCGATGCCACTCGTAGGCCTCCTCCCGGATGTCCTTCAGCGTGCCGAGCTTGCCCCGGACGTCGCCGGTCAGGTTGGTCAGATGCCGCGACATGGCCGGCAGACTCGGACCGAACTCGGTCAGGTTCGTCTGGATCTTCTTCGTCGAGTTGACCAGGACCTCACGCTCAGGCGCGTGGTACACCCCGTTCAGGCGCTGGAAGGTGTTGTGGACGTTGTTGCCCAGGTCGGTGAACTTCTGCCCGAGGCCGCTGAGTCCTGGCACGTTCTGCTCGAGCGCCGTGACCACGGTCGAGATCTTCTCGATCGGGATGCCGTTCGGTTCGATCATGTCGGTTCAATTCCTCGGTCGCGCTGGGTCAACAGGATGCTGGTTCCGCCGGGGGGCCTACCGGGTACGGCGACGTACGCTCAGGCCCGTGGCCGAGCCGCAGCCATCGCCTCTTCGAGCGACTGCTCGCTCGGGGCGAACGAGCTGACACCGTGCTCGGCCACCAGGAACACCTGGTTGGCGTAGCCCGGCGGCACGAAGACCAGGAACTCCTCGGCGGGTCGCGCCTGCCAGTCGGCCAGATCCTCCGGCGTCGCGCCCAGATCCGGCGACGGCGCCTGCGCGGTCAGCCACTCGGCCAGCCGGACCCGGCCCGCCTCGATCACCTCGGCCGGCACCTCGGCCGGCTGCTGCTCACTCATTCCGCCCTGCTCCCCGCGGTCCGCCGGGTCGAGCCGGGCGGCTTCGGGATCTCGCCCCGCCCCGCGGCCTGCTGCGCGTTCAGGACCATGTCGTGCTGGCCGTTCATGTAGGCCTTGACCGCGTTCGACGCGCCGGTCAGGGAGGAGCCGACCTGCTTGGCGGCGGCCTCGATCGTCGGCTGCCAGTGCTGGGCGTACTCCCCGATCGCGACCGCGACGACCGCGAAGGCGTCGTACTTCAACGGGGTGATCAGGTTGGTCAGCTTGTCGCCGTAGTCCTTCGACAGCTTGTTGAACGGCTCGGCCGCCGTCTGTGTGTCCGTGAGGACCTTGCTGGTGCCGGCGACATCGATATCCCAGTCCACTCTTGCTCCTCCGAGGGGTCGGGGGCCAACTTGGGCTCACAAACCGGCCCGGACGCAGCCAGTCGCTGGCCGGCGTCCGGGGCCGTGCGGATCCGACGGTGCGTCAGCCGATTCCGTCGACCGCGGCGGACGCTTTCTTCAGCGTCGCGGCGGCGGTGGCGTCGTTCGCCGACATGGTGTCCTGGAGCGACTTGATGATCGCCAGCGTCGACGCGGCGGCCTTGTCGAAGCGCGCCTCGACACCGCGGTACTTCTCGGTCACGTCGGTGGCCGAGGCGTCCCCGAGCGCGGCGGCGACGTTCTTCTTGTGCGCCGCGATCAGACCCTCGATCTGGCCGGAGAGGTTCTTGATGGTCGTCTGCACCTCGCCGGAGGCGGCAGTGTCGTAGCTGTTGCGGTTCGCCATCGTCAGTTCCTCTCTCAGCGCTTGCCGAACTTGGCGGCGTTGAAGTCCGCGCCGCCCTGGTTCTTCTTCGCGGTGTCGGCCATCTCCGTGTCACCGCCGCGAAAGGCGGTGTCCATCCCCGACTGGCCCTGGTTGATCGCCGCGAGGCCGGCGTTCAGGTCGCCCGCAATGCTGTCGACGTTGGCCTTGAAGGCCATGAACGCCTGCTTGCCGGAGCCGTTCATCTTGCCTTCCAGCGGTTGCGCCGCGGCGACCAGTTGCTTCACCAAGCCGCCGAGGTCCTGCGTTCCGGTCGTGGTCTTCTTGGCCAGTTGGCCCAGGGTGTCCTGGCCCATGTCCCAGCGTCCGCTCACAGTCTCTCCTTCGCAGTGTCGTTGCGCCGCACCGTCAGGTTAGTGGTCGCAGCGGGTCACTCGGCGAACCTTGTCGGCAGACCCGTCACTTTCGGCTCAGGTCGACCAGAGCGATCGCGCAACACCCGGAACTCGTTGCCTTAGCCAACTTGTTTCCGGGTACACCGACGCCCTCAGCCCGATATGAGCTGAGGGTCGGCCGGCCGCAGGGACTAGCTCGCGACGCGCTTCCTCGCCGCGGTCTTCTTCACAGCCGTCGTCTTCTTCGCCGCGCTGGACTTCGCTGCCGCCGTCTTCTTGGCTGCCGTCTTCTTCGCGGCGACTGCCTTCTTGGCCGGCACCTTCTTCGCTGCGGCTGCCTGCTTCGCACCTGGCTTGGCCGCGCGACCGGCCAGGATCTCCTTCAGGAACTCCCCCGTGTACGACGCCGGGTTCTCCGAGACCTCCTCCGGCGTACCTTCAGCGACCAGCGTTCCGCCGCGACGCCCACCATCGGGTCCGAGGTCGATGATCCAGTCCGCGGTCTTGATCACGTCGAGGTTGTGCTCGATGACCAGCACCGAGTTGCCCTTGTCCACCAGGCCGCCGAGGACGCCCAGCAGCTTGCGGATGTCCTCGAAGTGCAGACCCGTCGTCGGCTCGTCCAGCACGTACACGGTCCGGCCGGTGGAACGCCGCTGCAGCTCCGACGCCAGCTTGACCCGCTGCGCCTCACCACCGGACAGCGTCGGCGCCGGCTGCCCGAGCCGGACGTACCCGAGGCCGACCTCGACCAGAGTCTTCAGGTGTCGCGAGATCGCCGGGATCGCAGCGAAGAACTCCGACGCTTCCTCGATCGGCATATCCAGTACGTCGGCGACCGTCTTGCTCTTGTAGTGCACCTCGAGCGTCTCGCGGTTGTACCGCGCGCCGTGGCACACCTCGCACGGCACGTAGACGTCCGGGAGGAAGTTCATCTCGATCTTCAGCGTGCCGTCACCCGAGCACGCCTCGCACCGGCCGCCCTTGACGTTGAACGAGAACCGGCCCTGCTGGTATCCGCGGACCTTCGCCTCCGGGGTGTCCGCGAACAGCTTGCGGATGTGGTCCCAAACCCCGGTGTACGTCGCCGGGTTGGATCGCGGCGTCCGGCCGATCGGCGACTGGTCCACATGGATGACCTTGTCGACCAACTCCATGCCGGAGATCTTCGTGTGCCGCCCCGGCACCGTGCGGGCGCCGTAGATGTGCCGCGCCAGCGACGTGTAGAGGATGTCGTTGACCAGCGTCGACTTGCCCGAGCCGGACACCCCGGTGACTGCGACGAAGACCCCGAGCGGGATCGTCACGTCGATGTCCTTGAGGTTGTTCTGCCGGGCGCCGTACACGGTCAGCTCGCGGCCCTCTGTCAGCGGCCGGCGGACCGCCGGCATCGGGATCTCCCGGCGGCCGGAGATGTACGCGCCGGTGATCGAGTCCGGGTGGTTGCGCAGGTCGTCGACCGTGCCGGAGACGACGACCTGGCCGCCGTGCTCGCCGGCGCCGGGGCCGATGTCGACCACCCAGTCGGCGTGGTCGATGGTGTCCTCGTCGTGCTCGACGACGATCAACGTGTTGCCCAGGTTCTTCAGGCGCACGAGGGTGTCGATCAGCCGCCGGTTGTCGCGCTGGTGCAGACCGATCGACGGCTCGTCCAGCACGTACAGCACGCCGACCAGGCCGGAGCCGATCTGCGTCGCGAGCCGGATCCGCTGCGCCTCGCCGCCGGACAGCGAGCCGGCCGGGCGGTTCAGCGCCAGGTAGTCGAGACCGACGTCGAGCAGGAACCGCAGCCGCTCGCCGATCTCCTTGACCACCCGCTCCGCGATCTGCTTCTCCCGCGGGCTCAGCTCCATGTCCACGAGGAACGCGTGCACCTCGTCGATCGACATCGCGCTGACCTCGGCGATGTTCTTGCCACCCATCGTCACGGCGAGCGAGATCGGCTTCAGCCGAGCGCCGTTGCAGGCCAGGCACGGCACCTCGCGCATGTACTCCTCGAAGCGCTCCCGCCCGGTGTCGCTGGACGCCTCGGCGTGCCGGCGCTCGACGTACGGGATCACGCCCTCGAACGTCGTGTAGTACGACCGCTCGCGACCGTACCGGTTCTTGTAGGAGACGTGGACCTGCTTGTCGTGCCCGGTCAGCAGCGACTTCTTCGCCTTCGCCGGCAGCTCGCCGAACGGCGTGGTGGTCTTGATCTTCAGGTCCTTGGCCAGCGCCGCGAGCAGTCTCTCGAAGTACTGCGAGACGTTCGCGCCGGACCACGGCTGGATCGCGCCCTCGTCGAGTGACTTCGACGGGTCCGGGACCAGCAGCTCCGGGTCGACCTCCATCCGGGTGCCCAGACCGGTGCACACCGGGCAGGCGCCGTACGGCGAGTTGAACGAGAACGACCGCGGCTCCAGCTCGTCGATCGCCAGGGGGTGATCGTTCGGGCAGGCCAGCTTCTCGGAGAAGCGGCGCTCGCGATGCGGGTCGTCCTCCGGCAGGTCGACGAAGTCCAGCACGAGCAGACCGCTGGCCAGGCCGAGCGCGGTCTCGACCGAGTCGGTCAGACGCTGCTTCGCCGAGCTCTTCACCGCGAGCCGGTCGACGACCACATCGATGTCGTGCTTCTTCTGCTTGTCGAGCTTCGGCGGATCGGTGAGCTGGATCGTCTCGCCGTCCACCCTGGCCCGCGACAACCCCTGACCGCTCAGCTGGCGGAACAGATCGAGGTACTCCCCCTTGCGGCCGCGGACGACCGGCGCGAGCACCTGGAACCGGGTGCCCTCCTCGAGCTCCAGCACGCGGTCGACGATCTGCTGCGGCGTCTGCCGCGCGATCGGCTCGCCACACTCCGGACAGTGCGGCCGGCCGGCGCGGGCGAACAGCAGACGGAGGTAGTCGTACACCTCGGTGATCGTGCCGACGGTCGACCGCGGGTTGCGCGAAGTCGACTTCTGGTCGATCGAAACGGCCGGCGACAGGCCCTCGATGAAGTCGACGTCGGGCTTGTCCATCTGGCCGAGGAACTGCCGCGCGTACGCCGACAGTGACTCGACGTACCGCCGCTGGCCCTCGGCGAAGATCGTGTCGAAGGCGAGACTGGACTTACCGGACCCCGAGAGTCCGGTGAAGACGATCATGGAGTCCCGAGGCAGGTCGACCGAGACGTCCTTCAGGTTGTGCTCGCGTGCTCCGCGCACGATCAGACGGTCAGACACAAGCTCACTCTCAGCCGTTCTCGAGGGTTACCGGGGACATGCCCCGTCATGCTAACGAGGCCCACCGACAAAAACTTCCGGCGCTGTGGCGGAGGCGCCGGAAGGGCCGGGAGACCGGTGCTGTCCCCCGGCCGCTTCGAAAGTATATTCGATCGTGACGGGTGGTTCGCGCAACCCGGGCCGGACATGACCGGAACGCCTCCGGGGTGCGAGGATCGGCGGTATCACCGACATCCAGGGAGAGGGCGCATGCCGGAGTACCACGGAAACGTCAAGGTCGGCGGACCAGCGCAGACACACGAGCTGGCCCAGTTGATGATCACCAAGGTCGCGGTCGGGCCGATGGACAACAACGCCTACCTGCTGCTTTGCCGGCAGACCGACGAACAGGTGCTGATCGACGCCGCCAACGAGGCCGGCACGCTGCTGAAGCTGATCGGCGACGGCGACCTGGCCAGCATCGTCACCACCCACCGCCACCAGGACCACTGGCAGGCCCTCGCCGAGGTCGTCGCCCGGACCAGCGCCACCACGGTGGCCGGCCGGTACGACGCCGAAGGCATCGAGGTCCCCACCGACCAACTCGTCGACGAGGGCGACCACATCTCTGTCGGCAACTGCAGCCTGCGCGTCATCCACCTGGTCGGCCACACGCCCGGCTCCATCGCCCTCGTGTACGACGACCCGGACGGCCCGCCCCATCTGTTCACCGGCGACTGCCTGTTCCCCGGCGGCGTCGGCAACACGCAGGGCGACGCGGAGCGCTTCACCTCGCTCATCAACGACGTCGAGACCAAACTCTTCGGCACCCTTCCCGACGAGACCTGGGTCTACCCGGGCCACGGTGCCGACACCACTCTCGGCGCCGAGCGCCCGAAGCTAGGCGAGTGGCGAGCACGCGGTTGGTGAGAGGGTTCGGCGTTGACGATCCTGCGTGACGGCGCGTCGCGGTGAAATCACCCACAGCGGATCATGCGCGCCGGTGCGGAGGATCCTATCGTCGAGGCAATGGCGCGATGGCCGCGCACGGGAAAGGGAGCCTCGGATGCGTTCCTCGTTCGACAAACTCATCTCGTGGACCGGCTTGTTGCTCGCCGCCACACTCTTGCTGGCGGGCGGTCTGCTGACCTGGGCCTACGTTTTCATCAACAACGAGGTCGAGGGTCAGCTGTCCATCCAGGGCATCACGATGCCTGAGGGTCAGGCGCTGGAGTCGCTGCCCCCTGACGACCGCGACGCGCTCGACCAGTACGCCGGCAGCCCCATGGACACCGGCCCCGAGGCCAAGGCCTACGCCGACCACTACATCCTCGTGCACATGAACGCCGCCTCCAACGGCCGCACCTACCAGGAGGTCAGCGGCGCGTACCTGGCCATGAGCCCCGCAGAGAAGGTTTCCCCGCAGGGTCAGGCGCTCGCCGGACTGCGCGAGACCTTGTTCCAAGGCAATACGCTGCGCGGCCTGCTCCTCTACGGCTACGCGTTCGCGACGATGGGCACCATCGCCGGCATCGCGGCAATCGGTGCGTACATCGTCGCGATCATCCTGCTGGTTCTCGGCGTGCTGGGCCTGCGCCATGCCCGCCGGGCCGCGGCAGCGGAGCAGGCGAACGCCGCCGGGGTCTCACCGCCCGTCACGACCTGAGACAACCTCAGAACGGGACACGATGGCGTAGCGCCAGGTCCCGGCCAGCTTGCGGAACGGTTCCTCCAGGCCGCCGTCGGTCAGCGGGCGTTGGCCAAAAGGCCGCGCGGGTGGTCGGTGCGGACGCTAGGGTCGTGAACGTGTTGAGCTCACCGGTGAGTAGGGACGTGGTCGTCGTCGGCGCCGGCATTGTCGGCGCATCGGTGGCCTATCACGCCGCCCGGGCGGGCGCCACCGTGACGTTGGTCGACGCCGGGCGGCCAGGCGCCGGCGTGACGGCGGACTCGTTCGCCTGGGTCACGCTCGCCGGGCCGAGCGGAGCGTCTGGCGTGCACAAGGGTCCGGCCGCCGGGCTGCGGGCCACCGCAACGGCGGAGTACCACCGACTCGGCGTCGAGTTGCCGGGACTCCCGGTGAGCTGGTCCGGCTCGCTGAGCTGGACCGGGGAGGACAGTGCGCCGGACGCCGGGCCCGGGCAGACGATCGTGGACGCGGCCACCGTGGCGACGCTCGAGCCCACCGTTCGGCAGCCTCCGGAGTGGGCAGTCTGGGCGCCGGCTGACGGCGCTGTTGACTCGGTGGGCGTGACCGAGCGGCTGGTCGCGGGCGCTCGCACCCATGGAGCACGGGTACACCTGGACACGCCGGTTACCGCGGTCCGCCGGGATACGGCCGGCCGGATTGCCGGGGTTGAGACGGCAGCCGGACCGCTCTCCGGTGCGACGGTGGTGCTGGCGGCCGGGGTTGCCACGGCTGCGCTGGCCGCGCCGCTCGGCGTGCACGTCCCGGTCGAACCGTCGCCGTGCCCGCTGTTCCGGCTCCGCGCCCCGGCCGGTCTGGTCCGCGGTGTGGTCAACACCGAGGACTTCGATCTTCGGCAGGTCGCCGCGGACCGGCTGATAGCCGCCGCGGACTCGCCCGAACGGACCCTTGCCGCAGTCCGGTCCACCTTCCGTGGCGCCGGGAGCGTCGAACTGCTCAGCACCCGACTCGGAGTGCGTCCGATGCCGGCTGACGGTGACCCGATCGTCGGTCCGGTCGCCGAGGTCCCCGGCCTCTACGTCGCAGTGATGCACTCAGCGGTCACGCTCGCCGCGGCCATGGGCCGCCTGATCGCGCGGGAGTTGGTCGACGGAACCGTCGAGTCGGCTCTGTCAGGTTGCCGCCCGGCCCGCTTCTGATGGATGTGCGTGCTGCTCCGCGCCATCCGTGAACGAGATTCAGTCGCGGGACACTAGATGCCGGAACGGGCAGCCTCGATCTGCTCGCTGACCTTGGCGGCTCCGGCTGACGCCGCCAGCTCCTGCGCCTCATCGGCCAAGGCACGGGCGTCGGCTGGGCGGTCCTGAGCGATGGCTACGTAGATGAGGCCGACAAAGTTGGCGGCGACGCCTGCGGTGAAGCCGAGGGTACGACGGAGTGCTGTCGACTCCTCGAGGAGCGCACGGGCGCCGTCGAGATCGCCGGAGATGTGCGCCGCGATGCCGAGGTGCCGGAGGGCATAGGACAGCGTCAGGTCGTCCCCGGCCGCCCTCGCCAGGTCCCGCGACGTCGTCAGCGGCTGAATCGAGGCCGCGATGTCGTCGCGCACGACCTGGTGGAAGCACCCGATCCAGAACTGCGCCTCTGCCTCGCCGCGCCGGTCACCCAGCGCCTTGCAGAGCTCGGCCGCCTGCTCGAACAGCGTGAGCTCCTGCGCGTCCTCAACGCGGTTGTCCAGGAACCGCGCGTGCAACACCTTCCCGCGAGCGAGTGCGAGATCCACCTGCACACCATCGAGCTCCCGCTCGGCCGCGGTCAGCTCCTCGAACTCCCCGTTGAAGATCGCTCGCTCGCAAAGCTCCGCGGCACGCACCATTCGCTCGTCCATCGGTGGATTCTAGGCTGACGTAATGAGCGGGTTCGCGGACTACGAGCCGGAGACTGACCGCCGGGCGTTAGGTGCCGAGGTACAGACACGACCGGCGAAGGAGGCCGATCTCGATGCCTGCGCGCGGCTGATCGTGGCCCGCACGGGCGGGTCGGTCGACGGCCGCCGCCGACGGTTGCTCGGCGATCTGCAGGATCCACGTCGGTACTCCGCGGTCGCGTGCGTGAGCGACGAGGTGGTCGGGTACGGCGGCGTGATCTGGCATGAGGCCACCTCCGCCGATCCACCGACGACGGCACCGACCGGGTACTACCTGGTCGGCCTGATCGTGTCACCGGCCTGGCGCCGGCACGGTATCGGCGAACTCCTGACAATCGAGCGCATGCGGTGGACTGCAGAGCGCGCCGATACCATCCACTACTTCGCCAACCTCGCAAACGGCCCCACCCTGGACCTCCACGCCCGCCTCGGCTTCACGGAGCTGACCCGAGACTTCACCTTCCCCGGCAACCCCCTGAAACCCGGCACCGGCGTCCTACTCCGAGCCGCACTCACGAAGGACCACTGAGCCGTCACTCAGCCGTGAACAAACGTCGGCCCCGAGCGGTTTCCCGAACCCGGATCCACGACTCGGCACTGGTGACGCTATCTGTCGGTTAGTTCGGTTGGGTGGGCCACTACGTCTACCAGGGCGTTGTTGCGGATGGCTGTGATCTCGGTACGTCGTCCGATGGCGTCGGCGAAGAGTTGGCGTTGGAGGGATTGGGCGTCGCGGAGGGGTGCGCCGTCGACGGCCAGGACGAGGTCACCTTGACGGAGGCCGGCTTGTGCGGCGGGGCTGCCCGTAATGACCTCGACGACGCGCAGCGCACTGCGTTGGTCGAAGCGTTCAGCCAACTGGGGCCGCAGGGGTGCGGGGGTCGTCACCAGCCCCAGGTACGCACGGCGTACCCGCCCGTCATGCAACAGCGAGTAGATGATCCGGCGAGTCGTCGGATTGACGGGGACCGCGAGACCGAGACCGATGCCGGCGACGGCTGTGTTGATGCCGATCACCCGTCCGTTGCCGTCGGCAAGGGCTCCGCCGGAGTTGCCTGGGTTCAGCGCGGCGTCGGTCTGGATGACGTCCTCGATGATCCGTTGCGCGGACCCGCTGCGTACCGGCAGTGACCGCCCGAGTGCGCTGACCACGCCGGCGGTGACGCTGCCGGCCAGCCCCAATGGGTTGCCGACGGCAACCACCAGGTTCCCGACCTTCAGGCCGTCCGCGTCGCCGTACTCCGGCGGGTCCGGGATGTCGCGGTCGGCGCGCAGTACGGCGAGGTCCGACAACCGGTCGACGCCGATCACCCGGGCTTCGGCCGAAGTCCCGTCGGCGAACTCCGCGGTCGCGTGCTCGCCCTCGCCGACCACGTGGGCGTTCGTGAGCAGGTGCCCGTCCGCGGTCAGTACCACTGCCGATCCGGACGAGTCGCCCCGCCGGCTCCGGATCCGCAGGCTCGCGACCCGCGGGATCAAGTGTTCCGCCACTCCCGAGACCACCCGGGAGTACGCGTCCAGTACGTCGTCCTCCGCCATCTCCGCCTCCTGATTACAGCATTACACCGCAATCAACCCAGCGCACCAGACGTGAGCCGCAGCACAGATCTGACCGATCGGTTGAAAACTGGCCGATCGGTCAGGAAGGATGGCTTCATGGCAGCCACGCCGGTCCGGGAGCGCACCCGGCACGAGATCGTCCGGCAGGCGATGCACCTGTTCCAGGACAGGGGCTACAACGCCACGTCCCTGCAGGACATCGCCTCCGCCGCCGGTTGTTCGAAGGCGACGGTGCTGTACCACTTCAACGGCAAGCCCGCCGTCCTGGCCGCCGTGCTCGAGCCGGCGGCCGCGGACCTGGCCGGGCTGATGGACTCCGCCGCCGGGCTGTCGCAGGCCGAGGCCCAGGAGTTCGCGATCCAGCAGTTCACCGACCTCGCGGTCCGGTACCGCGGCGTGATCGACGTACTGCAGGACATCCTGCCGGTGATCGACGAGGTACCCGAGATCGCCCAGTTGGTTGCTGACGGCATCAGGCTGACCGATCTGCTGGCCGGGAGCGACGATCCCCTCGAGCGGGATCTGGCCAAGTTCGCCATCAACGGCCTGCTCGGCGAGTGCCGCCATCCCGGTGAACGCACCGACGACGAACTCCGCAAGCTCTGCGACATCGCCCTCCGCAGAATCCTCAGATCCGCCTGACCTCGACTCCGATCGCCCCGGCTCCGCCCCGAACGCCGCGCTCCTCTGCCCGCCTGTACGACCCGAACGGACGCCTACCCGATGGCCAATCTGCTGTACCGGCTCGGCCGGTTCTCGTACCAGCGCCGGCGGCTCGTCGCCGCCGTCTGGGCGGTCTTCCTCGTTGCGCTGGGGGTCGCTGCGCTGACTCTCGGCGGCAAGACCGCGAACACGTTCTCGATCCCCGGCACCGAGTCGCAGCGAGCGCTCGACGCTCTCAAGCAGGAGTTGCCTGCGGCCAGCGGCGCGTCGGCCACGGTCGTGGTGAAGGCTCCCGACGGCAAGACCCTCGCCGACCCGACCGTGAAGGCCGCCGTCGGCGCGACCGTCGCCAAGGTCGCGAAGGTGCCCGAGGTCATCGGCGCGATCGACCCGTTCACCAGCAAGGCGATCAGCCCGGACGGCACCACCGGCCTCATCAGCGTCCAGTTCAGCAAACCGGCCGATGAGCTCTCCAAACAGAGCACCGAGGCGTACGACGGCCTGAGCGGACTCAGCTCCGGAGACCTCAAGGTCGTCCCGGGCGGCCAGGTCGTCGGCGGCGTACCCGAGATCGGGTCAACCGAGGTGATCGGCGTGGTCGTCGCCGGAATCGTCTTGGTCGTCACGTTCGGTTCGCTGGTCGCGGCCGGGATGACCCTGCTGACGGCGCTGCTCGGGGTGCTGGCCGGGATGGCCGGCCTGTTCATCGTGACCGCGTTCACTGATGTGTCGTCGACGGCACCGATCCTGGCGCTGATGCTCGGGCTCGCTGTCGGTATCGACTACGCGTTGTTCATCAGCTCGCGGCACCGCAGCCAGCTCGCCGAGGGGATGGATCCCGAGGAGTCCGTTGCCCGGGCGGCGGCGACCGCCGGATCGGCGGTGCTGTTCGCGGGTGCGACCGTCGTGATCGCGCTGGCCGGTCTGTCCGTGGTCGGCGTTCCGTTCCTCACGGCCATGGGATTCGCGGCTGCCGCGACAGTGCTGACCGCCGTACTGGTCGCGCTCACGCTGCTGCCCGCGATGCTCGGGTTCGTCGGAAACCGGATCCTCCCCCGCAAGATCCGCAAGGCGCCGGCGACTGCGCCGGTCGAGGGTGCCGGCTTCCGCTGGGGGCGGCTGGTCACCCGGTTCCGCGTCCCGATCGTTGCCATCGGCATCATCGGATTGGGACTGCTGGCGATTCCGGCCAAGGACATGCGGCTCGCGCTGCCCGACGGTGCATCGGCCGCGGCCGGGTCGAACCAGCGGGTCGCGTACGACCTGACCGCTGAGG
Organism: Kribbella sp. NBC_00889; assembly: GCF_045207705.1. NCBI lineage: Bacteria > Bacillati > Actinomycetota > Actinomycetes > Propionibacteriales > Kribbellaceae > Kribbella > Kribbella sp. NBC_00889. Next base: position 2,924,160 of record NZ_CP108783.1, on the reverse strand, counting down.
CATTCGGAGCAGGCGCCAATGGTCCGCTCGTCGTCGTTGTGAAGAGCAACGACCCGGCGCAGTCCGCCGCGCTGGTCCAGCAGGTGCTCGCGAAGACGCAGGGCATGCACGACGTGGTCGCGGCGCAGCCCGGCCCGGCGAGCCAGGACGGATCGACCCGGCTGCTGCAGATCATCCCGCAGAGCGGACCGGCCACCGAAGCGACCGCGGACCTGGTGAAGGACCTGCGGTCTGCGGTCAAGCCGCTCGCCACCGGCGACGCGAGTATCTCGGTGACCGGCAACACGGCCGTCGGGGTCGACGTGTCGAACAAGCTGTCCGATGCATTGCCGACGTACCTGTTCGTGGTCATCGGGCTCTCGTTCCTGCTGTTGCTGCTGGCGTTCCGGTCGCTGCTGGTGCCGCTGAAGGCGACGCTCGGATTCGTGCTGACGATTGGCGCGACGTTCGGCATCACCGTCGCCGTGTTCCAGCAGGGCTGGGCGGCCGGCCTGGTCGGGGTGGACTCCCCCGGACCTCTGGTCAGCTTCCTGCCGATCATCATGATGGGCGTGCTGTTCGGGCTGGCGATGGACTACGAAGTCTTCATCGTGTCCCGGGTGCGGGAGGAGTTCGTGCACGGGCGGCACGCGACCGACGCGACGATCGAGGGCATCGGGCACGGCGCTCGGGTGGTGACCGCTGCTGCGCTCATCATGGCGTCGGTGTTCGCCGGGTTCATCCTGGTGCACGACCCGATCATCAAGGCGATCGGCTTCGGCCTGACCATCGGCGTACTGATCGACGCCTTCGTGGTCCGGATGACGCTGGTCCCGGCCGTACTCAGCCTGCTCGGCGACCGCGCCTGGTGGTTCCCGCAGTGGCTCGACCGCATCACCCCGAAGGTCGACATCGAAGGCGAGTCCCTCCGCATCGACGAAAACCCCGACCCCAAGAAACTCGCCGGCATCCACTGAACACCCTGAGGGGCATCGGCCGACCAACCGGTGCCCTTCACCGCATCAGTCCCGATACATCACCAACCTGGTACGGCGCGTAGGTCTCCGCGTGGATGCCGATGCGGCCGGCCAGGACCGAACTGGGGATGACATAGACGCGGCCGTCGCCCAGCACGATGAAGAAGAGATCAATCGTGTCGGGGTCGTACGGCATTTTGCTCGCGGACTTGTCGAGCACGTAGGGACGGCGCCCGATACCGACATGCCAGTAGCCCGTGCGGGTGCGCGATGAGCACGACTTCACCTGCACTCGCTGGACTCCGTTGCTCGTCGTCACCAGCAGGTCGTACTCCTGAGGCTCGACCGGCAGGGCAACCGCGCACCCGTGCAAGCTGAACCAGGCCATCGCCAACGCCGATGCCGCTGTTCGGAGCGCCTCCGGCCGGACCGGTTGTTTGAACGCATCCTCTGGCGGCACCGACCGATCGAGCGCCTTCAGATGTGCGCAGTCCAGACCCAACCGGACAGCGTGCCCCTTGACCCGAACTCGATTCTCAGGGTGATCTGCGACCCCGAGAGCGGCGAGCACATCGGTCCAACAGCTCGAACCCGGCACTGCTTCACGCAACTGACCATCGGACCACCTTCGTTGTCCAGTGAAATGCGACGTGTCGAGGTCGAGCCGGGCAGCGTGTCGTTTGACTGTTCGGATCACACCTGCGGACTTGTCCTTCAGTCCGAGCCGGCGTGCGACCGCCCGCCACGTCGGACAGTCCTCCACCGCCTGCCGCAGCTCGTCATCGGTCCACGTTCGCGTATCCCCAGTGGCGTTCATAGTGCCCAACGTAAAGAGGGGCACCGACAGAATCGGCGCCCCTTGAGGGTCGGGCTGACAGGATTTGAACCTGCGGTCTTCTGGCCCCCAGCCAGACGCGTTACCAAACTACGCCACAGCCCGGCGCTCGCTCCTAGGAGCGAGCCGGGGTAAACCTTACCCCATCTGGTGGGGTGGTTCTTACCGGGTTGATTCAGCGCTTGGACTTCTTCTGGCGGGCTCGGATCTGGACGTGGACGGGGCTGCCGACGAAGCCGAAGTCCTCGCGGAGGCGGCGCTCGATGAAGCGCTGGTACGACGGCTCGATCTGGCCGGAGGTGAAGATCGCGAACGTCGGCGGCATCGTCGTGGCCTGGGTGCCGAACAGGATCTTCGGCTGCTTGCCGGAGCGGACCGGGTGTGGATGCGCTGCCACCAGCCGGCCGAGGAAGGCGTTCAGTTGGCCGGTCGGGACGCGGGTCTGCCAGCCCTCAAGGGCTGCCTCGATAGCCGGCACGAGCTTCTCCATGTGCCGCCCGGTCAGCGCACTGATGTTCACCCGCGGTGCCCAGCGGAACTGCACCAAGTCGCGGTCGATCTCGCGCTCCAGGTAGTAGCGCCGGTCCTCGTCGACCAGGTCCCACTTGTTGTACGCGATCACGAGGGCCTTGCCGGCCTCCTCGACCGCGTTCATGATCCGGATGTCCTGCTCCGACATCGTCTCCGACGCGTCCACCACGACCACGACGACCTCGGCCCGCTCGATCGCCGCGTTGGTCCGCAGCGAGGCGTAGTACTCGTGCCCCTGGGCGTTCTTCACCTTGCGCCGGATGCCGGCGGTGTCGATGAACCGCCACTCCTTGCCCGCCAGCGTGATCAGCTCGTCCACCGGGTCGACCGTCGTACCGGCGACGTCGCTGACGACGACCCGGTCCTCCTTCGCCACCTTGTTCAGCAGCGAGGACTTGCCCACGTTCGGCTTGCCGACGATCGCGATCCGGCGCGGTCCGGCGGCCTCGCCGTCCCGCTCCGGCGGCGCCTCGGGCAGCGCCGCGAGGACCGCGTCGAGCATGTCGCCGGTGCCGCGGCCGTGCATACCCGAGACCGGGAACGGCTCGCCGATGCCGAGGCTCCACAGGTTCATCGCCTCGGACTCGATCCGCTGGTCGTCGACCTTGTTCGCGGCCAGCACGACCGGCTTGCCGGACTTGCGCAGTACCCGGACGACCGCTTCGTCGGCGTCGGTGATTCCGACCGTCGCGTCCACCACGAACAGGACCGCGTCGGCGGCGTTGATGGCCACCTCGGCCTGGGCGGCGACCAGCGCGGCCATCCCGACCGCGTCCGGGTCCCAGCCGCCGGTGTCGACGACGGTGAAGCCCCGGCCGGCCCAGTTCGCGTCGTAGGAGACGCGGTCGCGGGTGACACCCGGAGTGTCCTCGACGACGGCCTCGCGGCGGCCGATGATGCGGTTCACCAGCGTGGACTTGCCCACGTTCGGCCGGCCGACGATCGCGAGCACCGGCAGCGGGCCGGTGTCCTCGCGCTCGTGCGTTGGCTCGGCGAAGTCGTAGCCGGTGGGCAGGTCACTCATCAGGGTCCTTCTTGTCTGGCTCGCCCGGGAGGGGGTGGCCGGTGGCTTCGACGGCCGCCTTCATATGGGCTCGCAGCACGTCGCCGATCTGGTCGGCAACCGCTCGTACGTCGGAGTGCCTCCGGGGAAATGGTACGCGGTCAACCGCGAACACCTCGCCATAGATGACATCGATCCGGCTCCCGGCCGGTGGGAAGCCCTCCACATCGCCGTGCGGCAGCCGGGTCCCGAGCAGCGCCACCGGCAGGATCGGCGCCCCCGTCACCATGGCCAGATACGCCACCCCGCCCCGGATCCGGCCGAAGTCGCCCGCGCCACGAGTCCCCTCCGGGTAGATGTTCAGCACCCGGCCGTCCCGTAGCACCTGGATCGACTTCCGCACCGCGAGCGGGTCGTACGACGACCTGTCGACGGGGATCTGCCCGATCCGGCGCAGCAACCAGCCCTGCAGGCCACCGAACACCTCGATCTTGCCGAGCTGGTGCAGCATCCGGGGCGCCATCGCCCCGAGCAGTGGTGCGTCCAGCAGGCTGAGGTGGTTCGGAGTCATCAGCACCGGCCCCGTCAGCGGGAACCGGTCCTCGTGGTGGACGGTCAGCTTGTACTTGCGCCGGAAGTAGGGCCTGGCGACCTTGCGCAGCGGCGACGCGAGCCGGTACGGCAACGGGCGCAGGTCTGCGGTGCTGGGCAACTCCAGGTGCCCGGTGACTTCGGCTGTCATGACTCCCGGCGCGCGGCCTCGGCCTCCTTCGCGAGCCGGCTGATCACGTCGATGACCTCCTCCAGGGAGAGGTGCGTCGAGTCGATGGTGACCGCGCCGTCGGAGGCGACCTGGAACTCAGACACGGTCGCGTCGTCGGCGTCCCGGCGAACGATCTGGTCGCGGAGCTGCTCGGCTGTCACCGAACCGGCCGCAAGTTCCGCGCCACGACGCGCCATCCGGGCGTCCTGGTCGGCGGTGAGCAGCACCTTCAGCTCGGCGTCGGTCGCGACCACGGTGGCGATGTCCCGGCCCTCGACCACGATCCCGCCGCTTGGCTGGGCGGCATCGATGACGGCGCGCTGCCGCCGGATCAGCTCCTTGCGGACGTCCAGGTTGGTGGCGATCTTGGAGACCGTCTCGCTGATCCGAGGCTCCCGGATCGCGGCCGTCACGTCGGTGCCGTCGGCGATGACGAACTGCCGCGTGGGGTCGGTGCTGATCTCCAGCCGCAGCTCCCGCGCCCGCTCGGCGACCGCCGCGGTGTCGTCGAGATCGAGACCGTGCTCCATCGCCGACCACGTCACCGCGCGGTACGTCGCACCGGTGTCCAGAAAGCGCAACCCCAGCCGGCTGGCGACGCCGCGGGCGGTACTCGACTTGCCGGAGCCGCTCGGGCCGTCCACAGCGATGATCATGGCCCAGAGATTACCTGTGGCCGGGGACAACCTCGGCACCTACCGGTGCACGACCCAGCCTCGGTCGGTCAGTACGTCGACCAGCTGGTCGACCGAGGCGGGTTTGACCGCCAACTCGACCTCACCGACCGGGCGGCCGGGGCTGTGGTCGATCCGCAGGTCCTCGACGTTCGCACCGGACTCGGCGGCGTCGGCGAACAGCCGGGCCAGCTGTCCCGGCCGGTCCGGGATCGTGACCAGAACGGTGACGAGATCGATGTGCGGCGTACCGTGCTTGCCTGGTACGCGGACCGCACCGGACACGCCCTGGCCCAGAATCGAGGTCAGCTCCTCGCCCGCCTCTTCCTTGCCCAGAGCAACGAGAACGCGGTCGAGTTCGCCGCGGATCTGCTCGAGCAGGCCGGTCAGCGCGGTCGAGTTCGCGGACACGATCTGGGTCCACAACTTCGGGTCGCCGGCCGCGATCCGGGTGACGTCACGGACACCTTGGCCCGACAGTTGCAGGTGTGAGCTCGGGGCGTCGGCCAGCGTCCCGGCAGCGAGCGCCGACATCAGATGTGGCAGGTGCGACACCCGGGCGACGGCGAGGTCGTGGTCCTCGACCGACAGCTCGACAGTCCGCGCGCCCGACGCCTCGGCCAGCCGCCGAACCAACTCGACCGCCTCCGGAGCGCTGGTCTCGTGCGGCGTGATCGCCCAGGTCGCGCCGTCGAACAGGTCGGCGCGTCCGGCCAACGGGCCGTTCCGCTCCGACCCTGCCATCGGGTGGCTCCCGACGTACCGGCTGAGGTCGGTCGTGAGCTTGCGCGCGTCGGCCAGCGGCTTGGACTTCACGCTGGCCGCGTCGGTCACGATCGCGTCGGTCTGCCCGAGCTGCTCCGCGATCACCGCGCCGACATGGTCAGGCGGTACGGCGACGACCACGAGCTGTGGCTCGATCTGGACCAGCCGGGAGCCAGCCCCGATCCGCTCGGCCATCAGCGCGCTGTCCGGGTTGGCGTCGACCAGCTCCACGACCACGCCGAGCCGGGCCAGCGCCAGGCCGATCGACGTACCGATCAGGCCGGTCCCGACGATCCGGACCGGACCCCGCAGCTCACTCATTGGTCACTGGGCGCCCGTCAGATCCGGGCGGAGCGCGACGGCGCCGTGCAGGTAGACATGCTGGATCTTCTCCCGCGACCGCGGGGTCTCGGTGTGCACCATCATCCGGACCACCCGCGGCAGTGCGTGCGGTACCGCGATCTCCTGCATGCACATCAGCGGTACGTCGGTCAGGCCGATCTGCCGGCCCGCCACCGCCGGGAACTCCGAGTGCAGGTCCGGCGTGACGGTGAACAGGATGCTGATCAGATCCTCGTTCTCCAGATCGTTCGCCTCCAGGACCGCCCGCACCAGCTCGGCGGACCGCTCGAGCAGATGCTCGCGCTCGTCCACGTCGAGCTGGGTGGCACCCCGGATCGCCCGTACCGCCACGTGTCGGCCTCCTCGCTCAGGTCTTCTTGTCTGTCTCAACACTAGGCCAGAGCCGCCACAGAGTGGACAGCCGTCTCGGATTCCGCGCTCCTGCAGACCCCTGGAGTCAGCCACTCCGGGCCGCCTCCAGCAGCCGCCTAGCCACCGGAAGCAGCCCGGCCTCGCGGACCGGCGCGAGCGGATCGGACAGCTGCCGTCGACGCCGGAACGTGCCCGGTGGTTCGCCGTATGCGAGGGAGAAGCGGCGTGAGAAGTGGTACGGATTGCTGTAGCCGCCGTCGGACGCGATCTCCGCGATCGTCGCGTTGGTGCGCAGCAGAGCGGTCGCCGCGCGGGCCAGCCGGATCAGATCCAGCGCGTACGCCGGTCCGCAGTCGTACCGCTCCCGGAAGAGCCGGTGCAGGTGTCCGGCCGACAGGTTCGCCGCGGCGGCCAACTCGGGGACGGAAATGATCCGCGGCCCGCGCCTGGCCCAGACGCTCGCCACGTGGTCGATCATGCGCCGAACGCCATCCGGCAGCTCGTCACGCGACGGGCCGACCGGAGCACTGACGAAGACCTCCAGCATCGTCGCCACGAGCCGGTCGCTGTGTCCCGGATCCGACTCCGGCACGCCGGTCAGGTCCAGTAGATAGGTGCACAGTTCGTCGAGCAGCCCCGGATCGGATCTCGATCGCACCGAGGGCCAACTCGACGCAGCGCCGAGTCCGCCGAAGTCCTCGATCTGGAAGTGCACGTAGGCGTGCCGGGACCAGTGATCACAGTCCCAGATATAGGAGTCCCGGTCGCCGCGCCGGGCCAACGCCACCGTTCCGGGGCGCAACTCCTCCTCCACCGTCGCCTGATGGACCCCGGCGTCGTCGTACAGCTCGGTCCGCCAGAGCGCCGAACCGTGCAGGAGCCAGAGCAATTCGAAGTTCGGCAACCAGCGCGGACCGTACGTTGCCCCGGGCGCATAGTCCGCGACCTGGACCACGGAGTTCACGCTGATCACCGGTGGTCGCGATGTCACGAACAGATAGTAGAGCGCGCGCCGGCGACATTGGCCGTCCGGTCGTGCTCTGAGATTGTGAAGCCGGTCATCGCCAACCCCAGGCCGGATGGAGCGCCCCAATGCAGCCTGTCACCGCCGTACGCAGGTTCACCGAGGTCACCGACGAGTTGATCGAGTCGTTCCGGCGCGACGGCTTCGTGGTCCTCGATCAGGCCCTTCCACCCGACCAGGTCGCCGCGCTCCACACAGCGGCCGAGCACCTGTGCCGCGGCGACCTCGGAGCCGTCGAAGGCAGCCCGAGCACGGAGCCGGGCGAGGACGTCGTGCGCAAGTACCTGTGCATTCACCAGCCCCACAAGGTGTCCGAGGTGGCGCTGACCGCGTTGCGCGCACCGCGCGTGGTGACCGCACTGACCGCGCTGATCGGGCCGAACGTGAAGGCGATGCAGTCGATGCTGTTCATCAAGTCCGAGGGCAAGCCGGGCCAGGCCTGGCACCAGGACGAGTTCTTCATCCCGACCAGGGACCGCTCGCTGACCGCGGTGTGGATCGCGCTCGACGACGCCACCGTGGAGAACGGCTGCCTCTGGGTGCTTCCGGGCTCGCACCGGCGCGGTGTCATCTATCCCGATCGGGAGCAGGACGATCTCCGCTTCGACTGCACGGTGGAGTTGTTCGACTTCCCCTACACCGACGACGACGCAGTACCGGTCGAGGTGCCGGCGGGTTCGGCGGTGATCTTCAACGGCTACCTGCTGCACCGATCACTGCCGAACACCACGCGGCGCGGACTCCGCCGGGCCCTCGCCAACCACTACATGAGCGCGGAGTCGCTGCTGCCGTGGCAGACGGTGCCGGCCGGCGTCCATGTCGGCAAGCACGACTACCGCGACATCGTGATGGTGGCCGGAACCGACCCGTACGCCTACAAGGGCATCGACGACATCGCCCGCCCGCATTCCCGCGCCGACAAGGACGGCGGCTGCGACCGCTAGGGCACGTCTCTAGAGCCGTGCCCTAGCGGGTCTGTGCCTCGGCGGCGTCGACGGCCTGCTCCAGGAGCAGGGCGATCGTCATCGGGCCGACCCCGCCGGGGACCGGTGTGATCAGGCTCGCGACCTCGGCCGCGGCGGCGAAGTCGACGTCCCCGACGTTGCCCTCGTTGTAGCCGGCGTCGACGACGACGGCGCCGGGCTTGAGCCAGTCGCCCTGGACGAAGTTCGGCCGGCCGACCGCGGCCACCACGATGTCCGCGGTCCGGACGATCGCGGGCAGGTCGGTGGTTCGGGAGTGCGTGTAGGTGACGGTCGCGTTCGATGCCAGCAGCAACATCCCGGCCGGCTTGCCGAGAATCGGGCTGCGGCCGATCACGACCGCGTGCGCCCCGGCGATCGGTACGTCGTACGCCTCGAGCAGGCGCATGATCCCGCCGGGCGTCGCGGACCGGAAGCCGGGTTCACCGAACGCCATCGCACCGAACGACCGCGTGGTCACACCGTCGACGTCCTTGGCAGGGTCGATCGCCTCGAACGCGGCCCGCTCATCGATCTGCGCAGGCACCGGGTGCTGCAGCAGGATCCCGTGCACCGCCGCGTCCTGGGACAGCTTGGTCAGCTCAGCGACCAGCTCCTCGGTCGTTGTCTCCGCGGGCAATACCACGCTGAGCGACCCGATGCCCGCCTTCTTCGACCGGTTCTGCTTCATCCGCACGTACGTCGCCGACGCGGGGTCGTCACCGACCAGCACGGTGGCCAGGCACGCCTGGACCCCGGTCCGCTCCTGCAGTGCACGGGCCCGGTCGGCCGTCTTCGCCACGATCTCGGCGGCAACGTCGGTACCGGTCATCAAAGTGGCAGTCATAGCGCGCGCTCCTTGGGCGTCGACAACAGGTCAAGTGCCCAGGCGCGCGGCTCGGCCGGATCCTCCGGCGGACCGTTCCCCGGTGGTCGTCCACCTCAGCGCCAGTCGCGGTCCACCGCTCAGGATACCCGGCCGCCCTCCGTCGCCTCGGTCAGGAAGGTCTCGATGACAGGGTCACCGAGTTGGGGATGAGTCTTGGAGTGTGGCAGCCGGGTGTCGCGGATCGTCTTGGCCTGGGTGACCAGGTGGTCGATCTGGTCCCGGGTCGTGGCGGCGTCCGAGCTGTTGCCTTCGGCCACTGCTTCGAGGTGCCGGAGGGACTCGCGGAGTGCTTGCGCCCAGAGGAAGGTCGCATCGAGCCAGGCTCCGGCCTCGTCGGCGAACGACGGGTCGGACACCCCGGCGCGGATCCGGGCCGGAGCGTTCTCGATCGCCTCGAGGTACGGCTCGAGCTGCGCGATGGCCCCGGCCAGGTCGCCCGTCTTCCAGGTCTTCCAGAACGCGGCGGTCTGCGCGGCCAGGACCGGCGCGTTCACCAGGTGCAGCCGGCCGTCATAGGTGGTGAGGTCGGCGAAGACCTCCAGCGCCGCGATCGTCTCGGCGTCTCCCCCGGCCCGCTCGGCGAGCGCGCGGTGCCACGAGGCCTGCTCGTCGTACGTCGCCGGGTTCCAGCCGAACTCGGCGAACGAGTAGAGCGCGATCTTGCTGGCCCCGGCCTGGTTCATCGGGTTCGAGATCACGCCGACGACCAGGTCGGCCAGGCCAGGCTCGCGACCGCTGTAGGCCGCGAGCAGGATCCGGGCGGCCGCGTAGTCGTTGACCGGGTAGTTGTCCCAGATCAGGATGTCGTGCCCGAACACGGCCTTCGCCTCGGCCGCTTGTGCGCCCGTGATCGTCTCCGGTACGACGCCGATACCGGTCCAGTGCACGACCACCGCGCTGTCCAGCTGTTCCCGTAGCGCCTGCTTGTACGGCGTCTCGTCGACGTTGTAGTACTCGGTCGGGACCATCTGCAGCGGGGCGAGGTCCGGCTTGGTCGCGACCCACTCGCGCTGGATCCGGTTCAGCAACTCGCTCTGCGCGCGCCCGGCTCCGCCACCGCCGGCGCCGTACTTCTCCTCGTCCTCGGCGCCGTGCCACTTCTCGTACTCGATGTCGTCCAGGGCGACGTTGAACGCGCGCGCACCCAGCGCGTACAGGGCCTCGAACTTGGCGATCAGTGCCTGGAAGTCGCTGTCGTCGGTGTAGCGGATCGACAGGCCGGGTGACAGCGCGAAGGTGAAGTCGACCTTGTTCCGCACCGCGCGCTCGACCAGCTCGCCGAGCTCGGCCAGCTTGTCGGCCGGGTACGGGTCGCGCCACTGCTCGCGGTGGTACGGGTCGTCCTTCGGCGCGTACTCGTAGGTGTTCATCCGGTGCGTGCCGAGGTAGTCCAGATGGTCGAGCCGGTCGGCGTGCGACCACGGCGTACCGTAGAAGCCTTCGATCGAGCCGCGGTACCGCATCGTCGGCCAGTCGCGGATCTCGACGCCCTCCACATGGTTGCCCTGGACAAGCTGTGCGAAGGTCTGCGCGGCGTAGAAGGTGCCGCGCTGATCGACACCGTCCAGGACGACCTGGTCGTCGCCGACGGCAACGACGTACCCCTCGGGCGGCAACCCGCCGGCCGCCGCGTTCGTGCCTCCGAGTCGCACAGTGACAGCAGATTCGCCGTCGGTGATCGTCTGTACGCCGGCCCGTGCCAGCGTCTCGCGAACGACGCGCTCGGCGTCCGCATCGGTCGTCGGGCCGTGCACCAGCCCGACGGTGTCGCCGAGGTCGAAGCCATCGTCGCGGTGGGTGGTCTGCTGAGGCTCAGGCGTCATTGCCCTACTACAGCAGTCCGGCGTGATCCAGCGCTAGATAGGCCGCGTCGACTCCGGTCATCGCACCTGGTGTGCGCAGCTCGGCACGGAACGCATCGACAGTGAGCTCGACCGGCACACAGTCCTCGGTCTCGTCCAGTGACTGCTTGCCGTCCGGCCGGCAGCCGCGCGCGATCGCAATGTACTTCCGGTACGTCGACGACGCCGAGGACCACTGCCAGCCGACCAGGTCGAGCGTCTCGCAGGTGTACCCGGTCTCTTCCTCGAGCTCCCGCGCACCGGCCAGCGCCGGGTCCTCCCCCGGCTCGACCAGCCCACCTGGCAGGTTCGTCACGATCCGGTCGGGTCCGGCCCGGAACATCCGGATCGTCACGATCCGTCCCTCCGGCGTCAACGGCAGCACCGTGACTCCGGCGCTGATCCCAGCGTCGGACTTCGGGCCGAACACGTCCCACTCGACCTCACGCCCGTCCGGCAGCCGGTACCGACGCAACTTCACCGTCAGGAACCGGTGGAAGCCCAGCTCCTCACCCACCAACTCCCAGGCCGTCGGGTCGCCGGGCCGAGACAGTTCAGCCGCCGCGGAGTCCGCGGCGGCTGAACGCCATTCCGGCTCGCTCACAGCGGCCGGTCGTCGTCCGGCTCCTCCGGTGGAGCAATGGGTACGTCGTCCGCCGGCGGGGCGTCGTCGGACGAGGAGGATGCTGTGCTGTCCTCCGCGACCGGGGTGTCCTCGCTCGCCTTGCCGTCGGCCGCGGGCTTCGCGTCCTCGGCCGGGCGGGACTCGGACAGGATGCGCTCCAGCGTCTCCACGGAGATCCGCTTGAACTTCCGCACCTGGGTCCGGGTCCGGTCCAGAACCGCGACCTCGATCTGGTCCGACGTCAACTGCCGGACCTCGGTGCCGTCGTGGCCGAGCGCATCCACAGCCAGCCGGAGCGCCCCGGCCAGCGAGATGCCCTCCTGGAAGTGCTCGCCGACGTACTCCGCGACCTGCTCGGCCGGCCCGCCCATCACGGCGTACCCGCGGACGTCCGCGATCGAGCCGTCGTAGGTCAGCCGGTAGACCTGGTCATCGGCGGTGCTGGCACCGACCTCGGCGACCAGGATCTCCACCTCGAGCGGCTTCTCACCGCCGGAGGAGAAGATCGCGCCCAGTGTCTGCGCGTAGGCGTTGGCGAGCGCCCGGCCGGTCACGTCGCGCCGGTCGTAGGAGTACCCACGCATGTCGGCCAGCCGGACGCCGGCGATCCGCAGGTTCTCGAACTCGTTGTACCGGCCGACCGCGGCGAACGCCATCCGGTCGTAGATCTCGGCCACCTTGTGCAGCGCGGGCGAGCGGTTCTCCGCGACGAACAGGATGCCGTCGGCGTACTGCAGCGCGATCGCGCTGCGGCCCTTGGCGATGCCCTTGCGGGCGAAGTCGGCCCGGTCCCGCATCAGCTGTTCGGGCGAGACGTAGAACGGAACGCTCATCGAAGGTGTCGTCCTCTATCGGTCGATGGGGTCAGGTCAGGTGAGGGAGGCCGAGGCCGGGCCGTCGGGGCGCTGGTGCCGCTCGGCCCAGACGCGGTCCACGATCGCGGCCACGTCGTCCTCGGGCAGCCGTTTGTAGCCGTCCGCCGTGACCACGCCGACCACCGGGAAGATCCGCCGCAGCATGTCCGGGCCACCGGTCGCCGAGTCGTCGTCAGCGGCGTCGATCAGGGACTGGATCACCACCGTCACGCAGTCGGTCGCGGACAGGTCCTCGCGGTACAGCTTCTTCAGCGCGCCGCGGGCGAAGAGCGAGCCCGAGCCGACACTGTGGAAGTGGGTCTCCTCGTAGCGCCCGCCGGTCGGGTCGTAGGAGAAGATCCGGCCGCCCTTGATGTCCTCGTCGTAGCCCGCGAACAACGGGACCACGGCCAGGCCCTGCATCGCCATCGCCAGGTTGCCCCGGATCAGCGCGCTCAACCGGTTGGACTTGCCGTCCAGGCTGAGGGTCGCGCCCTCGAGCTTCTCGTAGTGCTCGAGCTCGACCTGGAACAGCCGGACCATCTCGATCCCGAAGCCGGCCGAGCCCGCGAACGCGACCGCGGAGTACTCGTCGGCGGGGAACACCTTCTCGATGTCACGCTGGGCGATGATGTTGCCCATCGTGGCCCGCCGGTCGCCGGCCATCACCACGCCACCGGGGAAGGTGGCCGCGACGATCGTCGTACCGTGCGGGACGTCGTGCGAGAAATCGGCCGACCCCAGGCTGCGCCGTCCAGGCAACAGGTCGGGCGCGTGCCCGGCCAGGAAGTCCATGAACGACGAGCCACCTGGGATCAGGAAGGCTTCCGGCAACCGGCCGGAGGCATCAAAAGTCATCGAGCGGTTCACTCCCCACCCTTTTGCACGAATCCGCGGACGAACTCCTCGGCGTTCTCCTCGAGCACCTCGTCGATCTCGTCCAGGATCGAATCGACGTCCTCGTCGAGCCGTTCCTTGCGCTCCTGGACGTCCTCGGACGCCTCGACCTGCTCGACCTCTTCCTCGGTCGACGAACGCTTCGGCTGCTTGTGCTGCTGACCGCCGTCCTTCGCCATGGCACACACACCTCCTAGAACCGCCGCCTGCGGCGGCCGCCCAACCGACCCCCGCAGTGTTTCCTTATACGGCGACCCTACCCGGCGGCGCCCCCAGTAATGGTGCGAACCAGGTCACTCGCGGTGTCGCATTGGTCAAGAAGTGCCCCGACATGCGCCTTCGTGCCCCTCAGCGGGTCCAGTGTCGGGATCCGCTGCAGCGACTCCTTGCCGGGCAGATCGAAGATCACCGAGTCCCAGGAGGCGGCCGCGACCTGCGGCGCGTACTGCTGCATGCACCGGCCGCGGAAGTACGCGCGAGTGTCGGTCGGCGGGTGTGAGACCGCCATCCGGATCTCCTCGTCGGAGACGAGTCGCTGCATCCGGCCGGCCTTCACCAATTTGTAGTACAGCCCCTTGTCCGGGCGCAGGTCGGCATACTGCAGGTCGACCAGGTGCAGCTTCGGGTCGTCCCACTCCAGGCCGTCGCGGTCGCGGTAGGACTGGAGCAGCTTGTACTTCGCCACCCAGTCGAGCTGGTCGGCCAGCTTCATCGGGTCGATGGCCAGCTGGTCCAGGATCTGCTCCCAGCGGCGCAGCACGTCCTTGGTCTGCCGGTCCGCGTCGTCGCCGTACTTGTCCTCGACGTACTTGCGGGCCTGCTCCAGGTACTCCGTCTGCAGCTGGACGGCGGTGAGCTTGCGGCCGTCCTTCAGCGTCATCAGGTGCGTACAGGTGGGGTCGTGGCTGACCTCGTGCAGCGCGGTGACCGGGCGGTCCACGCTGAGGTCGTCGGTCAGCCAGCCGTCCTCGATCATCGCCAGCACCAGCGATGCGGTGCCGACCTTCAGGTACGTCGAGATCTCGGACAGGTTCGCGTCGCCGATGATCACGTGCAGCCGGCGGTACCGGTCCGGATTCGCGTGCGGCTCGTCGCGGGTGTTGATGATCGGGCGTTTCAGCGTCGTCTCCAGGCCGACCTCGACCTCGAAGTAGTCGGCCCGCTGGCTGATCTGGAAACCGTTCGCGGCGCCGTCCTGGCCGATCCCGACGCGGCCGGCGCCGGTGACCACCTGACGGCTCACGAAGAACGGCGTCAGATGCCGCACGATCGAGGCGAACGGGGTGGACCGGCGCATCAGGTAGTTCTCGTGCGAGCCGTACGACGCACCCTTGTTGTCGACGTTGTTCTTGTACAGGTTCAGCGGCGGGGCGCCGGGGATCTGCCGGGCCTGCCGCGCGCCCTCCATGATCACCAGTTCGCCGGCCTTGTCCCAGACCACCACGTCGCGCGGATTGGTCGTCTCGGGCGCCGAGTACTCCGGGTGGGCGTGGTCGACGTACAGCCTCGCGCCGTTGGTGAGGATCACGTTCGCCAGCCCGGTCTCCTCGTCGGTGAGCTGGCTCGAATCGGCCACCTCCCGGCTCAGATCGAAGCCGCGCGCGTCCCGCAGCGGGTGCTCCTCGTCGAAGTCCCATCGGGTCTTGCGCGCGAGCGGCTGCGTCTGCGCGTAGCCGTTCACCACCTGGCTCGAGGTCAGCATCGGGTTCGCCCCGGGCTGGCCTGGTACCGAGATCCCGAACTCTGTCTCGGTTCCCATGATCCGCCGAACACTCATGCGAACGAGCCTACGCGGTGTCCGCGACGAAATCCGTTGCCGTGTCCACAGGGTTACGTGTGAGACTTCGCGGGTGGACGAAATGGTGGCCATTCTGGACGACGACAACGTGGTCATCGGCGCGCGGCCACGGTCGGAGATGCGACGGGACAACCTGCGACACTCCGCGACCGGCGTACTCGTCCGGAATGCGGCCGGTGAGATCTACGTGCATCGCCGTACGCCGACCAAGGATCTCTACCCGAGCCGATACGACTTCTCGGCCGGCGGCGTCGTCGCGGCCGGCGAGGACCCGTACGACGCCGTCGTACGGGAGCTGGCCGAGGAGCTGGGGATCACCGGCGCCGAGCTGACCCGGCTGCCGGAGGACGACTTCGCCGACGACCACACCAGGTACCACGCGTACCTGTACACGTGCGTCTGGGACGGCCCGGTGAAGCACCAGCCGGAGGAGGTCGAGTGGGGAGCCTGGATGTCCCCCGCCGACCTCGTCGCCAAGCTGGACGACCCCGAGTGGTCGTTCATGCCCGACACCGCCGCCCTGCTCGGTCCGCTGATCGGGCGTCTGGTGTGACCATCATCGAGGGCTGGGACAGCCATGCCTGGATCGAAGGTCCATGGATCTATCGCTCACCACGCCGCCCGGCTGTCCGTCCCCGCCTGCTGGCTGAGGCCACTCTGATGCCCTGGCTCGCACCACAGTTGCCGCTGCCCGTCCCAGTGCCGGAGACGACGGAGGACGGCGTACGGCACCTGCTGCTGCCGGGCACGCCCCTTGAGGACGGCGGTACGGACATCGGTCGCCAGATTGGGTCGTTCCTCCGGGCACTGCATGCCGTGGACCCGGCCGAGGCGGAAGCACATGGGGTCCCCGGAGCGGCAACTGCGGCTGCTGACAAGGCGGTCGGCCTGGACGAGTTCCGGACTCAGATCGTGCCGCTTCTGCCTGCCGAGCTGCGGTCGTCAGCCTTGGCACTGCTCGACCGTGTGGCCAGGGTTCGGAGCAGCCTGGTGCACTGCGACTTCGGTCCGGAGCACATCCTGGTCACGGACGGGCGGATCACCGGCATCATCGACTGGACCGACGCCGAGATCGGTGATCCCGCACTCGATCTGTGCTGGGCTCTCAACGGTGCCGCGGACGCACTGGCCGATGGTGTGGCCGAGACCTACGACATCACTCCGGAGTTGCGCGACCGCGCGCGGGACTGGGCGCGCCTCTCGCCCTGGTATGGCGTCCACCGCGGCCTGCTGCTGGATCTGCCTGACGACATGACGAACGGGCTCAGAGACATCGTCTCCAGGCTCTGAGCGCCCGTCAGCGAGAGTTGCGGCGGCCGATGGTGCGGGCGAAGTTGATGGCGACCAGGCCCGCCCAGCACACGATGAGGCCGGGCATGCCGAGCATGTCGGCCGAGATGGCGGTGATCGGGATGGCGACGCTGACCGACACGATCGCCAGCGCCAGGCCGCCGGGGTCGGTCTCGCGGGGCTTCAGGCCGGCGACCTCCAGGCCCTGATCCTGCTGGTGACGCGCGGCGTCCCGGGCGTCGAGCTTCTCCAGGAAACCGTCGATGATCTCAGCCTCGTACTCCGGCCCCAGCTCCTGCCGGGCAGCCACCGCCGCGCGCAGGTCCTTGCGCATCTCGTCCGCCGTCATACCTCCCAAGTTAAGCCTGCCCGAGGCCCGGACGGATCAGGGGAAACCCCGGTCGCACCCTTCAGCTGTGCCCGGACATTCGGTGGGCGATCGCAGCGGCCTCGATCCGGTTGGCCGCGCCGAGTTTCTGCAGAATGTGCGACACGTGGACGCCGACCGTCCGGACACTGATCACCAGCGTCACGGCGATCTCGCGGTCGGTGCTGCCGCGGGACAGCAGCCTCAACACCTCGGCCTCGCGTGCTGTCAGGCCGAGAATCTCGTCAAGACCTCCGGCGGGTTCAGCCTCGGCCGGCGGGGTCGCGATCCGCAGGCGGGCCAGTTCGGCGAGTAGCTCGAGCTCTCGCTGCAACGGCTGCGCACCGATCCGGACCGCAACGTCGTACGCCGAGCGGGCCGGAATGCTCGCCTCGGCCCGCGGCCCTCCGGCCGTGACCAAGGCCTCTGCTTGGCGCCACTGACAGTAGGCGGTGAGCGGTGCACGCTCCAGATGTGCCCAGCGGTCCGCGGCGTCGGCCCACATTCCAGGACCGGCGACGCCCCGGGTGCGCTCGTACTCGGCCTCGGCCAACCCCAGCCAGGCGCTGCTGATCGGCGTCACCGGTGCGGCGTCCTCGGCAGCACGACGGGCGACCGCGATCAGTTGATCAGCGTGATCGAGCACCCTCCGCTCCGCGTCGGCATCGCGTCGGGTCCTGGTCACCGCGGCGAGGTCAGCCTGTGCCCGCAAACCCTTTGCACAGAACCACACCCGAAGCTGTGCGGCCCCAACAGACCCCATCGATTCCAAGGCCGCGTTCGTGTGATCCGCCGCGTCGGCCCACCGCCGCTCCCACAGCGCGAGTTCGGCCAGGTAGACGTCGTAGATGCCCAGCCCACGGTCCGGGCGCAGCGTTTCGAGCGCGGCGTCGAGGTGCTCCCGAGCCGCGACGAAGTCTCCGCGGCCGACCTCGAGATCGGCTCGGAGCATCAGCAGCATGTACGGGAAGCTCGCCATCGTCGACCGCAGCGCGGCCGTGCTCAGCGCATCGGCCTCGTCCCACTCGCCCAGGGCCAACAGCGCCTCGATCAGATTCGAGACCAGTACGGCGCTGTTGATGCCGTAGCGGTGGATCGCCGCCAGACCCTCGCGGCCGACCTGAACGGACTCCCGTAGCCGACCGAGCATCGTCAGGGCGTCGGTCAGATTGGTATACACCCGATCCAGTCCGATCCGGTCACCGATCTCCTCGGCCAGCCGCAGCGCCTCGCGTAGATCGGACAGCCCCTCCTCTGCCCTGCCCAGATAGACGTGGCTGGCGCCACGCACAGTCAGCGCCCGAACCCGAGCCTTGCCGGCACCGGCGTCACGCGCGAGCGCCAACGCCTCCTCGGCGAGCCGTGCGGATGCCGCGTGGCGCCAGGCGACCATCAGGCCGCCGGCGAGCGAGGCGAGCACGTACGCCCGATCCGGCAACGGCTCGGCCGGCGCGAGCTCGACCGCTCGCTCGAGCGCCGCGAGTCCGGACAGATCGCTGCCGACCCCGTGGAGGTATTCGCCCAGGCGTACCTGCAGCAGCGCCGCCCGGCGCCGATCGCGGACTCCCGCCAGGTCGATCGCACGCTGGGCCAGCTCGACCGCCCGCCCCGCTTCGGCTGTCTCGCCGGCGAGCTCGGCCGCCCACGAACAGATGCCGCCCAGATCGGACCCGGCGAGCTCGGCCGCGTTCGCCACCGCGGGCCACAGCGAGATCGCTCTCTCCAGATGGGCACGTGCCTCGGCGAGACCGGCGACGGCCACGGCCTCGTGGGCGGCGACGACCGACGCAGCCAGCGCCTCGGCCGCGCGCCCCGCGGCTGCCCAATGCGGTGCCAGCTCGGCTGGCCCGGCCGCGCCGGAGCGCGCGAGCTCCTCGGCGAGGTGTTCGTGAATCTCCTCGCGCTCCCCCGGCAGCAGAGTCGCGTACACCGCCTCGGCCAGCAACGCATGCCGGAACCGAAAGCTGCTCGTCGCCGGTTCGGCGACCAGCACGCCGTGCTCGACCGCCTGCCGCAGCGCTGCGCGAACGTCCTGCTCGGGCATCACGGCGACCGCCCGCAGGAGCGAGTATCCGACCTCCCGGCCTGCGGCCGAGGCAATCCGGACGACCGCCCGGGCCCGCTGCTCGAGCCGGTCGACCCGCTGCAGCAAGAGCTCACGCAGGCCTCGCGGCAGACCACCGTCGCCGGCCGCGGCGATCAGTTCCTGCGCGAAGAACGGGTTGCCCTCGGACCGGACCACGATCGCCTCAGCGATGGCAGCGGCCCGTGGCGGGGCGGCGAACGCCGAGACAAGTGCGGCCAGGTCGTCGCGGTCGAGCGGTCCGAGGTCCACGAGCAGAGCCGATCCCGAACGCCGTACTCCGTTGGCGAGCCGGAGCATGCGCTCGGCCGATGATCGCTCGTCCGCCCGGTAGGTCCCGACCAACAGCACCGGCCGGTCGTCGACGTACTGCGCGAGGTACACCACGAGATCGAGCGTGGACGTGTCAGCCCAGTGCAGGTCTTCGAGGACGAGCAGCACCGGCGCGGACTCCGCCAACTCCGTCAGGACCCCCAGGATGTGCTCGAAGACGCGGAACTGCTGGCCGTCTGCCCGAGGGAGGTCACCGACCGGACGCAGCGCCTGCGCGAACGGCTGGTAGGGCAATTCGGTCCCGACCAGGTCGATCGAGCGCCCGAGCAGGACTTCGAAGCCGGCGTCCCGGGCGCGTGCGGACAGCTCGGACGTCAGCCGGGTCTTACCGATGCCGGCCTCGCCCGCGATCAGGACGGTCCCTCCGCGGAAGGCCCGGGCAGCGTCCAGCGCGCCCACGAGCGCCTCGAGTTCACGGGCGCGCCCGACGAACACATCGTCGCTCGGGCCGACCTTCATCTCGTCAGTATCACGCCGCCGTCGTCGCCACGGAACGCGTTCCCAGGCATCAGTGCCGGCCGGATACGTAGGCGGTGGGCCAGGGATACGTAGCTCGTTCCCGATGCCGTCCTCGCCCTCGCCCGGTGACGATCGAGTCGACCGAACGAACCAAGGAGGGGCCATGACTGCAGTCATCGAGCAGCCGACGATCCACACTGTGCGCGGCGGTGGCGGTCTGCGCCTGCACGTGCGCGAATGGGGCCGGCCGGACGGGCCGCCGATCGTGTTCATCCACGGCCTGTCGCAGAGCCATCTGTGCTGGCAGAAGCAGTACGAGAGCACGCTGGCCGGACAGTTCCGGCTCGTCGCGTACGACCTGCGCGGTCACGGCATGTCAGAGGCGCCGCTGGAGCAGGAGCGCTACACCGACGCCCGCCTGTGGGCCGACGACCTCGCCGCGGTCATCGAGCAGTTGCGCCTCGACCGGCCGGTCGTGGTGGGCTGGTCGTACGGCGCCTTCGTCATCTGCGACTACGTGCGAGCGTACGGCGAGGACCGGATCGGCGGGATCGACCTCGTCGGCGGCACGGTCCGGCTCGGTCCGGCGGCGTTCGGCACACTAATCGGCCCCGGCTTCCTGGACAACTTCCCCGATTTGATCGCCGACGACCTGCCGACCAACATCCGTGGGGCGCGCGGTCTGATCAGCGCCTTCCCGGCCACCCCGTTCACGGCCGACGACACGGAGCTGCTGCTCGCGGCGAGCATGACCGTCCCGGCCCGGATCCGGGCCAACCTGGCGGCCCGCGAGATCAACGAGGACGACGTACTGCGGACCCTCACGGTGCCGCTGCTGGTCACCCACGGCCGGGCCGACACTGTGGTGCTCCCGGCAATGGCAGAACACGTGCTCGCGACCTGCCCGACCGCCGAGGCCGCTTGGTACGACGGAGTCGGACACACCGTGCATCTGGAGCAGCCCGACCACTTCAACCGTGAGCTCGCCGACCTGACCCGCCGCGTCGCTGCGTCCTGAGCCTCGTTCCAGGTTCCTGCCACAGACGGACGACCGCCCCTGGACAGTGTGTCCAGGGGCGGTCGTCGTACGACGTTGTCTTACAGGTACTGACCCGTGTTCGTGGCCGTGTCGATGGAGCGGCCGGGCTCGGTGCCCTGCTTGCCGGAGATGAGCGTCCGGATGTAGACGATCCGCTCGCCCTTCTTGCCGGAGATGCGGGCCCAGTCGTCCGGGTTGGTCGTGTTCGGAAGGTCCTCGTTCTCCTTGAACTCGTCCACGCACGCCTGCAGCAGGTGCTGCACCCGCAGACCCTTCTGGTTCTCGTCCAGGTAGGCCTTGATCGCCATCTTCTTGGCCCGGTCGACGATGTTCTGGATCATCGCGCCCGAGTTGAAGTCCTTGAAGTACAGGACTTCCTTGTCACCGTTGGCGTAGGTGACCTCGAGGAACCGGTTCTCATCGGCCTCGGTGTACATCCGCTCGACGGTGCGCTGGATCATCCCGTTCACGCACTCCGCCTTGTCGCCGCCGAACTCGCTCAGGTCGTCGGTGTGCAGCGGCAGGGTGGTGGTCAGGTACTTCGAGAAGATGTCCCGGGCCGCCTCGGCGTCCGGGCGCTCGATCTTGATCTTCACGTCCAGCCGGCCGGGTCGCAGGATGGCCGGGTCGATCATGTCCTCACGGTTCGAGGCACCGATGACCAGGACGTTCTCCAGGCCCTCGACACCGTCGATCTCGCTCAGCAACTGCGGGACGATGGTGTTCTCGACATCGGAGGAGACACCACTTCCGCGGGTGCGGAACAGCGAGTCCATCTCGTCGAAGAACACGATCACCGGCATGCCTTCGGAGGCCTTCTCACGGGCCCGCTGGAAGACCAGCCGGATGTGCCGCTCGGTCTCGCCGACGTACTTGTTCAGCAGCTCCGGGCCCTTGATGTTGAGGAAGAAGGACTTCTGCCCGTCCACCCCGGTCCGCTCGGCCACCTTCTTCGCCAGCGAGTTGGCCACCGCCTTCGCGATCAGGGTCTTGCCACAGCCCGGCGGGCCGTACAGCAGGACGCCCTTCGGCGGCTTCAGCTCGTGCTCGAGGAACAGGTCCTTGTGCAGGTACGGCAGCTCGACCGCGTCCCGGATCTGCTCGATCTGACCGGACAGACCACCGATCTGCGTGTAGTCGATGTCCGGCACCTCTTCGAGGATCAGCTCCTCGACCTCGGACTTCGGGATCTTCTCGTAGACGTATCCGGAGCGTGGCTCCAGCAGCAGCGAGTCACCGGCCCGCAGTGCGATGTCGAGCAGCGGCGAGGCGAGCCGGACGACCCGTTCCTCGTCGGCCTGCGCGATCACGAGCGCCCGCTCGCCGTCGGCGAGCAGTTCCTTGAGCATCACCACGTCGCCGACGACCTCGAAATCGCAGGCCTCGACCACGTTCAGCGCCTCGTTCAGCATCAGCTCCTGGCCGAGCTTCAGCCCGTCCAGGTCGACCGAGGGGCTGGCCGCGACCCGGAGCTTGCGGCCCCCGGTGAACACGTCCAGCGTGTCGTCGTCATTGCGG
Organism: Kribbella sp. NBC_00889; assembly: GCF_045207705.1. NCBI lineage: Bacteria > Bacillati > Actinomycetota > Actinomycetes > Propionibacteriales > Kribbellaceae > Kribbella > Kribbella sp. NBC_00889. Next base: position 2,901,940 of record NZ_CP108783.1, on the reverse strand, counting down.
CCGAGGAAGGTGCCGAAACCGGACGGCGGTTGGGCCAGCCGGTCGACCTCCTCCTTCAGGGCGATGATCTTCTCTCGCGCCTCCCGTAGCGTCTCTGCCAGCCGCTCGTTCTGAGCGGTGACACTCGCCAAGGAGGCCTGGGTTTCGGACAGCCTGCTCTCGAGCGACCGGCTGTCAGCCGGATGCTCCAGCAACCGACGCCGCAACGCTGCGACCTCGGCTTCCAGGTAACGGACCTGGTTACGCAGCTCTGCCGCGGTAGGACTCTCGTCTCCAGCCACGATCATCACCTCACCATGTGGGGCTCGACCTTATGGACCTTACCCAGAAAACGTCGCTGGGCAAGCTGAATCCCATCACGTGTCGGTTGCGGATGAATCAGTTGCTTTCGGCACGTCTTCCGATCTCTCGGCGCGACGCGGTCCGGCGTAGTCGTCGCCGTACGCACCCGGCGCCGGCCGGCGCTTCTTGCGCGGCGCCTGAACTCCGTGTGCCATCCGTCGCGCGGTGACCAGGAAAGCGGTGTGCCCCTGCATCCGGTGGCCCGGGCGAACGGCCAGACCCTCGACATGCCAATCCCGCACCAGTGACTCCCAGGCGCGCGGCTCGGTGAACTCACCATGTGCCCTCAGCGTCTCCACAACACGGCTCAGCTGCGTCGTGGTGGCTACATAGGCACAGAACACCCCACCGGGCGACAGGGCTTCAGCGGCGGCGTCAACGCACTCCCACGGCGCCAGCATGTCGAGGATGATGCGGTCCACATCCTGCTCGTTCAGCTTCTCGACCAGGTCGCCGACCTCGAGCCTCCAAGCCGGGTGCTCAGCACCGAAGAAGCCGGTCACGTTCTTGCGCGCGACCTCGGCGAAGTCCTCGCGCCGCTCGAACGAGATGACCTGGCCCTGGATGCCGACCGCGCGCAGCAGTGCCGTGGTCAGCGCGCCGGAGCCGGCGCCGGCCTCGACCACCTTCGCACCTGGGAAGATGTCGGCCATCGTGACGATCTGCGCGGTGTCCTTGGGGTAGATCACGGCCGCGCCACGCGGCATCGAAACCGAGTAGTCAGCCATCAGCGGGCGCAGCGCGAGGTACTCCACGCCGCCCTTGGACTTGATCACCACGGCGTCCGGCCCGTCGATCAGGTCGTCGTGCGCGATCCCGCCCTTGGTGGTGTGGAAGACCTTCCCGCGCTCCAGGAAGACCGAGTGCCGGCGGCCCTTGGAGTCCTGCAGGGTGATCCACTCCCCCGCCTGCAAGGGGCCGTGATGGACCCCGGAGTACGCCTGGTCGGGAAAGTCGCGCAAGTCAGCCATAAGGCGCTCACCTTAACTTTCAGTCACCGCGATCCCCGAATCCCGCCCCTCCCCACCAACCTCTCACGGGTTGACCCACCAGACCCATCACGACGACGAGCAGCCTCTCGGTGGATGGCGGCTTTCGTCACCGCGGCCGGGTTCGTACGGCGCCAGCCACGAAACAACCCGCCAGTCGACCACCTCCCACACGCACCACTCGAATCCCACGCAGGCATGCCGCCCGGGCAAAGGGTCAGCCAGGCAGCTGGTGGGTTGGCCAACCGGGTGCCGTGGGCCAACCCGCCAGCTGATGGGCCAACCCACCAGCCGAGGCGAGGCGGGGCGCGCGCGGGGGCTGGCGGAGGATGGGCGGGCGCGGGGCAGGGGACGCCGAGAGTGGGCCGAGGGGGTTGGGAGGGGGTGGCTCAGCGGCCGCGGAAGGCTCGTTCGATGTCGCTGGTCGCCAGCACGCCGTACACCGCGCCGGCCGCGTCCAGGACCAGGTACTCCGATGCCGGGTGCTCACGGATGGTCTTGAGGATCTCCTCACCGGTGTCGTTGATCCCGATGATGTGGCTCGCGCCGATGCGGGTCGAAACCTCGCTGACGGTGGTCCAGGGGCGTTGGTTCGGCGCGACCGCACTCACCGCGGTCTCCGACACGAGCGCGTGCGGCTTGCCCTCGCCGTCGATCACCACGACTGCCCCAGCCTGCGCGTCCGCGGCCAGCCGGACCGCCTCGGAGATCGGCGTACCGGAGTGGACGGCGATCGCGCGGCGGGCCATCGTGCGGACCTGGAGCGCGGGCAGTTTGCGGCGGAGCCGCGCCTGCATCAGTGACGCGGTCGACCCCATCCAGAGGAAGAACCCGACCGCGAGCGCGATCAGGAAGTCGATCATGGTCGGTGGCCGGTTCCAGACCTCTTCGAGGATCACCGGGGCCGCCAGCACCAGCATCGCGAGGATCCGGCCGGCCCACGCCGCCACGATCGTGCCGGTGTGCATGTTGCCGGTGACCTTCCAGACCACCGCGCGCAGCACCCAGCCGCCGTCCAGCGGCAGGCCGGGCAGCAGGTTGGTCACACCGACGATGAGGTTCGCGATGCCGAGTTCCCACAGAGCGACGTACCCGACGCCCTCGTCGAACGCGCGCGAGCCGAGGTACGCGAGCCCGCCGACGACCAGGGACGCGACCGGGCCGACCACCGAGACCGCGAATTCCTCGAGCGGTGACTTCCGCTCCCCCTCGATGTGCGTGCCGGCCGCGAAGAAGCCGAGGTTGATCTCCGAGACCCCGATGCCGAACCGCATCGCCATCAGGGCGTGCGCCAGCTCATGGACCAGGATCGACAGCGTGAACGCGACGACGAACGCGAGCGCGGCCAGATAGCGCCAGCCGCCGAGGGAGGGGAACTGCTGCCCGATGATCGCGGCGAACCCGATCGCGAGCAGCATCGCCACCGGCAGCCAGGTGAATCGCATGGTGAGCCGGATGCCGCGGATACGACCAAGCACCCAGGTCCCGGGCGGCGGCGGGCCGGCCGGCTGGGCGGGATTCTGAGGATCACGCGATTCTGGCATCGACCCAACGCTACTTGCCCGCAGGTAACTCCGTGCTACACACCCACCTGTAGCGACGCGACATACCCCTTGCCCACGTCGCCGCTGACCGTGGCGAGCTGATGGACACCGCCGTCGTCGCCGAACACGTTGTCGTTCTCGAGCGACGTCCTGGACATGTTCTCGGCGCTGCCGTCGTACCCGTCGGTGGCGTAGACGGTGTCGCAGACGTCCTTCGGCAAGGCCAGTTGCGACGTACGGGTGATCTTGCCGGCCGCGGTGGCCTCGGACAGGCTCGCGTAGACCTCGAAGTGGATGTGCGGCCAGCGGCCCATGTACGCCGCCGGAAAGATCGTCGTGAAGGTGACCTTGCCGGACGAGTCCGCCGCCTGGACACCTCGCAGGTAGTTCTCGTTGGTGGCGCCGTCGGAGTAGAGGGAGTAGCGACCCTGTGCGTCGCAGTGCCAGAGGTAGACGGCCGCACCTTCCAGTGGGGTGTCCTCGTCGGCGTCCAGAATCGACAGCGTCACGGTCAGCGGTACGCCGGTGGCCACGCCGGACGCGGAGCCGAAGGACTTGGTGAGATCGCGGCGGACGATGCCGGACTCGGTCAGCACGTTCGGCCCGTTGGAGCCGTCGCCCGGATAGGGTCCGCCGGTCTCCTGTGGGATCTCGTCGACGTCGGTGCTGCTGGTCGTCGTACTGCCCGAGGGAGTACTGGCCGAGGGCGTGCTCGATGTCGTGGTCGTCGTCGAGCCGGACGTGGCCGAGTCGGTGGCGTCGTCCGGCGTACAGCCGGCCACCGCAACCAGGCCGGCGCCGGCGAAGAGGCCGAGGAACCGCCGGCGGTGCAGGGTGCCGAGGTCGTATTCCAGGCCCAGATCGTGTTGACGGGGTGGTTTCGGTGGTGGCGTCATGAGTCGAGCGTGACAAAGGCAGCCGATGGTTTCCCGAAAGCCGGCTGGGAGTTCGCTGCGAACGGTTTTCCACAGGTCCGGGTGTGCACCGACGAAGTGTCGGTGGACTCGCCTAGGGTGCTGGCATGAGTGTTGCAGCCGAAGTCGACGTGCACGGGCATCCACGCGGAGCCCTGTCGCCGTCGCGGGCCGCGGACTTCATGAGCTGCCCGCTGAAGTACCGCTTCCGCGTCATCGACCGGCTGCCGGAGAAGCCGTCCTCGGCCGCGGTCCGGGGCACGGTGGTGCACGGTGTGCTGGAGCGTTTGTTCGACCTGCCTCGCGGGCAGCGCACGCTGGAGCAGGCGGCGGAGCTGCTGGAGCCGCAGTGGCAGCACGTGCTCGAGGAGGAGCCGGAGGTCGCGGAGCTGTTCGCCGAGGACGCGAGCGGCGAGGAGCTGGCCAAGTGGCTCGCCGAGGCGCACCAGCTGCTCGGGAAGTACTTCACGCTCGAGGACCCGAACGCGCTGGAGCCCGCCGAGCGCGAGCTGTACGTCGAGACCGAGCTCGAGTCCGGCCTGGTACTGCGGGGCTACGTGGACCGGCTCGATGTCGCGCCGACCGGCGAGATCAGGGTGGTCGACTACAAGACCGGCCGGTCGCCGTCGGAGTTCTTCGAGGCCAAGGCTCTGTTCCAGATGAAGTTCTACGCGCTGGTCCTGTGGCGGCTGCGGGGCGTCGTGCCGGCGATGCTGCAGCTCGTCTATCTCGGCAACGGGGAGATCGTCCGGTATGTGCCCGACGAGGCGGATCTGCGCGCGTGTGAGCGGAAGGTCTCGGCGTTGTGGACGGCGATCAGCCGAGCGCTCGAGTCCGGCGACTGGCGGCCCAGCCCTGGTCCGCTCTGCGAGTGGTGCGACCACAAGGCGATCTGCCCCGCCTGGGGAGGCACCCCGCCGCCGCTCCCGACCCGTTCGGTCGAAGAGGTCGCCGCCGAGTCGGCGGGCGTGGACCTCGTCGATGTCGACGGCTGAACGCGATCGTTGCCTCGCGGTCCGCAAGGGCGACTTGGCCTACAGCCACACGTCGAATTCCTAGATAGCCTGCCATTGTGCCGGGCACAGTGCAGTCCATCGAGCGGGCTGCCGCTGTGCTGCGACTGCTCGCGGCCGCACCGGACGGGCTCGGCGTCGCCGACCTCGGCAACGCGCTCGGCCTGGCGAAGCCGACCGTCCACGGGATACTCCGGACACTGCAGCAGGTCGGGTTCGTGGAGCAGGACCACACCGGAGCGCACTACCACCTGAGCGACATCTTCGGTCGGCTCGGCGAGAGCTACCTGGACCCGAACGAGTTGCGCAGCCGTGCGATCAACTGGGCCGACTCGCTCGCCTCCCGCAGCGGTGAGGTCGTCCGGGTCGGCAGACTCGTCGACGGCAAGGTCGAGGTCGTCCACCACGTCTTCCGCCCCGACGACAGCGACCAGGACCTCGACGTCGGTACGACGCTCCCGCCCCACGCCACCGCCCTCGGGAAGGCCGTGCTGGCGTTCGACACCAGCGGAGCCGCCCGACCGCGCCGGCTGGAGGCGTACACGACCCGGACGATCACTGATCCGAACCGCCTGGCCGAGGAGCTCGCCACCGTTCGTGCCCGGGGGTGGGCCAGTGAGTTCGAGGAACACACCGTCGAACTCGCCAGCATCGCGGCCCCGATCCGCGGGCTGGGCGGTCTGGTCGTCGGTGCGGTCGGTCTCGCCGGCCGGCTCGAACGCATCTGTGACAGCAAGCTCCGCCACCGCCCCGACCTGATCAGTATGGTCCGGGCCACCGCCGAAGCCATCGCGCGTGACCTCCGGGAGGACACTTGACGAGAAGGCGGCCGGTTCGACCTGAGCGATCCGGCCGGCGAGAGATCGGGGGGTGGCTCGATGGCTGAGCAATACGTGGCCGCGGTGGACCAGGGAACCAACTCGACGCGGTGCATCCTGTTCGACCGCCGCGGGCGGTTGGTGTCGGTCGCACAGCGCGAGCACCGGCAACTGTTTCCGAGACCGGGCTGGGTGGAGCACGACGCGGCCGAGATCTGGCGGAACGTGACCCGGGTGGTCCCGACCGCGGTCCGGCAGATCGGCGCCGAGCCGTCGCAGATCGTTGCCATCGGCATCGCCAATCAACGCGAGACGAGCCTGCTGTGGGACCGCTCGACCGGCTGGCCGATCGGCAATGCGGTGGTCTGGCAGGACACCAGGACCTCTCGGCTGGTGAGCGACCTGGCCGGCACCGAGGGCCCGGACCGGTTCGCCGACCTGTGTGGTCTGCCGCTGACGACGTACTTCTCGGCGCCGCGGCTGAAGTGGATGCTCGACCACACCCCGGGCCTGCGGCAGCGCGCCGAGCGGGGCGAGGTGTACTTCGGCACGATGGAGTCCTGGCTGATCTGGAACTTCACCGGCGGCGCGAACGGCGGGCTGCACGTCACCGACGTGACGAACGCGAGCCGCACGATGCTGATGAACATCGAGACCCTCGAGTGGGACGACAAGTTGCTCGAGGCGTTCGACGTACCGCGGGCTGTGCTGCCGGACATCCGCCCGTCGTCGGGGGTGTTCGCGACGGCGACCGACGTACTGCCTGGGGTGCGGATCGGGGCGGCGCTCGGGGATCAGCAGGCCGCGTTGTTCGGGCAGACCTGCTTCAGCCCCGGTGAGGCGAAGTGCACGTATGGCACGGGGTCGTTCCTGCTGCTGCACACCGGCCACGAGATCGTCCGGTCCACGCACGGGATGCTGACTACGGTCGCGTACCAGATCGGCGACGAGAAGGCGTCGTACGCACTCGAAGGGTCGATGGCGGTCACCGGTTCGCTCGTGCAGTGGTTCCGCGATGGGCTCGGGCTGATCCACACCGCCGCAGAGATCGAGACGCTGGCCCGGACGGTCGAGGACAACGGCGGCGCGTACATCGTGCCGGCGTTCTCCGGACTCTTCGCGCCGCACTGGCGGAGCGAGGCGCGCGGGGTGATCGCGGGCCTCACCGGCTACATCACCAAGGGGCACCTGGCCCGCGCGGTGCTGGAGGCGACCGGTTTCCAGACCCTCGAGGTGGTCGACGCGATGAACGCCGACTCCGGCATCGCGCTGACCGCGTTGAAGGTCGACGGCGGCATGACCGCGAACAACCTGCTGATGCAGTTCCTCGCCGACCTGCTCGACGTCCCCGTGGTCCGCCCGATGGTGACCGAGACCGTCTCCCTCGGCGCCGCGTACGCCGCTGGGCTGGCCGTCGGCTACTGGCCCGATCTGGAAGGACTACGGAGCAACTGGCACCGCGCCGGTCAGTGGCTGCCGCATATGGATCCGGACCGCCGCGCCACCGAGTACGCCAACTGGAAGGCCGCAGTCCAACGCACCTTCGGCTGGATCCGCCCCGAACAGGTCGCCGAGTAACCCGCCTCAGGCCGGGGACACGATGTCCGGGGCCTCCAGGCGGACCTTGTCGGCGGACTCGTCGTCGGGCTGGTCCTGGGAGGCGCGTTCAGACTGGACGCGGCGGATGTAGAACGAGACCTCACGCTCGATCGTCGCCTCGTCCCAGCCGAGGATCGGGGCCACCAGCCGGGCGGCCGCCTCGGCTGCCCCGACCCCACGGTCCCAGGCCTCGATCGAGATCCGGGTCCGGCGGGCCAGGATGTCGTCCAGGTGCCGTGCCCCTTCGGCCTTCGCGCCGTACACGATCTCGGCCTTCAGGTAGTCCTGCGTGCCGGGCAGCTGCTCACCCAGCGACGGGTCGTCCTCGACGAGTTGCAGTACCTCGTCGACCAGGGCGCCGTACCGATTGAGCAGGTGCTCGATCCGGGCCACGTGCAGGCCGGAGCGTTGCGCGATCAGGTGCCGCTGGTTCCACAGCGCGTGGTAGCCGTCGGCACCGACCAGCGGCGTGGTCTTGGTGACCGACTTCGGCACCCGGCCGTCCAGCGCCGCGGCGGCCGCGTCGATCGCGTCCTTGGCCATCACCCGGTACGTCGTGTACTTGCCGCCGGCAACCACCACGAGACCCGGCGCCGCGTGCGCCACGACGTGTTCACGGGACAGCTTCGAGGTGCTTTCGGACTCACCCGCGAGCAGCGGCCGGAGTCCGGCGTACACGCCCTCGACGTCCTCCCGGGTCAGCGGCGTGGTGAGTACGGCGTTCACGTGGTCGAGCAGGTACTCGATGTCCTTGCTGGTCGCGGCCGGGTGGGCCTTGTCCAGGTTCCAGTCGGTGTCGGTGGTGCCGATCAGCCAGTGCCGGCCCCACGGGATGATGAACAGCACGGACTTCTCGGTCCGCAGGATCATCCCGGTGCTGGACTGGATCCGGTCCTTCGGAACCACCAGGTGGATCCCCTTCGAGGCCCGGACGTGGTACTGGCCGCGCTCCCCCACCATCGCCTGGGTGTCGTCGGTCCAGACACCGGTCGCGTTCACGACCTGCTTCGCCCGGACCTCGAACTCGCGGCCGCTCTCCAGGTCCTTCGCCTGCACCCCCGTGACCCGCTCACCCTGGCGCAGGAACCCGGTGACCTTGACCCGGTTCGCGACATGAGCGCCGTACGACGCCGCCGTCCGGGCCAGCTCCATCGTGTGGCGGGCATCGTCGACCTGGGCGTCGTAGTACTGCAATGCGCCGACCAGGGCCGACTTCTTCAGGCTCGGCACCAGCCGCATCGCGCCACGCCGGGTCAGGTGCCGGTGGAGCGGGAGCCCGGCGCCGTGCCCGGAGCTGACGGCCATGCCGTCGTACAGGGCGACACCGGCTCCGGCGTAGAACCGCTCCCACCAGCGGTGCTGGAGCGGGTAGAGGAACGGCACCGGCTTCACCAGGTGCGGTGCCAGGCGTTGCAGGAGCAGGCCGCGCTCCTGCAACGCCTCGTGCACCAATCGGAAGTCGAGCATCTCCAGGTAGCGCAGGCCACCGTGCATCAACTTGCTGGACCGGCTGGAGGTGCCGCTCGCGTAGTCGCGCGCCTCCAGCAGTCCGGTGGTCAGGCCCCGGGTGGCGGCATCGAGCGCCGACCCCGTGCCGACCACCCCGCCACCGATCACCAGGACGTCCAGTTCCCGTCCGTCGGCCATCGCGTCGATCGCGTCGGCCCTCGCTTGCGGTGACAGAGCCACTACGCCCACTGTGCTGTTCCTTCCGATTCCGTTGCGTTGCCTACCGAGCGGGCAGGGTCAGTCGACGTCGACCCAGTCCAGCGTCCGCTGGACCGCCTTCTGCCAGCCGGCGTACCCCTTGGTCCGCTGCTCGTCCGTCCACTGCGGCTCCCACCGCTTGTCCTCGTTCCAGTTCTGGACCAGCTCGTCGGTGTTCTTCCAGAAGCCGACCGCCAGGCCGGCCGCGTACGCCGCACCGAGCGCGGTGGTCTCCGCGACGACCGGCTTGCTCACCGGGACGCCGAGGATGTCGGCCTGCATCTGCATGGCCAGCTCGTTCGCCGTCACGCCGCCGTCGACCTTGAGCACGTCGAGCTTCACGCCCGAGTCCTTCTCCATCGCGTCGGCGACGTCCTTGCTCTGGTAGCAGATCGCTTCCAGTGTTGCTCGGGCCAGGTGCGCGTTGGTGTTGAACCGGGACAGACCGACGATGGCGCCGCGGGCGTCGGACCGCCAGTACGGCGCGAACAGTCCGGAGAACGCCGGCACGAAGTACACGCCGCCGTTGTCCTCGACCTGCCGGGCCAGCGTCTCGGTCTCACTCGCACCGGAGATGATGCCGAGCTGGTCGCGCAGCCACTGGACCGCCGACCCGGTCACCGCGATCGATCCCTCGAGCGCGTAGATCGGCGCCGCGTCGCCGAACTTGTAGCACATCGTGCTGAGCAGACCGGCCTTCGACCGGACCAGCTCGGTGCCGGTGTTCAACAACATGAAGTTGCCGGTGCCGTAGGTGTTCTTGGCCTCGCCCGGGTTGAAGCAGACCTGGCCGACGGTCGCCGCCTGCTGGTCGCCGAGGTCGCCGGTCAGTGCCACCACGCCGCCGACCGGACCGTTCGCGAGGGTCTCGCCGTACTTGTTCGGATCCGACGACGGCCGGATCTCCGGCAGCATCTGCCGCGGGATGTTGAAGAACGAGATCAGCTCGTCGTCCCAGTCGAGCGTCTCGAGGTTCATCAGCATGGTCCGGCTGGCGTTGGTGACGTCGGTGATGTGTACGCCGCCGTCCGTCCCGCCGGTCAGGTTCCACAGCAGCCAGGTGTCGGTGTTGCCGAAGACGGCGTCACCGGCCTCGGCCGCTTCGCGCACCCCGTCGACGTTCTCCAGGATCCACTGCACCTTGCCGGCCGAGAAGTACGTCGCCGGCGGGAGACCGGCCTTCTGCCGGATCACGTCGCCCTTGCCCTCGCGCTCCAGCGCGGAGGCGATCCGGTCGGTCCGGGTGTCCTGCCAGACGATCGCGTTGTAGTAGGGCCGCCCGGTCTTGCGGTTCCAGACCACCGCCGTCTCGCGCTGGTTGGTGATGCCGAGCGCGGCGAGGTCGCTTGCCTGCAACCCCTTCGCGTTCATCGCGGTCCGGACGACCGAGTTGGTCCGCTCCCAGATCTCGACCGGGTTGTGCTCCACCCAGCCGGCCTGCGGCAGGATCTGCTCGTGCTCCAGCTGGTGGATGCCCACCTCGTTGCCGGAGTGGTCGAAGATCATGAAACGGGTGCTCGTGGTGCCCTGGTCGACGGCACCGACGAAGTCAGCCATGGAAAGTCCTCTCCTCACACTGCTCAGTGGTACGGCGCGTCACGCCGTGGTCTCCTCGTCGGGCACGCGGCCCGGCTCCTCGTCCGCGTCGCTCACCGGCAGATGCCGGCCGACCAGCAGGTCGTAGAGGAACGCGCCGATGAGCGCGCCGATGATCGGTCCCACGATCGGGACCCAGAAATAGGGATCGCCGAACTGGTCCTTGAACGCTCCCCCGTACCCGGTCAGGTAGGACGCCAACCGCGGACCGAAGTCACGGGCCGGGTTGATCGCGTAGCCAGCCAGCGTGCCCCAGGCCATGCCGATGCCGACGACCAGAAGACCGATCATGAACGGGCCGAGGTTCGCCATCGGCGCGGTGTTGCGGAGGTCGACGATGGCCAGGATGACCAGCATCAGGATCGCCGTACCGATGATCTGGTCCAGGAATCCACCCCACATGCCGACACCGAGCTCCGTGCTGCCGTTGCCAGGCAGGGTCGAGAACACGCCCTGACTCTTGATGGTCAGGCCGGGGTCGAACTTCTCCAGGACCTTGTCGTAGTTCCAGCGGACCACCAGCGCCGCCGCGAACGCACCGAGGAACTGTGCGCCGATGTACGGCAGCACTTTCCGCCAGGCGAACCCGCGGAACGCCGCGAGGGCGATCGTGACCGCGGGGTTGATGTGGGCACCGCTGATCCGGGCCGACACGTACACGCCCATGGTCACGCCGATACCCCACGCCCACGAGATCGAGTCGTGATCCCCGATACCACCGGCGACCACTTGGGCCACCACACCCACGCCGAACAGGATCAGGATGAATGTCCCCGCGAACTCCGCCGAGCATTCAGCCAGAAGGGTTCTTGCCTTGACTGTTTCCGTCGTAGCCATGCCGAACCTCCCCTCCACGCCGTGACGACCACGGCTGGCTGGAATGTAGAAGCGTTAGCGGGGCGGCACAACGCCGGTCGTTCGACATTGTCGAACGCCGCAAGCCCACCACGCGGCTGCGACACTCAGTGATCGCGCGTACGCACAAACTGGTCGAGCGAGCACCCAAACGGGGCCGTCCGGCCCGCTGAGCGGTGGCCTGCCAGAATCTGGGCGACGAAAGGGGCAGGGTGGAGGACACGTTCGCGGCGCGGCTGCGGGACGCACGCCGGGCCAGGGGTCTGACCCAGGAGAGTCTGGCGGAGCTGGCAGGTCTCAGCGCGCAGGCCATCGGTCTGCTGGAACGCGGCGTCCGCCGGTTCCCGCACCCGACCACGATCGACAAGCTGGACAAGGCGCTCCAGCTCACCCCGGAGGAGCTCGCGGCGTTCAAGCGGCTGGCCTCACGCGGCGCTGCCGGCCCGACAGCCACCCAAGCCAAGCCCGCAGGTCCGGCCTGGGTCGTGGCTCGCCAGTTGCCGTCCGCGAACGCGGGGTTCGCCGGCCGCACGCAGCAGGTCGACCAGCTGACCGAGCTTCTCAGCGGAACTCCGGCACAGCCCGGCTCACCCATCGTCGCCACGATCCGCGGCATGGCAGGCGTCGGAAAGACCGCACTGGCGATCCACGCCGCCCACGCGAGCGCTGACCTGTACCCCGACGGCACCCTGCTGGTAAACCTGCGCGGCTTCGGCGCCGGCACGCCGGTCAGCCCGCTGCACGCGATCGGTCAGCTCCTGCGCGGAACCGGCGTACCGCCGGATGCCGTGCCGGGCAGTCTCGCCGAGGCCGTCGCGGCCCTTCGAAGCCGGTTGGCCGACCGCCGCGTGCTGCTGGTCCTCGACAACGCGCAGGACGTCGGTCAGGTCGCCGACCTCATCCCGGCCGCGAGCGGGTCCGCCGTACTCATCACCAGTCGCGCCACGCTGACGGCCCTGCCTGCGAGCCTGCACCTGCAGCTTGAACCGATGCCGGTGGATGAGTCACTCCGTCTGCTCGAGACCATCGCCGGAGCAGACCGGCTCGCCTCGGCCGCGGCTCGCGTCGCGGAGCTGTGTGGGCACCTCCCCCTCGCGCTCTCGGTGGCCGGCGCGTGGCTCGTCCGGCATCCGTCCGCTTCCGGCACCGAGTTGGCGCAGCGACTGGACGACGAGTCCCGCCGGCTCGACCTCCTCGGCGTCGACGACCTCGACGTCCGGGCGAGCCTCTCGCTGTCGATCGAGCAGTTGACCCGCAGCTCCGACCCACTCGACCACAGCGCCGCACAAGCCCTCACGTTGCTCAGCCTCAGCGACGCCGAAGACTTCACCCCGGAGACGGCAGCGGCCCTCATCGACACGCGGCCGGCCGACGCCGACCGCTGGCTGGAACGCCTGACTGACCTGCACCTGCTCGAGTCCCGTGCGCCCGGTCGCTACCAGTTCCACGACCTCGTCCGCGCCTTCGGCCGCGAGCTCGCCGCCCGGCTCCCCGAGGACGAGCAGGCCGCCGCGCTCGACCGTAGCCTCGCGTTCTACGTCGCCGTCGCCTGGCGGGCGACCAGCATCGGCGATCCGAACGCCGCCCGGATGGCCTGGCCCGGCCGTCCACCGGCGCCGGCCTCTCCGGCGTTCGACCGCTCGGAGCAGGCGCTGGCGTGGATCGACGACGAGCTCCGCAACTGCCTGGCCCTGATCGACCAGGTCCGCGACCTCGGTGGCCGCGACGAACTCGCGGCCGGCCTCATCGTCGGCCTCTACAACTACTTCGCGATGCGCGGCAGCATGTCCGACTGGCTGCCGGCGATCGACCGGGTCGCCGCCGGGCAGCTCGACCGCTGGACCCTGGCCCAGCTCCACGCCGACGCTGCCATCGCCCTGGCCGAGCTGGCACGGTACGACGAGTCGGCGGTGCGCTTCGGTCTCGCCCGCGACCTCTTCGAGTCGATCGGCAATCTCCGCGGGGTGTCACTCGCGACGAACAACAAGGCGCGGCTGCTGATCCGGATGCATCGCTACCGCGAGGCCTTGCCACTCGTCGAGCACGCGCTGGCCGTCAACCAGCAGCTGGACAACCAACGGGGGCTGGCGGCAACCAACCTCACGTTGACCGAGGTCTACACCGAGCTCGGCGACTGGACCGCGGCCGAGGCTGCCAGCACCGCCGCGATGCAACTGTTCGCCGCGGTCGGCGACAAGGGAGGCGCCGCCAACGGCAGGATCGACCGGGCCTGGGCGCGGGCGAAGTCGGGCCGGCCCGAGTCCGCCGTACCCGAGATCGTCCAGGCGACGGCTGAGCTCGAAGCGCTCGGCCACCGCAAGAACGTCAGCGACGCGCACTACGTCCTCGGCCTGGTCCATGCCCGGCTCGGCGACTTCGAGTCGGCGATCGAGCAGACCGAACACGCCCTCGAGATCGCCTTGGACGTGGGTGACCTCCGGCGCGAGGCGCAGACCCGGCTGGAGCTCGGCCGGGTGCTGAACGACATCGGTGAGCACGACGACGCCGTACCGAACCTGGAGTTCGCACTCGGCTTCTATCGCGAGCACGACAGCGCGCTGGCCGAGCAGACCGAGGATCTGCTCGCCGCGGCCAGGAAAGGACTCAGCGCCTGACGCCGACCGTCAGGCGCTGAGCAGTCAACTCGCGTCAGTGACCGGAGGCTCGACCTGCTTGGCGGGCTGGTTCTCCGGGAAGTGGCAGGCGGTCTGGTGACCGGGAGCCAGCTGCAGCAGCGGCGGCTCCTCCGTCTTGCAGATCTCCTGGGCCTTCCAGCACCGGGTGTGGAAGCGGCACGCGGGTGGCGGGTTGATCGGGCTCGGCACGTCACCCTGCAGGCGGATGCGCTCCTGCTTGGCCTTCCGCTTGGTGTCCGGCACCGGGACCGCCGAGAGCAACGCGACCGTGTACGGGTGCATCGGCTTCTCGTACAGGCTGACCCGGTCGGCGATCTCGACGATCTTGCCCAGGTACATCACCGCGACGCGGTCCGACACGTGCCGTACGACGGACAGGTCGTGGGCGATCATCACGTACGTCAGGTCGAACTCGTTCTGCAGGTCCTCCAGCAGGTTCACGACCTGGGCCTGGATCGACACGTCCAGCGCGGAGACCGGCTCGTCGGCGACGATCAGCTTCGGACGCAACGCCAGGGTGCGGGCGATACCGATGCGCTGCCGCTGACCGCCGGAGAACTCGTGCGGGTAGCGGTTGTAGTGCTCCGGGCTCAGACCGACCAGTTCGAGCAACTCCTGGACCGCCTTCTTCACGCCGTGCTCGGTCTTGACGTGCTGCAGCCGGTACGGCGCGCCGACGATCTTGCCGACCGTGTGCCGCGGGTTCAGCGAGCCGTACGGGTCCTGGAAGATCATCTGTACGTCGCGCCGCAGCGGCCGCATCTGGCCCTCGCGGAGGTGGCTGATGTCGCGGCCCTCGAGCACGATCCGGCCGGACGTCGGCTCCAGCAGGCGGGTCAGCAGCCGGCCGGTTGTGGTCTTACCGCAGCCGGACTCCCCCACCAGCGAGAACGTCTCGCCGCGAGTGACGCTGAAGGTCAGCCCGTCGACCGCCTGGACGGCGCCGGTCTGGCGCTGCAGCACGCCCTTGCGGATCGGGAAGTGCTTCACCAGGCTGTCGACCGACAGGAGCTCCTCGCCCATCGCCGGTTCGATCACGCCCGGGACGGCGTCGGATTCGGTGTCAGCAGTCGTCACAGTCGTCGTCCCGTTCACAGCTTCGGCTTGATGTCGGTCTCCCACGCCTGCTGGCGGTTCTTCGGGGAGAGATGGCAGGCAACCATGTGGCCGTCGCCGACGTCGAGCAGCTCGGGCCGGTCGGTCTCACTGGCGCCGCCGTTCAGGTGGGCGTAGTTGCAGCGTGGATTGAACGCGCACCCGGTCGGCACATGGATCAGGCTGGGCGGCGTGCCCTTGATCGGGATCAGCCGTTCACTGCGCTCCCGGTCGATCCGCGGCATCGAGCCGAGCAGACCCCAGGTGTACGGGTGCTGCGGCCGGTCGAAGATGTCCTCCGCGGTGCTGTACTCGACCGCGCGGCCGGCGTACATCACCTGGATGTCGTCGGCCAGCTCGGCAACCACGCCGAGGTCGTGGGTGATGATGATGACCGCGGAGTTGAACTCGCGCTGCAGGTCCCGGATCAGGTCCAGGATCTGCGCCTGGACGGTGACGTCGAGGGCCGTGGTCGGCTCGTCCGCGATCAGCAGGTCCGGGTCGCAGGACAGCGCCATCGCGATCATCGCGCGCTGCCGCATGCCACCGGAGAACTGGTGCGGATAGGCGTCCACCCGTCGGTCCGGCTGCGGGATGCCGACCCGGTCGAGCATCTCGATCGCGTGCTTGCGCGCGACCGACTTGCTCACCTCGTTGTGCACCCGGTACGCCTCGATGATCTGCTGCCCGACGGTGTAGAACGGGTGCATCGCCGACAGCGGGTCCTGGAAGATCATCGCCATCCGCTTGCCGCGCAGCAGCCGGACCTCTTCGCGGCTCGACGAGACCAGGTCCTGGCCGTCGAGGAAGATCTCGCCGCTGATCTCGGCCACACCCGGCGGGTGCAGGCCCATGATCGACAGGCTGGTCACGCTCTTGCCGGAGCCGGACTCCCCCACGATGCCGAGCGTCTTGCCCCGCTCGAGCTTGAACGAGATCCCGTCCACCGACTTCACCAGACCGTCGTCGGTCGGGAACTGCACCCTGAGATCGCGGACGTCGAGGAACGCCTCGCCGCGGGGAATCCGCTGGACGGTGTCCTGCGGCGGAGTCTGGTCCTGGGGCTCGGTCACGTCTTGGGGCTCGGTCACGAGATCCGCACTCTCGGGTCGACGACGGCGTACAGGAGATCGACGATCAGGTTCGCCAGCACGATGAAGAAGGCGGCGACCAGAGTCACGCCGAGCACCTTGGGCAGGTCGTTCGCCCGCAGCGCGATCACGGCGTACTGGCCGATCCCGGGCAGCGAGAACGTCGTCTCGGTGAGGATCGCGCCGCCCATCAGCAGACCCAGGTCGAGACCGAAGATGGTCAGGATCGGGGTCAGCGCCGAGCGCAGGCCGTGCCTCATCACCACCGTGCGTTCGGTCAGGCCCTTGGCCCGGGCGGTGCGGACGTAGTCCTCGTTCATCGTCTCGAGCATGCCGGCCCGGGTGAGGCGTGCGTACGCCGCGGCGTAGAGGAAGGCCAGCGTGACCCAGGGAAGGATCAGGTCGTAGGCCCACCAGATCGGATTGGTTTCGTCCATCGGGTTGGTGCCGCCCTGGGCGGTCCAGCCGAGGCCGTAACTGAAGATCGACAACGCCAGCAGACCGGTGAAGAAGATCGGCAGCGAGACACCGGCCAGCGCCACCGACATGAATGATCGGTCCAAGGCAGACCCGCGTCTGAGTGCCGAGATCACGCCGGTACCGACACCGGTGACCAGCCAGATGAACGCGGCACCGCCCGCCAGCGAGGCGGTCACCGGTATTCGCGCGACCAGGTCCGGCCAGACCGGTTGCGAGGTCAGGAACGAGTAGCCGAAGCACGGTGCCGGGCAGTGCTCGATCCCCGCGCCGTAGTCGTAGTCCGATCCGACCATCAGGCCCTTCACGAAGCGCCCGTACTGGACATAGAGAGGGTCGGTGAAGCCGAGTCGCACCGCCGTGTCGTGGATCTGTGCCTCACCCGCGCTCTTGCCGACGTAGCGCGAGGCCAGGTCGTCGGCGGTCGCACCGCCGAGCTTGGGTACCAGGAAGAAGATCCCGAACGTGACGGCCGTGACGATGAAGAGCAGGATCACTGCTCCGATCACCCGGCGGACCAGATATGCGAACACCGTGCTCGGCGTGGTGACCGGTGATCATCGCTGATCACCGGCCACCGTCAGCCTTCACCTACCTCTGCTGGCGAAATGATGGTTGGTCAGGGCAACCGACGACTACTTCAGACCGATCGCGGCGTAGTCGTACATGCTCTGACCGTCGTTGGAGAACACGTTGGCCAGGGTGTCCGGGCGGTACAGCAGGCCCTTGGCCCAGATTCCCGGCAGCGCCGCCGCCTGCTCCATGACCTTCTTGTCGACGTCAACCCAGATCTGGTTGCGCGCCGCCTCGTCGGTGGTGGACAGCGCCTTGTCGATCAGCTGGTCGACCTCGGGGATCTTGATCCCGAGGTTGGAGTTACCACCGGTCGGCTTGATCACCCGGCTGTCGACGATCTGGCTCAGGAAGCCGAAGCCGTCGCTCCAGTCCGCACCCCAGCTGTAGACGATCAGGCCGAGCTTGTTGTTCTTCGCGAAGTCCGGCTTGCCCGCGTACAGCTTGGTGTAGTCACCGGTCGGGTAGGGCTTGGTGCTCAGGGTGATGCCGGCCCGCTTCAGCGACTGCTGCAGCGTCTCGGCGACAGCCTTCTCCTTGGGCCGGTCGGCCCGGTAGGTGATGTTGGTGGCGAAGCCGTTCGGCTGACCGCACTGCTTCAGCTCGTCCTTCGCCTTGTCGACGTTGCCGTTCTTGTCGGTCAAGAAGCCGTAGTCGTCGAACTTCTGCGCACCGGTCACGAGCGGCGGCATCAGGTTCGTCGCGATGTCACCACCGATCGGACCACCGTACGCACGCTGGTAGCCCTCGTGGTCGGCGGCGTACAGGACCGCCTTGCGGCAGTGCAGGTTGTCCAGCGGCGGGACGTCGCTGTTCAGCACGGTGAAGTTGAGTCGCGGCGCCGGCACGTTGTCGGTGTGCGCCTTCAGCTTCGGGTCGGCCAGCACCTTCGCCTGGGTCTCGGCCTGAACACCGGTGCCGGCGATGTCGACGTCGAGGTCACCGGCGATCAGCCGGTTGTCGATGTCGGTGCCGTTCACGTTGAACGCGACCGTGATCTTGTCCGGCAGCGCCTTACGCCCGGAGTCCGGGTCGGTCGAGGCGTCGTACTGATCGTTGCGGATCAGTGCCATGCCCTTGTTCGCGTCGTAGCTCTCGAACTTGTACGGGCCGGTCGCGATCGGGTGTTCCTTGTACTTCGCGCCGGTGTCCTTGGCCTGCGGCACCGGAGCCGTCGACGGGAGCTGGGCGAAGTAGTCGAAGCCGGCGAACGGCTTCTTCAGGTGGAAGACGATGGTCTGGTCGTCCGGCGTCTCGATCGCCTTGGCCACACCGGCCAGCGACTTGTCCTTGTAGACGCTGTAGTTCGCCGGGACGTCCAGCAGGAAGTCGTTGAAGTACGTCGGGCCGCTCGGCAGCGTCGCCTTGTCCAGTGAGCGCGCGACCCCGTACTTCACGTCCTTCGAGGTGACCTCGGTGCCGTCCTCGAACTTCACGCCCTTGCGGATCTTGTAGGTCCACGTCTTGGCGTCGTCGCTCGGCACACCGGGAGCCTCGGCGAGGTCCGGGACCGGCTTGGCGCCCTCGGCGCCCGGAGCGGCCTTGAACGTCATCAGCGGCCGGACGTAGTTCCGAACCAGGTTCCAGGACAGGCCGTAGTAGGTGTCACCGGGGTCTGTGGAGTCCCACAGCTCGGTGATCGCCATCCGCAGCGTGCCGCCCTTCTTGTCGCTCGGGCTGAACACCTTGTTCACAGCCGCGTTGGCCTCCGGGGTAGCGGCGCCTTCGCTGCTGGTCCCTCCTCCGGGCGTCGCCTTGGGTCCCCCGCAAGCCACCAGGCTCAAGGCGACGGCCGCACTGACGGCGGTTGCCGTCCTGATGCGATTCCATCTCATCTCTTGTTGCACCCCTTTTTTCGTGAGAGCTGTGACATCCGTGGGCTCCCTGGTTGGAGAGAAGTCCTATCGCGACCGCGGGTCCAGCGCGTCGCGCAATCCGTCGCCGAACAGGTTGAAGGCCAGCACCGTCAGGAAGATCGCCAGGCCGGGCGGGACCATGTACATCGGGTCGACCTGGTACCAGTTCGCGGCGATCGACAGCATGTCGCCCCAGCTGGCCGTCGGCGGGCGGATGCCGACACCCAGGTACGACAGGCCGGCCTCGAAGAGCACGTTCGTCGGGATCAGCAGCGTCGCGTACACCAGGATCGGGGCGATCAGGTTCGGCAGCAGCTCGGTGAACAGGATGTACGGACGCCGGGCACCGAGGCTCCGGGCGGCGTCGACGAACTCCCGCTCCCGCAGCGACAGTGTCTGCCCGCGGATGATCCGGCCGATGTAGGGCCAACTGAAGAAGCCGATGATGAAGACGACCAGCGCCACCCGCAGCGCGTCACCCTGGATGCCGAGCAGCTTGTCCGGGAGGGCACCGACCAGCGCGAGCGCGAACAGCAACAGCGGGAAGGCGAGGAAGATGTCCATGATCCGGCTGAGCAGCGAGTCGATCCAGCCGCCGAAGTACCCCGCGACGACGCCCACCACGACGCCGATCACGACCGACACCATCGTGGCCAGGAACGCGATCAGCAATGAGATCCGGGCGCCGTAGACGATCCGGGCGAAGATGTCGCGGCCGTTCACCGGCTCGATCCCGAGCGGGTGGTCCGCGCTGATCCCACCCCACTTGCCGATCGGGGTCTGCAGTGACGGGTCGACCAGATCCTGGTGGAAGTCGTTCGGGGTGACGCCGAGGAGCTTGCACAACAGCGGGGCGAAGATCGCGACCAGGACCAGGAAGACCACGAAGGCGCCGCCGGCGAGCGCGACCTTGTCGCGCTTCAGCCGCATCCAGGAGATCTGCCACAGAGAGCGACCCTCGATCTTGCCGGCGCCCTTGAGGATGGCCTCAGGCTGCGCTGCCGATGCTCCCGGCTCGACCTCGAGTGGCGTGCTCACGCGATGGGTTCCCCTGCCTCGATGTTCGATGGAACCGGGACGAATCCGGTATGGCTGCCGCCTTAACCTGCCGCCATTACAGGCTGGAGTCAAACGCGGAAAGTGCTGCGTTGCCCGATCGTGACCGTCAGGAAATCGTCCCGTATCGTGGACATTCCGCAGTAAACCACGGCGCCGTACCCACGGTCGCCGGAGCCTTGCGAACCGTTACTGTCATGGCATCTTTGTGTCACGCGGCGGTGATTACTTGCGGAGACCGGACAGGTACAGGAACGACAGCGAATTGAGCGCCGCGGGCACATTCTCGATGTCCTTGCCGGCCGCCACCGTGAACCGGCCCTGCCACGCCGGGACCGCCGGAACCTCCTGGGCCAGCACTCCCTGTAGCTGACCGATCAGGTCGTCGCGTTCCAGCCCGTTCTGCTCCGTCGTCTCCTGCTGCAGCAGCTTGGCCGCCGCCGAGGACCGGTAGCCGTTCTGGAACACGCCACCGGTCCGGACGAACGGCGCGAGGTAGTCGTCGGCATCCGGGGACTCCGGGATCCAGCTCCCGTAGTAGAGGTCGTACGCACCCGCGCGGGCCAGCGTCTGGTACTCCGGCCAGTCCGCGTTCCGCAACGTCACCCGGAACAGCCCGGACGCGTCGAGCTGGCGCTTCAGCTCGAGCACCTCCGCCTTCGCGGTCGTGCCGTACTGCAGCGGTGTCCACCCCACTGTCAGCGCCACCGGTACGGTGATGCCGGCCTCCTTGAGGATCGCGGCTGCGGCGACCTTGTTCGGCTGCTTGTACTCCGTCTTGAACGCGTCCACCTGCCCGCCGAACCCGGGCGGCACCAGTGAGAACAGCGGCGAGACGTGGTCGCCGTACACCTTCTTCACCAGCGTCTGCCGGTCGAGCAGCTGCGCGAAGGCACGGCGTACTGCGAGCTTGCGCGACGTCAGCGACTTCATCTGGAAGGAATAGAACTGGATCGCCGCGGAGTCGGACTCGACCAGCTGGACCCGGTCCGACGTCCGCAGCTTGTCCAGCAGGTTCGGCCCGAACCCATGGAACGCAAGGTCCGTCTTGCCCGTCGTCATCGCCTGGTACAGCGCGGTCGAGTCCTTCACGAACGTGATCTCGGCGCCATCGTTCTGCGGTCCGCGCGGGCCGCGGTACCCGTCGAAGCGGGCCAGCATGATCCGCTCCCCCGGCCGGTACGCCGTCAGCTGGTACGGGCCGCTGCCCATCGCCTTGGTGTCGAGCAGCTTGTTCGCCGGGTAGTACTCCTCGTCCACGATCGACCCGGCCGTCGTGGTCAGCAGGTACGGCAGCCGCGCATCCGGGGTCTTCAGGTGGAACACCGCGGTGAGGTCGTCCGGCGTACTGACCGAGGTCAGCGACGAGAACAGCGGGGCCGGGCCGTTCGGGGTCTTCAGCTTCAGCATCCGCTCGAAGCTGAACTTCACGTCCGACGAGGTCAGTTTGTGCCCGTTCGGGAACTTCAGCCCTTCCTTCAGGCTGCAGGTGTACGTCGTCGGCGAGTCGAACTGGCAGTCGGCTGCGTCCGGAACCGGAGTCGGTTTGCCCGGCATGATCGTGAGCAGCGTCTGGTACAGGTTCGCCTGGACGGTCCGCGAACCCACGCCGTACGGACCGGCCGGGTCCAGCGAAGTGACCTGGTCCGTAGTCGCGAGCCGGAGCACCATCGCCTTCGGCGTCGGCTCACCCGGATGCGGCGCGTTGTCGTCCGGCTCACCACACGCCACCAACGACACGCTCAGCACACCCACCGCGGCCGTCACCGCACCCCGGCGCCACCACTCGGTCAACATCTCACCCTTCCCCAGCCCGCTACCCGAACAACGCCCCCGAGGGCACCAAGTGACGGTAACCCGTCAACGGAGCAGGTCGCGCAGGGCCTCCGGTGTGAGCGGCTCGAGCGAACGCGCCACCAGCCGTCGCGGCGCGTCCGGAATCGTCACCCACTGCGGAACGGCGACCACGTACGCGCCGGCCGCCGTACCGGACTCGGTGCCCGTGTTCGAGTCCTCGATCACCACGCACCGGGCCGGGTCGACGCCCAGCTTGCGGGCCGCGGTCAGGTACGGCTCCGGATGCGGCTTGCCGTGCGTCACCTCGTCACCGGCCACGATCACGTCGAACGGGTCGGGCGGCAGATGGCCGAGCACCGCGTCGATCATCACCCGGTACGACGCCGACACCAGCGCGCACGGGATGTCCTCCTTGCGCAGTGCCTGGAGCAGCTCGACCGCGCCCGGCTGGAAGCTGACCTCCTTGCGGAGCTCGTCCACCACCCGGCCGAACATCTGCTCGGCCAGCTCGTCGGCGGTGATCACACCGGCCGGGACCCGCGCCATCCAGACCTCGACGGCGTCCCGCAGGTCACTGCCGATGAGGGTCAGGCAGTCCTGCTCGGTCCAGGTCACCCCGAGCTCGGCGAGGAACCGGATCTGCACCTCGGCCCAGGTCTTCTCGGAGTCGACCAAGGTCCCGTCCATGTCCCAGAGCACCGCTTGGAGGGATTGTTCCGGGTGCAAGTGCAGCTCCTTCGTGAGGCCTGGCGCGATCGGTTCGCGGAACCATTTTCCTTTGTCCACCCGGACCGGCCGCCGCCGGGTCCGGCTCACGGACGGCGACACGTTCCGCTGGGCGTGAAACCCGGCACGCCCGTCGGCGCGACCACGTAGGCTGGCAGTCCGGATTCCGGCGACCCCGCCGGATGGCACACAGACGACAGGGGGCCTGCGAGTGGTTGACCTCGCGAACCTGAGGGACCCGGTCGTGATCGCCGCGTTCGAGGGCTGGAACGACGCGGCCGAGGCGGCCACCGGCGCGGTCGACCACCTGATCGACGAGTGGGACGCGGAGCTCGTCACCGCGATCGACCCCGAGGACTACTACGACTTCCAGGTGAACCGCCCGATGGTCGGCTTCGACGAGGACGGCGGGCGGCAGCTGACCTGGCCGACCACCCGGGTGTACGTCGCCCGGCCCGAGGACACCGACCGCGACGTGCTGCTGATCCGCGGCATCGAGCCGAACATGCGCTGGCGCGGCTTCTGCCAGGAGCTGCTCGAGGTCGTCGACGAGTCGAACGCCCAGCTCGTGGTGGTGCTCGGTGCACTGCTCGCGGACTCCCCGCACACCCGGCCGATCCCGGTCTCGGCGACCTCGTCCGACCCCGAGCTGTCTGCTTCGTGGAGCCTCGAGCCGTCGACGTACGAGGGCCCGACCGGGATCACCGGCGTCTTCGCCGACGTGTGCAGCACGCTCGGCGCGCCGTCGGTGTCGATCTGGTCCGCGATCCCCCACTACATCGCCAGTACGCCGTGCCCGAAGGCATCCCTCGCGCTGCTGACCAAGATCGAGGCACTGCTGGACCTGCAGATCCCGGAAGGCGATCTGCCCGAGCTGGCCCGCGCCTGGCAGCGCGGCGCCGACGAACTCAGCGAGGAAGACCCGGAGGTCGCGGAGTACGTGCACTCGCTCGAGGAGCAGCGCGACACCGCGGATCTGCCCGAGGCCACCGGCGACGCGATCGCCGCCGAGTTCGAGCGCTACCTACGACGGCGGAACAAGAACCACCCAAGCGATTAGGTCGTGTCGGGATTGCCAGACACGGCCTACAGCTCCTGGGCGGCCGTGGTGATGACGTCGTCCAGGACCGCGCGGGACGTGGCCAGGTCGGCGATCATGCGGTCGATGCGGTCGCGCTCGGCGGTCAGGTCGGTGACGAGTTGCGGGGTGGCTCGTTCGTTCGGGCCGCCGTCCGGGTCGCGCATGCACGGGAGCAGCTCAGCGATCTTCTTGCTGTGCAGGCCGGCCGCGAACAGCTCCTGGATCAGGATCACCCGGTCGACGGCGCGCTCGGCGTACTCGCGCTGTCCGCCGGGAGTCCGCTCCGACACCAGCAGTCCCTGCTGCTCGTAGTACCGCAGCGACCGCTCGCTCACCCCGGTCCGCCGGGCCAGCTCACCGATCCGCATCGCCGATCCTTCCGCGGGACTTGAACTTGACACTGATGTCAGATTCTACCGTGCCGGTATGACACTCGAACTCTTCGACTACAGCCCCATCACCGAACGCCCCAAGCTCACCTGGCCGGGCGGCAAGAAGGTCGCCTTCTACGTCGGCCTGAACGTCGAGCACTTCCTCGTCGACCGGCCGTCCACCAGCATCTGGCCACTCGACGTGGTCCCGGACCCGCTCAACTACGGCTGGCGCGACTACGGCGCCCGGGTCGGCATCTGGCGCGTCATCGACATCTTGGACAAGCACGGCCTCCGGGCCAGCACGCTGCTCAACTCGATGGTTGCCGAGCACAACCCGCAGATCGTCACGGCCGGGGTCGAGCGCGACTGGGCGTGGCTCGCCCACGGCAGCACGAACTCGATCCTGCACACGGGCCTGGAGTCGGACGAGGAGCGCAAGGTCCTGACCGAGATCGTCGAGACGATCGAGAACGCCACCGGGAACCGGCCGAAGGGCTGGATGGGCCCCGCTCTCACCCAGACGTTCAAGACGCCCGAACTACTCGCCGAACTCGGCCTGCAGTACGTGCTCGACTGGACCAACGACGACCAGCCCTACCGGCTGAACGTCCCCGGCATGCTCAGCGTCCCGTACACCCTCGGGCTGAACGATCTCGGCCTGTTCCTCCGCGGTACGTCCGGGCCCGAGTTCCTCCAGATGGTCAAGGACCAGTACGACGTACTCCGGGCCGACTCCGAGCACACCGGCCGGGTGATGGCGCTCGCGCTGCACCCGTTCGTGATCGGTCAGCCGTTCCTGGCGAAGTACCTCGACCTCGCGCTCGAGTACATTGCCTCGCAGAGCGACGTCTGGCTGACCACGAGTGACGAGATCGCGGCACACTATGTGACAGCCTGATCACGGGGAGCGGGTTATGGGCGAGGGGAAGGGCGGGAGCTCGGCTCCGGCCTTGCCCCGACGCCGGTCAAGACCCACCAGCCGGTGACGGGCTGACCGCTACACCTACAGCTTGACGCCGAGCAGAGCGTCGATCGCCAGGGCCACCAGAGCTGGGGCCTCGGGGTCGTCGCCGTTGGTCTCGGCCCAGGTGTCGATCGCGGACAGCGCGGCGACGCTGTCCAGGTCGTTCGTCAGCGCGGCCCGTACGGCGTCGACCGCGGCCGCACCGTCGGGACCCGAACCCCGGCTGACCGCACCGCGCCAGACGTCCAACCGCTCCTGCGCATCGAGCAGCACCGACTCGGTCCAGAACCACTCGGTGCGGTAGTGGTGCGCGAGCAGCGCCAGCCGGATCGCCATCGGGTCCGACCCGGCCTGCCGCTCCTTCGAGACCAGCACCAGGTTGCCCTTGGACTTCGACATCTTCTCGCCGTCCAAACCGACCATCGCCTGATGCACGTACGCGCGGGCGAACGGGTGCTCGCCGGTCGCGACCTGCGCGCCGCTGGCCGACATCTCGTGGTGCGGGAAGATCAGGTCGGTCCCGCCGCCCTGGACGTCGAACGACATCCCGAGGTACTCCAGTGCGATCGCCGAGCACTCGACGTGCCAGCCGGGCCGGCCGCGGCCGACGGGCGAATCCCAGGCCGGCTCCCCCGGCCGCTCGTGACGCCACAGCAGGCTGTCCAGCGGGTCCCGCTTGCCCTCACGCTCCGGGTCGCCGCCGCGCTCGGCGAACAGCTCCGTCATCGTCTGGCGGTCGTACCCGGACACGCCGCCGAACGCCGCGTCCGCCTTCACCGCGAAGTACAGGTCGCCGTCGACCGAGTAGACCGCGCCGGCCCGGCGCAGCTCGTCGACCGCGTTCGCCACCAGGTCGACCGACTCGACCACGCCGATGTAGTGCTGCGGCGGGATCACCCGCAACGACGTCATGTCGTCGCGGAACAACTGGATCTCGCGGTGCGCCAGATCGGTCCAGTCGATCCCGGTCTCGGCCGCCCGCTCGAGCAACGGGTCGTCGACGTCGGTGATGTTCTGCGTGTAGCGGACGTCGTACCCGGCGTCGCGCCACATCCGGTTGATCAGGTCGAACGTCACGTACGTCGCCGCATGGCCCATATGCGTGGCGTCGTACGGCGTGATGCCGCACACATACATCCGGGCGGTGCCGCCGTCGGCCGGTGGTACCTCGACCAGTCCGCCCGAGGCGGTGTCGTGGAGCCGCAGCCGCCGGGCCGGACCCGGGACGACCGGGATGTCTGGAGTTGTCCACGCCTGCATGTCCTGGAGCTTATGCCAGCCCCGATTTCAGTGCCGCGACACGGTTCCACACTCCGGTCGCCTCCCACCCGAAGATTCATCCGGGCCGGGTGACGTTGCACGGTCGTTCGGCGCACACGATGGGGTTGCGACGGCGACGCTCGCCGCGCGTTCCGGGCGCGCGTTCGGTTCGATCGACGGCAACTCGACGGCAAGGAGTGCACCATGACCGCCTTTACGGTGTGGAAGTTCGATGGTCCGGACGGCGCCGGGCACGCCGAATCCGTTCTCAAGGGCTGCGAGCGGGACGGACTGGTGAAGATCCTCGATCACGCGATCATCTCGTGGCCGAAGGACGATTCGCATCCGACCACCAAGCAGGGGCACGAAGACACCTGGCGCGGGACCGGCTGGGGGGCTTTGTGGGGCGTCCTCCTCGGTGCCCTCTTCTTCGTGCCGCTGATCGGTGGCGTCGCCGGGGCCGCGATCGGCGCGATCAGCAAGTCGACCCAGGATGCCGGCATCACCAAGGAGCAGCTGCAGAAGATCCGCACCGAGGTGACGCCGGGAACCTCGGCCCTGTTCGTGGTCACCGAGCAGGGCGATCTCGACCGGGTGGGCGAACGGTTCCATGGCATGCAC
Source organism: Kribbella sp. NBC_00889 (assembly GCF_045207705.1). NCBI lineage: Bacteria > Bacillati > Actinomycetota > Actinomycetes > Propionibacteriales > Kribbellaceae > Kribbella > Kribbella sp. NBC_00889. Next base: position 2,874,956 of record NZ_CP108783.1, on the reverse strand, counting down.
AGCAAGCTCATCGACACGAACCTCACCGATGCCGAGCGTCAGGTGCTGCTGGAGACCTTCGGCGGCCGCTGACGTCGGACTAGAACGCCGGCCAGGGGATGGCCGGCCAGTCCTCGCTGGGGTACGGGTAAATCCCGGTCTTCAGGAGCGACGCACACCGCTCGCGGGTCGCGGTCAACTCCACCGCCGTGATCAGCTCGCACAGCTGCGTCCCGAGCCCACCGGCGAGCCGGTCGGCCAGCGTCCGTACGTCGTCCAGCAGGTCGGCCGGGATCGGATCACCGGCCCAGCCCCACAACACGGTCCGCAGCTTGTCGTCGGCGTTGAAGGTGACCCCGTGGTCGACCCCGAACACGCGGCCGTCCCCCGGGTTCAGCACATGGCCGCCCTTGCGGTCGGCATTGTTGACCACGGCATCGAACACCGCCATCCGCTGCAGCGCCAGGTTGTCCGCGTGCACCAGCGTCACCGGGTTGTGCCGGCCGTCGAGCGCGTCGAAGACGCCGACCCATCCCTTCGGCACCCGGCCCTGCGGGACGATGTCGACCAGCTCGGTCTCCCCCGCCGGCAGCTCGACCTCGTCGATCCACAGCTGCACCATGCCCTCGCCGAGCGGCCCGTCCCGCAGCAGCGTCGGCGGCACGACCGACCAGCCCAGAGCCTCGGACACGACGTACGCCGCGTACTCGCGCTGGGCCAGCGTGCCGTCGGGGAAGTCCCACAGCGGCCGCTCGCCCTGGACCGGTTTGTAGACCACCGTCGCCGTACGGTCCTCGAGACTCACCGAGCCCTGGAACGTCCCGTTCGACGCGGCCACCAAGCGGCCGTGCAGGGACAGCTCCCCGTGGGTGAGCAGGTCCTGGTCGATCATTCCGGCAGGTGCCTGCGGTAGCCGTTGGCGCGCGGGCAGATGTGCCCCTCCGGGTCGATCGGCCGGCCGCAGAACGGGCAGCTCGGCCGCCCGGACGCGACCAGCGCGACGGCCCGCCGGGCGAACGCCCGGGCCTGCTCCTCGCTGATCCGGACGATGAACACCTCGGCGTCCTCGGAGTCCATCGCGGCCTGGACCGGGTCGGTCTCCTCCAGCTCGGCCTGTTCGCCGGGCACGACCGAGAACACCTCGATCACCACGCGCTCGGCGTCGGCCTCCCAGGCCAGCGTCATGGTGCCGGCCCGGAACTCCTCCTCGATCGGCTGCTCCAGCGGGTCGGTGTCGTCCGCTCCGGCCGGTGTGACCGGATCCCGGTCGAACCGCCGGGCCACCTCGTCCAGCATCACGTCCAGCCGCTCCGCGAGCGCCATCACCTGCTCCTTCTCACAGGCCACCGATGTCAGCCGGGCACCGGCCCGGGCCTGCAGGAAGAAAGTCCTGGCACCGGGTTCCCCCACGGTGCCGGCGACGAACCGATCCGGATCGTCGTACGAATGAACAACGCGCGCCATATGTCGAACCCTATTACCGTCCACCGACCACTGCGTCGGAAGACTGCTTCTTGGTCCGGCCCTTGGCCGGGGGTTTGGGGATCAGGGACTCCAGTTCGCTGCCGGAGTCGTTGAGTCGAACCAGGAAGGGGCGGGTCGCGGTGTAGGTGATGATCGTCGTCGACGCCGTGTCGACCACGATCCGCTGGAACGTGTCCAGGTGCTGGCCGAGTGCGTCCGCCACGATCGCCTTGATCACATCTCCGTGCGACACCGCCACCCACAGAGCGCCGGGGCCATGGCTCTTCGCCAGCGCAGCGTCGTGCGCCCGGACCGCGTCCACCGCGCGCTGCTGCATCGCCCGCATCGACTCGCCACCCGGGAACGTCACCGCGGACGGGTGCTGCTGCACGACCGCCCACAGCGGGTCCTTCGCCAGCGTGGCGATCTTCTTCCCGGTCCAGTCGCCGTACCCGCACTCGGTCAGCCGCCGGTCCGTTGCCGGACGCAACCCTTCGTGGAGTTTCGCGATCGCTGCCGCGGTCTGCTTGCACCGCTCCAGCGGCGAGGTGACGATCGCAGCCAGCGGCAGCCCGGCCAGTCGTTGTGCGACCGCCTCCGCCTGGCGCACGCCGGTCTCGTCCAGCTTCACTCCGGGAGTGCGGCCGGCCAGCGTGCCGGAGGTGTTCGCGGCGCTGCGGCCGTGGCGGACCAGAATCACCGTGGGCATGACCTGCACGTTATCCGGTGCGCGCAAGTCACGGTGCCATGATGGGGCTGTGATCGTGGACTGCGGGGTGTACGCCGACGGCGAACGCCAGGACCTGCCCAAGGACCCCGAGACCGTTGCCCAGGCCATCGACGACCACGGCGAGTGCTTCGGCTGGGTCGGCCTGCACGAGCCGTCGGACGCCGAGATGCGCCGCGTCCAGCGGCTGTTCGACCTGCACGAACTCGCCGTCGAGGACGCACTCAAGGCCCACCAGCGACCCAAGGTCGAGCGGTTCGGCGACGCGATCGTCGTCGTACTCCGCACCCTCTGGTACGTCGACGACGGCGACGCCGTCGAGACCGGCCAGCTCAGCGTCTTCATCGGCCCGCGGTACGTCGTCACCGTCCGGCACGGCGAAGGCGGTGAGCTGGCAACGACCCGGCAGGATCTCGAGGAACGCGCCTCGATGCTCGGCCACGGCCCGGCCGCGGTGCTGTGGGCGATCTGTGACTCGGTCGTCGACGGGTACGAGACGGTCGCCGAGTCGGTCGAGGTCGACGTCGACGAGATCGAGTCGTCGGTCTTCTCCGCGGACCGGACCAGCGACGCGGAGCGGATCTACCGGCTCAAGCGCGAGGTGCTCGAGATGCGTCGCGCGGTCCTGCCGCTGCGCGAGCCGATGGAGCAGTTCGCGCACGGCGTCCCCGGGATCAACCCGAAGGCGGCGCCGTTCTTCCGCGACGTCGCCGACCATGTCAACCGAGTGGCCGACCAGACGGAATCCATCGACACGCTGCTCAGTTCGGCGCTCGGCGCCCACCTGGCTCGCGTCTCGGTGCAGCAGAACGACGATATGCGCCGGATCTCGGCATGGATCGCAATCGCCGCGGTGCCGACCATGCTGGCCGGCATCTACGGGATGAACTTCGACTACATGCCCGAGCTCACCTGGCACTACGGGTACTACGGCATCCTGCTCCTGATGGCCACCGTCTGCTTCACCCTGTACCGCTTCTTCCGCAAGGTCGGCTGGCTCTAGGTCCCTCAGGTCGCGGTGATCGTGCTGGTCGCGAGCAGGATCACCAGGACGATGCCGAGCAGCAACCGGTAGAACGCGAAGACCTCGATCGTGTGCTTGGCGACGAACCGCAGGAGCCACGCGACCGACGCGTACGCGACCACGAAGCTCACGATGGTCCCGACGATCAGCGGCACCGCACCGACGTCGCCGTTCAGGGCGTCCTTGAGCTCGTAGACGCCGGCGCCGACCAGCGCCGGGATGCCGAGCAGGAACGAGATCCGGGTGGCTGCGACTCGTTCGAGACCGCAGAACAACCCGGCCGAGATCGTCGCACCCGAGCGGGAGATGCCAGGGATCAGTGCCAGGCACTGGACCAGGCCCATCACGATCGCGTCGACCAGCGTGATCCGGGTCAGCGGCCGGGACTTGCTGCCCACCCGCTCGGCCGCCACCATCACGACCGACCAGCCGATCAGGGCCGCGGCCACCCACCACAGGCTGCGGAGCGGGCCCGAAATGATGTCGCGGGCAAGGAACCCGACGATGACGATCGGCGTCGAGCCGACGATCACGTACCAGCCCATCCGGTGATCGAACTCGCCGCGGTGCTCGGGCTTGACCAGACCGCGCACCCAGGCGATCGCGATCCGCTGGATGTCCTTCCAGAAGAACAGCACGACCGCCGCGATCGCACCGATCTGGATCACCGCGGTGAAGCCCGTGATCGACGGGTCGTCGATCTGCAGGCCGAGCATCTTCGCCACGATGGTCAGATGGCCGGTGCTCGAGACCGGGAGGAATTCGGTCAGGCCCTCGACGATGCCGAGGATGATGGAGTCCCAGATCGTCATCAGTTGCCGACTCCGGCGAGTTCGAGCGCCTCGGCGACCGTGCGCAGGTCGGCGATCCGCTGGTCCACGGTGGACGCGAACGGGGTGATCGCGACGGTCGTCGCGCCGGCCTCGGCGTACGCGGTCAGCTTCTCGGCCATCCGCTCCTTGCTGCCGAGCAGCGAGATCGAGTCGATGAACCCGTGCGGTACGGCGGCCATCGCCTCGCGGTGCTTCCTGTCCAGGTACAGGTCCTGGATCTCCTTGGCCTCCTCGGCGTACCCCATCCGGATCGCAAGGGCGTTGTAGAAGTTCTTCTCCCGGCTGCCCATGCCGCCGATGTACAAGGCGGCGTACCCACGGATCGGGTCGGCCGCGGCGTGCAGGTCGTCGCCGGTCATCACCGGCACAGACGCGACGACGTCGAAGTCGTCGAGTCCTTGCTGACGGATCTCGCGACCCGACTTGATGTGCTTCAACTGCTCTCCCAGATAGGCGGGGTCGTTGAGGATACCGAGCCAGCCGTCGGCGATCTCACCGGCCAGCTCGAGGTTCTTCGGGCCGACGGCGGCCAGGTAGACGGGTACATGGTCGCGGATCGGGTGCACGGTCAGCTTCAGCGCCTTGCCGGGGCCATCGGGCAGCGGCAGCGTGAAGTACTTGCCCTCGAAGGTCACGGTCTCGCGGCGGAGGGCGGAGTTCACGATGGCAACGTACTCACGCGTCCTGAGCAACGGCTGAGCGAACCGGACGCCGTGCCAGCCCTCGGACACCTGTGGGCCGGACACGCCGAGGCCGAGCCGGAACCGGCCGTTCGAGAGGCGGTCCAGGGTGGCCGCCGTCATCGCGGTCATCGCCGGCGTCCGGGCCGGGATCTGGAAGACCGCCGCGCCGACGTCGATGGTGGAGGTCTGGGCGGCGATCCAGGTCAGCAGCGTGGCGGCGTCCGAGCCGTACGCCTCCGCGGCCCAGGTGACCGAGAAGCCGAGTCGCTCGGCCTCCTGGACCAGCCTCAGATGATCCAGATGATCGGTGCCACCGAAGACGAAGCCGATGTTGAGTCCGAGTCGCATGACAGGCGAGCCTAACGAGCCGTTGTCGGTCCTCCGCAATAGGCTCGGCACATGCAGCAGCGCTATCTCGGTCACAGTGGCCTGGCGGTGAGCCGGCTCGGCCTGGGCACCATGTCCTGGGGCCGCGACACCGATGAGCACGAGGCGCGTGAGCAGCTGGCCGCATTCGTGGCCGCCGGTGGCACGCTGATCGACACCGCTGCGGCGTACGGCGACGGCGACAGCGAGCGACTGATCGGATCGCTGCTGGGAGACGTGGTGGAGCGGGACGACCTGGTCATCGCGACCAAGGCCGGGTTCAGCGTCCGCCGGGGTGAGCGGATCACCGACACGTCCCGGGGCGCCCTGCTGCGCGACCTGGAGGGCTCGCTGCGGCGGCTGAACGTCGACCACATCGACCTGTGGCAGCTGCACACCTGGTCCGACGACGTACCGCTGGAGGAGACGCTGTCGGCGCTCGACCACGCGGTGAACTCGGGCAAGGTGCGGTATGTCGGCGTCTCGAACTACGCCGGCTGGAAGTCGGCCAGGGCGGTGACCTGGCAGCAGGCGTGGCCCGGGCGCGCGGTCCCGGTGTCCAACCAGGTGGAGTACTCGTTGCTCGCTCGGGATGCCGAGGCGGACGCGATCCGGGCGGCCGGCGGGCTGGGCATCGGCGTACTCGCGTGGTCGCCTCTCGGGCGCGGTGTGTTGACTGGAAAGTACCGCACGGGCATCCCGGCGGACTCGCGGGCAGCGTCTCAGCATCTGTCCAGATTCGTCGACCCCTACCTCGACGGCCGCGGTTCGGGCATCGTGGAAGCGGTCGCGCGAGCCGCCGACGGGCTCGGCTGGACCCCGCTCGAGGTGGCACTCACCTGGGTGCGGGACCGGCCGGGGGTGTCGGCGGCGATCGTCGGGGCCCGGACGGCGATGCAACTGAAGTCCGTGCTCGGTGTGGAGGAACTCACTCTTCCGCCGGCCATCGCGGCGGCGCTGGAGGATGTGTCGTGAGGTAGATGTCGTTGGGCAGGTGGAGGTGCGGATGGCCGAATACGAACTGCAGCAGTTCGAGTTGTCCAGGACGGAGTCGCGTGGCGCGGTGCGCCGGTTGCTGACCGAGCACGCCGAGTACGGCGGCTGGGAACTGGCCCGACTTCGTCGCTATCCGGACGGCACTCGCCGAGTCTGGCTCCGCCGCCGCATCATCCGCGTGATGCGGACCCTCTGAGCAACGCGGTCACCAGCTCGCGGCGACTGCCGACACCGACCTTCTCGTACGCCGCCCGGACGTGTTCCTGCACGGTGTGTGGTGAGAGGCACAACCGCTCGACGATCTGCCGCGTGGAATACCCCCGCAGCAACAGCTCCGTCACCCGCTGCTGAGCGGGCGACAACCCGTGCAGATCGAACAGCAGCGACCCGAGCTGCGCCGGTCACCGGCTCGATCACGACGACCATCTGCCCGTCCTCGCCGAGCCTCGACGCATGCAGTGCGAGCCATCGACTGCCTCGAGTCCTGACCTTCAACTGGGGCGCCGGCCCAGGTGTCAGCCTGGCTGCGACCGCTCTGACAGCGACCGGTAGCTCCGTCCGCCGATCCGGCTGCAACTCGGCCACCCAGTGCTCGCCTTCCGCGTTCGCCGACAGTTGGTGCAGGCCGGCATCGAGCACGATCACGCCTGGGCCGACCTCACCGTCCTCGCCGGACCGCCTGAGCAGACCACGCCGTAGTCCCTCGGCCACGTGCGGTCCAAGACGTCGTACCAGTTGGAGCTCCTGCTCCGAGAACCCGGTCGCGGCGTCCTCCCGGTGCAGGCAGATCACGCCCAGCAGCGGCCGTTCGAGATCAGCGCGGCCCGGAGCTCGTCACCGAAGCCGATCGGCCGCATCACCTCGACGTACCGGCTGCTGCTCTGCCAGTCGCCCTTCGTCGCGTGGGTGAGCGAGCTGACCGGATCACGCCCGGCGGCGAGCGTGACGAACTTGTTGACGTCCGGCTGGCCGAACTCGTTCGCGAGGAACTGCTCGGTCACCTCGCCGAGCGGCGCGTCCGCGCTCGCAGAGGTGAACAGGAGGGTGGCCGGGTCGACGGTCGCGAAGAACGCGGCGTCGATCGTCATCAGGGACCGCAGCCGGGTCAGCAGCTCGGACCGCAGCTCATCGGCGTCCAGCCCCGCGTAACAGCGCTGGATCAGCACCTCCAGGCGATCCGCCGCCCCCATGATCGCGATGCTACGCCGGTACGACGCCGAGCTGCCGCAGGAAGCCGAGCTCGTCCAGGCAGCCCCAGCGCTCGACGATCCGGCCGTCGCGCAGCCGGAAGATGTTGATCCCGGGCAGGCTGACCGTCTTCCCGGTCGGGCCGACGCCCATCACCTCGCCCTCGTGCGTCCCCGCGGCCGTGAAGCGCTCGACCACGATCTCGCCCTCGGCAACGAGCGCGTGCAACTCGCTGTGCCAGTCGGGGAACGCGGACCGCATCAGGTCGCCGGCCGCCCGCATCCCCTCGCGATCCGGCGTGACCCCGAACGGCGGGTCGTGGTTGATGAAGTCCTCGGCGAGGTACACGTCGACCGCGCCCGGGTCCCCCTTGGTGAACAGCCCGTCGATGAAGTCCCTGACGACGGCTTTGTTGCTCTCTGTCGTACTCATGTCTTCGATGCTGCGGCCGTTCGCCGGAGCGTCGTACCCCGCATAGTTGGGGTTCGTCTTCGTGTCGCGGAAATATCTCTGCGACAGAGGTATCGTGGACGCGTGAACACCACCGACGTCCTCGCGGAGGAGTTGCTGGCTGCGATCGGGCTGGTCCGCCGACACCTGCGCCGATCGGCTGGGAGACCCTCGCCGCTGTCGGCACTGACCAGTTCACAGGCCGAGCTGGTGCGGACGGTGCGCCGCAACCCCGGCATCTCGGTCGCCGAGGCCGCCGCCGAGCTGGGGCTGGTCGCGAACACGGTGTCGACCCTGGTCGGACAGCTCACCGAGCGCGGGCTGCTGCGGCGGGCACCAGACGAGTCCGACCGCCGCGTCGCCCGGCTCACGTTGACCGAGCCGGCCCGCGAGCAGGTCGAGGCCTGGCGCGACCGCCGTACCGCGCGCGTCACTCAAGCCCTCGACGGCCTCGAGCGGGACGAGCGTGAGGCACTGCGGGCAGCACTACCGGTCCTCGGCGTACTGGCGGAGCGACTGCATCCCGAGATCGAGCAGAGCAAGGAGCGCGTATGAGTTCGGAAGAGGCGATCGAGCCGGTGCCGGCCGTGCGGATCGACGGGTTGAGCCACCGGTTCGGCGATCATCTCGCCGTCGAGGACCTGGACCTGACCGTGTCGCCGGGCGAGTGCTTCGGTCTGCTCGGTCCGAACGGTGCCGGCAAGACGACCACGCTCCGGGTGCTCAACACCCTCTACCCGCCGCAGTCCGGCACGGTCCGGGTCTTCGGGCTGGACGTGCGTTCCCAGGCGATGGCCGTACGACGGATGCTCGGCTACGTCCCGCAGCAGCTGTCGATCGAGGGAGCGTTGACCGGCCGGGAGAACGTGTCCTGGTTCGCGCGCCTGTTCGACGTACCGCGCCGGGAACGGGCCGGTCGGGTCGCCGAGGTGCTGGAGATCGTTGACCTGACCGACGCCGCTGACCGGCTGGCCTCGACGTACTCCGGCGGAATGGTGCGCCGTCTGGAGCTGGCGCAGGCGCTGGTCAACCGGCCGGCGCTGCTCGTGCTGGACGAGCCAACGGTCGGTCTCGACCCGGTCGCGCGGGATTCCGTCTGGGCGCGCGTTCAGGACATGCAGGACAAGTACGGGATGACCGTGCTGCTGACCACGCACTACATGGAGGAGGCCGACATCCTGTGTGACCGGGTCGCCCTGATGCACCTCGGCCGGCTGCGCGCTGTCGGGAGTCCGGCCGATCTCAAGACCGAGCTGGGACCCGACGCCAGCCTCGAAGACGTCTTCCGTCACCACACCGGCGAGAGCCTTGCCGCCGGCGAGAAGGGAGGTCTGCGCGATGTCCGTGGCACCCGCCGCACCGCCCAGCGCATGGGCTGAGACCCGGCTCCGGGCCACGACCCGGTTGTTCTCCCGGATCGCCACGTTCTGCCTGGTCGAGTTGCAGAAGCTGAAGCACGACCGGACCGAGCTGATCACCCGGGCGATCCAGCCGATCCTGTGGCTGGTCATCTTCGGCCAGACCTTCAGCCGGATCCGCGCGATCCCGACCGGAGACGTGCCGTACCTGGACTATCTCGCGCCGGGCATCATCGCGCAGTCCGCCTTGTTCGTCGCGATCTTCTACGGCATCCAGATCATCTGGGAACGCGACGCGGGCATCCTCACCAAGCTCCTCGTCACGCCCAGCCCGCGGTCCGCGCTGGTGGCGGGGAAGGCGTTCGCGGCCGGCGTACGGACGATCTCCCAGGCGATCGTCGTCATCATCGTCGCCGCGCTGCTCGGCGTCAGTATGACCTGGAATCCGCTGAAGCTGCTGGCGGTTCTCGTGGTGGTTGTCCTCGGTGCGGCGTTCTTCTCGTGCCTGTCGATGACCATCGCTGGTCTGGTACTGCGGCGTGATCGGCTGATGGGGATCGGGCAGGCAATCACGATGCCGCTGTTCTTCGCGTCCAGCGCGCTGTACCCGATCGCGATCATGCCCGGCTGGCTGAAGGTCCTCAGCCATGCCAATCCGCTCACCTACGAGGTCAGCGCGCTGCGCGGGTTGCTGATCGGGCAGCCCACCAACTACTGGCTGGACTTCGGAGTACTCATTGTGGCTGCTGTCGCCGGCATCTGCGCGGCTTCCTCACTGCTGCACCGGCTTGCTCGCTGAGGCTCAGAGGTCGTGGCGGATCCAGACGTTGGGCTCGACGTACACCGCGTGATCGTGCTCGACGTCGACATGCACGGGCACGAGCGCCTTCGGCACGATGACGTCCCCGGTGGTGTCGAACGGCAGGCTGGTCCACTCGCGCCACTCGGCCAGGCTGCCGGCGATGACCATCGATCGTGGCGCGACCTGCACGATCGTCCCACCGGCCTTCACATGCACGCGCAGCCATGGATCCATGGGGAGACCGTCCTCCCTGACCTGCTTGATGTACTCCGTCATCGGTAGCTGGGCGTCTGTCTTCCCGTTCGGACGGACGGGTGCGAACAGTGCGGTGTGGCCCTTGGCCTTCACCGCAGCGCGCATGGCCTGGAGCATCTCGTGCGACAGGCCGCGGCCCAGGTGCGTGGGCCGGATCAGGATCTCCAACGCGCTCGAGACGTTCGGCTCGCGTCCGTTGCGCAGGTCCATGAAGCCCCAGTGCAGGACCCGGTCCCAGCCGCCGGTCGGCAGTTCGGTGCGGTGCTCGTCCGGGAACACGAACGGGATGCTCCGGCCGTGCGCGATCAGTTCACCGTCCTCGGTGGCGACGACGCACTGGTCCGGGAAGTGGCGCGGTACCTGACCCATGAAGGCGTTGCCGATCGGGTCGTTGTGCATGAAGGCCGGCCACGCGTCGGCGAACTCGTACATCCGCTCGAGGTACTCAGGCCGCGCGGCGAGGGTGGTGATCACGATCTCCGACATGCTCGGCAGTCTGACAGCGCACCAGGACGCCTGTCGCGACAATTGCCGTCAGCAGTCCGGCACCGACGAGCGTGCTCTCGGCTCCGGCGACCGCGATGATCGGCCCGCCGATCAGCAGGCCGGCAGAGCTCCCCGCGTTCACCACGACCGTCTGGCCGGACAACAGCGTTCTGCGCTCGGCGCCCGTTGACGACCGGGTGATGAGGATCGAGATCGCCGCGATGCCCTGTACGACGGCGACACCCGCGAGCGCCCCGAGCACCGCGATCACCGGTGGGGTGCTCCACAGGCCCATACCGATCCAGCACCCGCCCATCCAGATCCAGGCGAAGGCCGCGAGCCGCACCGGCGGGATACGACGTACGACGGCGAGCGAGATTGCGGTGCCGATGACGGAGCCGACGCCGTACCCGGTCATCCCGGCGGCCAGGTAGAGGCCCGGCCGGTCCCTCTCGGCACCGATGACCGACAGACCGAGGGTGAACGCGAACCACGTCACGCAGCCGGTCCCGCGGGTGATCCATCCGTAGAGCACGTCGCGGCGACCTGTGAGGCTGGCACGGATCGAGGGTGGCTCGCTGGTAGCGGGCGTGCGCTCGGCTTTCACCGTGCAGGCCAGGAGGCCTGACCCGAGCACCGCCACAGCTTCGGTCCACAGGAGGCCGTTGGTCACGCCGGCGGACACCGCGAATGCTGCGATCATCGGGCCGATCGTCATACCGATCCTGCGGAGGCCGTCCTGCCAGGTGAGGAGCACGACGGCTCTGTCCTTGGCCCAGCGGTCTCCGGTGTCGGCAAGGAGCGCCGACCTGCCGGGCCCGGCGAGTGCCTCACCGCAACCGAGCAGCAGGCCGCTGACGATCAGGATCCCGGGGGTGAGCAGGTCGAGGGCCGCAACTGCGGGCACCATTGCCAACGCGACGGCCTGAACCACCGCGATGACCGCCAGCCGGGTGCCGGAGTCGACCCATTGGCGGGCTCTGCGGGCCCACCATGGCGAGAGCAGCACTGGTACGCCGGCGGCACCACCGACCAGACCGGTCGCGGCGACCGAGCCGGTCTCGTGCAGGATGACCAGCGGCAACGCGACCTGCGTGAACCGGAGCGCGAGGTCCGCCACTCCCCCGCCGGCCAGTAACGCCAGCGCCTCGGTCCGCGCTCTCATGCCCTTGATTCTTTGACGTATCAGCTGCCCTCGGTAGGTATCCGATGCTTGGTGCTTGCCATAGGCTGAACCTATGACCTCATTGCCATCGGTCGAGGATCTCCAGCTGGTGCAGACGATCGTGCGGACCGGCGCGGTCGGCACCGCCGCGCGTGAACTGCGCATCTCCCAACCGTCCGCGTCCCAGCGACTGGCCCGCCTCGAACGCATGTGCGGCACCAAGCTGTTCGAGCGCGACACCCGCGGCGCCCGGCCGACCTCAGCCGGCGCCGAGCTCAGCCGCCGGGCCGACCACATCCTCGGCCACCTCGAGGAGGTGTACGACGCCACCCGAGCGGCCGCGACCGGTCAGCGGCTGGTGGTCGGAACGTTCGCCAGCATCGCGGCCATCCTGTTCCCGATCCTGGACGCCGACCTGCCGGACCTGGACATCGAGCAGCAGGTCGACCACGGCCATTTCCTGGTCGAACGTGTTGCCGAGGGCACCATGGACGCTGCCTTCATCGCGATCGCCGACCAGATGACGCTCCCCCGCGGCGCCGTCGCCCGCCGCGTCGGCCGCGACGAACTCGTCCTGTTCGTCCCACCCGGCGCCCGCCCGCCGGGCCGGGGAAAGCATCCGCTGAAGGACCGCCAGATCGCGTTCTCCACCTACGACCGGGGCGCCGAGGACATCCACGCCCGGCTGGTCGCGCTCGGCGCGCTCCCCCGCCGTGGCGTCACCCTCAACACCACCGTCGCGATGGCTCGCCGCCGCTCCCAACTCGCCCTCGTCCCCCGCAGCGCCTTGGCCACCGAACTCCGCCCCGGCGAACACCTCACCGCCGCGCCCTTCCGCTACCGCCTCACGCTCTCGCTGATCACGACCCCAACCCCGCCCAAGCCGCTCATCCGCCACCTCCCCCATCTCCGGGCCACGTTGAACTTGTCGTGAACTCCGGCCGCGAGACGCTTGAAGTGCGGCAGACTCGGCGGCATGAACCTGGGGCGGTTGGCGCGCGGGCGACGGCTGTTGACGGCGTTCTGGGGTACGACGGTCGTGCAGGTGGCGGCCGTTGCCTTCGACGTCAAGATCCTCAAGCAGGCGAGCAAGGCGTCACTGATGCCGCTGCTGTGGTCGTGGTCCCGGAGTCAGGACGCTCCCCCGCTGCTGCAGGCGGCGCTGCTGGCGTCCGCGGCTGGGGACCTGCTGCTCGAGACCGACCTCCAGTTGGCCGGCATGGCTGCGTTCGCCGCGGCTCACGCCTGCTACCTGGCTGTCTTCCTCGCCAATCCCGGACAACGGTCCGTACGCGTAGTTGCGGCGTACGCAGCGCTCTGGGCGGCTCTCGTCGCGGTGCTCGCGCCGAGCCTGGGCAACCAGCGCGTCCCGGTCGCGGCATACGCGTTGTTGCTCACAGCAACCGCAATCGCTTCCCGCTGGCACATCCCACGCAGCGGTCTGGGAGGAACGTTCTTCCTGATCTCGGACGCGCTGATCGCTCTCCGGCTGGCCGGGCGCGACTTCCCCGGCCGAGGCGCACTGTGCATGTCGACGTACGCAGTCGGCCAGTACCTCTTGACCTCAGGCCTCGTCGAGAAAGCGGTCGAGCACCCTAGAGCCGAACTCTAGAGACGAGGTCGGAACCCGCTCGTCGATGCCGTGGAACATGCCCATGAAGTCCAGCTCAGGCGGCAACTGCAGCGGCACGAACCCGAAGCAGCGCACACCCAGGCGGCTCCACGACTTCGCGTCGGTACCGCCCGACATCAGCAGCGGTGCGAACCGGCTCTGCGGGTCCTCGGCCGTGACGCACGCCTTCATCGCCTCGACCAGACCGCCGCTGAACTCCGTCTCCAGGGCAATGTCCGTGACCACGGTCTCGCGCTGCACCTTGTCGCCGATCAGCTCGTCGAGCGTCGCGTAGAACTCTTCCTCGTAGCCCGGCAGGAAGCGCCCGTCGATGTGTGCCTCGGCGTCGCCCGGGATCACGTTCACCTTGTAGCCGGCGTTCAGCATCGTCGGGTTCGTGGTGTTGCGGATGGTCGCGCCGAACATCCGGCTGAACGTGCCGAGCTTCGCCAGCGTCGAGGTCATGTCGTCGGGGTCGAGCTCGATCCCGAGCACATCTTCCAACGTCTTCAGGAACTCGCGCACAGTCGGCGTCACCCGCAGCGGCCACTCGTGGTTGCCGATCCGGGCGACCGCCTCGACCAGGTTGGTGACCGCGTTGTCGTTGTTCACCATCGACCCGTGACCCGCCGTACCGCGGGCCTTGAGCCGCATCCAGTTCATGCCCTTCTCGGCGGTCTCGATCAGGTACAGCCGCAGGTCGTCCTTCACCGTGACCGAGAAGCCACCGACCTCGCCGATGGCCTCGGTGCAGTCCGCGATCGTGTCTGGGTGGTTGTTGATCAGCCACTGCGCGCCGTACACGCCGCCGGCCTCCTCGTCGGCGGTGAAGACCAGCCGGACCGGACGCCGCGGCTTCACGCCGGCCCGCTGCCGGGCCCGGACCACCGACAGCACCATCGCGTCGAAGTCCTTCATGTCGACCGCGCCGCGGCCCCAGACGCAGCCGTCGAAGATCTCACCGGCGAACGGGTCGACCTTCCAGTCCTTCGGATCGGCCGGTACGACGTCCAGGTGGCCGTGCACGAGCAGCGGATCGGCCGACTGGTCCTCACCCTCCCAGTGCGCCACCAGCGTGGCCCGGCCCGGCTCTGCCTCGTAGATCGTGGACTCGATCCCGACCTCGTCCAGCTTGGCCGCGACGTACTCGGCCGCGACCCGCTCGCCGTTGCTCTTGCCGTTGCCGTAGTTCGTGGTGTCGATGCGGATCAGCTCACTGCACAGCTCCACCACCTCGGCGTCAGGGGTGTACGACGGACGGTCGCTGGGGGTCGGAGAAGTCATGGGCCCATCCTCTCCCACGCCTCCGGTCAGAGCACTTTGAGGCCGTACATCTCCCCCAGCGGGTCCGCGATCAGCTCGATCCGCGCGCCGTCGGGGTCGCGGAAGTAGATCGACGTACCGCTCTCCTCCAGGTACTCCACCCCCGCCGTGTCCAGGTTGTGCTTGAGCCGCTCCCACTTGCCCGGCTCGACCGAGATCGCCAGGTGGTGCAGTCCGCCGAGGACTTCGGCGTACGGGCCGAGGTCGAGGCCGGGGAAGTCGAAGAACGCGAGCAGGTTCCCGTTCCCGATGTCGAAGAAGAAGTGGTTCGAACCCTCGTAGTCCCGGTTCCCGACGATCTCCGTGAGCGGGAACTCCAGCACCCCCTGGTAGAACCGGATGGTGCGCTCGACGTCGGCGCAGAGGATCGCGACGTGGTGCAGCCCCCGGGCCGAACTCGTTCCGCCCTCCTTCAGGTACGCCGTCCTGATCCGGTCGCGCTCGGCCTCGATCGCGGGCAGGTCGATATCGGTCATACGGGTCCCCCTCAGATCCGGAAGAACAGGTTGAGATAGCGGTCGGCGACCGCACGATCGCCCCGGATCGTACCGGCGTTGCTCCGGCCGAACGCGGTCAGCACGAAGCTGCCTGGGTCGAACTCGATCACGGTGGCCAGGCCGTCGACGTTCCCGGGCTCGTAGTCCATACCGTCCGGGCCGACCTTCACGCGGGTGTCGCCGGCGTTCGGGCCGCTGGTGATCCGGATGCCGAGCTCGCACGGATCCTTGGCGCCGGTGGTGTACTTCCACAGCACGAACATGAACGGCACCAGCAGATCCGCCGCGTCACCCGAGAGCCCGTGCGCCCGGCCGGTTCCCTGCCGGATGTCCCAGGAGTGGACGCCGTAGTCCATCAACTGGAACGCGGGAAAGAAGAACGACGGCAGCGGCCCCATGTAGAAGTGCGGCACGTTGAACCCGCCCCACTCCTCCGGCCCGAGCGCGTCGAAGATCTCCATCGCCTTGTCGAAATCCCCACGCAGCCGCTCGACCAACTCGGCCCGCGGCACGGACCGCAGCGCCAGCGCCTGCTTGTCCACCCGCTCAGCCATCCCCGGCAGCCCGTACGCCGCCGGCACTTCCGCATGCGCCCGGGCGGCATCGAACGCGACGAAGTACGCCTCGGTGGTGTCCGCGATATGCGCCACCACGTCCCGCACCTGCCAGTGACCGGCTCCGGTCGGCTCCTCCCAGACGTCGTCGCTGTCCACCATCTCGAAGAACCGCCCGGCCTCCGCCCGCACCACCCCGAGCAACGTCTCCTTGCCCTCGAACACCATCCCGTTCCAGCCGCTCACGCCCGTACACCTCCCACCCACGACCCGCTCCTTGAATTTCAAACTACGCCTCCCCGAACCCCCTCCAACACCCCCACCAGCCTCGATGTGAATTCCACCCGTGGTCTTTGCTACTGTTCTCCGGTCAGCACCGACCCCGGTGCGACCACTCGTCCGGGTGGCGGAATAGGCAGACGCGCTAGCTTGAGGTGCTAGTGCCCTTCACAGGGCGTGGGGGTTCAAGTCCCCCCTCGGACACAGGCCTTATCCACACGGTCACCCATCGGGTCGACCTCAACGTCGACCGTCTGGTCGTCGTGGTGGTACTTGAGCGAGAGCCGCAGTGATCCGTAAAGCTGATTCAGCTCCTCCGGGCTGGCGGCGTCCAGAGCCCGTCCGATGTCGCCCAGCTCGTCGATCCACGCCTCGAGCTGTCCACGGGAAATCGTCACCTGAGTCGGCAATGAAGCCAGAGCCTTCTCCGCCACCTGCTTCTCCGCCGCCGCCGCGTTGTACTACTCTCGCAGCTCGACCGGGTCCCAGCCTGCATCGAGAGCCCTCCGGACCCGATCCATGGTGATCTTTGCCGCACGGACACGCCCCTGAAGGTCCTCGACAAGTTGGATCCGACGATCATAGCCATCGTCCTCGATCAGAAGCGCCTCGATCGTCTCGGAGCGATGCACCGGATCGAACAGCGAACCGATCCACCGATTGACAGCAGGCGTCACGACATCCTCCCGCAAGTAGATCTGCCGAGGATGCGCCAACGCACTCGCGGACCCTGCAACCATCGTCCGGGCATTGCACCGGTAGTAGACAACGTCTTGCCGCCGCGCTGCCCCTTCCATCTTGCGAGCGCACATCCCCACCTCACCAGGCCACGCAGCGCGTACACGCGTTTCGGCGACGTACGGCGCCGCTCGACCGCAGACCACTTCTGGATCCCATCGGACTTCCGCTTCCGCTGCCGCAACTGAGCCGCAGTAAAGGTCTCCACCGAGATGATTGCCGGGTGTGCCAGCTCCCTCGATCGCACGATCTTCGCGTGCGGCGACCTCCGAAACCTCACCACGTAGCCGGCGGCAACATCGTCCGGATCAAGGAGCTCCTCGACCTTCTGCCACCGCCCGTAGACGGCGTACCCGGTGTACCGCGGATTGTTGAGAATGGCCACGACCGTCGAGTGCTGCCAACCATCCATCGTCCGATGCCGATTCTGCTGTGGCGAATGCGCCGACGGACACGGCACGCCCTCCCCGTTGAGCTGCTCAACAATCGCCTTTCTCCCCCACCCCTCCAGATACAAGTCGAAGATCCGGCGCACCACCGCGGCCGCAAAATCATCAATCGCCAGCACCCGCAGCCGCTGCCCTTCAGCTGCTTTCCTCGGATGCGGATGCGGTCCGCCGTCCACCACGACATACCCGTACGGCGGATGCCCGCCCTGGTACCGCCCGTCGATCAGCACCTGCGCAGCCATCGCAGCCCGGACCCGACGCTGCACATGCTGCCGCTCCGATTTCGACAGCCCACCCGTAATCGTCATTGCCATGTCATGGACTGTGTTCTCCGGGTCGAACCTTCCCCCGAGACTCGGTATCCACAGGGACACGCCATACCGATCGAACTTCGGCCAGGTCAGGCTGAACTGATTGCCGAACCAGCAGCGAGTCGCCTCCCCTACGACCAGTCCATCCCAGCCTCGGCCTGGATCCTTCAGTGCCCGGAGAACCCTGCTGGCATCGTCCCGCCGCTCCCACGGCAACGACCGCGGCTGACCGATGTCGAAGAACTCCTCGACGATCTCGCCGCCAAGCGGCTCGACAAACCGAGCTGCCTCGCCGACCTGCCAGGCCTTTGAGGTCGCGGGATCCTGGTTGTCCTCCGTCGAGCAGCGTCCGTAGAAGGCGAGCCTCCCGATCCCATCCCCCGTCACAGACTGGTTCGCCAGCGCCTCCTTACCCAACAGCTCATCCAGAGTCGCCCACGCGTCGACTGCGTCCCCACTCAAGATGCCTTTCCTCCGCGTCTGGTACTTCCTTCTTCTCGCGCACAAGCATCACCTGCCGTACGACGATCCGGCGGAGCACACGAGCGGCCTGTGGATAAAGCACAGGAGGACACCGCGGAACCCCAACCTCGATCCCCGACTCATGGCACGCACCTGAGCCCGCCCCAGCGCCGTCCTCCCGCCGTTCCTTCATACCCGCTCAACGGTCGGACACCCAGAGTGATCATGCTCTCGCATTCCCACTCGTCGTCTCCAAGATCCGACACCCCGAGCCAGATTCCGCCGCCTAGCTAGACGTCTGGCGGAGACCGCTTGTCCCGGGTCATCCGCAGGGCGCAGGCATGCCTCAAATCGTGCATCGAGCAGGTCGACCCCAGCCCATCGTTGGCTGGCGCATGAGAGGACACTCATCGCGGCGACAGCGACGCAGGGGCCTCCACACCCGCTCGTCCGCCGGCGGCGAACTCCGGCGCCGGCCTCGACCGATTTGCAGGTTGCCGTCGACGAATGCAGCGCCGTCGCGGTGGACGGCGAGCAGGTAACGCCGCGCGCCTTGTTGGGCCGCAGTCGGCCCTGGCGGGTCGGTCATACCGCCGAAACGACATTGCGGTCCTGCGAATCACCACAGGCGGGCACCCACCGGCGGAACCGGGTGGTCTCTCGACGAACTGGAACAGATCGAAGACATCGAGGCAGCGCCACGACGAAGGAGAACTGACCATGGCGCAGCGCATCCCCAACGGAACCCTTGTGACGACGCACGACGAACTAACTGAGCTGGTGTCGTGGGCAATGACCCCGGTCGTGATCGACCACGCCGGCTGGCCCTGGATCGTGTTCAGACCGAAGACGGCGACGACTACGCCGTCACGGCGGCATGCCCGGACGACGACATTCCAGACCGTACGGACTTCGACGGTTTGTGCGACCGCGGCCCGCTGCGCGTGGTGTTCAACGGCGACGCCAGCGCCGCCGCCTGGCCCGCCGCGAACCGCGAGCAGGAGGCAACGGTATGACCATCAAGGTCCGACTGTCCTGAGAACTCGACGAAATCGCCCGCCTGGTCGAGCAGCTACGACAGCAGTTCGAGGTCGCCGTCGCCGACTGCGCCTACCCCAACCGTGGATCGTTCGGCGTCCGCGTGTACCTCGAACTCCGCGAAACCCACCCAGGGCGGGGACGACGCGTTGAAGTACGACGGCCTGCTCCCCACGCCGGCGCTCGGTCTGGCACGTCGCACCTCGACCGCCTCCTCGGGCGACGTGTCTCAGGCCAGCACCAGCGCCAGCCACCGTCGGAAAGGCCGCCGTCTGCTTCAGCCAGCCAACAAACTCCATGGCGGCGGACAGACGCACCCATGAGGGCGGCTCTCAAACGAGCGGATCGCGGCACGCCCTCCCAGGGACCCGCTTCCATCTCCGGCTGAACCTCGGAGTTCGTCAGGCTGGGAGTGCCAGGTTCCGGCGGCGCAGGGCCACGACGCTTGCGGCGGCCAGCACAACGCAGGCCAGGCCCAGACCCAGGATCGGTCCGGCGGTGATGGCGACGGCCGGTGCGTTGGGCACATGGGTGAAGGGCGACAGGTCCAGCAGCCACGTCGGCAACCCCAGTGCGGGTCCGAACATCGGCCCGACGAAGATCGAGCCCACCACCAGCGCCCAGGACAGACCGACCGACCAACGCGGCAGCAACATGACCACCGTGACGACCGCGGCACCCAGGACGCCGATGGCGGGGAGCTGGACCAGCGCGGCGCTGACCAGATCACGCAACAGCGGTGCAGCGCCGCCGAGCACCTGACCGCCTGTGATGCCCATCGCCACTGCGAAGACCAGAATCAGCAACATGGCCCCGGCCAGCGCGTTGACGGCGTACGCGCCCAGCCAGCGAAGTCGGGAGACTGCGGTGCCGAGCACCGACTCGAGCGTGCCCTGCGCTTCGTCGAGGTGCAGGCGAAGCAAGAGCGTGACTACGTAGATCGCCACCGCCATTCCCGCCATCTGCATCATCGAGGCCCAATACGCGCCGAGCAGGTCGGCAGCACCGCCGAAGGTGGCGTACCACTCCGTGGCCGCTCCCTCGAGTCCCCCGATCTGGTCACTGAGCGCACCGAAGATCAGGCCGAAGCCGAACAGGCCGAGCGCCCAGCCCAGCAGCGTTCCACGCTGCAGCCGCCAGACCAAGCCAGCCGGGCTCAGCAGGGCCGGGCTCGCGTGGGCGGCACCCCTGCGTTCGGGCCACATTCCCCGACCGACGTCGCGACTGCCGACCAGGACGATGGCCAACGAGAACAGGGCAGCCAGGACCAGTACGGCGAGCCCGAGCGGCCACCACAGGTTGTCGGCGAACGGCCGCATCTGCTGGCCCCAGCCGATCGGTGAGAGCCACGCCGGCCACGCGCTGTTGGCCCGGAGGGCGTCGGAGTCCACGCTCCCGAGCATGTTGCCCAGCGCCGCAAGCATGAAGGCAACGCCAATGCCCGCACCGGCAAGACCGATCGCACCGCGGGTGGTCGACGCGAGCTGTGACGCCACCGCAGCGACGCCGGTGAAGGCGACTCCTACCAGGGCGATCGACGTACCGGCGACCAGAGACCCGGCCGCGGGTTGTCCCGCAACCACCATCCCAAGCCCGAGCAGTACGGCCAGGACGAGGTTCGCAGCGAGCGCGACGATCACCGCCGCGGACAGCGAGGCGTAGCGGCCGACCACGCCGGCCCCCAGCATCTCCTCGCGACCGAGCTCCTCGGCCTGGCGGGTGTGTCGTACGACTGCAAGGACGCTCATCATGGCGGCGAGCACAGCGAGGGTCAGGGCATCCCGGTGCAGGGTGTAGCCCCCGACGCTGGAGCCTGTCACCAGGCCGAGCACGCGCATGCCGGGGTTCTCTGTGACGATGCGGGTGTCCGGCTCCAGAAGCTGGGGGTGTTTGGAGTAGTTGTCCTCGAACATGGCGGTCGTCGCAGCCAGGAATCCGGCCATGCCGAGGATCCAGGCGGGCAGGGTGATCCGGTCACGCCGCAGCGCGAGGCGGACCAGCCTCATCGTGCCTGTGAAGCCGCTCATCGTGCCGTCACCACCTCGGTATCTGCATCCCGCGCAGGCGCGGCGATGTCCTCGCCGTAGTGCCGCATGAACAGCTCCTCGAGGGTGGGCGGCGAGGTCGTCATCGACCGCACCTCGAGGTCGACCAGGTGCTCGAGGACGTGGTTCAGCTCGCCCGGGTCGACGCTGAACTCCGCGTGGCCGTCGTGCACCCGGGCGTCGTGGACGCCGGGCCACCGTGTCACCGACTCCAGCGGCTTGGCCGTGTCGACGACCACCGAGGTGCGGGTGAGGTGACGCAGTTCGTCGAAGGTGCCGGTCTCGGCAGCCCGGCCCGCTCGGATGATGGTGACGCGGTCGCACAGCGCCTCGACCTCGGAGAGGATGTGGCTGGAGAGCAGAATGCTCCGCCCGGCGGTGCGCAGCTGCTGTACGACGTCCTGGAAGACGGCCTCCATGAGCGGGTCCAGCCCCGACGTGGGCTCGTCCAGCAGGTAGAGCTCCACAGGGGAGCAGAACGCGGCCACGAGGGCCACCTTCTGCCGGTTTCCCTTGGAGTAGGCGCGGATCTTCTTGGTCGGGTCGAGCTGGAAGCGCTCGAGGAGCTCCTCCCGGTGCTCCGGGTCAAGTCCTCCCCGAAGGTCGCCGAGCAGGTCGATCACCTCGCCGCCGGTGAGGTTGGGCCACAGGTTCACCTCACCGGGCACGTAGGCCAGACGCCGGTGCAACGCCACCGCGTCGCGCCACGGGTCACCGCCGAGCAGGGCGACGTGCCCGTCGTCGGCGCGCAGCAATCCGAGCAGGACCCGGATGGTGGTGGTCTTCCCGGCGCCGTTGGGCCCGAGGAACCCGTGCACCTCACCGGTCTCGACGTGCAGGTCGAGATGGTCAAGGGCCCGGGTCCTGGGGCCGAAGTCCTTCACAAGTCCGGAGACCGCTATCGCAGCCGTCACTGAGATCACTTCCCTTGGCACTGCTCGCCAGTCCAGACGTCCCCAACTCTCAGCACATCGCAACCGCACACGGGCGGGCACGGCCGAACGCCACCGAGAAGCGGTCCTTAGGTCATCTGCAAGGAGGGCCGGTGGCGCAAGACCGTCGGCCCGTGCAGCCGCCGGTGCAGCGCAGGCTGGCCAGCGCGACGGCGGATGTTCCTCGAGCGCTTGGGGGTTCCGGCGATGGCTGCCCGCACGGCCCCTGTCATGGGTGGTGCGAACGCGGTGTGCCGCCGGCCCACAGCCTGAGCAGCCCGACCGCGATCGCGATAAACGCCGAGCCGATGATGACCCCGAGAATCACGTCGCTGGCTAGAACAGCTACCACGACGCCGGTCACGACGCCGATCGCGGTTAGGGCGGTCGTGGCGGTTTTGCTGGGTCCTTGATCTGTGCGTGACATGGTTGTGCCTCCGCTCGCCGTCGCTTCGATCTTGCGCACCGCGCAGCGAGCGGCTGCTCGGCGACTACTCCGATGCTGCGCGCGCCCGGTGCCGCCCGCAGGGGGCGTTCGGCTCTCCATCTGGTGGACTGTGGGCCTGGCGTGCGAGGCCCGCGGTAGGCACTTCGACTCCAGCCGAGACCGCCTTCCGGACCTGGTCACGCGAGCATGCCGCTTGCAGGCTGGTAACAGGGAGTGGGGAGTTGACCGTGCTCGAGTTGATCGGCGTCTCGAAGCGCTACGGCGAGGTCGAAGCGCTAGCTCGGTGCACGTTCCAGGTGCGGCCTGGCCGCCTCACCGGGTTCGTCGGCCCTAACGGGGCGGGGAAGACGACCGCGATGCGCGCCGTGTTCGGTCTTGTTACCCCGGATGAGGGGGCCGTCCGGTGGCGCGGGGGCCCCGTCACGGCCACCGACCGGCGCCGGTTCGGCTATATGCCGGAGGAGCGCGGGCTGTACCCGCGGATGCGGGTGCTCGACCAGCTCGTGTTCCTCGGCCGACTGTCGGGGCTGTCGGCGGCAGCCGCGGCCCGGGAGGCGACCCGTTGGCTGGACGCGCTCGGGCTCGCCGACCGCGCGAACTCCCGGCTGGACGACCTCTCACACGGCAACCAGCAGCGTGTCCAGCTCGCCGCCGCGTTAGTGCACGCGCCCGACCTGCTGGTGCTCGACGAACCGTTTTCAGGGCTGGACCCGATCGCGATGGACGCGATGTCCGGGCTGCTCGGCGACATCGCGCATAGCGGCGCCGGCGTGCTGTTCTCTAGCCACCAGCTCGACATCGTCGAGCACCTGTGTGAGGACGTCGTCGTCATCGAGGGCGGCCGTGTGGTGCTGAGCGGCGACCTCGACGCGATTCGGGACGCCGCTGCCGACCGCTATCTCGAGATCACGGTTGCGGGGGACGCCGAGCGGCTGCTGCACCTCACGGATGCCG
This sequence comes from Kribbella sp. NBC_00889, assembly GCF_045207705.1. Lineage (NCBI taxonomy): Bacteria > Bacillati > Actinomycetota > Actinomycetes > Propionibacteriales > Kribbellaceae > Kribbella > Kribbella sp. NBC_00889. The sequence continues at coordinate 2,851,538 of NZ_CP108783.1, read as the reverse complement.
CCGTCGTGGCCCATGACGGCAAACGGGTCCGTCTGCGCATCCCCCGTGCCGTCGACCCGGTGACTCTGCTCGCGGGTGTCGGTGGTGACGTCGTCAGGCTCGCCTACGAGCCGCCGACGCTGTCCGAGCTGTTCCGTGCGGCTGTCGCGGGGTCAGCACTGACGACCCGGGAGGTGTCCGGTGTTGCGCGCTGACGTTCGCGAGGGCTGGCGGCGAATCTGGGTCGTCGCGCTGCGGGAGATCCGCGAGCGTGGCGGCAGCCGCGCCTATCGGATATCCACCGTGCTCGGCGTCATCCTCGTCGTTGCGATCATCCTCGTGCCGTCACTGCTCGAGAAGTCGACGACGTACCACGTCGGCATGAGCGGGGCCGCCCCCGACGGAGTAGTGACAGCTCTTGTCGAACAGGCCAGGGCGGTCAATCACGGCCTCGAGGTGACCCGCTACCCGAGCGTCGCTGATGGCGAACGCGCCGTCCGGGACAAGAAGATCGACGTGCTGCTCGTGGACGGCACTCGCGTCGAGTGGCGGACAGAGTCGGACAGCACCCTGACGGCGGCGATCGCCAGTGCGGTACAGGCGGTTCACGTCCGCGACCAGGCGGACCGGCTCGGTATCTCCTCCGACAAACTCGCCCAGCTACTCGTCCCCGTCAGTCTCACCAGTCGCACGCTCGGGGCCGCACACACCGCCGACAAGGACGCGAATACCGTCGGGTTCATCGCAGTCGGAGTGATGTACGTCGCGATCAGTTTCTACGCCGGATTCGTGCTCACCGGCGTCGTACAGGAGAAGGCGAACCGCGTCGCGGAAGTCCTGCTCGCCAGAATGCCTGCCCGTGAGATTCTCGCCGGCAAGGTCGTCGGCATCGGCGTCGTCGGGCTCGCACAGCTCGCCGTGATCGGCGGCGCGGCCGTCACCACCGCCGCGTTCAGGGGCGGCGCGGACGCGCCCAGCATCCCCGGCGACGTACTGGCCTGGACCTGCCTATGGTTCGTCCTCGGCTACCTGTTCTACAGCGTGCTGTACGCCGCCATCGGCGCGACCACGTCCCGAATCGAGGACGCCCAAGCGGCCATCGCCCCGATCACCGGCCTCATGCTCCTCAGCTACTTCGGCGTCATCTACGCCGAGGAGAACCCCGACGCCGTCGTCACGATCCTATTGTCGTACTTCCCGCCGACCGCACCCGTCGTAATGACCTACCGCGTCGCCGTTCACGCAGTCCCGGGCTGGCAGATGATGACGGCAGCGACCTTCATGGTCATTGCGATGTGGGGCCTGATCCGCCTCGCCGGCCGCATCTACTCCGGAGCGCTCCTTCGGTTCGGAGGCCGAGTCCCGCTGCGCGACCTGGTCCGTACACACGAGTGAACGGCGCGAGGTGCTAACCCGTGCCGCCGCACTAGCGCGCTAGCGCCTCGACAGCCTCGCGATTCTGCACGCAACGGTGACCGCCCAGGCGAGTATCCGCTCATCGGCTGCTTGGGACGCACGGATCGCCTGCTGGCCTCCGGCCTGTGACGCCGTCTCACCTTCGTGGCGACGGCTGCAGTCCGTTGAAGATCAGACGCCGCGTTCACCGCGCCACGGAAGACGACCGGCCGGGAATAGGTGCTCTGCGCCGGTACCGGACCGAGACCGAGGCGATCACCCTGGCCGCCGACCTGGAGTTGCAGTACACCGTTCACGGACCACGCCACCAGGCGACCGTCCGGCGGATCAATCCTCCAGTGCCGGTCGATGGGTGGAACCGGCACCTCGGCGAGTTGGACGATCAGCGAGGGTGGCCAGTGGCTTGGGCGCGTCGGTATTCCGATGGGAGTGGCTGCGCACTTGCATATCGACCCGAAGGACCCGGCAGCCTTCGCAGGACCTGGACCGCCCGAGAGAACTGGCCGACGAACGCCGCACTGTCGCGGTACTGGCCGCCGAGCAGCGACACGGCATCGCCCGGGCGCTGCTGAGGCACGTGCTGGGTGGGCTGCACCGGTCCGGGTTCGACGCCGCCACGGCCGAGGTCGACGAGACCAACACCGCCGCGATCGCGCTGTTCGAGGGGCTCGGCGCACGCCGTACGGGCCGCAGTCTGGAACTGATCCTCCGGCCCCGGAAAGGCCTGACGATGCCCAGAACAGCAGGCGGCATCGAAGTCGAAGACACCGTCATCGAGTGCCTCCGCAACGCCAACTTCCGGGTCGAACTCACCAACGGCCAGCAGGTCCTGGCCCACATCAGCGGAGAGATCCGGAAGAACTACATCAAGATCCTCCCCGAAGACCGCGTCCTCGTGGAACTCAGCCCCTACGACATGACCCGAGGCCGAATCATCTTCCGCTACCGAACCTGACCCCACCCCAACCTCATGGCCACAGTCGACATGCTGACCGGTCGGCGACCTCGACGGACGTCGAGCGTCGCGTTCTGGAGTCATCGGGTTAGCCGCCCGCCCCCGTCACCGACGCAGCGGTCAGAGCCCCGGACCATCGACGTCCTCGGCAGGCCGATGCTCTGTGATGTCGTAGTACGGCGCCCTGTCAGTCCAGGAGTATCCGGTCTCGACGCTGACGCTCTTCCGGTTCACCCGGGCTACCTTCCGCCAGTGTCCGCTGATCCGGACGTAGTCGCCCTTGTTGATCGTCTCGTGCGAGTACGTCGGTTGATCCGCGGCGAGCTCATCGCGGACGCCAGTCCAGTACTTGAGTTGGTCCTGCAAATCGATGCGTTGCAGCCCCAGACGCTCAGCCCGGTCACCGGTTGCAGGCGGGTGGATCGTTGAGTATCCGCCGACGACGCGGCTGTAGCCGCCCAACTCGCGTTCGACCCTCCGCAACTCGGTCCCCAGACGCGTGATCCGACGCCCGACTGCCTTGACCGAGTATCGACGCTCCGCCTCGCCCGACAACACGTCGGCCCGACGTTCATCTGCCTCGGCCGCCCGCGTCTGCTCGACCGACTTACCCGCCAGGCTCTGAATGCGCTCGAGATCCCGGCGGTGGCGCGGCTCCGAATGGTGGCCGACAAGGATCGGCTGGCCCAGTGGGATGCCGTCGGCGACCTGGCGGGACGCGTCCCACGAGGCATCGGCCGATTCCCGTCGGCGCAGGGCTCGATTGCGCAAGAGCTCGGAGCGCGCTTGGGCACGCGTCGCGCGGTCGGTCTCCCGCTCTTCCACAGGCCTGGACTCCGCATCATCAATCTCGACAGATACCTCGAAGCCCGCCGCTGACAGCGCGTCCTGTGTCGCCATGAGGATGTTCGTCTTGGCCAACTGATCGCGCGACCTCGGCAGGTACCACAGCTCGAGCTGACGAGACCATCGCCAGTTGTTGGCCTTCAGCATCTCCGCCGACCCGTCGCCTCGCCTCGTGCCGCTGACCAGGCTGCCGTCAGCGTGCGTGTGAACGATCTCGATCTGAGCGGTCACGTGTCCCACCTGTCGTCGAGGAGGTGATCATCAAGACTGGCGAACCAGTCGATGACTTCGCTGGCGCGATAGCGGATGTATCGGCCGACGCGTCTGCCGGGAGGGCCGTAGCCGAGGGTCCGCCAGCGGTAGAGAGTTCGTTTGGGTACGCGAAGGTAGGCCGCGACCTGGTCTACGTCCCAGAGTGGTCCGAATCATGAACGGCGGACATCGATGCCTCCATCCCTTGGCGAGACCTCGTCGGAGTTGCGCGGAGCTGGCGATACAGATCCCGTTTCTCGTTCCCGCTCGGCTTTGACTACTCGTCTGAGGTGACGCACGGACCAGCCCAGGATCTCGGCGGCGGCCTCGGCGGATCCGCAGATCTTGGCTAGCTCGGCCGTCTCGGTGGCGGAGACTGCCTCGGCGTCGGCGACCCGTTCGTCGTACCGCTCGATAGCGAGAGAGACCTGGCTTCGATCGCGCGGTCCAGCGACGCCTGCGCTCTGATCGTCCGCGCAGTCGCTGCTTCGATCCGGGCCTGACGTTCGCGCGCCCGTCGCATCGCCGCAACTCGCTCACTGGCTCCCATGGGCTACTCAGATCCACAGTTACAGCGTCAGGGTGTTGAGGTCAGGTGGAAGGAAGGCCGAGTCGAGAGGCCGTGCCGCCACAGGAGCCATAGGCTCCCGGTTGGCCTTCAAGTACTTGTTCGTCGAGTCGATGAGCTGCCTGGCGGTGTTGACCACACGGGCGCCAGTCGCCCGCTCGGTATCTGGCACTACCGAACGGCCTGACTTGGCCGCTACTCCGACTTGCGCCCGAACACTCGCTTGGCGACGGAGCCGGTGCCGAAAGCGGCGAACAGGGCGACAAAGACCCCCGAGGGAATGGTGCTGAAACTCGTATCGACGCTGTGGAAGGTCGCCGCGCCTCCATAAACGCCAACGAACAGCACGGCCACCCACATCGCGACGATCGCCAGCGTGGCCCACATCTCGCGAACAAGGATCCGTGAAGCCCAGCCTCCACGTGGGGACCGAACTGAGGACTGATCTTGCATGGTTGTTGTCATGACTGCCTCCCGGGGTCCACTCCTAGTCTGATCCGGTTGCTAAACCCGCCGGTAGAGCCGGAGGTCAGGCACCGCGTAGGCAGAAGGGCCTAACCGGCTATTCCCAGAGACAGCGACGCTTCGCGACTGTCGTGCTGTCGCGCCAACATCCGTAGCCGCGATCCGCGTGGCCCATGCCGATGAGGAACGGTCTCCATAGCGTCCAAGATCGACGGCCCGAACGGTGCAAGAAGCTGGACCAGCGCATCAAGGACTGCGCGCCCGACTGCAGCCCGGGCGTCGGCAGCGGGCGCTGAAAGGTGACTGCTCGGCGATGCGCGCGTCGCAACAACGTACGACGGCCTCCGGTGCGCACGATCCGCCCGGCGGCGATCGATGGGTGGCCTGGCAGGCGGCCGACCTGGTCCTGACCGAGTACGACGTCCGCACGGTGGGTCGAGCGCGGCCGAGCCACCCCTGGCCGGCCAGACGCTGGCTGTCACCGTCGCCAACTGATAGGGGCGGCGACGGCTCGGGACGGCGGTGAACGGTGCCGTCCGGAACGCCGACGTCGAGCGCAACCGGAACAGTCCGGCCGGCATCTCACCGACCCGTCCGCAACGGTTGCTGACGGCAACCTCATGGTCGCGACGACCACCTGACAGTCACTCCACCGGTCGCCGTCGGGACGCAGACCATCGCCGGCCACAACGGATCGCCGATCACGAGGTGGATCTCCCGGTCGGACGCGACCTGCACTTCTGCCGAGGTCGCTCCCCTGTACTGACCCTACGCATGCTGGTGTCGCCGCAGCACCTGACCTTCCAACTGATCAGCTTCGCGGTTGGCGACCGTAGACGAAGTACGCGATCGGCACCGCGCCGACCGAGTTGATCAGAGTGATCGCGACCGCCGGCTTCGAGGCGGGCGATCGGGACGCGGTACGGAGAGCAGGAGACATAGTCCAGACCGGCCTCGGCGAAAAAGGCGATCGACGCAGGGTCGCCGCCGTGCTCACCGCAGACACCGATGACCAGGTCGGGGTTGCCGCGGCGTCCCTCGGCGACGGCCAGCCTGACAAGCCGGCCAACCCCCGCGACGTCCAGCGACTCGAAGGGCGAGACCGCGAAGATCCCGGCGTCGAAGTAGCGCGGGAAGATCGACGCCTCCACGTCGTCGCGGCTGAACGCCCACGTCAGCTGGGTCAGATCGTTGGTGCCGAACGAGAAGAAGTCGGCGGAACGCGCGATCTGCTCGGCGCCCAGCGCAGCCCTGGGGACCTCGATCATCGCGCCGATCCGGGTCGGGACGGTGCAGCCGGTTCGAGTCGCCACCTCGGCGAGGACGCCTTCGATCTCCCGCCGTACCAGACGCAGCTCTACCTCGCCGGCGACCAACGGCACCATGATCTCCGGACGCACCACATTGCCCTCCGCCGACACGATGGCAGCCGTCTCGGCGATCGCCCTGGCCTGCATGGCGAACAGTCCCGGGATGACGATCCCCAGCCGGACACCGCGCAGCCCCAGCATCGGGTTGCTCTCGTGCATCCGCTGGACGGCCGGCAGCAGGCGCTCCGCGTCGATATCGGGCGTACCGGTGGCTCGGCCGACCGCTGCCCGCACCGATAGTGCGGTCAGGTCGGGCAGAAACTCATGCAACGGCGGGTCGAACGCGTGGCCGTGTTCCGCCCCATCGTTCGCCCGGACACGGCGATGCACGGCGGCCGTGACTACGTCCTGGATCTGCTCACAGCCCACGACGCAGTCCAGCTCGCGTACGACGACTGCCTCGGCGTGAGGTACGACGAGGTGCACGCGGACCCCGACGCCGCGCTGGACGAGATCGTGCAGCGCTACCACCAGATTGCCGACCGGGCCGACGCCGTACTCGTCGTCGGCAGCGACTACACCGATGTGGGTAGTCCGACGGAGTTCTCCTACAACGCCAGGATCGCCGCCAACCTGGGTACGCCGGTCCTGCTGGTCCTCAACGGGTTCCAGCACAGCCCGCATGACCTTCGAGCCATCGCCGACATGGCGGTCGGTGAGCTCAGGGAGAACCACGGTTCACTCGCGGCAGTGCTTGCCAATCGCGTCGACCCCCAGCAGCTCGACGATGCGGTCGCCGCACTGGCCGGCGTCGGCGGATCGGCCTTCGCCCTGCCAGAGGAGCCTCTGCTGAGCCAACCCACGGTCGCCGACCTGCTGCCCCCGGTCAACGGTCGCCTGCTGAGCGGTGACCCCGCCCTGCTGACACGAGAGGTCACCGGCCTCGTCGTCGCCGGCATGACGATGCCGAACGTGCTCGACCGGCTGTTCGACGGAGCCGCGGTGGTGACCGCCGCTGGGGACGGTGCGGCGGTCGGTGTCGTGAATCGGTCAGGAGGCGGCCACGATTTCCAGGAAGGGAATCGGTCGCCTGGGCCGCCGCCACAACGCCCCAGGGCCTTACGGCTGTGGGTTCCTATTCGTGCGTTCGACGGCGAAGACAGCTGCTTCGGTGCGGCGTTCGAGGTTGAGTTTGCGCAGGAGGGAGGAGACGTAGTTCTTGACTGTCTTCTCGGCCAGGAAGAGCGACTGAGCGATCTGGCGATTCGTCTTGCCTTCGGCGATCTCGGCGAGGATCCGGCGTTCCTGCTCGGTCAGGGAGGCGTACCTCGGGTCCTCCTCGGCAACTGGGTGGCGGAGGCGTTCCAGGACCTTCATCGTCATGGCCGGGTCCAGAAGCGATTCGCCGACGGCGAGGCGGCGTACGGCGTCGATCAGGGCGTCGCCGTGGATCTGCTTCAGCAAATAGCCCGCCGCGCCGGCCATGATCGCGGTGAAGAGTGCCTGGTCGTCGGAGTACGACGTCAGCATCAGGCAGGCCGGCGGATTGTCCATCGACGAACGGATCTCCCGGCAGACGGTGATGCCGTCGCCGTCGGGCAGCCGGACGTCCAGGACGGCGACATCCGGGCGTACGGCGGGGATCCGCGCGATCGCCTCCGCGGCGGTCGAGGCGTCACCGACGACGTCGATGTCCGGCTCACCGTCGAGTAGTTGGTGCAGTCCCAACCGGACCACCTCATGGTCGTCCAGCAGAAACACCTTGATCGTCATCACTGCCCCCTTCGGCTCCCACCCCGCCGTACGAGGTTCGTCAGGCGAGCTTCCGGCAGCATCTCGTCCTCGGCACGGCATGTGCCAGGGACGACGATCCCACCTTGACCGGGACCTTCGGTGCGGACGTGCCGACCGGCCCCGGTCCTTCAGGACATCATGCCCTGACCGCCGTGGCGACTGCCTGATTGTCTGGAATTGCCGAGATCGAGGGAAGGCGGACTCCGATGAACACCAAGTCACAGACCGCGGGCAGGCCGAGCGACCTCGGCATCCGGATCAGGCGACGCCGGCTCGCCCTCGGCCTGAGCATGGCAGAAGTCGCCCAGCGAACCGGTCTGAGCACGGACCGCGTCGAGCACATCGAGACCCGCCCGTTCGCGCTGACCGGTGGAGAGCTCGTCCGGCTGGCGCGGGCCCTCGACATCAGCATCGAGGACCTGACCAGGCTGGACCACGCCAGGACTCCGCGGCATCAGCCGGTCTCGCCCATACTCGAGCCGATGCGCGAGGAGGAGTGCCTGAAACTCATCGACGCGGGGGGTGTCGGCAGGATCGCCTACAACGGAGCCGACGACCTCGTGGTCATCCCGGTCAACTACTGCTACCTCAATAACCTGATCATCTTCCGGACCGCGGCAGACAGTGCGGTCGCGCAGTACGGCCTGGCACCGATCGCCTTCCAGATCGACTTCGTCGACAAGGGTTTGCAGGACGGTTGGAGCGTCCTGGTGAACGGCATGGTCCGCCCTGCCACCGCGCAGGAGACGGACGCCGCCCGCGACCGGGTCGAGCCCTGGGCCGGAGGAACGCGAGACTCCTACATGGCCATCGAACCCCACCGCACCAGCGGCCGCCGCATCCGCTCCTGGTGACCTCCGACCGCCGGACGGTTCTTGGTGATCTTTTGAGGACTTCAACCCCGCAGATGGGCCGCGTCCAGGGCGGACTGCAGTGAGCGCCGGCGCAAACGCGCTGATCTCCCGGTCGCGTCCTCCCGACGACGGATAGGCGAGCGCGGTCACGGCGACCAGTCGGTGCGAACGGACAGTGACGCGGACCTGCACCGGTCCGTAGCGGGTCCCTGCCGATGTGCCGTTCACCGTGAGGTCACCACTCGCCGATCCAGTGCTGACCACCCCGGGCTTGGCCACGGTGGCGGTTGGAGAGTCTGTGCGGTTCGTACTCGTCGGATACAGGAACAGCAGGCCAAGCAACACACCAGTGGCCCCGACGACCGCCGCATTGCGCCGCAGCCGCACCGAGTGGCTCGTCATCGGGCGCCGGCCCGATGAGCCGCGTCGAGCGCCGACTGCAGCGACTGCCGGTATCCCTGCGACGTGAAGGTGGCTCCGGACACGGTGTCGATCTGCGCACTCTGCGCGGCAAGCGACTCCTGGTCGAGCTGAGGTACGGCGTAGCTGTTGATCGCGTCGGTCTGTCCGTCCCCGCTAGGCCGGGCAAGCGCGCGAGCCCGGGTGATCTCCCCGCCCTGCACGCTGATCTCGACCTGCAACCGCCCGTACTGCGTCTGGACGACGTCTCCCGCGACGGTCACGGACGCGACATGCGCGGGGCTCGGGCGTGCCGATGGATGGACGGCGGGACTCGATCGGCTCGGCGGCACGGTCTGACCGCCGTACCGGCTCGGAGGCCGGGGCGTGGGACGCGCGGGGGCATGCCGCGGCGGGCCGGGCGGTGCTGCCGACACCACGCCGGCCGCCGCGCGCGGGTGCGGCTTGCCCGCAGAGCCACACCGACGACCACCAGGGACGCGGCCGACATGACCAGTTTCATCCCGCGCTTCACGCAGGTACTCCTCTCACCACGAGAACCGCTCCTGATGAAGCTGCTTCAGCGGAAGACCGAGTCCGGCAGCCGCCACGCACACCGCGTCCAACCACGGATCAGGTCCGCGTACGTAGACGTCGTACTGGCTGATGCCGGGGACGAGCCGCCGCATCGCATCCTCGTCGGTCCACGCCGCGGCGCTCTCCGGCAGCCAGGACTGCCGGTTCCGTATCCGCCGCCCGAGCAGGTAATGCGTGGTGATGCCGCGGCGGTGGGCCAGCTGGTCGAGCTCGTCATGGAACACCAGGTCGTCGAGATCGTGCGCGCGATACACCAGGACTGCGTCGCCTGGTTCGTACGGGAGCTCCTCCAGCAGCGCCCGCAGCGGTGTGATGCCGATGCCGCAGGCAAACATCGCCACCTTGCGAGTGACGCGTCGCTCGCCGGTCAGCCGACCGTACGGCCCTTCGATCGCAACCTTGGTGCCCGGCCGCAACCCGGCCAGCCGGCTGCTGCCGTCACCGGCCGCCTTGGCGGTCACCCGCAGCCGGTCGGGCGCGGGCGACGCCGACAGCGAATACGGATTGCCGCGCGACCATCCCGGACCGTCGAGGAACCGGAACACGAAGTACTGACCTGCCTGCACCGGCATCCGCTGCAGACCACGACCGGCGAGCAGAACCGTCACCACGCCGGGACCCTCTCGCACGACCTCTCGCACGGTCAGTCCGTGCCGAAGTGTGCGCCAGACCGGCAACGCCACGCGGTAGACGAGGATCGCGATCAGTGCGACAGCGTACGCCGACCACCAATACGCCCGCGCCACCGCCGAGGTCGTGAAGTCCGCGCCGGTCCAGATCTCGTGCGGCACGGACAGCCCCACCCCGACATACGCGTACAGGTGCAGCAGGTGCCACGACTCGTAACGCAAGGCCCGGCGAGCGACCCGGACCGAGGTAAGCACGACGACCGTCAGCGCGATGCTTCCCGCGACGGCCAGCAGCATTCCGCCGTACGTCGTGACGACGCTCCACGTCTCGTGCAGGACATCGTTGTGATCCCGCAACGTGTATCCAGCAAGGATCAAGGCGACATGGACCATCAGCAGGTTGAAGGACCAGAAGCCGACCAGCCGGTGCCTGCGGGCCAGCTCGTCCTGACCGTAGCTGCGCTCGATCATCGGCACCCGCGCCATCAGGAACACCTGAACCAGCAACAGGTCCGCCGCCACCAGACCGGACAACCGACCGAGCGATGTCAGCAGGTCGGCCGGCCCGGCCGCGAGCAACTGGAGACCGCGTCCGGACGCTGTGGGCCTTGCTCCTCGCCGTGGCCGAACTGACCATCGCCGTACTCCTGGTCAAGAGCCCGCGCGCCGGTTATCTCGCGGTCATCGCCTTCCATCTCGCCCTGATGTGCTTCGGCTGGGGCTTCTGGCTCTGGACCGTGCCAGCCCTGTGCGTCGCGCTCCCGGCGGCCCGGCACGCCTTCCGGGTCGAGCGGTAGCGCCAATGTGAGTGGTTTCTTCGTCCTGCTGAACTCCGGCCGGATCCCCCGCCCCAAGAAGTCCGTCCCTCCGGCATCCGGGTCATGAGCACGGCCATCTGCGGCAACAGGCCAGCCCTCTCCGGCCTGCGCTCAACCCTGCAGGTGAATGTGCTCGTGAGTGATCTGCTCGATGTCGGACGTGGCTGCGTCGAGCAGCGCGTGGGCGAGGCTCGACAGGGCCCGCGCAACGGCGAGCTCGTCGCCGATCTCGGCGATGTCGGTGTCGTTCGGATTCCGGCGGGCGGTACCCCGGCCGATCAGATGCGTCTTGTCGTTCGTGTGCAGCCGGGCCTCTGCGTGGGTGGTCCGCTCGTCCTCGTGCTCGTCGATGAAGATCTCGACGCTCCAGTGCCTGCTCGCGATCATGATGCTCGCCCCTCCCATCGATAGACCCCTGTAGAGCCATGGTCCGAAGGCGCCGGAGTCCGCGCCAGGGCCGTCCGGACCACCTCGCCGGGCACTTCTGCCCTTCCGCGCGACCACAGGCGGGCGTGTGCTGGAGGTGCAAGAAGGGAGCCGACCATGAAAGACATCGACAAACAACGCACGCAGCGCGACGCGCAGCGCAATGTGGCCGGCCGAGCCACTATCGGGTCGTCCCGATTCGAGCAGGCCATGCTGCGCTACCTCGGGGTCGAGCTCTACAAGGAGCGTCACCGCCGAGCCAACGCGGTCGACGGAGCCGATGCGGAGCAGCGGACCGATCAGCGCCCTGCCCACTGACGCGGAGGGCATCTGCGCTCAGTTCACCGGCACTCGGGCTCGGGCGGTGCCCCTCGGGGAAGATCTCCACGATCTCACCCGTCCGGACATCGCTACATCACGTATGCAACGCCTTCCAGCTGTCTGGCGCGACTTCCTCACCTATGGCATCGGTACTTCGTTGCCGAGCATGCGCAGACCGGCCGCCCTCGATCGAGTGGTGTCGTCTACACGAGCCGGTACGGCGTGGCGGTCTGATGGCTCATCCCGGCGACCGGCCAGGTCACGGTGCACAGCGAACGACGCCTTGGCAATCTGTCGCCAGATCACGTCCCTGCTCGGTCGCCGACGATCTCCATTGCCGATCGCAACCTTCTGCTCTGCCTGCCTACCTGTCTTGGTCACCTTCGTTGCTCCTGTCTTCAGTCGTCGCCCAGTCAGCTGAGTCAGTCCGGCGGCGGACGGCCCTCGCGGACCGCGCCCCGGGTGCGGTTGGGCGGGCTGAGACGACAGCGCTGACGGTGGCGCCGGACCTTCCTGAAGGGAGGGGCCGGTTCGGGGGCGACTGGCGTCTGGGCGTGCGTGCCGGCACTGGGCGTCGGGCCAGGCGCCCGGCGCTGCCTCGGGCTCGCGGACGACTCGGTGCCCGTGTCGGTCGATGCGAACAGCGGAGCCGCGGCAGGTTCGTCGAGTTCGGTCATCGGGTCATCCAGCACGACCAGCTCCGGCTTGTGCATCACGGCCTGGACGAATCCCAGGCGCCGCAGCTGGCCGCGAGACAGCACAGCCATCGGGAGGTCCAGGTCCAGTCCCAGTCGCTCAGCGAGTTCATGCGCGTACGACGTGCACTCGCGAACGGCGGCGCAGATGTCGAGAACGTCCCGGGAGGTCAGCGAACCCATCGTCTCCAGGTCCTTGATCAGGAAGCCCATACGCCGTTTGAGGTCCGCTGCGTCGTCGATCGGGTCCATCGCCAGCACCCGAGCCGACCCGCCAACGGCCAGATCGCCGACGATCGCGGCCGAGCCGCGCCGGCTGGCGTAAACCTGCTGAATTTGGGACGGCAAGTGCGCGCCCGACCCTCGCGGACGGCGCGTCCGAGTTGGCTGCGCCGTACAGGCGATCACCCCGACGCGGCCGATGCCCTCATTCCCAGGGGTAGGCCTCTGAGCGACTTCCTCTGGGTGTTCTGTCCCTACAGCTGCGCCACGATCTTCGCGGTCGGGCGCTTATGACGCTACCGATACGACAGGTTCGCTGGACCCACCGGCCGCTGACGGACCATCCGACCCTGGCGATCCGGGTCCGAGGTCTCTGCAGGGCGAGCATCGGCCGATGCACGATCAAATCATGGGTACTTCGGCGCCGGCCTGTCCGCGTGCTGAAGGAAGGAGATGGATGATGTCCAACAAGGTATTGGTTGCCTACGCCACCAAGATGGGTTCGACCGGGACCATGGCAGCTGTCATCGGCTCGGAGCTTCGCGCCGCCGGCCACCAGGTCGATGTCCACGAGATCGGCGCCGTCCTGGCCGTCAGCGAGTACGACGCCGTCATCGTCGGTAGTGCGATCTACCAAGGCCGTTGGCGCCCCGAGGCCGTCCGCTTCCTCCGCGACCATGAGCGGCAGCTCCGTAACCGCCGGGTCTGGCTCTTCCACAGCGGTCCGATCGGCCGCAGCAAGAGCCAGGATCAGCCCACCCCACCCGACGTCGCACGGCTGGCACGCCTCATCGAGGCAGCACCGGTCAAGACCTTCGCCGGCGAACTCCAGGCCGATGCGATCACCGAACGCCTGTCTCGCCGGGCCGAACTCGACCACCTGATCGGCGACTCCAGGGACTGGCCGAAGATCCGCGCCTGGTCCCGCGAAGTCGCCACCGCCCTGCAGACGGCGCGAGTACAACCTTGACCGTCCGCGGCGGGTACCGGTCGATCCCGGATCCCGATGGCCTGCTGGTCTGATCGCCGCCGTCGACTACCTCGCGCGGGCGCGGACAGCGACGGGTGGCGGTCAGGCGAGGGCGAGGAAGAGTTTTTCCATCTTTTTGAGGTCGGCTTGGCCTGCGGCTGACTCGTCGGCCAGGCATTGCTGCAGGCCGGTGGCGATGATCGCGAAGCCTGCGCGGTCGAGAGCCTTCGAGACGGCGGCGAGCTGGGTGACGACCTCGTCGCACTCACGTCCTTCCTCCAGCATCCGCAGGACGCCGGCGAGTTGGCCCTGCGCGCGCTTGATGCGGTTGATGACCGGGGTCATCTCAGCGGGTTCCAACTGCATCAGTTCTCCTGTTCCACAACGGCAAGGGCGGCGGCGAGACGTGTCCTCGCCTCGGCCGCGACGTCATTCAGGGTCGTCGTACCTGCGAGGGCGATCATCGCGGAGGGATCGAACGCTTCGACCACCGTGGTCTCCGCATCGACCGAGCGGACAACGACGTTGCACGGCAGCACAGCCGCGATGGACGGCTCGGCCCGCAGCGCCCGGTAGGCCAGGGCCGGCCTGCAGGCACCAAGGATGATCTCAGGCTGTACGTCGACGTCGAGCTTGCTCTTCAACGTCGCTTTGAGATCGATCTCGGTCAGGATGCCGAATCCTTGGCCGGCCAGCGCATCACGAACAGCCGCGAGAGTGCGATCGTACGGCCGGCGCACCGTCGACGAGAGGGTGAAGGCAGTCATCAGGCGCTCCGCTGTTCTGCCTCGGCGCGAGCCTTCTCGAGATCGAGCTCACGCACCGCGGTGATCAACTGCTCCAACGCCGCCGCAGGCAACGCACCTGGCTGCGAGAAGACCAGATTGCCCTGTTTGAAGGCCATCAGTGTCGGGATCGAAGTGATCCGGGCGGCCGCTGCGAGCGCCTGCTCGGCCTCGGTGTCGACCTTCGCGAAGACGATGTCGGAGTGGTTCTGAGATGCTCTGTCGTAGACGGGCGCGAACATGCGGCACGGACCGCACCACGCCGCCCAGAAGTCGACCAGGACGATGTCGTTCCCGGTGATGGTCTTGTCGAACTCGGCTGCGGTCAGGTCCATGGTGGCCACGATGCTGCTCCTTCGGACGTGGAGTGTCCTCGACTTGAGGATACCGCCGGGGGTGTCTACAGTGGAGAACGACAATACCCCCCTCGGTATTCCGGAGGTCAGGCATCGTGACACAGCAAGCCCTGTCCGCCACGGCGACGGGCGTGCCCACCGGTCAGGCACGGACCGTGCACGGGCTCACTGTCATTGCGATCGACACGCCGTCCCTGGGCGATCGCAGCTACGTCGCTCACGACGGCGAGGTCGCGTTCGTCATCGACCCGCAGCGGGACGTCGACCGCATCCTGACCGTCCTGTCCGACGCCGCCGTACAGCTCACCCACGTGTTCGAGACCCACATCCACAACGACTACGTGACCGGCGGCTTCGCCCTGGCTCGGCACACGGGCGCCCGGTACGTCGTCAACGCCGAGGACGATGTCTCGTTCGACCGCACCCCGATCCGCGACGGTGAAACCGTCCGGATCGGACGAATGCGCGTCACCGCTCTGGCCACACCAGGTCACACCTTCACTCATCTCTCGTATGTGCTCTCCGACGCCACCACCAACCAGCAGATCGCCGTGTTCTCGGGCGGTTCGCTGCTGTACGGATCGACCGGTCGACCTGACCTGCTCGGCGACGATCACACCGCGGACCTCGTCCGGCATCAGCACGCCTCTGCGCAACGACTCGCGGCGCTCCTGCCCGACGAAGCGGAGCTCTACCCCACCCACGGCTTCGGCTCCTTCTGCTCGTCGACACAATCCGCTGCGAACGCCTCCACGATCGGCGTCGAGAAGACGTCCAATCCGGCGCTCACCAGGGACGAGGAGACCTACGTGCAGGAACTCCTCGGCGGACTCGGCGCCTATCCGGCGTACTACGCTCACATGGCGCCGCGGAACTCGGCCGGCCCGGAGGCACCCGACCTGTCCCTGCCCGCCAAGGCCGACCCCGTCGAGCTCCGGCGGCGGATCGAGGACGGCGAGTGGATCGTCGACTTGCGAACGCGGACCGCCTTCGCCGCCGGGCACACTCCCGGCTCGCTGAACTTCGGTCTCGACGGAGCCTTCGCCACCTATCTCGGCTGGCTGATCGAGTGGGGCACACCGGTCACCTTGCTGGGCGAGACCGCCGATGACGTCGCGCGGGCACAACGAGAGCTGGTCCGGATCGGCATCGACCGCCCGGCCGCGTACTCCACCGGAGGTCCGGCGCTGTGGACCGACGGTGAGAGGGCGTCGTTCCCGCTCGCCACTTTCGCGGAGCTCGACCACGTGCTTCGGCACCGGCCGGTCGTCGTACTCGATGTACGCCGTACCGAGGAGTGTGTCGCGGGCCGCATCGAAGGCGCGGTCAACCTTCCACTGCACGAACTCTTCGCGCGACTTGACGACGTACCGGCCGGCGAACTGTGGATCCACTGCGCCCACGGCTATCGCGCCTCCATCGCCGCCTCGATCCTCAGCGCGGGGGGACGCCGGCTCGTCGCTGTCGACGACGCCTTCGACAACGCGTCCGAGACCGGCCTGCCACTCGTCAGTGGGCAACCATGACGGTGCTCTCACCGTGGCCGCCGGGGATGCTGATCGCCGCGAGTCAGCAACCACCCTGTCGGCACCCTTTAGCGTGGCCGACCACACCACCGCACGCGTTATCTCACCCATCGTCTGATCCACCACACCAAGGAGTCCACGTCATGTGCAGAGCAGTCACCTGCAAAACCTGTTCCAAGATCACCTGGTCCGGCTGCGGTATGCACGTCGATCAGGTTCTGGCCGCCGTACCGCCATCTGCCCGCTGCCCCGGCCATCCCGAAGACAACCGCCAAGGTCTCCTGTCCCGCATCCTCGGCCGCCGCTGACCTGGCTCGAGATTCCGCGCTCCTGGTATCTCAGGTGATGCCCAGGACGATGATGGCGGTGGTCACTGCGACGGCGACTGCAACGCTCGCGACACGGGCGATCTCGGCGGGAATGACGCCGTAGTCGCGGCGCACGACCCCGGTCTGCGGGGTCACGCCCCGCCGTCGGGCGATCCAGATCGCCACCGAGACCAGCAGGCCGCCGGCGACCAGCAGCGCGATCGCGGCGGCGACCTCGCCGGGGAACCACTCGTTGATCGCGATCGGCAGGAACTGCAGAGCACCCCAGGCACCGAGCGCGAGCACGAGCAAGTCGCGCGCCAGGACTGCCAGCACGACCAGCGCGGTCACGGTGGTCAGCGCCACTACGATCCCGCCGTCGGCCGGCATTGTCATGCCGGAGCCGATCATCAACCCGAACCCACCGAGCAACAACGCGGTCCAACGCGGCAGCACGATTCCACCCCAACCCAGCACGAACCAGATCGCCCCGACACCCCAGATGGCCAATCCTGGCAGTTGGTCCGCGCGCGCGTGGAACTCCGCCGCCGCGGCGCCCGCCGCACCTGCCAGTCCCGCGACCACCGCCGCCTGCTGCAGTGCTGTCGGCAACCGCCACCACAGCGCCGCGGCGAGCGCCGTCACGCCGACGAAGACCAACAGTGCGAGGTCTTCGTCGTACCAACCGAGCACCTCATCACCGAACAGGCCGAGGAGGCCGGCTGTGGCGACCGTTGCCCCAAGCCACAGTACGGCGTGCATCCGGGTTCCGGCCCGGCCGAGTCGCTCGGGTACGACGAACCCGGCCAGCAAGAGCGTGCCGGCGGCCCCGCCGATGATGATCAACTGGCCGACGGTCGACAGATCGTCCCAGTACTCCGAAGCCAGCAGCAATGAAGCGACGACGATCAGTACACTGCCGAGGTAGCCGAGCGCTTCGATCGCGAGCGAAGCCTGTCGGTGTTCGGTCTCCGGTGACGCAGGCGGCATCGACGGGCCGACATCCGCCCGCATCCGCGCGGCTTGTTCGGGCGTGATCACACCTGCCGCGATCCAGTGCTCGAGCAGAGCCGGCAGGTCAGCCGGAGGTTGCACCGAGGAGTGCCTCATAGCACCACGATTGATCGGCCTTGTCCGGCTGCCCAGGGCCGAATGTCACCTACCTGCCAGCCCTACGGGCTGCTCGGCGCGATCTGGACGGACATGCCGGTCAGCAAGCACTCGACCCAGGTGTTTCCAGGTGCCAGCAACAGCTTGCCGTCCGGAGTGGTGAAACTGAATGGTTCGTTGACCCCGCGCTTGTTCCAGCATCCGTCGACGACCGTGCCTCCGGTGAACAGCTGCACCGGTCCGGCCGAGTCGACGAGATCGAGAATCGTCATCGACGGCTCCGCCTGCCGGAAGCTGGTGTCGCGGTCGGCCGTCAGCACGAGAACGTTCTGAGCGGACACGTGAGGCGATGCGCCGACCACTTCTCGGCACGCAGCCACCGGCCGGAGCCTGCGTCGTAGCGCCAGGCGGCAGTCGCTGAGGCGCCGTACCCCACGGTCACCGATCCAGCGATCCGACCGCTGCCCCTGGGCGGTGGACCGACCGACGTCCGCGGAGTAGCTGAAATACGGCGCCGGCGGAGCGCGCTGCGGTCCGTCAACGGCCGCGATGAGCCGAAAGGCCCCAGCGACCCGGGACCCTTGCCGCTGGTAGCCGCTTCGCGACGGCCACAGGCTGGGAACACGCGAAGTTCTCCCGGCGAGGAGGCCCTGATGCTCGACGAGCAGCTGACGACCGAAGCGCTCGGCGTGCTGCTCGACGCCGCCACCGATCCCGACCGCGGCGAGTCCGGGCGCTCCTGGAGACTCGAGGTGAACGGCCACCTGCTCGACGTCTACCTGGACGGATCACACCCCCTGCCGACCGCCGATCCGGCCGCGCGGGCTCTGCGGATCGCAGCCGGCGTCGCGGTCTTCGACCTGCGCTGTGCGGCCGCGTCACTGAGCTTCGACAGCTGGTTCAGCCTGTGCCCTTACCGGCACGACCCGGATCTGCTCGCGCGGATCGTGATCGAACCGACCGGCCTCCCCGATCAGGAGCTGCGAAAGCTATACCGCGCGATCCGCTCACGGCACCTGACCCGGCCACCCGCAGGACCGGACAAGGCCGTCCGGCTCGCACTCGCCCGGGCAGCAGAGCTCGAGAACACCAGGCTGGGCTGGCTTCCGGTCTCCTTCGCACCGCTTGCTGTCCTGTCCACCGATCGCGATGAGCGCTCGGACCAAGTCGCGGCAGGCATCGCCCTGGAGCGCATCCTGCTCACCGCCATCCGGTACGACGTCGCGGCGTCGCACCTGCCCCAGCCGATCCGCCGAGCTGAGCTGCGTCGCTGCGCTCAAGAATTGACCGGAACCTCAGGTTTCGCCCAGACATTGATCCGATTCGGCCGTGCCCCGGCCGACCGACTCTGAGACTCAGACACAAGGAGACCCACCATGTCGACACAGCCCGCCCCCATCATCGTCGGGTACGACGGTTCGCCCGCGAGTCACGACGCGTTGCGCTGGGCAACAGCCGCAGCCGTGCGGGCGATGGCACCGTTGCGCATCGTCGAGGCCTTCGAACTCGTTGTCTACTCACGTCCGTCGCCGGGCCAAGTCGTACCGCTCCAGGGGCTGCAGACAGCCCGCGAGAAGGGACTCAGCGCGCTCGCCGAGGGCATCCGCCTGCACCAGCCCGACCTGACCGTTGAAACGGTTCTCGCCGGCGGCTCAGCCGCGGGAGCCCTGCTGGCCGAAGCCGAGCACGCCCGCCTCGTCGTGCTCGGTTCACGCGGCCTCGGAGGCTGGACCGGCCTGCTGGTCGGATCGGTCGCGGTCCAGGTGACCACGCACGCACAGTGCCCGGTGATCGTCATCCCGCCTGATCTGCGCCCACATGCTCACGAAGGCCCGACGGTGGTGATCGGTGTGGACGGCTCGAAGGCTTCGGCCCGGGCGATCGAGTTCGCCTTCGACCAGGCCGAGGCACTGAACGCCCGAGTCGTCGCCATCCACACCTGGACGAGTCCGTTCCTCACCTTCGCGAACGGCGCGTCGATGCTCCAGTTCGACGCGGAGAAAGTCGAAGCCGAGAGTCGGCTGCTGGTTGCTGAGTCCGTGGCCGGCGCTGCCGCCGACCACCCGGACGTACCGTGGACGACCGAACTGGCGAGCGGCTCCGCCGCCCGGGCCCTCGTCCGTCGCTCCGAGTCAGCGGACCTGGTCGTGGTGGGCTCACGCGGGCGAGGCGGATTCACCGGACTGCTTCTCGGTTCGGTCAGCCAGAGCGTCCTGCACCACACCCAGTCCCCGATCGCCGTCGTCCGCTGACGACAGAGCCCCGCCGCACCGATCTCAGTGCTGTGTTACCCGGTCGACGGGCCGGTCGGGTGATGGGCAACGGGGCAACGCCGGTTCCCGCACTTCGACGAGGTAGAGCACGCCGGAGCCGTCTTGGCCCACGCCCCACTCGGGGTCGGCTCACCCGTCACTCCTGTCCGGCGGCCGCGTCGTCGGGCATCGTGACGTCGGCGAGCGGGCGGCGTGGCGTCGGCGGAACCGGTGGACCGTAGCCGAACCGGATGACGGACTGCGGACGGAGCTCAGGGTCGAGGGGGTCGTCGAGCTCGCGGCGGAGGTCCTCGTGCTCGATCACCTGGTTCAGCAGCGAGGTCGACACACCGTGAGCCGTCGCCTCGAGGAGAACACGCTCCAGGGCCTGGCCGGCGCGCAGCCATTCCGCCGGACCGTCGTACCGGGTCGACAGCACCGCGAGTTGCGGCTCAGATTCAAAGAGGGCCATCGGCCGCGTCGCGTCGGCCAGGGTGGCGGCAAACTCGCGCACCACCGCCTCGCCTCCCGCGGACCTGGGTCCGAGCGCAGTGGACGGGATCCCGTCGGCGTCCCTGTCACCGCCGACCCACCGCCGCCGTTCCGCGGTCCGCTGCGCATCCGCGTCATCAGTCGCCGCCGCTTCGTTCGTTGCCATGTGCAACCACCACCGCCGGAGCGGGCGGTCGAGCCACTGCAGCTCGGCGCCCTCGCTCCGAGCACTCTCCACGAGTTCCGCCCGAACCTGGCCAGGCAGTCGCTGACCGGTGAACGGCTGCCGGTTCGTCCGGCGGTGGATCAGGCACGGAGCCAGCAGTTGGAGCTGGCCGGAATGCGGTCCGCCCAGCTCGACCACGGCCACCAGATCCGGCCGCTGCGGGTCCGTCAGCTGACGGACCCGAGAACCGTACCCACGGGCTGCCGCTTCGACACGCAGGTTGAAGATCGCCGCGCCCAACGACAGGAAGAGCATCCGCCGATCCGGGTCCTCCGCCGGGAGCTCGCGTTCCTTGTCCCGGTACACCTCGACCACCCAGCCGTGGAATCGGAACCGCCAGGGCTGTGTGTTGTGCATGGACGGTGCAATCACCGCCGCCCGCAGCATCGCGTCCCGATCTCTTGCCGAGAGTTCGATCATCGGACTCACCGCCTTCACCACGAGACCACCTCACTTCGACCGTCTCCCGTCATCGGCCCGGTGAGCAGAGGCGTCGTGCCCGATGCACCAGGACCTTCAGCCGCACGTGGGTCGAGCGGCGCCACAGACCCGAGCATTCAGGCATACCGCGATCTCCGCGGCGAGCTGCGGGACCTGCTGGGCGTGCGGCTCCCGAGCTGGCCGGTGCCAAGCGCCGTCCGAGTACCGGCCCAGTGAAGTCAGCCGACAGTAGGGCCTATCGGCGACCAGCACCGAGACCTCCGGCCCTGGGGCCGACAGGAACGCGATCAGACAGTTGGACGTGTAGCTCAACGACGGAGGAGGACGACAATGGGCAGGCTTGACGACCGGGTTGCGCTGGTAACAGGCGCGGCGAGCGGGATCGGGAAGGCAACCGCATGGCGGCTCGCCGCAGAGGGTGCCGCCGTACTGGTGACGGACATCGCGGTCGAGGCCGGTGATGCGCTGGCAGAAGCCCTCCGGGACTCCGGGGCACGTGCGGTCTTCGTCCGGCACGACGTCGCCAGCGAAGCGGACTGGGAAACCGCCTGCGCCAAGGCCGCCGAGGAGTTCGGCGGCATCGACATCCTCGTCAACAACGCCGGCATGGGGGACCTCGCCACGATCGAGGAGACCAGCCTGAAGGACTGGCAGCACACCATCGACGTCGACCAGACCGGTGTCTTCCTCGGAATGCGCACGGCCGCGCCGTACCTGAAGGCGTCCCGGCACGCGTCGGTGGTCAACATCAGCTCGATCTTCGGCACTAGTGGCGGATTCGGTACGTCGCCCGCCTACCACGCGGCCAAGGGCGCGGTCCGCACCCTGACCAAGAACGCCGCTCTGCACTGGGCAGCCGAAGGCATCCGGGTGAACTCGATCCATCCCGGCTTCATCGACACCCCGATCCTCGACAGCGCCCGGGACACGCCGTTCTGGGACGTGATGACGCAGCTCACGCCGATGGGCCGGCTCGGCCGGCCGGACGAGATCGCCGCCGGTGTCGCCTACCTGGCCAGCGAGGACGCCTCGTTCGTCACGGGCCTCGAGCTCTACATCGACGGCGGCTACCTGGCCCGCTGACGTGAACAGGTCGGTGTGCGGGCCTGGTGACCGCTGACTGCGTCAACTCTGCAGGCGAAGGTGTTCGCTGGTGATCTGCTCGATGTCGGAGGCGGCGGCGTGGAGTAGTTCGTGCGCCAGGTCGGACAGCGCCCGCGCGACCGCCAGCTCGCCGCCGATCTCGGCGATGTCGGTGTCCTTCGGGTTCCGGCGAGCCGTGCCGCGGCCGATCAGCTGCGTCTGGTCGTTCGTGTGCAGCCGGGCTTCCGCATGGGTCGTCATCTCGGTGTCGTTCTCGTCGATGAAGATCTCGACGCTCCAACGCTTACTCGCGATCATGGTCGCTCCCCGTTCCTGCTCCCGGCGTTGCTCATGGTGGACTCCTCGGTGATCGGTGCGAAAGGCCGCCGCTCGCCAGGATCGAGTGCCCGTCATGATGACGGTGATCTTGTGTCCCGGAACTCTGCCGGCCACCTGCTGTTCGATCCGTTCCCGGCGAGTCGGTCAGCTTCCCTGCAGTCGCTACGGTGTCGCGCCGCCAGGGCGGCAGACAGGGCCGAACGTCCCAGCCTGACAGACGACAGGCCACGCCACGACGGGCCTGCCGTCGGGACCTTCGACTCTGTGTCGTACAGCTCAACGTCGCCAGAGTCGAATCATGAGACCACCGCGTGCGTACCCCGCGATGCCCCGTCACCAGGGAGGAGCAATGCGCGCCATCCACCACCCCGAGTCACGCACCGTCCCCGAGCAACCAACTGCTGTTGTGCGGGCGACACTGCGCCACGACGAGTTGGGCGACTGGGTCGGCACCGCCTGCGCCCAGATCGCCCACTACCTGCACCGCCACGGTGTCGCGTCCTGCGGCTTCCCCTTCGCCCGCTACCACCTCCGGCGGGACGGCAGCTTCGAGGTCGAGGCCGGGTTACCGGTCCCGGCCCCGATCGTCGGTGACGCCCGGGTCCGACCGTCCAGCTTGCCGGGTGGCCCTGTCGTCGCGGTCTGGCACATCGGTCCCTACGAACAACTGGGTACGGCGTACCAGGCGCTGAACGACTGGCTGAGGATCGAGCACGGCGTCCACACCGGCGACCCGTGGGAGGTCTACCACGGTCCGGTCCGTCGCGACCCCCAGTCCTGGCGCACCGAAGTCATTCAGCCGTTCGTCCTGGTCCGGGCCGAAGTCGACGCCGGTGGGTCGTAGCACGCCGGTCCCGCCACAACCACCAGGAGATCTCGGATGAGTGTCCAGCTGACCGCTCCGCACGGCCTGACCGATGTCGGGGCCGCGCAGCAACTCGCCGAACACGGACCCAACTCGATCGCCTCTCCCAAACCTCCCTCTCCGGTCTTCCGGGTGCTGGCCCAGTTGCGGGACCCGATGATCCTGCTTCTGCTGGGCGCAGCCGTCCTCACGGCCGCGCTCCACGACCTCACGGACCTTGCGGTCATCCTCATCGTGATCGTGCTCAACACCACGGTCGGTGTGGTGCAGGAGCTGAGGGCAGAACGGGCGCTGGCCGCTCTGAACCGGCTCGCCGCGCCGCAGGCGACAGTTCTGCGTTCCGGCCGTACGACGGTGATCGCCGCGGCTGACGTCGTGCCGGGCGATCTGGTCCTGCTGGAAGCCGGCGACATCGTGCCGGCGGATCTCGAGCTCAGCGGCGCCGTCCGCCCACAGACCGACGAATCCGCGCTGACCGGTGAGTCGGTTCCGGTCGAGAAGGACTCCGGCAATGAGGTGTTCTCCGGCACAGTGGTGACCCGCGGCCGGGGTTCCGGCGTCGTCACCCGGACCGGTCCGGACAGCGCGCTCGGCCGGATCGCCGGGCTGATCTCCAGCCAACGTCCGCGTCCGACGCCGCTGCAGGTCCGCCTCCGGTCGCTCAGCCGCATCCTCAGCATCGTCGCACTCGGGCTGTCCGGCGTCGTCGCAGCAGCCGGACTGCTCCGAGGCCTTCCAGCAGCCGACATGATCGTCACCGCGGTCAGCCTGACCGTGGCCGCGGTACCCGAATCCCTGCCTGCGGTCGTCACCCTCGCGCTGGCCATCGGTGCTCACCGGATGGCCAAGCGATCGGCCGTCGTACGGCAGCTGCCTGCTGTGGAAACACTCGGATCGGTCACCGTGGTCGCCGCGGACAAGACCGGTACCCTGACCGAAGGTGTGATGCTGGCCGAGCGCACCTGGACCGAGGGCGGCGAGTTCATTGCCAGTGGCAACGGCTACTCCCCCGTCGGCGGCCTGGTCCCACTCGGAGACGCCGAACCGCCGACAACGCTGCTCCGGGACATCGTGCTGTGCAACGACGCCGACCTTCGGCCGCCCGGACCGGACCAGCCAGACTGGCTGCCGCTCGGCGATCCCACCGAGGCAGCCCTGCTGACGCTGGCCCACCGTGGCGCGACCGATCCGGCGCCACTCCGAGCGACCTATCCGAGAATCGGAGAGATGCCGTTCGACAGCGTCCGCAAGCGCATGACTACGTTCCACCGGATGCCCGGCGTCGACGGCGAACTCGCTGTCGGAAAGGGCGCACCCGAGGTCATGCTCGATCCGGCGGTCACGCCGTACGGTGACATCGACACAGCCCGGGCGGTCGCTGCAGAACTGTCGGCGGACGGCTACCGGGTGCTCGCGGTCACCGACCGGATGTTGCCACCTGGCACCAGCCGTACCGAGGACGGCATGCGACTCGTCGGCTTGGTGGCACTCACCGACCCGGTCAGGCACAACGCCCCGGAGGTCATCACCTCCTTCCGCCAGGCAGGAGTCGATCTCCTGCTGATCACCGGTGACGCCCCCGGCACCGCGCAGGCAGTCGCCGAGCGGGTCGGCCTGCACACCGACGCAGTCGTGACCGGCAGCGACATCGACGGTGGCGCCGATCCAGCGTCCGGGCGCGTATTCGCCCGGATCCGGCCGGAGCAGAAGCTCGACATCGTGCAGGCCTGGCAGCAGCAAGGGCACGTGGTCGCCATGACCGGTGACGGAGTCAACGACGCTCCCGCACTGCGGCGAGCCGACATCGGCGTCGCGATGGGCAAGGACGGCACCGAGGTCGCCCGGCAGGCGGCGGACTTGATCCTCACCGACGACGACCTGGGCACAGTGGTCGCGGCGATCGAGGAAGGCCGCCGGATCTACTCGAACGTGCGCACCTTCCTGCGCTACGCGCTCAGCGGCGGGCTGGCCGAAGTCCTGGTGATGCTGATCGGCCCGCTGCTCGGACTGGCGGCACCGCTGCTGCCCGCCCAGATCCTCTGGATCAACATGCTGACCCACGGCCTGCCGGGCGTCGCCATCGGCGCCGAGCCCGCGGATCCGCAGGCGATGCGGCGTGGTCCGCGTTCACCGGACGAACAGGTCCTTGGTGCGGGCCTTTGGCAACGAGTTGCCTGGACCGGTGCACTGATCACTGCGGTGACTCTCGCCGCCGCCCTCTGGGCTCGCTCGATCGGAGCACCCTGGCAGACGATGGCGTACATCGTTCTCGGCGTGGCCCAACTGGGTGTCGCGATCGCACTGCGCAGGCCCCGCCCGGACGGTGAGCGCCGGCTGCGGTTCCTCGACGTAGCTGTCCTGGGCGCACTTGTAGCCCAGGTCGGACCGCTGTTCGTACCGCCACTGCGCGACCTGCTCAGCCTACAGGCGCTGTCTGTATCCGAGCTCGCCGTGGCCGTCGGCTTCGCGATCCTCCCCGGCCTGGTCGTGGCAGTCCGCCGCGTCCGCAAGACCAGGCGGCAGCCATGATCGAAACCGGCGTTCGGATCCGGCCCACTGGCCACCGTGACCAGGACCTGCTCTCGATCGCGGTGTACTTCACCGCGATCACCCTAGTGACTAGCTGACAGGAGTACGGCGATGGGCGAATGGAAGACCGACGCGCTGCGGCGCTACGCGGACCGATTCGGCCGAGATCTCGGTGCCGTCCGGGATCGGTTACTGGCGGAGGACGGGACACCGGCACCGCAGCTCGCGACGGACCACGGCCTACCCGCCGCCGCGGGCAGCGGACCGGCAACGTTCTACGCCGACTTCACCGCACCACGCGGGAAGCGTCACATCCGTATCTGTGGTGCGGCCGCGTGCACAGCCGCGAGCGCCGGAACCCACGTCGCCGACATCGAAGCCACGCTTGGCGTGGCCATGGATACTTGTCGAGACGACGGTCAGGTCTCGCTGCAGGAGGTCCGCTGTCTCGGCTACTGCTATGCAGGCCCGGCCGCACTGGACGGCGACAAGGCCCACGCCGGCCAGGACCTCACCGGCCAACTCACCGGCTTTCGACCACGTCAGGATCCACCGATCAGCGTCCAAGCGGCCTGCCCCCAGCCCGTGGTGACAGCTGGTCTCGTCGCCGGGGAGTGCAGTTGGTCGGTCTGGCCCGAAGTCGTCTGCACGTCAGACCCGGTCGATGTCCTGGCCGAGGTCGCTGCCGCGCGGTTGCGCGGCCGCGGCGGTGCGGGGTTCCCCGCTGCGCGTAAGTGGGCTGCGGCCAGGAGGTATCCGCCACCACGAGTGGTGATCGCGAACGGCGACGAAGGCGACCCGGGCTCGTATGTCGACCGGCTGCTGATGGAGTGGGATCCGGACCGGGTGCTCGAAGGCCTCGCGCTGGCGTCGTTCGCGGTGGAAGCAGAGCAGGCCGTGATCTTCATCCGGGCCGAGTATCCGCGGGCGCATGAACGGGTCGAGTCCGCGATCGGCAGGGCGTACGCCGACGGCCACTTCGGCCGGAATGTGCACGGCAGCGGCCGCTCACTCGACGTACGCGTCGAATCCGGGGCCGGGTCGTATGTCTCCGGTGAGGAGACCGCCCTGCTGAACGCCATCGAGGGTCTGCGTGGGGTGGTCCGGCCGCGTCCGCCGTACCCGGTCGAACACGGCTTCGGCGGCAGGCCGACCGTGGTGAACAACGTCGAGACTCTCGCCACCGTCCCGTGGATCATCCGGCACGGCGGCGCGGCCTACGCCCGGTTCGGCACCACCGAGGAGAGCGGCACCGTGGTTGCCTGTTTGTCCGAACGCTTCGCCCGGCCCGCTGCCTACGAGGTGGAGAGCGGCACACCGGTGCGCCACCTGGTCGAGGACCTCGGCGGCGGCCTCCGCGACGGCGCTGTCCTGCGGTCGATCCAGGTCGGCGGACCGTTGGGCGGATTCCTCAGCCCGGATGATCTCGATCTACCACTCAGTGAGGCTGCCTTGTCGTCGCGGGGCGCGGCGCTCGGTCACGCCGGCATCGTCGCCTTCGACGATCGGCTCACCGGCGCCGACGTACTGCGTCATGTCTGGCGGTTCGCCGCGGCCGAGAGCTGTGGTGAATGTTCACCGTGCCGCGTCGGCACCAGCCGTGGTCTCCGGCTGTCGGAACTGGACGCCACCACCGACGTCGTGCGCGCGCGGTCCGATGTGCTGCGGACCTTGGCGTCCGGAAGCCTTTGCGCGTTCGGCAGGCGGGTCCCAGCCGCGATCCGCAGCGTGGTGGAGGTCTACGGCTTGGAGGGATGGAAATGACCCACGTATTCGTCGACGGGACTCCCGTCGAGGTCCCGCCCGGATCGACCCTCCTGGAGGCGATCCGGGCCGCCGGGCGATCGGTGCCGACCCTCTGTCACGACGACCGGCTGACACCGGCCGGGTCCTGCCGGACCTGCCTGGTCGATGCCGACGGCAACGGACCGGTCGCCGCCTGCACCACACCGGTCCGCGAAAACCTCCGGATCGGGCTCGCGGCCGGCGAATCCTGGCGTCGGGATGCACTCGCCAGCGTGACGGCGGGGTTGCCGGCACGAGCCCTCGACGTGCCCGGCGACCGTAGTGAGCTCGTCCGCCTCTGCGAACAGATGAGCATCACGTCCGAGACGCTGCCGCTGCTCAACAGCCCACGCGGTGTCGATCATTCACACCCGTACGTCAAGCTGGATCGCGACCTGTGCATCGCCTGCGGCCGCTGCGTTCGCGCGTGCTCGGAGATCCAGGGCACGTTCGCGCTGACGCTGACCGGACGTGGCCCCGACACCGTCGTTGCGCCGGGAACCGGCGGACTCTGGTCCGATTCGGACTGTGTCAGTTGCGGCGCCTGCGTCGACACCTGTCCGACCGGAGCCCTGTCCGAGCCCGGCCTGCTCGACCTGCGGCCGATCGAGCAGTGGACCCGGACCACCTGCGGGTACTGCGGCGTCGGCTGCACCCTCGACATCGCGACCCGCGACCACGAGATCGTCACCGTCCGGCCAGTCTCGGACGGCTCCGTCAATCGCGGTCATGCCTGTGTCAAGGGGCGGTTCGCACACGGCTTCGTCAGCTCGCCGGACCGGCTTCGCACCCCACTGGTACGACGCGATGGCGAACTCGTCCCGGTGTCGTGGAACGAGGCCCTCGACCTCGTCGCCGACCACCTTCACGCGCTGCGTCGTCCCGACGCCTTCGCGGTGATCTCGTCGGCGCGTGCCACCAACGAGGAGAACTACCTGATCCAGAAGTTCGCCCGCGTCGCGATCGGCACCAACAACGTCGACAACTGCGCCCGGCTGTGCCACGCACCGTCGGCGGCCGGCCTGGCGGCGACGTTCGGACTCGGCGGCGGAACCAACACCTTCGACGACCTGGACCGGTGCGACGCTGTCCTGCTGGCCGGCGCCAACCCCACCGACGCCCACCCGGTGGTCGGGTCACGCATCCTGCAGCGCGTCATCGATGGCGCACGGCTCGTCGTGATCGATCCTCGCCGGACCGAGCTGGCCCGGCACGCCGACGTCCACCTGCGGCCCCGGCCGGGCACGAATGTCGCTGTCTTCAACGGTCTGGCCAACCTGTTGATCCGGGACGGCCTGATCGACCAGGCCTTCCTGCAGGATCGGGCCACCGGCTACGGCGAACTGCGGGATCTGGTCAGCGATTACCCACCCGATCGGGTTCGCGACATCAGCGGAGTACCGGTTGACGACCTGGTGGCAGCCGCCCACCTGTACGGCGGCGCGACGGCGCCGGCGATCTTCTACGGCCTCGGTGTCACCGAGCATCTGCACGGAACCGACGGCGTGCGCACGCTGGCGAATCTCGCCGTCCTTCGCGGCGCCGTCGGCACCGCCACGGGCGGCGGCGTCAACCCCTTGCGGGGGCAGAACAACGTCCAGGGCGCCTGCGACATGGGCGCTCTGCCCGACCTGTTGCCGGGCTACCAGAAGGTTGCCGACGACACCGTTCGGCGACGGTTCGAGGCAGGTTGGCACACCTCGTTGCCGGGTACGCCCGGGTTGCGCATTCCACGGATGTTCGACGCAGCACGACAGGGCCGGCTCGACGCGTTGTGGGTGGTCGGTGAGGACGTGCTGTCCACCGATCCCGACACCGCCGCCGTACGCGCGGCACTGGATGCCTGCCCCCTGGTGATCTGCAACGACCTGTTCCTGTCCACGACGGCACAGGCCGCGGACGTGGTGTTCCCGGTCGCTTCCTGGCTCGAGAAGGACGGCACCTTCGTCAACTTCGATCGGCGGTTCCAGCGGGTCCGCCGAGTCGTCGACCCGCCGGACGGCGTACGTACCGATCTCGAGGTCTTCCAGCAGGTAGCCGCCCGCCTCGGCATCAATCTCGGCTGCGCCACGCCGGCCGCTGCCCTCGCCGAATGTGCCGCACTCGCACCGCTGTTCGGTGGAGTTTCGGAGCAGCGGCTCGACGCCGACGGCGCACTGCACTGGCCGTGTGAGGCGAGGGACGACCCCGGCCGGGCGACGCTGTACCTCGACGGCTTCGCGACCGCGGACGGGCGGGCCCAGCTCGCGGTCAGGCCGTATCTCCCCCCGGGAGCCGAGCCCGATGCTGCGTTCCCCTACATCCTCGTCACCGGCCGCCGGGCCGAACATTACAACTCGGGTGAGATGACCCGCCGGACACCCAACGTGCGACTGCGCGCCGACGAACCGTTGGATCTCGAGCCGTCGGACGCCGCCGCGCTCGGACTCCGCGACGGCGATCCCGTCGAGATCACCAGCCGCTTCGGTCAGGCCGTGCTGCCGGCCCGCATCACCACCGAACTCGCGCCCGGGCAGGTGTTCGCCGGTTTCCACTTCCCCGCGGCGGGCGTCAACGAACTCACCTCACCGCTGGGTGACGACGTTACCGGTTGCCCGGAGTACAAGGTCACAGCCGTCCGGCTACGGCCCCTGCCGGCAACTCCCCAAGGAGGCACATCATGACTACCGTCCGAGCCGACATCCCCATCCGATTGACACTTCGCGGGGCCGTTCCCCCGGGGCCGGTCGCCTACGTGCTGCGGAAGGTGGAGCATCTGGTCCGCCGACCGCCGGCCGCTGCCCGGCAGGTGCAGGTCGTCATCACGCTCGACGCGAACCCCGCCAATGAGCGGCCGGTCCGGATCGAGGTGAGCGCTGTCGTCGCCGGCAAGCCGGTTCGTGCGCATGTCGAGGCCACTGAGGTGGCGGAGGCCGGCGACCTGGTCGTGGACCGCCTGCGGCAGCGACTCGACCAGGCACGTGAGCGGACTCGGACCACACGCCGCCGGAGCCGGGCCGTCGTGGCGCACGAGTGGAGGCACGGTGGATTGCCGCCGTATCCCACCGCCGGCCATCGTGGTGAGCCGGACGACGGCTCGCGACCGGTGGTCAAACGCAAGACCTATCTCCTCGAACCGATGACCCCGGAACAGGCCGTCGACGAGATGGACCTGCTCGACCACGACTTCTATCTGTTCGTCGACGCGGACACGGGAGCGGATGCGCTCGTTCACCGTCGTCACGACGGCAGCTTCGGCGTGCTCGGTCCGACCGCCGGTGCGACCAGCGGGCACGAGTTCAGCGGAGCGCCGCCGGTACTCACCGTCGCCCAGGCCAAGGAGCGCCTCGGGGTCACCGCCGATCGCTTTCTCTTCTACCGCGAACCGGGTGACGACCGGGCCCGTGTCCTCTATCGCCGGTACGACGGCCGCTTCGGTCTGCTGGTCGCCTCCTGACCAGCGCTCGGCTCCTGACGTAGCAGGACTTTCGGTCGCACGAGTGGGGCCGGGCGGCTCTGCACCACGGTGTGCCGGTGGGAAACGCTGGAATGGACCGGTCTGCCGCCCCGGGCACGAAAGGACCGTATCATGAACCTCCCCGACAGCTGCGCAACCCCCAAACGCTGGTCGAGATCGGCGTCGACAAGAACTCGACCGTCGTCTTCCCAGCTCCGCTGATGAGCACCATCGGCAAACTGGACGCCTTCCTGACCGGCGAGTCGGCCGCGGCCGCCCGACCGGCACCGGGCACGACCGACAACACCGTCCATGGCTCGCCGGGCGTCACCGACAGTACCGTCAATGGTTCGCCGGTCGTCACCGCCAGCTGAGCGGGCCACTCCGCCTACCGCGACGTCGGCGCGGAAGCGCTCGACGCCCGGGCGGTGGAGCCACCGCGACCGCGCTCTCTGCGGCGGTGGCGATCCGGGAGCGGTCTCGGCTGGCCGAGCCGGCCAAGCGCGCCTTCCGATTCGCCCTGCACAGGTTGCCGCGCAGACTACGGCCGCGGGCGCAGGCGGTGGCGTACCAACTGAAGGCGCTGCTCACCGACCGAGACGTGCGAGCGGCCTTCGTGCTCTGGCCGACAGCGAACTGGCTGCTCGACGCGGCGGCTCTGTGGGCATTCCTGGCTGCCTACGGACACGCGATGGAACCGGTAGCTCTCCTGCTCGCCTAAGGCATCGCTTCTCTGCTGGCCATCGTACCGTTCACTCCCGGCGGGCTCGGCATCATCGAAGGAGTTCTCATCCCCGGCCTGATTGGCTTCGGGGTCCCCGGCGGGGTCGCCGTACTCGGTGTCGTGTCCTGGCGCCTGTTCCAGTTCTGGGCGCCGATCCCAGTCGCCGGTCTCTGCTACCTGTCCCTTCGAACACCAGGCTGGCGCGACAGGATCCCTGCCCGGACTCCATGCTGAAGTCCGGACTCAACCACACCAGGTCTCGGGAGTACGACGGCCCCGAGGTCTCGGGACCTTCGCCCCTGCAGAGCACCGCGTCGGCGGCGCACGGTGAGAGTGGAGCGGAGGAGGCGGGATGGGACGCAGACCGGTGGAAGCGGCTCACGACATGGCACTCCAGTTGCCGTCGGCATCGAACTTGGCGGACTACGACGAAGCCCGGTGGGCCCACGGTCACGGGTCTTCATCTTGCTCACCCGGCAAACCCCAGTTGTACGTCGCCGCGCTCGGCTGCTGGAAGGACCTGGGCGGCTGCATCACCTTCCTCAGCAATGGAGTCCAACATGACGAGCAACAGCCCTGACCAGCTCCCGGGCATCGATCCGGGACGACTGGGCCGGATGACCCGGCGGATGTGGATCGCGGTCGTCGTCGCGGCGGTCACGAGCATCGCGTTGATCGGCGTGCTGGCTGTGGTGTTCCTTCGTGACTCGGGTCCGGAGCCTGGGACCGCGCCGCCTCCGTCGGCGAGCGCCACTCCATCCGCCGGCGCGTCGCCGACACCGACGACAAGCGAACCGTCACCGGGACCCACCACCACGAGGCGAACACCCAGCCCAACGGTACGGCCGTTCGCCTACCAGCCTCTTTGGCCGTTCAGCTCGGCCGCCGCGGCAGCCGCGTGGCAGCGGAGCTACCGCGCGAGTGGACAGCAGCCCTGGCACCTTGACGCCGAGCAGACGGCACTGTCGTTCACGACCGGCTACCTGGGCTTCACCGAGGTCGACCGGATCGTGTCCACCTCGGTCATCGGTGACCAGGCGCGGATCGGCGTCGGCTTCCAGGGCGAAGGGCACGCCAGTCTGGCCGCGATGCTGCACCTGGTGAAGCTCGGTCAGGGACAGGATGCGCCGTGGGAGGTCGTCGGCACCATCGACAGCACACTCACCCTCGATCGCCCCCGGTACGGCGCGAAGGCGAGCTCACCGATGACGGTCGGCGGGCGGATCACCGGCGTGGACGAGTCCATCCGCGTCGAGGTACGCCAATCGTCGTCCGCCGAGCCGATCGGCACGTTCTGCTGCGTTCCGGCCGGCGGTGAGCGGCAGCCTTGGTCGGCCCGTGTGGCGTTTGCCGGCGCGGCCGACCCCGCCCTCACGGTCGTGGTCTCCACCGGCGGGCACCTTCAAGGCGTGGAGCGCTTCGCCATCACCGCCGTACGCCGCGCCGCCACCAGTTGACCGCACCCGTCCATCGGCGGGACCGACGGGGTCAGCTGCTGAGTCTGCGTTGGAGAACGGTCGAGGCCAGGACCAGCATCCCCAGGGCGAATCCGGCCAGAACCGCCAACTCGGTGCCGATGTCGGTGATGTCACCCGCGCGGGACAACACGGTGATCCAGGCGTCCACCGCCCAGGCGTGCGGTGTCGCGTGACCGAGTGTGCGGACCGTGTCCGGGACGATCTCGAGGGGCCACATGCAGCCGCCGAGCATGGCGAAGGCGATGCCGACGACCGGCCCGATCGCCGACGCCTGGTCCGGCGTCTTGAAGACGGCGCCACTCAGCATCCCGGCACCGGTGCCCACGAGGGCCCAGGTGACGACCAGTGCGATCGCCGCCGGCAGGTTGCCCCAGGCGACGCCGAACAGGAGTGAGCCGGTGCCGATGATCAACGCCGACTGCAGGAGCGAGAACGTCAAGCAGCACAGGCCCTCACCAAGAAGCAGCGTCCGAGCGCGGACTGGTGCGGCCAGCGCTCGTTGGTGGATCCCGAGCTGGCGGGTCTGCACG
Organism: Kribbella sp. NBC_00889; assembly: GCF_045207705.1. NCBI lineage: Bacteria > Bacillati > Actinomycetota > Actinomycetes > Propionibacteriales > Kribbellaceae > Kribbella > Kribbella sp. NBC_00889. The sequence goes on along the minus strand of NZ_CP108783.1, from coordinate 2,817,757 downwards.
ATCGCGGCTCCGCCTGCCAGAGCATTGATGAACACGAACAGCACCAGCATCGTCGGTGCGCTGTACCCGAACCCCAGTGGCAGGTAGTCGCTGCCACTGGCTACGTTCTCTGTCTTGACCGCGATGCGAGGAGTCGCCTGCTGCAGAGCAGTGGCCCTGGGCAACTGCTCCGCGATAGTGCTGTCAGTCGTCCGGGCCGCGAAGGCGGCCGCCTGGACCCGCTCGGCATGCCGCGCCACCGCGGCGGAGATCGCGGAACGTACGGCGGCCTGCGTCGACTCCGCGCCACCGGCCAGCACGGGAATCGCCAGATCGTCGCCACTCAGCAGCCTCGTGTCCAGGTCTGCCGGGACCAAGACCACCGCGTCGAGCTCGCCGCGTCTCAGCGCCGTACGGGCGGTCTCCTCGTCCGTCAGGGTACGGACCGGCCCCACCGTCGCGAGGTCCTCGACCAGAGCCGCCGCAAGGGATCGGCCCGAGGGTTGCCCACTGAGCACGCCGATCCGGAAGCCGCCTGGGTTCTCGACCACGGTGCCGATGATCGCGATGACGAGGACGGGCAGGAGCACGATGAAGAACAGCGCAGTCCGATCCCGGAGCATCCGGCGCAGCGAGGCGCCGGCCACGGCAAGTGCAGTCATGACGCAGCCCTCCAGCGGCCTATGGCTGCAGCCAGCACGCCGATCACCGCCGCCATGCCCAGGATGGCGAGAACAGGTCGAACGGCGCTCGTCGCGGCAGCACCCGTGGCGAGGTCGGTGAAGCCACGCAAGGCCCAGCCGTTGGGTGTCAGCAGAGCCAGCTTGCGCAGGATCTCAGGCGCTTGGCTGATCAGTACGAAGTTCCCGCCGAGCAGTAGCAGAGTGAAGGTGATGATCATCGCGATCCCGTCCGCCTGCCGTTCCGTCCGCGACACCGCGATCACCAGCGCGGTCAGTGCGACCAGAGCCGCCGACATCGCCATGATCAGCGTGAAGGCCGGGATCGGAGACCCCCACTGCGCGTCGAACGCCACGGAGGTCACCACGGCCAGGCTGGTCAGACTGACAACGCTGTAGGCGAACGCGGCGAGTGACTTGCCCAGCAGTACGGCGCCACGACCGACCGGCGCGGTGCTGATCCGCTCGAGCGTGCCGGCCCGCTGTTCGGCGAAGAATCCGTGGGCCGTGAATCCGATCGCGAACAGGACGAACATGATGCCCATCGCGGGTGCGTAGTAACTGGCCGTCGTCAGCTGCCGGTAGCCGGTGGGCCGCTCCTCGACGGACTCAGGCAGTCTCAAACCGGCCACTGCTTTGGCCAACTCTTCGGTCCGGGCCGGCGACACGCCAGCGGCCAGCGCTGCGTGCACCGAGAGCCTGTCGGCATTGAGCTGTGCGATGTACGCGTCGGCGATTGCTCGGGCGACCTGGGCCTGCAGCGGGTTGTCCGGACTGCCGAGAACAGTAACGCCCACCGGTTCGTCACCGATGGCCGCTGTACTGAATCCCTTGGGGATGACCAAGCCGGCGCCGACCTCGCCGTCGTCCACCAGTTGGCGGGCCTGCTGCTCGTTCTCGGTCGGCTTGACGGTCAGCACGTCGGACAACTCGGGGCTGGTGAGCGCCGTGCGCAAGGCGACGGCGATCTGGCCGCGATCGTTGTCCACCAGCGCGACGTCGGCGTGAAAGGCCTCCACCGAGGAGAAGGCGAAGCTCATCAGGCCGGCGACCAGAATTGGCGCGACGAAGCCGAGGACAAGTGCCGACCGGTCCCGGAAGCGCTGGCGCAGGTCCTTGGCGGCGATCACGAGTGCGGCGGGCACGATCACTCCCGCAGGGCGGTGCCGGTCAGGTGCAGGAACACAGCCTCCAGGTCGGGCTCGGCCACCTCGACCGATCGGACCGGCGTACCGATCCGCTCCGCGGCGTCGAGGACCGCGGGCAGCACACGGCGCCCGTCGCGGGCGAGCAGCTGCACCTGGCCGTCCTTCACATCCGCACCGTCGATCCCTTCCAGGATGCGGCAGCGATCTGCCAGGACGCCGAGGTCGCCAGTGGCGGAGAGCTGGATGCGGTCGTGCTCGCCCAGCTTCGCCACCAGCTCACGACGGGTGCCCTCGGCAACCAGATGGCCGTGGTCGATGATGCCGACCCGATCGCACAACCGCTCGGCCTCTTCCATGTAGTGCGTGGTGTAGAGCACCGCCATCCCGGCGGCGCCGAAGGACCGGACACTCTCCATCACGGCGTGCCGGCTCTGCGGATCCACACCCACGGTCGGCTCGTCCAGAACCAGCAAGGTTGGCTCGTGGAGCAGCCCGGCGCCGATGTTGAGCCGCCGCTTCATCCCGCCCGAGAACGACTCGACCCGATCGCGCCCTCGCTCTGACAAGCCGATCAACTCCAGGACCTTGCCGACCCTGTGGTTCAGCGCCTTGCCGTGCAGTCCGTAGAGGCGCCCGAAGAAGCGCAGGTTCTCCCGCGCGGTCAGATCGGGGTAGAGCGCGATCTCCTGCGGCACATAACCGACGTACCGCTTCGCCGAGGTGTCCGTCGTACTGACGCGGCGGCCCGCGATCACGACCTCACCGGCGTCCGGTCGTAGCAGGCCACAGACCAGGCGGATCGTCGTCGTCTTGCCGGCGCCGTTCGGCCCAAGCAGCCCGTACGTCTCCCCCGCCGCGATCTCGAAGCTGACATTGTCGACCGCGATCCGGTCCCCGAACCGCTTGCCGAGCTGCGACGCGACCAGCGCCTGCGCAGCAGTCGGACCTGCTTCGGCAGGAACGGTCTCGACAGCTTCCATACCTATACCCTCGCCTCCCCACCTGCCTTCGCAGCAGGGCCAACGGTCCCGTCTGCGGAGCCGAATGCGCCATCGAGGCCGCAGCTCCTCGTCGCGCAGGCGCGTGACATGGGGCCATTCGGACCTTGACGGAGGGAACTTGGTCCCTGCTCGACACGCTCAGCCGGTGCTGTGCTGGGTTTGGGCCCGATGGCGGGCCGTCAATCGGAGGGAGCGGGACGATGAAGGCAGCACCGGGTGACTGGCTGATGATCGAGGGCACCCACCTCAGCGACCGCAAACGGCACGGACTGATCCTGGAAGTGCACGGTCCTGACGGCTCTCCGCCGTACCTCGTCCGCTGGGACGACACCGAGACCGAAACCCTGGTCATCCCGAGCACCGGGGCCCACATCCTCACCCCTGAACAGATGAAGCAAACCCACAGCCACTGATCCAGACATCACGGCGGGGGGTTTCATGGACACGGTACAACTCACGGCACCCGTGCTCGGGCGGACCGTGGCCGATGTGTGCTGATTACACAAGGCTTGGACTGGAGGAGCGACGATGGCAGCGACCGAGCAGCCGAGCGGCGGAGATCTCGCCGGGCGCGTCCGCCGCCGCCGTGGCGTGCTGGGTCTTACCCGGGAAGGGGTCGCCGCGCGGGCCCGGATGGACCCCGCCTACCTTGCCCACGTCGAGCAGGCTCCAGTCGCCATGACCACGGGCGCCCTGATCCGTCTCGCCGACGCACTCGACACCACCGTCTCCGGTCTCCTTGGCGCGGACCCCACTCGCCCCCCGGATCACGGCCGCACCGCGCTGCACCCGATCCTCGATGAGATGCGGGAGCAGGAGAGCCTGCACCTGATCGAATCCGGCGGCATCGGCAGGATCGCGTTCGCGTCCGCCGGACGGCTGACCGTCGTACCGGTGAACTTCATCGTCCACCACGGCGACATCGTCTTCCGGTCCGCGGCGACGAGCGCGATCGGACAGTACGACGCGGGCAAGGTCGAAGGCGTCCGATCATGACGCCCAGCATCGTCGCCGGGTACGACGGTTCGCCGGCCAGCGAGACCGCGGTCTGGTGGGCGGCGGCCGAGGCTGAGCGCCGGCATGCGAACCTCCGGGTGACCTACGCGGTGTCCTTGCCGCTGATCAACGCTCCGCTGGGGATCCCGTCCGTACCGCTGCCGACCGATCTGCTGCGTGATGCGGCCGAACACCTGGTGGCCGAGCTCGCCCAACGGATCCGCGAGACCCATCCGCGGCTCGCCGTCGACGCCATCGTGACCTTCGCCGGCGCCGCGCACACTTTGTTGCGGGAAGCAACCAGCGCCGTGCTGATCGTGGTCGGGTCCCGGGGCCGGGGCGCATTCCGTGGCCTTCTGCTCGGTTCGACCAGCCGAGCCCTCGTGCACCACCCACCATGCCCGGTCGCGGTTGTGCGCTGACGCAAGCTTCAGGAGATGACCATGAGCACTGACATCACCGCCGTACCACGACCACTCGAGGCCGGCGCCGAGATGCGAGATCTCGCCCGCTTCCACCGCGACATCACGTGGAGCGGGACGATCCAGCCGGGCGGAATGGGACCGGGCAGTCCTCGGATGACGGCTGTCGGTGAAGGACGGCACGAGCTGATCCAGGACGGCCTGTGGATCGTCGGCAACTACCAGCAGGACCAGTTCCTCACCGACGGCACGTTCGTCCTCCGCTGGCATCTGCACTGGGTCGCCGGCTGGGACCCGACCGTGCAGGAGTACCGCGCAACGGTGGCCGACAACTATGGACACACCGAGATCCTGCGCGGGTGGATCGACGGTGATCTGCTCACCTTCGAGAGCATCGGCACCCCGCCTGTCCGGATCCGGTTGTTCTGGCACATCGCGGACGCGCACACCATCATCTGGCGCAACGAGGCCTCGATCGACCGCCAACCGTTCAAGCTTGTCGAGCGCTACGAGTGCCACCCCGTCGAGCCGTGATGCGGAGCACGCTGGAGCGATGAGGACGGAAACGCTCGACGCTGCCTGGCCGGCTCTTCCCGACGGGCCGGGACCGTATCCCGGGGTGGTGGTCATCCATGAGGCCTTCGGACTCAACGACAACATCCGCGACGTCTGCCGGCGGTTCGCGGCTGAGGGGTATGCCGCGCTGGGCATCGACCTGTTCGAGGGCCGCAGTCGCGTCGTGTGCATGGCGCGGATGTTCGCAGGCGCGATCGCCGGCAATCTCGACCACTACGGCGTGCCGGCCCTCAAAGACGCGCTCACTCGACTGGGCAACCATCCCGACGTCGATGCCGACCGGATCGGCGCCATCGGCTTCTGCCTGGGAGGGTCCATCGTCTTGACCTGGGCTTGTAGCGACGAGCGGCTCTGTGCGATCGCGCCGTTCTACGGCGCCGCACCCAGGCCCCGGGAGGCAATCCGTCGCCTGTGTCCGGTCGTTGGATCATGGCCCGGCAGGGATTTCACCACCAAGGCCGCCAGGATCCTGCAGACGCACCTGACGACGGCCGGTGTGCCACACGATCTGAAGGTCTATCCAGGTGCGAAGCACTCCTTCTTCAACGACCAATGGCGCAACTACGATGCCGCCGCGGCATCGGATTCCTGGCAGCGAGTCCGGGCGTTCTTCGCCGAGCACGTCGGGCCCGGCGCGCCAGGAACGGCCGGCAGCAGCTGACCCTGCAACGAGTGCTGATCACTGGTCCCGGTGCGTTCCGCCAGTACGGAGGTCGGCCGGCCGCGTAGCTACGAGTCGGCGATGAGTGAGGAGCGGCCTGATAGCCGCCATCGGTTCAGCCCGGAGCCCCGCTGGAAGGTCAGCCGGCTCCGACGAGGCGCAGCCAAGCATTGAGCTTCGCAGCGCCTTTCGGGCCCGAGCGGTAACCGATATAGCCATCCGGACGGACGGCGAGGACTTCGGGTCCTGGTCCACCGGTCAGGCGATGGACGTGAACTCGCGGGCCCGGCGAGTCGACCAGGTCCACGTCGCCGGACAGCAGGAGATGTATGCCGGGTGCCGCGGTGAGCTCGTGCAACCGAACCGCTCCACCGTCACAAATCACTGTTGCGTCTGGCAATCGATCGCCTGACCTGAGGTTTTGGCCGGACGACGGCGTGCCGTCTTGCGAGAGCACGCTGGAGCGGTGGTTCACCCGGAGCTGGGAAAGCGTGCGGATCGTCTCGGCCAAGAACTGCTCATGCCGCAGCAGCAGTGGTGCGGCCGGTGCCAGCAGAGGTGCCAAGGTGCCGCGCAGCAGGGCGGGAAGCGGATGTGTCGACGCCTCGGCGAAGAAGATCGCGTGCGTCATCGCGAGCACCCGGCGTGCGACCGGCCGGCGTTCCTGGTCATAGGAGTCGAGCAGGTCGCCGTAGGCGCTCCCGTCGCCCGCTGCGTAGGCCAACTTCCAGCCGAGGTTGATCGCGTCCTGGATGCCGGTGTTCATCCCCTGCGCCCCGGCCGGGGAGTGCGTGTGGGCGGCATCCCCCGCGAGGAACAGCTGCCGGTACCGATACGTCGCGGCGAGCCGGTGCTGCAGGGGCACCTTGGCCGACCACCGCAACTCTTGTACGGCGACGCCGAGACCCGATTGGTCGAGCAACTGCTGGATCTCCGCTGCCGGAACACCTTCGCCGGGTTGCCCGAAGTCGTTCTCGACAGGCCCTCCAGCCGGCCGGGTCGCGAGCACGCGCCAGGTCGCGCCCTCGCCGAGCGCGAACAGGAACAGCAACCCGGTGCGGCCGGCGGCGACATGCAGGGCATTCGGGGTCAGCTCGCCACCGAGCTCCACATCGGCCAGCACGACCTCCTGCCGGTACGAAGCACCTCGCCAGCCGATCCCGGCAAGGGAACGCACAGTGCTCGTGGCCCCATCACAACCGACGACGAACCGGCAGGGTGCCTCCTCAATTCCGGAGCTCGACCGCAGTGCGGCCCCTACGACGCCCTCCGCGGTCGCGATGTCCGCCAGCTCCACCCCGCGCTCGACCGTGACGCCTCGATGGGTCAGCGCCTGTGCCAGGACGGTTTCGACATCCATCTGCCGCACCAGGGTCAGATGTGGGAACGCGGTGTCGGGCAAGGCCAGTTCGGACAGCTGGACGCTGACCCGTCTGCGCCCCAGATGCACCTCCGCGCGGGGCGAGATGTCTGCCCTGTCAAGCAGTGCGTCGGTCACGCCGAGCGGCCGCAGACATTCCAGCGTGCGCGGGTGCATGATCATCGCGCGCGACGGCCGGAAGACCTCCGTCCGGCGTTCCACCACCCGCACTGTGGCACCGTGGCCGTGGGCCTGAAGAGCCGCGGCCAGTCCGGTCGGCCCAGCACCGACGACCAGAACATCCACCGGCTCGGTCAGGCCGCGTCGATCAACCGCCACCAGGACCTCTCACCGGTAGGTTCGATCGGATCCAGAATGTGAGCGTCTGCCAGCAGGTCCTCGCACCGCAGGTCTGGAATCACGCGGTAGCGGACGCAGCCAGTCACGCTCACCAGCTCGAGTACTCGCCACAGCGCACGAGCGTACGCCTCCGCTGCCTGAGGCCCGTCCCACTCGTAGACACCTCGATAGAAGCCGTGGTCGTCGTGAGCCAGCCACAGCTTCGAGACGAATCCCTCGAAGCCGACGAACAGCGGGAGGTTCAGCCAAGACTCCCACCGAAACAGCGTGTGCCCACGACCATGCACACCGCGCAACAGGAAGGCCACCACCAGAACGCACGGTTCGGCGGCCGGCGGCCGATCGACCACGGTTTCCCGGTAGACCCGGCCGCGAGTTCCGTCGGCGAACCACAAACGCCGGCCGACGTGCTCACGTGGCTGATGTATGCGTCGCTGCACCAGCAGCTTCCCGCTGGCCACAACGCACCGCACCACCGCGGCGAACGCGGTGGCCCAGGGCAACGGCCCTTGCTGAGTCATCAAGTCCTCCTTCGATCAGGGCGCACAACAGGTCGCGTGACGCCGCCGCGAGGTCACGCGTAGCGGGCGCCCGTGCCCGGCGCGGGCACCGTGTCGTCGAAGGCCCACGTGAGCTGGTTGACGACGCCGACCACTCCGTCGACCCCACGCGTCAGCTTCCCTGCGATCGAGACCATGCTGCGATGGTCGAGCTGGCCGGTCAGAGTCACGACCCCGTCATCGACCGTCACCTCGACCCCGAACGGGTCCTCCCACAACGCGTGCTCGACGACATCGCGCCGCACCCGCTGGAGAATCCGCTCGTCCGGTACCAGGAAGGCCGTCAGCAAGTCCGATCGCGTCACGATGCCCGTCAGGACCTCGCCGTCGGTGACGATCAGTCTGGTGATTCCGCGTGCGGCCATCAGCTTGGCCGCCTCGGGGATCGTCGAGCCTTGCTCGATCGTCACCGCCGGGCCTGTCATCACATCCCCCGCCCGCAGGCCGGCAGCCTTGGCACGAGCCCGGCGATGCCACCAGCGCAGTGCCCACGGCAACGACGGCGAGCGCTGGAACTCCTCCTTGCGGAGCAGGTCCGTCTCCGAGACCACGCCGCCGACGCCGCCGTACCGGTTGATCACCGGTAGCGCGCTGATGTGGTGCTCGGCCATCAAAGCCACGAGCGTCTTGTACGGCGTGTCCTCGGCCACCGTGATCACGTCAGTCGTCATCACGTCCGAGACTGTCAGCAAATGCCTCATCGCCTTCTCCGTTCTTCACTCGCTCGGATGGGCCGCGAGGACCTCGCGCAGCGACTCGACGAAGCGCAACGAGTCGTCGTACCCGCGCTGCCACACATTGCGGCCGAAGATCAGACCGAGGCCGTCCGCGTCCAGCGCCTGCCGAGCCATGCGCAGCATCGCCTCGTCGCCCGCCTTCTCACCGCCCAGGGCCAGGCGATCCCGGGCTGATTCATCAGACGTCAGATGAAGAGCAACTGGGCGCCTTCGGTCTTTTCGATGAAGTCGGCTGCGCTGATGATGCCTTCGACCTCGTCGTACAGATCGGACTCGTCGAGCTGCATCATGTCCGCCGACATCCGGCAGGCCCACAGGTGACCGCCCGAGGCGACGATCTGCTCGAGGAACTCCGGTACGTCGGGGACGCCGACCTCCTCGATCTGCTTCTTCATCTGGCGGGTGGCCAGCGCGGTCATTCCCGGCAGGCCGCCGAGTCCCTGTGGCATATGGGTCGCGGTGTTGCCCAGCATCGTGAACTTCAGCTCGTGCATCCGCGACTTGGTGATCATGTCGAAGCCCCAGAACGTGAAGAACAGATGCGTCTCCACGCCCTCGCCAAGGGCCGCATTCGCCAGGATCAGGCCCGGGTAGGCCATGTCCAGGTTGCCCTTGGAGCAGATGATGGCCAGCTTGCGGCCCTCGGCCTGGTCACCGAAGTCGGGTACGACAGCCAGTGTCTCGGTCATGACGATCTCCTTCACACACAACCACGCGGTTTGGGCAGGCCGGCGACGTAGGCCATCTTCTTGGCCGGCTTGACCGGGAACAGGACGAACAGTTGCTTGATCGGGATGCCGGCCAGTGTGGACACCCGCCGCAGCGTCGCCGTCTCGCCGTGCGAGGGGAAGTCCGACCGGAGGAACCTGATCGCCTTCCAGTGCTCGTCGGTCAGCTCGATGCCGATCTGGGCGGCCAACTGTTCCGCGAGCGGTTCGTTCCATTCGCCGTACTCTGTCAGGAATCCCTCGGCGTCGACGTGGACGTCGGCGGAGCCGATGGTGAGGACAGGCATGATCAGTTCTCCTTGTCGGGTCGATGTTTGCCGGTCATGGACATGTTGCTCGGCAGCGGTAGCCGGCGGCCGGGCAACAGCAGGTGCCAATAGATCCACCGGAACGCCAACTTGCCCCAGTGATTGCGGGCGGTCTCCCGCAGGAGGGTGAACGGGCCGACTCGCGGCAGCGGGTACTCGCCGGGCAACGGCTCGGTGTCGTAGTTGAAGTCGATCAGCAGGCCCTTGCCGTCTCCGGACTCGACGAAGCAGTTGGCGTGCCCGTCGAACCGCGCGGTCATCGCCGTACCCTCGACGTACTCGCGGAAGTTCTCGGTGAACACCTCGACCGAGAAGTGTGCCACCGAGCCGGCTTTGGACGTCGGCAGGTCGTTGGCGTCGCCGATCGCGAAGATGTCCGGGTACGCCGTCGACTGCATGGTGCGGCGATCGACCGGGACGTAGTTCAGCTCGTCACCGAGACCGGACCGGGCGACGAAGTCTGCGCCCATGTTCAGCGGGACGGTGACGAGGAGATCGAACGGGATCTCGCGCTCGTCGTACGACACCAGCACTTTGCGCTCGGGGTCGATCCGCTCGACCAGGAAGTCGGTCTCCAGCGTGATCTTGCGATCCTCGAGCATCCCGCCCAGCCGCTCGGCGGCGATCGGCTTGGTGAAGGCGTCGGACAGCGGCGTCACGTAGACGATCTCCACCTGGTCGCGTGTTCCGTGCTGCCGGAACCAGGCTTCGGCCAGGAAGGTGAACTCCAGTGGTGCGACCGGGCACTTGATCGGCTGATCGACGATGTGCACCACCAAGCGGCCGCCGCGGAACGACTCCAGCGCGCCGGCCAGGGCGGCCGCACCGTCGTAGCTGTAGAAATCGAAGATGCTGCGGCGCCACTCGGTGCCCAGCATGCCAGGTGTCTGGTCCGGCCGTGGCGAGGTACCGCTGGCGATCACCAGGTAGTCGTAGCCGAGCGCGTCACCATCGGTGAGCTTGACGACCTTGCCCACGGGGTCGATCCGGTCGACCTCGGCGAGCTGGAGCCGGATTCCGGGGCGCAGGAGACGCCGCCGGGGCTTCCGCAGTTGCTCGGGCCGATAGTGCCCGAACGGGAGGAACAACAAGCCGGGCTGGTACAGGTGGACGTCGTCACGGTCGAGGACGGTGATCTGCCACTCGTCCATGGCCAGATGGCGGCGGAGTTTGTTCGCCGCCATCGTGCCCGCGGTTCCAGCACCCAAGATGACCAAGCGCTTCACGACATCACCGCAGCCAGGGGTAACGGTGGACGATGTCGAGACGTCCCCACTGCTTGCCCAAGCCCCACACGTTGCCAGCAGCAACCAGAGCCAGAACCACCAGCGTGATCGCACCGAGAATGTGCTCGTCCAGCACCGGGTTGTTTTCCGGCGGCAGGTTCGCGGTCCACATCAACACATACAGCAGACCCCCCGCCACCGCGGCAATCCGCATCCCGATCCCCAACGTCAGCGCCACACCAATAGCGACCAGACCAACCATGAACAACGGACTAACCCACCAATCACCCACCAGCGACTGATAGAAGTCCGCGAACGGTCCGCTCGTGCCTTTCCCCAGGAACCCGGCCGTCGGATCGCCACCATCGACCCAGCCCTTGCCCTCCGCAGTCGCATATCCGAACCCGAACAACTTGTCCACAAAAGCCCACAAGAACGTCAGGCCGAAAGCAATCCGCAGCACCGCGAGCGCACGGCCCGCCGCAGTAGTGATGACCGGATACCGATCACCATCAGGCTCCATCACAGGAGCCGGCACATCACGCCGACGCGGAGTCGTGGTCATTGTCATGTCCTTTCCTCGTTCCGTTGCCTTCATCGTCCGGTCGCGGAGCCTCGCCAGGTCAGGGGCCGCGGTCACCGCTCGGTATGCCGAAGGACCCCCCCACCTCGGGACCGAAGCCCGCAGCACGGCGGCGCTCCGGTGACCCAAGCTGAAGTAGCGACGCGGCTCGACGCACCGAAGGGAGCCTGCGATGAGTACTCCCGTGCTGACATTCCTCGGCGCGGCCGGAACGGTCACGGGCAGCAAGTTCCTGCTCGAGTACCAGAACCACCGGACGCTGATCGACTGCGGGCTGTTCCAGGGCGAGGCACGCTGGCGGCGCCGGAACTGGGACAGCTTCCCGATCGATCCCCACACGCTCGACGCCGTCGTACTCACTCATGCTCATCTCGACCACTGCGGCTACCTGCCGGCCCTGGTCCGGCAGGGCTTCCACGGCCCGGTGATCTGCTCGCCGGCGACCGCCGAGGTCGCCGCGATCGTGCTCCGCGACGCCGCACACCTGCAGATGGAGGACGCGGGCCACGCCAGGGCCGGCGGCTACTCGCGGCACGATCCGCCGTTGCCGCTGTTCGACAGCGCCGATGCCGAGCGGGCGATCAGGCACTTCCGCCCAACGCCGGAGTCCGGCATGTCCGAATTGTTCGGAGGCGGCACCGTCACCCTCTACCGGGCCGGCCACATCCTCGGGTCGGCCTTCGCCGTCGTCGAGCTGGGAGGCCGTCGGTTGGCGGTCAGCGGCGACCTCGGCCGACAGGACCATCCGCTTCTGCTCCCACCCGAGCCCTTGCCCGACGTCGACGCGGTGGTGATCGAGTCGACGTACGGCAACCGGCTGCACCTGCCCGTCGACCATGCCCGGTTGGCCCGGCTGATCACATCGACAGTCGAACGCGGAGGCGTGGTGCTCATCCCCGCCTTTGCCGTCGACCGCACCGCCGTCATCCTGCACGAGCTCGCCGTACTGACCACAGAGCGCCTGATCCCACACCTGCCGATCTACGTGAACAGCCCGATGTCGCTGGCCGCGCTGAACGTCTATCGCACCGCGGTGGAAAACAAGTCCGACGAGCTACGACCGGAGATCCTCACCGGGGACGACCCCTTCGACCCCGGCGACCTGCGACTCGTGCAATCGGTCGACGAGTCGATACGGATCAACAACCCCGGCAGACCCTGCATCATCGTTTCCGCCTCCGGGATGGCCACTGGCGGCCGAGTCCTGTACCACCTGGAACGCCTCCTGCCCCAGACGAAGAACACGGTTCTCCTTCCCGGCTACCAGGTTGCCGGCACCCGTGGTCGCCAACTGCTCGACGGCGCCCGGTCGGTCAAGATCCACGGCCGCTACGTCCCCGTCCGCGCCCGGGTCACCGACATGCCCGAGTTCTCCGCCCACGCCGACGCCGACGAACTCGTCAACTGGCTGTCGACCGCGCGTCGAGAGCCTGACGCCGTGTACGTGGTCCACGGCGAGGACGACGCCCGGCATGCCCTCGCGGACCGGATCGGCGACGAACTCGGCTGGACGGCCGTGACACCTCATCACCTCGAACGGGTCCGGTTGTAGCCGACCCCGCACCAAGGAGCACAACCATGAGCAGAGCGACATCGTTGACCCAGGACGAGGTGGGCATCTTACTGGCCTCGGCAGTTCACGCACCGTCGATGCACAACACCCAGCCCTGGCGGTTCGAGGTCGCCGGTCAGGTGATCGACGTACACCTCGACGAGGACCGCGTCCTGCCGGCTGAGGATCCGTCCGGACGGCAGATCCGGATCGGACTGGGCGCAGCGGCCTTCAACCTCCGGGTGGCGGCCGCGATGCTCGGGCACGAGTCGACCTTCGCCGTCACACCCGACCCCGCCGAGCCGACCGTGGCCGCCAGGATCTTCCTGGCCGACTCGCTCGGCCCGGTGCCTGAGCTGGCCACCCTGTACCGCGAGATCGGCCGTCGACACACCTATCGCGGCCCGATGCGCGACCTGCCCATCCCGCCGATGGTGATCAGCCGGCTGTCGAGGGCTGCGACCGCGGAGGGGGCGGAGCTGCACCGGCTGGACGAGGACTCGATACGTCAGCTCGCCAGGATACTGCGGCAGGCCGACGACCTTGACCTGCACGACGAGGACCGCCTGCACGAACGTTCCCGGTGGATCGGCGGCGAACGGGCGGACGACGGCATACCGTCCACCGCCCTCGGTCCGCTCCCCACCGGACCGGCGATGGTCAGAGATCTCGCCGCCGGATACCACATCGAGGGCCGGGAGCAGACGGCGTTCGAAGCGAGGCCGGTGATCGCCGTGCTGAGTACCGACAACGAGGACAGGGCCGCCTGGGTGCGGGCCGGGCTGGCCCTGCAGCGAGTGTTGCTGGCGGCAACGTCGTCGGTCCTGGTCGTGTCGTTCCTGAATCAGGCGCTGGAGCGCCCGGACTTGCGCCGGCAGGTCCGCGACCTGATCGGCGGCGCCTGGCCCCAGATGATCCTCCGAATCGGCTACCCGGCCGAAGCAGAAACCAGCACCAGCCGCATCCCGTGGCAGCACTCACTCGATCGCTCGTTCTGATCGGCGGACATGAGCCATGAACGACTGGATCCATCGGTTCAGCGGGTACGAGCCGTCCGACGAGCGGCGGCGTGAGGCGCTCTGCACCGTCGGCAACGGGTACTTCGCCACCCGCGGCGCCTGGGCCGGATCCTCGGCGACGGATCATCACTACCCCGGGACCTATCTGGCCGGCTACTACAACCGCCTCATCGACGACGTCGACGACCATTTGGTAGAGAACGAGAGTCTGGTCAACCTGCCCGACTGGCTTCCCCTGACGGTCGCCATCAACGACGGCGACTGGATCACACCGGACACCTGCGAGGTCCTCGAACACGACCAGGAACTTGACCTGCTGCGAGGCGTACTGACGCGGCGCTTCCGGCTGCGGGATCCACTCGGCCGGGAGATCAGCGGTGTCGAGCGGCGCTTCGCCAGCATGGCCGATCCACACCTGGCGGGCCAGACACTGGCCATCACGGTGACGGGCTGGGCCGGCCACCTCCGGCTCGGATCCGCGGTCAACGGGGCGGTGCGCAACTGTGGCGTCGAGCGGTACCGGAAGTTGTCCGGCCGGCATCTGACCGAAGTGAGCCCAACGGTTGACGATGGAAACCTCATGGTCGCGGCGGCTACCTCGCAGTCGCGTCACCGGGTGGCCGTCGGCATCCGCACCGTTGCCGCCCACAACGGATCGCCGGTTGCCGGCTGGACCACGCGGACGGATTCGGACTCCGCGTACGCCGAGCTCGTCGTACCCGTCCAGGCTGGAGATGTCGTCACGGCCGAGAAGGTCGCGGCGATTCATGGCTCTCGAGACGTCGGCATCTCGGAACCACTGCTCGCAACGCAGACGGCGTTGGCCCACGCACCCGGCTTCGACCAACTCCGCGAAGCCCACGTACTCGCCTGGTCCCAGCTCTGGCAGGGCTTCTCGATCGAGCTCGAGGAGCCCTTCGACGGCACTATGGCCGCTGTCCGGCTGAACCTGTTCCACCTGCTGCAGTCGGTCTCCGCGCACAGTGGCGACACCGATGCCGGCGTACCTGCCCGTGGTCTGCACGGCGAGGCATACCGCGGTCACATCTTCTGGGACGAACTTTTCGTCTTCCCGCTGCTGACTCTGCGGATGCCGGCACTGACCCGCTCGCTGCTGCGCTACCGGTATCGACGGCTCCCGGCCGCCCGGCAGGCAGCACGGCAGGCCGGCTACCCCGGGGCGATGTTTCCGTGGCAATCAGGCAGCGACGGCCGCGAGGAGAGCCAGCGTCTGCATCTCAACCCGCTGTCGGGCCGATGGACCGAGGACGCGACCTTCCGGCAGCGTCACGTCGGCCTGGCGATCGCGTACACGATGTGGCAGTACGTCGAAATGACCGGCGACCTGGAGTTCCTCGGCGACCGGGGTGCCGAGGTCATCATCGAGGTGGCCCGGTTCTTCGCCGGACTCGCGGAGTACGACCAGGGTCGCGACCGCTATGTGATCCGGGGTGTGGTCGGGCCGGACGAGTTCCACACCGGCTATCCCAGTCGGCCCGCCGCCGGGATCGACAACAATTCCTACACGAACGTGCTGGCCGTCTGGTTGTTCGGAGTCGCCGCAAAGGCACTCCAGCGGCTGCCGGCCTGGCGGCGGGCGGAGCTGTCCGCCACACTCGGCCTGCGCTCCGAGGAACTGAGCCACTGGGACGAGCTGACCCGGAGGATGTACGTTCCCTTCCACGACGGCGTGATCAGCCAGTTCGAGGGGTACGAGCAGCTGACCGAGCTCGACTGGCAGCACTACCGCTCGACGTACGGCGACATCCGCCGGCTCGATCGGATCCTGGAAGCCGAGGGCCGCGACGTTACGTCGTACCAGGTCTCCAAGCAAGCCGATGTCCTGATGCTGTTGTACCTGCTGCCTCGTCGCGAGTTGCACGACCTGATGGAACGTCTCGGGTACCCGTTCACAGCCAACACCGTGCGCGCCACGGTCGAGTACTACCTGGCCCGGACCTGCCACGGCTCGTCACTCAGCGCGGTCGTGCACGCGTGGGGCCTGGCGATGCTGGATCCCGACCGTGCGCTCGAATTCCTCGAGCAGGCCTTGCACAGCGACGCCGGCGACCCCAGTCGGACCGGCACGGCAGCGGAGGGCATCCACCTCGGCGCGATGGCTGGCAGCATCGATCTCATCCAGCGCTGCTTCACCGGGTTGGGCGGCACCAACGACGTCCTCCGGTTCGGGCCTCGCTGGCCGGCCAAGCTCGGCACCCTCAGGATGGTCTTTCGCTATCGCGGGCACCGTATCGTCGCCAAGGTCTCGACCAGTGAGGTCACTCTCACCGTCGACCCTGGCACTGGACCTGCGATCGCAGTTCGATGCTTCGGCCGCACCCGGCCACTGAGGCCCGGGGAGTCACGCACGTGGTCGAGCCGCGGCGGCTGACCTCCGGGCGGCCCGATGAACCAGCTTCGCGATCGTGTCGACCGCGATCAGCACCACACTCAGCCTCTTGGTTGACGCTAGAGACGCCGCGCGCAGCAAGTCAGAGGCACAAGTCCCGCGGCCGAGGGCCGAACGACGCGTGTCGCAGTCTGAGCTCGGTTATGAGTCAGATGTCTATTTCGTGCTCGTGGAGGCGGGCCCGGGCTTCGTCGAAGTCTTCGCGCGTGATCTTCCCCGCGGCGTAGCGACGCTCGAGGATGTCCAATGGTGACGGGAGCACCTCGGGTGGTGGCGGGTGGTGGATGGTGCGGATCGCCAGCACGATCGCGCCGCCGATCGCCGCCAGCCAGATCGTCAACCCGAACACGATCCAGCCGAGCGTAGGGTCGATACCGTTGTGCATCACGCGGATCGCCTGCTTGCGCGCGAGATGGTGCCGAGTACGGACCGGAGCTCCTGGCCCAGCTCCTCGCCCCACCGGCGCGCCCGCTCCAGTTCGCGGTCGTCGATCGGGCCGGTGGTGTCGTCGACGAAGAAGCTTGCCGGTGGCACCATTGCCCTGAAGTCCCGGCGATGCAGGATCTTCGCCGCGGACTTGGCGGCCGACCCCGGCAGGCGCCGGACTTTGGTGATGCGGGTGTCGAAGGTTGCGGAGATCGTCTTGGTGGTGCGGACCGGCAAGGAGCCAAGCCACTCGCGGATCCCGGTGTCGACCGGCATCGTGACGTCGCCCTGCTTGCCGGCGTCCGTCCGCGTCGACGGCCGGCTCATGCTGAACGCGTGCGTCGGTCCGCCGACGACGAGCAGCCGGGCGTCCGTGGGGATCCGGCCCGGCATCCGGTCGACACGGACCAGGTCGGTGTCGATGATGGTGCTCAGTCCGTCGCGAATCGCGGCCGCGACCTTCTCGGTGTTGCCGAACATCGATTCGTACACGATGAGGGCACGTGGTGTCTCGGACATGGTCAACTCCTTGCTTCGGTCGTGGTCCCCGTACGGTCCCGGAAGGCTTGTACGGCGGTGGGTAGCGTGAAGAACACGTGGTCGCGGCCGAGCCGATCGAGGAACCCCGCAGCCTGGAGATCGTCGGACAGATCCTGCTTGACGCGTGCCATCGCCAGCACGACCCCGCGGTTGGACAACTCCTGTCGAAGCGCGTCGAGCGCGTCGATGGCGGTGATGTCGATCTCGACATTCGCCTCGGCATTCAGCAGCAGCCAATGCACCGGCGGATCGGCGTTGTCGACCGCGGCGAGCGCACGGCGCCGGAAGTCCTCGGCATTCGCGAAGAACAGTGGTGAGTCGTAGCGGTATACGACCAGGCCTGGAACCGGGCGCGCATCCGGATAGTCGTCCACGTCATGCATGCCTGCGATCCCAGGAACGATGCCGAGGATACCGTCGTGCGGCCGCGCGACCCGGCGCAGTACGTCGAGGACGGACAACCCGACCGCGACGAGGACGCCGTACAGGACATCCAGAGCGACGACGCCGGCTGTGGTGGCCAGGGCGATGATCAGTTCGGTACGGCGGAAGGCGGAGAACCTGCGGAATTCGTCCAGATCCACCAGCCGCAACGCCGCAAAGACCACCAGAGCACCCAGCGCCGCCGACGGGAACATCGACAGCAACGGTCCGGCGAACAGTAGGGTCATGACCACGACCACCGCGGTAACCAGTGAATAGACCTGGCTCTTCGCGCCGGTCGCGTCCGCGATCGCCGTCCGGCTGCCACTACTGCTGATCGGGAATCCGCGGAGCAGACCGGACGACAGGTTGCCGACGCCCATGGCCAGCAACTCACGATTCGAATCGATCCGCTCGTGATGGCGTTGCCCGAACGCACGACCGGTCAGCACGGTGTCGGTGTAGCCGACCAATGCGACGCCGAACGCCGGAAGAAGCAGCATGCGCAGATCCGCCGCAGACGCCTGCGGAAGTTCGGGCACGGGGATCCCTGACGGGACTGCCCCGACCAGCTTGACGTCCAGACCGGTCGCCCAGACCACGACCGATGCCAACACCACCATGACAAGTGGTCCAGGTAGGCGCGGCAGCCACCGCGCGGAAACCAGTAGCAAACCCAACACCGCCACTGACACAACAACCGTCGGCGTGTGCCACGAGCCGATCTGCCGGGCGGCTGAGACGACCTCCTCGACCGAGGAATCGCCGCTGACGCGTACGCCGGCCAGCCTCCCCAGCTGGCCGGTCATCATGATGACCGCGATCCCGGCCATGTATCCGACCAGCACCGGTTTGGACAGCAGATCCGCCAGGAACCCCAATCTGGCCAGCCACGCGATCAGGTAGACCCCGGCGACGAGGAGCGCCAGTACTGCCGCGAGCATCGCGTACCGGGTCGGATCCCCGGCCGCCAGTGGACCGATCGCCGCGGCAGTCATCAACGCCGTCGTCGACTCGGGACCGAGGGAGAGCAGCCGCGAGGAACCGAGCACGAAGTACACCAGCAGCGGACCGAGTGCCGCCCACAGCCCAGCGACGGCCGGGAGCCCGGCCACCTGCGCATAGGCCATCACCTGCGGTACCAGGTACGCCGCGACCGTCACGCCGGCGAGTACGTCGGCCCGCATCCAGGAGACCTGGTAGTGGCGGAGAGCGGCGATCCCGGTCGTAGCCATCTCAGTACATCGGTGTCACGATGTCGGGCCGACGGGGCTCCAGCAGGCGCTCCCGCTCGACGACGGTCAGGTGATGCGGAACGATCGCTACGGGGCACGGCATCGCTGCCACACAGCGCCGCGCCACCGGGTCCGTGGCCGGCACGGAGCCGTGCGCGCCCACGACGATCAGACCGGCATCCTTGCTCTCGTGCAGGATCGCCTCCACGGCAGGCCGGCTGCTGAGGAACCGGGTCACCCGCACCTGCGGGAACTCACTGGTCCATGCGGCCACTGCCTCGCTGATCGTGTGGTCGGCCCGGCTGATCCACGAGTGCTCGACATCGTCGTCGTTGAACGCGTGGTCGGGCGGCAGGCCGGCGCGAACCACGATCAGGTCGCCCTCACGGGCCACAGCAGCCCGGAACGCGAATTCCACCGCCTCGGCCGACTGCCCCGAGCCGTCGATGCCGACAGCGACCTTGCGATCCACCTGGGACGGACGCCAGGACAGCGGTACAACCACGACCGGGCAACCGACCCGGGCCGCCAGGTTCAGATTCGTCTGAGCGGCGACCAGGCGCTGCGGCCCGCGCTTCGGTGTCCGTCCGATGATGAGCATCCGCGCGTGCCGGGCAATCTCCGCGAGCACTCTCGCCCGCGAGCCTTCCTTCGACACGGCCTCGAGCTGCAGGCCGTAGCCATATCGATGCCTGACATGCGCAACTGCCAACCGCAGCGCCATGTCGGCCAGGTCGCCAGGCGGCTTCGGCAGCTCGGTCGGCCGCATCGGGGAGAAGGTGCCGTGCGCGCGGTAGGGAGCAGCGAGCACTAGGTCGGCACCGGACCGCAGCGCCTCCACGCACGCGTAGTCGACCACGCGCATCCCCTCGGCCGTGCCATCTACCTCGACGACGACAGGTCCGTTCCGCACCCAGCTCTTCATCTCATGCCTCCTTCGACTTTCCTCACCTTGAGCGTCGCTCGTGGACATCTCCGCCGGCAGAGGCGCGGTACCTCGGCGTCCAGGCCGGACAGCGACAGCTGGAAGGACTTTCGTCCTCCCAGCTGTAGCTGTGACGATCGATCGGCCGACGCAAGTCGGTGCCGTGCGGCCTGTCCGCCACGGGCCGCACGGCACCTTGCTGGTTCGCGCCCCTCAGCACGTTCCAGCGTCTGCGGCGTCGTCTCGACGATCGTGGACGACGGCGATTGGGCAGGTCGCGTGGTGAAGGATGCCCCGGGCAACGGACCCCAGCAGCATGGAGGTCAGCCGGCGGTCCCCGACGACCAGCAGCTAGGCGCCGCTCTCCTCAGAGGCGGTGACGATCGAGTCGACCGGGTGACCTCGCCGTACGTCGATCGCCTCGAAGACATCCGCCGCGACCTGGTCGCCACCGGACCGACCCCCAAGCTGCAAACCCAGCTGAGCGAAACTCTTGCGGTCCTCCGCGTCCTCGCCAGAATCGCTCTGCGCGACCAGCCCGCCCGCTGAGCGGTCAGTCCAGCAATACGTCGGAGATCGGACGGCGAGGCGTCGCCGGGAC
Source organism: Kribbella sp. NBC_00889 (assembly GCF_045207705.1). NCBI lineage: Bacteria > Bacillati > Actinomycetota > Actinomycetes > Propionibacteriales > Kribbellaceae > Kribbella > Kribbella sp. NBC_00889. The sequence goes on along the minus strand of NZ_CP108783.1, from coordinate 2,797,301 downwards.
GGGTGGGCCATAGCCGACGCGGATGATGACTTGCGGGCGGTACGAGGGACCGAGCGGGTCGTTGATCAGCCAACGGAGCTCGTCGTGCTCCAGCGCCTGGTTCAGCAAGGACGTCGACAGTCCCAGAGCAGTCGCTTCCAAGAGCACCCGCTCCATCGCCTGACCGGCCCGGAGCCATTCGGGACGACCGTCGTGGCGAGTCGACAGCACCGCCAGTTGCGGTTCCGCCTCGAACGCGATGACCGTCCGGCTCTCGTCCGCGGGAGTTGCGGCCAGATCCCGGACCGGCGAGATTTCCCCCTCGCTGCGTGGCCCGAGCGCGTTGCTCGGAACACCGTCCCGGGCACGTGCGCCGCCGACCCACCGACGACGTTCGGCGCTCCTGGCCGCGTCCTGATCGTCCAACGCGCCGGCATCGCTGCTTGCCAGCTGCAACCATCTCCGCCGGGCAGGTGCTTCCGCCCAGTCCAGCAGAGCGCCCTCCAGCCGGGCGGACAGCTCCAGCAACTTCTGGACCTCCGGCGTAACCCGTCGATCGCTGTAGGGCTGCCGGTTCGTGCGACGAAGCGGCACGTACGGCGCCAGCGCCGACAGCGACTGGATATCCGGCCCGGGAATGACCAGCTCGACCTCGGCGACGAGATCGGGATGCGCCCGATCCAGAACGCTCCTCGTGTCGGTGCCGTAGCCACAGAGCGCTGCTGCGACGCGCAGGTTGAACACCGCGGCGCCGAGCGACAGGTAGAGCATCCGCCGGTCGCGGTCCTCGGCCGGCAACTCCCGGTCGCGGTCGCGATGAACCTCGACCACCCAGCCGCGGAAGCGAAACCTCCACGGCTGGGTGTTGTGCACCGAGGGCGCCGCGACAGCCGCGCGGAGCAGCTGATCGCGGACGTCCTCGGCCGGCGTCGCCGTCACCGGCTGTCCTGCTCCGCACCTTCGGCGCTGAAGAGCGCGACCTTCAGCGCACCCGTCTCACCCGCGCGGGCGAACACGTCGTACGCGTCCTGCATCTCGTCCAGACCGAAGCGGTGCGTGATGAGTCCGGGCAGCTCCAGGCGACCGGCCGCAAGCATCGACAGCAGGCGAGGTGTCGACACAGTGTCGACCAAGCCGGTCGTGATGGTCACGTTCTTGATCCAGAGATCTTCGAGGTGCAGCGTCGCCGGCGCACCGTGCACACCGACATTGGCGACCGTCCCGCCCGGACGAACCACTCGGGTGCATAGCTCGAAGGTCGCCGGGATGCCGACGGCTTCGATCGCGACCTCGGCACCCAGGCCACCAGTCAACTCCCGCACGGCGCCCACGACGTCGTCGTCCGGACTCAACGCCACGTCGGCGCCCCGTTCGAGGGCGGCTTTCCGGCGGGAGTCTGCCACGTCGACGACGATGATCCGGGCGGGGCTGAACAACTTGCTGGTAGCGATCGCGGCCAGCCCGATCGGACCTGCGCCGACGATCACGACCGTGTCGCCAGGAGACACGCGCCCATTGAGCACGCCGACCTCATACGACGTCGGCAGGATGTCCGCCAGCAGCAGGGCAGCCTCGTCCGTGACGTTGTCCGGCAGTTTGTGCACCGAACGATCCGCGAACGGCACTCGGACCTGCTCGGCCTGCACACCGTCGATCAGGTGACCGAGAATCCAGCCACCGCCCCCGAGGCACTGCCCGTACTGGCCTTCGCGGCAGTACTCACAACGCCCACACGATGTGATGCACGAGATGAGCACCCGGTCGCCGGGGGTCAGCCCTCGTACTCCGGCACCAATGTCCAGGACGGTTCCCACTGCCTCGTGACCAAGGATCCGGCCGGGCTGGACCGTCGGCACGTCGCCTTTCAGGATGTGCAGATCCGTACCGCAGATGGTGACCGCGTCGACGCGGATGATCGCGTCCTCGGAGTCCTCGATGACCGGATCCGGCACCTCTTCCCAGCTGCGGCGCTCCGGACCGTGATAGACCAATGCTTTCATCTCACTTCTCCTTTCGACGGGGGTTCAGCGCAGATGCCGCGCGTACCAGTCGTGCGGGGGGCCGGCCGGGGTGATGTGCAGTTTCGCGTCGATCGCGACGGCTCCGGACGGAGCGGCGGTCAGCGGGTTGATGTCGAGCTCGGCGATCTCCGGCAGCGTCTCGGCCAGCCAGGCGACTCGGTGCAGTACGTCGAGAACCGCGGCCTCGTCGGCGGGTGCGCCGCCTCGGTAGCCGGCCAGTAGAGGCGCACAACGTAGTGACCGCACCATTTCGGCGGCGTCCAGATCGGTGAGGGGAAGGCCACGCCAACGGCGGTCGGCCATCAGGTCGGTCAGCACCCCACCGCTGCCGGCCATCACGATCGGACCGAACAACGCGTCGCGGACCATGCCGACGACCATCTCGGTCGAGGCCGGCGCCATCGCCTGGACGATGACACGCCGATCACCCGTCGCCGCGGCGATCTCGTCATATGCCGCTTCGACCGCGCGTTCGTCGGCCAAGCCGACGCGCACTCCCCCGACGTCGGTCTTGTGAACGATGGTTTCGGCGGCTGTCTTGACGACGACGGGATAGCCGACCCGACCGGCCGCGGTCCGCGCTTGCTCGCGGTCGCTCGCCCGGATCGAATGAACCACAGGGATTCCAGCACACTGCAGCAACTGCTCAGCCTGCTCCGGACCGAGCCAGCCGCCCTCTGGCCGGTGCTCGAGGAACCGTCGTACAACCGTCCGTGCACCCTCCGCGTCGATGCCGGCCAGCGTCGGTACGACGCCTTGCGGACGCGACCGCCAAGCGGCGTACCGGACGGCGTGCGCGAGCGCACGAACGGCGCTCTCCGGGAAGGGAAAGACCGGAAGGTGTGACCCGTTGGCCAACGGAACCCGCGGTTCGGCGTTCGGCGCACCGAGGCAGGTGACGAGGATCGGCACCTCCGAATCGGCCGACGCGGCCCCGATCGCCGCGTAGGTCTCGGACACGCTGCCGGCCCGTGTCGCGGCGTAGCAGACCAACACCGAATCGGCCTCGCCGCTGTCGAGCACCACGCGAAGCGCGCGTTCCAGGGTCTCTGGAGACGCCGCGGCGCCGAGGTCGACCGGGTTACCCGCGCCGACCGCGCCAGTAGCGGCCGTCAACTCCTGCTGGGTCGCGGTACTGAGTTCGGGAACCTCCAGACCGAGCCGCCCGGCCGCGTCCGCCGCCAGCACACCCGCGCCACCTGCGTTGCCGATCACGGCCAGCCGATGACCCTTCGGCAGCGGACGTCCGGCAAGCACCCGGGCCGTCTCGACGAGCTCCTCGAGCGTGTCCATCCGCAGTACGCCGGACTGCTCGAAGAGGGCGTCGACGGCGGTGTCCGGCGTCGACGCGGCGGCGGTGTGCGAGGCGCCCGCACGCCGGCCGCCGGTCGAGCGGCCGCCCTTCACCACCAGGACCGGCTTGGTCCGGCCGACCAGCCGGGCGAGCCGGCCGAACTTGACCGGGTTGCCGAACGACTCCAGATACAACGCGATCACGTCTGTCCGCGGATCGTTCCACCAGTGCAGCAGCAGGTCGTTGCCGCTGACATCGACCTTGTTGCCGAGGGAAACGAACTCCGAGATGCCCAGGCCGATCCGGCTCGCATGGTCCAGGACCGCAATGCCGACGGCGCCGGACTGCGCGGCGATTGCCAGTGAGCCGGGCAGCGGGGTCACGTCGGCGAACGTCGCATTGAGGGCGACGTCGGGTGCGGTGTTCACGATGCCGAGGCAGTTCGGGCCGATCAACCGGATGCTGTGCCGGCGGGCGATCGCGAGGATCTCGCTCTGCAGCCCGTTCGCACCGAGCTCGGAGAAGCCGGACGTGAGGATGACAGCGCCGGCAACGCCCTTGTGACCACATTCGGTGAGTACCTCGCTCACCTGCGCGGCGGGGACCGCGATGACCGCGAGGTCAACAGGTCCCGGCACCGCGAGGATCGACGGGTACGCCGCTACCTCGGCGATGCGGTCGGCTCGCGGGTTCACGGCGTACAACTCACCGCGATAGCCACCGCCGGCGAGCGTACGCAGTACTTCGTGGCCGATGCCGCCCGGCGTGCGACCGGCGCCGATCACCGCGACCGCTGCCGGGGAGAACAGCGGTCGAAGGGACTTGCCCTCGGCCTGGCGTTCGCGTTCGGCCATCCGGTCCAGGGTCCGCGCCGAGTACGACGTGTCGAGCATCAACTCGACCACCCCGCTGTCGAACCGGTGCGTCTGCTCGAATCCCGAGTCCGTGAAGACGCGCAGCATGGCAGCGTTCTCCGCCAAGGTGTCGGCGCGCAGACGGTGGATGCCGGCCTCGCGGGCAACCGCGGCCAACTGTTCCAGCAGCAGGGTGCCGATCCCCCGCCCGTGCACCGCGTCGTCCAGCAGGAATGCCATCTCCGCCTCGCCCGGGCGGAGTACTTCGTAGCTTGCGACCCCGACCACGCGCCCTGCGCATTCCGCGACCAGAGCCTGGTGCCCGGGACTACCGTCGGCCAGGTGGTGCGCGTGCTCGTCCGCGCCACGGCGGTCGAGCGCGAAGAACCGCAGGTACACCGAACGGTCCGAGAGCCGCTGGTTCATCGCTTTCAGGGCGGCCTCGTCGCCGGCGCCGATCGGCCGTATCCGAACGACTGCTCCATCCGTGGCAAGGGCGTCCCACCCAGCCTCGGAGAGCGCTGGGTGGGACGCGGGCCCCGGTGTGACGGGGCCCTGGCCCGATCCGGATGCGCCACCGGCCGGGTCAGTCACTGATGTGGTCATCTCGCTCCTAGATCGTCACCCCCAGCACATCGCTCGCCATCACCCAGCGACAGGGCCCTTGGAACCGCACGCGGCGGGACCTTCGGCTCACTCAGTTGACGCGTCGGCCGTAATTGCGGTCGAGGGCGACTGCCCAGGCTGCGAGTTGGCGGATCTCGGCGTTGTCGATGACGTAGCCGGCGCACTCGGCGGCGGTCGGGGCGAAGCCCGTGGACGTGACTGTGACCGGAGACGACTCGCGCTCGATCCCGATCGACACCGCGACATCGAATTGGCTCACCCGGCATGCCTCGCGCTCGGCGATCGCCTCAGCGGTGAACGGCGCCGCGAAGCATCGCCTGCAGGCCGCGAGTACGTCGTTCGTCGTCCTGACATCGTGGAAGACCTCTTGGTGGCCGGAGCCGAGGCTGCGTACCGTCACCGCGGTGCCGTCGCCGCCCAACCGTGCATAGCCGGCCGCGATCGCCCCCGCGACACCGACCGGCCACTCCGCGTCTGCGAAGGCGGTCCGGATGGCGGCACCGACGGCGATCAGATCCCGGCCAGCGCGTAACCGACGAAGCTCTCCGCCGATGAAGGGCCGCAGCCGCGCCGACCGAACGAACTCTCGATAGGCCGCAGAGGTCACGGCGAAGCCGGCGGACCCCTCAGGGTCGCGATGCCCCCTAGGCACCAGGCGCACCGGCCGGTCCGGCCAAGTAGTTCTGGACTCGTTCATGGCCGCCCCCTCCGGTCGCGGATGCTCACACCCTCATTCCATCGCCGGTCGCGATCTCACCCCAGGGCCGAAGGTCCCCGGTCCCTCCTGACCCGCAACGACGCGGCGGGTCGTTGGTCCCCCGCAGCAATGGCCTCCGACTCTGCTCGCTGCGAGGCCGGACGGGCTTCCCTGAAAGCAGACATTCGGAGGTGACTGTCATGTCCGCACAGGTACAACCGACGATCGTGGTAGGGATCGACGGGTCACGCGACGGCCTTCTCGCCCTGGATTGGGCCGCAGACCTGGCCGCCCGGAGGCACTGGGCTGTTCGCGCCGTTCACGTGGCCGACGATGACCGGCCGGGTCAGCCGCTGGTCGCCGTACCGCATCTCGAGGACAGCGCCGAGGTGCTGGAGGACGCGGCGGACGAACTGGCCAGGATCGGATTCACCGGCGCGAGCCTGGAGATCCGGCACGGTCACGCCGCCGAGGTTCTGCTGGACCTCGCCCGCATCGCGCGACTTCTGGTCATCGGCCGACGGGGCGGCGGCGGTTTCGCCGAGTTGACTCTCGGCTCCATCTCACAGGTGTGTACGGCGCTCGCGCGGACATCGACGGTCGTCGTACCGGACCACTGGAGCCGCGACGACGGTGACTCCGGCATGGTCGTCGTAGGCGTTGACGGCTCGGACGCATGCCAGGCCGCACTCGGATTCGCCTTCGAGTTCGCTGACGAACGGGGTTCCGAGCTCACCATCGTCCACGTGCCGCGCGCGCCTCAGGACTTCCCGCCTCCCGGCGTCTGGATCGACCCCGAGGACACCCCGTGGTACCACGACGCTCGGCAACTGATCACCGAATCGCTGGCCGGATGGCCGGAGAAGTACCCGGACGTGGAGTTCCACACCCATTATCGTCCGGGACATCCCGTCCAGGTGCTGGCGCAGCACTCGAAGGCCGCCGACCTGGTCGTCGTCGGAGGTGTCGGTCGCGCCAAGTTCACCGCGCTGCGGCTCGGCTCGGTTTCTCGCGGTCTCCTCCACCACACGCAATGCCCGGTCGCCATCGTGCACACCGACTCGCCCGGCTGACGCTGACCGAAGACCGCGATCGGGTGGGACCTTCGCCTCTGGGAGCCCGGCCCGCGGCGAGGGAGGGTGAAGTTGAAGGAGGCAACGATGACCAAGCGACGAGTGGTGGCAGGCATCGACGGTTCACCGGCCGCGGAGATCGCGATCAGGTGGGCCGCGACCGAAGCGGCGGCGCGCGGCGCCGAGCTGCGATTGGTCCACGCGTTCGTCTGGCCCCTGTTCCACGTGCCGCTCGGTGCGAGTGACGCGGCGCCTGGCCTGCGGGCCGCCGCCGACAGGATCGTCCGCGAGTCAGTCGAGTCGGCCAGGAAGTTCGAGCCCGGGATCACAGTCGAAGGACTGCGGGCCGACGGCTTCCCGGCGCCTGTGCTGATCGAGGCGTCAACGGACGCGGACGTGGTAGTGATCGGAAGCCGCGGCCTCGGCGTGACCCTGGGCGCATTGATCGGCTCGACCGGCCTCGACCTCACCGCCAACGCACACTGCCCGGTTGTCGTCGTCCACCCCGGCGAGACGACAGCGACCGAACTGGACGCTGTGCCCGGACCTGTGGTCATCGGTTACGACGGATCGTCGCCCAGCCTGAAGGCATTGGATTTCGGGCTGGAGTACGCCCGACGACACAGCCTGCCGGTGCGCGTGATCGCCGCTCGGCACCTCGCCGACGACGCCATGCACGACCCCGAATCAGAGCTGGCGGCCCGCGACGGCGGCAGCGATGCCGACATCGTCCGGGTCACCGGCCATCCCGCCGAAGAGATCCTCCGGCTGTCCGCGAACGCGAGCCTGATCGTACTCGGCTCCCGCGGCCGCGGTGGCTTCGCGGGCATGATGCTCGGCTCGGTCAGCCAGACCGTGCTGCACTATGCGACCTCGCCGGTCGCCGTGATCCCGGCCGCCACCGTCGGCGGCTGACCATCCAGAGTTTCGAGACCTTCGCACAACGAGGTGATGACGATGATGATCCGGGACCTGATGACCGCACCGGCGGTCACCGTGACCGCCGAGACGCCGATCAGCAAGGCGCTGCGACTCCTGGACGATCGTAAGATCACCGCGATGCCTGTTGTCGACAAGGGCGGCGTTCTCGCCGGAATCGTCAGTGAGGCAGACCTGGTACAGGACGCGGCATTGCTGAACGACCGCGTTCCCGTCGCCGCAGTCCGCACGACCGCTGAGACGCCGCCTCGCCGGGTGGCCGACGTGATGAGCTACCTGGTAGCCACTGTCGATGCCGAGGACGATCTCGAGGTCGCGATCGACTTGATGTGGTCGACGATGGTCAAGAGCCTGCCTGTGCTCGACAAGGGCCGCATCGTCGGCATGATCAGCCGCAGCGACATCGTCCACCTGCTGGCCGGCCGCGACGACCGGATCCGCACGGAGGTGCGCGAACTGATCGACGCCGAGTGCCCGGACTGGCAGGTGGAAGTCCACGACGGAATCGTCACCGTCACCGGCCCGTCCGATCCACACGAGTGCAAGCTCGCCGACGTGCTGGCCGGCACCGTCAAGGGTGTCGTCGCGGTCCGCATCCACTGACGTGAGCATGCGGCGCAGGGATCCGCTCGCCACCGGCCTGATACACCGGGACCTCGCCGCGACGTACGCAGCAGAAAGCCCCGCACTTGCGGGCTGCAAAGGTTCGGCCGGTACGACGTGGTTCGCCGCACCGGCCGGGTTGCAGGGTTCGGCTGGATCAGACCGGGTGACCGGCGTGCCACCAGCCGGCGTGGTCGATCAGCTCGGCGGCCAGAACGACCAGGATCGACCCCATGAAGATCGCCAGCAGCACCTCCGCTGCGGCGGTCTCCGCGAGGGCGAGCGCGACCAGCCCCAGTACTGCGGACAGCATCGCGAGCCCAGTCTCGATCTTGCCGGCGCGATCCCGCTTGTTCCCGCCGACCAGTACCGCGAACGCCACGGCTCCCAGCAGCAGTCCGACCGCGGCCATTCCACGAGCGTCCTGCACGAACGGCACATCGCCGTCGATCAGGTAACCGACATACGGCACGGCGATGGCAGCAACCAGCAGCATCGCGACAAGATCCCTCACCTTTAGCCTCATCAACCTCACCTCCTTCCCTACACCTCCACCGTCGTCCTGCGGGCAGCACCACAGCAGGGTCGAAGTCCTCACGGTGAGGGACCCAAAGGCCCCTGCATCCGCAGGCTCCGGTCCGACATCGTGGCCGGAGGGGGTGAACTCATGTCGCTGAGGCTGAGCGGTGCCAGGCGGCGGCGGGTCGCGTGGGAGGTCGTGGTCATCCTCGCCGGGATCGGCCTGTACTTCGGGGTCCGCGGGCTGATGGAGACGCGGGTCGACCTGGCGTACCGCAATGCGGAGCGAATCGTCGAGATCGAGCAGTCCGCCGGCATCTTCACCGAGCCCGGGATGCAGAACGCGGTCGCGCATCACGGCTGGCTGGTCGACGCTGTCAGCTACTTCTACATCTACGGGCACTGGCCGGTGCTCGCGGTCACGTTGCTGTGGCTGATGATCCGGCACCGTGACGAGTACTCACGATTCCGCAACGCCATGCTCATCTCCGGCGCGATCGGACTGCTCATCTTCGCGGTCTTCCCGGTCGCGCCGCCACGGTTCCTGACCGGCTACGGTTTCGTCGACACAGTCACCGAGCAGACCTCGGCCTACCGCGTGCTGCAACCGCCTGCCTTCGTCAACCAGTACGCCGCGGTGCCAAGCCTGCACTTCGGCTGGAACCTGCTGATGGGCATCGCCTGGGCGAGTTTCGGCGGCCATTGGATCGCCCGGCTCTTCGGCTGGCTGATGCCGCCGGCGATGCTCGCTTCGATCGTGCTGACCGCGAACCACTACCTCCTCGACGGCCTGATCGGCGGCGTCATCGCCCTCCTCGCCCTGCTCGCGGCCACCCGTCTCGCCCAACGGCATCGTCGTCGGCCCATGGCGCCGAGAGCAACGGTTGGGCCGGCGGTACGTCCGTCGGCCTCTGACGGAATGTCCACTACGCGTACGCCAGGATGCGGCAGCCAGGAACCGTAGCTATTGTCTGACCCGTCAGGTACTCGGCAGGCTGCATCCAACTCCTCACGCTCCGCTGTCCCGAGTGCCCGGAAGGAGCCCTCCGTGCCACTGGGACCTGGGCGCATCGCACAGCTCTGGCGGATCGCCCGCGCGATCCTCACCCACCGCGTCACTCACATCACCGCGCTGCTGGCCGCCGTCGGCCTCTCCCTGTGGAACGTCGACCGCGTCCCACAAACAGCGGTGCTGCCCGCGGTCGCGGGCCTGCTGCCCTTCGCTATCGGCAAGTACGTTCTCTGCCCACTACGGTGGCACGCGCTCTCGACCAGCGGCCGCTCGCGGCGCTGGCACCTCCGTGCCTACGCGGAGAGTGAGGTCCTCGGCCTCGTCTCCCCGTGGCACGCCGGCGCCGACGTGTGGAGAGTTCATCGGCTGGAGCGAGTCGGCGTACGGCGGACCACCGCGGTGTCTGAGGTCGCGCTGGACCGCTTCGTCGGCGCGGTAGGGCTGATCCTCGCTGTCGCGATCTGCGGCGTCGCGATGCCATTGGCCGTACTCGCCGTCGCCCTGGCCGCCGCGGCCGTCGTACTGGTGGCGGCCCTGCTCGTGAACCGCCGGCGACCGGGCTTGGCCGGACGCTGGCCGTGGCCATCACCGAAGGTCTTCGCGCTCGGGGTGCTGCTGTCCGTCGGGTATCAGACCACGATTCTCGGCCTGCTCGTCGGAGCCATCCACGCGGTCGGCGACTCGGTGTCACCCGTCCAACTCGTCGCCGTTTTCGGAGCCAGTCAACTCGCAGGCGTGCTGCCCGGAGTCCATGGAGCGAGCCCACGCGAGGGAGCCCTGGTCGCCGGCTTGGCCTCTATCGGCGTCTCGTGGACAGCCGCCTTCGGAGCCGTCGCCCTGACAGCGCTGCTCTATTGGATCCCGGCTCTCCTGGTGGGCGGGGGCTGCCTCTTCCTGCGCTGGCGCGGCTGGTTCACCGAGCCGTCGCCGGGTACCTCATGACGCATCAGTTGGTCGTTGCACACAGGGCCGGGAACGACCTGGACACGCTGCGGACCGCACTAACAGCAGGCGCAGACCTGGTCGAGGCCGATATCCATGCCTTCCGGCGGCGCCTCGAAGTACGCCATCTCAAGTCACTCGGACCGTGGTGGCTCTGGGACCAGGGCATCTTCGTCCGCCGCCGCGACACCCACATGCTCCACCTGGAGGGCCTGCTGGAGGCGGCGAACGGCGACCCTCGTCTGCTTCTGGACCTGAAAGGCGTCCACCCGAGACTCGCGAAGCGCCTGGCCGCGGCCCTCCCGGCCAGCACGGTCACCATCTGCACGCAGCACTGGTGGATGCTCAACGCCTTCCGCGACCGCCCGCACGTTCGCCTGGTGCTGTCGGCCGGCAGCCGCCGCGCCTTGCGCCGCCTGCGGAAACGGCTACGCACACGCCCTGCCTACGGCGTCTGCATCCACCGCCGACTCCTCACCCCCGACCTCGTCACCCAACTCCACCGCCACGCCGCCCTCGTCTTCACCTGGCCAGTCGACACGGACCAAGCCCTCCGCCACGCCCACCACCTCGGCGTCGACGCCGTCATCGGAAAGGACCTCTCGCTGCTCCGCCCAGACAGCGTTGGCGACTAGAAGCGTTCGGGGGACATGGTGATGGCGACGCTTGGGGCATTCGGGCGGCGCAGTGGCCGCAGCCTTTGCAGAAGTCGAGGTCGACCTCGTACTTGCCGTTGCCGAGCTTGATCACTGCGTTGTCCGGGCAGACGCCGATCAGGGCCGGCCTGGCCCCCGTTGTCGGTGATGGTGACGCTTCCGGATGCAGTTCAAAGGACCACAGGACCCGCTCGACCATCTGCCTTGCGGTATGAGGACCTCCGGCACTGTGTTGCGGCTGCCTCGCACCACAGGCTGGGTCGAGAGGGCCGCGCATCCGCGGCCTGCGGAGGTGACCAACGATGAAGCGAGTCAGTCCCCATCGACAGATCTTCCAAGCGAGCCTGGTGTTCACGACCGGATGCCTCGTGCTCGGCGTGGGGGTTGGCCTCGGCCCGCCGTACCTGGTGAAGGCGGGCTTCCATCTCATCACCATCATCGGACTCGCGATTCTGGCGGCCGGTCTGGTCCTGCTCGCTCTCGGGGGTGTGACCTTGGTGCGCGCGGCCCGGAGTTGGCGCCGCCTCCTGCTGGTTCCTGCCCTTCTGGCTGCGGTAACCATCGCGCTGCTGTCGATCGGTCCGGCGGTGGGGGCAACCAACGTACCGCCCACGACGGTCGGGTTGGCCACTCCGGCGAACCACGGCTTGGCCTTTACCGAAGTCAAGTTCAGGACCGTTGATGGGGTAGCTCTGGCCGGCTGGTACATCCCGTCCGGCAACCACGCGGCCGTGGCCTTGCTCCACGGCGCCGGCTCGACTCGCTCGGACGTCCTCGAGCACGCTGTCGCGCTGGCGCATCACGGATATGGCGTCCTGCTGTTCGACGCGCGTGGTCATGGCCGCAGCGGCGGCCGCGCCATGGACTTCGGTTGGTACGGAGACGAAGACGTCACCGCGGCCGTGTCGTTCCTTCAGACGCAACCGGACGTCGAGGACGACCTGATTGCCGCGGTCGGATTGTCGATGGGCGGTGAGGAGGCGATCGGGGCCGCGGCAGTCGACCGGAGGATCCGCGCCGTCGTCGCCGAGGGCGCCACTCATCGAGTACCAGCTGATCGTGAGTGGCTGTCCGACGAGTTCGGCTGGCGCGGCAGCCTCCAGGAGGGTCTGGACTGGCTGACCTACGGAATCGCCGACCTGTTCACCCCCGCTGATCAACCGCCGGCATTGCGCAATGCGGTGGCTGCGACTGCGCCACGGAAAGTGCTACTGATTGCCGCAAGCAACCGTGCCGACGAAGGAGACGCGGGCCACTACATCCGATCCGCGTCAGCCGGCACCGTCGAGGTATGGATCGTCCCCCACACTGGACACATCGGCGCCCTGAACACCCATCCGCGCGAGTGGGAACAGCGGGTCACCACCTTCCTCGCGTCCGCCCTCCACCTCGAAGGAAACAAGACCTCGCCATGACCACCACGAAAACCCCGGCCACGTCCCTTACTGCTTGGGCTGCTTGGCGCGGGGAATCGAGATGATCGTCCAGCCTGCGGCGAAGAGGACGACCAGGAGGACGCGGAGCCACTCCGACCATCCGCTGGTCCAGACGGCAGTGCCGAGCACCCAGGGGAAGCACAAGAACCAGACCACGAGCTCGGCGACGATCGGCAGATCCCGGATCGAGCTCGCCAGCGCGTCGAGCCGGTCGGAGCGCAGCAGAACGAAGAAGATGATCCACATCCCGACCATCCAGACGAACCACAGCTTCGAGCCCGTGGTTGCCTGACGCGGTGGGGAGGCAGCAACTGTGCCGGAAGGCTTCGGAGATTGCTCGGACATGATGACTCCTCTCTCCGTCGGCGAGTCCGCAGCTCATCGCGGGCCTGCACCATCTCGAGGGTCTGCCTCCCCGCCACGGGTGTCACGGGCCGTTCGGCCTGTTCGTCAGGGCCTTCATCGGCAATTGACTAGAGCCGTTGGCCGCGCCAGCACCGTCTTCGTCATCGCCGGATCAAGCAAGGACTCCCCGCCGTCAGCCGTCGTACGGCGCCACACCACCCGCTCGGGACTTTGGTCCCTCATCGACCCGGTCCCGCTCCTCTGACCATCGGCCCGATCGTGGCGGACCTTTGTCCCTATCGCCGCCGACGCACTCAGGTTGATCGTTGGACAGATACGCGACCCCTGAGGAGTGGACCCATGCAGCAAGTGGGCGACAAGCCGCTGAGCGACGTCGAGCTGGACGACCGGGACGCCTATTGGCGGGCGGCCAACTTCTTGTCGGTAGGCCAGATCTATCTGCTCGGGAACGCTCTGCTGCGGGAGCCGTTGCGGGCGGAGGACGTGAAGCCCCGGTTGCTCGGTCACTGGGGTACGACGCCTGGACTGAACATGCTGTACGCGCACCTCAACCGGGTGATCCGGCAGCGGGACCTGAGCATGATCGTGGTGATCCTGTGTTGCTCCAGGCGTGGAGAGAGTATTCGGTGTCAGCTCGGAGAGACTTGCGTTCGCCTTGGAGTTGCCAGCTGCTGCCAGACAGTGGAAATTGCACGAATCCTGACGCCGATGGGCTGACGACCCAGGTCGCCACTGGGCTTACGATCGGCGACTGATCCCGATCCACCGAAGGAGTCTCGCTGTAGATCGTGACACCGTCGACGTGCTCGCAGATCTGCATCACCGCGACAGGTCGCCCTGCTGCGTCGGCCGTCAGGCCCATGAATCCGTTGGCCGGAGGCTCGCAGGCGACCAGGAGGCTAGCAGCACAGAACAACAGGGCAGCCGTGAGCGCGCGCCCACCCCTCGATGCCATGTCGGCACGCTAGCGAACCCATTCAGAAGTGATCGGGGCCGTTAGGACCTTGGCGTGGGACTGTTATGCCGCCGCTACGTTCTGGCCATCTTCGGCATCGAGGTCGCCGACCTCCGGGTGAACCGTGGCGAGGTCGTCGCACAAGTCGGTGCGGACGGGTGAGTGGCAGGTCGACCTGCGGATCGCGGCCGTCAGCCACCGCGGACGTCGAACTGTACGCGCATCGTGGTCGCGACACAGCAACTGACCCGGTCGGGGTGGGTCCGGCCGGGTCAGTCTTCGTGAGCGTCAGTCGGTCTGCTCGATCGTGATCGAGCGCGCCTCCTGGGGCTTCGCCGAGATCGGCACGGTCACCTCGAGGATGCCCGCGGTGTACTTCGCCGCGACCGAGCCCTCATCGGCTCCTTCCGGCAGCATGACCCGGCGGGTCAGCGAACCGTAGTGGAACTCCGAGTGACCTCCGTCGTGCTCCTGCTGTTGACGAGTGGCCGCGATGGTCAGCATGCCGTTCGCGACCTCGACCTTGATGTCCTTCTCCGGGTCCATGCCGGGCAACTCCGCCCGTACGACGTACTTGCCTTCGTCGCTGAACGCCTCGATCCGGACACCGCGCAATGTCGCCGGCAAGGCGAACAAGTTCGGCAGGCCCTCGGCCCAGTCGAACAGATCCGCGAACTGGCGCCAGTTGTCCCGGTGCTGCAACGTCGTCATGGGATCTCCTTTCTGTCGTCCCCGTCCTCACTTCCACCACACCTCGGTGGGAAGCTCTGTCACAGGGGCCTACGGACCGCCTGAAATGGACCTTCGACCCAGTGCGAACGGTCACTTCACAGCGGGTGCTGATGGACGATCGCGACCGGGCGGTCAGCGTGCTGAAGAATCCCTCGGACCGTCGAGCCGAGCAGAGCTGCCATCACTCGACGATGGCTGCGGCCTCCGACGACCAGCAGTTGCGCCTGTGCCTCATCGGCCGCATCGATCAGCTCGGCAACCCGGTGACCTTGCCTCAGCTCGGTCTCGAACGCGATGCCGGGGAATCTCGTTCGGCACTGCTGGACAATGGTGCCCAACCGGTCGTTGTGATACTGGCGCGCGAGGTTGAGTGCTCCTGCTGTCGACGCGGGATCTCCGGTGAAGACGGTAGGGACCGCCCAGCTGTGGACCAGCCGGATGGCGGCCCCCCGTTCCGCGGCCAGGCCGGCGGCGAAGGCCACCGCCGCTTCGCATCGCTCGATCTCGTCCACGCCGACCACGATCGGCGCGGTCTGCTCGCCCGGACTCCATTTCGGCGGTACGACGACTACCGCCGTACCCGACTCGGATACCACGGCCTCTGCCGTAGAGCCGATGAGCGGCCGGCCGATGACGCCTCGGCCGTGCCGCCCGACGACGAGCATCCGATCGTCGGCGGTGCATCGTCCGAGCGTGTGTGCCGGTGGACCGGAGAGGACCACGCCCGTGTGCAGCCCGACATCATCATGGCGGTCGAGATACTCGCGGACGTCGGCCACCAGGTACTTGGCCTTCTCCACCGCTGCCCGTGTGCCAGTCCCATCCTACGAAGCCATAGCTCGGCGACACCGCAATCAACCGGAGCGCTCAACGCACCTCTTTATGCACCTCAATCAGCGCGAGAGGATGGTTGCCGATGAGAACTTACGCGCAACAAGCAGCCACGGAATCCGTTACCTGTTTGGGATTCCGAGCATCATTGAAAACGATGATCATCCTCAGCTGGAATTCAGCGGGTTCGGGGTTCGAGTCCCTGGCGGCGCACAAAAGCCCAGGTCACGCCAGTGTCCGGGCTTCGTTGTATCTGCAGCGTCCCCTTTACGTCCCTCTTTGACACTGCGGCGCCCCGGCTTGAGCACTCGCCGTCCTTCTTCGGCTCTCGATCAGGTCGCCTCTTCGGCGTTCTTCTGATCGTGACTGTGCGTCACATCACGCCGATTCGCATCGTTGCCGAAATCTCGGATTCTCCGCTCCGACCAGCGTTGAGCAGCCAACCATCGCAGGGTTGGAGGCATGACATGTCGAGGCCACCACTGCCCATTGGCACCTGGGGAAGCATCTCCACCCGCGTCGCAAAGACCGACGAAAAGGGCAAGCCCGTCAGCTACCTCTCAAAGGCCAACTTCCGCGACCACGACGGTCACGTCCGTGACGTCACCGCGTTCGGCAAAACCAAGACCGCGGCCGAGCGCGCCGTGCTCAAGAAACTCCAGGACCGCGCCAAGACCAACCAGTCCGGCGAGCTCACCGCAATGCACAAGATCAATCACCTCCTCGACCTCTGGGAGAAACGTTTCGAAGGCATGGTCGCCGACGGCACACGATCCCCGACGTCGCTCGACACCTACCGTCGCGCCCTGAAGAACCACATCCGGCCCGCCCTCGGCGAACTCCGCATCGTCGAAGCCACCACCCCACGCATAGACACCGTCCTCGCCAAAATCAAGACCACTGCGGGCGCTCCGACCGCCAAGACCTGCCGCGCCATCCTCTCCGGCGCGATGAAGCTCGCCGTCCGCTACGGCGCGATCTCCGTCAACCCCGTCTACGAAGTCGACGCCATCGAGGCCCCACCCAAGAACCCACCGCGAGCGCTCATCGGCGAAGAAGTCACCCTCCTGCGGAAGAGCCTCGCCGCGGACGAACGCGCCGTCCAAGCCGACCTCCCGGACCTGACAACGTCCGCCAACCCAGCCGCCGCGCAAGCCCTCCACCAAGCCTTCGAAGACGCCGACCTCCTCCGACCGTCGGCTCAGTGATGTAGCGAATGTCCGGATCGCGGTCGCGGAGCTGACGCCGGGGGTACCCGCGCAGCGGTCCAATCGGAGTCCGCGTCTCACGACGACTTCCTTGACAAACTAACTGAGTATGCTCATCATTGAGTGAACTCAGATTAGTTGGTCCGGGACAAGTCATCGGAACGAGGAGGGAAGTCTTCATGCGTGCGTTCGTCGTCAAGCAGTACAAGGGGCCGTTACAGCAAGCGGATGTCGCCGAGCCTGTGGTCGGAGAGCACGACGTGCTCGTACAGGTCCAGGCTGCCGGGCTCAACCTGCTCGACGAGAAGATCCGGGCGGGCGAGTTCAAGCAGGTCCTCCCGTACAGGCTGCCGCAGATCCTCGGCAACGACGTCGCCGGAACGGTGATCGGCGTCGGCGCGAAGGTGCAGGGATTCAGGCTCGGCGACCAGGTGTACGCCCGGCCCGACAAGGACCGCATCGGAACATTCGCGGAGCGCATCGCGGTCGCCGAGGCCGACCTGGCGCTCAAGCCGGCATCAATCAGCCTCGAGGAAGCGGCCTCGCTACCGCTGGTGGCCTTGACCGCGTGGCAGGCACTCGTCGAGCGGGGCAACCTGCAGCCGGGGCAACGGGTCCTCATCCACGGCGGCGCCGGCGGAGTCGGAACGATCGCGGTCCAGCTCGCCAAGCACCTCGGCGCCACGGTCGCCACCACGGTCAGCACCGGCAACG
Source organism: Kribbella sp. NBC_00889 (assembly GCF_045207705.1). Classification (NCBI taxonomy): domain Bacteria; kingdom Bacillati; phylum Actinomycetota; class Actinomycetes; order Propionibacteriales; family Kribbellaceae; genus Kribbella; species Kribbella sp. NBC_00889. Next base: position 2,779,843 of record NZ_CP108783.1, on the reverse strand, counting down.
TCGACTTCGTGCGCGAGCTCGGCGCGGATCTCGTCATCGACTACCGCCGCCAGGACTTCGAACAGCTCCTCGACGGGTACGACCTGGTGCTGGACAGCCTCGGCGGGAAGAACCTCGAGAAGTCGCTGCGCGTACTGCGCCCCGGCGGCAAGGCGATCGGGATCGCCGGCCCGCCCGACCCGGCGTTCGCCCACGAGCTCGGCGCGAACCCGCTACTCCGGCTGGTGATGACCGCCCTCAGCAGCCGCATCCGCCGCCAGGCCCGGCGCCTCGGCGTGACCTACGAATTCCTCTTCATGCGCGCCAGCGGCGGCCAGCTCCGCGAGATCACTGCCCTCGTCGACAGCGGCGCGCTGCGCCCCGTCGTCGGACGGGTCTTCGACTTCGACCAGACCGCGCAGGCAGTGCAGTCACTGGAAACGGGAGGCATCCGCGGCAAAGCCGTCATCAGCAGGACCTGAACAAACCCATCTCACCACGTACGAACCAGGAAACAGGAGAACACCATGAGCACGAACAGGCACACACAGGACAACGTCATCACTCCATACAAGGACGCGCCGGCCCGCACCGTCGACGCCAGCGGCGTCACCTACGCCTACCGCGAGCTGGGGCCAAAGGGCGGCATCCCCGTCGTCTTCTTTGTCCACCTCGCCGCGACCCTGGACAACTGGGACCCCCGCATCGTCGACCCCATCGCAAAGGGCCGTCACGTCATCACGTTCGACAACCGCGGTGTGGGTGCGTCCACGGGCCAAGTTCCGGACAGTGTCGAGGCGATGGCCGACGACGCCTACACCTTCATCACGGCGCTCGGATTCGACAAGATCGACGTCTTCTCCTTCTCTCTCGGCGGTTTCGTCGCCCAGGCGCTGGTGGTGAAGCACCCCGAGCTCGTCCGCAAGCTCGTCCTCACCGGCACCGGGCCGAAGGGCGGCAAGGACATCGACAAGGTTGTCGGCACCACGTACTGGGACATGCTGCGAGCAGCCCTGACCAGGTCCGACCCCAAGGAGTTCCTGTTCTTCAACCGCAACGCCACCGGCAAGCCCGCCGCGCGCGCGTTCGTCAACCGGCTCAAGGAGCGCACCGTCGACCGCGACACACCGATCAAGGTCAAGGCGTTCCAGACCCAACTGAAGGCGATCCAGAGGTGGGGGCGCTCCGCCCCCGACGACCTGTCGACGATCACCCAACCCACCCTGATCGCCAACGGCGACAACGACCGCATGGTGCCCTCGATCCTGTCCGAGGACCTGCACCGACGGATCAAGAACAGTGAGCTGATCATCTACCCCGACTCCGGTCACGGCGGCATCTTCCAGCTCCACCAGACGTTCGCCCCCATCGCCGTCGAGTTCCTCGCCCAATGACCACCCGAACACTTCAACCGCATGAGAAGGGCAACACCATGAGCACGTCACTGTCCGCCGCGGCACTGGACGTCAAGAAGCACTTCACCTCCTCGATCCTGCTGTGGGTGCGCACCGACCAGCCCCGCCAGACTGGAATGGACCACTGGAAGGGCCCGCACTCAAAGATCATCTCCGCCACTCCGGGCTTGGAGGAGTACCGGCAGATTCACCTCGCCGAGCACAATCCGGGCCGGTGGCCGGTGACCGACGGGGTGGAGACCTCGATCCCCGCCGACCGGAAGATCGACGGCGTCGCGGAAGTCACCCTGCATTCGGCGCTCTCGCTCTCGCCCCTGCAAGGGCGCAAGCAAACGCAGCTGGCCTACCAGGACGAGATCAACGTGTTCCGCCGCACTCTGCTCTACACCGGCCCACCGAACTCGTCTCGCTGGTACGACGTCGCCGGCCCGGGAGAGACAGTCGGTGCCCGCGCCTTGATCTACCTCCGCCGCAGAGACGGGGCCGGCGCCGGTGAGTTCCGGAGGTTCATCAAGAAGCAACTCGTTCCCGCACTCGCCGGCACCACATCGCTCAGGGAACTGCGCACGCAGACGTTCCTGCCCTGGATCGAAAAGCTGTGGGACACCCCGAACGTCGCACACGACAACCCCGACGACCAGCACTTCCACGCCTCCCTCATCCTCGGGTTCACCGACACCGCATCACGCGACGCCTTCTTCACCAGCAACGCGATCGCGGAAATCTCCAACCAGCTGGCACCGCTCGCCTCCACCATCCACGCGTACGACGTCACCGCCGCCCTGACCTACGTCAAGAACGGCGCCATCCTGCCGCACTACCGGCAATAGCGGCTTGGCTCGCCCGCACGCGGCGATCCCACAACAGAAAGGACCCAACATGCCTTCCCTCAATGGAGCAGTTGTCCTGGTCACCGGGGCAAACGGCGGCATCGGAACCCACTTCGTTCACCACGCTCTCGCGCGCGGCGCGGCGAAGGTCTACGCCACGGCCCGCACTCCTCGCCCGTGGGACGACGAGCGCATCGTCCCCCTCACCCTCGACGTCACCGACGCCGCGTCCATCGCTGCGGCCGTGACCGCGGCGCCAGACGTGACGGCGCTCATCAACAACGCGGGCGCCAACCCGCCGAGCGCAAGCCTGCTCGAGGTGACCGAGTCGGACATCCGGACCAACATGGAGATCAACTTCTTCGGGCCTGTCCTCCTCGCCCGTGCGTTCGCGCCGATCCTCGCCGCCTTGCCGCAGGCCGTTCTCGTGGACGTGCACTCGGTTGCGAGCTGGTATGGGTTCGGTGGCATCTACAGCGCCGCCAAGGCCGCGCTCTGGTCGGCCACCAACTCTCTGCGGCTTGAGCTCGCGCCCCACGGCGTCCATGTGACGGGAGTGCACATGGGCTACGTCGAGACCCGCATGGCCGCACACGCCGACGGGCCCAAGCTGCAGCCCACGGAGCTCGTCACGAAGGTCTACGACGCCGTCGAGGCCGGTGAGTACGAGGTCATCGCCGATCAGCTGACCGCCCAGGTCAAGGCGGCTCTGAGCGGCCCGGTCGAGGCGCTCTATCCGGAGCTCCGCGACACGAGGGCTCCTCTTGTCGCCGTGGAAGAATGAGCGCCGGCACATTCGAGCCCCCACAACAGGAGCCCACAGCAGACAAGGACGGCAGTCATGCCACTCGACTCCCAACCAGTCGGACGGCGCGAGCGGAACAAGCAGCAGAAGCTCGACCGCATCACCGCCGCCGCCCAAGAACTCTTCGCCGAGCGCGGCGTCGACGAGGTCACCACCCAGGAGATCGCCGACAAGGCCGACATCGGTGCGGGCACCCTGTTCCTCTACGCCAAGACCAAAGGCGAACTCCTCCTGCTCGTGCAGAACTCCACCTACGCCGAAGCGCTCACACAAGGCAGGTCGGCGGCCGAAAGCATCCCCGACCGACTCGACGCGGTGATGGCAATCGTCCGCCCGGTCGTGGAATGCAACCGCAAACAGATCGACAACGGACGAACCTACCTGCGAGAGATCGTCTTCGGCGACCCCCAGGAACCCCACCACCGCGACGCCCTCGTCCTCACCGTGCAAACCGAACAGGCGATCGCCGACGTGCTGCAGCGAGACGAGCGCGTCAGCTCCGGCGACGCCGCAACGCTCGCGCACATCGTCTCCGCGATCATGTTCGTCAGCATGGCCGCGACCATCAACATCGCCAACCCCGTCGACGACATCGTGCAAGACATCAGAGACCAAGTCCGGGTCCTGCTACCGAGCTAGTGCCCGCCGCCATCACGCGACCGGGTCGCTCGCCCTTCGGGGTGGGCGACGGTGTACTCGGCCGCCAGACGTCCACGTCACCGACCTGCTGCTGGAGTTCTGGTCCGGCATCGACCTCCTCCGCACCGCCGTCCGCGAATCGTAGGGAGACACCGCAAGAAGCGGGCCGCCAAGCCCGCCAGAACCGAACTAACCCGTCAAACATCAACCGAGCACACCACGTCAACCATCACCCGAGCCTGGACACCGATCGGGTCCGACGTGAGGCGCTCCAGTACGTCGAGCGCGGCTGGCCCATCGCGCGACTCGCCACCAAGCACAGCGGATGCCGCCGTACGCCCTTCCGGCCGGATCGCGCAATGAGGTGAAGTGGGACGGCTACCTTCACCGAACTAGTCAAGCTGTCGCCTGCGTCACGGCAGACTTGACCACCGCGCTGTAGGACGTCGGATTCCGCGAGAATCAACACCGTCGGCGTTCATGCCCCGATGTCGGCGAGCCACTGTGCGACTGCCTGCACGCAGAGGACGGGGGCCTCGACTGGAAGCAGGTGGCCAACGTCGTCGATGCGTCGGGGTGTCCAGTTCGGCCGCCGGGCGTGCTGCATGAGTGACGTGGGGTCGACCAGCGGATCGTCGCTTCCCCACAGCACAAGTACGGGCACCCGCACGGAATCTAACGCCTGGTTCGTCCGCCGCTGTGTGATGAACATGGCTTCGATGGTCGACGCGAACGCCGTGGCCGTGCCTGCCAGCCGTTCCGGGTGCTCGCGGGCCGCGTCGAGGTCATCCAGCCACAGGTCGACCTGCGCGCGTGAGACACGGCCCGGGTCTCCGCCGATGAGGTTGGTGCGGCCACCGGAGATGGCGACACCATCCTTGATCGCGTTGCGCTTGGCGTCCAGCATGCGCCGGCCGGCGAAGCGCAGCATGATGCGTGTCGCGGGCGGGCCGGCTGCGACGGCGAGTCGTCCCAGCGTCTGCCACGCGAGCGCCTCGGCTGGTGATGTCAGGCGCCACGGCAGCGCCGGGGCCACCAGGACGACTCCCAAAGTCTTGTCGGGCATCATCCCTGCGGCCAGCGCCGCCACCAGTCCACCCGTCGACCAGCCGTGCACCACCACCTGGCCTTCGACGTGGAGCTGCCGGACGAAGGCCGGCACAAAGCGAGCATCGAGGTCTGCGCGCGGCCCGTGCCGATAGGGAGCACCGGTGTGGCCCGTAATCGTCCCCGGGAGGTCGACGGAAATCACCGGTCCAAGCTGTCTGAGGTGAGGAACGAGGTCGATCCACATGCTCGCGCTGCCGGTCATCGGGGGCACGAGCAGGTGAACTGGTGCGTCGGGAGCGGCAGCCGAGGCGGGCTCCGCGCGGATATAGTGCACGGGCACGCCGCACACGCTCGTCGACACGCTGCGCAATCCCGCCCACTGCTGCGCCCGGACGCCCCAGTCGTCGTAGCGCACGGAGATCCCTCCCGCCCTTCCCAGTGGTACTCGCAAGCAACATGGTATTCGCAGGCAACGCGGCGACCGTTGTTGTCTGTGGACGGGGCGACGATGGCGAACGCCGCCTTCACCGCACCTCGACGTGCACGCCGGGAAACAATCCCCCAAGCCGAACTAGTCGACCGGCCGACCAGATCGCAGGTGGCGTCTCAAGCGTCATGTCGATCGGTAGCTGACTGGTGACCGGTGGGCGGAGCGCAAGCATCGACCTATCTCTGGACGATGACCTGCACTCCGAACAGATCCAGCGGTGCATTCATGACATCGAAGTGCCGCTGGACGTCCGGATCAGCGGGGGCGCTGGCGCTGATGTTCGGCCTCGCCATGCCGTAGGTCGCCGTATTGCCACCCACGACGGCGACCAGCGCGACGGCGACCTATACCTGAAGACCTGTGACAAGCGCGCCAAGCTGCCACCCCGGCTCGCCGGCCTGGTCCTGCAGCAACTGGACCAGGCGCGCGGAACGCAGCCACAGGGTGCTGGCTGCCGACAGCCTTGGCGCCGGGCGTGCCGTCGGCGGTGTCCGGCAGGTACGAAGCCTCGGCGTACCCGTTGCTATCGTCAGCCACGCCGACCGCCCAGTGCACGTGTGACGGGCGGAGCCAGCCGCGTGTATAGCCCCTGCGTCCCTCGACAAGCCGCACTCGGGTTTCGCCGCGAGCCGATACAGCACGACCGTCTCTTCCTGGCTGGAGATGCCGCCCACATCGTTGCCCCGACCGGCGCGAAGGGCCTCAACCTCGCGATCCACGACGTACACGCGCTAGCCGAAGCGTTGGCCTCGTGGTACGTCGGCGGAAACCGGATGAGCCTCGACTCCTTCTCCGTCGACTGCCTGCGGCGGGTCTGACGCATACAACACTTCTCCTGGTGGATGACCTCGATCCTGCACCGATTCCCAGGAGACGATCCGTTCCAGCAGCAGTTGCAACACTCCAGTACGTCGTCAGCTCCCCTGCCGCCGCGACGTCCGTCGCGGAGAACTACGTCGGCCTACCGTGGACATCAGACCGGACCTGGTGCCGGTGAGACCTGGCTGCCTGCCGTGCTCGCGCTGATCATGATCGTTGCTGCCAGCAACCGTTCCATGAGTCGCCCGGTGTGAAGCTTCCTTGACGCGGCCTTTGAGACTTCTTGACATTCGGAACGGTGGCGGGCGCGGCGGTAGAACCGGCCTGCGCTGTCATCTAACGTCGTCGACAGGTCCGGCGACAGCTCGCATGGAGTTGGGCCGAGTGGATGCGGCGACGGCCGTTGAGGGGCGACCGCCGCCGGCATCCCATCACGCGCAATCGTCCCGGCGCTGGCGCACAGCACCGTCGCTCTCGGCCGGCGCCTGGTGCCGGTTCCCGCGGCCGGACTACCGGAGGCCCGCAGATATGACTTCCAGATGCCGGCTCGCACTGGTGTTGTTGCTGGCCCTCGCCGGATGCGGCGTCCCGATGCAATCGACGCCGGTCCCGATCGAGCCTGGGCGCATCCCGACCGTACTCAGCAGTCCTGACCACCCCTCGACACCCGGCACCGCAATACCGGGAAGGCCGGCAGTTCAGGTCAACTTCGTCCGCGACGACCGGCTGGTCAAGGTCCTCCGCGATGCACCGACGACTACTCTGACCGACCGGCTGAACACCGTGATCGAAGCATTGCAGACCGGACCCAGCACCGGCGAGCAAGCCAACGGCATCACCTCCGCCCTGGAGGCCGAGCTCCGACTTACTGTCGTGGAGATCCAACGAAATCGCGTCGTCGTGGAGCTGTCAGGAGACTCCGAAGGGCGCTCGGCGACCGAGAACGTCCTGGCAGTCGGACAGATCGTCTTGTCCATCACAGCCCTGCCGTCCATCGACCAGGTGAGCTTCTCCCGCGACGGCACACCGGTCGAGGCACTACAAGCGGACGGCGCTCTCACCACCGAACCGCTGACCGCGCGAGACTACGCGACACTCCGCTCAGGCTGAACACGCTGAGGAATTCTCACCGAACACAACCAGCAGAACGAAGCCGGCACCGACCTCGGCCTGATCGCGAACGGCCCGGACTCGCAGCAGGGCTCGTCTTCCGGTAAGGCCTCGTCGAGGTCACAGGCGCCGACCTGATGGACGACGGCGTATACGTCCTGGCCGATCAGAGCGCCGCCGATGGCGGGTCGAGGCCGGTCGCCTGCTGGCGTCCGGGGGTCGGGCCGGGGGGTGTCCTGGGGTTCCTGCCGGACGCGCCCACAGGTCGATGAGCGGAAGACTCCAAGCCGGGCTGCTGACGCGGCGACGAACAACGACAAGGAGAACCCCTCGCTCATGTCTCTACTGCAACCAGGCGATCGCTTTCCCGACCTGACGTTCACGGTTCCCGGCGGTGAGAAGGTCGCCGTACCCGAGGCGTTTGCCGGCCGTTTCGGCGTGATGCTGTTCTACCGCGGGTCATGGTGTCCGTACTGCAACGCGCAACTGCGGGCGTTCCAGCGTGCGAGCAGCACTCTGGAAGACATCGGGGTCGGCGTGGCGGCCCTCTCGGTCGACGACGAAGCCACCACCACCGAGCTGATCACCAAGCACAAGCTGACCTTTCCGGTGGGCTTCGGCGCCGATGCGGGCACAGTGGCCGAGCTCACCGGAGCCTTCGTGAATCCGGACCCGGTGTACCTGCAGTCCACCGGCTTCGTCCTCGATCCCGAGGGCAAGGTGGTCGTGAGCGTCTACTCCAGCGGAGCGATCGGCCGCCTCGTCCCCGAGGATGTCGTCGGCCTCGTCCGTTACCTCCGCGAGCACGCCGACGACTGACCGGCTAAGCCGCAACGGCCTGTTCAGGACACACCATCCCGAACAGGCCGTTGCGGCTTCCTAGCGCTGGATCTGCTGCACGGTGAATCCCAGCCTTCCGAGCACCTTGACTGCTCCGGCCTTGCCGCCCTCGAAATCGGCCGAGGCCAAGCGCCGACCGGTCGCGAACTCGTAGGCGGTACCAAGAACCGCCTTCGGTGGGTACGCTCGCTCCTCCCAGACCAGCTCGTACGTCGTCGTGGGGGCGAAGCCGTGCCGGGAGAAGAAGCCGTCCGGACCGAGCCGGTCGTACTCCTCGATCGCCTGCACCACTTCGTCCCGGGTCACCCGATCCCAGTCGATCGTCGGTCGACGGCCGGAGCTGTCATTCATGAAGTCATTCCTTTCCGTTGCCCCGCGCATCAAGTCAGGCGTTGAGCCGCTCCTCGGTGGAGGACGAGAAGAGGTGCAGCTTCTCCGGGTCCGGAGCCAGGGGAATCAGGCTGCCCTTCTCGGCGTTCTGCCGGGTGCTGATCCGGGCGATGATCTGCTGGTTCCCGGTGTGCTCCGCGGTACCGTACAGGAACGCGTCGGACCCGAGCTCCTCGACCACCGCGACCGTCACCGGCAGCCCCTCGTCGGCGAAGTGGAGCGCCTCCGGCCGGACGCCGATGGTCAGCGTCTTGTCGTCGCCGGCCTTGGCCAGCAGGGCGCGGTCGATCGGCACCAGGTAGTCGCCGATCAGCGCACCGCCGTCGGCGATCTTGGCCTCGATCAGGTTCATCGCCGGCGATCCCATGAAGCCGGCCACGAACTTGTTCCGCGGCTTGTCGTACAGGTTCAGCGGGGTGTCGACCTGCTGCAGTACGCCGTCCTTCAGTACGGCGACCCGGTCGCCCATGGTCATGGCCTCGACCTGGTCGTGGGTGACATACACCGTGGTGACGCCGAGGCGGTGCTGGAGCTCGGCGATCTGCGTGCGGGTCTGGACCCGGAGCTTGGCGTCGAGGTTCGACAGCGGCTCGTCCATCAGGAAGACCTGCGGGTCACGCACGATCGCGCGGCCCATCGCCACGCGCTGACGCTGACCACCGGACAGCGCCTTCGGCTTGCGGTCGAGGTACTCCTCCAGGCCGAGCAGTTTGGCCGCCTCGGCGACGCGCTTGGCCCGCTCGTCCTTGTGCAGGCCCTGCATCTTCAGGGCGAAGCCCATGTTGTCGGCGACCGACATATGGGGGTACAGCGCGTAGTTCTGGAACACCATCGCGATGTCGCGCTCTTTCGGCGGGCTGTTGGTGACGTCGCGATCGCCGATGTAGATGGATCCCTCGTTGACCTCTTCGAGCCCGGCCAGCATCCGCAGTGCGGTCGACTTCCCCGATCCGGATGGTCCGACCAGCACCATGAACTCCCCGTCCTCGATGTCGAGGTCGAGCTTGTCCACGGCAGCGATGTCGGTGCCCGGGTAGACCCGGGTGGCTCCCTTGAACGAGACAGTTGCCATATCGCGCTACCTCCACAGTCGATCGGGCGGGTTCAGCCTCGGTAGGCCTCGAGGAGTCGCAACCAGACCTCGCTGATCGTCGGGAAGGACGGCACGGCGTGCCAGAGACGATCGATCGGGACCTGACCGGCTACCGCGACGGTGGCCGAATGCAGCAGTTCGGTGACACCCGGACCGACGAACGTGACACCGAGAAGGGTCCGGGTGTCCTCGTCGACGACCATCCGGGCGCGGCCGCGGTAACCGTCGGCGTACAGCTTGGCGCCGACGACGACGTCACCGATCTCGACGTCGACCACTTGGGTACGGAATCCCTCTGTCACGGCTCGCTGAGCGGTTCGGCCGACAGCCGCTGCCTCGGGCGTGGTGAAGACGACCTGCGGTACGGCGGAGGAATCGGCGCTCGTCACATGTGATCCCCACGCGGCGGTGTCGAGGGGGCGGCCGGCGGCCTGGTCGACGATCGTCTGGCCCGCGATCCGGGCCTGGTACTTGCCCTGATGCGTCAGCAAGGCGCGATGGTTGACGTCCCCGACCGCGTACAACCAGCCGTCTTCCACGCCACGGACCCGACAGGTGTCGTCGACGTCGAGCCACGTCCCGGACGACAACCCGACCGTCTCCAGACCGATGTCGCCGGTGAGCGGGATCCGTCCGATCGCGAACAGTACCTCGTCGGATTCGACCTTCTCACCGTCGTCCAGCATGAGCGTGACCGGTCCTGCGGTGTCCGGGCGCCGTAGGGACTCCAGGATCGACGCGGTACGAACCGTGACCCCCTCGCCGGACAGGCCGTCGGCCACCAGCTCACCGACGAATGGTTCCATCTGCGTCAGCAGCCGGTGTTCGCGAGCGATCAGGGTCACTGTCGAGCCGAGCCCGTTCCATGCGGTCGCCATCTCGACGCCGACAGGTCCGCCGCCGACGATCGCCAGCCGGTTCGGGACCACGCTGCTGTCGGTCGCCCGCCGGTTCGTCCAGGGCCGCGCCTCGGTGATGCCGGCCAGGTCCGGCGCGGCAGCCAGGCTGCCGGTGCAGATGGCGACCGCTTGACGTGCGGTGAGCATCACCACGCGGTCGTCGGCGGTCGTCACGGCGACCCGACGCGGGCCGTCGAGGCGACCGTGGCCGCGGACCAGGGTGGCACCGATGCTCTCGACCCATTTCGCCTGACCGCTGTCGTCCCAGTCGGTCACGTAGCGGTCTCGTCGCCCGAACACCCCTTTGGGGTCGATCGACCCGGTGACCGCCTCCCGGGCACCGTCGACACTGCGAGTCTCCGCGATCGCGACAACCGGGCGCAGCATCGCCTTGCTCGGGATGCACGCCCAGTACGAGCACTCGCCGCCGACGAGCTCGCGCTCTACGACCGCGACGCTCAATCCGCCGGCGCGCGCCCGATCGGCAAGAGTCTGGCCGATCGGACCGGCACCGATCACGACGACGTCGAACTCTTGTGTCTGCACCTGACTACTCATGGCTGCACTCTGCGGCCCCACCGTCGGCGGCCGCGTCCGTGAGAGTCCCCGGTCTGCGACCTTGGGGAACCCCCGGGGTACGGGCGTCCCCGATCAGCCGCCGCCCGGAATCGGTAGCTGTTGACTGCGCAGCTGACGGCGCGACGTCAGCTGTAGCTTGGCGAAGACCTTGCTGAGGTGCCACTCGACCGTGCGTGGACTCAGGAACAGGCGAGCGGCGATCTCGGCGTTGGACAGTCCGTCGGCGACAAGCCTGGCGATCTGGGCTTCCTGGGCGGTCAGCACGTCCGGCGACTCCGCGCGAGCCGGCCGCACGGACTCACCCGCCGCGCGGAGTTCGGCCGCGGCGCGATCGGCGAACGCCCGCATCCCCATCTGGTCGAACAACTCGTGCGCGGTCCGCAGCTGGTCTCGTGCTTCGGTGATGCGGCTCCCCCGGCGCAACCACTCGCCGTACACCAGGTGACAGCGCGCGAGCTCGCCGCGGATGCGGGTCGTCGAGATCAGCTCGATCGCACGACGGTAGTGGATCTCGGCCTCGTCCTTCGGTGCGATCAGGGCGTGGCACCTGGACTCGACCGCGAGACCCCACGACGTACGCGTGGCCTGGGTGGTCTCGGTGAGCCGCTTGCATGCTGTCAAGGCCTCCTCGTGATGACCGAGCCGCACCGCGGCCTCCACCAACTCGGCCAGCACGGCCCAGGGCTCCACGCCCATCACCGCTGGTCGTTGCGCCGCGCCGGTTGCCGCCTTGTACGCCTCCTCGTAGCGACCGTGGCTGTTGTCCAGTACGGCTGCCGCCACGCCGGTGATGACCAGCCCGAAGCTCTCCCCACGCTGGGCCGCCTCCACCTCCGCGCGAACGATCAAGGTGCGCGCCTGCTGGTCCCTCCCCTGCCACGCGGCGAGTAGCAAGGCGCCGTACGGAGCCATCGGCAGCCCGGTCACCTCGTTGACCGCATCGAGCTCGGACAACAGGTCGGATGCCTGGTCGAGCTCGCCGCTGAGCACATGCGCTCCGATCCGGACGCTCAGCGCCAGCGGCAGCGTGGCCATCGCACCGAGGGCACGAGCTAGCTCGAGATGGCGCTGATTGTCGAGGGTCTGCTCGTTCCACAGGTTGCCGGCCGTGATGTGAGCGAGCCAGAACCAATGCAGCGAGTCGGCGGTCAGTTCGGCGTCCCGGAAGGCCGCCAGCGCCTCCGTCAACAGCGGGACCGCTGCCGTGTAGCCATCCGTGAAGCGCACCGCCAGCCCGTCGAGGAGGAGATCGGCGGGCGTTTCCGGGGCGGTCGGCCGGACTGCCGCCCGAGCCGCCTCGGCGGCATCCCGCAGACAACCGGAGGCGGCGAAGTCACCTGCGAACATCGCCGCGAGGAGCGCATCCAGGTAGGTCCCCCGCGCCCGCGGTACGTCGATCTCCTCGAGCTGCTGCGCCGCCCGCAGCAACAGCGGCGGCGCATCGCTGCCCCGGTTGACCGTGAACGCGATCTGGGCGCGCAGCAGATCGATCTGCGCTCTGCCGCCGTCGTCAAGGCGGCCCGCTTCGGCAATTGCCAGCAACCGCTGCGCGTCCTCGGCCTGTCCGGCTTGGTGATACGCCCGCGCCGCCGCGATCGCTCGCTCGGTACGACGCTGCGGGTCCGCAGTGAGCTCGACCGCGCGAGCCATGAAAGCGGCAGCGGCGGCCAGGCCGCCACGCGCCTGTGCGCGTCCCGCCGACTGTTCCAGCTCAGCCGCGACGCCTTCGTCCGGCCCGAGCACCGACTGCGCCCGATGCCAGGCCCGGCGATCCGGGTCGGTCTCCGGATCGGTCGCGGCCGCGAGCGCTCCATGTGCCTCGCGGAGCTCCTCCGGCGAGGCGGAGCCGTACACCGCCGACCGGACCAGGGGGTGCCGGAACTGGATCCGGGTGCCGAACCGGACCAGGCCGGACGCCTCGACAGGTGCCGCAGCGGGGAGGCCAAGGCCCAGGGACTCCGCCGCGCGCCAGGTCAGGACCGGGTCACCGAGAGGTTCGGCTGCCGCCACCACGAGCAGCCGGCGCGATGCGACCGGCAGCTCGTTCACCACCCGCGCATAGGTGTCTTCGACCGACGCCGGCACGACCCCGGGTCGCGGTAGGCCGAATCCACTGGCCAGCTGCGCGGGCGTCACCCCGCGGGGTACCTCGATCAGAGCCAGCGGGATGCCGCGTGCCTCGGCCACGATCCGGTCGATCACCCGGGGATCGGCCGGGCCGGACAGCACGGTCTGGAGCAGCGCGCGAGCATCCTGGTCGCCCAGGCCCCTCAAGACCAACTCCGGGATGCCCTCGAAATCGTTGGCGTCAGCTGTGTCGCGTGCCGCGAACACCACTGCGATCCGTTCGGCGACCATCCGGCGGGCGGCGAAGGTCAAGGCCTGCAAGGACGCCGTGTCGAACCACTGGGCATCGTCGATCACGCAGACGACCGGTTGCCGGGTCGCAGCCTCGGCTAGCAGACTCAAGGTCGCGAGCCCGATCAGGAATCGGTCCGGCGGTTCGCCGGAACGCAGACCGAACGCGGTGGCCAGCGCGTTGCGCTGCGGCTCGGGAAGTACGTCCAGCCGATCGAGTAGGGGCGCGCAGATCTGATGGAGGCCGGCGAAGGCCAGCTCCTTCTCGGCCTCCACCCCGGCAACCCGGGCTACCCGGCAGTCCACCGCCCGCTCGACCAGGTAGTCGAGCAGAGCGGTCTTGCCCACTCCGGCCTCGCCGCACAGAACCAGGCTGCGACTCTGACCTGCGCGAACAGCGTCGAGGAGTCCGTCCAGCTGCCGGCTCTCGTCGCGCCGATCCTGTAACACGGTCAACGCCGCCATCCGCCTAGCGTCCGGTGATCACCCTGCGCCCGGGGTTATCGGGCCACACGCGGATTCTATGTCCAGCGCTCGTCCGAGCTCCTGGCGCACCAGTCCCGGGGTCACACCCGTGCAAATCCCGGGGGTGGCCCGGGCCGTCTGGCCGCAGGTTGGATCAGTGCCCCCTGACGAACGATCATCGACAACGCAGGCTGCGTCCCGACCGACGCTGCCAGGACGGACCGACGCGGTCGCCAGGCTCGAGAACGTGATCGGCCGGGCCCGATCGGGCGTCTCCGGTGTGACGGTGGTGCGCGGCGACGCGGGTTTGGGCAAGTCCACACTCCTGGGCATCGCCGCCCGCGCAGCGCAGGACCTGATCGTCGTTCGATGCCGAGGCATCGAGTCCGAACAGTCGATGCCGTACGCCGGCCTCCATCTCCTCTGCTCCACTGTCCGCACCGACCTGACGGAGCTCAGCGGACCACAAGCCGCGGCGATGGCGAAGGCCTTCGGCCGGGCGGAGGGCGACGCCGACCCGTTCCTCGTCGGCCTCGCCACGGTGTCTGTGCTGACTGCGGCAGCCCGGCACCGGCCGGCACTCTGGTTGATCGACGATGCCCAGTGGCTCGACGACCAGAGCGCGGCCGCCCTCGCGTTCGTCCTTCGGCGTCTGGACGGGAGCCCCGTGTCCGCAGTGGTGTCGACCCGGTCCACCGGCGACGATCAGTTCGCCGAGTTCCCGGATCTTCACCTGACCGGCCTGACCGACACCGACGCCCGGTCCTTGCTGCGAACCGCGTCGTTCGGCCGGATCGACGACATCGTTCTCGAACGCATCGTCGCGGAGTCGCGCGGAAATCCGCGGACCCTGCTCCACGTCGCAGCGGAGGTCACCTCGGCCACGTTCGCGGCCGGATACGGGCTCGCACCGAACCCGATCCTCTCCCCCGAGAGGTTGCGTGCACTGACCGCACGGATGGCCGGGCTCGACCCCGACCAACGGCTCCTGCTGGTTCTGGCAGCGGCTGATTCCACTGGCGACCCGGCACTGCTGTGGCGCGCGTCCGAAATCCTCGGAATCGATCGGCGTCTCGCCTCCGCTGCGGAGAACCAGGGCCTGCTGCGGCTGGGGACGCACGTTCTGTTCCCGGAGCCGGCCGAGCGTACGGCGGTCTACCGGTCGGCGACGGCCGGGGAGCGGGCCGACGTCCACAGGGCATTGGCCGACGCGACCGGCACACCCGATCGCCGTACCTGGCACCTGGCCTGCGCGTCGGCGGAGCCGAACGACGCACTCGCGCTCGAGCTCGAACTCCAGGCGGCCGGCGTCGGGAGCCGGTTGGGCCAGGCGGGAGCCGCGGCATTCCTCGAGCGCTCGGCATTGCTGACGTCCGAGGGGCAACTCCGCGCCGAGCGCGCGCTGGCTGCCGCCGACGCACGGTTCGAGGCGGGTTCCGCGGCTGACTGCGCGCAGATGCTGATCACCGCCGCCCTGGGCCAGCTGGACGAGCCTGGCCGCGCGCACCTCGATCATCACCGCGCACGACTCGCGTTCTCCGCCCGCCGAAACGGTCCGGCAGCAGAACAACTGCTGCAGACAGCCCAGGCGCTGCATCAGCTCGACGAGCCATCGGCCGGCGAGGGATTTCTGGAAGCGCTGGTCGCCGCGACCCACGCCGGACGGCTCGGTCCGGGCGTGGACGTGGTCGCCAACAAGCTGCCCGGGGACCGAGTCGTCGACGGACTGGTAGGGCACCTGCTGGAGGGTCTGACCGCGCGTTTCGCCAGTGGCTTCAGAGACGGCTGCCGGGTGTTGACTCCCCCGCCGGTCAGCACCACCGACCCCGAGCCGGCGGACCGCCGCTGGCGTTGGCTGCGCTCCTGGATCGCGGCGGACCTCTGGGACGACGCCGGCTGGGAGCGGCTGTCCACGCAGGCGGTCGGGAGCACACGCGAGACAGGCTCGCTCATGCGTCTGCCGTACGCCCTGAGCAGCGCCTGCCTAGCGCAACTCCACCTCGGCCACTTCGAGCAGGCTCAGCAGCTGGCTGAGGAGATCGCTGCGGTAGCGACGTCGACGCACGTCCCGTCGTACCCGTCCGGGGCTCTCCTGCTGGCGGGGTGGATCGGTGACGAGCAGGCCGCCGTCGTTTTGATGGACTCGGCCCGCCGCGACGCCCGGCACCGTGGCGAGGGGGCCGTCCTGTCCACCGTCGCTCTGTCGGCCGCGGTTCTGTACAACGGCCTCGGCCGCTATGACGCCGCCTTCGATGCGGCCCGCGACGCCGCGGCCCGCGACGAACTGGTGACCTTCGGCTGGGCTCTCGTCGAACTGATCGAGGCTGCGTCGCGCACCGGGAGACCTGACCTTGCGAGCGCCGCGTTCACCGAACTGGATGAACGAACCACAATCGCCGGCTCCGACTGGGCCCTCGGTATCCAGGCGCGCTCGCGCGCGCTCGTGACCGAGGGCCCGGATGCCGAGCCGCTCTATCAGGAGGCCATCGAGCGACTGTCGCGATCGGCCGTGCGCACGCACCTCGCCCGGAGCCAGCTGGTGTACGGCGAATGGCTCCGCAGACGGGGCCGCCGCCTCGACGCCCGCGGCCAGCTACGCGCGGCGTGGGAAAGCCTGGACGCGATGGGTGCCACGGCCTTCGCCGGACGCGCACACCGTGAGCACCTCGCGACCGGGGAGAAGGTTGCGAGCCTGGTCTCCGGCCACGGCCGCCGCCCCCTGACACCCCAGGAGACCCGCATCGCAGCGCTGGCTCGCGAGGGCCTCACGAATCCCGAGATCGGCGAACGGCTCTACCTCAGTCCACGCACGGTCGAGTACCACCTCCACAAGGTCTTCGAGAAGCTCAGTATCTCCTCACGACGAGACCTGATCCACGCGATCGGACAGCCACTCGATGCCGACGGCACCGATCCCTAGACGCCGGCCGCGTCGACGCAGTACATGCCGCGGCGCTCGGTGATCACCAGCAGTGCGGTGTAGCACGCTCTGCAGCGACCGACGATGCCCGGACCCCCGACGTACACGACCAGCTCGGCGAGCGGACCGGTGCGGCCGCAGTGCACACACGCGTAGCCCGCGACTGTCATGTCGCGGCCGAACAGGTCGTGCAGGACGCCCGCGATCGCGTTCCCGTCGACAGTCTTCACGATCGCACTCCTGTCCCGCCGAAGCGTTCGGTCCTGATCCGGCCCTGGTCGTAGCCCAGGGCAACCAAGCCCCCGGCAGCCGCCTCGACGAACGCGGTCGGCCCGCAGATGTAGGTCAGCGCCCGGTCATCGGCGGGCCAGGCGACCTCGGCCAGCAAGTCGTGGTCGATCCGACGGCGATACCCGCGCCAGGTACTCGACGGTTCGCGGGTCAGGGTCACCGCAATGTCGAACTGGTCGTACGCCGCGACTTCCATCAGCTCTTCGCGATAAATCAGCAGCTCCAGCGAGCGAGCCGAGCACAGCACTCGTACGGGCACCCGGCTACCGATCGCCCGGTGGTGGCGCAGCATCGATCGCAGTGGGACCAGACCCGAGCCGCCGGCCACCAGGAACAACGGACCGCCGAGATCGTCGGCCCAGACGAAGTAGCCGCCGATCGGGCCCCGCAACTCGAGCTCGTCACCCACCCGCAACTCGTCCACCAGATACGGCGACACCTCGCCGCCGTCAAGCCGCTCCACCGTGAGCATCAGGTGATCGTCCTCCGGTCCGGACGCGATCGAATAACTCCGCTGAGCCTGATAGCCATCAGGTGCCGTCAGCCGCACGTCCACGTGCTGACCCGCGCGATGCCCTGTCCAGCCGGGCACCGCCAGCGCGATCGTCTGGGCCCGGGGCGTCTCGTGGACCGTTTCCACGACCGCGCCCGTCTGCCACGTCAGTCGCCGCTGTAGCGCTGTTCTCTCCACGGGTCTCCGTAGTTGTGATAGCCGAACATCTCCCAGAAACCGGCCTCATCGACCGAACGCAACTGCAGCCCCCGCACCCACTTCGCGCTCTTCCAGAAGTACAGGTGCGGAACCAGCAGCCTGGCCGGACCGCCGTGCTCAGGATCGAGCGGCAGGCCGTCGTACTCGTCGACCACCCAAGCCCGTCCGCCACGCAGGTCCTCGAGCGGGAGGTTCGTGGTGTAGCCGCCGTCGGCGAACGCCATGGCGTACGGCGCCTCGGTAGGCACCCCATCCAGCAGCGTGTCGAGCGAGACTCCGGACCACGTCGTACCGAGCTTCGTCCACTTCGTCACACAGTGGATGTCCACGGTGAAGGTCTCCCGTGGCAGCGAACGAAACTCCGCCCACGACCACGACACCGGCGTCTCCACCGCACCACGGATCGTGAACTGCCACGAATCCAGAGGCGTCCGCGGCGTCGGACCCGCCGACAACACCGGAAAATCGTTCGTCACATACTGACCCGGCGGCACCCTCGACGCATCGCCCGTGACCCGCCGGCCATGGAACCCTCGCGTGACAGCCATCAGACCTTGTCACCCAACTGGCACATCTCCTCGTGTCGCGATCGGGCGCGGACACTCACTCCCTTGTCCCTGGCATCCAAACCCGATCCGACCACGCCCCACCCGTCACGCGCCCCAGGGACCTCACCAGTCCAACCCCGGGTCTCCGACCACCGAACGCCGACCAGTGGCTGCCCGGTACGCCGGGACCGGCGCCAGAGGGTGTCGCAGAGGCGGCCGGGATCGGAGGTCGGTTCAGGGGAGGTCGAGGTCGCGTCTGCGGAAGGTCGTGGTTCCGGCGGCGGTCAGGACGGCGGCGATGATGGTGAGGAGGATGAGGGGTACGGCTTCGATGCTCGACAACGGCATGGCGGTGGTGTGACCGAAGGGTGACAGGTTCGCGAAGGCGTCGGGCAGGTCCAGTAGGGCACCGAAGAAGCCGAAGACGAACGCGTAGGCGACGACGAACCACGCCCAGGTGGACGCGCCCGGGCGTAGTCCGAAGAGGGCAGCTGCGACCGCGATGACGACCAGGACTGCCGGGAGGAAGGCGAGCGTTGCCACGATCACCTCGATGACGACGCTGCTGTCTGCGGCACCCGTGACCGCGCCGATCCCGACGCCGAGTCCGCTGACGAGCAGCAGCACGGCCGAGGCGAGGGCGGTGAACCCGAGCCACGAGGTGATCCAGCGTCTACGGCTGATCGCGGTGGCCAGCGCGGCTTCCGAGTGACCGGAGCGTTCTTCGGACTTCAACCGCAGGACAGAGCTGACAGCGAAGGCCGCGATCATCAAGGCGAAGAACAGCGCCATCACTGCGAAGAATCCATCGATCGGATCCTGGCCGCTGGCGCGGAACACCTCGCCGAGGTCCGGGTTCTCGACTACCACCTCGGACACGGAGTCGGTCAGCGAACCGCTGGCCAGGGCGAACACGAACAGGCCGATCCCCCACCCAATCACGCTCACCCGCTGCTGCCGGAAAGCCAAGCCGAACGGTGTCGACAAGTACGGCGCGGCATCCGCCCTGCCCAGCCGCGCGGGCAGCAGGCCGGCACCGACGTCGCGTCGCCCGGACAGCGCGTAGGCCATGACAACGGCGACCACCACAACCGCGATCGGCAACAACAGCGGCCACCAGCGGAGCTCGACGAACGGTCGCGCCTGTTGGGTCCAGGCCAGCGGCGACAACCAGGACACGACGGTTCCACCGCGTTGCGACGCGTCCCCGACTGCCCGGAGCAGGATCGCTGCACCGACCACCACCATCGCCAGGCTCGAGGCCGACCTGGCGTGCTCGGTCAGCTGGGCAGTCACAGTCGCGACGCCGGCGAACGCCAATCCAGTCAGACCCAGTCCCAGGCCGACCGCGAACGAGTCCGTTGCCGCGAGGTCACCGCTCATCATCGCCAGCGCGGTCAGAAGCGCGACTCCTGCATTCGCGATGACTGCCACGATCAGCGCCGCCAGCGGAGCCGCGTGGCGGCCGACGACGGCCGACCGGATCAACTCGGCCCGTCCGGTCTCCTCTTCGGCGCGGGTATGCCGCACGACGAGAAAGATGCTCATCATGGCGGTCGGTACGGCGAGCCACAGCACCATCTCGTTGGTGATCATCGCGCCGAGCGTGTAATCGTCCAAGCCGTATCCAGGCCCGGACATCATGGTCGCCGCGGGCGAATCCATCAGCCGCGCCCGGACCTGGCGCTGCTCCGGCGTCGAATAGACAGTCGGCAGCGCACTGACGGCGTACAACATGCCGAGCCCGATCGCACCGACCCAGATCGGCAACTTCACCCGGTCCCGGCGCAACGCGAACCGGACCAGCGCAGGAGTCGCAGTGAAGTTCGTCATGACCCCGCCCCCACGAGGTCGTCGCCGTACTCGCGCAGGAACAACTGCTCCAACGACGGCGGAGCACTGGTCAGACTGCGTACACCGAGCCCGCCGAGCGCCTGCACTATCGACGCCAGCTCGTCATGATCGACATCGAACGTGACGACACCGTCCTCGGCCCGCAGATCGTGTACGCCGGGAGTCGCCGCCAGTCGGTCCGGATCGCCGTCGAGTGACGCGGTGATCGTCGTACGAGTCAAGTGCCGCAGATCAGCCAGCGTTCCGGACTGCACCGCACGACCGGCACGGATGATCGTCACCGTGTCGCACAGCTTCTCCACCTCGGCCAGGATGTGGCTGGACAGCAATACCGAACGCCCATCCGCCTTCGCCTCGGCGATGCATGCCTGAAACACGGTCTCCATCAGTGGATCGAGACCCGACGTCGGCTCGTCCAGCACCAACAGCTCGACGTCCGCGGCCAGGGCCGCGACCAGCGCAACCTTCTGCCGGTTGCCCTTGCTGTACGTCCGTCCCTTCTTCGTCGGGTCGAGCTCGAAACGCTCCAACAGCTCAGCCTTGCGCGTCTTCGAGGCACCGCCACGCAACCGCGACAGCAGGTCGATCGCCTCGCCTCCGGTCAGGTTCGGCCACAGGCTCACATCACCGGGTACGTACGCAAGCCGCCGATGCAGCGCGACCGCGTCGTACCAAGGGTGCAGACCGAGCACGTCGACGTACCCGGAATCGGCGCCCAGCAGACCGAGGACGATCCGGATGGTGGTGGACTTGCCGGCCCCGTTCGGGCCGAGGAACCCGGCCACCTGACCAGCCTCCACCTTCAGATCGAGACCGTCGAGCGCCTTCACCTGACCAAAGGACTTGTGCAATTGCTGAATCGTCAGGGCAGCAGTCATCGCTGAACCTCTTCGCAGTGAAATCCGGGATCATCCCGGCGTGATGTCGTCTGACAGGAGCGCCACCCACGGCGGCGCGTGATCGGCCTACGGCTTCGCGTCGCCGGACGGCGGATCGCACACATACATCAGGTAGTCGTCGAGCATCTTGCGGTCGACGAACAACCCCTCGGAGAACAACTCCAGCGCCGGCAATGTGATCTCGTCGGAGATCTGGCGCAACTCCTTGCGGAAGTCGTCGATCTCCCGGAATCCCGGGTGCAGCGAGATCCACAACAGCAACGAGCCCATCGCCTGCATCGCCAGGTAACGCGCCCGCGCGGCCGGATCGCGGCTCGGCCTGATCAGGCCACTCTCCACACCGGCCTCGAGATACTCCTGCGCATCACGGCACATCTGCTCCATGAACTCGGCCGCCAGCTCACCACCGGCCTGCAGACTCCGCAGCGAGTACAGCGCCATCGGCGCGTATTCCTCGACCTCCGCCAACTGCGCGATCGCCGCCGCCGGCCCACCCGTGGTCGCCTTCAACTTCTCCGACCGGATCACGCCCAGCACGTGTCTGTCGCAGGCCTTCCGGAGACCATCCTTCGACCCGAAATGGTGCACCACCAGCCCCGCCGTCACCCCGGCGTCGGCCGCCACCGCGCGCAAACCGACCGAGAATCCGTCCCGCCCGTACCGCAGGATCGCCGCGTCCCGAATCCGCTCGGCCGTCACCTGCCCAGCGCCTTGGCCCGAGCCCGCGGAGTTCACGGTTGAACGCACGTTCAAAGCCTAAACGCCCGTTCAATCGGTGCGCAAGCCCTCACCGCACATGTGCTCGACCGACACCGGCAACTGAGGGGGCCGTCGGGCCATCCAACGGTTGCCCAGGGCAAGAGACGCGTCACCGCGATCGCCGGGTTCGGTTGCGCCCGGGCTACCTGATGGGAGAAGGTTGGGCCTGGAGCGCCGGGAAGTCTGGTCGGCAGCACCCGTCCCCAGCCGGGGTGCGGGTCGGTAGACGACCCCTCGGAGGCGGCGTGGCGCTCGCAGGACCGAACGATCGCGGTGACGGCCCGGCGACGCTGAGTTCCGCCCTTGGATGGGGCGTATCGTGCAGATGTGCACGGAGAGCAGATGGCGGAAGAGTTCCCGGTGGTCGGCCTGGATTCGTCCGCGCGCGACGCCGTGGAGTTGCTGGCCTCGCGGCGGCTGCCCGGATTGATCGTCGTGGACTCCAAGAACGAGCCCTACACGGTGCTGCCTGCGTCCCAGGTGGTCCGGTTCCTCGTCCCGAGTTACGTCCAGGACGACCCGTCGCTGGCCCGGGTGATCGACGAGCCACTGGCCGACCAGGTCGCGGACAAGTTGGCCAACGTGACCGTCCGTCAGCTGTTGCCGTCGGAGCCGGCCGAGTTGCCGGTCGTGAACCACGACGACACCGTGATCGAGGTGGCCGCGATCATGGCCCGGCTGCGGTGCCCGTTGGTCGCGGTGATGAAGGACAAGGACATCGTGGGCGCGATCACTGCGTCGCGATTGCTGGAACTGGTGGTCGCGCCGCACTGAGCGTCGTACGGCGGGTGGTCAGATGACAGTGATCGCCGTCGCCGTGTTCGTCGTCGCGTACGTACTGATCGCGACCGAGTGGACGCACAAACTGCTGGCCGCGCTGGGCGGAGCAGCGGTCCTGTTCGCCCTCGGCGTCACCGACACCGACCACGCCTTCTACTCCCATGACACCGGAGTCGACTGGAACGTCATCTTCCTGCTCCTCGGGATGATGATCATCGTCGGCGTACTCCGCCGAACCGGCGTGTTCGAGTACATCGCCATCTGGGCGGCCAAGCGGGCCAAGGGATCACCGTTACGGGTGATGATCCTGCTGACGCTGATCACCGCCGTCGCCTCGGCGTTCCTCGACAACGTGACCACAGTCCTGCTGATCGCACCGGTCACACTGCTGGTCTGCGACCGCCTCGGGATCAACCCGGTGCCGTTCCTGATCGCCGAGGTGATGGCCTCGAACATCGGCGGTGCCGCCACGCTCATCGGTGACCCGCCCAACATCATCATCGCCAGCCGCTCCGGCCTCACCTTCAACGACTTCCTCATCCACATGACGCCCTTGGTCGTCATCCAGCTGATCGTGTTCACCCTGGTCCTCCCCCGCCTGTTCAAGGGCTCCTTCGCCGTCGACCCGGACAAGGTCCAGAACGTCCTGCGGCTGAACGAACGCGAGGCGATCCAGGACACCAGGCTGCTGCTCAAGTGCGGCGTGGTACTGCTCGCCGTCTTCGCCGGTTTCATCGGGCACGCCCTGTTCCACATCGAGCCGGCCGTAGTCGCCCTCCTCGGCGCCGGGCTACTCGTCCTCATCTCCAAGGTGCCGACCAAGGACTACATGAGCAGCGTCGAATGGCAGACACTGCTCTTCTTTGCCGGCCTCTTCGTCATGGTCGGAGCGCTGGTCAAGACCGGCGTCATCGGCGACCTCGCCGACCGGGTCGGCGACGCGACCGGCGGCAGACCGCTGCTCGCCGTCATGCTGATCCTGGTGGTGTCCGCGATCCTGTCCGGCATCGTCGACAACATCCCGTACGTCGCGACCATGAGCCCGGTCGTCCTCGAACTCACCAAGGGCGTCAGCGACCCTGCCCACGCCCACGCGCTGTGGTGGGCGCTGGCCGCCGGCGCGGACTTCGGCGGCAACGCCACCGCGGTCGGAGCCAGCGCGAACGTGGTCGTCATCGGCATCGCCCTACGGGCCGGGAACCCGATCAGCTTCTGGGAATTCACCCGCAAGGGCGTCGTGATGACCGCAATCACCATCCTCGTCGCAGCTCCGTACCTGTGGCTGAGGTACTTCGTCCTGACCTGACCCGGCTGCTACAGCAGCCGGACTTTGTGACCTGATGGGCCGGATGAGGGGTCGGTTCGCGTGTGTGGAGCCGCGGCGGCGGTCTCGTGATCTGATCCAGCAGATCTGCACCAAGATCGGCGTGTCCGGCACTGCGGCGGCTGCGCTGTTCGTGGCGGTGCACCGATCTGCTTGCGAACAAGGATGGGTAGGTCTACCGATGCGGGCCTAGGCGCCGCCGCGGGAGCGTGGCAGCACTGGACGAAGGGTGGTTGCCATGACACGCACGGAGGAACTTACAAGCGCGCGAGTGGTGTCCCGCGACGGCACCGAGATCGCCTACTGGACGAGCGGCGACGGGCCTCCGCTCGTGCTGGTGCACGGCACGACGGCCGACCACACTCGCTGGACGCCCGTGTTGAAGTACCTGGAGCCGAACGTCACGGTGCACACCATGGACCGCCGCGGCCGAGGTGGCAGCGGCGACGCGGCCGAGTACGACGTGGTGCGCGAGTTCGAGGACGTCGCCGCCGTGGTGGACGCCGTGGCCGATACCTCCGGCTCGGCGGTCGACCTGCTCGGCCACTCCTTCGGCGGGTTCTGCGCGTTCGGCGCGGCGACACTGACCTCGAACATTCGCAAGCTGGTGCTGTACGAGGGTTGGCCCGCCCCGGCCCCCGAGGTGCTGGCCATCGCACCGGAGCTTCAGGAGCGGATGGACGCGTTGCTGGCCGACGGCGAGCCCGAGCGCGCGCTGGAGGTGTTCTTCCGCGAGATCGTGCGAATGCCCGACCACGAGTTCGAGCGGTATCGCGCCCTGCCCGCCTGGCAGGCGCGCATCGCCGCGGCGCATACGATCACCCGTGAGGACTGGGGGCGTGCCGAGCGAACCTTCGATCCCGAGGAGGCGAAGAAGATCACGTTGCCGGTGTTGCTCATGGTCGGCGGCGACAGCCCGCCCGCGATGCAGGCCGACTACGAGACCGTCGCCGCCGCCCTTCCGGATGCGCGGGTCACCGTCATGGACGGCCAGCAGCACATCGCGATCGACCTGATTCCGGAGGAGTTCGCGGGGCGCGTGCTCACGTTCCTGCGCTGAGACACCGACGACGTCAGCGCAGCGAGGTCAATCCGTCGACCAGTTCAGCGTCCGACTGCGTCACGATCGCCCCCTGCGGAAGAGGGCTGTGGGCCGAATCGGTCATCGAGGATCATTCGCGCCGGCTCCGAGGGTGGTGATACCACTGTGGTGGTTCGAGTTTGAGATCACAGCCGCGCCCAGTTGACGATCCGATGACGACCTCCGTTGTACCGCGCGGGCGCCGCGTTACCGGTCAGCGGTTCTTTACGACCGGATGACGTGGCCGTCGCCGGGATCACGACGCGGCGCCGACTTGCGAAGATCGGACGACGCCAATGCAGGTCCTGGTCGTCGAGGACGATGACCGAATCCGTGCCGTACTGCGCCTGGCGCTCGAGGACGAGGGCCACCAGGTGATCGACGCAGCGGACACGCCCATCGTCGTCGAGCTGGGCCGAGCGGCCCTGCCCGACCTGATGATGGTGGATCTCATGCTGGGCGAGGTCGACGGTACACCTGCATCGGTGAGGTACGACGCATGAGCGATATCCCGATCGTGATCGTCAACTGCACGGTCCGACGGGCACGACATCGTCGCGGGGCTCGGTCCAGGCGCCGACGACTACGTCACCAAGCCGTTCCGGATCAAGGAGATCACCGCCAGACTCCGAGCACCCCGCCGCCGGCTCCGCACCAGCGCGGAAGCCACCGAGCCCGACACCGTCCTGGACGCCGATCCAGCCCACCACCTCGTGCTCTCCAGCGCACGCGGAACCGACGTGCTCGACGGCAAGTCACGTTCTCGAGAGGCGGAGTCCCGATCGAGGCACTACTCGCCGACGGCGCACTGACGACCGACCCGTTGACGGCCGCCGACTACGCATCACTCCGCGCACCGTGACGGACTCACCAGCCGAGCCGGCTCGCGGCCTCCGCCACGACTGCCGGCTCATCTGCGGCGCCCGCGAACGCGAGCGGCTGTGCATCGCGAGATGGCTCTGGCCCTCGGTGTCGACCCGGACAAGTTCACGCAGGCATTCGACGACACGACCCAGGAACGGTTTCGAGGCGCCTACGGCGATCTGGCCACCACCCTGCGCGCGATGGCCCACCGCAGCGGAGGCGACCCCACCGACGACCAAGTTCGGCGCGCGGCCGAGCTGCGGCGAGAACTCGCCCGCAATCTCCTCGGCGCCGCCCCAGCCGCGACGCTGCAGACGCTGACTGAGCTGAGCGCGGCCGGCTGGTGCACCGGGCTGGTCAGCAACATCACCGCAGAAACCAGGCATCAATGGTCCGAGAGCACCCTCGCGCGTCACCTCGACGCGGCCGCTTTCTCCTGCGAGGTCGGCGCAGCCAAGCCCGAACCGGCGATCTACCTGGCCGCCTGCAGCGCCCTCGGCATCGTGCCTTCGGAGTGCGTCTACGTCGCCGACGGAAGCGACAACGAGCTACGCGGAGCCGCCGATCTCGGCATGCACGTCATCCGCACGACCGAACATTCCGACAGCGACCCGGACTGGCCCGGTCCATCCATCTGCTCGTTCTCCGAGCTTCCAGCCCTCATCGGAGCGCCGGCCTAGACGCCGCCCAACAGGTCAGTCGTCGTGCAAGATGGCTGGGACCTGCCCAGCAGTCACAGAGGACCGGAGCCGCAGAGCTAGTGCCTCGTCAAGCAACGTTGGGGAGGTAATCGGGGCGGCGGATCTTGGAGTCGGTGGCGAAGTGTCGTTTGGGTTGGGCGTGTTTGTTGTGCCAGCGGACGTAGCCGGCGATCGCGGTTTCCTGGGCGGTGTGGCTGGGGTAGTCGCTGCCGTCGAGGGTGAAGTAGCGCAGGGCGGTGAACTCGCACTCGATCCAGTTCAGCCACGACGCGTTGCTCGGTGTCAGCACCACCTCGATGCCGGCTGTGCGGCACCAGTCGACGACCTCGGCCTTCTTGTGCGGTCCGTAGTTGTCACACACGACATACAGCTTCCCGGTCGGGAACCGGTCCCTGAGCTGCTTGAGGAACCCGAGGAACTCCCGCCACCGTTTGCGATCGCGGAACCGGTAAAACATCTGCCCAGTGGCCAGGTCCTGCGCAGCGAACATGTGCCGCACCCCGCCGTTACGGTTGTAGGTCGCGCGCAGCCGCGCTGCACGCCCGGCCGGGAACCATCCCCGGCCAGGCCGTGGCTGCAGGTTCAACGGGCCGAACTCGTCGGCACAGATCACCCGGCCATCGGCCGGTGGATGATCGTACAAGTCGAGAACACGCGCCATCTTCGCCGCGAAATCCGGATCCCGGCTGGCTTTCCAGGTCTTGGTCGCCTGCCACCGGATCCCGGCATCGCGCAGGATCTGACGGATCGACTCGGTGCTGATCCGGATGCTCTTGTGCTCGGCCAGGTACTCGACCAGCTTCGTCAAGCTCCACGTCGTGAACGGGCACCCCAGCCGCTGCGGTGGCGTCTTCGCGACCCGGCAGACCGTCTCTCGAACCGGGGGACCGAACCTACATGGCCGGCCCCCGCTCCATTTTGGGTCCAACGCCGCGAACCCCTGCTCGTTGAACGCGTGGATCACCTCCCGCGCATACTGCGGCTTCATCGCGAACATGCCCGCAGCCTCCACCGCGCTCCGGCCCTGCACCGACGCCAGCACAATCCCCGCCCGCCGCAACCGCACCCGATCCCTCGTGGTCCGCGTAATCTTCACCAGCCGCTGCGCTTCCTCGGGCTCCAGCGAGCGCACGAACACCTCAGGCTGTCGAGCCATCACCACCTCCGACCACAAGCCTCCAGACCCACCACCGAACCGGTCAACCCGACACGGTTACAACCCCAACGTTTCTTGGGGCGGCACTAGCTTTCCTGGGCTGCTCGGCGGATGAGCCGCGTCCAGGTGTGGTGGCTGAACGATGCTGTCTACACCCGCAGCTACCGCCAGGAGGCGACCCCATGGTCCAGAGAGTGGAAGTACGGCTGACAGACGACCTCGATGGCAGCGACATCCCCAGCGGCAAAGGTGAGACCGTGTCGTTCGCGATCGACGGTACGGCGTACGAGATCGACCTGCGCACCAAGAACGCGGCAGCATTGCGCGCTGCCCTCGCGCCGTACGTCGAGGCGGGTCGGCCGGTCAAGAACAGGCGCGGCCGGCGCGTCACGCGCACCGCGATCGGTGCAGCCGCCCACACGGTGAAGGAATGGGCTCGTGCGAACGGCTACGAGGTCAATGACCGCGGACGAGTGCCGGCACACATCCGTGACGCGTTCGAGGCGGCGAACTAGAAAGTCCGCGCCGATGCAGAGTCCGCTAAGGACGGCCTGAACACGATTCGCTGAAGGTCGCAAAATCGAGACGCACGAGTCTGATGTTCGAGTGCGGGAAACGGCGATTGTTACTGCATGGTGAAGTCTGGTGACGCCATGCGATCGGGCGTAGTCTCCGAAAGCTCCCGAATGGCACCGGGAGGGGTGGGGGACCTTCATGGCACGCGGACGTGACCGCGAGGTGGCAGTTCAGGTGCTGGGTGGCTTTGAGGTTCGACGCGGGCTGAGACGGTTGAATCTTCGTCCGAGTGCGCGCCGATTGATTGCCTTGCTCGCGATTGAGGGCGCGATGGCACGTGGGGATGCGGCCGTCCGGCTGTTCGAGGATCAGCGGGTCGAGCGTGCCTACGCGAACTTGCGGACGATCATGTGGCGACTTCGTGATGATGCCGACGGGCTGGTGGTCGAGGAAGCAGACGGTCTGCGAGTCAATGCCAACTTCGTTGACTTCCAGGCGGCTCTCCGGTGGAGCTTGTCGATGGTGCAGCGCGAAGCACAGCCAGAGGTGCCCCCGCCGTTTATCGGGAGACAACTATTGCCAGGTTGGAGCGAGCCTTGGCTTATAGCGCCGCGTGAGAACCTCAATCTCCTGCAACTGCACGCGCTCGACGCCACTGCCGAGCGTCTAATGATGGTCGGACGGTTCGGAGAAGCGGTGGCCAATGCGCTCCTGGCAGTGAACATGGACGCACTTCGGGAAAGGTCCAACCGGCTGCTTATCGAGGTTCTGATCCGCGAGGGCAACGTAGCCGATGGCCTGCGCAACTATGAGACCTACCAGCGGCTCCTGGCCGATGAGGTGAATGCGAAACCAGGGATTGCGATCCAGACTCTGGTCGCCCCGCTGCTCGCAGCCGGATACGTCGTGCCGCCGCGGTCGCGGATCGGTCGTCGCTGACACACGCCTCGGAACCAACACCGTGTCACCTGCACCTTCAGCGGTTGGCCTGCAGCGGCTATGTGAGTCGGTCTTTCGGGTGAGGCTGAGGTGTGACGCCACTGCGACGGAAGTGCGGCTGCGGCGAGGCGGCATCGCTACCTCGTTGAGGCGGCATCGCCGACCTCGTCGAGACGAAGCGATGCGACTGCCGAGACGGCCCCCGGAAGACGATCGAGGTCGCGCGCCCGTTCTGGACACGCAAACCTCGAGTGTGAAGGGACGCAACAATGAGAGTTCGCACTTTGCTGGCAGGCGCCGTGGCTGTGGTAGCCCTCCTGATCGGAGTGGCCGGCCCAGCAAACGCCGCGCACAAGGATGGGTCGTGCAACTCAGGGGAGCTGTGCCTGTACTGGAGCACGACCTCCACCTCGTTCATCGACTTCTTGATCGGAGACAACGACCACCGGAACGACACCTTCACCTGTTGTTCCGACCGGCTGGGTTGGGGCCAGACCGTCGCCGACAACGTGGCGACGGCCTGGAACCGGGACAGTGACGCCTACGCGGTGGTCGCGTCGCTCCTGACGTGTGAGGGTGCCTTCGACGTGGTCGAACCTCTGGAGACGACCATCCTTGGAGATGCCGTTCGGAACAACAACTGGTCGAACTGCTGGGAACTCCCGTAGAGCATGATGGGACGTTCTCGAGCATCGCTTCGCTGCGCACGCCTCCTGGCGTGTGCAGCGATGATCGGCAGCAGCGTCGGCTGCGCCGCTCAGCACAATGAGCGACCTAGCGAGGCACCTCCTCCTCCGGCCTCGGTCACGGCAATGTCAGACACCAAACATCTGCAGCTGCCGCTCGACCGGTACATGTTTTCGCTGAAGGACTACCGTCTCCTGAGCGACGCTCGCGGAATCCTCCTCTACCGCTGCATGCAGCGCTTTGGCGTCAACTATCCAGCCCGCAGCTTCCAAGACGGCGGAATGGAAACGAGGAACCAACGCCGCTACGGCATCACTGATCCGGCACAAGCTCGCCGCTATGGCTACCGCCTACCCGGTACAACTAA
Organism: Kribbella sp. NBC_00889; assembly: GCF_045207705.1. Taxonomy (NCBI): domain Bacteria; kingdom Bacillati; phylum Actinomycetota; class Actinomycetes; order Propionibacteriales; family Kribbellaceae; genus Kribbella; species Kribbella sp. NBC_00889. Next base: position 2,749,684 of record NZ_CP108783.1, on the reverse strand, counting down.
CGCCCGGGCTCCAATGCCCGCGCAGGACAACGCCCCGAAAGTTGCCGCTCTCCTGTCTGGTGAAGGAACGACGAGTGTCAACGGCAAGCGTGTCCCAGCGGGTGGCTGTGCGGGTGAGGCTCAGAGGGCTCTCACAGGAGGTCAGGTGGTGCCCGACATCGCCCAATCCATGGGGATGAAGAGCTGGGAGCAGTCCAGCGCCGACTATCGAGTCGAGCAGGTCTTCGCGCGCTGGTCAGATTGTATGAAGAGCGCCGGCTTCAGCTATCGAACCCCACTGGAGTCCAGCCGGGACCGCAACCTCGTCCGTGAGATGTCCCCGCTCCAGATCAGGACGGCGACGGCCGATGCGTCCTGCAAACAAAAACACAATGTGATCGGGACCTGGGCCGCCGTGGAGGCCGCATATCAGGAGGTGATGATCCAAAGAAACAAGGCAGCTCTCGAACTCTTACGACAGGCGAACTTGGCCCGGCTGCAGCGAGCGGCCACAGTTGTTACCGCTCGATAGACGGATACGGCTGCCGAATCGGCTCTTGGTGGGCGTCGTTATCGTGGTCGAACGGCAGCATAGGAGCGGCAAATGCCACCAAGACACCAGGTCGTCGCCCGCCTCATCCAGCGCAGCATCGCGGCCGGGGATCTGTCCCCCGGCCAACCCCTGCCCCCCGACGAGGTCCTAGCCAATCGCTACAAGGCCTCGTCGGAGGAGCTGCGGCTGGCGATCGCCCACCTACGCACCAGCGGCCTGATCACCGACGGCGGCCCATCCGGCGCCGCAGTAGGCAGGCCACCTGCGCAGAGCCACGTCACATCTGCATCCGTCAACTACCTGAAGCCCCTTCCGAACCCGGACAGGCAGTTTCGTGAGTCAGCCGGCCAGGTCGGCCTGAATGCGACTCAGCAGGCCGAGACCGACATTGAAACCGCCTCGGCGGAGATCGCAGATCGGCTCGATCTCAAACTCGGACAGCAGGTCCTTCACCGACGGACGGTTCGGCTCACAAACGCGGTACCGACCGAGCTGGAGGACACGTACTACCCCTGCCGCCTTGTCGGCTCCGAACCCACGGTGATTGACGATCTCGGCGACGACTTCCTGCACGGCCTTGGCTGGACACGAGTGGGTTGGGAAGACGCGATAACAGCTCGGAACGCGTCCGAAACCGAGGCGGCGATCCTAGGACTTGGCGCCGTGCCGGTCATCGACCGGACCCGACTACGCTACGCAATGCGAGGAGATGCCCAGCCTCAGCGCGTCAGCTACACCCAATCCGTCCTCGTCGGTGTCCGCAACCGCCTGATCTACAACATGAAGCAAGCTGATCTGCCCCAGTGAGAAAGCTTAAGAACCGCTCACGAGCCGGGGACAGCATGGCGGCTTTGTGACGAGCGACCAGCATGGGACAGAGTGGCTTTGTCCGTGAGGACGCGGTCGGGAGTTCCGGGCCTACCAGGACGCCCGGCTCCGCGAGGACCTCGCCACCGTCTGGTGGGCAGCCTATGGGGACCGCCTGGGCACGGCGGTGAAGAGCCGGCACTGCGTGCGCTGTCAGCCGCACCGGGTCTACGTCATGGCCCGCCTTGCGTGCGGCGACCGGGTCCGATCCTGACTGGCGACCTCGATGATGGCGCTCGACAACAACGAGGCCGGACTGCCCGCGCCGAGCTGCGAGATCCTGGAGCGGAACGGCTGGCGGCCCGACGCCACCGGATCGGGCTGGGTCTGCTGTCCGTAGAGCCGGCGGCGGGAACCTTCGTCGAGGGCGCCGCGCGGTCCGGCTGGAGCTCGCGCAGCGCTTGCCGCGCGGCCTCGAGCTCCAGCCGGGTCGACTGGTGTCTCGGCTGCGGCGGGTTGCGGGTCGTCCCATTCGGTGTCGGGCAGCGTCACGAGGGATCTGGCGTCTGTCCTGTTGCACGTTCTGCACGTCCCACGTGCTCTGAGCGATGTGGTCGGCGGCGGCCGGCAGCTGCTTGTACAGCGAGGCGCGTGCTCTCGTCAATGGGTTCCGTGCCTCTGAGTGTCGGTGTAACAACGTGACGTGATGCGCGATGTAACCGTCGCCAGCCGGTGCGGTGACCCGCCTAGTCGCCGTCCTTGTCCTGGGCTGGTGTCAGGGGTGGGTCATCGTGTTTGGTTTGGGTGGTTTTCGGCGTGCCCGCGTACGGACGTTTTCGCGGTGGGTGGCTGTCGCTGTGTCGTTTGCTGTCGTGGTGACGGGGTTGGAGGGTCGTGAACCGGCTCTGGCCGCGCCGGCGGCGGATCCGAAGCCGGCTGCGCCGAGGGTGGCGTCGCGGCCGGATCTGGTGTCCGCGGTGGTGAGTGCTCGTTCGCAGGGCTCCAAGGTCGAGGTGGAGTCGCTGCGTACGGAGACGGACACGACGTGGGTGAACGCGGACGGCACGATGTCGACGGAGGCGAACGCTGCGCCGATCCGGTTCAAGGATGCGTCCGGTGTGTGGCAGCCGATTGACCTGGATCTGGTGAAGGGTGCTGACGGGATGGTCGCGCCGCGCGGTCACGCTTACGGGCTGCAGCTCGGGAAGCGCAGTGGCGCGACTGGAGGGGTGTTCGCGTCCGCGCTGGCGGGTTCGGGGCGGCAGGTGGAGTGGCTGGCGCCGTGGATGCTGCCGGAGCCGAGCATCGAGGGGACGAAGGCGACGTACGCCGACGTACAGCCGGGCGTCGACCTGGTGCTGAGTGCCCGCCGGTCGGGCTTCGAGTCCGATTTCGTGGTGAAGCAGCGCCCGGCTGATGGTGTGGCGCCGGTGTGGCGGATCCCGTTGCGGACGAAGGGTCTGACCGCGAAGCCGCAGGGCGATGGGTCGATCGATTTCGTCGATGCGCAGAACGTCGTCCGGTCGCGGATCCCAGTCGCCTACATGTGGGACGCAGTGATCGATCCGGACAGTGGTGAACCGGCGAACCGGGCGAAGGTATCGGTCACGGTGGAGCAAGTGACGCAGGGGCAGGCGACGCTGGTGATCACCCCCGACCCGACGTGGTTCCTCGCCCCGGACCGGGCGTTCCCGGTCACCGTGGATCCGACGTATGCGGTGCAGACGGCGTACAACACCTTCGATACCTGGGTGCAGTCGGACTACACCACGGATCAGTCGGCGTCGCCTGAACTGAAGCTGGGCACTTACAACGGCGGCTCAGTGAAGGCACGGTCGTTTGTGCATTTCGCGACCGCGCCGTTCAAGAACAAGCAGATCCGCTCGGCGGTGCTGCAACTGTGGGAAACCTACTCCGCGTCGTGTACGCCGACCACGTTCGAGGTGCACTCCTCGGACCTGGCCTCGACGGCGTCGCGGTGGAGCGCGCAACCGTCGTACTCCTCGACCGTGTCGGGATCCGTGCAGGTCGCCAAGGGCTACAGCTCGGCCTGCCCGGGCGCCAAGGTGACCGTCCCGCTGGCGTCGGCGCTGTACACGGGGTGGCAGGCGTCGCCGGCCTCGACGGTCGCGGTCGCGTTGGTCGCGGCGAACGAGAACGACTCCGGCTCGTGGAAGAGGTTCCACTCCAACGAGGGCTCCTACCCTCCCAACGTGTTGATCACCTATAACCGGGCGCCGTCGCAGACCACGGCACCGAAGGTCTGGTCCGCGGTCTCCTACGCCGCCCCCGGCGGCTCCACGCTGTCGTACACGTCTGACCTGACTCCGTGGGTGTCGTCGACGGCCAGCGACGCCGACGGCAACCAGGTACGGTACTTCTTCTACTTCCACACCTCCACCGACGGCTCGGCCGGCTCGCAGGTCGCGTCGTGTGGTTCGCAGGCCGTGGCGTCGGCGACCGAGGCCGGCTGTGCGCCGGGCACGTTGCCGGACAACACCCAGCTGTATGTGCGGTCGCGGGCCGGGGACATGGACACCGGCGGCAACGTGATGCTGTTCGGGAACTACTCCAGCTGGACCCCGATCCGCACCGCAGCCGGTACCCCGGTCGCGCCGACCGTGTCGTGCCCCGCCCCGTACACCAACGGGACGTGGACCGACACCGACCCGACCCAGAACGTGGTGTGCACCGTATCGGCGACCACCAGCGGGTCGAGCTACAGCGTGCCGGGCTACTTCCGGCTCACCCTGGACGCCAAGCCGTACGGCGGCGGCACCGGCGGCACGGTCGCGGGCCAGGTGAAGGTGATGCCGCCGTTCACCGGCGGCACCACCAGCACCACCGTCACAATCCCCGCGTCGAGCCGGGGCGCGCACCAGATCACCGCCCGCTCGGAATCCCCGACCGGCAAGCTGTCGTCCACCACCAGCTACGGCTTCGGGTGGGGCTCGGCGAAGCTGAGCGCACCCGCGCCCAACCCGCGCACCACCACAACCGACACGGTGCGGATCGCGGCCACCGCGCCGCCCGCCCAGACCGGTGGGGCGCCGACGGCGACGGTGAAGTGGCGCCGCGCCGGCTCCGGCAGCAGCGAACTGGTCGGCTGGACCGACGGCCCCGCGCTGAGCGTGACCCCGAACGGCACCCTCGGCTACAAGGTCGACCAACTGTGGGACACCAACACCGCGGTCACCGACACAGCCGGAACCACCGCCACCAGCGACGACGTCCAACTGAACAACCGGATCCCGAACCTGATCGACATCCAGGTCTGCTTCACCTACTCCACCGCAACCCAGTGCACCTGGACCGAAACCAAGTCAAGCGTGCTGCGGGTCCCGCACGCCTTCGGCAACGGCTACCCCACCAGCGACGCCGGCCCGGGGCAGGTCGCGTTGTGGACCGGCGAATTCAACACCGACAGCACCGACATCACGGTGCCCGGCTACACCGGCGACCTGTCGATCTCCCGCTCGCACGCCACCTACGCCGGCCCCGCGAACACCGTCAACGGTGTGTTCGGACCGGGCTGGGTCGCGCAGTTCGACGGCGCCGACGCCGGCGCGGCCGGCCTGGAGGTCGTCGACAACACCCGCATCGACGGCACCATCGCACTCGTCGACGGCGACGGCACCGCGCTGGTGTATGAGTCACCGACCGGACGCCGCACCAGCGCCGCGTTCACGACCGGGACCTGGGCGCCGGCCGATGAAGACACCTCACTCGACGCATCGAAGCTCACCATCACCGGCACCGGCACGTCGACCACGCTGTCGTACACCGAAGACGACGGCACCATCACCACCTGGACCCCCGCCGCGGCGCCGGTCGCGACCGCCGACACGCTGTTCAACCCGGCCGGCATCGCCGAGCCCGGCATCGCCGGCAAAACGACCTATTCCTACGACGCCGCCGGCCGGGTCTCGCGGATCCTCGCACCCGCCCCACCCAGTGTCACCTGCCCGGCCACCGGCGCCCTCAACCCCGGCTGCCGCGCGCTGCGATTCGACTACGGCACCACCGGAGCCGCGGCCGGGCGGCTGGTGAACGCGTGGCTGGACATCTACAACCCCGACAAGACCGGCGGCGCCGGCATGGACTCCATCAACGTCGCCACCTACACCTACGACACCTCCGGCCGCCTGGCCACCGTGACCGACCCCCGCTCCGGCCTTTCCACCCAATACACCTACAACGCCGCCAACCACCTGACCACGATCAAGCCGCCCGGCCAGGTCCCCTACCAGCTCAACTACCTGCCCAACGGCGACACCGAGAAGCTCGACTCCGTCACCCGCGACCGCCCCACCGGCGACCCAGCCGGCGGCACCGCCACCCTGGCCAAGTACGTGTACGGCAACGTCCCACTGTCCGGGACCGGCCTCCCAGACCTTTCTTCGACGTCGGTGGCCCGCTGGAATCAGAGGGCCACGCCCACCCACGGCTTCGCCGTCTTCGGACCGGATCACCCGTTGAGTGGCGCACCGACCGCGGACGATTGGCAATACGCCGACCTGCAATACACCGACGACAACGGCTACACGGTCAACACCGCCAAATACGGCGCCGGGAACTGGCAATACACCTCCACCGACTACGACGCCCAGGGCAACGTCGTCCGCGAACTGGATGAACGTGCGCTCCGCGCGGTCATCGACGACACGATGCCGTCTGGCGCGACGGTCGACCAGCTCGCCTCGGTCACGGTCTACAACGTCGACATCACCAACGCCGGCGCGGTCGTGACGCCGGCCGGGACGCTGGTGACCGACACCTACGGCCCGGCCCGGTACGCGGCGTTGAAGGACGGCACCGTCGCGTGGATCCGCCCGCACACCCACACCGGCTTCGACCAGGGCGCGCCCAACAACGGGATCAACCCCGACACGTCGCTGCCGTACCGCCTCGCCACGACCGAGACGTCCTACGCGCAAGACCCGGGCACCGGCGCGGATCTCGAGATCACCGGCCAGACCCTCACCGACTACGCCGCACCGGTGACCGGCGATGCCGACGGCTGGGCACTCAGCCTGCCCGGCAAGACCATCACCGACGTCGACGTCAACGGCACCAACAGCACCGGCGACATCGTCAAACTCACCCGCTACGACACCGAAGGCCGCGCCATCGAAACCCGCCAGCCGGGCTCGAACGGTGCCGACGCCGGGACCACCAGGACCGTCTACTACACCGCCGCAGCCAACGGCGAGTGTGGGGATAAGCCGCAGTGGGCTGGCCTGGTCTGCAAGACCGACCCGGCCGCGGCTCCGACCGGCGCGACCGGGACGCTGCCGTCGACCACGACGTCGGCGTTCACCTACCTGCTGGCGCCGAAGACCGTCACCGAAACTTCGGGCAGCGTGACGCGGACGAGCACGACGACCTACCTGCTCGACGGCCGCACAGCATCGACCAAGACCACCGTGACCGGACTGGCCGGCTCGACCCCGAACACCGAGAAGGTCACCACCTACGACTCGACGAGCGGACAACCGACCGTCATCACGGCCAAGAACGCCGACGGCTCCACCGCGGGCACCATCACCACCGGGTACGACACCTGGGGCCGCCAAACCAGCTACCAGCCCTCCGGTGAAACCGCGACCACCACGGTCTACGACGCTGCTGGCCGGACCAAGACGATTACCGACGCTAATGGCTCCACCACCTACACGTACGACGGGATCGATGCCGCCGGCAAACCCGAGCGCCGCGGACTGACCACCAAGGTCGACGTCACCACCGCTGGCTCCACCTGGACCTCCACCGGCGCCTACGACTCCGACGGCTCCATGACCGTGGAGAAATTGCCCGGCGGCGTCACCCAGTACAACGACATCGACAACGCCGGCGAACCCAGCGGTCTGCGCTACACCGGGCAGGTGACCACCGTCAACGACGACGGCTCCACCACCGTCGACCCCAACGGCGGCTGGCTGTCCTGGTCCATCGACAACGACACCTCGGGCCGTGTCGCCCACGAATGGACACCCGACGGCGCGGCGTTCACCGGCGATGCCGGATCCGCACCCGGCGACGCCATCCCGTACGACCGCGCCTACAGCTACGACAACGCCGGCCGGCTCACTCAGGTCAAGGACCGCACCGCCGCCACCACCGGCACCGACATCACCGACCCGAACGCCGCGCCCTGCGTGACCCGCACCTACGGCTTCGACCGCAACGACAACCGCCTCACCAAGGCAACCGCCACCTCGGGCACCGACGGCGCATGCACCAGCACCGGAGGCACTACAGTCACCCGGGCCTTCGACACAGCCGACCGACCCGTCACCGGAGCCGATGGCGCCGGCACCTACAGCTATGACGCCCTCGGCCGCACCACCACGCTGCCAGCATCAGACGCACCCAAGCCCGCCGACGGCAACGTCACACTCGCCTACTACGACAACGACCTGGCACGTGTGATTACCCAGGGAACCACGAGCACAGCCTTCACTCTCGACGCTCTGGACCGACGATCGACAGAAACGGTCACAACCCCGGCAGGCTCGACCCAGACAGTCCGCCACTACACCGATACCAGCGACAACCCCACGTGGGTTAGCCAAGACGCCACCATCCAGCGCTATGCCGAACTGATCGGCGGTGACCTCGCCCTGACAGTCGATCAGACGGGCGCCGCGGATCTGACCCTCGCCAATAACCACGGCGACATCGTCACGACCGTCGACCTCCCGACCGGCAGCACATCAGCAACAACCATCGCAGGGTGGAACAGCTGCGACGAATACGGCAACCCCACGGCCGTCACCGCAAACACAGGCACCATCAGCTACGGCTGGGTCGGTGCTAAGCAGCGCGCCAGCACTGGTGCCGGCCTCACCCTTATGGGCGTGCGCCTCTACAACGCTGCGGCCGCGCTGTTCACCTCGGCCGATCCAGTGAAAGGCGGCAACGCCAGCGCCTACACCTACCCAAGTGATCCGATAAACAGCTTCGACCTCGACGGTAAGCGGCGTTGCTGGACGAAGTGGGGATGTCGCGGCTGGAAGGCCGCCAAATTCGGCTACAAGTGGGCCCGCAACAATTACCGGCACTCCACATTCTCGGCAGGTGGCTGCGCCGTGCTCTGCTACGGAGTCAGTTTCCAAGGCGGTACCTTCGGCATCACCAACTTCAACAGGAGCCGCCAATATGGTTGGTCAACCCCCGGGATCAGTTGGGGCTGGGCAAACAAGCGGGCTCGTGATCGACAGAAGGCGTCGATCGGTGGTGGAGGGGGCGCTGGCTGGGGAGGATACGGCTCGGTTGGGGTCCGGCGGCGCAAAGCGGTGTGGAGTGACTGGGAGGTCGGGCTCAGTTATCGTCCAGGAGGTGTATGGGGCGGCAAGCAGGTGTACAGCTCTTGGACGCCGAGCTTCAGGAAGTTTGGACGCAGATGGAGCCTGGAATGGTGACCAGGGCACTACGGGACGTAGTCGGTAAGCTGGGCGCCGTGCGCACGAATGTTAGGTCGCTGGGTCAGCTCGCATTCGCACTCGGTTTGTTGGCACTACTGGCTCTCATCGCCGCCAGTCTCGTCATGAGATCCGCACTGGCGGCCCGCGATGCCGAGGCCGCCTTGCAACGTAATGGTGTGGTCATGACCATGACCGTGACACACGTGACCGACACCAGCCGTACCGGTGTGCCACTTGAGGCTCAGGTCCGCCTGCCAGATGGCCGCACAACAGTTGTCGACGTTTCCCAGAGCGCAGCCAGACTTGATCTGCGGAGCGGTTCGAAGATCGACGTACTAGTCCAGGCCGACGACATCTCGAACAACCGACCGGAAGATGCCGCCACCTCTAGAGGGCAACTTCGAGCCGCTGCCGGTCCTCTGATTGCGTTGGGGATCGGTGCAGCCATCATGTGCGCCATCGTCTACCGCCTTGCACGTAGACAAGGACCCGACGCTACGGCACGTGGGAAAACTATTGGGAGTGAGTGAACATGCCACACGGGAACGGACCGCTGAGTAGGTGGCAAAGTCCTGCCGCGGCCGCGGCCTACTTGGTTGCCTTCGCATGCTCGGTCTTGGGTCTAATTGCCGGCTTGCTCACCGGCGCAGCGCCGGGGTTCGCCGCCTTTGTCGTTGGTCAAATGACGATCTGGGCTTTAGCGATCAAGATGCGGGAGCCACAGCGTGATGCGCTGGGTGGCAAGCTACGGCTGTCGTCATACCAACGAAACTGGCACCGACTTGCCTCAGGGGTGGAAGTGCCTGCTGCGCTCCGCATCCTGGCACGGCGGGCTGACCCGGGCGAGTGATCCCCTTTGTGTCAAGGTTGTGTGAGGCAACCACCGATCTTGAGATCTTGCTGAGGTCGAGCGAGGAGTTCAGTTCGACAGGTGAGGTGCCTGCTCGGGAGGGTCCAGGCAACGTCCTGGCGGAGTAAGGCAAGCGACTAAGGATGCGTTGCTACGGCGGGAGAGGACCTGTACTCGTCGCTGATCACGGCGTGGCGAGACCAGCGGAACAAGGTGCTTGTCACTGGGAACTGCACGAGGACTGCGACCGCGGCACGGACGGGGTCTGGGCGTTCGACCCCCAACAGGTCGCCGCCGCTGCACAGAACAACACAGCCCACGCGGACATCGGCACCGTCTACCAAAACAGCTTCTACGAGCTTGGTTTTCGTTCCTGATGAAGCAACGACCCGACGAGAGCAGGCCGTACAGGAATCGGACCAATCGCGTGTCTGGCCTGCTCTTGCAGTTCATGCTGGCAGGTGTCTGGATACTCACGGATCCGTTGGAACTGCGAGGTCCGCTTCCCCCGGGGGAGTCGTTTGGCCCTCTCGGTGCGGCACTGGTTGCAGTCAGCCTGGGCGCGTGCGCCGAGGTCGCGCTGGCCGTGTGGTGGTACCCCTCGGTAGAGGTGCATGATGATCATGTCACCATCAGGAACCTCCTGAAGACTCACAGAGTCCCGCGAAGTGAGATCGTTGCTGTCGACACCAACCGCGCCTACACGCAGATAGTAACCACGACGCGCCGCTATCGATGTGCGGCACTCGAGAACTCTTTGAGCATGACAATCCGACAGCGTTTCGACGCCAACACTGCGGCGCTTGATCGCAACACCTCACTTTCAACGGGGGGTAGCCGCCTTGCCGCTACGTCGAGCTGGCGGCAGCCATCGAGACTTGAGCTAGCCGTGACAGCAGCCTGGCTCCTGACCGCTGTGGTCTCGGCCGCCGTACGGTGATTCGCGCGGCGCCATGGATGGCACTTCTGAGCTCCTCGGCTGGGCACAAGATCACCCTGGTGTGGCGCGATTACGGCCGCGGAGCAACCGGCCGTTCCACCGATGTGGCACCTCTAGGATCAGCACAGCAGGCGGGAAGGTCCGGACCTGCACGGCATCTGGGGGCGAAGCGGGCGTGGTGAGTGAAACCGAAGTGACCTGCTGGACGGCTGAGTTGGCGAGGACAGGCGAGGTTAACGTCCCGCCGCGGCGAAGGGTCACTGCCGTGAAGGCGCTGCTCTATGGGGTCTTGTTGACGTACGAGATCGGGGCGGTCGTGTCGGCCGCCCTCGGTCGCCAGAACTGGCGTTGGTGGCCACTGTTCTGCCTGGTGGCAGCGCCGGCCTTGATACCGCTGATTTGGTGGTATGTCCGGATGGCGCTCTTTGGCCGGCCTGTGCTGGTGGTGGACAAGGACGGTGTGTCGCTCGGCCGGAAACGTCTCACCTGGGAGACCGTCAAGACCGTCGAAAGCCCCAACTCGGTGCGCCGACGCCCTCTCGATCCACGACGGCCTGTAGATGCCTCCCGTGAGTGGTTCGGACTCGTCACCGTCGTTCCGGTCACGCAGTGCCGGAGGCGGCAGATCTCTGTTGGAAAGGACCATGTCCGGGATCTCGAGGGTCTTGCGGCCTGGTTGGACGCGCTCCGGAGACAGCAGCAGACAGGCAGCCGTGGCCTGTGAATCGCAGGCGGTCCGGACTGGTACCGCCGGATGTTGGAGGAACGGGAGTCGCTGGCCGCAGGCAACTGTCAGCGTGACTGCGATCCGCACAAACTCGCTGGCGCTCGCCGCCGCCAACCTGGCAGGGTGCCAATACGGCCGAGGTCGTATTACCACTTGCCGTTCGCGATCTGACCGAAGCGGACCTGTCCGCGCTTGATTGGTACGGGACAGCGACGGGTCTGGCGGGCGTAGCCGAGGCGATCCAACGTGCCCGCCGCGGCGAGGCCGATTACCTCCGGACAAGTTCTCGCAGGCGTTCGACGACACGACCCAGGAACGGTTCCGAGGCTTCTTCGCCCCACCACGGAGTTGCTGAGGCTGTCCTCGCAGCTGGATACCCCGCGCATGGATCATCTTCCGCGCTATCAGCTAACCCTGCCATCGCTCTACTGAGCGGACATATCGGAGAACGGCGAGTGTCCTCTGCCGCCAGTGGATATCAGCTGTACGTGAGCGGGTCGTACAGCTCCGGCGGTGGCGTGTCCCATGGCAGGGGTTCGAGTTTGCCGTTTTGTTGGTGTTGGTCGCGGGTGCAGCCTTTGAAGGGGCCGTTGGTGTCGAGGAGTCGGGCCATGTGGGGGTCGGCGTGGTCGCGCCACCACAGGCTCATCCCGGTGCCGGGTTCGAGGCGGAGTGCTTCCCAGGCGCGCCAGAGCGCGGACAACCGCAGCACCGCTTCGGGGTGTTTCCACCATTGGGTGCACCAGGTGGCTTTGGCCGGGATGTCGCGGGAGTAGGCCTTGGTGAGGAACTGGTCGACGAAGTCGGGCAGCTTCTCGAAGTACAGCCGGGGCTCCACCGCGGCCGAGGCCTCGGCTTCGAGTGCATCGCCGGCGGCCGCGGCCTCGTCCTCTAGCTGCTCGGCCTGGAGCTCGCGCAGCGCCTGCCGCGCGGCCGCGAGCATTGCCGGGTCGACCGGCGCGGCCGTCGCGGGTTGCGGGTCGTCGTCCCACTCGGTGTCGGGCAGCGTCACGAGGGCTCCTGCAGCGGCGTGGCGGTCGGGGCGATGTGGGTCCGGGCGCCGGGGTCGAACCGGGCGAGGGAGGCGCGGATCTGGTCGGCGTACGGGCGTTCCATCCAGGGGATGGACTTGATCAGGGTCGCACGGGACCCGGACGAGAATACGATCGCGCGGCCGGCGGGGAGGGCGGCGAGCTCGGCGACGTCGAGGATCTGTTCGCGTTGCAGTTGCCGGTTGACCGAGGTGCCGTGCTTGCTGGTCGACGTCGACGAGCGCAGCAGTTCCCGGTCGCCGATGAGTTTGCTGAGCCGGTCGAGGAACGCGGCGTCGGAGACACCGCCGCCGTAGATGCGGCGGTTCGAGGCGGACCACAGTTTCTCCATGCCGCGTTCGCCCCAGCAGTCCACGCCTTGGGCCCAGGACTGCAGGATCGTCAGCAGCACGATCCCGCGGGAGCCGTAGTGGCTGTACAGGTCGGGGAGGTCTTTCCAGCGGCAGACGTTCGCGGCCTCGTCGAGGACGCCGATCATCGGGACCGGGAGCCGGCCGCCGGGGCAGGTGGTGGCGTAGTCCTCGGCGGCTTTGACGACGGCAGCGGTGAGCGCGGTGACCAGCGGCCCGGCGTTCCCGGCGCCCTCGCGGGACAGGCTGTAGAGGGTGCCGCCGCGGCGTACGAACTGGTGCGGGTTGAACTCCGGCCGCGGGGTGGGGCCGGGGTTGACCCAAGGCGCGACCCGGGAGGAGCCGAGGCAGCCAGCGATCTGCTGGGCGGTGCCGAACACGCCACCGCGCTGCTTCTCCGGTGCCGCGCGCACGGCCTCGACGGTCTCGGCGATCGCGACGTCGCCGTGCTCGCGCAGCAGGTTCTCCGGTTGGGTGTTGTTGACGTCGGTGAGCCAGGAGTAGACCCGGCCGACCGGCTGCCCGCCACGGGCCGCGGCGAGGAGGAGACCGGCGAGGAGCTGGAGGCCGGCGCCGTCGAAGTAGGCATCGGTGCGCGCGCCGGTCTCGCGGGAGGCGAACGCGAAGTGCTGGGCGAGCTCGCGGGCGGTGTCGTCATCGGCAACGTACGACAGCGGGTTCCACCACCAGGCCGGTTGCTCGGCGGCGACCTGCTGAGGGTCGAACACCCAGACACCGTCCTGGCCCTGGTCGCCGTCCTCGCGCAGGCCGCGGGTGGCATCGAGGATGTCGCGCTTGTTCGAGGTCACGATCACCGGCCCGGATGCGTCGGCGATGGCCGGTACGGCGCGGGAGGTGGTCTTCCCGGTCCGGGGGCCGGCGATCTCGATCAGCATGTCCTCGTACGAGCCGTACACGTCGGCGCCGGAGGCAACGGTGCGGCCGAGGAACACCCCAGGGGTGTCGGCGATGACGCCGAGACGCTGCGCAGTGGCCGCGACGGCGGCGCGCGAGGTGGGTTCGATGTCGCGGCCGCGGCCGAGATGGCGCGCAGCCGCGTCGACCCGGGTGCGGCGGCGCCGAACACGGGTCACCGCGACCACGACGACGGTCGCGACCAGGGCGACGACGACGCCGATGATTGCGGCGGCATAGGTGGCTTGCCGCGGCCAGGCGATGTCGCCGGCGGCGAGTTTCAGCAGCAGGTTGAGCGGGTTGGTCGGCACGTCGCCGGTCGTACCGGCCCAGGCCATGCCGAGTTTCAGCGATCCCCACGCGATCGCACCGGCAACGAACACGATCCCGACGAGAAGGACGACGGCGAGGTTCTGTGGCGCGAGCAGACTGTTCGGTTCGCGTTCGCGCTGCACCACAGCTCAATACACCTCCTCAAGGTCTGCCGCCTGGTCGGCGCTGGGCTCTTCGGTAAGCGTCTCGGCCCGCTCGCCGGTGAGCTCGGCGACGGCGTCGGCGTCGCGCCACCGTTTGTTGGTGTCGTTGAGGGCGCGCTCGACCGGGGTGAGGTCGACGTGGATCGGGATCCCGGTCCGGCCGCCGACCTTGATCAAGAAGTTGCCCAGGCCGGGCGGGTCGCCTTCGCCGTCCTCGTTGGCCGACCAGGCGGCCGGGTCCTGCCAGGAAGTGATCATGTCGACCTCGGCCTCGGTCAGCTTCACGACCTCGTTCAGCTGTTCCATCTCGGAGCGGGGCAGACCGCCACAGATCACCATGCCGGAGCGCTCGACAAAGCCCTTGGCCTTCATCCGGTCTTCCTCGGCCGGCAGCGCGAGCAGGTCGGACATGGTGTGGGACACCATCACCTGCCCGACGCCGCGTTGCCGGTTGAGCCGGGTCAGCGCGTCGATCCGGTCCACGATCCCGCGCCCGGAGCGCAGCGCGCGCCACAGTTCGTCGAGGACGACGAAGTAGTTGCGGCGGGGTTCGAGACCGGCGTCGGCCAGGACCTGGGAGACATTGACGGTGGCGAACCCGTTCGACCAGCACGCGAGCAGCGCGGCGGCCTGCAGGTCAAGCTGGCCGTCGTCGATACCGGACAGGTCGAACGCGACCGGGCTGTCGCGGCGCATCGGCTGCGAGGTCGGACGGGAGAAGATCGAGCCGAGTTTGGAGGTGCCCTCGGCGAGGCTGGTCAGCGTCGCCTCGAGCCCTTCGGTGAGGTCGCGGTACTTGGCGAGGTCGCCGCGGTCGAGGGCGGCGGCGCGGACGTCCTCGGGTGCGTCCTTCACGACCTGGAGCAGGTCTTTGAGGATCGGTACGCCGCGGTGGCGTTCGTCGAGGATCTCCATCGCGCGGCCGATCACCGACTCTTCCCGGTCAGAAGGCGGGGTGCCGGCGCGCAGGATGGTGATGAGGCCGGAGACGGTGTTGGCGCGGCGCTGCCGCGCGTCGGAGATCAACCAAGTGCGCTGAGACCCGATCAGCCGGTCGGAGGCCGCCATCGCCTCGCCGGGGTCGAGGACGTTGAGATAGCCGCGGCCGGGCGCGAGGTCGATGACCTGGCCGCCGAGGGCGTCGATCAGGTCGCGGTAGTCGGGTTTCAGGTCGCCCAGGATGAGTGGCTGGACACCGAACCCGGCCAGACCGAGAACCATGCGGCGTACGACGGTCGACTTCCCGAGGCCGGGCTTGCCGAGGATCGTGGCCGACGGGTTGAGGATCAGTTTGGCGCGCATGAACCAGCTGATCGGGTCGCAGCAGATCGTCGCGTCGGACACCAGACTGCGACCGAGCGGTACGCCGATCATCGGCGCTCCGGACCCGACCGCGAACGGCCACAAACCGCACACCTGGATCGAGGTGCCGCGCCATCGCGGTGGCGCCTGCACGTAGGTCGCCGCCCCGGCGCCGGGCGCGGCCCAGCCGCGGCCGCCCGGATCGAGCGGCCGGCGCGGCGGCTTCGCGACCAGGTCCAGCCGCCCGGTGCGCGCCGAGCTGCTGCGGCGCCAAATGCTCACAGGGCCCCGCGGATGGAGTCGGGGACCATCAGGTGCGACTCGGGCACGATGCCGAGCGGGAGCCCGGTCGCGAACGCCGAATCCTGCGACCCGTACACCGGGCGCAGCAGCAACCGCGACTGCGACCCGAGCCGGTCGACCGCCGCGACCGCGTCCGGCAGCGCGGCGGGGTCGGTGACGGTCGCGGTGACCAGGAGCCCGAAGTCGACCAGGCCGGCGCCGCGGGCCTCTTCCTGTGCGGTCTTCTCCGCGGCCGCCTGGTCGTTCTGCAACCGCGCCGACGGCCGGTCGGTCGAGTTGACCCGGAACGTGCTCGCGCGGATGTCGGCCTCGACGATCCGGGCCGCGAGGCCGGGGTCGAGGACCTTGTAGAGGACGGTGACGCGTTTGCGGTCGATCGCCTTGTGCGGCGCGAGCAGTGGCTGCAGCACGGTCTCGTAGACCTCACCGCGTGGGGCCATGGTCATGGCCCACGACACCGACCAGGCGCCGTCGTGGCGGTACTTGTCCCAGAACGCCTGATGGCCGGCCGGGCCGACGTCGCTCCAGCGCAGTTTCGCGCGCTCCCCGGTGGCCTTCGCCTCGTCGATCATCGCGGCGGCTGCCGGGTCGTACGCGGTGCGGATGATCTCGCAGAGTTCCTGCGCGGTCGTCGGGCGGGCGTGCCCGGCGCCGGTGGACGCCAGGCCCTGGGTCAGGTTCGGCAGCCTTGTGCCGAGCTCGAGGGCCATCTCGTCGGCGTCGACGCGGCGACCGGTGCGGGTCTGCGCCGAGAACGTGAGAGTGATCCACGCCTTCACCTGCGCCGCGCCGCGCGGGTAGGAGTCGACGACCTCAGCCAGCATCTGCCGTGCCACCGCGGGCGCGTCTGGCGCGGCATTGTGCCGGACCTCAGCGCCGAGCCGGTACCCGGTGTCCGGAGCGGTCTCGACGGTCACCGAGGCGCCGATGACTCCGTCCTCGTGTCCGAGGCTGGTCAGCCAGGCGCTCCAGCCGGCGACCCAGTTGTCGACCTGCTCCTGGTCGACCTGCCCGGCCCCGTCAGGCTCGCACGCGATGACGATCGCGTAGTGCCCCAACCGTGGCCAGCACACGATCGCGAACGGCCGGTCGTAGGAGTCCTTGGCCTCGATCAGCTTCGTCGCGGCCAGCAGACCGGGCAGCTGATAGGTGCCCCAGCCGGCCTTGCCGATCGGCCCCGACCGGTACAGACGCCCACGGGTCCGGGCCGCAACCCGGTACCCCAGCCGCGGCCCGATCCGCTGCGCCGACGACAGGTCGTGCTTGTCCTTCAAGATCAGGCCGAGCAGCAGACCGCCGCCCACAGCGGCGACCAGCATCGCCCACACCAGCCCGGCCAGCTGCTGGGCCAACACCACCGCGACACACAGCATCAGCAGCGCGATCGTGCCGAGCAGGCCGAGCTTGCCCAGCCCGGTCGACAGCGGCTTGCGCCAGTTGCCGTAGGTACGAGGAGCGCTACTTACGTTTGCCACCGGACGGTCCTTCCTTCGTCGACGAGCTGGACGGCGGGGTGCCGCGACCGGTACTGCCGGCCGCGCCCGGCCTGGCCGCACCCGAACTGCCACCGCCGCGGCCCGGGCCGGCTGTCTTCGCGGCCGAGGCACCGGCACCGGAGTCGCCGCCGGAGTTGTTCACCGCGGCGTTCGCGGCCTTCGGCGCCGTCTTGATGCCCTGGGCAACGGCAGCCGCGACCATCCCCGCCGGGCCACCGGCCGCGCCCTTGGCCGTGGTCTTGCCTGCCGCTTGACTCGTGCTGGCTCCGGCCGGGCGGCTGCCCTGCGGCTTGCTGCCGGTGGCCGATTCCGAACCGCCACCACCGGACCCACCGGCGCGGCGGCCGCCTCCTGCGCCGCTACTCGAACTGGAGCCGGACGAGCGGCCCATCGCGGCCTTGGCGCCCATCCCGAGCGCGCCACCCAGCGTGGCGACCGCACCGCCGCTGCCACCGGCGACGGCAGCGACCGCCGGGCTGGTGAACCGCATCAGCGCCGGCAGCGCGAACACCGCGAGCAGGCACATCACTAGCCCGGTGACGACCTTGATCACCTGGTCGCCAGAGGCCGGGGCGAGCCCCCCGGGCGCCGCGGTGGGAGACCCTTCGCGGGTGAGCTGGAAGGCCGTCGCGTACACGATCGCCGCGACGGGTTTGTGGAGGATGAACGCGACCGTCCAGGCCACCGACTTGCGGAACCACTGCCGCCCGGTCTCGGTGTTGGTCGCCGCGGCCGCCAACGGCAGCACCCCGGCCAGCAGGAACAGCATGCCGCCACGGACCAGCAGCAGCGCGATCTGAACGAACGTGCTGATCAAGATCAGCCCGTACAAGACAATCAGCAGCACCGCGGTCTGAGCGGTCGCGGCCGGCTGACTGAACATGGCCCCGAACGCGGTCTGGAAGGTCGTCGGCTGACCGTCCGGCGTCTTCGTCGCGTCCTTCAGAATGAACGACGCAGTCTCGTCGCTGGCCGTCGTCAGCAGCGAGATCGCCGCCACCCCGGCACCAGAGACCACCACCAGGGTCAGGATCGACTGCAACAGCTCGCGGGCGGGAGCGCCGTTGCGCTGCCAGGCCATCTTCCCGGCCGCGAAGATGATCGAGAAGATCGCCAGCGCCGACACGTACCAGTGCAGGTGCGACCACAGATACCCGACCGTGCTGGCCGGGCTGTAGGCGTCCTGCGACGTCGCCGTCGTCAGCTGCGGCGTCTTGATCCCGGTCACCCAGAACGTCGCCGACTTCTCGATGAACACCTGCGCGGACTGACCGGTCTTCCCGGCCAGGTCGACCAGCCAGTTGCTGGCAAGATTGGTCGCCCCGTTCGCGACTACGTCGACCGGGTTCGGGATCAGCGGGATCATCAGGCACCCCGCCACGGCACGAACCCAGTCAGGTCGGCAATCGGTGAGTAGGGGGCGCCGGCCATCTCACCTGGCTGCGGCGCCAAGACCTTCCAGTCGTCGTCTTGCCAAACTAGGGTCCACGTCGTTGATACATAGCCTGCCCCGGCCTGCCCGGCGATCAGCATGGTGGCACGATCTGCAGTGGCATCGAGCACCTTGAAACCGACCAACTGCACTCCGCCCTCGCTGCTGCCGGGGTCGGGTGCGTTCCGCAGATAGTCGAAGTATCGAGCCCTGTTCGGGCCCGCGGTCATGATCCGGCGTAGTACTCCGAAGGTGATCTCGCCAGAGTCGTCGCCTGGCGGAGACATCGCCGCGAAGTAGTTGTACATCGCGTAGACGGCGCCCGTCGGTGAGTGCGCGAAGCAGCGCCGTACCCCGTCGGGGTCGGTGCGCTGTGGCCCGAGGTTGTTGGCACCGGGGACGGCGACTCGGTTGACCAGATCCCAAGTTGCTCCGTGGATCGGTGTCGCCGGGATCGTTTGGCGGCCGGCGGGCAGGTCGCATTTCTGCGGCCCGGCCGTGGCCGAGGGCTGCTCTGTGGGTTGGGACGCCGAGGTCGACCCGGTCGGTTGCGCCGTCGGCGGCGGCGTTGCCTCGGGCTGGTCGTCGCGATTGACCAGGACAAGGATCGCGCCGACCACTACGACGACCAGGACGAGGGCCGCGAGGACCAGGGTCCAGCGGCGTCTCGAGGTCGAGTCGTTATCGGCGCTGGGCGGGGTGATCCTCGACGACATCAGACCAGGATCCCGACCAGCGTGCTGGCCGAACCGATCAGGACACACGCGACCAGGACCCAGCCGAGGCCCGCGGCGTGCTCACCGGCACCGCCGCGGCGGTGCGCCACGGCCATCGTCCCGGCCACGATGAAGATCCCCAGCAGGCACAGACCGGTCGCGATCCACGCTGCCCATCCGAGAATCGTGGACAGCTTCGCTCCCCCGGGCGGGGCGCCGGATCCGACGCTCGGGATCGGGGCGGGTGGATCGGCCAGCGGGGCCAGGTGCCCGATGGCCTCTTGCAGAGCGACGAGCGCACTCATAGCGAGGGGTTCTCCTTCGAGATGTTGAGCGAGGTCAACTCGTCCAGGTCGACGAGCAACTTCTTCACCGGGCGGGGCAGATCAGTGGTGTCCAGCGCGGTGTAGCCGGGGGCGTGCAGGCGCCAGGCGTCGACCCAGGGCAGCTGCCACACCCGCGGCACGCCCCCGCTGGTCAACGTGACCTGGCGGGCGAGCTCCCGCGGGAGCCGGCCCGGCGCGTCAGGGATCAGCACCAGGCCGAGCAGGACGACGTGCGGCTGGGCGCCGGCAGCCCATTCCCGGGCCGCGGCCCGGGCGTTGTGCAGGCCGGCCGCGTTGGTGCGGGCCGCCATCAGGCACAGCACGCTGCCGTACGGCGGCGGCTGCGGCCACCGGTGATGCGCCTCGCGGAACAGAGCGCTGAGCTCGGAGATCGTCGATTCCCCCGCGCCGCCGTGAACGCCGACGATCCACACCCCAGGTGCCGACGGCTCGGGGTGCGCCTGGGCAGGTGAGGATGCCGAGACGGCCAAGCCGCTCAGCTGCGCCTGCAGCCCAGGATGCGGCTGCGCCGGTCCAGTCGAGACCATCCGCGGTCGCCTTACATCAGGCTGCGGGGCAATGCTCTCCCCTGGATCCAGCCAGGGGTTGTGACCCGGTTCGGCCATCGACTCCTCAATCACCGGATTACCCCTTGTTGCTCACCGGGCGTCACAATACCTAGCCGTGAGGCCTTACGAGCGAAATGGTGCATGTTGTTGCAGAAAGCCCCCATCGTGAGCCGATGGGCACGATGATGGTTGCCGTGAACCCCGGAATCGAGAAGCTCTTCGAGCGCTACGGCGACGAGTGCCTGACTCCGGAACAAGTCGGCGAAGCCCTCGGACTCGAGGCCAGCTCGATCCGCCGGCAGCTGCGCGCCGGGGAGCTGCCCGGCTACCGGCTCGGCACCGGAACCAAGGCGCAGTGGCGGCTGGTGAAGTCCGAAGTGATCGCCGTACTGAGAACCCGCTGGAACCAGGACCAACACCACGACCTCCAAGCCACCGTCGCGGCCGCCGCGGACAGCAAGGAGTAGACGACGTATGCACGGGGGACGGATCCGCCACCGGCTGATCGGCCTGGCGGCGGTGATGCTGGTCGCTGCCGCCGCAGGCTGCGCTCCTCCCAGCGTCACCCAGCCCAGTGGTGTGCTCGACTCGATCATCGACGCGGCGCTGAAGATCGGCACCGTCCCCACCACCTACCAGGAACTCGTCGTTGCCGCGGGCAAGGTGTGCCCAGGAGTATCCGCGCCGCTGGTCGCGGCCCAGATCGAGCAAGAGTCCGAGTGGAACCCGAACGCCGAATCACCGGTCGGCGCGCAGGGTCTGTCGCAGTTCATGCCGGGCACCTGGGCCGAGCTCGGGCGCGACGCGAACGGTAACGGTGTCAACAGCCCGTTCGACCCGGCCGACGCGATCGACGCCCAGGCCCGCTACGACTGCCAGCTCCTCACCCAGGTCAACGCCTACCTCAAGTCCGGGCGGATCGCCGGTGACCCGACCGACCTGATGCTCGCGGCCTACAACGCCGGCACCGGCCGCGTCCTCGATGCCGGCGGAATCCCCAGCCAGCTCCCGGTCGAGACCCAGCAATACATCGCCCGAATCCGCAAACTGATGACCAAGTACGCCGACGTCACCCTCCCCACCGGCGGCACCGGGAACGTCGCCGCGGTCAAAGCGGCCGCACGGTGGATGGGTACGCCGTACGTGTGGGGCGGCGGCGACCTCGAACACCCCACCGGCCTCGGCCGCGACGGCCGCGGACCCGGCTGGGACTGCTCCAGCCTCACCCGCCACGCCATCTGGATCGCCTCCGGCCGCACCGTCCAGATCCCCCGCGTCAGCAGCGCCCAAGCCACCGCCGGTCGACCAGTCGAACCGAAGCTCGCCGCGATGGCCCCCGGCGACATCATCGCGTTCTCGATCCACGGCGGCGGCATCGATCACGTCGGCATCTACGCCGGCAACGGCACCATGATCCACGCCCCACGCACCGGGAAGAACGTCGAACAAGTCGACCTCACCGACGCCTACTGGTCCAAGCTGCAATGGACCGTCAGGAGGTTCTTGTGAGCACCCGAGCCGTCGCCGCGGCCGCGGCCGTCGTCCTTCTCGCCGCCGGGTGCGGCGGCAATGAAGGCCAGCACTCCGAGCCCCCGCCGACCGCATCGCAGTCGGTGGGCACGCCGGGTGCATCGACTACGCCGATCACACCCCAGCCGATCCCTCCAGGCAACCCGACCAAGACACCGGCCGGCGGGCTCCCCCGGCCATCGCAGGTCAACTCCCTCAACCCATCCGTGGTCGCCGCCACCGTCGCCGCGATCACCTACCGGTACGACACCGCGATCGACAACTCCCCCAGCGACGCCCAACGCCGGGCCAAGCCATGGCTCACTTCCGAGTTCGCGCGCCTGCTCGAGCTCGGCCCGGTCGCCGCGCCCGGCGCGGAATGGAACACCTGGATCCAGCACCGCGCGTACACCACCAGCACCGCCGTCGACGCCACCGAAGACGGCGCACCACCCGACACCACCACCCGCGCCGATCGCACCATCGCCGTCACCGTGCACCCTGTCGGCCGCGACCGCTGGCACGGTGCATCACAGCAGTACGCACTTTTCATCGAACTGACCCGCGACAGCGTCATCGGGTCGTGGAAGGTCAGCCGGCTCCTAGCGCAGGAGTAAGAGTCCAGGGCGGCCGCCAGCGGCCGACGCCGGAGGCGATGCTGCGCATCCCTGGGCACTGAGATCGGCATGGCAGGCAGGCCACCGACCTGTCGGTGCGCAATGGGCAGCCATCACCCGCCGGCGCGTCAATCGATCACGAGCTGACCAACCAGGTCAAGCTCCGCCCACATCGGACGTGCCCGAACGCCGGGCTCTGCGCGAACAGAGGCCGTGATGGGGTCCGAGGGTGCCCAAGCTAGGACACAGTCCCCGGATCGTCCGCCGGACAGCTGCTGCCGGAGGATCGGGCAGCTGTCAGAGATGCGCCTTCGGTGGGCGGCGGAACTCAAGAATCACGGAACCTCCCGGACGCCACGAATACCTGTTTGCGGCCAGTACACGGGACCACATTGGCCTGGTCGGCGTCTATGGAGCCTCCCTCGATCCACACTTCGTCGCCCAGCCTGCGGGTCGTTTGCCCGGCGGCGTCGATCAAGGCGATCTCGCCGCCGCGTATTGCGACACTCCAGCCTAGGGGCCAGGCGACGTCGAGAAATGTGTTTCCGCTGCGGAGAACCAAGCAGTTCGTCGAAGGATCGATCTCTAGGATCCCCATCTGCTGCGACTGCATCGCGAAGTCCAACGGTTGACGCTGAACCGTCAAACCGGGGACTACAAGATCGCCGGCGCGGTCTGCTCCGCCAGGGCTCGAATCATCTCCGGTACCGTCTGAGCCGTCGACCATCACGGCCACCACACGTTTGGAATACCGGTTCGTTTCCAAGGTTGGTACCTGACGCTTCGGGCACACATGACAGGCGTCCTTTCGGTCAGGGCACGACCAGTAGAGAAGCGTGCACCTTGCTGCTGATGTATGTAACTGGCGTCCATCCGCACCCTTCGTGCCCAGGGACAAAGCTCTCGCCGCGATGCTGGCCATACGCCACTACGGAGCCGGGATACGGACCGCTAGCAGACATCGTGGTCAACCATGGCGCGCCCGAGTCGCCCTCCATGCAGGCAGTGGTATCCATCAGCACAACATAGGCCTGAATGCTGGAAACGTAGTAGCTTGTATCGATCACATGTCCTACGTTCAGTCCGCTACGCGCTCCGCTGAGCGCGACAGTCTCGCCTTCACTTATGGTGCTATCCACCGCTCGGACGGCTCGAGCGACGATTGTATCCTGGCTACCCACCCAGACATTGGGTGCGAAATTATATTGATTGTTAACTTCTCTGATTAATTGGGTATCGGCGGCTGGACTGAAAACCTCTGGTATGCCCCAGACTTGTCCGCTATGAAACCAGCCGGTCCCTGTGCAGTGATTAGCAGTACTGCCGCGAAAATAGCCAGTATCCCATAGTTTCCAGTTGAAACCAGACGTACATTGTGCGTTGCTTGTAGTGGGCGTGATGTTCGTAGAACTCAGCCAGTCGCCGCCCCACCAGGGCGCAGAGTCCGAGAGACGGGAGACCTGGAGTTCGAAGTCGCCGTCGGGGGCGTCCGGTTTCGGCGTATAAAATTGGAGCGATACTCTTTCGTCTTGCAATTCCTTCACACGCTCGGTCCAGGCCGCGGTTTTGCCAGTATTGTTCCGCACCAGCAGGACCACGCGGTTCTGGTCGGGATCCCAACCGCCGGAGGCCTGGGGCAAGCCAGGTGCCCACTCTTTTTGTGTCGGGAGTAACTGGTTATCCAGGGCCTCCAATTCTGCTCGTGAGTACTTGACCGATTGAAATTCAATCGAGAGACCCTTGCCCGCATTCAAAGCTGTGGCCTTGGCGTGCTCCACCGCTGGTGACGATCCGTCGATAGGGCCGACGAGGCGAACCAACAGAACGTTGCGGTCAGAGTCCCACTTCAGGCCACCGTCGCGGCCGCTCTCCTTATCCATAGCGGCCTGCACCTGGTCGACCTGCGCCTGCTTGTCGACATCTCCTGTGATATCGAGCTGGATCGGCTGATCTGGGTCACAGGAGCCAGGTTTCGTGCGCAGGAGCACCTCGCAGTCTGGGTATGGAGCAAAGTTCGGGTCCGCAGGCGTCGGACTCGGATCGGCCTGCGCTCCCTGAACGTTGTAGCTGCCGTCCTGTTCGATGGAGCCGGCTGCGTTGGCCGCTGAAACGCACGTAAGGCTGGCAGCGATGGCAGCGAGAGCCAGCAGTTTCGTTTTTGGTCTAGACATGTTCCCCACCCCCGCGCTGATAGTAGGTCGGCAGATCGGACCGCGATATGGGGGAACAGTGGCAACTTCGTGCCAGCGCGCCAGTGTTTCATCTCCGGCGGCTCACCTCGCGCTGCCGCTCGGGGGCCGAAGATCCGGCAAGATGTTGAGAATCGATCGATTCTCAACACCCCCACCCATCACGCCGGCCAGACCTCGACAAGCCGCACCCAGAGTGTCGAAAAACGTGTTGCAAACCCGGAGTGTCTAACAACTCCCCCGGCGCCCTTTTCCATACAGTCGAGGCGTGACCTCCACCGAGCTCGACCGCCGGCCCGCCCTGTCAATCGATCCCGACCCGCTCGGAATCATCGGCGGCGGCATGCTGCTCGGCTACGCCCGGGTCTCCACGCGAGAGCAGAACCTGCACCGCCAGCTCGACGCCCTCACCGCCGCGGGATGCAGTCGGATCTGGCAGGAGAAGCTCAGCGGCAAGAACGCCGACCGGCCCGAGCTGCAGGACTGCCTGAAGTTCGCCCGCCCCAACGACGTTGTCACGGTCACCGAACTGTGGCGGCTCGGCCGAAACTTCCACGACCTCATCTCGATCGTCAGCGGGCTGCGCCAGCGCGACATCGGATTCAAGTCGTTGCACGAAGCCCTCGACACCACCACACCGGGCGGCCGGATGATCTTCCACGTCTTCGCCGCGCTCGGCGAGTTCATCCGCGAGATGATCGTCCAGGGCACCCGCGAAGGCCTCGACGCAGCCAAGGCCCGCGGAACCCGCCTCGGCCGGCCACCGGCGATGACCCAAGAGCAGATCCAACACGCCAAGGATTTGCTCGGCAACCCCGACAACACCGTGTCCTCGATCGCCCGGCTGCTCGGTGTCAGCCGCGCCACCATCTACAAGTACGTTCCCGAGCTCCGCTCCCCCGCCGTACCCGGCGGGTCGGCTCCCCTTGAGCTTCCCGCGGCCGCGGGCGGTACGGCGGACCGGCTGATGCCGATGCCCAAGCCGCCCCCAGGTGCGGCCTGCCCGACATGCGGGTACCGCCCCTCGAGTAAGCACGAGCTGCAGCTGCACCGCGAAGGCCTCGAAACTGTCTGGCTCCTCCCCGACCCGGACCAACCCGATATGGCGGTCGTCG
Source organism: Kribbella sp. NBC_00889 (assembly GCF_045207705.1). NCBI lineage: Bacteria > Bacillati > Actinomycetota > Actinomycetes > Propionibacteriales > Kribbellaceae > Kribbella > Kribbella sp. NBC_00889. The sequence continues at coordinate 2,724,034 of NZ_CP108783.1, read as the reverse complement.
AGCGCTGGCACTGCGAACAATGCCAGCCCCATCAGGCCCGCATCATCATGTGCGGCCTCTGCAGCTCGACCGTCATGCTGGGCGAGCAGATCGCGGCTGGCGAGCCGGAGCAGGTGCCCGACCTGGCCGTGCTTTGGCTCGTAGGTCACGGGTGGAGCCACGACACTCAGCGCTGGTTCTGTGGCTACCATCCGAAAGCACCGAAGTGAAGAGGATCCGGCTACATCGGCGCGCTCAGAGCGTGTTGAGCCATACCGCTGCAAGCTGGCGTATCAGCTCGCGGCCCTGGTCGATGGACAACACCTTGGTGGGGATGGGCCGGTTGTCGCGTGCATGCCGGGCGGCCTCACCGCTCGCAGCCTGGTGATTCGAGGACGGGATAAACGCAGCAAGGTCGGCCGCCGGCACCCAATTCTTGGCGATCACCGCCTTGAAGCCGCCGACGTTGTCGCGGACGACCTCCCAGACCTTCCACAAGTCGAACCAGTCAAGCCCGTCGACTGGCTTGCCGAGCAGGGCAAGGACGTCTCGTACGTCGGGGTTCGTCTCTGCGAGCTTCAAATAGTCCGGCGCCGGCGAGGACGGAGGCTGTGCAGGTACGCCGCCGGTGATCACGGTCGGCCTGCCGACCGTCGAGCGGACCACCAGCGCACGCCAGCGCCTTGACGGCGGCCACGTTGCGGCTCACGGCGTACATGACCTCCGGGAGCGCCGGCTTCTGCTCGGGGTCGGTTCGGTACGACGCTCCTCGGGCAACGGTCAACGTATCGGTGGACATGCATTGCATATGCAATATTTAGCTCCAGCAACTCCAGTCGCCTCAGTGCACGAAAGGACTTGGCGATCCCCGCAAACCTCTCAGACATAGCCGCTGAGGTTACGGCCGCTTCTCCGTGTCGGCGCCACGGTCGGCAGCGAGCCGCTGGAGCATGCGGTTGTAGGCAGCGTGGGCCTCATCGCTGTCGGGATCGAGCCGCTCTGCCGGGTCGGCGCCGACCTCGGTCGCGATCACGTTGCTGCGTACCGCGTCCAGCCAGCGACCGGTCATCCGCTCGCGCTTGCCGGGCGACGTGGCGACGCTGATCATCAACCCGACGGCGGCGAACATCATCAGCCCGTCACCGACAGCCCACATGAGTCCGCCGGCCGCGTGGACGTCGTTCAGTGCCGGAGGCGCCCACGACGGGTGGTCGCGCATCATCACCGGGAACGGGTCGAGATTCGTCTGGAGCAGCACGATGCCGACGATGGTGTCCGGCACCATCGCGATCAGGAACAGCACGAACCGCAGCAGATACCCCGGGTCCGGGCGGATCGGCTCTTCACCGAGCAGAGGCAGGAACAACAGGTACCCGGTGGCGAGGTACAGGACCTGCTCGGCCGTCATCAGCCAGGGATGCAGCGCCATCTGGTCCATGAAGCCGGTCAGGTGAGTCCCAATGATCACTACCGTATAGACGACGAGTCCAGTGGCCGGATGCGTGAGAACACCGACCGGTCGCGACGCCACGACCAACCGCGCCCGGGACTGGCGGCCGTCCGGGAGGGACTCGAGTACGACAGTGATCGGGTGCCCGAGGACGAGCAGGATGGGCACGACCATGATGAGCAGCAGGTGAAGCACCATGTGCATCCAGAAGACTGCCATCGCATAGCGACCGATCCCTGAAGCCAGACAGATCCACAGCAGTGCGCAGCCGCCAACGAACGACACCGCCCGCCACAGGTGAACCGTCGACCGCATCCGGCCCCGGATCCGCAAGACGATGTAGCCACCCGCGAGCACCAGGCAGACCGCCAGCCAGCCCTGCGCAAGCTCCCAGCTACCCAGGAAAGAGCCCCAGTTCAGCATCGGCAACTTACTCGTACCAGACATCGGCCTCGCCGTCCGCCCGACCAGCTGCCCTGTGTGATGCGCTCGCCATCCGCGCCTCCGTAGCTTGTGCGCTGCAAGCATTGCACACTGCAATCTACGGCCCGCATCCGCCTCTCGGACGGACATCGAACAATCCGGCCGATCCGCCTGGGCGTCGTACCGATGCCGTCACCGCAGCAACCACCAAGCTCGGCAACAGCTGAGCAAACTGCGGACCGGTTCCCACGTCAGTCACATATTCTGCCAGGACACAGCATGGCCACGATCGATGATCGATTCTCCGACTGGGCCAGGACCTACGAGGACGACGCACTCTCACGCTTGCTCGGTCGCCTGGGGCAGCAGGCGCTGACATCCCTGCAATTGACTCCGTCCGACCGGTTCATCGATGTCGGGTGCGGCAGCGGCGCCACGGTACGCCCGGCCGCAGAAATCGCCGGAACGGCCATCGGGGTCGACGCCTGCCGGGCGACGGTCGAGCGGGCCCGCGAACTCGCTCCGCCGGACAGCGGCGCTCGGTTCGTCACCGCCGACGTCCATCATCTGCCGTTCAAGTCAGGAGCCTTCACCGCTGTCGCATGCGCCCTTGCATCACGTCACTTCACCGACCAGGACTGCGCCGTCGACCAGATGGCGCGAGTTACAGCCGCAGACGGTCGCCTCTGCCTGGTCGATCTCTTCGCGGACCCAGCGCCACGGTCCAGGCTGCGAAGATGTCAGCCATACGCGCACGCCCTGGCGGCGATGCGAGCCTCCGGACTGCGCCCTGCACGAGAAGCCGTTGATGTCACGCCGTTCGGGCCGTACTTCGTCTGCCTCGCAACGAGAGCGTAATCGCGGTGACAGAGCTCGACGCTGCCGCCGTCAGCGCGCTCGTTCTCGTACGACGCGCGCCACGTCGAGCCGGCGTACCGCGCGGATCGCCGGCCACTGCGACAGCGTCGCGGCTGCCATCACGGCCAGCACCGCGGCAGGGATCACCCACCAGCCGAACGTGAGCCGGAAGGTGAACAGGTCGCTGCTGAACGAACCGAGGAACCCTCTGGCGGCCAGGATTCCTGCAACGACCCCGACCGGTAGCCCAAGGGTTGTCGCTGCCAGGTTCTCCGTCGCGATCGTTGCCGCGACCCGCCGCACCGGTACCCCCGCCGCACGCAACGTCGCCAACTCGTTGGTGCGTTCGACGATGTTGACCGCGAGAGTCACGTACATGATCGCCGCCGCGAGGACGGCGCCGAGGACCACCATGGTCCCGACAAATGCCCAGAACAGCCCCAGGAACTGGTCGATCGAGGCGGTCACCGCGGTGGTATCGGCGTACGCGACGACCCCGGGGAGGGCCGTGATCGTGCGTCGCATGGCGTCGCGATCCGCCCCTGACTCGAAGCGGACCAGGTAAGTACCGACCGCCGCATCAGGGAGCAACCGCGCAGCCTGGGCCTCGGTGGTGTAGATCGCGGTACCGACTGGTTCGTCCAGAAGCCCCGCCAGACGCAAGCGTGTCGAAGCCTGCGCAGTGGTGAGCGTGACCACCTGGCCGACCTTGACATGCAACGAATCGGCGAGTGCACGCCCAGCCAGGAACCCGTCGCCCGGAAGCCTGGTCACCACGCCGTCGACGGACACGAAGCGGTGCATCTGTGTGTCGGCTCGAAGCCCCGTCAGCGTCGTGGCATAGCTGCGGTCGCCCAGGACCGCTGTGACCCGGCCCATCCGGGTCAACTCGGCGGCCGCCACGCCGGGGACCGAGGTCAGTCGATCCGCGTCCCGGGAGTGGCCGGCGACGGTGACCGTCGCGTCCTGCCGTTCGATCTGTCCGTACTGCCGGTCGATCGCATCCGACAGGCTGGTCAACATGCCGATCGACGTCAGCACAAGGATCAGCGCCAGCACGACGCCGAGCATCGTCGCGAGAGTGCGACGCAGATTGCGACTCACGTCGCGCAGCGCCATCCGGCCGGTCACCGGAAGCCAGCGTGCCCGAGCGATCAGTCGGCTCCACCGGCCTGGCGGGCGACTCACGATCTCGTTGCGCATGGCATCGGCCGGGGTGGTCCGAGCCGCGGTCGCGGCCGGAACCGCGGCACCGACGAGCCCGATCACGGCACCGAACGCGACTCCCAACGCGATCAGATCGCCATGAACTGCACGCGCCACGGTATCCGGGATCCCCAAAGCGCCGGTGTACCCACGAGTCAATGGCCCTGTTGCCGCCGTACCCAGGACTGCACCACACACGCCGCCGAACAAACCGATCAGAAGTCCCTGCTGGAGATAGTGACGCACCAGCCGGCCCCGCCTCGCACCCGCGGCCATCAGCGTCCCGATCACCGGCCGCTCGGCGAGAACCTTCCGCGCCAGCAACACGTACGACGCGACCGCAGCGGCCGTGAGAAACAGCAGCGGGAACGCAACAGACAGCTCGGAGAAACCGTCGAGATCCTCGTGCAGCGTCGCGTTGGATGCCTGGTCGGCCTGGGCGACGATGTCGGTGGCTCCGGCTGTGCGCAGCGCAGCAGACACGATTCCGGTGTCGGCATCGGTGGGCAGCCGGACGAGCACCTGATTCGACTGACCACCGTTCATACGCCGGACCAGGTCTTCGTCGGCGAACACCACTGCGAACGCGTGCGGATCCCCGAGGACGTCCTGCCTGTTTCGCGCCGGCCACAGGTACTCCGCCGAGCGCACGACTCCCCGGACCTTCATGGTCTGCCACCCGGCCGCGGTGAAGACCTGCAACGAGCCACCGGGGCCGAGTCCGTAGGTGTCCGCGGCGTGACGTTCGATCAGCACCCCATCCGGATCGTCGGCCGTGAGGTGGTTCCCGTCGTCCAGATCGACAGCATCGACGGCAGGCTGACCCTCGGGCGGTAAGCCGACGACCCGGCCGATCAGCTTCGTCCCCCCGATGAGCATCGGTGGATCGACCTGCGTGCGAACCGTCACACCAACTGCGCCGGCCTCGCGGGCCGCGGCCGCGACCCTGCCGGGATCGCCCCCGGTTGCGATCAGATCCGCGAACCGCAACCGGTCGTACGTGCGCTGGTATGACTCGTCGAGGTTCCTGAAGGCGCCGGCGCTCGCGATGAACAACATGACCCCGAGAAGCACCGTGACTCCGACCGCGAGAGCCTGCGCTCGCTGCCGGCGAAGATCACGCAGCGTCTTGTGGGTGATCGCGCGCATGTCGATCACCAAGCCACATCGACCGCGTCGGCCGGCCGCGGAATGCGTCGTACAGACTCGATCCGGCCGTCCACGACCGTCACCACCCGGGTGGCGATCTGCGCGACGGAGGAGTTGTGGGTGACCATGACGATCGTCAGCCCCGCGCGGTTCAATCGCTGCAGCAACTGCAGGATCTGGCGCCCGGTCGCCAGATCGAGTGCACCGGTCGGCTCGTCGGCCAGCAGCAGATCGGGCTCGGTCGCGAGCGCCCGCGCCAGCGCGACCCGCTGTTGCTGGCCACCTGACAGTTGCGCTGGGAAATGGTCCATGCGATCGCCGAGACCAACATCGCCGAGCAACTCGGGCACACGGGCTCGATCACCCCGCCCGGTCAACTCGATGATCACCTCGACGTTCTCCCGAGCCGTCAGCGTCGGGATCAGATTGAAGAACTGGAAGACGAAACCGACATGATCGCGGCGGAAATCCGAGAGCTGCGCCGGGCTCCGCTGTGAGATCTCCTCGCCGGCGACGACCACCTGACCTGAGCTGGCCGACTCGATGCCGCCGATGATGTTGACCAAGGTCGTTTTCCCCGACCCACTCGGTCCGACCACGACAACGAGGTCGCCTGGCTCGACCTCCAGATCGACACCGCGCAACGCCTGAATCTCGGCATCGCCTCGGCCGTAGGTCCTGGTGACACCTCGCAGACTCACCGCAGTCTGCGTCAAGACCAGCTTGGACGTCTCTGCAGTCATGACACCTCTCCTGTGAACACTCCGTCCGTATAAGCAGTGACCACCTCGGCCGCCCATCGCCGCATCCCGTCCGGACTCAGCGGATCCACTCCCAGCACCGACGTGAGCTGGTCGCGCAACAGCACCATCGCCAAGTCGTTGACCGTCAGGAACGCAGCCCGTACAGCGACATCGTTCGATTCGCGCATCGCTCCCGCGGTGGTCAACTGCTCGATCATCACCACACCGGCGTCGAACAACTGCCGGAACAGGACCTGGCCGGCCGCGTCACCGTTCAAAAGCAATCGCCGCAGATACGCCGGAATCGGCGAACCCGGCGGAACCGCAGTCAGCATCAACTCCGCGAAACTCGCCGACGACCCGCCGGTGAAGTCGCCCGGGTCGGCCGACACCGTCGCGAACATCTCGTCGAAGACGCTCGCCACGTACTCGTCGACCACCTCACGCAGCCGCTGTTTGGAGCCGTAGTGATGCAGGACCAGTGCGTGCGAAACGCCCGCGGCGGCCGCGATGTCTCGCACGCTCACCGCATCCGCACCGCGGGCCGCGAACAACTCCAGCGCCCGATCGCGGATCCGCGCCCGCGCCGTAAGATCATCGACTGACCGCATGGTCATCATACTAACCATTTGGTCAGCGACTGGCTAGGGTCCGCTCAGCGATCGGAGGATTCGTGCGGTGGCGGGATCGGTGGGGAAGAACGTCTCGATCGCGATCTCGTCCAGGGTGACGTCCCGGGGCGAACCGAAGACGGTGGCCGCATAAAGAAACGCGACATCGCCGTACGGCGTGGCCATCTGCAGCGGTACGACCAGGTCGCCGCCAGGACGAGCCGACGTGGTCGTCGACTCGGGCAGGCCGTAACTCTCGAGCTCGACAAGGAGGTCAGCAAGTCCATCCGCGGCGGTCCGCTCGAGCTGGCGTCGTACCCGCCGGAGCACGTGCGTGCGCCACTGCCCGAGATTGCGTACCTGCGATGCCAGTCCGTCGGGATGCAGCGTTGCCCGCAGCATGTTGACCGGCAGGCCGGCCAATTCGTCGGGTATGCCACCCAGAAGAACAAGCGCCGTCTGGTTGGCCGCGAGCAAGTCCCAGCACACGTTCACCGCGACCGCAGGGTTCGGCTCCATCCCCGTGAGCACCGCCTGCACCGCCTCCCGGGCGGCGCCCAGATCCGCGAGCGACCGCTCAGGGTGGATCGGCGCGAAACCGGCGGCCAGGTAGAACCGGTTGCGCTCACGCAGCGGTACGTCGAGCTCGTCGCAGATCCGTTCGATCATGTCCCGGCTGGGATTCGACCGGCCGGTCTCGATGTAGCTCAGGTGCTTCGCCGACAGCCCAGCGGCCAGCGAGACGTCCAATTGCGAGCGACGACGCCGCTCGCGCCATCGCTTCACCAGCATCCCAACCGTGTCTTCCGAACCCACAGTAATGGCACTCACCACAGCCACGATGCCGCCGCAACGTGCTCTCGGCAATCACCTCGGAGGTTATTGAGACGCATCTCCACGAGCGTCCAAAGTGGTGAGCATCCAACCAGATACAGGAGAATCCCCATGACCCAGAACGGCAACTCGACGCACTCCGTCCAGCGCTACGTCGAATTCTGGAACGCCGCGAGCCCGGACGAGCAACGGAAACTTGCCGCCGCAACCTTCGCGGGCCAGATCGCCTACCACGCACCCGTGGGCATCCTGCACGGTACCGACGAGCTGATCGGGTTCCGGAACCAGTTCGCCGAGCACTCCCCTGGCTATGTGTTCCGGCTGCGCTCGGAACCGGAGACACATCACGATCGTGCCCGAGTCCGGTGGGAGCTGATGGTCGGCGACACGTCCTTCGCCACCGGGACCGACGTCCTCGAGTTCGACCACGACGGCCGCATCGTCACCGTCACCGGATTTCTCGACCGGGCTCCCGAGGGCTTCGCCCACGCCGACCATTGACCCCTTGCCACCGCCAAATGTTAGTGGCTAACATTTGCTGGTGGTGTCACGGGCAGAGCGGACTCGGGATCGATTGCTGACGACGGCCTTGGAGTTGTTCGCCGAGCGGGGGTACGACGGGACCAGTGTCGGCGAGATCGCCACTCGCGCAGGTGTGACGGAGATGACCTTCTTCCGGCACTTCCCGACCAAAGCGAGCCTGCTGGTGGACGATCCGTACGATCCGGCGATCGGTGCGGCGATCCGCCGGCAGCCGGCCGGTCCTGATCCGATCACCCGCGCGGCCCGGGGAGTCCGTTCGGCGTGGCTTCAGGTTCCGCCGCAATCGGTCGAGGAGGTGCGGGTACGGCTCCGCATCGTCGCCCAGACACCGGCATTGCGAGCGAGCATCGCCGGCAAGACGACCGAGACGGAGGCGGTGATCGCCGACGCCCTCACCAGCGGCAAGACCGGACGGCAAGAAGCGTTGATCGCAGCGGGAGCGGTGATGGGCGCACTCAACACCGCATTGCTCGAATGGAGCCTGACCGACAGCGACGACCTTGGACAGGCGATCGAAACCGCCCTGGATGTCCTGGCGGACCGGCATGGCTGAGCGCGCGGTCGAGGCACAAGGCCTGATCCGTACATTCGACGACGGCACAGGGGTACGCGGTGTCGACCTCACGGTTGCGCCCGGCGAGATCCATGCCCTGGTAGGGCTGAATGGAGCCGGAAAGTCCACTCTCATGCGCCTGCTCCTGGGCATGCTCAAGCCGGCTGCAGGCACGGTCACCATTGCCGGTCGACGCCTGGAGGACACCGACTGGACGTCAGTCGGGCACCTGGTCGACTACCCGCTCGCCTACCGGGAGCTGACCTGCCGGCAAAACCTCGCCCTCGGCGCCAGGCTGCACAGCGTCGTCCCGGGCAACGTCATGCCCATGGTCGAGGCAGCAATTGCCGAACTGCACCTGACGCAGTATGCCGATCGCCGCGCGGGCAAGCTGTCACTCGGCAACCGCCAACGCCTCGGCCTCGCCTCGGCGCTCCAGCACGACCCGCGCTTCATCGTGCTGGACGAACCCACCAACAGCCTCGACCCGTCCGGGGTGATCCTCCTGCGGGAGGCACTTCTTCGTCGGGTCGCGGCCGGTGCCGCCGTACTGGTCAGCAGCCATCACCTGGACGAGGTCGCGCGCATCGCCGGTCGCATCTCCGTTCTGAACGCCGGCCGGATCATCGGAACTCTCGATCCGCACGGTGTCGACATCGAGCGAGCGTTCTTCGACCTCGTGCACAGCGACGACGTGGCCGCATGATCATCGGGCTCGTCACCGAGTTCGCCAAACTCGCGCACGCCACCGTGGTGCGAGTCACCACAGTCCTTGTGGTGCTCGGGATCTCCCTCATCTGCGCGGCGATGCTCCTGGCCGTGCACACAGACGATCCCCAGCTCGCCGCCAAGCTCGGGCCGCTCATCGACCCGGGTGGGTGGGCCGGCTACATCGCCGTCGCCATCCAGGTGACCGGTGCGGCAGGTTTCGTCGGGTACGGCGTCGTCCTCAGCTGGCTGTTCAGCCGCGAATTCGCCGACGGCACTATCACCGGCCTGTTCGCGATCCCGGTCTCCCGGCCCACGATCGCGACCGCCAAGCTCGTCGTATACGCCGCGTGGGGACTCGTCACCGCCGCCGCCTTGTTGCTCGCCCTGATCATCCTTGGCCTCGTCAGCGGACTCGGCCCCATCCCTGCCGACGTCGTACCGTCAATGGCCCGGCAGCTCGGTCTCTCCATCTTCACCATCGTCCTCGCGACTCCGGCGGCATGGGCAGCAACTCTCGGCCGGTCGGTGCTCGCTGGAATCGGAACCACAATCTGCATCCTCGTCCTCGCACAGGTCAGTGTCATCGCCGGCACCGGCGGCTGGTTCCCCTTCGCCGCACCCGCGCTGTGGGCGATCGACAGCGACATCACCGTCGCCCCGATCCAACTCAGTCTGGTGCTACCGGTCGTGGCAATCAGCGTCGCCCTGACCCTGCGATCCTGGCAAACACTCCAACTCGATCGATAGATGATGACTCGGAGCCGATCGCACGATTGATATCTGACCGGCTTCGTCAGAGGACCGGGGTCATCAGGGCCAGCATTGCGGCCATGCCGGCACAGGACAGGCCGTGGCAGCCACAGACGAGGCGGTGGCCGTGGGCGCGTGCGACTCGGACCAGCCACCAGACTGTGGCCAGGGCGAGCAGACCTGCGACGACCCAGCTGAAGAGCGCTGCCCAGGCGTGCAGTCCGGTCAGGTCGTTGATCGAGCCGCGATGGTGCTTGTGGCCCATCGCCATACCAGGCATGTCCATCGTGGCCGGCATCAGCGAGGGCATCGCCATCAGCATCCACACCATGCCCAGATTCATTGCCGCGTGCATCAGTGCACCCGCCCGCGCTACAACAAGGACCCGATCACCGCCCAGGGCATCACCGACGCGTTCCACGACGCCGAACGCTGCAGTCAGGCGATCGACGACTGGATCGATGGTGGCAAGCCGTTCGAGGACGCGATGAGCGCCTGGCACCAGGAACGTGACGCACACGCGACGCCGATCTACGAATTCACCTCCCAGATGGCGACCCTGGAATCGCCACCACCGGAGATGCAGCAGCTACTCGGAGCCATCCAGGGCAACCAGCCGGCCATGGACGGATTCATCAGCGTCGTCTCCGGCGCGATCTCGCCGGCCGAATTCTTCGCCGCCGAAAACATCCACCGGATCCTCACCACTGCAAAGCAGCCAGTCTGACGCTCGGGATGAGCGACTGCTCGAACCCGGCCACGGTCACACCGCCACGCGGTCCCGAGCCGTCGCGGGCGCATCGATGCGCCCGCGGAATTCGATCGGTGCGGCGAATTTGGCCGTCGTGATCGCGTGTTCGGTTGCCGGCACGACGACGAGCTCGCCGGCCGGCAGTCCCCGGTAGTTGCCCGGATCAACTGCGTCCGTGACGACCGGCTCGTGGCACTGTTCCGCGAGACGTTGACAACCAGCGTGATCGACCGGTCGAACACGTGATCCTCGAACTGTCCGGCGAACCCGAAGGTCGATCGGCGACCGAGAACGTCCTGGCCGTCGGCCATCGTCTTGTCGGTCACTGCGTCGCCCTCGATCGATCAAGTCAGCTTCTCGCACGACGGGACACCACTCGAGGCACTCTGGCGAACGGCGCCCTCACCACCGCGCCGCTGACTGCCCGGGACGCTGCGAGCCGTCGGCCGGCTGACCGACAGGCTGTCCATCGATCGCCGAGGTGACGACGACTTTGCGATCACGTGACGTTCCTTCGTCCACCGGGACGTCACGCTCACGAGCGGGTTACACAAGACGCCATCCGCAGCCCGGCAGGAGGGACCTGGTGACCAAGCGTCCGACCCCGCGCACATCGTCCACGCTGGAGACCATCTGGACAGGCATGCCCGCACTGCTAGCGGTCGGCACCGAGGCCGTGCAGGCCGGGCCGACGGCGATCACCGCACCGGCGTTGACGGCGAACGGGAAGCCGAAGGTTCTCTACATCGGCGCCGAGTTCTGCCCGTACTGCCTTATAGTCATGGTTCAGGCACAGGCTGAGTAGGGCTCCGGCAGAGGTCTGGCCCGGCTGGACGAGCACCCCGCCCGGCCGGAGCAGTCAGGTTTCCCGAGTCGACAGTCCGGTACTCAGGTGGTGGGTCAAGTGGGTGGTTCCCCGCTGGATCCAGAGCTCGCGCTATCCCAGCTCGCGACTCTGATACCGAAGCCCGTGCTGACTCGGGTGCTGGTGACGACCGCCGATGGATCGGACGTCGCCGGCACCCGGACACCAGCGGCCGACAAGCCCTCGACGTACGTGACGACCATTGCGCGAGGCCGGGTGTGAGGAGCTGCCTGCCCGTGGACGGCAATGCGCAGTACGGCACCTGGCTTCGCACCGTCCCCGCGCTCACGCCGATCCTCGCGTCCAAGCGAGAACGACGCACGAGATCAGACTGACGGCGACAGAGGTCACCAGCCGATGCGGCTGGCGGCCTCGGCGACGGCGGGTTCGTCGGCGGCGGTCGCGAAGGCGTCGAGGGCACGGACGAGTTCACGTCGGCGGTTCGGGGGCATCGCGAGCACGATCCGCTCGATCTCAGCGCGTCGCGATCGGGTGACCTTGCGGACCAGTGACCGGCCGGCCGTGGTCAGGTCGATCACGACTTCCCGCCGGTCCTGTGCGTTCTCCCGACGGTCTACGAGCCCGGCGGTGATCAACCGGTCGACCATCCGCAGTGCGGTCGACGGGGTGACGTCGAGGCGTTCGGCCAGTTGGTTGAGTCTGCTGGACCCGTGTCCCTCGAGCACCACGAGCGTCCGGAACTGAGTCAAGGTCACCGAGTCCTCGACCTTCGCCAGGGACCTCGCCGAGATGCCGACCAGCACCCTGGATGCCGTCAGCACTGCCGCCACCAGTTCGTCGACCGCCTCGTCGGAGGGCTCGGCAGTAGTCCTGCCTCGAACGCCGGCCACCGGCACCTCCCATGACTTGCCCACGCTGACTATTGCCGAGGGTAATCGACCCTCGGTGCCAGACTCGGCCAATGCTCAGTATGCCGCCTCCGGCCGCACTGTCTTCCCGTGCAGAGCTCTCAACGCCGCACGGTAAGTGATCCAACCGACAACACTGCAGGCATCGAACACCGGGACCGCCGCGCAGCCGCTGCGATCCAGCGCGTCGATTGCCTGGTCGAGGTGGTCATCGCTGCGAACCTTCACCGGCAGCTCCAGAACCAGCGACGCCGGATCAGCGTCGTGCCGTCCCGCGGCCAGCGCCTCCGCGACGACACGCGCCGTCACGATGCCGACGTACTCGTTGTCCGGGCCGAGCACAGGTAGGACGCCTGCCGATGAGCGCGCCAGCACAGCCGCTACCTCCCGGAGCGCAAGATCGTCACGCACGCCGGCCGGGATACCCGACATGACGTCGCCGACGCTGATCCCAGCCGCCCTGCCGATGGTCTCGCGACGCCCGAGGTCCACGCCGCGGCGCCGGAGCTTCAGGGTGTAGATCGTGTCCGCGGACAGCACATGGCTGACCCCGGTGGCCAGCACGATCGCGGCCATCAACGGAAGGATGATCGAGTACTCCCCGGTCAGCTCGAACAAGATGATGACAGCGGTGATCGGGGCCCGGGCAGCACCCGCGAAGACGGCACCCATGCCGATCAACCCGTAGGCTCCGGCCGGTCCCGCGACACCGGGCATGACGTGGTGAGCGATCTGCCCGAACCCCGAACCCACCATCGCCCCGATGAACAGGCTCGGCGCAAAGACACCGCCCGAACCACCGATGCCGATGGTCAGACTGGTCGCCACCATCTTCGCGACAGTCAGCAACAGCAGGAAGGCCACCCCGTAAGCGCCGAAGATCGCGTTCCCCAGCACTGGGTAACCCACACCGTACATCTGCGGTACGGCGATCAGCAGCAATCCGAGAAGAATTCCACCGACCGCGGGACGGAGCCACTCGGGACCACGCCAAGCCCAGTCGCACGCATCCTCGATCAGATACAGCACCCGAGTGAAGAGCACACCCACCGCACCTGCAATCAAGCCAAGTACCGCATACAGGCCGTACTGCCCCACATGATCGACCGTGAAAGGCGGAAGCCTCAGGAACGGCACATCTCCCAGCACCGCCCGCCCGATCGCCGCCGAGGTGACCGCCGCGACCACCACCATGCCGAATGCCTGAGCCGTGAAGTCAGCAAGGATCAGTTCCATGGCGAAAAAGACACCGGCCAGTGGCGCGTTGAACGTCGCCGCGATCCCACCCGCCGCACCACACGCCACCAACACCCGCAGGCGCGGCTCCGTGACCCGAACAAGCCGCCCGATCGTCGAGCCGAGTGCGGACCCGATCTGGACGATCGGTCCTTCGCGTCCTACCGAGCCGCCACCACCGATGCACAAGGCCGAGGCCAGCGCCTTCACTCCGGCGACCTGAGGCGCGATCCGCGCGCCGCGATGCCCGACGGCATACATCACCTCGGGTACGCCGTGCCCCCGCGCTTCACGCGCGAAGAAGTGCACCAGTGGGCCGTACAGCAGACCAGCGGCCACCGGCACCGCCAGCAGGAACCACCGCCCGAGCCCCGGCAGCGCCGGATGCACGGCGCCCGGAGTCGCCGCATAGTCAACCCGACCTGTCGCGAGATGTGTGAAAGTCGTGATCAGCCAACGGAACACCACCGCGAACCCAGCGGATCCGGCACCGACTACCAGCGCCAGCACCAGCAATCCGCCGCTGGAAGCCCTCAGCGCCTCCCAGACCCTTCGCCGAGAGGATGCAAGGGACAGTGGACGCCGAAGCGCCGTCGGTAGCAAGGTGGCCATGAATTGCATTATGCAATAATTGCGCGGCTCAATCTCGACCCGTCCCGACTGCCAAGACCTCACAGCGTGGCTCGCCGTCGGGTACGCCGTCTCTCACTCGCAGCTCATGCCGTGCTGACGGTCCTGGCAGCACTCAGGTTCGTCGGTGCCTACGCGCTCCGCCGGCGCGACCTCGAAGCCACTGGACCTGGCCCGGCGAGTGCGTCGAGTCCGCTCGAGGCGGCCACCTCGTGGCCGTCCTTCCGGAGACCACCAACAGGACGAAGCCTGCGGCAGCGACGACCGCGAGTTCGGTACTGTGCGAAATGGCAGCTCCTACGAACGTCAAGCCCACGGCGAACCAGGTGATTGCGTACCAGCGGCCGCCACCGGCAGGGCTCAAGAAGGTGAGTTGGAGGCCGCAAGCCGCCACGAAGGCAACGACGAACCACCATGTATCCCACACACTCCACACCCCCTAGTGCTGTCGGGTAGCCACGTCGTGAGGCCGAGAGCCGCGTTCACCGGCGGGTGCCAGCACCGCGGCAGCGAACATAGCGATGGCGAGGACCGTATGGAGCCAGACGTCAGCAGCGTCCAGCGGGATCAGACTGGGCGGAATCGGTCGAGCCGCCAACTGCCCGTAGATCAAGAGCATCATCAGCGCGACGCCTGTCAGGGCAAGGAAGCCCCGGGCGTAGCGATCTACGCCGGCTACCGCGAGTCCGACCAGGCCGATCACCAGGTGCACCAGGTTGTGGACGATCGACACGTGAAAGAGGCCGAAGAGCCGGGCGGCCTGCTCCGCGGACGACAGACCGAGTGTTTGGACGCCCGTCGTGACCCCCGGCAGGAAGCCCAGGTAGCCGAGGGTGAGGAACGTGCCGGCGACCCAGAGCGCGACCTCTTGTGTCACCGATGTCATGGACCGATAGGAGAGCGTCGTCATCTCCAGGACCTGACCTTGGCCGCGGTTCGGAGCGCGGTGAACCCGCGCTGGAAGTCTTCGACGACTAGCTGTTCGTACGTCGTCCGGTCGGCGTACAGGCACATTGCCGCGCAGCCATCGGCGGTGTGGCCCGCGAGCTGAACCGCACCATCTCCGGCCTCGAGCAATGTCCAGCCGGCGTCGGCCAACACCTCCAGGGCGTTCGCATGGTCGGCCGCGTGGACTGAGAGACCGACAGCCGGACAGTCCTTCCAGGTCGTCTGCCAGGTCTCCCCCGGCCACCAGTCGTCGGCGGCAACGACGTCGATCTCCGAGCGCGGAGCCACCAGGAGGCCCATGCCAGTGACAGGCTCAAGATAGGCGGCATGTGCGGCGAACTCGACGACGGTCACATCCATTGCGCTGCATCGCATCTGCTCCCCCGGCTCGTCGGTGACAGCAGCCCGCACGACATGACAGCGGCCGGCCGGTTCCGAGGACCGGCCCCTCGACTGTCCCGGAGGGATGCGTAAGTTCCGGCGGTAATAGGCCGTCAGCACTGCCAGCGGCACCGCATGCGTGTGGAGTCGCGGGTTCACTCCTCCACCCTCCGGGCTCAGCTTTGAGATCGGTCGGACGCCTTCTTGACGATCGGATGACACCGGTCGACTCAGGATCGTCCGAACGTCACCCGCACCAGCTGCAGCCGCGAGGCCACGCCCAACGGCACCGGGCCGGCACAGCACGAACAACGGACGGTTGTTAACGATCGGATGACATGGGAACCCGCCAACATCACAAGGCGATCCACCGTTGCGAAGATGGTGTGATGTCGACGCAAGTCTTGATCGTGGAGGACGACAACCGCATCCGAACCGTCCTGCGCCTCGCACTCGAGGACGAGGGCTACCAGGTCGCCGAGGCGGCAGACACGCCCTCGGCTCTGGAGCACGCACGGTCCACGATGCCGGACCTGATGATGGTCGACCTGATGCTCGGTGAGATCGACGGCTATACGTGCATCCGCGAGGTCCGTCGCCTGAGCGACATACCCATCGTGGTGGTGAGCGCCCGCACAGACACACACGACATCGTCGCCGGACTGGAGGCCGGTGCGGACGACTATGTCACCAAACCGTTCCAGGTCAAGGAAATCACCGCCCGACTGCGTGCCCTGCGTCGGCGACTGAGATCGAGTACGGACGCGTCCGAGCCGGACATCGTGCTCGACTCCGATCCAGGCCGGAGCCTCGTGCTGTCCACCTCCCGCGGCGCGGTCGTGCTCGACCATCAGGATGTCCCGCTGACGGTCACGGAGTACCGTCTGCTGGTGGAGCTGGCCCAACCTCCCGGCCGGGTGCTCAGCCGCACAGCCCTGCTGAAGGCGGTGTGGGAGCACGGGTTCTACGGTGACGAGCGGATCGTGGATGTCCATATCCGGCGGCTGCGCACCAAGGTCGAACGCGATCCTGGACGACCCCAGCTCGTCACCACGGTCCGAGGGATGGGCTACCGCCTGGATCCTCGGTGATCATGGGCGGACCGGACTTGCACCAAGCAACATTTGACGCTGGCAACTCATTCTGATCGACAACGTGTACGTGGAGCCCGCTCACCCGTCCGCCGTCGAGGTGGCTCAGTGCGGGTGCCCAACAGCACGCCGGTCATGCGGCCTCGACCTCGAAGACATGATCGAGGCCTGTACGGCGAAGTACGTCAGTGACCTTGCGGCCGGCATGGCGGATGACCACTCCCCCGCCACGTCGTCGGCAGACTCGGTGAGTGTCGAGCAGCGCTGCCAGCAGTGTCGATGACATCTGGTTGATCTCGGACATGTCAATGATCACCAAACAGGCACCGTCCATGACCAGTTCCCGCAATCGCCATCGTAGCGGCGTCAGTCCGCCGTCCAGATCCGCGTTCGGACAGCATCATGATGGCTCTCTGGAGATGCGGGCTGTGGGTCGTGTCGGTCATCGAGGGGCCTTCCGTAGGTACACCTGCACTTACCACTGTGGTGCACGGGGATTGAGATCGGTCGTCCCCCTTCGTGACGATCGGATGACATAGCGCGGCCTGGCTGTGCGCGTCGAGCGCCGGCCGCCAGGATCGAGATGTCGATGCACGAATGTGGCACCCGGCCATGAGTTGTAGTATGCAAATATTTGCCACAGCCATCCTCCGCGTCCTGCCGGAGCGGCGGAGGCCCTCGGCAACATCCAGGCGCTGCGACCTTGCCGAACGTGGAGAGTTCGTGACATTCCGATGACTGCGACGCCGCCGGATCAGTCATGCTGCGGAGTCGAGGTTTGCGTTCTCTTGACGACTCCGGACGTGCCGTTACCGGCGCAATGCCACGGGTACGTGACACCACAGCAACACCCGGAACTGTCCTACACGCCAACCAGGAGGACCACGATGACGCATCCCCGCGAAGCCGCACAGGGCCTGACGCCGTTCGCCGACGCCACCGGTCGTGACGCGGACTGCTTCGACGTCGCGGTGCTGGTCGAGCACGAACTGACAGGGACCGCCGCCCGGCGGATCGTCGACATGTACCAGATGAAGAGTGAGCCGCCGCGCTACCACGTGGTCCGGCCGCTCGGAGAAGGCGCAGACCGAAACACCGAGGTTCGGGCAGAGGCTGAACAGCTGGTCCAGAAGAGCCTCGAGCGGCTCGAGTCTCTCCGCGCTCGGACCAGTGGCACTGTGTCGGAGCAGGGAGCGATCGATGCATTGTCCAGCATCATCGATGCCACGCACAGCCAGGAGGTTGTCGTAGTGACTCGCCGGCACCGACTCGACGCGCTGTTGCACCGCGATTGGGCATCACAGGTTCGCGCGCACTTCGAGCTTCCGATCGTTCACCTTGTGGACCGCTGACCTCACGCGAGACGGAGCGGACCGGACCCCTTGAGGTTCACAGGCCGTAGGCTCGGACACCGTCGAGGCCTTGCGGTCGCTCTGCTTGATCACAACCAGCGTTGGAGGACCTCGACCCCATTCACACGGCTCCGCCACCGCTAGTAGCTCACACCCCCACCGCAGGTACGAAGAGCCCGGTTGTTCTTTGGACGCAACACCTCCTCCCCTGGCTTGCTGGCGATCCTGTGGCCTTCCAGGGTTCATCTGGCCGTACTGACGAAGGCCACCAGGAGCATTCTGAGGAGTAGAGGGCCTGCATTTCTTCGAACTTCCTGCCAACCGGAGCGACGACATGGTGTCGCTGAGGCTCGAGCACTTGGCCGTTGTCGGGGTCTCGGTGCTGCTCTCGACTGTGATCGGGGTCGGAGGGGATCGCCACCTACCGCACGGACACGCCTCGTGAGATCGCGCACGGTCTCGCCGGGATCTTTCTGACGATCCCCTCCTTCGCCCTGTTCATCCTGCTGATCAGCCCGCTTGGTTTGGGCGCGAAGCCGTCGTCGCAGTCACCCTGTACGGCCTCCTTCCCAATCCTGCGAAACACCATCACCGGGCTCTCCCGGGTGGGCACACCGGTTGCGGCGAACATGGTCCTGGCCGGCGTCCTCGGCGTGATCGTGGTCGCGATCCGTTCCCGCAGCGGTACGTCGAGCTCGTCGCGGATGCGTTCGATCATCTCCGGACTCGGACTCGACCGGCCGGTCTCGATGTAGCTCAGATGCTTCGCCGACAGATCCGCGGCCAGCGACACATCGAGCTGTGAGCGCCGGCGCCGCTCGCGCCAGCGCATCACCAGCATCCCGACGGTCTCGCCCGAGCTTATCGCCGTCGTTGTCACGACGGCAACGATGCCGTCCCCAGGTGCGCCCGGCATCACCTCGAAAGTTATTGCGGCGCGCCGCCCCCGGGCTTCCACTGTGGGCGACGTCCACATCAACAGAGGAGACCTCGCAATGACCGAACACGCCATCGTGCAGCAGTACCTCGACTTCTGGAACGCCGGCTGCGGTGCCGAGCAACGCGAACTTGCCGCAGCGACGTTCGCCGACCACTTCGGCTATCACGCCCCCGTCGGAGTCATGCGCGAAGTCGAGGAGCTGATCGTCGACGGCACGTCGTTCGCGACCGGGACCGACGTACTCGAACTCGGACCCGACGGCCGGATCGTCTCGGTCGCAGGCTTCCTCGACCGCGCCCCCGAAGGCTTCGCCCACGCCGATCACTGACTCTGCGACTCGGAAGGAGTCCCGCGATGAACAGCAACGAGAAGGCCGTGCAGGCGAGCGGTCTGGTCAAGTCGTTCGGTCGGACCCAGGCCGTCGAGGACCTCGACCTCGCCGTTGCCGACGGCGAAGTGGTCGGGCTGCTCGGCCCGAACGGCGCCGGAAAGACAACCGTCGTACGCATCCTCTCGACACTCTTGCGGCCCGACAGCGGATCAGCGACAGTCTTCGGCCACGACGTCGTCGACGACGCCGCCGCAGTGCGTCGCCTGATCGGACTCACCGGACAGTTCGCCTCGATTGACGACGACCTGAGTGGGCGCGAGAACCTGACCATTCAAGCCCGACTGCTCGGCCTCGACAGATCGGCCGCTGCTGCTCGCTGCAGCGAACTGCTCGCGCAGTTCGAACTCGAGGACGCCGCACGTCGTCCGGTCAAGACGTACTCCGGCGGCATGCAACGCCGACTGGACATCGCCGGCGCCCTCGTGGTGCCTCCGCGGCTCTTGTTCGTGGACGAGCCCACCACTGGCCTGGACCCACGCAGCCGAAGTCAGGTGTGGCAACTGGTCCGGGCTCTGGTCGCTGACGGCGTGACTGTGCTCCTCACTACGCAGTACCTGGAGGAGGCGGATCAGCTCACCGACCGCATCGTCGTGGTGGATCACGGACGAGTCCTCGCCGACGACACGCCACGGCAACTCAAGCGATCGGTCGGTGCCAGCGTGCTCGAAGTCGAAATGGTCGACCCCAGCCGTCTGACCGACGCCGCGCGGTCCCTGGCCGTCGACCTGGGACCCGCAGAGATGACCGGGAACGGAACCACTTTGCGGGTCCGCATTCCGTCCAGCATCGAGAACCACGGTCACCGCACGACGCGAGCATTCGCCCGCCTGGCGGAGGACGGAATCGCCTTGGCCGGATACGCCCTCGGGCAACCGAGCCTCGACGAGGTGTTCCTGGCACTCACCGGCCACCGCGCCGAAACCCCGACCGCCGACGAGACTTCGCTCGAGGAGATCGTCGGCGGCCTCATCGGCGACCTCGCGCGATACCTGATGACCTCCGGCATCGTGATCGGCCTCGGACTGATCATGGGCTTCCGTCCAGCCGGCGGAGCCACCGGAGTCCTCCTGGGCGTCGCCCTCATCCTGGCCTTCGCATCCGGATTGTCATGGATCTGGACGACACTCGGCCTCCTGGCCCGCTCGCCCCAGTCGCTCGGACTCCTCAGCTTCCTAGTCCAGTTCCCCCTCCTCTTCGCCAGCAACACCTTCGTCGCACCCGACACGATGCCCGCCTGGATCGACCATCTCGTCACACTCAACCCGGTCAGCCACCTGGTCTCCACCGAACGCGACCTGATGGCCGGCACCGCCACAGCCGGCGAAGTGACCGGCGTACTCCTCGCTGCAGCCGCCCTCACCGTCGTCTTCGCCCCTCTCACCATGCGCCTCTACCAACGCCGCAACTAGGCAACGACGAACGCCCCCTCCCGACGAAGCGGGCGTCGCTGTAGCCGGGACGGGTGCTGGCGCCTCCGCGAGCTGAGGGCGGTCGTTTCGCGGCACGCAGAGGTGCATGGGTGAGCGGCCGGTCGTGTAGGTTGCTGATCGGTGTGCCGGGAAGCCTGGTCGGCGACAGGTTGTGGTGTGTCGACCGAGAGGGTTTCTCGTGGTGATTCAGATTCTGCTCGCCGCCGCTGGATTGGTTGTGTTGACCTTCGCGGCAGATCATCTGGTGCTCGGATCGTCCCGGCTGGCGCAGCGGATGCGGATCAGTCCGGTCGTGGTCGGGGTTGTCGTCATCGGTCTGGGTACGTCGGCACCCGAGTTCCTGGTCTCCGGTGTCGCCGCGGCACGCGGGGACACCGGGCTGGCGGTCGGCAACATCGCCGGGTCCAACATCCTCAACCTCACTCTCGTCCTCGGGATCGCCGCGCTCGCCGGGTCGGTGGCCGTGACGTCACAGGTGATCCGCCGTGAGGTGCCGCTGGCGGTGGGCGCAGTCACCCTGTTCTCGTTCCTGGCATGGGCCGGCCTGAGCCCGGTGACCGGCGCGGTGCTCGCTGTCGCAGGGCTGTGTGCCGTGCTGGTCCTGCTGCGTTGGGCCAGGCAGGGGCGCAGTAACGACGAGATCGCCACCGACGCCACGGAGTTCACCCAGGCAACCGCGACCGTGGATGTGCCCGTGCAACCGTCGCGGCTGCCGGCCTGGTTGGAACCGGTGCGCGCGATCCTCGGTCTGGCCGGAGTGCTGGCCGGAGCTCAGCTCCTCGTATCCAACGCTTCGGCCATCGCGACCGATCTCGGCGTACCACAGGTCATCATCGGCTTCACGTTGGTCGCGCTCGGTACGTCGTTACCGGAACTGGTCACCACCGTTCAGGCTCAGCGCCGCGGCGAATCCGACCTCGTCGTCGGAAACCTGTTCGGAAGCAACCTGTTCAACAGCCTCGTCGGAGGCGCCGTCGTCGGACTCGCATCCGGTTCCGCCGCGCCTGGACGGGCCGCGGTCGCGCTGAGCGTGACGATGATCCTCACCGCCGGGCTCGCATGGATGCTGCTCCGCCGAGGCCTCACCCTGACCCGCGTCGAAGCCCTCGTCCTCCTCGCCGCCTACGCACTCACCATGCCGCTACTGCTCTCGACATGACACCTCACCGGCGGCATTTGATTGCCGTTGACAATGGCCGTGGTGTTGCACGGTCCCGCACCATGGTTTGCGTCCATGGCCACGCATAGGAGAGGCATGGACCGCGGCCCCGACGTACACGACCAGCTCGGCGAGCGGACCGGGTGCGACCGCAGTGCACACAGGCGCAGGCCCGCCCTCGTCATGTCGCGGCCGAACAGGTCGTGCCGGACGCTCGCGATCGTGTTCCCGTCGACAGTGTTCACGATCGCACTCCGGTCCCGCCGAAGCGCTCGGTCCTGATCCGGCCGGGGTCGTGGCCCAGGGCAACCAGTCCCGCCGACGCGGTCTCCGCGAAGGCGGTCGGTCCGCAGATGTAGGTGAGGGCCTGGTCGTCGACGGACCAGGCGACCTCGGCCAGTACCTCCTGGTCAAGCCGGCCCCGATACCCGTGCCAGGTGCCCGAGGGTTCGCGAGTCAGGGTGACCGAGACGTCGAACAGGTCGTACGCGGCGATCTCCATCAGTTCCTCACGGTAGATCAGCAGCTCCAGCGAGCGAGCCGAGCTCAGCACCCGCACCGGAATCCGACTGCGTATCGCCCGATGGTGGCGCAGCATCGACCGCAGCGGCACCAGCCCCGAGCCGCCCGCGATCAGGAACAATGGACCGCCGAGATCGTCGTCCCAGACGAAGTACCCGCCGATCGGGCCACGCAACTCGAGCTCGTCACCCACCCGCACCTCGTCCACCAGGTACGGCGACACCTCACCGTCAAGCCGCTCGACGGTCAGCATCAGGTGCTCGTCCTCCGGTGCGGACGCGATCGAATAACTCCGCTGGGCCTGGTAACCATCGGGCGCGGTCAGCCGCACGTCGACGTGCTGTCCCGCGCGATGCCCCGTCCAACCAGGAACATCGAGCGTGATCGTCTTCGCTCGGGGCGTCTCGAAGACGCTCTCGACGACCGTGGCCGTCTGCCACGTCAGTCGCCGCTGTAGCGGTGTTCTCTCCACGGGTCTCCGTAGTTGTGATAGCCGAACATCTCCCAGGAACCGGCCTCATCGACCGAACGCAACTCCAGCCCCGCACAAATTTCGCGCTCTTCCAGGAGTAGAGGTGCGGAACTCCTCCCACGACCACGAGACCGGTTCCTCGAGTGCGCCACGGACAGTGAACTCCCACGAATCCAGACGCGTCCCTGGCATCGGACCCGCCGACAGCACCGGGAAGTCATTGCCACGTACCGACCCGGAGCCACCCTGGACGAGTCCTCCGTGACTCGCCGGCCGACGCGCGATCCCTCCGACACCGCCGCGGCCTGACCGTCGGGGACGAAACCTAAGGTCACCGCACGTTCGGCCACGACGTCCGCGAGCTCGCGCCACTCCCCGACCAGCTCGTCGAGGAACAGATGCACGCTGCGTGCCGCCGGCCCGACCACGCTCCAGTGCAATTGCTTACCGATCAAGGACAGGTCGATCAGTTCCCGCAGTGCTACCTGCAGCTCAGCGCCCACCGCTTCCCGCTCGTGCGGGTCGTCCAGCGGCGGCAAGTGGGCAGTATTCGCAACGGTTTCCACCGATCCATCTCCTTGATATGACGGCCGTCTCGGATGCCTGCTGTCCTCATCTCCGGCGATCGGAACCGATCCCACCGCCGTCACCCGCCCGGGGACTTCACCCCCAGGTCTCCAGGGCGGTGGCGGCTAGTTCTCGTAGCGCCCGTCGAACTGGGCACCGCGGTCCTCGAATCGCAGGCCGGTGACCTCGCCGTTCTCGACGATCCATCGCAGGTCGTAGCAGGCGCGGTACGACGGCGGCCAGAACGAGCAGAACCGGCCGCCGTCGACGGACCACTCCCCTCGCGTCTCGTGCCCTTGTTCGGTGTACGTCGTCGAGCCGTCCGGCCTGAAGATCTGCCGTGCGCCATCGGCGTACCGGAGCGGGCCGGCGACGACCGCGGGCGCGATGTCCTCCGCCTCCACAGGCTCGCCGTCGTCGGCACGCGCCTTCCATGAGTCGCTCACTGGTCCCTCCTCCGCTCGACCGTGAATCCCAGCTTGCCGAGGACCTTGACCGCCCCGGTCTTTCCTCCCTCGAAGTCCGCCGCGGCGAGACCGGTCCCGGTGGCAAGCTCGTACGCGGCACCGAGAATCGCCTTCGGCGGGTACCGGAACTCCTCCCACACCAGGTCGTACGTCGTCGTCGGACCGAAGCCGTGCGCCGCGTAGAAGCCTTCCGCTCCGAGCCGTCGGTAGTCCTCCATCGCGATGATCACGTCGGCACGCGTCACCGGACTCCAGTCGATCGAGTGCGCCATTCAGCCCTCCAACTGCTCGATTCGGTCCCCCACGACCGCAGTACCTGCAGCACCTGGGGGTGGGTCGCGATCACCTGCAGGCGGCAGAGCGTCAGCTCGCAGTGGGAGCGGACCTCATCGAGGAACGCCTCCAGGCGGGCATCGCTTCGGAGCTCACAGACCGCGCGAAGATCGATGGTGACCGCCTTCGCGAGCCCACAGACGGCCAGCACTTCGTCACGCGTCATCGCGGCAGCGTGCGTGTCCAGTACGCCGCTGACTGCGATCGTGACCAGCCCGTCCTCGACCTGGAGCCGGACCTGGAACGGTCGCAACGACCATCGGCCCACCACCTGCTCCCGCCTCCTCGCACTAGGGATCGCCGACCAGCAGACCAGGTTCGTCGCGATCCCGCATCAGGGAACACCCGAGTCCGGCGCCCAGTGTGCCTGCGCAGGACGCGTTGCCGGCCTCTTACAGGTGCCGCACCGCTCGGCCGGTCTCCCCACGATGACCGGCGCATGCACACTGCCTTGTTTTGAACGGTGGAGTGGCCACCGAGGCATGGGCCACCGGGCCCGGGGCGGACCACATGCCGCTCGTGACCCGACGGGATCGAGAGAGCCCAGGTGCTCCCCGCTGTTCTTGGCGTCCCGACCCCCGTGGGTTCACCCGTGCTGGACCCGGGGGACAAATTCGGCCGCCCGCGGCACGGTGGTGGGCATGACGACCCTCCTCCGCGACGCCGACCAACCGCCAGACGCTCATTGCGACGCATCGGGGCTGTACGGGCGGACAGTGGAGCGTGCCCGCATGGACCAGCTTCTCCAGGACGCGACGACCGGACGAGCCGCGGTCCTGAGGGTGCTCGGCGAACGAGGAAGCGGCAAGAGCGCAATGCTGGACTACCTCGCGAGGCATGCGGACGGTTACTTGGTACTGCGGGCGCGCGGCGTGGCGGACGAGCGCGAGCTCCCCTACGCCGGCCTCCATCTGTTGTGCGCGCCGCTGCTCGAGGAGTTGGACCGGCTCGAGCCCGCTCAGCATGCTGCCCTCTCCACCGCGATCGGGCTCACCGGCGGTGGGCCGCCTGACCGCCTTCTCGTCAGCGTCGCCGCGTTGAACCTGCTGACCGGCGTCGCCGAGCACCGCCCGGTGTGCTGCCTTGTCGACGACGTGCACTGGCTCGACCACGCCTCGTTGCTGGTACTGGCGTTCGTGGCGCGACGCGCCAAGCGCGGCCGGCTGCTCGTCGGGTTCGGCGAACTCGAGCGGCACGACGTGCCCGAGCTCGACGGGCTTTCCGAGATGCGGCTCGAAGCGCTGCCGTGGAGCGAGGCGCAGGCGGTGCTCGCCGCCGCGGCGCCAGGGAAGATCGACGCCGCGGTGACCGAGCGGGTGCTGAGCGAGGCGCGAGGCAATCCGCGCGCTCTCCTCGAGGCGGTCGACGGCATCACCGCGGCTGAGCTTGCCGGCGGCTATGCGATTCCCGCGCCGCGTCCCGACTTCCGTGACCGGGATCATGACTGCGAACGGCGTGCACAGCGACTGCCGGCCGACGCACGCCGGCTGTTGCTGGCGGTCGCTGCCGAACCGACCGGAGACCCGGCCCTCGCCTCGAGGGCGGCCGCCAGGCTCGGCGTTGGTTCGCAGGCCACGGAGGCTCTCGAGGCGGAGAACCTGCTGACTTTCGGGCCGCGAATCGTGTTCCGCTGCGCCCGGCTGCGAGCATCTGTGTACGCCGACGCGACGCCGGCGGAGGTCCGCCTGGTGCACCGGGCACTGGCCGAGGCGATCAAGGGCGATGCAGATGCCGATCGCCGGGTATGGCATCTGGCGTTGTCGACGAGCGGGCGCGATGAGCGGATCGCGGGCGACCTGGAGGACAGCGCCTCCGCGGCCGAGGCGCGCGGCGGGACCGCAGCACGTGCGGCCTTCCTGGAACGGGCGGCCCTCCTCACGGCCGACCCGGCGTTGCGTGCCCGGCGTGCGCTCACCGCGGCGGGCGCCCAGCAGGCAGCGGGCAGCCTCGACGCGGCACAGCGGCTGCTCACGATCGCAGAGAGTGGTCCTCCCGATGCCGCACGGGAGGCGCAGATCGGGCTCCAGCGGGCACGTATCGAGCTCGTCACTCGCCGCGATGACACCGGTCCACGTTTGCTGCTCGACGCGGCACGCCGCATCCGGACCCACTCGCCCGTGCTGGCCCGGCACGCGCACCTCGAGGCACTCGCGGCGGCCATGCTGTCCTGCTGCGTTCCGACTGCTCCCAGCCTTCGGGACGCAGCGCTGGCCGCACGCGACATCGCGGCCGAAGGATCGACCGGCCCGATCGACCTGCTGCTCGCTGCGTTGGCCACCAGGGTGCTCGACGGACCCGGCGCTGCAGCTGACGCGCTCAGCCGGGCACTCACCGCATTCAGTGGGGACGGCCTCGACTCCGCGGCGGGCGGATGGTCGTGGCTGGCCGGCTGGATCGCCGCCGATGGATGGGACGAGCGGGCCTGGGCGGCGCTGACGTCCCAGGATCGTGACCTCCCAGATGGGAGTGACCGTTCAGAAAACAGCGGGTCGGCCATCGGCCAGGCGCCGATCGAGACTGCCCTGCTCGACCTGCACCGTGGCCGGTTCCACACCGCGCACGCCACCCTCGCCCGCGAGCAGGCGCGTGCCTCGGGCTCGGGCACGGCGCCGCCGACCTCAGCGTCCTTGCTACTGGCCGCCTGGCAAGGGCGACCCGGCATCCTGCAGGCGGCGTTGCCGAAGGCGCGCCAAGAGGCCCGACAGCGCGGCGATTCGCTGACGCTGACTGCGACGCAGCTGGCCGAGGCCGTCCTGCACAACGGCGCGGGCCATTACGAGCAAGCCGCGGCTGCGGCCCGCGACGCGGCCGATGCCGATCAGCTCGCACTGTCCGGCTGGGCGCGCGCCGAGTTGGTCGAGGCGGCAGTGCGCTGCGGGCAACACGACGTTGCCGCCGCCGCCGTTGCCCGGCTCGACGATGATGCCAATGCTGCGGCCACCGAGTGGGCACTTGGTGTGCGAGCAACAGCACAAGCTCTACTCATCGACGCACCGGCGGCCGAGCCGCTCTACCAAGAGGCGATCCACCGCCTGTCCCAGACCGAGATCCGCACCCATCTCGCCAGAGCACAGCTGCTCTACGGCGAGTGGCTACGTCGGCAGAACAGACGCATCGACGCCCGCGTGCCCCTGCGAGCAGCCCAGCAGGTGTTCGCCGCGATCGGCGCCGAGGGGTTCGCCGTGCGCGCACGCACCGAACTGTTGGCCACTGGGGAACGAGCCCGCCGGCGCACTGTCGAGACTGACCGCGAGCTCACCCCCCAAGAGACTCGGATCGGCTACTTGGCCCGCGACGGCCTCAGCAATCCTCAGATCGGTGCTCGCCTGTTCGTCAGCCCGCGTACAGTCGAGTATCACCTGCACAAGGTCTTCGCGAAGCTCGGGATCACGTCCAGGACCGAACTGCACCTCGTGCTGAACCCGGCCGCCGACGCCCTAACCGAAACCGCGAGGCGCTGAGCAAGGCAGGCGTCGACGGCCATGGCCGGCCGCGCGCCATCATCCCAGGGATCGGCGCTGCAACTGCCGCCTGGATGTGATTCCGAGCTTTGCGAAGACCTTGCCGAGGTGCCACTCGACCGTGCGCGGGCTGATGAACAGGCGGTCGGCGATCTCCACGTTCGACAAGCCGTCGCGCACCAACCGCACGACCTGAGTTTCTTGAGGCGTGAGCGTGCTGGAGTCCGAGCTCGTGCCTTCGCGAACCTTTTCGCCGGTGGCGCCCAGTTCGCGTGCGGCGAGAGCGGCGAAGGAGGCCATCCCCCGCTCTCTGAGCATCGAGTGTGCGGTGCGCAACTCGCGGCGCGCGTCGTTTCGCCTGCCGCGCCGTCGCAACCACTCTCCGTAGTACAGGTGCGCGCGGGCCAGCTCGCCCCGGATTCGGGTGCGCTCGAGTCGCTCGATCGCTTCCCGGAAGTCTGTCTCGGCGGAGTCGTCGTCTGCGAGCATCGCCCGACAGCTGGCCGTCACGCCCAGCGCCCAGTCGGTGCCACTGGCCTCCGTCATGCTCGTCAACCGCCCCAATGCCTGTGCGGCCGTCCCGGGACGGCCCGCATGGGCGGCCGCGGTGACCAACTCGGCCAAGGAACACAGCGTGACGTAGCCCATCTCACGCTGAGACTCGGTCGCCTCGAGCGCTGCAGTGGCCGCCTCCTGGTAACGGCCCAAGCTGTTCGACAACAGGGCGCGCAGCCATGCCGCGGCGATCAGCGTGACTCCCTCGCCGCGCTTGGTCGCATCGTCGGTCATTGCGCCGAGCATCTCGATCGCCTGCTGATCACGTCCGCGCCAGATCGCCAACAGCAACCCGCCGTAGGGGGCGTCGAAGATGCCGGTCGCTTCGCGAACCGCGTCGAAGTCTTCCACCAACGACTCGGCCATGGACAGCTCACCCTGGACAACCAGGTTGACGATCTGCATCGTCAGCGCGATCGGCAGCGATGCGCGGCCCTCATCCCGGGCCCGCTGCTCGTAGCGGCGGCTGATCAGGTTCCAGGCCTCGTCGTCCCACAGGTCCACGGCGACCGAGCCGGCGAACCACTCCAAGAGCAAGCTTGACTCACCGGTGGGCGCCGTGTCGCAGAACTCGGCGACGGCCTTTTTCAGGACTGCGGCAGCGGCCGGGTAGCCGTCGCGGTATCGAAGGGCGAGACCGTGGATGAGCACGTCAGAGGTCGTTTCAGGCCCTGACCGGGGCGAATCGTGCGCGGCTTCGGCCATCTCACGCAGCGTGAGCCCGGGGGCGTGGTCAGCGAGGAACCAGCTCGCCCGGATGGCCTCCAGATGTGTGTGGCGCGCGGTCTGTGCGTCGATCGCCTGGAGCCGCGTCGCCGCTTGGAAGAGCGATTCAGTCGCGTCGCGACCGCGGCCGAGGGCGAAAGCGCTGCGGGCGGACAGCACGTCGGCCTGTGCCTTTTCGAGGGCGTCCAAGGGGCTGGCCTCGGCCAGTGCGATCAGGCGCGGTGCCACAGTCGGCATGCCTCCCTCGTAGGTCGCGTGCGCTGCCGCGAGCAGCCGCTGGCCGCGCCGCTTCGCGTCTGGTGTCAACCCGGCTGCGCGCTCCAGAAACGCTGCTGCAGCGGCCGCTGCCCCGCGGGCGTGCGCACGCCGGGCGCATTCCTCCAGCTCAGCGGCGAGGGATTCGTCAGGCGCCTCGGCGGCCGCAGCACGATGCCAGGCCCGACGGTCGGGATCTGTGACGGGATCGGTCACCTCGCCCAAGGCCCAGTGGGCGCGGCGCCGATCCTCGTTCGTGGCGGCGCGATAGATCGCCGACCGCAGCAACGGGTGCCGGAAGCGCACCCTGGAGCCGAATTCCACGAACCGCTCCGCTGCCTCCCGCGACGCCGCTTCGGCATCCACCGCAATCCCGAGACCATCGACCGCACGCCACACGAGGGCCGGATCGCCGACCGGTTCAGCCGCCGCGACCAGGAGCACGTGCCGCGTCATGGGCGACAGCGTGGCGATCTGGCGGAGAAAGCTCTCCTCGATCCGGCCCGGCAGCACGAACGGGCTGAACGTACCGAATCCGCCCTCCAGTTCGGCCCGGGTGAAGCCACGGGGAAGCTCGAGCAGGGCCAGCGGGTTGCCACGGCTCTCGGCGACAACGCGATCGAGTACCCGCTTGTCGGCGGGTCCCGGGTAGGCCGATTCGAGCAGCATCCGGGCCTGGTCGTCGGACAGTCCGCCGACCCGCGCATCGGGTAGTCCGTTCAGTTCGGTGACCTCTCCGCGGTCCGTCGGCTCGCGGACCGCGAAGATCATTGCCACAGACTCAGCGCGCAGGCGCCGCGCCACGAAGCCGAGAACCTGCGCCGATGCCCGGTCCAACCACTGGGCGTCGTCGATCAGGCACAGCAACGGCCGGTCCCGCGCCGCCTCGCCCAGCAGACCCAGCACAGCCAGACCGACGACGAACCGGTCGGGTGGCGTGCCGGGGGCCAGGCCGAACGCAGTACGCAGCGCCTCCTCCTGCGGCGCGGGTAACGCCGTCAGGCACTCGAGTACAGGGGCGCAGACCTGGTGCAGGCCGGCGAAGGCGAGCTCCTGCTCGGACTCGACGCCGCCGGCCCGCACCGAACGCCAGCCGACGGCCCGCCCCA
Organism: Kribbella sp. NBC_00889; assembly: GCF_045207705.1. Lineage (NCBI taxonomy): Bacteria > Bacillati > Actinomycetota > Actinomycetes > Propionibacteriales > Kribbellaceae > Kribbella > Kribbella sp. NBC_00889. The sequence goes on along the minus strand of NZ_CP108783.1, from coordinate 2,693,714 downwards.
CCACGTACTCGAGCAGTACGGTCTTGCCGATCCCCGATTCGCCGCGGAGGACAAGGGCCCGGCTCTCACCTGACCCGACGTCATCGACGAGGCGGTCGAGCAGATCACATTCGTCGCGGCGAAACTGCAGCATGGAGCTATCGACTCCGACGAGGCGGCATTGTCAGCGCGGCGTGCGCCGAACGACGGTCGCGAGCCTCCACGCCCGAGACCGAGCGACCCGGCCGCGTCGACGCGTCCGTCATCGCATGATCCCAGTGCTACGTCGGCAATCCACCGAAGCATCTTATTCCTGCTCATAGATGCGGCGTAACCTGCGTCGCCCGGGGTCAGGGCCGGACCAGGTCTCCTGCGATGGCTAGTTCCGCCCGGCCATCACACCGCCGTCGACGTTCAGAATCGTGCCTGTCACCCAGCTGGCGTCGTCTGAGAGCAAGTAGGTGATGGCCGATGAGACATCTTGGGCTGAGCCGACGCGACCCAACGGATGGAAGCCGTTGAAGCTCTCGATCGTTGCCTCGATCTGCTCCGGCGGGACGAACGCTCGGTAGATGGGTGTCGCGACCACTGCCGGTGCGACGGCGTTGACCCGGATCTGCTGGGCGCCGAGCTCGAGAGCCAGGTTGTGCGTCAGTGCGTGCAGGCCGGCCTTGCCCATCGAGTAAGCACTGGACGGAGTCGCTGCGACGGCCTGGTGGGCCCACATACTCCCCACGTTGACGATCGCTCCGCCACCGCCGGCCGCCACCATCCCGCGCACCACCGTCTGCGTCAGGAAGTAGATGGCTCGGCTCAACTCGAGATAGGAGTCGTAGTCGGCCCCGTCGTGGTCGAGGAACGGCTTCGGAACGAAGACGCCAGCCGCGTTGACCAGGAGGGTGGCGTCGGCGTGGTCGGTAGCCAACTGCTGCTGTACTCCGGCGACCTGGTCGCGGTCCGTCAGATCAGCCACGATGCCCCACGCTCTGCCCTGGCCGGACAGCGTCATCACAGTCTCGTCGACGTTCTCTTTGCTGCGGCCGACAACGACCGCCGTACCGCCGCCTTGTACGACGTCGATCGCGGTCTGCCGCCCCATCCCGCTGCTTCCACCGATGACGACGAGCTTGCGACCGTCGAAGTTCTGCGACATGAGCATTCTCCATTCGATTGCCTTCGATTCCCTGGGCGATCCCCTGGGACTTGGGACCACGTGCCGGCCCACGGACCTCACTGTTCCGAAACCCCGGCCGCTTCGTCCCCGGCATTTGCCCGGCCCCGGCCCCGGTACTGTGCTCGCCGCCGACCGCAACCGCTACGAGGGACGATCGGTACCGGCGGACATCGACATGGCGAGTCTGCGGCCGAGAAAGTCCAGGACCAGTGCGGCGACTTCAGGACCGGCGCTTTCGAGCAGAAAGTGCCCACCGTCGAGCAGGTGGATCTCAGCGGCGACGGCGTCCTTCCCGAAGGCCTCTGCGCCGGCCGGGCCGAAGATCTCGTCACCACGGCCCCATACCGCCAGCACCGGGACGCCGCTGGAGCGCAGGTACTCGTGCAGGTCCGGGTACATGGGTGCGTTCGTCGAGTAGTCGCGGAACATCGCCAGCTGAATCTGATCGTTGCCGGGCCGCGCCAGGAGGTTGTAGTCGTGATGCCAGGTGTCCGGGCTCACGAGGGTTTCGTCAGCCACACCGGTCACGTATTGCCAGCGGGTGACCTCGAGGGTCAACGCCTGCCTGATGGCTGCCTCGGTGTCCGGCGTCTGCTCTCGCTGGTAGTTCCACACGGTGCGCCAGAAGCTCTCGACGAAGCCGACGTCGTAGCCGTTGCCGCTCTGCGTGATGATTGCGGTGATCGCGCCTGGAGCGCGCAAGGCCAGCCGCCAACCGATCGGTGCTCCGTAGTCCTGGACGTAGAGCGCGTAGCGCTCGACGCCCAACGCGGTGAGCAAGCCAGAGGTCAGATCGGCCAGCGCGTCGAACGTGTACTCGAACTCCTCCGCTGAGGGCGCATCCGACAGGCCGAAGCCGAGATGGTCCGGCGCGATGACTCGATAGCTCTCGCCCAGAACCGGGATGAGGTTCCGGAACATGAAAGAGCTGGTCGGGAATCCGTGCAGAAGGACGACGGCAGGTGCGTCCGGTGGGCCGGCCTCCCGGTAGAACAGTTGCCGGCCGTCGACGTTCGCGTATCGATGGTGAACAGGTGACATTTCCGCTTCTCCTTGGACTCGCTGGGGGTACTCCGGGCCGACGTGTGAGGCCGGGCGTCAGGCGATCTCGACACACTCGAGGTATCCGCCCTCGACCAGGGCCGTTCGCAACTTCCGTCGGGCGTCGAACATCGTCTTGTACAGAGCGTTCTCGGTGGAGCCGAGTTGTCCGGCCACGTGGCTCACGGTCGTCCCCCGGACCACGACCGCTTCGAAGACGGTCCGCTGCCTCTCAGTGAGGCTCCCCGCACAGGCTCTCAGCACCGCGTGAAGCAGGTCGCCGGCCTCTGCTTGCTCCTCGGGGGCCCACCCGGCGTTCGCTGGTGGCAGGGTCCACTCGTTGTCCTCGACGCTGACCATCGACCGCTGCCAGAAGTGCCGGTTGATCTTCGAGGAGACCTCGAACTCGACGAACCTGCGCGCCCACGTCGTAAAGCGAGAGTCGCCTCGGAACGTGTCCACCTTCCGACAGATCGTCATGACGGCATCAGCCGCCGCCTGGTGGGCAATGTCGTCGAGCTCAGGACCGCTCAACTGGAAGCGTGCTCCGCGCCACCGCGCTTCCGCATAGCCGGACCTGACCAGGATCCGGTAGAGCCTCGCCACGCCTGCGTCGCGCTCGGTCCTGTCCGCCGTCAGCGCACTGACCCATGCGGTGTTCTCCGCCGCGATGGATGCCCTGCGCTCCAGTAGCGATTCGTCTCCAGCACCGTGGTCGCCGTCCGGGTGCGGATGACCAGGCGAGTGCGCGGCGAGAACTTCCTGCTGTGCGAGTGACATGTCGAGCCTCCATGAGATGGGCCCCTGCAGACCCGTCTCCTCACCATGACGGTGCGCTCCTCTTCCTCGCTTCCGGCAGTACCCCGGTCTGTCCCCGCAGCCGCACGGGATCCCTGTCGTTCATGCCGGCGGGTCAGTAGTCATGGTGGGCGTGGCGCTCTGCTTCGTCCACGGTCAGCTCGGCGGCCGGATCGATCTCCAGGCGCTCGTCCGGGATGGGCAGTCCGCTCTCGATCGACAGCTGGTACGTGCCATCCGCCAGCCGCTTCTCAGCTCGCGACAGGGCGTCGAGTCGTCCCTGCAGACTCCTCACGACCGCGCCGTCGACCTCCTCGTGCTCCAACGGCTGCGCGCCATCGGTGTCGCCGTCCCCCGCGTCTTGCTCGGCGGCGGCGTCATCGAGGCGTGCGCCCGCAGCGGTCCTCAGCAACTCGGTGACCCGCTCGCGCTCTGCCGCGATCAGTTCTTTGGCCCGTTCGGGGTCCATGACGTTCTCCTGTGTCTTGTCCGTGCCTCCTCGTCACCGGCCGGCGAGGTAGGCGTTCACCCGGGCGCGCACCTGGCTGCGCGCTCGCGCGAGATCTCGTTGCAGCCGGGCGGGTTCTCGGCCGAGCAGCCCGCCGGCCGTCTGGAGCGAATGGCCTTCGATGTCGACCAGATACAGTGCGTCGCCCAGATCCTGGGGCAGTTCGTCGAGGGCGGCGTCGACGACGGCGTACAGCTCGGACGTCTCCACTTCCGCGTCCGGTCCCAGGAGTCTGGTGACCGATGGCCACGCACTCGGCGGGCTCGTCCACCCGCCCTGGTCGGGTCCGTCACTGTAGAGGTCCGGGAACAGAAGTTCGGCACGATCGGCATCGGGGTCGAGCGCATCGAGATCGGCCAGCTCCCGTAGGGAGCCATATCCACCCGGATCAGGGGGAAGGTCCGACTCCGCGAGATCGGCCGCGTTGTGCGAGTGATGCCTCAGCAGACTGTCCGCCCACGCGCCGGCGGTGAGATCCTCCTGCTGCAGATGGTCATTGATGCGCTGCATCAGGTACTCGACCAGCTCGTCACGTTCAGGGACCTCCACCGATGTCGCGCTGAGAAAGTGATCCCAGGTCTCCTGCACCAGGTCGTCCGCGTGCACGGGGTCGGCGGCGCGCGCCAGCGCCGCGAGAACCCGCTGGCTCTGGTCGAACGTCTGCGAGTGGGTCACGCTCGGGGCGGCTCCGCTGCCCGCTGCCGATGCGATCTCTCGGGTGCTGAGCCGGGCGCCGAGCACGGCAGCGGTCGCGGCCAACTGGCCGACGTGTACTGCGCAGGCACCGCAGTCCTGGAGGTGCTGCGCAACATCCAGCACGTCCTCACGGGGCAGATAGCCGTCCAGGGCGAGGCTTCCATGGCACGTAACGTCTCTGCAGTCAGCCAACTCCTCGTAGGCATCGGAGACTCGGTGACCGGTCCCGACGCCGCCTCCCTCCGGGTGCGTCTTCGTCGTCGGAAGGTTCGTGGCCGCGCACGGGGCAGTTCTTTCCGATCCCTGCCGATCACCTCTGTTTCGCCCGACCTCCGATACCCACCGCAGGCGGAACGGCTGCAGAATCAGAGGCGAAGGAGTAAGAATCAGATGTCAGCCGTCAACTCAAGAACGCCAGGAAGCGAACCCGACCTTGGTAGGTGACGACGATGGCCCGGACCGCACCGCCACGCCGGGTGGAAGACCAGAGATCCGCGGCGGCCAGTGTGCCTGATCGTGATAGCCGGGTCCTGCCCGTGAGCAACCTTGGCGTTTCCGACCGCAACAGCGGGATCGAGGTGCTGCATCACGAGTCGGACCGGTTCTACGAGTTGCTCGACGGCGGCATGTCGGTCGCACTCCTCGTGTACGAGCAGAGTCCGGACCGGACGGCCATCACGCACGCGATGGTGCGCGAGGACCAGCGAGGTCGCGGCTACGGCACGACACTGATCGCCACCGCTCTTCCTCATCTTGCGGCATCGGGCGGAACGATCGCGAACTACTGCAACAGCGTCTCACGCTTCCTGGAAAAGCATCCGGACTTCAAGACCTTCGTCGACGCCGATGGCTGAGGGGTGACGACTGGGGCTCTGACGAGGTCATGCGGACGGTTGCGGACGAGAGTGACGGAAAGGGCGGCGTACTGACCCGTGGCCGCACTGGTGACTTCCCGGATGCGACCAGGGTGGTCAGTCACGACGATGTCGGAGTGGTGACCCGAAGCGCGCCGTGTGAAGTGGCCGAGCTCAGAACACTGTTCCTGTTCGAGAAGCTGGGCGAGGATCAGCTGCACTGGTTGTGCCGCAACGGGCACGTGGAACTGTTCGCACCGGGCTACATCTACCGCGAGAACGACCTCGCGACCTCCTTCTATGTGCTGCTCGAGGGCGAGCTGGTGATCTCCCGCCGGGCCGGCGACGAGGACGCCGAGATCAATCGGACCAGCCAGGTCGGCGCGTACGCCGGAGCCTGGCGGTCGTTCTTCGGCGACGGGGTGAGTCAGACGCTGGACAACACGCTGCGGGCGACCCGGCCGTCGAGGATGTACGTCCTGGCCGCGGACAAGTTCGCCGCGATCATGCGGGAGTGGTTCCCGATGCCGCTGCACCTGCTGGAAGGGCTGTTCCTCGGCATGAAGAACACCCAGCGGGCGATCAGCGAGCACGAACGGCTGCTCGCCCTCGGGTCGTTGTCGGCGGGTCTGATGCACGAGCTGAACAACCCCACCGCGGCAGCGATGCGGGCCACGGCCGCCCTACGGGAACGACTCGTGGGACTGCGCCGTGCGCAGGCATCCATCGCGTCGGGCACCCTCGAACGCCCGGTGTTGGAGGCACTTCGGGAGAAGGCTCTGGGGCAGCTGTCTCAGACTCCGTGGTTGAGCCCGCTGCACGTGTCCGACCGTGAGGACGAGCTGACCGACTGGTTCGACGCACACGGGATCACCGGCGGCTGGCGGATGGCCTCAACGTTCGTGCAGGCCGGGATGGACGTGGAGTGGCTGGAAGCGATCGCCGGCGCGGTCGGCGACGGCTCGATCCTCGAGGCCGCGTTCGACTGGCTGCACCACACGATCGACCTCGAGCTGTCGCTGAACGAGATCGACGACTCCACCACCCGGATCTCCACTCTGGTGACCGCGGCCCAGCAGTACTCGCAGCTGGACCGTACGCCGTACCGGGATGTCGACGTACACCAGTTGCTGGACAGCACCCTCGTGGTGCTCGCCCACAAGATCGGCGACGCCATCACGGTGGTCACCGACTTCGACCGGAGCCTGCCGGCGATCCCCGTGTACGCGGCCGAGCTCAACCAGGTCTGGACGAATCTCATCGACAACGCCATCGACGCGATGAACGGCCAGGGCAGGCTGACCGTCCGTACTTCGAGGGACGGCGACCGGCTCCTCGTCGAGATCGGTGACACCGGACCGGGAGTGCCGGACGAGATCCGAGGCCGCATCTTCGAACCGTTCTTCACGACCAAACCGGTCGGTACGGGAACGGGACTCGGCCTCGACATCTCCTGGCGGATCGTGGTCGGCCACCACCACGGGGACTTGTCCGTCGAGTCGTCACCGGGAAATACCCGCTTCATCGTGCGCCTGCCGCTCGTGGCATCTGATCCCGGCGGCGGGCCGCAGTAACTACGTCTCATCCCTTGCGGAGGTTGGGAGCTGGTGCGCCGAGCACCTCAGTGCGCGCCCGGTCCCACGCGGCGTGCACAGCGGCCTGAACCGCCCTGGACGTGTGGCCGAGAACGCGTACGGCGGCGCCGCGGCCAGCGGGCAGCTCGGTCACTCCCGCCAGGACCTCCGGTACGTCGGCGAGCGCGTCTCGAAGAAGCGCGACGAGGTCGGATGCTGATGTGCTGGCGCAGATCACGTACAGGCTCGCCAGGACGTCGAAGCCACCGAGCACGCCCGGTGACGTCGGGTCGTCGATCTGACCGGGCCGCAGCCGCAGCGTGTCGGCGAACAACAAGGCGCCGTCCACGTCACGAACTTCGGTGTCGGCCCAGTACACGTCGTACACGTGTGCCTCGTTGTGCGCCGTCCGGCCCGGCAGGAGGATCTCCCCGAGGATCACCGTGGCGTCCTGGGCCACGGTGAGGCAGGTCCGCTGGTACAGCCGCGACCCGCGGAACGGGATGACAGGGTCGGGCAGATACTCGAGTACGCCGCCGGCGCCGACGTGGAGGTTCACCAGCTGAGTCGCGAAGTTGTCCCGGGCCCTGAAGACCTTCGTGGCGGCCTGAGTCGTGAGGTGGACGGCAGAACCGGGCGAACAGTCGACGTCCACCCGGTACCGGTCCCCCTGGACGAAGCCGTCACCTTGCTGCTGCAGGAAAACGAAGGCCATGTCCGGCCGCACCGGGTCCAGATAGATCGGCCGGTAGGCGTACAGCGGTGAGCGCTGGTACTGCCGGACGACCCTGGTGCAACCTGCCCGCGGCGCCAGTGCCAGGTCCAGTACGCCGAGTTTTCCCGCGGCGCCGACGCCCAGCGCGTCCTTCACCTCCGCACCGAAGGCGAGCACCTCCTGGGGCAACACCGCGGGGGTGCACCATGCCAGGTCGTCCCGTCCGGTCATGTCGGGTTGGTGACCGGAGTGAACCGAGTGATCACCGCACCGACGCGGCCGGCGATCTCGTCCAGACCGTCGCCGGTGAAGCAGTTGGTGAAGACGAACGGACGCCCGTCACGCACAGCTTCGGCATCCCTGTCCATCACCGACAGGTCGGACCGGACGAGCTCGGCCAGGTCCGTCTTGTTGATGACCAGCAGATCCGAGTGCGTCACGCCGGGACCACGCTTGCGCGGGATCTTGTCGCCCTGCGCGACATCGATCACGAACACGAAGTAGTCGGCCAGCGCCGCACTGAACGTCAGCGTCAGGTTGTCGCCACCGGACTCGACCAGCACGACGTCGGCGTCGGCGAAGCGATCGGTCAGCTCGGCGACCGCGTCGAGATTCATGCTCGGGTCATCCCGTACCGCGGTGTGCGGGCATGAACCGGTCTCGACGCCGACCACTCGTTCGGGCGCCAGCACACCCGCCAGGGTGCGTCGTACGTGCAGAGCGTCCTCACTGGTGAAGATGTCGTTGGTGACGACCAGCGGCCGGTGGCCGGCGGCGATAAGCAGCGGGACCAATGCCTCGATCAGCGCCGTCTTGCCGGAGCCGACCGGGCCACCGATGCCGATCCGCGGGATCCCCGGTGCCCGGACCTCGGCGAACCGGGAGGCCGGCTCATGGTTGTGGTCGTGTCCGTGTTCGTGGCCGTGCGCGTGTGCCTCCATGGAGCCACCTTCTCCTTAGCTAGCTGGCGAACAGCCGAAGCTCGGTCTCTTCGTGCCGCATCGCCATCACGTCCAGCAGCGGTGTGCAGCTGGTGAGGTCGGAAACGTCCTTGTCGACGGCGTCCCGCGCCGCAGCGGCCAGATCCGGTCGTACGTCGTGCAGCACAGCCTGGGCCGTTCCGTGCTCGGTCACGGCCAGCCTCACCGCGGCCGCGACCCAGCCCGCCGCGAACGCGAAGAGTTCGCCGGCCACAGACTCCAGACGTGGTACGCCGAGCGATGCGCTGAGCACGCCGAGCACCACCGCGTGGTTACCCGGTGAGCGTCGGGCCGCGACCTCGCGCGCATACAGCGCAAGCGCTCCGGTGCCGAACGTCGAGGTCGCGACGCGCAGCAGCGCTCGCCCCGTACGAGTCGAGGTCTCCCGCGCTTCCCGCGACAGCTTCACGGCGGTCAATCGCTCGTCGGCGCGGCTGACCCGGTCCAGATCCAGCGAGTCCGGACCGGTCGTCGCGCGATGCGCACAGGCCAGCCCCACGCCTTCCGACGGGCCGACTGACAGCCGAACGTGGTCCCGGAGCAGCGCCGACAGGACCGCCGGGTCGCTCGGTATCGTGAGTCGACCGGACTGCGCCAGGGTCTCCAAGCCGTACGACAGTGTGTAGCGACCACTCGGGAACGCCGAGTCGCTCAACTGCAGCACGGACAGGACGCCGCCCAGCCGTTCGGCCTCCGGCGGGTGACCGGACATCAGGCGATGTAGTAGAGCTGGGACAGCGAGACCTCGTCCGATGCAGGCACGACAGCCGGTCGACCGTCCACCGTCACCTGGTACGTCTCCGTGTCGATCGCGATGTCCGGGGTCAGGTCGTTCCGCACCATCTGCGCCTTTCCGACGGTGCGGCAGCCGCGGACCGCTTCGGTCGAGCGGTCGACGCCGAGTCGTTCCATCACCTGTGCCTCTGCCGCCGCCTGCGACACGAACGTCACCGACGTACGAGCGGCCGCCTTTCCCAGCCCGGCGAACATCGGTTGCAGCAGCACGGGCTCCGGCGTCGGGATGGACGCGTTCGCGTCGCCCATCACCGACCAGGCCACCATGCCGCCCTTGATCACGTACTTCGGTTTGACCCCGAACGTGTTCGTCGGCCACAGCACGATGTCGGCCAGCTTGCCCGGTTCCAGTGATCCGACCACGTGTCCGATCCCATGCGCGATCGCCGGGTTGATCGTCAGCTTCGCGAGGTACCGCAGGATGCGCTGGTTGTCGTCGCCGGAGGTCTCCCCGGGCAGGCTCCCGGTCACCTTCTTCATCTTGTCCGCGGTACGCCAGCAGGTCGACACCGTGTCCCCGACGCGGCCCATCGCCTGCGAATCCGACGAGTACATGCTGAGCACACCCATGTCGTGCAGCACGTCTTCTGCCGCCTCGGTCTCGGCGCGAATCCGGGATTGGGCGAACGCGACGTCCTCGGGATTGTCCGGGTTGAGGTGGTGCGTCACGATCGTCATGTAGAACAGGTTGTCGGTGGTGTCGGTCGTGTACGGACGGGTCGGATTGGTCGACGAAGGCAGCACGTTGGGCAGCGACGCGATCGCCATCATGTCCGGCGCATGTCCCCCGCCCGCGCCCTCCGTGTGGTAGCTGTGGATCGTCCGGCCGTCGATCGCGTCGAGGGTGTCCCCCAAGTAGCCGCTCTCGTTGAGGGTGTCGGCGTGCAGAGCGACTTGTACGTCATACTCGTCGGCCACCGTCAGCGCACAGTCCAACGTGGCCGGCGTGGCGCCCCAGTCCTCGTGCACCTTGAGCCCGCACGCGCCCGCCTCGACCTGCTCCCGCAGACTGTCCGGGCGGCTGCTGTTGCCCTTGCCCATGAAACCCACGTTGACCGGCAGGGACGCGGTCGCCTCCAGCATCCGCGCCATGTTCCACGGACCGGGCGTGCACGTCGTTCCCTTGGAACCGTCGGCGGGACCGGTGCCCCCGCCGAGCATCGTCGTGATCCCGCTGGACACAGCGTGCGGGATCTGCGCAGGTGTCAGGAAGTGCACGTGAGAGTCGATCGCGCCGGCGGTCGCCACCAGGCCTTCGCCGGAGATCACCTCGGTACCGGGACCGATCAGCAGGCCGGCAGACACGCCGTCCTGCACGTACGGGTTCCCGGCCTGGCCAACCCCGACGATCCGCCCGTCCTTGACGCCGATGTCGGCCTTCACGATTCCGATCACGGCATCCATCACGATGACCGACGTGATCACCAGGTCCAGCGCCCCGTCGGCGTTGCGCAGGCCCGGCACCTGCGCCATACCGTCGCGGATCGACTTCCCACCGCCGTAGATCGCCTCTTCACCAGGAAGGATCAGGCTGCGTTCCACCCGGGCGAACAACTCGGTGTCGGCCAGCCGGAACCGGTCGCCCACGGTCGGACCGTACAGCGAGGCGTACTGCCTTCTCGAGACCGTCGTCACGACTGCTCCTTCGCTCCGGAGAACCCGCGTTCGCGGGCCCGCGCCAGCGCCCGGGCCCGTGAACGCGGATTGGACGCGGCGCCGTCGAGCAGTGCGCTGAACCCGACTACCCGGCGGGAGCCTCCGAACTCGACCAGGCCGACCTCGCGTTCGTCGCCCGGCTCGAAGCGGAGCGACTGGCCCGACGGCACGTCGAGCCGCATTCCCAGTGCCGCGGCCCGGTCGAAGTCCAGCGCCCGGTTGATCTCGAAGAAGTGGTAGTGCGAGCCGACCTGGATCGGCCGGTCACCGGTGTTACGCACCGACAGACGCACACCGCGCCGGCCGGTATTGATCTCTATCGGCTCGTCGGACAGCAGCCACTCGCCTGGAATCATTTCGTCCCCTATGGAATCGGGTTGGCAACGGCCACGAGCTGGGTCCCGGTTCGGAACGTCGCCTCGACCTGAACCACATTGACCATCTCAGGCACCCCCGGCATCACGTCGTCCCGGGAGAGCACCTGCTTGCCCAGCTCTGTCACCTCGGCGACCGACCTCCCGTCCCGAGCCGCCTCGAGTAGCGCTTCGGTGATCAGCGCGATCGACTCGGGGAAGTTCAGCTTCAGGCCGCGCTCCTTGCGCCGGCGGGCCAGCTCGGCGACCTGGTAGATCGGCAGCTTCTCGATCTCCCGGGGACTCAGCATCATCGACGACACCCAGGTCTCGATGCGCGGCTCCCCGGGACCACCCTCGGTCATCTCGTCAGAACCCGGCGAGGCCCTGCGGGCTGTTGTACGGGATCTCCGCGCTGGTCACCTCGCTGAGGGAGCCGTCCGGCTGGACGGAGTACCCGATCAGCTTCGAGGCGTTGGCGTAGATCTGGTACAGGTAGCTGCCGTCCGGAGTGATCAGGTTGTCGCTGGGTCCGCTGCTGACGGTTCCGTTCAGCGCCCGGAACGTCCCGTCGCCGGGCACCTTGGGGCAGGCCGAGTCGTGCACCAGCGAGACCACGTCACCGTCGATGCGGAAGCTGCTGATGTTGCTGTAGCCGAAGTTCGTCGCGAACACCCACTGGTCGTCCGGCGAGACGGCCAGCCAGCACAGCTCGGACGGCAGGCCGGCGCTGGTGTCGATCTTCACGACCGGGCCAGTACCGATCCGGCCATCTTCGCCCAGCGTTGCCAGCGCGACGCCGTCGGCCACCGCGTAGCCGATGAGGAACTGGTCGGGCCGGTGGTGCAGGAACGCGGGGTAGAACGGGGAGCCACCGCCACCGTCCTGGAACAGGCCCTCACCCAGCGCGCCGTCCTGCCGCACCGCGAACACGATGAGACCGTCCGGGTCCGGTGCGTTGGACGCGACCGACTTCTTCGAACCGTCGGGCTGGTCGGCCCACAGGATCGGCGATCCGTCCGGGTTCGCCTTGGCCGGCTCGTCGAAGGTGGTGCCGACGACGAGAAACCTCTCGTCCGGCGAGAGTACGACCATGGTGGACACGCGCAGCGGCTTGTCCGGCGTGTTGATGGTGTAGCCCTCGGAGCGGGCCTTCAGCTTGCCGTCGGCATCGACCGTCATGAGCCGGACGTGGTCCGGACCGAACGAGTGCAGTACGAACAACGTGCCGCTGGCCGGCAGGTAGGCCAGCGACTTCGCCGTACCGCTGCGGCCGGTCACGATGTTGCCGGTCCGCTTGACGTCGATCAGGGTGAGCTTGCCGTCCTCGCTGACCCCGAAGCTCGACACCGAGTTGTCGCCGCCGTTGGTCGCGAACAGGAAGCGCCGGTCATCGGTCAGGATCACGCTGCCCGCGGCCTCGAACGCGTTCGGCGCGCTCTCCTGACCGCTGATCGGCTTGTAGACGCCGGATCCGGCGCCTCCGGTGGGGATTCGCTCCACCTCGCTGATCGTCCCGTCGCCGGCCCGGGCGTAGTGGATGACGAAGTTCCTGACCTCGTTCGTCTGGATGTACAGGTGGCCGGAGGCCTGCATGCCTTGCTCCATGGTGTTTCTCCGCTTCTTGGTCTGTTCGGGTCTAGCCCTCGTCGGTGCGTATGACGGCGCCGATGACGTCGTTGAACGCTTCGGTCGAGGAAGGGTGGGTGTAGACGGCGTCGCGCAGTTGACTCGCCCTGATGCCGTTGCGCATCGCCAGTGCGACAACGTTGACCAGTTCCTGGGCGTCGACGCTGAGCAGCGTGGCCCCGAGGATCTCGTCGGTCTCGAGATCGATGACGAACTTCATCACTCCCCGGGTCTCGTGGACCACGTACGCGCGCGGCATCGAGATGATGTCCGCCACCGGCTGGCCGGCGACCTTGATCCGGTACCCCGCGTCACGGGCCTCCTTCTCGGTGAGTCCGACGTTCGCCAACGGCGGACTCATGAACAAGGTCCGCGGTACGGCGACCCGGTCGGTCGTCATTCGTTTGCCCTCGCCAACGAGTTGGTCCAGGACGATCCTGCTGTCGTCCAGGGAGATATAGGTGAACTGGGGCCCGCCGTTGACATCGCCGAGAGCAAATATGTGCCTCTGGCTCGTGCGCAGGTACTCGTCGACCTCGACTGCGCCTCGCGCCGTCGTGCGGACTCCCGCGGCCGCCAGACCGAGTCCCTCGGTCGCCGGAGTCCGACCGGCCGCGGCCAGTACGGCGTCCGCCGTCAGCGAGTGTTCGCGGCCGTCGTGCATGTACAGAACTGTGGCCTCGGCCGGTCCGTCGCGAACCTCGGTCACGTTCGCGCCGGTCACGATCTGGATGCCCTCGTCGACAAGAATCTTTTCGGCCACCGCGGCGATGTCGTCGTCCTCGCGGTCGAAGATCGCCGATGTAGTCTCGAAGAGCGTGACCTCTGCACCGAACCGGCGGTAGATGGCGGCGAACTCGATCCCGAGGTAACCGCCGCCGACGACGGCGAGCCGCGTGGGCAACTCGGTTCGGTGAATCAGGTCCGTGCTGGTCACCAGATACTTGCTGTCCCGCAGACCCGGGATGTCCGGGATGACAGGCGTGGACCCGGTGTTGATCAGGATGTGCGCCGCCGTAACGGCGACCGGACCCACGGCGGTGTCCACCCGAACGGTGTGCTCGTCGGTGAACTCCGCGTGCCCAGTGAGCACGGTGGCCGTCTCCAGCCCGTTCACGCCATCGAAGTTGCCTTTGCGGAACAGCGTCGTGATCTCGTTCACCTCGCCGACGGCGCGCTCGTACCACTCCTGGGGCACGTCCGACGGCCGGCGATTGTTGGACTCGTGCACGAGCGCCTTCGTCGGTACGCAGCCGACGTTCGGGCAGGTTCCGCCGTACATCTGGTCGGACCGCTCGACGACGACGACCCGCTTGCCGAGCCGCGCCATGACACCCGCGACAGCCTTACCACCCTTGCCGAAACCAACGACCAGGATGTCTACCCGCAGTGAGTTCTCGACGCTTTGCATGATGATTTCGGCCTTTACACATCAGGAGGGACGAGCAGTACGTCCCAAGACTGGAGACCGGCCGGGCGCCTCGCATCGGGGAACACCCGAGCCTCCCCCGGCCGATCGCTTCCGCACCTCGGACCGACTCGGCGATGCCCTAGGGGGACACGGATGCGATCAGAACCGACACCCGCTTGGCTCGACGATGGCAGCGAATTTCACAGCACCGATGAGAAGCGCGTCGCGCATTGGCGCACAACTTCTCATCGACCAACACGCCAGGAAGGACCTATCGATGTCGACAATCCCCAGATCGAGCTCGAGGATGCGGGCAACCGGGGCTGCGAAGCTGTTGGGCGAGCTGAAACGAAGCCTGCGCGGCACCCCGAGGTCGTCCGACCCGCACTCCGCCGCCCTGCTGACCCACTCCGACGCCATCGCCCGCAGCCGGGGTGCCGTCGATGAGGTGGCTTTGAAGACCGCCCGTGCGGCCGGGCTGACTGATGCGGAAATCAGCGAGGTCGTGGGCCCCCTCGCACTGAACATTCTCACCACACGACCACGGCTGACAGCCTGATCCGATCCGCACGCATCCCAGCAGAAGCCCCTGAAGAACACTTCAGGCCAGGCGCTCCCCCGAGCCGAAATGCGTGTTCAACCTAATGCACCGGTCCCCATGTCGCGAAGCAGGACTGAGCGTGTGCTCGGCACTAACGGCTGGCTTACCGATCGGCGGATCCGGTAGAAGCCGGCAATTCCGGATCTACTGTCGATCGCGTTCATCCCTTTCCTGTCGGAGGAATCACCATGCGCAATCCGTTCGTCCGTTCCCTTTCGCCACTGCTTGCGGTCGCGGCTGCCGCCACCGGCAGCGCCGGTATCGCCAACGCCCAGGCGCCGACACCAACCACCGGCGCGCAGGTCGTTGGGCATGTCTACGAGGCGACCAACTCGCCCGCCGGCAACGCGATCCAGATCTTCGATCGGCTGCGTGACGGGCAGCTGCGCCCGGGCAGCGCCGTCGCTACCGGCGGGCTGGGGCTCGGAGCGTCTTTGGCATCACAGAACGCGCTGGTCCGTGAAGGCGGCCTGTTGTTCGTGGTGAACGCCGGCGACGACACGATCTCGACCCTGGCGATCACCCGGCGAGGCCTCGTGAAGCGGGACGTCGAGCCGACGGGCGGCGACCGGCCCGTGAGCGTCACGGTCCACGGAAGCACCGTGTACGTCCTCAACCAGGGTAGCGGAACCATCAGTGGTCTTCGCCTCGGTCCGGACGGTCACTTGAGTGCGCTTCCGCGTTCGACCAGGCAGCTCAGCAAGACCGCCGGCGGTGCAGACGCGGCAGCTGCGCAGGTTTCCTTCACCCCGAACGGACGTCACCTTCTGGTCACGCACAAGGGCGACCAGACGATCGATACCTTCGCGGTCCACGGCCGGTACACCGGGCCTGCCGTTCCGAATCGATCCGCTGGCTCGACGCCGTACGGCTTCGGCTTCGACCGGCGCGGTCACGCGATCGTCTCCGAGGCGGGACCGAGCGCGGTTTCGTCGTACGCCGTCCGCTTCGGCGGGCTACGCACGATCAGCCCGTCCGTGAGCGACACCCAGGCTGCCGCCTGCTGGCTCGTTACCACTCGCGACGGCCGATACGCCTTCACGGTCAACGCGGCCAGCTCCACGATCTCGTCTTACCGCATCGGCACGGACGGACGCCTCTCCTTGCTGGCGGCTGTCGCCGCTCGCACAACCGGCGGTGGCACTGACGCCGCGCTCAGCCCGGACAATACGACCCTCCAGGTTCGCCTCGGCAACGGCGACATCGCGTCGGACGCCGTATCGCACAACGGTAGCCTGACGCCCCTGCAGGACACCTCAGGCACCGCCACGAGTGGAACCGCAGGCCTCGCAACCGACTGACGCCGTAGGCAACCAACGTCTCGACCGTACCCGCCGCTGTCC
Source organism: Kribbella sp. NBC_00889 (assembly GCF_045207705.1). Lineage (NCBI taxonomy): Bacteria > Bacillati > Actinomycetota > Actinomycetes > Propionibacteriales > Kribbellaceae > Kribbella > Kribbella sp. NBC_00889. Next base: position 2,677,607 of record NZ_CP108783.1, on the reverse strand, counting down.
GCATCGGTCCTTCCGGCGCGGGCAGCCGGCCGGTCGTCATCGCCCAGCCCCGGGCCCCGACCAGCGGCGTTGCCTGGCGACATTGCCGAAGGCGGTGGTGCGCAGCACGAGACACGTCCGCTCCGAAGGCCCGCGCCGCGTGCCGACCGTCGGGGACGAAGCCCAAGGTCACCGCACGTTCGGCCAGGTAGCGATTCACGCTGTGTACGGCAGTCCGACCACGCGCGCGACCGATCGAAAAACTGGGACACCTGCAACGCCCGAGATGCTTGGAACACGATCGGCCTCCGGTTCCGTATCGGAACCCGGAGAGCGCAGGACCATCACGGCAAGTGACGGTCGAGGAGCGCCAGTTCGGCGTTGTCCCCCGGCATCGAATGGCCAGGAACGCACCCCCTTTACGCACCTCAATCAGCGCGAGAGGACGGTCAGCGATGAGAACCGATGTGCACCACAGCATCCCCGAATCCCTTGCCAGTAAGAGCTTTCGCTCATCAACGACAAACGGTGACCAACCTCAGTTGGAAATCAGCGGGCTCGGGGTTCGAGTCCCTGGCGGCGCACAACAGCCCAGGTCACGCAGGTGGTCTGTGCTTCTTCATGTCTGAGGTCAGCTCTACTCACCTCTTTGCCCATGCCATGACGGCGCGAGCCTGCCGAAGGCCGAGAATGGCCATCCGCCCGCGCCACCACTTGATCGTGACTGTGCGTCACGTCACATCGCTTCGCGTCCTTGCCACTTCCCCCGCCGCGCCTCGACACCGTCATCGACAAGATCAAGACCAACGCCGGCACCTCGACCGCCAAGACCTGCCGCGCGATCATCTCCGGCGCCATGAACCTCGCCATCGGCTACGGCGCAATCTCCATCAACCCCGTCCGCGAAGTCGACACCATCGGAGCCCCAACCAGGAACCCACCCCGAGCCCTCACCGGCGAAGAGGTCCCTCCGCACAGAACACGTCGCCACAGACGACTACGCCGTCCAAGGCGAGCTCCCCGACCTCGTCGCCTTCATGCTCGTCACCGGCGTCCGCATCGGCGAGGCCATGGCCGTCCTGTGATCCCAAGTCGACCTCGAAACCGGCACCGTCCACATCACCCACACCATCGCCCGAATCAAAGGCGAGGGCCTCATCCGCACGACCACCAAATCCAAAGCCGGCCAACACGTCCTCAGCCTCCCCAACTGGGCCACCGCGATCGTCCGCACCCACCACGCCGCCAGCATCCGCCTCGACCCCCCTGCCCGATCTCGGATGTCCGTCAAAGCGGGTCAGGCCTAGATCCAGGTCGGTGAGTTCGGACATGTCACTAACAATTGCCATCACACCAGTGCCGCGGTTGTGAACAGGCACGAACTGCAGGACGTCTGCAGGCGTACGGTGAACGGGGATCTGCGCTCAGTCGTTCACTCGTTCGACTGAGCCGCCCGGTACGAGTTGGGCGGGGAGGAATCGCACAACGGGCGACCGCGGTAGAGGGTGGCCGGAGCCATCGAGTCGTCGGCGCAGCAGATCGGCGGCGCTCGTCGCGATGTCCTGGGTGGGCTGGGCGATGACGGTGAGGCGCGGCACCGTGGCCTGAGCGAGCTCCGCGCCGTCAAAGCCCACGAGCGAGATGTCGCGTCCCAGCCGAAGGCCCGACTCGTTGATCGCGATCAGGGCACCGAGCGTGAGCTCGTAGTTGGCGCAGAAGATTGCAGTGGGCCGCTCGCGCATGGCAAGGAAACCGCTGATCGAATCATGTCCGGTACGGACGACCAGTGGACCGCGCGCCTCGTACTCCGGAGACAGGACAACGCCGGCCTCCGCGAGCCGCTCGGTGAAGCCCGATGCTCGCAGGCGCATGGTGGAGACCGAGGGATGCCCGGTCACGATCGCGATGCGCCGATGCCCGTGATCCAGCAGGAGGCGCGCAGCCATCGCGCCCGCACCAGCATTGTCGAGGAAGACCCCATCGGTATGGAGTTCGTCGGCCGCCCAGTCGATCAGCACCACCGGCACCCGCAGCATTGCCGTGCGGAGGGGCTCGATGTCGTGAGCGGACGGCACGGCAATGATGCCGTCCACCATCTGGCTCAGCAGCAGTCCCACCGTATCCTCCTGGCCAGACGGGCTGGCGGCAACGATGACGTTGATGCCGGCGGATCTGAGGGCAGCTTCGACTCCGGCGATGATCGTCAGATGGAAGTCGTTGTTGAGCGCCGGCAGGACGACGCCGATGGTTCCCGATCGCCTCGACCGTAAGCCCCGGGCCATCGCATTGGGCCGGAAGTCGAGCGCGGCAGCGGCAGCCTCGATGGCAACGCGATTCGACTCGAGCACGGTTCGGCCGTTGAAGTACTTCGAGATTGTGGCAAGAGACAGACCCGTCTCGCGCTGGATGTCCTTGTAGGTGGCCATCCCCCTCCTCTCATCCGCCCAGGCTGCCGATCAGGAGCATGAATCGTATCGCTTCGGCGGCTCCAGGTAAGTACATGACGCGACCGAGCGCCGCGAAATCTCCCGCAGATCTGATCGTAGACAGGGCGAAACGTTACGTGCTAATTTGCCTGACAAGCTGACTGGTGAGTCGGATGTGCAGTCGCAAACGACAGCTTCGACGAGGAGTATCTGGTGTTGATCGAGTCCAATCCCGTGGCGAATGCCAGTGCCGAGGGCAACGCAGCTGATCGCGTCGAGTGGTTCCGCGACCTCGGGCTCGGGCTGTTCATCCACTGGAGCGTCGATACGCAGCTCGGCTCGGACGTGAGCCATCCGCTCGTCGGCGCGTCCCAGGATTTTGTCGAGAGGTACTACGACGAACTCCCGCGGCGCTTCCGTCCACGGCGCTTCGACCCCACGGAATGGGCCGAGCTCGCCGACCTCGCGGGCATCCGGTACGTGGTGTTCACCACCAAGCACCACAACGGGTTCTGCATGTTCCGCACCGCCACGACCGAGCGCCATGTGGGCAACACCCCGTTCGGCAGGGACACGACCGCAGAGATCCTCGATGCCTTCCGGGAGCACGGAATCGCCGCCGGCGTCTACTTCTCACCGGACGACTTCGCGTGGCTCTGGGAGCACGACATGCCGATCCAGCGGTCGATTCCGAGCGTGCAACCGGCCGCGAATCCAGGGCTGATGGAGCTGGCAACGGCCCAGATCACCGAACTGCTCACCGAATTCGGCCCGGTTGATCTGGTCTTCTTCGACGGCGAGGCCGAAGGGCTACGCGAACATGCGTGGGCCACGGACCCCGGTGTCGTGGTGACTCGCGGCGCGCTGCCTACCCCCGAGCAGTACATCCCGGGTCAGCCGATCGACGGTGCCTGGGAGTCCAACCTCACCATGGGCACGCAGTGGACCTACAAGCCGACGAACGAGACCTACAAGTCCGGAACCCGTTTGATCGAGATCCTGATCGAGACCAGGGCCAAAGGCGGCAACCTGTTGCTCAACATCGGCCCGAAGCCGGACGGAACGATTCCGGTCGAGCAGGAGGCACGGCTCCAAGAGCTCGGACTGTGGATGTTCGTCAACCGGGAGGCGATCTACGCCACCCGCCCATGGGTCGTCACGAATGAAGGCGAGCTCTGGTTCACGGCATCGAAGGACGCCAAGACCGTGTACGTCGTTGTCACCGGCGAGCGCTGGAAGTGGGGCGAACGGCGGGAGTTCGTCCTTCGATCGATCAAGGCCACCGAACTCACCGAGGTGTCCATCCTGGGGCAGAGCGGACAGCTGATGGAGTACCGGCCGGAGCTCGACGCGACACCGCGTTGGGAGCAGACGGAGGCGGGGCTCGTGGTCTCGGCTCTGAACGCCCAGCGGCTGTACAACGACAAGAAATGGCCCAACCCGGTCGTCATCAAGCTGACCAACGTAGAAGCGGCCGCTGAGCCGACGCGGATCTCCACGGTGGACGCCTCGTGGGACGAGGTCAGCTCAACGGTCTCGGTCGGGGTGGCGGTTCTGGCCCGCGGGTCATCGGAGTCCGTGCTGCTCGGAGCGGAGTACCAGGACATCACCGGTATGGACACCATGGAACGCCCGGACGAGTGGACACCTACCGAACTCGTCGCCGAGGCGGACACCGGCGTACGTACTGCATTCCCAGCGGAACCCGGCCGGCTTTATGCCGTCCGTGCGCTCGGCCGGACCGCGCTTCTCGACGTACGCGGCCCGGAGCTGAAGATCCGCACATCAGGTACAGCGAGCAACTGACGCCTCTCAGCCTCGGCATGAACACGGTTCGACATTGTCATTGAGGAGGAATGATGCATGTACCAAGCATTCCTGCAAAAGCGGGATTGAGCCGGCGCACGTTCTTGCGGGCGGCGGGTGCAACCGCGTTTGCAGCCACCGGGGCGAGCGCCCTCGCAGCGTGTTCGTCGTCGAGCCCGACCACGACCTCGTTGGTCGAGTCCAAGCTCTACCCTGCCACAGGCGCCCAGAAGCTCAACGACAGCTTCGATTGGGGGAAGTCGGCCGTGGCCGACCCGAAGTCATCGGTGACCATCACGGTGGCGCATTCGTGGTCGCCGGCGGACTTCGTACGTCAGCAGCAGTTCGACTACTTCTTCCAGAAGCGCCATCCGAACATCAAGATCGTGGCCGAGAACGCCGGTGACAGTTCAGCCGACTACTTGAAGAAGTACTCGAGCCAGGCCGCGGGCGGCAGCCTGCCGGACGTCATGTACAACGGGTTCGGCTTCGCGCAGAACTTCATCGGTTCGGGTGCGTTCCTGGCGCTCAACGACTACATCTCCGCCGAGCCCGGCTTCAATCCCTCGGATTTCGCAGACGTGTCGACCGGGTATTACAAGCGCGACGGAAAGCAGTATTCGGTGCCGTACGACTGCGGACCCGTCATGATCTACTACAACAAGAGTATTTTCTCGAAGGCGGGCGTCGACCTGCCGAGTGCGAGCTGGAGGTTCGACGACCTGCGCAACGCGGTCCTTGCGACGACCAGCGGCCAGGGCGGCTCCAAGATCTTCGGCCTGTCCCTGCCGGTTACCCCCGCGGACACGTTCTGGGACCCGGTGCGCCTGGCTCCACTTGGTGGCCACTATCTGAGCGACGACGAGTCGCAGGTCCTCCTGGACCAGCCCGAGTCGATCGCCGCAGTGGAGTGGTGGGTGGACATGTACCTGCAGAAGGGTGTGTTCCCCTCTCCGTCGGAGTTGCAGGGGTTGTCGCAGGCCGACGCCTTCACCCTCGGCCGGGCCGCCATGAAGGTGGACGGATCCTGGGGAGCCCCATCGCTGCGCGAGCAGGCGAACTTCGAGTGGGGCATCGCCGACTGGCCGGCCGGCCCGAAGGGCCACTCCACGGCCGCTGTCGGCAGCGCCTACTCGATCACCACCAAGAGCGGGAACAAAGACGCGGCCTGGATCTACCTCAACGAGTATCTCTCGACGTCGGGCCAGGTGTTCATGTTCGCCAGCACGGGCAAGGGCAACATGACGAGGAAGTCGGCATGGCCGGCATATCTCAAGTCGGAGGCTGCGCCGGAGGGCGCCGACGCCATCTACCGCGCGCTCAACACCTATGCGACCAGCAAGGGCGTCGTGTTCGGTCCGGCGACCCCGCAGATCACCAATGCGGCGACCCCGATCTGGGATCAGGTGATGGGAAAGTCGCTCGGCGTCTCCGACGCGTGCAAGAAGATCGCGGCGATGATCCAGCCGCTCCTGAAGAAGAACGTCGCGGGCTGAGACGAGAATCGGTATGGCACAGGCTGCACCCGCACTCGAGACGAGGACTCGACGGAACCGGCGCACCAGCAAACTGGCGCGCCGCGAGGAGCGAGCGTTCTACGGCTTCGCGTCTCCGTGGATCCTCGGCTTCATCCTGTTCGGTGGCGGCCCGGTCGTTGCCGCACTCCTGTTGAGCTTCGCCCACTGGTCGCTGCTCTCCACGCCGAGCTGGGCGGGCCTGGCGAACTACCGCAAGATGTTCGCAGATCCGCTGTTCTACAAGTCGATCGTCAACACGATCTACTTCGGCGCGGGCTCAGTCTGCCTCGGGGTGGTCACGAGTTTCCTGCTCGCGATCTTGCTCAACCAGAAGGTGCGCGGCCTCGGGTTCTTCCGCACTGTCTTCTACCTGCCTTCTGTCGTGGCCGGCGTCGCCACAGCTATCCTGTGGGTCAACATCCTGCAACCAGACTCAGGCCTGATCAACAGCTTCCTGAGGTTCTTCGGCATCGAGGGACCGGGCTGGCTGGTCGACGAGCACTGGGCGATCCCGGGCCTCATCCTCATGTCGGTGTGGGGCGCGGGCAACACCATCGTGATCTACCTGGCCGGTCTCCAAAGCATCTCCCCCACGCTCTACGAAGCTGCCCGCATCGACGGCGCCGGATGGTGGGACCGGTTCTGGAACGTCACCGTTCCGATGATGTCCCCGGTCATCTTCTTCAACGTCGTCACGAGTCTCATCGCCAGCTTGCAGGCCTACACGCTGGTCCTGGTCATGACTGAGGGCGGACCGAACAACGCGACTCTGATGCTGGGTCTCTACATCTACCGTCAGGCGTTCGAATACTTCGACATGGGCTATGCGGCCGCCCTGTCGTGGGCGATGTTCGCCCTCATCGGCGTTGCGACCGCCCTGCAGTTCGTTCTCGCTCGCCGCTGGGTGCACTACGACGCCTGACCCGACCATGGATCGGAGCTCCACCATGACCTTGACAGCGACGCCGCCCAGCCAGACCCGGCCGGTGCAACGCCAGCCCCGCACCACCAGCCAGACCTCCGTCGCGCGAGTCCGGAAGACGAGCACCTACATCCTGCTGATCGCCGGCACCGCGGTCTTCGTCATCCCGTTCCTGTGGATGTTGACAACCTCCCTGAAAACTGCACAGGAAGTGCTCGCCTACCCGCCCAAGTTGCTGCCGGCCACGCCGCAGTTCGACAACTATCCCACGGCGTGGACCTCGCTGCCGTTCACCACGTTCCTCATCAACTCGATCATCATCACCGGCCTGTCGGTGATCGGGAACCTGGTGTCGTGCGTGCTACCCGCGTACGCGTTCGCCCGCCTTCGGGCCCGCACCCGATCCGCGATGTTCGCCCTCATGGTCGCAACCATGGCGATCCCCGCCGAGGTGACGCTGGTGCCGACGTTCATCATGTTCAGCAAGTTGAACATGGTGAACACCTACTGGCCGCTGTTCCTGCCGGCCTGGTTCGGCTACGCCTTCTTCATCTTCCTGCTGCGCCAGTTCTTCCGGTCCATCCCACAGGAGATCACCGACGCTGCCGCCATCGACGGCGCCGGTCACCTTCGCACCCTCTGGTCGATCTTCCTGCCGATGTCCAAGCCAGCGATCGCGGCCGTCGCCATCTTCAGCTTCGTCGGCAACTGGAACAACTTCCTCACACCGCTCATCTATCTGCGGACGCAGAACAACTTCACGCTCGCCCTCGGCCTCAGCTTGTTCAAAGGCCAGTACGAGACGCAGTACAACCTGATGATGGCGGTCGGGATCATCTCCCTGCTCCCGATCCTCATCGTCTTCTTCCTCGCACAACGGACATTCGTCGAAGGCGTGCGGCTGAGCGGACTGGGGGGCCGATGAGCACCGTGTATCTCGTCAGCGAAGTGCGGTCACCCCTTGTGGACTTCGGCCTCGCAGAGGTCCGCCAGGCTCTCCAGACAGCCGGCCACGATGTCGTCGGTCCTTCGCCGGTGCTCCGCAACGACCCACGTCTCACGCCGGTGATCGTCGTACGAGCAGCCGGCTCGTACGACGAGGTCGACGCGTTCATCGCCGGAGCCGACGGCCGGCCAGGCCCGACGTACCCGGACGAGTCCTTCACCATCGCCGGCGACGGGAGCCGGATCGTCATCGAAGCCGCCCACCCCCGCGGTCTCCTGTACGGCTGCCTCGAGGTCGCCGACCTCGTCCGGGCGAAGAGCTGGGCCGATGACGGACTCGAGGTGACGAAATCGCCATCGCTCGCGGTCCGCGGCGTCAAGTTCAACCTGCCGTACGAGCCCTACTCCAACGGCGATCCGTTCAAGCAGAACCTGGAGACCTGTTTCGATCTCGAATTCTGGCGGGACTACCTCGACGAGCTCGCCCGCAATCGCTACAACTGCCTGAGCTTGTGGTCGCTCCACCCGTTCCATCTGATGGTGAGCTCTCCCGAATTCCGCGACGCGAATCCTTTCACCGACAAGGAGATCGCCGACCACGAGAGGTTCTTCCACGCGCTGTTCGGCCACGCCCGCGATCGCGGTATCGACATCTATCTGTTCACCTGGAACATCTACCTGCCCGAACCGGTGGCTCGTGGCCTCGGCCTGCCGGCCGCCTTGGCGAACAGCAGCGAAGGCACCGAGACCATCAATCGCTGGGATGCCGCGCGCGCCAGGCAACGCGCCCCACAGGTGTCCGCCTACTACGAGGAGATGATCTATCGCCTCCTCATCACCTATCCCGAACTGGACGGCATCGGCACCAGTGGTAGCGAAGCCATGAGCGGGACGGGCAGCGAGAAGGAGCAGTGGGTGGTCGACACCTACCTCCGGGGAATCGAGCGGTCGGGGCGGCGGGTGAAGTTCCTGAACCGCACCAACATGCAAAGCACCGCCGACATCATCGCGCTGGCGAAGCCGAGGATAGACCCGAGTCGCTTCTACATCAGCTGGAAGTACTCGATCGCGCACTGCTACTCACATCCCCGTCCTGCCTTCGAGGACTTGCTCCACGCGTGGGACGGGGTGGATCTCGAGGAGACACAGCTCCTCTTCACCGTGCGGAACGACGATGTCCACACGCACCGCTGGGGTGACGTGGAATACGTTCGGGAGTATGTCCGCGGGATGGTCGAGAAGACCTACGTCCACGGCTTCTACTGGGGCGCGGACGGGTATCTCTGGGCCCGTGACTTCCAGCATGTCGACCACGGCCACAAGGCCTGGCGCTGGGATTTCGAACGACACCGATTGCAGTTCCAGCTGTGGGGCCGGCTTGCCTATGATCCCGACACCGCTTCGGAGGTCTTCGAACGCTTGGCGCGAATCGACTACGGCGACGACGCTTCGAACCTGTACGAAGGGCTCCGGCACGCGTCGAGAATCATCCCCGCGGTCAATCGACTGTGTTGGCGGGACCTCGACTTCCAGTGGCATCCAGAAGGATGCCTGACTCGCGACCACGGGCTTCGGACCGTGCTCGACTTCCTCGACAGCTCTCCCATGCCGGGTGCCGGGACGCTGGGCATCCGCGAGTTCGCGCGGGCCGAACGACGCGGCGAAACGTCTGCAGAGACTCCCCTCGACGTGATCGCAGTACTGACCGAGGAGTCACGCGCGGCCGAAGAATTCGCAGCGGCGGCAGAGGACCGCAACCCGGAATGGCAAGAACCGCTCGCCACCTGCGCCATCCTCGACCTCCGAGCCACGGCTGCACTGGGCAGGTACTACGCGGCGAAGATCGAGGCAGCATTGGAACTGGCCCGTGCCGAGGAGCGCGGGGAGCCGGAGCGCGCCGTACGGTCGGCCGAACTGCTCGACGAGGCAGTCGAACACTGGACAGCCCTCGGCTTCTTCTGGAGTCAGCACTATCGGCCGTACCAGATGGCTCGCGTCGACCGAATCTTCGGCTACCTCTTCTACCTCGACGACGTGCGCCGCGACGTGCACCTTGCGCGCAGTTTCGGGGACAACCTTCTACCAGGAGAACTCACGCCATGACGTTCCTGCCGACCGAGGTTGATCCTGGTCTGGTGCCCTCGCGGGTGCTCGCATCCGGAGCACCTATCCCCCTGATCGGAATGGGCACCTTCGGCTCCGACCGCTATTCCGCGGACGAGATTGCTACCGCAGTCGTGGGGGCAATCCGCAGCGGCTATCGCCTCATCGACTGCGCCGCCGTCTACGGCAACGAGTCGGAGATCGGCGTTGTACTGGAAAGCGCGATCGCGGAAGTCGCACCTCGCGAGGACCTCTTCGTCATGTCGAAGGTCTGGAACGATGCGCACGCCCCGGCGGCTGCAGTGGGCTCTGTCCACGAGTCCTTGCGACGGCTTCGACTGGAGTACCTCGACGCCGTGTTCGTGCACTGGCCGTTCCCCAACCATCACCCGCCGCACGCGGTGGCCGAGATGCGCGACCCGCGGGCCACGCCGTACGTGCACGAGCGGTACATGGAGATGTGGCACGCTCTCGAGAACCTCGTCGACGCAGGTCTGGTGCGCCACCTGGGCACGTCGAACGTGACGATCCCGAAGCTCGCGCTCATCCTCCGGGACGCTCGAATCGCTCCCGCTCTCATCGAGATGGAACTCCACCCGTGCTTTCAGCAGCCGGACTTGTTCCGGTACGCCGTTGACCACGGCGTCCAGCCGATCGGCTACTCCCCCTTGGGCTCGCCATCACGTCCCGAGCGCGACCGCAGCGAAGACGATCTGGTTGACGTGGATCACCCCACCGTCCGTCGCATCGCACGCAACCATGGAGTGCATCCGGCCCTCGTCTGCCTGAAGTGGGCCGTCACGCGCGGTCAGATCCCCATCCCGTTCTCTGTCAAGCCGGAGCAGTACACCGCGAACATCGCCGCCGTCCTGTCCGACCCGCTGACGCCCGCCGAGATCGAGGACATGCGCGGAGTCGAACGCAACAACCGCCTCATCAAGGGACAGGTGTTCCTCTGGGAGGGATCGGAGTCGTGGCTGGACCTCTGGGACGTCGACGGCACGATCCCGGGCTGGAACGGCTACGGATCCCCGCGCGCCCAAGACGACCGCTGATCAGGGAGAGAAATCCATATGCTCAACCACGAGCTCATCCACCCACCGCTCCTCGAGGCCCTGGCAGTTGCCGGGCACGGTTCACGGATCCTTCTCGCAGACGGGAACTATCCCTACCTGACGATGATCAATCCGTTGGCCCGTCTCGTGCATCTCAATCTCGCACCCGGCATGCTCACGGTGACCGACGTCCTGCCGCTGATCCAAACCGCCGTGAACTTCGAGGGCGCCGTCGTGATGCGCCCCGCCGAAGGAGTGGACGCATCCGTGCAGGAGGAGTACCGCCAACACCTCGGGAACGACGTGCCGATGGAGCAGGTCGACCGATTCGACTTCTACGACATAGTCCGCTCCCCCGATGTCGGCCTGGTGATCGCGACCGGCGAAGAGCGTCTGTACGCGAACCTTCTACTGACCATCGGGCTTCGCTCCGCCGCAACGGCGAGTCCAGTCAACTAAGATGCGCATACCGACCGAGACCCGAGTCGGGTGCACAAGCTGAAGGAGGCGGCACGAGTGAGTATCGAACTCGAGAACACCTCGCTGACCGACTCGCTCACCACGGCACTGCGCAAGCAGATCATCACCAGTGAGATCCCACCGGGTGAAAAGCTGTCGGAGATCTGGGTCGCACATCGATTCACTGTCGCCCGGCCCACCGCCAAGGCCGCCCTGGATCGACTCACGAACGAAGGACTTCTCCGCCGCGGCCCCCGCCGTACCGCCGTCGTGCCGCAGCTGTCGGCCGATGATGTCAGTGACCTCTACTTCGCCCGGGAGCCGATCGAGTCCCGGGCAGTGGTGACGCTCGCGCGCCGCGCCGAGGTGCCCGGTGACGCGGACCGCTCGTTGGTTCTGATGCGAATGGCCGCCGACCGCAACCAGCACGGCGAGCACACCGAGGCCGACATCTCGCTGCACCGAGCGTTGGTCGCCGCCACCGGCAGCAAACGCCTGCGCCGCATGCACGAAACCGTGATGGGCGAGACGCAACTGTGCATCGCACAGGTTCGCGCCCACGCCGGCGTCGACCTCATGGCCCTGACCGACCGCCACGCTGCGATCCTCGATGCCATCCGCGGCGGCAATCCGGACGAGGCCGTGACCGCGCTGCTCACCGACCTCAACAACTGCCGCGACACCCTCCTGTCCGATCTCAGGGCAGCACAACGGCGAGGCGAGGTCGCGGTGGGTTTCCCGTCTTAGCGTGGAGACATCCCCTTTGAGGTGAGGGTGATGGCTGAGGTGCGTAGGAAGTTTGATCGGGAGTTCCGGGAGCGTGCGGTTCGGATTGTCCGGGAGACCGGCAAGCCGGTCGCGCAGGTGGCCCGGGAGCTGGGTGTGAACGCGGGCACGCTGGCGAACCGGGTGGCCAGAGACAAGCGGGCCTACGGTGGTGACGGTCTGTTGAGCGAGGACGAGCGGGCCGAGCTGGCCAGGTTGCGGCGGGAGAATGCGGAGCTGGCGATGGAGCGTGATGTCCTCAAGCGCTCGGTGGCCCTCTGGGTCAAGGATGCGATGGGCCGGCAGCCGTGGCCGCCTTCATCGTCACCCAGAGGGACGACTACCGGGTGCCGCACGCGACGAGTTGCCGGGCACTGGGGGTCAGCCAGGCCTGGTTCTACAAGTGGCGCCACGTGATCAGGTACGGCGACGCTTCGCCCCGGCATGCCCGACGCGAACAGCTCAAGATTGCGGTCGGGCAGTGGTTCGCCAAGCATCACCGGACCTACGGGTCGCCCTGAATCACTGCCGACCTGCGCGACGAGGGCTGGCGGCTCAGTGAGAACACCGTCGCGCAATTGATGCGGGAGCTCGGGTTGAGGGCGCGGCGGAAACGACGCCGCAAGCAGACCACCCGTCCGGGCGGGGCCGGTGGCGGGCACCGGACCTGATCCGGCGTGACTTCGGTGCCAGTCAACTGAGCCGCAAGTGGTACGGCGACGGCACCGAGGTCCTCACCGCCGAGGGCACGCTGTTCTTGGACTCGGTGCTTCACATGGCGTCGCGGCGCATCGTCGGCTTCGCCTTGGGCGAGCACCACTACACCGAACTCGCCTACAACACGCTCGTGATGGCGGTCGCAGTCCGCGGTGGCAAAAGACGCGATCACCGGCGTGGTCATGCACACCGATCAGGGTCATGTATCTGTGCACCTCACCGAGGCCCACCAGCTGAACGGTCTCAGCCCGGCGATCGGCATGAGCCGTGACGCCTACGCGCTCGCCGAGACCACCATCGGGCTCAAACCGAACATCCGTGACGACTCACCGTTTCGCCGCGAACCATTGACCGGCCTCAGCAGCCTCGGGGCCATCAGTGCAGCCTGGCATCGATCGACGACAACGTCGGCCGGCTCACGGACTGGCTGCGCGAACGCGGCGAGCTGGACGACACGCTGATGGTGTACTCGTCCGACCAGGGCTTCTTCCTCGGCGACCACGGATGGTTCGACAAGCGGTTCATGTACGAGGAATCTACGGACTTGCGGGCAGCGGCGTCTTCGAGTACCCGCCCGAGTGGGAGCTCTTCGACCTCGACACCGATCCTCACGAACTGCGCAACGTCTACGACGATCCCGCGTACGCGCAGATCCGCGAGGAGCTCAAGGTCAAGCTGTACGCCGCGCAGGCCGCGGTCGGCGACGAGCCCGCGACGAACGACCAGCCGGCGCAGGACGAGCGGGCCTCCGTGCTCGCACGGTTCACGGGCAGCTCGGACAGGAACCCCGTCGTCCCGGCCGGCCGGAAGTGACCGGCATGACCTCGGCCGCACCGCCCAACATCCTGTGGATCTCGACCCACGACATCAACCCCCACCTCGGGTGCTACACCGGCGTCTGGCCTGGTGCCGAGGTCGCGCGAACGCCGAACCTCGACGCGCTCGCCGCCGCCGGGGTCCGCCTCGACCTTGCTGAGCGAGAACTTCCGGATGGCCGGCTACTACGCAACCAACAACGTGTTCACCGATTTCCAGGTACCGGTGCCCGGCATAGCCTTCGACGATTGCTCGCCCACTGCGCACTGGCGGAGCCGCCCGTCCGGCGAGACGCCGTTCTTCGCGATGTTCCACGGCATGACGACGCACGAATCGCAGCTGTACGTCGACGACGCGCGATTCGCCGAAGTGACTCGCGAGCTCCCCGATGAGCACCGGCACGGCCCCGGCTCGACGCCCGTCCCGCCGTACCACCTCCAGAACGACGTGTTCGCGACGGCCTGGGCCCGGTACCACGATCTGATCTCGGTCATGGACGCCTGGGTCGGGCGCCTACTGCGCGAGCTCGAAGACGACGGTCTCACCGACAACACCATCGTCGTCTTCTGGAGCGACCATGGCGCAGGCTTCCCACGAGCGAAGCGCTGGGCACCGAGGCGGGTCTTCGCGTTCCGGTCATCGTCCGCTGGCCGGAACGCATCGCCGCCGGCCAGGTCCGCGACGACGTCGTACACCTCGCGGACCTGGCTCCGTCGATGCTGCGGATGGCCGGACTCGACGTCCCTGCTCACCTGCAGTTCTCGGCCCTGTTCGACGCAGCGGGCGCGAATCTGATCCAAGGCGAGTACACCTTCGGCGGTCGCGACCGGATGGACGAGCAGCGCGACTCGGCGCGTACCGTCCGGGACGCACGTTTCCGCTACGTCCGGCACCGGCACCCGGACCGGTCTGGGTTCCAGTACCAGCACTACGCGGACCAGTTCCCGACGTGGAAAGAACTGCGCCGAGCCGTCAACGACGAGGCACGCCAGCGCGCCGCGGGCCAAGCACCCGACGCTTGTCCACACTGCAGCGCCGAGTCACCGCCGAACGGAAGCCCCGTCACGAGCTGTACGACGTACAAGCAGATCCCCATGAGACGACCGATCTGGCCGAGGACCCTCGGTATGCCGACACCCTGCACAGACTCGAGGCGGCGTTGGACGACTGGATGTCTCAGGTTGTACACGTCGATGCGGGAGGCAATGTACCCCCCTCGGCCCGGCCGGCGCTTTGGTCGCCTGCGAAAGCCGACCCGGGGGTGACGAAGTTCCGGAGTCGTCTGGGATATGGCAGCGACACGACGACCAGACCGCCGAGCAGCATCAAACAGCCGGCCAGCGCGGTTGCCGAAAGACGCTCACCGAGGATCAGGACGCCCAGAACGCTGGCGGCAAGTGGTTCGACGAGGCTCAGTGTGCCCGCCGTTGTGGCGTTCACGTGATTCAACCCGGTCGTGAACATCCAGTACGCAGCGGCGCTGGTGACGACGCCCAACCACGCGATCAAGGTGACGGACCGCAGGTCGGGCAGTCCCGCCGTGTCCGTGGCCATCCAGGGAAGCAGCATGAACGCACCTGCGACCAAGGAGATCGCAGCGGCTGCCGGGGCATCCACGTCAGGGTTCTCGAGGGCGAATTTCTTGGCGAAGACCGTGTACAGGCCGTAGCAGGCGCCGGCCACACCGCCGAGCAGTAGGCCCACAGCGTCCACTCCGGCGCCACCTGGCGCCAGCAGCAACGCGCAACCTCCGACGGCCGCGACAGTGCTCACCAACCAGCTGGCGCGAATGCGTTCGCCAGTCACCCAGCGGGCACAAACGCCGGTGGCGGCCGGCGCGGTACCCAAGGCAACGACCGTGGCCAACGCAGCACCTGTTCGCGACACGGAGTGGAGAAATGCCACTTGAAAGACACCCGTTGACACAGCGCACACCAAGATCGTCCGCCAGGCCCGTCGCACCGTTGGGAGGCGAAACCTCCGGAGGTGCGGCATACAGAACACACCGAGTACGACGCCTCCGATCAGCAGCCGCCATCCGCCCAGGGCGGACGGCCCGATCGGGGCTTTGGCCAGGACCTGCGCCGGCCCGACCGTGCCCCACAGCACTGCCGCGCCGACGACCGAACCTGAGCCCAGCAAAGATCTGCTCTTCTGACTACTCATATTCGATTATGCTAGGCACTCACGCGGATGTATTTCCCACCAATCAAACTTCCTGCGGCAGATTGGCAAAATTGTGGAACTTGATGCGGTAGACCGGGCACTTCTGAGGGAGCTGCAGCACGATGCACGGCAAACCAATCGCGACCTCGCAGCGAAAACAGGAGTCTCTCCGTCGACCTCCCTCGAACGCGTCCGGCTGCTCCGTGAGCACGGAGTCATCACGGGTTTCCATGCGGCGTTGGATCTGGAGGCCGCGGGGCGCGCCGTCCAGGCCCTGATCTCGGTGCGGATCCGGCCGCCGGCGCGTCCCGTCATCGAAGAGTTCCGCGAGTGGGCGGCGCAACTGCCCGAGACCATCGGCCTCTTCGTGACGTCCGGCGCCTATGACTTCGTGATCCACATCGCCGTACCGGACGTCAACGGCGTCTACGCCTTCGTCATCGACCGTCTCACCGAACGCCGTGAGGTCGCCGACGTCCAGACGTCTATGGCCTACGAGCACGTCCGGTCCCACGACATCGAACCCGCCGGCGACGATCACCGGCGCAAGGCCTCCAGATCTCGATGACGCACCACCGGGGTTCTGATGCTCGTGCCGACGCCGCCGTCACAATGGCAGATCCGTCGGTGCGGCACCGGCCCACTGGCGTCCCGCCGCAAAGTTGTTTGGTGTCGCTCAGCAAGACGAGGTGCTTCTTCACGAGCGCGCGGACCCGGAAGACACCGGCCGGACCGTTGAGCGGTAAGCACTGCCCCGGCGCTCCTACCTGATGAACGCAGTCGCGTCGGAGACTCCGTTGCCCTTCTCCAGTCGCGAGACTGCGCGAGCAGTGCGGGCTGGGAAGGAGGACGGGCCGAGGGCAGCGCGTCGCCCCAGGCTACGTTTTCGGGTACCGAACAACGAACGACGGAGAAGTAGAGCCGACCAGCGGATCAGCGAGCGTCCCAGCCACTGGCGAGGAGAGACAGCGCGTAGTCGCAGGCGTCTGCCCACGCTTCCGGCGACACGAGAGCGGACTTCATCTCCGAAAGCCCGTCGAGCATGCCCATCCAGGCCACGCACAGCAGGTGCAGGTCGTTCCTGGACATCCCCGCCGCTTCGGCCCGCGGAAGCAGCGCACCGACCAGTTCCTCGGTCTGACGGACCTGCTGGTTGCGGCTCGCTCCGCGCAGAATCGGGTCGCTGTTGATCATCCGCATGATCTTGACCGACCGTTTGAACTCGGCCTTGGTCAGATCCCGCTGACTGTCGTTGATCCTCCGCAGCGCCTCGATCGGGCCCTCCGCGGCGGGCCGGGCAGCCAAGGCCGCCACGGTGCGGTCCATGCTGCCCTGGTACTGCAGGACGGCATCGACCAGGTCGGCGCGGCTCGGGAAGTAGTTGTAGACGGTGACCTCGGACAGGTCGGCGGTCTCGGCGATGCTGCGGACCGTCGCATTCGCCACGCCGTCCTTGGTGAAGTGCAGCCAGGCGGCGTTCAGGATCGTCTGCCGCGTCCGCAGCCGCTTGCGCTCCCGCAGGCCAAGCTTGGGCTCGCTCGGATCAGGCGCCGGCCTGGTTTCCGGCAGCACCATGCTTCCTCCTGCTGGTCAGAACGTGTAGTCGGCTAAGAGTATCTTTCTTTCTAAACGATTCCAGAGATCTGTGGTGTCTCGTCGAGTTCCAGCCGGGCCGCGTCCAGCAGTTTCCGGGTGTACGGATGCGACGGGGTGTTGACAATCTGTTCGCTCGGACCGGACTCGACGATCGATCCCTCGCTCATCACTGCGATCCGGTCGCTGACGTACCGCACGACGGCCATGTTGTGCGAGATGAACAGCATCCCGATCCCGAGCGTCGTCTGCAGGTTCCGGACCAGGTTCAGCACCGCTCCCTGCACCGACGCGTCCAGAGCCGACGTGATCTCGTCCGCGACGATCACCATCGGCTGCGCCACCAGTGCGCGGGCGATGCCCACCCGCTGGCGCTGCCCACCCGACAGCTGCGCCGGCAACAGGTCGTAGCGGCTCGGATCGATGGCGACCTGAGCCAGCGCCGCTTCGACGGCCGACCGACGCTCGCCGCGTCCCAACCTGGCCGGCAAGGCTTCGGCAATGCTCTTGCCGATGCTCATCCGCGGGTTGAGCGATGCGTAGGGGTCCTGAAAGACCATCTGCAGCCCAGGGTTCGCGCCGCGCCGCACCGGTTTCCCGGCAAGCCGGACAGTGCCCGAGCTGATCGGCTGGAGCCCGACCGCCGCCCGGGCCAGGGTCGACTTCCCGCACCCGGACTCCCCTACCAGACCGACGATCTGTCCGGACGGCACGACCAGGCTCAACGAGTCGACTACCTTGTGGTCGCCGTACGAGATCGTCACGTTGTCGAACTCGAGCTCGCTCATACCAGACTCTCCTGGGTCGTCGGCCGGACGCGATCGGCCGCCAAGTCCGGGTAGAAGCACGCCACCCGGTGCAGTTCGCCCGCGGGGACCAGTTCCGGCTCGCTCGCGCGGCACTTGTCAGTGGCGTAGTCGCACCGCGGGGCGAACGGACAACCCGGCCCTACCTCCGACGGGTCAGGGGCTCGCCCCGGTATGACAGTCAAGGGCAACGAGCGGTCCGTCTCCAGATCCGGTACGGCGGACAGCAGTGCCGCCGTGTACGGGTGCAGCGCCTTCGTCTCCAGCTCTGCCGCCGGAAGATCCTCGATGACCCGGCCGGCGTACATCACCAGAACTCGCCGGGTGGTCCGCTTGATCACCGCGATGTCGTGCGAGATCAGCAGCAGCGCCGCGTTGTCCCTCTCGCACAGGCGTTTCAGCAGCTTCAGTACCCGGCTCTGCGTGGTCACGTCCAGCGCTGTGGTCGGCTCGTCCGCGATGATCAGTCGTGGACTGCCCATCAGTCCCATCGCGATCATCGCCCGCTGCTGCATCCCGCCGGAGAATTCGAACGGGTAACGCTCGGCTTGAGCCTCCGGCTCGGGCAGGCCCACCTCCGTCAGCCGACTGACGGCTCGGTCGTGGGCCTCCTGACGGCTCATGCCGAGGTGACGCTGTACTCCGTCGGTCAGCTGGTGACCGATCCGGCGGATCGGGTTGAACGAGGTCATCGGGTTCTGGAAAACGACGGCCAGTGCGGTTCCGAGCAGGCGGTTCTTCTCGGCTTCCCCGACGGAGCGCAGTTCGTTGCCGTCGAACTCCAGCCGGGCCGCCGTCGCACGGCCTGGTGCTTCGATCAGCTCGGCGATACCGAGCGCCGTGAGCGACTTGCCGGAACCGGACTCTCCTACGACGCCGACCGAGTCTCCGGCCTCGATCTCCAGACTCACTCCGCGGACCGGGCTGAACGAGTTCTCTCCCGCGCCGAACGTCACCTCCAAGTGCTCAACGCACAGCACCTTCGGCGAGCCCGGGCGCAACCGTTGCTCACCGGCAGCCTCATTCTTCGGGTTCCGCGTGCTCGTGGCGGCCGCGCGTCCGCTGACCGAGTGGGCAGCTGCCTCACCGAGGAAGTTGAACCCCAGCCCCGCCAGGATGACCGCCGCGGCCGGCCCGAGCACGGCCATCGGGTTCACGTAGAACTGCGAGAAGCCGTCATTGAGCAGCCGGCCGTAGTCGTACTGCGGCGGCTGGATCCCGATGCCCAGGAACGAGAGACCACCGAACGCGAGCATCGCCGTACCGGCACACAACGTGGCATTCAGGATCAGCGCCTCCGCGACGTTCGGCAAGACGTGCCGGACCAGGATCCGGGGCCGGCTGACGCCGATCACCTTCGCCGCGTCGACGTAGCCGAGGCTCTCGACGGAAGCCGTCAGTGTCCAGGTCAGGCGCGCGAAGACCGGCGCCGTCGCGAGTGCCAGGGCCAGCACCGCACCGGTCGTGTTCACACCGAAGATCGCCGCGAAGAACAGGACCATCAGCAGACTCGGGAACGCGTTCGTCACGTTGATGAACACATCGACCGCTCGCCCGGCCACCGGCCCCAGGAGCACTCGTCCCGAGCCGACGACGACGCCGAGAGCGACACCGACGACTGTGGCCACCACAGCGAGCGCCAGCGACAGCCGGGTCGCGACCATCACCCGCGCGAAGATGTCCCGCCCGAGCGAGTCGGTCCCGAACCAGTGCCCGGCCGAGACCCCTTGGTTCAGGCTGTCGGTGTGGACGGTCGACGCCGCGTCCGCCCAGACCTGCGGGCCGATCACCGCGATGACGACCACGGCCGAGACGATCAGCAGGCCCAGTACGCCGACCGGACGACGTACAACCGCTCTCCACGGACTCGCCATCAGCCCTCAACCGTCCCACGTTTCAGGGCCGACCTCGGGTCGATGGCGGCCAGGATGATGTCGACCACGAGGTTGGTCACGATGACGCCGAAGCCGTAGACGATCAGGATCGCCTGAACCATCGGGTAGTCCTTCTGCCGGATCGAGGTCACCATGCTGGTTCCGAGCCCCGGCCAGGAGAAGACGTTCTCGACGAGGATCGTGCCGGCGATCAGTCCGGTCAGGATCAGCCCGGCCATCGTCAGTGTCGCGGTCATGGCGTTCGGCAGCGCTTCCCGGCAGTACAACCACCAGACCGGTAGCCGTTTCGACCGGGCTGTGCGGATGAAGTCCTGATCCAGCACCGCCAGCAACTCGACTCGTACGATCCGGGTCAGGATCGCTGCCGGAGTCACTGCCAGCGCGACGACGGGCAGCACGTACGACGAAAGTCCTGCGGCGCCCGCAATCGGGAGCCACTCCAGCTTGACCGCGAAGACGTAGACCAGGACCTGTGCCAGGATGAACGAAGGGATCGTCGCCAGCACGATGCTCCCGGTGGTGAACCCCAGCTCGAACTGTCGCCTTCGGCCACCACGAGTCAGTGCGCCGGCGACAACACCGAGCGGGACCGCGACCACAACGACCAGCGCGAACGCGAGCAGCGCCAGGTTCAGCGACGCGCCGAACTGATCCCGGACAGTGGTCGCGACGCTCTGCCCGGTAAAGATCGACTCCCCGAGCCTCCCCCGCGGCACGTCCCACAGGTATCGCACGTACTGCGTGAGAATCGGATCGTTCAATCCCAGCTCGGCCCGGCGCGCCTGGACCAGCTCCTCCGCGGCGTTCCTGCCGAGCGCGGCCCGCACCGGGTCGCCGGGGACCAGGTGGATCATCAGGAATCCTGCGGTCAGCAAGATCCACAAGGACCCGACCAGTCCCAGCGCCCGGTGTACGACGGCCCGCGCGGTACGGCGCATCAGTTCGGTGTTCGGTGCTCCGAGTACGGCGACATCGGTGCCGGCCACGATCGGACCCTCTTCCCTCAGTTGAGTCGCAGACTGGTCGGCACCGGTACCCGGAGGCTGTTCGCCTCCAGCGTTGCGCCCCTGCTGGTGAAGACCTTGATCGAGGCGTCCGCGATCGGGGTGAAGTCGGCACTCTTCAGGATCGCGTTCTCCGCCTGGACCCAACTCGCGCACGCGTCGTCGCCGAGCTGTGCCGTTGCTTCGGCCGCCCGGCTGTCGTAGGCCTTGTTCTTGACCGCGGCAAAGTTGTACCCGGCCGGAGGAAGGGCCCCGGAGATGTACTGCTGCAGGTTGGTCGGGAGTGGTACCGCGTACCCGCCGTACGTGGCGTCCCAGTCACCCGTCCCCTTGGTGAACAGGTCCTGCGCTTCCTGGGCGGTCGTGCGGTGCAGCTTCGCATCGACGCCGACGGCCTTCAGATATTTCTGGAACAGTTCCAGGACGTTGTCGTCGCTCTGGAAGAAGATGGTGAAGGTCAGTCGGCGGCCGTTCTTGACGCGTACGCCGTCGCTACCAGCCTTCCAGCCGGCCGCCTCCAGGGCGGCACCAGCCCCGGCCGGGTCGAACGACGGCAGCATCTCCTGAACCGAGGCACCCGCGCACGGCAGCGGTTTGCCTGCCCGGAGGCCCGTCGCGGGTGTCCCCTTGATCACCTGTGCGACTGCCTTCGCGTCGATCGCCTGGTAGATCGCGCGTCGTACTGCGACGTCCGAGCCCACGTGGTCGGCCCGCTCGTTGAAGCTCAGACCGACCTTCTGGTACGGGTGTTCGGTGTGCGTGACCTTCGCCGCCGTCAGGCGGTCCACGTCCGGTCCGTTGATCCGCCCACCGTTGAGCTGCCCCGCCAGGATCTGCGATGCCGCGGTCGTGAAGTTGGTGACCTCGGTGAGGACCAACTGCTGCGGGGTCCCCGGTACGTCGGTCGTCGCCCCATCGGGGCCCCAGGTGTACCCGGACCGGTTCTCGAGGGTGTACGACGTCTGGTTCGACGATTTCAGCACGTAAGGCCCGGTGCCCGCCGAGGTCGTTGCCATCGCCTTGCGGTTCTTCAGCCCGGCCGCACAGACGATCGGGATGTTACCGACGGTCTCGAGCGAGAAACCGAACGGTTGCTTGGTCGTCACGGTCACCGTGCCGGTGGTGTCGTCGCCGGCCACCTGGTACGGCACCGTGGCGTAGTACGGCGTGAGATTCTTCGGGTCGCCGACGAAGTTCAGCGCGTCGGCGACCTGGGTCGCCGTAAGCGCCGTGCCGTCGGAGCAGGTGACGCCCTTCTTGAGCACGAAGGTGGTCTTGGTCGTCCCGACCTGCCAGGTCTCGGCCAGGCCCGAGGCGAACTTCCCGTCGGCGGTCTGGTTCACCAGCGGGTCGTAGGCGAAGTACGCAAGGTAGGCCATCTCGCCGCTTCCCGCGTTGCTGGCGTAGGGGTCGAACGACGGAAGGTCGACCGGTACGGCGAAGGTGAAGGTGCCGCCCTTCTTCGGCCCGGCCGAGGCTTCGCCGCCACCGGTCGAGCAACCGGTCTGGGCGAGCATCGCCACAACGACGAGCGCCGCCGCCGTCCGGCCCCTGCGGGTGGGACGCCGAGCGGCGTGCACCATGCCCATAAAACCTGATGAAGTCATCATTGGTGATCCTTTGTCAAGGACGTCCCCACCGGGGACGAACTGTCGGCCCGAGCGATCAGTTGCGCCACGAACCCGGTGATCTCGGCGGTCGAGATCGAGTCCGCCGCGGCCGAGACGGAGATCTCGAAGCTGCTGCGGTCCGGGGTCGTGCCGGGGCGGAGGAAGCGGCAGAGTTCGATACCGGTCTCTGCGCTGAGTTCACGGTGGGCAGCGGCTGCCGCCTCGGCGCCCACCGGTAGTTCGACCATGAAGAACGGCGTCTGCGGCGGTGACGGGCGCGTGGACACACCGACGTCACGCAGCGCAGCCGCGATCTCGAGAGCACGCTCTCGATAGGCGGCCATCCGCGGCAGAACGTTGCCCACCGCATACATCCCGGCCACGGCCATCGGCCAGTTCCCGGCGGACTCCCCGCCGAGCCGGATCGCCCAACGAGATGCCTTGTCAATGAAATCCTGTGTGCCCAGCAGGACTGCGCCCCTGGGAACCTCCAAGGACTTGTACAGCGACACGTAGACGGAGTCGAACTCGGCGGCGATCTCCTCGAACGACACCTGGTAGAACGTCTGCGCCTCCCACACCCGCGCACCATCCAGGTGCACTCTGGCTCCTGCCATCCGCGCAGCAGCGATCTGCTCCGACAGTGCCTGCCGGCCAGGGAGCACACCGCCGATCTCTCGCTGAGGAAGCTCCCATAGCACCGTACTGACCGGTGTAGCCAGTCCCTCGATGTCAGCCCGATCGAACAGCCGGTCGGGATCTCCCAACGGCGCGAATGTCAGGTCGTGCACCAGGGAATAGCCGTCGAGCTCCCAGTAAACAAGGTGTGTGGACGGGTGAGCCGCGAACGTACGCACACCGCTGTCGTCAGCCGCAATCCGTAGCGCGATCTGTTGTGCCATCTTTCCGGTCGGCAGGATCAGAGCAGCTTCCTTGCCGAACATCTCGGCCATCTGCAACTGGAACTGCCACACCGGATTCTGCTCACCGAACGCTGGTGTTGCCTCAGGCATCCAGTCCAGCCACTGGGTCAGGGCGGTGTGCGGCCGGCGGTTCGGCGAGGCGCCGAGGTACAACGAGCGCTCAGCTGGGACCGTCGACTCGATCGGGACGAGGTTCACTTCACACCTCCCCAGCCGTTGGCCAGTACGACGAGCGCGCCGTCGGTGGCATCGGCCCAGGCCTTGGCGGAC
Source organism: Kribbella sp. NBC_00889 (assembly GCF_045207705.1). NCBI lineage: Bacteria > Bacillati > Actinomycetota > Actinomycetes > Propionibacteriales > Kribbellaceae > Kribbella > Kribbella sp. NBC_00889. The sequence continues at coordinate 2,653,830 of NZ_CP108783.1, read as the reverse complement.
GCCAGCGCCGCCTCGTCCTCGGACAACGCGTCGATGATCCCAGCGAACGCGCAGCAGAACAGTTGCACATCCCGACGCGACATCCCGATCCGCTCGGCCCGGGGAAGCAGTGCGTCGACCAGTTGCTCGATGTAGCCACCGAGCTGCCGACGGTAGGCGCCCCGCATCACCGAGTCGTTGTTGATCATCCGAACAATCTTGACCTGGCGCCTGAACTCGGCCTCGGACAGCTCGGCTTGACCTTGATGAATGGCCCGCATCGCCTCGATCGGACCCTCCGAGGCCGGGCGCTCCCGGATCGCCGCCACCGCGCGCTCCATGTTCCCGCGACTGGACATCACTTCGTCGATCAGGCACTGGCGGCTTCGGAAGTGATGGTAGAGCGTCACCTCCGACACCTCGGCCACCTCGGCGATGCTCGCCACCGAGGTCTCGGCCACGCCGTCGCGGGTGAACAGCAACCAAGCCGCGTCCAGGATCAGCTGTCGCGTCCGCCGGACCTTGCGTTCCCTGCGGCTCTCCGCGGCGGGCTGCTCGGACGCAACGCCTTGGGCTGGCAGCACCATCGCAACTCCTCGGGACCCGTCCGGTGAACTTCAGGTTTCCATGACAATGAACTTGACTTAGTTTCTTGTCAACCCTTAACTAATTTTCGAAGGACACGAAGGTCTTCAACAACCGCTCAGGAACCTGCCACTCCCCCACCCAGCCGGACGGAGAGTAGACGCTGGCCCCAGGTCCAGCCTCGATCTGCTCACCGCCGCGCTCGCGCAGGATCATTGACCCCTCCAGCACCTGGAAGAACTCTGCGCGACCGACCATTTCCATCGGCATCCAGCCGGTCGTGGGCTCGCAGCGCCACACCCCGACCGCGACCCTGCCATCATCGCTCTGCGAGTGGATCGTCGTTCCACACTCGACCTCGTCCTGATCTGCACCCAGACCGGGGATCATCCGCACGATCTCCTCGCCACCTGCCGCCGCCCCGTCGAAGACGACGACCGCCGGCACCTCTGATTGATCAGCCATCCGTGACTCCCGCCCTTCATCTGCGGCGGGCCATCTTCGAACCCGCCGGCCCTTGTCGACCGTGCGGCAAAGTCTGTAGTGTTCTAAAAGATTTCACAAGACATAACCCTGCCGGAAGGTTGCCCCGATGACCATCTCCGTCCAACCGGACCTTCGAAGCCCGGCACTTCGGACCTTCGTCGCTGACAGTGCGGCAGATCAGGCCGCAGCCCTGCAACGACTTCGCGACGAGCTGTCCGCATCCGGTGGTCCGTTGATCGAGGAGGACGGTTCCGGCGCCACGTTGGTGACCTTCGTGTACATCGGACCGGCCGCCGAATCCGTGGCGGTCGACTCGCACGCCGTGATGTCCCGCGACACCGGTGACCGCGCCCTGATGACGCAGGTTCCCGGCACCGAGGTCTGGTACCAGAGCATCGTCACCGAGTACGACGAGCTAGAGGTCAGCTACCGGTTCCTCGTCGACAGCCGGACGGCGTTGTTCAACGTCGAGCAGATCGAATCGTCGACCAGAACTGCCGAGAGCCTCAACGCGTACGCGCTGGACCGTCAGCTGGCATTCCGCGACGACCCGTTCAACCAGGACCGGATGATGCTCGACGGCAAACAGCTGTTCGAGGAGAACCGCGCGGTTCTCGGGGACGCCACCGACCTGGTCCGCTGGGAGAACATCCTGACCCTGCCGAAGGGCCGCACCAACCAGGCCCTGATCGCGCGAGCGCGGACCCGCGAGACCACCTTGACCGAGCATCGGATCTGGTCGGAAACCTTCGGCGACGAACGGACCGTCTCGGTCCACGTCCCGAGCGACCAGTACGACGGCCCGTACTCGGTCTTCTTCCTGCTCGACGGCCCCGGCGGCATCGCCCTGGGGCTTCCCGCTCTGATGGACGAGCTGACCGAACGCGGCGAGATCCGCCCGACCGTCACGGTCTACGTGCACAACAAGGACTTCTGGTCCCGCTCGGTCGAGATGGTCTGCAATCCCCAACTCGTCGATCAGTACGCCGGCGAGCTGCTTCCCTGGGTGCGCGAGCACTACGACGTCAGCGAATCGGCAGCCGACGTAGCCGTGTCCGGCGGGAGCTACGGCGGGCTTGGGTCCTCGTGGCTGGCCTACAGCCGACCGGATCTGTTCGGAAACGTGTTGTCGATGTCCGGCTCGTACTGGTGGGGCATGAAGGGTGCTTGGGGCAACAATGACGCCGACTCCACCGTTTACGGCATCGAGGACGAGCCCGAGTGGCTCACCCGCCAGTTCGCCGCCGCGGAACGCTCCGCCGTGCGCTTCTACATCGCCGCCGGCAAGCTGGAGTCGCAGCACCTCGACGGCGGCATCTCGCTGCTCGCGGCCAACCGCCACCTGCGAACGGTGCTCCAGGCCAAGGGGTACGACGTCCACTTCGACGAGTACCACGGTGGTCATGACCGGGCGGGCTGGCGCGGTGCCCTGATCGCGGGCCTGCGGTACCTGCTGCCGGCCCGATGAGCGCCCGAGGGCAGGCACCGTTGGCCGATGTCCCGGCGGCCGTGGATCCCCTCCTGCCTGCCCTCGTGGCTGACCTTCTCGAATTGGCCGCGATACCGTCGATCGCCTTTCCGGGTCACCCGGCCGAGCCGATGGTGGAGGCCCACCGATGGATCGTCGACGCATTGGCCGCCGCCGGCGCGGATCAGGTTCAGGATCTCGAGGTCGGTGATGCGGCGCCGACGATCCTGGCAACCTTCCCAGGCTCTCGACCCGACGGACCGGTTGTGCTCCTCTACGCGCACTACGACGTTCAGCCACCGGGCGACGGCTGGGACACGCCGCCGTTCACGCCGACGCCGTACGAGAGTGAGCACGGTCCGGCGATCTGGGGACGAGGAGTCGCCGACGACAAAGTCAACGTGATCGCCCAACTGGGCGCGCTGCAGGTCTTCGACGGCCGGCCACCGGTGACGGTGAAGGTCCTGGTCGACTCCGGCGAGGAGTACGGCAACGAGCTCGAAGCGCTCGTGCTCGACCAACCGACACTCTTCGCGGCGGACGTGGTGGTGATCGCCGATCTCGGCAACCTTCGGCCGGGTACTCCGACGCTGACGACCGCGTTGCGCGGTTCCGCCGACCTTCTCGTCGAGGTCAGGACTCTCGCCGGGTCGTGCCATAGCGGTTCTTACGGCGGCGCGGCGCCAGATGCGCTGCTCACCCTGCTGCAGGCCCTGGCGAGCCTGCACACTCCGACAGGCGACGTGGCCGTGCAAGGTTTGCGGCGAGAGTCCTGGACCGATTCGGAACTGACCGAGGGCGAGTTCAGGAAGCTCGCCTCCGTCCACGACGACGTCCCGCTGCTCGGCACGGGTGGGTTGGGCGAGCGGCTCTGGTCCGGTCCGGCGATCACGGTGACGGCTCTGGACGCGCCGTCTGTCGCCGACGGCCCGGCCGCCGTCCAGCCGTACGCCCGAGCCCGGGTCAACATCAGGGTGCATCCGGCCCAGGACCCGTACGAGGCGCAGCAGTTGGTCGCCCAGCACCTGGAGAGGGCGATGCCGTTCGGGATCCCGCTGAAGGTCACCCGTGAGTACGCCGGCCCAGGCTTCGACGGGTCGACGGAGGGGCCGGCGTACGAGGCGGCGGTGTCAGCTCTCCGTGCTGCGTGGGAGACCGACACCGTGAGTCTGGTCGCCAACGGCGGCTCGGTGCCACTCGTCAACGCTCTCGCGGCCTCCGGCGCGGAGGTCCTGCTGTTCGGCGCCCAGGACAACGGTTCACGCCAGCACGCCGCGAACGAGCGCGTCGTCATCTCGGAGCTGAGGGCGACGGTCATCGCCCTCAGCACCTTGTTGACCGAGCTAGGGCATCGGTGCGATGGCAGCACCGGTGCCGTCGGCGACGACGCGCACCTCGCGCCACCGGCGTAGCGACGCAACGCCCTCTGGCAAGACCTCGATCACCGGGGCACCGCGCTCTCCCACGAGCATCTTCTGCTCTTCGGCGGTCAGGTGGAGGCCGGTCATGGCAGATTCCGGGAGATCACCAGCCTCATGATGTCCGAGGTGCCTTCCTCGATCTCCTCCAGCTTCGCGTCCCGCATCCACTGCTCAACCGGGTACTCCCGCGAGTAGCCCCACCCCCCCAGCGTCTGGACCGCGGCCCACGCACAGAACATCGCCGTCTCGGACGCCGTCAGCTTCGCGATCGCCGCGAGCCCGGTCGCCTCGGCGCCGGTGTCGATCACCCGCGCAGCGTGCAGGACGAGCAACCACGCGGCCTCGATCCGGGCAGCCATGTCGGCCAACCGGAAGGCGACGGCCTGGTGCTCGATGATCGGCTTGTCGAACTGGATCCGCTGCCGGGCGTAGTCCCGCGCGTACTCGTACGCCGCCTGCGCGGCGCCGACCGAGGCCGCGCCGAGCACGACCCTCGAGATGTCGAAGGTGCGCATCAACGCGCGGAACCCGTCGCCCTCCTCCCCCAGCCGGTGGGCGACCGGGACGAAGACGTCGTCGAAGTAGATCTCCCGGCAGACGATCGCGCGCTGTCCCATCTTGCGCATCGGCTCGCCGAAGGTCAGGCCGTCGCTGTCCGCCTCGACCAGGAAGGCCGTCACGCCGCGGGACCGCAGCGCCGGATCAGTTGTCGCGAAGACGACGTAGTACGCCGCCGCGCCCGCATTGGAGATCCACGCTTTCTGCCCGTTGAGCCGGTAGCCGCCGTCCACCTTGGTCGCGCTGGTCCTGATCGACGCGGCGTCCGAGCCGACGCCCGGCTCCGTCGTCGCCAGCGCGGTCATCGGCGCGTCCGGGCCGACCAGCGGGGTGAGCCAACGCGCGTGCTGGTCCGCCGTACCGAGTGCTAGCACCGGGTCGGCGAAGAAGCCGTTGGAGCACAGGAGATTCCCGATGCCCGGATCGCCGAAGCACAGTTCCCGTTGCACGAGGCACTGGGTGAAGACGTCGGTGAAGCCGCCACCGCCGACTTCGGCCGGCAGCATGAAGTCGGTGATGCCGACCTTCGCTGCCTTCTTCCAGACGTCGACCGGGGTCACCACGTCGGCCTCGTCGACGGCCCGGGCCCGCGGACGGATCTCGTCGCGGGCGAACTGGCGGCACAGCGCCACGATGTCGCGCTGTTCCTCGGTGAGCGGCCACGGCTCGGCTTGGACAGTCACAAGTACCCCTCAGATCTGAACGGACGTGAACTCGCAGAACTCGTGCACACCGTGCCGGCCGAGCTCACGCCCGACCCCGGAGCTCTTCCAGCCGCCGAACGGCGCAACCGGGTTGAACGCGGCACCGTTGAGGTCGACCTGCCCGGTCTGCATCCGGGCGGCGACCTGCAGCGCACGGCTCTGGTCGGTGGACCAGACCGCACCGGCGAGGCCGTAGTCGCTGTCGTTGGCCATCCGTACGGCGTCGTCATCGCCGTCGTGGGCCTGAACGACGAGCACCGGGCCGAAGACCTCTTCGCGGCTGATCTCGTCCGCCGTACTGACGTCGGCCAGGATCGTTGGCAGGAAGTAGTGGCCGGCGTCGAGGCCGGGCGGGCGCTCGCTGCCGCCTGCGACCAGTCTCACGCCGTCGGCGATCGCGCGAGCGACGTGCTCGGAGACCGTGGTTCTTTGGTCGGCGGAGACCAGGGGCCCGAGATCGGTTGCTTCGTCGGTGGGATCGCCGACGGCCAGAGTGTTTGCTCGATCGGCCGCTAGTTGCAGTGCTTCCTCGTAGTACTGGCGAGGGACGAGCAGTCGCGTCCAGGCGCTGCAAGTCTGACCGCTGTTGTAGCAGGCCGACTCGACCGTTGCTCTGACAGCCGATGGCAGGTCCGCGTCGTCCAGTACGACGCTCGCCGACTTGCCACCGAGCTCCAACGACATGCGCTGCAAGGCTTCGCCTGCCGTGCGGCCGACCTGCCGGCCGACCGCGGTGGACCCGGTGAATGACACTGTGGCGATGCCGCGATGACCCACCAGCGCGGCACCGACCTCGGTCCCCGAGCCTGGTACGAGGTTGAGCATTCCGGCGGGGAGACCGGCTGCCAGCACTGCATCGGCCAGAAGATAGGCCGACATCGGCGTCAGTTCGGCAGGTTTGGCGACGACGCTGCAGCCGGCCGCGAGAGCCGCGCCGACCTTCGCGATCAACTGGTAGAGCGGGTAGTTCCACGGCGTGATGCAGGCCGCGACACCTGCGGGTCGGGCCAGAACCAGGGACGATCCGGCCCGCTCAGGCTCGGCGAGTTCCTCGGCGATCGGGACGAAGCCGGCCAGGACATCCAAGGCCTGGTCGACATGAGCTTCCCGCGCCAGCCGGATGGGTGCACCGAGTTCGGCGACGATGCAGTTCGTCAGCTCGTCGCGGCGACCTTTGAGTTCGGTGTGCAAGGCCGTCAGCCCTTCGGCCCGCACACGCGGCGGCGTCGCTCGCCACTCGACCAACGCGTCCCCCGCGGCGCGGACCGCTGCGTCGACGTCGGCCCGGTCAGCTTTGGCCGCACACCCAACCGGCCAGCCGGTGGCGGGATTGACGACTTGGTGCGTACGCCGTACCGGCCGCCACGTGCCGCCGACGAGGATGTCGTCGCGATACCAGTCCGACGTCATCGAGCCACCTCCTCTGGCAGATGCACCAGCGTCGGCCGGTCAGCTTCGAGCGCCGTGTTCAACGTCTCCTCGAGTCCGCTGGAATCATCGACGCGGACCCCGTAGCAGCCCAGCGATCGAGCCAGCGCAGCGAAGTCCGGCGACGGCAAATCAACCGCCTGCACCGGATCGCCGCGATCGGCCATCTCGTTGCGGATCTCGCCGTAGCCACCGTTGTCCACCACAACCACCGGCAACGCCAGGCTCAACTGCGCCGCCGTAGCCAGCTCGGCAACACTGAACATGATCCCCCCATCCCCATGCACCACAACCACCGACTGTTGCGGCCGAGCCACCTTCGCCCCAATCGCCGCAGGAAGCCCGTAACCCAACGTGCCCAACCCAGTCGGAAAGAGAAACGCCCCCGGCCGATACGCAGGAACGTTGCCCAGAGCCCCGTAGTAGCAGGCCATCGTGCTGTCCCCCGCCAGAACCCCGTCCTCCCCCAACACCCGACCCAGCGCCGCCGTGAGCCCGGCATAAGCCGCGCCCTCGGCCTGCGCATTCTCCCCGAACAACCTACGCGCCCCGGCAGCACGGTCCTGCCCATCCGACAGTTCCGGCAACTGCTCCAGAAGCATCCGTACAGCGAGGTCGGCGTCGGCAACGATGTTCACGTCTGGGTTGGCGTTCGGCGTAACGGCGTCTATGTCGATGCGGATCAGCGTTCCAGGCCCGTCCAGCGGACCGGCCCAGAGATCCGAGGGAGCCAGTTCGGTGCCGATCGCCAGGACCAGGTCGCTGTCGCGTACGAGATTGCTTACGGCAACGTGGTGAAGGCCCGAGCCGACGGTGAGCGGGTGATCCCCGCGGACTACACCTTTGCCGTTGGCGGTGGTGACGACCGGAGCGCCGAGCCGCTCGGCCAGCGCCTGGACCTCGGCACCGCGACTACCACCGCCGGCCACGATCACCGGCCGCTCGGCGGATGTCAGCGCGGTGACCGCCCTCGCGACCTCGCTCGGCGCCGGTACGCGTGGGCCAAGCACGATCGGATCGACCAGGTCGACGGCGGCGACCTGATCCAGCAAGTCCAGCGGGATCTCCACGTGCACCGGGCGGGGCCTGCCGCTGGTCATCGCCGCAAACGCATTGGCTACGACGGCCGGAATCTCTTCGACAGAGCCCACTCGGTGGCTGTAGGAGACAATCGCGTTCATCGCCGCGGTCTGGTTCTTGACCTCGTGCAAGTAGCCGTTACCCGCCGCCGGGTGGTTCAGCGGCAGCCCTGGCGACACCAGCAGCACCGGAATCGAGTCCGAGTACGCCTGCGCCATCGCCGTCGCCGCGTTGAGTACCGCCGGCCCCGTCGTGGTCAGACAGACCCCCGGCCGCCCAGTCGTCCGCGCCCACCCGTCCGCGGCAAAGCCGGCGCCCTGCTCATGCCGCGTGACTACGTGGCGTACGCCGTACTTGGCCAGGGCCACATAGATCGGCAGATTGTGCGTCCCGGGAATGCCGAACACAACATTCACCCCGTGCGCATCGAGCGCTGCAACCACAGCCTCGCCACCGGTCAGCTTGCTCATCACTCGCACACCTCGCCGTCGACGAGCAGCGCATCCACGGCAACCGCGCCGTCGACCCCCACCCGCAGTGGATTGATCTCCAGCTCGACCACCGCACCGCCGTACCGAACAATCAGTTCGGACACAGCAACGATTGCCTTGGTCAACGATTCGATGTCCACCGCCGGCCGACCACGCCAGCCGTCCAGCAGCACGGCACAGCGGGTCGCCCGCACCATGGCAGACGCCAGCTCGAGATCGACCGGCGCACACTCGGTCACCGAGTCGACCCGCAGCTCCACTTCGGTGCCCCCGGCACCAACCATCACCATCGGCCCGAGCTCCAGATCCCACCGAGCCCCGACGATCACCTCGACGACATCCGGCCGAACATCCTGCTCTTCAACCACGAACACACCATCACCAAGCCGCTCACGCATCCCCCGAAACTCCCGCACCAGCGAGCGCCCGTCAGCAATCCCAACGCGCACTCCGCCGACCTCGCTCTTGTGCTCCACCCAGGCAGCCTTCAACACGTACGGAGCCCGCAGTCCCGCAGCCGCTTCAGCTAGCGCGACCTCGTCGACAACCTGCCGAGCCGCCATGAAGACCACACCTATGTCGCTCAGCAGCTCCCGCGCTCCCCAGTAGCCCGGGAGAAGTGGATCCCGGCTGTCGCCGGAGTCAGGTCGCGGAAACCGCGAGTCAGCTCCAGGTACGGCCCGCGCAGACCTCTCGGCCTTGCTCAGGGCAGCGGCTGCGGCCAATGCGCCTGCGGCCGACTCGATCGTCGCGAAGACGGGCACCCCGGACTGGCGGAGCACCTCCGCCGTAGCGGTGTCGGCGCCCATCGAGTGCGCGAGCATCGGGCGACCGGTCCGTCGTACGGCAGCTCCCAGTTCGCGAGCAACCCGCTGTTCCGAATCGGCCAGCGACGGGGTGTCGACGACGTACCTGCCGAAGTACCCCGACAGCAGGACGGCATCGACGTCACCCGATCCCAGAAGCGTCGACGCGACATCCGAGTACGTGTCCAGATTGCTCTCACCCCCGCCGGCCAGATCGACCGGATTCGCCGTCCCGGCTTCCGCGGGGAGCCCTTCCGCCAGGCCGGCCACCGCGCCGACGCTCAACTCCGGGACCTTCAGACCTGCCTGACTCAAGCAGTCGGCCGCGAGCGCACCCTGCCCTCCGCTGTCACTCAACACACCCACCCTCGGACCTGCCGGCAACCGACTCGTCAGCACGTACGCCGCCAGATCGACCAACTGCGACGGCGTACCAACCCGTACGGCGCCCGCCGCCCGGCAGGCCGCGTCAACCAGGTCGAGCGGCGACGAGAGAGCACCTGTGTGAGAGCGAGTCGCCCGGCGACCCGCCCGGCTCGCTCCAGCCGTCAGGAAGCAGACGAACTTCCCCGCCGCCCGCAGTACCCTCACCGCGTCGAAGATCCTCCGCCCGTCGGCGAAGCTCTCCAGGTAGACCGCGACAAAAAGCGTCCCCTCGTCGGCGACCAGGTCAGCCAGCAGCTCGGCAGTCGTCACGTCCAGCTGAGAGCCCACCGAGACGAACCGCGAGATCCCGATCCCGGCCCGCGCCGCGAGCTGCGTGATCTCGCTGCCGACCTGTCCACTCTGCGACACGATCGCCAGTGGCCCGGGTGTGAAGTTGCCCCAGGCAAGGTGCAGCTCGGCCGCGGCGTCGTACAGACCAAGACTCGCCGGCCCGATCAGCCGGGCACCGGTGGCGGTGATCCTGGCCGCGAGTTGCGGCGCCTCGGGGATTCCGGCGGTGATGACCAGGAAGCCTCGAACGCCCAGGACGAGCGCGTCGTCGACAATCTGCGGCACCTGCGCTGCGGGGACACAGAGCGCGACCAGTCCAGGAGCTTGCGGCAACTCCGCGAGTGAGCGCGCCGCGGTCACGCCGAACAGCTCGCCGCTGCCGCGGTTCACCAGCTGCACCGATCGTCGATGCCGACCAGCCAGAGCACCCCGCGCCAACCAGTAGCCCCACTTCGCCGGATCCTGAGACGCGCCGACCACCGCAACGGAGGCCGGATCGCGAAACACCTGCAGCCCGCCCGCCCCAGCAGGCGTTCCGGTTTCCGGCACGGCGGACGTGGTCATCGCGGCTTCTCCTCCGGGTTCCGACGCTTACTGACTGGCGATTCAGTTAATGATTGGAGCCTGCGGGATCGGGCCGGGTTTGTCAACGTCTCCGCCGGATCGTCTCGAATGACCTACGCTCGGGACGTGACACGCAGCCGCAAGGACACCACCGTGCGCCGGGACGAGATCCTGCGCGCCACCGTCGCCCAGATCGAGAAGGTAGGCCTGCACGCCCTGCGCATCTCCGACGTCGCTGAGTCGCTGTCGGTCAGCCCCGGCCTGGTCGTGTACCACTTCAATGCCAAGGAGGCACTGATCGCCGAGGCCTTCACCTGGGCGGCTCAACGCGACCTCGACCAGCTCGAGAATCTGACCGCCGACCTGCCGACCGCGCTGGCGCGACTGACCACTGCGCTCGACTGGTACGCGCCCACCGGCAGGGCGAAAGGCTGGACCCTGTGGATCGAGGGCTGGGCCGCCGCACTGCGCGATCCCGAGCTCAGGCAGGTCGGCCGCGAGCTCGATCTGCGCTGGAAGGAGTCGCTGACCGCGATCATCCAGGACGGCGTGTACAGCGGCGAGTTCGTCACCGACGACCCGCGAGGCGCTGCCTGGCGGATCACCGCCCTGCTCGACGGACTCGCCGTCCAGGCGATCGTCCACCGTGGCATCCAGAACCAGCGCAAGGCCACCGAGTGGGCCGGCGGCCTCGTCGCCCACGAACTCCAATTGCCCGCCGCACCCGAGTCCGGGGGCCGCTGACCTCAACCCCGCGGACCCGTTGACAGGCCCACCTGCTCTACTGCATGGTGATTCAGTAAATCTGGCGAGCGGCGAACGGACACCGATGACCACGATCACCACCGGCCGGTCCACGGCGCCGCACCTGCAGCTGATCTGGACCGACCCCGTCACCGGCCGGCAAGGGTTCGTCGTACTCGACCGGCTGGTCCGAGGCGTCGCCAGCGGCGGACTCAGAATGCGGGCCGGCTGCACGCTGGACGAGGTCCGCGGCCTGGCCGCCGGGATGACCCGCAAGGAGGCGCTGCACTACGACGCCGGCAATCGGTACGTTCCCCTCGGCGGCGCCAAGGGCGGCATCGACTGCGACCCCCGTGACCCCGGTGCCCGTGAGATTCTCGGCCGATTCATCGACGCGGTCCGGGCCGTGCTCGAACGCCACTGGACCACCGGCGAGGATCTCGGCGTACGGCAGGACACGTTGGACGAGGTTGTCGCGGAAGCCGGGATGACCAGCTCGATTCAGGCGATCTACCCGCTGCTCGACGACGCGACCGAGGCCCGTCGGCGGCTCGCGGACGCGTTTGCGATCGACGTCGACGGCGTCGCCCTGCCCGAACTGGCCGGCGGGCTCGGCGTCGCCGAGTCGGCCCTGACCGCGCTGGACCACTACGGGATCCGGTACGGCTCAGCGCGAGCGGTCATTCAGGGATTCGGTTCTATGGGCGGCGCGACCGCCCGCTACCTCGCGCAGGCCGGTGTGACAGTCGTCGCGATCGCCGACGCAAACGGCCTGATCGTGAACCCCCACGGCCTGGACGTCGAGCGACTCCTGCTCACCCGCGACCCGCACGGGGCGATCGATCGCGAGCAGCTCCGCCCCGCGGACCAGCAGTTGCCCGGCGAAAGCTGGCTCGACGTCGACTGCGAGATCCTCGTCCCCGCCGCCGTGTCCTCCTGCATCGACCTCGCCAACGAGCACCGCATCCGCGCCCGCCTGGTCGTCGAAGCGGCCAACCTGCCGACCCTTCCGGATGCCAAGGCCGCGCTCGCCGGCCGCGGAGTCGCCGTCATCCCCGACTTCGTCGCGAACTCGGCCACCAACGCCTGGTGGTGGTGGACCCTGTTCGGCGACATCGGCGCCGACGCCGTACAAGCCGCCCACAAAGTGCGGGACGCCATGCGCACGATCGTCACCGACCTGCTCACCACCGCCGACCGAGACCGGATCACGCCGCGCGCCGCCGCCCTCCAGGTAGTGGACCGCAAACTCACCGAGATCGAGCGGCGCTTCACCACCCATTGACCCGAGAGGCTTCGCCATGGACGCGTCCGAGCACTTCAAGACCGACTTCTCCAACCAGCCCGAGACCCCGGGGCGGTTCCTCCGGATCGAGGACATCGAACCGGTCCAGTACGTCGAAGGGCTGTCGTTCCAGCCAGTCCTCGGCGAGCAGACCCTGGCGAACTTCGTCAGCTACGAGCCGCACACCGAGGCCCCGCTGCACGCGCACGTCGAGGAGCAGGTCGTCGTGATCCTGGAGGGCGAGCTGGAGTTCCACATCGGCGACGAGGTCCGGATCATGCGGCCAGGCGACGTCGCGGTCATTCCGCCGTGGGTGCCGCACAGCGCGCGCACCCATGCGGGGACCTGCCGGCAGATCGACTTCTTCACGCCGCCGCGGAACAACCTGGTCGACTACGCCGGCGAGGTCCGGGATCGTCTGACCGGGCAGGTCTGAGCGTGCCGCGCGGCATCGTCGCCCGGGAGTTCGGCGGGCCTGGAGTACTGGTCGCCGAGGACGTTCCGGATCGAGAGCCTGGTCCAGCCGAGGTGCTGGTCCGGGTTCACGCGGCTGGGGTGAATCCGGCCGACACCTATATCCGGACGGGCGAGTATTCGTTCTTCAAACCGTCGGTGCCGTACACCCCGGGCTTCGACGCCGCCGGTGTCCTCGAAGCAGTCGGCTCCGAGGTCTCGAACCTCCAGTATGGCGACCGGGTGTTCGTCGCCGCCCTCGGGCTCGCGTCATCCGGAAGCTATGCCCAGCAAGTCGTCTGCGACGCCGCCGCCGTCCACCCGCTGCCCGACCGGCTGAGCTTCCACCAGGGCGCGGGCCTAGGCATTCCCTGGACGACGGCGTACCGGGCACTGTTCCAGCGAGGCAACCTCCAGCCCGGCGAGACCGTGCTCATCCACGGCGCCAGCGGCGGGGTCGGAAACCCAGCGGTCCAGTTGGCCATCGCGGCCGGCGCCACCGTGATCGGTACGGCCGGCAGCGAGGAAGGCCTCGAGCTGGTCCGATCCCTCGGCGCCCACCACGTCCTCAACCACCGCAGCGCCGGCAACCTCGACTCCGTCCCCACCCTCACCGGCGGCCGCGGCATCGACCTGGTCGTGGAGATGCTCGCGAGCCAGAACCTCGAAGCCGATGCCGAACTCCTGGCCCCACGCGGCCGGATCGTGGTCGTCGGCAGCCGGGGATCGCTCACGTTCACCCCGCGCGTCCTCATGGTCCGCGAGGCCGACGTACGAGGCACTGCACTGTGGAACATGACGCCGGCGGAAAGGAAGCAAGCCCAGTCGGCCATCAATCAGTTCTCGGCGGACACCGGACCGGCTACGGCGACCGCCACCGTCTTCCCACTCGACGACGCAGCGAAAGCGCACGAACACCTCATGTCGCAAGCAGCCTTGGGCAAATGCCTCCTCGACTGCACCTGATTCAGACGATGAACTCCACCCACAGCGGGTAGTGGCCGGAGACACGGAACGAGAGTTGCGTCTTGGTCAACTCGGTGAGGACGAACGGGACGAAGTCCAGGCTGCCGCAACGGTTGGTGAACGGCAGGCCGTTCAGCATCGGCGACAGGTCCGGAGTGGTCGGGTCGTTGCACCAGGGGTCTGGTCGTAGTACCGGTGTGGTCATTGCCGTCGTCGAAGATCGTGCGCGGGACGAGGTGGACGGTGCCACCGGCGCGGGTGCGGGTGGCGCGCTTGCGTGCCTGTCCTTCGTCATCGTCATCTCCATCGGTGACCGGGGAGCCCACGCCTCCCGGCCGATCAGATGGACCAGTCCGGGAAAGCTTCGTGCACGTGAGTCCGTGACTCCTGTCCTCGTCACCGCGTCCTGCGTGGGAGGTGCGCAGTTCGGAAGCTGGCAGAGCTTGATATATCTGGGGCGTGACAGCTGCCGAAACGCCCGTGATCGCCGGGACGATCGGATCGCTGCTCGGCAGGACTGCGGCGGCCTGGCGTGTACCTGAGTTCGGGCTGTCGGCTGCGGACCGGCTTGTCGTCACGTTCAGCGATGGCAGCGCCGCGTTTGTCAAAGGGGCCAGGACCGAAGAGACCGCGGGCTGGCTGCGCAACGAGCACCGGATCCTCGATCACCTGCGCGGCACCAGCCTCGCCCCCGAGGTTCTCGGCTGGCAGGACGACGGCACCGCGGCGCCGGCCACGAGTTGCACGACCTCGTGCAGCTGCTCCCCACGCTTCATCTGGAGGGTGGTCCGCCGCCGTGGCAGGTGTGCACCGAACCCGCACCCCTCATCGCCAGGCTTGCAGGGCCGTCGCTGCAGCGCGCCTGCGTGAGCGAGCAGCCAGACTGGCTCCGTCACGTGTTCATCGACCTCGCCTCGATCAACCTGAAGTGGCTGGCAGCGGCCCTCGGGCTGCCACTGCCCATGCCGGATCACCACACGCCCGGTTGACCCGCTCTGGTTCCCATTTCATGACGGTCCCGCGTGGATATCCCTTACAAAAATGGATTCCAGGCGGGTTCGACCTCCGCGACTGCCTGCACCAAGGACTCAGCGATCTCCTAGTTGATCATGTTCCAGATCACGCCGGAGTCGGGGACGGTTGTCGCGGTGTAGCCCGCCGATGTCGTAGTTGATCAAGGTTGGCCCGTAGGAAGCGGCAGCCCCTTGTGGGCCCGCCGGCACTGTGCCGTCTTCCGTGTCGCTCGAGGCTCCGGGTGCAAAGGAATCCTCGGGTTGGCGGACATGGAAACGAGCGCAGCGCCGCCGTCCGATCAGCCGAGAAGCTCTTGCGCCCGGAGGTGGCGACATGGCATCAGGGCCACCGCTCCCCCGGCCGGCTCTGGCGGAATGACCGTCCAGAGTTGCTCGCATGGTTTGTCGAGCCCGGGCCTGGACGGTCAGTCCGCCCGTGCGCTGGCCAGCCGCGGCCTCGCCCGTGTCGGCCGCAAGAGCAAGGTCTGGATGCCAGGAATCACGGAAGCGGGCGAGTTCTACCTCACCCACGGTCATCCGATGCCTAGGCCAAAGCCACCCGAGACCGACATAGCAGCGCTCCCGGCGCAACCTCCTGCGCTTGCCCGCCGAGAGGAACCCGCCCCGGATTCCACATCTGGGTCTCCGCTGACGGACCGCTGCTGCTCAGCATCAGGGACGCCGCGAAGGCGCTCGGTATCAGCTACTCCACGCTCTACCAGATGACTAACCAAGGCGACATCGAGTGGGTCGCGATCGGCAACCGCAAGTTCATCTCGCGCGAGATCCTCATGGACTTCATCAAGGCCAACACCCACAAGGGCTACTACGTCGCCCGGTGATGCCCGGTGGCCAAAGTTGAGCCAGTTCGCCCTTCGCCTCTCCCCATGACTCACCGCGAAGGATCTGCCGAGTAGCAGGTGGTTAATGTTCCGACCCTTGACTATCACTTGCGAAACTTTCATCAATGAAAGTATCATCCATGCAAGTATTCGACGGAGGTGCTCACAGTGGACGGTTTCGTCGGACGGCATACCGAGCTCCGTCTCCTCGACGAGTTGCTCGGGTCCGTCAGCACCCGCGGCCGCGGGACGCGGCGGGGGCGCGCTGTCCTCATCCGGGGTCGCCGGCGAGTCGGAAAATCCCGTCTCGTGGAAGAGTTCCTCGAACGCGCCGGACTCCCGCATGTCTTCTTCACCGCGGTCGGCGGATCCCGGGACGGAGATCTGGCCGCCTTCAGCGCCGAGGTCGCCACATCGTCGCTACCCGAAGCATCGCGCTACGCGGACTTCACCGTTCCGCAGACGTGGGACGCGGCCCTGAGCCTGCTCACCACCGCACTCCCGACCGACAGACCCAGCATCGTCGTCATCGACGAAATGCCCTACCTCGTGCAAGAGGACCCCACCTTCGAGGGCGCACTGCAGAAGGCCTACGACCGGACCCTGTCCAAGCTTCCGGTTCTGTTGATCCTGATCGGCTCCGACCTCGCGATGATGGAACAGCTGAACACCTATGGCCGGCCCTTCTACCAACGCGGCACCGAACTGGTCGTCTCTCCGCTCAACCCGGCCGAAGTCGGCGGCATGCTCGACCTACCACCAGCCGACGCACTCGACGCCTACCTCATCAGCGGCGGCCTCCCGCTGATCCTCGAGGAATGGCCCTCAGGCGCAGGCCCGATGGACTACCTCGAGCAAGCAGTACACCGACCAACCTCGGCGCTGCTCGTCAGCGGAGAACGCGCGCTGGCGGCCGAGTTCCCTACCGAAGCCCAGGCGCGCCGCGTACTGACCACCATCGGCCACGGCGAGCGCACCTTCACCTTGATCGGACGCGCGTCCGGAGACCTCAATCCAGGCGCGGTCAAACGCTCACTGGACCTACTCACAGCACGCCGGATCGTCGCCGCCGATACACCCCTGTCCACCCGGCCGAGCCGCGAGACGCGCTACCGGATCGATGATCCGTACCTGCGCTTCTGGCTGTCCTTCGTAAGCCCGGCAATCCCGCTGATCGAACGCGGCCGAGGCGACCGGGTCCTGGAGACGATTCGTGCGAGCTGGACGACGTGGCGCGGCCGAGCTATCGAGCCCGTGATCCGCGACGCCCTATGGCGCCTGACCGACGGATCCGTCCCCGAGGAGACAAACGCGATCGGTGGCTACTGGACCCGCACCAACGACCCGGAGATCGACATCGTCGGCGCCGACCGGGCACCGATCGCCAAGAAGATCACGGCCGTCGGATCGATCAAGTGGCTCGAGAACAAGCCATTCGACTCCCGCGACCTCGCACGCCTCATCCACCACAGATCACAACTACCAGGCGCCTCCGACAACACACCCCTGATCGCAGTCAGCCGCAGCGGCTGCACCACACCAGACATCACCCACCTCACCCCCGATCACATCCTCGCTGCGTGGAGCTGAAGCGCTACCGCGACAACACCCCACGTTCGGCTATGCAACACGATCAGACGAGATCCGGTCAGCCACGCGCCGCGTGGCAGCGACGGAGCTGGATCCGCCCGCAAATCTGCCGACACCCTAACTGCAGATCTGCCGCCCATGTGCTTCCGTCAACAGCTTTCCCGCCCCGTCTCGAGCAGACCCACGGCGCGCCATAACCGGCCACCAACGGCGACCCCGCGGAAACCGGGCTCACGTTCCGGCGGAGGTCTTCCGCACCTCTTTACGCACCTCAATCAACGCGAGAGGATGGTGAGCGATGAGAACCGATGCGCACGAGGCCGCCCCAGAATCCCTTACCAGTAAGAGCTTTCGCGCACCACCGGCATACGGTGATCAGACTCAGCTCGAAATCAGCGGGTTCGGGGTTCGAGGCGGCACTCCCCCGCCTCAGACGTTGAGCTCTAGGCGTGTGGTTAAGGTGCGTGTCCCCCCTCGGACACGGTTGCTAACCCATGCAGGCGGGGGTGATCGATACTTCCGCCACCTGCTCTCGGTGGTCATGAGCGAAGACACTCGACGCACTCCCGCCGGATGACCGTTACCGCGAACGTGTCGACGCGCTGCGAGAGCGGCTGACCAGGCTGGGCGAGCAGAGCGACGGCCCGGGCGTGGCAGTCGAGGCGATGACCGCAGGTCGGCCGCGCACCCGTCACACCGCCGACGTCACGGCTGGCGTCGTACCCAAGGTGCGCCGGCTCCTGCCGGATCGGGTGTTCGATCGCATAGCTCAACGCCTCGCTGCTCCGTCGAGTGAGGCTCAACGAACTGCTGCTGTCCTCGGAGGTTGCCGGATGGAGCTGGGATTCAAGTTGATCGCCGAGGCCTATGGCCCGGTCGATATCGTCGAAGGCGCTGCGGGCGGAGGAGGCCGGGTTCGACTTCGTCGAGGTGAGTGATCATTTCCACCTGGGTGAGCGAGCAGGAACATTCCGGCTTCGCGTTCTCGATGCTGGCGACGATCGCGTCCGTACTGACGCCGCGATCGTCCGGGCCGGGCATCACGGCCGCAGCGCTGCCGTCGCGGCGCAGCGTGAACCCCGTCCGGCCTCGCGACGGAGGAAAGTCGTACCCGGCGGGCGGAAGACTTGAACCCCTTCGTGATCCTCCTCGTGCGAATGCAGCCACGAGGCCACGAGCACAGCAGGACGACCCTCAGGCGATGTCATGTTTCCTGTCCCCCATCAGTGGTCATCGCCACGCCTCCGAAACAACCCTCCACCACGAGAATGCATCGGGAAACGATTCTGTAAAGCCCGGAACATGACGAATAGATTCGTCAAATGAATGCTCCATCCGAGGCGTCGACAGTTGATGCTTGTATTACAGCCCAACCGCGAACGCGGCATATCAAACACTTGCTTCCTTGACGGCGCATTGGAGCGGGAGGATTGTTGAAGGTTGACGCTGCATCGGGTGACGAGGCGTCTGGGGGTTGCGGTCGGTCGGCGTCGACGATGGGGGCGGGTGCGCAGTCCGTGCGTCCCGGGGCCGCTGCTGGTGGCAGGACTCCTTGCACTGTCACGGCGTGTGGATTGATCACCTCGGCATCACGGGAGGATCAATGCAGCCGAAGACGGTGGAAATCAAAATTACTCTGGCGGCCGAGGAGTCCGGCTCACAGATCGACGACGCGGTCACCCAGCTGGAGCTCACGGACGCCAAAGAGTGGACGGTGGTGTTCTGCGAGGACGTCACCCCAGCGGTGGCGACGACGGCGCTGCTCGACATCGGAGTCGTGCTACGAGTGCGCGGCAAGTCCGAAACGACGGGTGACTCGACGATCAAACTCCGGCCCAGCCGGTGGTCCCAGCTGCATCCGGACTACTTCGAGGACCGGGAGCGCGAGCCCGAGCGTGAGGAACTGAAGATCGAGGCGGACTGGTCAGGTCTCAAGCGGTCGCTCGCAACGTCGATGACCGTGAAGTGGTCCGACGCGCGACTTTCCACTGCCCAGACCGGTCAGCTCCCGGCAGCCCAGCTGTTCAGCGACGAGCAACTGAAGTTCCTCAGTGCGTGCGGCCCCGGCAGGGTCAACCTCGCAGCGGTCAGCCTGCTTCCACCGCTCGCTGCGACCCGCTGGGACGAGTTCAAGGTCACGGGGGTAAGCAGTGAGGTGCGCGCCGAACGCTGGCGGGTCGACGACGAGATCGACTTCCTCGAACTGTCGATCGTTGCGCCGCCGGCGGAAGCGGTCACCGAACAGGAAGCGCTGGCCGCATTCGTGACCGACCTGGCGCTGCCCGTGGACAATAGCCCGTTGAACAAGACTCAAAGGGTTCTGGACTATCTGATCGCCAAGTCCCTTCGCGGGCGGTGAGGGACCGACCATGACCGGACCTGTCGTCGACATTCACTGCCACAATTTCAACGCTGACGATCTGCCGGTGCGAGGCTTCGTCCAACATGTGGCACTGCACGACTCGCTGTTGAGTCCGGCTGTCGCCGGTCTGCTCGATCTGATCGTCCAGAAAGGTGCACCCGGGTACGACGAGGAGAAGGCTCGGCTCGACGCGCTGCTGGGGACGAGCACCTTCGGCGACCGCCTCGAAGGTGTCGTGCCGGCACTACCCATGGTCGATCCGCTCGCGCAACTCGAACTCGAGGTCGACACGGAGCTACGAGAGCTGGAGGCACGCAACCCGGAGCTGGCCCGCCGGGCCGCCCAGGAGCTTGCTCTGGACGACGCGCGAATGGCCGGCCTCGAGGAGGGGCTGATCGACCTGGGTGGCGCGCTCCGGCGGGGAGTGAAGTGGGCAAAGCTGTTCACCAAGTCGCGGCTCGATCTGACCGGCGTGCTCACGGCTGCCTATCCCGGGGAGCCGGTCTTCGTCCCGTTGGACTCCGTCGATCAAATCGTCACCTAGTACTAGTCGAGAGCAGGTGCGGCCGACCATGCGGACCTTCGCACGAGAATCCCGGGTATCCCAACAGAGCTCACCGACGCCGGAGTCAGCACAAGAAGCGGCAGCGCATTGGCAACTCCCCGCAAGCTCGATCCTCCATTTGCAGCGCAAGATCGGCAATCAGAGCGTCCGGCGCCTACTGCAAGCAGACGTAGGCGATCCGGGGACGTCCGGCCTCGCGGTGAGCCGCGTGGACGATCCGAGCGAAGTGGATGCGGATCGCCGGACGGAGCAGATCCTCGGCACCGAGCCGCTCGGCGACGGCAATCAGTCGGCAACTCTCACGGCGCCGCCTGGTGGATCGACCGCCGCGACAGGTGCGCCGCTACCGGCCTCGACACGCGCGTTCTTCGAGCCGAGGCTGGGCGCAGGGCTCGGGCAAGTCCGCATCCACAGTGGTCCGCGGAGCGCTGAGTCGGCGGCACGCCTCGGTGCGCGCGCGTACACCGTCGGCAACAACATCGTCTTCGGGCGTGGGCAATACGCGCCGGGTGCCGCCGGTCAGCGGCTTCTCGCGCATGAGCTTGTGCACGTGACGCAGCAACAAAGGCAGCCCGGCGCGCCCATCCGCCGACAAGTCGCACCCCCGGGCGCACCGGTGCAGACCTTCGCCGACACGCTCGACTACGACCGCATCGCGAAAGACGTGCGGAAGGGCGTCGAAGGCTGGGGCACGGACGAAGAAGGCGTATACCGCGCCCTGCAACGCGTCGGTCGTGATCCGGAAGCGGTCAAACGCCTCCAGGACAAGTACCGGCAGAGGTACAAGGCCGAGCTCGTCGCCGACATCCGCGACGACTTCAGCGGCAGCGAGCTCGAGTACGCGCTCCAGCTGATCAACCTCGGCGACCCCACCAGCGACCAGGCGATCCTGGCCGGGCCGCCGACGACCGATGCCGAGCTGCTCAGCGCCGCACAACGCCTCCGCAAAGCGGTGGAACCTGACGGCACCGACGAGGAGGCCGTGTACGCCGTACTCCTCCCGTTCGGCCGCCAGCTCCAGCTGCTCAACAAGCTCAAGCGCCAGTACGCCAAGGTCTACAACGAGGGACTGGCGGACCGGATTCGCTCGGAGATGAGCGGTTCGGAACAGGACTACGCCCTCTGGTTGCTCGGGGAGCAACCGATCGAGCGCAACGACAAGGGCGCCGAGGCCAAGGCCCGGGACGTGCTGGCGTTCATCAAGGCCGAGGCCGCTGCCCGCGCCAAGACCCCGGGCAGCATCGACACGTCATCGAAGTTCTACCAGCGACTGTCGACGAAGTACCTCGTGGACTACTTCGCCTCCCCCACCGCGGCTCGCGGCAAGGAAGCCGCCGAGGAGCGGATCGGCGCCGCGCTCGAGGGAGCGACCGCGGTCGTCGGCGGCCGCCAAAGGCTAGTGGTGCGAGTGAAGGGCGGCGCGTGGCGTCTGCCCACGAGTGAATGGGAGGTCAAGGCGATCACCTGGCTGAACGGACAGCAACTGCCGGCCCAGCTCGGCCGGCTCAAGGCGCTGCCGATGTTCGCCAACATCCTTGCCCTGCCGACGAAGCTCGGTGCCGCGACCGACATTCTCGGCAAGGAGAACACCGACAAGCTCGGCTACCTCGACATACCGTTCCTGATCGGCGCCGCCAACACCGAGATCGCCGACTTCGACGCCGACGTCCTCGGTGGCGGCAAGAACATCTCCCAGCTCATGCACTGGGCCACCGGGGTCAAGTACGCCGCTCAGAACCAGCTCGGACTGCGCGAGCTCTTCCTGGCCTACGAGCTGTGGCACCTCGAAGGTTTCGAGGTGTTCGGGCAGGACGCGATCAACGACATGATCGCCGAGAACCAGGGCCGAATGCTCGGTGCGGAGTTGCTCAAGGGCAGCGCCGGCGCACTCAAGCAGGCATCCGACCTTGAGCCGTTCCTCAACACCTCGTTCCGCGAGTCCCGCGCCTGGGTCGGGGCCCTGCTGCGGTACCGGCGCGACCAGCTCGACCGGTGGATCACCGCCAAGCAGCAGCAGCCCGCCAGCTTCCACTACATGAACAAGGCCGACATCTGGCACTCCCTCACCGTCTACCAGCAGCTGGCCGACGGCGCGAGCATCGAGGACGTGAAGGCCTCCTCGATCGTGAACGCCGCGATCGAGATCTACACGTTGCTGTACGAGGCCGACGAGTGGGAGAAGGCGAACGGCCCGATCGTCCTGACCCAGCTGGAGAAGGCGCTGATCCAGGGCAAGCTCGACACGATCCTCGCGATCATGGCGAAGGCCGAGGTCGGGAAGGCGTCGACCGGGGATCTGCTGAAGGCGAAGTCGAACATCGACGACCTCAAGTAGGAGGGCGGTAGGCGGCCAGCGAGCGGAGGGTACGGACGAGGAGTCCGAGGGTCAGCTGTTCGGTGGCGTGATCGAGTCCGAGGCGGTTGGCGTGGAGGTGGACGAGGCTGGGAGCCAACTCCTCGGGTGACTGCAGTCCGATGCCGTCGGTCCAGTAAGACTGCAGGGATTCGACGAGGGGTCGTAGCGCGGCCCGGCGCCGGGCCAGCACCGCCTCGATGGTGTCGCCGGCCTTGTCCCAGCCGGCCTTGTCCCAGGCGCCCTGTAGCAGAGCCCTCATCTGGTCCTTGCGTTCGCGGAACCTTGGGCCTGCCGAGGTCTCCCGACCGGCAAGTGCGCTGGCCCATCGTGCTCGCTCGGCGTCGTCCTGGCCGGTCAGCGATGCCAGCAAGTCGGCGATGCTGACCAGCCCGAGCTCGTCGCGACTCAGCTGCCTGGTCGCTCGCAGCAGGTCGCGGACGGCCGCGCTGTCACAACAGGCGATCGCCTCGCATACCGCGGTTGTCTCAGGGCCGCCGTAGCGTGCGATCTCGCGTTCGTAGGTGCTGAGCTCGAGACGGGTCCGCGCTCCGGATCCGATGGCATACGCCGCCCATCGGGTCACCTCGGGCAGGACGCGTTCGACGAGAACGGCGGGGTCGCCGTGGAGACGCAGGCGCAGTTGGCGGTCGGGGTCGGAGTACCGGACGAAGAACCAGCCGTCGGCGTCGCCGCGCTGGACCATCCCGTCGGCCAGGTCTCCGAGGGAACCGATGAGGAGCTCGTCCTCTGTCCGTTGGGGGCCGTCGAGCGCGAGGTAGAGCCAGTCGGACCCCGGCGGGCGCAGGCGGTGCGAGTCCTGCTGTCTCGGCAAGGTTCGAGCCTTCATCCGTGGGACAGGACGCGAGCGCACAAGGGGTACGACGAACTCCGTCATCAGCAGGCCGCGCGGACCGGGGAGCCAGCCATCGTCGGGTCCGGGCAGCGCCTCTTGAACGGTCAGCGAATGCGGACCGATCGCCGCGCGCAGCTGTGCCTGGTGCGAGCAGTCGTCCAGGTCCAGGAGCAGACGGTTGTCGCCGCTGGCGAGATAGACCAGTCGCGGGACACGCCATTCCGTCCGCCAGGCCTCGAACCGCTCGGCATCACGAGGGCTCAGCCGCCACTGCGCCGGCGACAGCACCACCCGGCCGTGGCGGACGCGCGGCAGGAACGGCATCCCGCTCATCGCGCCCCAGTCGAAATCCGAGAGGTACGTCGTACCGTCCGTCGTCAATTCCAGCAACGCCCGACAGACCGGCGGCGCTGCGGCTGGATTGAGCATGTGTCCCGCGGTGAGGACGAGCTGTCGATCCACCGCGTCCCACCACACCCGGAACCGGCCGTCCACCAATCCCACCGACAGCTCGTCCACCTGCACGACCCGATCGGACGGAAGCGTCGGCGCGACGCCGACCGGTAGCTCGTACTCCCTCACCATCGGACGCACGGCGACGTTCGCCGTCCGAGCCCGCAACGGCCGATAGACCAGCTCAGCCACCACCTCGTCGCCACTGCGCACTGTGGCCTCCTCGGCAGCCACCTCGTCCAGCAACTCGCGCGCCTCCGCTCCGAGCAGGTCCGCGAACCGCCCGAGCCCCCGCCCAGCCTCCTGCGCACCAAGATTCGGACCGACCACCAACAGGTAGTCACCCCGGTCGATCGCCGCGCGGTTGCTGGCGGCAACAAAAACACTCAGCTCAACCGACACCGGCAGGCGTTCGGCATCCACAACCCCACCCGACAGCCGCTCGATCAGCTGCTCATCAAGCACCACCTCACGGCTGCCATCACGAATCGCCTCAGCGGCCAGCTCTCGCAGCACCTCCACTCGTCCGGCCGATCCCCCGGAATCTCCATCCCCACGGTGAGCCGACGGCAGCCCGAGCCCAAACCGCGGATCAAGCAGCTCGAGCAGCGGCACCCGGCCGTCGGCCCCGTACCGCCGATAAAACGCCGCCCGGTAACCGGCCAGCCGCGTCCACCCAGGGTTCGGATGCAGGCGGAACAGCAGGTCGGCCGCGCGGCAGACGTCGTCGGCGACCGCCATGCCCACCCCGGTCCGGGACAGCGGTAGGCCCGTATCCACTTGTAGGTCAGCCCCACGATCCTGGATCGCCGCCAGGACCGCCCTGGCGTCGCCGAGTGCTGCGGTGGCGGTGGTCGCGTCGGCGAGGTCAACCCGGCGACAGGCCGCGCCCACCTCCATCAACTGCTCCACCTCAGCCGCCTGGGTCACGTTGAGCTCGCTCAGTACCCGCGCCAACGGGTCGCCGATCAGGGAGGGGCGCAACGCCGGGAGCAGGAACTGCTGCTCGGACAGTCCACTCAGGAGGCGGTCTACCTTCGCGGGTGTCGCAGCTGGGCTCTCGGCGAGGAGGTGCCGGCGTAGCTCAGCGGTGGACATCCCCTTCCCGCGAGCGAGTGCTAGTGCCCGGCGGACCACCGGGGTCGCGCGCACTGACACGTCCGGTCCGGAGCGGACTCCGCCGGTGCCTGGATCGGCCAGGTAGACCCTGCCCGCGTGCTCGAACGCACACGTGTTGGCGTACACGCGCAGGCCCCGGCCCAACTCCTCAATCGCTTCCGACAACCATTGCATGTCCGGTCGAGTACGCGTGGGCCGACGTACCGAACCAACCTCGAGGTCCGTGCGCTCAGCCCAGCTGGCCAGGCCCAGCGCGGCGAAAGCGCCGAACGGGGTGGGGCGGGTAGCGGCTCGGATCAGGTAACGCTGCTGGGCGGCCAGGGCGGCTGGTGGGGCCTTGGCAGGCGACGCGGCCGAGGCCAGCGCGGCGGTCAGGTCCGGTGAGGCGACTGCTAGGGCGAACTCGACCTCGGGGTCGGCCAGCCAACGTTCGGCGTCGAAGTCGGTGCCGAGGTCGGCGAAGGTCGTGGCTGGTAGCAGCGGTGCACGGACGACGAGGCCGCTGAGCACCCGGTAGTTGCTCATGACAGGAGGAACATTCGGTCCCAGGCGTTCTCGCCCGGCAGGTCGAGCAACGCGAGCGCGATCCCGGGGGCGCCGTCCAGCAGTCCCGGATGATCCACGAGTACGCCGCCGGGCTCGATCCCGCGCACGCCGAGCAACGAGTCCGGGTCGTAGGTCGCGGCGATGTCGGCGGCCAACTTCTCGGCGGTGCCGTCGAGCGCGGGGTCGGAGAGATCGACGGCGAACCGACGCAGTACCTGAAGCAGTCCAGCGCTTCCGTGGCAGAACGTTGGCGTCTCCAACCACCACTGCTCCGGACGCCGCCGCGCAATCCCACGGATCGTCTCGGCCGCAAGCTCACGCCAATCGCTCCGCCCCAGCGCAGTCCCCGCCAACCAAAGACTCCGCGACACCCCAACCGCCCCGTAACACCATGCCGCTCGACCGGGCTCCTCTCCGCCCACTTCAAGATCCGCGGGATCCAGGGCGACGGCATCAGGCCAGTCGGGTGTGCCGCCTGACGTGGTTTGATGGGCGACCAGCCAGTCGGCGGTCAGTTCGACCGCCTGCTTGGTTTGGGGGACCTCGACACCGGCTAGGAGTGCGAGTGAGAGGAGCGCCAGTGGACCCGGAGCGCCGTGGGCCAGGCCGCAGTTGTGGTGGCCGTTCAGGTATGTCGTCCGCAGGGTCCCGGCCGTCAGCTCGAAGGGGGTGTGCCAGCGCCGAGGGTGGCTGTCATCTGCCAGCAGCCGAGCCAGGCCGGAGAGTGCCTGGATCAGGGGCTCGTCGTCGCCGCCGTGAGCGTGCCGGGCAAGTAGGTAGACGCCCACCCCGGTCAGCCCGGAGACGAGATCGTGTTCGCCGGCTGCGCATCCGTCCGCGCCGGCCAACCGGTCGGCGGCTTCCTCGACGTACGGCGACAGCGTGACGTCAACCGTCTTCAGCAAGCGCCCGTACCGCGGTCGACCCGCCGCGAGCTGGACCGCCGCAAACCCGACCCCGGTCAGACCCGAGAACAGCGACAGGTCATAGGGTTCGGCCGCCGCCGAAGCCGCCGCGAGGTGCTGGTGTCCCCTCCGGTCCCAGCCCTGGTCAGGGAACCGGCGGTCGAACTCTGCGCAGAGCAACGCGGTCCCGGCCGACCCGTGCGCCAAGCTCGCCGGTCGCCAGGGCAGCAGGGCGGCGTACTGCGACTGCCTCGCCGACGCCTCGATCGCGTCGGCCAGCACGGCCAGGTCAGTGACCCTGATGGCGACGCGTTCGGCAACCTCTGCCGCGATCACGGCTCGTGGCAATTCGATCGGCACGTGAAGCAGTGCGTGTTCGCGAAGGTCTGGCAGACACCACACGTCTCCTGGCAGGTGGCATGACAGGTATCGGGGCACGTCGCACGACAGGTGTCGGGGCACGTCGCGCGACAGGTATTGGGGCAGGTTGCGTGACAGGTATTGGGACATGTGGCCGGGCAGGTTGCGTGGCACGTGTTCGGGCACGTCGCGTTCTGGGTGTTGCAGGTCTCGTTGGGGATGTCGCGGCCGGTCGGCAGGTACAGAACAATGTTCTGCGGACCGCCCAGCTCGCCGAACGCCAGGTCGAGATCGAACTCGTCGAACTCGGCGGCGAGCTCTTCACCCGCGGTCATCGTCGCCGTCCTCCACCGCCCCGTCCTCCAGGCCGGTCACCCGCGCGGACAGCGCCTCGGTCGCGGCCCGCAGCTCGTTGACCGCACCCACGAGTACGCCGGCCAGCCCGGAGTAGTCCACCGCCATCAGTCCGTCCGGTCCCATCGGTACGACGAGCTCCGGGAACGACAAGGCGACGTCCTGCGCGACGATCCCCGCGTGCCGAGTCTCGTCGCCGGTCCCGGCCCGGACAAAGTTCACCGCGCGGACGTCGGCCAGCCGGTCGAGTACACCGACGTACTCCCGGACGTCCGACTTGACCCGCAGATCGGACGGGTTGCAGAACACGGTCGCGCAAATGGTGCCGGCGGCATCGATCGCGAACTGAGGATTGGATTTGTTGACGCCCACCCGGCCCTGGACGAAGACGTTGTGAGAGACCGTGAGATCCGATCCGAGCTGGGCATCGGCGCTCACCGAGAGCTTCGTCAGCTGGGCGTCACCACTCGCGGTGAGCGTGGTCACCTCGGCCTCACCGTTGACGGTCAGCGCGGTCACCGTCGCACTCAGACCCCGAAGCTCTCCTGCCGCGGTGAGGTGACCGTCCAGCGCCAGACTTCCGGCCACCGCAAGGTCGCCGCCCGCAGTCAGGTTCGCTCCCACGGACAGGTCGCTGTCGAGCTGGACCCCGGCGGCCACCGTCAGGCCCGCGGCGAGCGACGTCGACCCACTGACGCGAAGGCCCGCCGCGAGATCGACTTCGCCAGTGCCCAGGACCGAGAGAGCCCGCCGACTGGGTCCGGTCGGCGCCATGACGTTGAGGTCCGCCCCGCCATCGGTGCGAGCGGCGAGCTCAGCAGTAGGCAGCTGCGTCACTGCCGATCCCGTCGCTTCGAGGCTGGGCATGCGGAGCTCGACACGGCTCGCGGGAGCCGAGACGAACCGACGCGCCCCGGGCTGGAGACCATCGACGACTCCCCCGGCGCCCAAGCTGACCGCTGCAAGCACGAGTTGCAGACCGTCGTCCACGAACGTCGCCGGGTCCACGAGCCGCAACCACGGAGCCTGGTGCAGCACCAAGAGTCCGGTGGTCGACTCCTCGACCTCCCGCCAGGTGATCGTGAACAGCAGGTCGCCGGCCAGATCGGTGGTCTCGAAGGTGATCCCGGTCGACGCCACCTGTACGGTCGGGATGTTCTGTACGCCGGTCGGGCCCACGAACGGATCGACGATCGCGAAGCCGCCCTCGGCCAGTACGACGATGTGCCCGTCCAGATCGACCGCGACGCCGGGGGCCAGCGTGATCCCGGTCGACCCCATGGTCGCGGACACCTGCAGCCCGCCGGCCACGCCGTACCCGTACAGGGCCGCGTTCCGCGCCGCGTCCGCGGCCAGCAGATATCCCTCGACATCGGTCCGCGACTCCGCGCGCGACGTCATCCCTGACCGCGGTGTCGGATTCGGGCCACTGACGTTCCAGTACTGCGTCCGCACCAGGCCGGTGATACCCATCGATCTCTCCTCTCGCGCCTACCGAACCCTCAGCACCCGCTCGTCCAGCTCGGTCTCTTCCGGTACGTCGGCCAGCTCCTGGAGCACCTGGATCGCCCCGCTGATCCGCAGCAACGTCTCCCGCAACGCCGACTCCTGCTGAAGCAGCTCCCGCAACTGCCCCTCACCCAGCGCATACTCCCGCCGCAGCTCCCCCAACCGCGCCTGCAACCGCTCATCACTCATCGCCATCACTCCGTCGACTCGTTGCCGGCAGCAACCGGCTGGCCAAACAGCTCCTGCTCGAGCGCCGCGCCGTACAGCTCCGGGTGCAGGAAGGGAACGTCCTGGGTCCCCGGTTTCGGCGTCTCGGGGACGATCCGGTGGGCGTTGGCCCACGGGTCCTGTCGTACGCCGGTGACCAGCCAGTGCACCGTGACTCGGCCAGGATCCGACCGGACCTGCCACCGGTGGCCCGAGATCTCCCCGACCACCGTGACGTGCGGCTTTTCCCTGCCCACTGGGGTCAGCGTGCACGTGACGTCGCGGTTCAGGGCCTCGAAGTACGGCGGCAGTTCGATCCACCCGAAGCCGCCGAGGTCGGTGACGAGCTTGCCGGCGTAGATGTTCAGCATCTCCGGCGACTCGACGAAAGAGTGCGACAGGTACTTGCCGGCCGGATCGACCGGATGGTCGATGGTGAATCCGCCGCCGGACTTCGACAGCGTGCCGTTGACCCTGACATCGCCTTCGAACTGCCCAGCCCAGAGCTGGCCGGTCGAGCGGATGCCGATGTCACCGCTGGCCTCCACACCCACACCCTGGAACAAGATCGGGATGGGGAAGGGCCCAGGGCCCCCACCCGGCCGGCTGATCCGGCCGGCGGCACGAATCGCGGTGAACCCGTCGACGTGCAGCCGGGCCGCCGTTGCGCCGGCGCCGATGCCAATACCCACGCCGGCACCGGCTGTGTCCATCACGATGCCCCAGCCCGCGCCGTTCGCACCGTAGAAGCCGACGTGCGTGTCGTCGAGCATACCCACGAAGCCCCGGTCGGCGTCCTGGTGGAACCAGATCCCAGCGGAGAAGGTCCCGTTCGACCGCACCCGCATTCGGCGGAACACGTCCAGGCCGACGCCGTCGGAGCTTGCTGCCGCGACCGCCCCGGGCCGGACCTTGAGCACATCTTCGTGCGACCACAGGCGGGCTTCGCCGGCCTTGGCATACCAGACCCAGCGCTGACCGCTCTCGGGGGTCTCGACAAACGAGCTCATCTCGCGGTCGGAGAACGAGTACCCGCCTCCGGGACCACCGCTGTGTACTTCGGTCCCCTCGATATGCACGTCCCGCGCCGATGCCGCGTCGCCGAGCCCAACGGCGAGCATGCCGGTCCGAACCGGTCCCCCGACCAGCAACTCCCCCGCGACCGAGACAGCAGCTCCGACCGACAGGGTGCTGCCGACCGTCGCAGCGCCGTCGGCCGTTAGCGACGCGGCCGTCAGAGCGCCGGAGAGCCGAGCGTCACCAGAGTCGGCCGACACCCGTAACGCAGGTATTGCACCGGCTAGCAGCTCTAGTAGGACATCGCCGTTCGGCTCTGCGCCGAGTGTCGCGACCGGAGCTTGGCCGACCGATCCGACCGTTGAGTGCGGTGCTCGGAGCTCGACGCGTCCTGTCGGGGAAGCTGTGAGTCGTCGCAGGCCCGGGGCCAGGCTGGTGACCAGGCCGGCGGCGCTCAGTTCCAGGCTGGCCAGGACTATTTGCTCGCCGCTGTCTGGGAATGTGTTCGCCGGCAGGAGACGCAGCCACGGGGCGTGGAGCAGGGTCGGCGAGTTCCCGCTGTCCCGTTGCACCTCGCGCCACGTCAGCGTCAGCACACAGGACCCAGCCGATCCAGCAGTTGGAAGAACCACGCCGGCCGGGCCGACGGCGACCGTCTCGATGTCGAGGACTGCCGTCGGGTCCACCGCTGGGTCTGTCACCGCGACACCCGCCGCGGACAGCACGATCGTCCGGCCGGACGCATCGAACGCTACACCCGGGGACACCGTTACCTCGCCGGCACCAACCGCCGCGGACACCTCGAGCCCTTGCGCGACGCCCCACGTGTGCAAAGCGGAAGCACGTGCGTCCGTCATCGGCAGCAGGTACTCCTCGAGATCGATCAGGCTCTCGCCATGTCCGGTCGCCCCCGCCCGCACCGTGTGCGTCGGGAGGTTCCAGTACTGCGTCCGCCGTACCAGGCCCTCAACCACCGGACCGCTCCTCGCCGGTCGCTGCCATCTGCTGCCTCCTGAGTCGATGCGTGCGGTCAGAGAATCGAGGTGTTCAGGGTCCAGAGCGTGTGGGCGGGCTTCTGCTCCTCGACGATCGAGCTGATGTTGCCGACCGCCTGGTCGAGCACTCGTTTGCGCTCGGCGGGGTCGTCCGGCAACCGGGACGTGGTGAAGTGGATCGACACGTCGAACTCGAACGGCCGGACCCTGCCCCAGAACGGTTCGAGCCCGGAGGTCTCCGGCTGCCCGGGGTCGCTGACCACCAGCCGGTCGCCGACCGCGGTCATCCCGGTGGGGTACACGAACTCGCCCGGTGCGGTGATCCGAGTGGAGGCCGCCGGTTTCGCAGTCAGGTCCACGGTCAGGATCGCGGCGGGCTCGGCCACCGGGCAGATGAACGGATCGGTCGCCGACGGCGCGAAGGGTTTGAGGCCCACGTCCAGCACGTACAGGCGTCCGTCCCGGGTACGCGCCAGTGCCGCCGGCGCGACCAACGGATTGTCCGGCGGCAGCAGGACCGCCTCCCGCCACGGCGTGTTCCTTCGATCCACTCGCAGCAGATTTCCGGGCAGTCCCGCCGCATCGGTCGGCTCCTGGTCGCCGCCGTCCCCGATCAACAGCGTTCCGTCTGCCTCGATCACCATCGACAACGGCTCGACAACCTTGGTCAGCCTGGTGCGAGTAACCGTCGGCGGGTTGGTCGGCCGCACGGTGACCACCGTCGGTCCGGGCGCTTGTGGCGGCCGTCCGCCCCGATCAAGCGCAAGCAGGTCGCCGGTCGCCGGATCTACGGCCAGCGCGACCATCCAGATCGCCGTACCAGCCACCGCCAAGTTCGCCACCTGTGTCGCAGCAACCCCGCGGAAGGGCGCCGGTATGCCGAACAACCGGCCGGTGCGGGTCAACACATAAAGCGTCTCGGGTACTGCGCCCCGCGCCGGAGCCAGCGCGACCGAGACCACGTCCTTCAGGTTGGCGGTATCCGGGGCGAGCGGCGCCGGCCGCGGCGGCACACCCGACAGCTCGTAGCGGCCGGCGGGGTCCAGATGCCATACCCGGCTCGGCAGCTTCACCTGCACCTGCGCCGTATCAGGCAGGCCGATGTCGCCGACGAAGAGACTCCCGTCAGCCCCGGCTGCGACGCACCACGGCCTGGTCAGTCCCTCAGAACGCACGACGCCCGCGATCACCACAGGCCCTTGGGAGACGAGCGCGGTGACCGTGGACAACGCACCGGTCCGCGGTACCACGCTCAACAGCCGCGCACCGTCATCGACGCTCACCCGAGGTCGCGCCTGTCCGACCGCGTAGAGCTCGAGGTACTGGTTCAGCCCTGTCTTGCGGCCGCGCAGCCGGTAAATCTGCGCGATCTCCGCAGTCACCTTGCGGCGCTGGTACTCCTCCCACAACGGGACACCCTGCAGGGTCGGGAACTCCAGCGCCACCCAAGACGCCAACCAGGGCAGGAACTCCGGCGGCGTCGTCCAAGGGTCGAAGAGCCGGTGCAGGTCGGCGATCTCGTCGCTCAGCGCGGGATGGACATGCGTCTTCGAGGGGTCCTTCGGATCTACGTGCTCGAGCAGGATGTCGTCAGACATCCCGGTCGCGATCTTCTCGAAGATCCGCAAGGCCGCTCCGAGGCGGAGGCCGTGCTCCGACTCGTCGACCAGCGGGTCGTCCCGCCACAGCACCGGTGGGAGGTACGCAAGGTAGCTCGACTCGGACATGTCAGACCTGAACCGGAGTGGTCTTGACCAGCTGTGCAGAGTCGGCGGCCGCACAGACCAGCTCGTAGTCGGCCAGCCGTACCGACGCCCCGAACGGCGACAACGCGAACGGCCGCTCGACGTCGCCCTTGTACGCCCCGCCCGGACCGAGCGGCGGGAAGTGGTAAGCGGGCGTGTCAGGCTTCACCTGCAGCACGCTGATGTACCCGAGATCCTCGGTCGGCATCAGCGCGCGGAAGACGTCGGAGGTGAAGACCGGGTCCCCGACGCTCCAGCCCTTGCCGTCCGGCCCGCCGCGGGTGGGGTGGAGGAACTTCTGGATCTTGGCCCGGGTCTCTGCCTCGATCGTGGCCCGGTCGGCGCCCGCGTTCAGCGCTTCCTGCCACACCATGATCTCCACGGTCACGATCACCGGAAGGTACCGCGGCGCCACCACCTCGAGCCGTGCGGTCAGGTCCCGGCGAGCGTCGAGGTACCCCTGGACGAGCCGGATCTGGTCCTGCGTCGGCTCCGGCCGCGGTACGTCGACGTCCCGGTCGGGAGCGATGATCAGGTTGACCGTGCCCGGCGCGCGGACCAGTCCACCGAACGTCCACGGGTCGCCGGCATTCCACGGCGGCGGCTGTCCGGGCGCGTCATCGGTATGGATCCGCGGCGGCAAGCATTTACTGACCCGCAGGTCGATGCTCGCCTCCCGCGCGAGGAACTCGTAGTCGTCGACGGTCACGGCGCGGTACCGGATCCGAAGCTCCTCCGGCGCGCGCCGCATCGTCTCCTCGATCGGTTCCTCGTCACTCCCGTCGCGGGCCGGACCGAGGTTGGTGACCGATCCGATGCCGCTCACCGGGACCCCAGTGGGTGCGGTACCGAAGACGGTGACCTGACTCGGTCCGACGTTCCCGCCGGCCCCGGAGGCAACGTACCGGTAGCGCAGAGCCTGGATCTTGCTGCCCCGAGGTGGAACCGAGCCACTGCCCTTGCCGGACCGCTCGTCGAAGTTGCCGAACCGCACCTCGCCGGCGACCGGGTCGATCCGGTAGACCTCGCCCGCCCCGGTCGGGAACTCGTCGACCAGCGTCCAGTCCTTCCAGTTCGCCGGGTCGGCCGCCGACGCGACTTGGACCACGAGGTCGGCGTACGGCGCGGTCAGGCCCGGCCGGCGGTACAGCGGACGGTTGTGCAAGGCAACGACCTGGAACCTCTGGCCGGTGCTCTCCCCGAGGTCCTCCGCCGCGCGGACCGAGAGCGCGGTCCGGGCCGGGACGGCGTTGAACAGCAGCCGGTCGATCCCGATCGCCAGAGCCGGCGGCGGATCGCCGCCCGCCGACGGGGCAGCGGCCGGCGCGTCGATCAGCACGCCGACCCAGAACAACGGATCGGTGACCTTGTCTACGTCAGCTTCCGGCGTCACGGTCTGCCACGGCCGGGCCGGATCATCGCCCGCGGCCCGCTGGGCCATCCAGTCGGCCGGAACCGTGAGCCGTACCGCGCCGTCGTGCTGGAGGCCCTCGGTCCCATCGCCGGCCGCCGTCACCGGCGGCCACAGCAACGGTTCGACGTCGCCCTTGGAGTAGGTGAACCGCAATGTCGCCGCCCCGGCGGTTCGCGCCGCCTGGTACAGCCGCAGCCCGAGTGCCACCTCAGCCGTCACCGCCCGATCGAACCCGAGGTAGAAGGCGACCGTCTGTCCGGCGGGGACCTCGACCAGGTGGCTCGCGGTGGGCGGGCCGATCAGGTCGGCCGAGGCCTGGTGGTACGTCGCTCGGTTCGCGTCCGCCGCCAACGGCCCCACCCGCAGCGCCGCCTTGAGCGTGGTCGGCAGTACGACCAGCTCCTCATCCGTCTCGAACACGACCGGCCGCCCACCTGCCGGGTCGGACGTCTGCGCCTGCGTCCCGATCGGCACCGTCACGGGAGTCTCGACCGACGAGCCGTACGTCAGGTACGTCCGCGCGGGAGTCGGCGGGTCGCGGGTGATCCCCAGCAGGTTGAGGAACGCGAGATAGTTCTTCTCCGGCGTCTGGTTCAGCCGGTAGATGATGCTCTCGCCGAGCCAGGCGAACAGCTCGATCAACGTAACGCCGAGGTCGGAGGGGTTCTGGTCGGTCCATTGCGGTGCGTACTTCGGGATCAGCGCCCGCATCTCGTCGACGAGTTCCTGCCAGGTCCGGTCGTCCAGGTTGGGCGGCACGATCCGGCCGCCGCGCGATTCGGGAGACATCAGCCACGCTCCAGCAGGAAGGGAAGGACGAGCAGGTGCTCCTGGGCGGTGGCGCGCAGCCGGTACCGGATCTCGATCACCAGCTGCGCCCCATCGACGTCGTTGATCACCTGGACGTCGAGGACGTCGATCCGCGGCTCCCACCGCGTCAGCGCGTCGGTCACGTAATACCCGGCCAGACTGGCGGTGGTCGCGTTGTTGGGCGCGAAGACCAGGCTCTTCAGGTTGGCACCGAAGCCGGGACGCATCACGCGTTCGCCGTACTGCGTGCCGAGAATGATCCGGATCGACTGCTCGACCCGAGCCACACCCGCCGACTCCGCCAGCCCGGTACCGCTGATCCGCAACGGGAACGACAGGCCCCGCCCCAATACCTCGTCGCTCACGGCTTCACCGCCGCACGCAACCGAGCCTGTTTGGCAACCACAACCAGGTTAGGGGGTGGCGGTGCGCCGTCCGTCAGCCCGGCCAGCTTGTCCAGCAGCACGGAGACCTTCCCCACCGTGAGTCTGGACTTCTCGCCGGCCGAGACCGTGCTGACCTTCGTGCAGTGCTTGATGCCGGCGTTCGGGTTGTCCGGGATCGAGCAGGTGAAGGTCTTGTCGGCGAGCCCGGCCAGCAGGACTTCCTTGCCGCCGACC
The DNA here is from genome assembly GCF_045207705.1 of Kribbella sp. NBC_00889. Classification (NCBI taxonomy): domain Bacteria; kingdom Bacillati; phylum Actinomycetota; class Actinomycetes; order Propionibacteriales; family Kribbellaceae; genus Kribbella; species Kribbella sp. NBC_00889. The sequence continues at coordinate 2,618,460 of NZ_CP108783.1, read as the reverse complement.
TTGAGCCTGCCGGTGTTGCCGGCCGAGATGTCGAACCCGTGCGAACACCGGATGCTGCTCGCCGTCGTGAGTACGAACGGATCGGTCATCGCGTCCCCTCCTCGTTCACTTCACGTCCACCCCGTCCGAGACCATCGTGATCGCCGTCTTGCCTCCCACTGCCTCGAGCTTGATCTCGCCGCTGGCCTTGATCGCGAGATCGCCGGCCGCGCTGATCGTGAGCGCCGCGGCCCCCACCGTGTCGTCGAAGGTGATGGTGTGCCCGGCCTTGGACTTGAGCACCTTCTTGGCGTTCTTGTCATCGGCGTTGTCGGCCGGCGGCTTCTGCTGCGCGTTCCAGAGCGCGCCCAGCACGTACGGCTTCGACAGGTCGCCGTACTCGAAGGCGACCAGGACCTGGTCCTTCTTGTCGGGCAAGGCGTAGAACCCCGTGCCACTGCCCGCCATCGGCCGGACGCACGGCGCCCAACCGCTCTTGAAGTTGTCGCCCAGCCCGGGGAAGCTCACCTTGACCCGCCCGATCGCCGGCATGGGCTCGCCGGAGAGTACCTCGTTGTTCTCCTCGACCACTCCGAGTACGACGCCGAAGAACTTCTCGCCCTGGTTCGGCGACGGGGTCTCGACCAGCTTCTTGCGCAGCAGCCCTAGCAGGCTCGAGTGCCCGCGCTGGGTGATGGAGAAGTCGGTCCTGAACCCGTTGCCGTCGATCCGGTGCGTCACCTTGCGCACCCGGTAGGTGCCGCTGAACCGCTTCCCCACTCCGGCGATCGTCACGTACCGCCCGGCCGACAGGTCCGGGATGCCGATGCAGGACCCGTTGCCCTCGTAGAGACCTTCCAGCAGGTTCGACAGGATGGCCTTGGCCACGGTGGCGGCCTGGATCGGGTTGCTGATCCCCTCGCGGCGGATCCCCTTGCGCACCAGGGACATCAGTAGCTGCGAAACCGAGGTACCAAGGCGTTCGACCAGGTTGTCCGGGTCGAGGTCCGCGGCCAGCATCGTCACGGTGAGCGCTTGCGCGAGCTCCTGGTTGTAGACCCGGACCTGCTGCACCCCGGCCAGGCCGGTCGCCGAGATCCGTGGGCTGAAGCTGGTCAGGTTCTTCCCCCACTCCAGGACGTGCGCGGACAACTGCGGCCGGGGGAAGTGGAAGTGCAGCCGGTCCCACTCGACGTACACGTCGAAGAAGTACTGGTTCGCGCACGCCTTCAGGAACGCCATGTCGGTCTCGACCTGGACCCGCTCGGCGTGGAACGGCACCGGGTCGACGATCGGGACGAGTCCGTGCTCGGCGGCGATCTCGGCCGCGATCAGGCTGTCGTTGACGTCGGTGCGGGCGCGCGGCGGTGGCGGCGTGTGCCGCAGCCGGTACGACTTGTCGTACCCCGACAGCGTGATCGTCGGCGGCCCGTCGGCCGGGAACGAGGGCTCGATCGCCGCGACCTCGCCGAGGAACGCCGGGACCAGGTCGTGCGCGTACCCGAGGTGGATCTCGACCGTCTTGCCGATATCGAGCAGCGCCGAGTCGAGCAGCTGGTTGTCGTGGTTGCGCAAGGTCAGACTGAACGAGCCGGCCAGGTCCAGGTCGGTCTCGACGGTCAGGCTCAGCACTTGATCGGCCAGCTCGGCCGCCAGCGTCACACCCGACAGTCGGACGTCGAAGCGAGGCGCGTACGGCGGGGCGCTCACGGCGTCCGCCCCGATCCGTCGGGGATCACCAGCGAGACTCCGGGCTTGACCGCGAGCGGGTCGATGATCCCGTTCGCCTGGGCGATCTCGCGCCAGCGCGCCGGGTCGCCGAGGTACGCGCCGGCGATGCCGCTGAGCGTCTCGCCGGCGAGCACCGTGTGCATCGCCGACGCCGCGGACGGGCTGATGGCTTCGACGATCGGGGTCAGCGCGACGTTCATCAGCGCGGATGCGGTCGGCGATCCGATGAACAGGCCCTGGCTGATCTCGAGCGACACGTCGACGTACTCCTGGAGGCGGACCGACATCGTCGAGCGGACCGGCGTACCGTCAGGCGCGAACATCGTAAAGCGCTGGCTGGCATCGGTGAGCACGCAGCGAAACTGCACTCGGCCGAGCGAGAACAGCAGGACCGGCGGGGCGAGCGTCTGCGGCTGCTTGTCGAGCAGCCGGACGATCGGCGCGGTGTGGAGTCGCACGTCGTCCTTCGACTCGTAGGTGTCGAAGAACAGCTCCATCGTCAGGACGCGGTTCTTGCCCCGAACGTACTGCAGTGGGGAGGCGTTCAGCCCGGGGATACCGACCTCGGCGAACTGGTTGCCCTGCTCAACCTTCAGCTCCTCGGGGTTGTACATCACCACGTGTCCGGTGTTGGTCGTGGTGTCGATCAGGACGGCCTTGGCCAGCTCGTTGCCGGCCGGGAGCGGCGCCAGACGTAGCGGAGTCCGCAGGAGGTCGTGGGCCGGCGGTCGGGAGGGTGGGCGGATAGGCCCCTGGACTGGTGCGGCCATGTCAGCCTCCCCGCTCGGAGTCGGTCCGCAACCGGTGCATCAGGTCCTCGATGATCCGCAGCCGCAGCCCCTCGGAGTCGAAGCCCCCAGCCGTCGGCGACGCCTCCGGCCGGTCGGCATCCGCCCGCATCGGCGTTACCGCCATCGGCGTGGTCGAGGCTCTTGTCGCACTGTTGAAGTAACCAGCAGCCGGTAGATCGTTGGACGGAGGCGGATCGCTGTGCCTGCGTGGGAGCTCAACACCGGCGGCTTCGGGAAGGCGCTGGGCCACAAGCTCGGCCCGCGCCGCAGCAGCCTCTTCCGCCGCCACTCCGCCCGGAGTGTTCAGGGGCGCCGCCGCGCCACGGGCGAGCAAGGCAGTCACGTGAGTCGCCTCGTGCGCCAGGAGCCCGAGGCCCTCCGGTGTGTCCGGCCGGAACCGCCCGGACCTCATCTTGACCGTCGTACCCGATGTGACTGCGTCCGCGCGGTGCGACCGGGCATCGGCGTCCGCCTCGGCGTCGATCTGCACCCGCATGCCGTCCGCGCCGGCACCAGCTATCTCGCGGAGCCGGGCGCGGACGTCCACCGGAACGACGTCGGCCGGCCATGCGGCCGTCTGCGGGCCGACGCCCGCAGCAACCGCGTCCGCTCGAGCGGCTGCCGAAGCTGCGGTGGTTCCGGCGGCTGTTGCGGTTCTGCCGGCCGTCGCCCTCTCGCTGTCCTCCCGTGCCGTCGGCCGCTCGCTCGGGAAGCGTCCGCCGGGCTCGGTCCACTCCCCCGCGCCGTCCCATCGCTCGAACCGCTGCGCCCACGACTGGTCGAGCGCATCCAACCTCTGCAGCACCTGAGCGAAACCGGGTTCCCACGAGAAGGTGGCGACATGGCGAAGGCGCAACTGCTCGGCGAACAGCGCCAGCCGTTCCCCGAGCGTCTGCGGACGCCCTGCCGGATCGGTCATCCGTCCCCTCCTAACACCCGTCGCTCAGCTCAGCTCGAGTTGAGCGGACACCTCGCGGACCCACTGGCGGCGCTGGGCATGGTCCAGGGTCAACACCTCCGTCAGGGTCCAGTGCGTGTGCCGACCGAGAAAGGCTGCCTCCTGGTGGACCCGGTCCAAGGGGTAGCCCGTTATCCCCCCAGCAGTGGCACCTCCACCTCGTGGCCCCCACCGCAGTGCGGACAGACGACGGCGACCACGTGCGGCGTCAGGCCGTTGATCCGGTTGTACAGGTCCTGCAGATGCGCCAGGTCCTCGGAGAACAGGCCTTCGACCACACCCGGGTTCACGTCCGGCAGGCTGCCGAGCTTCGTGACCACCCTGGCCAGCAGCACCACGATCAGGTACGCCGGCCAGCCCTGCACGCGCGGATCACGCAACGGGTAGATCTCGTCAGCGGCCGTCGCCAGCCGCATCCTCCCGGACCGGTGCAACGTCCCCTCGGCGTCGACGTACCCCTTCGGGAGCTCGAAGGACACCTCGGTGACCAGCTGGCCAGTCATACCCGAGCCAGACCCTCGTGCGCGAGGACCAAGGTCTCGACGAGAATTTCGCTGCCCTTCGCGTTGAACGCCGATCCCTCCCACTTGGTCGGCCAGGCGCGGTCGAAGTTCCACCGCACGACCTCGGTGCGGTTGGCCAAGTCGAAGACGACGATCGAGCCGTTCTTGCGGACGACCAGCCCCTGCACGATCTGCAGCCGCCACTCCCACAGTTCGATCGAGGTGGTCGCACCCCACTTCAGCGTGATGTCGGTGTACGTCGTCTTGCCTGGCAACTTGCGAACGGTCGTGTTGTCGCCGCCTTCGCGGTTCTCGATCACCTCCGTGGTGGAGCCGAGCCCACTGCACTCCGTGAAGCTGGCCTGCGCGATCCCGTCCAGCTCCACCAGGAAGTTGAAGCTTCGGTACGGGTCGACGCGTTGTCCTGTCTGGGGCATCCCCTTGCCTCCCAACCCCGAGTTGCCACTCCACCGGGCCGTTGGCCCGGTGCCGTCGTGGGATCAGCCCTCGCTGACCTTGGCGCCGCCGTCCCACAGGCCGATGCGCAGGATGATGTGCTCGGCGGGCCGCGTCACGGCCAGGCCGATCTCGACGATGACCTCGCCGCGCTCCCGCACCGGCGCGGGGTTCAGGGACTCGTCGATCGTCACGTAGAAGGCTTCCTTGGCGGTCCGGCCGAACAGCCCGCCCGCCTCCCACACCCGGGTGAGGAACTCGGTGATCGAGCGCTCCAGCCCTTTCCAGAGCGCCGTGGTGTTCGGCTCGAACACCGCCCAGCGCAACCCGGTCACGAGCGAGTCCTCGACGTACGACACCAGCCGCCGGACATTGACGAACTGCCACGGTACGTCGGCGGACAGCGTGCGCGCGCCCCACACCAGCGGCGGCCCACCCGGGAAGGTGCGGAGCGCGTTGATGTTCTGCTTGTTCAGCTGGCCCTGCTCGGTGTCGTTCAGCGTGAAGTCGAGGCTGACGGCGCCGCGGATCTGCTCGTTCGCAGGAGCCTTGTGTACGCCGACCGTGCTGTCGCAGCGCGCCATGATGCCGGCGATGTGCCCGGACGGCGGCACCGGGATCGTCTGCCCGGTCGTGCTGCCCGGGTCACGGATCACGATCCACGGCCAGTAGAGCGCGCCGAACCCGTTGACCGACAACAAACCGGCCCGTTGGGTGAGCAGGGGGTTCCCGGGTTTGAGCGGGTCCTTGTCCTGGACGCCGTCCAGGATCGCGAACCGGTCGCCCAGGGCCTCACAGTGCTCGATCACCTTGTCCTTCTGCAGTGCCGGGTCCACCAGCCCCGGCACACACACCAGACCGACATCGGGCAGCCGGCTGAGCTGTGCCAGCGCGCCGTCCAGACCGTCCATGTTCTTGATCGGCACCACATAGGCGAACGTGCCGCCGTTGTCGAAGAACCCGCGGACCGCATACGGGAGGTTCAGCCCGCTCTTGTACTCACCGAGTTTGTCCTTGTACGCGTTCCAGCTGGAGACTGGCACCGGCTTCCCCAGGTCGTCGCCGGTGGGGAGCGTCGCCGTGACGCCGATCAGCGCCGCAACGCTCGTCCCCGCGCCGGCGATGGGCCCCGCGGGGGTGATTTCCTCCAGGTGGATCCCGGGAGCTGCTGTCGCGTAGTCGACCATCGCTGCTCTTCCGCCTTTCCCGTTTTGCTCGCCGGTGGGTCGCGTCGTCCGGGGCCTACGGCCCCGAGAGGACCACCGTCTGCGTCTGATGGTCGGCCGCATACGTCACGGCGACTTGTTCGTCGGGCCGCCCGGCCGCCCGCACCTTCAACGTGTACGTCCCGAACTCGAGCCCAGGTACGGCGAACTTCCCGTCCGGACCGGAGGTCGCCTGGGCGCCGGTCTCGGTGACGGAGACTGTGGCGGCCGGGACCGGCACGAGCGACTGGTCGGTCACCACGCCGCGGAACAACGGGTGCTCGACCGAAGTGCTGCGCACGTCGATCTTCTGGACCGGCGGGAACTCCTCAACCTCGTCGTACGGCTCGACCGTGATCGTCACCGTGATCGGGAACGCCGGCCGCGGCGCGATCCCGAGCGCGGTCCAGAACTCACCGCTCGACCGGTTCTCCTGCACCTGCGCGACCATGGTCGGCAATGGATAGGCCTGCGGTGGGGTCGCCAGGGTGCCTCTGAGGAAGCGCTCGTCGACGACCGGGAAGCGGCTGAGCCACAGCAGAGTGAGCCCCAGCAGCCTGTGTTCCTCCGCCGCCTTGAGCCCGCCGGCCTGAGCTGACCACGCCGTGGCGAGGTAGCTGCAGTCGACGCGCAACGACGGCAGCCGAGAGGCGTAGCCGTCGTTCGTCCTGGTGAGGACCCGCGCTTCGTCACGGAGGCTGCGGTTCTCCGAGACGTCGTGCAGGAACAGGTTCACCGTCGCCTCGGCCGGTTTGTAGTTCTTGTCCGGCGTATCGAAGCTGACATCGGCCGCACGCAGGTCGGCCGGCGCCGAGGCGTCGTCCAGGATCGCCTTCAGGGTCTCGTCGAGGTCTTGGAACACGGCAGCTCACCACACCTGCTCCGCGGTGGCACCGGGTGGCACCCGGCCCATCTTCTGGAACTCACGCCAGATCGCCTGCCGGACGTGCGCAGTACCGATCGACTCGCTCCGCGCCGCAGCCAGGAACGCGGAGTGCAGCGCGGCATTCCTGATGTTGGCACCGGAGAGCCGGAAGTCGTGGGCCAGGCCAACGACGTCCAGCGTCTCCGCCAGTGGTGCGCCGGGCGGGAAGGCGATCCGCCAGATCCCCTCGCGTAGCTCGTCGTCGGGGAAGGGGAACTCGACGATGAACTGCAGCCGACGAGTGAACGCCTCGTCCAGGTTCTGCCGCAGGTTGGTGGCCAGGACGGCGATGCCGTCGTACTGCTCCATCCGCTGCAGCAGGTACGACGTCTCGATGTTGGCGTACCGGTCGTGGGCGTCGTGCACCTCGGAGCGCTTACCGAACAGCGCATCGGCCTCGTCGAACAACAAGATGGCGTCTGCGTCGGCGGCCGCCGCAAAGATCGTCTCGAGGTTCTTCTCGGTCTCGCCGATGTACTTGCTGACCACCGCGGACAGGTCGATCGCGAACAGATCCAAGCCGAGCTCACCGGCCACGACCTCCGCAGCGGTCGTCTTGCCGGTCCCCGGCGGTCCAGTGAACAGGGCAGTGGTTCCTCGGCCACGCGCCAGCTTCTGTTCGAAGCCCCACTCGGTCAGAACCGTCGAGCGCAAGCCGACCCGGGCGCACAGCTCCTTCAGCTGCGCGGTGGTATCGGGAGGCAGCACGATGTCGGCCCAGGTGCAGGTCGGCTCGATGCGGCGCGCCAAGACCGCCAACCGTTGACTTGTCTGCCGCCGGGCTCCCGCGAACACCTCTTTCGCGGTCGGTCCCCGGTCCGCGCCGGCAGCGGTGGCCGCGCTCGCGACCGCCTCGGCAATCTGCGCCGGTCCGAATGAGAACCGACCTGCGAGCGTATCCACAAGGTCGGTCGACGCTGTCGTCCCGGCCTCGTCGAGCTCGCGCGCCCACGCGGCGCGGCGGGTGGCCAGATCCGCTCGCCCTACAGCGATATTGAGAACACCGAGCGGCGGCCCACCTTCCGCCGTCCAGGGCTGCGTGCCGGCCAACACCGTGATGCCACCGTGCTCAGCCAGGCCGTCGACCAAGGCCGACCGCGCGCGCGAGCCGACTGGCAGGAAACTCTCGCCGTCGACAAACAGCACTGCCCCTTTGAGCAGTGCCTCGCGGAACGAGCGGGCCACGACGAGCGCGGCCTTCTCGTCTGCGGTCGGCAGATCGGCCGCTCGGAGCGTGAGGATGGGGGCGCGCAACTCCCCCGCCAATGCCACCGCCGCAGCCGCGCGGTCGGACCCGACTGGCCCGTGCAGGTGGATTCGCAACGGGTAGCGGCCCTGCGCGGCCCCCGCCGCACCCAGAACAGTTCGCCGCGCTGCCGGCGAGAGCGCCGTCTCTGCCCAACGCGCCGGGGGCGGGCAGGCGAGCTGGCAGTACCCGGCCAGCTGTGAGTCGAGACCGTCCACGGCCAGCAGGACGCCTGTGATCTGCTCGTCGAGGACGACCGCCTGCGCCAGTAGTGGAGGATGCGCTCGCTCCTCGCTGACAAGTTGGAGGATGTTGTTTCGCAGCAGAGGGGCGTCAGCGGCGAACAAGGTCCGCCGTACCAGCTTTTCGTCGGGTGATGTGCTGATCAGGTCAAGGATGAGATTCACCGTTGCGCGACACCGGCTGACGTCATCCTGAAGGTAGCCGTACAGCCGCTCGTAACGCAGGTCCACCTCTGGTGCCAGCGCGATGAGCACAACGTCGAGTTCGTTCTCGGTCAGGCCGTATGTACGCCGCAGCCAGGCCCACCCGTCGTCCGACGACGCCAGCTCGGCCCAGGCCGGCGGGAGCGTACTCTCCCTGCACGTGCGCAGCGGTTCGCCCAGCGGACCGCTCAGAGCGGCAGCCGCAAGCTCCTCGGTGATGTAAAGCCCCCGGAACGAGTCGCGCCCCGCCTCGGCACCGAACCGTACTCGAGCCTCGGCCACAGCCGCGGCCAGTAGGCTGTCCAGGCGCTGGAATGGGCGCCGCCAGTTCGCGGCGCAGTCGGCTGACTCGGCCGGGGCGAGCAAGGAGGACGCCGCGTCAGACATGCATCCCCCCTCAGGCGCGAAGTGTCGATCACCCAACGAGGTGAACCGGCCTGATAAAACCCCCAGCTAACGACGCTACGGAGGGTCATAGGTGATGTCAAGGCATCACGGATCTCCAACGCGACCGAGTGTGGCCAATCACGATTATTGCCTACAGCAACAACCTTACAAGCGACTGAATGCCACATCATCCACGAATACAGCGGTCGGGGAAGATCACGACGACATCGGCGCGGAGCCCGGCCAGTTCCGCGCCCGCCTAGGTGACTGCCTCGAACGTTGGCCGGACGATCACAGCCTGCTCGTCCGTGCTCAGGTCCTAGCCGGCCGCCACCTAGCGACCCGTACTTGAGATACGCCCTGACTCGTCGGACGAGACCGCGACGCAGGCCCATCTCTACCTCAGACTCAGCTAGGTAGTCGAGGATGCGATCGGACGAGCGCCGCAACAACGGCAGACGGTCGAGCTGTGCCAACTCACCCGGGGTGACATGCTTCTCGAAGGGCTGAAGCTCCAAGACATGCGCGTCGATCTCCTTGCCGCAGTCCGGCGCGATTACGCTCAGCCGCCTGAAGCCGGCGAACGCGTCTGTCGACCTCGGCCAGTCTCTCGGCCGGAGGGTCGGGCGGCGTCTCGTTCACGAACCTCCTCAGCTCCGTGTTCCGGCGGTTCTGCCGGTTGGAGAACTCCTCCGCCATCTCCTTGTTGCCGAGCCGAGCAACGACGTGTCCGACTCCGAGGATCTCGAGCTTCTCCCGGACATTGTCGACAGCCGAGTTGCCGAACGAGACCACGCCGATGGTCGCCGAGCCTTCCGCGATGACGTTGGCGATGAGGTTCAAGATCGTGTCGGTCTTGCCGGTGCCGGGTGGACCCTCGATCACGGAGATGGAGTGGCTGAGTGCTTTCTCGACCGCTTGCCGCTGGCTCAGATTGCAGCGAAAGGGATAGATCGGTGGCGTCCTCAGTTCCGTGGACTCGATCGGTGCGCCGGCCACGAATCGTCCCAGAGCGCTTTCGGGGTGAACGAAGTTCAGCGAGTCGTACACCGGCCGGAGCGGGTCGTCAGACGGTAGGCCGGACACAACGGTGCGCCAGTAGCTCAGAATGCAGGCGCCCCTCGGACTGTCGGCCGCACTTGAAACAATTCGTACCTGCCATGCCGGTCGAATGCGATTGGCCCCGCCCTGTCCATTCTGCGATCTTCGCCGAAGAGTGGGCGCATACAGTGCTCGACCACGCCGCGATGGCGCTCCGGGGCCGGACAGATGAGGACCGCCAGGATCTGCGCATGCCGGATCAGCAGCTGAGGGTTCGCCTGGTACATCGCTTCCACCGGTACCCACGCAGTCCGGACCGCGGCCGCGATCACTCGCTCGACGATGACTTCGTCCAATCTGATGCGCTTCGTCGGACGCGGCGCACCACGCTTCCGCCGTACGAGGTTGTTGTCCACACTGCGGGAACGGATGACCACGCCGGAGGTGATCAGGTACCTGATCCAGCTCAGCTTGCACACCCCGCGCGACCTGGGCGATCGCCGCGAACAGATCGCACCAGAAGTGATCCGCCGCTAATCCCATGCGCAGCGGGTTCGCCTGTCCGTCCGTCCCCGGCGGCCCGACGATCGCGTCCACTTCGATTCGGACCGCATCGGACACGAGGCCTACCAGACCCGCTCTGAGGCGCGCGACAGCGCTACGGTCCTCATCGCCTGCCCCGACAGCCGCGCGATAGTGACTGCGCATACCTACCCCCGGACATAGCCGCTGCTCGCGCATTCCCGACTACTCACTGTAGTGAGAGACTTGCTGTCGCAGAGGCCAGCGCGTGTCGCGCCCCACGTGGACGTATCGTGCGCCGAACTGGCCCTCGTCAGCGGCACGAGGTTCGAGCTCAAAGCGCCGCTCACACACCGAGATTGAGGTGTGTGGTTAAGGTGCGTGTTCCTCCTCGGAGACTGAAACGGTTGTATCAATCATGCAGGCGGCACGGGCTGTGCCGCCTGTTCTGGAGAGACCGCAGAGCGGCCGGTTGCCTTGAGCAACGGCGGCGGGTTCACATCACCTACGGTCCGGCCTCCGTGCTGGCCGCGACATCGGCCGTTGCGGGACTGGGGTTGTCCCCGATGTGTCAGCCGGTCCTGCGGCGGACGCTGACAGGTACCAGCACTAGAGCGGCGATCCCACCGCAACGGGAGGAAATCATGAACAACAGATACGCAGCCCTCGCAGCCTCTGCGCTGACGATGGGCGCTGTCACCTTCGTGGCGCTTGAAGCGTCGGCCGATGCGAAGGAGCCGACCCGCGAATACGCGGCCACTCCGATGCAGACCACCCCGCCGCCTTGGCCGGACGAGGGATCCGGCTATCCGCAGCCCGAGCCGAAGTCCCCGGAGCCCGTCGCGGCGACCAGCACAACGGAGGTGCCGGTGGACCACAACATGGACGAGGCTGTGCAGGCCGCTGCGTCCGCACTAGGTGGTGCGGGTCTCGCCCTAGGCGGGATGTGGCTATATCGGCGTCACCAGGCGCCGGCTCGCTAGGCGCGAACAGCCGTACATGCTCGCCTGCGCTGCCGATGTCCGAGGCGGTCATCACCAACCCTGTCCCCAGAACAGTCGCCGACTCTCGTCGAGAACGATTCATTCGTCCGCGCTCGGCGCAGAGCGCAGGTAGGCGAGGGTGGCCAGTACTCGGCGGTGCGACTGGGCGTCCTCGGTGATGCCGAGCTTGCTGAGGGTTTGGGTGACGTGAGCCTCGACAGTGCGGGTAGTGATGTGCAGCCGAGCCGCGATGGCGGCGTTGGACAGACCTTCGGCCACCAGCCCCAGGACCTCACGTTCCCGATCAGTGAGCCGATCGAGCGGGTTCTTGGGTCGGCGGCGTCCGATCAGCCGAGCGACGATAGTCGGATCGATCACCGTCTCCCCATCCGCGATCCGGCGTAGTGCGTCGACAAGGATCGCCCCATCGAAGAGCCGTTCCTTGAGCAGGTAGCCGACCCGCTCCGGGTGGTCGGAGATCAGGCGCAGCGCATAGCTCGGCTCGATGTACTGAGACAACACCAAGACGCCGATGTCTGGGGACTCGACCTGGATACGCCGCGCCGCGGCAAGTCCCTCATCAGTATGGGTGGGTGGCATCCGGATGTCGGCGATCACCGCGTCCGGTCTGTGCCGGCGAACGAGCGTGAGCAGATGGTCAGCGTCCGCGGCCTCACCGACTACGTCCAGGCCGGCCTGGCTGAGCAGGTGGACAATTCCCTGCCGAGTCAGCAGGTTGTCATCAGCCACGACGATTCGCATGAGCCCTCCCGTCGACCGGATCCTGTTGCCCGCAAGGGATCTCGGCCCGCAGACCGCCGGCCTGCCTGCCGAGAGTGCCGGACAGGGCGCTCAGCCGGTCGGCCAGGTCTTCAGGCAACGCACCGAAGGTCCCACCTACCTCTACGACGAGGCGGTCACCGAGACGGGTCATTGCAATCGAGAGGCTGCTGGTTGCCGCCTGGACCGTGCCGGCAACGACGAGGTACGCCGCGCGTTCCACGGCAGCAGGCAGACGTCCGGGGGGAACGGCGGTGATCTCCAGCGGGTACGTCGCCTCTTCAGCCAACGACCACAGGGCGGCGTCGAGCCCTGCCTCGTCGAGGATCGCCGGAAAGATTCCGTTGGCGAGCTCCCGCAGTTCGGCCAGCGCTGTCTGTGCCTCGGCGAGAACGGTGTTGAGCGTTGCGGCGAGCTCGGGATCTGTCGTCGCGGCGCGGGCGAGTCGGAGCTGGTAGGTGAAGGCGAGCAGGCGCTGCTGGGCTCCGTCGTGAAGGTCGCGTTCCAATTGTCGCCGGGCCAGGTCAGCCGCCTCGACAATGCGCATACGGGACGAGCGCAGATCCTCCATTCGAGCCTGTACTTCGGCCGCCAGTCGCTCGTTGTCGATCGCCAGCCGGGCTGCCGAGCCGATCTGATCCTCGAGCTCGGCAGCGTCGTACAAGCCGGCATCGTGTTCGACGAGCGCGACCGGCTGACCATGACGAACGACGGAGGTCGCCGCCCGCCCGGGGCTGGACTGCAGCGTGATCGGCCGTCCGGCCGCGTCGACATACCGCTGCGAACCCGGCAGCCAGTAGGACACTCGGAGACTCTCGTCCCCGAGAGTGCGGGCAAGCGCCGACTGCAGCGAACCGGGCGGCGGCGCGACACCGAGGTCGTCCGCGAGGCGCGCCACTGCGGAGCGCCGGCGGCGTGCGCGAACCACCGCCCAGGCCAATCCGATCGCCAGGCCGGACAGCGCGATGGCTTGCGCGATATGGATCGAACGGAAGACGACCCTGGTCGGGTCCTCCGCAGGATCACGCAACAACGCCGTCGCGTAGGCGGCGTAGCCTCCGGCAGCAGCTGCGGCCGGCACCACCACGAGCGACCATGCCGCGCGGGTCACCCGACCTGCACGAGCCAGGCGCCATCCGGCGATTCCGAGCGTCACGGCGCCCGTGACCAGTACGAATCGGAGCCAGAACTGGTCGATGACGCGCGCCAACTCCGGGTTGGGAACGATCAGGAACGCGTTGCCGGTGCAGTCGTTCCAGCAGTAAGGGTCGAGGAACGGATCCCGTGTAACGGCTCGCGTGACGCTCACGCCGCCCGCGGCCAGCCAGCCAACGCCGATCGCCACCCGGCTCCACGTGGTCGATCCTCGTCCTGACGGATACGAGATGACGAGGTGCACGAGGGCAGGCAGCACGAGCGGTGCCACGATCATGCCCAGACTCCGGACGAGCTCCGGCCCGGCGGTCCAACCGGTCCACATCGACGCGAACCACCCCAGTCCGGCGGCGATGGTGAGCTGCCCGGCGGGTCCGATCGTCCGATCCCACACCGCGAAGGTGCCCGCAGCGACCGGTCCGAGTCCCGCCGCAAGGGTTGCCGTAGCGACGCCGCGAGACACCTGCGCATAGTTGGTGACCCGTTGGTCCGAAGTACTCATCGCGGCGATCGCGGCTGCCGCGCCGGCCGCCCCGAGGACCGGCAGCAGCCATCGGATGACGATGGCGCCTGCCGGCCTGTTCATGGACTGATTGTGCCAGGGAGCCGCCTTGCTGATGCTCGGTTCCGATCCGGACCATTGTGGCTGGCCACGAGGACGGACGCGCTGACTAGTGAGACCATCCACACGTGGGCAACACGGTGCTCGTCGTTGATGATCACCCTGACTTCCGGGCCGCCGCATCGGCGTTGCTCGCGGCCGAGGGCTTCGAGGTCGTCGGCGTGGCGGCAACCGGGCATCAAGCGGTACTCCTCGCCACTTCTCTCCAGCCGGATCTGGTGCTGCTCGACATCAGACTCCCGGACCTGGACGGGTTCGCTGTTGCGGCTCGGATCGCCGAGTTGGACGGTCCGCCCGTCGTCGTTCTGGTTTCGAGCCGGGACGCACGCGCGTACGGCCCACGCCTGACGCGCGCCTCTGCCCTGGGGTTCCTGACCAAGAATGAGCTGAGCGGCGCCGCCCTACGCCGCCTGTTGGACGGTGGCCCACGTGCCCGGCCGTGACCTGGTGGTCGTGGTGACCATTGGCGGATTCGGGGTGCTCAGCGAGCGGGTCACGATCGTCGATGGGCAAACGGGGGTCTGGCTGCCCGACCTCGCGGTTGGCATGGTGTTCCTCGCTGCTGCCCTGCTGGTCAGCCGGACGGCGGCGATCGGCAGCGCCTCACCTGCGATGGGATCAGCCATCCTGCTGGGCGCAGTGGCGGTCACGTGGTTCGCAGGCAACCTCGCCGAGCCAGCGTTGTATTGGCATCGCGGCCCGCTGTTCCACCTGCTGTTGGCCTACACGGGTTGGCGGGTGAGTGGCCGGCTCGGCTGGGCCATGGTTCTCCTCGCTTATGTTGCTGCCGTCCTTCCAGCCGTATGGGGTAGCGAGTCTGCAACCATCGTGCTGTCCATCGTGCTCGTCGTGGGGGTGATTCTCCAGCACCGAACGGCCACGGGCCTTGCGCGAGGATCTCACGCAGCGGTTTGGGGTGCCGTGGCTGTCGGTGTAGTGCTGGTCGCCAGTGCCGTCACCCGGCTCGCCGTCCCCGCCGGTACTGCCGTGCAGCCTGCGCTCTGGGCGTACGAAGCGGTGTTGTGTGCCGTCGCGGTCAGCGCTGCCGCGGGCATACGTCGGTCGCGGCCAGGGAAGGTCACCGACCTCGTTGTCGAACTCGGCGAGACCCAATCGGGCACGCTGCGCGATGCGCTCGCGCGCGCCCTCGGCGACCCCACGCTGCAAGTCGGCTTCTGGTCAGCACACAGCCGCGCGTACGCCGACCCGGCAGGCGTTCCAGTCGCAGTACCGCCGCCTGGCGCGGGGCAATCGGCCACTTTCGTCAGGCGGAATGGTGATCCGTTCGCCGTTCTCGTGCACGACGCGACCGTCCTCGACGATCCTGCTCTGGAGAAGGCTGTCGCGGACACGACTCGGCTCACTGCGTCGCACGTCGCACTGCAGGCCGCAGTACGCGCGCAACTGGCCGAGCTGGCCGCATCCCGGCGGCGGCTGCTCGTCGCCGGTGACGCCGAACGGCAGCGCATCGAGCAGCGCCTCCATGACGGTGCCCGTGGGCGGCTGGAGCGGATGAGAACTGCACTACGCTCCACAGTTGCGGATGCGGATGCGGACGACTCTATGGGGCTGGCTCGCAGCCACCTGGACGGGTCCCTCGCGGACCTGAGTGAACTGGCTGGAGGTCTTCATCCTCGTGAACTCGCCAGTGGCCTGGGCGACGCGCTCGAGGCCCTGCTGGAACGCAATCCGACGCCCGCGCAGCTGACGACGACGAGCCAGCGGTTCCCAGCCGAGGTCGAGGTCACGGCGTACTACGTTTGTGCCGAGGCACTGGCCAACGTCACCAAGCACGCTGCTTCGTCACACGCCACGGTCGAGGTGGCGCAGCGACGCGGTCGGCTCTGGGTGACGATCGCCGACGACGGCACCGGTGGCGCCGACCCTGCCCGTGGAAGCGGACTGGTCGGCCTCACCGACCGCGTAGAGGCACTCGGCGGCAGATTGACCGTGCACTCACCGCACGGCGCAGGTACCCGCATCGTCGCCGAACTGCCCCTGGACAACCAATGAGTGCATTTGCGTCGCGGGTGCAATCGCTGCCGTCGACTGTGGCTGGCCACAGTCGACGGCGACAACAACCGGGTGCTCGCCGCGATGTGCGCAGGCTCTGCGTTTCCTACCGTCGATCTCGTCCATCGACTTCGGGAGGAAGCAATGGGTAAGACGACGAAACCCCTACGGTGGTTGGCGATTCTCGCCATCGCCTCAGGCTCTCTCGTGGCCTGCACCAGTGGCCCGTCCGGAAACAAGGCCGGCGGCGATGCCGGACCTGTAACCCTCCGCATTGGCACCGCCGACTACCTCGGCCGGCCGTCAGCCGACGCGATCCAGGAGTTCGCTCGTCAGGCCAAGACCCGGTCCGGTGGCCGGCTCATCATTGAGCCTGTCTGGCAGGCGGCTGGTGAAAACGCGGACGACTGGGACCAGGCCGTTGCCCGGATGGTCAAGGACGGCCGGCTCGATCTCGGCGTGATCCCGACGAGGGCTTGGGACACCGAGGGGGTGACGAGTCTGCGCGCTCTGCACGCTCCGTTCCTCGTCACCTCCGACGCCTTGGCCGACCAGATCGTCGTCGCGGACCTGGCCGACGAGATGATGGCCGGTCTGGACAAGGCCGGCGTCACCGGACTGGCATTGTTGCCGGAGAGCCTGAGACATCCGTTCGGCTACGGCCGCGCCCTCCTGTCGCCGAAGGATTACGCCGGCAAGACCTTCCGCACCCCCCGGTCTGAGCTGGGCGACGCAACAATTTCCGCACTGGGCGCGAAGCCGTCAGATGCGGAGGATCAGGTAGGCGTGGAGGCCATCCAGGCTGGAAGGGTGGGCGGCTCCGATACCGCGTTCGTCCTCGCCGAGTCTCTGCAGGCTCCCGCCATCGCAACAGGCAACGTCACCTTTACCACCAAGGTGAACTCGCTCGTCATCAACTCCAAGGTGTTGAGCGAACTGGCGCCGACAACCAAAAGGGTGTTGAAGGACGCGGCCTCGGCCACCCAGCGTTGGGTACTGGACCATCGGGTCACGGAAGCCGAGGCGGCGAGGGTGTACTGCAGCGGGGGCGGCGCAATCGTCGCCGCAAGCGACGCCGACCTCACTGCGCTCGTGCGAGCGGTGCAACCGGTGTACGACCAACTGGAGCGTGACGCCGCGACGAAACGCCTGCTCGATCGGATCCGCGAGCTCAAGCGGACCGTACGGGTCTCCGCACAAGGGGTCGCCACCC
This sequence comes from Kribbella sp. NBC_00889, assembly GCF_045207705.1. NCBI lineage: Bacteria > Bacillati > Actinomycetota > Actinomycetes > Propionibacteriales > Kribbellaceae > Kribbella > Kribbella sp. NBC_00889. The sequence continues at coordinate 2,601,504 of NZ_CP108783.1, read as the reverse complement.
CTTGCCAGGCCCGCGCCCGAGCCACCCCGCCACCAGCCACCGGTAACCAGAGCATCCTCAACGGCGTCTATCGGTACGAGATCACGCAGCAGGAACTGCGCGGCCTCGGCGTGACCAACCCCCGTGACCTGGCCAGGAACGAGGGCATGTTCACCTGGAGACTGCACGACGGGCGGTACATCTTCGACCAGGCTGCGCCGGGCGAGACGGACCACCAAGAAGGCAAATACGCCATCGCCGGCAACCGCGTCACGTTCCAGCTGTCCTGGGTCAACGACCTGCAAGTGACCTTCACTTGGAAGATCTCGGACAAAGTGCTCACTCTCCAACTCGACGGCGAGACAGAGCTGCTCCTGAAGGCCCTCTTCACCGCACACCCGTGGACGAAGATCGCCTGACCGAGCACAGCCACGCGGCGGGCCGCCGCTCCCACGGAGGCCCGCCATGGATCAGACCGCCGCACAGGCGTGCTGCAGGACAACACTCGCGCCGATTGCGAACGCGATCCGGGGCGTTCGGTAGTGGCGTGATCACCGGGTTCGGGGGCGATGCCGAAATGAGGCTTCTTCGTTTACCGTGGCGGTGGGGGTGGTGGCGTGGGGGCGGACCAGTTGCGGATCAGTCTGCTCGGCGAGTTCACGGCGTCGTACGACGGCGCCGCGCTGGATCTGGGCGGGCGGCGGCAGCGCGCCGTACTCGCCGTGCTGGTCCTCGCACGCGGCGAGGTCGTCCCGGCCGAGCGGCTCGCGGACGCGGTCTGGGGAGAGCATTCGCCTGGCAACACAGCAGGCGCCCTGCAGTCCTATATCTCGCACTTACGCCGCAGCTTGCAGCCGGGGTCACCGGCTCGCGCCCGGTCCGCGGTAGTCGTCCGCGAGGGTCCCGGGTACGCCGTACGACTCCCGTCCGACGCAGTCGACGCCTGGCGGTTCGAGAGCCTGCTGAAGGAGGTCACAAGCTCGCCTGCGGAGGCGGCGGCCGGTCTGCAGGAGGCGCTCGCGCTGTGGCGCGGTCCGGCGCTGGTCGAGTACGCCGACGAGCCGTGGGCCGGCGCCGAGATCGCCCGCCTTACCGAGCTGCGAGCCGTCGGCCGTGAACGCCTGCTCGCCGCCCGTCTCGATCTCGGGGAGGCGGCCCTCGTCGTTGGCGAGCTCGAGGGGATGGTCGACGAGGAGCCGCTGCGGGAGGAGCGGTGGCGGCTGCTCGCGCTCGGGCTGTACCGCGCGCATCGCCAGGCCGACGCCTTGGCTGCGCTGCGGCGGGCCCGCGAGACCCTCGCCGACGAACTCGGCGTCGACCCCGGTCCGGCTCTCCGCGAGCTGGAGGCGCAGGTACTCGCGCAGTCGCCCGGACTGATTCCTGCCAAGCAACCGCGGGAGGAGACAGTGCGGGCAACGGCCACGGACGGCAACGGTCTCGTCGACCGGGACCGCGAGCTCGCCGCCCTCCGATCGAAGCTGGACGGCCTCGCGGGCGGGCAGCCTGGTCTGCTCATGTTCGAGGGCCCGGCCGGGATCGGAAAAACGCGCATGCTGGCCGAGGCGCGCAGGCTAGCGGCCGAGCGATCCGTGCGGGTGCTCTCGGCGCGCGGGAGTGCCCTGGAGAGTGCGTTCGCGTTCGGGGTCGTGCGCCAGCTGTTCGAGGCAGAACTCGGCGACCCGGCGCGTCGCGACGAGCTGCTGCGTGGTGCGGCGGCAGGAGCCGGGGCGGTGTTCGACATCGCCGACGGCAGCCGGGCCGAAGGCTTCGCCGTTCTGCACGGCTTGTACTGGCTGGCGGTCAACCTCACGACGGAGGGACCGCTGGTGCTCGCTGTCGATGATGCGCAGTGGTGTGACGGCGCCTCGCTCCGCTTCCTGGCCTATCTGGTGCGACGGCTCGCCTCGGTACCTGTACTGGTAGTCGCGACCCTGCGCACAGGCGAGCAACACGATCACGAGGACCTGCTCGCCGAGCTGGCCCTCGAACCCGAGGCGCTCGTCGTTCGGCCGGCGCCGCTGTCCACTGAAGCTACGGCGGAGCTGGTGGAGCGACGGCTCGGCGCACGACCCGCACCCTTGTTCGTCACCGCCTGCGAGCGGACAACCGCGGGGAATCCGTTCCTGCTCTGTCAGCTGCTCCAGGCTCTTGCCGCTGACGGAGTCCGGCCGGATGCCTCCCACGCCGACCGAGCCGTTGCGGTCGGGTCGCGGGCGGTGTCGAGCCGGGTCCTGCTGCAGCTCCGCAGGCTGCCACCAGACGTCGTGGTCGTCGCGAGGGCGGCCTCCGTCCTTGGAGACGGTGCCGCCCTGCCGGCGGTCGCGGCACTGGCCGGGGTCACGGAGGCTCGTACCGCGGAAGCGCTGGCCGTACTGGCGCGTGCCGAGATCGTCAGGGACGAGCAACCAGTGGCATTCGCGCACCCGCTCGTGCGGGACGCGGTGTACCAAGGGCAGCCGGCGGCCGAGCGGGAGCTCTGCCATGAGCGGGCCGCGTCAGTCCTGCGGTACGCGCGGACGAGTGACGAACTGGTTGCGGCACACCTGCTGCTGGCGCCGCCCCGGGGTGACGAGAGCGTCGTGACACTGCTACGTACGGCGGCGCGCGGGGCTGCCGAGCGGGGGGCGTCCGAGAGCGCGGTTACCTACCTGCGCCGGGCACTCGCCGAGGTGCCGATGGGTTCGGGTCGAGGAGACGTAGTGCTCGAACTCGGGATGCGAGAAGCACCAGTGGATGGCGCGGCAGCGGTTGAGCATCTGGTGCAGGCGTACCGGCTGCAGGACGATCCGCGCGTCCGCAGCGAGATCGCCATCGCGGCAGCCTCGACCCAAGTATTCGCGAGTCCGCCCGGAGTCGCGACGGCCTTCGCCCGGGAGGCTGCCGCGGCGCTCCCTGACGGACTGGCTGACCAGCGCCAGGCGCTCATCGCCATCCAGCGCATCAGTGGGTTCATGCACAGCATCGGCGACGGCTGGCGGACACCCGCTCAGGAGCCAGAAGGGCAAGGACCGGGTGCGCGGATGCTGGCCGCCACGGTCGCGCTGGAAGCGGTTCTGGCCGGCAGAGACCGGGAACGCGCCATCGCGATGGCGCGATTCGCGCTCGACGGCGACCAGCTGATCGCCGTCGACGACGGGCTGTTCTGGGTCAATGCCGCCGCGGTCCGGATCCTGTCCGACGACGACATCGGCGACTTCTGGAGCCGGGCGCGCGCGGCCAGCCACGCGCGCGGGTCGTTGTTCGCGGCGCTGTCCACCAGTCTGTGGGAGGGGTTCTGGCAGTGGCGGCGCGGCGAGCTCCATGAGGCCCTCGCGTGTCTGCGGGCCGCGCTCGACCAGGATCGCCTCTGGGGAGGTACGCGGGTGGGCGAGCCCTTCGCCCGCGCCTTCCAGATCGGCTGCCATCTCGATCGGGGCGACCTCGAGGCCGCCCGCCGGGCGGCCGACGCCTTCGCTGACAGTACGGCGTTCGGCGAGGCCGGTCGTGTCTATCAGCAGGCCGTGGCGCGCTTGCTCGTCGCCGAGGGCCGCAGCGAGGAAGCCCTTCTCGTGCTCGGCAATCCCTCGATCATCGATGGGATCGTCATCGTCAATCCGGCCTGGAACCCGTGGCGGTCCATCAAGGCCGCGGCCTTGTCCGGCCTCGGACGTACGTCGGAAGCGATCGAGACAGCCGAGGAGGAACTGGCTCTGCTCCGGGTCTGGGGCGCACCGAGCTACCTCGGTAGGGCACTGTGCATGCTGGGCGAGTTCCGTGGTCGCGCGGGCCTCGACAACCTCGTGGAGGCGGTGGATCTGCTGTCCTCGACGACCGCCGCGGTCGACCTCGCCCGAGCACAATGCGCGCTCGGCAGCCACCCAGACGTGGGCGGCGAGGATGCGATCGCGCTGCTGGAAGCTGCAGGCCGGACGGCGGAGCAGCGAGGCGCTCGCCAGGTTCGCGAGCGGGCACTGACTGAGCTCAAGCGGCGCGGGCGCCAGATCGAGCCCGGCACCGACGAAGTGCCTCGGTTGTCGCGGACCGACCGGCAGATCCTCGACCTGACCGCAGCCGGTCTGGACGTTCACGAAGTCGCGCAGCGGCTGTTCGTCACACCGGGGACCGTTCGGGACGTACTGGACGGGTCCGGCGTCACAGCTGAGCTCGGCAGCTCAAGAATCTCTCAAGTCGGACGAGCGACCATGACGCACGACCAGAACGGGAGCCTCCAGTGACGGTGCAGCAGAGTCTCCGGGCCGCGAGCCTTCGCGGGCTCTGCGGCGGCGCCGTGCAGCTTCCCGGCGACCCGGCGTACGACATGGCGCGCGCACCGTGGAACCTGGTGGTCTCCGACCATCCCGCGGCCGTCGCCTATCCCGCGTTCCCCGAGGAGGTCGCCGAGGTCGTCCGCGCCGCCCAGGCCGCCGGCCTGTCGGTCGCGCCGCAGGGCACCGGCCACGGCGCTCCGGCCTTGGGCGGCAGGCTGGCCGAGGCGGTCCTGCTGCGCACCTCCGCGATGACCGAACTGAGCATCGATGCCGAGAACCGGATCGCCCGCGTCGGCGCCGGCGTGCTGTGGGGTGATGTGGCGGCGGCGGCCGGGAGGCACGGACTGGCGACGCTGCATCCGTCGTCTCCCGACGTCGGCGTAGTCGGCTACTCGCTCGGTGGTGGGATCGGTTGGTACGCCCGGCGACTCGGTCTCCAATGCAACTCTGTCACGGCTGTCGAGGTCGTCCTTGCCGACGGCACCTTCGTACGAGCGACCGCCGACAGCGACGCTGATCTGTTCTGGGCCCTCCGGGGTGGCGGTACGCCGCTCGGCGTCGTCTGCTCGCTCGAGTTCGAACTCCAACCGATCCGGACCGTCGTCGCCGGGTTCCTCGCGTGGGACGGGACGGCTGCCGATCACGTGCTGCCCGGGTGGGTGCAGTGGTGCGCGGACGCCCCCGAGCAGGTGACGTCGTCGTTCCGCCTCGTCGACGTACCGGACCGGGACTCGGTGCCGGCCGACGTCCGGGGCCGCCGGTTGGCGATCATCGACGGTGCCGTGCTGGGCGACGACGCGTTCGCGGACGACGTACTGGCGCCATTGCGCGCACTCGCTCCGGAACTCGACACGGTCGCCCGGGTACCGGCCGCCGACCTGGTCAGGCTGCACCTCGAGCCTGAGGAGCCGACCCCCGCGTACGCGAGCAGCACGCTGGTGTCCGAGCTTCCCGAGGCGGCGATCGCCGCGGTCATCGAGAATGCCGGTCCGCGTTCCGACAGCAGCCTCACGGTGGCCGAGTTGCGCCAGCTCGGCGGCGCGCTGTCCCGGCCGGACCCGGATGGCGGCATCCTGTCGTCCCTCGACGGGGCGTTTCTGGCACTGGGTGTCGGGCTGGGATTCGAACCCGCGGACTGGCCGCGGCAGCGCGCCGACACAGAGCGGTTCCTGGCCGCGGTCGCACCCTGGTCGACCGGAAGCACTTATCTTCCGATGCTCGACGACAGCAGCGACACGCGCAAAGCCTTCCCGCCGGACGTCCACGCGCAGCTGACCGCGGTCCGGCGCAAGGTCGATCCGCACGGGCTCTTCATGGCACCGCATCAGACTTGAGCCGGCGCCTCAAGCCGGTCACAAGTCGTCGTCAAGTGCTTCGCGACACCGTCGGTCCGTCATCACGACAACGACAGACCGAACAGGAGAAGTTCGATGACGATCGCTCTCGACCGCGCCACTATCCGGCACCACGACTCCCTCCGGGAGCTTCGCAGTCGCCTGACCGGCGAGGTCTACACACCCGACGACGAGCAGTACGCCGCGCTGTCCACACCGTGGCTCCTCGCCGTCCCTATGCAGCCGGCTGCGGTTGTCGCCGTACGCACTGCCGAGGACGTGGTCGCCACCGTCCGCTTCGCTCGGCAGCACGGCTTCACCGTCGGCGTACAAGCCACCGGTCACGGGGCCGACAGCTCGTACGCCGGACACCTGCTCGTGGTGACCAAGAGCCTGGACGAGGTCACGGTGCACCCCGAGGGCTGGGCTCGCGTCGGATCCGGCGTCAAGTGGCTTCCGGTGATCGAGGCGGCCGCGCCGTACGGGCTGGCCCCGCTCAACGGGTCCACCAGCGACGTCGGCGTGGTCGGATACACGACCGGTGGCGGCGTCGGTCCGATGGCCCGCACGTACGGTCTCGCCGCGGACAAGGTGCGCGCGTTCGAGGTCGTCACGGGAGACGGCGAGTTCCGCCGCGTCACCCCGACCGAGCACCCGGATCTGTTCTTCGCCCTGCGAGGCGGCAAGGGTGCGACCGCGATCGTGACGGCGGTGGAGTTCGACCTCGTGCACCTGCCGACGTTCTACGGCGGCGCGGTGTACTTCGACGGCGCCGACGCGGAGCGTGTCATCGACCGGTGGCGGGACTGGTCGGAGAACCTTCCCGAGCAGGCGACGACGTCGTTCGTGCTCTTCCAGCTGCCCGACATGCCCGGCGTCCCGCCGGCCCTGGCGGGCCGCATGACCCTCGGTGTCCGCTTCCTCTGGACCGGCGCCGCGGACGAGGGCCGCGAGTTGCTGGATCAGATCCGCGCCGTCGCTCCGGTGATCCTCGACGATGCTGACCTGAAGCCGTACACGGCCGTCGACTCGGTCCACGCCGACCCGGTCGACCCGATGCCCGTCGTCGATCCGGCCATGCTGCTCACCGAGTTCACCGACGTGACCGCGAAGCGCCTCCTCGATGTGGCCGGCTACGACTCCGGGTCACCCCAGCTGATGGTCGAGGTCCGTCAGTTGGGTGGCGCCTACGCCCGGGAAGCCGAGCACCCGAACGCCTTCTCGCACCGCGCCGCCGGCTTCAGCGTGCTCGCCGTCGGCATCGCGGAAGACCCCCGCGTCCTACCGCACTGGGACCGCCTTTACGCGGCGTTGTCCGAATGGGACACCGGCGGTGTCTGGCCGAACTTCGGACCTCCGCATGACGCCCGGACGGCCCGTCGCGCGTACGACGAGGAGACACTTCGGCGAATCGCCGAGGTGAGCCGGAAGTACGACCCGGACGGTGTCCTGCAGATCGGTGAGTACGCCCGCTCGATCGCCGGCTGACATCTGCACAGCACGAAGCCCGCGCGGCGGCCCCCAACCACCGCGCGGGCCGAGTGGCCGCCGCCTCCTGGCACCGAGCGAGGTACTGCTGGTGTGTTAGTTCCGTGGACACGTGCCAGCGGCGTGGCGCTGTAGACCGGGCAATCCTCCTCCAGGCCATCGGCGAACCCATACACGCCAGCAGCCTTCACCGCGATGGGTTCGTTCGATCTGTGTGATGTCTCGAAGTGACCGCACGCGCAGGGTGGACTGTGACGCCGGACTCGCCGTCCCAGCAGACCTTCCAAGGAGAAGCCATGTCGGACCTCGCTGCATCAGACACGCCCGTTCTCGACCTCCTGGAGCGCATGACTGTCGATTCGGTGGCCACCTCGAGCCTCGACGTGCAATCCATCGCGCTTGTCAGACTCGCCGCCCTGGTGGCCAGCGACGCACCTGCCGCGTCGTACGCCCTGAACCTGGCCGTCGATGCCGAGGTCGGCCTCGACGCCGACGACGTACGCGGTGTCCTCGCCGCGATCGCACCCATCGTCGGAACCTCGCGAGTCGCGGCGGCCACCGGCCGCATCGCGCTGGCGCTCCGGGTCGCCATCGAAGTGGCGTCGGCAGACCTGGAAGCCGACCTAGACACGAGCGAGTAAGCGCACTCACGACGAGCGACGCTGATGACTGACCAGCCGATCCCTGCACGCGAGGCCCGCCAGACGGACCTGGGTTTGCGGCGGCTGGCCACTATCACTGTCGCGACAACGCTCATCGTGTGGTGGCCGGCGTTCACCCTCGGTGTGTACCGGGTGATCTTCTTCGAACAGATCCTTGCACTCTGGGCGGCGGCAACAGCGGCGTTCATCGTCGCCGTACTGCTGCTCGGACGACGGGCCCAACCCGCCGTCTACTCACTTCTGCTCCCGACGGCCTGGATTCTGCTGACGTTGCTGACCCCCGCCGACACCACCAACCCTGGCCACGACGTCCTGTTCTGGCTCGGCGTGGTCGTCACGCTCGCGGGGTTCCCCGCGATGGTCGCGCTCGTCCTCATCATGGTCGTTCCGGGCGTGGAGTCTGTACGTCGCCCACGCGACAATATCGTGGCGATCGGAGCGATCACGCTGGTCGTCGTACTGTCCTTCACGCTGGGCACCCAGCACCCCCGCATACTGACCTGTGAAGACTTCAAGATCAGCGGCAACGACCAGCCCGCCAACTGTACTCAAGGAATCGGCGTCAGCGTCCCCTGACCGGACAACCATGCCCGGACTGGGTCCGGGACTGGCGGGCGTCGAACAGGCGCAGACCCACCACCGGTCAGCTGCGTGAAATCGGTGGCGACACTATCCGTGTCACGTGCTCAAGTTGCCAACGGCAACCGCGCCTCCTGATCGACGCTGCTGCTCAGTCGGCGGCCACCGTCTGCGGGGAGCAAAGTACCCGTGGTGCCACGAGGCGCAGGCGCCGCATGGCATGCTGCGTCGGTGGTCCTGTATCTGCACCGTGCCGAGCGCACAGACGTGCTCGCCGACGGGCTGGGTGACTTGCTCGCCGCTCCCCTGGCCGATCCATTCGCCGAGGAGTTGGTGGTGGTGCCCGCCAAGGGTGTTGAGCGGTGGCTCTCCCAGCGACTCGCACACCGTTTGGGCGCTGCCACGGGGCGAGGCGACGGAGTGTGCGCCGGGGTCCGATTTGCGACACCGCGCTCGCTGGTGTCCGCGGTGCTGGGCCTCGCAGACGACGACCCCTGGGCCGCGGAGGCGATGGCCTGGCCGCTGCTGGCGGTGCTCGACGATTCTCTCGACGAGGTCTGGTGCGAGCCCGTCGCGCGACACCTCGGCCATTTCGACACCGGAGCCGAAGCCGAGTTGCGCCAGGGACGCAGGTACGCCGTCGCAGCGCGGTTGGCTCGGCTCTTCGCGACGTACGCCGTCCAACGGCCGATCCTCCTCGCTGACTGGAGCGAAGGTCGCGACACCGACGGTCGCGGAGTGCCGATCGACGATGACCTGAACTGGCAACCCGAACTCTGGCGGCGACTGGTCGGCCGTATCGATGCACAGCCACCGAACACTCGCCACGCGGACACGCTCGGCCGGCTCCGGGATCAGCCAGAGTCCTTCGATCTACCAGAACGCCTCTCACTGTTCGGACATACTCGACTGCCGCTCACGGAGATCGAGATGCTCTCCGCGCTGGCCGAACACCGCGACGTACACCTCTGGCTCCCCCACCCCAGCGGCGCGCTCTGGGATCGGCTGAGGACAGCGGGTTCTATCGCGGGCGACCGAACCGCCGACACAAGCCATCAGGAGGCCGACAACCCGCTGCTCGCCACCCTCGGGCGGGACAGTCGCGAGCTGCAGTTGGCCCTCGCCGCAGCGCCGGCCGTTGATCGCGACCTACCGTCACCGCCAGCGCCCGAAACACTTCTCGGCTGGCTTCAGCACGACCTGCGCGGCAACACCGTCGCCGCTAACGGCCGCCACCTCTCCCCCGACGACCGCAGCGTGCAGGTACACGCGTGCCACGGCACGGCCCGGCAGGTCGACGTACTGCGCGAGGTGCTGCTCGGGAAGCTCCAGGCAGACCCGACGCTCGAGCCGCGCGACATTCTCGTCATGTGCCCCGACATCGAGACCTACGCGCCGTTGATCAGCGCCCGCTTCGGCCTCGGAGAGGTCGACAACGACGGCCACCCGGCGCATCGGCTCCGAGTCCAACTGGCTGACCGGTCACTCACCCAGACGAATCCGCTGCTCGGCGTCGCCGCTCAACTCCTCGACCTCGCCGGCAGCAGAGCGACGGCGAACCAGGTGCTCGACCTCGCCGAGACCGAGCCGGTACGCCGCCGCTTCCGGTTCACCGACGACGACATCGACATCGCCACCGCCTGGGTCCGCGAATCAGGCGTGCGGTGGGCGTTCGACCAGGACCACCGCGACCCGTTCGGCTTGGCCGGCTATCCGCAGAACACCTGGCGCTTCGGCCTTGATCGAGTACTCGCGGGCGTCACGATGTCGGCCGACGCGCACGCGTGGATCGACACGACATTGCCGCTCGACGACGTGGGCAGCACGCGCATCGAGCTGGCCGGCCGGTTCGCCGAGTACGTGGATCGGTTGCTGGCGGCAACTGATCGGTTCAGCGGCACCCGGCCTCTCGCGGACTGGCTGGACGCGCTCCGCGAGGGGATCGACCAGCTGACCCGGGTCGGTCGCGACGACGGCTGGCAGGTCGGCCAGGTGCATCGGGAGTTCGCCGAGGTCGCGGCCGAGGCCGGTCCCCTGGCCGCGACCTCGCTGACGTTGCCGGACGTCCGAGCCCTGTTGTCGACCCATCTGGCCGGGCGGCCGACCCGCGCGAACTTCCGGACCGGCACGCTGACCGTCTGCACGATGGTGCCGATGCGCTCGGTGCCACACCGGGTGGTCTGCCTGCTGGGCCTCGACGACGGCGTGTTTCCACGCTTCGGGCTCGCTGACGGTGACGACGTACTGGCCAGGTCACCGGTCACCGGTGAGCGCGACGTCCGCAGCGAAGACCGCCAACTCATGCTCGACGCGATCCTCGCCGCGACCGAGTCGTTGGTGATCACCTACACCGGCGCCAACGAGTACTCCGGTCAGCCACGGCCGCCCGCCGTGCCGCTGGGTGAGCTGCTCGATGTCCTCGACCGCACCACCGAGTCGGAGGTTCGGCAAGCTGTCGTGGTGAAGCACCCGCTCCAGCCCTTCGATCGGAAGAACTTGGAGGCTGGTCGTCTTGGTACGCCGGGGCCCTTCACGTTCGACCCGACCGCTTTGGTCGCGGCGCGGGCCGCGGCGGGTTCCCGGCCGCCACGCCCGGAGTTCATCACAGGGCAGTTGACACTGCCGGCAGATGACGATGTCGCGTTGTCAGATCTCCTGGCGTTCTTCCGCGATCCGGTGAAGGGGTACTTCCGGGCACTCGACCTGACCCTGCCGTGGGAGGTCGACGGCGTCTCCGACGTGATGCCGGTGGAGATCGACAACCTGCAGAAGTGGTCGGTCGGCGACCGGATGCTCCGCGACATGCTCGCAGGCATCCACCCCGACGCGGCCCTCCAAGCAGAGTGGCGACGGGGCGTACTCCCACCGGGACGGCTGGGCTGGCGGACCGCGACCGAGATCCGTGACATCGCTCGAGGTCTCGCGATCAGTGCGTACCCGCATCGGCAGACGAGTCCACAGGCGTTCGATGTGGACGTCGACCTCGGCGGCGGCCGGCGCCTCACCGGGACAGTTCCAGGCGTGTATGCCTACCGGCTCGTCTCGGTCAGCTACTCGCGGCTCGACGCCAAGCAACTGTTGACCTCCTGGATTCAACTGCTCGCGCTGTCCGCCGATGACGAAGACCACAACTGGACGGGTCTGGCCATCGGCCGCCCGCGCAGCGGTCGCAACCCCGCGACTCGATTGTTCGGGCCGGTCGGGCCGCTCGGCCGCGACCTGCTCGCCGACCTGGTCGCGGTCTACGACGCCGGTCGCCGCGAACCGTTGCCGCTACCGCTCAAGACCTCGTTCGCCTGGTGCCAGGCGCGCCGAACGGACGACGACCCGATCGTCGCTGCCGGGCGTCGGTGGCGCCCCGCGAACTATGACGGCGAGAACACAGATCCCGCACACGTCCGCGTCTGGGGACCCAACACACAGCTCAAGGTTCTTCTCGAGCCGGCTCGGCCCGGTGAGGAACGGCCCGGCGAGCCGACCCGGCTCGGCGCCTACGCGAAACGGGTCTGGGAACCGATGCTGCGTTTCGAGCAAGGGGCGCCGTGATGGAACCCTTCGACCTCCTGGGTCCACTGCCGACGGGCACCACTGTGCTGGAGGCAAGCGCCGGCACCGGCAAGACCTACGCCCTCGCCGGCCTGGTCACCCGCTACGTCGCAGAGGGCGCCGCCGGTCTGGACGAGATGCTGCTGATCACCTTCGGCCGCGCCGCCAGCCAGGAGCTTCGTGAACGCGTCCGCTCCCAGTTGCTCGAAGCCGAACGTGCCCTTGCGGATCCGGACCGCTGGCGCGACGACCCCGGTCTGCTCGGTCACCTCGTCGACGGAAGCGCGGCCGACGTCGCCGTACGACACAGCCGGCTTCGGGACGCGCTGGCCAACTTCGACGCCGCCACCATCGCGACGACCCACCAGTTCTGCCAGCTCGTACTGCGTTCGCTCGGCGTTGCCGGTGACACCGACGCCGGCGTCACCTTGGTCGACGACCTCGGAGAGCTTGTCGCCGAGGTCGTCGACGACCTGTACCTCAATCGCTTCGGAGGTTCCGCGGAGCAACCGCCCATCACCCGCTCCACGGCCCTGGAGCTCGCCCTCAAGGTCGTCGGAAACCCGCACACCCGGCTGGTGCCCGAGCAGTACGACGAATCCTCGTCGGCGGGGATCCGCGTCGAGTTCGCGAAGGCCGTCGTGGCCGAGCTGGAGCGCCGCAAACGCCGCCTCGGCATCCTCGGGTACGACGACCTGCTGACCCGGTTGGCCACCGCGCTGGAGGATCCCCACGCCCCCGCCCGCCGGCGGATGCAGCGCCGCTGGTCGGTGGTGATGGTCGACGAGTTCCAGGACACCGATCCGGTGCAGTGGAGGGTGATCGACGCCGCCTTCAACGGTCACAGCACGTTGGTGCTGATCGGCGACCCCAAGCAGGCGATCTATGCGTTCCGCGGTGGCGACATCGCGACGTACCTCGCGGCGGCGGAAACCGCGGGTCAGCGGCGCACTCTCGGTATCAACTGGCGCAGCGACCAGCCGTTGGTCGATTGCCTACAAGTGGTGCTCGGCGGCGCCCGGCTCGGCCACTCGGACATCGTCGTCCACCAGGTCAGTGCCCATCACCCGGGAAGCCGGCTGACCGGCGCACCGTCCGACGCGCCAGTCCGGCTGAGGGTCGTGCGACGGGAGCAGTTCGGATCGGCGACGCGCAAGAGCATCCCCATGGACGATCTGCGCGACCACATCGCTCGCGACCTCGCCTCCGACATCGGTCAACTTCTCGCGGCCGGCGCGACGTACGACGAACGGCCACTCCGGGCCGGTGACATCGCGGTGATCGTCGAGGCGCACAAGGACGCGCGGGCCTGCCGGGAGGCACTCGCACAGGCCGGCATTCCCGCGGTCTACTCGGGCGATCTCGACATCTTCTCGTCGCAGGCCGCCCAGGACTGGCTGTGCCTGCTCGAGGCCTTCGAGCAACCGCACCGATCCGGCTTGGTCCGGGCCGCTGCGACGACGATGTTCTTCGGGGAGACCGCGGCGACTCTGCAGGCCGGTGGGGACGATCTCACCGACCGGATCGGCCAAACCCTGCGCGGGTGGGCCGACCACCTCCGCACCCGTGGTGTGGCCGCCGTGTTCGAAGCCGCCCAGGTGAAGGGGATGGCGCAACGAGTACTTGCCTGGCGCGGCGGCGAACGCGATATGACCGACCTCGCGCACCTCGCCGAACTGCTGCACGAGACCGCGCACCGCGAGGGGTTCGGACTGCCCGCGCTGCTCGACTGGCTGCGCGCGGAGTGCACCGGGAAAGGACGTACGACCGAGCGAACTCGCCGGCTCGACAGCGACGCGGCGGCGGTGCAGATCATGACGGTGTGGGTGAGCAAGGGCTTGCAGTACCCCGTCGTCTACCTGCCGTTCGGGTTCAACCGGCACATCTTCGACGATGACGACCTGCTCCTCTTCCACGAGAACGGCGTCCGCAGTCTCGATATCGGCGGCAAGAACCGCACCGGTTACCACGCCAACGAGAAACTCTGGCGGACCGAGGTCGCCGGTGACGACATCCGGCTCACGTACGTCGCGCTGACCCGCGCCCAGTCACAGGTGGTGGCCTGGTGGGCGCCGTCCTGGGACGAGGTCAACGGCGGAATCTCCCGCCTCCTGCGCGGTCGTAAGCAGGGCGAACCGGTCGTGCCCGACAGCCTGGACAGGGCATCGTCCGACGACGACGTGCTGATCTGGCTGCGCCGTTGGCAGCGGGCCGGCGGCCCGGCCGTCGAGGAGTCGGTGATCGCCGAGCATGCCGAGCCCCCGGGCGAGGACTTGCCCGGCGGGCTCGCAGTGGGGACTTTCTCCCGCGAGGTCGACCTCGCCTGGCGCCGTACGTCGTACTCCGGGCTGATCCGGGCGGCCGACCAGCAGGTGGGCGGTGTAGTCAGCGAACAGGAGGAGAGCCAACTCGAGGACGAGTCGGTGGATCCAGTACCGACACAGGAGAACCCGCCGGCCGATGCGCTGCCGTCACCGATGGACGGACTGCCGGTCGGGGCGACGTTCGGGTCGCTGGTGCATGCGGTGCTCGAGGAGGCCGACCCGCACGCGCCCGATCTGCAGGCCGAACTGGCGGCACGGGTCCGCGACCAGTTGCGGCTCTGGCGCGTCGATGTGACACCCGATGCCCTGGCGACGGCGATGCTGCCGCTGCACACCACGCCGCTCGGTCCGCTCGTTCCTGGGCTGACCCTCGGCGACCTCGGCCGCGCCGACCGGCTCCGCGAACTCGACTTCGAGATCCCCTTGGCCGGAGGCGATCACGCGGTGGCCGGCGACGTACGGCTGGCCGAGTTGGCGCCACTGCTACGCATCCATCTGCCGGCCGACGACCCGCTCCTTGCGTACGCCGACCGACTCGAACAACCGCTGCTCGGCCGGCAGAGTCTGCGTGGCTATCTCACCGGATCGATCGACGTCGTCCTGCGTGTCCCCCACGGTGACAGCCACCGATTCGTCGTGGTCGACTACAAGACCAACCGGCTCGGCGACCCCGAGCAGCCTGCTACGTCGGCGGAGTACGGACCAGCTCAGCTGAGCGCCGCGATGCTGCACTCCGACTATCCCTTGCAGGCGATGCTCTATTCGGTCGTGCTGCACCGATACCTCCGCTGGCGGCTGCCGGCGTACAGCCCCGAGGTGCATCTCGGTGGGGTCATCTATCTCTACCTGCGCGGCATGTGCGGTCCGGAGACGCCTCTCGTTGACGGGCATTCGGCCGGGGTGTTCAGCTGGCCGTTGCCGGCGGCGCTCGTACTGGCCCTGTCCGACCTGCTCGATGGGAGGACCGCATGACCGCGACCGTCGACGAGTTCGATTCGGCCTTTGCGCTCGCCGCTACCGGGATCTTGCGCGATTTCAACCAGGCCGGCGTGATCCTGGCCGCCGACGTCCATGTCGCGTCCCGTCTGACGACCATGCTGAACGAAACCAGCGAGTCAGTGGCACTCGCGTGTGCGCTGGCAGCGCGAGCCGTCCGGGCCGGATCCATCTGCCTCGACCTCACCGAGGTCCGTAACGAAGTCGGCGATGACGGCAACGATCTGGCCTGGCCCGTCCTGGACGAATGGCTCGCGGCAATCGCGGCCAGCCCCCTGCTCGCCACTCCACATCCACTGCGCCTCGAGGGCGCACGGCTGTACTTCGATCGCTACTGGCGCGAAGAGGAGCAGGTCGAGCAGGACCTTCGGCGCCGCGCCGCTCAGCCGGCGCCACCGATCGCCAATGAAGCTGCACTGGTCGCAGGGCTCGACCGGCTCTTCCCAGGTAGTTCGTACGACGAACAGCGGGCCGCTGCACAGACCGCAGCCCGGCAATGGACGACAGTTCTCACCGGTGGCCCTGGCACCGGCAAGACCACCACCGTTGCCGGCCTGCTGGCTCTGCTCGCGGAGCAGGCGGAGATCGCCGGGGAGCGCCGCCCGTGGATCGCGCTGACGGCACCAACCGGCAAGGCCGCGGCCCGGCTCGAAGAAGCGGTACGGCGGGAGATGTCCGACCGCCTTTCCGATCAGGACACCGAGAGGCTGGGCGACTTCCACGCCCGCACCCTGCACATGCTCCTCGGCCGGCGCCCCGACTCGTCCACCCGGTTCCGCCATGACCGAGACAACCGGCTGCCGCACGACATCATCGTCGTCGACGAGACCTCGATGGTCTCGCTGACGATGATGGCGCGCTTGCTGGAGGCGGTGCGACCGGAGGCCCGGCTCGTACTGGTTGGCGACCCGGACCAGCTCGCATCCATCGAAGCCGGCGCGGTCCTCGCCGACCTCGTCGACGGTCTGGTCGCCGGCGGTCACATCGAAGGAGCCGAACTACGCACCTCGCACCGCTTCGGCAGCGAGATCGGTGAGCTGGCTCTGGCCGTGCGCGAAGACCGGCCCGAGGACGTCCTTGCCGTACTCCGCAGCAGCGGCGAACAGGTCCACTTCGTCGAGGACGACGACCCACGCGAGAGCCTGCGGTCCGCGCTGCTTCCCGACGTACTCGCGATCCGGAGCGCCGCCGAAGCCGGCGACGCCGACGCCGCACTGGCCGCGCTCGACCGGCACCGCCTACTCTGCGCGCACCGCGAAGGTCCGTGGGGCGTCGACCACTGGAACCGAACCATCGAGCGATGGATCACCGAAGAAACCGAGGACCCACTCTGGGACACCTGGTACGTCGGCCGACCGGTGCTGGTGACCGCCAACGACTACGCTTTGGGCATCTACAACGGCGACGTGGGAGTGACAATCCGACGCCCCGACGGCTCCCTACGAGTCTGCATCGACAGCTCCCGCGGCCGTCTCGACTTCGCCCCCAGCAGACTCGGCAACATCGAAACGCTGCACGCGATGACCATCCACAAAGCTCAGGGCAGCCAGGCCGCCGAAGTCACCGTCCTGATGCCAGGCGAAGAGTCCCGGCTACTCACTCGCGAACTCTTCTACACAGCCATAACCCGTGCCCAAGACCGACTACGCGTCATCGGAAACGAAACCTCCGTACGTCTGGCCATGGGCCACCGAGCACTCCGCGCAACCGGCCTCCGCCAACGCCTGATCGGCGGACCTCGACCAGCGTGACCCCGCGTACCTCTTGCCCAGTGCGCCCGCTCGCACAGGGAATCAGTTGCCGTCAGCAATCGCACGATCCGCACTCGGGGCTCAGCGCGAGAGGATCAGTGCAATGCGACCGAGAGCAGTAGGACGGACGATTCCAAGGCTTCGACGTCATGGCGCTGCGGCGGCACCGCGACCAGATCACCTGGACCGAGCTCGACCTCCGCGTCACCCGCACGGACCCGGACACGGCCACGTAGGCAGAGCAGAGAGGCATCCCCGGGACTCTTGTGCTCGCCCATCACCCGACCTGCGGCAAGCGCCGTGAGCGTCTGCCGGAGACGGGCACCAGGCCTGCTGTAGACCGTGACCGAGCTGCGCCCACTCTCGGCCGACACTGCCTTGGCAAGCCGCTCGGCAGCCAAATCGTCGATCGACGAGACATCCATCCGTCGATGATCGCACGGCGAGCCTGAACGCCGGTGCACAAGGTCACGGCCGTCGAGCACAGGTCAGCAGACACTCGCCACGTGCGGGTGCAGGAGCAGAGTCATCGCCGTCGGGACAGCGGCGCACGCCGATGTGCGACACCGATGGCGATCAACGCGGTACTGGCGGTGATACCGGTCGGGCAATTCGACACAGCATGCGACTGGTACGCGTCGTTCTTCGGGCGTCCAGCCGATCAGCGACCGATGGACTCCTTGGCCGAATGGCATCTGATCGACGCCGGCATCGTTCAGGTCTTCCACGATCCAGGCAAGGCCGGCCGTACGACGGTCAATTTCCTCGTCGACGACCTGGACGAGCGAGTGGGCCGGCTGACCCCCCAGCCGGATGGGGCATCCGCCGCGGCCTGCCGAGGAGCACCATGGATCCTGCGCGACCCCGGCTCGCGACAGATCTGGCTGCCTGCATCGCGTTCTTCGCACAGAGATGAGCGGACTAAGGTGGGCCAATGGACAAGCAGACCGCTCAGGACTGGCTCGACCAGTACGTCGAGGCGTGGATGTCCTACGATCCGAGCGATATTTCAAGGCTGTTCAGCGAGAACGTCGCGTACCGCTACCACCCGTATGACGAGCCGATCGCCGGCCGGGACGCCGTCGTCGCATCCTGGCTCGGACAGAGCGTGTCGGGCGGCGCCTCCACCCGCGACGCGCCCGGCACCTACGAGGCCGAGTACTCTCCGGTCGCGGTCGACGATGACGCCGTGGTGGCCACCGGCACTTCGCGGTACCGCGAAGTGCCTGACGGACCCATCGTCCGCACCTACGAGAACTGCTTCATCATGCGCTTCGACGGCGAAGGACGCTGCCGTGAGTTCACCGAGTACTACGTCCGCCGCCCCTGAACGCTACGGGCAACGACCGCTCGGCAACTCGGTGAACAAGGTGGCGACTACCTCAGCTCCTCGGGCTCGGCGGTGTCCAGGGCTCTCGAGATGTCGTCGAGCTGGTCGACGTACGTCTCCACCTCTTCTCGCCCGGAACTCAGCGGATACCGCGTTGCGGTGGCCAGTTCCGCGCGGATAGCGTCCTCGTCGACCGACTGGCCCTTCTCGTTCTGCGTGACGATGTTCGCGAGGAACCCAACGTATCCCGGCACCATCAGTACGTCCGCGGGAGTGCTTACGGCGGGCAGGCCCAGACGGCTGCCAATGGCCTCGGCGATCTCGCGGAGCGGGATGGCCCCGTCCCCGACTGCGTGCCAATACTTGCCGGCTGACCCCTTCTCCAGCGCCAAGCGGAACAAGGAGGCGACGTCGCGGGTGTGCACGGCGTTCCACAGGTTGGCGCCGTCTCCGGGGTAGCCGACGACGCCCTTCTCCTTCGCGAGCGCGATCAGCTGCGCGAGGAAGCCCGCACGATCGGTCGTGCTGTGCGCGATGTTGGCAATCCGCATGACCGAAGACCGCACTCCCCGCTCGGCGAGGCCGACTACGGCGGTTTCCACGACGTTACGAACCCGGAGTGTGCCCTTGTACTCATCGCCGCTGGGAATGGCCGGGTCCTCCTCGGTGGCCGGCCGGCCCAGGTTCCCGGGCGAGCCAATGCTCCCCCCGCGACCAGTGGCTTTCCGGTTTCCGCGAGTGCCTCGCCGTACGCGAGCATGATCGGGAGCTCCGCGGCGGCTACGGCGTCGATCCCGCCGGACGGAAGCAGGTCTTGCCTGTGTGCGACGTGATGACCCCGTCGGAGTCCGCGGCCGCCTCCTTCAGCCCGTCGAGATCCTCGAGGTCGCCGCGACGCACCTTCGCGCCGAGCGCAGACAGCGCGCTCAGCTAAGAAGGCTGACACCGAGGGAGAAGTCGAAGTTCCCGACGCCGTGGCCTGCCAGGCCCATCATCAGCAGGCCCGCGCCTTCCAGCCAGTGCGCCATTTTCAGGCCGCCGACGTCCAGCGGGCGCCGCCCGAGACTCTCGATGAGTGCCGCCACATCAGCCTTGGCCTGCGCATCGTCGCCGGCGATGAATACGTCGGGCCGACCCTTCTCCAGGACGTTGCGGAAGATGGTGTTGAAGGCCTTCACCACGCTGGCGCTGGCCGGCGCCACCTTGGCGACTTCCTGCGCGATCGAGGTCTCCTCGCTGTGAGCCAGTCCGTCGAACGTGGCGTTGAAGGGGTTGCTGATGTCGACGATGACTTTGCCCGCGAGTGCGTCTCCGTATTCGGCGACGACCGGAACGACACCGTCGTACAACAGGGCCGTGATGACGATGTCCCCGGCCGGGACGGCGCCCCACTTGCCCGTCGTCGCGCCGCCGCCCAGAGCCATGGCCAGGTCGTCGGCCTTGGACTGATCGCGTCCCATGACCTCGACGGTGTTGCCGCCCGCCACCGCGAGCGTGCCGATGGTACGGGCCATGTTCCCCGTACCGATGAGGGTGATGCTGTTCATGAGGTGCGCTCTCTTCCTGGGGTGTTGTGGTTCAGATGGCGGTGGTGCCGCCGTCGGTGACCAGTTCCAGGCCGTTGACGTAGCTGGAGTCGTCGGAGGCGAGGAACAGGGCCACGGTGGCGATTTCTTCGGGACGGCCCATCGCTCCGCGGGGGATGAGGGACTCGAATGCGGCCTTGGTTGCCTCGTCGAACAGTTCTTCCTGTTTGGCGGTGGCAACCTGGCCGGGGGTCAGGACGTTGACCCGGATCTTGCGGTCGCGGAGTTCGTTGAGCCAGACGCGGGCCCAGGCCTGCTGGACGGCTTTGCTTCCCGCGTAGAGGCTCCAGCCGGGGAAGGCGCCGAGGGAGGCGTTGGATCCGGTCATCAAGATCGAGCCGTTGTCGTTCATCAGCGGCAGTGCCTTCTGCACGGTGAACAGGGTGCCGCGTGCGTTCAGCCAGAAGGCACGGTGGAACTGTTCCTCGGTGATCTCGCCGAGGACGGCGGGTTCGCCCATCCCGGCGCTGGCCCACAGCACGTCGATCGAGCCCTTCTCCCGCTTGACGGCGTCGTACAAGCGGTCCAGGTCGTCCAGTTCGGCCGCGTCACCCTGGACCGCGGTGACGTTGCGGCCGATCAGCTTGACGGCGTCGTCCAGTGCTTCCTGCCGCCGGGCCTGGATGAAGACGTGCGCTCCTTCCTCGACGAACAGTTTGGCGCCGGCCAGTGCCATTCCGGTGGATCCGCCGGTGATCACCGCTACCTTTCCATCGAGCTTTCCCACGATCACTCCGTAGAATTGATGGGTATCTGCAACAATTCGGTTCTTATATTCGCGTCAACCAAAAAGGTTCCATATACCGAATTCGCTCCGGCCCCATTAACGATGCCATTGGCTTGAGTGGGTGTCCAAGACCTCTTTCAGCCGTGGCGATACCCTGGAGGCATCGCCGGACCGGGAGGCTCCATGGATCTGGACCTGCGCAAGTTGCGCTACTTCGTCACCGTCGCCGACAGGCTGCACTTCGGCCGCGCCGCCGATGAGCTGCACATCGCGCAGCCGGTGCTCAGTCGGCAGATCCGGGCTCTGGAACAGGATCTCGGCGCCTCGCTGTTCATCAGGGACAGCCACGGCGTAGCGCTGACCGACGCGGGCCGACAACTGCTGGACGACGCCGGTCCGCTGCTCGCCTCCGCACACGCGGTCCGCCGCCGGGTGTCCGTGGCCGCCCGCGGCAGCCGGCGGCTGGCGGTCGGCTTCCGGACCGGCATCCCGGTCATCCCGGCGGCCCGAGTGTTCGAGGCCCGACATCCGGACGTGGTCGTGGACGTGCAGCGGATCGAATGGGACGACCAGGCCCTGATGCTGCTCGACGGCCGCATCGACATCGGCTATGTGCGGCTGCCCATCGACGAGACCGGCCTGCGCGTGACCCCGCTGTACACCGAGCCGCTCATGGTGGTGCTGCCCGCAGGCCACCGGTTGGCCGGCAAGGAGGAGGTCACCGAGGCCGACCTGGCCGGTGAACCGCTGGTATTGCATGGCGACCCGAGCACGCAGCCCACCAGGCGCCCGCACCCCGACTCCGGGCTCCGGGTGCGCGGCGTGGAGGAGAAGCTCGAGCACGTCGCAGCCGGCCGGGGCATCTCGTTCGTGGGGCGTTCGGAGACAGTGTTCTACTCACGTCCGGACATCAGCTACGTCCCCATCCCGGAACTCGCGCCCGACCAGGTGTGCCTCGCGATGGCGGCATCGCGCACCTCGCCGCTGGCCGACGACTTCTTCGCCGCGGCGCAAGCGACGGCCGAGATCACGGCAGAATGTGGGAAGTAGTCAGAGCTTCTTGCCGTGCCGGTAGGTCGTCGGCCACTGCTTGAGCACCTGGAAGAAGGCGCGGTCGCCGATCTTCAGGCGGAGCGCCTGCAACGTCATCGCGCCGCGGTTGTAGACCAGGTCGTCGAAGATGTGATCCCGCCCGGGGTCGGCCACCGCCCCACTCCAGTCCTTCTCGTCGGCGTAAGCCTCCGCAAAGCTCTGTTCCACCGGGATGCCATTGAACTTTCCTGGTAGAGCTACTCCGAGTAGCTGGCGAAGCCTTCGTTCAGCCAGATGTCCGACCACCGCACCGGAGTGAGACTGTCGCCGAACCACTGGTGTCCGAGTTCGTGGGCGAGCAGGTCACCGTCGACACGGCCGGTGCGCTGGTCGTACACCGGTCGGCTCTGCGTCTCCAGGCGTAGTCGACGCCGACGTCGGCGAGGATGCCGCCGGTCGAGTCGAACGGATAGCGCCCGTACAACGACGACTCCCACTGGACGATCCGCGCGGTGGTCTTGTTGAACACCGTGCCCTGACCGGCCACGGCGTCGATCGACTTGCCGATCGCGGTAATGTTCGGGAGGCCGTCGGCCGTCGCGCTGCGGGTGACGTTGTAGTTCCCGATCGCGATCATGGCCAATTCGCTGGCCATCGGCTGGTTCATGTGCCAACGGAAGGTGGTTCGGCCGTTGTGCTTGGTGGTCGGTCCTGCTTCGCCGTTGGCCAGCACGGTGAGTCCGGTCGGCACGGTGATGGCCTGGGTGTACGTCGCCTTGTCGTCGGTGGTGTCGTTCACCGGGTAGTAGGTCGCGGCCCAGCTTGGTTCACTGGCGAGGTTTTGGTCGCTTGGTCGGGATGGCGGTGAGTGGATCTTCCGGCCACGGATGGCGGGGGTAGCGGGCTCGCAGGTCGGCTCGGACCTGGGGATAGCCCTGCTTCCAGAAAGAGGCGAGGTCGCTCGTGATCGCGACCGGGCGCCGTGCGGGCGACAGTAGGTGCAGAACGACCGGGACACGACCGTCCGCGACGACTGGAGTCGCCGTCCAGCCGAATACCTCCTGCAGCTTCACGGCGAGGACCGGTGGCTCGGCACCGTCGTACGCGAGTCGCACCTGGGAGCCCGATGGGACCTGGAGCCGTTCCGGTGCGAGTTCGCCGAACCGGGCTGCTGCGGGCCATGGCAGTAGTCGGCGGAGCGCCGAAGCCACGTCGATGTGGGCGAGATCGCGCGAGCCTCGCACCGCGGCGAGGTCGGTACCCAGCCATGCGTCAAGATCGGCCAGCAGTGCTTCGTCGTCGACCGCGGGCCACGGGGATCCGAGGTGGGCATGGCAAAACGCGAGCCGCTCCCGCAAGGCGAGTGCGGCCTCCGACCAGCGCAGTACGGACAGACCGCTGTGCCGGACACCGTCGCGGACGGCCGCTTGGACGAGCAGCCGGTCGGGCTTTGCCAGCGGGACGTCGTTGAGCACGATCGCGCCGAGTGCCTCGACGCGCCGCGTCACGATCCGGCCGTCGTCCCAACGGATCTGGTCGGTGGTCGAGACGAGGTCGCCGGCGATGTCTCGCGCGGTCTGCTCATCGATCGGCGCCGCGGAACGGATCCTGGCGTCGGCGCGACCGGGTGCCCGGTCAGCAGCCGCGATGGCCAGCCAGGTCGTGGTCCGCAGCGGCGACTGCGGATCCAGCGCGGCGCCCGTACCACCAGACATCTGGTACGTCGCCAGGCCGGCTCGCCGGGCCCGCGCAATCCGATCCGGATACGCCAGCCCCACCACAACCCCCACCGCAAGATCATCCGGTAATACGCGAGTCGGCCGACCGACCGCCGGCCGCACTCCATCTCCACCCAACGGGTCGCCGGTCGCGCCTCGGCCGAGGCGCTTCGTTTCTTCTCGCCAGCGGGCCGTGGCTCCGCGGTCCTCGCCACGGCGGAGGGCTCGCCAGCGGGCCGGTAGATCATCGCCGAAGTCGCGGCCGGAGTCGTCCGAGAGCATCGCGACGACCTCGCGCGCCCGGTCGGCGCCGACCCGCGGCGTCCCGTCCAGCAACGCACGAGCCAACCGGGGATGCGCCCCGATCGCCGCCATCCGCCGTCCCCGTTCGGTGATCCGGCCGTTGTCGTCCACCGCATCGAGGCGGCGCAGTAATTCGGTGGCCGCGGCCATCGCCACCACCGGCGGCGCCTCGAGCAACGTGAGACCGTCACCGGCAGGCGCACCCCACGCCGCGAGGTCGAGGGCGAAGCCTGCCAGATCGGCGATCGCGATCTCCGGCGCCGGGTGATCGTCGAGATGCGAGTGGTCGGTGGCAGACCAGCACCGATAGACCCGGCCAGGCGCCTCCCGTCCGGCGCGACCCGCTCGCTGGTCGGCCGACGATCTCGAAACCCGGCAGGTGACCAACGTACCGAGGCCACGCGATTGATCGGTCCGCGGCTCCCGGGCAAGACCCGAGTCGACCACAACCCTGACTCCAGGCACCGTCAGCGAACTCTCCGCGACCGACGTCGTGACCACGATCCGACGAGTGGCGGCCGGCGTCAACGCGCGGTCCTGTTCAGCCCTGGACTGGCGACCGAACAAGGGCAGAACATTCTGACCGGCCAAGCGGCGAGTCACACCGTTGATCTCGGCCTCCCCCGGGACGAACACGAGGATGTCGCCGTCGCTCTCGGTCAGTGCACGCCGGACGACGGCCGCGATGTGATCCAGCAGTCGCGGGTCGACCCGCCCACCGGGAAGCAGCGGCACGGGGACCGGTGGTGGGACCCACTCGATCGCCACGTCGAACAGCGCCGCGGACGCGGTGATCACTGGCGCCGGAGTGTCGGTGCCCAATGCGCGACTCAGCCTGTTCGTGTCCGCCGTGGCCGAGGTCGCAACGATCGCCAGGTCTTCCCGAAGATTCGCCCGGATGTCGACGCAGAACGCGAGCAGCAGATCGGCATCGAGGTGTCGCTCGTGGCACTCGTCGATCACAATCGCGGCGACACCCGGCAACTCCGGGTTCTGCTGCAGACGACGTACCAGGAGCCCGGTCGTCACCACCTCGACACGGAGTCCTTTGCCGCCGCTGCGTTCGCCGCGCATCGCGTAGCCGATCCGCTGCCCGAGCGGTTCGCCGACCAGCGTCGCCAGCCGGGCCGCAGCCGCGCGGGTAGCCATCCTCCGCGGCTCGGCGACGATGACCGTGCCCCCGAGCGCGTCGCCCAGCGCAAGCGGCAACAGCGAGGTCTTCCCCGATCCGGGCGGCGCAACCAACACCGCAGTACCGCGCGAACGCACCGCATCGACCGTCGCAGGCAGAACCGCCCGGACAGGCAGATCCGCCCCCGGCACCGACGAGTCAGGCAGCAACACGCCCCGACGCTAACCGACGAATGCGGCAGAATCCCTCACCTACCCGCAAGCGGATTCACCGCGTCCCCGCCAAGCCCGACCTCCTCAAGCGAGGCCACACCTCGGCTTCCGAACTCAGGACCGCGTCGAGCAACCCCTGGGCGCGAGGTTCAACGGTCAGACCAGGGATGAGTGATTGATCAGTCTGCTGCGAGAGCGGTGAGGATGATGGGACGATGAGTGCATCGTCGAACGGTTGGCCTGTCGTGCTCCTTCACGGGTGGCCCGTCACAGAGACGCATTGGCAAGGTCTGCTGCCATTCCTGCGTCGGAGCGGTTTCGCGTCGGTTCCGGTCGCCCTGCCAGGGCTCGGCAGGTCGGCGGGGAGCGCACCTAGTTTCAGGAAGAGCGACCTTGCCGACTGCCTCGGCGACGATCTCAGCAAGCGCGGGCTCACCCGTTTCTCGCTGGTAGGCCATGATTGGGGTGGCACGGTCGCGTTTCTCCTGGCCGCTGCAATGCCCCGGGCGGTGAGCGCGATCGTGGTCGAAGAGGAGATCCTCCCCGGAATCGACATCGACATCCCCGCACCAGGCGCTGAGCACTACCCGTCCTGGCATGGCCCGTTCAACCGCGCACCCGGCCTCGCCGAGCAGCTCGTCCCGGGACGGGAAGACGCCTACTACGGGACCTTCCTCCGGCAGAGCGCCGGCCCGCCAGGGCTCGCCCCGGAGACAGTCCGCTCCTACATCGACGCCTACACGACGGACGATGCTCTGGCAGCCGGGCTCGGCTACTACCGATCTCGGGCCGACGACATCGCCGACGTTCAGCGACTCCGGGAGAATCCGATCCACACGCCCGTGCTCGCGATCGGAGGACGCTACGCGATGGGCTCCGCCGTCGCGGACGGCCTCCGCGGGCTCTCAACCAACGTGACCGGCCTCATCCTGGAACGATCCGGCCACTACCCCGCCGAACAAGAACCCGAACCCGCAGCCCGAGCCATCATCGAGTTCCTCAAGCGACACCGCGATCAGCCATCCCATTAGAGCCCACCCTCAGCGGACGCCGCCGCGGCAAGCCGCGAGATCGTGGATCGACGCGACATTCATCCATCCGTGATGGCACGGCAGGAATCTGAACGTCTGCCGCCGGCGCACGGAGGGTTCAGGTGCCGGCCCGTTACCGGTGTGCAAGGCCCCGCCCAGCGCGGACGGGGGTTTCCAGCATGTAGATCGCGGAGCGGATCGCCGAGGAGTGCCACACGTTGCGCCACCGTGACCATTGGCGCTTCTTGTCCACGCACACGACCTTGGTGTCGACAGCTGCCTCCGGATGGCCGAAGTGTGCGGCGACGTTGCCGAGTGTCTGGCTCCAGAACCGGTCCTCCTGGCGATGGCCACCCATCATCAGGGCCAGCTCGAAGATCGGATCCGAGGCGCGCATCAGGACCTGGGTCTGTACGACGGTGGCGTCGTCCTGCCGCGATGCGCTGAACGTGATCCAGCCGGCGAACATGTGACCCTGCGGCGTCATCAACGTGAACGACTCGTCGTCGGCGTACAGCATCATCACGCCGGTCGACAGCTTCAGGCCGGGCATCTTCATGTTGAGCAGCGCGACATCACCGGGTTCGATGCCGGTGAGCGGTGCGTAGAAGTGGTTGCCGGGCGGCCAGAACTCACCGAAGTCCTTGCGCCAGGCGGCGATGAGATCGACCGGCGCGACGCGCTCGGACGGCAGCCGCATCACGTAGGTCTTCTGCCACATCTTCCCGAAGCCCTGGATCGGGCTGGTGAGCTGCCGGCCGTCCACATTGAGGTTCGTGGCACCGTCGGGCACCTGCGAGACCTTCAGCCGCGAGACCATCTTCGCCCAGTGGGCCGCGTCGCGGTTGGCCGCGACGGGCTCTTCGTCGTTGCTGCCGGTCATGGTGTGCGCCCCTCTACGCCGCGCCGGCCGCGGCCAGCGCATCCTGCTCGGTGTCGTGAATGCCGATCGCCTCGTCGAGACGGGTCAGCTCGAAGATCTGCCGGTAGTGCTCGGACAGGCCGTACGCCAGCAGCCGCTGCGAACGACGCTTGGCGCGGACCAGCAGCGTCACCAGCAGGCCGATTCCGCCACTGTTCATGTACGACAGTCCCGCGAAGTTGAGGATCACCGCCGTCACGTCGCCGGCGCCCTCGTAGGCCTGCATGAGCACCTCCTCTGAGCCTGCTGTCACATCTCCCTGGATGTCGACGACGCCGGCCGTCCCCTTCCGGCGTACGTCGAACGTCGCTGTTGCCTCAGCCATGTCCGTCCCCTCCCACGCCCTGTACGGCGCTGTCCTCGTCGTTCTCGATCGCCATGAAGTCGGCCAACCGGGTGATCTCGAAGATCTCGCGGTAGTGGTCGGTGAGTCCGTACGCCCGGATCGGGATGCCGTGCGCCCGCGCGCGGGCGAGCAGGCCGACCACGAGGGCGATACCGGTCGAATTGATGTAGCCGCTGTTCTCGAAGCTGAGCACCACGGCATCCGGCCGTACGCCCGTCGCGGCGGTCCACGCCTGGTCCAGCGCGGACTCGGCCGCGGCGTTCAGGTCACCGACCAGTTCGATCACCGCGACGCCGTCCCGCCGGCGTACGTGTGCGAGCGCTTCACGTGTCGTCATCGCCGTCTCCTTCCTCGAGCACCGGTTCGAGGTGCATGACGAGTTCGACGATGTGGCGTTCTCCGACGCTGGTCTCCCGCGCCTCGTCGACCATGTTCTTGATCAGGAACAGTCCCCAGCCGCGCGGACGCTGGAGACCCGCGAGCTTCGCCTCCAGGTCGGGCACCTCGGTCTCGCCGGGGGCCGGGCGGGCGCCGCCGAGGTCGGCGACCTCGACGCGGACCTGGTCCGGCTCGGCGTGTACGCGGACCGTGACGGGGCGGTCGGCGCGGTAGGAGTTGCCGTGCTCCATCGCGTTCATCGTGGCCTCGGCGACCGCGGTCTCGAGGCGGCGGAGCCGGGCGGGTGCGAGGCCGAGTGAGGCGACCGTGGCGGCGACTCGTTCGAGCGCCAGCCTCTCGTTGCCCTGCACACTCGGCACCTCGAACTCGACGAGCAGCTTCCCGACGACCTTGCCGTTCGGGCTGTCGCCCTGAGCCGGCTCCCGTTGCAGGACGACCATGGTGATGTCGTCCTCCTGCTCGGCATCAGGTCCGGTGTGGGCGTGCAGGTCCGCGAGCACCAGATCGATCAGCTCGCCGCCGCCCGGGTACAGTGCGACCGCTTCCTTGAGGCGTGGGAACCCGAACATCTGCCCTTGTGGGTCGTGTGCCTCGACGATGCCGTCGGAGTGCAGGAGCAACGAGTCGCCCGGCGCGAGGAGTGTCTCGCGCTCCTCGTACTTCATCCCGGTCATCAGACCCAGCGGCATGCCGCGGGCGCGCAGCTCGACCGAGCCCAGGGCTGTCTTGACGTACGGCAGGTCGTGCCCGGCGTTGGCGAACCGGAAGTGGCCGGTCGTCGGGTCGAGAACGCCGTACAGGCAGGTGACGAACATCTTCGCGGGCATGTCCGGGCAGAGGTGCTCGTTGACCCGCTCGAGCACCGCGCCGGGTTCGATCAGTCGTTGGGCGGAGGCACGCAGCACGCTGCGAGTGGCAGCCATGACCAGCGCTGCCGGTACGCCCTTGTCGGTGACATCGCCGATGACGAAGCCGACCTGCCCGCCGGCCAGCGGGATCACGTCGTAGAAGTCGCCGCCCACCTCGCGGGCCGGCTGGTAGCAGGCCGC
The DNA here is from genome assembly GCF_045207705.1 of Kribbella sp. NBC_00889. Lineage (NCBI taxonomy): Bacteria > Bacillati > Actinomycetota > Actinomycetes > Propionibacteriales > Kribbellaceae > Kribbella > Kribbella sp. NBC_00889. Next base: position 2,572,811 of record NZ_CP108783.1, on the reverse strand, counting down.
GACCTGCCAGCCGGACAGCTCGGGAAGCTGTTTGGGCAGGAAGTTCTGCTGGATCAGCCGGGCGACCTCGAGCTCCTGCTCGAAGCGCTGGCGGGTGCGGGCCTCGGCCTCCTGCTGGCGGACCAGCTGGCCGACCCGCAGGGCCGGCGCAGCCTGTGCGGCCAGGTTGTCGAGCAGTTTGCGATCGTCGCTGGAGTACTCCTGCTCCGACCGGCGCGGGCCGAGGTTCAGTACGCCGATCAGCTCGCCCTGGCTCACCAGTGGCACGGCGAGCTTGACACCCGCGGCCTTGAGCTCTGCCAGCGCGGGCGAGTCAAGCTTCAGCGCCTCCACGTCCACCGCGCCGCTCGCGCTCTGCAGGTAGGCCAGGAGGGGGTCGTTGGGTGCGATGTCGACCGGCGTCGCCTCGTCGCCCGGGACCGGTTGCGCGTGGTGCTCGGGCATCGGCCGACCTGCCCCGGCGGCGGTTCGCCCGCGGAGTCGGCGGAAGGTGCTGCTCAATGCGACCATCACAAGCCCTTTCTACTGATCCGTCGTCCGGGAATCGTTACGATCATCGGTTCGCAGCCACAGCGAGACCTGGGTCGGCTGCATGGTGTCGTACACAACGCCGCGCAGGTCGGTGGCCAGCGCTTCCAAGTCGAGTTCGTGGCGCAGTCGTACGCCGAACGCGGCCAGCGTCCGGGCTGCGTCGTACCTGCTCCTGAAGAACCGGCGGTCGACCGTGGCCTGGATCCGCGTGCGCACCGGGCGGAACAGGGCCGCGACCGCCAGCGTCGACACCGCCACGGCCGGTCCCGAGCCTTGTGTCACCGGGCGCAACAGCAGCTGGAGCAGCAGCACGCTGCCCAGATATCCGGCGGCCAGCGTGACGGTCAGGGCGCCGTACACGATGGTGCGGTTGATCACCACGTCGACGTCGTACAGGCGGTGGCGCAGGATGCCGATGCCCGTCGCGACCGGCAGGCCGAGGACGCTGAGCATGATCGCGGTGTTGGCCACGGCGGGAGTGAGTAGCTCGTAGCCGACTGTGCCGATCGCGATCGTCGCGGCGGCCAAGGCGCCCGCCCAGACCAGCCATTTGATCTGCTGGCGCTGCTCGTAGCCGGCTCTGCGGAACCGCAGGATCAGTGAGAGCGGCGACGCGACGAGGACAGCCAGTACCATCAGCGCGCTCACGCCCTGGCCGATCGCCCGTACCACGCTGTCGATCGCGTACGGGTTCGCCAAGGTAGGGAAGTCCTCGAGCGCACCCGGCTTCGTCAGGCTGGTAAGGAAGAACCCGGCGATACCGAGCACACCGCACCACGCCACCGGTCGCCATCGTCCGGACAGCAGCCGGCCGTCCGGGAACAGCAAAGGCAGGTACGCCGCCGGCACCAGGATCGCCGGAATCCACGACACAGTCGCGTACGCGGCCGCCGCCTCCGCCAGGGAGCCCGCCGAACCTGCCCCGGCCTCCCGGAGGTCGGCGTAGCCCCTGGCCAAGGATCCGAGGCCGTAGGCCACCGCGGACGCGCAGAAGATCCAGCCGATCGGATTACGCGGATGCCGTCGTGCGATCAGGATCCCGACGGTGCAGAACACCAGCACCATCACAACGGTCAGGTCTCCCCAGCCCAACCCGATCGTCCCGGCTGCGGCAGTCAGACCGATGGCGACCGCAGTGAGCACCACGGCCACGCCGCCGAGAGCCCAGGCAAGGAGCCGCGCGGTACGGGCGTTCATCGGCCGGCCGCCCGCAGCCAGAGGGACACGTGGTCCGGCTGCATGGTGTCGCGCACCACGGCCTGCAGGTCATCGCCGAGGGCATCGATATCCAGTTCGTCGCGCAGCCGTACGCCGAACGCCGCCAGTGTCCGGGTCGCGTCGTACTTGCGCCGGAAGAACCGCCGGTCCACCACGACCTGGATTCGCGACCGCACCGGCCGGAACAACGCCGCGACTGCAAGCGTCGACACCGCCACCGCCAGGCCCGACGTCTCGGTCAGCGGGCTCAGCACCAACTGCAGCAGGAGGACGCTACCGACGTACGCCGCGCCCAGTGAGACCGTCAGGCCGCCGTAGACGAGTGTCCGGTTGACTACGACGTCGATGTCGAACAGCCGGTGCCGCAGGATGGCGATCCCGGTCGCGACCGGCACGGTGGCAAGTGCGAAGGAGGGGATCAGTTCTCCGTAGGGAGCGGTCGCCGGCCCGCCCACCGTCTCCAATACGGCCACCGCGCAGAGGGCGGCGGCGACGAGCATCCCGGCGTACATGAGCCACTGGATCTGCTGGCGCTCCACCGTCCGCGCGGAGCGGAAGCGGACCACCAGCGACAGGATCGAGGCTGCGACGGCGATCAGAAGGGCGGCTATCCCCACCGCTCTCAGCGGATTCCACACATCGACGCCGACGTCGACGCCGAACGGGTTGTCCACCCCGACGTCCACCATCGGCCCCGGTGCGAACGCGGCGGTGACAAACTGCGCCAGGAAGCCACCGACGGCAAGCCAGGCGACCGGACGCCAGCGCCTGGACGGCAATCGGCCGGTCGGAAAGAGCAGCAGACCGAAGGTTGGCGCCAGCCACACCGGGAGCCAGGCCCACGTCGAGACCCAACCGATCACCAGGGCCGGCTGGTCCATTCCCAGCCGGATGAGCTCGTCGGCCACGTAGCCGGCGGATCCCACCAGCACCGAGCTCACTCCAGCCAACAGCAGAATCCAGCCGATCGGATGGCGGGGGCGCCGCGACACGATCAGCGCGCCGACCGAGACGAAGGCGAGGACGAACACCAACCAGCCGGCGGACGTCGGAATCCCGTCGCTGCTGGTGATCTCGTCCACCAGATCGACCGTCGGGACGCTGACCGCGAGCAGCCAGAGCAGACTGATCGGTACCCACCGCTTCATCGCGAACCCCGCAGCCACAGCGTCACCTGGGTGGGCTGCATGGTGTCGCGGACCACAACTTGCAGGTCGTTGCCCAGTGCATCGACATCCAGTTGGTCCCTCAGCCGGGAGCCGAACGCCTGCAGCGTCCGGGCCGCGTCGTACCGGTGCCGGAAGAACCGCCGGTCCACGAGCAGCTGGATCCGGCGTCTCGCCGGGCGGAACAGTGCCGCCACCGCGAGTGTGGACATCGCCACCGCCAGATCCGACCCTTGCGTCAGCGGGTTCAGCACCAGTTGGAGGAGCAGCACACTCCCGAGGTACGACCCACCGAGCGTCAGGGTCAGAGCGCCGTACACGAGGGTCCGGTTGATGACGACGTCGATGTCGTACAGCTGATGACGAAGGATCGCGATACCGATGGCCGCCGGCAAGCCGACAAGGACCAGGACGACGAGCGACCACCAGGCGATCACGCTCAGCACGTTCAGCCATGGAGGGACGTCATCACCCGCGACAATGCTGACCATCGCGAGAACGATGAACGGAACCAGCGCGAGCAGGCAGATGTAGGCGAACCACGTGACCTGCTGACGCTCACGGCCACGCGCTCGGCGCAGCCGGAGCGCCACGGAGACCCCACCGAGAACGAGCGTGCCGGCCGCGAGCACTTCGCCGATGCCAGACAGCCAGGGGATCGCCTCGCCGACGCGTCCTCCGATGCCGAGCGGGTTGCGGATCGGGCGGTCAGTGGTGATCTCGAGGAGGCCCGGCGCGAAAGCGGCCCCGGCGATATTGGCCGCGACAGCGCCCACTCCGAGCCAGACGGCTGCCCGCCACCGTCGCGACAGCAGCCGACCGGTCGGGAACAACAAGGTGAGGAAGAGCGCGGGGAGATAGAGCCACACGAACAACAACCAGCTGCTCAGCCACGCCGCCAACGCCGCGCCGGGCAACGACGCCGGGCTGGCGTAGACGGTCATGAACGTGTCGATGCCCAGGGCAACAGCGGCGACGAGCAGGAGCCATCCGACCGCGTTGGCGGGTTGCCGTGACGCGACCAGTGCACCGACGAGGGCGAAGCCGATCCCGATCGCGACCAGCGCGTCCGATGCGTTCCCGTCGCGAACCGCAACAAGCACAGGCGTTGCCGCAGCCAGTCCGACGAAGAGCCCGAACAGGCTCCAGGCCGGCCAGCGCGCGCTCATCGGTCGGCCTTTCGCAGCCACAGCGTCACGTGGGCCGGCTGCATGGTGTCGCGCACCACGGCCTGCAGATCAGTGCCTAGGGCATCGAGATCGAGTTGGTCCCGCAACCGTGCACCGAACGCCTCCAGGGTCCTGGTCGCGTCGTACCGGCGGCGGAAGAATCGCCGGTCGACCGTTGCCTGGATCCGCGACCGCACCGGGCGGAACAGCGCAGCTACCAAGAGCGTCGACACCGCCACCGCCAGGCCCGATCCCTGCGTCACCGGGCTCAACACCAACTGCAGCAACAAGACACTCCCGACGTACGCCGCGCCCAGTGTCACCGACAGAGCGCCGTACACCAGCGTCCGGTTGACGACGACGTCGATGTCGTACAGGCGATAACGCAGGATCGCCACGCCGACGGCCAGAGGTATGGCCAGCAGGAGACCCGCGAAGGCCAGCTCGGAGATCGGGATGCCGCCGACGTCAAGGTTGGTGAACGACAGCGCCGTCGTGACGGGTATGGACCCGATCAGCAGGGCTCCGAGGTAGAACATCCACGAGATCTGTTGCCGTTCCATCCCGCGCGATCGCCGGAAGCGCAGCGCCATGGCCACCAGCGCGAGGACGAGCCCGGCGGCCAGGGCGGGTGCGGCGAGACCGCCGATCTCCGCCAGGACGGGGATCGATATCGGGAACGGGTTCGAGACTGTCGGGAAGTAGTGCAGCTCCCCCGGCCTGAGGAACGTACCGGCGACGTAGGCCGCTACGTCGATCGCCACCGCCCAGACCAGCCACCGCCACCTTCGCGTCGGCACGTGCCCGGTCGGGAAGAGGAGGAACACCAGGAGCGAGGTCGCCGCGACAGAGGGCCAGATCACCGCATCGGCTACCAGGCCGGCCCAGGCGCCGCCGGGCACCGTCCCCGGCGCCCGGAGCAGGGCGTACGCGCCGTACTCGAGCAGGGCCTGCGCGAGGGTGTTGCCCAGCCCGGTGGCGAGGAACAGCCAGCCGATCGCGTTGCCCGGCTGCCGTCCGGTGATCGCCACGCCGACCGTCGGAAAGCCCAGGATCGCCACGTCGACCACGGCGTCCAAGGTGCCGTAGGACCCCGCCGGCCTGGCGTCCCCGTTGATGACGAAGAGTACGAGGGCGACTGCGGTCAGTGCGACACACAGCCCCCACACCGGCCAGGCCAGGCGGGCAGCACCGACTCGAACCCCCATGGCCTCCCCTCCCCCTTCAGGCACGGATACTCCTGATCCACCGACGCACGACATGTTCGCGCTCCACCGTGCAAGAATCGTTACGGTTTCGGTGCGCGGTCCGCCGCGCCGCCGGCGCACGGGTCGGGGGTGTGGTGATCGAGGTCAGCCTGTTGGGTCCGCCTCGGGTCCAGCGAGCGGGAAGGCGTGTCGGATTCGACACCCGCAAGGCGGTGGCGCTGCTCGCCCATCTGGCGCTGGCCGACCGGCCGCGCCCGCGTGACGCCCTGGCTGATCTGCTGTGGCCGGACACCGACATCGAGCACGCCCGCGGTGCGCTGCGGCGGACCCTGTCGACACTGCGCACCGCGATCGGGCCCGAGTGCCTGGAGACCACCCGCGATCACGTCCACCTGATCAAGAACCAGGGCCTCTACGTCGATGTCGACCGCTTCCGGGACCTGGTGACGGAAGGCGACCTGGAGACGGCTGTCGGGCTGTTCCGCGGCGAATTCCTGGAGGGTTTCGGTCTACGGGACGCCCCCGGCTTCGAGGAGTGGGCACGTAATCAGGCCGACACTCTGCGCCGCGAGCTGACCGGCGCCCTGGCCCGACTGGCTGCAGGCTTGGAGGCGGACGGCAACTATTCGGCCGCGCTTGTTCACGTACGCCGGTGGCTGTCGCTCGACCCCCTGCACGAGCCGGCCCATCGCGCACTCGTCCGGTTGTACGCACTCAGTGGAGATCGGGCCGCAGCGCTGGTCCAGTACCGCCAGTGCGTCCGTACTCTCTCCCGCGAGCTGGGTGTTTCACCGCTCCCCGAGACGACCGAGCTCTATGAGGCCGTCAACACGGGCACGCTGATCGCGTCGCCGCCTACTGCGGAGACTGTGGAGACTCCGGCGCAGGAGACCCAGACACCGTTCGTCGGAAGGAACGACGACATCCGGGCTGTCCGCGCGGTCTACGACACGATCGATCACGACGGCCGGCTGGTCGTGGTCGAGGGCGAGGCCGGTATCGGAAAGACCCGCTTGGTCGAGGAGCTTGTCCTCGACCTGCGCAAGAACGGCGCCGCCGTACTGGCCGGCCGCGCGTACGAGGACGAGGCGGCGTTGGCGTACGCGCCACTGGTCGACGCGCTGCGGGCCCGGCTGCGCGAGGACGCCCGCTGGGTCGACGACGTACCGCAGCAGACGATCGCCGAAGTGTCCCGGTTGCTGCCGGAAATTGCCGACATCCGTCCCGAACCCCAGGCCGAAGGTCCGGGAGCCGAAGCCAGGTTCCTGGCCGCCGTCTGGGACACCCTCGCGGCGGCTGTGTCCGGGCCTGTCCCCGGCGTGATCCACCTCGACAACGCGCAGTGGCTGGACGAGGCGTCCTTGGTCCTGCTCAGGTACGGCCTGCGCCGGCTCGTGGGTCGGCCGCTGCTGATCACGCTCACCTCGCGAACCCCGGCCGACCACCCGTTCGGCAGTGTCGTCGCGGAGGGCGGTGGCGTCGTCCATCGGCTCGGACGGCTCGACCTGGAAGCGATAGGTGAGCTGCTCGCCACCGCGCGGCCCTCGATGGACCACGAACTGTCGCTCCGGTTGTACGACGAGACCGAAGGCGTGCCATTGCTGGTCGTCGAATACCTCAACGCCCTCACCACCGGTGCCGATGAGAGCTGGCCGGTGCCGACCGGCGTCAACGACCTCCTGCGCGCACGCCTTGCCAGGGTCAGCGACACCGGCAGGCAAGTGCTGGCCGCCGCGGCAGTCCTCGGGCGATCCTTCGACGTCGACACGGTCCGTGCGGTCGGCGGACGCACTGACGAGGAGACCGTCGCCTCGCTGGAGGAACTGGTACGCCGCGGGCTGATCCGCGAAGGTGCCCTCGATTACGACTTCGTCCACGACCAACTGCGCAGACTCGTGTCCGACGACACCAGCCTCGCTCGGCGGCGCCTGCTGCACGCACGGGCGGCTCATGCAGTCCACGCCCCGGCAGCAGTCGTTGCCCACCACCTCCAACTCGCCGGCCAGGACCAAGAGGCCGCCCAGGCGTACGCTGCCGCCGCCGACCAAGCCCGGAAGGTCTACGCCAACGCTGAGGCCCTCGACCACCTCCACGCTGCGCTAGCTCTCGGGCACGACAGTCCGTCCACGCTGCACGCGTCGATCGGCGACCTCGAGACACTCGCCGGGGACTACGCCGCCGCAGTACGCAGCTATGAGTTGGCGGCCGCCGACGCGGCCACCGCCAACCTGCCCGGGATCGAACACCGGCTTGGGCGCCTGCGTCACCGGCGCGGGGAGTGGGCACTCGCGGAGGCACACTTCCGCGCCGCGTTGGACACCCTGCCGCCTGACCAACCCGCCGAGCACGCCCGCGTCACTGCCGACCTGAGCCTCACCCGCCACGACGCCGGCGACACGGCAGGTGCGACGGAACTCGCCCGCCAGGCACTCGCGTTCGCCGCCGAGTCAGGCGACCGACGAGCCCTCGGCCAGGCACACAACATGCTCGGCATGCTCGCGACCGCCGGCGGCCGCATCGACGACGCCTTCCAGCACCTCAGGACCGGCCGCGACCTCGCCGAACAGATCGGCGACCTGCCCGGTCGCGTCGCAGCCCTGAACAACCTCGCCCTGGCCCATCGCGCCCACGGGGAACTGGAACCCGCGCTCGAACTCGCCACCATCGCGCTCGCCCTCTGCACCGAGGAAGGCGACCGCCACCGCGAGGCCGCGCTGCACAACAACCTCGCCGACCTGCACCACGCCCTGGGCCACCCCGACGAGACGATGCGGCACCTCAAATCAGCGGTGGCGATCTTCGCCGAAGTAGGCGCCCCGCACGGCACGAACATCGACGCCGCCGACGAACCCCGACCAGAGGTGTGGAAACTCGTCCGCTGGTAACGGAAAGACACTCGGGCTACCAGTCAATTCAGCAGGCGAGAGAGACGACACCGATGGCGATCGATGCAGTACTGACAGTGCTCGCCACTACGGCTGGCACAATCGGAGCAGGCAGTGCGGGATCTGGTGCGGGCGCCGGACGGGTGTTGACATGAAACATGGACAGGCAGTTGGTGCACGCGGAGCTTGAACGGGCTCGTGCGGACTTTCGCCGGTTGGTCGAGTCGGCCGATCGAGCGGATTTGCTGAGGGCAACGAACGACACTCGCTGGAACAACCGCCAACTGCTGTTCCACATGCTGCTCGGCTACCTGATCATCCGTGCCTTGCTGCGGCTCGTGCGACTGTTCGGTCGGCTACCGCAGGGGGCCAGCCGCTCCTATGCCCGACTGCTCAACGCGGCAACCCGACCGTTCGACCAGATCAACTTCCTCGGTTCGTACGCCGCCGGGCAGACGGTGAGTCCTGAGCGTATGGCGATCATGTTCGACCATGTCGTCGCCAAACTGCATCAACGGCTCGATGCCGAGTCCGACACCGATCTCGCTCGCGGAATGCATTACCCCACCCGATGGGATCCGTTCTTCAAGGACTACATGACCTTGGCCGACATCTATCACTTCCCCACCCAGCACTACGACTTCCACCGCCGCCAGCTCACCCTGACCGGCTCGCCGAACTGACCTGGGTCACAGGCGTCCACGGGTTCCGTGCGAGCTTCTCGAGGCGACCTCGGATGTCCTCGCTCACCCGGCGTACAGCTCTTCGCCGGCACGGCTGGCGGCGGCGACGCGGTACGGATCGTCCACGACGACTGGTCCCGCGTTGCCTGGGACTTTCGACTCTGGGATCGCTTTCCACGCGAGCACATCGTGGAGGTGGACGGCGGAATCGTCGGCAGAACGAGGTGATGACGATGTTGATCCGGGACCTGATGAGCGCACCCGCAGTTACCGTGACAGCGGAGACGCCGATCACCCTCGCGCTCCGGCTTCTCGACGATCGGAAGATCACCGCCATGCCCGTCGTCGATGCGACCGGCGTACTCGTGGGGATCGTCAGCGAAGCCGACATCGTGCAGGACACAGCCCCCACTGATGGCCACGTCCCGAACGCCGCCGTCTGGACGACCACCGACACGCCACCGCGGCGGATCGCCGACGTCATGAGCCATCTGGTGGTCACCGTCGACCCGGACGACGAACTGGACGTCGCGATCGACCTGATGTGGTCGACCATGGTGAAGAGTCTGCCGGTACTTGATCACGGCCGCGTCGTCGGCATGATCAGCCGCAGCGACGTCATCCACCTGCTGGCCGGCCGTGACGACCGGATCCGCGCCGAGGTTCACGAAATCATCCGGCCCGAGAACCCGGACTGGCAGATCGAAGCCCACGACGGCATCGTCACGGTCACCGGCCCGGCCGACCCGCGCGAGCGCAACCTCGCCGGCGTCCTGGCCGGCAGCATCCGCGGCGTCATCGCCGTTCACATCCGCTGACACGACGCCCGGCCCGCCGCCTACAGCGCCGAAGGTCCCGACCGGAACCGGCCGCTCGGTCCGCGCCGCCCGGCTCGGAGAGTGGTTAGGGTTCAGGCATGGGGAGCAGCGTCTACATCGCGTCGGTGGAGGGGTCGACCGGGAAGTCCACGGTGGCCCTCGGAGTACTTCAGCAGTTGTCGCGGCGGGTCGAACGCGTGGCCGTGTTCCGCCCCATCGTTCGCCCGGACACGGCGATGCACGGTGGCCGTGACTACGTCCTGGATCTGCTCACAGCCCACGACGCAGTCCAGCTCGCGTACGACGACTGCCTCGGCGTGAGGTACGACGAGGTGCACGCGGACCCCGACGCCGCGCTGGACGAGATCGTGCAGCGCTACCACCAGATTGCCGACCGGGCCGACGCCGTACTCGTCGTCGGCAGCGACTACACCGATGTGGGTAGTCCGACGGAGTTCTCCTACAACGCCAGGATCGCCGCCAACCTGGGTACGCCGGTCCTGCTGGTCCTCAACGGGTTCCAGCACAGCCCGCATGACCTTCGAGCCATCGCCGACATGGCGGTCGGTGAGCTCAGGGAGAACCACGGTTCACTCGCGGCAGTGCTTGCCAATCGCGTCGACCCCCAGCAGCTCGACGATGCGGTCGCCGCACTGGCCGGCGTCGGCGGATCGGCCTTCGCTCTGCCAGAGGAGCCGCTGCTGAGCCAACCCACGGTCGCCGACCTGCTGCCCCCGGTCAACGGTCGCCTGCTGAGCGGTGACCCCACCCTGCTGACACGAGAGGTCACCGGCCTCGTCGTCGCCGGCATGACAATGCCGAACGTGCTCGACCGGCTGTTCGACGGAGCCGCGGTGGTGACCGCCGCGGACCGGCCGGAGGTGGTTCTCGGGGTCGTGGTCGCGCACGCCTCGCTCAACTTCCCGCAGATCTCCGCCGTCGTCCTCAACGGCGGTTTCACGCTGCCGACCCAGGTGCAGCGGCTCCTCGACGGCGTTGGCGTGACCCTGCCGATCATCGAGACCACGCTCGACACGCAGGCTACCTCGGCTGCCCTGACCGCTGTCCGCGGCCGGCTCACGAAGAACTCGCCGCGCAAGGTGGACGCGGCCTTGGCGCTGTTCGAGCAGCACGTGAACAGCGACGCCCTCCTCGACCAGCTCGAGGTCGCCCGCAGCAGCGCGGTCACACCGCTGATGTTCGAGCACCAGCTGATCGACGAAGCAGTTGCCCAACGCAAACACATCGTCCTGCCTGAAGGCGAGGAGGAGCGCATCCTGCGGGCCGCGGACGTCTTGCTCCGCCGGGGCGTGGCCGACCTGACGTTGCTCGGGAGCCCGGTCGTGATCAGCGCCAAGGCGGCTGCGCTGGGGGCCGACCTCTCCACCGCCCGGTTCGTCGACCCGGAGCGCGATCAACTCGGTGAGCGACTCGCGACGGAACTGCACCAGCTCCGGCAGCATCGTGGGGTCGACCTGGACCGCGCCCGCGAACTGGTCCGGGACGTGTCGTACTTCGGGACGATGATGGTCCAGCTCGGCCTGGCCGACGGCATGGTGTCCGGCGCGGCGCACACCACGGCCCACACCATCCGGCCGGCGCTCGAGATCGTCAAAACGGTGCCGGGTGTATCCGTCGTCTCGTCGGTGTTCTTCATGTGCCTGCAGAACCAGGTCCTCGTGTACGGCGACTGCGCCGTCAACCCCGATCCGACCGCCGAGCAGCTCGCCGACATCGCGATCTCGTCGGCCGCGACAGCAGTGGCCTTCGGCATCGAACCACGGCTCGCGATGCTGTCGTACTCGACCGGCATGTCCGGCGCGGGCACCGATGTCGAAAAGGTGTCCAAGGCAACCGCCATCATCCGCGCGCGGGCGCCGGAACTGCCGGTCGAGGGACCGATCCAGTACGACGCCGCGATCGACAGCGCCGTGGCGAGGACGAAGCTACCCGGTTCGCCGGTGGCGGGCCGGGCCACCGTGTTCGTCTTCCCCGATCTCAACACCGGCAACAACACCTACAAAGCCGTCCAGCGATCGGCGAACGCCGTCGCGGTCGGACCCGTCCTGCAGGGCCTGCGCAAACCTGTCAACGATCTCTCCCGGGGTGCGACGGTGCGAGACATCGTCAACACGGTCGCCATCACCGCCGTTCAGGCTCAGCAGGGTGCCCGATGAGAAGCCCTATGTCAAGCCGCCTCGTTCTGGGGGGCGAGGAGGCGTTGGAGTGCGCGGTGGTTGGCGGGGTTGTAGGGGACTTGGTCTTGCCAGCAGTGCCAGATGATGTGGAGCCAGGCGCGGGCGAGGATGCGGACGGCGTGGGCGTGGTCGTGGCCGCGGGCTCGGGCGCGGTTGTAGAGGTCGGCGGCCCAGGGGTTGGCGTGGCGGGAGTCGGCGGCGAAGTCGACGACGGCGTCGCGGAGTTGTTTGTCGCAGGACCAGCGGAATCCGACCGCGCGGAGTTTCCCGGATTGGCGGGTGGAGGGGGCGGCGCCGGCCAGGCAGGTCAGGGTCTCGGGGGTGGGGAACCTGGCGCGGCAGTCGCCGATCTCGGCGAGCAGCCGGGCGGCGCGGACTCGTCCGGAGCGGGGCAGGCTGGTGAAGATGTGGGCGTCGGCGTGCGTGTCGAGCTGGTGGTCGATCTGGGTCGAGAGTGCCTTGATCTGGGCGTGCAGGGTCTGCAGCAGCGTGACGTAGGCGGCGGTGATCGGGGCCTGGCTGGTGGCGTGTTCGCCGGTGGCTCCGCGGGGTGCGTCGGTGAGACGCTGGTGCAAGACGGCGGGGTCGACCTTGCCGGAGTAGCCCTGCTTGCCCAGCCACTCGCCCAGCCGCTTGGGTGTGAGCCAGTCGGCGCGGTCTTGGGTGTCGAACCGGGCCAGGAAGGCCAGGGAGATCTCGGAGTCGATCGCGGCGAACAGGCCGACGGCGCCGGGGAAGACGTTGCGCAGGTGTGCGCGGAGCTGGTTCGCGGCCGCGACACGGTGTTTGACCAGGTCTTTTCGGGCACGGCAGGTGCGACGCAGCGCGATCGTGGGCTCGGTGTCGGGGACCAGGGGCCGCAGCCGGGCCCGGTCGGTGCGCAGGGTGTCGGCCAGGACGTAGGCGTCGAAGCGGTCGTCCTTGTTGCCGGCCGAGCCGTAGCGGCCGCGCAGGTTCTTGACCTGGTTCGGGGAGATCACCACCACGGTCAGCCCGGCCGCGAGCAGGGCGTCGACGACGGGCCCGTCGGGGCGTTCGATCGCGACTTCGCTGGCGCCGTGGCGGCCCAGGAAGTTGGTCAGGTCCCGCAGACCGGCGGTGGTGTGCTCGACCGTGGTCGTGGCGATCTTGCGGCCACGGCCGTCAACGATGCAGAGCGCATGGTCGTCGCGTGCCCAGTCCACTCCCGCGGTCAGATCGTTGGGCGGGAACTCGGGCAGGCCGGTGGTGCTGGTGCTGGTGGCCGGTTCACTATTTCGGGTGTTGGTGGCAGACTTCACGTCAGCCTCCTCGCTGCTAGACCCAGTGGGGAGGCACCCTCTTTTTCGGGTGTCGTTGGTGCCGGGACGTGTCTGCCGGTTCGCTCACTGATCGGCGCTCGTAACCAGACGACCTCACGGTCGGCCCGGTCTTGGCGCGCAGCCCTATCGACGGTCCACACGTCCCGGGCAACCACCAGCTCCTGCAGATCTCATCGTGGACGTCCTCGGCGTCAAGCGAGCAGGGCAGTGACCTGGCAGCACCCGGGGTGCATCAACGCCTCGTCCAGAAGCGCTGACCCGAGGAAGGTAGACCAGTGAGCGACCACGTCCTCGTGATCAACGCCGGATCCTCGTCGCTCAAGTACAGCCTGGTCGAGGCTCGCACCGGTGAAGCAGCCGCCTCCGGCCTGGCTGAGCGCATCGGCGAAAGACAAGGCCGCCACCTCCATCGCGGCCCGGACGGTGAGACCGAGACGACGCGGTCGATTCCCGGCCATGAGGACGCGCTGCGCCTGGCGATCGGTGCGTTCGAGTCACACGGGCCGTCACTCGACGGCCTCGACCTGGCGGCGGTGGGCCACCGAGTTGTCCACGGCGGCTCCCGGTTCTCCGCTTCGGCACTGATCGACGACGCGTTGGTCGCCGAGGTGACCGAACTGGTGCCACTCGCCCCGCTACACAATCCGGCGAACCTGGAGGGAATCAGAGTCGCCCGCCGACTGTTCCCCAACCTGCCACAGGTCGCGGTGTTCGACACGGCGTTCCACCAAAGCCTTCCTCCGCAGGCCTACACCTACGCGGTGCCGTTGGCCTGGTTGGAGGATCACGGGATCCGCCGGTACGGCTTCCATGGCACCTCGCACGCGTTCGTCTCCCAGGAGACCGCTCGACTGCTCGAACGCGATCCGGCCGAGACGAACACCATCGTGCTGCACCTCGGCAACGGCTGCTCGGCCTCTGCCGTCCGGGGCGGCAGGTCGGTGGAGACGTCCATGGGCCTGACCCCGCTGGAAGGGCTCGTGATGGGGACCCGATCCGGAGACCTGGACCCCGCGATCCCGGCGTACCTGATGCGAGAGGTGGGCCTGTCCGCGGAGGACATCGACCTGGCTCTCAACTCGGCATCAGGACTCAAAGGCCTCGCCGGCGAGAACGACTTCCGTGAACTGGAACGACTGCGCGCGTCCGGTGACGAACACGCCGGTCTGGCCTTCGACGTCTACTGCCACCGGATCCGCAAGTACGTCGGCGCCTACTACGCCGTCCTGGAGACAGTCGACGCCGTCGTCTTCACCGCCGGTGTCGGTGAACATTCGGCCGAAGTCCGAGCCACCTCACTGAACGGCCTGGAACGCCTCGGGATCTGCATCGACAACGACCGCAACAACGAGCCGGCCACCGGAGCCCGCCGGATCTCCACCGATGACAGCGAGGTCGCGGTCTTCGTCGTCCCCACCAACGAGGAGTGGCAGATCGCCCGCGAGGCGCTCGGCGTCGTACTCGCCTGATGGTTGGTCAGGGGCGATTGAGTCGATCGACTCGCGGCATCTCGACATGCTGTCCGCTCACCGGGTCCATGCAAAGCAGGACTTTCGGCCCTACATCGGTCAGTCTTCCCCAGCGATCGTTGGCTCACGGACAGGTCAAGGCAGTTGTCCAGTGTTTGGAGGCCCCAAGTGACCACGCAGCGAGCATTCGATCACTCTCGCCTGGAGATTGTCAGCAACGCGGACTGTCTGCATTTGCTCCGATCCGTCCCTCTCGGGCGGCTCGTCTACACCGACGGCGGCCTCCCGGCGGTCCGGCTGGTCAACTTCGTCCTGGACGACGACACCATCGTGTTCAGCACCGGCCCGGGTGACAAGCTCAGGGCCGCCGAACGTGGCGATGTGGTCGCCTTCGAGGCCGACGATGTGGACCTCGAGCGGCACCTCGGCTGGACGATCACCGCCGTCGGCCACCTGTCCGTCGCAACCCCGGACGAGACCGCGGCGCTCCGCGCTGCCCTGCCGCTGCGTTCCTGGCTGCCGCTGGACGATCCGCAGGTGGTCCGGCTGGGCATCGAGTCTCTCGACGGCCGGCGCCTTCTCCCGTGGGGACAGCGTCCGCGAGCAGGCGTCTAGGCCACGCTTTTCCAGCTACTGCAGCCACCTGATTCCAGCGCCTTGCGCGAAGACCTCCAGGCACTGGTCACGGAGTACGCCGAACCGCTCGGTTTCCGGCCTCAGTTGATCTGCGCCGGCCCGATCGACACCGTCGTGTGGAGTTCAGGGCCCCCGACCGGCGACCGACCGACCGCCGAACGACTTCCCGAGTCGGGACTCTTGCCCGCAGCGCCACCCTCCTCCCCGGCGCAACGCTGAAGTATCAGCAATGGGAGGAGTAGTCATGACCACCACCCTGCAACAGGAGATCGAGCGCTGGGAGGCCGACCTCGAGCGCATCGCGGAGAACTGCGCGTCGGACAACTGGTTCCTGGAGGAGCGGCGCTTCGCCGAAGCGCAGCACACGATCACGGCCTTTCGCGGCCACATCCTGCCCCTCGTCGCGCACCAGCAGCCACACGACGCGATCGTCTCGCACGAGATCGAGCACCTCGTCGACCACCTCGAGGACCTCCGCAACGACCTCTACCGCACCGTCCACCCGCCCACCTCCCACCAGGAGATCGCCGAGACAACGGCCGCGCTTCGCGCCCTGTCCCGAGTCGCTCTCCGGATCGAGCAGTCACTCGAACACGTGCGATGACCAGCCTTCCTCGGCGCCGCCGAGACAGTGACCGGCACCAGGTTCCTGAGCCACCCCGAGCGGGTCCGGCTCTGATCAGGCGCCGCCTGCGCGCATGCGGCGCGCGTACCAATCGGGCTCAGGGTTGGTCGGCGTCAGGCGCATCCTGACATCGACCGCGAACGCACCGGACGGGCCGGCGATCAGCGGGTTGATGTCGAGTTCAGCCAGTTCGGGGACCAGCTCGGCGAGCCAGGCGATGCGATGAATGACATCCAGGACAGCCTCCTCGTCGGCGGCCTGTGCGCCGCGGTAGCCGGCCAGGAGTGGTGCGCAGCGCAGGGAGTGGAGCATGTCGGTGGCGTCCAGGTCTGTGAGTGGCAGGCCTCGCCATTGGCGGTCGGCCAGGATGTCAGTCAGGATGCCGCCGCTGCCGGCCATGAGCAGCGGGCCGAACAGCCGGTCTCGAACGACGCCGATCACCAGTTCGGTTCCGCTGGGCGCCATGGCCTGGACCACAACACGCGGATCCCCGGTCGCCGCGGTGACCTCGGCGTACGCGGTGCCTAGTTGCGCCGAGTTGACCAGTCCCACCCGGACGCCGCCGATGTCGGTCTTGTGCAGTACGCCGGGGGCGTCGGTCTTGAGCGCGACCGGATAGCCCGCCGACTCAGCCGCCGCGATCGCCTCAGAGCGACTCGAAGCGGAGAGAACCGGGATCGCCGGAACTCCTGCGCACTGCAGAAGCTGACCGGTGTGTAGGGGCTCCAGCCAGCCACCCTCCGGGTTGCGCTCGAGGAACCACCGCACCACAGCCCGCGCCGCGGTCGCATCGACCCGAGGCAGATCCGGTACGACGCCCTGCGGCCGGGACCGCCATTCGGCGTACCGCACGGCGTGGGCCAAGGCGCGGACGGCACTCTCCGGGAACGGGAACACCGCCAACCGGCGACCGTCCGCCAGCGCGATCTCCGGCGCGGCGTGGGTTGAACCGATACAGTTCACGACGATCGGCACATCGGCCTGGACTGCGGCGCCGGCGACAGCGTCGTAGATGCGCTCGACCCGGCCGGCGCGCGTGGCCGCGTAGCAGACCAGCGCGGTGTCGACCTCGCCGCTGTCGACGATGATCTTCAAGGCTTGCGCCAGGCTCGTCGGTGACGCGGCGGCGCCGAGGTCGACGGGATTCCCGCTGCCCACGGCGCCAATCGCAGCCAACTCCCTTTGAACGGTCTCACTCAGCTCCGGCAGCTCGAGGCCCAGGCGACCGGCCGCATCCGCCGCGAGTACGCCTGCACCACCGGCGTTTCCGACAACAGCAAGCCGACGGCCACGAGGCAACGGCCGGACCGCGAGCACCCGGGCCGTCTCCACCAGCTCCTCGACGGTGTCCATCCGCAGCACGCCGGACTGCGCGAACAGCGCGTCCACCGCGGTCTCCGGCGTCGCCGCCGCGGCAGTGTGCGAGGCACCTGCCCGGCGCCCGCCCGCCGATCGGCCGCCCTTGACAACCAGGATCGGCTTGGTCCGGCCGACCAGCCGGGCCAGCCCGCCGAACTTGCGCGGGTTCCCGAACGACTCCAGATACAGGCCGATCACCGCGGTCCGCAAGTCGCCCCACCAGTGCAGCAGCAGGTCGTTGCCACTGACATCGACTTTGTTGCCGAGTGAGACGAACTCCGAGATGCCCAGCCCGGTCCGGGCGGCCTGGTCGAGTACGGCGATGCCGACAGCGCCGGACTGCGCCGCGATCGCCAGCGCTCCAGGCATCGGTGACACCTCCGCGAAGGTCGCGTTCAGGCTGATCGCGGGGTCCGTGTTCACCAACCCGAGGCAGTTCGGACCGATCAGCCGGATGCTGTGTCGGCGAGCAGTTTCCAGGATCTCCCGCTGCAGCTGGCGCCCCGCGGCCCCGAGCTCGGAGAAGCCGGCGGTCAGCACCACCGCTCCCCCGACGCCCTTGGCGGCACAGTCCGTCAGCACGTCTCGCACCTGCTCGGCCGGTAGCGCGATCACCGCGAGATCAACCACGCCGGGCACCTCCACGACCGACGGGTACGACGGAACATCGGCGATCCGGTCCGCGTGCGGATTCACGGCGTACACCGATCCGGTGAAGTTGCCCTTGACAACGTTCAGCAGGACCTCGTGGCCGATCCCGCCCGGGGTCCGGCCGGCTCCGATCACCGCCACCGCGCGAGGTGAGAACAGCCGATGCAACGAACGGTCCCCGGCCGCACGCTCGCGGTCGGCCATCCGCTCCAGCGTGGACGGGCGGTACGCCGTGTCGAGGACCAGCTCGATGACCCCGCTGTCGAGCTTGCGGACCTGTTCGAAGCCGGAGCCGGCGAACACGCGGAGCATTGGGGCGTTCTCGACCAGTGTGTCGGCGCGCAGCCGCTGGATCCCGTTCTCCCGGGCCGTCGCGGCGAGTTGCTCCAGCAGCAACGTCCCGATCCCGCGGCCGTGGACCGAATCTTCGAGCAGGAAGGCCATCTCGGCCTCGCCCGCGCGCAGCGGCTCGTAGCTCGCCACACCCACCAGTTGATCGCCGTACTCCGCCACCAACGCGACATGACCGTCGTGGTCTGTCGCCAGGTGGTGCGAAAACTGTCCGGCCAGTGACCGGCTGATCCCGAAGAAGCGAAGATAGATCGAGCGATCCGAGACCCGCTCGTTCATCGCGTCCAGCGCAGGCTCGTCGTCCTCCCGGAGCGGACGGATCCGCACCACCGAACCGTCCGACGCCAGCACATCCCAGCCCGCGCCCGGCCGTCCGGCCGCCTGCTCGATCGACCTCATGGGCGTCTCCTTCCGACGCCCCACCAGCTCACCGCGGCGCCGCCTGCCGGGCCAGTGCCGATCGGTCCCGCGACGGCGGGACCTTTGACTCTGGGTGACCGCATGCCGCTACCGGGACGCTGGGAGCCATGGATGAGCTCACCGGTAAGCCGTTGTCCGCCGACGAGGTGTCCAACCTCGATGCCTATTGGCGGGCGGCCAACTATCTGTCCGCAGGCCAGATCTACCTACTCGGCAACCCCCTGCTCACCGAGCCACTACGGCCAGAGCACATCAAGCCGCGTCTGCTCGGTCACTGGGGTACAACGCCTGGGCTCAACATGCTCTACACGCACCTCAACCGGGTCATCCGGCGGCGTGACCTGAGCATGATGTACGTCATCGGTCCGGGACATGGCGGACCGGCCATCGCGGCGAACACCTGGCTCGAAGGCAGCTACAGCCACACCTACCCGGACGTGTCCCGTGACGCGGACGGGATGGCGAAGCTTTTCCGGCAGTTCTCGTTCCCCGGCGGCATCCCGAGTCACGTCGCGCCCGAGCTGCCCGGCTCGATCCACGAGGGCGGCGAGCTGGGTTACTCCCTCAGCCACGCGTACGGCGCCGTCCTCGACAACCCCGACCTCGTGGTCGCCTGCGTGGTCGGCGACGGGGAGGCCGAGACCGGACCGCTGGCCACCTCGTGGCACTCGAACAAGTTTCTCGATCCCCGCACCGACGGCGCGGTCCTGCCGATCCTGCACCTCAACGGCTACAAGATCGCCAACCCCACCATCCTGGCGCGCATCGGCGACGACGAACTGACCCGTCTCTTCGAGGGATACGGCTACCGTCCGTACCTTGTCGAAGGCAACGAACCCGAACACGTTCACCAGGCGCTCGCACTCACCCTCGACCAGGTCCTCGACGAGATCGCCGACATCCAGGCCGAGGCACGCACGGGCCATGAGACACCCCGCCGGCCCTGGCCGATGATCGTCCTGCGCACGCCCAAAGGCTGGACCGGACCGCACGAGGTCGACGGCGTACTGGTCGAGGGGACGTGGCGGTCGCACCAGGTGCCCCTGTCGCAGGTACGAACATCGCCGGACCACCTGCGCCTCCTGGAGCAATGGCTGCGTAGCTATCGGCCGGAAGAACTGTTCGACGCCGAGGGCCGGCCCGTGGAGCGGCTCCTCGCACAGGTTCCGCCCGATGACCGCCGGATGGGTTCCAGTCCGCACAGCAACGGCGGCCTGCTCAGCCGGGATCTCGAGCTGCCGGAGCTCGACGGGTACGCCGTACCGGTGGCCGCTCCGGGCGAAACCGAGCACGAGCCGACCCGGGTCCTCGGCTACTACCTGCGCGATGTGATGCGCGACAATCTGGCCCACCGCAACTTCCGCGTCTTCGGTCCGGACGAGACCGCCTCCAACCGGCTCGACGCGCTCTACGAGGTCACCGGCAAGGCCTGGAACGCCGAAGTCCTGCCCACCGACGAGCATCTGACGGTGGACGGCCGGGTGATGGAGATCCTCAGCGAGCACACCTGCCAAGGCTGGCTGGAAGGCTACCTGCTGACCGGCCGCCACGGCTGGTTCTCCTGCTACGAGGCGTTCGTGCACATCGTCGACTCGATGGTCAACCAGCACGCGAAGTGGCTCAAAGTCACCCGCTCGCTCCCGTGGCGACGACCGATCCCCTCACTCAACTACCTGCTCACCTCGCACGTCTGGCGGCAGGACCACAACGGCTTCTCCCACCAGGACCCTGGATTCATCGACCACGTGGTGAACAAGAAGGCCGAGGTGATCCGGGTCTATCTGCCGCCGGACACCAACACGCTTCTGTCGACCGCCGAGCACTGCCTGCGCAGCCACGACTACATCAATGTGATCGTCGCCGGGAAGCAGCCCCAGGCGGACTGGCTCGGTCCGGAGGCTGCCGCCTTGCACTGCGCTCGCGGCCTCGGCATCTGGGACTTCGCCAGCAACGACGACGGCGCCCCCGACGTGGTGATGGCGTGTGCGGGCGACGTACCGACGCTCGAGACGCTCGCCGCGGTGAGCCTGCTGCGCGAGCACCTGCCGTCGTTGAAGGTCCGGGTCGTCAACGTGGTCGACCTGATGCGCCTGCAACCGGCCAGCGAGCACCCACACGGCTTGGCCGACGCCGACTTCGACGCGCTGTTCACGACGGACAAGCCCGTCATCTTCGCGTACCACGGGTACCCGTGGCTGATCCACCGGCTCACCTACCGCCGGACGAACCACCGCAACCTCCACGTCCGCGGGTACAAGGAGGAAGGCACGACCACGACGCCGTTCGACATGGTGGTACGCAACGACCTGGACCGGTACCACCTGGCCCTCGACGTCATCGACCGCGTCCCCGGTCTCGGTCAGCGTGCCGCCGACGTACGCCAGTGGCTCATCGACCAGCGGGCCCGGCACCACGCCTACATCCTGGCCCACGGTGAGGACATGCCTGAGATCACGAACTGGCAGTGGACCGGAACGACGTAACCGAGAAGATGGTCGTCGTAGGCATCGATGACGCCAGGGCGGCCGCGCGGCCGTTGGGGTATAGGTTGGCCGAGTGCTGCTGAAGTGGATCCGGTGCGCGGTGGGTGATCGGGATCTTTTCGATCAGGGGCAACAGGACTGGGCAGATCTCCAAGGCGTCCCGGGATTCCTCGGTCAACGCGGCGGTTGGGACACGGATGCCTCGAGCATCGCTCACATCTTCGGCCTGTGGGCGGAGCGTGGAAGTTATCAGGCCTTCATGCGCGGACCGCACGATCTGCTCGCCAAGCGCCAAGTCGGGACGTACACGGACATAGATGTACGGGTGTACGAGACATTGCAGATCATCGGTCATTCTCCCGGAGACGTTGCCGGGCGGGAGATGCTGCGGGTGGCGCGCTGCGAGATCTACGAGCCACGCATCAGCCATTTCACCGACGTTCAGGCCTCGGTCTGGAATCCGGGCATGATCCGAGCGCTCGGTTTTCAAGGCGGGCTCTTCGCTCGGCGGGACGCGAACGAGTTCCTGGTGGTGACGCAATGGGAGAGCGCCGAGGCCCACAACGAGTACCGGCGGGAGCACTTCCCACGACTGCACGAACGCGCCGAACCGACTCGCGATATCCAGTTCATGATCGGCCACAAGATACCGCTCGAGGCGGCCTGGTACGTGCCGCCCACAACCTGACGCCTCATCAAGCAGCGTTTGAGCAGATAGTCGGGTGGTAGGGCCAATCCCCGGTGGCCGGCCGGGTCTGGTCCTGGTAGATCAGCGGTCCAGGTCGTGGGTGCGTAGGCGGGCGCGGGCTTCGTCGAAGTCGTCGCGGGTCATCTTGCCGGCGGCGAAGCGGCGCTCGAGGATGTCGAGCGGCGACGGGAGCGTGGCCGGGTGCGGACGCGGACGGGAGATCAGGGAGATCGTGACCCAGGTAGCGCTTCCGGCAAGAAGAATCCACAGCGCCACCAGGAAGATGATCCAGCCCGCTCCAAGACCAGTCGAATGCATCAGCATGGCCGCCTCCTCAAGTCAGTACGTCGGTACGGCGAGCTCGCCGCGCCGGGCATCGCGCTGCACTGTCACGTGCTCGCGCTCAGCTGTAGTCAGGTGATGTGGCACGATCGCGACCGGGCACGTCATCGCGGCCACCGAACGGCGCGCGACCGGATCGACCGGCAACGGACCAGCGTGCGATCCGACCACGATCAGTCCGACCTCGCGACTCTCGTGCACCAGAGCGGCAGCCGGCTGACGGCTGCTCAGGAACCGCGTCACTTTCACGTCCGGGAACCGGCTCGTCCATGGGGCGAGGGTCTCCGACAGCAGGTGATCAGCTCGGCTGATCCACGAGTGCTCGGAGTCTTCGTCGTTCCAGGCATGGTCAGTGGGAAGACCAGCGTGCACGACGATGAGGTCCGCCTCCCGGCCCGCCGCCACACCGAAGGCGAACTCGAGCGCCTCCGACGACAGCGTCGTACCATCGATGCCGACGGCAACCTTCCGATCCACCAGTGACGGCTTCCACGACGCCGGTACGACGACCACCGGGCAGCCGGCCCGACTGGCCAGCGTCAGGCTGGCGTGCGTGTTGATCAGCCGCTGCGGACCGCGGCTGCGCGCCCTGCCGACCACCAGCATCCGCGCCTTCCGCGCCGCATGCGCAAGCACTCGCATGCGGGAGCCCTCGCCGGCGACCGCGGCCAACTCCATCGCATAACCGTCTCGATGCCGCACATGCGCGACAGCCGCCCTCAAGGCGGCATCCGCGACCTCGGCCGGCGCCTTCGGCGCATACCCCGGCATCATCGGCGAGAACGAACCATGCGCCGAGTACGGCGCCACCAGCACGAGCTCAGCGCCACTCCGGAGCGCCTCCGCGGCCGCATAATCCACGATCCGCAGGTTCTCCGCGCTTCCATCGACCTCAACCACTACCGGCCCGGTCCGTGTCCACGTACTCATCTCTGTCACCTCTCTGTCAATTCGAGCCTGTCGCGATCTCGGCGGCTTCGGCAGAGCCGAGGATGCCCTCTGCGCCCGCCGGACGGACGGATGTGGGGAGGACCTTCGGCCAAGAGCTTCTACCGCTTGTGGGCCGCCGGTACGACGGCCAGCGGGCACGTCGCGTGGTGGAGCACGCCCCGGGTCACGGAGCCGACCACAAAGGACCGCAGCCTGGTGTGGTGTTGAGTGCCGACGACCAGGAGCTGCGCGTCGTACTCCGATGCCGCTGTGACGACGCCGTCGACCGGGTGGCCACGGCGGACATCTGCGTGGATCTCCAGTCCGGGGTACTTCTGCCGCCACGCGGCTACCACGTTCTCGAAGTGGCCCTTGGCGTTCTCGGTCCATTCGGCGCTGACGCCGGCGACGTTCATCGCGTCCCACCTGTACATCGCCGGCAGGTCCCACGCATGGACCAGCCGCACGGCCAGCCCGCGGCCAGTCGCTTCCTCGATGCCGAACTCGATGATCGCATCGTTGTTCTCGGAATCGTCCACCGCGACCAGCACCGGACCGGAGTGGACGCCGGGCTGCCAGTGCTCGGGCACGATCACGACCGGGACCATCGCGGTGCCCGCGACCGCCTCCGAGGTGGATCCGATCAGCAGTCGCTTGAACGTCCCCATCCCCCGACGGCCGACCACCAGCATCCTGCTGCCGGCGGCGAGTTCGGTCAGTGTCCGAGCCGGTGGCCCGACCACGAGATCAGCCTCGTGGTCGAGCGAGCCGGGGCTCTCGTCCAGGTGCTTCTGGACCTCGCTGACGATCTCCAGCGAGGAGTCGTCGACGACGTCCAGGTCCCAACCCGGCGCGTGCCGGAGTTTGCCCTCGATCACGTGCACCGCCTGGAGTGACTCGTGCCGGAGCAGCGACTCCTGCAGGGCCCACTCCAGGGCACCGGTGTCACGCCAGGAGCCGTCGACTCCCACGTGGATGACCGGCCGGACAGGCATCGTGGTCACCGCAGCCACGGGTAGCGGCGGACGATGTCGAGCTTGCCCCACCAACCGCCCAAGCCCCACACATTGCCAGCAGCAACGAGCGCGAGAACGACGAGCGTGATGGCACCCAGGATGTGCTCATCCAGCACCGGGTTGTTCTCCGGCGGAAGATTCGCCGACCACATCATCAGATACAACAGCGAACCGCTGACAGCCGCGATCCGCATCCCGATACCCAACGTCAGCGCCAGACCGATACCGGCCAGCGCGACCATGAACAACGGAGTCACCCACCAATCACCCACCAGAGACTGATAGAAGTCCGCCAACGGGCCACTGGTGCCCTTACCCAAGAAACCCGCAGTCGGGTCGCCACCGTCAACCCAGCCCTTACCGGCCGGAGTGGCGTAGCCGAACCCGAACAGCTTGTCGAAGAACGGCCACAAGAAGGTCAGGCCGAAGGCAATCCGCAGTACGGCGAGCGCACGCCCGGCCGCCGTGGTGATGACTGGGTACCGATCACCGTCGGGCGTGATCGTGGGAGCCGGTAGGTGGTCCCGGTTCGGCGTGGTGGTCATGGTGTCTTCCTTTCACTCGATTCGGACACCTCGATCGTGGGGTCGTACCCCATCCGCCGGTCAGGGCCGTTCTCACCTCAGCATCATCAGCCGAACGGCCCGTCACCTAGGGACTCTTGCCGCTAGGACCGGACCACCACGCGGCCCCAGGCTGGAAAAGGGCTCTGAGAGCACAGGAGGTCAACACAATGTCGTCACAACCCGCTCCGATCGTCGTGGGCTACGACGGCTCGCCGGGCAGCCAGAGCGCTCTGCGCTGGGCCGTCGGCGAAGCCGTCCGCGAACTGGCTCCGCTGCGGATCCTGGAGGCGTTCGAGCTCATCGTCACCGTGCGCCCCACTCCGGGGCACGTCGTTCCGCTCGACGCCTTGCGAACGGCGCGGCAGAAGGGGCTCGACGCGGTGGCCGAAACCGTCCGGCTGCAGCACCCCGCACTGCAGGTCGCAACGAGTCTCGTCGGCGGAGCGGCCGTGCCGGCCCTGCTCGAGGAGGCTGGACACGCCCGCCTCGTCGTTCTCGGTTCGCGTGGCCTCGGCGGCTGGAGCGGAATCCTGGTCGGGTCTGTCGCGGTCCAGGTGACCACGCACGCTCCGTGCCCGGTCATCGTGATCCCGCACGACCTGCGGCCGCACGCCCACGAGGGATCGACCGTGGCCGTCGGAGTCGACGGGTCCAAGGCATCGGCCAAGGCGATCGACTTCGCCTTCGACCAAGCCGAGGCACTGCACGCCCGGGTCGTCGCCCTGCATGCCTGGACGAGTCCGTTCCTCACATACTCCGACGGCGCATCGATGCTCCAGTTCGACGAGGACAAGATCCAGGAAGAGGGTCGCCTGCTCGTCGCCGAGTCCGTGGCCGGCGCGGCAGCGGATCATCCGGACGTGCAGTGGACGACCGAACTGGTCAGCGGGTCGGCCGCCCAGGCTCTCGTTCGCCGGGCGAATTCGGCCGACCTGATCGTCGTCGGCTCCCGCGGCCGGGGCGGATTCACGGGTCTGCTCCTCGGCTCGGTCGGCCAGAGCGTCCTGCACCACGCCCAGTCTCCCGTCGCCATCGTGCGCTGATCCCATCCTCAGCCTCTCCCGGCCGGCCCGAACAGCACAGCCGCGGTCCGCGACGCCAGGTCGCGGACCGCGGGTGTCATGCTGCTACTCGACTCCGGCTTCGCTGAACAGCGCGACCTTCAGGGCACCGGTCACCGCCGGACGCGAGAAGACGTCGTACGCGTCCTGCATCTCGCCGAGGCCGAACCGGTGCGTGATCAGCTCGGGCACCTCCAGCCGGCCCGCCGCGAGCATCGACAGCAACCGCGGCGTCGACGACGTGTCCACCAGGCCGGTGGTGATGGTGACGTTCTTGATCCAGAGATCCTCCAGGTGAAGGGTCGCCGGCGCACCGTGCACACCGATGTTCGCGACCGTCCCGCCGGGCCGGACGACACGGGTGCACAGCTCGAAGGTGTCCGGGATTCCGACCGCCTCGATCGCAACGTCGGCACCCAGTCCACCAGTGAGCTCGCGAACCGTCTTCTCCACGTCCTCATCCGGACCGAGCGCGACATCCGCGCCCCGCTCCAGCGCCGCCTTACGCCGCGAGTCCGCCGCATCGACCACGACGATCCGCGACGGACTGAACAGCTTGCTGGTGGCGATCGCCGCGAGACCGATCGGACCCGCCCCCACGATCACGACCGTGTCGCCCGGCGAGACCTTGCCGTTGAGTACGCCGACCTCGTACGACGTCGGCAGGATGTCGGCCAGCAGCACCGCCGCCTCGTCACTGACGTTCAATGGCCCACCACACCGGTCCTGACAGCAGCCGAACTACACCTCCAGGCAGGACCTTCTACCCTCCCCGCGGCACCTACCCACGGCTTGACTGGAACTGCAGGAGTACGAACCGAGAGGTGTCTCATGTCAGCGGAACTGCCGGTACTCGTCGGGATCGATGGATCGCTCGACGGCCTGATCGCCCTCGGTTGGGCGGCGTCGTACGCCACCCTGCGCCGGGCGCCATTGCATGCCGTGTATGTCCTGGATGAGCATCGGCAGCTGCCCGCGAGCACACCACCCACCGGACCGGACGATGGCAGCGAGGTGCTGGCAGACGCCCTCCAGGAGCTCGAGCGGCTTCGATTCACGGCCGCCTCGCTGGAGGTGCGCCACGGCCATCCGACCAAGGTGCTCCTCGAGCTGTCCGAGCGCGCCCAGGCGCTCGTCGTCGGCCGTCGCGGCATGGGCGGCTTCGCGGAGCTCGTGCTCGGGTCGACGTCCCAGGCGTGTACGGCGCTCAGCACCGACGTGCCACTGATCGTCGTACCCGATACCTGGAACCCCACGGCACCGCCGCACCGGCGGATCGTCGTGGGCATCGACGGGTCGGTGGAGGGCCAGGAAGCGCTGCGCTTCGCCTTCGAACTGGCCGACGCGACGAACGCTGAACTCCTCGGCGTCCATGCTGTCGCGGTCCGCGAGAGCTACCCCGATCCCAATGTCTGGGTCGACCCGAGCCGACAACCTTGGGCGGGTGCGGCCGACCAACTCCTGGCGCAGACGCTGGACGACTGGAGAGCCAAGTATCCCGAGGTCCGCGTCGACCAACGTGCTGTCGCCGATCATCCGGTCCGTGTGCTCGCACGCGAGTCCGAGCTCGCCGACCTGTTGGTGGTCGGCGGACTGGGCCACACCGCGTTCTCCGAGCTCCGGCTCGGATCGGTGGCCCGTGGCCTGCTCCACCACTCGCACTGCCCGGTCGCCGTCATCCACCACACCTGAGGACGCGTTGCCATGACACCCAAGGGGGACATCGTCATCAAGACCCGGCGACTGACCAAGCGGTTCGGCCACCGGACCGCGCTCGACGGTCTGGACCTGGACGTCCCGGCCGGCGTCATCCTCGGATATCTCGGACCGAACGGCGCCGGCAAGACCACAACGATCCGCCTGCTCGCCGGGCTGATCCGGCCGACGTCCGGCTCGGCGGTGGTCTTCGGGTTCGACGCCAACGATCGGTACGACGTACTCCAACGGCGGATCGGCTACCTGCCCGGCGACTTCGTCGCCTACCCGGATCTCACCGGCGTGCAGTACCTGGACTACTTCGCCCATCTGTACGGCGGTGTCGACCGGGACCGGATCGAGCTCCTGGCCAAGCGGTTCGACCTCGACCTCGGTGTCCGGATCGGCGCACTGTCTCGCGGCAATCGGCAGAAGGTCGGCATCGTCCGGGCCTTCATGCACGACCCCGACCTGCTGATCCTGGACGAACCCACGACCGGTCTCGACCCGCTCATGCAGCGCGAGTTCCGCGACCTGCTGCGTGAGACCCGGGACGCCGGACGGACCGTCTTCCTCTCCTCGCACGTCCTGTCCGAGGTCGACGCCGTCGCCGACACTGTCGCGATCCTGCGAGCCGGCCGGCTGGTGACGACACAGTCCGTGCAGACGTTGCGGGACAGCGCCCGCCGCCGTCTCGATCTCACCTTCGCCGGCACCCCACCCGGCGACCGGATCCACGCCGTACCAGGTGTGCAGGACCTCACGCTCGACGGCCGGACCGCACACGTGGTCGTCACCGGATCGACGGCGGAGCTCATCAAGACGGTCGCGCCGTACGAGGTGATCAACGTCGTCAGCCACGAGGCCGACCTGGAGGCCGCGTTCCTCGACTACTACACCGACCGGGAGTGAGCCATGTTCCGCACTGTCTTCATGAAGTCGATGTACGACGCGCGCCGCGGCCTGATCGGCTGGTCGATCGCGATCGTGGCACTCGTGCTGCTCGAGAGCGCTCTGTGGCCGTCGGTCCGGGACATGCCGAACCTCACCGAGCTGTACCAGTCGTTTCCCGAGGAACTCCGCAGGTTCTTCGATCTCGACGCGATGAACACCGGCGCCGGCTTCCTCAACGCCGAACTGTTCACCCTGTTGCTGCCCGCGCTGTTCCTGGTCTACGCCATCGGGCACGGCGCCCGCGCCCTGGCCGGCGAAGAGGAACGTGGAACGCTCGAACTGCTGCTGGTCACCCCTGTCTCCGGCTTCCGCATCGTCGCCGACAAGGCGCTCGCACTGACGCTGTCGATCACGGTCCTCGGGTTCGCACTGTTCGTCGCAACCACGCTCGGCAGCCTGATCTTCGGCCTCGGTATCAGCGTTCCCGCGGCCGCGAGCGGTGCCCTCGCGATGACGCTGCTCGGCGCGGAATACGGCGTACTGGCGCTGGCCGCCGGGGCCGTCACCGGACGCCGACCCGCCGCGATCGGCATCGCCTCAGCCGCCGCAACCGCCGCGTACGTCGTCTACGCCGCCGGACTCATCCTGCCGCGCTTCGAGTCGTGGCAGCCCTACTCCCCCATCCATCAGGCGTTCAACGGCGGACCGCTCGGCGCCGGCTTCCAGCTCAGCTACCTCTGGCTTCTCGCCGGCGCAGCCATCCTCTTCGTGATCGCCGTCCCGGCCCTCGACGGCCGCGACATTTCAACCGCGCACGGCGGCTGAAGCCATGACCTCCTGTCACAGCGACCTGGCAACGAGCTCGGTCAGGTCGACCAGTCGACTGGTGTAGCCCCACTCGTTGTCGTACCAACCGAAGACCTTGACCAGCTGGTCCTGGACTTGCGTGAGCGGGGCGTCGACGATGCACGACGCCGGGTCGCCGATGATGTCGTGGGACACGATCGGATCCGTCGTGTAGCGCAAGATCCCCTTGAGAGGTCCGGCCGCGGCATCGGCGAAGGCCTCGTTGACCTGCGCGACCGTGGCGACCTCGGACAGCTGCACCGTCAGGTCGGTCAGGGAGCCGTCCTCGACCGGGACCCGCACCGCGACGCCGTCGATCTTCCCCGCGAGCTCAGGGATCGCCAGTCCGACCGCACGGGCGGCACCCGTGCTCGTCGGGATCAGTTCACGGCGCCGGAACGACCGTCGTGTCGACGTCCTTGCCAGGCACCGACAGAATCACCTTGCGGGCGCCGCCGGCGAGATGCGCACCGGCGGTCTCGCGGGTGCGGAACCTGCCGGTCGCCTCGATCACGATCTCCGCACCGACGGCCGTCCAGTCGAGCCGGGCGGGATCACGCTCGGCGGTCGCACGCAAGCTGTGGCCGCCGACCGTGATCGAGTCGTCCGAGTAGCCGACCTCTTTCTTCAAGGGCCCGTACGTCGAGTCGTAGCGCAGCAGATGCGCGAGGGTCGCCGGTGCGGCGACGTCGTTGATCGCGACCACCTCGATGCCGCTCGACGTCCGCTCGAGCACGCAGCGCAGGTAGTCGCGCCCGATCCGCCCGAACCCGCTGATCCCAACCCGTACGCTCATGATCGACCCCTCAGCCGGTTGTCTTCGTCCCTTCATCGACCGGTGGGGCTGGGGTCGACGGGAGGGTCGAAGGTCCCGGCTTCGGCTGCCGTACGACTGCCAGCACGACGGTCAGCCTGCCGAGCGGCCAGGTGATGGTTCGCTCTCCCGGCCCGGCTGCCTGGACCCGCCAGACGAGCTCAGCAGAGCCGAAGGTCCCGCTCAGGACGCGTCTTGGTGCCCTGACCGGACGGCCGGCACCGGCAGACGGTGGAAGTGATGAGCAAGGAGGCAGTCATGGATGAGAAGGTCGTCGATCGGACCCTTCCGGCCGACAACGACGAGACGCTGCGCAAGCAGGCGGTCGAGGATCTCCGCAAGCGGCATGACCTCGCGGGACACATCCTCGCCTACCTGACGGTGAACACCTTTCTGGTGGTCATCTGGTACCTGACCGGTGCGGGATTCTTCTGGCCGGCCTTCCCGATGTTCGGCTGGGGCATCGGAGTCGTCTTCCACGCATGGGACGTGTTCTCGCCGCAACCGAGCGAGACCGCGGTCCGGGCCGCGATGGACCGCATCGCCCGCCATAGGTGACAACAGTCCGGAAGGCCTGCCCCGACTCGGGGCAGGCCTTCGCGCCGTCACTTCGGACCGTGGAGCCGGCGTGGGGCGACCGCGAGCCACTCGTTCTCCCACTCCCGTGCTCGGCGGCCACCTGGTATGTCTCGACTGGACGCAGAGGACCGGCTCACCGGACCGGAACCGTCTTGATGACGGCGGATCTCGTGGCCTGCGGCCACCTGTCCAAGGTCCGCTCCCGGCGAGCCGGTCGTTCCCCTGCATCTCCAGAGTCATCGATTCCACACCGCGAGGTCAGGGCCCAAGGTCCCGAGCTCCCGGACCACCCGACCCATCGCCGGACGAACCGTCAGTCCCGGATCAGCACGTCGGCGATCGGGCGGCGGGGAGTCGGTGGGACGGGGCGCCCGTAGCCGAAGCGGATCACAGTCTGGGGCCGTTGCCAGGGTCCGAGAGGGTCGTTGATCTGCCAGCGCAGGCCCTCGTGCTCGATCACCTGGTTGAGCAGCGACGTCGAGACCCCTTGTGCGGTTGCTTCCAGCAGCACCCCCTCGAGTGCCTGGCCGGCGCGGAGCCACTCGATCGGTCCGTCGTACCGGGTCGCCAGCAGCGCGAACTGTGGTGCACGCTCGAAGTCCGCCACCGGTCTCGACTCATCGGCCTCAGTGGCTGCCAGATCACGCACGACCGGATTGCCACCCGTGATCCGGGGCCCGAGCGCACTCGACGGCACGCCGTCGTACGCGCGGTCGCCCCCGACCCACCGGCGCCGCTCCGCCGTGCGGCCGCGGTCCTCGTCGTCCGCGTCCATCGCCTCATTCGTTGCCATCTGCAACCACCATTGCCCCGGCGGCCGATCGAGCCACTGCAGGACGGCTCCCTCGATCCGCGCACGCAGACCGAGTTCCGCCCGGACCTGGTCCGGCACCCGCTCGTCGCTGAACGGCTCCCGGTTCGTCCGGCGTCGCAGGATGTACGGCGCCAGGCCGGCCATCGCACCGGTCAGCGGTGCGTCGAGTTCCACCACCGCCACGAGGTCAGGCCGGCGCTGGTCCATCAGATGGCGGACCTGTGAACCGATCCCGCGGGCCGCCGCGGCCACCCGCAGATTGAAGATCGCGGCCCCCAGCGAGACGTACAACATCCGCCGCGACGGATCCTCCGCGGGCAGCTCCCGCTCACGATCCCGGTACACCTCGACCGCCCAGCCGGCGAACCGGAACCGCCACGGCTGGGTGTTGTGCATGGACGGGGCCGCCACCGCCGCCCGCAGCATCGCATCGCGATCCGCGTCCGTCGGCTCGGCCCTCGGCCGCATCGTTTCCTCCATCGCTCTCACCTCAGTGGACATAGGCCTGGATCTCGTTGATCAACGCGGTGAGCACGACCTTCGCGTCACCGAAGAGGGTGCGACGTACCGCACGATCGTTCTCCCTACTTCGACGAGTCCGTGCACCTTCGAGCGAACGCCGACTCCATCGACCCCTGTAGGGCCTAAAGCCCCGTCCGCTCGGACCGATTGGCCGATGTGGAGGCTGCCCTGGCGACCGATGCTTGAATCAGATCGGCTCCGGAGGTGGACCGTGCATCAGCTGCACTCGAAGGTCGTGCCCGTGCCCTGGGCCCGGCGACTCGTGATCGACGCCGGCCGGGCGGCCCAACGCCGCCACGCCATCCACGGACTGTTCGAAGTCGACGTGACCTCGGCCCGCGGGGCGTTGCGACGACATCATGAGGCGACCGGTGAGGATCTCTCGTTCACGGCCTTCGTCGTCGCCTGTGTGGCTCGCGCGGTCGCCGCCGACCCCACGGTCCAGGCGTACCGCGACCTCCGCGGCCGGGACGTGATCTTCGACCAGGTCGATGTCGGCCTGCCCGTCGAGGTCGACATGGACGGGAGTCCGTTCGCGTTCACCCATGTGCTGCGCGATGCCGGCAACCGCACCGTGCAGGAGCTGCACCGCGAGATCCACGACGTCAAGGCGGATCCCCACCTCAGCCCGTCGGTCCGCAAGGCACCGTGGGCACGCGCCTACCTGATCCTGCCCAGCTTCGTGCGCGTCCGCTTGCTCGGGATACTGCATCGGTTGCCCCATCGCCAACGGGCGCTGGCAGGAACCGTCGGCGTGACAGCGGTCGGAATGTTCGGCGCCGGTGGCGGCTGGGGCATCGCCTTCCAGCTGCACACGCTGAGCATCGTCATCGGCGGCATCACGCGGCGACCGATTCTGTTCCAGGGAGTGCTCGTCGAACGTGAGTTCCTGCAACTGACGATCAGCCTCGACCACGACGTGGTCGACGGCGCACCCGCCGCCCGCTTCGTCGCGCGCCTGCGCCGCCTCCTCATGGCAGCCGAGGAGATCGGCCTTCCCGCAACGTCAAGGAGATCGGCATGAACGCCAAACCCGTTGTCGTGGGCATCGATGGCTCGCCGGCCGCGGACGTCGCGATCAGGTGGGCGAGCGCCGAAGCCGCCTCGCTGCGCACCCGGCTGCGACTGATCAGTGCCGTCCCTCCCGGCGGATCCGCGTCCGAGACCGGCGACGTCGTCGACAAAGCGGTCGCCCTGGCCCGTGATCTGGCGCCCGGCATAGACCTCGATCCACGGATCGAACACGGACCACCATCCACCATCCTGGTGCAGGCGTCCCGTGACGCGGACCTGGTGGTGATCGGCAGCCGCGGTCTCGGCCTGATGGTCGGCGCCCTCCTCGGCTCGACCGGCCTCGATCTCGCCGCGAACGCCCGCTGCCCGGTGGTCGTCGTACGACCCGATCTCGGCACTGAGGCCGGCAGCCGAGTGGTCGTCGGGTACGACGGCTCGTCCGCCGGCCAGATCGCACTCGACTTCGGCCTGGACTATGCCCGCCGCCACGACCTCGCCGTACGTGTCGTCGCCGCCCAGCCCGCGGGCACCGAGCTCCACCGGATCACGGAGACCGAACTGCGGGAGGCGGTCCATGCGCGCGGTGGCCAGGATGCCGAACTGATCCAGATCACCGGCCACCCCGCCGAACACATCCTCCGCCTCGCCGCCGACGCCAACCTGATCGTCCTCGGCGCCCGCGGCCGCGGCGGCTTCACCGGCATGCTCATCGGCTCTGTCAGCCAGACCGTCCTCCACCACGCCCACTGCCCGGTCGCCATCATCCCCGCAGCCGCGATCGGAGGCTGATCCTCGTGACCACCCAGTCCGCCACGTCCACCGATTCGGCCGGTGTCTACCGTGCGATCCACTGGGGTTTCGTCGCGCTGTTCGGATCAGGCGCCGTGATTCACTTCGTCCTGGCCCTGACAACCCCGCAGTCTTACCGCCCGTTCGCCGACGGAGCGCTCTTCGACTGGGTGTACCACGGCTGGCAGAACGTCTTCATGGCCCACCCGACGCTGTGGGCCTTGCTCCTCGCCGTGGCCGAACTGACCATCGCCGTACTCCTGGTCAAGAGCCCGCGCGCCGGTTATCTCGCGGTCATCGCCTTCCATCTCGCCCTGATGTGCTTCGGCTGGGGCTTCTGGCTCTGGTCCGTGCCAGCCCTGTGCGTCGCGCTCCCGGCGGCCCGGCACGCCTTCCGGGCCAGCCGTCAGCGCGCATCGCGTTGACCTGAAGATGATCTGGCGCCGGCGCTGTCATCAGACGTTCAGGTCGACGACGCCGGACCGCTCGGTCAGCTGTGCAGGCGGATGTGTTCGTGGGTGACCTGCTCGATGTCGGACGCCGCGGCGTCCAGCAGTTCGTGAGCCAGGTTGGACAGCGCCCGCGCAACGGCGAGCTCGTCGCCGATCTCGGCGATGTCAGTGTCGTTCGGATTCCGGCGGGCGGTACCCCGGCCGATCAGATGCGTCTTGTCGTTCGTGTGCAGACGGGCCTCTGCGTGGGTGGTTCGCTCGTCCTCGTGCTCGTCGATGAAGATCTCGACGCTCCAGTGCCTGCTCGCGATCATGATGCTCGCCCCTCCCATCGATGGACCCCTGTAGAGCCATGGTCCGAAGGCGCCGGGGTCCGCGCCAGGGCCGTCAGGTCCACCTCGGCGGGAACTTGTGCCCTTCCGTGCGATCGCAAGCGCGCGTGTGCTGGAGGTGCAGGAAAGGAGCCGGCCATGAAAGACATCGACAAAGCACGCACGCAGCGCGACGCGCAGCTCAACGTGGCCAGCCGCCCGACCATCGGATCGTCGCGATTCGAGCAGGCCGTACTGCGTTACCTCGGCGTCGAGCTCTACAAGCAGCATCACCGCCGCGCCAACGCAACTGACGAAGCCGATGCGGAGCAGCGGACCGATCAGCGCCCTGCCCACTGACTCGGACGGCACCTGCGCTCAGTTCACCGGCACTCGGGCTCGGGCGGCGGCCGGGCTGCGCATGCTCGACAACGACGTACCGATGCCATAGGTGAGGAAGTGCCCCTCGGGGAAGATCTCCACGATCCGGCAGTCGGCCAACCGTTCAGCCGGGACCAGCTTGGCCAGCTCCGGCAACAGCGATGCGATGTGGCGATGGCCGGCCGGGTGAACGACGGCACGAG
This sequence comes from Kribbella sp. NBC_00889, assembly GCF_045207705.1. Taxonomy (NCBI): domain Bacteria; kingdom Bacillati; phylum Actinomycetota; class Actinomycetes; order Propionibacteriales; family Kribbellaceae; genus Kribbella; species Kribbella sp. NBC_00889. Next base: position 2,537,723 of record NZ_CP108783.1, on the reverse strand, counting down.
CGTGGAAGCTGATCGTGGCCGGCGGGATCGGAGCCAGCAGAGCCATCAGACCGCCACGCCGTACCGGCACCGTCACCGCGACCTGGCCGGTCGCCGGGATGTGCAAGGCCTTCCAGCTGTCCGGCGCGACCGCGACGTACAGCCGGCCCCGGCCGCTCGTGTAGACGACACCACTCGACCGAGGCTCGCCGTTCGGTGTCACGTAGCTCAGCACCGCGAACGATGCCTTGGCAACCTGTCGCCAGATCTCTTCCCTGCTCGGTTTCCGGCGTACTCCGTTGCCGATCGCAACCTTCTGCTCTGCCTGCCTGGATGTCTTGCTCACCGTCGTTCCTCCTGTCTTCAGTGGTTGCCCCAGTGCCTGGACGATTCCCAGGTGCCGCAGCCGGCCGCACCCCCTTCCACTCGACTCCACGCTCCCGCTGGTCCCGCCTCGGCATCAGGGTCGATGGGCCCGCGCGTGTCCGGCGTACGCCCTCACTGACCCCGGATGGGCCACAACGTGTCCCGCCGTCTCAGGACCTCCGGCCCTGGCTCGGGAAGGCCCGCGACAGAGTCTGGTTGGGAGGAATCGATGGCGGAGCTGGCGCCGCATCCTGGTCGTGCCCGTAACCATCGCGACTTGGGTTCGTCCGTAGCGGGTGAGGTTGCCGAGGGATGCCCGGCCCTACCGTTTGGTTCGGGCTCGGTCACGGGAAGGACGCGCATGAGCGACGCCGTACAGGTCAGGAGTCAGGCGGGTGGGGTGCTCGCGGCGACGTGCATCTCGACGCTCGTGGTGAATGCGAACACCTCGGCGGTCAGTATTCTCCTTCCGGCCATCTCGGAGGACACCGGCACTTCGGTCGAGACGCTGCAGTGGGCGGTGACCGGCTACTCGCTGGTCGGTGCCGCCGTGATCGTCACCTCGGGCTCGCTGGGTGACGTGTTCGGCCGCAGGCGGGTCTTCCAACTGGGCCTTCTGCTGTTCGTGGCGTCGTGCGTGATGATCGCGCTCGCCGGGTCAGGAGGGATGGTGATCGCCGGACGCGTCATCCAGGGCGCGGCCGGGGCAACCATTCTCGCGTGCGGCCTGAGCCTGCTCACGGTCGCCAACGAGGGCGCCGCGCAACTGCGGGCGGTGTCGCTGTGGGGCGCGGCCGCGGCCGTCGGCGCAGCCGCCGGTCCATTGCTGGGCGGAGTGCTCGTCGAGGTCAGCGGATGGCAGGGGTTGTTCTGGATCGACGCGGGAGTGGCGGTGCTCTGCATGGTGCTGACCGCGGCGACGGTGAGCGAGTCGAGGGACCCGAATCGGCCGCGGACGATCGACTACGCGGGTACCGTGCTCATCGCGCTGACCCTGACGCCGCTCATCCTCGGGGTCACCAAGAGCAGCGACTGGGGATGGCTGTCCTTTGCCACCCTGGGATGCTTCGCGATCTCGATCGCGGCCGGGTACGCGTTCATCGCCGTCGAGGGACGGGTCGCCGTACCGCTGCTGGACCTCTCGCTGCTGCGCAACCGTGTTCTGGTGGGCTCGACCGTCGCGATTCTGATCGGTGCGGGCACGATCAACGGGCTGATGTACCTGCTCAGCCTGTACTTCCAGGATCCCGCCGCCCTGGACTTCAGCCCGCTCGAGGCAGGCCTGGCGACGCTGCCGGCGACCGTCGGGCTCGTCGTCGTCGCCCCCTTCGTACCGCGGCTGGCGGCGAAGTTCGGCGGCCGGCAGACGATCGGCGCCGGGTTCGCCCTCACCACGCTCGGATTCGTTATCGTGGGCTTCGTGGGCGCTTCGTGGATGTACGCCGCGTTCCTGCTGCCGCTGGTGTTCATCGCGGTGGGCATGGGGCTGTCCAACGGTCCCGCGTCGTCGGCGGCGACGGCGGCGGTACCGGAGAACCAGGTCGGCGGGGCCTCCGGTGTCTCCAACATGGCCCGGTACGTCGGAGCCGCGGTGGCCACCGCTCTGGCCGCCACCATCTACGGCACGGTGATCGGCAACCAGACCGGCGATGGCGAGTCGCAGGGTGATGCTCTGGCCTCGGGCCTGGCCGCGGCCTCGTGGATGATGGCGATCTTCAGCTTCCTCGGCGTTCTGATGGTGTTCGTGATCGGCCGGCACCGCGCGGCGACCGGGACGTTGAACGACGCCGCCGCAGCAGCGGCCGCGCACACTCACACTCTGCCGACCTCGGCAACGGCCGGACGAACCGGCCCAGACCAAGGCTGAAGGCGAAGCCTGTATCCGGGAGGAATCGATGACCACGACCCAGCCGACACCACCGGCACCCTTCACGGCCGAGGACTACTCGGCCCGGATGCGACGCGTCGTGGCCGACGCTGAGCGCGCGGGTCTGGACGGGCTCCTCATTTCCCCCGGCCCGGACCTGGTCTGGCTCACCGGATACCAGCCCACCGCCATCACCGAGCGGCTGACGTTGCTCGTCCTGACCCCGGGCCAGGAGCCGACGCTGCTGGTGCCGACCCTGGAGCGGCCGGACGCTGAAGCGGCTGTGGGCGCACCGAGCCTGTCGATCGTGGACTGGTCCGACGGAGAGGACCCGTTCGCGCGGGCCGGCAGCTACCTTGCCGAGACCGCGATCATGGGCATCGCGGACTCTGCCTGGGCGATGCACCTGCTCGGTCTGCAGGAGGCGGTGCCCGGATCCTCGTACCGATCGCTCACGCAGAGCCTGCCGATGCTCCGGGCGGTCAAGGGCTCCGACGAGCTCGCCCGTCTGGATGCGGCCGGCGCCGCCGCGGATGCGACGTACGAGCAGATCCTCGGCGTGCGGTTCGCCGGCCGGAAGGAGACCGACGTCGCGGCCGATCTGGCCCGGCTGCTGCGGGAGTTCGGGCACGAGCAGGTCGACTTCACCGTGGTCGGCTCAGGTCCCAACGGCGCCAACCCCCACCACGAGGCGGGTGACCGCGTCATCGAGGTCGGCGACGCAGTGGTCCTCGACTTCGGCGGGCTGATGTACGGCTATGGCTCGGACACCAGCCGCACCGTGTCTGTGGGCGAGCCGTCCGCCGAGATTCGTGAGGTGCACGAGATCGTGCGACTGGCCCAGCAGGCCGGCGTCGAGGCGGTCCAGCCTGGCGTCGCGTGTCAGGAGATCGATCGGGCGGCCCGGAAGGTGATCACGGACGCGGGCTACGGCGAGCGGTTCATCCATCGCACCGGCCACGGCATCGGCACCACGACCCACGAACCGCCGTACATGATCGAGGGTGAGGAGCAGGCACTGGTGCCCGGGATGTGCTTCTCCGTCGAGCCGGGCATCTACCTGGCCGGGAAGTTCGGGGTTCGGATCGAGGACATCGTGACCGTCACTGGCGCCGGCGGTCGTCGGCTCAACAACACCGAGCGCGACCTCCGCATCGTCCAGTAGGCCCGGCTCATCAGGGCGGATGCCGGGGTGCCGTCGACCCGGCGGGTCATCCACCGCGGATGAGGTTCGGGCAATTGGGCTCATTCCAGACTGTCACCAGGGGCCTACTTACTGAGGCCCGAGGCGGAGGCTCTTTCATGGATGCACGAGCACTACCTCGAGGAATGTCATGAGCGCGGCGGATGTACCGGCCGACGGCGCCGAAGCCGTTGGCGCCGGACGCACGCGCGCCGCCAGCACCCAGTGGATCTCGTGGGTGGCGCTGGCGATGATGACGACGAGTTCGGTGGCCAGCCTCAGGGCGGCGCCGACGATGGCGGTCTACGGACTGGCCTGCGTCTTCTTGTACCTGCTCCCGGCCGTCGTGTTCCTGCTGCCCACCTCGCTGGTTTCCGCGGAGTTGGCGTCGGGTTGGGAGGGCGGGATCTACAACTGGGTCTCGAAAGGCATCTCGAAGCCGATGGGCTTCCTGGCCGTCTGGTGCCAGTTCGCGATGACGATCTTCTACTATCCGAGCCTCCTGGGGTTCGTGGCGAGCACCCTCGCGTACGTGTTCAATCCCGAGCTGGCCACAAGTGGTGTGTGGACCGCGGCGGTCATCATCGTCGTCTACTGGTCCGGAGTCTGGGTCTCCTCGCGCGGCACCAAGGGCGTGGCCGGCCTGGCCAGCGGCGGCCTGATCATCGGGACGTTGATCCCGGGCGTCGTCCTGGTCACCCTCGGCATCGTCTTCCTTGGCCAAGGCAACACCTCGGCCGCACCCATGACCGCTGACAACATCTTCCCGGCCTGGGCAGGGCTTTCGAGCCTCGTGCTCATCGTCAACAACTTCTTGTCCTACTCCGGCATGGAGATGAACGCGGTCCACGTGTCCTCGTTGAGGAAGCCGGCCAAGGAGTTCCCGAAGTCGATCTTCCTGGCCATGGGCCTGGTGCTCGCGATCTTCATCCTCCCCGCCCTGGCGATCAGCTGGATCGTCCCCGCCGAGGAGCTCTCCCTCACCGCCGGCGTCATGCAGGCGTTCGACGCGGTCTTCGCGAACTTCGGCTGGCAATGGCTGACCCCGATCGTCGGAATCATGCTGGTCACGGCATCGCTCGCCGGAATGCTGACCTGGCTGGCCGGGCCTTCGAGGGGCCTGCTGCTGATCTCCCGGCAGGAGGGCTACCTCCCGCCGTACCTCCAGCGACTCAACAAGAACGGCGTCCAGCAGAACATCCTGGTCGTCCAGGGCCTGCTCACCACCGTGATCGGTCTCGCGTACGCGTTGATCCCGGATGTGTCGAGCGCGTACTGGATCTTCTCGGTCATCACCACGCAGGTGTATCTGATCATGTACCTGCTGATGTTCGTGGCCGCGGTCCAACTGCGTCGTAAGGACCCGGATCATGCCCGTGGCTACCGGGCGCCGATGCTGGTCGGGTTGTGCGGCGTCGGGTTCGCGGCCTCGCTGGCGGCATTGCTGGTCGGGTTCATCCCGCCCTCGCAGTTCGAATCCGGCAACTCGGGCTTGTACCTCCTGATCGTCGCCGGCGGCGCCCTCGGTCTCGGCCTGCTCGTGCCTTTCCTGTTCTACCGGTTCCGCAAGCCCTCATGGAAGCAGCCTGAGCCGGAGGCGGTGACTCCGTCATGACCACGCCTGTCGAGACCCAACCCGCACGCGAACGCTCGTGGATCTACATCACCGCCTGTGTCATCCTCGGTGTCCTGCTGATCGTGGGGCTACTCACCTTCCGCTCACAGAAGCAGAGCAACGAGGCCAGCCAGAAAGCCGATCAACTGATCGGCGCGCTCGCGGCCGCCGGGGCCCGCACCCCCGACAAGGACCAGATCGTCCGCGTGCTCGGGAACGACGGAGGCGCGACCTGCGAGAACCCGAACAACGCGCTGGGCCGGGCCGTCCTGTTCACCCAGCTCACCAACGGTGCCGCAGGCCCGGGGGCCAGGCCGGTCATCGTCGACAGCCGGGCGCTCAAGGGTCAGCTGCTCATCATCCAGATCTACTGTCCCGATGAGCTGAAGGAGTTCCAGGAGTTCGTCGACGACCTCAAGACCGATGACGTGGCGAGCGACTGACATGGACGACCTGCGGCAGCGCATCGCGGACCTGATGCCGGCGGCACGCGACGAACTCGCCGAGCTCGTCGCGCTGCGATCTGTGGCCGACCCCCGCCAGTACCCCGCCGCGGAGTGCGAGCGCACCGCCCAGTGGGTGCTGGAGAGGTTCGCGGACATCGGGTTCACCGACGCCCATCTCGAAGAGACCGCAGACGGCAGCATGGCGGTGGTCGGATCCAGGAAGTGCTCCGACACGGGGGCTCCGACCGTGCTGCTCTACGCCCACTACGACGTACAACCTCCGCTCGACGACGCCGCCTGGCACACGCCCCCGTTCGAGCTGACCGAGGTCAACGGACGCTGGTACGGCCGCGGAGCGGCTGACTGCAAGGGCAACATCGTCATGCACCTGGCAGCCCTGCGGGCACTCGGGGATGAAGTCCCGGTCGACCTGAGGCTGGTGGTCGAGGGTTCCGAGGAGCAGGGCACCGGCGGCCTCGAGGCCTTCGTCCCCGAGAACGCCGACCTCCTCCGTGCCGACGCGATCCTCGTCTGCGACACCGGCAACGCCGCGGTCGGCCGCCCGGCCGCCACCGTCAGCCTGCGCGGCATGGTCAACGTCGTCGTCACTGTCGAGGCGCTCGCATCGGAGGTCCACTCCGGGATGTTCGGCGGCCCCGCCCCCGATGCCCTCGCCGCCCTGGTGGCGATGCTGTCCTCACTGCGTGACGCAGACGGGAACACCACGATCACCGGGCTGGACAACACGCGCGCCTGGTCGGGCGCGCCGTACCCGCCCGACCAGTTCACCACCGACGCCGGCGTCCTCGAGGGAGTCTCGCTGCTCGGGGACGGCAGTGTGTCCGACATGCTGTGGGCCCGACCAGCGGTAACCATCCTCGGCATCGACTGCCCACCGGTCGTCGGCTCGGCTGCCGCCGTGGTCCCCAAGACCGCGGCGCGACTGAACCTGCGCATCCCGCCCGGCATGTCACCCAAGGTCGCCCAGCAGGCCCTCATCGACCACCTGAACGCCGCCGCCCCCTGGGGAGTGCACGTCACTGTCGACGTCGAGGCGACCGGTGCTGCGTTCGAGGCGTCCACCGACGGCCCGGCGTACCGGGCGATGGCCAAAGCGATGCAGGAGGCGTACGGCCAACCGATGACGAGCCTCGGACAGGGCGGATCGATTCCCCTGTGCAACGTGTTCGAGGAGACCTACCCCGACGCCGAGCTCATCCTGATCGGGGTAGAGGAGCCCTTGGCCCTCATCCACGCCCCGAACGAGAGCGTGGACCCGACCGAGATCGAAGCCATGGCCCTGACCGAGGCGCTGTTCCTCCGGCACTACGCCTCCATGCGTAGCTGAGACGTCGGCGGCGACGTGCCCGCGTTCGACGTCGTGGTCCGTGTCGCTCGGCTCGCCCTGGCGTGCAGTGCCGAGGGCGTCGAGTCGCTGGAGCGCTCCGTCTCGACGGCGGCCTCGGCCTACGGCGTCGATGTCGACCTGGTGGTCCTTCCCGAGCAGATGCTCCTCACCGAGCGGTCGTCCGGGGAGGTCGGTCGGGCGGCGGTGGTCCGGGCGGCCCCGGGGATTTTCCGGCTCGACCAGGTCGCCGCCCTCAAACGATTTCTCGTCCAGGCGCAGCGACAGCCGGTGGACCCCGACGAGGCCTGCCGTCGCCTCGACGCGATTGCGCAGTCGAGGCCCCGTTGGCCCGCGTGGGCGCGGGTACTCGGCGTCGCGCTGTTCGCAGCGGGGTTCGCCCCGAGTGTTGTGGCGACCTGGGGCGAGGCGGGCGCGGCCGCCATCCTGGGTCTGGTCATGGGCGTGCTGGTCGTCCTCACCGCCGGGCGTCCCCTCGAGGGGCTGCTCCCGTTCTTCGGCGCCTTCGTCGTGACAACGCTGGGGCTCACCGTGCTGTCGGGCCTCGCCGAGCGCACGGGCGTGACGCTCATGGTGCTGCCGGCACTGTTCATCGTGGTCCCTGGCGACACCCTGTCGGCGGCCGCGGGGGAACTCCTGGGTGGCCGCCTCACCGCGGGCACCGTCCGTCTCGTGTTCGGGTTCCTCACGCTCGGTCTGATCGTGATCGGCATTGTCGCGGCGACCGGGGTCACCGGCAACGGAGACGCTCTCGACGAGACGCTGCCCCCGCCGGAGCTCTCCTTCGTCATCGTCCTGGCCGGATGGGTGGTGTTCTGCCTGGGCCTGGTGCTCGCGTTCAACGCCGAACCCGGAGTGCTCGTCTGGTTGGTGCCCGGCGTGATCGGTACGTTCCTCCTCCAGCAAGGTGTCACCCGCCTCGCCGGCGCGGTCATCGGTACGCTCGTGGCCGGTGCCGTGCTCGGTGCCTGTGGCAACCTGGTGGGTTCCCACCCCCAACGGCCCCCGCGCCTCATCCTGTTGCTGGGCGGGTTCTTCGTCCTCACCGTGGGCGGGGTCGGCGTCCGGGGCGCGACCGCGCTTCTCGGCGGGGACATCGTGACCGGACTGCAGAACCTGGCGGACTTCGCCCTCCAGGTCCCGACCGTTGCTCTCGCGATCGCTGCCGGCGTCATCCTCAGCGACCATTCGCGACGACACCACGTTCCAGGGGTGGCCTCCAACGCGTGAACCTACGTGTCCTTGTCGCCGTGGCGCCGGAACGGACCGACCATCCGAGGGCCCGCGAGCCGGGTCTCCAGTCGACGCGCCTCACGCTTGAGCGGCCGCACGAGGTACTGACCGAGGATCACGCCCGCCGCGAGCGCGAGCGCGGTGGCGAGCGCGGAGGCCAGCTGGAGGACGCCGTCCTTGCCCTCGGCGAGGAGCGCGAGTCCCCGGTAGATGTCCAGTCCCGGCAGGAGCGGCACGATCGCGGGAACCACGACGACGAGCGCCGGGACCCGGAAGCGATCTACAGCGAGGTAGCAAACAGCGCCGATGGTGACGGCAGCGACCGCCGAACCCCAGGTGCGGCCGACCCCGGAACTGTCGACGGCGAGCAGGACTCCCTGTCCGAGCGCGGCGACCAGGGCCACGGCTATCAGGGAGCGCGACGGTGCGTACGACGCGAACGCGAAAGCCGCGGCGGCCAGGGCGGCGCCGAACACGGTAACCCCGACCTCCGCCAGGCCGACCGCACCGGGCGTGAAGGTGGTCAGGCCCACCCCGAGCATGTCGCCGACGGTGAGCCCGGCACCCACTCCGGCGATGATGCCCGCCGTGTTCAACACGCCTCCGATCAACCGAGCACTGGCCGTGACCGGGAAGCCGGTCAGGGCGTCCTGGGTGGCACCCATGATGCCGACTCCCGCTAGGAGCATCACGATCCCGGCGGTGACGACGCGGGACGGGTTCACCTCGAGATCCGTGGCCGAGGCGCCGACCGCGATGAGCGTGGCAACGAAGCCGCCCGCCGCATGCTGGTAGAACGCCGGGATGCGGCGCAGGGGCAACAGCAACTGGGTCCCGTCGATCGCGCAGGCCGTCAGGAACGCGAGCAGGCAGACGACCGGGCTGCCGCCCAGGGTGAGCGCGATACCGGTTCCCATCACACCCCAGCCGATGGTCACCGCCCAACGGCGTCGGTGGTGGCCGGTGGACACTATCCGGGCGACCTGGTCCCGAGCCTCGCCCTGAGTGACCTCGCCGGCGACCAGGCGGTTGACCGTCTCGTCGACCTCGATCAGGATCGAGTAGTCGACCGGGCGCCAGGTCACCCGGCGAACCTGTATGGCGGCGGGCACGTCGCGGCTCGGTTGGTGGCGCAGGGTCAGGTCCACGAACGTCACGTCCGCGCTCACGTGGCGCACCTCGCAAGCCTCGGTCACGGCCAGCATGGCGGCCGTCACATCGGCCGCGCCGGCCCCGGACGACAGGAGGACCTCGCCGATCCGCAGCGCCAGATCGAGCGCTTCGTAGACCTCGCGTCGCTCCGTCATAGCCCTGTCCGATCACGGCATCCCGAGTCACGCCACGCACGCTGGGCGCAGGACGGACGACATTTGTCAGGTAGCCATCGTCGGAGCCTCAGACCCGTGCGTCATCGTCCGGTATGGGTGATTGCGTCCTCACCTGCCCCGGAGCCGCGTCGTGGCTAGACCGAGCCGACCACGACGAGCGCGCCGAAACCGCTGTCAGCGCCCGGCCGGTCACACGCGTCCAGACAAGTTGCCTCTGGCAACTGATTGTGCCTGCGCGCGGCGAAGCAGGTCAGAGCCGTGATGGCGGGAGGCTAGGACCAGTGCGGCGGGCGGATCAGCCGCGGCGGGAGCGTCGTACTGGCGTCGCCGCGTGTCGCGTTGACCTGCATCTGGGTGAGGAAGATGCTCGGCGCGAGGTGGGCGCCGCGCAGGTCGGTGTCCCGGAGATCCGCGCCGATGAGGTCGGCGGCTGTGAGATCGGCCCGACGCAGGTCGGCGCCGATCAGGTAGGCGCTGCGCAGGTCCGCGCCACGAAGGTCGGCGCCGCGCAGGTCCGCGCCGATGAGGTCTGCTCCACGGTGGTTCATCGGTGTGTGTGAGACGCGTGCACGGACGAGCTCGCTGGTCCGTAGCAGCAGGTCGTTGATCCGTGAGCGGTGGGCGGACACATCGAGGTCCGCAAGCGACTCCGGGCTGCCGAGCGCTAGCCGTTCGGTGTCGTCGAGCGCACGCCTGAGTGCACCGCGGAGGGGAGGTGCTAGGACCAAGGCCTCGGTCAGGTACCAGAGCAGCTCATGCAGCAGCCGCACTACCGCGAACACCTCGAACATCTGCGCGCCCGAGTCCGCCGCTTGCCGCCAGTCGCGGCCGCCGAAGGTCACCTGCGTCACCTTCTGGCCGGCGCCGAAGCAGTCGTACACGGTGCAGCCGGGGAAGCCACCGTCCCGCAGCCGCGCGTGGATGCCACAGCGGAAGTCGTGCTTCAGGTTCGGGCACGGTTCACCGGCCGGCTTGTCGATGGCGAAGTCGGCGGACGCGGTCAGTGCGAGCGCCACGCAGCACAGGCCAGCGCACTGCGCGCAGTCGGCGCGCAGGTCCGGGCGTCGTACGGGCTGGTGGCTCGGGCACATGTCCCTGCCGAGGCTAGAGCGTGCTGCCGCAGATCGCATCAGATGCGCCGGGCGCGTCGTCATGTCTGAGCAGCTGCAGCACCTCTCGCGCACACGAAGCGGCCGTTGGATGCCCGGAGTCGATAGCGAGTTGGTAGGCCCGCTCGGCACCGGCGAGGTCGCCCTGATCCTCACGGAGTACGCCGAGGTTGAAGGCGGCCTTCGGGGCCATGTCGGCGTGCCCGGACTCGATCACCAGCTGAAAGGCACGCTCCGCCCCGGCGAAGTCCGCCCGGGCGTGGCAGAGCACCCCGAGGTTGACCGCCGCCTGCGGGGCCTGATCGGCGTGGCCGGAGTCGATCACCACGTGGTACGCCCGCTCGGCCCCAGCGAGGTCACCGAGCCCCTCACGGAGTACGCCGAGGTTCACCGCCGCCTTCGGAGCTAGATCGGCGTGCCCCGAGTCGATCGCCAACTGGTACGCCAACTCGGCCCCGGCGAAGTTGTTCCGCCCCTCGCGGAGTACGCCGAGGTTGACCGCCGCCATCGGGGCCATGTCGGCGTGCCCGGAGTCGATTGCCAACTGGAGGGCCTGCTCCGCCCCATCGAAGTCGCCCCGGCCCTCGCGGAGTACCCCGAGGTTGACCGCCGCCTTCGGGGCCTGGTCGGCGTGCCCGGAGTCGATCGCCACCTGGTAGGCGCGCTCCGCCCCGTCCTGATCCTCGCGGAGTACGCCGAGGTTGACCGCCGCCATCGGGGCCATGTCGGCGTGCCCGGAGTCGATTGCCAACTGGAGGGCCTGCTCCGCCCCATCGAAGTCGCCCCGGCCCTCGCGGAGTACCCCGAGGTTGACCGCCGCCTTCGGGGCGTGTTCCGCGTGCCCGGAGTCGATCGCCAACTGATAGGCCCGCTCCGCCCCGGCGAAATCGTCGCAATCCTCACGCAGGACGCCGAGGTTGAACGCCGCCTTCGGCGCCAGGTCGGCGTGCCCGGAGTCGATCGCCAGCTGCAGGACTCGCTCCGCCCGGGCGATCCCGTTCCGGCCATGCTCGCTCGACTTCATCAGGCAGCCCCCCGCCCCCGGCGCGACGCGCCATTCTTCCTACGGTACAGACCACCACGAAATAGACGACCGTGCCGACATCACAGTGAACACGTTGCCGCCGGCAACTCGAGGGGCCATTGGACTAAATCAATTGGATGATGTGCGATGTCGATCGGAGTGCGCGGATCATGCCGGAATGAAACTCTGCACGCTGACTGCACACCGGCAAGACGACGGCGGGCCTGCGTCCCGGGTGACCTGGCCGCTCAGGCCTGAGAGCTGGCCGGGTCGTTCGGGTGCTCCGCGAGAGGCGTCGTCAGGAACTCCTTGGCAGGTGCTTCGTAGGTCAGGCCGGGGTCGTTGGGATGGGCCGCCAGCGAAACTACGTGGTCGGAGCGCCATATGCGCAACGGCATCGAGGCGAGGACGGCCTCGAGCTCCACCTCATCGGCGGCGACGAACCTCCTGAACCACCTCGTCCGCCGTTCCGGCCGGAACCTGCGTCGTCATCGTGACCAGATACTCCATCTGCGAACCTCCTGAGCCGCGGCACCGTCACGGTCAGTGTGAACCGGCACCAAGTCCGAGACCACGACCGATCGGCTCTCTGCTGGGAGACGCAGCCTCCTACCGCAGGCCGGAGGCTTGTACCGGCCGATCGGTGTAGTGGTGATGTCAGGCGTCGACCATGGGTGTGTCGGCGGACACTGTGGTGAAGGGTGGTAGTGCAGCGACGCCGATGGCGAGCAGGACGATGATCGCCATCTGCACGAGTTCGACGGTGGCGAAGGCGTGGGCCGTGTTGTGCTCGGCCCGGGCGAGATAGACAGTGCCGAGGGTGGCGACGCCGAGTGCCAGGCCGCTTTGCTGCAGCGTGATCAGTACGCCGCTGCCGACGCCGCCGAGATGGGTCGGGACATCGGCGAGCACGCTGCGGAACAGTCCGGCGAACAGCATCGACTGGCCGGCGCCGGCCAGGGCGAGTGGCAGGGCCATGTCCCAGAGACTGACGTGCGGCCAGCCGCGGACGACGACGGCCACGAGTGCGGCGAGGCCGGCGAGCTGGATGATCGCGCCAATCGACAACGCGGCCCGACCGAAACGGCCGATCAAGCTCGGTGCGAACACGGAGCCGAGGAAGAACAGCACCGCCATGGGCAGGATTGCCAGCCCCCCGTGCAGTGCGTCGGCGTGCAGACCGTCCTGGATGGTCAGGGCGAACACGAACATGAACGCGCCGAAGCCGATGCTGAAGGCAAACACCATCGCAAGGCCGCGAGACATCGACGGCAGCCGTAGCAGGGATGGCGGCAGCAGCGGGATCTCGCCGCGGCGTTCGGCGCGTCGCTCGACCACCAAGGTGATGGCGCCGAGCACGACGGCCAGAGCGATCATCGCCCAGGTCCACCAGGGCCAGCCCAGCGCGTGACCTTCGGTGAGCGGGACCAGCAGGGCGGTGAGCGTCGCCGCGAAGAGTACTGTGCCAGGCAGATCGATACCGACGGGGTGATCCGAGCGGGTGTGAGGCACGATCCGGGTCGCCACCACCAGCACGATCAGGCCGATGGGTACGTTGACCAAGAAGATCGGCCGCCACGAGGCGCCCGCGATGTCCGCGCTGACCAGCAGGCCGCCGACCAGTTGGCCGACCACGGCGGCGATGCCGGACGTCGCGCCGTACAGGGCGAGCGCACGCGCCTTGCGATCGTGCTCGAGGGTGTGGTGGAAGGTCGCCAGCACCTGCGGGATGAGCAGCGCCGCGGTCGCACCTTGGACGATGCGGGCGGCGATCAGGACACCGACCGTCGGCGCGAAACCGCAGAGCCCTGATGCCACCACGAAACCGACGAGTGCAGCCAGGAAGACGTGACGGCGACCGAGGCGGTCACCCAGCCGGCCGCCGAGTACCAGGAGGGCGGCGTACGCGACGCCGTACCCGGCGATCACCAACTCCAGTTCGGACGCCGAGGCGTGCAGTGAGGTGTTGATGCTCGGCAACGCGACGTTGGTGATGAAGAAGTCCATGATCGGCAGGAACGCGCCGGCGAGCAGGAAGAAGACCCCGACCGGGTGCAACCCACCGGACCTGGCTACCGCACGTGGCGACATCGCGCCGGCCCGCCGCGCCGGAAGAGTGACGGCCATATCGACTCCAATTGATTATGTCTCGATAACTATTACGACCAGATCAGTATGGACACATAACTATGTTCCGACAACCATCTATCCTCGACGTGTGACGAAGAACCCATCGCGGCCGGCGCGCCGCTCCCGCAAACCAGGCGCCGATGAGCGCTGGGCCGAGCTCGCCGATCTGGCGCTGATCATCAGCCGCGAGATCCAGTACCGCGGCTACACCGACGATCAGACTGTCTCCCTGACCCAGTCGGAGGGCATCGTGATGCGGTACCTGCTCCAGTGCGAAGCCGCCGCCCCCAGCCAGATCGCCGCCGCCACCGGACTCCAGCGCACGAATCTCTCCACCACACTGCGCGGTCTCGAACGGAAGAGCCTCATCCAGCGGCAGGCCAACCCCGACGACGGCCGCGGCGTCACCGTCAGCCCGACCGAACACGGACGCAACAACTCCGCCCTCGCAAGACACGAGTGGGCGACCGCCGTCGGCACGGCAGCCGACCACGACACCACGCACCTCGACGCGACCCTCATCCTCCTCACCGCTGTCAAGGACGGTCTCACGAGGACACGGCCATCAACACCGTCCGCGCATCCACCGGCGTAGTCTCCGACACGGCACCGGGGCTGCTTCTTGTGGGGACAGCGACGCTCCTAGTTGCTTTTGGCCACTACGAGTCGTGATGACACGCCGCGATCGCAGGCCGCCAGCGAGTTGGCGCGTTCGAGCGGACGGATGTGGGTGAAGGGTGGCAGTGGAGCGCATCGCCATTCACACTCGAAGGAAGGGCAGTACCAGTATGGGAGATCGGATGACGCAGCAACCATCGGCCAGAACCCCGCCACCGCTCGACGGCGTCGAGACCACGGGCAGCCCGCATGCGCAGTTCCTCGCGACCGAGCACTGGAGCTTGCTTGCCACGCGCAGCATGACGTGGAACGAGATCTTCAGCCGGACCGGCACCTATCTGACCGTCCTCTCGGCCACCGTCATCGCACTCTCACTGGTGGCGAACGCGTCCGGGTTCGGGCCGAGCTTCCGGACGTTCGCACTGCTTGTGCTCCCCGTTGTCCTCCTTGTCGGCGTAGGCACGTACTTCCGTCTGATCGAGGCGGATATCGAGGACGCCTGGCTGGTGATCGGCATGAACCGGCTACGGCACGCCTACCTCGAGCTCGCACCCGAGCTGGAGCCGTACTTCGTCGCAAGTCACCACGACGACGCGCCCGGGATGTTGAAGACCTACAGCTTTCGCAACCGGGTCGGCCTGACCCACTGGCTTTCGGGATCTCCCGTCATTGTGGGCATCATCGACGCCGTCGTCACCGGCGTGCTGGCCGCGGTGATCTGCGACGCCGCCGACGCTGGAGCCACGCTTCGCACCATCACCGGTGTCCTCGCCGCCGTGGCGACCGTGATCCTGCTCGCCCTCCTCGGTTACCGAAAGGTTCGCGAGGTAACGCGCACTTACCAGCCGCGTTTCCCCAGCTGACAACCCGGCCGACGTGGTCCCCCGGCGACGGGGGTGAAGGTCCGGTCTGTCACTGGCCGGCCAGGGCCGAGACGGCCGCGGCGACCTCCGCCGGGAAGTCCTCCTGGAGGAAGTGCTTGCCAGGAACCGTCGGTACGTCGTCGAGCCGGGCCGCGAGGCGAGCCTGTACGCCGTACGTCCGCAGCGGCAACGCCGTGTCCTTGCTGCCCCACAACAGTCCCACCGGACGGGCGCCGGAGCCGAGTACGGCCTCATATCGCCGCCGCTTCTCGACGGTTCGCTCGAACGAACGCATGATCCGCAGGAAGGCCAGGCCGTTGTCCTCCCTCAGAAGCAGACGCAGGTGAGCGTCGACGTCCGCGGTCGGCACATCAGGACCGAAACCGATCGTCCGCATCAACGTGCGAAATACCACCGGTACTCGCGCAGTCGTCAGCCACGCACGCCCGAGAACGCGGTGGGCGAACGGCTCCATCATCCACGGCCGACGAAAGGTGTCGACGGCAACGATCGTGTTCAGCAGGAGGATGGAGCGCACCCGGTCGGGCGCCGCGGCCGCGATCTCGAAACCGACCGGCCCGCCGATGTCATGCACCACGAGGTGCACCCGATCCAACCCCAACGCGTCGAGCGCAGAAACTGCCCACCTGCCAAGCCCGGTCCAGGAGTAGTCGAAGTCAACCGGTCGCGCCGCCAACCCCAGACCGGGCAGGTCGAAGGCGATCCCGCGCAGCCCACGCTGCGCCAGCTCAGGCAATACCGCGCGGTACACGAACGAAGAGGCCGGTACGCCGTGCAGGCAGACGACCGGTTCAGCGTCCGGCGCCCCGTGATCGAGGACGAAGCTCCGTACGCCGTCCGCCGTGATCTCGCGGCCGGCGGCCCGATGAGCAGCCAGAACCTCATCAACCGTCACAACCTCACTCTCCCACCGATCAGACCAGCTCTGGGATGTCAGGGTGTGCTGTTCTGTGGGGCGGGAGGTCCGGTGTGTTGGGGGGCCCAGTTGGACAGGAAGCGCAGGGCCTCGGCGGCCGGGCTGTCGGGTTCGGCTGTGTAGGTGATGATCACCAGTCCGTCGCCGGTCAGTTCCATGGCTTCGCCGGTGAGTTCGAGGTCCCCGACGAGCGAGTTGTGGAGCCGCTTGGTGGCGGTGCGATGGTACTTGACGTTGTGACGCGCCCACCGGGTGCGGAACTCCTCGCTTCTGGTGGCGAGTTCGCCGACGAGGTCGGTGAGGCTCTTGTCGTGAGGGTTGCGGCCCGCCTCGGCGCGGAGTGCGGCCACGGCGTCATCGGCGACGGTCTCCCAGTCCAGGAAAAAGCCCGGCGCGCGGTGGTCGAAGAACAGGAACTTGGCGACGTTCAACGGCAGCCCAACGCGGTCGAGGATCCCGTCGTACAGCACGAAGGCGAGGTCGTTGGCGGCGAGGATGTCGGTACGGGCGTTGCGGACGTACGCCGGCGTGGTGAGCGACTCGAGGATCCGAAGGACGCCGGGGCGCACCTTCGAGACCGCCGTACGCCGGGATCCACGGACCGGGCCGGTGGAAGCCCTGGCGAGATCGAACAGATGGGCGCGCTCGGCGTCGTCGAGGCGCAGCGCTCGCGCGAGCGCCTCGAGTACCTGTTCGGAGACGCCGGCAAGGTTCCCGCGTTCGAGCCGGGTGTAGTAGTCGGCGCTGACGCCCGCGAGCAGGGCGACCTCCTCGCGGCGCAGCCCGGTCACGCGGCGCTTGTCGCCGAAGGTCGGCAGACCGGCTTGTTCGGGTGTCACTCTCGCGCGTCGGCTGGTGAGGAACTCCTTCACGTCCTCCTTGATGCTCACGCCTTCCACCGTACGGGCGGGCTCGTTCGCGGTGGGAGGGTCTACCAGTACCCGTTACACCGGGGACTCCCACTTGCGATGCAGACAGGTGTTGGCTGGCGACATGGATCAGACCGTCACGTTGAACAACGGCGTCACCATGCCCATCATCGGCTTCGGCGTCTTCCAGATCCCCGACGGCCAGACCCAGGCCGCCGTCGAGGCCGCGCTCGAGGCCGGCTATCGCCACCTGGACACCGCCGCGGCCTACGGCAACGAGGTGGCCGTCGGCGCTGCCATCGCCGCCACCGGACTCCCCCGCGACGACCTGTTCGTCACCACCAAGCTGTGGATCCAGCACGCCCCGGCCGGCAGCGTCGAGCACGACACCGTGCGCGCCTTCGACGCCTCTCTGCGCCGGCTCGGCCTCGACCACCTGGACCTGTATCTGATCCACCAGCCACTCGGCGACTACTACAGCGAGTGGCGAGCCATGCAGCACCTCTACACCGAAGGCAGGATCCGGGCGATCGGCGTCTCGAACTTCCATCCCGACCGGCTCGTCGACCTGATCGAGCACAACGAGATCACCCCCGCGGTCAACCAGATCGAGACCCACCCCTTCCACCAGCGCGCCGCCGACCAGGAACTCATGCGCGAGCGCGGTGTCCAGATCGAGTCCTGGGGCCCGTTCGCCGAAGGTCGCAACAACCTGTTCACCGACCCTGTCCTCAGCACCATCGCCGAGGCGCACGGCAGATCGGTCGCGCAGGTCGTACTGCGCTGGCTCGTCCAGCGCGATGTCGTCGTGATCCCCAAGTCGGTCCGCCCCGACCGGATGGCCCAGAACCTCGACATCTTCGACTTCACCCTCACCGATGACCAGATGAAGCAGATCGCGACCCTGGATGCCGGCGACAGCCTCTTCTTCGACCACCGCGACCCGGCCATGGTCAGCGCCCTCGGCAGCCGCAGGATCGGCTGACGAATGGCGCGCGCCTCGCATCCACAGCGGAACAGGCTGCGCTGACACCACCCGAGCAGGATCCAGAAAGGAACCCCATGACCACCTGGCTCATCACCGGCTGCTCCACCGGCCTCGGCCGCGCCTTCGCCGAAGCCGTCCTCGCACACGGACACAACGCCGTCGTCACTGCCCGCGACGTCGCGAAGGTGCAAGACATCGCCGACAAGTACCCCGACACCGCCTTGGCCCTCCCGCTCGACGTCACCAACGACAACCAGGTCACCGCGGCGGTCAGCGCCGCCGAGACCCGGTTCGGCGCCGTCGACGTCCTCGTCAACAATGCCGGCTACGGCTACCGCGCCGCTGTCGAAGAAGGCGAGGACGACGCCGTCCAGCAACTCTTCGACACCCACGTGTTCGGCACCGTCCGCACCATCAAGGCCGTCCTACCGGGCATGCGCGCCCGCCGTACCGGCACGATCGTGAACCTCTCCTCGATCGGTGCACGGATCTGCCCGGAAGGATCCGGCTACTACTCCGCCGTCAAGGCCGCGATCGAAGCCCTCACACTCTCGCTGCGCAAAGAGGTCGCGCCACTCGGCATCACCGCGATAGTCGTCGAGCCCGGCGGGTTCCGCACCGACTTCGCCGGCCGCTCACTGACCCAGGCCGCCGAACCGATCGCCGACTACGCCAACACTGCAGGCAAACGCCGCAAGGAACACGACACCGGACATGGCAAGCAACCGGGAGACCCCGCGAAGGCCGCCGCCGCGCTGATCCAGGCCGTCGAGTCCGACACCCCGCCGTACATGCTGCTGCTCGGCAACGACACGTCCGACGGCTTCCGCGCCGCCCTTGACGCCCTCCGCGCCGAAGCCGACGCGTGGGAAACCCTCAGCCGCAGCACCGACTTCGACGCCTGACCGAAAGAGATGATGATGCCCGAACCAACCCCAGCCCAACGCGCCATCGGTGACTTCGCGCCCAAGCTTGTCGAACTCACCGACGACGTCCTGTTCGGCGACGTCTGGAAGCGGACCGAGCTCTCCCCGCGCGACCGCAGCCTCATCACTGTGGCCAGCCTCGTCACGTCCAGCAGCTTCGAACAGCTCCCCAACCATGTGCGCCTCGCCCGTCAGAACGGCCTGACCGAGACCGAACTGAAGGAGGCGATCATCCACCTCGCGTTCTACGCCGGCTGGCCAAAGGCGATGTCCGCCATCCAGGTCGCCAAGACCGTCTTCGCCGAACACCAGTAACACCGATCGCTCGGAAGGCTGTCGCCATAGTCAGGCCACCGGGCCACTGTGCACGGCACTCCAGACATGGCCGGTCTCCGTCGTCGCCAGATGACCCAGCAGGATTGCGGCGGACCTGTCGAAGTCGACCGTACCGATGTCGGTCTGGCTGAAAATGAACCGCCGGATCAACGGATCGTCGATCGCCGCGGGATCTACTGCAGCGAGCCACGTCCGCACCGAAGTACCCATCCTCTGCACACGCAGGGCGTTGACCGTGATACCGGTGCCGGTGAGCTCCGCGGCGAGGTTCACGGTATGTGCTTCCAGCGCAGCGGCACAGGCCGCGTAGATGTTTCCTCCGGCCCACGAGGCCAGGTTGCCGATCACACCGCAGACATTGGCGATCCGGCCCCAACCGCGACGGCTCATCGCTGGGATCACCACGCCGGCGAGGGTCACCACGCTGGCCACATTGATGGTGAGGGCACGCAGTACAGCCGCCGAGTCGAGGTCGGCGACAGGGCCGAGCGGTGTCACCGTCGCAGCGTTGTTGACAAGGATATCGACCTCGCCGAGTACCTGCTCGACGGCATGGACGAGGCCAGGAATCGACCCGGGATCATAGAGGTCAGCGGTGAAGCCCTCCGCCTCGCCCCCGGCTGCCCGTACAGCCTCCACCGTGGCGTCCGCACGAGCCCTTGACATGGCAACGACCGCGACGGCGACGCCGGCGGCACCCAACTGCCCGGCAATCGCCCGTCCGATCGCACTGCCTCCGCCGGTCACCATGGCAACTCTGCCGGCGAGGGGTCTTGCCGGATTCACGCCTGCGTACATGGTTTGTTGGAGTCGCTCCGACGCCCGGCTCTTACCTGTACGACGGTGATCACGCAGACGGCGGACGATCCGTAGAAACCCGGCGGATCGCCGCTCTACTTCTCGTCGGCCGACTTCGCGCGCGCTCGGACCGAGTCCATCGCCAGCTCGAGTGCGGTCTGCATCGGTCCGGGATCGCGGGCCGCTTGGGCGAGAACATATCCGCCCTGGAGTGCGGCCATGATGCCCGTTGCCAGCGTCGGCGGATCGGCATCCTCAGACAGTGTGCCGTTGGCCTTCATCCGCTCGAGCGCAGCGGTCAGCAGGGAGATCCAGGACGTCAGGGCTGCGTCGAGATCGATGCGGGCTGCCTCGTCCTGGTCGGAGAGTTCGGTCGACAGTGAGCCCAGTTCGCAGCCCAGCGCTCCACGGCGTGCTGTGACTCGCTGGAGTATGGCCCGGCGCCAGCGGTCGAGGCCACTGAACGAGTCAACCCTGCGCAAGTACTGTTCCTCACGCTCGAGCACCCGGCTGGCCCGCAGCGCAACGACCGCCTGGACCAAGGCGCTCTTGTCGCTGAAATGCCGGTAGAACTGTGACTTGCTTGTCCCGCTCGCCGCTGTCACGTCGTCGAGCGTCGTCGCTGCAGCACCCTTGAGGGACATCAACTCGTCGGCGGACGCAACGATCCGGGCTCTCGTCGCCGCGCCGCGGGCGGTCAGGCGGCGATCGAGCTCGTTCACTGTCTCGGGCACGCACAGAGCTTATCGGGACCGAGCAACGATCGACGGGTAAGCACCTCGGCTGGGGCCGACACCAATCCTCGTGAGGAGCCGGCACGTCGCCGGCCTGCGGTCAGGAGGACGTGTGAGCGAGGTCAGCCGGGAGTATTACGGCAGTTACAGCGTGGACGACGAGGATCAGCTCCAGCCCTCCGACACGCTCGACGGGCGGGGGGTCTCCGACCTTCTCGACGAAGGCTACTCGCCCCCGGAGAAGTGGTCGGCCGGTGAGGGCTTCGGTACGACTGCTGCGGAGGCGTTGCGGGGTGAGACGCTCGAGCAGCGGCTTGCGCAGGAGGAGCCGGACATCGACTCGCAGGCCACACCGTCGGAGTACGTCGACGGCCCGGAGATCGGCCGGGACCGTGCCGGTCGACTGGTGGCTCCGGACGAGGGGTCGCACTTCGATTTCGAGGAAGAACTCGTCGCGACCGACGTCGGGATCGACGCAGGCGCTGCGAGCGCCGAAGAAGCTGCGATCCACGTTGTGGACGACGAGCCGCTGGAGCTCGATGAGGTCAACTGATCGACGCAGCAACGACACGATCACGCCGGCCAGTCACCAGCGCGTGCGGTGCTGGATTCGGAGGAGGGCCGCACAACCATGAGAATCCTGATGAACGACTCCCAGCGCAACTTCACCGTGGTCGAGAACGACGAGTTGCGAAGATACGAGCTGCTCGCCGCGGGGACGCCGGTCGGGACCCTCGACTTCCGTGTCCTGGGCCGACGGCGTGTCCTGGGGCATACCGAAGTCACAGCGGATCAGCGGGGCCGTGGACTCGCCACGGCACTGATCAAGGCGGTCCTCGACGACCTCATCGCCGAGGGAGTCCGGGTCACGAATTACTGCCCTGCGGTCGAGCGGTTCCTTCAGGGCCATCCGGAGTACCTGGTGGTCCTCGATCCGTCACACCCACCAATCCAGCCCGGCTCCACGTCCCAAGTAGACGAGAACCATCAGGATGGCGGTTCCACCCCACTGCAGCGGCTCGTGCAGGCCCAGCACTCCAGGCTCAGCGAGCTCGCCGTACGTTCTCAGGATCCGAACATCGACGGGTTCGAGAGACGTCGCGTTACAGACCAGTTCGCAGCTGTTGCCGCACAGCATGCCGCAGCCGTCGCCGACGTACTGCTCACTGCTTCCAGGTCATCGTCCGGTGAGGACGCCGCGGTCCTTCTCCACAATCTCAAACAGTTCGAGCAAGCACTCCGGGTACTCAAGGGCAGGGTGTACGGCGACGCGCGCTTTCTGAATCTCAGCACATCCGAGATCTGGCGAGAGACCGAACGGCTACTGGATGAGCACGACTCGTTGGAGACGAGAGTCGTATCCGGCCTCGAGCAACGCCATGATGCCGGCAGCGCCGCGGATCTGGCCCGGGCATTGGCGAAACGGCAGTGGAGCTCGCCGACCAGACCGCACCCCAACTCCCCGCATGCAGGTGTGGCCGGACGAATAGCACACCAGCTGTGGCGCATAGCCGACTCGACCTGGGACGAGCTGGAAGGACGGGGGCTTCCGGCCGAGCCGACGGAACACGCGAATCGTCATTCGGCCTTCTCTCATTACCTGTTCGGAACGCCCGACGACGCCGACCTGACAGCCGGACCCGATACCTCTCAGACTCACCGGGATCTCGGGAACCAGTAAGGGCGCCCCCCGTTCGGCACACGAACAAGGACATCCGGGTCAAGCCGGCCTGGCAGACATCAAGGGGAAGCTCATGAGTGGATACTTCGAAGGCCGCAAGCTCATCGTGGTCGGTGGGAGCAGTGGCATGGGGCGACAGACCGCGACGGACGTTGTCGCGCAAGGAGGCAAGGCCGTCATCGTCGGCCGTCAGCAGGCGAAGGTCGACGAGACGGTCGCTGAGCTCGGCGACAAGGGAGAGGCCTGGGGGATCACTGCCGATCTGGCAGATCGCAAGCAGGTAGAAGACGTACAAGCGCAGCTCGCGGCGGAGCATGCCGATGCGACACTGCTGGTGAACGCGGCCGGATTCTTCATTCCCAGGGAGTTCCTCGACTACGGCGAGGAGAACTACGACGCCTACCTGGAACTCAACCGGGCGACGTTCTTCCTGACCCAGACCGTGGTGCGGGGTATGAAGGCTGCGGGCTCTGGTGGTGCGATCGTCAACATCGGCAGCATGTGGGCACATCAGGCGGTAGCGGCGACGCCGTCGACGGGGTACTCGATGGCGAAAGCCGGTCTGCACGCCCTGACCCACAACTTGGCCATGGAACTGGCGGCCGACGGCATCCGTGTCAACGCTGTGGCTCCCGCAGTGGTGGCCACGCCGTTGTACGAGGGCTTCATCCCCGCCGACCAGCTCGAGGAGACCGTGAAGGGATTCGACGGCTTCCACCCGTTGGGACGGGTCGGAACAGCCCAGGACATCGCCTCCTCGATCGTCTTCCTCCTCTCCCCAGAGGCCAGCTGGATCACCGGGGCGATTCTCAACGTCGACGGGGGCGTGATGGCCGGGCGCAACTGACCCGGCGACGGTGAAATCGTCAGGTAAGAAACCGATCTGTCACTGAGGCCAAGTCGTACGAGCGCGGTCGCTGGACCGATCAGATGATCCCGAACGACGCCGCTGACGAGCGCTCGATCACGTCCCTGTGGAATGAGTGTGGAGTGCCCATGACGAGATTTCAGACCGTGTCCGCCGGCGGGTTGGAGGTCTTCTACCGCGAAGCGGGTAAGCCTGGAGCACCGAAACTCCTGCTGTTGGGTGGATTCCCCTCCTCGTCTCACCAGTTCCGGAACCTCCTGCCGGCCCTCGCCGACAGATTCCACCTGGTCGCGATCGACTACCCCGGCTTCGGGAACACCGAGATGCCAGATCCTGCGGAGTGGGACTACACCTTCGACCACCTCGCAGAGATCGTCGATGAGGCGTTGCTGGCCATCGACTTCACCGGACCGATGGGGCTGTACATGCAGGACTACGGCGGCCCGATCGGCAACCGGCTGATCTCGCTTCATCCGGACTGGCTCCAGTGGCAGATCATCCAGAACGCCAACCTCTACGACGAGGGATTCACCGAGATCTGGGACAGGATTCGTCACGTCCTCTGGGCCAACCGCAACGCCGAGACCGAAGCGCCGCTGGAGGCTCTCCTCCGGCCGGAAACAGTGAAAGCGATCTACCTGGCCGGTCACCCTGATCCGACGAAGATCAGCCCGGACAACTGGAACCTGGATCTGCACTTCCTGGCGCGGCCGAATGCGCACCGGGTGCAGCTGGATCTCTTCTACGACTACCAGACGAACACCGCCCAGTACCCGACCTGGCAGGGTCGGCTGCGCCGTGACCAGCCCAAAACGCTGATCTTCTGGGGCCAGGGAGACATCTTCTTCACCCCGGCCGGCGGAGAGGCGTATCTGCGCGATCTCCCCGACGCACAGCTGGTTCGCCTCGATTCCGGACACTTCGCGGTCGAGGACTGCCTGCAGGAGATCGTGGACGGGATCAACAGTTTCTACGACGAGACCGTCAGGTAGCCCCGGACTCCGACCTCTCCCCCGGCGCGTCACGCAGGAAGCGATGCAGTGCCGTCGAGACGATGCTCAGGCGATCTGCTGCTCCGGCAGGTAGCCGGCGTCGACCAAGGCGGTCCGCAGCTTACGGCGGGCGTCGAACATCATCTTGTAGATCGCGTTGTGTGTCGCGCCGAGCTGATCAGCGAGCACATCAGTGGGCATCCCGTTCATCACCAGCGCGACGAAGACCGTCCGTTGCTTCGCCGTCAGCTTCTCATCGACGGCGCGATGTACGGCGTTCATCAGATCCCGGCTCTCGGCCTGCGCCTCTGGCTCGATCCCCAGCCGGGCGGGAAGGCGGTCCCAGTCCTCGTCGTCGAACGCGACCCCGGCCCGCTGCCAGAAGTGCCGGTTGACCTTGGCGGCCACGTCGAAGATCACGAACTTGTACGCCCAGGTGGTGAACTTGCAATCACCGCGGAACGTCTCGACCTTGCCGCAGATCGCCAGTAGGGCATCCGCGGCGGCCTGGTGCGCAATGTCGTCCAGTTCCGGCCCCATGAGTCGGAGCCTGGCCCCCCGCCGCCCGACCTCCGCCCTCGCGGCTCGCAGGAGAACCTCGTACAAGCGTCGGCTCGCAAGCTCACGCCGATCTCCATCGCTGCTCAAGTCGCGAACCCAGGCACGGTTCTCCCGGGCCACCTCTGGGCAGACGACCCGTACCTGCGACAACGACTCAGAACCTTCGCTCTTCATGGATCTCCGGCGATCAACGCAACGTAGTGATCACAGGTCCGGCACGTCTGTGTCGAACAGTGAAACAACAAGATGGACGATACAGTCCATTCAGCATCGCGTCCAACCCAGCGGAGCACAGTGAGTCGGAACACATAACCCTCAGGTCTGCCTTGACATCTAGCACGGCATGGCTCGCCGCGCGACATCTGACGATCACTCACTAAATGGTCGAGATCGTCCTGTTCTCATCGTGCCAGACTAGGTCGTCGGCCGCGCGAAACCCGGAAGGTCGACCGAGCCGGCCGACACGAATATGCACCGGGGCGTGGCACCTCCGACCGTGAGAAGGGAACTCCATGTCGAAGAGCGAACAGACGCCGACATCGCATTCAGGCCGCGTGGACGATCTCGCGGCGATACGTGACGAGATCAGGAACCACGCCTCGAACGCGTGGGCGACGGAGCGTGGGTACGAACCGATCTACTCCGCATCACCGCGATCGAAGATCGTTGTCATCGGCCAAGCACCCGGCAGGCAAGCTCAGGACAGCCGGATCCCCTGGAACGACGCCAGCGGCATCAAACTGCGGCAGTGGCTCGGCGTCACCGAGGCACGGTTCTACGACCCGGACACGATCGCCCTGCTACCGATGGATTTCTACTACCCGGGCAAGGGCACCCACGGCGATCTCCCCCCACGCCCAGCCTTCGCGCCACTGTGGCACCCACGCATCCTGCAGATGATGACCGGACTTCGTCTCACCGTTCTCATCGGGAGCTACGCCCAAAAGCACTATCTGGGAACCAGCGCCAAGAAGAACCTGACCGAAACCGTCCGCGCCTATCGAGACTACGTTCCGGACCGGATCCCGCTGGTCCACCCTTCACCCTTGAACTTCAGGTGGCAGACAAAGAACCCGTGGTTCGAGACGGACGTGATCCCCACTCTGCAAACGCTTGTCGCGGATGCTACCCACGACCGGCCGCCCAGGGGCTACCCGTAGCGGCCTTCGAACGTCACACCATCACGAAAGCCGGTGAACCTGAGCCCGACGATCCGCGTGTCTTCGACCATCCAGCGAAGCGCGTAGCAGGCCCGATAAGACGGCGGCCAGAACGAACAGAACCGACTGTGGTCATCGAGGTACCACTCGCCTGTGCTGTCACCGCTTCGTTCGGAGTAGGTGGTCCGCCCGTCGATCGTGAAGACCTGAGTCGCACCGTCGACGTACACCAATCGGCCGGCCGTCACCGCCTTCGGGATGTCGGCAGCGGCAACCGCTGTGTCGTCCTCGGCTCGGATTCCCTGCAACATGTCATCATTCATCGCGTCCAAGGCCTCTCATCCTCGAGACTTCATCCGCGGGATCCTCGACCAGCAGGTTGTGGCGATCGTGAGAAGTTCCCGTCCCGGGGACGTGGGGATGGTGCAGGTCGAAGGCGGGGCTTTCGGACCGGATCCGTGGCACCTTCTCGAAGTTGTGCCGCGGCGGCGGGGAACTGGTCGCCCACTCCAGCGAACGTCCCCAGCCCCACGGGTCGTCCACGCCCACCAGCGGCGACTTGCGCGACTTGTAGACGTTGTAGAAGAACGGCAGCATCGACACGCCGAGGATGAAGGCACCGACGCTGGAGACCTCGTTCAGCGTGGTGAAGCCCTCGTTCGCGCCGTACGACGCGTACCGCCGCGGCATGCCCTCGACACCCAGCCAGTGCTGCACCAAGAACGTGGTGTGGAAGCCGATGAACAGCAACCAGAAGTGCAACTTCCCCAGCTTCTCGTCGAGCATCCGGCCGGTGAACTTCGGCCACCAGAAGTAGAACCCGGCGAACATCGCGAACACCACGGTGCCGAAGACGACGTAGTGGAGGTGCGCGATCACGAAGTACGAGTCCGACAGCTGGTAGTCCAGCGCCGGCGAAGCGAGGATGACTCCTGTGAGCCCGCCGAACAAGAAGGTCACCAAGAACCCGATGGACCACAGCATCGGCGTCTCGAACGAGACCGAGCCGCCCCAGATCGTGCCGATCCAGTTGAAGAACTTCACCCCGGTCGGCACCGCGATCAGGAAGGACATGAACGAGAAGAACGGCAGGTTGACCGCGCCGGTGACGAACATGTGGTGCGCCCACACGGTCGTGGACAACGCACCGATGCCAAGTGTGGCCGCAACGAGTCCCATGTAGCCGAAGACCGGCTTGCGGCTGAACACCGGCAGGATCTCGGTCACGATGCCGAAGAACGGCAACGCGATGATGTACACCTCGGGATGCCCGAAGAACCAGAACAAGTGCTGCCACAACAGCGGCCCGCCACTCGCGGCATCGAAGACGTGAGCCCCCAGGGCTCGATCCGCCTCCAGCATCAGCAGCGCGCCGCCCAGGATCGGGAACGCGATCAGCACCAGCAGCGACGTCACCAGCACGTTCCAGGTGAACAGTGGCATCCGGAACATCGTCATACCCGGTGCCCGCAGGGTGATGATGGTCGTCACGAAGTTGACCGCGCCGAGGATCGTGCCCAGACCGGACATCCACAGACCCATGATCCACAGATCCCCGCCGATGCCCGGCGAATGCGCAGCATCGGACAGTGGCGAGTAGCCTGTCCATCCCCAATCCGCCGCACCGCCTGGGGTAGCGAAGCCACCGATAGTGATCAGGGCGCCGAACAAGTAGAGCCAGTAACTGAACATGTTCAGCCGCGGGAACGCGACATCGGGCGCACCGATCTGGATCGGCATGATCACGTTCGCGAAGCCGACGAACAGTGGTGTCGCGAACAACAGCAGCATGATCGTGCCATGCACGGTGAAGAGCTGGTTGTAGACCTCCTCGTTCACGATCTGCAGACCCGGCCTGGCCAGCTCGGCCCGGATGATCAGAGCGAGAACGCCTGCCAGCAAGAAGAAGCTGAACGAGGTGATCAGGTACAGGGCGCCGATCCGCTTGTGATCGGTGGTGGTCAGCCACCCGGTCAGTTTCGTCCCGGGGTACGCCGTGACCGACGACGTCTCCACATCCCTGAGCGCAGCCCGCTCGGTTGTCGTCATCGCGCCTCCCGCAGATTGTCGTGGCACCCAGAGTCAGTGGACGATATCGTCCATCAGCTTCCTAGACAAGCGTCCTGGAGCCGTTGACTGGCGAGGGATCACAACACCGCAAGTGGACGATACGGTTCCTTCTCAAGGGTCTGCACATGTCGGAGGCGTACGCCTCGACGCTGCACATCTCGTTCGAGGTCCGCGGGGGTCTGCTGATGCGACAGGTCCACCACTGGGCGGCGGTGCTGTTCATCGCCTCGATGATGGTGCACCTGCTGCGCGTCTTCTTCACCGGTGCGTTCCGCAAGCCGCGTGAGCTGAACTGGCTGATCGGCTTCGGGACACTGTTCCTCGGCATCGTCGAGGGCTTCATCGGCTACGGCCTCCCCGACGACCTGCTGTCCGGCACCGGTCTGCGGATCACCAACGGCATGATCCAGGCGTCACCGGTGATCGGTACGTACCTGAACTTCTTCATCTTCGGCGGTGAGTTCCCCGGCGACACGTTCGTTCCGCGGTTCTTCACTGTTCACGTGCTTCTCCTTCCGGGTCTACTGCTGGCACTGATCGCTGCCCATCTCTTCCTGATCGTGTACCACAAACACACGCAGTGGGCCGGTCCCGGCCGCACGGAGCGCAACGTCGTCGGCTACCCGTTCTTCCCTGACTACGTCGCCAAGGCCGGCGGCTTCTTCTTCGTGAACTTCGGCGTCACCGCACTGATGGGCGCACTGATCCAGATCAACCCGGTCTGGCTCTACGGGCCGTACAACCCGGCCGAAGTCACCGCCGGATCGCAGCCCGACTGGTACATGGGCTGGCTGGAAGGCTCGGTCCGGATCTTCCCCGGCTTCGAGTCGCACTTCTGGGGCATCACGCTGAGCTGGAACCTGATCATCCCCGCGCTGATCGTCCCGCCCGCCTTCGTCACCCTGGTCGCGCTCTATCCGTTCATCGAAAGCTGGATCACCGGTGACAAGCGCGAACACCACCTGCTCGACCGGCCGCGCGATGGGCCGACCCGGACCGGTATCGGCGTCGCCTTCATGACCTTCTACGCGCTGCTGTGGATCGGTGGTGGTAACGACGTGGTCGCCACCCACTTCGGCCTCTCGCTGAACAGCGTCACCTGGTTTCTGCGGTTCGCGGTGATCGTCGGCCCGATACTGGCCTTCTGGATCACACGGCGCTGGGCGATCTCGCTCCAGCGGGCCGACCGGGAGCGGTTGCTGCTTGGTCTGGAGACCGGTGTCATCGTCCGGTCGCCCGAGGGCAAGTACACCGAGAAGCACCAGCCGATCTCGACGTACGAGGCGTACTCGCTCACCGCGCGGGAACGGGTTCTACCGCACGAACTCGGCGTGGAGACCGACGACAACGGCGTCCGCGCCCCGCGCCGGACCCTGCGCAAGGTGCGCGCCCGCTTGTCCCGGTTCTACTTCGCCGACGCGGTGCAGAAGCCGACCGCGCACGAGATCGAGGCCGCACACGCGCACGACGCCGACGCAATCCACGAGCTGACTGAGGACACGGAGACCTATCGAGCGATCACCATCGACACGTCCGCTCGGTCCCGCCCGTCCGAGTGACGCGGAACTGGCTGTCCGTGATCCTCCTGAGCGCCTCCGGCGTGTTGCATCCCCCTGCGTGGTAAGACGTCGAGGGTGTGGTGCCGCCAACGCTTAACGAGCTGAAATTGCGTAGGCGATGACTGGATACAAGGAGGTGCCGGATGAGGGCGATTGTGGTGACGGACGAGGCCGCGGGAACGGCCGGGATGACGCTGGCGGAGCGGCCCGAGCCGCCGGCGGCGATCAACGACGTCGTCGTTGAGGTTCATGCCTCGGGGTACGTCGCGACTGAGCTGGAGTGGCCTTCGACCTGGACCGATCGCGCCGACCGTGGCCGAGCACCGTCGATCCCCGGGCACGAGCTGGCCGGAGTGGTCACCGCGCTCGGCTACGGCACGACAGGGCTGTCAGTGGGACAGCGGGTGTTCGGTCTCGCCGACTGGCATCGCGACGGCACTCTGGCGGACTATGTGGCGATCGAGGCACGCAACCTGGCACCGCTCCCGGGCGACGTCGACTTCACGGTAGGCGCGAGTCTGCCGATTTCAGGGCTGACCGCCTGGCAAGGACTGTTCCAGCACGGGCGCGTTCAGGCGGGCCAGAGTGTGCTCGTACACGGCGCGGCCGGCGCAGTCGGTTCGATGGTCACTCAACTCGCACACGAGGCCGGCGCCTACGTCATCGGCACCGGACGCGCCGCCGACCATCAAAAGGCACTCGACTTCGGCGCACAGGAATTCGTCGACCTTGCCAACGACTCGCTCGAAGACGTCGGCGGAGTTGACCTGGTCTTCGATGTCATCGGCGGAGACATCCAGCGACGCTCCGCGGCGCTGATCAAGACCGGA
This sequence comes from Kribbella sp. NBC_00889, assembly GCF_045207705.1. Taxonomy (NCBI): domain Bacteria; kingdom Bacillati; phylum Actinomycetota; class Actinomycetes; order Propionibacteriales; family Kribbellaceae; genus Kribbella; species Kribbella sp. NBC_00889. The sequence goes on along the minus strand of NZ_CP108783.1, from coordinate 2,507,287 downwards.
GGGACGCTGGTGTCCGTCGTCGGCCCGGTCGAGGCGCGGCCGGCCGACGGCCTGGCGGTGGATTTCGTTGTCGAGGCCGATCGCACCCAACTGAGTGAGATCGTCCAGCGGGTGCGGGACGGGCGGCTGCGGACGAACATCGGCACGGTGGCGACTCTCGAAGATGCCGTGGCGGCTTTCAATCCCACCGAGCGGTCCAAGGGAAAGACGATCATCCGCCTTCGCCCGTAGCCACACCTGGCGATACGGAGCCAACGGTGCTGAGGAACGGCCGGCCGAAGGCCGTTCTTCAGCACCGTTGAAGGACGAGACGTTCGGGCGTCAGGGAGCGATCTCGAGCTTGGTGATGAGGTCGTTGGCGAGGGTGAAGCGGTAGATGATGTCGACGACGCCGCCGGGGAAGTCGCCCTCCAGGTGGTTGGTGACGACGTAGTGGGTGTCGTCGAACTTCTCGACGTGGCTGACCGCGACCGTGTAGGTGTACTCGCTGGTTTCGGTCTCCCGCCAGCGGTGGATCTCGTCGTGACCGGTGTAGGTGTTGCCGTCGTCGTCGATGACGGTGGCGTCGGTCGCGAAGGCCGACAGCAAGTCGTGAGCGTTCGCCTTGTGCTGGGGATCGGCCTCGCGCAGGTACGTCGTGATCGCGTGCGGCAGGTGCTTCGCCAGGTCGGCGGCGGTCGGGTCGGGCGGGGTCTGGATGGTCATCAGGTTCCTTTCAAGGTAAGGGTGAAGGCAGCCAGGGCTAGGCCGGCGGGAGCGCTGTCTGTGCCATTCCAGGCATGTCAATGCAGTACATCCCGTGGCGTTCAGTGAGCATCAGCAGGATCGTGTCGCAGTCCCTGCAACGCGCCACCGTGCCGGGTCCTGACATGTACACGACCATCTCCGCCACGACTCCGGTGCGGCGACAACTCGTGCACTTGTATCCCGTGGTCGTCATGTCTCGCGCAAAGAGATCGTGCATCACGCCGGCCAGAGCATTGCCATCGAGAGTCCTCATCTTCGTCACACCCCTGTCCCGCCGAAGCGTTCGGTCCGGATCCGTCCCGCGTCGTATCCCAAGGCCACCAATCCGGCCGCCGCCGTCTCGACGAACGCTGTTGGTCCGCAGACATAGGTGAGCGGCTCTTCATCAGCTGCCCATCCGGCCGTGGACAAGAGCGCCGTGTCGATGCGTCCGCAGTACCCACGCCAGCTACTCGGGGCCTCGCGAGTCAGTGTGATCGAGACATCGACGAGGTCGCAGGTCGCCATCTTCACGAGCTCCTCACGATAGATCAGCAGCTCGAGCGAGCGCGCCGAGCACAGCACGCGAACGGGCACCTGGCTACCGATGGCACGGTGATGCCGAAGCATCGACCGCAACGGGACCACTCCAGATCCGCCGGCCACCAAGAACAACGGGCCACCGAATTCGTTGTCCCAGACGAAATGCCCGCCGATCGGACCACGGAACTCGAGCTCGTCGCCTTCTCGCAACTCGTCCACCAGATAGGGAGACACCTCACCGTCGTCGAGTCGCTCGACAGTGAGCGACAGGTAGTCGTCCCCCGGCGCCGACGCGATCGAATAGCTCCGCTGCGTCTGATACCCATCGGGCGCCGTCAGCCGCACATCCACGTGCTGACCCGCACGGTGCCCTGGCCAATCAGGTACGGCGAGCGCGATGGTCTTCACCCGCGGAGTCTCGATGGTCGTCGCGATCACCGTGCCGGTCTGCCACGTCAGTCGCCGTAGTAGCGCTGCTCTTTCCACGGGTCTCCATAGTTGTGATAGCCGAACATCTCCCAGAAGCCGGGCTGATCGTCGGTCCGCAGGTCCAACCCACGGATCCACTTCGCGCTCTTCCAGAAGTACAGGTGCGGTACCAGCAGACGCGCCGGCCCACCATGCTCCGGATCGAGCGGCCGCCCGTCGTACTCATCGGCGATCCAGGCCTTTCCACCTCGCAAGTCCGCCAGCGGAATGTTTGTGGTGTAGCCGCCGTCGGAGAATGCCAGGGCATGAAGTGCCTGGGTCGGCGCCGCATCAAGGATGGTGTCGAGAGAGACCCCCGACCAGGTCATGTCCAGTTTCGTCCACTTCGTCACGCAGTGGATGTCGACGGTGACCTTCTCGCGGGGCAACGCCTGGAACTCCGTCCACGACCACGAGACCGGCCTGTCCACGGCCCCACTGATCGTGAAATCCCACGTGTCCAGCTGCGTGTACGGGGTCGGCCCGGCCGACAGCACAGGGAAGTCTCGCGTGACGTACTGGCCGGGCGGTACCCGCGAAGGGTCTGCGGCGCGCCGGCCCTGGAACCCTCTGGTGACAGCCATCAGGCCTTCTCGCCGAGCTGCACACGCAACAGCCATTGCTGCTTCTCCAGCATCCCGACCACTCTGATCAGTACGTCCTGCGTCACCAGATCCGCAGCACCGACCGAGCCCAGCCGTGCACGGATCCGCTCAGCCACCGCCGCCACCCGCCGACCCAGCTCCCAGACCACTGCGTGATCGGCCAGCGACCGCACCACGACAGGTTCGACACGTGATCCGGCCGCCACCGCCGAGCTCTGGCCATCCGGGACAAACCCCAACGTCACTGCACGCTCGGCGACGACATCCGCGAGTTCGCGCCACTGCTCGACCAACTCATCGAGGAACAGATGCACCCCGTGGGCGGCCGCCCCGACCACGCTCCAATGCAACTGCTTCCCGATGAGCGACAGATCGATCAGATCCTGCAGCACGAGCTGCAGCCCCTCACCAACCGCCACCCGCTCGTTCGGATTGTCCAGCGGCGGCAACTGCACCGAGTTCGCAACAGATTCCATAGACATATCTCCCCTGTGTCACGGCCACCGCCCGACCTTTCCCCACCACCTGGACCAATCCTCACCCAGCAGCTGATCCGAGCCTGGGGCGTCGTATTTGTCGTTTCTGGTCGTAGGGAGCTGCAAGGATGGCGGGGTGGATCGCCGAATCGCGGGAGACGGTGCGGTTGGGCGTGCTCGTGTGCGGAGGCGCGGGAACGAGCGGTTCCTCGATGTACTTGGCGCGGCTGAGCACAATCTGCGTGCTGTCGATGTGTCGTTCGGGCCAGGGCTGACCGCGGTCGTCGGCGTGTCGGGGTCGGGTAAGTCGTCGTTGGCGTTCGACGTGGTTTATGCCGAGGCGCGTCGCCGGTTCGTCGAGTCGTTGGCGCTCGGCGGCAACAGCGCGCGGGTTCCCGCTGCGAGGGTCCGGCGCATCGAGGGTCTGGGGCCGGCGGTCGCGGTTGCCCAGAACGTCCTCAACCGGAACCCGGCCTCGACGCTGGCGACGTCGGTCGGGCTGCACCCGTTCCTGCGGATCCTGTACTCACGGTTTGCCGAGGTCACCTGCCCCCACTGCCACGTGCCGGTCCGAGCGCTCTCCGCCGAGGAACGCCTCACCACCGCGCTGGACCTGCTCGCCCACAACGACAGTCTCGACGTCGATGTCGCGATCGTGCGAGGGCTGGTCGGAAGTCACGCGCGTCTGCTGGCCGGCATCCGAGGAGAGTTCGCCCAGGTCACCGTCGATGGACGCCCGTGGGCGGCAACAACCGCGCGGCTCGACCCGCTGCGTCCTCACGACATCGTCGTACGAGTAGCCACGCTTCGGCGCGGGTGGCGGGCAGCCGAGGTCCGGGCCACCCTGGAGCGGGCCGATGCGTTGGGCCGACCCGAAGTGCTGCTCGGTGGTGCGCCGGTCCTGCGGGCGCCGATCTGCCCGCAATGCGGCGCGTGGGTCCGGCCACTCGCGCCGTCGGCCTTCCGCGGTGACAACGACACCTCGTCGCACCGCATCGACGGCATCACGTTCCAGGAGCTGATCGGCCGATCGGTGACCGAGGTCCTCGAATTCGTGCAGCGGCTCCCGTTCGGGTCGCGTGCTCGACGCATTCAGGATGAGTTGCTGCGACGCCTGCGTCCGCTGCGAGAGTTGGGCCTTGGCTACCTCGCCCTCGACCGGTCGATGCCGACGCTGTCACGCGGTGAGGCGCAACGTACCCGGCTCGCTGTCGTGCTGTCGGGGCGTCTCGAAGACCTCCTGCACGTCCTCGACGAGCCGACCATCGGGCTACATCACAGTGATCTTCGTCGACTGCTCGACGCCATTGCCGCCCTGCCGGGTCCGGTGCTGATGGTCGAACACGACCCGCTGGCTGTCGCCATGGCCGACGACGTCGTGGAGATCGGGCCCGGCGGTGGAGACGCCGGCGGACGACTGGTGTTCCAAGGCCCGCCCGCGGATCTGTGGAAGGCTGGTACGGCGTCGGGCACCGGCTTCTCCGCCGGCGCTCGTCGGCAGCGATCACGACGTCCGGTTGCCGCTGACCGGATCTGCGTCACCGGGGCGAGCCTGCGCAACCTCCGCGCTGTCGACTGCGAGATCCCGCTCGGATCGCTGACGGTGATCACTGGGCCGTCAGGAGCAGGCAAGACCACCCTGAGCCAGGAGGTGCTGTTGGCGTCCTTGCGCGAGCGTGGCCCGGTCGGCTGCGCGAGATTCGACGCGCCGGTGACACGGGCTCGTGCGGTGGATCAGGCGCCGCTGGGCAACAACCCCCGGTCGAATCCGGCGACGTACACCAAGGTGCTCGACCGGATCCGCGACGTCTTCGCGAGCGAGACCGGACGCTCGGCATCGGACTTCACCTTCAACCGGGCCGAGGGCGCCTGCCCGGACTGCGAGGGGATGGGATCGGTGGCGATCGGCATGAGCTATCTGGCGCCGATCTGGGTCCCGTGCGAGGCCTGCGATGGCCGGCGCTATCGCCCTGAGGTCCTCGAGGCGACCTGGGCGGGTCGGTCGATCGCCGATGTGTTGGCGCTGAGCGTTGACGAGGCCACCGCGATGTTCGTCGAGCACCCGTCGGTGACCCGCATTCTGGGATCCCTGCAGGAGGTTGGGCTGGGCTACCTGACGCTCGGGCAGCCGTCTCCGAGCCTTTCGGGTGGGGAAGCCCAGCGCGTGCGGCTGGCCCGCGAGGTGGCCAAGGCGCGGTCCGGCGACTTGGTCCTACTCGACGAGCCCACAACGGGTCTGCACCCGGGCGACCTCGATCGGTTGCTCGCGGTGCTCGACCGGCTGACGGACAACGGCTGCACGGTGGTCGTGGTCGAGCACCAGCCGGACGTGATCGCCGCCGCCGACTGGCGCATCGACCTGGGCCCGGGTGGTGGTCCCGATGGTGGACGCCTGCAGCACTGCGGGCCGCCCGTTGCCGAGAAGCAGCCGCGGGTGCGGCCTCGTGCCAAGCCGCGCACCGACCGCCGGTCCAGCGATGCCGTCCGTGTACGCGGCGCCCGCGCCCACAACCTGCAGGGAGTCGACGTCGATTTCACCAAGGGCCGGTTCACTGTCGTGACGGGCGTATCCGGTTCGGGCAAGTCGTCGTTGATCCACGACGTCGTCGAGTCGGAGGCGACCAGGCGCCTGCTCGAGTGCCTGTCTGTCTACGAGCGCCAGTCGGTCCGCGAGGGACCGGAGGCTCCGGTCGAGTCACTGACCGGCCTGGGCCCGACGATGGGCATCGACGCGTCCGGCCTGATGTTCGACGCGCACGGGCCGGGCTTCTCCGTCTGGGATGCTGACCGGGTGACGGTTGGCCGGTCCACCGACCTCGACCGTCTGCTGGCCGTGATCATCGCCCGGGCAGGTGTCCGCACGTGCCTTGCCTGCGGCCGCGACACAGTACGCCGTACGTCGCAGAAGCCGGAAGCAGCGTGGATCTGCGACGACTGCGGGACCACCGCGGTGCCGATCGAGCCCCGTCATCTGGTGGGGTCACCGGTTTCGAGCTGTCCGCAGTGCCTGGGACTCGGGGTCGAGCGGGAGTTCGACTTCACCAAGTTGATCGAGCACCCGGACGTGCCCGTCTACGGCGGCGTCTTCGGCGGCAGTCTGGCCTGGTTCGGCACAACCCGCGGCGAGGAGCCGCCGATGCGGTCGCTGGCCGAGCGCTACCGGTTCGACTTTGACCGCACCCCCTGGAAGGCGTTGAGCGAAGAGGCCCAACACGCCGTGCTGTACGGCGACGCGTTCTGGCGCGGGTTGAACGCGTGGGCCGCGAACGACGTCGGGGGCAAGGAGTCGACCGTGTTTCCGTGCCGGGAGTGCGGTGGCCGGCAGCTGCGTACGCCGTACCTGGCGATCCGCCTCCAAGGCCGCGGGCGGGATGAGCTCTTCTCGACCTCGCTCGCCGATCTGGAGGCCGTCCTGACATCGATCGACGTACCCGAGGATCCGCAGGCGGCAGAGGCACGGACCATCGCGTTGCGTCGGCTCGCCTTCCTGCGTGCCGTCGGGCTGGGCTACCTCCAGCCGAACCGGACGACCTGGACCCTGTCGGCCGGCGAAGCGCAACGCATCAAGCTGGCGTCGGTGCTCGGCGACGGACTGGTCGGGATGACGGTCCTGCTGGACGAACCCTCAAGGGGTCTGCACCCGTCGGAGGTGACCGCCCTGGCCCGGACCCTGACCGAATTGCGGGCCGCCGGCAACACTGTCATCGCCGTCGAGCACGACCCGATCATCATCCGCGCGGCGGACGACGTGATCGAGATCGGACCCGGTCCCGGCCGATCTGGTGGTCGCCTGGTCGAGCTGGACAGCCCGCAGTCGGTGACGCGGGGGGTTCTGGAAGGACAGGTAGCGGCGATACACCGCGACTGCCGTCGGGAGCCTACGGGCTGGATGCAGGTCACCGGAGCGCGGGAGAACAACCTCGACGGACTCGCCGTCCGCGTCCCACTCGGCGTACTCGTCGGCGTCTGCGGGGTGTCCGGGTCGGGTAAGTCGTCGCTCGTCGTCGACACCATCGCGCTGGGCCTGACCCGACCGAAGACCAATATTCCTGGCCGCGGCGTGATCCGCGTCCGGCCCGGCGATCACGACTCCATGTCCGGGGCGCCCCAGCGAACGGTCGTGGCCGACCAGTCCCGGGCCGAGATCACCTCACCGGGGATGTTCCTCGGGCTGATCGGTGCCGTCCGCAAGGAGTTCGCCGCGAGCGAGGCGGCCGTAGAGCAGGGCATCACGATCAAGGATCTGACCTATCAGTGCGACGCCTGCAAGGGCAAAGGGGCGTGGCAGCAGGACATGTCGTTCCTGCCGTCGTTGCCGCAGACCTGCGATGCCTGCGGCGGATCTGGGTATCGCCACGAGGCCGCCACCCTGCTCCAGCGGGGCCGGAGCCTCACCGACATCGAAGCCCTCACGATCGCCGAACTGGTCGACGAGTGGGGCGACCTTGACGCGGTACGCCGGGTGGGCGGGGCTGCCGTCGCACTCGGGCTGGGCTACCTCGTCGTACGTCAGCCGGGCTGGAGCCTGTCGGGCGGCGAAGCGCAGCGGCTCAAGCTTGCCAAGGAGTTCGCCCGTACGACGAAGTCGACCGCCCTGTACGTGCTCGACGAACCCACCGTCGGCCTCCAGGCCACCGACGTCGCAGTGCTGGTCCACACGCTCGACACGCTCATTGCCGCCGGCAACAGCGTGCTCGTCGTCGAGCACGATCCGGCCTTCCTCGCCGCCTGCGACTGGCTCATCGAGCTCGGCCCGGGCGCGGGACCGGACGGTGGCCGGATCGTGTTCGAGGGCCTGCCCGACGCTTTCATCGAAGCCGGCACCGCCACCGCGCCCCATCTTGCCGGGGTGCTGCCATGAACATCGGCACCCTGCTGCTCGGCGACCCGTCCCCGTCGCTGCGTTGGCGGGCGGCCCGCGAACTGGAGGGCGCCACCGACGACGACGCCGAGGTCATCGCGTGGCGTAGCGAGATCGATCGGAGCGCGGAGGTCGACGCACTCGTCGAGCGGTTGGCTGCGGCCGGGCCCTATGTCGCGGGCTATCTGCTCTGTCAGCTGGCCTACCTCGGCTACCGCGGGCCTGCCATGGCGACCTCGGTCGAGAAGATCTTCGGCGAGCAGCAGCCGGATGGCTCGTGGTCGATTCCGCCTGCCGACTCGGGCCCGATCGAAGGCCCTCGCTTCATCACCATGCAGACTGTCGTACCGCTGCGCGGGATCGCCGCCGCCGGCTTCGCTGCTGATCCCCGTGCCGAGCATGCCTACCAGTGGCTCCTCGACGTATGCCTCGAGGACGGATCCTGGCCGTCCGGCCCGAAAGCCGACCTCGGACAGGCCGGCCGCCCGACGTCGCCGGAGAAGGAGTACCGCCGCCTGCCCCGTGGGCTCGGTTGCCGATCGGCGACGACCGGCGCCGTCGCCTGCCTGGCGATGCACCCCGAGCAACGGCGATCCGACGTCGCCCGGATCGGCGTCGACCACCTCCTCGCCCGCGAGACCCGAGACACCTCGACCCTCGGTTGGGAGGTGTCCCGATTGGTAGGGCTTGAACGAGCGATGGGACAAGTGACGTTCTACGCCACGCACGACCTCGCCTTCCTGCTCGACCTCGCCTCCCGTTGCGGCGTCTCTCCACAGGACCGACGGGTCCATGACCTCGTCGACTACCTGGAGACGCTGCGCGGCCCGTACGGCATGTGGCAACACCCCACCCATCCGCAGCTCGCCGGCTGGTTGTCTCTCGACCTCGAAAACAGCCTTCGCCGCCTCAACGACGGCGACTGGACCGGCAACGAGGAGCCCGCCACCCCCACCTCGTCCCCTCGCAGCCCGCGCCGCTACTGATGCGCTGGGGATCAGAGTTCGAGCCAGCCGAAGCCGATCTTCCAGTGCCGGCCGGCGCGCAGGTGATCGATCACGGCTCGCTGGAGAGTCGTCCGGCGGGGAAGGGTCGCAAGGTCGGTATCGGGTGAGGCTTGGAAGATCCTGAACAGGATGTCGGCGTCGCCGTCCCGCGTCTCGGGTGTCAGGTGGAAGCGGCGTTGGAAGCGGATGATGTTGGAGTCGGCCGGCAGGTATTCGGCGAGCTGCTCGTCGAGGATCCACGATCCACACCGCGCGAGCCGGTACGTCTCCTCAGGGAAATGCCGGGCAAAGAACTCGCCGGCGAGGGCGAAGGAAGCGTCGCAGGCAGCTGGGTCCAGGGCTCCGGTCGGGCCGGCGTGCACACCCAGCGCCGGATCCGACTCGTCGGACGGAAGTCCGGCGGCCCGCACCGCCGGGGCAAGGAATCCCAGGTCACCGCGGTTGAACCCCAACCGGCCGAGCAAATAGATGCCCCCGCGGAAGTGCAGGTCGATCCAGAACGGCGCGTCCATCCCGCCGGTGCCGAGCCGTTGCCGATGGGACTCAACGGCGCTGCCAAGTGCCGCGAGCGTCGCCCAGGAGATGTCGTCAGGGATGCCACGTTGTTCGTGGTACGCGCGGACAGACGGAAGAACAGCGAGAAAGACGTACACATAGAAGTAGCGACCCCAGCCGTCCGGCAAAGTCGGCCACGATCCACCCGGTCGAAACCCGCCGATATCTGCAACGGTCCGCTGAGCACAACGTCGTACCAACCAGGACAGTGCCGGATTGCGCTGCAGATCGGACAACTCACCGACGATCTCGGCCGCGTCCTGCGCCGGTACGCCGAGTCGAAGCAGAAGTGTCAGTGCAGTCTCGGCCGTAGGTACGTCGAGCTCGTCGCGAGGCTCACCGGCTCGATCCAACTCCCCGAGCCACTTCACCAAGGCTGGATCATCCCCGAGGAATCCGGCCACCTCCTCGACACCGATAGTCATCGCACCCTCCGCCCTGCGCCGCCAACGCCCAGCAATCGGACCCTAATCGATCAGAGGTCCGCGGTCTGGACCGGAGCCGCGGGGAACGCCTGGTCCGGCGAGGCTTCGACGACTTGCAGGGTCTCCACAGATCACGCGCTTTATTGGCGTGCGATCAGTCAGATGCATCGATAGGGTGTCGCTTCGCAGACGGCGACGACCTGGTGGTGACCAATGGGCGTGAGAAACTACCTGATTGACGGCGGTTCCGGCACCGGCAAAACGACGGTCTGCGACGAATTGCAGCGACGCGGCTATCAGGCTATTCATGGCGACAGAGAACTCCGCAGCGCCCCGGAGCCAGGTGCAGACACCAGTGGCCGTGCATCCGACAGCCACCTACCGCCCCTCTGGGATGTAGCGAAGGTCAAGGGCCTGCTCGCCAACCAGGATGAGGCGGTGACGTTTCTCTGCGGTGGCTCCAGGAATTCTTCGGAGTTCATCGACCTTCTTGACGGTGTCTTTGTCCTTGAAGTCGACGACCTTGACACTGTGATGCGCCGGATTGATGAGCGCGTACTCGTTGACCCCAGCGACTGGGGCGGAAGGCAAGAGGAGCGAGAAATCATCACGCGCTTGCACCACACGAAGGAAGGCATTGCTCACGGACGTGCAATCGACGCCTCCGCACCGCTCCAACTTGTCGTTGACGAAATCCTTCGTCACATTCACTGACACACGGGCCAGGCGATCCACGGAACCGGGCCGGCCCGACCACGCTCCGCTGCAGCTGCTTCTCGATCAGTGACGGGCTATTACCGGTCAGGGACGCTTCGTTCGAAGTGCTGACCCTGGGAGCCAGGTTGCTTAGCATGTGAAGCGGGGAGGCGTCGGATGGAGCGACGGGTGATGGTAGGCCGGGCCCGGCCACTGGCTGAGCTCGACGCCCTGCTGGCTGCGGCCGTCGACGGTCGCGGCCGGTCCGCGATCGTTCTCGGTGAGCCGGGGATGGGTAAGACGACGCTTGCGGAGGCGCTTGCGGATCGTGCTCTCGCATCAGGTGTCACCGTTGCCTGGGGCTGGTGTTCGGCCGCCGGCATGCCGCCGTTCTGGCCGTGGCGAAGCATTCTCCGTGAGCTGGCGCCTGAGCATCGGCTCGCCGGCGAGGGGCCTGCCGGTCACGGCGCGGACGGACTGGGAGTGCTGCGCGGCGACGCCGGTGTCCGGGCCAGACTGTTCGTTTCGGTGATCGACACGTTGCAGAAGGTCTCTGGCGACGGTCCGCTCGTTCTCATCCTCGAAGATCTGCAGTGGGCCGACAGCGCCTCGTTGCTGCTCCTCCGTCAAGTCGTCGACGCGCTCCCGGGTCTTCGTGTGCTGCTCGTGGCCACCTGGCGTGACGAGCCGCCGAAGACCGGTGAGGATGTGCGGGCCGTTGTCCGCGATCTACCGACCGCAGTACAGCGAATCCGGCTCGACGGCCTCGGGATCGACGAGGTGGCGGAGTTGGTGACGCGGGTTCTCGGTGAGACCCCCGCCGACGAGTTGGCGACCATGGTGCACCGTCGCACCGGCGGGAACCCGTTCTTCGTGCGGGAGGTCTCCCGGCTGCTCGCGGCTCGGTCGGCGACGACCGGCGTACCCGATGGTGTCCGCGAGGTGCTCGCCCGCCGGATCGCCCGCGTCAGCCAAGGCTGCCAGCAGATCCTGGAGGTTGCCGCGGTGGCCGGGAACGGTGCCGACGTCTCACTCGTGATGGCCGTCGCCGGCGACTCGGCCGATGCGGTTCTCCTTCAGCTCGAGGAGGCTGCAGCCGCCCGGTTACTGGCCGGGCCGCCCGTCGACAACCGGATCTGGTTCGCCCACGCGCTGGTCCAGGAGGTGCTGGAGACCTCCCTCGGTACTGCGCGGCGGGCCAAATTACACCGAGCGCTGGCCGAGCAGCTCGAAGAGACAGCCGGAGACGACGAGGCCGCGGGTGAGCTGGCCCGGCACTGGTCCGCCGCGTTCGGTCCGGACGCCGCCGAACGTGCCGCGGCATGGGCGCTGCGAGCGGCACGCTCGGCGGGAGACCGGATGGGCTACGAGCAGGCGGTCGATGCGTACCGGATCGCCCTGCGGGCAAAGGACATCGAGCGAACGAAGGTGATGCTCGAGCTGGGCGAGGCACAGATGTACGCCGGTGATCTCGAAGGCGCCCGACAGACGTTCGCACAGACGGCGGAACTGGCGCGGCGTAACGGACGTGCCAGTCACCTGGCGATGGCCGCGCTCGGCCTGGGCGCCGGCCTGAGCGGGTTCGAGGTGCCGCAGTACGACGAGCTGCAGACAGAACTACTCGAGGAAGCGCTGGCGTCGCTACCGCAGCGAGACGGCGGTATGCGGGCTGCGGTGATGGCCCGGCTCTCGCTCGCCTATGCGGGGACCGACCGGGAGAGCGAGCGGCTCGAGCTGGCTCGCTCCGCCGTGGCGATGGCCGAACGAGTCGGCCATCCCTGTGTCGAGTCGGGTGCGCTGGCGGCGTACTGCGACGCCATCGCCGGTCCGGCCCAGCTCGACGAGAGGTTCGCCGCAGCCAGCCGGATGCTCGCGGTCGCCGAACGCGGGCACGATTCACCGTGTCAGTTGCTGGCCCGTCGCCTCCGCCTGGTCGCGCTGATGGAGCGAGGCGACTGGCCCGAGGTCGATGCGGAGATCGACGCCTTCGCACGGACGGCGAACCGCCTCATGCTGCCGCTCTACTCCTGGTACGTCCCGCTGTGGCATGGAGCGCGGGCACTGATGTCCGGCGACTTCGAAACGGCGACCCGGTACGCCGACGAGACCGAAGCGATCGGGCGTCGGGCCGGCAGTGCCAACGCCGCACTCATGGTTTTCACCCTGCGCATGTGGACCCACCGGACAGCCGGCGTACTCCCCGCGGACTTCGTCGACGATATCGATGCGGCCGTCAAGACCGTGTCCGAGTCGTCCGTTGCCCTGGGCATGTTGGCCAGCTACCTCGCCGCGGCCGGAGAAGTCGACACAGCCGGGCGATACTTCGACCGGCTGATGAGCCGCGGCCTGGATGCGATCCCCGACGACTGCGAGTGGCTCGAAGGAATGTGGCACACCGGCGATGCGGCCATCGCCCTGGATCGTGGCGATGTCGCCGACGAGGTGGCTCGGCGGCTCGCGCCGTACGAGGGCCTGTGGGTGATCGACGGGATCGGCGGAGGCGTGATGGGCGTGACCGCACACCTCCTCGGCCGACTGGCGGCGTTCCGCGGCAGGATCGGCGACGCGCGACGCCTGCTGTCCAAGGCGGTCTCGGCGTACCAAGGCGCCAACGCTGTCCCGTGGCTGACCCGAGCGGAGCAGGATCTGGCCGCGATCAGCGGAGTCGTACGACGGACCACGAGCGTCGAGGGAGTGTTCCGACAGGAGGGGCGAACCTGGCACCTGAGCTGGCGGGATGGCGAGGCAACTGTCCCGGATTCGAAGGGAATGCACGACCTGTCCGTGCTGCTGGGCCGGCCCGGTACGTCGGTGCATGTCCTCGACCTCGTTGCCGCTGCGGGCGGCCCGCCGAGGACGGCGGCCGGCGGGGACACCGGTCCGGTGCTCGACGGTACGGCCAGGGACGCGTACAAGCGGCGAGTGGCCGAACTCGATACCGACATCGCCGAGGCAGAAGTGGACGGCACACCTGAGCGGGTCGGCACACTCGTCGAGGAACGGGACTTCCTGGTCCGCGAGCTGGCCGCGGCCTACGGCCTCGGTGGCCGGGCGCGGACGACCGGGGACCCGGCCGAACGGGCTCGCAAGGCCGTCGCGATGCGCGTCGCGACCGCGATCAAGGCCATCCGCGAGGTCCACCCCGGGCTGGCGCGACACCTCGAGTTGGCCGTCTCCACCGGACGGTTCTGCGTCTATCGCCCGGAGGAAACCGTGACCTGGCACAGCTAGCCATGAGTCGTGTGGCATCGCCACATCAGACCTGGCGCCTCCCTGGTAGAGGCGGCGCACCGGGCGCCGCGCAGCACCAGGGAGAACATCATGAGCACGATGCTGGATCAGGTCGAGGAGACCCCCACTCCGTCCGCCGCCGAGGAGGTGTCCGGCCGCCTCTTCCTGCAGACGCTGGCCACTGCCGAGCTCCTCAACATCTACCTCGGCGTCGAGCTGGGCTTCTATCGCTCGCTGTCGGAGGACGGGCCCGCGACGGCCGCCGTACTGGCTGAGCGAAGCGGTGCCGAGGTCCGCTACACCCAGGAATGGCTGACTCAACAGGCCGTTGCGGGACTGCTGACCATCAGCGAAGAGGCGGTGTTCAGCTTGCGCGACGGCGTTCACGAGGCGCTGGTTGACGAGACAAGTCCGTTCTATGCCGGCGGCATGGCCTACATCGCGCCGGCGATGGGCCGAGCGCTTCCGGCACTGGTCGCCGCGTTCCGCACCGGGGACGGTGTGCCGCTCACGGCGTACGGCGCCGACGCGGTGACCGCACAGGAGGCGCTCAACCGGCCCGCCTACGAGAACTCGCTGATCGACGAGTGGCTTCCGCAGGTGCCGGACATCCAGTCCCGCCTCGCGGACAGCACCCGCCCGGCGCGCGTCGCGGACCTGGGCGCAGGCGTGGGCTGGGCGTCGATCCGGCTCGCGGAGGCGTTCTCGCACATCTCCGTCGACGGGTACGACCTGGACGAGGAGTCCATCGCCCGCGGCCGCCGGTACGTCGCCGAACGCGGGGTGGGCGGCCGGGTCGACCTCGAGGTCGCCGACATCACCCAGCCGCTCCCCCATGACGGGTACGACGTCGCGTTCTTCTTCGAATGCCTGCACGACTTGCCACATCCGGTGGCGGCACTCGAGGCCGCCCGACGTGCGCTGGCACCCGGCGGATCGGTGATCGTGATGGAGGAGAACGTCGCCGAGACCTTCACCGCTCCGGGTGACGAGGTCGAACGGTTCATGGCCGCGGCCGGGACCCTCTGGTGTGTTCCGCAGGGCCGCACCGACGCCGGCTCCGAGGTCGTCGGGCCACTCGAGATCCGGCCGGCCACCATGCGACGGCTGTCCGAAACCGCCGGCTTCGCCGGAATCGAGATCCTGCCGATCGAGCACCCGTTCTGGCGCTTCTACCGGCTCCAGGGCTGAGTCGCCAACGCGATGCCCGACACCACGTCAGCCCAGGGACTTGCGGGCGAATTCGACGGCCTCGGCCAGGAGGCTGCGCCATAGCTCGGGGTCGGGTGCCGGGATCGACACCCATTCGCGGAAGACCTTGCCGGCAGGGGCGAACGGATCGCCGGTGCCGGTCTCGACAAGGTCGATCACCCGCTCGCGCGGCAGCTTCACGACGAGGGAACCGGCGCTGTCGTTGTAGGACGCCACGAAACGCCCGGCCAGCCGCACGCAGGGGTAGCCCATCATGGTGGCGCGGCCGATGGCAGGGTCGTACAGCAGGTCGTCAGTGAGCTCGTCGTACAGGTCACGAGCCGCGGGGTCCCCGCCGGACTGCTCCGACGGGGACGCGCCCTGGGTGCGCTTGGCCATCAGGCCGCAGGTGGGGTGAAGACCCCGAACTGGTTCCCGGCCGGGTCGCGCAGGTAGGCGAACTTCGGGGCGCCGGGGCCGGGGTCGAGGTGCTTGCTGACGACCGATCCGCCGAGCTGCTCAGCGTCGGCACACGTGCCCTCGACATCGGCGACGAGGATATAGAACACGGCGTGGTCGGGCACCTGGCCGCCAGTGCCGAAGATGCCGCCCATCGGACCGTCAGCGCCGGAGGCCTTGATGTTGCGGTAGTCCGATTCACCGGATGCAGCGGGGCCGTTGACCTCGAAGGTCCAGTCGAACAGGCTGCCGTAGAACTTCTGGGCGGCGTCGGCGTCGCTGGTGGCGACCTCGAACCAGGCCAAGGTGCCGGGAGCGGGGGTGGTCATGTGCGTCTCCTTCTGATCGGATCACCCGCCGGAACGACGGGCTGCACCCACCGTGGCAGTCGTTCGCGACAGCCCTATGTCGGAGTTCGGCAGAGAATCTTCGGGACGAAGCACGGACGCCGGCAGCTTGATCTCGTGACCGTCGACGATCGGCTCGGGGACGACAGGCCGCAGCCTCGGGAGGCGCGGCGTCCGCTCGGCCGCGATGATGCGGTCCATGCGGAACACCCGGTCGTCGCCTCGCAGGTGGCACCACGCGGTGAGATAGGAGCCGTTGGTGCCGACCACCACGTACTGCGGCTCGACCTCACGCTCCGTGCGAACGCCGCCGACGTCGATGTAGTGGATGCGCAGCACCTGGTTGTCGCGCACGGCTCGCCAGATGGTCTCGGCGACCTCCGCGTCCGGGTCCGGCACCTTCCGCACGATCAGCCGCACCTTGTCCGCGGTATCGCGTGCCTCCACCAGCGCCGACTCCGGCATCGCGGCGACGATCTTCTGCAGCGCGCTGCGGGCATCGTTTGTGAACAAGACATGCTCGGTCCGGCTCAGCGCCACGGCCACGGCCGCCGCTTCGCGCGGAGTGAAGTTGAGCGGCGGCAGGCTCATCGATCGGTCGAGTGTGTACCCGCCGCCTCTGCCCTGCTTGGTCGCCAGCGGGACACCAGCCTGCCCGAGCGCGCTCAGGTCACGCTCGACAGTGCGAACGCTCACCTCGAAACGTGCCGCCAGTTGCCGCGCCGTACGTCCGCGTCGTCCGGCCGCACGCAACTCCTCCACCAACGCGTACAGGCGGTCGATGCGGTTCATGTTCGGAGCGTAGACGCGGGCGGGGACACTCCTGAGATCCTGTCCCCAGGGTGTCCTGATCCGGGCGCTGCCGTTCGTCAGTAGGTCAGAGCGGGACGACCCCGCGGAGACGAGGAGTAGGGAATGAGTCACTACCTGCTGTCGGTCTATGAGGCGGAGAACCAGGTCGAGGGCGCGCCGTCGACACCCGAAGACATGCAAGCCTTCATGCGCCGGGTGATCGCGCTCGAGGAGGAGATGGACGCAGCAGGCGCGTTCGTGTTCGGCGGCGCCCTGCACGGCCCCGACGCGGCCACCGTGGTGCGCGGAGGCACCGGCCTCGACAAGGTCACCACCGACGGACCCTTCGCCGAGGGCAAGGAGCACATCGGCGGCTTCTACATCATCGACGCCGAGAACCTCGACGAGGCACTGGAGTGGGCGGACAAAGTCGTCGAGGCCATCAATCACGCGATCGAGGTCCGGCCGTTCCGCGCAACAGGGCGGCTCCAGGACGGTGAAGGACATTGACGGAACGGTAGATGGACGACGTCGAGCGAGCCTTCCGCGAGGCACACGGCCAAGCCGTGGCCACCCTGACCCGTATCTTCGGTGACATCGCGCTGGCCGAGGACGCCGTACAGGACGCCTTCGTGACGGCTGTCCAGCGGTGGCCGCGCGACGGTGTGCCCGACAACCCGGCCGGCTGGATCGTCACCACCGCGCGCAACCGAGCCGTGGACGCCGTCCGACGCGGGCGACGCGGACGCGAACTCGCCGAGCAGGTCGCGTCAGACCATCGGCGGCGGCAGGAGTCCACCGTCCGATCCGAGGATGCGGAGCTCATGCGTGACGATCAGTTGCGGCTCGTCTTCACCTGCTGCCACCCGGCCATCCGCATCGAGCACCAGGTGGCGCTGACCTTGCGCCTGATCGCCGGACTCACCCCCGCGGAGGTGGCCTCGGCGTTCCTGGTGAGCGAGGAGACCATGGCGAAGCGACTGGTGCGGGCGAAGTACAAGATCAAGTCAGCGCACATCCCCTACCGGGTTCCCGACGAGGCCGAACTTCCGGACCGCCTTCGCGCAGTGCTGTCGGTGCTGTACCTGATCTACAACGCCGGCGCCGACGACATCCGCAACCGCCGGAACTTGTGCACCGAGGCGATCCGGCTGGCGCGTGTGCTGGTGGAGCTGATGCCCGACGAGCCGGAAGCGGTTGGCCTGCTGGCCCTCATGCTGCTCAACGAGGCGAGAATGCCGGCACGCGGTCGCGGTGACGACGTAGTACTGCTGCAGTTCCAAGACAGGTCGCTCTGGAACCGATCGCTGATCGCCAAAGGCCACGAACTCGTCCTTGTCTGCCTTCGGAGTCGCCGCCCGGGGCCATTTCAGCTCCAGGCGGCGATCCAGGGCATCCACTGTGCGGCCCCGCACTACCGAGACACCGACTGGCCAACGATCGTACGGTTCTACGACCGCCTGCTGACCGTCATGCCGACACCGGTGATCGCGCTCAACCGCGCAGTCGCGCTGGCCGAGATCCAAGGGCCGGTCACCGGCCTGGCCATGCTGGACGAGATCGCCGACCAGCTCGCCGAGTACCACCTGCTGCACGCCTCGCGCGGCTCCATGCTGGAACGCCTCGGCCGACGGAACGAGGCAGCCGACGCCTACGCCCTCGCGGCAGAGCTGGCCAGAACCCAGCCCGAGATCCAGTTCCTCCGCCGGCGAAGCGAAGCCCTCGAGCGTGAGGTGTGAAACCTCGTAGGTACACCTCGAGCACTCGGTAGCGTCCGATGAATCGGGCGGCTACTCACCGTGACCGTCGTGGACGCTGAGACCGGCCCTCCGTACCGGAACCGTGGTGACGGCGGACCTCTTGAATGGTGGCCACCTGTTCTCGGTCCGCTTCCGGCGAGCCGGCCGCTCCCCAGCGACTCCAGACTCACGCTTCCGCCTTCCGCCAGGCAGAGCCCAAGGTCCCGAGCTCCTCGATATCAGACCCTCAATCGGCCCGGGCCCGGGAGCAGCCGTCCTGACCTGTAGGTGTCGAGGCGGGACCTTCGGCCCTACTGCCGGGCTCCGCATCCGCCGATGGTTGATGGGTGAACGAGAACTGCATCTCGTCTGCTGTCTGGAGACCGTGATGACCACCACCCAGTTCGACCAGTCCCGCCTCGAGATTCTGAGTCCGCCGGAGTGTTTGCGACTGCTCGGCTCAGTTCCGCTCGGCAGGCTGGTCTACACGCTCGGTGGTCTCCCGGCGATCAGGCTGGTCAACTTCGTGCTGGACGACGACACCGTCGTTGTGAACACCGGACCGGGGCAGAAGCTCCGCGCGGCCGAGCGCGGTGACGTGGTGGCCTTCGAGGCCGACGATGTCGATCTCGATCGACAGCTCGGCTGGACCGTCACAGCCATCGGCCACCTGTCCGTGGTCTCGGCGGATGAGGCCGACTCGCTGCGCCGTTCGCTCCCGCTGCACTCCTGGCTCCCGATGGACGATCCGCAACTGATCCGTCTGGGGATCGAATCGGTGCACGGACGACGGCTGCTCCCGTGGGCCCGGCGTCCACACGCCGGCGCTTCGTAGACCCCGACTCTGGTTCACATCATCAACGACTTTCCGTAGTCTGAGGCCGTGCCTGAGGGTTCGCGTGCGGAGCGGGGACGCTGGGACGAGGGGGCGCTGGAGTTCGCCGGACTCTCCCGGGTGCGTCTCGACGCGCTTCTGCAGGAACTGCTCGGCCGGGTGGACGAGATCATGGACTCCCAGGAGCGACTTCGTGCGCTCCTCGACGCAGTCGTCGGGATCGGCGCCGACCTCGACCTGAACAGCACCCTCGACCGAATCGTCACCGCCGCCTGCGAGCTGGCCGATTCCCGGTACGGCGCACTCGGTGTGGTCGGCCCGGACGGCAAACGGCTCGTCCGGTTCATTACCCACGGTGTCACCGACGAGGAGATCGCGGCCATCGGCCCGTACCCCGAGGGGCACGGGATCCTCGGCCTGCTGATCGACGACCCCGAGCCCATTCGGCTGACCGATCTTGCCGAGCATCCGCGGTCGTACGGATTCCCGGCGAACCACCCTCCGATGAAGTCCTTCCTCGGCGTACCGATCCGGACCAGGGAGCACGCGTACGGCAACCTGTACCTGACCGAGAAGACTGGTGGCGCCGACTTCACCGAGGACGACGAGCGCGCCGTCACCGCACTCGCGGCCGCGGCCGGCGTCGTCATCGACAACGCCAGGCTGTACGCCGACACCGAGCAGCGTCGGCGGTGGCATGAGGTCACCGCCGAGATCACCCAGCTGATGCTCGGTGACTTCGATCCCGACCAGGCACTCCTCCTGATCGCGCAGCGGTCACGCGAGGTATCCGGCGCACAGGTCGCGGCAATCCTGCTGGCCGAGGACTCGGAGCTGGTCGTCAGTGCCGTCGACGGTCCGCCTGAGTTCGGTCACTTCCTCGGACGTCGCATCCCGGCCGACCTGCCTCTGCTCGGTCGCGCGATAGCCGGTGGCGAACAGGTCGTGATCGAGGACCTGGCCCGGCTCCTCAAGGATGCGGGAGTGCTGACCGAGTTCCCGGAGGGCACCAACCTCGGCCGTACGACGATGGTGCCACTGCCGGCCGGCAGTACCGGCACCGGCGGACTCCTCGTGGTCGCCGCGGAGCAGGGCGCGAACAGCCGGGTCTCTGAGGGCGCCGACCTGATCCGGATATTCGCCGGCCAGGCCACCCTGGCCCTGGAACGGGCCCAGGCACAGCGCGACCGGGACATGATTCTCGTGCTGGAAGACCGCGATCGGATCGCGAGGGACCTGCACGACCTGGTGATCCAGCGACTCTTCGCGACTGGACTGCAGCTCCAGGGCATGCACCGGCTGGCTCGTCCCGAGCATCAGCAGCGGCTCAGCCGAGCGGTCGACGACATCGACACGACCATCCACGACCTCCGGGCCGCGATCTTCGAGCTCCAGCAGACGCCCGACAGCAGCTCGCTCCGCGGAGATGTCCAGGCGCTGGTCACGGAGTACGCCGAGCCGCTCGGGTTCCGGCCCCGACTGATCTGCACCGGCCCGATCGACACCGTCGTACCGACCACCGTCCGGCCACAGATCCTCGCAACCGTGCGGGAGTCCCTGTCCAACGTCGTCCGTCACGCGGAGGCCTCCCAGGTCACCGTGGAGTTGTCGGTCGACTCCGAGCAGGTCGTCGCCAGGATCTCCGACGATGGCGTCGGCATCGGGCCGCGCCGCCGCTCCAGCGGGCTGCGCAACCTCACCGAACGCGCCCAGGCGCTCGGCGGAGGCGTTCAGATCACCGAGAACCAGCCCCACGGGACCATCGTGGAATTCACGGCACCGATCACCGGCAACTGACGGCCGAACGGCCTCCCCGAGTCAGGACTCTTGCCCGCAGCGGGACCGTACTCCCACCGGCCACGCTGAAAGAGAACCAGTGGGAGGAGAATCCGGTGTCTGACCAGCAGCTGTCGGCGGAACACATCGACGTCCTGCTCGCGGCGGCCGTCGCCGCACCGAGCATGCACAACACCCAGCCGTGGCGGTTCGAGGTGGGAGGGCACGTCATCGACCTGTTCCTCGACGGCTCGCGCACCCTGCCGGCAGAGGACCCGACGGGCCGGGCCATGCGTATCGCGGCCGGCGCGGCAACGTTCAACCTGCGCTGCGCCGCCGAGTCGCTCGGCTACGGCACCTGGCTCGGCCTGGCGCCGTACCCGGAAGAGCCCGACCTGCTGGCGCGGATCGTCGTCGAACCCACCAGCAGGCCGGACGACGAGCGGCGTGACCTGGCGCAGCAGATCCCCAGGCGCCACACCGATCGCAACCCGTCCGGCGCGCAGCCGCTGCCGGAGAGCATCAAGGTCGCTCTGTTGCAGGCCGCGTACGCCGAAGGGGCCGAACTGACCTGGCTCGGCGAACCCGAAGTCCGCGCCGTACTCGACATGGTCATCGACACCGATCTCCGCGAAGTCCACGACTGGCATCGCCGCGCCGAACGCGCGCACTGGGTCGGCGGTGACCGCACCACCGAAGGCATCCCGAGCACTGCGCTCGGGCCACGGTCCGCCAGCTACCCGGCCTCCGTTCGGGACATGGCTACGCGGCCGGTCGACCGGATGCGCACGGAGACGACTTTCGAGGAACACCCGGACCTGGCCATCCTGTCCACGGAGGGCGACGAGCCTACGGACCAGGTCGCGGCAGGGCTGGCCCTCGAACGAGTGCTGCTGACCGCGACCCGTGAAGGCGTCAGCGCGTCGTTCCTGAACCAGCCACTGGAGTTCGACGACCTGCGCCGTGCGGTGCAGCGACTGACTCAGCGGCCGGGACATGCGCACATGATCATCCGCTTCGCCCACAGCCGGCCCGGCAACGGAACCGGCCGGCGGCCGGTCTCGGAGTTCCTTCGCACCAAGGAGGAGTCATGACCAGCTCGTTGCAGCAGGAGCCGCGCGTCCGCTGACCACTCTGACGAGTCGTCGGCGCGCATCCGAGAACGCTGACAGGGCCGTCGGCACCGCACGCGCGGGACCTTCGCCCCTTCGCTCGTAGTACCTCGTCCCGGCATCGTGGTCGCATGGTTGAGAAGAGAGTTGTCGTCGGCATCGACGGTGCGGGCGTCAGCGAGAGCGCGATCCGCTGGGGCGCGGTCGAAGCGGCGGCCCGGGGTGTCGGTCTGCGTCTTGTCCATGCGTTTGTGTGGGCGGAGTTCCGGGTGCCGCTGGGACCAAGCGATGTCGCCCCGGGGCTGCGCGCCGCTGCCGACAAGATCGTTGCCGAGGCGCTGGACCTGGCCCGCACGTTCGAGCCTCGCGTAGCAGTCACGGCCGACAGGGTCGACGGCTTCCCCTCGCCCGTGCTGCTGGCGGAATCCCGGAACGCCGAGCTGATCGTGATCGGCAGCCGTTCCGCCGGCCGGACGCTCGGCCTGCTGGTCGGCTCCACCGGACTGGAGCTCGCTGCCCACGCCCACTGCCCGGTCATCGTCGTACGGCCCGCAGAAGACGCAGTGGTCGGCAACCGCGTGGTGATCGGGTACGACGGCTCTCCCGCCGCAGACGCCGCCGTGGACTTCGGCCTGCAGTACGCCGATCGCCACGGACTCGTCGCCCGGATCGTCACGGTTCTCCCGGAGGGCGAGGATGACGTCGCGTCGCCCCTGCGGACTCTGCAGGGCCTGCGGACGGCTGAGGTCGTCCAGGTGACCGGCCACCCGGCCGAGCTGCTGCTCGAATGGTCCGCCGACGCCCAGCTCTTGGTCGTCGGGTCCCGCGGTCGCGGCGGTTTCGCGAGTCTTCTGCTCGGCTCGGTGAGCCAGACCGTGCTGCACCAGGCCCCATGCCCGGTTGCCGTGATACCCACCCCGGCACTCGACAGTCATCGGACCCGCTGACCCAGGTCGTTCGGCACTGACCCGGTCGTTCGGTTGCTGATGTCCTGGAAATGACCCGAAGGAGGTCTCGATGTCCAAGAAGGTATTGGTTGCCTACGCCACCAAGATGGGTGCGACCGCGGGCATCGCCGAGGCGATCGGCACCGAACTGCGGGCGCACGGCCACCCGGTCGACGTCCTCGACGTCACGTCCGTCCCTACCGTCGAGCCGTACGACGTCGTGGTCCTCGGCAGCGCCATCTACATCCGGCGCTGGCGGCGCGAGGCGGTGCGGTTCTTGCGAAGGAACCGCGATGAGCTCCGCGAGCGGCAGGTCTGGCTCTTCCACAGCGGCCCGGTTGGTCCCGACAAGGACCAGGCTCAGGAGATGCCTCCGGCCGTCCGACGACTCGCTCGTGAGATCGGAGCCACTCCCGCGATGACCTTCGCCGGCCGACTCGAACCCGCCACCGCCAAGGGCTTCCTCGCCCGCCGCCTGGCCGCCGGCAACATGGCCGCCGACTCCCGCGACTGGGACAAGATCCGCACCTGGTCCGCCGGCATCGGCGCCGCCATCTCCACCACCCACGCAGGACCAGGCACCGCCCCACGTTCCCAGCCTGATCCTGGCAGGTGATTGTCGCTACGACTTGCGCTGGTTCTTCGCGTGTTCGATGGCGAAGACGGCGGCTTCGGTGCGGCGTTCTACGTTGAGTTTGCGGAGGAGGGAGGAGACGTAGTTCTTGACTGTCTTTTCGGCCAGGTAGAGCGATTGCGCGATCTGGCGGTTGGTCTTGCCGACGGCGATCTCGGCAAGGATCTTGCGCTCCTGCTCGGTGAGCGCGGCGTACCGGGGATCCTCCTCCACCACCGGGTGCCGCAGACGCTCCAGGACCTTCTGGGTCATGGCGGGGTCGAGCAAGGACTCTCCCGCGGCCAAGCGGCGGATCGCCCCAACGAGGTCGCTGGCATGTACCTGCTTCAGCAGGTATCCGGCGGCCCCGGCCATGATCGCCGTGAAGAGTGCCTCGTCGTCGGAGTACGACGTGAGCATCAGGCAAGCCGGCGGGTTCTCCATCGTGGAGCGGATCTCCCGGCAGACGGAGACGCCGTCGCCGTCGGGCAGCCGGACGTCCAGGAGGGCGACATCCGGCCGAACGGCGGGGATGCGCGCGAGCGCCTCCGCGGCGGTCGAAGCGTCACCCACCACCTCGATGTCCGGCTCGTCCTCGAGCAGCTGGTGCAGCCCCAGCCGGACCACCTCGTGGTCGTCCAGCAGAAAGACCCTGATCGTCATCTCAGCTCCTTCGGATTCACCCGCCGTCCGCTCCGGTCGGCGAGCTCGCCTCCAGCATCCACCCCCGCCACGCCACGTAGCAGGGGCAACTGTCCCGCTCCGCGCAGGACTTTTGACCTGCGCAGTCAAGGCGAGAAGACGACCGCCGGCCTGCGGCCTCAGGTCCTCGTCCCCTGCAGCTCTCGCCACCCGCCTGGTTGCCTGGAAGGGCAGAACGAAAGGGAGGCGGAGTCCGATGGACATCGGGTCGCAGAACGTGCAGGTGCCAGGTGACCTCGGCACTCGAGTCAAGCATCGTCGGCTCGAGTTGGGGCTGAGTACGGCGGAGGTCGCCGAGCGCACCGGTATGGGCACGCGCCGTATCGAGCGCATCGAAACACGGCCGGTAGCGCTGACCGGTGGTGAGCTCCTCAGGTTGTCGCGCGCACTCGACACCACCATCAGCGGATTGTTCGCACCGCACCGGAGCCGGTCGGCCCGACGAGCGGTCCTGACGCCGGAGCCCGAGCTGGAACCGATGCGCCGGGACGAGTGCATCAAGCTGATCGAGGCCGGCGTCGTCGGACGGATCGCGTTCAACCGGGCCGACGACCTCCTCGTGATCCCCGTCAACTACTGCTACGTGAACGAGCTGATCGTCTTCCGCACAGCCGCCGACAGCACGGTCGCTCAGTACGACCTCGCGCCCATCGCGTTCGAGATCGACGCCGTCGACGAGAGTCTTCGGGACGGCTGGAGCGTGCTGGTGAATGGCACGGTCCGGCCGGCCACCGGCCAGGAGATCGAGGCCGCCCTCGGCCGTGTCGAGCCCTGGGCCGGCGGCACCCGCGAGACCTACATCGCCATCGAGCCCCGCCGCATCTCCGGCCGGCGCATCCGCTCTTGGTGATCACACAGCCGAAGGGCTCACCGGCTCATGCCGCGGTCGCCGAGCCGGCGTGCAGACGGCCGAGCTCCTCGCCCCAGCGGCGCGCGCGTTCGATCTCGACCTCGCGGATCGGTCCGGTCGACTCGTCCACGAAGAAGCTCGCAGACCCGAGGAGTACTCGGAAGCCCAACCGGCGCAGCACCTTGGCAGCCGATCTCGCGGCCGAGCCGGGGAGCCGGCGGACCTTGGCGATGCGTGTGTCGAAGGTTGCGACGTCGACCTGGGCGCGCCGGCGTCCTGGGGTGGACGGCGTGTCCGCGGTCAGCATGTCCAGCCACTCGCGGATCCCGGTCTCTGTCGGCATCACTACGGTGTGCTGGTTCCTGGCCTCCTGACGTGTGGACGCGCGGCTCATCGAGAACGCATGTGTCGGTCCGCCGACGACGAGCAGCCGCACGTCACCGGGGATCACCGTCGGCGCCCGGTAAGCCGGCACCATCTCGGTGGGAATGCTCTGCCGCAGACCCGCGCAGATCGCAGACGCGATCCGCGCGGTGTTGCCGTACATGGACTCGTAAACGACGAGTGCACGTGTGATGTCGGACATGATCGACCTCCTACGGTGTCAGTACGTCGGAACGACCAGCTCGCCGCGCCTCACGTCGCGGCGCTGCGCTGATCCTTCGTGCTCGGTGGCAGTCACGTGGTGCGGCACGATCGCGACCGGGCAGGTCATCGCGGCCACCGAGCGGCGTGCCACCGGGTCGACCGGCAACGCGCCGGTGTGTGAGCCGACCACGACCAGGCCGACCTCGCTGCTCTCGTGCACCAGCGCTGCGGCCGGCTGGCGGCTGCTCAGGAACCGGGTCACTCTCACGTTCGGGAACTTGCCCGTCCACGGAGCGAGGGTTTCGGACAACAGGTGGTCAGCACGGCTGATCCACGAGTGGTCCGGATCCTCGTCGTTCCACGCGTGCTCGGCGGGCAGACCGGCGTGGACGACGACCAGGTCGCCCTCCCGCCCGGCCGCCGTGCCGAACGCGAACTCCAGTGCCTCGGCGGACAGCGCCGTACCGTCGATGCCGACGGCAACCTTGCGATCCATCAGGCACGGCTTCCACGACGCCGGTACGACGACCACCGGGCAGCCGGCGCGGCTCGCCAGCGTGAGGTTGGTGTGGGCATTCATGAGCCGCTGCGGACCACGACTGCGTGATCGGCCGACCACCAGCATCCTCGCCTTCCGTGCGGCATGGGCGAGGACCCGGACCCGCGAACCCTCACCGGCAACGGCGGCCAGCTCAGTTGCATAGCCGTCCCGATGCCGCACGTGTGCGACAGCCGCTCGCAATGCGTCGTCTGCGCGCTCGGCCGGCGCCTTCGGCGAATACCCCGGCATCATCGGCGAGACCGTGGCGTGCGCCGAGTACGGCGCGACCAGCACGAGCTCAGCACCACACCGCAGTGCCTCCGTGGACGCGTAGTCCACGATCCGCAGATTCTCCGCGCTGCCGTCGACTTCGACCACAACCGGGCCGGTCCTGTTCCAGGTACTCATTTCGCCTACCTCTCTGTCACTACAGGAACTACGACCAACGAGCAGGGGGTGTAGGGCAGGACGACTAAAGCGTCGCGGGCATTGTGGCTACCGCAGCCACGGGTAGCGGCCGACGATGTCGAGCTTGCCCCACCAACCGCCCAAGCCCCACACATTGCCAGCAGCAACGAGCGCGAGAACGACGAGCGTGATGGCACCCAGGATGTGCTCATCCAGCACCGGGTTGTTCTCCGGCGGAAGATTCGCCGACCACATCATCAGATACAACAGCGAACCGCTGACAGCCGCGATCCGCATCCCGATACCCAACGTCAGCGCCAGACCGATACCGGCCAGCGCGACCATGAACAACGGAGTCACCCACCAATCACCCACCAGAGACTGATAGAAGTCCGCCAACGGGCCACTGGTGCCCTTACCCAAGAAACCCGCAGTCGGGTCGCCACCGTCAACCCAGCCCTTACCGGCCGGAGTGGCGTAGCCGAACCCGAACAGCTTGTCGAAGAACGGCCACAAGAAGGTCAGGCCGAAGGCAATCCGCAGTACGGCGAGCGCACGGCCCGCAGCTGTGGTGACGATCAGGTGGCGATCGCCGTCGGGCTCCATTGCGGGAGCCGGTAGGTCGTGTCGGTGCGGCGTGGTGGTCATCGTCGTTCCTTTCGTTCGATTCGACACCTTGATCGTCTGCCCGCTCCCCCACGCCGGTCAGGGCCGTCGCACCTCACCGTCGCGAGCCGAAAGTCCCTCCAGGCCGGGACCCTTGCCGCTGGCAACCGCTCCGCACCGTCCACACCCTGAGAGAACACGAGACTTGGGCCGGAACGGACACGAGATGAACGCGACAACCACCCTGACCAAGGACGAGGTGGCCATCCTGCTCACTGCAGCGATGCACGCCCCGTCCATCCACAACACGCAGCCGTGGCGGTTCGAGATCCACGGTCCGGTGGTTGACGTGCTGCTCGATCGGAACCGCACGCTGCCCGTCGCGGATCCGGCAGGTCGTGCGGCGCGGATCGGGATCGGCGCCGCCGTCCTCAACCTCCGGATCGCAGCGGCGATGCTCGGCCACGAATCGCAGCTCGCACCTGACCCCGACCCCCACCACCCGGACGTGGTGGCGCGGATCTTCCTGGCCGACCGCAAGTCCCCAGTGCCAGAACTGGGCCGTCTGTACGGCGAACTGCGTCGCAGGCACACCTATCGCGGGCCGATGCTCGATCAGGGCATCGCACCGCGCGTGCTGGCACGACTCGACGACGCCGCTCAGGCCGAGCGCGCGACTCTACGCTGGCTCGACCCAGACGAGACATCCCGGCTCGGCGAGTTGCTCCGGCGCGTCGATGACACAGAGCTGCACGACGAGGACCGCCTGCACGAGCGGCTCCGGTGGATCGGTGGAGACAGACCATCCGACGGCGTCCAGGAGAGCGCGCTCGGCCCCTTGCCGACTCGGCCGGCGTTCGTCCGCGACCTCTCCGCGGGATTCGACAGTACGCACCGCAGTCAGGCCGTCTTCGAGCAACGGCCCAGCCTCGCCGTCCTGTGCACGCCGCAAGAAGACGCGGCCGCCTGGCTGCGAGCCGGCATGGCCCTCGAGCGCGTGCTGCTCGTCGCGACCTCCTACGACCTCGCCGCGTCATTTCTCCATCAACTGCTCGAGCACAACACGGCGCGGGCCGCGGTACGCGAGCTCGTCGGCGGTGGCTCGTGGCCGCAGATGGTGATGCGCATCGGCTACCCGGCTCACTCCGGGCACAGCACCTCGCGCCGAGACTGGCGCGAGTCCTTCGACCAATGGTTCTGACAAACCGGACCAGGAGACTCGAACATCACACACCGCTTCGTCCGAGCGGCCGGTTCAGTGCTGAAGGACTCCGGCTCTAGGTGGTGTGCTGATGACGATGGGCGGGAAGGTCAGCGGCCGGGCCTCGACCACGTAGAGCTGACTCGATACCCCGTCCTTGGCCCAATCGAGCTCCATCCGCCGCTTGCAGCGCGCGTCGGCAAGGACCGACCACTGCGCGAGGACCTGCAACTCGCCGTCGGACAGAACCAGCCCGCTCCGCTCCTTCGGTGTGGTCGGAACCAGCCGCGTCGCCCGGCGTCCGGCGTACACGGTCTTCGTTCGCTTGGCGCCGCGGTGCCTGATGATCATCGGATGGCTGCCCGGATAGATCGAGAACTGGTCGGGATCGTCGGCGGCCGGCTCCCCCAGGCCCCAGGCCGCGCTGACCCGGACCAACGAGCTCTCGCCGTGGACCGTGCCCGAGCCGCCGCGGTCCGAGCGCACCATCAGCTGGACCGTGACCGGCATGGCCGCAGTCAGGTGGTCAGGTCCGCAGAGCTCGCGGTCGCCGACGGCCGCGGCACTGAACAGATCCGCGAAGCATCGCCGGCACGCGGCGAGCGCATCGGCCCCGGTGTTCAGATGAAGGAAGAGCTCGTCTCGTGCCCCGTCCTGCGGGGTGATCGGGCTGCACCGGACGGCGACCTCGGTGCCGTCGCCACCCAGCTCCTCGTAGGCGGCGAGAATCTCGTCGGCCAAGGCCGGCGGCAACGACGTGGCACCGAAGGCGGTGCGGATCGCGGCCGCAACCACCCTCAGGTCCCGGCCGACCCGGTACCTGCGGATCTCACGCGCGATCACCGGCCCGAGCCGCCCCTCGCGCACGAACTCCTCGTACGCCGCCGCGGTCACCACGAAGCCGACCGGAACCCGAATGCCATCCCGTGACAGCTCCGCCAGCCGAGAGTTCTTCACACCGACCACAGCAGCGTCGGTCGCGGCGTCGTCCTGAAGACGAACGATCCTCTCGGTGCTCATCAGCTACCGCCTCCCCCTCGACTTTCTCGAACCGGCCACTTACCTGTACTTCCACACTGGTTGAGGCGCCGCATTGTGTTCAGAGCCGAAAGTCCCGTCGTTCGTGACAACTCAGCCCGGACGTACCAGCCCGTGGTTCGTGGGGTCGATGTTTGGACCTTGTGAGTGGATGAGGAAGGCTGGGGCCCGGAGCGCCGGGAAGTCTGGTCGGCAGTGCCCGTCCCTGTTCGGGGTGCGGGTTGGACGTCGACCCTGGAGGCTGTGTGACGCTCGCCGATCGCTGTCAGAAGCCCGTGAGAGCCGGTCGAGACGCGTGTGGCTGCGGCGTAGGCTGCGAGTGTGCACGGAGAGCAGATGGCCGAGGAGTTCCCGGTGGTCAGCCTGGACTCGGAGGCGCGCGCAGCGGTGCAGTTACTTGCGGCGCGACGCTTGCCCGGTCTGATCGTGGTCCGCGAGGATGGCACGCCGTACTCCGTGCTGCCTGCGTCGCAGGTCGTTCGGTTCCTGGTGCCGAGCTACGTCCAGGACGATCCGTCGCTGGCTCGGGTGATCGACGAACCGTTGGCCGACAGGGTCGCGGACAAGTTGTCCGGCGTGCCTGTGCGCAAGCTGCTGCCGTCGGAGCCGGCCGAGCTGCCGGTGGTCAACCACGACGACACGGTGCTGGAGATCGCGGCCACCATGGCCCGCCTGCGCTGTCCGCTGGTCGCCGTGGTGAAGGACCGGGAGATCATCGGCGCGATCACCGCGTCCCGGTTGCTCGAACTGGTCGTGCCCAAGGACTGATCTCGTCCGCTGCCGCCACGCTGTTGCGTTGCGTCGCCGGAGTTGTGGCATGACGGCGATCGCCGTCGTCGTCTTCGCTCTGGCCTATGTCCTGATCGCCACCGAGTGGACGCACAAGCTGCTGGCGGCGCTCGGTGGCGCGGCAGTCCTGCTCGCGCTCGGGGTGACCGACTCCGAGCACGCCTTCTACTCCCCTGACACGGGCGTCGACTGGGACGTCATCTTCTTGCTGTTCGGGATGATGGTGATCGTCGGCGTGCTGCGCCGGACCGGCGTGTTCGAGTACGTCGCAATCTGGGCGGCCAAGCGGGCCAACGGCTCTCCTCTCCGGGTGATGATCCTGCTGACGCTGATCACCGCCGGCGCGTCGGCATTCCTGGACAATGTGACGACCGTGTTGCTGATCGCACCGGTCACCCTGCTGGTCTGCGAGCGGCTGGGGATCAACCCGGTGCCGTTCCTGATCGCTGAGGTGACGGCGTCGAACATCGGGGGCGCGGCCACCCTGATCGGTGATCCGCCGAACATCATCATCGCCAGCCGGTCCGGACTGACCTTCAACGACTTCGTGATGCACCTGACGCCGCTGGTGGTGATCGAGCTCGTGGTGTTCACGCTCGTCCTGCCCAGGATCTTCCGCGGGTCGTTCGCAGTCGACCCGGCCCGTGTCGAGGACGTGATGCGGCTGAACGAGCGGGAGGCGATCGCGGACAAGGTGCTGCTGATCAAATGCGGCGCGGTTCTGGTGCTCGTCTTCGCCGGCTTCATCGGCCGGTCACTGTTCGGCATCGCACCGTCAGTGGTCGCCCTGCTCGGCGCGGGCCTGCTGGTGCTGATCTCAGGCGTGAAGACCAAGGACTACATGGGCAGCGTGGAGTGGCAGACGTTGCTGTTCTTCGCCGGGCTGTTCGTGATGGTCGGTGCGCTGGTCAAGACCGGTGTGATCAGCAGGTTGGCGGACGCGGTCGGGGCGGCGACCGAGGGCCGGGCGTTGCTGGCGACGATGCTGATCCTGCTCGTCTCAGCCGTCTTGTCCGGGATCGTGGACAACATCCCCTATGTCGCCACGATGAGTCCCGTGGTGCTCGAACTCACCAAGACCGTCGCTGACCCGTCCCAGGCCCACGCGTTGTGGTGGGCGCTGGCCATCGGCGCGGACTTCGGCGGCAACGCCACGGCGATCGGCGCCAGTGCCAACGTGGTCGTCATCGGGCTGGCGCTGCGAGCGGGGTACCCGATCAGCTTCTGGGAATTCACCCGCAAGGGCGTAGTGATCACCGCGATCACCATCGCAGTCGCCGCGCCGTACCTCTGGCTGCGGTACTTCGCGTTCACCTGAGAAGGCAGCACAACCCCGCGGTTCGGGATGAAAGCGAACTGAAAGCGAGGTCGGGAAGACTCATCGCTTCGATCGGTTCGACCTTGGAGTTGTCGATGAAGCGAGCCAGGCGGATCAGTGCCCGTGTGTGGACAGTCCGGTTCCGGAAGAGTATCGCCGTACTGGCAGCCGGGGCGGCGCTGAGCATTGCCTCTGTCGGAGTAGCTCCGGCCACGGTGGCCACTGCGGCGGAGCCGGCGGGGCACCGGCCTGTTCCGGTCGTCTACGACAGTGACTTGGACTTCGATGATGCGTCGACACTGGCGTTCCTCTGTCAGGCGCACAAGCAAGGCCGGATCGAACTGCGCGCCGTCACCGTGGTGAACAACGGCATCGGTACGGCGGGTCGCTCGTTGACGCATGCGCGCACGATTCTCCAGAAGTGCGGTCTTCCCCGCGTTCCGGTGGCCGATGGTTCACCGACTGGTGTGCACCTGGCACCGCCAGAGGCGAGGGAGACGTTCGAGCGCGTCCTGACCGGAGCGCTCGACGACGCCGACCAACCCGACCAACCGTCCTCGGTGACAGCGGCACAGCTGATCGCGACGTCGGTCCTGAGCTCGCGTGAGCCCGTGACGATGCTGGCTACCGGCCCGCTCAGCAACGTAGCCGCGGCGTTGCGCGAACACGGAGGTGTCGCGCAGAAGATCGCCTCGCTCTACGTGATGGGTGGAGCGTTCGACGTACCGGGCAATCTCTTCGGTTCGACAACTGGCGGGTTCGACAACACCCAGGAGGTCAACCTCTGGATCGACCCGAACGCAGCCGACTTCGTGTTCCGGACGATGCCCACCGAGCGGATCCGGATCGTTCCGCTGGACGCCACGAACCACGTGATGATCACTCAGGCGTACGTCGACCGTCTCGGCGCCACGGCCGACACGGTGGAGGCGCGGCTTGTGCACGCGATCCTCACTCAACCGGACCTGCCTCCGCTCATCGAGCTCGACATCATGTTCTGGTGGGACGCGCTCGCCGCCACATCACTCGTCCTAGGGCCGCGCGACGACCTCGTCCAGTACCGGCCGGGACGTGTCTCCGTGGTCCTCGACGGCGCTTCGTCGGGCCGTACGATCGTCGCTCCCGACGGCACACCACAACTGATCGGATACACCGCCGACGGCGCACGGTTCGAAGACACGTTCACGTCGACCCTCAACGGCGGCCGGCACTAGGCACGCGAGGTCAGCGATGCTGCTACCGCTGCGGATCCCAGCGTTCCCGGCAGAGGAAGATGCCTGAAGGACTGTCAATCGACTTACATACTTGGGTTTACAGCGTTGTAAACCTGCGTATACCGTTGGGCTCTCATTCGCGGCTAGACCATCCGGCCGGGCGGGGTGACGGCAGGTCGCGGCGAGTCTGAGGAGGCATGGCGTGAGCGGTCGAACGGGTAAACGGTTGGTCGTTGTGTTGGCTGCCTGCGCGGTTGCCTTGCTGTGGACCGTCGGGTCCGGTGCGGCAGCAGTTCAGCGGCCGGCACCAGCGCCGGTCTACGGTCCGAGTGCGGCCGACCCAGGTCTGTTGCGGGTAGGTAGCCAGTACTACGCCTTCATGACCGGCGGTCCTCTGGGCGAGGTCGCACGATCCAGCACACCCGGCGGGCCGTGGACAGCCCAGCCGAACGCGCTGAGCCGTTGGGGAGCCTGGGCGGCCGGCACAGGCGCGGTCTGGGCTCCGGATGCTTGGCAGACCTCGGCCGGCTGGGTCTTGTACTACGCCGCGCAGGCGAAGGGCTTCGCCGGACAACGGTGCATCGGGACGGCAGTGGCCGGCGATCCCGGCGGCCCCTACACACCGACCGACACTCCACTGATCTGCCCGATCCTCGGCGGCGACGACCCGGCCGCGGATCGCCCCGATCCGACCGCCGGGGTGATCGACCCGAGTCCTTTCCAGGATTCCGATGGTCGGCGCTATCTGCTGTACAAGACGCAGAAGACGCCCGGCACCATCCGCATGTTCCCGCTGTCGGCAGACGGCCTGCACGGCCGGGGCGAGCTCAGCCACGAACTGGTGCGGCACGCGGACAGCATCGAGAACCCGGTGATGGTCAAGCGCGGCGACCAATACGTCCTCCTGGCATCGGCGAACTGGTTCGACCAGTGCCGCTACTCGACCGTGTGGCGGCGGTCGACCGACCCATGGTCGTTCGCGGACAAGCAAGAGCATGTGTTGTTGGATCAAGCCAACACCGGCCTGTGCGGCCCCGGCGGAGCCGACGTCGTGACCGGTGGCAGCGGCCCGGACCTGATCTACCTGCACGGTTGGGTGTGCACACCAGATGACCAGCCATGCCAGTACGACGGCGTGGTCACCGACCCGAACAAGAGGCGCGTCATGTACGCCGCGAAACTCGCATGGGGTCAGGACGACGCCACGCCGAACGTCCCCGCATTCCTCCCGCCCGTCCCACCGAGATAGCGATCGGGCTCCGGCGGTTGGTGGAGCAGTGATTTCATGGTGGTGTGGAGCACGATCAGGACGAGGTCCTCGAAGTCGGGAAGACTTCGGGACGTGGGCGCCGAAGGGCCGGATGGATTCTGGTCCTGGTGGTGCTGACCCTGATCGTCCTCCACGCCTCGACGGATCGTTCGGACCGTCAGGCCGTGCCGAGTCCCACGCCGTCCGATCTGATCAGCACGATTCCGGACGGGCGGACGGCGCAGGCATGGCCGACAGCGCCCGGCGCCTGCGGAGCGGACACGCTGCTGCCGATCGTGTCGAGCGCGCCACCGGCGCAGCAAACCGGGATCCAGGTACTGCTCGGCGGAGACCGGCTCCGACTCGTCGACTTCGACAGCGGCCGAGCGACGACCTTGCCGGACGCGGTCGTCCGTCCGGGCGAGTACGCCGCTGTCCTGGCCGGTGATCCGGTCACGGCGTACGCGACGACCGAGTCGTGCGACGAGACAGCTCCGTATGCCATGGTGCGCATCAGCGTCGATCACCGGGTCAGCGTCGTCCGCCCACTCGGTCCCACCGAGTCACCGCTGACCGATGGCAACCGGGTATGGATCGCTTCCTTCGCCAGTGACATCGACAACCCCTACGCGACGATCGCTCCGGTCACCGGCGGGCAGCGGGTGCGGCTGCCGCACGGCTTCTACGCATCCGCAATCGTGGGCGAGACGATCGTCGGGCAAATGCAGCCCGATCCGGGGATCTCACCGACGTGGCTCGCGCTCGTCGACGCACGCACCGGTCGGTTGCAGGCCAAGCTCGAACAACACGTGGCGCCGCTCGCGGTCGGCGCAGGCCAAGTCCTCTGGACCAGTGGCTGCGACGACGACGCGTCACCGTGCACGCTGCGCCGCCGATCGACCGCCGGCGGGCAGACCCTCGGATCCCCTCTTCCGGGCCCCGCCTGCTGCGGCGTCGTCAGCCCTGACGGCACGAGGATTGCCTTCCTGATCGAACGAGCAGCGACAGACTCACGGTACGACGACCACCCGCTCCCGCCCATGGACATCGCGATCATGCGGCTCGACACCGGCCGGCTGGACATCGTGCCGGGAATCGAACTGCCCGCCAAGTCTCAACCCGGTCTGGCATTCGCCGGGCCTGGAGACTGGTTGGTGATCGCCCTCAACGCCGGATCCCGCACCCGGCTACTCGCCTGGCAGCCCGGACGGCGGCAGCCCTACGAGACCAACGCACTTCCCGGCCCCGTCCACGACCCACCGACACTCGTCATCACCAGCCACT
The DNA here is from genome assembly GCF_045207705.1 of Kribbella sp. NBC_00889. Lineage (NCBI taxonomy): Bacteria > Bacillati > Actinomycetota > Actinomycetes > Propionibacteriales > Kribbellaceae > Kribbella > Kribbella sp. NBC_00889. The sequence goes on along the minus strand of NZ_CP108783.1, from coordinate 2,472,095 downwards.
GACCACCTCAACCTCGTGCTGGGCGACGACTACCTTTGTCGTCTGAGCGTGAGCGCCCTGAGGCAGGAACTGGTCGGAGTGCGTTGGCGACCCACCTGGAGCTTTGGCCGGCCGGCTGAGGCTCTGCACAAAGCAGACTCTTCTTCCGCGATCCTGTCGCGTTGCTGGGTCAGCGGTAGGGGATGTTTTCCTGTTCGAGGATTGCGACGAAGGCGTTCGTGGCCTGCTGGAACAGCTCGATGCCGCTGAAGCCTCCGGCTGGGCCGGCTTTGCTGAGGTGGGGTTCCATCGAGAAGAAGCCGTCGAAGCCGTCCGCCTTGAGGGCGCGCATCGTCTCGGCGACGCCGCCGTCGCCGGCACCCGCCACTACTACGCGCTGGTCGGCCAGCAGGGCGTCCTTGATTTGCACGTACTCCAGATGTGGGCGCAACAGCTCGAAGGCTTCCGGGAAGGGAGAGATCCCGCACTGGACGAAGTTCGCCGCATCCCAGGCGATCTTCAGATTCGGCGAGCCGACGGACTCGATGATGTCGAGGCAGCGTTCCGGCAGATCGCCGTAGATCTTCTTCTCGTTCTCGTGCAACAGGATCACGTCCCGCCCCGCGGCCCGCTCGGCGAGCGTCGACAGCCGCCGCAGTACCTCGTCACGGTGCTGCTTGGGTTCGTCGCCCTCTGGATAGTAGAAGGAGAAGATCCGGATGTACGGCGCCTCGAGCACCTCCGCCACCTGCAGGGCCCGGTCGAACCGGCGCAGGTGCTCGTCGAAATCGTCGGCGACCGAGATCTTGCCGATCGGCGAGCCGATCGAGGAGGTCTGGATGGCGCTGTCGCGCAGCTGTGCGGCCACGGCTGCCAGCTGTTCGTCGTCCAGGTCGAGCACATTCGTGTTCCAGGCGCTGCGGACCTCTATGTGAGCGATGCCCAAGCCGTTGAGCACCTCACACTGCACGGAGAGCTCAGGTGAGATCTCGTCGGCGAAACCGGAGAGTGTCCACATGTCAGTGTCCGCTCAGCGCGACCGGCGCTTCGGCTTTGGAGGATTCGTAGACGGACAGGATGAACTCCAGCGCCCGGCGACCGTCCTGCCCTGAGCTCAACAGCGGCGTACCCGACTTGATGGCACTGATCAGGTCCACCATCTGGCGGCGATGTCCCTCGTGCTTGATGGCGGTGGGATCGGAGGCGGCCGATGTCGCCGCGAGGCCCTCGGACGAGGTCGACTTACGGTTGCCATAGGCCCCGGTCTCCCCCTTCTCGTCCTTGAGTTCCTTCATCACGATGGTCCCGTCGTCGATCGCTACAGAGCCCTCCGTACCGCAGATCTCCAGTCGCTCCGGAAGCCCCGGGTACATCGTGGTGCTCGCATGCACCGTGCCGACGGCACCGCTGGCGAAGCGCACGAGCGCCGCCGCATCGTCCTCGACCTCGATGTCGTGCGCGAGGGTGTTGGCCTGGGCGACCAGGCTCTTCGCCGGGCCCATCAGCCACAGCAGCAGGTCGACGTAGTGCACGCCCTGATTCATCAGGCTGCCGCCACCGTCGAGCTTCCAGGTGCCTCGCCAGTCGGCGCCGTCGTAGTAGCCCTGCGTGCGGTACCACTTGGTCGACGCCGTCCCGACCACGAGTCGGCCGAGCCGTCCCGAATCGATCAGGCCACGCACTTCCTGCAGCCCGTCGTCGAAGCGGTGCTGGGAGATCACACTGAGCTGGACGCCGGCGTCGGCACAGGCGGTGATCAGCCTGTCCGCCATCTCCAGCGTGACGTCGATGGGCTTCTCCACGAGCACGTGCTTGCCCGCCTGCGCCGCCGCGATACCGATCTCGGCATGCAGGCCGCTCGGTGTGGTGACGCAGATGACGTGGATGTCGTCGCGGGCGAGCATCTCGTCGAGGCTCGCGAAGCTCTCCACGCCGAACTCCGCCGCGAGAGCGTCGGCGCGCTCGCCGATCACGTCGTTCACGCCGATCAGCTTCGCCTCGGGAATCTCGCTCAGCGCGTTGGCGTGCCAGCGGCTGATTACGCCGCATCCGACGATGCCGAAGCCGAGAATGTCGTTACTCATACCTGAGGGCCTTTCGCTGGTTCGGTTTTCAGGATCTCGATGTTGCGGAAGCTCTCCGCGAAAGCAACGCCGATCTTCGCACCCGCGGCGCGCAGCGCCGGCCCGGGCCGGTCGTCGAAGCTCCAGGCGGGCTTGCCGGTCTTGCCACCGAGCTGACTGGTGTGGCACTTGATCGCGCGGGCCTTGAGTTCCACCACGTCGGTCACATCGATGATCCGGTCGGCGTCGCCGTTGGCCGGGATCCAGACATCGTTGACCCGGTGCGGCTCGAACCCCTCGTCGAGCAGGTCCGTATAGGCGCGCGGGCTGCTGGCTTCCGGGTACGTCGCGATGAGCGTCGCCTCGGCCGCCGCCATGTGATCCGCGTGGGAGAGCGAGATCGGCATGTCCAGGACGCGGAACGGCGCCATCGTGAGGATGAGCTGGGGCTTGTAGCGCCGGATCTCGCGGACGATGTCATGGCGGAGATCCTCGGTCACTTCCAGCGTGCCGTTCTTCCGCCCCAGGTATCTGACCTCCTTGACGCCGAGCACGTCCGCGGCGGCCCGCTGCTCCGCCGCACGGGTGGTGAGCGGAGGATTGAGCAGTGTTGCGAACATCTGGTCGTCGATCCCGACCACGGCCAGATCACGGGGAACCGACAGCCCCCGGCGCTGGGACGTACGGATCACGACAGCCGCCACCGAGTCGTCGGAGGCGATGATGGCCGACGGCGCGGGGTCGAGATCGAGAAGCTCGCTGGTGGCCCGCTCCCAGGTCAGCGGGTCGGCGGTGTAGTCCGCGAGGCGGACATAGTCCTCCTGGTACGGCAGGCCGACCTTCTTGAGCCCCCGGCGGTAACCCGCGGCACGCTCGCGAGTGCTGTCACGGGACCTGGGACCACGCAGGAACGCGATCCGCCTGTGCCCCAGGTCGTGGAGATGCTCGACGGCGCCGGCGACACCGGCCCGATCGTTCCAGGTGACCCGGCCGAACTCCGGGCCGGGACGCCGTCGGTTGACGACGACGGCGAGGATCCCGGCGGCGGGCAGATCAGTCAGATGCGTGTTGTCCACGGCCTCGGAGTTGGCGATGAAGATGATTCCGTCCACGCCCTTCGTACGCAGCACCGTGACCACCTCGGCCTCGTCCCGGGAACCGCGGGCGTGGCAGACGATCAGGTTGTAACCCGCGGCGCGGGCAGCCGTTTCGAGCGCACCGACAGCGCTGAAGAACAGCGCCGTCTCGATCTCGGCGACGACTAGCCCGATGGTCGCGGTGCGTCCGGTGACCAGCCCGCGGGCGATGCTGCTGGGGCGGTAGCGCAGCGTCGAGATGACGCCGCGGACCCGTTCGAGAGTTTCCGCCGAGATCCGCAGAGTGCGACCGTTCAGGACGTTCGACACCGTACTCACGGAGACCTCGCTCATCTCGGCGATCTGCCGGATCGTCACTCGATCAGAGCTCATCGCCGACCTCCTGGTAGAACGTTTTAGTAAAACGCTCCATCAAGCCAACCGAACAAAGAATGGACAACACGAGGGAATGGCCGCGGAGATTTCGGCGGATCCTTTGTCGCCGATTCTCTGCACGCGCACGACTGACACTCTCCCGCAGAGTCGTGAAGGATTTCCTCGCGCCGGCCCGGGAGACGTCCGCCCTGAATAGATCGTTCGGTCATTAGAGCATGCAACCGCTTGCAGGTCAACGACTTCCCGACCGCTCAGGCGGCCGTACCGCCTGGCCGTTGGACACCGGCGCAGCTGCGGACGGGCTCGGAGCCGCGCCTACGCGGCTTGACCTGCAAGCGGTTGCAGCCCAAGCTATGCAGCATGACAACGCCAACGATCGAGCCTTGGGTGCGCATCTTCTCCGATCCCGTCGCGACGGGGCGAGCGGCGGCAGCCGATATCGCGGCCGAGCTGCGCCGGGTCATCTCCCGCAAGGGTGAAGCACGAGTGATCTTCGCCTCCGCACCGAGTCAGGCAGAGACCATCAATGCATTACTGGCCGAACCGGATATCAATTGGTCCGCCGTGACGGCATTCCATATGGACGAATACATAGGGCTCGACGCCGACGATCCGGCCGGATTCGGCAATTGGCTCAAGAAGGCGCTGTGGAATCGGGTGCCACTGGGCACCGCACATGTGCTCGACCCGACCGGCGGGGCGGCCGCCGAAGCCCGTCGCTACGCGGAGCTGCTCGCGGCGGCACCCATCGACATCGTCTGCCTGGGCATCGGCGTCAACGGCCATATCGCCTTCAACGATCCGCCTGTCGCGGACTTCGACGACCCGCAGCCTGTGAAGGTTGTCGAGCTCGACGAGATCTGCCGGCAACAGCAGGTCGACGACGAATGCTTCGACTCCTTCGACGACGTACCCACACGTGCATTGACGCTCAGCGTTCCCCGGCTGCTCGACGCGGCCCGACTGTTCTGTGTCGTGTCGAAGGAAAGCAAAGCCGAGGCCGTTCGGGCCACTCTGCTCGACCCACTGGGCGAGCACTGCCCGAGCACCATCCTCCGCACCCACCCGGGCTGCACCCTCTATCTCGATGCGGACGCCGCAAGCCGGCTGCGCGCGACTCTGGGCGCGACTGTGCGCCCGACTCTGGGCGCCTGACTCTGGGCGCCTGACCGCACCTTCCCGAGCTGCGTGAGAGGTGCCGTGATGTCGATAGAGTGCACGCGGGGGCGAGGGCCGATCGCGCCGGTGCCCGAGAGCAGAAGGAAGTCGACCCATGACGAAGGTCACCATCTACTCGATCGCCGACGCCCTCGGGGTGTCGGGGTCCACGGTGTCCCGGGCCTTCACCCGTCCGGATCAGGTGCGAGACGACGTCCGGGCGCGCATCCTCGCGAAGGCCGATGAGCTGGGTTATCAGCCGAACAAGTCGGCACGCCGCCTGGCCACCGGCCGTACGGGCGCCATCGGGCTGTTCATCCCCGACATCACCAATCCTTTCTTCCCGCCGCTGGTCCGCGCGATCCAGCAGGCGGCGGCGGACAACGACGCCTCGGTGATCATGGTGGACGCGGGAGAGAGCACCTCCGCCGAGGCCGCGCTCATCCGGCGACTGGCAGGGCAGGTGGACGGCGTGATCGTGGCGTCGCCACGCGGCACCCCGGCCCGGCTGCGCGACGCGCTCGGCTCCACCCCGGCGATCGTGGTGAACCGGGAGATGATGCATTCGACCACGGTGATCTGTGACAACTCGGCGGCGCTCGCGCAGGCCGGCGACCACCTTCGCGACCTGAACCACGAGACGGTCGCCCTCCTGCACGGTCCATCGGCGTCCTGGGCGGCCCGGCAGCGTGCCTCCGCGATCAGGAAGTGGGCTGCCTCAGCCGATGTCGAGCTCATCGAGCTCGGGCCTTTCGAGGCCTCGTACGAAGGGGGCAGGGAGGGCGCGGCGGCCTTCGCCGACTCCCCCGCGACGGCGGCCTTCGCCTTCGACGACCTGACCGCCTGCGGCGTCGTCGCGGGCCTTGCGGAACGGGGACTCTCTGTGCCGGGCGATCGGTCCATCGTCGGCTGCGACGACGTACTGCTGGCCAGGGTTCTCACGCCGAAGCTCAGCACCGTGAGCGCGCCGATCGGGAGGCTCGGCGCGGCCGCGGTGGATCTGCTGGGCGAGGTGATGGCGGGGAAGCAGCCGGACTCGCTCCGGATCCAAGGGGACTTCACCCCGCGCCAGTCGTCGGGACCGGCCCCGACGACCTGAGTCAGGCGACGTCCGCGGCGAGTTCGGCGAGCTCGTGGTCGAAGCGGGGTTGGGCCTCGGTGAAGGGCATGTGGCCTATGCCTTCGTACCGAGACGGTCTGGCGGGTTTGCAGACGTTGAGGACGTGTTCGCCCATTGAGGGGAGCACGATGGTGTCGGACATTCCGTGGGTGACCAGCACGGGCACGGAGAGCGCGGACAGTACGTCGTCGCTGTCGATCTCGCGCGAGATCAACGCCCCCCTCACCTCGGGAGGAACGACCATGTTCCAGGCCAGGGCCGCGCTCCAGTCGTCCGGCTCGAGCGGCTCGGCGGTGCAGACGCCGAGAAAGCGTCGTACGGCGGCGATGTTCGTGGCCAGGTCGGGCATGCTCGCGTCGGGAGCGTTCTCGAGGAAACCGGGACCGATGTGGTCGAAGGTGGGCGGCTTCAGCATGACGGCGGCCCCGACCAGGTTGATGGCACCGATCCGGTCCTCGCCGTACGCCCGGATGTAGTCGGAGACGATGAACCCGCCGTACGACCAGGCGACCAGCACCGGCCGGTCGAGGCCCAACTGATCGATGACCGCGGCGAGGTCGTCCGCCCACAACTGCGGGTCGCGATAGCTGTCCGCGCCCAACGGCTTCTCGGACATGCCGTGCCCCCGGTTGTCGAACGCCACCAGACGAAAGTCGTCGGCGAGCCGGCCCTGCATCTGGTGCGCCCAGCACATATGACTGGCCGACCAGCCGTGAATGAAGACAACTGCACGCCCTTGGCGGTTTCCCCACTCCCGGGCGTGCAGCCTGACGCCTCCCCCGCCGCGGACGTCGTACGTCGCTGTCGGCTCGGCGAGAACCGCCGACGCCCGGTCAGAACTGACCATGTGCTCCATCGAATGCCTCCTTCGAAGTGCCCGGGACCCGGGCGCTTGCCCTGATACCTGTGAAGGTAGGCAGCCGTACGAGTCGCTCGCATCGGAGCCAGCACGCAATGCCGCGGCGGCGGGCTGGCGGCCAACACGCAGCAGCAGCCTCGATCAGCGACGCTGCGTCTCGGAGAACCTGGCCGCCGCGGCCGCGCGTCCCGCCTTGCCCGAGACATGCAGCTTGACGTACGTGTTGGTCAGATGACGCTCGACAGTCCGGACGCTGAGGCTCAGCCTGTCGGCAATCACGTCGTTCGTCAGTCCGGCCGCGACGAGCGCGAGCACGTCCAGCTCCCGTGGACTGAGCTCATCGATTCCGCCTCCGGGCCGCGCGGTGGCCGGTTCCGTCCCGAGGAACGCACGCAACTCCGCGACGAAGTTCGCCCATGCGGGCTCATCCGACAGCAGGATGTGGTTCGCCGACTCCAGGAGGACAAGCTGCGCTCCGGGGAGCAAGGTGGCGAGCAGCCGGCCCTCGTCCACCGGCACGACTCGGTCGCCCGCTGCGTGTACGACCAGCGTCCTCGTCCGCACCCGCGCCGCGAGCCCCACCACGTTGAGGCGGCCACGCGCGTCGTAGAGACGTACTGCGGTCGCGGCCGAGGTGGAGTGTCGCTGCAAGTCGTCGTACCACCCCATCTGCTCGGCCGTGCCGGCTGGCAGGAACAGCATGCTGAAGAGGTGCCGGAACGTCGGATCGGGATCGGTCCAGCCGGCGGAGATCGCGGCGACCAGCGCCTCCTGCAGCCGGCGCTCGCCCACACCCCGAAGTGTCCGGCCGCGCGCGTATCCCCCGTAGAGGACCAGATGCGTGAGCCGCTCGGGATGACGAGCCGCGTACGCGATCGCGACCGCCGCACCGGCCGAGACGCCGAGCAGCGCGAACCGGTCGAGGCCGGCCGCATCGACCACGGCTTCGAGGTCGGCCACCCAGGCATCGAACGAGATGTCGTCGACGTCGCGATCCGAGAGCCCGCAGCCGCGCTCGTCGTACCGGACCAGGGTGTGACCGTCCCCGAGAGCGTCGAGCCAATGGCGACACACCGGGCTCTCCCATTCGAAGTCCAGATGGCTCATCCACGTCGCCACCCTGACGATCGGCGGGCCGTCACCATGGACGGCGTACGCCAGCTTCACCGCATCCGGCGCCACACAGTAGCCGACCTTGTGTCGCATCTCCCGATCGTAGCGAGAGCAGCCCCGCATCATCAGCTGCAGACGAGGCGGGAGGTGGCGTGGCTGCCGAACAATGGGCGCAGGCTGGAGCACCATCGCTGGGAGGGCCACGTGACGACAGAGCCTCACGCGTCCGGAGTCGAGCGCGAGCGGATGGCAGATGACCGGAGTGACTGGTATCTGTGGGGTCCATACCTCAGCGAGCGTCAGTGGGGAACGGTGCGGGAGGACTACAGCGCCGACGGCGAGGCGTGGGGCTACCTCTCGCACGACCGCGCCCGCTCCACGGCGTACCGGTGGGGCGAGGACGGACTGGCCGGGTTCAGCGACATCGAGCAACGGCTGTGCATGGGGCTGGCGTTGTGGAACGGGCGCGACCCGATCCTCAAGGAGCGGCCGTTCGGCTTGACCGGCGCGGAGGCGAACCACGGCGAGGACGTCAAGGACTACTGGTGGTACCTCGACGCCGTACCGAGCCATGCCTGGAACCGCTGGCGTTACCACTACCCGCAGCGCGCGTTCCCGTACGAGGACCTGCGCGCCGAGAACGGCAGGCGCGGCAAGCACGATCCGGAATACGAGCTCCTCGACACCGGCGCGTTCGACGAGGATCGGTACTGGATCGTCGAGGTGCGGTACGCCAAGGCGAGCCCGACCGACCTGTTGATGTCGATCCAGGTCACGAACGCCGGACCGGACCCGGAGACACTCCACGTCCTGCCGACGGCCTGGTTCCGCAACACCTGGTCGTGGAGCCCGGGTGCGCAACACCCCGAGCTCGCCGCGACCGGTGAATCGAGCGTTCGCGTCTCGCATGCATCCCTGGGCGAGCTGGAACTACTGGCCGCACCGGGGCCGGACGGGACCACGCCGACTCTGCTGTTCTGTGAGAACGAGACCAACGCCCAGCGCCTGTACGGCGTTGCCGGGTCGACGCCGTACCCGAAGGACGGCATCAACGACCACGTCGTCGCCGGTGCGCCCACAGTCGATCCCGCTCTGCGCGGTACCAAGTGCGCGGCCTGGTATCGCGTCGACCTCGCTCCGGGTTCGACCGCGGAGCTGCGGCTACGACTGCGTCCGGCAGGATCAGGGGCCGACTCCGCGACCGCGCTCGGATCGGAGTACGAGCAGGTCGTCAGGTCCCGCCGGGCGGAGGCTGACGAGTTCTACGCCGATCTCACCCCGGCGGCCGCCTCACCCGACGAGGCGATGGTGATGCGGCAAGCCTTCGCCGGGCTGCTGTGGAGCAAGCAGCTCTACTACTACGACGTTGCCCGCTGGCTGGACGGCGACCCGGGACAGCCGGTGCCGCCGGCTTCGCGGCACACCGCGCGCAACCACCGATGGCGCACCTTCAGCGCCTTCGACGTGATGTCGATGCCGGACAAGTGGGAGTACCCCTGGTTCGCCTCCTGGGACCTCGCGTTCCACTGCATCGCGCTGGCCCACGTCGATCCCGACTTCGCCAAGAATCAGCTGCTGCTGGTCTGCCGCGAATGGTTCCAGCATCCGAACGGCGCCCTTCCGGCGTACGAGTGGGACTTCAGCGACGTGAACCCGCCGGTCCAGGCGTTCGCGGCGCTCGAGGTGTTCGCCATCGACGGTGGGCGCGATCTGGACTTCCTCAGCCGCATCTTCGACAAGCTGCTGGTCAACTTCACCTGGTGGGTCAACCGGGAGGACGCCGACGGGTCGAACCTGTTCGAGGGCGGGTTCCTCGGGCTGGACAACATCGGCCCGCTCGACCGATCACATCTGCCGGTCGGCGGGGTGCTCGAACAGGCCGATGCCACCGGGTGGATGGCGGCCTATGCGCTGGCGATGACGACGATCGCGGCGATCCTGAACCGGACCGGGCACCGGCCCGCGCGCGACCTGGTCCACAAGTTCCTCGAGCACTTCGCCGCGATTCGCACCGCGATGGCGCAGCAGGGAATGTGGGACGAGACCGACGGCCTGTTCTACGACCGGATCGCCACCCCGGGCGGCGTCGTACCGGTGAAGGTGCACTCGATGGTCGGCATCATCCCGATGCTGGCGGTGGCCGTGATCGACGACCAGCTGATCGAGCGAGCTGTTGCCCCGGGCAAGCAGTTCGCCGAGTTCCTCGATCGCCAGGGCCTGCGCGACCGCGAGAGTCTGGCGGACGCCGGCGTACTGCGGGGCGACGCCGGGCAGCAGCGGCTGCTGATGGGAGCCGTCGGCGTCGAGCAGGTACTGCGCCTGTTCGGCAAGCTGTTCGACCCCGACGAGTTCTTGTCGCCCCACGGACTGCGCTCGATCTCCGCCTACCACCGCGACCATCCGTACACCCTCGAGGTGGAGGGGATGCGCGCCACGGTGGACTACGAACCGGCCGAGTCGACCACGGACATGTTCGGCGGCAACTCGAACTGGCGCGGGCCCGTGTGGTTCCCGCTGAACTTCCTCGCGACCACCGCCGTGCAGCGCTACCACCGCTTCTTCGGCGATGACCTGAAGGTCGAGTACCCCACCGGATCGGGCGAACTGCTCGCTCTCGACGCCATCGCCGACGACCTGTTCGCCCGGTTGGTGTCGATCTTCCTCGTCGGCCCGGACGGCCGGCGGCCATGCTTCGGCGGGGTCGACCGGCTGCAGAGCGACCCGAACTGGAAGGACAACCTGATGTTCCACGAGTACTTCCACGGCGACAACGCCGCCGGTCTGGGCGCCGCGCATCAGACCGGCTGGACCGGGATCGTGGCCGACCTGATCCGGCGCAGGCACGGGTCGGTGCAGTCCATCGGCGATGTCCTCCGCACGATGGGCAGCGACCGCTGAAGGGCTGAGTTTCGTCGGTCAGTTGTGGTGGTGGTCCAGTTGGCTCCTGATCTCACCGCCCGTGAACAGGCTGCTGTGCACGTTGACGTACGTCGTGCCGTTCCGGATCGCCTTGACCAGGTCGTCGAACTGGCCGGCGGTCAGGCTCTGGGCCGCCGGACCGATGACGTCGGCCGGCCTGATCGTGCCCGTGATGGTCGCCGGTGCCGCGGGGCACGCTTGGGTCCCGGCGGGGCCGTTGCCCAGGTTGGTGCACAGGAACACGCTGATCCCGCCGCTCTGCGCCTTACCGCCGAAGTGGATGTGCGCCTGCTGGACCGCGCCCTCCAACGTGGTGTAGCTGAGGCGATAGGTGATCGTTTTGGCCCGGTCGTTGATCTGGGCCTGGAACCGTCCGCTGCCGTTCGTCGAGATCGGCGCCGGGTCCTCCTCGTAGCCGGTCAGTTGCTCGCGGATCGTGTTCGGAGTGCTGCCCGCGTCTTCCCGTCCCGCCGTCGCCACACTGCCTGTCGCCGTGGCCGCCAGCCCGATCGCGAAGGCCGCAGCCACCCAACGTGCTCGTCTTGCCACCATGTGCTCCCTCCCTCACCGAGGTGTGATCGTGGTCACACCCCAATGAACGATGTCGGGACCTGGAGGGTTCAGTCACCTGGGGCACCAGAGCCTCTCCGCGAGCGGTGTCAGCATGGAGGGATGGAGAGGGTTCGCGAGCTGCTGGAGGCGGAACAGCGACAAGCGCTCCGGCGCCTCGCAGGCCTGACCGGCGACTTCGACGACGTGGTGGCGGCCTCCCGCGACACCAACGCCGACGACGAGCACGATCCTGAAGGTGCGACGATCGCGTTCGAGAGGTCGCAGGTCTCAGCGCTCGTACTGCAGGTCCAGGGTCACTTGGCGGAGGTCGAGGCGGCAAGCGATCGGCTGGCGGCCGGCACCTACGGGATCTGTGAACGGTGCGGACAGCCGATCGCGAAAGCCAGACTCGAGGCGAGACCGACGGCTCGCACCTGCATCGGATGCGCCTCTTCAAGCTGATCCGGCTGAGACGCAGGGCTCTAGGAGTCGAGCCGCTTCCACTGTCCCTCGGAGATGACCTCGACGGTGCCGTCGGTCACCTTGATGGCTGTCTGGTCGTCGATCGCGTACGCCGGACCCGCGATGTCGGCGGCCCACCTCTCCGCCTCGGCCATGGTGTTGTCCGGCATGGACTCGTGACCCAGGTGCGGGAAGATCGAGAAGTCGACGATCCCCAGCGTGCGGTCGTCCGGCGCGGACTGCCACTCGACGAAGTCCGCACCGATCCGCGGTGTCATCACCATGCTGCCGGCACTCACCCCCACCCAGACCATCTCGGGCAGCGACGGCAGCAGGTCCACCAGCCCGGACTGCCGCATCCAGTGGCACAGGTACGTCGCGTCGCCTCCGTCGACCAGTAGTACGTCGGCCTCCCGCACCCAAGGGACCCAGCGCTGCTCACCGATACTGGGCAGCGCGGTGAGCTCCAGCACGCCCACTGACTTCCATCCCAGGCTGCCCATGTCCCATGGAGGTACGCCGGCAACGAAGCCACGCACCGACGCCGGCCCGCAAACCGGGTGGCCCCACTGCGCGGTAGGGACGCAGAGGGCGTTGCACTCGGCGATCGGTTTGCCCGGCAGGTCGACGAGCGCGTCCTGAATGCTCGGGTTCGTGACACCGCCGGAAGTGAGAAGAAGCCTCACGCTTGCCTCCTGGACGTAGCGGTCATGACACTTTCCTCGAGAGACGGGAGATCGGTGATGACAAGACAGACTGGACCATAGCGCAGCCGGTGCGTCGAACCCGTCGTTGGAGAGCGTCGACATGAGCGAGGCAAGGGAACACGAGGCAGGGCGGCGTACAGGTCGGGCGTGGTCCTCGGCCGGCGCGATCTATGGCACCATCGCGTCGATGGCCGTGGTTGCCGGCGGGGCGAAGCAGACCGCCATCAGCCGGCTGCTGGTGGTGACCGTCATGACCTTGGTCATCTTCTGGCTGGCACATGTCTACGCCAACGCGCTCGCTCACCATCTCAATGCAGCGGACGGCCTCGATTGGCGTGCGGTGCGCAGTGCGATGGCCGAAGAGTGGCCCCTGGTGACCGGACCGCTGCCGGCTCTGGCAATCCTGGCGCTCGGGGCCCTCGACGTACTGCCGGACCGTTCGGCGGTCCTGCTGATGCTGTGGTGCGGTGTCGCGCAGCTCCTCGGCTGGGGAATCATGTTCGCCCGCCGCCAGCGCTGGGGCTGGCCGATGGCGCTGACCACCGGCGCCGTGAACGCGACGTTCGGCATCCTCATCGTCATTCTCGAGGTGCTCATCCACTGACTTGACCTATCCCGGTCAGAGATCGTGCGAGATGGTTCAGGGATGAGTGGCGCGAAGAAGCGGTTGCCGAAGAAGGTGTACCAGCGGGAGTTGCTGCGACTGCAGGCCGAGTTGGTGAAGCTGCAGGAATGGGTCCGGGTCGAGAAGACCCGCGTGGTGGTGGTCTTCGAGGGCAGGGACGCGGCCGGGAAGGGCAGCACGATCAAGCGGGTGACGCAGTTCCTCAACCCACGGGTAGCCCGGATCGTGGCGCTGCCGGCTCCGACCGAGCGCGAGAGGTCCGAGTGGTACTTCCAGCGGTACATCGAGCACCTCCCGGCCGGCGGCGAGATCGCGCTGTTCGACCGCTCCTGGTACAACCGGGCCGGCGTCGAGCGCGTGATGGACTTCTGTACCAACCAGGAGTACGCGCGGTTCCTGCACCAGTCCCCCATCTTCGAGCGGCTCCTGGTCGAGGACGGCGTACTGCTGCGCAAGTACTGGTTCTCGGTCAGCGACAGCGAGCAGGAGAACCGGTTCCGCCGCAGGCTCGAGGATCCGATGCGGCAGTGGAAGCTGTCACCGATGGACCTGGAGTCGATCAGCCGCTGGGAGGATTACTCCCGCGCCAAGGACGAGATGTTCGTGCACACCGACATCCCGGAGGCGCCGTGGTACGTCGTCGAGAGCGAGGACAAGCGCTCAGCCCGGATCAACATGATCGCGCACCTGCTGTCGACCATCCCGTACTACGAAGTCCAGCGGCCACCGCTGGGCCTGCCGCCACGCCCACCGTCGAAGGGCTACGAGCGAACGCCGCGAGAAATGCAGACCCAGGTCCCCGACCACGCGGCGGGGCTCTAGGTCATCGGGCGGCGCCGCGGATCGTTGCTTGTTGCTGGGCCTTCAGGGCCAGGCGCATGGTTTCGAAGGTGTGGGCCTGTGGGGCGGCTGTGGTGGTTCGTTCGCGGACGTCGCGGACCAGGTCGGGATAGTACGTCGTCTCGACGTCCGAGCAGTCGATGTACTGCGTGCCTTCCTGGTTGACCAGGAAGAGGTGGTCGCCGCCGTCGCGGCCCGCGATGTCGACGTACTTGCGCAGCTCGATGTAGCCGTCGGTGCCGAGGATCATCAGGCGGCCGTCGCCCCAGGTCGGCAAGCCGGCCGGCGTGTACCAGTCGACCCGGATGTACCCCTGGGCGTTGTCGCTGCGCAGCAGGATCTCACCGAAGTCCTGCAGGCCCGGCTCGTCCGGGTTGGCGAAGTTCCCGACCGTACTCGCCACGATCTCGGCGGTCCGTGCACCGGTGAACCAGAGGAACTGGTCGATCTGGTGGGAGGCGATGTCGGTGAGGATGCCGCCGTACCGGCTGTTGTCGTAGAACCAGTCCGGACGGCCGGCTCCACCACCGAGGTGACCGCGGTCCCCGACGCGGTGCGGCCCGAGCCCGATGGTCTGCACCACGGTCCCGATCCGGCCCTCGCGGACCAGCTCACCGGCCTTGACCACACTGGCAACCTCGAACCGCTCGGAGAACGTCACCGACCAGAACCGCCCGCTCTGACCGACCGCCTTCTCGATCTCCTCCAGCTGCTCGAGACTGACGCAGCCGGGCTTGTCGGTCACGACGTCCTTGCCGGCCAGCAACGCCGCGACGGCGATCGGTCCCCGTCGATCCGGTACGGCGGCGGTCACGATCAGGTCGATCCCGTCCTGGCCGATCAGGTCGTCCGGACTCTCGACCACCGCAACGTCGGGATACCGCTCGCGGACCCGGGTCGCGATCGCGGCCGCGGGATCGTCGGTCGCCATCGCGACGAACTCCGCACCGGCCCCGACCAGACCCGCGATCTGCCCGAAGATGTGCGCGTGATCCAGCCCGACCGCGGCGAACCTGACTGCGTGCGTGGAAGTCACCCGGATTCCTCCCGATTCGGCAACGTTTCAACGCTCACCCTATGCCAGATCGGCAAACGCTTGCCAGCCTCGGCGAGTCGGGCCGGCCCGGGCTCTTGCACAGGCGGGGACCGGGACGGAAAATCGCCGGTACGGTCGCCCTCCGGGACCGCGTGACACCGCCCTGCACCGGTAAGGAGTGACGTGAGATTCTCGTTCTTTGCGCCGAAACCCGAGGGGAGACCCGATGCAGGCCATCGGTCTCGGCCTCGCGCTGTCCCCGCTCTGACCATCGGTGCGCTGGTGGCCGCAACCCTGGTCCCACTCACCGTGGGACAGGCTTCCGCCGGCACACCCACGACGTACGCCGAGACACCCGACAGCGTCAACCTCGCCCTGCTGCCGGGCGCGGTCGCCTCTGCCAAGTCCCAACGCATGACCGCACCGGCGGCGACGTACGCACCCGCCAACGCGATCGACGTGTTCGTGCACAACGGATGGACCTCGAACTACGCATCGGTCGGCAGCGGCTACGACCCTACCCAGGACTGGTTCCAGGTCAAGCTGGCCTCGCCCGCCCCGGTC
This sequence comes from Kribbella sp. NBC_00889, assembly GCF_045207705.1. Lineage (NCBI taxonomy): Bacteria > Bacillati > Actinomycetota > Actinomycetes > Propionibacteriales > Kribbellaceae > Kribbella > Kribbella sp. NBC_00889. The sequence continues at coordinate 2,456,626 of NZ_CP108783.1, read as the reverse complement.
TACGAGGTGTTCAGCCGCTGGACTTCCCCGGCCAAGCCGACCGAGTACGACCTGCAGGTCTCCACGGACGCCGACTGCCAGACCTGGTCGACGGTCACCCATGTGGTGAATCCGAGCGACAAGGATTCCCAGGTGATCGACCGCAAGGACCCGATCTCGTGCGTCCGGATGCAAGCCACGGCCACGACTTCGACCACCGGATACACCCTCAACGAGTTCGAGATCTGGTCCGGCCCCAAGCCGCCGCCGACCGTGGGACAGATCATCCCCGTTCCGGTCAAGCAGACGGCCGGCACCGGTCAGCCGTTCGAGCTCACGGCCACCTCGCGGATCGTCGTCTCCAGCAGTGCGCTCACCGCGACGGCTGAGGTGCTCGCCGGCTACCTGCGGCCGGCCACCGGGTTCGTGCTTCCCGTGGTGACCGGTTCCGCCACGGCCTCTGACGTCGCCCTGAGCACGGGACCTGTGTCCGGTGTCCCAGCGGAGAAGGCGGACGAGGGCTACTCCCTCACTGTGTCGAGTGCGGGAGCGAAGATCGTCGCCCCGCAAGCACACGGTCTGTTCAACGGTTTCGTGAGCCTTCGGCAACTGTTGCCAGCAGCAATCAACTCCTCCACCGCCGGCGCAGGGCCCTGGACCGCACAGCCGATCACGGTCCTGGACTACCCCCGCTACGCGCATCGAGGTCTTCAACTCGATCCTGCTCGCAACTTCATGACCGTGGCCGAGATCCGGTCCATGATCGACCAACTGGCCGCGTTGAAGGGCGACCGGCTGCACCTGCACCTGAGTGACTCCCAGTCCTGGCGGCTGGAGATCAAGGGCTACCCGGCTCTCGACGGCACCGGGTGCAACGGATCGGGCTGTATCGCGGGCTTCTACACGCAAGAAGACCTCAAGGGCCTGGTCAAGTACGCCGCCGACCGGTTCATCGAGATCGTCCCAGAACTGGAAGGCCCGGCCCACGCCACGGCGGCGGTCAGGTCCCTGGGCGGCGTCGCGGTCATGGGTTGCCAAGGCCAGACCCAGACCGACCGGTTCTGCACCAACCCGAACGACCCGGCGAGCGGGCGGGCGCTCGCGTTCTGGCGAGACGCCATCGCACAGCTTGCCGCGATCTCGCCCGCACCGATCGTCCACATCGGCGGCGACGAGGCCATCGGGATGCCCCACGACGACTACAAGTGGTGGATCGGGCAGATGGAGTCGATCGTCAACGACAACGGCAAGCGGATGATGGGCTGGAACCCCGCACTGGAGGGCTACGCACCGGGCTCGACCTCGATCAACCACTACTGGTCCGACTACACCGGCGGTGGTCCCCCGCTGATCAAGCCCGAGTGGTTCAACCAGGGCCGCAGCGTCATCACGACCCCGGAGTGGAATGCCTACCTCGACTTCGGGTACGACGGGTCGCCCGGCCGGACGCCGAGGACCGAACTCGACAAGGCCTACACGTGGGACCCGGAATGGGTGTGGGAGAAGTACCGGTCCGTCTGGGCGCAACCGGCGTACGGCGGGCCGAAAGCCGAGGACATCATCGGTATCGAGGCGCCGATCTGGGGTGAGCAGATGCGTGGGCTGGCCACGAACGAGTTCATGGTCTTCCCACGGCTGGCCGGAATCCTGGAGAAGGCCTGGTCGCCCAAGGTGCTCACCCAGGACTACGACGCGTATGTGCAACGGCTCAGCGTCGCCGGACCACGGTGGGCGTTCGCGAATGTGAACTACGGCTCCATCGCCCAGGTCAACTGGACTCCGGAATCGATGGGCACGGTCAGCCGCTTCGGCACCGACAGGACAGTCAGCAACGCACCTCTGGGGCGCCTGGCTGCCGGATCGATTCCGCCTGGTGAGTTCACCGCCATGGTCGACTGGGGCGACGGATCCCCTGCCGAGGCCGGCACAATCGCGGCGCGCGACTACGTGGCGAGCCAACGTCAAGGCAGAAGCCTCATGACCGTGAGCGGTAGCCACACCTACCCGGCCGACGGTGTCTATCACGGGACAGTCACCTACAGCCGTCAGGGCCAGACCTGGCACGTGCCGTTCGTCGCGACCGGCGTGCCGTCCTGTACGACGATGGTCACCGGGTCACACGAGGGCCCGTTGACCGTGTCCTCGGGCGTCGCGTGCCTCGATGGCGCGACGGTCTCGGGATCCGTAACCGTGGCAGCGGGTGCCGGGCTCTACGCATCCGGGTCCGTGTTCGGCGGCCCGGTGACGGCGTCCGGCGCAGGCAACGTTCTGCTCTGCGGTACGACAGTGGCCGGGCCGGTCAGCGTGACCGGTCGGACCCGGGTCTGGCTCGGCAACCAGAACGGCGAGTGCGCGCCGACGACGGTCCAGGGTCCGGTGACGGTCCGCGATTCGGTGGGTCAAGTGACGGTCGACGGTGCCACCGTGGCAGGCCCACTCGTCGTACAGAACAACACCGGCTCGACGATTGTCTCCGGCAACCACATCGGCGGACCACTGTCCTGCACGGGCAACTCCCCCGCCCCGACCAACGCAGGCCGACCCAACTCCGCCTCCGGCCCGAAGACAGGCCAATGCGCCACCCTCTGACAGCCGGCAACTGAACACAACGGCCCTGCGCACCCCACAAGTGCGCAGGGCCGTTGCCTGCACAGCGCGCTCATCTCACTGGCCTGCGTGTGCCGCCGACGGACAATTACCAAACGCATGAATCAGCGGATCCGCGGATCGCAATTCTTCGTTGTCCTCTACTTTGTCGACGAGATGAGGTCCATCATCGTCTTATAGCGCCCAGTCCCGGTCACGACGCATTTCATGACTGGACGACCAGCGCTGGGGGACGAATCAGGGGATGCTATGGCCGCGCCGAAAATCAGGTCACTCGATCCACGGCTTTCGCCGAAGCTCGACGTCTTCTTGGGCGGTACCGACGAGGTCAACCAAGCGCGGGCGGAGCAATGCCCGTCCGTAGCCTTGGCAGAGCCCGCGGTCGATGGCCCGGGAACCGCGCCCGCCACCAGAGAGGCGCTCGCGCCAGGTGAGTTCCGCGAGTCGATCGAAGTCGAGGGCGATGCTCCGGTCGACGCCGCGAGTCCGCGGGCCCCGACCGTTCTGTCGCCGGCGGAGGTGATCGCCCTTGCGACGCAGACCCCGCAGAAGGCGCCGCCGGAGAACGTCGCCTTCAGCCTCTTCGTCAAGCTCGATCGGGATCTGACGCCGAGCGTCCGTCAGGCGGCCATCAAGGCGGTCAAGCGTTATGCCAAGAGGTCGCGCTGGAAGCTGGACACAGGCGTGGTCGAGGTAGCCGCGAGGGACGTGCGAGACCTGCTGGTCAATGCGGCCGTCGCCTACGTCGAACCAGGCCAGGCGTTGCGGGGTCCGGAGCCGCTGATCGGCCACAACATCACGAAAGGACCGGGCGATTCGCGGCGGGTGAAGGCGGAGAGCGCTCGCCACCACGACGGTCAGAATGTCCTGGTCGGGATCATCGACGTCGGCGGATTCGACTTCGCACACACGGACTTCCTGGACAAAGGCGAGACTCGCTGGGTTTCGATCTGGGATCAGGCGGGCTCCTCACGCCCCTCTCCGGCCGGCCGCATTCCCCCGCATTACGACGGCTTGGACTACGGATCAGAGATTTGCCGTGGCGCCATGAACGCGGCGATCAAGGCGGCGCGCAGCCGGAACATGGCCGCCAGCAGCCTCGAGCCCCAGTCGCAAATGGTCATCGGATCGCATGGCACTCATGTGGCATCGATCGCCGCCGGCAACGACGGAGTTGCTCGCAAGGCGTTCATCGCCGGCGTTCTTCTCGCGCTGCGCCCGGAGGACACTGTCGCGGCGTCGAGCTTCTACGACTCCACGCGCATCGCCGACGCTGTCGAGTACCTGATCGAACTGGCAGCGGAACTCGGCCAGGACAACACCCCTCTCCCGCTGTCGATCAATATCAGCCTGGGGACCAACGGGCATGCCCACGACACCTCGAGCGCCATGGCCCGGTGGATCGACAACGCGCTGGCGACGCGCGGCAGATGCGTGTCCGTCGCAGCCGGCAACGCGGGCCAGGTCGAGCCCGGCTCGCCCACCGACCGTGGATACGTCAAGGGACGGATCCACGCCAGCGGAAGGATTCCCGCGACCAACCTGCGGCGCGAACTCGGCTGGATCGTGGGCGGAGACGGCGTACAGGACATCTCCGAGAACGAGCTGGAAATCTGGTACGGCCCCCAGGACCGCTTCGACGTCGAGGTCAAGCCGCCCGGTCAGCCCTGGCTGGAGCCGATCAAGCTCGGCCAGATGATGCGGAACGCGCTCCTGGGCAACGGCACGGTCCTGAGTGTCTACAACGAGGCCTATCACCCCGCCAACGGGCTGAACCGGATCTCGGTGCTGCTCTCACCGTTCTTCGGGCCGCAGCAGCCGGGCGGTAGCCCGCAACTGGGTCCGATCGCCTCCGGGGAGTGGCGTGTCCGCCTCACCGGAGCGGTCGTGCGCGACGGCAGCTTCGACGCCTGGATCGAGCGGGACGACCCACGGCGTGTGCCCGGCTCCGCACAACAGTGGCGCTATCCGTCGTACTTCGCATCGGGCTCGTACACCGACGATCGCATGATCGGTTCGCTTGCCTGCGCTGAGCGCCTCCTGTCCGTCGCGAACGCCGACATCGATCGCAACGCCGCGCATGTCACGTCCAGTCGCGGTCCGACGCGGGACGGCCGGCCCAAGCCCGATATCGCGGCGAACGGCACCGGTGTGGTTGCCGCCAAGGGCTTCGACAGCGAAGTCCAGTGGATCGAGATGACCGGCACCAGCATGGCCAGCCCTCATGTCTGCGGCGTCGCCGCACTGATGCTGGGGATCAAGCCCGATCTGACCTCCGCGCAGATCCAGGGAATCCTGCGTTCGACATCGTCACCGCTTCCCGGCCAGACCTTCGGCTGGCGCAACGACACCGGCTTCGGCCTGATCGACGCCGCCGCCTGCGTGCGGGCAACCGCGAAGTTCACCGACATGGTGGTCAAGTCGACGGCCGCAACCGAGAGTGGGAGCGCGCAATGAAGCTCGATGTGTTCTTCGCCAAGGACGGGGACTGTCTGCTGCTCACGTCGGCGGACGGGCACCACATCTTGGTGGACGGCGGGCGAACGGCCAGTTTCGAGTCACAGACGCGCCCGGTACTGCAGGATCTCGCCGACAACGGCGCGCCGCTCGACCTTGTCGTCGTCAGCCACATCGACGCCGACCACATCTCGGGAATCATCTCGCTGCTGCAGGACCTCGCGGCCTGGGAGGTGCACGACTTCCAGGTGAAGGAAGGACACAACCCGGCCTTCCCGCAGCCCAAGCGGCCCCGTCCACCAGAGATCCACGGACTTTGGCACAACTCGTGGCGAGCGCAGTTCGGCGACCTGGCCGGACCGATCAGTGCGATCGCCATGCAGATCTCCGAGGCCGTCGAACTCGCCCCTCGCAGCGACGCCGCGAGTACCGGCCCGGCACGGATCGCGCTCACGTCCATCGTCGACCTCACCGAGAGCATCACCGACGGCATCGAACTCATGAGCCTCGTCGACGACCAGACGCCAGTCCCCCGCAACAAAGGCTTCAAGAACAAACTCGTGCGGCTACGCGAGCCCATCCAGCGCCGGCACTTCGGGAGCGTCACGCTCACCGTTCTGGGGCCGACCGAAGAGCACCTCGACAGACTGCGGAAGGACTGGCGCGAGTGGCTCGAGGATCTGCTCGGCTCGGGACGGCAGGCGGGGCCGCGCGGCGACGGGCAAGGATCGGCCGACGGGCCTGGGCTCGGTCTCGATGATCTCCTGCTCGCCGGCCCGCCCACCTCGAGGGGCGAGGCTGAGGCTCTGATCAGCTCCATCGGCACCGCGGCGGAGATCATCGCGGAGTCGAACTCGGCGCGAGTGACACCGCCCAACCGGGCCTCGATCACGCTGCTCGCCGAGGAAGACGGCAAGACCTGCCTGCTCACCGGGGATGCTGCCGAAGACGAACTCCTCGAGGGCCTGACGGCCGCCGGGCGCCTGGTGGCCGACGGGCCTTTCCGCTGTGACATCGTCAAGGTCCAGCATCACGGCTCGGAGAACAACCTGAGCACGAAGTTCGCTGACCGCGTGCTCGCCGACCACTACGTGTTCTGCGGCGACGGTGCCCACGGCAACCCCAATCCGCGGGTCATCGCAACCATCGTCGAATCTCGGCTCAAGGCCCCCGGCCCGTTCACGATGTGGTTCAACTGCTCCCAGGACCGCACCATCGCCAGCCGCAGGGAAGCCCTCGGAGCGGCCATCGAAGAAGCCCAGGATGCGCAGTCGCAGCACCCGGACCGAATCGACGTGAAAGTCCTCGACGACCTGCAACCCTCTTTCGCCATTGAGCTGTAGCGTCACGCGGACATCGGTGTCAGGGCGAAGGGGCAGCGTGGTCGGAGTAGTGCGCGGTCGGCCGACCGTCCCAGCGGAAGTACAGCCAGAACCCGACCGACACCAGACCGAAGAACGCGAAGAAGGCGAGCGCGCGAAGTACCGACCGTACGTCGATGCCAGGACTGTCGGGCCCGTAGGCCTGGACAACGAAGACGTACACGAAGAAGAGCACCGCTGCTGACTGCGCAAGCAGCCACGCGATCCGATGCCAGTCACGCAGTCGTTCGCCATCGAGAAAACGCAAGGGAACAAGGCCGAACGTCAGTCCCTCGACGCCGAGCACGATGATCCAGAACAGCACGGCGTCGCCCACGACCCACGCGAACTCGGCGTGATCACCGTGCGCCCGGTCGTACGTCGCGTACCGGCCGATCCAGGCCGCGACGCCCACTGCCACGAGAACCAGCACGCCGGTGAGAACGGCCGGGCCGTCGTTGTCCGGAGCCGGCGGCCGGGCGGCCTTGGCCGCGACGAACCCGGCGATCATGCCGTAGAAGTATGCCGGTTCGAGGTGCAGACCCCAGGAGAGCAGGCAGCACGCGAGTCCGACGAACAACGCGGACGGCAAGGCTCGTAGCCGGCCCGGGGTATTCGTGCGAGACCGCCGGAACAGCTCGATCGATCCTTCGTAGATCAGGATGACGAGTAGGGTCGCGACCAGGAACGCGATGAACTCGGCCGCGACGTTGCCGTCCGGCCGCTCCCGGTCCGCCAGGAGCAGCGACATCAACGCGATGGTGGCGAGGAAACCGATGAAGCTCACGGCGCGCCGTATTCGTCCGCTCTCTACGCCGCTCATCCACCCGAACGCCTTGGTGATCTCGACCTCGTTGTTCTCGTAGGTCTTGTTGAACAACTCGGCCGGAAACGCCACGAGCAGAAAGAACAGCGCGGCGAGCGCGAGCACAGCCAGCACTGCGACGAGCGACATCCGGAAGTCGACCGGAAAGGGCACCGACATGGTCGTGAGCACCGGGTTGACGTGCTTTCCCGGCGGAGGCGATGGCGGAGGACCGGTCGTCGGCGGAACGCTCGCGGTCGGCGACGGTCCCGCCGAGGTGGTCGGCGGCGCCCCACCCGAGGTTGTCGGTGGCACCTGTGCACTTGTGGTCGGGCTGCCTGAAGGCGTGGTCGTCGTCGGAGAACTCGGCACCGGCGACACCGTCGCCGTGGTCGGAGTGCCGGTCGGCGTGCTCACGGTTGGAGTCGGTGACGTTGGCGTCGGCCTGGAGGGGACGACGACTGTGAACGTGAACGAGTAGGTGCCGAACGCCGAGCAACCCACCGTCACTTCGGTGGCCCCGGCCGGTGCGTCATCCGGTACGGCGAACTGACCGCGGAACCAGCCCCTGGCCGCCTCGAGAAGCGTCGGCTTGTTCAGGTCCTTCCAGGTCACCTCGACCACATCGCAGGACGTAAAGCCCCGGCCCTGAACCCACACAGTGTCACCCGGAGCCCCGGAAGTCTTGTCGACATCCAGAGAAACAAGGTTCACGACCTCCCTGGCGACAACCGACTCCAAGCACGTGGCTTGCAAAGTCCACGACTCCGGAGGAACGTCCCCCGGGATCGTGAGCCGCAGCTCGCCGAATGACCCCTCGTCCAGCTTCTGAGGCTCAACCGTCACGTTGGGGTGCCCGGTCCACTCCAACAGCACCTCGCCCTCGCAGGCCTGGAGATTGCTGCCTTCCACGGTCACCGACTCGCCGGGCTTCACTACCTGAGGCGCGATGGTCAGCGTCGGCACGTCAGGATCGGCCGCGGCGGTGGCGAGGACGACGGTGATGGCGAGGGCCGCGAAGGCGCTGGTCAGGAGGTGGGCGCGGTGGGATCGCCTGGTGGTGCGGCGCTCAGCCGTAGCGCCAGGATTTGTTGTGCTGCCGGTCGACCGGCCGTGGTTCCGCCCCGAGTACATGATCCCCCGGGAATACCGGACCGTGGTGAGTCCCGTTCCGTCTTCCCCGGAATTCTTCCAGCGTGCGACCGGGCCACGGGTACGTCAATGACAATTCAACGGATATTTCCGTCGGCATTCACCCAGTTGCTTCAATCAATCGCCCCAGAAGAACGCGCCCACACAGACTTGACTCTTCCTTTTGCCTGTCGATCGTCGCAACCTTGGCCCAGGGACCGTTCCGCCGCCTGTCGGTTTCCAACGCGGCGGCCGGTGAACAACTTGTCTCAGGGGGTGGCAGACGATGGCGAAAGTCAAGGTTCTGTTGGAGGTGGCCGGCCAGGATGTCCCGGGAGGCTTCGAGTCCTTCCAGGAATCAGCCGATTCGGCCTTTGCGGTGCATCCGACGATGACGTCGTCGATGGATCGAGTCGCGGGAATGGGCGTGGAGCTCGACGAGCCCTTCTTGTCGATCCCCATGTTCAGCGACCCGGCACCAGGATCCGGGATCGGGCTGACTTCGCTGGACGCCTTCTCCGCGTTCGCCGCATCGTCCACGAATCCGGACCTGCCTGCTACCTCGGTCGTCATTGCCGCCGAGGTCGACCCGGCCAGGCTGGACGATTTGCGAGCTCGCGACGGCGTCACCGTCTGGGCGAACTCTGCGCTGACACTCTTCCAGAACGACGATGTCCTCGACCTCGCCCGGTCCCGTGCCGGATTGGACTGCCGCCCGTTCCGGCAGGCCGTCAGTCTCGAGGTGGTCAGGACGATGCTAGGCGTCAGGCGGGCCTGGGACGACGGGTTCCGTGGCCAGAACATCGCGGTCGCGATCGTCGACGAGGGCGTCAACGGCATCCAGTACCCGGTCGTCGACGGGTTCGCTCGTCCCGGCGCGCAACAACCTGGCGCCGCACCGATCACCAGCCACGGATCAATGTGTGCCGCCGACATCCTCGTCGCGGCACCTAGTGCCCGCCTCTACGACTACCCGTTCCTGGGCATCGCGAACTCAGGCGGCGCGCTCGCCATGTTCCAGGCGATCCTCGACCACCGCCGCATCGACGGAACACCCCACCTGACGTCCAACAGCTACGGCTTCGCCGGCGTGCCACCCATAGCGAGCTTCCCCGAACACGAGGTCCACGACATCAACCACCCGTTCACCCGAAAGGTACGCGAGGTCGTCGCCTCCGGCGCGGTCTGCTTGTTCGCCGCCGGCAACTGCGGCCAGAATTGCCCGAGCGGCAACTGCCAACCATCGGGTATCGGCCCAGGCAGGTCGATCCACGCCGCGAACAGCATCCAGGAAGTCATCACGGTCGCAGCAGTCAACACACGGCACGAACGCATCGGCTACTCCTCCCAGGGCCCAGGGATGTTCCATCCCGAGAAGCCGGATCTCGCCGCGTACTCGCATTTCTTCGGCAACTTCGGACCGGACCGCCCGGGTGGCGAGACGGACAGCCCGTTCGACAACGGCACCTCCGCGGCGACCCCGGTCGCGGCCGGGGTCGCCGCCATGCTTCTGTCGGCGAACCCTTCGATGACCCCGGACCAGCTCCGTGACGCGATGCTCGCAGGACTCCACAACGTCTCAGGGACAGACTGGGATCCGGGATACGGGCGTGGCATTGTGAATGCTGCGGCGTCGTACAGTGCGCTGAAGCGCTAGCCCTGGAGGCCATGTGCGTTGGCTCATCACTGTCCCGGCCGACTTCGACCTTGACGCCCTCGCCGCGGCGGTCACCGCCGCGGCTGGGTCGTTGGGCGACGAGGAGCCCATTCCACTGGGCGACGACGAGCTGGCCGTCTATGCAGAAGGCCCCGCTGACCTGCCGCGAACCCTGCACGAATCGATCAGCGAGGTGCTCAAGGTGAGCCCGAACTCGGAGCCGGAGCCGTACTGAACCCGGTCAGGCTCCGCAAGGAGCAGCCGGAGTTCGGGCGACTCTGGAACCTCGGTGAGGCCAAGTTCACCATCCTGGTCCCCGCCCAGGCAGCGATCAGCGCCTACTCAGCCTGCTCTGACAGCCTTCAGAGCGTGTGCAGCTTGGCGAAGGGTGATGTGACGCGCAGCAGCTTGCCGCCGCCCAGGTCGACCACCACCGCATAGGTCCCTTCGACCGAACTGATCCGGCCCAGGCCTTCCTTGTCGTGGGACACCCGATCACCAACCTCGAAGGTCTTGATCGGTTCGGGCACCTTCGGCTTGAAGGGACTCGTGGACAAGTGACGACGCGTCGTCGCGCGGGAGGGCTCCACAACCCCAGTATGCGCCCAACGCGGCCCCTTGCGCACACCCAGACCCGTTCTCGCCACGCCACCGGGGCAATCACTCGCCGTGGATGAGGTTTGCGGGCTCGGCTTGGCCAAGACTGAGCCGGCCAGTTCCCGTCAGGAGGGCGATCACCGATGACAGCCGAAGCACCGTCCCGGCCGGGCCTTCGGGTCGGGCCCACGAGTGAGTTCAGTCTGTTCTTCCACGTGAAACCCGGACACGGTGAAGCACTGCGCAAGACCTTGCAGGCATTGCAGGAATCCCCCGGCTACCGGCCCGGCGACTACGACCTGCCGATCGGGACCATCCACGAGGCGCGTTTCGTGCCGTTCGACAATGACACCCGGCTGCTGTTCGCCACCAGCTTCGACGGCTCCTGGGACGCCTACATGCTGGACTTCGCGTCCAAACCGCTGAAGCTGTTCGACGCCATCTTCCGGCATGTGGAGGGGTACGACGGTCTGCCCGACCTGGAGGCGGTCAAGGACTTCATCATGTCGGCGCAGCTCACCGCTGGCGCCTACGCACGCAACTACGGCGGAACGGTCAAGGAGATCCGCAAGGCCGAGCGCGTGAACAAGGCGTTCCAGGAGGTCCTGGACGACCCGGAGGCGGCCGAGCTGCTCCAGGCACCGGCCCTGGCCCCGTTGCTCGCCGAGGCGGCGGACTGAGCGTGGACCGCCGAGGAGACTCGCATGTCTGACCACATCTCGGGCCCGCGTGCGCTGGCCGAGCCCATCGCCGACATCACCGACGTCTTCGCGTTTCCCAGCCCGGAGACACCGGGCAACCTGGTCCTGGTTCTCAACACCCTGCCGTTCGCACCGCCCGACGGCCGTTTCTCGGACGGGCTGATCTACCGGCTCCGGCTTCGGCCGCTCACGCCGGCCGGCGGACCGCCCGGATCGGCGCCGTTCGCCGTGGGCACCGAGGAACTGGTCTTCGACTGCGTCTTCTCCGACCAGTCCCCCGAGGCAGGCCCGCAGTCCGGTTTCTGCCGCACACCGGCCGGCGACGAGGTCACCTTCGGAGTCGGCGATCCCGAGGGGGGCAAGGGCGCGGGGGTACGGGCGTTCGCCGGCCCCCGCTGGGATCCGTTCATCCTCGACGCCCCGGCGGCGCTGAAGACGATCGCAACCGGCGAGCTCGCGTTCACCGACCCGTCGGCGATCTTCCTGGACGGCAAGAACGTACTGAGCATCGTCGTCGAACTCGACTGCGCGCAGCTGCTCGGCCGGACGGACGGCCTGGTCGGTGTGGTCGCGGAGACCCTGACCCGGGGCCGGCTCACCATCCGGATCGAGCGGACCGGCCGGCCCGAGGTCAAGAACCTGCTGCTCGGACCGAAGCAGTTCGACCCGGTCAACCGGGACCTGGAGATCCGCGACCTCTACAACATGGAAGACGGCTTCCACCTGGCCGACGGCTATCTCGGCGCCTACCGGGCGCGGCTGAACGCCAACCTCGCCTTCTGGGACGGTCTGGACGGCACCGTCGACTGGCCGGCCGACGAACACGGCGACCACCCACTGACCAAGCTGGTGCTCGCCGACCAGCTCGCGATCGACATCGGCAAGCCCTATCAGGAGCACGGGTCGTTCTTGGAGATCGAGCGGGCCGCCCTGGCGGGGCGGGAGCACCGGACCTGCGGCGGGCGAGCGCTCAACGACGACGTGATGGACACCTTCTTCACCCTGCTGGTCAACGCCGGCAACGGGCCTGTGATCCGGGACGGCGTCGATCGGTCTTCGCGGCCGGCGTCAAGTGTCTTCCCGTACCTCTCCCCCGCGAATCCCACGCCCCCGCAGCCACCCGAACACGTGTAGGCGGCCATGACCGACGTACTCGACCTCGACGACATCCAAGCCGGCGCATTGCACGAGCGGCCGTCGCCGTACGTCGGCGCGTACGTCCTGCTGCGGGTGAACGACCCGGACGACGGCCGTCACCTGATCCGCCGGCTGATCCCGCTGATGTCATCGGCCCGGTCCGTCCTGGACCGCACCCCGTCCGCGTGGATGACGGTCGCCTTCACCTATCAGGGGTTGCACGCACTCGGCGTACCGCAGCAGTCGCTCGACAGCTTCTCCCCCGAGTTCCGGCAGGGCATGGCGGCCCGCGCGGCCGAGCTTGGCGACGTCGGTGCGAGCAGCCCCGACCACTGGGAAGAACCGCTGGGCAGCCATGACGTTCACATCGCCCTCGCCACCCTCGCCCCGGACCAAGCGAGTCTCGACGAGCTGGTGGAGCGGGCGCGCAGCGCCCAGGACGAGTTCCCCGGGATCGACGTGATCTGGCGACAGGACTGCCACCAGCTCGCGTCCGGCCGTACGTCGTTCGGTTTCCGGGACGGGATCGGGCAGCCGGCCGTGGAGGGCGTCGGAACACAGTCGACGAATCCGGGCGAGCCGCCGATCAAGGCGGGTGAGTTCGTCCTCGGCTACCCGGACGAGACCGGGGCGCTGCCGCCGATGCCGACACCGGACGTACTCGGCCGCAACGGCACCTACGTGGTGTTCCGCAAGCTGCACACCCGAGTCGCCGCCTACCGCCGCTACTTGCGCGAACACGCCGCGAACCGGAGGGAAGAGGCGCTGCTCGGAGCGAAGATGGTCGGCCGCTGGCAGTCCGGAGCGCCGCTCGCGCTCTCCCCGGACGATGATGATCCGGAGCTCGGTGCGGACCCGAAGCGCAGGAACGACTTCGCCTATCGCGACGATCCGCGCGGGTTCAAGTGCCCGGCCGGGGCGCACGCCCGGCGTGCCAATCCCCGCGACTCCCTGGAGGACGAACAGACCGTCGACGTACGGCTGCATCGGATGATCCGCCGCGGCACCAGCTACGGTACGGCGCTGCCCGACGGAGTCCTCGACGACGACGGGGCGGACCGGGGCATCATCTTCGTCTTCGCCGGTGCGCATCCGGGGCGGCAGTTCGAGTTCGTCAAGACGCAGTGGCTCAACGACGGCATCTTCATCGGCGCCCCGCAGGAAAGCGACCCTCTCGTGGGGCCCCAGAACGGAACCGGAACCTTCACCGTTCCCCGGCATCCGATCCGCCGTCGCCTGCAGGACATTCCGCCGTTCGTGGTCACCCGCGGCGGCGAGTACTGCTTCGCCCCTGGCCTCCGCGGGCTGCGCTGGCTGGCCGACCTGACCGAGGAGAGCCGATGACTCAAGCCACCGGAACCGACCGCTGGAAAGACCTGGATTTCGGTCCACCCGCACCGGGTGACGCCGACCCGGCCGAGTCGGTGCTGCTCGACTACACGTCCGCGGGCGCCGTCGCGGTCATCACCCTGAACCGGCCACAGGCCGACAACGCGATCACCACCGAGATGGGCGCCCGGCTCACCGAGGTTCTGGAGACCATCGCGGTGGAGCCGGCGATCCGCGTCGCGATCATCACCGGCGCCGGCACCCGCGCCTTCTCGGTCGGCAGCGACCTGCGCCAGCGCAAGAGCATGACCAAGCAGCAGTGGTTGCGCCAGCGGCAGGACTTCGACCGTACGTTGTACACGCTGCGTCAGCTCCGCAAGCCGATCTTCGCCGCGGTCAACGGGATCGCCTACGGCGGCGGTTCCGAGATCGCGCAGAGCACCGACTTCATCCTCGCCTCCGACAGCGCCACCTTCGGCCAGCCCGAGGCGATGATCGGGCTCGCGGCCGGCGGCGGCTCACCGGTCCTGCTGCCCCGGGTCCTGCCGCCCGGCAAGGCCCTGCAGATGCTGATGACCGGTGACCCGATCACCGCCCAGGAGGCGTACCGGCTGGGGATGGTCAACGAGCTCCATCCCGCCGACGAGCTGATGCCGGCGGCCCACCGCGTCGCCGCGAAGATCGCGAGCAATTCGCCGACCGCCGTACAAGCCGTCAAGCGGGCGGTCCAGCTGGGCGCCGGCCAGCCCGTCGAGCAGGCGATCTCGATCATGATGGAGGCGCACTGGCGCTCCGCGGTGCACCCGGACCGGATCGAGGGAATCGGCGCCTTCAACGACAACCGGGACCCGCACTTCCAGGACCCCGACTACTGACACGCCAGCACCGAGGAGCGCATGCCATGTCCGTCACCATTACCGATGCGATCGCCGCGAATCGGGCCGCGCTGGCCATGATCAAGGAGGAGCCGTTCAACGCCGAGGCGCCGCACGCAGCCCTCCGCGATCACATCACCTCGACCGATGAGCACTATGTCCGCAGCAACTTCGCGCTGCCGGAGCACGACGGGGCCCTGCACGTGGGTGGCGCGGTCGCCGCTCCCCTCTCGCTCACACTCGACGACTTGCGGGCGTTGCCGGCCGCCGAACACGCCGTCACCCTCGAGTGCGCCGGCAACGGCCGCCTCGACACCAAGCCGTTGCCGACCGGCGAACCGTGGGGCGGCTACGCGGTATCGACGGCCTACTGGAAGGGGGCCCGACTCGCCGACGTTCTGGCACAAGCGCGGCCCGGCGCGGACGGCGTCGAGCTCCGCTGTGAAGGTGCCGACCACGGCAAATACCACCTCAGCTCGGTCCTCGACGACGTCGACGACCTGACCTTCGTCCGCTCGCTGCCGCTGGAGTACGCCGCAGGTCCGGCCGCCGAGATCCTCATCGCCTACGAGATGAACGGCGAACCGCTGCGGCCCGACCACGGCGCGCCGTTCCGGCTGGTCGTGCCGCACTGGTACGCGGTCGCGTCGGTGAAGTGGCTGACCCGGCTCGACGTACTCACCGAGCCGTTCGTGGGCGAGTTCCAGACCGGCCACTACATCTACCAGTGGCCGGACCGGCCGTTCGAGCCGGTCACCCACATGCGGGTGCGGGCCCGGATCACGGACCCGGCGCCGAGCTCCACCATCCCCGCCGGCACGTACACGATCCGCGGCAAGGCGTGGTCCGGAGACGGTGCAATCACCGAGGTCGGGCTGAGCTTCACCGGTGAGAGCGAATGGAGCCCCGCGGTGGTCGAGCCGCCGCGAACGCCGTACGAGTGGCAGGACTGGAGCTACTCGTGGGAGGCGACGCGCGGCCGGCACAGCCTGCGGGCGCGCGCCACGGACGCGGCCGGCAACGTCCAGCCCGACGTACCGCCGTGGAACAGGATCGGCTACGGCAACAACGCCATCGAGATCTCGTACGTCGACGTCCGCTGACCGGTGCCGCCGACTCAGGCGGGTGCGGGGTTGGCGGGAGCGGGTGAGGACTGTTCGCGGCGGAGCATGAAGCCGGCCACGACGAAGACCAGGCCCCAGCACACCGCGATCAGACCGAGCCAGATCGCGATCCCAACGGCACCACGGCCGGGGTTGGCGACGAAGAACACGCCCAGGAGGATCGACAGCGCGCCACCTACGAGGAGTAACCAGCGGGGTGTGAGCCGGTAACTGCTGAACGCCGTGAAGACCTCGAACAGCCCACGGACGATCAGCCAGATGCCGAAGATCCAGGTCAGTGTCTGCGCGGTCACGCCCGGACTGAAGATCGCGAAGAACGCCACGACCAGCGCGATCACCCCCAGCAGCGCACGCCCCAGCCGACTCCCCTCCGTGCTGGGCCGAAACACCTGCACCAGCAAACTGATGCCCTCCAGCAACGCCCAGAATCCGAACAGCACCATCAGGGCGAGCCCGGTCTCGATCGGCCAGACGATCACCAGGATCCCGAACACGATGCCGACGACTCCGCGGGCCACCATGATCTTCCAGCTCGACGTGAACAGCTCCCGATCCATCTCCAGACCTCCCGGCCTACAGGCCGCTCTCCGCCTGCAGGCGGCCGCTCTTGATGGCGTCCATGAACACCTGGTAGTCACGCTCGTTCTGGTCGGCGTACGCCTCGGCGTACTCGACCATCGCCTCGGGGAAGGCGTCGTCGCTGTTCAGGTACGTCGCCAGCGCGATCCGGTCACCGGATCGCGCATGGGCCCTGGCCAGCGTCCAGCCGCACAGCTGGCCGTACATCGTCATGCCGCGCGGATCCATCTTCTCCACCACTGCCGAACCCTTCATGTCCCGCAACTGGCGGACGTAGAAGTCGCGAGTCTGTCCGTCGATGCCATCGACCCGCTGCCAGCCGAGGAAGATGTCACTGGCTGCCTGCATGAGCCGTTGCCCCAGCACCACGCGCTCGCCCTCGTTGCGGGGCGCGGACCGCTGTCTGAGCACCGTGGGCACCATCGTCTTGAGCACCGAGGGCACGGCCTCCTTGACCTGCAGGAGTAGCGGATCTCCGTCGTCTCTACCGCGCAGCATCACGATCCAGCACCGCGTGCCGACGCTGCCCACCCCAACCACTTTGCGGGCCATGTCGACGAACTCGAACTGGTCGAACAGGTCCCGCTGCTCGGGCGGCAACGACCGGCGGTAGAGGGTCAGCAGCTCCTTGATCCCGGTCTCGAGCTCTTCCCGGCCGACGTCGGGCAGGAGATCGGCGATCGGCACGACCAGCGGTGGGTCGGCCTTGATCCGGACGCCGTCATCGGTCATCTCGGTGAGCTTGGCGAAGGCCTTGAGGCTCCCGCTGCCGCGTGCCTTCAGCAAGGTCTGGTCGACGTTCCTGCGCCGGCTCGCGCTCATCTTGCTGCGCAGGGCCTCCTCGACCTCGTCGATGTCGGCACGGGCGTACCAGACGTCGAGATTTCGCATGGTCGCGAAGTCGGCACTGGCATCGCGATAGCGCCGGACGGTCTCCAGGACGCACTTGCGGCGCTCCTTGCGCGAGAACCCGTTGCTCCGGCCGGCCACCGACAGGCTCGCGGCGAGACGTTTGACGTCCCACTCCCACGGACCGGCGATGGTCTCGTCGAAGTCGTTGAGGTCGAAGAGCAGGCGCCGTTCGGGAGATCCGAACACCCCGAAGTTCGACAGGTGGGCGTCACCGCACAGCTGTGCGGTGAGGCCCGACACCGGTGCCGCGCCGAGGTCGGCGGCCATCCCGAGGGCGTTGCCCCGGAAGAAGGTGAACGGGGACAGCATCATTCGGCCGTGCCGCACCGGCACGAGTTCGGCGACGCGGGACCGGGCCTGCGCCTCGAGCAGTGCGACCGGATCCGGACGGTTCGAGGGAAGTACCAGCTGTCCCTGCTCGCGCGGCGGGAGCGCTGCCCGCGCTGCGAGTCCGAGGCGGGCATGGTCGGACGGAGCGAGACGACGGACAGCGGGTGCCAGTCCACCGTTGGCGCGGGCTGATCTCGCTGTGGGTACGGCTCGCCCTACCCTCACCATCGTGGTCCGTGCACTCATGCTGCTCGTTCCCTCCGGACATGGTCGAGCCAGGGCGTCAGACTCAGATCCGCTAGGGACCCAGCCAACACGGGGATCGCTTGGCCAGCATCACCCGCGCCGGATGAACCGCCCGCCCTCGGTTCGGGCTTCACTGAGGCTGTGAGAGGTACCAAGGTCGGCTACGCCCAGCTCCCGGCGCGGTCCCGCCGCCGCCTCGCCGTGGCGTCGTTGCTGCGTTCCTTGCTGGTGTCCTTGTTCATCGTCGCCGGCTATTTCCTCCTGCCGATGCGCCTGGACGGCACAGTCGCCGTGGTCGGCCTGGTCGGCGGCCTTGCCGTCGTGTCGATCCTGCTCGCCTGGCAGATCCGCGAGATCGCCCGCTCGCCCTACCCACGCGTCAGAGCGATCGGATCCCTGGCGACGTCAGTGCCCTTGTTCCTCGCGGTTTTCGCGACCACGTATTTCCTGATGGCACGGGCCGAACCGGCGAACTTCAACGCTCCGTTGAACCGGCTCGGTTCTGCGTACTTCACGGTGACCGTCTTCGCGACCGTCGGCTTCGGCGACATCGTGGCTGTGTCATCGTCGGCCCGCGCGATCGTCACCGTGCAGATGATCGGTGATCTCGTCATCGTCGGTCTTGTCGCTCGCATGCTCTTCGGTGCTGTCCAGCAGAATCTCAGTCATCGGGAGGACTGAGCGGATCCTTCAGCCGGATCATCCGGAAGGAGACCACCAGCCCGGCAAGGCCGGCGAGAATCGGAATCCCGAGCGCCACCTGAAGGGCGATAGGCCGTGCTTCGGTATTGATGCGGATGATCTCGTCCCGAACGTCCTGCGGTTGCTTGACGAGCAGCTCGTCGAGCGCGGTGTTGCTCATCACCTCGGCATCGGTTTCCAGCGCCTGGGCGACCTGCGCCTTCTCCGCCGGCGGAAGGACGGTGCTCGAGTCCGACAGGGCCGTGAAGGTGAAGGACAGCGTGGCCAGCATGATCGCACCGGCGAAGGCCAGCCCGAAGGACAGTCCGAACGATCCGGCCGCCGAGTTGACGCCGGCCGCCTCGCTGACCCGTTCCTCAGAGATCGGCCCCAGCGTGTAGTTGTTCAGCTGCGACACCAACAGACCCAGACCCACGCCGGCGACGATCAGGGGTCCGATGAGGATCCAGCCGGAGTCGGCCCGGGGAACGATCGGGATCAGCATCAGCAGGCCCGCGGTCAAGCACACGTATCCCCACCTGATGATGCTGGTCGGGCTTCGCCCGGCCGCCTTCTTCTCGGCAAGGATCGCCATCCCGAACATGCTGAGCGACAGCGGCGCGAGGGACAGTCCCGCCTCCATCGCGTTGTACTCGAGCACCATCTGCAGATAGATCGGCAACACGATCATGGTGCCGCCCAGAGCGATCTGCTGGAGCATCTGCCCGGAGATGCCGAGTCGGTAGACAGCGGAGCTGAACAGGGCCGGGTCCAGGAGTGTCGGCTTGCCCTGGCGCTTGCGTCGCACCAGCCAGTAGATGAACGCCGAGAGAGCGATCGCGCCCGTGGCGATGATCAGGCCGACGAACTCCCCGCCCTCCTGCCACACCAGGATGCCCAGCACGATGCCGCCCATGCCCAGCACCGACAGGATGGCACCGACCACGTCCACTCGCCGGGATCCCGTGTACGGCACGTCGTGAACGAGACTTTGGCCTGAGACCACGACTGCGATCACCACGACCTCGAGCAGGAACGCTATCCGCCAGGACAGGTACGTGGTGATGAAGCCTCCGAGCAGCGGTCCGACCGCGGCAGCCAACGCAGCAGCGGCCCCGACCATGGCGTAGGCCTTCACCTGCGCCTTGCCTTCGAAGTTGCCATGGATCAGTGACTGCATGGCGGGCAGCAGGAGCGACGCTCCGAGGCCACCCACCACGGCCCAGAACACGATGATCGCGGTCAGGCTCTGAGCCAAGGTCATCGCCAGGGCACCGACCGCGTAGCCGAGCAGACCCAGCAGGTAGGCGCGCTTGCGCCCGATCAGGTCGCCGACCTTGCTTCCGATCAGGATGAACGCCGCGGACACCAGCGCCTCGAGCGCGATCGCGGACTGGACGCCACTCACCGTCGTGTCGAGATCCTTGACGACCGAGGAGATGGACACGTTCATCAGCGAGGTGTCGACGACGAGCACGAACATCGCCATCGCCAGGAGGACGGCAAGCCGTGGGTTGGCCGCCGTCCCCGCCGGAACGCTCCTGGTCTCCTCAGTCATGACAACGGCTCAGCCGGCGAGAATCTTGGCCTTCTGTGCCTCGAACTCTGCCTCGGTGAGAACACCTGACTGCTTCAGCTCGCCCAAGGTCTTGAGCTGGTCCAAGCGGTCCGCTGTGGCATCCGGCGCCGGTGCGGCCGGCGCGGGTGCGGGTTCGGGTTCGGCCTGTGCCGCGTCGGCGTCCTGCTGGGCGAACTTCTGGTCTTGGTGGTGCCGGACCCGGCCCGCGACAACCGACGCGGTACCCGCGACAGCCGCGGTCCTGGCTAATCCTCGCAACAGTGGCATGTCGGGCTCCTCAACTCGTCGGTTCCAGGGCTTCCAGGGCGTCGAGTGCTTCCATCACGTCCTCGGCCGGAATCCGCCCGCCGGCGATCAGCTGACCGCCAGACTCCAGGGCCGCCGCGACGAACGGAATCGCCCAGGTGTTCTCGTACACGATCAGCGCCGCCAGGGTGCCGGGCTGCATCGCACCGGCCACCTCGAGAAGGTCGTCTTCGGCCAGGATTCCTGACCGGGCACCACCGAGGTCGGCGAAGCTGCCGGCCTGACCTGACGACTCGGCCAGATCAACCATGTAGGTGGAGCCGTCGGCGTCCTTGCCGACCAGCATGACGTCGTACACGTGGACGATGCCGCGCTCGACGAGGTTCACCAGTTCCTCGGCCGCCCTACCGGTCAGCCGGTTGCCCGTGAACTCGAGGAGTACGTAATCGATGGGTCCATGAACCTCTGTATCTGGCATGACTCTGCATCCCTCCACACGGATTGTTCGTCGCCACACTGTCGCGCGGCTGTCAGCAGGGCATCACCCGCGCGGGATGAACTCAGGCGGACACGCTCGCAGCGGCCGGCGGACTGACCTGCCGGATACTCAGGATCGTCAGGCCCGCGGCCTCGAGCATCGCGACCAGATCGGCGATGCCCTGCTCGTCGTTGACCCGCAACCGAAAGACCCCGGACGTCTGGTGATGAGCCTGCCGGCCCGCGCAGAAGACGAGAACGGCCGGCTTCAGCTCTCCCTGAACGGCGACTTGGTACGACGGGCGGAACTCAGGTGCTGTCATCGTCTCCCCTTCCCGGATCGATCTCGGTCCACTCCGTCGATGCCGACGCCGGGTCCAGGATCCGGCGAACCTCGACCACCTCGATGCCCAGGGCCCGAAGTCTGGCCAGCAGGCCGTAGAGCGCCGACTGGTCGGGGATGCTGTAGACGACGGTGCTGGCCTGGTCGACGGCAAGTGTCTCCGCACCCATGTCGCGAAGATCCTGTTCGGGTACGGCGCCCGCCACGCGGATCTCGTATGTCGCGTCGACCATCGAACCCACACTCCGTTCCCAACGTGTGCGTTCGACGCTCGCAGGGGTCGGGTACCGCGGCTTCATCCCTGTGGGGTGAACTGGCCGCGTTCGGCCCCGAGCGCCACCTTCCACCGCGTCTCAAGGAGAGACCACTAGGTGTCGAATTGTCCGGCAATCGGACGAGAAACGCTGGTTTTACAGGGCATTCCGTGATTTCGTCAAGATGTGCGACTCGCAGCGCACCGCCTCCCCAGCGTTGAGTGATGCCGCACGCGCCAGGAGGGGGACCATGCCGAGCAATCAGCACGCAGGGGCGGACAACCGACGCAGTACTTCACCGGACGCACCATTCGACAGTCGCCTGAGGTCCAGACCCACGATCTCGGCGATTCCACCGGGGACAGTGCCGCGGCCGCGTCTTGTCGATCGCGTGAGTCTGGGCGTTCAGCTGCCGCTCACCTTGATCAGTGCGCCCGCAGGCTTCGGCAAGACCATCCTGCTGGAGTCGTGGGCAGCGGTTTACCAGGGTCCGGCCGTCGTCAAGCGAATCGCCTTGGACGCCGGCAGCGAAGATGCCCCGGCCATGGTGGAGTCGGTGCGCGAAGGTCTGCAGGGCCGCGATCACGACGTACTGGTGCTCGTGGTGGACTGCGGCGACCTCGCGGTGACGCCCAAGTTCGGACGGAGCCTCCATCGCCTCATCCGCGGCAATGCCGGACGCGTCCGAGTCGTGCTGGTGACGCGGTCCGACCCGCCCGTCCCCCTGCACCTCTACCGACTGGCGGGCACCATCGCCGAGATCCGGGCCACCGACCTGGCCTTCACGACGGACGAGACCGCAGCGCTGATGCGCGCGCACAAGCTCGAACTGACTGCCTCGGAAGTCGCCGAACTCCAGGCCCGGACCGACGGCTGGCCCGCCGGCCTGATGTTCGCGGCCATGAACCTGGCCGGGAAGGCCGACGCGGAGCGGGTCATCCGGGAGTTCCGCGGTGACTCCGGAAACCTGGCGGCGTACCTGATGACCGAGGTCCTCGACGCTCAGCCGCCGGAGCTGCGCCAGTTCCTGCTCTCCACCAGCATCGTCGACGAGGTCCGGCCGGCGCTGGCCGAGGCGCTGACCGGGCAGGCCTGTGACCTTCGGTCGTTGCAGTTCCTCTCCCACGGCAACTCGTTCATCCGGCCTGTTCCGGGGACAGCGGACAGCTACACCTACCAGCCGCTGTTTCGAGAGTTCCTTCGCGCCCAACTGCTGTACGAGCGGCCTACCGCCGTCCCGGCGCTGCACCGCGCTGCGGCTGCCTGGTTCGCCCGGGACCATCTGCCGCTCGAGGCGATCCACCATGCCGTCACGGCCGGTGAGTGGCAGCACGCAGCCCGGTACCTGGTGGAGGATCTCGACGTCGCCGGTCTCCTCGTCGGGCGCCGGCGTCGGCAGCTGACAACGTTGTTCGCCGGAATTCCCGACGATCTGGACAGTACCGAGGCCGCGATCATCAGAGCCGCCCGCGCGCTGGCCAAGTTCGATGTGGACCGCTGTACGGCGGAACTCGGCAAGGCCACTGTCCGGCTGGACCTTCAGCTGTCGGCTCGACGACAAGCCGCCGAGTTGGCCATCACAGTGCTACAAGCGGTCTGTGCGAGCCTCAGCGAGAATCCCGAGGGCGGGCTGGTCGCGGTCCTGACCGCGGAGGCCGACCTGCGAGCGGCATCGCCGGAGTC
Source organism: Kribbella sp. NBC_00889 (assembly GCF_045207705.1). Classification (NCBI taxonomy): domain Bacteria; kingdom Bacillati; phylum Actinomycetota; class Actinomycetes; order Propionibacteriales; family Kribbellaceae; genus Kribbella; species Kribbella sp. NBC_00889. The sequence continues at coordinate 2,433,536 of NZ_CP108783.1, read as the reverse complement.
AGCTATCGCGCATCCAGAAGCGAGGCTGCTCATCGCCGACTGCAAGGGCAGGGTGCTGCTCCAGCACGGAGACTTCCCGGCAGCCCTCGCGGCCTTCACCGAAGGCATCGCGCTCGCGGAGGACAGCGGTGCCCACGAGGCCCTCGTCGACTTCCTCGGCATGGCCGCGCTGGTGGAAGCGGCCTGGGGACATCTGCGGCGCGCCGGGGAGGTCGTCGCGCACGCGACCGCGCTGGCGGAGTCGGGGGCGCAACTGTCGCAGTCCGCAATCGTGGCCGGGGCCTGGGTGTACACCGACCGGGGCGATCTGCCCAGCGCCGAAGAAATGGTGCAGCGCGCTGCCGAGGCCGCGCCCACCCACGACGCGCGAGTTCTCGCTGCCGCACTCGCTCTGGTTCGGGCCAGGCTGCTGCGGGCAAGCGGCGACATCGATCTCGCCGCTGCGGAACTCCGAGCGGCGCGCCGCAGCTACGGCGTGCAGGGTGGCTGGCTCGGCCAGGCGCTGACCATCGACGAGGCGAAGATGCTCGTGGCACAACACCAGCCACGAGAGGCCGTGACGGCGATCGAGCAGTCCGCGGGTCGCGACCACCTCGGCTCGCGTCTGGTGCTGCAGCGAGCAGCCACCGAGGCCGGCGAGCGCCCGCCCGCTCAGCCACTCCCGGCCACGGATCGCGTCGTCGCACTCGACACCCAGGTGGACGGCTGGCTGGTCCAGGCCGCGGAGTCGATCAGGACCGGAGACACCGGTCGAAGTGGGATCTGCCTGGAGCGGGCCCTCAGACTGGCCGCCCCCGAGCAGCTCCGCCGTCCGTTCGCGGAGGCGCCGCCGGCGGTGCGAAAGCTGCTGCAGCCGTCCGGTGAGCTGATGAGACACCACCCGTGGCTCCGCGCGCCGAGCCTTCGCGGTCGCGACCGCACCGCCGATCGCTGGGCAGTGGCCCGGCCCGAACTGGTGGTCACCGCCGCATTGACCAGCAAGGAGCACGAGGTACTCGAGTACCTCGCCGAGTTACTGACCACCGAAGAGATCGCCAGCACCATGTACGTCTCCGTCAACACGGTGCGCAGCCATGTCCGGAGCATTCTTCGCAAGCTGAGCGCCTCGCGCCGCAACGAGGCCGTACGGCGGGCGTGGGAGCTGGGACTGCTGCCCTCACGCCCAGAGGCTTAGGTACTCATTCAGGCGCCATGCCTGGGCCGCACCTCACGACCGTGGAAGGTCAGTGCCCAGATCACCAGGATGTCCACGGCGATCATGATCGTGCTCCAGCCCGGAGCCGCGGCGAGGAACGCCACGTTCACCAGAATGCTCAGGACGGCGAGGATCACTCCGACGACCCTGGCCCACACCTGCCCCACGAGGACACAGAATCCGGCCACGAAGACGACGGTGCCGACGATCAGGTGCGTCCAGACCCAGCCGGTGTAGCCCATGTGGATCGCGAGACCGTTCTTCTCGACCACGTAGTACCCCTCGTTGAACAGGGCGACGAACCCCTGGAAGCCGTGCGAGAGGCCGAGAATGATCATCATCACGCCGGCGAACGTGATCGGGCCGACCCAGATCCATCGCGGCTTCGCGGCGCTTCGATCGGTGTCCGGCATGGTCGCCTCCTCAGCGTGGCAATCCGGGTCGCCAGTCGTAGATGACCGACGTACGCAGGACGAGATCCTGCACCGAGTGCTGGTGGCCACCGGCGCACAACAGCAGTCCGAGCGGGAACACGGCCGCGAAGACAGCCCGCAGCAGCGCGACGAGCGGGCGCACCCGTCGGCCGCGACGGTCGACCACCCGCAGTGCCATCACGTGGCAGCCGTAGGTCCGTCCGGTGGTCGACCAGGCGACGCTCAGGTAGACGACGAGAACCAGCAGCGCGGTCCCCACGCTCGGCAGCGGCGATGCCTCACTGAACTGGAAATCCCGTGGCCGGATCAGGAACCTCAGCCCGTTGACGCCCACATAGCCGGCCAGCACCGCTACCGCTACGACGACCGCGTCGATGACACTGGCCACCGATCGGGTGACGAGGCCCGCTCGTCGTCCCTGGTACGGCTGGGCCTCCCGCGGGACGATCGACACGGGCTCGTCCGTTCTCATGGTTGCGTGGGCGTCATCTCAGATTCTGTCCGGCCACGCCGCAGCCTCAGCCGGGCGACCACCCGGCCCACGGCCTCGTCGCCGGAGATACCCTGCATGCGTACGCCGCGCACGGTGTCGGAAGCCACAGATCCGGTGGACTGCCGGATCATCTCGGCGAGGTCGACCTCCGCGATGACACCTTCCGCCATCCCGGCCATGTCGAGTCGCTTCAGCACCTCTGCCGCCACCGCGGGAACCAACCGGTCCAGCATGACCGACAGTTGACGCTCCGCCTCCGCACGTCCTTGGCCACCACGCTCGGCCAGGGCTGCCAGCCACGTGGCGGCCTGGTAACGCTCCGCCAGCATCGGCGGCCGCAGGATCACGACGGCGACCGGGTTGAGAACCCCTCCGACCCGGCGCCTGACCGGGCTGAGAGCTCCCCCGAGCCGGCGCCCTACCGTCTGCGCGGCGGCCGCTGCCAGCACTGAGGCCCCGACTGCCGCGTCGAGCACGGGGATCGCGTCCCGGCTCGCCGGCGGCGCGTCAGGCGGGTTCTCGGACTGCTCTGAAGTACCCACGCGACCATGCTGCGTCCGCCCGCCAGGCCCCGCCTCATCCATGGTGGGGGAGACCACCAGGATGAGTGAGGTACTCGACACTCAGGGTCAGAACTCATTGTTGCGGCGCATCTGGCGGGGGCGGCCGTCGGGGTCGTAGATCAGCCGGTACAGCGGTTCGGCCCAGAGCGCCTGGAAACGGGTCACGTGTTGCGTCACGTGCGGACGGATGTGTCCGGGTGGCCGCCTGCCCTTCTTGCCGCCGGCGTACCAGGCCTCCAGGTCCGCGGCGGTTCGCTGCCACAGCTCGAACCCCGTCAACGGGTCGAGCTGCGCGAGGTCGGCGACCGGCCGGCCGAGATGCTCCGACCACACCTCCAGCCGCAGGTCCCGGGCGAGCCGACGGGCGCCCTCGGCAACCAACTCCCGGTCGTCGGGAGTCGGGTCCAGCACCGCACAGGTGAGTTCGCTGTCACAGGTCCAGGAGCGGCGGTTGAAGTTGTCCGAGCCGCAGGTGAACCACACGTCGTCGACGATGCAGATCTTCGCGTGCACGTAGATCGGCGCCCCCTCGGCGTTCTCCAGGTTGTAGATCCCGACCCGCTCGGGCGCGGTCCGGCGCAGCATCCGCACAGCGCGCAACTGACCGAAGCGTGCCGGCGGCCCACTCACGGCACCGTCGGCGTCCGGGTACCGCGGTACGACGATGATCACGCGCAGGCTGGGCGAGCGTTCGAGGGCATCGTGGATCCCCTGCGCGATCAGCTCTGACCACAGGTACTGGTCCTCCAGGTAGATCAAGTGCCGGGCATTGCCGAACGCCTTGCCGTACGCCCGGGCGATGCTCCGCTCCCCCTGCGGCGCGAACGGATAGCCGGGCCGTTTGTGGGCATATGTTCGCAGTACCTGGACGGCGTGCGGCCCGGCCGGCGGCGGATCGGGGAACTGCTCCGGCAGCGACTTCGGATGGCGCGGCATCCGGGCGAGCCGTTGCACGATCATCCGGTACGGCGTCCGCCGGTCGAGCGGATGGCCGTCGTCCCAGCGCTCGATGAAGGTGCGGAGCAGATCGCCGACGACCGGTCCGCGGATCTCCAGCGCCGCGTCGTGCCACGGCGTACGGTCGCCGTACCTGCGATCCATCGGCGCCTGCTGTGGATCCCCGAGATGCTCGCCGTCGTCACGGCGCTGGTGGGACAGGTCGATGCCGCCGACGAACGCGACCGCCTGTTCCGGCCGGCCGTGGTGACGGATCACGAACAGCTTCTGGTGATGCGAGGCCAGGCGCCGGACCCGCTGGTCGAGCAGCACTTCGGCGCCGGCCTTGTTGAGCTTCGTTCCCAGCCGCTGGTTCTCCTGAGCGTTGAACTGCATATGATCCGAATGCGATCGCCAGAGCAGCGCTCTGACCTCGACTCCTGATCGGGCCAGATCGGCCAGCACGGTTCCGATCGTCGGACCGTCGGGCAGCAGCTTCTCGTCCGCGTCGCCACGCCAGTCGGTGAAGAAGATCCGGTCGCCGGGCCGCAGCGCGCACAGTTCTTCGTACAAGCGACGGAAGTACGTCGCCCCGTGGATCAGCGGCCGAACCAGGTTGCCGTCGACCCAGGACCCGTCGATGTCTCCCACCCGGTCGATGTCCGTGCCGGGATTGCCGCGCTCGTCCGGGGTGAGGAACCATTGCCCGGCAGTGTGGTCGGTCATCGTCACACCCCCTCACACGTCCGCGGTATCGCGCGAGATCCCGCTGCGCTGTCCGAGCTGTTCGAGGTACGCGACAAGCACGCGATGGAGCGCGTCCGCGCCGCGGATCGGGTGGTCCGGGATCACCAGGTCGGGTGGAGCCAGCAGCATCGCCCGTCCCTGCCAGCCGCCGAGTCCACCGTGACAGCCGACCAGACCTTCGAAAGCGGAGACCTCGCCGGTGTCCCGGTCGACGGAACTGTTCACATACAAGTCAGGTGCCTCGGGCATCGATACCGCTCTCAGCAGGTCGGCCGAGGCGTGCGGCCCGAACGGCGCCAACGGGTCATCGCCCGTCACCTTGGCGTCGGACAGCCGGTGGACACCCGACGGCCCGAGCACCAGCGGCCCGTGCTCGGTGCTCATCACCGCGACGAATCCGATCCCGTCGTGGTTCACGAGCCCGGGGATGAGAGCCGGCCATCGATCGGTGATGTCCTCCATCGTCAGGCGGCGCTCCTCAGCGGCGTACACCAGGCCGAGGTTGCCGGACCCGAGGACGACGAGGTCCGAAGCGGTGGTGACCGCCGGTGGAGCGGAGCGGTCCTGCACTCGGAGCGCCGCATCCCGGGCGACCCGTCGAGTTCCGGAGCCGCCGCCGGCCAGATCCGTCAGCAGGCCGTTCAGGCGCCCCCAGCCCTCGACCGACTGCTGGACCGCCTCGACCTGTGCCGCGGTGAGCTGCGAGCAGACCGCAGCCAGGTCGATCCCGTACCGATCGGCGAAGATCGCTCCCTGGGACTGCCCGTGGTCGGACAGGACGACCAGCCGGTACGGCCGCGGTGCTTCCGCGGCGACGGCCTCCAGGCATGCCAGCACGTGATCGAGCCGATCCAGCGTGCCCAGCGACTCCGGCCGCAAGGAGCCGGCGTGATGGGCCACCTCGTCGTAGTCGACATAGTCGACATACACGACCCGGGTGCCGTGAATCATCTCCTCGGCCACCAGTGCGGTGTTGAGATCCCGCAGTACGACGTTCGTCACCGCCCGCATACCGGCGAACAGCCAGCCACGGTGTCCCCTCGGCAGAACATCGCGACGGCGTTGCCGACGTGACTCGAACCTCTCCCGGGCGATCTCGGCGATCGCCCCGGACAGGCTGCCGGCGAAACCGTCCGGCCGGGCCAGATACCAAGCAGCGCGACGACGTGTGTCGGCCGAACCGCGCTTGAGTTCGATCTTGCTCATCGTCAGCACCGACCGCTCGGCGTCGCCGCTGAAGAGGTTGGAGATACTCACGCCGCCATCGGCCAGCAGACCGCGGCCGTCGGTGGCCCGGCGCTCGATCTCGGCCGCGTCAGCGGCCCGGTTGCTCACCAGTACCCGCCCCAGGGCCCGGTCGTACCAACGGAAGGCGGGTACGCCGTCGATGCGGCCGTGCAGGATCCCCAACTGACTGGCAGGCGTGGTGGGCGGGAGCACCGGGGTCCACTCCACCAGCCGATAGCCGCCTTCGCGGATCCAGCGACCCATCGTGGGCAGGGTGGCGGCCATGAGTTGCCAGCGCAGGACCGGGAACGGCACGCCGTCGAGCTGTACGAAGATGACGCCAGGAGCCTCGGGATCGTCGACTTTTGTCCGCCGCCGCCTGGTCCGGCGGACGAGGGTTGCCGTGAAGGCTTCCGGCGTACCGGAGGAGCAGAGCCACGCCACGATCGTCGCCGCGGCCGCCGCGATCCACGCCGCCGCGAGCACGACCCAGAACGAGTCCGCCTCGACCCCCGGGATCAGGGTGAGCGCCAACGCGAGGATCGCGGCCTGTCCGAGCACCGCCAGGAGGAGTACCGCGAACCATCCGATCGCGGCACTTGCGGCGACGAGCAAAGGACGCACCAACGCACCGACCAGGAGGGTCGCCGCGGCCGCGGCGAGCAGCTGTGGGAACGACGAGATCCTGAGGCCGGGCAGGACGGCGTCCGCGATGGCAAGGGCCAGCACCGAGCTGACATAGGTGGCGACGATCCGGCCGAGATCGCCGGTGCGGACCAGCGGCGTGGACACGGTTTGTCCGGCCGTCACGTACGGAGCGCGCGCGGACGCGTCAGCGCCCAGATCACCCACACGTCGAGGGCGATCAGCAGCAGCGCCCAGAATGGCTGATAGGGAATGAAGAAGAAGTTGTCGATCGCACTCAGCACCACCAGGAAGAGGGCGACCACACCGGCCCAGCGCGCTCGGGAGAACAGACCGAAGGCGGTCGCGACGAGCGCCAGGCCCAGGATCAGGTGGATCCATCCCCAGGCGGTGATATCCAGATCGAAGGCGTAGCCCCTGACCCGCACGAGGTACTCGTCGTTCAGGATGGCGGCAAAGCCGGCGATCACGTGGAAGGCACCGATCAATAGCAGCATCGCGGCGGCGAAGGCGACTCCGCTCATCGCCCAGCCCGAGTCGGCCTGCGACTCGACAGTGCGGTCGTCGGTCATCTGTGTCCACACCCCTCCTGCTCGGTCCTCGACGGACGTCGAGCGCGGGTCGACAGTAGGACCGCACCGACGGGCGGCGCGTCACCCTTGGCGGACGACGTACCAGGAGTCGGCGAATGATCATCCGGGGTGGGTGATGCTGGCCAGGGCGATCTGAGCGATCTTCGAAGCCCAGGCGGGTCGGGAAAGGGAGGTTGCGACGATGTCCGCAGGCTCGACGGACTCCCCCGACGGCCGGAGGCCGGAAGCCGGCTCGTCGCCTGCCCCACTGGCACTGCCGCGCGGAGTCATCATTCTCCTCGGCACCGGAGCCACGGTTCTGACGGCCGCTGGGCTGCGCGGCTTCGCGGGGATCGTCGGTCCTGTCTTCCTCGCGCTCGTCCTCACGATCGCGGTGAGTCCACTGCGCCGGCTGCTGGTCAGGAAAGGCGTCAAGGGGTGGCTCGCCGCGCTGATCGCACTTGTGGTCGTGAACGTCTTCTTGCTGGGAGTCGCGGCAGCGCTGGCCCTCTCGGTCGCCAAGCTGGCGAGCCTGCTGCCCACCTATGAGGACAAGTTCACCGCGCTGGTCGCGGATGCCCGCAGCTGGCTGGCCGACCATGGCGTGGGCCAGGAGCAACTCGAGGCTGCCCTGAAGAAGCTCGACCTCGGGGCGCTCTTCGACATTCTGCAAGGCTGGCTGAGCGGACTCCTCGGGGTCTTCTCGAGCCTGGCCTTCGTCGTCGCCGTCCTGTTCTTCATGGGCATCGACTCCACCCATTTCCCGGACCGCCTGCGCCAGGCGGCGCGGGTCAGGCCGGAAGTCACCGGCGCCCTGACCGGCTTCGCGCGTGGTACGACGCGGTACCTGATCGTCTCCACCGTCTTCGGGCTGATCGTGGCCATGTTCGACGTCGGGGTCCTCTACCTGCTGGACATCCCGCTGCCCTGGCTGTGGGGGCTGCTCGCCCTCATCACCAACTACATACCGAACGTCGGGTTCTTCATCGGGGTGATCCCACCCGCGCTACTGGGGCTCCTCGACCACGGCTGGGCGACCTTCCTGTGGGTGATCGTGGCATACAGCGTCATCAACTTCATCATCCAGTCGATCATCCAGCCGAAGGTCGTCGGCGACGCGGTCGGGCTGTCCACGACTCTGACCTTCCTCTCCCTGGTCTTGTGGGCGTGGATCCTCGGCCCGCTGGGCGCCGTACTGGCCATTCCACTGTCGCTCCTGGTCAAGGCTCTGCTCCTCGACGCCGACCCTTCCACCCGCTGGCTCGGCGATCTCATCTCCGGCGGCCAACTCCCGGAGGACACCACCCCGCCGGCGAAACCTGCGGAGCTGCCTCCGGGCGAGGTCGCCGCCGAACCGATCGGATGAGGAGATCGCCATGTGGCGCTCAGTGCTGCTGCACGAATTCCCGGATCACAACATCCGGTCCCTGCAAGGTCTGCCCGGCAGCTTGTCGCCGGGCTCGCTCGTGCTGAGCCCGTCCGAGGGCACCGTGTTGATCGCACCAGGCCGCAGTCTCCACTACGTCCTCGAAACTCCCCTTCTCGAGGTGATCGGGGTCAGCTGCCTGCTGCGGATCAAGCACCCAGGCCGAGCCGTCAACTCGTCGCTGCAGATCCTTCGCCTCGGTGATGAGTTCACCCTGAGTCTCGAACCGTTGACCACGTTCCAGGCCCTGGTCCGGGTCCGGCTCCACCGGGTCTGGCACGACATCGGCCAACTGCCGAACCCCAGTGCGCACTTCGCGGAACTGAGGTTCGACTGGCACACCAGCGGCAAGACCTACCTTCGAGTCGACGGGCGCCTCGTCGGCTATCACGATGCTCTGAGTCGAGGTTCCCGGCTCACCATCTCCGACGTCGTCTTCGGCTCGCCGGAGCCGCTCGCCACTTCGTCCGACCCGCACTATCAGCTGGGCGAGTTCCTCGTCCGCGCCCGCACCCGCCGCGCGCGCTGGTCACGGCGGCACGCGACAGCCGTGCGCAAACCCTGACGTCTGCGGCTACCGAGCGGTGCGGCGTTCTTGCGTCGCCGCCCGCGCTGATCCGTTCACCAAGGTGACGATGGCGATCCCGACGGCGAGGTTGATCACTGCTGTCGCGACCTTCGACGACGTCGACCCGCTGGTGATGAAGGGCGCGAGCGCTGCCGCGACGGTGGCCAGCATCATGATCCAGGTGAAGAACTGATGGGGCCGGGGCGTCGAGATCAGCAGCAGATGCATCAGGCCGGTGGCGATCAGCGCCGCCAGAGCGCAGTACAACGCGTACCTCCCCGTGTCCGCGTCTCCCCAGGTGCCCTCGCCTTCGGGCGCCAGGACGGCTACGTCGAAGACGCCGCGGGCGAGCAGGATGCCGACGATGGCGATCAATGCGGCGACGACGGCCGTGGCCGCGCCTCCGGCCCACAGCCGACCGGCTGCTACCGCGTTCGCACCGCCGTGCGTGGGCTGAACTGTCATGACGTGTGCTCCTTCTCATTCGGCTCCGATGGTGGCCAGCGGCGAAGCGCCAGCCGCCCGGTCAACCGCCCGAACAGCGCTCCTATGGTCACCCCGACCAGAACGTCGCTCGGATAGTGCACGCCCGTGTAGACGCGGGAGAACGCGATGACCGACGCCGTCACCCGCAAGGCCGGCCGGAGTCCGGGCAGGACGCCTCCGACGGCAACGGCGAAGGCCGCTGCGGACGCGGAGTGTCCGGACGGAAAGGATCCCGAGGCGGGCATCCGCACCCACCGCTGCACGGGTACGCCGAGGCCGCGCCGGTCGGGCCGGAGACGTTCGCCCGTCAGCTTCTTGATCGGCTGGTTCACCACGAGGGACGTTGCCCCGATCGCGGTGAGCCCCGTCACCGCGGCGCGCCGGCCCCGCGGACCGCCGAACACCGCAAGGGCACCGGCAACGACGAACCACAGCTTGGAGAAGTTGGCGAAATCGGACACCCGCCGGATCGGCTCGTCCAAGGCCGGTGTCGACAGCCGCGCGACCGCTCGGTAGGCAGCGCGGTCATAGCCGGAGATGCGGTGCAGTGAGGCGCTCACGCAACGGGTTCCGTCACCATGTGAGCTCGACCTCGAGTTCGCTCCCGTCGTCCCCGAGTTCGAACTCGAGCTTGAAGTGCACCTGGTCAGGAACGCGGACCTTGACCCGCAGGCCGCCGCGGTCGAACTCGACCTCGTTCTCCTTGGCAAGGCTGTCGGCGAGAGCGTGCAAGCGAGCCGCGGCGTCTTCTCGGCTCATCGACGCCTTCTCTTTGACCTCGATCAGATCCATTGCGGCCTCCTAGGGGTTGGGACTTGCCGGCTTCCGGTCTCGGCCGAGGGCGATGCGCACCAACTGGACCAGTCCGTCGCGAAGGCCCTCGGGAGCCAGCGCCGACGGCGAGGATCCGGGGTGCTGGTGCGCGATGCGCACCCGGAGAGCTCCGGGTCGGATGCGGAACCGCAAAGGCGCGTCGAAGATGAGCGCCTCCCCGTCGACGCCGGCCGGCAGCGGGCGATCGGCGTCGACCTCGAAGGAGGGAGCCGACCACTCGCGCCATGGACGCTGGAGGGGGCGTTGACCGCCGTCGGCTGGTGCTCCGATGACGGTGATGCCGAGCAGGCCGTCGTCGATGTGCGGTCGGGTGCCGGAACCAACGGCACGACCGAGGCGGTAGCGGTTGTTGGACACGAGCACGGCCGCACCCCCGCGATGTCCATGGCCGCCGGGGCCGGTCCAGCGCATGTCGAGATCGCTGCCACCGGTACCGAGCGCATCGGGAACGGTGTCGAGGATGGTCCGGATCTTGGCAGCGCGGTAGCCGGTGCGCTGTACTGCCTCGGCGTACACGCCGAGTGACACGTTGTTGACGAACACCCGGCCGTTGACCTCCGCGAGGTCCACCAGCCGCTCGCCGCCATCGACGAAGGCGTCGAGAGCACCGACCACATCGTCACGGTCGACCCCGAGGTCGAGCGCGAAGTGGTTGCGGGTGCCGGCGGGTATGCAGGCGTAGGGCAGCGAGAGTTCGGCGGCGACCGCGGCGACGACCGCCTGCGATCCGTCCCCGCCGGCCATCGCGAGTCCGTCAGCACCCCGGGCGACCGCGCCGCGGACAAGGGTTTCGAGGTCGTCCCCGCGCTTCAGCTCGATCGGCTCGATCCCGCGGTCGCGTGCTTCCTTGGCGACAGCGAAGCGTTCTGCCTTTCCCCCGCCGGATTTCGGGTTGTAGAACAGCACCGGATGCTGTGGGGCGGGCACCCGCGGCAGATCCACGTGGCCGGTAAAGGTGGCTCGTGACGCTGCCAGAGTGACCAGGAGCCCCACCACGACGAGCAGATCGACGCCGAAGTTCCCACCCACGGCAACCAGGACCACCGCACCGGCCAGCGCCAGGCCGGCCACGGCCAGCCCTACGACGCGCGCGATCCCTCTCCGCAACACGCCGTACCAGGCCGCGCCGGCAGCGATCACCACGCAGCCCAACACGAAAAGCCCGCGCGGGAACTGACTCACCGCGACCACGACGGCAAGCACGACCGTCGCCGCCCCTACCAACAGCGCCACAACCGCGGCAACCCGCCGCCTCACGAATTCCACCCCATCGGCCCGCCCTCAGCATCTCCGCCTCGGCGCCGAGCCCCGACGCCAAGCCCATCCTGTGCGGCCGCTCCCATCGAGGCATCCCACACCCCGGATGATCTGCTCCCGGACCGGCCGTCAGGCTGGCGTCGTGGCGTGATCCTCCCTCAGGGGTGATGCGGTGCGCCCGGGTTCTGCCGGATCGTCGGAGGAGTACGCCGATCGCAGGGTGGGGACCCGGCTCGTCCGACGAGTCGCGCCTGCGATGGCGAGAAGGGGCGGCCGATCATGGCGACGAAGGTTGAACATCCGACTCTCGACGAGCGCACCGCACGAGGTCTGGAAGCGCGCGCCCGGGTGAATCCGGACAGTCACGCCGGTTGGGTGCCCGCCGCGGACCGGCCGGACCCGGTAGCGCTCATCGAGGAGCAGAACCTGCGGCGTGACGCGGACCTGGTCCCGGTGCGGCACGGCCGGATGATGGTCTCGCCGTTCACGTTCTACCGTGGCGCAGCCAAGATCATGGCCACGGACCTTGCCGACACGCCCACGGCCGGTCTCGAGGTCCAGCTGTGTGGGGATGCCCACCTGTCGAACTTCGGCGTCTTCGCGTCGCCGGAGCGCAACCTGGTGTTCGACATCAACGACTTCGACGAGACCCTCCCAGGCCCGTTCGAGTACGACGTCAAACGGCTGGCCGCGAGTTTCATGGTGGCGGCACAGAACAACGGATACTCGGAGTCGGACGCTCGCGCGATCACGAAGGCCTGTGTCACCTCCTACCGGGAGACGATGGCCGACTTCGCCGCCCAGAGAACCCTCGACGTGTGGTATGCCCACATATCCGAGGACGAGATCAACCAGTCGGTGAATGCCCTCCTGGCCGGAGCCGACAGCAAGGGCAAGGGATCCAAGAAGGGTAAGGGCAAGAACAAGACCGCCGACGAGGACGGCACGGGCGGGATGACGGCGAAGCAGGTGAAAGAGGCCCACAAGCGCTTTACGAAGAATGCGCTGAAGGCCCACTCCCGCAACAGCAATCAGGCCCTGTCCAAGCTCGGCGAAGAGGTCGACGGCCGCTACCGCATCGCCAGCGTCCCGCCGGTGATCGTCCCCGCGCGCGAGCTCCACACCGCGTACGGCGTGGAGCCCGGAGATCTCGAGGAGGTCGTCTTCGACCTGTTCCGCGACTACCGCTCCACCCTTCGGCCCGACGTTCGGCAACTGCTCGAGCGCTTCGAGGTCATCGACTGGGCCCGCAAGGTCGTCGGCGTCGGCAGCGTCGGAACGCGAGCGTTCGTCGTCCTGCTGCAGGGCCGTGACCGCGGCGATCCGCTGTTCCTCCAGGTCAAGGAGGCCACCAGGTCGGTTCTCGAAGGGCCGTTGCGCAAGAGCGCGTTCAGGCAGCCGGGCGAGCGGGTGGTCCAGGGCCAGCGCTTGATGCAGGCCAGCAGCGACATCTTCCTCGGCTGGTCCAAAGGGGTTCAGGCCGACCGGTACTTCTACTGGCGCCAACTGCGCGACATGAAGGGCTCAGCGCTCGTGGAGCTGATGTTGCCCGCGGTGATGGCCTACTACGCCCGCACCTGCGGATGGACCCTGGCCCGTGCTCACGCACGATCGGGTGACGCGGTTTCCATCGCTGCCTACCTCGGCGACGACGATGCCTTCGACAAGTCGATCACCGACTTCTCCGAACGCTACGCAGCCCAGAACGACCAGGATTTCGCCGACTTCGCCAAAGCCATCAGCTCGAACCGGATCGACGCCATCCAGCAAGTCTGACCACGACCGGCCGGCATGAATCTGATCCCCGAGCCGCTGCGCGGCTACCGGCGGGCCTGGCTGACGCGCGACCTCATCGCGGGTCTGACCCTGTCGGCGGTGGCGATCCCGGAGGTGATGGGCTACACGTCGATCGCCGGTACGCCGATCGTGACCGGGCTGTACACCATCATCTTTCCCACCCTGCTCTTTGCGCTCCTGGGCTCGTCGCGGCTGCTCGTCGTGGGCGCGGACTCGGCTACGGCCGCGGTGCTCGCCGCCGGCCTGACCGGTCTGGGCATCGCCGGAGTCACGCCCGGATCGCCCGACTGGCTCGCCTTCGCCAGCCTGACAGCGCTGGTCTGCGGTGCCCTGCTGATCCTGGCGCGGCTTCTGCGCCTGGGCTTCATCGGTGACTTCCTGAGCGCGTCGGTACTGATCGGGTTCCTCACCGGCGTCGGCATCCAGGTGCTGTCCGGGCAGATTCCGGACCTGCTCGGCATCCCCAAGGGCAAGGGCGGCTGGTTCGAACAGCAATGGCACTGGATCACTTCGCTGTCCTCGATCGAGCTCGGCACGTTGGCCTTCGGGCTGGCCACGATCGTGGTCATCCAGATCTTCAGGCGTTTCATCCCGGCCGTCCCGGGTGCCGTCGTCGCCGTCGTCCTGCTGACCGCTGTCTCCGCCCTGATCGACGCGCAGGCGCACGGAGTCGCCGTGGTCGGTGCCGTGCAGGGCGGATTCCCGCCGATCGGCCTGCCGTCGGGGATCTCCTGGTCGGACGTGGGAAAGGTGGTGCCGACCGCCCTGTCCTGCTTCGTGCTCATCATCGCCCAGAGCGCCGCCACCTCCCGCAGTTTCGCGTTCAAGCACGGAGATGCCGTCGACATCAACCGGGACATCGTCGGGCTGAGTGGCGCCAATCTCGCCGCGGGCCTCACCGGCACCTTCGTGGTCAACGGCAGCCCGACCAAGACGCAGATCCTCGACGAGCAGAAGGGGCGCACCCAACTCGCCAACCTGACGATGGCGGCCGTCGTGCTGGTGTTCACCCTGTTCTGCACCGGACTGCTGGCGGACATGCCCACGGCGGTTCTCGCCGGGATCGTCTTCCTCATCGGCGTCAGCCTGATCGACGTGCCCGGCCTGCAGCGGCTGTGGATGCGACGCAAGAACGAGTTCGTAGTGGCTGTGATCACGGCGATCACCGTTTTCGCCGTCGGCGTCGAGCAGGGAATCATCCTCGCCATCGTGCTCTCGCTGCTCGATCTCGTCCGGCGGCAGTACACGCCGGGCGACTTCGTCATCGGTCAGAATCAGGCCGGCGAGCCGATCTACCTGCCGGCAAAGCCGGGCGCGCAGAGCCTGCCCGGTCTGGTGGTCTTCCGCTACGACGCGGAACTCTTCTACGCCAACGCCAACCGCTTCGCCGACCACTTCGAGTCGGTCATCTCCGCCGCTCCCGACCCCGTCCGCTGGGTGGCGCTGGACTGCGCCGCGATCGATGACATCGACTACTCGGCCGGCGTGACGCTGGCCAACCTCGTCAACTACAGCAGGGCTCACAACGCCCGCTTCGTGCTCGTCCGGCCGGATACCCAGTTGCTCTCGACGCTCCGGGCGTACGGGACCCTGGACACGATCGGCGAGGACAACATCTTCCCGACCCTGGCGGAGGCGTTCCGCGCCTACCGGGCCGACCCCGACCCGCGTCTGCCTCTCAGCGGATGAGTCGTTGCGAGACATCCTCTGTGGATGAGGCAGGCCCCGCCCGTGCCGAGGCATGGTCGGTGGAAGCCTACGAGAGGAACGACCATGGGGTGCCTGTTCGCGCTGTTCGCCGGAGTCTTCCCACGCCTGGCGCTGTTCATCGTCTGGGTGGCACGGCCCAAGTTGGTGGACGCCGCCTTCGACAGCTGGATCTGGCCGCTCCTCGGACTGATCTTCCTTCCCTTCGCAACACTCATGTACGTGATCCTCTGGCGGACCGGCGGCCTGAGCGGGCTGGACTGGTTCTGGGTGGTCCTGGCCGGCGTTCTCGACATCGCGCACTGGGGCGCGGGGTGGACGCAGCGCAGGCAGGCACCGGGTTATCCGTCCGGCGCGCAGGCCTGAGGACCAAGACCGCAGAGTGACCGACCGCTGACGCGACATGGAGGCAGGCACAAGTGAGCGAGATCGGTACCACAGCGTCGTCGGCGACCGGCGCCGAGCGTCCGCCCTACGCTCTTGCGGCGCATGAGGTCGTCGCCGCGGCCGGCTCCGATGTCGTGACGGGGCTGGCCGGGAGCGAGGCGGCGAGCCGGCTCTCGTCGTACGGCGCGAACCAGATCGCGGCCGAGAAGCCACCCTCGATCTGGGCCATCGCGGGCCAGCAAGTGCGCGACCCGATGAACCTCATGCTGATCGCCGTCGTGGTCGTCAGCCTGCTGATCGGGGAGCTCTCGACCGGAGTCATCGTCGCCCTGCTCATCCTGCTGAACGTCGGACTGGGTACCCGCCAGGAGCTGACGGCACGGGCGAGTGTCGATGCCCTCGCCGATCTGCAGGTGCCGCAGGCCCGAGTGATCCGCGACGGCGACGTGACGATGGTCGCGGCCACGCAGGTGGTTCCGGGCGACATCGTCGAGGTCGAGGCCGGCGACATCGTGCCCGCGGACGGCCGGATCGTCCGGTCCGCGACGCTGGAGGCGCAGGAGGCTGCGCTCACCGGAGAGAGTGCGCCGATCGCCAAGGGCACCGCCGTACTGACCGCCCCCGACGTCGGTCTCGGCGACCAGACCAACATGCTGTTCCAGAACACCTCGGTGACGCGGGGCACGGGCACGATCGTGGTCACCGCGACCGGGATGCAGACGCAGATGGGCCGGATCGCGACAATGCTCACCTCGGTGAAGCGCACCCGGTCGCCGCTCCAGCGCGAGCTGGACTCGCTGACGAAGGTTCTGGGGATCATTGCCTGGGGTGCTGTCGCGGTCATCGTGGTGGTCGGCCTGATCCGCGGGACTCCCGGCAAGGACCTGCTGCTGCTCGGCACCGCGATGGCCATCTCGGCGCTCCCGACCGGTATGCCGGCGTTCGTCTCGGGCCTGCTCTCGCTCGGTGCGAAGCAACTGGCCGCGGCGAAGGCCGTGGTGAAGAACCTCACCGATGTCGAGACTCTCGGTGCGACCAGCGTCATCAACACCGACAAGACCGGGACGCTCACGTTGAACCAGATGATGGTCTCGACGTTGTACGCGAGCGGGTTGTGGTTCACCGTCGACGGCGAGGGCTACCGCAAGAGCGGCGCGATCCATTCGGTGGCCGGCGCCCCCGTGCCGGACTTCACCCGCCTCGGTCTCGGGCTCGCCCTCGACAGCGACGCAGTGGTCGGCGACGACGGATCGGTGATCGGCGATCCGACCGAGGCCGCGCTCGTCGTACTGGCCGCGAAACTCGGTGTCGACGCTGAGGAGACGCGACGTACCTACCCGCGGCTGGCAGAGGTTCCGTTCGATTCCGAGTACAAGTTCATGGCGACCTTCCACCGAGTGAACGTCGACGGCGTCGAGCATCTCATCGAGCTGGTCAAGGGCGCGCCCGACGTCGTCGTGGCGCGCTGCAGCGAGGCGGGCGGACCGCTCAGCGGCTCGCAGGTCCCGATCACGCAGTCGCGGGAGGGCATCGACGAGGCCAACCTGCGGATGGGGCAGAAGGGTCTGCGCGTGCTCGCGTTCGCTGCCCGCCTGGTTGCCGACCACGAGCTGACCGCGATGACCGACGATCCGATGTCCTTGACCAAGGGGCTGTCGTTCGTCGGTATGGCCGGCATCATCGACCCGCTGCGCGCGGAGGCGAAGAGCGCGGTCGGTACGGCGCTCACAGCCGGCATCGACGTCCGCATGATCACCGGTGATCACGCGATCACCGCTCAGGCGATCGGCGAGGAGCTGGGCCTCGGTCCCGGGGCGATCAGCGGCGCGGAACTGCGGGCACTCACCGACGAGCAGCTCAAGCAGCAGTTGCCCGAGTTGCACGTGTTCGGGCGGGTCACTCCCGAGGACAAGCTGCGACTCGCCCGGGCCATGCAGGAGCAAGGCCTGATCGTTGCGATGACGGGCGACGCCGTCAACGATGCCGCCGCCCTCAAACAGGCCGACATCGGGGTGGCGATGGGAAGCGGCAGCGAGGTGACCAAGCAGGCCGCACGGATGGTGCTCACCGACGACAACTTCGGCACCCTCGTGCACGCCGTCGAGATCGGGCGGCGCGTCTACGACAAGGTCGTCTCGTACGTGCGGTATCAGATGACGCAGCTGCTGGCGCTGGTCCTCCTCTTCCTCGCCGCCACCGTGTTCGACATCAACGACGGCGTGGCGATGACTCCGTCGATGGTCCTTTTCCTGTTGTTCTTCGCCACGGCGGTGGGTGTGGTGATCATCGCTGTCGACCCCGGTGATCCCGACGTGATGCACCGTCCGCCGCGCGATCCCGCCGTACCGATCACGAACCGGAACGCGGTGATCCGGTGGATCGTCTACGCGGCCGTGCTCTTCCTGGCGGCTTTCGTACCGCTGGTGGCGGGGCCGGACGACCCGAGTACGACGCAGGGCACCGTCTCGCTGACGATGACGTTCGTGGTGATGGGTCTGGGGACCGTGTTCAACGCGATCGTCAACCGGCGCGCGCCGACCAGCGGATTGACGCCACCGATCATGAAGGCCCTGGGGATCGGCCTGATCCCCGTCGTCCTGTTGTCCTTGGCGACCCAGCTCCCGACGCTTCAGGAAGGGATGCTCACCGTCGCACTCAGCCCGCGCCAGTGGCTCGTCTGCTTCGGCCTGGCCGCGCTCCTTCCGATCGTCGTCGAGGTGGACAAGTTGGTCCGGAGGCGGCGGCTGCGGTCGCGGCCGACACTCAGCCCGGAGCACGCCGTCGCGCCGGCTCGTGCCAGGCGCACCGAAAAGGTAGGGGCCAGCGAATGACATCTCGCGAGCAGCGGATCGCCGACTTCATCGAGCCGTTCCGGGTCGAACCGGGCTCGAACGTCAAGCTGGCCAGGGACTTCGAGCCGGACTTCAGGGGCATGATCCGCTCCAAGAAGCGCGGCCGCAAACTGCTGGCCCAGGGGACCGAACTGTTGTCCGAGTATCAGTCCAGGCTGTACGCGCAGCACACCCATGGCGTGCTGGTGGTGCTGCAGGCGCTCGACGCCGGGGGCAAGGACGGCACCATCCGCCATGTCATGACCGGCGTCAATCCCCAGGGTGTGTCGGTGAACAGCTTCAAGGTCCCCTCCAGCGCGGAACTGGACCACGACTATCTGTGGCGCTACGGGCTGCGCCTACCGGGTCGCGGTGAGATCGGCATCTTCAACCGCTCGCACTACGAGGAGGTGCTCGTCGTCCGCGTGCACCCGGAACTCCTCGACCGCCAGAAGCTTCCGCCGGGCACCCGCCAGGGACTCTGGAAACGGCGCTATCGCGAAATCAACGAGTGGGAGCGGACCCTCAGCGACAACGGCATCAAGATCGTGAAGCTCTTCTTGAACCTCTCCCGGGAGGAGCAGCGGATCCGCTTCCTGCGGCGGATCGACCTGCGCGACCATAACTGGAAGTTCTCCGCGGCCGACATCCGCGAGCGCGAGTACTGGGACGACTACCAGAACGCGTTCTCGCGGATGCTGTCCAAGACCAGCACCGAGTGGGCGCCGTGGTACGTGATTCCCGCCGACCGCAAGTGGTACGCGCGCATCGCCGCCGCCTCGGTGATCGCCAACACGCTGATCGAGATCGATCCCCGGTATCCCAAGGTCGGCAACAAGGCGCAGAAGGCGCTGCAAGAGATCAAGGAGACGCTGGAGGAACAGGCCCCTGAGGGCGCGGCAGCCGATCCGTTCGCCGCGGAAGCATAGGCCGATCGGCTGACCACCATGGCCAGTGTCGAGGAACGCCCCGATGTGAAACCTCCCTGGTGGCAGGAGTACGTGCCCGCGGTCGGGGTGGCCAGGTCGTACGAGCGGGCATGGCTGCCGAAGGACATCGTCGCCGGCCTCGTGCTGTCGGCGCTGCTGGTGCCACAGGGGATGGCGTACGCCGAACTGGCCGGGCTGCCGCCTGTGACCGGGCTGTACACCTCGATTCTCTGCCTGCTCGGCTACGCGGTCTTCGGACCGTCCAGAGTGCTGGTGCTTGGTCCCGACTCGTCCCTGGGTCCGATGATCGCGGCAACGATAGCGCCGCTCCTGCTCGCCAACGGTGACCCCGCCCGGGCCGTCGCGCTCGCCTCGATGCTGGCCGTGATGGTCGGTGTGGTGATGGTGGTCGCCGGCGTGGCCCGGTTCGGGTTCGTGGCGGACCTGCTGTCGAAACCGACCCAGATCGGCTACATGAACGGGCTCGCGCTGACCATCATCGTCGGTCAACTGGACAAGCTCTTCGGTTTCTCGGTCGAGGCCGACGGGCTGGTGGCCGAGGTGCGCGCCTTCGGGTCGGGGCTCGCGGACGGTGACGCCAACGTGACGGCCGCGATCCTCGGGTTAGGTTCGCTGGTCGGCATCCTGTTGCTGAATCGGCTGCTTCCCAAGCTGCCGAGCGTGCTCATCGTCGTGGTGCTGGCCGCCCTACTGGTCAACGCGTTCGACCTCGAGTCGCACGACGTCGACACGGTCGGCGTACTCCCCCAGGGATTCCCGCCCTTCACGGTCCCAGCGGTCAGCTGGGACGATCTGCCGCCGCTGCTCATCGGGGCGTTCGCCATCGCCGTCGTCGCGCTCGCCGACACGATGTCCACGGCATCGGCGTTCGC
Organism: Kribbella sp. NBC_00889; assembly: GCF_045207705.1. Taxonomy (NCBI): domain Bacteria; kingdom Bacillati; phylum Actinomycetota; class Actinomycetes; order Propionibacteriales; family Kribbellaceae; genus Kribbella; species Kribbella sp. NBC_00889. The sequence goes on along the minus strand of NZ_CP108783.1, from coordinate 2,413,609 downwards.
CGCGCGCAAGGGCGATCGGGTGCGCGGGAACCAGGAGATGGTCGGCATTGGTGCGGCCAACATCGCGGCCGGGTTCTTCCAGGGCTTTCCGGTCAGCACCAGCGGGTCGCGCACCGCCGTCGCCGAGCAGGCCGGATCCCGGTCCCAGGTGACCGGCATCGTCGGCGCCGCGATGATCACCGTGGTCCTGGTCTTCGCCACCTCGCTGATGCAGTACGTGCCTCAGCCGACCTTGGGCGCGATCGTCATCGCTGCCGCGCTGTCCCTGGCCGACATCGCCGGGACCCGCCGGCTGTGGCATCAGCGCCGGACCGAGTTCGGGCTGTCCATCATCGCGCTGCTCGGCGTGGCCTTCCTGGGTGTACTGCCCGGCATTCTCGTCGCCGTGGGCCTGTCCATCCTCAACGTCTTCCGCCGCACCTGGTGGCCGCACCAGGCCGAGCTCGGCCGGGTGGAGGGCATCGCGGGCCTGCACGACACCGAGAACTACCCCGACGCCGAACTCCTGCGCGGTCTGGTCGTCTACCGTTTCGACGCGCCCCTGATCTTCGCGAACGCGCGGATGTTCAGTGACAAGGTGCGGGAGATTGCCACGGATGATCCCGACCTCCGTTGGATCATCGTGGCCGCCGAGCCGATCACCGACGTCGACACCACAGCCTCCGACATGCTGCAGGAGTTGGATGCCTGGCTCAACGCACACGGCGTGTCCCTGGTCTTCGCGGAGATGAAGGATCCGGTGCGCGAGAAGATCGAGCGGTACGAACTCACGCGGACGATCGACCCGGCGCATTTCCTCCCGACGCTCGACGAGGCGGTCGCGGAGTACGTACGGCAGACCGGCGCGAGTTGGCGCAGTCCGCAGCCGGAGGCTGACGACGGAGGGTCGCGGCGATGAGCCCGGCGGTGCGCGAAAGTCGCTTCATCCCTTGCGGGTGAAGACCCCGAATCGGGGCTCGGCGAGGCTGGCCTGACTGCTGCCGATCAGCCAGGAGGGGCATCATGCCTGAGCAGTTCCGAGGGACGATCAACGTCGACATTCGCGACTCCGAGCCGGATTGGACGCCGTTCGAACCGCCCAAGGCTCCCGAGGGTGCACCGAACGTCGTCTACATCGTCCTCGACGACGTCGGCTTCTCGGCGATGAGCTGCTACGGCGGTCCGATCGAGACCCCCCACATCGACGCGATCGCCTCGCGCGGGGTGCGCTTCACCCAGTGGCACACCACCGCTCTGTGCTCGCCGACCCGGTCGTGCCTGCTCACCGGCCGCAACCACACCCGCAACAGCATGGCGTGCATCACCGAGGCGGCGATCGGATTCCCGAACGCGAGCGGCACGATCCCACCGGAGAACGGGATGCTGTCGGAGATCCTCGGCGAGCGCGGCTGGAACACCTACATGGTCGGCAAGTGGCACCTGTGCCCCACCGACGAGATGAACCTCGCCTCGACCCGGCGCAACTGGCCCACCGGCAGGGGCTTCGAGCGGTGGTACGGGTTCCTCGGGGCCGAGACGAACCAGTGGTATCCCGACCTCGTCTACGACAACCACCCGGTCGATCAGCCACGCTCGCCAGAGGAGGGCTACCACCTCACCGATGACATCACCGACAAGGCGGTGGAGTTCATCAAGGACGCGAAGGCGATCGCCCCGGAGAAGCCGTTCTTCCTCTACTACGCACCCGGCGCCTGCCACGCTCCGCACCATGCGCCGAAGGAATGGATCGAGAAGTTCGCGGGCCGCTTCGACCAGGGGTACGAAGTGATCCGGGAAGAGACCCTGGCGCGCCAGAAGAAGCTCGGGCTGGTGCCGGCCGACACCGAACTGCCGCCGGTGAATCCGATCGGCACCCCGGAGTCGCGCAGCGGCCCGGACCACAAGCCGTTCCCGGCGCTGGACTACACCCGTCCGTGGGACACGCTCAACGCCGACGAGCGGCGCCTGTTCGCCCGGATGGCGGAGGTGTACGCCGGATTCCTCGCGCACGCCGACCACCACATCGGCCGGTTGCTCGAGTACCTGGAGCAGACCGACCAACTGGAGAACACCCTCGTCGTGGTCGTGTCCGACAACGGGGCGAGCGGCGAAGGCGGCCCGAACGGCTCGGTCAACGAGATGAAGTTCGCCAACGGGATCGACGACGACCTGGCGGAGAACCTCGCCAAGCTCGACGACCTGGGTGGTACCAGGACGTACAACCACTACGCGAACGGCTGGGCGATGGCGTTCAACACGCCGTTCAAGATGTGGAAGCGCTACGAGTTCAGTGGTGGCACCGCGGACCCCTGCATCATCTCGTGGCCCAAGGGCACCCAGGCCCGCGGGGAACTCCGCCACCAGTACCACCACGCGATCGACATCGTCCCGACGATTCTCGACGTCCTCGACGTCGATGCCCCGGAGGCGATCAAGGGACACACCCAGAGCAACTTCGACGGGATGAGCATGCGCGCCAGCGTCGACGACGCGTCGGCCGAGTCCGGCCGGCGGACCCAGTTCTACTCGATGCTGGGATCCCGGGCGATCTACCACGAAGGCTGGAAGGCGGTCACCACCCACCCGACCATCGCCGGCTGGGGCAACTTCAACGCCGACGAATGGGAGCTCTACCACGTCGAGGTCGACCGGTCCGAGACCAGGAACCTCGCGGCGGAGCAGCCGGACAAACTGCGCGAGCTCGTCAACATCTGGTTCTCCGAGGCCGGCGCGAACAACGCGTTCCCGCTCGACGACCGCTCCGCGGTCGAGATCCTCACCACCGCCCGGCCCCAGCTGACCGCGGCCAAAGACCGCTACGTGTACTACCCGGACACTGCTCCGGTCTCGGAATGGCAGGCGGTCAACACCCGCAACCGCTCCTTCTCGATCGGCGCTCTGGTCGACATCCCGGCGCCGGGCGCCGAAGGCGTGCTGTTCGCGATGGGCGCGAGGTTCGGTGGCCATGCCCTGTACGTGAAGGACAACCGGCTGCACTACGTCAACAGTTTCGTCGGCGCGATCGAACAGCAGGTCGTCGGGACCAAGGACATCCCGACGGGCGAGAACCTGATCCTGTCGGCCTCGTTCGACAAGCAGGGCATGGATCCCGACGGCGCGACCGGAACACTGTCGCTGTACCACGGCGACGAGAAGGTCGGTGAGGGACAGATCAAGACCCAGCTCGGGGCGTTCGCCATCGCCGGCGCGGGTCTGTACGTCGGCAGGCATGCCGGAGAGCCGATCACCGACGACTACCCGGGCCAGCCACCGCACGCCTTCACCGGCGGCACCATCAACCGGGTCGCGGTCGACGTCAGCGGTGATCCGTACCTCGACCTCGAACGCGAGGCCGCCCTGATGCTGATGCGCGAGTAGGCGGCCGGACTCGTGACCGACCCCGTGGAAATGCTGCCGTCCTGGAGGGACACTCCGGCACGACAGGCGATCGTGGACTACGTCGGCCGGGCCGTGCAGGAGGGTGGGGCGCAGTACGTCCCGCCCTCCGAGCGGATCGCGGTGTTCGACAACGACGGCACGCTGTGGAGCGAGAAGCCGATGCCGGTCGAGCTCGGCTTCATTCTGCAGCGGCTGGCCGAGATGGCTGAACAGGACCCGGGTCTTCGCTCACGCCAGCCGTGGCAGGCCGCCCGGGACAAGGACTACGCATGGCTCGGTGGCGTGATCACCAAGCACTATCACGGCGACGACAGCGACGTGAAGGTGCTCCTGGGCGGCATCGTGCAGGCGTTCGCAGGGATGAGTGTCGACAGCTACGCGGAGCTGGCCGGGCGTTTCCTGCAGACGACGCCCCACCCGACACTCGGCCGGCTGCTTCGGGAGTGCACCTATCTCCCGATGGTCGAGCTGCTGCACTATCTCGAGGCCAATGGGTTCACGACCTTCATCGCGTCCGGAGGCGACCGCGACTTCATGCGGCCGGTCACCGAGGAGATCTACGGCATTCCGGCCGAGCGCATCATCGGCAGCTCGACCGGCCTGCGGTACCAGGACGACGACGCCGGCGGATCGGTCGTCTACCAGGCGGAGATGGACGTCTTCGACGACGGTCCCCTGAAGCCGGTACGCATCTGGAGCCGGATCGGCCGGCGGCCCGTCGTTGCCGGCGGCAACTCCAACGGCGACATCCCGATGCTCCGGTACGCCGGGCATCCGACGCGGCCCGGACTACGGCTGCTGGTCCTGCACGACGACGAGGATCGTGAGTTCAGCTACACCGCCGGCGCCGAGACGTCGCTCGAGCAGGCCCGTGCCCAAAACTGGACGGTGGTCAGCATCAAGAACGACTGGGCAACAGTCTTCGCCGAAGCCTGAGCGGGCTAGAAGCTCCCGATGCCCTTGCCGATCATGACCACGCCGATGACGAGCAGGAGGATCGCCATGACGACGGTGTTCTCCCGGACCAGCCATCCGCGCAGAGCCTCGAGCGGCTCGGCCAACCGATCGGCGGCCGCGAGGTAGCCGATCACGGGCACCGCGACGGTACTCGCGGCGATCGCGGTATAGACGAGGATGACGACGACGGTGTCACCGGTGCCGAGGTTGCCAGCACCGATCGCGACGCCGGCTCCGGCGGCCATGATGAGGTTCTTCGGGTTGAGCGCTGCCAGCAGGAAACCGAGGCCGAGCCCTTTGACCGTGGTGAGGGTGTCGATGGCCGACATCCACTTCGGCAGATCGGGCGCCGCCTGACCGTGCGGACGGGCCCTCCACTCCTTCGCGGCCAGGAGGATCAGCAGCACGCCGAGGGCCAGTTGGATCGTGCCCTTGACCGGACTCGAGGCGTCAGAATCGTCCTCGGACAGGAGCGACGAGAGCAGCGTGAAGGCTACGACAGCAATGACGATCCCCGCGATCCAGCCGATGAGGAACCCGATGCTGGTCGTCTTCGCCTTCGGCGACAGCAGCATGAGTATCGCCGCGATGATGGGGACCGGGCTGATCGCGACGCCCAGCGCGAGGGGAAGGAGCTCGCCGATCACGCCACCCATTTCTGCCCCTCTCTCAGCGCTCTGAAGGCTGTGTGCGGTCGAGCTGGGCGTCCAGCGTCATGGCTGCGTCGATCAGGGCGAGGTGGGTGAACGCCTGGGGGAAGTTGCCGATCTGCTCGCCGGTGAGGGCGATCTCCTCGGAGTACAGGCCGAGGTGGTTGGCGTAGGTGAGCATCTTCTCGAAGGTGAGCCGTGCCTCGTCGATCCGGCCGGCCTTGCCGAGCGCGTCGACGTACATGAACGTGCACAGCGAGAACGTGCCCTCCGAGCCGCGGAGGCCGTCCGGCGAAGCCTCGGGGTTGTAGCGGTAGACGAGGCTGTCGGTGACCAGTTCGGAGTCCATCGCCCGCAACGTCGACAGCCACCGCGGATCCTGTGGCGCGACGAACCCCACCGTGGGCATGCGCAGCAGGGAGGAGTCGAGCACCTTGCTGCCGTACTGCTGGACGAAGGCCCGGCGTTCCGGGTCCCATCCGCGCGCCATGACCTGCTCGTAGATGGCGTCCCGGGCCCGGACCCACCGATCCAGCGGGGCCGGCCGCGACCGGCCGGTGGCGAGCCGGATCGCCCGGTCGAGCGCGGTCCAGCTCATGACGCGGCCGTAGGTGAATTCCTTGCGCCCACCCCGCGTCTCCCAGATGCCCTCCTCGGTCTGGTCCCAGTTGTCGGTCAGCCAGTCGATCAGATCCCGGACCGCGAGCCAGCCGTCGTGGCCCATTTCGAGCCCGCGCTGGTCGGCGAAGTAAAGGCTGTCCAGCGCCTCGCCGTAGATGTCCAACTGCAACTGGCCGGCGGCACCGTTGCCGATGTGCACCGGGCGGGAGCCGCGATACCCCTCCCAGTGATCCAGGCTCTCCTCGGTGAGGTCGGAGGAGCCGTCGACGCGGTACATGATGTTCAGCGGCCCGCTGGCCCCTCCTGCCTTCTCCTGCACGCGGTCCCGCATCCAGCCGCTGAAGGCGGTGGCCTCCTCGGTGAACCCCATCCGCAGGAGAGCGTGGATGGAGAAGGACGCGTCGCGGATCCAGGTGTAGCGGTAGTCCCAGTTCCGCTCGCCACCGATCTGCTCGGGCAGCGCGGCCGTGGGCGCCGCCACCAGGCCCCCGGACGGCGCGTAGGTCATGAGCTTCAGCGTGATCGCCGACCGCTGCAGCATCTCGCGCCAGCGACCCTTGTAGGTGGACTGCGCCAGCCAGGTCCGCCAGAACCGGGCCGTCTCGTCCAATAGCCGCTGTGCCTCGGCGGCCCGGATCTCCCGCGGCGGGCCGTCGGCCGCGGTCTCGAGCATCACGCCGCGGACTTGGCCGGCCTCCAGGGCGACCGAGAACTGTACGTCGCCGGTGTCGTCGATCCGCGGCCGCGCGAGACGCTCGTCGTCGGGCTCCCGCACGATGTGGAAGGTCAGCGCCGAGCCATCGCTCGTGCAGACTCCGCCGTGTTCGGTCGCATGCCACTGATGGGGCTTGCGTCCGTAGTCGAACCGCGGCGCGATGTTCACGTCGAACGTCATCCGGCCGCGGACGCAGCGGACCAGCCGCACGATCCGGTGGTTCAGGGTCGCCTGCGTACTGCTCGTCACCGGCATGAAGTCGATCACCTCACCGACGCCGGCCTCGGTCAGGAACCTGGTGATGAGGATCGCCGTGTCCGGGAAGTACAGCTGCTTGGTGTCGAACGTGCCGTGTGCCGGACGGATCCGGAGGTGGCCGCCCTTCTCGTGATCCAGCAGCGCCCCGCACACGCTCGGCGAATCGAAGCGGGGTGTGCAGAACCAGTCGATCGAGCCGTCCGTGCTGACGAGGGCTGCGGTCTGCAGGTCCCCGATCAAGCCGTGATCCGCGATCGACGGGTAGTCCTTCATGGCGGCGCTCCTGGTGATGGCCAACGGTCAGCCGGCTGGACAGCTCTGTGTCAACGTCGTGGCCAACGACGAGGCCGCGGTTCCGACTTGTCTGAGTGCCGAGTTGATCGCCGGCGCCTGCTGTCTGAGGGTGTCCGCGCTCAGGCCACTCGCAGCGGTCTCCAACTCTGAGAAGGCCGTCTTGACACCTTCCACGGCCGGCTGCAGAACGGCCGACGCGGAGGCAACCGCGGCGGCCAGGCTCGTCTTAACGTCGGCCATCGCGGTGTTGAGCGCCGTCAGGCCGTCCTGCAACGGCTGCACGTTCTTCAGGGTGTCCAGGGAGGACTTCAGGTCCGACGCCGCAGCGCAGTTCGCCGTCGGCTCCCCCGTTGCCTGCGGCGCCGCAGTCGGTGACGGAGCCGGCGTGCCCTGTGTCGAGCTGTCACTGCAGGCCGTCGGTACGACGAGCAGGGCAACGGTCACCAACGCGGCGACGACCGATCGACGTACGCCGGTTCGCAGCATGGCTTCTGCTCGCGACTACTCGGCGGCCTTCTTGACCTCATCCGCGCTGTCCGCGTCGACCTCGTGCTTGGTCACCTTGTCCGCATGCGACAGCGCCTTGTCGACATCCGCGACCCACGTCTCTTCGAAGAGAGCCACGATGCCCGAACTGTTGAGCGGCAAGGTGTCTTCGAGGTCAGCCTTGATCGCCTTCTTCTCCCGGTGAGACTTGAGCCCGCCGATTCCGAGTCCGGCACCCGCACCGACCGCGGCACTCGCCAGCAGGCTGGGTGGGAAGATCAGACCGATGACCGCACCGCCGACCGCGCCCCAGGCAGCACCTTTCCGGGCCGTGTGGAAGTCGTCGTCGACGTTGATCTTGCCGTCGGATCCGCGGCTGACGAGGATGAGCCCGTCGACCTTGATCACATCGTCCGAAGCAGCTTGCTTGATGGCGTCCCAATCACCTTGTGCCGCCTCCGCGCCCGGATACGCAGCGATGTACAGGTCGACTGGAGCCTTGATGTCAGATCCCACGGGTCTCTCCTCTGGATCGGGCGACCGCGATCGCGCGGTCCGACGTACCTGTCGTGCACACCTTTCCTCCGGCCCCGGCCGAACGCCTCACCCCCGGCGGACTAGGTGCACCGAGCGGCGGCCCGTCCCGGATCCCTCGGCTGCGACGAGGCGTGAGCCCGAGGTTCATCCGCGCGGGGTGAGGTTCCAATCGCTCGCTGCGGAGACGATCGATACCTTGGCCCGACCGGCGAGGAGGCGCAGCATGTCCGTCCCGGACTCCACGCTGTCCAGCGATCCAGAAGGCAGCACGCCCGAGGCGAAGCGGCCATCCAGGGGACGGTCGGCCGCGGTGATCGTCTGCTTGGTGCTGGCGGCGTTGCTGACGACGCCGGCGGCGATCGCGTACTGGGGACAACGCACGCTGAACGACACCACACGCTACGTGAACACTGTCGGCCCGCTGGTGAACTCGCCAGAGGTACAGAACGCCATCGCCACGAAGGTCACCGACACGATCCAGGATCAGGTCGACATCGAGGCGCTCCTCAACGACGTGTTCGCCGGTGTCATCACCGACCGGCCGCGTTTGCAGCGACTGGTCGGGCCGCTGTCCGGCGCGATCAACAGCCTGATCGACCGCCAGGTCCGGGAATTCATCGCGTCGGACGCGTTCGCCGATCTCTGGACGGCCGCCAACACCAGGGCCCAGCAGACCCTCCAGCGGGTGCTGAAGGGTGATCAGAGCGGCGCCGTCTCGCTGCAGGGTGAGCAGATCGTCCTCGATGTCTCCCAGGTCATCGACCAGGTCAAGCAACGCCTGATCGATCGGGGCCTCACCATCCTGCAGAACGTGCCCGTCCCCGACGTCGACAAGCAGATCGTGCTGGTGGAAGCACCCCAGGTGAAGCAACTCCGGACGATCTATGCGTTCGCGAACCCAGTGGCCCAGTGGCTGATCGTGGTGGTGGCGCTGCTCTATCTGCTCGCTCTGGTGCTCTCGCGGCGGCGTCCACGGACGACGGTGATCATCGGGGCACTGCTGGCGGGGAACGCACTGCTGATCGCGCTGGCGCTGACCATCGGACGGCAGTTGTTCATCGACGCCTTGGCAGGTACGACGTTCGGTCCGGCGAGTGCGGTCTTCTACGACCAACTGCTTTCCTACCTCGAGCGTGGCCGGGAGGTGTTCTTCCGGCTCGGCTTGGTCATCGTGGTCATCGGCTGGTTCGCGGGACCCAACAAGTCCGGTTCTGCCGTCCGCGCTGCCATCCGCGATGGTCTGGAAGGCGTCGGCGGAGCCCTGGCCGACGGCCCGGTCGGCAGCGCGGGCCGCTGGGTCGCGGCCAACGCCCGGTGGTTGCGGGTGGCCATTGGCTTCCTGGGCGCCGTCGTACTGCTCTGGGGCAACAACATCTCGACGTCCCGGCTGTTCTGGTCGCTCGCCCTCGTGGCCCTGTTGCTGGTTGTCGTGCAGATCCTGGTCGGCGCCGGCCGGGCGACGACCGCCTCCCGTCCCGTCCCACCGGCCGAAGCCGAAGCCGTACCCGGAACCGTGAACTAGCGGCGCATGAACATCGTCTGGGCCCTGGTGGTCACGGTTCTCGTGACCGCGGTCACCGTCACTGCAATGCTCCTCGTGCGCAGGCGGGCGCCGGAGGGCAGCTACTTCAGCGACGGTGACCGCGCCTCGGGCGTCTTCGGTGTACTCGCCACCGGATTCTCGGTGCTTCTCGGCTTCATCATCTTCTTGTCGTTCACCTCGTACGACGATTCGCGAGCCGGCGCCGAGACCGAGGCGACCATTGTGGCGCAGCAGGTTCAGACCGCCCAGTACCTGCCTGACAAGACCGCGGCGACGCTCACCGGCGACCTGATCTGCTACGCACGGTCCGTAGCCGGACCGGAGTGGGTGGCCATGGACAACGGCACGCTCAGGAACTCCGTCAACCCGTGGGGTGTGCAGATGTTCCTGACGATGTCGGCCGTCAACCCGAGTACGCCGACCGAGCAGTCGGCGTACGACCGGTGGATGGATCAGACCGCCCAACGGGAACAGGCGCGCATCGACAGGGTGCACGGAGCGGAGGGGATCATCCCGACGCCCTTGTGGCTGGTCCTGTCGGTGATCTCGGTGGTGATCTTCGTGTACCTGTTGTTCTTCGCCGACCGGGCCGAGGGCGCGGTGACGCAGGGCGTCCTGATGGGCAGTGTGACGGTGGTCATCACACTTCTGCTGTTCCTGCTCGTCTTCTTCGACCATCCACACGGCGCAGGAGTGGGAAGGTTGGAGCCGACCGCGATGACGCGAACCATCAGCCTGATCGATACCCAACTCGAGATCGTCGGGCTCGAAGTGGCCCCTCCGTGTGACGAGCATGGCAACCGTCGCTGAGGAGAAGCCCGATCGTGGCCGCACCTGGCAGGAGGTGCTGGTCACCGTCCTGCTGGTGGTCGCCGCCGTCGGGACCTCGTGGAGCAGTTACCAGGCGACCCGGTGGAACGGCGAGCAGGCCAAGGCGGCCGGCCGCACGAACGCGATTCGGATCGACGCTGCCCGGGCGCAGGGCCAGGCCCAGGCCCAGACCCAGGTGGACGTCGCCACCTTCATCGCGTGGGTGGACGCGGATCGCCGAGGTGACGCCGCCATCGCCGACTTCTACGCCGAGCGTTTCCGCCCGGAGTTCCGGCCCGCGTTCAACGCCTGGATGGCGACCCGCCCGGCCACGAACCCGGATGCGCCGCCGACGCCCTTCGCCATGCCGCAGTACCAGCTCGCGTCGCGGCAGGAGGCCGAACGGCTCGACGCGGCCGCCGCGGCCTCCGCGACCGAGGTGCTCCGCGACATACAGATAGCCAGCAACTATGTACTCACCGTCGTCCTGTACGCCGTGGTCCTGTTCTTCGCCGGGATGAGCACCAAGATCGCCCGTCGCCGCCTGCGCTGGATCCTCCTCGGGGTCGGCTGTCTCGTCTTCGTCGCCGCCATCGCCTGGATCGCCACCTTCCCGATCAGCGTCGAGATCTGAGCGGTCGCTCGTCCCCTGGGGATGATGCCGGGCCCGAGGTGGTAGGTCAGCCTGGTGCCATCCTCCGCTGCGGCGGAGCGGTTCGATCACGACGTGACAAAGGAGTGAACGACAGTGGCACAAGGGGCTGCAGCATCGCAGTACGAAGGCGCGGGCGAGGAACACGAGGTCAGCGGCTGGGCGGTCGGCTTCATCCTGTTCGCCGGCGTCATGATGGTCATGTCCGGAGGCTTCCAGGCATTTTCCGGTCTGGTGGCACTCTTCGAGAACGAGTTCTACGTAGCCACCCGTGACTACCTGTTCCAGTTCGACGCCACCGCGTGGGGCTGGATCCACCTGCTGTTCGGCATCGTGGTGATGCTGGCCGGGTTCGCGGTCATGGCGGGCCAGACCTGGGCGCGGGTGCTGGGCATCATCCTGGCCGTGCTGAGTGCGCTGGCCAACTTCACCTTCATCCCGTACTACCCGTTCTGGGCAATCACCATCATCGCCATCGACATCTTCGTCATCTGGGCGCTGGCCGTACACGGTCGCGATCTCCACGAAGCCAGAGCCTGACGGCCGACGAGAGAGGACCGAGATGGCTGAGAAAAGAGGCGGGGGCGTCCTGGCCGGCATCGTTGTGTTCGCCGGCTCGCTGCTCGTGGTGATCGGAATGGTCAACGTCTTCCAGGGATTCATCGCCCTGTTCAACGACGAGCGTCTGGCGATGACGCGGAACAACCTCATCGTCGTGGACACCACCGGGTATGGATGGGTGCTGCTCATCTCCGGGCTGCTCATGCTGGGCGTGGCCGCCGGCCTGCTCGCGGCACAGACGTGGGCCAGGTTCGCGGCCATCGTGCTCGTGTGCCTGCACGCGGTGACGCAGATCGCCTGGCTCGGGGCCTACCCCGTCTGGTCGCTGCTGATGATCGCGCTGGACACCGTCGTACTGTTCGCGCTCACCGTCAGGTGGTCCGACGTACGGGAGCGGATCGGCGGGCAGGGCGACGTGGACTGGAACGAGCAGGAAGAAATCCAGCTCTCTGCCACCAAGCAGCGCATCCCTCCGATGGCCTGAGTGACGGCGCGGCGCCCCAGCTGGGTCCGTGACTCAGCTGGCTCGGCGCCGCGCATCGTCGACGTACGGAAGCGGGTTGCCGGATGCTCGCGCGCCGGAGGCGAGCCAGGCCGCGAGTCCCTCCGGAGACCGCCGCTGGAGCTCGTCGAGGTACTGCTGACGCTTCTTGACAACGGTCAGGCGCTCCGCGGCCGTCGCGGCAGTCTCCAGCAGGCGGAAGCTCCGGCGCCAGGCCAGGCACAACGCCTCATCGCCGAGGGAACTGAGCTCCGGCGCCGGGGCGGCCGCGGGACCGTCGGCAAGCGACGTCACGGAGTTATAGGGTGTCGTCGGCTCCGGCCTTACGACGGGACGATCCCCGTTGGCCTTCCGTCGCGCCCGGACCAGCGAGGTGAGAGCCGGCGTGGTCAGCGCCAGGATCACCACGACCAAAACGCCGGCGACCTTGGCGACCGCGATCAGGCCCACGGCCGCGGGCGTCATCAGCCCGGCGCCGAGCGTGACCCGAACGACCTTGGCCACCGCGACCCGTCCGTCCCCTCCCCACATGGACGAGGCGACGACGGCCGTCGCCATCGCGACAACGACCACACTGATGACGACCCCGACCAGACCCCACGTGGCGATCGCGCAGACGAGGCCGATTGTGGTGGCCAGGTAGACACACCACGACCGGATCGTTCGGCTCGTGCTGCGGGATGTGCCGGGATCGGGTAAATCGGCGCCGGATGACCGCCTCAGCTCGCTCACGTTCTCAGTCCTTTGCCCCGGTTCTCGATCGCGTTCTTCCGCCATCGAGCTCAGCGTCAGCATGCACCGGGCCCACAGGTCCTCGCCTCCTCCTGCCAGGGTGAAACGGGTCAGGGCTCTTGCGGCTGCAGGCGGGCATGCGTCCGGCAGTGGCGAAGGTGGGCCCGCCTCACCCTTGCAGGGTGAGCTACCGCCGCCAGTCCTGGGGCAGCATGGGTACGGTCGACGAATATCGGTGTCATTCCGTCTCGAAAGCTGCGGTCAAACCACCGCGCACCGCCCGCCGACCAGTCGTGTGGTCAATCGCCGGGAGGGGATATGCCGGGCGGTCAGCAGGTAGGGGACGGGCGCGCACACCGCTTGATTCCGATGCACAACCAGGGGCAGACGGCCCGGCCGGATCCGTCGGCGACACCTTGGCGGACGGTGGTCCGGCAGCGTCTTCTGGACCTGGTGAGCCAAGGAGTACAGGGCCCGCTGACGCTTGTCAGTGCGCCCGCGGGCTTCGGGAAGACGATCCTCCTGTTCTCGTGGGAGGCACTCGGCACCTGGGGCAGCCCGGTCAGGCACATCACTGTGGACGCCGCCGGCGAGCACGCCACGGCTTCGCTGCAGTCCGTACTCGACGGCCTCCACCTGAGGGGGGCCGGCCTCGCCGAAGAGCCCGCGCTGGTCCTCGTGATCGACTGCGGCGATCTCACGCTGACGCCGGAGCTCTGGGACAGCGTCGATCGCCTCGTCCGGGGCAATGCGAGCGTGCGGATCGTCCTGCTGACCCGCGCGGATCCGCCGCTGCCGCTCTATCGCTACCGGCTGGCGGGCACCGTGACCGAGATTCGCGCCGCCGACCTGGCCTTCACGGTGGAGGAGGCCGCCGGCCTGATGCGGCAGGAGAACCTCGAGCTGACGCCGGCCGAGGTGGCAGAACTCTGCGCCAGGACGGACGGCTGGCCGGCGGGCCTGACGTTCGCGGCGATGAATCTGGCTGGGAAGGCCGACACCGCACAGGCCATCCGGGAGTTTCGGGGCGATATGGGGAACGTGGCGGCGTTCCTGATGACCGAGGTGCTGCAGACGCAGCCCTCCGCGCTGCGGGACTTCCTGCTCCGGACCTGCATCGTCGACAAGCTCTGGCCCGAGCTGGCCGAGGCGCTGACGGGTCGTGTCTGTGACCGTCGGTCGCTGGAGTTCTTGTCCCACGGGAACGCGTTCACCCAGCGGGTTCCCGGCACCGGCGACTGTTACAGCTACCAGTCACTCTTCCGTGAGTTCCTCCGGGCGGAACTGCTGTTCGAACGGCCGGCTCTGGTCCCCGAGCTCCACCGCACCGCCGCCGCCTGGTTCGCGCAGAACGGGCACCGGCTGACGGCGGTCCACCACGCCGTCACGGCCGGGCACTGGGGGGATGCGGCACGGTATCTGGTGGAAGACTTCGACTTCGCGCAGCTACTTGTCGGGCGCCGGCGGCAGCTACTGAAAGCTTTGGTCGCTGACCTTCCCGACGACCTGGAGGGAGCGGATGCCGCGGTGGTGCGGTCCGCTCGAGCACTCGCGGAGTTCGATGTCGACCGGTGTACGGCGGAACTGAGCAAGGCTCGACGCAGCCTGGAGCAGGGCGTCCCACCACGGACACCCACCCACGACCTGGCGATCAGCGTGCTGCAAGCAATCTCGGCAAGTCTTCGTGCCGATGTCACCACGGCGTTGGACGCCACGCTCGCCGCCGAAGCGGGCCTCGGCGCGGCATCGGTGGGATCGAGGGCCCTGCATCCGGAGCTGACGTTCCTCGTTGCCGGATGCAAAGGCCGGGTCCTGCTCCAGCGCGGTGACTTCCCTGGAGCCGCGGAGGCCTTCGCCGAGGCGATCGCGATTGCCGACGAAGCCGGTCTGCACGAGGCATTGGCGGAAGTCTTCGGGATGGCCGCGCTGGTGGAGGCGGTGTGGGGACATCTGCGGCGGGCCGGCGAGCTCGCCGCGCAGGCGGCCGCGCCGGCGGAGTCCGGGGCTCGCCTGGATGAGCCCCAGTCGGCGATCGTGGCCCGAGCCTGGGTGAGTGCGGACCAAGGAGAGCTCACGGCGGCCCGGGACCTGGTGCATCGCGCCGGGGACGCCGTACCGACGTTCGATGTCCGCGTTCTCGCAGCCCTTGCGGCTCTGGTCCGGGCAAGAGTGCTCCGGGCCGGAGGAGACCCCGACCTGGCCCGGGCTGAGCTGAGGGCGGCCGGCAACAGCTATCGCGGCGGAACTGACGACTGGCTCGGCCAGTCCCTCCTGGTGGACGAGGCGAAGATTCTCGTGGCTCAGCACCTGCCGCATGAGGCCATCGCGGTGATCGAGCACTCCCCTGGCCGCCACCAGGTCGAATCGATCCTCGTGCTGCAACGGGCGGCTACAGAGGTTGGAGTGCGGGGTCCTGCGTTGCCGTCTCCGGTCACGCAGCGGGCCACATCCCTGGAGACGCAGATCGACAGCTGGCTGGTTCAAGCCGCGGAGTCGATCAGAGCCGGCGAGTCCGGCCGGAGCGATCTCCATGTGGAGCGCGCCTTGCGACTGGCCGCGCCCGAGCACCTCCGCCGTCCGTTCTCGGACGCGCCGCCACCACTGCGAACGTTGCTCCAGCCAACCGGCGAACTGATGCGGCGTCACGCCTGGCTCCGCGCGCCGAGATCCACCCGCGACGGCGGCGCGGATCAATCGACTCGCAGCCGCTACGAACTCGTCGTCACCGTCGCCTTGAGCAGCAAGGAGCACGAGGTGCTGGAGTACCTCGCCGAGCTCCTGACCACCGAAGAGATCGCCAGCATCATGTATGTCTCGGTCAACACGGTCCGCAGCCATGTGCGGAGCATCCTGCGCAAGCTGAGCGCCTCCCGGCGCAACGAGGCCGTACGGCGAGCGTGGGAGCTGGGTCTGCTCCCCCCACGCCCCGAGACCTGAGGGTGAGAGAGATGAGCGACCCGGTGGATGCCCGAGTCCGCGCACTGCTCGCCGCGTACCGGTTCGAACCCGTGACGACGGAGGCGGGGCGGTGACGGAGGGCACCTTCGCCGTCCTCGCGCTTCTGATCCTCGCGTGGGCAGTGATCTCGGGCCTCCTGGCCCGCTGGAACATCACCGGGCCGCTGGTGTTCGCGGTCGCCGGTTACGCACTGGGGAACCCTGACTGGGGCCCGCTCTCGGTGGACGTCGAGGCGCCCTCCGTCCATCTGCTCGCGGAGCTGACGCTGGCACTCCTGTTGTTCTCGGATGCGGCCAGAGTCAACATCTCCAGGTTGAAACGAGACATTCGCCTGCCCGGCCGCCTGCTGGCGCTCGGCCTTCCCCTGTCCGTGATCCTGGGCTCTCTCTTGGCCGCCTGGTTCTTCGACGATTTCACCTGGGCGCTCGCCGGCTTCGTCGGCGCCACGCTGGCTCCCACCGACGCTGCTCTCAGCGCCCAGGTGATCAACGATCGCCTCATCCCCGTGCGCCTGCGTCGCGCACTCAACGTGGAGAGTGGACTCAACGACGGCATCGTCACACCGATCGTCACGTTCACGCTGGCTGTCGCCGCCGGTGAACTCGGCATCGAAAGTCACGACGGCGCCGACCACGGCGGCGGCGCGCTGCTCGAACTCGCCGTCGGGCTCATCGCCGGCCTTGCGATCGGGACAGCGAGCGCCTGGCTGTTGACAGTCGGCTCGCGACGGCACTGGATGATTGCCGACGCACGGCCAATCGGAACGCTTGCTGCCGCACTCAGCAGCTTCGCCCTCGCCGTCGCGTTCGGCGGCAACGGATTCATCGCGGCGTTCGTGGCAGGCATCGCCTTCAGAGCAACGCTCGACGAGCAGACTGTCGACGCGGACACCGTCGTCGAGCTGCCGGAGCTGGTCGGCGAGGTCATGGCACTCGCCGTCTGGTTCCTCTTCGGAGCCGCGCTGCTGCCGATCGCCCTGCACAACTTCGGCTTCACGCTCCTCGCGTACGCCGTACTGAGTCTGACTGTGGTCCGCATGGTTCCGGTCGCCCTGTCCCTGCTCGGAGCGGGTCTGGACCGCAAGACCGCTCTGTTCGTGGGATGGTTCGGGCCGCGTGGCCTGGCCTCGGTCGTGTTCGCGCTGCTGGCAGTCGAGGAGCTCGGCGAGATCCCGGTGGTCGAACGCGTCGTCGCCGTCGTCGCGCTCACGGTGTTCCTGAGCGTGGTACTCCACGGTGTCACGGCCGGTCCGCTCGGACGCCGCTACGTCCACCTCGAGCAGGCCGACGAAGACCAGGGCGGCGGACCTCGATCACGACGTACGTCCAGAGATCTCGGCAGCCCCGACGCCCTTCGAAGCGACCAGCCGTGACAAAAGCCCTGTCCCGCAACAGCCGGCAGCGCCATCGGACCGGGCCAGTTTCGGGATCGCTCTCGGGGGGTATAGTTCGGCTGCTGTTATTCGGTCATCAGCATGCCGCTTGCGACGCAGAAAGTCTGAAATCATGGGCTTCCAGCCCGGCGACGGAATCGATCGGCCCCGGATCGACGAGTCCGAGACGACCTCGCTCAGAGAGCAGGCCACCGGCGTACTCGCCGCGTATCACCACATCGAGTTGGCCGAG
This sequence comes from Kribbella sp. NBC_00889, assembly GCF_045207705.1. Taxonomy (NCBI): domain Bacteria; kingdom Bacillati; phylum Actinomycetota; class Actinomycetes; order Propionibacteriales; family Kribbellaceae; genus Kribbella; species Kribbella sp. NBC_00889. The sequence goes on along the minus strand of NZ_CP108783.1, from coordinate 2,396,330 downwards.
GCAGGCATGCTTCTGATCGTGCTGGCCGAGTATCGCGACTGCTCGGTCGATGCACTGGCCGCCGAGGTACTGCGCACGGCAGTCACGCACCCTGCGGGGATCGACGAAGCACCTCGGTCCCGCGACTTCTCCCCGGAACGAAGCGGCACAGCGGAGTAGCAGCCCTGTCCGCTCGGATCGTCCGGCCGGGATGAGGTTGCGGCGGTCGCCGGTCCCTAGGCTCGACTGCGCCGGGACAGGATGAGGCCCTTTCTGGATGAGGCCCTTCTGAAGGAGGCGACCTGACGTGGGCGCACATCCCGTACGCCGTTGGCTCCGGTCGGAGCGGCCGAACGTGCGCGCCGATGTGGTCGCCGGTCTGCCGGGCGCGATCAGCAACGTGCCGGACGGGATGGCAGCCGCGGTACTCGTCGGCGTCAACCCGATCCATGGCCTGTATGCGTGTTTCGCCGGTCCGATCGCGGGAGGGCTGTCATCGAGCACCCGGCTGATGGTGATCACCACGACCACGGCGGCCGCGTTGGCGGCCGGGTCGGCACTGTCGGGTGTGGATCCCGCGAACCGGCCGGACGCCCTGATCCTGCTGACGCTGATCGCGGGTGTGGCGATGATCCTGGCCGGCATCGCAAAGCTCGGGCGTTACACGCGGTTCGTGTCGCACTCGGTCATGATCGGCTTCCTGACCGGGATCTCGGTCAACATCTTCTGCGGCCAGATCTCCGCCCTGACCGGGGCGCCGGCCAGTGGAGGATTCCCGCTCGCCAAAGCGGTCGACGTCATCACCCATCCGTCCCGGATCAACATCCCCTCCCTGCTGGCGGGGCTGGCAGCGCTGGGCATCCTTGCCGGCCTGTCCCGGACCCGCCTGGCTCCGGTGGGTGCACTGGTCGCGCTGGTCGTCCCGACCGCGGTGGTGATCATCGCCGGGGCCGATTCGGTGACACGGGTGGAGGACGTCGGGGAGATTCCGCCAGGTATTCCCTTGCCGCACGTGCCGGACCTGAGCCTGCTGTCGTTCTCCCTGGTGACGGGTGCGCTGGCCGTCGCGGCCATCGTCCTCGTCCAGGGCAGCGGGGTCGCCGAGGCCGCACCCAACCGCGACGGAACCGTCTCGAACCCGAACCAGGACTTCATCGCCCAGGGCGTGGGCAACCTCGCGGCCGGCCTCTTCCGCGGCCAACCGGTCGGCGGTTCGGTCGGCCAGACCGCTCTGAACCAGGCAGTCGGCGGCCGCACCCGGTGGGCCGCGATCTGTTCAGGACTGTGGATGCTGGTGATCCTCGCGGCCTTCTCCGGGGTGGTCGGAGTTGTCGCCATGCCGACCCTGGCCGCCGTACTCATCTTCGCGGCCGTCGGCTCGCTCAGGCTGGGTGAGCTGAAGACGATCATGCGCACCGGCCCGACCTCACAGATCGCGATCGTCTCGACGTTCCTGGCGACCTTGTTCCTTCCGATCGCCGCCGCCGTCGGGCTCGGCGTCACGCTGTCGCTGCTGCTGCAACTCAACCAGGAGGCGATGGATCTCAAGGTCGTCGAACTGAAACCCGCCGGCGACGGCCGGTGGATCGAGCACCCGGCTCCCAAACAGCTGTCGAGCCATCAGACGATCGTGCTCGACGTCTACGGCAGCCTGCTCTACGCGGGTTCCCGCACCCTCGGCGCCCGGTTGCCCGATCCGGCCGGCGCCGAAGCGCCCGCCGTCGTACTCCGGCTCCGTGGCCGGACCTCCGTCGGCGCGACCTTCGTCAAGGTCCTGGCCGACTACGCCGCCGCCCTGCACGCGGTAGGCGGCCGCCTGTACCTCAGCGGCGTCGACCACGGCCTGGCCGAGCTGCTACGCCGTACCGACCGAGTGGATGTCTCCGGTCCAGTCACCGTCGTCGAGGCCAGCGAACTGGTCGGGGAATCAACCGAAAAGGCCTTACGCGAAGCAGAAACCTGGGCAGTAGGCCATCGCACCGACACCCCTGATCAGTGAGCGTCGAGGGGGTTCCCGGCGATTCTGCTGGTGAGGCCGGACTGGATTGCACGGGCGGCGGAACTGGTGGGCTTTCGGTCGGCCTGGGACTGGAAGCAGGTGAGGAACTCGGCGGTGAGGTCGAGGCGGGGATGTTGCTGGAGTACTTCGGCTCGGAAGGCGGGAGTGAAGTCGTCGATGTTCTTTCCGACGATGTCCACTGCTGCGGCGCGCGACAACAGGTGACCTTCGGGGTCGTCGGCCGCGTCGACGTCGGGCCACATGTGCCGGACGATGACTTCACCGAGGCGTTCGCGGCGCTCGCTCGGCCAGCCGGCGCCCGCGGCGAACACCCGGGCGACGTGGCCGCTGGCCTCCTCGAAGGAGACGGTATGGCTGTCGAACTCCGCCACCAGGCTGATGTCGTGGAACATCGCAGCCGTGAACAACAACTCGGCGTCGTACTGGATGCCCTGCTGCGTGCCGTACGCGGCCGCCCACACGTAAACGCGGTGCGAATGGCTCAGCAGGGCGGGTGACAGATACGCGGAGGCGACCTCCAGAGCCGCTGACGACGCGGCCGTACCAGGAATGATCATGCTTCGACGGTACGGCGCGAAAGGCCCGCACCACTGGTCCAATCCGGCTGCACGGTCATGGGCCATCCACCGCGGAAGCGGCCCATCACCTACGCCGTCAAATGGCCCACCGGTGGCGGGCCGCAAGCGCGTACGGTCGATGTCGAACCATCACAACCACTAGCGCAAGGATCTTCATGCGTGCCATCACAGCCCGGGACCGCGCGGCCGGCGTCGGCGGATTGACCCTGACCGATCTCCCCTATCCGCACGCTTCGGAGAACGACGTCATCGTGCAAGTGCATGCAGCCGGCTTCACCCGTGGCGAGCTGGACTGGCCAGGGACGTGGACCGACCGCGCCGGCCACGACCGCACGCCAACGGTCCCGGGTCACGAGCTGTCGGGGGTCGTCGCCGAGCTCGGCTACGGCACCACCGGGCTGACGGTCGGCCAGCGGGTGTTCGGACTGACCGACTGGAGCCGCAACGGCACCCTCGCGGAGTTCACCGCCGTCGAGGCCCGCAATCTGGCCCCGCTCCCGGCGAACGTCGACCACGTCACCGCAGCCGCTCTGCCGATCTCCGGCCTGACGGCCTGGCAGGCGCTATTCGACCACGCCCAGCTGAAAGCAGGCCAGATCGTCCTCATTCACGGAGTCGGTGGCGCCGTCGGCTCCGTCGCCGCACAACTGGCCCGCGATGCGGGAGCCCACGTCATCGGCACCGGCCGAGCCTCCGACCAGGCCATGGCCTCCGATCTGGGCGTCCACTCCTTCCTCGACCTCGATGGCGAGCGCCTCGAGGACGCCGGGGCGGTCGACGTCGTACTGGACGTCATCGGCGGCGACATCCGCGACCGCTCCACCGCGCTGCTGCGCCCCGGCGGCACCCTCGTCACCATCGCCGATCCACCCACTCTCCACCCGCACGACGGCCGGGCCGTCTTCTTCGTGGTCGAGCCCCACCGCGAACAGCTCGCCCAACTGGCGACCCGCCTCCACGAAGGCCGGCTCGTCCCCCTCGTCAGCACCGTCCGTCCTCTGGCCGACGCTCCTGCCGCCTTCACCGAACGCGGCAGAACGATCATCCAGGTGACCACGGACTGATACGGCCCTTTGTCGGGACGCGCCGGTAGTGTCCTGCCCGTGGACGTTGGGGAGCGCATTCAGGAACTTGCCGATCAGATCGTCGTACTGCGGGACACCTACTACCGCGGTTCGCCGTCGGTGGCCGACGCGGAGTACGACGCGATCGAGGACGAGCTGCGGACACTGATCGACGCCAACCCGGAGCTGGCGCCCGACCCCAACCCGTTGGACCAGGTGGGTGCGCCCGCGGTTCTGCACGCCCCGATCCGGCACTCGCGGCCGATGCTGTCCCTGGAGAAGGCGACCCGGCCCGAGCAGGTCGAGGCCTTCTTCAGTCGCTTCCCCGGCCAGTCGGTGGTGGTCATGCCGAAGCTGGACGGCCTGTCACTCGCCCTCGTCTACGAGAACGGGCGCCTGGCACGAGCGATCACGCGCGGCGACGGGACGACCGGCGACGACGTGACCCCGCTCGTGCGGGCACTCGCGGACGGAGTCCCGGACCGGCTCGACGTACAGGACCGCACCGAGGTCCGCGGCGAGGCGGTCATGTTGCGCTCCACCTTCGCCGCCTACAACGCCGCCCACCCCGACAAGCCTCTGATCAACCCACGAGGCGCCGCCGCCGGCACACTCCGCGCCAAGGACCCGGCCACCGTCGCCGAACGACGGCTGCAGTTCCTGGCCTTCGACCTGCTCGGCGACCGCGACTCCGCCGACGCCGATCTCGAGCGCGCGCTGCAGACGATGGGATTCACCGTCGCCGACATGCGCCACTGCGACGACGCCGCGGCGGCGCAGGCCGTGATCGCCACGATCGAGCAACAACGCAACGAACTGGACTATGACCTGGACGGCGCCGTACTGCGGTTGGCCGATCGGGACGCCTTCGCCGCGGCCGGCACCCGTTCCAGCTCGCCACGCGGCGCTCTGGCGTACAAGTTCGCCGCCGAGGAGAAGACCACCGTGCTGGCCGACGTGGTCTGGGACGTCGGCAAGACCGGCAAGATCGCGCCAGTCGCCTGGCTGGAGCCCGTCTTCGTCGGCGGTACGACGGTCACCCGCGCGACGCTGGCCAACCAGGAAGTGATCCGCGCCCGCGGCATCAAGATCGGTGACACGGTCCTGGTACGCCGTGCCGGCGACGTGATCCCGTTCGTGGCCGGCGTACTCGACGCGTCCAAGCGCACCGGCGCGGAGAGGGAGATCGTGCCGCCGGCCGTGTGCCCGTCGTGCGAGCAGCCCCTGATCGAGCAGGGCAACAGCCGCGAGCTGTTCTGCACCAACGTCTCCTGCCCAGCCCAGACCGTACGGCGGTTGATCCACTGGGCGTCCCGCGCGGCCGCCGACATCGACGCCATCGGCGGGGTCTGGATCGAACGACTGGCCGAGGCCGGGATCCTCGAACACCCGTCGGACTTCTACCAGCTGACCGCTGAAAGGCTGCTGGAGTTCGATCGCATCGGGGACATCTCGGCCGCTCGCATGATCGAGTCGATCGACACGAGCCGCCAGGTCGGCCTCCGCCGGGCGATGATCGGCCTCGCGATTCCGATGGCCTCCGAAGGCACCGCGGCCAGGCTGTGCCGCGCGGGCTTCGCTTCCCTGGAGGAGGTTGCCGACGCAGGCGTCGACGGCCTCGTCGCCGTCGACGACATCGGTCCGAAGGTCGCCGCCTCTCTGATCGAACACCTCACCCGGCTACGGCCTGAGCTCGAACGGCTTCGCGCGGCCGGCGTCTCGCTCGACGTACGCGACGAGGACCTCCCACCGGTCGTCGCGGCCGGCGCACCGCTGGCCGGCAAGACAGTGGTCGTCACCGGCTCGATCAGCGACCCCCGCTCCGGCGAGAAGGTCGCACGCCCGGCCTTCCAGCGACTCTGCGAGAAGGCCGGCGCCACCATCGCCTCCTCGGTCTCGGCCAGCACCGACTTCCTCATCACCGGCGCCGACGTCGGCGCCGCCAAACTCACCAAGGCCGAAAAACTCGGTGTCACCGTCGTCGACCAATCCGAGATCTGGCAACAACTCGAGGCCGCCGACCTCCTCAACCGCTGAGCCCAGCTGGGCATAGGTGAGAGGACTCTCATGCTCGCTTAAGGTTTGGCGCGCATTTCCGTTGCTAGCTTCCGATGACCATCGGCAGAGACGGAAGAGCGTGCGGACCACCATGCAAAGATCGAAGCCCATGACGTGATCATTGCTCCAGTGGTCGCCCGGGAGGACGCCCGGCCCGCGGTCGGCCGGGTGCTGTTGCCGACCTGTGCGGCGATCATGGCGCTGCACGTCGTGGCCGTCGCGGTGCGGACCCTCCTGCGTCCGGCGGCGGCGTACTGGCGGATGTGCTGAGCCTGCTGAATGCCGCGCAGGAGCGCTCGCTGGCGAGCTGGCGTGTTCTGACCGCAGTCCGAGCACGCCGCTCAGACAGCCGCCTGACCGTGTCCTACGACTGTCCGTAGTCGCCGCCTGACGCTCGGAGATCGTCCGGCGTGATCAGGAATTTGCTCGTGTCCGGCCTCGGTTCGCGCGTAGGCTCGCGGCAAGCAGACCTTGTGCCCAGGGGGGATCACGTTGAGCCAGCCAGCGACCCAGTCCGACTACCCGGACCACATTGATGCCGCTGTTCTGAAGATCGCCGGCGTCGTGGTGCTGGGCGCCATCATGTCGATCCTCGACATCACGGTGGTCAACGTCGCACTGCCGACCTTCCAGCTCGAGTTCGGCACACCCGAGGATCCGGTCACCTACGCGCACGTGGCCTGGACGGTCACGGCGTACACGCTCGCGCTCGCGACCGTGATCCCGCTGACCGGATGGGCGGCCAACCGGTTCGGCACCAAGCGGCTCTACATGGCCGCGATCTTCCTCTTCACCGCCGGATCCGCGCTGTGTGCCACGGCCACGAGCATCGACATGCTCATCGCCTTCCGCGTCCTGCAGGGACTGGGCGGCGGCATGCTGATGCCGCTCGGCATGACGATCATGACCCAGGCCGCGGGACCGCACCGGATGGGCCGGCTGATGGCCATCCTCGGCGTACCCATGCTGCTCGGACCGATCCTGGGACCGATCCTGGGCGGCTGGCTGATCCAGGTGGCGAGCTGGCACTGGATCTTCCTGATCAACGTCCCGCTCGGCGCGATCGCGCTGGTCTACGCCTGGTTCGCCCTGGCCAAGGACCACGCTGAGCCGTCCGAGTCGCTCGACGTCCTCGGCGTGGCCCTCATGTCGCCGGGGCTCGCCCTGTTCCTCTTCGGTATCTCCTCGCTGCCGGCTGAGGGTGGCGACTTCACCGCGCCCCGGGTGTGGGTCTCGATCCTGGTCGGCGTGCTGTTGATGGCGGCCTTCGTCTGGCACTCCTTCCGGCCGGAGCACCCGCTGCTGGACCTGCGGCTGTTCCGCGACCGCAACCTCACCGTCTCGATCATCACGATGTTCCTGTTCGCCGCGGCGTTCTTCGGCGGGCTGCTCCTGGTGCCGACGTACTTCCAGGAGATTCGCGGCGAGTCCACGCTGCATGCGGGTCTCCTGGTAGCACCGCAGGGACTCGGTGCCATGGTGACGATGCCGATCGCCGGGCGGCTGGTGGACAAGATCCCGGTCGGCCGGATCGTGCCCGTCGGTCTCGGGCTGATCGTCATCGGCATGTTCGGACTGACCCAGCTCACGGCGACGACGCCGTACCCCTTGATCATCGTCATGCTGGTCGTGATGGGCTTCGGGATGGGCGGCACGATGATGCCGCTGTTCACCACCGCGCTGCGGACGCTGCGCGGTCCCCAGGTCGCGCGCGGCTCGACCCTGCTCAACATCACCCAGCAGATCGCCTCGTCCTGCGGGGTCGCGACGATGTCGGTCATCCTCACCAACCAGCTCAACGACTCGCCGATCATCCCCGGTACGCAGAACGTCCCCGGGCTGGGCGCAGGACTCAAGGAGACCCAGGCCGCCATCCTCTTCAACACCCAGCCGAAGAGCCTGATCCCGCTCCACATCGACCCCGCCGCCATCGTCCGCGGACTGGTCGAGGCCGCCGAGGCCTTCGCCAACACCTTCTGGGTCGCCTGGGTGCTGGTGACCCTGACCTTGATACCGGCCCTGATGCTCCCCCGCAAACGCGCGGCCTCCCGCCCCGTCGACGAAGGCGCGCCTCCCGCGGTGGTCGACTGACCGCGGGCTAGCGACGACGTTCGGGCGGCAGCAGGCGCTGGGTCAGACGGAGAATCGACGACTCCGGGGCCTGCCAGACCCTTCGGTCGGCTGCTGACCAGGCGTAGGTCAGGGCGCCGGCTTCGATGCAGTCCAGCAGTCCCGGAGCCGCGAGTTCGTACGCCGACCACTCGTAGATCTGCTGCAGCCGCGGCAGGATCACGCCGAAGTCCAGCAACCGGCCGAGCCCGAGCTCGCCCTTGAGATAGGACTGCACACTGTCGCGAAGCGGATACTCGTCCGGCAGGACGCGCGACAGCTGAAGAAAGATCCCGGCCATGCCGAGCCTCGGATCGCCCAGCAGCGGGGCGAGCGGACGCAGCCAGCCGAGCGCGATCCGAGGGGCCGCAACGAGCGTGTGCGTGTACAGCACCCGGCACAGTACGACGTTCATGAAGAAGCGCTCGGCGGCAGTCTCCGCCTCCGCCAACTCACGATGCTCGAGGTAGCCGGCCACGATGCTTCCGTTGTGCGCCCGCCACCACGCCCGAGCGGTCGGGTACTGCGCGAACGACAGCCAGTAGTCAACCGTCCGTGACGAGGCGGCCCCGGACAGATCTCCGCTCAGGGCCACAGCTTCACAACCGTCCCGCAGTACGCGCTCATTCACCGCCCGCCACCACGGACTACCAGGACGGTCACCGAACAACGGCTGCAGTACGCCGCGCTGCAGCTCCCACTGCATCGCGGACATCGCCACGGAAGATGACGAGGCGCCTTGCCGAACGGGCCGTAGTAACACCGCTGCATCAGCGCAAGCCGGCCGGACGGATCGTCACGAACTGCGGCCACCTGCTGATCGGCCCACGCACCGGCAGTCATCCCAGCTGTCACCGGCTCAGGATCGCACCCACACCATCGCGCCGCACCCGCGCAGGACTTCAGCTGGTGTGCAGAGCGCTGGTGGTTTGCGCGACAGTCAGGCGATCGGTGGGGTCTTTGGCCAGCAGGGCTTCGATGATCGGCCGCAGCGGGCCGGCGTTCACGAAGGCGGCCGGCCGGGCTTCGACGACCGCTACCAGGGTGCTGAACGGGTCGCCGGCGCCGAAGGGGGACTTCCCCTCGACCGCCGCGAACAGTGTCGCGCCCAGCGAGAACAGGTCGGATGCCGGGCTGGCCGCGTCGCCGCGAGCTCGCTCCGGTGACATGTACGCCGGGCTGCCGGCCATGGCCTCGCTCGACAGCGTCTGCTCGTCGTCGACCGCGGTTGCGATGCCGAAGTCCATCAGGACAACCCGTCCATCGTCACACAGCTGGACGTTCGCCGGCTTGACGTCGGAGTGCACCAGACCGGCCTGATGGACGGCCCCTAGTGCGTCGACCAGGTGCAGCGCGATCCGCCGTACGTCGGCAACCGGTAGCGGCCCGTCCGACGCCAGCGCGTCGGCCATGGTTCGCCCTGACAGCGGTTCCATGACGATCCAGTGATCGCCGGCGTCCTCGATGACGTCGTACACCTTGACCACATTGTGGTGCTCCACTCGTGCCACCGCACGCGCCTCGGCCAGCGCACTGGCGCGAACCTGCCCGGACTGGTGGCCGGGAAGCACCACCTGCTTGATCGCGACGCGCCGGCCGAGCAACTCGTCATCGGCCAGCCAGACCCTGCCCATACCGCCGCGGCCGAGCAACGTCATCAGGCGGTATCGACCAGTCACGAGGCGATCCGAGCCGACGACCGTCGGTGCTGACTCCACCGCAACTGTTGTCATGATCGCCTCCCTCTGCCGGTGTTCCGTGCTCCCTATACGGACGCCGAGCCATATCGGTTCGATGCTGCTTTGATCGTCCTCGTCAAACGTGCGCGGCACATGGTGGATGACCCCGGATCGAACCCCGGATCTCCACTCACCACACCCTGAGTGGCATTGGATGCCTCCGGCAACCACCTCGGCGGATCCCCGGAAATACGCCGGACTTCGTTTGAACCGACCGGCCACGGCACGCGTGTAGCCCCCCGTAGACAGCACGGCGCGTCGACTCGAGACCGCCGTACCCATTGGGAGGGACAAGATCATGAGTAGTGTGACAAGGCGGCTCCGGCGAGGTCTGAGCGCGGCAGCTGCCGCGGCCATCAGCACCGGCATCGCCGTGAGTCTGGCAGGCACGGCATCCGCGACTCCGTCGAGCGGCGTCGTCATCGACACCGGCCAGCTGATCGTCACCGGAACGAACCACGCGGACAACATCACGCTGAGCGTGCCGGCGGCCAACACGTCGGTTGTCGAGGTCGACTTCGGTCCTGGTACGACGAAGCGCACGGTCAACCGCAGCGACTTCACCCAGATCCTCGTCAGCAGCCGGGGCGGCAACGACGTCGTACGGATCGACTACGGCGCCGAGGTACAGCCGTTCACGATCATCGACACCGGCGACGGCAACGACTCCGCCTTCGGGGGCAGCGGCAACGAACTGTTCCGCACCGGCGCCGGCAACGACACCGTCGACGGCAACCGTGGCACCGACACAGCCCTGCTCGGCAGTGGCCGCGATACGTTCACCTGGGATCCGGGAGACGGCAGCGACGTGATCCAGGGCGGCCGCGACCAGGACACCATGGTGTTCAACGGTGCGGCCGCGGCGGAGAAGTTCGTTGCCGCCGCCAACGGTCCGCGACTGCGGTTCACCCGGGACTTGGGCAACATCGTGATGGACACCGACAACGTCGAGCGGGTCTCACTGAACGCGCTCGGTGGCGCCGACACGGTCACCGTCGGCGATCTGCGCGGTACCGATGTCAAGAACGTCGATGTCGACCTCGGTGCGCAGCTCAACGCCAGCGGCGGCGACTCGGCGGTCGACGCTGTGACCGTCACGGGCACTGCCGGAAGGGACCACATCCGGGTCTCCGGCTCCGGCGGGGACGTGCGGGTGTCCGGGCTGAAGGCCGACGTACGGCTGAAGGACGCGGAACCGACGGACCAGTTGACGATCGACACGCTGGCCGGCCGTGACGACGTGAACACCCGGCGGCTCGCGCCCGGCACCATCGGGCTCAGCATCCTCTGATCGCACGACCCGGCGTCCGCCGTACGGCGGACGCCGGCCGCCCCGCAACGACACGACCATCCGACGCCCGGATCGCTACGAACGATGGCGGAATCCCGATGAAGCCCGCATGGAGTCACCACCATGAACCTCAGAATCCACATCCACCAGGCCTTCACCGGCGGCTGGTGCGCCGACATCGACGACGACCACGACCGTCAGCCCGACGACCCCTACTGGTGCGTCGACCAATGGCCCACCCTGCAAGACGCCATCACCGCCGCCTGCGTCCAACTGGCCGACCTCAAGGCATCCGTCCAGCGAACCCAACCGCCACCACGAGTCAGCGGACAGAGTGCTGCGTGACCTCGGCCTCCTGCCGTTGGCGCGTCCAACGATAGCTAGCTGCAGCGAGGGCGAGCAGACCGACGGTTCCCGCCGGGGGCGGACGCCGAGCCCGGTCATGGCAGCTCGACCTGCTTCTGCCGCGTACGGGACAGCTGCGCGGCACCCGTCGCGATGACCACGACCGTGGCCGCGACGACCATCAGGCCGACGAAGGTCAGGAACGACGGCGCCATGTCCTTGCCGAGCGGCGCGATCATGATCGTCACCGGCAGGTTGGCCGTGGCGTGGAACAGTACGACGATCAGCAGGCTTCCACCGGTGCCGTTGTACATCCACGTGCACAGCACGGACATGCAGATCACGGACACGACGAAGGCGGCGAAAAGGCTGATCGGATGAGACTCCTGCCCGGTCAGCCACAGCGGGAGGTGCCAGGGCCCCCACACCACGCCGATCAGGAGGCTCGCACGCAGGGCGCTTTGGCGACTCTGGAGCCTGGGCAGCACGAATCGCAGGTGTGGAGCGTCGTACCGCTCTTCGTCGCCTACGCCAGCGTGCCGGTCGCCGCGGGCCTCGCGATCCTGAAGTATCGGCTCTACGACATCGATCTGGTCATCAACCGTGCGGTGGTCGCGGCCGTGGTCCTGATCTTCGTGACCGCCGCCTATGTCTCGGCCGTCGCGTTGCTCGGCGCAGTGATCGGTGGCCAGGTCTCGGAACAGTACCCGGTATCGGTGATCGCAACCGCCCTCGTGGCGTTGGTCTTCCAGCCTCTGCGGAGCGGGATGCAGCGCGTCGGCAACCGCGTGGCGTACGGACGTCGCGCCGCGCCGTACCAGGCTCTGGCCGATGTCTGCCGCCACCTGTCCCGGGCGGTGTCACTGGATCAGATCATGCCGGGCGTGGCCGAGGTGGCCGGGCGCAGCGTCGGCGCCGAGCACACCGCAGTACGCCTGGCGGTGGCCGGGACCGACGACATCGTCGCGCAATGGCCCGGCCCAGCAGGCCTGTCGCGGATCGCGTATTCGGAGCCGGTCTGGCACAACGCACGGCAACTCGGCGAGATCAGTGTGAGTATGCCAGCCGGTCGGCAACTGTCGAGGGCAGATCGCACGCTGCTCACCGACCTCGCCACCCAAGCGGGCCTGGGGCTCTCGCGGCCCGGTTACAGGCCCGGGTGGATCAGACCGGCGTCCAGGCCGAGGAGCTCGACGCATCCTGGCGGCGGCTACTGGCTGCACAGGAATCCCAACGTCAACGGTTGACGCGAGCGGTCACCGCCACCGACGGCAGCGCCTCGCAGTGGGATCAGCCCGAGGTCGACCGGGTGCTGGCCTGCGGTGGAACCGCGGTCGTCGATTCCTCGGGGTCGGCGGTCATCCTGCGCGCGAGCATCCCCGTTGAGGGCAGAGAGCAGCCGACATGACCTTGCGGGTCGTCTTCGCCGATGACAACTACCTCATGCGAGAAGGCGTGTCCGCGCTGCTCGCCGGTGCGGATGACATCGACCTGGTCGGTCTGGCCATCGACGGCGACTCGCTGCTGCAGGCGGTCGCCGAGCATCGGCCCGACGCCGTACTGACCGACATCAGGATGCCACCGACGCACACTGTCGAAGGCATCCACGCCGCGAAGCGGATCCGCGCGGACTTCCCGGAGATCGGCGTCGTCGTGCTGTCGCAGTACATCGAGGACGAGTACGCCCTGGAGTTGCTGGAGGACGGTGTGGCCGGACTCGGCTATCTGCTCAAGGAGCGGGTCGCTCAGGTCGACGAGTTGGTTCGCGCGCTCCAGGAGGTCGCCCGAGGCGGCTCCGCCCTCGACCCCCTGGTGATCGAGGAGCTGATCTCCCGCAAGCTGACCGATGCGGGTACGCCCCTGCTCGGTCTGACCGATCGGGAGCGTTCGGTCCTGCAGCAGATGGCGACGGGACGCAGCAACGCCGCCATCGCCAACGTGCTGTACCTGAGCGACCGTGCGGTCGCAAGCACATCGGATCGGTCTTCCAGAAGCTCGGTCTGACCGAGGAAAGCGAGACGAACCGCCGCGTTCTGGCGGTGCTCGCCTTCCTCAAGGCGAGTCGGGCCTCGGGGTGAAGGTGTCGACGAACTGTTTGACGCGGGGCAGTTGGGCCGGATCGATGGTGTGGCCGCCGGCGAAGGGCAGGAGGTCCACGTCGGCCGATCGGCGGCGGAGCTGGGCGGTCAGCCGGGTGGTTTGTTCGGCGGTGGCCATGGGGTCGGTGTCGCCGTTGACGATGAGGACTCGTTTGCCCGCGAGGGCGTCGTCCGCAGGCTCGTCGGCGGCGAACGGGACCATCGCGGCCAGCAGTACCGCGCCGGCAAGGGACTCAGGGTGACGTAGGAGGAGCGCGGATGCCATGTTGGCCCCGTTGGAGAAGCCGACCGCGACCCAGGACCCGGCGGGTACGTCGTACTTCTGCTCGGCAGCCGTGAGGAAAGCGGCAAGCTCGTCGGCGCGCAGTCGCAGATCGTCCTCGTCGAAGACGCCCTCCCGATGTCTGCGGAAGAACCGAGCCATCCCCTCCTCCGACACCGTTCCCCGCGGCGACAGCACGGGTGCGTCGGGCGCCAGGTACTGCCGCAGTACGAGCAGGTCGTACTCGTCTCCGCCGGTGCCGTGCAGCAACAGCAGCGGCGGCGCGGACGTACCCGGTTGCCAGACGTGCGGCCGCTGGAGCAGGTCCTCGGTCATCGGTCGACCTCGTCCGGGGCCGGCGGTACGCGCAGCGATGGCAACGAGGCCTGGATCTGCTCGCGGTTCGGTTCGAGCCAGGGCGGGAGCTTGAGATGCTGACCGAGTTCCAGCAGCGGTTCGTCGACGGTGAAGCCCGGCTGGTCGGTCGCGATCTCCAGCAGGACGCCGCCCGGTTCACGGAAGTAGATCGAGGTGAAGTACTGCCGGTCGAGGATCTCGGTGACCTGTACGCCGGCCTCGATCAGCTCGAGGCGCCACTTCGCCTGGGTCTCGCCATCAGGCGCCCGGAACGCGATGTGGTGAACCGTTCCGGCCGCCTGCACACCGCGCGAGGACGTGCTCGGCTGTACGTCGACCGCCGTACCCGCGGCTCCCCCGGACATCACGAACCTGGCGCCGTCGGCGGAGTCCTGACCGTGCCGCATCCCCAGCATGCCCGCGAGCATCTCGGCGGTCGGGTCGAGCAACTGCTCCGTCATGGTGACCGAGAAGAGGCCGCGAACGGCGTTGTCGAAGGGGATCGCGGCGACGCCGTCCCAGCCGGACCGGGTGTCACCGTCGGAGGCGACCAACTCGATCACGAGGCCGTCGGGATCGCGGAGCCGCAGTACCTCCTCGTCGGAGCGGGCGACCGGCGCGTCCGCGTCGACGCCGAGGCTCTGCATCCGCTGCTGCCACCAGCCGAGCGACTCCGGCGGGACGCTGAACGCGGTCGCCGTGGTGAGGCCGGTGCCCTGCCTGCCGTACGGCGCTCCCGGCCACGGGAAGAACGTCAGGAGCGTCGACGGCCGGCCCGAGGAGTCGCCGTAGTACAGGTGATAGGTGTCCGGGGCGTCGAAGTTGACCGTCCGCTTGACCAGGCGGAGGCCCAGCACCGTCGTGTAGAAGTCGACGTTGCGCTGTGGATCCTCCGCGATCGCGGTGACGTGGTGCAGCCCGTGCGGTGCGACCGAGTCAACCATTGCTGTGCCCTCCCAGTCCGCAGACCCGGGACGACGTCGGCCGCCCCTCCTCGACACTACGACTGGATGTCGCTCACCACTACGGGCCGACGGTTCACAGCACGTAGAAGCCGGTGACAGCAGTCGGGAGGAGGCCGACGATGAGCCACAGCGACAGCAGCGAGCGCCGGAAGATCGCCAGGATGCCGGCGGCGGTGAGGAGGCCGATGACGCCGGACATGATCCACAAACCGACACCCTTGCCGTAGTCGGTGTCCGCCACGCCGATGCTGTAGACGGCGAGCGTGACGGCGGGAACGCTGCCGACGTGGAAGAGGATGGCCGAGGCGACCCATCGCTGGACCGTCTCGATGTTCATCGGAGCTCTGCGGCTCCTGGTGCGCCTGGTCGCCATGGCTCAAGTGTACGCGAATGGTTAGTGCACTAACTATCTTGCGGACGTGACGTTGCACTCACCGCCGTCGTCGCTCGTGGCAGGTCGCGCACCGACCGTGACGCCAGTGTCGCCAGGGCGACCACGACGTACGCCACGCCGGCGATCACCATGATGCGCTGGACGCCGAAGGCCAGTCCGATCGGACCGAACAGCAACTGGCCGACCGGGATCGCCACGAACGAGCCGAGCATGTCGTAGGAGTAGGCGCGCGAGAGCATCTCGTCCGGCACGTGCTCCTGCATGGCGAGGTCCCAGCCCAGACCGAAGACCTGGCTGCCGAGGCCGGCCAGGAAGGCGCCGATCATCACGGCCACCAGCACGGGCTGCAGACCGAGGACCAGCATCGGGATCCCGTTCAGAGCCACCGCGGCCATCCCCCACAGCAGCGGCCTGCGGAAGGAGATGCGGATCAGGACCAGCGAGCACACCAGGAAGCCGACCGCCTGGGCCGACCGGATCAGCCCCCAGCCGGCCTCGCCGATATCGGTTTCGGTGGCGAGCACCGGGCCGAGGGTGTTGAACCCGCCGCTGCTGATCGCGTTGAGCAAGGAGAACGAGGCGACGACGACCCAGAGCCAGGTGGTACTGCGGAAGTACGTCCACCCCTCGCGTAGGTCGGCGATGGCGCCCCCGCGCTGCTGCCCGTCGGCCGGGCGAGGGATGCGGACCTGGGTGAGGACAAGCATCGCGAGCAGGTACGTCGCGCCGTCGACGGCCAGCGCCCATCCCGGTCCGACGACGGCTACGAGCACCCCACTCACGGCCGGGCCGAGCACCATCAGTGCGTTCTCGGGCACCGCGAGTACGAGGTTCGCCGGCTTGAGTTGATCGCGCGGGACGAGCTGAGGCATCACGCCTGCCAAGGCCGGCATCCCCGCCGCCGTGGCGGTGCCGTTGAGCGCGGCGAGCGCCGCCAACTGCCAGACCTCGGCGGTGCCGGTGATCACCAACGCGGCCGTTGCCAACTGGCTGAGCCCGGACAGGACGTTGCTCAGCTGAATCACCAAGGTCCGGCCGAACCGGTCCGCCAGTACGCCGCCGGCCAGCAGGAAGACGACCATCGGGATGCTGTAGGCGGCCAGGACCGTGCCGAGAGCCGTCGGCGAATCGCTGACCTCGAGCACCGCGAACGCGAGCGCGACGCCGGCCATCGTCGTCCCGGCTCTGTCGATGAGCCGGGACAGCCAGTAATACCGGAAGTTCCGCTCGCGCAGCGGGGCGAGCGCCGAGCCTTCCTTCATGACCGCGGCTTCTTGGTCATCTGGAACGTCCAGGACGTGGCGCTGACATGCACCGTGCCTGGTGTCCGCGGCGGCTGGTTGTGGTCGTGCATCAATCCGGACGCCTCCATCAGCAGTTCGCGCACCCGCGCCCAGACCTCAGGCGGCACCCATCCGTCGAGGTCGCTGAGATGGTTCGGCGACTTCGGCTTGCGCTGGCTCATCCGTCGCTCCAACTCGCGACCCAGCGCGCGCACCTGGGCGATCCGGCTCTCCGTGGTGATCGGAGACCGAGGCTCTCCTGGGTCCTCGTGGGGATAGCGGTACCGCTTCGCGACCCCACCGCGGATCCGCTCCTCCCCCGCCTCCACGATCGTGCCCGACTCGAGCAGGATCCGCAGATGGTACGACGCGTTCGCATGCGTCAGGTCAAGCTCCCGGGCCACCTCGGCAGCACTCATCGCCGCACCGGTCAGCAACGACAGAATCCGCAGCCGGACCGGATGAGCCACCGCCCGCAGCTCCTTGACATCGTCCTCAGTCATCTCACTCCCCAACAACCCTTGGGGAGCACAATGCCTCAGGACCCGCCGAACCGTCAAACACTTATTGGGCAGTCTTCACTGTCGCAGCGGGCGGCTACTGTCGGGTCATGGCTGAACTCGTGGTGCATGCTCCGATCACTGCAGTCTCTGTCTATCCGGACCGGGCTCGGGTCACTCGGCGCGGCAAGATCGGTGTGCCGGCGGGCGATCAGACGGTGTACGTCGAGCCGCTGCCGCTCGCGTTGCAGGAGGACTCGGTGAGGGTCTCCGGCCACGGAGCGGCCACCGTGCTCGGCGTCGACCTGGCGATGCGCCACCATCCGCAGGCGCCGGACGAGGCTGTGGCCGAGCTGGAGCGGCAACGCCGCGAGGCTCAGAGCGCGGTTTCGGAATTGAGCGACGCCGATGACGTCCAGGCCCAGCTCGACAGGTTCCTGGCACAGCTGGCGCGTCGAGCCGGCGGCAGCTTCGCGAAGACGCTCGCTTCCGGCGGGACAGTCGCCGAGCTGGGCGGGTTCACCGAGTCGCTCGCCGCCCGGCTGACCGCCGTACGGTCGACGCGCAGGGAGCTCGCCACGCAGCGGCGCGAAGCCGAGGAACGCGTCGCCGCCGCCGACCGACGGCTTGCCGCGGTCGCACAACAACGCACTCCCGACCGCCGCTCCGCTGCCGTCGCGCTGGCCCTGGACGCCGAGGCCGAGGTGGAGATCGAGCTCTCGTACGTCGTGCCGCTCGCCGGCTGGACCAGCTCCTACGACATCCGGCTCGTGGGCGATCAGATCACGCTGAGCTGGTACGGCCTGATCACCCAGCACACCGGCGAGGACTGGCCCGAGTGCGACCTCACGCTGTCGACAGCCCGGCCGGCGAGTGCCGTGAAGGTGCCTGAGCTCGACCCCTGGTACCTCGATCGCTTCCACCCGCCGGTACCGACCGCCCTCGCAGCGAGTCGCGTGCCCACTCGGGCCTCGTTCACCGAGCAGCTCCAGTCAGCCGAGGCGCCTGCCTTCGTCGAGCAGCAGGCGGCCGTCGAGCAGGGCGTGACTGCCGCGGCGTACACCCCGCCCCGGCCGGTCGCCGTACCCGCGGACGGCGCCTCCCACCGCGCGACCATCGCCTCGATCGGCCTCGAGGCGGAGTTGGACTACATCACGACGCCCGTCCGGTCAGCCGACGTCCATCTGCGGGCCACGGTCGTGAACTCGTCCACGCACACGCTGCCCGCCGGGAGGGCCGCCGTCTTCCACGAGGCGGACTTCGTGGGCTCGGCCGCGCTGCCGATGTGGGCCCCCGGCGAGGATGTCGAGCTCGCACTTGGCCTTGACGACCGGATCCGCGTCGAGCGGAAGCTGGTACGCCGTACTGCGACCAAGGCGACGCTGGGATCGACGCGCCGGCGCGAGGTCGAATACGAAACCCGGATCGAGAACCACACGCCACGCGCCGCCCGCCTCACGGTGCTCGACCAGTTGCCGGTAGCGCGCGACCACGAGATCACCGTCAAACCGACCACCACCGAACCGGAGCCGGCCGAGACCACCGACCTGGGCGTCATCACGTGGAAGCTCGACCTGGCCGCCGGTGAGGAGACCAAGATCAAGCTCGGCTTCCGGGTCGACACCGGGAAGTCGGTCGAACTCACCGGATGGCGCGAATAGTCAGTGGAACGGAGGACTCGTGGGCAAGTCGAAGGTGGCGGATGTTGAGCTGTCGGTTCGGCCCTTGGACGTGGATACCTGGCCGGCGTTTGCGCGGCTGGTCGAGGCGAACAACGGCGTCTGGGGCGGCTGCTGGTGTGTGGGCTTCCACGCCAAGCTGGGCAAGGATCGGACCGCGGCGCAGAATCGCGACGAGAAGGAGCAGCGCGTTCGCGAGGGCCGCACCCACGCGGCGCTGGTGTTCGCCGACGACCAGTGCCTCGGCTGGTGCCAGTTCGGCTCCCCCGACGAGTTGCCGGAGGTCAAGAGCCGACGGCTGTACGAGAAGGGCCTGACGGCCCTGCCAGAGTGGCGTATCACCTGCTTCTTCACCGGCAAGGGTCTACGCGGTCGCGGAGTCGCCGGCGCGGCGCTCGGCGGGGCGCTGGCCGAGATCGCCCGCCTCGGCGGCGGCACCGTCGAGGGCTACCCCGAGGAGACCGACGACCGGAAGGTGTCGGGATCCTTCCTGCATACCGGGCCGATGGCCGCGTTCGAGAACCACGGATTCACGCGCACGCGACCGATCTCCCCCCACCGCTGGGTCGTCACCCGCACAGTCGCCCCAGCCTGATCGGAGGACCCCGCCGTGCGGATGTGACGGAGGTCATAACCAGGAGCTGGATTGTTGTGAGCAACTCAGGTGTTTTGGGTTTCGATGCGCAACTCAGCTACCTGCCGAAGGACGTCTGCATGACCGCCGTCGATCTTCCCGCGACCACCTCCGCACCTACCCGCCGCACCCTCAGCCGCCGAGCCAGTTTCTGGGTCGCGGCAGCGGTCGCGGCCATCAGCCTGTGGACGAGCGCCGCGCCGACCACGACGTACCCCCTCTACGCCTCGACCTGGCACCTCACTCCCACCGCGACCACCGCGATCTTCGCGGTGTATCCGGTCGTACTCGTCGCGTTCCTGCTGATCTTCGGCCAAGTCTCTGACTACATCGGGCGCCGGGAGACGATGCTGTACGGCGTCGGCGCGTTGCTGGCCGGCGTACTCCTCTTCGCCGTCGCCCCGTCGGTCGGCTGGGTGTACGCCGGTCGCGCCTTGATGGGGGCCGGTGTGGGTCTGGCGCTGACTCCGGCCACCGCTGCCGCGGTCGAGTTGAGCGCCCGCGGAAAGGCGAGCCGGGCCTCGTCCATCACGACGGCAGCGACCGCGGTCGGACTGGCCCTGGCGACGACCGTCGGCGGCGGGCTGATCGAATACGCGCCGGCACCCCTGCACCTGGACTTTTGGGTGCTGCTAGCAGTGATCGCGATGGTGTTCGTCGCGGTCTGGCGGATGCCTCGGCACACCAAGGACGAGAACCAGGCCCGGTGGCGGCCGCGCCCGATCATCGTTGCCAAAGGCATCCGAGTGCTGTACCTGGCGGCGGCTCTCGCAGTCACCACGGCCTACGCGTTCGGCTCGGTGTTCCTGGCGCTCGGTGCCGAGATCATCCGTGATCTGGTTGGCACCGGCAACATCTTCGTCATCGGCCTGCTGCTGGCGATCTTCTCCGCCGCGACCGGCGCAACGGCGATCGCCGGCCGCCGGTTCCCCGCTAGCCGGCTGGTGCCGGTCGGCGCCGTTCTCACTCTTGTCGATCTCGGTCTGCTCGAGCTGGCGTCGACCGAGCACTCCCTGCCGTTCTTCGTCGCCACAACGGTCGTCGGAGGTACGGCGTACGGGCTGCTCTTCTCCGGTGGACTCGGGCTGATCGCCACCCACGCGCCCACCCACCACCGCGGCGGCACCGTCGCGGCGGTCTACCTGGTCGCCTACCTCCTGCAAGGGGCGATCGCGCTGACCCTCGGTCTCGTGGCGACCGCCTCAGGGTTGAGTGCGGCGCTACTGCTCGGCGTGACCGTCATCGGTACGCTGGCATTGCTGGTGATCCTGGCCGCCGCCCTGCTCGCGGCGCGCAGCCGCGGTCCGGCGAAGGAGGCCCGATGACTAGCCAGCCGAACTGCTCGATCGCACGGACGCTCGACCTGGTCAGCGATCGCTGGACCTTCCTCATCCTGCGCGAGGCGCACCTCGGTACGACTCGGTTCGCCGACTTCCGCGACTACCTCGGCATCGCCCCGAACATCCTCGCGAACCGGTTGGCCGCGATGGTCGAGTCCGGCCTGCTGGAGAAGCACGAATACCGCGCCGACGGCGAGCGGACCCGTTCGTCCTATCACCTGACCCCGGCCGGCGAGGACCTCAAGCTGGTCCTCGCAGCCCTCCAGCAATGGGGCGACGCCCACGTCCCCCGCAAGGCCGGCCCCACCGTCCTACGCCGGGACCAACGTTCCAGCGACCTGGTGAACGTTGCCTTCACCGACCCGAACGGCAACGCCGTACCAACTGAAGACGTCACCTTCGAACCAGTCCCCAAAGGCCCCGCCGACCGAACCAACTGGCGCTGACAGCCTCCCAGGTGTCGATCTGGGAACTTCCGGCGCAGATGTGAACTTTTGGGCGTGAATGTTGCTCTGATCAATTGAGAGGAGCTAGCCATGCGCCAGATTCGGATCCGCCGGAGGCCGGTACGACCTCGCAGGGACACGCAGCAGCTCGACCTGCGCACGCCGTCAGGCCGGACGCTGCCCTTCTAACCGGCGGCAGGCCTGCAGTAGAGGGCTACTGCGCCGCGTCGAATGCCGTTGAGCAGCACGCGGGCCTTCGGCAACCTCTCCACCGCTGGAACCATCTCCATGTTCGAACGAGAAGGCTTCACCGCGGAGAAGCTGATCGGCGACGCGTATGTCCTCATGCGCCGACAGCTCTGACCCCGGTCTGGGGTGTGAGAAAATTCGCCATGGGTGCCGACCACGGTTGGGTAGCCGAGCAGGTGCAGGTCGATGGCAGGTCGGTGTACTACCGGCGCAGCGTCGGCGGGAGTGGCGTGCCCGTCGTACACATCCACGGCTTCGCAATCTCCGGTTCTTATCTCATGCCCACGGCTCGCCTCCTGGCCGGCCGATGGGTCAACGTGGTGCCCGACCTGCCGGGCTACGGCCGCAGCGAGAGACGCGACCAGGTGCTGGACGTTCCCGCGCTGGCCGGTGCCCTGCTGGCGATCCTCGACGCGCTGAACATCGAACGGGCAGTGCTGGTCGGGAACTCGATGGGCTGTCCGATCGGCCTCGAGGTGGCGCACGAGGCACCTGAGCGCGTCCACCGACTTGTGCTGGTCTCCCCCGCAGGGGGCATTCAGAACCGGCCGCTTCCCCGCGCGCTCCGCCAGCTGGCGCTGGACGTGATGCGCGAGAGCCCAAGGATGGCGTCGATCGCGCTGCCGGACTACCTGAGGTTCGGACCGGTCAACGGTCTGCGCCTGTTCCACGAGCTGACCCTGTACCCGTCCCTGGAGCGGTTGCTGCACACCCCCGTCCCGACGTTGGCCGTCCTCGGTGGCCGGGACCCGCTGATGCCGCCTCCGTCCCGCGTCCACGAGGTGGGCCGGCTCGCTTCCCAGCACCTGGCGGTCGTGCTCGTCGAACGGGCGGCGCACGCGGTGAACTTCAACCATCCCGAGGAACTGGCGGAGGTGATCGAGGCCTGGCTGGACGGCGCGCTGCTCGCCCGCGACGCACGGCTGCCTGCCGGTGTGCGCGTGATCCACGGACGCCCCGATCCCATCTGAGATCAGTGGTGGATCGGTGTCTTCACCTGTCGCAAAGGGCGGACGACTTCCAGGCCGGCGCGTTCGGCGATGATTTCGGCGCAGATGGAGACGGCGGTTTCCTCGGGGGTCAGCGCGCCGATGTCGAGGCCGATCGGGGCGTGCAGGCGGGCCAGGGCCGCCTCGGGGACGCCTGCGGAGCGAAGGCGTACCAGCCGATCGCTGTGGGTGTTGCGGCTACCCATGACACCCAGGTAGCCGACCTCGGTGCCCAGCGCCGCGACGATCGCGGGTACGTCGAACTTCGCGTCATGCGTGAGGACACACACCGCATCGCGTGGCGTCAGGCTCGCACCGATTCGGGTGAGCAGTCGCTGGGGCCAGTCGACGATCACTTCGTCGGCCTGCGGGAATCGGGCCCGGGTGGCGAAGATCGGACGTGCATCGCAGACGGTCACGGCATACTTCAGCAGCTTGGCTGCCTGTGTCAGCGCGGCGGCAAAGTCGACGGCGCCGAAGATGATCATCCGCCGCGGTGCCGTGAACGATTCGATGAAGACAGTGAGGTCGGTCCGCTCCGGCTCGCCGTGCCGGCCGAAGTGCCGTACGCCGGTCAGGCCGGCGGCCAACGCACCCAGTGCGTCCCTCTCCACCCGGTCGTCCAGCGCCGCGTCGCCCAGGCTTCCGGTCCGCTCCCCCTCCGCCGTGATCAGCAGCTTGGCACCGGTCGCCGGGCCGTCCACCACGGTGACGAGGACGACGGGCCGCCGTGTCCGCAGCGCCTCGGCGAGTTCGGCGTACACGCCCGTCACCAGTCGAGCGGCTCGACGAACACATGGATCGTGCCGCCACAGGTCAGGCCCACGGCAAACGCCTCGCCGTCGGAGTACCCGAAGGTGTGCACGGACCGCTCACCGGTCTTGAACACCTCCTCGGCGGCGGTGACCAATGCACCCTCCACGCAGCCACCAGACACCGAGCCGGTCACCTCCAGCCGATCGTTGACGGCCATCGCGGCGCCCGGACCGCGCGGCCCGGAACCCTCCAGGTCCACGACCCGGGCGAGTACGACGGCTCGACCGTCGGCTCGCCACCGGTCGATGTCGTTGAGCAGATCGCGCATTCACCGCCTCCCCTCCGGTACGTCGAAACTAGCCCCGATCGGCCCTGTGGGGGCCTGCGATCGATTGGTCGGTGCAGTTCCCGCCTGCGCACCTAAGGAATGGCTTAGGTAGCCGTTGACAGTGGGGTGCCGGCGCGGTGCCATCGAGGTATCCGCGTCGACGAAGGAGCCCGGCATGCAGGTTCCAGCACCATTCGAGTACGAGCGCGCCACCAGTGTCGACAACGCCGTCGAACTCCTCGACCGGCTCGGCAGTTCGGCACGCCTGATCGCCGGCGGGCACAGCCTGCTGCCGATGATGAAGCTCCGGCTGGCCAACTTCGAGTACCTGATCGACATCAACGAGCTGCACGACGAACTCGGCCGGATCACGGTGACGCCGGACGAGGTGCGGGTCGGCGCGATGACCCGGCACCGTGAGCTGCTGGAGTCGGCCGATCTCGCGGAGCTGTTCCCGATCTTCGCCGACGCCGAACGAGTGATCGCCGATCCGGTGGTCCGCAATCGCGGGACGATCGGCGGCTCGCTCTGCCAGGCCGATCCGTCCGAGGATCTGTCCGCGGTGTGTACGACGCTGGACGCGAGCTGTGTGATCCGGGGACCGTCCGGAACGCGGGTGGTCAGCATGGACGAGTTCTACCGTGGCCCGTACGAGACGGCCGTCGGTGACGACGAGATCCTCACCGAGGTGCGATTCCCGGTCCGGCCGGGCGGCTCCAGCGCGTACTACAAGGTCGAGCGCCGAGCCGGTGACTGGGCTGTCGTGTCAGCGGGCGCCGCGGTCTGGATCCGGGACGGTGTGATCGCCGACGCCCGGGCCGGCCTGGCCGCGGTGGGACCGAACACGACCGGCATCCCGGCGATCTCCGAGACGCTGCGCGGCAACCCACCGTCCGAAGAGCTGTTCCGGCAGGCCGGCGAACTGGCCGCGGCGGCGAGTGAGCCCGTCACCGACATGCGCGGCAGCACCGAGTACAAGCGGCACCTCGCCGCAGAGCTGACCACCCGAGCCTTCCGAACGGCGGTCCAGCGGTACGACGAACGCTCCGGACAAGGGAGGGCATGACCATGCAGGTGACGATGACCGTCAACGGCGAAGAGGTCTCGGCCGAGATCGAGGGCCGCACGCTGCTCGTGCACTTCCTCCGCGATCACCTCCGGCTGACCGGGACCCACTGGGGCTGCGACACCAGCAACTGCGGCACCTGCGTGGTCTGGATGGACGACGAGCCGGTCAAGTCGTGCACCGTCCTGGCCGCGATGGCCGGCGGCCACGATGTACGCACGGTGGAAGGCCTGGAGACCGAGGACGGCCTGGACCCCGTTCAGCAAGGCTTCATGCAGTGCCACGGACTGCAGTGCGGCTTCTGTACGCCGGGAATGATGATGACCGCCCGCGCGCTGCTCGACCGCAATCCGGACCCGTCCCCGCAGGAGATCCGCGAGGCGATCTCGGGCCAGATCTGCCGCTGCACCGGTTACGCGACCATCGTCCGCTCGATCCGCTGGGCCGCGACCCACCCCGACGGCGCGCAACCCGCCGACGCCGCCGAACCCGCGCCAGAGACCGCCGGGAGCCCCGCATGACCGCCACACCGACCCGCCCGACCGAGACATTCGACGACAACGACCAGAAGCCGCTCGGCCACGGCCGGATGCTGCGCAAAGAGGATCCACGCTTCATCCGCGGCCTGGGCAAGTACGTCGACGACATCCAGCTGCCCGGCATGCTGCACCTCGCGGTCCTGCGCTCACCGATGGCGCACGCGCGGATCGCGAGCATCGACGTCACCGCCGCTCAGGCCCATCCGAAGGTGAAGGCCGTCATCACCGGCGCCGATCTCGCCGCCCAGGGCCTCGCCTGGATGCCGACGCTCTCGAACGACGTACAGGCGGTGCTGGCCACCGACAAGGTCCGGTTCCAGGGCCAGGAGGTCGCGGTCGTCGTCGCCGAGGACCGGTACGCCGCCCGGGACGCGCTCGAACTGATCGACGTCGACTACGACCCGCTGCCCCCGGTCGTGGACGCGCGAACCGCACTGGCGGCGGACGCGCCGGTCATCCGCGACGACCTGGAAGGCAAGACGGACAACCACTGCTTCGACTGGGAGACCGGCGATGCCGCCGCGACCGAGGACGTGATGTCGCGGGCCGATGTCGTCGTGAAGGAGGACATCGTCTACCCGCGCGTCCACCCCGCGCCGATGGAGACATGCGGATGTGTCGCGGACTACGACCGCGTCGACGGCAAGCTCACGCTCTGGACGACGAGCCAGGCACCGCACGCACACCGGACCGTCTACGCACTCGTGTCCGGCCTGCCCGAGCACAAGATCCGGGTGATCGCTCCCGACCTCGGTGGCGGCTTCGGCAACAAGGTCCCGATCTACCCCGGCTACGTGTGCGCGATCGTCGCGTCGCTCGTACTCGGCAAACCGGTCAAGTGGATGGAGGACCGGTCGGAGAACCTCACCAGCACCGGCTTCGCCCGGGACTACATCATGCGCGGCGAGATCGCGGCGACCCGGGACGGCAAGATCCTGGCGATCCGGACCAACGTGCTGGCCGACCACGGAGCGTTCAACGGTACGGCGGCTCCGGTCAAGTACCCGGCCGGATTCTTCGGGGTGTTCACCGGCAGCTACGACCTCGAGGCGGCGTACTGCAAGATGACCGCCGTCTACACCAACAAGGCGCCGGGTGGTGTCGCGTACGCCTGCTCGTTCCGGATCACCGAAGCGGTCTATCTGGTCGAGCGGCTGGTCGACTGTCTCGCGTACGAACTCCAGATGGACCCGGCCGAGCTGCGGCTGCGGAACTTCATCCGTCCCGAGCAGTTCCCGTACCAGAGCAAGACCGGCTGGGTCTACGACTCGGGCGAGTACGAGAAGACCATGCGGCTGTCGATGGAACTCGCCGGGTACGACGAACTCCGCCGCGAGCAGACCGAACGCCGCGCCCGGGGCGAACTCATGGGCATCGGCGTCTCGTTCTTCACCGAGGCGGTCGGCGCCGGCCCCCGCAAGGACATGGACATCCTCGGCCTCGGCATGGCCGACGGCTGTGAACTGCGGGTCCACCCGACCGGCAAGGCCGTGGTCCGGCTGTCGGTGAAGACGCAAGGCCAGGGGCACGAGACGACGTTCGCGCAGATCGTCGCCGAGGAGATCGGCATCCCGCCGGACGACATCGAGGTGGTGCACGGCGACACCGACAACACGCCGTTCGGCCTCGGCACCTACGGCAGTCGCTCGACTCCGGTGTCCGGCGCGGCCGCCGCGCTGGTCGCCCGCAAGGTCCGCGACAAGGCCCGGATCATCGCGTCCGGCATGCTCGAGGTCTCGGTCGCGGACCTGGAGTGGACCAAGGGATCGTTCCACGTCAAGGGCGACCCGGGCACCGCGGTCACCATCCAGGACATCGCGATGCGGGCGCACGGCGCCGGTGACCTTCCCGAAGGCATCGAGGGCGGCCTGGAGGCCCAGATCTGCTACAACCCGGAGAACCTCACCTATCCGTACGGCGCCTATATCTGTGTCGTCGACATCGATCCCGGCACCGCGGTGGTCAAGGTACGGCGCTTCGTCGCGGTGGACGACTGCGGGACGCGCATCAACCCGATGATCATCGAGGGCCAGGTGCACGGCGGCCTCACCGACGGGGTCGGGATGGCCCTGATGGAGATGATCGCCTTCGACGAGGACGGCAACTGTCTCGGCGGATCGCTGATGGACTACCTGATCCCGACCGCGCTGGAGGTCCCCGACTGGGAGACCGGCTACACCGTCACTCCGTCCCCGCACCACCCGATCGGCGCGAAGGGCATCGGCGAGTCGGCCACGGTCGGGTCACCGGCCGCCGTCGTCAACGCCGTGGTGGACGCACTGAAGCCGTTCGGCATCCGGCACGCCGACATGCCGCTGACACCGTCCAGGGTCTGGGACGCCATGCAGGGCCGGCCGCGGCCGCCGGTGTGAGGTGCGCATGAACACAACCGTCACCGAACGGATCGCCGAACTCACCGGTGCACGAGTGCCGTTCGTGCACGCGACCGTCGTCCGCGCGGAGCACCCGACATCCGCGCGGCCGGGTGACGACGCGGTCGTACTGGCGAACGGATCGCTGGAGGGATTCGTGGGCGGCATCTGCGCCGAGGGTTCGGTCGTGTCGGCGTCACTCGCGGCTCTCAGCGAGGGCCGCGCTGTGCTGCTGCGTGTCGTCCCCACGGCGGCGGATGCGTTTCCGGAGGTTCCCGGCGCCGTGGTGGCGACCAATCCCTGCCTGAGTGGCGGCTCGCTGGAGATCTTCCTGCAGCCACAGATCCCCCCGCCGTTGCTCGGCATCTCGGGCGCGACGCCGATCGCCGAGGCGATGGTCGCGGTCGGAACCGCGGCCGGCTTCGCCATCGAGCGGCTCGACGGGACCCGGCCGCCGTCGCCGGGCACGCTCGCCGTGGTCGTGGCGGGGCTCGGCCGGGACGAGACCGCTCCACTGCGGGCAGCGCTGGACGCCGGTGTCGGCTTCGTCGGATTGGTTGCCAGCGGCAAGCGTGGTCGCGCGGTGCTGGCCGAGCTCGGCCTGACCGACGAGGAGTCGGCCCGCGTCCGGACACCGGTCGGCCTGGACCTCGGCGCGGAGAGCCCCGGGGAGATCGCCCTGTCCGTGCTCGCGGACGTTGTGCGCTCGATGCGGCAGAACGGTCTCCACCCCGCCCAGATTCCGGCGGAGAGCATCGCCGTACAGGTCGTGGATCCGGTGTGTGGGATGTCGGTGCTGATCAAGTCCGATACGCCGTACCTCGAGGTCGACGGCACCACCTACTGGTTCTGCGGCCAGGGGTGCCGTGACGCCTACGCTGCGCAGGTCGCGGGTTGACCGGCATGTTCGTGACCGGACTGGTGCTCGCCGCGGGTGGGTCGCACCGACTGGGTCAGCCGAAGCAGCTTCTCCCGTACGGCGGTACGACGCTGCTGGACGCCGTACTGCGAACCGCGCGGGACTGTGAGTTCGACCAGCTGCTCGTCACGCTGGGCGGCGCGGCCGAGGATGTCCGCGCGACGGTCGACCTGAGCGGGGCGACAGTAGTCCTGAACCCGTCGTACGGCAGCGGCTGCTCGTCCTCGATCGTCTCGGCGCTCGACGTTGTCGACAATCGGACGACCGGAATTGTGCTGATGCTCGGCGACCAGCCCGGAGTCCGGGTCCGATCCGCGCGGTCGGTGATTCAGGCGGAAGCGCCGATCGCCGTCTGCGGCTATCGCGACGGGATCGGTCATCCGTTCTGGTTCGCCCGATCGGTGTTCCCCGAGCTCGCGAACCTGCACGGGGACAAAGGGGTCTGGAAGCTGGTCGAGTCGGGCCGTCACGCCGTTGTCGACGTACCGGTGGACACGGAGGTGCCGGCGGACGTGGACACCTGGGACGACTACGAAAGTCTGCTGGCACAGGGGATCGAGCGATGACGGCACCGTTCCGCGACATCGAGGAGGTCGTCACCCGATTCGACCAGGCCGGCCACCTTCTCGACGAGGGCACCGCGACGGCGCTCTACCTCGCCTGCACGCTCCCCCGCCCGCTGCTGCTCGAAGGCGAGCCCGGTGTCGGCAAGACCGCGTCGGCTCTCACCCTGGCGAACGTTCTCGGCACGTCCCTGATCCGGCTGCAGTGCTACGAAGGGCTGACCGCACGCGAAGCCCTGTACGAGTGGAACTACCAGCGCCAACTGCTGGCGATCCGGCTGGCCGAGTCCAGGCACGACAGACTCCAGGACACCGACCTCTTCACCTCCGAGTTCCTGATCGAGCGTCCGATCCTGCGCAGTGTCACGGCGACCGGCCCGGTGCCACCGGTGCTGTTACTCGACGAGATCGACCGGGCCGACGACGAGTTCGAGGCGCTGCTGCTGGAGTTCCTCGGCGAAGCGTCGGTGACGATCCCCGAGCTCGGCACGTTCGCCTCCGCCCGGCCGCCGTACGTCGTCCTCACGTCGAACCGGAGCCGCGAGCTCCACGATGCGCTGCGGCGCCGTTGCCTCTACCACTGGATCGAGTTCCCCTCGCCCGGCCGCGCGGTGCGCATCGTCCGGCGCCGGATCCCGGCCGCCGCCGAACCGCTCGTGCGCAGTGTCACCGACTTCGTCGGCCG
Organism: Kribbella sp. NBC_00889; assembly: GCF_045207705.1. Taxonomy (NCBI): domain Bacteria; kingdom Bacillati; phylum Actinomycetota; class Actinomycetes; order Propionibacteriales; family Kribbellaceae; genus Kribbella; species Kribbella sp. NBC_00889. The sequence continues at coordinate 2,366,722 of NZ_CP108783.1, read as the reverse complement.
GGCCCGGCAACTCGACCTCGACAAGCCGCCCGGGCTGGCCGAGACGATCGACTGGGTCGCCGCGTTGAGCGCGCTCGGAGTGACCTCGCTGGGTCGCGACGACGCGCTCCGAACGCTGTCGGCGATCGCCAAGTCGCCCGACGACGTGGACGCCATGACCGAACTGTTCGAACCGAGCGAGGGGACAGCATGAGGATCACCCACGAGTTCACCGTGAGCGTGCCGCCCGCCCAGGCGTGGGCTGTGCTGACCGACCTCGAGGCGATCGCGCCGTGTCTGCCGGGTGCCCAGCTGACCGGGTTCGACGGCGAGAACTACCAGGGCAAGGTCCGGGTCAAGCTCGGTCCGGTGGTGAGCGACTTCGGTGGTACGGCGCGATTCGAGACCAAGGACGACGCGACGTACCATGCTGTGATCGATGCCAAGGGCAAGGATTCGCGCGGATCCGGGAACGCCTCCGCGCGGATCACCGCGGACCTCACGCCCGACCCGGCCGGCACCCGGGTGAGCGTCGACACCGACCTGAGCATCTCCGGCAAGGTCGCCCAGTTCGGCAGCAGCATGATCAAACAAGTCTCGGAGAAGCTCCTCGGAGAGTTCACCGCCTGCTTGGAAGCCAAGCTGGCAGCGGGCGCACTGGGCGCCGAGCACGTAGCCGCAGCCGAGCCCGCGCCCAGCCGAGTCGGCGGGGATGGACTGGCCGGCGATCGTGCGGTCGATACGGTGGCGCCGGACCAGGCGGACTCGCTGCGAGCCTCGTCCGACAGCACCGAGCCGGCTCCGCTCGACCTGATGCACCTGGCCGGCGGCTCGGTGGCGCGGCGGTCGGTCCCGGTGCTGGCCGTCGTCGTGATCGTGGCGGTGGTGATCTACTTCCTTGTCCGATGATGCCGTCCTCTTCCGTGCGGTCGACCGTGCGTCGTTCGCCGTGGCGTTCTCCGAGCGACTGCGAACCGCGGGCATCTCCGTCGACCTGACCGCGACGGAACTCTTCACCGAGGCACTGACGGTGCAGCCGGCGGACAACCAACGCCGTCTGTACTGGCTCGGCCGAGTCACCTTGGTACGCCGCAGACAGGACCTGGACAGGTACGACGCAGTGTTCGCCGCCGTCTTCGCGGACACGGTCGTCGCAGTCGATCCGCAGTCCCGTCGCAGGCCGCTCGACTCCGCTCCCGACCGCGGCACCAGCCATGGGATCCCACCATCGGCAATGGTTCACGACGGCGCAGGCCTGCCCTGGATCTCCATGCCCACCGCCGCTACCGGGCGTGCCGAAGACGCGAACACCGGCCTTGCTGTGCCCGAACGACTCCCGAGCGCACTCACCGGTCTGCGCGACACGCCGTTCGACGCGCTCGACCCGGTGCAACTCGCGGAGGTCGGTGCCTGGCTGGAGAGTGCTCGCGAGCACTGGCCGACCCGTCGTACCCGCCGCTTCGCAACCCGCAGCCGCGGCACGATGATCGACCTTCGGGCCACGATGGCGCGCTCGCGCAGCACGGGCTGGGAGCCGACCGAACTGGTTCGCACCGGCCCGGTGCACAAGCCGCGACGCCTCGTCATGCTGTGTGATGTCAGCCAGTCGATGCAGGCATTCATCACGCCGTACCTGCATCTGATGCGGGCGGCAACGATCAGTGCCGGAGCGGAGGTGTTCGCCTTCGGAACGACCTTGACGCGGCTGACCGCCGTACTCGCACATCGCGATGTCGCGGTCGCGGTCGATCAGGCGTCCACGCTGGTCGCGGACCGCTTCGGTGGAACCCGCATCGCCACCAACGTGGCCAGCCTGCTGAAGTCCAGGTACGGCGCACTCGTCCGCGGCGCCGTGGTGATCATCGCCTCCGACGGTTGGGACAGCGACGACCCCGAGCAGTTGGCCCGGACGATGGCTCGACTGTCCCGGCGCGCCCATCGAGTGATCTGGATGAATCCGCGCGTCGCGGCTCCCGGCTACCAGCCGCTCACCGGCGCACTGGTCGCGGCCCTGCCGTACTGCGACGCCCTGCTCCCGGGCAACACCCTCGACGCGCTGGCCGAGGTGGTCAACTCCACAAGGTGACGTGGATCGAGGGCCGGAAATGCCCGATCGTCACGCCCGATCCCCGCAACATCGCCTGGGTGGCGCGCGGCGTGGTGATGAAGCGCGTCAACTCGGCGGCGGCGGGTACGACGGCATGCGCCGGCAACGTCATCGCCGACCAGACCCCGCCCATCGTCAGTCCACGACCGGTGACGATCGTCAACCGGCCGTTCGACACGTCGCCGGCGACCGCGGACGACAAGGCCACCGCGACTCCCCCATCACGTTTGGCCTCCTCGATCGCCGCCGCGTGGCTCTGGAAGATCCGTTGCCTCTGCTCCGGCACCTCCAGCTTGCGCAACATCGCCGCGACCGCGCCGTCAGTGACCGCCGAGGGGCCGAGCAACCAGGTCTGCTCACGCAGCATCGCCGGCCGGGCCGGGCCGATCGCGGCCGGATGCTCGCTGTCGGCAACCACCACGAGCCGGTAGTTGAGGAAGGGGACGCGACGGATCGACTCGGGCAGGCCGGCCGGAACCGGGCCGAGGGCAACGTCGACCGAACGCTCGGACAACAGCGCCGCGAACTGGCGCGGATGGTGCACACTCAACTCGACGTCCAGATCATCCGCCCGGCCGGCGAACAGTTCGATCAGGCCCGGGGCGGCGTACTCCGCGAACAGGGTCGAGGCCGCGATCCGCATCAGCCTCCGGCCGCGCCCGGCCTGGCTGACCTCCTGGATCGTCCGGTTCTGCAGTCCGAGCAACTCCACGGCACGGCTGGCCAGCCGCAACCCGCCGGGAGTGAACGCCAGCCCTGACGCTGTCCGGGTGAACAACTGGTCGCCGAGTTCCTTGCGCAGTTGGGCAACGTGCAGGGAGACGGCGGCCTCGGTGACCTCGAGCTCAGCGGCGGCGGCCTTCACCGAACCGAGGCGCACGACCGCGGAGAACGCGCGTAGCTGAGTAGGCGTCATCGTCTCGCCATCGTAGAACCGCGCCCCAGCTTTCGCCGCGTGCCGGAAGGCACCACGATCAGCTGACTCCCGGAGCAGAGGCGGCCTCGAGGCGGATCGGGAGGGTCTGGTAGCCACGCAGGACGAGTCTGTCCCGGCGGACAGGCTCTTGGGTGGGGTCTGCTGAGAGGTTGCGGAAGCGGGCAAGGATGCGTGGGAACGCGACCGATGCTTCGAGTCGGGCGAGGCTGTTGCCCAGGCAGATGTGTGGGCCGGCGCCGAAGCTGAGAGGTTTGTTGTCGGCGCGCGCCGGATCGAAGTGGTCGGGGTCGTCGAAGCGGGCCGGGTCGCGGTTCGCGGCTCCGAGCAGCAGGATCAGGGCACTGCCGGCGGGAATTGAGACGTCTCCGACGACCAGTCCGCCGGCGCGTGCGATCCGGGTGGCGACCTGCACCGGGGAGTCGAAGCGCAGTACCTCTTCGATGAAGCCCGCGGCCGTCACCTGATCAGAGCGCAGGGCGGCGACGACGTCCGGATGCTGGTGCAGGAGTGCCAGGCCGTTGCCGAGGAGATCGGTGGTCGTCTCGAAGCCGGCGACCAGCAGCAGGATGAGGTTCGCGAGCAGTTCCTCGTCGGTCAGGCTGCCGTCGTCCGCGTCGCGGACGGCCACCAGAGCGCTGACAAGGTCGCTGCCCGGCGCCGCGCGACGTTCGCTGATCAGATGCGTGAAGTAGCTGCCCAGTTCGCGTGCGGCCGCGTCAGCGGGGCCGGCGACGCCGCCGGACAGTTCGAGCGCCGCCGTCAGGTCGGATGCCAGCGGGCGGAAGCGCTGCCGGTCCTGCATCGGGATGCCGAGGAGTTCGCAGATCACAGCGACCGGCAACTGGAACGCGAACTGATCCATGAAGTCCACGGTCTGGCCGTCGGCCCCACACTTGGCGAGCCGGTCGAGCAGGTTGTCCACAGCGTTCAGAACCGACGGTTCCAGTGAGGCGACTCGGCGCGGTGTGAACACCTGGGAGATCAAGGAGCGCATGCGCCCGTGGTCCGGTGGGTTGGCCCGCAGGATCGACCGGTTCATCGACAGGAGGGCGTCGGCGCCGGCCGTCGTTGTGGAGGGGCTCGGTGCCGCGTCCGGGAACCCGAAACCTGGGTCTCGGAGCACCTGATTGACCTCCGCGTAACCGCACACGAGGAAGACATCGTCGGTCACGGCGAGGACCGGACCGATCCCGTGCGCCGCGGCGTACAGCGGGAACGGGTCGGCCCGTCCAGCCGGCGACAGCAGATCCTCAATGATGGTCGCCGCACCAGTGATGGGAGTCCGGGAGGCCGCCATGACTAGGCGGCCGAGACGGGAGGCAGGTTGAGGTCGTTGGCTGCGGCGCGGCCCAGTTGGACGAACCCGACCGCGTACAGGGTGGCGCCGGCGACTTCGAAGATCTGAATGAGCCCGAATCGCGGGCCTGACGTGAAGATGAACAGCCCGCCGATCGTGTAGACCGTGGCGCCGACGCCGAGCAGTACGCCGGTCCACCGCAGGCCAGATCGATTGAGCGTGCGGGCCAGCAACAGGTAGCCGAGTGGAAACGCGAGCAGGGCCGGAATGACGATCAGAGCGGCGGGCGTGTTCAAGTCGGCCGGTTCGTGCACCAAGCTTGGTTCGTACTCCGCTCGGACCGGGTTATGCGATCCGTCGAAGATGATCAGCGCGAACCACAGCAAAGTGCCCGACAAGGCCACGTACCAGGAGCGGAGCGCTCGCCGCCCGGTGACCTGGGTTCCCAACGCGATCATGCTCGCGAGACAGATGATCTGCAGGAACAGGCCTGCTGCCTGGATGTCATGCGTGAGCCCGTACCGCTCCCCGACCTCCGCGATGCTCCACCCGTCACGGGCGGGATGCAGCAGCGTCCCCAGCCAGAACAGCGGTCCGCCGATCAGCGCGGTCAGCCTTGCGGTGGTACGCAACTGCCGGCGTATGACGCCGGACTGCACAACGGTCTCGCTCATCGATCGGATCTCCGTTCGGGGCTGTCACTAGAGTGTTGCTCTAGTGGATCACTAGAGCAACACTCTAGTCAACTGCTAGGCTCCGACCATGAACGCGAGCGAGACCACCAGCAGAGCGGACAAGACGCGCGCCAACCGACGCCGGATGCGCACGGCGGCGCTGGGTCTGTTCACCGCGCGTGGATACGCCGCCACCTCGATGCAGGCCATCGCCGACGAGGCCGGAGTGGCCGTGCAGACCCTCTACTTCACCTTCCGCACCAAGCGGGCCCTGCTCAGCGAGATCCTCGACACCGCGGTTGCCGGCGACGAGGAACCCGTGCCGACCCTGGAACGCCCCAGGGTGCGCGCAGCGATCTCCGAAGCCGGCCAGCGCGAGCAACTTCGCGAGCAGGCGCGACTCGCGCGCGAGATCTATCGACGCGTCGCCCCCGTGCTTCAGGTCGTCGCCAGCGCCGCCTCCGCCGACCCTGAGATCGCCGATCTCTGGGAGACCAACAACACCCAGCGTGCCATCGTGATGGAACAGCTCATCACTGCCCTCGCAGCGAAAGGCCCCCTCCGCGACGGCCTCGACCCAGCCATGGCGACCGACATCGCCCTCGCCCTACTCAGCCCCGAGATGTATCAATACCTCACTGAACGCCGCGGTTGGAGCCCCGGTCGTTGGGAGCAATGGACGGCCGACGCCCTGACCACCCAACTGCTGCCCACCCAGTAGTTGCTGGGGGCAACCGCAGCGCGTGGCCCTGACCGTACTGCCCACCGCTCACCACTGGTGGGCGACGTCGAACACGCTCCGGTCGAAACAGGCATGCCGGCCGGTCCGGACGTTCGTCAGGTGACCCGGTCCGGTGTAGGTACTTGCCTCAGGCAATGAACCCCAGCCGGCGGGACAACCGGCGGCAGCTCCTGCGTTCGTCGTCGTGGTGGCGCCTGCGAACGCAGGTACAGCGACGACTCCCGCCGGTAGTGCTGCGATCGCCAGTACGGCGAACGCGGTGCGGATCGGTCTGCGGATGTGAATGATGGTGTGAATACATTTCACGATGCCCCCTTGGACACCAGTTAGATGCACCCGGCAAGGTCAGAGTTGGTCAATCACCAACACGCTGGTCCGATTCAATCGAACAAATGACGGAGCTCGCGCCGCCGCTTTTCGACCCTGCGTTGCCTCAGGGCGCGGCGCTCCTCCTCGGACAGCCCGCCCCAGACCCCCGCCTCCTGCCCGGTGTTCATCGCCCAGCGACGGCACTCTTCGAGCACACCGCAGCCGCAGCAGATCTGCTTCGCCTGTTCGATCTGCGCTATCGCGGGCCCCGTGGTCCCGATCGGGAAAAACAACTCCGGGTCCAGGCCCGCGCACGCAGCGCTGAACATCCACCTCCCGGACGTCGCCCCGGCAGCGGGCAGGTCCATCGAGAGACTCATCGTGCGGCTCCGTTCTCCGCGGGACAGCTCATTCCAGCCAGACTGACTTGCCCCTGCCAACGTGTCGTCGCAGCCAGCACCCCGTGCGCATTGCAGCCAGCAGGAAGAAACGACGGCCCGCTGGCATCCACGAGGGCGACCGCTGTGCGGGGACGGGGCTGACCCCACGGCCGCTTGCCTTCCGACCGGTAGCCGGGAGTGGTGGTCGCCGGGATACCGGGGCAGATTCACTCAGCCGATCGTGGTGCTCGTACGACAAGGACCTCGGTCCACAAGCCGGATCCTCGGGCCGACCTGTACTCCTTCGGCGCGACCCTGTTCGCCGGCGTCGAGGGCCACCCGCCGTTCGACCGGGGCGAGTGGTCCGACAGCTTCCTCGCCGTACTCCGGGGCACGCCACCCCGGACCGGCCGCCTAGGCCCGATCATCGATGGGCTGCTCGCCAAGCACCCCGAACGCCGACCGACGGCGGATGAGGCCAAGGCCTCGCTGACGGAGATCCGTCAACTCGACAGCGAATAGCCAGAGTCAGCGGGCGCTCTTCACGGGGAGAATGGCGAACGCCCCGATGATCGCGCACACTCCGGCAACGCCGTACAGCACGCCGTAACTGCCACCGCCGACCGCCAGGATGGCCGGAGCGACCGCCGCCGCGACAGAACCTGGGAGGGCGCCGGCGATGTTGAGTACGCCGAGGTCCTTGGCGGCGTTGGCCTTGTCCGGCAGTACGTCGACAACGAGCGCCAGGTCGACGGCCATGTAGATGCCGAATCCGAGACCGCCGATCGCCATCCCGATGAGATAGCCGTTGACGTCGACGGCGACACCGATGACAAGCATCGCCAGCCCGTAGACGATGGACGCACTGAGGACGAAGACCTTCCGCCGGCCCGTCCAGTCGGACAGCCGGCCACCGATGACCGAAGCAACGACGATGACGCTGGACTGGATGAGCGTGCCGAGGAAGATCTGCCGCGGTACGTCGGCCTCGGCGCTGCCGATCTTCTCGAGCAGGTAGTAGGCCTGGTAGGTGAACAGGAAGGCGTACGCCAGCACGAACAGGAACCGGCTGACGAAGACCCAGGCGAAGTCCGGGTTCCTGCGCGGTGAGACGTAGAACGTGCCGGCGAACTCTCGCAGCGACCAGGGCGGCCTGTCCGCCTTCGCCAGTCGCCGATCGTCGAGAACCGCCGCGAACAGCAGGATGAAGAATCCGCCGATCACGCACGGGGCCAAGAACATGAGGACCTGATTTCCGGTGAACAGCTTGACGAGGAAGGTCCCGCTGACTGAGGCGATCGGCAGACAAACCCCCAGTACGCCCGCGACCACGCCGCGTTGCATCGTTGGGACCTGATCCGGCAGGACCGCCACCTGGACGGCGAGCAATGCATTGAAGAACAGCTGGGCAGTGCACCACCCGACGAGCACGATGAGGATGTTCGGCGCCACCGCGACCACGAGAATGCCCAGCGAGCCACCGACCAGGCCGATGACCATCCACGGCCGCCGCATGCCCAGCCGCGACGACGTACGGTCGCTCAACTTGCCGAAGAACGGATTGCAGACCATCGCGACCAGGCCACCGATCCCGGCAACCAGGGCCAGGCTGCGCGGCGCCCTGTCGATCCCCACCAGCGAGTTCACCTTCAACGCCAAGGTGACCAGCAGCGGTGCGATCAAGACCAAGCAGGTACTCAGATACGCCAACGTGTACAGCAGGATGAAGCCCCATCCCACCCGATGCACCTCGGCGTCTGCAGTTCGGGCGCCCCCCGCCCCGCCGGAAACCACTGACATCCGCACATTCCCCCCTCTTCAAAGTCCACCCACCGGCAGCTCCGGTCAATGGCAGGAGTCCCTCCGCAGCTGCTCGAGTCGGGTGAAGAGGTTGTCGAATTCCCACCGGAAGGTGGTGTTGGTCATGGCAACCATCGCGAGTCGCCGGTGCGGGTAGATCCGCATGGCGTTCCAGAAGCCGCATCCCGTCCCGTAGTGCTCGACGTACGCCGGAGTGCGGTCGGCGCCGGCCGGCGGACGAAACCAGCCGATGCCATGGTCGAACGGCTTCCCGGGCGCGCTGATCGTGCGCATCGCCTCCACCTGCTCGTAGGGCAGAAGGGGGTGATGATCCGACAGGCCCGCGCTGTGGGCGGCTGCGAGCAGTGCCGCGTCGGTCACGGTCCCGACCAGACCGCCGTACGCCGGGCCGCTGACGAGGAAGGGGCGCAGAGCGGTGTGGCCGGCAACTCGGTTGCCGACGATCCCGCTGGGCAACGCCCAACGAAGTACCGGAACCGCGGCCGGGTTGAGGCGGACGTAGCCGATGGATCGAGGACCGCTCGCCTGGAACTCATAGCCGGTGTTCTTCATCCCGAGTGGCTCCAGGACAGACCGGTGGACATGGTCCTGGACCGACTCCCCCGTGACAGCCTCGATGACCTTTCCTGCGAGGAGATATCCGATGTTCGAGTACGCCGCTCGACCTCCGACTGCTCTCCTGGGCGATCCGTGCTTCCGGACGATCCGGTCCAGCAGCGCCGGGTCCTCGCGATCACCCTCGGGTCGGACCCAACGGATCGGGAGCGGGTTCGCCAGGCCCGCGGTGTGGGTCAGCAACTGGCGCGTGGTTGGGTGCCCCGACTTGGCAGACGGCCGGTAGCCAGGAAGGTAGGTGCCGATCGGTGTGTCGAGGTCCAGCTTGCCGTTGACGTGCAGCCGTACGACGGCTGTCGCCGTGGCGATCTTGGTCATCGAAAACCACGGGTACTGGTCGTCGACGGTGGACTCCCGGCGCTCCGCCAGGTCGGCGTACCCGACTGTCCCGGCGTACAGAAGTCCTTCAGGTCCGGCGACGGCAAAGGACAGCCCGGGCATCTTTCCCTTCGCGGCGACCTCTTCGGCGATGCGTTGGGCAACCTCGGAGTTCATGACCGCCTCCCCGAGACAATCGCGATCACCGCTGTCAGCAGCAGCACAGCGACCAGTCCGGCCAGCTTCCGCCCATCCCCCTCGAGAAGTCCAGCGACGACCCCTTCGTCGTTGTTACTGCGGTTGAAGACGCTGTGGTCGACTGCGACCGCAAGAATGCTGCCACCGGTCCCGCGCAGGTACACACCGATCATCAAGCGGACGAGCGCGCAGATGACGAGCAGCGCAACCAGAGCGCCCGCGAGCGAGGCGAGCGAGAAGTCGCCGATGAGTTGCAGCGGCAGGTGGACCAGCGCGAACGGCACGGCAGTGAGCAGCGCCGCTCTGACCAGGCCGTGACGTCGCTCCAGCCGCGTCTGCACGACCCCCGACCACGCGGTCTCCTCCCAGAGGTTGATCAGGACGAGATTCACGAGCAGCCCGACCACCTGGCCGATCACGAACGGCGCAACGTCGACCCGCTTGAACGTGTCTCCCGACAGCAGCGCCAGCGCGACTGTCAGCGTCGGCAAGCCGGCCAGGATGACAAGCCACCAACCTGACCCGATGCGCCACCGGAACATCCGGCCCACCAGGACCCGGACTCCGGCCGGTCCGTCCGTGGCCCACGTCGTCCACAAGGCGGCCGGGACCAGCGCCACGAAGACCAGCAGCACGGACGCGATCCGCTCCGCGCCGACGCCCGGTACCGCCGGCATCCACCCATCGGCGATCACGCCGTGCGCGGCCAGAACCGGCAGTGACATCACCGGATAGGCACTGGCGAAAGCCAGGGCCAGGAACGCCGTCACCGGGTGCCGGGCCGTCCATCCACGCAGCCGCATCACCCGGCTGGAGCGCTCACGCCTGCCGCTCCGTCCTGGGGCTGCCTGTTCGACGCCAATGCTGTTCATGAGCCATCCGCCCTTCACTTTCACCGAGCCCTCAGAGGCTCGACGAGTACTACGATCTCGCAGTACTTTGATACTGCGATCTCGTAGTACTCTTGTCAAGGGGCTGGACCGGCTAGGTCCCGGGGTCGTGCCGGATCTCGTCGAGAACAGTCCGGAGGGTGAGCAGCGCGTCACGCACCTGCTCCTCCCGTCCACCGAGTCCGTGCTCCACGCGCGTTCTCAACGGGACGAAGAGTTTGGCCGCCGCCGAATGCGCGCGCCGGCCAGCCGGCGTCAACTTGATCCGGTAGGAACGCCGGTCGGTGGGGTTCGGCTCGCGCTTCACGTGGCCCCGCGCCTCGAACCGCTTCACGTAGCTGGACACCGTGGTAGGTGGCGCAGCCATCCAGCGCGCCAGCTCCGTGGGAGTGATCGACGGTGCCGCCACCAGTACGGAGTAGATCGCGAACTCGTCACTGTCCAACCCCGCCGGCGCCAGCGCCGCGTCGAGCAGGTCGGCAGTCGCTCGCGACGTCAACCACACCATGAACGTCACGTCCACCCCCTCGACCAGCACCTCAGCAGCCGAAAGCCCATCCCCAGTCCCCTTGCGTTCACGCGCCATCCAGCGATAGTACTGCGAAACCGCAGCAACTACCTCTGGGATCGCAGGTCTTGACCGGTTCGGCGCCTAGGATTTGGGGATGCTGCCGATACACGTGACGGTGTGGGATGACGGTGAATCCTCGGCTGACCAGGTGATCCTGGTTCACGGCACGTTGTCTTGGGGACAGGCGTCGTACGCAGGGCAGCGGGAACTTGGTCGGGATCGGCGGATTCTTGTCGTGGACCGGCGGGGGTTCGGGGAGAGTCCGGACACGGAGATGAGCGACTACGACGTCGACGCGGACGACATCGCCGGACTGATGGACAAGCCGAGTCACCTGGTCGGGCACTCGTACGGCGGCGTGGTCGCGATGCTCGCTGCCACACGCCGACCCGACCTGGTCGCCTCGCTGGCCTTGATCGAGCCGGCGGCGCTGGCTGTCGCGACCTCGGATCCGGTGGTTGCGAAGGCACTCGAAGGCAACCGCCGCTACTGGCCGAGTACCCAGTCGATGACGGCGGAGGAGTATCTCCGGGTTGTCTGGGGCGATCAGCCGGTTCCCGAGCCCTACGAATGGTCGCTGCGCGCCGCTGGTTCGGCGCTCCACGAGCGGCCGTGCTGGAACGCCGACGTACCGCTGGGGCCTCTCCGCTCCGCGACGTATCCGAAGCTGGTCCTGGCCGGCACCTGGGAGACAGCCGCGGCTGACTACCGCGCCGCGGCCGGCGAAGCACTCATCGCCACTTCGAGGTTCATCGCGACGGAGACCGGCGCCACCTTTGTCCAGGTCGAGGGTGCTGACCACTCCCCCCACCAGCAACGCCCCGACGAGGTGAACGAGCTTCTGCTCGACCTGTGGCAACAGGCAGACCCACCGCCAGGAAGTGGCACCACGCAGCGGCGCGCACTACGCTCCGACGATGGAGCGGAGTGAGGCGGCCGAGACACGCGAGCGAGGCGACCGGCGGTCGCTGTTCGATCGGTTCGTGCAGACGGCCTATCTCCGCGTCAGCCAGGCTCCGTTCTTCTTTCTCTGTGCCGGGATCGTCATTGTCTGGCTGGTGAGTCTGCCGTTGTGGGTTGATCTGAAGTCTTGGCAGGTCGCCATCCACACAGTCGCCAGTGTCGTCACCCTGCTCCTGCTGGTCCTGCTCGAGAACGCCGCCCGCCGGGCCGAGGAAGCGTCCCAGGAGAAGCTCAACGTGATCGCCGAGGCCCTGGCCGAACTGATGGCATCACAGTCCCGCACCGACCCGGACCTCGAAGAAGCCACTCAAAAACTCCGCGACGCCATCGGCCTCGAAGCCCGCCACTGACATGCCGAACCACCCCACAGGCCCAGGCCTGCTGGTGCTGATGTGCGGTACGGCGTACTCCGGCAAGAGCACCTATGCGCAGGCACTCGCGGCGAGGCTTGACGCGGTGGTGGTCAGCCTCGACGAGATCAACGAACGCCGTGGACTGTGGGGCGGTGACGGGATCCCGGTCGAAGAGTGGATCCGCACCCACGAGCTCGCCGGCGCCGAAGTCCGCGCTTTGCTCGCCGCCGGTCGGACAGTGATTGTCGACGACACCAGCTCGCTGCGCTCGCTGCGCGACGGCTGGCGTTCCCTGGTCGCCGGCGCCGGGTTCGTGCTGGTCTACCTGGACGTTGACCACCCGACGATCCGCCGGCGCCAGGCGGGCAACCGGGTCAGTGCGGCTCGGCGGGACGTGGCCGACGCGGTCCTCGAACAGCACCTGGCCGACTTCGAACCACCCGGCCCCGATGAGAGTCCGGTCAGGATCACGTCGGTTTGAGCCGGTGAAGGCGTATCAGGAGCGGGGCCCTCTGCATCCAGTCGGTGAGCGCGCGCTTGCGCGGAGGGGGACGCATCGCCATGAGTCGCACAACGCACGGACCGGGGTAGACCTATGTACCTGCCGCCGGTCCTTCGCCCCCTGGCCGCCGCGAGCGCGACCACCCCAGGGGTGCGGCGCATCGCGGAGGCTCCGATTTCCGTGGTTCGCGGGGTACCGGGTTCCTACGCCGCCGAGCGGCTGGCCGGCGTGGTCGACAGTTGGCAGCGGCTGCACGATTGCGTCTGGTTGCGCGCCCACGACGTACGCACGACGGAACTGGCGCAGTCCCTGGCCGCGGCCTGCGAGCATCGCTGGTCACCTGTCGAGCCGCAGACCCTTCGACTGCCGGCTGCTCGACTCGGCGACGAGATCCAAGGAGCACCGGAAGGCGCCGTCATCGTGCTCGAGCTGGGCAGCCGAATGACTCCGGGCGTCGCCCGGCTGGTCAAGGCGATCCGGCCGGCCGTCATCGATCGGGGCGTCAGGATGGTGGTGGTCGCCGAAGGCTGGTTGCATCCTCAGCTCGGCCGCGGACCGGACTGCGTGGTGCCCGCGTCCGAACTGGTCGACGAAGGCGCTCTCGAGGAGTACTGGTCAGCCCAGAGCCGGGCACGTCTGCTCAGCTACGCGGGTCGCCACGCGGCTGTTCTCGGAGACGTACTGACCGCCGCACAGCTGTGGTCCCCAAACGCAGTCGACGAAGCGCTCGGCTCCTCACACAGCCTGTCGTCGCTACTCGGCCGCCTCACCGCGGGACTGCTCGACCAACTGACGCCAGATCAGCGGAGCGCGCTACAGGTCGCGCTGACTGTCGGCTATTGGCATCCGCAGATGAGCACCGGCCCGATCGCCTCCGGCCAGCTTCGACCGTGGCTGGTTCCGATGGAGCAGCAGTGGGGTTGGTTGCGCCCGATCTGGCGTCCATCCCTTCGGCGAGAACTGACCCGGCCGACAGAGACCAAGCGACGCTGGTTCAGTAGCGAACGACCGGCGCCGGCGTACCCGGAGAGCGTACGCAGCTCCCCCGCCGTCCGAACGGCCCCACGCCAAGGTCTACTCGAAGCGCGGCTGCTCGGCTCTCTCGAGGTGCGGATCGATGGCTCGCCAGTGACGTCCTGGAACGGCCAGAGAGGTACGAGCGTCCTTCGGTATCTGCTCTCACGCCGGCATCACGCCTGTGCCAGGGACGAGTTGCTCGAGGAGTTCTGGCGCGATGTGCCGGCCTCCGCCGCACGCAACCGGCTGCAGGTGGCCGTCAGCGGCCTGCGCCGCGCCTTCCTCGACGTCACCGCGCTCAACCTCGTGGAGTACGCCGACGGCCGGTACCGGCTCAACCCGGACCTGCTCGTCGAGGTCGATGTCGAGACATTCGAGCAAGGACTGCGTACCGCCGCCGCCGCTGAGCGGGCGCACCTTCACGAGGAGGCCAGAACGGCGTACCAGCAGGCGATTGCGCTCTACAGCGGCGACTTCGCCGCGGATGCGCCGTTCGAGCAATGGACGTTGCTGCCACGGGAGAGCCTGCGCATCAAGCTCGTCGACGCACTGGACCGGCTGAGCCGCATCGACCTGGCCGACGGCCGAGTGGATGACTGCATTGCCACCGCGCACCGGATGCTGGACATCGACCCGTGCCGCGAGGACGCGCACCGACTGCTGATGCGGTGCTACGCCGCCCAGGGACGGACCTATCAGGCAGTGCGGCAGTACGAGTTCTGCACGCGGATCCTGCGGGTCACGATCGACGCCAGCCCTACACCCGACACCACCGTTCTGTACGACGTGATCCGGAACGGTTCCGCGACCGAACTGTCCAAGCTCCGCTGACCGGGTCGCGTCCCTGGCTCGGGGACACGACCCGGTCTGTTACGCCAGTGTCAGAGCCGCAGGCCGCTCGGCGTGCGTCCCAGGGTCACTGCGGGTCCTCGACCTGGATGATCGGACCCTCGTTGAACCCGGTCATGTCGAACCCCGGGGTGCCCAGGCTGCTGTCGAGGAACACCGAGACCACCACTTTGTAGATCCCGCTGATCTGGCTGCCCGGGTTCCCCTCGTCCAAGGTGTTCGGCGGAACGTTGAGCTCGACGGCGTAGTTCGAGACGGCCGGGTCGGCGTTCACGGTGTTGTCGGCGGCCAGCAGAATCTCCGGACCACCGCCCAAGGACTCGGCGAATGCCTGGACGTTCCACTGGCCACCGAGGGCGGCCAGCCACAGTGGCCGCAGCGGACCGGTGACCTTCCACTCCACGCTGATCTTGAACGCGTCAGTGCGGTCCAGGACATGGTTGCCGACCTGGAACGGCGGGAACTCACCGGCGGGGTCGATGATCGTGACGGTGGTGACTTCGCCCTCGATCAGGCCGGGAATGTTGGGATCGAACTGCTGCATGACATCTCCCCAAGTGGGTGGGCGGCCCGGGATGGGCTCGCCTCACGGAGAGAGTGCAGGGCAGCGCTGAGTGAACCGCCACAGTAGCGCTGAGCGGCGGCGCTCAGTCTTGACTAAGCGGAAACGCGCAGGTCAGCCGCCGATTCCGGCCTCGATCTCGAGGCCCTGGGTACCGCCGGAGTGCAGCGCGAAGAAGTCACCGCGGTCGAGCACGGTCAGCCCGCCCGACCGCTTGAGCACCAGGCGACGACCACAACCGTCGTACGGGCAGACGAACAGAAGCTCCGCTCCGTTGTCCGCCTCGAGAACCATCCGGTGCTGGTTCATAGTCACACCTCCTGGGCATGGCGATCACTGCGAGCCACTGACCGCCCACCCAGGACATGTACCCGGGAACGTTCGTCACCAGTCCTCACGCCGGTGGTGGATGATGTGCGGGTGTCTGTTGATGTTGCCGCGCTGGCTCGGGAGCGATTGGCGTTCGACTCGTTGCGGCCGGGGCAGGAGGAGTCGGTCCGGGCGGTGCTCGACGGGAAGGACACGCTCGCCGTTCTTGCCACCGGGACCGGGAAGACCGCGATCTACCAGTTGGCGGGGCTCGCGCTGGGTGGAGTAACGATCGTGGTGAGCCCGTTGGTGGCGCTCCAGCGCGATCAACTGCGGGCGTTGTCGGAGCATCCCGCGGGTGTCGAGGTCGCCGAGTTGAATGCGAGCGACTCGGCCGGTCGCCGGACAGCCCGCGACATGCTGTCCAACGACCGGCCCGGATTCGTGCTCCTGTCGCCGGAGCAGCTCACGCATCCCGACGTACTCGACCTGCTGGCCGCGTCCCGGCCGCGGCTCGTGGCCGTCGACGAGGCCCACCTCGTGAGCGAGTGGGGCCAGGACTTCCGCCCCGACTACTTGCGGCTCTCCGCCGCCATCCGCGCGATGCAGCGGCCCCCGGTCCTCGCGTTGACCGCGACTGCTGCCCCGCCGGTGCGCAAGGAGATCATCCACCGGCTGGAGATGCGCGACCCGGCCGTGGTGGTCGGCGGTTTCGATCGGCCGAACCTCAATCTCGCGGTGTTCACCTTCGCCGACGACGAGACCAAGAACCGCCGGCTGCTCAGCCATGTCCGGTCATCGCGCGGACCAGGCATCGTGTACGTCGCCACCCATCGGCACGCGGAGGACGTGGCGCACGAGTTGGCGATCGCGGGCGTCCCGGCGCAGGCGTACCACGCGGGTCTGTCGGCCAAGCAACGTCGCGAGGTGCAGGACAGTTTCCTCTCCGACCACTGCCGGGTCGTCGTCGCCACGATCGCCTTCGGGATGGGCATCGACAAGCCGGGCATCCGCTGGGTCAGCCATGCCGAGGCACCGGGCTCGATCGACGCGTACTACCAGGAGATCGGGCGTGCCGGCCGCGACGGCGAACCGGCCGACATCGAACTCTTCTACCGCCACGCCGACCTCGGCCTCAACCGGTTCTTCGCCTCGGGAGGGGTCACCGACGCGGACCTCCTCGCCGTCGCCACGGCGATCGACGAGCACCGCCCGGCGGACATCCCCGAACTGGCCGCCGCGAGCGGCCTCAGTCCGGCCCGGGTCGAACGCGCCCTCGGCCGGCTGACGGATGCCCGGATGGTTGCCGTCAGCCACCGTTTCCACCTGGCCGCCCGAGTCGACGTCGACCGGGCCGTCGCCGCCGCGTCGGCAGTCGAGCACGATCGCCGCGAGGCCGCCCGTTCCCGCGTCGAGATGATGGCGGCGTACGTGGAGTACGGCGGCTGTCGTCGTGAATGGCTGCTCAGCTATTTCGGCGAGCGGTACGACGGCCCGTGCGGTAACTGCGACAACGACCTCGCCGGCCGCACTGCAACCCCAGCCGCCGACCAACCCTTCCCGGTCGGCAGCAGAGTGATCCACCCCACCTTCGGTCCCGGCCAGGTCGAGCACTACACCGGCAATGCGATGACAGTCCTCTTCGACCGAGTCGGCTACAAAGAACTCCGGACCGCCTTCATGATCCACAACCACTTACTCAAACCCGAGTCGTGAGCGGCGACGCGGTCCATCCCCCGCAGGGGTAGGGATGGACCTGCGCCGGCATCAGCGGATGAGCTGCGGTGTCGGAAGGTTGCCGCAGCCCCCGGAGTTGTGGTCAGGAGTGACGGTCACGGTCTGGCCGAGATCGTTGTAGCCGGTCGCGGCCTGCCAGGTGCCGGTGTTGGCCAGTTGGATCGCGTACGCCGAGTTGTAGGTCTGGGTGGAGCCCGGCAGCCGATCCTGCGACTGCAGTCGGGGCGCCGGGTCGGCGAGGTTGAGCAGCAGGCGGTACTTGCCGGGCACGGCCGGTGCACAGACCTGCTTGTCGAGCGTCGTGGTTGCGCCGGCCGGCCAGCGACGGGGGTCGGCAGGCAGGTTGACGCGGTAGCTGTGCTTGTCACCCTGGAAGATCAACTGGACCTGCCGCGGGTTGTACGGCGCCGCCCACCCGTCGTTGCGGATCTTCAGGCCGACGTCGACGGCGCCGCCCGGCCGGGTGGTGCTCGTGACCGTGCTCTGCTGAAGGGCGAACCGGTAGCCGAGCCGTTGCTTGGCGATCGTGATGTTGTCACCCCAGCTCGCCAGCACGTCCGGGTGGTAGTCGGTGTTCAGGAAGGAGAAGTGCAGCCTGGCCATCTCCGCCGACGCCGAGTCCCAGTCGGACCGCGGCGAGTTCACTGCGCAGGTCTCACCGCCCTCGGGCACATACTTGGTGTCCTGGGCAACGAATTCCTTGTCGAGCTCGATCGGGTCACTGAGGTAGGTCCCGAAGTCGTCCGGACTGGCGAGGAAGCAGTCGTTGTGATGACCGACCCGCGCCACCGGCGACCCGTCGTACGCCTGCTCGGCGGTGAGACCGCCTTCTGCCCCAGTCGGTACGCCGAGCATTCGCTGCTTCATGTACGGCGTCCGCACCTGGATCATCCGGTCCGTCGGGAGGGCCTTCAGCAGGGCCATGATCACCGCGCGACGGTCCGCCCAGTTCTGGTCCGAGACCTGGCTCGGGTCCTGCGGGTCGGCGAAGTAGTCGGTGTAGTACCCCTCACCCCACAGCCCGACGAAGCCGGCCTGGACGACCGCGATCACGTCGGCGTTCTCCCGGAGGATCGGCGTCAGTTGGGCGATGTGCTTCTGGACCCGCGCCAGCGGTGCGTCGCCGTACGGGATGGTCGGCGGCCAGCCGGGCGGCTGGGCGTACGCGAAGCGGACGATGGCTTTGATGCCGGCCGCGCGGATCGTCCGGAAGTCGGCTCGGACCAGGTCGAGGTACGCCTTGTCGAGCGTGTCCTGGCCGGCGAACTTCTCCAGGTAGAACACCCGGAGGATCTGGGTGACGTTCTCCTGCGTCCGGAAGTTGCGCAGCGTTGTCACGTTGAGTGGCACGTAGCCCGAGCCGTCGGCGCGGTAGTGCGTCTCGGTGTGGTGGTAGAAGCCGCGCTCCTGGTTGGAGATCACGGCATCGGTCGACGCATAGTCGCGGGTCGTGACCGGCCCGGTTCCGTGGGCCGCGGCGGCGGCCTGTGGCGCGAAGACCAGACTGACGAGGGCGATGATCGTGACGAACCGTCTCATGGGCGGGGCCTCCCTGACGCATCCTGCGACCTGGGAATAATCATGGAGTCCAGGAAAACTATGTCAAGAGCTCGGCGCGGTCAGATCGCCGAGACGGACAGTTTCCCGTCGTACCGGGTGGCCTCGACCTGCTCGAGCGCGAGCCGGACGGCACCGAGCGCGACTCCCTCGGCTCCGAACTCCGACACCCTGATCTCGGGGGTTCGCAGACACCAGCGGTCGAGCTCGCGACGCAGAGGTTCGACCAGTACGTCGGCCGACCGGGAGAAGCCGCCGCCGATCACGACGAGCTCCGGATCGAGGGTGAGAACCAGCGCCGATGCGCCGACCGCGATGTCGCGAACGTACCCGCGGACAGCCCGGATCGCCGTCCGGTCCCCGTCCCGGGCGGCGAGGAACACCTCTTCCACATCGTCGCCACCACCCAGCCAGTCGTACAGGTGCTGCGGAGCCCTCAGCCAACCGGCCGCCGGCAACGCGCCGATCTCCCCCGCGGCGTTGCCGAACCCTCGGTGCAGCTTGCCGTCGATGATCAGACCGGCACCGGTGCGGAGGCCGGCGAGCAGGAACACGACGTTCCCGGCGTACCGGGCGACACCACGCCAGGACTCCGCGAGTGCGGCCAGCTTGCAGTCGTTCTCGACTCGGACGGGTCCGGGGACGAGTCGGCGAAAGTGCGCGGCCAGGTCGACACCGGTCCACTCCGGCACGGAGTCGGACAGCATCACCTTGCCGGTGCCGTCGACGAGTCCGGTGGAGGCGACTCCGGTCGACCAGATCCGATCGGGGGTCACGCCGGCTCCGGCGAGGGTGGTGGTGACGCAGTCGTCGAGCATTGCCAGGCGTTCCCGGCGTCCGATCCGCGGGCTGACCGCGACACGGGTCTGGTTCAGCACCACGCCCTCGAGATCGGTGACCATGGCAAGGATCTTGTGGCCGCCGATGTCGACGCCGAGGATCCGGCCCGCGTCGGCGCGGAAGCGGTAGCGACGGGCGGGCCGGCCGACGGTGCCTACAGTCGGGGCCAACTCGGCCACCCAGCCACGCGCCAGCAGTTCGCGGGCGACATCCTCGGTCGAGGCCCTGGACAGGCCGGTCCGCTTCGCCAGCTCGGTCAGCGTCAACGGCTTCTCGTCGCGCAGGATTCGCAGCACGCTCAGTGCGTTGAGCTGCCGCAGCCGGGACAGATCGCCACCGCTCGGCTCATCGGTCATCGCGACCCCCGGAGTTCGGATGGACTCCCTGATAACTATATGCATTCCAGCGACGGGTAGCGTCGGACCACCCGGACTGGAGGTATGAGCCTGTGACGAGTGCCGAGGGTCGCCTGGTGTGCATCGGCGATCTGGTTGAGGACGTTGTGGTCTGGTCGGAGGGGACGCTGCGGACCGGGACGGACAACTCGGCGCGGATCCGGCGCGGGCGAGGTGGTGGGGCGTCGAACGTCGCTGTGTTCGCGAGCAGCCTCGGTACGCCGGTCCGGTTCATCGGCCGGGTTGGGGACGACGCCGTCGGCGAGGCACTCGTGCGGGAACTGGCGACGGTCGGCGTTGACGCCAAGGTGCAGCAACAGGGCCGAACGGGCACGATCGTCATCCTCGTGGATGCTGGCGGAGAGCGAACGATGTTCCCCGATCGAGGTGCCGCGGCCGAGCTGGCCGACGTTCCGGACTCCTGGATCTCCGGTGCCGCGGCGGTCCATCTCTCGGCGTACTCGCTGACTGGACTGTCCTTGCCTGTCCTCCGTCAAGCCGCGGAGATCGCTCGGGCCGAGAGCGCGATCCTCACGATCGATGCGTCGTCGGTCGCTCTCATCGACTCGATCGGACGGGACACCTTCCGCTCGCTGGTCGGAGCGCTCCAGCCCACGTACATCTTTGCCAACGGCATCGAAGCCGACCTCGGCTCCCTGCGAGAGCTCGCCGGTTCCGGTACGACGGTTGTGGTCAAGAACGGCGTGGAGCCCACCGAGGTGCATGCCGGCGGCAACAAATCGGCCACCGTCCGGGTGCCGGCGATCGACGAAGTACGCGACACGACCGGAGCCGGGGATGCGTTCGCGGCGGGCTTCCTGTCCGCGGTGCTCACTCACGCCGAGGTCGTCGACGCGGTGGAAGCCGGTCACCGGCTCGCCCGGCGGGTTCTCACCGAACCCGGCGCCACCTTGACCACAGAGGGAGTTGTTCGTGACTGACAATGGCAGGGTGCAGACCCTCCAGCCCATCGTGGCCGACGACGTAGCGCAGGCTCTCGACGAGGGACGCGCGGTCGTCGCGCTCGAATCGACCATCTTCTCGAACCTCGGGCTGCCGGCCCCTGCGAACGCCGAGGCCCTCGAACTCTGCAAGCGAGCGGTCCTCGACGAAGGCGCCACACCGGCGGTGACCGCGATCCTCGACGGCCGGCCACACGTCGGGCTCTCGTCGGACGAGGAGAAGCGTGTGCTGCAGGGCACGCGGAAGGTCGCCGAGCGCGATCTGGCCGTGGCGCAAGCACAAGGATGGGATGTCGGGGTCACCACAGTCTCGGCGACGGTCACGCTGGCGCACGCGGCGGGCATCTCGGTGTTCGCCACCGGCGGCATCGGTGGTGTGCACCGCGGATCCGAACTCAGCGGGGACGTCTCGGCCGACCTCGACGCCATCGCCAACCACCCGGTCATCACCGTGTGCGCCGGAGCCAAGGCGTTCCTCGACCTGCCGCGAACCCTCGAGTACCTCGAGACCGTCGGCGTCCCGGTCCTGGGCTGGCAGCACGACTGGTTCCCGGCGTTCTACACCCGGTCGAGTGGACTGCCGGTTCCGCACCGGGTCGACGACGAGCGGGTGGTCTGCGACGTACTGCGCTTCCGCTCGCGGCCCAATACCGGCGTTCTGCTGACCGTCCCGATTCCCGTCGAGGACGAGATCCCGGAGTCACGGATCACCGACGTACTCGCCGCGGCTCTGGCGGCAAGTGCGAGCGCAGGAGTCACCGGGCCGGCCGTCACGCCGTACGTCCTGGAGCGCATCGAGAAGGAGACGGACGGCGAGAGCATTCCGGCGAACCTCGCCCTGGCCCGAAACAACGCGGGCGTCGCCGCCCGGGTAGCCGTCACCCTCGCTTCGCTCGGTCAGTAGTTCGGACAGTAGTGAGGACCGTTCGGGCGAGGCCTTCCGCGTCCAGGCCGTAGGAGTGCAGGAGGTCCTTGCGGGAACTGGCGGGGACGAAGTCGGCCGGCAGGGTCAGGCTGTGCAGTTGGGTGGTGGCGCCGGCTTGGCGTAGTTCTCTGGCCAACGCGTCGCCGAAGCTGCCCGACGGTGCGTTGTCCTCGATGGTGAACACGGTCCGGAAGCGTCCGGCGGCTTGCACCAGCGCTGGGTCGAGCGGTTGCAACCAGCGCGGGTCGGCAACAACCACCGGTACGCCGTGTCGCCGCAACTCGTCAGCCGCGTCGACCGCGGCCTCCGCGAGCGGTCCGACGGACAGCAGCAGGATTTGGGCATCCGGCTCGGCGCGCAGTACGGACGCACTCCCCCAGCGTCCGACCGAGGCCAAGGTCCGTCCGCTGTCGCCTCGCGGAAAGCGCAGTACGGTCGGTCCGTCGTCACACGCGACGCACTCCCGCAGCAGGACGCGCAACTGGTCCGGATCACGCGGAGCCGCGACCCGGGCGCCCGGCACCAACCCGAAGAGACCAACGTCCCACATTCCGTGATGCGACGGCCCGTCCGGACCGGTGATGCCTGCGCGGTCGAGGACGAAGGTGACTGGAGCGTGGTGCAGTGCCGTGTCCATCAGCACCTGATCGAAGGCGCGATTGAGGAACGTCGAGTAGATCGCCACGACCGGGTGCATGCCCGCACCCGCTAGCCCGGCCGCCGATACCACCGCATGCTGCTCGGCGATACCGACGTCGAAGATACGGTCGGGGAACTCCACAGCGAACGGATGCAAGCCTGTCGGCCGCAGCATCGCCGCGGTGATCGCGACGACGTCCGGCCGCTGTCGGCCGATCTCGAGCATGACGTCGCCGAACACACTCGTCCAGGACGGACCTGACGCCGCGGATGATGCGGCCGGCGAGACAGTGTGCATCCGATCCGCCTCGTCCTCCTCGGCGGCTCGATAACCCTTGCCCTTGGTCGTCACGCAGTGCACCACGACCGGGCGACGCAGTACGGCGGCCGCCCGTAGCGCGCCTTCCATCGCTGCGAGATCATGTCCATCCACGGGCCCGACGTACGCGAAGCCGAGATCCTCGAAAAGGTTGCCGCGGGCCACATTGTCGCGCAGTTGGTGCAAGTGCCGTGGCAGGTACCCGGCCGTGGGTTCGTAGGAACGCCCGTTGTCGTTCAGCACCACGACGACCGGCCGGCTCGGTGCGGCGGCGAGGTTGTTCAAGGCCTCCCAGCACATGCCGCCGGTGAGGGCACCGTCGCCGACGATCGCGACGACGCGCCGATCATGGTTCTCGGCCAACTCGAACGCCTTCGCGATGCCGTCTGCGTGCCCAAGCGCCGTGGACGCATGGGAGTTCTCCACCAGGTCGTGCGTACTCTCGAGCCGGTTGGGATAGCCCGAGAGTCCACCGGACTGCCGCAGTGTGCCGAACGAATCCCACCGGCCCGTGAGCATCTTGTGCACGTAGGCCTGGTGCCCGGTGTCCCAGACGATCGCGTCGGTGGGTGACTGGAAGACCCGGTGCACCGCGATCGTCAGTTCGACGACACCGAGATTCGGTCCGAGGTGTCCGCCGGTGCGACAGACCTGCCGGATCAGCTCCGCACGGATCTCCTCGGCCAGCGTGGGCAGGGCGTCGGCCGGCAAGCCGCGCAGGTCCTCGGGACCACGCAGACCGGGGAGGAACCGCGCCGCCGCGTCGGCGCCGAGCACTGTGCTCATCGAAGCCACCCCGCGCAGCCGGACATCGTCATGCCCCGACTGCTGCGCGCAGGGACTGTCGCAGCGACCCCATTGTGGCAACGACTGCGGTCGGCTCGTAGCCGCAGTGCGCCATGCAGTTGGCGCAGCGCGGATCCTTTCCACGCCCGTACGAGTCCCAGTCCGTGTCGTCGAGCAGTTCCCGGTACGTCGCGACGTACCCGTCGTCCATCAGGTAGCACGGCCGCTGCCAGCCCTTCAGCGAGTAGAGCGGGATCGCCCACGCCGTACAGTCGAAATCGACCTTGCCTTCGAGGAAGTCGAGGAACAGCGGCGAGTGGTTGAGCCGCCACTTCTTCCGCCGCCCGTCGGCGAACGCCTTGCGGAACAGCTGCCGGGTCTCCTCCGGACCGAGCCAGTGCTCCTGGTCGGGCGCCTTCTCGTAGGCGAACCCCGGCGAGATCTGCATGTTGTCGATGCCGAGGTCGTCGTTCAGATAGTCCAGTACGTCGATGACGTCCTGCGGACTGTCGGTGTCGAAGAACGTGGTGTTCGTCATCACCCGGAAGCCGGCCTCCTGCGCCTGCTTGATCGCCGCGACCGCCTCGTCGAAGACGCCGTCCTTGCAGACCGACTGGTCGTGCCGCTCGCGGAGGCCGTCGATGTGCACCATCCAGGCGAAGTTCTTGTGCGGCGTGAACTTGTGCAGATGCTTGGGCATCAGTACGGCGTTCGTGCAGAGGAAGACGATCTTGTTGCGCGCCAGCAGTTGCCGGACGATCTCGTCGATCTCCTTGTGCATCAGCGGCTCGCCGCCGGCGATCGAGACCATCGGTGCGCCACACTCCTCGACCGCGGCCACCGCCTGCTCGACCGGCATCCGCTTCTTCAGCCAGTCGTGCGTCTGCTGGATCTTGCCGCAACCGGCGCACTTCAGGTTGCAGGCGTACAGCGGCTCGAGCTCCAGCAAGATCGGGAACTTCTCCCGCCGGAGCAGCTTCTGCTTCATCAAGTACCCGCCCAGACGGACGGACTGCCGCAGCGGCATGCTCACTGCTGGGTCACCTCTTTCGGTAGTGAGAACCGGACGTCTTCGGTGACCGCCCCGCTCTCGGTCACGGTCACGGACCCGAGTCCGGACAGACTGCGGACCAGATCGTCGACAAGGGCCGGCGGCGCCGAGGCGCCCGCCGAGATACCGATCCGCGCCACGCCGGCCAGCCAGTCCAGCCGCACCTCCGCGGCGTCCTCGACGAGTACGGCGCGGGTGCCTTCAACTTCTGCGACCTCGGCGAGCCGCTGGGAGTTGGAGGAGTTCTGCGATCCGATCACGATCACCAGGTCCGAGCGGCGGGCGATCTCGCGGACTGCCGCCTGACGGTTGCTGGTGGCGTAGCAGATGTCGTCCTTGCGCGGACCGGCGAGAGCAGGGAATCTGCGCCGCAGCACGGCCGCGGTCTCGGCCGCCTCCTCGACCGCGAGCGTCGTCTGCATCGCGTAGGCGACCCGGCCGGGATCAGGAACCTGTACCGTCTCCGCCTCGGCCGGGCCGGGGACGACGATCACGTTGCCCGGAGCCTCACCCGTCGTACCGACGACTTCCTCGTGGTCGGGATGGCCGATCAACAGCACGGTGTTGTCGCGTACGGCGTACCTGCGGACCTCGTGGTGCACCTTCGAAACGAGCGGGCAGGTGGCGTCGACCACCCGCAACCGCCGCTCGGCGGCCTGCGTACGCACGGCCGGCGCGACTCCGTGGGCGGCGAGGACCACCACGCTGCCCTCGGGGATCTCGTCGACCTCCTCCACGAAGACGGCGCCCCGTTGCTCCAGATCGCGGACCACATGGAGATTGTGGACAATCTGACGACGTACGTAGACGGGTGAGCCGAACCGCTCCAGCGCGCGCTCGACGATCTCGATCGCTCGTTCGACACCGGCGCAGAACGACCGCGGGGCGGCGAGCAACAACTCCCGGTCGCCGGTTGCGGCGGCCCACGCATCCAGGACGGGTGCCGCCCGCCGCAGCGAGGCGAGCGCCTTGATCCCACGCAGCGGCATTCCGGCGCGCGCCAGCGGTCGCTCGACGTTGTCGACAATCGCACGGACGACAATGCACCGGCCCTCGTCTCCCGCGATCAGAGCAGACTCGGTGTCGACGGCGATCGCACCGGATGCGGCCAGCGCTCTGCGCTCGTCGGCGGAGTCGACGACGTGGTCGGTGGTGACCAGCGGCCCGGTGTGCACCCTCAACCCGGCGCGGCGAAGTTCGCCCGCGACCAGGTCGGCTGCGTGGCTCGGCACGGTCCGGTCGTCGCGGCGGATCTCGGTCGCCACGACGAGGTCGCCGGGAGCGATCCGATCGGTCAGTGCACCACCGACCCCGGCGACGAGCACTGGATCGTCGCGGATCGTGCCAGTTGCCCGCCCGGTGCGGATCAGCGGCGCGGTGAGCTTGTCGCGCAGCGTGAGCCACTCGACGTACAGGGGCGTGCAGACCGTTCCCGAGGTCATCGTGAGACCGCCCCCTCCTGATGCGGACGGTCTCTGCCGAGGTAGCGACCGAGCGCCCAGATCGGGAACACCAGCCGGTACAGGTGGTAGCCGATGTAGAAGTCGCCAGGGAAACCAGTCCCGGTGTAGCGGTGTTCGTCCCAGCCGCCGTCGGGTCGCTGAGTGTCGACGAGGTAGCCGACGCCCCGGCGTACCGTCTCGTCCTGTTCATCGGCCGCCAGCAGGGCGAGCAGGGCCCACGCCGTCTGCGACGGCGTCGAGTCACCACGGCCTATCCAGCTGGGATCGACGTACGAGCGCAGATCCTCACCCCAGCCGCCGTCGGGATTCTGATGGTCCGCCAGCCAGCTCACGGCACGGCGGATGACCGGGTCATCGGTGGACGTGCCGGCTGCGATCAGTGCCGGTACGACGGCTCCGGTGCCGTAGACGTGGTTCGTGCCCCAGCGGCCGAACCAGGACCCGTCCGCCTCCTGGGAATCGAGCAGCCAGCGCACTCCGCGACGGCACTCGTCGGTGCCGGTCCTGCCCTCGGCCGCGAGCATCTCCACGACATGAGCCGTGACGTCGGCCGACGGCGGGTCGATCACCGCACCGAAGTCGCAGAAGGGCAGCCGCAACGGCGTGGTGTCGGTGTTGTCCGCATCGAAGGCGCCCCAGCCACCGTCGGTGGACTGCATGCCTGTCGTCCACTCCACCGCGTCGTCGAGGGCCGCCCGGAGCACCTGCGGCTCCGGATGGACAACCCGGCGTAGAGCGAGCACGATCTCGGCGGTGTCGTCGGTGTCGGGGTAGCCGTCGTTGGCGAACTCGAAAGCCCACCCGCCCGTCGTCAGCGTCGGCCGCCGTACTTGCCAGTCGCCGGGTGCATCGATCTGCTCCTCGAGCAGCCAGTCGGTGGCCTTGAGCACGGCCTGGTCGTCCGGTGCGACGCCCGCATCGAGCAGAGCGCCCACCACCAGCCCGGTGTCCCAGACCGGCGACTGACAGGCCTCCAGCCAGCGCACCGGACCGTCAGCGGTGTCCGCGTGGACCGTGAAGCCCTCAAGCCCGCGCAGGCCGGCGGCCATCACCGGATGATCCGTGGCGTAGCCCATCAGGTGCAGTGCGATCAGCGAGTACACCCACGGCGGCTGGATGCCGCCCCATCCGCCGTCGGCCTCCTGCCGAGCGACGATCCACTCGACCGAACGTCGCATCGCCAGCCGACGGATCCCACCGAGGGGGCCGCGAGGTCCCCAGCGCGTGTAGGCGTTCAGTACGACGTCCAGCCGTTGGAAACCACCGTCGAGGGTCCACGGCGGAGCCTTGCGCGCGGTCGGCGTACCGGCGCGAAGTTGGTCGACGCTGAAGTCGACTGGCCGGACCGGACGCAACGCGCTGACGATCGTCAGCGGCACGATCGTCTGCCGTGCCCAGCAGGCCCAGTTGTAGACGTTCAAGGGTGCCCAGCTGGGCAGGAAGATCAGCTCCGGCGGCAGGTCGGGGCAGTCGTCCCACTCCCACAGGCCGAACAGTGCGAGCCACAGATGCGTGAAGACGCGCGCCTTCTCGACTCCACCCGCACCGCGGATGAACTCCGCGGCCTCGGCCATGTACGGCTCGGCAGGGTCGTTGCCGGCCATCCGCAGCGCCACCCACGCCTCGACTGTGGTCGACAGGTCACCAGGCCCACCAGGGAACGTCGCCCACGTCCCATCGTCGCGTTGCTGGGACCGGATCCACCGCGCCGTCTCCGCGTCGGTCCTCGGGGTCGCCACGCCGAGGAATCGCCGCAGCATCAGATCCTCGGCATCCATGGTCACGTTGGTGGCGAGATCTCCCTTCCACCAGCCGTCCTCGTGCTGCAGGGACCGCAGGTACTCCACCGCCGCGTCCAGACAGTTCTCAGCGCGGACGTCGGACTTCTCGTCCTGAGCGAGCCGTTCGGCCGTCACAGCTGTCGCTCCGCCACGAACTGCGCCAGGTGATCGAGCTGGTCCCGGTTGGCCGGTGCGACGCCCGCGGCGTCGAGTGCCTTGCCGGCCTTGCGAACCCGCTCGTCCGCCTCGGCCGAGGCCCATTCGCGACCACCGGCGCGTTCGATCAGTACGGCGGCGTGCCGCAGGCTGTCCTCCGTCGGTGTCGCCGGGTCCGCGAACCAGTCCGCGAGCTCACGACCGGCCGCACCGCCGTACTCGAGCGACCACACCACCGGCAGCGTCTTCTTGTGCGCGCGCAGATCCGAGAAGACCGGCTTGCCTGTGCGCTCCGGGGCTCCCCAGACGCCGAGGAGGTCATCGACGAGCTGGAACGCCAGCCCCAACTCCCACCCGTAGGTCCGGAACGCGTCGGACGTCACCTCGTCGGCACCGGCCAGGATTGCGCCCAGTTGCGCCGACGCCCCCAGCAGTGCGCCCGTCTTGCCGCCGGCCATGTCAAGGCACTCGGCCAGCCCGACATCGTCGCGCCGTTCGAACGCGACGTCGAGGA
The DNA here is from genome assembly GCF_045207705.1 of Kribbella sp. NBC_00889. Lineage (NCBI taxonomy): Bacteria > Bacillati > Actinomycetota > Actinomycetes > Propionibacteriales > Kribbellaceae > Kribbella > Kribbella sp. NBC_00889. The sequence goes on along the minus strand of NZ_CP108783.1, from coordinate 2,338,204 downwards.
CCTGCCCGCGGATCAACTCCCGGGTGGCGACGGCGAGCGCACGTCCGGCGCGACGCGCGGGCGGGGCCTCGCACTCGGCCAGTACCTCGTCGGCCAGGCAGGCGAGCGCGTCACCGACCAGGACCGCCGTAGCGTCACCCCAGATCGCCCAGACCGTACGCCGGTGCCGTCGCTGCGTGTCCCGGTCCATCAGGTCGTCGTGGATCAGCGAGAAGTTGTGCACCAGCTCGACCGCAACGCCGCCTGGCACCCCCGGCCCGGGCGACCCGCAGACCGCCTCGGCCACGAGCAGGACAAGGCCAGGCCGGATCGCCTTGCCGGAGCTGACGCTGGTCGGCGTCCCCTCCTCGTCGCACCAGCCGAGGTGGTACGACGCGACGAGCCGGGTGTGGTCGTCGAGACGAGCCACGGCCTCACGCAGTTGGGGTTCGACCAGGTCCCGGCTGCGGGCGAGAAGCTCCAGGACGTTGCTCTCCGCCGGCATGGTCGAGGGCTCGACCGCCGTCACGACAACACGTCCTCGGACGGCAGCGATGGGCGAAGGGGCGTCCGCAGTACCGAGGCAGCGGCCGACTCTCCGCTGCGTACGGCGCCCTCCATGGTGGCCGGCCAACCGGTGGCCGTCCACGCACCGGCAAGGTGCAGGCCCGGACGTGCTGTGGTCGCGTTGGGCCGGAATCGACCGGAACCCGGTGCCGGCCGGAAGGTGGCATGTCGCTCTCGGGTCACGAAGAACTCCTTCACACGTGCGTCTGCAGCCGCGGGCAGCAGCTGCCGGAGGGCGGGCACCAGCACCTCGCGCAGCTCGGCAACTGGCATGTCGATGAAGTCATCCGCGGCTGAGAGCGAGATCGCGAGGTACTGCTCGCTGTCGGCGTGGCTTGCGAGGCTCTGCGGCGTACGGTCGAAGACCCACTGCAGCGGGCTGTCCACCGCGGCGACGAACGGGTCGTCGAGAGCGACCCGGTCGAGAACCACGTGTGCGTTGACGATGGGTGAGCTGCCCAGCGCGTCTGCCCACCCGGTCGGCAGATCGACCGCGTCCTCGGGAAGCAGCCGCTCGGCCTCCGAAGGCGGCACCGCGAGTACGACGTCGTCGTACCTGTCGGCATCGATCTGCCAGCCGCCTTCCACATCGTCGAGCGACTTCACCCGCGCATGCAGGCGGACCTCGACACCTGCGGTGGCGAGCGCCCGAGCGGCGGCATCGCCATGCAATTGCTGCAGCGGAACGAGCGGCCAACCGATGTCGGCGGCATCGCTCTGCTCGAGCAGACCGACCTGGAAGACAGTGGCCGCGACCGCGAGCGAGGCATCGACGGCGCGTGCGTTCAGGGTGGCGACGCCGATGAGCTCCCAGAGCGCCTCCACTGCGCGCGCGTCCTGCCCATGTGCGGCCAGCCACGCACCGAACGACTGGGCGTCAGTGGCCAGGTCCTCCCGGTCCACCCGGCCCAGCGCCAGCGCGGCACGCACCGCCTGGACCCGTTCCGACATGCTGAGCCAGCGGTACGTCGCCAAGGCCGGCCCGAGGTGCAGCGGCGCCGGCATCTTGGTACGCCGGATCCGCCCAACACCAGCGTGCCGGCCGCTGCGTACCGGTACGTCGAGACGCGGCTGCAGGTGTACGTGGTCGCGAACACCGAGCCGATCGAGCAGCCCGAGGTACGACGTACAGCAGCGGAGGAAGACATGCTGGCCGTTGTCGATCCACCGGCCGTCGCGCTCGAACGAGTGGGTCAGCCCACCGAGCTTCGGTCGGGCCTCCAGCAGCTGCACCTCACGGCCGGCGTCGGCGAGCGCGAGAGCGGTGGTGATGCCGGCGAGGCCGCCCCCGACGACAGCCACCCGACTCATGACCGTGCTCCCGCCAGTGACGCGAGTGCGACCTGCGCCTTCTCCCCCGCCGACAGCGACAGCCGGCGGTCGTACACGAGCACCGGGTTGGCCGCGATCCGTCGCAGCAGGTGGTGGTAGATGCCCGACATGGCTCGGCAGGACGCGCCGCTTCGCCAGTCCAGGTACGGCAGCAGCCGCCAGCCCAGCGAGTACCAGTCCTGGGCCCGTCCGGCGGCGAAGCGGATGTACGCGGCCAGGCGGCCTTGCGGATCGTCCAGATTGCCCCGCGCGTCGAAGGTCAGCCGGACTCCGAAGCGCTTGAGCTCGTCGGCGGGCAGGTAGATCCGGTCGTTGCCGAGGTCCTCGCGGATGTCGCGCAGGATGTTGGTCTGCTGCAGCGCGATGCCGAGCTGGTCGGCGTACAGCGACAGGGTGTCGAGGTCGGCATCGGCTTCGGTCGGGCCGAAGATCGACAGGCAGAGCCGGCCGACCGATCCGGCGACGCGACGGCAGTAGACGACGAGCTCGTCGAAGTCGGCGATGCGGACCTGCGACAGGTCGGTCTCGACTCCGTCGACGAGCTCCTCGAAGGCCCCGATGGGCACCGGGAACCGGCGTACGGCGTCGGCAACGGCCACGTAGACGGGCTCGTGCAGGTCGTCGAGGCGCCCGAGGTTCTTCCGGATCCGATGCAGTGCCGTTCGCTTGTCCTCCAGCGGCAGGTCACCGTCGCCAATGTCGTCGATTCGCCGCGCCAGGGCATACAGCGCACACAGCGCGTTGCGCTTCTGCGGGGGCAGCAGCCGGATGCCGTAGTAGAAGTTACGGGCTTCGGTCCGGGTGATCTCCGCACAGGCGACGTACGCATCCAGGACCGTGGGGCTCCCCGTCATCGTCATCGAGCAACCGCCCCGGCGATCAGTCGTAAGGCTCGGGCGGCGGTATCCAGCCTGGACGGACGAGCAGACCGGGCCAGGACGTCGCCATCGGTACGCCGCAGCGCGCGGACCGTGGACTGACCCCCGGCGACGAATCCCGCCACGCTCACCCGAGCCCATCCGTCGAGCCTGGTCACGATCGCGGCCCCCTCCTCGAGCAGCGCGGCGGCGCGCTCGATCTCGAAGTTCATCAGCGCTCTCAGTTGCGGTGTCGCCACGCGGTTGTCCAGGTCGGCCTCGGCGACGGCGTACGTCTGGAGATCCTGCTGCGGCAGGTAGATCCGGCCGGCCCGCCGGTCCTCGGCCACGTCCTGCCAGTGCTCCAGCAGTTGCAGCGCGGTGCAGACCCGGTCGGACAGCCGCTCGGTCTCAGCGTCGTGTACGTCGAAGACACCGAGCACCATGCGGCCGACCGGATCGGCCGACAGCCGGCAGTAGCCCTCCAGTTCCGCAAAGGTCTGGTAGCGCGAGACTGTCTGGTCCTGCAGGTTGGCCTGCACCAGCTGGTGGAAGGGTTCGGCGGTCAGGGCGTGGTCGAGGACGATCGGGCGTAACCGGCGCAGTACAGGGTGATCGGGCTCGGTGCCGGCCCAAATGTGGTCCAGGTCGGCCGCGAAGGCGCGCAGCGCAGCCGTCCGGTCTCCCGCCCAGCTGTCACCCAGCTCGTCGACGGTCCGGGCGAACCCGTAGACGGCGTGCAGCGCCCCCCGATGCCGCGCAGGAAGCAACCTCAGCGCCACCGGGAAATTCTCGCCCTGCTCCCTCCTGCTCAGTGCCTGATCATGGGCTTGTTCATCCACCCGGTCCGATGGGACCCTCTGCACTCCTTCAGGATGCACGTTCCCATGATGGGAAGCGGTTTCGTGCCAACTCTGCCCCACTGGACCACATTCGTCCGGCAAGAATTTGTCACGGGGATACAGTTACCCGTGGGATGACGTATCCGTAGGACACCTGTCTCGCCGGCGTTCGGCAAGGAACGCGTGGGAGTCTTCACATGACCGTCGCCACATTCGACCGTGCCCGCCTCGAGGAGGCCTTGCTCGAGGGGCTGCCTGGCCTGCTCTCCGAGGTTCGCGACCGGCTCGCGGAGCACTGGCCGGACTACGCCGCGTTCCTCGATGCCGAGCGCGACGCGGTCGTAGAACCCGCAGCCCTGTTCGTGCATCGGCTGCTCGACATGTCGATCGCCGACCTGTCCAGCCCGGAGCGGGCCAGCCTTGATCGTGCCGACGAGACGGTACGCCTGGTCTTCGAAGAGATCGGTCGCCGGCAGCAACAGGTCGGCAACGACCTCACCCGGCTGCTCACCGCCTTCCAGCTCGGTGCCCGGATCGCCTGGCGGCACGTCGCCGCGACCGCCCTGCGACTGGAGTTCGCACCGGACAACCTGGCCGCGCTGGCCGACTCGGTCTTTGTCTTCGTCAACCAACTCTCGTTCTCGGCCGCCAACGGCTACGTGCAGGAGCAACTCGACGACGCGCTCGCCCGCGAGCGCCGCCGGGAGGAGCTCGCCAACCTGCTGCTGTCCGGCCGGTCCAGCACCGAGGCGATCCGGGCTGCGGCGTTGCAGGCGGCGTGGCGGATCCCGGAGACGGCCGCGGTGGTGATCTACATCGACGGCGACCACGAGCTCGCCCGCACGATGGTCAGCCGGCTCGAGCCGGGAGCACTCCCGATCCGTCGCAACGGCGTGGTCTTCGGCGCGATCATCCCGGAACCGTCCGGCCCCGGCCGCCGCCTCCAGCTGAGCCGGGAGCTCACCGGCCTCGGCGCCGTGGTCGGCAACCCGGTGCCACTGGCGGAGCTGCCCCGCAGTCTCGAGATCGCCCGGATCGCGGCCCGCCTGCGCAAGACGGGAGTGCTCACCGACGACCCGGTGTTCGCCGACGAGCACCTCGATGCCTTGATCGTCTGGCGTGACGAGTCACTGGTGGCCGCGCTGCGCGAGGAGATGCTGGCTCCGCTGCAGGGCGAGACCGAGGCCGCCCGAGCGCGGCTCACCGAGACGCTCGCCAGTTGGCTGCGGCAGTTCGGGGACCGGCACGCGATCGCCGAGGAGCTGCGGATTCACCCGCAGACCGTGCGGTATCGCATGGCGCGGCTCCGGGCCCTGTTCGGCGACCGCCTTGACGACCCGGAATCACGCGCTCGGCTCTTCCTCGCCCTCGAGTGGCCGGCTCCCTGAGACCGGCACGGGACTGCTCTCCCGCAGCCGCGCCAACGTGGCGTCGAGGTGCCTGGCCACCGCCGCGGCGTCGAGCAGTTGCGGATCGGTCGCCAGCCCGATGCCCAGTACTCCGTTCCAGCTCAGCGCGCCGACAGCGAGCGGAGTCTCCGGCACCAACGGCAGGATCGGGTACGTCGGTCCCGTGCCGACCCCTGCGAATGTCAGCGCGACAGTCGGCCCCGGCATGTTGGACACAACCGCGTGCAGGAAGCGCGGCCCGTAGACGGTCCGTGCGAACCATCGGGCGAACGGCTCAGGGACGAGCCGCAAGCCAGTGGCCATGACGAAGCGGGACGCCATCGCCCGGGTGGGCCGACGGAGCCGCCGGGTGCGTGTGGCCACCTCCACGAGCAGGTCGTCGAACGGCCGGCCATCGACCGGTACGTCGACGATCACCGCAGCCGTCGCGTTCCCCTCCGCCGCGCTGTCGGGCGTGCGCACCATCGTCGTCACGGAGAACCGCATCCGGCCGTCCACCGCTCGTGCGAGTTCGGGTGCCACGGCGTACACCGCATCGGCGAGCAGAGCGATCACGACGTCGGTCACGCGCACTCCGCGAGCGGCAGCGGTACGACGTACCACTTCGAGCTCGACGTCGGCGACGCCGAACCCGCGCCGCGCTGAACTCGGTGGCAGTGACGCGGCGGTGCCGTCGGTGGCCAGTTGCGCGAGTCCCACGGCCACTGCGGCGGCGCGTCGGAGCCGGCTGGGAGCGCGTCCGGGCGGTACGGGGAGCGTGGCTCGGGGCTCGAACAGACTGAGGGCCTGCAGCACCGTTCCGATGCCGTCGGCGATCGAATGGTGGACGAGCACGACCAGAGCGTCGGCGCCGCACAGCCCGACGTCGCGAACGATCGCCACCCGCCACATCGGCCGGTCCCGAGGCATCGGGTTCTCGGCGAGCTCCCCGAGGATCCGCATCAGTCCGGCCTTCCCGTCCGGGGAGTGGATCTCGGTGACGTGCCAGTCCAGATCGACGTACTCGGCCTCGATCCAGCGCGGCCGTCGCCACCGTGACGTCGGAGCGAGGCACTGGTGCATGCGCGGCAACCGGGCGAATCCGTCGCGGACCAGCGCCCGTACGTCGTCGATCGACGGACGGCCCTCAGTCGGCTCCAGCATCACCAGGCCGCCGACGTGCTGCGCGGCCCCCGTGCTCTCGATGTGGAGGAAGAACGCGTCGCTGGACGGTACGACGGTGCCCGGTGTCTCGTGCAGCCACGTGGCGATCCTCACGATGAACACGGTAATCCCGACGTGGACCGCGCTGCTGCGGACGGCGCCAGCCGACCCAAGCGAGCGTCGCCAGGGGTGCCGGCTCCTTACTCACCGACGCGCCTACCCCGGTCGGGAGATCACCTGCTCGCCGAATCGGGCTGCCAGCCGCCGGTAGAGGCCCGGGGTCAGTGCCCGTAGGGCGGGAGCCACGCGGAGCCAACCGGGGATCCACACCTCGGCGCGGTCACGCGCGATGGCGCCGACGAGCGCCTTTGCGACGTCGGCGGCGGGGACTGGACGCGGGCGGCGGCGATCGTAGGGCCTGCCGCGGGCGGCGAAGAAGCCGGTGTCCACGACGCCTGGAATCGTCAGGCTCACGGCTACGCCGGTGCCTAGCAGCTCCGGCCGCAGGCTCTCGGCAAACACGTCGAGCGCAGCTTTGGTTGCGGCGTACACGGCCTCACCGGCGACACCGGTGCGCCCGGCGATCGAGCCCACGAGCGCGACGTGGCCGGTCCCGCGATCGAGCATCGGCGGTAGGAGGCGGCGTACGAGCTGAAGAGGCGCCACAAGATCGAGCATGACCAGGCGGTCGATCTCGGCGGCGGTCATCTCTGCGAACGGGCCTGACCAGCCTTGCCCGGCGTTCGCCACGACGATGTCGATGTGGCCGTGGACGTCGAGGGCGGCGTCGGCCAGCTTGGTCGCCGCGCCGGGCACAGCGAGATCACCGAGGATTGCCACTCCCCCCGTCCGATTGGCGACTGCCTCGGTCCGCTGCTCATCCCGGCCCTGCACGATCACCCGGGCGCCCGCTTCGGCCAGCTGCTCCGCAACCGCCGCACCGATCCCCGCGGACCCACCAGTCACCAGCGCGACCCTCCCATCAAGTCGCATCCACACCTCCTCCCCTCCATTCCAGCACGAGTCGCCGACGAGAAGCCCTCAGGACAGCGTCGCGACTGCCCGCTGACGGGTTGTTTGCCCGATGACCGGCTAGATGCCGCCAGCGATCGCATAACCCGCCAGCGGGTCAGCCGACGACCTCCGCGACGGTCTCAAGGATGATGGTGCGTGCTTGTCACTTGAGCTTGAAGGTTAGTTCTCGCCAGAGGTTGTCTTTGGTGGTGATTCCGACGCGTTTGTTTGCTTGGGTGTCGGCTCGGACCACGGTGTGTTTGTGGTCGGCCAGGGCGGTCATCAGTTCCTTCTTCGGGATGGTGTCCTCCCAGCGTTTCACCAACCCCCACGGCAACATCGCAGCGGCGCCGTCGTGCCAGACCTCCTCCACGAACGCCTTCGGGGTGGCGTTGTGGGAGCCGTGGTGACCGATCTTGTAGAAGGCCGCGTCCGCGAGCAGAGCCTTCTTCCGCGGGTCGTTCAGCACGTGTTGCCAGGCGCCGTACTGCGCGTCTCCCGGGAACAGGAAGTGCGTGCCGGCGACGTCGAGTACCAGGAACAGGCTGGTGTTGTTGACGGCACGTTCCAGGATCGACGCCGCACCGAGCAGGCCGATGTCGTTGCTGAGCTTGTCCAGTTGCAAGGACTTCGCGGCTTCCTGCAGATCAGGCCGCACCCGACTGGGATCCCGCAGCGCGTAGACCTGTTCGAACAGCGGGTACGGCGAGGTCGCGACCGAACCGTCGATCGGCTCATCGAGGTTGAGCTGGAGCCAGCCGACACTGGCCGGCGGGTCCATCACCTTCAGGTCCTTGGGGTCGCGTGACGGCCCGAGCGCGTGGATCGTCACCCCGTCGACACCGATCTCGATCTTGTTCTTGACCTCATCCAGGTTCGGCAGATAGCGCACGGTGTGGTCGTTCTTGAATCGCTGGCCGTTCCGTCCGACCAGCCGGTCGGTCGCGTCCGCGTTCCCGAACGAGTTGAGCGCGAAGCTGCGCGCCGCCGCGACCGCTGCCGGCCACTGACCCGGATCCACACCGAGAGTCCGTCGTTCGATCATGCCCAGCAGTTGACGTGCGGTCGCAGCCTGCTTGCTGCGCAAGGCGAGGGCATCCGGGTCGTCCGCGTCCTCCACGAACGGCAGCCACACCTCGTCCACGGTGACCTGTTCCCAATCAGACAAAGCGAATCCGGAGATGTGGTCGGCATGATGATGGGTCGCTACCACGACATCCAGATGCGGCTCGCCGTTCGCACTCTCGGCGGTGAGGTCCGCGATGATCGCCTGGACCGACTCCCGGATCGGCCTGGCCTGTCCCTGGTTGTGTACGCCGCAGTCGACGAGCATCCGCCAGATCGCGCGGCCCCGTCGTACGGTCACCACGAAGGCGTCGCCGAAGCCGACGTTGTACATCCGCACCGTCACGGTCGATTGCGCCCGGGCCATCAGATCCCCCGATCCGCGTTCATGATCTCCGCGTGAATCGCGGCGAAGGTCAGGCGTTCGACGGACGGCTGGTCGGTCCATTCGCTCAACGCGTCTACGATGTCCAGCTGCTCGCCCCACCCTGTCATCGCCGCGAGCCGCCGTACGCCGGCGTCGTGGTGGTCACGCCCAGGATGGTCCAGCGGCAGCTTGGCGATCGCGGCCGCGTCCTTGAACGGCAGCGGTTTGGCGATCATGTGCTCGATCCGGCCGTCAACGCCGGCGATCAGAACCGTGCCGGCCCGCATCTTCGGTCTGGTGTCGTACGGCAGTTCCTGATCCTCCAGCTCGGGCCGCCGCTGGGTGAGCTGGATCGCCACCTCCGGCCGGGGCTGACCGTCGGCTGCCTGCCGGTACGCCACATGGATGCCGGTCAGCGCGATCCGCAGTTCGGGGTCCGGGTCGAGACCGATCTCCACGGCATGGAGGCGGGCCCAGCGGCTGAGCGTCTGGAACAGGACCTCGCCAGGGTCGCCCAGCTCGCTTTCGTCGGGATCGCTCCCGAGCGGAGCCTTCACCTGCAACGCGCCGGGCTTTCCTCCCGGGTCCAGGTCCATCGCCGCGAGCAGGATCAGGTTCCGAAGGTCGACCGGAGCCTCGGGGTCGTTCAGATCCAGCGCCTCGCGGTTGTTCGGGTCCACCTCGGCACCCTTCGGCCACGCCAGCGCCGGCGGCCATTCGAGCGCCACGTCGCTCAGCGAAGCGACCTGCTCGGGATAGATCCCCCGCCGGCGCATGGCCTCGACCAGATTGCCGCGCAGGTTGATGGCGTCGTCCGGATACAGCGCACGATCCGCCGTGACAATCGCCCGTACGACGTCGCCGAAGCAGACATCGACCACCGGTAGGTAGTCCATCGCGCGGACGACCATGCCGAGCAACCGGTCGGCGTTCTTCACGGCTTCGTCGGCGACCCGCTCGACCAGATCAGGATGCAACTCGCCGGCCGGCAGGATGCCCGTTCCACCGGTGGCGATCCGGATCAGATCTCCGATGGACCTCTTGTAGCTGTCGAGGTAGGCATCGAAGACAGCCGCGACGAAGCACGCACCGCGCTCATGCGGTTCCGTGGCCGAGAGGAACCGCTGCGGCGTCGGTTCGGTGCCGATCGCCGAGCGGAGCGCCGCTCCACGTCCTGTCGACTCGCCGAACTCGCGGGCCAACTGGAGCAGGCCGCTGTTCTTGCGGAGATCGCTCGACGTCGTTGCGACCGCCTCGCAGACGACATCGCGGTGGACGAAATGCTGGAACAACGCGACCAGATCCGCGAAGGCCTCGTGCCAGGCGAACACGTCCGGATTCGTCGGCTCGGCGTAGTACTGGCGCAGCCTGTGCAGGATCGCGTGCGTCACCTCGTGGGCGACGATGTCGGTCGACAGGCAAGTGAAGATGACCTGTCCGGGCAGGTTCGGCCCGGGGTCACGCCGATCGGCCTGGTAGTAACCGAAGAGCACGGCGCGCCGTTTCGGGTCGAAGAAGGCGTTGCGCCCCTCGAACGCGTGCGGCACAAGCCGAAGCTTCTGGCTCGACCGCCACCGGAACCGGCGTCCGACAAAGCGCTCGACCCGTTCGATCACGCTGGTCGCCACCGCGTAGACGATCTGCTGATGGGCCCTCGGGTCCCCTTCGGCCGGCCGCAGTCCGTCCTGCGCGAGAACAGCCGGATCGTTGAGGTCCAGCGGTTCGTACCACACATCCCGGGTCGCGTCGTAGTCGACGACCTGGACCAGGCTGCCGTCCGGACCCGGCAACAGATCGGCCTCGAACGGTACGTCGAGTCCCAGGAATCGACCGGACAGCCTTGTCGACATCGGGTCGAACGCGAAGGTTCTCAACTGCCGCCGGTCGGGTGGCCTGATCGTCGGATTGTTCGGCGCCACCGGCGCCACCGGCGCCGTGTCGCCGGTGGTCGTCATCACTTCGTGAGTGGATTGTCGGGATAAGGCAACGTCCCATCACCGGGGGGCTTCCCGAGGTGGGCGCGCAGACCGGTGTCGCAGATGACGTATCCCCAGTTGATCAACTGTTCCTGGACGTCGTCGTCCATCGCGTTCAGCCGCGTCGGGATCCCCGCAAGCCTCGCCGCAACAGCGGGATCCGACGGCAGCGGGTCGGCCAGCGGGAAGTCGTCCACATGGCTGCGGATGCCGACGTACATGCCGGGGCGCTTGTTGCGGAAGGCATCGATGACCTGACGTTTGCGCAGCGACCTGACCTGGTTGTCGATGACCTTGAGAACGCGGATCGTGTGCCGGGCCCAGTCCACCGGCGGGTCTGCGACCGCACCGAGGTGACCGCCCGCGTCGCTGACCAGGACCGTCTCGTACCGCTTCCAGGCCGTCTCCAGCCCGAGGTTGTCGTACACACCACCGTCGCTCAGGCGGATCTCGTTGCGGAACTCCGGCGTCGTCAGGTCATTGCCCGGTTGCGTGATCCATTCCTCCCGGTCGAGGTCGACCGTGCAGGGCGAAAGGATCGGCGGGAACGCCGACGAGGCCGCCACTGCGACAGCCAGCGGCACCTCCGGGTTGTTGATGCGACCGACTCGATAGTCGGCCAGATACTGCTTGCTGAATCGCATCAGTACGCCGGACTCCACGTTCGTCGCGTTGATCACGAACGTCGGCTTGTCCGGAAGACCCTGCAGCGTCGTCTGGCCGAACAAGTGCTTGCGCAGCGCACGGACGACCCGGTCGGCCACCGATGTGAACGGGAGCCCGATCCCGGTGAGCACGGCCGGAAGGTCCACATGCGTGCTGGCCATCGCACGAATCGGATCGACGACCTGATACACGAACTGCTTGGCCACGCCGGCCTGATCGAACTGCAGGTCGTTCCAATTCATCCCGAGTACGCCGGCCGTGATCGAACCGCCGGACACACTCGAGACACGCTTCAACTCAGGCAGCATCCCGGCCTCGTTGAGACGCCACAGAACACCGACGTGGAACACCATCGCCCGATAGCCACCGCCCGACAGGCACAAGGCGATCCCCGGCTGAGGCTTCCGGGCTGCATCACCAGGAATGCGCCGTACCGGTTCACCAGAAACGTGCACCTCATCCGGTGCCGACGCAGGACCCGCGGCCATCTCGCTCATCGGCCCGCCCCGGTCAATTCCCCGCAACTGTCCGACCCGCCCACGGGCACGCCGGAAACACGACAGTGCAACATGTTTCCCCCTGAAGATTTCCCCTTACCCAGAGCGTCCTCCCGCTCACGATCATTTGCAAGAAGTCACGACAGGGATCGAACAGTGTCAGGACTTGGCGTAGGTCTCGGCTGCGTGGGACTCGAACTCCAGGCCGATCGCGGGCTCGTCACCGACCACCCAGGCGTCGTGCCCAGGCTCGATCAGGTACGCGCTGCCGGCCGCGAGTCGCGCCTTGCTGCCGTCGTCGTGCACGACCTCGATCTCGCCCGAGAGAAGGGTGCCGACGTGCCGGACCTGGCAGGACTCGCCACCGACGACGGGACGAATGCACTCCGACCAGCGCCAGCCCGGCTGGAAGGTGATCTTCGCGACGCTGGCGCCGGGAAACTTCACCACGTTGACGACGGTCTTGTCCGGCGTCCTTTGCTCATCGGGTTCGTCGAACGACTTACTGTAAACGGCCATGCTCCGGCCCCCTCGATCGGGAAAGAATCATTTTCGACAATGGCCCAGATGGCTCGCCGTGAACAGATCCCGCCGCTTATGGCGTCCTTACAGAGCCGCCCGCTGAGGAAACGATCGGTTCGTGAGGTGTCGGTGGGGGTGCGGTGGTGGTCGGGTGGAGCGTCGGCTAGGGGTTTGGTGGGCGACGGGACTGGGTGGTTTGGCGGAGTACTGACCAGGCGTCGGCTACTGGGCCTACGTGGGTGAGTTTGTCGGGGTTGAGAACGGTGTGGATGGTTCGGATATGGCCGTCGAGGATGTCCAGGGTCCAGGTGTTGATGACCTTGCCGTCGCGGTCGCGGAGGATGGCGCCGGGTTGGCCGTTCAGGGCGTGGGGTTCGACGGTGCCGCCGATCCGGGTGAAGGGGGTGACCAGGGAGACGAGTAGGCGGGCCACCTTGCCGGCGCCGGTGATGCCGGTCCCCCACTGTGGGGCCTTGCCGCCGCTGTCGCTGACCATGCGTACGTCGGCTGCGAGCAACTCCTGCAGACTGTCGACGTCCCCTTCGCTGAAGGCGTCGAAGAAACGCGAGGCGAGTACGTCGCGCTCGGCGCGGTCGGCCTCGAACCGGGGCCGGCCGGCGTCCATGTGACGCCGGGCCCGCACCGCGAGCTGACGGCACGCCGACTCCGACCTGTCCACCGCGGAAGCGATCTCCGGAAAGCCGAACCCGAACACGTCACGCAGCACGAACACCGCACGCTCGAGCGGACTCAGCCGCTCGAGCAGGAGCAGGGCTGCCATCGACAACGAGTCGGCCAGCTCCGCCGCGCGCTCCGGATCCTGGTACGGATCCGCCAGCAGCGGCTCAGGGAACCACGGACCGACGTACGTCTCCCGCCGGACACGGGCGGACCGCAGTACATCGATCGAGATGCGAGTCACCACCGCGGACAGGAAGGCCTTGGTCGAGGCGGGCGCTGTCGGCGAGGATTCCCAACGCAGCCAGGTCTCCTGGACCGCGTCCTCTGCCTCGCTCACGCTGCCGAGGAGTCGATAGGCGATCGAGAACAGCAGCGGTCGCAGCTCTTCGAACTCCTCGGCACGCGTCATGCCAGCTCTTCCTTGAAGCCCTGCCGCCAGGACGGGTAGCGCAGTTCCCAGCCGAGCTCCCGCTTGGCCTTGGCGTTGGAGAACCCGCGGCCCTCGGTCATCATCATCACCGCCACGTCCCCGGCCAGTGGCCGCGCGAGCCAGGTGGGGAACCGCATCGGCCGCTTCGCTCCCGCGGACTCGGCCAGGTAGGGCAGCCATACGTTGGCCGGCGCCGGCTCGTCGTCGACGATGTCGAACACACCTTTGGCCTGCCGCTCCACAGCCAAGACTGTAGCGCTCGCCGCATCGTCGAGGTGCACCCACGAGCAGTAGCCGTCGCCACCCCCGACAACCGGAAACTGCCGCTTGCGCACCGGCTCGACCAGGTCGTCCATGGCACCAGGCCCGTAGAACCAGCCGTACCGCAGCACCGCGCCGCCGGCCTTGACCACCACCTCTTCGACGTGGCCGATCGCCGCCATCCCGGGCTCGGCCGGCGTACCCGTCATCGGGTCCACCGGGTCCTGCTCGGTCTTCACCCAGCCGCCCGTACGGATGCCGTTCCAGGCGCCGTACCCCTGCGCGACGAAGTTGGTCACACCAGTCGCCTCGGCGGCCGCGAGCAGGTGGTCCGTCCCCTCGGTCCGCAGCCGGTTGGTGCCGGCGAACCACCGATCCATGTGCTTCATGTCGGGCTTGCCCGCGTGGGCCACGGAGATCGCGGTCATCTGGTGCACGATCGCCTCCGGCCGGGCCTTGGCGACCGCCTCACCAACCGACGCGGCGTCCAGCCCGTCCATCACGACCGCCTCGGCGCCGAGCTTCTCCAGCAAGCCCAGCTTCGCCGAGCCCGTGGTGGTAGCCGTCACCTGGTGTCCCCGCGCCACCAGCTGCGGCACCAGCCGCCGCCCGAGCACCCCGGATCCACCTGCCACGAACACCCGCATGATCATCACCTTTCCGCCTTCAGGACTGTTCCTCAAGCCCGAGACGAGACAGTCCGGCCGGCTGTGACATGCCCTGTGGGGTGGCGCTCGTCACGTCGCCGAGCTGTCACGGGATCGATGCCGACGGCATCTGGTGGTCGTTCACACCAGCCGAAAGAACGGAAGCACACCATGAGCAAGGTTTGGTTCGTCACTGGTTCGTCACGCGGACTGGGACGTAGCTTCGTCGAAGCCGCTCTGTCCCGGGGCGACAAGGTCGCTGCGACCGCGCGGAAGGTCGAGACCCTCCATGACCTGGTCGTCAAGTACGGCGATGCGGTACTCCCGCTCGAGCTGGACGTGACCAGCAAGGCCGCGGTCTTCGGGAGCGTGGAGCAGGCACGGCAACACTTCGGCCGGCTCGACGTGATCGTGAACAACGCGGGCTACGGCCTGTCCGGCGCCGTCGAGGAACTGACCGAGCAGCAACTGCGCGATCAGTTCGAGACCAACTTCTTCGGCGCGGTGTGGGTCGTCCAGGCCGCGGTCCCCCACCTGCGCGAGCAGGGCGGCGGGCACATCATCCAGATCTCCTCGGTCGCCGGCGTCTCCGGGTTCCCACTCGGCGCCGCGTACTGCGCTTCCAAGTGGGCCCTCGAAGGCCTGAGCGAATCCCTCGCCCAGGAGGTCGCCGGCTTCGGCATCAAGGTGACCCTGGTCGAGCCCGGCGGCTACGCCACCGACGGCAACGCGGGCGCCGACCACGCTCAGCCCGATCCGCGGTACGACGGTCTGCGCGAGACCTTCGCGGCGTACGCGAAGACACTCGACCTCGGAGACCCGGCGGCCGCCGGCCAGGCGATCCTGAAGCTCGCCGACGTTGACAACCCACCACTGCGAGTCTTCTTCGGCAACCAGGGCAACGCGATCGTCCAACAGGTGTACGCCGACCGCCTCGAGACCTGGTCCGACTGGCAGGACCTTGCATTGGAGGCCCATGGCCGTACCCCCTGAGGGGTGTGCCGACTGACCCCGTTGGGAGGACGTACGTCGTACCGCCCCACAACTGAGCGTCAGGCCCCACCTGCAGCCTGAGGTGACCTAGCGTCAAGACCACCCGCCCTGCGGATACCAGCGGCAAGTGCCAAGGCCGTGCAGAGCTTCACGTTCCGCGCGGGCGGACGGCTGCTGGCGGTCCTGGCTCGGGCCACGGATCGTGATGGGCTGATTGCGCGGATACGGCTGTGGGGCCGGGGAGGGCAGTGCGCGTGCCTGGGTCGCTCGTTGGGGTATCGCCCCAGATCGCTTGGCGTGCTGCCTCTCGGAGTGCCGCAGCATCGGTGCGGAGATTGCCCGAGCACGTAGTCACCCTGGACGTATCTCCCACTCGTCCCTCCCGTGACTGCGCACTGTCCACACGTTCGGCGTCGTCCGACCGCAGTCCGTCCGACAGCCGTCCGCCCGACCACGGGTCGACGCGCGAACCGTCGTCGGGCAGGCGTCCGCGGAGGGGTTTGACCTGGGGGTTGGGAGGTGTGGATGAGCGCGGTCTGGTGGTTGGGGATGGTGGGGCGGGTTTGCATTGTCGTTGATCAGGGGCTGGTGGTGGGTCGGCCCAGGTGGGGCGGGTGACGTGGACTTTGCCGTTGGTGATGGTGATGGTCCAGTGGCCGGCGTGGAGGTCGATGTGGTGGCGGCGGCAGACCAGGACGAGGTTCCAGATGGCGGTTTCGCCGCCGTCGAGCCAGGAGCGTAGGTGGTGGGCGTCGCAGTGGATGGGTGGGGCGCCGCAGACGACGCAGCCTTTGTCGCGGGCGTTCAGGGCGCGGCGCATGGCGCGGGTGACGAGTCGTTCGGAGCGGCCGACGTCGAGGGGTTCGGAGTTGGAGCCGAGGACGAGCGGGATGATGTTGGCGTCGCAGGCCAGGCGTCTGATCGCGGCCGCGGACAGGTTGTCGCCGTAGACGAGTCCGCCGGTGGCCTCCGCGGCAGCCGACTTCAGATCCTCCAGGTCGATGGTGACCGTGATGTTCGCCTTCGCCCCGAACCCCGGGACGGCGCCGGCGGGTGCGGGGCCTGAGGCAGCCTCTCCGAGGGCAGGGTATGCAGGGCCAGTGTCAGGGCTGAAGATGTCGCCGCGGGCCGCGGCCGTGGCGGCGGCAACAGCGGCGGGCCTGACGCCTGCGGCGCCGGCTCCTGACGCTGCGCGACTGGACTGCGAAGCTAGGGCGGCGGGCGTGGTGGGGCCGGGCTTGGTGGTGGGGAGGTTGAGGGCCGGATCGGTGGATTTGGCGGCCAGGGTCAGCGCGGTCGTCAGGGCGTCGGCTTGGCGCTTGTCGCGGGGGCGGGGATCCAGTTCGCCGTCGAGGGTCTTGTGGGGACGGGCACCGGCGTGGATCAGGGACCGCAGCAGTTCGGCGTTCTCGTTGGCCAGGTAACCACGGAACTTGACGCCGTTCTCGGCGGTGATCAACGCCAGGGACTCGCGGGCGTAGGCCTTGTGCTCGTCAGGTTCGGGGCCGTCGGTGTCGAGGAGATCGCGGACCTGCTTGCCCGCTTTGCGCAGTTCACCAGGGTTGAGGTGGCGGGCCAGGTTCACCAGCTGCTGTTCGGCGACCTCGACATCCTCGACCGGCACCGTGGCGGGGACGCGCTCGAGGGCGGACACGATCGCCTCGGCCTGCGCGGGGTGCAGCACCTGGCCACCGTTGTCGGGGTCTGAGGTTGCGGGGATGGCGTCGTCGGTCAGGGCGGCAGACACGGTCCGATACTTCGGGAGGGCCCGGGCCAGGCGGACGTCGCGGTGGGCCACAGGGCGGTCCAGGCGGTAGCGGAAGGCCAACAGTTGCACGGTGTCATGGGCACCGATGTCGTGCGCGTGACCGATGTCGTCCAGGGCCGCAATGAGCTGCAGACGGTAGGTCTGGCGCTGGGCAAGCTCGGCATCCACGGCGTCGAGAGCCGACAGCATCTCGCTGCCACTCATCGACCAGATCGGCCGCTCGTCCAGAAGTTCCATACCTGCAACTCTAGACACCGCCACCGACAGTTTCCGAATCCAGAAGCCCTTATCCACAACGGAATCTGTTATCCACAGACGTCTGCCTCTGCGGATCTTGCCTTAGGCAACGTCTAATCCCGGCGCTCTCGTCGTCACCCACGAGGCTTCGACGGGCCGGGGGGCGACACCGCAACGCCGATCACTCGCCACCGACGAGATCGTCACCCGCCCGAGCTGTCCGCTGTGCCGACTGTGGCCGGGATCCAAACTGGGGGTCATGGTGGTCGCCGGCCAGGCTGTGATCGGCGGCGCCCGGTCGTGGGGCCGAACACGTTCGTCCAGAGGATGGACCCGTTGCTGGACAGGGGTCAGTGGGTTTGATCACGGCCTTGCCCGGCACCAGACCCACACATGACACCCGGTTGTCCTCATCGAACCAACCTCCGCTCGCGACCGGCCATCCGATGGTTTTACTGTCAGTACTTTCTGAGCTCGGCAGGACCAGGATCTGGACAATCCCGATTCTCCTTGCCCAGAAGGCACTTCTCGGTATGCCGCCCCCGATGGATCGGCCACATCACCGACTCAGGCTAAGGCGTTCGCGAGTGAGCCGGGAGGGCGTTGAAGGGGAGGCCGCTGGACTCGGATTGGCAGATGGATCGGAGTTGGGTGTAGAGGGCGGCAACTGTCTCGGGTTCGGTGGACCAGAGGTTGGTGGTTTCGGTGGGGTCGGTGGACAGGTCGTAGAGCTGGCCGTCGGGGTGGTCGGCGTCCCAAGCGGGGTTGGCGTGGGCCTTGCCGGAGCCGGCGCTGAAGAGGGCGCTGATCGACGGTTCCGAGAAGCCGCCGCCGGAGCCGGGCGCGAAGATCGCCTTCCACCGGCCGGAGCGGATCGCGAAGCGGCCGCCGAGGCTGTGGTGGACCACCGGCCGGTCCGCCGGCAACGACTCGCCTCGGGTCAGCGCGCCGAGCAGGTCCTGACCGTCCTCGGCTGCTCCGTCCGGAAGCGCCGCACCGGTCGCGGCCGCGACCGTCGGAAGGACGTCGGTGAGACAGATCGGGGCCTCGAGCAACGAACCCGCCGGGATCCGGCCCGGCCAGAAGGCGATGAACGGCTCGCGGTGGCCGCCGTCCCACAAGTCGCCCTTCTGGCCGCGCCAGTCACCATTGGGACGGTGCTGCGCCATGTCGCCGTCGTCGTCGAAGATCATCGGCGCACCGTTGTCGCTGGTGACGATGACCAACGTGTTCTCGGCTTCGCCGCGCTCGGCGATCGCCTGCAGTACTTCACCAACAGCCCAGTCGACCAGACAGACAGCGTCCGCCCGGTCCCCCAGTCCGGAGCGACCACGGATGAAGTCCGGTGGCACACACGGCCGGTGCGGCGCCGAGGGCGCGACGTAGCACAAGTACGGCGTACCGGGCTCGATCCCCCGCAGCCAGTCGACAGCCTCGCCGACGAACCGTACGTCGGCTTCGTCCTCGCGCCAGCCGTCGACCTGCAGCCCGGGGCGCTGCTCGGTCAGGTAGTTCTCCTTCTCCCGGTCGGGCACCCCGACAGTGCGATCGTCGGAGATGAAAGCGTACGGCGGCATGTCCAGCGACCCCGCGATCCCGAAGAACCGGTCGAAACCCAGCTCGGTCGGACCACCG
The DNA here is from genome assembly GCF_045207705.1 of Kribbella sp. NBC_00889. Lineage (NCBI taxonomy): Bacteria > Bacillati > Actinomycetota > Actinomycetes > Propionibacteriales > Kribbellaceae > Kribbella > Kribbella sp. NBC_00889. The sequence goes on along the minus strand of NZ_CP108783.1, from coordinate 2,319,316 downwards.
GTGACCGCCGCGGTGTAGTCGATGTCGCGCCCGAAGTCGGTGTCGACGTCGTCGTGCAGCACCGCGCCGGGCGCGAACGCATCCCGGACAGACCCGTCGCGATGTCGCCAGCCAAGGCCCAGGTGCCACTTGCCGAAGGCACCGGTCGCGTAGCCGGCGTCGCGCAGCACGCTTGCCATCGTCGGCCGGTCCGGCTCGATCAGCACCGGACCGTGTCCCATCAGTACGAAGTTCTTCAACGGTCCGCGCCACGCATAGCGACCGGTCATCAGGGCATACCGGCTCGGCGTGCAGACCGCGGAGGCCGAGTGACAGTCGGTCAGCCGAGCACCGCCGGCGGCGAGCCTGTCGATGTTGGGGGTCGGAATGGCCGAGCCGTAGCAGCCGAGGTCCCCCCACCCCATGTCATCGGCCAGTACGACGACCACGTTCGGTGTCACGGGGTTCCTCTCATCGGTGCGAGCAGGGGGCATGCGCGCTCTTCACGATCCGGACCTGATCGGTCGTCGCCGGATCGATCTGGAAGTTGCCGTCGGCAGCGTTCGCCACACACGTGCCGTTCATGGCGACGTTCATCAGCGTCACGTCGGAGACCCGGTGATCGGGATCCCCACCGGTGAAGACGTTCGGCATCGTGAACGGCGTCTGCGCGGTGATGTCGCGGAACACCAGGCCGGAGATCTGGCCGAACCCGAGCGCCGGGTCGTACCACTTCGGGTGCTTCTCCAAGATGATGTAGAACAACCTCCAGTTCGCGTCCTCCACCCGGATGTCCTCGAACAGGAACCTCTGCAGGTGCCCAGGAGTGGCGTGCCGGGCCCGGAAGATCGCTTGCGGCGACAGCCAGTAGTGCTCGGCGTGAATGACGTCGTTGTCGTAGACGTGGAAGTCGGCCTGGTCGGTGAGGATGTTCCAGCTGATCATGAACGGCGCCCCGTTCTCGAGCTGCCAGACGACGTTGTCCCGGATCACCGAGTCGCCGGTCATCGGCTTCAGCGCGTCGTCGTTCACCTTGCAGAAGTTGCCCTCGACCAGGCTCGCCGTGCCGGCCCAGATGCAGTCGGTGCTGTACCACCAGCTCATCACCTTCAGGTTGTGCACGGTGATGTGGTCACCAAGCACCCGCACGTTGAATCGCGGGCCGTTGACGAAGGTCAGTCCGTCGACCACCACGTTGCTCGAGTTGGACGACCCCGTCGAGCAGGCCGCGTGCGGAGGCTGACCGGGATCGTGACAGTCGATGTCGATCAGCCCTGGCTGGTTCTTGTTCGCATCCTGATCGCCGGTGTCGAGGTACGTCCCGTCGATGACGCCGCGGCCACGAATCACCACGTTGTGGACGCCGAGACCCTTGAACGTCCCCTGCACCCACGCGCCACCCGCGACGTACACCGTCTGGTTCGAGTGCAGTTGCACCGTGCCGAGCTGATGCAGTCCGGGGCCGAGATACAGCACGTTGGGGTCCTGAGCCGGCGGTACGTCGACCTCCGGCGGGTTCGCGAACACCAGCATCGGATGCAGCACCGGGTTGGTGGTGTTCGGCGTGAACTCCACCGAGACGTTGGCCGCCTCGGTCAGGGTGAACGAGCACGTGCTGCCGGAGAAGTGCGTGCGGATCCGGGCGGACTCGGGCCGCACCAGACAGCCAGTCGCCGTACCGCTCAGCTTGTGCACCTCGACGGTCACCGGCCCGGCGAACGAGAACGACGTCCAGGACGTGTCCTTCTCCAGGTTGCTGTCGGTTTTGCGCGCCGCGACCTGGTAAACGAAGGAGCTTGTACTCCGTCCCCGCTGACCGACCGTGACGGAGTACTGATCGGAGACCGGACTGCCGGACGCGGGTGGGTAGGTCGTCAGCTGCGGCCTTGCATGGTGGTCGGCCTCGATCGAACCGTACGGAAGCTTCGCACGTTCGCGGGCCAGGTCGCGCAGCATCGTGTCGGTGGTCCGGGTGATCTGGTTCGCGAGCTGTTCCACCTGCGGCAGCGGGCCGTCGATCGCCTGGCTGCTACCGCCCTGGTCGTACTCCGTCCCGACGTACTGCGGGCCGGGCTCGGCCCCGGCCGGCGCGGCCGCGATCAATCCCGCGACCGAGACGAGCGCGGCGACCACACGTGCGAGCTTCATCATGCCTCACCTCTCGACGACGACAGCACGGTCTCAGCCGAAGCGACGCTGGAACTTGGCCTCGGGATCCCACTCGTTCAGGCCCGCGCACCCGAACGCGGGCGCGAGCACGTAGTGGTCGTAGGTCTCGACCAACCGGTCCCGCAGCAGCGTGTGGTGGCGCCGGAGCTCGTCCACGTGCTTCTCGCTGTCGACCAGGTTGGTCATTTCGTACGGGTCTTCCTCGAGGTCGAAGAACTGCCAGGGCTTTCCACCGTGGGCGTCGCCGAGCACCGTGTACTTGTAGCGACTGGTCCGGAAGCCGCGCCACGTCTCGTCATGGAACGGCATCCCCGGCCGCATCTCCGCGACGAACTCGAGCAGCACGCCCTCGCGGTCGAGCCCGGTCTCGTCGCCGCGGGCGAGCGGCGACAGGTCCAGCCCGGGCTTCGGATCGCGCGGTACGACGCCGGCCAGTCCGAGCAGGGTCGGGAACAGATCCTCGGTGCTGACCGGATCGGCCACCACCGACGACGCGATGCCCGCACCGGACAGGATCAGCGGGACTCCGAGCGACTCCTCCCACGGACGCTGCTTCGCCAGCAGACCGTGGCAGCCGAGCAGTTCGCCGTGGTCCGCGGTCAGACCGATCACGGTGTTCTCCAGCTGACCGGTTTCGCGCAGGGCGCCGACCAGGCGCCCGACGTTGTCGTCGAGGTTCTCGATCATCGCGTAGTAGACCCGCAGGTCGTCGATCAGGTCCCGGCCGTGCGGTCCGCGCTTGTTGTAGTCCTTGCCGACGTCAACGTTCTCCCGCAGGACGATCTCGCGGTCCTTCCAGCGCTCGACGTACTCCGGTGGCGCGGTGAAGATCGGGTGCGGCGGCTCCACCGACAGCACCGTGGCCCACGGCTTGTCCGACGGTTTGCGCAGGTCGGCGATCGCGAGGTCGAACAGGCCGTCGGTCTGGAACCCGTCGATCTTGTGGGCCTGCGGATCGTCCTCGTTCCAGTAGTAGGTGTCCCACGGGTCGTTGCAGATGTCGAAGCCCGCGAACCGCTGGAACCGGCCCTGGTACGGCCGCGGCACCTGGGTCCGCGACGTCTTCACCACGGTGTGGCCCGGGTAGTGGCCGAAGTTCCCGTACAGATGCCACTTCCCGTAGAGCGCCGTCTGGTAGCCGGCCCCGTTCAGCTCGTCGGCGAGGGTGCGCTCGGCCGGCGACATCCGCCACTCGATCGACGGGATGAACCGGGTGTGCGCGTACTCCCCCGTCATCAGCGAGAACCGGTACGGCACACAGACAGGGTACGTCGAGCACGCGGCGTCGAAGCGAGTCCCCGCCGCCGCCAGCGCGTCGATGTTGGGCGTCGCGACGTTCGGGTCGCCGTACGCGCCGAGGGCCTGGCGGCGCAACTGGTCGGCGACGATCAGGACGAGGTTCGGACGGGTGTCGGGTGACGTCACTTGAGTCCTCCTGCGGTGAGACCGCTGACGAATCGGCGTTGCAGTACGAGGAACAGCAGCACGACCGGGCCGAGCATGAAGATCGCCGCGGCGCTCGTCATCCCCCAGTCGGTCGAGTGCTGGTCCTGGAAGGCGAGGAAGCTGGTCGCCACCGGGCGCAGCTTCGGGTCGTGGATGAAGGTGATCGCCCAGAAGAACTCGTTCCAGGACCACAGCGCGACGATCAGCGCGACGGTCAGGAAGCCCGGCCAGGCCAGTGGCAGCACGACCCGGCGGGCGATCTGCAGGTCGGACGCGCCGTCCAGCCGGGCCGCCTCGGTGTAGTCCTTCGGGATCTTGAGCAGGAACGATCTCAGCAGCAAGGTGGCGAACGGCGCGTCGGTGGCCCAGTAGATGACGATCAGCCCGAACAGGTTGTCGACCAGGTGCAACTGGGTCCAGAGGAAGAACAGCGGCACCAGGAACAGCTGCACCGGCAGCGCACTGCCGAGGAACAGGTACCCGACCACGATCCCGCTCCCCGGCACGTGCAGATGACTGAGCGCGTACGCCGCGAGGCCGGCGATCAGGCAGGTGCCGAGGACGGCACCGAGACAGATGATCGCGCTGTTGCGCATGGTGGTGGCGAAGTCGCCGCGAGTCCACGCCTCGGTGAAGTTGTCCAGGCTGAGCGAGGTCGGCGGTGCCAGCGGGTTGGTGCCGATCTCCGCGTTGTTCTTGAACGCGTTGAACACCACCGCGACCAGTGGGCCGATCGCGAACAGTGCCAGCACGATCAGCACGACGTACGCCCCGGCGCCTGCACCGGAATGGCGGGACCGCCTCGGACTGGAGGCCGGCGGGCCAGGCGTGCGGGTGGTGGTCGCCGGGTCGATGACGGTGGTGGTCACTCGTCCTCCCATCCCTTCTTGCGCAGGTACTGGTAGACGGCCAGGATCCCGGCGGTGATGGCGGTCATCGAGAGTCCGAGGGCGGCGGCGTACCCGGCGGAGTACTCGTTGAAGGCCTGCTTGTACATCAGCGTCGAGACCACTTCGCTGGAGCCGGCCGGACCGCCCTGGGTCATGATGAAGATGTAGTCGAACGCCTTGAGCGTCCAGATCACCGTCATCAGGATCACGAAGATCATCGTCGGGCGGATGCCGGGCAGCGTGACCGCGAGGAACTGCTGCCATTTACCGGCACCGTCGACGCTGGCCGCGTCGTACAACTGCGGGTCGATGCCCTGCATCGCGGCGAGGAAGATCACCGCGAGGAAGCCCCAGAAGTGCCAGTCGACGACGAAGTTCACGCTGACCAGCGATGTGGCGGTGTCACCGAGCCACGAATGATCGATCCCGAACTGGTGACCGATTCCACTGGTCGGTGACAGCAGCATCTTCCAGACAGCTGCGTTCACCACACTGGCCACGACGTACGGAACGAAGTAGAGCGCGCGGAACAGGACCTGGAAGCGGCGGACCTGACTGAGCAGGTAGGCGCCCAGCAAACCCATTGCCATCGGCACCGAACCGAACAGCACGAACCAGATGACGTTGTGCAGCAGGGCCTGATGGACATCGGGATCGGTGAAGGCCTTGGTGTAGTTCTCCAGGCCGATGAACTCGGCCGGGCCGAGCCCGGACCAGTCGGTCAGCGAGTAGTACACCGTCGCGATCGACGGACCGAGCACCACGACGAGGTTGAGCACCAGCAGCGGTGCCAGGAAGGCCCAGCCGATCACCGCCGACCGGCGCCGCGCACGAGCGGCGCCGGGCGCCCGTACGGCGGTGCCGGCGACGGCCGTCGTCATTTGGCCGGGCCCTGGGCGGGCAGGGCGGGGATGGTGCCGTCGGCCTTCTCCTCGGTGAAGAGCCGGTCGAGTTCCTTGCAGTAGTCGGCCGCCTTGATCTTCTTGGTCAGCACCTGCTCGAGCCCCTCGTAGACGTACACGTCCGTCTTCGGTGGCCACCAGGTCCACGTGACGTACCCGTAGTCACCCGTCGAGACCGCCTTGTTCAGCGAGGTCAGCACGCGGGCCGAGCGAGGGTCGATCTTCTTCGGGATGTCGGCGTCGGTGAAGTCGATCGGGATGTTGTACGTCGCCGGTACGTCGGCCATCCGCTTCAGGGCCGCGCCGCGGTCACCGTAGTACCAGTTCATGAAGGTCGCGGCGGCGTCCTTGTTCTTGCTGGCCTCGTTGATCCCGAGCGAACCGCCGATACCCAGTTCGAACAGCGGGTACTTGACCTCGGACCGCAGCGCCGGGATCGGCATCCAGTCCCACTCGTTGTCGTTCTTCGCCTTGGCACCGAAGTACTGGCCGACCTGGCTCATGAACCAGCCGCCCTGCGGGATCATCGCGACCTTGCCCTTGCCGAAGTTCGCACCGATCTCCTGCGAGGGAACGGCGAAGTACTTGTCGACGCCGCCGGCCAGCCAGCCCTTGTCGAAGTAGCTCTGCACCAGTTCGACCGCCTCGACGAAGACCGGGTCGGTGAACTTGATGTCGCCGGACAGCGCCTGGTGCAAGGCGTCCGGACCCGAGTAGTGGTTCCAGAACACCGTCATCAGCCACTCGCCGGCGGCCTTCCAGTCCACGTTGGAGGAGCCGAACGCGGTGATGCCCTGGCCGTGCGCCTCGGCCGCCAGCGCCTCGAGCTCGTCGCGGTTCGTGGGCTGCTTCCAGCCCTTCGACGCGAACAGCGTCTTGTTGAAGTAGAGCATCATCGTGTCCACCCGCATGGGCAGCGCGAACAGCTTGTCCTCGGTCGTGAACGCGTTCATCGCCCAGGCCGACAGCTTGTCCTTCCAGCCGTACTTGTCCGCGTACGGCGTCAGGTCCGCAAGTGCATGCGCCTTGCTCCAGGCCAGGGTCTGCGTGGCCGACGGACCACGGACGACATCCGGCCCGGACCTGGCCTGCAGGGCGGTCTGCACGAGCCGGCGCAGGTCGTCACCCTTGTAGTACGTCGTGTTCAGGTCGACCGACGGATTCGCCTTCTCGAACAGGGCGGCGACCTGCTCGTTGAAGTACTTCTGGTTCGCGTCGCCCTGGATGTCGAGCCACAGGTCGACCTTGCCGCTGCCCGAGCCGGCTCCACTGTCGTCGCTGCCTCCACAAGCGGTGAGGACACCGGGCGCAGCGATGGCAGCCGCGCTCAGGCCCGCACCGGTCAGGAAACGGCGGCGGCTGAACGGATGTGCGGTCATGATTCCTCCTCGCGCGAGATGGGTGTGATGCGGACCTCTTGGGTCGCTGTCCGGCCCTCGGTGACCACCAGCGCGACGCCGCCGCAGTCGTACGTGGGGTCGGTCAGGTCGAACAGAGCCTCACCGTCGACGGTGGCGACGAGCCGGTCGCCGTCCACGGTGAGGGCGAGCTGATAGGTGTGGCCGTACTCCCAGTCGAACGCGCGGCTGGCGAGCACGGTGTGGTGCCGGACGAGGCGGACGGTGTTCCGGTCGGCCAGTTCGAGCGCGTAGTACCGCTGCAGCCCTTGGACCCGAGCCGCGATGCCGGCCGACGCCGCCAGGTGTGGAGTCACATCGGCGGTGACGGTGTAGTTCTGCCAGTCCCTTGATCCCTGGCTGAGCAGGCCGGTACCCCGGTTCTGCACGATGCGGAACGGCTCCGGCCAATGGCCGTCCCAGCGGTCGACCGCGCGCAGCCAGGCACGACGCCAGACCGTTCCGGCCACCGGTCGCGTGAGGGTTACGTCGGGTGCGCCGTCCCAGGTCAGGCGGTCCAGCTGGACGGTGCCCGAAGTCGTCAGACCGACAGCCGCGACCGGCTGGCCACCGAGCTCCGGCACGGTGAACGCCAGATCCGCGGACTCGCCTGCGGACAGGGTCGCCCCCGGTCCGGACACGGTGCGCAGTTCGTCGTTCTCGTCGTACGCCGTGATCGTCAGTCGCACCTCGGCGTCGTCCGTGGCGTCGACGTGCGCCGTGACCGTCTGCCCGGTGTAGAGAGTGGGGCTCGCGAGCAGGCCGTAGATCGGCATGTCCAGAGCCTCGGGCGGGATGAACGTCGGCGTACTGACCGTCGTCGCGCCCGGCACCGTCAGGCGGGCGTCGTGGTTCATGACCTGACCGTTGCCCTCAGCAACGGCGAAGCCCTGCACCGAGCCAGGGAAGGCGAAGTGGAACCGGGCGCCGCCCTTCGGGACCACCGGTTGCTCACCGGCCCAGGTCCGTCCGTGCCCGGCGAGAGTCAGGGCCTCACGCGCCGCGTCGGTGATGCAGGATCCACCGTCGGCGGCAGGCAGGTAGAGCCGGTCGGCGATCGGGCCACGCCAGTCCGGGCCGGCGTCGAGGCCGGCCAGCCCACCTCGAACGCCGCAGATCGCTCCGACGTTGCCGGCGTTCGAGTCGGTGTCCCAACCGGAGGTGTTGACCACCGTCATCGCCTGGGCGAACTCGCCGCCACTGTGCGCGAGGGCGTTGATGATCGTCGCGTGGTTCGGGATCACGTGGCAGTTGCCGCCGTACAGGTGGTAGCCGTACCGCTCCTCGATCCGTTCCCGAGTCGCTTTCCAGTCACCGCCGGTGGCCCATTCGCGGACGTCGGCGACGACGCGGTAGATCAGGCTGTCCTTCGGGATCAGCGTGACCGCGGTGTCGAGCAGCCGATCCATGTCCAGCTCCACGAACGACTGCGCGACCAGGGCCGCGACCACACGAGCAGCATGGATCGCCTCACCGTCGTGGCTCACCCGGGCGGCGCGCTCGGCCAGGTCGGCCGCGGCCTGCGGATCGCCCGGCCGTGTCATCGCGAATCCCTCGACGAAGATCTGCGCACCGACCTGCTCGGCGACCACCTGACCGTTGCGCGCCATCGCACCGCTGTCCGGCGGAAGGATGCCTGCCTTCATCCGCAGGTACGCCGTGTGCTCGGTCGAGTTGCCGAGCCCGCCCCACCACAGCACCGTCTGTTCCTCGACGATCTGGTCGAGCCAGGTCTGGCCGACCTGCTCGGAGGTCGGCTCGACGCCGTGGTCGCGCAGCGCCCGCGGGAACACCAGCGTCCCGCTGATGTCGTCGTCGGTGACCACCAGCAGGTGGTTCTTGAGCGGCAGATCGGTACGGTCGTTGACGTAGTAGGTGATGTCGCCGAGCTCGTCGACGATCCGCTGGTACCGCCAGCCCTCGAACGGCCGGCCCAGATAGACGGCGATCACCTTGCCGAGCACACCGGCGTACACCCGGTCTTCGTAGTCAGCCGGAATCATCAGAACGGCACTCCCGCGGTCAGGATCACATTGGCGTACGGCGTGGTCTCGCCGGTGCGGACGACGGCCCGCGAGGTCCTGCAGAGGACTTTGAAGTCTTCGTGGCTGGTCCGTTTCAGCGGGACCGAGCCGAGGTGTTCGTCGAGGCCTCGCAGCAACCGCGAGTCCGTCAACTCCTGCGCGATCAGGGCCTGCTCGACCACCAGTTCGGCGGCGAGTGCGGCCAGCACCGGCAGCAACGCGGGCTCGTCGCGGGCCCAGACCAGGTCGATCGTCTCGACCTCGGGTGGCACCGGCAGCCCGGGATCCGCGAGCACGATCGTCTCGGTATGTCGCAGACCGGCCACCACCGCGGCCAGCCGCGGGTGCCACAGTCCTGATCGACGCATCTCAGTCCTCCGTTTCGGGTGCGTCTCCGCCCGTCGGGTCGATGCAGCCGCACGACCCGCGCCGGACCAGCTGGACCGGCAGGACCTCGGTCCTCGCCTCGTCCGCGTCGACCTCGCCCCCGCCCAGTTGCTGCACGAGATGGCTCACCGCAGCCCGCGCCAGCAGGCGGAACGGCTGCTGGACCGTGGTCAGGCCCGGCGTCGAGTACATGGCCGCGGCCACACCGTCGAACGACGCGATCGCCAATTCGTCCGGACAGACCAGACCGAGCTCGGCGACGGCCCGCAGTACACCCATCGCCTGCTCGTCGCTGGCCGCGAAGATCGCGTCCGGCCGCTCGTCCGCGGCGAGCATCTTGCGGGCTGCGCTGTACCCGGCCTGCCGGCCGAACGGCGCATGCCACAGCGACATCGCATCCGGTTGTATGCCGCCGTCGGCCAGCGCCGAACGCCAGCCGGCGACTCGGTCCGTTGCGGGCATCACGTCCTGCGGTCCGGCCAGGCACGCGATCCGCCGCCGGCCGTGTTCGAGCAGATGCCGGGTCGCTGCGTACGCACCGCCACGGTTGTCGACGAGTACGGCCGGCGCTATCCCTTCCACGGCACGGTCGAGCGTCACCCACGGCGTCTTCGCGCGCTGCAGATCCTCCAGGCAGCCCAGCGGACCGTGGGCCGGGACCAGGAACAACCCGTCGACCTGACGGGCCAGGAAGGTCTGCACGTACGTCGTCTGCCGGTCGTCGTCCTCGGACGAGTTGCCGATCAGCAACGTGTACCCCTCGGCGAACGACTCCTCCTCGATCGCGCGGGCGAGTTCGGCGAAGAAGGGGTTGGCGTTGTCCGGGACGACCAGGCCCAGCGTCATCGTCCGGGCCATCCGCAGCGAGCGGGCGATCCCGTTCGGCCGGTAGCCGAGCTGCTCGATCGCGGCGAGCACCCGTTGCCGCGTCTCCTCCGCGACCCCGCGAGGTCCGCCGTTGAGCACGTAGCTCACGACCGAGGGCGACGTACCCGCCAACCGGGCCACGTCCGAGCGCCGCACCGTCACCGCGCCTCCGATCAACACGAGTTGCGTGGAATCGAGCGGCCAGCATGTCGTGCCGGTCACATCCCGAGCAACACGTGTTGATCCGTCGTGACCCAACCGTGATGAAGGTGATCTGTCAGCGGCTGCTGTGCGTCGGAGCGGGGTCGAGCGGCGGGTACGGCGAGTCCGGGAGGCCGAGGTTCCGCCAGACGAAGCGCGGGACGCGGGCCAGGAAGCCGCGGAGGAAGTCGGAGCTGTGGGCGATGACCCCATGGCTGTGGGTGCCTGGCGCGAACCACGCCCAGTCCTCGGTGATCCTGAACGACGCCGGTGGGTTGGCCATCAGGTACTCCATCTGGCGGGGGTGGATGACGTCGTACGCGAACTTGGTGTCCTGGGCGGTGACGGCGAACTTGTCGTTGAAGGCTTCGCTCTCGAAGCTGATGCCGTGGCCGAAGCCGCGCCGGGCGACCTGGATCCATGGCATCCGGGCCGGCAACTGGAAGCCGAGGATCGGCTCGCTGTGGTTCTCGACCACGGTCCGGGTGTGCGTGCGACCCTCGCTGTCGGTGGAGGTCTCGGTGCGAGTGGTCTTCCAGTGGTGCGTGAACGCGACGAACGGCGGACCGTCACCGTCGCGGCCCCGGATCACCTCACTGGTGCTGTGATCGTGGCCGGACCGAGTCACCGGGGTGCCCTGCAGCAGGCTGTCGTCGACGCCGATCCAGTACCACTCCGGGTGCTGGTAGAAGGTCAGCCGCGGCGGCTGCTCCGGCTGGATCCACTGGTCCAGCGGTGTGGCATCGATCGCGGCGGCGACGGTGGCCAGTTGCTCCAGCCAGGGAGCGAGCAGCTCGACGTCCTTGCGCGGCGGATCCAGAACGACCAGCTGGTCGGCGTCGATGCTGAGGTTCACACCCGGTTGGCCCGCCGCGAGCGCGGTCAGCCGCTCACACAGCTGCGGCGTCATCACCACTGCCGCGAACGCCGGGTTCAGTGCGCCGACCTGCCAGCCCTGCCCGAGGTGCGCAGGGGTCTGCATGACGGTCGCTTCGACGCCGGACCGCGGCTGCGTCTGACCGCCGGTGATCCACAGCTCCGGCAGCCGGCGAGACAACGTGACCATGCCGACCCAGCCCGACCAGTACTCCGAGTCGTACTCGATGACCTGGAACGCCCGGCCGGAGCTGGTGTGGCCGATGATCTGATCGTCCGGCTTGCGCCGGAAGCCCATCCCGAACGGCGGATTGCCGAGCCGGCCCACGGCATCGAACGTCGGACTGTTCACGAACGTCCAGCCGCGATCCCGCAACGACTTGATGTACCGCTGCCGCCGTACCAGCGCGATGATGCCCCAGATGATCGCGGCCGCACCGACGACCACGACGGACAGTACGACGATCCCTGACCCCGCCACGTCCACCTCCTTCAGCCCAGAACCCAACCACACGGCCGGGTCCAGCCGCAGGAACGTCTGACGCATCAGCCGCCCGAACCGCTCCGCCGCAACCGGCTCAGTTCGGCAAGGTGGCGGCCGGCTGGGTTAGGCCAGCAGCGGTAGGAGATGGAGGATCGGGGCGCCGAGGGTGCCGAGCCAGCCGGCAAGGGTTTGCAAGGGCTGGACCAGGGCCGCGCCCGCGGAGGCGAGTGAACCCGCGGACAGAAGCAGCCGGGTGAGTCTCTCCAGTGAGCTTGCGGCCTTGGGCCGATCGGGCTCGGGTTTCTGGATCTCGGTCTCGATCTCGCGCACCTCCGCCTCCGCGGCGGCCGAGGTCTGCTGCTCGAGCGGAGCAAGCCGGAGCCCGGCGCGCAGATCGATGACAGCCTGGCGGGCAGCCTCAGGCGTCACCAGTACGCCGTGCTGACCACCGGTGATGTGCTGGTCCCGGCCGACGTTGTTGATGTTGCCGGCCGACTGGTTGCCGATGTTGAAGGTCATCACGCATCCCTCTCAAGGGCCGCGGTACGGCCGTGGCGGCGGCAGTTCCCGGTCGACCCGCTTGCGCCGCGACGTCGCGACGATGTGCAGCACGATCCCGATGATGATCAGCAGGATGCCGAGGGTGTTGATCAGGCCACCCACCAGTGTCGTCAGGAAGCCGTCGCCGAAGTCGTCCGGCGGACCGGTCGAGTCCAGCGGCGTATCGATGATCAGCTTGAAGAAGCTGTAACCGCCGGCGTAGGCGATGCCCAGACCGGCCACGAACAGGACGACTCCCATCCAGACCATCCATCGCGCCCTGGTTCTCGTCGCCGCGATCTCACGGAAGAAGCTCTCCCGCTGCTGGATGACCTGCTGCGAGTAGTTGTACTGGTCCCGCCCGACGTTGTTGATCGACTCCGCCCGCTGGTCCCCGATGTCGTAGCGAACCGCCTGCTGCGGCGCCGGTGTCCGATCGCCCTCGTAGCGAAGCCGAAGGCCGGCGAAGGCCACCGTGTCACCGGCGGACAGCTGACGCGGAGCACCGATCGGTACGTCGTTCACGTACGTGCCACCGGACGACCCGAGGTCCTCGACGTAGTCCAGACCGCCCTGGCGCCACAGCGCAGCATGCGTACGGCTCACCTGGATGTCGTCGAAGCGCACGTCGCAACTCGGCAGCCGGCCGACCGTCAACCGGTTCCCGACCAGGCTGATCCGCCGCCCTTGGTCCGACCCCGCACTCTCCACGACCAGGTACGTCGCTCCAGCAGTCGAAGGCCCCAAGTCACCACCCCCGAATTCCAGGAAACCACCCCGAATTCAGGCAGGCAAGAGCCGACGGCGCCACGGTCAGTCTGGGACCACCGGAGTTTTTACGTCAAGACCCCGGAATTAATCTGGGCGGATTAATTCCGGGGTCTTGACAGAAAACAGCGGGACGGCCCAGAGTCCTCCGCATGGCCAAGGACACCGCCGGACCGCTTCGCCTGCTCCGGGAGACCCACGAGGATCGGGTGCTGACGGTGTTGCGTACCCAGGGCGCGATGACCCGTGCCCAGTTGGCGGAACGGACCGGCCTGTCCCGGGCGACCCTGTCGTCGATCGTCCAGGAGCTGCTGGCGGCCGACGCACTGACCGAGACCGCGATCGACGACAACACCAGTCGCGGTCGCGGCCGCCCAGTGACCCAGCTGACGGTGAACGCCTCCGGCGGACTCGCGCTCGGCATGGATCTCGGTCATCGCCTCATCCAGGTGACGATCGCGAACGTCGCGCACGAGGTCGTCGGCTCGGCCGGCACCGACTGTTCCGAACGTACGCCGTGGTCGAAGCGGCTCGAACTCGCCCTCGACCTGGTCGACACGCTTGCCGCCGACAACGGAATCTCGCTGTCCGCCCTCGCCGGTGTCGGCGTCGGCGTGGTCGGTCCGGTGTCGGAGACCGGCGGCCACCGCCAGCCGAGCCGAGCCACCCGCATTCATCTCGTCCGCGACGGCCTGACCGACCGTTTCGGCGTACCTGTGTACGTCGACAACAACACCCGGCTGGCCGCGCTCGGTGAGGCGATCTGGGGCGCCGGCGCAGGTCTGCAGAACGTCCTGTATCTGCGGCTCTCGTACGGCGTCGGCGGCGGCCTAGTCCTCGGTGGGCACTTGTTCTCCGGTGCCGGCGGCGCGGCCGGCGAGCTGGGCCACATCACCGTCGATCCCCGCGGACCGAAGTGCGCGTGTGGTGGCCGAGGCTGCCTCGAGCGCTACGTCTCGCTCGCCGCGATTCTCGAGCAGTGCGGGGTACGCCGTTTCGACGAGGTACTGCGCCGGCTGGCCGACGGCGATCGCGCGGTACGCGCGGTGATCTCGACGGCCGGCACCAGGATCGGTGAGGTCCTGGCGGCGGCCTGCAACACCGTCAACCCCGAGACAGTGGTCATCGGCGGCGAACTGGCTGCGGCCGGTGCGTCGCTGCTCGACCCGATCCGTGACGCCGTCCGCAAGCACACCCACAACCAGGTACGGCACGGGCTGCGGATCGCTCCGGCCGCCCTGGGCCACGACGACGCGGCGCGCGGCGGCATAGCCCTCGTACTCCGGCGCTCCGCACTCCTGGCCGGCTACCCGGCCGCCCCCGCCGATCCCGCCGAGGCTGCGGCCGCGCGGGACCGGATCCCCGACCTCGGCTGAGCCCTGCCCTGAGGAGGCACTCGCCATGAGCACCTCGACCACGCCCCGACCGTCCCGACGCCAACTGCTGCGCACCGCCGGTGGCCTCGCCCTCGGCCTTCCGCTGCTCAACGCCTGCACCGGCGGCGGCCAGAGCGCCCAGAACGCCGGTGCCGATCCAGCCGGCACCAGCGGCCCGATCACCGTCAACTGGTGGGACCAGTTCAGGCCGCTGACCGAGCTGTTCGAGAAGAAGCTGTTCGTCGAGTACCACCAGAAACACGACAACATCACGGTCAAGCGCCGTCAGCTCGATCCCGCCGACCTCGGTCAGGCGCTGCAACTCGCCCGGCGCAGCAAGCAGTTGCCCGACGTCCATTCGACGGCCGGCCTGAGCGGCAGCGTCGCGGCTCTGGTCACCAATGGCTGGTTCCACCCGATCGGCGACTTCGTTGATCTCGGCAACAGTCCGATGAAGGACTACCTGTACGACGGGATCCATCGCTTCGACGGGAAGGTGTACACGTTCCCGGTCTTCAGCGGCCGGTGGCACGACTCGACGACCTGGGTGAACAGTGCGCTGGCCAAGCAGGCCGGTCTGGATCCCGAGCAGTCGCCGGCGACTTGGGACGAGTACCGCGCCACGGTCCGCACGCTCGACCAGAAGACGCCCGACTCGGTGCACGGTCTGCTACTGCCGATGAAGGACACCGACTACCTGGGCGGGAAGCTGACCGCCTTCGCCCAGATGGCCGGCGCACCCGGTCAGACCGACTGGAAAACCGGCGAGATCGTCGTCGCGAGCGACCCGTTCATCCAGGCGATGGAGTTCCTGCTCGCGTTGAAGTCCGACGGCGTACTGCATCCCGCGTCCTCCTCCCTGGGTCCGCGAGACGCCCGGGCCCGCTGGGCCGCCGGTGAGGCCGCGCTGTTCGCGTGGGGCCCGTGGTTCATCGGCGGTCTCATGGTCGAGGAGTCTCCGGCCGTCGAGCGCGGCATCAGCGCCTGGCAGATCCCTGCGCCGTCGACGCAACGCGGCACCGTGTACGTCGCGCCCGCGCCCGGCTCGTTCTTCGTGTCGGACCAGGCCAAGAACCCGAAGGTCGCCGCCGACGTGCTGCTCCAGATGACCACGCCAGAGTTCGCCGCCCAGTTGGCCACCCGGATGGACCAGCCGCCGATCCTGCTCGACTCGGTGGACAAGGCCGATGTCCATCCGGCCTACAAGAAGAACGTCTCGTTCTTCCAGCAGGACGTGCGGATCGGGCCGGTGCCGGAGGTCCGGAACGGCGGTGTGGCGAAGGCCCTGGCCGAGATGCGCGACGTGCACCCGAGTCCCGGTGAGATCGTCCAGGCCGCGCTGACCGGCTCGACCAAGGACTACAAGGCCGCGCTCCACCAGTACGCCGACAAGGCCACGAAGGAACGCAAGCGCGCGATCGACGCGGCGAAGAAGAAGGGCGCCGAGGTCAGCGAGGACGACTGGGTCTTCGGCAACTGGCAGCCCGGTCAGGACTACACCCAGGCCAGCTACAAGTGACCCTCACCACGGAGGCACCAGCACGACGGAAGCCACCGGCGCCCGCGCCGAAACGGCGTACCGTCTGGCGGCGGATGCGGGACGACTGGTGGATCTACCTGTTCCTGTTGCCGACGGTGGTCGGGTACGGCCTCTACACGGTCTATCCGCTCGTCGCCAGCTGGTGGTACGCGTTCCTCGACTGGCCCGGGTTCGCCGACGTCGGTACGTTCATCGGCTTCGCGAACTTCGAGCTGCTGTGGGCCGACGATCTGTTCTGGAACTCCTTCCGCAATTCGCTCGTGTTCCTGGCGATCGCAGTGCCGCTGCGGGTCGGTCTGGCGCTGCTCCTCGCGATCGTGCTGAACCGGCGGAGTACGCCGTTCCGCGGACTCTTCCGGACCCTGCTGTTCCTGCCGGTCGTGACCACCGGCGCGATCGTCGGCGTCGTGTTCACGCTGATCCTGGACGCCGGCGGGCCGGTCAACCTGGCGCTGGTGAAGTCGGCGCTGGTGGACAGCCCGGTCGACTTCCTCGGCTCGTCCGGGCTGTCGCTGTACAGCGTGATCGGTGTCTGGGTGTGGAAGTGGCTCGGCATCACCCTGATCTACTGGCTGGCCGCGTTGCAGACGATCCCGAACGAGCTCTATGAAGCCGCGCGGATCGACGGCGCCGGCAACTGGAAGGAGTTCCGGTACGTCACCCTGCCGCTGCTGCTGCCGTTCCTGGTGGTGATCACGCTGATCGACATGGTCGGGGCGCTGAACGTCTTCGACCTGGTGATGACGCTGACCGGCGGCGGTCCGGCGTTCTCCTCGGAGGTGGTCGAGGTCTACATCTACCGGACCGCGTTCGGCGCCACCGTCCCGCAGCTCGGGTATGCCTCGGCCGCGGCTGTCCTGTTCGGGCTGCTGACGATGGCACTCGCGATCGCCCAGGCGCTGGGGATCCGGGCCGCTCGGCGGGCGATGGCATGATCGCGACCAGAAGTTCCCGCTGGCTCATCGGCACCGGGCTCGCGCTGCTCTGCGCCGTCTGGATCTACCCGTTCCTCTGGCTGGTCTCCGGCTCTCTCAAGACCAACCCGGAGATCTTCGGCAAGGGCCTGAACCTGTTGCCTGAGGCACCGGTCTGGGAGAACTACAGCCGGGCCTGGTCGGAGGTCGGGTTCTCGTCGTACATGCTCAACACCGTCCTGATCACCCTGGGCACGGTTGCCCTGGTCATCATGCGCAGCGCGCTGGCCGGCTATGTGCTCGGGCGGTACGACTTCGTCGGCAAGAAGGTCCTGATCGGCGTCTTCCTGGTCACCTTCTTCCTGCCGGAGGGCTACACGATCATCCCGGTCACGCAGCTGACCGATCAGCTCGGTCTGCTCAACTCGCACCTCGGTGTCGTCCTCGGACTCGGCGCGGGCGGTCACGCGGCCGCGACGCTGCTGTACGCCGGGTTCTTCCGGACCATCCCGAAGGACCTGGAGGAGTCGGCCCGGATGGACGGCGCCGGACCGCTCACGGTCTTCTTCCGGATCATGCTGCCGCTGGCCAAGCCGATCACGGTGAGCGTGTTCATCCTGCAGTTTCTCGCCGCCTGGAACGCCTACCTGCTGCCGCTGGTGTTCACGCTCAGCCATCCTGAGCTGCGCACGCTGGCGGTCGGCATGTCCGCGTTCGTCGGGGAGAACGACACGGACTGGGCCGGGATGGCCGCGGCCGCCGTACTGTCGCTGGCACCGGTCGTGGCCGTGTTCGTCGTACTGCAGCGGCAGTTCGTCGAGAGTTTGGCCGGCGCGGTGAAGCAATGATCCCTAGCTCTGGAGACCGAGTGCCGTCGAACATCCTGCTCCTGATGACCGACCAGCACCGCCTGGACACCCTCGGCTGCTACGGCAACCGGGTGTGCGAGACCCCCGCTCTGGACGGGCTCGCGGCCGCCGGCACGCTGTTCACCAACGGCTTCACCCCGACCGCGATCTGTACTCCGGCCCGGGCCACGCTGCAGACCGGCGTACTCCCCTACAAACACACGCTGCTGGCGAACTACGAGCGCAACGTCGGCTATCGCGAGGAGCTCGACGACACGTTCCCACCTTTCTCGTCCTTGCTCGGCGAAGCCGGCTATCAGCTCGGCCACGTCGGCAAGTGGCATGTCGGCAAGGTGAAGGGGCCGAAGGACTTCGGGTACGACGGCGAGCACTACGCCGGCTGGGGCAACGCGGTCCAGCACCCCGACTACCTGCGATATCTGGCCGAGAACGGCTATCCCCCTTTCGCGGTGCACTCCCCCGTCCGCGGCACCTTCGCGAACGGGGAGCCCGGCAACCTGCTCGCCGGCATCCTCGAGCAGCCGGTGGAAGCCACCTTCGAGTACTTCCTTGCCGAGCGCACCATCCAGCAGCTCCGCCGGTACGCCGAGGACGGACGGCCGTTCTACCTCGGCTGCAACTGGTTCGGGCCACACCTGCCCTATTTGTTGCCTGAGGCGTATTACCACCGCTACGACCCGGCTGATGTCGAGCTGCCGGTCTCGATCGCGGAGACCTTCGCCAACAAGCCCCGGGTGCAACAGCACTACTCCTCGCACTGGACGTTCGACAGCCTCGGGCCGGACACCTGGCGCGAGCTGATCGCGGCGTACTGGGGTTACGTGACGCTGATCGACGAACAGGTCGGCCGGATCCTCGCCGTACTCGACGAGCTCGGGCTGGGCGACGACACGGCCGTGTTCTTCACCGCCGACCACGGCGAGTTCACCGGGTCGCACCGGCTGCACGACAAGGGTCCGGCGATGTACGACGACATCTACCGGATCCCTTTGCTGGCAAGGATTCCGGGGAACCCACCCGCTCGGACCGAGGACGGATTCGCCACCCTCACCGACCTCACTCCGACCTTCCTCGAGCTCGCCGGACTCCCTGTCCCGGAGTACTACCAGGGCCGGTCGTTGCTGCCGCTGGTCGCGGGCGACCGCCCGGCTGACTGGCCGGATGCCGTGGTCGCGGAGTTCCACGGCCACCACTTCCCGTACCCGCAGCGGATGATCCGCACCGACCGCTACAAGCTGATCGTGAACCCCGCCGACGGCAACGAGCTCTACGACCTGGGGACCGACCCGCACGAGTTGCAGAACCGCTACGAGCACCCCGAGCTGGCCGGCGTACGGCGTGAGCTGATGGGCCGGCTGTACGCGACGCTGCGGGATCGCGGCGACAACTTCTACCACTGGATGACGTCGATGTTCGAAGTCGGCGCGAAGACCTACGACACCGCCCTCAGCGCCCTGGACGAGGAGAACCCGCACCCGTGACGACCACAGCGACCATCGACATCCGCACCGGCCGGCGCAGCACGATCGACCCGCTGATCTACGGCCACTTCCTGGAGTCGGCGTTCTTCGGCAACATCGACGGCGGCGTCTTCGACGAAGGCTCGCCCCTGGCGTACGACGATCCGGACGCGCGCAACGGACTGCGCCGCGACGTCGTCAAGCTGTGCCGCGAGCTCGGCCTTCCGGTGGTCCGCTGGCCGGGCGGCAACTTCACCTCGCCGTACCACTGGGAGGACGGGATCGGGCCGCGCGCCGAGCGGCCGCGAAGGCTCGAGCTCGCGTGGGGCGAGGAGGAGGACAACCATTTCGGCACCGACGAGTTCCTTGCCTGGTGCGCCGAGGTCGGCACCGAGCCGTATCTCGCGCACAGCTGCCGCGACGTCGACGACGCGGTCCGCTGGGTCGAGTACACCAACTACGCCGGCGATACGACGTACGCACGGAAGCGTGCCGCCAACGGCCACCCGGATCCGTACAAGGTCAAGTACTGGGGTCTCGGCAACGAGGTCTACGGCCGCTGGCAGATGGGACATCGCTCCGCCGAGGCCTATGCTGCCGACGCCACCGAGCACGCCCGCTTCATGCGCGCCGTCGACCCGTCGCTCAGGTTCGTCGGGGTCGGCCTCACCGACGACCGGCGAGGCTGGACCGACACCGTCCTGAAGGCGGTCGGGAACCAGATCGACTACCTGTCCTTCCACCTCTACGGCGCGACCACCCAGCTGGTCGACGGCGACACCGAGTACGACGCGATCGTCGCCCAGGCGCAGTACTTCGAGCAGCAGATCCAGACGTACGCCGATCTCGTCGCCGGCCTGGCCGCGCAGCACGGAATCGAACGGCCGCTGGGTCTCGCGCTGGACGAGTGGAACATCCGTCACGTCGAACCCGACACCTGGCCCGAGCCACAAGCCTCGGACGACGGCGGCACGATCGAGCGCGACGTCGACGGGCTCTCCACCGAGCGCTGTCGCCGGGTCAACCGGTGGAGCCCACGCACCCTGGCGGATGCGCTCTTCTACGCGGGTGTCTTCCACGCACTGCATCGCGCGAGTGGGCACGACGTACCCGTGACGATGGCGAACACGGTCAACCTGCTCAATGCCAACGGGGTCGTTGTCGCTCGACCGGGTGGCGCGGTGCGGGCCGCGACGTACCACGTATGGGACCTGTACCAGAACCACCTCGGTCCGGTCGCGTTGACCGCCGAGGTCCGGTCATCCGGGCGGCTGGCCGCCGTACGGCAAGGGGATGCACGCGACGCCGCCGGCGAGTTCCGCACGCGCAGCGGCACCGTGCCCGACCTCGACGTCTCGGCCACGCAGACCGAGGACGGCCGCTCGCTGCGGCTGGCCGTGATCAACCGCCACCGTACGGCGACCATCCGCGCCGACCTGAGGCTCGACGGCCGCGCCGAGGGCTTGCCGACGCGAGTCGCCGTCCGAGATCTCGGCGTGGACGTGGACGACGTACTGGCCTCGAACACCCTCAGCAGCCCCGACAACGTCGCCCTGAGAGATCGCGGCGTCCTCGACCTGACAGACGCCGGCTACGACTTCCCACCCCACAGCATCACCCTGCTCTCCTTCAACCTCATCTGAACCCGGAGGGCTGGGCACGCCGATCGCGAAGGTCCAGGAGGTTGATGTCACCTGAGGCTAGGCAGCGGCGGCTTCGAGGATGCACATGCGGGTGCCGGTGTCGATGACCTGCTTGAGGTGGAGGCCGGCGGCTGCGAACAGGGCGGCGTACTCCGCCTCAGTGCGTTCCCGTCCGCCGGGTAGGACGAGCATGTTGAGGTCTGAGAACGCGGACACCATCTCGTGGCCGGGCCGGTCCAGGACGAGCTCGACGACGAGGACGACGCCGCCGGGGTTGAGCGCCGCGGCGCACGTTCGGAGGATCTCCACGCAGCGGTCGTCCGGCCAGTCGTGCAGGATCGACTTGATCAGGTACGCGTCCGCCGGCGGGACCGCCTCGAAGAAACTGCCGGCCATCGCTGACCATCGCGATGCGACCGCTTGGGTTCGCGGCTCCTTCGCCACAACATGCGGCAGATCGAACACCACACCGTGCAGGTGCTCGTGCTGGTTCAGTACGGCGTCCAGCAGGATCCCCTGCCCTCCCCCGACGTCGACGACCTTGCTCACCCCGGAGAAGTCGTACGCCGACGCGACCGACTTCCCGACGTACCAGCTCAGCGCCGTCATGTTGTCGTTGAAGATCACGTTGTACTCGGGATGCTTCTGCCGGTGAACCCAGACATCGACACCCTGCAGATCCTCGAACGCGTTCTCACCCGTGCGCACGCTGTGAGCGAGGTGACCCCAGGCCGACCACAGCGCCGGGTCCTGCTGCATCCGGGCCAGCGGTCGCAACGTCCCCGGTACGTCGGACCGCAGCCGCTCACCCATCTCGGTATTGGAGTACGTCCCGTCCTGCTCGGCGTACACCCCGACGGCCACCAGTGCCCGCAGCAGCCGCCCCAGCGTTTCCTCGTCGGCCCGGACTACGGCCGCCAGCTCGGCAACCGTGCGCCGCTCCCCCGCCAATGCGTCGGACACTCCCAGCTCCGCCGCCACACTGAGCGCCGCAGCAACCCGGAAGCCCGTCACCATCTCCTGCAGATCATCCATACCGCTGATCATGCGCCTGTTTCGGATGAAGAGTCCCTGGTCGTGACGATCAGAGGCATGCCAGGGTGTTCAACCGGCGCGAGCAGGCGTCCACAACGGCAACGGTGGAGATCTGCGTCGTCACCAGACGTCGCCTGCGAAGGGGACACCCATGAGCACACCCGAACCGACTACGACGACAGGTCCTGGATCCGTGTCCTCGGCTCCGCACCTGCCGGAGGGCTTCACGGACACGTTCACCAGCCGGATCATCGATGCCGGCGGATTGCGCCAACATGCGGTCGTCGGGGGCACCGGTCCGCCACTGCTACTGGTCCACGGCTGGCCGGAGAATTGGTACGCCTGGCGTGAGGTGATGCCGGCACTGGCCCGGGACTTCACCGTGATCGCAGTCGACCAGCGCGGCATCGGGCTGACCGACAAGACCAGGGACGGCTACGACACGGCCACACTGGCCGCTGACCTGGCCGCGCTGATGGATGCGCTCGGACATGAACGGTTCGCAGTGGTCGGGCACGACACCGGAATGATCATCGGCTACGCGCTGGCCGCCGACTACCGCGACCGGGTCGAGTCCCTCGCCGTCGCCGAAGTGCCCGGACCACCCGGAGTGGTCGACTCTCCGCCCCTGTTCGTTCCCGACGTGATCAACGACAAGCTCTGGCACATCCCGTTCAACCGCGTCGACGACGACCTGATCGTCGACATGGTCAGCGGGAACGCGGACGCCTACTACTGCTACGAGTTCGCCATCCAGGGCGGCGGGACAACACCGCCCGAGCACGCCATCGAGTACTACGTCAGCCTGTACAACCGCGACAAGGACGTACTGCGCGCGAGCTTCGGGTTCTACCGCGCATGGCAGGCCACCATGGGACAGAACATGCAGCGCAAGGAGCACAAGCTGATGATCCCCGTGCTCGGGATCGGCGGCGAGAACAGTTGGGGTCCGCACGTCGCGGAGGGCATGGGGCCCGCCGCGAACGACGTACAGAGCGTGGTCATCCCCGGTTCCGGCCACTGGGTCGCCGAGCAGGCTCCCGAGCAACTGCTCGAGGCGCTGACAACATTCCTGGCCCCGTACCGCGACGCGGCGCGCGTCGCCGCGGTGTCGTAGGTCGTCATGTTCCAAGGTCAGCAGTTGCCCTCCTTCGGCGGGGCTACCGGGTGGCTCAACTCCGAGCCGCTCGGTCCCGCCGATCTGAAGGGCCACGTCGTTCTGGTCGACTTCTGGACGCTGACGTGCATCAATTGGCTCCGCACCGTGCCGTACGTGCGGGCCTGGTCTCAGGCGTACGCCGGCGACGGGCTGATCGTGATCGGAGTGCACACGCCGGAATTCGAGTTCGAGCACGAGACCGATCTGGTGCGGCAGGCGGTCAAGGAGCGAGGGCTCGACTACCCGGTTGCCCTCGACAACGACTACGGGGTCTGGAGCGCCTTCGACAACCACTACTGGCCGGCGCTGTACTTCGCTGA
Organism: Kribbella sp. NBC_00889; assembly: GCF_045207705.1. Classification (NCBI taxonomy): domain Bacteria; kingdom Bacillati; phylum Actinomycetota; class Actinomycetes; order Propionibacteriales; family Kribbellaceae; genus Kribbella; species Kribbella sp. NBC_00889. Next base: position 2,296,070 of record NZ_CP108783.1, on the reverse strand, counting down.
CGATCGAGGGATGATCCGCGATCATCACTTCGGCGAAGGACGCTACGTCGAGTCGGAGCGCACCATCCAGCGGCTTCTCGGCATCGAGCGCGAACCGGTGGCGGTGGTCGGCACCGGCGTCGAGGCGCCGGCGGACTGGACCCAGCTGCGCACGCCGGAGACCTACCTCGGCTACGGGCGGGGCGGGCGGTTGCCGGGCGGCGCCGGACTCGACGACCGCCAGGAGTACCAGCTGCCGGAGCGCCTCGCCTTCAACAGTTGGGCCCTCGGTGGCCGGTGGACAGTTCGGCCCGAGTTCGTCGTACTGGACGAGCCCGGCGGGAGGATCGCCTTCCGGTTCCAGGCGCGAGACGCACATCTGGTGCTGGCTCCTGGCGCATCGGACGCGGTCCTGTTCCGCGTGCTGCTCGACGGCGAAGCGCCCGGCCGATCACACGGTGTCGACGTCGACGAGGACGGGAACGGCGTACTGCGCGAGGGCCGCATGTACCAGCTCGTGCGCCAGGACGACGCCGTCCTCGAGCGGACCGTGGAGATCAGGTTCGACGAAGCCGGCGTCGAGGCGTACGTGTTCACGTTCGGGTAGAGACGTGCCCCTGCGGAGTCAGCCTTCGACGAGTTGCTGGCCGCCGTCGATGTCGACGGTGGCGCCGGTGATGGCCGTGTTGATCATCAAGTGGATCGCCAGGTTGGCGATGTCGGCCGGACCGACGACCCGGCCGATCGGAAGTGTGGTCCGGAGTTGCTCACGACGGGCGTCCAGCTGGTCGCCGAGGATCGTCGCCGACAGCGGAGTGTCGACGAAGCCGGCCGCGATCAGGTTCACCCGGACCGGCGCCAGCTCGACGGCCAGGTTCCTCGTCAGGGCCGGCCCCGCGGCCGTCAGCGACCCGATGGAGGCGAGGCCCGGCGCCGTCCGGCGGCCGCCGGTGCCACCCATGAAGAGCAACGACCCGCCTGGACGAACCCGGGTGGCCGCGTGGCGGGCGACGTGCATGGGCAACAGCAGGTGCGCTTCGAGGTCACGGCGTACCGCGTCGAAGTCCATGTCGGCGACCAGCCCGTAGTACGGACCGGGGCCGGTGACCAGAACGTGGTCGATCGGGGTGGGCAGGTCGCCGAAGAAGATCTCCAACTGGTCGAAGTCGGTCGCGTCGAAGGCGGCGACATCCGCCCCGAGCTCCTTGCCGGCCTGCTGGAGACGTTCCAGTGAGCGCGCCGTGATGATCACGCTGGCGCCTTCGGCCCGCGCGAGCCGGGCCGTCTCGAAGCCGATGCCCAGGCTCCCGCCGATCACCACGACCGTCTGCCCGTCCAAGATCTTTTCCGTCATCGTTCCTCCATCTGTGCGGGCCTTAGGATTCGGCGCCACGAAGCGCGTCGCGGAGATCCCGGCGGGAGCTGATCGCGAGCTTGGCGAAGACCTTGCGGAGGTGCCACTCCACCGTGCGAGGGCTCAGGAACAGGCGAGCGCCGACCTCCGGATTGGACAGGCCGTCGCGCGCAAGCAGGGCGATCTGCTTCTCCTGGGGCGTCAGCTCGTCGCGCTTTGTCCCGACCCGCCGTTTGCGGACCGTCTCGCCGGTCGACAGCAGTTCGCGCCGGGCCCGTTCGGCGAACGCCTCCATGCCGATGGCAGTGAGCAGCTCATGCGCGGTGCGTAGCTGGCGTCGCGCGTCGACGCGGCGACGATGGCGGCGGAGCCACTCGCCGTACAGCAGGTGTGTGCGAGCGAGTTCCGGGCGCAGGAGCGTCCGCTTCAAGCGATCGATCGCCTCCTGGTACTGGCCCTCGGCGACAGAGCCCTCGCTCAGCAGTGCACGCGACCGCGCCGCGAGTCCGAGCGCCCAGTCCGTGCCCGCCGCCGCGGTCGCAGCGACCAGTCGGTCGAGAGCGCCGGCCGCGAGGTGCTGCTCACCGCTGCGGGCGCCGGCCTCGATGAGCTCGGGCAGTGCCCAGGCAGAGAGGAAGAGCTCCGGCGTGTCCGCACAGGCCTGGCGGGCCGCGGCCAGTGCCTGTGGGTAGCGACCGAGTCCGTTGAACAGGATCGACGAAGCCCACTGCGAGTACTGGACGCCGATCCCCTGCCCACCGTCCGCCGCGTCCTGGGCGGCAGACGTGATCAGCGCGGTCGCCTCGGTCTGGCGTCCGCGCAGGGCGGCGAGCAGCATGGCGCCGTACGGCGCGATCCGGGTCTCGGTCGCGTCGGTGACGGCATCGATCTCCGCGATCACTGCATCGGCTTCGGTGAAATCACCCCGCCAGGCGACCTGGATGGCGTGTGCGGTCAGGTCGATCGGCAGCCGTGCCAACGCGCCGGCATCGCGGGCCAGCCGCAGTTGGCGAGCGTTGATCGTGTACCAGCTCTCGTCGTCCCAGAGCACGTTGGACGGCACCGTGGTCAACCATCCCCAGCGGAAGTTGTCCGCCGGGGACAGGTCCTTGGCGGCGAAGGCGTCGGTGGCGCGCCTGAGCATCGGCGCGGCGACCGTACGTCCTTCGGTGACCAGTTGCGCCAACCCGTCCAGCAGCAGATCGGAGGGACGCGGAGCGTCGGCGGGCGGGAGTGCTCTGGCTGCCCGCGACGCCTCGAGCAGACTGCCGGCGGTGGCCAGCCGGCCGGCGAACAGCGCCGCTCCCCAGGCGTCGAGGTAGGTCTCGCGGGCGAGGTCCAGCTTGAACGGCTCGAGTTGCTTGGCAGCCTTCAGCAGCAGCGGAGGCGCGTCGCTGCCGTGGCCTGAGGCGAACGCGATCTGACCGCGCAACAGATCGGCCCGCGCACGCTGGAACTCGTCCAGTACTCCGGTCTCCGCGGTCGTCAACAGCCCGAGCGCCGCATCGAGTTCTCCGGCCTGGAGGCTGACCTGCGCGGCTGTCAGTGCGCGCTCCGCACGTCGTTCGAGCTCTGCCGTCAGCGCGACCGACCGCTGCAGGAACGCGGCTGCGGCGGCGAGCCCGCCGCGGGCCTGCGCGCGACCCGAGGACCGTTCCAGCTCGGCGGCCACTGCCTCGTCCGGTCCGGCTGCCGCGGTGCCCAGATGCCAGGCCCGGCGGTCGGCGTCGATCCTCGCGTCGGTCACCTCGGCCAGCGCGGAATGCACGGCGCGGCGGTCCTGTGGCGTCGCGGACCGGTACACGGCTGAGCGTACGAGCGGATGCCGAAACGCCACCCGATCGCCGATCACCAGCAACTCCTCTGCCTCGGCATCGACCGCCGCCGAGTCGCCTACGCCCAGTCGTTCGGCGGCTCGCCAGACCAGCAGCGGGTCGCCGACCGGCTCCGCCGCCGCGACCAGGAGCAGCAGCCGGGTCGGTTCGGGAAGCGCGGCGATCCGCGCCAGGAAGCTGTCCTCGATCCGACCGGACAAGGCCTGTGTACCGAGCAGCCCGAAGCCACCCGCCAACTGCGCGACGGTCAGCCCTCGCGGCAGCTCCAGCAACGCCAGTGGATTCCCGCCGGTCTCGGCCACGAGGCGGTCCCGGACGCTCGCGTCGAGTCCGAACCGGACGGCCGACTCCAGCAAGGCCCGCGCCTCGTCGCTGCGCAGGCCGGCGACCTCCAGCTCCCGCAACGCCCGCAGTTCCACGCCGGACCGACGCGTTGCGAACAAGACGCCGATCGGCTCAGCCATCAGCCGTCGCGCCACGACTCCCAGGACCTGGGCCGACGCCCGATCCAGCCACTGCGCGTCGTCCACCACACACAGCAGCGGCCCCTCCTCCGCCAACTCGGAGAGCAGGCTCAGTACGGCGAGTCCGACGAAGAACCGATCCGGTGGCCCGGCGTTGCTCAGGCCGAAGACCGTGGTCAGCGCATCACGCTGCGGAGCGGGAAGCCGGTCCAGACGGTGCAACATCGGCGTACACAACTGATGCAACGCCGCGAACGCCAGTTCCATCTCCGACTCGACGCCGACCACCTGGAGCACCCGCAGATCCGAGGCTCTCGCCATCGCGTAGCCCAGGAGCGCCGACTTGCCGACCCCGGCCTCGCCGCGCAGTACAAGCGAACGCCCCTCGCCCGAGCGAACAGCGGCAATCAGCTCGTCCAACACTGCGCACTCGGAGCGGCGACCGCGCAGTCTGTCTGGCCCTCCCCAGAAGGACGCACCCTCGTCCTTCACCTGCATCGCCCGCCCCTCCCCGGCCCGCCCGGCAACTTTTCCAGACTAGGTGCGCCCCCGTTGGCCTGGCTACAGCCCTCAGTGATCCCGTACGCTCGTGCGTCCGGGCGGCAGGGGGCCGCCGGTGGGGGGAGTATTCATGCACGTCCAGGGAAGTCTGACGATCGACGGCGTCCTGGCGGTGCCGATCGAGGCGTACACGTTCTCGGTGACCGGCGCCGCCGCGGTCGCGACCGGCAAGTCGCGGATCTATCTCGAAGACGCGTACGTCGTCGAGACCGTCCGCGCCGCGGTGAACACCGCACCGACCGGCGCGGCGCTGGTGGTCGACCTGAACAAGAACGGCACGACGATCTACACGGATCAGGGGAAGCGGCCGAGCATCGCGGCCGGGACCAACACCGACGCCGGCGACACTCCCGACGTCACCACGCTGGCCGCCGGTGACTACCTCACCGTCGATGTCGACCAGGTCGGATCGACGGCTTCGGGGGCCGACCTGACGGTGACCGTCCGGGTCCGCCGGGCCGGGTAGACCGTGGCGCAGGCAGCGGGCTACACGTTCAACGCGGACACGGTCGACGGTACGACGGTACGAGACGTCGCCGGCTACTTCCTGCCCGGCACGATCCTCGGATCGGCGACGCTCGTTCCGGCCAGGTACGGCGACGGCCTCAACTGCACCGGCGGCGCACTCCATGTGGTCGTCCGGCCACCGAGAGCCGGAGAGGACTTCTACCCACTCAACACCGACGGCGGACTGTCGGTTGCCGCCTGGGTCCGACTCGGCAACACCACGGCCGCACCCCGCTGCATCGCGTCCGCGACCAGCAGCGGCACCCTCAACTGGGCCGTCTACGCGTCGAACTCCAGCGGCAACGTGGAGGCGAGGATCGCGGGTGCGACGTACAGCACGACCACGAGCATCCGCGACGGCGAGGAGCATCACGTCCTGGTCGTGTACGACGCCACGCCGGCCATCGACACCGTGACGATCGCCGTCGACGGTGTCGAGGTCCTGTCGGTCAACGCCACGGCCGCCTTCACCTACTCCGGCACCGAGGTCGTCATGGAGGCCGGGCGGAACACACTCACCGGCACCGAGGCCCTGAACGGGATCATCGACGACCTGCGCTGGTGGAACGATCCGGTCGAGGACACGTACTGGCCGACTCTGATCGCCGCCGAGCAGATCGACTTCCAGCTGGCGATCTATCCGTTCGACCACGACACCGCCGAAGACTTCGGCACCTACGGCCGCGCCCTCGCAGTCGCTCCGTCGGCGAGCTTCACCACCGGCCTGTACGGGCGAGCCCTGGTCTCCGCAGCGACCGCAGCAGGCGTGACAGGGGCGATCAACTTCCCCGATTGCGACCGACTCGCCATCTCCGGCCGGCTCCGCCTCGACACCGCACCGACCGGCACGGCTGCTCCGATCCTGGCCATCAACGATGCCCTGGGCAACGGACGCGTCCGTGTCGTGGTGAACACCGCGCGAACCGTCACCGCTACCTGGACCACCATCGACGACGGGACCGTCTCGGTGACCAGTACGGCGACCTTGACGGTCGGCCAATGGACCCGGTTCCTGTTCGCGATCAACCCGACGTACGTGCAGGTCCGGCTCGAGGACGCGCAGGAGACGGTGAGCATCGGCGACGGCGTCCCGCACGTGACACCCGCGATCGACGGACTCGACACGCTGTACGTCGGTGGCGACGCGAGCGCCGGCGGCCAGGTCTCGTACGACTACCTGACCTTCACGAAGAACTTCCTCGCGGAGCTGACCGCGGGGTACTGGAGTGGCGCACCGGTCGCCACGCCGTACCGCCCGGAGAATGTGGCCCGCGGCATCTACCACTTCAACGAGAACGCCGGGACGCTGGTCGACGACAAGTCGCCGTCCGGCAACGACCTCACGCTCGCCGCGGCCGGGTCCTGGGTCACCGGCATCCAGGGGTCCGCCCTCGGCTCGAACGGCACCGGGCCGGGTGCCTCGAGGACGACCCTCACCTGGCCGGCATCGCCGCCGGGCTGGGCGTTCTCGGCGTGGGTGAAGTGCCGATCCGGCAGCAGCGGCGCCCGGTTCCTGGTCCTGCGGAGCAGCAGCGCCGAGGTCGCGCACGCCGGCCTCCTGGACGGAGTGTTCTGGGTGCGGCTGTTCGGCGCGAGCGGCACCACCGGGATTCTCAGTTCGGCCCGAGGACCGATCGCCGCCGAGACCTGGACGCATGTGGCGGCATCGTGCGACCAGAAGGCGATCCGGTTCTTCCTGGACGGCAAGCCGTTCACGATCGAGCCCTACTCGGCGGGTGCGCTGCTGCAACCGACGGAGCTGAACGTCGGCGGCGACAACCCGGACTCGTCCGTGGCCGACGTCGACGACCTCCGCCTGTTCGACTCCCCGATCAGCGCGGCCAACATCCGGTGGCTTCACCAGAACACCGGCCAGTACTACGACGCGGCACCCGCCACCTTTGCCGCCTGGGGCGTGCCGCTCTAGATGATCAATTCCAAGGGCCAGTGGTGATGAGCCAATCCTGATCGCGTGAAGTGTGCCGCCGCTGCCGGACGCCAAGGCAGCGTGGCCCGGATCTGGGGAGGTTTCCTGGCCCGATCCGGGCAATTGGCCTCCCCGGATCGGGTTGTTCAGCCTCCCCAAACTGGTTTGGGGAGGCTGTCGAGGCGGTCAACGACCCGGCCCGGCCCGAGCAAGTGCGATGGGGCACGCCCAGGAGGCGGCGGGGCCGGGTGCCGGGAAGCCGGTGTCTGCTGACTCGCTGACGGGTTATGTCAGCACTGGCGGCGAGTAACCGGTCATCAGGCAAACAACCCGCCAGCGGGCAAACCTCCCAGCGCACCAGCGCGGCGGCGACCTGGTCGCGATCGTCGTCTCGGTCGTGGCCGGGGTCACCGCCGGTGCAGGTGTCCCCCTGGCGGCCGCGGCGGACGTCGTACTGGCCGCGGACTGGCCCGGTTCTCGATCGCGGACACCAAGGTCGGGCTGTCAGCCTTCCTCGACAAGCGCGGCCCGGCCTTCCCCAGCGCTACTGACTGAAGGCGGCCGGCAGTGGCTCGGTGTGGATGATGTGGAGGCGGCTGACGGCTCGGGTCAGAACGACGTACAGGCGGTGGAGGCCGCGTGGTTCGGCGGCGACGATCCGGGCCGGCTCGGCGACCACGACCGCGTCGAACTCGAGCCCCTTCGCGAGGGATGCCGGCACGCAGACCAGGCGCGTCGCGTCCATCTCCTCCTCGCCCGCGCCGAGAAGCGCGGGCTCGAGACCCGCCGCGACGAGCGCGTCCATCAGCTCCGAGACGTGGTCGTCGGCCGCGATCAGAGCGACCGAACCTTCGCCGCCCAGGTCGGCCTTGCACGCGTCGACGAGCTTGTCGACGAAGGAGCGCTCGTCGGCCTCGATGACGCTCAGCGCATCCTCGACGGTCCGGACACCGGTCGGTACGCCGAGCGTGGGCGCGATGTCCGGCAGCAACTTCGCGGCGAAGTCGATGATCTGGGCCGGGACCCGGAAGCCCCGATCGAGCTCGGCCACCACGGCGTCGGACTTCTCGAGGTGACCGAGGACGCGATCCCAGGAGCCTGCGGCCCACGCGGTCGTCGCCTGGGCGAGGTCGCCGAGGACGGTGGCCGAGCCAGTGCGGCAGCGCCGGCCGAGCGCGCGCAACTGCATGGCCGACAAGTCCTGTGCCTCGTCCAGGACGAGGTGGCCGAGTGAGCCGCTGCTGCGTTCGATCGAGTCCTCGAGTTCGTCGAGCAGCACGGTGTCAGCGGCCGACCACTTCGCGGATTTCCAGGACCGCGCAGGCTTGGTCCACAGCAGCGCGGCGCGTTCGTCCGCCGTGAGCTCGTCGCCGGCGGTCTGCGCGAGGAAGTCGGCATCGGAGAACAGTCGATGCAGCACCTGCTCGGGAAACACTCGCGGCCAGACCGCGTCCTGCACCTGGCGCACGGGCTTCGAGCGGGCGACGGCATTCTGCACGCGGTCGTCCGGCGACTCGGCGCGCTCCTCCATCCGGACCAGGACGACGTGCGCGATCCGCTGGGCCAGAGCATTGCGGCCCGGCGCGTACCGCGTCGACTCGCGCAGCGACGACACGATCTCGCTGACCTCGTCCTCGTGCACGCGGTAGCGCCGGGATCCCTTGCTGTACAGGACTCCGGCGGTCGGCGTACCGACGTACGACCACAAGGCACGGTGCAGCACGGTGGCCATCCGGGCATTGCCCTTGACCCGCGCGGCCTCCGCTTCGTCGACCGCCACGGCGGCCTGACTGATCCATTCGTCGATGGTCGTCTGCCGTACGTCGACCTCGCCGAGCGCGGGCAGGACCTTGCGGATGTAGGACAGGAACGAGCGGTTCGGCCCGACGATCACGACGCCGCCGCGGCTGAGCCGTTCCCGTTCGGTGTAGAGAAGATAGGCCACCCGGTGCAGGCCGACGGCGGTCTTCCCTGTGCCGGGCGCACCCTGCACGCAGACGGACGGATGCAGCGGCGCACGGACCAGGTCGTCCTGCTCCGGCTGGATGGTGGCCACGATGTCGCGCATCGGCCCGGTGCGCGGGCGCTCGATCTCCGCGCGCAGGAACGCGTCGGCCTGGTCGGCCACGACGGTCCCGATCAACGGCTCGTCCTCGAAACCGGTCAACTCTGCATGGTCGGAGAAGCCGTACCGGCGCCGCAGCAGGACTCGCTGCCGGTCGCTGTGGGTGGCCCGGTAGAACGGCACCGACACCGGCGCGCGCCAGTCGATGACGAGCGGTGCGCCACTCCCGTCGTGCACATGCCGGCGGCCGATGTAGATCCGGTCGAGCTCCTCGATCGCGCCGGCCTCGTAGTCCAGCCGCCCGAAGAACAGCGGCACGTCGGGCAGGTCGATCAGCGCCCGGGTCCGCTGCTCGTACGCGCGCTGGTTGGCCTCGTTGGTGAAGCGCTCGTCGTTGTCCTCACCCCCGATCACCGGGATCTCGCGTCCGAAGACGTCGCCGTACATGCGGGCCAGCGCGGCGCGCGCCTCGGTCAGGAAGGCCCGTTCGGCCTCGAGTTCATCGGTGCCGGCAGGGCTGGGTGCGGAATCGACCATCGAAAGGAGCCTCGACTCGTGTTGGCAGACGGACGAACGACGGACTGGCGGCGATCAACAGGGTCCCGCCCCGGAGAACCATCCGGTTCGATTCGATCCTTCACACAGTGCAGAGAAGCCACCCGAAAAGACAGGCCGAGGACGTTACCAGCGGCCCCGACGCGCCGCTACCGAATTACCCGCGGCCCGATTCGGCCTTACATTTGGGACCGATGGAAATCGGTTGCCGCTCGTTCTCTCACCGTTAACCTCAGGGCCCCCGTGGGCGTCGTCTGCACTTCCTAAGTTCCTTGAGGTTATGAAGGAAGGGATGCATGGACGCACTCATCGCGGTCCGGGCTCGCGGGATCACCAAGGCGTTCGGTGAGGTCGTCGCCCTCGACGGCATCGACCTGGATGTCGCGCAGGGACAGATCCACGGCCTCGTCGGGCCGAACGGCGCCGGCAAAACGACACTGCTAGGTCTGCTGCTCGGTCTGGCCGTCGCCGACAGCGGCAGCCTCGAGATTCTGGGTACGCCGGTCGGCCGCGCGCTGGCCGCACCCGAAGGCGTGGCCGGCTTCGTCGACGGGCCCGGCCTCTACCCATCGCTGACGGCCCGGCAGAACCTCGCCGCCTTGGCCGATCTCCGCGGCGGTACCGAGACGGCCGGAATCGACGCCGTCCTCGCCGAGGTCGGTCTCACCGATGTCGCGGACGACCGGACCCGTGGCTTCTCCCTCGGCATGCGGCAGCGACTCGGACTCGCCGCCGCGCTACTCACCAAGCCGCGGCTGATCGTGCTCGACGAGCCGTCCAACGGCCTCGACCCGGCAGGCAAGAGGCACGTCCACAGTGTTCTCAACCGACTGGCGGCCGAGGGAACGACCGTCGTCCTTTCCAGTCACCGCATGGACGATGTCGAGGCCTTGTGTTCCGAGGTGACCATTCTCAACACCGGACGCATCGTCTTCACCGGACCGCTGAGCAAACTCGCGGCCGAGAACGGTGAACTCGACTATCGCCTGGTCACTTCCGATGCAGAGGCCGCCCGCAAGGTGGCAGGCGACACCAACGGGATCATCGTCGACGAGGCTGTGTCCCCGAACGACGACCTCTTCGTTGTTCGGGGACTGGTGCCCGCGCTGGACGACCTCGTCGTACGGCTGGTGCATGCCGGCATCGCGGTGCGCGAGTTCGCACCCGTCGTGTCGCCCCTCGAGGCAGCGTTCCTCGCCCTCACCGAGCAGCAGGAGGCCGATCAGTGACCGCGACCGTCGCCGACGCCCGTCCCGTCTCGGTGGCCCGCGGCTACCGGTTCGAACTGGTCAAGCTGACCTCGCAGTGGCGGATCCGCCTGATCGTCGTCGCCTGCTGGATCGCACCCGCGCTGTTCGTCGCCGCGGTCAGCCGGCAGACCTCACTCCCGGTCGACACCCTCTTCGGGCGCTGGATGCACGCGACCGGGTGGGCCGGACCGCTCGTGATCCTGGGCTTCTCCGGGAACTGGGCGCTCCCGCTGCTGACCTCGCTGGTCGGCGGAGACGTGTTCGCCTCCGAGGATCGGCTGGGGACCTGGCGCCACCTGCTCGTGGCGGTCCGTTCGCCGCAACGGATCTTCGTGGCGAAGGCACTGGCCAGCCTGACGGTCATCATGCTGCTGATGGCCGGGCTGGCTGTGTCCAGCGCGGTCGGCGGGCTGATCGCGGTCGGCAATCAGCCGCTGGTCGGCCTCGACGGTCACCTGTTGTCGTCTGGCAACGCCGCTGGGAACGTACTGCTCGCCTGGGTCTGTGCGATCGCCCCGACCCTCGCCCTCGCCGCGATCGGCCTGCTCGGATCCGTCGCGCTGGGCCGGTCTCCGATGGGTCTGCTGCTGCCCGCGCTGGTCGCGCTGGCCATGCAACTGGCGCAGATGCTGCCGCTGCCGGTCGCCGTACGCCTGGCTCTGCCCGGGTACGCGTTCACCGCCTGGAAGGGCCTGTTCACGAGCCCGGGTCAACTCGCTCCGTTGCTGATCGGCGTCCTCGTCAGCCTTGTCTGGGCGGCCACCGCGACTGTGCTCGCGTACCTGCTCTTCCTGCGGCGTGACTTCACCAACCTGACCTCGGACGGCCCGGGCCGGCGCGCGATCACCGTCGGCCTGGTGCCGCTGGTCGGTCTGCTCGCCGTCACCATCGCGATCCTCGCCGCGGTGACGGCCTCGGCGACGGCCGGCATCCAGCAGGCCAAGGTCGAGGCCGGCGTGTCGACCGCGTTCGCCCACCTCTACCGGGTGCAGACCAAGGAGCTCAACCGTCCCGACGTCACCGAAGCGCAGCTGCAGGCTTCGACGGCGTGCACCAAGGGCGACGGCAAGGTCGACCCGGTGGGACCCGGCAACGACTGGCGTTGCGTCGTCTCGTGGCATCTGCCCGACGTCGCGGCGACCGGGCAAGCCATCTACCAACTGGACATCACCGCAGATGGGCGCTTCATGGCCGACGGCGACGGACCGAAGGAAGTCAACGGCTTCTTCCTGGTCCGGACGCCGATCGGCGACGCACCCAACCCCCTATGGCAGTTCGACGGCAACGTCGACCTGCTACCCACCCCGAAGGGATAACCCAAGATGCAGGTAACACGCCTCCGCCGGCGTGTCGAGAAGAAGCCCCCGGGCCTTCTCGGTCGACGCATCGGCCGCCGCGTACCACTCGTCACGGCAGGCGCCACCGTTGTCGCCGTCCTCGCCGCCGGTACCGGCTCAGCCCAGACCACGCAGTTCGGAACGTCCCACGTCGGCGACACCACCGACAAGGGTCTGGTCATCTCCAGCGACCAGTACCTCAAGCCGATCGGCGATCGCCTCCTCCTTCAGCCCGGCAAGATCATGTCCTCCTCGGTCAGCCCCGACGGCACCCACGTCGCGGCCTCGATCACCGACGGCGGCATGGCGCTGGCGATCGTGAACCTGAAGGACTGGAAGGTGCAGCAGCTGATCGGCAACAACGCCGCGGCGAATCTGCGCATCCCTGGCAACGACATCGGTCAGGAAGGCCCGACGTACTCCCCCGACGGGTCGCAGCTGTGGCTCGGGCAGACCGACGGCTACCGCAGGTTCACGGTGAACCCGGACGGCAGCCTGGCCAACCCGACGTTCGTCTCGATCCCGGCCGACGGGCCCAAGCACGCACTGGTCGGCGAGGCCGTGTTCTCGTCCGACGGCTCGATCGTGTACTCCGCGGTCAACGGCCAGAACCGCGTGGTCGCGATCAACGCGGCGACCGGCGGCATCATCCAGAGCTGGTCGGTGGGCATCGCTCCGCGTGACCTGATCATGGTCGGCGACAACCTGTACGTCAGCAACGAGGGCGGCCGGACGGCACGGCCGGGCGAGACCACGATCAACTCGTACAACACCCCGGTGCCGGCCAACCCGGTCACCGCGGCCACCACGACCGGCACGGTCAGCGTCATCAACCTGGCGAAGCCGGCTGCGGCCGTGACGAGCATCGACGTCGGTCTGCACCCGACCGCCCTGTACGCCAAGGGCAACGCGCTGTTCGTCACCAACACCCAGACGAACGACGTGTCGATCATCGACACCGGCAAGAACAAGGTCGTCCAGACCGTCGCCACCCAGCCGTGGCCGGAGGCCTCGGTGGGCTACGAGCCCGACGGAGTGACGCTCACCGACGACGGTCATCTGCTGGTGACTCTCGGCCGCGCCAACGCGGTCGCCGTCTACAAGTACACGACCCCGCTGGAGCCGGTCAGCTACGTCGGTCTGCTGCCGACGGACTACTTCCCGGCTGAGATCGCCACGGTCGGCGACGACGTACTGGTGTCCAACACCCGGGGCATCGACGCCCGCCGTACGACGACCGCCGCCGGGCACGGCACCCACGACACCACGTCGAGCCTGCAGCGGTTCAAGCTGCCGACGGACAACGTGATCCGCGCCGACACGGCCAAGGTCTTCCAGCAGAACGGCTGGACCAAGGGCTCGGTCCAGGTGGCCAACGGCAAGGGCGAGGCCGCCAAGAAGAAGCCGGTGCCGGTCCCGCAGCGGCTGGGCGAGCCGTCGACGATCAAGCACGTCTTCCTGCTGGTCAAGGAGAACCGGACCTACGACCAGGTCTACGGTGACATGCCGGAGGGCGACGGCGACCCGGCGCTGGCGCAGTTCGGTGAGAACGTGACGCCGAACCAGCACGCGCTGGCCCAGCAGTTCGGGCTCTACGACAACACCTACGACGTCGGCACGAACTCGGCCGAGGGTCACAACTGGCTGATGCAGGCGGACAACCCGGAGTACACCGAGTCCTCGGCCGGCGAGTACCTGCGCAGCTACGACACCGAGGACGACGCGCTCGGCCACCAGCAGACCGGCTTCATCTGGAGCGGGGCGCAGGCGGCCGGCAAGACCGTGCGCGACTTCGGTGAGTTCCAGCAGTTCCTGACCAAGCCGGCCGGTGCGAGCTGGCAGAACCTGTACTGCGACACGAAGAACATGGTCGCCACCGGGCAGGACACGAAGTACCCGCTGGTCTCGTCCTCGCCGATCCCGTCGTTGAACGACGTGTCGGTGCACGGCTTCCCGAAGTTCGACACCAGCGTCCCGGACATCTACCGGGCACAGATCTGGAAGCAGGACTTCGAGAAGAACGGGCCGGCGAACCTGAACATGTTCTGGCTGTCCAGTGACCACACCGGCGGTCCGGCGAACGCGGCCGCCCAGGTCGCGGACAACGACCTCGCGGTCGGCAAGATCGTCCAGACGATCTCGCACAGCAAGTACTGGAAGGACTCGGCGATCTTCGTCGTCGAGGACGACTCGCAGGCCGGCCTGGACCACATCGACGGCCACCGGGCGCCGATCCAGATCATCAGCCCGTGGGCCCAGCACGGCACGGTCGACAACCACTACTACTCGCAGATGACGATGATCCGCACCATCGAGCAGATCCTCGGGATCCACCCGATGAACCAGAAGGACAGCGCGGCGACCCCGATGCGGGACGCGTTCACCCAGCGCCCCGACAACACGCCGTTCACCGCTCTGCCGAACCGGACCTCGCTGACCGGCGGTCTGAGCACCCCGCCGTCCTGCGGTCTGGACACCCCGGCGGCGCAGAACCCGCTCGCGGCGCCCGCGCCGAAGGCGACGGTACCGGCGGACATGCAGGAGATGGCGGCCACGTGGAACGACTGGAAGTCGCAGCAGCGGCTCACTGGCCCGGACGCCAAGGCCGACTTCGCGAACCCGGCGCAGATGGACCACTTCACGTGGTACCAGGCGCACGACTGGGCCACGCCGTACCCCGGTGAGGACAAGATCGTCGCACCGCAGGACGTGCCAGGCTCGTACATCCCGGCCCCGGACTCCGACGGCTGAGATAACACGTAGTACGCAGCACCCGAGGCCCCTGGCCGGCATCACGCCGGTCAGGGGCTTCCGCATTCCTACCAGGGATGGATGGATCTCCAACCTCCGATCGAGGCGGCAGCAGCCCGGACTTCAACACTCACGCCGATGACCGGGCGTGACGCAGCGCCACCACAACCCAGGGTTGGAGAAACGCGGGTCAGTCGCTCTCGTCCAGCCGGAGCTGGAGAAGTTGCGCGAGCGGCATGGACTCACCATCGCGAGCGCCCAGGCCGACGGTGATCGGCGGATCGGACGGCAGGATGCGTACGCCGAGGAGCCGGGCGCTGAGGCTGGCCGGCGTACCGAGGATGTAGAAGTTGCCGTCGGCGTCGGTGCCGAGCGAACGGTTGCGGCGCAAATACCAGCCAGTGATCCCGGTGCGGTAGCTGGCTCCCGATCCGGTGACCTGCGCCCTCAGCGGCTGTGGCTGGACGCCCCGTTCCTTCATCGTCCGGACGAAATCGGTCAGCAGCGCACGGGCCTGCGCGATCTCGGCGGCCTTGCGGCGTTCGAGCGCCGCGGCATGGACGGCGGCTGCCTCCCGCCGTTCCTCGCGCCAACTCGGCTGACTGTCCACCCCGCCAGCCTAGGACACGTCAGGCTGGTGCCGGCTGAGCTATCCGGCCCAGCAGGTGTTGCCAAGCACGGTCAAGGCCGGCGGCAATGCAGCCGGCCACGACTGTGTCTGCCGCGAGCACGCTCATCTTCACTTCCGGCATGACCGGCGAGAGCAGACGCAACTGCTCGACGACCGCATCGAGGAAGCCCGGTGCCTGCCCGATACCACCGCCCAGCACGATCAACTCGGGGTCGACGACGGCGATGACGCTGCACACCGCCTTGGCCACGAGGAGTGCCTCCTCGGTCACCACGGCGGCCGCGATCACATCACCACGCGCCGCCGCCGCGAACACCTTCGCTGCCGACGTCGCACCTCGCACACCCGCACGCCGAGCGGCCCTGACCACGGCAGCGGCCGATGCCGAGGCGTCGAAGCTGCCCCGCTTGCGTGCATCCCGCGCATCGCTTCCGCTGCCTTCGGTGAACGGCAGGTAACTGATCTCGCCCGCCACACCGTGGAAGCCGTGCCGCAGCTTCCCATCGAGCACCAAGCCCATGCCGATACCCGTACCGACGGACACGAACGCGAAGCTGTCGACATCGCGGCCATGACCGTGGACCCGCTCGGCCAGGGCCGCGGCGTCGACGTCGTTCTCGATCATCAACGCCGGACCGAACCGCTCGCGCAGCGCCGGCAACACCGCGGGCGAGTCCCAACCCGACAGGCGCCCGGTCAACGTCAGGGTGTCGCGCTTCGGGTCGTAGACACCCGGACTTCCGATCACTGTCTGGGTGAGCTGCGACGCGGTGATACCTGCTTCGTCCAGCAGTGTCTTGGCGAGGTCGGCGAGTTCCTGGACCCGGGCCATCTCCCGCACTGCCTTCGTGCGCACGCTGAGCCGGCAACGCACCGTGCCCCGCAAATCCGCGACCGCCCCACGCAAGAACTCGCGCCCGACATCGAGCCCGAGGACGAACCCTGCCTCCGGGCGTACGTCGTACAACCGCGCGGCCGGACCCGGGACGCCGGTCCGCTGGCCGGACGCATGCACCAGCCCGCCGCGCTCTATGGTGGCCAGGGCCGCGGAGACTGTCGGCTTCGACAGACCGGTCAGCGCGGCCAGCTCCGTCCTCGACACCGGCCCGGACCGCCGGATGTGTTCCAGCAGCACCTGCTCGTTGATCGCGCGAATCAGCTGCGGGCGGGCCGCGGCGGCACCTCCGGCGACAACCGTCACGTCGGTCTCCTTCAGGTCGCGAATTGGTCAAGCTGCGAGTTGGGCCTTGTGCCCGCCAGGATTGTTAAGTTAGTTTCCTAACGATTCTATTGGACGGCACGGTGGAGTTGCCAGCCCATGATTCCTACCCCGGTTGTGCTCGGACTCGACTTCGGCGGGACGAAGATCGCCGCCGCGGTCGCCGACCTGTCCGGCCGGCGTCTCGGCACGACCACCATCGACAGCCTGGCCGAGGCAGGAGCCGAGGCCGCGATGCGTCGCGGTCTGACCGCGGCCCAGGACCTGTTGGCGGATGTCGCTCCGGACAGGGAGCTCGCCGCGGTCGGCGCGGCGACGCTCGGGATCCCGTACGACGACCACGTCGAGCTCGCGCCGACGTTTCCCGGCTGGGGCGAACTCCCCTTCGGGCGGATGGTGCGGGAGGCGTTCCCCGACGTACCTGTCCGGCTCGGGACCGACGTGAAGGCCGCCGCCGCCGCCGAGGTGCGGTGGGGTGCGCTGGCCGGTTGCGATCCGGGGATCTACCTCAACCTCGGCACCGGCCTGGCGGTGGCGATCGTTGCCGGAGGCACGGTGATTTCCGGCGCTCACCGAGCGTCCGGAGAGATCGCCTACAACGTGCGGACCGCCGCGGATGTTTGGATCGAGCCGGCGCAGCGCACGATCCTCGAGGATGTCGTCAGCGGCCAAGCACTCGAGGCGACCGGCAGCACCCGGCTCGGACAGCGGGTATCGGCGGCGGACGTTTTCACCAGGTCGGCGACCCAGCCGGACGCCGCCGTCCTCACCGACGAGTTCAACCGCGAGCTGGCGATGCACGTCGTCAACCTCGCCATCGCCCTCGACCCGGCCCGCATCGTTGTCGGTGGCGGCCTGGTCGGCTCCTGGGACCGGATCGGTCCCGAACTGCGCCGGGCACTCGACGCGGCCGTCCCGTTCCCACCGGAACTGGAAAAGGCCCGGTTCCCTTCGGACGCGCCGCTGGTGGGCGCACTCGCCCTCGGAGTCGAGGCCGCGGGCGCGGTCCTCGGTGCGGAGGCATTCGCATGACCATGAGATCGAGGAGTGAAAGGCAGAGACGATGAGGGGCATCAAACGGATCGCCGTCGCCACCATGGCGGTCGGCATACTGGCCGCTGCGGGCTGTGGCGGCGGTGACAAGCCGATCGGGAGTGCTTCCAGCAACCCGTCGTCCTCGACGAGCAGCGGCGGCAGCACCGGGCAGTTCAAGAAGGGTGGAGTCGTCACGATCGCCAACGTCGGCGGTCAGACCTGGCCATGCCAGTTCAACCCGTTCAACCCGTCGGTCAACCAGGTGGCGCTGGGCTTCGTCTACGAGCCCCTGACCTTCGTCAACGTGCTGAAGAGCGGGGCCACCACGCCGATGCTGGCGACCGCGTTCACGTGGTCGCCGGCCAAGGACTCGATCGTCTTCACCATCCGCGACGGCGTGAAGTGGAGCGACGGCCAGCCGTTCAGCGCCGACGACGTGGTCTACACGTTCAACCTGATGAAGCAGCAGCCGGCCCTGGACCTGTTTGCCCTGTGGAGCGGCGCCGGCCTGACCAGCGTCACCGCGGCCGGCAACAAGGTCACGCTGAAGTTCAAGGGTGCGGCCGAGCCGTACTTCTACAACTTCGCCAACCAGGTCGGCATCGTGCCCAAGCACATCTGGTCCACCGGCGAGGCGGCCTCCAAGCCGGCCACCTATGCGAACCCGAAGCCGGTCGGCACCGGAGCGTTCACCGTCGAGTCATGCAGCAGCAACAACATCACCTATGCCGCCAACGGCAGCTACTGGCAGCCTGGCAAGCCGTATGTGTCGAAGGTGCAGTACCCGGCGTACCTGGACAACAACCCGGCCAACCTCGACCTGGCCAGCGGCAAGGCGCAGTGGGGTGGTCAGTACATCCCGAACATCGACAAGTTCTACAAGTCGAAGTCACCGGACAACAACTACTGGTTCCCACCGACCGCGAACGTCGCGCTCATCCCGAACCTCGACCCGTCGCACAAGGTGACCAGCAACCTGGCCGTCCGGCAGGCGATCGCCTACGCGCTCGACCGCGAGCAGATCTCGAAGATCGGTGAGAGCGGCTACCAGCCCGCCGCGAACCAGACCGGCGTCGTCACCCCGACCTTCGACAAGTACTTCGACAAGGATGCGCTGACGGCGGCCGGCTACGACAAGCCGAACCCGGAGAAGGCCAAGCAGTTGCTGGCCAGCGCCGGCTACAGCGCGTCGAACCCGCTCAAGCTGAACGTCATCAGCGTCACCGGCTACACCGACTGGGACGCGTCCCTGGCGGTCGTCAAGCAGCAGCTCGCCGCGGTCGGGATCGAGCTGACCACCCAGGACCTGCAGCAGCAGTCGTACAACCAGAAGCTCTACACGGGTGACTACGACCTGGCGTACTCGAGCCAGTCCGGCGGACCCACGCCGTACTACGAGCTGCGGCAACTGCTGTACTCGAAGAACACCGCCCCGATCGGCAAGCAGGCCAACAGCAACTACTCGCGCTACATCAACCCCGCGGTCGACAAGCTCTTCGATCAGTATGCGAGTGCGGACCCGGACACCCAGGTCAAGCTGATCAAGCAGATCTCGGGCTACATGATCAAGGACATCCCGCTGATCCCGACGACCGAGTCGGTTGACTGGTACCAGTACAACACCACGGACCTCGAGGGCTGGCCGACGCAGGACAACCCGTACGCCCAGCCGGCGCCGTACAACATCCCCGACGTCGGGCAGGTGCTGACGAACCTGTACTCGAAGTCGGCCCAGAAGTAAGGAAGGAAACGTGGCAAGAGTGAGCACGAGGAGCTGGTGGTCGTGCGGTTCCTGATACGTCGTCTCGGGTTCTTCGTGCTCACTCTCTGGGCGGCGATGACGCTGAACTTCTTCATCCCGCGGATGATGCCGGGCAGTCCTGAGGACGCACTGCGGTCGCGGCTCAGCAAGGGCGGCGCAATCGTCACGCCGGAGCAGTTACGCACGGTGCTGGCCGAGTTCGGCTTCGACCCGGACAAGAACATCGTGTTGCAGTACGGCGAGTACCTCAAAGCGATGGTCACCGGGCACTGGGGCGTGTCGGTCGGCAGCAGCCTCGGTGTCCCGGTGACGACCCTGATCGGCGACGCGCTGCCGTGGACCCTCGGCCTGGTCGGCATCACCACCGTGCTGGCGTTCGGGATCGGCACCCTGATCGGCACGATCGCCGGCTGGCGGCGGGGCGGGCTGATCGACGGGGTCGTGCCGCCGATCTTCATCGTCACCTCGGCGCTGCCGTACTTCTGGGTGGCGCTGCTGCTGATCTCATTGTTCGCCATGGGCAACAATCCGGTCCTGCCCAACGACTTCAACTACGATCAGGGACTGACGCCCGCGTTCACGGCGGAGTTCGCCGGCAGCGTGCT
The DNA here is from genome assembly GCF_045207705.1 of Kribbella sp. NBC_00889. NCBI lineage: Bacteria > Bacillati > Actinomycetota > Actinomycetes > Propionibacteriales > Kribbellaceae > Kribbella > Kribbella sp. NBC_00889. Next base: position 2,276,233 of record NZ_CP108783.1, on the reverse strand, counting down.
CAAGCACGGCATCCTGCCGGCCGCCACCATCCTGATCACTGCGGTCGGCGGCTGGATCCTGACCATGCGCAACAACATGGTCACCACGCTGGCCGAGGACTATGTCCGGATGGCCCGCGCCAAGGGCATCCCGAACCGGAAGATCATGTTCGGCTACGCCGGCCGGAACGCGTTCCTGCCGAACCTGTCCGGGTTCGCGATGTCACTCGGCTTCGTCATCTCCGGCGTGATCCTGGTCGAGTACGTCTTCAACTACCCCGGCCTGGGTTACATGTTCTACAACGCCACGGTGAGCACCGACTACCCGTTGCTGCAGGCACTGTTCCTGCTGTCGACACTCGCCGTCCTGATCTGTGTCCTGCTCTGCGACTTCGCGGTGTTCCTGCTCGACCCACGAGCCCGGACGAAGGGGTAGTTGCCAGTGAGTGAGCGAAGCGAAGTCACCATCCAGCAGAGCTGCTCATCGCGCTTATCGGCGCCCGCAGCGAAGCGAGGACGTCGATGAGTGCGATCGTCGCCGGCACCGCACCGGCCGCACCGAGTGTGACCCGCCGCCCGCGGGGCGGCATCTTCCGGGCCATCCTGCACAACCGCAAGGCCATGGTGGGGGCGGCCTTGCTGGTGCTGTTCTGCCTGCTGGCCGCCGTTCCGAAGCTGTTCGTCCCGTGGCTCAAGGGCGACCCACAGGCGATCGGTGACCTGCCTCTGCAAGGCCCCTCGTCCGCGCACTGGCTCGGCACCACCGGCCTCGGCCAGGACGTGTACGCCGAGCTGATCTACAGCACCCGCGAGTCGTTGATCATCGCGATCGTCGCCGGCCTCGGCGCCACGATCCTGGCCGTCGTCATCGGGGTCTCGGCCGCCTACCTCGGCGGCGCCGCGGACAACGTGCTGTCGATGATGACCGACATCTTCCTGGTGCTGCCGACGTTCCCGCTGATCATCGTGCTGGCGACGTACGCCGGCAAGGGCAACCTGACGGTGATCATCGTCGTGCTGATCCTCACCGGCTGGTCGTACGGCGCCAGACAGATGCGCGCGCAGGCGCTGTCGCTGCGCAACCGCGACTTCCTCGAGTCGGCCCGGGTCCGTGGCGAGCGGCGGTCGTACATCATCGTGGTCGAAGTGCTGCCGACGATGATCTCGCTGATCGTCGCGAACTTCCTCGGTGCTGCCTTGTACTCCGTCCTGACCGCGGCCGGCCTGCAGTTCCTCGGGCTCGGCGATCCCAACTCACTGAGCTGGGGCACGATGCTCTACTGGGCGCAGAACCAGGGCGCCCTGGTGAACGGACTGCCCGCCTGGGCGCTGTCGCCCGGCCTGGCGGTCGCGCTGCTCGGCGTCTCGTTTGCCCTGCTCAACTATGCGTTCGACGAGATCAGCAACCCCGCCCTGCGGCCGGTTCGGAGGCGACGTGCCAAGTCAGCAGCCAATTCTTGAGGTCCGCGATCTCACCGTCGAGTACGACACCGGCGACCGCCCGGTCGTCGCGGTCGACTCGGTGGATCTCGACGTACACGCCGGTGAGTTCGTCGGGGTGGTCGGCGAGTCGGGCTGCGGCAAGTCGACGCTGCTGTTCGCCATCGCCCAGCTGCTGAGCCCACCGGCCGCCATCACCGGCGGCAGCGTGCACTTCCAGGGCCAGGACCTCGTCGCGATGAGCGAGAAGAAGCTGGCCGCACTGCGCTGGCGGGACTACTCCGTGGTGATGCAGAGCGCGATGAACGCGCTCAACCCGGTGAAGAGCATCGGCAGCCAGTTCCGCGACGCGATCATGGCGCACGACGAACGGGTCGACGACGAGCGCCCGGCCGAGGTGATGCGGATGGTCGGCATCGACCCGATCCACCTCAAGAGCTATCCGCACCAGCTCAGCGGCGGGATGCGGCAGCGGGCCATGATCGCGATGGCGCTGCTGTTCACGCCCGACATGATCATCATGGACGAGCCGACCTCGGCGCTCGACGTGGTCGCGCAACGATCCCTGATGGTGCAGATCAAGCAACTGCAGAAGCAACTCGGCTTCGCCGTCGTCTTCGTCACCCACGACATGTCGCTGATCAGCCACTTCTCCGACCAGCTGATGGTGATGTACGCCGGTCAGGTCGTCGAGTTCGGCGCCACGCGCGCCGTGTTCGACCATCCGGCGCACCCGTACAGCAAGGGTCTGCTCGACGCGTTCCCGTCGATCCGGGGCCCGAAGCAACCACTGACCGGGATTCCGGGCAGCCCGCCGAACCTGGCCAGCCCACCGAGCGGCTGCCGCTTCCATCCGCGCTGCCCGGTGGCGTTCGAGGACTGTCCCAAGATCGAGCCCGAGCTCTACCAGGTCGGTCCGATCCAGGCGCGCTGCCTGCTGCACGCACCGGGCCAGACCCACCCGGCCGAGCCCGTCCAGGAGGTGACGTCATGACCGATATCAGTGTGGACTCCACGTCGTCGACCGTCCAGGACTCGGTGGCGTCGACGGCGCCGCTGCTCGAGACCAAGAAGCTCACCCGCCACTTCCGCGTCGGCCGCGGGCTCTCCCGCCAGATGCTGCACGCGGTCGACGACGTCGACCTCACCATCGACCGGCAGGAGATCGTCGCGCTGGCCGGAGAGAGCGGCAGCGGCAAGAGCACCATCGCCCGGCTGCTCGCGGGTGTGTACCAACCGACGAGCGGCGAGATCTACTACCAGGGCCGGCCGACGTCGAGCATGCGGTCGCGCAAAGACCAGCTCGCCTACCGTGGCGACGTACCGATGGTGTTCCAGGATCCGTTCAGCTCGCTCAATCCCGCCTTCCGCGTCTCGCACGGCATCCTGCGCAGCCTGAAGCTGCACCGTCCGGAGCTCACGCGGGCGCAGCGGCTCGAGGAGGCCGAACGCGTCGTCGAGGCGGTCGGTCTGTCCCCCGCCGGCGACATCATGCACCGCTATCCGTATGAGCTCAGCGGCGGGCAGCGGCAACGCATCGGCTTCGCCCAGGCGCTGGCGCACAAACCCAAGCTGATCCTCGCCGACGAGCCGGTGTCGATGCTCGACGTATCGATCCGCATCGGCCTGCTCAACCTGATGAGCGAGCTGCGCGAGACCCAGGGTGTGTCGTTCCTCTACATCACCCACGACATCGCGAGCGCGCGGTACGTCGCCGACCGTCTCGCCATCATGTACGCCGGGCACATCGTCGAGTCCGGCCCGGCCGAGTCCGTGCTGGCCAACCCCAAGCACCCGTACACCGACCTGTTGCTCGGCGCGGTCCCCGACCCGCGGGCACCGCTGACCGCCGCCGTCGAAGGCGACACCGGTGAACCGCCGAAGGTCATCGATCCCACCCCGGGCTGCCGCTTCCGCTGGCGCTGCCCGCTGGTCGTCGACGAGTGCCACCAGACGACCCCGCTCCTGCGCATCCTCGGCACCGACCATGAGGCCGCCTGCCACGTCGCCGAATCCGATCCGGGGCTCGAGGACACAACGGCGCGTTAGGTTCGCGGTCGCCCTGACGTCTTTGCAACGTCAGGGCGATGCCGTATCCAGATGGTGTGACGTCCCTGTGCCCGAACTGTGGTGCGCCGAGTGCTGCCTACGAGGCCGGTGGGCTGGTCGAGGTCGTCCACGATGCGGAGATCGACGGGTTGCGCAAGCTCTTCACCGGCGAACTGCTGCTGTCGCACTGTGAGGTCTGCGGCGATCCACTCGACGTTGATGTCAGCGTGGTCTGTGTCTCGGACGACCCACGGGCGATAGACCTGTTGTGCGGCCGGATGGCCCAGGGCTGGGACGCCGAGGCAGTGATCGCCCGCGCCGGACTTCCGGTCGACCGGCCATACGTCTCGCATCCGTCTGCCGAAAGCCTGACGCGAAGTGCTGCCGCACGGATGAAGGCGCGTCTGGCCGCGATCAACGCTGCCGGGACGGCCATCGCGGAGCATCGCCTGATGAAGTACCTCGAGGAGCACTGGCGGCAGCTTCCCGCCGAAACGTTCGCTGCTGCGATCGTGCCCGCAATCGCGCCGGTGCCAGGCACCAGAGTCGCCGCAGTCCGTGCCCAGGATGCCGGCCAGGCGGACGCCCCGACGTTCGAGGCGGTGTTGCGGTACTACGGGTCGATGCAGGCCCAGGTCTGGTTGGCACTGTGCCACTCGTGGATGCAGGACGAGACGCATGGTGAGTCCCTCCAACGCGACCTGGAGCGTTACGTGCTGCGCGGCTACGTCCTACCGGGGGCGCTCGATGCATTCGACGAGTACGCCGACACCCTCGAGACCGAGGATCTCCCGTTCCACGGCAGATACGTTGTCGAGGCCACCAGAGCCGCGGTGCACCTGGGAGCTGACGTGCCGGTGAGCGACGGACGCGAGTGGGCCATTGCTCTGGCATCACTCGAGTTCGCCTATCGGCAGGACAGCACCGAGGTACCGGACGCCTTCGGCGCCATCCGGGTGGCCGAGGAGTTCGCCCGAGCCAGCGTGTCCAGACAGGACGCGTGGTGGGCCGCGCAGTTCCTCCTCGCCACTCTCGTGCAGGACCGCGCCGCGCAGGCCGCTCGGGCCGACGCGGATGCCGCGGTGGGCAGGATCACGGGGGAGGAAATCCTCGCCGTGCAGGAGGTTGTCGAGTTCCTGGGCTTCTCGGGTCGGGACAGCGTCGTCAGTGATGTCCTCGCCGGGTTCGGCAAGGAGCCCGGATTCGAGCAGTTGCTGGATGCCGTGGATCGGTTCCACGAGCGCGGCGACGACGTCGACTCGGCACTGTCCTTCATCAAGGACATGGACGCGCCGCTGCTCCGCGCCGGACAGGCAGCCGAGCTCGAGCGTCTCGCCGACCGTGTGATCGATCGGTTCCCGTCAGTGGACGCACGCGCCGCCACCGAGACCTGGCTGGGTTCGCGACTCAAGCTGATCCGCCAGCCGAAACGCTTCCTGGCCAGAGTTGGTTCGGAACCGCGGCCCTGGGAGGCGGAGCTGGGCGGCATGCGGCGAGCGGCGCTCCTGACCGAGCGATCGAACGCACTGCGGCTGGCCGGACTGCCCGAGGTAGCACTGGAGGTCGCCAGGCAAGCGCGGGCCGCCCTGCCGGATGACGCCGGCGATGCGAACAAGGCGGTCGGGGACCGCAACATCGGGATTCTCCTGCGCGAAACGGGCGCACCGGATGCCGCGCTCGCCATCTTCACCGCGTTGAGCGCACGCGGCACGGCCGCGGAACGCCTGGAGGCCTTCCATTCGGTCGCAGTCACGCTCGCGATGTTGCACCGCGTACCTGAGGCGATCAGCGCACTCGAACACGCACTCGCGCTTGCCGACGGTCCACAGGCACACCGTGCCCTCGCGCTCCGGGCTGCTCTCGCCAACCTCACCGCGCCCGACGATCCGGCCAGAGCGGCTGAGCTGGTGCGCGAGATCCTCGATCCAGCCGCTGTGATCACCGATCCGTACGTCGTCCTGCCGACGGCCGCGGCACTGTTCATCCTGGCCGGGACGGCGCCGGAGCTGGTCGATCCCGATCAGACCGACTCGATCGACCGAAACCTGACCGAGGTCCGCGATCGCGCGATCGCCGCCGGCGACGTAGCTGTCGCCTGCCACGCCGCGAACGCGACGGCCGTCCTGCACGATGTCCTCGGCCTCGCCGACAACCAGGACCGATGGCTCGCTGCCGATCGACTCGCCGTCGAGCTCGGACAGATTCCCGACGCGATCGTGCTGCTGCGGCTTGCCGCGTTCGCCTACGAACACGACGACTGGGAGGGTGCCGGCCAGGTCCTCGGCCAGGTGCCGACGGCTCTGCGCCGGATGTATCGGGATGTCCGGGACCTCGCTGCCGTCGCGACCAGCACCGAGTCGCTCCGCTATGCGGCCGAGCGGTTGGCTGCAGCTGCACTCGGCAGCGTGCTCGACCGGCAGAGCACGCCCTGGAGTGCGCTTCGTCAGGTGGCGGACGTGGGCCGCAACGCGATCGGCCGTACGGTGGCGCGGAACAGCCGGTCGTGGAGCAGCGACGCGCCGTTGCCGGATGACCATCGGCTCGCAGCGCTCGCCGAACCGGATAGATCCATCGGCGTCGTGGAGTGGATCGAGACGACCGAGGTGTACGTCTGCATGCTCACCGTGATCACGCCGGATGGGCAGGTACGGTCGCGATTTCTCGAGGCACCCGACGAGGACCCGGTCGCCCTCGCCCCTGTCCTGCACAACCTCATCCGCGGCTGGCGGCGCGGACGCTCAGGTGACCCGCTGCAGCAGGACCAGTGGCAGGCCCTCGTCGCCTGGTGGACGCGGGAACTGTCCGAAGACCTGACCGATGGCGACCACGTGGTCGTCATCGAGCACCCGGACCTCGTCGGACTGCCCTGGCATGCTGCCTGCGGCGGCCTGTGGACGTGTTCGTACGCGGCGGGATGGTTCGCACTCCTGCAGGACACGCAGGTGAGACCCGTCCGAGGGATCGGCGTTGTGCGCGTGCCGAAGTACGGGGACGCAGAAGAGGTCCGCGACGCGCTCTTGACCTCGACCGCTCGAACCCGGGCCTTCGCGAACTCGTCGGGGCTGCAGTTCCAGGCCGCCGAGGAAGCACCGGCGGACGCCGCGGCCGTGATGTCGCTGTTGAGCACGGTCGACGTCGCCAAGCTTCTCTGCCACGGCTATCAGGATCCGCAGACGAACGAAGTGGGCATCATTGTCGCCGACGCGGGAGCGCTGCCACTGCGGAACTCGATCGCTGCTTCCACTGAGCGCGGCCGGCGCCATCGGCTCGACTGGTCGGCACTCCAGACGCTGGAGCAGGCACCGATGGTGATCTTCTCACTGGCGTGCCTGAGCGGCGTCGTCCATTGGACCGGCCTGGGCGAGCGTCTCGGACTGTTCACCGCCTTCGGACCGGCCGGTACCCGCGCACTGATCGCCCCGCGCTGGGAGGTGCCTCCCGCCGAGGTTGCCCCTATTCTCGACGCAGCGCTCGAGATCTGGCTGGCAGGCGACCTGGATCTGGCCCGTGCGCTACACCAGGCCTGCACGGCCGCCGCGGAAACTCTTCCGCCACGCTATGCCTGGGCCTTGATGCTGGAGGGGGACTGGAAATGAGCCAAACGTTCGAGGAACTGCTGGCCGAGTTGCGGCCCGACGCCGACGCGGTGGAGCAGGCCACGCGGTACTACCTCGCCGAGAAGAGCGGCGACCTGGACCCGGCGAAGATGAAGGACCAGTTACGGCAGGCTGCCGGAGAGCGCGGTCCTGAACTCGACGCGGCGCTGGCAGGGGTCGAGCAGGACGGTGCACAGATCGAGTCCGCCTGCCTCACGATCCTGGCCGAGGCCTGGGAGGACCCAGCCGAGCGCGACGCCGTCCGCGGGGCCCTGCAGGATGCCAAGGCGCAACTGCCCGTCATCGAGGTAGCCCTCATCGCCATCACCGTCGCCTACGGGATGTACCTGCTGGCAACGCGCGGCATCAAGCGACGGCTGAAGGTCAAGCGGCACAACCCGGATGGCTCCATCGACGAGATCGAGGAGGTCGAGTACGAGACGCCGGACGCGCCGCTGCGGGCCATCACCAAGCTCTTCTCCGGCGGGCAGTCGTCGGAGACCGGCGATCAGCGGTAGGCGCGCGCCTGGAGTTCGAAGAGTTCGGCGTAGCGGTGGCCCGCGCCGAGGAGGTCCTCGTGCGTGCCGACCTCCTCGACGCGGCCGTTGTGCATGACCACGATGAGGTCGGCCATGCGGACGGTCGAGAAGCGGTGGGAGACGAGGACGGTGATGCCGCCGGTCTCGGTGGCCGCGATCTTCGCGGCGGCGGCGTACTGCTCGTAGAGGCGGTGCTCGGCCTCCGGGTCCAAAGCGGCGGTCGGCTCGTCGAGGAGCAACAGCAGTGGGCGTTCACGCATGAACGCCCGGGCCAGCGCGAGTCGTTGCCATTGGCCACCGGACAGCTCGACGCCGTCGGTGAACTTCTTGCCCAGCTGCGTATCCAACCCGCGCGGCAGCCCGGCGACGACGGACTCCGCGTCGCCTCGCGCGACCGCGGCACGGACGGCCGCCTCGTCGGAGGCTCGGTCGACGTCGCCGAGCCCGACGACGTCGCGGGCCGCCAGCTCGAACTTGACGAAGTCCTGGAACCCCGCCGAGAGCTGCGACCGCCAAGCATCCGGTGAGATCGTCGACAGCTCCACGCCGTCGACCAGAACGCGCCCGGTCGTCGGGTCGTACATCCGCGCGAGCAGCTTCACCAATGTCGTCTTGCCCGCGCCGTTCTCCCCCACCAACGCGACCGCCGACCCCGCGGGCAGACTGAGACTGACATCGGTGAGTACGGCGGAATCCGTGCCAGGGTAGGAGAATCCGACGTTCCGCAGCTCGATGCCGGACACCAGCCGGGCCGGTGCCGCGGTTGTGCTCGACGTCCAGGAGTTCTCCTTCGCGTACGTGCGCAGCCAGTCGTACCGGCTGAAGCTCCGCACGACCTCGCCCACCCAGTACACGTTCCGCGCGATCCCGCCGGTCATCTGATCCACCTGCGGCGCCAGCAGCAGCACAAGTACGACGTCGCCCGCCGTCTGCTGCCCGTTCCGGGCTCGCGCGATGATCCACACCACGGCCGCGGCGTACGCGAGACCGAACACGAGGCGGACGGACCCATCGACCTTGCCGCCCCATCGGGCCGCCGCGACTCGGCGCCGGAACCGCTCCGTCTGCAACGCGAAGATCCTGTCCAGCAGCACCTGTCCGAGCCCGAAAACCCTCAGCTCTAGGCCCGTCCGCGGGTCCTTCGCGACCTCGATCAGCCGGTCGATCAGGCGCTCCTGAGGCATCGAGTCCTCCCACGCCTTGTGCTGCCGCGTGCTGCTCAGGTACGCCGACCAGATCCGTGACGCACCGAGCAGCGGAAGGATCAGCAGCAGCGGATTCACCGACCCCAGCAACCCGAGCACGGTCACCGTGTTGGCAATCGTCGCGAAGGCCCACAGCAGCACCTCGGCGCCGACGCCCATCCGCCACGCGCGTTCGCGCACGAGCTCCAGCCGGTCGGCCACATCCGGCCGTTCGTGATGCGTCAGCCCCGGAATGCCCGTCGTCACGTCCAGCAGGTCGGCGTGCACGCGACCGGCCATCCGCTCCTGCGCGGTGTCCTGCAGCGGCCAGCCGACAACGTCGGCGACGAACGAGACCGCCAGCGCACCGACGATGATGCCGATGCCGAGCGCGATCGTGCTCGACTGGTCTTCCGCGATCCCGTCGACGAGCCGGCTGACGCCGTACGTCTGCAGCGGGGCCGTGACCGCTCGGGCCGCGACGAGCACGGCCGAGATCGTCATCAGCAACGGCGCGGCCCGGAACGACGTGGACAGCCACAGCCAGCAGATCCGGAGGCTACGCATCGAGGACCTCGCTGCCGGCCTTGTCCGAGGACGTCACGTATCGCTCGGCCTGCAGGCGGAACATGGCGGCGTACGTCCCACGCTTGTCGAGCAACTGGTCGTGCGTGCCGTCCTCGATGATGTGGCCGTCGGCCAGCACGCAGATGCGATCCGCGTTCCGAACGACCGAGAAGCGATGCGAGATGATCAGCGACGCCACACCCGACGTCAGCTCCAGGTACCGCTCGACCAGCTCAGCCTCGGCCCGTACGTCGAGAGCCGCCGCCGGCTCGTCCAGCACCAGCACACCGGCGCCCGCGTGGACGGCGAACAGCGCCCGCGCCAGCGCGATCCGCTGCCATTCACCGCCGGACAGGTCGACGCCGCCGTCGAACGTCTTGTCGAGCACTGTGTCCCAGCCCTCCGGCAACCGGCGTACGACGTCGTCGATGCCCGACTCGCGAGCGACCTTCGCCAGTCCGACCTCGTCGTCGACGCGCTCGACCGCGCCGAACGCGACGTTGTCGGTCACCGACAACGGGAAGCGGAGGAAGTCCTGCACGATCGCGGCGATCCGCCGCTGCCAGGCGGTCAGGTCGATGTCCGCAAGGTCGACGCCATCGACCAGGATCCGGCCCGTCGTCGGCCGGTACGCGCCACCGAGCAGCTTCACCAGTGTGGACTTGCCGGCGCCGTTGACGCCGACGAGCGCGAGCGCTTCGTGCGCACGGATCGTGAGGTTGAGGTCGCGGAGTACGTCGACGTCGGAGCCCGGGTACCGGAAGCTCACGTTCTCGAAGCGGACCTCGCGGGCCGGCATCGTCTCGACGCGGTGCTTGGTCGTCGCGCGCGGCTCGGGATGACGCTCGGCGATCGTCTCCGGCAGCCCCTTCATCGCCCGGTACGCCGACAACCCGCGCCGCACCTGCACGACGCCGTACCCGTTGCTCGACACCCCGATGGCCAGGATCGCCGGAACGGTGGTCGCGACCTCGGTCAACGGCAGGTCGCCGTTCAGCGCGGCGCGGCCGGCCAGCAGGATCGCCAAGCCGTTCGCAGCCAGGTGCAGGCCGCCGGTCAGGATCGACCACTTCACATTCCTGCGGCGGCGTTCCCAGACCGGGCGGAAACCCGCGGTCCATTCGCGAACGTACCGCTGCACCAGCCAGTTGTGGAGGCCGAAGACGCGGAGCTCCTTCGGCGCGTCACGCATGCCGAGGTCGAACAGGTAGTTGGCCCGGCGCTGCTCCTCGGTGTTGCCCCACCACACGTCGATCTCACGCTCGATCAGGCGGCCGCCGTACCACTCGAGCAGGAAGGTGACCGCGACCAGCATCACGGCGACCGGCCACGAGAACATCACACCGACGATGGCCGCCGATCCGATCAAGGTGACCCGGCTCGCGAGCAGCCACGGCAGATTGCCCAGGCCCTGGGCGAGATGGAAGCCACCCTTGCCCTTGGCCCGCTCCTGCACATCCAGCACCTCGGTGTCCTCGAGATGCGCGATCCGGCGCGGACTGAGCAGCGGCTCGGTGATGCCGGTGCCGATCGCCCGGGTCAGCGCCGCGTCCATGATCAGCGTCGCGACCTGGTGGATCGCAGGCGTCAGACTCTCGAGAACGAAGACCACCAGCAGTCCGCCGAGCAGCCAGCTGAACTCGGTCATCGGCATCGCTCCGGGCGCATCGTTGATCACCCCGGGAACGGCGCCGACCACGCGGCCGGTGAGCAGTACGACGGCCATGCCCAGCAAGGAGCCGAGCACCGCCAGGCTCATCGTCAGGGCGGTGCTCCAAGGTGCAACACGCAGCGCGTACCGCAACAGAGTCAGCACTTGACCGACCGTAACGGGGACCACCGACAAAAACATCCGAGTTTCACAGGCCCTGCCCTACGCTCGTTCCAACAACGCCGACGAGGGGAGCTGGTGATGCGTTGGTGATGCACAGCCCTCTCCTCGAATCCAAGCTCTATCTGCCCCGGAACCGGCAGGCTCTCGTGCCACGAGCGCGGCTCACCGAGCGTCTGCGACGCCGGGACGAGGTCAGGTTGACGCTGGTGTCGGCACCGGCGGGGTTCGGTAAGACGACCCTCCTGTCAGCGTTGGTGGCCGAGCGCCCGGGCCGGACCGCGTGGGTCTCGTTGGAGGCGAGTGATCGTCACGCCATCACCTTCTGGGCCTACGTGCTGACCGCATTGGAGCGGGCCGCTCCGGGTGTCGGCGAGGGCGCGCTCGCGTTGCTCCGGTCGGGTCAGGCGCCGATCGAGTCGGTGCTGGCCGGCGTACTCAACGAGCTCAGCGTTCTTCCCGAGGACGTGGATCTTGTGCTGGACGACTATCACCTCGCCGACGGTCCGGAGATCCAGCCGGGCATGGCGTTCCTGGTCGAGCATCTCCCGCCACAGGTGCAGCTGCTGATCAGCACCAGGGCCGACCCCGCACTCCCCCTTGCTCGGTTGCGTGCGCGTGGCGAACTGGCCGAGATTCGCGCCGCCGATCTCCGCTTCACCGTCGGCGAGGCGACGGCGTACCTGAACGATCTGACCGGGCTGGATCTTGATGCGGCAGCCATCGCGACGCTCGAAGGCCGGACCGAGGGGTGGATCGCCGCTCTCCGGCTGGCGGCACTCTCGCTCCAAGGGCGTGACGACACGACCGCGTTCATCGAAGGATTCGCCGGCGATGACAGGTACGTCGTGGACTATCTGCTCGACGAGGTGCTCGACCGGCAGCCGGACGACGTACGCCGGTTCCTGCTCGAAACGTCGATCGCCGACCGGCTGACCGGACCGCTGTGTGATGCCGTGACCGGACGGTCCGGTGGCAAGGCGATGCTCGAGGCGCTCGAACGGCAGAACCTCTTCCTGGTCCCGCTCGACGACCATCGCCGGTGGTACCGCTATCACCACCTCTTCGGCGACGTACTGCGGTCGCATTTGCGTGAAGAACGTGGCGACCTCGCGGAGCTGCACCGGCGCGCCAGCCGTTGGTACGAGGAGGCCGGAGAGACGGTCGCAGCCGTGCAGCACTCCCTTGCGTCCGGCGACGCTGAGCATGCCGCGGACTTGGTCGAGCTCGCCGTGCCCGCCTTGCAACGGGAGCGGCAGGAACCCACGCTGCGACGCTGGCTGGACGACATACCGAACGACGTCGTGCAGAAACGGCCGGTGCTCGCAGTCGGATTCGTCGGGGCACTGATGTCCTGCAACGAGTTCGACGGTGTCGGGCAACGGATCGACGACGTCGAGCGCGTGCTGGCCGGACCGACGGATGCACTGGTGGTCGTCGACCGTGGCGAACTCGTCAAACTGCCCGGCGCCATCGAGACGTACCGGGCCGCGCTGGCGCTGGCTTCCGGCGATCCGGCCGGGACGATCGAGCATGCCGGCCGCGCGATCGATCGCGCTGTCGACGGCGACCACCTCACCACCGCCTCTGCCTCAGCGCTGGCGGGTCTCGCGCACTGGACCGGCGGGGATCTCCAAGCCGCGCATGACGGCTACACGACGACCGCGCGGGATCTCCAACGGATCGGGTACATCGCCGACGTCCTCGGCTGCTCGATCACCCTGGCCGACATCGAGATCACGCAAGGTCGCCTCCGGCAGGCCCAGAGCACCTTCGAGCGAGCCCTCGACCTCGGCGAAGGTCTCCGCGGAACAGCGGACATGTACGTCGGGTTGAGCCGGCTCGCACTGGAGCGGAACGATCTCGATGCTGCTAGCAACTATCTACGCCGCGCCGACGACCTGGGACCGGCCGCCGGCCTGCCGCAGAACCCCTATCGATGGCGCGTGGCGATGGCCCGCCGCCAGGAAGCGGAGGGCGATCTCGTCGGCGCCCGGGATCAGCTCGATGCGGCCGAACGCGTGTACGTCGGCGACTTCGCACCGAACGTTCGTCCGATCGCGGCACTCCGGGCGCGCGTCCTGGTTGCCCAGGGCCACTTGTCCGCCGCCCGCGACTGGATCCGTCAGCAGGGTCTGTCAATGGACGACGAACTCTCGTACCTGCGCGAATACGAGCACCTGACGCTGGCCCGCGTCCTCCTCGCCGAGCAAGCACGCGGTGACGCCATCCGGCTGCTCGAACGGCTGCAATGGGAGGCCGAGGCAGGCGGCCGCACCGGGACCGTCATCGAGATCCTCGTACTACGGGCGCTCACCCAAGGTGACATCGATCCGCTGGAACGAGCGTTGACGCTGGCCGAGCCCGAAGGCTACGTCCGTGTCTTCATCGCCGAAGGCCCACCGATGACGTCCATGCTGGCGGCTCTCGCACAACGCCGGCCCGACTGGCTCTACCCGCGCGTGCTGCTGGACGCGGTACGCCGGCCCACCTCCCAGGCTCCGAAGCCGGCCGGAGAGCAGGTCCTCGTCGACCCGCTGAGCGACCGGGAGCTCGACGTACTGCGGTTGCTGGCCGGCGAACTCGACGGCCCCTCGATCGCGCGCCAACTCGTCGTGTCGCTGAACACCGTGCGCACTCACACCAAGCACATCTACGCCAAGCTCGGCGTCACGAACCGGCGCAGCGCGGTCCGGCTGGCTCACCAGCTCAACCTGCTCACACGCTGAATCACCACATGATGTGATGCCCGGTCACCACAAGCGCTCGTAGCTTGCGGACATGTCGCACGATTCAGCTTGGTACGAGATCCGCCTGCAAGGGCAGCTCCACCCGCGGTGGGCTACCTGGTTCGACGGCCTGACCGTCACCAGCGCCGCCGACGGCACCACGGTCATCCACGGCCGCGTCGCCGACCAGGCCGCACTGCACGGCGTACTGCAGAAGCTGCGCGACCTCGGCCTCCCGCTGCTGTCGGTCGCCCGGATCGACTCCGATCCGGCGAAGCACTCATCACCTGGAGAACTGCCATGACCATCACCGCATCAACCGCATCCGCCGACCGTCGTACCGCAGACCCGACCAGGAACAACGCCCGGGCCGGCGGCATCTTCTACCTGATCACGTTCGCCGCCTCGATACCCGCGCTGGTACTGCTCAGCCCGGTGCTGAACGACGCCGGCTACATCACCGGCGCCGGTCAGGACACCCGCGTCCTGTGGGGCTGCTTCCTCGATTTCGTCAACGCCGTCACCTGTGTCGGCTCCGCGGTCGCGGTGTATCCGGTGGTGAAGCGACGCAACGAGTCCCTGGCGCTCGGCTTCGTCAGCTCCCGGCTGATCGAGGCCGCCATCATCATGGTCGGTGTCGTCAGCCTCCTCGCCGTCGTCACCCTGCGGCAGGATCAGGCCGGCGACGTCGCGACCGGTCAAGCACTGGTCGCCGTCCGCGACTGGACGTTCCTGTTCGGCCCCGGCTTCATGGCCGCCATCAACGCCGTACTCTTCGGCACCCTGCTCTACAGGTCCCGCCTGGTCCCCCGCATCATCCCCACAATGGGCCTCATCGGTGCACCGATTCTCTTCACTGCGAACATGCTCACCGTCTTCGGCCACAACACGCAGACGTCCACCTGGTCCCTGCTCGCTACGCTCCCCGTCGCCGCCTGGGAGCTGTCCGTCGGCGTCTACCTGACCACCAAGGGCTTTCGACGGGTCTGAACCTGTCGAGTTGAAGGCATCGGGCACCTCACGCTTACCGGAACGCCATGGTAGGCGAGGTGTCCGATTCCTACGGTTGTGGGGTGCGAAAGACCAAGGACGCCGGGCTGGTCGACGTCGTACCTGCACAGACGTACTTCGTCGTCAGCGCGATCTTCCACTATCTAGGGCCGGCCATGGCAGTCCTGCTCTTCGCGCGGATCGAGCCGCTCGGCGTCGCGTGGTTGCGGATCGCGGCCGCAGGCACGATCTTCTGGCTCTGGCGCCGGCCACTCAAGGCGTGGCGATCACTGGACCCGGCCACCCGCAAACTGCTGGCCGGCTGGGGCGCCGTTCTCGCGGTGATGAACTGCAGCTTCTACCTGGCGATCGACCGGGCGCCGCTGGGAACGGTCGCCGCGGCCGAGTTCGCACCGGTCATTGTGCTGGCCGCGATCGCGGTGCGCAGCCTCCGGAACCTGCTGGCGCTCGTTCTCGCCGTCGCCGGGGTCTACATCCTCACCGACATCAGACTGTCGCAGGACTGGATCGGCCTGCTCTGCACAGCGCTCAACGCGCTTCTCTTCGCGGCGTACGTCGTACTCGGACACCGGGTGTCGCGCGTCGACGGACTGCGCAGGATCGACGGGTTGGCGCTCGCGATGGGCATCGCCACTGTGATCGCGCTGCCGGTCGGGGTCATGCAGGCCGAACCGGCGTTCACAGACTGGAAGCTACTGGCCGCGGTGGTCGGCGTCGGGGTCTGTTCGTCGGTCATCCCGTATGTCAGCGATCAACTTGCGATGGCCCGGCTCAAGCGATCAACGTTCGCGCTGATGCTGGCCTTGCTGCCCGCCACAGCGACGGCGATCGGTGCCGTCGTACTGCGTCAGATCCCGACGCTCGCCGAACTCGCGGCGGTCGCGGTCATCGTCGCGGCGGTCGCGCTGCACCACGAGAAGACGTGATCACGCGGACGGGGCCGGCCGGTACGACGGCAACGCGTCCGCGAGGCTCGGATACTGACGGATCCGCTCGCCGAGGTCCGACAACAGCTCGGCCAACCAGGTTGCGGCGCCGGCGACCCGCAGCCATCCGTTGTGCTGGACCGCCAACTCACCGGCGGTCCTCAGCACCTCGATGCCGGCACGATCCATGTGACTCACCCGGCGAAGGTCGACCACGAGCGTCGGCAGCTTGGTGGTGATCACGTGGTGTAACTCGGTCTCCAACGTCGGCGCACTGACGTCGTCGATCCTGCCCGCGACGCGAACCACCGCGCAGTCTCCGACCGCCGACCAACCGCAGACGAACGGACCACTCACGTCCGTCGGCATGTTGGCAGATCGGACCACGCGCGGTGTACTCACATGCCCGGCCCCCGAACGTCTCACTGCTTTCACTGCGACTCCTCGAACGTACCGCGGGCCGTCCCTTCGACATGCCACGTGCATACGTCCCGTACCCACCCGTATTCACCGTGACACCGAGGCGTGGGTCACGCCGTCAGGCGGGAGTCCTCCGACCGGGCCTCGCTGACCGCCTGGCCGCGCGGGGTGTCAGGGAAGCGGGTGAGCATGGCGTGGATCTCGTCCGCCGGGACGTTCGCGCCGAAGAGCTCGGTCCCGGGTTCGAGTCGCATGCCTTCGGCGAGCGGGCCGGCGATCACCGGGTCGAAGCCCAGCGCGTCGACGATCTCCGCAACCGCGGTCGTGTCCGCGGGTTCGCCCGCGATCGCGATGGCCCTTCGATCCGGGGATCCGTGCGGGCGGGCGCCCTCGTCGAGGTCGTGGTAGCCCATGTGGTTGAAGGCCTTCACCACGCGGGACTCGGGCAGGAGGTCCTGCACGATCTCGCTGGACGACGTCCGCGGATCGGTCAGGTCGTCGCGGATGCCGTCGACCTCCCACCAGTAGTTCATCGCGTCGATCACGAGCTTGCCGCGCAACGCCTCGACCGGAATAGTCCGGTACTTGCCGAGCGGCAGTGCCAGGATCACCACATCGGCCTGCGCCGCCGCCTCGTCCGCCGTGGTCGCGACGGCGCCCGGCGTGACGATCTCGACGATCAGCGCGATCTTCGAGACGTCACCCGAGCCGGCGATCAGTACGCGGTAACCGGCCGCGACCGCGAGCCGGGCGAGCACGGTGCCGACCTTGCCGGCACCGAGGATGGCGATCGTGGTTTTGTCGGTCATGACGTCAGCCCGCCAGGATGTCGCGGACCATCGGGATGACCTTGGTGCCGTACAGCTCGACCGCCTTCATCCGGGCGCTCACCGGCACCGGTCCGGCGCTGTAGATCAGGTCGAACCGGCCGACACCCAGCTTCTGGACCGCACCGGCGATCCGGCGGGCGACAGTCTCCGGCGATCCGACGTACATCGAGCCGTGGGCGACCTCGGCGTCGAACTCCTCACGCTTGATCGGCGGCCAGCCACGCAGCGCGCCGATCCGGTCGCGCATGACCTTGTACCGCGGGTAGAACACTTCCTTCGCTTCCTCGTCGGTGTCGGCGATGAAGCCCGGCGAGTGCATCCCGACCGGGTGCGCGACGGTGCCGAACTGCTCGGCTGCCTTCTTGTAGAGATCGAGGTACGGCGCGAACCGGTCCGGCGCTCCACCGATGATGGCCAGCATCAACGGCAGGCCGTAGTACGCCGTACGCACGACGGACTGCGGCGATCCACCGACGCCGACCCACGTGTTCAGGTGGCCGGACTCGGTCTTCGGGTAGACCTCGGCGTTGTCCAGCGCGGCCCTGGTGGTGCCTTCCCAGCTGACCGGCTTCTCGTCGAGCAACCGCACGAACAGTTGCAGCTTCTCCTCGAACAGAACGTCGTAGTCCTTCAGGTCGTAACCGAACAGCGGGAAGGACTCGGTGAACGAACCACGACCCAGGATCACCTCGGCGCGTCCGTTCGACAGCGCGTCCACGGTCGAGAACCGCTGGAACACCCGGACCGGGTCGTCGGAGCTCAGCACCGTCACGCCGGATCCGAGCTTGATCCGCTCGGTCTTCGACGCGATTCCGGCCAGCACTGTCTCCGGTGTTGAGATCGAGTACTCCGGCCGGTGGTGCTCCCCCAGCGCGATCGCGTCCACGCCGAGCTGGTCGGCCAGCACGGCCTCCTCGACCACCTGCCGGATCGCCGCCGCGGCCGGCACTAGCTCGCCGTTGTCACCCTCCGGAATGTCCCCGAAGGTGTCGAGCCCGAACAAGAGGTCGCTCATCCGTCCACTTCCCATCTGCTGTCCACATCAGCCTGAACAATTCTAGGTTGACATGTCAACACCGCTGGCGGCACGTTCATTCCGGCCGCTGACAGGATGGTCCGGACGATCCCCGAAGCCTGAGGCAGGTGCCAGCCGCTGTGAGAATCACCGCCGTGGAGACGATCCGACCCCGGATCCAGCCGAATCTGATGTTCCTGCGCCTGCACACCGACGACGGGCGGGTCGGGCTCGGGGAGGCGTTCTTCGGTGCCCGGGCCGTGGAGGCGTACATCCACGAGTCCGCCGCCGAGGTGGTGCTGCAGGCCGAGGACGCCACCCCGGAGGCGATGGCGCAGGCACTGACGCCGTACCTCGGGTTCCAGGGCGCCGGCGCGGAGGTACGCGGCAACGCTGCCGTCGACCTCGCACTCTGGGACCTGCTCGGGCAGTACGCCGGTCTGCCGCTGGCCGCGCTGCTCGGCGGTCCGGTGCGGACGTCGGTGCCGATCTACAACACCTGCGCGGGCCTGGGTACATCGGCTCGAGCACGCGACAGCGGTCGGACAACTGGGGTATCCCGGATGGCTCCGCCGAGCAACGCCCGTACGAGGATCTCGAGGCGTTCATGACCAGGCCCGCCGCTCTCGCGCGGGAACTGTTCGACGAGGGCATCGGTGGTCTCAAGGTCTGGCCGTTCGACCAGGCCGCGGAGGCGACCGGCGGTCTGACGATCGGCCACGACGACCTGCAGCGGGGTCTTGCGGTCATCGAGGCGATCCGATCCGAGGTCGGGATGGACATGAACCTCATGGTCGAGTTGCACGGCTTGTGGAGCCGCGGTGCCGCGACCACGATCATGGAGGCACTCACGCCGTACCGCCCGTACTGGGTCGAGGATCCGATGCGCTCCGACGCGGTCGACGCCCTCCAGGTGCTGGCGTCGTCGGTCGACGTACCGATCGCCTGTGGCGAGACGGCTGTCGGACGACGCGGGTTCGCCGCGCTCCTCCAATCCGGCGCGATCGATGTAGCCACCCTGGACGTCCAGTGGACCGGCGGCCTCACCGAAGCCCGCAAGGTCGCCTCACTGGCGGACACCTACGGCATCCCCATCGCCCCTCATGACTGCACCGGCCCAGCCTCCCTGGCCGCCTGCACCCACCTGACCCTCGCCTCCCCCAACGGCCTCATCCAAGAAACAGTCCGAGCCTTCCTCCGCACCTGGTACACCGACCTGGTCGACGGCCTCCCCCAAATCACCAATGGCCGAATCACCATCCCCAACACCCCCGGCCACGGAATCCGCCTCCGGCCCGAAACCCTCGAAAGCGATCAGGCAGAAACGAGGATCAGCAATCGCTGAAACCGGCGTTTGATTGATCCCGTGGCTATTGCTCGCCGCGATTTTCCACCGCATCCTGTTCACGCGTAGGAATTCGTGGCGCGTTCGCCGGACGCGGCCCCGATTCCGGGGAGGTACGCATGAGCAAAACAGCTGTCTGGGCCGTGTCGATCGCCACCGCGGTTGCCGTCTTCGCAGTCGTCCTGGTCGTCGGTTACCGGATCACGGACAACGACCCGCCGTGGCTCATCCCGTTGGCGGCAGCCGCTTTCGCGGCATGTATCGCGATCGGGAACACGGTTGTGTCACTGCGCTTCAAGCCAGCACCATCCAGCCCGGATACGAGCGCGGCCGCGGCGCCAACGACTCAGGCGCCGAACAACCCGGCACCGACTCGTCCCGCACCGACTCACGAGGCACCGCCGAGTCAGCAGACCGGGACGACGTTCGCGACCGGCGGCTCGATCGCGGGCATCAACGCGGGCGGTGACGTCACGATCGGAATGCCGGCCCAAGACAGCACCGCGACACCGAAACCGCCTGGCGAAGGCGCATGATCCTGTGGCCGCCGCCGATGATGGCTCCACACCGGAGCCGTCCCAGCAGACCGGGCCGACATTTGCCACCGACGGTTCGATCGCGGGCCTGAATGCCGGTCGTGACATCAACATCGGAAGTACGTCGTCCATCAACGACCTGGTTCTCGAACTCCAGCATCTGAGTTTGAACGGCGCCTTCCAGAGATTCCGCCGGATCGAACTCAAGGCCGGCGTGCTCGGACGCCTCAGCGCGAAAAACCCGCGGCGCGCGTCCGATCTGGTCGAGAAGCTGCTCAAGGTCGATGCGCCGGCCGCCGGCCAACTCATTCGGCAGCTGGACGCGACCTTTGCCGCGAAACTCCTGCTGCCCATGAAACCGGTGGCGCGCGCCGAGCTGATGGCCGCGTTCGGAGCCCCGGCACGGATCGTCGCCGCAGCCGGGGTGTCGGACGGCGCCGGACTTCTGACGGACCTGGCCCGAGTCGACGTCGAGGGGGCCGCGACGGTCCTCCAAGCCCTGCCCGAAACGCATCGCGCCGAGTTCGTCGCGCGGATGGACCCGCACCAGGCCGCCCGCATCCTCTGCCGTCTCGAGCCCACCAAAGCCGCGGAGATTCTCGATCGCTTGCGGGCCAGTGACCCGAACACCGCCGAGAGCGTCGCGACCGAGGTGGACCGGCTGACCCGATCGACGCAGCGCGAACGCGCTCTCCGGCGGACCGTGCGCGGCTGGCAGATCGCCGCCGGGGGCCTGCTGGTCGCTCTGGTCCTCGCCGTCGCCCTCCGAGGCGGTGGTTCAGGGCAGCCGAACGCAGCTGCCGCAGATCAGCCGACGGCCAGTCCTACGCCCCGTCCGCTGACCTCGATGGCCACGGCGCCGAATCCCCCGATCGTGGCCGCCGTACCTCGCGACTTCCCCGCGGATCACCTGCTGCGGGACGATCTGGGCCAGTGGTCGGACATCTGCGGCCGTTGGATGGAGGAGCCGGAGGCCAAGGACAACCAGGTCACCCGACTGATCTACAGCTGCGAGACCGAGCAGGGCGTCTGGGTCGTGTACACGCAGTACTCGTTGAAGGTCACGCCCTTCACCTTCGGCAAGCCCAAGCAGGCCGACGCGGTCGCCGGGTCCTGGACGGGTCCGGACAAGCGCAGTGGCACCTACCTGCTCTACTCGCGGGATCCGGGACGCCCCGGGTTCTGGCTGGAGGAAGCCGGCACGTCTCGTGTTGCCTTCATGGTCTGGGCACCGGAGAAGAGCGGCCAGGACGAGCAGCAACTCGAGGATTCACTCCGCGCGCTGCTTCGGGACCACGGCTACACGCTGACGTCCTGAGCGGTTACGAGGGTTGGATGCCGTAGTCGTGGATTTTGCGGTAGATGGTGGCTCGGGACATGCCGAGGGACTTGGCGGCGCGGCCCTTGTGGCCGTCGTTGGCGACGAGGCTGCGGATGATCGCGTCGCGTTCGAGGGCCTCGAGTTGGCTGAGGCTGCGGCGGCTGATGGCCTGGACGCGGGCCGGGAGGTCGGCCGGCATGATCACGCCGGTACGACGGCGGCGTAGAACGATCTGTTTGAGGACCTGGCACAGCTCCCCGGTGTTACCCGGCCACGAGGACCGCATCAGCTGGTGCATCGCTTCCGGTGAGCAGCTCAGGTCACCGTGGCTCACCTGGTTGAGGACGTACGGGACGAGTTCGCGGACATCCTCGATGTGGTGCCGCAACGGTGGCACTTCGACGGTCAGCGGGAACAACGCCAGCAACTCCCCCAGA
This sequence comes from Kribbella sp. NBC_00889, assembly GCF_045207705.1. NCBI lineage: Bacteria > Bacillati > Actinomycetota > Actinomycetes > Propionibacteriales > Kribbellaceae > Kribbella > Kribbella sp. NBC_00889. The sequence goes on along the minus strand of NZ_CP108783.1, from coordinate 2,254,478 downwards.
TCAGGGAGTTCCGTGCCGTCCGATGTCATCGTGAGCGCGATCCACGGCGGCTCGGACGGCCGGCGCTCGAGTACGTCGTACAGGGCCTCGATCGTCGCCTCGACATCGCGCGGGCCGAGGCGGTCGGCGTGCCGGATCACCAGCGCCTGGACCATGTCGTCGGCCAGCTCGGCCTCCAGCTCCGCGCCGAATCCGCCGTTCGAGCCGACAGCGTCGACGATGTGGAACAGGCCGGCCGGGTTGTTCTGGTGGTGCGCGGCGCGGGCGAGTGCGACCTTGCCGACACCACGCTCGCCGGTGAGTACGACCCATTGCCCGGCCCGGCACGCGTTGTCGACCTCACGGCTGCTGCCCAGCCACGGCGCACTGCGGCCGACCAGGCCGGGAAGGACCGGCCGGGGCGGTGGACGATGCGTCGCGGTCGGCAACCGGCTCTCTGGGCCGGAGTTGTGCGGGCTGACCTGGATGATGCCGGCCTCGTCTCGCGCGCCGACGGCGATCGGGCGGCAGCTGATCTTGACCCAGCTCCCGGTGGGCAGCTCAACCACGACGGCGTCGGTGCCACCACGCGCCAGCAGCTCGCCGGCGTACCCCAGCACCGCTCGCTGGTCGGTGGCGTCGAGACACTGCCGGGCCTTCGCGTTCATCAGCAGCAGGTCGTCATCGACCGCGAGAATCATGTCGCCGAGCCGGCGTGCACTCTGCCGGTACGCCTGCAGCAGCGCCAGCTCCCGAGTCGAGCTGTCGGTCAGCATCGCTGCCCTGATGTTGTCGGCCGTGGTCTTGGCGAGCGCGATCAGCAAAGTGCCGGCGTCCTTGCGCCAGCAGGTCAGGTCGATCGCGCCGACCGTCTTGCCGGTGACCGGATGCTTGATCGGCACGCCTGCGCAGGCGAGGTCCTCGAGATCCTCGGCGTAGTGCTCGTGCCCGAAGACATGCATCGGTCCGCCGCCTTCCAGGGCGGTCCCGATCCCGTTCGTCCCGGCGAACTCCTCGGCATAGCTGAAGCCGGGCGCCAGATGGACCTTGTCCAGGTGCCGGGCCAGTTCGGTGTCGGCGGTGAGACGCTGGAGCACCAGGCCGGTCCGGTCGGTCAGGATGACGCTGATCGGTTGACCGGCAAGGTGTTCGTGCAACTGCTGCAGGACTGGTCTCGCGCTCCTGGACAACGGAAGTTCCAGGTCGGGATCCGCGACGTAGGGCAGCGAGATCCGATCGGCCGGCAGATTCCACCGCCGCGACCTGACCCAGGAGGCAAGGATCGACGGCCGGACGTCCTTCGGCCCGACCGGGTCGAGCGTGAGGAAGTTCAGCCGTGCCTTTGCGGCCCGCCCGCTGTCGTCTTCCGTCGGGAGCACGAGTTCTTCCACGGGGCCTCCTGACGCACGGCGGGCACGGGTGCTGAAGTGCCACCGCCCCACCGGTCCCTCGCACTTCGAGCGTAATGCAGTCCGGCGCCATTGGCGTCTCAGATTGAGACACCCATCGAGGCCCGGCGGGATTGTGATCGAAGCAGCGATCAGGAGGTTGCGATGGACAGCGCTGTCCCGAGCCGGCAGACCTACAACCCGTGGACTGTCGTGAACGTCGTCTTCGAGCACCTGGCCGACGCCGGGCTCCATCCGGTCCTCGGTGCGACCGGGAACCCGGGCGAGCCGGCCGCCGCTCTCCTGCAGGCGTTCGGGATCCAGCCCGATCCGCAGGGTGACGAGCAGATCGCGCTGGCCAAGAACGCCCGGCTGGCGGAGCTCAGACAGGCGATGTTCGGCAGCCCCTGAGCCGGTGACCGTCCGTCATCTCAATTTGAGACCTCCACGGCGGTCACAGCGGCGATGTACTGCAAGTGCAGTCGGCCACGAGTGTGAGGAGTGCCATGAGTCGCCAAAGTGTGGCGAAGGCCCACCAGAAGATCCAGGAATTGTCCTGGGAACCTGCGTATCACGAGCCGGTCTCGCACTACGGGACCGACTACACGTTCCAGAAGGCGCAGAAGAAGGACCCCCTCAAGCAGGTCCTGCGGTCGTACTTCCCGATGCAGGAGGAGAAGGACCACCGCGTGTACGGCGCCTCCGACGGAGCCATCCGCGGAAACATGTTCCGCCAGGTGCAGGAACGCTGGCTGGAATGGCAGAAGCTGTTCCTGAGCATCATCCCGCTGCCGGAGATCTCGGCCGCCCGGGCGATGCCGCTGCTGTTCCGGACGGTGCCGAACCCGGAACTGCACAACGGCCAGGCGATCCAGATGATCGACGAGGTACGGCACTCGACGATCCAGCAGAACCTCAAGCGCCTGTACATGAACAACTACATCGACCCCGCCGGCTTCAACTCCAGCCTGCGGAACTTCCAGAGCGACTACTGCGGCACCATCGGCCGTCAGTTCGCCGAGGGGTTCATCACCGGTGATGCCATCACGGCGGCCAGTATCTACCTGACCATCGTGGCGGAGACGGCATTCACCAACACGCTGTTCGTCGCCATGCCGGCCGAGGCGGCCGCGAACGGCGACTACCTGCTACCGACCGTGTTCCACTCGGTCCAGTCCGACGAGTCCCGGCACATCAGCAACGGCTACGCGACGCTACTGATGGCACTCGCCGACGAAGGCAACCACCAGCTGCTCGCCCGCGACCTGCGCTACGCGTGGTGGAACAACCACCGTGTCGTCGACGCCGCGATCGGCACCTTCATCGAGTACGGCACCAAGGACCGCCGCAAGGACCGCGAGAGCTACGCGGAGATGTGGCGGCGCTGGATCTACGACGACTACTACCGCAGCTACCTGGTGCCGCTGGAGAAGTACGGCCTCGAGATCCCGCACGACCTGATCGAGGAGTCCTGGAACCAGATCTGGAACAAGGGCTACGTGCACGAGGTGGCGCAGTTCTTCGCCACCGGCTGGCTGGCCAACTACTGGCGGATCGACCCGATGACCGACAAGGACTTCGAGTGGTTCGAGTACAAGTACCCCGGCTGGTACGACAAGTACGGCGCCTGGTGGGAGAACTACAACCGCCTGTCGATGCCGAACGGGCACAAGCCGATCGTCTTCGAGGACGTCGACTACGAGTACCCGCACCGGTGCTGGACCTGCATGGTCCCGTGCCTGGTCCGCGAGGACATGGTGATGGCCAAGGTCGACGGCCAGTGGCGGACCTACTGCCACGACATGTGCCGCTGGACCGATGAGGTCGCCTTCCGGCCGACGTACCAGGGCCGGCAGACGCCGAACATGGGCAAGCTGATCGGCCACCGCGAGTGGGAGACGCTGTACCACGGCTGGAACTGGGCCGACGTGGTGTCCGACATGGGCTTCGTCAGGGACGACGGCAAGACCATGGTCGCGCAACCACACCTCGACCTGAACCCGGACAAGATGTGGACGCTGGACGACCTGCGCAAGTGCCCGCCACTGGCGAGCCCGAACGTGCTGCTGAACGAGATGAGTGACGACGAGCGGACCGCGTTCGCCGCCCGCTATGTGCGTGGTGGCCCCGCCGGCCGCGCACCCGCCGACGCGTGATCCCCCCCTCGGGGCGGGCGGCACCCCCGTGTCCGCCCGCCCCGGTCCGTCCCCGCAGAGACGTCAGGAACCATGGGCGATAAGCATGTCGTGAGGTTCGAGCCCGTCGGCATCGAGATCGAGGTCGACGAGGATCAGACGATCCTGCGCGCCGCGGCCGAGCAGGGCGTGATGCTCATGCACGGCTGCAAGGAGGGCCAGTGCTCGTCCTGCAAGTCGTTCGTCCTGGACGGCGAGGACATCGAGCTGGACCGCTACTCGACGTTCGCGCTGCCCGAGTACGAACTGGACGAGGGCTACACGTTGCTGTGCCGCGCCCATCCCTACGAGGACCTCACGATCGAGCTGCTCAACTACGACGAGGAGATGATCCGCTCCGGGCTGCCGATCCAGGACCGTACCGCCGAGGTCGTTGCGATCACGCCGGTCACCCACGACCTGCGCCATCTTGTCCTCGAGCTGGTGGATCCCGGCGAGCTGAAGTTCTTCCCCGGCCAGTACGTCGACATCCGGGTTCCGGGCTGGGACGCCACGCGCTCGTTCTCGATGGCGAACACCTCCAGCCGGGAGAGCGGGCAGCTGGAGTTCGTGATCAAGGTCTACCCGGGCGGTATCTTCTCGGATTTCCTCGATCAGAAGTTGGAGGTCGGTCACCGGTTGGAGCTGTCCGGGCCGTTCGGTGTCTTCACCCTGCGGGACAACCCGGGCGCCCGAATTGTCTTCGTCGGTGGCGGCGCCGGGATGGCACCGATCCTGTCGCTGCTGCGATCGATGGCCGAGCGCGGGATCAACCGGCCGGCGACCTACTACTACGGAGCCCGGACCCACCTGGATCTGTGCTTCGACGAGGAGCTCCGGGCGCTGCAGGAGGTCCTACCGGGGTTCAAGTACGTACCGGCGCTGTCCGAGCCGGCCGAGGACGCCGAGTGGGACGGCGAGGTCGGTCTGATCACCGACGTCGTCCGCCGGCACGAACCGGATCTGGCCGGAGCCGACGCCTATGTCTGCGGTCCGCCACCGATGGTGGAGGCCGCGATCCCGCTGCTCGAAGGGCTGGGCGTCGTCACGAAGCACATCTACTACGACAAGTTCACCACGACCGGCGACGCCGGTGACTCGAAGGTGCTGGAGGCAGAGAGCCGATGACCACCACACAAGACTCCGCCACAGGGCGGAGCGTGCCGAAGCCGGTCTTCACCGACGCCGAAGCTGGCGCTCGCGTGTTCCCGGACTCGTACTCACGGCAGTTCAACTACTACACGCCGCAGAAGCGCAAGCAGAGCCACTATGAGGACGTGACCGTCGAGGTCCAACCGGATCCGCGGCACTACCTCACCCAGGGCTGGCTGTACGGGTTCGCCGACGGGCGCGGCGGGTATCCGCTGGACTGGACCGCGCTGAAGGCGTGGGGCTCGGACAAGCCCGCGCCGAAGCGCGGACCGGGCACCGGCGGCATGATCGTCGAGAACTGGCCGGCGACCGGCTGGCACGAGTTCCGCGACCCGAACGAGGAGTGGGAGCTCTCGCTCTACCGCTACAACTCCAACGTCGTCCGCCAGATCACCCAGAACATCGAGGCCGCCCGGCAGTCCAAGGCCTTCGAGCAGTGGAACACCAACTGGGTGCGCTTCGTCGAACACCACATCGGCGCCTGGATGCACGTCGACCACGGTCTCGGCCTCTACCTGTACGCCAACGCGAACCGGCGCGCACCGACGAACATGCACAACAACGCGATCTCGGTGAACAGCATGCACCGGATCCGCGCCGCCCAGGATCTCGCGCTGTACAACCTGACGCTGTCCGAGGAGATCGAGGGCTTCGACGGCAGCGCCCACTTGGAGACGTGGAAGTCAGACCCGGCCTGGCAGGGTGTCCGCGAACTCGCCGAGCGGCTGACCGGGATCGACGACTGGTGTGAGGCGATCTTCGCCGCGAACGTCGTGTTCGAGCCGATCGTCGGCGAACTGTTCCGCAGCCAGCTGGTCCAGCAGGCCGCGCCCAGGAACGGCGACTTCGTCACGCCGACCGTGATCGGCGCCGCCGAGTACGACTTCGCCGAGCGCGACCTGCGCTACACGACGGCGATGTTCGAGCTGCTCACCAACGACCGCGAGTTCGCCGACCACAACAAGTCGATCATGCAGGACTGGGCCGCGGACTGGACCTCGCGGGCGTTGACGGCAGCCCGGACCCTGCAGCCGCTGTGGTCGCAGCCGGACGCGAAACCGCCGCGGTTCGAGGACGGCCTCGACCGGGTCAAGAGCCGGTTCAGCGGCATCGTCACCTCGCTGGGCCTCGAGGAACCGAAGGAGTTGGCACAGTGACCACGCTCAAGGCAGTCGTCGAGAGCCCCTTCAAGTCCGACAACACCGCGTCCAACCGGTGCGGCGTCACGCTGATGAACAACCAGGTCGGGGCGGTCGTCGCCGACGTGATGAGAGAGCTGGACAACGTCACGGTGACGCCGCTGCCGTCGATGATCCGCGTCGACGCGGTCGGCAAGATGGAGTTCATCTACGACGACATCTCCGAGGCGCTCGGTGAGGAGCCCGGGTACTTCGACCAGGCCGAGTTCGAGGAGAACATGTCGACCCACTACGGGCGCATGGTCCACCTCGACGACCGGACGATCATGTTCGCCAATCCAGAGGACGCGGCCGAATACATCGGGTTCGACCTGTCGGCTTCCAAGTAAAAGAGGAGGGCCGGATGTACGAGAAGGACGGTCAGAAGTACTTCGTCGTCGACAGTCACATGCACTACTGGGACGCCTCGCCGGACAACTGGGTGCCGGGCGCCGAACAGTACGCGAAGGGCTGGATCGAGTGTTTCCACGCCTACCAGAGTCTCGCGCCGAAGGAGACCCACTGGACCATCGAGAAGTTCATGAAGTACTCCGAGGACGACCTGATGAAGGACGTCTTCGAGGACGGCTACGTGGACGTCGCGGTGTTCCAGCCGACGTACCTGAAGGAGTGGTACATCGAAGGGTTCAACACCACCGAGCGCAACGCCGCACTGGGCGAGAAGCACCCGGGCATGTTCGTCCACAACACCCGGTTCGACCCGCGCGACGGCGATCCGGGACTGGAGGACCTGAAGAGGAACGTCGACCGGTACGGATCGCGCGGGGTCAAGCTCTACACCGCCGAGTGGAACGCCGGCTCGCGCGGCTACAAGCTCAGTGACCCGGCGGCCTACCGCTTCCTGGAGAAGGCCCAGGAGCTCGGGATCAAGAACATCCATGTCCACAAGGGCCCCACGATCTGGCCGCTGGACAAGGACGCGTTCGACGTCTCCGACGTGGATCACGCCGCGACCGACTTCCCCGAGCTCAACTTCATCGTCGAGCACGTGGGACTGCCGCGGATCGAGGACTTCTGCTTCATGGCGACCCAGGAACCCAACGTGTACGCCGGCCTGTCGGTCGTCATCGGCGGCCTGATGAACGCCCGGCCGCGGTTCTTCGCGAAGGTGATGGGCGAGCTGCTGTTCTGGGTCGGCGAGGACAAGATGACCTTCGGCAGCGACTACGGCATCTGGGAGCCGAAGTGGCAGATCGAGGGCTTCGTCGACTGGGAGTTCCCAGCGGGCGACGAGTTCGCCGACTACCCACGACTCGGAGTGGAGGGCAAGAAGAAGATCCTGGGCCTGAACGCCGCGAAGCTGTACGACCTCAAGGTCCCCGACGAGCTCCAGCTCAAGGAGGCGGAGCCGGCCGCGCAGGACGACGCCAAGCTGGTCACCCAGTAATGACGGCGGTGACTGGGGAGAAGTCCCGGGTCCTGACCGCGCTGGACGCGGTCCGGGACCCGGAGCTGGACGAGCCGATCACGACGCTGGGTTTCGTGTCCACCTGCGTCGTGTCGGCCGCCGGTGACGTCGTGGTGCGGTTGCGGCTGCCGACGTACTTCTGCGCGCCCAACTTCGCCTTCCTGATGGTCGCCGACGCGTACGACGTGGTCGCCGCCCTGCCCGGCGTCCGCGGTGTCGACGTCGCGCTCGTGGACCACTTCGCGTCCGACCAGATCAACGCCGGGGTGGCGGCGCGGGCTGGATTCGCCGCCTCGTTCACGGGCGAGGCGGACGGCGAGCTCGACGAGCTGCGCCGGACCTTCGTGACCAAGGCGATGCTGGCCGGGACGGACCAGGTGTGCCGGCCGCTGCGGGCCGCCGGCGCCGATCCGGCCCGGCTCGCCACGATGACACTCGGCGACGTCCCCGCGTCTGCCGAATTGGAGCGGCTGCTGCGGCGGCGGGCCGAACTCGGGCTGCGCACCGATCCCTCCGCTCCGCTCCTCGTCGACCCCGGCACCGGCTCCCCCATCACCGGTGCCGAGGCGACGAGGCATCTCGGGTTGGCCCGCGTCACCCGGACCGGGATCGAGGCCAACACCGGCATCTGCAGGGGAATGCTGCGCCACCGGTACGCCGAAGCCGGCGTCGGCGAGGAGGAGTAGGGATGAAGGCCGTTCGACTGCACGGATACCACCAGCAGCCGGTCGTCGACGACGTACCGGAACCGGTCGTCAAGGGCCCGCTGGACGTGATCGTCAAGATCGGCGGCGCCGGGGTGTGCCGCACCGACCTGCACATCATCGAAGGCCAGTGGGCCGAAGCGATGCACCCGGCCCTGCCGTACACGATCGGCCACGAGAACGCCGGCTGGGTGCACGAGATCGGTTCGGCGGTGACCAACGTCCAGGTCGGTGACACGGTCATCCTGCACCCGACCCCGACCTGCGGACTCTGCGCCGCCTGCCGGGCCGGCAACGACATGCACTGCGCGCAGAGCAGTTTCCCGGGTCTCGACAGCGACGGCGGCATGGCGGAATACCTGCTGACGTCGGCGCGTGCCTGCGTGAAGCTCGACCCGAGCACCCGGCCGCAGGACGTCGCGGCGCTGGCCGATGCCGGCATCACGGCGTACCACGCGGTCCGCAAGGCGATCCCGCTCCTCCCGCCCGGCACGACGTGCGTCGTGATCGGTGCCGGCGGTCTCGGGCACATCGGGATCCAGTGCCTGGCCGCCCTCACCGCGACCAGGATCATCGTCGTCGACCGCAACCCGGAGGCCCTGAAGCTGGCCGAGCAGCTCGGCGCCGATCAGACAGTGGTTGCCGACGGCAAACAGGTGGAGGCGGTCCTCGACCTGACCGGCGGCGTCGGCGCGAACGTCGTACTCGACTTCGTCGCCGAACAGGGTGCGGAGCAGGACGGCTTCGCGATGACCGCACCGGCCGGTTCGTACTTCGTCATCGGGTACGGCGGCCAGGTCCAGATCCCGACCCTCGACATCATCTCGACCGAGCGCAACATCATCGGCAACATCGTCGGCACCTTCAACGAACTGGCCGAGCTGATGGCGCTCGCCCAGGCCGGGAAGGTCACCCTGCACACCAGGACCTACCCGCTGGACGCGGCCGTCGATGCGGTCGCCGATCTCGACGCCGGCCGGGTCCGCGGCCGCGCGATCCTCGTTCCGTAAGTCACGACCGACCGGGAGGGCTCTGATGGCCAAGGAACTGCGATTCGGTGAGCAGGCCCGCGACCTGCTGCTGTCCGGAGTGGACCAGCTGGCGGACGCGGTGAAATCGACCCTGGGCCCGAAGGGCCGCAACGTGATCCTGGAGAAGATCACCGGATCGCCGGTGGTCACCAACGACGGCGTGACCATCGCCCGGGAGATCCATCTGAAGAACCAGTTCGAGAACATGGGCGCCCAGCTGGTCAAGGAAGCCGCGATCAAGACCAACGACATCGTCGGCGACGGAACCACCACGGCGACCGTGATCGCCCAGGCGATCATCCGCGAGGGCATGGCCGCGATCAGCACCGGTGGGAACCCGGTGCTGGTGAAGCGCGGCATCGACATGGCCGTGGCCCGGTTGGTGGAGCGGCTCCGAGAGGTGGCGCACCCGGTCGCCACCGAGCACGACTTCGCCCGGGTCGCGGCCATCTCGGCCAACGACGACGACATGGTCGGCGCCGTGATCGCGAACGCCCTGTACACCGTCGGCGACGGCGGCATCGTCACCGTCGAGGAGTCGGCCGTGCACGGCATGCGGGTCGACTTCGTCGAGGGCTTCGAGTTCGACAACGGCTACCTGTCGCCGTACATGGTCACGGACCCGGGCAGCCTGCAGGCCGTGCTGGACGACCCGTACATCCTGTTGTGCAGCGAGAAGATCACCAAGGTGCAGGAGATCATGCCGCTGCTGGACAAGATCATGCGGGAGCCGAAGCCGCTGGTGATCCTCGCGGAGAACCTCGAGGGCACCGCGCTCAGCATGCTGGTGCACAACCACGTGAACCGCCTCTTCCAGTGCGTGGCGGTCAAGGCGCCGGGCTTCGGTGACCGGCGGCTGCACAAACTGGAGGACATCGCGGCGATCACCGGCGGCGCGGTCTACAGCCGCCACTCCGGATTCACCCTCGAGACGATGCGGCTCGAGCAGCTCGGCCGGGCGGACCAGGTCAGGGTGACCGCGGACCGTACGGCGATCGTCGCCGAGTCCGGGCACGAGAAGGACGTCGAATTCCGGATCACGCAGTTGCGTGCCGAGTTGGAGCGGGCGACGTTCGGGGTCGACGAGGACGTGCTCACCGAGCGGATCGGTGCATTGTCCGGCAAGGTCGCGGTGATCCGGGTCGGTGCCCCGACGCCGGCCGAGCTGAAGGAACTGCAGCACCGAGTCGAGGATGCTTTGTCGGCGACCCGCGCCGCCATGGCCGAGGGCATCGTCGCCGGTGGCGGGATGGCTCTGCTCCATGCCGAGTCGGCGCTCGACAGTCTCGACGTCAAGGACGACTACGCCATCGGTGTGAAAATCGTCCGGCGGGCGTTGCGCGAGCCGGCGTACCTGATCGCCGCGAACGCCGGCTACAACGGCGCGGAGGTCCTGGAACGGACCTCGCAGCTCGGAGTCGACGAAGGCTTCGACGCGCTCGAAGGCAAGTACGGGAACATGCTCGACATGGGGATCGTCGATCCCCTCCGAGTCGCCCGCTCAGCACTACAGAACGGCGCCTCGGTCGCCGGCCTGCTGCTCACCACCAACACACTGGTCGCCGAGGAGCAGACACCGTGGGGCGGCAGCGCCGCCCTGATGACCGAGTACGGCGCTCTGGACGAAGGGCTGCACCAGCCCTCCCCCGACTCCAGCACACCTCAGTCCCTGGGTCTCGGCCCGTCGGTCGGCTGACCCCTCACCGCCCGCCGGCTCGAACCTTCCGCTCGAGCCGGCGGTGCCCTGTCTGGGCGGCGCGGAGGGGTGGGTCGGGCGCGAGTGTGCCGTCGGGGGCGATGTGGGCGAGGATCTGGTCGACCAGGGCCACGATGTGCGGATCGTCGACGGTGTAGATGCGGCGCCTGCCCTCCCGACGCAGCGAGATGAGACCGGCCAGGCGGAGTTTGGCGAGGTGCTGGCTGGCCGTGGTGATGCTGACGCCGGCACGATCGGCCAGCGTGCCTACGTCGTACTCGCCGTTGGTGGCGAGCCAGACCAGGTGCAGCCGCACGGGCGCGACGAGCAGCCCAAGGGTGCGGGCCGCGGCGTGCAGCTGCAGACTGGTCGGCTCGGTCATGACTCAGTAGATGTTGGACGGACGGACCATGCCTTCGGCCAGGTCGCCGAAGCCGGGGGCCATGATCGCACCGGGGTTGCCGAGGATCTCCTCGACGACCGCGGTCTCGGTGGTGATCAGCAGCGCCGCGATCGAGGCAGCACTTTCCAGGGCTGCCCTGGTTACCTTGAGCGGGTCCATCACACCTTCGTCGAACATGTCGGCGTACTGGCCGGTGAGCGCGTTGAAGCCGGTGCCGAGCGGCTGGCTCGCGACCTTGGCGACGACCTCGTCACCGTCGTACCCCGCGTTGATCGCGATCCATCGCAGCGGCTCGGGCAACGCCCGCCGGACGACCTCGCGGCCGACCGCGGCGTCACCGGTCAGCTCGACCCGTGACACCGCCTCCTGTGCCTGGACGAGCGCCGTACCTCCGCCGGCCACGACACCCTCCTCGACCGCGGCCCGGGTCGCGGCCAGCGAGTCCTCGACCCGCAGCATCCGCTCCTTGCGCTCGACGCTGGTCGCGCCGCCAACCTGGATGACAGCCACCCGCCCGGACAGCCGGGCCATCCGCAGCTGCAGGTTGTCCCGGTCGGCGTCGATCCTGGCCCGCTCGAACTGCGTCTCCAGCTGGCTCAGCCGCGCGTCCACCAGGTTCGCGTCGCCGTGACCCCCGACGATCGTCGTCCGGTCCTCGGTGATCGTGATCCGGTCACACGACCCGAGGTGGTTCAGCGCGATTTCGGCCAGGTCCAGCCCGGTGTCGGTCGCGATGACCTGACCGCCCAGAGCCACCGCGAGGTCTTCGAGCTCGGCCACGCGGCGGTGCCCGAAGCCGGGAGCCCGGACGACAACCGACCGCATCGTGTTGTGCATGTTGCCGCCGACAAGCAGTTGCAGCGCCGGACCGTCGACGTCCTCGGCCAGTACGACGAGCGGCCGGTCCGCGCGCTTGGCCGCCTCGACCGTCGGCATGATGTCCTGCACCTGGGAGATCTTCTTGTTGGTGAGCAGGATGACCGGGTTCTCGTAGACGGCCTCCATCCGCTCCTTGTCGGTGACCATGTACAGCGACACATAGCCGTGGTCGAACTCGATCCCGTCCACGATCTCGACCGACAGACCGATGGCATCGGACTCTTCCGTGGTGACGACGCCGTTGCGGCCGACCCGAGTGACCGCGTCGGCGATCACCTCGCCGATCGTCTCGTCGTCACTGGCGGCCAGCGTCGCGATGTGCCGCAGGTCGTCCGGGCCGCCGACCTCGGCGGCCCACGAGCGCAGCGTCTCCACCACGACCGGAACTGTCTGCTCGATGCCACGACGGACCCGCATCGGGTTCGCGCCGGCGTCGACCGCGCGCAGTCCCTCACGGACCATCGCCTGCGCCAGCACGGTCGCCGTCGTGGTGCCGTCGCCGACGACACCGTTGGTGTTCATCGCGACTTCCTTCACCAGCTGGGCGCCCATGTTCGCGAACGGCTCGCGCAGCTGGATCTCTTTCGCGATCGTCACGCCGTCGTTGGTGATGGTCGGCGGGCCGGTCAGCTTCTCCAGGACGGCGTTGCGCCCCTTCGGGCCGAGCGTCACCTTGATCGCGTCGGCGAGCGAGTTCACGCCGGACTCGAGCAGCCGGCGTGCCTCCTCGTTGAACCGCAGTTCCTTTGCCATGGTCAGACCACCTTTCGGGTCACGGGATGAGAATCGCCCGGCCGCGGACCCTGCCCGCGTCGAGGTCATCGAGAGCCTGCTGGAAGTCGGCGAGTGGGTACTTCGTGGTGTGCAGGGCGACCTTGCCCTGCGCGGCCAGCACCATCAGTTCCTGCAGATCGGTGTAGGAGCCGACCAGGTTGCCGACGAAGTTGATCTCGGTCGAGATGATGTCGATCGTCGGTACGACGAGGTCCTCGCCGTACCCGACGACGTAGTAGTTGCCGGCCCGGCGGAGCATCCGGACACCCTCGGAGGTGGCGCCGCCTTCGCCGACGAAGTCCACGACCGCCTCCGCGCCCTTCCCGCCGGTGAGCGCGAGTACGTCCTCCACCTGGGTGCCGTTGGCAACAATGCCGTGATCGGCCCCGATCGCGACGGCCAGCTCGACCGCCGCCGGGTTGCGGTCGACCACGACCAAGGTCGCGGCCGAGATCGCCTTCAGCACCTGGATGCCGATGTGGCCGAGACCGCCGGCGCCGATCAGCACGCAGACGTCCCCGGGCCTGGTCGACCGGGCCACCTTGGCCGCCGCGTGGTACGCCGTCAGTCCGGCATCCGCGAGTGCGGCTACGTCGGCCGGATCGAGGCTGTCGTCGATCCGGACCACGCTGCGGGCAGTGGTCCGCAGGTAGTCGGCGTACCCGCCGTCGGTGTCGATGCCCGGGAACCGGCTGTTCTCACAGTGCACGTCGTCACCGGAGCGGCAGGCACGGCACAGGCCACAGGTCATCAGTGGATGCAGGATCACCTTGTCGCCCGGCTGGACGTTGGTGACGGCATCGCCGACGGCGTGCACCCAGCCCGCGTTCTCGTGGCCGATCGTGTACGGCAGCGCGACGCCGCTCTTCCCGGCCCACTGCCCTTCGAGGATGTGCAGGTCGGTCCTGCACACCCCCGCACCGCCGATCCTCACGATCACGTCGAGCGGCCCCTGGATCTCGGCTTCGGGTATGTCGGTGAGCTGCAACTTGGTGTGGTAGCCGACTACCTGGACCGCCCTCATGACGTGCTCCTTGCGTTCGTGACTCGGATGGACATGCCGTCGGGCTCCACGTCGGCGTACCGGGTCGCGAGCAGTCCGCGGCAGAAGTGGGAGTTTCCCTCGATCGAGATCCGCACGGCCTTGGCGAACCGGAGCCGCAACGGGACCGCCTCGGCGGCGAGCGGCGCACCGTCCTCGTCCACCAGCACCGGTTCGTCCGGATGTACGCCGAGACCGATCGCGACCCGTCGTCGCAGCAACGCCTCCTTGTGCGGACCGTCCGGGAGATCGGCGAGGGTGACCTGGTGGAGATCGTCGACCGTCATCCCGCTGGCCTTCAGCACCGCCTCGGCACAGCGCTCCATCGCCGCGGTATGCGCCTTGTGCCGGAAGATCCGGCGCAGTTCGTCCAGGCTCGTCTCCGCCTCGACACCGAACGTGCCGACGTACCCGGCGTCGGCGGCGAGGCCGGCGTTGATCTTGTCCGAGTCGTGGTGATCGTCGAGTCGCACCACAACCCGTCCCAGGCCGTCGACCCGCCGGAGCGCGTCGACGGCGTCGGATGCCATCAGGTACGCGAAGTTCGGCGAGCAGAACGACGTCGGCAGCCGCAGATGGACCACGACCTTGGTGTCGTCGATCCGGATCGACCGGACGAACCCCAGCGTTGTGATGGGTTCGTCCAGTTCCGGATCCGTGACCGTCGCCAAGGCGGCCACGATCTCGTCGACCACCGAGGTCGCGACGGCCGTCATGCGCGTGCGCCGGCCGCCACCTCGACAGAGGCGTCACCGGCATCGGTGGGCAGCCGCAGCTCCTGCGGTACGTCGAGGTCGTACAGCGCGGCCGCGTTCAGGCCGAGGATCTTCTTCTTCTGCGCGGTCGTGATCGGCGCGTACTCCGGCAGCTCCGCGGGGATCTGGAAGTCCACGAACTTCTCCACCAGCCACTGGGGCGTCCAGAGCGCGTAGTCGCTGGCGAACAGGATCTTGTCCTCGCCGAGCCAGTAGAGCAGTTCGCCGATGATCTGCGCGAAGTACTTCGGCCGGGCGTGCACGAACGGCATGGCCACCGCGAGACCGCCGTACACGTTGGACTCCTGGGTGGCGATCCAGCAGAAGTCCTCCAGCCGGGGCAGGCCGACATGCTCGACGATGAAGTTCAGGTCCAGGTAGTCGGTCGCGACCTTGTCGATGTCGGCGACGTCGAACGCGTCCCGGTCGAGCGGGCGGATCGTGGGGCCCTTGTGCACATGGATGTTCTTGATGCCGAGCTTGAGGCACTCCTCCAGGTACCGGCGCGACCACGGGTCGTCGAGCTTGTAACCGCGCGAGTCACCGTGCCACTCGGCGGTGTAGAGCTTCACGCCCTTGAGGTTCATCCGCTCGGAGTCCCGCCGGAGCTGCTCCAGACCCTCCTCACCGTTGCGCGGGTCGTAGGCGTGGTTGTAGGTCAGCTTGTCCGGGTGCTTGGACGCCAGCCCGAACGCCTCCTCGGTCTGGCCGAACCCGTTCTTGTAGAAGTCGCTGAGCAGCGTGGCCTGGAAGATCGCGTGGTCGGCGTACCCGTCGTCGAAGACGTCCTTCATCAACCGGTCGCCGCCGTAGTAGGTGTAGGTGTCGTAGTCCCACACCACGTCTTCCGGGCTGAGGTTGCGGTGGTAGTCGTAGAAGCAGTCGATGAACTGCTTGCCGTGCACGTTCTTCAGGTTCGACTCGCGGCCGTCCCAGATGTGTACGTGCGCGTCGACCACGTAGTACTTCTCGCCGTTCTTCTCGTACATGACGTCCTCGCTTCGTGGGTCTGATCTCGGGATGAGCTCCGGTCCGGGCGCGGGCCAGGCCCCGGACCGGAGCGGCACAGCGTGTTAGTGCACGGTCAGGTCGAAGCCGATGTATTCGGCGGCGTCCTCGGGGCTGGCGAACAGGAGGGTCTTGTCGTCGAGGTGGACCATCCGGCCGTAGTGGGTGGAGCTGATCTCCTCGAACACCGAGCCGTCGAACTCCGAGCCGAGCGCGTCGGTCAGTTCGGCGTAGTCGAAGTCGAGTACGCCGGTCCCGTCGACCCGGATCATCGACGGGTACTCGGTCAGCTCGACGCCGTCCTTGGCGCCCATCACCTGGGCGACGACCCGGCCGACGGGAGTGTTCATCAGGGTCACACCGGTCTTGTTGGAGAACTCGGCGGCAGATCCGAACTGCATGCTCACTTGTCCAGCTCCTTCGGAATGTCCAGCCCGAGGTCCTCGAGCAGGCAACGGAACTTCTGCTTGGCCGCGTCCAGGCTGTCCGCGAACGTGACGGACTTGTCGGCCGGCTGCGACCAGATCGGCTGCAACGCCTGCGCAGCAGCGATGCAGCGCGGCACCCAGGTCGTCAGCCACTCGCCGAACAGCACCTTGTTGGTCTCGCCGTACTGCTCGTCGCGGGTCAGCAGGCGGAACAGGTTGCGGGTGTAGGCCAGGTCGCGGTCGTAGTCGTGCTCGCCGGTGCCGACGATGGTCGGCGTCAGGTAGTCACCGTTGCGGGCCGCGATCTGCATCACCAGCTCGGTCCGGAACAGCGAGCCGACCAGCTGCTCGAACACGATGTTGGTGGCGAACAGCAGCTCGCACCAGTCGCCGACGGCGGTCAGTCGCTCGACCACCTCACGCGTCGGCTGCCACTCCGGCGCGCTCTGCCAGACCTCCTTGTGGGCGGCGCCGTCGAACTCCACCTCGGCCTCGGCCAGGTCGAGGTTGAACAGGGCCAGGTCCTGGGCGAAACGCATCTTGTGGGCGGCGTTGACGGCCACCGCGGTGTTGATCATGTTCGTCGGTCCGGACCGCTGGATGCTGGTGAAGACATGCAGCGCCAGGCCGTTCTCGGCGTGCATCCAGGCACCGAGGTTGCGTTCGACGAACTTCAGCCAGGCCGGGTTCCAGGCGTCGTACGCCCTGGCCCGCTTGGCGTTCTGCAGGCCCAGGTCGACCTGACGGACGACCGCGGAGTTGTTCCGGTAGATCGTCTGGTTCCACTCCTCGTTCGGGTCGAGGAAGGCGTGCCAGTTCGACGACTTCGCGGCGGTCCACTCCTTCGGGTAACCGCCGGGGCCGTCGCCGAACCCGTAGATCCAGCCCTGCGTCAGGTGCCGCTCGGGGTCCGGCTGGACGTCGACGGTGACGTCCTCGTACATCGTCGCCCGCAGCTTGGCCGGCTTGTAGTAGTTGTACGACCGGCTCTTCGAGCTCGGGAACTCCAGCGCCCCCGCCTCGGAGTCGGTGAACTCGATCTTGGGGAAACTGCGGTGCTTGGTTTGCTCCATCTCAGACTCCATCGGTAGTCGCTGGGCTGGTGAACTTGTCGTAGAAGACCTGGTCCTTCGGCACGTTGGTTGCCTCCAGCAACGCCAAGGCAGCGTCGACCATCGGCGGCGGACCGCACAGGTAGACCTCGCTGCGGTGCAGCTCCGCCTCCCGCCGCTCGACGATGTCGGTGACGTTGCCCTCCTCGACCACGAGACCGTCCGCATCCGCGGCCGACTCGGACAGGCAGGCCACGAACTCGAAGCCGGCCAGTTCCGCGCCGAGCTCCTGGATCGCGTCGAGGTAGAACAGGTCGCCCGCGGTCCGGGCGCCGTAGTAGAACCGGACCGGACGGGTGCTGCCGGTCTCCCGCAGGTGCCGGAGGATGGACAGGATGGGTGCCATCCCGGCCCCGCCGGCCACGCAGACGACCGGCAGTACGTGGCCGTCCTTCAGCGTGGACGAGCCGTACGGCCCGGTCAGCGACAGTTCGTCGCCTACCGCCAGCTCGCCGTCCAGCAAGGCCGAGAACCGGCCGCCCGGGTACTTCTTGATCAGGAACTCGAGGTCGTCCGGCGTCGACTGGGTGGTCGCCATCGAGAACGACCGGTGGTCGTCGGTGCCGGGGATGGTGATGTCGGCGTACTGGCCCGGCTTGAACTCGAACGCCCGCTCGGCCTTCAGCCGGAGCGAGACGATGTCGCGGGTGACCGGCTCGATCGCCACCACCCGGGCGCTCAGCGTCTGGATCGGGACCCCGCCGAGCAGCTCCTCCTCGTCGAAGTTGAGCAGCTCGATCGTGCAGTCACTGAAGGCGTGTGCCCGGCACAGCAGCACGTAGCCCTCGGCAACTTCGGCGTCGTTGCAGGCGAAGGTCGAGTAGCGCTCCATCTGCAGGTCGCCCTCCAGCACGTACGACTTGCAGGCGGAGCACTGCCCCTCCTTGCAGCCGTGCATCAGGTGGATGCCCTGCCGGAACGCCGCGTCGAGGATCTTGTCGTCCTCGGTGACGTCCATCTCGATGTCGACCGGTTCGAAGCGGATCCGGTGGGTGTCGGCCACGTCGGGGCCTCCTCACGCTCGGGTGGAACGACTGGTGGCGACGCTCATCCCCGCGCCGCCACCAGCCGGTTCGGTGGGGTCAGGCGACGGCCTTGGTGCCGTTCGCCTTGTACGCCGCGATGTGCGCCTCGCGCTCGGCGTCGGTCATCTCGTTCAGCAGCACGTTGGGGCTGTTGAACGTGTTGCCGCGGACGTCGTCGAGGGTCCACATCTTCTTCGGGTCGTCCAGGTCCAGGTGCGGCTGACCGATCAGGGTCTTGCCGTCGTCCCGGACGTACCCGAGGTCGGAGACGATGTCAGCCAGGTCCTTGCCGTGGTGCAGCGTCTCCCATTCGCGGAAGCCGGTCAGGCGGCCCATGTTCGGGGTCGGCCGGCCGTCGTACTCACCGCGGAACGCGACCGCGTCGGTCCAGTAGCACGTCTCGGAGCAGTAGGTGCGCCACTGGCCGTCGACCTTCTCGGTCACCATGTCCTCGTGGATCAGCGCCGGCACCATGCAGGTCCAGCACCGGTGCGGGTACTGGTAGCCGACGTCCTCGAACGCGATCGGCTTGTTCCGGCCCGGGTAGGCCAGCCGGTTGTAGTTCTCCCACCACTTGCCGTACTTCGAGTACCAGCCCGGGTACTTGTCCTCGAACCACTCGAAGTCCTTGTCGGTCATGGCGTCGATCCGCCAGTAGTTGACCGGCCAGCCGGTGGCGAAGAACCGCGCCACCTCGTGCACGTAGCCCTTGTCCACGATCCGCTTCCAGGCCTCTTCGACCAGGTCGTGCGGGATGGTGAGTCCGTACTTCTCCAGCGGCAGCAGGTAGCTGCGGTAGTAGTCGTCGTAGATCCACCGGCGCCACATCTCCGCATAGCTCTCACGGTCCTTACGGCGGTCCTTCGTGCCGTACTCGATGAACGTGCCGATGGCCGCGTCCACGACACAGTGGTTGTTCCACCACGCGTACCGCAGGTCGCGCTCGAGCAGCGGCCGGTTGCGCTCGTCGGCCAGCGCCATCAGCAGGATCGAGTACCCGTTGCTGATGTGCCGCGACTCGTCGGACTGGACCGAGTGGAAGACCGTCGGCAGCAGGTAGTCGCCGTTGGCCGCGGCCTCGTCCGGCATGGCCACGAACAGCGTGTTGGTGAAGGCCGTCTCGGCCACCACGGTCAGGTAGATGTTCGCGGCGGTGATCGCGTCACCGGTGATGAACCCCTCACCGAACTGCCGGCCGATGGTGCCCGCGTAGTTGTTCGCGAACGCCTTCTCGGTCATGTCGAACCCGGCCGGGTCGATGTAGTTGTTCATGTACAGCTTCTTGAGATTCATCTGGATCGTCGAGTGCCGGACCTCGTCGATCATCTGCACCGCGAGCCCGTTGTGGATCTCCGGGTTCGGTACGGCGTCGATCGCCATCGGCATCGCCCGGGCCGCGGAGATCTCCGGGAACGGGATGATGCTGAGGAACAGCTTCTGCCACTCCAGCCAGCGCTGCTGGACCTGGCGGAACATGTTTCCGCGGATGGCGCCGTCCATGGCGCCGTACACGCGGTTGTCCTTCTCCTCCTCCATCGGGAAGTAGGACCGCATGATCTGCTTCAGCGGGTCCTTCTTCGGCGCCTTCTCGAAGGTGTAGTCAGTCCCGAACCGGGTCGCCGGAGTGGCGAAGGTGGGCTCCCACGAGAGTTCGGTGATCTTGGCATGCGCCTTGGTGAGACTCTGCCTGCTCAATGTCTGCCTCCAGGGTCGGGAGCCGGCTTCTGCCCGGCTCCAGCGGTACGGCTGAGCTGCGTTCCAGGCATGAAAGCCGCACCGGTGGGGGCGTTCTGTCTCAATGTGAGACGTGAGTCACAAGCTTGCCAATTACCGTTGGTCGTGTTGTTCTCTCGAAGAGTCGGCCGAGAGGAAGGAGCTGACCATGGCCACCAGACCCGCCGTCCGGGACTCCATCCGGATGTCCTGGCAGCGCTCGGAGGCGTCCCTGGTCGACACCGACCGGCCCGCGCCCGCCTACTTCGACGGTCTCGATCTCAGCACCACGCTGGCCCGGGCGGCCCGGCCGGTGATCGACGCCCTGGCGTCGGAGCTGACCAACGAGCCCGTGTGCATCATCCTGACCGATGCCCGCGGCATCGTCCTGGACCGTCGCGGCGGCGACAAGACACTGATCCGCCGGCTCGACTCCGTCGATCTGGCACCCGGTTTCCGCTACGCCGAGTCCGAGGTCGGGACGAACGGGATCGGCACCGCGCTGGAGGTCGGCGGCCCCATCCTGATCGACGGCGCGGAGCACTACACCGGTGTACTGCGCGGCTTCTCCTGCGCCGGGGCGCCGATCACGCATCCGGTCACCGGCGGCCTGCTCGGGATCCTGGACATCACCACCCAGGCGAAGAACTCCAACGCGATCCTGCTGTCGTTCGCCAAACTCGCGGCCCGGCGGATCCAGGAGCGCGTCCTGGAGGAGGCGAACGCCCTCGACCAGGCGCTGCTGACCGAGTACTACGCGGTCTGCCGGCACACCGGAGGCTCGGTGATCGCCCTCGGCGACGAGGTCTTCATGATCAACGCCCATGCCCAGCAGCGCTTCGACTCCACCGACCAGGCCGCGCTGATCGACCGGACCCGGGATGCCCGCGGCGGGACCAAGCCGGTCACGTTCCTCGCTGACCTGCCCAGCGGGATCAGCGCCCGGCTGGCGTACCAGCCGACGTTCCTCGGCGACGCTCTGGCCGGCGGGATCGTGCAGATCAAGGAGCAGCGGTCCGGACCCCGCACGACCGGTGGTGGAAGAGTCCCGTCGCTTCCCGGCATGACCGGGACGAGCGCGCTGTGGCGGCATACGACGCAGGATGTGCTCGATGCCTGTCGCCGGGCAGAGTGGCTGGTCGCCGAAGGTGAGCCGGGTGCAGGCAAGTTGACTCTGCTCCGCGCCGTCCACGACTACAGCTCGCCGAGCCGGCGACTGGCGGTGCTCGATGCCGGCGATCAGGGTGATCTCCTCGCCTGCGCTACCAGCGAACTGGACTCCGGCTCCGATCTCATCATCCGGAACGCCCACCTGCTCTCTGCGGAGGTCATCCAGGGTCTGGTGGACCTCCTGCAGTCGGTGCGCGACAGTTCGGTGGCGCGCGAGCCGTGGGTCGCGCTGACCCTGCTGACCGGACAGTCGCGCGGCCAGGACGAGCTCGGGACGCAGCTACTGCGGTTCTTCCCGCGGACTGTCGCCGTACCTCCGCTGCGTCATCACCTCGAGGACATCCCGGTCCTGGTGCGGTACCTGCTCGGGCGAGCCGGCGTCACCAGCGTGACGGTGTCCGGGGCGGCGCTCAACCAGCTCATGCGCCTCCCGTGGGCGGGCAACGTGACGCACCTGCGGAAGGTACTGACCGACGTCGCCCGCCGCCGGCGCTCCGGTGTCGTCGAACTGGAAGACCTCCCCGCCGAATGCCACGCGACAACCCGCCGGCACCTCACCCGCATGGAAGCCCTGGAGCGCGACGCCATCGTCGGCGCCCTCGCCTCCCACCACGGCGACAAAACCGCCGCCGCATCGGCCCTCGGCATGTCCCGAGCCACCATCTACCGCAAGATCCGCGACTACGGCATCGTCACCTGATCCGGGCGCCGCCCGCGAAGCCTGCTGAGCTCTTCGAGTAACAGCCTGGACCCCATCCCTGGAACCGGAGCAACTAATCCGGTGGGTGGTCGCGTCTGTCTTGGTGAGGCGGCGACTGAGGGGGTCTGGGGTGGGTTCGCGGCGGAGCGGTAGTGGGGTTGGGCTTGCTGTTGTCTGTGTGGTCGTTTGTGCTGTGGCGTTCGCTGGGGCGATCAGGGTGTTGATGCCGGGCGGGCGGGAGAAGGCGAGGGTGGTGTCGGCGGAGGATCAGACGCCGAGTCCGGTGGCGCCTACGACCCGGTCTCCGTCACCCAGTGCGGTGACGTCGACGCCGGTCGCTCGGACCGGGACGGATGCGTGTCCTGGGTTCAGTGGGATCGAGGCGGACGTGCCGTTGTTGATGGTCATGCGGGATACGTTCGCCTGGGGCAACGATCCGGCCTACAAGGTCGGCGATGGTTCGGGTGATGTCCGCTGGCGGTCCGATCCGTATCACAAGCCGAGTTGGTACATGTGGCTGCATTCGCTGCGGTGGTTGGGACACGGGATCATCGCGGCCCGGACCGGCGACCGCAAGGCCATGACGCATACGATGGCGATCATCCACGACTGGGTGCGCGACAACCCGTACCCATGGAAGAGCGACGTCGGCGCGTGGGAGTCGACGATGCACCGGACGAACGTGCTGATCTGTGCGCGGCAGGCGGTGTTGTCCGGTCTGCATATCCGCAAGCTGGGGCGGACCGTCGAACCACGGCACGGACGAGAGCATCGCGATGTTCGGCGTCGGCTGCACTCTCGGCCGGGCGGACCTGGAAGAACCGCGCCGTCGACCGGTTGACCCAGGCAATCACCACTGCAATCGACCCGCAGGGATCGACGAACGAGCAGTCCGTCGGCTACGCCATGTTCAACTACCAACTGTGGGGCCGGGCGACCACGGCACTGCAGCGCTGCGGCGCCGACCCTGGACCCGTCATCGAGGAACGACGACGCGCGCTCGCGGAGTTCCTCGCGCTCGCCACCACCTCAGCCGGCGAGATCCCCCAGGTCGGCGACGCGGAACGCCAGAAGCCGCAGGCCGCGGCCGGCACCTCGTTGGAGTACGCCGCCACCCTCGGGCTACGCGGGACGAAGCCGTCCAAGCGGACCGCGGTCTTCGACGCCGGGTACGTCTTCGGCCGGACCGGATGGGGCGAGACGAGGCCGTTCACGCAGGAGTCGACGTACAGCATCCGGTTCAGGCCGGCACGCAGATACCACGGGCACGACGACCACATGTCGATCACCTACAACTCGCACGGCCGCGACTTCCTGATCGACCCGGGCCACCCCGGATACCAGCTCGACAAGTGGCAGGAGTGGACCAGGAGCCAGGCATCCCACACTGTGATGACGATCCCGTCGGCCAAGGGCGCACCTGTCGAGACGAAGCTGGTCAGCGCGGCGATGACGCCGCGGCCGGCAGTCAGCGGTACGAGACGTTGTGGCACCTGCCGCCGGGCCAGAAGGTGACCGTGCAGTCCCCGACCACGGCGGTCGCCACGAAACCTGGTGACAGCACGAAGACGTACCTACTGCAGATCCCTTACGGGCAACAGCTTCCGGCGGACGCGATCACGGTCGAGCAGGGCAAGCAGGATCCCGTCCAGGGCTGGTACTTCCCCGACATCTTCCACCGTGTGCCGGCACCTGTGGTCAAGTTCAACCGCAGCGGACCGACCGCCTCGATCCTGTCGGTCGTCGTACCGGCCGCGGCCGCCGAGAAAGTTGCCTTCAGCACCAGAACCGTGGGATCCATGCTGCTGGTCGACCTGACCGTCGGCGTGCGGCAGACCACCGTCCGGGTGACGCCGAACGGTCGCCTCTCGCGCATCCGCTAGGCCGGATCCGGTCATCGCTCATGGCGCCATTGGTAAACGTTTGCCATGATGGTCAGGTGATCTATGAACTGAACCATGTCGGTGGTCGTGTCCAGGATCTGGATGCGAGCTTGGCCTTCTACTCCGGGATCGGCGCCGAGGTGGTCGACCGGTTGTTCATGGCCGGTCCGCGGGTCCATCGGGTGCACATCCAGCTGGCGACCGGGCTGGTGGAACTGCTCCACAACGAGGAGGTCGACCCGGACGCGGCGTACGGGCTGAACCACGTCGGGTTCATGACGGACGATCTGGACGGCGACTACGCCCGGCTGATCGGTGCCGGGTACGCCGAGCTCAGCTCGCCGAGGGTGGCGGGGAGCGGCCAGGGCCGGCTCGCGTTCCTGTCCGATCCGAACGGCGTACGGGTCGAGCTTCTCCAGCGGTCGGAAGAGTTCCGGGTCCCGCCGATCACGTCGGGACCGGTCAGCCGGCTGTCGTTCATCGCGCTGGACGCACCGGATCTCGACGCCGCCGTCGAGTTCTACGGCGACCACCTCGGCATGGAGCGGGTGCCGTCCGACGAGGCCGACGCGGCGTACTTCCGGATCGGCGCCGACGCCGTGAAGCTCTACAAGTCATTGCCGCCGGCAAGCACCCACGTCAACCACCTCGGCCTGGCGGTGGCCGAACCACGGCCGGACGCTCACGACCCGGACGGGAACCTTATCGCGTTCGTCCCCGGCTTTCAGTGACCGGCAATCGCTGAAAGTGGACTGAAAGTCCGATCTGCGAGTCTCACTCCTTGAGCACGTCGGGAGGGATTCGTGAAGCGACCGTCATTCGTCGAGGCCGCGCTGGCACTCGCCCGCTCCTGGCTGGCCACCACTGGCCCGGAGCGGGACACACCTCCCCCTCCGGCCGACGCGAACGGCGACCGGCCGGAGGAGGACGACGTACGTCGCTGATGCCCGCGGTCAGATGATCTCGGGGGTGAGGTCCGGGTCGGGCATGTCGGGGTCGAACGGGAACATCGGGCGCTCGATGCCGTGGTGGCCGAGGCTGAGCAGGTCCTGGTTGACGCCGCCGGGGGTGAGGGCGAGGAGCCAGTCAGCGGCCATCGCGTACAGCTCGGGCTCGAGGTAGCCGATCTTCACGATGACGAGGTCGGCGTCGCGCGGCGCCAATCCAAGGGCAGCGAAGTCCGACTCGATGTGGTACGGCTTGCGGCGCATGGTCACGATGACGTGCAACCCGCCGACCGCGAGCGCCACCGCGCCGGCGGCAGAGTCGATCCCGGTCACCCGACCGGTCAGCGCGACCGGACCGCACGGTTCGGAGTCGATCTTGCCGCCCACCTCGACGCTCACCGTCGCGCCGACGCCTGCCTCCATCGCCCCGGTGGTCACCTCGGGGTCGACGATCGCCGCGTAGATCGTGGTCAGTTCGGACTCGGTGATCGCCGGCATGCGGAGCAGCTTGTCCAGGGTCCACGAGGTGTCCCCCGCCCCGCCGGCCGTCGGGTTGTCGCCGGAGTCGCTGATGTAGAACGGCCGGGCGGTCGACGCGAGCGCCTGGTCGAGGCACTCGGCGAGCGTCCCGGTCGGCGCGACGAACTCGAACTTGTCGTGGGCGTCCCAGTAGGCGTCCGCGAGCCGCTTCGCCTGAGCGGTGATGACCTGCTCGTCGTCGCCCATCACCACGACCGCGGCCTGACAGCGTGGCTCGTCCGCCCACGCGTACCCGACCCAGATCGCCGCGTCCAGTACGCCGTCCATCGCCTCGACCTCGTCGACCTGCGCATAGATGCTCTTGGCCGGCTCGATCCTGGTGCTGGTCTTCTCCCCCGGCAGCAGCACCGGCACCTGCACCCATGCCTTGAGCGGTCGACCTCCCGAGCGCAGCCGTGCCACCAGGTTGCGCGCCGCGCGTTCCTTGGTGTCCCACGCGTCGGTGTGCGGGGCCTTGCGGTAACAGGTGGCCAGGTCGAGCAGCCCGATCAACTCGCGCGACATGTTGCCGTGGAGATCCATCCCGGTCGAGAGAAGTACGTCGGGACCGACGATCCGGCGGATCCCGGCGACGAGGTCGGCCTCGATGTCGGTCCGGCCGATCACGCTCATCGCACCGTGCATGTCGACGAAGACGCCGTCCAGCTGCCCCGCCTGTCCCAGCCGCTCGTAGATCTCCGCCGCGAGTTCGTCGTACACCTCTGGTACGACGGGGCCGCCTGGGACCGCGCGGGCGTGCAGCAGCGGCACCCACTCGACGCCCTCGGTCAGGGGCTTGCCCGGCGCGAGGAAGTCGTACCGGCCGAGCAGCTCGTCGCCGCGGGTGACGTGGAAATCGTCCAGCCTGGTCCGATGCGGCGAGAACGTACTCGACTCGATCGCGATCCCCGCGATCCCGATCCGCAACCGCCCGGACTCCGCTGATGAGCTCACAGAATTGCTCCTTCGTGTGTACGACGCTGCCTTCGCACACAATTCTGCGCTCTCGACCCCTGCTCATGCGAGGCCGAGAGCGCAGACAGGCCGGTCAGCGTGGGAGGGCTGTGCCGGCGTCGTACCAGTTGGCCGGGTTGGTGGGATTGGCCGGCAGGGCGAGTGACTCGGCGATCTTTCGGAGCTGGGCCTTGTCGGCCTTGCCGCTGAGGAAGCGGATAGTGATCGCCACGCCGTTGTGCTCCATCCGGAGTCCGTTGTCCGGGCCCGGCTGGTACAGCGGCTTGCCGCCCTTCCGCGCGGTCTCCAGCTTGTCCCAGGTGAACCACGCGTTCCAGCCGTGGATCGTCAGGTCCGCGGGGTCGTCGTCCATCCTCTTCGAGTTCATGTTCCAGAACTTGTCGGTGCTGTACCGGATCTCGAGGTCCTCGCCCGGCTGCGGCTGGGGACCCCACAGACTCCCGGTCTTGGGCCCGGCCGCGGGGTCGGGCTTGACCCCGGTCGCCGGGTTGCCGTCGCTGAACACGACGTCGAACGAATGCCCGTCGCCCGTGAAGTTCGCCGTCTTGTCGACCACCCGCTGCGCGTGCAGTCCGCTCGGCACGTAGCCGATCCTGAACGGCGAGGTCAGCCGTTGGGGGGTGGCCTTGATCGACTTCGCCACCGCCACCGCGGTCTCCCTGTCGTCGTCGTACGGCGCGTCGATCTGCGGCACCGCCCGGGTCCCGAGCTCCTGCTGCTTCTCACAGCTGAGCAGCGCCCAGATCCCCTTGGCCGGCTGCCAGGCGACCGACGTCATCGGGCGGGCCGGCACCGACGCCATCGCGTACCCGACCGGAAACGGAACGATCGGCTCACCGTTCGGCATCGTGATCAGGCGTCCGGCCAGCCCGTTGAGGTCGATTCGCGGGCTGTCCGACGGGATCTTGCCCGGGTTGAAATCGCCGTTGCGGTGCAGTGTCAGCAGACACCATGACGCCCACAGGCTGCCCGCTCCGACCAGCTGGTAGACCTGCCGGTTCGCCTCGTAGGCACGCGGGTTGACGATCATCCCCTTCGGCGCGGTCAGCGTGACCCAGTTGCCCCAGGGAGAGCCGGCCTGCTCACCGGCCGGCTGGGTCGAGGTGTCCCGCAGGTGGTCCACCAGGATCGGGCCGCCCACGGCCGCGGCCGCCGTCGCCATCACGGTGGCCAGGACCAGCGCCGTACGACGCCGTCGCGGCGGACGGTCAACAGGCAGATTGCCGGCAATCGGGCTGCGGTCGGGAGCCGTCGCCGCGATCCGGTCGAGCGCGTTCCGCAGATCTTCCTCAGTGCGCATTGATCACTCCGTGGGGTGCGGTGGTGGTTGGGGACGAGGGGCCGAGTTCGATCCGGAGTGCGGCGAGAGCCCGGGACGCGTACGAACGCACCGTGTTGGGTGAGCAACCCATCGTTTCCGCGATCTCGGCGTCGGTGAGGCCGCCGTAGTACCGCAGCGCGAGCACGGTCCGCTGCCGGCGCGGCAGCTTGGCCAGCTCGGCGACCATCTCGTCCTGGTCCGCGAGCCGGGCCGCGTGGTCGGGCTGCTGGCGGTCCGCGTCGGCCCAGATCTCCGGGCGTGGCACGAACCGGGACCACTTCCGGCGCCAGGACAGGTACTCGTTGACCACCATCCGGCGCAGGTACGCGTCCGGTCGTTCGGCCCGCTGGATCCGGTCCCAGTGCCGGTGCGCCTTGATCACGGTGTCCTGGACGAGATCCTCGGCCAGGTGGCCGGACCCGCACAGCACGGTCGCGAACCGCAGCAGGTCCGGCACGCCTTGTCGCGCCCATTCCTCGAAGGTCACCCTCGACTCCCCTCTTCAGGCCGGTTCAGCAACCGGCCTTCCCAGCAAAGACAGCCCCACCTCCTGATGTGATGCGCGGATCCAGCGATTTTCTCTCCGACCCACAGAAATCGGTCAGTCGAGCTTCGGCCGTCACCGCCCACCTCACCGCGGGGTGAGGCGGATGACCGGGTACTGCCGATCCGACTTCGCCTGGTACTTCGCGAGCCGGGGCTGGGCGGCCGTGATGCGCTGCCAGGCCTGGTCGCGCTCGTTGCTGTCAAGACTGTGTGGCGTCACCTGCACCAGACCGCTGCCGGGCAGTTCGACCGACACGCGGTCGGGATGCGCCGTCAGGTTGGCGTGCCAGTCGGGATGCTGACTGCCGCCGCCCGACGCGACGACCAGCCAGCCGTCGTCGTCCGCGAACCAGCCGAGCGGCGTCTCGCGGGGCTCGCCACTGCGGCGGCCGATCGTCTTGAGGATGAGCACGTCCATCCCCATCATCCTGTCGCGCCCGCCGCGGATCTTCTTGGCGGTACGGGCGTTCATCGTCCGCTGCACCCACCGCGAGAACGCGCCGGGCGTACCGGGTTTGCGCGCTGCCTGCTGCTGACTCATCACGCCACCTCGCCGATCCGTACGGTGTTACCGGCGGGGTCCCGGAACGCGCAGTCCCGCACACCCCACGGGTGCTCGGTCGGTTCCTGGACGACAGGCGCCTCCGCATCCCGCACACGCGCGAAGGTCCCGTCGAGGTCGGGGGTGGCCAGGATGATGACGCCATAGGTGCCCTTGGCCATCATTTCGGCGATGGTACGGCGCTGGTCGTCGGTCATCGTGCGACTCGCGTCCAGCGGATGCAGCACGATCGACGTACCCGGCTGTCCCGGTGGGCCGACGGTGATCCAGCGCTGCACACCGGCACCGACGTCTTGGCGTACCTCGAACCCCAACGTGTCCCGGTAGAAGGCCAACGACGCGTCGGCGTCCTCGTGCGGTAGGAAACTCGCTTGAATGGTGATGTCCATGGCCAAGACGCTACGAGCAGGTGGCGATCCGCCGCTTCTCGATTCCTGATCGGTTCAACGAGGTGATGAATGAGCGTCCGCGTGATCGGCGTCGATGCCTGCAAGGCGGGCTGGGTGGGCATCAGCGGCGAACGTCGCGGGTACTTCGGCGCGACGATCGAGCAGTTGATCTCGTCGGCTGAGCAGGACGGCCCGTTGGCTGTTGTGGCGATCGACATCCCTATCGGACTGCCGGTTGACGTCCCACGGCAGGCCGACGTACTGGCGCGCCGCTTGATCGGGAAGCGCTCGTCGTCGGTCTTCTCGACGCCGGTCCGGGCCGCGTTGCTGGCGGCAACTCACGCCGAGGCGTCAGCCCTCAACCGAGCAGCCACCGGCAAAGGTCTGAGCCAGCAGGCCTACGCCCTGCGCAGCAAGATCCTCGAGGTCGACGCCTGGTCCCGCACCACCCACCACCAAGTCATCGAGTCCCACCCCGAGCTCTGCTTCGCCACGATCGCAGGTCACCCACTCGCCCATCGCAAGTCCACCTGGGCAGGCGTCGAGGAACGCCGCCGAATCCTCGCGGCGGTTGGCATCGCGGTGCCGTCCGACCTCGGTCTGGCGGGTGAGTTGGCAGCAGTAGACGACGTACTCGACGCCGCAGCCGTCTCCTGGACCGCCCAACGCCACGCCGAGGGCCGAACCGGTCCACTGTCCGGAAACTTCTCGCCTCCCGGCGGCCATTTGTTTCCGCATAGCGCATCGCCCCTGCGGCGCCCCGATCAACCACCCTGGCCCGCTCAGGTGGTCGGGCCGTGCACAAAGCCGGACTAGGTCGGCGTGGTGAGGACGATGGTGGGTGGGTTGAGGAGGCCGGAGTTCAGGTGGTCGGCGGCGTGGGAGATGTGCTGGAGGTCGAAGCGGTGGCCGCAGTCGGTGGTTACCGACTCGACGAGAGGAAGGAGGTAGGGGTCGGCGGAGAGGGCGTTGGCGGCCGTGTTGTGGATGGTGATGCGGAGTGCGTTGCGGCCGGGTACGGCGGCGTCGGTGAGGTCCACGCGGTACGGCGGGGACCAGAGGGTGCCGCAGGGTACGTCGTTGAGCCAGATCTCCGCGGCGACGCCGATCGGAGGGTCGAGCGTCGCGCGGTAAGAGTTCGGAGGGAGATACGTCTCGGTGTCGGCCGGCGCGGGTTCGCCGGTGCCGAAGTCGAGCAGGACCCGCGTCTTGGGATCGAGCTCCGGCAACTCGAGCTCGGTCTGGTACGACGCTGCCCCTGAGTACGCCGCTCGTCCGGGATCGTCCTCCCACCGATGCGGCAGTTCGACCGACGACGGCGAGTTGTCGAAGGTGACCTGCCAGGACGCCCGGATCGTTGCCCGCGTCACCTTCTCGATCGTCAGGTCGGGCGCCGCGTCGTCGGTGGGTACGAGGATGGTTGCTTCGTAGGGGTGAAGCGTCAGCGAGATGCCATCGGGTGAGCGGCGGTGGAGCGAGGTCTTGCCGGTGGCGGCATCCCATTGTTCGAAGGAGGTTGTGGCGCCGGGGATGTCGAAGTGGAAGGTTCGCGCCTGGTTGCCGGTGTTCGCCAGGAAGTAGATGTCCCCGTCGTCGAGCCGCCGATGCACCACACCGATGTCGTCCCGAGGACTCACCCTCGGCCCAGGCACCTCCGCCAATCGCTCCGCCAGCTCACCGACCGCCACTCCCCCGGCAAGCGTCGACCCCTCAGGTACGACGACCAGCCCGAGGTCAAGCTGCCCCGGATCGACCAACTCGAGCGCATCGTCGTCGATCAGGTCGAAGTCCAGCCCGGACTCACGAATCGTCCGCGGGATCTCGTCACCGATCAACCGACGCACGGTGCGATACAAGTTCAACGACCCATCGGAATACGCCTCAGCAGCGGGCACGTAGACCTTCACCGGCCGAACCGGCGTCCCCTGCTGCAACAACCACGACAGGCGGTGCAGATACCCGAACAGATCCCCCGCAACCGGCCACCAAGGATTGCGGTCGTCCAGCGCACCGGAGGCATAGAAGATCCAGCCGACCCCAGGCGCACTCGATGGCGAGTACGGCCACCCGTGACCGATCAGCTGGTTGACGCCCGACAAGAAGTGCTCATGCGCCTCGCCCTTGAGATCGAGCGGGGTTGCCCGGAACGACGGCGAATGCACCCACGTCCACACCTCGGCCGACACCACCGACCGCCCGTAGAGGTTCGCGGCCGACGACGCCCACCGGGTCTCCGGCAGCCGCGTCCACCCCCACCCTTCACCCTCGAACAGGTCGGCGAAGCGATAGCTGCTCATCGTCGCCGGCGGCTCGCCGTAACTCTGGATCCGGAACGGTACGCCGTGCCCCGCCGCCCACCGCTGGAAGACTGCGACGAAGTTCTCCTCGTACAACTCCGACAACGTCCGCCGGAAGTCGATCCGCACCTGTGCGGACTCAGCCGCGTCGACGAGCAGCTCGTACAGCCGAGGACGCAATTCATAGCCACGCCGCCGCACGAACTCGTCGAACAATCGAGGCGTCCAGTCGGCCTGGTACACCTCCAAGCTGTCACAGAACACCGACCCGAGCAGCTCCGGCGTTGCCGCCAGCAACAATGGTTCGGCCACGCACCTGATGTGCTCGTTCGCCGCTGCCGCCGAGTAGTGATCAAGCACCGGCCCTTCCGCGCCCGCCGCGGCCCGCTTCACGTTCTGCCCGGTCAGCCGCGACGACGCGATCAGCACCTCACGCGGTCCGTGCCCAGCCGGTACCCGGATCATTCCGTTGCTCACAGCAACCTCGACGTACGACGCCGGTACGCCGGCCGATCCCTCGCCCACGAAGGCCGCAACCACCTCGTCCCCGGGCCACGCAGCCACCACGGGTACGTCGTACGCCTCGGCGCCGATCTCGCGCCGATCCCAGCTGAGGCTGCGTGCCGCGTGCTCCGGACCGATGTGCCCGCCACCGAAGGACCAGCCGCTGCCCAGCGTCACGTCGAACCGCAGACCCAGTTCCCCCGCCGTCCGCGCGGCGTACCCGACAAGCTCCAGGAACTCATCCGATCCGAACGGCGCCTCGACCGGCCCCATCGGATAGACGAACGCAACCTCGACGCCACCCAGGCCGGCCGCCGCCATCGCCCGCAACTGACGCTCGAGCTCACCGCGCTCCACCGATGGTCCGAACCACCACCAGCGCACCATCGGCCGCCCCTCCGCGGGCGGTGTCCGGAACTGCCTTCGTACGTCGTCCAATGTCGCCACAGGACCGGCCTCCGCACTCGGTTGTCTCGGTCCGTCCACCCCATCGCGACCGGCAACCCGCCGTCAACGAAATCGACCACTACCGGTCAGCCAACCCTGGTCCCCCGGTCTAGGCCGGATCGCCTAGGATCTCCGCCGGGGGATCGAGCTGCCGACGAAAGGTTCTGTCGTTCATGTCTCAGCCCCCAGAGGGTGGTTATCCCCCGCCGTCCCAGGGTCAGCCCGGGTACGCCGGCCCGCCGCAGGGCTACCAACCGCAGCCGGGATATCAGCAACCGCAAGGCTTTCAGCAGCCAGGGTTCCAGCAACCACAGGGTTTCCAGCAGCAGCCGTGCGGTACGCCGGGCTCCTATCTGTACACCGTGACGGCGTACGGGCCGCTCGCCGAACTCGATGAAGCGTTCCTCGGGGTGAAGGCACCGATCGAGGAGGTCGCCGGCGGCTCCTGCTACAGCTCGGACGAACGAGCCCGGGACTGCGCCGTCGCCAACGGCAAGATCGTCGTGATGGTCGGCACCGCCTGGACGTCGGCGACCAAGCGCCCGCGCACCGATGCGCAGATGATCCAGGACGGGAAGAAGCTCGCCGACGCCCTCACCCAGGGCCAGTAGTCGGACCGGCCCGGCGCTCTACCCAGCGCCGGGCCGGTGTACGGGGTCACTCGACCAGCTTGCCCTCGGTCGAGATGTCGTCGCGCATCAGCTTGCGGAGCTCGTCCGGGATCGGTGGGATCGCCTCACGCTCCACCGCTCCCGGCCCGGACCACACGAGATTGACCTGCAGCGACTCGTCCAGCTGCGGGTAGTCGGACCGGTTGTGGCAGCCGCGGGACTCACGCCGTTCGAGCGCGGCGTCGAGGGTCGCCCGCGCGGCCAGGGCCGAGGACTTCAGGTCGAACGCGTGGGCCAGGTCCTGGTAGCCGGCGATGTCGGGGTGTACGCCGATCCGCGTCATCCGGTCCTCGAGGTCCGTCAGCTCCGACAGCCCGGCCTGCAGTCCTGCCTCGTCGCGCACCACACCGGCCCGCGTGGTCATCGTGTCGCGGAGCGCCCGCTGCAGCGCCCGCACGTTCTCCGGACCATCGCTAGCCAGCAGGCCGTCGACCTCGGCCCGCGCTTCGGCGACCGCCTCCGCGGATCGCTCCTGGGACTGCCGGCCGATCGAGTACTTCGCCGCTTCCTCGGCAACGATCCGGCCGAAGACCAGCAGTTCGATCAGTGAGTTGCCGCCCAGCCGGTTCGCGCCGTGCAGACCGCTGGCCGCTTCGCCGATCGCGTACAGCCCTTCGACACCGGTAGCGTGATCCTCCGGGCGGACCCAGACGCCACCCATCGAGTAGTGCGCGGTCGGTGCGATCTCGATCGGCTGCTTGGTGATGTCGAGCATCTGGAGTTCGAGCAGCGTCTGGTAGACCCGCGGCAGCCGCCGCATGATCGTCTCTCGCGGCAGGTGCGACACGTCGAGCCACACCCCGCCGTTCGGCGTACCGCGGCCTTCCGTGATCTCGGTGTACGCCGCCAGCGCGACCCGGTCCCGCGTCGACAGCTCCATCCGCTCGGCGTCGTACCGCGCCATGAATCGCTCCCCCAGGGCGTTCCGCAGCTGACCGCCCTCGCCACGCGCGGCCTCGGATACGAGGGTTCCGGCGGCGTTCTCGGGCTCGAGCAAGCCGGACGGGTGGAACTGGACGAGCTCGGGGTCACGGATCTTGCCCCCGGCAAGGACCGCCAGGCGGAACGAGTCACCGGTGTTCTCGTCGCGACGGGACGACGTACGCCGCCAGATGCGGGTGTGACCGCCCGCGGCGAGGATGACCGCGTCGGCGTGGATGACGTAGCGCCGCCCAGTGGTCAGGTCGAACCCGTAGGCGCCGAAGACGGTGTTGTCCCGCACCAGGATGCGGGTGACGTACACGGTGTCGAGGATCGGGACGCCGAGCTGCACGGCGCGGTTGACCAGGGTCCGCTGGATCTCCAGGCCGGTGTAGTCGCCGGCGAACGCGGTCCGCCGGTACGTGTGGGCGCCGAAGAACCGCTGCGAGATCCGGCCGTCGGCCTCACGGGCGAACGGCATGCCGTATCGCTCGAGGTCCTCGATGCCACGAGCCGCACCCTCGGTGACGATCTGCACCGTGATCGGGTTCGCCAGCAGGTAGCTCTCCTGCAGCGTGTCGGCCGCGTGCTGCTGCCAGGTGTCGTCGGGGTCCATCGTGGCCAGCGCCGCATTGATCCCGCCGGCGGCCAGCGAAGTGTGGGCGTCCGACCGCGAGCGCTTTCCGAGAACGAGTACTTCGACGCCCTGCTCGGCCAGTTCGATCGCGGCCCGTAGACCGCCACCACCGGATCCGATCACCAGGACGGACGTGGCGATCTGCTGTTCGGTGGTACTCATCGGAATCTCCTCGCGTTCCAGGCGGTGGTCTCACCACCTAGGACCACGCACGGCACCGATCTGTGACTGTCTGCTCAGTCACACCGCCGAGGACTCGTCGTCGCGGTAGGCCAGATCGTCGTGGCGGAGGCGGTACAAGTTCAGACGCTGGTGGTGGTACTGATCCGTCTCGCCGATCGGCTCCATGCCGATCCGCTCGGCTGTGGCCGCGGCGCGCTTGTTCTTCGGGCTGACCAGAGCGAACAGCTCCTCGACGTCCGCCGTGTGCATCGACCACCGGGCCAGCGCCTCCCCCGCCTCCGAGGCGTAGCCGTGACCCCACGCCGTACGGGCGAGCTGCCAGCCGACCTCGAGGTCCTGCCACGGCTCCAGCCGGAGCAGGGCCACGCCGCCGATCACCCGCCCGGTCGCGCGGAGTTCGACCGCCCAGTGGCTGGCGGGTGCCACGTCCTTGGCCGCCCACCCGTGCAGCACGTTGCGCATGGCCAGCACGTTAGGCACCCAGCTCATGGCCGGCGTCAGCCAGCGCGTCACCTGCTCGTCACCGTAGATGACCAGCGCGTCCGACACATCGGTATCGCGCCACGCCCTGATCTGCAGTCGTTCGGTCTCGATCGTCGGCTTCATCTCACGCTCCTGGGCTCAGGGAACCGGTCGGCACAGCTATGACCGGGCAGGGGTCGCAGCTGTGACACCCACGGAGACCACGGACTCGACCACGGACTCCCAGGGCGCGCCGACCACGGTCGTTCCTGGACGGTGTCAGTAGTCCTTCGCAAGCCCCCAGCGACGACTGAAGGAGTCCCGACGTGACGCAGACCGCCACTCTCGATCAAGCGGTGTCGGACTTCGTCCGGCTCCGTCCACGCCTGTTCCGGGTCGCCTGCCGGATCGTCGGCAACGTGCACGAGGCCGAGGACATCGTCCAGGACGTCTGGCTGCGCTGGCAGCGCACCGACCGGGCCGCCGTCGCCGACCCCGCGGCGTTCCTCGCCACCGCGACCTGCCGGCTCGCCATCAACGTCGTCCAGTCCGCCCGGCACCGGCACGAGACGTACGTCGCCCCGTGGCTGTCCGAGGAGACCACGGAGGGCGGCGCCGATCCGCAGGCGGTGATCGAACGCCGTGAGGCCGTCGACCACGCCGTACGACTCCTCCTGGAGCGACTGTCACCCGCGGAACGCGCCACCTATGTACTCCGGGAAGGCTTCGAGTACCCGTACCGCGAGATCGCCGCGACGCTGCACATCGCAGCGCCGAACGCCAGGCAGCTCGTGAAGCGCGCCCGCGACCGGCTGTCGTCCGACCGCCGTCATCCGGTCGCCCCCGCGGCACACGATCGGCTCCGTCGCGCCCTGGCGTCGGCGTCCAGCGCCGGCGAGCTGGCCGGCCTCGAACAACTCCTCACCGCCGACCTCGCTGCCCAGGCGAGTTGATGCCAACTCCCAGCAGATCGCGGACCTGAGACACCTCAGGGTTCGCTGTCGTCGATCGGCGAGGGGCACTAGCCTCAGGTGAGGGGTGGTGGATTCGTGACGATCGGCGGGGCGGCACAGGAACTGCGCGGGCGGCGGGCTGAGTGTGCCCAGCTGGATCGGGTGGTGACCGGAGTGCGTTCCGGCCAGGGTCAGGTCCTGGTCGTCCGCGGCGAGGCGGGCATCGGGAAGTCCGCCTTGCTCGACTACCTGGCCGGCCACGCCGGTGAGTGTCGGGTCGCCCGCGCGGCGGGCGTCGAGGCCGAGATGGAGCTTCCGTTCGCCGGTCTGCACCAGTTGTGCTTGCCGTTGCTGGATCACACCGATCAGCTGCCCCGGCCACAGCGCGAGGCGCTCGCGGTCGCGTTCGGCCTCGAGGCAGGTGGCCCACCCGACCGGTTCCTGGTCGGTGCGGCGGCACTGAGTCTGCTGGCCGAGGCGTCCGACGAGAAGCCCCTGCTGTGCGTGATCGACGACGCACAGTGGCTCGACCAGGCCTCGGCGCAGGCCCTGACATTCGTCGGACGTCGCCTGTTCGCGGATCGCATCGGCCTGGTGTTCGCCGTACGCGAGCCTGTGACCGGTCCTGAATGGCGCGGGCTTCCGGAGTTGATCGTCGGGCGGCTGTCGGACGCCGATGCGAGCGCGCTCCTCGAGTCCGTGGTTGCGGGGCGGCTGGACGAGCACGTCCGGGATCGGATCGTGGCCGAGACCCGCGGCAACCCGCTCGCCCTCCTGGAGCTGCCGCACGGTCTGACGGCGACCGAGCTGGCCGGTGGGTTCGAGCGCCCGGACGCCCGGCCGCTCGCGAGCCAGATCGAGCAGAACTTCACCCAGCGGCTGCGGGCGCTTCCGGCGGAGACGCAGAAGCTGCTCCTCACCGCCGCGGCCGAGCCGGTCGGCGACGTACCGCTGCTGCTCCGGGCGCTCGGGATTCTCGGGATCCCGGTGAGTGCTGCCGGACCGGCAGAGACGGCCGGGCTGTTCGAGATCGGTCGCCGGGTGCGGTTCCGGCATCCGTTGGTGCGATCGGCGTCGTACCGGGCAGCGACCTGGGCCGATCGTCGCGAGGTCCACCAAGCCATCGCCGAGGCGATCGACCCTGGTCACGATCCCGACCGGCGCGCCTGGCATCGCGCCAACGGAGCGGACGGGCCGGACGAGGACATCGCCGCTGAACTCATCAGTTCCGCGGACCGGGCACAGCGTCGCGGCGGTGTCGCGGCCACGGCCGCGTTTCTGCAGCGGGCGACCGACCTGACTCCGGACCCGGCCCTGCGGGCGCAACGTGCCCACGCCGCGGCCCAGGTCACCCTCGGCGCCGGTGCGTTCGAGACTGCGCTGAAACTGCTCGTCACCGCCGACGAGGTTTCGGTCAGCGCTGTCCACTCTGCTCAGGTGAACCTGCTCCGGGCACAGATCGGGTTCGCCTCCGGTCACACTGCGGACTCCGCCCATCTGCTGCTGGAGGCCGCCCGGCGATTCGAACCGCTGGATGCCGACCTTGCCCGCGACACGTACCTCGACGCGATGATGGCGGCGATGTTCGCCGGCCGCCTCGCCCCGGGCTCTCCACAGACCGACGTGTCGCGGGCCGCTCGCGCTGCACCACCGCCGACGAAGCGCCGCAAGCACGACCTGCTGCTGGAGACCGAGGCGGTCATGTTCACCGACGGGTACGCGGCAGCGGTCCCGTTGGCTCGGGAAGCGCTCCGGGCATTCACCGACGAGCAGCTCGCCGAGCCGGGCGATCTGCGGTGGTTGTGGCTGGCATCGCGTACCGCGGTGGATCTGTGGGACGACGAGTACTGGGATGTGCTCACCGACCGGCACATCCGGATCGCGCGCGAGTTCGGCGATCTCGCCGGGCTTCCGCTGGTGCTGAACTCGCGAGTGTTCCTGCACCTGTTCGCCGGGCAGTTCGCGGCGGCCACCTTGCTCGTGGCCGAGATCCGGACGATCTCCGACGCGACCGGGCTCGGCCTGGCGCCGTACGGCACGCTCGGGCTGACGGTCTGGCGGGGTGACGTCGCCAAGGCGACCCCGCTGATCGCGGCGAGTCTGGAGGATGTGAGGGCACGCGGCGAAGGCGCCGGGATGTCCTTCACCCAGTGGGCCGGCTCGTTCCTGATGAACGGACTCGCTCGCTATCCGGAGGCGCTCGAGTTCGCCCGAGCCGCCATCGAGGACCCGAAGGACCTCGGCGTGGCCAACTGGGCCCTGCCGGAGCTGGTCGAGTCCGCGACGCGGTGCGACCGGGCCGACCTGGCCTCGGACGCTCTCGACCGGCTGTCGGGGATGGCGCGTGCCAGCGGCACCAACTGGGCCCTCGGTTTGCTCGCCCGCTCGCGCGCCCTGATGGCGACTGGGCAGGAGTCCGACTACGAGGAGGCCATCGCGCTCCTCGGCCGCACCCGCGCCCGGGTGGATCTCGCCCGGACCCATCTCCTGTACGGCGAACGGCTGCGCCGGGCGGGTCGTCGCCAGGACGCTCGCACCCAGCTCCGAACGGCGTACGAGATGTTCACCGCAGCCGGCGCCGACGTCTTCGTCGAGCGGACGCGCGGTGAGCTCGCGGCCACCGGCGAGGTCGTCAACGGCGTAACGCGCCGCGCCGGCGACGGCCTGACCGCACAGGAAGCGCATATCGCCGAACTGGCCGGCACCGGCCTCACCAACGCCGAGATCGGCGCCAAGCTGTTCCTCAGCCAGCACACCGTCGAGTGGCACCTCCGCAAGGTCTTCACCAAACTAGGCATCACCTCCCGCCGCCAACTCCGCCCCACCCCCAACCGCGGCCTCACCGGCTAGCTCCTTCGCCCCGAGGCCGACCTAGTGCACGGCTTAACCACGCATCGCCCCCAGAAACGGTCGCCGGGTGCACAAAGTGCTGGTCATGCACGTCCCAAGGTGCTTCCAGACATCTGGATCAAAGGCGCTTGCTGTCGGTGGGGGCAGGCGGGCTGCGGGAACGAGGTTGAGAGGACGGGTCTCCGGAAAGAAAGTTGCACCTGGCGACCAGAAGTTTCCGAAAAGCGCGGAACGACGGGGTTGTGAGGTGAGAGGGTAGTGGGCTGGGTGGCGCTGGGGAGCGCCGGCTGACGAGACTGCGGGCGGGGCGCGGTAGGCATGTCACAAATCGGGGGGCTGCGCTGTCTTTGCTAGTGAGGAATCGATGAAGGAGATGTCGGTGCGCAGGATCGTTGTGGTGGGCGGTGGGTACGCCGGGTTCTATGCGGCGTGGAAGCTGGAGAAGAAGCTGCGGCGGGGTGAGGCCGAGGTGGTGGTGATCGATCCGCGGCCGTACATGACGTACCAGCCGTTCCTGCCCGAGGTGCTGTCCGGGTCGGTCGAGGCTCGGCACGCGGCGATCTCGTTGCGGCGGAACCTGCATCACACCAAGCTCATCGCCGGATCGGTGACCAGGGTCGAGCATGCCCGGCGCACGGTGACGATCCAGCCTGTCAAGGGGCCTGAGTACGAGCTCGAGTACGACATCATCGCGGTGACCGCCGGTGCGGTCACCCGGACGTTCGACCTGCCCGGTGTCGCCGACCGCGCGATCGGCATGAAGCACGTGGAGGAGGCAGTCGCGATTCGCGACCGGCTGCTCACCGCCTTCGACGAGGCGTCCGTGCTCCCGCCCGGGCCGGAGCGGCAGCGGCTCCTGACAGTGACGTTCGTGGGCGGCGGCTTCGCCGGGGTCGAGGGCTTCGGTGAGCTTCTGTCGCTGGCCAACGCCCTGCTCAAGAAGTACCCGGAGCTGAGCCGCGACGATCTGGCCTTCCACCTGGTCGAGGCGACCCAGCGGATCCTGCCCGAGGTCACCGACGGGCCCAGGAAGTGGGTGCGTTCGCTCCTCGAACGGCGTGGCGCACGCCTCCACCTCGACACCACCCTCGTGTCGGCCGACGACGGCCACGTGATCCTGTCGGACGGGACGGAGTACGACACGGAGCTGCTCGTGTGGACGGCCGGCAACGCCGCGACCCGACTGGTGCGTGGCCACACCGACCTGCCGGTGACGGATCGTGGTCTGATCCAGACGCGCGCCGATCTGCGGGTCGGCACCGAGACCGAGGTGATCCCGGACGCCTGGGCAGCCGGCGACGATGCCGCCGTCCCGGACCTCGCCTCCCCGGTCCCCGGTGCGTTCACGGTGCCCAACGCGCAGAACGCCGTACGCCAGG
Source organism: Kribbella sp. NBC_00889 (assembly GCF_045207705.1). Lineage (NCBI taxonomy): Bacteria > Bacillati > Actinomycetota > Actinomycetes > Propionibacteriales > Kribbellaceae > Kribbella > Kribbella sp. NBC_00889. The sequence continues at coordinate 2,214,292 of NZ_CP108783.1, read as the reverse complement.
GGAAGCGGCTGGCGAAGAACCTGCTGGCGTCGCTGCGTGGCCGCGAACCGAAGAAGTACGTCCACCACACGCTGGGGGCCGTTGCGACCCTGGGCTTGGGCACCGGGATCTTCCAGTTCCGCTGGATCGTCGTCAGGGGTTTCCTCGCCTGGCTCATGCACCGCGGCTACCACGTCCTGGCCGTCCCGACCTGGGACCGCAAGATGCGCGTGCTGTCCGTCTGGCTCGCCGCCGCGATCCATGGCCGCGACATCGTCTCGCTGGCGTCGGTCCAACGGCCCCGGGACGCCTTCGTGAACGAGGCTGCCCTGCCCAAGTTAAGTTTGGCGGATGTTCACAGTGGAGGAACGCCTGCGGCTGCGGAATCGGCTGATCGAAGCAGCTGAGCACGACGACCGGATCGACGGTGCGGCACTGACCGGCTCGGCGGCCGCCGGGGCCGAGGACGAGTGGTCGGACATCGACCTCGCTTTCGGGCTGGCGGACGGAGCCGATCAGGCCGCCGTACTCGACGACTGGACCGGCCGGATGTACGGCGACCACGGCTGCATGGACCACCTGGACATGCGAGTGCGCGGGACGATCTACCGGGTCTTCCTGCTGCGGAACACCCTTCAGGTGGATATCGCGTTCGCGCCCGCGGGCGAGTTCGGCGCGCTCGGTCCGGCGTTCGCGCTGCTGTTCGGCGAGGCGAGCGAGCAGCAACCGTTCGCCGAGGCCGTGGCGAAGGACCTGATCGGCATGGCCTGGCTGTACGCGCTGCACGCCCGCTCCAGCATTGCCCGCGGCAAGGATTGGCAGGCCGAGTACATGATCAGCGGCCTCCGCGACCACCTGCTCGCGTTGATGTGCCTCCGCCACGGCGTGCCGACATCGCAGGGCCGCGGCTTCCACCTGTTGCCAGAGGCAATCACCAAGCCGGTCGAGGACACACTCGTCCGCTCCCTCGACACCGGTGAGCTGACCCGTGCGTTCGGCGCATCGATCGACGTACTCCTGCCCGAGATCGAGGCCGCGGATCCCGGGCTGGCCACGAAGCTCGCCGGTCCGCTCCGGGCGCTGGCTACACCACGGTGAGCACCTCGGCGTAGTGGCACGCCGCCGGATGCCCTTGACCGCGGTCGGTCAGCGCCGGCGTCTCCTCCACGCACAGACGCTGCTCGGCCTCTGTCAGTACGGCGAACTTCGGGCAACGGGTGCGGAAGCGGCAACCGCTCGGCGGACTGACCGGGTTGGGGACGTCACCGCTGATGACGATCCGCTCCCGGGCCCGGATCCGTTCCCGGCGCGGATCCGGTAGCGGGATCGCGGAGATCAGCGCCTGCGTGTACGGGTGGGCCGGACGGTCGAACAGCTCGTCCCGGTTGCCGATCTCAACGATCTGGCCGAGGTACATCACCGCGACCCGGTCGGCGATGTGTCGCACCACCGACAGGTCGTGGGCGACGAACAAGTACGCCAGCCCGAGCTCCTGTTGCAGGTCCTCGAGCAGGTTGACGACGCCCGCCTGGATCGACACGTCGAGGGCCGACACCGGCTCGTCCAGAACGAGCAGATCGGGGCGCAGGGCAAGGGCTCGCGCGATGCCGACTCGTTGCCGTTGGCCACCAGAGAACTCGTGCGGGTACCGGTTGCCGTGCTCGGGGTTCAGTCCGACGGTTGCGAGTAGTTCGCGCACGCGGGCAGGCCCTTCGGCGTCGTACCGGCCGTGGATGCGCTGCGGTTCGGCGATCGCGTCGGTCACGGTCATCCGCGGATCGAGCGAGGCGTACGGGTCCTGGAAGACGATCTGCAGCCGTTGCCGGAGCTTGCGCATCCGGGCCGAGCCGACTGCGCCGAGGTCCTCGCCGTCGAACACCACCTTGCCCGCCGTCGCGGGTTGCAGGTTGAGAACGGCGCGACCGGTGGTCGACTTGCCGCAGCCCGACTCGCCGACCAGGCCCAAGGTCTCACCACGATGCAGGTCGAAGGAGATGTCGCAGACGGCATGTACGTCGCCGTTGCGTCGGCGGAGCACTCCCTTGCTCCGGACCGGATAGTGCTTGACCAGGTTCTGCACGGACAGCAGCGGCTGCTCGCTCATCGGGTTCCTCCCGTACTGTCCAGCGACGTCTGAGCGAACACGTCCTCCGGTCGCCTTCCTTCGAGATCGTTGGAGAAGTGGCACGCCGCGAAATGATCGGTCGCGCCGACCGCGAGGAGATCGGGCTCGTCGGTGTCACAGATCTCCGCCCGCATCGGGCATCGCGGCGCGAACGGGCAGCCGTGCGGCAGATCGAGCAGGGACGGCGGTGCACCCGTGATCGGGACCAGGCGCTCCGACCGCCCGTCCAGTCGTGGCAGGCTGCCGATCAGTCCGAGCGTGTACGGCATCCGTGGTGCGTAGTAGATGTCGTCGACACCACCGAGCTCGACCGGGCGTCCGGCGTACATCACCAGGACGCGGTCGGCCGATCCGGCGACGACGCCGAGGTCGTGGGTGATCAGGACCATCGCGGCGTCGGTGGCGGCCCGGGCGGTCTCCAGCGCCTGCAGGACTTGGGCTTGCACGGTGACGTCGAGGGCCGTGGTCGGCTCGTCGGCGATGATCACGTCCGGGTCGTTCGCCATCGCCGTCGCGATCACCACTCGTTGCCGCATCCCGCCGGAGAACTCGTGCGGGAAGTCGCGGGCCCGTTCCCGTGGGCGAGGGATCTGCATCGCCGCGAGCAGGTCGACGGCGCGTTCGCGTGCGTCCGCCGCGCTGACGTCGTTGTGCGCGCGGACGGCCTCGGCGATCTGGTCGCCGACCGGGTAGACCGGGTTCAGCGACGTCATCGGGTCCTGGAACACCATCGCGATCCGGCCGCCGCGGATCCGCTGCAACTCCTTGTCCGGGGCACCGATCAGCTCCTGCCCGCGGTACCGGACCGAGCCGCCGACCCGGGCCGAGGCCGGCAGCAGACCCATCACCGCCATCGAGGTGACCGACTTGCCCGAGCCGGACTCGCCGACGATGCCGAGCACCTCGCCGCGGCGCAATGCGTAGCTGACGCCGCGGACCGCGCGGACCAGGCCGTCCTCGGTCGGGAACGACACGGTGAGGTCCTCGACCTCGAGCACAGTCTCGCGGTCAGAGCTGGGCTTGACGGTGAACTCGCTCACTGACGCACCTTCCGCTGGGTCGGATCGAACGCGTCCCGCAGTCCGTCGCCGATGAAGTTGATGGTGAGCGCGATCAGCACGATGAACGCGCCTGGGAAGTAGAACAGCCACGGCCGCGTGCTCACCGCGGTGTCGGCCTCACTGACCAGCAGGCCGAGCGAGGTGTCCGGCGGCTGCACGCCGAGTCCGAGGAACGACAGTGCCGTTTCGACGAGGATCGCCGCCGCGACCAGGATCGTGACGTTGACGATGATCGGCCCGAGCGCGTTCGGAATCAGATGCCGGAAGATGATCCAGCGGTCGGTGGCGCCGAGTGCCCGGCTGGCCTCGACGTACTCCTTCTCCCGCAGCGACAGAACCACGCCGCGCACCACGCGGGAGACGTACGCCCACTGGAGAGCGGCGATCACCAGCGCGACGAACCACCAGGAGCCCGAGGTCGCCCGGGTCAGTACTGCGGCGACCGCCAGCAACGGAAGGGTCAGGACCAGGTCGGCGATGCGCATCATGATGCTGTCGGTCAAACCGCGGTAGTAACCGGAGAAGGCACCCCACAGCGTGCCGAACAGCCCCGCCAGCAAAGCGATCAACAACGCGATCTCGATCGATCGTTGGGTGCCCCGCAGTACCTGCGCGAAGGTGTCGTGACCCAGGTTGTCGGTGCCGAACGGATGCTGGGCCGACGGTGGCACGGACGCCGCCGGCGTGATGTCGGCGTACCCGTAGCGCCAGACCGCGCCACCCACAAAGGCCAGCAGCACGATCGCGACGAACAGGACCAGACTGATCACGGCCGCCTTGTGCCGGAGGAATCGGCGCAGGACCAACTCGCGCTGGCTGCGCTGCCTGACGGTGCTGACCGGCCGGGTGGTGGGTGCGGCGACGGTCGAGAGATGCTCACTCATAGCGGATCCGTGGGTCGAGGAGGGCGTACAGCAGGTCGGCGATCAGGTTGAAGACGATGACGGCGACCGCAACCACGAGCAGCCACGCCAGTACGGCGTACGCGTCGCGTTCGTTGACCGAGCTGACCAGGAAGTCGCCGAGTCCACGCCACTGGAACACGGTCTCGGTGATCACCGCCCCCGAGATCAGGGCGGCGAAGTCGAGCGCGGTGATCGTCACCATCGGGATCAGTGCGGTCCGCAGCGCGTGTTTGACTACGACCCGGCGTCGCGAGAGCCCCTTCGCCCGGGCGAACAGGACGTAGTCGCTGTTCAGTACGTCGAGCATCGAGGCCCGCTGGAAGCGGCTCCACGCACCGAACGAGATCAGCGCCAGCGAGATGGTCGGCAGCACCAGGTGGCCGGCCGCATCGGTGAGATGGGCCCACGTCCCGCCTTCCACGATGACCGATCTCTCCCCGATCGTGGAGACGACCTGCCGGCCGACCAGATTGTTCAGCGAGATCCCACCCTGCTTGAGCAGTACCGCGAACCAGAACGACGGCATCGACAGGAACAGGAAAGCGGCGAAGGTGAAGCCGTAGTCGATCCCGGAGTACTGCTTCACCGCACTGACCACGCCGACGAACACTGCCAACAGCAGCGCGAGAACGACGGCGACCGCGATCAGCCGCAGCGTGACGCCGAACCGGGTGACGATCTCGTGGCCGATGTCGACGTTGGTGCGCACCGACGGCCCGAAGTCGCCGTGCACCACCCCGGTGATCCAGGTCCAATAGCGCTGCAGGACCGGCTGATCCAAATGGAGGCGCTCCGCCTCGACCGCGACGACCTGCGGCGACGGTGGCGGGTTGCGTCCCTTCAGGTTCGCCAGCGGATCTCCTGACAGCGTGACGAGCAGGAACACGATGAACGTCGACGCGATGATCACCGGGATCGACACCAGCAACCGTCGGATGGTGTAGGTCAGCACGTCGGCCTACCGCGCCGCTGTGATCGCGTCGAACACGGCGGTCGCACTCGGGTCGAGTTGGGCCTGCGTCGTCTGGTCGTTCCCGAGCAGCACCACCGCGATCCCGTCGTCGGGGAACAACGCATGCATCGCGTGGAAGCCGCCGACCGTACCGTTGTGCCAGATGAGCGGTTTGCCCTCGTACGTCTGGGCGACCCATCCACACGCATAACTGCCGAGGTTCGGCGTGAACATCAGCTTCAGCGTCTCGGCCCGGAACAGCCCCGGCCGCAGCAGCGCCGCATCCCATCGCGCGAGGTCTCCCGCGGTCCCGGTGATTCCACCCGCGCCCAGCATCCACGGCAGGTTCCACTGGTACGCCCGGTGTACGCCGTCCGCCTCGGCGTAGTAGCCGAGGGCAACGTCCCGGCTGCCCGGCGCCGGGTAGCTCTGCCTGGTGTCGCGCATCCCCAGTGGCCGGAAGAACGACTGCGCGAGGTACTCCCCCAGCGTCATCCGGGTCACCTTCTGCACGACCAACCCCAGCAGGAGGTAGTTGGTGTTGCTGTAGGCGTACTGCGATCCCGGTGGGAAGTGCAGCGGCAGGGTCTGCAGTTTCGCCACCACCTCCGAGTGATCCCGCTCGCCGCTCGCGACAAAGGCGTCGTACGCCGGTTCGAACAGCGGGAACTGGTTGTAGTCGATGATGCCGCTGACCTGCTGCAGCAGTTGGAGCAGCGTGATGGCGGCCCCGCGTAGATAAGCAGGCAGGTACTTGCCGAGGGGATCGTGGACGGAGAGCTTGCCGCGTTCGTGCAGCCGCAGTACGGCGGCCGAGGTGAAGCCCTTGCTGATCGAGCCAAGGTTGTAGATCGTGTCGCCGGTCGCCGAGCGCCGGCCCCGGGACAGGTGCAGCCGGTCGTCCAGCTGCTCGACCTCGAAGAAGTCCTCGCCGGTGAACACGTCGGGCTTGCCACGGTCGCGCAGTCCGTAACCCTTCGTGAAGATCGTGCGGCCGTGCTTGCTCACCGCAACGGTGATGCCGACGCCGGGCGGCTGGATCGCCGCCACGATCTCGTCGATCCGCTGGATCGTCCCGCGGGCGGACCCCGTTGTCGCCTCGGCCGGCGCCGTCAGACTCGCCGCGGCGACGCCGGCCAGGGACGCCGTCAGGAGCGTCCGTCTCGAGGGTGTGCTCGCCATTCCCGACCTCCGTGTCGTCGTCCGGACCTCGCAGCCCAGTGCAGCCGGTGGGTCCAGGTCGGCTCTTCGTCGTATCGCACACAAGATCGGCGCCGACTTCGGCCGATTGGACGAGTACCGCGGCCGTCGCAGCGGCTCAGGATGCTCGCATGTCGACGACTCTGATCATTCGAGGCGGTACTGTCCACGACGGCACCGGCGGCCCCGGCCGGCCCGCCGATGTCGTGATCGAGAACGACCGCATCGTCGCGATCGGGCCCGGCCTGGCCCGCGACGACCAGGACGCCGAGGTCCTGGACGCGACCGGTCTGGCGGTCGCCCCGGGCTTCGTGAACGTCCTGAGTCACTCCTACTTCACCCTCGAACGCGACGGCCGCGGACTGTCCGACCTGTACCAGGGCGTCACCACGCAGATCTTCGGCGAGGGGATCTCGATCGGCCCGTTCACCCCGGAGATCCGGGCCGAGCTCGAAGCGACCCGCGACGCGGGCGACCCCGAGCTGGTCTGGGACCGGCTCTCGGAGTTCCTCGCCCACCTCGAGACCAAGGGCGTCGTCCAGAACGTCGCCAGCTTCGTCGGAGCGCACAACCTGCGGATGATCGGCGCCGGCGCGGACGACCGCCCGATGACCGCGGCCGAACTGGCGAACGTCACCGGCATCCTGGACGAGGAGCTCGCCGACGGCGCCCTTGGCATCGGCTCTGCCCTCATCTACCCACCCGGCTGCTTCGCCTCGACCGACGAACTGGTTGCCCTGTCCACGGTCATCGCCAAGCGGGGCGGCATGTACATCTCGCACATGCGCAGCGAGGGCGACCATTTCCTCGAGGCCGTCGACGAGCTGATCGAGATCGGCCGCCGCGCCGGAGTCCACGCGGAGATCTACCACCTCAAGGCGGCGGGACGGCACAACTGGCCGAAGATGGCGCAGGCGATCGAGCGCGTCGAGGCGGCCCGCGCGACCGGCCAGCCGGTCACCGCGGACATCTATCCGTACCTGGCCGGTCAGACCTCGCTGGGGGCATCGATCCCGCCGGACTTCCACGACGGTGGCCATGAGGCGCTCGCCGCACGGCTGGCCGACCCCGCCGAGCGGGCCCGGATCCGGGAAGCGGTCGTGACGCCCTCCCCACGTTGGGAAAACCTCTACCTCGCCGCCGGCGGAGCCGACGGCGTGATGCTGCTCCCCGATCCGAACGGCCCGGCCGCAAAGTACCGCGGACTCAGCCTGCAGCAGGCAGCCGAGGCCGACAGCCAGGATCCGGTCGAGATGCTCTGCCGCCTGGTCGAGCAGGAGCCGTCGCTGAGTGCAATGTACTTCATGATGGACGAGGACGTGCTGCGCAGCGCGCTCCGCAATCCCTGGGTCTCGGTCGGTTCGGACGCGCAGACGTTCGCGACCGAGGCGCCGTACTCGGACGGTGCGACGCATCCGCGCTCCTACGGCACGTTCGCCCGCATCCTCGGCCGGTACGTCCGCGAGGAGTCGCTGCTGAGCCTGCCCGAAGCGGTCCGCCGGATGACCAGTCTGCCGGCCGGCAACCTCGGTCTGCGCAATCGCGGCGTGCTTGCTCCGGGCAACTACGCGGACGTGATCGCGTTCGACGCCGGTGCCGTCGCCGACCGGGCGACGTACGAGGAACCGCACCAGTACGCCGTCGGCATGCGGCACGTCGTCGTCAACGGGACGGTCGCGCTCGCCGGCGGCGTACCCACCGGCAACCTGCCCGGCCGCGCGCTGCGCCGTGGCCAGTAGCCCCGCGAAGGAGAAGGCATGAAGGAACAGCTGGAGCAGGTGCTCGGGCCAGTGCATGCGCAGGCCTGGGTGCACGCGGTCGACCTCACCACCGGCAAGGAGGCCGGGTACGGCGAGGACACCGCGGTGGTACTGGCGAGCGTGTTCAAGATCCCCGTACTGGTGGAGTTGTTCCGCCGGTTCGGCGACGGCCGGCTCGATCCGGCGACGCGGATGGACGTACCGGTCGACGGTCGCTCCGCCGGGCCGACCGGGCTGTCGGTGATGGCCGGCCCGATCGAGCTGTCGCTGCGCGATCTGGCGTACTGGATGATGAGCGTCAGCGACAACGCGGCCACCGACATCCTCGTCAACCTGCTCGGCACCGAGTCGATCAACGCGACCGTGCGCGAGCTCGGACTGACCGCGACCCGGGTCGACGGCACCTGCGACGACATCTACCAGACCATCTACGCCGACATCCCGGACACCGACGAGCTCGAACTGGAGGCCTGGCGAGCCGCCCGGGCGATCGATCCCGCGCGCACCCTGCAGGCCTCGACGCCACGCGACATCACCAGACTGCTCGCCGCGATCTGGAACGACGAGGCAGCGCCTCCCGAGCAATGCGCGGAGATGCGTCGCATTCTCGCGGGGCAAGCCTGGCCGCACCGACTCCGCAGCGCGTTCACCGAGACGGGCACGATCGTCAGCGCCAAGACCGGCACGCTCCGGTTCTGGCGGAACGAGGCAGGCGTCGTCCGAACGCCCGACGGAAGCCGGTACGCCGTCGCGTCGTTCGTCCGGACCGACGATCCGGACTACCGGCTCCCCGCGGTCGACGCGGCAGTGGGATCCGTCGCGCGGATCCTCGTCGACAATCTCAGGTCGGTCCCGACCAAGCTCCGTACGCCGGTCACCGCGACCGCGTCGACCCCGGACGAGATCCGCGCGTACGCCGGAGAGCTCGGCGCCGAGATCTGGTTGCACGCGCGTGACCTCGCCACCGGCCGGACGGTCGGCGTCGACGCGGAGACGCCGGTGGTCACCGCCTCGGTTCTGAAGGTCCCGGTGGCGCTCGAACTCGCGCGCCAGGCTGTGGCCGGCGAGGTGGATCTGACCGAACGGATCACGGTGCCGACCGAGGGCCTCGTCCCTTCGCCGTACGGGCTGGCCATGCACCGCGATCCGGCGCTCGTCTCCTACGACGACCTCGCCCTGCTGATGATGGTGATCAGCGACAACGTGGCCACCGATCTCGTGATCGATCGGGTCGGCAAGGACCGTGTGGCCGCACTGCTGGCCGAGCTCGGGTTGCCGGGGACCGCCGTACCGCAGAACTGTGCGGAGATCCTGGCGTCGATCGAGGCCGACCTCGCGATCAGCTACACCGACGACGAACGCGAGCTGGCCGACGTACCGGTGGAGCAGTTGCGTGCGCTGCGGGCACTCGATCCGGCCGGGACCTGCCGGACGACACCGGACGAGATCACCAGCCTGCTGGCCGGCATCTGGCGCGACGAGGCCGCCGACCCGGAGGCCTGTGCGCTGGTGCGCGGCTGGATGGGCAAGCAGGTCTGGCCGCATCGGCTGAGCAGTGGATTCCCCGGTGACGAGGTCACGGTCAGCGGCAAGACGGGCACGCTGCCGCTCGTCCGCAACGAGGTCGGCGTGGTCGAGTTCCCCGACGGCGGCCGGTACGCCGTGGGCGTCTTCACCCGGGCCGCCGATCCGGCTCCCAATGCCCCGCAGTTCGACGGGCTGATCGGCTGGGCGGCCGCGCAGGCCGTGGCCCAGCTGCGTTCCTGACCCTTCTCATCCCCTGGAGCCGACATGGCTTTGCGAACCGCAGTCGTGGCCGCCGCTGGTGCCGCCGCACTGCTGCTGGCCGCGTGCAGCGGCGGTGGCGGTACGACGAACTCCGGCGACGGCCGCGTGTCCGATCCACTCAACACCGCGAACACCGCCACCGTACGATCCGGCGGCACCGTGACCTACACGATCACCTACCCGATCTCGAACTGGAACGTGCTGAACTCCGGCGGCGCGACGTACTCGGTGCTGGACATCTCCAGCGTGCTGCTGCCAGGCGTGTTCCTGATCCAGCCGGACGGATCGCTGGCCCCGAACGAGCCGGTCGCCACGAAGGTCGAGAAGGTCGCCGATTCACCGCAGACGATCCGCTACACGATCAACCCGAAGGCGGTCTGGTCCGACGGTACGCCGATCTCGGCCGACGACTTCGCCTACACCTGGCGGGTGCTCGACCCGCGCCAGTGCCCGAAGTGCCAGGCGTCCAACACGGCCGGGTACGACCGGATCAAGTCGGTCACCGGGTCGAACGGCGGCAAGACGGTGACGGTCGTGTTCGACCAGTCGTACGTCGACTGGAAGGCACTGTTCTCCCCGATCCTGCCGGCGCACGTGGCCGCGACGTACGGGTCGGTGACGACGCCGGCCGGGCTGGAGAAGAGCTTCAACGAGGGGTTCGCGAAGAACGTGCCGAAGTTCTCGGCCGGGCCGTTCAAGATCCAGGAGTACACCTCGGACGGTTCGGTGGTGATGGTCCGCAACGACAAGTGGTACGGCAAGGCGCCGAACCTCGACAAGCTGGTGTTCCGCCTGATCACCGACGTCTCACAGCAGCCGACCTCACTGGCGAACGGCGAGGTCGACGTGATCTACCCGAACCCGCAGGTCGACATCGTCCAGCAGGTCGACGATCTGCCCGGGGTGAAGTACCAGGTCACGCCCGGCGCGTCGGTCCATCAGGTCTGGCTCAACCTGAACGCACCGACGCTGAAGAACATCGCGCTGCGCAAGGCGATCATCCAGGCCGTCAACGTGCAGGGCGTGATCGACAAGACGATCGGGCAGTTCGACCCCACCGCCAAACCGTTGCGCAGTCACCTCTTCATCGAGGGCTATCCGGGCTACTCGGACGTGGACACGGCGAACGAGTACGGCATCGGCGACGTGGAGAAGGCCAAGAAGACCCTGACCGACGCCGGCTACACCGGAGTCGGGTCGAAGGTCGTCGCGCCGGATGGTACGCCGGTACCGACGCTGCGGTTCATCGTTCAGGCCGGTGACAAGCTCCGTGCCAGCGAGGCGCAACTCGTGCAGGCGGCGGTCGCGCCGCTGGGCATCCAGGTCAAGTCCACCCCGGTGCCGAACACGATCGACGGAGTCCAGGCCGGCAACTGGGACCTGACCGTGGGCACCGTGACGCAGTCACCGTTCTCGGCCACCAGCAACATCCCCTACTACCTGAGCTGTCCCGCAGGGGTCACCTTCTGCCGGTTCAACCTGGGCAACTACGGCAACCCGAAGGTGGACAAGCTGCTGAACGCGGCACTGTCCGCGACCAGCGCCGACGTCGCGACGAAGGATCTGCAGGAGGCCGACAAGATCGTGTCCTCGGACTACGCGATCCTGCCGCTCTACCAGAACCGGTCGTTCCTGGCCTACAGCGCGAAGCTCGGCAACATCCGGGAGAACAGCCTGGCGTTCCCCACCTACAACACCGAGCAGTGGGGACTGCTGGACGGCTCATGACGACCACCGCGGAAGGACGACCCCGATGCACGACGTGATGCTGGCAGATCTCGAGCGGCTGATCTGCTGCGAGTCGCCGTCGTCAGACCTCGACGCCCTGCACCGCTGCGCGGATGTCCTGACCGGCATCGGTACGACGTACCTCGGCCAGGCACCGGTCCGGACGGAGGCCGGCGGCCGACCGGTCCTGCGGTTCGGACCGGCCGACCCGGCCGTCCTGCTGCTCGGGCACCTGGACACGGTCCACCCGATCGGCACGCTCGAGCAGACGCCGTACCGAGTGATCGACGGGCGCGTCTACGGGCCTGGCGTGTTCGATATGAAGGTGGGACTGGTGCAGGCCGTGCATGCGATGGCTGCTTGCACTGCCCGCGACTACGTGGGCCTGCTGGTCACCGCGGACGAGGAGCTGGGCTCCCCGGCCAGCCGTGAGGTGATCGAGTCGGCGGCGGCGCGGAGTCGCGCCGTACTGGTGCTCGAGGCAAGCGTCGACGGCAAGCTCAAGACGGCTCGGAAGGGTGTGTCCACCTACGAGTTGCAGTTCATCGGGCGGGCGGCACATGCCGGCCTGGAGCCGGAGAAGGGTGCCAACACGAGCCTGGCGCTCGCGCAGGCAATCCTCGCGGTCAGCGATCTCGCGGACACCTCGGTCGGGACCACCGTCACTCCGACGGTGGCCCGGTCGGGCGTGACGATCAACACCGTTCCGGACACCGCGTCCCTCGCGATCGATGTGCGGGCCGCGAGCAAGGACGAGCAGGAACGGGTGGACAAGGCGATCCGGGCGCTGCCCAGCCCGGTCGACGGCGTGTCGATCGAGGTCTTGGGCGGGATCAATCGCCCACCGCTGGAAGAGAGTCTGTCGGCGGACCTGTTCGCCCTCGCACAGGACGTTGCCGGTGAGCTCGGTCTGCCACCGTTGGAAGGGGCTCACGTAGGCGGCGGGTCGGACGGAAACTTCACCGCCGGACTCGGGATCCCGACGCTTGACGGACTAGGTGCCGTGGGCAACGGTGCGCACACGGTCCACGAGTGGGCCGACATCGCCGCGCTCGGCGAACGCACGCGGCTGCTGACGGGATTGATCGACCGTATCGCCGCCGGGGCGCGCGGATGACGGCCGTGCTCGAGGCCGAGGTGCGCGAGGCCCGGAAGGTGGCCGATGCGGTCGCGCGGGCCCGGGGCCTGACCATTCGCGAGCTGCACGAGCCGATCGAGCATCGCGATGCGGAACGCCTCCTCGGGCGGGTCTGGCGCACCGGTCCGGCCAGCCCACCGGTGTCGGGCGACCTGATGCGTGCTCTGTCGCACGCCGGTGCGTACGTCGCGGGCGCCTTCCTGGACGGCGACCTGGTCGGTGTCACCGCGGCATTCCTGGCCAACCTACCCGGCTCGTCCGCCGAGCTGCACTCGCACATCACCGGCGTCGTGTCCGAGGTTCGGGGCCGGCAGGTCGGCTGGGCGTTGAAGCTGCACCAGCGGGCCTGGTCGCTGGAACGCGGGATCGAGTCGATCGCGTGGACCTTCGACCCGCTAGTCCGCCGCAACGCGTACTTCAACCTGACCAAGCTCGGCGCGCACGTGGTGTCGTACCTGGTCGACTTCTACGGCGAGATGGCCGACGGCGTCAACGCCGGTCAGGGCAGCGACCGGCTCCTGGTGCGCTGGCCGCTGCGGGCTCCCGACGTCATCGCGGCCGCGGCGGGCCATCACATCGAGACACCTGTGGCAGCGGGCGCGACGATCCTCGACACCGATGGCGACGGTCGACCGCGCCGGCTGGCGATGCCGGACGGGCCGACGATCCGGTGCGCCGTACCGGCCGATATCGAGGGAATGCGGCTGGACGACCCCGCGCTCGCGCAGGTCTGGCGAATGGAGGTCCGGGCGGCGTTCCAGGAGGTACTGGCGAGCGGGGCCCAGGTGGCCGGAGTGACGAAGGACGGCTGGTACGTGTTCACGAGGGAGAGGAAGAACCGTTGAAGATCACAGGTGTCGAGCTGCGGCGGATCGGGCTGCCACTGGTGGCTCCGTTCGAGACGTCCTTCGGTGCGCAGACCCATCGCGACATCCTGCTGCTCCGCGTGGTGACTGCGGACAGCGAGGGGTGGGGCGAGTGCGTGGCGATGTCGGAACCGGTCTACTCCCCGGAGTACGTCGACGGTGCGGCCGACGTACTGCGTCGATTCCTGCTCCCCGCGGTCGCCGCCGCTGGGCCGATTACTGCTCCGCTCATTGCCGAGGTGCTGGCGCCGTACCACGGTCATCCGATGGCCAAGGCGGCGCTGGAGGCGGCCGTGCTCGACGCGCAACTCAAGGCGGCAGGCATGTCGTTCGGTGACTACCTCGGTGCGGTCAAGCCGTCGGTGCCGGCCGGGGTCTCGGTCGGGATCATGGCGTCGGTCGACGTACTGCTCGAGGCAGTCGGCGGCTATCTGTCCGAGGGGTACGTACGGATCAAGCTCAAGATCAAGCCCGGTTGGGATCTGGAGCCGGTGCGTGCCGTGCGGGAGCAGTTCGGTGACGATCTGATCCTGCAGGTCGACGCCAACACGGCGTACGAGGTCGGGGATGCCCGGCACTTGGCGCAGCTCGACGCCTTCGACCTCGCGCTGATCGAGCAACCGCTGCCGGAGGACGACCTGCGCGGCCACGCCGAGCTGGCACGGATGATGTCGACGCCGATCTGCCTGGACGAGTCGATCACCTCGGCACGGTCCGCGGCGGATGCGATCGCCATCGGAGCCACCTCGGTGGTGAACGTCAAACCCGGTCGCGTCGGCGGCTACCTCGAGGCCCGGCGCGTTCACGACGTGTGCGCCGCGAACGGAGTCCCGGTGTGGTGCGGCGGAATGCTGGAGACGGGCATCGGACGCGCGGCCAACGTGGCACTGGCGGCCCTGCCAGGCTTCACGTTGCCCGGTGACACCAGCGCCTCCAACCGGTACTACGCCCGCGACGTGACTACGCCGTTCGTACTCGACGGCGGGCATGTCACCGTGCCGACCGGTCCCGGCCTTGGTGTCGACATCGACCGCGACTGGCTGGACGAGATCACGACCGGAGTGGAGTGGGTCGCGTTCTCCTGATCATGCGTCCCCGGCGAGCCGGCGAAGCCGTAGTTGCAACATCGTGGCCAGCCGGACGTCGGGGTCGTCCAGGTCGAGACCGCTGATCTCGCACAGCCGGCGCAGGCGGTAGCGGAACGAGTTCGGGTGCAGGTGAACCGCGGCGGCCGCGTCCGCGACGTTGCCGAAGGCATCGAGATAGGCGACCAGAGTGTCGACGAAGCCGATCTCGTGCCGGTCGTCGTACTCGATCAGTGTGGCCAGCGGTCCCAGATGCAGTTCGCCGTCCTCGGTGACGAGGTCGGCGAGCCGGAGCAGGAGTGACTCGGCCTGGACGTCGTCGAAGCGGGCGATCCGGCGGCTACGGCGGTCCGCCTGCAACACCCGGAGCGCCCGGTCCGCCTCCCGGCGGGACAGCGCGACCTCGGCGAGCGACTCGGTCGTCCGGCCGACGCCGATCACGGCGTCGGCGCGGGCACCGATCCGGGCCAGGAAGTCCTCGGCCAGCCGGATGATGTCGCGATCGCCGTTCAGCACCGTTCGCGTCGAACCGTGGCCGGCCGGGAGGACGACGTACGTGACCCCGCCCACCAGAGCGGCCGCCGACCTCGGGTGTACTGCGGCGAAGTGGAGAGCCAGCGCATCGCGCAGCCGTTGGGAAGCGGCCTCGTTGTCAGCCGCGTCGCCCGCGAGGACCTGAGCGGCCATCACACACAGCCGGCCGTCGGCCAGACCGAGTCTCTGTGCGGCCTCAGACGCACCCGCGCCACCTTCCAGCACAGTTGCGACCAGGTCGGCGCTGAGCCGTCGCTCGACATCCGCGCCGGCCCGGGCGCGAAGCATGTGCAAGGCAACAATCCGCGCGGAGTCGGCGAAGGCCGCGGCACGATCGGCGGTCAATGGTCCCCGGGCGACGGCCCACATCGACCCCAGTACTTCGTTGCCTGCCCGCACGGCGATGGCGACGCGGGGCAGCATCTCGTCGGTCAGCGCCTCGACGTACACCGGCTCGTCGCCGTGGAAGAGCTCACGGAACGCGCCGCGCTCGTGCAGCATCCGGGTGTACCGGTCCGGCACCTGGCGGCCCAGGATCGTCTCGACCCGGCCGGGGTCGGACTCCTCCTGATGCCCGGAGAACGCCAGCACCCGCGACGCCCGGTCCTCGATCGTGACCGGCGCGTCCAGCAAGGCACCGACCGCGTTCGCGAGAGCGAAGAGATCGCCGGCCGGTGCGCCCGCGAAGTCGTCCTTGCCGCCGACCATGTCGGCCGACGCCAGTGACATCGTCCGGAGCAGCGCCGCCACATGCGACCACGACGCCGCCCGGGTCAGCCCGAGCAGCGCGACCGAGCTCTCCCGGACCGCCCTGACGACCGCCTCGGAGGTGTCGACCGGATGCTTCACGACGAGCCCGATCGCACCGCACTCACCGAGCCGCCGCAACAACTCGATCGTCGTCTCCGCATCCCGGACGCCGACTCCGAGCACCAACTCACCTGGACTGACCACCAACTCGTCGTCCGGGTCGTAGATCAGTACGCCGGTCAGCTCAGCGTCGAGCTTCCCCGGCGACGCGACCACATCCAGCAACGTCCGCCCGAGATCCTCGAGCACGCGCGAAAGCTTCGACCTCGCCTGACCACTCATTGCCCACCGATCCTAGTGCCGCCCCACATCGTTGCGCTGCCAACCGACCAGCCTCGGCACCCGAACGCCCGCCACGCCCACCGCCGCCGGTGAGCGCCGCCGGTGAGCGCCGCCGATAGGCCCCGCGCCCGGTGGGTCAGCCCAGCAGAGTGTGGGTTGGCCCACGGGACGCGGCTGGCCAACCCAGCGCCCGGTGGGTCAGCCCACCCGACGGCGGGTTGACCACCGGACTCCGACCGCCCAACCCCACGCCCGGTGGGTCAGCCCATCGGAGTGTGGGTTGGCCCACGGCATCCGGCTGGCCAACCCCGCGTCCGGTGGGTCAGCCCATCAGACGGGGCTGGGCAGGTGGGGTGGCGGCGGGGGGCACACAGCGGTCGGGGCGGGGGGAGGATGTCGAGTGGGCGGGAATCCGGGCACCCCCTGCGGAGGGATCAGGCTCCCGCTGGAGGACGAAAGGCGCCGATCAGCTTCCGGTACGCCGACGGGTTGCTGAGGAGATCGGTGTTGTCGGCGAACTGGTCGATGGCGCCGAACATCCCGAGCGCCCGCACCCGTGGGTCGGTGACCGTGGCCTGGCAGGCGTCGACGAAGCGTTCGGCGCCGAGCACCATCGCCGGGCGGTCGAAGAACTGGCGTGGTGACGGATCGACCTCGGGCGTGATCCCCAACGCGTTGTGGCGCCGCGCGACCAGCTCGTACGCCGTGGTCAGCGCGCGCTCCCGATCGGCGTGGTCGCCGGCCGCGACCACCTCAGCCAGCACTCGGTCCAGTCTGTCCGCGTGCCCGAGCCGGCCGAACGCCGTACCGAGCCATTTCGTGTACGGCGCGTAGGCGCGCGACTGGAGCAGCGCAAGGCGCATCAGGTCCCGGACCAACCGGGTCGCGACGACGCGTGAGCCCAGCTCATCGCCGACCTCGTGCGCACGCTGGACGAACGGCTCCTCCTGCGCGATCCGCGACCACTGACACGTGAGCAACCAGCGCCACAGCTCGTCCGGATACCACTGCAGTGCGGCTCGGACCGGCTCGAGCCGACCGTCGTCGGCGTACACCGCACCTGCGACCACACCCTGCAGCTGCTGCTGTGGCGTGACCATCCAATCCTCGAGGCTGACGCCCATGCTGGCATCGAATCCGAGGTGATCGACCAGCCAGCCGGACAGCGTCGTGACCGTGATGTGGTGAGTCGGCTCCTGCGCATCCCACCCGAACCGCACCGCGTGACCGTCGTACTCCTCCGGCAGGTTGGCCTCGATCGCCTCCCGCACCGGCTCGACGTCGTCGACGAACACCTGCAACCGCGGACCCCAGCCATGGTCCATCGACCGCTCGGTGTCATACCCCAGTACGTCGGACCCCCACCCGAGCAACCCCGCGGCGTGCGGAACCTCCACCACCGGCCTGATCACCTCGGCATAGAACCCACGACTGACCTCGAGCGCCGACCGAAATCCCGTCACCGCCCCATCATCGGGCGAATCGAGGTTCATCCTGGGTCCGGGCCAAACTAGGCCATGTCGAAGTACCGGCGCGTGCTCCGACGTTGCGGGAAAGGTATGACCTCGGCTACGGAAGGTGTTTGAAATGGGAACCACGGTTACTGCTGATCTGTTCATCTCTGCGGACGGCTGGGCCCGCGGAGCGGAGTCGCCGGGGTACTTCGGGTACCTCGGGCCGGATCTGCAGCAGTGGATCGACGAGGAGGGGGCACGGCCGCAGCATGCGCTGATGGGGCGCCGGACCTACGAGGCGCTGGCCGGGTTGCCGGAGGAGGTGAAGGACGCCGGATACGAGCGGATGGCGAACCTGCCGAAGACGGTGTTCTCGCGGACGCTGAAGTCGGTCGAGTGGCCGAACAGCACGATCGAGTCCGACGATCTGGTCAAGTCGGTGCTCGCGCTCAAGGAAAGCAGCGACGTACCGCTGCGCACGATGGGCAGCATGTCGGTGGTGAAGCAGCTGGTCAACGCGGGTGTGCTGGACAACCTTCGGCTGATGGTATTCCCGCTGTTCTGCGGCCCGACCGGACGCGAGTGGGCGTACGACGGGCTGAACGAATCCGAGCTGACCCTCACCAGTCAGCGCGTCCTCGACAACCGCATTCTCCTGGTCGAGTACACGCCGACAGGCAATCCGATCCCCCGCTGAGGTTGGCCGCGGCTACTCCTTGCGGCACGCTATAGTCCAAGCAACCATACGGTTGCAATCGGAGGTTGTCGTGGGCTTTCCAGATCGGATCGAGCGGGTGTTGGAGCTTGCCCACCCGCCGGAGAAGGTGTGGACCGCGCTGACCACAGCCGAGGGCCTGGGCACGTGGTTCGGGAACGAGGCGACGATCGATCTCCGGCCGGGCGGTGTGGCGCGGCTGACCTGGACCAGCGGTGACACCGCCGAGCTGACCCTGGAGCGCGTCGAGGAGCCGACGGTCTTCGCGTTCACCTGGCACATCTACGGACTGCCCGCGGACGACCCGCGCCGGACGTACGTCGAGTTCTCCCTCGAGCCGACCGGCACCGGCACCCGGCTCACCGTGGTCGAGTCCGGCTTCGCCCAACTACCACAGGAGGCACACGACAAGGCGTTCGGCGGCAACAGCACCGGCTGGACCCACGAACTCGGCGAACTGGTCGACTACCTCGATGCCGCCTGAGTCCGGTACGCCGTCAGCACCCGACGTCGAGGCGGTCGCGGAGCAGGTGTTCGTCGCCCTCGCCGACCCGAGCCGGCGCAACATCCTGGCCGCCCTCGCCGTCGGCGGCCCGGCGACCGCCACCGACCTGGCGAACCGCCTGCCGATCACCCGGCAGGCGATCGCCAAACACCTGACCCTGCTGTCCGAAGCCGGCCTTGTCACCGCCGAACACGGCGAGCGTCGCCGTGTCCGCTACCGGCTCCAGTCCGCGCCGATGCAGGTGGCACAGCAGTTCCTCGCTGCACTGGCCCGGGACTGGGACACCAACCTCGATGCCCTACGCAACCACCTCGACAGCTGACCTCAAGCGGATGACCTGACTCGCGTAATCACCGGTCAAGGTCAGCGACAACCCGTGGCTCATCAGCAGGGCACCCGACACCGACGTCTCACCGACCTGGTACGTCGCTGAAGCGTCCAAGCCCTGCAGGCGAAGTGGTCGCGGCGCACTGTCGTATTGCTGCGCCTCCTGATAGACGAGCACGACGGACTCCGTGCGATCAGCCGTCACGTACTGGACCGCCGACGCCGATCGACCAGGCTCACCCAGGCGGTACTGCGATCCGTGCTGCACGACGTGCCGGATGTCCTTGTACTCCGCGATCAGCGTCTTCGCCAACGCGAGGTCGTCGGCCGACCATTCGGTCAGATCTCCACCGATTCCGAGTACGCCGGCCATCGCGACGTGGAAGCGGTAGGTCAGCGGGACCTGACGCTTGTTGATGAACGTCGGCAGGTCCGTCACCCAGCACGACATCGTGCGGGCCGGATAGACCTGGCTGAACCCGTGCTGGATGGAGCGGCGGTCCAGCGCGTCGGTGTTGTCCGAGGTCCAGAACTGGTCGGTGCGAGCCATCATCCCGAGGTCGACCCGGCCACCGCCGCCCGAGCACGCCTCGATCGCGACCCCGGGATGGTTCGCTCGGAGCGCGTCGATGATCGCGTACACCGCCGTCACATGGTCGAACCAGATCCGCCCCTGCCGGTCGGGTTCGGCCGGCCAGCCGGTGTCGGCGAACGGGCGGTTCATGTCCCACTTCACGAACTGGAGGTCGTTCGAGCTCAGCAGTTCGTCCAGCACACCGAGAACCCAGTCGGCGACGTCCGGCCGGGCCAGGTTGAGGACCAACTGGTTGCGCATCAGCGCAGGTTCGCGCCCGTCGAAGTAGTACACCCAGTCCGGATGAGCGCGGTAGAGGTCGGAGTCCGGATTCACCATCTCGGGTTCGACCCACAGGCCGAAGCCCATGCCGAGCGCGTGGACCTTGGAGATCAGCGGTTGCAGCCCGTTCGGAAAACGGTCCGGGTTCACCGACCAGTCCCCCAGCCCGGTCCGGTCGTCGACCCGTTGGCCGAACCACCCGTCGTCCAGCACGAACAGCTCGCAGCCGAGGTCGGCCGCCTGCGTGGCGAGCTCGACCTGGCTCGCCTCGTCCACGTCGAACTCGGTCGCCTCCCACGAGTTGAACAGCACCGGACGGACCTCAGTTGCCCGTGGCAACACGTGCCTCAGTGCGAACGAGTGCCACGCGCGGCTCGTCGTACCAAAACCGCCGGTGCTGAACAGACCCGAGGTCACCGGTGTCTGCAGCTGCTCTCCTGGCTCCAGCCGGCGCGGCCCGAAGTCCTCGTGGCCCCAGCCGAACAGCACCTGCACCGGCTCATCGAGTTCGCGCTGGGCCAGCAGTCGCCACGACCCGCTCCAGTGCAGAGCCGCGCTGTAAACCTCGCCGTGCTCCTCGGTCGCTGATCCGTCGTCGATCGCGAACCACGGGTTGACGTGGTGGCTCGTGATCCCCCGTCGACTCTCCAGCACGAACCGCCCCTCGGCCAGGTCGGTCCGGCCGAGGCGGGTCTCGGCCGCCCACCGCCCGGTCAGATGCGACATCCGGTACTGCGCCTGTTCCGGCATCACCCACGTGGCCGAGTCGAGGCGATGCACATCGACCGCATCACCCGACTCGTTCCGCAGCGTCACCCACCGGTCGATCACGTCGCAGTCGTCGTACACCCGGTAATGAAGGCCGATCCTGACCTCGCGGGCGTCGAACAGCAGCTCGAGCTCACGGCCGTCGTGGACGACATGCCCCGCGAACGACCACTCGGTACTACGGACGTCCCCGAAGCCGAGCGACAACGCGGCCCGTCCGAACTGCAGGCGTCCGTCGAGCGGGTACTCCTCATGGCTGTTGGCCGGCGACCGAAAGCTCGGCCACTCCCCGGCCAACCGGGCGGCCGTACTCGTCGCCAGGTACGCCGCGTCGGCCGGCGTGATCCGGTCACCCCAGTGCGTGTGAATCGGGATGTCGTCGTCGCCGAGGTAGGCCGAGTACGACGTACCGGGCGTGGTGAGCAGCAGGACCCGGTTCTCGAAGAAGACAGTCACTTGACCGCCCCCGCGGTGAGACCGGCGACGAACTGCTTCTGCAGGGCGACGAAGAACAGCAACACCGGCAACGACGCCAGGAACGAGAAGGCGTACAGGGTGCCGAAGTTCGTCGAGTACTCCCCCACCGATCGGTAGACACCGACCGTGACCGTGGTGCCGGACTCCGGGCCGAGGACGATCAGCGGGGTGAGGAAGTCGTTCCAGACCCAGACGCCGAGGAAGATCATCACGCTCGCCGCGGCCGGGCGCAGGGTCGGGAAGACCACCTGCCAGAACAGGCGGAACCGGCTCGCGCCGTCGATGCTCGCGGCCTCCTCCATCTCGACCGGCACCGTGCCGATGAAGCCGGAGAAGACGAACACACCGAACGGCAGGTAGTAGGCGACGTTCGCACAGACCACGCCGACGACGGAGTTCATCAGGCCGGCGGCGCCGAGCACTTGCGTCACCGGCTGCAGGATCACGGCGGGCGGGATCATGAGGCCGGCCAGCAGCATCAGCAGTGCCGGACGCGTCCAGCGGGCGGTGGACCGGACCAGGTAGTGCGCCAGCATTGCCGAGAGCAACGTCAGCGCCAGCACCGAGAGGACGGTGATCTGAACGCTGTTGAGTAACGCCGACCAGTACAGTCCGTCCTTGCGGCCGAGGACGGCGCCCAGGTTCGCTCCGGTCGGCGGCGTCGGCAGCCCGAGTGGCGAGGACTGGATCTCGCTCGGCGGCTTCAGCATGCCCATCACCACGACGTACACCGGGAAGAAGAACAGCGCGGCCAGGGCGACCGCGGCGATCGGGCGTGCGGTCCCGAAGCGGTTCCTCACAGCTGCACCTCCCGCCGTTGCAGCAGGCGCAGGACGACGCCGCTGAGGACGACGATGATCCAGAGCATGATGGTGGCCTCCGCCGCGGCGTAGCCGATCCGGTCGCCGCGGACTCCCTTCTCGATCACGTCGAAGGCGATCGAGGCGGTGGTGTTGCGCCCCGGCCCGCCGTTGGTGAGCACGAGGATGTGCTCGTACACCTTGAAGCCGCTGATCAGCAGCATCACCGTGTTGATCGTCACCGCCGACGCGATCATCGGCCAGGTGACCGAGCCGAACCGGCGCCACCAGCCCGCGCCGTCCACGATCGCCGCCTCGTACAACTCCTTCGGTACGCCGTTCAGCCCGGCCAGGTAGACGACGACGCAGAAGCCGAGCATCTGCCAGCAGAGGATCCCGCTGATCGAGTACAGCGCGATCGACGGGTCGGACAGCCAGCCCGGCGCGGACTCGACGCCCGCGTCGGCCAGCACCTTGTTCAGTACGCCGTCCGGCCGGAGCACGCTCTGCCAGATGACGCTGACCACGATGCCGCTGAGGATCACCGGCGTGAAGAAGACCGACCGCAGCAGCCGGTACAGCAACGACTCGCGATCCAGCAGCAACGCGATGCCGAGACCGAGCACATTCGGTACGACGACCACGATCGCGGTCACCACGAACGTGTTCTTCAGCACCAGCCAGAACTGGTCGTCCTCGAGCAGCCGGAGGAACTGGTCCAGCCCGACCCAACTGGTCCGCGGGTCGAACCGGTTCCGGTCGGTGAACCCCTGGGCGACGGTCCACCCGATCGGAACCAGCACGAGCAACCCGTAGAGGAACAACCCGGGGAGAGCGAACCCGGAGAACTCCCGCACCCGGCGCAGCACGGGCGGCAACTCCCGGCTCTTCGGTGGCCTGCTTGGCCGCAGCATCGACTACCTTTCCTCGTCGGTTGCCGCACTACTTGAGTGCGGCGTATTCCTTGTCCAGCTTCCCGACGGCGGCCCGGGCGTCGGACTTCCCGTTCAGCAGTTCGACCGCGATCTGCTGCACCGGCACGGTCAGGTCGGCGGGCAGGCCGTTGTCACCCTGCTCGATCGACAGCGCCGGGGTGACGGTGCCGTCCTTGACGGCTTGGTTGTACAAGGCAAGCGTCGCCTTGAACAGCGGACCCATGTCGGCCGGCGGCTGGTAGCCAGCGACGGTGTTGAAGGTTCCGTCCGCCCGGGTGAAGGCGTCCGAGGTCTCCTTGTCCTTGGTCCACTCGAGCGCGAACTTCTTCGCCAGGTCGACGTTGTCCGCCTTCGCGCTGACGCTCAGCCCACCGCCGGTGAGGTTCGGCACGACCGCCTTGCCGTCGTCGGACGGCCACGGGAACACGCCCACGTCGAACTTCGGCTTATCGTTGTCGGCCGAGGTGGCGAACCACGAGCCCATCGGGTACATCGCGGCCGAACCGGCCCGGAACGCCTTCTCGTGGTCGGCGTACGAACGGCTGGTGCCCTGCTTGTCCAGGTAGCCGAGCTTGGCCAGCTGGGCGACCTTGCCGGTGGCCTTCACGAACAGCGGGTCGGCGAAGGTCTTCGAGCCGTCCCGGATCTGCTTCGAGAAGTCCGGGTCGGACAGGTAGACGTCGGTGCCGGCCGTGCCGACCCAGGTGTACATGCTCGCGAACGTGTCCTGGCCGCCACCGCCGACGGCGATCGGCGTGATGCCCGCGGCCTTGAGCTTCGCGCACGCGGCCAGGAAGTCGGTCCAGGTCTTCGGCGCAGCGGTGATGCCGGCCTTCGTGAAGTCGGCCCTGTTGTAGTAGAGCAGGGACTGCGGCTGGGCATTGGTCGGCAGCTGGTAGATCTTGCCGTTGATCGCGCCGGACTCCGGGCTGGCGAAGTCCTTCAGCTCGTCCTTGCCGAACTCGGCCAGCTGACCGCCCTCGGCGAAGCCCTGCGGATTCACCGCGATCATGATGTCCGGCAGCTGCCCCGAACTGGCCAGTTGCTTGGCGTACGTCGTCCTGTCGACGTTCGGGGTGACCAGCTTCTTGATCTTCACCCCGGGCACCTTCTGCGACACCCGGGCGATCGCCGAGTCCCACAGCGAGGCCGGCAGGTTCGGGGTCTCGAAGGTCAGCATGGTCAGTTCGACCGTTCCGCTCGCGTCACTCGTCGACGCCTTGCCGCCGCTGGTACAGCCGGCGAGCGCTACCGTCAGAAGCGTCGCCGCCGCGAGCGCGCGTGTCCACCGTGCTGAGCCTGTCCCACGTGATGGCATCGGGTTCCTCTCGATCTGGCCCGCGCGGTCGCCCCGGCGACCCACCCGGCAGTAATATGCAACTCAGTTAGCAATATTGGCGCGAGCATAAGGACGATTCATCGGATGAGTCAAGACAGAGCCGCCGGCGGCCGGATGGGCGATTCGTCGCTGTTGCGCAGACTGAACCTCGCGGCAGCCCTCGGCGCCTTCCTCGAGTCGGAGTCGCTGACGCTGCGTGAACTGCGCGCCATCGTCGGCGTCTCCCGGCCGACCGCCGAGGACCTGCTCGCCGAACTGCTCACCGAGGGCCGGGTCGAGGAGACGACCCCGCCTCGGAAGCCGGCGTCCGCCCGGGGCGCCGGCCGTCCCGCCCGGTACTTCCGCTTCCGCGCCGAATCCGGGTACGTCGCCGGACTCGACATCGGAGCCCACAAGGCGATGGCCGTGGTCAGCGACCTCCGTGGCAACACGCTCGCGACCCATCGGGTCGAGCTCGACCCGGAGCTGCCCGGTCCGGACCGGGTGCAGGCTGCCGTCGATGTGGCCCGCGCGAGCTGGGCCCAGGCGCGGCTCGGCGCGGACGACATCACCGGCATCGCCTGCGGCGTGACCGGTCTGCTCAGCGCGGCCGAGGGCGTGCACGACGTCCGCGAGGGACCGGTCGGCTCAGGGCTGGCGCCGTACTCGCTGCCGGGATTCACTGAGCTCGACGTCACCGGTGAACTGTCGGAAGGGCTCGGACGGCCCGTGACCGTGGCCAACGACGTGAAGCTGGCCGCGCTCGCCGAGCACTGGAAGGGTGCCGCACGCGAGCACCGGGACATCGTCTACATGTTCGCCGGACACCGCGCGGGCGCCGGCGTGCTGATCGACGGGCAGGTGCACCAGGGCCGGCACGGCGCCGCGGGCGAGATCGGCGCCCTGCCGATGCTCGGCTGGGAGGCAGCGGTCGATCGGCTCCACGCGCGCGGTGCCGCGCTGGCCGCCGAGCAGAGTGCCGGGCCTGGGCGTGAGGGCGAGTTGGTGATCGCCTCGGCCGCCCGCCAGGACCCGGAGAGCCTGGCGGTGCTGATCGAGTTCGCCGAAGTGCTGGCGCGCGGCGCGGCCGTGCTCGCGCTGGCCGTCGACCCCGAGGTGGTCGTGCTCGGCGGCGGCATGTCGCGCGGTGGCGCGATCATCGCCGAGCCGTTCCGCCGGGAGCTGGCGAAGCTGACGCTGGTGCCGATCGAGGTGCTCAGCTCGACGATGGGCGCCGACTCGGTCGCGCTCGGAGCGGCCCGGATGGCGCTGGACACCGTGCTCGCCGATCTGCTCGCCGTCCCCGGCAGCTGAGCCTGGGGGCTTGACCGCGGGCGGGAACCGTTGGAAAGATCGGATCTCTCAATAGGCAATCTTGTTGTCATTATTTCTCCCGCCCACCTGGAAGTGAGAGAACCCCGATGGCCCTCCGACTTGCCCGGCGCCGGCGGCGGCTCAGCGCGCTCGCCCTCGCGCTGGCCCTGCTCGCCGCGCTGCTCAGCACCACACCCGCCCGGGCGGAGGTGGAGAACCCGCGCCAGCAGTGGATGCGCGACTCCACCGCCGGGCTCTTCCTGCACTGGGGCATGTTCACTGCGCCTCGCCACACCGATTGCGCCGCCTGGGAGCGTGACGTCACCGCCGGTGGCTGGAACGCCGACTACTGGGTCGACGAGGCGCAGAAACTGCACGCGTCGTACATCGTGCTCGCCACCTTCCACAGCCGCCTCGGCTACGCCCGGCCGTGGCCGTCCAAGATCCCCGGTAGTTGCTCCACGCAACGAGACTTCCTGGGCGAACTGGTCGCGGCCGGCAAGGCCAAGGGCGTGCACGTGCTGCTCTACATGACCGACGACCCGCAGTGGCACAACGAGGTGCCCGGGGTCGAGACCCTCGATTCGGCGGCCTACTCGGCGTACAAGGGTCAGCAGGTCGACCTGACCACGCGGGACGGGTTCGGCATGTACAGCTACGACCTGTTCCACGAGGTGATGGACAACTATCCGGACCTGTCCGGCTTCTGGATCGACAACGACAACGCCTACTGGGAACAGCACGGCCTGTACGAGCAGATCCGCCAGCAGCGTCCCTCGTGGTTGCTCAGCAACAACAACGAGGACACGCCGATCATGGACACGGTCAGCAACGAGCAGAAGACCGGCATGACACCGGCCTACGACTACCCGCAGGCCACCTTTACGCCGATGCCGCGGCTGACCGAGGCGGACTACAAGCT
The DNA here is from genome assembly GCF_045207705.1 of Kribbella sp. NBC_00889. NCBI lineage: Bacteria > Bacillati > Actinomycetota > Actinomycetes > Propionibacteriales > Kribbellaceae > Kribbella > Kribbella sp. NBC_00889. Next base: position 2,187,688 of record NZ_CP108783.1, on the reverse strand, counting down.
GCCCACCTCCGGCCAGTGGTGGTACGACGGCAGCGACAGCAAGGTCGACTACGGACTCAGCGTCGGACGGTACGTCGCCAACGCGGGATCCTCGATCAAGTCGCTGATGGCCGAGACCGCGATGGTGAACGGCAAGTTCCCGCCACAGCAGGTCGCTTTCAACAACTTCATGGCAGAGTGGCTGCCGCCCGTCTGGTCCTCGCTGACGAAGACCAACGGCGGCGGCTACATGTACGGCGGCATGCAGCCCGGGTTCTGGAACGACGGGACGCACGGCGTCATCACGCTCGCGGACAACGCCCGGACGCAGTACGTGCACGTGCTGACCAAGCCGAAGTCACAGGACCTGGTGAGACTGCGGGACAACGGCTACCAGATCACCGGGGTGACGGACGTCCGGACCGGGAAGAAGTTCCGGTTCAACCAGTCCGCCGGCTACCTCACCATCCTCGGGGTGACCGACTGGGACACCTACGACACGGTGTTCAAGGTGACCACGGGCGGGCAGGCCGGGCTGTATCCGCAGTCGATCCTGACCGCGACGGGCACCGCCGCCACCGCCGACCACCCGGCCTCGAACCTCGTCGACGGCAGCTACCCGGACTACTGGGACGCCAACGGGCAGTTCCCGGTCGCGACGACCCTCGACCTGGGCCGGCCGCGGCCGGCGACGTACCTGGCGGTCAACCAGACGGAGTGGTCGCCGACGCACGCACGGGAGTCGTTCGGACGACCGGAGGACTCAGCGCGGATCAAGGACTACAAGGTGTCGGTGAGCCTCGACGGCAAGCAGTGGAAGACGGTGCGGACCAGCGCGATGCCGAGCCGGCGTGGGGTGCAGTTCATTGACATCGGCAACCAGCTCACCCGCTACCTCAAGCTCGAGGTGCTCAACACCTGGTCGGGCCCGCAGTCGCCGCCGTTTTACCGGCAGCTGAAGATCGACGAGATCAATGTCGGCTACGCCTACCCGCAGGCTCTGGCCAACCCGCTGCCACTGGAGGCGGAGTTCCACAACAGCGGTGCATCCCGGATCGACATCTGCACGGCCTGCTCAGGCTCTGCGCAGGTGGTCGGACTGGACCGCGGCAGCGTCACCTACCGGGACGTCCAGGCTCCTGCGGACGGGACCTACCGCCTGCAGCTCGACGGTACGACGTCGGCCGTCGGCACGTTCGCGATCCGCGTCAACGGTGCGGCTCCGATCACGGCCGACCTGGATGCCGGCAACCCGGAGGTCCCCGGCAGTACGGCGGTCGCCGTACCACTGAAGGCTGGTCCCAACACGATCCAGGTGTCGGGCACTGCCGGACTCGACCGGATCAGCGTCGGTCCGATGCCACCGGCGTCGTACGTGCCGAAGACGACCATGACGGTGAAGCCTTCCGGCGTCGTGTGGGTCGGTCCGGGTCAGCAGTCGGTCGAGGTGTCGGCCGATCTGCGACTGGACGAGGACTCGGTCGACAACGTGCGAATGGCTCCGGCCGTGCCGTCCGGCTGGACAGTGTCGGGCGATCCGGTCACCTCGGCCGGATTGCGGCTGGGTCAGACGCTCAGCGGCTCATGGACGATCACCAGCCCAGCGTCGGGCCAGACCGGCCCCGTGCAGGTCCCGGTCGAGGTGTCGTTCGAGACGGTCGGCCTTCCGCACAAGGTGAGCAAGACCGTCCCGATCCAGGTGCGCCCGGCCGACCGGGTGTTCATGCGTGAGGCCGAGAGCTCGCTGAACCAGATCGGCAGTGCCGGTGTGACCAGTTGCTCCGGATGCTCAGGCAGCCAGAAGGTCCGCAACCTCGGCGGCTCGGACGACGCGCACGTGGTCGTTCCGGACGTCACTGTGGCACAGGCCGGCCAGTACCAGCTCTACCTGGACTACACGGTCAACGGGACCAAGTCGTACTTCGTCTCCGTCAACGGCGGTGCCCCGACCGAGGCGTCGGTCACGGGCATCGGCAACTCCACCGTCCAGACGGTCGCCGTACCGGTCGAACTCAAGGAGGGCGCGAACATCCTCCGTATCTTCAACGACGAGGATTCCGCCCCGGACCTCGACCGCATCTCCATCGGCTGAGGCTGAAGCCGACGCTCCGCTAGCCGGCCGGGACCACGCGTCCCGGCCGGCTTCGGCGGTTCAGGCGGTCAGGCGGTCAGGCGGTCAGGCGGTCAGGCGGTCAGGCTGGACAGGTCGGCGAGGGTGGCTCGCATGATTTCGGTGATGTCGGTGTCGTGAGAGTCCGCGACCCAGCGCTCAAACGCGACCCGGAAGACCGCCACTCCGGTCTCCGCCGCGAGGGAGGCGATCTCCGGCGCGACGCCTCGCTTGCGCAGCGCCTCGGTGAAGGCCGCGGCGAGCGACGCCATCTTGATGAACTCGCGCTCGCGCAGCTCCGGCGTCGCCGTGATGACGGCCTGACGGCGGCGCGAGTGCTCGCGACGGTCGACGAAGAACTCGCCCGAGGCGAGCACCCCGGCCGCGACGGCGTCCATCGGGCCGGCCGACTCGGGCGCCGCCAGCACCGCCTCGACCATCCGCCGCTCGAGCTCCTCCGAGCCGGCGAACAGTACCTCGCGCTTGTCGGCGAAGTGCCGGAAGAACGTCCGCGCGGTCACTCCGGCGCGGTCCGCGATCTCGGCGACGGTCGTGCGCTCGTAGCCGCGCTCGGCGTACAGCGCCATCGCCGCTTCTCGCAGCCGTCCCGCCGCATCCGGTTCCCACCGCGCCATGGCTCAGATCCTAGCCGATGTCATCGAGTGACATCACCTGTGTAGGCTGTGTGATGTCACTGACTGACATCACCGAAGGGAACCACCCATGCACGTGTTCATCACCGGAGCCACCGGTCACCTCGGCTCCGCAGTCGTCCCGGAACTCCTCCAGCACGGCCACTCGGTCGCCGGCCTGGCTCGCTCGGACACCTCCGCCGCCCGGCTCACCGAATGGGGTGCCGACGTGGTCCGCGGCGACCTCGACGACCTCGACGGTCTGCGCGCCGCGGCCCGAGCCGCCGACGGCGTCATCCACCTGGCGTTCCCGCACGACGCCATGCAAGCGGGCGACCTGGCCGGCGCGGCCGAGACCGATCTGGCCGCTGTCCGAACGATCGGCGATGCGCTCGCCGGCACGGACAAGCCGTTCGTCGGTACGTCGGGAACCGGCCTGCTGGGTCACGCCGGCCTCGGTCGCACCGGGACCGAGGACGACACCCTGCCGGGCGGCTACCGCGTCGACGCAGAGAACTTCGTCATCGACCTGGCCGGCAAAGGCATCCGGTCCTCGGTCGTCCGGCTGCCGATCGTGCACGGCCCGCTCGACCACACCGGCTTCGTGCCCGGGCTGATCACCTTCGCCCGCCGGAACGGATTCGCGGCGTACGTCGGCGACGGGACGAACCGCTGGCCGTCGGTGCACACGCTCGACGCGGCCCGGCTGTACCGGCTCGCACTCGAGTCGGCGCCCGCGGGCACCCGGCTGCACGCGGTCGCGGAGGAGGGCGTCGAGTTGCGCCGGATCGCCGAGGCGATCGGACGCGGTATCGACGTACCGGCGCGCTCGGTCACGCCGGAGCAGGCGGCCGAGTACATCGGCTATCTGGCGGCGTTCGCTGCCCTCGACCACCCGGCGTCAGCGACCCGGACGAGTGAGCTGCTCGACTGGCAGCCCACTCACCCGGGCCTGTTGGACGACCTGGCCGAAGGCTTTTACTTCAAGGAGGTCTAGACCTTCGGGATCGGGGCGATCGTCTTGGTGCGGGATCCTTCGTAGGCGGCCAGGAGGATTCCGAGGACGGCGATGCCCTCCTCCTCGGTGTGCAGCGGGCGGGTCTTGCCGAGCAACGAGTCGGCGAAGTGCCCGATCTCGGCGACGAACGTGTCGACCGCTTCCAGCTCGAACGTCTCGGTCTCGCCGGACCGGAGCAGGTAGGACAACGACGTACCGTCGCTGTGCAGGGAGCCGAGCTCCCCGACGGCGGAGAACCGTTCGGTGGAGGCGGCCGGCTGGTAGGCCCAGCTGGTCACCATCTGACCGACGACCCCGTTGTCGAACCTGATCAGGACCTGCGCGGAGTCCTCGCCCTCCATGAACTTCAGCCGGTGGGTGGACAGCATCGCCGTCGCCTCGACCGGCAGTCCGCCGGCCAGGTGCAGCATCAGATAGGTGGGGTGGTACCCGGTGTCGATGAGCTCGCCACCCCCACTGGTCTCGCTGCTGGCACGCCAGCCCATGCTGCTCGGGTCGAAGTTGTTGTAGAAGCTGTCGGTCGTCCGTACCTCGTAGACGGTGCCGATCGTGCCGGCCTCGAGCAGTTCCTTGGCCTTCGCGACCGTGGGCATGAACAGCTGGTTGTGCGCGCACATCAGCGTCACCCCGCTCTTCGTGACCGCCTTGCGGACGTCCGCGGCCTCGTCCGCCGACAGGCACAGCGGCTTCTCGCAGAGCACGTGCTTGCCCGCCTCGGCCGCCGCGACGATCGCGTCGCGGTGCAGATGGTGCGGCAGGCAGATGTCGACCGCGTCGAGGTCCTCGTTCGCGAGCATCTCGCGGTAGTCCGTGTACGGCGTCGCGCCCAGCTCCTCGCCCCGCGCGGCGGCCGTGGCCTCCACGGCGTCGGCGACAGCGGTGATGCCGATCTTGGCGGAGTGTTCCTGGTAGCCGCGGATGTGTGCCGACGCAATGCCGCCGGCCCCGATGAGCCCAACCTTGATCATCGGCAGTCCCTTCACTTGTAGGCGATCGATCGTCCGGTCTCCGCGGCTTCGTTCGCGGCCACCACCAGCCGGGTCAGCTCGACCGCCCGGCTGATGTTGTCGTCGGCGCGGGTCCCCTCGGTGATGTGGTCGACCCACTGCCCGAACGCGTCCTGGCTGTGCTCGGGCACCGGCAACTGCTCGTCGCCGACCTTCAGCACGTTCCCGTCGTCGGTGTAGGTCAGCGTGCCCTCGGTCCCGAAGAGCTCGATCGTGAACGGGTTCCGGCTGGCGAACCCGGCCTCGATCACGCCGATCCTCTGGTCGGCGTACCCGGCGGTGACGACGGCGTTGTCCTCGAGGCCGCGGCCGGCGACCGACCGGTACGTCGCGCTGATCGTCTCCGGCGTGGAGCCGAGGAACAGCTGGGTCAGGTACACGGGGTGGCAACCGAGGTCGGTCAGCGCGCCACCGATCGCGGTCTTCGGCTCGAAGAACCGCTGCGGCAGCCAGCCCTCCTGCCCGTCCCTCGGCAGGGCGCCGTCGTGGGAGAGGCGGACCCGGCCGTAGTCCAGCTGCCCGAGCCGGCCGCTGTCGATCACCTCGCGGATCGCCTGGGTGTAGCCGTGATACAGCCGCGGCAGCGAGACGATGAGCTTGACGCCGTTCGCGTCGGCGGCGGCGATGATCTCCTCCGCCTCGGCCACGGTCGGCGCCAGCAGCTTCTCGGTGAAGATGTGCTTGCCGGCGTTGGCCGCCTTCACCATCACGTCGCGATGGACGTTGGTGGGCGTCGTGATCGTGACGCCGTCGATGTCCTCCCGTGCCAGTAGAGCATCCAGGTCGTCGGTGTACGCGACGCCGAAGTCGTCCGCACCCGCCTGTCCGAGTCCTGGGTCGTCGTCCCAGACCGCGACCAGTTCAGTCCCCGGATGCTGCTGGGTCTGCCGGGCGTAGTCCTTCGCGTGAACGTGCCAGAATCCCAGGACCGCGATGTTGAGCGGTTTCGACACCTTGTCCTCCTCGCGCAAGTCATTGACGGTCTCCCGCAGTACTTTGCCAAGACAAACGGGTGCTCGCGCGGGTTGTCGGCGGTTCGTCTCACGGACCGGTCAGTAGTTCACGACCGGAGCCACCGCGATCTTCAGCGCTGTCACATTCCGGGCGGGTGTCCGGTCCTGATGGACAAGGAGCAACACCGAATCAAGGGGAGAACTCACCATGCCCGAGCAGAACCCGGTCGTCGTGCTGGTGCACGGCGCCTTCGCCGAGTCCGCCAGCTGGAACGGCGTCGTCGAACAGTTGCAGGCCCAGTCCATCGACGCCGTCGCCGTCGCCAACCCGCTGCGCAGTGTCGAGGGTGACGCGGCGTACGTCCGTGACGTGATCGCCGGCCTCGGCCGGCCAGTGGTGCTGGTCGCCCACTCGTACGGCGGCTTCGTGATGACCGAGGCGGCGGCGAACAACGACGCGGTGAAGAGCCTGGTCTACGTCTGCGCGTTCGCTCCGGACACCGGCGAGAACGCCTTCGACCTCTCGCTGAAGTTCCCGGGCAGCACGCTCGGTGAGGCGCTGAACGCCTACCCGGTCAGCACCGGCGGCAACGAGCTCGCCATCCGCGCGGATGTGTTCCACCAGCAGTTCTGCGCCGACGTACCGGCCGATACCGCCGCACTCATGGCCGCGACCCAGCGCCCGGTCACCCAGGCGGCACTCACCACCGGCCTGCCGACCGACTCCCCGGCCTGGAAGACGATCCCGTCCTGGTTCGTCTTCAGCGACCAGGACCGCAACATCCCGGTCGCCCTGCACCGCTTCTTGGCCGACCGCGCCGGCGCCAAGAACGTCCGCGAGATCGCCGGGGCCTCCCACGCCCTCAGCGTCTCCGAACCGGACGCCGTCACGGCCACCATCCTCGAAGCCCTCAACGCTTGAGCACCAGGGTCGCTGGCGGGTTGTTCCACCGATGACGGGAGGTTGTCTCGGCAGCGAGCAAACAACCCGCCACCGGGCCTAGTGGACTTCGAGGCGGATGCGTTTGTTGGCTTTGCCTCGGGATTCGGTGCCGGTGACCTTGACGGAGCCGACCTCGGCAGTGGTGAGGACGTGGGTGCCGCCGTCGGCCTGCTTGTCCAGACCGGTGATGTCGATGACGCGGAGCGGGTCGATCTCGCGCGGGATCAGGTGCGCGGCGATCCGGATCAGGGCCGGGTCGGCGTCGGCGACCTCACGGCCGACGAAGTCGACGACGATCTCGCGGGCCGCCGCGATCTCCTCGTTGATCCGGGCCTCGATCCGGCGGCCGAACTCGGCCGACATCGAGTCGAAGGCGAAGTCCAGGCGGCCCTTGCCCGGATCCATGTTGCCGCCGGTCACCGCGACGTGGTGGTCCGCCCAGATCACACCGCAGAGAATGTGCAGCGCGGTGTGCGTCCGCATGGTCAGGTGGCGGCGTTCCCAATCCAACTCGCCGTGCACCTCGTCGTCGGGACCGGGCAACTGCTCACCGTCAAGCCAGTGCCAGAGCAGTGGTCCCTCGCGCTTGACCCGGGTGACCGGCGCCGAGCCGTCGGCCCAGCGCAGCGTGCCCACGTCGTACGGCTGACCGCCGCCTCCCGGGAAGAACGCCGTACGCCGCAAGGCCACCCGGCGCTGCTCCGCGTCGACCTCGACGATCGGAGAGTCGAACTCGGCCAGGTACGCGTCGACGGCGTACAACTCGGTGTCGGCCAGCGCCGGCGGGGCGTTGTCCGGCACCTTCTGCCCGGGAACTGCCATCGGTCAGCCGCCTACAGGTGGTTGGGGATTCGCGCAGAGGAACGGGGGCCGGTTCGGACCGGAGTGGTAGTGGTACTCCTTGCCGCCAGACTCCAGTACGACGCGGCTGCCGTTCACCAGCGCCTGCGTGTAGTGCATGCCGGGCTCGGGGCAACCGAGGCTGCCGTCGCGCCACATCACCTCGGCGGAGCTGACCACTGCGACCTGCGCCGCGTCGACGCCCAGCCGCTTCACCAGATCGGCCTTCGCCTGCTCGGCCGGTCCCGACGGCGGCGGCGAATCGCTCTCAGACACGCCGCTGCTGGACGGTGTCATCGACGGCTCCTCTCCCGCGTTTGATTCGTTGCCGCACGCAACCAGCAGGAAGAGCGCGGCCAGCACAGTGAACACTCGCATCACGATCACCTCCTACCCTAGACGCTCCGCGGGCGGCCGCCGTTGCAGCCTCAGAAGAACTCGTCCAGCAGGATGAAGAAAGCCAGCTTGTCCTGGTCAGGCCCGGTCAGCCCGTAGCCGGCCAGCAACGCGGCGAACGGCTCCGCAGTCAGCTCCCGCTGGAGGATCGCCAGATCGAGCCATCGATCCGCGACGCCCAGCCTGCCGACGTCGATCACCCCGGTCAGCCCGCCGGTCCGCGGGTCGACCAGGACGTTGTCCAGGGTCAGATCGCCGTGACACACGACCAGGTCCTCGCTCGCCGGCCGGGTCCGCTCCAACTGCGCGAGCAGTTGCTCCCCGGTCCAGCCGGCGTACGCATCCTCGAGGTTGTCCAGATCCACCAGGCCCGCGGCGACTCGCGAGCGAGCCTCCGCGATGGTCGTGTCCAGGTCGCGACGGAAGGGGCAGTCCTCGATCGGCAGGCTGTGCAGGGCGCGGGCGAGCTCCACGAACGTCGCCACGACGGCGGGCCACTGCTCGCCAGACCAGTCGAAGGAGGCCGGTACGCCGGGCACCACTGAAGTCGTCAGCACGCCCTGGCGATGATCGACGATCCGCGGCACCTCGATCCCCTGCCGCGCCAGCCACTCCAGCCGCTCCGCCTCCGCGCCGACAGCCGGGTCGCGCTTCACGAAGTGGTTGCCGACGCGCCGGACCTCAGCGCCCGAGAGCCCTGTCATCCACGCAGCCTACCGAGCATCAGTCCTCGACGAACTCCAGCAGATCGCCGGGCTGGCACTCCAGCACGCGGCACATGGATTCGAGCGTGCTGAAGCGGACCGCCTTGGCGCGACCGTTCTTCAGTACGGCGATGTTCGCCGGTGTCAGACCGACCTTCTCGGCGAACTCTCCCACGCTCATCTTCCGCTTCGCGAGCTCGACGTCGATGCGCACCACGATGGGCATCAGATGACCGCTTCCATATCGGACCGCAGTGTGGTGGCGCGCCTGAGCAGGGCCCGCATCACCACCATCAGCAGCACCAGGACGGCGCCGCTCAGCACCATGCCGAACAGAAGGATCGGCAACGCTGGGTCGTCGGCCAGGAAGCCGAGGTAGACGAACCCGGCGAACAGCAGAACCCAGGCGGCACTCAGCGCCCACAGGATCGCGTCCACCCAGGCGAACGCCTCCTCGGTGAAGATCCGGTCGGCCTTCACCATCGTCAGCAGGCGCCACGTGCACACGATCACGACCTGCACGCAGAGCAGTCCCAGGATCGCCCAGATCGTCAGCGGCCAGCGCAGGTACGCCAGGTCGGGGTCTTCCTTCGCCATGTACGCGAACTGTCCCGGCATGCTCAGCGCCTGCGCGACCACCAGGCCGGCGAACAGCATGACGAGCAGGATCCGGAGGGGTACGACGACCCGGTCGACCAGATTCATGCATCGACTATCGGTGGCTACCTATCGATTGTCAATAGGCATCACGACCGGAGCCGAGGCCGCTCGGCGATTACCACTGAGTTGTTCAGATGGTGTTTGCCGTCTGGCAGCCGACCGACGGCAGGATCATCCACGCTCGGGCGGACACCGTCGCCCTGCGGGAGAGGTCCCGGCCCGCAGTGCCGCCGAGCGAGTCTGTGCGGTTCGAGAACACAGGATCTCCGGCTGTCGCCCGCGTTGGTCCGCCACTAAATGCTTGAGGAGCATTCATGTCAGTCGATCGCCGTTCCGTTCTCCGTGGTGCCGCTGCCGGCGCCGCGGGCGTCGGCTTCGCCACCGTCGGCTCGGTGCCGTCACTCGCCGAGGCCACCCCGGTCTCGCACTCGCAGCACGGTCCCGGCCCGTTCCCGACGCACCGTCCGTTCCCGCCGCTGCTGGACGACCCGAACGGCCTGCTGGCCCTGCCGGCCGGCTTCAGGTACAAGGTCGTCACCCACGCCGGCGAGACCAAGCTGAAGAGCGGCCAGCCGACCCCGTCGCTGCACGACGGCACCGCCGTGGTCGACAACGACCACAACGGCTACACGCTGATCCAGAACCACGAGATCGGTGCCAACGACCCGCTGGGTGTGCCGCAGATCCCGGGCACCGTGTACGACTCGGCTGTCGGCTCGGCCGGCGGCTGCACCGTCATCTCCGTCGACAAGGACGGTCGCAACCAGGGCGAGTGGGTCGGCATCTCCGGCACCCTCACCAACTGCGCCGGCGGGCCGACCCCGTGGGGTACCTGGATGACGTGTGAGGAGACCGAGAGCAAGGCCAACGGCACCACCCGGCTCAAGGACCACGGGTACGTCTTCGAGGTCTGGGCCGACGGCAAGACCGCGCACCCGGTGCCGCTGAAGGCGCTCGGCCGCTACGCCCACGAGGCGCTGGCGATCGACGAGGAGCGGACCCACATCTACCTGTCCGAGGACGCCAGTGGCCCGAACGGCCTGTTCTACCGCTGGTCCGCGCCGCGTGGCTACAAGCTCAGCTCGCGCAGCTACAACGACCTGGCCGACAAGGACTTCGGCACGCTCGAGGCGATGGCGATCCTCGGTGACGACGGCAAGCCGATCCCGGACGTCGCCTACCTGACCTCGGCGCAGTTGCTCCGGCCGTTCCGGGTCGCGTGGGTGCCGGTGGCCGACCGCGACGGGCTGACCGTCTCGGTGCGCAACCAGTTCACCGAGGGCCAGGTCACCCGCGGCAAGAAGTTCGAGGGCGTCTACGGCACCCGTGACGGCGTGTACGTCGTCAACTCGTTCGCCGAGGGCGGCACCGCCGACCTGCCGGCCGACGGCGTCCCGCACGACGGCATGGTCTGGTTCTACAACTACGACGCCAAGACCATCCAGCTGGTCACGTACTTCCCGGAGAGCGCCGCCGCGAACAAGGGCGCCGAGGCGAAGTACGACGACTACAACTTCGACGGTCCGGACAACGTCACCGTCACCCCGTGGGGTTCGCTGATCCTCGCCGAGGACGGCACCGCGAGCAGCCATGTGCTCAGCGCGACCCCGGGCGGCCCGACGTACGCGATCGCCCGGAACATGCTGAACGACTCCGAGTTCACCGGTCCGACGTTCTCCGCCGACGGCAAGGTGCTCTTCGTCAACATCCAGACCCCGGGCATCACGCTGGCCATCACCGGCCCGTGGCGCGACTACCTGGGCTGACACCGGGCGCCGTAGCCGGCCCCCCAGGGGTCGGCTACGGCGTCACCCAGCCGGTGAGGATCGTCGGCCCGGAGGCCGGCGTACAGATCAGGCGGTAGGGCTCGGCCGGGATCGGCCAGAGCACGAAGAACCCGAGGTCGTCGATCTCGGCCGAGGCCACCTCACCGCTGTGGCCGCGGGCACTGATCGTGCCGGACTCGGGCGGGTCCAACTGGCCGAGTACGCCGGTCGGCGTCAGCTCGATCTCGATCGTCCAGCCCTCGGAGGCGAACGTCAGCGCGCGCAAGGTGGCGCTCTCCGACCGGACCGGCGCGGCATCCGCGCTCTCCCAGGCCGAGTCGTAGGTCAAGGCGGCGAGCTCTGCGTCGATGGTCCGCCAGACGAACGCCGCCTTCCCCGCGTCGACGAACGTCCGTGGCATCTCCCGCTCGGTCTGTAGCGCGTCGCGCAAGGCGTCGAGGAGCTCGTCGTCGTTCCAGCCGGTCTCCGTCATGCTTCCCACCTCCTCACTGATCCCTCAGTGTTCGTCAGCAGTGCTCGTTTCAGTGTTCGTCCACCAGTGTCGCCAGTGCCGGCGCCCGCCGCAGCCGGTCCAGGCAGCGGGCCCGGTTCGGCCCGATGCTGCCCATCGGCATGTGCAGCTTGCGGCTGATCTCGTCGTACGGCGCCGGCGGGTCCCGCGTGATCATTGCCAACAGCAACTGACAGCGCTGGGACAGCTGGCCGAAGGCGGTCCGGACGATCCGCCGTCGTTCGTGCCGCAGCACCTCCTCCTCCGCCACCGCGTGATCCACGGCGTGCTCTCCCCCATCCCGCGAGTCCACCGGGTCGACAGGGTCGACCCGGCTCGACACCCGCAGCAGGCGCAGGCACTCGCGTTGCGCGGTCGTCGCGATCCAGCCCGGCAGTGCGGCCGGTTCGCGAAGCCGGGGCAGATGCTCGATCAGCCGCAGCCACACGCCCTGACCCACGTCGTCGGTGTCTCCCGGCTGAAGCCGGTACCGGCGGCAGATGGACCAGATCAGTGGGGCGTACCGCTCCACCAGCTCGTCCCAGGCTCCCTCGTCCCCGTCCCCGGCTCGCACGACCAGGCTGACGACGGTCGGATCATCCCGCATTCCCCCGCTCCTTCCGCCCGCCGTCATTGATACGGAGTCCGCGGGCCGCGCGTTGATACATGGTGTGAATCACGCTCCCAGTGCAACGAACGACCGGCCAGCCGCACGGGCGACCGGGTCGTCGCCGACCTTGGCACGGGCGAGCGCGAACGCAGCGGCCAGCGGCTGACCGGCTTGCAGGTGGTCGTGGAGCGCTGTCATCAGTGGCACGGTGGCCGGGTCGTTCACCGGTACGACGCTGGCCAGGATGCCGGCCGCGCCGAGCGGCACGAGGCTGCTGCTGAGTCCGAGCAACTCGTCGGCGCCGACCGGTTTCGCGAGGCCCGACTCACAACTCGACAACACCAATCGGTACGGCGCCCGCCGCAGCCGCTCGAAGTCGTAGACGGTCAGCGGACCGTCGTCCAGGCGCAGCGAAGAGAACAAGGGACTGTCGGACCTGAACGTGCCATGCGCCGCGATGTGGCCGATCCACGCACCGTCGAGTTCCTTCAGCACTCTGTCGGCAGTCGCGTCGCCGTCCGCGAGGACAGTCGCACCCGGGTACCGCTCGGCGAGGCGCGCGACCTCAGCACGACCGGCCGGCAGTCCCGGGCCGAGCACCAGGACGACTCGTCGATCGGACGGCGGCTGCAACCGCCGCGCCCGCAACCAGGTCGCCGCCGACGGTACGACGTTCACCGCGCGACGATCCAGCGACGGCACCAACCCCCAGGGCAACGCCTGCAAACGCGCGGGCGGCACGATCACGACAGGCCGATCCCCGAGAACGTTCTGCACCGGGCCGAGGATCGCGCTGCCGAGCCGGGCACCCAGCACGTCCAGCGAAGGGCCTGACTTCGATCGTCCATGGGCCAGCCAGCGCAGCCGGAACCGAGACCGCTCCACCTCGATCTCGGCCGCCGCCATCGGCCCGACCGTGAGCCGGCTGATCCGGCCGTCGCGAACCACCACGGCATGCAGGACTCCGTCGATCTCGATCAACTCGACCAGCACTGTGTCACCGAGTTCGTCGAGCAACTCGTCGATCTGAAACCCGGAGGTCTCTGGGTGCGAGCGATGCCCGTGCGCTCGGAGCGTGTGCTCTCGCACCGCCTTCTCGAGGCGGCGCCGTTCACGATCGAGGGCCGGGTCGGTCCCGTCCCCCTCGCGCTTCGCGTCCAGCCGTCGTACGACGTCGCGCAGGGCGGCGAGATCGTGGACGAGTTGCTGGTCGTCCGGTGGACGCACGGGAGGGATCGTGAGTGCGGTGGCACGCCAGCGTTCGCCCCACTTCAGCAGGCTCCGGGCATTGTCGCGTCGCAACGCATCGCGGAGCGCCAGTCCGGCCAGCTCCGCGCCATGACCGGTCGCGCGTGCTCGCAGTTCGGTCGCACCCATCATCAGGCGATGCTCGTCCAGCGCGTCGAGGCCACGGGCGCAGGCGGTCAGCATTCCGCGGACGTCTCCCCTGGCCTCGGACCTCAACGCCTTGCCGAGCCAGGCAGCGCCGCGGGCGAGTGGTGGAGTGTCCCGGGTCCGCCGCCCAGCCAGCTCCAACTGGCGCTCGGCTGTCCGCGTTCGTCCGTCGGTCAAGGCAAGCCGGCCGGCGAGCAGGTGCGCAGCCGACGCTTCTGTCGCGCCGAGGGTGTCGAGACGCCTGGCAGTCTCAGTCACCTGCCGCAGCAGCCGCGGACCGCTCTCGCCGGATTGGTAGCGGGCGTCGAGCTGCACCATCGACGCGCGGACCGACCACCACGGACGACGTTGTGCCGAGAACAGCCGGCGCGCGCTCTCTGCGCGAGAACGAGCCGTCTCGAGCTCACCGGCCGCCAGCGCTGCGGTCGCCGCCGCGAACAGTACCTCGGCTCGCTTCGTGGCCTGCCCGCCGACGGTCTCCATCCGGACGATCGCTTGGTCCGCCTCGGCGAGCGCTTCGGTCGGCAGACCCGCGGCGAGCAAGACAGCACACCGGTCGATCGCGAGCTCGGGCCAGACCACACCGACCTCCGCGAACCCGCGCCCGGCCTCGTCGAGGTACTGCAGCGCCGCCGGCAGATCGCCGCGCGAGAACGCGACGAGGCCACGGTTCTGGCGAGTCTCGGCGTACTCGAACTCCTGGCCGCTCGCGGCGTACAGCCGGCCGGCCTGTTCGAAATCGGTGTCGGCCTGACGGGTGACGCCCATCTCGAGCTGGATGAATCCGCGGTAGTTGCGGCAGCGCGCCTCCCAGACCCGGTCGCCGGACCGCCGCAGCCGGCTGATCGCGATCCGCAGATCGTCCAGCGCCTCGCGATGTCTGCCCAGGATCAGCAGTACGTCGGCACGCCGCAGGAGAACGCGGCCCGAGAGCGCTCCGCGGCTGAGGCTCACCGCGCGGTCCAGGTGGGTGAGTCCCTCGCGGCTGCGGCCGGCGCGACCGAGGGTCGCGCCGAGGGTGGCGAGGACGTCGGCTTCGCGCTCGGGCCGGCCCGCGGTCTCGGTGAGTCGCAGCGCGATCCGGAGCTCGCGGATCGCTGTCTCCACATCGCCGAGCTGGCGCAGGCCGATCCCGATCGCCTGGTGCGCGCAGGATGCGGCGTCCGGATCCAGGTCGCCGGCGAGCAACGATCGAGCCGCCGCGATGGCGTCGTGCGGGCGCGAGAGAGCCAGCGGCAGCAGATCATTCGGTGCAACCGCCGTTCCGACACTCCCCCCGGCCGTCTGCACGGTGAAATGATATCGGTCCGTTCGACGATTTCGTCGAATCCCGGGTTAACGATTCAAAGGGGATCGCCCACCGAATGGCGCAAAAAGCAGGAAATCAAACGACCGACCAACAGGACCCGAAGTACATCGCCCAGATCAAACTCATCCTGGAGGCATTCGGACGGGACGTCGGTGTCCATCCGCCGGAGTGGGAAAAGGAAGGCGCCGACTATCTGTACCGCATCGGCACGGTGCTGGTCCGCGACAAGGATCTGCCCCGCGTGGTCGAACTCTTCCAGGGCGGCACGACAGGAGAGGGCGGCATCGGCGGGGTCACCCGGCTGCTGCTGCCGGACAAGGTTCCGCCGAACGCACCGGAGGGACCGAACGCCACGCAACGCTTCCTGGCTCTTGCCGACCAAAGGCTCGGCCGCGGGGCCGTCACGCCGGAGCACTTGTTCTACGTGACTCCCAGCGTCAGCCCGTGTCCGGCCACCGAACCCGAGGAGGTCGCGCAGGGCATTCCGCCGGACCCGGTACTGCCGACTCCGTTCCTGCCCGCCGGCGCCGCCGACGGACGCGGAGTGAAGGTGGTCGTGCTCGATGTCGGTTGGTCCGACGCACCCGCGGCGTACTGGCTGAACGGCGTGACCGGCGATCCGGAGGACGCCTTCTTTCCCTCCGGCCGGATCCGGCCGTACGCGGGTCACGGCACCTTCATCGCCGGTGTACTGCGGGCGGTGGCGCGAAATGTCGAGGTGGTGGTCAAGAGCTATTTCACCAGTGCCGGCGCGATGTGGGAGTTCGATCTCGCCCAGGCGCTTGACGAAGTACTCGATCTGGCCCCGGACATCATCAGTCTGTCGGCCGGAACCAGGACGCGTTTCGACCTTCCGGCGCTCGGACTCGACGTGTTCGTCCAGACCCGGCTGAATCGGGTCAACGGTCTGGTCCTGGTGGCCGCGGCCGGGAACGAGAACAGCCGGGACTATTTCTGGCCGGCCGCGTTCCCGGAGACCGTGTCGGTCGGAGCGCTCGCCGACAACGGGCGCGACCGCGCGTCGTTCAGCAACTTCGGTGGCTGGGTGGATGTCTACGCGCCGGGCGAGAACCTGGTGAACGCGTTCCTGACCGGGAGTTACGAGTGCACCGAACCACCCAACACCGGCCAGATCCGGGACTTCACCGGCATGGCGCGCTGGAGTGGTACGTCGTTCTCGACACCGCTGGTCGCCGCGCTCATCGCCGGTCGCATGTCGCTGACCGGGGAGAGTGCTCGCCAGTCCGCGGATGCGCTGCTCGCCTTCGCACTGACCCAGCCGTCACCGGGGGTCGGGCCTGTTCTCACCACCGGCGACGCGTTGGCGTCACTGGGTCAGTGAGCATGTGAGTGTGTCGACGCGGCGCGGCCCCCATCCGGTCTGATCACCGGATTCCTCCCGCACCGCGTCGACGCTCCCCCCTCTATGCCCCCCGCTTGCTCTCCCCCCAGAGCATCTCGAAGGGCGCCCCACTACGCGGAGTCGCCGTCGGCGTGGGTTGATACACCGATTTCGGGAGAGATCTCAGACGGCGCTCTCCAACGCGTCGAGCAGTGTCTGCGGCCGCGGGTCGGGCACCGTGCGGACCTGGTTCATCAGGTAGGAGAACGTGATGCGCCGAGACGGCCAGGCGCCGTGGGTGGAGCCGCCGGCACCGACGTGGCCGAAGGCGTCGATCGGCCGGCCGAGGCGACTGCCCGGGACGTGGAGCTCGAAGCCGGCGCCGTACACCATCTCGCTCCCCCAGGTCGGCGCGGTGCCGCGGCGGATCTCCCGGCGCGCAAGCTCGACGGTGGCCGGGGTCAGAATGCGCTGACCGTCGACCTCACCGACGAGGGAAGCGTAGAAACGAGCCATGCCGCGAGCAGTGGCGAAGCCTCCCACAGCGGCAAGCCCGGCGCTGCGGTACTCCGTGCTGTTCCAGATCTTCTCGGCGCCGGGCACCCAGAGCGGATTGCGGTTCAACTGCAGAAGCCGGTCGGTGTGTGGCTCGTCGGTGAGTACGCCGTCGGGCGCGACCATCGTGGTCGCGCGCCAGTGCAGGTCCTCGGGCAGACCGATCCACACCTCCAGCCCCAGCGGTACGGCGTACTCCTCGGCGAAGAACTGCTGAACGGTCCGGCCGTCGACCCGTCGTACCAACTCGTCGACGAGCCAGCCCCAGGTGATCGCGTGGTACATGAACGCGGCCCGTGAATCCGCCGACGGAGCCTGCGCCGCGAGGTGGGTGGCCATCACGTCGTGGTCCAGGAGATCGGCGTACCCGGCCTCGACCCAGGGCAGCCGGGCCTGGTGGGAGAGTACGTCGGAGAGTGTCGTCTCGGTCTTCCCGGCGGCACCGAACTCGGGCCAGTAGCGGCTGAGTCGATCGTCCAGCGACACCTGTTCCCGCTGCACCATCAGCAGGACGCACGCCGACGCGAGCCCCTTGGTGCCGGAGAACATCAACTGGATCGTGTCCCGATCCCACCCACGCCCGGTGTCCGGGTCCGCCGTACCGCCCCACAGGTCGACCACTGGTCGCCCGTCCTGGTACGCCGCGAAGGCCGCACCCAGCTCGCCTCGCGCGACGAAGTTCCGCGCGAACGCATCCGCCGCCTTCTCGAATCCTGTTGCCGTCCAGCCATCCATCATGGACAGATAGTACCGATCGGTCTTATCTCTCGCCACTCCGACATGACACCGATCGGTATCCTGTTCTCCGGAGGTGGTGCTCGATGCCGGTGAAGGCCGGAGAGCGGCTGGACCCCGAGGCGACCAGGGCGCGGATCCTGAAGGCTGCCTCGGAGGTGTTCACGCAGCGCGGCATCCACGCGGCCGGGATCAACGAGGTCGCCGAGGCGGCCGGCGCGTCCAAACTCACCATCTACAAGAACTTCGGCTCCAAAGACGGTCTCGTCGAGGCGGTTCTGACCGACCGCACTCAGCGAGTCCGCGCATGGCACGAGCAGGCGGTCGAACAGGCCGCGACCGGCCGGGAGCGGATCCTCGCCGTCTTCGATCTCGTCGCGAGCTGGTACGCCGAGGCCGGCTTCCGCGGCTGCGCGATGATGAACGCAGCCACCGAGGACCGCGGCCATGACGGCGCACCCCGGCGACTCGCGCAGGACCACCTCGCCTTCTACCGCGGCCTGTTCCAGCGGCTGCTCACCGAGGCCGGCGTGCGCGACCCGGAAACCACAGCTCGCCAATTGGTCATTGTCCTGGAGGGCGCGACGATCATCAGTGCGGTCGATCGCGATCCGGGCCTGGGCGCCGAAGCGCGCGTCATCGTGGAGACACTGCTCGACGCTGCCTGAGGAACACCAGGCAGACGGCGACGCAGGCCGCGGCGGACACCGCGGCCAGGTAGAACGCGACCGGGAATCCCAGTCGTTCCGCAACGAGTCCACCGAGCGGTCCGGCCACCATCACGCCGAGATCCCAGAACGACGTCATCACGCCCATCGACACACCCGGCCGCAGCCCGCGCACCCGGTCCAGCGTCATCGACACGCACGCAGGATAGATCAGCGCCATCCCACATCCGGCCAACGCGGTGAATACGAGCGCACCAATCGCTTCGCCGACCAGCGCGAGTCCCACCAACGCCACGACCTCGATCGTCACGGTGACGGCCGCCACCGCGCGCCCGCCGTACCGATCGACCGCGGGGCTGCCGGCGAACCGGACCACCAGGAACGCCGCAGCGAACACCGCCAGCGCGATGCCGTCACCGCCGATCCCGTCCGCGCGCAGGCGCAGGACCAGCAACGCCGCGACTGTGCCATAGCAGTACGCCGCCAGTCCGACAGTTGCTCCGGGCAACGGGACACCGATCGGGACCAGGTCACGGAACCGCCGGATGTGAACCAGCGGCTCGATCCGGCCGGGATCCGAGCGCGTAGTCAGCACCAGGAGAGCCGACGCGGCCGCGAGACCGACGACGAGCCACCACACGCGATCCCCGACCAGCGACGCGATCACGGGTCCGGCGGCCAACCCGCCCCACATCGACAGGCCGAACCACCCGGCCGCGCGCCCGCGTTGCGCCATCCGCATCCCCGACAGGACCCACGGCAATGCAGCGGAGAACAGAGCCGCCTCCCCGGCGCCCATCACCAGTCGCGCGATCATCAGGACCACGAGACTCGGCGCCAGCAGTTGCCCAAGTCCGCCGAGCGCCGTCAGCACTCCCCCGGCCACAACGACCGGGCGCGACCACCCGGCATCGGCCAGCCACCCCGCGACCGGGCGCCCGCACGCCGTGGCCAGGAACGCGATCCCGACCGCGGTCCCACTCGCCAGCACACCGCCGTCGAACTTCTCCGGCACGTACGCCGGCAAGGCCTGCAACGTGGCGCCGAACGCGAGATACCCGCTCAACACCGCCACCCACAACCGCCGCACCGGAATACCCATGCGGCAGATGATACCGCTCGTTCTTATCTCGGCGGACTTGGAGCACCGGATCCGTACGCCGGGCGCCGCCACGCACGGACCTGGTGCACAAAGTCGCCGGGTAGCCAGGGTCGCGGTTGGCGGGCGGCGCTGGCGGCGGGCCGGGCGGGCGGCGCGGGCTGGCGGGGGGCTGGCGGGGGGCTGGGGCGCCGGGGTCGCCGCTGGCGGGCGGCGCGGTCGGGAGGGGCGCGGCGGGGTCAGATGGTGAGGACGAGGCGGGCTGTGGTTTGGCCTGTCGACTGGCGGGTCCAGGCGGCGGCGATTTCGTCGAGGGGGACGCTCTCGTAGGCGACGGCGATCTCCCCGACTGCGGCGTGCTGGAGCACCGCCGTGAGCGCGTCCCGACGCTGCTCCGAGGTCAGGGAATTGTTGGTGTAACCAAGGACACTCACCGACCGGCTCCGCAGCACTGCCGACGAGAACGTTGCCTCGTCCCCCGACGCACCACCGAGATTCACCAACCGCCCACCAGCGGCCAGCACCCGCGACGCCGCGGTCGCCGCAACGCCGAAGACCGGATCGACCACGACATCAACCGAGCCACCAGTTGCATCGGAGAACGCTTTCATGAGTTCTCCGACGTCACCGGTCAGCGACACGACCTCGTCCGCACCTGCCGCAAGCGCCCGCTGCCTGGCCTCCTCCGACCGGCATTCCGCCACGATCCGACTGGCGCCGAGGACGCGCGCCGTACCGATCGCGGCCTGACCGACGGCTCCGCCGCCGCCAAGAACGAGGACGCTCTCCCCCGACTGCAACTGAGCACGCCATGTCAGCACCATCCATGCCGCGACCGCCGACAGACCGAGCGCCGCGACCTGAGCATCCGCCACCGGCGCATCGAGGACGATCAGATCGTCATCCGGTACGGCGCACCGCTCGGCGAAACTGCCGTCACCCGGAGACATCCCAGCCGACGTCGGGAAGAACACTCTGGTCCCCGGAGCCAGGACCTCCGACTGCTCAACCACACCGACACCCTGCACACCCGGGACGTACGGCAACGGCTGCTGACCGAAGTACGACGTACCTGAGGCGCACAGCAGATCCAGCGGTACGACGGGGGCCGCGGTGACGCGGACGATGGACTGGCCCGCGGACGGCACGGGGTCCGGGTGTTCAGCATGCGCCGGCGATTCGCCGTGGGCGCGCAGGACGGCTGCTCGCACGCGTCTCTCCTCAGAACTCAGGTGGCGATGTCCGGGTACGGCAGGGTGAGGTGTTCCATCGCCTTACCGTAGGCCTTCTGGTACTCCAGCGGTCCATGGTCCCGCTCGAACATCGCGATGAACAGGGTGAGCGTGAGGAACGGATGCGCCCCCAGCTCGAACAGCGCCACATGGTTGTGCTCGCGCAACGCCGTCCGCTCCTCGTCGGTGAACTGCTGCCAGGTCGACTTCTCGCCGGTCGTGCAGTTGAGGATGCGGTTCGCCACCTCCGCTTCCCACCAGCTCACCGTCCCGGCCGCGTCCTCGCGATACCGCTCGACCAACTCAGGATCCCGGTCGACGGTGAACAGGAACTTGTCCAGCAGATACTTGCTCATCCACGTCCTCGCTTCGCTCCGGGCGCGGATGAGGCTCGAGCCGCGCTGTACTTGATGGTGAACTCGCTTCGCTCCTTCACTCCGGTACTCCGTTCGGATACCAGGTGAAGTAGGCCTCCATCGTGTGGAACAGGTCGAGTGAGTCGACATGATCCGCCTTCGCGCCGGCCCCGGCCACGCCCATCATCAGCATGAAGTCCATGAACCCGTGCGTCGCGTTGCCCGGCCGGTGCAGGCTGTCCAGCGTCACCTCGGCCAGGCAGCCCTCGATGTCGCCGCTCGCGATCCACTCGACCGCCTTCCGGTCGAACTCCGGATCGGGGCCGTGGGCACCGAACTGCCGCGGCCCGCCGAGCTCGAGGGACAGATGACCGGTGCCGATGATCGCCACCCGCTTGTCGTCCGGCCAGGACTCGACCAGCTGCCGGATCGTCCGGCCCAGCTCGACGAACCGCTGCGGCCGCGGCAGTGGCGGCGCGAAGATGTTGGTGTAGATCGGCACGATCGGAAGGTCGGCCTCCGGGCGGAGCGTGATGATCGGGCAGGTGATGCTGTGGTCGATCCGCAGTTCGTTGCTGAAGGCAAGGTCAAAGCCAGCGTCCAGCCCGTTGCGCAGGATATGCGCGGACAGCCGCTCCTCCCCCGGCAGCGTCATCCGCGGCAGCCCGAACTCGCGCTCCTCGTTGTACCAGTTCGCATCGAAGTACGGCGCCTTGCCGACCAGGAACTGCGGCATGTTGTCCAGCCACAGCTGATGGAAGTGGTCACTGCCGACCATCACCAGGATGTCCGGCCGGGCCTTGGTCAAGGTCTCCCGGAACGCCTCGATCTTGGCGACCCACTCGTCCGCGAACGGCGGCCGGTCGGCACCGGTCGAGGTGCTGGCGCGGTAGTAGAACGGATGGTGCGTCGAGGCGATGACCGCGGCGACGGTGGCCATGAAGAGCTCCTCTGCTTCCGGGAACTGTCAGTCGTTGGGGTCGACGTAGACGGCGTTGCGGTCCACGGTGAGATAGGCGTCCATGCCGATCGGCCGGCGACGTTCCTCGGCGAGTTGCCCGAGCAGGCCGGCAGCCCTTGCCAGCAAGGCGAAACCTCGCAACAGCTCGACCGGCAGGCCGAGATCAGCGAGGGCAGCGCCGCAGACACCGGCGCCGTTCAGCGGCAGCCGACGGCCGAGGACCTGCTCGTGCACCCGACCGATGGCTTCGAAGAGTCGTAGGTGTGGCCCGCGGAGGCCTTCATCCTCGGCAATGCCGATCAGCACCGGCGTTCGCGGGTCCTGCACCTTGTGCACCGGATGCCCGAGGCCGGGAACGTACTTGCCCGCCGCCCGCGTCGCTGTGACCACCTCCAGCGCCAACGCGTCCCACCCGGCGTCGTCGGTCGGCACCTCACGTCCGTCCAGCGCCTCGTGCAGGTACATCCCGCAGTCCTCGGTCACCCCGAGGAAGCGCGACCCACCGCCGAGCAGCCCGGCTGCGAGCGCGCCTTGGAGCGAGTCCGGCGCGGAGAGGTACGTCAGCCGGGCCGCGATCGCGGTCGGGGTGAAGCCATGGTCGGCGAGAGCGACCAGGACTGCCTCGAACACTCGCGTCTCCGACGGCGTCGGACGGCGCAGCGCGACCAGCCAGAAGGCCAACTCGCCGAAGCCGACCTTGCCCATCAGGTCGGCCGTGAGGTCCTGCCCGAGCAGGCGGATCTCGTCGGCCGTCGACGTACCCAGGGAAGTTGGGAAGCTCATTCCTTCAGCCACCTCCGCAGCTCGGCTCCGTGTTCGTCCAACGACGGCGGCGGCAGCCGGTACTCCGCCGGGGTCTCCGAGAACGTGATCGGGTTGCGCACCGACGGGATCGAGTCGATCGTCACCACCGGGTCCAGCCCGATGTCCTCGGCGAACGCCACACCACCGTCGATCGTGTTGATCGGCCCGCACGGCACGCCGGCGGCGATGATGTCGCCGAACCATTCCATCCGGGTCCTGGTCCGCAACCGCTCCACCAGCAGCGGCCGCAGTTCCTCCCGGTTCGCGGTCCGCTTCTCGTTGCGGTCGAAGCGCGGATCGTCGGCCAGCTCCGGTACGCCGAGCACCTCGGTCAGGCGGCGGAACTGGTTGTTGTTCCCGGCCGTGATGATCAGCTCGCCGTCGGAACAGGGCAGCGGCTCGTACGGAAACAGGCTCGGGTGGCTGTTCCCCATCCGCAGCGGTACGACGCCGCCCGCGACGTACGCGCTCGACTGGTTGACCAGCCCCGACAGCGCCGAGGACAGCAGGTTGACCTCGACGTGCTGGCCGCGCCCGGTCTCGTGCCGCGCGTTCAGCGCGGACAGGACGCCGATCGTCGCGTGCATCCCCGCCATCACATCGAACACCGAGATCCCGGCCCGGAACGGTTCGCCGTCCGGATCGCCGGTCAGACTCATCAGCCCGGAGATGGCCTGCACGATCAGGTCGTACCCCGGCAAGGCGGCCCCTCGAGGCCCGCTCCCGAATCCGCTGATCGACGCGTAGACCAGCCGCGGATTGACCGCTGCGACCGACTCGTAATCCAGGCTGAAGCGCGCCAGCCCACCCGGCTTGAAGTTCTCGATCAGTACGTCGGCCCGCCGCGCGAGCTCCTGGGCGACGGCCACATCGCCGGGGTCCTTCAGGTCGAGCGCGATCGACCGCTTGTTCCGGTTGACCGCCAGGTAGTACGTCGAGATCCCGTCGCGGACCGGCGGTTGCCAGGACCGGGTGTCGTCACCGCCCGGCGCCTCGACCTTGACCACCTCGGCACCGAGGTCGGCCAGCAGCATGGTCGCGTACGGGCCGGCCAGGATGCGGGAGAAATCGGCCACCAGAATCCCGGACAACGGACCTTTCCCAGCGGGCACGACGCAACCTCCCCGATCATTGCGGACACTTGTCCGCATGAGCTCGTCGCCCCAGTCTCAGCGCGCCCGACCGGCACTGTCAAGGACCGGACGGCGAGCCCTTGACACCGCCGACAGGCGCTTCGATAGTGACCATATCGCCGTGATGACCGGCATACGGACGCCTGTCCGACCGTTTTCTGGAGGGGATCATGACCACTGCCGAGACGCCGGTCGCGGGCCGGCCGCTGCTGCTGCGCGGCGGGACCGTACTGACCATGGACGACAACCACACGGTGCTGACCAGGGGCGACGTGCTGGTCGTCGACGACCGCATCGCCGCCGTCGGAGGGTCGGTCGAGGACGTACCCGAGAGCACGCAGGTGATCGACGCCACCGGCGGCATCGTGATGCCCGGGATGATCGACACGCATCGGCACATGTGGCAGACCGCGATGCGCGCGTACGGCGCCGACTGGACGCTGACGCAGTACTTCGTCTGGTACTACCTCGAGCATGGCAAGACCTTCCGGCCCGAGGACATCCACGCCGGCAACCTCACGTCGGCCTGGGAGTCGCTCGAGGCCGGTGTCACCACGACCGTCGACTGGTCGCACGGGTTGCAGTCCGTCGATCACGCCGAGGCCGCCGCAGACGCTCTGCGCGCGGTCCCCGGCCGCTTCGTGCTTGCCTACGGCAACATCCAGGCGGGGCCGTGGCAGTGGTCCGCGGACCCGGCCGTCCGGGCTTTCCTGGAGCGGATCAGGGATGACGACGAGCTGGGGCTGCAGCTCGCGTTCGACGTCACCGGCGACCCGGCCTTCCCCGAGCGGGCGGCGTTCGAGGTGGCTCGCGACCTCGGCGTCGGCGTCACCACACACGCGGGTGTCTGGGGCGCGACGAACGACGACGGCATCCGGCTGATGTACGAGAACGGCTTCATGACGCCGCAGAACATCTACGTGCACAGCGCGACCCTGACCGAGGACTCGTACCAGCGGATGGCCGCGACAGGCGGCTCGGTCTCGGTCTCGACCGAGTCCGAGCAGAGCGCCGGCCAGGGCTACCCACCCACCTGGCAGGTCCGCAAGTACGGCATCCCCGTCTCACTGTCGATGGACACCAGCGTCTGGTGGAGCGGCGACCTGTTCAGCGCGATGCGTACGACGCTGGGCGCCGACCGGGCTCGTGAGCACCTCGAAGCCCACATGAAGGGCGACACCGTGACGCACAGCCATCTGCGCGCCGAGCACGTGGTCGACTGGGCCACCCGCGGCGGCGCGAAGGCCCTCGGCCGCGACGATCTCGGCAGTCTCGAGCCCGGCAAGAAGGCGGACGTCGTACTGATCAAGAACGACGCGTCTCCGGTGTCGTTCCCGATGGTGCATCCGTACGGCCAGGTCGCGTTCCAGGCGCAGCGCGGCGACGTCCACACGGTCATCGTCGACGGCAAGGTGGTGAAGTACGCGAACCAGTTGGTCGGCGTCGACCTTCCCGCCGTCCGACGGGAAGTGGAATCAACCGTGGACTTCCTCCGGTCGGCGCTCGGCGAGGACGCATGGGCGGCGGGGATGAACCCGGACCTGCCGAAGGACGAGGTACTGGACAACCCGTACCAGTACACCGAGTACAAGTCGGAGTCCACCCGCGAAGCCCGCGGCACCATCTTCGGCGACCCCGGCTCCGGCGAGTGACAGCAGCCGGGTCGTAGGCTCTCGTCCGCAACGGCACGTCGTACGACCGGGAGGCAGGAACTGATGGCAGGACGCGGCGCGGGTCCGGACTTCGTCGAGTCGCTGGCTCGCGGGCTGGACGTGCTCGCCTGCTTCGACGCGAACCACCGCACCATGTCGCTCAGCGAGGTGGCGACCGCGGCCGGGCTGGCCCGCCCGACCGCGCGCCGGCTGCTGCTCACGCTGGAGGAGTTGGGCTTCGTCCGCTCGGTCGAGGGCTCCTTCCAGCTGACGCCGAAGGTGCTGACGCTCGGCATGGCGTACGTCGGCGCGCTCGGCCTGTGGGACATCGCGAGACCGCATCTCGAGGAACTGGTGGCGCGGACCGGCGAGTCGTCGTCGATGGCGCAGCTCGACGGCTCCGACATCGTCTACGTCGCCCGGGTGTCGGTTCCGAAGATCATCGCCCTGCGGGTCGACATCGGCACCAGGTTCCCGGCGGCCCAGACCTCACAGGGCAAGGTTCTGCTCGCCGCCCTCTCCCCCGACGAGCTCGCCAAGACCCTCGCGCTGCCGAGTCGCGCCGGGCTTCCGGCGTACATCGGGCGCACTGCGGATCAGCTGCGCGACGAGCTGACCGAGATCCGCGCGCGTGGGTGGGCGCTGTCGGATGAGGAGCTGGCGCCCGGGGTCCGCTCGGTGGCGGCGCCGGTCCGCGACGGAACGGGCGCCGTCCGTGCCGCGATGAACGTGACCGTGCACGCG
The DNA here is from genome assembly GCF_045207705.1 of Kribbella sp. NBC_00889. Lineage (NCBI taxonomy): Bacteria > Bacillati > Actinomycetota > Actinomycetes > Propionibacteriales > Kribbellaceae > Kribbella > Kribbella sp. NBC_00889. The sequence continues at coordinate 2,161,574 of NZ_CP108783.1, read as the reverse complement.
GCGGAAACCACGGCGGAGAAGCTCCTCCGAGACCATCTCCCGCTGCTCCTGCGCACCGCCGGCGACGTCAGCGCCGAGTGGGCGCTGTGGCAGTCGCGGCCACATCACGAAGTACCGCAGTCGTCGAGTCAGTCTTCGGCCTAGGCCAGCGTGATCGAGTCACCCGAGACGGTGATCTGCCGGGCGGCGAGCGGCTGCGTGGCCGGGTCGTGGACCACCGAGCCGTCCTTGATCGAGAACTTGCTGCCGTGGCAGTCGCAATTGATGGTGCCGTCGGCAACACTCGCCACCTGACAGCCCTGGTGAGTGCACACCGACGTGAACGCCTTGAACGTGCCGGCGGTCGGCTGGGTGACGACCACCTTGCTGTCCCCGAAGATGACTCCGCCACCCACCGGGATCTGGCTGGTCTTCGCGAGCGCGGCGCCGGCCTGCGGCGTACTCGCCGGCGGGCTGTCGGACTCGCCGTACGTGCTGCAACCGGTGACGGCGGCGAATGCGGCCGCGGCCAGGACGGTACGGCGACTTGGATCGTCCACGGGCAGGTCCCTTCAGCGAATGATGCCGAACGTGGTGAAGAACCACAGCGACGAGGTCAGCCACAGCCCGACCAGGCCGGCGAAGACGGCCCCGCCCACCGCCGGCAGCAGCCAGCGGGGCGTATCGGTCCGGGTCAGGGTCAGCATCTTGGCGACGAACGCGCCGTAGAAGAAGCAGCCGAGCAGCGAGTGGATCAGCACGCGTGGCTGGTCGTACTGGAATCCCAACGCGTACAGGCAATGTGCGACCACAGGAAGCGTGGCCGCGACGGCGGCGCGGCCCGACCACCGATGCAACGGTCCGATCCAGCTCCGGCCCGCGAGCGGTCCGAGATGCCCGAACAGCGCCAGGGCGGAGACCAGTTGCACCAAGGCGAGGACGAACGCGAGCGATGCCAGCCACGCCTTGACCGACTGCGTGCTGGAGAACCCGGCCAGGTTCACGGCGACGCCGGTCGGCTCGTGCAGCCGCGCGTACAGACCGAGGACGACGGCGACCGCCGCGCCGATCGACAGCGGGATCGCGACCCTGCTCGTCGCGCCGATCGTTGCGGTCGACATGGCCCTCCTCAGAACGTCTCGTCGCCGGTGACCGACGTCGCCGTCACCGCGGTTCCGCCGACGGTCGACGTACCGGTGGACGGATCGAGCGGCGGGGCGGGAGCGGGCGTGCCGTCGTTGTCGATGCCGACCTGGCTGCCGTCGGCGAGCACGATCCAGCCGATGGTGTTGCCGGAGGTCTTCGCCCGGTACAGGCCGGCCGGTGGGTCGGCCTTGGCGATGGTGAAGCGCAGCGTACGGCCTTGCACCGTGACCGTGCCGGTGACTTGGCCGCTGCCCACGCTTCCGACCAAACGGTCACCGGCTCGGGAGCGCAGCGCGAGCGCGTCGCCGGTTCGCGTGCCGGTCAGCCATGCCTCGACGCGACGGCCGTCGCAGACGTACGCCGCGGCCCTGCCGCCCTTCACCGCGATGGCGAGACTCGCTTCGCGGTTCGCCGTACGACCGGCGTAGACGACGGCGACCTGCTGAGACGGAGTGGGGGCCGCCTGCTGCGTGGCGGTCGGCTGTGGACTGGCCGGTGGCGAGCTGGCCGCCGGCCGGCCGGTGTTGGGCGGAGTGACCGGCGCGCTCGTCACGGCGGCCTCGGACGACGCTGGGCCGGTGGACGTGGTCTGCGTGCTGTTCACGACAAGCAGCGCGACGAGCCCGACGGCCGCGGCCGCGAGCGTCACCAATGGACTGCGTTGCCCCATCTCTCCCCCACCCCGGAGGCACTATGTGTCGAGAATCGCCGCCGGGACGGGCCAGGTCAACGGCTGGGCGCCTCGCTCACACAGAGCGCTGAAGTGCCGCCATCATCGCGAGTTGCTCGTCGGGGTCGGTGTCCATCGCCCAGAGCACGTGGTCGGCGCCGGCCGCGCGGGCGTGCTCGAGATCGTCGCGGACCTGCTCGACACTCCCGGTGAGCGGCTGCCGCTCGTCCAGCGGGGACGGCGTCACCGGGCCGTTCACCCGGACGACGACGGGCAACGACTGTGCATCGTGGCCGGCCTTCTCGGCGGTCTCCCGGAACAGGGTGATCGAGCCCTCGAGCATCTCCCACGTCATCATGATCGGGTTCAGCCCGACACCGAGCCGGGCCGCGCGCTCGATCGCGGGCGGTAACATCGACCCGGCCAGCAAGGCCACTCCGTCCGGGCCGACGGGCTTCGGCCCCATCCGCGACGGCGGCCCGACCCGGTAGAACCTGCCGTCGTGCTCGACCGGATCCGGGCCCCAGACAGCCCGCATCGCGGTGATGTGATCCTTCATCCGCGCACCACGCTGCGTCGTGGGCACGCCCGTCGACTCGAACTCGGCCACCATCCAGCCGACCCCGATGCCGGCGAGCAGCCGTCCGCCACTCAAACGATCGACGGTCGCCAGCCTGCGCGCGAGCACGACCGGGCTGTGCAGCAAGGCGTCCAGCACGCTCGTCCCGAGGGTGATGGTGCTGGTCCGGGCGGCGACGTACGCCAGCGTCTCGATCGGGTCGTACACGGAGCCGTACCCCTCCGGCAACGGCACCGGATCTCCGCCACCGATCGGCACGGCTCCGTCGACCGGATCCATCAGCCGCTCGAACGACCACACCGAAGCCAGGCCGATCCGCTCGGCCTCCTCGGCGAACGCACCGATGGACTCCGGACTCGCTTCCGCTCCTGACGTACGAAGTTGCACGCCCAGCTTCATCCCGACTCCCGTCCTCGTCTCCGCACAACCCTCGTCACCGCACAGTGCCGTCGCCCAGCTAAGCCGCTCGCGCTTTCAGATCGCTTTCAGGCCCAGGGCTTTCAGGGTCAGAGCTGTCAGGCCCAGGACTTCAGGCCCAGAGCTGTCAGGCTCAGAAGACGACGCTCCAGCCGGAGCGCTGGGCCTGGGCCGCGGTGTACGCGACGCCGTGGACCTTGAGGCCGGCGCTGTTCAGCAGGGTGATCTCGCCACCCTTGTTGCCCAGCTGGACAGTGGACGGGAGGTGGACGAGGAGCGAGGCACCGGGTGCCAGCACACCCGCCGGGACCGGGCCGACGTGGAGTGCGCGATCGACGAGATGCCAGCCGGTCAGGTCGACCGCGTCCGGCGACGCGTTCAGCAGGGTGACCGTCTCGGCTTCAGGCGCAGGGCCGACCGGGTTGATCAACGCAGCGACGATCTGGACCGCCTCGGCGCCGAACTCCGCGACCGGCGCGTCGACGAGAGTGTGACCGGTCTTGTCGTCGGTGTGCCACGACTGGCTCTGGAACGCCAGGAAGATGCCGACCCAGCGTTGCTGGTCCGGAAGCCCGATGATGATCGCGCCGTCCTGCCAGACCCCGTCGTCCTTGCGGAAGGCACCGACGTTGCCCTGGTTCATGTGGATGTCATGTACGCCGTTGCCCGGCCGGAAGCCGAAGACCTTGTCCGGTACGCCGTCCTCCGGACCCCAGCGCTCGCCGAACGCGTACACGACCGCGGCCGGCTCGCGGATCGCCCGCTGCACCTGATCGTCCAGCAGGTCGGCCAGATCGTTGCCCGGCCCCTCGACCTCGGCCGGCAACGGCCGCAGCAGGGTGCGATCGAACAACGTCTGCCGTACGTAGTCCAGGTTCACCCCGGCCGCACCCGTGTCGAGCCGATGCCAGCCCCGGGTCAGTCCGGTCAACTGTGCGGTGACCGGATGCCGGAAGTCCTCGTCGACCCGGTAGAGCAACTCCGACGGGAACTCCTTCGACTTCACATTCACCGCGATCCGGTAGTCCACCCGGGCGTCGTCCACCAGCCGGATCTGGTAGTGCGGCGTGTCCGAATCACCTTCCCGGCGTACGCCGACCGCCCGGCCGACCAGTACGCCGTACGACTTCAACGGCATGGCTACCCCCTCCATCACATTCCCCACTACCTAGGAGCCCACGAGTCCGCGGGTAATACAACGGGCCGCGTCTTGTCGGTGGTGGCGTGTAGGAAAGGGGGAATGAGATACGGACTGATTCTTCCGGGTGGGTCGGCGGTCGAGCAGCTCGAGCAGGCGGTCGCTGCGGAGGCGGCAGGCTGGGACGGGGTGTTCGTCTGGGAGGCGGCGTACGGAGTCGACGCTTGGGGGCTGCTGACAGCGATCGCGGCCAGGACGAGCCGGATCCGGCTCGGCACGATGCTGACGCCGCTGCCGTGGCGACGGCCGTGGAAGGTCGCGAGCCAGGTCGCCACGCTGGACCAGGTGTCATCGGGCCGCGCGACCCTGGCGGTCGGGGTCGGCGCCGTCGAGACCGACCTGCCACGAACCGGCGAGGAGCTGGACCTGCGGACCCGGGCGGCCAAGATGGACGAGGGCATCGACCTGATCCGCGAACTCTGGGCCGGGCGATCCACCTATCACGGTGAGCACTACGACTACGAGTGCGCCCGCGACGACCTCGCGCAGGTCGGACGGCCGGTGCAGGAGCGGATCCCGATCTGGGTCGTCGGCGTCTGGCCGAGACCCAAGTCGATGCGCCGCGTCCTGCGCTGCGACGGCGTACTGCCGCAGTTCCAGTCAGGCCAGGACTCGCCAGACGAGCTGCGGCAGGTCCGCTCCTGGCTCACCGCCCAAGGCGGCTCACCAGACCTGGACGTCATCGCCGAAGGCGAAACCCCAGCCGACGACCCTGCCGCCGCGTCCGCCTTGGTCAAGCCCTGGGCCGACGCAGGAGCCACCTGGTGGCTGGAAACCCGCTGGGAAATGCCCCACCACTCCCCCGAACGCATGCACCAGGTCCACACCCGAATCACCGCCGGCCCGCCGACCGAACGCTGAGTCCGCCGTACGCCGGGGTGCGGAGCAGATCAGCGGAAGTCGCGGGAGGGGGTTTTGGCCGCTAGAGGGAGGCGTTGGAGGTGGTCGGCGGAGAGGTTGGTGACTTCGCCGGCTCGTTCTACGCGGCCTCGGATGATGAGGGCTCCGGCGGTGCGGGCGACGGTGGCGTGGCGGTGCCAGCAGCCGACGGTGATGACGATGTTGGCCATGCCGGTCTCGTCCTCGAGGTTCATGAAGGTGACACCGGAGGCGGTCGCCGGGCGCTGGCGATGGGTGACCACGCCGGCGACCCGGACCCGGGCGCCGTTCGGGACTTCGCGGAGCTGGGCCGCGGACAGGATGCCCTCGGCACGGAGTCGCTCCCGGACGCGCTGCATCGGGTGACTGGTGGTGGTGATCGAGGTGGACCACAGATCCGCCATGTCGGCCTCGATGTCGCTCATCCCGGGCAGGGTCGGCGGTGGCCCGGCGGCGGTGATCCCGGCGAGCTGGCCCGGCCGCTCCTCGGCGGCACGACCGGCCTCCCACAACGCCTGCCGGCGATCGAGGCCGAAGCAGTCGAACGCCCCGGCCGTGGCGAGCGCCTCGACCTGCGCGGCGGTGATCCCGGTCCGCCGGACGAGGTCGGCCATCTCCGTGAAAGGCCCACCGCGCTCGCGTTCCTCGACGATCAGCTTCGCGCCCTTGTCGCCGATCGTGCGCACCTCGGACAATCCGAGCCGGACCGAGAACACGCCGTCGCGGCGGTGCCTGGTGGTGTCGGACGGCGCCTTCGGATCGAACGGGCCGACCAGCGGCTGCGGATCGTTCAGACAGGCGTCCGATCCCGTCGGGCCGGTGAGCTCCTGACCGTCGACCAGTTGCTCGAGCCCGGCGTCCACCCCCGACAGGTGCAGGTGCGGACGGCGTACCTCGACGCCGTGGCGGCGGGCGTCGGCGACCAGGGACTGGGGTGAGTAGAAACCCATCGGCTGGGCCCGCAGCAGGGCGGCCAGGAACGCGGCCGGGTAGTGCAGCCGCAGCCACGTGCTGGAGTAGACCAGCAGGGCGAAGCTGATCGAGTGGGACTCGGCGAACCCGAAGTTCGCGAAGGCCTCGATCTTGTCGTAGATCTCGTCGGCCAGGTCACCGGTGATCCCGTTGCGCGCCATCCCGGCGTACAGCTTGTCCTTCAGCGACGAGATCTTCTCGATACCGCGCTTGGACCCCATCGCCCGGCGCAGCAGGTCGGCCTCGTCGCCGTCGATCTCGCCGACCGCCATCGCCATCTGCATCAACTGCTCCTGGAACAGCGGCACGCCCATGGTCCGCTCCAGCACCGGCCGCAGCTTCGGGTGCAGGTAGGTGATCGGCTCCTCACCGGTCCGGCGGCGGATGTACGGATGAACCGCACCACCCTGGATCGGGCCGGGCCGGATCAGCGCGATCTCGGTGACCAGGTCGTAGAACCGGCGCGGCTTCAGCCGCGGCAGCGTCGCCATCTGCGCCCGCGACTCGACCTGGAACACGCCCACCGAGTCCGCGCGGCACAGCTGGTCGTAGACGCCCGCCTCCTCCTTGGGGATCGTGTGCAGCAGCCACGACTCCCCGATGTGCTCGCGGACCAGCTCCATGCAGTACTGCAACGCGGCCAGCATCCCCAGCCCGAGCAGGTCGAACTTCACCAGCCCCATCCACGCGCAGTCGTCCTTGTCCCACTGCAGGACAGTGCGGTTCTCCATCCGGGCGTGCTCGATCGGCACCACCTCTCCCACCGGCCGCTCGGTCAGCACCATCCCGCCGGAGTGGATGCCCAGGTGCCGCGGGAACTTCAGCAGCTCGGTCGCCATCGCCACCACCTTCGGCGGGATGTCGTGCTCGGTCGAGGTGATCTCCGGGCTCCAGCCGTCCACCTGCTTCGACCAGGCGTCCTGCTGACCGACCGAGTACCCCAGTGCCTTGGCCATGTCCCGGACGGCGGACTTCGGCCGGTACGAGATCACGTTCGCCACCTGGGCGGCGTTGCGGCGCCCGTACTTGCGGTAGACGTGCTGGATCACCTCCTCGCGGCGGTCGGAGTCGAAGTCGACGTCGATGTCCGGCTCCTCGGTCCGGGTGGTGGCGAGGAAGCGCTCGAACGGCAGGTCGTAGAGGATGCTGTCCACCGCGGTGATCCCGAGCGCGTAGCAGACCGCCGAGTTCGCCGCCGAGCCGCGGCCCTGGCAGAGGATGCCGTTGTCGTGCGCGTACCGGACGATGTCCTCGACGATCAGGAAGTACCCCGGGAACTCCTTCTCCTCGATGACCGCCAGCTCACGCTCCAGCCGCTCGTAGGCGTCCGGCCGCTGCCCGCGGGTCCCGTACCGCTTGGCGGCACCGTCGAAGGTGAGGTGCCGCAACCACGACATCGGCGTCTCCCCCTCCGGTACGTCGCGCAGCGGCAGCTTGGGTTTCGCCCGGGCCAGGTCGAAGGCGAGCTGGTCGGCCAGTGTCACCGATCGCGCCACGGCCCCGTCGTACCGGCGGAACCGGAACGCCATCTCCTCCCCCGAGCGCAGGAACGCCATCCCGCTCGGCGGCAGCCAGCCGTCCATCGTGTCCAGGTCCCGCCGGGCCCGGACCGCGGCCAGTGCGGCGGCCAGCTTGTGCTGCGCCGGGGTGGCGTAGTGAACGTTGTTCGTGGCAACTACCGGGAGGCCTCGGTCGGCCGCCAGCCCGGCCAGGATCCGGTTCCGGGTCGTGTCGGCCGGAAGGTGGTGGTCGATCAACTCGACCACCACCCGGTCCTTGCCGAACAACCCGGTCAGCCGGTCCAGCTCACGCCCCGCGGCGGCCGGGCCGTCGGCGTGCCCGCCGAGCTCCAGCGCCTGCCGGACCAGCCCCTTGCGGCAGCCGGTCAGGATCAGCCAGTGGTCACGCCCCTCCGCGGCCAGCCTCTCCAGGTCGTAGACCGGCTTGCCCTTCTCACCGCCGGCCAGTTGTGCCTCGGTGATCTCGCCGGCCAGCTTGTGATAGCCCTCCTGTCCCTCCGCCAGCACCAGCAGGTGACTGCCCTCGGGATCGGCCACGCCGTTCTGCGGGCCGGTCAGGCCGAGCGACAGCTCCGCTCCGAACACGGTCGGCATGGTGTACGCCGCTGCCGCCTCGGCGAACCGGGCCGCGCCGTAGAACCCGTCGTGATCGGTCAGCGCCAGCGCGTGCAGCCCCTGCCGGACCGCGGCCTCGACCAGGTCCTCCGGCTGGGAAGCACCGTCCAGGAAGGAGAAGTTGGAATGCGCGTGAAGCTCCGCGTAAGGCACCGCGTGCTCCGGGCGACGGACGGTGTCAGGCACATACGGACCGCGGTGCTGCGACCACGCCGGGCTGTCGCCGCCGTCGCCCGTCACCGGCCGCCCGCCGTGACTGCCCGGCCGGGACCGGTCCGACAGCTTCCGCTCCAGCTCCGACCACTTGATCGGCGGATTGTTGTAGCCCATCACACACCCTCCTATCAGGATCAAGACTAGAACATATGTTCGAAGAGGCGGTAATCTGAAACCATGCTTGGTCGGTTCACGGTTCGCCCGGCCGACGACGGATCGAACGGATTCGGCGTCTGGGACGGTGCGGTCAACGGGTGGCGTGCGATGGGTATCGACAGCGAGACGGAGGCCCACCGGATAGCCAGCGATCTCGACGTCCAGTACGACGCTCACGGCCCACGTCCGGCGGACGCCGTACGGCGGGTGGACCCGGCCCAACCGGTCCAGCGCGCCGAGTGGCAGGACGGCGAGCTCGACGTCTGGATCCGCGACAACGGCGAGTGGCTCGGCCGGGTCTGCGACAAGGACGGCCACATCACCTGGATCCCCGGCACCGACCTCCGCCCGTTGTAGGCAGTCGGGTTGGATGGGCGGCATGAGCACTCAGACCGACGCGGAGGTGGCGATCCGGGCGGCCGAGGCCGGCGCCGCGGTCGTCCGCGCCAAGTACGGCGTACCGCTGGCCAGGTACGACAAGTCGCCCACCGACTTCGCCACCGAGGCGGATCTCGAGGCGGAGCGGGCGATCCTCGACGTCCTGCGCACCGCGCGGCCCGGCGACGCGGTGATCGGCGAGGAGTACGGCGCCGACGGTCGGGCGGCCCGGACCTGGCTGGTGGATCCGCTCTGCGGCACCCTCAACTTCGCCGCCGAGACACCGCTGTTCTCGGTGAACGTCGCCCTCCAGGGACCGGGTGTCGCCGCCGTCGCGCAGCCGCTCGCGGGTGAGGTGTTCTGGACCGACGGGACGACCGCCGCGGTGCGCCGCGACGGTGCCGACTCGCCGGCAACACCGTCGGCGACCTCGCTCCTGGTCGACGTCGATGTCGACGATCCGCCCGGGGGCGACTTCATCGGCGCCCGGATCCTGACCGACCCGACCCTCCTGGCGACCTTCGGGCTTCGGGTGTCGTCGACCACCCTCGCGCTCGCCTGGGTGGCTGTGGGTCGCCGGGCCGGTTACATCACCAACGGCTCGCTGGTCGACAGCGTGCACTTCACCGCCGGCATCCAGCTGTGCCAGGCGGCCGGCTGCGTCGTCACCGACTTCCGCGGGCAACCGGTGCACACCGGCCCTGGCCTGGTCGTCGCAGCGGACACCGCAACCCACGATCGTCTGCTGGAGGTCGTTTCCCGCTGCTTGAGGTAGCCGATCGGTGTCAGCGGGCCGGCTCGCGCGAACCGGTGGCCAGGGCGGCGAAGGCGAGAGCGAGCGGACGCCATGCGGCGTACATCTCGGTCTCGGCCGCGCGGATCTCGGCCAGCCCGCGCTCCATCTCCGGACGAGCGGTGCCGGCCCTGCACTGCGCCTCGTACCACCCCTTGACGATCCCGTACGACGCCTCCGGGTGCCACTGAACGCCCCACACCGATCGACCGATCCGGAACGCCAGCAGATCGCCGTCATCGCTTCCGGCCAGTTCGATCGCGCTGGGTGGCGGTACGGCCACGGTGTCGGCGTTCCACGCCACCGCGGGCGGTCCGGCCGGGCCTGGATCGAACACTGGACCGAGCACTGGATCCATGGCGGCTTCGGCGGTCCAGACCGGCCGGAGCACGCGGGAGTTCTGGCCGTGCGATCGGGAGATCACCTTGCCGCCCAAGGCGTCGGCGAGCAACTGGTGCCCGAGGCAGATGCCGAGCGTCGGCACCTCCTGTCGCACCGCGTCGGCGAGGAGCCTCTTGATCGGAGTCAGCCACGGCACCCGATCCGCGTCGTGCACGCCGGGCAGACCACCTAGCACGATCAATCCGGAGATCCCGTCCGCGTTCTTCGGCACGGGATCACCGCCGTACGCGCGGCAGACCCGAAACGGTGACAACCAGTCGGTGAGATGGCCCGGCGGGCAGAGTTCGTCCGGCTGCACGACGAGTAGATTCACGGCCGCCAGACTACGTCGCCGTTCGGTTGACATGTGGTGGCTGGATGCCAGACTCCGAGCATGACCCGCTACGGGCAGCAGTTCGGGCCGGACTTCACGTTTCTCGGGGTGCCGGCCTGTGATCTGGACGATCCGGCCTCGTACGCGGATGCGCAGGTGGTGATTCTCGGTGCGCCGTTCGACGGCGGCACGTCGCATCGGCCGGGTGCCCGGTTCGGGCCGATGGCGATCCGGATGCGGGACTACCTGGGCCACGACGGATCGCGGCCGAGTCTCGCGTTGCGCACCGACGGTCTGGTCGAGCTGAACGTCGTCGACGCCGGTGACGTCGAGATGTACTCCGGCGACATCGAGGTCGCGCTGCCCGCGCTCGAGGCGGCGGTCGAGACGGTGACCCGCTCAGGTGCGATCCCTGTCGTCCTCGGCGGCGACCACTCGATCGCGTTCCCGGACGCGAAGGGTGTCGCGAACGTCCTCGGCCACGGCCGGGTGTCGATGCTGCATTTCGACGCGCACGCCGACACCGGCGACATCGAGTTCGGGTCGCTGTGGGGCCACGGCCAGCCGATGCGCCGGCTGATCGAGTCCGGTGCGTTGCGCGGGGATCGCTTCCTGCAGATCGGGTTGCGCGGGTACTGGCCGCCGCCGGACACGCTGGACTGGATGGCCGAGCAGCGGATGCGCTCCTACGAGATGACCGAGATCGTGCATCGTGGCCTGGACGAGTGCCTGACCGAGGCGTTCGTGATCGCCACCGACGAGTGCGACGGAGTCTTCCTGTCCGTCGACATCGACGTCTGCGACCCCGGCCACGCGCCGGGCACCGGGACCCCCGAGCCCGGCGGCCTGACCGCTCGTCAGCTGCTCGACGCGGTACGCCGGATCTGCCTCGAACTGCCCGTGGCCGGGATGGACGTGGTGGAGGTGAGTCCGCCGTACGATCACGCCGACATCACCGCGGCGCTGGCGAATCGGGTGGTGCTCGAGGCGGTGTCGGCGATCGCTCGCAAGCGCCAGGACGAGCGCAATGGCACGCGGTGGGATCCTGCCCACCCGCTGTTGAGTGACCGGCCGGAGCCGGGCTGACCTGTTCCGTCGGCGAATTCCGAGTGCCACACTCCGGATTGGGGGTGGGGAGACCTCCCTCGAGGGGAGGGCATCATGGGGATGACGGTGCGGCAACTGTTCCGTCGCAAGCCGGTCCCGGAGATGGCGCAGGAGAGCGGCACCGACACCGGGAAGAGCGAACTCGCCCGGACGATCGGCTTGTTCCAGCTCTCCATGTTCGGCATCGGTGCCACCATCGGCACCGGCATCTTCTTCGTCCTCGCCCAGGCGGTGCCGGTCGCCGGACCGGCGGTGATCTGGTCGTTCGTGATCGCCGGTGTGGTCGCTGGACTGACCGCGATCTGTTACGCCGAGCTCGCCAGTGCGGTCCCGGTGTCGGGATCGTCGTACTCGTACGCCTACGCGACGCTCGGCGAGCTGCCGGCGATCGGGGTCGCCGCCTGCCTGCTGCTCGAGTACGGCGTGTCCGCGGCCGCGGTGGCCGTCGGCTGGTCGCAGTACCTGAACGAACTGTTCGACAACCTCTTCGGCTTCACCATCCCCGACAGCCTGTCGCAGGCGCCGGAGCAGGGCGGTGTGTTCAACCTGCCCGCGACGATCCTGGTGCTGCTCTGCACCCTGCTGCTGATCCGCGGCGCGAGCGAGTCGGCCACTACGAACGCCGTCATGGTGTGCATCAAGATCGGCGTCCTGCTGCTGTTCATCGTGCTCGGGCTGAGGGGCTGGGACGCGAACAACCTGTCCGACTTCGCCCCCTTCGGCATCAGCGGGATCACCTCCGCGGCCGGCATCATCTTCTTCTCCTACATCGGTCTGGACGCCGTCTCGACCGCGGGTGAGGAAGTGAAGAACCCGCGGCGGACGATGCCCTTGGCGATCCTGATCGCGCTCGTCACCGTCACCGGGCTCTACATCCTGGTCACCCTCGTCGCGGTCGCCGCCCAGCCGTCCGGCGAGTTCGAGAACCAGGAGGCCGGCCTGTCGGCGATCCTGGAGAAGGTGACCGGCGCGACCTGGCCGGCCACCGTACTCGCCGCCGGCGCGGTGATCTCGATCTTCAGCGTCACGTTGATCGTGATCTACGGCCAGACGCGGATCCTGTTCGCGATGGCGCGCGACGGGATGATCCCGGAGCTGTTCCACAAGGTGAACCCACGCACCCACACGCCGGTGCCGAACACCATCATCGTGGCCGTGCTGATCGCCCTGCTGGCCGGGCTGATCCCGATCAACTTCCTGGCCGAGATGACCAGCATCGGCACCCTCGTCGCGTTCCTGGTCGTGTCGATCGGAGTGATGGTGCTGCGGCGGACCCATCCCGAGCTGCCGCGCGGATTCAAGGTGCCGGGCTATCCGGTCACACCGATCCTGTCGATCCTCGGCTGCCTGTGGATCATCAAGGACCTGCGCGCGGTCACCATCTGGGTGTTCCTGATCTGGCTCGCCGTGGCAATGGCCTGGTACTTCATCTACGGCTTCAAGCACTCACACCTCGGCAGGCACGAGCACGTCGGGCTGATCCACGACGACGACGGGCCGACGCCATGACGATGATCGTCGGCTACGCCTCGGACGAGCGCGGGAAGGCGGCGCTCCACCTCGCGGCGATGCTGGCCCGGTCCGCGCACGACGACCTGATCGTCTGCACCGTCGTACCGGCGCCGTGGACGCCTGGGATGGCGCGAGTGGACGCGGAGTACCAGAACTACCTCGCGCAGACCGCGGACCAGGCGCTCGAGCGGGCCCGGAACTACCTGCCGGGTGACGTGCCGGCGACGTACGTCCGGTACAGCGCCCGGTCGGCGCCGGCCGGTCTGCTCGAGGTGGCCGCGCAGAACGACGCCCGGCTGATCGTGCTCGGGTCGTCGTCGGCCGGCGCGTTCGGCCACATCTCGCTCGGCAGCGTCACCGACCGGCTGCTGCACAGCTCGCATGTCTCGATCGCCCTGGCCACGCGGGGATTCCGCTGCCCGGGGGATGCCAGCGTCCAGCGGGTGACCGCGGCCTTCGGCGGCACCGAGAGCGCGGAGGAGCTGGTCCTCGCTGCGGCAGCGGTCAGCGCCGACGCGGGTGCTTCGCTGCGGATCGCCACGTTCGCGGTGTGGTCCCGTCCGGCGTACACCACTCGGCTCGGCACCGACTCCGAGGACCTGGTGATGGACGAGTGGCGGGCGGAGGTGGAGAAGACCGTCGCCGCCACGCTGACCCAGGTGAAACACCTGCCGCACGGGCCGCGAACGGTCGAGACGGTGATCGGCTCCGGTGCGAACTGGGCCGAGGCGATCGACGACATCGGTTGGGAGCCCGGCGACATCCTCGTGGTCGGGTCGAGCGAGCTCGGGCCGGTAGCGCGGGTGTTCCTCGGCTCGCGGGCGACCAAGATCCTTCGGCACTCCCCCGTCCCGGTCCTCGTCGTACCGCGCAACCGGGCCGAGGAGCTGGCCGGACGCGCCGCTGAGAACTGACCATGCACCAGGCCGACCGGAGCGACCTGCTCTCGCTCTTCCCGGCCGGCAGCGGCCTGACCGGCGACGGCATGCTGGTCGTCGCCGGCTGCCGTGCGGACGACCTGGCCGCCGCGTTCGGTACGCCGGTCCTGGTCGTCGCCGAGGACGCCCTTCGCTCCCGCGCCCGCGAGTACCGCGAAGAGCTGTCCGCCCGCTGGCCGGACTCCCGCGTGGTCTTCGCGTCCAAGGCCTTCCCCTGTACGGCGGTCCAGCGGGTGATGGTCGAGGAAGGACTCGGCCTGGACGTCGCCGGCGGTGGCGAGATCCTGACCGCACTGAAAGCCGGTGTCGATCCCGGCCTGATCGTCCTGCACGGCAACGCCAAGAGCGACGAGGAGATCGCGCTGGCTGTCGAACACGGCATCGGCCTGGTCGTGGTCGACAACGCCGACGACGTCGACCGGCTGGAAGCGACCGGCCGCACCCAGGACGTCTTGGTACGCATCATCCCCGGTGTCACCGCCGATACCCACAGCCATGTGCTGACCGGTCACGAGGGCTCGAAGTTCGGCCTCGCCCCACCCGACGCGGCCCGGTTGATCCAGCGCATCGAACGCAGCCCGCGGCTGCGGATGCGCGGTCTGCACGTCCACGTCGGCTCGCAGATCCTCGATGTCGAGCCGTTCGCGGAGTCGGTGGAGCCGCTCGCGCAACTCGGCGAGTTCGAGGTGTACGACCTGGGCGGCGGCCTCGGCGCCCGCTACACCTGGTCCGACGAGCCGCCCACGGTGGCGGCGTACCTCGATGCTCTGATCGGCGCGGCGAAGCAGCACCTGCCCGCATCCGCGCACCTCATCATCGAACCTGGACGCAGCATGGTCTGTACGGCGGCGACCACGATCTACCGGGTCACCACGGTCAAGCGCGGTGCGATCACCTTCGTCGCGGTGGACGGCGGGATGGGCGACAACCTGGAGGTCGCGTTGTTCGAGCAGCGGTTCGAGGCCGGCATCGTCGGACGGTTCGAGGGTCCCGGGCTGGAGACCGTGACCGTGGTCGGGCGGCACTGCGAGAGCGGCGACGTCCTCGTCGACGGCGTACCGCTGGCGGGGCCGGCTGTGGGTGATCTGCTCGCCGTTCCCGCGACCGGGGCGTACTGCTACACGATGGCGAACAACTACAACGGCAATCGCCGGATCCCGGTGGTCTTCGCAACCGGCGGCCGAGCCCGGCTTGTCGTACGACGGGAGTCCTGGGACGACCTGATGGCCCGGGACGTGGACTGATGGCGACCCATCCGCTCGAACCGCTGGACGAGGACGAGTTCCGGCAGACCGCTGCGATCCTGCGCAGGGACCGGGAAGTCGGCGGGTCCTGGCGGTTCGCGGCGATCGAGCTGCTGGAGCCGGCCAAGTCCGCGGTCCGCGCTTGGCGTCCCGGCGACCCGGTACCGCGGACCGCGTTCGCCGTCCTGTGGAACCGGGCCGACAACCAGACCTGGGAAGGCGTCGTCGATCTGACCGGCGATCGGGTGGTGTCGTGGATCCAAGTCCCCGGCGTCACCCCCAACTTCACCGGCGACGAGTACCACGAGGTCGACGAGGCGATGCGCGCCCATCCGGACGTGATCGCCGCGCTGGCCGAACGCGGCATCACCGACCTGTCGCTGGTGATGATCGAGGTCTGGACGTACGGCAAGGCGCTGATGCCGGAGAAGTACCGCGACCGTCGGCTCGGCTGGTGCGACATCTGGTACCGCGAGACGCCCGACGGCAACCCGTACGCCCACCCGGTGTCGGGCCTCAAGGTCGTCGTCGACATGAACACGCTCGAGTTGCTCGAACTCGAGAACGACCACGACCACGGGCAGCCCGCGGTCGACGCGGAGTACGCGCCCGGACCGTGGACCGGCGTACTCCGCACCGACCTCAAGCCGCTGCACGTCACCCAGCCCGAGGGCGTCTCGTTCACCGTCGACGGCACCGAGCTGAAGTGGCAGAACTGGACCATGCGGCTGGGCTTCAACCACCGCGAGGGCCTGGTCATCCACCAGGTCACGTACGACGACCATGTCAACGGCCGCAGCGCCATCCGGGACATCGCCTACCGGATGTCGTTCGCCGAGATGGTGGTCCCGTACCGGGACGCGTCCTTCGACCACTACCGGCGTACGGCGTTCGACATCGGCGAATGGGGTCTCGGCTTCATGACCACCTCGCTCGGACTCGGCTGCGACTGCCTCGGCGAGATCGTCTACCTGGACGCCGTACTGCACGACACCCACGGTGAGCCGGTCACGATCAAGAACGCGATCTGCCTGCACGAGGAGGACAACGCCGTCTTGTGGAAGCACGTCGACCACACGACCGGTGCCGAGGTACGGCGGATGCGCCGGATGGTCGTGTCGTGTCACGCGACCGTGGCGAACTACGAGTACTTGATCTACTGGCGCTTCTATACCGACGGCAACATCGAGTGCGAGGTCCGGGCGACCGGGCTGATGGTCACTACGCCGTTCGCCGCGGACGGTACGCCGCCGGCCACCGGCACGGTCGTCGACAAGCAGACGTACGCACCGTTCCACCAGCACTTCCTGGTCGCGCGGCTCGACCTCGACGTGGACGGCGACGCGAACACCGTGCAGGAGGTCGACTCCCACGCCCTACCGGTGTCGGACGACAACCCGTACGGGCTGGCCGTCGTCACCGAGGCGACCCCGATCCGGTCCGAGTCCGACGCCGCCCGCGACTTCGACTGGGCGGCCCAGCGCACCTGGAAGGTGGTCAACCCGAACCGCGTGAACGCCCTCGGCACCAATCCGGCGTACAAACTGATCCCGAGCGCGTCGATCCCGGCACTGATGGACCCCGGTACGCCGCAGTACCTGCGGGCACCGGTGATAGGGCACACGCTATGGGTGACCCGGCAGCACGACGAGGAACGCTGGCCGTGCGGCGACTACCCGACTCAGTCGACGGTCGACGACGGGATGACGCGCTGGATCGCGGACGACGAAGCGCTGGAGAACACCGACGTCGTGCTCTGGTACGTGTTCGGCATCCACCACGTCACCCGGGTCGAGGACTGGCCGGTGATGCCGGTGGACACGATCGCCTTCTGGCTGAAGCCGTTCGGCTTCTTCGACCGCAACCCGGCGCTCGACGTCGCTCCCAGCAGCGAGCATCACGACGCAGGGCACTAGCGGC
This sequence comes from Kribbella sp. NBC_00889, assembly GCF_045207705.1. NCBI lineage: Bacteria > Bacillati > Actinomycetota > Actinomycetes > Propionibacteriales > Kribbellaceae > Kribbella > Kribbella sp. NBC_00889. The sequence continues at coordinate 2,144,619 of NZ_CP108783.1, read as the reverse complement.
GCCCGTTGCCGCTGGCGTCCGGACCCCCGTTCTGGTCCGCCGGCTGGGGGGCACCCAGCATCTTGCGCGGTGGCGCCTTGAAGTGGCGCAGCGGCATGCCCTTCAAGGCGCCTTCCATCGCGGTCTGCCACAGCGGCCCGGCGGTGCCGGAGCCGGTCGGGTCGGAGATGTCCCGGCCGTCGAGGGTGTGGCGGTACATCAGGTTCGTGTAGGGAAGGTTCGCGTCCGCCACAACTGCGGCGCCGGCCAGGTTCGGCGCGTAACCGGCGTACCAGACGGCGAGGTTGTCCTGGATCGTGCCGGTCTTGCCGGCCAGGTCCCAGTTGCCGAAGTTCAGCCGGCCGCCGGTGCCGCCAGGCTCCATCACCGCACTGAGCACCCGGTTGACGCCGTCGGCGACCTGCGGGGAGAGCGCCTGGTTGCAGTCGATCTGCGGCGTGTCGATGTACTTGCCGGCCTTGTCCCGCACGGAGGCGACGACCAGCGGCTTGCAGTACTTGCCGCGGGCCGCGAACGTCGCGTAGGCGTTCGACAGCATCAGCGGGGTCACATAGCCGACGCCGAGCGTCATCGAGATGACCTGGTCGAGTGGATGCAGCGTCTGTGCGTTGTACATCCCGAGCTTGGTCGCGACCCGGGCGATCGGGCACAGCCCGACCCGCTGCGACAACTGCAGGAAGTAGGTGTTGGTCGAGAACCGCGCCGCGTCGACCATCGTGAGGTTGCCGCCGCGGGTCGAGTTCTGCGGGGTGTAGTCCGGGTCCCGGGTCCAGCCCGAGCAGGTGCGGAACCGCTTCCCGCTCAGGTTGATCTGCTGCGGGGAGTTGATCCGGTAGTTCAGCGGCACGCCTTTCTGGATCGCCGCCGCGATCGTGAACGCCTTCATCGTCGAGCCGTTCTGGAACCCGCCGAACCCGCCGGCGTAGGACTTCTCGACGTTGTAGTTGTAGTTCGTGTGGTTGCGGCCGTTGCCGTACGGCTTGCTCTGCACCATCGCCTTCACCAGGCCGCTACCCGGCTGGACGATCGTGATCGCCGCGATCGCGGTGTCGGTCGACTTGCTGTGCGCGGTGATCGACTTCTGCGCGGCCCGCTGGATCCGCGGGTCGATCGAGGTCCGGATCAGCAGCCCGCCGGTCTTCAGGTAGTGGTCGCGATCCTTGACCGTCACGCCGAGTGCCGGGTTGTCCAGCAGCTTCGAGACGACGTACTCGCAGTAGAAGGGGTAGCGGGAGCTGGCGCAGCCGTTCGGCACCGGCAGGACCCGCTTCAGGTTGATCACCGCGGTCTTCACCGCCGCGTTGGCCTGCCGAAGTGAAATCACCTTGAGCTCGAGCATCCGCTTCAGCACGACGTCGCGCCGCGCCTTCGCGCGCGCCAGGTCGTTGGTCGGGTCGTAGCCGGTCGGGTTCTTCACCAGGCCGGCCAGCATCGCGGCCTGGGGCAGGGTCAGCTTGTCGGCCGTGGTCCGGAAGTAGTGCTGTGCCGCGGCCTGGACGCCGTACGCGCCGTCGCCGAAGTTCACCAGGTTCAGGTACCGCTCCAGGATCTCGTCCTTGGACAGCTGGCTCTCGATCGCGATCGCGTACCGCAGCTCGGTCAGCTTGCGCTCGTAGGTGACCGCGGTGGCCCGCTGGCGTTCCTCGGCGGTCTTGGCCTTCTCGACCAGGCTGAGCTTCACGTACTGCTGGGTGATGCTCGACCCGCCCTGCTGGACCTCGCCCTCGGTCTGGTTGCGGACCATCGCCCGGATCGTGCCCTTCGCGTCCAGGGCCCCGTGGTCGTAGAACCGCGAGTCCTCGATCGCGACGATCGCCCGGCGCATGATCGGGCTGATCCGGCTCAGCGGCACCGGGATCCGGTTCTGCTCGTACAGCGTCGCGATCAGGCTGCCGTCCGAGGCGAGGATCCGGCTCCGCACCGCCACCGGATCGACCACGAGCTCCCGCGGCAGATCCTGCACCGACTTGGCCACCTGCTCGCTGCCCTGTCCGGCGAATCCGGCGAAGGGGATCGCCAGTCCGGCCGCCAACGCGCCGGACAGTACGCTCACGCCGATGAAAGTGATCAACGAGTGAGCCTTACTGCGACCGCCCCTCTCGGTCCGCATACCTCCAGGTTAGGTGAGTGGTCCAACTCCCGGTAGACCGGAGATGATTGCCTCGATCAACCGTGGGCGCAGTTCGTTCGCGGTGATCACCGCATCGACCGATCCGACCTCGACCGCGCGGTGGATGTTGTGCACGCGATCGAACCCGATCGCGACCTCCCCCAGCTTCTCCGCGCGTACGGCGGTGCGTACCTCAGCCAACTCGGTCGCGAGCGCGGCCCGCTCTGCCCCGGTCGCCTCGCCGACCCGCTCGGCCAGCGACGCGACTCGCTCGTCGGCTGCCGTTCGAGCGTCGACCTCACCGGCGAAGACGACAGCGGCCGCCGGCGCTCCGCCGATAACCGACGCGAACGAGCCGTCCACCGCCAGCACGGTCATCGACGGGTTGAGCGCCTTGGAGAAGACCACGAACGCTCCACCGTGGTAGCGCGACACCACGCAGAACACGATCGGGCCCTGGAAATTCACGATCGCGCGGCCGATCTCCGCGCCGTACTCGAGCTGGAGGTTCCGCATCGAGTCCGGCGAGCCGTCGAAGCCGGACAGGTTCGCCAGCACCACCAGCGGCCGGTTGCCGCTGGCCGCGTTGATCGCCCGGGCCGTCTTCTTCGACGAGAGCGGGAACAGCGTGCCTGCGGTGTAGGTGTCCGGCCCGTCGGTGGGCGGGAACCCGCGCCGCGGCACCGACTTGGACTCGATGCCGATCAGGCAGACCGGGTAACCACCCAGGCGCGCGTCCTGCACGACCGCGGTGTCGGCGTCGGCCATCCCGGCCCAGCGCTCCAGCACCGGATGATCCTGGTCCGTGACGGATCGCATCAGCGTGCGGATGTCGAACGCCTTCTTGCGGTCCGGGTTCGTCGCCACGGAGAAGATCTCGCCGACGGTCCGGAAGTCGCTGCCGGGCGCGCTGTGCGGGTACGTCGTGACATCGCGATCCAGCGGATCCGACGTCTCGGCCCGGCGCGGACCGATCTCCCCCGGGACGACGTACGAGTGGTCGTAGTGCGCCATCAGCACATCGCGGGCGCCCTTGAGGTCAGGAGCCCAGTACTGCGCCTGGCCGTTCGGACCCATCACCCGGTCGTAACCGCCGATGCCGAAGTTGTCCTCGGCCGAGACGCCACCGGCGAAGTCCAGCGTTTGCTTGCCGGTCAGCACCATCGCGCTGTCCGGCGTCATCACCAGGATGCCCTTGGTGTGCATCAGCATCGTGGCCTCGGCGTTCCAGTACGGCTGCGCGCCGACGTTGATGCCGGCCACGACGACGTTGATCTCGCCGCCGTCCTGGGTGAACTCGACGATCCGCTTCAGCGCCTTGGCGACCCAGTCCATGTTCTCGGTGCCGGAGTCCATCGAGATCCGGGCACCGGCCGACAGCGAGTACCACTCGACCGGCACATGCATCCGCTCGGCCAGGTCGAGGGCTGCGATGATCCGCGAGCACTCCCCCTCGGCGACCGCGCCGAGGGCCTTGGTCGGATCGCCGCTGAGCGCGACCCGGGTGATGCCTTCGGGGTGCCGGGTGGTCGGCGTACTGACGATGCCGAGGATGACGCCGGCCTTGTTCAGGCCGCGCGGGCGGTCCACCGGGACCAGGGCACCGCTGTCGTCGAGGTCGTACTCGACGAAGGAGCCGCCTGCACCGGCGACCATGCCGCTGACCTCGTACGGGTAGATCGTGTTGCGCCGACGCGACCGCTGCACCTTCTGGGCGTAGTCGTCCAGCGGCATCAGCCGTCCGGTCGGCGGCTGCTCGACCGAGGTGACGACACCCGCACCGGGCTGGTAGTAGAACCGCGCCGCCACCAGGTTGACGCTGCCGTCCGGCGCCGCGACCCGACCCTGGACCAGGACCTCCTCGATCCCGGCGCCCGCGGTCATCGGCGCGATGTTGCGCTGCAGCGCGGTGACTTCGTCGACCTGAGCCTCGACCACCGGCCAGATGTGCACCCAGACGTGGTTCATGTCGAGCTTGGCACCGGCCGCGCCGCGGTCGGTCCGGGCCCGGCGGATCGCCTCCAAGCAGTTCGCGATCGCCCGCTCCGCGTGCGGCAGCGAGGTCACCTGCCCGTCCTCGTCCCGCACGACGACGAACTGGCGAACCTGCGCGAGCGCGACCAGCCGCTGGTCGGCTTCGTTCTCCCGCGACACACAGTGGTACAGCAGTACGTCGTCCGGCCCGTCCAACCGGGTGATCCGGAAGTCCCGCAGCCGCCACAGGTTCAGCCGCCGGCCGACCATCGGGTGGACGCCACGGACGTTGTCGTCCTCGGCCACCGAACCGCCGGCCGGGCGATAGGTGAAGTACGACACCGGCCGCCCCTGACCCGGTGCGATCGCGACCGAGAACCGGCGTACCCGCTGGGCAACCGGCTGGTCGGCGACCATCCGGCGGTACAGGTCGGACGCCTCCTGCTGGGAGGCCGGCAGGTCCGGGCCGTACAGGTAGAGCTCGACCACGGCCTCGTGCCGGGGCGGGCGCGCGTCGATCTGCGCGGTCAGCACACGGGACAGGCCGCTGTCCGGGTCGGCCAGCTCGGCCACCGTGCCCACCGAGGTGACCAGATGACTCGGCCGGTCGTCGATCGTGTAGTCGGCGGTCGCGAACGGCCGACCGTCGACGGCGAACTCGCGCAGGTCGTGCAGTTCGTACTCGCGGTAGTGCCGACGGATCAGCACCTCGAGCATCGGCTCGCGCTCACCCCAGCCACGCTCCAGTCGCTGCGCCAGGAACCGGACGATCGGCTCGGGGATGGTGGCCAGCGCGTCGACCCGCTCCTTGCGGTCCGCTGCCTCCGGATCCGCCGCCAGCGCGGCGACCTCGTCGCCGACACCCTCCAGGACCGACGCCCGCTCCGCATCCACCTGCGGCTGGTCGAACCACCGGAACCGCACGCTCCGGGCCAGGTCGCCGATCACCGGGAACCGCAGCTGGGTCGCCAGCACCAGGCGGTCGAGCAGGTCGTGTGCGGACTCGTCGACCGGCGACACCGGCCGCGGCTCGGCGATCCAGCGCTGCAGCAGCGACGAGACCAGCAGCACGTCCGGAGTGGAGCGCTGCTGGGCCAGGAAGATCCGGAAGACGGCCTCCTCGAGCTCGGTACTGCGCTCCAGGTCGGTCACGCCGTACTGGCCGAGCACCCGGGTCAGCCGGGCGCGGAACTCGGCCGGCAGACCACCTCGGTCCGGATCCAGGCTCTGCAGGTAGGTGTGGAAGTGCTCGCGTGGGCTGTGCACCCGGTTCTCGGTGCTGATCTCCTCGCCGGCCGGCCGGTTGCGGCTCAGCTCGACGAAGTCCGCGAACACGCGCAGCAGGTCGATCTCGGCGACGACCGGAGGGTCCGCCAGCTCGGACCGCGCGGACAGGTAGTCGGCCAGCATGCCGCCCTCGTCCGACGGGTCGATGTCGAACCCGAGCAGCATGCTGCGCAGGTCGTCCAGACCCCGCTCGACCCGCTCGGCCGAAGACTTCTCCCCGGATCCGTTCGGCAGATCCAGCTGTACGCCGTTGTCCGTCGGAGCAGCCGCCTCGGCCCCGGAGTCGTCAGCGACCGGCTCCAACCGCAGCAGGGGTGCACCGGTCTCGACCTGGCTGCCGGTGGCGACGAGCAGTTCCTTCACGGTCGCCTTGAACGGCGCGTAGAGCACCGTCTCCATCTTCATGCTCTCCAGCACGAGCACCGGCGCACCGGCCTCGATCTCGGCCCCGGTCTGCACCGGCGTCGCGACCACCAGAGCCGGCGCGGGAGAACGCAGTACGCCGCCTTCGTCGCGGCTGACCCGGTGGGTCACACCGTCCACCTCGATCAGGTGGACCGGACCGTGCGTCGCGGTGACGAGGCGGAACCGCTGCCCGCCGACCACGAGCCGGCTGGTGTAGTCGTCGAGCCGCTCCAGCTCGGCGTCCACCACCTTGAGGTGGTCGTTGCCGGTCCCGACACCGACCCGGAACCGGTCCGGCCCGATTCGCGCCACCGTCACCCGGTAGCTCGCCCCGCGCAGCTTCAGGTCGATCGCACGACCCACCTCGTGCTGAATCTGCGGACGACCGCCGTGCGCGGTCTCCAGCAACCGCACTCGCTCGACCTGCTCGGAGTCTTCGTACCCCTCGATCGCGGCCGCGACCAGAGCGACGCCCGAGTGCCGGTGCGAGACCAGCCGCCCCTCGCCGCGGACCCGATCGATCCAGCCGGTGTCGGCGCTGCCGTCGATCACCTCGGGCTGGTCCAGCAGTTCGAGGATGAAGCTCTTGTTGGTGGCGCCGCCCTCGATCAGCACCGTGGTCGCCCCGACCGCCCGGCGCAGCCGCGCCAGTGCCTCCTCGCGGGTCCGCCCGTAGCCGATGATCTTCGCGATCATCGAGTCGAAGTCGGCCGGAATGCTGTCACCGGCGCTCACACCGGTGTCGACCCGGATGCCGGGTCCGGACGGCAGGTCGAGTACGGCGATCCGCCCCGGCGACGGTGCGAAGTCGCGGTCCGGGTCCTCGGCGTTCAGGCGTGCCTCGACCGCGTGCCCGCTCTCGACCGGCTTCGTGCCCTCCAGCAGGCCGCCGTTCGCGACGTGCAACTGGGCCTTCACCAGGTCGAACCCGGTGGTCAACTCGGTGATCGGGTGCTCCACCTGGAGCCGGGTGTTCACCTCGAGGAACGCGAAGCTCTTCTCGCCGGGGTGATACAGGAACTCGACCGTCGCCGCACCGCGGTAGCCGACCGCGAGCGCGAGTCGCTCGGCGGAGGCCTTCAGGTCCTCGACCTGGCCGGCCGACAGCAGCGGTGAGGCGGACTCCTCGATCACCTTCTGGTTCCGGCGCTGCACGGAACAGTCCCGGACGCCGAGCGCCCACGCCGTCCCCTGGCCGTCAGCGATGACCTGCACCTCGACGTGGCGGGCGCCGGTGACCAGGCGCTCCAGGAACACCACGCCGCTGCCGAAGGCCCGCGCCGCCTCGTCGCTGGTCCGCGCGTACGCATCGGTGAGTTCGTCCGCCGACCGGACCACCCGGATGCCGCGGCCACCACCGCCGGCCGTTGCCTTGAGCATCAATGGGTAGCCGATCGTCCGGGCCGCCTGCAGCGCGGCCTCCAGCGACTCGACCGGGCCGCGGCTCCAGGGCGCGACCGGTACCCCGACCTCCTCGGCGATCAGCTTGGACCCGATCTTGTCGCCGAGCTTGCGCATCGCCTCGGCCGACGGCCCGATGAAGGTCACGCCGATCCGCTCGCACAGCTCCGCGAAGGCGGGGTCCTCGGCCACGAATCCCCAGCCGACCCAGGCCGCGTCGGCCTTCGTCTCGCGCAGCGCACGCTCGAGCACGGCGAGGTCCAGGTACGGGCGCGCCGACGCCGGCCCGAGCGGGTAGGTGATGTCGGCCTCGCGGACGAAGGTCGCGGTCCGCTCACCGTCGGTGAACAAGGCGACAGTCTCGATCGGGTCACCGCCCTCGGCGTTGACCTCGCGAACCGCGTTGATCAGCCGCATGGCGGCTTCACCCCGGTTCACCACTGCGATACGCTTGAACATCGACCGCCTCCGTGTCTCACCCTGTTGTCACAGTTGGGATCGCCAACCGCTGGCACAGGTTTTCAGCCTTGCCTGCCTACCGTCGAGTCGGCCCCCCATCCAAGCGTGTTTCCGCCATCTTCGGCGTGACCCCGCGCGTGCGGAAGACTGCGGGCCAAGGGTGGAGTCTCTGGAGGGGAGGCACTGTGTCGGGTGTGGATGAGTTGGTCGCGCGGCTGCGGGTCGAGGTCGGCGGGCCGGTCCTGGTTCCTGGTGACGAGGGGTTCGCGGAGGAGGTCGCCGGTTTCAACACGGCGGTTACGCACAGTCCGGCCGTCGCGGTCGGGATCACGTCGGAGGCGGACGCCGCAGCCGTCGTACGGGCGGCGGCGGACAGCGGTCTGCCGGTGCGGGTCCTCGCGACCGGGCACGGATCGCCCGCGGTCACCGATGGGGTCCTGGTCACCACGTCCCGGTTGACGGGCGTGACTGTCGATCCGGACCAGAAGGTCGCCCACATCGCCGCGGGTTCCCGGTGGGCGGAAGTCATCGCCGCGGCCGGACAGCACGGGCTCGCGCCGATCATCGGCGCCTCCGACGCGGTCGGGTGCATCGGCTACACCCTCGGCGGCGGCCTGGGTCCGCTGGCCCGGACCTTCGGCGTCTCGTCGGACTGGGCTCGCGGCTTCCGCGTCGTCACCGGCACCGGCGAGGTGGTGACGGCGAACGCGACCGAGCACCCCGACCTGTTCTGGGCGCTGCGCGGCGGCAAGGGCGGCCTCGGCCTGGTCACCGCGATGGACTTCGCGCTGGTCGAGTTGACCACGCTGTACGGCGGTTCGGTGTTCTTCGACGCTCCGGACATCGCCAGGGTGTTCATGACGTGGGCGAGCTGGACCAAGACGCTGCCCGAGACTGCGAACTCCTCGGTCGTGATCCTGCGGCTGCCGCCGCTGGAGTTCATCCCCGAGCCGTTGCGGGGCAAGACCGTCCTCAACGTCCGCTTCGCCTTCGTCGGCGACCCGTCCACAGGCGAGCGGCTCTTCCGACCGATCCGCGACGCCGGTACGACGATCGTCGACTCCGTCGGCGAGATGCCGGCCACCGACATCGCGCTCATTCACAACGATCCCAAGGGCCCGACGGCCGCGTGGGACCAAGGTGTGTTGCTCCGTGACATCGACGCCGGTTTCGCCTCCGCGTTCCTCGAGGTCGTCGGGCCGGATCAGCAGGTCCCACTCGTCGCGGCGGAGATCCGGCATCTCGGCGGCGCGGCGCACCGCGACGTACCGGAAGGCAGTGCGGTGGGTGGACGCGGTGGCGCGTACAGCCTGGTGATGATCGGTGTCCCCGATCCGGGCTTGTTCGAGACGGTGCTGCCCGCTACGGCGGGTGGCGTGCTGGATCGGCTGTCGGCCTGGGTCTCCCCCGAGACCACCGTCAACTTCGCGGCCGGCTTCTCGCTGCCGGGCTCGTACGAGGCGGCGTGGCCGTCGGACACCTTCGCCCGGCTGGCCGACGTACGAGCGTCGTACGACCCGCAGAAGCTGTTCCCGTACGGGCCTGCCTAGTCGCGCCAGGAGTGCTGGGGTTCGTAGCCGAGCAGGCGGCGGGCCTTGTCGATGGACAGCAGGGTGTCGTTCGGGCCGAACGGGCGCTTGACGGGGACGCCGGGGAACACCTCGGCGAGGAGCTCCTCGTTCGGCCGCGACATCACCGTGTCGGCGTTGGCGACGATGAACACGTCGGTGCCGGTGATGTCGTAGTCGAGCGCGCGGCGGACGGCCTGCGCGCCGTCGCGGGCGTCGATGTAGCCCCAGAGGTTCCACTTGCGCGCCTGCGCGTCGGCGTCGAACGACGGAAACCGTGCATAGTCCTCGGGGTACATCACGTTCGAGAACCGCAGGCCGATCAGCTTCAGGTCCGGATGCCAGCGGCACAGTTGCCGGGCCAGCTCCTCCTCGAGCGTCTTCACCAGCGAGTACGTGCTGTTCGGCCGCGGCGGGTAGTCCTCGTCGACCGGCACGTACGGCGGGAACTCGTCGAACGGCAGGCCGAGCACGGTCTCGCTGGACGCCCAGACGATGTTGCGGACTCCTGCCCGCAAGGCGGCCGAGAACACGTTGTAGGTGGCCGTCATGTTGTTGTGGAAGGTCGCCGCGTTCGGCCGCAGTCCGGGCGCCGGTACGGCGGCCAGGTGAACGACGGCGTCGACGCCGTCGTGGCGGTCGTCGATTCCGGCGATCGCCTCGTAGGCCTGGCCGAAATCGGTCAGGTCGACCCGCGACGCCACGACACCGGTCCGCGCCGGCGGTGCCTGGTCCAGAGCGACCACGTCCCAGCCGTGGTCCAGCAGGTGATCGACCACCGCCCGGCCGAGTTTCCCGCTACTTCCGGTGACCGCTACCCGTGCCATCCGCACTCCTTCGAGTCGCTCGCTGACCCACCAACCCGATCATGGCACGCGTCTCACGACACAGGACCGTTGGCCAGGAAGTGGACACTCCGCCTAGGCTCGAAGGCGTGAAGCTTGCTGGGCGGATGAATCGACTGGGTACCGAATCGGCGTTCGAGGTGCTGGCCAAGGCGAAGGCCCTGGAGGCACGCGGCCGCGAGATCGTGCACCTCGAGATCGGCGAACCGGACTTCGACACCCCGGAGCACGTCGTCGCCGCCGCGCAGCAGGCGCTGGACAAGGGCCACACGCACTACGTGCCGGCGCCGGGCATCCCCGAACTGCGCACCGCGGTCGCGGACTTCCTCGAGCGCACCGGCCGGCTGACCACGACGCCGGACAGGGTGCTCGTCACGCCGGGCGCCAAGCCCATCATGTTCTTCACGATCATGGCGCTGTGCGAGGAGGGCGACGAGGTCCTCTACCCGGACCCGGGCTTCCCGATGTACGCCTCGATCGCGGCGTTCGCCGGCGCGAAGCCGGTGCCGGTGCCGCTGCGCGAGGAGAACGGGTTCGTCATCGACCCCCAGGAGCTCGCGTCGCTGGTCACCGACCGGACCAAGCTGCTGATCCTCAACTCCCCGCACAACCCGTGCGGCAGCGCCTCGACCCCCGAACAGTTGGAGGCGATCGCCGAGATCGCGATCGCCAACGACCTCGTCGTACTCAGCGACGAGGTCTACTGGGCGCTGCGGTACGACGGGGACCACCACAGCGTGCTGGACGTCGACGGCATGGCCGAGCGGACCATCCTGCTCGACGGCTGGTCGAAGACGTTCGCGATGACCGGCTGGCGGCTCGGGTTCGGTGTGTTCCCGGAGCCACTGGTCGAGCCGGTGACCCGACTGCTGATCAACTCGGTGTCCTGTACGTCGGCCTTCAGCCAGTACGCCGCGATCGCGGCATTGGAAGGACCGTGGGACGACGTCGAACGGATGCTCGAGGCCTTCCGGGAACGCCGCGAGGTGATCGTCTCCGGGCTGAACGCCGTACCGGGTGTGTCGTGCGTCGAACCGGGTGGAGCGTTCTACGCGTTCCCGAACATCAGTGAGCTCGGGCTGTCCGCGGCGACGCTGGCCGATCGGCTGCTCGACGAGGCCGGCGTCGCCTGCCTGCCGGGCACATCCTTCGGGGCGTACGGCGAGGACCACCTGCGGTTCTCGTACGCGAACTCGGTCGAGAACATCCGGCGCGCCCTCGACGCGTTCGAGGCACTGGTCACGAGCTGACGAACGCCTGGTGGACTTTCGTCGCGGCGGTGACGATGTCAGACAGCTCCGCCTCGTCGGCCATCAACAGACTCTGACGGATCCACACGACCGTGTCCGCGGCCTCCTCCGCGACCGGGCACGGCTGCAGGTCGGAGTACGCCTGGAGTGCGCTCTCTCGGGACAGCGAGCGGTAGCCGGCATCCAGCGGAACACCTTCGGCCGCCATCGCCGCGAGGAAGTCGTCCTTGCCGTGCCCACCGAACGCGGCCGGGTCGTAGCGGACCAACCCGAGGTGATGGCTGCTCGCGGTAGTGCCCGGCGGCTCCGGCAGAACCTCCAGACCATCAACGCCGGCCAGCTCCCGGCGGAGGAACTCCACCGCGCGATGCCGGGTCTTGACCTGGTCGTCCAGTACGCCGAGTTGCGGCAGCAGCACGGCGGCCTGGAACTCGGTCATCCGCAGGTTCCACCCGACATCCGGATGTTCGTACCACCCGCCCTCGAGACTCCGGCCGACGTTGTGCAGCGCCCAGACCTTCCGGTACACGGCCTCGTCGTCGGTCACGATCAGCCCGCCCTCGCCGGCCGTCATCGCCTTGCTGGACTGGAAGCTGAAGCACGCGGCGTCACCCAGCGTCCCGACCGGCCGATCGCGCCAGGTCGCACCATGCGCCTGCGCCGCGTCCTCGACGATCGGTACGCCGTACTCCGTCAAGGCATCGACGTCCGCGGGGGCACCGGCCAGATGCACCGGCATGATCGCCTTGGTCCGCGGACTGATCAGCCGCCCGACCGCGGCCGGGTCGAGATGGAGTGTCTCCGGCGTGACATCGGCCAGTACCGGCCGCGCGCCGGCCAGCACCACCGCGGTCGCGCTCGCGACGAACGTGTAGGCGGGCACGATCACCTCGTCGTCCCGGCCGACCCCGAGGGCGCGCAGCGCGAGGAAGAGCGCGACCGTCCCGTTCACGACCGAGACGCCGTACCGCGCTCCGATCGACTGAGCGAAGGCGGTGGTGAACTCGGCCACCTTCTGACCGGAGGTCGCACCCCAGTCGCCGCTGTCCAGCACCTCGAGCAGGAGTTCGCGCTGCTCCGCGGTCGCGGGCGGCGGCCAACTCGGCCAGCCCGCGGTCCGGACCGGCGTACCGCCGTCAAGCGCCAAAGTCGTTGCCACTGTCATCGACATCCCTCCAGGAGCCGGGTCATCGTGCCGAACAGCAACAGATCGCGGTCGGCCTGATCGATCGGCGCGAGTTGCACCCGGCCGACCCCGACCCGCAGATCCAGGAACAGCGCGTCGGACCCGAAGACCATCCGGTCCGCGCCCACTGCATCCACCAGCCAGGCCACATGCCGCGCCGTGGTCCGGGACCCGCAGAGCTCCAACGTGACATTCGGGTACGTCGACGCCACCTCGGCCGCCGCCGGGAACCCGGCCGGCAACAGACCGGCGTGACCCATCAACAGCTTCACGGCCGGATGCCGTGCGGCAACGGCCGCGAAGTGCGCCGGACCGCACCACGGCGAACCGAACATGCCATGCGCGAGCACTACGCAGCCGCGCTCGGCCGCCAACTGGAAGGCGGGTTCGTACGCCGGGCCGTCGAGCGCGTGCTCATGCGTGTCCGGGTGCAGCTTCAGCCCGATCACACCTGGCGCGTCGAGCAGATCGGCCGTTCGTCGCGCCGCCTCGGGGTCGTGCGGGTCGTAGACGGCGTACCCGAGAAAGCGGCCTGGAAAGCGCTCGATCTCCTGGAGCAGCAGGGCGTTCCCGGCGCGAGAGTCCGGGCCGATCGCGAGCAGGTGCGAGACACACATCGTCGCGACGCCGCAGCCGTCCATCACCCGCACCAGGCTCTCGGTCGAACTGTCCGGGATCGCGAAGGCGAACCACGCCCCGAGATGACCGTGGGCGTCGATGATGCCCGTCATCCGACCAGGCCCAGGATGTTGCCGCTAGCAATCAGTCCGACCTCGTCCGCCGGCAGCTCCAGGTGGTCGAGCTGGAACCGCGGCCCCGCGTCGTCGGTCAGTGGCGCACCGGTCCCGAACAGCACCCGGTGGGCGCCGTACCGGCGTACGACCCATTCGACCGCGAGGTGACCGCACAACGTCGCCGTATCGACCCGCACCTCGGGATGCGCGTCCATCAGGTCGGCGAGCTCGCGCAACGCGCGGTAGCCGGTGTTGATCAGCACGATCCGCAGCGACGGCACCTCGGTCGCGAGCCGGTGGATCTCCCCCGGACCCACCGACTCCAGCGCCAGCAGTACCGAGACAGCGCCCTCGGCCAACTCCCGCGCCACCGCGATCCCGTGCGGCGCGGTCAGCAGGAACCGATGCTCGGCCGGGCACATCCGCACCACCCGAGCATCCGCCGGCACGCCGGTTCCCAACGGCCCGGGTACGACGACCGGCGCCCGGATCAGCCGTGGATCCGCCGGCAACTCGGCCACCACGGTCGGGTCGTAGTACAGGTCCTGCGAATGCACCACACACGCCGCGTCGATCGCCAACCGGTCGAGCTCGGCCAGCAGACCCGGCGCATCCGCACTCGGTACGTCGCCCGTCGGCACCGGACCGACGATGCGATTGACGTCGACAACTCTCATCCTGTCAGCGCTGTCTGGAGAGCAGATCGTTGGACTGCTTGGCCGCCGCATCCAGGGCCTCTTGCGGTGTCTTCTTGCCGGTCAGCACGGCCTGGATCTCGACCGACAGCAACGTCATCACCTGGCGGGCGGCCGGGTTGACCTCACCTGAGTAGGCGTACTGCAGGGCTTCCTCGAACTTCTTCGCCTGCTCGTCGGCGGCCGGCACCGGCGCGTCGGTGCGTGGGGACAGGAAGTTGGACGCGGTCGCCAGGCTGATCTCCTGCTTCGGCTGGGTCATGAAGCCGAGGAACTCCTCCGCCGCGTCGACGTTCTTCGATCCCGCGTTCACCGCGAGCCCGCCGGGCAGCCCGAACCCGACCCGCTTCTTGTTCTCCAGTGGTGCGCCGACCACGACGTTCGCGGCGCCCCAGCTCGCGGCCACGGTCTTGGCGTCGATCAGGGTGTTCGTGAAGCCCATCGCCACCTGCTGCTTGCCGAGCGCCTGGTCGGCCACCACGTTCGCGTTCGACAGGGCGCTCTTCGGGATCCCGCCGTCGTCATACAGGCCCTTCAGGAACGTCAGCGCCTCGACACCGGGTGCCTGGTTGAACGCCACCGATTTGCCGTCGTCGGCGAACACCTTCCCGCCGGCCTGCCACAGCAGCGGGTAGAAGCTGAGGTTCAGCGACGCCTCCGGCGAGGCGGAGTAGTCCAGCGTGGCGACACCGGCCTGCTTGAACTTCGGCACGGCCGCCTTGATCTCGTCCCAGGTCTCCGGCGGCTTGGTGATGCCGGCCTTCGCGAGCAGTTTCTTGTTGTAGACCGTCGTGGTGACCGTGTGGTAGATCGGCACCGCGTACAGCTTGCCGTCGACCTTCAGCGCGTCCAGGGCGCCGGGCAGGAACTTGTCCTTGTCCGCGTCCAGCACCTTGTCGACCGGTTCGAGCGAGCCGGACGTGACGAACTGAGGGATCTGGTCCGGCCCGAGCAGCAGGACGTCGGGTCCCTTGCCGCCGGAGAACGCCGTCGCCAGCTTCTGGTCCCGGTTCGCCCAGGGCTGCTGCTCGATCCGCAGGTCGATGCCGGCGTTCGCCGCCTCGAAGTCCTTCTCGATCTGCGTCCAGTACGTCGTGGCCGCCTTCTCGTCCGCGATCACGGGGTACATCCAGACCGTCACGACCGCCTGGTCCGAGGACCCGCCGGACCCGCTGGAACCGCCGCAGGCACTCAATCCGGCCACCACCGCTACTGCGGCCACGGACCCCACGACCCGGCTGATACCGACCTTCATCAGGACCTCCCAGACGTACGCACGGCTGTGACCGCCTTTACGGTCATGACCGAAAATAGTGCCTGAGTCACGGGTCACGTCAAGGGGTCGGGCCGGACTAGTCCGTCTTGTTCTTGAGCTCGGCGGCCTGGCGGCGGACGTCGGCCTGGGTGGCCCGTTCGTGCTCGAGCCAGTCGGGGTTCTCCGACTTGATGGCCTCGATCTCGTCCGTGGTCAGCGCCTCGGTGACGCCGGCGCGGGCGAGGCCGCTGATCGAGACGCCGAGCTTGGCCGCGACGACGGGCCGCGGGTGCGGACCGGTCCGGCGCAGCTCGCGGAGCCACTCGGGCGGGTCGGCCTGGAGCGCGTTCAGCTCGTCGCGGGAGACCGCGCCCTCCTGGAACTCCGCGGGGGTCGCCTGGAGGTACACCCCGAGCTTCTTGGCCGCCGTGGCCGGCTTCATCGTCTGGGGTGTCTTACGCGCCGTCATGCCGCAAGGGTAGCGACCATGCCCGTCCTGGCGTGACGCCCGGTAACCTGGCCACCGTGACCGGCCCCCGACCCACCTTCCGGCTGGGCTATGTGCCCGGCGTGACACCTGCCAAGTGGGTTCGGATGTGGGCGGAGCGCCTTCCCCGGATCCCGCTGGAGCTGATCCAGGTCACCGCCGCCGACGCGCCGGCCCTGGTACGTCGCGGCGAGGCGGACGCCGTACTCCTCCGGCTCCCGATCGACCGCGACGGCCTGCACGCCATCCCCCTGTACGTCGAGCAGACGGTCGTCGTGGTTCCGAAGGATCACCTGGTGACAGCGGCCGACGAGGTGACCACCGACGACCTGGCCGACGAACTCATGCTCCACCCGCGGGACGACGTCTTCGACTGGGAACGCCCACCCGGACGGGTGATCGACGAACGTCCCGCGACCACGGCGGATGCGATCGCACTCGTTGCCATGGGCACCGGGTTGCTCGTCGTACCACAGTCACTGGCCCGGCTGCACCACCGCAAGGACCTCACCTACCGGCCGCTCCTGGACGCACCGGAGTCGCAGGTCGCGTTGAGCTGGCCCGAGGACGAGACGTCAGAACTGGTGGAGCAGTTCATCGGGATTGTCCGCGGCCGGACGGTCAACAGCAGCCGCGGCGCCCAGCCCGCCACGACAGCCCCGGCCAAGAAGGCCGCCGCCAAGAAAGCGCCGGCCACCAAGGGAGCGGGTAAGAAGCCGGGCAGACCTCGCCGCCGCTAGCGCGCAGCCGTGGCCCTAGGTTGAGTCTTCAACTATCATCGAGAGGGTCCCGACGAGAGAGGTTGTTCGATGGCGATCTTCCGCTTGAATCATGCGGTGCTGTACGTGCGGAACGTGGCCGAGAGTGTCGCCTTCTACCGCGACGTGCTCGGGTTCGGCTACACCGAGGGCGGCGACGCCTACCAGGGCGCGGCCTTCCTCCGGGCGCCCGGCTCGACCAACGACCACGACCTCGGCCTGTTCGAACTCGGCCCGCAGGCCGGCCCATCCGGTGCCGGGCAGACGACCGTCGGGCTCTACCACCTCGCCTGGGAGGTGGACACCCTCGGCGACCTCGAGGACCTGTCCGCCACGCTGGCCGAGGCCGGCGCCCTGGTCGGTTCGTCCGACCACGGCACCACCAAGTCCCTGTACGGCAAGGACCCGAACGGGCTGGAGTTCGAGATCGTCTGGATCATCCCGGCCGACCTGCTCACCGACGAGGACCGGGCGAAGGCCGGAGTACGCCGGCTGGACCTCGCCGCCGAGGTCGAGAAGTACGGCCGCGACGCCCGCAGCGGCGTCGGCATCTCCCGCATCCTCGCCTGACCATCACCTAGTGAGGTGCTCGGCGATCCGCAGGGAGTTGGCCAGCACGGTGAGCACCGGGTTCACTCCCCCGTTCGTCACGTGCACCGAAGCGTCGGCGATCCGGACGTTGTCGTGGCCCCAGACCCGGCCGTACGGATCGGTGACCGACCGCGCCGGGTCGTCGCCCATCCGGCACGTGCCCGCCTGATGCTGCCCGCTGCTCGCCTGCCGCGTCGTACCCACCCCGCCGACAGCCGTCCGGACCGCGCCCGCTTCCTCCAGCCACTCGTGGGCCTTCGCGCTCATGAAGGCCTGCGACCGGACGTCCTCCGGGTGGATGGAACCGCTGATCCTCACGACCGGATTGCCGAAGCGGTCGCGGACTCGCTGATCGACCTGCACCCGGGATTCCGCCGACGTGACCTCCTGGATCGGCCCGACAACTCGCAGCATGCGTCGCGCCTCCCGCCGCATCGCCAGCTTCCCCTCCGCCCCGGCCCGCGGGATCAACCCGGCGCCGGTCAGATAGTCGTACGTCGCGGCCGGCGTCGGGACGAACTCGTTCGCCAGCATCCCGCCACCCACGATCCCGTCGTTCCCATGCCGGAAGTCGCAGGTCGCGATCGAGACACCTGGGCCGATCAGATCGGCCAGCTCGTCGTCGAACAGCCCGACCGCGCCGGCGTACACATGAGCCTGCAGATGCCGGCCGACCTGGTCCTGGTTGTTGCCGAGGCCATCGGGTTCGCGGTCGTGGGCGCTGTTGAGCAGGAGCCGCGGTGTCTCGGTCGCACCGGCGGCGATCACGACCTCTTCACACTGCACGGTCCGGCGCCAGTGACCGTCCTCGGCGACCAGGGCGACACCGGTCACGCGGCCGGACGCATCGGTGACCAGTCGCTCCGCAGTCGTCTCGGTGACCAACGTGCACCGTCCGGTCGCGAGTGCGGCCGGAAACGCCGTGTTGTGGGTCCCTGACTTTGCTTCGACCGGGCAGGCGAATCCGACGCACTGCCCACACCGCACACAGCCCGCCCGTCCTTGGTAGTCGACCGAGTTGATCAGCAGCGGTACGTCGAGAGTTCCCCAGCCCAGCCGCTCCGCGGCTGCCGCGAGCCGTGTCGCCGGACCGGTGCGTGGCATGGGCGGCATCGGGAGCTCCCGCGGCTCGTGCCACGGGTCCACACCGCCGCCGCTCACCCCGAACCTCTGCTCGGCCAACGCGTAGTACGGCGCCAGGTCGTCGTACGTGATCGGCCAGTCCGACAGAGCGCTCCCTGAAGGAACTCCGTAGGTGCTCGCCATCGCGAAGTCGCGAGGCACGAACCGCCAGGCCTGGGCGCCGTACACCCGAGTGCCGCCACCGACCGTGAAGGCGTTGTTGCCCCATCCACCGTCCGGCGGCACCACCTGCCGCGGTACGCCGTCGACGACCGCGACCCGAGGGCGTCCGAACGGATCCGGGTCGGTCAGCGCGGGCAGCCCGGCCACCGAGCGCGGGTTCCGCAGGTGGTCGCGGGACAACGACGCGGTCGTCGGGTAGCGACCGGTCTCCACGACCAGCACCGACCGCCCGGACTCTGCCAGCACCTGAGCGGACGCACCACTACCCGCGCCGGAGCCGACCACGATGCAGTCGTAGCGATCCACCAACTCCGACCGCGGCGTGATGCGCAGGTCGGTCTGCACCGGCTCCCACGCCCCGGCCTTGTCCGCCTGCCAACCGACCATGGTCCACGCCGACGGCCGGACCTGCCCATCCCCCGCGTAGAAGCCCTGCGCGATCATCCGCACCAGCCAGGCGCCATCCGGATCAGCCAGCACCAGGTCGAGGTCCGGCTCATCCCCCGCGACGTCCAGTGCCCGCTCGACCCGCACGAGCCAGTCCGGCCGGTCCTCGGTCACCACTTGCTCGATGAACCCCACCGCTCCGGCCTCGGCCGCCGACGGGAAGTCGTCCGCCGGGATCGCGATCTCCGCCAACCGCCCGAGCACCATCCGCTGCCGTTCCGACAACCCCACAGTCCGATCCCTTCGCCGATCGACGAGCATCAGCCCCAACTCAATCACGCCGTCGCCGTTTGTACTTGCCGGTCCATTTTTTTCAAGCAACGCTGTGGGCATGGCACTTGACGACTACTACTTGCTCGGCCGGTCCGGACTGCGCGTCAGCCGGCTGGCACTGGGCACGATGAACTTCGGCACCGGCGGACTCCACGCGCCGTACGGGAAGACCGAGGACGACGCGCGATCGATCTTCCGCCGGTACATCGATGCCGGAGGCAACTTCATCGACACGGCGGACTTCTACACCGCCGGTGAGAGCGAAACGATCCTCGGCAAGCTGATCGAGGAAGCCGGACTCCGCGAGCGGATGGTGCTCACCACCAAGTTCACCAACAGCGTCGACCCCGGCGATCCGAATGCCGGCGGCAACGGCCGCAAGCACATGATCCGCGCGGTCGAGGAGTCACTGCGCCGGCTACGCACCGACTACCTCGACCTGTTCCTGCTGCACACCTGGGACCGCATCACCCCGATCGAGGAGGTCCTGCGCACCTTCGACGACCTCACCCAAGCCGGCAAGATCCGGTACGCCGGCCTGTCCGACGTACCGGCCTGGTACGCCGCTCGCGCCCAGACACTCGCGGACGCGCATTCCTCGGTGCCGATGGTCAGCCTGCAACTGCCGTATTCGCTGGTCGAGCGGACGATCGAGACCGAGCACGTCCCGCTCGGCCAGACGCTGGGCCTCGGGATCACGGCGTGGAGTCCGCTCGGCAGCGGATTCCTCACCGGCAAGTACCGCCGCGACGACGCGCAGGGTGTGACCGGCGACGGGCGGCTCACCGGCGACGCCGCTCCGGTGCGGACGTGGACCGACCGGCACTGGGACCTGCTCGACACGGTCAGGTCTGTGGCGGACAAGCTCGGTGTGACGATGGCCCAGGTCGCCGTCAACTGGGTCGCCACGCAGCCCGGCATCGCCTCGGCGATCGTCGGCGCCAGCACCCCGGAGCAACTCGGCTCCTCGCTGGCGTCCCTCGAGTTCGAGATCCCCGCGGAGTTGCGATCCACGCTCGACGAGGCGAGCGCCGTACCGCCGGAGTCGGTGTATCGCATGTTCACGCCGGAGTACCAAGGCTGGCTGGTCAACGCCGGAGCCAAGGTCGCCGACAAGCCGGCCGGCTACCAACCGCCGGTGCTCAACTGGCGGTGATGTCCCCGCGGAGGTAGTCCAGGCAGAGGTCCAGCGCGTACTCCAGGTGCTTGGCCGAGCCGGACGACATGAGGATGACGACCCCGCCCTGGACCGACGCGATCAGGGCCGCGGAGGCGCGGGCGGGGTCCACCTCGGCCCGGATCTTGCCGTCGGCCTTCATCTCCTCGATCCCGGCCTGGACCCGGCGCTGCCACTGTGCGAGCAGCTTGCCGGTCACCGCCTGCGCGGCCGGGGTGTGCCGCCCGATCTCGGTGATCAGCACACCGAGCGGACAGTTCACACCCTGCCGGCGGTACTTCTCCACGACGACGTCACGCCACTCCCGCCACGCTTCCCACGTGGTCAGCCGCCCGAGCTGCGGCTCCTGGTCCTCGATCACCCGGTCGGCCTCGCGCTCGGCGACCGCCAGCAGCAACTGCTCCTTGCCCTCAGGGAAGTAGTGGAACAGCTGGCTCTTGCCCGTCCCGCTCCGCCGCCCGATGTCGTCGAGCGTCACCGCCCCGACGCCACGGTCACGGATCTCCGCGGCCGCCGCGTCCACGATCCGATCCCGCGTCGCCGCACCCTTCGCCGTCAGCACACCGTCGACTGTACCCGCCGGTCCAGTCAGGTGGTCACGGGATGCGGACGGTACGGCGCTTCCACCAGCGCTCGCTCCTCCGCGGTCAGCGTGAGGTCGACAGCAGCCACCGCGTCGTCGACATGCTGGGTGCGGGTGGCACCGACAACGGGAGCGGTGACGCCGCCGGCGCCGAGGAGCCAGGACAGAGCGACCTGAGCCGGGGGCACACCACGATCGGCGGCGACCGCGTGGACGGCCTTCACCACCGCTTGGTCGCTCTCGCCGTACAAGTCGTCGGCGACCGGGTCGCTGCCGGATCGCGTCGTACCTCCTCCGGTCCGGGCCAGCAGACCGCGGGCGAGCGGGCTGTACGGAATGACGCCGACGCCCTGGTCGACGCAGAGCGGGATCATCTCGCGCTCTTCCTCCCGGTAGACCAGGTTGTAGTGGTTCTGCATCGAGACGAACGGGACCTGTGTCAGCTGCTGGGCCACCCGCTGCGCCTTCGCGAACTGCCAGGCGAACATGCTCGACGCTCCGAGATAGCGGGCCTTCCCGGCCCGGACGACATCCGCGAGCGCGTCCATCGTCTCCTCGATCGGCGTGTCGTCGTCCCACCGGTGGATCTGGTAGAGGTCGACGTACTCGGTGCCGAGCCGGCGCAGCGACGCGTCGATCGCGTCCAGGATGTGCTTTCGGGACAGGCCGCGGTCATTCGGTCCGGGGCCTGTCGGGTAGTACACCTTGGTCGCGAGTACGTAGTCCTCGCGGCGGCCGAAGAACTTCCGCAGCAAACGGCCGGTCAGCTCCTCGCCGGTGCCCTTCGAGTACGCGTCGGCGGTGTCGAAGAACGTGATCCCGGCGTCCACTGCTCGCCGTACGATCGGCTCCGCGGCCTCCTCGCCAAGGTGCCACTCCCGGGCGCCACCGGTGCCGAAACTCATCATCCCCAGGCAGATCCGCGAGACCCGCAGACCGGTCCCGCCCAACCGGACGGACTCCATCAACCGCGGCCGCCGTTCAGCTCGGCCAAGGCACCGAAGACGCGCTTCGGCCGCCAGCCACCGTCGTCGTCGGTCGCGACGAGCCCGTACGACGAGAGGTCGAGATCGTGGGCGGGGTCGCCGGGCCGGTGTGGCAGTTCGTACCCGGCGAAGCTGAACCAGAACGTGGCCGCGAGCTCGATCCGGTCGAACTCCTCGACGAGCTCCAGCAGGTACTCCACTTGTTCCTCCTCATCGCGCTCGTAGTGCCCGTTGATCGCGGGCGGGTCGACGGCCCGGTCGACGATCATCCAGCCCGAGCCGCCCCGCGCGGCGGCGCCGCGGTAGGCGCAGCAGCCGAACTCAGTGACGGCGACCGGCTTGCCCCACTTCTGCCGGGCCAGCAACTCGTCGTGGAACGTCGCCGCGTTCTGCTGGTCGCGGTACGCGTCGATGCTGACGATGTCGAAGAGCTCCCAGTTCACGTCCTCCCACATCCCGGCGGCGTAGGTGATCCGGCCGCCGAACTCGGCGCGGGCCGCGGCCACCAGCCGCTGCTGTACGTCGCCCCACCGCGCGAGGCCCTCGTACAGCTGCGCGAGCTTGTCCTGATCGGTCCAGGTCGCCGGATCGGCCATCGTCGACAACCGCTCCCCCGACGTCTCGCCGGGCACGAATCCCTTGCAGAACACGGAAAGCTCGCAGCCCAGCACCAGGACGACGTCGCCCCGGCCGCTCGTCCGCAACGCCTCGGCGCGCGTCGCGCAGCCGGACAGGAAGGCGATGAACTCGTCCGGCTCGAGATCCATCGGGACCGGCGAGAACCACAGGTCCAGGCCGGCGTCGAGGGCTGCCTCGCCCGCGATGGTGAGCCGGTCCGGGTCGTTGCCCGAGACCCGGACGGCGGGAGCGTGCAGGTCGTCGGCGATGGTCCGCAGTTCGTCGCGGACTGTGCCGGCGTCGAAGCGCCGGCGCGTCGAACGGCCGTCGTACTGCAGGCCGGTGTCGTAGTTCACCCCGAGAGGACGCATGGGCACTACGGTAGCAAGCAATCTCATACTCAGTACATCTTTTTATCGAGTACGAGTTCACTTACCCTGGCGACGTGGACCAGCACCCAGCGCCAGGGCGCCGCGAGCGCAAGAAGGCCGAGCTCCGGACCCGGATCTCCGACGTCGCGACAGCGCTCTTCCTGGAGCGCGGCTTCGACGCGGTGTCGGTGTCGGAGATCGCCGAGGCCGCCGACGTCGCCCGGCCGACCGTGTTCGCCCACTTCGCCCGGAAGGAGGACCTGCTCTTCGACCGCTACCCGGAGGCCGAGGCCCTGGTGGTTGCCGCCGTCACCGATCGCCCGGCCGGCACCTCCGCGGTCGCGGCGTTGTCCGAACTGATGATCAGACTGGCCGACGAAGGGCATCCGCTGTCCACGATCCGCGGTCGTTTCGCGGCGTTCTGGCGGCTGGTCGAATCCTCACGTGCGCTGCAGTCACGCGCTCGCGAACTGCTCGACCACCTCGAGCAGGCGATCGCCGCTGCGATGGAGGCCACCGACGTACCCGATGCCCGCCTCACCTCCGCCCTGGCGGTCGCTGCGTATCGGACCGTCCACCTGGAGTCGATCCGCCGGATTCTGGCCGGTGACGACGAGGCTGCGGTCGCCGCTGATCACCGGGCTCGGATCGGCTCCGCGCTCGCGCGGGTCGAGGACGCTGCTACTTCAGGTGGCGGGCGATAGTCCGGGCGCAGTCCAGCGCCTCCATGTGACTCGAGTCGACCTCGACGTCGTAGCTGACGCCCTCATGGACGAGGGTGGCCTGCAGAGCCGCCATCCCGACCGCCCGGTCGCCGCGGGCCAGTTCGCGCCCGGCAGCTACCTCGGGGTCGCAGTGGACTCCGACCCAGAGGATCTCGACCTCGCCCGCAGCGTCCCGCCAGCGCTGCTGCGATGTGGCTCCGCCGAGGAACACGTCGTCGATGACGACATTCGCACCTGCCCGGCACATCGCGACGATCCCGGCCGTCCAGGCCGCTTCCAGCCGCCTGAACTCGGGGCCGACCACGACCTCGCCGTTCGGGCCGATGTGGATCCCGTCGTCCGACGCCTGCATCGCGGCCGGCATCGCCTCGACGAAACTGTCCGCCCCGAACGTCAGCCAGCGCTCGTCCAGGATCGCCTGCAGGCACCGGATCATCCCGGACTTCCCCGAACTGGACCCACCGTTGACCACCATCAGCCGACCCGTCACGCCGGCAACGATAGCGATTCCAGGGGCTTGCGACTGGTCCGGGCCCAGCTCCGCCCGGCCAGCAGCAGGAACGGTACGGCGAGGAGCTGGATCACAGCGCTGATCAGGTAGGCCGTGCCATAGCCCCAGACATCGGCGGACCGGCCGAGCGTGGGCTGGATGACCGCCCCGCCGCCGGAGGCGAGCAGGTTGTCCGACGACAACACCGTCGCTCGCTGGGCCGACGGGATCTGGCTGTTCAGCAGCGCCTGCCGGACCGGCCCGATCGCCGCGAACATGACGGCCCACAGGCTCAGCAGCACGAGCGCCATCCAGAAGCCCGAGACCAGGCCGATCAGCACCAGCGTGAGCACGGTGACTCCGGTCGCCACGAGCATGAGCGTCGTACGAAAACGGAACAGGCGACCCAGGTACGCCGCGGAGGCGCCGCCCACGATCTGCGCACCGGCGACGAGTCCGGCCGACAGCCCGGCGACCGCGTACGAATCGGGGTTGCCGTACAGCTCGAGGAGATACGGCTGTGCGGCGTAGAAGCCGTAGACGCCGACGCCGGCCCCGAACAGACCCGCGAGCATCAGCCAGCGGACCGGCGGATTGAGCAGCCCGTGGGTCAGCGAGGCCCGGAGGATGCCGCGCATCTCACCGGCCACCGACACCCGCGGCTTCGGCGTGAAGCCGACGTCGCGCATCGACCGCCACGCCACGACGAACGTGACCGCGAGCAGGACCGCGCGGACGACGTACGGGACACCGAGGTTCGTCCATTGGGCCAGCAGCCCACCGGAGATCGAGCCGACCAGCATGGCGACGCCGTTCGCGATCTGGCCCTTCGCGAACGCGGCGTCCAGCTCACCGTCGTACCCGGTGGCGTGCAGGCCGTCGACCAGCCAGGCCTCGGTCGCACCGCTGAAGAACGTGAACCCCAGCCCCAACAGCGCTGAAGCGCCCGCCCAGGCGACGAACGGCGCGTGCTGCTGCCAGAGCAGCAGGTAGAGCAACGTGGACCCGAACAGGGTCGCCGCACCCAGCAGGTACGACGCCCGCCGGCCGACCGTGTCGGCGACGACACCGGTCGGCACCTCGAACAGCATCATGCCGATCGTGAAGAACGCGTTCGCGGCGAAGGTCTCGCCGATGCTCAGGCCGGCGTCGAGCAGGAACAACGTGTTGATGCCCCAGATCATCGACGACGCCCCGGTCGCCACCGCGCTCAGCGTGACGTACGTACGCAGGATCCGCTCCGGACTCATCAGGTCCCTCCTTCTCGGTCACCTGGTACGTCGGAGTGGTCCGCCGGTTCTCGACGTCGGTCCGCGGAACGGCCACCCCGGGGCGGTAGGGTTCCGGCCCGTGAACGCTTCTGGTGCGCCCCACGGCTCTGCGCGGGACACGGTGCGGCTGGCGGTGATCGTCGCGGCACTCGGAGTGGTGTTCGGCGACATCGGCACCAGCCCGATCTACACGTTGCAGACCGTGTTCAACCCGGAGGACCCGCATCCGGTCCCGGTCAGCACCGACAACATCTACGGCGTCGTTTCGCTGATCTTCTGGTCGGTCATGATCATCGTCACGCTCACCTACATCGTGCTGGCGATGCGGATCGACAACGACGGCGAGGGCGGCATCATGGCCCTCATCACCCTGCTCCGCCGCTGGGGCAGCCAGCGCGGCGGCCGCGCGGCAGTGGTACTGGCCGCGCTCGGCATCTTCGGCGCCTCACTGTTCTTCGGCGACAGCATGATCACGCCGGCCATCTCGGTGCTGTCCGCGGTCGAGGGACTCAAGACCGTCGAGGCGTCGATGGCCGACTACGTCGTACCGATCACGGCGGTGATCATCGTCGTACTGTTCCTGGTCCAGCGGCGTGGCACCGCGGCGGTCGGCAAGGTGTTCGGTCCGGTGATGATCGTCTGGTTCGTGGTGATCGGTGCCTGCGGCATCAGTGGGATCGTCCAGCATCCCGGCATCCTCCGGGCGTTGTCACCGACGTACGCGGTCGGCTTCCTGACCGGCCACTTCCATTTCGCGTTCTTCGCCCTCGCCGCCGTCGTCCTGTCCGTCACCGGCGCCGAGGCGCTGTACGCCGACATGGGTCACTTCGGGCGCCGGGCGATCACCCGTGGCTGGCTGGGCATGGTCCTGCCGGCCTGCACGCTGAGCTATCTGGGTCAGGGTGCGCTGATCCTCGAGGACCAATCCAACCTCAGCAGTCCGTTCTTCCTGCTCGTCCCGGACTGGGCCCGGCTGCCGCTGGTAGTCCTGACCACAGCCGCGACCGTGATCGCCGCGCAGGCGGTCATCACGGGGGCCTACTCGGTCGCGTCCCAGGCGGCGCAGCTCGGGTATCTCCCGCGGCTGCGGATCGCGCACACCTCGGAAACCACGATCGGCCAGATCTACGTGCCGTGGATCAACTGGCTGCTGCTGACCTCGGTGCTGACCCTGATCTTCGCGTTCCGCAGTTCGGCGGCACTCGCCTACGCCTACGGCATGGCGGTCACGGGCACGATCACGATCACCACGTTGCTGTTCTTCTACGTGGCGCACATCCGGTGGAGCACCCCGCGCTGGATCATCGTCACCGGCGCAGTCCTCCTGCTGTCGGTGGACCTGCTGTTCGTCGCCGCGAACCTGACCAAGATCCTGCACGGTGCCTGGCTGCCGCTGCTGATCGCACTCACCGCGTTCACGATCATGACCACGTGGCAACGCGGCCGGGCGATCGTCACCGCCGAACGCGAACGGCTCGAGGGCCCGCTGGACCAGTTCGTCGAGGAGCTGCGCTCCGGCGGGCTGGTGGCTCAGCGGGTTCCGGGTACGGCGATCTTCCTCAACCGCGGCCGCACGACGGCACCACTGGCCCTGCGGGCGAACGTCGAGCACAACCAGGTGCGGCACGAGCACGTGGTGATCGTCTCGATCGAGACCGAGCCGGTGCCGCGCGTCGCCGACGACCAACGGGTGACCGTCGACGACCTCGGGTACGGCGACGACGGGATCACCCACGTCACCGCGCGGTTCGGGTACATGGAGACGCCGGACGTTCCCGCGGCGCTGGCTCTGCTCGACCCGGAGGCGACCGAGGGCCGGATCGACCTGGAGCGGGCGTCCTACTTCCTGTCCAAGATCGAGCTGCGCAAGGGACCGGCGGCGACGATGGCGACCTGGCGGAAGCACCTGTTCATCGCCACGTCACACATCACCGCGGATGCCGCCGAGTACTTCAACCTGCCCCGCGACCGGACGGTCATCATCGGCTCGCACGTCGAGGTCTGACGACTACAACCAGGGCGGCGGCGGTGGTGCCGGCTGGCCGTCGGGCCTGAGCACATCCTCGTAGGGACGTCCGGTCAGGTACGCCGCGCGCTGGTGCAGCGGACCGTGCACCTGCGGGTCGGCCTCACTCTTCGCGCGGATGTCGGCGCAGAGTTCCTCGAGGAAGTCGGCCGGCAGGTCGGCAAAGGTGATGCCGGTGTCGAGGTCGACGGCATGGATCATCACCTCCATGCTGCGCATCCACGCCACCTCGGTCGCCGGGATCGGGCGCCCCTGCGCGCTCCGCACCTGGGCCTGCCACTGCTCCTCGGTCAGCTCCGACATGGCCTCGGCCAGGGTCTGCGCAGTCACCTGGAACCGCTGCAGCAGTTCATCGGCGGGACGCTGCGACCCGGCTTCGATGTCGGAGTTGCGCTGCTCCGGCGACGTGTACATCCGCCGCTCCTCGCCGGTCCGCGCCCAGTGCACCAGGTTGCCGAGGGCCTCCGCGTTGTTGGACAGGTGCGCGGCGACATGCTTGCGCGTCCATCCGGGCAGTGACGACGGAGCCTCGAGATCCGCGTCCGCGAGCGCTCCGGCGCACAGCGCCGTACCTTGGGCAACCCAACCGTGACTGGTGGCGAGTGTGCGCGTCATGCTCGAAACCTAGCGGACCACGGTGAACCCTTGGTCGGCTGCGTACGGCGCGCGTTCTTGCAGGGGGTCGGTGATCTGGTGAGACTGAGCGCGCCGGACATATGCGCACAGTGAGGAGGACCGCGGATGGTGACGACGATCGGGGTTGTCGGTCCGTCGGATCTGGTCACGTCCACCGGCCGTGTCCTCGCCTCCCAGCGCGGCATCGAGGTCGTGCCGCTGCGCTACCGCCGCGAGACCGACACCCCGAAGGTGATGGCCGAGGCGCCACCCACGGTCGACGCCTGGCTGTTCACCGGAGTCGTCCCGTATCAGATCGCCGCGGCGAACGATCTCCTCGACCGCCCCGCCGTGCACGTCGAGTACACCGGCGCGACCCTGATGCGCGCGCTGGTGCAGCTCCTCCGCGAGGGCCGCGACATCACCTCGATGAGCATCGACATCCTGGACGAGGCCCAGGTCCACGAGACGCTCGGCGAGGTCGGGCTGCCGACCCGCGGCATCCGCGTCCTCCCGTACCGCCCCGGCCTCAGCTCCGACGACGTCCTCGCCTTCCACCGCGAGGCCCGCGCGACCGTCGCCATCACCTGCATCCGGTCGGCGTACGAGAAACTCCGGACCGAGCAGACGACGCTCCGCCTGGCGCCTTCGGTCCACTCGGTCCGCGCGGCGGTCAACGGTCTGCTGTTGGTCCACGACGCTCTGCGCAGTGACGACGCGCAGATCGCCCTCGGCCTGGTCGAGATCGCAGCCGAGGGCGAGAGCGCCCTGCGACGCGAGGCCGGCTCTCTCGGCGGCAGCGTCATCCGGTACGACGACAAGCGGTTCCTGGTCGTGGCCACGCGGGGACCGCTGGAGCAGGCGACCGCGGCGTTCACCGAGCTCGGCATGCTGAACAGGCTCAAGGAGCAGTTCGGACCGGTGCGCATCGGGTTCGGCATCGGCGGCTCGGGCACCGAGACCGAGGCGCTGGCCCGCCGCGCCCTCGGCCGCGCGAAGACCGCCGGACGAACCGCCGCCGTGATCTCGCTGCGCAACGACATCGACCTGGTCCTCGTCGGCGGCGGCGCACCCCGCGCGCAGCAACGCTCGAAGCTCCAACTCCTCGCGCAACGCGCCGGCCTGTCCAAGGCCACCCTCGAGCGACTCCAGGAGTTGGTCCACGCGACCCCCGACGTCGGTCTCACCACCCGGACCGTCGCCGACCACCTCGGCATCCAGCCGCGCACCGCCCGCCGGGTCCTCAACCGCCTCGAACGGGCCGGCCTGGCCGATGCCACCGGCACCCAGGCGGGCCCCAGCAGCGGCCGCCCGCTGATCATCTACCGCGTCCATCTCTGACCTGTTGACGCCCCGAATCGGGCCCGCGTAGGGTTTCGGGATAATTACAGCCATGACCGTAATAGCGGTTGGCTCATCCCGGGAGGCCTTGTGGACAAGCGGTTCACACGGAGACTGATCGGCACTGTCGTCGTTTGCGCAACTTTGCTGAGTGTTGGCAGCTCCGCCACGGCCGCAGTTCCGGCCAACCCCGAAAAGCCGGTCACAATCGACACCCTCGGCCCGGCGTCCGCCGTCACCTCGACCAGCGTGGCCGAGCAGGTCGGTGACCGGATCTGGACCGTGACGTCCGGCGTCTCCCCGGTGCAGGTCGGCGCCTTCGACCCGATCACGCGCACCGTCGATCGCAAACTCGCGCTCCCCACCGGCGCCGGCGCCTGGGCCATGGCGCACCTCGGCACCGATCTGTACGTCGGCCTGTACACCCCCGGCGACGTCTACCGCATCGACACCGCGACCGGCACCGCCACCAAGGTCGCGCAGTTCGGCTCGTTCATCTGGTCGATCGCCGCCACCCCGGACGGCAAGATCGTCGCCGGTACCTACCCCGACGGCGCCGTCCACGAGTACGACCCGGCCAGCGGCACGACCAAGTCTTACGGCGCGGCGATCGCCGGCGAGCAGTACGTG
Organism: Kribbella sp. NBC_00889; assembly: GCF_045207705.1. Taxonomy (NCBI): domain Bacteria; kingdom Bacillati; phylum Actinomycetota; class Actinomycetes; order Propionibacteriales; family Kribbellaceae; genus Kribbella; species Kribbella sp. NBC_00889. The sequence continues at coordinate 2,114,756 of NZ_CP108783.1, read as the reverse complement.
CGCAGCATCGCCGCCGACGCGACCACCATCTACGCGGGCGTCGGCACCAAGGCCCACCTGATCGCGATCGACCGCGCGACCGGCGATCGGCACGACGTACTCCCTGCCAGGTACGCCGACCGCACCTTCGTCGCCACGCTCACCCTGTCCGGCAGCACGCTCGCCGCCGGCCTCTCGCCGACCGGCACGATGCTGCTGTTCGACACCGCCGACCTCAGCAACCCGGTCGAGGTGCAGACGCCCGGCGGAGATCAGTACGTCACCGCCATCACGATCGACCCGCCGACCGGCGACGTCTACCTCGGCACCCGCCCGTCCGGGACGCTCTACAGGTACCGCGGCAGCACGCTCACACCGCTCGGTTCGCCGTACGACGGCGCGTACTTCAACCGGATCTTCGTCGACGGATCGACGATCCGGGCCGAGCTGACGAGCCAGGTCGTCGACTTCGACGAGGCGACCGCCACGTTCAGCGGCACCGACCTCGGCCAGGCCGGACTGCCACCCGCGCCCGAGCAGGCGATGGGTATCGCGGCCACGGAGACCTCGGTGCTCGTCAGCGGCAAGGCCGGCATCCAGGTCCACGATCTCGCCACCGGCACCAGCACGCGGACCTTCCTGCCGGGTGAGGCCAAGACCCTGACCCCGGTCGGCGATGACGTCTACCTCGGCGTCTACACGCTCGCGCGGTTGTGGGCGATGAAGCCGAACGGCTCCGGCCTGCACGAGCTCGGCCAGATCGGCAACGAGCAGACCCGCCCCACCGACGACGCGTACGAGGCCCGCTCGCGGACCTGGCTCATCGCGACCGAGCCCGACTACGGGAAGTACGACGGAACGCTCACCGAGCAGCATCTGGACACGGGTATCCGTGAGGTCCACCGTGGCGTCGTACCGCACCAGTCGGTCCGCTCCGTCACCACGGACTCCGGAATCGCCTACCTCGGCGGAGCCACGCGCAACAGCCTCGGTACGACGCCCATCTTGCCCGAGGCAACGGTTGTCGCCTTCGACCTTCGCAGCAACCGCCCGCTGTGGGAAGTGGCACCGCTGGCCGGCGCCCAGAGCTACAGCGACCTCCTGACCTACCGTGGCAACCTCTACGCGACCACCGACGACGGGCGTCTCGCTGTGCTGGATCCGCACACCGGCAAGCTGCTCTCGACCGTTGTCCTCGGCACCAGTCAGAGCCGGCTGACGATCGCGCGTTCCGGGCTCTTCGGGACGGACAGTCAGCGCGTGTTCCAACTCGTCCCGAACCGCGAGGGCGCGCCGACGGTGACGACGGTCGTCGACGGACTGGCCGCGCAGATCTACAGCTACCCGCTGATCACGACGTCGCCCACCGGCGACGCCCTCTACACCATCAAGGGCCGGGATCTGGTCCGCATCGGAAACCTGCCCGGGGAGAAGTGAGCCGATGACCCAGCTCTCGCGCCGTACGCTCCTGGCCGGGGCCGGGGCCGCGATCACGACCGTGGCCACTGCCGTCCCCAGCGTCGCCGCGGCCGGCGACGGCCCGATCGACGGGAGCACACTGCCGACCTTCGGTCCCGCCTGCCTGACCGCCGCCGTCGTGGCGATGGCCGTCCACGACGGGCATGCGTACGTCGTCCGCCGGGGCATCGTGCCACCGCGACTGAGCGAGATCGACCTGACCACGCGAAGGGTCACCAGGACCGTCGAACTCCCGGTCGGCGAAGGCGGCTGGGGCATAACAGTTGCCGCCGGCAAGGTGTACGTCGGGCTGTACCCGGTCGCCGACGTGTACTGCTTCGACCCGGCGACCGGATCGGTCGCCCGCGTCGGCAGCCTGGCCGGAGCCGGCGGGTTCGTCTGGGACATGGTGACCGCACCCGACGGCCAGGTCTTCGCGGTCAGCTATCCGAACGGCACGATCTGGCAGATCGACCCCAGCACCAACGCACTCACCCGCCTCGGCACGCCGGTCACCGGAGCGCAGTACGGGCGGTACGTCGGCGCCGCGGGCAACTTCGTGTACGCCGGGATCTACACGCCCTCGGAGCTGATCGGCTACGACCGGAGCAGCGGCGAGTTTCGCGATCTCACGCCCGAGCCGATGCGCGGGCAGAAGTTCGGCCCGTTCGCTGCGACGACCGACCGGCTCTTCGCGGGCAGCGACGGAGCGCTGTCCAGCATGGCTCTCGATGGCACCGACGTCCGAACCGTCGCGCTGCCCGCAGGCGAGACGAGCATCGACGCGATCACAGTCGGCGCGGACGGCACGGCGTACGTCACGACCCGCGGCTCGGGGACCGTCTGGTCCTGCGGTCCGAGTGACACGAGTTTGACCGCGGTCGCCACCCCGGCGCCGGCAGACGAGCACCGCACGCTCCACCTCCTCAACGCGACCACACTCCTCGGCTCGACCGGATCCGGGGTGCTCTGGTGGCTCGACCTCACCACCGGCGAGGTCGAACTGCTCGATCTGATCGAAGCCGGCTTCACCCCGGCGGCGGACAAGCCCCAGTCGATCCAGCTCGGCGATCCGCACCTCTACGTCGGCGGCCACTGGGTCGTGACCGAGCACACTGTCCCACCAGGTGCAGGCGCCGGTCGGCGCATCCGGGTGCCAGGTGAGGCGAAGACCCTGACCTGGCTCCGGGGAGAGCTGTACAGCGCCCTCTACCCGAGCACCGAGGTGGTGCGGATCAACCCGCGCAGCAACGAGGTCCACAGCTTCGGGACGATCGGCCACGACCAGCAGCGCCCCTGGCAGGCGGCGTACGACCCGAAATCGAACCTGCTCGCGATCGTGTCGGCACCAGGCACCGGCAAGCTCACCGGCGCGCTCACGCTCCTGGACCCGAGGACCGGCAGCCTGGACGTCCACTACGGCATCCTCCCGGACCAGAGCGTGATGACGGTCGCGATCGACGACGGCATCGCCTACCTTGGCGGCGACGTCGTCGGTGGTGGCGGGATCACCCCGACCCGGACCTCGGCCGCGATCGCAGCGTTCGACCTCCAACGTCGGCGAGTGCTGTGGACCGCCGAGCCGCTCGCCGGTGAGCGCTCGATCCAGAGCGTCGCGGTCAAGGACGGCATCCTGTACGGCGTACTGAAGCGAACCAGCGGCGGCTGGTTCACGTACGACCTCAGGACGAAGGCGGTCGTCCGTGGCATCAACAAGTTGTCGGGCTACGGCCAGATCTTCACCGACCGCACCGGGGTCTATGGTGAAACGAACTTCGGCGGCAATCTGTACCGGCTCGGACCCGGCCTGGCCGAGGCGGAGCTGCTGGTGAACAACCTCGGCGACGGGTGGTACACCGTGCCTCAGCTGACTCCGGTGTCCGGCCGGCGGCACGTCGTCTGGGGCCTCGCCGACCGCGATCTCGTCCAGCTACCGTTGCCGTAAGCAACCTCAACCACGTGAGGACGCGTTTCGATGGACAACACCACGCTCGCCCGTGACGGCGGCACCCCGGTGCGCACCACTCCCCTGCCGTCGGTGTTCGACTCCTCCGGCCGCCGGTTCGGCGACGAGGAGGTCAAGGCCGTGGAGAGGGTGCTGCGCAGCGGCATGCTCTCGGCGACCTGGGGCACCGAGGTCCCCGCTCTGGAGCGGGAGTTCGCGGACCTGCTGGGCGCCGGACATGCGGTCGCGTGCAGTTCGGGTACGGCGGCGCTGCACCTCGCGGTCGCGGCGGTGAATCCGGAACCGGGTGACGAGATCATCACCACGCCGATCAGCGACATGGGCACGGTGTTCCCGATCATGATGCAGAACGCCGTACCGGTGTTCGCGGACGTCGACCCGATCACGGGGAACCTCGATCCGGCTGCCGTCGCCGCCGCGATCACGCCGAGGACGAAGGCCGTGCTGGCCGTGCACCTGTTCGGCAAGCCGGCCCCGATCCGGGAACTGCGGGAGCTGTGCGATCAGCACGGGATCGTGCTGATCGAGGACTGTGCGCAGGCCTACCTCGCTCCGGTCGGTGACACGTTCGCCGGGCGAATCGGGCACATCGGCTGCTTCAGCCTGCAGCAGACCAAGCACATCAGCGCCGGCGACGGTGGTCTTGTGGTCACCGATGACGCGGCCCTGGCCCGGCGGATGCGGCTGTTCGCCGACAAGGGCTGGCCGCGCGACACCGACGAGCGGACCTATCTGTTCCTCGCTCTCAACTACCGGATGACCGAGCTGGCCGGGGCGGTGACCCGCGCGCAGTTGTCACGGGTGCGAGAGATCGTCGCGGATCGTCGTACCGGCGCCGCACGCGCCACGGCCGGGATCAGCGACCTGTCCGGCATCACGGCGCCACCGGACAGCGGCGATCACGTGTACTGGCAGTACCCGCTGATCATCGACCCGGAGGTCGCGGGCGACCTGCACGAGTGGGCGGCGGCCCTGACCGCCGAAGGCGTGCCCGCGGTCGGCGGCTATCTGACCAGCCCGCTGTACGCCGCGCCCGCGGTGCGCGAGCGGATCACCTACGGCCAGTCCCAGTTCCCACTGCAGGATGTCGAGTACCCGCCCGGCCTCTGCCCGAACGCCGAGGAGCTGATCAACAGCCGGCTGCTGGTCCTTCCCTGGAACGAGAACTACACCGACGCGGACGTCGACGACATCGTCGCCGCGATCCGCAAGGTCCACAGCGCATTGGCCCGGGAGGCCTGATGAACGACCCTGCGCACCTGCTGGACTGCGACGTACTGGTCGGGCACGACGTCACGACCGGTCGCTGGAGTCGCCCCGACGCGGTGCAGGACGTGTTCAAGGCCACCGGGATCTCCGGTGGTGTCGTGTCCTCGCTGCGAGCCGTGCACTTCGACGTACCGACCGGGAACGACGAGGCGCGGCAGGTTGCCGACAGCAACGGCTGGTCCGCGGGCCCGGTGCTCGACCTGCGCGACGTGCTGGGCGCCGAGCGGGAACTCGAGCGGATCCTGGCCCAGCCGGACCGGCCGCGGACGGTCCGGCTCGCGCCGACCGCGCAGGGTGTGGAGCCGGGTTTCCCGTCGTTCGACCACGTGGTGCGGCTGCTGGTGGAGGCGGACCTGACGATCTTCGTGGAGGGTGACGTACGCAAGATCGGTACGCCGTTCCGCGGCCTCGGGGCGCGCGTCGTGTTCCTCGACACGCACTTCTACCACCTCGGCGACTTCATCGTGCTGGCCCGCGCGGAGAGCGGGTTCCACACCTCGACCCGGATGCTCACCGGGCCGGACTCGCTGGAGATCGTCGCCGCTGAGGTCGGCGCCGAGCGGTTGCTGCTCGGCTGCCGGACGCCGTTCCACGAGACCCACTCCGTGGTCCGTCGCCTGCTGACCTCGAAGCTCACGCCCGCCGAGGTCGCCCAGGCCGGCAGCAAGTCCCTGACCAACCTCCTGGAGCCGGCATGCTGATCGACGTACACGCGCACTGGGGTCCGTGGTTCTTCTCCATGGACGTGCGCAGCATCGACGTCAACATCGACCTGATCGACCGCTTCGGCATCGACCTCCAGCTGGTCTCCGCGATCGAGGCGATCGTGTACGACGCGCCCGCGGGGAACCGCTCGCTCGCGGCGCAACTCCCGGCCGACTCGCGGCTGCGCGGCATGCTGGTGGTCGACCCACGCCGGCTGGACGAGGCCCGGGCCGATCTCGACGAACTGCTCGCCGGTGACGGACGCTCCCGGTGGGTCGGCGCCAAGATCCACACCGAGTACAGCCGCACCCCGATCGCGTCTCCCGGCATGCAGGCCGCGATCGAGCTCACCACCGAGTTCGGGCTGCCCACCCTGGTCCACACGTGGGGCGAGAACGTCGTCGATCTCGCCGACGTAGCGGCCCGTGTCCCGGACGCTCAGGTGATCGCCGGCCACATGGGCGCCTTCGGCTGGCCGCACCTGCCCGAGGCCGCGTCCCGCTCGGACCGCATCTGGTTCGAGCCGTGCTGGTCCGCCCCCGACGCCCACCGGATCCGCTGGGTCCTGGACCAGATCGGCCACTCCCGTCTCATGTTCGGGACCGACGCCACCCTCATCGACCCCTCGGTCGCCCTGGGCGCCTTCGAAGCCGCCAACCTGACTCCGACCGAGCACGACGCCATCATGTGGCAGAACGCCACCAGTCTGTTCAGCCTCTGAGCGGCTGGTTCGGGGACACGAAGACGACGATGTCGGTCTCGGGGCCCCGAACGGGTGGTTCCAGCCAGCCGATCCGGCGGTAGAACGCGAGCGAGTCGTGATTCTGGTTCCAGGCCAGTAGCCAGGCGCGCGGTTGCTCCTGGGTCGCAGTCTCCAGCAACCGCCGCCCGAGTCCGGTCCCGCGGGCGTGCGCGAGCACACCCAGCTCGTCGATCTCGAAGGCACCGACCAGCAACTCCTCGACCTGCTCCGGCCCGAGCCGCTTCTGCACGCTCCCGTAGGACCGATCGGTCCGGAACGGTGCCGGCGTGATCCAACCGGTCACGAACCCGGCGATCCGTCCGTCATCGGACCGCTCCACCCAGGCCTGGAAGCCGTCCCGCCGAGCGTCGCCTTCCAGCCGCCGCCGGAACGCGACCCGCGTCTCGTCCGGATCCCGGTGCTGCCACGGCGGCACCGTGAACACCTCGACGTACGCCTCCGTCAACTCGTCCGCGATCTCCAGCACGCCGGCCCCATGGCTCTCCACGAGCTCACCCTAATCAGCCCTTGGTGCAGTGGACGCCGGTGGCAGGCGTCCACCGCACGGCGGTCAGGTGGTCGCGGGCTCGGGCTCGGGTTGCGGCGCCGGCCTCGCCGGTGGTGGAGCGGCGGCGATGGCCTCCAGCTCGGTGCGGAACTGAGGGAGCATCCAGCGCAGTGGCTGGTCCAGGACTCTGGCGATGGTCGCCTCGTCGACGCGCAGCAGGTCGGCGATGCGGGCCAGCGCGTCCGGTTCGTCGGTGGCGGCGTGGAGCAGATGCACCACCTCGTGCCGGTGGGCGAAGACGGCCAGTGCGGCGGCGGCCAACCCCGGATCGATCTCGGGCGGACTTGCGATTTCCCCGTTAACAGTCACGCATCATCAACCCGATCCACCCCCGATCGGTTACGTGTCAGTCGTTTCGATCACCCTCCGCCGGGCAGCCAGCCGACCTTGCCGATCAGGTACGTCGCCCCCACCAGGGCAGCGATATCGATCAACGTGTGGGCCACGACGAGCGGGCCGACCCGGCCCCAGCGCCGGTACAGGTAGCAGAAGATGACGCCCATGATGACGTTGCCGGCGAAGCCGCCGAGGCCCTGGTAGAGGTGGTACGAGCCGCGCAGCAGCGAACTGGTGATCGTCGCCTGGGTGGTCGACCAGCCCAGCTGGTCCAGCCGGTGGTTGAGGTAGCCGAGGACGATGACCTCCTCGAGTACGGCGTTCTGGACGGCGACGAGGATCAGGATCGGGATGCGCCACCAGTAGTCGGGCAGCTGGGACGGGTCGACGGACAGGTTGGCGCCGGTGGCGTAGGCGGCGAGGTAGAACGCCAGACCTGCGCCGCCCACGCAGGCGGCGACGGCGGTGCCGCGGCCGAGATCGCGGACCCGCTGCCGCAGGTCGAAGCCGATCGTGTGCAGAGACTCGCCGCCGCGGGCCAGGAAATGAGCGACGAGGGCGACCGGAACCAGGGCGTTGACGATCGCGAACACCTGCCAGGTGAGGTCCAGCCACGGGCGTCCCGGCGCCCGCGAACCGACGATGACCGCCGTCTGCCCGCTGATCGGCTTGGCCGACGTCAGTACACCGGTGAACGAGATCACCGCGGAGAGGGCCGACGCGCCCAACGACAGTGCCAGGACCAGCCAGATCTCCTTCGTCAGGACCCGCCGGTCGGCCACGGCGGGCGCGGGTGGTGGTCCGGCGGCCTCACCCGCGGAGCTCGTCATGCCTCAACTATCCACCGCTCCCCCAGCCGAACCGAGCAGGCCTACGACGTGAGTCAGGAGGTCGGCCGGCTCGACCGGCAGCCCGAACTGCGACTGGACCTGAAGACCGTCCGAGAGCGCGATCAGCACGGTCGCGATCAGCTCCGGGTCCGCGGACGCAGTGAACGTTCCGGCGGCCTGACGGGCGCGCACGGCGTCGGCCAGCGACTCGCGCAGTCGTGCGTAGCGCTCCGCGAAGTACGGGTGGGACGGGTGCTGTGGGTCGCCGGCCTCGGCGGAGAACGTCGAATAGAGCTGGACCAGACCCGGTACGTCGCTGTTGTGGCGGATGATCGCGGTCAGTTTGGCGATCAGGTCCGACTCGTCGAAACGGTCGACGTCGGCCTCGTCGCGGGCCCGGAGCACCGCCTCGAAGAGCTTCTCCTTGGAGCCGAAGTAGTGCAGCAGACCCGCCTCGCTCAGGCCGACCGCGGCGGCGAGTTCCTTGGTCGAGGTCTTGCGGTAGCCGTGCCGGGCGATCACCTCGAGCGCCGCGGTCAGGATCTCCTCCCGCTTCGCGACCCCCTTCGCGTACGGACCTCTGGCAGCCATGCGGGCGATGCTACCGAGACCGGGAACGAAAACCTAGCGATACTCGGTTTTGGCGCGTACAGTCGTCGCATGAACCCCAGCTCAGCCGATCTCGCCGCACTGCTCGGCCGCCTCACGCTCGAGGAGAAGGTCCGGGTCCTGACCGGACAGGACTTCTGGTCGACCCACCCGCTACCCGGCATCGGCCTGCGCTCGATCGTTCTCTCGGACGGGCCGAGCGGCGTCCGCGGTCCCGTCTGGGATGAGCGCGATCCGTCGCTGAACCTGCCGTCGGCCACCGCCCTCTCGTCGTCCTGGGACGTCGAGGTCGCCCACCGGTACGGCGTCGTGTCGGCACTCGAGGCCCGGCGCAAGAACGTGGACGTCGTACTGGGTCCGACGATCAACCTGCATCGCTCCCCGCTCGGCGGCCGGCACTTCGAGGCGTTCAGCGAGGATCCGGTGCTCACTGCCGACCTGGCCGCTGCCTACGTGGCCGGCGTGCAGGAGCTGGGTGTCGGCGCGACGCCGAAGCATTACGTCGCCAACGACTTCGAGACCGACCGCTTCACCGTCGACGTCGAGGTGAGTGAGCGGACGCTGCGCGAGGTCTATCTGCTCGCGTTCGAGAAGGCGGTCTCCGAGTCGAAGGCCTGGCTGGTGATGAGCGCGTACAACTCGGTCAACGGAGCGACCGCGACGGAGAACGACCTGCTGGAGACACCGCTCAACACCGACTGGGGTTTCGACGGGGTCGTGGTGAGCGACTGGACCGCCGTACGCAGCGTCGAGAGCGCCAAGTACTCGCAGGATCTGGCGATGCCCGGACCGGTCGGCGCGTGGGGTGATGCGCTGGTCGACGCGGTACGGGCCGGTGACGTCAAGGAAGAGGCGATCGACCGGAAGGTACTGCGGCTGCTCGCGCTCGCTGCCCGGGTCGGCGCGTTGGAGGGATACGAGAAGCCGGCCGAGGTGCCGCAGGTCGACGGCGTCGCATTCTCCCGGACCGCGGCCGCCGAGGGGTCGGTCCTCCTCCGGAACAGCGGAGAGTTGCCGTGGAGCGCGGTCTCGCGGGTGGCGATGATCGGCCACAATGCCCGCAACGCCCGCACCCAGGGCGGTGGGAGTGCGACCGTCATCCCGTCGTCCGTGGTCTCGCCGCTCGACGGGCTCCGGGCCGCGCTGCCGGATGCCGAGGTCACGTACTCGCTCGGCGCCGTCGTACAGGAAGGTGTCGCCGAGCTACCGCTCGCCGCTATGGTCAATCCGGCGACCGGGCAGCCGGGCGCACGGGTTCGATTCCTGGACGCCGAGGGTGCCGAGTTGTTCGCCGAGGACCGGCTCTCCAGCGCGCTGGTCTACCTCGGCGGCGATGCACCGATCGCCGAGACATCGGTCGTCGAGTTCCACACCACCTACACCCCAGCCGAGTCCGGCGCGGTTCTGCTCGGCTTCGCGTCCGTCAACCGCGGCCGGATCTTTGCCGACGGCAAACTCCTCCGCGAGGACGTCGCCGTACCGGTGGGGACGGATCTTGGTGCGGCGCTGCTGTCGCCGCCGTCGATCTCGGCGCCGCTGGAGGTGACCGCCGGCCAGGCCGTCGACGTTCGAGTGGAACTCGAACTGTCCAAGCCTGACGGCGGCCTCGGCAACGCCATGAGCATCACCGTGGGCGTCGAGCCGGACCGCTCCGACCCGCAGGCGGTGATCGACGAGGCCGTCGCGGCGGCCGCGGCGGCGGATGTCGCGGTCGTGGTGGTCGGGACCAACTCGAAGGTCGAGTCCGAGGGCTACGACCGCAGTTCGCTCGCACTTCCCGGCCGTCAGGACGACCTGGTCCGGGCCGTGGTCGCGGCCAACCCGCGCACGGTCGTGGTCGTCAACGCAGGCTCGCCCGTGCTGCTGCCCTGGCGTGGCGAGGTTGCCGCGCTCCTGGTCACCTACTTCGGTGGCCAGGAGTACGGCAACGCCTTGGCCGACGTACTGCTCGGCGTCGTGGAGCCCGGCGGGCGGCTGCCGACCACCTGGCCGCGCGAGGAGGCCGACGTACCGGTGATCGACGTGACACCACGCGACGGGGTGGTCCGGTACGACGAGGGCGTACACATCGGGTACCGCGCCTGGCTGAAGGCCGGTACCGAGCCGGCGTTCGCCTTCGGCCACGGCCTCGGCTACACGACCTGGGAGCTCACCGACCTCCGCGCGGTCGATCCGTCGTCGGTCGCGCTGACCGTCCGCAACACCGGCGACCGCGCCGGCAAGCACGTCGTCCAGGTGTACGCCGAACGCCCTTCGACTGCTGTGGATCGTCCGGCCCGCTGGCTGGCCGGCTTCGCCGTCGTACGTCTCGCCGCAGGCGAAGCGCGGGAGCTCACCGTCCAGCTCCACAACCACACCTTCGAGCACTGGGACAACGGCTGGACCACCGAACCCGGCACCTTCACGCTCCGCGCCGGCTCGTCGGTCACCGACCTCCCACTCGCCTGCCCGATCGAAATCCGCTGACCGGCGCCGGTCGTCGTACGACGCGACGACCGGTGTCGGACTGCCAGTACAAGACCGAGCGCCCGGACCGGCGACGTTCGAGAAGACCCGCATCGGTCAGCACCCGGAGGTGGTCCGAGATGGTGGCCAGCGACAGACCGGTGGTCGCGACCAGGACCGTCGTACTGACCGGCTCCGCCGCCTCGACCAGGATGCGGGCCCGGTTACGGCCGAGCAGCTGCACGAGTGGCTCGGCGGGTACCTCGGTCCCGGCGAAGATCCCGGTGACCGGATAGGTCAGCGCGAACCGGTCCGGTTTGCGCCAACTCACGTTGACGCCCGGACTGTGGGCCGCGATGAACATCAGGTCGCGACCCCGCACGTCCGTGGTCGGGTAGTCCCATCGGTTCACCTGGATCCGCCCGTCTCCCAGCCAGCGGACATCCGGACCGAGCCCACGCAGTACGCCGGACCACCCCTGCTCGCTGAGTCTCGACGTCCGCGACACGATGTCGGCCTGCAGCACCCGCAACCGCCGCGGCCAGTCCGGCTCGACCGTCTCCACCCACACCCAGCGCAGCAGGTCCGCAGCTTCAGCCGCGAGCCCTGTCGAGGTCAGCAGAATCTCGGGCAGCGGCGTCCGTACGACGCTGAGGTCGGCGCGGATGTGGTCGTCGTTCAGGCTCGTCAGCAACCGGAGCTCGTCGGCCAGCACCTGGTCCGGCTCGAGGGGCGGCACAGTCAGGAAGTCGGCGACCCAACTGCGGCCGAACGCGTTCTCGACGAGCGCGGCCCAGACCGGCCGGGCGGCCAACTGGGCCTCGAACGCGGCCTTGTGCTGGTCCTTCCAGGCCCGGAACCACGGCTCGACCGGCCGCTGCAGCAGCTTCAACGCGGACACGGTCTCAGTCAGCTGCGACGTCCCGAACCTGGCGAGGGCCAGGGTGTCGGCGTCGACGAGAAACTCGGACAAGGTTTCGCCTCCACCCGAAACTGTAGGCCGCGGACGCCCTGCCGTCGAAGCTGCCGACATGAGCACCTACCGGGAGATCTTCAGGAACGCCGAGTTCCGCAACCTCTGGGTCGGCAGCGCCCTCGGCAACGCGTCGTCGACGATGACCAGCCTCACGCTCGCACTGATGGTCGACGCCGCGACCGGGTCGGCGTTGCTGGCGGCCTTGATCATGTTCGGCCCGTCGCTGGCCCAGGTGCTCGGCGCCTCCACGCTGATGTCGGCCGCCGACACCGCACGACCGCGGCGAGTCCTGACCGCGCTCGCCGCCCTGTCGACCGCGGCGGTCGCCGCCCAGGCTGCCCTCGATCTCACCGCGGGGATGCGGCTCCTCCTCGCACTCCTGGTGGCCTACGGGCTCTCGATCGGAGGTGGCGTCCGCTGGGGGCTGCTGAACGAGGTGGTCGACGAGGACCAGTTCATCCTCGGCCGATCCGCGATGAACCTGTCGGTCGGTGCGATGCAGATCGCCGGCTTCGGCATCGCCGGATTGTTGCTGCAGGCACTGAGCCCGGCGACCGTGCTGTGGATGGCGACGGCCTGCTCGGCGCTGAGCATCCCCGTCCTCCGCTTCGGTCTGCACGATCGCGCACCGCGACGCAGGGCCCGGACCAGCCTCGGCGAGACCTGGCGAGGCAACCGCCTTCTCCTCGGTCAGACCAGGACCCGGCCGTTGCTGCTCGCCCTGTCGCTACCGAACGGCCTGATCGTCGGCTGCGAGGCCCTCTTCGTCCCGTACGCCGGTCCGCGCGCGGGCTGGCTGCTGGCCGCGGGAGCCGCCGGGATGATGACCGGCGATCTCGTCGTCGGCCGCTTCCTCAGCCCGTCCGGTCGTCGTACCGCCGGTCGTTGGTTGCGGTACCTGCTCGCTGTCCCGTTCCTCGGGTTCGCCTTCGACCTGCCGATCGGCGTACTCGCGGCTCTGGTCGCTGTCGGCAGTAGCGGCTATTCGGCATCCTTGTCGCAACAGGAGGTGCTGGTCGAGCTGACGCCGGCCGGCCTCCGGGGGCAGGTGCTCGGCGTCGAGTCCGCGCTGCGGATGACAGCGTTCGGGATCTTCGCGATCCTGGCCGGCACGCTCGCCGACCTCACCGCGCCGGCACCCTCGATCACCGCCTTCGCGGCCGCGTCATTGCTCGCCTCGCTCGTCCTCACCCGCCCGCTGGCGAAGGTGATGCGGCCCGGTGGCCGGATAGTCTCGCCGCATGGAGATAGCGCGGCTGAGGAAGGTCTCCAAGCGGTACGGCCGACGGGAGGTTCTGACCGACGTCGATCTGCACCTGCAGGAGGGTGAGTTGCTGGCTCTCGTCGGCGCCAACGGTTCCGGCAAGTCGACAGTGCTGAAGCTGATGGTCGGGCTGTCCCGGCCGACGACCGGCACAGTACGGCGTACTGCGCAGATCGTGAGCTACGTACCCGACGTCTTCGCGTCGCACGACCGCCTCTCGGCCTCCGCTTATCTGCGGCATATGGGACGAATCCGTGGCCTGACCGCTGGGGCTGCCCGGCAACGGTCCGGCGAGCTTCTGGACAGGCTCGCACTGAGCGGCGGCGCGGACACTCCGATGCGGAAGCTCTCCAAGGGCAACGCGCAGAAGGTCGCGCTCGCCCAGGCACTGCTCAAGCCACCGCAACTGCTCGTCCTCGACGAACCCTGGTCCGGCTTGGACACCACGGCCCACGGGACGCTCCGGGAACTGCTCACCGAGACGGCCCGCGAGGGTGGCGCGGTCGCGTTCACCGAGCACTCGGACCAGGTCGTGAAGTCAACGGCCACGAGGGTCTGCGAGATCCATCAGGGCAAGCTCGTCCAACGCACCACGAGCACACCGCACCAACTGACGGAGATCGAGCTGATCCCCGGCGCCGACCTCGAGTGGTCGCACCAGCCCGACGTTCTCGAGGTACGACGCCACGACGCCGGCGTCACGTTGATCCTGCCGACCGGCAGCCACGACGCCGCGTTGCTGACCGCCCTCAATCACGGCTGGTCTGTGGTCTCGGTTCGACAGGTGAAGCCCGAGTGAGTGCCCTCTACCGGTATCTCCTGGCCAGCGTTCTGCTCTCCCAGCGTTACTTGCCGCCGACCCTGATCTTCCTCGCCGCGCTCGCCGTCGGCGTCACCTCGGACAACGGTCCGCTGCAGGCGTCGTACGCGTTCTGTGTGCTGGCCATGCTGATCTGCAGCACCTGGCTGGCCGTCAGCATCGTCAACCACGAGGACCCGACCCAGCGCAAGATCACGCTGGTGATGATGGGCGATTCCCTGCGCGTGCTCGCGATCACGGTCACCGTCGTACTCACCTGGAGCGTCCCGCTCATCGCGGTCGGCCTGATCTATCCGATCGTCACCGGCAAGCACGTCATCACCGCCGGCAACCTGACCGTCGGCGCCGTCGCCCAACTGGCCGCCGCGATGATCGGCACCGCGATCGGTCTGCTCTGCTCGCGCCTGGTCATCCCCCGCATCGGCATCGCGACCCTGACCGCGGCCGCCGCGATCCTCGCTGTCCTGCTGATCCGCTGGGTCTCCCCGATCCGCCCGATCATGACCCTGCTCTCCAACGACCACACGGCGACCGAGGACGCCGTACCGCTGACTCTCCTGACCGTTCTCTGCGCAGCCATCCTCGCCGCCGCCCTCCTCGCGACTCGCGGCATCGCCGACCGCAAGGAGTGACGCACCATGCGAAGTTGTGGTCGGCTCTTGCGTTGCGGCGCACACTGACCGCATGGGGGGATCGGACGGAGACCACGGATCGCTCCCCGGCCGCGACCGGGAGCAGGCGTTGCTGGCTCGCGCCTTACGGAGTGCGGCCGAGGGCAGTCCACGGGCGCTGTTCGTCCACGGCGAGGCAGGCGTCGGCAAGACGCGGCTGGTCCGAGAGACCTGCCAGGCCTCGCAGTTGCGAACGGCGTGGGGCAGCTGCGTCCGTTTCGCCGCCGCCGACCTTCCGTACACACCCATCGCCGGTGTGCTTCAGGACTGGCTGAACAGCGCAGGACCGACCGAGCGGGACGAGGTCCTGGCCGGCGCCGACGAGCTCGCGGCCCTGCTCCCCTCGATCGGCTTCGGTACGGCGATCGCCGGCGGACGACTGGTGCCGCTGGTTGATCTCGTCATCAGCCGGCTGACCGACCGCCGGCCCACGGTGGTGGTCGTCGACGATCTGCAATGGGCGGACGCGGCGTCCCTCGATGTGCTCGCCTACCTGATCGCGGGTTTCCGGAACCAGCCGTTGGCGCTGATCGCCACCTGCCGCGACGAGGCGCGGTCCGAAGGACACCCCCTGCACGGCTGGCTGGCCGACATGCGCCGGATGCCGTCGTTCGAGGAGATCCACCTGGAGCGGCTGGACCTCGAATCGACAGCGGATCAGATCGCGGGCCTGACCCGGCATCCGCGGGATCTGGAGCTGGCCGCGCAGGTGCAGGCGATGTCCGACGGCAACCCTTACCTGACCGAACTGCTGGTCCGCGATCTCCCTGACCCGCAGGCCGCTCCCGTCGCTGTGCCGGACGCCCTGCGGGATGCGCTGATCGCCCAATGGAATCGCCTGTCCCGGGAATCCAGAGATCTCACCCGTCTGCTCGCGGCCGCCGGCCGACCGGTACCGCTCGCTGTCCTGACCAGAGTCGCCGGAGAGCACGGCATCAACCCCGAGTACGTGACCGACTGCCTGACCGAGGCCGAGACCCACGGTGTCATCGAGTCGACCAGCGGCACACCATGGTTCCGCCATCCTCTGATCGCCGACATCCTGTACGACGGTCTCCCGCTGACCGCGGCCGGGAAGGTGCATGCGACGTACGTGCGAGTGCTGGAAGCCACGCCTGACGCAGCCGCCGCCGACCTGGCCGCGCACAGCCACCTGGCCGGACGGACGGACGACGCCTTTCGATGGTCGCTGCAGGCGGCTGACGAATCAGCCCGGTTGCATGCGGCGGCGGAAGAAGCGATCCATCTGCGCCGCGCGTGCGACCTGTGGGCGTCCGTCTCGGTCCGCGGCTCGACGCGCGACCGGATCCAGTTACTGCGGCGAACAAGTGCGGCGTACTCGAAGATCGGCGAACCCGGCGAGGCGGTCGCCTTGCTCGACCGAGCACTGGCGTTGGTCGACCGAGAGGCTGAGCCCCTGCTGGCCAGCGCGATCCTCACGAGTCGATCGAGGGCGCGTTCAAGTGATGGCGCCCCCTCGGATCTGGCCGACGCGCAGGCGGCTGTGGACCTCGCCTCGTCGGATCCGGACAGCCCCGAGTACGCGATGGCACTGGCCGAGACGATGCATGCTCAACAGGCGGTTGAGGTCGCCGAGCGGTCGGGCTCTGAGGACGCGCTCACGAGAGCACTCTGCAAGCGTGCGGCCGCGACGTACCTGCGGAATCCGTCCGACGCGCTGGCAGACGCCACACGAGCCGCGCAACTCGCGTTGTCGCACGGAAACCTGCGCGACCTGCAGGACGCGACGGTTGGCCGGCTCAATGCTCTGATCCAACTCGGCCGGTACGACGAGTTCCTGCAGGACGGCGTGACGGCGTACTGGCACCTGATCGACGGCGGCGCCGGCAAGTCCTGCCACGCCCTGGTCTTCCTGCTGATCGAGGGACTGCTGGATTCCGGTCGGTGGGACGAGGCACGTGCGATGGTCCGGACGGCGCTGGCCGCTCGCTGCTCCGGTGTCACCGGCGCCGGAGTCCGAGTGGCTGCCGCGCTCCTCGCCGCGAGGTCGGGTCAGGACGCCGAGGCCGGACTGCATCTGGCGCGGGCCGGCGAACTCGCACCCGGCACCGTGCGCGATCTCCAGGACGGCTTTGGAACACTGCCGGCCGAACGCCTCGGGCAGTAAGGGCCGGCGTGACAGAACGCGGCTTCCGCCCCATCCCGCCGACCATGGTCGGCGGGATGGGGCGGACTCAGGACACTAGCGGCTGAAGCCGGCGGTCAGACCGCTGAGGAGCTGGCGGCGGCCGAGGGCGTAGAGCAGCACGATCGGCAGCGTGGTCAGCATGACCGACGCGAGAACGGCGGGGACGTTCACGCTGTACTGGCCTTGGAAGGTCCACAACGCCAACGGCAGGGTCCGCTTGTCGGGGCTCTGGGTCAGGATCAGCGGGAGCAGGAAGCCGTTCCAGACGGCGAGGCCGTTGTAGATGCTGACCGTGACGAGTGCGGGCCGGGTCAGCGGCAGCGCGAGCTTGCGCATCATGTCCCACTCGGTCGCGCCGTCGACGCGCATCGACTCGAAGAGTTCCTTCGGTACGTCGCGGATGAAGTTCGTCAGCACGAGCACCGACAGCGGGATCGAGAACGCGACCGACGGCAGGATGAGTGCCAGCAGGCTGTCGTAGAGCTGCATCCGGATGATCAGCAGGTAGACCGGGATGATGGTGGCCTGCAGCGGGATCGCCAGCCCCATCAGGAACAGGCCGTTGACCCCGGCAAGGAAGCGGCCGCCGGCGCCGCGGATGATCGCGTACGCCGCCATGAACGAGATCGCGACGGCCGGGATGATGGTGCCGACCGTGACGATCACGCTGTTCAGGAAGTACCGCGGGAAGTCGGACTCGATCACCAGTTTGTAGTTGGTCATCGTCGGGGCGCTCGGCAGGGCGAACGGGTTCTGGGTGAAGTAGTCGGTCTGGTCCTTGAAGCTCGTGACGACGATCCAGTACAGCGGGATCAGCACGATCGCCAGCCAGATCCAGCCCGCCAGACCGCCGAACCAGTTCAGCTGTAGCAGCTTGTGGGCACGGACAGGCCCGCCGCGCGCGCGCCGGGACGCCGTACTCGTGCTGCTGGTGGCCACGGCCATGTCACGCACCTTCCTGCTGGCTGGCAGTCGTACTGCCACCGAGCCGGCGCAGCAGCAGAGCCAGAGCCAGGCCGAGCAGAACGAGGACGACGGCGATCACACTCGCCGGGCCCATCTGGTTCGACATGAATCCGGTCTTGTACATGTCCAGGGCGAGAACCTCGGTGGCGTCGCCCGGCCCGCCCGCGGTGAGGACGAAGATCAGGTCGAAGAAGGTCAGCGAGCCGACCACCATCAACGTCGACGACGTGATGATCGTGTACTTGAGCTGCGGAATCGTGATGCTGAAGAACTGCCGGATCCGGCCGGCGCCGTCGATCGAGGCGGCCTCGTACATCGTGGTCGGGATCGCCCGCACCCCACCTTGATAGATCAGCGAGTGGAATGGGATGAACTGCCAGGAGACGATGAAGACGACCACCCCGACGGCGAGGTTGCTCTTGCCGAGCCAGTCCTGGGTCAGGAAATCGAGGTGCAGCCCCGGGCCCAGACCGAAGTTCGGGTCGAGCAGAGCCTTGTAGGTGATGGCGATCGCGGCCGAGCTGAGCAGCAGCGGAATGAAGTAGAGGACGGCCAGGAACGCGCGGTACCGCTGCCGTCCGGCCAGGAACGTGCCGAGCAGCAGGCTCATCGGAGTCTGTACCAGCCACGACAGGATCATGATCTCGAAGGTGACGAGGATGCTGTGCCGCAACGAGCTGTCGGTGAGCACGGACTGCCAGTTGGACAGGCCGGCCGGGGTGATCGGGCCCAGGCCGTCCCAGTGGGTGAAGCTGAGGACGAGTACGCCGATCAGCGGGACGGCGCCGAAGACGACGAACATCACCAGCGCGGGCAGCACCATCCAGGCGACCGGACCGCTCCGCCCGGCGGCGGAGCGGGCGCCGGACGAGACCTTCCGCCCGGTCGGCGGCGCGACGGGCGGAGCGGTCACGGTCATGGGGCTTCCCTGCCTGGACCGAGGCGTGGCATCAGCACGGTCACTGGCCGATCACCGCGTTCATGTTGTCGGCGAACTGCTGCGGTGAAATGGACAGCTGGAAGAGCTTGGCGATGTTGTCGAGCAGCGTCTCGGCCTGGGTCGGGCTGAGTGCCTGGTCCCAGGACTGCGCGAAGTTCTTCGCGTTCGCCGCGGTGTCGTAGACGAAGTTCAGCCACGCGGCGTCGTTCTTGTCGGTGATCGAGGAGAGCTTGTCCTTGGCGCTCTTCACGACCGGGATGTTGCCGGACTTCACCCAGGCATCCACCGTGGCGTCGTCGAGAGTGTTGTTCGCGATGAACTTCTTCGCGTTGTCCTTGTCGGCCTGGCTCGCCTTGGAGGAGATCGACATGTACTGACCCGGGTTGCCGACGGTGTCGGTCGGGTCGCCCTTGCCGCCGTCGACCGGCGGGAAGTTCATGTACCCGAGGTGCCCACCGGTGACGAAGTCCTTGCCGGAGGCCTTCATGTTGCCGTAGGTCCAGGCGCCGTGCAGCATCATCGCAGCCTTGCCGGTGTAGAGCAGCGCCTGGTCGGCGTTGGAGTCGGCGGTGATGGACGAGAAGCCCTTGATGAAGCCGTTCGCCTTGATCAGCTTCTGCATCTCGTCGAGCGCCTTCAGTGCGGACGGGTCTGACCAGCCGTCCTTCTTGCCGTCGTAGATGTTCTGGAAGACCTCGCTGCCGCCGATCCGGTCGAACAGGAACTCGAGCCACATCATGTTGGTCCAGCGCGACTGACCGCCGAGCGAGAACGGCGCGATGCCCTTGTCGTTGAACTTCGGCACCAGGTCCATGATGTCGCCCCACGACTGCGGGGGCTCGGCGCCGATCTTCTCGAACGAGCGCTTGTCGTAGAACAGCACGATCGGCGTCACGGTCTCACCAGGCACCGCGTAGAGCTTGCCGTTGACTGTCGCCGCAGTGAAGGCGGACGGGAAGATCGAGTTCTTCAGGTCGGTCTGCTGGTTGAACCAGTCGGTCAGGTCCTCGACCTGGTTGGCTTCGACGTAGGCCTTCAGGCCGCCGCCGCCCCAGCCCCAGATCAGCGTCGGTCCCTGGCCGGCACCGATGGCGGTCTTGATCTTCGCCTTGAAGGCGTCGTTCTGGAACTTGGTGGTCTTGATCTGGCTGCCCGAGTTCGCGTCGTTGAACCGCTTGACCTGCGCGTCCCGGATGGCCTCCTGCGGCTGGCCGGTGAGGTACCAGTACGTCGTGCCGGTGCCGGCAGCCGCGCCGGTGGTCGAACCAGGTGTGGTCTTCGGGCCGGAGCTACCGCAGGCCGCGAGGCCGGCCGCCAGTGCGCCCCCGCCGACGAGGCCGAGGAACGTACGCCGAGATGTCGCCATGGGATCCACTGTGATCTCCGTACTCCATGCTGCTCCGCCGGTCGCGGAAGCACCGGACAATTAAAAGATGTTTCGTAACGTAGATTTCGAACTTGTCGCTGTCAAGACTTGAACTACCGGCTCTTTGCGGTCACAGTGAGGTCACGGAATCGCCTGGTCACACAGGTGATTCCCAGACTTTGTGAGGACGGCGACGATCGCTTAAAGTTTTCGAAACTTTTCGATACTTTGTCACAACCAAGAGCGCTGATTTAGGGAGAATTTCTTGTCCAGCTCGAGCGACCAGCCGTGGCGGGACCCGGGACTGCCGGCCGACAAGCGGGTCGAACTGCTCCTGCAGGCGATGACGCTTCGGGAGAAGATCGCACAGCTGGGCAGCCGCTGGGCGGGCAACGACATGGCCGACACCGAGCTGCCCGCGGACGAGACCCTCAACGTCGCGCCGATGGAGGACGTCTTCGCCACCGGTGCCGCGCCGTCGCTGGCCGAGGCGAGCCGGGACGGCCTCGGCCACCTGACCCGGGTCTGGGGCAGCGTCCCTCGAACGGTCGAGCAGGGCGTGGCCGAGCTGATCCGGCAGCACGAGGTCGTGCTCGAGAGTTCCCGGCTCGGGATCCCCGCGCTCGTGCACGAGGAGTGCCTGACCGGATTCACGACGTACGGCGCGACCGTCTACCCGGCGTCGATCGCGTGGGGCGCGACGTTCGATCCGGAGTTGGTCGAGCGGATGGCAGCCGCGATCGGCCGTGACATGGCCGCGGTCGGCGTTCATCAAGGGTTGTCGCCGGTGCTGGACGTGGTCCGCGACTATCGGTGGGGTCGGGTCGAGGAGACGATCGGCGAGGATCCGTACCTGGTCGCGATGCTCGGCTCGGCGTACGTCCGCGGGCTGCAGAGCGCGGGCGTGCTGGCGACGCTGAAGCACTTCGCCGGGTACTCCGCGTCCCGGGCCGGCCGCAACCACGGGCCGGTGTCGATGGGACGGCGCGAGTTGCTCGACATCATCCTGCCGACCTTCGAGACCGCGATCGCGACGGCCGGCGCCGGATCGGTGATGAGCTCGTACTCCGACATCGACGGGCTGCCGGCGAGCGCGGACTCCTGGTTGTTCACCGAGGTCCTCCGCAACGAATGGGGGTTCGGCGGCACGGTGGTCTCGGACTACTGGGCCGTGCCGTTCCTCGCGTCGATGCACCGGGTCGCCGCCGACAACGCCGACGCCGGCGCGGTCGCGCTGACAGCCGGCACCGATGTCGAACTGCCGGACACCATCGGCTTCGCCGGCCTGCTGGACAAGGTGAAATCGGGCGAACTGTCCGAGGAACTGATCGATCGCGCGGCCCGTCGGCTGCTGTTGCAGAAGGCCCGGCTCGGTCTGCTCGATCCCGACTGGACCCCGGCGGGCTCGGTCGGCGCAGCGGCGATCGACCTCGACTCGGCCGAGAACCGGGCCATCGCGCGGCAGCTCGCCGAGCGCTCGGTCATCCTGCTCGACGCTGGATCGGCGTTGCCGCTGTCAACCGACCTGCGCCGGGTCGCGGTGGTCGGGCCGTGTGCCGGCGATCCGCGGACCCTGATGGGTTGCTACGCCTTCCCCAACCACGTCCTGCCGCGGTACCCGGACCGCGGCCTCGGCGTCGAGGTGGTCACGCCGGTCGATGCCTTGCACAACGAACTCCCGGACGTCGAATTCCTGTCTGCCAAGGGATGTGACGTCATGGGAGACGACCGCTCCGGGTTCGAGGCCGCCGTCGCCGCTACGCGCGACGCCGATCTCTGCATCGTGTACGTCGGTGATCTCTCCGGACTGTTCGGCCACGGCACGTCCGGGGAAGGCTGCGACGCCGAGGACCTGCGGTTGCCGGGAGTCCAAGGCGAGCTGCTCGACCAGTTGCTTGCCACCGGCAAGCCTGTCGTCGTCGTGGTGGTTTCCGGGCGTCCTTATGCGCTGGGTGACATCGCGGACCGGGTCGCCGGACTCGTGCAGGCGTTCATCCCCGGTCAGGAGGGTGCCGCCGCGATCGCCGGCGTACTGAGTGGCCGCATTGTGCCGAGTGGCAAGCTGCCGGTGCAGATCCCGCGGCACGTGGGCGGGCAGCCGGGGACCTACCTGCAGCCGGCCTTGGGCAGTGTCGAGAGTGCGGGCATCAGCGGCCTGGAGGCCGCGCCGCTCTTCCCCTTCGGGTACGGAGCGTCGTACACGACGTTCGAGGTCGGTGACCTGCGGCTGAGCGCGACGGAGATCGGGAACGACGGTGAGTTCACCGCGACTGTCCGGGTCCGCAACACCGGCAACCGGGCCGGTGACGAGGTCGTCCAGCTCTATCTGCACGATGTCGTCGCGCGGATCGCGCGGCCGCTGAAGCTGCTGACCGGGTTCGCTCGGGTCTCGCTCGAGCCGGGTGCGGCGGTCGACGTCACCTTCCGTGTGCACGCGGATCGCACGGCCTACACCGGGCCGGATCTGCGCCGGATCGTCGAGCCCGGCGCCATCGAAGTGATGCTCGGCACGTCGTCGCAGGACCTGCCGTGTCGCGCTGTCGTCCGGATCACCGGGGATGTGAGGGTGGTGGGTCACGAGCGCATGCTGACCACGCCGGTCGACCGCACCCCGGTCACCGCCGATGCCCCGGGAGGAGGGTGATGAGATGTCACGGTTGAAGGGACGCGTCACCCTGGCCACCGTCGCCGGCACCGCCGGGGTGTCGATCGCCACGGTCTCCAAGGTGCTCAACGGGCGCAGCGACGTCTCGCCGGTGACCCGGGCGCGAGTGCAGGAGATCCTGGAGAAGCACGGGTACGTCGGCCGCCGCCCGGAGACGGTCGAGCGGGAAACGGTCGAGTTGTTCTACCAGGGCATCGTCAACGCGTACTCGGTCGAGGTGATCCAGGGCGTCGTCGACGCCGGTCAGGCAGCCGGGGTGGACGTCATACTGAACGCACATCCGCCGCACCCGCAGACGTCCAGCTCCGGACGGGCGGCCCGGTGGATCCGCGAGGTGATCGCGTCCGGGCGGCGGGCCGCCATCGGGATCACCAGTGAGCTGGCCGACGCCGACCTGGCCGCGCTGTCGCGGGCCCGGCTGCCGCTCGTGGTCGTGGACCCGGCCAACATCCCGCAGCCCGACGTGACCAGCGTCGGCTCGACCAACTTCGCCGGCGGCATGGCGGCGACCCAGCATCTGCTCTCGCTCGGCCACCGGCGGATCGCGTACGTCGGCGGTCCGCCGACGTCAGGCTGCAACCAGGCCAGGATGAGCGGGTTCCGGAGTGCGATGGAGGCGGTCGGTGCCGCGGTGCCGTCCGACTACATCTGGCTCAGCGACTTCCTGTACGACGACGGCCTCGCCGGCGGAGCGGCGCTGCTGGACCGACCCGACCGGCCGTCCGCGATCTTCGCCGGCAGCGACGAGGTCGCGCTCGGCGTACTGGAAGCAGCCCGCGCCCGCGGTCTGCGAGTCCCCGAGGACCTGAGCGTGGTCGGCTTCGACGACACCCAGATCGCGCGGCTCGCGTCGCCGCAACTGACGACGGTCAAGCAGCCGCTCCGCGACATGGGAGCGGTCGCTCTTCGCACCGCGCTGCAACTCGCCGCCGGCGAGAAGGTTGCCTCACACCACGTCGAGCTGGCCACCACCCTGATCATCCGAGGCTCCGCCGCCCCCAACCGAATCCGCTCGGTCTCCTGACCGCTAGTCCTTGTCTTGGGCAACGATTTCGGGTTGGTCCTGGGTGGCGGCCCAGCTGGCCAGCAGTTGGAACGCGTCCGCGGTCGGTGAGCCGGCCGGCGCGGTGTAGACGACCAGGGCCAGGCCGGGGTCGGACGGGAACTCCATCGCCTCGAAGTTGATCTCGAGGTCGCCGACCACCGGGTGGTGCAGCTTCTTCACGCCGGTCCGGTGGAAGCGGACGTTGTGCGCGGCCCACCGGGTCCGGAACGTCTCACTGCGGGTGGACAGTTCGCCGATCAGTTCGGTCAGTGCCTTGTCGTGCGGGTTCTTGCCGGCCTCGGATCGCAGTACCGCCGCGATGTCGTCGGCCGCGCGTTCCCAGTCGACGAAGAACTCCTGTGCGGCCGGGTCGAGGAAGATGAACCGGGCCGTGCTGGCCGGGCGGCGCGGATCCGCGAACATCGGCGCGTAGAGCGCGCGGGCCATCCGGTTCGCCGCCACCACCTCGAACCGCGCGGTGCGGATCCAGGCCGGCGCATCGGTGATCGCGTCCAGGATCTGCTGCAGGGCCGGACGAACCCCCTGCACCGCCGGGCGGCGCCGTACCGGGGTGGCGTCGGACTCGTGGGCGAGTGCGAACAGGTGCGTGCGCTCGGCGTCGTCCAGTTGCAGCGCGCGGCAGAGAGCCTCGAGAACGCTCTCCGAGGCGCCGGCCAGGTTTCCCCGCTCCAGCCGGACGTAGTAGTCGACCGAGACGCCCGCCAGCAGGGCGACCTCCTCGCGCCGCAGTCCCTTCACCCGGCGATTGCCGCCGTACATCGGCAGGCCGGCCTGCTCGGGGGTGAGCCGGGCACGGCGGGAGCTGAGGAATTCCTTGATCTCGGCTCGATGGTCCATGTCGTCAACACTACGGACCGTCGCGATCGCAAGGGAGGCACTGGCGTTACCTGGAACGACAGTGACTCCCTCGCCCACGCTCCGTGACCTTCACTGAGACCATGCGAGCGACTTACATGTACAGCGCCGGCGACGTACGGGTGATCGACGTACCGGACCCGGTGATTCAGCAACGAACCGATGCGGTGGTGCGGGTGACCGGCTCCTGTATCTGCGGCAGCGACCTGCACCCGTTCCACAACCTGCCGGCGATCCCCGGCGGCAAGTCGATGGGACACGAGTTCGTCGGCGTGGTCGAGGACGTCGGTGCCGACGTGGCGACGCTGCGGAAGGGCGACTTCGTCATCGCACCGTTCGCCTGGTCCGACGGGACGTGCGACTTCTGCCAGGAGGATCTGCAGACGTCGTGCCGGCACGGCGGGTTCTGGAACGCGAACGGCGTCTATGGCGGTCAGGCGGAGGCGGTCCGGGTTCCGCTCGCGGACGGGACGCTGGTGAAGGTTCCGGCCGGCGAGGATTCCGGGCTGCTGCCGTCGTTGCTCAGCTTGTCCGACGTCTACGGGACGGGTTACCACGCGGCTCTGAAGGGGGGCGTCGACGAGCGCACCTCGGTCACGGTCATCGGCGACGGCGCGGTCGGCCTGCTCGCTGTACTGTCGGCCCGGCAACTAGGTGCCCAGCGCATCATTCTGATGGGACGGCACAAGAAGCGGACCGACCTCGGCGTCGAGTTCGGCGCGACCGAGGTCGTCGCCGAGCGCGGCGAGGAAGGCATCGCCAAGGTCCGCGAACTCACCGGCGGCGACGGCACACACGTCGTACTCGAGGCCGTCGGCCACCTGCCGGCGTACGAGCAGGCTGTTGGTGTTGTTCGCCCGGGCGGCGTGATCAGCCGTGTCGGCGTACCCCAGTACCTCGATGCTCCGGTGGGCTTCCCCAGTCTGTTCGGCCCCAACATCACGTTGACCGGCGGACCGGCGCCCGCCCGCGCCTACATCGAACGTCTGTTGCCCGGCGTCCTGTCCGGAAAGGTGAACCCTGGCAAGGTTTTCGACCAGACCGTCACCTTGGACCAGGTCCCCGAGGGCTACCGCGCCATGGACAACCGCGACGCCCTCAAGGTCCTGATCCGGTGACCCGCTCAAGGCAAGACCGCTACCTCGCAGTGACCGAATCGTCACAGTTGGTAAGATCTTTGGGCAGATGTGTTAATTCCGTGACGAAAATGTCCCGGTGAAGCCCCTCCGGGACTAATCTGCCGGACCATGCACAGACGCGAGCCGGCCCGCCCCAAGGTCGTCCAGTCAGTGGTTCTCTTCCTGCTGACCAGCGCTCTCGCCGGAGCGCTCGTCGCCGGCCTGGCCCTTCCGCTCGCCGGACTGGCCGGGGTGACCACAGCGAAAGCCCACGACACGGTCCAGTACCTGCCGCAGGACCTCAAGGCGGCGCCGGTTTCCCAGAAGAGCATCATCCAGGCGGCCGACGGCTCGCTCATCGCCACTCTGTACCAGGAGAACCGGGTACCGGTGACGTTGCCGCAGATCAGCCCGATGATGCGCAAGGCGATCGTCGCGATCGAGGACGACCGGTTCTACGAGCACGGCGCACTGGACCTGAAGGGCACCCTGCGCGCCCTGCTGCGGAACCAGTCGCAGGGTGCGGTCCAGCAGGGTGGCTCCAGCATCACCCAGCAGTACGTGAAGATGAACCTGGTCGAGAAGGCGAAGACACCGGACGAGGCTGCGGAAGCCACGGCCGACACCTACGAACGCAAGGTCGCCGAGCTCCGTTATGCGATCGCCGTCGAGAAGGAGTACTCCAAGGACCAGATCCTGGAGAAGTACCTGAACCTCGCGAACTTCGGTGATGGTGCCTGGGGCATCGAGGCCGCCGCCTTGCACTACTTCTCCGTGCACGCGTCCCGGCTGACGCTGCCGCAGTCGGCCATGCTCGCCGGTCTGGTGAAGAACCCGACCGGGTACGACCCGACGAACAACATGAAGCGGGCCAAGGAGCGCCGCGACGTGGTGATCCGGCGGATGCAGGAACTGAACATCGTCACCGCCGCGCAGGCCGCGACCGCGCTGAAGACCCCGGTGATCGATCCCAAGAAGGTCCGCAACGTACCGAACGGCTGCGCGAACTCGAAGTACCCGTTCTACTGCGAGTACATCGTCTCCCAGCTGAAGAACAATCCGAGTTTCGGCAAGACCCCGCAGGCCGCGGAGAACTACATCGAGACCGCCGGTCTGGTGATCCGGACGTCGCTGGACCCGAAGATCCAGAAAGCGGCCGAGGACTCGATGAAGAAGCACTCCAAGCCCACTGACCAGGCAGTAGCCGCGGTCACCATCGTCGAGCCCGGCACCGGCCTGGTGAAGGCGATGGCCCAGAGCAAGCCGTACGGCAACGGGAAGGGCCAGACGTCGTACAACTACAACGTCGAGAAGTCCTACGCCGGTGGGTACGGCGGGTTCCAGAACGGTTCGACGATGAAAGCGTTCACGATCGCGGCCGCGATCGAGAAGGGTGTCCCACTCACCTACCGGATCACCTCACCGCAGCAGATCGACCTGAGCGGCAAGAAGTTCAGCACCTGCAGC
This sequence comes from Kribbella sp. NBC_00889, assembly GCF_045207705.1. Taxonomy (NCBI): domain Bacteria; kingdom Bacillati; phylum Actinomycetota; class Actinomycetes; order Propionibacteriales; family Kribbellaceae; genus Kribbella; species Kribbella sp. NBC_00889. The sequence goes on along the minus strand of NZ_CP108783.1, from coordinate 2,087,526 downwards.
GGTACGGCGTCCGACCCGGACTACAAGCCGAAGAACTCGACCAAGACGATCCTGGACCCGTCGATGATCGACGCGGCGAAGGCGTCGACGAACACCTACTTCCTGCAGCTGTCCGAGCAGGTCGGTCTGTGCCCGATCGCCACCATCGCGTCCAAGCTCGGCATGCAGGACGCCCAGACGATGAAGCCGCTGCAGCAGGTCCCGTCGTTCACGCTCGGGTCCGCCGGTCTGATCACGCCGCTGATGCTGGCCAACGCGTACGCGACCTTCGCCGCCCGTGGCAAGTTCTGCACACCGCTCCTCGTCACCGCGGTCACCACCAGCAAGGGCAAGTCGATCCCGGTCAAGGGCCAAAGCTGCAAGCAGGCGCTCACCCCGCAGGTCGCGGACGGCGTCAACTACGTGCTGAACAAGGTGATGGGCGACGGCGGCACCGGCAGCAGGCTGAAGTTCGGCCGCAGCGACCTGGCCGGCAAGACCGGAACGATCAACGGCAACATCGCCGTCTGGTTCGCCGGCTACTCGTCCAGGCTCGCGGCCGCGTCGGTGGTGGCCGACGCGACGCCGAAGTACACGGACCTGGCCGGGCTGACGCTGAACGGCAAGAAGATCGGGAACGCGTCCGGCTCCGGGACCGCGGGGCCGATCTGGGAGACGGCGCTGCAGGGAGCCTTGAAGGGTCTGCCGTCGACCCACTTCGTGCAGCCGGACGACAAGACGATCCGCGGCGATGTGAAGGACCTGCCACAGCTCAAGGGGGTCCTCCCTCCGATCGCGATCGTCCAGCTGCAGCAGCTGGGCTTCCAGGCCGAGGTCGCGCCGGCGCCGGTCGACTCGGACGCACCGGCAGGCACCGTCGCGTACACCAGCCCACGCCAGGAGGACGGCGCACCAGCCGGTGCGAAGATCACGCTGTACCTGTCGAACGGCAGTAGGGCAATGCCGCCTCCGCCGCCGACGACACCGGGACCACCCGGTACGCCGCCGACGATCCAGCTGCCGCCGGGCTGGCCGAACTGCCCGCCGACGGACCCGCGCTTCCCGAACTGCCGGAAGCGCTGACCCTGTCCACAGTCGCGGTCGGGTGATCACTAGGCTTGGACCATCACCCGACCGTGAAAGGACTCCCGTGAGCGTCGACGAGCTGACCGCCCAGCGTGACCGTGCCCGCCAGGACTACGAGGCGCTGGTGGCCAAAGGGCTGAAGCTGGACCTGACGCGGGGGAAGCCGTCACCCCGGCAGCTCGATCTTGCCAACGGTCTGCTCGGGCTCGACGGTGATCCGGTCGGAGCCGACGGGACCGACCTGCGGAACTACGGCGGCCTGAACGGGCTGCCCGAGCTGCGGGCGATCTTCGCGGCGGATCTGCAGGTGCCGGTCGAGCAACTGCTGGCCGCCGGGAACTCCAGCCTCGAACTGATGCACGACGCCGTGGTGTTCGCACTGCTCGGCCTGGTGCCGGGCGCCGAGCGGCGATGGGCCGACCAGCCGGAGATCGCGTTCCTGTGCCCGGTGCCGGGGTACGACCGGCACTTCGGCATCTGCGAGCGGTTCGGGATCCGGATGGTCCCGGTGCCGATGACGCCGGACGGCCCGGACATGGACGTGGTCGAGCGCCTGGTCGCCGAGGACGCCCGGATCAAGGGCATCTGGTGCGTGCCGAAGTACAGCAACCCCGACGGCTCGGTCTACTCCGACGAGACCGTACGGCGGCTGGCCGCGATGGAGACCGCGGCGCCGGACTTCCGGATCTTCTGGGACAACGCGTACGCCGTACACCACCTGACCGACGCGCCGGCGGAGATCGCCGACGTGCTCGCGCTGTGCGCGGAGAACGGTCACCCGGACCGGGCCTTCGTGTTCGGATCCAGCTCGAAGATCACCTTCGCCGGCTGCGGCGTCGCGTTCTTCGGCTCGTCCCCCGCGAACGTCGAGTGGTGGCTGAGCCACACGGTCAAGCGGAGCATCGGGCCGGACAAGATCAACCAGTTGCGGCACGTCCAGTTCCTCCGCGACGCCGACGGGCTGCATGAGCACATGCGGAACCTGGCCGGCCTGATCCGGCCGAAGTTCGACGCGGTCGACAAGATCCTCACCGCCGAGCTCGGCGGCACCGGGCTGGCGACGTGGACGAGCCCGGCCGGTGGCTACTTCGTCAACCTCGAGGTGGCAGACGGCTGCGCCCGCGAGGTCGTCGCCAAGGCGAAGGCTGCCGGCATCGCCATCACCCCGGCCGGCGCGACCCACCCGTACGGCGACGACCCGGCCGACCGCACCATCCGGATCGCCCCGACGTACCCGGAACTCCCCGAGGTGGAGGCCGCGATCGCCGGTCTCGCCACCTGCGTCCGCCTGGTCGGCACGGAGAAGCTCCTGGCCGGCTGAGGTCAGGCGGTCGGCAGCTCGAAGATCAAGCAGGTGGAGGTGGCGTGAGCCAGCAGCGCGCCGGCCTCGTCGAACAGCCGTGACTCCGCGACCGCAGTACGGCGGCCGCGGCTGACGATGCCGCCTTCGCAGCGGAGCAGACCCGACTTGATCGTCACCGGCTTGATGAAACGCGTCATCAGGTCCAGCGAGGTGTAGCCGAACCCGGCCGGCAAGGTCGAGTGGACGGTGCAGCCGGCGGCCGTGTCGAGCAGGGTCGCGATGATCCCGCCGTGCACGGTGCCGAGCGGGTTGTAGTGGAATTCCTGCGCCGGCATCAGCACGGTGACCCGGCCTTCCTCTGCCTCCATCCCGGTGGCGCCGACCAGTTGCAGGATCGGCGGCGCCGGGATCTCGCCGTTGCCCATCGCGTGCAGCATCTCGAGCCCGGACGTGGTCCCGATCCGCGCCGCGGTCAGAGCCGGGTCGGTCCACGAGAAGGTCCGGCTGCGCGTCTGCTCCTGAGTCTCCGTCATGGACCGAGCTTCACACGCCCCGGCTGGGTCCGTCAACGAGACCTAGCACTCACTACCGTTCAAGCGTATGAAGACAAGGGGTTCCGACCCCGGCCCTTGCCTCTGGCGCCGCTCTCGCTAGGCTGCTGGGCGTACTGGGGGAGGTTTGCGTGAGGAAGTTCAACACACCGCCTGACTGGCCCGATCCGCCGACGGCGCGGTGGCGGCCGCCGAGACGCTGGCGGCCGAACGAGTCGTGGCCGCCGGCCCCGGCGGGATGGTCCTTCTGGGTCGACGAGCGCGGGCGCCCGGTCCGCGGCCCGTTCGGACGGTACGGCGGTCCGAACACCGTCAAGCTGGCGGCGGTCGTCGTCGTCCCGCTCGCCCTCATCGGCGTGCTGCTCTTCTACAAGCCCTTCAGCAGCGGCGACACGGTCACCTCGACGGCCCCGGAACCAACGGCGATCCGGTCCACATCGGTCGCACCCACCGAGTCGCCGACGCTGCGTCGTACCGAGAAGCCGACCCGGCAGATCGAGCGCACGCCGACGTCGACACCGGCACCGGAACCGTCGCCCACGCCGCAAGGAACGCTGGTCGTCGAGCCAACGGCCCCCGGGCCGTCAGCGACGCCGACCGTCTCGTCGACCTCGTCGACATCGGTCGTGAGCGCGGTCCAGTACCGGGACTGCGCCGAGGTCCGCGCCGCCGGCAAGGCGCCGCTCCATCGCGGCGATCCCGGTTACTCGCGCGACCTGGACCGCAACGGCGACGGCATCGCGTGCGAGCGCGGCAACTCCTGACGCGTCCGGATCACGGCCGGACGACCACCGGCTGGAAGGCGGCCTGCACGTTGGCGCTGGTCGGGGTCACGTACTCCGTGGACGGCACGTAGAAGTCGGAGTCGAAGTGCGTTCTGCCGGCCGCCGCGGTGCCGTGTCCCCTTCCTGCCACCTACAACTGGATGGCCTGCCGGCTACAGGCGGATGGACTTCTTGTTCATGAACTCCTCGATGCCGGCCGGCCCGAGTTCGCGGCCCATGCCGGAGCGCTTGATGCCTCCGAACGGGAGGTCGGCCTGGGAACCGCCGGCCCGGTTCAGGTAGACCATGCCGGCCTCGATCTGTTCGGCGACGCGCCGGGAGCGCTCGTTGTCGGTGCCCCAGACCGAGGCGCCGAGACCGAACGGCGTGTCGTTCGCGAGGGCGATCGCCTCAGCCTCGGTCCCGGCCTTGAACACGATCACCACCGGCCCGAAGATCTCCTCGTAGTACGCGTCCATCTCCGGCGTGACGTCGGTCAGCACAGTCGCCTCGAGGAACGCGCCCGGGGTGATCCGCCGGCCGCCGGTGCGCAGGGTCGCGCCCTGCTCGACCGCCTTCGCCACCTGGCCCGCGACCTCGTCCGCGGCCGCATCGGAGGCGAGCGGCGGCAGCTTCGTCTCCGGGTCGGCGGGGTCGCCGGGGACGTAGTACTCGGCGACGCGCTTGGTCAGGCGGTCGACGTACTCGTCGTAGATGTCGGCGAGCACGATCATCCGCTTCGGCGCGTTGCAGGACTGACCGCAGTTCCGCATCCGGGCTGTGGCGGTCGCGTTGACGGTTTCGTCCATGTCGGCGGTGTCGAGCACGATCAGCGGGTCGGACCCGCCGAGCTCGAGCACGGTCTTCTTCAGGTTCTTACCGGCTTCGGCGGCGACCGACACACCGGCCTGCTCGCTGCCGGTCAGCGAGACGCCCACGATCCGCGGGTCGGCCAGGATCGCCGGGATCTGCCGGCTGGACGCGAACGTGTTCACGTACACGTCGTCCGGTACGCCGGCCGCCCGCAGGATCTCCTCGATCGCGCGACCCGAGCGCGGGCAGATCGACGCGTGCTTGAGCAGGATGGTGTTGCCGAGCACCAGGTTCGGCGCGACGAACCGGGCCACCTGGTAGCACGGGAAGTTCCACGGCATGATCCCGAGCAGCGCGCCGATCGGGCCCTTCGTGATGACCGCCTGTCCGCCCCTGATGTCCAGCGGTTCGTCCGCCAGCAACGCCGGTCCGTTCGCGGCGTAGTACCGGAAGATGTCGACCACGATGCCGACCTCGCCGCGGCCCTCGTTGATCCGCTTGCCCATCTCCTGCGTCATGGTCGCGGCCAGCTCGTCGCTCCGCTGTTCGAACAGATCCGCGGCGCGCGCCACGATCGCGGCCCGCTCCTCGACGGTCCGGCGTCGCCACCCCGGATAGCCGGAGTGCACCCGCCCGATCGACTCCCGCACCTGTTCGTCCGTCGAGTTCGCGACTTCCTCGATCAGCACACCCGTGGCCGGGTCGGTGACTGAATACATGGGTCCTCCATCCACAGTCGACGCAAGCGCCCAGGCTAACCACTTCACTCCATACTGTATACAGTGATCTCACCTGTTGTCGTCAGGGGTGTCGCCAAGGCATGCTCATGGCTGTCCCGCCCACTCGTTGATCGGATGCCCGCCCGTGTCTGAGCTACGGAAATACCGTCTTGTCGTTGTGCGGCTGGTCGCCGTACTCGCTGCTGTCTCGGTGCCGAGTCTCGCGCTCGCCGCGCCGGACGCCACCGCTCCCCCGGATCCCGCGAACGCCTGGCAGTACCCGCACTGGCCACAGAAGCAACCGTGGCAGGAGTCGGGCACGGCCGGGCCGGAACAGCGGATCGCCACCACGGCGAAGGACGGCCTGCCCGGGCCGATCGATCCGCAGAACTGGGAGAACCCCGACCACATGACCTGGAACGACTACCGCAAGCCGCCCGGGACGAACTGGGCCGATCCCGCGGTGCCGGGATCGGCGCGGACGTTCAAGGGTGCGCTGGTGCTGGTCGACTACCCGAACCAGGACTTCGTCATCACCAAGCCGAAGGGCTCCACGCCGTTCGGCAACCCGAGCGCCGAGGCGAACGGCGTACCGCGGGACCAGGTCGCACAGTTCTACAAGAACTTCCTCAACACCCCCAGCGCGCTGAACCACGGACACACCCTGCACGAGTACTGGATGGAGGACTCCGGCGGCCGGTACGGCGTCGACCTGACCGCGTTCGGTCCGTACCGAATGCCGGGCAAGTCGCACGAGTACGCGATGGAGTTCCAGGGCGACTCCGCCTGCCCGGCCGGTGACGACTGCACGAAGGACATCCGCGCCGACGGCCGCGCCGCGTGGGTCGCCGACCAGGGGCCCGAGGTCCCGGCCGGGTTCGACTTCGTGTTCTTCCTCAGCGCCGGGCAGGACGAATCGTCCACCTGGCAGGAGTTCGGGATGATGAAGTTCCCGAACAAGGAGGACGTCACCGACGACTTCGGCCCGCCCGACCCGGCTTTGCCGAACTGGTCGGACACCCGGTACGTCGACTGGACCTCGTGGGCTGCCGGCGCCTCGATCTGGCCGAACGCCGGCGGCGGTTCGTCGACCCAGGCCGAGAGCTCCGGGATGGCGGTCTTCGCACACGAGTTCAGCCACATCCTGGGGATCGGCGACAACTACAACAATCCGTACGGCGTACCACCGAGACGCGCGTACACCGGGATCTGGGAGATGCTCAGCCGCGGCAGCTTCAACGGTCCCGGCGGACCACACAGCCGGTGGATGATCCCGGCCACGGGTGGCGCCTCGATGGGCGCGCAACACATGCTGCGGAACAAGCTGAAGCTCGAGATGGTCGACGAGCAGAATGTGCTCCGGCTGTCCCGCGAAGCCCTCGCCTCGTCCGGTGTCGTGGTCGCCGACGTCACCGCGCGGTCCGTCGAGCCGGGAGCAAAGGGCCTGTCCGGGGTCAACATCGAGCTCGGCGGCGCCGGCGATCTGGCACCGCCCTGTGACGTGAACACCGACGCGTTGTGCGACGGCCGCGGCTACCAGAACTACACGGTCGAGGTGGTCGACCGGATGGGCACCGACTCGTTCACGCCCGACTCCGGGGTCCTGCTGGCGAAGACCAAAAACCAGGACCGGGCGCCGTTCGAGTGGGTCGTCGACGCGAACCCGCAGGACATCAAGATGACCGACTACGTGCTGCCCGACGGCACCGAGGTACCGATCACCATCGGCGACTACCGTCAGCTGTCCGACGCCCTGTTCCACGCGGGTACGAACTCCGGCAGCGAGTACGAGTACACCGACACCGCCAACCGGCTGCACTTCTACATCACCAACATCCACCACGACAGCAAGGGCGTCCTGTCCTACACGGTCGCGATCCGCTCGCTCGACGGCGCCGGCCCGCAGAAGCGTGGTGTCCGGGTCCTGCCCACGGTCGCCAAGCCGGGCCAGGGCGGCGTCCAGACCTGCAACTTCTCACTCACCAACACCGGCATGGCCGGCACCGGAGCACAGCACCCCGAGGACGTCACGTCGTACCTCAAGGGCGATGTGTACCGCATGTCCGTGAAGGTCGACGGCAAGAACTGGAACGTCCAGCTGCCCAACGCCCTGGCCACTGCCAACGCCCGCCAGCACGTGAACGTCCCGGTCTATGCCGAGGCCGGCACCGCTCCACTCGCCAAGATCACTCTCACCGCCACCTCCGAAAGCGACCCCACCAAGCAGTCCACCGCCACCTGCGTCGCTATCAAGCGGTAAACAGGTCGGTCAGTGCGTCGGGCGTCCACGACAAGTGGACGCCCGGCGCGGCGTACAGGTAGTCGACGATCCGCGGTGTGGTCCAGCCGTGGGATTCGGTCAGGCCGGTGGCTATCCATCGCAGGTACGGCGCTGTGGGGGCGACCGGGTCCAGGTCTGAAGCGTTTCCGTGGGTGACGGTGAACATCGGAAGGCCGTCGCGTTCGCCGAGGCGGGCGACGGTTTCGTAGCGGCCCGGACCCATGGTGTGGAGGGACTCGACGTTGGCCAGGAGGCCGGCGAGGTCGCGGGCGAACGGACCGCCCGGCTCGCGACGCATCTCCTGCGCGGCGACGTCGCCGAGCTGGCCCGAAGTCAGCAGGTACGCACGTCCGGCGACACGGCCTGGCCCGGCCGGTTCGTAGAAGGCGGACCCGCCGCCCCAGACCTTGGAGGCCCCGGCGAAGAGAAGCCGCCCGGGTACGTCGACGCCCGCGATCTGCTCGGGATCGCTGTGATCCCGGCAGCCCGGATACACCCGCATCCCGCCGGCCGGGCGACCACCGGCCAGGTAGCAGCGGAAGCGGTCGAGCGCGAGGTTGGAACCGTAGGCGACGTACCAGACTCGCTCCATCGAACCTCTCAGATCGGGAGGGGACGCTCCACGAAGGCCTGCTCGGCCTCCGCCAGCACGATGCGGGAAGCATCACGGTACCGGCGATCCGCCTCGGCCGGAGTGTCGCCCACAGCGGTCATCCCGAGCCGGCCCTTCTCGGTCAGGCAGCTGATCATGTGGAACACCACGCCGACCTGCCGAGCCTGGTCGAAGTGCAGCCCGTGCCGCGCGACGATGTCGAACAGATCCGCGGGCATCAGGCCCTTCAGCAGTTCCGACTCCAGGTGATCGGTCGCGACCAGATGTTTCTCCTGGCCGGTCGACGTCAGGAACAGCGCAGTCCGAGGGTCGTAGCGCCCGTCGGTGAGGTACTGCAGCGTGAGGAACGGATGTGTCGTCCCGCCCTTGCGCAGGTTCAGTTCGATTGCGTACGGCGTCCAGCCGCCGAGCTCGTCCTTGACCACGACGAAGTCGATCGCGAATCGCCCGAGTGCTCCTTCACTCGCCAGCCGCCGCCCGATCGTCGCGGCGTGTTCGGAGATGATCCGCGCGTACTCCGGCGCTGCCGGGAAGATGCACCCCAGATAGCTCTGGCCGCTCGCTCCGCCGAGCAGTTGGTCGTGCGTCGACAACATCTCGACGGCACCGCCGGGCACGACTCGCAGTTGCACGCTCGGACTCTGCAACTCCGTACCGACGATCCGCTCCTCGACGATGCCACCGTTCTCCGCGAACTTGGCGACGTACGTCTCGAACGGCATCTTCTGCGACTCCAGCTCCATCGCCCGCAGTCGTTCCAGCACCTCGTCGCGCTCCCCCGCTGACCCAGGCGCGGGCAAACCCTTCAGCCGCACGACCGCGTTGCCCTCGCCGGACACACCTTCGTTGAGCTTCACGATCGCGCTGTCCATCGTGGGCCGTTCGGCCCGCATCGCCAGCAGTGCGTCGGCGATGTCATCGAGGGTGCGCAGGTTCTCCGCCCCGAGCGGATGCGGTACCCCGATCTCGGCGAACATCCGGCGGCACCCGGACTTCGAACCCAGTGGAGCCAGCCGTGGATCGGCGGCGTACATCGGAATGCCGAGGCTGATCGCGACGTCACGCTCGAGCTCGGTGGTGTTGTAGGGAATCAGGTGCGAACGCATCGGATTGGGGATGAGGTCGGCGAGCCGCTGGAGCAGCCGCGGCCGAGCCAGCAGCTTCTCGCTGAGCGAGATCGGCGTGGCGTCGTTCACCGCGATCAGCGACAGCCGGGCCCGCGCATGACTCGGGATCACGCCGGGCAGCAGCGCCAGGTAGTACTCGATGATCTCGGGCGCGATCGGTACCGAGGTCACGTAGATCATCCGCAGCCGCGGCTCCCGCAACAGGATCAGCAGGAACAGGAACCGTTCCTCGTAGGCCTGCATCATCGTCCCGGTCCCGGCCGACTCGGTCCGATCCAGCGTCAGCGACGGTACGACGACCACCGACTCGTCGTCGTGGTTGAGCCGCATCGCCTCCCACACCCCGGCCATCCGCGACTGCAACTGGTCGAAGTACTGGTACCGCTCGTCCTCGGTCAGTGTGGACAGGCCACGAGCCGCCTCACCCGGAGCGGTCCACAGGTCGCCGGTCATGACGCGACCTTGGAGTTGTCGAGACCGCGAATGCTGTATGCGTGCACGGTCCGGCTGAAACCGCGGACCTCCCGCAGCCCGGCGTCCTCGCCGATGACCGCGTTGCCGGCGGCGCTGTAGACCCGTTCGGTAGCGAGGATCTGCCATGCCTCGGCATCGGCGCACAGCCGCGCGGCCAGGTTGGTCACGCTGCCGATCGCGGCGTAGTCCAGCCGCCCGTCGAACCCGATCGTGCCGAGCGTCGCGTAGCCCTGGGCGATCCCGATGCCGAGCCCGAGGTCGTGCCCGCGACGGCTCCACGCCTCGGCCAGTCCACGGACCCTGGTACGCATCGCGACGCTCATCCGCAGAGCGCGCAGCGGTCCGTCCTCGCAGCGCACCGGGTCGTTGAAGAACACCATCAAGCCGTCGCCCGCGAACCGTTCCAGCGTTCCCTCGAACCGGAAGATCAGGTCACCGAGCGCGTGGTGGTACTCCTCCAGCACGCCCATCACCTCCTCCGGTTCGCTCGCCTCGGCGAACGTGGTGAAGCCGCGCAAGTCGCAGAAGACCACCACGATCTCGCGCCGGTGGCTGGCCAGGAACGACTCGTCGCCGGAGTCCACGATCAGCTCGGCCAACTGCGGGCTGAGGAAGCGACGCAGCCGGTTCATCCGCTGCAGTTGCGAGACCTGGCTCTCGACCCGCGACTCCAGTTCCTGGTTCCACGCCGACAACTCCGACGCCTGGCGCTTGATCGTGTCCTGATAGTCCTTGATCCTCGCCAGCGAGGCGACCCTGGCCAGCAGTTCGCTCTGGTTGACCGGTTTGGTCAGGAAGTCGTCGGCGCCGGCCTCGAGCGCCTTCACCTTCTGCTCGTCGCCGCTGGCCGTGACCATCACCACCGGCAGGTACGCCGTGTCCACCTGGTCGCGGATCCGGCGGCACACCTCGTAGCCGTCGATCCCGGGCATCAGGATGTCGAGCAGCACGAGGTCGACGTCCTCGGCCGCGATCACCTCCAGCGCCTGATCCCCCGATGACGCGGTGAGGACGTCGTACCCGCGCGGTGCGAGGATCGCCTCCAGCAGTCGTACGTTCGGTGGTTGGTCGTCGACCACGAGCACCTTGGTCATCGTGCACCTCCGAGCTGGAGGAAGTCCCGGACTTGCTGTGGCAGGAGGCGGACGCTGATCGGCTTCTCGACGTACCCCGTGAAGCCCGACGCGAACGCGTGCTCCCGATCGTGGTCCATCGCGAACGCGGTCACCGCGACGACCGGTACGGCGCGACTGTGTTCGCTCGCACGGATCCGGCGCAGGGCCTCGGCACCGTCGATCCCGGGCAGCTGCAGATCCATCAGGATCAGGTCCGGTTGCTCGGACTCGGCCAGCCGGACACCGTCCTCACCAGAGGTCGCCTCGATCACGTCGTAGCCGGAGAACCGCAGCACGTCGCGCAACAGCTTCAGGTTCTTCGGGTTGTCCTCCACCACCAGAATCAGTCCTGGACTCATCGATCCTCCCCCTCGTCTCCCGCGACGGCTCCCACTGCCCGCAAGGCCTGGAGCAACGCGTCCCGGCTCACCGGCTTGACCAGATAGGCGGCGGCACCGAGCTGCGTGCCTCGGGTCCGTTCGTCGACAATCGACACGATGATCACCGGGATGTCGCGGGTCTCCGCCTCGGCCTTCAGCGCCTGCAGCACGGCCCAGCCGTCGATCCCCGGCAGCCGGATGTCCAGCAGGACCACGGCGGGCCGCACCCGGCGTACGGCGTCCAGTCCGGACTGGCCGTCGCCGGCCACCGTCACCCGCAGCGCGGCACCGGACAGGTACGCCGTGATCAGGTCGAGCGACGGACGGTCGTCCTCGATCACGACCACGTCGCCGACGGTCCGGGCCGTGTCCCGCCCCGGGTCGCTCTCCCTGCTCCGCAACGAGAATCCGAACGTGCTGCCGACCCCGACCTCGCTGTCCAGCCACATCCGCCCGCCGAGCAGTTCGACGATCCGGCGCGACAGCGTCAGCCCGAGGCCGGTGCCCTCCTCCTGCGACGGGCCGCGGCCGCCCTGCTGGAACGACTCGAAGATCCGCTCCCGGTCCTCCGGCGGTACGCCGCGGCCGGTGTCGGTGACGGCGATGTGGACCTCGGCCCCGGACCGCGTCGCCCGGATCACAACCGCTCCGTCGGCGCCGGTGAACTTCACCGCGTTGGTCGCCAGGTTCAGCACGACCTGCTTCAGCCGGAGCTCGTCGGCGTACACCTGGTCGATGCCCGGACCGACCTCGACGTGCAGCTCGATGCCGTGCGCGGCCGCCCGTTCGCGCAGCATCGACGCGGTGTTGTCGAGCACGCGGCGCAGCGGGAAGGTCGAGTACTCCAGCTCCATCCGGCCGGCCTCGACCTTGGACAGGTCGAGGATCTCGTTCAGCAGTTCGAGCAGGTGCTTGCCCGAGCCGTGGATGTCGCGCAGGTACTCCTCCTGGCGTTCGTTCAGGTCGCCGAACATGCGCTCCAGCAGGACTTCGGAGAACCCGAGGACGGCGTTCAGCGGCGTACGGAGCTCGTGGGACATGCTGGCGAGGAACTCCGACTTGTGCCGGCTCGCGACCTCGAGCTCCGCGCTGCGCCGCTTCAGCTCGCGGTAGAGCTGCGCGTTCAGCAGGGCGAGCGTCGACTGATCCGCGAACATCTCCAGCAACGTCAGCGTCTCCTCGGCGAACTCGCCCGGCCGCATCCGGCGGACCACCAGTGAACCGACGATCTGTCCCTCGCGCAGCATCGGTACGGCGACCAGCGAGCGCCAGCCGGCGTCGTACAGAACCTCCAGATGCGGGTCGCGCTCGACCGCGCTCAGGTCGGGCACCGCCAAGGGCCGGCCGAGCTTGGCCGCCCGACCGACCAGAGTCTCGTCGAGATGGATGCGGGTATCGCGCAGCCGCTCGATCACGCTCGGAGCGGTCTGGTAGACGCTGCGGACCAGGAAGCACTGCGCGTCGTCGTCGTACTCCATGATCGAGCCGCCGTCGGTCGCGGAGATCCGGACCGCGTGCTTGGCGATTGTCGACAATACGTTCGCCACGTCGAGACTGGAGTTGACCGCTTCCCCGACCTCGCGCAACGCCTCCAGCTCACCGAGCCTGCGGGTCAGCTCCGCGCCCCGCGCCTCGAGTTGCTGGACGAGCTTGACGCTGTTCACCGCCATCGCCGCCTGCCCGGCGAACGCGGTGACGAGATCCTGCTCGCCCTGGCCGAAGGGGCTGACCTCGTTACGCCAGACGGCCAGTGCGCCGACCACCTCGTCGTCGACGAGCATCGGCGCTCCCATCGTGGTCCGGAACCCGGCCAGCCGCTGGAGGTCCTGACGCCCGTACGCCGGATCCGCGAGAACGTCGGGGATCTGCTGAGTCGCGCGATCGAGGCCGACCCGGCCGATCAACGTGCCCCGGTCGACCGGCGTCGGATGCTCGATCAGGTAGCGAGTCGCCTCGGCCGACAGCCCGACCGCCTTGCTCAGCTGGAAGTTCCCGCCTTCGAGCAGGTAGAGCTGGGCGGCCTGCGATCGGCACAGCCGGCACGCACTCTCGACCACGGTGGTGAGGACCGTGTCCGGGTCTCCGGCGGAGCGGCCGACGGCGGAGAGGACCTCGTTGGCAGCGGCGAACTGGTCGGTCAGGGCCGCGAGCTGCCCTCGGAGCCGCTCCTGCTCCGCCCGTGTTCCGGCGCCCCCAGCGAGCGCCCGCCCACCCATCGCAGCCCCCTGCCCCGAGTCCCCCAGGCCGCGCCAGTCCAGTCTCCGCCCGTTGCCCGTAAGGGGCAATCCATCGACCGCATCGGGCCACCCCTTGAACGCGCAGGACGGTTTGGAACCGACGGGAACGGAGCAGCAAAGTTCATCTTCCGTCGGTTAATCGTTCAAGCTAGGGTGCCTGCGATGCCGTGCTGGTGCTGAACCCTCCATCCGTCCCCTCCGCCCACAAGGAGAGCAGGCATGCCAGACATCAACCGCCGCAGGTTCCTGCAGCTCGCCGGTGCGTCCGCCGCGTTCGCCGCGATGGCCAACAGCATCGAGCAGGCCGCCGCGATCCCCGCGCACCGCCGGTTCGGTGACATCAAGGACGTCGAGCACATCGTCGTCCTGATGCAGGAGAACCGCTCGTTCGACCACTACTTCGGCACTCTCAAGGGCGTCCGCGGCTTCGGCGATCCGCGGCCGGTGACGCTGCCCAGCGGCAAGCCCGTGTGGCACCAGACCGACGGCGCCGGGAAGGAGATCCTCCCGTTCCGGCCCGAGGCGGACAACCTGGGCCTGCAGTTCATCCAGGACCTCGCGCACAGCTGGTCCGACGCGCACCAGGCGGTGAACAACGGCAAGTACGACCAGTGGATCCCGGCCAAGACCGCGACCACGATGGCCTACCTGACCCGCGAGGACATCCCGTTCCACTACGCGCTCGCCGACAAGTTCACCCTGTGCGACGCGTACCACTGCTCGTTCATGGGTTCGACCGACCCGAACCGGTACTACATGTGGACCGGGTATACCGGGAACGACGGCACCGGTGGCGGCCCGGTCCTCGGGAACGACGAGGCCGGCTACGGCTGGACGACGTACCCGGAACGGCTCGAGCAGGCCGGGGTCTCGTGGAAGATCTACCAGGACATCGGCGACGGGCTCGACGCGGCCGGCGGCTGGGGCTGGATCGACGACGCCTACCGCGGCAACTACGGCGACAACTCGCTGCTGTACTTCAACAACTACCGCAACGCCCAGCCCGGGAACCCCTTGTACGACAAGGCGCGCACGGGCACGAACGCGAAGGCCGGCGAGAGCCTGTTCGCCCGGTTGACGGCCGATGTTAAGGCGGACCGGTTGCCCGAGATCTCCTGGATCGCGGCGCCGAAGGCGTTCACCGAACACCCGAACTGGCCGGCGAACTACGGCGCCTGGTACATCTCCCAGGTCCTCGACGCGCTCACCTCGAACCCGGAGGTGTGGAGCAAGACCGCATTGTTCATCACGTACGACGAGAACGACGGCTTCTTCGACCACACCGTTCCGCCGTACCCGCCGCTGTCCGCGGCGCAGGGTCTGTCGACCGTCGATCCGGCGCCCGACCTGTACACCGGCACGCAGGTCTCGCACGGTGCGTACGGTCTCGGTCAGCGGGTGCCGATGCTGGTCGTGTCGCCGTGGAGCACCGGCGGCTTCACCTGCTCGGAGGTGTTCGACCACACCTCGATCATCCGGTTCATGGAGCGCCGGTTCGGCGTCCACGAGCCGAACATCTCCCCATGGCGCCGGGCGATCTGTGGTGACCTGACGTCGGCCTTCGATTTCGGTACGACGAGTTCCCGGCCGGCCCAGTTGCCGGACACCTCGGCGTACGAGCCGCCGGACAACGAGCGGCACCCGGACTACGTGCCGACGCCGCCGTTGGTCGGCCGCGTCCCCGGTCAGGAGCGTGGCGCCCGCCGTACCCGGCCGTTGCCCTACGCACCGGTCGTCGACGGATCGGTTGCCGGTGGCAAATACACACTGAGCTTCCGGTCCGGTGCGCACGCCGGGGCGCAGTTCCTGATCACGTCGGCGAACCGGACCGACGGGCCGTGGACCTACTCGACCGAGGCCGGCAAGGGCATCGCGGACAGCTGGAACACGATCTACTCCAACGGCGTCTACGACCTGACCGTGCATGGACCGAACGGCTTCCTGCGCACCTTCCAGGGCAAGCCCGCCACCGGTCTGGAGATCACCGCCCGCGAGAACGCCCGCACCGGCAACGTCGACCTCACGCTGACCAGCGACACCGCCTGCCGCGTCACCATCACCAGTGCGTACGGCGGCAAGCCCCAGCGTCTCGACCTCCGCCCGGGCAAGACCACCCACACCATCGACACCACCGAGCACTGGTACGACGCAACCGTCACCACCACGACGGACGCGACGTACACCCGCCGCCTCGCTGGCCACGTGGAAACCGGCACCCCAGGCCGCAGCGACCCCGCCATCAAAACCGTCTGACCTCAAGCAAGCACGCCCAGCCCGGCGAGGCTCAGGTAGACCCCACTCGGCGTCTACCTGAGCCGCCGTCCCTTCGCCTATCACGTCATTGAGGCGGCACCGGCCTAGAGGCCGCACCGCCTAGAGGATGGGCACTTCCGGCTTCGTGGCGCCGGCCGGGGTGGTGTCGTCCAGCTCCTCAACGGCGTCGACGTTGATGCGGGTGGTCCAGCGGTTGTCGGGGTCGGGTTGAGGGATGGAGTCGAGCAGAAGCTGCGTGTACGGGTGGGACGGCTCGTGCATCACGGTCGAGACCGGGCCACGTTCGACGATCGAGCCCTTGGTGATCACCATGACCTCGCCGCCGAGGTAGTAGACGGTGGACAGGTCGTGGGTGATGAACAGCGTCGTCATCCCGTGCTCGCGCTGGAAGTCGAGCAGGATGTCCAGGAAGTGCTTGCGCACCTGGGCATCCAGCATCGACACCGGTTCGTCGGCGATGATGAACGACGGCCGCAGCATGTGGACCCGAGCCAGCATGATCCGTTGCCGCTGGCCACCGGACAGCTGGTGCGGATACCGGCCGAGAACGTTCTCCGGCTCCAGCCGCACCGCCCGCAACGACTCCTCGATCAGCTCCAGTCCCTTGGATCGGCTGCTGGTGAGCCCGAACTTCTTCACCGCCTTCCACAGCACCCGATCCACCCGGTAGAACGGGTTGAAGATCGCGTACGGGTCCTGGAACACCGGCTGGACGTCGCGCCGGTACTCGTCGTACTCGGAGCGGCTCAGCTTGAAGATGTCCTTGCCGCCGTAGAGCACCGAGCCTTCGGTCGGCTTCTGCAGGCCGAGCACGTTGCGGGCGATCGTGCTCTTCCCGCTGCCGCTCTGGCCGACCAGGCTGACGACCTGCGGCGGCTCGGCCGCGAGCGTGAAGCTCACGTCATCGACAGCGGTGATGTAACCACCTTCCACGCCACGCGCGTGGAATCGTTGCTGTACGCCACGAAGTTCGAGCTCGGACTTCACGAGGCCCTCCGTCCTAGCCGTGGGATCGACTCGATCAGCTGCCGGGTGTAGGGATCCCGCGGGTCCTTGAACACCTGGCGTACGTCGCCGACCTCGACCAGCCGGCCCTCGTACATCACCGCGACCCGATCGGCCAGCTGCGCGTGCACTCCCATGTCGTGGGAGATCACCATCAGCGTCACGCCGAAGTCGCGGCGCAGGTCGCCGAGCGACTGCAGGATGACCCGCTGGATCGTCACGTCCAGCGCGGTGGTCGGCTCGTCCGCGATCATCAGGTCCGGTTCCAGCGCGACCGCGATCGCCATCAGGACACGCTGTTTCATCCCGCCGGACAGCTCGTGCGGGTACATCCCCGCGACCCGCGGCTCCAGCCCGACCTCTCCGAGCAGCCGCGGGATCATCGTGTCGACCTCGCCCCTGCGGCCGGGCGCGTGCTCGAGGATCACGTCCTTGAACTGGTCCCGGACCCGCATCACCGGGTTGAGCGAACTCATCGATCCCTGCGGGAGATAGGACAGCGCGCTCCAGCGCAGTACCCGAAGCTCCTCGCCGTTCACCTTCAGCAGGTCGATCGGTGAACGGCCGCCCGGATAGAACTTCACCGAGCCCCCGGTCACCTTGCCGGGCGGCTTGAGCAGCCGGAGCAGCGCCACCGCGAGGGTGCTCTTGCCACTGCCCGACTCCCCCGCGATCCCGAGGATCTCGCCACGCCGTACGTCGAGATCCAGCCCGCGCACGGCTTTCACGTCACCGCGGTTGGTCGAGTACGTGACGTCGAGGCCCTTCACTTCGAGCACGGAGTCACTCACCGGCCACTCCTCTCAGCCGCGGGTTGTAAACCTCTTCCAGCCCGATGTTGACCATGTTCAGCGCCGCGAACAGCAAGGTCAGCAACACGATCGGTACGACGAACATCGGCCAGGCGCCCAGCGTCAGCGCACCGGTGCCGATCGCGTTGAAGATGATCTGCCCGAGGTCGATCACCCCACCGGGCCCGAGCCCGATGATCTCCAGACCGACCAGACCGAAGATCGCACCGAGGGCGGACGACGCGAATCCGACGCCGATGAACGGCAGCAGGTTGGGCAGCAGTTCGGTGACGATGATCTCCACGTCTCTGGACTTGCTCACTCTGGCGAGGTCGACGTACGGGCGCGATCGCAAACTGAGCACCTGCGACCGGATCGTCTTGGCCGCGAACGGCCAGGAGAAGATCGAGATCATCACGCCGACCTGGAACAGGCTGACGTTCTTGGCGTACGCCGACAACGCGATGAGCAGTGGGAACGTCGGGATCACCAGCAGAATCCCGGTGAACGTCGACAGCACCCCGTCGATCCACCCGCCCTTGTACCCGGCCACGAACGCCACGATCACGCCGACGACGGTCGAGATCACGCCCGCGATGGCGCCGATCTGCAGCGACACCGAGAGCGCCTTCACCACCATCGCGAACACGTCCCGGCCGAACTGGTCGGTGCCGAGCAGGTGCTGTGACGACGGCACCAGCCACTTCTCGTACGCCGCCAACTCGATCGGATCCTGGCCACCACCGACGGCCTTCGCGATCAACGGGCTGCACAGTGCCAGCAGCACCAGCAGCACGAGGACCACCAGTCCGATGGCCAGTCGCCGGCTGTTCCGGATCGTCCGCAGTACCGCTGTCAGGAGTCTCATCGTGATCACTTCCAGTACTTGACCCGCGGATCGAGCAGCGGGAGCAGGAGGTCGAGGATCAGGACGGCAGTCAGCACCGAGAAGATCGCGATGTTGGTCACCCCAAGGATCGTGTTGAAGTCGAGCTGCTGGATCGCGGTGACCAGCGTCGTCCCGAGACCCGGGTAGTTGAACAGCTGCTCGACGAGCACGTTGCCGTTGAAGATGAAGCCGAGCGAGATACCGAACGCGGTGATCTGCGGCAGGTAGCAGTTCCGCAGCGCGTACCGGGTCAGGATCCGCGAGCCCTTCAGGCCCTTGGCCTCGGCGTACACCAGGTAGTCCTCGCCGAGGATCGGGATCATCAGCATCCGGGTGGACAGGATCCAGCTGAACGTCCCGATCACGACGATGGACAACGCCGGCAACAGCCCGTACTTGAGCACACTGCCGATGAACTCCGGCGTGATCCCCGGACTGATGTTGGAGTCGTACGCCGATCTGGCCGGCAGCATTCCGAGTGAGTACGCGAAGATGTACACCAGGATCAGCGCGACGAAGAAGTACGGCACGTGCGACAGCGCGATCGACAGGTTGGTCGCGATCCGTGATCCGAGCTTGCCGCGACGCCAGCCCGCGACCGCGCCGATCACGACGCCGAAGATCCAGGCCAGCACCGCGGAGATGCCGAGCAGACCGATTGTCCAGGGCAACGATCTGAGGATGACCGTCTGCGCCGAGGTCGGGTAGTTGATCAGCGAGGGCCCCATGTCACCGTGCAGGACCAGCTTCTGCATGTATCTGAGGTACTGGGAGAACAGATTGCCGTCGAGACCGAACTCGTGCCGGTAGCGCGTGATGATCTCGACACTCGCCTGCTGGTTGTAGATGTAGTTCTGCTGCAGGGTCTGGATCAGCGTCTGGATCGGGTCACCCGGCATCAGCCGGAAGAAGAAGAACGCGATGGTCAGCGCTCCCCACAGCTCGACCAGGTAGAGCCCGAACCGGCGGATCGCGTACGCCGCCAGCGGATGTCGCGACAGCCAGGCCCGCACCCCCGAGACGGGCGCGGAGTCCTGGCTCTCGTCGACAGCTACCGCGGGCGGGGCCTCCGCCGTCACGCGGGTCCCTTCTGCCCGGTGGCCTGGATCTTGCCGAGCACGAAGATGAAGTGCGGCCACCAGTTCAGCGGTACCTCGTAGAGATCCTGGTCCGTCGGCCAGTCCTTCCAGAACGCCGTGTTGAAGTACGACGGGTAACCGGTCTGGATCACCGGGAGCAGCGGCAACTGCTGGTAGTAGATCTCCAGCGCCTTGTCCAGCAGCGGCTTCGCCTCCTCGCTCTCCGGGTCCATCCCGGCCAGCTTCTTGGAGACCTCGTCGAACTCGGGGTTCCGGAACCGCATCTTGTTCTTCTGGGCAGCGTTCTTGCCGACCGGCTGGGCCTTGCTGCTCTCCCAGTCGGTGTAGAGCTGCTCGGGGTCGATGGCGAAGCCGGCCCAGTTGGAGTCGATGTCGTACTCACCGCGCTGGAACTTCTCGTCGTGCACGCTGCCGGCCAGGCTGCGCAGCGTGGCCGGCACGCCGACCTTGCCCAGCTCGGTCTTCAGCAGGTTCCCGATCGCGTACTCCGGGCCGTCGACCGGAGAGACCGTGATGATCTCGAGGTTGATCTCCTTGCCCTTGTACGTCCGCTTGCCGGCCGCGTTCTTCGGCGCGATCTCGTCCAGCAGCTTGGTGGCCTTGTCCGGACTGAACTCGAACTTGTACTTGTTCGCGAGATCGTCGTTCTTCCACTTGTCGTTCGTCGGGTAGTCCGCCCACGGGTACTGCGCCGGCGGCACCTCGACCGGCCAGATGGACTTGCCGACCTTCTCCCGGTCCACGCAGTAGTTGATCGCCCAGCGCATCTTCTCCTCGGCCATCACCCCGCGGGCCGGGTCGCAGTTCAGCCAGATCGTCCGCGGGTTCGGGTCGTGGAACTGCGTGGTCACCAGGTTCGGGTAGCCGGTGTTGCGCAGTTGTTTGGCGTGCGGCTCGTCGACCGAGCCGACGTCGAACTCGGCCCGCTCGAACGCCAGCGAGGCCTGGTCGAGCTGCTTGGACGTGCTCTGGAAGACGACGTACTGCGGCTTGACGTCGAGCTTGTCCTTGTTCCAGTAGTTCGGGTCCTTCTCCCAGACGAACATCTTCTGGTTCCGGATCGCCTGCTTCAGCTTGTACGGGCCGGACCGCACCGGCGGGTTGTCCTTGTACTTCGTCGGGTCCTGCGGCTTCCAGATGTGTTCGGGCATGAGGTTGATCGGCGCACCGGCGATCGCGGCGATGAAGTTGTAGTGCAGCCGCGGCGTCGGCTTGAGTAGCTTGACCACCGCGGTGTGGTCGTCGGTCACCTCGACGTCCTTGACGAACTCCTTCAGGTCACCGCCGCCGCCGAACAGGTCGGGCCGGTCCTTCAGCAGCATCACGGTGAACTTGAAGTCGTTCGCGCCCAGCGGCTTGCCGTCGTTCCAGTGGGCCTTCGGATCGAACTTCATCGTCAGCTCGGAGTGGTCGTCGTTGTACTTGTACTCCGTCGCCAGCCACGGCGTGAGCTTGCCGGTGGCGAAACTGAGGAAGAACAGCGGCTCGGTCGCCAGCTCCACGCCGGCACCGCCCGGCGTACCGTTCGGGATCATCCCGTTGAAGCTGTCGAACACCGTGTACTCGACCTGACCGACGATGAGGGTCTGGTCGCGCGGTGTCGGGATGTTGGCCTTGCCGATCTGGATCGACTTGGTCGCGACGGGCTTGTTGTCGGCGGGCTTGTCGGAGTACGAGCCGCCGCCACCGGAGCAGGCGGCCAGGAAGGCGGTCATCGCCGCCGCGGCGCCTCCGCCGACGACACTTCGCCGACTCAGCTGATAGCGGACGACTTCTTCGACATTTTCGAACTGGGGACGCGGTGTTTCGTTCATGACGAAAGTCACCTCCGTTTTCATTGCGCGGACAGGGCGATCACCGACCGAGAGGTGTGACGGACTATAAGTAGCGTTGACAACGTTGGCAAGAGTTCATCGCCACGTTGGAACCCGGTCATCGAATGCGCAGATCAGTGGATATACCAACCTCTGACAACGATGTTTTGCTCTGCGTGACCAGGCGCACGGTTGGCCTAGTCGTGGTCGTCACACGCCGCGTCACACGGTGACCGAGTTCGATGTCCGGTATCGGCCATCGCAGCGGCCGGAAACGATTCCGAAGTGGTAGTGACTTCCAGGGGGAGAGACATGACGAGTACGGCCGTGGATTTCGAGGCGATCAAGGACAAGCAGCGGGCCGGTTGGCAGACCGGCGACTACCCACGCGTGGGCAACACGTTGCAGATCATCGCCGAGCTCCTGGTCGAGGCGGCCGATGTGCGCGCCGGGCAACAGGTGCTCGACGTCGCGTGCGGTCAGGGGAATGTGGCGATGGCGGCAGCGCGCCGTTTCGCCGAGGCGACCGGCGTGGACTACGCCGTGAACCTGCTGGAGCAGGGGCGTGAGCGGGCCGTCGCGGAGCATCTGCCGGTGACGTTCACCGAGGGGGATGCGGAGAACCTTCCGCTGCCTGACAAGGCGTTCGACCTGGTCGCGAGCACCGTTGGCGTGATGTTCGCGCCGAACCATCAGCAGGCCGCGGACGAACTGGTCCGGGTCACCAAGCCGGGCGGGAAGATCGCGCTCGCGTCCTGGACGCCGGCCGGGATGATCGGCCAGCTGTTCAAGGTCGTCTCGAAGTGGGCGCCGCCGCCCGCCGGTGTCCAGCCCGCCACGCTGTGGGGAGCCGAGGAGCACTTGTTCGAGCTGTTCGGCGACCGGGTCGAGTGGACGGCGCTGACCAAGCGCGAGTACGTGTTCCGCTACCACTCGCCGGAGCACTTCGCCGAGTGGTTCATGGACTTCTACGGCCCGATCACGCGCATCGCGGGCAGCCTGGACGGCGAGGACTACCGCCATTTCGCCAGCGATCTCGCCGACGTACCGCGAGCGTTCGACTACGCGGACGACGGAACCGTTGCCGCCCGCGCCGAATATCTCGAGGCGGTCGGAACCCGCCGCTAGGGAGATACGCCCTCGCGGGTACTCGCCGGATCGCGGGAGGCGGGCGACACTGGAGACCTCACGGAGGGGGTGAGGTCCTTGGCGACGATCCGTCTGCTGGGACCACCGGAGATCGAGGTTGACGGCCAACCGGGCCGTCAACCTCGGGGGCGCAAGGCGTGGGCGCTGCTCGGCTATCTGCTACTGGCCGAGCGGCCGCCCAGCCGGCGTCGTCTCGCCGAGCTGTTCTTCGCCGACGCCGAGGATCCACTCGGCGCCCTGCGCTGGACGCTGGCAGAGCTCCGCCGTGCGATCGGCGTACCGGATCTGCTCACCGGTGATCCGGTGGTGACAGCTCTCGACGATGCCACGAGAGTCGACGTACTGATGGTCGGCGAACCGTCCACGGCGCCGGAATTCCTGCTGTCATTGGGCGGAGAGCTCTTGGAGGGCATGGAGCTGGAGTCCTGCCCGGAGTTCGAGTCGTGGCTGCTGGTCGAGCGGCGCCGGGTGGCCGGCGCGCTCGAGGCACGGCTACGGCAGAACGCGGTCGCACACCTCGCGGCCGGGCAGGCTGACCAGGCGATCCCCTTCGCGGCCAAGGCGGTCGCGATCAATCCGCACGAGCAGGGCAACCATGAACTCCTGATCCGCAGCTTGGCCACATCAGGTGATCGAGTGGCGGCACTGCGGCAGATCGCGATCTGCGAGGACTTGTTCCGGCGCGAACTGGGCGTCGAGGTGTCGACCTCGCTGCAGGAGGCCGCGACGGTCGCACCGCAGTCGCCCGCTCCCCTGAGCGGCCGGGCGGCTGCCGTCAGTCAGCTTCAGGCAGGACGCGCCGCGATCGTTGCCGGTGCGGTCGATGCCGGTCTGCAGTGTCTGCGACAGGCTGCTGCGCTGGCGGTGCAGTGTCGTGACAAGACGCTGGAAGCGCGCGCACTGGCCGCTCTTGGCGGCGCGCTCGTACACGCGATCCGCGGTCATGACGAGGAAGGCGCGATCGTTCTGCACGAGGCGCTGCTCGTGGCGGATCAGGCCGGAGAGCGCTCCACCGCCGTTCTCGCGTTCCGTGAGCTGGGGTTCATCGAGGTCCAGGCGGGTCGCCGGAAGACGGGTGACGAGTGGTTGGCGAAGGCCCAGGCTCTCGCCGCATCGGATGAGGAGAACGCCGCGATCCTCGGCGTACGGGGGATGAACTCCTCCGACCGATCCGACTACCCGACCGCCTTCGAGCAACTGGGCCAGTCGGTCGAACTCGCAGGACGGTGCGGCGACCGCCGTCAGCAGGCGTGGTCGCTGTCGCTGGTCGGACGCGCACACTTGCTGCGCGGCGAGTACGACGAGGCCGCGGCAGCGCTGGCGGAATCACTGAACCTGGTCCACCAGGAGCGCTGGATCGCCTTCCTGCCCTGGCCGCAAGCACTCGCCGCCGAGCTCGACCTGCGGGCCGGCAAGCTCGACGCCGCGGTCGACGGGTTCGAACAGGCCTGGGCCCTGGGATGCCAGCTCGGCGACCCCTGCTGGGAAGGGATGGCGGGTCGAGGCCTCGCGATGCTGAACACGAAGCAAGGCGACCACTCCGCGGCGACCAAGTGGCTCGACCTGGCCCTCACCCGCGCCAGCACCGAACCGGACCGCTACCAGTGGGTCCACGCCCACGTCCTCGACGCCGCGATCACCGCAGCCCTGGACCAATCCGACCACGACCGCGCCCTGCAACTAGCCGGCCGACTGTCCGCCCTGGCCGCCCGCTGCGACCTCCGCGAACTCCTCGTCCACGCCAACCTCCACCTGAGCCACCTGGGCAACCCCCAAGCAGCCCTCACGGCCCACACCATCAGCACCACAATCGACAACCCCGCCCTCCGCGAGCTCGTCGGCCATCAGTCGTAGGCGGCGTCGGTGAGGAGTTCGGAGCTTCGGTGGGGTTCGTTGAGTACGGCGCGGATCACGTGGCGCTGGTCCCACCGGCCACTGGCCCACGCCAGTGCCTTGGCCAGGCCGTCGAACGTCGCGGCGTGCGGCGCGCCGTCGCCGTCCACCCACCACGACACCTCGATCCCGTCGACCGTGAGTTCCTCGTGCTCCCACCAGGTCTGCGGGACCCCGGGGACAAGCTCACGCACGATCTCCGGCACCTCGGCCGCCGTACCCTCGCCATCGATCTTGCCCTCGGCAACTTCATGCGCCATCGGTACGTCGAACAGGTCGCTCAGCCCGTCCGCCGCCGCGCCGGACGCGACCACGAACCCACCGAGATCGTCGCGCTGCAACCACATCGGCCCGTCGACGACCACCGCCTGACCCGCGGCGATCACCTGGGTCGTCCCGTCGTCGCCGAGCACGCGCACCTGATCCGGCGCATCGCCCGGGAAGAGCGACAACGTTCCCAGCTGACGCCACAGACGCAGGAGAGCACTCTCGTCGACCTCGCGCTCCGGGTCCGCGATCCGCTCCAGCACCAGGCTGATGCCATCGGCATCGAGGTCGCCGACCTCACGGACCAGGCCGATCGCCGTCCGTACCTCAAGATCAAGCACCGCGGTCCATTCCGGAGCCTCGTCCAGGAACGTCGCCAGCACCGGCTCCGCATCCGGATCGGCCCGCCCGGCCAGCGGTTCCCCGTCCTCCAGCACAACACGCTCGCGGATCCACCACGCCGAGTACGACGGTACGCCGAGCGGCCGGTCGTCCGGCCCGACAACGCGCACCTGCGTCGCCAGGGCGCGACGCAGGTCCGGAGACGATCCGAGCAGCTCGAGCACCCGTGGCCAGGCGTCGTCGGTGATCCAGTCCAGATCGCGGATCGCGCTCAGCTCGCCAACGGTCGCGCCGTATCGAGATCCATCCGGCGCCACGTCGTACGCCCAATCCTCGATGCCGTCCAAGTCCTTCAGCGACTCGGGCAGCTGGTCGAGCGCGACGTCCGAAGCCGTCACCAGGCCGAGCGTCGCGAGGACGCCGACGGCCTCCAGCGCCGGCAGACCGTAGCGGTCGAGTACGGCGCGATCGATCGGCGCGACTTCCTCGTCGTCGAGCACCTCCGCAGCCTCGGACCCGGGAATCACGAGCGCGTTCGCCGGCACCAACTCGCCGTCAGCGTCACGCAGGACAAGGTCCGAGAGCCACCACAGACCCTCGGCCTGCGACGGATCGGCGGCGACCAGACTGAGCACGGCCTCCGCGATCGCCTCCGGATCGTCGGCATCGACGGAGTGCTCGACAGCCGTCCGTACGGCGCTGTCCTCGAGCAACGACCGCGGTGTCGCGGGCAGCGCCCCGAGCCGCTCGAGCGCCGGGTCCACCGCCTCCGGATGAACGATCCGTACGCCGTACTCCCCGAAGGCGGCCAGGATGCCGGTGGGAATCTCCGGGCCCGGCAGGAGCAGGCCGCGCACACCACGCACGAGCCGGCCGTCGGCGAGCGGGACCGGAAGCGTGCCAAGGGATTCACGCAGCAAGGCATCGGTCACCATGCCGCTGAGAGACGCGTAGAGAGCGCTCCACCAGGCAGGAGGTTCGTCGGCGGCTACTCCCCCGAGTTGATCCACCACCTCGGCCAACTCGAGCCTGCGGACGCCGAGCGCCTCGAGGGCCAGCCTGTCCTGCAAGGTCGACCGGATCAGCCCGCGGACGATCGGCGCGAGTACTGCGTTGAACGCGGCGTCGGCTCCATCGACCACGACGGCGTCACGCGGCCGGAGCACCGCCTCGTCCTCGACCGCCCGGACGATCGGAGTCCCAGGGAGGACGGCAGCGATCTCCTCCCGGAGGGCGCGATCAAGCGTTCCCGCCGCGAGCCCGGTCGGCACGAGGTGGAGGACGTCGCCGCCGTCCTCGACGCGCGTTCGCAGCAGCTCGGCGTACGCCGTCGCCGCCTCGCGGACCAGTCGATCGGTCAGCGGACCCTTGGCGACGTGCCGCCGGGTCGGGTCCAGCGGGAAGCTCGCGAGCAACAAAGCCTGCAGCGAAAGCGGTTCGTCGGTCGGAGTGGGCGCCTGCACAACCCCGGGCAGCTCCACCTGATCGCGTGGGAGTGCCCAGAGGACCGACCAGGTCGGGCGGGAGCGCTCCTCGATCGGGCGATCGGCCAGCAGTTCCTCACGTTCACGGTCGTCGAAGACACCGGCGGCGCGACCCACCCACCAGCGGGATTCCGTGTCTTCGAGGACCCTGCGCCCGTCCTCGGTCTCGATGTCGATCCGCTCGAGATCCGGTAACGCGAGCAGCAGCGCGTCGCCCGCCTCCTCGAGCAGCCGGCGAACGAGCGCGGCCGCGTTCTCGTCCCGCAGCGGCAGGATCACCGCGGTGTCATATCCCTCCGGCGGCTCACCGTCGGCTTCGAACGGCAGCCGCAACACCGGTACCTGCCCGTCGCGCCGCCGTACCTCGGTGTCCAGCCCGGACGACCCGACCGCCGTGATCGCCGCCGCCGTGTCCGCCTTCGAGAACCGCACGCCGCCGGTGCGCGACAGGATCACCGGCTCGTCGCTCACCGCGAGGACGGCGGAGAACCCGACCCCGAACCGCCCGACCGCTGCCTCGTCCCGCTTGGCCGAGGCGCGCAGAGTCGCGAGTGACTCGACTCCGTCGGCGGACAACGGCATACCCGTGTTCGCCACGACCAGAGTGCTGCCACGGAACTCGTAGAGAACGCGTCCCGGCGTGCCGGCCCGTGCCGCGGCGTCGGCCGCGTTCTGCGCCAGTTCGATCACCAGGCGGTCGGCGTACCCGCCGAGGGCGAGATCCTCCTCGGCGTTCGCGTCCTCGCGGAACCGCACCGGCGCCGCCGACCACCCGGCCAGCACCCGCTCGCGAATCCCCGCCGTACCGAACACGTCGTCGCTCACCGGTGGAAGTATGGCGCGCTCTCACTGGAACGAACAGCGGGGGTTCGGGTGCGTCCTCCGGACAGCTCGCTATCGTGGTCGGGTGATCGAACCCGGCAGCCGGTACGTCGCCCTTGGCAGTTCCTTCGCGGCCGGACCGGGAATCGACCCGATCGTGCACCGGCCGGCGGGTCGATCGGGCCGCAACTACGCGCACCTGGTCGCCGCTGAGTTCGGCCTGGAACTCGTGGACGTGACGTACTCCGGCGCCACCACCGCCAACGTCCTGGACACTCAGCAGGATGACGCGCCGCCGCAACTCGACGCCGTCACGCCGGACACCGCCCTCGTCACGATCACTGCCGGAGGCAACGATCTCGACTACGTCGGGACGTTCATCCGCGGCAGCATGCTCAACACCCTCGCGAAACCGGCCACTCTCCTCGGCCGTCGCGTCGCGAACCGGATCCGTGCCCGGGTCAGCTACCTGAAGGACGACGCGGAGTACCAGGCTGTCACCGACTCGCTGACGAACGTCGTCGAGCAGGTCCGCGAACGTGCCCCGCACGCCCGCATCGTGCTCGTCGACTACCTGACCCTGGTCGGGCCGGGCACCCGGCCGCGTCTCGACGTACCGCTGAACGAGGAGCAGTTGCCGAGCGTCGCGATGATGGCCGACAGTCTCGCTGCCGCCTTCGCAAAGGCTGCCGCGGCCGGCGGCGCGGACCTGGTCGCCGCGTCGGCCGCCAGCCGCGACCACGCCATCGGCTCGCCGGAGCCGTGGACCACCGCATTCACGCTGCGCCCGCCGGGGATGCTCGGCGGCGTCGTTCCGTATCACCCCAACGCGGCCGGCATGCGCGCTGTCGCGGATCTCCTCATCGACACACTGAAGGTCTGACGTCATGGGCAGCCAACAGGTGCGGCAGGCAACGGTCGCGGACGTCGAGCCGGCGGTCCGCACGCTGGCTCGCGCGTTCGAGGACTACCCGATGACCCGGATGGGCCTCGACCCGGACGACTACGTCACCAGACTCGCGCAGTACCAGCGCCTCTTCCTGACCGAGATCGGCCTGGCGCATGGGCGGGTCTGGGTCACTGATGATGTCAGCGCCGTCGCGATCTGGACGACTCCGTCGACGCCGGCGGACGTCTTCGCGCCGCATGCGGACGCGTTCGAGGCGCTCGCCGGATCGCGGGCCGCGCTCGTCGCGGAGTACGAGCAGGCAATGGGGATCTTCCGTCCGCGGGAGCCGGTCTGGTTCCTGGGTCTGCTCGGTGTCGAGCCTGACCTTCAGCACCAGGGACTCGGGCGAGCGGTGGTCGCGCCCGGTCTGTCCGCGGCTGATCAGGACCGCTCGCCGGCGTTCCTCGAAACCCAGCTGCCCGCGAACCTGCCGTTCTACGAGTCCCTGGGCTTCGTCACCGTCGCGGAGCTGCAACTCCCCCACGACGGACCGATGCACTACGCCCTCTACCGGCCGCCCGCTCCCGGCGTGTGACGTCGACCGACGTGCGGTCGGTCGGCGGGTGAGGTCGGCCCGGGCTAGGCCGGGGTGTGGACGTACGGCGTGGTCGTGGTGATGGCGAGGAAGCCGAGACGCTGGAGGATCGGGGAGCTGTCGTCCGAGGCGTCGACGTGGAGATACCGATAGCCGAGCTCGACCGCGCGGGCGGCACGAACCGCCACGAGCGCCTTGTAGATGCCCTTCCCGCGCCAGTCGGCCAGCGTCGAACCACCCCACAGGCCGGTGAACTCAGTGCCCTTCTTGTACACCGCCCACGCCGCGGACACGACCTCGCCGTCGGCCTCGGCGACATAGATGTCGGTCAGGCCGGTCGCGTGGCGACGTTCCAGGTCGTCGGCCAGCCAGGACCAGTTCTCGTTCCACACGACCGACTCCATCGCGGCGATGCGCTCGAAATCGGCGCGGTCGTTCACCAGGCCGATCGTCACGCCGTCGACGGTCGCACGGCCACGCAGGCGTTCGGCGATGTCCGCACTCTCGGCCACGAGAACGGTCTCCTGCTCCTCCGGCTCGAATCCCGCCGCACGCAGCCGATCCGGCAGGTCCACCGGGAGGTCGTGGCCGCGGAGCTTCCACTCGACCGCCTGACCCTTGGCGGCGAAGTAGTCGCGCTGGCGTGCGATCAGTGCATCGACGTCGGCATCGTCGAGGCCCTCGAGCGTGCGGTAGCTGACGAACCCCCGCATCGGGTACTCGACCCGGATCACCGGCCCGTCCATGCTCGTCGGTACGTCAGCGCCCTCGCTCGTCCCGCGCAACTGCGCGTCGTACACCGCCAGCAGGCGCTCTGCCAGATCAGTCTTCGCTCCATCACTCACGCAAGGACTCTGGCACGTTTCGGGGTGATCCCGCGTCCCATTTCACGTGAATTCAGCGTGTCGCCACTCTCGTCGCTCCCCGCCACCCGAGCCGCAACCAGCCGCGAGCGCTCTGACGAGAGCGCCGCTTGCTCCTGCGCTCGACCCGGCTGTCACTCTCCGTCGTGATCGGATCGGTCTTCTGCTCGCGTCGGTCCGCGGCGTTGTGACTTAGCGACACCATCAGGTTCAGCGGTTCCATCGTCCCGTCCTCCGGCTCCGGGCACCGTCTCCCGGCGCCCACACCCCTACGTCGGAGCCGACGGGCCGACTTTGACATCGAGAAGCGAGATCAGGCGGATTCAGTGGACCTCAGGAGCCGGCGGAGGAGGGATTCGAGGCGGATCTGGTCGGAACTGGACAAGTTGTGGATCAGTTCCTGCTCCACTTGCTGGATCTGAACGATCCCTCGCTGCCAGATCTTGTGACCCGCGGGAGTGAGGGCCGCCAGGACCTTGCGGCGGTCGTCGCGGTCACGGGTGCGGTCGACGTACCCACGACCTTCGAGGGCGTCGAGCCGGTTGGTGAGGGCTGCGGCTGACATGCCGAGCTGCTTGGCGAGCTCACCGGGCGTCGCTTGGTACGGCGTCCCGCCGCGGCGAAGCATGTGGAGGGTCTTGAACTCCCACCACTGCAGGTCGTACTCCGCCAGGACCGCGTCTCGGTGACGATCCAGGTAGCGGGCCAGCGCTTGGAGCCGGACCGCGATGCCTTCGACGCGGCGGTCGAGGTCCGAGAGCTCGTTCGACCACAGGTCGACGTGGTCGTCCACAGAATCCTTCACCTGGCTAACTTTTCAGCCGCTGAAGGTTAGTTGTCAAATCTTTCGACGTCGAAATACTCTCGTGAATATTCGAGATCGCTCACCCGTGAGGACATCCGCCATGGCCCAACTCGCTGCCTCTTCCGTCGTGACTGCCGCCCTCAACCTGATGCACGCGGGCCAGTGGTCCGCTGCCACCGACCTGCTCCGGGCAGCGGAGATCGACGATCCGGCCGAGGTCCGCGCACTGGCGATGACCCTGGCCGAGGTCGCGGTCGATCAGGACTTCGCACAACAGACCGACACCGCCGAGGAACCACTGGCCGCAGCCGAGCAGACACTGAAGACGTCGCCGGACCCAACAAGCCGGTGGGATCTCAACATGCTGCACCTACGAAAGGACTACGCAACAGAACTGTTCCACCGGCCGGCCAGCGCGGCGAGCACCTCACACAACGACTCGCATCACGCAGACACCGGCGAACTCGACGCCAGGCCCGAGCACGGTGCCGATGGTCGAGAAAGCGCAACGTCCGGCACCGCCGAGGCCCAAAGCAGCGCGGACAATCGTGAGCGCCGGGTCAGCGGCGCCGCCCGGGCCCAGGTCGGCGCGGATGCTGACGGCGCCGTTGGCGGCACGACCGAGGCGTGGGGTGGGGCAGTTGGGCTGGGCGAGCGGGCCGTGGGGCTTCGGGATGGTGGTGCTGATGACGGGCGGCGGGGGTTGGCTTCGTTTTATGCGGGGTTGATTGCTGACAACCTTCAAGGGGAACCCGAGGCTGCGTTTGGGCACTTCACGGCGGCGTTCGAGTTCGGGGAGAGGGCTTCCGACGAGCTTCTGATGTCCTTCGCTCTTCGGCACCTCGGCGATCACGCGTACACCGCTGGGGACTTGAAGCTGGCCCGGGAACACTGGGAGCAGTCCACGGAGCTTCGGCAGAAGGTGGGACATCTGTTGGGCGCACTTGCTCAGCAGGCGTTGCTGTCCGTCCTCCTGCGCGACGAGGGTGATGCGGCCGGCTCACGTGCACTTGCCGTCGAGATCAACCGCTGGTCCAGCCAGGTCAACATCCCGTTCCTCGTTCACGAGACGGCAGGATTGATGCGCTGACCTGCATCCCGGCGGATATCTGGGGCAGCGTGACGTCGTCGACGGTCAGCCGCCGCTCCGGACCTCGATCTGATGTCCTTCAGATGGATCCGTGGATCCGCGGATCCCGTGGTGAGTTCGAGCGGCTGATGCATCCGAGCCATGAGGCCCTACCGATCGGTGGGTGGATCCACGTCAGCGCTTTAGTGAATGCGCGTCAGCGCAGTTGGCGAATGCTCATCGAACTACCTTGGTGAGTGCTAGCCGGGTTCGGATTTGCGTAGTGGCCTAGGTGGTAGCGGCTGCGCGTCCTGGTGCTGGCTCGCCGGAGGGCTGTCCCCAGACGGCGAATCGGGCAGCCCCCTCCATCGTTGCTGCGTCCGCCCGCCGCAACGGCTGATCGGGTCGACCAGCTGTAGTGGAGTCATCCCAGGGGTCCGCGTCCCCGGAACGTCGGTCCGCTGACCTCACCGGAGTCAGTACGGCGGGACGGACGTCCTGCCCGACAGACCACGCAGGCTCAGCCGGGTCGGCGGCGGCCCGCTGCCCGGTAGTCGCCTGCGGTGCGTCTGGTTTCAGCGATGGCCGTGTCAGTAATGGACGCGGAGGGTTGGCTGACTGCGCCGTTGGCCTGTTGTCGCTCGAGGCAGGTGAGGCGACGGACGCAGGCGTCGCAGCAAACGCGGGCGTGCCGGCAGACGCAGGATTCGCAGCAAACGCCGGCGTGGCGACGGAGGCGGGCAGGGTTGCGGGGGCCGGGTAGGGGCTGTTCGGCGTCGCGGGCTGGCGGCGTGCGGTCGCGGGGCACGGCGGTGGGTTGTTCCTCGAGGCGTGCGTGGGCGGCCGAGTGAGGGCCGGTGGCTGTGGGGTGGTTGGGGGTTGTTTGGTGTTTGGAGGTGGTGGGTCGGCCCAGGTGGGGCGGGTGACGTGGACTTTGCCGTTGGTGATGGTGATGGTCCAGTGGCCGGCGTGGAGGTCGACGTGGTGGCGGCGGCAGAGCAGGACGAGGTTCCAGATGGCGGTGGTTCCGCCGTCGAGCCAGGAGCGTAGGTGATGGGCATCGCACTGGATGGGTGGGGCGCCGCAGACGACGCAGCCCTTGTCGCGGGCGTTCAGGGCGCGGCGCATGGCGCGGGTGACGAGTCGTTCGGAGCGGCCGACGTCGAGGGGTTCGGAGTTGGAGCCGAGGACGAGCGGGATGATGTTGGCGTCGCAGGCCAGGCGTCTGATCGCGGCCGCGGACAGGTTGTCGCCGTAGACGAGTCCGCCGGTGGCCTCCGCGGTAGCCGACTTCAGGTCCTCCAGGTCGATGGTGACCGTGATGTTCGCCTTCGCCCCGAACCCCGGAACCCAACCAGCCGGGCCCGCACCATGACCGGGGTCGGTCGTCGTACCAGCGCCGGAAGCGGTGGTGGTGGTGCCATGGTCGGCGGCGACGCCGGCTCCCGGGACGGTGATCGCGGGGCCGGCGGTATCGGTGACCGTGCCGGTTCCGGGGCCCGTCGTGGCGATGACGGTGGCGGTGCTGGCGGTGGCGGTGCTGGCGGTGGCGGCGAGGGTTAGGGCGGTGGTGAGGGCGTCGGCTTGGCGCTTTTCGCGGGGACGGGGGTCGAGTTCGCCGTCGAGGGTTTTGTGGGGACGGGCGCCGGTGTGGATGAGGGTGCGGAGGAGTTCGGCGTTCTCGTTGGCCAGGTAACCACGGAACTTGACGCCGTTCTCGGCGGTGATCAGGGCCAGGGATTCGCGGGCGTAGGCCTTGTGCTCATCGGGTTCGGGGCCGTCGGTGTCGAGGAGGTCGCGGATCTGCTTGGCGGCTTTGCGCAGTTCGCTGGGAGTGAGGTGGCGCGCGAGGGTGACCAGTTGTTGTTCGGCGACCTGGAGGTCTTCGACCGGGACCGTGGTGGGGACGCGTTCCAGGGCGGACACGATCGCTTCGGCCTGGGCGGGCCGCAGCAGCCACGCGGTCGAGCGATCCTCGCCGCCCGCACCCGCACCCTCACCACTACCCTCACCAGCGCCGCCCTCACCTCCGCCCTCGCCCGCACTGGCGCCCTCGCCCGCACTGGCGCCCACGCCCGCACTGGCGCCCACGCCCTCGCTGGCGCCCACGCCCTCACCCGCGTCGGCGTCGGCGCGGGCGGTCTCCCCGGCGTCGGGGCTGTTGGTGACGGCCTCGGGCTCCGTCAGCCCGTTCGCGATGTCGTCGTCGCACTCGGACTCGGACTCGGACTCGGCATTTGAGGCCAGGCTGTCGACGGGGGCTGTGAGGGCGGTGGTGACGGCTGGGTATTTGGGCAGGGCTCTGGCCAGGCGGACGTCTCGGTGAGCGGTGGGGCGGTCCAGGCGGTAGCGGAACGCCAGGAGTTGGGCGGTGTCGTGGGCGCCGAGGTCGGCTGCGTGGCCGGTGGTGTCCAGGGCGGCGATGAGTTGGAGGCGGTAGGTCTGACGGCGGGCGAGGTCGGCCTCCAACTCGTCGAGAGCGGTCAGCATCTCGCTGCCGCTCATCGACCAGATCGGCCGCTCACCCAGAAGTTCCATACCGACAACACTAACCACGCCCACCGACAGTTCTCAAACCCAGAACCCCTTATCCACAAGGGAATCCGAGGCAATCTACTTGTCCACAGGGTGGTACGGCTTGTGGATGTTGCCTTAGGCAATACACGGGAACGTGTAGGTCTCAGATGCGGACCGGTAGTGCGAAAGTCGCGGGGACGCCGGGGCTGTGGAGGACGTGGTCGGGTGGGCGGGTCGGTTCGGCGAGGCCTACGGAGGGGAAGAGGCCGTCGATCTCCAAGGTCCTGAGGGTGGCGGCGCGGAACGACCAGACAGGGTGGTGGTTGGGGAGGTACCAGGTACGCCGGGCTCGGCGCGTGTGGAGGCCCCACCGAGCGGTGAGGAAGTCGGTCAGCGGATCTGAGGCCACGGGCGAGCCGATCGCGACGGTGATCGTCGATGTCGCGTGCACACCCGGCCAGCGAAGGACCGACGTGTACGTGTGTTGGTCGGCAACCTGCGTGTGGGTCATTCGAGCCCAGCGATACGGCAGGCCGAAGATCGTGCGGGCGGCCGCGACCACGGCGAGGCGGTCGGCGTCGAGGCTGAGGAAGACGACTCCACGACGCCCGGACTCGTCGACGGAGTACAGCCGGATGTTGGTCTCGAGGAACGATCCCAGCACAGGTACGGCGGGACCGTGCGGGAGCCCGGTGCCGGTCATCCGGAACGGCACCAGCCCGACGTAGGTGCGCCCCTCGAAGGTGTCCGGATGTGTACCCGGCGGGAAGAGGTGCGCGACGTCAACCGGATCCAGCGCCCAGTGCAGGAACGTCAGATCCAGCCACCGTTGCCGCAGGATCCGTGACCGCTCGAGCTCCGGTGCATCCGGCCAGATCGCGTCCACCGTGTTCAGTCGACGGTCGGGCGAACCTCGCAGGTCGGCGGGCCGTCGTTCAGTTCGCACACCAGGTACGGCGACGAGGACTCGTCCGGGGACCGCCATGGCATGACCGCCTCGCCGGTCAGCAACGCGTCGAGCGTCTGGAGCTCCGGGTCGCGCTGCTCGGAGTGATGCCGGTACCCGGCGGCACCGAGTGCGAGCGCGATCGCCATACCGAGGAGGTTCACCTCGGTCGGCTGATCGGGAGCGACCGAGTCCTCCGCCGGCTCGAGCTTGATGCCGTGATCCGGCACCTCGACGATGCGCGCGACGTACCTGCCAGCTGTCATGGGTCGAGCCTAGCCCCAGACCGTCAGCCACCGTGGGAGGTCCCCGAGAGGACCTCCCACGCAGGACCTACGAGGAGAAGGCCGCGTCGAAGGACGCGGTGGGTGGGTCGAAGGCGAGGGAGCGGACGAACTGGAGGGCCTCGGCGGCACCGACGAGACGGTCCATGCCCGCGTCCTCCCATTCGACCGAGATCGGGCCGGTGTACCCGATCGTGTTCAGCATCCGGAAGCACGCCTCCCACGGGACGTCGCCGTGACCGGTCGAGACGAAGTCCCAGCCGCGCCGCGGGTCGCCCCAGGCAAGGTGTGAACCCATCCGGCCGTTGCGGCCGTTGCCGACCTGACGCTTCGCGTCCTTGCAGTCGACGTGGTAGATCCGGTCCTTGAAGTCCCACAGGAAGCCGACCGGGTCGAGGTCCTGCCAGACGAAGTGCGACGGGTCCCAGTTCAGGCCGAACGCCTCCCGGTGGCCGATCGCCTCCAGCGTCGCGGTGGTCGACCAGTAGTCGTACGCGATCTCCGACGGATGCACCTCGTGCGCGAACCGGACGCCGACCTCGTCGAACACGTCGAGGATCGGGTTCCAGCGGTCCGCGAAGTCCTTGTACCCGGCCTCGATCATGGCCGGCGGCACCGGTGGGAACATCGCGATCGTCTTCCAGATCGACGAACCGGTGAAGCCGACGACCACATCGACACCGAGCGCCCGGGCTGCGCGGGCGGTCGTCTTCATCTCCTCGGCGGCGCGCAGGCGCACACCTTCGGGATCGCCGTCGCCCCAGATGTGCGCGGGCAGGATCGCTTGATGCCGCTGGTCGATCGGGTCGTCGCAAACCGCCTGGCCCAGCAGGTGGTTGGAGATCGTCCACACCTTGAGGTTGTGCTTCTCCAGGATGTCGCGGCGATCGCGCACGTACGCCTCGTCCTCGGCGGCACGCCGCACATCGAGGTGGTCACCCCAGCAGGCGATCTCCAGCCCTTCATAGCCCCAGGAGGACGCCAGCCGGGCGACCTCCTCGAACGGCAGGTCGGCCCACTGGCCGGTGAACAGGGTGATCGGTCGAGCCATGGTCATCTCCTTGGTCGAACAACAACTTCTTCCGGTACGTCGGTCCAGCCGGGGCGGGCTGCACGAATCGGGTCGGGTGTCCCCCGGCGGCGCCTGGAGCGCGGGGCGGCGCCGGGGGTCCCCGCCGGCCGTGGGAGATCGCGCTGCCGGGCGCCCCGGTTGGGGCCGAACCAGCCGCGGCGGCGGCAGGTGTCACGGCGGACGAGTGCGATCTCCCACGGCGACGTCATCAGGTCAGCCTGTCCTTCAGGTCCTGACCGACTGCGGTCAGCAGCGTGCGGCTGGGCACGTCACGAACCGTTCGGGCCTGCGAGAGGAACAGGTTGAGGGCGACGGTGGCGACGAGAGGCTGATTCCGGCGCACGGCGCGCTCCGCCGACGCCAGCTGAACCTTCATCACCGTGGCGGTTGCCAATGGCACCTTCCCGGCGGCCAGGAAGCGATCGACCAACTTGACCGCCTCCGGGTACGACGCGATCACGGTGAACGGGACCGTGGTCACCGCCTTGTTGCCCGCGGCATCCATCGCCGTGGCCGTCAGTGTGTGCGCCCCGAGCCCGAGCACTGCGCCATCAAGCGTCCCAGCCAGGGGCTTGCCATCGACGGCGAGAGTGACACCGGCCGGTCCGGACAACGCATCTGCGGCTGTCGCGGCAACCACGACCGCTGAGGCCACGCCGAGCGAACCACCGCTGGCGAGACCAGTGACGGCTGCGGTCGGTGGAGTGCTGTCGATCTTGACGGTGACATACGCGGGCGCCGAGACGTTGCCCGCCGTGTCACTGGCACGGACCGCGACAGTGTGCGTCCCATCAGCCGTCAACGACACCGGCGCCGTGTACTCGGACCAGTCGCCGTCTCCGACCTTCTGCTCCAGATACACCTGCCCGCCTTGGTCGTCGGTCGCCATCGCGGTGGCAGTCACCGCGGATGTCCACCAACCCGCCAGACCCGACGGTGTCGACGGGTTCACCGACAACGTGACGGACGGCGCAACCGTGTCCCGGACCAGCTTGAAGTAGTCGAACTTCGCGGTCTTCGACGCCGTCTGGTCAACTCCGAACGCATAGACACCGAAGGACGCCGATCCGAGCGCCGCATTGGTCACCGGAGGCAGGGCAGTCCAGGCCAGACCGTCCGGGCTGTAGGAGCCGGTGAACGTCGATCCGGACTTCGAGAGCCGGAGATACCAGACACCCTGCGTAGGAGCCGGCGCATTCGGTTGCGGTGACTGAACCACGTCCCCCACCTCGCTGCGCAGTTCCAGCGCTCGGGTGACCGCGGAACCCGCCGCATTCGTCGTCAGGTAGTCGAGCTTCACGTAGTTCGCGTCATCGGCGTACACCAGCAGCCCGGCCTGCTGGAACGCTTCGTCAAAGGAGGAACCATCCACCTTCGTCTCGATCGTCCAGTCCCCGTCCGGCGCCGGCTGCAGCATCAGGTTGCGCGGATTGGTCGCGGTGCCCTGATAGATGTCGCCCTTGCTGGTGTCGATCTCGAGCCCGCCATCGGCCATCCGGTACGCCGCAGGATCCGGTCGTACGACGTCCGACCAGCGGCACGCGTCGAGCGTCGTACCTGCGAACTCGTCGTCCGGCGCCGGCTGCTCGGCCGTGTCGTCCGGCGTGATCGTGAAGTAGTCGAACGACGCCGTGATCGGCAAGGCCTCGGTCCGGTTGGTCAGCCCGAACAGCCCGATCCTCGGATTGGAGATCCCGGCCAACTGCTTCGTCTCCGGCATCTGGGCGAACGTCGCTCCGTCCGCGCTGTACGCCGCTGTCAGCGAAGACCCGTCCGAGGTGAACCGCACCCACACCGTGTCCGGGTACGTCGCTCCCAGGTTCGCCGTGTTCGACGCGGCGACCTCGTTCGGTACGGCGGCCTCCTCGCGAATGAACTGGAAGATCCGGTCGGCGGCGGACGGTGCGCCCGTCGACCGGCCCTGGATCACCATCTTGGCGTAGTTGTCGTCGTCGCCGTACACGATCAGCCCAGCCTGCTGATAGGCCAGCCGGGCCGGCAACGTCACCTTGGTCGTTGCCTGCCAAGGACCGGCCGGCAACGGCTGCAGCACGATGTTCGGTGTGCCTGTGTTCCCGGTCCCGTAGATGTCGGTCGCGGTCAACGGCAGCGATAACTTGCCGTCAGCAACTGCCAGCTCCTGGTTGCCCCGGACAACCTCCGACCAGCGGCCGGTGTCCAGAGCGGCGCCGTCGAACCCGTCCGACCGTCCGGTCAGACAAGTCGGCAGCGAAGGCGAGTCCACCGTGATCACGACCTTCGCCGTACCGGCCGCGCCGCGCGAGTCGGTCACCGTGGCCACGGCGGTATGAGTCCCGGCTGTCGTGTAGGTGTGGCTCACGGACGCACCGGTGGCCGTCGCGCCGTCGCCGAAGCTCCACGCGTACGACAACGGCAGATCGCCTTCGGGATCCGTCGCCGTCGCCGTGAAGTCGACCGCCAATGGCGCCTTGCCCTGTGTGACCGAGGCGTCGGCGGTCACCGCCGGCCGCTCGTTCTCCGTCACACCCTTGCCGATGAAGCGCACCCAGTTGACATTGAGCTGCCCGGTGGTCTTCACGAAGTACAGCGGACCGCTCTCCAGCGACGCCCCGCTGACCGCACCGGTGAAGTCGCCGTACGTCTGCCAGCCGCCCGTCGGTGACACCTGGATGGTGGCCACCACCGGACCGTCCGTCGGTGAACCCTGCCGGACCTGGACGGTCGCACCCAACTCGGGCGACGCGGCGCGCAACTGGAGCTGACCGATCGCCGTCAGGTTGGTCGGCTTCCAGCCCCACCAGTCGCCGTCCTCGATGAAGCCGATGTTCTTCCCACCACCGGCCGTGTCACCGGTGTCCTCGACCTGTACGCCGGGCGCGGTGCCGGGCCCACCGGTCTCGTTGAAGTACTCCGCCTCGCGGGTCTTCGGCTGCAACTGGACCACCTTCTGCGAGGTGATCTTGCCCGTCCCCGGTGCACCCTTGTCGGTGTACGTCACGGTCACGATGCCGAAGATGTTCGCGCCGACGTGCCCCTCGTCACCGGGCAGCGGGAACGTCCCCTCACAGCCGTGGTACTGCTCGTAGCCGTGGGCATGCTCGTCATGCCCGAGCGCCGGCTGCGTGATGACGTCGTTGCAGTCGACCACCCCGTCCTCGGGATCGGTGACCGTCACCTTGTAGCGGATCGTGTCGCCGAACTCGAAGAACCCACCGTCGACGGGCGCCTCCACGGTGATCGTCGGCGCGGTGTTCCCGGCCGTGATCGTCCGGTTCGAGACCGCTGTCCGGCCGTCCGGATCGCTCACGGTCAGCCGGGCGGTGAACATGCCGGCCGTCGAGTAGGTGTACGACGGTTTGGCCTCGGTACTGTCCGTCGTACCGTCCCCGTCGAAGTCCCAGGCCAGCGTCACCGGCTGCCCGTCGGGATCCCGCGAGCCGGTCGAGTCGAAGGCCACCGTCAACGGAACCGGCCCGGACGTCTTGTCGGTGCTGAACTGCGCGATCGGCGCCCGATTCCCTTGCACATAGTCGATCCGGTAGATCCCGGAGTCGGCGTTGTTGCCGCCGAACCCGCTCCCCCACTCGATCACGTACAGCGCACCGTCCGGCCCGAACTGCAGCGCGTGCGGCCGGATGAAGTTCAAGCCTTGCAGCATCCGCGACACATCGGTCACGCCACTGCGGCCGTCGTTCAGCTGAACCGAGAACAGCCGGCTGTCGTTCCAGTCGGCGAACACGGCCTTGCCGTCGAAGTACGCCGGCCACTTGCGATCCGACGTACTCGCGGCATCGAACCGATACGCGCCACTCGTCATCGGTGCACCGCTGCCACCGATCTCCGGTACGCCGCTCGTCGACTTGCCCATCCACATCGTCGCCGGGATGGCGGCCGGGAGTTGGGTGATACCGGTGTTGTTCGGCGACTCGTTCACCGGCGCGCCGCAGTTGAAGGTCGGGCCGGACGTACCGGTGGCGAAGTCGTAGTCGTTGTACGGCGTGTTGGCACCGACGCAGTACGGCCATCCGTAGAAGCCCGGCTTGTCGATGATGTCCCACTCGACCCGCCCGTCCGGGCCACGCGTCGGCGAGACCGCGCCCGCGTCCGGTCCGTAGTCCGCGACGAACAGGTGGTTCGTGGTCGGGTCGATCCCGATCCGGAAGGGATTGCGGAAGCCCATCGCGTAGATCTCCGGCCGCGTCTTCGCGGTACCGGGCGGGAACATGTTGCCGGCCGGGATCGTGTACGAACCATCTGCTGACGGGTGGATGCGGAGGATCTTGCCGTTCAGGGCGTTGCTGTTGGCGGCACTGCGTTGCGAGTCCCAGGCCGCACGACCAGGTCGCTCGTCGATCGGCGCATAGCCGTCGGAGTCGAACGGGTTGCTGTTGTCGCCGGTGGCAACGAAAAGGTTGCCGTCGCCATCGAACTCCAGCGCACCGCCGGCATGGCAGCACTGGTCCCGCTGCGTGTCGATCC
Source organism: Kribbella sp. NBC_00889 (assembly GCF_045207705.1). NCBI lineage: Bacteria > Bacillati > Actinomycetota > Actinomycetes > Propionibacteriales > Kribbellaceae > Kribbella > Kribbella sp. NBC_00889. Next base: position 2,046,753 of record NZ_CP108783.1, on the reverse strand, counting down.
GCAGCACCTGCTTCTCACTCGCGAGGTCGAGGGTGTCACCAGTCACCGTGAACCGCGAGACTCGGTCGAAGGGCTCAGCGCCCGCCGGAGAGTAGTACAGATAGACGAAGCCGTTGGACGCGAACGACTGGTCCAGCGCGATCCCAAGCAGGCCGAACTCCTGTCCGGTGTAGACATTCAGCGTTCCCGCGGTGACCACGGACCCGTCCGTCCTGACGATCTTCACCGCGCCGTTCCGGTCGATGTAGAACACCCGGCCGTCGGGCGCGATCGCCAGTTCCATCGGGTTCGACGTGTCGTCGTCCAGCGTGACCTTCTGGTAGCTGTCGCTCAGCGACGCACCACAGTCCGCCGGCTCGACACCGGCCGCGGTCTTGATCCCGCCGAGCAGCAGTTCCCGGAAGGCAGGTTCGGCGTACGACGCGATCGTGTGCCCCATGCCGGTGTACCAGGCACGGCCGCCGTCGTAGTCCTGGCACCACGTGATCGGGTGCTCCGGGCCCATGTTGCCGCCCGTGTACGACGTCTCGTCCAGCGATGCGAGCACGTGGACGCTGCCGCGCGGATTGGTGCGGTAGTTGTACCACTCATCCGTCCGCGGCCAGATAGTCGGCGCGTTCGCGGTGGACGGGTGTGCGTGGTCCTCCACCTTGACCGTCGCGTCCGGCGTACCGGCCGGATGGCTGTCGAAGTAGCTGCCGACGAGCTGCCCGTACCAGGGCCAGTCGTACTCTGTGTCGGACGCCGCATGCACACCGGCGTACCCGCCACCACCGCGGATGTAGCGCTCGAAGGCGGCCTGCTGGTCGGCGTTCAGGACGTCGCCGGTCGTCGACAACCAGATGACGACCTCGTACTTCGCCAGTTCGGTGTCGTTGAACATCGACGCGTCCTCGGTCGCGGTGACCGTGAAGTTGCCGGCCGCGGCAAGCTCGGTGACGGCCTGGATGCCGGCCGGGATCGAATCATGCCGGAAACCGGCGGTCTTGCTGAAAATCAGGGCGTTGAAGGTCTCGTCACCGTGGCCGGGATGAGCCCGGGCCGGTAACGGCGCCAACATCGCCGCGATCAGGGCGAGCACGAGAACACACAACAAGGTGCCGTGCCTGCGTAGCTGGATCATGCGGAGCTCCTCATGGGTCGGATAAGGGCGCGCGCTCCATGACTACAGATCCCGTGCTCTGCCCTGCGCGGGAGTGTTACAACCGGATCAGCGAACGCCGAGCAGGTGCTCCATCGCCAACTGGTCCAGCTTCTCGAACCCGAGACCGCGCTCGGCCAGCGCTTCCCGGTCGTACTTGGAGTTGCGGAGGTCGGCCAGGCTCTCACCCTCGGCCAGGGTGGGCTCGGACAACTCCGCCACACGTGCGGCGGCCAGCGCCTCGGCAACCTCGGGGTCGGCACGGAACGCCTGAACCTTGTCGCGCAGGATCAGGTAGTTGCGCATACAGCCCCGCGCGGTCTCCCAGACGCCTTCCTCGTCCTCGGTCCGCGGCGGCTTGTAGTCGAAGTGGATGTATCCCTCGTAGGCCGGCTGGTTCCCGGATCCCTGCAGTACGTCGACCGTCCAGAAGGCCTCCCGCAGGTTCCCGGCACCGAACCGCAGGTCCTGGTCGAAGCGCGGACCGTGCTGCCCGTTGAGGTCGATGTGGTACAGCTTCCCGTGCCACAGCGCCTGCGCGATGCCGTGCGCGTAGTTCAGGCCGGCCATCTGCTCGTGGCCGACCTCGGGGTTGATGCCGACCAGTTCCGGGTCCGCCAGATCGTTGATGAAGGCAATCGCGTGCCCGATCGACGGCAGCAGGATGTCGCCGCGCGGCTCGTTCGGCTTCGGCTCGAGCGCGAACCGGATGTTGTAGCCCTGCTCGCGCACGTACGCGCAGAGCAGGTCCATCGACTCCTTGTACCGGTCGAGCGCCGCTCGCACGTCCTTGGACCCGCCGGACTCCGCACCCTCGCGACCACCCCAGAGCACATAAGTCGTCGCCCCCAGTTCGGCCGCGAGATCGACGTTGCGGAGCACCTTCGCCAGGGCGTACCGCCGGACCTGGCGATCGTTGGCGGTCAGCCCACCGTCCTTGAAGACCGGGTGACTGAACAGGTCGGTGGTCATCATCTCGACGACCATGCCGGTGTCGGCCAGGGCCTTCGTGAAACGCTCGAGGTCCTGTCCGCGGGTGGCGTCGTCCGGTACGACGTCCTGGTCGTGGAACGTGACTGCCGCGGCTCCCAGTTCCGCGAGCTTCTCGACCGCGTGGGCCGGGTCCATCGCCGGGCGGACGGCCGTACCGAACACGTCGACGCCTCGCCAGCCGACGGTCCACAGACCGAACGAGAACTTGTCGTCCTTGGTCGGGGTGTAGCTGTTCATTCAGAGATCTCCTGCCATTGTCGGGAGGTCGAACTGGCCTCGACCGCGGCCAGCACACGCTGGACCCGCAGCCCGTCGGCGAACGACGGCGTCGGATCGGCTCCTTCGGCGATCGCGGTCACCAGGTCGACGGCTTGATGGGTGAACCCGTGCTCGTACCCGAGCAGGTGGCCGGGCGGCCACCACGCCTCGACGTACGGGTGGGCGGACTCGGTGGCGAGGATCCGGCGGAAGCCTGCGGTCCTCGCGTCTTCGGTCGCGTCGTAGTAGTGCAGGAGGTTCATGTCCTCGAAGTCGAACGCGAGGCTGCCGTCACTGCCGTTGATCTCGATCCGGATCGCGTTCTTCCGCCCGGTCGCGAACCGGGTCGCCTCGAACACCCCGAGCGCGCCGGACCGGAAGTGCGCCAGGAAGACCGCGGCGTCGTCCACGGTGACCGGTCCGCGCTCGGTGCCCGCCGTACCGGCCAGGCCCGAGTGCTCGGCCGCGACCGGGCGCTCCTTCACGAACGTCTCGAGCTGACCGCTCACCTCGGCGATGCTGTCACCGGTGATGTACTGCGTCAGGTCGATGATGTGCGCGCCGATGTCGCCGAGAGCGCCCGAGCCGGCCTTCTCCTTGTCCAGCCGCCACGACAGCGGCGCCTCCGGATCGGCGATCCAGTCCTGCAGGTACTGCGCCCGGACGTGCCGGATCGTCCCGAGCTTGCCCTCGGCAACGAGCTGGCGCGCCAGCCCGATCGCCGGCACCCGGCGATAGGTGAACCCGACCATCGACCTGATCCCCTTGGCCCTGGCCGCTTCCGCCGCGGCCGTCATCGCCTCGGCCTCCTCGACCGTGTTGGCCAGCGGCTTCTCGCACAGGACGTGCTTACCGGCCTCCAGAGCGGCGATCGCGATCTCGGCGTGGCTGTCCCCCGGCGTGCAGACATCGATCAGCTGGATGTCGTCGCGGCCGAGCAGCTTGCGCCAGTCGGTCTCGGTCTCCTTCCAGCCGAGCTTGGTCGCGGCCGCCTGGACGGCCTCGGGGTTGCGGCCACAGAGCACGTTCATCGCCGGGTCCAGCGGCAGGTCGAAGAAGCGCGGCGCGCTCCGCCAGGCCTGCGAGTGGGCCGCTCCCATGAACGCGTAGCCGATCAGGCCGATGCCCAGGTTCGTCATGACTCTCCTTTGATCTGTGGGTCAGCTCTCGAACGCGGTAGGCATGTACTGGTCCACGTTGTCCTTGGTGACGACCGGCGCGTACAGCTGCACGGTGCGCGGAACCTCGACCTCCACCAGGTCGCCGAGGGCCTTCTTGTGCACCAGCAGCCGGGCCAGCCGGACGCCGTCGGCGCCCTGCGTGGACGGGTAGATGACGGTGGCCTTCAGCAACGAGTTGCCGGACTTGATGTCCCGCATCACGTTCGCCGAACCGGCCCCGCCGACGACGAAGAACTCCTTGCGGCCGGAGTTCTTGATCGCGGCCATCACGCCGACACCCTGGTCGTCGTCGTGGTTCCAGATCGCGTCGATCTTCGGCGCCGCCTGCAGCAGGTTGGCCGCGGCCTTCTCACCGGACTCGACGGTGAACTCGGCGGCGACCCGGTTGCTCACCTTCAGGCCGCAGTCGGCCAGGGCCTCCTTGAACCCCTTGCTGCGGTCCTGGGTCAGCGGCAGCGAGTCGATGCCGGCGATCTCCGCGACGACGGCGTCCTTCTTGCCCTTCAGCTGCTGGCAGACGTACGTGCCGGCCGAGACACCCATGCCATGGTTGTCGCCGAGGATCGTGGTCCGGGCCGCGAACGGGCTGTCGAACTCACGGTCCACGTTCACCACCGTGATGCCGGCCTCCATCGCCTTGGTCGCCACCGGGGTGAGCGCCGCGCCGTCGAACGGCAGCAGCACGATCGCGTCCACCTTCTGGTTGATGAACGTCTCGACCTGGCTGATCTGCAGGTTCACGTCGTTCGTGCCCTCGGCAACGATCAGCTCGACGTCGGAGAACTTCTTCGCCTCCGCCTGGGTCGCCTTGGTGATGGCCCCCATCCAGCCGTGGTCGGCAGCCGGCGCGGAGAACCCGATCCGCACCTTCTGGCCGGGCTCGTCGTTCTTCCCGGCCGCGACTGCCGGTGCCGGGGCGTTCTCGCTCTCCTCGGCCTTCGGGGTGTTGCTCGTACAGGCGGCCAGGGCGAGCACACCCAGACCGGCGATGGTAACGCTTGCGAGTGTTCGTGCAGACATCGTTGTCCCCTCCTTGTGGCGATTCATTGGCTGGTTGCCCGGACGGCGAGTCGCTGCTGGAGGAGGACGGCGATCACGATGATCGCCCCCTTGGCGACCGACTGGGCGGAGATGCTCAGGTTGTTCAGCGTGAAGACGTTGTTCAGAGTCGTGAAGATCAGGACACCGAAGACGGTGCCCACGATCGTGCCGCGGCCGCCGGACAGCAGCGTGCCGCCGATCACCACGGCCGCGATCGCGTCCAGCTCGTACAACTGGCCGTGGGTCGCGCTGCCGGTCGTCGTCCGGGCCATCAGCATCACCGCGGCGATCCCGCAGCACAGCCCGGCCAGGACGTAGAGGGCGACGGTATGGCGCTGCACCCTGATGCCGGCCAGCCGGGCGGCTTCGGAGTTGCCGCCGACGGCGAACGTGCGGCGGCCGAACGTGGTCCGGTTCAGCAGCACCCAGCCGGCCGCGGCGACCAGCAGGAAGATCCACACCAGCACCGGCACGCCGATCAGCGATCCGCCGAAGAAGTCGACGAACGAGTTCACCGTGATGATCTGGGTCTTCCGGTCGGAGATGATCTCGGCCAGGCCACGGGCCGCTGCCAGCATCGCCAGCGTCGCGATGAACGGCACGATCTTGCCGTAGGCAATGAGCAGGCCGTTCACCAGACCACAGGCGGCACCGACGGCCAGCGCCGTGGAGACCATGAAGATCCAGTGCAGGTCGGACCCCAGTTGCTGGGTGGCCACCGTGGTGGCCCAGACCGACGCGAGCGCGACCATCGCGCCGACGGACAGGTCGATCCCGCCGCCGGTGATGACGAACGTCATGCCGATGCTGACCACGCCGATCACGGCGGCGAGCCGCAGGATCGTCAGCACGTTGGCGCCAGTGGCGAACGTGTCCCCCGCGGTGATCACTCCCACGATGCAGAGCAGAACCAGCGCCACCACCAGACCGAGGTTGCGCCCCAGGCCACTGTTCAGCAGGCCACCGGACCGCGGGGCGGCCGGTTGGGTGACGGTTGCCTGGGTCGATGCCGTTGTGTCCTGAGGTGCGATCTCGTCACTCACACCGCACTTCCTTCCATCACCAGGTCCAGGACCTGATGCTCGTCGATGTCTTGCGCGGGCCCGATGTGGACGGCACGCCCCTCCCGCAGTACGACGACCCGGTCGGCCAGACCGAGCACTTCCTCGACCTCACTGGAGACCAGCACGATCGCGACCCCGTTGGCGGACAGATTGCGGATCAACGCGTAGATCTCCGACCGCGCGCCGACGTCGACGCCTCGCGTCGGCTCGTCGAGCAGCAGCACGCGGCACTCCCGCAGCAGCCAGCGGGCCAGCACGACCTTCTGCTGGTTCCCGCCGGACAGGTTGCGCACGGGATACTCCACCCCGGCCGGGCGGACGTCCAGTGCTCTGGCGAGCCCGGTGGCTGCCTCCCGCTCGGCGCGGCCGTTCAGGAACCCCCCGCTGGCGAACCGCCCCATGCTCGACACTGTGATGTTCTTGAACACGGCCTCGTCCAGGAGCAGCGCCTGACTCTTGCGTTCCTCCGGCGCCAGCCCGACGCCGGCCTTCACCGCGGCCTGCACCCGGCCGGGCCGCAGTGTCACGCCGTCGACCCGGACCGATCCGGTCGTGGCCCGGCGGGCGCCGTACACGGTCTCGAGGACTTCGGACCGCCCCGAGCCGACCAGCCCGGCCAGCCCGACGATCTCGCCGGCCCGCACGGTGAACCCGATGCCGGCGAACTCGCCCGGCCGGGTCAGGTCCTCCACCTCCAGTACGACGGGCGCCGTACTGAGGATCTCCCGGCGGGGCGGGAAGGCGTACTCGATCGAGCGGCCGGTCATCAGCCGGATCAGTTCCTTGGTCGGGGTCGCGCGGGCGTCGAGGCCGGTGGCGACGGTCGCGCCGTCCTTGAGCACGGTGACCCGGTCGCCGATCTGGCGGATCTCCTCGAGCCGGTGCGAGATGTAGACGACCGCCACACCGCGCGCGGTCAGGCCGCGGATGACGCGGAACAGGTTGGCGACCTCTTCGGGATCGAGCACCGCGGACGGCTCGTCCATCACGATCAGCTGCGCGTCCCGCGACAGTGCGCGGGCCATGCTGACCACCTGCTGGCCGGCGGCGGGCAGCGAACCGACGGACCGATGCGCCGGGATCTCGCCGTGCCCCAAGCCCTGCAGGATCTCTCGGGCCCTGGCCGTCGCCTCGTGCCGGCGGCTGAAGCCGAAGCTGGACGGCTCGTGGCCGAGGAAGATGTTCTCGGCCACCGACAGTTCCGGGACCAGGTCGAGCTCCTGGTAGATGGCGGCGATACCGCGCTGAATCGCGGCGGTCGGGCTGTTCAGCTGGACCTGTTCGCCGTTGATCCAGATCGCCCCGGCATCGGGCTGATGAGCGCCGGTCAGTACCCGGATCAGCGTGGACTTGCCGGCGCCGTTCTGGCCGAGCAGGCAGTGCACCTCGCCGGCCCGGACGTCCAGGTCGACGCCGCCGAGCGCTCGTACGCCCGGGAACTCCTTGACGATCCCGGTCATCATGAGCAGATCGTTCATTGGGTCACCCCCGCGCCCACGCGGCCGATCACGGTCGGATCGACCAGGACCCGCTCCAGCGAGATCTGCGCGCCGCCGCGGACCGCCGCGGCGAACCCGAGGTCCGAGCGGACCACCTGGCAGCCGCCACCGTCCGGCGCGATCACGCGGTCGCGGATCGCCTTCTCCAGTGGTTCCTTCAGCCACGGCCCGAGGACGGCGAAGTAGCCGCCGAGCACGAGCACGTCCGGGTTCAGGATGTTCACCAGGATCGCTCCCCCAATCCCCAGCCAGGTACCGACTTCCTTCAGCGCGCTCAGCGTGCGCGCGTCCCCCGCTTCGGCCCGCCGGGTGATCCCGGCCAGCCGTTGCTCCACGTCCAGGGACGGGTCCCGGACCGGGTCGTCCCTGTCCGTTGCCTTGTGCAACAGCGCGCTCAGGCCGACGACCGTCTCCCAGCAGCCGGTCCGCCCGCAGCCGCAGATCCGGCCGGGAGGCGCGACGGGCATGTGGCCGACCTCGCCGCTGTAGCCGCGTCCGCCGCGGAGCAGGTGCCCGTTCGACACCATCCCGCCGCCGACACCGACCGCACCGGTCAGCAGCACGAGATCCTGCACCGGCGTGTTCTTGCGCAGCTCCGAGTACGCCGCCAGGGCCGCGAGGTTCGCCTCGTTGTCGACGTGCAGCGGGTACGACGGTCCGCCGAGCCGCGACCGCATCTCCTGGATCACCTGGACCTCGCCCCAGCCGAGGTTCGGCGCGAGCTTGAGGTCGCCGGTGTCGCGCTGGACGAGGCCGGGCACGGCGACGGTCACGCCGGCCAGCCGTCCGGCGCGCGCCTGCACGGCAGTCACGGCCTCGCGGACGAGGTCGGCCACCCGGTCGAGCGTCGTACTGGGGTCGAGGTGGGCCACGTCGAGCGGGTCGCGGCGTTCGACGACGGTGTCGCCGGCCAGGTCGAGGGCGGAGACGGCGATGTAGTCGACGTTGATCTCGGCACCGATGCCACACACGCCGCTGCCGTCCAGCTCGACCAGTTGGCCGGGGCGGCCGAGGGCGCGGGTGGAGTCGGCCGGGCCTTCGCGAAGCAGGCCGCGTTCGACCAGCTCGGCGACCAGGCTGCTGACTGTGGCCTTGTTCAGGCCGGTGTCGGCGGCGATCCGGGCTCGCGACTTCGGCCCGGACTCGCGGACGTGGCGCAGGACCACGGAGAGGTTGTTGCGGCGCAGCGAGACGTGGTCCGCGGCAACGGCTCGGTCTCCCGGGCGGCGGCCATCGGTCAGCGTCATCAGGCCCACCCCTCCCTCCGACTTTGTCTGTTGAGCCAACAAACTAAGTTTCAGCGGTGGAGCCGTCAAGGCCTTGTCGCGATCGCTTTCTTGCAAGACTCTGTTCGAGATTTCCTCCGCCCCCGACAGCAGTCCGCCCCACGGCATCGACTACCAGGCGTGCGTCATCCCGGGCGACCTGCAGTCCGGCCACCGGCGGCACGGCGACCTGATGTGGCGCCAGTTCTACAACCTCACCCGCGTCGGGGTGCAAGGTCTCTACATCTCGATGTTCGACGAGTACAACGAGGGCAACCAGATCGCGAAGACCGCAGAGAGCGGCTCCTGGGTTCCGGCCGGCTCCGGGATCCGAGCCATCGACGAGGACGGTACGGCGTGTACGTCGGACTACTACCTGCGGTTGACCGACGACGGCGGGAGGATGTTCAAGGGCCAGGCGCCCGTGACGACAATCCGGCCCACCCAGCCGTGGCCGGCCTAGAAGAGCTCCATGCTGTCTGCAGCGGCTGTGATGACAGGGTTGTCGAGGTAGAGGCGGCAGGCGATGGCGTGTCCGGCGCAGGTCAGCAGTGACGGGCCGGCCGCGTCCACGACGCGGTAGGCCACCGGGTGCTGGCAGCGCTCGACGGCGCCCTCGTTCTGCCGGTGGCAGCCGAGAATGTGGCAGGTGACGGTGTCGCCAACGTTCATCAGCGTCAGACCGTGCTCGGGGCAGACGCCCCAGCCGACGCCACAGGCCTGGGCTTCGCTCGCGGCCAGGCGGACGAGGCTGCCGGCGGTCGCCTCGAGCTCGCCGGCGATCGTGCGGAACGTGCTCGCGGCCTGGTCGAGCTCACGCCGGAACCGGCGCAACTCGACGGACTCGGGCATGCCACGGGTGGCGGCCTGCAGGTTCTCGGACAGGGCCATCGCCGCGACCGCGATCTCGTCGACGCGGACCGGAGTGTTGAACTCGCCCAGCGGCGTACCGTTCACCCGCGTGCTCGGCCGCTGGGACCAATGCACCTGCTCGGCACCGTTCTCCGGGCCGTTCTCCGGGCCGTTCTGGGGGTCGGCCTGAGGACCAGGCTCAGGCCCCCTCGCGGGGTTGGCTGGTTGAGCAGCGGTGTCGCGTGCGGGAGCGTTCTGCGCGGCCTTGCCGCGGCCCCGCTTCTTGTGGTCGCGATGCTCCGCGGGAGCTCTGTGCTCGTCGGCCCCTTCGTCCGCCGGAAGGTGGCCGAGTGGAGCTTGCGGCTGTGGGCCGTGACCATTGGTCCCGTCAGCCGCCGCGGTCCCGTTGACCGGGAGCCGGCTGTCCTGTGCTGTCCGCCCGTTCATACAGCCTCACTCTTCAAGTGCCTGGCCATCGCCATGCCTGCCCCCTGATGTGCTCCGGGGGCCGATCGTGCCATGTCCGCGGCGCTTGATACCAGAGGAAGTCACCGAGCGTCACCCACTGCTCCCCCTTACTTGCACACCGCAACGATCCACCCCAGATTCCGGTATGGTTCCCCACCCGGAGTCCGGATACTCACACGCTGCGTATTCCTCGACACCGCTTTAACATTTCGACACTGACGGTCATAGCTACTCGGCACGCTGTGACGGACCGCCGGTTACCGCAGAGTTCAATCGTGCGATTGAGTTTCGCGTTTCTCCATAAGGTGTTCGCGGAGGAACTCGACCGTCCGGGCACGCGCCCGGTACGCCGAGTTCGGCGGGTCCTCCCGCACCTCGTGGGTGACGACCGCGTGGGCCGAGGTCTTGAAGCCGTCCGGATTGCCCGGGCCGGAGTCGAGCTCGATCACCTCGAACGCGTCACCGAGCTCCGCGCGAAGTGTGGCGAAGCGCTCCGGCGGCGCCGCCCGGTCCTTGCTGAACCGCAGACCCAGCACGCAGAGTCCGTCGTTCCGCGTCCGTTCCTTGACGATCTCGAACTCCCGCCGGGACAGACCCGGATCCTGCCGCATCGTGCGCGTCACCGGGAACGGCACCGCCGGCTGACTGAGAACCGGCGCCGTCACCGACTCCTCGACGGCTGCGGCCAGGGCGAACCCGCCGGTGAAGCACATCCCGATCACGCCGACCCCACGGCCCGGCGTCCGGGTGGCCAGGTCGGCGGCAACGGCCCGCAGGTACTTCGTGATCGGCCGTTCCGCGTCCGTCGCGAAGGCCCGGAACTCCTTGGACACGCACAGGCGCGCGACCGTCCGCAGCACGTAGCCCATGCTCGGCTCGCGTCCCGGCGTACCGAACGGCGACGGAATGACGACGGTGAACCCCGCGCCGACCAGATGCTCGCCGAAGGACTGGACCTCGGGTGTGAGTCCCGGGACCTCGGGGATCAGCACGACTCCTGGACCGGACCCGTTCTCGAAGCAGTCGTAGGTCAGTCCGGCGCCGGTGAACGGCCCTCGCCGCCAGCCGGACAGATCGGAGCCCGATGCCGCCATCACGCCTCCTCGAAGTCGTGCCCCAAAGCTTAGAGTGCGCGGCAGGCAACAACCCGTCGTCCAGCACGCGCTGCAAGTTTCGACATCTGCTCCGGTGGACGTTGGGCGCCGGCGTCCTGTCATACCCCCGGGCGAATGTCGACCGGGGCGTTGCTGTCGGGTCAGGGGGTGTAGTGCTGGACGGCGCCGCCCTTCGAGAGGTCCACGAGGGTGTGGGCCAGGTCGCGGGCTTCGGCGAGGACCTCGTCGAGGTCGAGGGTGGTGAGTTGGCGGTCGCGTACGACGACCTGGCCGGCGACGAGGACGGTGACGACGTCGGACGGGCGGACGGAGTACACCAGAGCCGCCCGGGGGTCGTGGAGCGGTTGGCAATGCGGCCCGGAGAGGTCGACCAGGGCGATGTCGGCCTGGCGGCCCGGTTCGAGGGCGCCGATCGTGTCGGGGAGACCAGCAGCCTTGGCGCCACCCCGGGTGGCGAGGCGGAGGGTGTCGGAGATGGTCATCCACTCGGCGTCTTGCTCGCGTTGCTTCTGGGTGAGGGCCACCATGCGCAGTGACTCCCAGACGTCGAGCGTGTTGTGGACCGCTGCTCCATCGGTGCCGACGCCGACGGGCACACCGATCGACTGCAGGCTTCGGATCGGTGTCACCGAACCCATCGCGAGCTTCAGATAGACCTTCGGGCAACTGGCGACCGCGATGCGATCGGCATGGCGCTCGAGGATCGCCAGGTCGGACTCCCGGATGCCGCAGCCGTGCGCGATCAGAGCACCGGCGTCCAGTACGCCGGTCCGGTCGAGGACCTCCATAGGCGTGACACCGAGTCGGTCCACCGACGAACGGGTCTGCTCCTCGGTCTCGGCCGCGTGCAGATGGATCCGGAACCCCTCGGCTCGCGCGATGTCCGCCGTACGACGAAGGTCCTCGTCCGTCACCGTGTACGTCGCGTGTGGGCCGAGGCTGGCGGTGATGCGCGGGTCGAGGGTGCTGAGGTCGCGGGTGGTCGCGATGGCTGCGTCGATGGCTTCTGGGCCTGTCGAGGAGAAGTACGTCGGGGCGAGGTCGGCGCGGATGCCGGACTCGAGCGCGGCCCGCGCGATCTGGTCGGCGTAGAAGTAATGGTCCACGAACGTGGTCACGCCGGCCAGCAGCATCTCCGCGCACGCCAGCCGTGCTCCGACACGCACCCGATCCGGGGTCAGATTGACCTCCATCGGCCAGATCCGTTGGTTGAACCAGTCATCGATCGACACGTCCTCGGCCGCGCCCCGCATCATCACCATCGGACTGTGCGTATGCGAGTTCACCAACCCCGGTACAGCCAGCAGCCCAGTCCCGTCGATCACCTCCACCTCCTCCGGCGCACCGGTCTCGTCCTCCAGCCCAACCTGGAGGTCGGCTCCGGTCGGGGCGACAGCAGTGATCCGGTCGTCGTGAACATGCAGATCCTGAAACTCGTCGATCCGGCACTCCCCCGCCTCCGGCACCACCAGCACCGAGACGTTGCGGATCATCAAGCGAGCCATCAATCCTCCACCAGCCGGTGTCACAACCCTGCGCGGTCGCCCAAAGTCTTGTCCATCCACAGGCCAACCTGTGATGTCTCAGGACATAGGTGACAGTTCTGCATCAGGACATCGGTGACAACCGATGTGTCAGGACATCGGTGACGATTCACGGGTCTTGTCGTGGGCCGCGGAGGCGACCGTTGCCGACATAAGTCACTCTGGGCGTCGGCCTGGTGTGCTCGATGAGGATCTCGCCTTCCAGGTCGGCGACGGTGATCTTGTCGCCGGCGGTGATGACGAGGACTTCGCGTGCCCGCTCAGATCGGTCAACGGCGCACCTGATAGCGCAGGTGAAGCACCCGGTTGCCCTGAATCATCACGTCAGGATCCTCCAACAGGTGCTGCGCGTGGACCGACCCGAAGTAGCGCTTGCCGGACCCGAACACGACGGGTACGACGTCCATGCGCACCTCGTCGATCAGGCCCGCGGCAAGCACCTGGCCGCCGACGTCGCCGGCGGCGACCTCGACTATGCGGTCACCGGCAAGGTCCTGTGCCTTGGCCACGGCTGCCTCGACGCCGTCGACGAAGTGAAACGGCGCCTCGGGGTCCCAGCCCTCGGGCTTCGGCCGGTGTGTCACGACGACCACGTGGTCGATCCCGCTCGGAGGCTTCCCGTCCCATCCGTCGGTCATGTCGAAGACGTGGCGGCCGGCGATTGTCGCCCCGATCTGGTCCCAGTACGGCCGGGTGTAGTCGTAGGAGGTCTGCGACACCTTCACGTAGCCGCTCTCGTCCAACGGGACGTCACCACTGGTCAACCAGTCGAACAGCGGTCCGGGCTGGTCATTCTCGTCCGCGATGAAGCCGTCCACCGACACCGAGCTGTACATGACTACTTTGCCCACGGGGCGCTCCTCTGCTTTGGCGTGCCCCAAAAGTAGCGTTTTCGTGAGCTGTCGCTCTTGTAAGAAATCAATCGGCCGGCAGCGGCCAGCCGTCCAGCGCGTGGCCGGGATGTTCGCGCAGGAACCGCCGCCGGACTTCGACGTACCGGGTCGGCGTGAGCCCGGTGAACGCCCGGAACTCGTGGCCGAAGTGGGCCTGGTCGAAGTAGCCTGCGCCACCGGCGAGGTCGCCCCAGTCGATCGGTCCGGCGGGGTTGATCGCGAGCACGGTGGCGGTGAAGCGGTAGGTGCGGGCCAGCCGCTTCGGCGTGACGCCGATGAGCTCCTTGAACCGCTGTGCCAGATGAGTGCTGCTGACACCGGCTGCCACGCTCAGGTCGCCGATCGCTACCGCCCCGCTGGTCGCCGCGATGACACGGCTCGTATGGCGGACCAGCCCCAGGCCGGCGGTCTCGCACAGCCGTCGCATCAGCTCCTCCTCGAGCAGCGTCAGCATCTCGTGCGGTCCGTCCGCCGTGGCCAGCCGGTCTCGCAGCTCAGCAATGGCGGGCAGGCCCCAAACCTGCTCTACCGTCACCGGCCGGTCACACAGCTCGGCTGCGGGCATCGGCAGGAACGGCGCTGGCCCCCACGGCTTGAAGTGCACGCCGACGGACCGGGTCTTGGGTGGGTAGCCGAACTCCCACGCGCGGGTGGGCATGGTGACCACGCAGCCGTCGGAGTACTCGGCCGTCTCGATGTCGGTGCCGGCGCGGATGCGGAACGGCGCCCCGAGGTTGACGATGAGCAACGCCGCCGGACTTGCCGGCAGCGCCAGCCGGGCGTACGGCGGCGCACCCTCCAGGTAGTAAAGGTCGTCGATCAGCCCGTCCAGCGGCGGTCGCGGCACTCTGGACACGTACTCCACGCCCACAGCATCGCCGACGCCCCGCCGGCATCGCGCGCGGGGCTACGACGCTCCCCGCATCGCGTACCTGCCGGGTGATCTGCCGGTGCAGATCCTCGGCCGAATGCGGTCGGCCCGTGTCCTGCATCCACCACGCCAACCTGTGTCCGTCTCGCGATCACGCAGTGGCCGTCTGATGCGCCCCGTGGGGCGGTGACGACCTTCTGTGCCGAGCACGGCATCTCGCGCAGGACGTTCTACGAGATCCGGCGGCACTCGATTGGCTTGGCGGACGGCGTTTGGCCGACTAGGAGTACGGCCGCCACAGCGGATGGGTAGCCACGCTCACACCATCGCATGGTCGACTCATGCCATCACCTTGACGCTGCGGAGCCTGAACGGGAATCGGGCCACGCGCAGGGCTAGAGCATGGGGTCTCCGCCAGCCAGTTGCCTCTACGTCTCGGCAGTTGTGGGCCAGGCGGGCCCTCGACAAGTCCCAGCCAACCAAACGCGGAAAGGGCGCGCAGCCACGATTTCTCTGCCAGAATCCAATCTGCGACGACGTAGATGCGTGAACCCTGGGGGAGGAACTGATGCCGGACGAACCCGATGCCGAGATCCGACGCCGGGTCGAACAGGCACTGGGCCGGCCGACCACGACGTGGGCCGTCCCCGATACCGGTTGGTCGGGGGCGATCCGGCACTCAGTCGGATTGGCCGACGGCACGCGCGTCTTCGTCAAAGCCGCCACCGACGACGATACCGAGCACTGGCTCCGCACCGAACACCTTTCCCTGCAGCACGTTCCCGAGCGGTTCGCGCCAACGATCATCGCGTGGCTCGACGAACCCGGCCGCCCGATTCTCGTCACTGAAGATCTCAGCCGGGCTCACTGGCCGGCCAGCCATCAGGGTGTGAATTGGCGCCCCGGCGATATCGATCTCCTACTCACCGCTGTCGCCGATCTTTCACATATCGAGGCACCGAACGTTTTCTCAACCACACCGCGAACGCGCGCTCGCTGGCCCGGCCTACTGTGCGGCCCGGACCGAACGGCCTTCCTCGAATTGCAGCTGTGCTCGGAGAAATGGCTCGACAACGCCGCGCCACAGCTCATCGCCGCCGAATCCCGCTGCGACGAGGACGGAACGAGCCTGGTGCACGGGGATCTTCGCAGCGACAATATCTGCATCGACGGCGACCGGGTGGTTTTCGTCGACTGGAGCCATACCTCACGCGGCAGCGCCGACCACGATCTGGCCGGATTGCTCCCGACCCTGCACCTGGAAGGCGGCGCCCTTCCCTACGACGTCATGCCCGACGGCGCACCCTGGGCCGCCGCCGGTGCCGCCACGCTCGCCTATCGCGTTCACCACGATTCCCTGCCGGACTGGCTGGTGCCGGTGATGATCCGGCTGATCGCGATCGACCTGTCGTGGGCAGCGTCATCGCTGGGGCTTCAGTCGCCCGACGGCACCGCCCCGCGCTAGCCGAACAATTCTGGATCATCCGAGTCCGCGTTCTGGCCACCGATCGCGAAGAATCGGCGGGCCGGACGCCCCCGGGCCGGTGCAGAACCTGGCCGACCTCGAACGCGAGTACGCAATTGCTGCCGCCGGACCGCCCCCTCAGGGCGGACTACCGTCCCGCCCAGCCGGCCCCGACCCACCCGGCGCCGGCCCGCTTCGCACATGGTCGCAGCGTCCCAGCCCGCCGCCTCGATGGACGTGATCGATCCAGCCGCCCACTCAGCCGGGAGCACACACCCAGCCGGAGCATCACGCCCCGGCTGGCCGCTCCCGTGCCGCTCTAGTGCTATGGCCAAGATTTTTGGCCCGCTACACGAATCTGAGGATCGGTGCTCGTCACGTCCTGCCGGTGTCCACAGGCGCCCTGGGATGCGAAGTCAGGAGACTGTGATCAGCCCCGGGCCTGCCTCGATTACGACGTCACCCGGATCCACATCGTGGCCCGCGTCGCAACGGATGCGGACTCCGACGGCTGCGCCGCAGGCGCGGTGGGTCGCACGCACGGACGGGCCCGCCTCGTCGGTCTCCCACTTCGAACCCCATTGAAGCAGCGCATAGACAACGGGCTGGAAGTCCATTCCCTTGGCGGTCAATTGGTATTCGTGCCGGGTCCGCTGACCGGGCTCCTGGTAGGGCACCCGCTCCAGCAGCCCGGCGGCGGTCAGTTCCTTGAGCCGGGCTGCCGCCGCGGGCTCGCCGATCCCGACTCGGCGGACAAAGTCCTCGAATCGGCGGGTGCCGAAGATCGCCTCCCGCAGGACCAGGATCGCCGAACGAGTGCCGACGACGTCGATCGAGGCGGCGACCGAGCAGTTGGCCATCGACCAGGTCTCCCGGTGGCTGAGCAGATCTGTCATGTCACGAGTGTAGGGGCTGACTTGCGTGGACAATAGTCTGGGCCGTAGTCTCCTAACTGACTTAGGCAAACAGAAGTCAGCCGCGCGAGAGTAGTCGACTGCTGCGGCGTCGGAAAGACGGCCGCCTGGGTCGACGGTTGTGAGCTGGTGCCGCGGATCGAAGGTGGACGAGATGACAGACATTCTTGATACGCGAAGCGTGCCTGCCGCCGTTCGCGCCGAGGTGGTACGGGAGACGATTGCCAGCGCGAAGGTGCGGGTCGAGATCGATTTCCCAGCCGAGGCTGGGCCCGCGGCTGCGTACGGCGCCATCAGTCAGCTCGGACAGCTGACGGTGTGTTCGGTCCGCTCGAACGCGCTCACTGTGGAGCGGACACCGGCCCTGGCCCGGGACGAGCTTGCGCCGAGCATCTTCCTCGGTCTCCAACTGGCCGGTTCGAGCCTGGTCGTCCAGGGTGGCCGGGAAGCGGTCCTCAAACCACGCGATCTGGTCATCTACGACTCGACCGCGCCGTACACGCTGGTCGATCCCGACGGCATCCGCCAGCACTTCTTCCGGATCCCCATCGCTGCTCTGGGTCTGCCGCACGACGCGATCACCCAGATCTGCGCCACGACTCTCAGCCCCGGACATCCGATCGCTGACCTGGTCGCCACCTATCTGTATCGGCTGGCAAGCCGCCCGGACATTTACACCCACCCGGCTGCTGACGCGGTGAGCCACCCGAGTGTCGCACTGGTCCGTGCGCTCATCACCACCCAGCTGGATGCCACCGCACTGGGGAAGGAAGCACTGCACGCGACACTGCGGTTGCGGATCCTGGAGTACGTCCGCGCCCGGCTGGGCGACCCCGGGCTGCACCCCGGCCAGATCGCCGCCGAGCACCACATCTCGGTGCGGCACCTCTACAACGTCCTCGCCGCGGGCGGGATTTCGCTCGGTGACTGGATCCGCAATCAGCGGTTGGAGAGATGCCGCGAAGACCTCGCCCGGCCCGGGTTGCGATCGTTGACGATAGCAGCGGTCGCCCGGCGTTGGGGATTCACCGATCCGTCCAGCTTCGGCCGCGTCTTCCGTGCTGCCTATGGGCTCTCGCCGCGCGAGTGGCGAACCCTGGCACACCGTGATCCGGTAGGTGCCACCGGTGTCTCGACCCTGATCTCGCCGCCGGAGTAGCCGCTGGAACGTGCGCCGACCGCCGATGTCTGCACTGCGTGCGCGGTCCTCGGCCGGAGGTGGTGGCCGGCTAGCCCGGAGCTTTCATGCCGGTCGGCTGTGAGGATGTGTCGTTGAACTGAAAGGTGCTCCTGACCAGCGACGATGTGGTTTGTCTAGGACCATGTCGTGCGGATCGAGGAGCACCTTCGAGGTGAAGACTACCGGGTTCTATCCCTGTGTTCGGGTTGATGCGGCGGGATCGGGGGTGGTGTCGCGGGCCGGTGGTCTGCTGCTCACCGACGCGGTCCGGACCAGCGGGCTGGGCGCTGAGTTATCGCGGGCGTTGGCGCCGTGGCGCAAACCGTTGGTCCGGCACGACCCGGCCAAGATCGTCTGCGATCTGGCGGTCGCTCTCGCGCTGGGCGGGGACTGCCTGGCCGACATCGCGGTGCTGCGCGGCGAACCGGCGGTGTTCGGCCTGGTGGCCTCCGATCCGACGGTGTCGCGCACGATCGACGCGTTGGCCGGAGATGCTGAGCGGGTGTTGAAGGCGATCGGCACCGCTCGCGCCGCGGCGCGAGCGAGGGTGTGGGCGCTGGCCGGCCAGCATGCCCCGGACGCCGGGATCGACGCAGACAGCCCGATCGTGATCGACACCGACGCCACCTTGCTGACCGCCCACTCCGACAAGCAAGGTGCTGCGCCAACATTCAAGCGGGGCTACGGTTTCCACCCGTTGTGGGCGTTCGTCGACCACGGCGCCGACGGGACCGGTGAGCCGCTCGCGGTGATGCTGCGGCCTGGAAACGCGGGCTCGAATACTGCCGCCGACCACATCGCCGTGGTCCGTGACGCACTCAAACAGTTGCCGTCGTGGCGGCCAGGGACACGGCCCGGGCGCAAGGTGCTGATCCGCGCCGACTCGGCCGGCTGCACCCACGACTTCCTCGACTGGGTGGCGGTGTCGCAGCGCATGTCGTACTCGGTCGGGTTCACCCTGCCCGACGACTTCGACCAGGTGCTGCCGCGGATCCCGAAACGCGCGTGGACCCCGGCCTACGACGCCGGCGGCAAGGTGCGTGACGGGGCTTGGGTCGCAGACGTCACCGGCTTGTTGAACCTGTCCACCTGGCCGAAGGGGATGCGGGTGATCGCGCGCAAGGAACGCCCGCACCCCGGCGCCCAGTTGCGGATCACCGACATCGACGGGCACCGCGTCACCGCGTTCGCCACCAACACCGCCCGCGGACAGCTGGCCGACCTCGAGCTACGGCACCGCCGCCGCGCCCGCGCCGAAGACCGGATCCGAGTGGCCAAGGACACCGGACTGACCAACCTGCCGCTGCACGAGTTCACCCAGAACCAGATCTGGTGCGCCATCGTCTCGCTGGCCTGCGAGCTCACCGCTTGGATGCAGATGCTCGCCTTCACCAGCGACAACCACACCGGCCACGAAGCCCGCCGCTGGGAACCCAAACGCCTACGCCTGCGGCTGTTCTCGACCGCCGCGAGGATCGCCCACACCGGCCGCCGCATCATCGTTCACCTCGCCCGCGACGGCGCCTGGACCGACCTCCTGCTGACCGCGATCACCCGCCTACGCCAACTCGCCGTCCCCGGCTGAGCACCACCACACCCTGCCCCAACGACCCCAGGACCCACCCGGCCGGAACCGGCGTCCACCGAGACGACACTCGGCAAACGGTCACACCCAACTGCAAGAATCACACCTGCTGCGCGTCACCAACGCGCACCAAGCCGACCGTGCCAGCCCGATGAAAGATCCGGGCTAGTCGAGCTCTCGCCACTGCCATGTGGGCATCTCGGACGCCGCGAAGGTGGCGGTGGACCATTCGTGCACAGGTATCTGCACGGTGTGCAGGATAACGCGCGCAACGGCGCCAGCGGCCGCGTCGGACCCTAGCGTCGATTCCGACACCACGGACGGTGTCCTCGACGGGCGGCCCACACGCCACCTTCTGGACGCACGCCGAGCCGTTCGCGCCGCGCTGCTGAAGCTCCAAGCTCGGCACCGCGGCTGCCCCCCCGCCCGGCGAGCCCGCTGAGCGGATAACGAACCCCGCAAAGGACATGCCATGCGTACACCGAAGAAGTCACTGCCCGCGGCCGTCGCGGCTCTCACCGCCGGCGTGCTCGCGCTGGGCATCGGCACCGCGACCAGCAGCAGCGCGCAAACCATGCAGAACGACGCGCCACTCAAACCGACGATCGTGCTCGTGCACGGCGCGTGGGCCGACGGCTCGAGCTGGTCTGCCGTCACATCAAAGCTGCAGAGCGCCGGATACACCGTCGATGTCGAGGCAAACCCGCTGCGCGGACTCGCAACCGACGCGCAGTACCTGCGTGATCTGCTGGCCACCATCCCTGGCCCAGTCGTGCTCGTCGGGCACTCCTACGGCGGCATGGTGACCACCAGCGCTGCCACCGGCAACCCCAACGTCAAGGCCCTCGTCTACGTGGATGCCTTCATCCCCGACCAAGGCGACAGCGTGGGCGCGCTCGCCGCCGCAGAGCCCGGCTCCGAACTGGACCCGAACAGCTCGATCAACACGGTGCCGATCCACGACGCCAGCGGAAACGTCATCAACGCCGACGTCTACATCAAGCCGAATCAGTTCGCGGGCCTCTTCGCGGGTGGTATCCCTGCCAAGCAGGCCGCCGTCCTGGCCGCCACCCAGCGGCCACTGACCGCCAGCACGCTCAGTGAGACCCTCGCTGGCGTTCCGGCGTGGAAGACCATCCCGTCCTGGGACCTCATCGGTACGGCGGACAAGGTGCTGCCACCGGCGGAGCAGCAAATCATGGCGCACCGCGCCGGCGCGCACATCACCAAGGTCGACGCGCCGCACCTGTCGATGATCTCCGACCCGGACGCGGTCACCGACGTGATCGTCGACGCCGCCCGTACCACCAACTGACCGGCCAACCGCCAAGAAATGCACGGATCGACGACCGATGTCGCGCTCATCGCCAATGCGATCGACAACGGACCCGACGGCCTGCTGGACCTCGTCGACGGGCGACGAGGCTTCCAGCAGGTCCACGTCATCACCGCCGCCGACAAGATCACCGTCGCCGACCTCGAAGGCGAGATCCTCATCGAGCACCAGACCCGCGCCCGGAGTGACCTACGTCGGCAACGGCCAACACGGCAACGGCCAACCTGTCATGTCGCAGGACATCGGTGACAGTTCTGCATCAGGACATCGGTGACATTTCTGGTGGGCTTGGTGGTGACACTTCGGCCGCGAGGCTCGGGCGGTGCCAGCCAATGAACCTATCGATCCCCGTGTCCGCCTTGCGATCTCGCAGTGGCCGGACGATGCTCCGCGCGGTGCGGTCTCGACCTTCTGCGCCGAGCACGGCATTTCGCGCAAGTCCTTCTACGAGTTGCGCAAGCGCGCGACGGCCGACGGTCCGGCGGCCGTGCTCGAGCCCAGGTCCAGGCGCCCGAGGACGAGCCCGGCGAAGTTGACCGAGGAGGTCAAAGAACAAGCGGTGCAGGTGCGGGCTGCGTTGGAGGCCTCCGGGCTCGACCACGGGCCGATCAGCGTGCACGACAAGATGCGCGCGATGGGGCTGGAGGTGGTGCCCTCGGTCGCGTCACTGGCCCGGATCTTCCGGCAGGTCGGTGTGGCGCGGTTCGAACCGCGGAAGAAGCCACGCTCGGCCTGGCGCCGGTTCGTCTATCCAGCTCCGAACGCCTGCTGGCAGCTCGACGGCACCGAGTACGTGCTCACCGGTGGGCGTAGGTGTGTGATCCTCCAGCTCATCGACGACCACTCCCGCTATGCGGTCGCTTCCCACGTCGCGTGGGGCGAGACATCTGCCGCGGCGATCGCCGTGTTCGACAAGGCCGTGGCCGCCAACGGCGTGCCTCAGCGGCTGCTGTCCGACAACGGATCCGCGCTCAATCCGTCGCGCCGTGGGCTCCTGGGTCAATTCGTCGTACACCTGATGGCACTGGGGGTCGAGCCGATCACCGGCAAGCCCTACAAGCCGACGACCCAGGGCAAGAACGAACGCTTCCACCAGACCCTGTTCCGTTACCTCGACAAACAACCGCTCGCCGAGACGCTCGACGAACTGCAGGCCCAGGTCGAGGCCTTCGACCACATCTACAACACCCAGCGCCCCCACCAGGGCCTGCCCGGACGCGTCACGCCCCAGGCCGCCTGGGAAGCCACCGCGAAGGCCGAGCCGCCACGTCCCACACACAACCTTCCCCGTCGCTCCCACCGTCCCGCCAGCCGGCCCCGGCCGCCTCTCGCACCGGCGCCCGCTGACCTGCCCGACGACACCGTCGTCAAGAAGCTGACTCCCGCCGGCATGTTCTACCTGGACAAGGTCCAATACCTGGTCGACGGGCGACGCGGCTTCCAGCAGGTCCTCGTCATCAGCACCGGCAACAAGCCCGGCGACAAGATCACCGTCACCGACCTGGAAGGCGAGATCCTCATCGAGCACACCAGACCCGCACCAGGAGTGACCTACGTCGGCAACGGCCGCCCCCGCGGCCCACGCCAAGACCCCTGAACCGTCACCGATGTCCTGACACACCAACTGTCACCGATGTCCTGATGCAGAACTGTCACCCATGTCCTGAGACATCACACGGCAACGGCCAACCATCGCGAGATTCAGGGGAACATATGTTCGAATCTCGGGTATGGTGGGGGTTATGGCTGCTGGGCTTCAAGGGTCGTTGCTGGATGCGTTCGAGGATCCTGCGCTGGGTTCGCTGGCGGGGGTCGGGCGGACGGAGCTGGGGCTCGGGGCCTGGATCGATGTGTTGCCAGCTTGGTTGACCGGGGCCGATCAGGTGTACGAGCGGTTGGCGCGGGATGTGCCGTGGCAGGCCGAGCGGCGGCAGATGTACGACCGGGTGGTCGACGTACCGCGGCTGTTGTGCTTCTACGGGGAGAACGAGGAGCTTCCGGTGCCGATCCTGGATGAGGCTCGGGATCTGCTCAGTGAGCACTATGCGGACGAGTTGGGTGAGCCGTTCCGGACGGCGGGATTGTGTTTCTACCGAGATGGGCGGGACAGCGTCGCCTGGCATGGGGATCGGATCGGGCGCGGGAATCACGAGGACACGATGGTCGCGATTCTGTCGGTCGGTGAGCCACGTGTGCTCGCATTGCGGCCGCGGCCGGGTGGGGTGAGTGGGCCGGTGGGTTCGACGGTGCGTTATCCGCTCGGGCATGGGGACCTCATCGTGATGGGTGGTTCGTGTCAGCGCACGTGGGAACACGCGATCCCCAAGGCGTCCGGGCGGGTCGGACCTCGCATCAGCATCCAGTTCCGCCCCCGAGGCGTCCGCTGACCTGTCGGCCGGTGGCGAATGGGTGACCGGTCGGCTGCGGCTGTGGACGGGGTGCGGGGTGGTTGGTCTGGCTGCGGATGGGTGCTGGGTGGTCAGGCTGCGGCTTGGGTTTGGAGTTGGGGTTGGTAGACGTGGTCGGCCGAGGCGACGTAGAAGCCGAGGAGGCGGACGTCGGCGGCTTGGCAGATGCGGGTGGCGGCTTCGGCCCACTCGGTGTCCACCTCCGGCTGGAACGGCGGTCCTGGGCGGCCTAGAGCCAGGATGAGCCCGGTGCCTGGCGCTGTTCGGACCGCGGGCAGGATCGGGTCCAGCGCGGATGAGCAGACGCCGGCAGTCCCAGCGCGGTGGTGGTGCGAGGCATCGGCAGTCCCGGCGCGGTCGTGATGTGGGGCACCGGCAGTCCCGGCGCGGTGGTGATCTGGGGCGTCGGCAGTCCCGGCGCGGTGGTGGTGCGAGGCGACGTGCTCGACCGGAGCTGCGAAGTCTTCGGGTAGGTCGAGCGTCAGGGCTGCTCGATAGTGGTTGTCGGGGTCGCAGAGGAGAACGGTGAAGGTGCCGCGACGCCGGTCGCCGAGGGTGACCATCAGGTCGACGACATCGGCGGCGCGGGCGGGATCGGACAAGGGCTGGTTGGTCCACGTGGGTGGAAGGTTCTGGAAGCTCATACCTAGAAAGTGCCGTCGTTCCGACCGTCGCAGAGAGTTATCCACATGGATGATGTGCTCGTCGGCCGGATGACTCTGTTATCCACCGTCGCCTGGGAACGGGTTGACTTTTGTCTGATCTGTCTTCGGCCGGCGAGCTGCACGCACCGGCCGGACGGAACGTGACCTGATAGGAGCCTGTCGCAGAGGCCCGTCCATGTGCTGTCCGCCCAGCCGGCGGTGCGTGCCGTCCCATGTCGGTTCGCAAACGAGAGGACGGCTGTCTCTACGATGACAGACCCGATCAGCGCTACCCAGTTCGACATCACCGAGGTCGCTGGACCCGGTCAGGTCGTCGGCGGCGTGGATACCCACCTGGACACGCACACCGCGGCGTGTGTCGATCACCTTGGCAGGTTGCTGGCTCATGCCCAGTTCCCGGCCACCGCCGCCGGGGAGAAGCGCTTGCTGGCCTGGCTGGGCGGGTTCGGCGATCTGGCTGCCGTGGGTGTGGAAGGCACCGGCAGCTACGGCGCGTCGCTGGCTCGCAAGCTGACTGCCGAACGTCTGCGGGTCGTGGAGGTGTCGCGGCCGAACCGGCAGACCCGCCACCAGCACGGCAAGTCCGACCCGATCGACGCCGAGGCCGCCGCTCGCGCGGTACTGGCCGGCACCGCGACCGGCACCCCGAAGGCACGAACCGGTGTGGTGGAATCCATCCGCGTCCTGCGGACCGCGCGCTCCGGTGCGGTCAAGGCCAGGACCGCCGCGACCAACACGCTCAAGCACCTGGTCGTCACTGCCCCCGAGCCACTACGCAGCCAACTCGCCGGCCTGCCCACCGACCAACTCGTCGAGCACGCCACGGCGCTGCGCCCGGCCGCCGATCTGGCCGACCCGATCCAGGCCACCAAGACCGCGCTGCGCCGCCTCGCCCGCCGCTGCCAGCACCTCACCGAAGAGATCACCGACGCCGACACCCAACTGCGCGCCCTGACTCGCCAGACCGCACCCGCGCTGCTCGAGCGCTGCGGCGTCGGCCCGGAAACCGCCGGCCAACTCCTGGCCACCGCCGGCGACAACCCCCACCGGCTCCACAGCAACGCAGCCTTCGCCGCGCTCTGCGGCGCCTCACCCGTCCCGGTCGCCTCCGGCCGCACCCATCGCGTCCGCCTCAACCATGGCGGCGACCGCCAGGCCAACTCCGCCCTGCACACCATCGCCTTGGTCCGCATGCGCCACCACCAACCCACCCGCGCCTACGTCGCCCGACGCCACACCGAAGGCAAAACCACCAAAGAAATCATGCGCTGCCTCAAACGCGCCCTCTGCCGCGAACTCCTCCCCCTCATCCAACAAGCCCTCACCACCCCAAACTTGACACCCGGCGGTCTATAGGAGCATCAGACCAATTCCCGCACGTACAAATGGCCCACCACAGGAGGCATGAAGTGGATCTGCCTGCTGGGCCGCCGCGCTCCTAGGCTCGAAGCAGACCGAGCCGAGGGAGACTCCGATGAGCATCACGACAGACCGCATCCGCAGCGGACGCGGCAGCATCCTGCCGCCGGCCGGAGCACCCCGCGACCTCGCGATGGCGCAGCTGGCCAACTCCGTCGGCGACGGCGCGTTCATCGTCACCTCGGCACTCTTCTTCACCCGGGTCGTCGGACTGTCGACCGCCGAGGTCGGCCTCGGCCTCACGATCGCCTGGCTGGTCGGCTTCCTCACCGGTGTCCCGCTCGGCAACCTCGCCGACCGTCGGGGCCCTCGCGGCACAGCCGTCCTGCTCGCCCTGACCACAGCTGCCTCGGTCGCCTCGTTCCTCTTCGTCCGCAGCTTCGTTCTGTTCCTGGTCGCCGCGATCGTCTACGCCTGCAGCCAGACTGGTCTCACCGCCGCCCGGCAAGCACTCCTGGCCGGTCTGGTCACGCCGACCGAGCGGACCCGCATCCGGGCTTTCCTCCAGTCCACAGTCAACGCCGGCCTCGCAGCAGGCGCCGCACTCGGCGGCCTCGCGCTCCGCTTCGACACATCAACGGCGTACCTGACGGTCTTCGCACTGGACGCGCTCAGCTTCCTGATCGCCGCCCGACTGCTCCACCGCGTGCCGTCGGTGGCGGTCAGAGTGCGCGTGAAGGGTGAGCCGCGGCTCGCCGTACTGCACGACCGCCCGTACGCCGTCCTCGCGCTGCTGAACTCGATCATGCTGCTGTTCATGCCGCTGCTCAGCCTGGTGGCACCGCTATGGATCGTCTCGCACACGGACGCACCGGACTGGGTGGTCGCCTCGTTGCTGATCGTCAACACGCTCGGAGTCACGTTCTTCCAGGTGCGGATCGCCCGCAGCGTTCGCGACCTGCGCACCGCCACCCGCTCGGTCCGGTTCGCCGGAGTCGCGATGCTGACCGCGTGCGCGGTGTTCGCCATCTCCGCCGCCAAGATGAGCGCGTGGACCGCGGCCGTCGTACTGGTCGCCGCCGCTGCGCTGCTGACGCTCGGCGAGATGAAGCTGGCGTCCGGTGCTTGGGAAATCAGCTTCGAACTGGCGCCGGCCGACAAGCAGGGCCAGTACCAGGGCTTCTTCGGCACCGGCCCTGCGATTGCTCGCATGCTCGGTCCGGCGCTGCTGACCACAGTGGTCCTGGGGTGGGGTCCGATCGGCTGGATCGCTGTGGGTGCACTGTTCCTAGGGACCAGTTGCGCAACTGGTCCCGCCGTACGATGGGCTGCACGGACGAGGACCGTCAGCGAGACGGACCATCCGTTGCAGGCAAAGGAGAACGCCGTCTGATGGACATCCCCGGACTGGTCGAGATCACGACGTACGACGAGCTGCGCAGCGTGGTCCCGGAGCCGCTCGATGCCGCCGCCAACAAGACCCGCAAGGAGCTCCACGAGCTCGACCGGCAGTGGCTGTCGGTCTCGCCGTTCTGCCTGATCGCGACGTCCGCGGCCGACGGCAGCTGCGACGTCTCACCGAAGGGCGACCCGGCCGGGTTCACCAAGGTCTTCGACGACAGCACGATCGCGATCCCCGAGCGCGCCGGCAACCGGCGGGTCGACGGCTTCACCAACATCCTCTCCAACCCGCACGTCGGCCTGGTCTACTTCATCCCGGGCCGCGGTGACACGCTCCGGATCAACGGCCGGGCCCGGATCGTCCGCGAGGCGCCGTTCTTCGACGAGATGATCGTGAAGGGCAACCGGCCGCAGCTCGCGCTGCTGGTGGAGATCGAGGAGGTCTTCCATCACTGCTCGAAGGCGTTCCTGCGCTCGCGGTTGTGGAAGCCCGAAACCTGGGACCCGACCGCGGTGGCGAACCGGGCCACCATCTCGAAGACCCTCGAGCGGAAGGACACCGATCTGGCCGAGCTGGAGGAGTACTACGGCACGGCGTACGAGGAGAAGATCTACAAAGTCAAGTACTGACTCCGGATACTCCCGACGGAGCAGAACGAAGTACTCCGTGGCGACGATGACACCTGACCGCGCGGCCCCGTACGGTTTCGTATTGTGAGCACGACTGACCTGACAACCGAAACCGCACCCACCGTCTTGGCCCGGGCGCGGCGGATCGCGTTGCCGCTGGTGCTCTCCTTGATCGGCGTGGTGGGCTCGCTCGGCGCGTCCAGGGGCGAACCGGAACGCCGGGCCGCCGACTGGTTCATGGTCGTTCTGGTGCTGATCGGGACAGTGTCGCTGTACTGGTTGCAGACCCGGCCGATTCCGGTGCTGTGGGCAACGGTCGGGTCCACGCTCGTCTACATGCTGATGCAGTACCCGTACGGCCCAGTGATCTTCGCGTTCGTGATCGCGGTCTTCAGCGTGATCCGGCGCGGCTACCGGCTGGCGGGCTGGGCCGGCCTCATCACCTTGTACGTCGGGCACCTCCTCGGCCGGTTGGTGCTCGGGATCAACGAGGATGGTGTGTACCAGGTCCTCCTCGTCGCCACGTGCTTCGTCGTACTCGGATTCGTTGCCGAGCTTTTCCGGGCGCACCGCGACCGCGTCATGGCTGCGGCCCGGACCCGCCGGGAGGCGGAGCTGCGGAAGGCCGGTGAGGAACGGCTGCGGATCGCACAGGAGCTGCATGACGTGGTGGCGCACCACATCTCGCTGATCAACGTGCAGGCCTCGACCGCGCTGCATCTGGTCGACCGGCAGCCCGAACAGGCCGGTCCGGCGCTCTCGGCGATCAAGGACGCCAGCAAGGAAGCCCTGGTCGAGCTGCGCACGATCGTCGGCATCCTGCGGCAGTCCGACGAGACCGCACCACGCCAACCGGTCGCGGGACTCGAACGGCTCGAGCATCTGATCAGCCGGACATCGATGGCCGGCCTCGAGGTGCACACTGTCGTCCACGGCGATCCGCATCAGCTCCCGACCGGACTGGACCGGGCCGCGTTCCGCATCATCCAGGAGTCGCTCACCAACATCGTCCGGCACGCCAAGGCGAGCGAGGCGACCGTCCGCATCCAGTACGGCGCACAGTCGCTCGTACTGCAGGTCGACGACGACGGTCAGTCCCTCGCGGGCCCGCCGAAGGAAGGCAACGGCATCATCGGCATGCGTGAGCGAGCCACCGCCCTCGGCGGGACACTCACCGCCACCCGCACGCCGACGGGTGGCCTGCGCATCATCGCCAACCTGCCGCTGTAGCGGCCTACTCCGGCAGGCGGACGTGTGAAGGGTTGAGGTCCGCCACCTGCGAGACACCGAGCAGCGCCATCGTGCGGCGGACCTCCTTGGTCAGGATCTCCGCGGCACGCGCCACACCGCGCTGGCCGCCGGCCATCAGGCCGTACAGGTACGCACGGCCGACCAGACACGCGTCCGCGCCCAGAGCGATCGCCGCGACGATGTCAGCGCCGGACATGATGCCTGTGTCGAGGTAGACCTCGGCGTCACTGCCCACCGCCTTGCGAACGTCCGGGAGGATGCGCAGCGGTGTCGGAGCTCGGTCGAGCTGGCGGCCACCGTGGTTGGACAGCACGATCGCGTCCGCGCCGGCATCGACCACCCGGCGGGCGTCGTCGACCGTCTGGATGCCCTTGACGATCAGTGGACCGTCCCAGATCGAGCGCAGCCAACTGAGGTCGTCGATGGTCATCGTGGGGTCGAACAGCTTGTCCAGTAGCTCGGCGACCGTACCGTCCCAGGTCGACAGCGACGCGAACGTCAGCGGCCGCGTGGTCAGCAGGTTGGCCCACCACGCCGGGTGCAGCGAAGCGTCCAGCACAGTCTTGGCCGTCAGCTGCGGCGGGATGGTGAAGCCGTTGCGTACGTCGCGCAGCCGCGCACCGGCGACCGGTACGTCGACCGTCAGCATCAAGGCCTCGTAGCCAGCCGCGGCCGACCGCTTCACCAGGTCCTCACCGGCGTCGCGGTCCTTCCACACATACAGCTGGAACCACTTCCGCGCGGCCGGCGCGGCCTCGGCGACGTCCTCGATCGAGGTGGTGCCCATGGTCGACAGCGCGTACGGGATGCCGATCTCCTCGGCGACCTTCACGACCGCGCTCTCGCCCTCGTGGTTCATCATCCGGGTGAACCCGGTCGGCGCGAACGCGAACGGCAGCTCGGACCGCCCACCCAGGATCGACGTCCCGAGGTCGATGTCGGACACGTCGCGCAGGATCGACGGCTGCAACTCCAGCTCCGCGAACAGCCGGCGTGCACGGCGCAGGCTGATCTCCGCCTCGGCCGCGCCGTCGGTGTAGTCGAACACCGACCGCGGCGTCCGCCGCCTGGCGATCGCCCGCAGGTCCGCGATGGTGAGCGCCTTCTCCAGCCGGCGGTCGGTCGCGTTCACCGTGATCGGCTTCGGCCGCAGCAGCGGCTTCAGCTCGGACCATTTGGGCAGCTGTCGATCGGTCATCAGAACTCCGGAACGGCCGGTTCGGCGGACGACCAGGCGCACCTGATCGTGTGGTCGGACCACAGCATAGCGTGTGGTCCGACCACACAGGTAGAGTCGCCCACAACCGAGGCGGGGGTTGTCGCGTGAAGAACTACGAACTGGTCCTGCACCGGGTCGAGGCCGATCTGGCCGCGGGGCGGTTGCGGATCGGCGGGCGGCTGCCCGGTGAGCGGACGCTGGCCGAGCAGCTCGGCATCAGCCGGCCCTCGGTGCGCGAGGCCGTCCGGGTCCTCGAGGCGATGGGCGTGGTGCGGACCGCGACCGGGTCCGGTCCGGAGGCCGGCGCGGTGATCGTCGCGGAGCCGGTGTCACCGCTGACCGCCGTACTGCGGTTGCACCTGGCAACCAATCACCTGCCGATGAGCGACGTCGTGCAGACCCGGATCCTGTTGGAGTCGTGGTCCGCGCGGGAGGCCGCCGGGCGTGCGCCGGGGCTGGACGTGGCCGAGTTGAAGATCGCCGATGACCTGCTGGACCGGATGGACGCCGACTGGTTGTCGCCGGACGAGTTCCACCTGCTGGATGCGGAGTTCCATGTGGCGCTGTCCGGGCTGGCGGGCAATGTGCTGATCGCCGCGGTGATGGCGTCGTTGCGATCCGCGATCCATGGGTACGTGCTGGCCGCCGTACCCAATCTCCCGGACTGGGAGGCAATGGCCGTCACACTGCGAGGCGAGCACCGCGCGATCGTGGCGGCGATCCGTGCGGGCGAGCCGGACAGTGCGGCCGAGTTGGTGACCGCGCATATCCGGGGCTTCTACCAGGCGGCTCAGTTGCAGACTCCCTAGCAGCGTTCCTGGGCTGTCAGAGCGGTGCGACGCAGGCCGAGGACGATGGCCGCGCCGACCACACGGTGGAGTGAGGCGAGGCCGAGCTTCGCGCCTCCGTGGTTGGTGGTGGGTTCACGGTGGCTGAGGACGAGGTGTCGCGGCATCGGCCGCGGGGCTCGGGCGGGGTGGTCCGAAGTCGGGAAGGGATCGACTTTGGTCGGTGGTGTGTGAACCGCAGCCCGCCCTAGGGTCGGCGGCATGGAGGTTTGTGCGCCGGTGAGGCGGAATCGTCGGGCGTACTTGGTCGGCGTGGCCCTGGTCGGTGTCCTGTCGGCCGCCAGCATCTACGGCCGGGTGGCCAGCACCGGCGACACGCAATGGCTACCGCTCGACATCATCGTCGGGATCGTCTCGACCGGCCTCCTCCTTCTGCTGCCCCGCCGGCCCGTTTCCACCGCGCTCGGCCTGGCCGTACTCGCAGCCCTCTCCCCCGCCGGCACTCCCCCCTCGACCGTCGGTACGCTCACCGTTGCCCAACGGTTCCCGCTGCGTACGGCGGCCCTCGTCGCGCTGGCCGGGACCGCCGGCCACCTCGTCCAGGGACTCTGGCGCTCCTTCGACAACCTCAGCTATCTGTGGTTCGTCATCCTCGACTTCGCCGTCCACGCGGCGCTGCTCGGCTGGGGGCAGTGGACCCAGGCCCGTCAGCAACTCCTGGACTCCCTGCGCGAGCGCGCCGAGCGCGCCGAGGCCGAGCAGGGCCGGCGGGTCGCGGAGGCGCGCACTCTGGAGCGGACCCAGATGGCCCGCGAGATGCACGACGTTCTCGCCCACCGGTTGTCGCTGCTGGCGACGTACGCAGGCGCCCTCGAGTACCGGCCGGACTCGTCACCGGACAAGCTCGCCAAGGCCGCCGGGGTCATCCGCTCCGGCGTCCACCAGGCGCTCGACGAACTGCGAGAGGTGATCAGCGTGCTGCGCGACACCGAGATCGACGAGATGCCCGGTGGGCGGCCGCAGCCGACCTTCGGCGATCTCCCCGCGCTGGTGGCCGAGTCCCGCGAGGCGGGTACGACGGTCTCGTACGACGATCATGTCGCCGACGCGACGACGTTGCCTCCGGCAACCGGACGGACGGCGTACCGGGTCGTGCAGGAAGGGCTCACGAACGCACGCAAGCACGCGGCCGGGCATCCGGTCTGGCTGACCGTGGCCGGCGGGCCGGGCGACGGCCTGCGGATCGAGCTGATCAACCCGGCATCGAACGGAACGCCGCTCACCCCGGGCAGCGGGACCGGGCTGGTCGGCCTGACCGAACGCGTCCACCTGGCCGGCGGCACGCTCGACCACGGAAAGGCGCCCGGCGGCGGGTTCCGGCTCGAAGCCTCGCTACCGTGGCCCGCATGACCGGGAACGAGAACGCGACCATCCGCGTGCTGGTGGTGGACGACGACGCGCTCGTCCGGGCCAGCCTGGAGATGATGCTCGACGGGACGAACGGGATCGCGGTGGTCGGCCAGGCAGCCGACGGCGACGAGGTCCCGGCCGCGGTGGACGCGCACTTCCCCGACATCGTGCTGATGGATCTGCGGATGCCCCGGGTGGACGGCATCGTCGCGACCCGCCGGCTCCGGGCCCGGACCAATCCCCCGGAGGTCGTCGTCCTGACGACGTTCGACACCGACGAGAACGTGCTGCACGCGCTCCGCGCCGGGGCGAGCGGGTTCCTGCTGAAGGACACCCCGCCGGCGCAGATCGTCGACGCCGTACGACGGGTGGCCGCGGGCGACCCGATCCTGTCGCCGGCGATCACCCGGCGGCTGATGGACCGGGCCGCCACCCAGGCCGACGCGCACACGACGGCACAGCAGGCGCTCGAGCGGCTGTCACCACGGGAGTACGACGTGATGCTCGCAGTCGCGCAGGGGAAGGCGAACGCGCAGATCGCCACTGAGCTGTACATGAGCCTGGCGACGGTGAAGGCGCACATCTCGCACATCCTGACCAAGCTGGAGCTCGGCAACCGGACCCAGATCGCCCTCCTCGCCCATGACGCCGGACTCGCCTGACGCAGTGGCTTGGCCTGACGCATGCTCTAGCGTGAGCGCATGATCAGGGTGCTGCTGGCGGATGACCAGGCGTTGGTGCGGGCCGGGTTCCGGTCGTTGCTGAACGCCGAGGACGACATCACGGTGATCGGTGAGGTCTCCGACGGGGCCGAGGCGTTCGCGGTGGCGCAGGCGGAGAAGCCGGACGTCGTGCTGATGGACATCCGCATGCCCGGGACCGACGGGCTCGAGGCGACCCGGCTGATCGGGGCCGACGAGGCGCTGGCCGACGTCCATGTGGTGATCCTGACGACGTTCGACCTGGACGAGTACGTGTTCGAGGCGCTGCGGGTCGGGGCCAGTGGGTTCCTGGTGAAGGACACGGAGCCGGTCGAGCTGCTGCAGGCGGTGCGGGTGGTGGCGCGCGGCGATGCGCTCCTGTCCCCCGGCGTGACCAGGCGGCTGGTCGCCGAGTTCGCGACGCGGAGCCGGCAGCCGCACGCCAGCAAGGAGCTCGACGTGCTGACCGAGCGCGAGAAGGAGATCGTCGCCCTGGTCGGCGAGGGCCTGTCGAACGACGAGATCGCCGAGCGCCTCGTGCTCAGCCCCGCCACCGCGAAGACCCACGTCAGCCGCGCCATGATCAAACTCGGCGTCCGTGACCGCGCCCAGCTCGTCGTCGTCGCCTACCAGACCGGCCTCGTCCGCCCCGGCTGGCTCGGCTGACCCCCGGAGTACTCCGGCTGCGGTAGGAGCGGTCACTCCCTCTGGCCGACGCGGCGCCAGGCGCTCGACCGGCAGTCTCGTTGGTATGAACGAGACAGCTGCTCCGCTGGTCGAGGTGACCGGGTTGACGAAGAGGTACGGCGACACCCTGGCGGTTGACGGGGTCGATCTGACGGTGCTGCCCGGGGAGGTCTACGGGTTCCTCGGGCCGAACGGCGCCGGGAAGACGACGACGTTGCGGATCCTGACCGGGCTGATCGCGCCGACGAGCGGCAGTGTCCGCGTGCTCGGTGGCGCACCGGGACAGGCCGACGTCCTCGGGCGGACCGGGTCGATGATCGAGTCGCCGGCGTTCTATCCGTACCTCTCCGGTCTGGACAACCTGCGGCTGCTGGCCGAGTACGCCGAGGTGCCGCGGGAACGGATCGACGAGGTGCTGGACCTGGTCGACCTCCCCGATCGGGCCAAGGACCGGTTCTCGACGTACTCCCTGGGGATGAAGCAACGGCTGGGGGTCGCGGCCGCCCTGCTGAAGGACCCGGAGCTGGTGATCCTGGACGAGCCGACCAACGGGCTCGACCCGGCCGGGATGCGGGACATGCGCCGGCTGATCCGGGAGCTCGGTTCCGAGGGACGGACGGTGCTGCTGTCCAGCCATCTGCTCGGCGAGGTGCAGCAGATCTGTGACCGGGTCGGGATCATCAACTCCGGTCGGATGGTTGCCGAGCACAACGTCGAGGACCTGCGCGGCGAGCAGGAACTGGTGGTCCGGGCCACACCGCGGGAGACCGCGCAGTCGGTCCTCACCGACTTCCTCGGCACCGGCACGGTCCACCTGTACGACGACACGCTGCGGGTCAAGGTGGCCCCGGACCGGGCCGCCGAGGTGAACCGGGTCCTGGTCGAGGCCGGGATCGCCGTGTCGGAGTTGCACAGCACGGAACGGGCTCTGGAGGACATCTTCTTCGAGCTCACCACCAGCGAGGAGAAGACCGATGTTGGGTAGTTACCGCGCGGAGTTGCTGAAGCTCCGCAAGCGGTCAGGGGTGTGGGTGCTGTTCGGTGCCGGGCTGGTGCTGAGCCTGATCTTCGGCTATCTGCTGCCGTACCTCGGCTACGCCACCGGCGACGACAACCCGGGGACCGACGGCGTACCGAGGGCCCAGGTCCTCGAGGGCATGCTGCCGAGCCACGTACTGGACAACACGATCGGCGGCTATCCGATCTTCGCCGGCGCGCTTGCCCTGGTGCTGGGCGCGATCGTGATCGGCGGCGAGTACACCTGGGGCACGCTGAAGACGATCCTCACCCAGCGGCCCGGTCGCGCCTCCGTACTGACCGCACAGTTCCTCGCCCTCGGCACCATGATCGTGGTCTGGGTGCTCGGCATCTTCGTCGCCTCCGCGCTGTGCAGTATCGGGATCGCCGCGGCCGAGAACGGCTCGACGAGCTGGCCGGGACCGCTCGACCTGCTGCGCGGTCTCGCCGGCGGCTGGTTGGTGCTGATGATGTGGTGCCTGGCCGGCGCGGTCCTGGCGGTTGCCTTCCGCAACGTCGCGCTGCCGATCGGGCTGGGCGTCGTGTGGATCCTGGGGATCGAGACCCTGCTGGCCGGCGTCGTGAGCAGCCTGCTGCCGGACCTCGACGTGGTGTCCAACGCGTTGCCGGGCACCAACGCCGGATCGCTGGTGTTCGCCGTCACCGGCATCACCGCGGCCGACGCGCCTCCTGGAGTGCGGGATGCGGTCAGCGGCGGCCGTGCCCTTCTGACCCTGCTCGTCTACTGCGCGGTCTTCGCCGGACTGGCCGCCTGGACGACCCGGCGGCGAGACGTCACCTGATCCCGGCGTGAACCAGCGCGAGCTCGCAGAACATCGCGTTCGCCCAGGAGAACCACTCGCGCGTGAAGTTGGCAGGGTCCTCGACGTGGAACGACTCGTGCATCTGGCCGGTACCACCCGTGGTGTCTCGGAGGAGCTCCAGCAACCGCTGGCGCTCCTCCGTCGACGTGCTCGTCAAACCTTGCACCGCGAGCGCGATCGGCCACACCTGGTCCGTCGGCGTGTGCGGACTTCCGATACCGGCGGCGTGCGTTCCGCTGTAGTAGAAGGGATTCTCGGCGCTCAACAGCAGCCGGCGCGTGGCGACGTACGTCGGATCGTCAGCCGCGGCGTAGCCGCTCAGGGGCATCGACAGCAGGCTCGGCATGTTGGCGTCGTCCATCAGCAGGGTCGCACCGGCGCCGTCCACCTCGTAGGCGTAGATCCGGCCGTGTTCCGGGTGGTCGACCATGCCGTGCCGCGCGATGCCGTCGTCGATGTCGGCCTTGAGTTCCTTGGCACGCGCGGCCAGTGACTCGTCCGCGAACACCTCGGCCGCCATCTCCTCCAAGTAGCCGAGCACCACGGAGGCGAACATGTTGCCGGGCACGTTGAACCCGAGCTCGGTGGCATCGTCACTCGGCCGGAACGCACTCCACGACATCCCCGTCGGCCGGGTCAGCCGGCCGCGCCCTTCGCGGGCCAGGGTGTCCGACGGCAGCATGTCCGGTTCGTCCCGCTGGAACCGGTACGGCGACCTCGCCTCGTGGTCCTGCTCCACGGTCCACAGGTCGATGGTCGCGTCGGCCGCGGCCCGCAGGCGCTCGTCGATCACGTCCGCCCGTCCGGTGATCCGCCACAGCCGGTAGGCCAGGTCGAGCGGGAAGCACAGCGAGTCGATCTCGTACTTGCGTTCCCACACCCACGGCGACATCTCGGTCTCGTCGTCGGTGTGGCCCTCGCCGTTGGGCTCGCGGTTGAACGCGTTCGCGTACGGGTCCAGGACGACGTACTCGAGCTGGCGGTGCAGGACGCCGATCAGCATGTCCTGCAGGGCGGGATCGTCCTTGCACAGCAGCAGATACGGCCGGAGCTGGGCGGCGGAGTCGCGCAGCCACATCGCCGGGATGTCGCCGGTGAGCACGAACGTCGTGCCGTCCGGCAGCCGTTCGGCCACCGCGGGCAGGTTCTCGGCCATCGACCGCCGGAACATCTCCGCGATCACCTCGTCGCCGGTCGCCCGGCGAACCGCCTCGGTGGCGCGGGACAGAACCTCGGGATCGATCATCGACACATCACCTTTCAGCAACGAGTTCACGGTCGGGCAGCAGCACCGAGGGATTGGGCGAGAACGTCTGGTCGAGCACCAGGCTGGCCGCGCCGATCGCGCCGACGTCGACGCCGAGCGCCGTACCGGCGACCTCGAACGGGTGCACCGAGCGGACCAGGAACCGCTCCTCGAGGGCGACTCGGACCGCGTCGCCGAGCAGTGGTGCGAGCTGCTCCCAGTGCGGGCCGCCGAACACCACGCGTTCGAGGTCGAGCAGGTTCGCGATGTCCTCGACCACCTTGGCGATCCGCTGGGCCAGCACCGCGACGATCTCGCGCGCGAGCCCCGGCCCGTCCTCGGCCTCCGAGCAGAGCCGGGCGAACGCCGCGTCGACCGCGCCGCGATCGTCCAGGTCGATGCCCTGGGCAAGTACTCCGGCCTGCATCGCCTGCTGGACCAGGTAGCGCGGCTGGCTGGTCTCGCCGACGCAGCCGCGGCGTCCGCAGTAGCAGACCGGGCCGTCCGGGTCGACGATCACGTGACCGATCTCGCCGACGTTGCTGGACGATCCGCGGACCACCTCGTCGCCGATCACCAGCCCGGCGCCCACACCCGTGCCGAGGTAGAAGAAGACGAAGCTGCCGCCTCCGCCGGCCCACTTCTCGGCCGACGCTGCCGCCGTCACGTCCTTGTCCAGCAGGACCGGCAGGCCGATCCGCTCGCGCAGTTCGTCTCGTAGCGGGACCAGATGCCAGGCGGACAAGTTGGGCGGGTCGACGACTACGCCGCGTTCGACGTCGATCGGTCCGGGTGCGGCGATCCCGACACCGGTCACGCGATCGCGCGGTGCCCCGGCCTCGGTGATCACGTCCTCGATCGTGGCCGCGATCCCGTCGATCAGGACCTCCGGGTCGTCGGCGTGCGGCGTACCCACACTGCGACGCGCGATCACTTCGCCGGTGAGGTCGAGTACGACGACAGTCACGACTGCAGGGTCGAGGTGAACGCCGACGGCGTACTGGCCGGCGGGTTCCAGCTCGAGCAGTGTGCGCGGCTTGCCCAGGCCGGTGCTCTTCTGCCGACCGGCTTCACGAACCAGTCCCGCTTCGAGCAGTCGGCGAGTGATGTTGGAGATCGCCTGGCCGGACAGACCGGTGACCTCGGCAAGCTCCACCCGGCTCAGTCGGGCACTGCGGCGGATCGCGTCGAGGACCACCGCGTCGTTGAAACCGCCGACGCGATCGAGGTTCGTGCCCCGGCGAACGCTCACAACTCCCCCATCAGCCGGACACCGGATCCGCACCCCACGGACGTGACCAGTCGTAGTGGATGGTCCCGCTCCCCGTCCGCCACGCGTTGGGTGTGGTGTTCACAAGCCAGTCCACCGGCTCGATCCCGGACGCGTCTCCACCACTGAGCGCCAACCGTATGCCGTCGCTCAACGCCCGGTCCGTCTGCTCCGTCCGGGCCGCCGGATCGACCGACACGAACAGCGCCGTCCCCGACCGGGCGACCAGATCCAGGAAGCGCTGGTTCAGTTCCCACGGCGTCTCCGGCGTACACGGGACGCAGTCCGCGTCGACGCTGAAGAACCGGTTGTGCTGCGGCAGCCGGAACGCGAGCGTGTTCACGCCCATCTTCCGGGTCCGCTCCCAGTCCCGGCCGGAGGTGTCGTCACCGATGCGCTGTACGTCGACCAGCCCCGCCGCGAGATGCCCGACGGTGTTGCATCCGATCAGTACGACGTCCTCGGCCGCGGACCGGATCTCGCGGTAGAACGCCAGCACGATCTCGGCCGTCGTCCGCGCCGGATCGTGGAGCTGCCAACCGCTGTCCGTCAGCCGCGATCCCATCGCCGGCCCGAACCGGCCGAAGACGTCGTACGTGCTGAAGTCGTGCTTCACGAGCTCGAATCC
This sequence comes from Kribbella sp. NBC_00889, assembly GCF_045207705.1. Classification (NCBI taxonomy): domain Bacteria; kingdom Bacillati; phylum Actinomycetota; class Actinomycetes; order Propionibacteriales; family Kribbellaceae; genus Kribbella; species Kribbella sp. NBC_00889. The sequence continues at coordinate 2,008,584 of NZ_CP108783.1, read as the reverse complement.
CCAGCCCTTGAACCGCTGCAGGTCCGCGCGGACAAGGTCCAGGACCTCCGGGTACGACGGGTCGAGTGCGCGACCGTTGCCGGGTCCGGGGCGGCTCCACGGGCCGGCCTCGCGGACCAGGAGCGGGCGGAACCACAGGCCCGGCCGGGCGCCGAGCTCCTTGATCGCGGCCGCAGTACCGGCCATGTCGTCGAAGACACCGGGCTTGCCGAGGTCCCATGGACCGCCGGACGCGATCCCTCCCGGGTACCAGCCGTCGTCGACCACGCTGAACGGCTTGACCGGGTGACCGTCGGCCAGCTCGACGATCGTGGCGGCGTCCTCGAGCACCGCCTTCTCGTCGAAGTTCTGGCCGTACGCGTAGTACCAGTTGTTGGCCCCGACTACCGGCGCGGGCTCAGGTCGTGCCGGTAGCCGGGAGCTCATGGTGGCGACCGCCGCTTCCACGGTCTGCCAGGGGGTGCCGGCGTCGTCGAAACTCCGGACGATCGCGGCGGTCAGGGTCCGGCCGTTGAGCTGGGTCGGGCCGCCACCGTTGCGAAGGTCTAGCCACAGAGTGAACCCATCCGCGTCGACCGTCCACGCACAGAACGCATTCGGCTGGACCTCTACGCCGGCGCCTGTCGTGCTGCCGGCCCGCGGATCGTGGCTGAGGAAGTACCACGGGAGCAGTCGCTCGGGTTGCAGATGCCGCCATTGCAGGTCGCCGTACGAGCGCTCCCAGGCGTCGCCGAGCACGAGGGCTTGCTCGGGCAAGGCTTCGGCCCAGCGGAGAGCGACTCGCGAGACAGAGGCGGCGGTCACGTCGACGGCGCCGTCGGACCAGTCCACGTCGACTCCGGCGGCCGACCAGGTCGTGCCGTTCCGGACCGCCGTGCTCAGGGCGTCCGCAGAACCGACCTGGACGAAGACCGCGCTCGGTTCTCTCACCCAACCCCCTCGAACGAATTTCCCCACAGACTTTAGATAGTCGCCTGATTAATCGTCAAGACGGGCGATCGCGTCCACGAGACGATCCACATCGGACTGATCCGTGTACGGCGCGAGGCCAACGCGGACCCCGCCGGCCGAACCCAGACCGAGGTGGCGGGCGGCTTCGTAGGCGTAGAACGAGCCGGCCGGAGCGTTGACGCCGGCCGCCGCCAGCCGCGCGGCCACCGCCAACGGTTCCCAGCCGTCCACGGTGAACAGCAGGGTCGGCGTACGGCGGGATGCGTGGCCGTGGAGCGTGATGCCGGCGATGGCAGCCAGCCGGGATTCCAGATCCTCCCGGAGCCTGTCCTCGTGCTCCTCGACCAGCCGCAACGAGTCGAGCAGACACTCACGACGGGTGCTCCCGGTCCCACCGAGCCCGGCGATGAAGTCGACCGCCGCGGTGGTCCCGGCCAGGAGTTCGTACGGCAGCGTGCCGAACTCGAAGCGCTCGGGTACGACGTCCGCCGACGGCAGCAACTTGTCCGGCCGCAACGTCTCGAGCAACTCGGGCGCTGCCGTCAGCACACCGAGATGCGGCCCGAAGAACTTGTACGGCGAGCACGCGTAGAAGTCGGCGTACGTCGCATCGACCGGCGCGTGTGCGGTCAGGTGGATACCGTCGACGTAGATCAGCGCCCCCGCCTGGTGGACCTGATCGGCGATGTGGGCGACATCGGGTCGGGTGCCGAGCAGGTTGGACGCGCCGGTGACGGCGACCAGGCGAGTGCGGTCGGTCAGCAGCGGCGCGATGTCGTCCAGTTCGGACGTCGCGGTGTCGAAGCCGAGCCAGCGGACGGTCGCGCCGACGGCCTCGGCGGCCTGGACCCACGGGCGGACGTTCGCGTCGTGGTCGAGGCGCGAAACGATCACCTCGTCGCCGGGTCCCCATGACTTGGCGAGTGTGCGGGAGAAGTCATACGTCAACTGGGTCATGCTACGTCCGTAGACGATGCCGCGCGGATCCGTACCCAGCAGGTCGGCCATCGCCGCGCGGCCGGCGACGACGATCTCGTCGGCCCGACGCTCGGCCGCGGTGAGGTGACCACGATTCGCCATCGCCGAGACCATCGTGGCCGCGACGGCGTCCGCGACCACGCGCGGCGTCTGCGAGCCGCCCGGACCGTCGAAATGTGCGGCGCCCTCGTCGAGCGCGGGGAACTGCTTGCGGACCGAGATCACGTCGAAGGCACCCATGGCCGTCATCCTCCCCCGCCGGACAAGACCTCAGTCACCGGGTGGCTATTTCTCACGACCATTGCCCGATGCCGGGCAGATATATACGAACTGTCCATCAGGTAGTGCAGGATGTCAGGAGTGAGCACCGAGACGACTACTGACCAGGTCCCGCTGCAGGCCTGGCTCCCGACAATGCTGGCCCTCGCGGCCATCTGGGGTTGCAGCTTCCTGTTCATCTCCGTCGGGGTGCGCGAACTGCACCCGCTGTACCTCGCGCTCGGGCGGGTGATCGCCGGCGCGACGGTGCTGCTGGTGATCCTCGCGATCAAGCGCGAACCGCTTCCCCGCGACCCGCGGCTGTGGATGCACTCCTTCGTCGTCGGCGCCGCCGGCTCGGCGATCCCGTGGACCCTGTTCGGGTTCGGCGAGGAGCGGATCCCGTCCCTGCTGGCGGGCATCTGGAACGGCATCACGCCGCTCATCGTGTTGCCGATGGCGGTACTGGTGTTCCGGACCGAGACGTTCTCGGCGCAGCGGGTCGCCGGTCTTGTCGTCGGATTCGGGGGCATGCTCGTCGTCCTCGGAGCCTGGCACGTCGACGGTGGAGCGGACCTGCTCGGGCAGGCGCTGTGCATGCTCGCGGCGGTCAGCTACGGCGTCGTGATCCCCTACCAGAAGCGTTTCGTCGCGGGCTCCTCCCTGTCCGGGACCGCCTTGTCGGCCAGCATGTTCTTGTGCGCAACGGTTCAACTGGCGATCGTGGCGCCGATCGTGACAGGGCAGGCACCGCCTGCTCCCTGGTCGCTGTCCATCGAGGTGATCGCCAGCGTGCTCGCGCTCGGCGCCCTGGGCAGCGGACTCGCGTTCGTGCTCAGCATGCGCAACATCCGCCTGATCGGCGCCAGTCGTGCGTCGATGGTGACCTACCTGATGCCGGTGTTCTCGATCCTGGTCGGCGTGATCGTGCTGCACGAGCACATCACCTGGTACCAGCCGGTCGGCGGCCTCGTCGTACTGCTCGGCGTCGCGGTCTCGCAGGGGCTGTTGGCGTCACTTCGGCGTAAGCCGGCGGTCGTGGCGACGGCGACGACGGGTTAGTGGCGGCGGAGGTTCGGAACCGCCGCGATCACGACGGCGGCGAGGGCCAGCACGGTCCCGGCGACGACCGGGGACGTGACCGCCTTGTCGGCGGCCGGGAGGAACAGGTCGATGAACAGGCTCGCGATCAACTGACCCGCGATGGTGCCGAGGCCGAGCACGAACACGCCGACCACGCGGACCACGGCGGCCGCGGCGCTGATGAAGATCACGCCGCAGGAGCCGCCCAGGTACAGCCACGGCTCGCTCGGCAGGTGGTGCGGCAAGCCCTCGAACCCGAGATCGACGAGGAACACCAGCAGCAACGCGGCGAACCCGACCAGGAAGTTGACCACGCCGGCCGCGATCGCGCCGTACGCATCCGGTGAAGCGGTCCGCGCGACGCGTCCGTTGATCGCCTGCTGAACTGCGGCGCCGAGCCCGGCCAGTGCGGGCAGGATCGCCAGCAGCAGGCCGTCGGGGTGACCGAGTTGATCCGAGACCGCCAGTACCACGGCGACCAGCGCGACCAGCGCGCCCACAACGCGGACGGTGGTGAACGCCTGCGGGCCGGCGGGACCGAAACCGAGCCGGTCGACGACGAGGCTGCTGATCGCTTGACCTGCAACGCCGGCCACGGTGAAGACCGCGACGCCGATCACCGACACGGTGATCGACTGGGTGGCGACGAGGAAGGCACCCGAGAGGCCGCCGAGGCATTGCCACCAGCGCAGGCCGCCGTGCCCGCGCATCGGCGTACGGATCGCTCGCCAGACGTTGCCGAGCGAGTGACGAATCTGCGGCACGAGCGCGGCACCGGCGAGCAGGACGGCGAGTCCGGTGGCGAACGAGATCAGGGCGGCCGCGATGCCGTCGGCGAGGACGTCGCCGAGCTCACCGTTCAGCCGGGACTGGACCGCCACCAGCATGCCGATGCCGAAGGCGGCGGTCAGCCCGATCAGGTGATGCTGTCGGGTCGAGCGAGGCGCCGGGGCGATCGTTGTCACCCCACCATCATGACCGTCGCGCCTCTTGCACCTGACAGCAGGTCCAGGTGGTGGGCCGCTACGTCCGGCGGATGAGCGCGAGGTACATGGCGTCCGTGCCGTGCAGGTGCGGCCACAGTTGGACGTCGGGGCCGTCGCCGAGGTCGGGTACGCCGGGGAACAGCGGGCGGGCGTCCTCGAGTTTGGCGTCGTCGCGCTTGGCGAGTACGGCGTCCACTACCGCTCGGGTCTCGTCGGGATGCGGGGAGCAGGTGACGTACGCGACCACGCCGCCTGGGCGGGCCGAGGTGATGGCTGAGTCGAGCAGGTCCTCTTGGAGTGGGCGCAGTTCGGCGACGTCTTCCGGCGTACGGCGCCAGCGGGCCTCGGGCCTGCGGCGGAGTGCGCCGAGGCCGCTGCAAGGGACGTCGGCGAGCACTCGGTCGAATGAACCAGCCGGCCAGGTCGGCTTGGTGCCGTCACCGATGAGTACCTTGTGCTCCCCTGGGATCGCGCGCAGGTTCGAGCGGACGAGTTCGGCGCGGTGCTTGAGGGGCTCCACTGCCGTCAGTTGACCGTCGCGCTGGTTCACGAGGGCTGCCAGCAACGCGGACTTCCCGCCGGGTCCTGCACACAGATCCAGCCAGCTTGCGTCTGCGCCCTCGATCTCGGCCGTCGCCAATGCGACCGCAACCAGTTGGGATCCTTCGTCCTGAACGCCCGCTCGCCCGGTCGCGACGGCGTCGATCCGGCCGGGATCACCCCCGCCCTCCAGCACAGCCGCATACGGCGACCACCGCCCCGCGGTAGCACCCGCCGCCACCAACTCGTCGAGATCGGACACCCCAGGCCGAGCCACCAGCGTCACCCGAGGCGGCTCGTTGTCGGCGTCCAGCAGCGCTTCGACGTCACCGTCCAGTGCCTGGGCGAAGGCCTCGATGACCCAGCGTGGGTGGGCCTTGGCGATCGCCAGGTGGCCCAGGCGATCCTCCTCGACCGGCGGAGCGACGGTGTCGATCCATTGGGTGAGGGTGCGTTGGCTGATCTTGCGGAGGACCGCATTCACCAGGCCGCTGCGTTTCTGGCCGATCTCGGCTCGGGTGAGGGTGACCATCTCGGAGACCGCGGCGTACGAGTCGACGCGCATCCGGAGGAGTTGGTGGGTGCCAAGACGGAGAAGGTCGAGCAGCTCGGGATCGAGATCGGCGAGAGGGCGCGACACGCTGCGGGCGAGGAAGGCGTCGTACGTGCCCTGCCAGCGCAGTGTGCCGTGCACGAGCTCGGTGCAGAACGCCGCGTCACGACCGCTGAGTCGCTGCTCGCGGAGCGCCTTGTTGAGCGCGAGGTTCGCGTAGCCACCTTCGGCCGTGACCTGACGGATGACCTGATACGCAACCCCGCGCACCCGATCCGGCCGACGCTGCGGCGCGCGATTGCGAGGCGACCGGTCACTCACCGGACGGTCCCAACCGGTCCTCGTCGGTCAGACGGACACCACGGGCCCAGTCGGCCGCGGCCATCGGCTTCTTGCCCTGGGGCTGCACCGTCACCAGCTCGACCGCCTTGCTCCCGGTGCCGACCGTGACGCTCGACTTGGTCGCGCGCAACTCCCCCGGCTTCAGTTCCTCGTCGGTCAGCGCCACCGCGAGCACCTTCAATCGCTCGCCACGGAACACCGTCCACGCGCCCGGCGCGGGGTTGCACCCACGCACCAGCCGATCCACGCGCTGCGCCGGGGCGGCCAGATCCAGCTCCGCGCCCTCGACGGTGATCTTCGGCGCGAGCGTCACGCCGTCGGCCGGCTGCTCCCGCGCTTCCAGTACTCCAGCCTCGATCCCGTCCAGCGTGTCGACCAGGAGCTTCGCGCCCGACTCGGCCAGCCGGGCGAGCAGGTCGCCCGAGGTGTCGTGCGGACCGATCGGCTCGGTCAGTACGCCGTACACCGGGCCGGCGTCGAGCGCCTTCACGATGCGGAACGTGGTGGCGCCGGTCACGTCGTCCCCGGCGATGATCGAGTGCTGCACCGGCGCGGCACCACGCCACGCAGGCAGCACCGAGAAGTGCAGGTTGATCCAGCCGCGCGGCGGGATGTCCAACGCCGCCTGCGGCAGCAGACCGCCGTACGCGACCACCGGGCAGCAGTCCGGGGCGATCTCGGTCAGCCGGGCCAGGAAGTCCGGGTCCCGCGGCTTGACCGGTTTGAGGATCTCGATGCCCCCGAGCTCCTCGGCGTACTGCGCGACCGGGGAGGCGACCAGCTTGCGGCCGCGGCCGGCGGGCGCATCCGGACGGGTCACGACGCCGACGAGTTCGTGGCGGCTGGCAACGATCGCCTTCAGCGCGGCGACAGCAGGTTCCGGCGTACCGGCGAAGACGAGTCTCACAAGCCGAATCCGTTCGTCGGGTGGGGCGAGATCCTGACCTGCGGCGGGCCGCTGAGGCCGGACCACTCGGCCTCGCGGATCGCCTTCATCGCCTGCTTGCGGGTGACGGTGTCGAGCCGGTCGACGAAGAGGATGCCGTCCAGGTGGTCGGTTTCGTGCTGGATCGCCCGGGCGAGCATGTCGGAGCCCTCGATCACGACCGGGTCGCCGTACATGTTGAAGCCCTTGGCGATCACAGACAGGGCGCGGCGGCAGTCGAAGGTCAACCCGGGGATCGACAGGCAGCCCTCCGGGCCGAACTGCTCATCCGCGGACAGCGTCAGCTCCGGGTTGATCAGGTGCCCGAGTTCGCCCTCGACGTGGTACGTGAACACCCGCAGGCCGACGCCGATCTGCGGCGCGGCCAGGCCGGAGCCGGGCGCGTCCTGCATGGTGTCGGTGAGGTTCGCCACCAGGCGGCGCAGCTCGGCGTCGAAGTCGACGACCGGCTCGGCCTTGGTGGTCAGGACGGGGTCGCCGAACAGGCGGATGGGTTGGACCGACACAGACTCTCCACAGCGTTCCACGGACCGGGACCGGCCAAGTCTAGTGCGCACCGGGAGTGGATTCAGGTGGCAGGGGGCTCTCCACATTGTTGCCCCAAGCACGTACTGTGGTCTCAGGCGTACCCTCAGTCACTGTCGTCACACGCCCAACGGGAGACCCAATGCCCACAGCAGCACGGGGGGCAACTCTGATCCTCCTGGGTGCACTGCTTGCACAGGCACCCCTCACCGCAGCCGCCTACCAACCCCGCGACCCGGAGACCTCCGGACCGCCTCGCACCGTGGTCCCTTCCGCGGAGCCCACGGTCGCCCCGACTACCGCCCCGACAACCGCGCCGCCCAGCGAGCCGGTTGCCGAGCCTGAGGCGGCGCGGTCCTGGAGTGATGTGGTGAAGCAGGTGACGGAGACGTCGCCGAACGATCCGCAGTTGAAGGCGGCGGATACGTCTGCGCAGGCGTCGTCGATCCTGCGTTGCTTCACGTTGGAGGACGAGAACTACTGCCTCGGGCTGGGGTTTGTCGACCAGGTTCCGACTGGGGCTCAGTTGCAGGAGGTGATGAGCCCGCCGGCTGTTCGCGCGGACGGTGAGGTCGGGGTCGAGCGGGACATTCCGACCGGGGATCTGACCCCGGCCGCGTTCGTGGCGGAGCGCGCGGCGATGCCGAAGAGCGCCCGGGTCACCACCGAACTGGACGAAATGCGAGCCGCCTGGGACGGGCGGGCCAAGGCCCGAGACCTGCGGCTCCTGGCTGAGCCCCGTTCGCCGTCGGCTACGCCGACGGCGACCACGACTGCAACACCTGTGCCTACTGCTACTCCGACGGTGACTCCTACGCGGAGTGCGCCCACTCAGGGGACTCCTGTACCCGTGACTCCGTCTGTGGTGCCGGTTGTGGCTCCGGGGTCGGCGTACATCATGAAGGGGTTTCAGACTTCGCAAGAGAAGGGGTACTGGTGCGGGCCGGCGACGTTCCAATCGATCGACTGGGCCGACGACAACCAGAAGGACACGCAGGCGTCCTGGGCCAAGGACCTCGGTGCGACCACGTCCGGTACGGCGATCTCAGCGATGGTCAAGCAGACCAACCTGAAGACGGCTTGGCCGAAGTCCGCCGGCACCTACATCGTGCAGAACGTGTCCGGCTGGAACTCGAAGACGTTCATGACCGTGCACGAGAAGCACCTCGGCGTCTACAAGGCACCCGTCATCGAGCACGTGCAACTGCTCAAGCGGTACTTCCCCTACCTCGCCTTCAACCACAGCGGCCACTACCAGGTCGGCCGCGGCTACGACCGGGCCAAGAACACGATCGCGATCTTCGAGGTGTTCAACGAACGCCGGTTCAACAGCCGCGGCAACGTGACCGACGGCCCGAAGAACATCCCGGCGTCCGCCCTGTTCAACGCCACCCTGGCCAACTCCTTCCAGAACATCGGACTCTGACCGGATGCGTCGTACCGCCGTTGCCGTAGGCACCGTTCTCGTCCTCCTGCTGGCCGGCTGCTCGTCCTCCTCGAAGGACGGGTCGAGCCCCGCACCGTCCAGCCCACCGAGCCGGACCCCGACGGGAACGCCGGGCCCGCCGACCGACTCCGGTACGGCGGTCCCGGCCTGGACGAAGGTGATGCGGCAACCGGTGGACGGCCTGCACCTGGTCACCCAACAGCGCAAGTACGTCGTCACCCGCGCCAGCGACGAGGCCGGGATCACCACCGTGACCGACCGGAGCAGCAAGAAGGTCGTGATCCGGCACACCCCGGCCGCCGGATTCGTCGCGCAGTCGCCGGTGGTGATCGACGACCACTGGGCCCTGATCGAGGACATCCGGTCCGACGGTCCGGCGCCCGAGATCAAGGTGTTCCGCTACGACCTGACCACCGGCCGCTCGGCCGAACTGTCCCAGCTCCCCAAGGTCTCCGAACCCGAGATCGGCGCGTACGACGGCACGTTCGCCTACAGCTCGACCGATGCACGCAACCGGTCCTGCCTGATCGTCGCCGACCTCGCCACGCTGAAGGGACGGATCGTCACCTGCGTCACCGACCCCGGGTACGTTGCGGATCCGGTGGTGTCGGCGGACTCGGTGACGTTCAGCGAGATCATCGCACCCGAGACCACCCGCCGCTGCAAGCGCCTCCTGACCGCACCGCTGACCGGCGGCCCGGGCCAGCCCGTGCCGGCGGCAACCAAGTGCATTCAGTGGAGCGGCGCATCGGTGCGCGGGGCAACGGTGTGGTCGGAGGTCGGCGCCGCCGACCCGGACCAGTACCAGAGTAAGGCGTACGTGCGCGAGTCCGCCGACTCCCCCGCGCGCCCTCTCGGCACCGTCGTCACCGACACGATCATTGCCTGCGGCGGCTGGATCCTCTGGGAGACCCGGACCGTCATGGGTGGCGAGGACGTCTACCAGATCAACCGCTGGCGCCCCGGTCTCGGCAGTCCGCAGCGCATGTACGCCGGCAAGCCCGGGACCGCGCTCACACCGATGACCTGCCAGGACAACACGGTGTACGTCGAAGCCGCCGACTTGTCCGGCAGCCCGACGTACACCGAGGCGATATCAGCAGCCCTCACCTAGGGCGTGTCTGGGAGACACGCCCTAGCGGCGCGAGTGGCGGATTCTCAGCTTCCCGAACCCCATGGACCCCGAGATCCGGATCGTCGGTCCTGCTGCACCAGTCTGCCGTGGCGGTTGGTACTGCGAGTCCTTCCATCCGGTGCGCAGCCCTTCGACGTCGACGATCGCATCGCGCGGCACGGTGATCTTGGCCCCGCCGGTGCCGAGTTGCAGCTCGATGTCCACGACCCGATGCTTGATGATCGCCCGCGACAGATCCAGGTGCACGCGCCCGAACGAGGAGTGGACCTTCAGCGTCCTCGGCACCAGCCATTCGCCGCGCCGCCGGATGCGCCCGGAGGCAGCGGAGATCGTCGACGTGGTGCCGGCATCCGGCGCAGGAAGCCCGGACAAGGCCCCATCGATGTCGTGCTGGGTCGTCGCCGTGAGCACCTGGTGGAGGCGCTGATCCATGTCCTCGTGCGAGATAAGCCCACTGGTGTAGGCCTCCTGAACACGCTCGACGGCCGTGTCGCGGTCGTCGGACCTGATCAACGATGAGCGGTCGTCCGGCACAGAGGTCACCGCTTCACTGTAGTGCGATCCCCCGGGCACGGAGCTGATCGCGGAGGTCGGCGGCGCCGGTGAACTGCTCCGCGTCGAGGCCGACCGCGCGAGCGCCGTCGACGTTGTACTGCATGTCGTCGGTGTAGAACGTGCGCGCCGCGTCCAGGTGGAAGCGCTCGAGCAGGATCCGGTAGATCTTCTCGTCCGGCTTCACCGTCTGCTCGACCCCCGACACGATCTCGCCGTCGAAGCTGGTGAGGATCGGGAACGCCTCCTGCGCGACCTCCCACTTCTCCGCCGAGAAGTTGGTCAGCGCGTACGTCGGGATGCCCAGCGCACGGATCTCGGTGACGACCGCGGCAGTGTCCTCGAAGACGCCCTTCACCATCGTCAGCCAGCCGGTGTCGTACGCCTCGATCAGGTCGGCGTGCTGCGGGTGCAGACTCTTCAGCTCCGCGATCGCCTCGGACCATGGCCGGCCGGCGTCCTGCTGGTGGTTCCACGCCGGAGTGGTGACCTCGGTCAGGAATCGGGTCCGCTCGTGCTCGTCGGGGATCAGGTCGGCGTACAGGTAGTCCGGGCTCCAGTCCAGCAACACTCCACCGATGTCGAACACCACTGCGTCGATCGTCCGCTCAGTCATGCCCGCAACCCTACGAGACCGGGGGTGAAGGGTGCGGCGGCCTTCACGGTGCGGAGGACGGGGACGGTCTCGAGGGCGGTGATGTGGTCGATCGCGCCGAGGCGGTCCGTCAGGTAGGTGTGGAGGGCTGCGGGGTCAGCGCAGAGGACCTGGGTGGCGAGGTTCGTCCGGCCGGTGGTCGCGGCGACGAAGGCGAGTTCGTCATGTTCGGCCAGGGCGCGGGCGACGGCGTCCAGGTGCGCGGGCGGGACCGAGAGCCAGAGCATCGCGCTGGTGGTGGCACCGAGCGCGGCCGGGTCGACGTCCACGTCGAAGAAGAGCGCGCCGGTGTGCTGCAGTTCGTCGAGCCGCCGCGCGACGGTCGCGGCCGACCAGCCAGTGCGTACGGCGAGGTCCGCGAGGGTGGCGCGACCGTCCTCGCCGAGCGCGGTGAGGAGCTTCGCATCACCGGCATCGAGTGGACGGATCTGACCGATGGGCGCAACCACGCGACGCAATGTGGTCTCCTGCTCCGGCGTCAGGCTCTTCGCGCGACCCCGCCAGGCCGTCGGGCCGCCGACGTACAGATGCAGGAGGTGCTGCGCCGACACGGACGTGATGCCGGCGGTCCTCGGGATGTCGTGCAGGAGCAACGCGTTCCCGTCGCTGGGCGTGGTGTGGACAATCGCCATGATCTCGGTGCCACCCGATGCCAGCTTGATCCAGCTCGTATCCGGCCGCCGCGCGAGAGCACTCGCGAGATCCTGCGCAGCCTGAGGTGTCGCCGTCAGCCGGACGAACCACTGGGAACGGCCCGCCTGCTGGGGATCCGGCAGACCGGCCACCCGCAGCCCGGCCTCCACCCGCAGCCGGTTGTACCGCCGTGCGACCGTCTGCGTCGATACCTCCAGGACCTCCCCGATCCGGCTGTACGGCGCCCGCCCGTCGATCTGCAGCGCATGGATCACAGCGCGATCGATCTCATCCAGCATGTGAAGATCATGGCGAAGTACGGACTCATATGGAAGATATCCGCAGATATCGACCGGAACTCGGAACTACCGAGTCACTGCCGTTGACAGTTGTCGCATGCAGAAACGATGGATCGGGCTGATCGCCCTACTGGTAGCCGAGGCAATGAATCTGCTGGACGCGACGATCGTCCAGGTCGCGGCGCCGGTGATCCACGCCGACCTCGGCGGCCGAGCGTCCGACATCCCCTGGTTCAGCGCGGCCTACACCCTGCCGTTCGCCGCACTGCTGATCACCGGCGGCCGCCTCGGCGACGTCTTCGGCCGGCGAAGGATGTTCCGGATCGGCGTCACGGGCTTCGTGATGGCGTCGAGCGCGTGCACCCTGGCGGCGCAGCCCGGCGTACTGATCGGAGCACGGGTCGTGCAGGGAGCGGCGGCCGCGTTGATCATTCCGCAGACGATCGGATTGATCAGATCCAGCTTCGAGGGACCGGAGTTGCCCAAGGCGCTCGGCACCATCGGCCCGGTGATGGGCCTCGCCGGCATCTCCGGTCCGCTGCTCGGCGGGTTCATCACCGAGGCCACGTCGTGGCGGGCCGTGTTCCTCGTCAACGTCCCGCTGGGCCTCGCCGTCCTCGGCCTCGCGCATTTGCTCCCGCAGTCGAAGTCGCCGCGTCGACCGGCCGTCGACCTCGTCGGTACCGTCTTGCTCACCGCGGGTACGGCGCTCGTCGTCTACCCGATCCTGCAATCGCAGAACTGGTACCTGCTCCCCGCTGGTGTCGCACTGCTCGGCCTGTGCCTACTACAACAGCGCTACAGCCGCGGCCGCCTGATCGAGCTGAGTCTGTTCACCCACCGAGGCTTCAGCGCCGCCCTCGTCACCTCGACGCTGTTCTTCGCCGTGATGAGCGGCCTCACCCTGGTCGTCGTACTGCATCAGCAACTAACACTCCACCACGGCGTCATGCGCTCGAGCCTCGCGTTGCTGCCGTGGTCGGCGGCGACCGGCATCACCGCCTGGATCGCCGGTCAGTGGCTGATCGGCCGCTTCGGTTCACGGCTCATGTACGTCGGTCTCGGCGTACTGCTGGTCGGCATCGTCATCGCCAACTACTGGCTCCTTCCCGGGCTCGCCCTCGGCGGCGCCGGTGTCGGATTGTTTACAACCGCATTCTTCACCGAAGCGCTCCAGCGGGTTCAGCCGCACGAGACCGGATCAGCGGCCGGACTGCTGAACGCGGTCCAGCAGTTCGGCGGGACGCTCGGCGTCGCCGGGCTGGGCACAGTGTTCCTGCACCACCCGGCGACACCGCACCGCGCCTTCTGGATCGCGACCGCGGTCATCGCCGCGACCGTGGTCACGGCTCACCTCATGCGGTCGCAGCGTTCGCGGCAGCCCGCGCATGCAGCGCCGGCGCCAGCGAGTACTGCCCGATGAAGATCACCACGCCCAGTACGGCGCAGCCCAGCCAGGTGACGGTCGGACCGAAGTGCTCGAGGGCGTTGGTCCCGGTCAGAGGGCCGATCACCGTGCCGACTCCGAAGGCCATCCCGGCCAGACCCATGTAGCGGCCCCGCAGGTCGATCGGAGCGAGGTCGGCGAACACGGCACCGATGACTGCCGCGAACCCGATCTCGCCGACCGTCCAGACCACGACCGACAGCCCGTAACCCCACCAGGTGTGGACGACGGCACCGATCCCGAACCCGAGACCGACCACGAGCATCGACACCGCGAGCAGCTTCGGCCGGTCGATCCGCACCAGCCACTTGCCGAGGAACGGCTGGATCAGCACGATCACCACGCCGTTCAGCGCGATCACCAACCCGTACGTCGAGGACGGCAGACCGTCGCCCGCCATCGCCAGCGGGAGCGTCGAATAGCCCTGCATGTAGATCGTCGCGTAGCCGATCTGGAGCAGGATCATCAGCAGGAACACGGTGTCTCGCAGTACCACCGGGAGCAACGGCCGGCGCGGTACGCCGGCCTCCGGTGTCGGCCGGCTCTCCGGCACCATCGCCCAGATCACCAGACCCGCGATCACCGAGGTACCGGCGTTCAACCAGAACAGCAGGCCGTAGCCGACCGAGGCCAGCACGCCCGCGCTCACGGTGGACACCGAGAAGCCGAGGTTGATCGCCCAGAACAGCAGGCCGTACGCCCGAACGCGTTCGCCCGGCTCGAGCAGATCGGCCACGGTCGCCTGGACGGCCGGACGGAACAGGTCGCCGAGCAGGCCGACCAGGAAGGCGGTCACCCAGATCATCGCCATCGACCGGGCCGAGCCGAGCAGGATCAGGGCGGCGGCGGTGCCGAAGAAGCAGATCAGCATGGTCAGGCGGCGCCCGACCCGGTCCGCCAGCCAGCCACCGCTGAGCTGGGCGGCGACGCTACCGGCTCCGACCGCGGCCGCGACGGCACCCGCCGTACCGGCCGACAGGTGGCGGTCGTGGGTCAGGTAGAGGACCAGGAACGGCTGCACGAAGCTGCCGAGCCGGTTGACGAGCTGGCAGACCCAGAGCGCCCAGAAAGCCCTCGGCAGGGCGGCGGGCGCAGGGGACTCGACGGCGACAGCACTCATGGTGACAACTCTCCCGGTGAGCTCGGGCAGTGTCGAACATTAGGCACAGGACTAATCGAGGGGTAGTCTGCCCAGGTGATCACGATCAGCCTGAACGCCGGCGATGTCGGCCGGATCCGGTTCGCGCTCTCACCGGTGTGGGAGGCAGTGACCAGTGTTCGGGCGCTGAGCAACAACACCGCGCGCAGTGTGCACGGGCCGTGGCTGCAGAAGGTGCGGCCGATCATCGAGGGCCCGGATCTGACGTTGCTGAGGGCACTCATTCCGCCGGTCGGCTACATCCCCGACTTCATGACGCCGGCGCCACCCCGCAGGTCGACCAGCCTGGAGTCGGGCCTGGCCGCGATCGCCGCCACACCACACCATCTGGTGGTCAACGAGATCGGCCAGGTCCAGGCAGACAATCCGCATCCCCTGCTGCCGGACCTGATCGCTCACCCGGCCAAGGCGCTGGAGCTGATCACCTCGTCGCTGGAGACGTACTGGCGGCGTGCGATCGAGCCCGACTGGCGGCGGATGCGGGCGCTGCTGCAGGAGGATCTGGCCTTCCGGCTGGACGAGCTGGCCAGTGGCGGGCTGGAGCGGCTGTTCCGGAGCCTGCATCCGTCCGTGCGCTTCACCGGCGATCGGATCGTCATCGAGCGGCCGTTCTGCTGCCACGGCGAACCGATGACCGGCCAGGGTGTGCTGCTGGTGCCGTGCGTGTTCAACTGGCCGGCCGCGCTGGCGGTGACCGCGGCGCCGCACGTACCGACGATCACGTACCCGCCGCGCGGTCTTGGGCGCCTTTGGGAGGACCGGCAGGAGACGGCCGACTCGCCGCTGGCCGACCTGGTCGGGCGGACCCGAGCCGCGATCGTGAGTCACCTGGATCTGCCGATGTCGACGACGCATCTGGCCCATCAGCTCGGGGTGTCCGCGCCGACGTTGAGCGTGCACCTCGGCATCCTGCGGAACGCCGGTGTGGTCGATTCGCGCCGCGACGGCCGGACCGTGCTCTACTACCGCACCTCCCTCGGCAGCCAACTCCTGACCGCCGCCACTCCCTTGGCCTCTACGGCCTAACCGAAGCTGGGCGGGTCCACCTGGATTCGGACGGAGCCGGGGTTCTTCTTCGTCGTGCGCGCGGACTGGGCTTCCTTGAGCGAGCGCGCGAGGGCGGTGCCTGCCGCGCGCGGCGTACGGACCACCGCTCGGACAGTCTCGTCGTCGACGTCGACAGGGCCCAGGACCTCGAGGCCGGCCGTGGTTGGTAGCAGCGGGCGCAGCCGGGTGATGAGGTCGGCGACCGCGTCGGCAGGTCCGGTGAGTTCGGCGAGCTTTGCAGCGGGCGCGAGGCGCGCAGCCCGGCGCTCCTCGATCTCGCGCGTGGCAAAGCCTTCTGGGCTCCAACGGACGACTGCCTGCAGCGGGAGCGCCGACGGCTCACCGACCAGGATGACTGTGCCGCCGTCGCGGGCGGGCCGGACCAGAGCCGCCGCGTTGAACCACCGCCGTACTGCTTCCTCCGGCGCGCGCAGATCCGGGCGGGCGAGCATCAGCCACGTGTCGAGCAGCAGCGCCGCGCTGTAGCCTCCCTCCGCGACCGGCTCCGCGCCCGGCGTACTGACGATGAGCGCCGGTTTGTCCGGCACGACGTCCAGCACGTTATCGCCCCCCGACGTACGAACCACCAATCCGGGAAAGGCTCGCCCCAACTCCTCCGCCGTACGACGGGCTCCCACGACAGCAGCGCGCATTCGGGTGTCACCACACTCCGGGCAACGGTGGTCCGCCGCGGGCCGTCCGCAGATGCTGCAACTCGCCGGCCCGGCTCCTCCGGTACGACGCAACGTCCCGCCGCACGTCGAACACCGCGACGGCGCTCGGCACGTCTGGCACACCAGGCTCGGTAGATACCCGGCCCGCGGAACCTGCACCAGCACCGGCCCGGACCGCAGCCCCTCCCGGGCGATCTCGAAGGCCCGATGCGGCAGCCGCGCCGCGCGAGCCGCCGGGTCGCGGGCCAGATCCGTGTCCGACTCCCCCGCGATGTGCACCGCCGGAGCCGCCGCCCGGATCACACTCCGGTCCGCGATCAGCTCGTGCGCGAAGCCTGACTCGATCAACGCCGCCGAGTCCACCGACCGCGCGAACCCACCGACCAACGCCGCACACTTCTGCCGGAACGCTCGCAGCAGCAACACCTCACGAGCATGCGGGTACGGCGCCCGCGGCTCGGCGTACGAGTCGTCACCGTCGTCCCACAACGCGACCAGCCCAAGGTCCGCCACTGGCGCGAACGCGGCCGCCCGCGTCCCGATCACCACCCGCGCGGACCCCCGCAACGCCGCGAGGAAGGCGCGGTAGCGAGCGGTCGGCCCGAGATCCGCCGACAACGTGACGAACCCCGCATCCCCGAGCACCGCCGTACACGCCGCCGCCAGCCGCTCGAGATCACGCGCATCCGGCGCCAACAGCAACGCCCCCCGCCCCGACGCCGCGCACACAGCCGCGGCCTGGGCGAACGCGAGCGGCCAATCAGCCCCGGGTACGGCGGTCCAGATCGCGCGCGGCGACTCCGATCGCGCGATCGCGTCCAGGAACCCAGCCGGGTACTGCGACCACTCGGAGCGCGAGGTGGACACCGGTGGCGGCGCGGGCTGGTTGCACCGCAGCGCCTCGCCCTCGACCTTCGCGTGGCGGGGCGGCACCGCCAACCGCGTCACGTCCGCGAACACTCCGGCGTACCGATCGGCGACCGCGCGGCAGAGGTCCGCGATCTCCGGCTTCAGCACCTGCTCGGGCGACACGACCTTCCGGATCCGGACGAGCTTGCCCTCATGGTCGGACGACTCGAGCCGCTCCAGCACGAACCCGTCCAAGTCCTTGCCTGCGAAGCGCACCTTCACCCGGGCACCAGGCTGCGCCGCCGCGGCCAGATCCTCCGGCACGAGATAGTCGAACGGCCGGTCGAGATGGGGCAACGACACATCGACCGCGATCCGGGCCACCGGCAACGTCTCGGTGATGCCGGCCGGCTCCTTGATGCGGGACTTGCGAACGGTGTCCCGCAGCAGTGTCAGCTGCTCCGGCGAGTCCCCGTTCGATGTCACCGGGAAACTCTAGTCCGGTGGGACGACAGTGCGGGTGAGCACTGCCGTCCCCCTGTGGACAACTACTTGTTGATCGCGGCCTTCAGCGCCTCGACCCGGTCGGTCCGCTCCCAGGTGAAGTCCTCACCGGTGCGGCCGAAGTGGCCGTTGCGGGCGGTCTGGGCGTAGATCGGCCGGAGCAGGTCCAGGTCGCGGATGATCGCGGCCGGACGCAGGTCGAACACCTCGCGGACCGCGTCGGCGATCTTGTCCACCGGCACGGACTCGGTGCCGAAGGTGTCGACGTAGAAACCGACCGGCGCGGCCTTGCCGATCGCGTACGCGACCTGGCACTCGACCCGGTCGGCCAGCCCGGCGGCGACGATGTTCTTCGCCACCCAACGCATCGCGTACGCCGCGGAGCGGTCCACCTTCGACGGGTCCTTGCCGGAGAACGCGCCACCACCGTGCCGCGCCATCCCGCCGTAGGTGTCGATGATGATCTTGCGGCCGGTCAGTCCGGCGTCACCCATCGGGCCGCCGACCTCGAACCGGCCGGTCGGGTTCACCAGCAGCTTGTAGCCGGTCGAGTCGATGTCGAACTGCTCGAGCACCGGGTCGACCACGTGCTTCTTGATGTCCGGCGTCAGCATCGAGTCCAGGCTGATGTCGGCCGCGTGCTGGCTGGACACCACCACGGTGTCGATCCGGACCGCCTTGTCGCCGTCGTACTCGACCGTGACCTGGGTCTTGCCGTCCGGCCGCAGGTACGCCAGCGTGCCGTCCTTGCGGGCCTCGGACAGCCGCTCGGACAGCCGGTGCGCGATGGTGATCGGCAGCGGCATCAACTCGGGCGTCTCGTTCGACGCGTAGCCGAACATCAGGCCCTGGTCGCCCGCCCCCTGCAGGTCCAGCGCGTCCTCCGACGCGTCCGAGCGCGTCTCGTACGCCGTGTCGACACCCTGGGCGATGTCGGGCGACTGACTGCCGATGGCGACCTGCACCCCGCAGGACGCGCCGTCGAAGCCCTTCAGCGACGAGTCGTAGCCGATCTCGAGGATGCGTGCCCGCACGATCCCCGGGATGTCGACGTACGCCGCCGTAGTGACCTCACCCGCGACCACGACCAGCCCGGTGGTGATCAAGGTCTCCACCGCGACCCGGCTGCGCGGATCCTCGGCCAGCAGGGCATCGAGAATGGAGTCGCTGATCTGGTCAGCGATCTTGTCCGGGTGACCTTCGGTCACGGACTCGGACGTGAAAAGGCGCCTCGCCACAGTTCTCCCTCGGATTCCTCTTGTGCCACGCGGCTGTCTGCGGCAGCCGTGCGATCCCCCCAAATGCACCGACGGTTGGCGATGCATCTTGGGAAGTATGCCAGCAGTTTCGGCCCGCGTCCCGGCGACCCTCCGAATTCCTCCACTATACGGGATTCGCGGCCATATCGTGGACAGAGGGTCGGGTTTCAGGCGTGCGGACCGACCGCGACGTCGCCCACGGTGAGCGACGGTGTGCAGGCCAGGATCGCAGCCGACCGGTCCACCTCGGCTTCGAGTTGCCGGCGTCGGGTGCGGTTGAGGGAGGTGAGCGCCTCGACGGTGACGTGCACTGTCCGGCCGGCCTTCTTGTGGTGCCAGACGCCCGCGACGATGCCGTCGATCAGCACGAGCGGGTAGTTGCCGGCCTGGCCGCGGGCGAGTGCCCGGGTGAAGGCCTTGCCCGGGAACAACAGCTCTCTCGGGTAGCTGCCGACGCCGTAGGCATCGAAGTACGGCAACAGCCTGACGCCTCGCGGCGGTTCGTCGTCGAAATCACCGTCGCCTGGTGCGTGCCAGGCGGGCTGGCCGTCGAGCTGCACCTGCGGGAGGCCGGTGAAGTACGGCTTGACGAAGGTCGGCGTCGTGTTGAGCCAGCGGGCGAACTGCTGCGGCGTCGCGGGTCCGTAGGAGTGCAGGTAGCGGTGGAGAAGCTCGGTGAGCGCTGCGTCGCCGTTCATCGGCTCGAACGGCTGGAAGCGGTGCGGGTTCGAGTACGTCGTCTTGCGGCCGCGGTTGGGTCCGTAGCAGAGGACGCCGGCGTTGGCCGCGACCGAGATCGCCTGCCGCCACCGTGGCCAGTAGCCCTGGAACGCCGGCATCACCAGGTCACCCGCCCAGGACCCAGTACGCCGTACGACCTCGTCGGAGAGTTCGTCGACGGACAGGTCGTCGTGAGCGAGCGCTTCACCGATGGCGGCGATGACTTCCGCGGTCTGCTCCGGAGTCATCCGCATGAAGGGCGGCGCGAGCCCGGTCGGCAGAGCGGAGAGCGCCCCGGTCCACATCGGGAGATCGTCGAGCGGCAGGAGATGCACGGTCCCGCGTGGCCCGAACGTCTTCACGAGGCCGTCGGCCTGCTGCACCGTCTCCCGCGTGGCATCCGCGAGCCGGAGAGCCACGGACATCTCCCCCGCCGACAACACCTGGGCATGCGCCCCACACATCGCCCGTACGACGTCGACCGGAGTGGCACCGGGGTCGGTCAGGTGGTGTCGCTTCATCCGCCGGGCGACGACGGCCTGCCAGCTGATCTGCATACCGCGACGCTAACCGCCGAACAGGACAGATCCTGTCCTCTACTTCCAGTGAGCCGCGACCAGGTTCCAGATCACTCCGGCCAGCGCGTCTTTGCTGCCGGACGGGAACGGGAGGGCGCCGCCGTCGCGGTCGAGGATGACGGCGTCGTTCAGGTCGCTGCCGAAGACCTTGCCGCCGGAGACGTCGTTGACGACCAGCAGGTCGCAGCCCTTGCGCTCCAGCTTGGCGCGGCCGAGCTCCAGGACCGAGTGCTCCGCGTCGCCGGTCTCGGCGCCGAAGCCGACAATCACCTGGTTCGCCCGGCGGCGGTCGTGCGAGACCGTCTGCAGGATGTCCACGTTCTGCACCAGGTTGACCGCGGGGACCGCACCGTCCTCGGTCTTCTTGATCTTGTGCTCGGCGACCTCGGCCGGACGGAAGTCGGCCGGGGCGGCCGCCATCACGATCGCGTCCGCGTCCGCGGCGCGACCAGTGATCTCGTCGTACAGATCTCCGGTGCTGACGACCGGGACGACCTGGACGCCGGCCGGATCGGGCAGTTCGGAGTTCGCCGCGACCAGAGTGACCTTGGCGCCGCGCGCGGCGGCGATCCGGGCCAGGGCGTAGCCCTGCTTGCCGGACGAGGAGTTGCCGAGGTAGCGGACCGGGTCGAGGTGTTCGCGGGTCCCGCCGGCGCTGACCAGGACGTGCTTGCCGGTGAGGTCGGCGACCTCATGACCGGCGGCGCGGGCGGCCTCGTCGGCGAGCATCAACTGGCTGATCGCGAAGATCTCCGACGGCTCGGGCAACCGGCCGCGGCCGGTGTCCGTGCCGGTGAGCCGGCCGACGGCCGGGTCGAGCACGGTGATGCCACGGGACCGCAGGGTGGCGACGTTCGCCTGAGTGGCCGGGTGCTCCCACATCTCGGTGTGCATCGCGGCCGCGAACAGGATCGGGCAGCGCGCGGTCAGCAGCGTGTTGGTGAGCAGATCGTCGGCCAGGCCGTGGGCGGCCTTGGCGATCAGGTTGGCGGTGGCCGGAGCGACCACGACGAGCTCGGCGGCCTTGCCGATCCGGACGTGCGGAACCTCATGCACGTTGTCGAACGGATCGGCCGTCACCGGCTGACCGGACAGTGCGGCCCAGGTCGCCGCACCGACGAACTCCAGCGCACCCGCGGTCGGGACCACCCGCACACTGTGCCCGGACTCGGTCAGCCGTCGCAGCAGGTCACAGACCTTGTACGCAGCGATACCGCCGCCGACTCCGAGCACCACATTCGGCCGGCCCACGCCGGCGGACCCGGTCGCCATCGCCCGAGAACTACTCGGACTTCTCCGCGGCGGCGGCTTCCGCCTCGGCCTCGGGGTCGATGTCGGTGCAGGTCAGCACGCCCTCGTTGATCTCGCGCATAGCGATCGAGAGCGGCTTCTCCTGCACGTGGGTCTCGACCAGCGGACCGACGTACTCGAGCAGGCCTTCGCCGAGCTGCGAGTAGTAGGCGTTGATCTGCCGCGCCCGCTTGGCCGAGTACAGCACCAGCTTGTACTTGGAGTCGGTGCGGGTGAGCAGGTCGTCGATCGGCGGGGACGTGATGCCGATGGCGACGGGCTGGTTGCCAGACAAGGTCAGCTCTTTCCAGAGATGGAGGGTGATCGAATCAACTTTACCAACTGATCAGCGGCTTCCCGAACCGACGCGTTCACGATCGTCGCGTCGAACTCCTTCTCGGCGGCCAGCTCGACGGTCGCGGTCTCGAGCCGGCGCTCCCGCTCCTCCGGAGTCTCGGTGCCGCGGAAGACCAGGCGCCGGACCAGTTCGTCCCAGCTCGGCGGGGCCAGGAAGACGAACTGCGCCTCCGGCATCGACTCGCGGACCTGGCGGGCACCCTGCAGGTCGATCTCGAGCAGGGCGGGCCGGCCCTCGGCCAGTTTGTCCAGCACCGGCTGCTTCGGAGTGCCGTAGCGGGCCGCTTTGTGCACCACCGCCCACTCCAGCAACTCGCCGTCGGCGATCATCCGGTCGAACTCGGCGTCGGACACGAACAGGTAGTGCACGCCGTGCACCTCGTTCGGCCGGGGCTTGCGGGTCGTGGCCGAAACGGAGATCCAGATGTCCGGGTATCGCTCCCGGACGTCGGCGGCCACCGTGCCCTTCCCGACCGCCGTCGGCCCGGCCAGTACGGTCAGCACAGCTCCCCCGGTCGTCGACCTGTCGGTCCGGCCGGAACCGGCCGGGTTGTCTGTCTGGTTCCTCGGGTGCGTGGTCATCGTCACACCAGTGTCCAACGAGCCGCGGAGAACGTCGGTTCGGCTCACTCGGCGAATTCGCGCTCGAGCGCGGCGATCTGGTTCGAGCCGAGGCCGCGCACCCGCCGCGTCTCCGAGATCCCCGCCCGCTCCATGATCTGCTGGGCGCGGACCTTGCCCACGCCGGGGATGCACTGCAGCAGCGCGCTCACCCGCATCTTGCCGATCACGTCGTTCGTCTGCCCCTCGTGGAGCACCTCCGTCGGAGACGCTCCCGAATGCCGGATCCGGTTCTTGATCTCGGCTCGTTCACGCCGCGCCGCCGCGGCCTTGTCCAGAGCCGCCGCTCGCTGCTCCGGGGTCAAAGAAGGAAGTGGCACCGTTTCACCTGTCCCGTTGTGTGGCTTCGCAAGGGAACCTAACACGGCCACGGGCGCCTCCAGCGCCCAATCGGGGCATGTCAAGGCCCCCTGCGCGCACAGTCACCGGCCGGGCGGCGGATTGGACCGATCAGAGGGTCAGTTCAGCGCCGGGACGTCGACCTTGCAGGAGTCCTTCGCGTGCGTGCTGATCGCCTTGTACGCCGTCATGACGGTGCCGGTCTCCTTGCTCAGGCGAGCCAGTTCGACCCGGTCCGAGCCCGCCTTCTGGGCCTTCTCGGCGAAGCCGACCACGACGCCCCAGTCGTCCTTCACGTCCGCGGGGGCAGAATCGCGCAGCTTCTTGGCGTCCTCGAGGATCTTCACGTAGTCGGCCGGCTTCTGCGGGTCGACGTTCACCGCGTTGGCGGCGTACCCGGCGAGGTCGACGCAGTAGGCCTGCTCCTCGGTGCAGGCGGTCAGCGTGGCGGTACCGGCGATGACGGTTGCGGCCAGGGCGAGGGTGCGCTTCATGCCTGCCGAGGCTACCGGCGGTGATCAAATCATCAGAAACGAATACTTTCCGCAGCCGCGCCCGACCGGACGGCGCGGAAGAGGACGGCGGGGACGGCCGCCGTCCTGGCGGGTCAGCCGTCGATGGTGACCTTGCAGGTGTCCTTGGCCTGCTTGCCGATCGCCTCCATCGCGGGGGTGATCTTCTCGCCGTCGCTCTTGGCCAGCTCGGTCAGCTTGTCCATGTCGCCGTTCGCGTCCTGGGCCTTCTCGGCGTAGTCGAGCACGATCTTCCAGTCGTCCTTCAGATCGTCCGGCGCCGACTTGGACACCTTCTTCGCCTCGTCGAGCATCTTGCCGACCGCCTCGGAGTCCTTGATGTCGAGGTTCTTGGCCGCCTCGGCGTAGTTCTGGAGCTCGCTGCAGTAGTCGCCACCCGAGCACGCCGTCAGCGCGCCGACACCCATGGTCATTACCGCCGCGAGGGCCGCCACCTTACGCAATTGCATTCCTTACTCTGCTGCGAGGAGACCGTCACTCCCCGTCAGCGGACACCCTTCCGGACGGCGGGGTCAAACGGACGGACCAGGATCGCGACGGCGTTCGCGGTCACGATCACCGCGATGGCGATCCAGTCGATCGGGCCGAGGTGCTGATCGAGCACGACCAGGCCGACCATGGCGGCCAGCACCGGGTTCACGCTCATGAAGACGCCGAAGAACTGAGCCGGCACCCGGCGCAGCGTCAGCAGGTCCACCAGGAACGGGACCGCCGACGACAGCACCCCGGCGACCAGCGCGTACGACACCGCCGCAACCGTCGGTGGGTGCTGCCAGAGCACGAACACACCGATCGGCACGTACACCAGAGCGGACACCCCCGCCGCCGCGGCCGATCCGGTCGCGCCTGGCAGCTCGCGCCCGACGACCCCGTTCAGCAGGATGTAGCAGGCCCAGCAGACGGCAGCGAGCAATCCGAGCCCGATACCGACGTAGTCCGACGTCGCCTGCGGCCTGGTCAGCAGCAGGACCGCCGGTGCGGCAGTCAGCGCACACAGCAGGTCGACCATCCGCCGCGATCCGATCAACGCGACCGCCAACGGCCCCAGGAACTCCAGCGTCACCGCCAGCCCGAGGCCGATCCGGTCGATCGCCGTGTAGAGCGACAGGTTCATCACCGCGAACACGGCGGCCAGCGCCAGCACCGCGCGCCATTGCCGCCTGGTGATCGTCCGTAGCTTCGGCCGCCCGACCGCGAGCAGCACCGCCCCGGCCATCCACTGCCGGACAGCCACCACGCTGACCGGTCCGATGACCGGAAAGGCGAGCGCGGCGACCGACGCACCCACCTGAGTCGACAGCCCGCTCCCGAGCATCATCGCTACCCCACCCAGCCGACCTCTCTCCATCCTCAGAGGTTCCGTGCCGCCGCGCCTTCGGCAAAATGCATCGGCGCAGCCATCTATACGCTGGGGTTATGGATCTCGAGCTCCGGCACCTGCGGTGCCTGGTCGCCGTGGTGGACACCGGGACGTTCACCGACGCGGCGATCGAGCTGGGCGTCTCGCAGGCCGCGGTGTCGCGGAACCTCTTGGCGCTGGAGGGCCGGCTGGGTGTTCGGCTGCTGCACCGGACGAGCCGGTCAGTGACGCCGACGACCGCGGGCGTGCAGGTGCTGGCGCGGGCTCGCCAGATCCTCAACGACGTCGACGAGTTGGTGGCTGAAGCGACGACCGGGCACAGGCGGTTGCGGATCGGGCATGCGTGGTCGGCGATGGGACGTCATACGGCCGAGTTCCAGCGGCGATGGGCCACCGAGCATCCAGAGATCGAACTGCAGCTGATCCGGACCAACACGTCGACCGGCGGACTCGCCGAAGGACTGTGCGACCTCGCGGTCGTCCGCACCCACATCGACCTGCGCCGGTTCGCGCACACCACAGTCGCCCAGGAACGCCGGTACTGCGCCCTGCCCGCCGACGACCCGCTCGCCCGCAAACGCACGGTCACCCTCGACCAACTCCGCGACCGCGTCCTGGTGATCGATCGAAGGACCGGCAGTACGACGGCCGACCTCTGGCCCGAGGAAGCACGCCCACGGATCGAGTACACGCACGACGTCGACGACTGGCTGTCCGCCATCGCCTCCGGCCGTTGCGTCGGCGTCACACCGCAGGCGACGACAACGCAGTACCGCCGGGACGGCGTCGTCTACCGTCCGCTCCGCGACGCACCGCCGGTCGACGTCCACCTGATCTGGCACCGTCAGGACCCGCACCCCGCGACCCAGGCTGCAGTCGACCTACTGTCCGGCCTGTATCAGGAGTCCAAGAGCTCGACCAGCTGACGGCGGTCGTTCACGCGGCCCCAGAAGACCTCCCGGACCTGCTCGATCCCGCCCACCGGCCAGCGCTCGGCGACCCGCTTCACGTCCGGATCCTCGATCGCCGCAGCGAGCGCGCCCGGGAAGTCGGCCCAGACCACCCTGAACGGCCGCCCACACATCCGCTCCACTCCGAGCTCCAGTGGCGGCGTAATCTCCAGCCGGTTGTGGAGCTCCCCCACTGCCCGGTACGCCGCCATCAGCGCCTCCTCACGCTCCTGCCACGAAGTAGCCCGCAGCACGTCGCGCAACATCGGACCCACCGTCGGGCCACAGGACAGCCGGCTGAACGCCGTACCGAACCACTTCCGGTACGGCGCGTAGTCCCGCTCCAGCAGGAAACACAACTGCATCAGGTCCTGCACGAGCTGCGCCCCGATCACCGCCGACCCGAGCTCGTCCCCGGCATACCCGGCTCGCCCGATCAGATTCATTTCCGGATGGACCCGCCACCAGGCCGCGATCATCAGGTAATACCAGACATCGCGCGGGTAATACGCCAGCCGATCGCGCACATCCTGCAACCCGAGCTCGTCATGAAAGACACCACCGGCCGTCTGCATTCGCAGGATCTGCTCCGGGAATGTCAGCCAATCCCGGACCGTGAGTTCCCGATCCGGATCGAATCCCAACTGCTTCTGGTAGTACGACCGGAGCGTGTGGACCTCGACGAAGGAGGGCCGCCCCTCGAACTCGTCCGGCACCTCCGGCTCCAGCGTGACGCCGTCCTGAACGAACAGCAGCGCCCGGGGCTCCCAGTTGTGGTCCCCCGACATCTCGTCGTCGAACCCGAGCACCTCCGAGCCGCGTCCCATCAGCCCCGCACTGTGTGGCACGTCGACCACCGGTCGCACCTTCTCCTGATAAAACCGCCGGCTCAACTCCAACCCAGAAATGAACATGCCGAAAAGATCGCACGCCAGAGCCACGGAATACAAGAAAAAACACCAAATGGCGCGAAATTCATCGCGCCATTTGGTAAATCAAATTCTACCGAACAAACCGGCCTTTGTCAGTAACCCAGCACCGTCCGGAACGCATCGTTGGCCCGGTCGGCGGCATCCTTCAAACCGGAGGCCGAGGGACCGGCACCGAGGATCTCCCGCGAGCTGGACGGTACGACGTTGCGCACCGCCGCCCCGAACACGGCGGCCAGGCCCTCGGCGGTGCCGCCCTGGGCGCCGAGCCCGGGCGCCAGCAGCGGACCGTTGATGTCGAGGACCTCCTCGGTCGGCTTGATGGTCGCGCCAACGACCGCACCGAACGACCCCAGCCCCTCAGCGCCGGCGTTGAGCGACCGCAGCCCGTCCAGTACGGCGCCCGCCACCGTCGGACCGTCCGCGGTCCGAGCCGACTGGAACTGCGGTCCCTCCGGATTCGACGTCAACGCGAGCACGAACAGACCGGCGCCGGACTCCCGGGCCACATCGATGGCCGGCTGCAGCGACCCGAACCCGAGGTACGGGCTGACTGTCAACGCGTCGCACGCGAGCGGCGCCTTCTCCGCGAGGTACGCCGCCGCGTACCCATCCATGGTCGAGCCGATGTCACCGCGCTTGGCGTCGATGATGACCAGCGCACCGGCCTCCCGCAGCCGGATGGTCGCCTGCTCGAGAACGGCGATTCCGGCCGAGCCGAACCGCTCGAAGAACGCCGACTGCGGCTTGAACACCGCAACCCGGTCCGCCAGCGCGTCCACTACGCCGTACGTGAACGACGCGAGGCCGTCCGGGTCGTCGGGCAGATCCCAGGCGGCGAGCAGATGTGCATGCGGGTCGATGCCCACGCACAGCGGGCCGCGGGTGTCCATGGCGGCCCGGAGCCGGGCGCCGAAGGGTTGGTTACTCATCTCACTCCCCGATTGATCTGACGGACAAGGCCGGGGCCGCGGTAGATCAGCCCGGTGTAGATCTGGACGAGACTGGCTCCGGCGTCGAACAGCCGGGCCGCGTCGGCGGAGTCGAGAATGCCGCCGACACCGATGATCGGCAGGGTTCCCCCGGTCTCCGCATGGATGTGGGCGACCGTCTTGGCCGCCGTCTCGGTCAGCGGCCGCCCGGACAGGCCGCCGGTCTCCGACGCCAGCGGGTGCGACTCCACCCCGGGCCGGCCGATCGTGGTGTTGGTGGCGATGATCCCGGCAATGCCGACCTCGGTGCAGACCTGCAGCAGTTCGTCGATCGCCGACGAGGTCAGGTCCGGCGCGATCTTCACCAGGATCGGCTTCCCGTCCAGACCGCCGACGCTCAACGACGAAGCCTCGGCCCGCAGCGCCGTCAGCAGCTCGCGGAGGTGCCCGGCATCCTGCAGGGAGCGCAGCCCCGGCGTATTCGGCGACGACACATTGACCGCGAAGTAGTCGCCGTACCGGTAGAGCCGCCGCAGCGACGTCACGTAGTCCTCGACGGCATCCTCGAGCGGGGTCACCTTCGACTTCCCGATCGAGACGCCCAGCGGATAGCCGAGCGGTCCGTACGCCGCCAGCCGGGCAGCGAGTGCCTCGGAGCCCAGGTTGTTGAACCCCATCCGGTTGATCACGGCCTCGTGCTCGACCAGCCGGAACAGCCGCGGCTTCTCGTTCCCGGGCTGCGGGTGCGCGGTGACGGTGCCGACCTCGACGAACGCGAACCCGAGCGCCCGCCAGGCCGGCAGTGCGATCCCGTTCTTGTCCATGCCCGCGGCCAGGCCGACAGCACCCGGGAAGCGCACTCCGAAGACCGTCCGCTCCGAGCCGGTCTGGAAACGCGACATCAAGCGGACGGCACCCGGAACGCGGCCCAGCCGTCGCAGGGCGTTGAGCGTCTGCTCGTGCGCGACCTCGGCGTCGCCCTTCCCCAGCCGGTACAGGACCGGCCGGACGACGCGGCTATACACCGCGGATCCTCGGCACCCAGTCCTGCAGCGACCGTACGCCGATGTCACCGGCCCGCTGCGCCTCGATCCCCTGCACCGCGGCCGCCAGTCCCTGCACCGTGGTGATGCACGGGATGTTCCGGGCCACCGCGGCACTGCGGATCTCGTATCCGTCCAGCCGGGGCGAACCGCCCTGGGTGATCCCGATCGGGGTGTTGACGATCAGGTCGAGTTCGCCGTCGTGGACCATCTGGACGATGGTCGGCTCGCCGTTCGGGCCCGGACCCTGGCTGTTCTTGCGGACCGTGATCGCCTCGACCCCGTTGCGGCGCAGTACGTCGGCCGTCCCGTCGGTCGCGTAGATCTCGAAGCCCAGATCGGCCAGCCGCTTCACCGGGAAGATCATGTGCCGCTTGTCCCGGTTCGCCACCGACACGAACACCTTGCCGGCGCCCGGCAGCGGCTGCGACGCCCCTGCCTGCGACTTGGCGAACGCCGTACCGAACGTGTCGTCGATACCCATCACCTCACCGGTCGAGCGCATCTCCGGCCCGAGCACGGTGTCCACCGACCGGCCGTCGACGGTCCGGAACCGATTGAACGGCATCACGGCTTCCTTCACCGCGATCGGCGTGGACGTCGGCAGCGTCCCGCCGTCGCCCTCGGCCGGCAGCATGCCCTCGTCGCGCAGCGACGCGATCGTGGCACCGAGCATCACCCGGGCCGCCGCCTTCGCCAGCGGCGTCGCGGTCGCCTTCGACACGAACGGCACCGTCCGGGACGCCCGCGGGTTCGCCTCCAGCACGTACAGCACGTCACCGGCGAGCGCGTACTGCACGTTCAACAGACCCCGTACGCCGACGCCGCGCGCGATCGCCTCGGTCGACTGGCGGATCTTCTCGATGTCCGCGTTCCCGAGCGTGATCGGCGGCAGCGCGCAGGACGAGTCACCGGAGTGCACCCCGGCCTCCTCGATGTGCTCCATCACGCCACCGAGGAACAACTCCTCGCCGTCGAACAGCCCGTCGACGTCGATCTCGACCGCGTCGTCGAGGAACCGGTCGATCAGCACCGGATGCTCCCACGATCCTGTGCCACCGCTCAGCCGTCCCAGCGCCGCGGTCAGTTCGGCCTCGCTGTAGACGATCTCCATCCCGCGGCCGCCCAGCACGTACGACGGCCGCACGAGCACCGGGAACCCGATCTCCTCGGCGACCTCACGCGCCTCGTCGGCCGACATCGCCGTACCGTGCTTCGGCGCCGGCAGCGCCGCGTCCGCGAGCACCTTCCCGAACGCGCCCCGCTCCTCGGCCAGGTGGATCGCCTCCGGCGACGTACCCACGATCGGTACGCCGGCGTCCGCGAGCCGCTGGGCCAGACCCAGTGGCGTCTGCCCGCCGAGCTGCACGATCACCCCGGCGACCGGTCCGGCCTGCATCTCGGCGTACACGATCTCGAGCACGTCCTCGCAGGTGAGCGGCTCGAAGTACAGCCGGTCCGAGGTGTCGTAGTCGGTCGAGACCGTCTCCGGGTTGCAGTTCACCATCACCGTGCAGTAGCCCGCGTCGCGCAGCGCCATCGACGCGTGCACACAGGAGTAGTCGAACTCGATCCCCTGCCCGATCCGGTTCGGCCCCGACCCCAGGATCAGCACAGCCGGCTCGGTCCGCGGCGCGACCTCGGTCTCCTCGTCGTACGACGAGTAGTGGTACGGCGTCTCGGCCTTGAACTCGGCCGCACAGGTGTCGACCGTCTTGTAGACCGGCCGGATCCCGAGCGCCTGCCGGACCCCGCGGACGACGTCCTCCGTCAGCCCCCGGATCTCGGCCAGCTGCCGGTCCGAGAACCCGTGCCGCTTCGCCAGTCGCAGCACCTCCGGCGTGAGGCGCGGCGCGGCCGCGGTCTGCAGGGCGATCTCGTGGATCAGGTAGAGCTGGTCCACGAACCAGGGGTCGATCTTCGTCGCATCGAAGATCTGCTCCGGCGTCGCCCCGGCCCGGATCGCGTCCATCATGGTCCGCAACCGGCCGTCGTGCGGCGTCTTGATTGCCTCCAGCAACGGTTCGAGGTCGGTCGCGGGCGAGCCGGCCCAGGAGAACCGGGCCTCCGGCTTCTCCAGCGAGCGCAGCGCCTTCTGCAGTGCCTCGGTGTAGTTGCGGCCGATCGCCATCGCCTCGCCGACGCTCTTCATGTGCGTGGTCAGCGTGGCGTCCGCGGCCGGGAACTTCTCGAACGCGAACCGCGGCACCTTCACCACCACGTAGTCCAGCGTCGGCTCGAAGCTGGCCGGCGTCTGCCGGGTGATGTCGTTCGGGATCTCGTCCAGGGTGTAGCCGATCGCCACCTTGGCGGCGATCTTGGCGATCGGGAAGCCGGTCGCCTTGGACGCCAGCGCGGACGAGCGCGACACCCGTGGGTTCATCTCGATCACGATCAGCCGGCCGTCGGCCGGGTTCACCGCGAACTGGATGTTGCAGCCGCCGGTGTCGACGCCGACCTCGCGGATGATGCCGATGGCAAGATCCCGCATCACCTGGTACTCGCGGTCGGTCAGCGTCATCGCCGGCGCGACCGTGACCGAGTCGCCGGTGTGCACGCCCATCGGGTCGACGTTCTCGATCGAGCAGATGATCACGACGTTGTCGGCCTTGTCGCGCATCACCTCCAGCTCGTACTCCTTCCAACCGAGGATCGATTCCTCGATCAGCACCTCGGTGGTCGGGCTGGCCTGCAGTCCGGCGCCCGCGATGCGGCGCAGGTCCGCCTCGTCGTACGCCATCCCGGAGCCGACGCCGCCCATCGTGAACGACGGCCGCACCACCAGCGGGTAGCCGAGCTCACCGGCCGCACCGAACACGTCGTCCAGCGTGTGGCAGATCCGCGACCGCGCGACCTCCGCGCCGAGGTTCTCGACGATGTGCTTGAACGACTCGCGGTTCTCGCCGCGCTGGATCGCGTCGACCGACGCACCGATCAGCTCGACGCCGTACTTCTCCAGTACGCCGTTCTCGTGCAGAGCGATCGCCGCGTTCAGCGCGGTCTGGCCGCCCAGCGTCGCGAGCAGCGCGTTCGGGCGCTCCTTCTCGATCACCTTCTCGACGTACTCCGGAGTGATCGGCTCGACGTAGGTGGCGTCGGCGAACTCCGGGTCCGTCATGATCGTGGCCGGGTTGGAGTTGACCAGGACGACCCGGAACCCCTCCTCGCGCAGCACCCGGCAGGCCTGGGTGCCGGAGTAGTCGAACTCGCAGGCCTGACCGATCACGATCGGGCCGGAGCCGATCACCAGGACCGACTCGATGTCTGTACGCCGCGGCATCAGGCCCGCCCTTCCATCAGCTGAACGAACCGGTCGAAGAGGTACGCGGAGTCGTGCGGACCCGCCGCCGCCTCAGGGTGGTACTGCACCGAGAACGCCAGCACCCGGCCGTCCTTCCCGGTGAGCTTCAGCCCTTCGACCACGTTGTCGTTGAGGGAAACATGGCTGACTTCAGCCGTTCCATACTCGGTCTCGACCGTCTGCTCGATCGGCGCGTCCACCGCGAAGCCGTGGTTCTGCGCGGTGATCTCGACCTTGCCGGTGGCTCGGTCGAGCACCGGCTGGTTGATCCCGCGGTGCCCGTACTTGAGCTTGAACGTGCCCAGTCCGAGCGCCCGGCCGAACACCTGGTTGCCGAAACAGATCCCGAAGTACGGCTTGCCCCGCTGCAGCAGGGCCTTGAGCAGGTCCGTCGGGTGCTCGGTGGTCTCGGGGTCGCCCGGGCCGTTGCTCATGAAGATGCCGTCCGGGTTCACCGCCAGCACCTCCTCCAGCGTCGCGGTGGCCGGCAGGACGTGTACCTCGATGCCGCGCTCGGCCATCCGCTTCGGCGTCATCGACTTGATCCCGAGGTCGAGCGCGACCACGGTGAACCGCTTCTCGCCGTCGGCCGGGATCACGTAGGGCTCGAACGTGGTGACCTCGGAGGCAAGGTCCGCACCGACCATCGGTGGCTGCTGCAGGACCTTGTCCAGCAGCGCGTCCGGGTCGAGGATCTCGGTGGAGATCCCGGCCCGCATCGCGCCGCGCTCGCGCAGGTGCCGGGTCAGTGCCCGGGTATCGATGCCGGAGATCCCGACGATGCCCTGGCCCTTGAGTTGGTCGTCCAGCGAACGCGTGGCGCGCCAGTTCGACGGCACCCTGGCCGGGTCGCGAACGACGTACCCGGCGACCCAGATCCGCTGCGACTCGTCGTCCTCGTCGTTCACGCCGGTGTTGCCGATGTGCGGTGCGGTCTGGGTGACGATCTGGCGGTGGTACGACGGGTCGGTCAGCGTCTCCTGGTAGCCGGTCATCCCGGTGGTGAACACCGCCTCGCCGAACGTCTCGCCGGTCGCCCCGTACGACGTACCGGTGAATGACCGGCCGTCCTCCAGGACCAGCAGTGCGGGCTGGCTCATCTTTGCTCGACTCCGATCACGGTCGCGATGGTTTCGGTCAGCGGTGCGGTGTCTGCCTTGCGGCGGGGACGGAAGCCGGTGTCGAGCTCGCGACCGTCGTGGTTCCAGGTGACCACCACCAGGCCGGACTTCTCCGCGGTCACCTTGCCGGCGATGCCACGGTCGGTCCGGACGGCGGTCAGGTGGTCCGCGGGGATGAACACATCCGCCGCGCCCTGCCGGTGGAAGATCAGGCCGGCCTCGCTGACGGCCAGGTCCGCGATACTGCGGACGCCCAATTCGTGCACGGCGATCCGGTCCATCCAGTCGCCGGCCGAGGTGGTGGCGACGTAGATGCCCTCCACGCCCCGTTGATTGAACAAGTTCTTGTCGTTCTCGGGCACTGCGGGCAGCGGTGCCAGCTCGGCCTGCCGGGCCTGGCGGTTCCGCCAGCCCCGGAGCATGCCGTAGTACGCCAGCGCGAGCACCAGCAGCGTGCCGAAGATGCCCAGGAAGGCCTTCACCGGGCCGGCTTTCCGTGCAGGACGGTCGGCGTACCGCGCAGGAACGTGGCCACCACCCGGCCCGGCAGGGTCATCCCCCCGAACGGCGAGTTCCGCGACAGCGACGCCGACTCCGCCGGTACGACGGTCCGCTCGACCGCCGGATCGATCAGTACGACGTTCGCCGGCGCACCGGCCTCGAGCGGACGGCCGTGGTCACCGATCTGGCCGATCTCGGCCGGGCGGTAGCTCATCCGGTCGGCCACCTCGGCCCAGGTCAGCAGCTTGGTGTCGACCATCGCGTGCTGGACCACACTCAGCGCGGTCTCCAGACCGATCATGCCGGGCGACGCTGCGCTCCACTCGCAGTCCTTGTCCTCGATCGGGTGCGGCGCGTGGTCGGTGGCGACGATGTCGATCGTCCCGTCGGCCAGGCCCTCGCGGACCGCCTCGACGTCCTCCTTGGTCCGCAGCGGCGGGTTCACCTTGTAGACCGGGTTGTACGAGGCGGCCAGATCCTCGGTCAGCAGCAGGTGGTGCGGGGTGACCTCGGCGGTCACGTCGAGACCGCGTCGCTTCGCCGCCCGGACGATCTCCACCGAGCCCTTGGTGGACAGGTGGCAGATGTGCAGCTTCGAACCGACGTGCGCGTTCAGGAGGATGTCGCGAGCGATGATCGCCTCCTCCGCGACACTCGGCCAGCCGGTCAGGCCGAGGACGCCGGAGAGCGCTCCTTCGTTCATCTGCGCGCCCTGGGTGAGCCGCGGCTCCTGCGCGTGCTGGGCGATCACGCCGCCGAACGCCTTCACGTACTCCAGCGCCCGGCGCATCAGCGCGGCGTCCCAGACACAGTCGCCGTCGTCGGAGAACACCCGCACGCGCGCGGCCGAGTCCGCCATCGCGCCCAGTTCCGCGAGCTGCGACCCCTGCCGGCCGACCGTGACCGCGCCGATCGGGAACACATCGGCGTACCCGCCCTCGCGGCCGAGGCGCCAGACCTGCTCGACGACGCCGGCGGTGTCGGCGACCGGGTCGGTGTTGGCCATCGCGAACACCGCGGTGAATCCGCCCAGCGCGGCGGCGCGGGTGCCGGTGAGGACGGTTTCGGCGTCCTCGCGGCCGGGCTCGCGCAGGTGCGTGTGCAGGTCGACCAGCCCGGGCAGCGCGATCAGGCCCTTGGCGTCGATCGTCTCCACGTCCGCCGGCGTCTCGAGGTTGGTGCCGACAGCAACGATCTCGCCGTTGTCGATCAGCAGGTCCGCCACCTCACCGCCCAGGATGTTGGCTCCGGTGATCAGGTACGCGGTCATGCGGTCTGCTCCTCAGTGGTTTCGTTGCTTCCGGACAGCAGTAGGTACAGCACGGCCATGCGGATGGCCACTCCGTTGGTGACCTGCTCGACGATCACCGAGCGGGTCGAGTCCGCGACATCGGCGCTGATCTCCATGCCGCGGTTCATCGGGCCGGGGTGCAGCACGATCGCCTCGTCCGGCAACTGCGCCATCCGGTGCACGTCGAGCCCGTAGCGGCGGGTGTACTCGCGAGCGCTCGGGAAGAACGCGTCGTTCATGCGCTCCCGCTGCACCCGCAGCATCATCACCGCGTCGCTCTTCGGCAGCGCCGCATCCAGGTCGTACGACGTGACACACGGCCAGCTCGTCATGTCGACGGGCAACAGTGTCGGTGGCGCGACCACGGTGACGTCCGCGCCGAGCGTGGACAGCAGCAGCACGTTGGACCGGGCGACGCGGGAGTGCAGTACGTCGCCGACGATCGTGATCCGGCGACCCTCCAGCGAGCCGAGGTGACGGCGCATGGTGAACGCGTCGAGCAGCGCCTGGGTCGGGTGCTCATGGGTGCCGTCGCCCGCGTTGACCACCGAGCCGGTCATCCAGCCCGAGGTGGCGAGCAGGTGCGGCGCGCCGGACGAGCCGTGCCGGCAGACCACGCCGTCGGCGCCCATTGCCTGCAGGGTGAGCGCGGTGTCCTTCAGGCTCTCGCCCTTGCTCACACTGGAGCCCTTGGCGGAGAAGTTGATCACGTCGGCGGACAGCCGCTTGGCCGCCGCCTCGAACGAGATCCGGGTCCGGGTGGAGTCCTCGAAGAACAGGTTCACCACGGTCCGGCCGCGCAGCGCTGGCAGCTTCTTGATCGGGCGGTCGGCCAGCGACCGCATCTCCTCGGCGGTGTCCAGGATCAGGTGCGCCTCGTCCCGGCTCAGATCCCCCGCACTCAGCAGATGCCGCATCATGCCTTCGCCCCCGTTCCGGTCTTGTCCGCGATCAGGACCGCGTCGGCTCCGTCGTACTCGGTGAGGTGGACGGTGACGCGCTCGACCAGGGAGGTCGGCAGGTTCTTGCCCACGTAGTCGGCGCGGATCGGCAGTTCGCGGTGGCCGCGGTCGACCAGGACCGCGAGCTGGACCGCGCGCGGCCGGCCGATGTCGCCGATCGCGTCCAGCGCGGCCCGGATGGTGCGGCCGGAGAACAGCACGTCGTCGACCAGCACCACCACCTTGCCGTCGATGCCGCCGGGCGGGATGTCGGTGTGCTCCAGGCCACGGGGTGGTTTGAGCCGGATGTCGTCGCGGTACATGGTCACATCGAGTGACCCTGTCGGTACGCTCTGCCCCTCGACCGCCGCGATCCGGTCGGAGACACGCCGGGCCAGGCCGACGCCTCGGGTGGGGATGCCGAGCAGGACGACCGGGTCGGCACCGCGGTTGCGCTCGAGGATCTCGTGCGCGATCCGGGTCAATGCCCGGGAAATGTCGGAAGCGTCCAGGACCGTGCGGGGCGCCGGTTTCGGCGCGGCCGCGAAGTCTGGGGACTCTGCGCTGTGGGCAGGGCTCATCGCTACCGTTCCTCCTTTCCCGCCTCTCTGGACGGGTCTTTAAAGGACGTTCGGACCGCTTGACATGGTATCGGATGTGACACGCCGTCTTGACGCTGGCCTCTGGCCCGGAATATTGTTACTCTGTGTAATCGAGGGGGTTTCACCGACCGGCCCGTTCCGGCAGGCCGGACCAGACGAAACTAGTCGGAGGGAAGAACCAGCGTGCCTAGCGAATACGCGAAGACACTGGGTGGCAAGCTACGTGCCATCCGCCAGCAGCAAGGACTGTCGCTGCATGGCGTGGAAGAGAAGTCCAAGGGTCGCTGGAAGGCGGTCGTCGTCGGCTCGTACGAGCGCGGCGATCGGGCCGTCACGGTCCAGAAGCTCGCGGAGCTCGCCGATTTCTACGGCGTGCCGATCCGTGAACTGCTGCCTGGTTCCGCCAGCGCGGCCGCTGCGGCTGCCGCTCCGCCCCGGTTGATCCTCGACCTGGAGGCTCTGCAACACCTCGACGCGAGCGAGGCCGGTCCGCTGACGCGGTACGCGGCCACGATCCAGGCTCAGCGCGGGGACTACAACGGCAAGGTGCTGTCGATCCGTCAGGACGACATGCGCACGCTCGCGGTGATCTACGACGAGTCGCCGACGACTCTGACCGAGCGCTTCATCTCCTGGGGAGTACTGAACCCGGAGGCGAAGGGCGACGTCGAGGAGGCCGAGGTAGCCGGCGCCTGAAGCGAGGCGTGAGAGACGGTCGGGGCTCGTAGCAGCTGGCCCGCGGCCGCCCGCCCGCTCCCTTCCGGGGCCGGGCTTGACCAGAACAAGCAGGAACGCAGTACCGAAGACGCAGTACTGAAAGCTGCGGGACCAGTGGCGGGCGCCACCAGACCCGCCGCGCCAGGCCGGGGCCGTTCCCCCCGCGCCACACCACGGGGACGACAAGCCGGCCCGGGACCGTACCGAGACGGTCACCGGGCCCGATTTCCCGGAGGGCTCGCCCCCCTCGTTCCTCAGACGCCGAGGGTGGGCTTCAACTGCAGCAGTCTGGCCAGTAGGCCGTTCACGAACGCCGGCGACTCGTCCGTCGACAGGTCGCGCGCCATCGCGACCGCTTCGCTCACCGCGACCACATCCGGCACCTGGTCGTCGAACAGCAGCTCGTAGGTCCCGATCCGCAGGATGTTGCGGTCGACCGCGGGCATCCGGTCCAGGGACCAGCCCACCGAGTGCGTCTGCAGCAGGTCGTCGATCACGTCGATGTGCTTCGCGACACCCTCGACCAGCGCCACGGTGAACTCGTTCACCGGCGGGTCGTTGTCCGCCACCCGGTCGGCCAGGGTGCCGCCGACCGGCAGTCCCCTGACCTCGGACTCGAACAGCACGTCGAGTGCGCGTTTACGGGCCTTGCTACGGGCAGACATGTTCTGTTGTCAGCTCTCTCGAACGTCAGGAAGTGACGCGGCCGAGGTAGTCCCCGGTGCGGGTGTCGACCTTGACCTTCTCGCCGGTGGTCAGGAACAGCGGGACCTGGATGTCGTAGCCGGTCTCCAGCTTGGCCGGCTTGGTGCCACCGCTGGAGCGGTCGCCCTGCAGACCCGGCTCGGTGTACTCGACCGTGAGCTCGACCGAGGCCGGGAGCTCGACGTACAGCGGCAGGTCCTCGTGAACGGCCACGATCGCGTCCTGGTTCTCCAGCAGGAAGTGGGAGGCGTCGCCGACCACCTCGGGCTGGATCTGCAGCTGGTCGTAGGTGGACTTGTCCATGAAGACGTACGCCGAGCCGTCGTTGTACAGGTAGGTCATGTCGCGCTTGTCGACCGTGGCCACCTCGACCTTGACGTCGGCGTTGAAGGTCTTGTCGACCACCTTGCCGGACAGCACGTTCTTCAG
Organism: Kribbella sp. NBC_00889; assembly: GCF_045207705.1. NCBI lineage: Bacteria > Bacillati > Actinomycetota > Actinomycetes > Propionibacteriales > Kribbellaceae > Kribbella > Kribbella sp. NBC_00889. The sequence goes on along the minus strand of NZ_CP108783.1, from coordinate 1,970,502 downwards.
CTTCGTCCGGACCACGGCGCCGCCCTTACCCGGCTTGTGGTGCTGGAACCAGACCACGGACCACAGCTGCCCGTCCAGGTCGAGCACCATGCCGTTCTTGAGGTCGTTCGTCGTTGCCACGCGGGTATGCCCTTCGAAATCGATCAGCGGTAACACCGGATTGTAGCGGTCACACCCGCATCCTCCGATTCCGCGGCGGCGGGCGGCCCCCGACGGCCCGTAGGCTGGACCATCGGGACACCGGGACAGGAGGTCAGCCGTGGAGTTCGCGATCTTCGTCGTGATCATGATCATCGTCAGCCTGGTCGCCAAGGCCAAGCAGCAGAGCAAGGGAAGCGGTACGCCGAACGCCCGCGTCCAGGCGGTGATCAACCGGATCCAGACCGAAGTGCAGAAGAACGGCGGCCCGCCGCTCGAGCTCGGGCCGAAGTACGCCCAGTACACGCAGCCCGCCCAGCCAGCACAGCCGCCGCAGTACCAGTCGGCCCAGTACCAGCCGTACCAACCGGGTCCGTACCAGCAGTCGCAGTACCAAGCGGCCCGGCATGAGACGCCGCCGCGGCAGGACACGGATGCCCGGGTGCGGGAGCTGATGATGGCGGGCCACGAGGTGAGCGCGGTCCGGCTGCTCTCCGACGAGCAGGACATGGGCCTCCTGGAAGCGCAGGAGTACGCCCGCGCCCTGATCGCTCCGACCGCCGCCAAGCCAACGGGAACCGCGAGCAAACCGGCACAGGACAAGCCGGCGCCGGAGACTCCTGAGCCTGAGGCCGACGAGGACACCCGGTACGTCGGCTCGGCTGCGTTCGCCGAGTCGATCTTCGACCTGGACCGCGACGAGGAGACCTGGGCCAGCGGCTGGGTCGACAAGCCCGAGGCCGACGACCGTTCGGACATCGACGAGCTCTGGGAGACGGTCCGGAACGCGGCGCGCCCCGGGACTACCCCGGCCAGTTGACGGTGACGCTGCTGTGCCGCCGGTCGATGTGGAACCCGGCGGGCGGTTCGGTCCCGGCCGCGTCGACCCGGTAGCGCGGCCCAGGACCGTGCCGAAGCCGCCGGTTCCAGATCCGCACCTGGTCGATCAGCCGGTCGATCAGGTCATCCGCGTCCGGGCCGTGGCCGTTCACCCCGAGTTCCATGTGCGACTCCGGCCGCCGCTTGGCCGGACACGACGTCAGATACGCCACGCTGTCGCCGGTTGCCACCGCCGCCGCTCCCCAGTGCGGCGACGGCGTGACCACGCCTTCCTCCTGGAGCGATCGCTGCGCGGACAGAACGCAGTACCCGGGCAGTGTGCTGGCCAGCCAGAGCTGGAGGTCCGACAGCTGTTCCTCGCGGTTGACCACGACGCCTGACCAGACCTGTTCGCGCGGCTGGTCCAGGACCCCGTCGAACGGGTGCTCCTCCGGCACCTGGTCCTCGTCGAAGCTCACACTCGCCGCGTCACCCCGGATCGAGATCAGCCGCTCGTAGTTCGCCCCCGCTCCCTGCATGGAGACGAAACCGCAGGGCGTCGTCGACCGGCTCTCCAGATGCTCGTCCACCCGGTCGAACGCGATCGACCGCGTCTGCCCCCGCAGCCGCAGCGGTACGACGATCCGGCCGCCGGCGCCGAGCTGATCGCTCCAGGCCGGCGCGATGTCCCACGCCGTCACGGTCACCACGATCCGGTCGTACGGCGCGTCCTCCGGCACGCCGAACTCCCCGTCGGCCTCGACCACACGGACATCGCCGTACCCGGCATCGTCGAGCACGACCCGGGCCCGGTCGGTGACCTCGGGGTCGATGTCGACCGTCGTCACTGCGCCCTTCGGTCCGGCCAGTTCGCGCAGCAGGGCGGCGTTGTAGCCGCCGGAACCGATCTCCAGCACACGATCGCCGGGACGGACCTCGGCCTGCTCCAGCATCAGCGCGACGATGCTCGGCTGCGACACCGAGCTGATCACCACCCCGGCCGCGTTGCGCTTCATCAGTACGACGTCGTCGGCGTAGGCGATGTCGAGGCTGCTCCGGGGGACGAACAGATGCCGCGGCACGCTGGCGAAGGCCGCCGCCACCCGCTCGTCCCGAATGGTGCCTTCGGCAACCAGATGCCGGGTCAGCGCGGCACGCAGCGCATCGGCCTGGGCCGCGTCGCTGCGGTGATCTGTCATGCATCCAGCGTAGTCGCGCGCCGACCCGAACGGGCTAGATCAGGCCCTCACGCAGGGCGTAGGCGACGGCGTGCGAGCGGTTCTTCAGTTGCAGGCGGCTGGTGACGTCGTGCAGGACGTTCTTCACCGTGCGCTCGGAGTAGGACAGCTCCCGGGCGATCTCCTGGGTGTCCTTGCCGTCGGCCACCAGGCGCAGTACCTGCGTCTCGCGGTCCGACAGCCCGGTGTGCGACAGCCCGCGCGGTGCGAGCACGTGCCGCTGCATCCGCGACACCTGACCGAGCAACCGGCCGAGCAGATCGGGTGGCAGGCTGCCGTCACCCGCAGCGGCGGACTGCACCAGGTGCACGATGCGGTCGGCCGTCGCCTCGGTCCGCCGGAGTACGCCGGACACCCCCAACTCGACCGCGGTCATCAACGCGTCGTCGTCGATCACGCTGCCGATCAGCACAGTCCGGCGGCACCCCCGCTGAGTAGCCGACCGGAGCACCTGGACCGCGGCCGCGTCCAGCGAGTCGACGGCGATCAAGGCAACCGCTGGCGGGGCGGTGCGGTCGGTCGACTGGCTCTGCAGCGCGGCCAGGTCGGTCTCGTTGATCATCGCGATCTCCGGCCGCTGCCTGAGCGCGTGCACGAGCCCGAACTGCGACAGCGGGTCCAGCGCTTTCACCCAGACCGGAATAGGTTGTTGCGTCGTCATTCTTGTCACTCCCCCAGAGCGTTGATGAACGGAACGGACCGAATCCGAAGTCACGCGAAGCCCCCACATCGTCGATTCCGATCGTGACCCCTGGCCTTCAGCAGCCTTAAGAACTGGTGACGGCCACAACACGACCCGATCCCTAGCGTGAGGCATCCACATTTCACCGGCATCTCAGCCTGATCTCTTGGCCGCATCGCCGCCCCCGGCCGGCCCCACGCTCCCTAGATGCCCGAAAGGGCACTTTGGTTCGAATCAGGCGGTCAGTGAGGTGATCGCGCGCAGCGCGAGGCGGTACGAATCGGCGCCGAATCCGGCGATGGTGCCGGTGGCCACGCCCGCGACCACGCTGGTGTGGCGGAACTCCTCGCGGGTGGCGGGGTTCGTCAGGTGGATCTCGATCAGGGGGGCCGTGCGCTGGGAGCAGGCGTCGCGCAGGGCGTAGGAGTAGTGGGTGAAGGCCGCCGGGTTCAGCACCACCGGGATCTTGCCGTCGGCCGCCTCGTGCAGCCAGTGGACCAACTCGGCCTCGTCGTCGGTCTGCCGCACCTCGACGTCCAGCCCGAGCTCGGCGCCGGTCTTCTCGCAGTCGGCCACCAGGTCGGCGAACGTCGTCGCGCCGTACACATCGGGCTCGCGCGACCCGAGCCGCCCCAGGTTCGGCCCGTTCAGTACCAGCACCCGCCGCCCACTCACATCAGTCACGGGACCACCCTAGTGGTCAGCCTCCCGAAGGCCGCGTCGGCTTCCGCGACCGCCGCCGGGTAGCGATCCGCCGCAGAGCTGCCGGCATCGATGGCCGACCAGTTGCGCCGGGCCAGCACCCGCTGGACCGCCACGACCTGGGCAGCAGTCAGCTCAGCCGTCGCGTCTCCCCCGAGCGCCTCCGCCAGCGCCCGCTCGTCCTCGTCCATGAACTCGTGCATCCGCGTCGACAGCGCCGGCGTCGTGAACACGAGCCGGTGATACGCGAGCACCTGAGGTACGTCGCTCAGCCCGGTGACCGGATCGCGGAGATCCAGCCCGGCCAGGAAGTGCCGATGCAACGCCTCGATCGGCGATCCCGCAGCGGCCGCCACAACACGAGCGGCCTCGTTCTGGTGATCGGCGATCCGGTGCAGCACCAGGTCCTGCTTGGTCGCGAAGTACTTGAAGAGCGTCGGTTTGGAGACATCGACCGCTGCCGCGATGTCCGCGACCGAGACCTCGTCGAAGCCGCGCTCGAGGAACAACGCGATCGCCGCCTGCGACAAAGCGTCGTACGTCTGCTGTTTCTTCCGCTCCCTGAGTCCGGTCACAGGCTCATGTTAACCTGGGCAAAAGATTGACCGGGTTAAACTTTTCAAGGAGGGTGATGCGGGACCTCGACCTGGTGATGGCCGGGCACGAATGCAGCAACGTACTGCGCTCGTCGCGACGGCAGACCGCGCTGCGCGGCCGGATCGAGCTGCTCGAGCACGACAGTACGCCGGACCACTCGGCCGTCACGGCCGCCAAGGTCGACGACGAACGCGCGATGAGCGACATCCGCCGCCTGCTCGACAAACTGCCCGCGAAAGCCGGCAACCTCGAACTCCGTCAGCTGCACTGACCAGGCACGTTGGCCCGATGACGGGTTGTGTCACCGCTGACGGGCAAACAACACGCCAGCCGTCACACAACCCGCCATCCATGCACCGCGATCTCGGCGCCTAGCTCCAGGGGGCGCCCGGCCCGCCCATGCGGCTGGCATACGGGGAGCCCTGGGCGAGTTCGCCGCGGTGGACCGGCTTGTCGGTGAAGGACGAGGCGTAGATGGCGGCCGCGAGCTCGAGGGTGTTGCGGGCCTCGGTCAGGGTGACGGGCGTCGGGGCGCCGGAGGTCAGGGCGTCCAGGACGGCAGCGTACTGGGCGGCGTGGCCGCTCGGTACGTCGACGGCATCCGCGGACCAGGCGGTGGCGACCGCGTCCTGGCCTGGCGCCGGGGTCACCGTCCAGTTCTCGTCCTTGTAGCCGTAGAGGTGCTCGAGCTCGACCGTTGCGTTCTCGTAGTCGAAGCGCAGTTGTGAGGTCTGCCGCGCCGACACCAACGAGTTGACGACCGACGCGACAGCGCCGTTCTCGAAGGTCACCAATGCCATCGAGACGTCCTCGGTCTGCGTCGGCCGTGCCTGCCGGGCCGCCAGCGCCGTCACCTTCTGCCAAGGCCCGAGGATCGACAGCAGCAGATCGAACTGGTGGATCCCGTGCCCCATCGTCGGGCCGCCGCCCTCGACGTCGAACGTCCCGCGCCACGGTACGGCGAAGTACGCGTCGTCCCGGTACCACACGGTGTTGCACAAGGCAACCAATGGACGACCGAGGACACCCTCGTCCGCCAGCCGCCGCAGCCGCACCGCGCCGGACCCGAACCGATGCTGGAAGACACAGGCGACCTGGGCGGACGACTTGGCCTCCGCGTCGATCAGTTCGTCGAGCTCGTCCAGCGACAGCGTCGGCGGCTTCTCCATGAAGACATCGACGCCCGCCACCAGGCACTCCACGGCCAACGGGACGTGCGAGTTCGGCGGCGTACACACGTGGATGAGGTCGACTCCCCCGGCGGCGAGCAGCTCGGTCAGGCTCGGATACGCCGCGGGGATGTTCCAGGTGGACGCGAACTCCTTGGCTCGACCGAGATCGACGTCGACGGCCGCGACCAGCTCGGCGCGGTCCGGATGGGAGGTGACGGCCCGTGCGTGGGAGCGGGCGATCCCGCCGGTCCCGACGATCGCGATCCGGTGCTTGCGGTCAGACATAGAGTGCCCTTCAGGAAGCTGGAAAGCCTTTTCCAAAATCCTCGGCCGGAATGCACCGATGTACAACCCCAGCCCGCGAGTTGACCGCTTCCGGCCACTCTCCGTGCTCGGCTGACTTCGGGCGATCAGCTGACTTCGGCGTACGCAGCGATCAGCAGGCTGGGGTCGGGGGCCTCGAAGATCGTCGGCCGGGCCAGCGCGTCCAGGACGACGAAGCGGAGCCGGTCGGCCCGCGTCTTCTTGTCGAGCTTCATCGCGTCCTGCAGGTGCGGCCAGGCGTCGGCGCGGTACGTCACGGGCAACCCGAGCGACTCGAGTACGGCGCGGTGCCGATCGGCCGTGGCGTCGTCGAGGCGACCGACGGCTCGGGCCAGCTCGGCGACGAACACCATGCCGATGCTGATCGCGGCGCCGTGCCGCCATTTGTACCGCTCGACGCGCTCGATCGCGTGGCCGAGCGTGTGCCCGTAGTTCAGCGCCTCCCGGCCGATCGCTGCCCCGGCCGTCGTGGTCCGCTCACGCAGATCCGCACCGACCGTGTCGGCCTTCACCTGGATCGACCGCGCGATGAGTTCCTCGGTCGCGTCGTACGACGGGCTTGCCGCACCGGCCGGGTCCTTCTCCACCAGGTCGAGGATCACCGGGTCCGCGATGAACCCGCACTTCACCACCTCGGCGAGACCACTGACGTAGTCGTTGCGCGGCAGGGTCTCCAGCGCGGCCAGGTCGCACAGCACGCCGGCCGGCTCCCAGAACGCACCGACCAGATTCTTGCCCTCGGCGGTGTTGATGCCGGTCTTGCCACCCACGGCCGCGTCCACCATGCCGAGCAGGGTGGTCGGGATGTGCACGACCTTCACCCCACGCAGCCAGGTCGCCGCGACGAAGCCGGCCAGGTCGGTCGTCGTACCGCCACCGATGCTGACGATCGCATCGGAGCGGGTGAATCCGGCTTGCCCGAGCACCGACCAGCAGTAGGCCAGCACCTCCGCGGTCTTGGCGTCCTCGGCGTCCGGGATCTCGATCGCGTGCGCGGTGTACCCGGACCCGGTCAGGTCGTCGCGAATCGCGTCACCACTGGTCCGCAGCGCGCGCGGGTGGATCACGGCCACCCGCTGCACACCCTCGCCCAGCAGTCCCGGCAGCTCACCGAGCAGATTGTTGCCGATGACAACGTCGTACGGCGCTGCGGCTTCCACCCGGATCCTGGTCATCCGAGCTGCTCCTGGATCTCGTCGGCGATCTGCTCCGGGGACTTGTCGTCGGTCAGCACGGTCAGCTTGGCCACCTCGCCGTACAGCGGGCGGCGCGCCTCCATCAGGTTGCGCAACTGGGTGCGGACGTTGCCGAGCAGCAGCGGGCGGGCGACGCCGAGGCCGACCCGCTTGGCGGCCTCGCCGACGCTGACGTCCAGGAAGACGACGTTGTGGCCGGCCAGGTCGGCGCGAGTATCGGCGTCGAGGATCGCGCCGCCACCGAGCGACAGCACCTCTCCGTCGTCCTGCAGCGCGGCGACGATCGCAGCCCGCTCGAGCGCACGGAAGTGCGGCTCGCCCTCGTCGACGAAGATGTCCGAGATCGGCTTGCCCGCGCCGGCCTCGACATCGGTGTCGGTGTCGCGGTGGGTGGCCTTCAGCCGCTCGGCGAGCAGCGCGGCGACGGTCGACTTGCCCGAACCAGGCGGGCCGACGAGAACGACAACCGGACTCACTGCTCTGCCCACTCCCGCGGCGTGATGGTCGACGGCAGGCTCGCCAGGTACGACTTGTGGTTGCGCGAGGACTCGGCGACCGAGTCGCCGCCGAACTTCTCCAGCGCGACCTCGGCCAGGACCAGCGCCACCATCGCCTCCGCCACGATGCCCGCGGCCGGTACGGCGCAGACGTCGGAGCGTTGGTGATGCGCGGCCGCGGCCTCACCGGTGCTGGTGTCGATCGTGCGCAATGCCCGCGGCACGGTCGCGATCGGCTTCATCGCGGCCCGCACCCGCAGCGTCTCGCCGGTGCTCATGCCGCCCTCGGTGCCGCCCGAGCGGCCACTGGTCCGGCGGACCATGCCGTCCTCGGCGACGATCTCGTCGTGCGCCTGCGAACCCGGCGTCCGGGCGAGCTCGAAGCCGTCGCCGAGCTCGACGCCCTTGATCGCCTGGATACCCATCAGCGCACCGGCCAGCTTGGAGTCCAGCCGGCGGTCCCAGTGCACGTAGCTGCCGAGGCCCGGCGGAAGACCGTCCACGACCACCTCGACCACGCCGCCGAGTGTGTCGCCGGCCTTCTGCGCGGCGTCGATCTCGGCCACCATCGCCTTGCTCGCGTCCGCGTCCAGGCAGCGCACCGGGTCCGCGTCCAGCTTCGTGACGTCGTCGTACGCCGGGATCACGCCGTACGGCGCCTTGACGGTGCCGAGCTCGACCACATGGCTGACGATCGTCACGCCGTACGCCTGCCGGAGGAACCGGGTCGCGACCTCGCCGAGCGCGACCCGGGCGGCGGTCTCGCGGGCGCTGGCCCGCTCGAGCACCGGGCGCGCCTCGTCGAAGCCGTACTTCTGCATGCCGGCCAGGTCCGCGTGGCCGGGGCGCGGGCGGGTCAGCGGCGCGTTCCGGGCCAGGTCCGCCAGCGTCTCCGGGTCGACCGGGTCCGGGCTCATCACCTGCTCCCACTTCGGCCACTCGGTGTTGCCGACCTGGATCGCGACCGGACTGCCCAGGCTCAGACCGTGCCGGAACCCACCGACGAACGTCACCTCGTCCCGCTCGAACTTCATCCGCGCGCCACGGCCGTAGCCCAGCCGACGACGAGCCAAGGCGTCGGCCACGTCATCAGTCGTGACCTGAACACCAGCGGGAAGACCTTCGAGTACGGCGACGAGCGCTTGTCCGTGCGACTCGCCGGCGGTAAGCCAGCGCAGCATGCCGCAATCCTCCCACGCCCATCCCACTCCCCAGACGCCGGTCTCATCCGCTCAGTCGCCGAAGGGATTGAGCACCCGCACACCCGTTGGCTCGACATCGCGGACGTTGCGCGTGACCAGGGTCCAGTCATGCACGAGCGCAGTCGCCGCGAGGAGCCCGTCGACCACCGGCAACGACGAGCCGGCGTTCAGCCGTCCCCAGGTCTCGGCGACCTCCAGCGACACCGGGACGATCCGATCGCCGTACCCGTTCACCAAGCGCTGCCGCCAGTCCTCGATCGCGGCCGCCTGCTGCGGATCCCGCGCCGCCAGCCGCTCGATGCCCTGCTTGATCTCACCGACGACCAGGACACTCAGGAACAGCTGACTCGAGCGCACCGACCCGAACCAGGTCGAGGCTGCGGTGTGCGGCGCCGACCGCCGGAACTCCGACACCACGTTCGTGTCCAGCAGGTAGCTCACTCGAGGTCGACCTCGCGCGCCGGTGCCGTCGACCGCTCGATCTCGAGGACACTCAGATCGGGCGCCGAGGCCAGAAAGTCCTTGAAGTCCACGAGTTCCTCCCCACGCATCCGGCGGTAGTCGAGGATGTCCAGCACCACCGCGACCTGCTCGCCGTGCTTGGTCACGAACTGCGGACCGTCCGCCTGGACCGCCCGGATCAACTCACTGAAGTGCTGCTTGGCCTCCTGCAGCTGCCACTGTCCCGCGATCGACATCGTCGCCATCACCTCGGAAACAGTCTAGACAGACTGGACAGAATTCCTCAACTCAGCGACAGGAGTGGGTTTCTTGGGTCAGGCCGTCGCGGACGGAGAGGACGAGGTCGAAGGTTTTGACTATGGGTGAGGTGTGGCAGGAGGTGGAGGTGGTGGCTGCTTGACCGCCGGCAAGCGCGGCACCGGCCAGGGCGGTGGTGGCGAGCGCCGCCACGGCCAGGCGCCCGGCGGTACGACAGAATGCGGGGGTCATGATGCGCTCCTCGGCGATCGTTGTGTCCTACTAACAACCGTAGGAACTGGACGGCCCGGGCGAGCGGGCCTTGAAACCCGTCTTCGGGTAGCCCTGACACCACCATCGATAGGGTTCTGGCATGACTCGGGCGGCGGAGGAGACGTGGCGGGCGCGGGTCCGCGGATGCTTGCTGGGCGGGGCGATCGGGGACGCGCTCGGTGGTCCGGTCGAGTTCCAGGACAGCGCAACGATCCTGGCCAAGCACCCGGAGGGCGTCCGTTCCTTCGTTGCCGGAGGCGACGCCGGCTGGCCGCCGGGGACGATCACCGACGACACCCAGATGACCCTGTTCACGGTCGAGGGACTGATCCGGGCCAGCGTGCGCACCGACCGCGGCCTCGGCTTCACGGTCGCCGTGCTGCACCATGCCTACGACCGCTGGCTCGACACCCAGACCCTGCGCCGACCGAGCGGTGAGCGCGACGGCTGGCTGCAGGCCGAGCAATGGCTCTACGTACGACGTGCGCCCGGTACGACGTGCCTCAACGCGCTGATGTCGGCCCGCAACGGCCAGCCGAAGATCCGGCAGTTCGGCGACCAGGCCCTCAACGACTCCAAGGGCTGCGGCGGCGTGATGCGCGTCGCGCCGTTCGGTCTGATGCCCGCGATCTACGGCACCGAATGGGTCTTCGACTCCGCCGCGACCGCGGCCGGCTACACCCACGGCCATCCGACCGGCAAGCTCGCATCGGGTGCCCTGGCCGCGATCATCCACGAGGTGTGCAACGGGGCCGACCTCGATGCGGCGCTCGACACCACGATGGCGATGCTCGCCCAGCACGAAGGCAACGAAGAGACCAGTACGGCGCTCGCCGCGGCGCGACGTACCGCGGCTGCCGGAAGGCACGGACCGGCGACGATCGAGCAGGAGCTGGGCGGCGGATGGATCGCCGAGGAGGCATTGGCCATCGCCGTCTACGGGGCACTTGCCTACCCGGGGCCCGAACAGTTCCTCGACGCCCTCGCACTCGCGGTGACCCACACCGGCGACAGTGACTCCACCGGCGCGATCTGCGGCAACATCCTGGGTGCCCTCCACGGTGAGACAGCCCTACCCGCAGAGCTCGTCTTCACCGTCGAGGGCCGTTCGGTCATGCTGCAGCTGGCCGACGACTTCGCCCTGGAGTTCGTCAGCAACCGCCGCCTGCACGGCGACTACGGACCGGAGACGCCCTGGCGATTCCGCTACCCGGGCTGGTGAATCAACGCGCTTGAACCGACCGGGGTGGTGGGGTGGGGTCGGCAGTTGAATGGCCAGCTTGTGGTGGAACACGTTGCGCGGGTCCCATTTCGCCTTGAGCTGCTGCAGCCGCGGGTAGTTCCCGAGGTAGTACAGGTGGCCGGCCCGATCTTCTCACCGCCGCCGACGGCACCGCTCGCGGCACCACCGGCGACCGCGGCGGACGCTATCCGACGTACAACCGCTCCAGCGGACCGCCGAGCAGTACGCCGCCCAGAGCGCCGATCAACATGAACGGCCCGAACGGAACCATCTGCTTGCGCTTCATCCCCCTTGCCACGATCAACACGATCCCGACCAGCGCACCGATGAAGAACCCGCCGTACAACCCGCTGACGAACTCTCCCCAGCCGAGCCAGCCGAGCGCCAGTCCGAGCAGCCCGGACAACCGGACGTCGCCGAATCCGACCCCGCTCGGGAAGACGAACCACAGCACGTAGAACACCACGAACCCGATCACGCCCGCGATCGCGGCCCGGCGTAACGCACCCCAGTCCCCCGACCCCGCCGAGGCGCCGACCAGCGCGACGCCGACCACGGCGTACGTCGGCCAGATGATCGCCGACGGCAGGAACCGCGTCCTCGCGTCGATGTAGCCGAGGACCGCGCCGGAGATCGCCATCAACAGCCACGCCGGCAACACCGCGGAGGTGCCGAGCATCCACCCGAGCAGCCCACCGGACACGGCCGCCAGGGCGCCACACCAGTACGCCGCCTGCGGCCCGGCCAGGTCGGCGTACGGGATTTTGGTATCGCCTTCCTCGAGCAACGGCTCGGGGATCCGCCGCAGCAACCAGGGACCGAGCACGAACGCGGCAGGTCCGCAGAGGACCACACCGGCCCCTGCGGCGAGCAACGCGTTGTCAGCCGGCACGATCCAGGAGCCTAGACGATATCGGTCGGTCGCCCCGGACGGCCTGTGGACGACCGCCGGACCAGCACCCGCGCGATCACCGCCGCACCGACGCCGATCAGCAGTACGCCGCCGAACAGGACGCCGATCGTGCTCAGCAAACCGTCGTTGCGGGTCACGTACTCGATCCGCTGGAACTCTTCATCGGTCGCCGCCCGGCCGAAGGTGAAGTCGCTGGAGATCTTGCTCGGGTCGCGGTAGGTAACCGTGTACGCCGTCAGGAAGTCGGCCGGCGCCGTCATCGCGTCGTCCTGGACCCGACCGGCGTACAGCAGCTCCGGCCGCACGTCCGCGTCCGGCAGGGTCGTCGCGTCCACGCGATGCGCCGACGCGACGTACACCGTGACCGTCTGCGCGGTCGACGCGCCCTTGCTCAGCCGCATCGGTAGACGATCCGGTCCGACGCGAACGTCAACCGCAGCGGCGGCGTCGCACCACTCATCGACTCGCCGTCGGTCCGCGGTGCCAGCTTCACAGCAACGATCTCCCAGTTCTCACTGAGGTACGGCGTCAGGTTCGCCGCCAGCCCAGCCGGTACGACGTACCCGTTCGTGCGCAGCCAGTCAGTCACCGCGGAACCGGTCGAGCCGCCGAGCCGCGCGACCTGGAACGGGCCGAGCACCATCTGCTCGCGCACGTTCACCCCGGAGGCCGGTGCCGCGGCACCGGCCGTGTCGCCGCCCGCCATGATTCCGAGGTTGCGGAACGGCCAGTAGGTCTTGCGGACCACCACCTTCGGCCGGGTCATGTGGTTCAAGCGGTCGAACAGCGCGGTGTCGCCGAGTTCGACCTTCGCCGCGGCGGGCACCGGCATGATCCAGGCCGCCTTCTTCGACGACCCGTTGATCGCCATCGACAACGTGATCTGCTCGGTGCCGGCGTCGTGCCGGACGAATGCGTTCTCGCCGTACGCCCGGGCGAGCGACTGGGCGTCGGGCAGGTAGCCGCCGCAGGCGCACGCCCAGGCGGGGGTCACGCCGGCCGCGACGAATCCGGCCGCCACCATTCCTGCGAGAACTCGCCACAATCTCATGGCGGGAGAGTAGCTAGCCGAGGGTGTAAGCAGTGTGGAAGAAGTTCGCCGGGTCGCATTTCTTCTTGACCGTCCGCAGCCGCGCCAGGCTCGCACCGTAGTACGTGCTCACGGCGCGGCCGGTCTCGACGTAGTTCACATAACCGCCGGCCGGCTGCTTGGCCGCCTGCCCACCAAGCGGGTCGATGATCGCCGACGCCGGCGTCTTGGCCCGCGCGGCTGCCTTCACCGCACCGAGCAACGCGGTGATCGATCGGACCGTTGCCTTCGACCCCACAAACGACTCGAGCTGTGCCGCGGCGGCCGACGCGTTGCCGGTGGTGGAGATCCCGAGCACGTGGATCGACAGCGCTCCGTTGCTCCGGGCATCGATGTGCAGATTGCCCCAGGAGGTGACCGGCGCGGTCTGGGCGAACCTCTGCCAGCCGCGGACCGCAGCCGCCGCCGTCGACTCCGGCCAGGTCAACCGGAAGAATCCGATCTTGGCGGCCGGGATCGTGGCCATCCGGAACGACGTGACCACCCCGAGGTTCCCGCCGCCGCTCCCCCGCAGCGCCCAGAACAGGTCCGGATCGACGGCCGCGCTGACGTTGTGCGCGGGTTGAAGAGCTGGTGCGAGGCGGCGTACCCGGACGACGCAGGAAGGTACACGCGGCCCGCCAGTGAATGGGCGAGGCTGTTCCAGTTCGGGGCGCCGGCACTGGCGTCCTTGGTGTCGGTGCAGCTTGTCAGCGCGGCGGCGGCGAGAACTCCGCCTGCCTTCAGTACCGTCCGGCGGTCAAGCTGGCTCACGATCGTCGAGCTCCTCACGGGCAGCGGACCTCATGGCCGCCAGTGGTGCGGGCGACCTACCGGTCATCATCTCCACCTGGAGGATCGCCTGATGCACGAGGAGATCAAGGCCGTTCAACAGCTCTGTACCGATCCGGTGCGCCGCGATCGCGAGCTGCGTCGGCCACGGGTGGTACGCCACGTCGAACACCACCGGCGCGACTCCCGCGAAGTGGTGGGCCCACGGATCGACGGCGCCTCCGGGCAGCGTCGAGACGCACAGATCGAACCCACCGATCTGCTCGACCTGGGAGAAGTCCGCGACCGAGGTCTTCAGCCCGAGCTCGGCCGCCAGGTCCAGCAGCCGCTCGGCCTTCGAGAGGTCGCGTACGACGACTGTCACCTCGCTGACCTTCAGTCCGCGCAACGCGGCCAGCGTGGACGCGGCGGTCGCGCCACCGCCGAGCACGACGGCCGAATCCGCGGCGGTGATCCCGCGCTCGGCGAACGCGTTCACCAGCCCGGGGACGTCGGTGTTGTGCGCCGAGCGGGATCCGTCCGGCTCGAACAGCATCGTGTTCGCCGCGCCGATCAGCTCGGCGACAGGGTCGACGGTGTCGACGAGGTCCAGCGCGACGCGCTTCAGCGGCATCGTCAACGACAGCCCGCGGACGTCGTTCCCGAGTGACGCGACGAATGCGCGCAACTCGTCTTCCCCGACCTCGTAGGCGTCGTACCCCCAGTCCAGGCCGAGCCCGGCGTACGCGGCCCGGTGCATCGCCGGCGACAGCGAGTGCGCGATCGGCGAACCGAGCACGGCACAACGGGTCATCAGCACCGGCCCTTGTGCGCCGCGCACCAGGTCTGCAGCTTCTGCACGTTCTGCAGGTGCTCGTCCGCCGAGCTCGCGAACGCCGTCTCGCCGGTGTCCAGGTTGACCAGCGTGAAGTACATCCACGAACCCGCGGCCGGGTTGATCGCGGCCCGCAGCGTGTCCTTGGTCGGCGAGTTGATCGGCGTCGGCGGCAGCCCTCTCACCTTGTAGGTGTTGTACGGCGAGTCGATGTCGCGCTGCTCGGACGACGTGAACACCCCGCCGTTCCTGCCGACCACGTAGTGGATGGTCGAGTCCATCTGCAGCATCTTCCCGGCCTGCAGCCGGTTGTAGATCACGCGCGCGACCTTGGCGTAGTCCTGCGGCCGGTTGGTCTCGGCACCGATGATGCTTGCCACGATGACCGCCTGGTACGGATCCAGCTTCTTGCGCTGAGCGGTCTTCACCAGGTCCTGCGCGGCCGCGTTCTTCGCGTACTGCGCCGTCATCAGCTTGAGGATCGTGTACGCCGTCGCACCCTTCGGGATGTCGTACGTTCCCGGGTACAGGAAGCCCTCGGGGTTGTTCTTGGCGTACGCCGGCAGGCCGAGCGCGGCGGGCTTGGCCATCGCTGCGGCGGCGGCGCCGGCCGGCAGCTTGAGCTTCGACTTCTGCAGGGTGTCGCTGACCTCGGCCTTGGTCTGGCCGGAGCGGAAGCTGATCCGGGTGATCAGGATCGACTTGGCCGGGTTCAGCATCAGTTCGAGCGCGGCCTTGGCCGACATCTCCTTGCGCAGGGTGTAGGTCCCGGCCTGCACCTGACGCGACCGCGGATCGTCGCGGGCGGCCCGCTCGAACGCGCGAGCACTCTTCACCACGCCCTTCTTCTCCAGCGTGTCCGCGATCGACTGCGAACTCTGGCCCTGGGTGATCTCGACGACCACGGAGCCGGTGCCGTCGCCGCTGTAGTCCGGCGCCGCGAACATCTGCTCGAGCGCGTCCTTGCCCTTGCCGAAGCCGATCACAGCGCCGACGACCAGCGAGCCGACGACCAGCAGCGAGATCAGTCCGGCGAAGCAGCCGAACCCGCGCCGGGCGCGGGCCTTGCGGCGGTTCGCCCGGCGCTCGACCCGGCCCTCCGGCCGCAGTCCGAGGCCGGCGCCCAGGTCTTCGCTCTCGTTCAGATCTTCGTCCAGCGATGGTCTGTTCACAGGGGCCTCCCGGGCGGGTTGCCGGACTCGCGCTCGAGGTCGAGCGCGTGTTGCAGAATCACGACCGCCGCGGCCTGGTCGACCACCGCGCGTCGTTTGGAACCCTTCTTGCCCCGTTCGCGCAGCATCCGCTCGGCCGTCACCGTGGTGAACCGCTCGTCCACCAGCCGCACCTCCGGCCCCGCGTTCCCCTCCCGCACCTTGTCTCGCACCTGTTCCGCCGTCTCCCGGATCTTCACCGCCGCCGGCCCCTCGCCCCCGGACAGGGAGCGGGGCAGACCGACCACGATCTCGAACGCCTCCAGTTCGGCGGCGAGTGTGGCGATCCTATCGAGATCACCGGGGCCACGGCGGACCGTCTCCACCGGAGTGGCGAGGATTCCGTGCGGATCACTGCTGGCGACGCCGATCCTGGCGTCGCCGATATCCAGCGCGAGCCGCACGCCCCGGCGCATCAGCGTGCCTCCGGGTGTGCCGATCGGACCATCAGGGTCAACCCGTGACCAGCTGGCCGACGGTGTGTTCCACCGCGCTCAGCGCGTCGTCGGCGCCCGCCGGATCGGTGCCGCCACCCTGCGCGACGTCGTCCTTGCCGCCGCCGCGACCACCCAGCTTCTCGGCCGCGACCCGGACCAGGTCCCCCGCCTTCAGCCGCCACTCGCGAGCGGTGTCGTTGAGGGCGATCACCACGCCGGGCTTGCCGTCGTTCACGCTGAGTACGGCGATGACCGCGGGCTTGTCGGCCGGCATCCGGCCGCGCACGTCCAGCGCCAGCTTGCGCAGGTCGCCACCGTTCACGCCGTCCGGCGCGCGATGGCCGACGTACTGGACTCCGAAGACGTCCTTCGGGTTCGCGGCGAGCTCGGCGCCGGCGGCCAGGACCTGGCCGGCCCGGACCCGCTCGAGCTCTTTCTCCGCGGCCCGCAGCCGCTCGGACAGGTCCGCCACCTTCGCGGGCAGCTCCTCCGGGCGGGTCTTCAGGTTCTCGCTGAGCAGCCGGATCAGCGCGCGCTCGCGGCCGAGGTAGTGCAGCGCCTCCATACCGACGAACGCCTCCAGCCGGCGCACACCGGCACCGACCGACGCCTCGCTGGTGATGGTCAGCGCACCGACCTGCGACGAGTGCTTGACGTGCGTGCCACCGCAGAGCTCACGCGACCAGGGGCCGCCGATCTCGACGACGCGGACCGACTCGTCGTACGTCTCGCCGAACAGCGCCAGCGCGCCCCAATCCCTTGCCTCCGGCAGCGACATGTACTGCGCCGAGACCGGGAGGTCCTGGCGGACGGCGAGGTTCGCGACCTCTTCGATCTCGGACCGGGTGGACTGGTCCAGCGCCGACGACCAGGCGAAGTCGAGCCGCAGGTAGCCGGGCTTGTTGTAGGAACCGCTCTGCAGCGCGTTCGGGCCGAGCACCTGGCGCAGCGCCGCGTGCACGACATGCGTGCCGGAGTGTGCCTGGCAGGCGGAGACGCGCCACTCGTGGTCGACCTCGGCGTGCACGTCCTGGCCGGGCCGCAGTACTCCCTCGACGACCTCGACCCTGTGCACGATCAGACCCTTGACCGGCCGCTGGACGTCGAGCACCTTCAGCTTCACGCCGTCGGCCACGATCAGGCCCTCATCGGCGATCTGGCCACCGGACTCGGCATAGAACGGCGTCTTCTCCAGCACGACCTCGACGGTCTCGCCCTGCTCGGCGGCGTCGGAGACGACGCCCTCACGCAGCAGGCCGCGGACCTGGGAGTCGGTGGACAGTTCCTGGTACCCGGTGAACTCGGTGACGCCCTTCTCGCGCAGCTCCCGGTAGCCCGAGGTGTCCGCGTGACCGGCCTTCTTCGCGCGCGCGTCCGCCTTGGCCCGCTCGCGCTGCTCCTTCATCAGGGACTTGAAGCCCTCGGTGTCGACCTGCAGGCCCTGCTCGGCGGCCATCTCGACGGTCAGGTCGATCGGGAAACCGTAGGTGTCGTGCAGCTGGAACGCCTTCGAGCCCTCGAGCTGGTGCGCACCGCCGGCCTTGGTCTCGCGCACGGCGACGTCGAAAATGCTCGTCCCGGCCGTGAGAGTACGCCGGAACGCCTCCTCCTCGGCGTACGCGACCTGGCTGATCCGGCCGAAGTCGGGCTCCAGCTCGGGGTACGACTTCTTCATCTGCTCGAGGCTGACCGGCAGCAGCTCGACCAGGCTCGGGTCCTCGTAGCCGAGCAGGCGCATCGAGCGGATCGCGCGGCGGAGCAGCCGGCGCAGCACGTAGCCGCCCTGCTCGTTGCCAGGGTTCACGCCGTCGCCGATCAGCATCAGCGCGCTGCGGACGTGGTCGGCGACCACACGGAACCGTACGTCGTCGACGTGGTCGGCGCCGTACTTTCGGCCGCTCAGGTCGGCGGCCCGCTCGATCACCGGGTAGATCTCGTCGATCTCGTACATGTTGTCGACGCCCTGCAGCAGGTACGCGACGCGCTCGAGGCCGAGACCGGTGTCGATGTTCTTCTTCGGCAGCTCGCCGAGGATCTCGTAGCCGTCCTTGCCGCCGCCCTCGCCGCGGATGTTCTGCATGAAGACCAGGTTCCAGAACTCCAGGTAGCGGTCGCCCGCCTCCCAGTCCCGGTCGGCGCCGAACTCCGGGCCGCGGTCGATCAGGATCTCCGAGCACGGGCCGCACGGGCCGGGGATGCCCATCGACCAGAAGTTGTCCTTCATGCCGAGGCGGACGATCCGGTCGTCGGGCAGACCGGCGATCCGCTTCCACAGGTCGATCGCCTCGTCGTCGTCGTAGTACACCGACGCGTACAGGACCGACTCGTCGAAGCCGTAGCCGCCGTCGTTCTGGGACCGGGTGACCAGGTCCCAGGCGTACTCGATCGCCTTCTCCTTGAAGTAGTCGCCGAAGGAGAAGTTGCCGTTCATCTGGAAGAACGTGCCGTGCCGCGTGGTCTTGCCGACCTCGTCGATGTCGAGGGTGCGGACACACTTCTGCACACTGGTCGCCCGCGGGTACGGCGGCGTCTGCTGGCCGACGAAGTACGGGACGAACTGGGCCATGCCGGCCACGTTGAACAGCAGGTTCGGGTCCGGCGACGGCAGTGGCGCACTGGGCACCACGGTGTGGCCCCGGTCCTCGAAGTACTTCAGGAACCGCCGCCTGATCTCACTGGTTTCCATGGGTGTTACCGGTAATCCTCACGCTGCGTCGTGTCAGTTGGGTTGGGTGCGGTGTCGATGCCCAGCGCGTCACGCAGCTCCGTCTCGCGCTCGGCCATGCCCTCGCGGACCTCGTCGCCGAAGTGCCGGACCGCCGCCGCGAGCTTGGCCGCGGACTCCTGCAGGCCCTCCGGCGCGAGCACCTGGGCCCGCTTCTTCAACCGGGTCACCGCATAGACACCGACAGCGATGCCGATGATCAACCAGAAGATCCGCTTCACCGGACGTCACCCCGCTTGCGCGCCTTGCGCTCCGCTTTCATTTCTTCCTTCACCCTCCGGGACACATCCCGGCGCTGGCTCTCGCCCAGTGCGCGGCGCACGCCGTACGTGAACGCGGCCGCCTTCACCAGCGGGCCGCCGGCAGTGGCCGAGAACAGCGACATCAGCGCGGCCGCGTTGGTGGTCACGGTGGTCGCGTTGTCGGTGATGGTGTCGACCTTGGCCAGCTGAGCGTTGGTCGTCGACACGGTGGTGGTCACCTCACCGAGCAGCGGGACAGTCTCGTTGGAGACGCCCTTCACAAGGATCCGGGTCTCGTCGAAGACCTTGCCCAGCTTCAGGATCGGATAGGCCAGCAGGCCCACCAGGATGAGCAGCGCGCAGGCGGCTATCAACCCGGCGACTTCACCGACGCTCATGGAAACGATCCACCTTCCCGTTGCGACCACGTGGACCGCCCGACCTTATCGCGCGGCGTAGTCGCACTCCGCTCCAGGACACCATCCCTCACATCACAGTCGCCCACCAAACCGCGTCATCCGGGGGTCGGGGTGCATGACACCGGCATGACACTGGCATGGCCACTGGCAAGGCCACTGGCATGGGCACTGTCAGGGGCTCGGCGTCGGGTGGGCGTGGGTGTTGCTCGGCTCCGGCGTACTGGGGCTCGGCTCGGCTGGAGTGGCGCTCGGCTCCGTCGGAGTGGTGCTTGGCTCCGTTGGAGTGGTGCTTGGCTCCGTTGGAGTGGTGCCGGGATCGGTCGGGCTGCTCGGGCTTGGTGTGGTCGGCTGGGTCGGTGTGCTCGGCCGGGTCGAGGACGGCTCCGACGGTGCAGGGCTGGCCGGCCGGCCTGGCGGCTGGGTCGAGGAGGGCTTCGTCGGCGCGGTCGAGGTCGACCGCGGCGACGCTGATGGTGACCACGGCGGCTCAGGTGCGCTCGGAGTCGCCGCGGGCTGCGTCGGGGTGAACCAACCCGCCGCGGGGTTGGCGAGTCTCTCCTTGCTGGCCGTGGGCTCCTGCGTGGGACTCGCCGGCCCGGAGTGCGGCCGGTATCCCGTGAAGTCGCCGTACGGCGACTCGGACGCCGTCTGCGTGGACGTGCTCGGCGACGACGCCGCAATCGGCGGTGTGCTGCTGGTCGAGTCAGGTGACTTGAACGGCACGAAGATCAGCAGGCCGGCCAGCACCAGCACGATCGCCGCGAGTCCGGCGATCTTCAGTGCGGTCGGTCTTCCGGTTTTTCGATGACGGGCGAAGGGAGGGTTGTACTGCCTCAAAACGACGAGCCTTTCACCCCCAGGTCGTCTGGAATCCTACCGACCTGGTTCATCCGCTTGAGCAGGCCCCCGCCGTACTCAGTCGAAGCTGACGATGAGTGTCTGCACGGTTCCGTCGGGTGCCCAGCTGAGGTCCATCGTGCCGGTGTCGCCGCCGGCCCAGCGGAACTTCACGGTGTCGCCGTCCGCTCCTTCGAGAGTCATCGTCTCGGTCGGCGGGTTCTCCCGGTACGCCGCGGCGATCGCCGTACGGCCCTCGAACGGCCCGGCCGGGACACCTACGAAGGACATCCGGGCGTCGGCGGCGAAACGCTGGGCGAACGTGTCCCAGTCACCGCTGGTGACGGCGTGGTTGAAGGCGTCCACGTGCTCGGTGGTCCGGCTCACTTGCGGTCCCTCAGGATCTTGCGGATGTTGGCGACCCGGTCCGCGTACGCCGCTTCACCGCCACGACGGGTGGGCTTGTAGTAGTCGGTGCCGTCGATCACGTCCGGCGCGTACTGCTGCGGGACGATGCCGCGCGGGTCGTCGTGCGAGTACTGGTACGAGCTGCCGTGGCCGATCTTCTTCGCCCCCGCATAGTGGGCGTCGCGCAGGTGCGGAGGGACCGGGCCGACCTTCCCCGCCTTCACATCCGCGATGGCGGCGTCGACGGCCATGATGACCGCGTTGGACTTGGGTGCCAGGGCGAGCGCGACCACTGCCTGGGCAAGGTTGATCCGCGCCTCGGGCATGCCGATCAACTGCACCGCGTCGGCCGCGGCCACCGCGACACCGAGCGCGGTCGGGTCGCCCATGCCGATGTCCTCACTGGCCGAGATCACCAGCCGGCGCGCGATGAAGCGCGGGTCCTCCCCGGCCTCGATCATCCGGGCCAGGTAGTGCATCGCCGCGTCCACGTCCGAACCACGGATCGACTTGATCAACGCCGACGCCACGTCGTAGTGCTGATCCCCGGCCCGGTCGTAGCGCACCGCGGCCCGATCGACCGCCGTCTCCAACGTCTTCAGGTCGATGACCTTGGCGTCCTTGGCCCGTGCACCACCGGCCGCAGCTTCCAGATAGGTCAGCGCCCGGCGCGCATCTCCCCCAGCCATCCGGAGCAGGTGCGCCCGCGAGTCCTCGGCCAACTCGAACTCGGCATTCAGCCCGCGCTCGTCGGTCAGCGCCCGATCCAGCAGTACGGCGATGTCGTCGTCGGTGAGCGACTCGAGGGTGAGAAGCAAGGACCTCGACAGCAGCGGGGAGATGACAGAGAAGAACGGGTTCTCCGTGGTCGCGGCGACGAGCGTCACCCAACGGTTCTCGACACCTGGCAACAGCGCATCCTGCTGCGCCTTCGTGAACCGGTGCACCTCGTCGATGAACAGCACCGTCTCCACTGCACCCGAGGGCTTGGAGAGTTCACGGCGCGCGCCGTCGATCACCTGCCGGACGTCTTTCACGCCCGCGGTGACAGCCGACAGCTCGACGAACTTCCGGTTGGTCTGATGCGACACGACCGCCGCGATCGTCGTCTTGCCTGTGCCGGGAGGACCCCAGAGCAGCAGCGACATCGGCTGGTCACCCTCGACCAGCCGCCTCAGCGGTGACCCGGGGGCCAGCAAGTGCTGCTGCCCCACCAGCTCGTCCAGACTCCGCGGCCGCATCCGCACGGCCAACGGAGCGGCAGTGTGGTCGACGTCGGCGAGGCTGCCACCCCCACGAGCAGGGGCAGGCGCACCTGGCAGATCGAACAGACCGTCACTCACGCCCTGAGCCTAACGAACCGCACCGACACTCGGATCGGTCGAGGTCAGGAGCGCTCCGCCTGGTCCACGAATCGCCGCGGGCCGAAGACCAGGTGAATGGTCCCGCTGCGCCGAAGCAGCACATGGGTCGGGATCTGCAGAGCCACGATGGTGGCCACCGTGATCACCGGCTCCAGCGCCGGTACGACGGACAGCGGCAGCGTGTACGTGAGCACGACCCGGATCACCGCGTCGACGATCGAGAAGATCCCCCAGAGCACCGTGATCCGCCGCCAGGCGAGCCGGAAGCGCGGGTCCTCGTCGTACAGGCGGTCCATGATGGCCGCCCGCCTCGGCATGATCGCCCGGGTGAAGGTGTAGCAGAGCGGCTGAGGATGCCTGAGCGACCACAGCGTCACGCCTGCGAACGGAAGACTGATCCAGGCCCCGCGCACGAGCAGGACGCGAGCATCCCCACCCAGCCACGCCACGACCGCGCTCCCGACCAGGCTGAAGATCACCGCCGTACCCACCAGGTCGGCACGGCGTTGGCGTACGAGCGAGGCAATCGAACTGACCAACGCCGGCACGGTGCTGATCAGCAGCGCGGTCACGTTGCTCACGCCTGCAGCTCGCAGGCCGTAGAACAGCGCAACTGGGATCGCGATATCGAGAACGAGGAGCCACGGGCTGCCGGACCGGGAGGACATGACCCGAGACTCGCCCAGGGGTCCACCACCCGGCATCGGGCCGACGGCTGCCCCTACCGAGCCCTTCGGACCACCCCCTAGACCAAAGTCGGGGGCCCGCTACTTCTTGCTGTCCTTGGGGTGGTCTTCCTCGTCGTCGGCGTCCCGCAGTTCCTCGGGCAGCTCGTCGTCATCGGCCTCGTCGTCCGCGTCCCGCAACTCCTCCGGGAGTTCGTCCTCGTCGAACTCCTCCGGAAGGATCTCCTCGGCCTCAGCCACGGACTCGGGCTTGATCGCGTTCCGAAGCCGCCCGAGGATCCGGTCCGCCTCGGTGCCGAACGGGTTGTCGTTGATCAGATACGTCCAGGTCGCTGTGGGCCGCGGCACGCCCGACGCCGCCTCGTCCAGCCCCTCCGACGTGATCTCAGCCGTCTTGAACGTCTCGACCGCGTCGGTCCACGAGTCCGCGATCAGCGTGTCGAACGACGCGATCGCCGACTTGTTGAACTCGTCGATCGGCTTCAGGTGCACGATGCCGCCGGCCAGCGACCGCAGGTGGATGCCTTCGCGCAGGTCGGCCAGGTACGCCAGGTGGTCGGTCCAGCGCCGGTCCAGGTGGTGCAGCGCGATCCGCCGGGCCGCGTCCTTGACCGTGTCCTCGCCGACCTCTTCGACGAGTTCGTCGTACCGCTCCTTGGCCTTCTCGGCCAGCTCGGTGGCGGCGAGGTCCTCGGTGAGCACCTTCTCGCGGGTGTCGAGCAGGATGGCGCGCTGCTGCCCGGTGAGCCGGTGGTACGACCAGGTGGTGCGGTGCAGTTCCGCGTTGGCGCCGTCCGCGACCCGCTGCGCGTGCTCGAGGACGCCGAGCGACTTGCGGTCGGTGAGCCGACCGGTGTCGTCGGGGTGCGGCCGCAGACCGGACGAAACCGAGTACCGGGTGACGAGCTCGTCGGCGAGGCTGGCGAAGAACAGCGATCCGCCCGGGTCGCCCTGGCGTCCGGCGCGGCCGCGTAGCTGGTCGTCCAGCCGTCGCGACGCGTGCAGGCCGGTGCCGACGACGTACAGGCCGCCGAGCTCGATGGCCTTGTCCTTGTCGTGCGACTCGTCCCGGCCGCCGAGCCGGATGTCGGTTCCGCGACCCGCCATCTGGGTGGACACGGTCACCGTCCCGGGTACGCCGGCCTCGGCGATGATCGCCGCTTCCTCGGCGTCGTTCTTCGCGTTCAGTACGACGTGCGGGATCTCGGCCGCCTCGAGCCGGTCGCTCAGTTGCTCCGACTCCTCGACGCTGTGGGTGCCGATCAGGATCGGCCGGCCGGCCTCGTGTACTTCGGCGATGTGCTCGACCAGCGCCACGTTCTTCTGCTCGACCGTCAGATACAGCCGGTCCGGATCGTCGACCCGGATGTTCGGCTTGTTCGGCGGTACGACGGCCACGTCGACCTCGTAGAACTCCTGCAGCGACTCCCCGACGACAACCGCCGTACCGGTCATGCCGCACAGAGTCTTGTAGCCCTTGACCAGGGCCTGCACGGTGATGCTGTCCAGCACCTCACCGGAGTCGCTGACCGGCACGGCCTCCTTGGCCTCGACCGCGGCCTGCAGGCCGTCGGGCCAGCGCTGCAGCTTGGCGATCCGGCCGCGGTTGTTGTTGATCAGGCTGACCTTGCCGTCGCGGACCAGGTAGTCGACGTCCTTGCGCAGCAGCACCTCGGCGTGCAGCGCGACGTTGATCTGGGTCAGCCGGTCGAGGTTGTCGTCCTCGTACAGGTTGATCCCCTCGAGCGCCGCCTCGACCTTGTCGGTGCCCTTGTCCGTCAGCGCTACCGTCCGGCCGTCGCCGTCGATCTCGTAGTCGACCCCGGCGCGCAGCGTCCGGACCAGCTGGACGACGTCCTCGTCGAGCTCCTCGGTCCGGGTCGCACCGGCCAGCACCAGTGGCACCCGGGCCTCGTCGATCAGCACCGAGTCGGCCTCGTCCACGAGCGCCACGTCCAGCTCGGCCGTGACCCGGTCGGCGACGTCGTTCACGAGGCGGTCCCGCAGTACGTCGAACCCGACCTCGCTCACCGGGACGTAGCAGACCTCCGCCTCGTACGCCGTACGCCGTTCGTCCGGCGTGGACGCCTGGCCGATGTGCGACACGGTGACCCCGAGCAGCTCGTACACCGGGCCCATCCAGTCGGCGTCGCGGCGGGCCAGGTAGTCGTTCACCGCGAGGATCTGGACCTTGCGGCCGCCGATCGCGTATCCGGCGGCGGCGATCGCACCGGCCAGCGTCTTGCCCTCACCGGTGGCCATCTCCACCACGCGGCCCTGCAGCATCGCCAGCGCGCCGACGACCTGGCCGTCGAACGCCCGCTCGCCGATCGCCCGGTTGCCCGCGTCCCGGGCCAGCGCGAGGAACTCGATCTGCTCGTCCTCGTGCAGTCCACCGGTCGTCCGCAGTTCGCCGACCGCCTCGGTGAGCTCCTCGTCGGTCAGAGCCAGGACGGATTCCTCCGCCTCACCGACCAGCTGGGTGAGCCGCTCGTACGGGCCGAGATCGATCGAACCGGGGCGCTGCAGCAGCCGACGGAAACGTGACGCGATTTTCAGTGCCATGATGACCGCAACGTACAGCGTCGCGCCGTCGTTCCGTAGCACACCCCCGGGTGTCAGCTCCCGGCGCCGTCAGCTAGCTGGTTCCCACTCGTACGGCGTGGTCGTCGTGACGCCGTACAGACCCAGCTTCTGCAGGATCGGGCGGGAATCCTCGGACGCGTCCACCCGCAGGAATTCGTAGCCGCGCTCCTTCGCCAGCCGCGCCCGGTGCGCGAGGACCGCGCTGTAGAGCCCCTGCCGTCGCCACTCCGGCAAGGTCCCGCCGCCCCAGAGGCTGGCGAACCCGGTGCCCGGATGGAACCGAACCCACGCCGCGGTCAGCGCCGGTCCGTCCGGTCCCTTCAGGGCGTCCTCGACCAGGAACACCGACAACCGATCCGGGAACATCCGCGCCTCGGCCGCGAGCCGCTCCTCGATCCGCTCGAGCCCGTTGTGCCACAGCGTGTCCATCAGTACCGCGATCCGGTGGTAGTCGCCCGGACCGTCGGCCTCCCGCAACCGCACCTTCGACGGCAACGCGGACGGCCGCTGCAGGACCCGGTCCACCTCGCCGAGGATGAGCGTCTCCGGCTCACCCTTGACGAACCCTGCCCGGGCCAGCCGGTCACCGAGGTCGGCCGGCTCGTCGTACGCGTACGTCTTCCACTCGAACGGCAGGCTGCGCTCGCGGAAGAACTCCACCTGGCCGGCGATCACCGCGTCCGGATCCTCGCCCAGGCCGCGCGGCGTCTCGACGAACCCGGCGCCGTCCGGCCCCTCGACGTACGACCGGTGCACCAGACCGTCGTGCTCCTGCTTCCAGCCGGGGATGGTGTCCGCGTCCGGCAGGCGGATCCGGCGGTGGAACACGTCGAGCAGCTCATCGGGGGTCATCCGCACATAGTGCCCGATCGACTACCTGAAATCACCAGGCTCGAAAGCCAACCAGTTGGCCACTGGTCTCGTCCAAGTAAGTGTCCTCAAAGGGGGGAACACATCATGAACATCCACCGCATCACTCGCAAGACGATCCTTGCCGCAGTCGCCGTCATGGCGATCCCCGCGGCCGCGATCGCCGCACCCGCCGTCATCAACTCGGCCTCCGCCCCCCGCACCACCTCGGCCGCAGCCGTCGCTCTCCCGTCCTGCCCGAGCGGCTGGGGATCGTTGCCCGAGGCAAACAGCAGGATGACGCAGGCACCTGTCACCGCCGTCCGCACCGGACGGCACGCCTGCTACGACCGGCTCGTCGTCGACATCCGCGGCCGCGTGGCCGGGTACGACGTCCGCTACGTCCCGAACGTCTACACCGACGGCGAGGGCGCCCTCGTCCCGCTGCGCGGTGGCGCGAAGCTGCAGTTCGTCGTCCGCGCTCCGGCGTACGACGCAGCCGGTCGTCCGACGTACACCCCGGCCAAGCCACGCGAGCTGTCCAACGTGGCGGGCTACAGCACCTTCCGTCAGGTCGCGATCGCCGGCAGCTTCGAGGGGCAGACCACGATCGGCGTCGGCGTCCGCGCCAGGCTCCCGTTCCGCGTCTTCACGCTGGCCGGCCCCGGGTCCAGCACCCGAGTCGTGCTCGACGTCGCACACCACTGGTAACAGACCCCCACCCCAGCGGTCGCCCGGATTCTCCTCCCGGGCGACCGCGTCGCGTTCGGCTACACCAGCACGCGGTTGAGCAGGTCGAAGAAGGCGTTCGCCAGAACCAGTTCGTACGGATCGCCGAGCAGAGCGGCCAACTCCGAAATGTCCGACGGGGTCCACGACCACGCGTTGATCCCGCCGGAGATGAACAGCGGACTCGCGCCGTCCCACTGGGCGACCCGGGCGTCCAGCGCGGCCTTGTACTCCCCTGCCTTGCCCGGTGCACCCCACTGCCCGACGATCGGCAGACCGCCCTGACGGACCGCCAGCAGATCGCCGTCCCAGGTCTGCATGATCCCCTTCAGCGGGGTGTACTTCGCGAATCCACTGGCGATCTCCTCCGAGAGCAGGATCCACTTGTCGTTCTCGCGGCTGCTGTACGAGTACACCAGGTCCATCCCGGTGGTCCGCAGCATCGAGCCGGTCAGCTGCAGGTACTGCGGGAACTGATCGGCCGCCCATGATCCCGGGTAGGTGTAGCCCGCGCCCGACGGGCCGCAGACCAGGAGGTCGTTGGCGGTCGCGGTCCGCTGGAAGTAGCTGAACAACCCGGGCCCGGTCTCTGCGAGCAGCGGGCTGATCGTCCAGTTGGCCGGCGCCTCGCCCCGCTTCGGGTCGTCCCACAGGTCACGCATGTGGCGCTGGCAGTACTGGATGTTGTCGCCCTCACCGAACGTCAGTGTCAGGTAGACCTTGTTCTGCGGCTTGCTGATCCGCCGGATCGGCCGGACCTTGTCCGAGATCGGCGCCGTGAACCCGGAGTGCACGGTGCCGTTCATGTAGAAGTCCGCCGCGATGACGGGCGAACCACCTTGCGAGGCGAGGTCGACGCCGTCCCACTCGCCCGACACGTCGTTGGCGAACCAGCCCATGTACGGCGCGAGCGTCGGCCACTTGGCGAAGTGCTCGATGAGCAGTTCGCCGGTCTCACCGGCCGGTGGCAGCCAGCTCACCAGGGCTTTGGTGGCCACCACGTAGTCGCGGAAGTACGGGAACGGCTCGATGCGGGTGGGCGAAGTATCGGTGGCCGTGACCAGGTACTGGTTCCACATCGTCACGGTCACCACCAGGGACGTCGTACCGGCCGGTGGTTCGAACCGGTAGATGAAGTAGCCGCCGCCGTCACTGAAGCGGTTGGCGTCCCCACCGATCGACGAGTGGACACCGTCGAACAGGTACGGCTCCTCCTCCGGCGTACCGGGCAGGAAGTGCGCGATCTCGGTGCCGTTCGCCTTGACCGTGACCTCGGAGACCGACGGGCCCCAGCCGTCGTCGGTGAACGAGTCCTGGAACCGGACGAACACGGCCTCCTTGCCGAGCTTGGCCGAGACGTCGAGGTCGTAGTTGCCCTTGTTCGACGAGTCCCGGATCTGCTCGGTCTCGCGGGCGATCTCCGTCCACTGGACGTTCTCGACCGGGACCACCCTGGTCGGTGGCAGGCCGGCGAGCAGCTTGTGGGTGACCCGCGGGAACAGGTTGTCGAGCTGCCACCGGTAGGTCTTCACCCGGTCCTCGTCGAACATCCCGCGCAGGTCCTTCACGATCCGCAGCCCGTGCGCGTTGACCTGGTCCGCGTCGGCGACGACGGCATTCTCCAAGCCGGCCAGGGTTGTGGCGACGTTGAGCGAGTCGGGTACGGCGGAGTCGTACACGATCGCACCGCGGACGCGGTTGCGGTACTTGGCGACCAGGTCCAGCGGGTTCTTGTACAGCTTGGTGGGCAAGTGCATGTCGGTCAGCCACTTGGCGTCCGGCGTGCTCATGGTGCCCGTGTCGTAAAGGAAGTACAGCTCGGGCTCGGTACGGTTGACGACGCCTTGCAACGTTGTCAGCAATGTCTGGTCACCACCGCTGAGTTTGCTGACGTCGCCGTAATCCAGGTGGTTCGGGCGGCTGAACACCGGCAGCAGCCGAGCGGGGCTGCCGGACGTCGATGAAGTCGCAGCATGTGCGCTGGATGCGAGGCCCGGAACCAGTCCGAACCCACCCGCGGTCACTGCACCGCTGCCCGCCAGGAACGTTCGTCTCGACACCATCGTGACCACTCCCTGTCGTTGACATCGATGTCAAATCAGGCGGGACAGTAGCAACCCCACGACACTGTGTACAGAGCTCACTACACCGTTCCCGCAAGAATCTGGAATCGTTTCCGACAGACCGTGTTGCCCGAACGATCTTCGGAAACAAAAGTGCACCCAGCGACGAGAAGTTTCCGATGATCGGCCCACGCGCGTACCCGGTACGCTGCCGGCGACCCGTGCGGAGACTCGGAGGCGGCTCCCACAACCGACAAGTCAGGTTTCGGGGGTGGTGGGGATGGTGCCGGCGTCTACTGCTGCGGCGAGGCGGCTGTGGTCGCGGGCGTTGATGTCGGCGTAGGTGAGGGCGAAGTCGGCGATGGCCTCGTCGAAGACCTCGGACTTGCCGAGGTAGCCGGCGATGGCGATCTCGTCGCCTCCCCGGCCGTGGGCGCGGGCGAGGGTCCAGCCGCACATCCCGCCGTACACGCCGAGGCCGCCGGGGGTGAGCTTGGCGGGGTCGATCGAGCCTTTCATGTCCCACAGTTGGCGCACGTAGTAGTCGAAGCCCCGCGGTCCGGTCGTCCAGCCCAGGAAGATATCGGGAAGGGACTGCAGGAGCCGTTGTCCGTCGACCACGCGCCGGCCGTGGTGCGGGAACTCGCTGGCGGCGACGTACGGCTCCAGGACGCTGGCCTCGGCTTGCTTGACCTGGAGGAACAGCACGTCATGGGCCCCCTTGCCGCGGAGCAGTACGACGTAGCAGCGGGTGCCCACGCTGCCGACACCGACAACCTTGCGCGCCATGTCGACGATCTCGAACTGGTCGAACAATGCCCGGCGGTCGTCGGCGAGCGTGTGCCGGAAGTCGTCGACGGCCTCCCGAATGCCGGCGGCGACTCGGTCTGCGTCCGCCGCGGCGAACAACTGGCGGATCGGGAGGAGTAGCGGCGGGTGGCTGGCCAACTGTACCCCGGCGCCGCTGCGCACGCAGAGCTTGGCGAACGCACGCAGGTTGTCGTGCGACTTCGCCTTGGCGAACACCTTGTCCAGCCTGGCGGGGGTCAACTTCGGCGCCGTGGTCCCGAACTCCGTTTCGAGGCGGCCGATGATGTTGCTCAGCTGCGCGGACGACAGGTGCAGGTACCACAGGTCGAGGGTCGCCAGCTCGGCGAACGTGATCATGGCTTCGCGGTACTCGCGGACCGTGTCGCGAGCCGCTTGGCGCTGCTGCTTCAGCGTGAAGCCGTTCTGCCGGGCGGCGACGGCGACGCTGGCCGCAAGCCGTTTCATGTCCCATTCCCACGGGCCGGGCAGGGTTTCGTCGAAGTCGTTGACGTCGAAGACGAGGTCGCGCTCCGGTGTTCCGAACAAGCCGAAGTTGACCAGGTGGGCGTCGCCGCACACCTGGACGGTGATGCCGCTGCTCGGCGTACCGGCCAGGTCGTTCGCCATGATCCCCGGGCCGCCGCGGAAGAATGCGAACGGCGAGGCCAGCATCCTGCCGTAACGCACCGGAACCAGCACCGGATCCCGGGTAGCGGCCTGGGCCTGAAGAATGTCGAGCGGATCCGGCCGATCGAGCGCCGGTTCCCAGTCACCGTGCGAACGACGCGACACCCGCCGACGGGCGGCCCGGCCATCGGCCTTCCGCTCCTGCACTCCGGGAACCGCGGCACCCGCGGTACCCAGCCCACCCCCACCCATACCTCCACACTGCCACATCCGCGGCTGCGACGGTCCGTTTACCAGGCTCGGTGGAGGATTTCGGTGGCTTCAGCCTGGCTGAGGCCGGCTCGGTGGGCGGCTCGGGCGAAGACGGTGGCGGCGGCACGGGTTTCTTCGTCGTCGACTCGGCTGCGGGAGGCGAGGACGAAGGTGCCGTTCCGGCCGCGGGTCTCGACCAGACGATCGGCCTCGAGCTCCTTGTACGCCCGCGCCACCGTGTTCACCGCCAGCCCAAGATCACCCGCCAGCTGCCGGACCGTCGGCAACCGCGTACCCTGCGCCAGCTGACCGGCCCGGATCAGCCCGTCGATCTGGTCCTTCACCTGTTCGTACGGCGGTTTGGCCGCGCCCGGGTCGACCGTGATGATCATCTGCTGCCCCCTCGAGTCTTTGTATCAAATGTATTGAGACAAAGACTCGAGGTCAAGTGAAGTCCGTCGCGGTGTAGGGCCTCTGCTCCACCAGGACCAGCCAGTTGCCGGAGTTGTCGCGCAGTACCGCCTCCACGCCGTACGGGCGATCGGACGGCTCCTGGAGGTACTCGACGCCGTTGGCAACCAGCTCGGCGAAGGTCTTGTGGCAGTCGTCGGTGGCCATGCCGAACCCGTGCATGGAGCCCTTGGCCATGATCCGGCGGATCGAATCCGCGGACTCGGAGTCCATCGGCGGCCCGGGCAGCATCAGCGCCAGCTCGAGCTCGGGGTGGTCGGCCTGGTGCACCGTGCACCACCGGAAGTCCTCGCTGAGCGTGATGTCGTCCCCCACCACGAACCCGAGCTTGTCGGTGTAGAACGCCTTCGCCTCGTCGATGTCATTGACGTAGACCGTGACCAAACTGACGTTGGTGATCACTGTTCCTCCTCGTCGTTGGTACGACGGTAGGCTTCGGCAGCCCCGGCGTGCTTCTCCGGAATTGCGGAGTTCAGTCCGAGCATGAACACGAAGCAGCCTGGGATGCGCGGACCCGTCCGGGTCCGCTGGTACTGCGTCGGCGTCATCCCGACCAGCTCGGTGAACCGCTGCGAGAACGAACCCAGGCTGCTGTACCCGACCAGGCCGCACACCTCGGTCACGGTCAGGTTGGTCGCCCGCAACAGATCGGTGGCCCGCTCGATCCGCCGGCGGGTGACGTACTGCATCGGCGTCTCGCCGTACTCGGCCGCGAAACACCGCAGGAAGTGGTACTTCGACACGCCTGCGGCGGCCGCCAGCCCAGCCAGGTCGAGCGGCTCGGCATAGTTGCGATCGGCAACATCCCGGGCACGGCGCAGATGCGCCAGCAGCTCCACCGGTACGACGGGCCGCATCGCTCCCCCTTCTTTCGGTGTGGACCGAAGGTTTGGAGACTACCGGCCGATTCGTGAAGCTGGCCTGCATGAGAGTCGGACAAGGCGGGACCGGACCTGGGCCGCACACACCGGACGGCAGTGCAATCGAACTCTACGAGGCCACACCGGCGCACGGTGAGGACGAATTGATCAACGCCGCGATGGAACCGGGCAGCAGCATCCTCGAGCTCGGCTGCGGCACCGGGCGGATCACCCGGCCACTGCTCGCCCTCGGGCATCAGGTGGTCGCAGTCGACGAGTCGCCGGACATGGTCGCGCGTGTGACCGAGACCGAGACGATCTGCTCGACGATCGGCGACCTCCGGCTGGACCGCCACTTCGACGTGGTGCTGATGATGTCGTATTTGATCAACGTCGCCGATGACGACGAACGCCTGCGCCTCCTGCGCACTTGCGCCCACCACGTCCGCCCGCGCGGAGCGGTTCTGCTCCAGCAGCAGATCCCCGGGATGATTCGTGGTACCACCGTGATGGAGAACGAGCACCGCCGCCTGGTCGTCTCCGACGTCGAGGAACTCCCCGGCAACCGCCAGGCGGCAACGCTGACCCACACCATCGGCGACCGCTCCTGGTCGCAGCGCATCCTGACCCAGAACCTCAGCGACGACCAGCTGTCGGCCCAGCTGACCGAAGCTGGGCTGACACTGGCCGACTACCTCACCCCCGACAAGACCTGGGTCCGAGCGCGCCGCCCTTAGCCGAGGCCGCCGCCCGGGACGGAGCCGGTGAGGTAGCGGATCGCGTTCTTGAACGAGTCGCAGCGCCGCTGGTCCTCCGCGCCGGCCGGGTAGCCGATCGCCGCCAGTTTCCTCCCAACTCCGGTCGAGCTCAAGCCTCTCGAGTCAGTCCCGGCCGCGCAGGAAGGACTCGACCATCGAGACGTACCGGCTGTGCTCCTCGATGTGCGGCATGTGGCTGGAGTACTCGAACACTTCCCAGCGGACGTCCGGGATCAGCTTCGCGTACGGAATCACGGTGACCGGTGCCGCCTCGTCGTACACCCCTGAGATCACCAGCGTCGGCACGTCGATGTTCGCCAGCCGGTCCACGATGCTCCAGTCGCGCAGACTGCCGACCACGTGGAACTCACTCGGCCCGTTCATCGTGTGGTAGACCGTCGGGTCCTCCTCCAGTGCCGCGAACGCCGCGCGCACCTCGGGCGGGTTCGGCACCACCCGGCAGACGTGCCGGTCGTAGAACGTCGTCATCGCGGCCTCGTACTCCGGGGAGTCCGTGGTCCCGGCCTCCTCGTGCGACCGGAGGGTCTGGTCGATCACCGGAGGGAGTCCGGCCCGCAATGAGGCGGCCGCCTCCAGCCACAACGGCATCGACGCCGGCGAGTTCGCGATGACGAGCCGTCTCAGCCCGGCAGGACGCCGTACGGCGTGTTCCGCGGCGAGCATGCCGCCCCACGACTGTCCCAGCAAGTGGTAGTTGTCGGCGATCCCGAGCAGCGCGACCAGGTTCTCCAGCTCGGTCAGAAACAGTTCGACGGTCCAGTACGACGGGTCGGCGTCGGGCAAGTGCGTCGAGTTCCCGCAGCCCAACTGGTCGTAGTGCACGACCGGCCGCGCAGGCCCATCTGGATCCGCAAATGCGGTCAGCGACAGCAGATACTGGTGCGTGGCGCCGGGACCGCCGTGCGCGACGACCAGCGGCGTAACGCCACTGGACAGGTCACCGGTGACGCGGAACCAGGTCTCACCGTCGGCGAACGGGATCCGCCCGTCCAGCGTGGGCGGCAGGATGCGGTAAGACGAGTCGGCGATGCTCATGGTGGTCCTTTCAGTCGGCGAGCCAGCCGCGTACGTGCCGGCGGAGGAAGGCGAGGTCGTCCGGGATGTCGCGCGGTGATCCGGCCCGGTGACCCCACACGCTCGGGATCTCGGCCAGCTCCGCCTTGCGCAACGCGGCCAGCTCCAGCTCGTTGTCCGCCGTCCGGAAGTAGAGATCGGTTGCCGAAGGCACCAGCAGGACCCGGGCGGTGATCGCCGCCAGCGCGGCGTCCAGGTCACTGTCGTACGGTGTGCTGATGTCGGCCGCCAGCCAGGTCAGGGCCTGGGCGTACTGATCGGCCGCGCGTCCCTCCGCGAACCGGTCGACCCAGTCAACCTGCAGGAAGGTGTCCAGGTCGGCGAAGCCGAGGGTCTCGAACAGCCGGGCGCGATAGAAGTCCTGGCTCAGCCCCCAGCCGGCGTACACGTGCGCGAAGGCCCTCTTCGCCGCGACCGGCTCCGCGCCGAACCGCCCGTCGCCGAGGTGTTCCGGGGCCGCCTCCAGGATGCGGAGCAGCCCGGACAAGAAGACCCGGTTGTGCAGCGACGTACGGGCGCTGCCGCACACGACGATGGCCCGCTGGACGAAGTCAGGGTAGAGCGCCGCCCAGTGGTAGGCCTGGCCGGCGCCCATCGAGAACCCGTACGCCGCGTGCGCCTGGGTGATGCCGAACGCCTCGGTGAGTAGCCGGTACTGCGCGTGCACGTTGTCCGCCATCGTCACCAGCGAGGGGTAGTCCGGATCGGTGGACGGGCTCGACGACAACCCGTTGCCGAACATGTCCGGAATCACCACGAACCAGCGCTCCGGGTCGAGCACCCCGTCGGGCCCGATCAGCCAGTCCTGCGTCTCGTGCGTCGCGCCGTAGCTGCAGGGATAGACGATCACGTTGTCCCGGCTCGGCGCCAGCGTGCCGTGCGTCTGCCAGGCCAGCCCGGCGTCGCGGATCACGCCGCCGCGTTCCACCGGCAGGTCCCCCAGCGCGAACAGCCCGGTCTCCACCGGCCAGGCCATCACACCAGTACTCCGGTCGGCAGCACGGCATGCACGCCCCAAGTCTGGTTCGCGACCTGGGTGATCCTGAGATCGACGGCGGTGCTGGCAAGGGCCAGGGCGGTGCTCTTGTCCACGTCGAGGATCACCTCCAGCCAGCACACCATCGCGTCCAGCGCGTCGCCCATCGCGACGTCGAGATCGGGGTCGAAGCCGAAGGTGATCCGTCCCGCCGGGGTTTCCGCGTGGATCGACCGCAGCGGCGGCGGCTCGCGGACCAGGTCCAGCGCCAAGGTGGTGGTCATCGGGCACTCGATAGCGGTCCCGCCGACCTCGCCGTCGCCCTGGGCCGCGTGCCCGTCGCCGAGGCTGAGCATCGCCTCGGCGACGGCGAGCGGCAGGTAGAGCGTCGACCCGGCGACGAGTTCCTTGCAGTCGATGTTGCCGCCACCGACCGTGCGGGGCGGGATGGTCGAGTGCTCGCCGGTGGCCCGCGGAGCAACGCCGATCACGCCCAGAAAGGGCGCCAGTTGCCGGCTGAAGCCGGCGTTGCAGATCCCCGTGCCGGCCTCGGCGTCCAGATCCCACAGCAGCCAGGACGGCGGCTGCCCGGTGATCCCGAGTCGTTCGGTGATCGGGGACTCGAGCGCACCGGCGACGGTCCAGCCCCACGGATCCGGGGTCAGCGACAGGAGCCGCACTGCCAGCAGGTCGCCCGGCCGCGCACCCCGCACCGCGATCGGGCCGGTCAGGCAGTGCCCGCGCGACTCGGCGAACATCGTCGGCTGCTTCTCCCCGGGCGTGGTCTGCGGCTCGAGGTAGCCGGAGGCGTCCAGCGACCGTACGACGAGGGTGTCGCCCGGGTCGACGGTCAGCACCGGTGCACGTTCGGCGGTGAACACGTCGACCGTCGTCCGCGGGGTGGGGTCGAGTCTGTGGGTGGTGTCGTGGATGGTCATCCGCTACCTCGCCGGTGTCAGGAGTTCGGTGGTCAGGGGGTGGTGGCAGGCCACCGCGTGCAGGCCGTCGCCGGCGGTGAGCGCCGGTGCTTCTATGGCGCAGCGCTCGGTGGCCAGTGGGCAACGGGTCCGGAAGTGGCAACCGCTCGGCGGATCGATCGCGGACGGCAGCTCGCCGCCGAGTCCCACGGACCGCACCGGTCCCGACTGCTCCTGACGTGACTCGGGCTGGTCGGCCTTGGCAGCTGGTGGCAACGGGATCGCCTTGATCAGTCCCGCCGTGTACGGGTGCCGAGGCGCACCGTAGACGTCCTCGCTCGGCCCCAGCTCGACCAGCCGGCCGAGGTACATCACGCCGATCCGGTCGGCCAGGTACTTCAGCAGCGACAGGTCGTGCGAGATCACCACGTACGTCTGGCCGTACCGGTCCTGCAGCGAGCGCATCAGGTTCAGGATCTGCGCCTGGACCGAGACGTCGAGCGCGGACACCGGCTCGTCGGCCACGATCACCCGCGGGCGCAGCGCCAGCGCCCGGGCCATCGCGATCCGCTGCCGCTGCCCACCGGAGAACTCGTGCGGGTAGCGCTGCGCGGCCTCGGGCGGTAGGCCCACCGCGTCCAGCAGTTCGCGCACGGTGTCGCGCCTCTCGCGGCGCGTGCCGACGCCCTGGGCGATCAGTGGTTCCTCGATCAGTCCGGCGACTGTCATCCGCGGGTCCAGGGCGGCCGCGGAGTCCTGGAACATCATCTGCAGGTCCCGCCGGCGACGCCGTCGTACAGCCGGACTCTGAGCGGCCAAGTCGCGGCCGTCGAAGGTGACCGAGCCGCTGCTCGGACGTTCGAGCCCGACCAGCATCCGGCCGATCGTGGTCTTGCCGCAGCCCGACTCCCCCACGATGCCGAGTGTCTCACCGGCCCCGATGCTCAATGTCACCCCGGACACCGCGTGCACCGCCCGCCTGGGCCTGAACGGCCGCTGCGACTTCAGCCCGAACCTCTTGTGCACGTCGAAGAGCTGGACCAGGGTCTCACTCGTCCGCGGCTCGGCTCCGCTCCGCACACGCCGTACCTCCGGCTCCCACCGCGCAGGGGACTCCGCGGTGGGATGGAAACACGCGTGCAGGTGATCGCTGCCCGGTGTCACCTCCACCAGGGCCGGGTCCGTACCGCGGCAGTCGTCCTGCGCGAACGCGCACCGCGGCGCGAAGCGGCACTGCGGCGCGAGGTCCAGCAGCTTCGGCGGTGCTCCGGGGATGGTGGACAACTCTGTGCCGCGGTCCAGCTCCAGCGTCGGCATCGCAGCGAGCAGCGCCTTCGTGTAGCGGTGCCGGGGTGCCTCGAACAACTGCTGGACGCCGGCCTGCTCGACCATCCGGCCGCCGTACATCACCGCCACCCGGTCGGCGTACTCGGCGATCACTCCCATGTCGTGCGTGACCAGCAGCACTCCCATCGACAGCTGCGACTTCAGGTCGTCGATCAGGGTCAGGATCTGCGCCTGGATCGACACGTCGAGCGCAGTGGTCGGTTCGTCGGCGATCAGGAGCTTCGGTTCGCACATCAGGCCGAGCGCGATCATCACCCGCTGCCGCATCCCGCCGGACAGCTGGTGCGGGTAGTCACCCAGCCGTTCCCGTGGCCGTGGCATGCCGACCAGTCCGAGCACCTCGGTGGCCCGCGCGGTCGCTGCCGCCCGGCTGGCGCCGACGTGGATCCGGTACGCCTCGCGGAGCTGGCTGCCGATCGTGCGGACCGGGTTCAGCGAGGTCATCGGGTCCTGGAAGATCATCGCCATCCGGCTGCCGCGCAACCGGCGCATCGCGGGCTCGTCCAAGCCGGTCAGCTCCTCGCCGTCAAGGCGGACGGACCCGCCGGTGACGGCTCCGCCGGGCGGCAGCAGCCGCAGGATCGACAGGCCGGTCATCGTCTTGCCGCACCCGGACTCCCCGACCAGGCCGAGGGTCTGACCCGCCTCGACGGAGAAGCTCACCCCGTCGACCGGACGGATCCGGCCCTGCCGGGTGTCGATCTCGGTCCGTAGGCCGCTGACCTCGAGCAGGCTCATCTGTCGTCCCTTCCGTCGCGGGTAGCGGACCGCCGGGCGGCGACCAGCCGGAACAGGCGGCCGAACCGCACGCCCTCGCGCGGGTCGAGCACCCGCATCAGGTGGTCACCGGCGAAGTTGGCCAGCAGGATCGTGGCCATGATGGCCAGGCCGGGAAAGGTCGAGAGCCACCAGGCGTCGGCCAGGTTCGTCGCACCGGCGGCCAAGTCGCTCCCCCAGTCGGGTGCCGGCAGCCGGACGCCGAGGCCGAGAAAGCTCAGCGTCGTCGCCGTCAGCACACCCCAGCCGATCGCGCTGCTGCCGAGCACGACCACCTCGGTGAGCAGGTTGGGGATCAGGTGCCGCCAGGACGTGCGGATGGTGGTCGACCCGAAGACACGCGCCGCCTCGACGTACTCCGCCTTGCGTAGGCGGCGGACCGAGGACTCCACCACGCGGGCGAAGCCGGGAGTGAAGGCAATGCCGATGGCGAGCACGATGCTGCGGACGCCGGATCCGGCGGTCGCGATCAGGATCAGTGCGATCAACAGCACCGGGAGGGCCAGGAACACATCGACCAGACGCATCACCACTGCGTTGACCAGCCTCGGAGCGACTCCGCCCAGAACCCCGATGGCGACACCGGCCGCCGTGGCAAGCAGAACCCCGAGCAGGCTGGCCAGCAGCACCGGGCGAGCGCCGTACACGGTCCGGCTGAAGACGTCGCGGCCGAGCAGGTCGGTGCCGAACAGGTGACTCCCGCTGGGGCCTTGCAGGTTCGCGTCGCTGGTGGCAACCGGGCTGACATGCGCCAGCAGGCCGGGTGCGGCCAGGAGGATGCCGATGAGAAGCACCGCCAGCAGCAGCCCGGTACGTCCGATGGTTGCCTTCAGCCCCTTGACGGAGCCGGTGGCGGGCATCGCCGTCCGCCCCGGCACGACGGCCGGGCTCAGGCTCAGGGGGTCGGTCGTCATCCTCGGGCCTCCTGCCGGGTGCGGGGGTCGATGGCACCGACGAGCAGGTCGACGCCGAGGTTGATCAGGACGTAGGAGACGCCGATCACCACGACGGCGCCCTGCACGACCGGGATGTTCTTGCTGGTGATCGAGGTGGCCAGGAAGCTGCCGAGCCCGGCGCGGCCGAAGATCACCTCGGTGATCGCGGCACCGGTCAGGATGTTGCCGAACTGCAGGCCGATGGTGGTGACCGCCGGCACCGACGAGTTGCGCAGCACCTGCCGCAGCAGCACGCGCAGGTCGCCGCTGCCCCTGGCCCGGGCCGCCTTCACGTAGTCGCTGCGCAGCTCCTCGATCACCCGGCCGCGGACCAGCCGGGTCAGGATCGCGGCATAGCCCCAGCCGAGCGAGACCGCCGGCAGCACCAGGGCCTTCGCCGTTCCGTCGTCGATCGCGGAGAACCACTGCAACTTGACGCTGAACACCAGCACCAGCAGCAGGGCCAGGAAGAAGTACGGCACCGCCACCCCGGCGAACGAGATCCAGCGAGCCAGCGTGTCGAGCGCCGAGCCGGGCCGCATCCCCGCGACCAGACCTAGCGGGACCCCGATCACCACCGCCACGAGCATCGACGCCACCGTCAGGACCAGCGTGCTCGGAGCCCGGGAGAGCAGCTCGAAGGCCACCGAGTTCTGGGTCAGGAACGACGTGCCGAGGTCGCCGCGCAGCAGCTGGCCGGCGAAGGCGGCGTACTGGCGCCACAGCGGGAGGTCGAGCCCGAGCTGCTGGCGCAGCGCGGCGATCTGCTCCGGGGAGGCGTTCGCGCCGTACAGGATCACCTTGGCCGGGTCGCCCGGAACGACGTGCACCAAGATGAACGCGATCACTGTGATGCCCAGCACGACCGGGACCGCCGCGCCGAGCCGGCGCAGGACGAACAGCGCCATCAGCCGACGGTGGCGCTGTGGAACGCCAGGTAGCCGTTGAGGGTCTGGTGCAGGTTCTTCACCTTCGGCGAGAGCGTGAACGCACCCGCGACATCCCACAGAGGCAGGAACATCGAGTCCTGCATCAGCTTCGTCCCGACCTGCTGGTACAAGTTGTTTCGGGCGGCCTCGGCCGCGGTGGCGTTGGCCCGGGCGATCATCTTGTCGATCGCCGGGTTGTTGTAGTGGGACCAGTTGAAGCCCGACTCGATCGCGTTGGAGTTGACCCAGATGTTGAGCAGGTACGGGTCGGCGCCGTAGTAACCGAACGAGCCGAGGTTGTGCACGCCGGAGTTGAAGCTGGCCTGCGCGGTGGCGAACGGCTGGACCGACGTGGTCGCGCTGAAGCCGACCTTCTGCAGCTCCGAGACGATGAACTGGGTCGGCAGCTCCAGGCCTCCCCCGCCGAACAAGATGATGTCCAGGTTGAGCTTCTGGCCGTTCTTTGTCCGGGTGCCGCCGTCACCGACGGACCAGCCGGCCCGGTCGAGCAGCGCTGCCGCCTTGTCCGGGTCGTAGGAGTAGGTCTTGCTCGCCGCCTCGCTGTACCCGGGGGTGATCGGCGTCAGCACATTGTGGGCCGGCTTGTAGACGTCGTACAGCACGCTCTTGACCATCGCGTTCTGGTCGACCGCGGACAGGATCGCCTGCCGGACCAGTGGGTCGTCAGTCGGCGGCTTGGCCACGTTGATCGGCATCCCGAGCGGAGTACCGATCGAGGGCACCACCAGTTGCTGGTACCTGCCGGACTTCTGGGCGGCGGAGATGTTGTTCGGCGGCAGGTTCATGGCAATCTGCAGCTGACCGCTCTGCAGCGCGTTGTAGCGGCCGCTGTCGTCGGTGACGATCCGGAAGACCAGCTTGTCGAGCTTGGCCGGCCCGTCGCCGAGCGCCTTCGGCCCCCAGGTGTATTTCGGGTTCTTCAGCAGTGTGAGCTGGCTGCCGGTTTGGTAGCTGTCGAACGTGAACGGCCCGGTGCCGACCGGGTGGTTGCCGAAGCCGGTCGGTCCGTACTTGGTCAGCGCGGCCGGCGACGAGATACCGAAGTTGCCGGCCGCCTGCTGGTGCAGGAATGACGCGTTCGGCTCGGTGAAGACGATCTGCACGGTGTAGTCGTCGAGCACCTTCGTCTCGCGGTACGGCCCGAGCGCCCCCAGCCCGCTCTTGGACTTCGTCCGCGGGTCGACCACGTGGTCGTACGTCGCCTTCACCGCGGCGGCGTTGAACGGGGTGCCGTCGTGGAACGTCACGCCCTTGCGCAGCTTGAAGGTGTAGACCGAAGCGTCGGGCGAGATCGTCCAGGACTCGGCGAGGCCCGGGTGGAAAACGCTGCCGCCGTTGCCGTCGGGCAGCCAGTAGACCAGCGGGTCGAACAGCGCGAACGAGATCAGCAGGGTCAGCGCCAGACCGGTGGCTCCGGGGTCGAGCGTGTCGGGCGTGGCGTTGATGCCCATCGTCAGCGTCCCGCCACTGGACGAGACCGCGGCGGTCGTGGTGGCGTCGTCGGCGCTGCAGGCGGACAGCACCGAGGCGAGGCCGACCCCGGCAGCGAGGCCGCCGCCCAGCCCCAGCAGCCGGCGGCGGGAGATCGGACGGCGGACGGCGGTGCCGAAGGCCGCGGTGGTGGAGGCCGCGGCGGTGGAGACCGCGGTGGTGGAGCGATGGGGGTGGTGGTCCATGAGAGGTGCTCCTCGAGGTGACAGGCCAAGCTCTTCCGTATGTTGTATACGGCCTGTGCTACGGGCATATTTCCGATCCGCCACGTGACAGTTTCGTCTCCGGCTGTGGAGCGGTGGCCACCGTGCGCTTGTTTCCTTGAAACACAGGGCTCCACGGCAGGAAGGGCAGCAAAAACTTCCGGCCATGGGCCGGGGCCGACGGAGGATTCGGTCCTCGCGAGTGGAGACCGTCGAGATCGCCGTCGTATACAGATTGCGGGTGTCGCGGCGGCCTGAGGTGGGCTCAGGCGCGATCGAGCCGGGGCCGCAGTGAACTGCGTACGCTCAGCACGTGGTGGCGGGCGGCCGCCTCGGCGAGGTCGGCGTCACCGGCCTCGATGGCTTCGATCAGGCCGTAATGCTCGGTCCACGCGGCCGGGTTCTGCAGCGGCGCACTCTGCCGGAGCAGCCACTGGCCGCGCTTCACCATCGGGATCGCGATGGCGATCAGGTAGCTGTTGCGGGTCATCTCGAATACCAGCGAGTGCAGCTCGGTGTGCAGGGTCGACAGGGTGTCGAGATCCTGGTCCGGCCCGGAGTCGCGGACCATGGCCAGGATCTCCCAGGCCCGTTGCAGCAAAGCGGTTGGCGGCTCCTCGACCGAGGCGGCCAGGCGGGCTCCCAACGGCTCCAGTGCGAGCCGGACATAGAACAGGTCGTCGGCCTGGCGGGCCGACAGCTTCGCCACGAACGCCCCGCGCCTGGCGACCACGTCGAGAAAGCCCTCGGCCTCCAGCACCCGCATCGCCTCCCGGATCGGGTTGCGCGAGACGCCGAGCTGCTGGGCCAGCCGATCCTCGACGAGCCGTTCGCCCGGTTGCAGCGAACCGTCCAGGATCAGCCGGCGCAGTTCCGCCGCGACCACGTCGCGCAGGGGCAGATGGCCGTCTCCGACAAGAACCGGGTTGGAGGTCACCAGGTCGACTGTATACGAACTGCCAAACCGGTTCAGCCGTTACCGCCGCCGACACTGCCCGGAGCGTCGGACTTGGCCGGCGTGGCGTCGACGCCGGCCTCCTTGCGCTGCGCGGCGGTGATCGGCGCCGGCGCGGCGGTCAGCGGGTCGTACCCGCCGCCGGACTTCGGGAACGCGATCACGTCGCGGATCGACTCGGTGCCGGCCAGCAGCGCGGTGATCCGGTCCCAGCCGAACGCGATCCCGCCGTGCGGCGGCGCGCCGAACTTGAACGCGTCGAGCAGGAAGCCGAACTTCTCCGAAGCCTCCTCGTCGGTCAGGCCCATCACCTTGAAGACCCGCTTCTGCACGTCCTCGCGGTGGATACGGATCGACCCACCACCGATCTCGTTGCCGTTGCAGACGATGTCGTACGCGTACGCCAGCGCCGAGCCCGGGTCAGTGTCGAAGGTCTGCAGCGAGTCCGGCTTCGGCGAGGTGAAGGCGTGGTGGACCGCGGTCCACGCACCCGAACCGACGGCGACGTCGCCGGCGGCGGTCGCCTCATCGGCCGGCTCGAACAGCGGCGCGTCGACGACCCACACGAACGACCACGTCGACTCGTCGATCAGGCCACCGCGGCGGCCGATCTCCAGCCGGGCCGCGCCGAGCAGCGCCCGCGACGACTTCACCGGACCGGCGGCGAAGAAGATGCAGTCACCCGGCTTCGCGCCAACGTGGTCGGCGATGCCCGCGCGCTCCTCGTCGGACAGGTTCTTGGCGACCGGGCCGCCGAGCTCGCCGTCCTGACCAACGAGCACATACGCCAGACCGCGAGCTCCACGCTGCTTGGCCCAGTCCTGCCACGCGTCCAGCTGCTTGCGCGGCTGGTCCGCTCCCCCGGGCATCACGACGGCACCGACGTACGGCGCCTGGAACACCCGGAACGGCGTGTTCTTGAAGTACTCCGTGCACTCCACCAGCTCCAGGCCCATCCGCAGATCCGGCTTGTCGCTACCGAACCGCGCCATCGCCTCGGCGTACGTCATCCGCGGGATCGGCGTCTGGACGTCGTACCCGGCAAGCTTCCAGAGCGCGGTCAGGACCTCCTCGGACAGCGCGATGATGTCGTCCTGGTCGACGAAGCTCATCTCGATGTCGAGCTGGGTGAACTCCGGCTGCCGGTCGGCGCGGAAGTCCTCGTCGCGGTAGCAGCGGGCGATCTGGAAGTACCGCTCCATCCCGGCCACCATCAGCAACTGCTTGAACAGCTGCGGCGACTGCGGCAGTGCGTACCAGCTGCCCGGCTGCAGGCGGGCGGGCACCAGGAAGTCGCGGGCGCCCTCCGGCGTGGAGCGGGTGAGCGTCGGCGTCTCGATCTCGACGAAGTCGTGCTTGGCCAAGACCTCACGGGCCGCCTTGTTGACCTCGCTGCGCAGGCGGATCGCCGTCCCCGGGCCCTGGCGGCGCAGGTCGAGGTAGCGGTACTTCAGCCGGACCTCTTCGTTCACCGGCGTCGCGTGGTGCTCCTCGACCGGGAACGGCAGCGGCGCGGCCTCGTTCAGCACCTCGACCTCGGTCGCGATGATCTCGATCTCGCCGGTCGGGAGGTTCGGGTTCGCGTTGCCCTCCGGGCGCAGGGCGACCTCGCCGACGATCTTCAGGCAGTACTCCGAGCGCAGGCCGTGCGCGGCGTCCTCGTCGCGGATGACCACCTGCACGGTGCCGGTCGAGTCGCGCAGGTCGATGAAGGCCACGCCACCGTGATCGCGTCGCCGCGCCACCCAGCCCGCCAGGATCACGGTCTGCCCGGTGTGCTCGGCGCGCAACGAGCCTGCGGAATGGGTACGGATCACGAGTTCTCCTGAGTAGTGGTGTCGATACGGGGTCGGATGTCGGCCTCGGGCGGCGTCCAGGTCGCGGCGTCGGCGGGCACCTGCTCACCGCTGCGGATGTCCTTCACCTCGGAACCGTTCTCGGTGCTGAACCAGACGAACGGGATGCCTCGCCGGTCCGCGAACCGGATCTGCTTGCCGAACTTCGCCGCGGCCGGCGCCACCTCGACCGGGATCCCCCGGCCGCGCAGCGTCGCCGCGGTCCGCATGGCCTCAGCCCGGTCCTCTTCCGCGGTGAGGGCCACGAGTACGGCGGTCGGCGTACTGCGGGTGCCCTTGAGCAGCCCCTGGCTGACCAGCCGGTGCACCAGCCGGGACACACCGATCGAGATCCCCACACCCGGGTACGTCGTCTTGCCGT
Source organism: Kribbella sp. NBC_00889 (assembly GCF_045207705.1). Lineage (NCBI taxonomy): Bacteria > Bacillati > Actinomycetota > Actinomycetes > Propionibacteriales > Kribbellaceae > Kribbella > Kribbella sp. NBC_00889. Next base: position 1,925,935 of record NZ_CP108783.1, on the reverse strand, counting down.
CGGATGCGAGGGCGTCGTACCGGCCACCGCCACCGACCGACCCGAACGACTCCTGGCCGACCAGGTACAGCTCGTAGACCGCGCCGGTGTAGTAGTCCAGGCCACGGGCGATCCGCAGGTCGGCCATCAGCAGGCCGGGTGCGTGCTCGGCGGCCGCGGCCATCACCTGGCTCAGCTGCTCGAGACCCTCGTCCAGCGTCGGGTGCTCGACGCCGAGCGCACGAACCTGATCCACGAAGGAGGTGTCGGTGCTGGAGATGTCGGCCAACTGCACCGCGAGCCGGGCCTGCTTGTCGGTCGCACCCGCCTCGATCAGCCGCTCGACGACCTTCTCCGGGCCGATCTTGTCGATCTTGTCGACGATCCGCAGCACCGAGGTCACGTCGTCCAGGCCGAGCCCGCGGTAGAAGCCCTCGGGAATCTTGCGGTTGTTGACCTTGATCACGAACTCCGGCACCGGCAGCCGGCGCAGCGCGTCCGCGATCACCAGCGGGAGCTCGACCTCGTAGTGGTTCGGCAGCTCGCCGGAGTCGATGATGTCGACGTCCGCCTGGGTGAACTCGCGGTAGCGGCCCTCCTGCGGGCGCTCACCCCGCCAGACCTTCTGGATCTGGTAGCGGCGGAACGGGAAGACCAGCTTGCCGCTGTGCTCCAGCACGTACCGCGCGAACGGCACGGTCAGGTCGAAGTGCAGACCGAGCGCCGCGTCCTCATCGGCTCCGGCAGCGAGGCGCCGTACGCCGTAGATCTCCTTGTCCGCATCCTCGCCCTGGTTGGACAAACGCTCGACCGGCTCGACCGCGCGGGTCTCGATCGACGCGAAGCCGTGCAGCTCGAACGTCTCCCGGATCACGTCGAGGAACTGCTGCTCGACAATCCGGTCCTGCGGAAGGAATTCGGGGAACCCGCTCAATGGGCTGAGTTTGCTCACGATTTGGCCTTGCTCATGGTTTCGGTATCTCCAGGTCCTGCAAGTAGGGGTTGGTCGCCTTCTCCCGGCCGATCGTGGTCTGGCCACCATGACCCGGCAGGACGACGATCTCGTCGCGCATCGGCAGGATCTTGGTGGCCAACGTATGCAGCATGGCCGGATGGTCGCCCCCAGGCAGATCCGTCCGGCCGATCGACCCGGCGAACAACACGTCACCGGAGAACAGAACCGCGGGCACGTCTTCCGGCCCGTCGTACGGCGTGGTGAACGTGACCGAACCCCGGGTGTGCCCCGGCGTGTGGTCCACGGTGAAGCCGAGGCCGGCCAGCTCGAGACTCAGGCCGTCCTTGAGTTCGGAGACGTCGTCCGGCTCGGCGAACTCGTGGTTGCCGCCCAGCAGCATCCGCGCCGTCTCCGGGCTGAGGCCGGCCATCGGATCGGCCAGCAGGTGCCGGTCGTCCGGGTGGATCCAGGCGGTCGCGTCGTACGTCCCGCAGACCGGCAGGACCGAGAACATGTGGTCGATGTGACCGTGTGTGAGCAGCACGGCCACCGGTTTGAGCTTGTTCTCCCGGACCACCTGCTCGACGCCCGCGGCCGCGTCCTGGCCCGGGTCGACGACGATGCATTCCGCGCCCTGGCCGGTGGCGACGACGTAGCAGTTCGTACCCCACGACCCCGCGGGGAACCCGGCGATGAGCACGACTGACCTTCCTGGAACGGTTCGGGACCACCCAAGGCTACCGGTGCGAAGGCGGTGAGTTCGAACCGGATTGTGACGCAACACCGTTGCGTCCGCGACGGGAGTTTGTGATTGTTCAGGGATAAGCGTCGGGAAAGCGCCTCGACGCGCCCGGCCAGGCCTTGTTCGCGCGGTTGGACCAGGGACTGACCAGAATGGGCACGAGCGCAGTACATACCGCCGGAAGGGGCGAGTTGTGGCCGGAGAGAGCTGGGGCCGGGTAGCGGAGGACGGAACGGTCTTCGTACGGACCAAGGACGGTGAACGCGCGGTCGGCCAGTGGCCGGACGCCAACCCAGAGGAGGCCCTCGCCTTCTACACCCGCCGGTACGACGCCTTGGCGTTCGAGGTGGACCTGCTCGAACAGCGGGTCCAGGCAGGCACCGTGTCGCCCGACGACGCGCGCGCCGCGGTGAAAAAGGTGACCAGCTCGATCGAAGAGGCCCAGGCGGTCGGCGATCTCGACGGCCTGCGGACCCGGCTCGAGGCGCTCACCCCGCTCGTCGCCCAGCAGCGCGAACGGCGCAAGGCCGAACGGGCCGCGAAGGTCGAGGAAGCCCGCTCGGCCAAGACCAAGATCGCCACCGAGGCCGAGACCATAGCGGCCGGGACCGACTGGCGCCACGGCGTCACCCGCCTGCGCGAACTGCTGGACGAGTGGAAGGCCCTGCCGCGGCTGGACAAGTCCAGCGACGACGAGCTGTGGCACCGGTTCTCTTCCGCGCGTACGACGTACACCCGGCACCGCAAGCAGCACTTCGCCGAGCTGTCCTCGAAGCGCGAGGAGGCAGCCGTGGTGAAGGAGCGGCTCGCGGCCGAGGCGGAGACGCTCGCGGCATCGACCGAATGGGGTCCGACGTCAGGTCGCTTCCGCGACCTGATGCGGCAGTGGAAGGCCGCCGGCCCCGCGCCGCGCGAGGTGGACGACAAGCTGTGGGCGCGCTTCCGGGCCGCTCAGGACATGTTCTTCGGTGCCCGGGACGCCATCCAGGCCGAGGAGAACGCCGAGCAGGTCGAGAACCTCCGCGCCAAGGAGGCCCTGCTGGTGGAGATCGAGACGATCGTGCCGGTGGAGGACGCGAAGGTCGCGCGCGAGCAGTTGCGCGAGTACCTCGACCGCTGGGACCAGATCGGCAAGGTCCCGCGCGACGCGATGCGCTCGGTCGACTCCCGCCTCCGCGCCGTCGAGCAGGCCGTCAAGTCCGCCGAGGACGAGGTCTGGAACCGCAGCAACCCCGAGGCCCGCGCCCGCGCCGAGGCCACCGTGAAGCAACTCCAGTCCCTCATCTCGGACCTGGAGAAGCAGGCCGCCAAGCACGAATCCCAAGGCAACACCCGCAAAGCCACCGAAGCCCGAGAAGCCATAGCCGCCCGCCGGGAATGGCTCACCCAAGCCCAAAACGCCCTGACCGACTTCAGCTGACCCTGTGGATAACTCGAAGCACGCCTAGGCGGTTGTCGGTCATCCTGCTGGGATGTTCGAGTACGACGAGGCCGACTACTTCGCGGGCATTCCCTTCGCGGCCCGCCAGGTGCCGCGCAAACTGGCATGGCTGCTGGGCCGTGGCCAGATTCGCGAGCTCCTGAAGGGTGTCTACTCCGGCTTCTGGATGTTGGTTTTGGAACGCCCGACCTACAGGTTCGCGTGGATGGGCCTAGCCGGGTCTATCGGCTGGATCTGGGTTATCCGGATCGGCCGGTGGATGGGAAGCGGCTCGGGTTGGAGTATGACAGCGACCAGTGGCACTCGACGCAGAAACAGCAGCTGCGCGACGAGACCCGGCGTACTGAGCTGGATGCTCTTGGCTGGCACGTGATCTCGGTACGGCGGACCGATCTGTGGGGCTCGTATCCGGCGCTCGAGCTCGCTGTCGGCGCATTCCTGTGCCAGGAGCCCAGACTCCCCGCCGCTGGTGATCGCCGCCGGTGGATCGGCAGGTCAGGCTGGTGGGGACTCCCGGTCTGACCTGCCGATTCCTCTAGGACCTACCGCGCATTGCGGGGGGTGGCTGCGGACCTCCGGTTGACGCGGCGGTGATAGAGGCACGCCAGGCCCAGAAGGGCGATGGCGCCGACTGTGGAACGGAGGATGAGGTCGTTGTAGGTGTCGGTGGGTGCTGCGGCGGCGGTGGTGTCGTAGCCGCCGGCTACACCCTGGTGTGAGTAGTGGGTGCCGGGGAGTTTGTCGGAGTAGCGGGTGGAGACGAGCTCGTTGTAGGCAGCGATGGTGATGGGAGCGGGGCCGATCGACTTGGTGGCGGAGGCGTTGAGGGGGCGGATCTGGGTGCCGGTGAGGGCGTACCAGGCGCCGATCTGAGGCTCGGTGAAGACGACCGCGCCGCGGGCTGCGGCGAACATGCGGGCTTCGGTGTTACCGCTTGCCACGTTGACTGCCTGCCAAGCACCGGCCTGGTCTGGAGCGGTGTAGACCGTCAACGCCTGACCACCTTTGCTGGCGGGCGTGGCGGCGTACCAGAAGGTCGCCACCGGCGCCGAGGCGTCGCGAACGAAGGCCGGGTTGAGCGCGTACACCGCGTGGGTGTCCTGCGAGACCGTGGCCGCAGTCTTCGCAGATCCGGTCGAGACCTTGCCGAGCAAGCCGAGGGCCGTCGGCGAGTGTGCCGCGGTGGTTGCCTTTGACAACTCATCGCTGGAGACCGGCTCGGGACCGGCCGCGCCGGCAGTCCCGCCGACGGTCAGCACGAGGCCGAGACCGACGGCCAGTACGGCGCTGAGACGGAGCAGGATGTTCTTCGGGCGGGGCATGTCAGGCTCCGATCCGGTACAGGGAGTGGGTCCAGGTGAACTGGGAGTTGGACCGGTACCAGGTGTACGTCGAGTAGTTGTAGCGCGGGTCGTCCGGCCAGGGGTTGTAGTACTCGATCGTCGAATCGGAGGAGTCGTACCCGATGATGTCCATCATGTGCCCGCCGCCCGACGACCAGCCGATGCGCGTCATCACCGGGCGCCCGGCCGCGATCTCGGCGACGAGCGTGCTGAAGCCGAGCGTGGACGAGACGTAGCTCCCGGCGCTGATCCCGATCGACCGGAACGCCCGCTGGTCGTTCGCCAGCGTGGCCTGGTTGTTCGGACATATCACGTTCGTGCTGTTGCCGAAGGCCAGGTTGCAGAACTGGTTCTGCGAGTACGACTTCCCGTAGAACGCGGCGATGCTGTTGCCGGTGGCGGCCCAGCACCAGTTCGACTTCTGCTGCGCCTGCCCGGTGACGTCGAGGTAGTAGCTGCCAGGCGCGGCCGAGGCCGGCGGAGCGAGCGGTACCAGCGTGGCCAGGCCGATGATCATTGCCAGAAGCAATGACCAGGTACGGCGGGGGCGGAGCCTGCGCATGGATCCTCCTTCGGTGGGTGGGGAGAGGTCCATCGTCAGGAGCACGCCCGCGCCCGGCAAGAACCGGCGGACCGGCCGGATGCCCACTGTGAACGCGACGCGGCCGTGAACAGCGCGTGACGAACTACTGCCGGAGAGTGCTGTGAATGTTTACACTGACCGGCGGACCCAAGGAGCATCACCATGATCGAATCGTCGGTGCGGCCTGTGACTCCGGAAACGTCGTTCGCCGAGGCGCTGCGGCAGGCGATCGCGCGCCGTGGCCTGGCCCTGAACCGCATCCGCACGCATCTGGCCGACCGCGGGCTCCACGTCGGCGTCGCGACGCTCAGTACCTGGCAGAGCGGCCGCCGGATCCCGCGCGAGGACTCGCTGGCCGTCATCAGTGCGCTCGAGGAGCTCCTGCGGCTGCCACCCGGCTGGCTCACGGTCCGCATCCCGCCGGCCCGCAGCGAACCGGCCGCCACAACGCCGCCGTACGCCGTCGTCGACTATGCCGTGTCCCTCACCCGGCTGCTCGATCGGCTTCGTCGCGACGCTCACGGCCGGCTCCGCACCCTCTCCGTCCTCGACGAGATCCACCTCGGCCCGGACCGGAGCGCCCAGCGGAGACGAGTGACTCAGAGCGTTGTCGCCGTGGAGCCGGTGGACCGGCTGATCATCGCGCACCAAGGCGAACCCGGATGCGATGTCGACCAGCTCGCCCTGCACACGGTGAGCGGCTGCCGGACCGGCCGGGTCGCGCGTGCTCCCGAGGCCGGCGCGATGCTCGCTGAGCTCCTGCTCGATCGCCTTCTCGCCGTCGGCGACACGGCTGTCGTGCACTACGAGATCGAGGACCGGACCGGCCTGCCGTCGGTGGACTACCAACGGTTCAGCGAGTGGGGCGGTGCGCACTACGTGCTCGAGGTGCAGTTCGACCGGGCCGCCCTGCCGGTTCGCGTGCACGAGTTCCGTCGCCGGCACACCAGCGGTCCCGATCTCCTGCGGCGCAATCTGATGCTCACCGCCGACAGCCGCGCGCACGTCGTCGAACCCTCCGCCGATCCCGGCACGGTCGGCATCGCGTGGGAGTGGGACTAGGGCGTGTCTCCCAATTCCACGCCGTAGCGAGCAGGTACCCGCCGAGTGCCGCGCAGTGGGCGTGGGATTTGGGAGACACGCCCTACGTCTGGAAACCGGCGTGGACGTGGTCGTGGTGGGTCTGGTCGGAGAAGAAGGCGGCGCCGGAGAGTTGGTACGGGCCGCCGACGTTGTAGGAGCCGAGGGATTCGGCGGCACGCATGTACGACGTGACCAGGGAGCGTGAGGTGCCTGGGGCGACGACCGCGTGGCCGTTGATCTGCCAGGTGTCGAAGGCCCGGCCGCGCGGATGGTCGCTGGGGCGGTTGGTGCCGAAGACGTTGATCGGATGGCCGGAGCGGATCACGCTGATGCCGATGCGGTAGGTCTTCGCGAGCTCGAGCATCGTGGTGAGCACGCTGTCGTGGACCTGCCCGGAGCGAATGTCCGCCGCGGAGGCCGGCGGCAGCGCGATCCGCTCACTGGCCAGCACCTTCCGAGCCACCGAGGACAACCGTGACGTCGCCGCTCCGGGTTGCGCCGGATGCGTCGCGGTCACCCGCCAACCCCCGCCCGATCTGCTCAGCCGAACATCGACCGTGGTGCCGCTGGTCACGACGCGTCCGCCGGCAATCGTGGAGACACGGCAAGGCACCAGCACGCTGGCCGAATCGCTCAGGATCCCGCCGTACTGCGCGTCGATCACGTCGACCGCGGCCCGTGGCCGGCCCAGCAACTTCACCACCGCCGCCACCGCCGACCGCTTGACCTCCGGATGAATCTCTCCCGCACCCGGTACCCACGGGCGCACAACCGGCAGCGCAACCGTCGGACGCGGAGTGACGGAGACCTTCGGACGTGGAGTCGTCGGACCTGGAGTCGTCGGACCTGGAGTCGTCGAAGGTGGAGTCGTCGGAGGTGCAGCTGAGGTCGGCGTACTCGAGGAAGCTGAGGTCGTTGGAGACGGGCTCGCAGGACTGCTGCATCCGGCCAGCAACCCAGCCCCGACGATCAGCAGACTGCGGCGTTTCACGAACAGACTCGGCAGTCCGTGTAGTCGCCGAGGAACAGCCCATGCTCACGGCAACGAGTGAACGCCGTAGCGGCCGGCTCCGGATCCCACATCCGCGGCAGCTCCACTGGCTCAGCCGGCGGCCGGTAGTCCCGCACTACTTCCTCGTAATCCGCCAGATACTTCTCCGCGTACGGCGGCTCGTACGACAGCATCTCCCACCGGAAGCGCGCCTTCGCCAACCCGATCACCCGCAGCAGGAACCCACGCTCCGCCTCCCAGCCCACCGACGGCCACGGCAACTCGTCCAGATCGAAGCTCTCGTTACCCAGCCCGATCCGCGAATTGCACAGCAGCAGGGCGAACCCGCGCTGGAACCCGGTCTCCGCCAGCTCGCACGCCGCCAGCGCAAGCACGTCCAGGAACACGTCCGAACCACCATTGGACAGCCGCACGCGCGGCCCGGCGACCGAACTGCCGAAGGCGTTGCCCACCGCCCCTACTGAGTGACGCGGTAGACGTCGAAGACACCCTCGACGGACCGGACAGCCTTGAGGACGTGGCCGAGGTGGGTCGGGTCGCCCATCTCGAAGGTGAAGCGGGACTTGGCGATCCGGTCGCGGGTCGTGGTCAGGGCCGCGGACAGGATGTTGACGTGGTAGTCGGACAGCACGCGGGTGATGTCCGACAGCAGCCGCGCCCGATCCAGCGCCTCGACCTGGATCGCGACCAGGAAGACGGACTGGGCGGTCGGGGCCCACTCGACCTCGACGATCCGCTCCGGCTGGGTCTGCAGATTCTCGACGTTCGCGCAGTCGGCCCGGTGCACCGAAACACCGGCGCCGCGGGTGATCCAGCCGATGATCTCGTCGCCCGGAACCGGCGTACAGCAGCGCGCCAGCTTGGACAGGATGTCGGTCGCGCCCTTGACGATGACACCAGCATCGCCACGAGCCGTCCGCTTGCGCCGCTCCCGGGTGGCCGGCAGGTGGACGCCCTCGGCCAGATCCTCGGCCGCGCCCTCCTCACCGCCGTACGTCTCGATCAGACGCCGTACGACGGCCTGTGCGCTGACGTGACTCTCGCCGACCGCGGCGTACAGGCCGGTGACGTCCGGGTAGCGCAGCGAGTTCGCCACCGCGGTGAGGGTCTCGTGCGACAGCAGACGCTGCAGCGGCAGGCCTTCCTTGCGCAACTGCTTGGCGATCGCGTCCTTGCCGTGCTCGATCGCCTCGTCCCGGCGTTCCTTGGAGAACCAGTGCTTGATCTTGTTCCGCGCCCGGGGGCTCTTGACGAACGACAGCCAGTCGCGGGACGGACCCGCGCCCTGCGCCTTCGAGGTGAAGACCTCGACGACGTCACCGTTCTCGAGCGTGCTCTCCAGCGGCACCAGGCGGCCGTTCACCCGGGCGCCGATGCAGCGGTGCCCGACCTCGGTGTGGATGGCGTAGGCGAAGTCGACCGGCGACGACCCGGTCGGCAGGGACATCACGTCGCCGCGCGGGGTGAAGACGTACACCTCGGAGTTGTTGATCTCGAACCGCAGCGAGTCGAGGAACTCCGACGGGTCGGAGGTCTCCCGCTGCCAGTCGACGAGCTGCCGCACCCAGGGCATCTCGTTCGGCCCGCCGATCTCGGTGGTCGGCGCACCGGCGACCTCCGGCGCGGCCGTCGTCGGGTCTTCCTTGTACTTCCAGTGTGCGGCGATGCCGTACTCCGCCCGGCGGTGCATCGAGAACGACCGGATCTGCAGCTCCACCGGCTTGCCCTGCGGGCCGATCACGGTGGTGTGCAGCGACTGATACATGTTGAACTTCGGCATCGCGATGTAGTCCTTGAACCGGCCGGGGACCGGATTCCAGCGCGCGTGCAGTATGCCGAGCGCCGCGTAACAGTCCCGGACCGACTCGACCAGCACGCGGATGCCGACCAGGTCGTAGATGTCGCCGAACTCGCGGCCGCGGACGATCATCTTCTGGTAGATCGAGTAGTAGTGCTTCGGCCGGCCGGTGACGGTCGCCTTCACCTTGGCCGCGCGCAGGTCCTCGTGCACCTGGTCGATCACGGAGGCGAGGTACTCGTCGCGGGACGGTGCGCGCTCGGCGACCAGCCGGACGATCTCGTCGTACACCTTCGGGTGCAGGGTCGAGAAGGACAGGTCCTCGAGCTCCCACTTGATCGTGTTCATACCCAGCCGGTGGGCCAGCGGGGCGTAGATCTCGAGCGTCTCGCGGGCGATCCGCTCCTGCTTCTCCTGCCGCAGGAAGCCGAGCGTGCGCATGTTGTGCAGCCGGTCGGCGAGCTTGATCACCAGCACCCGGATGTCCTTGGCCATCGCGACCACCATCTTGCGGATGGTCTCGGCCTGCGCGGACTCGCCGTACTTGACCTTGTCCAGCTTGGTGACGCCGTCGACCAGCATGGCGATCTCTTCGCCGAAGTCGCGGGTCAGCTCCTCGACCGTGTACGGCGTGTCCTCGACGGTGTCGTGGAGCAGCGCGGCGCACAGGGTCGGCGCGGTCATACCGAGCTCGGCCAGGATGGTGGCGACGGCGAGCGGGTGGGTGATGTACGCGTCACCGCTCTTGCGCATCTGGCCGGTGTGGTACTTCTCCGCGGTCCGGTAGGCGCGCTCGATCATGCCGAGATCGGCCTTCGGGTGGGTCGCACGGACGACCCGGAACAGCGGCTCGAGCATGGGCGCCCGGTTCGGGTGCCTGGTGCCGCCGAGGCGGGCCAGGCGGGCCCGGACGCGGGCTGGAGCGATCCGCGGCGGTTGGGCGGCAGGCGGCTCCGGCGCCGGGCGCACCGGTACCGGCGCGCGCGGAGGCTCCTGCGGTGCAACGTTCGGCACCGCTGATGCAATCGCCGGGTCTTCGCCCACGTTGTGTCCCTCCGCCGACAGACCACCAGTCTAGGGGGCGCCGGCCAACGAGGCAGAAATACCCTGTGGACAACACGCCGGGTCAACTCCTGGTCGCGGAGAGTTTGCCCGGAGTCGGAACTGTCAGACGGTCACGAGGGCACTCAGCTGCTCCCCCGCCAGGCGCTTGCGGCCCGGGAGGAAGGAAAGCTCGAGGAGAACCGCCGTATCGACCACCTCGGCCTCGCAGCGGCGGATCAGGCGCAGACAGGCCTCGACCGTGCCACCGGTGGCGAGTACGTCGTCGATCACGAGCACGCGATCACCCGGCGTGAACGCGTCCTGGTGCACCTCGATGGTCGCCTCGCCGTACTCCAGCGCGTACGACTCCTCGTACGTCGCGGCCGGCAGCTTCCCCTTCTTGCGCACCGGCACGAACCCGGCGCCGAGGGCGAGCGCGACCGGGGCGGCCAGGATGAACCCGCGCGCCTCGATCCCGACCACCTTGTCGACCACCGGGTTCCCGTCGTCGTCACGCCCGAACGCGGCCAGCGCGTCGACCACCTGGGCGAACCCGCCGTGGTCGGCCAGCAGCGGGGTGATGTCCTTGAACACCACCCCCTGCTGCGGGTAGTCCGGGATGTCGCGAATGCCGTCGGCGAGGACCTGCTCCAGCGTCCGCATCGTCACTTGCCGCGCTTCGAGCGCGGTTTGCGCGACGGCTGCGGGCGTCCGGCCGCGGCGGCCTTCATCGGTCGTGACGCCGGCGTCGGCGCCGTACCAGCCGGGCGGTCCTGCTTGCGCGGCGTGTCCTGTACGGCGGTCCGCGCGGCAACCGCACCGGCACCGGCAGTCGCCACGGCAGGAGCCGGCGTACTGGCGGCCGCGGCCTGAGCCCGCTTGGCCATCACCCGGCGGCGCAGCGCCTGCATGCCCGGCTCACGCTCCTTGAAGACCGCGAGCAGCGCCGGAGCGATGAAGATCGACGAGTACGCACCGACCGCGATACCGACGAACAGCGCCAGCGACAGGTCCTTCAGCGGCCCGGTCCCGAGTACGACGGTGCCGACGACGAGGATCGAGCCGACCGGCAGCAGCGCGGTGATCGTGGTGTTGATCGACCGTACGACGGTCTGGTTGACGGCCAGGTTGGTGGCGTCCGAGTACGTGTACCGATTGGACCCGGTGATGCCCCGGGTGTTCTCCCGCACCTTGTCGAACACCACGACCGTGTCGTACAGCGAGTAACCGAGGATGGTCAGCACGCCGATCACCGTCGCCGGGGTGACGTCGAAGCCGATGATCGCGTACAGCCCGACCGTGATCGTCACGTCGTGGATCAGCGCGATGATGGCGGCCATCGAGGCCTTGGGTTCTCGGAAGTACAGCCAGATCACCGCGAACACCAAGACGAGGAACACGACCAGCGCCAGGATCGCCTTGTTCGCGATCTGCTGCCCCCAGGAGGCGCCGATCTGCTGCGAGGTCACCTGGTCGATCGGTATGCCGGCCTCCTTGGCGACCGCGGCGCGGACCTTGGCGATGTCGTCCTGGCCGAGCGGCTTGGTCTGCACCCGCACCGCGCCATCACCGATCGTCGTGACGACCGGGTCACCGAGATCCTTGGCGTTGGTCGCCTTTGCCGCGTCGGTGAAGTTCTGCACCGTGTCGCCGGTGACCTTGACCTTGGCCTGGTACTCGACACCGCCCTTGAACTCGATTCCGAGCGCCAGGCCGCGGGCGAACAGGCCGGCCAGCGAGACGATCACCAGGATCGCGGAGACGCTGAACCAGAGCTTGCGATGACCGATGAAGTCGTAGGAGACGTCACCGCGGTGCAGTTTGGCACCGAGTTGTCCGAGCTTCGACATCAGACCTCCCCTCCGACCGGCTTGCGCGTCGACGGCGTCTTGCGCGGCCGCGCCGTCGGTTTCATCTGCCCGGGCAGCCGTTCCACGCCGAGATGCTCCGGATCCAAGCCGGACAGCTTGTGCCCGTGGCCGAAGAAGTCCGTCCGGGCCAGCAGGGTCACCAGCGGCTTGGTGAACATGAAGACGATCAGCAGGTCGATCAGCGTGGTCAGGCCGAGCGTGAACGCGAAGCCCTTCACGCTGCCGATGGCGAGGACGTAGAGGACCAACGCGGCCAGCAGCGAGATCGAGTCGGCCGCGATGATGGTGTGCTTGGCCCGGGCCCAGCCTGTCTCGACCGACGAGCGCAGGCTGCGGCCCTCGCGCACTTCGTCGCGGAGGCGTTCGAAGTAGATGATGAACGAGTCCGCGGTGATACCGACAGCGACGATCAGACCCGCGATGCCGGCCAGGCTCAGGGTGAACCCGATCGCCTTGCCGAGCAGGATCACGATGGCGCCGGTCAGGAGGCCGGCGATCGCGAGCGACGCCACCACCACGATGCCCAGACCGCGGTAGTACAGGAACGAGAAGATCACGACCAGCGCCAGACCGATCAGACCGGCCCAGATACCGGCCGACAGTTGGTCACCACCCAGCTGCGGCGACACCGTCTCGACCGAGGAGATGTCGAACGACACCGGCAGCGCGCCGTACTTCAGCACGTTCGCCAGGTCGCGGGCCTCGGTCTCGGTGAACGTGCCGGTGATCTGTGCCTGACCGCCGGGGATCGGCTGCGCGACGCTCGGGGCCGAGATGGTCACGCCGTCCAGCACGATCGCGAACTGGTTCTGGCCCTCGCCGCGCTGCGAGATGGCCGTCGTCGCGTCGAGGAAGTTGTCGCCGCCCTCGCCGGTGAACTTCAGGTTGACCTGCCACTGGAAGCCGCCCTGCGGGATGCCCGCGGTGGCGTCGGACAGGTCGGTGCCCTTCATGATCGCGGGACCGAGCAGGTACTTGGTCGTCCGCTGGCGGTCGCAGGAGAACAACGGCTTGTTCGGGTCGTCCGTCTGCGCCGCGATGTCCTTGTCGGTGCACTGGAACGCCGCGAACGCCGCCTGGGTGGCCGCGTCCGGGGTGTACTTCAGCGGGTCACCGTTGGCAGCCGGCGTGGACGGCGTCGCCGGCGGAGTGCTCGGCTTGGCGGTCGCCGGGGTGCTCGGCTTCGGGGTCGGCGTCGGCGTGGCGTTGCCGAGGGCGCTGCTCCAGGCCCGCCCGTTCGGCGTGTTCGCCGGCGTACTGGGCTTGACCGTGGTGCTCGGCTTCGGCGTCGTGGTCGGCTTCGTACTCGGCTTCGGCGTGCCCGTGGGGGTCGACGTCGGAGCCGGCGCCGGCGCGCCCGCCTGGGCGTCGTACACGATCCGGAAGTAGAGCAGCGCGGTCTGACCGATCTGCTTCACCAGGGCGTCCTGCGTGGCACCCGGGACGGCCACGTTGATGTGGTTCGCCCCGGAGGTGGTGATGTCGGCTTCGGCGACACCCGCACCGTTGACCCGCTGGGAGATGATGTTCTTCGCCTCGTTCAGCTGGTCGGCGGTCACCGAACCACCACCGGCGAGGGAATTGGCCGTCAGCGTGATGGTGGTGCCACCGCGCAGGTCCAAACCGAGCTTGGGCTTCCAGGTCTTGGTGAGCCCCATGATCCCGAACAGCAGGACCACAATGACCCCCAAGACGATCAGTAGCCGCCCGGGGCGGGATGTCGTCGTTGTTGCCACGTCAGTTTCAACCTTTGTGCTTCTGGGCGCGCCACACCATCTTGTGGACGCTGATGACCGCGCCGCACTCCGTCAGGGGCGGTGGATCAGTTCTCGGTGTGCGTCGGCGGGAGCTTCGGCGCGTCCTGCACCTTGTCCGCGGCCTTGTCCTTGCCGGCGTCCGGTACGTCGACGGAGTCCTTCTCGGCGTCGTCGGCCAGGTCCTGCCCGGCCGGCTCCTCGATCGTCGCGGCGGGGTCCTCCTCCGGGACCACCCGGCCGACCGCGGCCTTGACCACCTGCACCAGCACACCCTCGGAGATCTCCAGGGTCACGTACTCGTCGTCGGTCTCCTCGACGATCCCGACCAGGCCACTGGTCGTGATCACCTTCGTGCCCGGGGTGAGAGCGGCCACGGTCTCGGCCTGGCGCGCCCGCTGCTTACGCTGGGTGCGGCTCATGAACCAGATCATTCCGACGATCAGAATCAGCGGAAGCAGGAAGGTGAAGGCGGAGCCACCGCCCCCGGAAGAGGCGAGCGGTACGGCGATGAGTTGCATCGGGACTCAGAATCCTTCGTCGTCGGGAGTACGGGCGTCCGGCACGCTCTGCAAGCGCGCAGGTCGCAGCGGAATGACCTTAGGTCAGGCCACCGGCGAGTCTAGCCGTGGGCGGCAACAAGTACCTCATGACACCGGGTCACGTTTGCGTTACTCGACTCGGCCTGCGGACCGATCAACACACAGTATTCAGTCTTCGTCAAAAAGCGTGTCGGCGAACGTCGCGCCCTTCGGGACTTTCAGGCCGATGTGCCGCCAGGCCGCGGGCGTGGCGACGCGACCACGCGGCGTACGGGCCAGATAGCCCGACCGGACCAGGAACGGTTCGGCCACTTCCTCCACAGTCTCACGTTCTTCGCCGACCGCAACAGCCAGCGTGGAAAGTCCCACCGGTCCGCCGCCGAATCGGCGGCACAAGGCGTCCAGGACCGACCGGTCCAGCCGATCCAGGCCCATCTTGTCCACTTCGTAGAGCTCGAGGGCCGCTTTCGACAGCGCGAGCGTGATGATCCCGTCCGCTCGGACCTCTGCGTAGTCGCGGACGCGACGGAGCAGCCGGTTCGCGATGCGCGGCGTACCGCGGGACCTGGAAGCGATCTCGGCCGCGCCCTCCGGTGTGATGTCCACGTCGAGCAGCGCGGCGGACCGATTCACGATCTTCTCCAGCTCGGCCGCCTCGTAGAACTCCAAGTGACCGGTGAATCCGAACCGGTCACGCAGCGGCCCCGGCAGCAGCCCGGCCCGCGTGGTCGCACCGACCAGCGTGAACGGCGGAATCTCCAGCGGAATCGCGGTCGCGCCCGGGCCCTTGCCGACGATCACGTCGACGCGGAAGTCCTCCATCGCCATGTAGAGCAATTCCTCAGCAGGGCGGGACATCCGGTGGATCTCATCCAGGAACAGGACCTCGCCCTCGCTCAATCCGGACAGGATCGCGGCCAGGTCGCCGGCATGCTGGATCGCCGGCCCGCTCGTGATCCGCAGCGGTGCGGACAGCTCGCTGGCGATGATCATCGCCAGCGTCGTCTTGCCCAACCCGGGCGGTCCGGACAACAGAACGTGATCCGGTGCCCGGTTGCGCCCTCGCGCCGCGTGCAGCACCAGCTCGAGTTGCTCACTGACCCGGCGCTGGCCGCCGAACTCGGCCAGCGTGCGCGGCCGCAGCGCGGACTCGATCTTGCGTTCCTCGAGGTCCACCGCGTCCGCGGACACCAGCGGCCGGACGTTGTCCTCCATCGGCTAAGCCTTCGAAAGCACGCGCAGCGCAGCGCGGAGCAGGTCGGGGACGGACGGATTCGGGTTGTCGGCGGCCAGCGGCGACACCGCGGTGACGGCGTCCTCGGCGTCACGTGTCGACCACCCCAGGCCCACCAGACCGGCATGCACCTGGTCCCGCCAAGCTTCCTGGGACTGCAGCGGGCGGCCGGTCACCGTCTTCGACGGCGCACCGATCTTGTCCTTCAGCTCCAGCACGATCCGCTGCGCACCCTTCTTGCCGATCCCCGGAACCTTCACCAGTACGGCGAGATCCTCGGAGGCGACGGCCTGGCGCAACTGGTCCGGGCTGAGCACGGCGAGTGCGGCCTGCGCCAGCTTCGGCCCGACACCGGACGCCGTCTGCAGCAACTCGAACAGGCTCTTCTCGTCGTCGTCGGCAAACCCGTACAGCGTCAGGGAATCCTCGCGCACCACCATCGAGGTGGACACACGCGCCTCCTGCCCCGGACGCAACCCCGCCAGCGTGCCGGGGTGACAGAACACCTGCAGGCCCACTCCCCCGACCTCGATCACGGCACTGTCCACCCCGATTGCCGCCACCGGGCCGCGCACGAACGCGATCATCCCCGACCTCCTTGCACGACCGTGCTCATCTCTTGCTCTCCTGCGCCGCTACCGCCGCACGCAGTCTGGCCACCTGCAGACGCGATTGCGCCTGCGCCATGGCTTCCAGATTCGACCGGCTGGCGGCTGCTTCCTGCAGCTTGCTGGTCACGCCGCCGCGCCACACCTGACAGATCGCGAGCGCCAACGCGTCGGCGGCATCGGCGGGCGTCGGACGCTCGGCCAGCCTGAGGATCCGCGTGACCATCGTCGTCACCTGCTCCTTGCCGGCCCGCCCCGAACCCGTCACCGCCGCCTTCACCTCACTCGGTGTGTGCAGCGAGACCGGTAGACCGCGCCGAGCAGCCACCACCATGGCCACCCCTGAGGCCTGCGCCGTACCCATCACTGTGCGGACGTTGTGCTGCGCGAACACCCGCTCGACCGCGACCGCATCCGGCCGGTGCTCGGTGATCCACTGGTCCAGCTCGGACTCGATCTGCACCAGCCGCCGGGACACGTCCAGATCGGCCGGCGTCCGGATCACACCAACGGCGACCAGCGCCGGCGGCTTGCCCGGGGTGCCCTCGACGACGCCGAGGCCGCACCGGGTCAATCCCGGGTCGACGCCGAGCACTCGCATGGATCACCTCCGAACGTTTGTTCGACAACCCTAACGGCCGCCCGCGAGGCCCCGGAAATCGACGCGCCGCCCCGCCTCAGAAGAAGTCGAGCATGTACGCCGTGGGGCCGCCGAAGGCCGTATCGATCGCGAGATCCGCAGTGCTTTGGCCCGTGGCCAAACCGGCCGATCGCAGGGCGTTGAGCGGCGTACCGGCGTACAGAGCGGCCAGTCCGCGCGGGCCGAGGCGCAGTGCGTCACCAGACGGCTGTGCGGACGTGAGACTGCCGGCGCCGTCGGCGACGGACAGGTGCCAGTCGCCGGTGTTCGCCGGTACGTCGGGGTCGTCGATCCGCAGGTCAACCTCCAGTACGGCGCCGGGCGCGAACCCGCGCGCCGCGATCGCGGCCGGGGCGTCGAGCAGCCTGAGCATCCAGCGCGAGACGTTCGCGGTGGAGTCCGCCTCGTGCTCGGCCATGAGGTTGATCGGATCAGTCGGCGGGGTGTACGCGTGCACAGTCCTCGCGATCGACGCACCGGACCCGACCGTCGTCCACAACGCCCGCGTGGTCCCCTCTGACCCGGCGATCAGTTCGTCGACGGACAGGTTCTGCTCGGACCAGTTGTAGACGACGAAACCGTCGTCGGCGACGTACGCGAAGTTGGACTCGTCCTCCAGCCAGGACTCCACCTGGGCGAGCGGCCAGATCAGCGGACCGTTGGACCGTCGGCTCTCATGCACCTTGCTCGCCAGGTCGATGACCAACTGAGCATCTTCCCGGCCGGCCTTCCGCAGCGTCACGCCTTTGCCGCCCAGTGACCGCAGGTCCGACGACTGGAAGGAGAACTTGTAGCGGCCGCCGGCGAACTCGTACCCCAGATGCCGATAGAGCACAGTCGTCGCCGGATAGAGCCCGGACAGCGGACAGCCCATCTCGACACTGCGCTGCAGCACCCCGCGCATGAGCATGCTGCCGACTCCGCGGCCGCGGTACTCCGGCGACACCACTACGCCCGCAATGCCGGCCATCGGGACCCGTCGACCGCCCCACCACTGCTGGAAGGGCCAGATCCGGGCCGCGGCGACGACCACGTCCCCGTCGGCCACTCCGACGTACCGGCCGTCCTCGATGAACCGCAGCGCATCCTTGCGCCACTCGTCCTTGTCCCCACCCGGTCCGAACGACCTCAGCCGGACCTCCCACACCGAGTCCAGATCAGCCTCGGAAACATTCACCACCCGCAGCGCATCCATCACGCCGAAGACCCTACGTGAGCCCTCGCCGGGCTGCTCGCTATTACTTCCGATCCGTCACCCAGAGATGGATGGTGCCCTCGACAACAACCTTGCCGTCGTCCCGCGTCGCCTGGACCCGCACCGGCACATCCGGCCCCGCCGTCCAGGCACCAGGATCCGTCTCGGCCGAGCAGGTCAGATCGGAGGTCGACTTGGCCAGATACGCGACCTCCATCCCCTTCGGCAGCCAGCGTTTCCCCACCGGGACGGTCGCCTCGGCCAACGCTCCCATCGCCGCCTCGAGACCGTTGCACACGGCAATCGCATGCACCGTGCCGATGTGGTTCTGTACTGCCCGCCGCTTCGGCAACACGACCGCCGCGTAGTTGGGACTCACCTGAACAAAGCGCGGCCGAATCGACCGAAAGTACGGCGCCTGCCACGTGAACGCCCGCGAGAACACCCGCTCCCCACCAGGCAGCCCTCGCAACCGCTCCCACATCCCCAACACCCGACTCGCCATCCCCACATGTTACCCACGAGTCACATAAGCCCGCCACCCTGCAGTGGGTTGGGTAGTATCGCGGCACCTCGACCCGGAGTCGACCCTCAATGACGCGCACCGAGTACTACGGGGACCCCGACGCCCCGGCCCCCAACTCTCTCGTTCCGGCCTGCAACCTGCTGGTGGTGGACGACGCCGGCCAGCTCCTTCTGCAGAAGCGTCGTGACACCGGACAGTGGGCGCTGCCCGGCGGCGCACAGGACTTCGGTGAGACGCCGAGCGAATGTGCGGTCAGAGAATGCTGGGAAGAAACCGGCATCACAGCCGAGGTCACCAACCTCCTCGGCATCTACTCCGACCCCAGCCACATCGTCAGGTACTCCGACGGCGAAACCCGCCAAGAGTTCGAGATCACCCTGATAGGCCGCCCGATCACCGGCGAACCCACTCCCAACGCCGAAGCCAGCGAGGTCGCCTGGTTCACCGTCGACGAACTCCCAACCCTGGACATCCACCCCTCAATGCTCCGTCAGATCAACGCCTACAAGGCCGGCATCCGCTCCCACGTCGACTAATCCCGAGCCCTCTCGCCTCTGGCCAGTCACCACCAGCGACTCCACAACACCACCGCAACTCCGGCACAGACACCGACCCGAGCCGGTCTCCCTCCTCCCGACAGCCATCGCCTCCCCCATGCCTGTCCACTGGGCCACCTCCGACGGCCGAGCCGTACCGAAGAACGGGTGGTAGTCGGCGGCGAGTCATCACCGCCCGCTCTGCGGACCGAGCCATGGCCCAAATCCTCGGACTACTACCCGTCCTTAAGTACGACACCCACCGCGAACCGCCGCGCCTCCCGTCCGACCGGCAACGCCACCGCGGACCCTCCTCGGTCTCCCGGTGAGGGGCCGCCGCCGAAGGTGGCCAAGGTGTACCGAAGGACGGTGAGAAGTCGCCGGCAAATCGCCACGGGCGACCGCATGAGCCGTGCCAGAGCTCGGATGGCGGCACCACTACCTGTCCTTCGGTACACCTCACCGCACGCCGCCAAGGGGCAGCAGGCGCAACAGTGTCCCTGGCGTGGTGCTTCCGCCGATCACCTCTTCCACCGCCGACGGGTGTGCCCGCCGAGGACCCCACCCGTGTCACCGGTCAGCGGCTCGCCGCCGGAGGCGGCCAGAAGACAGCCGCCGCGTGGCGGTGTGCGTTGCGGGTTCCTCGACGAAGGTATTTAGACGATTCAATCCGGGGTGGATAGAGTGGGCGTGACGAGGATCTACGGCCGCGACCGGGGGACGATGGCAACGCCCAGCATCAAAGAGGTCGCGCATCGCGCGGGTGTGTCGGTCGGGACGGTCAGCAACGTACTGAATCGGCCGTGGATCGTGGCTCCCGCGACCAGGCAGCGCGTGCAGGACAGCATTCGCGCGCTGGGGTTCGTGCGTAACGAGGCCGCCCGGCACCTGCGCGCCGGCAAGAGCCGGACAGTGGGCCTGGTCGTGCTCGACGTGGCGAACCCGTTCTTCACCGACCTCGCCGAGGGCGCCGAAGCGCTGGCGTACGAGCACGACACCGTGGTGATGCTCTGCAACAGCAAGACCGATCCGGTCCGCGAAGGTCACCACCTCGACCAGCTCGAGCAGCAGCGGGTGATGGGCATCCTGATCACCCCGTTCGACAGCAACGATCCACGGCTGACGGCGTTGGTCTCGCGCGGTACGCCGGTCGTCCTCGTGGACCGTGCCGCGGATCGCGGGTTCTGCTCGGTGTCTGTCGACGACCAGCTCGGCGGACGGCTCGCCGGGAATCACCTGATCGAGTCCGGGCATCGCCGGATCGCCTTTATCGGTGGACCTTTCACCATGCAGCAGGTGTCCGACCGGATGGCCGGGTTCGCGGCGACGGTCGAGCGGGCCGACGACGTCGAGTTGCAGCGGTACGAGGTCGATGTGATGGGCGTCGTGGAGGGCCGCGCGATCGGCGAGAAGATCGCGGCACTGCCACCACGGTCCCGGCCGACCGCCGCCTTCCTGGCCAACGATCTGCTCGCGCTCGGCTTCCTGCAGGCGATGTCGGTCGCCGGTCTGCAGGTTCCCCGCGACATGGCGATCGTCGGGTACGACGACATCGACTTCGCCCGGGCCGCCGCCGTAGCGCTGTCGTCGGTGCGGCAACCGGCGGAGATGCTCGGGCGGTCCGCCATGGAGTTGCTGCAGGAAGAGGTCGAGGCGGCCGAGCAGCACCGGCACCGGCAGGTGATCTTCCAGCCCGACCTGATCGTCCGCGAATCCAGCGACCACACCCGGCGCCGCACATGAGCGACCAGGTGCTGTACGAGAACCCGCTCGCGTCGGCGGCTGATCTCGACGGCTTCCGGACTGAGGGCGATGGCGCCGTCTCGTTCCCGCTCGGCCGGCTGCGGCTGGAGAGCACGCGACCACCCGAGGACGGACAGGACGCCAACGTCGTGCTGTGGTGTCCCGAGGAATTCCCGCCGGACATCACCGTGGAGTGGGACTTCTGGCCGATCCGCGAGCCCGGCCTCTGCATCCTGTTCTTCCACGCGAAGGGCCGCCAGGGCGAGGATCTCTTCGACCTCACCCCGAGGACCGGCCCGTACGAGCAGTACCACCACGGCGACCTGGACACGTACCACGTCTCGTACTTCCGGCGCCGCTGGCCGGCCGAGCGCGCGTTCCACACCTGCAACCTGCGCAAGAGCTACGGCTTCCACCTCGTCGCGCAGGGCGCGGACCCGATCCCTGGCGTCCTGGACGCCCAAGGTCCTTACAAACTGAGGCTTTCGGTCCATCGCGGCGAGATCACCTTCGCGATCAACGACCTGATCAGTTTCCAGTGGTACGACGACCAGCCGCTGGCCGGCGGCCGGCTCGGCTTCCGCCAGATGGCACCGCTCGTCGGCGAGTACGCGAACCTGCGGATTTCCCGCACCTGACTGCGACTTCAGGCAGTCGGCAGGCCACCGCCTGACCGTTCTCTGACAAACGCTTTCCCAGCCGTTGACAATTGAGACGATTCAACCATATGGTCACATCACTTTTCGCCCGAATCACCCTCGTCACAAGGCAGGGATCCGCATGAATCACCCACGTGACAACGCCTTCCGCCGGCCTGATGGCGGTCCATGATGAGCGTGACCGGCTGGTCGATCCGGCTGTACGAGGCCGCTGACGAGGTCGTCTGGGCGATCAAGTTGAACGCGCTGTGGATCGGCTTCACCTTGGTCGGCGGTGTCGCGCTGGGTATTGGCCCGGCGACGCTCGCAGCATATTCACTGGCCAGACGCAGGTCTTCCGGTGAATCGTTTCACGCATTGCCTGCCTTCCGTACGGCGTTCCGCCGCGAGTTCCGCCGCGGCTGCCTCGTCGTACTCCCGCTGGTCGCGGCCGCGGTGCTGCTGATCGGCAACTACCTGTACTTCGCGTCGCTCGGGACCAAGGCGTCACTCCCCCGGCTGGCCAGCCTCGTAGCCCTGGTCGCGCTCGGTGTGATCGCCGCCTACCTGCTCCCGATGGCCGTGCACTACGACCTCAAGGTCCGCGAGTTGTTGCCCAAGGCATCGTTGGTCGCGCTCGCGCGGCCGGCCTCGTCCCTGCTCCTGCTGTTCGTCGCGGTGTCCATCGCCTACGTCTCCGGCCGGTTCCCCGTTCTCGGGATCGTGCTGGCCGGCGGCGGCTGGATCCAGCTCAACACCTGGCTCTGCCTGCGCTTCTTCGCCGAGAACGAGGCGCGCCTGCACCTGAAAGGGAACTCATGACCATCTTCTCCCGACGGCGTCTCGCCGCGGCCCTGACAACAGCACTGACAACGGCCCTGCTCGCCTCGGCCTGTTCCGGCGGTGGCGACGACAAAGGAAGCCAGGCCAGTGACGAGCTGACGGTGATGGCGCCGCTGTTCGGCACCGCACCCGATCCCAGCGGCGAGCTGCAGCAGGCGGTCGAGAAGCAGATCGGCAAGAAGCTCAAGATCACCTGGGTGCCGAACGCCGAGTACGGCGACAAGTCCAACGTCACGCTGGCCTCGGACAAGATCCCGGACGTGATGGTGGCGAACGAGAAGAGCCCGTCGTTCGTCAAGGCGGCCGACGCGGGCGCGTTCTGGGACCTGACCGGCAAGCTGGACAAGTACCCGAACCTCAAGCCGGTCGACGAGCAGACCGCCAAGAACTCGATGACCAACGGCAAGACGTACGGCATCTACCGGATCCGGCCGCTGCTGCGTTCGGGCATCGTGATCCGCAAGGACTGGATGGCCAAGCTGGGCCTGAAGGACCCGGAGACCGTCGACGAGCTCTACGCGATCGCGAAGGCGTTCACCGAGCGGGACCCGGACGGCAACGGCAAGAAGGACACCTATGGCCTGATCATCCCGAAGTGGCCCGGCAACTACGCCAGCGCCAGCCCGTACGACGTGGTCGAGACGTGGTTCGGCGCCCCGAACGGCTGGGGTGAGCGCGACGGCAAACTCGTGCCGGGCTTCGACACCCCGGAGTTCCTGGCCGCCAACCGCTGGCTGCGCAAGTGGGTCACCGAAGGCCTGGTCAACAAGGACTTCGCCACCCTGGACAGTGCGAACTGGAACGACCCGTTCGTGCAGGGCAAGGGCGGCATGATCATCGACGTCAACGTCCGGGCCACCCAGCTGCTCGACCTGTTCAAGGAGAAGAACCCGAAGGACTTCGACAAGGTCACGCTGATCGGCAACCTGAAGCGCTCCGACGGACAGAAGTTCTCCTATCCGTTCACCGGCTACAACATGGTGATGGCGATCTCCAAGCAGCACATCCGGACCGAGGAGCAGCTCGACCAGGTGCTGCAGACGCTGGACAAGCTCGAGTCCAGGGAGGGCTCGATCCTGCTGGCCAACGGCATCGAGGGCCGCAACTTCAAGGCCGACGGGAAGTACGCCGTACCGATCAATCAGGACGACCCGAAGGTCAAGGCGATCCAGAACGACGTCGACAAGGCCTTCATCCAGCTCGGGACCCGAGCCGCCGTCGGTGTCAGCGCCTACCAGCCGCGGCCGAGCGACGCGGCCAGCCGGGAGATGCGGGAGCGCTTCGACATCCTGATGAACGAGGACCTGAAGACCGCGGTGTTCAACCCGGCCCTGAGCGTGATCGCGCCGACCTCTGTGTCCAAGGGCCAGACGCTGGACACGATCGTCCCGGACGCCCGGATCAAGTACCTGTCCGGTGCGATCACCGAGGACCAGCTGAAGGCGCAGATCAAGCGCTGGTACGACAGCGGCGGCACGCAGATCGCCCAGGAGGTCAACGACCTGGCCGCCAAGGCCGGCGGCTGACAGATGGCCACCGATCTGGTCCCGAGCCAGGTGGTGCCGCCGTCGGCGGAGGCCACCCCGGGGGCGCCGCGCCGCACGCGGCGCCCCCGGCCGGTACCGCTGTGGCGGGACCTGCTGCGCTACCGCTGGCTCTACCTGTTGCTGCTGCCCGGTCTGGTGTACTTCGTCGTCTTCAAGTACCTGCCGATGTACGGCCTGACCATCGCGTTCAAGGACTACGTGCCGTTCCTCGGGTACTCCGGCAGTGAGTGGGTCGGCCTCAAGCACTTCCAGGAGTTGTTCACCGGACCGGACTTCGGCCGGTTGATGTTCAACACTCTGCTGCTCGCATTGTTGACAATAGTCTTCGTCTTCCCGGCGCCGATCGTTGTCGCGCTGATGCTGAACGAGCTGCGGGTGCGCGTGATGAAGCGATCTGTGCAGTCGCTGATCTACATTCCGCACTTCCTGTCCTGGACGATCGTCGCCTCGCTGACCTACCTGCTGTTCTCCGTGGACTTCGGCGTGATCGCGAACTGGATCCACGGCCTCATCGGCGGTGAGAAGACCGACTACGTCGCGCAGGCCGACTGGTTCCGGCCGCTGATCGTGCTGCAACTGCTGTGGAAGCAGACCGGCTGGGGCACGATCATCTACCTGGCCGCGCTGGCCGGAGTCGACTCACAGCTGTACGAGGCGGCAAGGGTGGATGGTGCCGGGCGCTGGCGGCAGTTCTGGCACATCACGCTGCCGGCGATCCGGCCGACGATCGTGGTGATGGCGATCCTGACGTCCGGTCACCTGATGGATTCGGGGTTCGAGCAGATCTGGCTGATGACCACGTCGCTGAACCGCGATGTCGCCGACGTCTTCGACACGTTCGTGTACTACATCGGGATCACCCAGGGTTCGTTCAGCTACGCGACCGCCGTCGGCCTCTTCAAGGGTGTGGTCGGGGTTGTCCTGATCTTCGGCTCCAACCTGCTGGCCAAGCGGCTGGGCCAGCGTGGGCTGTTCTGAGGAGACGACATGAAACAACGGGTCCGGTACTACGACTCGGCCGGCAGCCGGGCGTTCGACGTACTGAATGTCGTATTGCTGACCGGTCTGGCAATCGTCACGGTTCTGCCGCTGCTGTACGTCCTCGCGGGGTCGTTCGCGACCGAGTCCGAGATCAGCTCGCGGCCGTTCTTCCTGTGGCCGCACCGGTTCGTCACCGACACGTACCACTACATCTTCTCCACTGACACCTTCGTCCGCGCCTTGCTGACCACGATCGCCGTGACCGCGGTCGGCACGGTGATCCAACTGGCGCTCACGTTGACCATGGCCTATCCGCTGGCCAAGCGATTCCTGCCCGGCCGCGCACTGGTGCTCAACCTGGTGATTTTCACGCTGGTGTTCAGCGGCGGCATGATCCCGACGTACCTGGTGGTGCGTGATCTCGGCCTGCTGGACAGCTACTGGGCGCTGATCCTGCCGCTGGCGATCAACCCGTTCTACCTGATCGTGGTGAAGAGCTTCTTCCAGGAGTTGCCCGAGGCGCTGGAGGAAGCAGCCCGGATCGACGGGTGCAACGAGCTGAACGTGTTCCTGCGGATCGTGCTGCCGCTGTCGAAGCCGATCATCGCGACCTTCTCGCTGTTCTACGCGGTCGGCATCTGGAACGACTACATGTCGCCCTTGCTCTACATCGACGACAGCAGGAAATGGACGCTGCAGATGATCGTCCGCCAGTTGACCGCGGCGAACGCGGACTCGGCGAACGTGCTGCAGCAACTGGAGACCGTCACGTTCCCGGAACAGGGCCTGAAGTTCGCGGTCGTGGTGGTCGCGACGCTGCCGATCCTGTTCTTCTACCCGTTCCTGCAGAAGCACTTCGCCAAAGGCGTCCTGATCGGATCGGTGAAAGAATGACAACACTGCAATGGCTGGAGACTCCTTGCCGGCAAGGAGTTTCCTGGGGTGTCCCGTGGCCGCGCGGCACCGTTGCCGAGGGCACACATTTTGCCCTGGCCGACGGTACGCCGGTGCAGAGCTGGACCACCGCGACCTGGCCCGACGGCTCGGTCAAGTGGTCGGCCCACGCGATCGGGCCATCCGAGCACCCGGAATCGTCGTACGAGCTCGTGCCCGGTCAAGAGCCGACAGCCCCAGGTACGCCGGTCCAGGTCGATCAGACTGCGGACGGCGTACGGGTGACGACCGGCGAGGTCACCTGGACGCTCACCAAGCCGCTGCTGATCGCGTCGATTGTCGACAACGACCAGGAGGTCGTGCGCGACGTACGGCTGGTCAGTCTGCGACAGGACGCGCCGGACGAGGACCTGGGCCGCGCCCGGGAGCAGACCACCGCGACCGTCGACCGCATTACCGTCGAACAGGACGGTCCGGTGCGAGCCGTGGTCAAGCTGGACGGCAAGCATGGCGACTGGCTGCCGTTCTCGGTCCGCCTCTACTTCTACGCCGGTGCGACCGACGTACGCATCGTGCACAGCTTCATCTGGGACGGCGAACCGGACCGGGACTTCCTGGCCGGGCTGGGTCTCAGTGCGGACGTCGTGATGCGCGACGAGCCGCACAACCGGCACATCCGCCTGGCCGGCCCGTCCGGCTTCCTCACCGAGGCAGTCCGCGGCCTCACCGGTCTACGCCGCGATCCAGGTGAAGAGGTACGTCGCGCACAGGTCGCCGGGCACGCGATCGAGGACATCCCGAACCCCGAGGTGTCGGACCGACTGCACCTGATCCCGCAGTGGAACGACTACACGCTCGACCAGAGCAGCGCCGACGGCTTCACCCTGCGCAAGCGCACCGGATCGGAGCACGCCTGGGTCACGATCCCGGCCGGCACCAGGTCCCCCGGTTACGGGTACGTCGGTGGTGTCAGCGGCGGACTCGGATTCGGCCTGCGCGATTTCTGGAAGCTGCACCCGACCCGCCTCGACATCCGCAACGCCGCCACGGACCTGGCCACCGCGACCGTCTGGATGTGGTCGCCCAGCGCGCCCGCGATGGACGTGCGCTACTGGCACGACGGCATGGACCAGGACAGCTACGCCGAGCAGCTCGAAGGCCTCGAGATCACCTACGAGGACTACGAACCAGGCTTCGGCAACGCGCACGGCGTCGCCAGGACGCACGAGCTGACGCTGCGAGTGCATGACACCACTCCGTCGGCCGACGACCTCGCCGAGCACGTTGCGCTGCTCAACTCCCCCGGTCTGCTCGCGGCGGCGCCGGCACGGTTCCTGGAGGCAGGTGTCTTCGGCAGCTGGAGTCTGCCCACCGCCGACGACCAGGACATCGAGGCGCGGCTGAACTTCCTGTTCCAGTACTACGTCGGTCAGCGGGAGCAACGGCGCTGGTACGGGTTCTGGGACTACGGCGACGTCATGCACACCTACGACTGGGATCGGCACACCTGGCGGTACGACGTCGGCGGCTATGCGTGGGACAACTCGGAGCTGTCGCCGGATCTCTGGCTCTGGTACCAGTACCTGCGGACCGGCCGGGCGGACGTATTCCGGTTCGCCGAGGCGATGACCCGGCACACCGGTGAGGTCGATGTCTACCACCTCGGCCGGTGGAAGGGCCTCGGCTCACGGCACAACGTGCAGCACTGGGGCTGCAGCTGCAAGCAGGTCCGCATCTCCAGTGCGCTCTACCGGCGCTTCTACTACTACCTGACCGCGGACGAGCGGACCGGTGACCTGATGGACGAGCTGGCCGCGGTCGAGGAGACCCTCCTCGTCGTCGATCCCCAGCGCAAGGTGCGGCCCGACGTCTACTCCCCCGACCCGCATGCGCTCTCGGTCGAACTGGGTGTGGACTGGGGTGCACTCGCTGCGGCTTGGCTCACGCGATGGGAACGGCATGGCGATGAGAAGGCCCGTGCACGGCTGGTCGGAACGATGGCCGATATCGCAGCAATGCACTATGGCTTCCTCACCGGCAACGGGCGGCTGGATCTGTCCACCGGGCGCTTCGACACCAGCCGGCGCGGTGTCGCGGTCTCGCACCTGTCCTCGCTCTTCGGGCTTCCCGAGATCTGTTCGGAGCTCATCGACCTGGACCTCGACGTACCCGGGTTCGAGAAGGCGTGGCTGGACTACTGCCGGCTCTACCTGGCGACACCGGAGCAGCAGACCGCGGAGGTCGGCCACCCACTGCGGAGCATCGCACTAGTCCAGGCACACAGCCGACTCGCCGCGTACGCCGCCGCCCGCACTGGCGACGCGGAGCTGGCCCGGCTGGCCTGGCGCAAGTTCTTCGTCGGCGACGGCGACACGCTCCACCGCAGCGCGCTGCAACGCGAGAAGGACTGGAAGACGACTCAAGTCGACGGTGCGTTGATGCCCGTCGACGAGGCCGCCTTCGTCAGCACCAACAGCGCCTCGCAGTACGCACTCGCAGCGATCCAGAACCTGTCCCTGATCCCCGAACACCGAAACATCCCTGAACACCGAAACGACAGAGGTGGAAAGGCATGGAGGTCTCCCGACGTACAGTCCTAGCAGGCATGGCCGCAGTCCCCGCGGCCTCCCTGCTCGACACCCGCTCCACGGCGGTGGCCGACGTACCAGAAGTGAAGCTCAGCTGGCTGGAAGGCAAGCCGACCACGGCTGCCGTCACGACCTGGGGTACGCCGTGGCCGAAGGGCGCCGTACCTGCAGACCAGTCCTTCGCACTCAAGGCCGCCGACGGCAGCGCCGTACCCCTGCAAAGCTGGCCGACTGCCTACTGGCCTGACGGCTCGCTGAAGTGGAGCGCGCACGCCATCGCAGTCGACGCACCGGCCGAGTCGTACACCCTCGGCCCAGGTACGGCGGCCGCACCGCAGCGACCGGTCACGGTCAAGAACGAGACGACGTACGTCGATGTCGACACCGGGGTGATCAAGACCCGGATCCGCAAGAGCGGCTCGGAGCTGATCAGTCACATCTGGCGTGACGACGTGCTGATCGCGCGCAAGGGTCAGCTCGTCAACCTGAAGCAGGACAAGATCACCGACGACGAGGAAGGCGGCAGCGTCCGGGAACGCTACGAGAGCGACATCACGCGCGTCACGGTCGAGCAGTCCGGCCCGGTCCGCGCTGTGGTCCGGATCGAGGGCCGGCACAAGTCGAAGAAGGGCATGACCTGGCTGCCGTTCTCGGTCCGGCTCTACTTCGTGGCCGGCGCCGAGAACGTCCGGATGGTGCACACGTTCGTGTACGACCGCGACGGGCAGAAGGACTACATCGCGGGCCTCGGGGTGCGTTTCCGGGTGCCGATGCGCGATGCGGCGTACGACCGGCACGTGCGATTCGTCGGTGAGGGTCATGGCATGGTCTCGGAGGCGGTGAAGGGGATCACCGGGTTGCGGCGTGACCCGGGTGCGACCGTCCGCGCGGCGCAGATCGCCGGGACCAAGCTGCCCGATCCGGCCACCTGGGACCAGCGGGTGACGACGCGGCTGAAGTGGATCCCCGAGTGGGGTGACTACACGCTGAGCCAGCTGAACGCCGACGGCTTCACGGTGAAGAAGCGGACCAAGCAGGGGTACGGCTGGGTCTCGGTCGACCAAGGTGGGCGCGCGTCGGGACTCGGGTACGTCGGCGGCGTGAGCGGCGGGTTCGCCTTCGGCCTCAGGGATTTCTGGCAGCGCCACCCCACGCAACTGGACATCCGGGGTGCGTTCACCGAGGAGGCCGAGATCACGGTGTGGCTGTGGTCGCCGGACGCCGGCGCGATGGACACGCGGTTCTACCACGACGGCATGGGCGAGGACACGTACCCGGAGCAGTTGGACGCCCTCGAGATCACCTACGAGGACTACGAGCCCAACTTCGGTACGCCGTACGGGGTCGCGCGGACCTCCGAGCTCACCTTCTGGGCGCTCGCGGCGACTCCTTCGGCTGCCCGGCTCGGCGACCTGGCCGATCAGGTGCGGACTCCCCCGCAACTGATCAATCCGGTGGACCAGCTCATCGGTACGCGCGTCTTCGGCGGGCTCGTCTCGCCGGTCGACCGGTCGGTGCCGGCGAAGAAGGCCATCGAGGACCACCTGGACTTCCTGTTCGACTTCTACCGCGGCCAGGTCGAGTCCCGGCACTGGTACGGGTTCTGGGACTACGGCGACATCATGCACACGTTCGACGAGGACCGGCTGGTCTGGCGGTACGACGTCGGCGGATACGCGTGGGACAACTCGGAACTGTCACCGGATCTGTGGCTCTGGTACTCGTTCCTGCGCTCCGGACGGGCCGACATCTTCCGGTTCGCGGAAGCGATGACCCGCCATACCGGCGAGGTCGACGTGTACCACCTCGGGCAGTGGGCCGGTCTGGGTACGCGGCACGGCGTACAGCACTGGGCGGACAGCGCGAAGCAGCAGCGCATCAGTACGGCGATCTACCGGCGGTTCTACTACTACCTTACGGCCGACGAGCGCACCGGTGATCTGCTGTCCGAGCTGGTCGACTCCGACCAGACGTTCCTGGTGCTGGATCCGCTCCGGAAGATCAGGACCGAGCCGTACGAGCCCGACCCGCATGCTCTCGCGATCGGTCTCGGCACGGACTGGAGCGGTCTGGCTGCCGCGTGGCTCACCGAGTGGGAGCGGCAGGGACCGAAGGCGGACGTTGCCCACAGCAAGCTTCTCGGCACGATGGAGACGATCGGTGCGATGCCGAACGGCTTCGTCACCGGTGGCGGCCTGTACGACCTGGACACCGGACGGTTCGCGCCGGTCACCGAGAAGACGGTCAGTGTCTCGCACCTCAGCGCGATGTTCGGCCAAGTGGAGATCTGCGCCGAGATCCTCGACCTTGTGGACCTGCCGCCGTTCGAGGCGGCCTGGCTGCAGTACTGCCGCCTCTTCAACGCCACCCGGGACGAGCAGACGGCGGAGTGCGGTGCGTACTTCGGCAACCTGATCCTCCGCCAGGGCCACTCCCGCCTCACCGCGTACGCCGCCGTACGCCTGGATCGGGACGACCTGGCCACGCGGGCGTGGAAGGAGTTCTACACCGGTGACGGCTACGGCCCGAACCTCCCGTGGGCCTCCGAAGAGGTGAAGTCGACGCTCAACCCGACGCAGGCCGCCAAGTGGGTCTCGACCAACACCACAGCCCTCTACGGCCTGGCCGCCATCCAGACACTCGCGCTGGTCGGCGACCAGATCGTCAACCCGTAAAGGCTGGAGGGCGCGGGACCTCCCGCGCCCTCAGTCAGCCGTGGGTCAGCCGACCTCGGCCATGATTTCGTCGGAGACGTCGAAGTTCGCGTAGACGTTCTGGACGTCGTCGCTGTCCTCGAGCGCGTCGATCAGGCGGAAGATCTTGCCGGCCCCGTCGGCGTCCAGCTCGACCGTCATCGACGGGACGAACTGGACGTCGGCCGAGTCGTAGTCGATGCCCGCGCCCTGCAGCGCGGTCCGGGCCTGGACCAGGTCGGTGGCCTCGGTGACGACCTCCCAGGACTCGCCGAGGTCGTTCACCTCCTCGGCACCGGCCTCGAGCACGGCCTCCATCACGTCGTCCTCGGACAGCGACTTCCCGTCCTGGTCCTTGGCCACGACGATGACGCCCTTGCGGTTGAACATGTAGGCGACCGAGTTCGGGTCGGCGAGCGAGCCGCCGTTCCGCGTCATCGCCGTACGGACATCCGCGGCCGCGCGGTTGCGGTTGTCGGTCAGGCACTCGACCAGCATCGCGACGCCGTTCGGGCCGTAGCCCTCGTACATGATCGTCTGGTACTCCGCACCGCCGGCCTCGGCACCGGAACCACGCTTGACCGCGCGGTCGATGTTGTCGTTCGGGACCGAGGACTTCTTCGCCTTCTGGATGGCGTCGTACAGGGTCGGGTTCCCGCCAGGGTCGCCGCCGCCCATCCGGGCGGCCACCTCGATGTTCTTGATCAGCTTCGCGAAGAGCTTGCCGCGCCTCGCGTCGATGACGGCCTTCTTGTGCTTCGTGGTGGCCCACTTGGAGTGGCCTGACATGGCGAACCCAACCCTTCTACCGCTACTACCTGCTACCGACTCAGAGGCCGCGGACCAGCTCGGCGAAGTAGCCGTGCAGCCTGGCGTCCCCGGTCATCTCCGGATGGAACGACGTGGCCAGCAGCCGATCGTGGCGAACGGCGACGATCCTACTGCGTTCTGCCTCCGGCCCCAGCCCAGCCCACCCAGCGTCCGGGCCCGAGCTCACCGTCGAGAGTACCTCGACGTCCCGTCCGACCCGCTCCACCCACGGTGCCCGGATGAACACGGCGTGGTACGGCGTGTCGAACGCGGCGAAGGTCAGGTCCGCCTCGAACGAGTCCACCTGCCGCCCGAACGCGTTCCGGCGTACTGTCACGTCGAGTCCGCCGAGGGTCTCCTGACCCTCGATCCCGCCGGTGATCTCGTTCGCCAGCATGATCATCCCGGCGCAGGTGCCGAACACCGGCATCCCGTCGGCGATCCGCTTCTGCAGCGGCTCGAACAGCTCGAACGCGCGGGCGAGCTTGTCCATCGTGGTCGACTCGCCGCCCGGCAGAACCAGCCCGTCCACCTGCTCCAGCTCGGACGGGCGCCGTACCGGCCGCGCCTCGACGCCGACCTGGGTCAGCATCGCCACGTGCTCACGCACATTCCCCTGCAACGCGAACACACCGATCACGGTCATAGCGTCACCCTTCGCTTCCAGTCGAGCGTGACCTCGATGCGGCCCTCGTCGAACGTGGCGGGGAAGTCGTACTCGTGCAGCAGCGCGAGGACGTCCTCCAGGAGCGGCTCGCCAGGGGCGACGTTCGCGGTGTCGGGGTGCCAGAGCTTCAGCTCGAGCATGCCGAAGTCGACCGCATGCCAGACGTCGGTGTCGGTGAAGAACACCAGCCCGTTGGGATCCGCGGCGGCCTCGAGCGCCTGCCGGGCGGCGTGGTGGTCCGACGTGTACCGGACCACCACGAGTCCCAGCTTCTCGAGCTCGGAGAGTACGGCGTCCAGCCGGTCAGGATCCGTCGCCGACGGCCACTCGGCCGACTCGGCGTTCAGATCCATCACGGCCTCGCCGATCAGCAGCGGCACCAGAGCGGCCGCGTCCATCGACGGCGCGTCCTCCTGGACCGCCTCTGTCAACGCAGCCGTGATCGCCGCGTGGTCGGCGTACCCGGACCGCACCAGGACGCGGGCGAGACCGCGCAGCTCCCGCGCGGTCCGCTCGTCCACAGACTGCAGGCTGTTGGTCACCAGCCGCGCTCGGCGAGCCGGTGCGGCTGCGGGATCTCGTCGACGTTGATGCCGACCATGGCCTCGCCCAGGCCGCGGGAGACCTTGGCGATCACGTCGGGGTCGTCGTAGAAGGTGGTGGCCTTGACGATCGCCTCGGCGCGCTGGGCCGGGTTGCCAGACTTGAAGATGCCGGAGCCGACGAACACGCCCTCGGCGCCGAGCTGCATCATCATCGCGGCGTCGGCCGGGGTGGCGATGCCGCCGGCGGTGAACAGCACCACCGGGAGCTTGCCGGCCTGCGCGACCTCCTTGACCAGCTCGTACGGCGCCTGCAGCTCCTTGGCGGCGACGTACAGCTCATCCTCGGGGAGGCCCTGCAGCTTGCGGAGCTCCTGCCGGATCTGACGCATGTGGGTGGTCGCGTTGGACACGTCACCGGTGCCGGCCTCGCCCTTGGAGCGGATCATCGCCGCACCCTCGGTGATCCGGCGCAGCGCCTCGCCCAGGTTGGTCGCACCGCAGACGAACGGCACGGTGAACTGCCACTTGTCGATGTGGTTGGCGTAGTCGGCCGGGGTGAGCACCTCGGACTCGTCGATGTAGTCCACACCGAGACTCTGCAGCACCTGCGCCTCGACGAAGTGACCGATCCGGGCCTTGGCCATCACCGGGATCGAGACAGCGTTGATGATGCTGTCGATCATGTCCGGGTCGCTCATCCGGGAGACGCCGCCCTGCGCGCGGATGTCGGCCGGGACCCGCTCCAGCGCCATCACCGCGACCGCACCGGCGTCCTCGGCGATCTTGGCCTGCTCGGCGGTGACGACGTCCATGATCACGCCGCCCTTGAGCATCTCGGCCATCCCGCGCT
Organism: Kribbella sp. NBC_00889; assembly: GCF_045207705.1. NCBI lineage: Bacteria > Bacillati > Actinomycetota > Actinomycetes > Propionibacteriales > Kribbellaceae > Kribbella > Kribbella sp. NBC_00889. The sequence continues at coordinate 1,892,250 of NZ_CP108783.1, read as the reverse complement.
TGACCTTCGCGGTGCCAGTCTCGGGGCCGGTCTGGGGGGTCTGGTTCTCGGTCACTGCGTCCTCCTGCTCGTCGGGCTCCTGCCTCCAGATTAGGGGGCAGCAGGCACCGATCCTCAGTCCACCTCGAATCAAGTGGACTGAGCCAGCGCCGCACCCAGACGGGCCACCACCAGCCGGAGGGTCGCGGGCGGCGCGGTGAACGGAATCCGGATGTGACGCCGGTCCGTGCCCTCTGGCGTGAAGAGGTCTCCGGCCCCCAGTAGCAGTCCGTGCTCCCTGGCCGCATCCAGCACCCGTCGTGCGCGGACTTCGGTCAGCTCGAGCCAGAGCGTCATACCTCCGGTCGGCGTGGGCCAGGCCACACCGTCGAGCGTCTTGAGACCGGCCTCCAGCGCCATCAGGTTGGCCCTCAGCCGAGTACGGCGGCGGCCGATCACCTTGTCGAGCTTCTGGATGATCGCCTGGGCCAGGAGGTCGTCGAGAGCGCTGGGCGACGCCACACTGAGCTGTGCGGCTGTGTTGATGCGCCTGCGGAGCTGCTTGCCGGTCCGGACCCAGCCGACGCGGAGTCCGCCCCACACCGTCTTCGAGAGCGAGCCGACACTCACAGTGCGCGGGTAGCGACTCAGTGGCTCGGCTTGTTCCCCACTGGCCAGCCAGAGCGGTCGCATGGTCTCGTCGCTGATCAGTGCGGCGCCGTACCTGCGAGCGATCTCGATGATCGTCGTACGGCGATCTGCCGGGATGCTGAGGCCGGTTGGGTTGTGGTTGTCGGCCTGGAGGTAGATGACCTTGGGGCGGTGCCTTCGGCAGAGGTGGGCGAGTTGGTCGGTGTCCCAGACCCCTGCCGGCCAGCCGGCCACGTCGAGGCGATGCTTGCGCAGCAGGTCGAAGGCAGCGGGGTACGTCGGTGTCTCGGTGATCGCCACGCCCGGTCCGAGGTCCAGTCCGGCCAGTGCGGCGTTCAGTCCGGCTGCTGCGCCCACGGTCAGCGTGAGCTGGTCCGGCTCGGTCGGGACGCCCTCGATCGTGAGCCGCTCTGCTAGAGCTTGGCGCAGTTCCAGCGACCCGCCCGGCGGCGGTCCGTCTCCGCCCATGGCGTGCGGTAGTGCGTCCTCGACGACCTGGGCTGCTACTTCCGCCACGTCGTGCGGCGCCGCTGTGGTTGCGAACCGGAGGTCGAGGACGGGTTCGTCGCCCGCCGTGACGGTCGAGGCCGGCGCGATCGGGTCCAGCAGGCGGTCCAGTGGTCGGACGTGGGTGCCGGAGCCTCGCTTGGTCTCCAGTACGCCGTCCGTGCGCAGTTGGTCCAACGCCCGTACCACGGTCACCCGGCTCACACCGAGTCGATCGGCCAGCACGCGTTCCGAGGGGAGGCGCGAGCCGATGGACAGGTCGCCGCGCTCGATCCGGCGCAGGACCAGCGCCTCGACCTGCTCGGTCTTCGTCCCGTCCACCGGGTCGAGATCCGTCTCCCGCCACATAAGTCCAGTCTGACACCAGTGGCCTGACGGCGGTCGCTCCGGCTGCTGGCTGGCGGGTTGTTGTGCCGCTGACGCCTTGTTACCCGGCAGCGGTCACATAACCCGCCAGCGGCCGCGGTGGACGGGCGCCGGGCGAGGATTGTCGGTGCGGGGTGTGAGGATTCGGGTATGGACGAGCGGTGGGCGATTGCGCCGGAGGAGGGTGGCGGGGCTGTGCTCGTCGCCTTGCATCCGGACGGGCAGCCTGCTGGTCCGGTGCTGCACGAGCCTTCGCTGGCCGGCGCGGTCGGTTCGCGTCCGCAGGTGTCTCGGTGGGTGTGGCGATCTTCGGCCGAGATTTATCCACGGTTGCTGGCCGGCGGCGTACGGGTGGAGCGCTGCTACGACATCGAGAACAGCGAAGGGTTGTTGCTGGGGCACGCGGGCCGGTTGGGCGAGCCCCGTTCCGCGGCCGCGGCTTGGGGGCGGCTGAGTGGTGGGCCGGTCCCACCGGATCCGCCGCTGCGAGCCGTCGTACCAGGTGAGCAGTCGTCCTTGTTCGAGATCCAGGAGGAGCCGGTTGCCTTCGAGGCGCTCCTCCGGGTGTACGCCGATCAGCTCCGGCGGCATGGGGAGGCGGAGTACCCGGACCGGATGCGGTTGCTCACGGCATCGGAATCGTCGGGGATGCTGGTGGCCGCGGAGATGGACCGGGCGGGGTTGCCATGGAGCTCGGACGTTCACCGGGCAGTGCTGGCCGAGCTGCTCGGGGATCGGTTCGGCGGGACGGGTGAGCCGCGGCGGCTGACCGAACTCGCGGACGAGGTGTCGGCGGCGTTCGGGCGCCGGGTGCGGCCGGATCTGCCGGCGGATGTGCTGAAGGCGTTCAAACAGGCCGGGTACGAGCTGAAGTCGACGCGCCGATGGGAGCTGGAGACGATCGACCATCCGGCGGTGGTGCCGCTGGTCGAGTACAAGAAGCTCTATCGGATCTACACGGCGAACGGGTGGTCGTGGCTGCAGGACTGGGTGCACGACGGTCGCTTCCGGCCCGGGTTCGTGCCTGGCGGGACAGTCTCCGGGCGCTGGATCACCAATGGCGGTGGTGGTCTGCAGATCCCCAAGGTGATCCGTCGCGCGGTCGTCGCCGACCCCGGCTGGAGCCTCGTGGTCGCGGACGCATCCCAGCTCGAGCCGCGCATCCTGGCCGCGATCTCCCGCGACCCGGCGCTGATGGAGGTCTCGAGCGATCCCGGTGATCTGTACAAGGCCGTCTCGGACCAGGCGTTCTCCGGTGACCGCGGGAAGGCGAAGCTCGCCGTACTCGGCGCGATCTACGGCCAGACGTCCGGCGACGGCCTGAAGAACCTGGCCATGCTGCGCAGACGCTTCCCGCTGGCAGTCGCGTACGTCGACGACGCCGCGCGCGCCGGCGAGGAGGGCCGCCTCGTCCGCACCTGGCTCGGCCGCACCTGCCCACCGGCCGGCGCCCCGCTCGACGACGCGATGCTCGAAGGTCCTCCCGCCGACGAGCCCCAGACCGACGCCCGCCACGCACGAGCCCGCGGCCGCTTCACCCGCAACTTCGTCGTTCAGGGATCCGCCGCCGACTGGGCCCTCCTGATGCTCGCCGCCCTCCGCCAATCCTTGGCGGACCTCAAAGCCGAACTCGTCTTCTTCCAGCACGACGAGGTCATCGTCCACTGCCCCACCGAAGAGGCCCCCACCGTCGCCGAAGCCATCCAAGCCGCCAGCAACCTGGCCGGCACCCTCACCTTCGGCCCCACCCCCACGAACTTCGCCTTCACCACCGCAACCGTCAAAACCTACGCCGACGCCAAGTAGAGCTCAGCCGTCACGGCGCTCGAGAATCAGGCCCACGGCCGACTCAATCTCCTGACCAGCCGTCAAGTGCAGGTGCGCTCCGCTCGGCGCATCCTCTTGCGCCAGGGTCAGCAACTGCCGTGCCAACGAGACCAGTCCGGCCCGATTCGCCACCACCCGAACCTCGGCTCGTCAACGTCCACGCCGATCTCGAATCCGTCCTCCCACTCGACATGCAGACCGCGCTGTACGTCGTACTCAGGAACGCTGATCACCACGTCCATCCGCATCACCACCCCATTCACCAACGAAGAAGTACTCGACCTGACGCTGCGCATGCTTGTCCGACAACCCAACTCCTTCGGTCAGGGACAGCAGGTTGTGGACGGACCGCACGAACGCATGCAGACTCCACCGCAGCAACCGGTCGGCCCCGTCGATCACCACCGCGACCGGCGGCTCCTCGCGTGCCGTCAGAAGGTCCCACAACCGATCATTGAAGGCAGCCCAACTCCCCGCACCGAGCGGCGAGAACCCCAGCCGCGCGCTCAACTCAACCAGCAGGCCCTCCTCCAAGTCGCCACCCTCAGGCGCCTCCGCCCGCACGACCCAGAACCCGAGCTCCCCCAATCTCCGCAGAGTCGCATCCAGATCACCGGTCTCGAGCAGGTACGGCGCCGTCGTCAACCAACCCATGCGCGCCTCAACATCAACCCACGTCGCCCACTCCCCCGGCCTACCAACAGCCACACGTATCTCCTCCGACCACAGGCACGATCAGCAGATTCACCCGAGTTCCAGGCGCGCGCAGACTGCAACGTACCGAAGAACGAGTAGTACTCGCCCACGACCAGGGTCTGGCCGACAGCGCAGCGCGACCGACTAGTCCGGCCGGTGGACCACTACCCGTCCATCGGTACAGCCGGCGCACGAGCGGAACCTCCAAAGCAATCGCCCTCGCGCGGGCCGCCGTCCTCCGCCATCGACCCTCCTCAGAGCCCGTGCCTGCGGTGCACCTTAGCTGTCGGCAGCGAGGTGATCTGGCAGGCCGTACAGGCTGAAGTTGGTGGTTTCGTAGGCGGTTATTTCGGCGACCAGGCCTTGCTCTACGCGGAAGATGTCCAGGCCGAAGGGGGTGTAGGTAGGGGCGCCTCGGGGCTTCAGGTAGGCGGCGAGGGTGGGTTGGCGGTTGACGGTGGTGGGGAGGAAGCGCCAGTGGCCGCGGTAGGCCGGGTCGAGGTTGGGGGCGAGGGAGCGGCGGGCGGCGGCCAGGCCCTCGAACCAGAAGGGGTACGGCGGCATGGTGATGCGGACGTCCTCGTGCATCAGCGCGACCAGGGCGTCGGGATCGCCGGCTTCCCAGGCGGCGACGTACTTGCGGAGGAGGGCTTGTTCGTCGGCGGATGAAGGGGTGGCGGACCACTCGGAGCGGTGTGGGGGCAGGTGGTCGCGGAGGACCGGGCGGGCGCGTTGGAGGGCTGAGTTGACGGCCGCGACGGTCAGGTCGGTCGCGTCGGCGGTATCCCGAGAGGGCCAGCCGAGGACGTCGCGGAAGATGAGTACGGCGCGTTGCCGCGGTGGCAGCTGCTGGATCGCCACCAAGAACGCCAGCTCGATCGTCTCCCGGCGTACCACCTGGGCGTCCGGCTCCTCGGCGCGATCGAGCAGTACGTCGGGGAACGGCTGCAGCCACGGCAGATCCTCGCGAGGCGGCAATGCGGTAGCTGGGAACGACGCCGGTTCGAGCTGATGCGGGAGGACCCGCTGCGGACGCCGTACGTCGTCGATGCAAGCGTTGGTCGCGATCCGGTAGAGCCAGGCGCGCAGCGAGGAGCGACCCTCGAAGTCGTCGCGCCGGCGCCACGCCCGCAGGAACGTCTCCTGGACCATGTCCTCGGCCTCGTCGTACGAGCCGAGCATCCGGTAGCAGTGCACCCGCAGCTCATGCCGGTACTTCTCGACGTCGAAGTCGATGCTCACCTGCCGTCCTCCAGCTCGATCGTGCTCGGCATCGGCGCGTGCCCGGCCAGCCGGAACCAGCTCACCAGCCGCCGCCGGCGCAGATCACGCGTCGACACCACGATGTCGTTGTGGAAGCGGCGTGCCAACTGGACCCGCCGCATCGCCAGGTTCAGCTCAGCGGTCCACGGCTCCACATCGGTGCCGGTGGCATGGATCGCGCGGGTCAGTGCCGACTCCCGCTGCTCGCGCTCCTCCGGCGACGCGGTCCGGGCGCGATGCGCCGCGTCGAGCAGCAACAGGGACGACGCGGGGTCGAGGATCCCACTGCCGCCCAGCTCACCGACCAGCCCGGAACGCCGGGCGAGCTCCGTCTCCAGTGACGCCCGGGCGAGATCGACCCGGTGGTGCAGGCGATCCAGCCGCCCGGCCGTCCAGCTCGCGTACGCGCCGAAGAGCAGCAGTACCACGCAGATCGCGAGCAGCGCCCAGGACACCTTCACGAACCTATTCGATCACCCTTACGGAGCGCTGACGGTCGAGGCGAATCCGGTAATCACCGCTCCGGCCGCCACTAGCGTCAGGACCATGGCTGATATCGGTGTGATCGGCGGTTCCGGCTTCTACTCGTTCCTGACCGACGCGAAACCTGTCGAGGTCGACACCCCGTTCGGCGCGCCCAGCGAGCCGCCGGTCGTGGGTGACCTCGACGGTCGCGAGGTGGCGTTCATCCCCCGGCACGGCGCGGACCACCGCTTCCCGCCGCATCGCGTCAACTATCGCGCCAACCTGTGGGCGCTGCGGTCGCTCGGCGTCCGCCAGGTCCTCGGGCCGTGCGCGGTCGGCTCGCTGAAACCCGAGCTCACGCCCGGGACCTTCGTCGTCCCAGATCAGTACGTCGACCGCACCTGGGGACGCGCGCACACGGTGTACGACGAGACGCCGGTGGTCCACACGTCGGCCGCTGACCCGTACTGCCCGGTCGGCCGGGCCACGGTGATTGCTACCGGCAACGTCGTACCGGACGGCACGATGGTGGTGATCAACGGGCCGCGGTTCTCCACGCGTGCGGAGTCTCGGTGGCACGCCGCACAAGGGTGGTCGGTCGTCGGAATGACCGGCGTACCCGAGGCGTCCATCGCACGGGAACTCGCGCTCTGCTACACCTCGATCGCGGTCGTCACCGACCACGATGCGGGTGTGGAGACCGGCACCGGCGTCACGCAGGCCGAGGTCCTCCAGGCATTCGAGCACAGCATCGGGCGACTCAGGGGTCTCGTCACCGACGTCATCGGTCAGCTGCCGAAGCCGGATGCGGACTGCAGCTGCCGGCATGTGCTCGACGGTACGGCGGCGGAGGACCTCTGGTGAGGATTCTGCTGACCGGCGGCGCGGGCTTCATCGGCCGGCACGTCCAGACCCAGCTCGTTGCCGAGGGCCACGAGGTCGTCGTTCTCGATTCCTTCCGCCCCGACGTCCACGCACACAAGCCCGCGCCGCGACCCGGGCTGATCGTGGGCGACGTCCGCGACGCCGACATCGTCCGCGGAGCGCTTCACGGCATCGACACCGTCGTCCACTTGGCGGCGAAGGTCGGTCTTGGTGTCGACCTCGACGACCTGGACGACTACGTCTCCAGCAACAGCCTCGGTACGGCGGTCCTCCTCCGCGGACTCGCACGCGCGAAGATCCGGCGGCTGGTCTACGCGAGCTCGATGGTCGTGTACGGCGAGGGCCGCTACGACTGCGACGTACACGGCCAGGTCGCACCCGGTCCGCGCCGGACCGAGGATCTCGACGCCGGGCGGTTCGAGCCGCCCTGCCCGCGGTGCGGCGCCCAACTCCGGCCCGGTCTCGTCGAGGAGGACGCCGTACTCGATCCGCGGAACGCGTATGCGGCCAGCAAGCTCAACGGGGAACACCTAGCAGCCTCGTGGGCGCGCGAGACAGACGGCCGAGTGAGCGCTCTCCGGTTTCACAACGTCTACGGCCCCGGCATGCCGCGGAACACGCCGTACGCCGGGGTCGCGGCGATCTTCCGGTCCGCGCTGGAGCGGGGCGAGGCACCCACGGTCTTCGAGGACGGCCGGCAACGCCGTGACTTCATCCACGTCCACGACATCGCCACCGCCGTCAGCGCCGCCGCAGGAGCGCTCTCCGGGCCATTCACCGCCTACAACGTCGGCAGCGGCACCATCCACACGATCGGCGACGTAGCCGCCGAACTCGCCCGCGCCTACAACGGCCCGGCCCCAGTCACCACCGGCCACTACCGCCTCGGGGACGTCCGCCACATCACCGCCTCCTCAGACCGCCTCCGCCACAACCTCGGCTGGAAACCGACCTACGACCTGGCCACCGGCCTCGAGGACCTCCTCGGATCCCCTGGAGCAACCGGAGGACGTCGGGGTTGAGGGCTTCAGTTGCTGGCGGAGACCGGGGGAAGGTCTATCTGGAAGGCGCAGCCGCCCGCGACGTTGGCTACGCCGATGGTGCCGTCGTGGGATTCGACGACGCCGCGGGCGATGGCGAGGCCCAGGCCGCCGCCGCTCGAGTTGGTTGCGTTGGCGGGGGTGCGTTGTTCGTCGCCGCGCCAACCGACGTCGAAGACTCGCTCCAGGTCATCGGCTGGAATACCGCCACACGCATCCGTCACGGCGAGACGTACGCGGCCGTCGGGCTCGCGGTCCACCGTCAGCATGACCGTGCCGCCGGGTTCTGTGTGACGGATCGCGTTGCCGACGAGGTTCGTCACAGCGCGGGTCAGCTCATCAGGATCCCCTTGAACGGCGAGCCGATCGTCACCACCCGGCGTCGAGACCGCCAGCCGCACCCCGGACGCTCGCGCGTGCTCACCGTTCTCCCCCACCACATCCTCGGCCAGCTCGCGCAGACTGACCGCGGACCGCCGCCGCGGCACCGGCGCCGCGGACAACCGCGACAGCTCGAACAGGTCGTCCACGAGCCCGGTCATCCGATCGACCGTCGACCGCATCTGCCGCAGCGCTCCCGGTACGTCGTCGACCACGCCGTCCTCGAGTCCCTCCGAGACGGCCCGCAAACCGGCGAGCGGCGTACGAAGATCGTGCGACATGAACGCGACCAGCTCCCGCCGGCTGGACTCGAGTGCACGCTCGCGTTCGTGGGACGCGGCGAGCTTGCGTCGCGTCATCTCCAGCTCTTCTGTCAGCGCCGCCAACTCCGCCGGGACCGCGCCGCCGACCACCTCCGACGGCTCGTACGACGTACCCAGGTGGCGCAGCCGCCGACCGACCTCGCGCGATCCGGTGCTGATCCATTGGCCGAGGAGCACCGACATCCCCAGCCCGAGCAGGGCCGCGAATGCCAGCGTCCACAGCACCACCCACGAGTCGTGCTCGGAGATGAACATCGCCCGCACGCTCTGCAGCACCGCCGCGAGCGCGGCCGCCATCGGCGCAAGCGCCACCACGATCATCGTGATGCGCAGTGAGCGGCGCCGGAACTGCCACAGGATCGCGCCGCCGATCGCCGCGACCACCAGCGTCCACAGCGTGGTGAGCGCGAGGATCGTGACCATGTCTCGATTCATTCGGTATCCCCGACGAACCGATAGCCCGTCCGCGGCACGGTCACCACCAGCCGCGGATCGGACGGATCCGCCTCGATCTTCTCCCGCAGCCGGCGTACGTGGACCGTGACCGTCGAGGAGTCGCCGAAGTCCCAGCCCCACACGCGCCGGAGCAGTTCGGCCTTCGTGAACGCCTTGCCGGCGTGCGACACCAGGAACGCCAGCAGGTCGAACTCGCGATGCGTCAGCGACAGCTCGTTGCCGTCCAGAGACGCCAGCCGGGCAGCGGTATCGATCGTCACGGGTCCTGAGCTCAGCTTCGTCGGGGTCAGATCGAGGCCGGCCAGGCGTTCCTCGCGGCGCAGCATCGCCTGCACCCGCAGCGTGAGCTCGCGCGGGCTGAACGGCTTGACCACGTAGTCGTCCGCGCCGACCTCGAGTCCGACCAGGCGGTCCTCCTCCTCGCCCCGGGCGGACAGCATGATCACCGCGGCCCCGTCGTCCGCCGCGCGCATCCGGCGCAGCACCTCCAGCCCGGACAGTCCGGGCAGCATCACGTCCAGGACAACGACCGACGGCTTCCACTGCTGCCAGACCTCGACAGCCGCGGCACCGTCGGCCACCATCCGGGCGTCGTACCCGGCCTTGGTCAGGTACGCCGAGACGACATTGGACACGGTCGGGTCGTCATCGACCACGAGTACACGAGTAGCCACGATCAGAGCCTAGTTCTTCCGGGCAGGGGCCGGGCCGCGGGCTCCCTGGGTGACAGCGGCCGTAAGCGAGCCGTAGTCAGGTCCGGCACCCCGCGGCAGGCGATTGTCCCTACGGTCGAAGAGTGTCAGTCGATCTCATCCTGCCGTGCCTGAACGAGGCGGCCGCGCTGCCCTGGGTGCTCGAACGGCTGCCCGTGGGCGTCCGGGCCGTTGTCGTCGACAACGGTTCCACCGACGGGTCGCCAGAGATCGCCACGCGCTTCGGCGCGTCGGTGGTCCGGTGCGAGATCCGCGGGTACGGCGCTGCGTGTCATGCCGGTCTGGAAGCGGCCGAGGCCGAGGTGGTGGCGTTCATGGACGCGGACGCATCACTCGATCCGCGGCAGCTGGGCCGGGTGACGGCGCCTGTCCTTGCGGGCACGGCCGATCTGATGGTGGGACGCCGTAGGCCGCTCTCGCGGCGTTCCTGGCCGTGGCATCTGCGGCTGGCCAACGCCGAGCTGTCCCGTCGGATCCGACGCCGTACCGGCGTTGCGTTGCACGATCTCGGACCGATGCGGGCCGCGCGCCGGTCGGCGTTGCTGGACCTGGACCTCCGCGACCGGCGATCGGGTTATCCGCTGGAGACCGTGGTCCGCGCCGCCGAAGCCGGCTGGCGGATCGGCGAGGTCGACGTGGACTACCTGCCTCGATCCGGACGCTCCAAGGTCACCGGTACGCCGCTCGGTGCTGCCCGGGCCGTGCTCGACATGTCGAAGGTGCTGGCCAGATGAACTGCAGGACTCTGATCGTCATCGCGAAGGAGCCGGTGGCGGGCCGGGTCAAGACGCGGCTGCAGACCGAGTTCACCGCGCACGAAGCCGCCGCGCTGGCGCGGGCGTCGCTGGTGGACACGCTGAACACTGTCCGGTCGGCGCGCGCGTCCCGCCGCGTCCTTGCGCTCGACGGCGATCCGGGGCCGTGGCTCCCGGACGGGTTCGAGGTGATCGGGCAGCGCGGCGACGGGCTGGACGAGCGGTTGGCCGCGGCCTTCGAGGACGCCTTCGACGGTACGCCGATGCTGCTTGTCGGGATGGACACGCCGCAACTCACGGCCGGCCTGCTGAGCGTCCCATGGTCCGGGTACGACGCGATGCTCGGGCTGACCGAGGACGGCGGCTACTGGTGTCTCGGGTTGCGCGAGCCGGATGCTCGCGCGCTGATCGGCGTACCGATGTCGACGGATCACACTGGGCGGGATCAGCTGCGGCGGCTGCAGGATCTCGGGCTGCGGGTGTTGTTGCTGCCGACGTTGCGAGACATGGACACGCCTCGGGACGCGTCAGTGATCGCGGCGGCGTATCCGTCGTTGCGGGTGTCGCGGTTGTACCAGCGGTTGCAGCACGCGGCGCATCCAGGGCTGCTGTTCGAGCAGGCGTTGGTCGGTACGACGAGAGTGGTCGCCACTGGCATCGACGGGCGGACTGTGCCGTCGTTGTCGGAGCTGGATCGGTGGAGGTCTCCTGCTGACGAGGTGGATCGGCTGGCGTTGAGCCGGTGCGAGGGGCCGGTCCTGGACGTCGGGTGCGGGCCTGGCCGGATTGTGACAGCGCTGGCGGAACGCGGCATCCCCGCTCTTGGGGTCGATATCTCGCCGCGGGCGGTGTCGCTCACCACCTCGCGTGGCGCGGCTGCGCTCCGGCGACCCGTCCAGGACCGGCTTCCGGGTGAGGGGCGCTGGGGCAGCGTGCTGTTGATGGACGGCAACATCGGCATCGGCGGGGACCCGGCCGATCTGCTGCGGCGCTGTGCCGAACTGGTCCGACCCGACGGGCTGGTCCTGGTCGAGGTCGATCCCGACGACGATCTGGACGAGACGGCGCCGATCGTCCTGCGGAGCTCCACCGGGCGGCGGTCGACTCCGTTGCCGTGGGCAAGGGTAGGGACTCGTGCCCTGCTCCGGCACGCGCACGCCGTCCACCTCCACCCCACCGAAGACTGGCGCGCCGGCCACCGTGCCTTCCTGACCCTCCGCCCCACCGCCTGATGCCTGAACGGGTGAGGTCGCGGATGGCACCGGGCGTTGGTGGAACGGTCTCGAGAAGCAGTGGGGTGATTGCTGGAGGCGTGGCGGTGGGGGTTGCCAGCGGTGTGGTTGTGGCGGCTGCGAAGCAGTGGTGGCCGAACTTGGTGTTGGTGGTGGGGAGCTTGGTGGTTGCGGGGGTGGTGTGGCGGTTTGGGGGGCGGCTGGGCGTGGTCGCGGTTGTGGTGGTTGCTGGGGTTTGTCAGGTTCCGGGCGTGGTGCATGCACCGATCACCAGCACGGATGCCTACCGGTACGTGTGGGACGGGCGGGTGCAGTTGTCGGGGAGTTCGCCGTACTCGCATGTGCCGTTGGATGACGCGTTGGCGCAACTGAGGGATCCGGTGCTGTTTCCAGGGCTGTCACGCACAGAGAGATCGGGAGTGACCGGTCCCCCGCGCCTCCCGAAGGATCCGGCGGCACTCGCCGCCCTATCCACCGACGACCCCAGAACGAGGATCAACCGCCCTCGGGTGCCGACCATCTACCCGCCCGTCGCGCAGGCGTACTTCACCGTGGTCGCCTTCCTCACCCCGTGGTCCGCGGGCACCCTCGGCCTGCAGATCGCTGCCGCGTTGCTCGCGATCGCGCTCACCTGGCTACTCGCGGTAAGCGATCCTCGCTGGGCCGCGTTGTGGGGTTGGTCACCGATCGTCGCCCTCGAAGCCGGCAACGCCGCGCACCTCGACGTCCTCGCCGCACTCCTGATCACGGCAGCTGTGATGACCGCCGCCCGCCGCCCGAAACTCGCCGGCTTGATCCTCGGCGCGGCCGCAAGCGTCAAACTCCTGCCGCTGCTCCTCCTCCCCGCCTTCCGCCGACGCTCCGGCCTCGTTGCCATCAGCACCTTCCTCGCCTCCTACCTCCCGCACCTGATTGCCGCAGGCACCTTGGTCCTCGGATTCCTGCCCGGCTACCTCACCCAGGAAGGGTTCTCCGACGGCAGCTCCCGATCCGCGATTCTCGCGCTCCTGCTGCCTCCTGAGGCCCGGCAACTCGTCGCGGCCGCCGTCGCGATCGGCCTCGCCGCCCTGGCCTTCCAGCGGGCCCGCCACGAACCGATCGCGATCACCTGCTGCTGGCTGTACGGCGCCGCGCTGCTCGTCGCCACCCCTACGTACCCGTGGTACGGCCTCCCCCTGATCGCCCTCGCGGCCCTCGCCCACCGCCCCGAATGGCTCGCCGTACCGCTGGCGTCGTACCTGGCCTACGCGAGCTTCGGGCACGAGACCCGGCAGGGCCTGATCCACCTCACCGCGGCTGTAGTCGTCCTCACCGGACTCACGCTGCGTCACAGGTCCGTTACACCAAAGCGGTTTGACGTGATCGCGACCACCAACCAACACTGATCGGCGTGACGAAACGCATCGCCCTCGCAACCTCGGCGGACCACGCTGAGCTGCACGCGCACGACCTCCCGCTCGTCGACGCCCTCCGTGCCGCCGGCCTCGACCCGGTCGCCGAGGTCTGGACCGACCCGTCGGTCGACTGGTCCGCCTACGACGGGGTCCTGCTCCGCTCGGTGTGGGACTACCACCTGCGGTACGACGAGTTCACCGAATGGCTCGCGCTCGTCGACAAGGGCGGCGTACCGGTCTTCAACGACAGTGGTCTGGTCCGCTGGAACGGCGACAAGCGCTACCTGCTGGAACTGCGCGAGCGCGGCGTCGCGATCGTGCCGTCGCAGATCGCGGCCGGCGCGTGCCTGCGCGAGGTCGTCGCCGGGCTCGACGGCCAGGAGATCGTGATCAAGCCGACCGTGAGCGCGACCGCCCGCCTCACCGTCCGCGGCGTGGCCGGCTCGCCTGAACTCGCCCAGGCGATCGACGAACTCCCCGACATCGTGTACCTGGTCCAGCCGTTCCTGCCCGAGATCCAGACCGACGGCGAGTGGTCGCTGATGTTCATCGACGGCGAGTTCACTCACGCCGTCGTGAAGCGCCCGGCGGCCGGCGACTACCGGGTCCAGGAAGAGTACGGCGGCCACGCGACGGTCACCGAGCCGTCGCCGGACATCCTCGAGAACGCACAGAGAGCACTCGCCACGGCCGGTCCCCGCCCCGCCTACGCCCGCGTCGACGGCGTCGTCGTCAACGGCCGCTTCCTCCTGATGGAGCTCGAGCTGATCGAGCCCTACCTGTACCTCCCCCAGTCCCCCGAAGCAACCCACAAACTCGCCACCACCGTCGCCGCCCGCTTGTAGAAATCCGAGGCGGATAAGGTCGGGACCATGCCGACGCTCGACGACATCCGCCTGGCCGCGCAGCAGTTGCGGGGCCGCATTCACCGCACGCCGATGGTCACCTCGACCGCGCTGAACGAGCGCTTCGGCGCAGATCTGGTGCTGAAGGCCGAACTGTTCCAGAAGACGGGCAGCTTCAAGGTCCGCGGACTGCTCACCAAGCTGCTGCGGCTGAGCCCCGAGGAGCGCGAGCGCGGCGTCATCACGGTCTCGGCCGGTAACGCGGCCGGCGCGCTCGCCTGGGCCGCCCGGGACGCCGGCGTACCGGCCACCGTGGTGATGGCGACCACCGCCGTACAGGCCAAGATCGACGCGGCCCGTGGGTACGGTGCCACGGTCGAGCTCGTCGAGGGTGACCTGATGGGTCAGTACGAGCGGATCCGGGACGAGCGGAAGCTCACCGGCGTCCACCCGTTCGACGACGAGGACGTGATCACCGGCCATGGAAGCCTCGGCCTCGAGCTCCTCGAGGACCGCCCGGACCTCGATACGGTCCTGGTCCCCGTGGGAGGCGGCGGCCTGATCTCGGGTGTCGCGCTGGCGGTCAAGCTGGTCAAGCCGGAGATCCGCGTGATCGGCATCGAGCCCGAGCAGGCGGACGTGGTCAGCCGCAGCCTCGCGGCCGGCGAACCTCAGAAGCTCCCCACCGCACGCTCGATCGCCGACGGCCTCGCGGCGCCGGTCTGCGGCACGCGCAACTTCCCGCTGATCCAGCAGTACGTCGACGAGGTCGTCCGCGTCAGCGAGGACGCGCTGCTCGAGGCGACGCGGCTCGTCATGTCGCGGACCAAGCTCGCACTGGAGCCTGCGGCCGCGGCACCGTTCGCCGCAATGATCGAGGGCAGCATCCAACCGGCCGGCGTCACCGCCAGCGTGATCAGCGGCGGCAACCTCGATGTATCGAAGCTGATGCTCTAAGCGGTGGCCAGCTGACGTGGTGCGGCGTCGGACTTGACGCCGTCGCTGGGATCGTCGACCAGATCACCTTGCCGGACCGGATCGTTGTCCGGCAGCAGGATGTCGCGCGCCACCATGAGCATCAGCCACAGCGTCCCAGCCATCCGCAGGATCACGGCGAACCAGTAGATCCGGTCCGGTACGTCGGGATTGCCCGGCGCCAGGAACTGGGCCAGATGCATCCACACCAGCATCCAGTAGAAGCACTCGCACGCCTGCCAGATCAGCCAGTCCCGCAACCGCGGCCGCGCCAGCGCGACCAGCGGCAGCAGCCAGAGCACATACTGCGGTGAGTAGACCTTGTTGACCAACAGGAACGCCGCCACGACAAGGAACGCGAGCTGTGCGAAGCGGGGCGGCCGTGGCGCCATCAGGCCGAGGATCGCGATCGACAGGCACAACCCGGCGAAGATCACGATGTTCAGCTGGTTGACGTCGGCGACCTCGTGCTTGGCCAGCTTCAGCACATACCAGATCGATCCGTAGTCGCTCTCGCGCTGATCGTTGAACGTCCAGAACGACATCCACTCGTTCTTGGCAAGCAGGTAGATCGGCGCGTTCACCAGTGCCCAGGACACGCCCGTCGCGATCACCGCCTGGAACCACGGCCACATCTTGCGGCCGCGGATACACACGATCAGCAGCGGCCCGAGCAGCAGGAACGGGTAGAACTTCGCCGCCGTCCCCAGCCCGAGCAGCACGCCGAACCAGATCGGTTTGCCGCGCGACCAGGCGAACATCGCCCCGGCCGTGAGCACGACCGCGAACAGGTCCCAGTTGATCGTCGACGTCAGCGCCAGCACCGGCGCGGCGGCGACGTACAGGGCGTTCATCGGCTGGCCGCGGGCCGCACCGGGGCGCGACTCGACGCCACGCGCGGTGGCGACGGTCAGCCCGACCAGGATCAGGGCGCAGAGGAACAGCATCACGGTGTTCACGACGAAGAACACGCCCGCGGTGGCGCGCTTCTGCTCGGCCGTGTGGTCGTTCTTCGGGTCACCGGTGATCACCCAGGTGATCCGCGCCGCGACCTCCATGAAGCCGCCGGTGAGCACCGGGTACTCGAGGACCGGGTAGTTGCCCGTGTCGAGGAACGGGCGATTGCCTTCGGCGAACCCGCGCTCCTGGTACAGGAAGCCGATGTCGGAGTAGCACAGCGCCTTGAACGGCCGCCAGCTCTGCCGGTCCCAGCCGGCCTCCATGCAGGGAGCCTTCTGCAGTACGCCGAGCGCGAAGGTGACCGTGCACACCGCGAGCGCGATCCGCAGCGGCGTCCACCAGGACGAGCTGAGCCGGGCGAACCGCCCCGACGGCCCACCGAGCCCCACGGTCAGACCCGCAACGGCAGGGTCGGCCTCCGACGGGGTCAGCCGGTCCTGCGGGTCCTGGCTACGTGGTCCGGTCACGGTGGGCATCATCTCCTATCGCTCACCCAAACGACCAGGGAAGGTTACCCACCCACGACCATCCGGGACCGCACCCGGTCCCCCGCGCGCCGTCAGGCCGTGGTGTGGGTCACCAGCAGCGTTGCGGTCCGGTCCGGATCTTCCCACCAGAACAGATGACCCGCGTCGTCGAACAATTCAACCTTCGCCGCAGGGATCAGGCCGGACAGCCGTTGGGCGTTCTCCACCGGGATCTCGGCGTCCGCTGTGCCGTGCAGGATCAGGACCGGTACGGCGATCGCACCGAGCCGCTGCGTGGTGTCGTGGGCCTTGGCGGCCTGCCACTGCATCAGCACGACCGGCACGGGGACCTTCACAGCGAGCGCTCGCCGGCGGTAGATCTCCTGCGCGTCCGGCACCGCCGCGGCGTATCGCGGAGACAGGTTCGCCTCGAAGCTGATCCTCAGCCCGCGCTCCACGTCCCGGCTGGCGATCGCGTCCACCATGTCCCGCGAGGTCTCGGCGATGACCCCGCTCGCTCCCCCTGCCCAGGTGCAGCCCAACGCGACCGACCGGACCGTGTCCGGATGGCGAAGTACGAGCTCCTGGGCGACCATCCCGCCGAGTGAGATACCGAAGACGTGCGCGGATGTCCAGCCCGCCGACGCGATCACGGCGGCCGCATCGTCAGCCAGGTCGGCGACGGTGAACGGCTCGTCCGCCCGGTCGCCGCGTCCGACGCCGCGATGGTCGTACGCGACGATGTCGAACCGGTCTTCCAAGCGGCTGAGCAGTTCGTCGCCCCACATGGCGTGTTGGCCCGCCATCCCCTGGATCAGCAGCAACGGCTCGCCACGCCCGCGCCGTACGTAGTCCAGCCGACGTCCACCGACCCCCGTCAGAAAGTCCATCGGCGTCAGTCGGCGATGAACTTTCGCAGGATCTCGGTGCCCTGCTCGCCCGTCGGCAGCCACTCACTGTCGGGGACGGAGTCGAGCATCGCCTCGTCGGTGACGAAGACCGTGCCGTTGTAGGCCTTCACGCGCTCCCGCGTCGCCGGCCGATCGGGCCGGCTGTAGACGACTACGCCGTGCTTGATGCGCGCCGCCGCGAGCAGCGGGAGGTCCGTGGTGATGTCGGAGCTGCCGAGCACGGACTTCCAGTCCTCCATCACGACGTGCGTGATGCCGTCGAGGTCGGCCGGAGTCAGCCGGCGCCCGACCACCTCGGCCTCGTCGATCTCCCGCACCCAGGCGCTCGGCGCGCCGTCGGCATCCACCGGTCCGATGACCAGCCGCGGCTTGACCGTCTCGACGCCGTCCACCGGCCCGAGGAGTTCGTCGTACAGCGCGCGGAGGTTGTCGGCCTGCGCCTCCCATGACATCTCGTGCCGCAGCTCCGGGGAGGCGGCACGCTCGCGGTACGGCTTGGGGTCGGCCAGGACCTTCGACACCTTGGCAGCGAGGTCGGTCGGGTTCTCCGCCTCGAACACCTCGCCGATCCCGGTCTTGCCGACGAACTCTTCCAGCGTCGGCATGTTGCTGGTGACGACCGGCAGCCCCGCGAAGGTGTACTCGAAGACCTTGTTCGGCAGGGCCATCTCGTGCGACGGGTAGCGCAGGATCGGGATCAGCCCGAGGTCCGCGGTGCGCAGGAAGCTGGTCACATCGTTCGGCGCGACCGGGTTCAGGTAGTGCACCCGGTCCACCACGCCGACCTTCGCCGCGAGCGCACGCAGTTCGTCGACCGGCTTCATCTCGGTCGTCGGCACGCAGACCACGGCCAGGTGCACGCCCGGCAGCTGAGGCAGCGACGAGATCGCGGTCTCGACGCCGCGCGCACGGGTGATGCCACCGCTGTAGACGATCAGCGGTACGTCGTCGGCCAGCCCGATCGCGCTCCGGATGTCAGGTGCATCGTGATCCAGCTCGACCAGCTGCGGGCTGTTGATCACCACGCTCGGCTCGCGGTCCAGCTTGTACCGCGTGTGCAGCGTCCGCGCGATCGCCGGACTCACAGTGACAACGCGGTCGACGGTGCGGATGTAGTCACGCTCGTGCTGCGCCCACGCCGCCACCAACCGCGGCGTACGCGGCGGGTACGTCGACAGGCCGGGGACGTACTCGTGAGCGTCGTACACGACCTTCACGGTCCGGCCACGCAGCGCGGCCCGCCCGGCGGCACGAGAGGCCACACCGATGACGTGCATGTCGTGGGCGTGCAGTACGTCGGGCATCAGCCGGTCCAGCACGGAGGCGAAGATCGTCTCGTAGTCGTCGGCCTCCGGGATCACCTTGCGCCAGTTGATCGGCCGCCTCTGCTGGGTCATCCAGAGGTCCCACCGCCGCCAGAACCGGGTCGCCTTGCGGGCCTCGAGCTGGGCCGCGCGGTTCAGCAGGCCGGCGCCCTTCCCGGAGAACGACAGCTGCCGGCGCTGGAGCGCCCGGCGGACCGTCCCGGCCTTGAAGGCCAGCGGACCGACCGCCCCGGCCTTGCGCTGGGCGACGGCGCGGCCAGACTCCGCCTTCAGGTCGGCCAACCGGGCCGTCACGAGCGCCTTCCGGACCGGCGCCGGCTTGCTGACCATGAGCAGGCGGCGAGCGCGGCGAACCCGGCGGCGCCGGTTCCGGTCGTCACGCAGCAGGAACTTCCCGGGCAGCCGGATCATCACCACGCCGGCGTCGATCGTGTCGATCTTCAGCTCACCGGACGCCGAGACACCCAGCAGCGTCACCCGCCGCCCGGCCTGCCCGAGAGCGACGGCTTCCTTCAGGACTCGGGTGTCGTTGGCGATGTCGTTCGCGACGATCATGACGACATGGGGGCCGGCCACGTACTCTCCTTCATGAGACTTCGGCACTGTGGAAACGTGCCGAACGCACAGGAGCGTTGCACGGTTTCACGGACAGCCTAGGGATCGTACCGGAGGCCCAGGGGCTTGCTGTCATTCCGTGACGGCCCGACTATCCTCCGGCGGCTCGAGGTCCGCGAGCCACGTCGTGAGCAGTTCTTCCAGCTGATCCGCCTGCGCCGGACTGAGAGAGCCGAGCAGCCGCCGCTCGTTGGTCATGTGGGCGGCGAACGCCTTGTCGATCAGCCTCCGGCCCGCAGGAGTCAGCCGTACGACGCGACCGCGGCCATCGGCATCGCTGCGTCGGCGATGGACCAGACCGGCCTCCTCCAGGCGATCGACCCGCTTCGTGACTGCGCCCGTCGTCACCATCGTGTGGAGCGCTATCTCTCCCGGCGCCCGCTCGTACGGCGTTCCCGCACGCCGCAGCGCCGCGAGGACATCGAACTCTCCCTCGGTCAGGCCGTACTTCGCATAGAGCAGTGTCAGCTCGCCGGTCAGATGATTCGCGATCCGGTGCAGCCGGCCGATCACGCCCTGCGGCGCGACATCGAGATCCGGCCGGGCTGCCCGCCACTCCGCCTGGATCCTGGCCACGTGGTCTTCAGGGTGGTCTTCGGTCACACCGCAGACTATATCTTCCTGGGAAGATATAGTGTCTTCCGTGGAAACTACTTTCCGATGGGTGCTGATCACCGCGATCGCGCCCGTGGCGTGGGGCACGAACTACTTCGTCACCCATGAGTACCTGCCGGCCGGATCCCCCTTGTACGGCGCGGTGTTCCGCGCTCTGCCCGCCGGATTGCTGCTGCTCTGCCTGGCACGCCGCCTCCCCCGCGGCATCTGGTGGTGGCGGTCGCTGCTGCTCGGCGTCTGCAACATGGGAGCGTTCTTCGCGCTGATCTACCTCGCGTCACAACTGCTGCCGGTCAGCCTTGCGTCCACGATCATGTCCGCGTCGCCGCTCGCGATGACGCTCTTCGCCTGGGCCCTGCTCTCCGAGCGACCAACGCTACCGGTGCTCGTCGGCGCCGCGGCCGGCCTTACGGGCGTCTGCCTGATGCTCGGCGCGGGTACGACGGCGGTCGACGTACGGGGTGTTGTCGCCTCGCTGGCAGCGATGACGATGTCGTCCTGCGGGTACGTGCTGGCCAAGAAATGGGGACGCGCCGACGGGCCGCTGGCGACGACCTCGTGGCAACTCATCGCGGGCGGTCTGGTGCTGATTCCGTTCGCCGTCGTCTTCGAGGGCGCTCCGCCTGCGCTGGACCTCGCGGCGGTCGGCGGGTTCGCGTACGTCGGGCTGATCGCGACAGCCGTTGCGTTCACGGCGTGGTTCACCGGCTTGCGCCATCTGAGTGCCGCGACGGTCGGGCTGATCGGGCTGCTCAATCCGGTGACGGGCGTACTGCTCGGGCTGACGTTGTCGGGTGAGGCGCTGACGCTGCGCCAGGTGGCGGGGCTGGCGCTGGTTCTGGCGGGGATCACGCTGAGTCGTCCACGACGCGGATCGCGGGTTGAAGTGCGGACGGAGGAACCTTCTAAGGTTTATCGATGAACCTCCTGCGCTGGAGCACGCCCGAGCTGACCCTGACCTTCACGCTCGACGACGGTCCGGTCCGGCTGATCGCCGTCCAAGCCATTGAGGCACCGGCCCACGAGTCCCCGGTGCCTGGGCAGGCGTTGGTGGAGGTCTCGGCGCTCGGGTACGGACGATCCCCGGGGACGAACCGGCACGTCGACACGATCCTCGGCCAGCGGCTGCGGTACGTCGGCCATGACGACGACGGATCCACGTTGCGCATCGTCCAGGAAGACGCCGGTACCGGTCTGCGGATCACCAGTGTGTTCGAGGCGCGCGCCGGCGTACGGGCGTGGTCCGAGGCGTCGCTGACCGGACCGGGTGAGCTCGAACTGACCTTCCTGTCATCGCTGGTCGTCGGTCTGGAGTCGGTCGACGCGGAGCTGCACTCGGCCGCCAACGACTGGATGGCCGAGAACCGATGGTCGGTCCAACCACTCCGATCGGGCCGGGTCCCGAAGATCGTCCGCGATCCGCACTACCCGGTCGCGAAGGGCCGGCACGCGGTGACGAGTACCGGCTCGTGGTCGAGTGGTGAGTCGTTGCCGGTCGGCGTTCTGGTCGACCGCGAGTACGCCCTGGGTTGGCAGATCGAGCACAACGGACCCTGGCACTACGAACTCGGGGAGAACCGCCATGGCGGTTACCTGCTGCTCAGCGGGCCGACCGATCAGGAACACCAGTGGACCGTGCGGCTGACCGCGGACGCGCCGTTCACCACCGTGCCTGTCTCGCTCGTCGTCGGAACCGACTCAGACAGCGCTGTCGGCGCTCTCACCCGGCTGCGGCGTGCGCTGCGGATGCGGCGGCCGGTCGATGACCGGATGCCGGTGATCTTCAACGACTACATGAACACGTTGATGGGCGACCCGACGACGGAGAAACTACTGCCGCTCATCGACGCCGCGGCCGAGGCGGGTGCGGACTACTTCTGCATCGACGCCGGCTGGTACGCCGAGGGCGACTGGTGGAGCACCGTCGGTGCGTGGCAGCCGTCGACCACCCGCTTCCCGAAGGGACTCGGCGAGGTGATCGACCGGATCCACGAGCGTGGCATGGTGCCCGGTCTGTGGCTGGAGCCGGAGGTGATCGGTGTCGACTCCCCGATCGCCGGCAGCCTGCCCGACGACGCGTTCCTCACCCGGGCTGGCGTCCGCGTCGCCGAACACGGTCGCTACCTCCTCGACCTGCGCAGCCCGGTGGCGCGCCAGCACCTCGACGACACCGTCGACCGGTTGGTCAGCGACTTCGGCATCGGCTTCTTCAAGTTCGACAACAACACGATGACCGGCCCAGGCACCGACAAGGGCGGTACGTCGCTCGGCCACGGACTGCTCGAACACAACCGCGCACTGCTCAGCTGGCTCGACGGCATCCAAGCTCGGCACCCTGACCTGCTGATCGAGAACTGCGCGTCCGGCGCGATGCGGATGGACTACGCCATGCTGTCGCGGCTCCACCTGCAGTCGACGTCGGACCAGCAACATCCCTTGCTGTACGTTCCGATCGCGGCCGCCGCGCCGGCCGCCGTACTCCCCGAACAGGCCGGCCACTGGGCGTATCCGATCACCGGGACCACGCGCGAGGAGTTCACCCTCGCCTTGGCCAACGGCATCCTCGGACGGCTGTATCTGTCCGGTCACCTCAACCAGATGACCGAGTCCGAGCGGGAGCTGGTCCGATCCGCGGTCAGCGCGCACCGCGGCGTACTCGAGGACCTGCCGAACCTGCTCCCCCGCTGGCCGCTGGGCCTTCCTGATTGGGATGACGAGTGGATCGCCCTCGGCCTCAGCGACTCGTCCACCACCTATCTGAGTCTCTGGCACCGGTCCCCCGGTCCGTCCGAGGTCACCTTCTCTCTCCCGCACGGCACCGTCACGCCGGTCTTCCCGACAGACCTCGACGGCTGGACCTACAGCTGGTCAGGAGACTCCCTCACCGTCACGACCGCCGTTCCCGAGCCATCCGCCCGCATCATCCGAGTGAGCGCCGCCTGACGTTTCACGACGTGGAAATTCGCGTGAGGGCAGGCGAGGCCGGGTCAGGATGGGGAGATGGAGACTTCGGTAGTCGTGGGGTTCGTGGTGGCCGTGTTCCTGGTGAGTGTGGTGCCGGGGCCGGACATGCTGTTCGTGGTGGCGAACGCGGCGGTCGGGGGCCGACGAGCCGGGGTGGTCGCGGCGGCGGGGATGTCGACCGGGCTGGCGGTTCACACCGTCGCAGCGGCGCTGGGGCTCGGTGCGCTGATCCAGGCGGCGCCCCAGGTGCTGAACGGCGTACGGATCGCCGGAGCGGCATTCCTGCTGTACCTCGCCTATCTGACCTGGCGGGCCAGCCGGCAACACGTCGGTGAGCCCGAGGAGGTGCCTGACGTGCCACAGCGGACGCTGCGCAAGACGTATGTGATGGCGACACTGACGAACCTCGCCAACCCGAAGGTCATCCTGTTCTACCTGGCGTTCGTCCCGCAGTTCATCAGCACCGGCACGGGCGCCTGGCCGGCGACCGTCCAGTTCCTGATCCTCGGCGCGATCTTCATCCTGGTCGGCTTCCCGGTCGACGCGTCGGTCGCGCTGCTCGCGGGCGGCCTCACCAGCAAGTTCCTCCGCGCGGGCAGCACGGTCCGTCGCCGCCTGGAACGCGTCTGCGCCGGTATCTTCGCCGCCCTGGCCGCCCGCCTCGCCACCGACATCCATTGACGGCCGATGCGGTCGGGCTCACGGTGATCTGACCGGGCGCAGGGGGTGGTGCCGGGCGAGGGTTCGGGCCAAGCTGGGGGCATCGGGGCGGCAACGGGGATCGCCGTCCGACCAGCGGCGACGGAGGTTGTGATGGGAGCGAAGGAGATGTGCGACTCGAGCGGGTGGGCCCGGTGAAGGCGGCCGCCGGCGACCAGGTAGTTGTCGAGAGCAACCACCTGAGCGCGCACCGGCGGGAGGGCCAGATCGTCGAGGTCCACGACCCCGGCGGCGCACCGCCGTACCTGGTGCACTGGTCCGACACCGACACCGAGTCCCTGTTCTTCCCCGGCCCGGACGCACACATCATCCCGGCTGGGTGAACAGCCGTACGGTCCGGTGCCACGGATTGGACCGCAGATCGGGATTGAGCAGCGCGGCGGCGACACAGTACTTGCTGACGTGGGTCGGCCCGACCTGAAGCTCGCGCAGGACCCGATCCGCGACTCCCGCACGTCCGGCCGTCTTGCTCTCCACCAGCACGCTGTCCGGCAGCACCGCGATCGACTTCCCCGCGTCGAAGAACCGGAGCCCGACGTCACAGGTCATCCGCGCATGCTCCACCGGATCGACCAACGTGCTCCGCCGGTACGTCGTGATGAGCGACGGCCGCATTCGGCCGCGGGTTCGCGGTCGGTGGCGGCGTCGGCGGGCTCGCAGCGGCAGGGACGACGACCGTGTCGCCGAGCTCAGGCTGGGACCGGCCGGCCGGGTACCGCGGCAGCACGAACCCGGCCACCACCAGCACGCCGGCGACAAGCCCGTAGATCAGACGTGGAGACCGCATGCTCACAGCCTGCGATCCCTCCCGGTGAACCGCATGAGCCGAACATTACAGATTTCTCATGCGCACGCCCGGACCGGCAGAATCGCGGTATGACTCTCCCCACCTCGGACCGTCCTGTCGCGCTCGTCACCGGCGTCGGCCGCACCGTCGGCATCGGCGCGGGCATCGCCCGCCAACTCGCCGCGTCCGGATGGGACATCGCCTTCACCTACTGGACGGCGTACGACGAGCGGATGACGTGGGGCGTGCAGTCGGGCGCGACCGAAGAGATCACCAAGGAGCTCAGCGGCCTCGGGGCGACCGCGGTCCCGATCGAGGCGGACCTGGTCGACCCGGCGGCTCCCGAGCGGATCTTCACCGCGGCCGAGGAGCGGTTGGGCGGCGTGACCGCGCTGGTGATGTGCCACACCGAGTCGGTCAACTCCGGCATCCTCGACACCACCCTCGAGAGCTTCGACCGGCACTTCGCCGTGAACGCGCGAGCGACCTGGCTGCTGATCCGCGAATACGGCCTGCGGTTCAAGGGCGCGCCGGCCACCGGCCGGATCATCGCGCTGACCAGCGATCACACCGTCGGCAATCTCCCGTACGGCGCGAGCAAGGGCGCGCTGGACCGGATCACCCTGGCCGCGGCCGAGGAACTGGCCCACCTCGGCGTCAGTGCGAACGTCGTCAACCCCGGGCCGATCGACACCGGCTGGATGACCGACGAGATCCGCGCGAGCGGCATCCACCAGACCCCACTCGGCCGGCTCGGTACGCCGCAGGACGCGGCCAACCTGGTCGACTTCCTCTGCTCCCCGCGGGGCCAGTGGATCAACGGCCAGCTGCTGCTGAGCAACGGCGGCTTCGCCTAGACAGGACCCGCTCAGGCGCCGGTCGCGCCGTCGAGCCGTTCGCGGAGGATGTCCGCGTGGCCACCGTGGCGGGCGTGCTCGCGGATCATGTGTACGTAGACCCAGCGCAGCGAGACCTCGCCGAGGCGCTCGTGCGGTACGACGTGATCCAGCGGCAGGTCAGCCGCTATTCGGCGGGACTCGGCGCACGCCTCCTCGTAGGCGGCGATGATGTCGTCGATGGTCACGTCGTCGGCAACCGTCCAGCTCTGCTCGCCGCCGCGTGCGTCACCCGCGATCTCCTCGCGGGGCCGCTGGGCGATGCTGTGCTGGAACCAGTTGCGCTCCACGCCGGCGAGATGGTTCACCAACCCGATCGGCGTGGTCAGCGACGGCACCAGCCGGCGCCGGGCGTCCGCCTCGGACAGGCCGCGGAGCTTGTCGACCGCCACCCGCCGGTGCGCGTCGAGGAAGGCTTCGAGCACCTCGCGCTCGCCCGCGGTCCGGGCGAGGTCTTCATCGAACAGATCCACCCGCTGGACTGTAGTCAGGAGCGAGTCCATTTCTGGTTGTCCGCGCCGTTGCAGAGCCACACGTCGACCGCCGTACCGTTGCCTGTCCCGCCGCCGGCAGCGTCCAGGCACAGGTCGGGATCGGCCACGCTGGCGACGGTCTGGTCGGCGTTGAGCTCCCACGCCTGGTTGGTGGCTCCGGTGCAGTTCTCGATGGTGACCGCGCTCCCGGCGGCTGTCCCGGCAGTCATGCACTTGTCGGTGTAGACGGTGAGCTGCTTGTCCGCGGTGTAGTTCCACGACTGGTTGCCGCCGTTGTTGCAGTCCCACAGGTCGAGCGCCGTACCAGGGCTGGTCGAGAAGCCCGGTACGTCGACGCACCGGCCGCTCGCGACTCCACGCAGCGGTGCGCCCGGAGGCGCGGGCGGCAGGTCGTTCGTCGGCTCCGTCTTGAGCAGACCCCAGCCCCACCACAGCTGCGCGCGACCACTCTGGCTGTTGACCGACAGGTCCGCCGGGCCGACCTGCGTGGTCATCGAGTACGAGTCGCCGGTCCGCAGTCCGGGCCAGTAGACGATGCCCATCTTGTTCTCGCGCGCGACCTGCGTGAGAGCACCGAGGTACGCCGTATAGACGTTGCCCTCGTGGTTGCCGTAGTTCAGGCCGATCGTCATGGGTGAGCCGGCCTCGTCGATCACGGTGCGCCAGCCGTACGAACCGATCCGGGGCCGCAGGTTCGCGAGCCACGCGGCCTGGGTCGTGTCGGAGGCCCAGAAGCCGTAGAAATGCAGGGACAGCAGCGTGCCCTCGAGCTCGGGAGCCGCGCCGACTCCGGTGACGCTGTCGTTGTAGCCGGTGCCTGAGATGACGAACCGGCCGCGCGGAACGCTGTGGTGCCGCTGGATCCAGGACGAGGTGAGCGACACCCACTCGGGCAGCGAGTAGCCGAACGGCTCGTTCATCGGCTCGAAGTACACCCGAGGGTTCTTGCCGTAGGCCTTGAACACGGTGTCCCACATCGCGTCGAACTTCGCGGGGTCGTCGACCCGGCCGTCCTTGGCGTTGTCGGCCTCCCAGTAACTAAGGATCACCTTGAAGCCGCTCGCCACGGACGCGTCGATCGCGGCGC
The DNA here is from genome assembly GCF_045207705.1 of Kribbella sp. NBC_00889. Lineage (NCBI taxonomy): Bacteria > Bacillati > Actinomycetota > Actinomycetes > Propionibacteriales > Kribbellaceae > Kribbella > Kribbella sp. NBC_00889. The sequence continues at coordinate 1,865,656 of NZ_CP108783.1, read as the reverse complement.
GGTAGGAGTTCCACCAGGCCGTGCCCACGCTCGACGGGTTGATCGGCAGCCGGATCGTGTTGGCCTTCAGTTCGTGGCGGAACTCGCCGACGATGCCGGTCGCCTTCCCGTACGTCGTCTCGTAGTCGTCAGCCGTGCTCAGTCCGGACGGGACCACTTCGTCGTCGGCGTAGTTGTCCCTTGGATCGGCCCAGTTGACCCCGCGAAAGTCGTTCGTCGTAGGCGGCGGTGGTGCCGCGACGGCGGGAACGGTCAGCGCGGTGGTGAGGGTGGCAGCGGCGAACAGGGCGGCGGCGATGCGGCGGGCGGTTGATCTCACGCTGCGATGTTCACGTAAACATAGGGCCTCGTCAAGACTTCACGACGAGGTGCAGCTCGAGCCACTTGGCCAGGTCCTGCAGCTCGCGATGCACCGCCGTGCTCAGTGCCTTGGAGAACGGTGCGTCCTCGTGAATGGCGTCGACCCGGAACACACCCGCCTTCCGGTCCGAGGTCGCGTCGACCTTCCCGACCAGCCGGTCGCCGTGCAGGATCGGCAGCGCGAAGTACCCCCAGCGGCGCTTGGCGACGGGCTTGTACATCTCCAGCTGGTAGTCGAACTCGAACAGTTCCAGGATCCGCTTGCGGTCGTAGACCAACCGGTCCAGCGGCGACAGCAACGCCGTACGTCCGGAGAACGGCTGACCCAGCAACTCCGGGTCGACGCGCCATTCACCCCGGACGCCGTCGACCACGGCCGGCTCCCCCGCGACGCCTGCGTCGAGTGACTCGCCGGCGCACGCTTCACCTTTGACGCGCAGAATGCCGTGTGATCGCAGCCGCTGTCCGTCCCGGATCCGCCGCGCCTCCTCGATCGGGATCGCCGGCTCGTCCGGATACACCCGCGTGGCCAGATCCCACAGCCTGTCGCGCCCGTCCCGGCCCGCGATCGCGACCTCGCCGCGCTGGAGCATGAACTCCAGCATTTGCGAGACGTTGCGGTTGTTGGTCCATCCGCTCGATTTCCACGGCACCACACAGGTGTCCGGCAGCTCGCGCATGATCAGTGGACCGTCCTGCCGCAGCCGCTCGAGGATGTCCAGCCGGCAGCCCTCGTTGGCCTTCACCCAGTCGCGCCGGTCCTCCTGCCAGTCGAGCAGCGGACCCGTCCCCGGCCACGCCTCCATCTCGGCGCGGAACAGCACCAGGCTCTCGCTCGGCCGGGCGAACCCCCGCAACTCCAGCAGCTCCAGCGTCGCGAGTGCTTCGGCCAGTTCCGCCGGCGAGTACGACGATCCGAGCCGGCTCCACGCCACCAGGTCGGCGTTGGGTGCGACGGCCGCCGTCTGATCGAGCTGCACCGCGGTCAGGCCACGAACCATCTCCATCAGTCCGGCCGGCCGTTCGCGTCCGAGCAGTTGTGCACGCACGGCAAGGCGCCGCGCATCCCGCCGGGACAGCTGATGAACAGTCACGTCCCGAGGCTAATCCACCCTGCGGACAGTTCCGGCCGCGCGGAATTTCGACACTGCCGGGTCCACTCACAACCCGGCCGCGCAGGACGTTGAAGTCGTTTGCATCGCGATGCAAAACTGGTGTTGTACACGCCCGAGCAGGTGGGGACCTGGTGAGCTCGGTGGCGTGGTCGCATGGGGGGGCATCGTGGTCGTTCGAGCATGGACGTTGGCGTGTGTTGCTGTACTCAGCCTGGTCGCGGGATGTTCGAGTGCCACGGGGGCCGATCAACCGAGTGGGGACACGATCACTCCGTTGGTTCCACCGCCGAGCAATCCAGCTCCACTGAGGCCCGCGGCCGACTGCTCGAAGTCCGACCTACCGCTGGAGCCGGCGTCGGCGATGGATGGCGTACGGCTGGATGCCAGCACGGACGCGACCCAGACGTCACTGCTGCTCAAGAACACCGGACTCCTGTCGGTCGTCGTCATCCCGGACGAGAGCTGGACCACGCGCCTGATGGTCGCACGGCACGGCAACCCGACCGATCCGGCCTCGGTGGCCGCGCTGGCCGCGGTGATCGGCAGCGGCAGTCTCAGCGCGGTGTCCGCGTTGCCGACGGGATTCCCGGCAAGTCAGGCGGTCATCGTTCCGCCGGGCTGGGCAGTGTGTGCCCTGTCCGACGATGTCCGCGAGCCGGCGAGCGTGCGCTATCTGAGGGACAAGGCGTCCAGCGCGGAGTACTTCGTCGTGAAGGGACTGGCGGACCAGTTGGTCTCGCGGACGAGGACGTCCGGCGCCACGCTGCTGGAGTGCGCGAAGAGCACGTTGCAACTGCTCAAGGAGCGGCCGGACCTAGGAGACATCCAGCTCTACGCGGAAGTGCTCGGCGCCGAGTCCGACTGCCGCGCGAGCTACAAGGCGCTGCTCTCCAACGACGAGCGGGCCGCCCAGCGAACCAGCACCACGGTGCTGAACCTGCTGGAACGGACTCCACAACTGCTGGAGACGACCAGACTGTTCGCGGCTCTGGCACGCGGCTGACCCAGGGTCGGCTCCGGGTGCGATCAGGGTCAACTCCAACTGCGCGGCGACCCTGTCTGCCGGACACTGGAGACAGAATCGTTCGCACCCGGAGGAATCAGACCATGATCGGCTTCATCGTTGCCGGACTCATCATCGGCGCGCTCGCCCGACTCTTCACGCCCGGCAAGCAGAAGCTCGGCCTGCTCGCCACTCTGCTGCTCGGCCTGGCCGGATCCGTCATCGGCGGCACGATCGCCAGCGTTCTCGGCACCGGCGGCATCTTCGAACTGAACGTCCTCGGCTTCGTCGTCGCGGTGATCTCCTCGGTCCTGCTGGTCGGCACCGCGGAGTCCCTCTCCGCCCGACGTAAGCACTCGATCACGCAGCGCTGACTCAACCAAGCTGTCAGTCCGAGGCTCAGTGGTCGTTGTGTGCAATGGCCGACCGCGGCTCCCGGCCCACCGGCTGGGTCGGCCGCGGTAGCAGGGGCTGACGTTTCTCCAGGGAGCGGGTCACCGGCGAATCCGTCGTCACGGTGATCCGCTCCCCTGCATGTCGCAACGTCATGCTGGCCCCCGGACCGTCATGGACGCTGTAGGTCACGTCGACCGAGTTGATGTCCACCGTCAACCGGACGCCGCGCCAGCGGATCCTGAACACCAGCCGGGGCAGGCCCTCCGGCAGAGCCGGATCGAAGCACAGATCGCCGTCCACCTGCCGCAGTCCGCCGAAGCCGGAGACCAGAGCGGTCCACGCACCGGCGAGTGACGCCATGTGCAGGCCGTCGCCGGTGTTGTGGTGCAGGTTCCGCATGTCGATCAGCGCGGCCTCGTACGCGTAGTCGTAGGCCAGGTCCAGATGACCCACCTCGGCCGCCATCACGGCCTGGACGCACGCCGACAAGGACGAGTCCCGCACCGTCAGCCGCTCGTAGTAGTCGAAGTTCCGCGCCTTCTCCTCGAGCGTGAACGCATCGCCGCACCAGAACGTCGCCAGCATCAGGTCGGCCTGCTTGATCACCTGTTTGCGGTACAGCTCGAAGTACGCCGCGTGCAGCAGCAGCGGGTACTTGTCCTTGTACGCCTCGAAGTCCCACTCGGCGTACCCGGTGAAGCCTTCGGACTGCGGATGGACGCCGAGGTCCTCGTCGTACGGCACATGGACGGCGGCCGCCGCGTCGCGCCAGCACGCCTCCTCCTCGCTGTCGACGCCGAGCTCACGGGCCTTGGCCGGGTGCTTGACCGCCACCTCGGCCGCCGACCGCAGGTTCCGCGCAGCCATCAGGTTGGTGAAAACGTTGTCGTCGGCAACGGCGCTGTACTCGTCCGGTCCGGTCACGCCGGGCAGATGCCACCGGCCGTGCCGGTCGTGATGGCCCAGCGAGATCCACAACCGGGCCGTCTCCACCAGCAGTTCGAGCCCGACCTCCTCGAGGAACTGGTCGTCGCCGGTGACGGTGTAGTGCCGCATCACCGCGTCGGCGATGTCGGCGTTGATGTGGAACGCCGCCGTCCCCGCCGGCCAGTAGCCGGAGCACTCCTGGCCGCGGATGGTCCGCCACGGGAACGACGCACCGCGCAGCCCCAGCACCGCTGCACGCTCCCTGGCCATGCCGAGCGTGGAGTGGCGCCAGCGGAGGGCGTCGGCCGCCGCGTCGGGCATCGTGTAGTTGAGGACCGGCAGCACGAAACCCTCGGTGTCCCAGAACGTGTGGCCGTCGTACCCGGCACCGGTCAGGCCTTTCGACGGGATCGCGCGTCGCTCCGCGCGTGCACCCGCCTGCAGGACATGGAAGAGCGCGAACCGGACGGCCTGCTGCAGCTCGGAGTGGCCGTGCACCTCGACGTCGGCGCCGTCCCAGAAGTCGTCCAGGAAGTCGGCCTGCTGCTTGACCAGACCGTCCCAGCCCGAGAAGCGCGCACTGGACAGTGCGGCGGCAACCTGGTCCCGGATCGCCGTCTCCGAGCGCAGACTCGACCAGCCGTACGCGAGGTACTTCACCACCCGCAGGCTCTCCCCCGGCTGCAGCTGGCAGATCACCGTGGACCGGGCCCAGTTCTCCCGCACATCCAGGTCCATCGCGTAGCGCGCGGGTGCCTCGACCTCATGTGTCATCGCGGCCGCCATCAACTGCCGGCTTCGCGTGGTCCGGTGAATCAGCACGACGCCGTTCTCACCGCCGTCGTGGCTGACCGGCTTCAACGGGTTGTCCAGTACGGCGGCCACCCGCGGATCGTCGGACAGCTTCGGCTGGCTCTCGTTCGCGACCAGTTCGGACTGCACCACGAACCGGGCCGGCTGGTCCACCGGCTCCACGACGTACTCGATCGCGGCGATCGCACGCTGGGTCAGCGACACCAGTCGGCGGCTGCGCACCCGGATCCGCTTGCCACCTGGTGACGTCCAGTCCACGTCGCGCTGCAGGATGCCGGTGCGGAAGTCCAATGAGCGCTCGTGCTGGGTCAGGTAGCCGTAGCGGATGTCGAACGGCGAGTCGTCGACGAGCAGCCGGATCAGCTTGCCGTTGGTCACGTCCACCAGCGTCTGCCCCGACTCGGGATAGCCGTACCCGGCTTCGGCGTACGGCAGCGGGCGCTGCTCGTAGAACGAGTTCAGATAGGTGCCCGGGATCGCGTACGGCTCGCCCTCGTCCAGATTGCCGCGCAGCCCGATGTGCCCGTTGGACAGCGCGAACAGCGACTCGGACTGGGCCAGCCGGTCCATCTGCAGTCGCGTCTCGCGCAGCCGCCACGGCTCGATCGGATGGTGCCCGCGATCGATCATCGACCCTCCAGAAGCTCGGCCAGGTCGCGGACCACGACGTCGGCACCGTGGACCTTGAGCTGATCGGCCTGTCCGACCCGGTCAACACCAATCACATGCCCGAAATGCCCGGAACGGCCGGCGGACACGCCGGCCAACGCGTCCTCGAACACCGCGGCCTCCGACGGATCCACGCCGAACTTCTTCGCCGCGGCCAGGAACGTGTCCGGCGCCGGCTTCCCGTGCAACCCCTCGGTCCGGATCGTGATGCCGTCGACGACCTCCTCGACGTACTGCGCCAGCTCGGTGACGGCGAGGACCTCGCGGGTGTTGGCGCTCGACGACACCACCGCCCGCCGGAGTCCGACCGCCTCGACGGCCTGCAGGTATTGCCGGGAGCCTTCGAACACGTGCACGCCCTCGGTCCGGATCCGCCGCTGGACTGCCTCGTTCTTACGGTTGCCGAGACCGTTGACGGTCAGGGCGTCCGGCGGGTCGTCCGGGGTCCCGTCCGGCAGGCTGATCCCGCGCGCCGTCAGGAAGTCCCGGACGCCGTCGACGCGCGGCTTGCCGTCGACGTAGGCGTCGTACTCCTTACGGGCATCGAAGGGCATGAACGGCCGGCCGTGCTCGTCGGCGTACGCCTGGAGGAACTTGTCGAACATCTCTTTCCAGGCCGCGGCATGGACGGCCGCGGTGTCGGTGAGCACACCGTCGAGGTCGAACAGACAGGCCCGGATCCCCGTGGGCAGTCCCAGCATCTTCCACCTTCTCGTGTCCGGTGAGCGTGCCTCCAGATTAGTCAGACAAGAGGGGCGGCAGCCCGAAGGCGGGGAAGCGGGAGTAGCCGAACGTGGTGATCTCACCGATCAGACCGTCGGCGGTGACCCGGAGTACGTCGAGTTTGAACGCACGGAACTCCGTGTCCCCCGGCCGGCGCAGGTACGACGCCGCGGCCGGCTGCCGGTTCGCCAAGGTGGGCACCAGCCGCCAGTCGCCGTCGCGGTCCGGGCCGAACGCCCGCTCGAACAACGGCAGGCACGCGTCCAGACCCTCGAACGACAACAGGTCCGGCGGCATCGAGACGCGCAGATCCTCGGCCGCGATGGCGACCGCGGCCGCCGCATCGCACCGCTCGTGCGCGTCGATGAAGCGATCGAGGAGCTCCCGCTCGGCGGCGGTCGGGCGCGGCGCGGTCCAGTCGGTACGGCGAGCAGGCAACTGTTGCTGCATCGTCGCCCGGGCCCGCTGCAGGGCACTGTTCGCCGCCGCCACGCTTGTCTCGAGCAGTGTGGCGGTGTCGGTGGCGGGCCAGCCCAGCACGTCCCGGGCGATCAGTGCGGCCCGCTGCCGCGGCGGCAACGCCTGCAGTGCGACCAGGAAGGCGAGCTCGATCGTCTCCCGGTCCACTGCGACCGCGTCCGGCTGGTCGGCGGACGGAGCGATCTCGTCGAGCAACCGGTCCGGGTACGGCTGGAGCCACACCATCTCCCCCGGCGACGCGTTCTGCCTGCGCGCGTGCCGCCGGGTCTCGTCCAGGCACACGTTGGTCGCGATCCGGTACAACCACGCCCGGAAGTACGTGCGGCCGTCGTAGGAGTCCCGGCCGCGCCAGGCCCGCAGCAGCGTCTCCTGTACGGCGTCCTCCGCATCGTCGAAGGACGCCAGCATCCGGTAGCAGTGCACATGCAGCTCGCGCCGGTACCGCCCCGCGAGGTCGGCGAACGCGGTCTCGTCACCCGCGAACGCCGCCTCTTCAACCGTGCTCATGACGCCTTGCCCACCTCCTGGACCGTCCAGCCGTTGCCGTCCGGGTCCTGGAAGCTGAGGAAGGTGCCGTAGTCGCTGCGGACAGGGTGTACTCCGTCCTGCTTGCCCGCCGCGGAGAAGTGGAAGGGCTCGCTGACCTCGACTCCGCGCTCCACCAGCTCGGTCCGGGCGGCCTCGACGTCGTTCACCACCAGGTGCGTGCCCTCGTACGTGCCCGGCGCGGCCTTGGTCAGTCCGGTGCCGATGGTGATCGAGCACGCGGATCCGGGCGGCGTCAACTGCACGACCCGGAAGTCGTCACCGGCCCGGTGGTCGACGTCCTCGGTGAAACCGAGCTGCTCGGTGTAGAACTTCTTGGCCCGGTCCACGTCGGACACCGGCACGATCACGAGTTCGAGCTTCCAGTCCATCTGCTGCCTCCTGCGGTCGGGTCGGTCTCAGTCTGACCGACGCTGTTGACCGTGTAACGACAGCCGCGGCGGAAACTCATCGGTCCGCCGATGACTCCTTTCCGGCGAAGATCTCCGCGAACCAGTTCAGCTGGGCGAGCTGCTGGTACGTCTGCCCGCCCTCGTGCTCGTTGTACTGGTAGACCTCGATCTCCTTCTGCGCGCTGCCGTAGTGGTTGTAGGCCGCGAACACGGTCGACGGCGGGCAGGTCGCGTCCATCAGCGCGACCGAGAACAGCGCCGGTGCGGTGGCCAGGCGGCCGAGATTGACGCCATCGAAGTAGCTCAGCGTCCGGAGCGCCGGTTCGACGTGCTCGCGGAACCCCTTCAGGAACCGGGTGATCTCGCCGTACGGGTCCTTGTCGGTGATCTGCAGCGCCCGCTGGAAATGGCACAGGAACGGTACGTCGGGAGCGCAGCCGAGCAACTCGATCCCGGCCAGGCCCGCGAGCCCCGCGGCCGCGATCGCGATGCCGCCGCCCTGGCTGCCACCGGTGACGATGATCCGGTCCGGGTCCACGAAGGGTGACGTCCGGACCGCCTCCAGTGCCCGGATCGCGTCGATGAAGACCCGCCGGTAGTAGTAGGTCTCCGGGTCGGTGATGCCCGCGGTCATGAAGCCGGGAGTGTGGTTGAGACCGGCGTACGCGCTGTCGTCCGCCGTACTGCTGCCGCCGCCGACGCTGAAGCCCTGACCGCGGGTGTCCATCACGAAGTGGGCGTAGCCGGCCTGCGCCCACAGGTTGGTCGCGTGCGGGAACCCGCGGCCGCCGGAGTAGCCGAAGTACTGGACCACCGTGGGCAGTGGTCCGGTCGCCCCGGCCGGCACGTGCAGCCAGCCCTTGATCGGGGCGCCGCCGAAGCCGGCGTACGTCACGTCGTAGGTGTCGATCACCGCGAGCTTGTTGTCCACCTCGGTGAACGTCGCATTGAGGTCGTCGGTACGCGCCTTCTCCAGGGAGCGGCGCCAGAAATCGACCAGGTCGGCGGGTGCGGCCACCTCGGGCCGGTACGCGCGGAGCTTGTCGAGGGAAAAATCGAACATGGCCATGGGCAACAAACCTAAGGTGGAACCATGCCTTCGCCCAACCTCGTGTTCATCATGTCAGACGACCACGCCGCGCACGCCATCTCGGCGTACGGGAGCAAGGTCAACCAGACCCCGCACCTGGACCGCTTGGCCCAGGACGGCGTACGGATGGACGCCACCTACAGCACGAACTCGATCTGCTCGCCCTCGCGGGCCTCGATCCTGACCGGTACGTACAGCCATATCAACGGGGTCGCCTCGATCTACACCGACATCGACTACCGCGTGCCGACGTTCGCGGAGGTGCTGCACGGGGCCGGCTACCAGACCGCCCTGTTCGGGAAGTGGCACCTCGGAGAGCGGCCGGAGTCCGCGCCGCGGCACTTCGACTCCTGGCAGGTGTTCCCGGGGCAGGGTGACTACGTGGATCCGTTGATGATCGGACCGGACGGAGCGCAGACCGTAGGCGGGTACGCCACCGACATCGTCACGGACCAGAGCATCGACTGGCTGCGGCAGCGCGACCCCGACCGGCCGTTCCTGCTGCTGGTGCATCACAAGGCGCCGCACCGCCCGTGGGTGCCGGACGAGAAGCACAAGGAGCTCTACCCGGTCGGCTCGATCCCCGAGCCGAGCACGCTGTTCGACGACTACTCCACGCGCAGCCGTGCGGTGCGCAGCGTCCGGATGTCCGTGGCGGACGACCTCGGAGCGGAGGAGCTCGGCGAGGAGCTGCCGGAGGAACTGCGTGGGCCGGAGAACCGCACTGAGCGGATGCGGTGGAAGTACCAGCGCTACCTGCGCGACTACCTGCAGTGCGTCCAGTCGATCGACGACAACGTCGGCCGGCTGCTCGACGTACTGGAGTCCGAAGGGCTGGCCGAGGACACGGTGGTCGTCTACACGTCCGACCAGGGGTTCTTCCTCGGTGATCACGGCTGGTTCGACAAGCGGCTGATGTTCGACGAGTCGTTGCAGATGCCGATGCTGATCCGCTGGCCGGGCCGGATCCCGGCCGGCAGCACCTGCGATGCGATGGTGACCAACGTCGACTTCGCCGCGACGTTCCTGGACATGACCGGGATGGACGCCGCCGGCGTTATGCCCACGTCGCAGGGCCGGAGCTTCCTGCCGTTGCTGCGCGGTGAGGAGGTCGCGGACTGGCCGGACGCCATGTACTACCGGTATTGGGAGCACGACGATCCGAATCACCATGCGCCCGCGCACTACGGCGTACGGACGAAGGAGTTCAAGCTCATCCACTACTACGGCGCCGGCCTCGGCGTACCCGGGTCGTCGGAGCAGCTGTCCGAACCGGAGTGGGAGCTCTACGACCTACTGAAGGACCCCGAGGAGCTGGTGAACGTCGCGGACCACCCGTCGTACGCCGACATCCGGACCGCACTGACCAAGCGGCTCGCCGACCTGCAGCAGCACTACCAAGACATCCCGTACGCGGGCCCGACAACGCCGCACCCGCACTGGCCGTGGGCGTCATGACCAGCACCACCGAGGTGAGTGCAGCCTTGGGTACGCCGGTGTCCGGTGTGGAAGTGCTGGACACGTTTGCGGCGTCGGAGGCCGAGGTCGTGCGGCTGCGGGTGCGTTCGGCGGGTGGAAACCAGACCACTGTCATCGCCAAGCGCGCGACCGGCGCCGGGATGGCGGCGGCGCGGCGTGAGATCCGGTTCTTCGAGGAGCTCGCACCACGGTGGGATCATCCGGCGCCGCGGTTGCTGGGGGCCACGGATGCTGGTGACGAAGTCCTGTTGCTGAGCGAGGACCTGGAGGCGGCCGGCTACCGCGTGGTCGGCGCTGAGGTGTCGGAGGCGCAGATACACGGCACGATCGACATGCTGGCGGGTTTGCACGCGCGGTTCTGGAACGACGTACCGGAGTATCTCCTCAGCGCATCGGAGCCGTCGGTGACCAGTTCGGCGCAGGCGTTGCCGCGCGAGGTGATCAAGCGGAACGCCGCGGCGGTGCGCAACGAGGCCGCCCAGTTCTTCCCGACGGCGACCGAGCTCGACGACGCGGAGCGCTCGGTGCTCGAGGAGATCCTGGAGCGGTGGGAGCGCCAGTTCCTGGCCCGCGTCGCCGACGGTCGCGCGATCACGCTCGTCCACGGCGACCTGCATTTCCTCGGCAACGTGTTCTTCAGCGCGGACGATCCACGGCCGAAGGTGATCGACTGGTCGGAGCTGAAGCCCGGGCTCGGGCCGCACGATCTCGCCTACTGCCTGTCGGTGGTCCCGGCCGGCGACCGGCTCGCCCGCGATCGTGAGCTGCTGCGGCGCTACTGGGAGGCGTTGCGCGCCGCCGGTGTGGACGACTACAGCTGGGATCTCTGCGAGTGGGACTTCCGGTTCTCGGTGATCAGCAATCTCTTCCAGTCGGTCTTCCAGCGCAGCGTGCGGTGGTACCGGACGTCACTGGCCGCCATCGACGTTCTCGACGCCCAGGCGACCCTGGTCGGAAAGCCGCCCATCAGCTAAGGCGGCAGCACCCGGTCGAGCTGGCTGCGGGAGGTGATGCCGAGCTTGGTGAAGACCTTGCGCAGGTGGTACTGGACGGTGCGGGCGCTGATGAACAGGCGGGTGGCGATCTCCGGGTTGGACAGGCCGTCGCGGGCCATTCGCGCGATCTGCGCCTCCTGCGCGGTCAACTCGCTCTGAGCCGGTACGACGCGTTTGCGCGCGGCAGCCCCCGCAGCCTGAAGCTCCCGGCGGGCCCGCTCGGCGAAGCCGGCCATCCCCATCGCGTCGAACATCCCGTGCGCCGTCCGCAGATACTCCCGGGCGTCGCTGGGACGACGCTCGCGCCGCAGCCATTCGCCGTACAGGAGGTGGGCGCGGGCGAGCTCGACCCGCACCCGGGTCTTGTCCAGGTGGGCGATCGCTTCGCGGTAGAGCCGTTCGGCAGTGTCACCCGCACTGACCAGTGCCAGCGATCGGGCGTGGACTCCGAGCGCCCAGTCGGTGCCGGTCGCCGTCGCCATCTCGCCGAGCCGCTCGCAGGCGCGGTACGCCGTGTCGATCGACCCACTGCGGACAGCGGCCTCGACGAGCTCGCTCGGTACGAACATCACCGACAAGGCGTCGCGCGGATCCTCACAGGCTCGCTGCGCCGCCTCGGCCGCGTCCCGGTAGCGGCCGAGTCCGTTGTCGAGGACCGCGGCCGCCCACTCGGCGAACGCGATCCCGATCCCCTCGCCACGCCGCGACCCGTCCTTCTTGGTGGCCTCACCCAGGGCCAGCGTCTCGGTCCGGTCGCCCCGGAACGCGGCCAGCGCGAGCCGCCCGTACGGGGCGAGGTTCCCGCCGGTCGCCTCGTTGGCCGCCTGGACCTCGTCGGTCAGCGACGCCGCCGCGTCCAGATCGCCGGCGAACAACCTCGCATAGGCGAGTGAGGTCAGCGCCAGCGCCCGATCGTTGACCACACCGGTCTCGCGGGCGAGCTGCAGGTGCCGCCTGGACAGTTGCTCCCACCGGTCCGCGTCCCACAGCCGCAGTGCGGTGGTGGTTGCCATCCACAGCAGTTGCAGCTCCTCCTCGACGGACACGTCGGTGCCGAACGCCGCCAGAGCCTGGTGCAGTGTCGGCGCTCCAGCGGCGTACCCGTCCCGGTAGTACAGCGCAGTACCGTCCAGGAGCAGGTCCGCCGACCGCATCACCACCGGCCGCGGTGCCGTGGCTGCCTCGCGGGCGACGTCGATGACGTCGCCGCCCGGGGTCGCTAGCCGGCTGGCGAAGATCGCGGCCGACAAGGCATCCAGGTACGTCGCCCGCGACAACCCGACATCGATGGTCTCGAGCCGCTTGGCCGCCTTGAGCATCAGTTGTGGTGCGTCGTTGCCGCGGTTGGTGAAGAAGGCGAGCTGCGCACGAACGAGGTCGGCCCGGGCCCGCTGCAGGTCGGTCAGAGGCTCTGCCTCGGCCATTGCGAGCATGTCCGCCGCCGAGTCGAAGGCACCGGTCCCGAGCTCCGCGTGCGCGGCCGCCAGCGCCCGGTCCGCGCGCTTCGCCGGGTCGAACGTCAGCGCGGCCGCGCGTTGCAGGAACGCAGCGGTCGCGGCCAGCCCACCCCGCGCACTCGCCCGCCCGGCCGACAGCTCGAGCTCGGCAGCGACCTCTTCGTCGGGTCCGGGGGTTGCCTGCGCCCGGTGCCACGCCCGCCGATCCGGATCAGCCTCGGCGTCGGTCAGCTCGGCCAGTACGCCGTGCACCTGACGCCGTTCCCCGGCCGACGCCGACCGGTACGCCGCCGATCGCACCAGCGGATGCCGGAACCGGATCCGCGTCCCGAACTCCGCCAGCCCGGCGTCGGCCGCCGCAGCCGCGGCCTCCGGACCGATCCCCAGTCGCTCGGCGGCACGTCGTACCAGCAAGTCGTCGCCGGACGGATCCGCGGCGGCGAGCACGAGCAACCGCCGGGTCTCGTCAGGTACGGCGTTCACCCGGCGGACGAAGCTCTCCTCGATGGTCCCCGCTCCTGGTAGACCGAATCCGCCGGCCAACTGTGCCGGAGTCAGCCCGCGCGGCAGCTCGAGCAGCGCCAGCGGATTCCCGTGCGCCTCGGCGACCAACTGGTCCCGCACCTGCGCATCGATCGGCCCGGTCAGTACGGCGTCCAGCAGCCGGCGCGCCTCCGTGTCGTGCAGTCCACCTATGGGATACCCAGGCACGCCGGCCAGGTCGCCGGCGACCGCGCGGGTCGCGAAGACCATCGCCACCGACTCGGCGTCCAGCCGGCGGGCGACGAAGGCGAGGATCTGCGCCGAGCACCGGTCGAGCCACTGCTGGTCGTCGACCAGACAGACGAGCGGCTCCTGCTCGGCTGCCTCGGACAGCAGCCCGAGCACAGCCAGTCCGATCAGGAACGGGTCCGGAGCGGGGCCTGCGCTGATGCCGAACACCGTCCGTAGCGCCTCCCGCTGTGGTGGCGGCAGCACATCGATCCGGTCCAGCACCGGTGCGCACAGCTGGTGCAGACCGGAGAACGCCAACTCCATCTCGGACTGCACCCCCGAGGCGCGCGTCACCCGGCATCCGGCCGACTGCGTCTCGAGGTAGTCGAGCAGTGCGCTCTTGCCGACGCCGGCCTCGCCGTGCAGCACCAGAGCGCGACTCTCGCCGGCCCGGACAGCGCCCATCAGCCGGTCGAGCACGCCGCACTCCAGGTCGCGGCCCGTCAACTCGATCGCACGCCGCCAACCCGGCGGCTCGGCCTGCCCATGCACGTCATCACGCTAGCGGCTGGCGAGCACGGGCGGACCTGGCTGGCCAGTGGCGGATGCGGACGTGGATCCCCGTCCCGCAGGCTCATGCCGGGCGCGCGGACCCGCATTTCTGGCCGCGGATCGCCGCAGCGATCCGTTCGCGTCCGGTAATCCGCTGCCCTCCGGAAGGACCCTCGCCATGGCCACACCACTCCTGGACCGCACCGTGCTCGTGATCGGGCGCGGCGGCGGGATCGCCCGCGCCGTGACCACGGCCGCGCGCGACGCGGGGGCACAGGTCATCGCGGCCGGCCGGGACCAGGAGGCTCTCGCCAAGGCGTACGCCGACGATCCGGGCGTCCGGACCGAGTACGTCGACCTCACCGACGAGGCCACCATCGCCGCCCTTGGGGAGCGGATCGGCAGCGTCGACCACATCGTGTCGACCGCCTCGGCCCGGGCCCGCGGCAAGCTCGCCGACCTCGATCGGGAGAAGGTCCGGCTGTCGTTCGACACCAAGGTGATCGGCCCGCTGATGCTCGCCAAGCACCTGGCGGTGCGGATCAGCGAGGGTGGCTCGTTCACGCTGTTCTCCGGCGTCGCCGCGGCCAAGATCGCCGTCGGCACCCTGGCGGTGGCCATCACCAACGGGGCAGCCGACGTACTGGCCCGGTCGCTCGCGCTCGAGCTGGCTCCCATCCGGGTGAACGCCGTCTCCCCCGGCGTGATCGACACCGGCGCCTGGGACGCCCTCGGGGACGCGGGCAAGGCGGACTACTTCGAGGACATGAGCACCCGCAATCCCGCCCGGCGGATCGGCACCACCGACGACATCGCCGCGGCGGTGCTGTTCGCCATGACCAACACCTTCCTGACCGGTACGACGCTGCGCATCGACGGCGGCGAACCGCTGATCTGAGAGGAGCCGAACCATGGGCCTTTCCTGGCAACAGGGTCCGCTCGCCACCGCGGCGATCGGCCGATTCCTGGTCCCCGACCCACTGCCCGAGCGACTGCTGTTCGCCGAGCCGCTGCGCCGGCGGATGCGGGTGAAGTTCGGCGACCGATGGATCGCCGACAGCGCGGACGTCGTACTGCTGCATGAGCCGGCGCGGTATCCGGTGGCGTACTTCCCGATCGGTGACATCGTGACCGGTGTCCTGGAGGCCGCCGAGCGGACCACAAAGCATCGCGACTTCGGCGAGACGACCTGGTACACCGTGACCGCGGGCGACAGCAGCAAGACCCGCGCGGCCTGGCAGCACACCGCTCTGCCCGATCACGCGAGCGATCTGAAGGGACGCGTCGCGTTCGCGTGGCGGGCGATGGACGCGTTCTACGAGGAGGACGAACGGATCGTCGGCCACGCTGCCGACGCCTACCACCGGATCGACATCCGGCAGACCAGCCGCCATCTCATCGTCCGCGACGGCGAGCGGGTCGTCGCCGAGTCCACCCGGTCGCTCGCCCTCTACGAATCGGGCTTCGCACCGCGGTGGTACGTGCCGCGCGAGGACGTGGACGACTCGGCGCTGACCCCGGTCGAGGGCCAGACCTTCTGCCCGTACAAGGGTCTGTGCAGCTACTGGGACATCGGCGCCGCCCGCGGTGCGGCCTGGGGCTACGAGGACGCCTGGACCGAGGTCCGGCGGATCTCCGGGATGATCTCGTTCGAGCCGGACAAGGTCGAGGTGGAACTGGACGGCACGCGGCTGCGGCTGGAACCTGGACAGAGCGTGATCTCGCACGGGGTCGACCGCGATCTGACCGTGGAGGAACTGTCCGGATGAGCGATGCGGCAACAGTGCTGGCGGTGAACGTCGGCCGGCCGAAGGACGTCGGCTGGAACGGCAAGACCGTCTACACCGGGGTGTGGAAGGCGGCGGTCGACGGCCCGGTCATGGTCCGGCGGCTGAACATCGACGGCGACGGGCAGGGCGACACCGCCGGGCACGGCGGCGAGATGCGCGCCGTCCTCGTCTATCAGATCGACTCGTACCGGTACTGGGAGCAGCACTTCGGGCGGGACGACTTCGTCTACGGGCAGTTCGGCGAGAACCTCACCGTCGACGGGCTGCCCGACGACGAGGTGTGCATCGGCGACCGGTACCGGATCGGCGAGGCCGAGTTCGAGGTGACCCAGCCGCGGGTCACCTGCTACCGCGTCGGCATGCGCATGGGCGAACCCGAGCTGCCCGCATTGCTGGTCAGCCATCACCGGCCCGGCTTCTACTGCCGGGTGATCACGGAAGGGCACATCGAGGCCGGTGACCAGATCATCAAGTCCAGGACCGGTCCGGGTGCCCTGAGCGTCGCGGAGATCGACGCCCTGCTCTACCTACCGAACCGGGATGTCGCGAAGCTGCGCATCGCGACACAGATCCCGGCCCTCAGTCCAGGCTGGCTCGGCTCGTTCCGCGATCTGCTGGAAGAGACCACCACCCCCAAGCCGGCCTGGGACGGCTTCCGTCCGTTGCGGGTGACCGAGGTGATCCCGGAGAGCGCGACCGTCTCCTCGATCCGCCTGGCCGCGTCGGACGGGAGCCGGCTGCCGGCCGCACGCGCCGGTCAGTACCTGACGTTCAAACTCGCGGACGCCGGTCTGCCGGTCCCGGTGCGGAGCTACTCGCTGTCCTCCTCGCCCGGGACCGGCTCGTACCGGATCAGCGTCAAGCACGAACCGCACGGTGTCGGGAGCAGCTACCTGACCACGAACCTGCAGCCGGGCGCCGTACTGGAGGTTGCTGCGCCGCGGGGCGAGTTCGTGTTGGAGGAATCGACCGGTCCGATCGTGCTGCTCTCCGCTGGGATCGGGCTGACACCGGTCCTGTCGATGTTGCATGACCTCGCGGAACAACGCAGTACGCGCGAGGTCTGGTGGATCCACTGTGCTCGAGGGCCGGACGAGCATCCGCTGGCGGCTGAGGCGCGGGAGCTACTCGGGTCTCTGCCCAACACGCACGAGTACATCTGCTACACCGCGACCGAGGGTCGCCTCACCAAGGACAAGCTGGTCGACCTGGCCCTCCCGGTCGACGCGACGGCGTACATCTGCGGACCGGCCGGGTTCATGACGGACATGCGCGAGGCACTCACCGCGATCGGCATCGATCCGGCCGGTATCCGGACCGAACTGTTCGGCGCACTGCCGCCGACGAACCCGGGCATCACCGACCAGACCACACGACCGCCGCACCAGCCACCAGGACCGCCTGGCAACGGGCCTCTGGTGACCTTTGCCCGCAGCGGCATCTCCACGCCGTTCCGGGACGGCAGTGTGCTCGAGCTCGCCGAGGCCTGCGACGTACCGACGCGCTGGAGCTGCCGTACCGGTGTCTGCCACAACTGCATCACTCCACTGCTGTCCGGTGAGGTCACCTACTCCCCCACGCCGCTGGAGCCACCGCCCGAAGGTCAGACGCTGGTCTGCTGCGCCCGACCGAACACCGATCTAGTTCTGGACATGTGATGGAATTTTCACTGGAAGTCGTCACCCTGGCCGTCCGCGACGTCGACGAGGCCAAGGCCTTCTACATCGAGAAGCTCGGCTTCGCCCTCGACGTCGACTACCACCCGCGCGCCGGCTTCCGGGTCGTCCAGGTGACCCCGCCCGGCTCGGCCTGTTCGATCCAGTTCGGCGACGGGCTGACCGACGCGGCGCCCGGCTCGGCGCGCGCGAACTACCTCGTGGTCGCTGATCTGGCGGCTGCGCACGAGGAACTGGTTGCCCGCGGCATCAAGGTTTCCGACATCCGGCACAAGTCTCCGGTGGACACCTGGGACGGCGCGTTCGCACCCGGTGTGGACCCCGAACGCCGCAGCTACGCGAGCATGGCCGACTTCGCCGACCCCGACGGCAACACCTGGACCCTGCAGGAGATCAGGCGCTCATGAAACCGAAGGACCCGGGCGATCTGCCGATGTCCATGGTCGGCCCGGCCAGCAGTCCGCTGCGTGCCTTCCTGCGGACCGAGGCGGCCAGCGCCGCGATCCTGGCGGCCGCGATCGTGCTCGCGCTGATCTGGGCGAACGTCGCCACGGACCAGTACGACGCCTTCTGGGACTGGGTTCTCGCGGTCCGGATCGGGCCGTGGTCGGCCGAGCTGGATCTGCGCACCTGGGTGAACAGCGGGCTGATGGCGTTGTTCTTCCTGGTCGTCGGACTGGAGGCGCGGCGCGAGTTCGACCTCGGCGAACTGCGGGAGCGGCGCCGGATGATCCTCCCGGTCACGGCCGGTCTGGCCGGCATGGTCATCCCGGTCCTGATCTACCTGGCGATCAACCGATCGGGCTCCGGTGTCCACGGCTGGGGCGCGGCGATGTCGACCGACACCGCGTTGGCACTCGGTGTCTTCGCGGTGGCCGGGCAGCACGTCCCCGATCGGATCCGGACGTTCCTGCTCACCGTGTTCGTCGTCGACGATGTCGTCGCCCTGCTCGTCATCGCGGTCGCGTACACCAGCGAGATCCACCTGACCGGGCTGCTGGTCGCGATCGCGGCGTACGCCGGGGTCCTCGCCAGCACGCGGTTGGGGTACCGCTACCGCCGGCCGGTCTTCACCCTGCTCGCGCTCGTGGTCTGGGCCGGGTTGCTTGCCAGCGGCATCGACCCCGTCGTCGCGGGTCTCGCGGTCGGCCTGGCCACGTCGGCGTACGTGCCGCGCCGGGACGCGTTGGAGCAGGCGACCACTCTGGTCCGGCTGTTCCGCGAGCAGCCGACGCCGGAGCTCGCCCGTTCGGCGACGCGCGAGCTCACCGGGACGCTGTCGGCGAACGCGCGGCTGCAGCACGCCTTTCACCGATTGACCAGCTACGTGATCGTTCCGCTGTTCGCGTTGGCCAACGCCGGGATCGTGATCGACGCAGACCTGCTGAAGGCAGCGTTGACCGCGCCGGTCACGGTCGGGATCGTCGTCGCGTTCGTCATCGGCAAGCCCGTCGCCGTGGCGGGCACCTCGTGGATCCTCACTCGGACCACGCATGGCGCCGTACGTCCGTCGGTCGGCTGGGCCGGCGTACTCGGCAGCGGCATGATCTCGGGCGTGCCCTTCACCGTCTCGTTCCTGATCGCGGACCTCGCCTTCACCGGCCCGACGCTGGAGGAAGCGAAGCTCGGTGTGCTGGCGGCCGCCATCGCAGCGGCAGTGCTGAGCGTGAGCTTCTACCGGCTGATCGGATTGCTGCCGGTCCGCACCCGCGCCCGTGCGCTGCTCGGGACCGCCACCCTGCCCATCGACCTCGCCCCACCGGTCGACCCGTCCCGCGACCACATCCGCGGACCGGCCGAGGCGACGGTGACAGTGGTCGAGTACGGCGACTTCGAGTGCCCGTGGACTCAGATGGCCGCACCGACGGCCCGGGAACTGCTCGCCGAGAACAATCACATCCGCTACGTGTGGCGGCACCTGCCGCTGCCCGACGTACACCCGCACGCCCAGCTCGCCGCAGAGGCCGCCGAGGCCGCCGGCCGGCAGGGCAAGTTCTGGCAGATGCACGACCTCCTGCTCACCAACCAGCAGAATCTCGAGCTCGACGACCTCCTCGGGTACGCCGCCGACCTCGGCCTCGACGTCGACCGTTTCCGCGAGGACCTCGTCCAGCACGACCACACCACTCGCGTCGCGCAGGACGTCGACTCCGCCGACCGCAGCGGCGTGGCCGGCACCCCGACGTTCTTCATCAACGACCACCGCCACGACGGCCCCCAAGACCTGCCCCTCCTCAACCAGGCCATCCAGCTGGCGTACGACGAGCAGCTGGCTACTTCAACGTGATGCCGAAGCCGGGTTCGTCGGACAGCGTGAGGTGGCCGTCGGCGAGGGTGTAGCCGTTCCCGTCGGTGCCCACTGTGTTGCCCGGGACGCCTTCGATGATGGGGACGTTGCCGAGTCCGGCTGCGATGTGGGCGGCGTACAAGGACTTGAGCGGCATCCCCCAGGCATGCGGGGATGCCTCGGCCGACGTCTCGGCGAGGCGTGGCATGGTGCGGCGCCAGGCGGTCAGGCCGTGGCCGACGACGTCCATCAGGGCGACGTCGACGAGGCCTTCCTGCGCGAGCCGGAGGATATGGTCCTCGTCCGGATCGAACTCGCCGTCGGCGATCTTCGGCTGCCACGAGAGCGTGGCGAGGTGCTCGCGGAGGAAGCGGAAGTCCTCCCAGCGTTCGGCGAACGGTTCCTCGATCCAGTACAGGTGGCAGGTGGACACGGCGGCCAGGTAGGCGGTCAGCGCGTTCGCGGTGTAGCCGTCGTTCGGGTCGACCAGAATGTCCGCGTCCGGGTACAGCTCGCGGGTCAGCAGCGTCACCTCGATGTCGCGCTCGAGGCCTTCCTGCGGGTCCATCCAGCGGTAGCCGCGGCCGAGCTTCAGCTTGAAGTCGCGGAAGCCGAACTCGTAGTCCTGCGCCAGGTTCGCCCGGATCGCATCCGTCCCGGCCGGCGCGTCGTCGGGGTCCAGGTCGTCGAAGTAGATCCCGCCGCTGTAGCTCCGCACCCGCGGCGATCCGGCCGCGCCGAGCATCGCGTACACCGGTACGTCGAGGATCCGTCCGGCCAGATCGTGCAGCGGATAGTCGAGGAACTCCGCGGCCGGATCGACCACTCCCCGGGCCGGATCGATCAGCTCGGCCAGGTTCTTGCCGATCAGCCGCGCCGGATCACCGTCGTACAGCGGCAGTCCCCAGCCGCTGGCCCCGCGATCGGTCTCGACGACGTACGCCGTCGAGGTGTTGCCGCTGCCGTGATGACCGCGGAAGGAGTTCCGTCCGACGGCCCGGAGATAGCGCGAGCCGACCTCGGCGGTCGTGACGGAGCTGACCACATGCCGGGAGAGAGTCACCCTGGAACCCTACGTCCGACCGGCCGGGCACCGGATGCGAAAGGCGCGTCGTCCTGTTCGGGCCTCGTCGGCCTGGTCCTGCGACCACGACGACCGGTCCACCGCGAGGTTGAGTGACGCCTGCTGGCTGGCTGCTGCCTCCTTGCGGACCGGCTCGGCTGGCTCGGCCGGCACCACTCTCGGCAGCTCACGGATCGCACTCATGCCGTCCATCAGGCCGTCCGGCCGTGGCTGTGCCTGTCACTGTCAGTGCTAGGCAGAAGGGAGTGAGGTACGGCGGGTCCGATGTCACGACAGTGGAGAAACCAACCTCCGAAAGGACTTTCTCCCATGAGTGTCGTCGGCCTGACCACCCCCACGGTCAGCCCCTCGCGGCAGCGACTGGTGTTGCTGGTGCTGCTGACCGCAGGTTTCACCCTCGCGGTCGACTTCTCCATCCTGAACGTCGCGCTGCCGACCATCGGTCAGGACGTCGGGCTGCCCCTCGCGCACCTGCAGTGGATCGCCACCGCGTTCGCGCTCTGCGCCGCCGGCTTCACGCTGCTGTTCGGCCGCGTCGCCGACCTGTTCGGCCGCAAGCGCCTCTTCCTCATCGGCATGGCCGTCCTCGGCATCGCCTCGCTGGCCGGCGGACTCGCCACCACACCGACGATCCTCATCGCAGCCCGGATCGCGCAAGGCTTGGCCACCGCAGCGGTCACCCCAGCCGCGCTGTCGCTGCTGACCACCTCGTTCCCCGAAGGACCGCTGCGGGAGCGCGCGCTCAGCCTGAACGGCGCTCTCATGGCTGCGGGCTTCACCACCGGCGCCATCCTCGGCGGCCTGCTGACCGACATCCTGAGCTGGCGCTGGGCCTTCTTCATCAACATCCCAGTCGCAGCGATGGTGCTGGTGCTCGGCCCGCGCACCCTGGTCGAGGGGCGGCCGAAGGACAGGCTGCGGCTAGACGTCTGGGGCGCACTGACCGCGACCGGCGGCCTGCTGGCGCTCGTGTACGGCCTGACCAGGGTCGGCGAGACCTCCTGGACCGACGCCCATGCTCTGATCGCGCTGGCGGCGGCCGTCATCCTGCTGGTCGGCTTCCTCCTGGTCGAGCGGCGGGTCCAGGACGCGCTGATCCCGCTGCCGGTACTGCGTCGTCCGTCGGTCCGGTGGGGCAACCTGGCTGGTCTGCTCGCGTTCGCCACCGAGACCTCGCTGGTCTTCCTGCTGACCCTCTATCTGCAGAAGGTGCTCGGCTACTCGCCTCTGACGACCGGTCTGTCGTTCGCGGTCCTCGGAATCGGCACAGTCCTCGGCGGCCTGGTCGCACCGAAGGTGCTGGGCCGGATCGGCTCCCGCAAGACGATCGTGACGGGCTTCGTGCTCCAGGCAGCGGCCACCGTCCCCCTGGTACTGCTGGGCACCTCGAGCGGTTGGATGGTTCTGTTGCTCATCACCACGTTCGTGGGCGGCGTGGCCAACCTGATCGCCATCGTCGGCTTCATGGTCACCGCGACGTCCAACCTGCCCGACGAAGAGCAGGGCCTGGCGACCGGTCTGACCACGATGAGCCAGCAGGTCGGCATCACAATGGGCATCCCGGTGATGAGCGCCATCGCCACGGCTGCGATGCATGGCGCGGACGGCCCGGATCAGGTGATCAACGGGGTCACGACAGCCATCTGGGTGAACGCCGGCCTGGCTGTGCTGGGCGCCGTACTGACTGGTGTTCTGCTGCGGCCGGCGAAGGGCGGCGAGTGACCATGTGCCGGAGTTGTGCCGAGTGGGACCCAGGCACCGGCTCTACGATGGACTTCGTGGAGACCGACCTCGGACACTTCCTGCGCAGCCGGCGAGCCCGGCTGCAGCCTCAGGACGTCGGCATGGTCTCGTACGGTGCCCGCCGGGTGCCGGGACTGCGCCGGGAGGAACTCGCTCAGCTGGCCGGGGTCAGCATGACCTACTACACCCGGCTCGAGCAGGGCCACAGCGAACAGGCCTCCGACGAGATCCTGCTCGCCATCGCCCGGGCACTCCGCCTGGACGACGACGAGACGGCCCACCTGCGCAACCTCGCCCGCCCGTCGAACCACCGCCGCCCACAGGCACCGGAGCCCGAGGCGGCTCGCAACGGCGCCCGTCGCCTGGTCACCGCGATGAGCGGTGTCGCCGCGGTCGCGATGGACCGGCGCAGCGACGTACTGGCCTGGAACTCCACGGCCCACCGCTTACTGGCCGGCCACTACGACGAGCACAGCCCCGACTCGCCCGACACCCGGCCGAACCTGACCCGGATGCTGTTCCTGGACCCCCACACCCGCGAGCTGTACGTCGAGTGGGAGCTGGAGGCCGAGCGGTCCGTGGCGTCCCTGCGGCTGGTCGCCGGGCGGCACCCGGACGACCGCTACCTGGCCGAGCTGATCGGGGAGCTCTCCATGAAGAGCCCCGACTTCGCCCGGCTCTGGTCGAGCCACTCGGTCCTCAACTGCTCCTTCGGCACGAAGGTCCTCCAGCACCCGATGGTCGGCCGGCTGGATCTCGGCTACGAGGCGGTGCAGTTCCCGGACGGCTCGGCCCACCGTCTGCTGATGTACACCGCCCAGCCCGAGTCCGCCTCAGCCGCCGCCTTCGACCTCCTCGACCGAGGCACCGCGGACATCACGCCCTGAGCCGGAGAGCGCGGCCTGTTGCCAATTGCAACGAGGTCGGGCGAAACGTTTCGGGGGCTGGGACCGATAGGTCTCAGGAGGGGGTGATCCGGTATGTGCGAGGCGACCCGCAGGATGATGGCGTTACTGCGGCTTCTGGAGGGAGAGCGCTCCCAGTCCACGGCGGCGGACGACGACGTACTGCTGGACACCCATTTCGGCGTCCATTCGCGGGAATTCCCGTTCGATCGGTTCTGACCTGCCGACCGGCCGGCAGGCGGACTGGGGGATCTCCGACGCAGGGCACTAGGTATGCTGGCGGGGCTTGACCGGCGGTGGGGCTCGCCGGACCGAACCGTCGCCACCCGGCGGCCAACAGTCCCTACCTGTCGAACCGTGCGGCGCTCGGCGCCGACGCCTGTCCAGGTAGGAGATCGATCGGATGCAGCACGAGCGGACGGACCCGGCCCCCTGGGAACCCGTCGACTCTGATGTTGACCTACGCCACGACCGCCCGGTACGCCGTACCGGGGACACCGCTGTCCTGAGCGTCATCGCGGCCGGCGGTGCCATCGGCGCAGTGGCTCGGTATCTGGTCGGGCAAGCGTGGCCGACGCCACCCGGCTCCTTCCCCTGGGCGACCCTGGTCATCAATGTCGTCGGCTGCGGCCTGATCGGGATCCTCATGGTCGTGGTCAGCGAGGTCCTGACCCGGCGACGGCTGATCCGCCCCTTTCTCGGCACTGGCGTACTCGGCGGGTTCACGACGTTCTCGACGTACGCGCTCGACATCCAGCAACTCATCGCCGGCCGGCATCCCGGAACGGCGCTCCTCTACCTCGCCGCCACGATCGCCGGTGCCCTGATCGCCGTGTGGGCGACCGTCACCGCGACCCGGGCCCTGGTCGCCGGGAGAATCCGATGAGCGTTCTCCTCGTCATCGCCGGCGCCGTGATCGGAGCGCCGCTGCGCTACCTCACCGATCGCGCCGTCCAGAAGCGCCACGATTCCGCGTTCCCGTGGGGCACGATCTCCGTCAACGTCGTCGGCTCGCTGATCCTCGGCGTCGTGGCAGGCGCGAGTACGGCGTCCGCACTGCCGCATCAGGTCCAACTCGTCGTGGGTACCGGGTTCTGCGGCGCGCTCACGACGTACTCGACCTTCTCCTACGAGACGTTGCGGCTCTACGAGGACGGCGGCCGGTTCCTCGCCGTCGCGAACGTGGCCGTCAGCATCGTCGCCGGTCTCGGCAGCGTCTTCCTCGGCGTCGCGATCAGTCAGGCCATCTGGCCCTAGTCAGGCCCTAGTCAGGTCTCAGTCAGGCCAGGGTCATCGTGACCGAGATCGTGTCGCCTTCCTCGATGCCCTCGGCCTTGCGGACGCGATCCTTGAGCGGCAGCACGTAGCCACCGTCCTTCGGGAACAGCGACGTCGTCCATTCGGTGCCGCCGATCGTCGCGCGGACCGGCACCACACCCCAGCCGTAGGTGACCGCCGCGGCGACCTCCTGCAGTTCCGCAGCCTCGTCCTCCGGCACCGTGACGAAGTAGTACGGCGCCGGCCCACGCCACTCCCAGATCTCGCCCTCGAAGTGCAGCTCAAGAAGGTCCACGCGGCAGATGCTAGCCCCCATTCCGGACGTCTACCTTCCGGATCTGGTTGAGCGCGCTCAGGCTGACGGGTCGACGTACCAGGCGGGGAGCTGGACCGGGCGCAGGTCGGTGAGGTCGCCGGGGCGGCTCAGGGTGAGGACCGCTCGCTGGATCTCGGGCCGCGCGTTCAGGGCGTCCTCGACCGCGGTCAGCCGGACGGCGACGTCGGACTCGCGATCGTTGCCGGTGACATCGACCGCGGCGACCAGGAAGACCTTGTCCGCGCCGACCCACTCCATGTGCAGGAAGCTGACCCGCTCGATGGCGTCGTGCTCCAGCAGGGCGCGCAGGACCCGGTTGCGGCCCAGGGGCGAGACCGCCTCGCCGGTCAGGAAGTCCATGTTCCGGCTGATCAGGAACAGCGCGACACCGCCGAGCAGCAGACCGACCACGATCGATCCGATCGCGTCCCAGACCGGGTCGCCGGTGAGCTGGTGCAGCAGGATGGCCAGCGTCGCGATCACGATGCCGATCAGCGCCGACAGGTCCTCGACGAACACCGCACGCAGCGCCGGATTCGAGGTCAGCCGGACGTACCGCAGTGGCCGCAGCATCCGCTCGAACGCACCGGCCTTCGTCTGCCGCAACGCCTGCGCGAACGAGATCCCCTCCAGCACGAACGAGATCCCGAGTACGGCGTACGCCCAGCCGTACGACGTACCGCCCTCGCCACCGTGCAGCGACTGGATGCCGTGCCAGACCGAGACCGCCGCACCGACGATGAACAGGCCGAAGGCGGCGAACATCGACCAGACGTAGCCGACCCGGCCGTACCCGAGCGGATGCGTCGCGTCGGCCGGCTTCGCGCCACGGCGCTCGCCGATCAGCAGGAAGATCTCGTTCCCGGTGTCCGCCCAGGAGTGTGCGGCCTCCGCCAGCATCGCCGCCGACCCGGTGATCACGGCCACCACCGACTTGGCCGTCGCGATCAGCAGATTGGCCGTCAACGCCACCAGCACGGTGACGAAGCTCTCCCCGTTACCTGAAGCCGCAGCCTCCTGCCCGGAACTCACTCTCCGACCCTAGCCCGGCTTGTCCAGCAGCGGCGGCAACCTGCCGCTTGCACGCTGTGGTCAGCCCGTGCGGCCCTCGCTGTGCACCGACAGGATGTCGGTGATCGCGCGGTTGCACGGCGTCGGGATGCCGAGGGTGTTGCCTCGGGCAACCACGTCCCCACTGAGCCACGGCACCTCGAGCCGGTTGCCGCGGTCGAGATCGTGGTGCATCGACGACGTCATGTCGGCGGGCACCGTGTCGATGAACGCGAGCCGTCCGTCGGCGAAGTCGGCCGGCAGCGGCACCCCCTGAGCCTGCGCGACCTGCACGACCTCGTCCATCACGTCGTGCAGGAAGGCGCGAGCCCGCGGGTGGCTGCGGATCGGGCCGATCGGCGTACGGGCGGTGGTCGTCGTACCGGACAGGCCGACCAGGAAGACGAACTTCTCCCAGATGGACTGCTCGATCTGACCGCTGATCTCGGCATCGATGCCACTGGCCACACAGGCGTCGTAGAACTCCTGCACCCGCGCCGAGGCGCTGCCGTCGTACTCACCGAAGACCAGCTTCTGCAGCGGTCCGGAATGGCGGATGACACCGGGCTCGGCGATCGTGGCGGCGATGTAGGCGACGCCACCGACGACGTGCTCGGGGCCGAGAACGCTGCGCAGGATGTCGTCCTTGACCACACCGTTCTGGAACGACACCACGCCGGCACGCTCGGTGAGCAGCGGCTCGATCAGCTTGGCCGATGCCTCGGTGTCCCACAGCTTCACGCCGAACAAAACCAGGTCGACCGGGTCCAGCTGCGCCGGATCGTCGGTGACCGCGACCGTGGGCAGTCGCGCATCGCCGAGTTGGCTCTCCAAGCGGAGGCCATGGGTGCGCAGCGCCTCGAGCTGGCGGCCCCTCGCGATGAACGCGACGTCATGCCCGGCCAGCGCCAGCCGGCCGCCGAAGTACCCGCCGATCCCACCGGTCCCCATCACCGCGATCCGCATACAGCCTCCTCGTTGGACGCCCGTACAAGGTATCGCTCAGCCGGCGGCGGCCCCGAACCACCTCGGGAGGTGCCCCTGCAGATCCTCCTGAGCCTCACCGACCCACGCCACGTGGCCGTCCGGCCGCAGCAGCGCCGCGGGCACGTCCAGTTCCTCGCTGAGGTCGACGACGTGGTCGACCCGATCCGCCCAGCCTGCCACCGACAGCCGGCCGGTCTGGTCGAGCAGGAGTCCGCGGCCCTCGTGCATCAGCTCGTAGAGGCGACCGCGCTTCAGCTCCACGTCCCGCAATCGGCGGCCGAGGAGTTCGTGACCCTCGCCGAAGTCGTAGCGGATCGCGATCGCGGTGTTCTTCTCGATCAGGTACCGGTTCACGTCCTCGAAGTCCATCAGCTCCCCCAGCAGCCGGCGTAGTGCCTGGGGACCCGGCTCGGTGGACAGCAGCTCCATCTGCGCGCGCGTGTTCACCAGTACGTCGGCCGCCACCGGATGCCGTTCGACCTGATAGCTGTCCAGCAGCCCCTCCGGTGCCCAGCCGTTGACCTCGGCGGCCAGTTTCCAGCCGAGGTTGAAGGCGTCCTGGACGCCCATGTTGAGCCCCTGCCCGCCGATCGGCGGATGGACGTGCGCAGCGTCGCCGGCCAGCAGCACCCGACCGGACCGGTACCTCTCGGCCAGCCGGGTGCCGTCGCCGAAGCGCGACAGCCAGCTCGGTGAGTGCGCGCCGAAGTCGGAGCCGGCAGTCAGCCGCAACTGCTGCTTGAACTCCTCGAGCGTCGGCGCCTCCGCACGGTCCTCGGACACCACCGGTGCGCCGGGAACAACGAACCGGAACACGGTGCCCTCGACGTGCATGGCACCGAACCGCAACTGGGTCTTGCGGACCTCCGTCCCCACCGCGGTGACCGTCTCCGGCGGAGCGGTCACCTCCATCTCGCCGAGCAGCGTGTCGACCCGGCTGGGTTCGCCCGGGAAACCGACGCCGAGCAGCTTGCGCACCGTACTGCGGCCGCCGTCGCAGCCGACCAGGTAGCGCGAGCGCAGTTGGGTGCCGTCGGCCAGATCGACGGTCACGCCGTCGTCGTCCTGGCTCAGCCCGACCAGCTCGGAGCCGAGCCGGATGTCGGCGCCCAGCTCGGCGGCACGTTCGGCCAGCAGGCGGTCGGTGATGGCCTGCGGGATGCCGAGCAGGTATCCGTGTGCGGTGTCCAGCCGCTCCGGCGCCGGCTTGTAGATGCCGGCGAAGCCGCCGACCGGGTACTTCGTGCCGAGCGCGAGGAACCTTTCCAGCAGACCACGCTGGTCCATCACCTCGATACTGCGTGCGTGCAGACCCAGCGAGCGGACGATCTTGGTCGGCTCCAGCGCCTTCTCCAGCACGACCACGTCCACACCGTGCAGCCGCAGCTCCGCGGCCAGCATCATGCCGACCGGCCCGCCACCGGCAACGATCACGTCGATCATGCAATCCCCCTGATTTCCATAGGTTCTGAGTTCCGGTCGGCGATTCTCCAGCAGAACCCGGGGCTTGCGGCAAGTCCCCCGATGCGTTATAGGTTGATAGTGGCAAGGAGAGTGCAATATCTCCTTGCCTTTCCTTTTGCCCACCCCGAACGACGCCTGCCCCCACGCGGAGGCGACGTGGGGGCAGGCGACCGGTTTTCCGGTGGAGAACTAGGTGAAGATGCTGACCCCACCCGGCCCGACCAGCAGGCCGATCACGATCAGCGCCGCGCCCCACAGCACCTGGCCGCGGAACAGGGAGACGATCCCGGAGATCACGAGGATCACCGCGATGATCCACAGAATGAGAACCATGGCCCTTCCCATCAGACGGGCCGGGCGAACACCCGGCAACTGAACTCCCCGTGCTCCGATCCGGTGCCCGCGCCCAACCCCGCACAAACGGTGGATCAGCCGGGCATGGTCGGCGGCCGGGCGGGTACTGGGCCTGACATGAAGCGCGGTGCGATTCTCGCCCGATTGATCGAGGCGATCACGGTGGCGCCCGCGCGCAGTCGTCCCGATGAGCTGGGGCGCACCTGTCGTGACCTGCTCGGAGCGGTCGGTACGTCGATCACGATCGAGAACTCGGCCACGAACCGCGTCACGCTGACCGCCACCGACTCGACAGCCGCGCGGCTCGAGGATCTGCAGGACGTCCTCGGCGAGGGGCCGGGCCATGCGGCCTACGGCGCCGGCGAGGCGGTCGCGGCGCACCTCGAGACCGACAGGCGGTGGCCGGAGTTCGTCCGCTCGGCGTTGGCCGCGGTCGGACCGCTGACCATCCGGTGCTTCCCGATCCGCCCGGGCGGACGCCCGTTCGGTGTGCTCAGCGCGTACGTCGCCGACGGCCGGACGTTCACGGAGAGTCCGCAGACCTCGCAGTTCGTCGCCGACGCACTCGGTGTCGCGCTGCTCAACGATCCACCCACCGGCGACGAACCCGACGACCGCAGCCCGTGGATGTCGCGCGCCGTCGTCCATCAGGCGACCGGGATGATCGCGGGCCATCTGGGCCTGGCCATCGACGATGCCTCGGCGCTCCTGCGTGCCCGCGCCTACGCCCGCGACGAGACGCTGGCGCGGGTGGCCCGGCTCATCGTCAGTCGCCGGCTGCAACTCGACGGCGATCGCTGACCGTCGCCCAGGGCAACGATCGCGTTCAGCGACCCAACGTTGTCCTCGGCAACTCGCCGTACTGCTCCCGGTAGGCGGCGGCGAAGCGACCCAGGTGGTGGAAGCCCCAGCGCGCCGCCACGGCTGTGACGGACAGCTTGGCCGGATCGCCGGCGAGGAGTTCGGTGCGGACCTCGGCCAGGCGCAACAGGCGCAGGTACGCCATCGGGGTGGTCCCGAGATGCCGCTGGAAGGCAGTCTGAACGGCACGCACAGTCACCCCGGCGGCCGCAGCGACGTCACCGACGGCGACGTCCTGATCGACGCTGGACTCCAGGAAGGCGATCGCCCGCTGCACTGTCCGCGGATGCGCGTCACGCCCGTCGGCCCGATCCTGCGCGATCAGCGCCGTGTTCGGGAACGCGGCCAGAACGCTCGAGGCGAGCAGGCGCGAGACCGAGGACTGCAGCAGCACCGACGTCCGTACTGTCGAGTCCGGCAGCACCTGATCGCCCAGATAGTTGATCGTGCTGACCAGGTGGCGGGCGGCCGCGGCCGAGTGCGGGCGATGGCCGAGCAGCCGGACCGGCCCACCGGTTCGGTTGTCAACGCCTGCGGTCCGGGTGAGCAGCGCGGGATCGAACATGGTGATGCTGTAGCGCGACCGGCAGACCTTGCCGACGTACGGGCGATCCGGCGGGGCGAACGAGACGACATCGCCCGGGCCGAAGGCGTCCTGCCAGCCATCGGTGGCGTGGTCCTGCACAGTGCCGGCCTCGACCACGCACAGGCAGATCTTGCCGAGCGGGTCGGCGTCGTACTTCATCTCGAAGCCGATGTCGAGCCGGTCGACACTGATCGAGCCCACCGCCTCGCGGGTGATCCGCGCGCTCACGTCGTCCGTGCCGCCGCCGATCCGCATCTTGGTGTACGCGCGGTTGAGGAACTCCTCGGTGCGCGCCAGATCGCGGCTCTCGAATGTGAGGGACTCCATGCACCCATCCTGCGAACAGTCCCCAGCGGCCGACTTCTTCAGCCGACCCCAAGGTACGCCAAGCGGCGCGATGCATCCATCTGGGCATTCGGGGCACAGGGAGGGGAGAGAGGTTCCTCAACGCTCGGGCGGTGGGAAGCCTCGAGGTCTGGACCCGTTCAGTGGCGCAGCGGGCCCAGACCGCACCAAACGGCTCGTTCCGGCGGCACAATCCGGAGAACGCACCCTCCGACGGCCGGAGAACGACAATCGTGGCAGGGTCACTGAGTTGTTATCCCGCAGCGCGGCGGGATCGGTCATAGGACCGGCATGATGACCACGGGCGCTCACAGGCGGGCGTCCCTGGTGACCCCCAGGAGCTGTGGCCATGATCGACCCGGACGCCAACGACGCGGCGATGGCTTTCGCCCGCCTGGCGGTCGAGTTGCACGACGCCTCGGGCGTGGACGAGACGGTCGACGCCGTCGTCCAGTTCGCCCTGCACGCACTCAACTGCACCTACGCCGGCGTGGCGCTGTACTCCCGTGGATCGCAGGCGGAGATCGCCGCGGTCACCGACCCGGTCGTCGCGGACGTGTACGACCTGCAGCTCACCTCCGAATGTGGGCCGCTGGTGACCGCGCTCCGTGAACGCACCACCGTGCTGATTCGTGACACCACCACCGACGACCGCTGGCCGGAGTGGGCTGCGAAGGTTGCCGCGCTCGGGGTGCGCAGCGTGCTCGACGTACCGATGGTGACTGGTGACGGCAATCGCTCCACAGTCGGCGTACTCGGGCTTTACAGCCCGTCACCTGACGCGTTCAGTCCCGACGACGAGGCGATCGCCCACATCCTTGCGCGGCATGCATCCGTTGCCCTCGCCTCCGCGCGGCACGAGGAATCGATGGCGCAGGCGGTCGATGCCCGCAAGCTCGTCGGCCAGGCGATGGGCATCCTGATGGAACGCTTCGATGTCGACGGCGACCGGGCCTTCGCCATCCTCAAGCGCTACTCCCAGGACACCAACACCAAACTCCGCGACGTCGCCCAGCAACTCATCGACACCCGCGAACTCCCGTAGTACTCGACCTCGCATACGCGCAGGTGACGTGGGGTACCAGACCTGGAAACCACCGGACGATCGGGTAGCCATGACCCAGCCCTACCGGCGCGAGGACGAGAGCTCCGGCGAGCGACTCGACCGGCACTGGAACGAGTTGCTGCAGGAACTGCGGCTGGCCCAGACCGGCACGCAGATCCTGTTCGCGTTCCTGCTGAGCATCGCGTTCCAGAACGCCTTCCAGGCCGCCGACACCTTCACCCATCTCGTCTACGCCTGCACGCTGATCGCCTCGGCGCTCGCGGTCGCCCTGTTCCTCGCACCGATCTCGCTGCACCGCATCGTGTACCGGCAGGGGCTGCGCGACCGCCTGGTGACGATCGCCGACTACCTGCTGCGCGCGGGCCTGGTCTTCCTGGTCACCGCGGTCTGTGGTGGGGTCCTGCTCGCGCTGGACGTCGTCGTGTCCCGACCGGTCGCCATCGGCGTCGTGATCGCCGTACTGGTGTGGTTCCTGACCTTCTGGTTCGTGATCCCGGCGTACGTCCGGCAGACCCGCGAGCCGGACGGCGTCTGAGCCGACGTCACTTGGCGTGTGGCGTGGTGAGTGACTCCTCGATGAGGTCGATCATGGCCGCGTGGCGTTTGGTCGCGGTGTCGGCCTGACCCAGAGCGATGATGTCGAGGAAGACGCGGCTGACGATGAGATCCGCGGCGGTCCGCACTCGATCCGGTTCGGCGACGACGTCCTCGGCGCCGCTGAGGATCTCCGCGACCGTGGTGGTGGCTTCGTCGAACAACTCTGCCGCGCGGTCGGCGATCTCGGGACGGGCCTGCGCCTCCCGGAAGACGATGATCCGCGCGGCGCGATTACGTTCCAGCTCCTCGGCCATGGACGACACGACGGCCCGCAACCGCCGGTGAACCGACCGGCCGCGTGCGGCGGTCCGGAGCACCTCACCTGGTGTCGGCCTCTCGTGCACGATGGCCAGCAGGAGATCCAGCTTGGTGGCGAAGTGGTAGAACACCAGGCCGGTCGGTACGCCGGCCTCGTGCGCGATCAGCGCTGTCGACGTCGCGTCGTACCCGCGCTCGGCGAACAGACGCTCGGCCGTCTCGATGATGGCCTCACGTTTGGAGGGGCGCCCGGAAGCGGCGGCGGTCATCATCAGGCCCGTCCCGGGGCGGGCTGGTGATCACCGTCCAGGTCCGCGGCCGCGTGGGCGGCACGACGGAAGGACTCGAACACGTACTTCGGGACCCGCAGACCTCGCCGGTGGGCCCAGAGCAACTCGTGCTCGACCCGCCCGACCTGATCGGCATAGTGCTGAAGATCCGCGTCGTCACCGGTGACGATGCCCAACGCGCGGATCGCCTTGCCGAACTCCAGCCGCTGCTGCTTGTTCTCGGCACCGACCGGACCGAACGTCGTGCGCCGCAGCGTGCGGACCAGCCACTTCTGCCAGCCGCCCAACTGCGACCAGAGACCACGGGCGGCGATCTGGTAGTACGCGAAGTGCCCAGGTTCCTGGCGGCGGATCGGTGCGACCACGGTTCTCGCGACGGCCCGCTCCCCCAGCTCGAGCATGCCGGCGTGAAGCTTGTTGTAGGCAAGCACCGCCGATCGCTCGGTGGCCAGCCCGGTCAGGTAGTACAGCATCCGGCTGACGTCCTGTACGGCGCCCACCCGGCCGAGCGCCCCGAGCAGCTTGAGCCGGAACGACACGTCGGTCAGGTTGGGTGTGGTGGGCTCGAGACCGGCCAGGACCTGGAGACGGTCGAGGATCAGGCCGTGGTGCGTCTCCTGCGGCATCCATACGTCGGCGTAGAAATGCTGGTCGACCTCGGGTGGGTCGGGCAGCAGGATGTTGAGCTCGAGAACGTTCCGTTCGACCTCGAGCTCGACCCGCGACATGTAGGCCAGGACCGACCCGAACCGCTCGGCGAGCAGGCCGGGCCGCTTCATCGTGTAGTCGACACTGTCGAGCGGGATCGGTGGGTGTTCCTCCCCCAGCCGGTCGACATGGTCGGCCAGCCTCGACTCCTCCCGCCGGGCCTTTCTCCGGCGAGACAAAGACACATCCGCAAGCGCCATGGTCGGCACCTCACTCCATCGACAGGAATGCCCCAAATGCAGCACTGTCGAGCCTAGCAAGATAACTGACTGATCAGTCAGTCAGATCCCTGTGACCTCGCTGACACGTCAGGACACATCAATCGGCGGCCGATACACCACCCGCCAGGGCAGGCCTTTGCCGGGGCCGCGGTGACGTGATCCGCCGGCGGCTGCCTAGCCTCGGCCGCATGGCGATCGAACAGCAGGCCCACGTGCGGATAGCCCGTCCCAGCAGGGATCTGACCACCGTCGAGCGGTTCTGGGTCGACGGTCTCGGGCTCAGTGTGATCTACCGGAAGTCCGAGGACGGCCACCATCTCCTGATGGTCGGCTGGCCCGAGGCGGGCTGGCATCTCGAACTGGTGCAGATCGACGGCGATCCGGTGCAACCGCAGCCGACCGAGGAGGACCTCCTGGTCGTCTACCTGGACGGTCCGGTGCCGGACGAACTGGTCGCACGCCTGGTCGCGGCCGGCGGCCGGGTGGTTCCGTCGCGCAACCCGTACTGGGACACCTGGGGCGTCACGATCGCCGATCCGGACTCGTACCGCCTGGTCCTGTGTACCCGGGGCTGGAGTAATCACTGAGCGGTGCTGGATGCGGGGTCGTCGTCGGGCGGGCGGGTCGAGGGGACTTGCAGGACCTCGATGATGTTGATGCCGAGCATGTCGAGGTGGTTGAGGATGCCGGCCAGCGCCGCCTGATCGTCGAGGTGCCCGTGCAGGACTGTCTGCGCCGGCTCGGAATCGGCGGTCATCGAGGGAAAGGCGTCGGTCAGGTCGCGCGACAGTTCGCCCTTGACCCTGATGACGTAATGGCCCATGGCAAGCCCCCTTTCGCGCCCCGTCACCACGACTCTGCTGCGGGCCGGGGCCTTCGGCCTCCCCCGGACAGGGGGAGACCGAACGCGGCCCGGCGTCCGGTAGCCCCGATTCGTGGCGGCAACTCGCATCCCGGTGCGCTACGTGCTGACGGGATCACTGACGGGCGCGAGGATCACCTGGATCGGGTGACCTCGGCCGCCGAAGTGACGCCAGAGCCGGATGGTGTGGGGAGCGGTACGTCGTGCGCATGCTGTGGAAATGACGGCCCGCGCCTGGAGACGATCCCTGCCGCCACTGCTGTTCGCCTTCCTCACCGTGACGATTCTCTGGCTGCCGGACTCAGCAGCAGCCGGCACCACCGCCTCGCCGGACGACCCCGCCGCGCAAGCACTGGCCGAGCGCTACTCCCCCGTCGTCAAACTGCAGGAAGCGTCGCCGAGGTGCGAGGACGGCGAGCAGTTCCAGCCGACCGACGTCGAGGCCGTGCTCGGCGATCAACAGGTCGCGCTGCGCGGCCCGTGGCGACCGCCGGACCTGGTCAAGACGCAGCCTAAAGGCAAGGACATCAGCCCGGGGTTCCCGGGGCACTTCCTCGACTTCCCGGGTGATCCGCTGCGTCCGGGCTGCACCTACGCAGAGTGGTCGGCGCTGATCAACGCGGTCCAGCCGGCCACTGTCTATGCCCATGTCGTCGCGGATCCGGCGTTCCCCGGCAAGCTCTCGCTGGAGTACTGGTTCTTCTACGTTTTCAACGACTACAACAACACCCACGAAGGCGACTGGGAATCGATCCAGCTCATCTTCGACGCGGCGAGCCCCGCGGCCGCGCTGACCACGGAGCCGACGGCGGTCGGATTCAGCCAGCACGGAGGTGCCGAGCGAGCCCGATGGGACGACGCCAAGCTCGAGGTCGTCGACGGAACCCATCCGGTCGTCTACCCGGCGGCCGGTTCACATGCCAACAAGTACGGCCAACGCTTGTACCTCGGTCGTGGCTCGGAAGGACTGGGTTGCGACGACACCACCCGGCCTCAGGCCGCGATCCGTCCGCGGGTCGCCTATGTACCGCTGACCCGCGCGGACTACCTGCAGGAGTTCCCCTGGCTTGGATTCGAAGGCCGATGGGGCGAACGGCAGCGCTCGTTCTTCGACGGACCGACCGGGCCGAACATGAAGACATCGTGGCTCACACCGATCCAGGACGCCGAGGAGACCTGGCGGGACGACAGCGGTACGGTGCCGGCCGGCACGTTGCTTGGTCCGAGCAGCACGGGCGCCTTCTGCGCCGCGGTCGCCACCGGATCCAACCTGGTCCGCGAGACCCTCGATCGGCCCTGGCTGCTGGGCCTGGTACTCGCCGCACTCATCGGGCTGATCTGGTTCGCGGCCAGCCGTACGCGGTGGACCGATGCTGCCCCGCTGCCCGCCAGACGACGGCGGGCCTGGGGTCAGACGGTGGTCGCCGCGCTGCGCCTGTTGCGGCACCGACCGGGCCTGTTCGCGGGGTTCGCGACAGCGTTCATCGTCCTGAGCCTGGCGACTCTGACTCTCGCCAGGTTCCAGGTGGCCAGACGCGACGCACCCACCGACCTCGGCGCGCCGACCGAGAACGCTCCGGGATTCTGGGCCTCGTTGACCACGTTGGCCGTCACGATCCTCACGATCGCGGCGTACGTCGTACTGCTCGCGGCCGTCACGAGGATGCTCGACCAGCTGGATCGAGGCGAGACCGTCACCGCGATGGGAGTGCTGCGCCATCTCTTCTCGCGCCGGCGGCCACTGACCCGGGTGGCCCTGCAGTACTTCGTCGTCCTCGCGGTACTCGCCTTCTTCGTGGCGACGATCCCGGTGGCCGTCTACTACGCGGCGAGCCGGGCGTTCGCGATACCGGTCGTGGTGGCGGAGCACTGCTCCGGAGGTACGGCGCTGAGACGCAGCCGGAGGCTCGTCCGCGGCCATTGGTGGCGGACCGCCGTACCGCTCGCGATCATCATCGGGCTGGGACTGGCCGTCGGACCGATCGCCGGGATCGTCCTGCTCCTGGCCACCGATTGGTCGCCCGTCCTGATCAACGTGGTCTCATCGCTGCTCTTCGCGCTCGCGATGCCACTCACCGGATCGGCCGTCGCCTACCTGTACTTCGACCGTGCCACATCCGTGCCGGCTTCACCTGGATCGGGTGACATGTCCGGCGGCCAGCGAACCTATTCTCGGGTGGGCGACGGGAGCGTCGAGCACGACGTGCCATCGGTGCGCTCCGACTCCTGAGTGGGCCAGAGGAGGTCCAGATGGTCCAGGCCGACAACGGAAAGCCCGGTCCGGCAGCCACACCACCGGACGGCCGGGGTCGCTTCCGGCTCACTCGCGGCCTGTCCCTGGCGATCCTGGGTGGCGCCGTCGTGGGCGCGTTGATCGCCTCCCTCGTCTTCGTGCTCGTGGATCGTGACGGAGGATCCGCCAACGCCTCGTCCTCCGTCTCGACGGACGCCAGTACGGCGATGTGCGCGGCGATCCCGGTGGCGAACCAGATCCTGCCGTCGATCGTGACGATCTCGGCCAGCAGCGGCGCCTCGGCCGGCACCGGTTCGGGGCAGATCTTCAAGGACGGCGGTTACATTCTCACCAACGACCACGTCATCTCGGTCGCGGCCAACGGCGGCAAGGTGGCCGTCCAGTACAGCGACGGCACGAGTTCGGACGCCACGATCGTCGGCCGTGATCCCAGCACCGATCTTGCGGTGCTCAAGGCCGCGGATGCCGCGAAGGATCGCCCAGTGATCGAATTCGGTTCGTCCGCCGAACTGCAGGTCGGACAGCCTGTCGTCGCCCTGGGCGCTCCGCTCGGACTCGCGAGCACGGTCACCTCCGGCATCGTCAGTGCGCTGGATCGCTATGTACCGGTGCCAGGCGACGGGGTGACCCATCACCTGATCGGCGCGATCCAGACCGACGCGGCGATCAACCCCGGCAACAGCGGCGGTGCACTGGTGGACTGCTCCGGCCATCTGGTCGGAGTGAACGCCGCGATCGCCACGGTCCCGAACGCGTCCGGCGTCGCCGGCGGCGGAAGCGTCGGCCTCGGCTTCGCGATCCCGGTGGACCTGGCGAGCCCGATCGCCGACGAACTCGTCCGTACCGGGGAGCCTGGACATCCGACGACCGGGCTACAGGTCCAGGAGATCCCGCCTGCCCTCGCGAATGCGTCGGGCAACCCGGCCGGTCTCTTCGTCGTCTCGGTCGACCCCGGAGGCCCGGGTGTGAAGGCCGGTCTCAAGGCAGGCGACATCATCACCAAGATCGACGGCCAACCGGCCCAGAGCAGCGAACAGATCGTGGTCGCGACCCTGACCCGCAAGGTCGGCGACACCATCGAGCTGACCTACTCCCGAGCAGGTCAGACGGCCACCACCACGCTGACGCTCGCCGAGCCCTGAGCACTCACGACACGTCGGCGGCCGGTGGTACCGGTTGTGAGGCCAGCAGATCGAGGCCGAGGTGACGGGACAGGAAGCGTGCCGTCCATTGGCCTTTGACGCTGTTGCCAGCGTGGTCCAACCGCGGCGCGAAGGTGCCCAGCGCACCCTTGCCCGGCGAGACAGTCACGATGCCGCCGCCGATCCCGCTCTTGCCCGGAACGCCGACGTCGAGCAGCCAGTCACCAGAGGTCTCGTACAACCCCGCGATCGTCATCACGGCCAGCGACACCCGGGCGATGTCAGGGTCGATCACCCGTACGCCGGTTGTCGGGCACACGCCGCCGTCCGCCAGCGTGGCGCCCATCACCGCGAGATCCACCGCGGTGACCGCCAGACTGCTCTGCCTGGTGTAGAGCACGGTCGCCTCGACCGCATCGCCGACCAGGCCGCCGTCGCTGCGGAGCAACTCGGCGAGGGCACGATTGCGATGGTTCGTCTGCAGCGCGGACTCGAGCACCTCCGTGTCCAGGGCGAGCTCATGACCCGCGAACCGGGACAGGCCGTCGACGATGAACCTCCAGCGGTCCTCCAGCGACGTACCCGGCGTCAGACTCGTGGTCGCGATCGCCCCGGGGTTGACCATCGGATTCGTGCGTCCGGCCGGGGGCTGTTCCACCGCCTGCACCGAGTTGAACGGCAGACCAGTCGCGTTGACGCCGACCAGGTCGCGCACCGCGTCGACACCGATCGCCTGACTGACCAGCGCGAACACGAACGGCTTCGCGACACTCATGATGCTGAACGGGCTCCGGGAGTCGCCCGCCTCGGCCAACCGGCCGTCGCTGGCCGCGACACATATGCCGAACGCATCCGGGTCGACCCGGGCCAGCGCCGGGTACACGTCCGACACCGCCCCCTCGCCGATCCCGCGGCCCAGCTCGTACGCCGCCTGGACCAGTTCGACAACCGCGACCGTTCCGGGCAGCCCGCCGGTGGACACGTACCTGTCGTCGGCCGGCATGTCAGAACGGCCAGACCAGCGGGATGATGACGAGAGCCGTCAGCAACCACCACAGCATCACCGGGAGGCCGAGTCTCCAGTAGTCGCCGAACCGGTACCCCGCCGGATTCATGATCATCATGTTCGCGGGAGTCGAGATCGGGGTCAGCAGCGACGCGGCACCGGCGACCGCGGTGAGCATCAGGACCGGCTGCACCGAGGTTCCCGTCCCCTGGGCGGCCGCGACCGCGATCGGTGCGACGATCAGCACGGTCGCGGTGTTACTGACGACCTGGCCGAGTGTGGCCGTGAGGACGAAGAGTGCCAGCAGCAACAAATACGGGCGGCCGGGCCCGACCGCGTCGATGATCACGTCGGCGATCCGGTCGGCGCCGCCGCTGGTCTGAATCGCTGTGGACAAAGGGATCAGCGCGCCGATCAGTACGACGATCTGCCACGAGATCGCGCGGTACGCCTGCCGCGGCCCGACCACCCTGGTCGCCACCATCGCCGTGGCGGCCAGCAGCCCGGCCAGGGCGGGCGGGACCGCACCGGTGGCGAGGAGAACGACCATGCCGGCAAGGATCGCGACGGCGATCGACGCCTTCGAACCCCACGGCACGGCTTGGCGCCGGACCAGATCCGGCGAATCCACGAGCAGGACGTCGCGGTCCCTGGTCAGCTCGTCCAAGGCGGCCCAGGTGCCGTGCACCAGAAGCGCGTCTCCCTCGGCGAGCTCGGTGGGCTGGTTGCCCCGGTCCTTGGCCATCCGTTGCACCGCGATGATGACCAGGTCGTGCGCCCGATGCATCCCCGGGAAGACCGTCTCCCCGACCAGTGACGACCGCGGCGGGATGACGACCTCGACTACCCCGGCTTCTCGCGTCAGCAGATCGTCGACCGGTGTCGGCGCCATACACACAGCGAGCAGGCAGTCGATCGTCAGGCTGCCCACCTCTTCCGAGGGACCGGTCACCACGAGGACGTCGCCAACAGCAAGAGCGTCGCTCACCCGGGACACTCCGTTCCCGTCCTGGGCTCCGACGATCTGCACACCCGGGTACGGCGTGAGGTCGACGTCGGCCACGCCACGGCCCAGCAACGGCGAGAGTTCGCGGACGCGCAGCCGGTAGAAGCCGTCGGTCAGGGCGTAGTGCAGATCCAGCGTGTGCGCATGCCCGGCCAGGTCGGCCGGCGGGTGCGCCGGGCGTGCGGCCGGGAGCAACCGCGGGCCGAGGAACACCGAGATGGCGATCGTCCCGATGACGAGCGGTACGCCGACGACCGCGAAGGAGAAGAACGGAAAGGCGCCCGCACCGGCATCGCTCGACGCTTCGGACACGATGATGTTGACCGGCGTACCCGTCAGCATCAGCAAGGATCCCGCACTGCCGGCGAAGGTGAGCGGCATCAGCATCCGCGACGGCGGCTCCCCGATCCGTACGGCGAGCATGACGACCAGCGGAAGCAGCGCCGCGACCGCACCGTTCAACGTGATCAGGGCCGTCAGCAGCGCACACAATGCGGTCACGGCGACGAGCAGTCGGGTCCGCTGCGTTCCGGCGTACTTCACGATCGTCTGGCCGGCCCAGGTGGTGACTCCGGTCGAGTCGATGCCCTCGCTCACCACGAACAGTGAGGCGATGAAGATGACGACCGGATCCCCGAAGCCCGCGATGATGCCGGGGAAGTCGAGGACTCCGGTCGCCCACAGCGACAGCGCGCTCAGGACCGCCACCAGGTCGACCGGCAGCCGGTTCCATACGAACACGGCGACGGTGAGCC
Source organism: Kribbella sp. NBC_00889 (assembly GCF_045207705.1). NCBI lineage: Bacteria > Bacillati > Actinomycetota > Actinomycetes > Propionibacteriales > Kribbellaceae > Kribbella > Kribbella sp. NBC_00889. The sequence continues at coordinate 1,825,054 of NZ_CP108783.1, read as the reverse complement.
CGAGGATGATCAGGCTGATCGTGCCGTCATCCATTGCGCTCGTACCGCCCTAGCCGAGGTGGACCGGGGCGGACGGCCCCCAGGGAATGCCGAGGACGTACCAGAGCACGTAGAACAGCGTCCAGGTGACCAGGACGATGAAGGTGTACGGCAGCATCATCGACACCACCGTGCCGATACCGGCCTTCTTCCGGTACTTCTGGCAGACGAGCACGATGAACGGCAGGTAGACCATCAGCGGCGTGATGACGTTGACCGGTCCGTCGCCGACCCGGTACGCCGCGATCACCGTCTGCGGCGCGATGCCGAGGCGGTAGAACAGCGGGATGAAGATCGGCGCCAGGATCGCCCACTTGGGGATCACGCCGGGCATGATCAGGTCGATGACCAGCACCAGCAGGATGAAGCCGATCAGCAGCGGCAACGCCCCGATGTCGGCACGCTCGAGCAGGTCGGCCAGGCCGGTCGCGGCCAGCGTCGACATGTTCGAGTAGTTGAAGTAGGCAATGAACTGCGCGATCAGCAGCATCAGGAAGATCAGCCCGCCGAGGCCGTTGAACGTCTTGACGATCGCGTTGATGATGTTCGTGCTGCCGGTCAGCGACTTCGAGCCCCGGCCGTAGCCGAGCCCGGCGGCGAGGAACAGCATCGAGATGATGAACAGCAGGCTGCTCATGAACGGCGACGACCCGAAGATCTCGCCGGTGTCGGGGTTGCGCAGCGGAGCACCCGGGATGAAGGTCAGCAGCGAGACGATGGCCACGGCCACCAGCAGGTAGTACCCCGACCACCGCAGTCCGCGCGATTCCAGCGCCATCTCGTCGTCGCTGGGCTGGTGGTCGACCGGCGCGTCGACCGGCGCCTCCGAAGCGTCGTACCTGCCGAGCCTGGGCTCGATCAGGCGCTCGGTGACGATGGTCATGACGATCGCGCAGAAGATCGTCGAGGCGATGCTGAAGAAGTAGTTCTGGGTGACGTTGAGATGTACGTCGGGCGCGACCAGCGCGATCGTCTCGTTGGTCACCTCCGTGATGATGCCGTCGGCCGGTGTGATCAGGATGTTGACGAAGAACGCGGCGCTGACACCGGCGTACGCCGCGGCGATGCCGGCCAGCGGATGTCGCCCGAGCGAGACGAACGCGGCCGCGCCGAGCGGGACGAGCACGAGGTAGCCCGCATCGGAGGCGACGCTGGAGATGCCGCCGAGCAGCACGATGATGAACGTGATCACGCCCTTCGGCGCCACCTTGACCATCTTGCGGATCAGCGCGGCGATCAGCCCGGCCTCCTCGGCCACGCCGACGCCGATCATCGCGACCAGGATCACCGCGACGACGCCGAAGTCGTTGAAGTTCTGGACGGCGGTCGTGAAGATGAAGCGGATGCCGTCACCGTCCAGCAGGCTCTCGGCGGTGATCTTCTCGGTGTGCAACTCGTAGTCGGGTATGGCCGGCGCCGGCGGCGTGTCCGAGCCGGCGACGCTCGACCCGGCCTCGTACTCGGGCATGACCTGCGCGGTCTGGGGCTCGGCGACCTCGGTGGTGACGCTCGCCCCGGTCCAGGCCAGGACCTGCGACAGCACGATCACGATGAAGATCAGGGCGAGGAAGATGATGGCCGGGTGCGGGACCTTGTTGCCGGCCCGTTCGATGCCGTCGAGAACTTTCTGCATCGTCCCCTTCTTGGCGGGCGCCTCCTCGACCGCGCTCATCGCTGCGCCGCCTGACGGCTGTCGCCGGTGGGGGTGGCGAACGCGCGGGCGAACTCGATCAGCAACTTGGTGCCGAATCCGCTCGCGCCCTTGTTCCGCCAGGATCTCGGCGCCGGCAGCTGAGCCGTCCCGGCGATGTCGACGTGCGCCCACGGCTTGCCGTCGACGAACTCCTCGAGGAACAGTCCCGCGGTGATCGAACCGGCGTTGATCCCGCCCATGTTGGTGAGATCGGCGATCGACGAGTCGAGTTGCGACCGGTAGGACCGATGCAGCGGAAGCTCCCACACCGGCTCGTCGGCGAGCTCACCCGCACTCCGCAGCTGCTCCACCACGGCCGAGTTGTTACCCATGACACCGGCTATCTCGACGCCGAACGTCCGCAGGCAGGCACCGGTCAGCGTGGCGATGTCGACGATGGCGTCGACGGGTTCCTCGGTCGCCAGTGCCAGCGCGTCGGCCATCACCAGACGGCCTTCGGCGTCGGTGTTCAGTACCTCGACCGTCGTACCGTTACGCATCCGGAGCACATCACCGAGCTTCATCGCGGATCCCGACGGCATGTTGTCGGTGCACATGAGGTAACCGGTCACTGCCGTCGTACAGCCCAGGGCCTGCAGGGCGGTCATGGAGGCGAGCACGGCCGCGGCTCCGGTCATGTCGTTCTTCATCTGCGCGTGCGACTCGTCGCTCGGCTTGAGGCTGATCCCCCCGGAGTCGTACATGATCCCCTTGCCGACAAGGGCGATCCGGCCGGTGGGCTCGGCGGGCTCATAGCGCAGGCGGATCATCCGGGGTGGCTCGACACTGCCACGGTTGACGCCGAGCAGCCCGCCGCAACCCATCTCGATCAGCTGGTCCTTGTCGAAGACCTCCACCTGCAGGCCGGTCCGCGCACCGACCTCGACCGCGACCTCAGCCATCCGGACAGCAGACAGTGTCGTCGCCGGGCAGTTGGCAAGATCGCGGCCGAGGCTGCACGCCTCGGCGATGATGCGGCCGCGCTCGACTCCGGCAGCGACTTCCGCGGCGTCCTCGTCGGAGGCGACGACCAGGAGCGATTCGAGCTGAGGGGTGTCCGCACCCTGGCCGACGAAGTACCGCCAGCGCGCCAGCAGCACGCCTTCGGTCACCGCCTGGGCGAAGTCGCCGGCCGAGAGACCGGTCGCCCGGGACGGAACCTCGATCGCGAGGCGCTTGTGCCACGGCACCGCGCGGGCGAACTCGGCCGCCAGATCACGCGCGAGCGTGACGTCGACGTGATCCGGTATGCCGGTCCCGACGGCAACCCGGACAGGACCACTTGACCGGGTCTGGACCAGGGTCTGGCCGCGCGTGCCGCTGAAGCCGGCCGAAGCCAGCCCGGCCGCGTCGGTGCCGAGCTCGTCCGGCGGCTCGGTGCCAGAGGCAACTGGTACCGCGAGCGCGTCCGCTTCCTGCTCTGCCTGCTTCAGGGAGCCGACGGTGACCGGTATCCGGTGCCGGGTCGAAGGGATTGGGTCGAAGTCGTCCGGGGTGGCGTTCACGAAATCTCCTCTGACACCTGATCAGGACTGCAGGGCCAGCGTGCCCCACAAAGCGCCGCTGGGCGCCGCGGGCGCGGTCAGGCTCATCGACTGCTGGATCCGAACCTTGCCCTTGGCATCCTTGTAGGCATAGGCGGCATCCTCCCGCTGCAACAGCTGCTGCTTGGCCAGTTCCTCGGTCAGTTGGACGACACGCTCGGCGTCCTCGCGGCTGTCCAGTCCGAGCACCACCAGATGGATCATGAGGAACTCCTCCATGGGGCGACTGGCGCGTCGGGGTCGCGCGCTGGAGGCAATCCCATCAACCGGGCGACGCGGCGACCTCCTCCTATTCGGGTGATTTGCCGCCGGCCCGGCTGAGGAAGTCCGACAGCGGGCCGGGGAGCTCCGCGGGCCGCTCGCCCCAGTCGTAGACGACCGCGGTCCCGGCGATCAGGTCGTGCAAGCCGCGATGCTCACGCTGGAACACGATCAGGACGAGCCCCAGTCCGGCGACCAGCACGCTCAGGACGGACGCGCACACCCGCAGGAATGCCCGGCCGGGTCCGATCGTCCCGCCGTCGGACCGCACCACCCGGAGTCCGACGATCCCCTGCCCCGGCGTCCGTGCGGCGACCGCGAGGAACCCGAACGCGTAGGAGAACGCCACGACTGCGAGGGCGATCGTCGCCCCCGTCGACTCGCGCCGTACCGACACTCCCCAGAAGGCAGTGGTCAGCAGATCAAGGCCCGCGAAGCCGATCGTGAACGACGTGAAGACGATCAGTACGTCGAGTACGGCGGCCGCGAGCCTGCTCACGGCGCCGGCGTAGTGACCCGTGACGGTCATACGCCCGTTCATTCCCGCACCTCGAGCAGGCGTGGGGTCGTCGGCCGCGATCCGATGTCTCTGCGCAGCAGCCGGTTCACGACCCGGTCGAGTACGGCGTCCAGCCCGGCGAGTTGCCGGCGGATGAGATCGAGCAGTGAGCCGGCCAACTGGGTCTGGCTTTCGACCACGAGACCGGGTACGCCGGACCGGCGTACGAGGGCCTCGACATCCACCGACCGGAGCAGTTCGTCGAGGTCGACGCCGGCCAGCAGGCGCTGCAGGTCGAGCCGCCCGGCCAGCCGGTCGACATCGATCCGGTCGATCAGCCGATCCGGGTCGATGCGGTCCAGGACGTGGTTGACGTCGACGCGCTCGAGAACGCGGTTCAGGTCCAGGCGGTCGAGCACGTGGTTCAGGTCCACGCGGTCCAGGATGCGGTTCACATCGACGCGGTCGACCAGGGCGTCGACGTCGATGTGGTCGAGGATCAGGTCCGGCGGAACGGTCTCGACGACCCGGCCCGTGACCTTGCCTGCGAGCCGCCCGAGCGCTGCGACAGGGCGCGGCGTCGTCACCGTGGTCCGGTCCCGCGGCCGCTGTGACGCATCCCGGTGTCCGCCCTGTCTGCTCCGCCTGCCAACACCTTCGTCCGCCGCCGAGGCCCTCGGATCACCCGATCCGGGGGATGAATCCAACGCCCTAGTTCGACTGCTGCGTCAGGCCGACGGTGCGGGCGACTCGCAGGGCCGCGGATCGTTTCTCCACGCCCAGCTTGCGATACAGCGACATCAGATGGGTCTTGACGGTGTTCTCGGTGATGAACAGGGCACGGGCGATCTCGGTGTAGGAGTTCCCGAGCGCGAGCTGGTCGAGTACGTCTGCCTCCCGCGGCGTCAGCCGGATCCGGGCACCGTCGATCACCGCGTCCAGGCGGCGGGGTGGCGGTACCTGCGCGTCCGGCCGGACCCGCGCCAGGAGCGACGTACCGCCGACCTCGCTCCAGGCGGCCCGGTAGGACGACAGCTGCTCGAGCGTGGCGGCGGCGAACGGATGGGGGTTGGGCCCGGCGACATGCCTCTGCAACCGGTCGAGGAAGTCCGGTTCGCGGCCGACCGGGGTGAGCGCGTACAGCATCCGCTGCGGCGTGGCCCGGTTCAGCGTGTCCACCAGCGCGGCTTCGGCGGCGGCCTCGTCGCCCATCCGCACCAGCAGGACCGTCCGGAACGAGGCGGCTGCAGAAGCCAGCGGAGGGTAGACGTCCGGCCGGTTGAGGGCCTCGTCGACCAGCTTCAGCGTGGTCTGGACGTCACCGCGGACGATCGAGGTGATGGCCCGGATCAGGTCGGCCTCGGACGTGTTGCCGGTCCGGTCGAGTACGTCGCACTGCGTCTCGGCACCGGTGTGATCCCCGACCATGGTCGCCATCCGGAACCGCAGCAGGGCCAGATCCCGCGACAGGAACGACGGCAGCGGCCCGGCTGACGCAGGATCGGTGGTGAGCTCTGTCAGCGCCTCCTCGAGCCGGCCCGCCTCGAGGAGAAGCACCGCTCGCAGGATGGCGCGCAGCCCCGAGACCACCGTGTCGGAGCCGGCCACGTCCGTCGCCACCACCAGCTCGTGCTGGCGCCACGCGCTGTCCAGGTCCAGATGACCCAGCGCCGCGAAGCCCAGTACGACGTGCGCGCGGACGGCGTACTCCTGGGGAAGCCCCTGCTCGCCGGCCGCGTCGAGAGCGGCCTGTGCCGAGCCGGCCGCGTTCTCCACCTGGCCGCGCGCGTACTGCACGACGGCCCGGTGAGCCAGTCCCCCGCCGATCAGCCGCCGATGGCCGGCCATCCGCGCGGTGACGAGTGCCTCGTCCAGGTGGCTGAGCGCGGCGTCCAGCTCGTCCGCCCACGTCTCCGCCGCCGCGAGCTCGATCAGCAACCAGGCCAGCCGCTCAGGTCCGAGTACGGCGCGCGGCCGGCCATAGGCGTCCGTGGGATCGAGCGCCAGCAGGGTTCTCGCCCGTCCGATCGCGGCGTGGACGTCGTGCCAGCCGTAGCGCGATTCCCACAACCGCAGCAGTACGGCGTCCGCCTCCAGCGCGTTGTCGTCCGGTGTCACCGGCTGCGGGTCTGCCGCGCACGCGAGGTCGTCCGCCGATGCCGCATCCATGATCGCGCCGGTCACGTCGCCAGTGGCACGCCGCAGCAGCCCACGGACGCCGATGAGGTGCGGATGCTGCTCGACGTAGCCTTCCGGAAGGCTCTCGAAGCCGTCCGCGACGAGGCTCAGGTCGCCGGCCGCCAGGATCGCCGGCCCGTGACCGAGCAGGATGCGGGCGACCAGCGCCGGGTCGGCGGCGCCGAGCGCGGCGCGCAGGGCGCTGCCGCCATCGCCGCGGTTCTCGTAGTACAGCGCCGACCGATGCTGCGCCGCGGTGACGATCTGTGCGTTCTCGCTGTGGCCGGCCACCCGCCGCCGGAGCAGCTCGACGAGGAGCGGGTGGAACCGGTAGAGCGGCTCGCTGCCCGGATCGTCGGCGTACGCGGTGATCAGCAGTCCGCTGCCGGCGAGATCCCCCAGCATCGCGCCGGCGTCCGCATCGCCGCTCAGCATGGCCGCCTGGTGTCCGGTCACCGACGCGGCCCCGAACGTGCTCAGGAGGACTGCCTGGACCCTCTCATCGAGGGTGCTCAACGTTTCACCCAGGAGCAGATCGAGCACCGGCTGCTGGTTGGCGAAGGACCACCCCGTGTCTCCGGAGGCGGCGAGCGTTCGCGCCGCGAGCACGAGGGCGGCAGCCCAGCCCGCTGTCCGCTCCTGGAACAGCTGGACGTCCGCGGCGGTGGCGTTCGAGGCATGGGCCTGGACGAGCTCGGTGGCCTCGGCGTCGGTGAAGCGCAGATCCCGTGACCGCAAGGTCAATGCCATCCCGCGCAGTTCGAGCTCGGACACCGGCAGCGGCAGGTCGTACCGGCTGGCCAGCAACAGCCGGACGGCGTGCGGCGACTTCTTCAGGATCTGGGCCAGGCCGGTAATCGTTGCCGCAGGCAGCAAATGGGCGTCGTCGATGACGATCGGATCCGGCGGTGTCGCCACGTCGGGACCGGCCAGATGCTCGAGGGCTCCGGCGAGCGCGCCCGGCGCCTGCCCGGGCACCCACAGCACCGACTGGCCCGACCGCCTGCGGCGCGCCACCCAGTCCGACAGCAGCACCGTCTTGCCGGTACCGGCCGGCGCGATCAGCATCGTCAGCGGCGACCGTACGCCGAGATCGAGGGCAGAATGCAACCGCTCGCGGGCCACCAGAGTCAACGGCGGCCGCGGGATGCGACCCGACGCCGAGGGCTGGGACTGCTGCTGCACTCGGTCGGGCTTCAGGCTCGTCACACGCGTCGCCCCTCCCCCTGGCTGGGCGGCTCTGCAGTTGGACTGTTCGATCCTGCGTTCCCAAAAACCGAGACTAACCGGTCTACGGCGATTCCGGCAGATGCTGAGCAGGCATGTCGTCCGGTTTCTGGACGCGCGCAAGCGTTTGCATCGCTCGCCCGCGCGCCGGTGGACCTCAGGCGCGAGGAACTTTCGCCCCGATCCATACCGCCACTGCTATGAGCGCGCCGATTCCGACCAGCCATCCCCACAGGCCCTCGGAGACGGGGCCGAGCCGTCCCAGCCCGAAGCCGCCCGGGTTGTGCTGCTGCTGGAGGCTGACGACGTACGCGATGATGGCCCGCTTGTCCTCGGGGAGGAGCACCGCGTCGGAGAAGACCGGCATCTGTTGCGGGCCGGTCAGCATCGCCTGATAGAGGTTCTTGGGTGACGTCTCCATCAACGACGGCGCGTACTTGCCGTTCGGCAGCGCGCCACCGCTGCCGGCGAAGTTGTGACAGGCCGTGCAGTTGGTCCGGAACAGCTCACCGCCGCGGGTGACTTCCTCCTGCGTCGCGTTGCTGACGTCGTAGTACTCCTCCGGCGGTATCGCGGGCCCCGGTCCGAGAGAGGCGACGTACGCCGCCAGCGCCGCGATCTCCTCGTCGGTGTACACCGGAGGCTTCGCCGGTATCTGGGCACCGGGCTGCGTCGCGGGCATCCGCCCCGTGCCGACCTGGAAGTCCACCGCGGCCGCGCCCACGCCGATCAGTGAGGGTCCGGTGAAGTTTCCCTCGCCGTCGGCCCCGCCCTCGGCATGGATGCCGTGGCAGCTCGCGCAGCCGACCGCGAACAGCTTGCGGCCTTCCTCGATCTGCTGGGACTGCGGTCCGTCGGCACCCATCGCGCCGTTCGGCACCAGTACGGCGTACGCCAGGCCGACCGTCACCAGCGCGGCACCGATGAGCAGTGCCCTGGCAAGTCGGCCTCGGCGCAACGGCCGTGCGCCCGCGCTGTCCGCACTGCGCATCTCCGCTCCTCCCGGCTGCCGCCCGACCAGCAGACACGATGCCGCGTCTGCCGGGATCACCCGATTCGGGCGATTTCTCGTCGTAAGTCTCTGCCTTGAACCCTCAGCGTGCGTCTCGCTTGGCCTGGCGGCGAGCGCCGGCGGCACGGGTGGACGCGTCCTTCTTCAACCCTCCGGTGGTCTTGGTCGCCCGCCGGGACGCCACCGACCCGGACTGAGCGGCGGGGACAGGCTGGGCGGCAGCGCGTGCCGCCGGAGCGGCGGACTTGGCCGAGCGCGCCGCTTCGAGCCGTTCGCTGCGTAACTCCATCGACGATCGCCTCGCGGCCGCGGCGACCGCCCGGCTCACCTGCGCCAGCACTGTCTCGAACAGCTCCGCCTTGTCGCGGTCCCGCTGGTTCTTCGGGTAGGACAGGCCGCGTCCGCCCGCCTTCGCCACACTCGCGCTCGCACCACGGCGATAGTTCTTCACGTACTTCGTTCGAGCCCGCCGGATCCGCTGGTGCAGCTCGAGGAGCTCGTCCTCGTCCAGGCTCTTCAACGCGTCCCGCTCCGTCTCGGCCACAAGCAGCCGCTCGGCCTCGGTCAACGAGTTCAGCAGGCCTTGATTCATCGCCGCCTCCCTAGGGCACGACTTTGATAGTGGCGCGTCGTCGAGCGGTTGGTCAACGTTCGCGGTGGCGATCGGGCATGATGTGCGTGGGCCCAGCACTGTTGGGGGTGGTGACTTTGTGGCAGGTCTTCGGCGCGGTACTGCCGCAGGCGATGGGGATCGCCCTGAGCCCGGTGCCGATGATCTGCATCGTGCTGGTCCTGATGTCGAGTGGACCGATCCGGGCCGGCCTGAGCTTCTTCGCGGGCTGGGCTGTGGCTCTCGCGATCGCGACCGGGCTCTTGGTGATGCTGACGGACGCCGTCGCCGAGGACGGCAGCGAGGGCGCGCGCGACGGCGTGGACCTCGTCAAACTGGCGATCGGTGTGCTGTTCGCGGTCCTGGCGGTCCGCTACTGGCGCAAGCGTCCGCGGCCCGGTGAGCCACCGCCCCGCCCCGCCATCGTCGACAAGATCACGACCCTCTCCGGGCCGGCTCTCGCGCTGACCGGCGCCGGCGCGGCCCTCGCGAACGTCAAGAACCTCCCCCTGGTCATCGGCGCCGGCACCCAGATCGGCGGCTCCCCTCTCACCCTCGGCGAGCAACTCACCGCCGCCGCCCTCTTCGTCCTCGCCGCGTCCCTGACCGTCCTCCTCCCCCTCCTGGCAGTCGTGATCGCCGGCCCACGGAGATCCGCCCCGGCCCTGGCATCCCTGGAGCAATGGCTCCTGGCCAACCTGAACACGATCCTCGTCATCCTGCTGGCCGTCCTGTCCACGGTCCTGATCGGCCAGGGCCTCGACCTATTCCGCTGACGCTCCGAACCGAGGTACGGCTCCCAGTTGCTGCAGGAGATCCAGCAGCGTCGCCACGCCCCAGTGTTCGGTGATCTTGCCGTCGACGACGCGCATCACGTCGACGGTGTAGAAGCTGACCTTCCTGCCGGTCGGCGCGATGCCGAGGAACTCGCCCCGATGGGTGCCGTGGTACGTCTTGTACGTGGTGACAAGGTTGTCGGCGGCAACCTGCCAGTGAATCTCGGGAGAGAAGTCCGGGAACGCTTCCCGGATCCCCAGGTAGAGCCCCTTCACACCGGCCTTGTCGGCCCCGGCGCCCGGCTGTGGCGTGTGGTCGACGAAGTCGTCGGACCACAGTTTGTCGAAGAGGTCCCAGTCCCCTCCGCCCTGCACTTCGAGACTGTTCCGGCGTACGACGGCGATCGCCGCGTCGTCTTCCTGCCGGACATCCACCGGAGGCCACCACCCGGGCTCGCGACCTCGCCCGGGTGTTGGAGCCTGGTCTGGGGCGTCATACCGCTCGCGGCACAGGTCTGGCTGCTGCAAGCCGTGCCGGACGGCCAGGAGGCGGCCGCTTCGATCGCGGTCGCGACGATGCAGGTGTCGATCGCGGGCGGGTCAGCGCTCGGCGGCCTGCTGGTCGACTCGACCAGCCTGCGGACCGTGTTCGTCACCGCGGGCGCGGTACTGATCGCCGCCGCCGTGATCGCCGCGACCGAAGGCGTCCGGCAGAACAAGAACCCTGTTTCGACGAAAGGATTGTGATGAGTGCGGTCGTGCGGATGTACAAGCCTGGAGGACCTGAGGGTTCTGCAGTACGAGTCGGAGGAAGTGGCCGAGCCTGGCACCGGCCAGGTCCGGATCAGGCAGCAGGCCATCGGAGTGAACTTCGTCGACACCTACTTCCGGAGCGGTGCCTTTCCCCTGCCAACGTTGCCGGCGGTCCTCGGCGGCGAAGGTGCGGGAGTGGTCGACGCGGTCGGAGCCGGCGTGGACTCGATCTCGGTCGGGGACCGGGTCGGCTACTACTTCTCTCCGGGTGCGTACGCCGAGACGCGGTTGCTCTCGGCAACGGATGCGATCCCGCTCCCGCACGACCTCGGTTCCGAGGAGGCCGCATCCCTGCTCGCCAACGGACTGACCGCCTGGGGACGGTTGCATCGAGTCCATGCCGTCAAGCCCGGTGAGATCGTCGTGGTCACCGGCGCGACCGGTGGCGTCGGCTCACTCCTCGCACCGTGGGCTCAGCACCTTGGCGCCATCGTCATCACGCCCGTTGCCAGCGATGAGCGGGTCGGAGCCGCGCAGGCTCTCGGCGTGAAGCATGTTGTGGTGGCGGGCACCGGGCAACTCGCCAAGGAGGTCTCCGCAGCAGGTGCGGGCGCCGACGTTGTCTATGACCTCGTGGGTCGCGCGACCTTCTACGATGCGGTAGCGGCACTGCGAGTCGGCGGAACGCTCGACCTCATCGGCACCGCCTCCGGGGTGCCCGACATCGATGCCTCCGCGCTCGAGAGGCGGCGAATCCGAGTGACCAGATCAAGCACCGGCGACCATCTCCCGGACCGGGCCACTCTCCTCCAAGCCAGCGAAGACTTGTTCCGTGCCTGGCGCGAGGGCATCTTCGGCACCCGCCTCACCCGCACGTACCCACTGTCCAAGGTTGTCCAGGCGCACCAGGCGTTGGAAGCCGGCATCTCAGAGGCCGCAATCGTCCTCGTGCCGGACAAGGCCTAGGCGGAGTCCGGCTCCGACGATTCCATGGCCCTGGGATTGTCGCGTGGCGGTGGGTCCGTGGGCCTCTCGCGATGCCATCGGAGCGTCAGTCGCTGGATGAATGGATGACGTTTTGACCGTCGGTGCCGTGCAGTGTCAGCAGTCATTTCTGACCACCTTCCCCGTTAATTTCCAGGCACCATACCTCCGCTCGCAGCCCAGAAGCATCGCCTCGGAGCATCTAGTGACGTTGAGTGAAAGCTGTCACGGTATGGAACTGCCGCCTCAACCGCTGTCCGCCTCGAGGTCCGTGGCGAGGCGAAGGAGGTTCTCGGCGACTGCCGCGCAACGCTCCTCAGCGTGGGATCGGGCCGATCCGGCGTACCGAAGCCGTGCGGAAACCGTGAGCGGATCGGATCGGACTTCGACCAGGCATCCCCCTGGTCTCGGCTGGACTCTGACGGACAGCCGGATCCAGCCGCCCAGGCCGCTCCGCAGCCGCAGAACGAATTCGTGCGGCGGCTCCCACGCCTCGACGACCGCGATGGTCAGATGCCGATCGTAGGAATGTCTGCCATGCGGTTCGCGATCGGTGGCCTTCCGCACGACCGCGCCGACGTACGGCCATTTCGGGTCGATGTGTCCCACCGGCGGTACGGCGACGATCCACGCACCGAACAGACTCGCATCGCTCACGACGGCCATGACGGACTCGGCGCCGACCGCGCCGAACCGCCAAGCCATTACCACGTAAGCACTCTCTGTTCGCGAGACACACGGCGCTGAGTCGAAGTACGCGCCGAAGGCAACGAGTCGGCCGTCAGCACTCTAGCGGACCCAGTGACCACCTCGAGCTGCTTTGAAACCAGAGCGGCCCCCCGACTCGCCGCACCGGGTCTGTAGGCCTCGGGGGCGGGGTAACTTCGTCCTTATGACCCGCTCCGCCGAGTCCGCTCGTCCCGATCCGGCGGACAGACCCGCGACGTACGGCGAAGTGTTCGCCGTAGCGGAGTTCCGGTGGATGTGGGGCGCCCAGCTCGGGTCCGTGATCGGCGACCAGTTGGCTCGGGTCGCGCTCGCGGTGCTCGTGTTCGACCGGACGGGGTCGGCCGGTCTGTCGGCCGTCACGTACGCACTGACGTTCCTGCCGGACATCGCCGCCGGCCCCCTGCTGTCGTGGCTTGCGGACCGGTTCCCGCGGCGCCGGGTGATGGTGTGGTGCGACCTCGCCCGAGCCGCGCTGGTCGCGTTGATGGCGATTCCTGGAGCGCCGATCTGGCTGCTGTGCGTGCTGCTGGTGGCCGTTCAGTTGCTAGCGGCACCATTCCAGTCCGCTCGGGCGGCCCTGTTGCCGGACATCCTGAGCGGCGACACCTATGTGCTGGCGAGTTCGGTGTCGAATGTGACCGCACAGGCCGCACAGCTGGCCGGTTTCGTGACTGGTGGCACCTTGGTGGCTGCCTTCGGGACGAGCCAGGCTCTGGCCGTCGACGCGGCCACGTTCCTCCTGTCCGCGGTGCTGGTCCGGCTCGGTGTCCGGGACCGCCCATTGCCTACGGCCTCCAGTTCGGCGGACCGGGTCAGCTGGTGGGGTTCGTTGTCGGCTGGTGCTCGCTTGGTCTGGGGCGATCGACGATTGCGCTACCTGATCGCGCTCGCCTGTGTGGCGGGCTTCTACGTGAGTGTCGAAGGCCTTGCCGCGCCGTACGCCGCAGTCGTCGGCGGAGGGCCACTCGCGGTCGGCGTGCTGCTCGCCGCGAACCCAGCCGGCCAGATGGTCGGCATGCTGCTGCTCACCCGACTCGCCCCCGCACGTCGATTGGCCCTGATGGGACCCCTGGCTGTCGGGTCGTGTGTCCCACTGATCGTCTGTCTGATCCACCCCGGTCTCTGGGTGACGGTCGCCCTGTGGGTGGTCTCGGGACTGTGTTCGTCGTACCAACTCGCCGCGAACGCGTCGTTCGTCTTGAACGTGCCGGACGCGCAGCGGGGCCAGGCCTTCGGCTTGGCCCGCACTGCGCTCATCGTGTCGCAGGGGCTCGGCGTCCTGGCCGCCGGCGCCGCGGCAGACCGGTGGCACCCCGCGTCGGTGGTAGCGATCGCGGGTGCCCTCGGGACTGCCGTGGCGCTCGGCGCGGCCATCGGCTACCGGCGTACGACGACTTCGCCGCACTAGTTAGGGTTGTGGGGGCAGGACAGCGTGGCTGCTCAGTGCCAGTCGTTGTTGCGCATGGCGACACACCTCCTCCCGGCATCCGGATCGTCCGCCGGCCGGTCAGCCTGAGGCGGTGACGTTGGGTGATTTCGCGGCTACCCTGGTCCGTGGACGAGTGAGGCTTGTTGGGGGACCGATTCATGTCGAGTATCCGGCATTGGCGATTGCGGCGGCGGCATCGCCGCCGAACCGATACCGCACGCCTGGGCGCCTGGCGCCTGAGCCGCTGGGGGCTGTGGTCGGCACCGACCGTAGTCGTCGGCTATGTCCTGGCCGTCGACCTGAGCGCGTTCGTCCTGCTGATCGCTACTGTCGGTGCCATCGACATCCGGGTCCAGGACTGGATCTGGCTCGGCATGCTCGCGGTCGGCTCCGCCGTCCACGTCGAAGCGGCGCGCGGCATCGAGCGTCTCCGTGAGGTCGCCGCCGAGGGCGTCCCGTACGTGAACCTCAAAGGCATGTGGACGTTCGCCGGGGTCCTGGTCCTGCCACCGCCGCTGGCCTTCGCGTTGATCGCGCTGACGTACACCCACTCGTGGTTCCGGCTCCGCCGCGTCACCCCGTACCGCTGGTTCTTCTCCGCCGCCACCATCGTTCTGGCCGGCGCGGCCGCCGCGGTCTCCCTGGTCGCGCTCTCCCCCGACACCTACCCGGGCTATCCGCCCGGGCCGCTCGGCCTCGTCGCTGTCACCGTCGCCGGGCTCGCGTACTGGTTCGTGAACTACGCACTCGTCGTCGGCGCCGTCCTGCTGTCGAATCCGGACTCCGCGGCCCAGAAGGCGCTCGGCCGGCTGAGCGATCAGCTGATCGTCGCCGGATCACTTGGCCTGGGTGTTGCCACCGCCAGCCTGCTCAGGCATGAGCCCTGGACGGTCGTCGTCCTGCTCCTGACCATCCTGGGTCTGCACCGGGCGCTGCTCGTCGGCCAGTTCCAGACCGCGGCGCGCACCGACCCGCAGACCGGCCTGGCCAACAGCGTGTTCTGGCACGAGATGGCCGGGAAGGAACTCGCGCGAGCGGCGCGGACCCAGACGTCGCTCGGCATCGTGTTCCTCGACCTGGACCACTTCAAGACCGTCAACGACACGCACGGACATCCGGCCGGTGACCAGGTCCTGAAGGCGATCGCGGACGAACTCCGCCGTGAAGTGCGGACCGACGATCTGGTCGGCAGGTTCGGCGGCGAAGAGTTCGCCGTACTGCTGCCCACCACCGACCCGAAGGACACCACCGCGACCGGAGAACGCATCCGGCACCGCATCGAGGCGCTGACCGTCACCATCACCACGCCCCGCGGCCAGACCACTCTGGACGGCCTCACCTGCTCCGTCGGCACCGCGACGTACCCCACCTGCGGGACGACCCTCGAGGAACTCATCCTCGCCGCCGACACCGCCACCTACGTCGCCAAGCAAGCCGGCCGAAACCGCGTCGTCACGGCCCCCGCCACCGAACCAGCCGAAGACACTCCCGACAAGTAGCGACAGGCCCGTCAGGACAGGTGCGACGCGACGAGGTCGCGGACCCAGTCGGGACCGGTCGCCTCCCTGGCTTTGAGCATCCCCGCTGTCATCGCCGGGTTCGCCTCCGCCGAATTCGGCGTGCGCTCGACCGCGATCGTCTACAGCATCGGCCTGATCGCACTGTGCGCTCTGACCCTCCTGATCCAGCGACTTCGCCGCCACCGGACGGCGACCGACTGATTCGCAGAATGCCTGGACAGGGACCACATCCCGGGATTACTGTCTCAGCTCAACTAATTCTATTCATCGTGAGAATAAATGACGAAGCTGGTGCGAGGCAGTGCCGGGACCCGGACGGCGAACCGCGGGGCGATCATCGCCGCGCTGCTGTCGGGTGCCGGGATCGACCGACGGCAACTGGTCGAGCAGACCGGACTGAGCTGGGCGACCGTGGCCCGGATCGTGGACGACCTGCTCGCCGACGGGCTGGCCCTGGAGCAGCACAAGATCGTCCGGGAAGGGCCGGGCCGGCAGGCTGCCGCGCTCGGGTTCAACCCGCGGTCCGGGCTGGTCTGCGGCATCGATCTCGGTGGCACGTACTGCCGGATGGTGATCGCCGACGGGATCGGTTCGGCGATCATCCGCTGCCGGGACGAGACACCGCGGGACCTGGGCGCCGCCGAGCTGGCGTCCTGGATCGCGGCCCGGGTGCTCGGTCTGGTCGAGCGGTACGGCGACGGCGTACCGCTGACGTCGGTCGCGATCGGCCTGCCCGGTGTGGTTGCCTCGAGCAAGGAACGTGTGGTCGGCGCGTTCAACCTGCCGCAGATCCTCGGCACCACCTTCGTCGAGACCGTCAGCGCCGAGCTCGGCGTACCGACGATCATCGACAACGACTCCAACCTGGCCCTGCTGGGTGAGCTGCACTACGGCGACCTGCCCAGGGACGAGACCGTCGTCCTGTTCAGCCTGGGCACCGGTCTCGGCTCGGCGGTCGCCATCAACCGGCAGGTGCTGGCCGGACCCGAGGGTCTGCTCGGCGAGTTCGGCCGGCTGCGGTTGCCCGGCCGCAAGGAACGCCTGCGGGACCTGCTGTCCGGTGCGGGACTGCTCGCGTTCGCGCAGGCGGCCGGGCATCAGCTCGGCTCGGCCAACGATGTGTTCGCCGACCCGGACCGTTTCGGCGGCCTCGTCGACGAGATCCACGAGGCGCTGCTGCACCTGGTGTCCATCGTCGCTCTGGCCTACGAGCCGAGCACGGTGGTCTTCACCGGCGGCTTCTCCGGTGCGTTCAGCGACTCCGTGCTGGAGACGGTGAGCGCCGAGACGTACGAGACCGTCGGTGTGCACAGCGATCTGCACCGATCCGTGCTCGGCGAGTCCGGCGGCCTGCTGGGTGCGATGGCCGCAGCACTGAGCGGTTACTACACCGCGATCGGGGTGGCGAGCCATCAGGTCGCCTCGATCACCACGTCCGCCCCCGGTGTCGTGGCCCAGCTGGACGGCTGCGCTGTCGACCAATCAGCGAAAGAGGAACCGACATGAAGCGTTGGAAGACGTTGGGTGTCATCGCGTCGATCTCAGCCGCGTTCGTCAGCCTGGCCGCCTGCGGCGGGTCCGACCCGAACAAGGCAGCCCCGACGAACAAGCTCACGGTCTGGATGATGACCGGCGGCCCGGGTGACAACAAGATCATCGACGACGTGACCAAGCAGTTCCACCAGAAGCACCCCGACGTAGAGGTCAAGGTCGAGGTGCAGCAGTGGGACAACATCGTCACCAAGCTGACCACCGCTCTGGCCTCGGACAATCCGCCGGACATCGTCGAGATGGGCAACACGCAGACCCCGATGCTGACCGCCTCCGGCGCTCTGGCCGAGCTGACCGCGGACAAGGCCGGCTTCGAATCGTCCGACAAGTGGTTGGCCGGCCTCGCCGGACCGTCGACGTACCAGGACAAGCTATACGCGACTCCGTTGTACGGCGGGACGAAGGTGGTCATGTACAGCAAGAAGATGTTCGCCGCGGCGGGCATCGACAAGCCGCCGGCCACCCTTGACGAGTTGGTCGCGGACTGCGCGACGCTGACCAAGGCGCACACCTCGATCCCCAACTTCTCCGCGTTCTACATGCCCGGCCAGTACTGGTTCGCCGGGATGCCGTTCCTGTTCGGCAAGGGCGGCAAGATCGCCACCGACGACAACGGCAAGTGGACCGCGACGATGAGCAGCGCGGAGAACCAGGCCGGCCTGGCGGAGTGGAAGAAGTTCCAGAACGCCTGCTCGACGCCGTCCTCGATCGGCGCGAACACCGACAGCCCGGATCAGGACCAGATCTTCGCCGATCAGAAGGCGGCCATGATCTACGTCAAGGCGTGGGAACCGGGCGCGGTGAAGGAGATCAACGCCAAGGCCGCCGCGGACGCCGGCTACTTCATCATGCCGGGCTACCAGGCCGGCTCGCCGCTGCCGGTGATCGTTGCCGGCTCCACCATCGGCATCGCGCAGAACAGCCCGAACAAGGAGACCGCGGTCGACTGGCTGAAGATCATCACCGGTAAGACCTTCCAGCAGACGATGACGCAGACCATCCACCAACTTCCGGTCGTCACCGACTTCCTGCCGACCCAGAACGTGCCGGACGTGCTGAAGCTCGGCGCTCAGGCCGCGACCGTCAGCCAGGCCCTGCCGGCGACTCCGGGCGAGGCGACGTTGGAGACCGAGAGCTACAACGAGCAGTTCTTCTCCAAGATCGCCAAGGGCAGTGAGATCGGCAGCGCCGCCGCGGAGTACGACAAACACGCGACCGAAGCGTTCAACGCGCAATCCGGTCCGCGCTGACGGTTCCGGCTGATGACCTCGCTCACCCAAGCGCCGGAGGCGGGAACCGCCGCGCCGACGCCACCACGCAGCGACGAGACGGTCCGGACGAACCGCCTTGCCCGCTTCACGCCGTACGGGCTGGTCGGGCCGGCCGTGATCGCGTTCGCGGTCGTGCTCGGGTACCCGATGGTGCGGCTGATCTGGCTGTCGGTGCAGGACTTCGGTCCGCGGTCGCTGTTCACCGGGGAGGCGCCGTTCGTTGGCCTGGGCAACTTCACCCGGGTGCTCGGCGACAGCGACTTCTGGTCCGTCCTGCTCCGCACGCTGATCGTCAGCGTGGCCTGTGTCGCCGCGCTGATGGTGATCGGGTTCCTGCTCGCGTCGCTGCTGCGCCAGGTGTCGAGTTGGGCCCGGGTGATGCTGTCGGTCTGTCTGGTGCTGGTCTGGGCGATGCCGATGGTGTCCGCGTCGATGATCTGGCGGTGGCTGTTCGAGCCGCAGTACGGCGTTCTGAACTGGGTGATCACGCAGCTCAAGGTCTTCGGTGACTTCTCCGCGCACGACTGGTTCGGGTCGCCCGGCCAGGCGCTGTTCCTGATCATCGCGCTGATCGTCTGGAAGGGGCTGCCGTTCGTGGCGCTGACCCTGTACGCCGCGATGGGCCAGATTCCCGACGACCTGTACGAGGCGGCCGGCCTGGACGGTGCCGGGCGATGGTCGATGGCGCGCCATGTCACGCTGCCGATCCTCGGCCCGGTGCTCGCCGTACTCGTGCTGCTGGAGGTCATCTGGTCGGTCAACTCGTTCACGCCGTTCTGGGTGCTCACCCAGGGCGGCCCGGACGGCGGTACGACGACGCTCGGCGTCTACTCGTACCTCGAGGCCTTCACCCGCAACGACTACGGCGGCGGCGCGGCGATCGCGATCATCACCGTCATTCTGCTCGCCGCCCTGGCCGTGCTCTATGTACGACGGTTGTTCGCGCAAGGCGAGGTGACCGCATGAGGGCCGCGGGAGCGCCCGGCCGGAAGCGGACCGTGCCGAACGTGATCGCGGTCGTCGTCTCGCTGATCGTGATCTTCCCGGTCTACTGGATGTTCGCGACCGCGTTGAAGGAGCCGGGCAAGATCCTGTCGGCGACGCCGGAGTTCATCCCGTGGCCGATCAGTCTGGAGAACTTCCGTACGGCGCTCACCCACGGCTCGTTCCTGCACTACGTCCGCAACTCGTTGCTGGTCTCGGTGTCGACCGTACTGATCGCACTGGCCGTTGCCCTCGGCGCCTCGATCGCGCTGGCCCGGTTCCGGTTCGTCGGCCGCCGGGCCTTCCTGATCGGGCTCGTGCTGGTCCAGATGGTGCCGGGGTCGGCGATGGTGATCCCGCTCTACCTGATGCTGCGCTCGGTCGGGGCGATCGACTTCGTCCCCGGTCTGATCGTCACCTACATGACCTTCGTGCTGCCCTTCACGATCTGGACGCTGCGCGGCTTCGTGCACGGGATCCCGCTGGAGCTGGAGGAGGCCGCGATGGTCGACGGCTGCGGCCGGTTCGGTGCCTTCTGGCACATCCAGCTCCCGCTGCTCGCCCCGGGCATCGTGGCCACCTCGATCTTCGCCTTCATCAGCGCGTGGGACGACTACCTGTTCGCCTACGTGTTCCTGAAGTCGCAGAGCAACTACACGCTGCCGGTCTGGCTGGTGTCGTTCCAGACCTCCGACGGCATCGACAACGGCGCCACCATCGCGGCGTCGGCGATCTTCTCGCTCCCGGTGCTGGTCGTCTTCCTGCTGGTCCAGCGCCGGCTGGTCGGCGGGATGACCAGCGGCGCCGTCAAAGGATGAATCCCCTCAGGAGGATGTTGTGAGTTCAGAGCTCGACCGGCTCGCCCATGGTGTGCTGTTCCCCGCACTCGGCCGGCCCGAAGTCCCCAACTGGGTCGGGCCGAGGATCGAGGCCGGCCTCGGCGGTTTCGTGATCTTCGGCAGAGACATCATCGACGGCTCGCAGTTCCAGACGTTGGCCGCCGAGCTGCACGGTCTGCGTGACCACGTCCTGCTGTCGATCGACGAGGAAGGCGGTGATGTCAGCCGGCTGGCGAACCTCGGCGGCTTCTCGATGCCCGGCAACCGGGCGCTCGGTGAGCTGAACGACGTCGAGCTGACCCGGCAGGCCGCGTTCCAGATCGGCCTGTCGCTGGTCGAGGCCGGGGTCGACTGGGACCTGGCGCCGGCGGTGGACGCGGCCGTCAACCCGCTGAGCCCGAACGGGATCCGCTGCTTCGGAGCGGACCGCGACCTGGTCAGCCGGCACACGGCCGCCTGGGTGGAAGGCCTGCAGGCAGCCGGGGTCAGTGCATGTGCCAAGCACTACCCGGGCCACGGCATGAGCGGGACCGACGCGCATCTGGCGACGCCGCTTGTCGACGTCTCCCGGGAGGAGTTGCTGGCGAGCTACCTCGATCCGTTCCGCGCCGCGATCGAGGCCGGGGTCGACAGCATCATGGTGTCGCACGACCTGGTTCCGCAGCTGGACGACGTACCGGCGACGATCAGCAAGGTGCTGCTCACCGACATCCTGCGCGGAGAGCTCGGGTACGACGGGGTGGTGATCACCGATGCGTTGGAGATGTACGGGATCGCCGACGTGGCGCCGTTGCCAGAGGCCGCCGTACGGGCGATCGAGGCCGGAGCCGACGCGCTGTGCCTTGGATCGTGGGCGTTCCTCGACGACGTGGACGTGGCGGCTGCTGCGTTGGTCGAAGCCGTCGAGAGTGGAAGGCTGCCGTTGGAGCGGTTGCAGAGTGCCAACGATCGACTGGCTCGGCTCGGGACTCGGCCCAAGGCGGACGTCGGTTTGCGGGACGACGCACTCGGTGGGCGGCTTGCCGAGCAGGTGGTGGTAGCTCATGGGGATCCGGTACTGCGGAGTGACGCCGTACTGATCATCCGGCTGGAGCCGACGCACTCCCCCGCGGCCGGCTCGTCTGGCTGGGGCGTGGAGAAGCTGCTGCGGGACGCCGGGAAGGTTGTCGAGAGCATCGGGTTGTCGGGGCAGACGTACAACGGGCCTGGGATGGCTCGGGCGGGGGTCGGCGAGTTCCGGTCTGAGTACGGCGCGGACAGTCAGGTGGTGCTGATGGTTCGCGGCGCTCACCGGTTCGACTGGCAGGAGAAGCTGATCGGGGAGCTGCAGGGCCAGCACCCGGACATGATCGTCGTCGACATGGGCGTCCCGGGCACGGACTACTCGGGCTTCGCCGGCTGGATCCAAACCTTCGGCAGCGCCCGCGTCTGCGCCGAAGCGGCCACCCGGCGGCTACTCGGCTCATGATCACCGTGGCCAACGCCCGCATCTGCACGCCGACCCTCCTCGAGGGCTGGCTGCAGATCGAGCACGGCCACATCACCGCCCTCGGCCCCGGAGAACCACCGCACGACGCCGGCCGGCCGCTCGTAACACCCGCCCGTGACGCCGGCTCTGCCGGCGTCACGGGCGGGGAGGTTGAGCCGGGGCAGGGAGTGGTTGATGCCGGGGGACGGTGGGTGTTGCCCGGCTTTGTCGACACGCATTGCCACGGGGGTGGCGGAGCTGCCTTGTACTCCGGCAACACCGATGACGTCATCCAGGCCGCCAGTACTCACCTCGCGCAGGGCACCACCACGCTGATCGCCTCGGTCGCCACCATGCGGCTCGATCGGATGCTCGCCGCGGCCACCGCCATCGCTCGAGCCGTCGCCACCAACCAGGCACCGAACATTCGAGGCATCCACTTCGAAGGCCCGTTCCTTTCACCGAAGCGCCGCGGCGCACAGACCGAGTCCGCCCTCCTCACCCCCGACGAGCAGGTGTTCGCCGACCTGATCGACGCGGCCGACGGCCTGGCCGTCTCGATGACCATCGCCCCCGAACTCCCGGGCGCCATCGACCTCATCCACCGCCACCACGAGCAGATCACCTTCGCCGTAGGTCACACCGACGACGACGGATCCCACACCCGCCAGGCCTTCGACGCCGGCGCCCGTACGGCGACCCACCTCTTCAACGCGATGCCCACCATGACCCACCGCCACCCCGGCCCGGTCGGCGTCGCCCTCCTGGACGACCGTGTCGCCTGCGAATTGATTGCCGACGGCACCCACCTGTCCCCCGAAGCCCTGACCGTCGCGACCCGAACCGCAGGCCCGGACCGCTCGATCCTCGTCACCGACGCCATGGCCGCGACCGGCCTCGGAGACGGCGATTACTCGTACGCCGACCGCCACGTCACCGTCCACCACGGCATCGCCAAACTCCGCGGCACCGGCACCCTCGCCGGCTCGGTCCACTTCCTGTCCGACGCACTGGCCAACGTCGTACGCCTCCTCCACCTGACTCCCCCACAAGCCGCCCCGCTCGTCTCCACCAACGCCGCCCGCCAGTACGGCTGGCGCGACCGCGGCACCATCGCCATCGGCCGGTCCGCCGACCTCGTTCTCCTCTCGGAAGACCTCACCGTCCACACCGTCTACCTGGCAGGCAAGCCCTTTGATCGCTAGCGCTCACCCTGATTGAGCGAAACCGCGACGGCGCGTGCGCGGTCCCTCACACTGAGGCGATCCATCCCGCCGTCCAGGCCGGAACGAGGTGATCGTCATGAGTACGGCAGCCCTCCCCGCGCACCACTCCTGGCAACCGTCCGCCCCCTCTCCCCGCCGTACTCAACGGCTGGCCGAGATCCTCGACCTGCTGACCACGCGCGGCGCGATGTCCGTCGGCGCCCTGTGTGGCGAGCTCCACGTGTCACCGGCGACGCTGCGCCGGGACATGACCCATCTACAGGACCAGGGCCTTGTCTCCCGGACCCGCGGCGGTGCCCGGGCCAACACGGGGCCCGAACTGCCGGTCCGGCTGCGGGACACGAAGTCCCCGCTGGCCAAGCACGCGATCGCCGTGACGGCTGCTGCCCTGCTGCCGACCGACAGGCCGCTCGCCGTGGCGATCGGTGGCGGATCGACGACTGCCGAGGTCGCCCGGGAGCTCGGTCACCGGCAGCGACTGACCATCGTGACGAACGCGCTCACCACCGCGGCGGCGGTGGCGGCGCGGCCGAACCTGCAGGTGATCATGACCGGTGGAGTGATCCGGGCGAGCTCGTTCGAGCTGGTCGGCAGTCTGGCGGAGAACGCCTTCAACGGGATCAACGTCAACCTGGCCATTCTCGGCGCCGACGGCGTCAGCGCCGCCCACGGCGTCACCACCCACGACCACACCGAGGCGCGCACGAATCACGCCATGGTGACCCATGCGCACCGGCTGATGGTGGTGGCCGACGGTTCCAAGGTCGGTCAGACGACCGTGGCCAAGGTCGCCGACGCGTCGGAGATCGACATCCTGGTCACCGATCCGTCGGCGGATCCGGACGAACTCGCCCGGCTCACCGGACTGGGCGTCACGGTGCATATCGCCCGGATCTCCGCCGACATCTCGCTCACGCTCAGCTGACGCCGCTCAGCCCTTCACCCCGGAGAAGGCGATGCCGCTCATCAGGTGACGCTGGAAGACGATGAACACGATGATCACCGGCAGGCTCGCCAGCAGCGATCCGGCCATCAGCACCGGGAAGTTCGTCGTGTACTGCCCCTGCAGACTGGCCAGCCCCGCGGAGACCGGCATCTGCCGGGGATCCGAGTTGACCACCAGCGGCCAGAGCAGGTCGTTCCAGGACCAGATGATCACCAGTACGCCGAGCGCGATCATCCCGGGAGCACTCATCGGCAGCATGATCCGCCAGAAGATCTGCAGGATGTTCGCACCGTCGATCCGCGCGGCCTCCTCGATCTCCATCGGGATCTGCCGGAAGAACTGCCGCATGAGGAAGGTACCGAACGCACTGAACATGCCCGGCAGGAACAAGGCCGTCAGTGTGTTCAGCAGTCCCAGACCCTGCATGATCTGGTACTGCGGCAGCAGGAACACCTGGTACGGAACCATCGTCACCGACAGAAAGATCGCGAACAGTACGGCGTTGCCGCGGAACCGCATCCGGGCGAAGGCGAAGCCGGCCAGCGAACTGAACAGCACCTGGCCGACGGTCCGCGCGATGGTCATCAGCGTCGTGTTCAT
Source organism: Kribbella sp. NBC_00889 (assembly GCF_045207705.1). NCBI lineage: Bacteria > Bacillati > Actinomycetota > Actinomycetes > Propionibacteriales > Kribbellaceae > Kribbella > Kribbella sp. NBC_00889. The sequence continues at coordinate 1,800,915 of NZ_CP108783.1, read as the reverse complement.
CAACTCCCGGCCGAACGGCAAGGCGCTGAAGACCGTCGTCACGTTCGACCACTGCGGTGAGTGCGGCAGGAACGTCGGCGGCACGCTCACCGACTCGCCGAAGGTCTGTAGCGAGGTCGAGAGCTGCCAGAGGAACGGCCCGACCATGAAGATCGCACCGAGGCACAGCACCAGATGCGCGATCGGGTGCCGCGGCCGAGAACGCCTGCGGCCTCGCCGGGCTGTCAGCTGAATCGAGTCAGCCATAGTGCACCCACCTCTTCTGCAGCCGGAACTGCGCCGCGGTCAGGATCAGGGTCGCGATGAGCAGCAGTACGCCGATCGCCGCCGCGTAACCTCCGTCGTGCTCGGCGAACCCGCGCTGGTAGAAGAGGTAGACCAGCGTCTCGGTCCTTTCGATCGCCGGAGACTGCTGGCCCACCATCAGATAGATCAGGTCGAACGCCTGCAGCGAGTTGATCACCGTGATCACCGTGACGAAGAAGATCGACGGCGTCAGCAGCGGAACCGTGACGTGGAAGAACTGCGCCAGCCGGCCGGCACCGTCCAGCTCGGCGGCCTCGTAGTAGTCGACCGGGATGCCGCGGATGCCGGACAGGAAGATCACCATGTTGTAGCCGATCGACCCCCAGACTCCGACGATGCTGATCGCGAAGATCGCGGTGGCGGGGTCGGAGAGCCAGTGCGGACCGTCGATGCCGATCTTGGACAGCAGCCAGTTGATCAGGCCGTAGTCCCCGTTGAAGAGCCACTTCCAGGTCAGGGCGACCGCGGCCGGCAACGTGACCACCGGCAGGAAGTACAGCGTGCGGTAGATGGTGACGCCGCGCATCCCGGGGAGACTGAGCAGTGCCGCCACGATCGCCGACAGCGGCACCGCGAGCAGCGTGATCGCGGTGATGATCGCCGTGTTGACGATGGCATGGAAGACGTCGGAGTCGGCGATCAGCGTGCGGTAGTTCTCCAGCCCCGACCAGGCGTGCCCGCCGAAGGCGCCCCAACTGGTGAAGGAGTAGTAGATCGTCTGGAACGTCGGCCAGATCTCGAAGACGGCGAGTCCCGCGGCGGCCGGCAGCAGCAACATCAACGCCCACCAGCCGCTGTCCCGGGTCGGCGGTCGCGGCCGCCGGCGGCGAGCCGGGCCGGCCCGCCGACCGGTCTCACCGCCGGTCAGCACATCGGGTGGCGCTGTCGCGGTGCCCTGACTGCTCACTTCTTCTCCTTCGACAGCGCGCTGTTCATCGTCTCCGCCACACGGCGGGAGACGTCACCGGCCGGGGTCTTGCCCGTCCAGGCCTCGGCGAACTGCTTGGTCACCTCGTCGCGCCAGACGGAGGTGTCGGTCGAGGCGGGGAACGGCTGGGCGTACTTCAGATGATCGACGAAGACCTGCAGGTCGAACTCCGGCATCGCCTTGGCGTACGCGTCGGCGTGCCCCTGGTACGCCGGGATGACGGTGCCGGTCTTCGCCTGGATCTCGGCGGCCCGTTCGGATCCGAGGAACTGCAGGAACTGCCACGCCTGCTCGGGATGCTTGGTCTTGGCCGAGATGCTGTTCGCCAGCCCGTTGCTGTAGTAGTCCCGCTTCCCGGTCGGACCGGCAGGCAACGGCGCGATGCCGATGTTGGCCTTGCCGTACGGGACGGCGGCGATCTCCTCGGGCTCCCAGGATCCGCAGTACCTCATCGCGACCTTCCCGGAGGTGAGCATCGCGAGCGGATCGGTGTCGGTGGTCTGCTGCAACGTCGGCGAGACGTGGTACTTCGTGATCATGTCGGTCCAGAACTGGATGCCCTGGATCGTCGCCTCCTGGTCGTACCCGGAGCTCTTGCCGTCGGGTGAGATCACCTGCCCGCCGACCTGCGGCACGGTCAGGTACCAGCTCAGCTCGTCGGCTTCCGGTGCGACGAACCCGTAGACGCCCTTCTTCTGGTTGGTCAGCTTCTGGGCCGCGGCGATCACGTCGGTCCACTTCCAGGACGCGTCCGGGTGCTTCACCCCGGCGGCGTCGAAGAGCTTCTTGTTGTAGCAGAGCCCGAAGCCGTTGACGTCCTTCGGGATGCCGTACAGCTTGCCGTCGACCGTGTAGGCCTTGGTGACGGCCGGCACGTACACGCTCGTGTCCAGCTTCGACTTCTTGACCTGATCGTCGAGCGGAGCGATGCCACCGCCGATGGCGTAGTACTGGGCGTACACCATGGTCATCCAGAAGACATCGGGGCCGCTGCCCGCGGTGACGCTGGTCTGCAGCTTCGTCCAGTAGCTCTCCCAGGGCGTCACCTGGATCTGTACGTCGATGTTCGGGTGCTGGGTGTGGAACTCCTGGATGATCTGCTTCATGGCAGCCGCCTGGGCCTGGTCCCAGACGGCGTAGGTAAGCGTGACCTGCTCGTCGCTGTCGCCGCCGGACTCGGAGGATCCCGAGCAGGCGGCCGCGGCGAACAACAGTGGGACGAGCAACAGACTCAGTAGACGCTTCATGCGGACTCCTTCATGAGTGGGCGGCCTGGGCTGAGGAAGTCGAGGCGGGCCGGCATCTGGTCGCCGAGTGCGTGCCGGGCCGCCAGGTCGCCGAGCAAGGGCCCGAGCGTCAGGCCCCACGCCCCCAGGCCGGTGGCGACGTGGATGGCCGGCGCTACCGCCCCGACCAAGGGCAGACCGTCGCTGGTGGCCGGCCGCAGGCCGACCCTGGTCTCCAGGACCGTGGCGTCGGAGAGACCGGGCGCCAGGTTCAGTGCGGCATTCAGGACGGACTGCTGTCCGCCGGCCGTGACGCGGGCGTCGAAGCCGACGTCTTCGTGGGTCGCGCCAACGACGATGCGGTCGTCGAAACCGAGCAGATAGCCGGCACCAGGTGTGTTGACCACCGGTCGCATGCCCGTCTGCTGGCCGTCGAGTCGCAGGTGCACGAGCTGCCCACGGATCGGCCGGATGTCGACCCGTACGCCGAACGCGGCCAGGTCTGCGCCCGCCCAGGCACCGGTGGCGAGCAGCACGGCCCGCCCCTCGATCACGCGGTGACCGACGCGGACCCGCGGTACCGGATGCTGCGAGTCCAGCATCCCGGTGCCGGGGATCACCTCGAGTCGGGCACCGTCGGACCGGACCTGAGCGCGCCGGCGCGCCGCCGTCATCAGCCGGTCGTGCAGTCGCGAACCGACGACCCGGCCGACCTCGGCGATGAAGATTCCGCGCAGATCGCCGCGCAGTTCCGGCCAGTACTTGCGAAGGTCTGCGCCGTCGACCGTCTCGACCGGCTTGGTGACGCCATGCGCTCGACGCCCCTCTGGACGAGACAGGCGTTCGGTCACCGCGTCGAGGGCCGCCTGCTCGTGCGGATTGTTGCCGGCCACCACCAATTCGCCGACCTGCTCGAACGTCGCAGAGCCGGCTCCGGCCGGATCGACCGCGTCCAGCTCGGCCAGGAGACTGCGGTAGTAGCCGACGCATTCGGTGATCACCGACGTCCAGTCGGGGCGCTGCTCGCCACGATCGAGCGCCACCGGCGACACGATGCCCGCGCCGGCATCGGTCGCACGACCGGCCAGGCCGGCGTCGACGAGCGCGACCCGCGCGCCCTTTCGTACGCCGGCCAACGCGGCGCTCGCTCCGACGATGCCGCCGCCGAGGATGATCAGGTCACAGTCCGCCATCGCTGTTCCCCGCCGGGGCTTGCGCGAGCGCCGGGATGAACGCGCGGGCGTTGTCGCCTTCGACCCGCGCGGCCAGCTCGTCCGGCAACCCGAGGCCCGAAATCGTCCAGCGCCCGTTCGGCGGCGGTTCGATCGACGAATACGCGAACCCCTCGTCCGCGCTGGCCAGGAAGCGCAGGTACATCCGGTAGTCGGCGACCTCGGGCGGCGCGCAGTCGGTGCCGAGCAGGACGCGGTCGGGATGGCGCTCGATCAGGGTCCTGGTACGTCGTGGTTGGCGACCGAGCTCGGCGATCCGCGCGGCGAGGTCGACGCGGTAGTTCGGGTAGCGGTCGAGCATTTGCTCGACCCAGTCGAGGTTCTCCGCGAGGCAGCCGACATGGGCACCGATGAAGCGCACCTGCGGGTGGGCGGCGATGACGGCCTCGAGCGCGTCCAGTAGCCGCTGCAGCGGCGGGAACTCAGGCCCGTGGAAGTGCCAGTCGGGATGGCGCAGCAGCTCCTCGAGCCGTTCGTTGTGACGATCGAGTGGCTGGAAGAAGGCCGCCGGGTCGGCGGTGTGGATCAGGGCCGGCACACCCGACTCGGCCAGCGCGTCCCAGAGCGGTTCGAGCCGTTGATCATCGAGGAAGATCAGCTCGGAGTTCTCGTCGCGAATCCGGAGGCCGATGTCCTTCCAGAGCTTGAGTCCTGCCGCGCCACGGCGTACCGAGTCGGTCAGCGAGGCACCCATCCGGTCGCCCCAGCCGGGTGCCGCCGTGTCGCTCCAGTCCAGGCGTGCGAAGGTCACGAAGCGGCCGGGGTACCGACGGTCGTACCGATCGAGATTCGCCTCGAGCTCATCGGTCCATTCACCGTCGAGGTTGACGATGGTTGCCACGCCCGCCTCGTCCATCGTCTTGATCAGGGCGTCCGGATCGGGCGCCCGCCAGACTCCGGTGTTACGGCGTCCGAGATGGTTGTGTACGTCGACGATCGGCGCGGCCGGATCGGTCACGGCGGTCGTTGCGGTGGTCATCATCGAGACCGGCGCGAAGTCGCGCAGCCGGACATCAGCGAGTGGCTCGGGCATTCATCCCTCGATTCACAGCACGGTTGGAGAACCAGCCAGATCCGGGCCGACGCTAGGACCGCCGTCGAGCGGCGACCAGAAAACGATCAGTCGAAGTGATCGGTCGGCCGCGGTTGCCCCCGGCCGAACAAAGGAGATGACGAGGCAGGCGTTCGACCATAGGGTCGAAGTCCGGTGCACCATGAGGAGGCCTCGTGTTCCAACCGTTGCATGCGTCCGCGACCCGAGCCGTCGAGAAACTGCGCGACATCGGTGAACCGCTCCCAGAAGACCTCGCCGGCCGGTTGGCCAAGCTGGCGGACGACTCGCAGACCGATACCGTGCGGTCCGCCGCGGTCGAGGAGCTGCTGCGGCCGTACGTCCTGGTCGACGTGGAGATCGACGAGCGGGGCTACACGGCGAGCACGCCGGGCGCGGCGCCACCGCGACTGGTCCAGCACGGGTGGCGCAGCTTCCTGGTCCGGGTCGTGAACCCGCATCGCCTGCTGGGCGACCTGGCCGGCGGTCCGGGCGGCGTACTCGGACTGGTCGACCATCACAGCCACGCCGCGCGGATCACGCTGCACGACACGTTGACCGTCGTGCCGCGGATCGAGAGCAGCTGGCTCCAGGCGAAGCTCGCCGGTCCGACCGACGTGTCGGGGCTGGACGTCGAGTACAAGGTCATGAGTCTGTACAGCCGCGATGGCGGGAGCCGTCGCGGCGAGCTTGCCTTCATCCTGGCCGTGGAGGAGGCGACGGAGAGCCTGACCCGGCCGCCGTTCGCGAAGGCCGGCCAGCGGATGGGGTTCGAGAGCCGCCAGTACGGCGCGGCGATCGAGTTCGACTGCCTGCCGGCCCGCGACGTCCGGTTCGACATTCGGGAGCCCGACGGCAGCAGTTGCGTGGCGGCGCTGACCGTCCGCGACTCGCAGCGGCGGGCGTACCCGTCGAAGGCGATGCGGCTGGCTCCCGACATGTTCTTCCACGAACACGTCTACCGGGCGACCGGCGAGGTGATCACGCTCCCTGCCGGTCAGTACGAGATCTCCGCACGCCGCGGACCGGAGTACCGCGAAGTCCGCGTCGAGGTCGACGTGGAGGCCGACACCGAGGCGGTCACGATCGAGCTGGATCGCTGGGCCGATCCGGCCACCCGCGGCTACTACTCCGGCGACCCGCACATCCACGCCGGCGGCTGCTCGCACTACAGCGTGCCGTCCGAGGGCGTCAACCCGGAGACGATGATCCGGCACGTGCGTGGCGAAGGGCTGTGGATGGGCAGCGTGCTCACCTGGGGACCGTGCTACTACCACCAGAAGCAGTTCTTCAGCGGCTCGTCGATCAGCCCGCGCGCCGAGCTCGAGTACCCCGACATGCAGCGGGCGCAAGGCATGACCTGGGATCCGCAGGACACCGACCACGACGGCCAGAGCCTGCTCCGGTACGACCTCGAGGTGTCGGGCTTCCCGTCCAGCCACTCCGGTCACGTCATCCTGCTCGGTCTCACCGACCAGGACTATCCCGGCACCAAGCTGATCGAGGACTGGCCGTCGTGGAACCTCCCGGTGATGCGCTGGGGTCACGCGCAGAACGCGATGGTCGGGTACGCGCACTGCGGGCTCGGCCTCGCGGTCGGCACGGAGGACCTGCCGAACTACATCATCCCGGAGTTCCAGTCGATCGGCTCCAACGAGATCATCGTCGACGTACCGCTCGGTGCCGCCGACTTCCAGTGCGGCGCCGAGTTCTCCCCCGCCGCTGAGATGAACGTCTGGTACCACCTGCTGAACGTCGGCTACCGCACTCTGATGCTCGGCGAGACCGACTACCCCTGCATCTATGACGACGGCCCGGGCGTCGGGCGTACGTACGTCCAGCTGCCCGAGCCGCCGCAGGGCGATCAGGCCCTGGAGGCGTGGCTCGGTGGTTTGAAGGAAGGCGCGTCGTACTTCGGCGACGGCCGCAGCCATGTGTACGACTTCGCCGTCGATGGCGACACGGCGCGGGAGCGTAGCGTCGATGCGTCAGGACCGGTCCGGGTCAGCGCGATGGTCGCGGCGTGGTTGCCCGAGCAGCCGCCCGCGGCTCCGGCGGCCGGCCAGCCGGCGTACAGCGCACCGGTCGGCTGGCACATCGAGCGCGCCCGGATCGGCCAGACTCGCACCGTGCTGGTCGAGGTGCTGGTGAACGGCGTACCGGTCGGGTCCCAGGAGGTGCTTGCCGACGGCAACGAGCAGGCGGTCGAGTTCGACGTACCGCTGGAACGTTCGTCCTGGGTGGCGCTACGGATCCTGCGCAGCGTGCACACCCAGCCGATCTTCGTCGAGATCGCGGGCCGGCCGATCCGGGCCTCGCGTCGCAGCGCGCAGTGGCTGCACGACTCGGTCGACGCCCTGTGGAAGGCGAAGTCCGGCTTCATCCGCGAGAGCGAGCGAGCCGAAGCGCGGCAGGCGTACGACGCCGCGCAGGCCGCCTACCTGACCCGTCGGGACGAATGCGAGGTGGACTGATGATTCACGGCGAGGCAGCCGGTTGTTGCGGCCCGGTCGACACCGCGGCGCCGATCTCGGTCGCGATCAACCCGGAGGCCCGGGTGAACGTCGCCCGGACCGCAACCCGGGTGGCGAGTCTGACCGCGGGCGACTGGCACACGATCGACGTCACCATCGTCAACCAGGGCTACGTGACGGGTCAGCTCGCGATCGAGAGCGACCCGGTGCCCGGTGTCGAACTGGACCTTCCCCTCCACGAACTCACGGGTGAACCACGCCAGGAGGGCGGCTTCCGGGTCCGCTTCAACGCTCCGACCGTCGTGGACATCACCCTGACGTTCCGAGCCCTCGGCGCCCTCGGCGGCCTGGCCAACCACAGCTCCCTGCACCTCCTCCTCCGCTCCACCGCACAGCACAGGAGGCCCCTCACCGTTCTGGGCGGCTGAACTGTCGGAGGTGGTCTGCCGGACGTGACAGCTGATCGGCAACCCAACCGAACAGGACCAACCACAGGACGGCGACGACGTACACGACGAGTTGGATGACGATGAGCACGCAGATCATCGTCGCGACGCTCGGCATAGCTCGACAGTGGCAAGAATGCCCACCTCCGATAGATTGTCGCCATGCATCGGATCGCGGTCGTTGCCGTCAACCACGTGAAGAGCCTCGAGCTTGCGATCCCCGGCCAGGTGTTCGGGACCGCCCACTCCCATGACAAACCGGCCGGGGCGGTGTTCGGCGATCCGCTGTACGACGTGATCGTGTGCGGGGAGCGACCTGACCTCGTGGTGTGCGGTCGCGGCGGGGTGGAGATGTTCCGGATGACCGCGCCGTACGACCTGTCCGCCGTACTGACCGCCGACACAGTGATCGTGCCGGGCGCACGCACGGACATGGAACCGTCCATCGAAGTACTCGATGTCCTTCGGCAGGCGCACGGCCGCGGTACCAGGATCGCCTCGATCTGCTGTGGCGCTTTCATCCTGGCGGCCGCAGGGCTGCTCGACGGACGGCGGGCGACGACGCACTGGACCTCGGCCGCGAGATTCGCCGAACGCTTCCCGCGGGTCGAGGTCGACCCGAACGTGTTGTTCGTCGACGACGGCGATGTGCTGACGTCGGCCGGGGCAGCGACCGGACTCGACCTGTGTATCCACATGGTGCGCAACGACTTCGGCGCGGCGGTCGCAGCCGACGCTGCCCGCCATGTGGTGATCGCACCTCAGCGCGACGGCGACCAATCACAGTTCATCGTCCATCGGGACCCCACCGGCGCCAGTGGTTCGCTGGAGCCGACCATGCGGTGGGTGCGGGACCGTCTCGGTGAGCCGCTGACGCTGTCCGACATCGCGCAGCAGGCGGCCATGAGTCCGCGTACGCTCAACCGCCACTTCCGCGAGGAGACCGGTACGACGCCACTGCAATGGCTACTCACCCAGCGCGTACGCCACGCCCAGGAACTCCTCGAAACCACAGCCCTGTCGATCGAGGACATCGCCAGACACTGTGGATTCGGCACCGCTATCAACCTGCGCCATCACTTCACCCGTCGAGTGAACATGTCGCCCCTCGCCTACCGCCGAGCCTTCCAACCCCGCTGAACCGGCGGCGCTGATGCTTCTGCCAACGCTCGGAGGCGGGCGGCGTCGCGTCCGGGCGGCAGGCCGAAATGGCGTCGGTACTCGCGGCTGAACTGCGATGCGCTGTCATATCCCACCCGGAATCCAGTGGTGGCGACGTCTCCCGCACCGGACAGCAAGAGCAACCGGGACTGCTGCAGCCGCACCTGCTTCTGGAACTGGAGCGGACTGAAGGCAGTGACGGCCAGGAAGTTTCGATGGAACGACGACACACTCATTCCACACATGCCGGCCAGTTCCTGCACCCGCAGCGGCTGAGCGTAGTTGTCGGTGATCCATCGAACCGCGCGGCTGATCTGCGTCAGTCCACTGTCGGTCATCGCGATCTGCCGCATCGCCGGTCCCATCGGGCCGTTGAGGAGATACCACAGGATCTCCCGCTCGATCATCGGCGCGAGGACATCACGATCAGCCGGACGCTCGATCAGCGTCAGCATGCGTACGGCGGCGTCGATCATGGCTTCACTGGCGTCGGCGACTCCGAGGGCCGCCACGGCCGGCCGCTGACTCGGCCTTCGAGAAGCCTCCAGCAAGAGCGTCGCAACGACCGAGGGACGGATGACGAGTCCGAAACCAAGGGCCGGTGTCGCCGCCGAAGCCTCGACGTAGTGGCCGGTGATCGGTAGGTCCACGGACGCGACGAGGTACTGCCCTTGGCGGTACTCGTACGTGCGGTCGCCTAACGCGATCCGCTTCGCGCCTTGGGCGATCAACGCCATCACGGTCCCGGATCGAGACGGGGTCGGCTCCCCGACTCGTGTCTCCGCGGACGCAAGGACGCCGTCGATCCGCGTGGTCTGGTCGGGACGAGCGTGCCTGGCGATGAGATCGACGAGCTCAGCCAGTCGGCGGGCGCGGCCGGCGCCTTGGGAGTCGAACGCAGCGCTCCGTTCCATGGGCAGAATCATACAATCCAAGGCACTCGTGGGCGCCGGAGCTGATGGCCAGACCAGTAGGATCAGGCACGATCGATTCCTTTGTGCGGTGACCGGGATCTACATGGTGGGAGGCGCAGGCCTCTCTCATGTACGCCGAACGAAAGGCTCCCGCGACCATGCACGCGCTGCAGCAGACATCCCTCAACGGCCCGCAGGACATGCGCCTGATCACCGACGCTCCAGTGCCGAGCCCAGGCCGGGGCGAGGTCCTGATCCGCGTCGCCGCCGCGGGCGTCAACTTCGCCGACATCTCGAGGGCCCACGGCACCTTCCTGGACGGTCCGCGGCCGCCATACCTGGCCGGTTTCGAGGCCGCCGGGGAGGTTGTTGCCGTGGGCAATGCTGTGACCGGCCCGACGCCGGGGACTCGCGTGGTCGGCGTCGGCAGCGGCGCTTTCGCCGAGTACATGGTGCTCCCCGCGGCGGCGGCGATGCCATTGCCCGCCGGCTGGACGGAGCAGCAGGCGCTGGGCCTCGTCGTGAACTGGCCGACCGCGCTGGCCGCACTCAAGCCCCTAGGCGGCATCACCGCAGGGCAGACCGTGCTGATCCACGCCGCCGCGGGCGCGACCGGCCAGGCCGCGGTCACGATGGCCAAGCACTATGGTGCGACGGTCATAGCGACCGCCTCGCCGAGCAAGCATGAGACGGTGCTGGCAGCCGGTGCCGACCACGTCCTGGATTCTCTCGGCACCGACCTCGCTGCCGAGGTGCTGCAGCTGACCGACGGTAATGGCGCCGATCTGGTGCTGGAGTCGGCGGGCGGCGCCACCTTCGAGGCCAGCTTGGCCGCAGCCAAGCGGGTCACCGGCCGGGTCATCGTGTCTGGTCTGCCGGGCGGCGAGGCGGCGATCACCAACTGGGAGCTGGTGTACAAACACCAAGTCCACATCATCGGCTTCAACCTCGGCGTACTGATCGAGGCCGCACCGCAAGTCTTCGGCGAGGTCATGGGCGAGCTGTCCGCGCTGATCGCCGCCGGCGTGTTACCGCCCGGCCGGCCCACGGCGTACGAACTGTCCGACGGCCCGAAAGCGCTCGCGGAACTGGAAGCCAGGGCAACCGTGGGCAAGCTGGCCCTGCTGCCCTGAGAGTGCGACATTCGATGGCTAGGCTCGCGGCGTGAGATCGCATCCGCACGCGACAGCGGATCACGACAGATTCACCGCCGAGACCGCACGGTTCCGCCGGGAGTTGCTGGCGCACTGCTATCGCATGGTCGGCTCCGCGCACGACGCCGAGGACCTGGTGCAGGAGACCTATCTGCGGGCGTGGCGGTCGTACGCCGGCTTCGAAGGCCGGGCGTCGATCCGGTCGTGGCTCTACAAGATCGCCACCAACGTCTGCCTGAGAGCGCTGAAGCCGCGCCCGATCCGGGTGCTGCCCTCGGGTCTGGCCGGCCCGTACGACGGACCGGATCGCGAACCGAGTCTCGTTGCGCCGGGTGAGGTCTCCTGGCTGGAACCGTTGCCGGACCAGTGGATCGCCCCGCCCGCCGACGATCCTGCCGACGTCGTCGTCGCGCGCGAGTCGGTGCGGCTCGCGCTCATCGCCAGTCTGCAGCACCTGCCCGCTCGTCAACGGGCGATCCTCATCCTGCGCGACGTACTGGCGTTCTCAGCCGCGGACACGGCGGAGGTTCTCGACACCACCGTCGCAGCGGTCAAGAGCGGTCTGCAGCGCGGCCGCGCCCGACTGGACGAGTTGCAGCCGGAGCCCGCGGAACTGCTCGAACCGACCGACCAACGCGCACGCGCACTGCTCGACGGCTACATCGCGGCCTTCGAGCGCTCCGATGCCGGCCTGCTGGAACAGGTACTGCGCGCGGACGCCACGCTGGAGGCGACGCCGTTCCGCGACTGGCAGTCGGGCCGGGCGACGTGCATCCACATACTCGACGCGTACGTGCTGGGCGCACCCGGCGACTGGCGGATGATCGCGACCACCGCCAACGGCCAGCCGGCCGCCGCCGTGTACCACCGGACCCCGGACGGCACACTCCGAGCCGACGGCGCCGTCGTACTGGCCCCCACCCCCACCGGCATCTCCGCAGTCATCAAGTTCCACGACCCTACGCTGGTCACGACCTTCGGCTTCCCCGACGTACTCCCGCACTGACTTGTACGGCGCGGAGCCGTGGGATTGTGCTCGCAGATCCTGGCGTGTTTGACTCCGACATGACCGCGCTTGAGGACGAGCTCGGCGAGTTGCTGCTGCTCGACGAGGACCAGCTCTACATCGCGCTGGCGCGGTCCGATCCCGCCAACGCCGACGTGATGTTCTCGCCGGTCGAGGCGCGCGAGACAGGTCGCCGTACCTTCGACCGCCTCGAGGAACCCCTCCGTCATCGGATCTGCGACGAGTGGAACTACTGCGCAAAGAAGAAGTCGTCCAACTTCGGCGACACGCTGACCCTCACCGCGGCCGTGGCGGACGTCATCGTCACGGTGCTGGGCGGTATCCCCGCCGGCACGGTGGCGACGCTGCTGGTCAAGAAGGGTCTGTCGAAGCTGTGCCGATGCCGTGCCGACGACGATGACTGACGAGGTCGACAAGGATCTGCGTGGTCGCTACTCCCCTCGGACCGACCACCTCTCCTTCACGCACCGCATCCCCGACGCCTTCCCGTACATCGAACTGTCCGTGACCTCGGCCGACATGGCTACGCCGATGGCCGGCTTGCTGGACGAGTTCGTGCATCGCGCGCAGTGGTCGCTGACCGCGGTCGGCATGGTGTACCGCGTCGGCTGCCATGTGCAGGTGCTCCACACCCTCGAACTACTGCGCCTGCTCGCAAGCGACGCGTCCCTGCGGGTCCCCACGCCATGGCTCACCGGAGACCTTCCCGCTGACGCGGAAGCGGCACGCCACCTCACGGCGATCCGTGCCGTCGAGTCGACCCAGCGATACCTCCTCGGGCAGCCCCTGGGCCACCCGATCGGCGAACTCTACGATGCACTGCGCGTCGCCCGCGCCGCACTCGACGACGCAAGCCCACTGCACTTCGGGACGTTCGGAACCTTCGGGTCGGAAGGTCTCTATGATGCGAGCGGCCGTCCGGAGAAGCTGACCAGCACGCAGAACATCCTCGAGAGTCATGCGAGCACCTTCGCCGTCGAGCTGCTTCGCGGCGTGTCCCGCAAACGCGCCCGAAGGTGGCTCGACGAGTACGTCGCGACGAATCACGTCGACGTCTACCGCACCCTCCAAGAGCTTGCCACCGTCGCGCGCAGCGACGCCGACAACGACTCGCTCCTGCGGCTCTCCGACTGGGCACTCGCCTGCCCGTTGACGCACGTGTACGGCGTACCGCCACCTCCTGACTACCTCGAGTCCGCCGTACCGTATGCGCGCTTCGCCCTCGGGCTGCAGCGATTTCCTCTGCTCGCCAAGGCGTTCCATCGCAACGGTGTCCCCGATCCGACCTCACGGCAACTCGTCGAGGCCGTCATCGCGGCGTACGGCGACATCCGGCCCGGTTTCGTCGATGTTCCGCCGGACCGCCGCAGAGAGATCGACGTCGCGCTGAACGAGGTCGACGAGTGGCAGCAGCGGCAGCTCTCGACACGCACCGACCCCGACATCATCACCAGCTTCACCAGGCTCATCACGATCGCGACGGCCCAGGCAGTTCAGCGCTATCTGGCCGGACTGCGAGAGATCCCCCGCGACGGCATGATGTTCGAGCCGACCCACGAACGGCTGGTCCGCATGTGCGCGATCTCCGATTCCCCCGTGATCGTCTATCCCGACGGCCTCGAGGTCTTCCTCTGCGAGCCGAACGACGACCCCGAACTGGAGTTGAGATTCCGTACGACGACCTTCGGGATCACCGCAGCGGCTCGCGCACTGCACGCGCCCGCCGCGGCCCAACCCGAGCACCTGCCCTTCGACCTCGCCGCTCTGCTCGAGTGGACCGGAGTAACCCCAGACCAAGTGAGCCCCCGGTGAGGCACCCCAAGATCCAACCTCGCACCACCTGAGCCGGGGATCAGTGCTCTATGCCGGGGCGGGCGGTCTTGGGGAGCAGGAAGCCGACGGCGAACGTGAGTGCGATCCCGCCGAGGGTTGCCAGCAGCGCCACCTGGGCGCCGTCGAGGGCGGCCAGGGAGCGGGTCGCGGGCTCGGCGTCGGCGACCTTGCCCATGAAGATGGTCCCGATCACCGCGATACCGAGCGCTATCCCCACCTGCTCCAGCGAACCCAGCATGCCCGTTGCCGAGCCGACCTCCTCGTCGCGGACGCCGCCCAGGATGATGTCGAACAGCGGGACGAAGACCATGCCCATCCCGGCCCCGCCGATCAGGTTGGGGACCACCAGGTCCCAGTGCCCGACGTTCAGCCCGGTCAGCGCGAGTACGCCGTACAGGCCGGTGAGCCCGATCGCCATCAGCGCGAGGCCGATGTGCAGCAGCTTCCGGCCGTACTTCTGCATCGCCATCCCGGAGACCGCAGAACCGATCAGCGCCCCGAACGCCCACGGCGCCATCGCCAGGCTGGCGTGGATCGGGGTGTAGCCGAGGCCGACCTGGAGGAACATGCCCAGGACGAACGTGCCGGCCATCGCACCGAAGAAGACCACCGCGAACAGTACGCCGGACAGGTACGAGCGGCTCCGCAGCAGCCCGGGCTCGATCAGCGGGGTCGCGCCGCTGCGCTGCCGGCGGGACTGGTACGCACCGAAGCCGGCGAGCACCGGCACCGAGGCGACCAGAAGCGCCTTCGACCACAGCGGCCAGCCGATCTCGTGCCCCTGCACCAGCGGGTAGACCAGGGCAACCAGGCCGGCCCCGGCGATCAGCAGCCCAGGAATGTCCAGCGAGATCCGGCGGCCGTCGGCGGCCCTGGTGTTCGGCAGGTACTTGGCCGCGACGACGAAGGTGAAGATGCCGACCGGGATGTTCACCAGGAAGATCGCTCGCCAGCCGGTCCCGAGCAGATCCGCGTCGAGCAGCGTGCCGCCGATGATCGGGCCGATCACCGCTGACAGACCCATCACCGGACCGAAGAACCCGAACGCCTTGGCTCGCTCACCCGGATCGAACAGGTCGCGGGCCAGTCCGAAGCCCTGCGGCAACATGATCGCGGCGAACGCACCTTGGGCGACGCGGGCGGCGATCAGCATGTCCGACGACACGGCGAGGCCGCAGAGGAACGAGATCACGGTGAACCCGCCGACGCCGATCAGCAGCGCCTGCTTCCGGCCGACCATGTCACCGAGGCGGCCGCCGACGAGGAGCAGGACAGCCAGAGCCATCGTGTACCCGGCGGCCATCCACTGAAGGCTCGCGTAGGAGCCGCCGAGGTCGGCGCGGATGCCGGGGGCGGCGACGTTCATCACGGTCGAGTCGAGCAGGTCCATCACCGACGCGGTGATGACCGCGGAGAAGGCGAGCCAGCGCCGGCGCTGCGGGGCGGCCTCGACTGCTGCTGTGCTGCTGGGGAGTACTGCGACTGCGGTCATCATCGGCTCCAGCTTCGAACGGAACGAACTGTTCTGTTCCAACTCTAGCGGAACGGAGCATTCCGTTCAAGTGGTAGTCTTGGTGACATGACGAAAGCTCTGAGTGGCCGGCAGGCGCAGGCGGCCCGCAACGACGAAGTGATCCTGGGCGCGGCCCGGGCGGTGTTCATCGCCGATCCCGGTGCCCCCATCTCCGCGGTCGCGGAGCGTGCCGGGGTCGGTATCAGCGCGCTCTACCGGCGCTACGCGAGCAAGGAGGAGCTGCTCCGCAAGCTCTGCAGCGACGGACTGGCCCGGTACATCGAGGAGTCGGAGAAGGCTCTGGCCGACGACCGCGAGCCGTGGGTTGCGTTCGGAGCGTTCCTGCACGCGCTGGTCGACGCCGACACCAATTCACTGACCCAGCGGCTGGCGGGGACGTTCACCCCGACGCCCGACCTCTGGCAGGACGCCGCCCGGGCGGCTGAGCTGAACCAAGCCATCTACACGCGGACGAAGGAACACCTCCGGCCGGGGATCGTCGTCGAGGACTTCGGGGTGATCCTCGAACAGATCACGTCGATCAAGTTCGGCGACGAGGCTCGGACGAACCAGCTCCGGCATCGGTACCTCACCCTGATGCTGGAGGCGATGCATCGGTCCGGAGAACAACCGGGCGGCGCGTCGGAACTCCCAGGACCGCCGCCCACCAACGACGAACTGACCAACCGCTGGCGTGCCTGACCAGGGATCCGTCGGGCGAGAATTCAGCCATGCGGATTCTGCTGCGGGTCAAACCGGGTGCCTCTCGGACCGCCGTCGGTGGCCGGTACGACGGTGCGGCCGGCCCGGCCCTGGTGGTCGCGGTGGCGGCCCGTGCGGTGGAAGGTCAGGCGACGAAGGCCGTCTTGGATGCGATCGCGGCGGCGTTCGGCGTACGACGTTCGGCCGTGACACTGGTGCGAGGCGCGACCAGCCGAGACAAGCTGGTCGAGATCCAGGGCGACGACACCGAGATTCGGCCCAGACTCGAGAGACTCCTCGGCCGGTTGGGGGATCGCGATGCCTGATGTGTTGAGCGTGCTGGCCGGCCAGCAGTACGAGTGGGACGAGCACGACTCGTTGCGGCTGGACGAGCGCTATCGGACGCGGCATCTCCCGTTACTCACCGACCGGCCTCGCGATCTGCTCGGGCCGGATCCTGGGCCCGGCGAGTTCTGGCCGCCCGCGCGCTCGTTGGTCGTCCCCCTACCGGATCCACGCCCAGAGCCGTTCCTTTCGGCGCTGGCTGCTTCCAGTCTGGCCGAGTTGGTGTGGTGGCGCGGACTCGAGCTGAGGGTCGACCGGGTCCACGCGACGCTGGTGCACGGCAGTGACGAACCACGAAACCTCGACGCACCGATCGACCTCGTCATCCGCGGGCCGTGGATCGGGCAGTTCAACACCGGCCGGATCTACCTTCCGGTCGAACCGGCCGACGAACAAGCCGCCCTCGCACTTGCCGTCGACCGGCCGCTGCTGGCCGGGTACCTCCAGCTGACCGCAGACGTCACCGGCAACGCCTACACCGAGCTCCGCCAGATCGTGGCAACCTTCCAACCCCTCCGAATCCCGGTCCGCGTCGCCCGCCTCCACGTCCTGGAGACAATGGACGACCTCGCCCTGAGATCCCGCATCCTGACCCGCTGAAGGGATCCGTCAGGGCTTGGCTGTCGCCTCTCGTCTGCGCACGCCGAAGATCGTGTACGGCAGGGCGATCAGGGCGGTGGCGCACAGCAGGAGCAGGCCGACGGTGTAGCTGTGGTCTGCCTCGTCGTACGTCACACCCATGACGAGCGGCGGGAAGAACCCACCGAGACCACCGGCCGCCCCGACAATGCCACTCACGCTGCCGACCCGCTCCTTCGGTGCCAGCGCGGCTACCCAGGCGAAGACGCCTCCGGTGCCGAGTCCGAGGAACGCGGCCAGGAGCACGAACGCGATACCGGCAGGGATCTCGGGTTGCGGCTGGAGCGCGACCACGACAGCGAGGATCGCCGCGCCGCCGAACGACGTCGCGGCGACGGCCCGAGGCCCGACCCGGTCGGACAGCACCCCGCCAAGTGGGCGTGCGACCACGGCTGCGATCGCGAATCCCGCCGCACGTGTCCCGGCGCCGGTCAGGTCGAAGCCGTAGACATCCTTGAGGTAGGTCGGTAGGTAGGTCGAGAACGCCACGAAGCCGCCGAAGGCGACGGCGTACAAGAACGCCATCTGCCAGGTCACGGGCAGCCTGGCGGCCGCGACCAGCTTGGGCACGACAGGATCGGCATTGGGCACCCAGATCGGCGAGTCACGCATCATCGTCCAGACGATGCCCGCGACGACCACGAGCGCCGCGGCGATGATGACATGGGTGGTTCCGTAGCCGAACCACTGGACGAAGCGGGGCGTGAAGAACGCGGACAGCGCGGTACCGCCCATGCCGGCGCCGAAGACGCCGGTCGCGAATCCGCGGCGGTCGGCCTCGAACCACGCGTTGGCGAACGGGATGCCGACCGCGAACGTTGTTCCGGCGATGCCGAGGAAGAAGCCGAAGAGCAGCAGCAGTCCATACGAGTCGAGGGCGCCGGCGACGCCGACCAGCAGCACGAACGGCGAGGTCGCCAGCAGCAACACCGTGAACATCGTTCGACCGCCGAACCGGTCGGTGAGGGCACCTGCCAGGATCCGGCCGACCGACCCGACGAGCACCGGAGTCGCGACCAGCAGCGACTTCTGACCGGACGTGAGCCCCATCTCGTCAGCATACCGGACCCCCAGCGGAGCGATCATGTTCCAGGCCCAGAAACTGATCGTGAAGGCCAGGGTCGCCAAGGCCAGGTTCCTGGCCTGCCCCTGCTCGAGCGAGAGCTCGACACCGGCCGAGCTCATCGGGACTTCCGGTCTCGATCGCGTGTCCCGACCGGATTCCAGCCGGCCCGGGCGCGACCAGTCGGTGCAGGCGTACGGGCGTCGCGGCTTCGGTAGACGATGTACGGCCGGAAAAGGTAGTGCACCGGCGCGGTGAATGCGTGGACGAGCCGGGTGAACGGCCACACGGCGAACAGCAGCATCCCGACCAGAGCGTGCACGTGGAACTGGATCGGGGCCTCGCCCATCGCGTCGACGTCGGGGTCCAGCCGGAAGATCGAGCGGAACCACGGGGAGACAGTCTCCCGGTAGTTGTGAGCCTCCGACCCTGCCCCTACTGATACCAGGGTGGTCCAGAGGCCGAGAGTGATCGCCCCGATCAGCAGTACGTACATCAGCTTGTCGTTGCGGGTGGTCGCCATGAAGACAGGACCCGTCGTACGACGACGTACGACGAGGATCACGATGCCGGCCAGCGTGCACACTCCCGCGATGCCACCGAAAAGCAGCGCGTTGAAGTGATACAGGCCCTCGGAGATCCCGACCGCCTCGGTCCAGTTCTCCGGGATGATCAGGCCGCCGACATGCCCGATGAAGACCACGAGGATGCCGAAGTGGAACAGCGGCGACCCGATCCGCAGCAGCCGTGACTCGTAGAGTTGTGACGAGCGCGTGGTCCAGCCGAACTTGTCGAAGCGGTAGCGCCAGACGGTTCCCAGCACGAGGGTCGCGATCACCAGGTAGGGCAGCACGCCCCACAGCAGCACGTTCATCGCTTGCCGGCCATTGGCAGCAGCCGCGGATCGAAGGGCTCCAGGCCGACCGTCTCGACAGGCGGCCCGCCGGCCATGGCCTGCACCGCCGCACGATCGACCGGTGAGGGTCCCGGAAGGGTGGCGCACACGGCCGCGACCACACCGGCGTACGGCGTACCATCCTCCTCCAGGCCGATCCGCAGCAGCTCGAGGCTCGGCCTGTACTCCCGCAACAACGCCTCTCCCGCGTCAGGATCGGCGATCGCCGCGAACTCCAGAACCAATGGCAAGTAGTCCGGCAGCTCGCCGCGGGTGTCGACGTGGAAGCCACTGTCGCGGTAGCGCTGTTTGAAAGCGGCAAGCACCTGGCCGCGTCGCCGGGTATCGCCGTCGGTCCAGTAGGACAAGTAGAGGGCGTGCCGACGGGAGAGATCGAAGACGTCGACGTAGCTGCGCTGGAGTTCGCCGAGAGGAAGCTGCTCCAGCTGTTCGAGTAGCGCGTCGAGGCTCGTCACGCCCTGCTCAGCGAGCGCAGTCCGCAGCAGCGGCACCCGCTCGATCAGCTGCGCATCGGGATAGCCCAAGCACCACGACGCGGATTGCCGGACGACGCGGGCACGAGCCTGCCGGTTCATTGCGAGTCCCCTCGGTCACGGGGTGGGAACAGCCCTTCCGGCGCACCGTTGCCGTCCCAGTTGAGCAGGTTGACTCTGCCGCGCAGTTCCTCGCTGCTGGTCGGTGTCTCGCTGGTCTGGCGCTGCTTGAGCGCGTGGAAAGTCTCGACGGCGACCGGCACTGGACGGCCGCTCGCCTCGCCGAACGCCGCGGAGCCGTACATGCCCGGCCCTTCGTCGTAATCGAGCGAACAGCCGATCTCCTCGAGGTCATGTGCTTGTTCGACATGGGCCTTCGGGATCACGTAGCGCTCGTCGTACTTGGCGATAGCCATCAGGCGGTACATCTCGTACATGGCTTCCTCGGTCATCCCGACCGATGCGGGAATGGAGTCGTCCGGATCCCGCCCGAGGTTGACCGCGCGCATATAGGAGCGCATCGCGGCGAGCTTGCGCAGCACGCCGTCGACAACGGCAGTCTCACCCGCCGTGAAGAGCTCGGCGAGATACTCGATCGGAATGCGCAGCGCCTCGATCGCCCCGAAGAGCACGTCGCGATCCTCGGCGTCATGGCCTTGCCCGGACAGCAGATCGACGACCGGCGAGAGCGGCGGGACGTACCAGACCATCGGCATCGTGCGGTACTCCGGGTGCAGAGGCAGCGCGACCCGGTACTTCTTCGCCAGCGCGTACACAGGTGAACGACGCGCCGCGTCCAACCAGTCCTCGGGGATCCCCTGGGCCCGCGCGCCGGCGATCACCGCGGGGTCCTCCGGATCGAGGAGCAGGTCCATCTGCGCCTCGTAGAGCTCGGCTTCCGGCACCGACGCGGCGGCTGTGACGGCGTCGGCGTCGTACAGGAAGAGGCCGAGGTAGCGCAGCCGGCCCACGCAGGTCTCCGCACAGACGGTCGGGATGCCGACCTCGACGCGGGGATAGCAGAACGTGCACTTCTCTGCCTTGCCCGACCTGTGATTGAAGTAGATCTTCTTGTACGGGCAGCCGGTGATGCACTGCCGCCACCCGCGGCAGCGATCCTGGTCGACGAGCACGATCCCGTCCTCGGTGCGCTTGTAGATCGCGCCCGACGGGCAGGAGGCCATGCAGGACGGATTGAGGCAGTGCTCGCAGATCCGCGGCAGGTAGAACATGAACGTCTGCTCGAACTCGAACTTGATCTTGTCCTCCGCCTCGCGGCGGATCTTCGCGACGATCGGGTCGAGGTGCCCCAGCTCCGGGGCGCCGCCGAGGTTGTCGTCCCAGTTCGCCGACCACGTGACCTTGGTGTCCTCGCCGGTGATCAGGGACTTCGGGCGTGCGACCGGAAAGTCGTCACCGAGGGGAGCATCGACGAGAGTCTTGTAGTCGTAGGTCCACGGCTCGTAGTAGTCGCTCAGCTCCGGCTGCACCGGGCTGGCGAAGATCGACAGCAGACGCTTGAGCCGGCCTCCTGTCTTCAACCGGAGCCGGCCACGGGAGTTGACCTCCCAGCCACCGCGCCACTGGTCCTGATCCTCGTAGCGGCGCGGGTACCCCTGGCCGGGCCGGGTCTCGACATTGTTGAACCAGACGTACTCCGTGCCCGCACGGTTCGTCCACGCCTGCTTGCAGGTGACCGAGCAGGTCTGGCACCCGATGCACTTGTCGAGGTTCATCACCATGCCCAGCTGGGCCATGACGCGCATCAGTACGTCACCTCCTGGGACCGCTTGCGGACCGTCGACACCATGTCGCGCTGATTGCCGGTCGGCCCGAGGTAGTTGAACGTGTAGGACAGCTGGGCGTAGCCACCGATCAAGTGCGTGGGCTTGACCAGCAAACGGGTGACAGAGTTGTGGATGCCGCCCCGGCGCCCGGTCGCCTCGGACTTCGGCACGTCGATGGTCCGCTCCTGCGCGTGATGCACGTAGACGACGCCGCGTGGCATCCGGTGGCTGACGACCGCCCGCGCGACGAGTACGCCGTTCGCGTTGGTGCACTCGACCCACTCGTTGTCGTGCACCTCGATCGATTCGGCGTCCTGCGGGCTCATCCAGACCGTGGGACCGCCGCGCGACAGCGACAGCATGAAGAGGTTGTCCTGGTACTCGGAGTGGATCGACCACTTCGAGTGCGGCGTCAGGTAGCGCACCACGATCTGCAGCCGTCCGTCCGGTCCGAGCGCCGGCTCGCCGAACAGCCGGTGCATGTCCAGGGGCGGCCGGTACGTCGGCAGTGCCTCACCGACGTCGGACATCCAGTCGTGATCGAGGTAGAAGTGCATCCGTCCGGTGAGCGTGTGAAACGGCTTGAGCCGCTCGATGTTGACCGTGAACGGCGCGTAGCGGCGTCCACCGGTCTCAGACCCCGACCACTCCGGCGAGGTGATCACCGGCACCGGCGCGGCCTGGGTGTCGGCGAAGCTGATCCGCTTCTCCTCCGATCCTTCGGCAAGGTCGTGCAACGTCTTGCCGACCCGCTCCTCGAGCGAGCGGAAACCCTGCACCGCCAGGGCACCGTTCGTGGTGCCGGAGAAGCGCAAGATCGCCTCTGCCAGGTGCTGGTCCGTGTCGATCGCGGGCCTCCCGGCCCCCGCGCCGGTCGGCATGACCCCGTTGCTGCGCGCCAGCGCCTGGACCTGCTCCCCGAGTTCGTAGGTGACGTTCTTGACCGTGAACCCCAGCATGTCCGCGAGCGGACCGACCGACGCGAGCTTGTCGGCGATCGCGGTGTAATCGCGCTCCACCACAGAGAAAACGGGAGTGTTGACGCCTGGGATCGCAGCGACGCCTGGTTCCTGCCAGTCCCGGACGACGCCGCCGGCCTGCCTGGTTTCACCCGGGGTGTCGTGCTGAAGAGGGACAGCGACCAGATCGCGCCGGGTGCCGAGGTGCTCGACCGCGAGCTCCGAGAGCCGCCGAGCGATGGCATGGAAGGCGTCGAAGTCGGTGCGCGCCTCCCACGGCGGGTCGATCGCAGGGCTGAACGCGTGCACGAACGGGTGCATGTCGGTCGAGGACAGGTCGTGCTTCTCGTACCAGGTCGCGGCCGGCAGCACGACATCGGACAGCAGCGTCGTCGACGTCATCCGGAAGTCGGCGGAGACCAGCAGGTCGAGCTTCCCCTCCGGCGGTTGCTGGTGCCAGGCGACGTCGGCCGGCCGCGGCACCTCGGGGTTCTCCGAGCCCAGCAGGTTCGAGTGAGTGCCGAGCAGGTTCTTCAGGAAGTACTCGTTGCCCTTCGCCGACGAGCCGAAGAGATTCGAGCGCCAGAGCACCAGCGTGCGCGGCCACGACTCCGGCGCGTCGATGTCGGCGATCGCCGGCCGCAGGCGCCCGTCCTGCAGCGCGTCCACGACGTACGACGCCGGGTCGCTCGCACGCCCCTCCTCGACGGCGGTGCTCGCCTCCTCCGCGACGTCGAGCGGATTCGCGGAGAACTGCGGATAGAACGGCATCCACCCGAGTCGTGCGGACTGCGCGATGGTGTCGGCAGTGTGCTTGTTCTTGAGATGGCCGCGCGCGAGCGGCGAACTCAGCGAATCGGCGGAGTAGCCGTCGTTGCGCCACTGACCCGTATGCATGTACCAGAACGACGTACCGGTCATGGTCCGTGGCGGCCGGCTCCAGTCCAGCGCGTTGGCCAGCGAGATCCAGCCGGTGATCGGACGGCACTTCTCCTGTCCGACGTAGTGCGCCCATCCGCCGCCGTTTCGACCCATCGACCCGGTGAGGATCAGCAGCGACAAGATCGCGCGATAGGTCGCGTCACCGTGGAACCACTGGCAGATTCCGGCGCCCATGATGATCATCGACCGGCCACCGGACTCCTCGGCGTTGCGCGCGAACTCGCGCGCGATCCGGACGCACTGCTCAGCCGGAACGCTGGTGCGCTCGGCCTGCCAAGCCGGCGTGTACGGCGTACTCGCATCGTCGTACCCGGTCGGCCACTCCCCCGGCAGCCCGTCGCGAGCCACGCCGTACTGTGCCAGCATCAGGTCGAAGACCGTGGTGACGAGGTGGCCGCCGACCCGGCGTGCCGGCACGCCACGGCGCAGGACCGAGCCGCTGCCGTCGGGATCGGTGAACGCGGGAAGCAGCACCTCGACGGGTTCACTCCCGTCGCCGGCCAGGGTCAGCGCCGGCGAGGCTTCCTCCAGGTCGAGGTTCCACCGTCCTATTCCGGAGTCTGCATAGCGAAATCCCATCGAGCCATTGGGAACCACCGGCTGTCCGGTCGCGCCGTCCAGGAACACGGTCTTCCACGCGTCCTCGGGTGCGGTGCCGCCGAGATCGGTGGAGGTCAGGAACTTGCCGGGAACCAGGCCCTCGCCGTTGTGCTCGTCGAGCCGCACCAGGAAGGGCAGATCCGTGTAGGTGCGGACGTAGTCGACGAAGAACGGCGTACGACGGTCGACGAAGAACTCCTTGAGGAGGACATGACCCATGCTCATCGCGAGCGCTGCGTCGGTGCCTGCCTGTGCGGGCATCCACTCGTCCGCGAACTTGGTGTTGTCGGCGTAGTCCGGGCTGACCGTGACCACCTTGGTCCCGCGATAGCGGACCTCGGCCATCCAGTGCGCGTCCGGCGTGCGGGTGACGGGGACGTTCGAGCCCCACATCATCAGGTACGTCGCGTCCCACCAATCACCCGACTCGGGAACGTCGGTCTGGTCACCGAAGACCTGCGGGCTCGCCACGGGCAGGTCGGCGTACCAGTCGTAGAACGACGTCATCACGCCGCCGATGAGCTGAATGAACCGGGTGCCGACGCAGTGCGACACCATCGACATCGCCGGAATCGGGGAGAAACCCGTGCAGCGGTCCGGGCCGTAGGTCTTGATCGTGTGCACGTGGGCGGCGGCGACCATGTCGACGGCCTCCTGCCAACTCACCCGTACCAGACCGCCCTTGCCGCGCGCCTGTTGATAGCGGCGGCGTTTCTCCGGATCGTTCACGACGTCCGCCCAGGCGAGCACCGGATCACCGAGCCGCTCGCGTGCCTCGCGGAACATCTCGACGAGCACCCCGCGGGCGTAGGGGTAGCGGACCCGCGTGGGTGAGTAGGTGTACCAGGAGAAGGCAGCGCCGCGCGGACATCCGCGAGGCTCATACTCGGGCCGGTCAGGTCCCACCGAGGGATAGTCGGTCTCCTGGCTCTCCCAGGTGATGATCCCGTCCTTGACGTACACCTTCCACGAGCACGAACCGGTGCAGTTCACGCCATGAGTCGAGCGCACGACTTTGTCGTGGCTCCAGCGATCCCGGTAGAACACGTCGCCCGCGCGGCCGCCCTGCCGGAACACCGCACGCCCGTCGCTGGTCTCCTCCCTCCGCGTGAAGAAGCGACCGAGCTTCAGAAGCGCGTCGCTGCCCGGACCGTCGAGACCTGCCGGACCAGCATTGCTCATGACGTCAAAGGTAAGGACAGTCCTCGCCACGGGTCCATACCTCGTCACAGCTGGGCGTGTCGATGCGAGTCTCGTGACGCCCGCTGCGTCGGTTCCTCGGGTGGGGCAGGCTTTGACGGCGTTGGCCAGACGTGGCTCACCGTAGCGGCGTACATCCGGGTCGTGGGCTCCGCCGAGTCCGCCGGCGCAAGCCTGGACAGACCCCTACGGCGCCGACCAAGTTGCCGGCCGAAGCGGTTCGTCGAGCTCGACTCGGCCGGCCAGGTTGTCCAGCGTGCCGACCAGTCCCGCGAAGGTGCACTCGGCAACGACCTCCAGCACGTCCGCCTCGGACAGTCCGGCTTCGGCCGTACGCCGAACGGTGCCCTCAGCAACCTTCCCTCGGGTGAGCACCAGCTCCCGCGCGAGTGCGTAGACCGCCGCCGCAGCGGAATCCGCGGGCTCGTCACCGGCGCGCATCCGCTCGAGGTCTGCGGCTGTGGCGCCGAGAGCTGCGAGCACAGTGCTGTGGAACGCAACGCCGTACCGGTTGTCGACCGCAACGCCGACGGCAAGGCCGGCCGTCTCCCGTAGCACCGGGTCGAGCGCACCGCCGGTGACCGCTCGCCGCAGTCCGTCGAAGGCCGCCAGCAGCGTGGATGACGTGGCCGTCGTCGCGGCCAGGTTCGGCACGAAACCGAGGTCCTCGGCGATGCCTTCCAGCAACGCCTTCGACTCAGCCGGTGCCGTACTCGTGGTGTGCACAGTCAGATCCATCATTCTCTCCCTGCGGCCGACGGTCGCGGCCATGCCAGGACAGCGTGCTGCGCGGCGGTGTGGTGGCGCGATTCCCTCGTGGGGAAGGGAATCGCCGCGGTGCGGCGCCTATCCTTGGCCCCATGCGGGCAGCACCGGCGGATCCGGAGTTCGGCGACCTGTTGCGGCACTGGCGATCGGTCCGTCGGTTCAGCCAACTGGACCTCGCATCGGCCGCCGGGTCGACACCGCGGTACGTGAGCTTCGTCGAGACCGGACGATCCCAGCCGAGCCGGGAGATGGTGGTGCGGCTGGCACGGGCGCTCGACGTACCGCTGCGGGAACGGAACGGGCTGCTGCTCGCCGCCGGGTTCGCACCGCTCTACCCGGTGGCGGCGCTCGGCAGCGCGCAGCTCGCCCGGGTGGAGGAGGCGCTGGCGTCGATGCTCGAGCAGCACGAGCCCTACCCGGCGGTGGTGATGGACCGCGGCTGGAACGTGCTGCGGGCGAACCGCGGCGCCTCGCAACTGTTCGGCACCCTGCTCGCCCCCGACCCGCTACCGGACCCGGCGAACGTGCTGCGGCTGATGATCGAGCCCGGACCGGTCCGCACGGCTGTACTGAACTGGTCCTCGGTCGCACCGGCGCTGCTCGAACGCGCCGCCCGTGAGGCCGTCGGCGGCGTCTTCGACCGGGAGACAGCGGAGCTGGTACGCCGCCTGCGCTCCCGCCCGGACGTCAGCGCCGTACTCACCGGGCCATCGGTCACGGCACCGCCGGTACCCGTGATCGACGTACGGTTCGCGCTCGGTGATCTGGTGGTCGAGCTGTTCTCGGTCGTGTCCACCATCGGGACCCCGGTCGACGTCACCGCCCAGGAACTCCGCGTCGAGGCGTTCTTCCCCGCAAACCAGGCCACCCGAGACACGTGGCACCGCCTGACCGCGGCCGGTGGATGACTAGTCTCGGCCTATGAGTTCACAGACCATCGAGGCCAGGTTCGAGATCCTCGACTGGACGGAGAAGCCGTACGACGAGCCCGCCGAAGGGCCGAAGCTGAGTTGCCAATCACGATGGCAACAGCGATCGGGAAGTTGCGCCGGTTGGCGCGGGGCTGGGTTAGTGTGCGGAAATGGCGCAGGGGGAAATTGACACAATCGCTGAGGAGACCGGGTTCTCCGGTGTGGTCTGGATTGACCGTGCCGGCCAGGTCGAGTTCGCGAAGGCCTACGGGCTGGCCAACCGCACCTATCAGGTTCCCAACTCCCTCGACACCAGGTTCGGCATCGCCAGCGGCAGCAAGGGGTTCACCGCCCTGTCCGTGCTTTCACTGGTGCAGGACGGTGTGCTGGAGCTGAGCACCACCGCCCGATCCCTGCTCGGCAAGGATCTACCGCTGATCGCGGATGACGTGACCGTCGAACATCTCCTCACGCACACCTCTGGCATCGGTGACTACCTGGACGAAGAGGCCGACACCGAGATCACCGATTACATTGTCGGCGCGGCGCACGAGCTGACTACGACCGAGGCTTTCCTGCCCCTGCTGGACGGGTATCCCACCAAGTTCCGGGCCGGTGAGCGGTTCGCCTACTGCAATGGTGGTTTCGTGGTCCTTGCCCTGCTGGCGGAGCGGGCGAGTGGCGTCGGGTACCACGACCTGGTCCGGGAGCGGGTGCTCCGGCCCGCCGGCATGACCAGAACCGACTTCCTCCGCTCCGACGAGCTACCTGCCGACGCGGCCGTGGGCTACCTGCCGTTGGATGGGGTCGACCGTTCCAACGTCTTCCACCTGCCGGTGCTGGCCACCGGCGACGGTGGCATCCACACCACCGCCGCCGACATGTCCACCTTCTGGCGCGCGCTTTTCGCCGGCGACATCGTGGATTCCGTCGAAGAGGTCGTCCGGCCACGTCGCGACGTACCCGAGAAATCCAGGCGCTACGGCCTCGGCTTCTGGCTGCACGAGAGCAACGACACGGCGATCCTGACCGGGTACGACGCCGGCGCGTCGTTCAAGTCAACGCACGACCCACACACCGGCACCACCTGCACCGTGCTTTCGAACACCTCCCCAGGCGCCTGGCCCATCGCCCGCGCTCTCACACCTTGAGGCAAGTCAGTCCAGCGCGGCTGCCTTGCGGAGCAGGACCGAGCGTTCGCGCTGGTTGGCGCACAGCCGGGCCGCCAGCTCCAGCTCGGCGCGCGCCTCCGGTCGCCGACCGAGGCGGGCCAGCAGCTCACCGCGTACGGTCGGAACCAGATGCGAACCGGAGAGCCGGTCCGAGGCGATCAGCTCGTCCACGATGGCCAGGGCTTGCGCCGGCCCCGAGGCCATGGCCACGGCGACCGCCCGGTTGAGCTCGACCACCGGCGAGGGCGCGACCCGGCCGAGCGCCTCGTAGAGCACCACGATCCGGTCCCAGTCAGTCGCCTCCACCGACGGAGCCGACGCGTGGACGGCGGCGATCGCAGCCTGCAGGCCGTACGGGCCGAGCCCGCGAACCGATGCCTTGGCCAGCGCGGCCAGCCCACGGTGGACCGCCGAGAAGTCCCAACGCTGCCGATCCTGGTCCGCCAGCAGGATCGGCGAACCGTCCCGGCCGGTCCGAGCCGGGAAGCGCGCGGCCGTCAGCTCGCACAGCGCGAGCAAGCCGTGGACCTCCGGCTCATCCGGCTGCAGCGCGGCGAGCGTTCGCGCCAGCCGGATCGCCTCGTACGCGGCGTCGGGGCGTAGCAGCCGGTCCCCCGACGTGGCCGTCGACCCCTCGGTGAAGATCACGTAGACGACGCTGAGTACACCGCCCAGCCGTTCCCGGCGCTCATCGGCCGGCGGCAGCTCGAACGGCACCCCGGCCGCCGCGATCGTCTTCTTCGCCCGGGTGATGCGGGCCTGCACGGTCGGCACAGGTACCAGGAACGCCCGGGCGATCTGTTCGGTGGACAGGCCGCCGACCACGCGCAGGGTCAGCGCCACCCGGGCCTCGCGGGAGAGCACCGGGTGGCAGCTGACGAACATCAGCGCCAGGATGTCGTCGTCGATCCGGTCGGGGTCGATGTCCTCGTGGACCACCGGGTCAGCCGCAAGGACGGCGTACCGGTCCTTCAGGGCGGTACGGCGGCGGATCGCGTCGATCGCCCGCCGCCGGGCCGTGGCCATCAGCCAGCCGGCCGGATCGGCCGGAGGGGAAAGCGGCCACGACACCAGCGCCGCGGCCACCGCCTCCTGGGCGGCATCCTCGGCCAGGCCGAAATCGGCGGTGAACCGGGTCAGCGCGGCGACGATCCGCGCCGACTCGATCCGCCAGACGGCCTCGACCTCGGCCGCACTCATCAGCTCTGGCCGTCGCTCTCGGCCAAGGCCCCTTCCTTGACGAACTCCCCGCTGTCCTGTGGGACCTCGTCCTCCCCCGGCACCCGCCGGACCTCGATCTTGGACCCGCGGGCCGCCGGAACCCGCTTGGCCCACTCGACCGCCTCCTCCTTCGAGGCGACGTCGAGCAAGAAGAATCCCCCGAACAGTTCCTTGGTCTCCCCGTACGGCCCGTCCGTGACCACCGGGGCCTCGCCGCTGAAGTCGACCACGACGCCCAGGCCCGGATCGTCCAGCCCTTCGGCGGCGACGTAGACGCCGGCCTTGAACATGTCCTCGATGAACTGGCGGGTCGTGGTCATCATCTCGTCGATGTTCGCCATCATCGCCGCGTTCGACTCGTCGGTGCCCCGCATGATCAGCATGTACTTCGGCATCGCGCTCTCCTCGTCCGGCGGGGCCGCCTCTCGGCCCTCGCATCCACTGGTCGAACGAGCGACCCGCGGATCGACACGGCCCCCAAAACCAGTAATCCCTTACAGATATCTACAGCACTCTGTGGCTGAAGCTGATCCACGACGAGGGTAGGACCGGTCGCTGTCCCCGAGTCCTTACGGACGAACGCGGATGATCGTCTTTCCCCTGACCCGCTCGGTCGGGTTGAAGGCGGCGACGGCGTCGTCGAGGGTCGCGACGGTGCCGATGACTGTCCGCAGTCGTCCGTCCCGCACGCGCCGGGCGATCTCGCCCAGCTGGGCACGGTCAGACACCACGACGAAGTCGATCGCCAGGCCGTCGACGGGACGCGCCTCGGGTGGGCCGGCGATGGTCACCAGCGTTCCCCCGGCTCGAACCAGACCCGCGGACCGCCGCCCGATGTCGCCGCCGAAGACATCGAACACCAGACCAACTCCGCCGACGTCCTCCAGAACGTCGTTCTCGAGATCGACGAACTCCTGCGCGCCGAAGTCGAGCGCGGTCTGCCGATCGACAGCGCGCCCGGTGCCAACGACGTAGGCGCCAGCCTCACGCGCGAGCTGCGTCACCATCGAACCGACACCACCGGCCGCTCCGTGCACGAGGACGCTCTGCCCCGCCTGAAGACGGCCGTGCTCGAACAGTCCCTGCCACGCGGTCAGGCCCGAGATCGGCAGACTCGCGCCCACCGTGAAGTCAACGTCGCCCGGCAGCGGCGCAAGGTTACGTGCCTCAACTGCGGCGTACTCCGCCAGCGTGCCGTCGCGAGTCCAGTCCGTGAGCCCGAACACCCGCTGGCCCACCGACAGCCCCGTCGTTCCATAGCCGAGAGCACTGACCACCCCGGCCAGCTCATGCCCGGGAATCGACGGCGTCCGGTCCCGGCCGAGGCGATCGGTCCACGTCGAGGGCCACGTCAGTTCACCCGGGGTGAATCCCGAGGCATGAACCTGAACGAGGACGTCGTTCCCCGCCGCCTCTGGATCCGGCCGCTCCGCCAACGTCATCCCGGCCGTTCCCGCGGCCTGATCCGTCACCACAATCGCCTTCATCCGGCACCTCCCTGCATCAGTCTCCCTCGCCGGCACTCTGCTGGCCGGTCCGTCGATCATCCGACGTGCACCTGGCGGGTGTCGAAGGCTACGTAGCCCGTGAAGTCGTGGCCGACCTGCTCGATGGCCGAATGCTTCGGGGCGGGGTACGTCCAGGCGGCGTCACGAAGCGTGTGTCTCGGCGTCGTCACATCGAAGTACTCCGCAGAGCCCTTCCACGGGCAGACGTACGGCGTCGCCGACGGCTGAAGGGTGCCGATGACCAGTGAGTCCGGCGGGAAGTAGCGGCTGCCTTCGATAACAACCACCGCGTCGGCGGATGCCTCGGCCAGCAGCGTTCCGTCGGCAGTTGCTTTGACGTCTGTCCGCATCGTCTCTTTCTCCTTTGACGGCTGGTGATCGACCTTCGATGAATAAGGACTATACAGACCAAAACAACGCTCGCAATCCTCGCTCCCGCCAGCCACGAAGCGTTGCCTACGAGACAGATCGCCCGTCGATCGCTTGATTCCAAATGGACAGCATGGTCCACTTTGAGACAAAGGCACGGACCCATCCGCAGGAGGGCTTTCGCCGACATGAGCGCTGCACCGCAGTTCGTCGCCGCCGTCGCGATCCCGGCCGGCGCAACCCAGGTTGTCCTGTCCGGCATCCCCGGTCTGCTGAGCGACATCGTTCAGGTCCGGTCCTGGCTCACCGACCCGGACGCCGTCGACACCTACGTGAAGGTTCGCAACGACGTCATCTCTCACCGGCCGGCTTATATGCTCTCAGTGGTGCCACAGCTGATCCGGCCCGATCTGCGCCTCGAGATCGAGGTCACCGCAGTCGTGACACACCAGGCGGCCAAACAGGACGAGTGAGCAACATGCCCGAGGGAGACACCGTGCCCGGAACCACCGCTACACGCCGCACGCCGCGTGGCCTGGAGACCCGTTCACGGATCGTCGAGTCGGCAGCCAACCTGTTCTACGTCAAAGGCGTCAACGCGACGACCCTCGACGACGTCCGACTGGCCAGCAGCACCAGCAAGTCCCAGCTGTACAACCACTTCGAGGACAAACTCGCGCTGATCCACGCCGTGATCGACGTGCAGTCGAAGTTCGTCCTCGCCCGCGAGGAACAGCGCCTGCGGAGTGTGAAGACTCTCAGTGGTCTGCGCCGCTGGCGTGACGCTCTGGTGCAGGCCAACTCACTACAGGACGGGTCGTACGGGTGCGCGCTGGGCGCGATGTCGATCGAGCTGTCCGACACCGACGAGCAGTCGCGAAGAGCGCTCAACGCATCGTTCGATGCCTGGCAGCGGATACTCGTCGAAACCCTGACCCGGCTCCGCGAACTCGGCGTCCTCACCGAGGACGCGGACCCGCAACGCCTCGGGACCGGCCTGCTGGCTGCCCTCCAAGGGGGCTACGTGCTTGCACAGAACGCCCACAACTCCGCGCCGATGGCCATCGGGCTGGACATGGCCCTCGACCACATCGAGTCCTTCGCTCGCAGCTGAGCTCACCTTCACTCACCAGCGCGGGAGGTCCAGGTCGCCGCGCCGCAGGCGATAGACGTCCAGCAGAACGCCGTAGTACTTGTCGGTCTCGCCGACCCATTCCATTCCCATCCGGCGGGCGGCGGCAGCGGCCCGCCGGTTTCGCGGCCGCGTGACGGCGAAGACCTCGTCGACGCCGGAGTCGAACGCGTAGTGCGCGAGCGCGTGCCCGGCCTCGGCGGCCACGCCGCGGCCCCAGTGCGCCGCCGCGACCTGGATACCGATCTCGTAGTCGACCTCGTACGGAGGGAGAAGGAGTAGCGCTACCGCGCCGATCGTCTTGCCGGTCTCGAGGTCGTCGACCTTCCAGCGACCGAGCGGCGCGGGGAGGGTCGCATCCTCGCTGACCCATTGCGAGAGCAGATCCCGCATCTCGGTCTCGGTGGTGATCCGGCCCATGGCCGGAGCGAGCCACCGAGCGACGTCCATGTCGCCGAAGATGCGCAGGGCCCCAGCGGCGTCGTCCGTGGTCCAGGGGGCCAGCTGCAGGCGCGACGTACGGATGCGCCGGCCGTCGATCTTCGGTACGTCCAGCACCGGGGTCGAGGCCTTCTCCTCGTTCACGCCCGCCCGCGATGCCCTGTCCGGAACCAGCGCCGCTCCCGGATGCTCGGTGTCGACAATCGGCCTGTACGACGGGTGGTCGGCGATGTAGTCCGCGACGAAGGGGCAGTAGTTCGTCAGCGTCAGCATCTTGGCGGTGGCGTCGTCGAGAGCGACTCGGACGAGCTCCGTCGCGATGCCGGTGCCCCTGTGATCCGGGTCGACAGTGGTGTGGGTGAAGATGATGCGCTTTCCGTGCGGCCGGTACTTCAAGTGCCCGACGACGTGTCCGTCGGCGATCGCCTCGAACTGCCGCGTCTCAGGGTTGTCCCGTATCTGCAGGTCGCTACCCACCGTTCGGCTCCTCCAGCGGTCTCGTTGCGATGCCACTCGCCCACGTATCGATGAGGACCATACAGTCCACTGCTACGGCTGTCAAAGGCACTCCAGAGCTGTCCACGTCAGCCGCAAGAGGCCCTCCCTCCGAGGATTTGACCCAACAGGTCGGCGGTGTAGCCTACGCAGAAATGGACTCTCTAGTCCACGAAGAGGATGAAGAAAGATACGAAACGGTGACTGAGAACTCCAGACACTTGCCGGGCAGCTACCGGCTCACCGGCGGTGAGGTCACCGTCGGAAACGTCATCGGGCAGACAACCCGGCAGCACAACGGACGAAGCGCCGTCAGCGTGACCGCCCGGATCCTCGATCTCGACGTGATGCTGGCCAACTGGGAAGGCCACGCCGCCGACGCGGACTCGGTCCTCCCACTGACGACGTTCCCCCTCCCCCTCGACTCCCTTCCAGCGAGCGTTCAGATCCGGATCGAGGCCACCCCGGCACCCGTGTCGTGCGTAGACGGTGACTGGCACATACGCCTGTGGTTCACCGACAGCGCCGGCCGGCAGCTGACCTGGCACTGCCTGGCCCGCCCCGGCCTGGACGGGTCCGACCGCTTCTCGGCACCTCTCGCAGCGTCACTCGTGGTCGACGACGTCCACCGAGTCGATCCGGCGGCGTCACCGCGAAACCTCCACAGGAGCCCACAATTGACGACCCCGACAGACCACAGCGATCACGTGATCGCGATCCTCGATCACCCCGAGGACGAGTACTACGAAGTCACCTGCGGCGACGATCGAGTCGGCATGCTCGTCTATCACGTGATCGGCACCAAGCTGACGATCACCCACACGTGGATTGCTGAATCCCACCGCGGACAAGGTCTCGCGTCGGTCCTGATACGTCACGCGCTCGACGACATCCGCACCAAGAACGTGACCGTTTCGAACTACTGCCCGATCGTGGGCAGCTACATCGAGAAGAACCCCGAGTACGGCGACCTGCTCCGCAACACCTAGAAGTCGATGCGCATGACGGCGCGACGGTTGCCAGGACGGCTCACCTCGGCGAACCCGGCATCGGCGAACATGGCGAGAGTGCCGACGGACCCGCCGTCCACGAAGTCCGGGTAGCCTTCCACGGCGCGGGCGCCGCGTTCACGGGCGATACCGGCGGCGGCGCGGGCGAGTGCGCGGCCGACTCCTCGGCGTCGGTAGCCGACCCGGATGACGAAGCAGGTCACGGCCCAGACGCTGATGTCGGTCTTGTCCTCGTTGCGACCCAGCCAGGGGATGCGGAAGTCACGTAGCAGCCTCGGGTGGTCGGCCCGCGGCGCGACGGCGCACCAGCCGACCGGCTCGCCGTCGAGATACGCGACCAGGCCGCTCGTCGCCCGCGCCTTCCGGTCTCCGCAGGCGGTCTGGTCGCGGAGCCGGGCCGACAGCTCCTCGGGACCCTCAGAGTCCCAGGATTCCTTGGGCAGCATCCGGAACCGCTGGCACCAGCACCGTGCGGGGTCGCCGGTCGTGCCGAAGACCGCCTGTAGGTCCTCCCAGGTCGCCTGGTTGGCCGGAACGATCGTGAGCTGCTCGGCGGTGACCGGTTCCCGCGAGCCCGTCGGGCGAGGAACGTGCACCCGCTCGGCCGGACGCCGCTTCTGCTGACGGGGTGGTGCGTCGAACGTGAGCCGAACATCCACCGCGTCGCCTGCATCCAGTCCTCCAGGCTTGCGCACGGCGTCCTTCAGCGGGAGCAGGTAGCCCCCGTCCTTCGGCCACAGCGACGTCTTCCACTCGGCGCTGCCGATCCGAGCGCGGATCGGCAGCATCCCCCAGCCGTAGCTGGCGGCCGAGCCCGCCGCCCGCAGTGCGACACATTCCTGCTCCGGTACGGGGACGAAGTAGTACGGCGCAGGACCACGCCACTCGATGACCGTGCCGCTGAACTCTTGCTCCATGGCCAGATGTTAGGCCCCATTCCGGACGTCCCACTTCCGGATCCACCACTCGTGCCAGCGCGACTCGCGGTCCCAAGCAGCCACTCGCGCGCCGGCCTTCTGAGCCCGCGAACTGCTCACGAACGCGGTGAAGCATGCCGCCGCCCGACAGGTCGTCGTCCAGCTGGCGCGTACCGACGCCGTTGCGCGGCTTCAGGTCATCGACGACGGCCGGGGGCTCGGCGGCGTGGATCTCGACGCCCGGTTGAGGAACGGGCACCTCGGCCTTGCGTCGCGGCGGATCAGGGTGGAGGCAGCCGGTGGATGGATGCGGCTGCGGGATGCCGAACCCCACGGCACAGTCGCCGAGGTCGAGGTCCCGCTGAACTGAACCGGACGAGCGGCTCAGATTGTTCCCGTGCGCCAGCGTGGAGCTCAGCCCTTCAGAGCAAGGCGGTGCAGGCGGATCGCGGAGATCAGGAAGAAGACCCCGCCCAGGATCGCGTAGCCGGCGACGGTGGTCAGTGAGGCCTTCGGCCCGCCTGCCATCAGGACGAAACCGCTGCCGGCGATGACGGAGATGCCGCCGCTGAGGATCATCGCCCACTGACCACCGAGCCGGTAGCGCAGGATCGCGACGATCAACTGGACGATGCCCGCAGTGATCGCCCACACGCCCCACACCCGCAACACACTCGGGATGCCGGAGGTGACCGCGACGGCCAATCCGACGGCGGCGAGCAGACTCAGGCCCATGTTCACGTAGAGCGGCGCCTTCGGCCGAGTGGCGCCCGAGGAGCGGAAGTCGATCACGGCCGCGGCGAGGTCGAACAGTGGGTAGATCACCAGCAGGGCGGCTGCTCCCGGGTTGATCGTCGTGGCGATCGCCAGCGTCAGCACCGCCCAGACGATGGCGAATCCGAAGCGGACGTAGTACAGGGTTCGCAGCGCCTTGGTGCCGGCGGCGGCACCAACCACTGAGCCGGTGGCGCCGATGGATTCGAATGAAGTGGACACCAGATTCCTCTCGAGATGGACGAACTGGGCGAATGCCCCCGACGCCACTCGTGTAGACAGAACGATCGGTACTGTCGAGCTTTGCAGCAAGCGTCGATCGTTGTCAAGACCGATCGTTCTGTCTGCTAATCTCGACAGAGCACTTCAAGAGATCGGATGGGAAACGGATGTCGGAAGCACGGTCTCGACTGCTCGGCACTGCCACTGAGCTCTTCTACGCCGAGGGCCTGCATGCCGTGGGAGTCGACCGCGTGATCGCGAAGGCACAGGTGACGCGCGCCACGCTGTACAGGCACTTCCCGAGCAAGGATGACCTCATCGTCACCTACCTGGTGCAAGCCGACGAGGCGATCCGTATGCAGGTAGATGCCGCGCGGACTCAAGGCGCCGACCCCGACGACATCATTCGCGCTGTCGGCCGGACCATCACCGATGACATCCAGAGAGCCGGCTTCCGAGGCTGCGCGTTCCTGAACGCCGCCGCCGAATACCCCGACCCGGCCCATCCGGTGCACCAGGCAGTTCTCAAGCACCGGCAGTGGTTTCTGGAAACCCTGACCGAACTCTTCTCCGGCACCGGGAAGATCGACCCGGAACCAGCGGCCCGGCACTTCGTCATGCTGCGAGACGGTGCCATGGCCGCCGGCTGCCTGACCGATCCGAAGCCCATCTGTGAGACATTCCTGCGCGGGATCGAAGGCCTGCTCACCTATCGCAGTCGCCAGGAACCGGCGACCTGATCTGGCCAGCCGCCTGCAGGCAGCCATCAGGGCCTTCTATTCGACCACCAGGTCGACACGGCGCCTGCTCTCCCGAACAGCGCGGTCAGCAGACCCACAGGCTGGCTGCTCTGCCGTCGCTGGCGCTGGGTGTCACGACGAGGCTTCAGCTCTGCGGCGGCGCATGAGGCGGCGCAGTTGGGTGATGCGGGCGGCACCGATCGTCGTGGCCACGATGGTCGTAGCGACTCCGGCGATGAACAGGGCCAGGGCGAGCGGCAGGGAGCCCTCCATCCAGAGGAAGTGGACGTCGACGCTGCCGGTGTTCTGCAGCATGAAGATGATCAGTACGACGAGTCCGACCACGGCGGCGCAGATCCCCAGCCACGCGGCACTGATCCGGGTGCGTGGCACCCGGGGCGGCAACGGTTTCGAGAGCTCGTCAACGGCCGACATCGGCGCGCCATCTGCCGGCGTGGCTGCTGCTGGGGGTTTGGGTGTGTTTCGGGTGCGGTGAAGTACCGACATGACGTCCCCTACGGGAGGGCCGGTGTGGCTGGCAGCCTCAAGTGGGATGTCGTCGATTCCGGAACTACTCCCACAGTACGCCTGTCTGGACCGGAAAAACCGCCGAGGCGGTCGCAGACCAGACGAAGCCCTCCCCCACCGCACGGAGGTCGGGGCCTGTTCCAATCACCAGTTCACCTGCAGGTATTTGAGGAGGGGGCCCTTCCTCGAGGCCACAGCAATAATCGCGGTCGGTGCCCTTGCGCGCGGCTTCGAACTCGGACCTGGGTCGGACCGGCCCCGAGCCCGGACGCTTCGCGACGACGAAGCATCATGGTGGGATGCGAGTCCATCTCTCCGAGCGATCCCGTACGGCGGTCGTCGCGGGAGCCGGCGCCGTTCCGGCGCTGGTGTGCGCGGCGATGGTGCCGTTCCGGGCACGGATCGAGAACACCAGTATCGCCCTACTGCTCGTCCTCGTCGTGGTCTCCGCTGCGGCCACCGGCGTCCGGTGGGCAGGAATCGTCGCCGCCCTGTCGGGCACGGCATGCTGGGCCTTCTTCCTCACTCAGCCGTACCAGCAGATCATCATCACCGAGCGGGGCTGACATC
The DNA here is from genome assembly GCF_045207705.1 of Kribbella sp. NBC_00889. Lineage (NCBI taxonomy): Bacteria > Bacillati > Actinomycetota > Actinomycetes > Propionibacteriales > Kribbellaceae > Kribbella > Kribbella sp. NBC_00889. The sequence goes on along the minus strand of NZ_CP108783.1, from coordinate 1,763,246 downwards.
CAGACTGCAGCTCTACTCACACTTGTAGGCTTCGCGGCCGCGCTGATTCTCTGCGGACGGCGCAAGCGGCACACCCACGCCAACGAGCAGCAGGCTCAGCTCAGCGGCATTCTCCGAACCGCAGGCATCGTCGCGGCTGGAAGCTCACACACCGAGGGTGTGATCGAGCATGTCGCAGACCAACTCGTCGAGTTGCTGGGAATCGACGACTGCTACTTCGACAGTGACATCCGGAACGAAGCGCCTGCCGCGCTCGTCCGTGACGGCACAGTCGTGCGCCGCGGTCGAGATCTCGACGTCGAGCGATTCGGGTTGCCCACCGACTGCGAAATCGAGCTTCGAGTGCACCACAACGGCGTCACCCGCGGCCGCTTCCTTCTGGTCGCGTCGACCCGGCTAGCCCTTCCGTCGCTCGCACAACGACAGGTCGCAGTCGCTCTGGCAGACCAGGTCGGAGCAGCCTTGGCGACACACGACAGATCCTCGTGACCCAAGGGGTGCCCCCGGCGGGACGCGACAATCTGGCCATGGATCAGGAGGCTTTGCTGCCGCGGTCGGTGCCGTCGGAAGAGGGTGTCGACGCGACCGGTGTGTCGGGCTTGCTGGAGCGGCTCGAGGAGCAAGGGATCGAGTGCCACTCCCTGATGGTGGTGCGCCACGGCCGGGTGATCGCGGAAGGGTGGTGGGCGCCGTACTCGGCCGAACGCCCGCATCTGCTGTACTCGTTGACGAAGTCGATCGTCGGCGTCGCGGTGGGTCTGGCAGTTGACGACGGTCTCATCGCGCTTGATGACCGCGTAGTCGACATCCTCCCCGAGCACGTCCCCGACCCGGTGTCCGCCCGTGCCGCGGGAGCTGACCGCCCGATGGAAGTGAACATCGTCGACTGGGAACGCCTGCGCAGCGGGGTCACCTTCGGCTTCCACGGGGCCTACCTGACAACCGAGGCGATTGCCGCGTTCGGCCTCTTGCTGTTGCAGGGCGGACAATGGCGGGGCCACCAACTGGTGTCACAACGCTGGGTGGAGACGGCTACGCGGCGCCAGATCGAGACCGTCCAGTTCGAGGACGGCTCGCGGGAGCCTGACTGGCTGGAAGGGTACGGCTACCACTTCTGGCGATCGCGCTACGGATACCGAAGTGATGGTGCCATGGGGCAACTGTGCTTGGTCGTCCCCGAGCAGGACCTGGTGGTAGCCGTCACCGCGGCAACAACCAGCACGCAAGCTCTGCTCGCACGATCTGGGATCAGCTCCTGCCCAGCGTGGACAAGCCCGGCTCCGCAGCGGACGACCGCGCTCTCGCCGATCGTCTCCGGCAGCTGACCCTGCCCGTCGTCAGCGGCGACCACCGTCCGCGAACCTCAGCCGGCGGAGTCGTCGACGCCGCAACGGAAGCGTCGGCCCTGCCGTCGGGATCGGCAGTTTCGATCGAGCCACTCCCTGATGGCTGGTCGCTACGGATCGATGCCGATGGCAACACCTTCGACGTCCCCGTCGGCCACGGCCACTGGCAGGAAAGCTCACCGCTCGGCCGACCGGTCGTCGCAGCCGGCGGCTGGTACGGCGACGTGTTCGAGGCCGATCTGTTCGTCATCACCACCCCGGGCCGAGTCCGAGTCGTCATCGACTCAGACCGGGTCACCACCACCTGGAACATCGTGCCCCTGGTCGGCCCGAACCTCATTGACCAACTGCGATCACCCCTGATCACTCGCCCAGACCGATCCTGAAGTGGCGTTGCGGCCGAACTACATTCCCAGTGGGACCTTCGGTGCCCACCGAACGGGACCTTCCGCCCTCGCGGCGCCGGGCAAGCCCGCCTTGACTGGAAGTGGAGAATTCCTGAGGAGCCGCGCCGTGGACGTCGTCATCAGAACTCGGAGACTGACCAAGCGATTCGGACACGGCACTGCTCTGGACGCCCTCGATCTGGACGCACCGGCCAGCGCCATCCTGTGCGGCCGCGACGTCGCCACCGCACGCGGCGGCTGAGTCCCATGCCTGTGTTCCGCCGACGCGACCTGGCCGCATCCGCCGTGATCGTCGTACTGCTCGCGCTCTACCTGCCGTTCCTTGCCCTCGGCACCTTCCTCGGGATCGGCAGCACCGACGAGATGACCTGCGCCGTCCTGATCCTGACCGGAGCAACCGTGATCCTGCTCGCAGACGACGACCGCTCCGACGCTGCCTCGTGGCTCACCCCGATCCTCGCCACCGCCGCAGTCGCGTGCGCCGCACTGTCACTCCTTTCAGCCGCAGGCACCCTCCTACCTGTCTCTGTCGCCACGACGGTGACCCTCTGGTCCGTCCAGCTCGCCGAGCACGTCAGCTTCACTCCCAACCCGCTCGGGCGACCCTGATGACATAGACGCCCGCTGCCGGCGATGGAATCTGCTCAGCTCTGCCGTCGGCGGACGACCGCGACCGGAGAGTCGGCGTGGTGCAGGAGGCTCTGACTGACGGACCCGAGCACCAGGCCGGCGACCCCACCGCGCCCGCGCGAACCGACAACGACAAGCGACGCATCGTTCGACAGGTCGACCAGCTTCGCACTGGCTCGTCCCTCGAGCAGCGAGGTCTTGACGTGCACCCCGGGATGCTTCGCCTCGTACGGAGCGAGGCTCTCCGCGAGCTGGTTCTTCAGCGACTCGCTGGCACTCTCGGCCGACTCGACATGCCGCTCCTGCGGGTGCCAGAAGTGGACGACCGTCAGTGGCTGACCGGACGCAGAAGCCTGCTCGAACGCGAAAGCCACCGCCTCGTCCGAGTCCTCCGAGCCGTCCGTGCCGACGACCACCGGTCCGGTACGACGCTCGCCGCGGACAACAACCACCGGGCAGGGCGCCTGGGCCGAGACCGATGTCGCCACCGAGCCGAGCACCGCGGCGGACATCTTGTTCCGCGACCGCGTACCGACGACGACCATGTCGGCTTCCGCGGCCTCGGCCAGGATGGCGTCGGCCGGGGCCAGGTTCGCCAGCCACCCGGAACCGCGCTCGTAGCCGAGTCGGTCCTGCGCGAAGCGAACCGCCGCGTCCAACTCCTCCTGATACCTGTCGACCGGCGCCGGTATCGGGACATACCCTTCGACACCCAGTCCCGACCAACTGCCCGACTCCTGCAGATAGGCGCGAACGACCCGCACCGCCGACCCACGCTCCCGCGCGGCCTCAACCGCCCAGCGCAGCGCGATCTGGCTCTCCGGCGTCTCATCGACACCTACCATGATGAACTTGCCCATCGATCCTCTTTCCTTCACTGCTCGGGTGCTGGACGAGAGAGTGCCGACTAGGTGCTGCGGTACCGCCAGCGTGGTCCGACCCGGGCCCATTCACGGTCCCAGTCGCGCAGGCGGCGGCGGTCAAGGGGTACGACGGACAGCCTGGCCAGGCCCGCAATCAGCAGCCACGACAGCATCGCCGTACTCAGACCGACCCCGCCACCGACCGCCGCGCCGTCGCCGGGCCGTCGAGGTGGCGTGGTGATCTCACCGGCCGGATCGAGCCAGATGGTCACCTCGGAGTCCTTCGCCGTTCCGAGCGGCACATTGGCTCGTGCCTGGCGCGGCCATCCGGCCGGATCGGTCCAGGACACCGGCACCCTCGCTGTCGCCTGCGCGCCGGCCTCCGGGATCATGGGCGGCGTGTCCTCCAACGCTCGCGCCTGAACCTGCGTCATCGTCGATCGGCGTTCGGCCTCAGATCGTTCGATGGAGCGCGTGACGGAACTACTCACCGCCACCGCGACCGGAATCATCACAACAGCGACCAGGACCGCGGTCAGCACGACCAGCGACTGGATTCGATCGAGCCCGCGGCGCAGGGGGTTGCGGCCGAGCCCCAGCCGACGCGCGAGCATCAGCCCCCACGAAGGCACGTTCCGGTTGCCCGCCCTGCCCATCGCGCACTCCTCGACGGCGTCGGTAGCAAACGCCTTCGGCTCCCCCTGCACTCCTCACAATGGCCCGCGCACAGCGATTCGACCAGAGTCCAAAGTCCTCGGATCGTCGCACGAGTGATCGCCCCGACCCCTCCGGAGTTCAGACGAAGGAAGACCTCGTCTCGTCCCCCTCCTGCGCGTAATCGAGCTGCAACGGACGGCGACCGCGCCGCCGTCGCTCGGCCTCTCCGTTGATCTCGGCTCCGAGCAGTACGGCGTACGCGGTCGGCTTCGCGGCATCCAGCCCGGGAACGTGCCGCCGTTCGTCGTTCGTCAGCTCGAGGAACCGGCCTGCCGGACGTTGTCCGCCGAGTCCTTCGCCCCGTCCGCGACCTGCTGAGCCGCCGAGCGACCCTCGTCCGCCACGTCGCTCGCAGCCTCGGATGCGGACTGCTTGACCTTGTCAACAGCCTGCTGCGCCGGCTCCTGCAGGTTCTCCTTGACCTCTTGAGCCACCTGTGCGGCCTGCTCCTTCACGGGACCCGCGGCCTCCATCGCTTTGTCCTTGGTGTCTTGGGCCAGCTCGCGTTCCCGCGTCGACGCAGGGAGCGCTGCGGCCGCGACCCATCCCGCTGCGAAGGCGATCAGGCCGGCGGCCAGCGGCGTACCGCGAGTCCGCGCCCGAGCCAGGTCCGGTGCCGAACCGACCGCGTCACCGACCTTGCTGCCTGCGTCCTGCACTGTCGACACAGCCGAACCAGCGGTATCGCTCACGGATCCGCCCACCGACTCCGCCGAGCCCATCACGTGCTCCTTCAGCCGGTGGACACCGCCACGGGCGCGATCGACCCGGCGGCCGACGACGCGACTGGGGCTGACCTTCTCGGTCAGGGCGTCGACGTCGCGACCCAGGTTGCGCCGGGTCTGCTCGATGTCCCGCTTCAGCTCTTCCGGGTCTTCAGCCATTTCGCGTCCTCCTTGAGTGATTCGACCGTCTGGTCGGGTTTCGGGTTGACCTCCTGGAGCTCCTTGCGTCCGGTCATCGCCAGTACGGCGGCGACGACCGCCCAGACGACGGCGACGATGAGCGCTGCCCAGATCAGATCCATTGCCTCGTCCAGCGCCCACATCACCGTGAGCGAGACGAAGAGGGCGACCATCCAGCCGGCGAAGGCCGCGCCGCCGAGCATGCCCGCGCCCTTGCCCGCCTTCTTCGCCTCCGCCTGGAGTTCGGCCTTGGCCAGCGTCAGCTCCTGGCGCGTCAGCCGGCCCAGATCGGTGGTCAGCTGGGAGACCAGCTCACCGACCGTCTCGTCCGTCGACAGCCGGGTTGGGCCGCCGTCGGGTGGTGATCCGCCGAAAGTCATGTCACAGCCCCTGCCCCGGCGTGAACCTGGGCGTGACCGGCGCGCCGGTGTTGATCGGCGTAACAGTGCTGTTCGGCGTACTGGTGCCGCCTGATGCCAGGGCCCGGGTAAGACGGCCGGCGACAACCCCAGCAGCCGCCGCTATCAGCAGGAACGTGCCCGGCTTGCGTCGCGCGAACCCGCGGACCTCTTCCAGCAAGTCGCCAGGCTCGCGCTGCTGCAGGAAGTCCGCAGCCTGATCCGTGAAGTCGGCACCGTGCCGTGCCAACTGAGCCCCGAGGCCGGACTGACCGTGCTCGGCCATACCGCGCAGCTCGTCACTCACCGAACGCAGTCCGTTGGCAGCCCGTTCCTTCTGCTGGCCGGCCTGCCCGACCAGCTCGTCCCGGGTCTGACTCGCCAGCCGCCGGGCCTGATCACGGGCATCCGACGTCACGTCCGATGCCTTGTCCTTGACCGTTCCCGCGACCTGGCGAGCGGCCTCCGCCGATGTCTCCTTCAGCTGCCCGGCTTCGTCCCGGGCTGTCTCGGCCATACCTTCTGTGGGTGGACGGTCGGCGTCCATCCGATGATTCGTCGTCTGCGACATGTGACGGCTCCTTCCAGGAGCATTGATTGACCTCGTGCCCGCGTCTGATCCCCGCCGTACGACGACGACGGCAACACAGGTCTGAGAGAGTGGCCTGCCTAGGCCGAAGGGCGCAGCATCTCTGCCTCGCAACAAGGACTTACTGACATGGCACTCTGTCGTACCACCCCGAAACTGGCCGCCCGGTACCCCCCACCAAACCCGCAAACCAACCAACTCCCTCGGCCGGCGGCTGTGCTGGATTCTCGCCATTCGGGCACCGGGAAGGCATGAATCAGCGCCTCGCCCTCGTCACCGGAGTCACCGGCTACATCGGCGGCCGCCTCGTACCGGAGCTGCTCGAGGCCGGCTTCCGGGTCCGCGCGATGGCACGGAACCCACGCCGGCTCCGCGATCGGACCTGGTACGACGAGGTCGAGGTCGTGGAGGCGGACGCCGGGGACGCGCGGCAGCTGCGGGCGGCGATGGACGGCGTGGACATCGCCTACTACCTGATCCACTCCCTCGGCACCGGCCGGCGGTTCGAGGCACGCGACCGGCATCACGCCTTGACGTTCGCGACGTCTGCCAGGGAGGCCGGCGTATCCCGCATCGTTTACCTCGGCGGCCTCTACCCTGAAGGCGAGGAACTCTCGCCGCACCTGGATTCCCGGCGCGAGGTCGGCGAGATTCTGCTGGCATCCGGCGTACCGGTCACCGTGTTGCGCGCGGCCGTGATTCTCGGGTCCGGCTCGGCGTCGTTCGAGATGCTGCGGCACCTGACCGACCGCCTGCCGGTGATGGTCACCCCACGCTGGCTCAGCAGCCGGATCCAGCCGATCGCCGTCCGCGATGTCCTGCACTACCTGGTCGGTAGCGCGTCGATGCCGGCGGACGTGAGCCGTGGGTTCGACATCGGCGGACCCGACGTACTCACCTACCGCGACATGATGCAGCGCTACGCGGCGGTGGCCCACCTCAACCAACGGCGCATCCTCCTCCTGCCGCTGCTCACGCCGTCGCTGTCAAGCCACTGGGTCGGTCTGGTCACCCCGGTGCCGAGCAGCATCGCCAGACCGCTGGTCGACAGCCTGGTTCACGAAGTCATCTGCAAGGAGCACGACATCGCGACGTACGTCCCCGACCCAGGGACGGGACTGACCGGCTTCGATCAGGCGGTGTCGCTCGCGCTCAAGCGGGTCCGCGACCTGGACGTGACAACCACCTGGGCATCCGCGTCAACGCCCGGCGCGCCGAGCGATCCGTTGCCGAGCGACCCGGACTGGTCCGGCGGCTCCTTGTACGTCGACGAGCGCGAAAGCGTCGTACCTGCGAGCCCCGAACGACTGTGGACGGTCATCGAAGGTATCGGCGGCGGCAACGGCTGGTACTCCTGGCGCCTCGGTTGGTGGGCGCGCGGCCTGCTGGACCGGCTGTTCGGTGGTCCAGGTCTGCGCCGCGGCCGGCGCAATCCACGGGACCTGTCGGTGGGCGATCCGCTCGACTGGTGGCGCGTCGAAGAGATCGAGGACCACAAGCTCCTTCGTCTCCGCGCCGAGATGCGACTCCCCGGCCTGGCCTGGCTCGAACTCGTCGTCGATCACGACGACGCAGGCAGCACCGTCTTCCGCCAACGCGCGCTGTTCCATCCCCACGGCCTGCCCGGCCACTTGTACTGGTGGGCGATCAAACCCTTCCACGGCCTCGTCTTCGGCGGGATGCAGCGCAACATCGCGTCGGCCGCAACAGCTACGACCTAGGAGCCCGGCCGGGGTCAGTGGCCGACGAGCTGCTCCGCCCGCAACGCCGCTCTGAGCGTGTCGGGATTCCCCGTGCGCTCGTAGGCCTCGACCGCGGTGTCGGCGAACTTCAGCACATGTTCATCGCTGTTCTCGGCCGCGCGCTGCAGTACCTCGGCGACCGGGTCGGCATCCGTGGCAGAGTCGGCTGGTGCGGCGGGGAGGGCAGCGTCATCCGCCGCTGTCGCCGGCGCGTACATTGCGACGATGGCAGCGCTTGCTCCCCATACCGCGGCGAAGCTGGGTTGCCACAATTCGCGCGGGAGCACAGGAAGCGTGTGCAGCACGGCGTTGGGTGCGGTTGCCGTGTGCAACAGGAGGACCGGGCTGCCGTGCGCAGAGTTCAGGTAGCGGATCGAGGCGGCGTCCACCAGTTCTGCCAGTCTGGCGGGCACATCGTGGTCATCGACAGGGCGGCGGATGGCGGCTACCGACTCGGACCAGCCGGGCACGGTGGCCAGTCGCGGGATCCGGGAGGCGAGCACGCCGCTTTGATCTGCCAGATGCGGCACCGCGTCCAACGCACTGGTGGCATCGAATTCGCCCGTGGGCGTACTCAGCCCAGGGACGAGCCTGGATCGGCCTGCCCAGAAGGCCAGACCATGCGCCAGTTCGATCTGCGCAGCCTGGCTCTCGTTACCTGCCAGCAGGGTCCGAACTGCGTGCCCGACGCGGATCACGCCGTGGGTCGCGCCGGCCACGATGCCAGGCAGCAGCCGTGGCCACCACGTCGTCAGCACGTCCCGCCAGGGCAGTTCGGTGACCTGCCTGGTGAAGTACTCGGTCCAGTCGGCAATCCGTTTGGCGTTGCCGAGCGCAACTTTCCAGTCGTCGTCGGTGATCGGGGCGCTCGGCGACGGGAGCTCGACCAGGCGAGGCAGGTAAGCATCGATCCAGCTGTGCACGTCGAGGTCCAGGTTCCGGCGCACGATCACCTCGGCCGCCATCGGGCCGTGGTTGGTCAGACCGTTGTTGCCCTCCTCGTCACCACCGAACTCCGGTCCGGTACGACGCAGCCGCTCATAGGTCTCGTCGAGAATCTCGCTACCGCTCATCGCCGCACTACCTCCGTCAGTCAGTGGCCGAGCCGACGGTAATCGCCGGGCCGCGTTGACCCACAGGTCCAATTCGTGCCATAAGTTCCATGCCACTTCCGCACGTCGCGGCTTCAGGGGTTGGCCACTCCGGGGTCTTGGGTGAATTCGTAGAGATTGCCGTCCGGGGCGCGGAAATGCACCCAGGCGTTGCCGCCGCATTCGCTGCCCGTCGGGCCGGAGACGATCTCGACCCCGGCCGCGCGCAGCTCCTCGGCCGCGGCGAACACATTCTCGACAAGGAACCCGACGACCGGACCGGTCGTGAAGTGCCGATTGTGTGGATGCTCAGGGCCGAACACCTCGACCTTGGCACCATCGGCCATCGTGAGGACCCAGAAGTCCGGCATCGGGTTCTCGCCGTGCAGGCCGAGCACCTCCTGAACGAACTGAACGGTCGCCTCGGCCTCGGTGGTGCGGGTACCGACCCAAGCCAGCTTCTTGATCATCATGCGATCAGACGAATCGCGTGCAGGCCGGCGTCCAGCACTCCTGGGACCTCGGCGAAGTCGATGGCGGTATCGACGAACTTGATCGCGTGTTCATCGCCACCGGCGACCGCCTGGGACATGACATCTTCCGGATCCAGTACGTGAGGTTCCGAGGCTGGACCCGGTTCCGAAGGTGAATACGCCGCAGTCACAGCGGCTGCGGCCGCCCAGGCCGCTTCCAGACTTGGTTGCCAAAGCCTCTGCGGCAGCTCCGGGAGAGTTCTCAGAACCGCATTGGGTGCGGTGGACGCGTGTACGAGCATGACCGGGCTGCCATGCCCGTACGTCCCATAGCGCAGAACCGATGCTTGCACGATCGAGGCGAGCCGATCCCGGATCTCTCCCGTGCCCGGCACAGCACCCGAGGCCTCGCTCCAGCGATCGGTTACGGCGAGCTGCGCGAGTCGGTGGCGAATGCCGAAGCGTTGATCCGCCACGCGCGGCACCGAATCAAGGGCAGACCGCGGATCGTTCGCGCGGTACGGCCCCTCGCCGGCGGGCGCCAGCGGCTGCCAGCGTGCGGCCCAGTACGCCAGGCCGTGAGCCAGCTCGACGACCCTCGGCTGTGTCTCTTCAGCTGCCAAGGCACGCACAGCGTGGCCGACCCGAATCACCCCGTGGGTAGCGCCGGCGGCGATCCCTGGCAGCAACCGTGGCCACCATCTGGCCAACACTTCACGCCAGTCCCCCTCCCTGACTTCCTCCTCGAAGAAGTTCAACCAGTCGCCGGTTCTCAACGGGTCGCCGAGTGGATCCCGCCATGAGTCCTGCTGGATCCGATCCAGTCCGCGCGGCCGCGATTCGAGCTTGTCGTGATACCCGTCGAGCCATCGATGCACCACGGCTCCACGCCCCCGTCGTGTCAACGCTTCAACAGCCATCGGCGCATGGTTCGACAGCCATCCGTCACGCTCGGGGCCGGTGTCATGCAACCTCTCGTACGCTCCGTCCAAGTAGTCGTCTGTATCCACGTCGACCACCCTCGTACTTAAAGTCAACTTCAAGTCAACCGTCATCTTGCGGCACGCCAGCCTCCATCGGGCGTCGGCGGCGTACGCCGAAGCGGGCACTTCTCGCGGCGGCCGCCGCCGTGGTCCTGCTGGTCAGCGGCGGCCTGATCGGTCGCCAGATCTCCGACGCTCCGGCATCTCCGCCACAGGTCGGAGGCCGTATCACCTGGTCTGCGACAGACGGCGTCGGCGGGATCGACACGCGGGTGCAGCTCAGCAGTCGTAGCTGGGGAACAGACATTCAGGTCCACATGGACGACCTTGCTCCTGGCCGGCGATGCATGCTGGTAGTTCACACCAGCACTGGGAAGTCGGAGGTCACCGGCTGGTGGACGACAACCGACATCTCCGAGGCAGATGTCCCTGCCAGCTCGTCGTTCGCCCTCTCGGACATCACTCGCGTTGACGTCGTCACAGCTGACAACGCGGTGCTTGCGTCTCTGACCGCAACGACACGATGAGAATGCCCTAGCGGCGGTAGGTGAAGGTCCGATTCGCTAGATGGTTCGGGTCCACCAGGGTCTCTCGGACGATCCGGTACGACGCGTCCACCTCGAGCTCGACATGGATACCTTCAGCAGGCAGGCCGAAGGTGAGCAGGCGGTGCCCACCCGGCCGGGGCTCGACGACCACGTCGGGATCTGGCGGACCGGCGTACGGATCGCTGTCGACGAACTCGGGTCCGTCGATGAGGACATCCCGAGAGATGTGCGGCGCCCGCCGAATCGGGAAGCTGACCATGCCACCGTGCCATCCAGTCGCACCGACGCGCAGTTCGATGTGCTCGAGCCCCGCGGTCCACGCCACCGGGCCGACGAAGCATCCACGACCACACGGCCGGAGTACGACGGTCTCGTCCCGGCCGATGAGCTTCGCGGTCAGGTCGAACGCAGGCGGGCTGGTGTCGTTCGTAGCGGTATCGCCATCCGGCGTATGCAGCCGCACCTCCCGTTGGTTCTCGCTGGCTGCTACGCCGACGGCGATCTGCCCAGCCAGGCCGCCCAAACCGGATCACCGGCCCGACGGCCGGCGTCGGATAGCCCAGGTCCGCCGCAACCGGAGCCGGGGAAGGCAATGACACGAGTACGGCGCTCGTGGCCAAGACCACCAGCAGAACCACGGCCTCGGCTCTTACCGGCCGCGTGAACGACGAGCCAGTTGCCGAAAGCAACCGTCGCCGGGCGACCCACGCCAGGACCGCGACAACCGCCACCAGGACAACCTTTGCGAGCAGCGTCGGACCGTACGCCGTACCGCTGATCACCCCAGGACTCGGCACAAGCATGAGCGCGCCGATCCCGCCGGAGACTGCGACAAGAAGGAAGAGGACGACGGCGAGCCGCGAGTACAGCGCGAAGGCTCGCCGGATCGGGACACCACCTCTATTGGCTCTGGCTACCCGGAGGAGATGGAACAGCGCCCCCAGCCAGACGCTGAGAGCCACCAGATGGACAGCGATGACCACGGCACCAGAGACGCCGCGTTGACTCCCCAAGTGATTGCGCAAGGCCTCGACCGAGAGATCACCACCACAGCCGTCGTCGCAACCATCCACCAACGCATGCGATGAGCTAACGCTGCCAGCAAGGCGAGACCAGCGGCCCCGACAGCAAGGAGGAACCGGCCCGGCCGAACCCAGCGGTCGCGATCACGACGTACAAGAGCTGCGAGGCTGTCGCCAGAGAACCGACGGCCGCCGAGGGCCGCACAAGCGATCGCGGGCGGGTCGCCGCCGGTACGGCGCGGCGGACGATCCGTTCACCGACAGCGCCACCCAGCAGGCCGACCAGACCGAGGAAGAACAGCCAACGCAGCAAGGCGATCACCGGGAATCCCGCCGAACTGCTGCTCTCCGCACCGCTCAGCTCGACCGCTGCGGCAGCGACAGCGAAGTCGAAGTCGGCCGTAACCACATCGCCGTCCTGCGCGGTGACCTCCCAATGGACCACATACCTTCCCGCAGGCATTGCCTCGAGAGTGTTGACGGCAACTCTGCGTCCGCCCTGTTCGATGGCCACCTCGGACGTGTCGACCGCGTGCCCGCTGCTGTCCTCGACCCGTACGCCGTGCGGAGCAACACTGACAGGTTCATCGAACACCATCGTGATCGCGGAAGGCCTGGACGCGACCGAGTAGCCCGCTGCAGGCGTCGTACTCAGCAGCCTGGGGTGCGCACTCGCCTGCGGCGCAGTGACGAACAGCAGCACCGGCACCAGGCACGCGACCAGACCCCACCGCCGCCCGCTCAACGGCCAGATCCGACGATTGACATAGAGCATCCTGTCTATCGGGTGGTGCTGGTCAGAGTGGCCAGGACGGTCTCGTCGGACCGGATGACGTCGAGACGGTCGATCTGCGCGAGCGGAATCGACGTACTGCCCGGAATCATCAGGCGCGACTGGTAGTTGGTCGACCACCAGCCCGCTGTCTCAGCAGCACCAGTCCGCCGGTGCACAACCAAGCGACAGGTCAGCTCTGGTGGGAGATCGTCCATCCACAACCGGATGTCTGTGCCCCATGCCTGATCGGCGAGACGTGCGACCGTGTCGATTCCGCCGGCCGCATCCGTTGACGTCCAGGTCACAACCCCCGGTGCCGGCTGGTGAGTCAGAAGTTCTGCGCTCGCCAAGCCGCCGGTCGCCAGAACCAGCACCATGATCATCGCCAACAGCAGCGTTCGAGACCGGCTCAAGCGATGCACAACCGCGGACCAGACCGAAGCAGTAGTGGCCTCGGACAACGGTCTTGCCGCGTCGATTTCCGGGACGAGGTCAGGTCGAGGCTCAGCTTGGACATCACGTGCAGATGCCCTCGGCGCGACGTCATCCAGCGTGAGTCTGTGCATGAGCCCGGGCAGGTGAGCCACCTCGATCAGTTCCTGGCGACAGGCCTCGCAACCGATCAGGTGCCGCTCCATCTCGACCTGCTCCTGGGGGTCCAGCGCACCGAACAGATACGCCCCGACCGACCGCGTCTCCGGACACATCACGGGCCAGCCACCCCGTGTTCTCCCACCGCGACCCGGAAGGCGTCCAGCGCAGACAACGCCCACACAGCTCGCTCCGCCTCTGGCCCTTCCGTCACATGCGGCTAATACGCCGCCGACGGTCGCTCGGTTCACCTCAACGAATCGACTGGACGGCTGCAGCGTGTGCACGCCGGGCACGGCATCCTGACCCAGGTCTGGTGGGTTTCCCCGGCCACGGTCCGGCCGGTTGCCTCACAGTCGGAACATCCCCTTGACGGCCGGGGAACCCGCCGACCACTTCATCACGAGCTGACGCGGCAACACCAACGCCCAGCCACCATCCGGACAGGTGCGCGGCCAGCAGCCGGCCTTCACTCAGCGTCCGATCGGTTGTCGTCCTTGATGCGGGTACGGAAGAACGCCCGTACGTCCTCGGCGAGCAGCTCGGGCACCTCCATCGCGGCGAAATGGCCTCCGCGGTCGAACTCCGACCAGTGCCTGATGTCGTACAGCCGCTCGGCCAGCGGTCGTACCGACTGTGTGATGTCGTGGGCGAACACCGCCACGCCGAGCGGCACCCGGCACGGCAGTTGGCTCCCCCGAGGGGTGTCGTGGTGGAACCGGCCCGATGAGGCCGCAGTAGCGGTCAGCCAGTACAGCGAGATGTCGGTCAGCATCTGATCGTCGCTGACCGGCGTGGCGGGGTCGGTCCACTGCGCGAAGCGTTCGGCGATCCAGACCAGCTGACCGACCGGCGAGTCGGTCAGCGCGTAGCCGATGGTCTGGGGGGTGAGCGCCAGCAAAGCCTGGTAGGGCGGACGATTCGCCATCAGCTGTCTGACTTTGTCCAGTCGAACCTCATCCGCTGCGGACACCTCGACGTCGGGGTCCGGCCGGGTCGGCAGGTAGTTGACGTGCACCCCGACGACCTGGTCGGGCGCCACCGCGCCGAGCGCGATGGAGATGCCCGCGCCGAAGTCGCCGCCGTGCGCGCCATAGCGCTCGTACCCCAGGCGGCGCATCAACTCGGCCCACGCCCGGGCGACCCGGACTGCGTCCCAGCCGCGCTCGTGGGTCGGCCCGGAGAATCCGAAGCCGGGGATGGACGGAATCACCAGGTGGAAGTCGCGCGACAGCGGCTCGATCACCTCGAGGAACTCCAGGAACGAACCTGGCCAGCCGTGGGTGAGGATCAGCGCGAGCGCGTCGGGTTTCGGCGACCGGACGTGGACGAAGTGGATGTTCTGACCATCGATCTCGGTGGTGAAGTGCGGAAGCTCGTTGAGCCTGGCCTCGTGCTCACGCCAGTCGTAACCGGTGCGCCAGTATTCGGCCAGCTCCTTGAGACGCGCCAGCGGGAACCCGTAGTCCCATCCGGCATCGGCGACCTCGTTGGGCCACCGCGTGCGGGAGAGCCGGTCGGCCAGGTCGTCGAGGTCGGCCTGAGGGATCGTGATGTGGAACGGCTTGATCATCGTGTCAACTCCAGGGAGATTCATTCGGTGCCCAAACGTTAGCTCGACTAACGTTAGGAGTCCAAACGATATCACGGTCATTGGTCGCCCTAACGATTCGCTAGACTTGCCACGTGGAGAAGCCATCAGACGAAACGCCCGCCCGGTGGGAGGGCCTGCCCAGCTGGCAGTTCGGCCTGGCCGCCCAGCACGCGCACCGCCTGGTGGGCGACGGGTTCTCGTCCGTCGGCGCCCGCGGCTACCACTACCGCCTGCTGGCGACGCTGGAGGATTTCGGGCCGGCCAGCCAGGCCGCGCTGGGCCGCCGTAGTGGCATCCACCTCAGCGACATGGTCGCGACGATCAACGAACTCGCCGATCGCGGACTGGTCGAGCGCGCCCCGGATCCCTCTGACGGGCGGCGCAACATCATCTCGCTGACCGCCGCCGGCAAGCGGCAGCTACGGCGGCTGGAAAAGCGGCTGGCCGAGTCCCAGGACGAACTGCTGGCTCCGCTGTCACCCGACGAGCGCCAGCGACTGGCCGAGCTGCTGTCCAAACTGTCGGACCACCACAATCGACGTACCGGCACCCCCGAAGAGCCCCCGATGCGCTGACCGGGTCTGGATAATGAAGGTCGCGTCTGCGCAGTGCGATCGTCCTGGAGGATTGCCATCACCGACATCCGCGCAGGTGGAACAGATCGAGAGGGCCATGCCATGAGTACGGCGTTCTTGCCCGTCAGGCGGTCGATCAGCGATCTGATCGAGCAATTGGACCAATCTGCGATCCGCCTCGTTACGACGGCGGTCACGCTGAGCGATGCCGACATTCGCGGCCCGTCGATGCTTCCAGGCTGGTCGCGCGGACAGGTGCTCCTGCATGTGGCACGGAGCGCGGATGCCTACACCTGGCTGCTGCGTTCGGCCCGGCGCAGCACGCAGCTGGGCAGTCGGCCGAGCACGACTGCTCCGCCCGATGGTGCTGCCACAGCCGTGGAGGTCACGGGCGATTTGCAAGTCAGCCTGGAACAGTTCGCCGCGGAGATCGGCGAGATGCCCGCCGGCGCCTGGAGTCACGTGGTCACAGCCCTTGCGGGGTGGCCACACCCGGCCTGGTTCACCCTGCGGCGATGCCTGCGAGAACTGGAAACCCACCACTTCGATCTGGGCCGTGGGTACGGGACGCGGGACTGGCCCACCTCCTACGTGGCCTGGGCTCTCGACGACACACTGGCGACGATGAGGGCGCAACGCTTCCCGCTCGGATCTGCCGAGGCGGTCGATCTCGGCCGCATCTGGACGATCACGCCGGGCGGACCGTCGGTCGCCGCTGCCGGGCATGAACTGCTCGCGTGGCTCGCAGGCCGCAGCGATGATCCGGGGACCAACTCGGTCACCACGTTGCCGGTCCCGCCGCCGTGGCCGCAGCCGCCCGCGACCCTCCCGGTGCTGCCCGGAGAACGGGCGCAGTCCTGAGACCGTTGCTGCAGGCAACTCTCAGGTCGGGACGGTACGTCGGACGCATCGCCTTCCTGGCTGTCACGAAGAATCAACCTCGGGCTAGATTCTTGACGCGGTCAATTAATCGCCCGTACGGTACCGGGACGCCCCGCAACGAAAGGTGCCCACGCCATGTCCACCGTTCGTCCCCTCCGCCGTGCCCTCGCGCTGGCGACCGTCGTACCCCTCGTCCTCACCGCGACCATGGTGTCCACGAGCGCACCGGCGCTCGCCAAGAGCGACTTCAGCGTCAAGCCGTTCATGGGCTGGAGCAGCTGGAGCGTCCAGTCCTCCACTCACCCCGACTACGGGACGAAGTGGCTCACCGAGGAACACATCAAGGACACCGCCGACTCGATGGCCGCGAACCTGAAGCGGGCCGGATACACGAACGTGAACCTCGACGCGGGCTGGAACGCCAACTGGGACTGGCAGTTCCGCACCGACGCCAACGGCATCCCCGAGGCCGACCCGGAGCGCTTCCCCCACGGCATCGCCAGCCTGGCCCGCTACCTCCACGGCAAGGGGCTCAAGATCGGCCTGTACGGCGGCGCCGGTCTGCAGAAGGCGATCTACGACAAGAACGCCCCGATCATCGGCACCAACTGCACGACCCAGGACATCACCGTGATGCCGCTGACGCCGACCAACATGTGGGGCGGCGACTGGAAGATCGACTTCACCAAGCCGTGCGCGCAGGCGTACTTCGACTCGATCGCGGACCGATTCGCCTCCTGGGGCGTCGATTTCGTCAAGGTCGACGGCGTCACCACCGACAACATCCCGGACATCGAGGCCTGGTCGAAGGCGATCGACCAGAGCGGCCGCAAGATGTGGCTGACCGCGAGCGCCTGGCCCGTACCGCGGGACGCCGGCGAAGGCCTGCGGCCATGGGCGAACAGCGTCCGCGTCGACACCGACGTCGAGTGCTACTGCAACACCGTGTCGACCTGGACCAGCTCGGTCGACAATCGGTGGGAAGACCTGCCGAACTGGCTCGACGTGGTCGAGCCGAACTACTGGCCGGACCTCGACTCGATGCCGATCTCCAACAACACCGGCCTCGGAATCCAGGACGGCATCACCGACACCGAACGGCAGAGCGTGATGACGTTCTGGTCAATGGCGTCCTCACCGCTGTACGTCGGCGGCGACATCTCCACCATCGACGACAAGGCCGTGTCGATCCTCACCAATCGCGAAGTCATCGCGGTCGACCAGGCCGGCGTGATCCCGACCCAGGTCACCGGCGGCACGCTGCAGGTATGGAAGAAGCGGCTACCCGACGGCCGCCTGGCAGTCGCGGTCTACAACCTCGGAGACGAATCTTCGGACATCACCGTCCAGTGGAACCAACTCGGCGTCAGAGGCAATCGGAATATCCGCGACCTGGTCGGCCGGCAGAACCTCGGCAAGTTCAACAAGTCCTGGACCGCCAAGGCCGTTCCAGCCCACGGCTCCCGCCTGATCACCCTCTCCTGACCGTCGCGGACTGGTCGCGCCTGACGGTGCCCACCATGAGATCGAGTTCCACAGCAGGGATTCGCAGGTGGTCGAGGCTGCGCCACGCCTGGTAGGAGTCGGCTGTAACAGACAGAGCGGCGGTGATCGCGGTCTTGATCGCAGCGCAGTCTCCTTGGCCTGCCGAGTTGATCGCTGTGAAATTGCGCAGAACACTCCGGCAGAACACAGGAGCCAAATCGAACGATTGTGTTCTCGCTGGGCCGACGCAAGCATGGCGAGGAATGCCGAGACGGTTCTGCGCCCCCGCCCCATTCGCTGAAACGCTCGTCACGGCGCGGCGAACGGCGATCCCACGTCTACAACAACTCGCCCAACGCGATTACCAACCGAACTCCGGGTCAGGATTCCGCAAACCCAGACGACTACAAAGCTGTCTCCTGCTCGCCACCGCAGCCAAGGACGACGTTCGCATCCCGAGCAGATCGACTTCGACGGTCAGACCGGGTAGGACCGTGTGCCGCAACACCCGTCGCGCCTCTGCGACGCGGCATCCACGAAGCGCTTGTTTCTGATAGACCCTGCTCTTATCTTCCGATGGACGCCAATTCTGACTGCTTGAAGACGAGCCCCTTGACTCCTAGCAGTCAGCGGAGGAACGTGACAAGAGCACCGACGATTTTCCTGGGTGGTTTGCGTCCTTCGAGGTGAATCGGTCGGCGCACATTCTTAGGACGACTCGGGGGCCGATTCTGATGCTCGGAACACAACTCTAGCGCTCCGCGAACTCGCAATCGAGTATCGCTTGGAGCGCTCGCACGCGAAGCCACAACAATGCGTCGGCCGAAGGCAAGATACATCACAGGAATGCGCGACCCAAGTTCGCGGGAACGGTATCTTGAGTCAGATCGGCAGTGCCGCGGCCGACGGCGTGCACCTTTCTGATCCAGACCGAGTTCAGGTCCCCGCCTCGTCGTCATCGACGGCAACGGCGTGGCTCGTCTCGATCACGCGACACGAGGCGGCATGTCACGGACGCCCAGGATCCGCCACGCAGCTCGAGACATTCCCGGAGGTCTCGAGTCACTCTGAACAAGCTGAGATCAGATGCTGAGGATTCAATGACTTCTAGAGCAGAAACCGATGGATTGACACCGTCGCTGGACAATCTCGGCTGGCCCTTCGACCCCACCGATCTCGCCCTGGAAGCGAGCGCATGGCGTAAAGAGCTTCCGGACGCGTTCTGCGCCGAGATCGGTCGGCGACTGCTGCTAGCCGAGCTCGAGTTCAGCGAGTGGGTGCTGCGCCGGGTTGAGAAGGTGAAGTTCGAGAGCGACCGCAACATTTCCCGCCGGTCTAGCATCGAACTGAACGTCCGCCAGGACGCGCCGGTCTTCGTCGACCGTGAAGGCGACCAACACTGGCTGGTGCCGCTCTCGATGATGCGCCGCCGGACCCTGGTCAACCTTGATCTGCAAGACGAGCAAGGCAACCCGATCATGATGCCAGGTATCCGACTCGCCCAGCAGTTCGACCAGTCGATCCTGCTGGCCGCCACCGCGACGCGCTCGCCGACTCTGACCGGTGCCGGGAGCGAGTTGCGAAGGTTCGTCCGCATGGTGATCGCGGGTGAGAAGCACCAGATCCTCAACAGCATGTGGAGTTTTGAGGATCGCGACGGCCACCCGCGGCCGGCGTACCTGACCGAGCTCGCTGCCGACCCGATCTTCACCACAGCCCTCTACCGACTCTCTGGAAACTTCACACTCTACGTATTCCTGCCTGTGTCCGCCGGACGCCATCGTCTGCTGCGAATGGCGTTCGACGAGCCGACCGATTGGGAGTACCAGACCGCCTCGTTGACGGAGGAGGACGACGGCGGCTTTACCTATCGGCCCGGAAGAGCTGTCTCTTGGTACGAGCGTAGCCACACTGCGGCGGCATTCGGGCTGCGTCCGACGCGTGTTCGCTTCCAAGTCCCCGCAGCGGAAAACGCGGCCAGCTATCACTTCGAGGTGGCAGCACCAGGCGGCGTGCAAATCATCGAGGCGAGTCTGCTTGCGGGGCGGCCCAACGATCCGATGCGGCACGTTTCTGCCGATCACGTCGTCGGCCATTCGCCGACTGCTGGACTGCATGCGGTCGAGATCCCGAACGGATCGCTATGCCGCGCCCAGGTCGAGCTGGGAATCCCCACCCGTGGTTGGCTGACGACGATGCTGGTGTCCTGTTGGCTGACCTTCGCTGTCCTCCTGTCGGTAGCGGTGCACCAACTCCCGGCGACCTCCGGCTGGACGTCGGACCAAGTGACCAACGTCATCGTGCTGCTGGTGAGCATCTCGGCCGGAGCGGCGACGCTGGTCGCCCAACGGGACTTCGGCGGCGTCGGCGCAAGGCTCGTTGCGAGGTTGCGCGCCATCGGCGTGATCGCGACTGCGCTGCCAATCCTCGGCGCCGGCCTCCTGACCTACAGGAATCTCGAGACCACGTCCGACGCGCGGGTAACTGCTGCCCGGTGGCCGATCTTCCTCATCGCAGGCTGCTCGTTGCTTGCGGCCATGCTCATTTCAGCTGCATGGGCGCAGAGCTGGGCTGCCGAACGACGAAAGAAGCAGCGATCGCCTTGGGACATGGCCGACGAGGAAGTTCAGCCGGTCATCGATGACTACCTCAAGGCACTGCAGCAGTACCACTTCAACACTCCCGCCGTCGGAATCCGATCGGCCGAAGGATGGCACGAACGGTACACGTGGGACGACGACAAGCAGCGGAAGGCAGTCGCCGCACTCCAAGCGTCGGTTTCACCTACCTGCGCGGACCTTGGCACCGCCTGCGCACTCCGCGACGGCTGCGCCACACGACGCACAGGCATCGGCCGCTGACGCCCCAGAGCCAGTCTCCCGCCGCCTGCCGAACCAGTTCGCCCGGCTCGGAGATGCCACGACCGACGACACGAGCGTCGGCATCGGCCGTCGGCGGAGGCGAGGTTCCTCCGAAGACGCGAGGCGCAGCATCAGTCTCTGACGCCCGGACCGCCTGAGCTGGTCTGTATAGACAGTGGGTCGGGAAGGGCACATGCTGGGGGCAGCGCGGTCAGATCTTGCGCTCAGTAGCTCATCGGGGTTGCCACAGTTTCGTGTCCGTGCTGGGGGCCGTTCGCATGGACACAATCAGCAGTCACGGCCTGGAACCGCCGTGGCAACCGCCTGGCTTCCGAATCCGTCCTTGATCGAGATCCCTCGACCAGGACTACCCGGGCCCGTGCCTTCTGGCACCGCGCACAAGCACCACAATCCAGCCGGCCGTTGCCGCGCTCAGGAGTTGAACACCATGACCCACTTCGCAACATCACAGCCAGTCTTCCTGCGAACCTGGTTGCTCTGGACAGCGGGCTTCCTCGCCTTTCCCGTCGCCGGCATTGCCGGCGACCTGGCCGCGGGCCGCGTGGACGACGCCCCCGCTGCGTTGCTCGGTGGGTTGGTCACCGGTGCCGTCCTCGGTACTGGACAAGTGCTGGTCAGCCGCCGGAGGCTCGACCCGCGCCGATGGATTCCGGCCACCGCGATCGGTATGGGCCTAGGGCTCCTCCTCGGCGCCGCGATCGTCGGGTACGGCACGTCATTGGGCGAACTCGCCGTGATGGGGGCTCTCACCGGCATCGTCCTCGGCCCGGCGCAGGCACTCGCGCTACCAGCCCGGACCCACCGGCGGTGGCTATGGGCCGCCGCCCTGCCGATCCTGTGGGCGCTGGGCTGGACTGTCACCACCCTCGGCGGGATCAGCGTCGAGAACCAGTTCACCATCTACGGCGCCTACGGAGCGGTGACCTTCTCCGCCCTGTCCGGCCTGCTGCTGCACTACCTGCTGCCGTACCGCGCCGCGGCCGGCCCGGCTTCGACGCAGACACCGATCGAAACCCAGGCATGAGCACCCCGCAGCACGTCATCTTCGGGACCGGCGCGACCGGACTCGCACTGCTCGCCGCGCTCCGCAAGCGCGGCGAGACCGCCCGGCTCGTCAACCGTTCCGGCCATGCGCGCGTGCCCGATGAGGTCGAGGTCATCGGCGGCGACGCCCGCGACCCCGACTTCACCACTGCCGTGGCCAAGGGCGCCCGCGTCGTCTACCAGACGCTCAACCCGCCGTACACCGAATGGACGGCGCAGTTCCCTGCCCTGCAGGCGGGTGTGCTCGCCGCGGCCGAAGCCTCCGGCGCTCGGCTGGTCAGTGTGGAAAACGTCTACATGTACGGGCGTCCTGCCGGCCGCACGTTCACCGAAGACCGCACCTACGACGCTCACACCAAGAAGGGGCAACTCCGAGGACGAATGGCACGCCAACTCCTCGCCGTCCACACCGCCGGCCGCGTCGAGGTCGCGATCGGCCGCGCGTCCGACTACTTCGGCCCCCGCGGCGGCGCGCAATCCAATCTCGGCGACCGCGTCTTCCCCGCCGCCCTGGCCGGAAAGACCGCAACCGTGCTCGGCGATCCCGACCAGCCACACACTTACACCTACATCCCCGACATCGGCGAAGCACTCGCAGTACTTGGCGAACACCCCGATGCCCCCGGCCAGGTGTGGCACGTCCCGAACGACCCGGACACACGCAGTACGCGAGAGCTGGTCGACCTCGTCTACCACGACGCCGGGCAACCCCGCACGAAGCTCCGCGCCATGCCACCGCTGATGCTCCGCGCTCTCGGCCTCTTCAACCCAGCGGTCCGAGAACTCACCGAAATGCAGTACCTGTTCGAAGAACCGTTCATCGTCGACAGCACCAAGATCGCGAACAAGCTCCACGTCCACGCGACACCCATCGCGCAAGCCCTGACCGACACCCTGACCACCTACCGAGGCTGACACACACTGTGCGTCGGCGCACGTCACTGCTGGGTTGGTGTGCCTTGATGGTGGAAGATCTGCCAATGGCCCCGGCCGACCCGACGCCAGAGCGAGGTTCTGTTGGACCGCCGCACACCGTTGTCAGACGTGTACTTGACCATCACCAGCCCCTCGGCCAACCGGTAGCCGCGCATGTCGTGGAACCGGATCGGCTCACCGCCCGGGTCGGTGCTGGCCGCAACGAGCTCGGCCGTGCCCTCGAACTCGATCTCACCCCCTGATGCCCCGAACTCATGAAAGTCCGGGGCCATCAACCGCCGCAGGCGTGCTGGGTCGACACGGCACGCCAGACTCAGCGACTCCTGCTCCGCAGCGATGGCTTCCGCCACCTGCGCATCGTCGGACCCGTCTGCACCGTCGCGGAAGTCGTTGGCTGCCATGGAACCCGACGGTGACACGGCTGTCATCGTCACGCATCTCGATTCCACTCGGTCTGCGTCGCACACGCGGACGGCAGGGGTGGTGACTACTGGCTTCGGATCAGTCGGTCGCCGTCCGTGTCGTCGACAGGGCGGGCGGTGGCGGCCGGCTGTTTCCCACCTCGAGCCAGGAGCCAGACCAGGAACCACAGTTCACCGGCGAACGACGGCACAGCGACGATCAAGAAGAACACAGTCTCGTTGGCTGCGTAGTCGGCCAGCAGCGAGTGCGCGAGGGTGTCGAACAGGTATGCCGCACCAGCGACCATCAGCAGCGCGCCCAGGACTCTGCTGGCAAATCCTGACTTGACCACCAGATAGCCGAGCAGCATCAGATGTACGCCGAAGAGCGCCAGCCCGATCAGCCACGTGTAGTCGAAGACCTCCAGCGTCAGCTTCACCTGTGCGTCGACCTGACGTTGCTCGAATGCCGCCGAGTACTCCGCACCGCTGACCAACTGCAGCGCGATGAAAAGGAAGACCACCGCGACGCCGAGGAACGCCGCGTGAATGAGCCGGAACCATGCTGCCAGCAGGGAGACCTGCTGGTTGACGGTTTCGAACAGGACGTACAGCGCCCAGGTGACGACCACTTCGATGATGACCACCACCAGGAAGCTGACGAGGCCGAAACGGAACAAGAGCTCGGACTCGGCGATGTTGGTGAAGGTGGCGTGGGCGTTGTCAGGGTCGATGAGCCCCGCGAGGACGAAGAAGTTGGCGAAGATCGCCAGGAGGAAGATCGTCAGATAGCCGACACCGGCGATGAGCGCGGCCCGACGCGAAGACGACAGACTCGAGATTCGATTGGTCACGTGGCCGAACTCCTCGCGGGGAGCCAGGCCATCGGCGCCCATCGCTACCCTCCGACGCACACCTGAAAGCAGCCCCCCGGCCTACGCCCTGGTTGCTTACCATCCTCGGACGGTCAGACCCTGTCAACGGTGCGCTTCGGCTGGAGCACGCCGACGCCCCGCTGGAGCGACGCGTCAGTCGGCTGTGAACTGCTGCATCTCAAAGGCCATCGGCGTCGAGCTGGTGCAGTCGGTTGGCGAGCTCGGTGCGCGACCGGACCGACAACTTGCGGTAGATGCGAGTCAGGTTGGCTTCCACAGTCTTGACTGACACGAACAGTTGAGCAGCGGCCTCCTGATTGGAGTGGCCCGAGCCGACCAGGTCGGCGACCCGGCGTTCGGTTGCCGTGAGCATCATTGTGGTCGAGGGAGACCCGATCCGGTCGGCTTCGTCACGGGCACGTTCTGCCCACCGCGGAACGCCCAACTCCTCGAAAGCCGCCGCTGCGCCGAGCAGCATCTCCTCGCCCGAGCGTCGGTGTCCGGCGCGGCGATAGACCTGCCCAAGCGCCAGCAGGGATCGCGCCGCCTCGAACGGACACTCCGCTCCCGTGTTGCCGACGACTTTGCGAAGCACTATCAACGCTCCGTCGACATCCCCGCGGGCAGCGGCCAACAGAGCCTGGCAACGGTCCGCGGCGACTGCCGCTTCCGGCCGGCCGGCCGCGCCCTGGCGTCGCAGGAGGTCGATCGCCACCTCGACCTCGTCCAGTACGCCGACCTGCAATGCGGCGTCTGCGTAGTCGACGGGCCACAACAGCTGCTCCAGGTCGACCATCTTGGTGATCGCGAAGATCTCCGCGAGCTCACGCAACGACTCCAGCGCCGCAGGCCAGTTCCGGCCGGAGACCTCGATGAAGCCCAGTTGAGCCAGGAAGCCGCCCAGCCAGTACATCAGCCCACTGGACCTCGAGCGTTCCGCAGCGTGCCGGGCCAACTCGCGGGCCCCGTCCAGGTCGCCGGAGTACTCCTTGATCAGGATGCGGGCCATGCTCTCCTGCAAGCCGACCGTGCCCCACGCACCCGAGCGGTCCGCTTCCTCCAGAGCAGCCTGCGCCTGGGGAACCTTCGACGCGCGGATCAGGACGAGAACCAGCCAGATGTACAGGCTGGACAGGTCGGCGTACCGGCCGGCATCGACCGCTTTCACGATGGCATCGCGGACCACCGACTCGGCGGTGCCGTCGTTCCAGGCCGCATAGAAGCTGCGTGCTCCGGCCCATTCCGCCGGCGACAGTTCAAGGGATGACCGAGCGACCAGCCGCTCCATCTCGCGCAGCGTCCGTTCGGGCCGATCGATCCCCCAGATCTGCTCGATCGACTGCCGCTGATACAGCGCGACCAGCTGAATGTCCGGCCGATCCGCCGCGACCGCCTCCGCAATCGCCATCCGGGCCAGCCGCAGGGCGAGCCTGCCGTGCCCCTCCATGCGGTGGCGCTCACTCAGGGTCTGCAGGATCTCGGCACGGACCTCCCCCGCCGGCGCGATCCGGAATGCCTGCTCGGCCAGAGATCGAGACTCCCGCAGATCCTCGGCCAGCCGGGCCCGACGTACCAAGACCTGGGCTCGATCCTGCGAACTCCCTGCCAATGCCGCTCCCTTGCCCAAGGCTGCACGCGCCGACAGGCCATCGCCGGCATCGACGTAGCTGTCCACGGCCCGAAGCCAGCGACGGAAGCCATCAGCGGTGTCCATCGCTGACGGCGTGGCCAACGCGGCGCCCTCCAGCAGCTCCCCGGCGAGCTGCTGGGCACCGCGCGCCCGAGAGATCTCCGCGGCGCCCTCCAGTTCACCGGCGACGGCCTTGTCGGGGGCGACGATCGACTTCGACCGATGCCTGGCACGCTCGACCGGGTCGTCCAGCAGTTCCGCGAGAGCGCGATGGGCGCGGCGACGGTCAGCAGGTAGGGCGGCCTCGTAGATCGCCGAAGCCAGCATCGGATGGGTGAACGCAACGACCGACCCAGCACCCACTGTCGCCACATCCCAGTCCGCGGCAGCCTCCAGGGCGGACTCGACCTCGGCGTCATCCACGATTGCTCGCAGTGTGTCGACCGTAAGCCGTCCAGCAGCAGAAACGAGCAGCAGGACGTCGCGTGCGTTCTGCGGGAGCAACATGACCTTCTCGCCGAGAAGCCCAGCCAGACTCGGCGGTACCGGGAAGACCGGCTCGTGGCCGTCCTGGGCGCTCCAGCGCCACTTCGACACATCTGACTGCATCGCCTGCGCGATCATCAACGCAAGGTACGGATTCCCGCCGCTGGCCCGCGCCACCCCAGCGCTCATCGGCGGAGTCCACCGCGCACCCAGGCGAGTGCGCAGCAACTGGCCGATCGCCCAGTCCTCCAAGGCCGGCAGCGACAGCTCGCGGTGCGGCCCGGGCAGCTCGCCGATGAAATCGGCGCCGGCGTCCCGATCCGGCCGTGTCCCGACCAGGATGCTCAACCGCTGCGGCTCGACCGAGATCCGGCGGAGCGCGAAGCCGAGGCTGCCGACAGTCGCCTGGTCCAGCCACTGCAGGTCGTCGATGATCAGGGTCACCGGCTCGGCCGCGCAGAGCTGCTTCAGCAGGCCCTGGACCGCCAGCGGAACCGCCAGGGCATCGGCGTCGCGATCGCCTGGTTCGTCACGGTGCAGAGCCACCGCGAGTGCGCGCCGCTGCGGCGCCGGAAGGGTCAGCTCCGATCCCGGCGGACATTGGCCGATGAGCTCGGCGAGGCCGGCGAACGGCAGGCCCCGGTCGAACTGTGTCGGCGCGAGCGAAAGCACCCTTCGCCCTCGGCGCTGGGCCAGCTGATCCGCGACCTTCAGCAAGCTGCTCTTGCCGACCCCGGGATCACCGATCGCCACCGCGCTCCCGCCCCGGTCCAGCACGTCGCTCACCGCATGCACCGCGTCCTCACGGCCGAACAGCCCGTACGCGGCCGCCGAAACCTCATCCACCAGGACATCATCCTGCACCGCACACGCCCGGATCGAGGGTCCTGACCACCGCGGTCGAGGGGTATCCCCGATGCCCCGAACGCCGACCCCCGCCTAGCGTCACCGCATCGGTCCACAATCAAGGAGGACGTCATGAGCACAAGCACCCGGCCGGCCGTCGTACTCATCCACGGAGGATTCGTCGACGGTTCCGGATGGCGAGGTGTCTACGACCGGCTCCGCGCCCAGGGGCACCGGGTCGCCGTCGTACAGAACCCGACCGTCTCCCTCGAAGGCGACGTAGCCGCGACCAAGCAGGTCCTCGACGAGCTCGACGGGCCCGTGGTCCTCGTCGGTCACTCGTACGGCGGCGTGGTCGTCACCGAGACCGGCAGCGACCCGCGCGTCGTCGGACTCGTCTACATCGCGGCATTCGCCCCCGACAAGGGCGAGTCCGTCAACACCCTCATCGCCGACCCGCCACCGGGTGCGCCCGTGCCGCCGATTCTGCCGCCGCGGGACGGCTACCTGTTCCTCGACCGGGACAAGTTCCACGACTCGTTCGCCGGTGACCTGCCGACCGACGAGGCCGCCTTCATGGCCGACTCCCAGGTCCCATGGGGAGTCGACGCCCTCGGCGGCACCGTCACCGAACCCGGCTGGCGAAGCAAGCCGAGCTGGTACCTCGTCGCCGCCGACGACCGCATGATCCCGCCACCGGCCCAGCGCGCGATGGCCGAACGAGCCGGCGCCTCGGTCCGGGAAGTCCCCGGTAGCCACTCGGTCTACGTGTCCCAGCCCCAGGCCGTCGCCGACCTCGTCCACACGGCCCTCGAGTCCCTCACCTGATCAACAACGGGCCGGCGGCAGCGGTCGACGACCCCGCCGCCGGCCTCACTAGACCGCCGGCTCCGGGGTGTAGCGGCTAGCTCGTGTCTGCGGAGAGGGTCTGCGGCCTCTCGACCGGCAGCCTCACACCGGGCAACGCCGCCGATGTGGTCCTGCTCCGCACCGATGACCCAACCGTCTTCCCCTTCAACAACCCTGTCGGCACCATCGTCACCGCCGCCCACCCCGGTCTCGTCGAGACAGTCCTGGTCGCAGGACAAGTCGTCAAACGTGATGGCCGACTGCTCGGAGCCGACCTGCCCGCGCTCAAGGCACGCCTCCTGGAGTCCCGCGACCACGTCGCGGCCGCGGCCCGCTTCCCCCTCGACGGCACCTGGCGCCCCTGATCGACGGTCAGCGCCAGGTATCGCCAGGGGTCCGGGCATAGCGCCGCCAGGTGTAGCGCCAAGGGATGACGGCCAGGATCACGACGACGAAGGAGCAGTTGAACAGCACGTCGCGCGCTGCGGCGTTCAGGTCGTTGGCGATCAGGTGGGGAATCGCGACCGCACCGATCCAGATGACCTTCCAGCACACCTCGAACAGCAGGATCGGCAGCATCCGCACGGGGTATCTGAGCCCTAGGAACGCCAGCAACGACATGGCCGTCAGCAGGCAGGCGACAACCCCTTCCATCACCGGCAGCGATCGAACGTCCTGGAGCAGAACCGGCCACTTGACGACCGCGATCCCCACCCCCATGAACGCGTACCCGAACCGCATGGCGTTCATCCGCCGGGTAGTCAGCTCCTGATGGCGTCGTGGGACCGGTGTTCGTACACGTGGTTCGACGGGAACGGCGGCGTTGATCTGTGCACTCATGGTTTGCAGCCCTTTCTAGTGGATGTGGCGGGTGAGAAGGCGTCGGCGCAGCCGGTGCAGCTGCGGCATCAGTCCGTAGATCACGATCGGTACGGCGATGGTCGCGAGGACGAACGTCCGCACCACCGGCGTGAGCGTGCCGAGCCAGTGACCTAAGACGAGGTTGAGAGCGGTGAGGGTCGGGAACACGGCCAGCCAGATCATCAGGGCCAGCTGGTGCTTGGTCGGCGGTCCCGGTACAGCGGGCTTGGACGTCGGGTTGAGCTTGGGACTGAGAGATGGTGTGGTCATGCTCCAAGGCTGGGGCCGGGTGGTGAGTTCGGCGACGAAGGTTGCTGTTTGTGGGAATCGGGGGTCAGATGTGTTCGTGGAGGACACCTCAGCGGCCGAGATCGCCGCGGTGCTCGAGGGAGTCGGGGACGGCTCAAGCGACTACGTGCGCGCCGCCGGATGACCCTCACCGAGGTTGCGACAGCGACGGGGATCTCGAAGAGCACGATGTCTCGGCTCGAGACCGGGCAGCGCCGGCCGACCCTGGAACTGCTGCTCGCGTTGTCGCAGGTGTATCGGGTGCCGCTGGACGACCTCGTCGCCGCACCGGTGCAGGGCGATCCACGGATCCGCCTCAAGCCCGGTCGCGTCAAGGGCCGGACGGTGATCCCGCTGACGCAACAGCCCGATGGCACGCAGGCGTGGAAGATCGTCATCCCGACCAGCAACGTCACCCCGGAGCTCAGGGCGCACGACGGCCACGAGTGGATCTACGTGCTGTCCGGCCATATGCGCCTCGTCTTCGGCGACGAGGACTGGGTGCTCGGCCCCGGCGACGTCGCCGAGTTCAGCACCGAAAAGCCGCACTGGTTCGGTAGCACCGGCAACGAGCCCACAGAAATCCTCAGCATCTTCAGCCGCCCCGGTGAACGGATGAACGTCCGGGAAACAACTCCGCACGCGTAGGACTGCCGCGCGCAGCTGGCTACCGGCTAGCTGGGGTTGAAGATCCATGCCAGCAGCAGGCACCTTCGGGCGCCACCGGCCATGCCAGCTGACGTCATGGCGGGGAGCATGGTGACATCCCGGCCCGATGAGGTGAGGAGGCGGCGGTGAGTCTCGTCGATCTGTCCCGATGGCATCGCCGGCGGCGCGACCGCCAATCTGTGATCCGGCATCGTCATGGCGCTGTTAGCCGCCGTTCTTCTGGTGCGGTCGGTGCGCGATGACGCCTGAGGTCACGACACGGCCGGTGTGGCTGAGGATCTGGCAGTCCCAGCGTCAGGGGTCCGTGATGCCGTCCGCCATCGCGATCCACCGGTCGGTCGAGATGCACGTGGCCCGCACGGCAGGCGTCGCGCTGACCATCCAGCAGCTCCGTCAGGCCGCCGTCTACACGGTGCGGTACGACGAAGAGAGCGACCGCATGCTGCACGAGGTGTTCGCGCCGTACGGCATCCCGTACCAGCGGGCCACCGGATGAGCACAGATCAGAAGGAGTGATGACCCATGTCAGAGTCCAATCCCGGAAACGCCGGAGCGGCCGGCACCATCGATGTCGGCGGTGACCTGACCGTCAACCGTCTCGGCTTCGGCGCCATGCGGATCACCGGGGCCGGGATCTGGGGCCCACCCAGCGACCGCGACGAGGCGAAGGCGGTACTGCGCCGAGCGGTCGAGCTCGGCGTCAACTTCATCGACACCGCCGACTCCTACGGTCCCCACGTCAGCGAGGAGCTCATCGGCGAGGCCCTCTACCCGTACCCGGACGACCTGGTGATCGCGACCAAAGGCGGCCTCGTACGCCCCGGCCCGGGACAGTGGCTCGCCGACGGCCGGCCGGAACACCTGATCGAGGCCTGCGAGGGAAGCCTGCGCCGGCTCAAGCTCGAGCAGATCCCGCTCTACCAGTTCCACCGGCCCGACCCGGACGTGCCGCTCGAGGACTCGATCGGCGCTCTCGTCACCCTCAAGGAACAGGGCAAGATCCGGCACATCGGGCTGTCCAACGTCACCGAGGACCAACTGCGGCGCGCACAGCGACTGACCCCGATCGCCTCGATCCAGAACCGCTACAACATCGACGACCGCCAGTCGGAATCGCTGGCCGACCTCTGCGAGCAGGAGCGGCTCGTGTTCCTGCCGTGGGCTCCGATCCAGGACCTCGACGACAACCTGGCTGTGCAGGAACTGGCCCAGCGCTACAACGCTCAGCCCCGGCAGATCGTGCTGGCGTGGCTGCTGGCCCGATCATCCGCCATCCTGCCGATCCCGGGCACTGGATCGGTGTCGCACTTGGAGGACAACATCGCCGCCACGTCGATCAAGCTGACCCCGACCGAGATCGCCTCCTTGACCCGCGCCTCCGATTGAGCCGAAAACGACGTCGGATGACTCAAGCACCGGGTGCTGTCGCGCCAGCGGTCTCAAGGGTTGGTACGACGGCGACCGCGCTCGCCCTCATCAGCCTGATCTTCGCCGACCTGTCCGGCCTGTGTCCCCTGATCGTCCAGGCCGGATCACACGAGGTCCTCCTCGACGACGCCGTACGCCTCGCCCGTGAAGCCGCGGTCGTCGATGTCGAGGTCACGCTCGACATCACCCCCGGAGTACCGCACGTCTTCCAGGCCTACCATGCGATCCTCGACGAAGGCGCCGCCGCACTCGACCGAGCGGGCCAGCGGCTCTCCACCTACCTTGACCTCGACGGGAAACCCCATGAGTGACTGGAACACCCAGACCATCACCGAGTTCCGAGCGAACGAAGGCCGGGTCAGCGGTCCCTTCGAGGGCGCGCCGATCGTCCTGCTGCACCACCTCGGCCGCAAGAGCGGGCGGGAGTACGTCAACCCCACGATGTACCTCGCGCATGAAACCGACCCGGACATCATCTACGTCTTCGCCACCAAGAGTGGCGCCCCCACCAACCCGGACTGGTACATCAACCTCACCACCGCCGGCCACGCCACCATCGAACGCGGCACCGAAACCTACGACGTCACCGTCCACGAGGTCACCGGCCCGGACCGCGACCGCATCTACGCCGAACAAGCCCGCCGCTATCCCGGCTTCGCCGAGTACGAACGCCAAACCTCAGGCGTCCGCATCATCCCCGTCCTCGAACTCAAGCGCACCTGACCGGTAGCCGTCAGGTGCGCAAGAGAGAGCCCGGCGCCTAGGGCGATCGGCGCACGGTGGCGTCGGCCCAGTCGGCGTGATCGGAGTCAGCCACCATGGGGAAGCTGGGAATGGTCAGGTTGCTGCGCAGGAACGCTCCAATTGGCGAGGAGCCTCAGGCGGTCTGCTGATGGGGAGCCGGGTTCGGCGGTGTAGATGCCGAGCGTCTGGTAGGGGTCGTCGGTGGCGGTGAAGGTTTCGTAGCCCAGGACGAGGTCGCCGGCGAGGGCGTGGTGGAGGCGCTTGGTGCCGTGGGTGCGTTGGAAGACGTCGTGGTCGGCCCACCAGCGACGGAAGTCGGGGTCGTGGAGGGAGAGTTCGCCGACGAGTTCTGGCAGGGCAGGATCGTGGGGCTGGCGTCCGGCGTACAGGCGTAGGGAGGCGACCGCTCCGCGGGCGGCGTTTTCCCAGTTCGTGTGCAGCGCGCGTACCTGCTCGTCGAGGAAGATGAGCCAGGCCATGTTGCGGCGGCGTGTGGGCAGCGCTTCGAAGTCGGTGTAGAGGGCCCGGGCGAGATGGTTGCCGGCCAATACGTCCAGGCGGCGCCCCAGGACCACGACCGGGACGTCGGTGAGAGTGTCCAGCAGCAGCCGCAGACCTGGGCGGAGGCGTTGCGGCGGCAGCGGGCGCGGCCGGGCACGGGACGGGCGCGCGATCCGGAACAGGTGCGCGCGCTCCAGGTCGCTCAGCCGCAGAGCCCGTGCGATGGCGTCGAGGACCGCCTCCGAGACATGGGCCGGCCGCCCGCGCTCGAGCCGGACGTAATAGTCCACGCTGACGCCGGCGAGCTGGGCGACCTCCTCGCGCCGCAGGCCCGGCACCCGCCGGGTGCCGGTCTGTGGCAGCAGGCCCGCTTCCTCGGGGGTGATCTTCGCGCGGCGCGAGCGCAGGAATTCCCGTAGCTCCGTATTCGGTTCCTGGCTCATGGCACCACGGTAGAACCGGCGGACCCCGGTACGGAGCCGCGAGGGGGGTTCTGCTGGACCCCCGGTCGAACCAGGTCTCTCACCTCGGCAATCGGCGGTGCTTCGCTGGCGGTACAACCACCCGACACCCAGGAGGCGATCTGCGATGAAGCGCAGGATTCTCAGCGGCACCGGCATCTCGGTGAGTGAGTACGCACTCGGCACGATGATGTTCGGAACGATGGGCAACACTGACCACGACGAGTGCGTTCGCATGATCCACGCCGCGCTCGATGCCGGTATCAACCTCCTCGACACCGCGGATGTCTACTCCGGTGGCGAGTCGGAGGTGATCGTGGGCAAGGCCCTCCAGGGCCGGCGCGACGGGGTCGTGCTGGCGACCAAGTTCGGGCTGGCAATGGGAGATGACGCCAACCGGCGTGGCGGCTCGGCCCGCTGGATCAGGCGCGCTGTCGAGGACAGCCTGCGCCGCCTCGACACCGACCACATTGACCTCTACCAGATGCATCGGCCGGACCCGACCACTGACATCGACGAAACCCTCGCCGCCTTGTCGGACCTGATCCGCGCCGGAAAGGTCCGCGCCATCGGCGGCTCCTTCTTCGCGCCCGAGGAGACTGTCGAGGCTCAGTGGACGGCCGAGCGCCGCGGCCACCACCGTCTGCGCACCGAGCAGTCGCCGTACTCCATCCTCACGCGCGGCATCGAGAACCGGGTGCTGCCCACCGCCCAGCGGTACGGCATGGGCGTGCTGACCTTCGGCCCGCTGAACTCCGGCTGGCTCTCCGGCCGGGCCGACCCCAGTACGGGGCACCGCAACGCCGGCGCCGGTGCGAAGATGTTCGACCTCTCGCAGCCGGGTGTCAGGGCCAAGGCCGACGCCGTCCAGAAGCTCACCGCATTGGCCGCCGAAGCCGGGATGCCGATCGCCCATCTGGCCGTCGCCTTCGTCCGCTCCCACCCCGCGGTCTCTTCCGTGCTCATCGGCCCCCGCCGCCCCGAGCACCTCACCGATCTCCTCGCCGGCGCCGATGTGGAACTCGGCGACGACATGCTCGACCAGATCGACGACATCGTTCCGCCCGGCGTCGACCTGAACCCCGGCGACCTCTACATCGACCCCACCCCGGCCATCACCGACAAGCATCTGCGCCGCCGCTGACGCAAGACCCGCGACCACAGACGACTCGACCGAGAGCTCGGCGCTCGAGGCCGCACCTCATGGCATCCGCATCAACGCCGTATGCCCCGGCTTATCCGCGGAAAGGGGCGAGCCTGATTGTCACGTCGCTGAGCGCGAAGCGGTGTAGGTACCAGGCGCGACCATGCGGGACCTGCTTGGCTTCGGCTCGTAACAGCCCCGAGAACTCCCGCTTGAAGCCGACGCGTGGGTAGTCCTGGACGACTGTCTTGCGGACTGCGTCGGGTACGTGATCGCTGCGCAGCCCGAACACATCAACCGCTGCACCGGCGGAAAGCAGGAAGGCTTCGGCACCGGATTCAACACCGACGCCTGGCGTGTGGTGCATCGCAATCGCATTCGTCACGAGCTCGCGTTGCACCTCTGGTACGTCGTGGCGGTTAGTGAAGTCGCGCGCCAGTGCCGCGCTGCGAACCGTGAAGTCGACGTCGGGGACCCGGCTCGGCAGGCCTGTGTCGTGAAACAGCGCGGCGACGTACAGCAATTCGTGATCGAACTCGACTTCGTCGAGTGCAGCGATAGCTGCACCCCAGGCGTAGGCACGGCGCGAGTGGTTGAGCAACGCCGGTGTCAGGAGGTCCCGAGCAGCAGCCTCGGCCTCTCGTGCCAGCAACGAATCCGGCGGGACCAGCGCGTCTGGTTCAACCGAGCTCCGGCGCCCCGAATGTGTTCGAGTGGCCATTGCGAGGCTGCCGACGATGATGCGGAGGTGGCCGCGTAGTAGTGGCCGAGCGAGCGAGATGCGTTCGCGGACCGTCAGTAAACCACCGGTGCGCTCGGTCCAACCGATGGATCCGATGGGGTCGTGGGTCGCTGGCTGGTTCATCCGAATCTCACCGTCTTCCTCGATGGTGTCAGAGTAGGGCGCCGTACGCCGACGTCTCGACACCACCGACCCGTAGAGCGGAAACTGCCAGCATGGCCGAGACACCGCTCATCCCGGAGGACGCGGAAACTGCCTGGCGGGGGGTTGGTGATGATGACCGCCTAGAGGTCGTCGTGGTGGGTGCGGGCCAGGCCGGGCTGGCGATCGGGTTCTTTCTGGCACGTCAGGGTCGCCGGTTCATCATCCTCGAGGCCGCCGACGCGGTGGGGGCAGCGTGGCGGGACCGGTGGGATTCGCTCGCCCTGTTCACGCCGCGCCGGTACGACGCACTCCCCGGAGTGGGCTTCCCGGGGGATCCCGACGGTTACCCGACGCGTGACGAGGTGGTCTCCTATCTGACGGCGTACGCGGAGACCTACAAGCTCCCGGTGGTTTTGAACAGTGCCGTCAGGTCACTGACCCAGATCGACGATGGGTTTCAGCTCGAGTGCAGCGACAGGAGAGTGCGGGCCGACCAGGTCGTGGTGGCGACCGGTCCGTTCCAGCTGCCGTTCACGCCGGCGCTGGCCGGTCAGCTCGGTCCTGAGGTCTTCCAGATGCACAGCACGGGGTACCGGCAACCGCGGGACGTCCCGGCGGGGACCGTGCTGGTTGTCGGTGGGGGCAACACCGGTTTCCAGATCGCGACGGAGCTCGCCGGCACACACACGGTCCACCTCTCGGTCGGCTCACGGCAGACGCCGCTGCCTCAGAAGGTTTGGCACCGCGACTTGTTCTGGTGGCTCACCAAGACGCGGTTACTCAACAGGACTGTCGATTCACGTCTCGGGCGTCGGCTGAGCGAGCGGGAGACACTCATCGGCTCAAGCCCGAGGCAGCTCAGGCGTCTCGGTGTCGACCTGCATCCGCGAGCG
The DNA here is from genome assembly GCF_045207705.1 of Kribbella sp. NBC_00889. Classification (NCBI taxonomy): domain Bacteria; kingdom Bacillati; phylum Actinomycetota; class Actinomycetes; order Propionibacteriales; family Kribbellaceae; genus Kribbella; species Kribbella sp. NBC_00889. Next base: position 1,727,806 of record NZ_CP108783.1, on the reverse strand, counting down.
GTCAGCGCGTCGAACAACACCGTGAACTTTGCTGACGGCACCCAACTCCGCGTCGACGCAGTCGTCTGGGCAACCGGATACCGGCCCGACTACTCCTGGATAAAGGCCCCGGTACTCGATGCCGGAGGACGCGTCCGCCACCACAGAGGGGTGACCAACCTGCCGGGACTCTACTTTCTCGGCCTGTACTGGCAACACACCCGTGGCTCAGCGTTGCTCGGCTGGGTGAAGGACGACGCCGAGTACATCGCCACACAGGTCCAGACCCTGGTCGGCAGCCGCAAACTGCCCCCAGATACAGCCAATCGTGAACACGCCGACGCAGGAGAGAGCCAGGGGGAGCCCGATCATGTCGAGCCACAGTGACCACACCGACAGTCAGAATCACGGAGACTTCCCCACCGACATACGTGACCTCCCAGAATCCCGACCATCCGAGATCGTCTCTCTCGCGAACGGGGAAGAGTTCGACCTGGGTATCGCTGCGATGGTCAAGCAGCTGGGCGATGCGACTGTGCGCATGCTTGCCTACAACGGATCGGTGCCCGGGCCAACCATGCGGGTCCAGCAGGGTTCGGAAGTGGTCATCAACGTGACCAACGAGGCCGACACCGAGGCCACCGTGCACTGGCACGGGCTCCGGTTGCAGAACGCCTATGACGGGACCCACGAAACCCAGACACCGATGCAGGTGGGTCAGAGCTTCAGCTATCGACTGCAGTTCCACGATCCCGGCCTGTACTGGTACCACCCGCACATCCGCGAGGACTACGGCCAGGAGATGGGCCTGTACGGCAACATCGTGGTCGTCCCGTCCGACCCCGACTATTGGCCCCCGGTGAATCGGGAGGAGCTGATCACCCTCGACGATGTGTTGCTCGAGAACGGTCAGATCGCGTCGTTCAGCCGCACCGAGACGACGTACGTGGCGATGGGGCGGTTCGGCAACACCATGCTGATCGGCGGTGACGTCACCGCCGAACTGTCGGCCGACCTCGGAGAGGTTGTCCGCTTCTACTTCACCAACACGGCCAACACGCGGGTCTTCAATGTCGGCTTCGACAGGGCCCGGATGAAGCTGGTGGGTGGTGACAGCGGCAGGGTCGAGCAGGAAGCCTTCGTGACTGAGGTGATGCTTGCGCCGTCGGAGCGGATCGTCGTCGACGTACTGTTCGACCAGCCTGGGATGGTCACACTCGAGCACCGGCATCCAGAGCGCACCTATCCCCTGGCGTCGGTCACCGTTCGCGAGACGCCGGCCGCGCCGGAGCTGAGTAAGCAGTTCGAGGTACTTCGCACCAACGCCGACATGACAGCCGAACGGGATCGGCTGGAACGGTACCGCGATGTGGCACCGGACAAGACGCTCGCGTTCGTGGCTGAAATGGACATGGGTGTACCCGACGGCCCCATCGTCTACTCCTGCCCCATGCACTCCGAAGTCATCACCGCCGACCAAGGCCGATGCCCGCACTGCGGCATGAAGCTGGTTGCCGTTGCCGCCACCTACACCTGCCCGATGCATCCCGACGTCGTGAGCGGCTCACCCGACCGCTGCCCCCAGTGCGGGATGAAGCTCATGCCGTCGCAACTCGTCGGCCAGACCCAGGAAGACCACGGCGACGAACCCACCCAGTCCCAGCACCATGCGACCGACCAGCACGGCCACGACCATGAGGCGAGTGGTGGCATCGAGTGGGAAGACGACATGGTCGACGTCAACCGGATCACCACACCGGCCAACATGCGCTGGAAGCTCGTCGACCGCAGCACCGGTGGCGAGAACCATGCGATCGACTGGCACTTCAAGGTCGGCGATCAGGTGAAGATCAGGCTGGTCAACGAAATGGACTCCGACCACCCGATGCACCACCCCTTCCACATTCACGGCGCCGGCCGCTTCCTTGTCATGAGCCGCGACGACACCGTCGAGCCCAATCTCGTGTGGAAGGACACCGTTCTCGTACGCACAGGCGAAACCGTCGACATCCTCCTCGACGTGACCAACCCCGGTCTCTGGATGGCGCACTGCCATATCGCCGAACACCACGAGAGCGGAATGATGTTCAGCTTCACCGTCGACCCCTAGCCCCTACCGACCGAATCACAGGAACCGGCCGGAGCGGGGATGCTCCGGCCGGTTCCGTGTCTGGGTTGATCAACGGGCGGCTCGCTCGATCACCTGGGTCACTGCTGAGGGCTGGGACACCGCGACCAGGTGCGACGCACCGGGAACCTCGATCTTCGTGGCTCCCGCCCGGGTGGCCATGAACCGCTCGGCCGCGGGAGCGATCGCCTTGTCACCGGTCGGGATGACGGCGTACTTCGGGAGTGCCGCCGGGGCGGTCTCCTGCACCGGCTCGGAGAAGGCCGAGGCAGCGACCGGACGCTGGGCGGCCAGGAACACCGCTCCCTGTCGCGCCGGAATGTCTGCGGCCAGGACCGGGCCGGCCGTCTCCGGCTTCAGCGCCAGGTCGACGCCACCGGTTAGCTGATCACGTTGGTCGTGTCCGGACCGAGTTCACTGCCCGGGAACTGCGAGCCAGCACGCCTGACCGCAACGAACCGTCGACCCCGTGGAGGGCCTGTCGGCGTCCTTCGAACCCCTACTACGCGTGGGTTCGGAGGCGGTGTTTGGCCTCTCGCTCGACGAAGAGCGGTACGAAGTCCCGGATCGGGGCCTGGTCGAACTCGGGACGGCTGGCGCTCACGGCGACCGCCACGTCGTCTACCGGTCGCTCGGGGAACTGCTTGGCGAGTCGCTCCACGACCTCGTCGATCGCGCGGTTCTCTTCTGACCTGTCCATCCACCCACGGTTGCGCACGAGACCACGCGGGACAAGAGACCGCGTCCACTCGTCCAGACTCGACCGACAGTCAGTGCTCCGTCAGAGTCGCTGGTGTGCCGGGGCGTAGGTGTTCGTGCCGGCCGCTTCCTCGGCGCGAATGATGTGGGTGATCGCGTTGATCATGGCCAGATGGGTGAAGGCCTGCGGGAAGTTGCCGAGATGGCGTCCGCTGCGCGGGTCGACCTCCTCGGCATAGAGACCCAATGGGCTCGCGTTGGACAGGAGCTTCTCGCAGAGCGCAGTGGCCGGCTCCATGAGGCGTGGACGACAGACGAAGACGTTCGAGAACCTCACCGACAACATCCTCTACTCCCGACCTGGACGCGACGAGCTGCAGCGCCCTACCGGGGAACGATCCCGCTCCGCCCCTGCCACGAGCCGTGCTCCGACAGCGGCCGGAACCGCAGGGTCGCGAACTCGTGGTGGAAGTCCTTGCGCCGGCGTTCGGCCATTGCGGCCGCATGACGGTCGGGTTCCGGGACAGTGCCGTGGCCGTGCACCATCTCTTCCATCTGCCGCACGGACCGCCAGACCGAGAACGTCGAGATCGTCCGAGGCGGGCGCACCGCGGCCAGCGCCAACGTGACCCCCGGATGGTCGCGAACCAGCCGCTCCACGGGCTTGCCCCACTTAAGGAACCTCGGCACCTCCAGGAGTCGCATCCGGGCCAGCGTGACCGCCACGACGGGCTCGGCAGGGTCCCACTCGCCCGCTCTCGCCGGCAGGTCGGGCAACGCCGCAAGCCGCGACCAGCGACGAAGGAACTGCATGCGCACGTGCCAGCCCGCAGCCAACTCCCTGCCCAGGGGGTGATCCGCCAGGAACGTCATGACCGCCGCCTCGTCTTCCCACCGCGCGAACATCGCCATCCGACGCAGCTGCATCCGGGCCCGCGAGACGGTCGGTGCACCAAGGCGCATCAGCGCTAGGCACTCGGCGTACCGCAACCCGGGCGTGGAAGGCACAGTCGGCGCCTTCCACAGTGCCCCCGCCGTCGTCGTCGGACGGAGCGCCGCGAGGTGGAACGTGAAGATCGTCATCGTTGGGCAACTGTCCCATGGGTGAGGCGCATAGCGCCGAGTACGCAGTCAAGCCAACAACTTGTAGATGTCATCGCTCGCGTTACTCAAGCACCGAGCTGCAGCCGTGTGGTTAGGGTGCGTGTAGCTCCTCGGACACAGCAGTTATCTACACGGGCGGCTCATCCCGGCTTCTCGCCGCGCCGTCTCGAACGCGGCTTCTGCCGACCTCTTTCCACAGCTACACACGGTGGTCCATCGGGTTGACCTTCGGTTACGGGGCAAGGGTTATTTCGATTGTGTGGGCTCCATGGAGCGAGGCTGGTACGCCGTACTCGGTGCGTGGGATGGCGTCGACGGTGAATGAGCGGATGGCCTTGCCTGTGCCGCGGAGGGTCACCGTCAGGGTGGCGTCGCGGTAGCGCAGGCCGGTCAGGGTGACGCTGCCCCAGCTGGGTGGGAGAGTTGGCGCGAAGGTGAGGCCGTGGTCGTCGAAGGTCATCCCGAACAGGCCGGTGTGCATCATGTCGATGAACGCCGTCGCCGACCAGGTCTGGTCGGGCTCGGAGTCCCAGCGGCGTTTCAGTACGTCGGTTGCGCCCTGGTAGCCGCCCTCGACGGCACCGGTGTTCCCGTGGTAGACCTCCCAGAAGCCGCCGCTGTCCCTGACCAGCGCCGCGAGCAGCCCGGTCTCCGTCGCGTACCCCTTCAGGTCGCCGTGCTTGGCCAGGGCCTTCGCCCAGAGTCCTTGCACGAGCGGCCACACGATCGCGTTGTGGCGTCCTGGCTCCGCGCTGGAATATCTGTCCCAGTGTGGATAGGTGTCGGGCATTCCCCAGGTCATCCGCTGCGCGTTCGAGATCAGGGCACTGGCCTGTGCGCCGTCGGCGATCCCGAAGAGCAGGGTGAACGCCAGCCCCGCGCCTTCCTGGTAGGCGCCCGGCGTCCCGTCGGCAGTGATCTCGTAGTTGTAGCTTCCGGTCCGCGGGTTCCAGAAGTGTTGGTTGATCGACTGCTTGATGGCCGCTGCCTTGGCGCGGTAGCCGCCGGCCGGCCGGCCGAGCGTGTCCGCCATGTCGGCGGCGCGCGTGTAGGCCGCGTGGTACAGCGCGTTGGTGCTCAGGTACATGGCCGAGACGACATCGGGGTACGACGTACTCTCGCTCCCCCGCGACTCGCCGCCGTCCGCCGTCGGCGCCGGGAAACCGGAGACGCCGTCGTTGAAGAACGACGGACCGGTGAACAGGCCGTAGCGCGGGTCGGGGCCGAAGACCGCGGCTTGCTCGCGGAGGACGAGGGTGTTCGTGACCACGTCGTAGGCGCTCCGCAGGAAGTCCCGGTCGCCGGTCACCAGATAGTGGTGCCAGGCGCCGACGGTCCACACCACCTGATCCCACTGCTGGCTGTCCTGCTGCACCCTGAGCTTGCCCACGGCATCCTTCTCGACCACCGCCCACAGCGTGTTCGCGGCGAGCGCCGGCGCCAGCAGGCTCGTCGCGTTCCAGCTGTTGATCGTCGCGTCCCGGGTCCACGGCTGCTCGTAGCCGCCACCGGCCCGGACCATGCCGACCGCCGGATCCATCAGCCCGCTCCTCGCGTGGATGTCGCCGAACGCAACGGTGTTGGTCCCCAGCAGGTTCTCGAGCGCCGCCGCGTAGATCGCGCCGTACAGTGCCTGGCTCTCCGGATCCTCGAACCGCAGCGTCGGACGGGAGGCTGTCGTGGTCATCCGCCCATTCCATCAGACCGGCCGACCACGGCAGTACGTCGCCTGTCCGGGGTTGGAGGTGGGTACCGGGTGCTCCTCAGGGCCCGGTCAAGGGAGGCGCGTGATGAGTATTGGGTTCGGGATCTTTCTGATGGCCACGGGCGCGATTCTCGCCTTCGGTCTACGCGACCGCAGTGACGTCGTCGACCTGCCCGCCGTCGGAGTGATCCTGATGCTGGCCGGGGCGGCCGGCATCTGGCTGTCGTTCCTGATCACCAACAAGCGTCGCCGCGTCGCGACTCAAGCACTGGACGGGTCGGTGGAGGAGCACCGCACGGTCCGGTCGGCGGGACGCATCCGGGCGTACGTCACCCGCAAGCCTCAGTCTGCACCGGCGAGGATCGACACCCCCACTGCCCGCAGGATCGATCTCGACCCAGCCGCCAGCGGCCTCCCCACCACGCCCGCGGAACCTACAGACATCGTCGAGACCCCAGCGCCTGTCGTCCCACGCCGCCGACGCCTACTGAACGCAACCCGAAGGCGCTGACCCGGTCAACCAGTCCTTGAAGGATGATCGAAGGCCGACCGATTGCCAGCGCGTCTTCTCCTTCTTCCAGGGCCCGACGCCGAGCTTGCCCGAGGTGCCCAGGTCGAGCTCTGGTGTCAGCATGACCAGGGAGGCGCCGGGCTCGGCCACACCCTCGGCACCGGACGGCCCGACGGTGATGGCGCTGCTGTCGTGCAGGATCTTTACACCGATGCCCGGCGCGTCTCCAGTCATCGCCGTGGCCTCCGCACGTAGTCGAGAGTGCGGAACACGGCGGCGGTGCTCAGTCCGTAGACCAGGTGCGCGCTGAGGTCCTTGGCGAGGACACGGCGGTCGTACTTCCAGATCGGTTCGTAGAGTCCGGCTGCGGGCAGCGTCACGTAGCCGCTCCCCCAGACGCCCGCGCCGAAGGGAGCGCCGTACCGGCTCTTGGGCACTGGTACCGATCCCGCGAGGACGCCGTACACGGCACCGTTGAGGATCCCGAACCCCCAATGCATCACGTTGTTGACCAAGGCGGCCGTGCGGTCCGGCAACTCACGACGGAACAGCCCTTCGTAGAGCCGCTTCCCCACTTGGGCAGGTGCAGGCGCCTGGTCCCAGCTCTGGACGTCGGCTGAGAACTCCCAGCGCGGAAATCCGCTCTTACCGGCATCCTTGCGGTAGCGGCGGTACAGCAGCAGGTCCATGGCCAACGTGCCGAGGGCGCCCGCCGCCGATCCGCGGAGCACGGCTCCCAATGGCGTCTGCGGCCGACCTCCGGCCGACCTCATCTGCCGGATACCTCTCATCATGATTCCTCCCTCATTCACACAGCCGGAGGGCTGTGGATCTGGTCTGAATCACAACGATGCTCTTGCACAGCCCGCGTCGCGCCCGCGAAAATCCCTGGTCCTCTCCCGGGGGCCGGCGCGGGCGCATCACGCCTTGAGCGTCTCGAGGTCAGTCGGGGACGACTCCAGGTATGGAGTGACGTTGCCCAGTGCCCGGGCGACGTAGTCGTCCTTCTCGCCGACAGGGGCGACGTAATGCATAGCGTCTCTGGCAGCGTCGAGGCTGTGGAGGCGGGCGATCGTCCAAGTGGCGAGGTACGTCGACGCCAGGCAGCCGCCCGCAGTTGCGACGGTGCCGCGGGCGAAGAACGGCTGATCGAGGACCTCAACGCCGGCGGCCACAACCCACGGTTTGGAGACGAGATCAGTGCAGGCGGGCACGTCGCGCAGATGTCCGAGCTTGGCCAGGACCAGCGCGCCGGAACACTGCGCGGCCAGCAATTGCCGGGAAGGATCGAGCCGGCGCAGCGAACTCATGATGGCAGCGTTCTCCACTACTTCGCGGGTCTGCCGGCCACTGCCGACGATGACGGCATCCGCGGTGCAGGCCTCATCGAGATCGATCGTGGCATCGATCGTGACGCCGTTCATCGAACGCACCCGCGGCGTCGGGCCGGCGATCGAAACTCGCCAGCCGGGTGCGCTGACGCGGTTCAGAATGCCGAGGGCGATGAGGCTGTCGAGCTCGTTGTAGCCGTCGAAGGTCAGGATCGCGATGTGCATGATCCACAGGCTAGGGCTCTGATCCATGACGATCGAGAAATTGTCATGCATACACTGCGGTGGTGAGAGTTCCGAAGTACAAGGGCGTGGTCGATTCGCTGGCCGCGCAGATCCGCGACGGGCGGTGGCCGGCGGGCCACCGTCTACCCACTCATCGCAAGCTCGCCACCGACCACGGAATAGCAGTCGTGACGGCATCCCGGGTGTACGCCGAACTGGAAGCGATGGGACTGGTCAGCTCCGAGCAGGGCCGAGGCACGTTCGTCCGTGACCTCTCTGCCGCGTCCGGCGATGAGATCGATCAACGGTCGGTGGCCGTCGACGCCATCGATCTGAGCTTCAACTCGCCCTCGGTTCCCGGCCAGGCCGAGCTGCTGCGCCAGGCACTACGGGACCTCGCTGGAGCCGGCGACCTCGACGCGCTCCTGCGCTACCAGCCCCACCGCGGACGCGTTCAGGACCGGACCGCGGTCGCCAGTCACTTGCGCCGACGGGGACTCGACGTCGGCCGCGAAAGAATCCTGATCGTCAATGGTGCCCAGCACGGACTCGCCGTGACAGCAATGGCCCTGTTTCAGCCCGGCGACGTGGTTGCTGTGGACGCTGTCACGTACCCCGGGCTCATCGTGCTCGCGCGCACACTGGGGCTGGAGTTGTCGCCCCTGCCGGTGACCGAGGCCGGGCCTGATCTCAATGCACTCGAGCAGTTGTGCCGACGACGGCGGGTCCGCGCCATCTACACGATGCCGACCCTGCACAACCCGCTCGGCTGGGTGCTCGACGACGCGCAACGCACGCAACTCGTCTCGATCGCCGACCGGTACGGCGTTTCGATCATCGAGGACGCTTCGTACGCCTTTCTCATCGTGGACGCACCAGCGCCCCTGGCGATGTCTGCGCCTGACCTCACGATCTACGTTTCGAGCCTGTCCAAGAGCGTGGCCACCGGTTTGCGATTCGGCTTCATCGCCGCACCCGCTGAGTTGGTGCCGGCACTCGAACGCACCATCCGGGCAACGACCTGGCACACCCCTGGCCTGACAGCAGCGATCGCCTCCCGGTGGCTGGACGACGGCACCGTCGACCACCTGGAGGCACAGAAGCGGACCGACGCCCGCCTACGCCAGTCCATCGCCGCGGAGGTCTTGGCCGGGACGCCCTATCTCGGCCACCCGTCGTCGTACCTCCTGTGGTTGCCCTTGGCACCGGACGCACGCCCGGACCGCATCGCGGCAGCTCTGGCCACCAAACAGGTCGCGGTCTCGACTGCTGAACCATTCGCAACAACGCCCACGGTGCCGCAAGCCCTCAGACTCGCACTCGGCTCAGTCCCTGTCCCCGACCTCCGTCTCGCCCTCCAGGCAGTCCGCCAAGAAGCCGAGCGCGATCCCTACCGCTGACAACCACACTTCGAGTTGCCAAGGCGGACGTGCCGCGGAGGTCCTTCAGGCGCCGGCTGGGGCCGGCCAGCCAGCCTGTTCTGCTGCCCAGGCCAGGGCGTAGTCGGCGACCTCCTCCCAGCCCTCGTGCGCGGGCAGCAGGTGCGGCATGCCTTCGTATTCCTTGATCTCGGTGATGGTCTTCGACGACTTGTAGTGCTTGGCGTTCGACCGCTGGATGCTGGGCGGCATCAGATGGTCCTCGCTGCCGGAGATGAACAGCAGCGGCGGTCGGTTGTCGTTGTGGTAGTCGACGTGGACATCCTGCGGGCCGGCCTCGAAGTTCGCCAGCAGACTGTTCCAGAAGATCCGCCCCGAGGCCGCGACGTGGTACCGGTGGTAGAGCTCGAGGGACTCCTCCTCGGTGAAGGTGTTGGCGAACGTGTACTTCCACTCCTCGGGCGTCAACGCGACCGCCTTGTGCCGGTTCGCCGGGTTCTTCAGCACCGGGAACGACGCCTTGACCTGGGACAGCGGGGTGACGCGCACACCCTCGGTCGGCGCGGAGTTGACCGCCACGCCCGCGGCACCGAATCCGTGGTCCAGCAGGACCTGCGTGAATGCTCCGCCGGCGGAGTGGCCGATGATGATCGGCGGCTCGTCGAGGGCGCCGACCACCGACTCCAGGTGCGAGATGATCTCCGGGGCGGTCACCGCCTCGATCGGCGTCGGGTCGGCATTGAGTGCCTCGACCTCCACCTCGAACCCAGGGTAAGCGGGCGCGATGACGGTGTAGCCGGCCTTCTGGTAGCGGTCGATCCAGTGTTCCCAGCTGCGCGGGGTCACCCAGAACCCGTGGACGAGAACATGGTCTTCATGATGTGCCGCCCTTTCCGGCGAGGTAGTCGATCTACTGAGTACACCTCTAGGTCCGGACAGCTCGCCGAAATGTGACAGCACCGAACCACGCGAGCATTCCCGTGGTCATCCGGACCACGGGATCGCCTATGGGTCTGCCAGGGTGCGACAACGGCACCGACGACGGAACGTGAAGGGAGGAAACATTTCCAGAGTGCAGGAAGGCCGGAAGCGTGAGACAAGAACTGTCGGATCTCGACGAGGCATTGGCGACATTCGTCGGGATGCGGCCGCGGCTGATGGCCATCGCGTACCGGATGCTCGGCAACACGCCTCACCCCGCACGGACCTTCTGGTTCTATCGGCATTCCCGATCAACGCCTGCTTGGCAGGCGCCTCGGAGGGCTGCGGGTGGTTGCCGTTGGCTGCTACGCAGCGGTGGTCATCACGCACAGTCTGCTCCGGAGTCAGCCGAGCTCGACTCCACCGCCCGCCGGCCAGCGGTAGCTGTGGTTTGCCGCATTCGGTGGATGACCCTGCCGGCTCCTGAGACTGTTGTCTCTATCGATCTTTGGTTGGCCCGAAGACTCCGGCACCCCGCCTCATCAGTTCGTCAAACACGTCCCGTAGGCGGTCAATGATCACCCGTTGCTGCTCATCAACCGGGAGACCCGCTGCTGAATCCCACGGCAGGACGGTCTCAACGTGCGGCTGGCCGGCATCCATCCGGCCCGGCGCCCGAAGGAGCCTGCCCTTTCGCGGGTGCAGGACCAGGACGATCCAGAGCTCACCACCACCAGGCGCCGCGTACCACTTCATCGCCGATTCCAGACGCTGTGCCTCAGGTACCAAACCCTCGGCCAGCGCTGTCACGCGCTCCTCTTCAGCGATGCTGAAGTATCTCTCCCAGTACTTGTTGTACTCACTGCCCGCGCCCAACTTCAGCCATTGCCGCTCAACGCTTGTCATGAACTGCCTGCCCTCCTGCCGCGACTATCCCAGCGAGCAGCTGCACAGGTCCTAGCCAGAGGCGATCGCGAGGTCGGCGTACCGGTCGGAGACTGCGCGGATCAGCGCGGTGGGCGGAGTACCGCGAAAGGGTCTGTGACGGTCAGCTCGTGGGCTACGAACTTGTAGACAGTGGCGGGGCGTCCTCCGGACTGCCCGGGGCGAGCCGTGCGATCGGTGGGGTCGATCACGTGCCGCCGGGTCAGAACGCGCGTCAGATTGGTGGCGCCGAGCTCGTAGCCCAACGCCGCGCGGAACAAGTCGCGCAGCTCCGCGATGGTGAACTCGGGCGGAGCGAGGGCGAATCCGATGTTCGTGTACGACAGCTTCGCCCGGAGCCGGGCGACCGCTGCGTCGATGAAGTAGTGGTGGTCGAACGCCGTACGCGGTAGGTCGTCCACCGGATGCCAGAGCGTGTCGGTCGGCAGATTGGGCCGCACGTCGGACGGAACCAGGCCGAGATAGGCCGTCGCCAGCACCCGCGCCCGCGGATCGCGGTCGATCGCACTGTGGGTGGCCAACTGCTCCAGATGCGCGACATCGCGGACGTCGACTTTCGCCGCGAGATGACCGGTGATGGCCTCCCGGAGCCTTTCGGTGGGCTCGACGCCACCCCCAGGCAAGGCCCAGCGATCCCGGTGCGGACTCCGCCCGCGTCTCCACAGCAGGACACACAACCTGCCGTCGCGGACGGACAGAACCACGGCCAGCACCTCATGGGGATAGCTGGGGAAGTTAACCGGATCACCTTTCTTGGCTGCGGGCACGTCGCAGATGGTACCGTCACTCTAGTTATCGCCTATCGAGCGAAAACCTGTCGATGGAAGGACCTCGTCGTGACCGTTGCTCAGAGCACGGCAATCAGCTGGCAGGAAGAGGTACGCCGCCTGGCCCGGGAGCGAGATGCGGTGGTGCTCGCCCACAACTACCAGGAACCGGCGATCCAGGATGTCGCCGATCACGTCGGCGACTCGCTCGCACTGTCGCGCATCGCGGCCAGTACCGACGCGTCCACGATCGTGTTCTGCGGTGTCCACTTCATGGCGGAGACCGCCAAACTGCTCAGCCCTGACAAGACCGTGCTGATCCCCACTGCTCAGGCCGGCTGCTCCCTGGCGGACACCATTGACGCCGACCAGCTGCGGGCCTGGAAGGCCCAGCACCCCGACGCCGCGGTTGTTGCCTACGTCAACACCAGTGCGGCGGTGAAGGCCGAGGCCGACATCTGCTGTACGTCGTCCAACGCGGTGGAGGTGGTGAACTCGATCCCGGCGGATCAGCCGGTTCTGTTTCTGCCCGACCAGTTCCTCGGGGCCCATGTCAGGAGGCAGACCGGTCGGGACAACATCGAGGTGTGGATGGGCGAGTGCCACGTGCATGCCGGCATCAGCGCGGCCGACCTGCGCGCTCAGGTGGCGGCCGATCCCGCGGCCGAGGTTCTGGTCCATCCCGAGTGCGGCTGCGCGTCGTCGGCGGTCTGGCTCGCCGGCGTGGGTGATCTGCCGGCAGATCGGACCCACATCCTGTCCACCGCCGGCATGCTGGACACCGCTCGTGACATGACCGCGAAGACCGCCCTGGTCGCGACGGAGATCGGCATGCTCCATCAGCTTCGCAAGGTGAACCAGAAGACGACCTTCCTGCCGGTGAACCCCAAGGCTTCGTGCCGATTCATGAAGATGATCACCCCGGAACTCCTCGTGCGGTGCCTGCGTGAGGGACGCGACGAGATCCACCTGGCGCCCGAAGTCGTCGAGCGTGCCCGGCGTTCGGTCGAACGGATGGTTGCCATCGGCAAACCTGCAGGTGCTCGATGACGTACGCCGTCGACGTCGTCGTCATCGGCGCCGGCGTAGCAGGTCTCTCGACCGCGCTCGGCCTGGCAGCCACCCGCGAGGTGCTCGTCCTCAGCGCCGGCGACGGCAGCACGCCGTCGGCGCAGGGCGGTGTCGCCGCCGCGTACGGCGAGGACGATCCGCTCGACCACGCGCGCGACACCGACGTCGCCGGTGCAGGATTCTGCGATCCCCGCAACGTTCGGGCGCTGGTCGAGGAGGGACCCCAGCGACTTGCCGAGCTGATCGCTCAGGGGGCGCGCTTCGACCGGAACGACGACGGATCCCTGTCGAGGACTCTCGAGGGCGGCCACGGTCATCCCCGGATCGTGCACGCGGGCGGTGACGCCACCGGCGCGGAGGTTCATCGCGCGCTCCGCAGCGCGCTGGAGCTCACCGGCGTTCAGACGATGGACGGACGGACCATCGGCCTGATCAAGTCGGACTCCGGCCGCATCGTCGGCGTGCTCGTCGAGACCGGCACGGAGATCGCCCGGATCCACGCGCGCGCCGTAGTACTGGCCACCGGCGGAATCGGCAACGCCTACCTGGCGAGCACCAATCCGCCGACGGTGCGCGGTGACGGCATCGCTCTGGCGCTGCGGGCCGGTGCATCCCTGGTAGACATGGAGTTCGTCCAGTTCCACCCGACCGCGCTCTTCACCGGCGAGACCAGCGGTCAACTGCCGTTGGTCACCGAAGCCGTCCGCGGTGAAGGCGCAGTGCTACGTGACGTCCATGGGCGCAGGATCATGGCCGGCCGGCACCCGCGAGCCGATCTGGCCCCTCGGGACGTCGTCGCCCGGGAGGTCGAGGCAACGATGCGCCGCGACGGATCCGACCACGTCTGGCTCGACGCCACCTCCATCGCACCCGACGTACTTCGTCACCGGTTCCCGACCGTACTGGCCTCCTGCGCTCGGATCGGGGTCGACCTGCTCTCCGAGCAGATCCCGGTCGCGCCCGCCGAACACTTCCTATGCGGCGGTATCCGGACCGACCGCGACGGCGCAACCGACGTACCAGGTCTGTACGCCGTCGGCGAGGTCGCCGCAACCGGCGTACACGGGGCCAACCGGCTCGCCTCCAACAGTCTCCTGGAGGGCCTGGTCTTCGGTCGGCGCGTTGCCACGGCCCTCACCCTCGACCTCCCAGCAACCGTCCACGATCGCTCACACGAACTGGCGCTGAACCATGATCGCGAACCCGAACGGATCCGCGCGATCCTGACCAAGTACGCCGGCATCCGTCGCGATGGTGCAGGTCTGAACGCCGCTGCGGACGAACTCGAGCCCCTGGGCAACGGACCGCTGGCAACGGTGGCGCGATCTGTCATCGCGGCAGCGACCACACGACAAGACAGCCGCGGCTGCCACTGGCGCTCGGACTACCCCCGCACCGACGAACGGTGGAACGAGCATGTCGTCGTACGCCTCGACGAAGAAGGCCGCCCGACTACCCGACAGCTCCTACGCTCGGGCGCACGCTGACCCCGCTCAGGTTGCGGGGGTACGTCGTCGAGGTGGTTCTCCGGGATGCCGTGGTTCCCGCGGCAGGCCGGTGCGTACGCGGAGTACGTGACCGCGCCCGCTCGCCAGTTCACCCGCAAACCAGCGACGCTGAGCCACGATAAGGCCGCGGGCGTGCCGCTCGCAGCACTGACTGCTTGGCAGACGTTGACCGCCGTGGCCAACGTGACGCCCGGGCAGCGGGTGCTCGTCCACGCGGCGGCCGGCGGCGTCGGCCACCTCGCTGTTCAGTTCGCCAAGCACCTTGGCGCTTATGTCATCGGTACTGCGAGCGCAGGCAAGCACGATTGGTTGTCCAAGCTCGGCGCCGATGAACTCGTCGACTACACCGCCGTACGGTTCGAGGATGCGGTGCGCGACGTGGATGTGGTCATCGACCTGATCGGCGACAATCACGACAACACCAGCACCCGCTCGCTCGAAGTCGTCCGGCCCGGTGGCCTGGTCGTCGCCGTACCTTCCGGGGTCTCGCCGGAGTTGCTCGAGCGGGCCCAGGCACACGGCCGCCGGGCTCGCGCATTCCTGGTCGAACCCGACGGCCCGGCGTTGACCACGATCGCCGAGCTCATCGACGCCGGCGACGTAGCGGTCGAAGTAGAGGAGATCTTCACCTTCGACCAGGCTCCCGAGGCGCATCGCCGCGGCGAAGGCGGACACACCCGAGGCAAGCTCGTCCTCCGCGTGGCCTCCAGCTCTTGACACCGGTCGTGCTGGGACGGATTCTGTGACCGCTCACAGCTCCGTAGACCTGGTCCATCGCGAGGGAATCCGCTATCTGCGGGTGCGGATCATCGGCACCAGTCCCGGTGCGACCGTGGGCATCAGCGAGATCAGAGCGTTCAACTATCTTCGCGACGACCTGGCGAACGGCGCGGACATGTCGTACGCCGACCAGCACCAAGGTCAGAACTTCTACGTGAATCCGAACCCGTCGATGGAGAACATGGGCGCTGGGCCGGGTCTGCTGGACGTCGCGGCCGACCGCGGCATGCAGTACACGCGGTTGCGCGTCTGGAACGAGCCCCGCGACGAAAGTTCGGGCCTTCCGACCTCACCGGCGTACCAGGGCCCGGACCGCACCGCGGTGGTCGCCAAGGCTGTCGTCGCGCAGGGCATGAAGCTCGGTATCGACTTCCACTACGCCGACTCGTGGGCCGACCCCGGAAAGCAGCCCGAGCCGCGTGCGTGGGCACAGCTGACGTTCCCCGAACTGCAGCAAGCCATGTACAGGTTCACCCACGACTATGTACGCCGTCTGGCCGGGCAGGGAACGCGACCGGATAAAGTTGCTGTCGGCAATGAAGTGATCAACGGCTTCTTGTACGGCAGCGAGGCCGCCGACATCGGCACGACCAGCCCGCCGTACTTCGACCGGGACAAGGACATCTACCAGTCCCAGCCAGGTGGCGGCCTGCTGTGGAAGTACTGGAAGTCGACAGTGCCGGAGGAGCAGGTCAAGTACAACCAGGCGTGGGATCGTTTCGCATCACTGATGGCCACCGGCATCAGCGCCGTTCGCAAGGCCTCGCCGTCCACCAAGGTCGAGGTCCACGCCATCGTGGACAAGGACCGGTTGGACAAGACCATGGAGTTCTGGCAGCAACTCCTCCCCCGGCTCAAGGCCCGAGGCGTGAATCCGGATGTCTTGGCAATGTCCTACTATCCCGAGTGGCATGGCTCGCCGGACGAGCTCGATCTCTACCTGCACACCATGGCGACGACACTGGGGAACTACCGGCTCGAGATCTCTGAAACGTCCTACCCGGCATCCGGCGACGGCGGCGCTCCGATGCCGAACTCCACGTTCCCGCGCACGGTACAAGGTCAGGCCGACGCGCTCCAGCGCGTGATCCAGGCGGCGAACGACATCGTCGACAACAAGGGCGTCGGGATGCTGGTCTGGGAGCCGGCGGACTGGCAGTCGATGTTCCGCGCGGTCCCGGGGATGCCCGGGTACTTCGAGCCGTACGCCTCGATCGACATCTTCGCCAAGAGTGCCGCGAAGAACATCCTGCAGGACAAGGTCTACCTCACCGCCAAGGGAGGAAGTGCTCCGCGACTCCCCCGCAACGTCACAGTCATGCGGGTGAAGGACAAGGTCTTCCGAGCCACGCCGGTCAACTGGAGTCAACCCGACCCACAGGGCACCAGATACTCGATCACCGGCCAGACGCCTACGGACCTGTCACCGCGATCGTCGACGTGCTGAACTGAAGGCCCGGGCGGTGTCTTTGGGTCTGTTGGATCGGCCGAGCGCCGACCTGGTCCGCGCATTCCCCAGCGGCATCTAGCCGAGGTCCACCGTCATCCGCCGGTCAGTGCCCGTGCCGTACTCCGGGTGCCGCCCGGGGATGTGGATGGAGTGCTCACTGATCCGCGCCCGATACAGCCGCCGCACCTCTGGATCACGCAGTTCCGCCGCGGCAAACTGTCTGAGTCCCGGGAACCGTGTCCAGATCACGGTGTCGAGACATCCTTCCAACTCGTCGTCCGGGACCACCTCTGCCCGGGCGATCAAGTAGACCGCCTCCCCACTGCCGATCTCCGCCGCGGAGTCGAACACCACCATGCTGACCTCGGGCCGCTCGGCAATGTTCCGCGAGTGATGTGATTCGAGAGACGACACCCAATAGACGACTGAGTAGCCATCCGGCGAGAAGTACACCGGCGACACTCGCGGGCGACCGTCCGGGTCCACGGTTCCGAGAACCATGTATCGATTGCTGTCGATCAAATGCTTGGCCAGCGCGACAGGTACCATCCCGGAAAGCTAGCCGACAACCGGGTCGGTCTTCAGGTCGCCGACGCTCTGAGGATCGTCTGCTGGATCAGATTGTTGCTGTGGCTGACGTTGCTGTGCTCTGGGCGAGCCTGGTGGAGATCTCTCTGCGAGAACTGATGCCGAGCTTGGAGAAGACCTTGCGCAGGTGCCAGTCGATCGTGTGTGGGCTGAGGAACAGCCTCGCGCCGATCTCGTGATTGGTGAGCCCGTCGCCGGCAAGCCGGGCAATCTGCGCCTCCTGAGCCGTGAGTGCGGTCTGTGGAGCGACGGCGCGTTCGCGTACTCTCCCTCCCGTCGCCCGCAGCTCACGACGCGCGCGCTCGGCGAAGGCGTCAGCGCCGAACTGGCTCAACATCTCGTCGGCGATCGTGAGCTGCGCGCGAGCGTCGACACGGCGGTTCTCCCGTCGCAGCCACTCCCCGTACAAGAGATGCGCCCGGGCCAAGTTCACGCGGACCCGGGTCCTGGCGAGCCGCGCGATCGCCTCACGGTAGAGGTCCTCGGCAGCGACGCCGTCGCTCAGCAGAGCGCGTGAGCAGGCCTCGGCGCCGAGCGCCCAGTCCGTGCCGCTGGCCCGTGCTGCCTCCGAGAGCTGCTCCAACGCGTCGTGCGCGGCCTCAGGCGAGCCATTGCGCACAGCTGCCTCGATCAGCTCGGCAAGAGCCCATCGCGGCGCGCCGAATTCCTCCTGGTACCTCGCGGCCGCGCGCGCAGCACTCAATGCCTCCTCGTACTGCGCGAGGCCGTTGCACAGTACTGCGTGATGGCAGTTCGCAACCGTGACCCCGAGCCCCTGGCCATGGACGGCCCCCTCACTGACAGTCGCGTCGATCAACGCGCGCGCCTCCCGTTCATGACCACGAGCTGCGGCCAACGCCAGAGCCCCGAAGGGCGGTTGGACGGTCCCGGTGGCAGCACTCACCGTTCTCACTTCCTCGACCACTGCCGCCGCCGCCATCAGGTCACCGGCGAAGGCGAGCACCACGGCCGACGAGTCCAGAGCCAGCGGAAGTCCGCTGAGCGCGCCTGTCCGACGGGTGAGTTCTACATGGCGAGTCGTCACCGCCTGCCAGCGCTCGAGGTCCCAGAGATCCGCCGCAATGACCCCCGCCAGCAAGAGCCAGCGCAGCGACTCCTGCACAGGAAGGTCGTCGGCAGAGAAAGCCGTGAGGGCGCTCTCGATCGCCGGTACCGAGGCCTTGAAGCCATCCGTCAAACGCATCGCCAACGCATCCAGCAGTTCATCGGTGGCACGCGGCAACGGCGACGGTGGCGCACCACTCGCCGCTGTTCCCACCTCCGGCCACCCCGGGCTCCGCGCCAGATGGCCGGCGAAGACAACCGCCGAGACTGCTTCCAGGTAGGTGTCACGAGCAAGTGCTACGTCGAGCTGCTCTAGCCGGCGAGCGGCGGCAAGCAGCGGAGCAGGAGCGTCCATGCCGCGGCCCTGCGCAAACGCAAGACCGGCGTGCAGCACATCGATCCGGGCACGAGTCAGCTCGTCGGGCGCATCGATGCCGGCTGTCGACAGAAGACTCGTCGCCGATCCGAACGACCCGGCCTGGAACTTCGCTTGGGCAGCTTCCAGCGCGCGCGTCGAGCGGCGGCCAGGATCGCGCGTCAGCTCAGACGCGCGCTCCAGGAACGCAGCCATCGCCGCCATCCCACCGCGCGCCTGGGCGCGGACGGCCGAACGCTCGAGCTCCATGGCGACGTCCTCGTCAGGACCTGACGCAGCCTGTGCACGATGCCAGGCCCGGCGATCCGGATCCGCATCGGGATCGGTCGACTCCGCCAGCGCACGATGTGCCGCCCGGCGCTCTGTCAAAGATGCGACCCGGTACGTCGCGGAGCGCACCAGCGGATGCCGGAACCGGACGCGGGCGTTGAGGGTGATCAGCTCCGACGCGTTCATGACCGCGGCGTCGACGTCGACGCCCAGAAGCTCGGCCGCCCGTCGCAACAGCCTGACGTCACCGACCGGCTCGGCGGCCGCGACGACCATGAACGATCGAGTCTCGACCGAGAGCGACTCGATCCGGCGGACGAACTCCCGCTCGATCTGGCTCGACAGCGGCCGCGCGTCCGGTGGCGCGAGGCCGGCGGCCACTTCCGCCACCGTCCATCTGCGCGGCAGTTCGAGAATGGCCAGCGGGTTGCCGCCGGCCTCGGCGAGGATCCGATCGCGCACCCGCAGGTCAAGCGGACCGGTGATGACGGAGTCCAGGAGTCTTCGGGAGTCGCGCTCGAGCAACCCTCTGACCGGCACTTCGGGCAGCCCGGCCAGTGTTTCGTGCGACACGGGCTCGCGGACGGCGAAGACGAGTACGACGGACTCCGCGAGCAGCCGGCGGCCAACGAAGCCCAAGGTCAGTGCCGATGCCTGGTCCAGCCACTGCGCGTCGTCGACGAGACAGAGCAGTGGCTGGTCGGCTGCTGCATTCGCGAGCAGGCTCAGAGCGGCGAGGCCAACCAGGAACCGGTCGGGCGTACTGCCCGACCGGAGGCCGAACGCAGCACCGAGCGCATCTCTTTGAGGCTCCGGAAGGTGGTCCAGACCGGCAAGCAGCGGAGAACACAGCTGGTGCAGCCCGGCGTACGACAGTTCCATCTCCGACTGAATGCCGGCCGCCCGCACGATCCGGTATCCGTCCGACCGCTCGATGGCGTACTTGAGGAGTGCGGTCTTGCCGATTCCCGCCTCGCCCCGCAGGACCAAGGCCGCACTGCGCCCCGCCTTGGCGCCTCGCAGGAGGTCGTCAAGGACTCGACACTCGTCTAGTCGCCCGATCAGCCTGGCGCCCGACTGGCCAGGTGCCACCGATCGAGAGTACCTGCAATCGCATCCGGGTCGGTACGCCTACGGACCGGCCGATGACATGTCAGGGCCGCAAGCAACACAAGGCAAGACCGTACCGGAGGCCACGAACCTCGTAGTCGCACAGCGCCACGTGGCAGAAAGGCCCACGTGGCAGGCCACGGGCGCCCGGGGGCGCGCAGACACCGGTGACAGACGGACTGTGATGACTGACGCATTGCTGCAGCACCTGCCGGACCGGGAGAAGGGCCAGGAGGATGAGCGTTGGTGCCGCGACAGCGAGTTGGGAGCGCGAGAGACCCGGCGCAGTCCTCGATGGTGCGGCTGAGTCTGCCGACGGTGACCTCGACGAGGCCCTCGCTGTCTTCCTCGGCGAGCGAAGACGACTGACAGCGATCGCGTCGATGATCCTGCGCAGCGTCACCGAGGCCGAGGACGTCGTACAGGAGGTCTGGGTTCGCTGGCAGAAGACGGACCGGGCAACCGTCGGCAACGCACGAGCACTTCTGGTGACGATGACGACTCACTGTGCCATCAATGTCAGACGGTCGGCCAGGCGTCGTCACGAGGTGTACGGGTCGTCAGTCCCGGATGCGGCAGACCCGGACGCCAGTCCCATGACGGACATCGAGCAGAGCGAAGCTCTCGGGGAGGCGGTGATGCTCATCCTGGCAAGGCTCACCGCCAACGAACGCGCGGCGTACGTTCTCCGGGAGGCATTCGACTATCCCTATGACCAGATCGCGGAAGTCCTCCAACTCGGCCCGGTCTACACCCGCCAGCTGGTCTGCCGTGCTCGGCGGCACCTCGCCATCGACCGGTCCGCGACCGTCAGTCCGGACCGGCACCGACGCCTCCATCAGACGTTGATCGACGCGACCCGGGGCGGCAGCCTGACCAGGCTCGAGGAGCTGCTGACCGCGGACCTCGCAGGCTGAAACGGCGGTTGTCCGCACTCACGCCGCCGTCGTCCGATCAGCGCTCGCGGCGCAATAGTCGCGAATGAGGTCGATCACGGTGCCGGTGGTGCGATCGAGGTGACTGCGGCCGTCGGGCAATGTCGCCGTTGGGCTGATGTAACTGCGCGGCCCGACGTGAGTCGCCGGATCGAGCGTTCGCACCGTGACCTTTCCGGCACGTACCGCGCGATTCCAGCCACTACGGCGCAGCAGCCGCCACCGCTGGGGAAAGATCCACGTCCCGACCCGTTCGATGCGATCCTTCGAACTCGTCAGCTGGTACACGTGCTCGACCAACGACAAGTCGTTGGCGCCGTTGTGAAAACCGCCCAGCATGATCGCCAGGACGGGAGCGCCCAACTGGCGGTGGACTTCGTCAACCGCGCCGGTGGAGACCTGAGCGCCCCCGCTGTAGCTGAGAAGTACTACCGGGATGTTGCTGCCGGCCCGATACCCGGCCAGTCGAAGCTGAACGACGATCTGCTGACCGACCGCCCGGTTGTACAGGGGCCGGTACCGGCGGTCGGCCGCCACAAAGGTCTGCACGACGTTGTGCAGGAAGAGCAACAGACCTGCTCGACGACGCAGCCACGCCCACACCGGCCGATCAGCGAGCGGCGCGGCCAGCGGCGAGTAGGGCTGCACCTGACCCAGCACCCGCAGCTCCGGCGCCCCGGCGATCACGGCCTGGACGAGTTGGCCGCCGTCCCGGGTGTCACGGAACTGACGTTTCCCAATGCCGTCGAGATAGACCAGGTACGCCGCCGGCGGACGATCGGGTGGCGCTCCACGGGCATACGGCAGACCCTCCGGCAGCTCCGAGGTCGGAACCCTCCAGCCGACGCTGTACGCGAGTACCTCGTACCGGGCCAGCACGCCCTCGACGATCAGAGCCAGACCGATCCCACCGAGCAAGAGCACCAGACTGTTCATGCGACGGACTCCCCCACCCCGACCGCCAGCGCCCTCGCGACGAGTCGTCGAACCACCTCGACTGCGCACGCGAGTCCGAAGGCAGCAACAGCCAAGCACCCCGCTGCGGCGGCCCAACTCAGGCCGCCGGCCGCGGCCAGCGGTCCGGACAGACTGGCGGCGACCGCCGTCAGAAGCAGCACGTGAAGCAGCGGACCGAGCCACGGAAACGCCAGGATGCCTGCGAGCACCAGTGGTGCGATGAGGCCCTGTGTCCAGACGAGTCCGGCAGTGTCGGGCGCCGGATCGGACCGCAACAGGCCGGCAAGTGTCCACGCGGTCCGAGGCCACAAGGCAATCACCGCACTCTCGATCAGGGTGCCGGTCAACAGCAACCCGACGACTACGGGCCGGGACATCCCGGGACGGCGCGAGACGAGAGGTAGAACGCGTCCGGTCGCCTCCGACAGTCCGGCGATCAGCAGCAGCGCCACAACAGGCGACATGAGTCAGGCTCGCCGTGAGGGATCGACCGGCGCTTCGCGATCGACTGGCCCGGCCGCTCGCAGGTACTGCTCGAGCTCGTCGGCGGCCCGACGGAACCCACCCGGCTCACGCTCGGCGACCTGCAGGGCCGCTGCTGCCGTACGGAACTTGGGCTCCTCGAGAAGTTGGCGTGCGAGTTTCCGCCCGAGGGCCTCGGTAATGTCCTGGTTTCGGATCGTCAAACCGGCCCCGAGCTCGACGACCCGGCCGGCCACCAACGGCTGATCGGCTCCCTGGGGAACCACGAGCATCGGCACGCCGGCGTACATCGCCTCGTTGACGCCGTTCATGCCGCCGTGCGTCACGAACAGGGACGCGCGAGCCAGCACCTCCGGCTGAGGGACAGAGCGACGAACGAGAACGTTCGCGGGCAACGGCGTGAGCGCGGAGGGATCGGTCTGCCCAGTTGCGACGACCACTGTCTCGGCCAGAGGCGCGAGCGCGGTCGCGAGCGTGCGGAGCAGCTGCGGATCCGCTGTGAACACGGTGCCCATCGAGATGTAGACGACCCGGGACTGCAGTCTGTCGATCGGGAACGACGGGTCGGGCGGACGAGCCCCGATGCTTGGCCCGACGAAGCGGAACGACTCGTCGAACCCTTCGGCAGCCGGCTGAAATGTCCGGGAGGTGTAGACGAGATTGAGTGCCTGGCGAATGTTGCCCAAGTCAAGCAATGGCAGCCCGCGCGTCGCGAAGCGCCGACGTAGTTCCCACCGAGATCGCACATACCCCTTGACGTGGACCGGATGAGCCGCTGCCGCCAGCAGCAAGCTCCTCGACAGCCCGGTCGGGCTGGGCGCCCGCCGATTGAACGCGAAGGTCGTGAACGACGACGCCACCGGCACGTCGAGCTCGCGGGCTGCTATCGCACCCCACAGACAAGCAGAGTCATGGACGATGAGATCGGGCTGTACCTCACGCAGCTCACCGAGTACGTCGGGCAGCACTTGCACGGCGGTGCGCGCCAGCCCGTCCAGCAACGCAATCGGCGTAGGCGGATCGGGCAACGCCTGATCGCCGCCGGCGTAGCACCGTACCGTGGCGCCGGCCCGCTCGACCTGTGGCCTGAAAGCAGGCGAGGTGTGGTAGCTGACCGTGTGACCACGTCGGACCAGTTCGGCGACGATCGGAAGGGTCGGGTTGACCCGCCCGGGCATCGCGATGTTGAGGAAGGCGATCGTGCTCATTGACTCGTTCCTGTCTCGGCGCGAGCCTGCGACGGCTCGGTGTCAGGGTCGACTCGGTACAGCCCGGGGCCATCGACCTCGAGTTCCTCGAGAAAGCGCTCCGCCGTGACCGTCGCTGTGGTGATCAACCGCTCTGAATGCCCGAAGTCCCACGGGGCCGGCCATTGGTCGACGCCGGTAGGCAGCACGACGGTAGGGATGTGTTGGGACACATCGTGCAGATCGGACTCGATCTGATGGTGCACCTGGAGTACGGCGGCCCTCGAGGCGATCGCACCGGCGCGGCGGCGTGGTGTCACCGGCGGCAACGGCCAACTCGCCGGCCCGGTCGAGAGAACCAGCACGCTGGCCGCCCCCACCGCGTAGGCCGCCCGCACCGGAACGTAGGCGATCAGACCACCGTCGACAAGAGTCCGGTCGTCCCGTACCACCGGTGGCAGAACGCCGGGGATGGCAGAACTCGCCAGCAGCGCTGACTCGAGGTCTCCGCAGTCAAGCCGAACCTCGGCACCGGACGCGAGGTCCATTGCGACGGCGGTGAACGGGATCGGCAAATCGTCGATCCATGCCGGCAGCTCAGCACCTGCGATCAACCGGCGCAGGCCACGATCGGAGAACAGGCTCGCACGCGAGGACAGGTAGCCGAGCGGGAACACCTCACGACGACGCAGATGAATCCACACCTCGTCCAACCGTGCCGCGGCAGAGGCGGGATGCGCAGCGGCAATGGCACCGGTGAGGGCCCCGACCGACGTACCAACGATGAGGTCCGGGACGAATCCGCGACGTTCCAGCGCGTGCCCGACGCCGACATGGGCCGCGCCGAGCACACCACCACCGCCCAGGACCGCGGCGACCGGACGGGGCAGCGCCGCCAACCCTCCACTGCTCATGCCCTGCATGGCCCACCTCGTGGCGCTGACTGACTGACTCACTCACAGAGGAAGACCGAGTACCTCCCCTCTGTGTGACACACCAGCGGCCGAACGCTTTCGAGTGCCAGCTGCCACGCCAGCGAGGTCGTGGGTCAGGCGGTCTTGTGGCGGGCTCCGCCCTCGAGGTGGATCGTCTCTCCCGAGATGAAGCCCGCGTGGAGGAGCCACATCACCGTGTCGACGACGTCCTCGGTCTCGCCGTGCCGTCCGACCAGCGTGCCGGCGGCGCTCTTGCTCAACAGGGCGGCCTTCTTGTCGCCGAGCCGGTCCCAGGCACCCGAGTCGACGACACCGGGCGAAATGGCGTTGACCCGCACCGGGGCGAGGTCCGCCGCGAGGTGGCGAGCGAGAAACTCGACCGCGCCGTTCGTGGTCCCCTTGACCAGTGAGCCCGGCCCAGGCCGCCAACCGACAATGCCGGAGAACAACACGATCGATCCAGCCGGCCGCAGCACCGCAGCGAACTGCTTCGCAACCAGCATCGGTCCGATCACCTTCGCCGTGAACGCGGCCACCAGTTCGTCCTGGTCCAGGTCGACCGCACGAACGTCGTGCGGCGCGGAACCAGTCATCACGATGTGATCGACGCCATCCTCGAGCCGTGCGGCCGCGGCGGCGATCGTCGTCTCGTCCTGTAGATCGATGCGCACCGCGGTCGCACCGATCTCGCTCGCCAGCGCGTCGGCGGCCGCCAGGTCGCGTGCGCCGATCACCACGTCGTACCCGTCCTTCACCGCACGCCGCGCGACGGCCGCCCCCAGCGCCCGTGCACCACCGATGACCAGGATCCGCTGCATCTGTGTCACTCCCTTTCGTAGGATCGGATCAACGGTATGGATTTGATACCGGTATCTTCAACGGAACTGGGAGCACCCATGGGCAAGGCCTACAACGTGATGGCAGCCAGCTGCCCGAGCCGTACGGTGCTGCACCGCATCGGTGCCCGCTGGACGGTGTTCGTCGTCAACGCCCTCGCCGACGGACCGCGTCGCTTCACCGACCTGAAGTCCCACATCCAGGGCATCACGCCGAAGGTCCTGACCGAGACCCTCCGCTCCCTGGAAGTCGACGGTCTGATCAGCCGGCACGAGTACGACGCGAACCCGCCGCATGTCGAGTACGACCTGACGCCATTGGGACGTTCCCTCCTCGTCCCGCTCCTCGCCGTACGGCGCTGGGCCGAACAACACGTCCCCGACATCGAAGCCGCCCGAGCCCGCCACGAGAACGTCACTGCACCTTCTTCTCGCCGGCCGTGACCGGCAAACCGAGCCGGTTGCCCGGAATCGGCGCAGGGCAGGTCCCGTACGCCGTGAACGCGAACGGCAGATTCACCGTCCGGTTGAAGTCGACCAGGACGGACTGGTCGCGCTCGACCACCCCGGTGGTGACCGTGCGCCACGGAGCCGTGCCGTCGCCGTTGGTGTCGTCATGGAACGACAGCGACAGCCGGCCATCACCCGCGGGCGTCGCCACCAGCTCGTACGCCGAGTCACCGAGCGCAAGGTGGACAGTGCCCACCGCAGTGACGTGCTGACGCAGATCATTGCGGGCCGTGGAAACCTCCACCCGCTCGGGTTCGGCGTACGGCGTGTAGTAGAGCCGCGCACCACCCAGTCCTGATTCAACGGGTACGTCGGAACGCCAGTGAAGTCACGCCGTGTCGGGGCCTGCGGATCGCGCTGGCGAACGGCGTACCGCCCGCCCCGCAGCACCAGTTCGACGAGCCGATCTCCACAGAGCAACCAACTGAGCGAAGCCGCCTCGGCCACAACAGACGAGACCGTGCCGTGGACCGGATCACCGTTCACGGTGAGCTCGCCGTCGGCAGTGACGTACGCACGTCCGTCGGTGGCCCACCAGATCCCCGGCAAACCGGACAGGGCGGTCGGTGACGCGGGCAGCCAGTCGAAGGCGACCACGGTCAGCCAGCCGTAGTCCGTGTTCAGATCTTGCTCGCGCGCCGCATGCCAGGTGTGCCAGTCCTGCTCGAGGTCGGAAACGACAGTCATGAGGCCAGCTCCTTCCGGGTCTGCTGCTCGCGGTGCGCCACTTCGGACCGCACCGACGGGATGACGTCGCGACCGAAGTCGATCGCATCGTCGTAGATGTCGTACCCGCGGGCGGAGAAGATCCGGATCCCGAGGTCGTCGTAGTCCAGCAACGCGGCCGCGACGGTGTCCGGCGTACCGACCAGCGCGGTCGAGTTGCCGCCGCCACCGGTCAGGCCGGTCGGTGCGGTCCACAGCGCGCGGTCGTGCCGCTCGCCCTCCGCGACCGCCTTCAGCAACCGTTGCGATCCCGCGTTCTCCGGCGACTTCGAGCGCAGCCGCGTGCTGATCGGGACGTCACCTGCCTGGACGTCCTTGATCCGGCCGAGGATGCTCTCGGCCTTCTCCCAGGCCAGCTCCTCCGTCGGAGCGAGGATCGGGCGGAACGCGATCTGGATCGTCGGTCGATCGGGGCGGCCGGCCCGCGCCGCCTCGGTGTCGATCGTGGCCACCTGGTCGCGGGTGCCGGCGCGGCTCCCCCCACAACGCGAAGATGTCCGCCTCGGCCGCACCCACGGCGTACGCCGCCTGCGACGATCCACCGAACGAGATCCGCGGCCGCGGTTGCTGCAGCGGCTTGATGTCGGCCACGAACTGCTCGAACCGATAGTGCTGCCCGGCGAAGTCGAAGCGCTCGTCCGAAGTCCAGGCCTGCTTGAGGATCTGGATGAACTCTCGGGTCCGGCCGTACCGGTCGTCCTTGGCCAGGAAGTCGCCTTCGGCGGCCTGGTCGGCGGTCGACCCGCCGGTGATCACGTGCACCTCGTCCGCTCCGGACGAGCGGTGAAGAGCTGTTGATAGTGGGCGAAGGTCAGCTCCTTGTCGATCAAGGGCCGCAGCTGGCGATCGAAATCCAGTACACCGTCACCCAGCTCGGTCAGCGCCGCCTTGGTCAGGTAGCGGGTCGGCACCGGTTTCGTCCCGGCGACGGTGTAGCCGAGTTTCGCGTGATACGGCACACCGCGCCGGGACCCGACGTACAGGATCGGCTCGTGGCCGGACGGGCGATAGCTGAGCAGGCCGTCGCACTCGTCGTACCAGCCGCCGCGGCCCTCGGTGAGGAGCACCATCAGGTCGATGAACGCCTGGCCGAAGCCACGCACGATGACGTTGTCGCCCGGGTGCAGGTCGTCGAGATCGACGTCCGCGGTGTACCCGGGCGGGATGTACGTCAGGCCGGCGTCGTAGGCCTGGGCCGCCCAGGCCGCCTCCGAAGCCGTCGGGAACCGCTCGAGGTAACCGAGTGCGAGGACGACCACGTCCGCCCGCAGCTCTTTGCCAGAGGCAAGGATCACGCGATGGTCGGCGGTCAGCTCGATCGCTCGTTCCGGATGGGTGGTGACGGTCGCCGGGACCTCGCCGACGACGCGTTGCCAGGCCCAGGCGAGGTACTCCGCCTGCACCACGCGCGGCGGGAAGTCCATCGGGCCGGGCAGCTCCAGCCCGGCCCGCTCCAGGATCACCGCGCCTTCTCCGGCGACCCAGGTGGCCAGATCCGGCCCGGGCACCACAGGTCCTTCGCACTCCACCGATTCGTCGGTGAAGATCGTGACGTCCGACGTCATCGAGTTCATCCAGAGCAGCCGCGACTGTTCCCGCCGCCAGATCCGTCCGCCGCCGGCCGGATACGGATCCACGACGTGGATCTCCACTGGGCGGTCGCCCAGCAGCTCCGGCGCGTTCGCCGCGAACCGCTCGAGGAGCCCGACGGTCCGCGGTCCGCCGCCGACGAACACGACCGTCGCGGGCGGCTCCTCCCACGATCTACGCAGGTCGGCCACGGTCATGCCGTCACCCCGAGGTGGGAGCGGAGCGTCGTACCGGCGTACTCGGAACGGAAGACGCCGCGCTCGCGGAGCAGCGGGACGACGCGGTCGACGAAGTCGTCCAAGCCACCGGGTGTGAGATGCGGGACGAGGACGAAGCCGTCCGCCGCGTCCTCCTGCATGTGACGGTTGATCGCCTCGGCGACCGTGGCCGGTGAACCGATGAAGGTCTGGCGGTTCTGCTGGTTGATCACGGTCTGCCGCAGTGACCAACCGTTCGCCTCGGCCTGAGCCCGCCACCCGGCGACGATCGGGCCGGGATCGTTGTAGCCGACCCGGCCTTGGGTCACCGTCGACCCGACCACCGGGTCCTCCGCCGGCAGCGGACCATCCGGGTCGTACCCCGACAGGTCGCGACCCCAGAGCAGCTCCGCCAGGACGATCGCGGTCGGTCCGGACACCTGCTGCTCCCGGATGTACTGCGCCTTCTCGACAGCCTCGGCATCGGTGTCGGCGACCACCACCGTCACCGCGGGCATGATCTTCAGCGACTCCTCGCTCCGCCCGTACCGCGCCATCCGTGCACCGCGCCGAGCGCGAACCCCAGCACAGTGCCGTAGACAGTCAGCTGCACCGTCACCCAGAGCGCCGAGAAGATTGTCCTGGTGGTGAAGAACTGGAAGAACGTCGGCCAGTCCCAACCCGGGTTCGTGGCGAGTCCGTGCACGAACATCGCCAGCAGCACATTATGCGGACACCCGTAGTGCGACTGTCGCGGCTCGTGCTGCGGAGGGAGCGATCGTGCGCGCGCAACAGAAGCGGCCGCGGACCTGAGGTCCGCGGCCGCTCTCGTAGTGCTACATAGGGGATCAGGTGCCCGGAGCGATCGCACAGGCCGAGACACAGACCCAGGTGCCCTCACGCTTCTGGTACGCGTCCGTGTACAGAGCTTCCTGCTCCGCGCCATCGGCGAGCATCGTGTACGTGCTGCGACCGTGGATCAGTGCAACATCGCTGAGGA
Source organism: Kribbella sp. NBC_00889 (assembly GCF_045207705.1). Taxonomy (NCBI): domain Bacteria; kingdom Bacillati; phylum Actinomycetota; class Actinomycetes; order Propionibacteriales; family Kribbellaceae; genus Kribbella; species Kribbella sp. NBC_00889. The sequence continues at coordinate 1,698,538 of NZ_CP108783.1, read as the reverse complement.
TGCGGACCCTGACGTCGTGCACGGCGAGATCCTTGAAGGGCCGCGGCTTGGCGATGTACTCGAGGAACTCCTCACGGTTGCGGGTGACGCCCGGGGTCTGCACGACGAAATCCTCAGCAAGCAACTCGCTGAAGCGCGTGGCATCGCTGGCCTGGTCGGCTTCGACGTAGTCGAGGTTGAGCCGTTCGAGGATCGCCAGATCCTCGGGCGACTGCTTGGTGTCGCTCAATTCCCTACTCCTTCTGTGTGCGGTCCGACGGTCGTTGCAGGCGTGCACAGCGACCGGCGTCATCGTGCAAGTGATCAGTGTTCGGTCCGTGGCGCCGTCTTACCGATGCGTCGAGGGGCGCGCCAATTTGCGGAGTTGTTGGTAAGACGGCGCGACGGATCGACGCTCATCAGTGGACGAGGACTTCGCGGTTTCGGGACTGGAGAGAGGCACAACTCGATGCAAGGTGTGAGCCTGGCGATCAACCTGGGCCGCCGGGGCGGAACGCGCCGGCTGGCGTTCGTCTCCGCGGTGGTCTCGCTGATAGCCGTGTTTGCTGCGGTGGGCTCGACCATCCCCCTTTTCAACATCTACCGGGCCGAGGACGGGTTCACCAACGCCGACATCTCGCTGACCGTCGTCGCCTACTCCGCCGCGACTCTCAGCACGCTGCTGGTGCTGGGACGACTGTCCAATCATGTGGGCCGACGGCCGCCCGCCATCGCCAGCCTCGGACTACTCGTACTGGGTTGCCTGCTGCTCTTGAACGTGCACGACATCGGCATCCTGATCGCCGGCCGGCTCCTGATGGGCCTCGGCGCCGGGCTGGCCAGCAGCACCCTCACCGCCTACATCGTTGACGCCGCACCGGCCAGGCCGACCTGGCTTGCTTCCGTTGCGTCCAGCCAGACAGTCATGCTCGGTCTCGCCGTGGGTGCCATCGCCTCAGGTGCCTTGGTCCAGTTCGGCCCGTGGCCACGCGACCTCATCTACCTGGTTGTCATCGGCCTGCTCTTGCTGTCTGCCGCACTCGTCGCCATCAGCCCAGAGACAGTGACTCCGAGGCCGGGCGGTTGGCGATCACTGCGCCCCAGCGTTCGCGTGCCGGTCCGAGTCAGGCATCTGCTCCCCGTCGCGGCCGCGGTGCTCCTGGCCACCTGGGCGACTGGGGCCTTCTACCAGGCCTTCGTGCCCGCACTGGTCGCAGATCAACTTCACACCAACAACTCGCTCGTCCTCGGACTGGTGTTCGCCGCTTACATGGGCCCCAGCGCTCTGGGCGCTCCCCTTGGCGGCCGGTTCTCACCTGCGGCAGCTCAGCGCATCGGCATGATCGCCTTCCTGGCGGGATGGATCGGCCTGATCACAGCGATCAGCACCGGTGCATTGCCGTTGTTCATCGCCGCAACCATCATCGCGGGAGCCGCTCAGGGCATCGCCATCAGCGCCGCCACCCGTGGTCTGCTGTACGGCAGTACCCTGCCCGACCGGGCACCAACCTTCGCCGTGGTCTATCTCCTCAGCTACAGCGGCGCGACCGTTCCCAGCCTCATCTCCGCCCGACTCTCCACCATCTTCGCCCTACCGCAGATCGCGCTCGGATACGGCGGACTTGCCCTCGTCGCCACGCTGTTCACTGCCGCCGCTGCACACAACCCGCACACCCGAGACGACCAAGAACAGCCAGAATTCTGAGCGACCGACGTCGGAGCGCGCGGCAGGTTCACACTGCGACCGACCGCTGATCCCCTGCGTCAGGCCGAGCGGGTCGAACTGACCGTGGCCTCCTTGGCTTCGGTCTCGAACGCCTCCCGCGGGCTCTGGACCGAAGCCAGCGAGACGATGTCCCGACCGTAGAAGAACGCGATCAGCCAGACGGCGAGAACCCGGAACTTGCGGTCCCAGGTCGGGACGGCGAGCACGTGGTAGCCGCGGTGCATCAGCCACGCCGGCAGGCCCTTGATCACGATGCCGCGGTACTGGAAGATCCCCTTCCCCAGGCCGAGCGTCGCGATCGCGCCGAGGCTGCGGTGCACGTAGTTCCGCGGTTCGCGGCCCCGTAGCGCCCGGACCAGATTCTTCGCCAGCCGCTTGCCCTGCCGGACAGCATTCTGCGCGTTCGGAACCGTGAACGCACCCGGCACCGACGAGGCCAGGTCGGGAACCGCGGCATCGTCACCCGCGGCCCACGCGTCAGGCACGATCTCGTCGTCGGTGCCGATCCGCAGGTCGGCGCGGACCTGGACCAACCCCCGCGGAGTGTGCGGCAGATCGGTGTAGTTCCGGAGCAGTCTGGTCGCGGCATTACCCGCCGTCCAGACGACCAGCTCCGAGTCGAACGTCGTACCGTCCGACAGCACGACATGCCCGTCCTCGGCCGAGTCCATCGTGGTGCCCAGGTGCACGTGCGCGCCACGGCGTTCGAGCATCCTCACCACCCACCGGCCGGGCTTCTCGGTCACCTCCGGCAGGATCCGTCCCGTCGCCTCGACCAGGTGGAACGCCAGGTCGTCCGCGGACAGCTCCGGGTAATGCTTGACCAGCGCCTGCGCTAGCGACATCAACTCGGCGAACCCCTCCACCCCGGAGAAACCACCGCCGACGAAGGTGAACGTGAGCAACCTGCTCCGCTCCCGGCCCGGCGGCAGACAAGCCGCCTCGTCGAACGCGGTCAGCACCCGGTCCCGGATCGCCACCGCTTCCTCGACGTGCTTCAGCCCGATCGCGCGATCGGCCACGCCGGGGACATCGAACGTCCGGGTCACCGCACCAGCGGTCACCACCAGGATGTCGTACGTCATGGTGAAGTCCGACCCCTGCGCCGGCCGGATGACGACCGTCCGCGCCTGGTGCTCGATGTGGTTGACCATGCCGGCAACGAGCTTGGTCCGGTGCAGGTTGCGCCGCAGCGAGATCGCCGCGTGCCGCGCCTCGACCGAGCCGGCCACGACCTCGGGCAGGAAGGGCTGATAGGTCATGTACGGCCGTGGATCGACCACGACCACCTCGGCCTCATCGCGCCGAAGCTTCTTCTCCAGCTTCCACGCCGTGTAGAACCCGGCGTACCCACCGCCGATCACCAGGACCCTGCGCACCGACTCACCCTCCGTCCATTCACTTCACCAGTCGAGAACCAGCAGATACCCGATTCGTGCCATGACCTGGCCTCGATCTTTCGTGGTTGGTTGAGGGGTGGTGTCGGGTCACCCGTGGCAGTATCCCCCGCATCCCACAGAAGCCAGACGATGCAGGTCAGCCGTCGTCTCATCCAGGGTCAACGACTTGCATGGTGTCGTACGCCAGGGGCAGGCTCGTCCAATGGAGTTCCGCCTGCTTGGATCCTTCGAGGCAATGGATGCGGGCCGGCGTATCCCGCTGCGGCTTCGCCGGCAGGAGCGGTTGCTGCTAGGCATTCTGCTTCTCAATGCAGGGCGTACAGTTTCGATCGACCGGCTGACCGATCTGCTGTGGGACGGCGAGCCGACCCCGAACGCACGGCATGCGGTCCATACCTACATCGGACGGCTGCGGAAGCTGCTCGCGTCGTACAACGTCGAGATCGCCACTCAAGCCGATGGATACGAGTTCAAGCTTGCCGACCACTTTGTTGATGCCCTGGAGTTCCTGCAGTTGGCGCGCGACGCCGCTGCGACGACTGATCTTGCCGAACGTGCGCGTCATGCGGGCGCGGCGCTCGCCCTGTGGCGTGGCCCTGTCCTGGCAGATTTGACGAGTCCGTCACTGCGCTTGCGAGTCGGCGCAACTCTGGAGGAATCCCGGCTGACCACAGCGGAGACGTGGGCCAACATTCAGCTCGCGATGGGGCACCACGACCGCGTGATACTCGAGGTCGCTGGACTCGCGGAGCAGTACCCGGCCCGGGAAAGGTTGGTCGCCGCGGTCATGACCGCTCTTTACCGCGCCGCTCGGCAGGCCGATGCGTTGCACCTTTACGACCGTTCACGAAAGGCACTCGCTGAGGAGCTGGACATCGAGCCTGGACTCGAGCTCGAGACCGTATATCAACGGATCCTCACGAAGGATGTGCGACTGGAGCGACCGGCCGCCCCCATCTACGCCGTACTGGTGGGTGAGTTCTGGTTGCCGTGGAGTGTTGGCGGCCACCCAGCTCTGGAGTTCTGCAATACCTATGCCGGCTGGGGTGGACCACGCAGTCCCGGCGCCGAGTGGCTCCGTGGATATCCCACGCTGGCCGTTTGGGCCGGCCATCAGGACTTGCTGGACGACGCAACCATCACCGACCTACTCGGCGACGCACAGCGGGATCCACTCACTGCGGCCGGCGTACTGGATGAGGCGCGCAAGTTGCGCGGATGGCTGTACTCCTGCCTCACTGATCCTGGGGAGCCTCACGCCTTCGCCTCTGTCGCGAGGTACGTCGAAGAAGCCGCGCAGAACGCAACGTTCGGCTGCCGGTCGAATGGCGTTGCTCGGTGGAGTATCAACCGCGACGTCGGCCTTCGAGCGCCGATTCTCGCCGTCGCGCAGTCCGCGGGTCAGCTTCTCGCCGATCCTCGGCGACTGACCGTCTGTGCGTGCTCGAGTCCACAGTGCGGATGGCTCTTTATCGACGAGACCGGCCGACGCCGCTTCTGCAGCGTCGCGACCTGCGGCGATACCTTATGACACGACGGGATGCGATGTGGTGAGTTCGTGGTGAGCTGCCGCCGCCACTCTTGTCGACATGTCTAAGCGACTCTTCTTCCTAGCCCTTCTCATCACACTGCTCCTAGGGGCGACACCGGCTCGAGCGACCACAAGTGGTGGCTGGGTGCCGGCACCGTCAGCGCCATTCGACGCACCCGCCGGCACTCGGTGCGACTTCCCCGTCCATGCCGAACCGGTCCTCGACGAGGTAAAGACGCGGGTGCTCGCGCGCTATTCAGACGGCTCGACGAAACGCGAGGCGTACGTCGGCGACTTGATCTTCGACGTCACCAACCTCGCCACGAGCAGGACCATCCGCGTTGACATCGGCGGCAGCGCGCTCGTCGACTACGCCAGAGGTGGAACACTCGAAACGAACTCCACCTGGCACTTGGTCGGACCGGCGATGTTCGGCTTTCGCGAGAACGGAGGAAACCGTCCCCGTGGGATCTACGTCTTCGACGGCATCTTCCGTGTCGCGTTCGACGCCACCGGGGTAAAGACCGTAACCCGGTACCAGGGCATTGAACGCAACCTGTGCGAGGAACTCCAGAGGTGAGAACACCGCGCCGCGTGCGGGTGTGGTTCGGCGGGTGAGGTCAGCCCTTGCCTGACAGGGCCACGCGGGCGGCGGCCTGGCGTTCGGCCTCCAGGCGGTCCGCGGTCTCTCGTTCGGCCACCACTCTCCTGTCGTAGGCGGTGCGGGCCGCCGCGATGGCGATCTGGTGCTCCTCGGTCCAGACGACCAGGGCGCTGATGGTGCTGTGCAGGGTCGCGCCCATCGGTGTCAGCTCATAGTCCACACGTGGCGGGACGGTGGGATGCACAGTCCGGCTCACCAATCCGTCGCGTTCCAGATGCCGCAGCGTACGGGTCAGCATGCGCTGGCTGACCCCATCGATCGCGCGGCTCAGCTCGCTGAAGCGCAGGCTCCGCTTGTCGAGCAGCGCGATGACCAGAAGCGACCACTTGTCGGCGATGCGGTCGAGGATCTGCCGCACCTCACACTCCGCGCGCTGGTCCCACTGGAGAACGTCCTCGTCGATGCCGGTATCACCGCAGTAACCGAGGGACTCGAAAGTGCCGTCTTCCATAGCCCCTGATAGTGCCTGACGATGCTGTCACTTACAAGAAGGAACTAACGGACAATTGGGAACCGTCTCCGGATCGGTTCCCCGATGCAGAGGGGTTGGACACCGATGTCGAATGCGGTCAGCGTGCCGGCAGGCATGACAGTGCGCGCATGGGGCGTGTTGCTGGTCTTGTGCGGCGCGATCTTCCTCGAGGGGATCGACGTGGCGATGCTGAACGTGGCGCTGCCGTCGATCCGCCCCGACCTCGGGTTGTCCACCGGGATGCTCAGCGGCGTGGTCAGCGCCTACGTGCTCGGCTACGGCGGGTTCATGTTGCTGGGCGGCCGCACTGCCGACCTGCTGGGACACCGGCGGGTATTCGTGGTGTGCCTGACTGTCTTCACGCTCTTCTCCGGGCTCGGCGGGCTCGCCACCGAAGGCTGGATGCTGCTGGCCGCGCGGTTCGCCACGGGAGTGGCGGCCGCGTTCATGGCGCCGGCCGGGCTGGCGCTGGTCACCTCCAACTTCCCCGAGGACCGCGTACGCACCAAGGCGCTGGGCGTGTACGCGGGGACCGCGGCGGGCGGGTTCTCGCTCGGGCTGGTCGCCGGCGGCGTGCTCACGTCGTTCGGCTGGCGGTGGGTGTTCTTCGCGCCGGTCATCCTGTCCGCGCTGATCCTGGTGGCGGCGCTGATTCTGCTGCGCGAGTCCGGCGGCAAGCGGGCTCGGGGCGGCTTCGACGTGGCGGGATCGCTGTCCATCACCGGTGCCATGTTGCTGCTGGTGTACGGAGTGGTCCGGCTGGAGCACCCCGGTGACGGTACGTTCCTGACCGTTGCGACGTTCGTCACGGGGCTGGCGCTGCTCGGACTGTTCGTCGCGATCGAGCGGCGGTCGTCGTCGCCGCTGGTGCGGTTGGGCATCCTGCGCAAGGCGTCGCTCGTGCGCGTCAACGTGGCGGCGCTGCTGTTCCTCTTGGCGTTCGCGGGCTTCCAGTTCCTGGCCACCCTGTACTTCCAGGAGGTACGCGGCTGGAGCACGATGCAGACCGGCCTGGCCATGCTGGTGATCGGCATCGACACGGTGCTCGCGCCGACGCTGACGCCACGCCTGGTCAACCGCTTCGGAAACGTGCGGGTCTTGTTCGGCGGCATCGTGTTCGCGGCGGTCGCGTACGCGCTGTTTCTGCCCGTCGGCATGGACTCGGCGTACACCGCTATGCTCCCGGCGTTGCTCCTGCTCGGTCTGGCTTTCGCACTGGCGTACGGACCGCTGACCATGGCCGCGACCGAGGGTGTCGATGACGAGGAGCACGGTCTGGCGGGCGGTCTGCTCTACACGGCCATACAATTCGGCATGGCGCTCGGGCTGTCGGCCGTCACCGCAGTCAGCGTCTCCGCCGGGACCGGCCTGAGCGCGCTGCGGACCGCGCTGGTGGTCCCGCTGGCGGCGGCGCTGCTCGGTGCGCTCGTCATGGCCTTCGGTCTGCGCACCCCGGCCGCCTCTCCCGAACCCGCCGACGAGTCCGCGCCCGCCACCGTCTGACACCAGGAACGCCGCCGCTACCCTCGCCTGCCGATCAGTGCAGAAGGCGGGCGAGGTTCCCGCAGCGGTACGGCAGTCAGCGGCCGCCTGCCGCAGATCGAAGTGCGATCCGGATCACGTGTTGCCTCTTGCGCGTGCTGGAGACGGTAGACAAGTGGCTGTCGTTGAGTGAGAGGCCGAGAAGACGTGGATGTGTATGAAGCTGTGGACAGTCGCCGGGCTGTGCGGGCGTTCAGCGATCAGCCGGTATCCAAGAAGATCCTCGAACGAGTGCTGACCGCAGCGACGCGGGCTCCGTCGAGTGGGAACCTCCAGCCGTGGCATGTGTACGTCGTATCTGGTGAGCCCTTGATTGATCTGAAGAGACGCGCAACGGCCAGGGTACTGGCCGCAGACCCGGGTGACGAACGGGAGTACCCGATGTACCCGGCCGAACTGACCTCGCCGTACCTGGACCGCTTCTCCGCCGCGGCCGCCCAACGGTACAAAGCGCTGGGAATCGAACGCGACGACCCCGACAGGCCCTTGAAGATCGCCGCCCTCAACTCGAAGGCCTTCGGCGCACCGGTCGTTCTGTTCTGCTACCTCGACCACACGGTGGGGCCTGGGCAATGGGCGGATGCCGGGATGTACCTCCAGACGGTCATGCTGTTACTAAGGGCCGAAGGATTGCACAGCTGCCCCCAGGTGATGTGGACGATGTACCGCAAGACGGTCAGCCAGATAGTCGGAGCACGTGACGGGCTCGTACTGGTCTGCGGTGTCTCGGTGGGATTTGAGAGGGAAGCCGTCCCACGGCTGCGTACCGGGCGGGCGGACATGACAGAAACAGTGAGCTTCGTCGGACTGTGACCGGGCCTCTCGGACGCCGACGACAGACCTCCGCGCCACCATGACTGTCGGCTGAGAGGGCCCGGCGGGCGAGGGTGTCGGACGAGGTGCAGCGGGAGTCCGGCATACCGAGTGACGACGACCCCGACGACAAGCCGCGGCTGGACCTTGACTCACCCGTCGAGCACCTCGCGCAGCCGGGCCGCGAACGAGTCCGGGTCGCCGGTCTGGCCGTACTCCCCGCCCAGGAAGCCGCCGTGGTCGCTCGGGAATCTCGTCGGATCAACCCCGAGGGCCTCGGCAACGGCTACCGCGGCGCGTTGCGTGATCAGACCGTCCGACTCGATGCCGTACGCCAGCACTACGCGGGTCGGGGCGGCCTTGATCGCGGCGTAGTCAGGCTCGTATCCGGTGGTGTTGACGATGTGGCCGTGACCCAGCATCGGATCCTCCCGTGAGCCGTCGTCCTCTGTCGGCAATCCGAACTGGGCCGGGTCGGGAGCCGGCCGATCGGTCCAGTCGGCGGGGACTTCGCCGGCGTGCATGATCAGGCCCAGGAACTTGGCCATCCCTGGACCGAGGCCATCGCGCTCGTAGGCGTCCTGAGCATCGCGGACGGCTGCGAACGCTGACTCGCGGTCGGGCAACGCCGACACAAGCGGCGGCTCGTGGGCCACAAGGGTGCGAACCACATCAGGATGCGCCGCGACGAAGGCGAGCATGTTCACTGCGCCACCGCTGCTGGCGAGCACATCGACGGGGCCAGGACCGACGGGGACCTGGATCACCCGGCGGCTGCCATCGGCGCAGCAACCATGACCAGCGGCGTCTTGTCCGCATCGCTACCGGACCGAATGTCATAGGTCAGTACGGCGCCCGGTACGTCGATCGTACGGGTCGTTGCCTCAGTCATCTGAATCTCCTTCGCCCGCGTCGACTCCATCCTTCTCCCGCACCCCCGTGAGGTCGAGGCGCCCGGGCTGCGGTGAACCTGTCAACCGCGCCACGCGTACACATTGGTTGACTTGACCGGTTGCCTGGTCCTGGGGCCGCGGAATCCAGATGATGCGGAGCGTGCAGCGTCGCGGTGGATGGCGGATCGCAGCGTCGGCCGTGGCTGCGAGCGCGGTCATGAGCGAAGGAGCTTGGATGACTTTCACAACGGTGTGTGGGCAGGTCTTGCGGCGGTCCTGGTGGCGGCGGCCCGTCGGCAGCAGCGTCTCCGGCGATGGCCGCGAAGGACACCAGGCCACCTACGGCACCGAACAACCTGCACGCTGTCAGCATCACCGACCAAGACATCGTGCTGGCCTGGGACAGGTTCACCAGCGGACCACAGTTCGACGTCCACACGAACGTGGTGATCGGGATGATTCCCGGCTCCACGCACACGTTCCAAGTACGCGCCGAGGACTCCTCCGGCAGCGCCTCGTTCAGCAACAAGCTGTCAGGTGCACGCGGAGGGCGACGACGGTCCGCCGGCCGTCATGCCTGCGAAGGCAGCGCCCAGCAGGCATCTTGGCTGAATGGTCCCCGCAGGCATGACGCTGACCAGCTGATCGGGAGGTGCGCCCAGCGAGTCGTAGCCGTCTGCTGCGCGCATCTCCGATTCACAAGGGCAATGACACACGCACAGCACCCGCCAGTCCGACGAGGTGCGTGCACCTGCCGAACCATCGGTTCGCGCGTCATGATGCCAGTGTTGCGGTCACTCGCCGTTCTTCTTGGATCGAAGGATGATGGTGGTGTCAGCCGGTGCGCGAGTACCGCCGACGGGCTGCTGAGTGACGACGACCCAATTGCGATCGTTGATCAGCAAGCGTCCTTTCCCCGTCGCGTCCTCTTCGGCCAAGTTGAAGAAACCCGCGGCCTGCATGGTGTCCTGGGCCAGTTGGTGGTTCAGCCCAACGACACTTGGCACCACTCCCGTTTGGACGGAGGAGGGCTGGCTTGCCTCTGGCTGTTTGGTCGAAGGCTGCGCCGAAGTCGACAACACACTGCTCGGCGCGGCAGGCGCCGTCTGGGTGGCCGTCACAGTCGTAACCGCCGTCGCAGTCACGGTGGATTTGGAATCAGCGGCCCCGGATGTCCCACATCCCGCAAGCCCGATCGCCAAAAGGCCGACCGGCATGATCCTGCCGACAGTACGCAAACCTCGGTGCCAGCGGTCTGGCAGAGTGGTATCCAGCAAGAACACAGTTTCTATCCCCCGTAGTTGTTGGAACTCGGCACAAGACCCTGATGGTCCAGTCTTCCGAGCAGGCACCTGCCTCATCGCGTCACAACTACTCTTCGTTACATGCTGGCATCTCCTGATGCGACGCACTCACAGCCGGCCGTACAGCCGAGGTCCACAGCCTGAGCCATCGCGACTTCATGCCTGGCCGTGGCGACCGCGACCGAGGCATGCCGGGCCAGGATGTGCGCGATCGCTTCATCGTCGATGGTGAACGCCTTCGACTGGGTGTCGTACAGCGACAGGACGCCTGTTGTCCGGTCGCTGGCCCTCATCGAGACATGCAGCGCACTTCCGATCCCGGCGTCCGCGGCTGCGGACTGCCAGCCGGGCCAGCGGTGGTCGGTGCCGACGTCAGGAACGACGATTGTGTCGCCGGACAATGCGGCAAGCGTCGGCCCCTGACCGGTCTCGATCTCGATCCGGTACAAGGGTCTTCGTAGTACCGGGTCTCGTTCGCGCAGTACCCGAAACCGGCCCGAGAACCCGCAGCGGCTGGCGAATCCGGTGGCCGGGAGTGCCTCGTGACATCCGCGCCGACTTCCTCCGGGTAGGACTCACAGCGGCAGCGGTATGGGCAGTCGCCGCCGGGCTGTTCCTCTCGATCATTCCGTCGTACGCCGGCAAGCTCGTACTGCACACCCACAACATGGCGTTGCTCGCGCTGATCACCTCGATCATGCTCGGCTCGTCCTGCGTCACCCAGCTACTCATCCGCCACGGAGCGCCACCACGCCAAGCCCAGGCCGGCGGGTTGTTGCTGCTGGCAATCGGACTGCTCACGCTTGTCCTCGCCGCGCAAGACGACCTCACCCGGATCGCGCCCGCCGAGACGCGTGCCGAGGTCAGTGCCGCGTTCTACGTCTGCATCTACCTCGGGGTCGCCCTGCCGGTCATCGGCATCGGCGTACTCGCGGTCACGACAACGCTGTTCATCGCCGTGGCAACGTTCGCCGCAGTCACCGGCGGTGCATCCCGCCTCGTCGCCGGCTGGCACCTCACCCGGAACTGAGCAGGGTTGTTCGCCGGGAGTTGCCTCCCGGGGCTGGGTCTGCGGAGCCGTTGGCACACATCCCGGGGCAGATCCGGCCACCTTCCGGAGGAGGTATTTCCCGGTGCCCGTTGGACCCGACAGTGAAACCACCGAGCGCAGCTTCAGGCCCCCGGTGAGTGCGATCGACGAGGGTACCTGCGATGGTTGAGGGGTCGCCCCTCAGGTACAGCAGCGGAGCGACCCTTCTCGGGGTGATGGAGATGAACGATCTGGAGCGTACGACGCTCCTCGCGCGCCTGGCGAGGCAGATCGCCGGGACCGGCGCCGACCAGGCGCTCGAGTGGCGTCTGTGCCGCGCCTACCTGGCGATCATGGGTGGGGACGGCGCGGCGATCACCCTGTCGTATACCGACCCCAGCCGAGTCACTCTGTGCACCACCGACGACGTCGCCTCTCGCCTGGAGGACCTCCAAGACGTCCTCGGAGAGGGCCCTGGACCGACCGCCTACCAGACCGAGGCGATCACCACCGCCGACCTCCGCCAGCGCCGCGGACCATGGCCGCTGTTCACCGAGGCCGCCCGCGACATCCCGGGCCCGGCCATCCTTTACGCCGTGCCGATGCGTCCGGGTCCGAGCGTGATCGGAGTCCTGACCGTGCATCAGGACGCGGCCGCGGGCCTCCCCGACTATGAGCAGGCCCAGTTCCTGGCCGACGCGATCGGCGCGGCGCTGCTCAAGGAATCTCCGTCCTCGGAGTCCCAGCTCCAGTCCGGCCCCTGGTCGACCCGGGCAGGAATCCATCAGGCCACCGGGATGGTGGTGGTGCAGCTTCGCGTCGGGCCTGACGACGCCATCGCACTGATGCGAGCACACGCTTTCTCCCACAACATCACCCTGGCCGAGGTGGCCCACCGGATCACCAGCCGCCGATTGCGCTTCTCCGACGGCGCTGAAAGCGAGACCTCATGACTGCCAAGACCGCCTCGCAAGCATTCGTCGATGCCCTCGCGGCCGTCGTACAGGAAGGAGACCTCACCGACACTGTGGCCAATCTTCTGGAGAGCTGTGCCGAGCAGACCGGCGCAGCAGCGGTCGGGCTGCTGGTGAAGGACGGGCGCGGCCGGCTGGAGGTGCTGAGCGCCACCTCGCACCAAGTGGCCGAGCTCGAGCTGTACCAGTTGCAGCATGACGCCGGACCGTGCGTCGACGCAGCGCGTGAAGGGACCGCGCTCTCGGCGCACTCCGATGACGACATCACCGAACGCTGGGGCACGGTCGGCATAGCGATCGTCGCCGCGGGATTTCATGCCGTCCAGGCCGTCCCGTTGCGCTGGCACGGCCTGTTGATCGGTGCGATGAACGCGTTCCACACCAGCCAGGGTTCTCTCGACGACGAGAGCCTCCGGCTGACGCAGGCGTTCGCCGACATCGCGACCGTGGTGATCGTCCATGCGGCCGCGCTGACCAGCTCCGAGCTCGACGAGCGAGTCCAGACGGCTCTCGCCGGACGGACAGTGATCGAACAGGCCAAGGGAGTCCTGGCCGAGACCACCGGCTCCGACATGGCCACGGCGTACGAGCTCCTCGTCCAACGAGCCCAGCAGACCCAGGCCAGCCTGACCGACGCCGCGATCGAGATCCTCCGAGAGGGCCAAGAACGCCACTGACGCAGCGCAGCCGGCACTAATCGAGCAGCGGCCGCGGACAGACACCGAATGGCGCGGGACACTGGGCTTCGGCCGGCACCGAGTTCACGATCGTGAGTTCGGTCTTCCACCGCGACAGTCAGGCACTGGACTTCGCGGAGCGGTTCGAACCGGACAGAACGTCGTACTGCTCACCAACAGAGCTGCAGTCAGCCGCGTGGCCGAGCACTACGACCTCGAAGCCGACCTCGAAACCCGCAGCAGGCTCACCGGCCCGATGCCCACGACCTTCGACCACACCCGCATCCGGATCGGATTCTGGAGGACTCCTGAGCGAAGGCCCCGCCGAGGTCGGCGATCCACCACTGTAAGGAGATGACGACTGTGACGGTGAAGCTGAACAAGATCGCGTTCGACCACGCGAAGAGCCTGATCGGGAAGTCGCAGACCGTTCGGGACGAGCGGGACGACTGGAGCGAGCACGCACCGACCGCCAAGCAGGAGAACTCGTACCTCGACAAGCACGGGTGGAGCGAATACGGCCAGTGGCATCTCGGTGTCGACACCGAGATGGGTGACGAGACCAAAGGCCACTACAAGTTCCCGTACGGCGACTGCCGCGTGCACCGCTGCGGCCTCATCAGCGCCGAATCCCGTGCCGCCCAGAACGACTACGACGACATCACCAAAGCGATCGCGGAACTCCATGAACTCCTCGACGGCGAGCACGCCTGACACAACCCACCGCCCTTATCCGCCGAGCTGATCCCCCGCCGCTCGTGCTCCGGCCTACGTCGGCCCAACCGACAAATCCACCAGCGTGAGGTGCCGAGGCTCGGCGTGCAATCGTTATCCAGCGTCTGGTCGACTGAGTGCGGGACAGTCTTAGGCTGAATGTGGTCGCCTTCACCTCGAAGCCCACCCCCCGGCTCGGTGAAGGTGGCTCAGCGGGGCCGACCGTCGCTGGCGATGCTCAGGCGAGTGGTTCGTGCCGGAAGGTCCCGCTGTCCTCGATCAGCAGGACTCCTTCGCCCTTGCCCAAGGGAGGAATCGCTCGACCAGGTCCGGATCGACATCACGGACGGCCTCGACATCCGCACCCTTGCCCGCAGCCTTGACGGCGTCGCGCCACCGGTCGTCGACCATGGACCGCAGGGCCGATCGCCTCCACGATCGGGACGCCGTCCTGATCGGCCGCGGCCCGCAGGATCTTCAACATCTCGGTGCAACGAACCGCTCCGGTCGAGACGAACGCCGCATACGGCGGCCGCAGCCGGCCACCGATCGCCTCGGCATCCGCCACGCCCCTCGGCGTCAGGCGATCACCATCGTTCTCCGTGTGGCGGCGCAACTCGACGTACCGCATGCCTTCAGTCTGCCCGAGCCAGCCACGACTGCGACAGACGATCAGTGCAATGCAACGGTGAGCAACAGGACGGACGGTTCCACGGCTTCGACCTCATGACGTTGCAGCGGCACCGCGACCAAGCCGGCAACGAACTCGTCGCCGTCTACCGGATCCGGGTCGGCCGGAAGATCGGCTCTGCCGCACTCGTGGCCGACGGTCTGCACGCCCGGACCGACGGATTCACCTCACTCGCCGTCGTCATCGCCGCGCTCGGCGTCATGGCCGGCTTCACGCTCGCGGACACGATCATCGGCCTGCTGATCACGGTCGCCATCCTGGTCGTCGTGAAGGGCGCCGCCACCGACATCTACCGCCGGCTGATGGATGCGTCGAGCCCGAACTGGTCGACGCCGAGCACGCCCTCCTGCACGGCGTACTACGGCTGATCTCAGCCACCGTGCACCTCAGCCCGGCCGGCCACACCGGCGACGAACAGCACAGCACCCTCGACCACCACCGCGAGCCCGTCGGACGGTAGCGACGTGGTCATCCCGGTGACGCTCCCGTCGGCGCGGACGTCGGATGCGGTTGACGCTCTCCGTCACCGACGACGTGGTGGGCCGCTAGCGCCCAGCCCCACATGAGCGGCAGCAGCGCGTTCCCCATTGAGGTCACGTCCGTGATCACGAAGAAGAATGGCAGGAACAGGATCAGCAGCCAGGCCGTCGTTCGCGGCCGGAATCCGCTGCGCACCAGCATGATTCCCAGTACGGCGCCGCCGAGAGCGATGAGCGCCAGGGCCACCAGTCCGGCGCCGAAGAACTGCTCTGTCCACGGCGTGTAGTAGTCGCCGGCGACCGAAAGCGTCAGGATCGCGTAGGCCGCGAGTTGGACCCGCCAGGCCCACTTCTCGGCGCCCTTGGGCTGGCGGCGCCGGTAGACGAGGTAGGCCGCGGCGGCGAAGGCGAGGCAGACCGGCAGCCAGATTTTGCCGTAGGTCCAGTAGACGAAGTACGGGTCTGACCAGTTGAGCAGCGGCCGCAATGCGTCCATCGCGGGCACGGCCCAGGCACGGGTGAGCGGGTACGCGAGGTCGTTGGGGTGGCTGTTGATCCGGGCCAGCGCGTGCAGCTCACCGGCAACTGTGCCGAAGGCGGCCATCGTCCAGGCGACGAGGCTGATCCGGCGCGCCATGGTCGGAGTGATGGTGGTTCCTGTGTGGTGCATGTTCGTCCTCCCTCTGTCGGCCGGTTCGCCCGACCTCGCTTGCGAACGTACGGACCAGGGCCGCTCGCAGTCGTCGTGCGTGCGCAGGACTCCCGGTGGACCGGAGAAGGATTTTCGAGTCCTCCGCAGGTAGGACGTAAGGCAGCGCCTCGGGGCGTACCGTCTGAATCGTGAGCCGCCGGAACTGGGCCTTCGACATCGCTGTGGCGATGGTGGTCTTCGTGCTCGGGCAGTTTGAGGCCTGGTGGGGCATCGGTGCCACGCACCGACAGGGCCCGCTGTGGGCCCAGTCCCTCGTGTATGCCCTCACGGCGCTGCTGCTCGTGGGTCGCCGGGTGCGCCCGCTTGCCGTCCTCGTGGCAGTGGTGGCGGTGTACCTCGTCGAGTTCGCCGTGTTTGGCTCGCCCGAGGGGTACGGCGTTGGGCTCGCCCCGCTGGTCGCGATCTACAGTGTCGGGCGATACCTCGCGCCGGCGCGGGCGGCACTCGGGCTCGCGCTGGGCGTCGTCCTGTGGGCCGGCTGGGCGGGCTTCGATCCCATGAACGATGGGCTCTCCGACCGTCTCGACACAATCGTCTGGCTCGCGCCGTGGGTCATCGGCTGGCTGGTCGGGGCCCTTTTGCGGACGAGCGTGCTCTACCGCGAGCAGCGGCGGGTGACCCGCGAACATTACACGTCCCGGGCCGTGGCCGAGGAGCGCAACCGGATCGCGCGCGAACTGCACGATGTCATCGGCCACAGCGTCACCGTCATGACCGTTCATGCCTCGGCGGTGCGGCGCCGGCTGACCGACCAGCAGGCGGCCGAGCGCGAGGCACTCGAAACCGTTGAGGCGGTCGGACGGGAAGCACTCACGGAGATGCGACGGATGGTGGGTGTGTTACGTCAGGAGGGCGACGCCTCGGCAGCCGAGGAGCGCGAGCCGCCACCCGGACTTGACCAGCTCGACCGGCTGGTCGGGGAATTCCGGGCCGCCGGCCTACCGGTGGAGCTCACGGTGACCGGTACGACCCGCAGCCTCGCACCGGGTCTGGACCTCACGGCCTACCGGCTCGTGCAGGAGGGCCTCACCAACACGTTCCGCCATGCACCGAGCCCCCGCCAGGCTGAGGTAGCCATCGACTACGGACCGGACCTACTCCAGCTGGCCGTTCGGGACAACGGCCAGACACAACGGGCAGGTCATGCCCAACTGATCCAGCCCAGCAACGGTCTGCTCGGTATGCGCGAGCGGGTCGCGGTCTATGGCGGCTCGCTCGTCGCGCGGACGCGGCCGGAGGGTGGCTTCGAGCTGATGGCCTCATTGCCATTGGAGCCCACATGAGCCGGCCAGCGCCTCCGGTAGCAGGAGCCAAGGCCGCCAGCCCCATCGGCGTACTCATCGTCGACGACCAGGCGCTGGTTCGGGCCGGATTCACAATGATCCTCGAGATCGAACCGGACATCACCGTTGCAGGCGAGGCAGCGAACGGCGCCCAGGCGCTCGAACTGACCGCCCAGCTGCGACCCGACATCGTGCTGATGGACGTACGGATGCCCGGCATGGACGGCATCGAGGCTACGCGTCGACTGCAGGCCGACCGCGCCGCCCACTCCCGGGTCGTCATGCTGACCACCTTCGACATGGACGAATACGTCTTCGAGGCCCTTCAGGCCGGAGCCAGTGGATTCCTGCTCAAGGACGTGCAGCCCGAACTGCTGGTCGCGGGAATACGCGCCGTCCACTCGGGCGAATCCTTGCTCGCACCGTCCGTGACCCGCCGCCTCATCGAATCATTCCTCCAGACACCGAGAATGGTTGACCCTGCGGCCCGCACTCGACTCGACGCGCTCACCGCACGTGAGCAAGAAACGCTGCGACTCCTGGCCCGCGGGCTGACGAACTCCGAGATCGCGACCAAGCTCTACGTCTCGGAGACGACGGTCAAGACACACGTCGGGCGCGTGTTGATGAAGCTCGGCCTGCGCGACCGAGTGCAAGCCGTCATCTACGCCTACGAAACAGGACTCATCAGCCACAGCAACCGACCCAACTTGTGAGGGATGGGCACAACACGATCACTCAACGTGCCATCCAATCACCCGCGCGCTCCGTCCAGCACCGACCACAGAACTTCATGCCGCTTCGCTCGACTGAACGGAACTGTCACTAGCTCCCCCATTGACACATCTATCGGTTAGTTGCCTCAAGCAAATAGTTCGGAGAGATGTAACCAGCAGCCGGGCTGGGACTCCGACGTCACACGAGGCCACTGCGGAACGTCGATGCTGACCTGCAGCCCAGATCCAAGCCGGGCTAACGGTGCCGGTCGGCGATGAACATCGGGATGCAGCCCTGCCGTACGTCGTACTCCGCGCAGAACTCCGCGAGCGCGGTGTAGAAGTCGTCACCGTCATCGAAGTGGACGGCAAACGTTCGGCCCATGGTCAGTTCAGCGGCGCGCACGATCATCTCGCTCGAGGCTGTCGAGGTAGGCAACATAGCGAACCGCGGTGTTCAATCCGCGATCTCGGTGGACAACCTGCGCGTGGTGACCGCATCCCAGCCTTCCCCCTCGGCCAGGGAGCGCTGTCGCCGTGATGAGCCGGCAACGGGCTATGCGCTCGCGCTGCCGGCGATACTGGCTAGCCATACCTGACTGTAGCATCGCTAGATATTCTAGCGTTGCTATTGACCGGAGCTCCGCCAAGGGTTAGCGTTGCTAGAGCTAGCAGTGCTAACCCCTATGAGGAGACCGACATGACCCCGCCCGAACACCCGCTCGTTGACCTCTACGTCGAGATGCTCAACACCCACAACCCGGACTTGGTGGACCGATTCGTCGCCGAGGACTACGTCAATCACAACGACTTCGTCGCCGACGGACGTGAGGCCAACCGGCAGTTCTGGACCGCCTTCTTCACCGGCCTGCCCGATCTGGGCGTCACGATGGAGGACCTGATCATCTCCGGTGACCGCGTCGTGGGCCGCTTCATCTACCGCGGGATCCACACCGGGGACTTGCTGGGCATCCCCGCCAGCGGCAAACCTGTCGAGATGCGCAGCATCGACATCTGGCGCGTCCAGAACGGCATGTTCGTCGAGCACTGGGACGAGCTGAACCTGATGCAGATGTTCCAGCAGATCGGCGCACTGCCGCCGCTCGGCGGCCCCGAGACCCAGGCATGACAGTGCTCTCGCAACTCGTCGTGCTCTTGGCGATCGTCAGCACGGGGATTGTCTACGGCGCCGACGCCTTCTGTGCGCTCGTCCAGCGATCCGCACTCGCGCGAGTCGATGACAGCACTCTCACCGCGATGATGGGCAACGTGCACCGGTTCGCCGACCGGCGAATGCCCGTTCCCGGGATCCTCGGCATTGTCGCCGCCGCCGCCGCATCCGTGCTCGCCGCGGTGGCCGGCCACCCCGCCGGATCAGCGGCCGCGGGAGCAGCATTTCTGCTGCTGGTGGTCTGGGTCTTGCTCTACCTGCGCATCAGCGCACCCATCAACCGCAGACTCAGCGCGGCCGCCGAAGCCGGCGAAACTCCCGCCAACGCCCGCACCCTGCAACGGGACTGGGATCGCATCATCGTCCCCAGGGCCGTCCTGCAGGGCCTGGCGGTCCTCGCCCTGGGTGTGAGCCTCATCAGCTGACCCGGCACTCCGCTCCATGCTGCCCACCATGCAGGCCATACCGAGAGGATTCTGGCGATCGTGTACCAGCTCAGGATTTACACACTGCGCACGGCCGAAGTGCTCCGGGACTACGCGACCGTGCACTGGCCGCGGCACATCCCGAGCCTGCGCGCTTTGGGCGTTACCACGCACGGGATCTGGACCGACCACGACGGCGGCGCGCACCGTCTGGTCGCCCTGATCGCGTACCCCGACGGCGCCGAACCCGGCGAGGTCACCGCCGCGTACATGGCCAGCCCTGAGTTCGCAGCAGACATGCTGGGCTTCGACGTCAGCAATATCCTGAACGTCGAAGAAATACTGCTCGAGCCGACCGCCGCATCGCCGCTGTCCTGACTACCTGGAACCCAGCAATCGCACTCGGGAGATACAGGGCTTGGGGTGTTCAATGACGCGTCGCGCGGCTGTCTGGCCTGCCCCGGGACGCCTTTCGCCCAGATCGATTCGAAGCTTGCGGAGTACGAGCTGAGCATTTCGCTGTCGCCGGAGTGGCGGTAGGGGTAGACAGGCGAACTGGCCGCAGGGACACGTTGCGTCCTGGATCGCGTGGTCCGATGCCGAGCGCAACGAACCACGGCCGATCAACGGATGCCGCGGACAACCTTCATGAACCGGCTCACAGCGGGCCACACCAAGACTGCTCACGGCTGGGTCGCCTCTGGCCACGGTGAGCCGCCAAGGGCCGCAGAAGTCACTCAAGAACAGTCGTCACAGCTTCCGTCTGTCCGACTCGCGTCGCCGCGGCGAACACGTGGGCACTGGTCGATTTGGCTGTGGTCCCACAGCGGTATCGGGTGGTTCTCGCAGTGCAGCTGGGCGCAACAGCGACGGGATACGATGTCTCGATGAGCGGTCGGGCGAGCGGACTGGCAGAGCTGCTCGAAACTGAAGCTGCACGGTTCACACTGCAAAGTCCAGACGACACGGCCGCAGCGGGGGTCGTCGAACTTGAATCGCTGCGCGAACGCAAGCCCCTCGGTGTCGGCATCTACGTCAAGCACCTGGCGACCGGCGAGGAGGCCGCACTCCGGCCCGATGTCGTCTTCGAGACCCAAAGCGTCATCAAGCTGGCCCTCGCAATCCGGTCCTACCAACTCGCTGATGACGGCCAACTCGACCTCGACGGACGGATCCGCGTGACGAGGTCCGACATCCGTGGCGGCTCAGGCCTTTTCCGGTACTTCCAGGAAGGCCTGGAGCCGACAGTACGGGACCTCCTGACTGCGATGATCGTCGTGAGCGACAACAGCGCGACCGACTTGCTGCTCGCCATGATCGGGGGCGTCACCCCTCTCAACGCCTGGCTGGCCGCGTCCGGCTATCCACAGACGCGCATGGCGCAGAGCATCCTCGATGCCGATCGACTCCCGTACGTGCTCGCAGATGCGCGACACCTCTCGCTCACGAGTACCCAGGTCTACGCGTTGCGGAGCCGCACTCCGGAGTGGGCCGGGCTGACGCAGCAATGGCTGGAATCGATCGAGAGCGAGGTGGCCTCGCTTGCGGCGCGACCACTCGACGAGGTCCGTGCCCTGGCGCGTGAGCGCAGCCAGCCGCTCTGCTTCGGACAGATGACGCCGCGGGAGGCCGGCCGGATGCTGGAGTCGATCGAGTGCGCGACCGCCGTATCAGGCAAGAGCACTGCGGAACTGCGGGCTTCGCTCCTCCGACAGCAGCTAGGCGAACGACGCCTGCCAGGGCTCGTTGGCCATCCGGTCGGCCACAAGACCGGCGACAACCCACCGTGGGACGCCAACGACGTCGGCATCGTCTACTCGCCCTCGGGACCCATCATCGTCGCCGTGTTCGCGAACGATCTCGGTGGCAGCTACGAGGAGCAAGAAGATCGCATCGGCCGGATCGGACGCCTGATCGTCGACCACTTCGAACGCACCAACTGATCCGCCACGCAGGCCATCGGGCGGCCCGCCGCCGACGCCCTGCCGCAGGTCCATCACATTGACACTCGACAGAAGTGTTTCCAGCGTTGCCCGCGCAATACTCGCCACTTCCGATCTCAAATGCACCGGATGACGCGTACCCATGACGACGCGGCAGGTGCGGTGCGAGTGCGGCTACACGGCGCAAGGAGCGACCGACGAGGAGGTGATCGCGCGGACCCTCGCGCACGTTGCCGCAGACCACCCCGACCTGGCGGCCGCCGTGCCCACCAGAGGTCTGGTCGAGGCAAGCGCGGCGACCCTGCCCAGCGCCGGGTTTGCGGAGACCAATCGGCAGCGCTGAAGGTGCCCCCTGCTCGGGCACTCTGCCGCGATGCCGTCGGAATCACCCAGGCCCTCAGGGCCGTTCACTCCCAGCGGGTGACGTGATGGCCAGGTGACACTTACGGAGCGTAGGCTGACAACTCCCCTTCGTCGGGCGGCGACATGAGTTGCCAGCGGGGCGCGACGAAGGACTGATCGTTATCTGTGGAGGAGCGCAGTGAGCGACGCCGCCATGCCCGCCGTGGGTTGCCCCGAGTTCGACCCCTTCCAAGCACACCGCAACGATCCGTACCCGCTGTTCGAGCAGCTGCGCGAACAGTTCCCTGTCGCCCCGAGCCAGACGCTTGGTGGGGTCCAGTTGGTGACGCGGTACGACGACATCGAGCGCATCGCGGCCGATCCGGAGACGTTCTCGTCGGTCGGATCGCTGCCGGTTCCGGTGGCGGGCAACGTGCCGGAGGTGATCGCGGCGCTGCCGGAGTTCGCAGTGGATCCCGACGTCGCCAGTGGCGTCGAGGTCGACGGCGCCCGGCATGACCGGATGCGTGCGACGATTCAGCGTGCCTACCGCGGTCCCCGCGTGAGTGCCCTCGCCGCCGATGTGGAACGCCACGCCAACGCTTTGCTGGACCAGGTCGCCGGCGACGGCCGGGCGGACCTGGCCGCGGTGTACGCGCACCCGTTGGTGAGCCGGGCGACGAGCATGCTGCTCGGCGTACCGGAGGACTACCACGACCAGTACGAGATCTGGGCGCACTCCATGGCCGCGATCCTGACCCCGACGGTTCCGGTCGAGCAGAAGCTGCAGGCGGCCCGCCAGCTCCACGACTATCAGGCGTTCGCGCTGGATTGGCGCGACCAGCGGCGCCAGGCGCCCACCGACGACGTGTTCTCCACCTTCGCTGCCGGCGAGGTGGGAGAGGCCGGGCCGCTGCACGACAACGAGCTGCTCTACACGATGCTGCTGCACTGGGTCGCCGGGTACGACACGACGCGCAACGCCATCCTGTCCACGCTGTACCTCATGCTGCGCCACCCCGGTCTGTGGGAGCGTGCCACTGACCCGCGCCAAGCCGAACACATCGCCGAGGAGGCGCTGCGTTTCGAGGCGCCCCACCGGGGCCTGATGCGCGTCGCCACCAAGCCGGTCAGCATCAGTGGCACCGACCTCCCGGCCGGCACACCGCTGCTGCTGATGTTCGCCTCCGCGAACCGCGACGCAACGGCGTTCGCCGACCCCGACCAGTTCGTCGTCGACCGGCCGAACGCGAAACAACATCTTGCCTTCGGCAAGGGTCCCCACGTCTGCCCCGGCGCAACGATGGCCCGCTACGAGATCCGCACCGCGGCCCGCGTCGCAGCCACCCGCCTGCCCGGCGCCAAGCTCGCCAGCGAGCCGGAATGGCGCGCGGATTACTTCTTCCGCGGACTGACCGAACTGCACGTCACCTTATGAGCGACCTGTTGACAGGCCTTCCGACTGAGCCAGCCGGCAACCCGAACGTACATCTCGGACTGCCGTAGCACCTCGAAGCTTTACGGGCCGAGCGATCGATGTCCGAGCGCACTCGACCGTAGTCGCAAGCGCGCGCGACCAGGCCAGCCAGCACCGCCGCTGGACAGGTGAGGATGGCCGGCCGGCACGCCTGGACCTCCCGGGTCGCCGACATTCTCGACGCCGTCCGCGGCCACACCAACGCCAGTCCGCAGCAGCTCATCGCCTACTTCAGGGAGCCCAGGGTAGGACCTTGCCGTAGCGGATGAGTTGGCCGTAGGCGTCGGGAGCGAACGGCTCCAATGCGAGGTCCAGCAGCGGGACGGCTGCCTCAGCCGGAGTTGGGGCGGTACTGACGTCCCACCAGAGAGCGGACGTGGGAGTGTTCATCATCCCGGGGCAGACTGCGGCCATCAGAATGCCGCGGGCGAGGTCGTCCTCCCGGCGCTCGTGGGCCATCGCGCGTACGGCGGAGACCTGGGCGATCTTGGACGGGATGTTGATGAAGCCAGGCCATGCGGTGGCCCGGTCGCTGCCGTCCTTGACGAGGTCACGCCAAGCGGCGACCTCCTTGTCCACGTCCTCGAGGGAGGTCAAGCCGTCGAAGTGGTGATGCAGTACGGGCGCCAGGTAGTGAAGGGTGCCCAGCGAGCTGGCCACCACGAGGAACCGGCCGTCGTGGCGGAGCAGGGGCGCGAAGGCCCGCAGCATCCGGGTCGTCCCGAAGTTGTTCGTTTCGACGTAGGTGTCGACGATCGCGCGCGGGTCGTGATCCGGGCCGACGCGCATGACGGCGTTGTTGAACACGACGTCGACGCCGCCGTGCCGCTCTTTCAGTCGTACGGCGAGCTTGTCCGCGGCACCCGGATCGGACACGTCCAGGACCTCGGCACGAACCCGGGCTCCCCTGCCCGGGACGGCATCGACAGCGGCGGTCACGCGGTCGACGTCGCGACCGGTCAGGTAGACGGTGTCGGTAGGCGCCAGGCGACTGGCGAGTCCCTCGACCAGCGCCAGACCCAGGCCCTGGGTAGCGCCGGTGACGAGGGCGACTTTCGGTGTGGTGGTCATCGGTTCTCCCGGGAGTGTTGGAGCATGGTTTCGGACAGGGTCCACAGGCGCTGTGCGCCGTCAGGGTCGAGGGCGTAGCGCGCCACGCCGTGCAAGGGTGGCGCGTCGCCGCGGTGGTCGATCGTCTCGGTCTCGTTGCAGTCGACGAAGTAGCGTCCGCCGATGCCCTCCAGCTGAGGTGAGGTGGCCAGCAGGACCGAGGTCGCCGCGCCTTGCTCCGGCGTCTTGAAGAGCTTAGGCGGAACCGTGCCAGTGCCGCGGCCACCGGTGTAGCGCTGCAGGTTGGTGTAGATGGCACCCGGCATCAGGGCGTTCGCGGTGATGCCGTCACCGGCCCACCGGCGGGACGCCTCGACCGCGAACAGCACGTTGGCGGTCTTGGACTGGCCGTAGGCCAGCCACGGATCGTAGGGCCGGAACGCGAAGTTCACGTCGTCGAAGACAATCGGCGAGAGCTGATGCCCGCTGGAGCTGAGTGCAACAATGCGCGCGGCGCCGTCGGCGGCCAGCGCGTCGTGCAGACCGGCGGCGAGGGCGAAGTGACCGAGGTGGTTGGTGGCGAACTGCAGCTCCCAGCCCTGTGACGTGTACTGCTCGGGAGCCGCCATCACGCCGGCGTTGTTCACCAGAATGTGCAGCGGCCCGTCCCAGGCCGCAGCGAACGCCGCGACCGATGCCGGGTCGGTCAGATCCAGTTGCGCGACGCGCAGGGTCGTGCTGCCGGTGGTCGCAGCGATGTCCTTGGCAGTGCGCTCGCCGGCCTCGATGTCGCGGACCGCCAAGGTGACCTCGGCGCCGGTAGCGGCCAGGGCACGCGCTGTTTCCACACCAAGGCCGGACGACGCCCCGGTCACCACCACACGCCGGCCGGAGAGATCGATGCCTGCGGCAACCTCGGCCGCGCTGCCGGCGAAACCGAACGGAGTCTTGATCAGGTTCATACCGCCACGTTAGGCAACCAGAAGCCATGCCACCAACGAAAGATTGTCAACCATGGTATGCGTATATGTCATGGCCTTCACCGATGCTTCACTGACCGCTCTCCGAGTGTTCCGGGAAGTGGCAGAGCGCGGCACGCTCACCGCCGCGGCCACTGCTCTCGGCTACACGCAGTCCGCGGTCTCCCGGCAGATCGCGTCCCTCGAACGCGCCGCCGGTACGCCTCTGCTGGAACGGCGTCACGACGGCGTCAGGCTCACCCCCGCCGGGCGAATCGTCGTACGCCGGGCAGCCACCGTGATCGACGAGGTCGACGCAACCGCGCGGGAGCTGGTCGGCCTACCCGAGGAGCAGGGCACCGTCCGGCTCGGCTGGTTCGCCAGCGCAGGTGCGTGGCTGCTCCCCCGGGCGCTAGACGCGTTGGGCCAATCTCATCCGGCCATCACCGTGATCACCCGCGAGGGCAGCACCCCGGCCCTCGTGCGGGCGCTACGCGCCGGGACCCTGGACATCGCGCTGGTGGCCTCCGCGCCACCGTTCCGCCCACTCGACACCGAAACCCCCGCGCTGGAACTGCAGACGCTGACGGAACGCAGCCTCCGCATCGCCGTACCTGCTACACATCCGCTCGCCCGCGCCGAGTTCGTCGACATCGCCGACCTGCGCGGGCAGCGCTGGATCGCCGGCCCGGGCGGCGAGCACTTGATGGGAGTGTGGCCGGGTCTCGACGAGCGGCCGCGGATCGCCCACACCGCCCGCGACTGGCTCGCGAAGCTCAACCTGGTCGCCGCCGGTTGCGGGATCACCACCGTGCCCCCTACCTTCTCCCACGTGACACCGCCCGGCGTCCAGATCCTCCAGGTCCGCGGCGGTCCTGCCGAGCAGCGACGCATCCTGCTCGCACGACTCCCCCGACCGCTCCCCGAGCCGGTCGCCCGCCTCGCCGCCGCACTACGCACCGCCGCCATCGAAACAGAGCCGCCTGCAGAGTGACATGCTGCTTCGAAGCCGGCATCTGGACGGCTGAATTGTCCCGGCCTCATCCGCTCAGCTGGCCGCGTCCCTGCGGTGCCACCAAACCGGCGCGCAGGCGATCACGGCGTCCACCAGATCGTCGCTGCTCAATCCCCCGTCGGCCAACCAGGCCTTGATCGCCCCGGCGAATCCATGGGAGACGAACTGCGCATCAGGTCGCGGTTGCCGGCCGGAAGATCCGCGCTCGCCATGAAGGCCAGGTACTCGACCACACCGCTGGTCGCCCGGCGCAGCGCCCCGTCATTGGACGGCTTCTCGACTGCTCGCCACCGCTCCTCGCGCTGATACACCTCGGCCAGGTCCGCCTCGAGGACCGTCAGCAGGAGATCGAGCGGACCGCGAAACCGGTTGTAGAACGTCGGCCGCGTCACCCCCGGCCGCCTCGGCGACACTGATACGCGACACCGGCCGCTCGACGGCAAGACGCAGTACGGCGTCCGCCCGATCAGCCGACGCAGGAATTGCGCGGGCGCGACGCCCTCGCACCGGTCTTCGACAACCTCAACCAGTACGCCGCGACCACCCATTCAACGGCCAGAGCACAGTACTTGTCGATGGCAATCAAGCGAGCGGCGAGTGCTACACCATCGCTCACCACGCGACCATCGGCGACGATGGCCGGCGCACGCTGATGGTCGCCTCGATGCGCTACCTCGACCAGTACGTCAAGCAACAAGGCAGCTGGCACTTCGCCGAACGCCGACTTCTCGTCGACTGGACCGAGACCCGCTTCGACCGTTGGACGGAATGAAGAGCTCTGCTGCGGCCTCTTGATTCGAGTGGCCCGCGGCGACGAGCTCCGCGACCCGGCGTTCCGTTGCTGTGAGAAGCCGATGCCGGCGCCGTCTCGACGTACGCAGTACACGCCAGCCATCTGCGGACCATCAGCGCCTCGGTGCGCGACAACCAGGCGGCCGCCTGCTGGCTCGTCGTCACCGGCGACAACCGCTACGCCTACACCGTCAACGCGGCCAGCTCGTCGATCTCGTCGTACCGCATCACAGCCGACGGGCACGCGAAGCGCTCGAATTGAGAGCCTACCCACGACCCGACATCCCCGGCGGCCCTTCGCCTACAAAGCGATCGCCGAGATCGTGTAACGTCTCGCGCCCTCTGTGACACAGACATCTGGAAGAGCCAAAGCCACGCCGACAGCCGGAGTTCGCCAAGATGATGGTGCATCACTACAACGGGGACCGGGATCTGCTGCGCCCGCTCTTCCGGGAGGCCGACGACTCCGAGCAGCAGCTCGATACCTACCTCGACCTCGGCGCCGTGTTCGTGGCCGAAGACGACGGCGAGATCATCGGCCACCTACAGCTGATCACCGGCGACGACGTCGAGCTGAAGAGCATGGCCGTCGCCGGGAGCCGCCGTGGCACAGGCGTCGGCCGGGCTCTGGTCCGAGCAGCGCTCGAACACTGCCGACAGAACGCGGCGAAATGTCTCCTCGTCGCCACAGCTGCAGCCGACATCGGCAATCTGCGCTTCTACCAGCGTCAAGGCTTCCGCATGCTTCGGATCGAACGCGACGCGTTTGTGCCTTCGACCGGCTACCCCGATGAAATCGTCATCGACGGTATACCACTACGCGACCGCGTCTGGCTCAGCCAGGACCTGTAGGAGGGGCATGAAAACCGAACGGACACCACTGTTTTGCGACGCTGATCTGGCGCAGCGGATCGAGCTGGCCGAATCCAAGCTCATCGAAGCCACCGCCCTCGCCGCCCACCGCCGCCTCGGCAACGGCCGGGGCTTCGTGATCCCGATCGCGGGTGGACTCGCGAGCTTCGCCGACGACGACTCGCCGTTCAACAAGGTCGTCGGGCTCGGATTCGGCGGCGTACCGACCACCGGCGAGCTCGACGAGATCGAGCACGCGTACGCCGCCATGGGCACGCCAGTGCAGGTCGAGCTACCACACCTCGCCGACCCCGGGATCGGCATCGCCCTCAGCCGACGTGGATACGAGTTGGAGTCGTTCGAGAACGTCCTCGGCATCACCATCCACGACGCCGTCGACAACAGGTACGACGTCACGCTGCCCGACGGAATCGAGATCCGGCCGAGCGGCGACCAGGAGCTCGACGTCTGGCTGAACGTCATGGCCGACGCAGTCGCCGTACCGGACACACAAGGAGTGCCGTGGCGCGAGGAGTTCCCGCGCGACACCTACATCGAAGCCGAACGCGACGCCGCAGCAGCGGACATCAGGCGTTACATCGCCCTACTGAACGGCGAAATCGCGGGCGGTGCCGGGCTCCGCACAGCGGACGACATCGCCCAGTTCGCCGGCGCCGCAACGCTCCCCGCACACCGCCGCCACGGCATCCAGTCCGCTCTCCTGTTCACGCGCCTCTCCGATGCAGCTGCCGCGGGCTGCGAGGTCGGCGTGATCACCACCCAACCCGCCTCGAAATCCCAGCAGAACGCCGAACGCAGGGGCTTCAACCTTCTCTATACCCGCGCCGTTCTGGTGAAGCACAGTAATGCGTAACGCCAACCGACGACATCGACGGCTACCGGCAGCAGGCGAATGCTGACAATGGTGTGATCGTTGCGGCCTCCACCACGTACAAGGTTGACGGATACGAGTACAGCCCAGGTCGCGCGACTGTCCTGGGGTTCTTCATGCCGGGGCGACCCGTCGACCCCGATCTGGCTGTGACTGCGCGTCACGGGTGCGGGTGTCGGGCCGGGTGCGGCGTCGGCCGAGGATCACCACCAGGGCTCCGGGGAGGGTGGCGATCAGGGCGAGTACGCCGTACACGACCGCAACGGTGACGCCCTCCGCCGGGCTCAGACCGACCCAGCCGAGGGCCCACGCGGCGGCGCCCTCGCGCGGGCCCCAGCCGGCGATGTTCGTCGGCAACGCCGACGCCATCAGCACGACCAGTGCCAGTGGCAGCAGCCGAGCCGGCGACACGTGCGCCCCGGTCGCCCGCACCGCGATCATGAACACGGTGGCGTGACCGAGGACAGCGACGGCGGAGGCGAGCAGGATGCCCGGCCAGGCCCGCGGCGCGAGGACCGCGTCGCGGAGGTCGGTGGTGAAGCCGCGTGCGATCCGGGCCGGGAGGCGACGCGGGTCCAGGCGCAGGAGGACGGCGACCACCGCGATCCCGGCGACCACCGCGATCGGCAACGCGACCAAAAGCTGAAGCGAGCCGGCGGTCCAAGGCAGCAGGCACAGCACGACCACTGTCAGCATCAGGTGTACCGCGAACCCCGACGACCGCTCCCATGCGACGGCCCGCAGGCTCCGGCCCACGTCGCCGACGTCGCGCCCGTGGCGCACGGCCCGATGCACATCGCCCACCACCCCGCCGGGCAGCGTGGCGTTGAGGAACTGGGACCGGTAGTAGGCAGCCACCGCGGTCCGCAGCGGCACCTCGATGCCGAGTCCGCCCGCGACCAGCCTCCACCGCCACGCACAGCACAACGTGGTCAGCGACGTGATCGCCAGGGCAGCGAGGAGCGGCCATCCGGTCGTCAGTCGGAGCCCGTCCACCAACGGGCCGGCACCCACCCGCCACGCGAGGACGGCGAGGATCGCGGCGCCGCCCGCCAGGCGTACCAAGGTCCAGATGTTTCGGCTGATGGCGGTGGCTCCGATTCTCCGAGTTGGTCCCCCTGACAGTGATACGGCTGTCACCGGGCGCCGGTTCACCCGGCGATCTCCGTCAGCACGACCGACACCAGCGCGACCAGTGAGAGACCGGGCTGCAGACGCCGGTCCCGCCCCGTGAACCGATGCGACACCTTGCTCGTGTGATCGTTGTTGTCGTACCCCCAAACACGGAGGCACCGTGCGTCTGATTCAGGATCGAGTGCGCAGCCGCATCCTGGTCGGCCCGCTCACCGGCTTCGCCTGCCTGCTCGTGCTCCTCGGTGGGCTCGCGGCGACCACCGGCCTCGGCGTCGCCGGCTGGGCGACCGGCGTCGCCTGCGGAGCCGGCCTGGCCGGGCTGCTCGCCCACGCACTCGCGCGTCACCGTCGTGACGGGCTGCGCCCGGCGGACAGGGTGACACTGGCTCGCGCGGTCCTCGCCTGCGGGGTCGCAGCGCTCATCGCGGACTCGTTCGGCGGCCAGGCGCCGGTGGCGATCCTGGTGGTTCTCTCGTCGGTGGCGCTGGTCCTCGATGGGGTGGACGGTCAGATCGCTCGGCGGACCGGCACCGCTTCGGCGCTCGGGGCGCGTTTCGACATGGAAGTCGACTCGTTCCTCGTTCTGATCCTGAGCGTGTACGTCGCGCCGACGGTGGGCTGGTGGGTGCTCGCGTTGGGTGCGGCCCGCTACGTGTTCGTGGCCGCCGGTTGGGCGCTGCCGTGGCTGCGCGGTTCGCTCCCGCCCCGCTACTGGGCCAAGGTCGTTGCGGCGATCGTCGGCATCACGCTGACCTTCGCGGCGTCCGGCATCCTGCCCGATCCCGTGAACACCGTGGTGCTGCTGATCGCGCTGGGACTGCTGGCCGAGTCGTTCGGCCGTCACACCTGGAGCCTGTGGCGCCTGGCCGGCAGCCCGCGCGCCCATCGTGGCACCGTGGCGTCGGCGCTGGCGGTGCTCCTGGTCTGGGCTGCGCTCCTCGTGCCGGACCACACCGGCGACCTGTCGCCGGGCGCATTCCTCCGGATCCCGATCGAGGGCCTCGTGTTCGTCGTCCTCGTCCTGGTCCTGCCACCGCGACTCGCGCGGATGCTCGCACTCGGCGGCGGTCTCCTCGTCGGGGTGCTCGCGATCCTGCGGTTGCTCGACAGAGGCTTCTACTTCGCCTTCGACCGCCCCTTCCACCTCGCCTACGACACGGCGTACGCCGGCTCCGCGCTGGCCCTGCTCGGAGACTCGATCGGCCGCGCCGGCGCCCTCGCAGTCATCATCGGAGCCGGGCTGCTCTGCCTGGCCCTGCTCGCCCTGCTGGCGCTAGCGGCGGCGCGACTGGCTCGGCTCGTGGCGGGACACAGGCGGCCGTCGATCCGAATCGTCGCCGTCCTGGCCGCGATCGCGATATTCCCCGCACTGATTGGCATCCGGCCGGAGTCGCAAGGACACATTGCCTCCGCCGCAGCGGCTCGGCTCGCCACGCAGTTCCGGGACGATCTCCGCGACCAGCAGGAGTTCAGTCAGGCGCTCGAGCATGATCGATTCCGCGACACCCCGGACACCGACTTGCTGGCCGGCCTGAGGGGCAAGGACGTGCTCCTGGTCTTCGTCGAGAGCTACGGACGCACAGCACTCGATTCTCCGGTCGTCAGGTCGGCAATCGATGCCGGGGACCGGCGACTGCATCAGGCCGGCGTCTCCTCGCGCAGCGGCTTCCTCACCTCGCCGACCTTCGGCGGCCTCAGCTGGCTGGCCCACTCCACCTTGCAGTCCGGGATCTGGGTGGACAACCAGCGGCGGTACGACGACCTCGTCACCCGAGACCGAGTCACCCTCACCGACGCGTTCGGTCGCGCGGGCTGGCGGACTGTCGCCGACGTACCGTCGAACGACACGGACTGGCCGGAGGCGACGACGTACTACCACTACGACAAGGTCTACGACCGCCGGAACGTGGGGTACGCCGGGCCGTCGTTCAGCTACGCCTCGATGCCGGATCAGTACACCCTGGCCGAGCTCCAGCGCAGGGAGCTCGAGAAGGCGAACCGCGCTCCCGTCATGGCCGAGGTCGACCTGGTCTCCAGCCACACGCCCTGGGCACCGCTCCCCCGGCTCGTCGACTGGAGCCAGGTAGGCGACGGCTCGGTCTTCGACTCGATGCCGGCCGAGGGCGACTCGCCGGACGACGTGTGGCGGGAACAGGACCGCGTGAAAGCCGCCTACGCACAATCCATCGCGTACTCGCTCGACGCAGTGACCTCGTTCGTCCAGCAGCTCCACGACCGCAACCTGGTGCTCGTCGTCCTCGGCGACCACCAGCCGGCCAGCATCGTCTCCGGCGATGGGGCTAGCCGCGACGTGCCGGTGAGTATCATCGCCGCCGACCCTGCCGTGACGGATCGGGCCGCGGACTGGGGTTGGCAGGACGGGCTGCGGCCGGGCGGCAGCGCACCGGTCTGGCCCATGGATACCTTCCGGGACCGGTTCCTCACCACCTACGGCCACTAGCCCTCGCCCACCTCCGTCCTGCACACCGCGACCGAACGTCAGGCGGTTTGTGGCGGGCGCCGCCTTCGATATGGATGGTCCCGCCCGAGATGAAACCTGCACGGAGGAGCCACATCACCCGGCACGGTTGATGGCAGCAGTGTGGTTCGGTCACCAGAGGTTGCAGCAGGCCCTCTGGACTCCTGCACTGAGCGCGTGACAGGTTGAAACCTGCACCATGCAGGAGTCCGCCATCGTCAATGGAATGCGGGGTGTGCGGCGCGACATGACATGGGTCGAATGGGAGCGACGCTCCTTCGCGGGCGACTTCCGAGCCGCAGATCCCAATGCGCCGACGCTTTGTGCAGGCTGGACGACGCGACATCTGTGCGCACACCTGGTTCAGCGCGAGCATGCGATCCTGCACAACGTCTGGGACCAGGTGACCACGAAGACGCCCGGCGAGGAGCGGTTCATGCGACGGCTCGTCGACGAAGCCGCAACGCCGGACGGATACGCCGCGCTGGTCGGCAGGTTCGCGGCAGGACCTTCTCGACGCTCGCTGATGGGCCGGTTCGACGAGGCCCTGAATCTCGTGGAGTACGCCATCCACCACGAAGACCTCCGCCGCGGATCCGGTCCGGTTCCGCCTCGCGACATGCCTCCGGCCGAGCTCGACGAGATCTGGCGTCGCGCCCGGCCGATCCTCAAACGGGCCTACCGGAAGGCGCCCGTCGGGGTCGAGCTCGCACCCCAAGGCAGTGCGGTCACTGCTGTACGGAGCGGGCAGAGCACCGTCACCGTGGCCGGCCCACCTCTCGAGCTCCTCCTGCACGCATTCGGCAGACGCAGCGCCGCCGACGTACGAGTCGACGGGTCACCCGACGACGTGAGCTCGTTCACCCGTTGGGCGACCCAAGCCTGAGGTGCCAGGGATGCGAACCGCAACGCCGGCTGTGGTGCAGCCTCACCTCCGACGCTAGGCGAGTCGACGGGTCCGAGTCGTTCGCAAGTGCGCACGGTGTCGTTCCAGTCCGCGAGGGCCGATCAGGGGAGTAGCGTTCGGACTATGGTCGCTGCTCTGGGAAGGCTCGTGGTCCGCGCCCGCTGGTGGGTTATCGCCGCCTGGATCGTGGCCGCCGTAGTCATCGCGATGACCGCCCCCGCCCTGCAGTCCACGCAGGACCAGTCGGAGTTCCTGCCCGGGCACTACGAGTCCGTCAAGGCGCTCACCGTCCAGCAGGACGCCTTTCCCGAGCGCGGTGAGATCGGCGCGATCGTGGTCTTCGACCGCGAGGACGGCGGCCAGCTGACCGCGGACGACCAGGCCAAGGTGTCCTCCATCGCCGAGCAGCTCAACACCAAGGGCTATGACAATCTGGGCACTGCGACCGCTACCCCGGCGGCCGACAACGGGTTGGTGCAGGCGATCTTCGTGCAGGTCAAACCGGGGAAGAACGCCTTCGACCCGGCTGCTATCGAGGACGCCCGGAGCCTGCGCGCCGACCTCGAGCCACTGGTTGAGGGGACCGACCTCCGCGTGGGCGTGACCGGCCCGGCGGCCCAGTCGCTGGACGCCCAGGAGTCGTCCGAGCGGGCGCTCGTCGTGGTCAGCGTCGTGACCCTGTTGCTCATCGTGGTCCTGCTCGCGCTGATCTTCCGTAGCGTCATCGCGTGCGCCCTGCCCATCGTGACCGTCGCCCTGGTCGGGACGACCGCCACCGGGCTCATCGCGGTGGCGAACGAGGCGTTCGATCTCAAGGCCGACAGTTCCATTTCGGTGATCTTGTTCATCGTGCTGTTCGGCATCGGGACCGACTACATCCTGTTCTTCCTGTTCCGTTACCGGGAGGCCCTGCGGCTGGGCTTCGACGGTCGAGGCGCGGTGTCCCACGCTGTCGAGCGGGCCGGTGAGGCGATCGCCTCCGCCGGCGGGGCGGTCATCATCGCCTTCATGGCGATGGTGCTGTCGTCGCTGAGCATCTTCCGCTCGATCGGGCCGGCGCTGGCGATCGCGGTCGCGCTGGCCGTGCTCGCGGCGTTGACGCTGGTCCCCGCGGTCGTCGCAGTCCTGGGGCCAAGAGTCATCTCCTGGCCGTCGAAGAAGTGGATGGTCGCTCCCGAGGCCACCCGGTTCCGCGCCATCGGGCGGTCGGTTGCCGCTCACCCGGTCCGCTTCGCCGTCGTCTCGGCAGGGTCGCTCGCCGTGCTGTCGTTGTTCGCCCTCGGGTTCAACCCGACCTTCAACTTCTCCGACAGCAGCACCGAGAACACGGAGTCGGGCCAGGCGCTGATCACCTTCCAGAAGGGCCAGCCCAGTGGTGCCACCGACCCCACAACGGTGCTGCTGCGCTCTACAGGCGGCCAACGGCTCGATGATGCCGAGCTCAATGCGTACGCCGCCGAGCTAGGCACCGCAGAGGGCGTCGCGTCGGCGGCGCTGGCCGCCCGCACCGATGACGTCGCGGTGTTCACTGTCGTTCTCTCCGACGACCCCACGTCCGACGCGGCGATGGCCAACGTCGAGGGTCCCGTGCGCGACACCGCGCACTCGGCCGCGCCGGACGGGACCGAGGCTCTCGTCGGCGGCACCACGTCGATCTTCGTCGACCTCGACGACGCGATGGCGCGCGACTACTCGATCGTGTTCCCGGTCGCGGCAGTGCTGATCATGATCATCCTGGCGTTGCTGCTGCGCAGCCTCGTCGCGCCGTTCTACCTCATCCTCTCGGTAGGTCTCGGCTTCACCGCCAGCCTGGGTGCGACGGTGCTGGTCTTCCAAGGCCTGTTGGGACAGCAGGGGCTGATCTTCATCCTGCCGATCTACATCTACCTCTTCGTGGTCGCGCTGGGCACCGACTACAACATCTTGATGGTGGCGCGCCTGCGGGAAGAGGCACGGGGAGGGCTCGAGCCGCGGCCCGCGGCGGCCAAGGCGATCGAGCATGCCGGTCCGACGGTGGCGGCCGCCGGCCTGATCCTCGCCGGCACCTTCGCCTCCCTGATGTTCGCCGAAGGTACGTTCTTCAAGTCTTTGGGCTTCTCGTTCTCCCTCGGCATCGCCATGGCGGCCTTCGTGATGGCGCTCTTCCTGACCCCGGCGCTGACCGCACTCATCGGGCACGCCGCGTGGTGGCCCGGCCACGGGGACCAGGCCACCGACACAGTCGAGGAACCCGCCGAGAGGCGCGTCCTGGAGAGCTGACCCGCCGGGATCGGTCTCCGCGAGGAACCCCAAGCCTTGTCCACGAACAGCCATTCCAGCTGCTCGTACTGGCCCGCGGCCCCGACGAGCGTGCCGGCGAAGCGTCCGGCCGGCCCCTTCCCCAAGGTCATCGCGGTTGTCGTTCGGTGGATGTCAGCGGGCGGACCGAGGTGCGGATGACGATGTGGGTGCCGAGGAGTTGACGCTCGCGACCGGAGCCGGGGGCAGGACGTTCCATTGCGAGCCGGACGGCGGCCTTCCCCATCTCCTCGTGCGGCATGTAGACGGTCGTGAGCGGGGGCCACAGCTCCTGGGCGACCGGAATGTTGTCGTAGCCCACCAACGAGACGTCGCCGGGCACGCTCAGGCCTTTCTCGCGCAGCGCGGCGAGCGCACCAGACGCCATCACGTCGTTGTGCGCAAAGATCGCCGTGAACTCCAACCCGCTGTCGAGGGCCTGCTGGCAGCCCTGGAATCCTCCGCTGCGGTCAGCACTGCAGGCGATCCGCAACGACGGATCGACGTCGGCACCGAAATCGTCGTGTGCCTGCAGGTATCCCTCGACCCGGCCGATGGTGGTCGTGGACCGTTCCGGCCCGGTCAAGGTCAGGATCCGGCGGTGCCCCATGGACAGCAGGTGACTCGTCGCGGCGTACGCCCCACCGCGGTTGTCGTACTCGACGACAAGGGCTGGTACGCCGGCCGCGAGCGGGGGACGGCCGCAGAGCACGAGTTGGGAGCCGCGAGCGTGCAGCGCCCGGGCGTGCGCGGCCATCCGGCGCTCGTAGTCCGCGGTGATCTCCACACCGCCGACCAGGATGACCGCCTCGACGTCGTCCTGCTCCTCGAGCCACGCGAACACCTTCTCCTCGCGCCGCAGCTCACCGCCGGTGATGTACACGGAACTGAGGCGGTCGTAGTCACCAGCGGCCTCCGCGACGCCGGTGGCGACCAGGCTGCGCAGTGGGGACACGACGTCCGATACCACCATCGCGATGAGGGACGCGGAGGTGTTGCGTTTCGGTAGCCGTGGAGCCACGACATAGTTCAGCTCCTCCACCGCTCGCAGAACCTTGGCCCGGGTCGATTCAGCGACCGGGTAGTCGCTGGTCAGTGCGCGAGAAGCGGTCGCGACCGAGACCTCGGCGCGCCGCGCCACATCACGTAGCGTCGGTCCGCTCCGGCGCGGAGTGCCCTCGATCTCGGTCATCCAGTACTTCTTACCTGATTCCAGCGAAGATTGCGTCCAGGTCGAACGCCTGTCGCTCATTACCCCAGTCGACGCTGACGACCGAGCCATCGACCGCCGTATCGACGAATTCCTCCACCAGTACGCCGCTGAGCGACGCGGCCGCCACGTAGACCGTGCTCTCCGTCGACGTCGTGCCCACCAACTCGGGAACAACGGCCCATTCGCCATACGCGGTGCCGTACGAGGCCGACGCCGTACCCGCCGCATTCCAGCCGTGCAAGCCGACGAGTCTCGATCGGAGCCCACTCGCCTCGACATCGACCGTTAGTCGTCCGGTCACAACCTCGAAGTCGGACGGGTGGGGCGCCGCCACGGCCCATCCTCCGAGCCGGACCGGCAGGGACGGCGGAATCCAGACGAACCGATGGATCCGCACCTCGAGCGGTCCCTGCACGGCTGTGAGGCTCTCGATCCGCGCGGACGGCAGGACGGGCCCACCTTCAGCGGTGTCGCTGCCTTCCCAGGGCGAGAACCGCGGGAACCTCGGCGTGTGCCAGGAGGCGATCCAGTTCTGTCCGGAGGCGACCTTGTGCATCCTTCGGCGAGCGCTCCAGACGCGTCGGATCCGCACCTGGATGTCGTTGTCTGCCGGGTCGTGCAGGGACGTGGGTCCGGTCCGGGTGGAGTACCCGAACCGCGCGTACAGCGGGTCGGGAGCGCCCGCATCGGCGGCGTCCGGCTTCAGGTGATCGCTGCCATGGTTGTGCACCCTGACGAGGCCGTCGGCGGCGGTGTTCTGGATCAGCAGGCCGACATCCACTGCTTGCACATAGTCGTCGGTGTCTCCCGGGAGCGCGGCCTCGTTCTCTGTCCACACCGGATGGTCAGCCGGGAGCATCAATGCGAGGAACCCCTTCGACGCCCAGTACGGCGAGCCAGGCCCGGAGTACCGCTGGATCGTCGGCAGGTGCTCCGTGTGCCAGCCGAGGGACAGTACGCCGTTGTCCGTGATGGACCCGCGTTCGACGAAGTACCGCAGGCCGGCCGAGAGGACGCGCCGGGTCTGCCCCGGACTCAGCGGGGTGCGGCCGACCGCCTCGCCGAGGGCGACAGCTGCCAGCGTCGCCGTGCGATAGGTCATGCTCCGCCCGTGGTACAACGGTGCACCGTCGCGATCGAAGGTCCGGCCGAACGACTGCAGGAACTCCTCCAACCGATCCCCGTAGCGCTTCTCGAGCTCGGCGACGCCGCGTAGGCGTGCGTGCAGAACCGGGTAGAGATGCATGGCCCAGCCGACGTAGTGGTCGAATGCGTCACCGGCGCCGTCGGAGTACCAGCCCTGTCCGCGGTACCAGACCTCGATCAGCCCGAGCGCGCGGTCGAGCACGTACCGGGTCTGGTCGTCTCCCCGGCCAACGCCTTCGAGGAAGCTCGCGATCGTCGCGGGGAACAGATACCAGTTGTTCGGCGAGGGCTCCCGCTCGATGGTGTCCCGGAACCAGTCGGCCAGACGATCCTGTTCGTCCGGCTTGAGCCTCCCCCACGTGTCGTCCTTGGTGAGATGGAGACTGAGCGCGATCCCAGCTGCCTCGACGTGCGGTTGTCCATCGCGTCCGACATGTCCGACGACCGGCCACGACTCGTTGTCGTCGGCACCGATCGTGCGGGTGCCGGCGACCAGGCCGTCGACGTACTTCTGCAGATGGCCGTTGCGGTCCGCTCTCCCGGCGTGAAGGAAAGCGGCCAGCAGGAATGTACGGGCGAAGCCCTCCAGACCGTCCGTTGCGGGTCCTTGCTGCGACGGACGGCCTGGAAAGTTGATCCGCGCCCCTTCCGGAGAGCGGTAGGCGTCGGCCGAGGTCAGCAGATGGTCGGCGACCGCGATCCAGTGGTCTCTGGTGAGACCGGTGTACGGGCTCAGCGTGCGGTCCTCGGCAGGCAGTACCGAGGCGAGAGGTCCGGAGACTTGCAGCGGAGGCAGTACGGGTTTCATCGGGAACCTTTCGTCCGGAACGCACTCTGGTCGGTGGGAGCCGCGGTCATCCCTTGATCCCCGACGTCGCCATACCCGCGATGAAGTATCGCTGACCGAAGACGAACAACAAGATCATCGGGAGCGTGGCCAAGGCGGACATCGCCATCAGGAACGGCCACTGCACATTGCCCTGTCCCTGGGCGAATGTCGCCAGTCCGAACTGCAGCGGGCGCAGGCTCTCCGAGCTGGTCGCCACCAACGGCCAGATGAAGCCGTTCCAGGCGGACTCGACATTGAAGAGGGCGATGGTGACGAACGCCGGCGCAGCCAACGGCGCCATGATCCGGAAGAAGATGCCGATCTCCGACACCCCGTCGACCCGGGCGGCATCGGCCAGCTCGGCCGGCAACGAGACGAAGAACTGCCGCGCCAGGAAGGTGTACAACGGCGCGGAGACGAACGGCACGATCAACGCGGCCCAGGTGTTGAGCCAGCCCGTGCCGCCGTTGCCGAAAATGTCGTTGCCACCGGCCAACGGTACCCGGCGAACGACGAGGAACAACGGCACGATCAATACCTGGAACGGCACGATCAACAGCACGATGAAGTAGTTCAGGATTCCCTTGCGGCCGCGGATCGGCAACTGCGCCAGCGCATACCCGGCCGCCGTACAGAAGAAGAGCACCGGGATGGTCTGTCCGACCACCACGATCACGCTGTTGCGGAAGTACGTCGCGAACGGCGCCGCCTTGAGCGCGTTCACGTAGTTGCGCCACTCGATCTGGTCGGGCAGCCAGGAGAATCCGTTCACCTCGTTGAGGTTCTTGAACGAGGTGAGGAGCATCCACACAAACGGCACGATCATCAGGAATCCCGCGACGGCCAGGACCACGACGAGCAACGCCTTGGCCGGCGAGACCGACGTCCTGCGGGTCGCGTTTCCACCGGTGGTCGTGGCGGTGGCGCTGCTCATAGGTCCTCCCGGTTGCGCAGGCTCAGGCGGCCGAGGCTGATCAGGATGCCGACGAAGACCAGCATGATGACGGTCTCCGCCGAGGCGTAGCCGATGTGCAGCCGCTCGAACGCGTTGGTGAAGATGTCGAAGGTCAGCACGTTGGTGGCATTGGCGGGTCCACCACCGGTGGTCACATAGATCAGGTCGAAGACCTGGAACGAGCCCGCGATGGACGTGACCAGGACGAAGAAGTGCACCGGGCCAAGGCCTGGCCACGTCACGTTCCAGAACGTCTGCCACCTGGATGCACCGTCCAGCGTCGCCGCCTCCATGAGGTCCTGCGAGATGCTCTGCAACGCGGCCAGGTAGATGATCATCTTTGCGCCCAGCCCTTGCCAGACACCGACGACCATCAGCGCCGGCAGCGCGACGTCGGGGTCGGTCAGCCACCCCGATCTGGCCAGGCCGAAGAACGCCAGCACCTGGTTGCCGAGGCCGGCGGCCGGGTTGTAGATCCACAGCCAGACCGCTGCGACGGCGACGGTCGAGGTGACCACCGGGATGTAGAACAGTGTCCGGAACAGCCCTCGCGCCGGGATCTTCTGGTTCAGCCCCAGAGCCACAGCCAGCGACAAAGCCATCGCGACCGGTACGACGGCGATCGTGTACAGCAGCGTGTTCTTGACCGCATTGACGAACTGCGCGTCCTGGAACAGATCGAGGTAGTTCTTCAGCCCGATCCAGTCGCCCTGCCCAGCCACCCTGGCATTGGTGAAGCTGAGGTAGACCGCCATCAGGCCAGGGATCGCGATGAAGATGACCGAGTGCACCAGGGAGGGTGCCAGCAGCAACCAACCGGCGCGGGCCTTGGCCCCTTCGACGCCGCTGCGGCGGCGCCGGGACGGGCGCGGGCTCGTGGTGACGACCGGCCGTTCGATGGTCTGGGTGGTCATTTGCGCGCCACGGTGTCGAGTTCCTTGAGCACGTCCTGAGGCGACTTGCGGCCGAGGATCACCTCGTCGAGCGACGGACCGAACTTGGCCCGGAAGTCGAGGAAGGTGGCTCCGCCGTACTCGAAGACCGACTTGTCGAGGTTCTTCCAGGCGAACGACCCCGCCGGGTTCGACTTCACGAACGCGCTGTCGCCGGCAGTGCTGCTGATCGGAACACCGACGTCGAGCTTGGAGATCGCCTCCTGCGACTTCTGATCCTGCATCGCGCGGATGAAGGCGAGGGCTGCCTGCGGGTACTTCGTCCCGTCGCCGACGGCGGCGACCCGGCCACCGACGTACATGACCTCCTTGGCGTCCTTCAGGTTGAAGTAGACGAGATCCTTGCACTTCTCGCCGATGCCCTGCGCTTTGGTCGAGCAGTCGACGTACGGGCTGGCGAAGCCCATCGCGGCCTCCCCGGTCGTGACCAGAGCGGTCTTCGCGGTGTTCTGATATCCGTACGTCGAGGACTTGTCGACACTGACCATGTCGTGGATCTGTTGCAGAGCGTCGATTCCGGCCTGACTGTTGAAAGCGGGCTGGCCGTCGGCGGTGAACATCTGGCCGCCCTTGGCTCCCATGAACGCGACGAACTGCTGGCGATAGTTGCTGGCGGGTGCCCAGAAGTCGAAGCCCGTGCGGGTGATCTGGCCCTTGGCGTCGCGTTTGGTCAGCTTCTTGGCGTCTTCACGGAGCTCCGCCAGTGACTGCGGCGGCTTGGTGGGGTCCAGCCCGGCTGCGGCGAACGCACTCTTGCTGTAGGCAAGCAACCGCGGGTTCGCCACGATCGGTACGGCGTACAGCTCGTCGTCGTACTTCATCGGCGGCACGAACGCCGGATAGACCGACTTCTCCAGGTCCTCGGTCTTCACTCCGAGCTTGGTCAGCGACTGAATCGCTCCCAGGTCGGCCAACGGCTGCACCCAGCCGATGCCGGCGCTGACCACGTCGTAGTTCTTGCCGGCCGCGAGCGAGGTGGAGATCTTCTCGTTCAGGTTGTCGTACGGCACGAAGTCCGGCTCGACCTTCATCTGCGGATACGTCTTGTGAAAGATGTCGACGATTCCCTGGAAGACGGCCTGGCCCTCGTTGTTCGCCGGGAAGTTCGGAACAACCACCCGCAGGGTGCCTGTCGCCGTGGCCGGGTCCTGTCCCTCCTCGGCCGTGTCACCACCGGAGGAACATCCGGCGACCGCGGCCATCGCGACGGCCAGAGCCGCCGAGGCTGCGATCTTCAGTCCTCGCTGCATCACTCTTCACCACTTCCTGTCGGCGACCGCACCAGCGGTTCGGTAAACGCTTCCCGACACCATAGGCGTTTCTAGTATCGTTTCGCAATATCTCGGTCATGTCCCTGAAACAGAGAGACGGTCAAGCCATCAGGTCGTAGGTGTCCGGGAGTACTTCGTGCCGCAGGTCGAGGCCGTTCAGGTACCGCCGGATCTCGTCGATGACGATCGCTCCCTGGGTTCGCCGGGAGTGCCAGGTCCTCGCCCCGAGATGCGGGGTCAGCAGTACGTTCGGCAGCTGCCACCACTCCGAGTCGGGTGGCAACGGCTCCTCGTCAAAGACGTCGACTGCGGCGCTCAGGCGTCCACTGCGCACCTCGGCCAGCAGCGCATCGGTGTCGAGCAGAGCCGCGCGGGCCGTGTTGATCACCAGTCCCCCGTCCGGAATCAGCGCCAGAGTCTGTGCGTCGAGCATGTGCCTGGTCTCCTCCCGCACGGGAGCATGCAGAGCCACCACAACCGACTGACTGAGCAGCGTCTCCAGCGGGACCAACCTGGCGCCCAGGCTCTTGGCCTCTTGGTCATCCAGATAGGGGTCGTAGACCAGTACGTCGGAGCCGGCCGCCACCACCAGCCTCAGATAGGCGCGTCCGACCCGGCTGGCGCCGACCACGCCGACAGTGGCGCCCGCGAGCGTCCGCCCCAAACCGAAATCGGCTCCGGTCCAGTCGTGCGCCCCGGCCATCGCCCGATCGATACGGTCCAGATCACGCAGCCGGGCGATCGTCATGTACAGCGCGAGCTCGGCAACGGACTGCGCCATCCCCGCAGACGCCTGGCTCACCCGCACACCACTAGACAGCAATCCTTGTGGCGCCAGCGCACGGATCGTCCCAGCGCTGTGCACGACGAGCCGCAGGCGATCCTCGAGCCCGAGCCGCTCCGGCAACGGCGCAGACCCCCAGCCAGTGATGAGCACCTCCGCCCGCAACCTCGCGTCACTGTCACCATCGACGCTGCCGTCGCCCCTGCGGACGAGACGTCCGATCCCCCTCAGCTTCTGCTCGATCCCATCGCCGAAGAGCTCGGCTTCCAGCGCGCGGGGCAGGTCTACGTACACGACAGGCAGAACCATGATGGCCCTTTCGATGCAGTAACAGATAGAAACGTTTCTACATCGGCGACAATAACACGGCTCGTGTTGCCACCCGACGAGCGCCGGTCACGGCCCCGAGGCCGTTCCGCAAGCGGTGAGCTGACCCCTGCACCTGCCTCTCCTGGAGGCCCCGATTTCGCGTTAGTTGCGGTTGAGTTCATGGCAACTCAACGGCTCGTCGCCCACCACGAGCACCTTTGCGATGCCGGTAGTCGACCGACGGTCGAGCACCTCAGGCAGACGTCGCGACCCGGCGGGGCGATCAGTTGCTGATGGCTGGAGCCGCCTGGAGATAGGTGAGGTCGTCGAGCTGGCCGACGACCAACTGGCCGATCTTTCCGGTGGCACCGAACACCGTGACGTGCATGGACAGCTCCTGGCGAAGGCGTGCCAGTCGGGTGGGCGCGCTCAAACCAGAGTGATGCCGAGCTTGCCGAGCGCTCCGGCGCCGAAGTCAGCGAATGCCTGCGGGGCCTGCTCAAGCGGGTAAGTGGTGGTGACGGGCACCCGCAGACGGCCTGCGGCGACATCGGCGGCCAGGCGTTCCAGGGTCGCGGCGTTCGTGTCGGCCATCACGGCGACGACAGTCAGGTCACGACCCGCGACGGCGTCAGGACCGAAGCCGAGAGTCGAGGCGATCCGGCCGCCTGGTCTCACCAGCTCGGCGACGGCCTGGCCGTCTCCGGCCAGGTGGAGAGCCACGTCGACGCCGCTGGGAGCGACGTCCTTCAGCTGTACTGCGAGGTCAGCCGTGTAATCCACAACGTGAATGTCTGCCCCGAGGGACCGGACGAAGTCTGCGTGTGCGCCGGGCAGGGCGGTGGCGATTATGCGCACGCCGCGGGCCGCGGCGTACTGGATCGCGATCGCGCCGACGCCGCCGGTAGCTCCCACAACGAGGAACGTCTCTCCTTCCGCGGGCTCTACCGCAGCAAGGCTGTCGAGCGCGGC
This sequence comes from Kribbella sp. NBC_00889, assembly GCF_045207705.1. NCBI lineage: Bacteria > Bacillati > Actinomycetota > Actinomycetes > Propionibacteriales > Kribbellaceae > Kribbella > Kribbella sp. NBC_00889. The sequence continues at coordinate 1,654,791 of NZ_CP108783.1, read as the reverse complement.
AGCGCCGGCAAGACCGAGGGCCCCAGCGTCGGTGGCCGAGACACCGTCCGGAATGCGCGCTATGCCAGACGCCGCGGGAACGACGACGTACTCGGCCAGCGAGCCCGCACCCAGGAACGGCTTGGCTACGACGCCGAACACGGGATCGCCGACAGCAAACTCGGTCACGCCCTCGCCGACTGCCTCGACAGTGCCGGCGAAGTCCTTGCCGAGAACCAGCGGGAAGCGATGCTCCATCATTCCCTGCACATAGCCGGCGGCAGTGGCCGCGTCGAAGCCGTTCACCGACGACGCCTCGATCCTGACCAGCAATTCACCGGCACCGGCCTGCGGCAGCGGCACGTCGTCCACGGTTGGCGTGGCTGGTACGGAGTGGACGAGCAGAGCGCGCATCGAGAGTCTCCTCAGCGAAGTGGATGGGGTTTTCCGATTCTCTTCCCCACCTTAGCAGCAGAAGTGGATGGGGTATTCCAGTTGGCTAGGATGACGACATGACACCTCCCGCGACTCCTGATGACATCCGGCAGGGACTGCGGACGGACGCCGAACGCAATCGTGCGCGCGTGCTCGCCGCGGCGCGTAGCGTCTTCAGTGAGCAGGGCCTCGAAGTGCCGATGACGGTCATCGCCCGCCAGGCCGGCGTCGGTATCGCGACGCTCTATCGGCGCTTCCCTACTCGTGAGGACCTCATCGGAGCCGTCTTCGACGACCGGATGGATGCCTACGTCGCCGCGATCAGCGAGGCACTCAATGACCCTGACCCGTGGCACGGGTTCACCACCTACGTCGAGCGAGTCTGTGCCATGCAGGCTGCCGACCGCGGCTTCGCCGATCTACTCACCCTGACCTTCCCCACCGCCAAGGCGCTGGAGGCCAAGCGCGACACGGCGTACAAGGGATGGCTCGCCCTGATTACCCGGGCCAAGGACAGCGGACACCTGCGTCCGGACTTCTCCCCGGAGGACCTTCCGGTCCTGCTGATGGCGAACGCGGGCGTCATCAGCGCCACCGGCGACGCCGCGCCCGACACATGGCGACGGCTGGTTGCCTACATGCTCGAGTCGTACGCCGCCGAACCGGTGCGATCCAACGAGCTACCGCCCGCACCAGCCCCCCGCGCCCTCTACCGCGCGATGATTCGCCTCACCCGACGATAAACGGAGTTCTGGTTGATGCTCCCGTCGTCCTACGACCGGACCCGGCAGGCAGTGGATCGCCGACTGGAGCGGCTGACGGCGCAGAGGTGATCACGGTCTCGAGCATGGACCGGTCGATGCTCGGCCCGGGCCTGATCTGACGAACTGCCGCGTAGGCTGAGATCCCCTTACAGATAAGGCTATTTGAGCTCGGCGGACGTCTTGCCGAGGAGTCTGCGGGCGACGATCAGCTGTTGGATTTGTTGGGTGCCTTCGAAGATGTCGAGGATTTTGGAGTCCCGGGCCCATTTCTCGAGGAGTTCGTGTTCTGAGTACCCGAGGGTGCTGGTGAGTTCTATGCAGCGGAGGGTGATGTCGTTGGCGGAACGGCCGGCCTTGGCTTTGGCCATGGAGGCTTGGAGGGAGTTCGGCTTGCCGTTGTCGGCCATCCAGGCTGCTTGCAGGGTGAGGAGATAGGCGGCTTCCCAGTCGGACTCGAGTTCGAGGTACGTCGCCGCGGCCGCGGGCTGGAGGTGGACGGAACGGTCGTAGTCGATCTCGACCCCGGCGTCGGCCAGCAACTCACGGGTGAGTTCGAGCGACGCACGGGCGCACCCGACGGCCATGGACGCGACCAGCGGACGCGTGTTGTCGAAGGTCTGCATCACACCCGCGAAGCCTTTGTCCGCGTCGATCTCGGGTGAGCCGAGCAGGTTGGCCGCGGGCACGCGGCAGTTGTCGAAGCGAAGAGTGGCGGTGTCGGAGGCGCGGATGCCGAGCTTGTGGTCGAGCCGTTCGACCGTCATGCCCGGTGTGTCCTTCGGTACGACGAACGACTTGATCGCGGCCCGCCCCAGCGACTTGTCGAGCGTCGCCCACACCACCACGGCGTCACAGCGACCGCCCGCGGTCACGAAGATCTTCTCGCCGTCGATGATGTAGTCGTCGCCGTCGCGGCGCGCGGTCGTCTGGATGTTCGCCGAGTCCGATCCGCACCCGGGTTCGGTGATCGCCATCCCGGCCCACACGCCGTCGAACCGCCGCAACTGCTCGTCCGAGGCAACCGATGCGATCGCGGAGTTGCCGAGACCCTGCCGCGGCATCGACAGCAGGAGTCCGACATCGCCCCAGCACATCTCCATGATCGACAGCACCGACGACAGGTTCGATCCGTTCACAACACCTTCACCGGCAGCGGTACGTCGTACTCCGGCCGCGCCCGCGCCGGAACTGGTGCCCGAGGCGCCTAATCCGTCGACCATTGCCGCGAGCATGTCCAGCTCGACCGGGTACTCGTGCTCGGCCAGGTCGTACCGCCGCGAGTTCGGACGCAGCATCTCCGCGGCGACCTGGTGCGCCTGGTTCACGAGGGCGCGGAACTTCCTTGGCGTCTCGAGGTTGATCATCAGACCAGCACCGCGCCTTCCATCACGCCGATCGCTCGCAGGTCGCGGTACCAGCGTTCGACCGGATGCTCCTTCACGAACCCGTGCCCGCCGAGCAGCTGCACACCGTCCGTCCCGATCTGCATGCCCTTGTCCGTGCACAACCGGCGCGCCAGCGCAACCTCGCGGGCGAACGGAAGCCCTTGTTCCGCACGCGATCCGGCCCGATAGGTGACGAGCCGCATGCCTTCCAGCTCGATCCCGATGTTCGCGACCATGAACGCCACCGACTGCCGATGGCTGATCGGCTCACCGAACGCCGTCCGCTCATTGACGTACGGCGTGACGTAGTCCAGCACCGCCTTCGCCGTACCCAGTGACAACGCACACCAGCCCAGCCGCGACAGCCGCACGCACTCGGCGTAATCCGACAACGTGCCCAACTGCACCGCCGGCACATCCTCGAGGATCACCCGGCTGAGCGACGCCGCTCGCAGCCCCATCGACGGCTCGGCCTCGATCGTCACGCCGGGATGATCGGACTCGACCAGGAACAGCGCCGGCCCCTGATCCTCCAACTGCGCCGCGATCACGAACAACTCAGCCTCAGCACCACGCGGCACCAGCGACTTCACGCCGTTCAATCGCCCGCCGACGGCCGTGGTCCGTAAGTCGAACGGATCGAACAACGGCCGCGGCTCCAAGACCGCCAACGCCGCCGCTGGGACCGACGACCCGGTGAACGCGGGCAAATACGTCGCCTGCTGCGTCTCGTCACCCCACAGCGAGATCGCCGTACTCACCGCCGCCGGCGCAAGGCACGCGACCGCCTGACCCATGTCACCGTGCGCCATCGCCTCGGCGACCAGTACGCCGGTCATCGCGGACCGCTCGGTGACGATGCCGCCGAGCTCCTCCGGCACCTCGATCAGACTCAGCCCGAGCTCGGCCGACGACTCCAGTACCGTTGGATCCGTCGTACACGCGGTGTCCGCCGCTGACGCCGCCGGACGCAGTACCTCGGCGGCGAACTCTTTCACGACCCCGACCACCATCTGCTGGTCCTCGGTCGGCGTCAGGTCGAAGCGGCCGCTCCCTCGCGCTGCCGGCAACCGGGACGGCTTGCTGAGCTTCGACGCCGCCGAGAAACTCCGAGACAGCGCTCCCGCCGTCCGGAAACCCGTCTTGGTCGCCTCGAACACCACCCGCTCGGTCCGCTTCCGCAAACCGAACCGATCGATTGTCCGCCACCGCGCGAGCCGGTTCAGCAGCGCGACCCCGACGCCGATCGCGTCCCGCCGGTCCCGCGCGCGTGTCCGCTCCTCAAGGCTCATACCCGCCACTGTAAACCGAAGTTACAACCCAGGTCACGTGACCGCAGTCACACGGAGATAGCCGCCGCCTTCGCCTGGAGGTAGCGCTGCTCCGGCAGGCTGGTGGTACGCCGGGCCGCGGCAAGGTAATGCTCCTGGGCCTTCGCCGGCTCCCCCGCCCGCTCATAGAGATGCGCCCGTACGGCGTCCAGACGGTGGGTCTCGGTGATGTTCTTGTTGCCGTCCAGCGTGGCGAGTAGGTCGAGACCGGCCTGCGGACCCTGCACCTGCGCGAGCGCAACCGCCCGGTTGAGCGTGACCATCGGATTCGGCGTGAGCCGCTCCAGCAGCACATACAGCGAGAGAATCTGGTTCCAGTCGGTCTCGTCGGCACTCGGCGCCTCGGAATGCACCGCGGCGATCGCGGCCTGCACCTGATACGGACCGACCGCGCTCTGGGCGAGTGTGGCCAGGATCAGCGTGGTGCCTTCCTCGATCTGCTCGCGATCCCAGAGCGTGCGGTCCTGCTCGTCGATGGGGATCAGGCCACCATCGGCGGTCGTTCGCGCCGTACGGCGGGAGTCCGTCAGCAGCATCAACGCCAGCAGGCCCGCAGCCTCACCGTCATCAGGCAAGGCCGAACACAGCATCCGGGTCAGGCGGATCGCCTCGGAGGTCAGGTCGAGCCGCTGCAGTTCCTCGCCGGAACTGGCGGTGTATCCCTCGTTGAAAATCAGGTACAGCACCTGCAGGACAACCCGCAGCCGGTCCGCGCGCTCCTCCTCCGGCGGCATCTCGAACCGGCTCCCGGCCGCCTTGATGCTCTTCTTCGCCCGGCTGATCCGCGGCGCCATCGTTGCCTCGGGCACCATGAACGCCCGCGCGATCTCGCCCGTGGTCAGACCGCCGACCGCGCGCAGCGTCAGCGCGACCTGCGACGCCGGCGTGACGGCCGGATGGCAGCACAGGAACAGCAGTGTCAGCGTGTCGTCCTCGTCCGGAGCCGTGTCGACATCGGCGCCAGGGGCAACCAACTCCTCTGGCCCGGCCATCGACGCGACGCTGTCCTCGCGGCGGCGGCGCGCAGCCTCACTGCGGAACTGGTCGGTCAGCCGCCGCGTCGCGACCGTGATCAGCCAGCCGCGCGGATTCGCCGGTACGCCGTCCGCCGGCCACTGCGTCGCGGCCGCGAGCAACGCCTCCTGGACGGCGTCCTCACACAGATCGAACTGCCCGTGCCGCCGCGCCAGGAACCCCAGCACCTGCGGCGCGAGCTCGCGCAGCAAGCCCTCCACTTGCGTCATCCGCACCTCCCTCCCAGCACCCTACGCGTCAGGAGTACGACCACCCGGACCATTGGTCGACCCGGATCCCGATCACCGGTCCACGCGGCGGGTCCGCCTCGTACTGCGGATACTTCGCCACCAGCAACTCCAGTGCCGCCGACCGGGCCTCCACCACTCGTGCGACGCCGTCGACCCGCACCCACCACAGATGCGTCCAGTCCTCGTCGTACTGGTCGACCAGGACCGCCACGCGTGCGTTCTCCGCGATGTTGCGCAACCGCTTCAGGTCAGTCGTCGTCTTCGGCTTCTGATCGATCCCGATGAACAACTCGTCCCCGCGTACCGCATAGGTCACCGGTACGACGTGCGGCCGCCGGTCACCGCCGACCGTGGCCAACCGCCCCACCCGCGCCGCCGCGACCCGCGCCCGGCACATCGCCTCATCCAGTCGCATACTCCCGACCCTAAACCGCCCCCACCACAGCTCCCGGGTGCCCTGCGTCGCCTGGCCACTGGCGGGTTGTCTCACCGCTGGCGCCGTACAACCCGCCAGCGGTTACACAAGCCGCTAGCCACACCGGCTCACTTCGAGGAGGCGATCAACGCTGGAGGTGGCGGAGGGTTGCGGTGGGCAGGGTCCGGGTGAGGGGCCCGATGATCGAGGCGTCGCGGAGGGCGGTGCGCGCGGCGAGGTGACCGCACGCTCCGTGGACGCCGCCGCCTGGGTGGATGGCGGAGCTGCCCAGGTAGAGGCCGGCGATGAAAGTGCGCGGACTGCCCAGACCGATGGTCGGGCGGAACACGAGCTGCTGGTGCAGTTGCATCGTGCCGCCACCGAGAGCGCCGAGGCCGAGGGCCGCGTTGCCGGACTCGAGGGCGCTCGGCCGTTGCAGATCACGCGAGATGATGAGCTCACCGAAGCCCGGTGCGAAGCGTTCGATCGCGCGTTCCATCCGGCCGGCCAGCTTGCCGGCGGACTCGTCGTCGGCAACCCCCCGCGGCAAGTGTGAGTACGCCCAGACGGCCTCGGTCCCTTCCGGCGACCGGGACGGATCCGACTTCGTGGACTGCCCGATCAGCAGGAACGGCTGCGACGGCAACCGGCCGGTGTCGAGGTCGGCGGACAGATGCACGAGCTCGTCCGCCGTCCCGCCCAGGTGGACCACCCCGGCGGATCGCGCCTCGGCCGACGTCCACGGGATCGGCCCGCTCAGCCGGAAGTTCAGCTTCACCGTCGGGTAGTCCCACTCGAACCGCTCGTCCAGATCCCGCCGCAACCCTGCCGGGATCGTTGCGCCAGGCAACAACTGGTTGTAGAGCACCGGAGCAGACGTGTCCGCGATCACTGCCCGGCTCACCGCGACCGTCTCCCCGGACGCCGTCCGTACGCCGGTCACTCGCCCGGATGACACGTCGATCGCGGAGACCGGCGTACCCGAGATGAGCAGGGCGCCCGCGCGCTCGGCTCGACGGACCAGAGCGCCCGAGAATGCGCTCGATCCCCCGATAGCCACCGGATAGCCGACGTCCTGCGCCATCATCGCGAGCAGCCAGCCCATCGTGCCGCTGACGCTGCCGGACAGCGGCGAGTCGGCGTGCAGCGCGTTGCCCGCCAGCAACGCCGCTCCGCGCGGGCCGGCGAACAGTTCCTTGCCCATCCGGTGCATCGGCATCGCCATGAACCGCGCGAACCGCAGCAGCTCGCCCGCGGACCCGAGCTTGCGCGCCAGCTTGATGCCAGGCACGACCGGCGGCCACGAGGTCAGCAGTGACTTCAGCAGCGGCTCGCGGATTGCGACGTACTGCTGGTAGATCCGCAGCCACGCCTCGCCGTCGCCCGGGTGGTCGGAGCCAACAGACTTCGCGGTGTCCTCCGGATCCGGGTGGATCGCGACCGAGGTGCCTTCCTCGGCATCGAGCAGATGCACCAGCGGAAGCGGCGCATGCGCCCACTTCAGGCCGAACTTCTCCAACTCCAGCGCGCGCATGACCGGTGACGCCACGCCCAACGGGTAGTTCGAACTGAAACGATCACTGATCCAGCCGTCGTCCTCGGTCGACCGGACCGCGCCGCCGAAGGTCTCGGCGGCCTCCAGCACCAGTACGTCCCAGCCCGCGTCGGCAAGGGCGATCGCGCTCACCAGGCCGTTCGGCCCCGAGCCGATCACCACGGCGTCAACACTGCGCGGCAGCATATGTCGAGCCTAACTTGACCTGGACTCGATCTCCCGCATCAGGGTGCTGAGCTCCCGGGCGCGCCCCACCATGGCGGGATCGACCATCCGGCCGTCCGGAAGGACAATGACGCCGCCGTCGGAGACCCCGGCCTTGTCGACCGCGGCCAGCAAAGCCTCCGCCTCGGCGAGCTGTACGGCGGTCGGCGTGAAGCACTCGACGATCGTGGCCAGCTGCCGCGGATGGATCGCCGTACGCCCGACGAATCCGAGCGCACGGCCCTCCAGACTGGTCTGCCGCAGTCCGTCGAGGTCGTTCACCCGCGGATGCACCGACATCATCGGAGCGCCGAGCCCGGCTGCCCGCGACGCCGACACCAGCCGCCCGCGCGCCCATGCCAATCCGACCGCTCCGTCCACACCCAGTGCACTCGACAGATCAGCCTCGCCGAGCGCGATCGCCACCACCCGCGGATCCGCGGACGCGATCTCGAACGCCCGTTCCAGACCCAGCGGCGACTCGATCAGCGCGGTGATCCTTGCCGTCGGCACCTGTTCCAGGATCGAGTGGACGTCGCCAACACTCTCCACCTTCGGCACCCGGATCCGGATCACCGGCAGGGCGGCCACCGCGGCCAGGTCGTCCTCGATCCACGGCGTCCCGGGCGCGTTGACCCGGACCTCCACCGAACCAGCCGCGTTCGCCGCGATCCAGGCGACCGCCCAGCCGCGCGCGTCCACCTTGTCGTCGACCGGAACCGCGTCCTCCAGGTCGAACACGACCAGATCAGGGCCTGCGGCAACGGCCTTCGCGAACCGATCCGGCCGGTTGGCAGGTACATACAGTGCCGTCAGCACTTCAGGCCCCCTCAGGCATCAGCGTCAGACCACGCCGGCCGCGCGCAGCGCAGCGAGTTGCTCCGGGCTGACTCCGATCTCGGCGAGCACCTCGTCGGTGTTCGCGCCGTGCGGCCGCCCGGCCCAGCGGATCGACCCCGGCGATTCGGACAACCGGAACAGCACGTTCTGCATCTGCACCGGTCCGCCGAGCTCGTCGTCGTCCACCGCGACGATCGTGTTCAGCGCGGCGTACTGCGGGTCGGTCATGATTCCGCGGATGTCGTGCACCGGACCGACGGCGGCCTCGGCCTTCTCGAACTCCGCCATCACCTCGTCCAGCGGCCGCTCGGCGATCCACGACCCGACCGCCTCGTCCAGTTCGTCGGCGTGCTGCGCCCGCTCCCGCCCGGTGGCGAACCACGGCCGCGCCACGAGGTCCGCGCGACCGACCAGCCTCACCACCCGCTCGGCGATGCTTTGCGAGCTGGTCGACACCGCGACCCAGCGCCCGTCTGCGGTCTTGTAGACATTGCGGGGAGCGTTGTTCGACGACCGGTTCCCCAACCGCGGCTGGACGTACCCGGTCTGCTGGTACGCCGTGATCCCACCACCGAGCATCATCAGGATCGGCTCGATGATCGCCAGGTCGATCACCTGGCCGGCCCCGGACCGATCCCGTTCGCGCAGCGCGACCATCACGGCGTACGCCGTGGCCAGCGCGGTGATGCCGTCCGCCAGCCCGAACGGCGGCAGCGTCGGCGGCCCGTCCGGCTCACCCGTGACGGCCGCGAACCCGCTCATCGCCTCGGCCAGCGACCCGAATCCGGGCCGGCTCGACCACGGGCCGACCTGACCGAACGCGGTCACCCGGGCGATCACCAGCCGCGGGTTCGCCGCCAGCAACAGGTCGGGCCCGAGTCCCCAGCGCTCCAGCGTGCCCGGCCGGAAGTTCTCGACCAGGACGTCGTGGGTGCGCACCAGGTCGAGGAAGACGTCGCGACCGCGGGACAGGTCGAGCGTCGCGATCCGCTTGTTCCGCCCGAGGGTCTTGAACCACAGCCCGACGCCGTCCTTCGATGCGCCGTGCGTCCGGGCGGCGTCGGGCCGCGCCGGGTGCTCGATCTTGGTGACATCGGCCCCGAAGTCACCGAGGAAGGTCGCCGCCAGCGGCCCCGCGAACAGCGTCGCCGCCTCGAGGACCTTCACGCCGTCAAGTGGAGCAGCCCTCATCCCGCACACCTGAAGCCGATGGTCTCCGAGCGATCGAGACCACCACCGGTCAGCACCAGCTTGAAGCTCACGTCCGGCGCCTGCGGACCGCCGTCGGCGTACCAGTCGGAGCCCTCGGCGGCGTAGTGCGAACCGCCCTTGAGGATGCAGAACCGGCTGCGGCCGTCCCGGTGCTCGCTCTCGGTCAGGTTCCAGACCAGCGGCTCGGCGCGGGTGAACCCGTCCAGCCCGGCGGCGAGCTGCCACTCGTCCTCGGTCGGCAACCGCCCACCACGCCAGGCCGCGTACGCCCGCGCGTCCGGCAGATCGACGTACGTCACCGGCTGGTCCTCGGTCCCCGGCGCGGGCGCGCCGTCGGCCCAGTGCGCGAGGAAGCGGTTCGGCACCAACGGCCGGTAGCCGGTCGCGGCCAGGAATGCGGCGTACTGCGCGTTGGTCACCTCGGTCGTCGCGACCGAGACACCGGAGAGCGAGACCTCGCGCGTCTCCGTCCGCAGGTCGTGCAGACGCGGCGGCAGCGGTTTCCACTCCTCCACGTACGGCGCCTGGTCGTACAACCCGGTCTCGCGTCGCCGATGCCGCACCTTCAGCACCCGGTCCCCCGCCGGTACGACGACCACCGGGCCGAGCGACGCGTCACCGGAAACCTCGGGAACGGGAACCCGCCGGGCCGGCGCCATCGGGAACGCGGAGTCCTTCAGATGCGGACGCGGCATCGTGCCGAGCCGACGGGCGGTCGTCCGGCAGGACGACCCGGCGGTCGCGCCCACCCGGATGATCCCGGCGACGCCACGACCCGGCACGACCAGGTGGACACCGTCGTCGTCCGAGGTGATCGGCACCCCCGACGTCACGTCGTACCAGTCGCCGACCTGGTCCTCCGAGCGCAGCACGATGCCGTCGAAGTCCTCCTCGTCGCGGTTGATCAGCGTCCAGAAGGTGATGTCGGCCAGGTCGAACCGCGAACCGTAGACGCCGTGCTCGCGCGCCTTGTCCGGGATCTCCGGGGTCAACTGGATCCAGTCGCCGTTGAGCAGCACCGGCGCGAACGCCCGCTGCGCCGCGACCATCCGCCGCAGCGTGGCGCGGTCCCGCGCGTTCCAGCCGACCCAGGCCGAGAACACGGACTCCCAGACCAGCATGCCGACGCCGTTGATCCAGGCGGACTGCAACTCGTCACTGTGGTCGCGGTTCCACCGGCGGGTGTGGTGCATCATGTGCCGGCGCTCGAACAGGTGCGCACGCAGAATGCCGGGCGCGTGGGTGTCGGCGAACCACTGCGCCCAGGACAGCGCGTGATCGCCGATCCTTGCCATCGGCAACCGTGACTCACCCTCGAGCGCGACCGCCGGATTCGCCTTGCGCAGCGCGCGAGTAAAGGCCGGGTCGCCCTCCTTCAACGTGTCCAGGAAGACCCCGTCGACGTCGTACTCCGTGACGAGGGCCGCGAACTCCTCGGCGTCCGAACGGGCCGCCCGGCGGGTGCCGACATCCCACGGGTTGTAGTCGAAGAACACCTTCAGCCCGAGCCGGTGCAGGTCGTCGATCAGCTGCCGCAGACCGGGCGCGTCCCGGTAGAAGTCGAACTGGTTGCGCGAGTCGATCCCGATCACCGGATAGGCGTGCCACAGCACGACCGCGTCGTACCCACCGAAGTCGGCGACACCGTGCTGGACGAACCTCTCCGGCGTGAACCGCCCGGTCTCGACGTCGTACAGCTGGTCGTCCCAGAGCCAGACCAGCGCCACCGAGTACGCCGTCTGGGTCCATTCGCGACCGGGGACCTCGTAGTGGGAGCCGTCGTACGGCGTCCGGTCGTAGGCACCGATCAGCCACTCGGCCAGCTTGGCCCGCCACCGCGGCAGGTCGGCCGGGTCCTCCGGGGCGCCGAGGATCTTGGCGTCGTCGAGGAACGACAGGTCGGCCCGAAGCCCCAGATCCACCCGGGCGGGCAGATCGATGGGCCGCGGCTCGAGCGGATTCACAGGTACACCTCCGCGTAGCGCGCGTCGATTGCATCCCCGTGAGGCACCGAGGGAATCGCCCCCGCCGCCTGAACACTCAATGACGCTGCCACGGTAGCGCGTCGGACCGCATTCGTCAGGTCGCTCGACGTAATCGCTCCGGTATTTGACACGGCAGACAATGCTGCCGCCAGCACCCCACAGAACGTGTCCCCCGCGGCCGTCGTGTCGACCACGTCGACCGGGAGGCCGGGAACCGCGATCTCGTCGTCGCCGCGCGTCAGGATCACCGCGCCGGCGGCGCCGAGCGTGACGACCGCGGCCGGCACCTTCTTCAGCAGCGCGGAACGGTCCGCGCCCGCGATCGCCTCGGCTTCGGTCTCGTTGACCACCAGCAGATCGACCTCGGCGAGCAACTCGTCCGGCAGCTCGGCCGCCGGCGCCGCGTTCAGGATGAAGTAGGAACTCGCCGCCGCCGCGTCCTGCACAGTCGGAAACGGGATCTCCAGCTGGGCCAGAACGACTTTTGCTGCCCGGACGGCAGCGGCCGCCGCGTCGGACAGCGACAACTCTCCGTTCGCGCCGGGGGCGACCACGATCGAGTTCTCACCACTCTCGTCGACCGTGATGATCGCCGTACCGGTCGGGGCGGAGGTCACCGAGACCAGCGAGAGGTCGACGCCCGAGCTGCCGAGGGCGTCGCGCATCAGCGCACCACCGTCGTCGTCACCGAGCGAAGCGACCATCGCCGTCCGTGCACCCGCCCGCGCGGACGCGACGGCCTGGTTGGCGCCCTTGCCGCCCGGTCCGCGGGTCATCACTCCCGCCAGCACTGTCTCGCCGGGGCGCGGGATCTGCTGGACCGGCAACACCAGATCCACGTTCGCGCTACCTACGACGACAACATCAGGCTCCACCCCGGGCCACCTCCACGGTCCTCAGTGCCAGCTCGTCGATCGCGATCTGGTTCATCCCCGGCAGGCTCGTGGCCACCCGGTTGTCCAGTGGTGTGGACCACTCTGCCGGAACCCCTCGCACAGCGCCAAACACCGCACCCACCGTCGCTCCGGCCGAGTCGGTGTCCCACCCGGCCATCACCGAGCGGCCGACCGCGGTGGCGAAGTCCGGAGCGGTCAGCGCGTACGCCGTCAGCGCGCTGTTGTTCACCGCGTGCACCCAGTGCAGGTCGCCGTACTCGGCATGCAGCGCGTCGAGCGCGTCGTCCAGCGGACGGTCGGCGAGATCCAGCCCGAAGCGAACGGCTCGCGCGATCGCTCCGTCCGCCGCGATCACCTCGAGCCCGGCGAGGGCGACCTCGCTCGGCGAGTCCAGCACCAGCGCGGCGGCGGACATCGCCGCGACCCAGAGGGCACCGTCGACGCCCGCGCCGGTGTGACTCAACCGGGCATCGACCAGCGCGACCCGGGCGGCCGCGGTGCGGTCTCCCGGATGGGCCCAGCCGTAGGCGTCGGTCCGGATCTGAGCACCGATCCACTCCCGGAACGGATTGCCGACCGACGCCGCCCTGGACGGCTCCACACCTTCCAGAAGGTTGCGGTAAGCCACACGCTCGGCGGTGAACACTCGCCCGGCCGGAAGGTCGTTCAGCCAGGCCTGCGCAACGTCCTCGGTGGTCAGGGCGGAGCCGTGCCGCTCCAGCAGTTGCAGCGCCAGGATGGCGAAGTTGAGGTCGTCGTCCTCAGGCATCCCGTCGATGACCTCGCGCAGGCTGGTCGGCTTCGACCGCTTGTTCCACGGCCATCTCTTCTGCACGTCCTCAGGTACGCCGACCGCCGTGATGTACTGCGACAGCGGCCACTGGCCCGACGACTGCAGGATCTCCCGGATGCCCTCGCGCGGGATCTTCTCCACCGGTTTGCCGAGCAGGTTCCCGGCGGCTCGGCCGAGCCAGGCGTTGAGCGTCCGCCGCTCGAGGTCTGCCGGTTCGCCCACCGACGGCAACTCGGGGATCACCGGCTCGTGCCACGCCCCCGCGCGTGCGTCCAACTCGGCGAGCAGCTCGCGCGCGAGTGTCCGTAGTTCGGGAGAGGCCGGTTCGTCCGATGCACCCGACGCCGGGGCGTCCGTCGCACCGCCGGCCGCACGCCAGCGCGACTCGACGTCGGCGACGTCGACACCCTCGGATCGCGATTGGACCAGTTGGTGCGGCAGCAGATCCTCCGGCTGCACCCAGGTCAGTCTCATCGGGCTTCTTCCTTCCCCTGTTGCATCACGCGAAACGTGTGCCTGGTTCGTTGTGTCACCGCGGACAGATACTCCGTCCCATGCCCACCCGCCGCAGCTTTCTCTCCGCCACCGGCGCCGCCGCCGCTCTTGCCCTCACCGGCACCCTCCCTGGTCTTGATGCAGTAGGGATACCGCACCGCACCGACAAACGCCCGCTGTTCACTCTCGGCGTCGCCTCGGGTGATCCGCTGCCCGACGCCGTGGTCATCTGGACCCGCCTCGCGCCGGGTCCGCTCGAGGCGTTCGGCGGGATGGACGACCGCACGGTCGGGGTCGAGTGGGAGGTCGCCGAGGACGAACACTTCCGCCGCGTGGTACGCCGGGGCACGGCCCACGCTCGCCCGGAGTACGCCCACACCGTGCACGTCGACGTCCGCGGTCTGCGCTCGTGGCGGCACTACTTCTACCGCTTCCGCGCGAACGGTCAGGTCAGTCCGGTCGGCCGCACCCGGACCGCGCCGGCGCCGGCCGACCAGCCCGCGGTGTCGATGGCGGTCGCTTCCTGCCAGGCCTACTACGACGGTTTCTACACGGCGTACCAGGACGTCGCACGCCGGGACCACGACGTCGTCCTGTTCCTCGGCGACTACGTCTACGAGGTCGGTGTCGGGCCGACGGCAGGCGTTCGCAACCAGCCGGTCCCGGTCGACTTCGCCGGCGAGATCTTCACGCTGGACGAGTACCGGGCGCGGTACGCGCTGCACAAGACCGACCCCGACCTGCAGGCCGCTCACGCCGCCGCGCCGTGGATCGTCACGCTGGACGACCACGAGGTCGAGGGCAACTGGGCCCGGTACATCTCCGAGGACGGCGTCCCGCACGACGACTTCGTCGTCCGTCGGGCGAACGGCTTCCGGGCGTACTGGGAACACATGCCGCTGCGCCTCGACCAGTCCCCCGACGGTCCGTCGATCCGGCTGTACCGGCACCTCCGCTACGGTCGCACCGCCGACCTCAGCGTGCTCGACACCCGGCAGTTCCGCGACGACCAGACCAGCACCGGTGGCTGGCTGCCGCCGGACGAGGTGTCGCAGGACCCGGCCCGCACGATCACCGGCGACGCGCAGGAACGCTGGCTGCTCGACACCCTCCACCGTTCCAGCAGCCGATGGAACGTCGTCGCCCAGCAGGTCGCGATGGCGCAACTCGACCGCAAGACCGGTCCTGACCTCGAACTGCCGATGGACACCTGGAACGGGTACGTCGGCTCGCGCGACCGGGTCCTGTCCGGCGTCCGCGACCGGCATGTCCGCAACTTCGTCGTACTCACTGGCGACCTGCATCGCGCCGTCGCGTCCGACCTGCGCGTGAACTTCGCCGACCCGTCGACGCCGGCGGTCGGCACCGAGTTCGTCACCACGTCGATCTCGTCCGGCAAGGACGGTGTCGACTCGGACGCCACCGGCAAGGCGCTGCTCGCCGAGAACCCGCACGTGAAGTTCCAGAGCGTCCAGCGCGGCTACCTCAGCTGCCGTCTCGACAGCTCCCAGTGGACGTCGGAGTACCGCGTCGTCGACCGGGTCATCACCCCCGGTGGTACGGCGTCCACCCGCGCCACCCTGGTCGTCGAGGACGGCCGTCCCGGTACCCACCTGGCCTGAACGGATCCGCACATGAAACGCGCACGCACCGCTCTGCTCGCCGTCCCATTCGCTCTCCTGGTCCCGGCCGTCGCAGTTGCCAGCAGCAACAATCAGGTCGAGATCAGCGCCACCCCGCAGCCGGTCGAGGTCGTGCCGCTGCCCTGCTTCCCGTCCGGCAAGCTCACCCTTGGCATGACCAATACCGGCCGCAAGCCCACCATTGCCGACATGCGCATCAGCGGCGACTCCTCGTTGACACTGTCCCGGCACCAGTTCTCGAGCTATCTGCCCGTCGACCAACTGGTCAAGGCGCCGCTCGAGATCACAGTGCCGCGCGGCACGGCTCCGGCGACGCACAACGTCGATCTCAGTGTCGGCCGCGAACACCTGTCCGTGCCCGTCACGATCAAGCCCGTCCCCGCGCGCGACAACCTGCTGCTCGGCGAGCAGGCGGTCGCGTCCTCCACGAACGGCGACATGAAGCTGTGTGGCGGAGTCGACGGCAACACCGACTCCGCGCAGTGGGGAGCCAGCGGCTGGCACGACGCCACCAAGGGCGTCTTCCCCGACACGTACGGCGTCGACTTCGTCCAGCCGACCACGATCGGCCGCGTCGTCGTGCAGACCCTCGACTCGGCCAAGTACCCGGCGGCCGTGATGGGGATCCGCGACTTCGACGTCCAGGTCCGCACCGGCAGCACCTGGACGACCGTCGGCGAGTTCCGCGACAACGTGCAGGGTCTCCTCACCGTGACCTTCGCCCCGGTGGCCGTCGACGCCGTCCAGCTCGTCATCCACGACTCCAACGACCACGGGTACTCCCGGATCATCGAACTCGAGGCCTACGGCAACTGACATTCAGACCAGGGCATCCATCGCGGCCGACCGCCGGGCCCACCGCTCGGCGTCGGCCGCACGGATGTCCTCCGCCACCGCGGCCATCACCCGGCCCGGCTGCTCGAGGTCGGTCTTGCTCGCCGCGGCGATGTCCGCAGCCCAGTCCGCCGGTACGCCGTTCAGTCCGCTGAGGGCACCCGTGATCGCACCGGCCATCGACGCGATCGAGTCCGCGTCCCGGCCGTAGTTCGTGCCGCCGAGGACTGCCCGGCGTACATCTCCCTCGGAGACGAGCACGAAGCCGAGGGCGACCGGCAGCTCCTCGATCGCCTTCGTCCGGCTCGGCCGCCGGGCGTCCAGCGACTGGTCGCGATAGTCCGGACCGACCGTGTCGAAGGGCTCGATCGCCTTGCGCAGCACGGGAATCGCCTGCCCCCAGTCGGTCAGGCCGTCCGCGGCGGCTGCCACCGCCTCGACGGCCCCTCGAGTACCGTCCTTGGCCAGCACGAGCGCCGCTTCCACAGCCGATGCGGCCGTCGCGCCAGGGGTCATCGCCGCGGCGACGGCGGCGGCGAACACGCCGGCCGCCTCCCGCCCGTAGCTCGACTGGTGCGCACCCGCGAGATCGATCGCCTCCGCGTACGCACCCTCGGGATCGCCGGCATTGGCGATTCCGACCGGCGCCATGTACATCGCCGCACCGCAGTTGACGATGTTGCCGACGCCGGCCTCACGTGGATCCACATGCCCGTAGTGCAACCGGGCGACCAGCCACTTCTCGGCCAGGAACACCCGCTGCAGCAGCAACGCGTCGGCCTCCAGCTCGGGCACCCAACGGGTCCCGGTCAGCATCTTCGGCACCAGCGACTCGGCGATCGCGTAGGCGTCCAGGTGCGTCCGGCGTTCGTCGTACACCTCGACCAAGGCGTGCGTCATCAAGGTGTCGTCGGTGATGTGCCCGTCGCCCTTGTGGTACGGCGCGATCGGCCGGGCGGTCCGCCATTCGTCGTACCACGGACCGACGATGCCGGTCACCCAGCCGCCGTGCCGCTCCCGGATCGCCTCCGGGGTCCACCCCTCGACGGCTCCACCGATCGCGTCACCGACCGCGGAGCCGACGAGGGCACCCGTGGATTTCTGTTCCAGCAAGGAGATCACTGGTTGGCCTGATCCCATCCGTCGCTCAGCTTCTTGCCCAGTGCCGCCAGATCGGTCTTGTTCGCCAGGTACTCCTGCAGCGCCGGCGTCGCGATCTGGTCCTTCCACTTCGGGTAGTTCTCCACGCTCTGGAACGGCGCCTTGGTCAGCTCGGCACCACTGGCCAGCGTCTGCTGCCAGCCGTCCTTGCCACCGGTCGTCTTCAGGATCGCGTCGCGGGCCGCCTGCGTGGTCGGGATCAGCCAGTCACCCTGACCGACCGCGGCCAGGTTGTCGGCCTTCATGAAGTAGTCGATGAACTTCGCCGACTGCTCGATGTGCTTGCCCTCGGCCGGAACCGACAGCGTCTGCGGGTTCGCCGCCTGCTTGGTGCTGGTGCCCTTCAGCGGCGGCAGCACCTCCCACTGGAAGCCCTTCGGCGCCTGCTCGACCATCTGCTGGGCGGTGTAGTTGCCCGCGACAACCATCGCGTACTTGCCGGCGAAGAAGCCCGGCAGGACGTCGGAGCCGCTCTGGGTCAGCGAGGTCGGGTCGATCGACTTGTCCGTATAGGCCATCGCGTTGATCCGCTTCGGCACCTCGAGCTCGGGGTCGCCGATCTTCGCCTTGGCGTCCCGGCCGGAGCCCTCGAAGAACTGCGCGTCGAAGTTCATGCCCAGGTTCAGCACGGTCGCGGTCGGGCTCTTCAGGCCCCAGCCCAGGCCGTACTTGCCGCCTGCCGTCAGCTTCTTCGCGTCGGCGGCCAGGTCGTCCCAGCTGAGCGAGTCACCGGTCGTGGTGATCGCGGCCTGCTTGAGCAGCGCGGCGTTGCCGAACACGACGTACGACTGGAGCAGCGTCGGCGCGGCGAGCGTCTTGCCGTCGCTGGAGACGGTGTCCCAGACCCCCTGCGGTACGGCGTCCTTGGTCTCCTGGCTCAGGTACGGCGACAGGTCGGCCAGGAACCCCTGGTTCGCGAAGCCGGTGATGTCGGCGGACTCGTCCTGGATGATGTCCGGCGCGGTCCCGCCCTGGAACTGGGTGACCAACTGGTCGTGCACCGAGTCCCAGCTGCCCTGGACGTACTCGACCTGGATGTTCGGGTTCGCGGCGTTCCAGTCCGCGACGATCTTCTTGGTCGCGGCGACCGTCGTCTTCTGGAAGGCGAGGCTCTGGAACTTCAGCGTCACCTTCTCGTTCGACCCCGAATCACCGGAGCTGTTGTCACTGTTGCTCCCACAGGCCGCGAGCGCCACCAGTGCACCCGCCGCCAGCAGAGCGGTTACTACTCTCTTCATGTGTCTCTCCTCAGGGGATCTCTAACCCTTGACTGCGCCGCTCAACAAACCGGAAGTCAGCCGGCGTTGGAGGAAGGCGAAGAAGATCAGGCTCGGCACGGTGGCCAGGACGGACGCTGCTGCCAGTGGACCGAACTGCACCTGGCCTTCGGCGCCGACGAAGCGCGCCAGGACCAGCGGCAGTGTCTTGAGCTCCGGGTCCTGCAGCAGGACCAGAGCGAAGAAGAACTCGTTCCACGCCGAGATGAACGTGAACATCGCGGTCGCGATCAACCCGGGCCGCAACAGCGGCATCACGATCGACACGATCGTCCGCACCCTGGACGCCCCGTCGACCGAGGCCGCTTCCTCGAGCTCGCGCGGTACGGCGGCGACGTACCCCTGCAGCATCCACAACGCGAACGGCAGCGACCAGACCATGTAGACGATCACCACACCGGGGATCGTGTTGGTCAGGTGCAGCGGCCGCAGGATCATGAACAGCGGGATCACGATCAGGATCACCGGGAACACCTGGCTGACCAGGATCCAGCCGTTCGTCACCGGCCGCAGCCGGGTGCGGAACCGGGCCAGCGCGTAGGCCACCGGCAGCGACACGATGAGCACGAGGACGGTGCTGGCGATCGAGATCTGCAGGCTGTTGCCGAGACCCCGAATCAGACCTTGCTCGTTCATCGCGTCGCTGTAGTTGGAGAAGTCGAGGTGCTCAGGCAGCAGGCTCGGCGTGATGCTGGCGAACTCGCGAGGTGACTTCAGCGAGCTCGAGATCAGCCACAGCAGCGGGAATCCGAGGAACACCAGGTAGCAGACGACAGCGACGTACTGCAGGAACCGGGCGGCCGGACGTGTTCTCATGCCTCGCTCCTCAGCCGGCTCCGCAGGTAGAAGGCGAGGAACACGATGATGATGACCACCATCACGTCACCCATCGCCGCGGCCATCCCGAAGTTCCCGTACCGGAACGCCTCGTTGTAGGCGAACAGCATCGGCAGCATGGTCTTGCCGCCCGGACCGCCGGCGGTCAGCACGTACACCAGGCCGAACGAGTTGAAGTTCCAGATCATGTCCAGGCTGGTGATCGCGACGATCACGGTCCGCAGCTGTGGCAGCGTGATGTTCCAGAACTGGCTCCACGCGCTCGCACCGTCGACCGCGGCCGCCTCGTACAGCGTCCGGTCGATGCCCTGGAGGCCGGCCAGCAGGGTGATCGTGGTCATCGGCATGCCGACCCAGATTCCGACCACGATCACGGCCGGCAGCGCCGTACTGAAGTCGCCGAGGAAGTTGATCGGGTGGTCGGTCAGGTGCAGCTTCTGCAGGATCTCGTTGACCGGGCCGTTGGTCGGGTGCAGCAGCAGCCGCCACATGATCGCGACCACCACCGGCGGCATCGCCCACGGGATCAGCGCCAGGGTCCGGGCCACGCCGCGGAACCTGATGGTCGTGTTCAGCAGCAGCGCCAGACCGAGCGCGGCGACGAACTGCAGGATCGTCACCGACAAGGTCCAGATGATGCCGATCCGGAACGAGTCCCAGAACAGGCCGTTGTGCAGGAGCTTGGAGAAGTTCTCGAAGCCGATGAAGTTCGTGTCGACGTTCAGCCCGGCGCGGGCGTCGGTGAAGCCGAGTGCGATGCCGCGGATCAGCGGGTAGACGCTGAGCAGCAACACCGGCAGCAGCGCCGGCAGGAACAGGAAGATCGCCTCCCGGTTCTGCTTCGGCTTTCCGGTCTTGCGCACCGGAGTCGGCGCCGGAGCCGTCATGGTCGCGGTCATGGGGCCTCCCGGCGTGGACTGAGGAGCGCAGGGAGCGAAGCGACCGGAGCGACGAGGGAAGGCCGGGAGCCAAGGCCCCATGACCCCCGCGCCGGAGGCGCGGCATTCAACACAGTCACGGGGTCGACTTCCGCACGCTCAGAGACGGTTGTACGACGATTCGCCGGGGCGTCCGGCTGCTGTCCTCGATCCTTGCCAATAGCAACTCAGCGGCCCGCCGGCCACGTTCGGCTGAGCCGAGGTTCACGCTCGTCAACGGCGGGAAGCACTGCTCGGCGAGCTCACTGTCGTCCATCCCGATCACCGCCACGTCGTCCGGAACGCCCAGTCCGTAGGCGGCGAGCTCGTGCATGACGCCGACGGCGAGCAGGTCGTTGGCGCAGACCACCGCGTCGGGGCCGCTCTTCTTGAACAGTTTCTTCCCCGCTTCGCGTCCGGCGGCGAAGGTGAAGTCGGCGGCCCCGATCTCACCTGCCGACGTCAGCTTGAACTCCTTCATCGCGTCGGCGAAGCCCTTCGCCCGGGCCGTTCCGGGCACCGTGTCCGCGGGGCCGTTGACGAACGCGATCCGCTTGCGTCCCTTGGACGTCAGGTGCTCGACCGCCAGCAGGATGCCCTTCGGCGAGTTGGCGCGGATCGTGTCGACGCCGGCCTTGGCGGGGACGTTACCGGCGACGACCACCGGCACCTCGCACTCGCGGATCGACTTGATCAGGTCCTCGTCGACGCGCAGCGGGCTGATCACCAGGCCGTCGGCGTACCCGCGGGCCATCCCCCGGACCAGCGCGACCTCGTCGACCACATCCGGCCCGGTCGTGGTCACCACCAGCCGATAGCCGGCCGCGGACACGACCTCTTCGACCGCTCGCATCATCGTCACGTAGACCGGGTTACCGACATCGGCGACCGCCAGCGTCAGCTGGAACGTGCGCCCGACCTTGAGCGATCGTGCCCGGGCGTCCGGCACGTACCCGAGCTCCTGCACCGCCCGCTGCACCCGCTCGACCATCTCCTCGGTCGCGGGCAGCCCGTTCAGCACGCGGGACACCGACGCCACCGAGACCCCGGCGGCCCGAGCCACCCCCGCGATCGTCGGACGACTCACGCCGACCTCCTGTAATCGTTCTTGTAATCGTTTACAAGCGAGACCTTAGGACGTCGGCGCCTCGCGGTCAACCTCGGGCTGGCAACGACCACCACACGCAATCGGACCGTGACCCGTCAGCGGGGTCACGGTCCGGTGAGTACGGCGATCAGGTGCGGTACAGCAGCCAGGCGTCCGCCATGCGCTGGGACTGGCCGGGGGTGAACTCCGTGTAGCAGGAGTCGAACGAGTAGTCCATGTAGTTGTGGATCGGGTCCAGGCCGGGGGCCGTGCAAGTGTCCTTGCCTGCCGGGCATCCGGACGTCGGTGTCTTCTCCTTCGGAGTGTCGTCGACGAAGTCGCCCTTCGCGTTGCAGCCGCCGAAGAACGTGTGCTCGAGGTTCAGCCAGTGGCCGACCTCGTGCGTCGACGTCTCGCCCTGGTCGTAGCGGCCCGCGTACGTGGTCGACGTACCGAGGAACGACTCCCAGTCGATGACCACGCCATCGAGGTATGCCTGGCCGGGCTTGGTCACGATGTCCGGCAGGTAGGCCCAGCCGAGGTAGTCGCCGGCCGTCGTCGAGTACAGGTTCAGGTCACCCGGCCCACCGGTGTGCAGCGCCTGCTTCATGCTGTGCTCGCCGGTGCCACCCGGGTTCGCGTAGAACCAGGCCGCGTTGTCGGTGCGCGTCACCCCGGCCAGCTTGAAGCTGAACCCGGTGCGGTCCCCGCCCTCACCGCCCGCGTAGGTGTTGTTCAGTACGTCGATCTGGGTCAGGATCTGCGGCATCGTGAGCGAGCCGACCGTACCGTCCGTCACCACATGGAAGTAAACCGGCACGGTTGCCTTGAACCCCGGCTTCGCCTTGCCCTTCGCCGCGGCCGGCAGGTCCTGTGCGACCTGTCCGAGATCAGGCTCGCGGGGTCCGCCCCGCGCCTGCACAACGCTGTCCTCAGAAACGCACGGGCCGATCCACTCGTTACCCGACGCAGCCGCCTGGCTCTGTGCCCCGGTCAGCCCCGCACACGCCATCGCCGCGATCGCGACGCCGGCAAGTTGTCTGTTCCACATCAGGCCTCACCCCTCAGCCGGACTTGAACTCCGCCTGATCAGAGACAACCACTCAGCGGCCAGGAGCGGAAGAGGTTACTCGTCCTCTTCGTCGGCGCCGGGGCGCTCCGCCCACGGCGTCTCCTTGGCCGGGCGGACGACGATCAGCTTGTCGCCGGCGGCCAGCACCGAAACGTTGGAGTCGTAGTACCGGTGCACCTTGCCGTCGCGGACGACCGAGACCACCCGGTCCGGCACCGCGGACGGCGGCTTGCCGACCTCACGGCCGAGCACCGGGCGTTCGGCGACCTCGAGGCCCTCGCCGTACGTGAGCAGGTCCTCCATCACCTCGCCCAGGTTCGGGCTGACGGCGGACAGGCCGAGCAGCCGGCCGACCGCCTCGGACGAGGTGACGACCGCGTCGGCGCCGCTCTGCCGCAGCAGCGGAACGTTGTCCTCCTCGCGGACCGCGACCACGATGTGCGCGGTCGCGTTCAGCTGCCGGACGGCCAGCGTGACCAGGACCGCCGCATCGTCACGGTCGGTCGTCACGATCACCTCGCGTGCCGACATCACCTCGGCCCGGCGCAGGACGTTCCGGTTCGTCGCATCGCCGTGGAACGCGGCCATCTGGTCGTTACCGGCGTCGCCGATCGCCTGTGCCCGCGGGTCGATCACCACGATGCTGTCGCGCTTCACCCCGTTGCTGATCAGCGTCTGGACGGCGGACCGGCCCTTGGTGCCGTAGCCGACGACGACGGTGTGATCCTTCATGCGCTTCCTCCATCGGGTGTCGCGCATGACGCGGCGACCCTCGTTGGCCAGGACTTCCAGTGTCGTGCCGACCAGCACCACCAGGAACGCGATTCGCAGCGGCGTGACGATGAACGCGTTCACGAGCCGCGCAGTCGGGGTCACCGGCGTGATGTCGCCGTACCCGGTGGTGGTGAGGGTGACCGTCGCGTAGTAGATCGCGTCGATCAGGCCGACGTCGCCGTCGTAGTTGTCCCTGTAGCCGTCACGGTCGAACACCACGATCAGCACCATCACCGTCAGCAGACCCAGCGCGACGAGGATTCGGCTGAACAGCTGAAAGAGCGGCGAGCGCGTGCTCGCGGGCATGTTGACCAGCAGCCCATGCGGGTTGCGACCGGAGGGAAGGGGTGGCACGACTCCGACGATATTGCACCGGCGGCCGATCCACCGCATGCGACAGGCTCTGGTCGGACAGCGCGACGGTCACCATCAGATTGTCACTGTCCTGGACCACTCTGGTCCGCATCCGCAGACCTTCGATCGTGCGAAGCATCGCGACGTTCTCCGGTTGCACCACACAGACGGCCCGGTCGGCCCCTCGGTCGCGCGCTGCACCGATCACGAGCCGGAGCAGTTGCCCGCCGAGACCACGGCCCTGCCAGCCGTCCTCGACCAGTACGGCGACCTCCATCGTCGTACGCCCGAGCTCCTCCCAGGGCGCGGCGGTCGCCATCCCGATGACGGCCTCGCCCACGGTCGCCACGATCGAGACGCCGCCGGCCGGTGCGGACAGGTGGCGCGCGGTACGCGCGGTCAGCTTCGGCATCGGTACGTGGTAGCGCCGGGTGCGGCTCTCGAACGAGCACCGCTCATGCATCGCGACGACCGCCTCAGCGTCGTCGACGGTCGCCGTACGCAGCTCGGGTTCGCCACTGCCTGGTCGCGGGCCCTCGGTCTCCTGCAGCCGCTCGGCCAGCCGTCCGGCGATCTCGACCAGGGCGTCGGCGCGGGCCCATTCGGCCGGCGTGTACTCGTCGAACCCCTGCAGATTGCCCAGCTCGTCATCCACCGACACTGGGTCATCGATCAACCGCAGTACGGCGCGCAGGTAGCGGGTCGGGCCATCACTCAGTACGTCGGCTTGGCACGGGCGGACCGTCGTACGTTGGCAACCCGCCTCAGCCGCGAGTGCGGTCAAAGCATCCGCCGTCCAGCCGACACCGGTAGAAACCACCAACTCGTCCACGGCACCACCCTCGGCCGTGAACACCTCGAGACTCAGGATGTTGATCTCATCCGCCCCACACCGCGCCGCAAGCTCAGCCAACGCCCCCGGACGATCGGCAAGTTCGGTCCTGATCTTCCAAAGCATGCAGACGCCTCCCTCGTAGACGTCCCACCCTCCACCCCCTCTGTTGCCCCACCGCGTCCCCCGTGTTACACCCACATCAACCTTCCCCCGCGCCCCTCGCGTCCCCACCACGCCGCCCACCGCGCCCCACCGCAGACGTCCGGGCCCTCACGTCCCCCCGCCGGCACCATCTGGTGACCGCGGACAGGTCCTGCCATGTCCAAGGTCCCCAGATCCCGTGCACGGGCACGCTGCGGGACGGGGTGGCAGAGGTTGGGTGCTGGGGTGCGGGTGAACCTGCCTCGAACACCATCCGGTGACCGCGGACAGGTCCTGCCATGTCCCAGGTCCCCAGAGCCCGTGCACGGGCTCCCCGCGCGACGGGGTGGCAGAGGTTGGGTGCTGGGGTGCGGGTGAGCCTCGCCTCGAACACCATTTGGCGGCCGGGGACAGGTCCTGCCATGTCCAAGGTCTCCAGATTCTGTGCAGGGGGCGCACTGCGGGACGGGGTGGCAGAGGTTGGGTGCTGGGGTGCGGGTGAGCCTCGCCTCGAACACCATCCGGTGACCGCGGACAGGTCCTGCCATGTCCAAGGTCCCGAGATCCCGTGCAGGGGCTCCCGGCTGGACGGTGAGCGGGGGCGGGGGTGGGGTGGGGCTAGCGGCGGCGGAGGTGTGGGAGGTGGGGGGTGAATTTGGGTTTGCGGGCGGCGAGGACTACCGCGGCTTCGCGCTTGTCCAGGTCGGCGTGGCGGAGGAGTTCTGGATAGGTGTTCTGGGGGACGGACGGGTACGTCGTGACGATCGCGTCGCCGGAGAACACGAAGAAGATCGCCTGCCCTTCACGGAGGATCTTGAGCAGGGACCCGTCGCGCACAGTCAGCGCGTGCTCGATCGCCTTCTTCCGCGCAGCCCGCTTCGCCAACGCCGCCTGCATCGCCTGCTGAGCCGGTTCCCGCCCATGCCTGAACGCCTCAACCGCCAACGGCCCGTACCGCACGCCGTACTTGACCAGATTCTTGGCCAGCTTCCCCTGCCCACCCTTAGCACCCGCCATACCCCCGACTGTAGCGACCCCTCAGACCTCCACCCCGAACTCCCGAGCCGCCAACACGGCCGACCGCACGCTCCAGCACTCAGCCCGAGCGGTCAGGGTGGCCGACGACCGGCCGGGTGGGTGTGCGGGGGTGGGCGGGGTCGGGCACGATGGGGCGTGTGAGTAGTCCTAATCCGCGCCGGCCGATCATGCCGGGGAACAAGTTGTTCGAGTCGTTGCCGGGGGCTGCTGATCCGGCGACGGTGACCGAGGTGGCGCATCGGACGGCTGAGTTGCTGGTGCGGGGGGTGCGGGACTCGGAGGATGCCGAGGTGCATGCTCGCGTCGTGAAACTGGCGGACGACTACGGGCTGGATGAGCTGGCTGAGCTGTGGTCGGATGCACCGTCGGACTCGTTGCCGGGTGCGCTCTGGAGGTTGTACCTGCTGCGGTCGTGGGTGCACTCCAACGCTGAAGAGGTGTCGTACGAGTTCGCCGCCGGGCGGAAGTACGCCGAGGTGCACGCGGTGGTCGCGGGTGTCGCCGAGCCGCCGGGGCCGACCGAGGTGCGGGAGATGGTGGACGCAGTACTGCGGGGTGTCGCGATCGGTGATTTCGCGACCACGCTGGACCGGGCGGCGGCGTTCGCGCGGATCGTCGCGACCGGGCGGGCGCATCTTGCCGACGACGGGCACGATCGGGTGCTGTCGGCCTCGAAGCTCGTCGAGACCGCGGACCAGCTGCAGACAGCGGCCCGCGCCGAACGCGCCGGCCAACTCTGGTAACGGTACGCCGCGCAACCCAGCGCAACGCGCCGTGCCGAGGGTGTGGTTGCACAGTTGAGGTTCGGGTGATATGGCGTCTTGAAGCCCGAGATGTCAACGGGACAAGGGGTTTTGGGACCCGTTACACTGTTCGAGGTGTCGGGCCGGTGCAAGCCCCGGGTCCCAAAATAAGCCGCTGCGAGCGGCCACGCGCCGTGAGGCGCTTCCCGGTCCGATGCCACACACCAGACGAACGCCCCGGCCGATGCAACGGCCGGGGCGTTCGAGTTTTCTAGTGGATTCCGTAGAAATGGTTCAGCGTCTGCGTGACCGACTTGCCGTTGGAGTCGGTCAGCTCGACCTTGAGTGTGACGAAGTCGGTCGCCTTCAGGTTGTTGACCAGGGCCACCGCTTTGCTCCCGAGGTTGAGCACCGGGACCTGGACCCAGGTCGCACCATCGTCGTACGACGCCGACACCCGGGCCGAGGTGAATCGGCCGGCCTTGTACCAGTGCCCGGACTCCGCCGTGATCGTGATCGGGAAGACCGGCAGCTTCGGAGCCCGGTCGTTCAGGTCGACCGCCATGTCGTAGTCCGGGAACAGCAGCGGCAACGGCTTGCCGGCGTCAGCCGACGAGCTCTTCCACTTCCACCGGGTCTGGACGGTCGACGGCGACTCCCACTTGTAGTCGCCCCGCTGCCACCGGTTCAGGTCGTACACGAGCTCGAGGTTCGTGGCCGCGGCCGGCACGTCCCAGATGCCCTGGCCGTAGAACCCGTACTGCCCCAGCGACACCCCGTCCGCCAGCAGTTCGGTCCCGCCCAGATCCAGGAAGCCCTGATGCGAGAAGTGACCCGGCTGCGTGTCCGCCCAGCTCGGGAAGTTGCTCCAGATCGTGTTCCCGTCGCGCGCCGCGGGCGCATACTTCTGCCCGGTCGTCTGGTCGGTCACCATGCTCGGTCGCAGCCCGGCCTTGTACCAGCTCTCGCTGTGCCTGCTCCCAGGCTTGTACGCCGTCGCCGTCGACGTCATCAGCGTCGCGAACGGCCACGCCATCGCATCCGCGTGCCCGACCATCTGCGTCACCTTGGTGTCCGGGTCGGCGGTGACCAGATGCTGCACCTGAGTCGGCGCCGCCACTGTCCCCCGGGTCCCGGTCGGGATCAGGTTGATGCTCCACGGCCGCCACACGTCGGTGTACTCGGAGTAGCTGTACGGCTTCCCCGGCGTGTAGTACGTCGCGTCGATCGTTGCCAGATCGCGATCGCGGACCCGATGCTCCGGCGTCCCGTTGACCTGCTGCTCGTGCGTGAACGCGAGGCTGTAGAGGTACGGCGACTTGGCGCCGGCCGGTGATCCGTACTGCCACCCCTCGATCACCTCGAACGTGCCCCGGCGCGCCTTCGGCGTCGTACCGAGGTAGATCGCCGAGACCCGCGGGCCGAAGCTGCGGCTCGACGCGAGGATCCAGTTGTCGATCACCCGCCCGTACGTCAGGCTGCCGCCGCGGCGCTCGCTCGGACGCTGCGTCGTCACCTTGGCCTCGGCCGCGGTCCGTACGTCGTAGGTGATCGTGGTGTTCTTGGTCAGCGTGATCTCGGGGTCGCCGAGGAACGCGTAGGAGTCGACGAGTCCGTCCGCGCCGTCGTGGGCGATCGTTGCCGCCAGAGAGTACGTGCCGGCCCGCAGGTGGAGCGTGCGGTCCGCACCGTCGAACCCGACCCGCTGGGCCGCGATGCTGTCCAGGTCGAAGACGTCCAGCGAGCTGATCGACGAGGCCGGCTTCCCGTCGCGGTCGATCAGCTTGAAGGTGACGTCGACGTACTGCGGCTCGAGGTAGAACCCGAACGGCGTCACCACCGTCCGACCATCGTTGCCGGTAGCAACCACGCGGACGCTGATCGCGCCGTACAGCCCGTAGTCCAACGCGGCCGCCGGGTCGACGGTGACCGGGAGGTCGGCGGTGCCACCGGCGGGCACGGTCAGCGACGTGGCATCGAAGTGGATCAGGGTATCCGGCAACGGCTTCCCGTTGTTGCCGCGCGCATCGGTCGCGAACATCAGGGTCACCGGTAACGTCCCACTGTTGCGGTACGTGAACTGTTTGGTGGTCTTCTGAGCTGCGGTGTGCGGCCAGGCGAAGGTCCCGAGGTCGACCGTGCTCGGCCCGGCCACAGTCGACGTGACCGCCTGGGCGACATCGAGCTCACCCGCGCCCTGCTCGTAGATCCCGACCTTGCTCTCCGAGCGCACCGAGTTCTGCAGAGCAGCCTTCAGTTGCTGACCGTTCCAGTCCGGGTGCTGCTGCTTCAGGATCGCCGCGGCACCGGCCACGTGCGGCGTCGCCATCGACGTACCGCTCATGTCGACGTACGCCTGGTCGCCGCGCCCACCGGCGCGGGCCGCGGTGATGTCCACGCCGGGTCCCGCGATGTCGGGCTTGACCGCGTGGTTGCCCAGCACCGGTCCACGGCTGGAGAAGTCGGCGGTGGTCTGGGTCAGGTCGGTCGCCGCGACCGTCATCGCCGACGCGGCACATCCCGGGCTGCTGATGGCTTCGGACGGACCGCCGAGGTTGCCGGCAGCAACGACGAACAGTACGCCGGACTCTGCGCTGATCCGGTCGACCGCGGCCGCCATCGGATCGGTGCAGTCGACCGGCTCGGACGTACCGATGCTCATGCTGATCACATCGGCGCCCTCGGCAACGGCCCACTCCATCCCGGCGATGATCCAGGACAGCTCGCCGCTGCCGAAGTCGTTCAGGACCTTACCCGCGAGGAGTTGCGTGCCCGGGGCAACGCCCTTGTTCTTGCCGTTGGATGCCACGCCGCGACCGGCCACGGTCGACGACGTGTGGGTGCCGTGACCGTCGTGGTCGGCGACGTCCGGGCTGTCGGTGAAGTTCTGCTGCGCCTTGACCGCGCCGATCAGGTCCGGGTGCTCCGCGTCGACGCCGGAGTCGAGCACGGCCACCGTGGTGCCGGTTCCGTCGTACCCGGCCGCCCAGGCCTGCGGGGCGCCGACGTACGGGACGCTCTGGTCAAGGGTCTTGGTGACCTTCGCGTCGAGCCAGAGCTTCTGGACGTCCCGACCCGTCGAGAGGGACTGCCAGGTGTCGTGAGCCTGGGTCTTGTCGGTCCGCAGCGCGGCGGCGCTGACCGACGACAGGGTGCGCGTACGGGTGGACCCGGCCGGGACCGCCTGCTGAGCGGCTCGCGCCGTCGGCTTGTACGTCGCGATGACCGGGATCTGGTTGGTAGAGGCGTCGTCGTACCCCTGCCGGATCAGGCCGCTCACGTTGAACAGCGCCTGGTCGACCTTGCCGCTGTTCACCAGTCGCGCGGCGCTGTCGGGTACGACGTACAGGTCCTTGCCGACCCTGCGGGTCTCGTAGCCGGCGTCAGAGGCATCGGCGGGGACGAACCGGACGTTGCTGCGGCCGGAGCCGGCCGGGGACAACTGCACCTTGTCCCCCGTGATCAGGGTGACGACCTTCGCGGCGTCGACCTGCACCGGCAGGGTCGGCCGGGCAGTCGGAGCGGACGGAGTGGGCGGGGTGACAGTGGCAGTGGCGGCGGCGGGTACGGCGCCGGCCGCGAGCAACGCAATGGCCGCGGCACCGGTCAGAAAGCGACCGGCCGGGGTTTTGCGCGCCAGGAAGCGGAAAAACATGGGGAGGACACCCTTCGGGACGGATTGTCGCCGGTCAGTCCATCGCAAAACCGCCAGCGAAGGAGGTGGCTGTGCTGGCAAGATTGCGACAATTCAGGTACCCGCCAGGGTCCAGCCGCCACATCGCCGTCTGCTGGGAGGCATCGTGCTCGACGTGCTCGGACTGGATGACTCCGAAGAACTCGCCTATCGGGCCCTCGTCGAGGTCCCGTCGTACGACGCCGTCGAGCTGGCGAGCCGGCTCACCTGCCACCCGGTCGAGGCGGCGCGGGCGCTGTCCTCGTTGGAGACGCTCGGCCTGGCCGCGCGGTCGAGCAGCGGCACGGATCGGTACGTCGCCTCGCCGCCCTCGGTTGCCCTCGCGGCGCTCGCAGTCCAGCGCGAGGAGGAGTTGCGCCGAGCGCAACGCGAGATCGAGTCGCTGGCCGAGGTCTATCGGGGCACGGACACCGAGCGGTCGATCAGCGACGTCGTGGACGTCGTCCGTGGCGCCAACGCGGTCGGCCAGCGGTTCGCCCAGCTGCAGATGTCCGCGCGGGAAGAAGTCCTCGGGTTCGTGAAGGCGGACATCGCCGTGGTGCCGCCCGAGGACAACAAGGAGGAGGACGCCGCCGTCACCCGTGGGGTCCGCTACCGCGTGATGATCGAGCGGAGCGCGTTCGACCGGCCGGGGTTCTTCGCCGCCGCGTCCGACTCGCTGAACGCCGGTGAAGAGGTTCGCGTCGTCCAGGAACTGCCCCTTCGGTTGCTGATCGTGGATCGTCGCATCGCACTCGTCCCGTTGCTGTCCGGACCGGGCGGCGCCATCGGAGCGCTGATCGTGCACAGCAGCGGCATGCTCGACGCGTTGCTCGCCCTCTTCGAGAGGGTGTGGCGCGACGGGCTCCCTCTGGTGCTGGGCACGAACGGCATGGTCGAGGGCTCGTCGGACGGTCTCCCGGAACTCGACGCCAAGATCTTCGGCCTGCTCCTGGCCGGCCTCACCGACCAGGCGGTGGCCAATCAACTCAACCTGTCCATGCGCACGGTCCAGCGCCGGGTCCGCGCGCTGATGGACCTGGTTTCCGCCGACACCCGCCTCCAGCTCGGCTTCCACGCCGCCCGGCGGGGCTGGATCTGACCGTCCGAAAGAGGCACACTCGGCAGCGGGGACGATCCGATCGGCTGGGGGCCGCTGATCCGTCGGGAGGGGCGATGATCGGCACGGAGGGGACAGCAGCACGCACGAATGCCGGCGTGGTGTACGCGGAGGACGTCGTCCGCGTGTACGGCGAAGGCGACACCGAGGTCCGGGCCTTGCGCGGCGTGGGCGTGCAGATCGATCCAGGACAGCTCACTGCGGTGATGGGACCGTCCGGCTCGGGCAAGTCCACGCTGATGCACATCCTGGCCGGGCTGGACCGGCCGACGTCGGGCTCGGTACGGATCGACGGGATCGAGATCACGACCCTCGGTGACGACGCGCTGACCAAGCTGCGGCGTCAGCACATCGGTTTCATCTTCCAGTTCTTCAACCTGCTGCCGATGCTCAGTGCCCGCGACAACATCGTGCTGCCACTGACGATCGCCGGCACGAAGCCGGATCCGCAGTTCTTCGAGGACCTGGTCGAGCGGGTCGGACTCGGCGACCGCCTCGAGCACCGGCCGGCCGAACTGTCCGGCGGCCAGCAGCAGCGGGTCGCGATCGCGCGGGCCCTGGTGTCACGGCCGACCGTGGTGTTCGCCGATGAGCCGACCGGCAACCTGGACTCGCGGACCAGCGGCGAGATCCTCGCGCTGATGCGCGGCTCGGTCGACGAGTACGGCCAGACCACAGTCATGGTCACGCATGACGCCCGCGCGGCCGCGATGGCCGACCGGGTGCTGTACCTGGCCGACGGCGAGATCGTGAAGGAGACGGGTCGGTCCAGCCAGCACGAGATCCTGCAGATCATCGACACGCTGGACCTGCAGTGATCCGGTTCGCGGTCCAGGGGTTGCTGGCCCGCAAGCTTCGCTCGGCGCTGACCGCGATCGGCGTCGTCCTCGGCGTCGCGCTGATCTCGGGCACGTACGTGCTGACCGATTCGATCACGTCCGCGTTCGACTCGATCTTCACCGAGAACTACAAGAACACCGACGCGGCGATCACCGGGAAGACGGCGTTCGACGCGGCCGAGGACGGGACCGTCACCGCGCCGCCGTTCGACGCCGGTCTGCTCACGCAGGTCCGGGAACTGCCCGAGGTCGGTGCGGCCGGTGGCGCAGTGGCCGGCGAGGCGCAACTGATCGGCAAGGACCGCAAGGCGATCGTCTTCGGCGGCGCGCCGAACCTCGCGTTCAGCGTGGATCCCGCGCTGCCGCAGTTCAACTCGCTCACCCTGGTCTCCGGTGCGTGGCCCGCGCCGGGCGAGGTCGTGATCGACACGCACAGCGCGCAGGAGAAGGGATTCGCGGCCGGCGACTCCATCGGTGTGCAGGCGCGTGGGCCGGCCGAACAGATGCGGATCTCGGGGCTGGTCGAGTTCGGCGCGGTGTCGTCGATCGGCGGTGCGACGCTGGCCGGGTTCGAACTCGGCACCGCGCAGAGGTTGCTCGACAAGTCCGGCAAGCTGGATCAGATCCTGATCGCGAAGAAGGACGGAACCAGCGAGCAGCAACTGCTCGACGCGGTGCGACCGATCCTGCCCGAGGCGACGCAGGTCCGGTCCGCCGAGGACCAGGCGGCCGAGGACGCGGCCGGGACCAGCGGCTTCCTGAGCTTCCTGCAGACGTTCCTGCTGGTGTTCGGCGGGATCGCGTTGTTCGTCGGCTCGTTCGTGATCGCCAACTCGCTGTCGATCACGATCGCCCAGCGGACCCGTGAGTTCGCGACCCTGCGCACTCTCGGGGCCTCCCGCCGCCAGATCCTCGGCACCGTCGTCCTGGAAGCGCTGGTGACCGGGCTCGTCTCGGCGGTGGTCGGGCTGTTCCTCGGGCTCGCGATCGCAACCGGGCTGTTCAAGCTGTTCGACGCGGTCGGTTTCACCCTGCCGAACAACGGACTGGTCTTCCAGACCCGGACGATCATCGTCGCGCTGGTGGTCGGCGTACTGGTCACCGTACTTGCGAGCCTTCGGCCTGCGTGGCGGGCGACCCGGGTGCCACCGATCGCCGCGGTCCGGGAGGGCGCGACGCTCGCGCCAGGCCGGTTGCATCGCTACCGCCCACTGGGAGCGGCCCTGCTCGCCGTCGTCGGGATCGCGCTCGTGCTGACGGGACTGTTCGTCGACGGCCTGTCGACCACCACGCTGCTGTCGTTGCTCGGTGCCGGCGTACTGCTGCTGTTCATCGGCATCGCCCTGTTCTCCGCCCGTCTCGTCCGGCCGCTCGCCGCCGTGTCCGATCCCGTCGCCCGCTGGGCGGTCGTCGTACTGACCGCGATCGCCTGGCCGTTCTTCCTGTTCCCGCTCTGGCTGGTACGACGGCTCCTAGGGCGGCCCGCCGAGTTCCCGCGAGTACTCCCTGACGGACCCGCGGTCGCGATCGGCGGCCAGAACAGCCGGCGCGATCCGCACCGGACGGCGTCGACCGCCGCCGCGCTGATGATCGGACTCGCGCTGGTCACACTGGTTGCCACCTTGGGCGCGGGCATCATCAAGCCGTTCGAGCAGGCCGTGGACGGGATCTTCAGCGCCGACTACGCCATCACCGCGCAGAACAACTTCAGCCCGTTGCCGCCGACAGTCGCGGCCGCTGTGGCCGAAGTACCGGCCGTCGAGTCCCAGACCAGCGTGCGCGGCGGCCAGGCGAAGGCGTTCGACAAGACGATCACGATCACCGCCGTCGATGCCGAGGCGCCCAGCCTGCTCACCTTCGACTGGCGGTCCGGCTCCCAGGCGTCGCTCGGTGAACTCGGCGCCGACGGCGCGATCGTCGATGCCGAGTACGCCGACACCCACGCGCTCTCGCAGGGCTCACGGTTCGCGATGGAGACGGCGACCGGGAAGGTCCTGCAACTCCAGGTCCGTGGCGTCTTCCGCCCGCCGGCCGGCGGATCGCCGTTCGGCAACGTGACGATCTCGACCGAGACCTTCGACTCGACCACCTCGCAGCCGCTGAACATCTACACGTTCGTCAACATGCGCGGCGGTGTCACCGCGGAGAACACGGCCGCCCTGGACAGCGCGCTGAGCACGTTCCCGAACGCCAAGGCGATGACCCGGGAGGCCTTCAAGAAGGCGCAGACCGACAACGTGAAGAGCATCCTGAACGTCCTCTACGTCCTGCTCGCGCTCTCGGTCCTGGTGAGTCTGTTCGGCATCGTCAACACCTTGGTGCTGACCGTCTTCGAGCGAACCCGGGAGCTCGGCATGTTGCGTGCGATCGGGCTGACGCGCTTGCAGGTGAAGCGGATGATCCGGCAGGAGAGCGTGATCACCGCCCTGATCGGCGCGGTGATCGGGATCGTGCTGGGCCTCGTCCTCGCGTCGCTGCTGGCGTCGCGGCTGGACGAGATCACCTTCACGATTCCGGCCGGTCAACTGGTGATCTTCGCCGTCGTCTCGGTCGTGGTCGGCATCTTCGCCGCGATCTGGCCGGCCCGGCGCGCGGCCAAGCTGAATCCGCTCGAAGCGCTCCAGTATGAGTAGTTGTACTCACGAGCGCTGATCCCTGGCGGTGTTAGCTTCCCGGACTGTGAAGCGAATCGCCGCCCCAGCAACCGTTCTCGCCGTTCTCGTCCTGACCGGCTGCTCGACCGTGGAGTCGAAGGACATCCGCACCAGCGGGATGACCGCAGGGATGGTCGTGACACTGCCGGAGAACACCGACGCGGCCGACGTGAGCGCCTCGCTCCGCGTTGGCACGCTGACGTTCGTCGAACTCGGCGACGGCGAAGGGATCACCGCCAGCGGTGGCGGCAAGTCGGCCGAGCTGAGACACCACCGGTCCGCCGGTGTCACCAGCTACACCAACCGGCTGGACGGCGTGACCGCAGCAGGGACCGAAATCACCTTCAGCCTCAAACGCGGCGGCGACAACGAGTCCGCTCCACAATCGACCGTCGTACTGCCCGAACGGGTCCGGATGGTTGCACCGGCCGCCGGTACGACTTTCTCGCGACGCAAGGACATCACTGTGCGGTTCACCAGCGAGCCGTCGCAGTTGCCGACGAACCTCGGCTGGGCGGGTGACTGCGTGCAAGCGGGCAGCCTCGAACTCGAGCCCGGGCGGACGTCCGCGACCATCGCGCGGGGCTCGATCAAGCCCGTGACGACCACGCCGGCCCCAGGCAAGAACAGCTCGCAGTGCCGGGTCCGGCTCACGCTCACGCGCCGTACCGAGGGGAAATTGGACAGCGCGTTCAAGGACGGCTCGGTGACGGCGGAGTCCCAGTCGGTGCGGGACGTCGTCTCCGCTCCGTAATCGGACGGCGACACGCGGCGGTCACCCGTCGGCCGTTTCTCGGCTACCTTCACGAAGGGACAGGTATCCCTGCGGCAGCCAGCCTCGGGGACGTCCGCCCACCCCTCCGGAAAGGTTCCCCTCATGCGCTGCCTCCCCCGCGCGCTGCTTCCGCTTGTCCTCGCTGCCGGTCTCGTCGCCCAGGGACTGGTCGCCGTACCGGCCTCCGCTTACCGTGGCGACTTCGACGTCCAGGCTCACCGCGGCGGTCTCGGACTGACCGTGGAGAGCACGATCGCGTCCTTCTCGCACGGCCTCGAGCTCGGCGTCAGCACGCTCGAGCTCGACGTCCAGATCACCCAGGACGGGTACGCCGTGGTCACCCACGACCGCAAGGTCACCGGGTCCAAATGCCGCGACACCGCGCCGTACACGCCGAACGACCCGGAGTACCCGTACGTCGGCAAGTTCATCAACACGCTGACGCTGAAGCAGGTCAAGCAGCTCGACTGCGGTTCGCTGCCGCAGGCGGGCTTCCCCGGTCAGCAGCCCGATCCGGGCGCCCGGATGCCTGAGCTGCGCGACATCTTCGCGCTCGTACACCGCTATCACGCGAACAACGTGAAGCTGAACATCGAGACCAAGGTCGA
The DNA here is from genome assembly GCF_045207705.1 of Kribbella sp. NBC_00889. Taxonomy (NCBI): domain Bacteria; kingdom Bacillati; phylum Actinomycetota; class Actinomycetes; order Propionibacteriales; family Kribbellaceae; genus Kribbella; species Kribbella sp. NBC_00889. Next base: position 1,618,855 of record NZ_CP108783.1, on the reverse strand, counting down.
GGCGGGTGCACCGTCCGAGACCGCGCCGCGCGAGCAGTTCGTCCAGGTCGTCGCGCGCGAGGTCCGCACGGCGAAGATCGGCCGGCAGGTGACGATCCAGAGCTTCGACTGGGGTTCGCTGATGCGGATGCGCCAGGTCGCGCCGGAGCTGCCGCTGGTCGCGCTGACCAACTTCGACTTCCTCCAGGTCGGCCGGCCGGGCAAGTCGCCGTGGCTCGGTGGCCTGGACATCGACGACTTCGGTGGTGACCTGGTCAAGGCGACGAAGTCGTTCGGCGCTTCGGCGATCTCACCGGTGCACGGCTTCCCGCAGGACGGCAAGGTCACCGATCCGAACTACCGGCCGTACGTCACCGCGGACATGGTGAAGTCGGCGCACAAGGCAGGGATGAAGGTGATCCCGTGGACCGTCGACGACCCGCCGACCATGCAGGCGTTGATCGACGACGGTGTCGACGGGATCATCACCGACTACCCCGACCGGCTGCGTTCCGTCGTACAGGAGAACGGCTTCAGGCTCCCCAAGGCGTACGACGCTCCGGCCTTCCGGGCACTGCCGTCGGCGCATGCGCACAACGACTACGACCACCGGCGTCCGCTGCAGGACGCGCTGGATCGCGGGTTCAACAGCGTCGAGGCGGACGTGTGGCTGATCGACGGCGAACTGCGGGTCGCGCATGACCTGGACGACGCCGTGCCGGGTCGCACGCTGGAGAGCCTGTACCTGCAGCCGTTGGCCGATCGGGTGCGGGAGAACCACGGGCAGGTGTACGAGCACGGGCGCGACTTCCAGTTGCTCATCGACATCAAGAGTGACGGGCCGTCGACGTACGCAGCGGTGGACGAGGCGCTGCAGAAGTATCGCGGGATCAGCACGGTCTTCATCAACGGGCGGGTGCTGAAGGGCGCGGTGACGTCGGTGATCAGTGGCAACCGGCCGCTCGACGTACTGAAGGCACAGAAGGTCCGGTACGCCGGGTACGACGGCCGCCTCGGCGACCTGCAGTCGGGGATGCCCGCTTCGCTGATGCCGCTGGTGAGCGACAACTGGTCGAACGTGTTCACCTGGAAGGGCGTCGGTCCGATGCCGACCGACGAGCAGGTCAAGCTGCACGACATCGTGGTGACCGCTCACCACGCCGGCTACCGGGTGCGCTTCTGGGAGACGCCGGACCTGCCCGGCGCGGCCCGCGAAGCGGTGTGGACCGAACTCAAGGCGGTCGGTGTCGACCACATCAACACCGACGACCTCCACGGCCTGGAGGACTTCCTGAGGCACTAGACCGGAGAACTCCCGGTAGAGCGGTGCTCTACCGGGAGTCTCCCGTCAGTACAGGGCTCGCAGGCCCAGCACGTCCCCTTGCCGAGGGTCCGTTCCTTGGTGTCACAGGCACTCGACGCCGTGTACATGGTCAGATTTCCGGCGGATCAGGGGCCATTCGGGGCCGAGTCTGCTCTCGGCATAACGCCATACTGCGGGGATTGTGAAAGCGTGATGTCAATTCTTCGGTGCCGGCGTGATCTCGGTCAGGCCGGTGACGTCGCCGCCGGTGCGGAAGGCCTTGCGTTGCTTCACCGCGCCGTTGCCGTCGGTCAGGATCCGTTGGATGCCGTCGCTCACCAGGTCGAGCGCGTCGAGCTCCTGCAGGGCCGGCTCCACATGCCGCCGCAATCGCCCAACCACCTCGGCCATCGGCAATGACTCGGCCGTGCGAACGTCCAGGCCGTTGCCAGTCATCCCGTCGCGTGCGGCCAGCCAGTACGCCGCCCGCAGTACCTCCGGCTCCAGCGACGGACCGTTCGTGCCGTCGTCCAAGGCAGTCATCACCAGCGCACGAATGACAGTGGCCAGCAGCACGGTGTCGTCGACAGTCAGCGGTATGTCGCTGACCCGAACCTCCACCGTCGGCAGGTGCGAGGACGGCCGGACGTCCCAATAGACCATCCGCTCGTCGATGAGCGTGCCCGCCGCCAGATGCATTGCCACCAAGGCGTCATAGTGCTCGACCGACTCCAGATACGGCGGCGGACCGGCACACGGCCAGCGGGTCGTCATCAGCCAACGCCAGCTCGCGAAGCCGGTGTCCTGGTCGAGGTAGATCGGTGAGTTCGCGGTGAGGGCAAGCAGCGCAGGCAGCCAAGGCCGCAGGTGGTTGCTGACGCGGACCGCCGTCTCTTTGCCGGACACGTCGACATGGACGTGACAACCGCACACACCCTGCTCGCGCGCCAGCAGACCCCACTGCCCTGCCAGCTCTTCGTACCGCGGTTTCCGGGTGATCGACTGCGCCGCCTGACCGTGCGGCGGTACGGCGATCGCCAGCAGCCGGGCACCCTCACCTGCGGCCGCGTCGGCGAGCTTGGAACGCATGTCGGACAAGTGCCCACGCAACTCGGTCGACGTCTCGCAGACCGGCGTGTTGATCTCGACCATGGCCCGGGTCAGCTCGAGCTCGACATCGAGATCCTGCACGCCCGCCACGACAGCCTTGCTGCGCGGGAGTGGATGACCGGTGGCGGACACGAGCAGTAACTCTTCCTCCACCCCGAAGAACGGTAGCCTCACCCTCGGCCGGTACCCGACGGCAAACCGGTTAGGCTCTGCCGCGTGACTCTGCCGACCATCACCGCCACACGCTACGTGTTGCCGTTGCGCGAGGGCGGTTCGCTGCCTGGCGTTGTCGAAGGCAACGATCTCGGCACGTACGTGATCAAGTTCCACGGCGCCGGCCAGGGCCCGAAGGCGCTGGTGGCCGAGATCATCGTCGGTGAGCTGTTCCGCCGCCTCGGCCTGCGGGTGCCGGAGCTCAAGCTGATCCAGCTCGACCCGGCGATCGGCAAGTCCGAGCCGGACTTCGAGATCCAGGAGCTGCTGATCCGTAGCGCCGGCCTGAACCTCGCCGTCGACTTCCTGCCCGGCTCCTTCGGGTACGACGGTTCGGCCGGCAACCCGGGCGACCAGGCGATGGCCAGGATCCTGTGGCTGGACGCGTTCGTCGCCAACGTGGACCGATCCTGGCGCAACACGAACCTGCTGGTCTGGCACAAGAACCTCTGGCTGATCGACCACGGCGCCGCGTTGTACTTCCACCACTCCTGGATGCCGGCGGAGAAGTTCGCCACCCTCCCGTACGACGCCTCCGACCACGTGTTCTCGGTCGCGACACCCGACGTACCCGGGGTGGACGCGGAACTGGCGACTGCGATCACCCCGGAGCTGCTGACCGAGGTGATCGGGCTGGTGCCGGACGAGTGGCTGGACGACGGCGATCGGGAGCGGTACCTCGATTACCTGACCGCGCGGCTGGACAAGCGGTCCGCCTGGCTTCCGGGCGGTGCGCGATGACTGAGCTGGTGCCTTTCGACTACGTCATTCTGCGGGCGGCGCCGCGGATCCAGCGCGGTGAGTTCATCAATGTGGGTGCGGTGCTCTACTGCCGCGCGCGGGACTTCCTGGGCGCCGCGTGGGACGTCGATCCGGACCGGCTCAAGGCGCTGGATCCGGCCGTCGACGTGGACGTGGTGTGCGCATCGCTCGAGCACATCCGCGCGATCTGCGCCGGCGATCCTGCCGTCGGGCCGGCCGCGGCGACCGGGATCGGCGAGCGCTTCCGGTGGCTCGCCGCACCCCGCAGTACGGTTGTCCATCCCGGTCCGATCCACAGCGGGCTCACCAGCGACCCCGCCGCGGACCTGGACCGGCTCCTCGACGCCTTCGTGCGTTAGCCGAGGGCTTTGGAGACGACCTCCCGGGCCTGCTCGAAGACCTGCTCGAGGTGGTCGGCGCCCTTGAAGGACTCGCCGTAGATCTTGTAGAGGTCCTCGGTCCCGGACGGGCGAGCGGCGAACCAGGCCGACTCGGTGGTGACCTTCAGCCCGCCGATCGCGGCGCCGTTGCCGGGAGCACTCGTCATCCGGTCCAGGATCGGCTCACCCGCCAACTCGGTCGCGGTGACCGCGTCCGCGGACAGGGCCGACAGCTTGGCCTTCTGCTCGCGCGTGGCCGGAGCGTCCACCCGTGAGTACGCGGAAGCGCCGAACCGCTCGACCAGCTTCGCGTGGGCCTGCGACGGCGTCTCGCCGGTGACCGCGGTGATCTCGCTGGCCAGCAACGCCAGCAGGATGCCGTCCTTGTCCGTGGTCCACACCGTGCCGTCGAAGCGCAGGAAGCTCGCGCCCGCCGATTCCTCGCCACCGAAACCGACCGAGCCGTCGATCAGCCCCGGGACGAACCACTTGAACCCGACGGGGACCTCCCACAGCCGGCGGCCGAGGTCGGCGACCACCCGGTCGATCAGCGAGGACGACACCAAGGTCTTCCCGACCGCGACGTCCGGACCCCACTGGCGGTTGGCGAACAGGTAGGAGATGGCGACGGCCAGGTAGTGGTTCGGGTTCATCAGGCCGGCGTCCGGCGTGACGATGCCGTGCCGGTCCGCATCCGCGTCGTTGCCGGTGGACACGTCGTACCGGTCCCGCTGGGCGACCAGCGAGGCCATCGCGTACGGCGAGGAGCAGTCCATCCGGATCTTGCCGTCATGGTCCAGCGTCATGAACGACCAGGCCGGGTCGATCCGCGGGTTCACCACGGTCAGATCGAGGCGGTGCCGTTCCGCGATCGCGGCCCAGTAGTCCACACTCGCGCCGCCAAGCGGGTCGGCGCCGATCTTCACGCCGGCCGTGCGGATCGCGTCCAGATTCAGGACCGAGGGCAGGTCGTCGACGTAGTGGCCGACGTAGTCGTACTCCCCCGCCTCCGACCTGGCCTGGTCGAACGGCGTACGTCGTACCTCACGATTGCCGCCGGCGATCAACTCGTTCGCGCGCGCGGCGATCCAGCCGGTCGCGTCCGAGTCCGCCGGTCCGCCGTGCGGCGGGTTGTACTTGATCCCGCCGTCCCGCGGCGGGTTGTGCGACGGCGTGATGACGATGCCGTCCGCACCAGCCCCGGCGCCGCGGTTGAGCCGCAGGATCGCGTGCGACACCGCGGGGGTCGGCGTGAGCCGGTCCGCGCTGTCGACGAGCGTCTGTACGCCGTTGCCCGCGAGCACCTCGAGCACGGTCCGCCACGCCGGCTCCGACAGGCCGTGGCTGTCCCGGCCGACCAGCAGCGGCCCGGCCGTCCCCTCACCGGCCCGGTACTCGCAGATCGCCTGCGTGATGGCCAGGATGTGCGCCTCGTTGAAGGCACCGTCGAGGCTCGAGCCACGGTGGCCCGAGGTCCCGAAGACGACCTTCTGGGCGGGGTTGTCCACATCCGGCGTGATCTCGTCGTACGCCGTCAGCATCGCCTGGACATCGACGAGGTCCTCGGGCTGAGCTGGCTGGCCTGCGCGTGGGTGCATGACCTCATGCAACAAGCCCACGCCCCGGAGCACAACTCCGGCGGCCCGTATCTCAGCTGACGTACGGCGTGAGCAGCTGATCGACCGGTGCGTAGTCGTCGGTCAGCACCGGCGCGTTGCCGACGAACCCGGTCAGCTCCTGCTGCACCTGCATCGCCGGCCCGACCTTGGCCGCGATCGCCGCTGCCTCGATCGGCCGGTCCGAAGCGACCAGCACGAAGTTGCCCCCGCTCTGCCCCGCGAGCTCGTCCTTGCGCGCAACCACCGCGACCTGCGGGAACTCGGCGGCGACCGTCGCGATCTCCGCCTTCAGGAACGCGGCCGCGCCGAAGTCGATCACGTTGATCAGGTACACCCCGTCCGGGCGCAGTACCCGGCGTACGTCGGCGACCAGCTCACGCGTTGTCAGGTGCCACGGCACCGACAGACCGCTGAACGCGTCCATGATCACCAGGTCGCGGCTGTCCGTCGCTTCGTCGCGCACACCGAGCCGGCCGTCGCGGACGACCACATCGAGATCCGGTCCGGTCCGCACTCCGAGCTCCTTCTTGTCCAGCTCGACGACCGCGGAGTCGATCTCGTACACCTTGTTGTGGGTGCTCGGCCGGGTCGCGGTCAGGTACCGCGGCATGGTGAGCCCGCCACCGCCGACATGCAGCACGTCCAGCGACTTGGCGGCCGGCCAGCTGCCATCGATCGCGGCCGCGAAGTTCTTGATGTACTCGAACTCCAGATGCATCGGGTCGTCCAGGTCGACGTACGAGTGCCGCAACTGGTCGAGGTACAGCGTCCGTCCGCCCTCCCGGTTCGGATCCGCCACCACGCGAGCACAGTGGTACGCCGTTTCCACCTCACACGGCCGGGGTGCGACGACGGTGAGCGTGGCACCGATCAGCGCGAGCGCCACCGGCTTCACAGCCGCCTGCCGACCTCGCAGTACGACGGTCAGGATGGCTCCGGCGACGACCAGCAGACCGCCGAGGGTGAGCACGATCGTGCTGATCGGGGTCTTCGCCACGAACACGAAGCCGGTCAGCACGGTGCCCGCGATCCCGCCGACAGTCGCGTACGCCGACAGACGGCCGACCACCGTGCCGGTCTCGGCCAGTGACTCCAACCGCAGCTTGGTCACCATCGGCGTCACCGCCGCCAGCAGCGACGCGGGCACGAACAGTGCGATCGCCAGCACGAGGAACACCAGGTCGGTGCTGCCGCCGCGCAACGCCTCACCGGTCCAGCGCACGACCGGAAGGACCAGCATCACCAGCGCACCGGCGAAGATCACCAGCGGACCGAGCGTCCGGACCGGCGGCACCGCGTCCGCGAAGCGACCACCCAGCGCAGCGCCCGTCGCGATCGCGGCGAGCGCGACGCCGATCACCGCCGTGTTCGTCTCCAGCGTCAGCCCGATGTACGGCGCCACGAGACGCAAGGAGACGAGCTCCAGCACCATGACGGCGCCCGAACTCCCGAACGCCAACGCGATGGCCAGTCGCGGCCCGACCCCACCCTTCACCATCGCGTCACCCTATCCGGGGAAGTTGTCGATCCCGAGCGCGTTCGTTCGTCATCATGAGCAAAAGGAGGTAGTGATGGACTCGACGACCAGCGCAGAGCTGTACCGCGCGACCCGGGAACGGGTGACCGCTGCCGTCCGCGGACTCGACGCGGCCGACCTGGACCGCCAGGTGCCGGCCTGCCCGGAGTGGACCGTGCACAACCTGGTGTCCCACCTCGCCGGAGTGGCAGCCGACTTCGCCGCGGGCAACGTCGAGGGTGCGCCTCGGCCGCCCTGGACCGCCGTGCAAGTCGACGCACGGCGTTCGATGCCGATCGACGCCGTCCTCGACGAGTGGGCCGAGACCGGGCCGGCACTCGAGCGGGTGATCCTCGGCGAGACGACCTCGAATCCGCTCGTGTGCAACCCGTGGGTCGACTCAGGAACACATGAGGCGGACCTGCACGGAGCGCTCGGGACCGGGCGACGACCACCGTCGGAGCTGTGGATCGGCACACTGGAGTGGCTGCTGTCGGATCCGCCGTCTGACGGCGTGCAGGGGTCGCTTTCGATCGTCACGCCGGATGGGACCTACCAGCTCGGGTCGGGCGATCCTGTCGCTGAGGCGCGGACTTCGTCGTACGAGCTGTTCCGGGCGGTCTTCGGCCGCCGCAGCGACACACAGGTCCGGTCGTGGACGTGGTCGTCACCTGAGCACGCCGATCTCTGGAGCCCGGAGATCCCGCACCTGCAGCAGACCGACGTGGCACTCACCGACTAGGTCTCGTCGAGCCGGGCGATCAGGGTCTTCGGTGCGATCTGGCGGTAGGCGTCCTCGACGATGTCCTCGAGGTGTCCCCAGTCGATGGTGTCGACGTCCAGGTACACCCCGAGCCAGCCGCGGTGGCCGACGTACGGCGGCCGGTAGAAGTGCTCCGGATCCTCCTCGACCAGCGACTGCTGGACGCCGGGCGGCGCCGCGCACCAGAACCCGACCCGATCGTCGTGATGCTGGTTGGCGTACATGACGAACACCTTCTTGTCCCGGACGAACCACGTCGGTTCGCCGTGACTCAACCGCTCGGTCGCCTCCGGTAATGCGAGGCAGAGCGCCCGTACCCGCTCCAGGACGTCCATCCACACGCTCCTTTCACCGTCGTGGGCCCGGCACCACGACGCCGGCTTCATAGGCGTACACCACTACCTGTGCCCGATCCCGCAGGCCGCGGTAGGGGGTGCACTGTGACCCGGATCACAGTGACACCGGTCCGTGCGACGGCGTTACACGGTCAGTGCCGGACGGCGTCAACGACTTCAGTACACATCCTGAGCGCCCCGATGGTGCGAGCGGCCACGCCGCGGCCGACTGGAGGTTCGGACACCATGCGCATTCGGAACCTGGCGGTGACCGCCACGCTGATCCCGGTTCTGCTGCTCGCCGGCTGTGGCACCGACAGCAACGCCGACGTCGCCGCCTCGTCGCCCGGCGCCAAGAAGGCGTCCAAGCACGGGCCGGCCGAGGAAGGCTTGGCCGGACAGGTCGTGGGAGCCGGCGACCCGGTGGTGAACGCGTACTACGACTACCGCTCGGCGCTGGACCAGATGATGCGCAGCGGCGGCCGCACGATCACCCAGCTCCAGCCGGTGATGACACCGAAGGTCTTCCAGGCGATCAGCGCGCAGGCCAGGTACTTCCGCACGAAGAAGCTGCACAACACCGGCACGACCAAGGTCCTGTGGGCCAAGCGGACGCTCGCCGCGAACGGCGTCATCATCTCCGCCTGCTACGACACCACCGCGGCGCGCACCGTCGACGCGAAGGGCCGCTCCGTCATCCCTGCCACGACACCCACGCGCTGGCTGGACCAGATGCGGGTCCAGCAGCTCGAAGGCCGCTGGGTCGTGGACGGCGGCACCACCACTCCCAACGCCTGCTGACCTGGACCCCGGACTCCCGGGCACCGTCTCCGTTCGCTGCCACCCGGCACACCTCGCAACCGGAGCGCAGCAGCGCGGAGAGGCACCCCCTCCGCGCTGCTGCGTTGTCAGCTACGGATGGCGGACCATCTGGCGCAGCAGGGCCTCCACGGCGCCCTTGAGGTCGGTGTCATGTTCAGGTCCGGACCACACGACGACGCATCCCTTGTCGCCGAGCTTCGCGGCGATCAACTCGCGCGCCGGAGTCGGGTCTCCCTGATTCAGCACGACGACCAGCCGCCGGCCATCGCGCTGCAACCGGTCCAGCAACGGCGGCAACGTGGACCCACGGAACAGACCGGGGTCGCTCTTCACCTTCGTCTCCACCATCACGCCCCGGCCGCGTACCACCAGCAGAAAGTCGGCCCGGTCCCGGGTGAACTCGCGATCGTGATAGATCCGCGCCTTCGGCCACAACCGTTGCAGCGCCTCGTCGACCTCGGCGTCGTACCGCGCTGCCAGCCGGCTCACCCGTGAGCTCGTCCCGCGCGGCCGGAAGGACTCCGGCGTACGGCGATCGGCGCGCCGCCGCCCGAACAGCGGCAGCAACCAGCGCTTCCATCGCGTGTCGATCATCGGCGGACCCCTCGACCTAGCCGGCACTCACAACCAGTCTCCCCACCGGCCGGCCAGGCCCAACCGCGCCCACCCCGATCGTGACCGCACCTCAACACAGCAGAGATCCCGCGGACGGGTGTCGCGGGACCTCTGCAGTTCTCGTGCTGTGTGCGGTCAGGTGTTCTTGATCGCCGAGACCTCGATCTCCAGCGTGACCTTCTCGCTGACCAGCACGCCGCCGCCCTCGAGGGCCGCGTTCCAGCTGACGCCGAAGTCCTTGCGGTTGATCACGACGGACCCCTCCAGGCCGACCCGCTCGTTGCCCATCGGGTCGGTCGCCGAGCCGGTGTACTCGAACGCGATCTCGACCGGCTTGGTCACCCCGCGGATCGACAGGTCACCGGCGACCGTGAACGTCTCGTCCCCGGTCTGCTTGATCGAGGTCGACACGAACGTGATCTCCGGGTGCGTGTCCATGTCGAGGAAGTCATTGCTGCGCAGGTGCTCATCGCGCTGACTGTTGCGCGTGTCGATGCTCTTGGCCTGGACCGTCACCCGACCCGACGAGTTCGCCGGGTTGTCCCCGTCGAGGTGCGCCGAGCCCTCGAATTCGTTGAACGACCCCCGTACTTTCGTCACCATCGCGTGCCGGGCGACGAACCCGATCCGCGAGTGCGCTGTGTCGAACGTGTAGTCGCCGGTCAGTGCGCCGTACTGGTTGGCCATCGAGGCTCCTCCAGAGAACTAATTGAAGTTTGCATAGTCCACTTTTCACCTAATGCGCCTGGATGTCCACCCTCAGTACGAGGCGTGTCCGGGCCTGGCAGAGAATTGGTCGTCAGTCAGTCAAGGCCGGTTCGTCCTGCCCGACGGACGCACCGAGGACGCCCGGGTCGAGGAGGCGGTCCAGGACCGGCTCTACCGGCTGCGGTACTTCGGCAGCACCTGGACGTTCACGCTGGTTCCGGACGAGTCCGGCGGCACGGACCTGACGCTCAGCTGCGACGATGCCCAGGACGGCAGCGACCACGTCTCACTGCTGCTCCGGCTGAAGGCGTTGGTCGATTTCGGCGTCGATCTGCGCAACCACGACGACGGCCGGACCGCGGCGTACGTCGACAGCTGATCGTTGCCGCCAGCAACCATACGGGGATATTCGGTTGCGGGATCAAGGGCCGGGCGGGTCTCATGGCTGGTCGAAGGATCGGAGGACTGTCGTGGAACCGCTCAGCGTCGAGGAGATCAGGCGCTCGTTCGTCAACTCAACCAAGAGCCTGGTCAAGGCGATGACGCCGCCGCCCGGCTTCACCGAGCTCCCCTGGGAGTCGCTGGACTTTCTGGGCTGGCGCGACCCGAAGGCGCCCAACCGCGGCTATCTGGTGGTACGGCGCGACAGCGGCGTGACCGGGATCGCGGTGAACACCCAGGCGACCGGCAAGCCACGGCGCGGGACCGGTCTGTGCGACCTGTGCAACACCGCGCACCACGTGACCGACGTGGCGTTGTTCGCCGCGCGGCGGGCGGGTACGGCGGGCCGGCAGGGCAACACGGTCGGGACGTACATCTGCGCGGATCTGGCCTGCTCGCTGTACGTCCGCGGGCTACGCGAAGTCGAGGTACCGCAGGGCGAAACCGCGCCACCGCAGGTCCGGGCGGAACGGCTGGCCACGCGACTTGAAACTTTCGTAAATCGAGTGCTCGTCTGAGCTTCCCCAGCGGGTCCGGCCCACTACGCTTGAGTTGTAGACCGGCCCGCGGGCGAAAGGGAGAGCGAGTCGCGATGACTGAGTTCAGAATCACGCACGAGATCCACGAGGTTCACCCGGACATCCGCGAGAAGCTCACCCAGACAACGATCGAGGCGATCAACGAGTCCAGTTCCCGCTCCGCGGAGGACGCCGCGCTGGTGCTGCGCCACAAGCTCGGTGAGATCGGCGTTCACATGAGTGAGGACGCCTGCCTGGCCGCGATCGAACGCATCCGCTCCGGCAAGCAACTCCGCTTCGAAGTAGAACGCGAAACCGCCGAAGCCGAGGACTGACTCCGGCCGATCCCGGCCGACGGCAGCAGCTCAGCTGGTGCCTGGAGTCAGGTCGTCCAAGGTCAGGAGCGCGTGCAGCGTCAGACCTGCCTCGGCGAGCGGCGCCGGGGTCGTGGGGTTGCGATTGATGACGCAGAGGGCGTCGGTGATCTCGGCGCCCAGCGCGCGGAGGTCGTTGGTGGACAGCACGATCTGACCACCGGTGGTGACGACGTCCTCGACGATCGTCACCCGCTTGCCGGCGGTCTCGGCCCCCTCGGCCAACCGGCGAGTCCCGTAGGCCTTGGCTTCCTTCCGCACGAACGCACACTGCAGCCCGGTATGCCGCCCCAGCGCGGTCACCACCGGGATCCCACCCATCTCCAGCCCGGCCAGCACCTCGGTCCCCTCCGGCACGAGCGGCACCATCGCCTCGGCGACCGCATCCAGCAGCACCGGATCAGCCTCGAACCTGTACTTGTCGAAGTACTCCCCCGTGACCTGCCCCGACCGCAGCACGAACTCCCCGGTCAGATGGGCACTCGCGTAGATCCGCCGCCCCAGCTCGCTCAATTCCACGCCGGAACCCTAACCCGCAGCCGCCGGGCGCTGTCTGTCAGCCGGCCCGGCGCTGAGGCTCAGGCCGGATGAGCCGACGGAAGTCGTCGGTGGAGATGATCGGGATGTTGAGGTCGCGGGCGGCCCGGGCTTTGACCGACAGGCTGTCCACGTCCGCTGCCACCACGAACGTCGTATCGGGGCGGACGAACTCCTGCGGCACGAAGCCGGCCGCCACCGCACGATCCCACCAGACCTCACGTGCCTCGACCATGTCACCGGTGAACACCATCGAGCTCCCCAGCGGGAACCCGTTCGCCCCAGGACGAGGAGGTACGACGTACCGCCCGGAGCTGGCTCGCAGTAGCGCGTCGTCCACGTCGGATGCCCGATGCCCGAGCATCACCGCCACCCGGTCCAGATCGCTGCGCTGCTCCGGCGTGATCTGACCACCGTCCCATGACGCTCCGGCCAGCGCGGACACGTAGTACCGATGGAGTTCGTCGACCTGGGGTCGGGTCAGGCCGAGGTCCGTCGCGGCCTGGACGAGTTGGTCGGCATCGGCCGCAGTGATCTCGCGGTTGGCGAGGATCATGTCGAGCAGCGCCAGATACGAGTCGGCCTGCGGCGGCTCGGGGACGCGCGGCAACTGATCGACGAGTCGACTCATCCATCCGTGTCGTCCACCGGCATGCACCGGCCGGACGGTCGGCGGGACGTCGGAGCCGGGCAACACCGGCCACCGCAGTCCGCGGATCTCCTCGTACGCCCACTGCCACGGCGGCGGCGCCGGAAACGACTGCAGATACCGACCGAACAGCTCAGCCGTCGCCCGTGTATCCGCGAGCGCGGAGTGCCACCCCTCGATCGAGATCCCGGCCGCCGCACAACATGCGCCGAGCGTCCGCTTCGCCCCCGGATACAGATACCCGGCCAGCGCCATCGTGCACATCGATCGCTCGGTGATCAGCGGCACCGCGAACCCCAGCCGCGCGAACTCCGCCCGCAGGAAGCCCAGATCGAACTCGACGTTGTGCCCGACAACCATCCGCCCCGCGAGCAACCGACCGAGCTGCCGCGCGATGTCCCCGAACTCCGGCGCGGCCAGCACGTCGGCGGTCAGGATCCCGTGAATGTGTTGCGGCCCCAGATCGCGCTGCGGATTCAGCAACGTCACCCACTCGTGCTCGACCCGGCCGCGCGCATCCAGCAGCACCACGGCGATTTCGATCACCCGATGCCGATGACTCGGCAGCAAGCCGGTCGTCTCGGTGTCGATGACGGCGTACATCCGTGGGGCCCTCCTCCGGCTCGGTTACCGACCCAGAACAACCCAATCACACGCCACGGACAGTTTCGGCCGCATCACTCCGCCGGGATGTCGACCGCGATCTCGTCCCCCAGCTGAGCTCCGTGCGTCAGCTCGAGCTCGTCGCCACTCCAGAACCGCCCCGGGTCGTACCAGTTCGCCGGCCGCCCGCGCAGCAAACCCATCTCCTCATACGTCACCGCGACCACCTCCGCGCAGTACGCCGACTCGAGCTCCAGCTCCCGCGATCCACGCCGGAACGCCGGAACCCGCCCACGTACCCACCGCGACGCCAGCCGAGCCGTCGACGGGAACGGCGTGCCGTCCAGCCGCGCGACAGTCCGCAGTACGGCGTCCTCCATCGACCGCGTGACAGGGTGGTCGAGCTGCCGCATCCAGGCCTGCTGACCGTACTTGCGCACCCATACGAGTACGGCGTCCCGCAGATCGTGCAACTGCACCCCGCGATGGTGGGTCCCACTCCACATGTCCGGGAGCGAACGGCCCAGTTCGGCGTGCCACATCAGCGGCGGCAGGTCCTCGATCACGATCGCCATACCGACGTGGTTCACCGGGCTGTTCGTGGTCAGCTGGATGGCGCGATCGGCCGTGCTTCCACCGCGGAACAGCCAAATGTCACCTGTTCGTGTCAGTTCCGTAGCGTCATCCAGTGCTATCCGGCTCTCCACGAAGCTAGGTTAGTCCGCATGAAGGTATGGAAGGTGGTAGGACTTGCGGGGCTCGTCGGCGTGGCAGCGACGGGCGTGGTGATCGCGCGGGGCGAGCGGAAGCGCCGCGCCTACACACCGGAAGAGGTGCGGGACCGCCTCAAGACCCGGGTCAAGGAAGCAGCCAACGCCTGAGTCCCGGTACGACGATCGGCCGGGTGTGAGAAGTACGCCGTAACTCGGTGGTACGGCGGAAACTTTCTCACGCCCGGCCGAGGTCGTTGTTCACCGCAACAACCGTTAATTCGCCGCAACAACCATTAAAGGTTGTGCAGAGCAACGTCTTTCAGCCGGCCGGCGACGATCGTCGCGGTCTGGTAGGTGCAGTACGGCTGCGAGCGCCGATCCGTCGGCGATCCTGGGTTGAGCAACCGCAGACCTCCGGGGCTGGTCGTGTCCCACGGGATGTGACTGTGCCCGAACACCAGCAGGTCCACGCCCGGGTACGCCTTCTCGCAGCGCTCCTCACGGCCCTTGGCCGATCCGGTCTCGTGCACGACCGCGACCGAGAGCCCGTCGAGCGTCACCCGCGCGACCTCCGGTAGCCGGGCTCGCAGTTCAGGCCCGTCGTTGTTGCCCCAGCATCCGATCAGCCGCGCCGCACGACTCTCCAACTCGTCGAGCAGCGCGACGCTCACCCAGTCGCCCGCATGGATGACCACGTCGGCACTCTCGACCGCGTCCCAGACCGGCGTGGGCAGCTTCTTGGCCCGCATCGGCAGATGAGTGTCCGAGATCAGCACCAGTCGCATCCGCCCACTCTCTACTCCGGCAGGGACTCGAGCAACTCGTGCTCCTTCGCTGGGCTCAGCCCGGCCCGACGCTCGCGATCTAATCCGAGCTCACGCTCCCAAGCCAGTACGTCGGTCAGGAACTCGCGCCGCGACCGGTGTGTCAGTCCGGCCTGCAACGCCGCTTCACCCTTGCGGCTGGACCAGCCCTCGTACCCCGGCTCGACCAGCCACATCGCCACCGAGTCCGGGCCCATGTACTGCTCGACCTTCTGCTCCACCAGCCAGTCCCGCGGCGCAAGCACGACGGGCCCGGTGTGACCGCCGACCTCACGCACCAACTCGATCCACTCCCCGAACGGCACGATCGGCCCGCGCACGTCGAACGTCCCGGTCCGACCCTGCGTCGCACAGTCCAGCAACCACGACGCGAGGTCGCGGATGTCGATCACCGAGGTCGCGAGGTCGGGCGTGTCCGGCACCAGCATCGGCTCCTCGGGTGCACGAGCCGCGCGCGCCACCCATGCACCGGCGCGATCGCTCTTGTCCCCCGGCCCGCCGATCAGCCCGGCCCGCGCGATCACCAACCGATCCCCGACCGTCTCGACCGACGCCAGTTCGCACGCAACCTTCGCTTCGCCGTACTGCTCCCGGTCCGCTGCGTCGAGGTCCGTCGGCTGCCGCAGTACGGCGGACTCGTCGGCGCCTGGCGTGTCGTACTTCTCGTAGGCGTTGCCCGACGAGACATAGGTCCAATGCTTGGCCCGCGGACCGAAGGCCGCGAGTGCGTCGCGGACGAATCCGGGCTGCCACGACACCTCGAACACCGCATCCCAGTCCTTGTCCGGTACGCCGTCGTACGCGTCCGGACTGCTGCGGTCGGCGGCGATCAGCGTCGCGCCCTCGGCGACGTCACCACTCTCACCGCGCGCCAGGCAGGTGACCGCGTGCCCACGCGCCACCGCCTGCGTCGCGATCTCACGACCCAGCCAGGCAGTCCCACCGAGAATCAGAATCTCCACGCGGACAAGCCAATCAGGCGTCGCCGACAAATCCCACTTCCTCTGCCGAGGGCAGAAGCGAACCCTTCGTGATCCGTCGCGGGCGTCAGGTCACCGTAAGCCGTGACCTCTTGCGGAGCAGACGATCCAGGCGCAGTGTCGGCCTTGACAGGCACCTGGGGTGGGTGCCCAGGGCAAGGGGGAGAAATGGCAGGGTTCGTACAGATCATCGAGTACCGGACGTCGAAGCCGGACGAGGTCGCGGCGCTCAACGAGCAGTACCGCAAGGAACGCGAAGCACAGGGTGACGGCCCGGCCCCTAGCCGTGGCATCACGTGCGCCGACCGGGACGACCCGGGGCGCTATTTCGCCATCGTCGAGTTCGCCTCGTACGAGGACGCGATGGAGAACTCCGGCCGTGCCGACACCGGCGAGTTCGCGGCCAAGATGATGGAGCTGTGCGACGGGCCGACCACGTTCTACAACCTCGACGTGGCCCAGTCCTTCGAGATGAGCTGACCGCCGGTGGACTCGGGCCCAGCCGTATCGCGAGTCCGGCTGGGTCCCAGGGAATGGGTGGCCGGTGCCGCAAGGGAGGTTCGGCACCGGCCCGCCCGTTTCAGACCGGGTCCGCGGCGCCGGACCCGGTCCGGCTCATCGCAACACCCGGTACGACGCCCCGCCGGCCGGCGGGGCACCGCCGTGCGCACCGAGGTCGCGGTCACGGTGCAGCGGGTCAGGGTCCTGTGGCTCGGGGGCGGAGTGCAGATCCGGCCACGGTCGGGGCGGGAGAGTCTCGCGGGGTGGCAGCTTGAGGTCGGGATCGGGGCCTTGCTCGGGGTCGATCCACTCGACCACCGTGGCCCCGCCGTGACCGTGGATGGCGACGACGGACTCGATGCCGTCCCACACGGTCGTGGTCGGATAGTCGCCGTACCAGCGCAGCGCCACGGCGCCGTCGGTGAACTGCACACCTTCGGCGACGGGGCCGGTGCCACTGACACCGGAGACGTCGTGATGGCGGATCAGCCGGAAGCGACGCGACGTCATTTCGGGCTTACCTCCCAGAGCCGTTCGCCCGGCAGCACGCGGCCCGGGCCTGGATCGGTGTCGGGGATCGGATCGCTGGTCACGCGCAGTCCGGCGAACCGGCGCGACATGGCTTCGGCGTAGCGTTCGGCCAGTTCGGCCTCCGCCCGGTAGTCCGCGACGACGTGGTCCCCGAACCACACTCGTACGCGGCGACGTTGCGGTACTGGATCGCCGGCGGACATCTCAACGCACCCGGCGAGTGGGACGACCAACCGCCATGAAAGATCTGCGAGTCACATCGATCACTTCCACTTCCCTGTGTGGATGGCTTCACAGGTAGTGACGGCCCCCACAACCGATCATGACGCGACTTCCCCAAAACTCTTCCCGCCCCATGTCTCACCCACGACCGCACTTTGAGCACCGGCCAACCATCCGACCGCCGCTGAAATGGTCGACCGGTGCTCAAAGTCAGACCAGGCCGGCCTCGCGGATTGAGGTCAGGTGCCGATGGCCCACGGGCGCCAGGCTTCGATGTCGGGGGCGTCTGGGCTGATCAGGTCGGCGAAGGTGTGCGTGCCGACGCCGGGGAGGTGCGCCGCGATCAGCGTGTCAAGGTTGTGGACCAACAGCATCGGAATCTCAGGCCGCGCGGCGACGAGCGCGTCCAGCAGCGCCTGGGTCTCACGCAACTGCAGCCGCTCGTCCTTGCGACCAAAGAGGCGGAGATTGACGTCGATCGGGTACGAGTCGAGCGCCGAGATCTCGTCCGGCTCTGGATCGACCTCGCCATAGTTGTTCGGCGCGACCAGCAGCCCGATCTCTCGCTCACTGGTCCGCGCCGACCCACGGAGGAGGCGTTCGTCCTGCTTCAGCTCGGGGTCCGCGACCGCCTGCAGGTCGAGCACAGCGGCCAGCCACTCGGCGACCCGCGCAACAGACTCGTCCGAGGCCAGAAACACGTTGTCGCTCGTCGACATCATCGCTCCTTCGCGAAGGTGACCATTCGCCCGTCACCGAGAATGACATGAGTTGTGGCCGGGGTCGGTTTGCCGGGCTGACCGCAGGCCATCCGGAACGCCCGTTGCGCCATCGACTCCACCAGCCCGACCTTCCGACCGTCGATGAAGACCTCGCCCAATGGTCCGGCCTGGTCGGTTCCCTGGTGGATGTTGCGCTTCACCGCAGCGAGCGAGGCCCGATCCAGGGTCTTGAACTCGACGATCTTCCCCTCGTCGGATCCGTTCCGCCGAAGCGTCGCATCCGGATTCTTCAGCCTGTGCACCGTGTGGTTCTCCGGGCGGGCATCGACGCGCCATCCCTCGCGCTCCAGACGTTCGGCGATCTCATGTTCCTTCGGTTCGAAGCGCTTCAGTGGATCGTGAACGCCTGCAGCGAAGTCTGGGCCGAGGGGACGGAGGTCGAGGGCCGGGTCGAAATCGAGGTCGTCCGAGGCGGGAAGTGGGGGGTGTTCGATGTCTACGACGATCGGTGCGGGCCGGTGCTGGTCGGGGTAGTCGAAGGTGGCTTCGACGCGGGTTGGGTTGATGGTGAGGGTGGCGTGGTCCCATTGCCGGTCGGCGGAGTCGGCCATCACCGCTAGGAGCTGTTGGGCTGCTTCGGTGAGGTCTACGGCGATCTCGAAGTCCTGAAGGAGGTGATCTTCTCGCTTCTGGTCGTCTTTTTGGTCGCGTTCCTCGATCTGCAGCTCGCCGGTCTCGGTGACCAGGATCTCGACCTCGAGGGGTTCGTCGGGGTGGTCCTCGTCCTTGTCCTTCTCCCTGGCCTTGCGGAAGGTTTCGAAGGCTTTGCGGGCGACGGTGATGAGGGGTGGCTCGTTGTCCTTGGGGGTTTCGAGGTCGTCGAAGGTGGCGGTGAGGCGTTTGGTGCGGCCCTTCGAGTCGCGTTCAGCCAGGTCGCCGGTGCCGCCGGTCAGCTTGTTGCGGTCGGCGGAGTCGGACGACGGGCGGTCGGTGCCGCGGCCGCCGCCGACCAGACGGTCGGCCCAGGCCCGGGCCTTCGGCGGCGCCATCGACAGGTAGTGCGCAGCGGCCTCGCAGGCCCGAGCGGCCGCGTCCAACTGCTGGGCAGCGACCGTCGCCCGCCCCTGAGAGGCGGCGATCGCCAGGGCGGCGTTCTCGCGGCAGCGGTCGGCGGTGCGTTGCAGGTGGCTGACCACCTGCGGCACCTCATCGAGGCATTCGACCAAGCCCCGCGCGACCCGCTGAAGGTCCGACGCCATGGGTCAGATCTGGTCGGCGTAGCTCTTGCATCCGGCCGAGGCGATCTCCAGGGCCTCGGCGGCCTGCTCGACGGCCTTGCCGGCCGCCTCCAGGATCTCGGTGATGTCGCGGTCGACGCCGGTCGCCGTACCGGCGATCAGGCTCTCCACCTGCTGGCTGTGCTGGGTGAAGCGCAGCTTGAATCCGGCCAGGCCGCCCGCCGCCTGCTTGGCCTCCATCGAGACCTGGTGCAGCTGTTCCTTGAGCCGCTGTACATCGGACACCTGAACCCACTCCTGACCTAGTTGCGCTTCTTCGGCAGCACGATCGCCGTACCGGACACCACCACCGGCACCAGGATCGCGATCCACCAGGGCAGCCCGGCGGCCATCAGTACGACGACCGCCA
Organism: Kribbella sp. NBC_00889; assembly: GCF_045207705.1. Taxonomy (NCBI): domain Bacteria; kingdom Bacillati; phylum Actinomycetota; class Actinomycetes; order Propionibacteriales; family Kribbellaceae; genus Kribbella; species Kribbella sp. NBC_00889. The sequence continues at coordinate 1,599,468 of NZ_CP108783.1, read as the reverse complement.
CCGCACCGCCCCAACCCCACCACCGGGCACCGGGCAGCCGCGGCAACCCGAGCACCCGGGACGCGGCCAGCATCGTGACAGCGGCGATGGCCGCGGCCTCGACCCCGGCCAGGAACGATCCGGTGACCACCCACACCACCAGGAACCCGATCAGTGTCAGGGCCGCGCTGATGGTACGGCGCATGCGTCGCTCCTGGAGCTCCCGGGCCCGAGAGCGGACCTCCTCGAGTGTGTCGACTGCCTCACCCAGCTGCTTGGTGAGGCGGGTGGCCACTGTCTCGATGTCGTTGAGCGCACGGATCTCCGGCAGTGCGACGTTCGCCCGCTTCCCGTCGGCGGGCAGTCCGGCGCGCTGCAAGCTGGCCGCGGCCTTTTCGGCCAGTGTGTTGAGTCGGGCCTCCAGCTGCCGCCCGCGCTCGGCCATGGCTTCGGCCTCGGCCATCGCAGCGGCCTCCGCCTTCGTTTTGTGAGCCGTCAGCCGGTCCTGCGCCTGCTGCGCGTCCACACGAGCCCCAGCGACCGTCCGCAACGTCCGTGCGTACTCGGACCACATCTGCTGTTCCGTCTTCATCGCCGTACCTGCTCCACTGCACGGTCCACCTCGTCGGACCGCAGTGCGGCAAACGGTACGACGATCTGCGCCTCAGGGTGCAGTCCGTCCCACAGCAACCCGCGGTGTGGTTCCGAAGCCCACCGCACCAGCGGACCGCACACCGCCCGTACGCCGTCCTGCGGGTGCCGGAGGAACAGGTGAGTCGCCACGTTGGCACGCCCGTACCCGAGCTGCTCGGTGCAGACATGCAGCCGGTTCCACCACCCGAAGGTGACGAGCCCCTGCGCCGGACCATCCCGCACGATGTCCTGCAGCGCGTTCGCCGGGCTCTCGAAGAACCCTTCGGCGTGCAGCTGCATCCGCGGTACGCCGTGGAAGCCGAACCCGAGCAGGTACGTCTCGCCGACCTGCCCGTTGCGGACCGCGTCCCGCAGGGAGAACAGCCGCGGTACGACCTCGTCGTGTTTGTCGACCGTCTCAACCTCGCAACCGAGCTGCCGCAACGCCTGCACCAGCGCGTCCTTGCCCTCGGCAACAGCAGGCGCGGAGTTCGTACCGTCCATGAAGATGAACCGCGGCGGATCCACCGCTGCGGCCGCGGTCGACAACGCAAGACCGCTCAGCACCCCGAGCGCATCGGCTGGACCGTCACCCAGCACCAGTACGCCGGCCCCCGGCTCAGGCCGCACCTCGACCTGCACAGGCTCCTCGGTCACCGCGATCGGCAAACCGGTCCACGGCCGCCCCAGCTCGGGCTTCACCGCCGCAGCGGTCTCCGCCAACCGAGCCGGCTCCGCGAGATGGAAGACCCGGGGCGGACGCGCCGCCTCACCCGCACGCAGCCACAGCTCACGCCGCAGGTCGTCCAGCACCACCTTGTCTGCAAAACTGACCAGCACATGCTGGTTGTCGTCGGGCGACCCGAAGTTCGCGTTCAGCACCGCTTCACCACGGAACTGCAACTCAGCCGCAGCGGTGTTCCCGCTCCGCAAGATCGCCTGCGAATCCGCCGGCGTGGTCTTCAGTGCGATCCGGTACGGCACCTGGCCGAAGATCGAGTCCCGCCGCGTCGACAGCCGCTTCACACCCTCGATCGTCTGGGTCGCCAGCACGACATGTACGCCGTACGCACGCCCCAACCGCACCAACCGCTCCAGCAGCTTCGCTGCCTCGTCGGCGAGCTCGTCGTCGTCCTCCAGCAGCACCTGGAACTCGTCCAGTACGACGAGGATCCGCGGCGGCCGCTCCGGCCCGGGCTCGAGTTCGGCGATGTCGGCGACATTCCCGTGCGACTTGAAGATCTCGCTGCGCCGCGCCAGTTCGTCGGACAGATGACGCAGTACGGCGAGACCGAACTCCCGGTCGCTGTGGATCCCCAGCACGCGCACATGTGGAAGCCAGTGCTCCCGCTCCCCCGCCGGACCCAGCGCGGAGAACTCGACACCGTGCTTGAAGTCGAGCAGGTACATCTCCAGATCCACCGGGTCGTGCCGCGCGGCGAGACCGTGGATCATCACGAGCAGCAGGTTCGACTTGCCTTGACCGACCGCACCGCCGACGAGGACGTGCGGCAGCGCCGGGTTGCCGCTGCGCAACCTCACCAGCGCCGGCGTGCGGTCGTCGTACCCGATGACCGTGTTGAGCTCGTCCGTGACCGGCTGCCACCAGGTCGAGCGGTCCGGCAGGGTCCGGTCGAAGTCGATGGTCGGCAGGACGGCGATCTCCGCCAGCTCCGCGATCACGTCACAGATGCCAGCGGCAACGTTCGCGTCGAACGCCGGGTCCAGCTTCGCCGCTACGCCGGGCAGTTGTGCGACCTCGACCTTGTCGTTGGCGATGGCAACAGATGTGAGGTGGTCGAGCAACTGCTTGGTGTCGACATCGGACTCCGCCGGCGTCGACGGGTCGTGGTGGATGAGGAAGCAGATGCCGCGTTCGCCGGCCGTCGCGGCCAGCCGGAGCAGGTCCCGCTGGGCGAGCGTGTCGATGCCGGCCGGGTAGTCGAACAGGATGACCAGCCGGTACGGATCGGTCACCCGGCCGGTCTCCCGGATCAGGTCCTCGAACCGCTTGTGCCCGAGCTGCGCCTGCCGGCTGGCCCGCAGCGACGACACATCGACCAGCCCGGACAGCACACCGTGCAGCTGCTCCGCGGTGTGCGTTGCCCTGGGCACCAATTGCGGGTACTTCGTGGTCAGGTGTCCGAGCAGCCCCATCATGCCGGTCAGACGCGGGTCGTAGGCGTCCACCCTGATCCGGAAGGGTTCGGCCGCCGCGACCAGTCGCATCGCGACGCTCTGCAGGAGCCGGCGGGCGGCCTCGTCGCGGTCGGCGGTCACCTTCCAGCCGTTCGTCCGCAGCAGCGGCGCGACGACCGGCGTACCAGCGTCCAGCTCACCCACCCGGATGTACGACGGGACGCCCGCGCCGACCAGTTGGCGCGAACGCCAGCGGGCGTCGTTCGGCGGGACTGCCGCGAGACCGGGTGCCAGCCGGTCCGCGAGGAGGCGCGCGGCCGGCTCGGCCTCGGCCAGTGTTTCAGCGGTCTTGGCATCGACCAGCCCGCGGGACTCACGACGGGCGATTGCGGTCTGCTCCTGTAACTGACGATGCAGCTGCACGGCCCGCTGGTGCTCGCCGTGTGTCAGCCGGTGGGCGTTGTCCAGCAACTGCCCGAGAGCGTGTTGGAGACCACGGATCCGCGCTTCCAGGAGCTCCGGCGAAACCGGTCCGGGCGGACTTCCCCCGTCAGGCTTCTCCGTCACGAGCACCGTCCTTCCACCCTTGCCCCGCGACCGTACTGATTGCCTGGTGTAACCATGTCACACCAACAGTCCCTGGTGTCACTCCAGGCATCAGTAGTCTCACCCTCCGACCCAGTTACTCGGGGGCGACGATCTCGAGCTCGTAGCCGTCCTCGTTGTGCAGGAAGGCGGCGTAATGCTGCGGGCCGCCGGCGTACGGGTGGCGGTCGGCGAACATCAGCGTCCAGCCGTTCCGGGCGGCTTCGCCGACGATCGAGTCGACCTCGGCGCGACCGGCCGCGTTCAGCGCGAGGTGGTTCATCCCGGGGCGCATCCGGTCGTGCTCCTCGGCGGACATCGCGGGGCTCTGCTCGACCACGACATAGCTGCCGTCGGGCGCGGTCCAGGTCATCCCGCCGGGCCAGCCGTCACCGTCCTTCCAGCCCAGCCGGTTGAGGATCCAGCCCCAACTGCTCCTCGCCCGGGACAGGTCCGGGACCCAGATCTCGACGTGATGCACAGCGGCTGCCATCGGAGCATTATCTGTGCTCGTCGAAACGGCTCGACACCGCCATCGAGACCAGTCCCGACACGACCAGCCAGACCAGTGCCGCGACCAGCCACGGCCACCACTCGCGGCCCTGGGCGGCGTCGGCGACGGCCTTGCCGAACATCCCGCCGGCGGGCGCGAAGACCAGCACGAGCAGCGCCCGCGCGATCGTCGTCTCCCTGGTCATTCCTTCATTGTGCGAGCCGGTCGCGAACCCTGCAGAAACCTTGGCGTTTCGCGCCCCGTCACCTTTCTGTCCGTGCAAGGGTTTACCGTCTGCGGTGACAGTCAAAGCATCGGGGGTTTCGGTGAGCACCACCCGGATCGAGAGCACGGCCTACGGTGCGGCCGCGCTGGAGCGCCTGCAGGCCGTGGTCGCGCGGCTGAAGGCGGACGATCCGATGAAGCCCGTCACGCTGCTGCTGCCGAACAACCTGTCCGGGGTCGTCGCCCGCCGCCACCTTGCGCTCTCCGGGATCGCGGGCCTCTACCTGGCGACCTTGGAGCGACTGGCCGAGCAACTCGCGGCCGGGGTCCTGTCGCCACGCCGGCCGGCGACGCGCCCGATCGTGGCCGCGACCTGGCGGACCGCGCTCTCGAAGGCGCCTGGGATCTTCCAGGACGTCGCCGAGCATCCGTCGACGATCCAAGCGCTTGCGTCAGCCCACCGCGAGCTCCGCGACCTGACCGACGCAGCGCTCGACAATGTCGCCGTTGCATCCGTGCTCGGCCCCGACCTGGTCCGGCTCCACCGCCACGTCACCACCGAGCTCGCCGCGGAGTGGTACGACGAGACCGATCTACTGCGCGCCGCGGCGTCACGCGTCGCCGCGGACTCCGCGATCGTCGGTGAGCTCGGGGCTCTGGTGCTCTATCTGCCCCAGGAGCTCACCCAGTCCGAGGCCGCCTTCGTCGAGGAGCTCGGCGCCGCGGCTGCCGACCTCACGGTCATCATCGGTCTGACCGACGTACGACGGGCGGACCGGGCGGTGCGGCGTTCGCTGGAACGCATCGGCATCGATCTGCCGACGTCGATCTCGAAGAACTACCCGGTCGCGACCGAGATCCTGAATGCGTCCGATGCCGACGACGAGGTGCGTTGCGTGGTTCGCGATGTGGTCGCGTCCCTCGAGCGCACCCCGGCCCATCGCATCGCGGTGCTGTACACGGCCTCGGCGCCGTACGCACGGCTCCTGCACGAGCATCTCGCCGCAGCGCAGATCGAGGTCAACGGTCCCGGCACGCGACCGGTGCACGAGCGGGCGATCGCGCGGACCCTGCTCGAGGTGCTGGCGCTCGTCGACCACGATCTGCCGCGGGCCGATGTGTTCCGTGCGCTCGCCAACGCGCCGACGCGCGACTTCACCGGCGAGCGGATCCCGGTGCCGCAGTGGGAGCGCATGTCCCGAGCCGCCGGTGTGGTTCGCGGCGACGACTGGGACACGCGTCTGGCGCGGTATGCCGAGGCCGAACGTCGTACGGCCGATCAGGAGGAGGCCGCCGAGGATCCACGACCGGCCGCGATCCGGCGGGCGCAGTACAACGCGAAGCGGGCCGAGCGGTTGCATGCGTTCGCCTCGGAGCTTCGCCGCCGCCTGGGTGCTCTCGCGCTGCTGGAGACCTGGGCCGCGCTGGCCGACGGGGTGCTGCAGCTTTTCCACGATCTGCTCGGCGATTACTCGTCCCTTCCGATCGAGGAGCAGTACGCCGCTGTCGCGGTCGAGGGATCGCTGAAAGGCCTGTCCACGTTGGACGAGCTCGGTACGCCGGCCAGCCTCGCAGTGCTGCGCGACGTACTCGATCTGGAGCTGCAGCAGTCGCTCCCCCGCGTCGGCACGTTCGGCACGGGCGTGCTGGTGGCGCCGATGTCCGCGAGCATCGGGTTGTCGGCCGACATCGTGTACGTCGTCGGCCTGTCGGAGGATCTGTATCCGGGCCGGGTGCACGAGGACGCGCTGCTTCCGCATCGGGTTCGCGAGGCCGCGGCGCCGGAGTTGGCGTCGTTCCGGGATCGGCTGGACGAGAAGCAGCGACACCTCTTGGCAGCGTTCTCCGCCGGGTCCCGCAAGGTGGTGGCGTCGTTCCCACGTGGCGATCTGCGCCGGTCCTCACGGCGGTTGCCGACGCGGTGGTTGCTCGGGTCGCTGCGGTCACTGACCGGCGATCATGCGCTCGCGGCGACGCAGTGGGACCAAGGCGAGTACGGCGATCAGCTGCGGACGTCGGCGTCGTACGCAGGATCGTTGACGACAGCAACCATTCCAGCGACGGAGCAGGAGTGGCAGGTCCGGTCGGCGGCGGCTGGACTGTGGCTCAACGACGCGGTGCTGGTGCGTGCCCGGGAGCTGCTGCGTGGGCGTGGCAGCAACGCGTTCACTCGTTTCGACGGCGACCTGTCCGGGGCGCCCGGCCTGCCGGAGTACGCGGTGGAGGACCGGATCGCGTCGCCGACGTCGCTGGAGGCTTACGCGACCTGCCCGCACGCATACTTCGTCGAGCGGTTGCTTCAGGTGGAGCCGCTCGAGGCGCCGGAGGACCTGCTCGTCATCTCGCCATTGCAGATCGGCAACCTGATCCACAACAGTCTCGATGCGTTCGTTTCGCGGCTGGCCGGTTCGTTGCCCGGGTACGGCGAGGCGTGGTCGGCCGAGCAGCGAAACTTGCTGCTGGCAATCGGTGCGGACCTCGCCGATCAGTTCGAGGCGGAAGGACTCACCGGCCATCCGCGCTTGTGGCAACGCGAGCGGCTGCGGATCCTGCACGACCTGATGGAACTGCTGGCCGACGACGAGCGATGGCGGTCGCTGCGGGACGCGTCGGTGGTCGCGAGTGAGCTGCGATTCGGGTTCGAGGGCGAGCCGCCGGTCGAGATCCCAGTGCCGTCGGGCCGCGTGCTGTTGCGCGGTTCGGCCGACAAGGTCGACCTCGGCCAGGACGGGACCATCTACGTCACGGATGTGAAGACCGGTGGGTTCTCGCGCTATGAGGCGATCGAGTCCGACCCGGTCGCGGGCGGGACGAAGCTGCAGCTGCCGGTCTACGCCTACGCGGCCCGCGCTCGCCTGGGTGAGCAGTCGACTCCGGTCGAGGCGGCGTACTGGTTCGTCCGACGCGGCGGGAAGCGGATCCCGGTGCCGCTGACCCCGGAGGTCGAGGCGCGGTACGTCGACACCCTCGACGTGATCGTGTCGTCCATCGCGGCCGGGTTCTTCCCGCCGAAGGCGCCCGAGATTCCGGACTTCCTCTGGGTGCAGTGCCCGTACTGCAATCCCGACGGTCTCGGCCACAGCGAGGTGCGGGCGCGGTGGGACCGCAAGCGCCACGATCCGACGTTGGAGCGTCTGGTCCGGCTGATCGACCCGGTCGCGTACGAGGAGGCCGGCGATGAGTGAGCAACTGCTGGACGAGCCGGCCCGCGAGCGGATCCGGTCGGACACATCGTCCACGCTGTTCGTCGAGGCGGGTGCCGGGTCGGGGAAGACGCACGCGCTGGTCGATCGCGTGACCACACTGGTCCTGCGCGACGGCATACCGCTGCGGACGATCGCGGCCGTCACCTTCACCGAGAAGGCCGGGGCGGAGCTGCGCGACCGGTTGCGGGTCGAGTTCGAGAAGGCGCGGAAGGGGCCGGCCAGGACGCTGGCGGACGAGGCGTTGGACGACCTCGACTCCTCGTCGATCGGGACGTTGCACGCGTTCGCACAGCAGCTTCTGCTGGCGCATCCGATCGAGGCCGGCCTGCCGCCGCTGATCGACGTACTGGACGAGGTCGGGTCGTCGGTCGCCTTCGAGGAACGCTGGGCCGAGTTGCAGCAACAGTTGCTGGACGACGACTCGATCGCCGAGCCGCTGCTGCTGGCGATGGCGGTCGGGGTCGAGCTGAAGCATCTGCGGTCGCTGGCGCGGCTGTTCGGGAACGACTGGGACCTGATCGCCGAGCGCGTGCTGGTGGACCCGCCCGAGTTGGTGGCGATGCCAGACCTCAGCGGGTTGATCGCGGCGGCCGCGCAGATCGGCGGGGCGGCCGGGGCGTGCATGGATCCCGAGGACCGGCTGCTGCCGAAGGTGCACTTCATCCGCGAGCTCGGGGTGATGCTGGACGCCGCGACGGACCAGGAGCGGCAGCTGGCGATCCTGCAGTCGTTGCGGGGGCTCAAGCTCGGGCGGATCGGGCGCAAGGACAACTGGCCGGACATCACCAAGGTGCGCGACGACTGCTCCGCGGTCGTCGACGTGGCCAACTCGCTGGTCGACCTGCTCCTGGATGCTTGCCTTCGGCACCTTTCGCACTGGATCGCGGAGCGGGTGCTGGAATCGGCCGAGCTGCGCCGGGCCGAGGGGCGGCTCGAGTTCCACGACCTGCTGGTGCTGGCGCGCGATCTGCTCCGGCGGGAGCCATCGGTGCGGTCGGCGTTGCAGGAGCGGTACGAGCGGCTGCTGCTGGACGAGTTCCAGGACACCGACCCGATCCAGATCGAGCTGGCGGTCCGGATCGCGGGCGGCGCGGAGGCGGACGCCGAGGACTGGCGTGACGTCGAGGTCCCGGAGGGGCGGCTGTTCGTGGTCGGCGACCCGAAGCAGTCGATCTACCGCTTCCGTCGCGCGAACATCGCGACGTACCTGACGGCGCAGGACCTGCTGGGAGAGACGGTCGCGCTGACGACGAACTTCCGCACGGTTCCGCCGATCCTGACCTGGATCAACACGGTCTTCGAGACGCTGATCCAGCCTCAGGAAGCCGCCCAGCCGTCGTACCAATCGCTGTCGCCGCATCGGAGCGGTCCGACCGGGAAGCCGTCCGCACCACCGAAGACCGTCCAGCCGGACAGTGTGAGCGGCGACCAGCTGTCGCTGCTCGGCTTCGGCGATGGCGACGCCGACGATCAGGTCACTGACCTCGCGGCCGTTCTCCCCTTCAGACGGCCCGGCGAGGACGCACCTGAGCCTGCGACGCCGGTGGCGTACGACGAGTCCGTCTCGGGTCCTGCCGTGACCATCCTCGGCTCCGAGCCGCACGCCGACCTTCCCCGCGCGCAGGCGTCCGTCCTGCGCGAGCGGGAAGCCATCGACGTTGCCGCCGTCATCGAGCAGGCGCTCCGCGACGGCTGGCAGGTGTACGACGAGCGCGCCGGGACCTGGCGTGCGGCCGAGGCCGGCGACATCGCCGTACTGGTTCCAGCACGTACGTCCCTGCCGTTCCTCGAGGACGCCCTCGATCGCGCGGACATCCCTTACCGCGCCGAGGCAAGTTCTCTCGTCTATCAGACCGCCGAGGTGCGTGACCTGCTTGCCTGCGCTCGGGCGCTGGGCGATCCGAGCGACCAACTTGCGCTGGTCACCACCCTGCGTTCGCCGCTCTTCGGATGCGGCGACGACGATCTCTTCGTGTGGAAGCGCTCCGGTGGCTCCTTCACCCTGACCGCGCAGGTTCCGGACCAGTTGCTCACTCATCCCGTGGGCGAGGCGATCGAGTGGCTCCGGCGGACGTACTACGCCGCCCGCTGGCTCACCCCGAGCGAGGTCCTGGCCAAGATCGTCGCTGACCGCCGCATGCTCGAGGTTGCCGCGATCGGCCCGCGAGCGCGCGACGCCTGGCGCCGGATCCGTTTCGTCGTCGATCAAGCTCGCGCGTGGTCGGAGGTGGAGCACGGCGGTCTGCGTTCGTACCTCGCCTGGGCCGCGCACCAAGGTGAGGAGACGTCACGGGTCGCCGAGGCGGTCCTGCCCGAGACCGACGCGGACGCGGTCCGCGTGATGACGATCCATGCCGCGAAGGGCCTGGAGTTCCCGATCGTCATCCTGTCCGGCATGACCGCGGCGCCGAACCGGCAGCGCGGCGTGCAGGTGCTCTGGCCGCAAGACGGTGGCTACGCGGTGAAGCTGAAGTCGTCGGTGCAGACCGAGGACTTCGACCTCGTCCAGCCGGTCGATGAGCAGATGGACGGGTTCGAACGCCGCCGGTTGCTGTACGTCGCGGCCACCCGCGCCCGCGACCATCTCGTCGTCTCGCTGCACCGCTCCGGCAACCGCAAGCACTCCAGCAACGCGGAGCTCATCGCAACCGCCGGCGGGGTCGAGGCTCCGCACGGGACGCTGTTCGAGAGCCCAGCACCGGTCGTGCGCGATCCGCGGACGACGGCGGACGTCACCCCACCAATGGCCCGTACCGAGTGGGACACCCGCGTCTCCGCGGCCCGCGCCGCGAGTCGCGCCCGCTCCGCGCAGAGCGCCTCCGGTTTGGAGGGCACCGGTCCTGATGTCGCCCTGGCCGAGGTGGATCCCGGGACCGCGAAGGCGCCTCGCGATCTCGAACTGCCGCCGTGGTCGAAGGGCCGGTATGGCACCGCGATCGGCCGCGCGGTTCACGGCGTACTCCAGGTGGTTGACTTGAGCACCGGCGCCGGGCTCGAGGCCGCTGTGTCGGCGCAGTGTCTCACCGAAGGTGTCCTCGAGTACGCCGACGTGGTCACGGCGCTCGTGCGCTCGGCGCTCGCGTCCGAGGTGGTGAAGCACGCCGCTGCCCGGGAGCACTGGCGGGAGTCGTACGTCGGCACGGTCCAGCCCGACGGCACGATCCTCGAGGGGTTCGTCGACCTCATCTACCGCGAGGATGACGGGCGCCTCACGATCGTCGACTACAAGACCGACGCCATCCCCGCCGCGGCCCTGGACAGCCGGGTCGCGTATTACGCACCCCAGCTCCAGGCGTACGCAGCCATCCTCCCCAACACCGCCCCACCCATCCTCCTGTTCCTCAACCCGACCACCGCCACCGAACGCCGCCTCTAGCCCACCGGACTCGGCCCTCACGTAGCGTGAGGTTGGAGTTGGGGTGCATGAGTGATAACCTGGCAATAGACGCGAGCCCGGAACCCTGCACCCGTAGCGACGCCCGGCCGATCGATCTCCGGTCCACGCCGCCGCAACCCCGCCCTGTGCCCCGCCGGCGCAACCCCGCCCTGGCCCGCGCCGGCGCAACCCCGCCCTGTGCCGCGCCGGCGCAACCCTGCCCTGTGCCCCGCCGGCGCAACCCCGCCCTGTGCCCCACCGGCGCAACTCCGCCCTGTGCCCCGCCAGCGCAACTCACGCCCTGGCCCGCGCCGGCGCAACCCCGCCCTGTGCCCCACCGGCGCAACTCACTCCCTGGCCCGCGCCGGCGCAACTCGCGCTCTGGGCCATGACGGTGCAACGCCGGCCCTAGGTCCGTCGGCGGGTCACGGACCTCCGGCACTCACCAACCGTGTCCGCCCCGGGCTCCGCACGCTCAACGATCCGCCGACTCCGGCCGATCCCCGGGGTTGTTGAGTGGCCCAGGTCCGCGACGAGCCGTTGTGGGCTAGGCGATCAGGCGGATGGCGAGGGCGCTGATGACGGTGCTGGAGGCCAGCGCGGTTAGTAGGCGGCCGAGGTGGCCGGTGAGGGCTCGGCCTAGTAGGGCGCCGCCGGAGGCGAGGAGGAGTTGCCAGCTGGCGGAGGCGACGAACGCGGCCAGTACGAAGACGACGCGTTCGACCACGGCTGGATCGGGCGACCCGGATCCGCCGAGGACCAACGCGGCGAAGTAGATCACCGTCATCGGACTGAGCAGCGTCATCCCGAGCATCCCGAAGTACGCCGTACGTCCGGCAACCGGCATCTCCTGGCTGATCCCGGTCAGCCTGTGCGCGCGATACCGGCGTACCGCCCTGATGGCTCCCATCGCGGCGAGACCCAGCAGGACCACGAGCGAAACCCACCGCAACGGCGTCACGATCGGCACGAGGAGCGGCGCCAACGCGGACCCGGCGGCCGCGGGGACCAACGCGTAGATGCCGTCGGCCGACGCGATCCCCAACGCGGCACAGGCCGCGACCCGCAACGAACTCCGCGCACTCAGCGCCACGAGATAGGTCCCCACGGGCCCGACCGGCATGGCGATCCCGTACCCGGCCAACAGCCCGGCGACCAACGCCGCGGTCACGACTGACCGAAGCTGGACCCTCCCCAACGACCCGCCTGCTGCTGAACCCGGGCCGCCGATCCGGCCCCCAGGTTCAACAGCACCACACGCACAGTCGTCGTAGTCATGCGCCCATCATGAGCATCCCCACCACCGCCCTCAACCCATTTACAACCCGTTGCCCACCACAACAATCCCCAAGTCCACAAGATCTGCAGCCATCGAGCGGCGGTGGGCGTTGACAGGTAAGTCTATATAGGTAGACATTGAGGGGTATGGGGCGGATTCGGCGGCCTTCTGGGCAGACGTTGGCGGTACTGTGGGCGCTGGCGGAGGAGGCGCCCGCGTGGGTGCATGGGTATGAGTTGTGCCGGGCGACCGGGCTCAAGGCGGGCACGGTGTATCCGATCCTGATCCGCCTCGCCGAGCGAGGGCAGCTTGATGCGCGGTGGGAAGCCGACGCGCCGCTCGGACGCCCGGCGCGTCATCTGTATCGGCTGTCAGCAGACGGCGCGCAGTACGTCGCCGACCTCCGGCGCGAAGCCGCGAAACCCAGCCGCACCCCAAAGCCCCAGATAGCGGGTGCCTGACGATGAAGGCGGCTGTGGCGGCCGGCTTGGTCTTGCTGACCCCGTGGCTTCTGGCCGCGGCCGCGATCGTCTACCACTCAGCCCGAGCAGCAACCGGCCCGGATCTGCCGGCCCGCCACGCCTCCTGGTCGACCGCGGGACGGCGCGGCGCGAGGGCGGACTGGGGAGCCGCCATGCGCGCCGAACTCGCCAGCATCGACGATCCAAGAGAACGCCGCCGTTTCGCCCCTCGGCTGCGCGTGGGCCGCCGTACGCACCGGATGGGGTCGCGGACCGCTGCTGGTCGGTGCTGGGTCAGCAGTCCTCGTCGCACTTCTCACCTTCACCGCCTCAAGGCTGATGCTCGCCGGTCACCGCACCGGCCTCCTCGCCGCCGTCCTCGTCGGCGCACCACAGCTTCTGTTCGGCGGAGTAGCACTGACCGCCGCCCGCCGAGCACGCTCCTTCCGGACCGGCCTCGAGTACGGAGCCGCCGTACTCCTCACCTCTCGCCTGGCCATCCTCACGGTCGCCATCCCCGAATCCATTCGCTGGTACGACGAAGCCGGCGTCTGGCTCCTGGACGGCGACTCCCCCGCCTCCGGCATCCCCAACGCCCAGGCCCGCCGTACAGGACGCGCTGGGCGGCCTCACGTTCTTCTTCCTCCTCTTCACCATCCCCTGGCCCGTCCTCGGCGCCTACCTCGGCAGCCATCTCCCGCAGGGCCTCCCCGGCACGCGCGGTTGAAAGTTTGCGACTGAGAGTCCGTGGAGACGGGGGCACTGGGGAGCCGATGATTACCGGCTGTGGATCACGGGAAGTGACCCTGGCGTGTGGGTGAGCGCGGGGTCGCCTACGATCTGCGGAAACGGAGTGAGGATTCGTTCGGAATATGGTCCGCCCGCTGGCGGGTCTGCCACCAAGAGTGTGAGGGTGTGGCTCATGAACATCGGTACTCGGAAGATCGTCGTCGACGAGGCGATCGCCCAGCTACGGCTGTACGCCGAAACCAACGGCGCCGTACTGCGGTACTACGACGGTCTGCCGGGGATGACGCTTGTCGGTGGCGCCGAACCGAACCACGTGACGCTGTCGGACCTGGGCCGGATGATGGTGATCGGCGCGGACCTGCGGGCGCAGGACATCCCGTGGCTGCTGGAGGTCGAGGCGGAGAAGGAGTTCGCCGCGATCCCGGTCGACGCGCGGCTCGAGGACGCGGCGCCGGGCAGTGACCTGTTCGAGGCGGCCATGGCGCTGGACGAGAAGTTCTCCGGCCACCGTGGCTTCGGCCAGGCGAAGAAGTCGAAGCTGCTGCACCTGAAGCGGCCGTTCCTCTACCCCGTCAGCGACAGCTTCATCCGGATGACGTACACCAACGCCGCCGCCGGCGCCGAGTTCCTGTCCGCCGTCCACCGCGACCTGGTCAACCCGGCCAACCTCCGCGACTTCAAACTCCTCCAGGTCCGGCTGATCGCCGAGCCCGCCACCTCGGCCGCCCGGCTGCTCGGCGAAGCCCCCACCCTCCGCCTCCTCGACATCCTCGCCTCACTGCTCGGCGAGGCGAAGTAGCGACCTCACATCACGCCGAGCCGTGCCAGCGGCTCGACCAGTTCGCGCTCTTCGTAGGACAGGTGGGAGAGCAGCGTGTCGTCCAGGAGATCGACTGCCGCACGGAGACCGTCCAGGTTGCCGGAGCCGTCGACCAAAGCGACGAGTGCCTTGTCGACGCCCTCGAGGACGTCGTGGATGACGCGGTGCTCCTCCTGCAGGCGATCAACGACCGGGACGAGTTCGGGATCGGCTCGGCGCAAGTGCGGGAAGAGTGAAGCGTCCTCGATCGAATGGTGCGTGGTGACCAGCCGGCAGTAGGACTCGCAGTACGTGCCGAGGGTCCAGTTGTTCTGCCGCATCGTCATCGTGTTGATGTGCGACCGCGCCTGCCCGACACCGAGCGAACCGGCGGCGACCTGCTCGACGAGGTCGCGGATCTGCTCCAGTTCGGCCCGCAGATGATCGTGCACCTCGATCAGATGCTGACCCGACGAGAGCTGGTACGGCGTATACGTCCGGGACGGATCCAGCGCCGGACCGGTCGGCCGCTCCGACTCGTCCAGCAGTTGTACGGCGCTCCGTCGTACAGCGGGAGGTGGAGTCGGTACGACGGTGAACCCATCGGACCGCACCGGAGCAGCTGCTGTCTCGACGCGCCGGCCGGTTGAGCGTGCGGTGTCGACGGACTCGCGGACGCCGGCGGCCACCTCGGCGAAGCGCCGGATGTCATCGGGGTCGTCGGAGCCGAGGATGTACGTGCTCATCCCCTCGCCCAGCGTCAGGTCGGTGAGCTGGTCGATCCACACCTCCTCGGGCCCTTGCAGGAAGCCACCATTCCCCTCGAACCGTCCGGACAGGTTGTACAGACGCCGTACTGACGCGGGATCGCGGCCGGCATCCACCGCGGCCTCGTCGATGATCTTGTTCATCGCCGCCAGTTCGTCGGGTCCGGCGTACGCGCTGCTCGGAAGCCAGCCGTCGGCGAGCCGGCCGGTGACGGCGAGCATGCGCGGCTTGTAGGCACCCAGCCAGATCTCCACATCGTGGGCGGGTTGCGGGCCGCGCTTGGCGCCGGCGACCGGGTAGTGCTTGCCGGGCAGCCGGATGCCACCGCCGGTCGGAGTCCAGACCTCGCGCATGATCGCGATGGCCTCCTCCAATGCGGCGATGCTCTGGCCGGTGGTCAGGCGCGGGCCGGCGTTGGCGGCCACGGCGTCCAGGAAACCGCCGGCGCCGAGACCGAGCTCGACGCGGCCGCCGGTGATCAGGTCGAGCGTGGCGACGCTGCGGGCCAGGACGATCGGGTGGCGCAGCGGCAGGTTGGCGACGTTCGTCGTGACCTTCACGCGCTGGGTCTGCGCGGCGACGACGGACAGCAGGGTCCAGGCGTCCATCAGACGCGGCTGGTACGGGTGGTCCTGGAAGCTGACCAGATCGAGGCCGACCTGCTCGGTCAGCTGGGCGAGCGCGATCACCCGCGCGGGATTGTCGACCGTAGGGGTCAGGAACGTGCCGAAGACCAGCTCGTGGCCGTAGTCCATGGTTCACCTTGCCTGTGGGGATGGTTCGTCGACAGCAAAACTACTTCGCTGGGCAAATAATCTCAACCACAGAACATCTGGTGGCCAACTGGATCACAGCAGCTGGAAGGCCTCCTGCGGTCTGAGGGCGGCACCGGCGGCGTACGCCTCCGCGTAGGCGGCGTCGCCCAAGGCAGAGCGGACGGTCTCGATGGCGCGGTCCAGATCCGTGAGATCGACCGTGGCCGCCAGTTGCGGGTCGGTGGCCCGGGTCGCGGCGGCGGCGCCCAGAAGTTTGGCGGCGACCGTCTTGTCGGGGAGACAGGCAGCGATGCCCTCCAGCGCCCAGCACATGCTGCGGAGCGAGTCGTACTCGGTGGAGATCCGGAAGGCCTCCTTGTGCGACTCCAGCGCCTCGGCGTACTCGCCGCGGAGCTCGAGGAGGAACCCCAGCTCCTCGAGGACCATCGACAGGTAGAGCACCGGCTCGTTCTGCCGGCGGGCCGAGGCGACCAGCGCCCGCAACCACCGCTCGGCCTCGTCGAGGTCGCCGCTGCGACGGGCAGCGAAGCCGAGGACGATCTCGGCCAGTGCCTGCGCCGCGCGCTGTCCTTGCTCTGTCGCGAGCCGCAGCGCGCGCTCACCCTGCGACCTGGCGGCGTCGTAGCGGGCTTGCCGTATCGACGTCCAACCGAGACCGCCCAAGGCCGAGGCGACCTCCGGCCAGAGCCCGAGCTCCTCGGCCAGCTGAACGCCCTCGAGTTGCAGGCGTTCCGCCTCGCCGAAGTCTCCGGCGCGCTCCGCACGCGCACCGAGCCAGCTCAACGCCTGCAGCATGCCCCACCGGTCCCCCAACGACCGGAAGATGCGAGCGCTCTCCGAAGCATCCGCGTGCATAGCAGCAAGATCGGATCGCACATGTGAGTGCTTGGACCTGGACGCCAGCGCGGCGGCTACACCCCACTGGTCGCCGTCGGCCTCGAAGCTTTTCAAGGACCGCTCCAGCAACGTCAGAGGGGTCGCCAGGTCGCCCACATCGCTGCCCGTGTGGGCGATCCACCATTGTCCACGTGCGTCGGCCGTCTCGATCCATCGGTCTCGTTCGCCCGGCGCTCGCGGGTCACCCTGCAGATACAGGAACCCAACCCGCCAGGCCTCAACCCGCGGAGAACCGGGCACCGCCTCCAGCGACCGCTGAGCCTCGGCCAACCGTCCACGTAGGAACCAGTACCAGGCCAGCGCATCCACCAATCGCTCACCCAGATCCAGCCGCCCGACAGCCACCGCCCGGTCCAGTGCGGTCCGCAGGTTGGCAGCGTCCTCGTCCAGCAACTGCAACCATCGGCTCTGCTCCCCGCCGTACAGGTGCGGACGGGCCGACTCAGCCAGCTCCACGTAGTAGTCCAGGTGCCGCTGCCGCACCGCATCCAGCTCGCCCGTGGCCCGCAGCTTCTCCACGCAGTACGCCGCCACCGACTCCAACAACCTGTACCGCGGCCCTTCCACCCCATGCACCGGTACGACGAGCGACCGGTCCACCAGACGGATCAACACATCCAGTACGTCGGCCTCCCCGCACACCGCCGCCGCAGCCTCCGCCGTACATCCATCAGCGTGTACGGCGAGCTTCCGCAGAACGGACTGCTCATCCGGATCGAGCAGCTCCCAGCTCCAGTCGATCATCGCGAGCAGTGTCTGCTGACGCGGCGCAGCACCGCGGTGTCCGGTCGCCAACAGCCGGAACCGGTCATCCAGCCGCGCCACGAGCCCACGGACCCCGAGTGCGCGTACCCGGGTCGCAGCGAGCTCCAGCGCCAGTGGGATCCCATCCAGCCGCCGGCACAGCACAGACACGTCGGCAACGGTCTCAGCGGACAACGTGAAGTCACGAGACGCTGCAGCCGCGCGAGTGACGAACAACTGCACCGCACTGCACTCACCCACCGCGTCGAACCCGAGCGCAGGCGACGGCACCTCCAGCGGCGGCACAGTCCAGACCACCTCACCGGCCAGACCGAGTGGCTCACGGCTGGTCGCCAGCACCCGAAGACCCGGCGCGGCCGCCAGCAAGCGGTCAGTCAGCTCAGCAACCTCCGCAACGACCTGCTCGCAGTTGTCCAGCACCAGGAGCCGCGTCCCCATGACAGCCGCCAGCCGCTCAACCACAGCGTCAGCAGGACCGGCGCTGTCCCGCAGATCCAGGGCCGCCTGCACCGAGTCCGTCAATGCGTTCCGCACCGAGCGAGCAGCAGGCGTCACAGCCGCCAGCTCAACCAGCAGGACCCCATCCGGGAACCGGTCCGCGACCGACGCTGCAGCCGCCAGAGCCAACCGTGTCTTGCCGACTCCCCCAGGCCCGGTCAGCGTCACCAGCCGTGAAGACTGGAGGCCCGAGCTCACCTCCGGCAACGCCTCCGAACGCCCGACCAGCTCGGTCAGCTGCGCCGGAAGGTTGGTCCGCGCGTTCGGCAGGTCCTGCGTCAGGATCGACTGCTGCAGAGCCACCAGCTCAGGACTCGGGTCCAGCCCCAGCTCGTCCAACAGCAGCTGCCTCAAGTGCTCGTAGCTCTCCAACGCCTCGCTCTGGCGTCCGGCCCGATACAGCGCCCTCATGTGCGCGGCCCGCAACCCCTCACGCAGCGGATGCTCCGCAACCAGGACGGACAGCTCACTCACCGGCACCTCAGCACGCTCGAGCGCTGCCAACCGCTGCTCGGTGAGCCGCGCGACAGCCGTCTCCACGAATGCCTCGTCGGCAAAGTCGGCGTACGCCGGACCACGCCAGAGAGCAAGCGCCTCGTCGAGTCGGCCGGCGTCGACCCGCTCCGCGAACGTCAAGGCGTCGTACGACGAGCTGTCGACGGTGAGCGAGTAGCCGGCCGGACCCGACTTGACCAGGACGCGGCTGCCGGGCTCCGCGTCCTCGAAGGCACGGCGGAGCTGCGACACCTTGGCGGACAGCGTGCCGGACGGGTTGCCGGGCAGGTCCGAGCCCCACAGGTCGTCGATCAGCCGGTCAGCCGGGACCGGTCGGCCCTCGTGGACGAGGAGGTCCGCCAGCAGGGCGCGCACCTTCAGGCCTGGGATGGTGACGGGCTCCCCCGCGTCCGTCCAGGCGGTGACCGGTCCGAGCACCCCGAAGCGCATGGCCGCACCCTATCTTTCCGCCCCGGCCGGCGGTGACCGGAAAGAAACCGTAAACGGGATCCGGCAGAGTCTGAAGCACCGGAAAGGAGGCAGGACGATGCGACTGGCAGTGATCATCGGCAGCACCCGCAACGGCCGGTTCGGACCGACCGTCGCACACTGGCTGGCCCGGCAGGCGGCCAAGCAGTTCGAGGTCGACCTGGTCGACCTGGCCACCGCCGCTCTGCCGGCGACACTGCCCGACACCGACGACGAGACGCCGGCGGAGGTCGCAGTACTCGCACCGAGGCTGGCCGCCGCGGATGCGTTCGCGGTGGTGACGCCGGAGATCAACTGCAGCTTTCCGGCACCGCTGAAGACCGCACTGGACTGGTACTACGAGGAGTGGCACGCCAAGCCGGTCGCGATCGTCAGCTACGGCCGGGAATCCGGTGGCCGGTGCGCCGCCGCGCAACTGCGACAGGTCTTCACCGAGCTCCAGGCCGTCACCATCCGCAACACCGTTGCCCTGCCCTGCTACTGGGAACAGTTCACCGCCGACGGTAACTGGCCCCGGCCTACCGCCGGCTACGAAGCCGGCGCCAAGATCATGCTTGACCAGCTCGTCTGGTGGGCCGAAGCGCTCCGGGACGCGCGCTTGAAGCGTCCTTACCAACAGTAAGAAAGGGAAAGACCCATGAGGAAGCTGATCGAATCCACCTTCATGACCCTGAACGGCGCCATCGACAACCCGCAGAACTGGAGTGCGCCGTACTGGGACGACGAGCACAGCGCCTACTCGGTGGCCCTGATGGACGGGGTCGACGCCCAGGTGCTGGGCCGGGCCACCTACGAAGCGTTCGCCGAGGCCTGGTCGCAGCGCAGCGGCGACCCGTACACCGACGCCTTCAACGCGATGCCGAAGTACGTCGCCAGCCGCACGCTGAAGGAGACGACCTGGAACGCCCAGCTGCTCGAGGGCGACGCCGCCGAGGCGGTCGCCCGGCTCAAGCAGACCGAGGGCGGGAACCTGATCAAGTTCGGCACCGGCTCCTTCTCGAAGACGCTGCTGGAGAACAAGCTGGTCGACGAGTACCACTTCTGGATCTTCCCGGTGGTGGCCGACGGCGAGACCATGTTCCAGGGTCAGGGCGTGGACGTCACCCACCTCGACCTGCTCGGCACCACCACCTTCAAGTCCGGCATCGTCGTGCACAAGCTGGCCCCGAAGGCCTGACCGCTCCACTCGCATCCAGCCGGCCCACCTGCAAATGGTGGCCGGCTGGATGCTTGTGCGCGCACTTCGTGGGTACCGGTCCGGCCTCGGGGATGTGAGGCGGAGCTGGGGACCGCCTGCCGCAGGTCCTCGCGATCGGTTCGCCAGATCGCAGGTCCGCACAGTCGAATCGGACTGGAGGTCTGATGGGTACCGTCCTGACTATCGTCGTGATCGTCGTTGTTCTGCTCGCGGCGGCCGCGCTGTTCTTCGCCTACCAACGCAGACGTTCCGGCGAACTGCGTGAGCGGTTCGGACCGGAGTACGAGCGCAGTGTGGAGGAATCGGGCGATCGTCGCAGCGCCGAACGTGAACTGCGCGGACGTGAACGCCGGGTCTCGCAGCTCGACATCACGCCGCTGAGCCATGAGTCCGCCGAGGCCTACCGGGTCGAGTGGGCGCAGGTTCAGCAGAGCTTCGTCGACCAGCCGGCGGCCGCGGTGGCCGACGCCGATCAGCTGGTACTGCGGATGATGCGCGAGTCCGGCTACCCGGTCGACGAGTTCGACCAGCGCGTGAACGACATCTCGGTGGAACATCCGGAGGTCGCGGCACACTATCGCGACGCGCACCGGATCGCCGTCGCGCAGGAACGCGGCGAGGCCGACACGGAAGATCTCCGCCAGGCCGTCACCGCTTACCGCTCGCTCGTCGAGGCCCTGCTGGCCGACAGCGACGACCTGACCGCACGCCATCGCGTGCAACCGACCGACGCCAAGGAGCAAGCATGACCATGCACGACGACCGCCGCATGAACGAGCCGACCGAGGACGATCGCCTGATCGGGACGACCGACGACGACCGGCTGATGAACGCCAAGCCTGTCGACGATCGGACGGACGACCTGACCGACGACCGCCGGGTGGACGGCACGACGGACGATCGCCTGATGGACGACCGCCGGGTGGACGGCACGACGGACGATCGCCTGATGGACGACACGACCGACGACCGGATGATGGACGACACGACCGACGATCGGCTGATGAGTGGCGACGAGCGTCCGTCGGCGGCCGGTGAGCAGGCCGTGGAAGCACCGGCGGCCGACGAGCCGTTGCTGGCCACGGACCTGATGGTCGACTACCGAAGCCGGTGGGAGGTCATCCAGCAGGGCTTCGTCGACGATCCGCGCAATGCGGTGAGCGAGGCGGACAACCTCGTCGACGACGTACTCAAGCGCCTGTCGGAGTCCTTCGAACGCCAGCACCAGGGCCTGGAGAAGCAGTGGTCCGACGGCGAGCCGTCGACCGAGGACCTGCGCTCTGCGCTGCAGAAGTACCGCGCCTTCTTCCAGCGGCTGCTCACCCTCTGAGCGAACCCGGCCGGCGCCGTACGACGAACCGTCGTACGGCGCCGGCCGTTGGTTGCCTAGGGCACGATGTTCTGGTTCAGATGGAACAGGTTGCCCGGGTCGTACTTGCGCTTGACCTCGACCAGCCGGTCGTAGTTCTGCCGGTAGTTGTCGCGGATCCGGCCCTGGTCGTCGTCGGCCATGAAGTTGATGTAGCCGCCGGGCTCGGAGTGCGGCGCGATGTCGTCGTAGTACGACCGCACCCAGTCGATGTTCGCCTCGTTGTCCGCCGCGTCCGGCCACATGCCCGCGATCACCGTCGCGAAGTTGGCGTCACGGTAGGCGAAGGCGGTGCCGTCCGGGGTCACCCGGTGCACGGCTCCGTCGATCGGGTAGATGTGCACGGTCGAGTGCACCGACGGCAGGCTGGGTGCGTGGCGCAGGTGCGTCTGGATCGCCTCGTCGGTCAGCTCGCGGACGAAGCTCGCCTTCCAGTAGTGCTGCAGACCCGTCGGGTAGAGCGCGTCGAAAGCGCTGTTGAGCGCCGGGTACGGCATCGGCCCGACATGTTCGGCAACCACCGGAGCGAACTCCCGGAACCGCGAGATCTCCTCCTCGCCACGGTCCGGATCACCGGCCCAGCACCCCACGATCAGCGCGAAGTGGTCGCCGTGCCGATCCTCGGGGATGAACGGCAGCGGCGGGGCGATCTGGAAGCCCGGGAACCCGCCGAGCTGCTCGGGTGCGTCCCCGATCATGTCGCGGAAGCCCGCCACGACCGCTGTCGCGTCCGACATCTCGAAGAACATCGGGCCGCCGTAGACCGTCGACACCGGAGCCAACCGGTACTCGAGCGCGGTGACCACGCCGAAGTTTCCGCCACCGCCGCGCAACGCCCAGAAGAGATCCTCGTGGTCCTTCTCGCTGGCGACCACGAACTGCCCGTCCGCAGTCACCACATCCGCCGAGATCAGGTTGTCGCAGGACAGCCCGAGTCCGCGGGCGAGGTACCCGATTCCACCGCCGAGGGTCAGTCCGCCGATACCGGTCGTCGACACGACGCCGCCGGTGACCGCGAGCCCGAAGGCGTGCGCCGCGTCGTTGAGATCACCCCAGGTGGCGCCGCCGCCTGCCCGCGCCGTCTGCGTCGCCGGATCCACCCGCACCCCGCGCATGGCGCTGAGGTCGATGACCACACCGTCGTCGACCGTGCCGAAGCCAGGGACGCTGTGCCCTCCGCCCCGGATCGCAAGGTCGAGCTCGTTCGTTCGCGCGAAATCGATCGCGGCCATCACGTCGCCGGCGTTCTCACACCGCACGATGACCCGCGGACGCTTGTCATGCATGCCGTTGCGAACCCGGCGGCCCTCGTCGTACCCCTCGTCGCCTTCGGTGAAGATCTGCCCGCGGGTGCGTTCCGTCAAGTTGTCGATCGTGCCCATGTCGGCTCCCCGGCCTTTCGCTGTGTCGCGGAGCGGCGCACGTGAAAGCACGGCGCCGCACAAACCGGTCGTGACCGTCGAGCGTTGCGCGAAACCTCACCCCAGAGAGCGTCTGAACCCCCGACGAGCAGCCGGCCCTCCCCAGACCCGCCCGTTCGACCCCGAGCCTGCCTGTCCCGCCGACTTTCGTCAATGCCTGGAATCCGATGTCAAGG
Organism: Kribbella sp. NBC_00889; assembly: GCF_045207705.1. NCBI lineage: Bacteria > Bacillati > Actinomycetota > Actinomycetes > Propionibacteriales > Kribbellaceae > Kribbella > Kribbella sp. NBC_00889. The sequence goes on along the minus strand of NZ_CP108783.1, from coordinate 1,576,691 downwards.
CCCACCGGCCAGGTCCGACCAGACGGTACAAGCAGAGACCGTCCGGAGGACATCATGCGGAAGATCATGTACTACGTGCACCAGTCGCTGGACGGGTTCATCGAGGGACCGAACGGCGAGTTCGACTGGGCCGAGCTCGGTCCGGAGCTGGGCGAGTACTCGATGGAGCTGACGGAGCGGGCCGACACCTTCCTGTACGGACGGAAGGTCTGGGAGCTGATGTCGTCGTACTGGCCGAACGCCGAGTCGATGAACCCGGATGAGCACGCGGTCGCGTTCGCGCCGGTCTGGCGTACGACGCCGAAGGTCGTGCTGTCGACCACGCTGGAGAGCGCGGACTGGGACACCCGGATCGTCCGGACCGCCGAGGAGATCAGGGCGATCAAGGACGCACCGGGCAAGGACATCCTGCTCACCGGCAGCGCGACGGTCGCCGCTGCTTTGACCGAGCTCGGGCTGCTCGACGAGTACCACGTGATCGTGCACCCGGTGATCCTGGGTGGCGGCAAGCCCGTCTACCAGCCGACCGGTCGCCGCACGCTGCGCCTGGCCGAGACCCGCGCGTTCGACGGACGCACCGTCCTACTGCGGCACGACCTCGTCTGACGCCTGCTGCAGCGTGGTGAGCAGCCGGCCCTGGGCCTGTTCGAGATGGTAGGCGAGATGCTCGGCGGCTGCATCGGGATTCCCATCCTCGATCGCCTTGAGGATGGCGGCATGCTCCTCGGCCACAGTGGTCGGCGCAGCCTTCCGGTGGGCCTGGTACTGGCCCATCGTCAGGTGCACCTCGCCGATGATCAGCTCGTGCATCCGGGACAACCGCCGGCTCCCGACCGCGGCGACCAAAGCGGTGTGGAACGCGATGTCCGCTTCGACCTGGTTCTCGAAGAGACGGTCGCGAGCGGCGTACTCGATCGCCACTTGCGCACGGGCCGCGTCGGCCGGCACCTCGCCGGTCGCGGCCAGCGCGGACACCGCCGCCTTCTCGATCGTCATCCGGCTGAAGAACAGGTCCCGGATCTCGGCCTGGTCGAGCACCGGGACGACTGCCGTTTTGTGCGCCGTACGCCGGAGCAGGCCGAGTGCAGTGAGTCGCTCCAGCGCCGCCTTCGCGGTCGGCCGGGCCACGTTGTACTCGCCTGCCAGCCGAACCTCGGTGAGCTTCTCGCCCTGCGGGATCTCGCCGTTCACGATCCGCTTGCGAACCGACTCGTACAGCGCATCGGTCAGCGAGGACGGCCCGAGCTCCAGGCGCGCTTCGGTACTCACTGCACCCCCTGTGGAATCCAACTGGTCAGGCAAGTGTACGGGCGAGACACGCCCTAATATCCGGCGGACTTGTCGACGATGTTGTGCAGCGGCTCGCCGGAGACAAAACGACGCAGATTCTCGGCCACGATCTCCTGGCTGCGGCGCCTCGTACCGGTGCTGGTGGCTCCGTTGTGTGGCGTGACGATGACGTTGGGCAACGACCAGAACGGGCTCTCCGGCGGCAACGGTTCCACGCCGTGCGCGTCGAGTCCGGCTCCCGCGATCTGTCCGGTCCGCAACGCCTCCAGCAAGGCGTCGTCGTCCGCGATCCCGCCGCGGGAGATGCAGATGAAGTACGCCGACGACTTCATCCGCGCGAACGCGTCGGAGTCGAACACCCCTGCCGTCGAGGGCGTCCGTGGTGCTGTGACCACGACGAAGTCCGATTCGGCCAGCAGTTGGTCCAGCGAGCACAACTCGTCGACGTTCGGCGATGGTTGCTCAGGGCGCCGACGTACGCCCAGCACCCGCATGTGGAACGCCTTCGCCTTCAGCGCGAGGTCGATCCCGGAGTTGCCGAGACCGTAGATGCCGACCGTCAAGCCGACCAGCTCGCTGTGGACGAAGTGGTCCCATCGGTGCTCCGCCTGGGCGCGCATCCAGCGCGGCACGTCGCGGTTCAGCATGAGCATCAGCAGCAGCGAATGCTCGGCCAGCGAGATGCCGCCGTTGCCCGCACTCGACGTCAGCACCACAGGCGACGCCAGCATCTCCGGCGTCAGGTCGGCGTCGACACCGGCTGACGGACTGTGCACCCACCGCAGCTTCGGCGCCTTCGCCAGCACATGCGGCGGCACCCGGCCGATCACGGCCTCCATCTCACCGAACAGGTCCGACGCATCGTCGAGGGAGTCGACGAAACGCAGCTCGGCCCCGGCGGCCGCCTCGACGTACACCGGCGACTCTTTGCCCACCACAACGATCCTCATCACTTCAGCCCCGTGGTGGCGATCCCGCGGATCAGGTACTTCTGCGCGACCGCGAAGAAGATCAGGATCGGAACCAGTGACAGCAACGACATCGCGAACAGCATGCCCACCCCACTCTGGGTCTCGGAATCGACCATGGAGTTCAGCGCCACCGGCACGGTGAACACCTGCGTCCTGGTCAGGTAGATCAACGGTACGAAGAAATCGTTCCACGTCCAGATGAACGTGAAGATCGTAGTGGTCACCAACGCCGGTCGCATCAGCGGCAGGACGACGTACCAGAAGGTCAGGAACGGGCCGGCACCGTCGATCCAGGCGGCCCGGTCGAGCTCGCGCGGCAGGGTCCGGATGAACTGCACCATCAGGAAGACGAAGAACGCATCGGTGGCCAGGAACTTCGGGATCAGCAGCGGCCAGTAGGTGTTCACCAGGTCGAGCTGGGAGAAGAAGATGTACTGGGGGATCACGAGCACGTGGAACGGCAGCATCACCGAGGCCAGCGTGATCGCGAAGTACACCTTCCGCATCCGGAACTGCAGCCGGGCCAGCGCGTACGCCGTCAACGAGCAGGAGAACAGATTGCCGGCAATCGACCCGAGAGTGACGATCAGCGAGTTGACGAAGAACACCGAGAACGGCCGGTTCAGCGCATGCCAGCCTTCCTTGAAGTTCTCGAATGTCAGGTCGGACGGGATGATGCCCGGCTCGGTCAGGATCTGCTCGGGCGGTTTGAAGGCGCTCACGACCATCCACACCAGCGGATAGATCATGAACGCCACGAAGACCAGCAGCCCGGTGTGCTTCAGGACGGACCGGAACCGGCCCTGCCGGACCGGCGCCGGGCTGCTGATCACCTTACCTGCGGTCAGAGTCGCCATCAGCTGTCTCCGTAGAAGACCCAGTACTTCGAGACCTGGAAGTGCAGTGCAGTGACGACGGCGATCGCCACCATCAGCACCCAGGCGAGCGCGGACGCGTAGCCCATGTCGAACGCAACGAAACCCTGCTGATACACGTACAGCGTGTAGAACAGCGTCGAGTTCGCCGGCCCGCCGGTGCCACCGCTGATGATGTGCGCCTGGGTGAAGGTCTGAAACGCGCCGATCGTCTGGAGGATCAGGTTGAAGAAGATGATCGGCGTGAGCAGCGGCACCGTCACGTGGGTGAACTGCCGCCACACCCCGGCGCCGTCGACCTTCGCCGCCTCGTACAGCTCGTCCGGGATCTGCCGCAGACCCGCCAGGAAGATCACCATCGGCGACCCGAACGTCCAGACGTTGAGCACGATCAAGGTCGCCAGCGCAGTGCGAGGGTTCTGCAACCAACTCTCGCCGTGGATCCCGATCAACGCCAGCCCTTTGTTGATCAGTCCGTCGTCGCCGAAGATCTCCCGCCACAGAATCGCAATAGCTACCGAAGACCCCAGCAGCGACGGCAGGTAGAACGCGCTGCGGTAGAACGCGAGTCCGCTCAGCCCGCGGTCGAGGATCAGTGCCAGCAGCAATGCGAAGCCGAGTTGCAGCGGCACCGACACCACGACGTAGATCAGGGTCACCTTCACCGACGCCCAGAACTGGTCGTCGTGGATCATCCGCTGGAAGTTCTCCAGCCCGGTCCACTCCGGCGGGTTCAGGATGTCGTAGTTCGTGAACGCCAGATAGAGCGACGCGAACAGCGGCACCGCGGTGATCAGCAGGAAGCCCAGCTGCCAGGGGATCAGGAAGACGTGCGCCGCCCTCCCCTGGCGGTTGAGATGGAACGCCGACCGCGACCTCATGCGGCCCGCTTGATCCCGGCGTTCACGTCATCGAGCAACTTCTTCGCGCCGTCCGGGACACTCGTCTTGCCGAGCGCGATCTCCTCGCAGATCCGGGTCATCGTCGTACGCCAGGTGCTCGATCCCGGCGGTGCCTCGTAGCGCGGCTTGCGCTCGGCGGCCCGCTCCTTCTCGACGACGGCGAGCATCTCCTTCTCGTCCGGGCTGGCGAACGCCTTCGCCTGCTCGGCCACCTTCGGATTCGTCGGTGCGCCCATGGTCAGGCGGACAGTCTTCAGCATCTCGGGGTTGTTCGCGTTGTAGTCGAGCACCTTGCCGGCCGCCTCGAGGTTGCCGTCGTCGATCCGCTGGTAGATCGCCATCCGCGGGAAGTACAGGTACTTGTGACCTGCCTCCGCGGTCGGCGCGATCGGCGCCGCACGCAGCCGGAACTTCTCCTTCGGGAACATCTTCGCGTCGTCGATGATGTGGTTGGAGTTGCCGAAGTTCACCAGGACCTTCTTCCCCACCTGCGCCCAGTCCGGGCCCATCCCCTCCTGCTCGCTGAGCGACAGCGCGCCGCCGGCCTTGCGCAGCTTGTCCCACCAGTCGAGCCAGCTCGCCAGTCCGTCGACGGTGAACCCGGCCTGACCGTCCTGGGTCCACAGCTGCTCGCCTCGCTGCCGCAGCCACGCCTCGAAGGTCAGGTCGTGGTCCGGTGCGTACGGCGTACCTTTCCGCTGGCCGGGGTTGTTCTTGCTGTAGGCAACCAGCAGCTCGGCGAGGCTGTCCCAGGTCCAGCCCGCACCCTCGGCCGGGATCGTGACCCCGTCGGCCTTGGTGACGGTCTCGTTGTAGCGGATCACCGGCGTGAAGATTGCGAACGGCAACGTGTTCAGCTCGCCGGCCAGCTTGAACGTCTCCTGGTCCTGCTTGCTGTAGTCGCCCCAGTTCAGCGTCGGGACGTCGTCGAGCTTCCGGTACAACTTGCTCTTGTGGTACGTCATCACCTGCGGCGACGCGATCCAGAAGATGTCCGGTACGTCGCGAGCCGCGATCTGGGTCGTCATCCGCTCCTGGAACGCGGTGTACTCCGCGAACTCCGGTTCGATCGCGATCGACGGGTTCGCCGTACTGAACTGCTTCAGGGCCTTGGTGTAGTTCTGCTGCCGGATGTTGTTGCCCCACCACGCATAGCGCAGCGTCACGTTCCCGCCGTCACCCGACGGCCCACCACCGCCACCACTACACCCGGCCACCGCAGCCGCCGAGAGTCCTGTGGCCAGCGACAGCTTGAGAAATCCTCGACGATCCATCTCGCTCTCCTCACACACAGATCAGTGCTTCGAACAACCCGATCTCCGGCACCTGCACCCAGCCGTCGGTCACCGGCAGGCGCTCACCGGACCGCAGCGCTTCGACTTCCCGCACACCGTCCGGCAGCCGTAGCCGCGCCGGACCGACGGGGACGGGCGGAGCGAACCGCTGGTCGGTATCCCCCGATCTGTTCAGCAGATGCACGACCGTCCCGGCCGCGGACCGGCCGAGCACGATCTCGATCTGCTCCGGCAGGTCCGTCGCCATTGACGGTCCTCCGGTCCCGATCACCTCGTCGACAAAGAGATCCCGGTGCACACCCAGCCCGACCTCCCGGTACGAACGGCCGATGGTCCACGGGAACAGCACTGTGTTGCCGCGCTTGACGACCCCCGGATGCTCGAGCTGCACCTGCCCATGACACTTCTCCGGCGGCCCGTACGGCGCCCTCGACAACGCCGGCAAGCCCGTCTCGACACCAGGTCCGGCCTCGACCACGTGAAAGGCCCCGACCACAGGCACCCCACCCTGGAGATGCAACCCCCGTGTAGCTGCCTCGGTCTCGTAGCTCGCCAACCGCCTCACGGGCAGTCGCTCCACCTCTGTGGCACCCGTGGCAACAATCCCACCGTCGTACTCCCCGAGCTCGACCACTCCAAGATCGGGCAGCACGGCCACGCGATAACGGCGCAGGTCGAGGTCGAGGAGCCGCTTCTCCGGCAACACATCGAACGGCACGTGACGCTGGAGCAACGACAGGTAGAGCCCCTGGAACTCGGGCGTCGAGCCTTCCTTCGGCCTGACCAGCAAGGTCTCGGCGGCCGGCACGAGGTCGCGATAGACGTCCTCATGATCGCGATGGAACCTGGTCAGCTCCCCTGCGACCTGCAGGCAGGCGTACGGATTGTCCGACGGCGTCCCCATGATGTACGTCGACGGATTCGCGCCACGAGCGATTGCCTGGAGCAAATACTGCGCGAAGTGATGAGGATCCTCGCTCGCCATCCGGTACGGCATGTCCACGAACCCGACCGAGTTCGTCAGCACCGGGACCGTCGGGCGGTAGGTCTTCGCGGCACTCACGGCCTCGCTGGTGCGGTGGTGCCACAGGCGACGGCCGACGGCGTTGTTCGCCTCGTGGAACACGATGTCGGCCTGGTCACCGAGCACGAGCGGCGCCTCGGGCCGACGTGCCGCGAGGTGATCCCGGATCCGCTGTGTCAGGTCGGCGAGAACCGTTGCCGAGAACAGTTGCCAGTCCTCATAGCCCGGTGAATCCCGCCCGTCCGGCAGCCGCCCGTCGTACCGCTCGTGGCAGGACACGCAGTGGCAGACGCCGTGGTACACGCGGCTGTAGTCGACCTCGTTGAACGACATCCAGTTGCAGAAGAAGCCGTCGAGTGGGTAGCGATCGAGGACTTCATCGAGGACCTCGAACAGCTTCACCTGGTAGTAGTCGCCGCTCGGGCAGACGCTGGTCAGGCCGTTGTAGACCTGGCGCGCGCCCTGCGGTCCGACGAAACACCAGTCCGGGTGGGCCTCGGCGCGGCGGTGGTCGATCTTGGAGAAGTCCATCCGGCCCATCACCCGGATCCCGCGGCGCGCGGCCGCCTTCACGGCGTCGCCGACCAGGTCGCCGGACGGACGCTCGGCCAGGTGCGGGTTGCGGGTCTGGAAGTCGAGGTCGGTCGGGTAGTTCGACAAGATCCCGCCGACGCTCAGCAGCCAGGTGTTGGCGCCGAACTCCTCCAGATAATCGAGCACCTTCTCCACATCCAGCCCGGCGTCGATCTCGCGCAGGTTGGTCTGGAACATCCGGAACGGGTCGTGCCACCACAGCCTCATGCCGGCCCCCGGCGCAGCGTGCGGTAGAGCGCGGAGTGGTCGAGATCGCCGTCGCCATCCGCAATGGCGGCGTTCATCAACTGCTGGGTCGCGGCGGTGTTCGGCAGGGCCAGGTCGAGCTCGGCGGCCGCCTGGACGGCGAGGCCGAGATCCTTGCGGTGCAGGCGGATCCGGAACCCAGGGTCGAAGGTCTGCGTCACCATCCGCTCGCCGTGCAACTCGAGGATCCGGGAGCTCGCGAAGCCGCCCATCAAAGCCTCGCGGACGACGGCCGGATCCGCGCCGGCGGCCTTGGCGAACAGCAGTACCTCGGCCACGGCCTCGATGGTCAGAGCGACAACGATCTGGTTCGCGACCTTCGCGGTCTGGCCGGCGCCGGCGCCGCCGATCAACGTGATGTTCTTGCCGAGCGTCGCGAAGATCGGGCGGGCTCGCTCGAACACCTCCGGCCGCCCGCCGACCATGATCGTCAGCGTCGCGTCCCGCGCACCGACCTCCCCACCTGACACTGGTGCGTCGAGGTAGGCGCAGCCCAGTTCTTCGATCCGCGCCGCGAACCCGACGGTCGCGGTCGGCGAGATCGAACTCATGTCGATCACCAGCGAGCCCTCTCGGAGGCCCGCGGCCACACCGTCAGGACCGAACAGCGCTGACTCGACGTCGGGAGTGTCCGGGACCATCAGGATGACGACCTCGGACCGCTCGGCCGCCTCCTTCGCGGAGCGGCAGACGTGGCCCTCGAGATCGGTACGGCCGCGGTACAGCGAGAGTTCGTGGCCGGCGGCAAGCAAGTTGGCTGCCATCGGCCGACCCATCACCCCGAGACCGACGAATCCGATCCTCATGCGTCGCCCCAATCCACATGCACGACCTCCAGCAGGCCCGCGGTCGGGATGACGATCTCCGCGCGACTGTCCACGACCGTCGGCTCGACATCCACCCCGGCGACCAGCAGCCGCACCTTCACCGGCCGATCTGGTACGGCGATCGACACACGCTGGGGCGGCAGCGGGAGGGTCTCGCGGATCGGGCCGCGCATCGCCATCGGGTTCGTCAGGTTGACCAAGGCAACGGCCACGCCGGAATCACAGCGATGGACCGCGACGTCGACCAGGCCGGCGCCCTCGACGGTCACCTCCGGCGCCTTGCCGAGCGCCCAGGCGACGGCGTTCGCGATCAGCCGGCCGTGGTCGGACTGAAGCGCCTCCCAGAAGATCGCGCCGAGGTTGAACGGGAAGTAGACGGTACGGCCGCCGTTCGCGTTCTCGGTGCAGATCACCGCGGGCCGGTCCGGCGCCTCCCGCGCATACACCTCCTCCATCGGCAGATCCGGGAAGTCCGGGATGAACCTCCACGGAACGACCCCGGTCGCCTCGACGCCCAGGATGTTGGTGCCGCCAATGATGCGGGTCGTTCCCTCGAAGCCGGCGTTCAGCGGATGCTCGTCCATCAGCGCGATGTAGTTGTTCTTGACCGCACGACTCGGCTCGCTCAACCGAACCCCGAGCACATCGCCGAGTCCGAAGTCCGCCCGCGCCTGCCCGTGTTCGTCGTACAAGGAGCTCTGGTACGACGCCACGAGTGAACCGCCCTGGGCGACGTACTCACGCAGGACCGCACACTGGTCGTCGCTGAGTTGCTCGGCGTTCGCGAGGACGACGAGCTTGAACGGGCTGAGCCGTTCGGCGGACAGGAGTTGGTCGGAGACGAACTCGAACGGGACCCGTGCCTCGACCAGCGCCTGGTAGAAGCCGTCCTCGTGATCGTGGTCGCCGGCGTGGAGTTGGCCCGTGCGGGTCGGGTCGAGCAGGGCCACCTCGGCGGTGATGCGCAGGTCGCGCAGTACCGGCTCGACGGTCGCGTGCAGGTTGAAGGCGTCGACAATCGGCTGCACCCAGCGGTGGTCGGGCACGCTCGCGTTGAACTTGGTGAACCAGGGCAGCGCGCCGTGGGCGAACCCGTCGACAATCCAGGTCTTCACCTCTTCGCCCGGCGCGACCGAGTCCTTCCAGCGGTACTGGTGCTCCGGGCCGACCGACGTGATCAGGCGGACCGGCCGATCCGGGAAGACGCCGCGGTTGCGCTTGCCGTTGCGGCCCGCGGCCCAGGGCGCCTCGATCCCGTGCCGGCCTTGTTTGTCGATGATGAACAGCGGCGCGAGTGGCTCGGCCAGATCGCGGGCCAGGTCGCGCGCGGCGAGTGCACCCAGGTTCGGGACGAAGCGTGCATGCGGGCGGAGTTCGCGGACCGCCTGGTCCCAGATGCCGACGAGTTCACCGAGTCTCCGGTGGCGCCAGGCGACGTACTCCGGCCAGCCTTCGGCGTACTCGGCGGCGGGCAACTCGAGGCCGGTCTCGTCGCGGAACGACTTGCGCGCGGCCTCGCTGTAGGAGATGCCGTAGTACCCCTCCCACCGGTTCGCGAAGACCGCGTCGACGCCGTAGTCGCGGACGATCTCGCGGATCACGTCGGTAATGAACTCCCGGTGGTACGACGTGAACGCGCAGGTCAGCCAGATGCCGGGATACGCCCAGTGCTCGATCGGGTTGCCGTCGCGGTCGCGGGCGAGCCACTCCGGATGCGCCTCGGCCGCGTCGGCGTGGATCGCGTGCGGGTCGACACGCGCCATCACGCTCATGCCGAGGCTGCGGGCGCCCTCGACCAGGGTGCCGAACGGGTCGGTGTCGCCGAGGTACTTGCTGCGGTGGTGGTACTCGAGCCGCGTCGGGTAGTAGGCGACGTACCCGCCGGCGCTGATGCAGGTCGCGTTCGACTTGCTGTCGCGCATCAACTGCAACCAGAAGTCCGCGTCGAAGTGCGCGGGATCGTCCTCGGCCAACGTGATCTGGGCCCACCGCGTAGCCGCCAACGGCCAGTCCGGATCGGAATCGGCGGCTGGGGCCTGCTGCTCGGGCTCGGTGTGCATCGCGCCTCCGGAGTCGTCGGGTCCTAAGATTGTTAGACAAGAATGCACGACTGGCAAGAGCTGGTGTTAGCCTTTTCACCACGAGGTACTGGGACCACGAGCTGAGCGCGAACCTCTGTTCACAGAGCAGCCGTATCCGGACCGGCAGCTACAGCTGGCGGACCGACACCAGCCTGGTTTGGATCTAGAGGCTTTCGCCGGCAGCTGCGCGGAGTGCGTCCGCGACGGCGGCGACCGCCGGGGTCTGGGTACGTCGCGTCAGCAGGAAGACCTCACGGCCGACTGAGCCCTCTGCCGGAAGCTTCACCGCGACTCCTGACGGCGCGCCGTGGCCGAGAACCAGGTCCGGGAGGAGCGCGCCGGCACCCGTCGTACGAACCAACTCGAGCAGGATCAGGAAGTCGTCCGAGCTGTAGCGCAGATCCGGTTCGAACCCACCGAGCTCCCGGCAGACCCGCACCTGCATCTCGCGATGGCCGGTGCCGGGTTGGCAAGACGCCCACGGAACGTCGGCCAGGTGCGTGATCGACACTCGGTCGGCGGCAGCCTCGGGATGGTCTTCGGGCAGCACGACGCGGATCTGTTCGCGCAGCAAACGCCCGCGAACCAAGTCGGCATGCACGGCCCGCGGCTGACCGTCGTACTCGTCGCCGACCACCACGTCCAGTTGCTGCAACCTGAGAGCCGGCGCGGCCTGCTCCACCTCGGTCTCGGCGGCCTCGATGCGGATCTCAGGGTGGCTAGCGGCCAAGGCCCGCACGGCCGGAGCCACGATGCGCAGGAACGCGGACTGGAAGGACGCGACCCGAACAACCCCGGCCACCCGGCCCGCCGCTACCGCGGCCAACTCCGCCTCCGCTGCCTCCACGCCCTCGAGCAGGATCGATGCATGCCGGACCAGAACCTGACCAGCCGCAGTCAACCGGACATTGCGCCCGATGCGTTCGAGCAGCGGAGTTCCTGCTTCACGCTCCAGCACGGACAGCTGCTGCGAGATGGCGCTGGGCGTGTAACCGAGGGCGCGGGCCGCTCCGTGCACGGTGCCGCGACCGTGGACTTCCCGCAGAAGTCGGAGGCGATGCAGGTCCAGCATCTGTTCAGAATAGCTACACGATGCTGTCCATGAAGCCGCGATGGACGTGAACAATCGGTTGGCCCGACCATCGATGCCGTGGGTGCTCTCTTCTGTCTTCTCTCCGCCGCCGGGTTCGGGGCGATGGCCGTGTTCGGCAAACTGTCGTACGACGCTGGCGTGTCGGTCGACGCGCTGTTACTCGTCCGCTTCGGTCTCGCGGGTGCGGTGCTGCTGGCGATCGCGCTGGCCCGCGGCGCGCTGCGCAACCTCCCCCGCCGGGCCGTGCTCGCCGGTCTGGGGATGGGCGTCTTCGGCTATGCGGCACAGGCCGGTCTGTACTTCTCCGCGCTGGCCCGGATCGACGCGTCGCTGGTGGCGCTGATCCTGTACGTCTACCCCGTGCTGGTCATGGCCGGCGCCGTCGTACTGCGACGAGAGCGCGCATCGAGGCGGAGAGTGTGGGCACTCGGCTTGGCGCTGGTCGGAATCGGGCTGGTACTCAGTGGCGCGGCGACCGGCCGGTTCGACATGGTTGGCGCACTGCTGGCGCTGGGCGCGGCGATTGTCTACACCGGCTACATCCTGGTTGGTGATCGGGTCGACATCTCCCCGCTCGCGCTTGCGGCACTGGTCTGCACCGGCGCGTTCGGCACGTTCCTGCTGACCGGGCTCGTACGCGGCGGCACCGATCTTGGCTTCGCGCCGGCCGGGTGGTTGTGGCTGGGCGCCCTGGCCCTCGTCAGCACGGTCGCGGCGATCCTGTTGTTCTTCGCCGGGATGGCCCGGGTCGGCCCGTCGGTCGCGTCGATCCTGTCGATCCTCGAGCCGGTCGTGACAGTGATTGCGGCGGCCGTGGTGTTCGGCGAGGTGCTCACGCCGATCCAGTGGCTCGGTGGTGCGCTCGTGCTGTCCGCCGTGCTGATTGTCCAGTGGCCCAGCCGGTCCTCAGCTCAGGCCGGGCGCGCGGCCTCAGCTCAGGCCGGGCGCAGGTCGTCTGCTCAGGCCGGGCGGCAGACCGGGGCCGTGGCGAGGTCGGCGTTGGCTCGGGTCGCCGCGTTGAGGTTCTTCGGAGCGGAGGACCAGGCGGAGACCCACAGCGACTGCGCGTGTTCCGAGCCGAAGTCGCCTGCCGCGTGAGCGGCCATCATCGACAGGTGGTGGGCCCAGTCGGCGGCGGCCGCGCGGTCGGCGGTCGCTACCCGGCCGAGGACGGCCATTCGCTGTTTGCAGGCCGCGGCCGTACTCCCGGTAAGTTTCGCGCAGCCACCCGCGGACCTGGCCTGCGCGGTCACGGCGGCATTCAACGCGGCGATATCTGCCGGTCCGGCCAAGCGCGTCCGCTTCCAGATCGCTTTCGTGACCTCTTCGGAATTCTTGCCGCTCAGTAAATCGGTCCTGGCCTGAACGTGTTCGCGCCAATGCCCGGCAGCCGTCCGAGCCGCGGCAACGACGGCCTCAGTCGTCCGGATCTCCGCAGTACACGCATCGGCGGGCGCACTGCTGGTGACATTCCGCGCCGACTCGGACACGCTCGCTGTCGGTGCCGGATGGCTTGCATTGTGTACAGCATGATCCGCAGTGGGTGGAGGCTGAACACTTGGCTTGTCACCCGACCCGAGTTGCGCGATCGCCACGCCCGCGGCGGCGACGACCGCGGCGATCACCCCCACGGTGACCAGCAGCGTAGGCCGCCGTTGCCGGTGTATTGCCCGTCTGGCTCGCGACATATTTCAAGTCCCCCAACTTGAACAATCGACCGTCCGGGCCAAAATGCTGCCACGGCACGCGGAAAAGCGCGAACAATTCACGGTACGCGGCAGTAATCGTGCATTCTGTACTCCGACTGGAATTGCGACAAAATCACAGACCGGATCGGGCCGAACACAGCGTGCCGACAATCGTTGCCGGATCTTTCGCTGGATTCGCGGTGTACGACGGCAGACTGGATGACATGAACCGGCGGATGGCGTGGGCGGGAGTCGCCGCACTCGCGACGACGGCCGCGGTCGCGTGTACCAGCGACGACGATGCGGCACCCCCTGCGTCCACTCCGAGTGTGGCCACCTCGACCCCGGCCACGCCATCCGCTGTTTCCTCGCCCACTCGCTCCTCCGCAGCGCCAACGCCCACGCCGACGGCCGCGCCCCATCCCGTCTCACTGCAGGCGCTGATCGCGAAGAAGTACGACGGCCGCAACCTGCGCCTCGTCCGCGTACTGGCGCGCAATGCCGCCTACACGCGCTATCACGTGACGTACTCCAGCGGCCGGCTGACGATCTCCGGGATCATGAACGTGCCGACCACGCCCGGACCACACCCGGCCCTCGTCCTGAACCACGGCTACATCGACCCGGCCGTCTACACCAACGGCCGCGGCCTGATGCGTGAGCAGGACTACCTCGCGCGCCGCGGGTACGTCGTACTGCACACCGACTACCGCAACCACGCGCAGTCGACCGACGACGCACGAGCCGAACTCAACCTGCGCCTCGGCTACACCGAGGACGTGATCAACGCGGTCCTCGCGCTCCGGACGTCGCAGTACGTCGACCCGGAGCGGATCGGACTGCTCGGCCGGTCGATGGGCGGCGGGATCACCTACAACGTGCTGGTCGCGCAACCCGGGCTGGTCAAGGCCGGCGTCGTCTTCGCGCCGGTCAGTTCCGACACTGTCGACAACTTCAACCGCTGGACCCGGGACGAGCGGCCGGTCGCCACAGCGATCGTGGGCGCGTACGGCGAACCGGCGCGGAACCCGACGTTCTGGCGCAACGTGTCACCGGTGAACTTCTTCGACCGGGTCACCGAACCGGTCCTGATCCACCACGGCACGTCCGACTCGACCTGCCCGATCTCCTGGTCGCGCGAGACTCTCGCCGCGCTGAAGGCCGCCGGCAAGGACGCCACGATGTACACCTACCCCGGCGAGGAACACGCCTTCGGCCCCGCCTGGCCGACCTCGATGGCCCGCACGGTCGCCTTCCTCAAACAGCACGGGGTTTGAGCGCGCTGACGGCGTACATCGTCAGCGACATGTGGAAGGCGCCTCGGTCGGCTGCTTCGTTGAGGGATCGGGAGAACGCATCCGCCTCGGCCGGGGTGATCACGCCGGCCTGGGCGGCGGTCAGATGCATCATCGCGATGAAGCCCTGGCGTGCACCTTCCTGCGCTTCGATCCAGGTGGACGCGGTCTCGCCGGTGATCTCCAAGCCGGCTTGGGCCAGCAGGCCGCGGAGTTGTCTTCCGGAGAACGGATTGGCGGACTCGGACAGGAAGTAGCCGACCATTCGCTGCAGTACGTCGGGGTCGGCCGGATGGATGATGGCCGTCGCCCAGTCCGTGTCGATCAGGGCGATCCGCCCGCCGGGACGGAGTACGCGCGTCATCTCCTGCACCACCGCGGCCGGATTGTCGACGTGCTGCAGGACGCGCTCACAGCGGAGGACGTCCACGGACTCGTCGGCGAACGGGAGCGCCTCCGCGTGACCCTCGAGGTACTCCACCTGTGCACCGGCGGACCGTCGTACCGCCTCGGCCTCTCGTGCTGCGTCGGACCCTCGTGCCGCCTCGGCCTCTCGTGGTGCGTCGGACCCTCGTGTTGACTCGGACCCTCGTGTTGACTCGGCTCGTCGGGTTGCCTCGGCGCGGAGGCCTGGATTCGGCTCGACACCGATCGCGTGGCCGTCCGGTCCGATCAACTCCGCGAAGGTGACCACGTCCTCGCCCGTGCCCGAACCGACGTCGACCGCCGTCTCCCCCGGCGCCGGTGCCAACTGCTGGAGCGCCCACGTCTTCAGCGCCTTCACGGCCGGCCGCGACGCCATTTGGTCGAGGATGAACGCCTGCCGCTCGATGTTCTGCTCCGCGACGTGCGTGAGCTTGAAGCTCCCCCGCGTCGCGTCGACCACGGGCTCGTCCGGCACCTGCGTCTCCGTCATCTGATCTCCCCCTTCAGTACGCCGAGACTAGCGCCGGACGAGCCCGCCCCCGAAGCCCTTTCCCAGAAGGCCCTTGAAGACACCGCCCTTCAGGGCAACGGCTGCCATTCGTCGTTGGTCATCCGGAGGATCGCCCACCCCACCGCGGCGAACCCGGCTGCCTGCAGACCCCAGCCGAACAGATCCAGCGCGTGGCTGGGCACGATGATCGCCGCGACGAAGTGGATCGGCTGCGACACCATCACCGCCACCGCGGCCCACCGAGCCACGATCCGCGACCGCCACATCGCGATCCCCAGGACGACCGTCCCGACCACGTGCCCGAAGACGAAGATCGCACCCGCCAGATTCATCGATCCGTGCGTCACGTCGACCGCCTTGGTGATCGACCCGACGTCCAGCCCCGCCGTCCCGGCCGACCAGGTGAACAGGTCGCTGGACGCAGTCCACGGCAGCGCCAGATACCCCGGTACGACGAGGAAGAGCGCGATCGCGGTCAGCCATGGAGCCCGCCGGCGGGTGAGCCGGCCGACAGCGTAGGCACCCGGGACCAGCGTGAGGATCCCGATGAAGCCGAGCCAGATCACCATCGAGCTTCGATCCAGATTGTCGACAATCTTCGTGACGATCGTCGACACGTCGTCCACCGTGTCGTACGGCAGGAAGTACCGCAGCAGCGCGATCGCGGCCGGTCCGATCGGCAGGATCAGAGCCGTGAACCACCGCGAGACGGGGCGTACGTCGGCGCCCGTCGTACGCGTCATCGTCTGGCTCATCGCGCACCCACCAGCTCACGCGACGGCAGGAGCACCGCGATCACACCGAAGATCGTCAGTGCCACCCCGATCCCCGCGGCGGCGACTGCCGGCGCCGGGACATCGGACGCGAAGAACGCCGGTACGGCGAACAGCGCCGAGGCGATCCGCAGGGTGATCAGCGGCGCCAACGCCCACCGCTTTCCCCGCCAAGCGAACCCGATCAGCACGAGGCTGACCAGCCCGACCACGGCCGCACCGACCGCGATCTCCATCGGCGGGTGCTCCCCATCGGTCAGCAGCGGCGTGAACAGATCCACCACCGACAGCAGCCCGAGCACAACCAGCCCGGCCTTGTTCCTTCCAGACATCTCGCTACCCCCTCAACAGGTTCTGACCGCTCCACCGTCGCGCGCCGGCCGGTGGTTTCACTTGGGGCCGCACTCCCAGCGGTCCAGGCATCTCCCCGGCCGATCCGGGATCGCGTTCCCGAGACGCCAGGACACCTCCGGGCGCACACTGCCGGTATGACCGCATCCAGCGCCCCGTCGAAGCGCTTGCTCGCGGGCGGTCTGGGTGCGTTCGCCGTCGCCGAGGTTGTCGCCGGACTGGCGATCGCCGCCGCGATCGGGTTGAGCTGGGCGGAACTCGTGGACGCGTTCGTGGTGACGAACGGCCTGATGGGCCTGACCTTCGGACTCTGTGGTGCAGTGATCGCCTGGCACCGCCCGTCGAACCCGATCGGCTGGCTCTTCATCGCCGACGGCATCGGCCACGCCACCACCGCATTCGGCGGGCCGCTCGCCGTAGCTCTCCCGGACGGGAGCACGATTCAACGCCTGACCGTTACCGTCGCTCTGGCGGCGTGGCCATGGTCGATCGGCCTGTTCCTCCCGCTCGCCCTGCTCCTGTTCCCCACCGGCCATCTGCTCTCACCACGGTGGCGCTGGGCCGCGATCGGCATCATCGCCACCGCGCCACTGTTCGTCCTCGAGATGGTCGGCAGCGGCGACACTCTGACCCCCGGCACGTCCAGTGGCTACCTGACCATTCCCTCGTACGACGACCTCCAGCCGCTCTGGACAGCGACCGAGGCCCGCGACCTGGTCGCGATCCTGATCGCCGTCGTCTGCCTGCTGATCCGCTACCGCCGCGCCGACGAGATGGCTCGCCGACAACTCCTGTGGTTGGTTCTGGCCACCGTCATCGCGCTGCTCTTCGTCACCCCGTGGTCCTTCGTCGCCGGCACGCCGATCTTTGTATTGTTGACAATTCCGCTCATCCCGATCGCCGTCGCGGTCGCGATCGTGCGGTACCAGCTGCTCGACATCCGGCTCGTCGTCTCCCGCGCACTGACCTGGGCGCTGCTGTCCTTGGTTGCCATCGGCGCCTATTCCGCCCTGGCCGCGCTCCTCGGCACGTTGATCTCGTCGCACGTCGGCCGATCCGCCGCGATCACTGTGCTCCTCGCGCTGATCCTCGCGCCGATCCTTCCCCGTCTCCAGAGCCTCGTCGACCGCGCCCTGTACGGCGACCGCCGCGACCCCGCCCGCGTCGCGTCCCGGGTCGGCGAGCAACTCTCCGCCGGAGCCCGAACCGCTGCCCGCACCGGTGCCCCCGCCGGCTCCGGTGCCGGCGCCGGTGCCGGTGCCGGCGAGCAACTGACGGCCGGCCTCCCCGGCGTGGTCGCCGCCATCCGCGCCGCTCTCCGGTTCCCGTACGTCGGTCTGATTGTCGACAACACGACTGTCGCCACGGACGGCACGCCACCGCAGACCGTCGTACCGCTGGAACTCGAGTACGGCGGCCTGGTGGTCGGAGCGCTCGAGGTCGGCTTGCGATCCGGCGAGTCCACGGTGTCGTCGACGGACCGCGACGTTCTCGCGCTGGTCGCCGTACCACTCGCGGCTGCCGTGCATGCAACCCGATTGTCGACAGAACTCCAGTCGTCCCGAGAGAAACTGGTCTCTGCGCGAGAAGAGGAGCGCCGGCGAATCCGCCGCGATCTGCATGACGGCCTCGGCCCCACGCTGACCGGCGTCGCGTTCACCGCGGACGCCGCCGCCAATCTGGTGTCGACAGATCCGGTCAAGGCGGGTGATCTCCTGGCCACCCTGCGCGCCGACACGCGTACCGCCATCGCCGACGTACGTAGGCTTGTTGACAATCTGCGACCACCCGCGTTGGACGAACTCGGCCTGGTCGGAGCGCTGCGACAGCGAGCAGACCAGTTGTCCTTCCGTGCAGACGGCGCGGCCGTTCAGGTGGAGGTTTCGGCCGACGGACTGCCGGCACTGCCCGCTGCTCTGGAGGTCGCTGCCTATCGGATCGCCACCGAGGCGCTGAACAACGTCGTCAAGCACTCGCACGCGACCACCGCCGTACTCGCTCTACGCTGCGGCTCCGACCTGGAAGTCGAAGTCACCGACAACGGCCCACCCAACGGCGCCTGGCGCCCGGGCGTAGGCCTCCAAGCCATGCACGACCGAGCCACCGAACTGGGCGGCCACGTGGAAGCCGGCCCCACTCCCACCGGCGGCAAAGTCCAAGCCCACTTCCCCTTGGAGCCCAGATGACGTCACGCGCCGATCGGCTTTCGCCTGGGGACGAGACGATCCGTGTCGTGCTTGCCGACGATCACCCGGTTGTTCGCGCTGGTCTTGCTGCCTTGCTGACGTCCTTGCCGGGCATCGAGGTGGTCGGTGTTGCCAAGACCGGACGAGAGGCAATCCGTGAGGTCATCACCACCCGGCCACACGTCGCCGTACTGGACCTGCAGATGCCCGACATCGACGGATTCGCCGCGACCCGCGAGCTGGTCCGGTCCGCGCCGGAGGTCGCCGTACTCGTGTTGACAATGTTCGAGGACGACGACTCGGTGTTCGCCGCGATGCGCGCCGGCGCCCGCGGCTACCTCGTCAAAGGCGCCGAGCAGGAAGAGATCGCCCGCGCGATCCGCGCGGTCGCCGCCGGCGAGGCCATCTTCGGCCCCGGCATCGCCCGCCGAGTCCTCGGCTTCTTCTCTGCCCCACCACCCACCGCGGACCCGTTCCCCGAACTCACCACCCGCGAACGCGAGATCCTCGACCTGCTAGCCGCCGGCCTCTCCAACCCCGCCATCGCCACCCGCCTGGACCTCGCCCCCAAAACGGTCGCCAACAACGTCTCCGCCATCTTCACCAAACTAGGCATAGCCGACCGCTCCACCGCCATAATCCAAGCCCGCAACGCCGGCCTAGGCACAGACCACTCCTAAGCCTCTACGGGATTGCGTTCAGGTAACGGTTGCCGATGGTTTTGAGGTGGTCGATCAAGGCTGGTGGGCCGTCGACGTGGAAGTCGAGGCCGAGCATGCCGATGTAGACGGCAACGATCTCCAACGAATCAGCGCCGGTGACGAGGACACTGGTGCTCTCGTCCACCGACTCCACAATCCCAACGGCGGCATGGATCCGGGACAGGACCTCCTGCGCCGGAGCAAGGACCCTGATCCGCGCGTGCACCTTCCACCCGGTCGACGCGACATCCCGGAGTACGAACTCGGTGTAGTCGTCACCCGGCATCGGCCGGGGCTTGTAGCGCCGACCTGTTGCCATCCGCAACGACATCCAGTCGACCCGGTACGTCCGCCATACGTCGGAATCGTCCCGCGCGACGAGGTACCAGTACCGCTGCCAGCTCACCAGACGATACGGCTCAACGAGAATCGGCAGATCGCTCCCGACCCCTGACCCTGGGCCACGAATCGGCACATCCACGGGGATCTCGTAGTCGAAACGCAGGTAATGCTCATCCCGAATGCAGGCCGCGATAGCCGTCAGCACCCCAGGATCGATCTCCGGATCCGCCACGTTGGAGCCAGTGTTGTCAGGACCCTTCTCCATCGTGCTGCTGATCGCATTCACCTGACGCCGGAGCCGATGCGGCAGCACCTGCTCCAGCTTCGTCAACGCCCGCACACTGCTGTCCGCCATTCCGACAACACCGGCGCCCGTCCGCAAGCCGACCGCGACCGCCACCGCCTCCTCGTCATCCAGCAGCAACGGCGGGAGCTTGGCACCAACGCCCAACTGATAGTGCCCAGCGGCACCTCGAGTCGCGTCGACCGGATACCCGAGCTCGCGAAGCCGTTCGATGTCGTTGCGGATCGTCCGCGTCGTCACCTCCAACCGCTCAGCCAACTCGGTGCCGGTCCAGGCCGGCCGGGCCTGCAGCAACGCCAGGAGAGACAGCAACCGCGACGAGGTCTCGAGCATGCAGAAAATCATCGCACAAACAGGAATGTAATGTTCCTATATGGATTCTACGGTGAAGCCATGACCACGAACGAGAGCATCCGGCCCTTCACCGTCGACATCGCCCAGGCTGACCTGGACGATCTGCTCGCCCGCCTCGCGCGGACGCGGCTGCCCGAGCCGGCCCCCGGCGACAACTGGGACCTCGGCACCCCGAACCACTACCTCCGCGAGATGGTCGACCACTGGCAGCAAGGGTTCGACTGGCGCCAGCAGGAAGCGCGGATGAACGAGTTCCCGCACTACCTGACCGAGATCGACGGCCAGACCGTCCACTTCATCCACGTACCGTCGAAGGTCGAGGGCGCGACACCGCTGCTGTTGCTGCATACCTACCCGGGGTCGTTCGTCGACTTCCTCGACATGATCGGCCCGCTCACCGATCCGGTCGCGTACGGCGGCTCGGCCGACGACGCCTTCTCCGTCGTCGTACCGTCGATGCCCGGCTTCGGCTTCAGTACGCCGCTCGTCGACCGGGGCTGGACGATGGCCAGGGTCGCTCGCACGTACGACACCCTGATGCGCCGGCTCGGCTACTCGTCGTACGGCACCCATGGCTCCGACGGTGGCGCGATGATCTCCCGCGAACTCGGCCTGCTGAACCCGGAAGGCTTCCTGGGGCTGCATGTGCTGCAACTGTTCTCGTTCCCGTCCGGCGACCCGGCGGAGTTCGAGAAGTTCACGCCGGAGGACTACGCGGCGCTCGAGCACCTGAAGTGGTTCCAGTCGGTCGGCGGGTACAACGCGATCAACGCGACCCGGCCGCAGACCGTTGCCGTCGGCATCTCCGACTCACCGGTCGGCCAGCTCGCCTGGAACGAACTCTTCAACAACTTCGGCGACGGCACCAGCCTGGTCTCCCGCGACCAGATCCTGACCGAGGTCTCCCTGTACTGGTTCACCAACACGTCCGCCGCAGCCGGCCGGTACCACTACGAAGAGGCCCACGCCGGCACCGAGCCTCAGCTCAACCACGCCCCCACCGGCGTCGCGGTCTTCACCGACGACTTCAAGACCATCCGTGCACTCGCCGAGCGCGACAACACCAACATCGTCCACTGGTCCAACTTCAGCAAAGGCGGCCACTACGCCTCCCTCGAGTGCCCCGACGACGTCACCAACGACCTCCGCACCTTCTTCCGCAACCTGTAACCAGTCGTCGTGCCAAGAGGGGAGCCCGGAGTGCTCACGCACTCCGGGCTCCTTTGGGCTCCACCCTTCTGGAGGGAGGTCCGGGCAGAGCTTCCTATCACGGGCCCGCAACCGGCGAGGACCACTGAACCCGAACCACCACCCCCACCAACGTCATCCCCGAACCCCGTCTTCGACGCTACGCCGCACCACCCACCCCGACAACGACTCACTCCTGTCGCCGGGACGTTCAAACGCTCGCTCTGCTAGTGCGTGGTGAGAAACGCCGCGAGTTCCCGTTCCCGGTCGTCGAACGTCGGCCGGTCCACCTCGATCGAATCGCCTTCCAGCGTCAGGGTCACCGTTCCCGGATTCTTCCGCCGCCGAATCCAATCCCCCAGTGCGGCGACCACGGTCTGCTCCGCGCCCGCGCCCATCAACGCGACCGCGATCGCCACCTTTCCGTCTGACGGCTCAACAACATCCTGTGTGGGCAGTTCCTCCCCCGCGAACTCCTTCCGCAACTGTTGGAGGGACTTCACACACTTCTTCTCATCCACCCCGTGCCCAGCCGTCGCCCGCACCTCGACCCAGCGCCCTTCGCCCATCCCAGCTCCTCCAACGGTTGCGTCCGGCCCCATTCCCCGGCCTGTGGATAACTCCGGCGTCGCGTGCTTCCCGACCCCTATCCTGATCAAGACGTCCCCCAACCGGAAGGATTTCAATGCCTTTCAACGAAGCGCCGCACATCCTCCCCGACGGAGCCCACGTCTGGGTACAGCCCACCGCCGAGGCGTCGACGTACCTTCCAGACCTGCTCAGCCTGTTCCGCGCCGGCAGCACCGAGCCCTTCGTCTTCGGCGACGAAGGCGAGCCGGAGGCAGCCATCATCCCCGTCGAAGTCTGGCGCGCCCTGGTAGCCGTAGCCACCGACGAAGACGGCTACGACCTCAGCCACCTTCTCGTCCAGGCTCGCCCCGAGCTCCACTGAGACGTCAGCCGAACGCCCGCGCCGCCCGGTGGAACCGATCGCCGACAGCACGAACCGCCTCGGCCAACTCCGGCGCATCCAGTACTTCGAAGTCCGCGTCCAACAGCCCCAACCACAACGCCAACTGATGCGGATCGTCCGACCCCAACTCGACGATGCACCTGTTGTCGTCAACCACCTCGGGCTCGATCGGGATCGGCATCCGATTCTGCACGTACAGACTCGACGCCTCCACCCGGATCCGCGCCCGGTAATGCCACGACGCCTCGCCCACAGAGCGCCGTACGAACTCCTCGACGTCGACCTCGTCCAACTCCCGCGGCACAAACCTCGCGCCATTAGGCGTCCGGACTGTCATCCGATCCACCCGGAACGTCCGCCACGCGTCCCGCCCGTTGTCCCAAGCAACCAAATACCACCGCCTCCCCCAAGCCACCAACCGATGCGGCTCCACCACCCGAGGCGGCTGTACGTCGTCCTGCTCGGCCTCATCACCACGCGGCGCGTCACCCCACACCCCACCACCCGACCCGCCGGCATAGTCGAACCGCAACCGCTCCCGATCCCGAATCGCCGACGCAATCGCCGTCAACACCTCAGCATCAACCCGCGGCCCACCCCCACCCACAGCAACCGTCGCCCCCGCCACCGCCCGCACCCGATGACGCAACCGCGACGGCAACACCTGCTCCAACTTCACCAACGCCCGTACCGACGTCTCCTCAATCCCCGCCACACCCCCAGCCGCCGCAGTCCGCAACCCCACCGCAACAGCCACCGCCTCCTCGTCATCCAACAACAACGGCGGCAACTCCCCACCAGCCCCCAACCGATACCCACCCGCCACCCCCGGCCGCCCCTCAACCGGATACCCCAGAACCCGCAACCGCTCCACATCAGCCCGCAAAGTCCGCGTAGAAACCCCCAACCGCCCCGCCAACTCAGGCCCCGCCCAATCCCGCCGAACCTGCAACAACGAAAGCAACCGCAACAACCGAGCCGACGTCTCCAACATCCCCCCACCATCCCACCAATCGCGGAACAGAACCTTCCGCGATTGCCCTCGACCTCACTCAGTGAAGCGAAGCTCTGAGATCTCCGTCAGGTCGATCCCGTATCGCCCGTACACCTTGAGGGTGTTCTCCCCCGTGAGCTCGTCCTCGGAGAAGCCCAACAAGGCCCCAACCTCCAGAACGTGCTCGCGGGTCCGCCCTTCGATCTCCAGGTACGGCGGGATCCGCGGCCACCAGTCGATCTCCAACTGGGCACCCTCGAACTCGAAGCTCATCCGCCGATTCTCCTGGTACGACTTCGGCTCGAACCCGATCCGTCCCAACAACTCGTTCGTCGCCTCGAAGTCACCAACCTCGACCTCGGTCTCCATCGTCCCGTCGATCCCGTCGTGCGCGATCTCCTTCACGGTCAACGTCACCGCCGTACCGCTGTCCCGCAACCGAATCCACCGGGTCTCGTCCCCCGCCGCAATGTCATAGACATGCCGCCGCATCAGCCGATCCCCCACCCGCCGCCCACCCAGCCGAAGAATCCTCTCCGCAAGCTCATCCGGCTCGACATCCAGCACTTTGGCCTCGAATTCGATGGGCATGCGGGCCATCCCTCTCTACCGGTGGAGTGGCTTAGCAAGGTCATGCCTTCTCGGGCGCGTGCCCACGGACGTCGTCCGGTGGAAACCTCGATGCCGATCCGCTCAACTTCCGCAGGGCGGCATCCCCCAGGTCGATCTCGAGTACGTCGGCCAATCGCACCAAATACAGGAGTACGTCGGCCATCTCCTCACCAACTCGGCTCCGAAGCGGCTCGTCCTGCACGCGCGCAGCCGCCGAATCCGCCGGCAACCACTGAAACAGCTCAGCAAGCTCACCCACCTCACCGACCAGAGCAAGAATCAGCGACTTCGGATCATGAAACTGAGCCCAGTCCCGCTCCTCGGTGAAGGCCCGCATACGGTCTCGCAACTCGATCAGATCAGACACCCCGCGAGCATGCCACGGATCTCCCGCCGCCCGCGCAGTGGATCGAGTCGTCAATGCGGGCCTCGACGCCCTCCACCAACTTGTCAACAGCTGATTCGGTAGGGATGGCAACTATCTGGCCATCACATACCTCAAGGTCCAGCGGGATGTCGGATGCGTCTGGCAAGCTCCTCCGGGAGGGGTGGTGGGCAGATGGAGCCAGGGATTTACGACGCGCTCGTGACGAATGGGCTGCTTGAGGCGATCGGGGAGGGTGATGGGCTGGTCGCGAAGCTGCATGATGTTGATTTGGCGGATCAGCCGGAGGTTCTGGCTCGGCACGTGCGGGACGCCGTACTGCGGGTGCTTGGGAACACTCGCGATGAGGGCAAGCGTGTTGCGCTGGTCAACGACCTGTTGCAGCGCCTTGCCGTAAATGGCGAGGAGCTACCCGACGGACAGCTTCGGCAACTGCATTCGCTGCATCCGCCGGTCCGGCCTGGCGCCACCACCTATAGCGAGGCCCGGCCGACCACTCCGCTCTCCGATGCCGCCCTGCTCACCAACGCACACGGTGAGCCTTCGCTAGGTCCGGAGTTGCGAGCCGAGATCGACACCTCGGACGAGGTGGACCTGATCTGTGCGTTCGTGAAGTGGTACGGCCTTCGCCTGCTCGAGCCTGAGCTCCAACGTCTCCGGCTCCGTGGCGCGCCCTTTCGCGTCATCACCACCACTTATCTCGGGGCAACGGATCGCACTGCGCTTGACCGACTCGTCAACGAGTTCGGCGCCGAGGTCAAGATCCAGTACGACGTACTTCGCACTCGGCTGCACGCCAAAGCGTGGCTGTTCCGCCGAAACACTGGCTTCGACACGGCGTACGTCGGATCGTCCAATCTCTCGCGAGCCGCGTTGCTCGACGGCGTCGAGTGGAACGTCCGTCTCTCGCGGATCGCGACACCGAGCTTGCTCGACAAGTTCGAGGCAACTTTCGACACCTACTGGCACGACGCAACTTTTGAGAAGTACGACCCAGCGCACGACCGTGATCGCCTCGACGATGCACTGGCCGAGGCAGGCAATCGCAAGTCCTCGGACCGAGTCACGATCTCGCTCGCCGGCCTTGAGGTAAGACCGCGGCCGTACCAAGCCGAGATGCTCGAGGAGATCGAGGTCGAACGCGAGGTTCATGACCGCCATCGCAATCTGGTCGTCGCGGCAACCGGCACCGGTAAGACAGTGATCGCCGCGCTCGACTATCGCCGCCTTCGCGACGCCGCGCTGAAGCGTGGCGAGCCGGCGCCGTCACTCCTGTTCGTAGCCCACCGTCGAGAGATCCTGCAGCAGTCGCTCCGCACGTACCGCGAGGTCCTCGCCGACGCCACCTTCGGCGAGGAGTACTACTCGGGAGCACGCCCGGAGCGGTGGCGACACGTCTTTGCCTCCGTTCAGGCGCTCACTTCGTACGACGTCACGACGATGCCCGCGGAGACCTTTGATGTTGTCGTCGTTGACGAGTTCCATCACGCGGCCGCACCGACCTATCGCCGACTACTGGATCATCTTCAGCCTCGTGAACTGCTCGGGCTGACGGCTACGCCCGAACGCACCGACGGCTTTAACCTGCTGAGCTTCTTCGGTGGACGAACGGCGGTCGAGCTTCGGCTGTGGGACGCGCTATCTGCGGATCTCCTGTGTCCCTTCCATTACTTCGGGATCTCCGACAACACCGACCTCGCTGACCTGCAATGGAAGCGAGGCAGGTACGACGAGCGGCAACTCGAGAACCTGTACACGGGCAACGACAGACGTGCGTCCATTGTCCTCAACCAGGTTCGTGACAAGCTCACAGACCTACGCACCATGAGAGCTCTCGGCTTCTGCGTTTCGGTCGCCCATGCCGAGTACATGGCGGATGTCTTCAGCAAGGCGGGCATCCCTGCACGCGCCGTGTCCGGCCAGACTCTGACCTCCGACCGGGATCAGGCGCTGCGAGACCTCAAAGACCTCCGGGTCAACGCCCTGTTTGCCGCGGACCTCTTCAACGAAGGTCTTGATCTCCCAGAGGTCAATACTGTCCTGTTCCTTCGCCCGACCGAAAGCCCGACTGTCTTTCTCCAGCAGCTCGGCCGAGGTCTGCGCCAATCCGAAGGCAAGCCGGTTCTCACGGCCCTCGACTTTGTCGGTCACCAACGCAAAGAGTTCCGCTTCGACCTACGCTTCCGCGCACTGACTGGCGAGACCCGAAAAGGGCTAGAACGTCAGGTTGAGCAGGGCTTCCCGTTTCTGCCGTCTGGCTGCCAGATTGTGCTCGACAAGGTCGCGCAAGAGGTGGTCCTGTCGAACCTTCGCAGCCAGATTGCCGGCCGCTGGCAGGACATGGTCAAGGAACTCAGGGCTCACGGCGAGCAGACCTTGCCGACCTTCCTCCAGGAGTCCGGTACGGAGCTCAGCGACGTACTGCGCCCCGGCCGCAGCTGGACGAACCTGCGCCGCGACGCCGGACTCCACACGCGCTCCGGATCGAGCCTGGAGAAAGCTCTTCTCCGACGCGTACGCGCACTGGCCCACGTCGACGACCCGGACCGAGCCCGCGTCTACCGACGACTCTTGCAGGACGACGGACCGACGTACGACGAATTGGACCCAGCCCACAGTGCGTTCGCCCGCATGTTGTTCTTCTCGCTCTGGCCCGACGGCGGCGGATTCGCGTCGTACGCGGAAGGCATTGACGCACTGCGCCAGGAGAATGCCCTGCGCGACGAGTTGCTGGAGATCACCGACTTCGCCATGGATCACGCCCGGCATCGCGCCTTCCAGCTCAGCGGTCGACTCGGCGACCTGCCCCTTCGCGTGCATGCGCGGTACCAGCGGGAGGAAATCTTGGCCGCCCTCGACTACGCCAACCTGCAGCGCAAGCCGAGTACGTTCCAATCCGGCGTGCTCTACTCACACGAGCGGAACCTCGACGCGTTCCTCGTCACCCTGACCAAGTCCGAGGCGGACTACTCCCCCACGACGATGTATCAGGACTACGCGATCAGCCCAACGCTGTTCCACTGGGAGTCCCAGAGCAACACCGCGGTCGACTCGCAAACAGGCCAGCGGTACCTGAATCACCGCGAGCGTGGCAGTGACATCCTCATCTTCGCCCGCCAACACAAACGCACCGACGGAGCCACCGACCCCTACCTCTTCCTCGGCCCAGCGACGTACACCACTCACACCGGCGAGCGCCCGATAGCCATCACCTGGCAACTAACCCACCCCATGCCCACCGAGGTATTCCAAGCTGCTTCCGTGGTTGCGTGATCCTGATCCTCGCGAGCACTGCAACTGAGGCGCTCCCAGACGTGCGTCAGCCGTCACGCCAGGTACTCGGGCTAACTCCGCGCTGGGCTTAGCGGGTTAGGTCGGCGGTGAATTGGTAGGCGTCGCCTCTGTAGTGGTTGGTGCCTGAGAGGAGGGGGGTGGTGGTGTCTTGGGCGAAGGCTATTTCGGTGGCTACGAGGATGGCTCCGCCGGTGGGGAGGTTGAGGAGGTTGGCGAGGGTGGCGTCGGCGTTTTGGGCCTGGACTGTGTAGCGGGAGTAGGAGAACTCGATGCCGTGGGTGGAGAAGAGTTCGTAGAGGGATGCGTTGGTCAGGTCGGCGGTGGGTAGCCAGGGGGCGATGGCTATGGGGATGACGAGGTCCTCGACGGTGACGGGGCGGCCGTCCATGCCGCGGAGGCGGCGGATGGATACGACGGGGGCGGTGGGGGCCAGGTGGAGACGGTGGGCCTCGTCGAGGGTGGCTGGTCGTTCGCGGTGGTCGAGGATTTCCGAGCTGGGGCGGAAGCCCAGTTCGTGAGCCATCTCCGTGAAGGACTGGAGCCGGCTCGGGGGCTCACGCAGTACGAGATCGCGTACGTACCAGCCTCGTTGGGGTGACGGGACGATCAGGCCCTCGTCGGAGGCGGCTTGGAAGCCGGCCCGGACGGTCATGCGGCTGAGGCCGGTCTCGATCGCGAACTGCCGTTCGCTCGGCAGTCGGCTGCCGCTCGGGTAGCGCCCGCGCACTATCCCGTCTTGGATCCGTTTCTTGACCCGTTCGACCGCGGGCTCTGCTGCTGTCACGGCCGTCACTATACCAGTTTCGGGCCTGGATGCGCTCGCATCCAGCAACTGGTTGGGACTGGCATAACTGGTTTCAGAGTCGTAGGGTGGCCGGAAGTCACGGGAACGGACGAAGGAGTCACGATGGTCACCAGGCGGACCGTGTTGAAGTCGGGAGCCGCACTCGGCCTGTTCACGCTGGCTGGTTGCGCGCCGCAGGGCACCAAGGCGAGCAGCGCGCCCTCCACGCCTGCCAAGTCGATCGATGTCGCCAAGGCCGGCACGGTGACGCTGTCGATGCTGGACTTCTGGGGCGGTGATTCCGCCAAGTGGGTGGGCAACGCGGTGAAGGCGTACCAGCTGAAGTACCCGAACGTGACGATCAAGCGCACGTCCGTCGACTGGGGTCAGCTGACCCAGACGGCCAACCTGCGGTTGAAGGAGAAGAACCCGCCGGACATCATCACGGTCAACAACGGGTGGCAGTCCCTGGGCACGCTGTCCAAGGCCGGGCTCGTCCTCAACCTGGACGGCTACTCGAAGTCGTTCGGCTGGGACAGATTTCCGAGCACGATCCTGCGTCAGACCCAGTTCACGGCTGACGGCACGGAGATGGGCTCGGGATCGCTGTTCGCCACGCCGGTCGCCAGCTCGTCGCTGATCGGCCTCTACTACAACAAGGCAGTCCTGGAGCGCGTGGGTGCCACGGTGCCCACCGACCTCGCGTCGTTCGAGGACGCCTGTACGAAGGCCAAGGCCGCGGGCGTTGTGCCCATCGGCTACGGGTCCCAGGACAAGGGGTCGTCGACGGCGATCCTGCTGGCCCTGCAGGACTTGTTCGGCGATCAGAAGAAGATCAACGACTTCGTCTACTCGACCGGTTCGGTGAAGGCCGACGAGATCGGCCTGAAGGACGCGGCGGAGCGGCTGAAGTCGTACCAGGACAAGGGCTGGCTCACGCCGAACCATGCCGGCATCCAGTTCGCCGACGCCGGCGATGCCTTCCTCAAGGGGAAGTCGGCGTTCCGCTTCGAGTACACGGGAACCTTGGCCTTCCAGGGCGCCCAGAAGCAGGAGTACGGCTACGTGCAACTCCCGCAGGTCACGGGCGGGAAGGTCGTCGGTACGGGCGCATCCACCGCTGTCGCGCTCGGCTCGAAGTGCAAGAACCCGGATGTCGCCGCCTCGTTCCTCGACTTCCTCGCCGGCCCGCAGACCGCGCAGTACGTCGTCGAGAACGGTTTCCTGCCACTCCTGAACGACGTCAAGGCGCCGGCGGACAACCCCGAGTTCGGTACGGAGATCACCGGTCAGCGGTCGCTGGACAAGGACAACGGGTACGTTCCGTACTTCGACTGGTCCACACCCTCGATGCTCGACACCCTCGGTGGACAGGTCCAGCAGTTGCTGGCCGGCCGGAGTACACCCGACGCACTGGTGAAGGCGGTTCAGGCCGACTACGACAAGTTCCAGACCGCCCGATGACTGTTCAGACTTCGCGTCTGAGCGTCCGGGCCAGGCCAAGGACGCGAGCCGTCTCGAGACAGACCCGCAAACGGCGCTGGATCGGGCTGCTCTTTTTGTCCCCCGCCCTCCTGCTGTACGGCGCGATCGTCCTCGTGCCGTTGATCCAGACGGTGAACTACTCCTTCTACAAGTGGGACGGAGTCAGCGAGCCGACCTGGATGGGACTGCAGAACTACCTGGAGTTCGGACGCGACCCGCGGATGTACGCCGCCTTCGGGCACGTGCTGGTGCTCATCGTCATGTTCGGTCTGATCCCGCTCGGCCTCGGGCTGATCAGTGCCGCCCTGCTCAGCCGGGCGAAGATCCGCGGCGAGGGCATCTACCGCTGGTTCCTCTTTCTCCCGCAGGTGTTGACGAGCGTCGTCGTGGCGATCATCTGGAAGCGCATCTACGCGCCCGATGGCCCACTGAACACCGTGTTGCGCTGGGTCGGCCTGGGTCAGCTCACCCGCAACTGGCTGGGCGATTTCACCTGGGCCCTCCCGTCGCTCGGCATGATCGGGGTCTGGGGCGGCTTCGGATTCACCATGGTGCTGTTCCTGGCCGGCATCCTCGCCATTCCGGACGAGCTCTACGAGGCCGCACGGTTGGACGGATCGACACGGTGGCAGGAGTTCTGGCTCATCACGCTCCCCAGCCTCCGCGGACAAATGGCCATCGCACTGACCCTGACCATCACGGGTGCGCTGCGGACCTTCGACATGGTCTACATCACGACCCAGGGCGGCCCCGGGGACGCGACGACGACCCCTGCGCTGCTCCTGTACCAGTTGGCGTTCGTCAATCCCGATGTGGGCAAGGCGTCCGCCACTGGCGTCGTACTCGCCCTTCTGTGCCTTGGGATCGCGGTCGGTATAACTCGGATGATGGAGAACAAGGACCGATGATCTCCAGGTACGAGCGTCTCTCGAACTATGTGATCGTCATCGTGCTGACGGTCGCGGTGCTCTTCCCCGTCGCCTGGTTCGTGCTGACCTCCGTCAGCCCCAACACCTCCGGTGCACTTGACCTGTCCAGGATCTCGCTGAGCAACTTCAGCGCGGCCTGGCGGGACGGGAACCTCGCGCACTCCATGTACGCGTCGCTGGTCATCACGGTGTCGGCTGTGATCGGGCAGACCCTGCTCGCGATCCTTTCCGGCTACGCGTTCGGCGTCCTCGGGGTTGTCGGCGAGCGGTTCCTGTTCCCGGTCATTCTGCTGGGGATGATGGTCTCGACCGAGGTGATCGTGATCCCGCTGTACTACGAGTTCCAGCGCCTCGGCCTGACCAACTCCTGGCTGGGGCTGGTCATCATCCAGCTCGGGATGGGTGTCCCGTTCGGGACCTACTGGATGCGGGCCACCTTCAGGGCGCTGCCTCGCTCGGTGATGGACTCCGCGGCCGTCGACGGCGCGGGCGTGTGGAGCACCTTGTGGCGGATCCTCGTCCCGATGGCTCGTCCCGCGGTTCTCACCTTGGTCATCTTGTCGGTCATGTGGACGTGGAACGACTTCTTCCTGTCGCTGATCTTCCTCGGCGACCCCGAGAAGCAGACCGCGACCGTTGCCCTGGGCGCCTTTCAGGGCCGACACGTCCTGCAGGTGAACCTGATGGCGGCCGGCTCACTGATCGTCTCGTTGCCGGTCGTGGCTCTGTACCTGTTCTTCCAGCGTGAGTTCATCAGCGGCGTCATGGCCGGCGCGGTCAAGGAGTGACGTGGCGACACCTATCACCGTGATGCCCTCTGCCGCCGAGATCGGCGAGGTCGTCGCGCAGCAGATTCTCGACGGCCTCGCTGCGACGGATCGCTACGTCGTCGGCTTTCCTGCCGGTCGCAGTGCGACTCCGGTGGCTGCTGCCTTGGATCGGCTCGCGCATCAGCGCGGAGTCCGTGTCGACAATCTGCGGATCGTGATGATGGACGAGTACGTCACCGGACAATCCGGAGAGTGGAAGCTCCTCTCCCCCCTCACACCGCACAGCTGCATCGGATGGGCCCGGCGGAATCTCCTGGAGCCTCTCGGCGACCTTGGCCTGCGATCGACCAGTCTCATCGCCCCCGACCCCAACGAGCCCGCTGCCTTCGAGAAGGAACTCGTCGATGGAGGTGGCATCGACGTGTTCCTGCTGGCCAGCGGCCAGGGTGACGGTCACGTCGCGCTGAACGGACCGGGTACGCCGCGGAACGCACCCACCCGCGTTGTCGAGTTGCCGGAGTCGACCCGCAGGGACAACGTGTCCACCTTCCCGAGTCTGCGGTCGCTCGACGACGTCCCGGCGTACGGCGTCACGATCGGTACGGCGGAACTCGCGGCGCTCTCGCGCTCGGTGGTGATGCTCCTGTGGGGACCGAACAAGGCGTACGCCTTCGACCGGATCCGCCAGGCCGACAGCTACGACCCGGAGTGGCCGGCGACCATCGTGCACGACTGCCACAACGCCCGCATCTACGCAGATGAACAAGCCGCACAGTCAGAACGAGAAGGGGTCTCATAGGACATGGCTCGAATCAAGATGGCCTACATCGGCGGAGGATCCTCCAGAGCGGCCGGCACCATGGCCTCGTTCTTGTGGCACGGGCCGGAGTTCGCGGGATCCGAGGTCGTGCTGATCGACAAGGACCCGGAGCGTCTGGAGACCGTCCTCAGGATTGCCGAGAAACTCGCGGCAGAAGGCGGTGACGGGATCACCGTCACGGCGACCACTGACCAGCGCGCTGGACTGGCCGATGTCGACGCGGTGCTGACCAGCTACCGTCCCGGGAACTTCGCCGCCCGCGCGCTCGACGAACGCATTCCGATCAAGCACGGCGTCATCGGTCAGGAGACGCAGGGCCCTGGTGGATTCTTCATGGCGCTGCGCTCGATCGACGACATGCGCACCATCACCGATGACCTGCAGGCAGTTGCCCCGGACGCGGTGATCTTCAACTAC
Organism: Kribbella sp. NBC_00889; assembly: GCF_045207705.1. NCBI lineage: Bacteria > Bacillati > Actinomycetota > Actinomycetes > Propionibacteriales > Kribbellaceae > Kribbella > Kribbella sp. NBC_00889. The sequence goes on along the minus strand of NZ_CP108783.1, from coordinate 1,543,911 downwards.
ACCAACCCGGTCAACATCGTCTCCCAGGCAGTTGCCGACCACACGCCCGTACCTATCTACTCGATGTGCGAGGGGCCGATCGTGTTCCCGCCCGTCGTCCTTAGGGCCGCCGGACTCGACCCCGAGCGAGCCAAGGTCACCATGGCCGGCGTGAACCACAACTGCTGGAGCTACGAGCACCTGTACGACGGGGAAGACGTCATGCCGCTGCTCGACGCAGCGTGGGAACGGCGCAAGGACGACCCGACCCTCGATGCGAACTCCAAGCGGGCACTGCACCTGGCCGTGGTCATGCGGTCCATTCCGTCGGACTACTTCAACTACTACTACTTCCGGAACGAGGTGTTCAGGGATCAGCAGGCCGCGCCGCGGACCCGGTCGGAAGTGATCATGGATGCGGTTCCGGGCTACTGGGATCACTACCGCGAACAGGCTGAGTCCAGCCATCCCCACCTCGATCCGGCCCGGTCGCGGGGCGGGATCCACGAACTCGAACTGGCCATTGACGTGATGAGTGCCTACTACAACGACACGGGTGCGCGTCTACCCGTCAACCTGCCGAATGTCGACAATGCACTGCCGGGCTTCGACGCGGAGACCGTCGTCGAGGTCTACTGCACTGTGGATCGGAAGGGTTGCCACATCGAGCCGCAGCAGCCGCTGCCACTCGCCGTCCGCGGCATCACGCGTCAACTCGCCGACTACCAGATGCTGGCGGCCAAGGCTGCCTGGGAAGGCACCCGGGCCGATGCGATCCGCGCGCTGGTCGCGAACCCGCTGGTACCCGACCTGTCCATCGCCGAGAACCTGTACGACGAGATGGCCGCGGCGCACGCGGCGTACCTGCCGGAAAGACTTCTTCAGTGAAGGACGTCTTTCTCGCTGTCGACGCCGGGAACACCAAGACCTGGGCGGGGTTGACGACAGCCGATGGTGACCTCGTCGGCCTGGCCCGTGGCGGCGTCGGCGACATCTACGCGCCGGCCGGGGCTGAGGCGGCGAAGGCTGTCGTCCTCGGCCTGGTCGGCGACGTCCTCGAGTCGGCGGGACTCCGGGCATCCGACATCAAGCACGCGGCGTTCCGCTTGGCGGGTGTCGATTGGCCGGGTGACGCACGATTCTGGAGTGCGACTCTAGAGCCACGCTTTAGTGACCTCAGCATCATGAACGACGGGTTCGCCCTGATCCGGTGCGGGCGGCTCGATGGGCAGGGGATCTCCGTCGTCCTGGGTACTGGGGCCGCGCTGGCGGGCAGAGGTCCGGCGAAGGAGTGGGCGCTGTCGTGGTGGCTGCAGCATCCGCTCGGCGGGGCAGGCCTGGTCGGCGAGGCGCTGCGAGCTGTGTATCTGTCGGAGCTCGGGCTGGGCGAGTCGACGAAGCTCACCGCCGTACTGCCTGCGTTGTTCGGTGCCTCGACGCCGGAGGAGATGCTCGAGGTGACCACCAAGCGGGAGAACACATTCGACTTCGCGACGTTGGCGGCGCATGCTCCGTCGGTCTTGGCGCTGATCGACGACGATCCTGTGGTGGCTGGGCTGGTGGATACGCAGGCATCGCGCCTCGCCGACTACATCGTCAGCCTGGCGGGCAACTGTGGACTCACTGAGCCCGTGACCGTCGTTGCCGGCGGCGGCCTCCTGCGGGAGCCGGGTGCGCCCGTGTTTGCGGCGCTCCGTCGTACCTGCGAGAGTCGCGAGCTCAACCTCGACCTCCAGCACACGCAGGACCCCGCGCTCGTGGGCGCACTTCTGGACGCATTGGCTGAAGGTGGGGCTCAGCCGACCGACGCGGTGCGGAGCAGGTTGTCGGAGGCGACGCGCGCCCACGGGTGACTCAGAAGCTCTGGTGATGGGACTGAGCTGATTCTTTTGTTGGAAGTCTTAGCGGGCGCGCGGGAGGGTGGAGGTATGGACTTTACTCAGCTTGGACGTACGGGACTGAACGTCAGTCGAATCGTGTTGGGGACCATGAACTTCGGGCCTCACACCGAGGTGGCGGATGCGCACGCGATCATGGACGCGGCGCATGAGAAGGGGATCAACTTCTTCGACACCGCCAACGGGTACGGGCGGGCGATCTACCCGGGGCGGACCGAAGAGATCATCGGTGAGTGGTTCGCCAAGGACCCGGGGAACCGGCACAAGACGGTGCTGGCGACCAAGGTCTACGGAGACATGGGCGACGGGTGGCCCAACGAGGGAAAGCTGTCGGCGCTGAACATCCGGCGCGCGCTGGACGCGTCGCTGAAGCGACTGCAGACCGACTACGTGGATCTGTACCAGTTCCACCACGTGGACCGGAACACGCCGTGGGACGAGATCTGGCAGGCGATCGAGGTCGCCATCCAGCAGGGCAAGATCCTGTACGCCGGGTCCTCCAACTTCGCGGGATGGCACATCGCGCAGGCTCAGGAAGCGGCGGCGCGGCGCAACTACATCGGCCTGGTCAGCGAGCAGTCGATCTACAACCTGCTCGTGCGTGACGTCGAGCGCGAGGTGCTGCCGGCGGCGCAGGAGTACGGCCTCGGCGTGATCCCGTGGTCGCCGCTGCAGGGCGGTCTGCTCGGCGGCGTCATCCGCAAGGAGAACGAGGGCGTACGTCGTCTCGAGGGTCGCGCCAAGGAGACCCTGGAGAGGCTGCGGCCGCAGATCGAGCAGTACGAGGCCCTCGCCGACGAGCTCGGCCACGAGCCGGGTGAGGTCGCACTCGCCTGGCTGCTGCACCAGCCCGCCGTCACCGGCCCGATCGTCGGACCGCGCACGATGGAGCAGCTCGAGTCCGCCGTACGCGCCGTCGACGTCAAGCTCGACGAGAAGGCGCTGGCCCGCCTCGACGAAATCTTCCCGGGCTACAAAACCGCCCCCGAAGACTACGCCTGGTAACACCCCTGTACCCGGCCTGCCTCTCGTGGGCAGACCCACGAACCAGTCGGCCGCCGTACCCCAGGGTGCGGCGGCCGTCCGCGGACGCGGTCTGATGGGTTGACCCAGCAGATTGTGGGTTCACCCACGGCAGGCGACTGGCCAACCCACAGTCTCGTGGGTCAACCCACCAGCCAGGAACCGCCTCGTGGGTCAGCCCACCAGCCGGGAGCCCTCTCGTGGGTCAGCCCACCAGCCGGGAACCGGGGTGGCGCGGAGACGGGTCGGGCGGTGCGGCGGCCGGTCTTAGTGGTGGACGGCTGTGGTGGGGAGCATGCCTATGAGGGCGTCGGCGGCCAGGGAGGCGGCGGGGCTGGTGGGCATGGCTACTGAGACTTGCCAGTCGGAGGCGCTGCCGGGCGTGAGGGGGACGGTGATGTGGTCGCCTCGTTTGGCGGCGATGCGTTCGGGGACCAGGGCTACCCCGAGGTTGTGGGCGACCAGGGCGAGGAGGGTGTGTACGTCGTTCACCTCGATGGTCACGGGGTGCGCGACGCCGGCGCCGGCGAAGGCGCGATCGGAGATGGCGCGGGCTCCCCAGGTCGGGTCGAAGTCGACGAACGACTCCCCCACCAGATCGTCCAGGGACACCGCGGTCGCCGGAGCCAGGCGGTGGTCGGGGGCGCAGACGAGGACCATCGACTCGGTCGACAGCGGGCGGAGGTCGAGGCCGTCGACCGGGTCGCCGGCGGTGGCGACGAACGCGATGTCGAGCCGGCCGGAGGCGAGTTCGTCGAGCATCGGGGTGGAGCCGCCCTGGCGGACCTCGATCTCGACGCCCGGGTACGCGGAGCGGAACTTGGCCAGCAGAGCCGGTACGTCGACCACGCCGAGGCACTGCTCGAGCCCAACAGTCAGGTGACCGCGGAGCAGTCCCTGGACCGCGGCGACCGCGTCCTTGGCGGCCTCGGCGGCGGCGAGCGTACGGCGGCCTTCGCACAGGAGGGCACGCCCGGCCTCGGTGAGCTCGACGCTGCGGGTGTTGCGGAGGAAGAGCGGAGCGCGAAGCTCACGCTCGAGCGCACGGATGGAGGCGGACAGGCCGGACTGCGAGATCGACATCGCCTCGGCCGCGCGGGTGAAGTGCTTCTGCTCGGCCACCGCCACGAAGTGTTCCAAGTGCCTCAGCTCCATGACTCAGAAGTCTAGTCGATCGAACCAATGCGATTCACCTGTCCCAACTCTCAGGACAGCGAGCAGGTGGGATCGAAGCGCACAGGCCGGGGTCGATAGGGTGTGCCTATGGCGGATGAGGAGTTTCGGGTTGAGGTCGTGCTCGGTAGCGAGGAGCACGGGTTGACGATGTGGGAGCGGTTCCGGGCGCACGATCTGGACGACGACGCGCGGAAGCGGCTCGGGGGTCAGGTGACGGTGACTCGCGACGGGAACCGGATGCTGCTGTACACGCACACGCTCGAGGACGCCCAGGAGGCGGAGCGGACAGCCAAGGAGGTCGTTGCCCACGACAACCTCATCGCCGAGTACACGGTGACGCGGTGGAATCCGGCCGAGCAGGCCTGGACCGACCCGAGCGTCCCGGTCGGCGAGCACGACGCGACCAGTGACGCCGCGAAGAACAAGGGCATGGAGGTGCCGGATCCCCGGTACGTCGTGATGCAGGCCTACAAGCCGGAGTTCCTCCGCGACCTCGGCCTGTAGACGCGCTACGCGGTGCCGTGGCCGAGCCAGGCGAGTAGTCGCATTTCCGGCTCGTCACGAGGACCGAGGTGGCCGCCGTCGACCGTGATCAGTTCGGCCGCGGGCAACCGCCGTACCAGCCACTGACCGTGCGCGGCGGGCACTGACGTGTCGTCCCGCGCCACCATGATCCGCGTCGGGACCTCAACGGCCGAGAGCGCGAACCCCCATTCGCCGACCAGGCTCAGAAGATCGTCGATGTACCCCGACGATCCTTGCCGGCCGGCCTCGTACGCCGCTTCGATCCACATCGCGCGATCGCCGGCCGCGATACCAGGCATGCCCACGTCCACCCATTCGACGAACTCCCGCCAGCACGGCTGAAGCGCCGCCGCACCCTGCACAGCCAACCGCCACTCCTGCCGCTCGCCCTCCGCCATCCCGGCCGAGAAGTCGAGCCCGTCCGCCGCGAACGGCGCAAGCCCGCAAACGACGGCACACCGAACCACCCGCCCCGGGAGCAGCGCCGCCGCAGCCAACGCGCCCGGACCGCCACCGGACACCCCAGCGACCCCGAAGTGATCGAGCTCGTAGGCGTCGGCGATCGCACGGATGTCGTCCGCCACCTGCGCGGCCCGTCGGCCCGGCAACCGTGTCGACCGCCCGTAACCCGGCCGGTCATAGGTGAACACGCGCAAACCGCGACTCACGTACCCGTCATCGGGGTGCCGGAGGAACCGGCTGCCCGGCGTCCCGTGCAGCCAGAAGATCGACTCACCCCCGGGATCTCCCCACACGCACACCCCGATCTTCCGACCGTCCGGAGTGATCACCGTCTGCTCGTCCATAGCGCCCCCATCCCCCTCCTCCGAGGGTAAGGCCGCGGCTACCGGGACGGCACGTACCCGGTCTCCTCACGCATCCGGGCGGCCGCGGCCCGATACACCGCGGCCTCGTCGTCTCGTCCGAGATCGGTGCAACAGCGAGCCAGCAGGACCTGCGCGTGGTACTCGCCGACGCGGTACTGCACTGCTTCGAGTTCGGCGAGGGCAGCGGCCGCGAGTTCGTGGGCTGTCGCCGTACGGCCGTCAAGATAGGTGCACTGGGCCAGGAGACAGTGGGTGTCGGCCAGCATCGTGTCGTAGCCGGACTTCGTGGCGAGGGCGTCGGCCTGCTCGAAGAAGGTCCTCGCGGTGACGTGGTCGCCGGCCTCCAGATGACATTCGCCGACCACCATCCGGCTGAGCGATTCATGATACGCCGATCGGATGTCGAGGCTGTCCTGTACGGCGTCGGACGCGTACTGGAGTGCTTCCGAGTGCTTGCCCTGCCGGTTGCGGAGGGCCGCCATCGCAACCCGCCAGGCGATGACGTCACGACGGTCGGCGCCCAGGGTCGCCGTCTGGAGGTCCGCGGCCGCCTTCTCGAGGTCGCCGAGCCTGCAGTAGGCGCCCGCACGGTTGACGTAGGCGGCGAGCGTGTCGGGGTCGCCCTCCGCTGCCTTGATCTCGAGATATTCGGTCGTGCAGTCGATGGCATCGTGGAAGCGGCCCAGATGCTCGTGGTTCATCGACAGGTTGAGCAACGCCCTCGGCAGGAACCTGACCTCGCCCAGCCCGCGGAAGATCGCAATGCCGGCGGACAGCGCCTCCGTGGCATCGGTCAGTTGGCCGCGATCGTTGTAGGCCAGCCCGAGGTTGCACAGCAGCGCGGCCTCACCCAGTTCGAAGCCGCCGGAGCGATACAGCTCGATCGCCTTCTTGACGTGCTCGACGGCGCCGCTCGCATCACCGGTGATCCGGTCCAGCACGCCGAGTGCGTGCTCGATCGCCCCCTCGCCGAGCCGGTTGCCGGCGGCAGAGCCCGCGCCGAGACGCACCAGACGTCGCCAGGCATCGATCAGGCTGTGCTCGTAGAGATACACGCGCAGGATGTCCGCGAGGAGCCAGGCGGCGTCCGGCGGTCCCAGGACCTGGGCCCGGGTGGCGACGGCCTCGATGTTGATCAGTTCGCTCTCGAGCCAGCCCGCCGCGTCGTCGACCGGACGGCGCTCGTACGACGTGACCGGCACGCGGACCGCGGTCGGGAACAACGTGTCGACGGCGCAGTCGGCCGTACCGATGTACCAGGCACACAAGGAGTTCCAGGCGCCGGCGTCCGGCTCGGCGCGTTGGCCGGCGTACTGCTTGACGAGGTCGTGCATGACGTAGCGGCCGGCGCCGACCGGCTGGAGGAGGCTGGCTGATTCCAGCCGGGCGAGGACCTCGGCGTACCCGCGGCCGATGAGCGCCTGCGCCGCACCAGAGCCGAACTCCGGGCCAGGGAAGAGCGACAGCAACCGGAAGCCGCGCTGGGTGGCGGGATCCAGGAGGTCGTACGACGTGGTGAAGGCGGTGCTGACCGCAGTGTCGTCGTCGATGGTGAGGACCGGCAGGGCGCCGGCGGCGCGCATGCGGTCGACGAGCCCCGAGACGGGTCCGCGCGACGCGACGGCACCGGCGATGCGGAGCGCGAGTGGCAGGCCCGCGCACATCGCGACGAGTTCGGCGATGTCGCTGTCGTACGGGCGACCGAGGAGCGAGGCGATCAGGGCGGCGCCGTCGTCGGGGGTCAGCGTGGCGACGCGCAATCCGATCGCGCCGTCGAGGGCAACCAGGCTGTCCAGCGCATGACGGCTGGTGACGAGGACCGCGCTGCCGGCTGTACCGGGGAGGAACGGGCGGACCTGCGCGGCGTCGCGGGCGTCGTCGAGGACCAGAAGGACGCGGCGGCCGGCAAGGCGGGCGCGGAACGCCGCTGCCCGAGCATCGAGATCGTCCGGGATCGCCGAGGGATCGAGGCCGGAGGATCGCAGGAGTTCGACCAGTACGTCGTCCGGCCGGCGCGGCTGGTCCGAGGCACCCCGCAGGCGGACGAACCACAGGCCGTCGGGGAACGACGATGACAGCTGATGCGCGGACCGGACCGCGAGAGCGGTCTTGCCGACCCCAGGCGTGCCGGTGAGGACGACGATCGGCACACCGTCGGTCTGCGCGGCGAGCCTCACGATCTGGCCGACGAGGTCGTCCCGGCCGACGAGAGTGCGGATGTCGAGCGGTAGATGGTTCTGCCGGACCCAGTCCCCCGTTGGCCGCGGCTCCGGTTCGAGGGTCGAGGTCAGGATCGACTGCCGGAGTTCGCGCAGTTCGTCGCCCGGGTCGAGGCCGAACTGGTCCACGAGCCGGGCCGCGATCTCGTCGTACGCCGCCAGCGCCTCGGCCTGTCGTCCGCAGCGGTAGAGCGCGATCATCAGCTGCGCGCTGAACCGTTCGCGCAGCAGTTCCCTGGCGCTCGACGCCCGGAGCTCGGGTAGGAGGTCGGTGTGGTCGCCCTGCGCCAACCGCGCGTCGTAGTACTGCTCGAGCGCGGTCAGCCGCTCCTCGACCAGTCCGACGGCGTAGTGGTGCTCGACCGCGAGCGGATCACCGCGCCACTGGTCCAGCGCTCGCTGGAGGTGCTCGACCTCGCGGGCCGGCTCATCGGCGGCCTTGGCGAGATAGGAGCGGAAGGCAACGAGATCGGCGGCCTCGGCGGCCAGCAGGTACCCGCCGGGACGGGTCTGCAGGACGTCCGCGCCGACGATGGCGCGCAACCGGCGTACGTAGGTGTGGATCGAGGAGGTCGGGTTGGCAGGCAGGGTCTCGTCCGCCCACAGCCGGTCGATCAGCTCGCCGATCGGGACGACCCGATGCGGCCGCAGCAGCAAGGTGGTGAGGAGCGCGCAGAGCCGCGGCGCAGGCGTCGGGACCGGGCGACCGTCGACGACGATCTCGAGCGGGCCCAGGATGCGGAACTCCATCGACCTAGTCTGTCAGTATGCGGATTGAGCTGCGGCCTGTGGATGAAGGCGATCTTGACCTGTTCCGGCGATTCGCGGTGGAGCCGTGGCTGATCGGGCTCGACTGGACCGGGTTCCGCGACGCCCAGGCGTCGGGACGTCGGTACGCCGAGGACGGATTCCTCGGCGCGGACGACGGACGGCTGATGGTCCGCGCGGACGACGAGACCGCCGGGTTGGTGAGCTGGCGATCGGGATCGTTCGAGGGCAGGACGAAGTACTGGGAGATCGGGATCGCTTTGTTGCCTGAGCACCGCGGTCGTGGGATCGGATGGCGAGCGCAGGCGATGCTGACCGACTACCTGTTCTTCCACACGCCGGTGATGCGCATCCAGGCGGCGACACATCCGGAGAACGTGGCCGAGCAGAAGTCCTTGGAGAAGGCGGGTTTCCGGCTCGAGGGCGTGATCCGGGCGTGCGAGTTCAGGGCCGGAAAGTACCAGGACGGGTACTTGTACAGCAGGTTGCGGGACGACCCGGGACCGGTGGTCGACAACAGTTCGGTGACGGCCCCGGCGGAACGTCCGGTCGGCGGCCCCTCGGCGGACTAGCCTCTCCGGCGTTGCGTTACCGCTTGGAGCGACGTGGTTCTGCGACTCTGAACAGTGCTGAGGGAGAGGGGAATCATGTCGCGTCGACGTGGTCTGGTGGCCGGTGCGGTCGTTCTGTCGTTCGTGCTCGCCGCGTGTTCCGACGTGGCCGCGAGCGAAACCAGCCCGTCCTCCGCCACCACTACGTCCAGCACGCCGAGCACGACGCCTTCCGCCACATCGACTCCGACGCCGACGGTCAAGCCCACACCGAAGCCGAAGAAGGTGAAGCAGAAGCCGCAGTACTACGCGCTCCGGGTGGAGAAGCAACTCGACAAGCTCGGGTACCCGGTTGGCGACGTCGACGGCGACATCACCGTGCGGGCCAAGCAGGCGCTGTGCGCGTGGCGTGAGACCCACGGTCTGCCGGTCAACCGCGCCGGCCTCAACCTGACCGACGCGTTTTCGGTGCTCAACGCAACCAAGGCCCCGGTGCCGACGCGTGCCCCCGGCATCTACGTGAACAAGACCTGCCAGGTGCTGTACCAGATCGTCGGGAAGGCCTACAAGCGGATCGTCTGGGTGTCGACCGGCGGCCCCGGCTACGAGACCCCGAACCGCACCGGCAAGGTCTGGCGCAAGTGGGCCGGCGCGCACGAGAGCAGCCTGTACGAGGACGCGTACATGTACGACTCCCTCTACTTCCTGAAGGACCGTCCCGGCATCGCCCTGCACGGCTCCCGCGTGAACTCCCTGGTCAAGTCCTACCCCGCCAGCCACCGCTGCGTCCGGGTCCTCCGCCCCGCAATCCACCAGATCTTCGACGAAACCCCCATCGGCACCAAGGTCCAGGTCTACGGCGAGTACTAGCTAGGAGTGCCTCGGGAGGCGTTCTACGTGGGGGCGAGGAGAGCCGTCGTAGAGGTTCGGGGGGAGGCCGGTGAGGAGTTCGGGGAGGTGGAAGGACTGGAAGAGGGTCAGGTCGAAGAAGGCGACGGCGTGGACGATGCCGGCCGCGGTAAGGGCCAGGACCTGGAGCTGGAAGGCTCGGTGGACGTTGTCCTTCGGGTCTCGCATGTAGACGGCGAAGGCGGGTTGGTGGTTGGCCTGGATCGGGACCATCAACTGGTCGCCGGGGCCCTTCGCCGGGCAGTGGGTGGAGATGAGGCGGCCGATGTTGCGCGGGCCGCGGAACCATGAGGTGAACGGCGGCATCTCCCAGACCGCGTCGGCGGCGAAGAACGTGACGATCGCAGGTACGTCGTACTGCTCGAACGCCTCGCGATAGCGGGCCAGCAGAGCGTCGTCGGTCACCGACGACATCGGAGCGTGTAGCTGCGGGAGCTCGACCGGGCCGAGCAGGTCGGTGACCTGGCTGAGCGGCCAGCCTTCCAGGTTGTGCAGCAGTGCGGCCGCTCGTTGGCGGGTGGGGAGGTGCTGGAGCGCGGCGATGTAGCCGAGGTCGATCGGGTGGTGGTCGGCGAGGTCGCTCGGGATGGGTTCGAGCCAGAGGAGTTCGGAGCGTTGGTGCAGCTCGCCTTCCGGGTCGTCGCTCGCGGCGGCGAGGTCGGTGGGAAGCGGACGGCTGCCCGCTCGGGTCAGGCACTCGCGGGTGGCGAGTTCGTACGATCCCCGCGCGGACTCGGCGACCTCGACGGCCTCGGTGATGGAGGCGAGCATCCGGTAGCAGTGCGAGACCAGCCGGCGCTGCTGTGCGTCAGCGCCGGTTCTCGCTCCGCTGTAGCCGTCCATCAGACCCAGACCTCACTCCATGGGCCAGTTTCGCCGCTCGGTCTGCTGGCTGTCGAGGTATCCGGCCAGACCGAGCGCGGTCAGATCCTGATGATGCGGTACGGCGAGCTGCGCACCGATCGGCAGACCCGCGGCGGACCAGCCGACGTTCACCGTGGTCGCCGGGTGCGCTGACATGTTGTACGGAACCGTGAACGCGATGTGTTCGAACGGCTTCGCCGGATCGTCGGTCGGGTACGCCAGCTCGGCGGGGAACGCGGTGATCGGAGCCACCGGCGACAAGATGACGTCGTACGACGTGAAAACCGCGGTGACCGCCGCCGCCATCGCACCCATCTGGCTGTGCCCGTGAAAGACGTCGAATCCGGACAGGTCGGCGGCCGTGGACACCCAGGACCGGATCTGCGGGAGGACCTTGGCGCGCCGATCCTCGGGCAGGGCGGCGATATCCACGGCCGACCGGACCCGCCAGAAGCGGTCCAATCCGTCGAGCATCTCGCGGGTGATGATCGGGCCGATCGGTTCGACGGTCGCGCCGGCCTTCTCGAGTACGGCGGCCGCCGCCGAGACCGCTGCGGTGACCTCGGGGTCGACGGGCAGTCCGAGGCCGGCATCCAGGAGGAGCGCGACGCGAAGGCGGTCGGGGAGAGCGCTCTCGGTGTAGCTCTCCGGGGTCGGGGGAAACGATGTGTGGTCGCGCGGGTCGTACCCGGACATGACCGACAACGCCAACGCCGCGTCTCGCGCCGTACGTGTCAGCGGGCCGATCGCCCGGCCGGGGTACGGGTTGCCGACCGCGATCCGGCCGTGCGTGGGCTTGAGGCCGACGATGCCGCACCAGCCGGCGGGCAGGCGGATCGATCCGCCGATGTCAGTGCCGACGTGGATCGGACCATAGCCCGCCGCCGCGGCCGCCGCGGCACCGGCGCTCGAACCGCCGGCCGTCTTCGACACATCCCACGGGTTGCGGGTCAGGTGATGGAAGGTAGAGACGCCGGACGAGAGCATCCCGTACTCCGGCATCGTCGTCTTGCTGAAGATGACCGCTCCCGCCGCCCGCAGGCGTGCTGCCGCCGGTGCGTCTTCGGTGGCCGGGATCAGCTCGGTCGCCGCGGTGCCTTGCGGGACCGGGGTGCCGCGGGTGGCGATGTTCTCCTTGACGGTGACCGGTACGCCGTCCAGCGCTCCGGCAGTGCCGTCACGCCAGCGGCCCTCGGACTCCTGTGCCGCGGCGCGGGCGCCGTCCGGGTCGAGCGCGTACGTCGCGCAGATTCGTGGCTCGAGCTCCTCGACCCGTGCGAGCACGTCCTCGATCACCTCGACCGGTGAGAGCGCACCTTCGCGGTACTTCGACACCAGCTCGGTCGCAGTCAGGTCAGCGAGAGTCATACGTGCTCCTCAGTTCGGCGGGTCGAAGCGGCCATCGACTGCGGTCCAGCCGCCGTCCACGGCCAGGACGCTTCCGGTGACGAAGCTGGCGGCGTCGGAGGCGAGGTAGACGACCGCGCCGGCGAGTTCCTCCGGGCCGGCCCAGCGGCCGAGCGCTCCCTTCTGCGCGTAGGCGTCGTACCAGGCCTGGTTTGCCTTGATCTGGGCGGTGAGCGGTGTCTCGACGACGCCGGGAGCTATCGCATTCACTCGTACGCCGCGTGGACCGAGCTCGGCCGCCGCGGTCCTCAGCAGCTGGACGAGGCCGGCCTTGGTTGCCGCATACACCGATTGGCCCGGCTCGACCGTCGTACCGCGGATCGAGCTGAACCCGATGATGCTGCCGCTCCCCCGCTCCGACATCTGCTTGCCGAAGGCACGCAGCAGCTGGAACGACGCCCGCAGGTTGAGCGCCACGACGCGGTCGAATTCCTCACCGGTGTAGTCGAGGATCCGCTTCCGCACGTTGGTCGCCGCGGTGAAGACCAGCACATCCACATCCCCGAGCTCGACAACCGCCCGCGTGATCGCGTCGTCGTCCAGCACATCCAGCTCGTAGGCCACGAGCTGAGGGCTGTTGCCTTGGGCTACGGTTTGTTCGGCGGCGGGGAGGTCGCGGTCGGCGCAGGTGACGCGGGCACCGTGGGCGGCGAGAGCGAGTGCGCTCTCCCGGCCGATCCCACTGCCGCTGCCGATGACGAGGACGTGCTTGCCGTCCAGACGGAAGAGGTTCGCGTAGTCGGTCACGGGCGGGTTCACCTCTCAGGGACGCGGGCGGATGATGGCCATCCGGGTGGTGGTCAGTTCCTCGATCGCGAAGCGCGGTCCCTCGCGGCCGATACCGGAGTCCTTCACCCCGCCGTACGGCATCACGTCGGAGCGGAAGCCGGGCACCTCGTTGATCACCACGCCGCCGACGTCGAGCCGGTCGATCGCGGTGAACGCGGTGTCGAGCGAGGACGTGAAGACGCTGGCATGCAGCCCGTAGCGCGACTCGTTCACCGTTCGGAACGCGGTGTCGAGATCAGGCACCGACCGTACGGCGATCACCGGCCCGAAGATCTCCTCGTCCCAAGCCAGCTGCCCATCCGGCACATCCGTCAACACCGTCGGACCGAGCACCGCGGTGGAGGCGTCGGCGCCGGGATAGGCGACGGCGGCGCCTGCGGCGAGGGACTGGCTGACCCAGGAGCGGACGCGGTCGGTCGACTTGGGGTCGATGAGGGCGGAGACGCGGGTGGTGGGGTCGCGGGGGTCGCCGACTACGACTGATGGAAGACGGGCGTTGAGTTTGTCGAGAAGGGCGGCGTGGATGGAGTCGACGGCGATGACGCGTTGGACCGAGATGCAGGCCTGGCCGGACGCGTAGTACCCGCCTCGGATGATGGCGTCGGCGGCCGCGTCCAGGTCGGCGTCGGCGGCAACCACCAGCGCCGAGTTGGACCCGAGTTCGAGGAGCACCTTGGTCGGCGCGGCATCACGCGCGATCTGATGACCCACCGCCGCCGAACCCGTGAAGGAGACAGCGCCGACCCGGCGGTCCGTGGTGAGGGTCGCGCCAACGTCCGCTCCCCCGGTGACCAGTTGCACCGCGCTCTCCGGCGCGCCCGCCTCGAGCAGCGCGGAGCGCATGAGATGCACGAGCCACAACGTCGCGAGTGGAGTCTGCGGCGCCGGCTTGATGATGATCGGACAGCCCGCAGCGAACGCAGGAGCGATTTTATGGGCCGCCAGCAACAAGGGATAGTTGAACCCGGTGATCCCGACGACCACCCCGACCGGCTTTCGGACCCAGAACCCGACCAGCCCGTCCCCACTCGGCAGCAGATCCAGTGGCACGGTCTCCCCATGCAACCGAGCGACTTCCTCGGCCGACGTCTCCAACGTCAGCAGCGTCCGATCGATCTCGACCCGGCAGTCGACCAGCGGCTTCCCGGTCTCCAGGACGAGCAGGTCGACGAAGGCATCGCGCTCGGCCAGGACCGCGGAATGCACGCTCTGCAAGACTTTCCGGCGCAGGTACGACGGCAGCCGGCCGACGGTCTCGCGGACGCCGAGGGCGTGGTCGAGGGCTTGGCGGGCCAGCTCGACGTTCCCAACGGGCGCGTCGGCGACTGTGGAACCGTCGTACGGGAAGATCACCGGGGCGGTGGACGGGGCCTCGATCCAGGTCTCACCGATCGGTAGGCCGGCTGGCAGTTTCACGCTGGTTCTCCCTTCGTCGCGAGCAGGTCGGACGTGGTGGCACCGGAGAGCGCCCTCTGGAGGGTCGGGATGGCCGAGACGAGACGCTGGGTGTAGGCGTGCTGAGGGGCGGCGTACACGTCGCCCGTGTAGCCGGTCTCGACGATCTGGCCGGCATGCATCACGGCGACCCGATCGCAGACGTGCTTGACCACGGACAGGTCGTGGGAGACGAACACCAGGGTGAGGTCGAGTTCGTCGACCAGGTCCGAGATGAGGTTGAGCACCTGGGCGCGGACAGAGACGTCGAGAGCGCTTACCGGCTCGTCGGCGATCAGGATCCGCGGCCGCGGCGCGAGGGCTCGCGCGATCGAGATGCGCTGACGTTGGCCGCCGGAGAACTGATGCGGATAGCGGTCCCCCGCGTCCGCGGACAGGCCGACCGCCTCCAGCAACTCGCGAACGCGCTCTCCGGAGGCGGGATGCCCTTGGACGACGAGTGGTTCGGCGATGATGTCGCGGACCCGCATCCGGGGGTCCAGCGAGCTCATCGGGTCCTGGAAGACGAGTTGGAGGTTCTCGCGGAGGAAGCGCAGCCGGCGTTCCGGGAGGCGGGTGACGTCGGTGCCTTCGACAACGACACGACCCGAGGTCGGATGGTCGAGGGCGGCGATGATGCGGAGCAGGGTGGACTTGCCGCATCCGGATTCGCCGACGATGCCGAAGCGTTCGCCCTGCTTGACGTCCAGGCTGACGCCCCGGAGAGCCTGCACGACCGGTGCCGGACGCAACAACGATGTGCGCGGACGGGGATAGTTGCGGACGACATCGACCACCTGGATGGCCGGCACGGGCACGTCGTCAGGCATGCGCGCCTCCCGCAGGGAGTCGGGGGCTCGACGCAGGCTCAGCCGGGTGGTGGCAGGCGAAGCCGTCCGCGATCGGTCCGGTCCATTCCGGCGTACTGGCGCAGATGTCGGTGGCGTGGGGGCAGCGGGTACGGAAGACGCAGCCGGTGGGGAACTGGCCTGCAGCTGGAACGTTGCCGCGGATGGTGGGGAGGCGGCGGTCGGCGGTGTCCAGGTCCGAGGCGGCGAGGAGGCCTCGGGTGTAGCGGTGGCGCGGATTGGTGAAGACCTCGCCGACCGGGCCGGATTCGACGACGCGGCCGCCGTACATGACCAGGACGCGTTCGCACACGGTGGCGACGACGGCGAGGTCGTGGGTGATGAACAACAAGGCGGAGGAGCGCGCGACGACGCCCTTGACGATGAGGTCCAGGACGAGTGCCTGCACGGTGACGTCCAGTGCGGTCGTCGGCTCGTCGCAGATCAGCAGAGCCGGATCGTTGGCCAGGGCAAGGGCCAGAACGATTCGTTGTCGTTGGCCACCAGACAGCTGGTGTGGGTAGGCCCGCATCAGATCCGCCGGGAGCTGGACTCGCTCCAGGAGTTCGAGGGCAGCGGCTCGGGCGGCACCTCGACCAGGCCGCGTCCGGTGGATCAGCATCGCTTCGGCGATCTGGTCGCCGATGCGCATGGTCGGGTTGAGGGCGGTCATCGGTTCCTGGAAGACCATGGCGAGTTCGCGGCCGCGGACCCTGGACATCCGGCGTTCGTCCGCGCCGATCAGGTCGTGGTCGACTCCGGTCAGCCGCACCGACCCCGAAGCGACCACATCCTCGGGTAGCAGACCGAGCACGCTCAAGGCGGTCAGCGACTTTCCAGAGCCCGACTCGCCGATCAGCCCGACCCGCTCCCCCGGCCCCACGGTGAGATCCACATCGGAGACCAGCGTCTTGTCCCGCACCGTCACAGTCAGCCCCTGCACGATAAGTACGTCGTTCATCGCCGGTCCTCCAGCTTCGGATCGAACCGGTCCCGCAACCCGTCGCCCAGCAGGTTGAACCCGAGTACGGCGATCGCGATCGCCACCCCCGGGAAGATCGCCAGCCGCGGCGCACTGAACAAGAACTCCTGGCTCTCCTGCAGCATCCGCCCCCACGACGGAGTCGGCGGCGGCGTACCGAATCCGAGGAACGACAGCGCGGCCTCGGCCAGCACAGCGATCGCGAACGACACCGACGCCTGCACCGTGATCAGACCCGTCACGTTCGGCAGCACATGCCGCACCGCGATCGGCCAAGGCTGCCGTCCCGCCGCCCGCGCGGCCAGCACGTACTCGGTCCGCATCACCTGCAACGCACCACTCCGGATCACTCGGGCGAACAAGGGCACCGAGGCGATGCCGATGGCAATCATCGCGGTCAGCGTGCTCGTCCCGAAGACAGCCCCGAACATGATTGCCAGCAGCAACGCCGGGAATGCCAGCACCAGATCGTTGGTCCGCATGATGAACTCGCTCGGCCACCGCCGCGCCATGGCGGCGAGAATCCCCAGCGGTACGCCGATCACCGCGGCCACGCCCACCGCGACCACGCCGACGAACAGCGTGGTCCGTGAGCCGACCATGATCTGGCTGAGCACGTCCCGTCCGAACTTGTCGGTCCCGAACCAGTGGTCCCACGACGGTTTCGCCAACCGGATCGACGGGTCGACGAACGTTGCGTCGTACGGCGTCCAGAGGAACGACACGAGCGCCATCAGCACGATGACCCCGACGATCACGCCGCCGGCGACAAGACTCGGGTTCAGCCGCCTCATCGCGACCCCACTCGCAGCCGCGGATCCAGGGCGACGTACAGCAGATCGACCAGGAAGTTGACCAGCAGTACGGCGATGACGAGCACCATCACCACGTCCTGGACCAGCAGCAGATCGCGGTTCGATACCCCATCCAGCAGGAGACTGCCGAGCCCCGGGATCACGAACACCCGCTCCACCACGACAGCACCGATGAGCAGCGTCGCCAGTTGCAACCCGAGGACCGTCACGACCGGCACGGCCGCGTTGCGCAGACCGTGCCGCCACAACGCCTGGAACGGCCGCAGTCCCTTGGCCCGCGCGGTTCGCAGGTAGTCCTCCCGCAGTACGTCGAGCACCGAGCTGCGGACGTACCGGGTCAGCACGGCGCCCTGCACCAGCCCGAGCGCCAACGCCGGCAGGATCAACTGTTTCAGGAACATGGCCGGGTCCTGGGCCGGCGGCGTCCAGCCGTTCGCCGGCAGCCAGCCGAGCTTCACCGCGAACAGCATGATCAGCAGGATGCCCGCGAGGAACGCCGGTACGGCGACGCCGATCTGCGAGACCGCGGACAGCGCCAGGCCGGAGATCTTCCGATGCCGCGCCGCCATCAGAGTCCCGGCCGGGACCGCGATCAGCAGCGCGATGATCATGGCGGCCACGACCAGCAACAGCGTCACCTGCAACCGGTCGAACACCTGCGGACCGATCTCCGCCTTCGACACGTACGACGTCCCGAGGTCACCGTGCACCAGGCCGCCGAGCCAGTCGACGTACTGCGTGGTGAGCGGCCGGTCGAGGCCGAACTGCCGGCGCAACTCGGCGACAGCCTGCTCGGAGGCGTTGACGCCGAGGGCGACCCGGGCCGGGTCGCCGGGCAGCACGGCCATGAACGCGAAGACCAGCACCGAGCTCACCGCAAGGCTGACCAAGAGCACTCCGGTGCGCTCGATCAGGCGGAGGATCACTCAGGTCACCTCGCCAGCTTCGACAGGTCGAAGTTCTCGGTGATCGCGTTCTGGGGCAGGCCCTTGATGTTCTTGTCCGCGACGATCAGGTTCGGCAGCAGGAACAGCCAGTCGCCGGCGGCCTGCTCGGACAGCCGCCGCGCCGCCTTCTTCATGTTGTCGACCTGCGCGGCCTCGTCACCGGAGTCCGCCGCGGCCAGATACTGCTGCAGCGTCGGGTCGTCGTACCGGGTGTAGTACTCCGGGTTGAACACGGCACCGAGATCCCGCGGCTCGACGTGCGCAATGATCGACATGTCGTAGTCGGCGTTCTTGAAGACCGTGTTCAGCCACGCCGCCGGGAACTCCTGCGGATCGATCCGGACCTTCAGCCCGGCCTGCTCCAGCTGGCTCTTCACCACCTGGCCGCAGGACGTTGCGTACGGCAACGTCGGCAGCCGGAGCAGCAGCGTCTTGCCGGCCGCACCCGATGCCTGCAGCATCGACTTCGCCTTGGCCAGGTCGTACGGCGCGATGCTCGTGAGGTCCTCGTACCACGGGTCGGTCGGCGGGACCATGCTGCCGATCAGCTTGCCGCGACCGGCGAAACACGTGTCCAGCAAGGCCTTGTGGTCGATCGCCATCCGGATCGCCTGCCGGGTCCGGATGTCCTTGAACACAGGTCGCGAGTTGTTGAACGACAGCAGCACCTCGCCGTTCGTGGTGCCCTCGATCACCTGGTACTTGTCGTTGCTGGTGAACTGGCTGAGCGCCTCCGGCGCCTGCACCGTGCCGATCACGTTGATCGTGCCGGTGAGCAACGCGTTGTTCAGCGCGGTCGGATCCTTGAAGTACTTCAGCGTGACCTGGTTGAAGAAGGGCTTGGTCCCCCAGTAACCGTCGTTGCGCTCGAGCACGATCGAGTCGCCGCGGTTCCACTTGGAGAACTTGTAGGGCCCGGTACCGATCGGCTGGGTGGCCAGCGCGCTGACGCCGCTCTCCGAGAACATCGCGCCGATCCGGGTCGTCATCCGGAACAGCCAGTCGTTGCTCGGCTTGCTCAGCGTCACCTGGAGCTGCGTCGGCGACAGCGCCTTCGCCCCGGAGACAACGTCCATCGCTGCCTTCAGCGAGGTGGTCCACGCGGTCTTGACCCGGTTGATGCTGAACACCGCGTCGGACGCGGTGAACGGCTTGTCGTTGGTGAACTTCGCGTTGTCGACCAGGTCGAACGTGTAGGTCTTGCGGTCCGGCGACACCGTCCACGACTTCGCCAGCGAGGGCACGATCTTGCCGGAGTCGTCCTGCTTGACCAGGCTCTCGTACACGTTGCCGAGCAGTACCTGCGGGATCGCGGCGCCGTCAGTGGTGGTGAAGTCGAGGCTGGCCGGCTCAGCAACCAGACCGATCGACAGTGACTGGTCGCCGCCGGGTGAGCTACCGGACGACGTACTGGATCCGGCTGAGCAGGCGCTCACGGCCAGGATCGCCGCAGCGGCGAACGCGACCGCACGGGTAGGCAGCGCCATCTTGATGAAAGGGGACTTCACGCGAACTCCTCCAGTGCCTCGAGCTGTCGCCGCATTCTGACGATCCCGGCCCGCTCGCGCGACCGCGGCCACGCGGTACGGCGGACTTCGCCGTCCAGCTGTGACTGGTCCGACCAGTGGACTAGGTATCAGTGGGCCACTAGGTTTGTCGGAACGCAGGGGTCTGTCAAGGCGATTGGGGTGCACCGGATGACCAAGGGTCCGCAGTTCCAGCCGGTGCAACCGGTGCGCGCCTACCAGCGGATCGTCGAACAGGTCGAGGACGCGCTCGCCCGCGGTGATCTCGCGCCGGGTCACCGCCTGCCGAGTGAGCGCGAACTGGTGGCGCAGTTCGCGGTCAGCCGCTCCACCGTGCGCGAGGCTCTACGGGTCCTGGAGAGCAACGGCGTCGTACGGTCGCGGCCCGGCGATCCGAACGGGCCGGAGATCCTGCCCTTCTCCCAGTCGGCGCTGCGCAAGCAGATGGTCCGGCTCGCCCGCGTCGACGAGTTGACCCTGGCGGAGCTGATCGGATTCCGGATGATCATGGACGGCGCCGCGATCCAGGTCACGTCCCGCCTGCGGACGCCGGAGCAACTCGCCGACATCGAGGAGACGCTGGTGGCGATGCGGGCGGCGATCGATGTCGACTTCGCGGCGTTCAGCGAGGCGGATCTCGCCTTCCACGACGTGATCGCCCAGGTCAGCCGCAACTCGCTGATCCAGACCTGCAACGAGGTCGTCCGTGGCGTCGTACTGAGCCTGATCTCGGACAAGATCACCCACGCCTCGAACAGCCGGGCCCTGATGCTCGAGTCGCTGCAGCATCACGCCGAGGTGGTGGAGGCGATCCGCGCTGGTGACGGCCACGCGGCGGCGCGGATCGCCCGGCAGAACATGTACGACTACTACGCCGGGTATGTGCCCGAACCCGAACGGGAAACGCTGCGCGCCCTGATCGAGGACTGAGGCAACTTTTTCGGCCACGTCAGGGAATCTCGTGGCATCCTGACGGAATCGGTCCACTGGGGGGCACCACGGGATCGGTCCACTGCTGGGGGGCACCGCGTGACCAAACCTGCGATTCTCACCGTCGACGACGACCCGATGGTTTCGGCAGCCATCTCCCGTGACCTGCGCCGGCGGTACGGCGACGACTACCTCGTGGTCAAGGCGACGTCGGGCGACCAGGCGCTCGCCGCGCTGACCAAGCTCGCCTTGCGTAACCAGCCGATCGCGATGATCGCCACCGACCAGCGGATGCCCGGGATGACCGGCATCGAGTTGCTCGAGCGGGCCCGCGAGCAGGCGCCGAGCGCGAAGTACCTGCTCCTCACGGCGTACGCCGACACCGAGGTCGCGATCAGGGCGATCAACGACATCGGCCTGGACTACTACCTGCTGAAGCCGTGGGATCCGCCCGAGGACCAGCTGTTCCCGGTGATCGACGACCTGCTCGGCGACTGGCGCCACGCCAACCGCGAGCACACGTCCGACGTCCGCGTCGTCGGGCATCGCTGGTCGGATCGCGCGCACGACATCAAGACCTTCCTGGCGCGCAACCACGTTCCCTACAGCTGGTACGACGTCGATCGCGATGCCGAGGCTCAACGGCTGCAGGACCTCGCCGACGCGGCGGACGCCGACCTACCTCTCGTGCTCGTCCCCGACGGAGACACGCTTCGTGCACCGTCCGCGGTCGACCTCGCGTCCGCCCTCGGCCTGCGGACCCGGGCCGAGCAGCCGCTGTACGACGTCTGCATCGTCGGAGGTGGACCCGCCGGACTGGCGGCGGCCGTGTACGCGGCGTCCGAAGGGCTGAGCACCGTGATCGTCGAGCGGGAGGCACCCGGCGGTCAGGCCGGCCTGAGCGCGGCGATCGAGAACTACCTCGGATTCCCCCGCGGACTGACCGGATCCGACCTGGCGCAGCGGGCCGTCGCCCAGGCGTCCCGCTTCGGCGCCGAGATGGTGCTGGCCCGATCGGTCATCGGTGTCGAGTCGCGTGGCCCGGTGCACGCCGTACTGCTGGAGGGATCGGGCGAGATCGAGGCCCGCGCGCTGATCGTCGCGACCGGCGTCTCGTACCGGAGCCTGGATGTCGACGGTCTCGCGAACTTCACCGGGCGCGGTGTGTTCTACGGAGCGACGGCGAGCGAGGCCACGCAGTGCCGGGACGAGGAGGTGTACATCGTCGGCGCGGCGAACTCGGCGGGTCAGGCGGCACTGAACCTCGCGCGCTACGCCAAGCGGGTCGTGCTGCTGGTGCGTGGGGAGGCGCTGGAGAGCTCGATGTCGCGGTACCTGATCGACAAGATCGCCAAAGTCACGAACATCGAGATCCGCTGCCGCACGGAGGTGGTGGGCTGCCGGGGCGACGGCCATCTCGAAGGGCTGACGCTGGCGGACCGCACATCCGGCCGGGTCGAGGAGGTGCAGGCGGGCTGGCTGTTCGTGTTCGTCGGCGCCTCGCCGCGGACCGAGTGGCTCGGACAATCGGTGCTCCGCGACGACAAAGGCTTCGTGATGACCGGTCCGGAGCTGATCGGGCAGGATCGCTGGCAACTCCCCCGACCGCCGTACGCGCTGGAGACCAGCGTGCCGGGTGTCTTCGCGGCGGGCGACGTACGGCTCGACTCGATGAAACGGGTCGCGTCGGCCGTCGGCGAGGGCGCGATGTCGGTCTACCTCGTCCACCGCTACCTGGCGACAGTCTGATGAACGTCGACGACCTGCGCGACCTCGCCCTCTTCGCGGGACTGACCGATGCTCAACTCGGCGAGCTGATCGACGGCAGCACCACGGTGCCGATCGAGCCCGGTGCCGACTTGTTCCACGAAGGCGAGCCGGCGGACTTCTGGTGGGTGCTCGTCGACGGTGCGATCGCGTTGCATCGCAAGATCGGTCGCGAGGACACCGTGATGGGCAAGATGGACGTCCCCGGTCGATGGGCCGGTGGATTCCGCGCCTGGGACGACCACGGCGTCTATCTGGCTAGCGGCCGCGGCATCGCCGAAGGGCGGGTACTGCGAGTGCCCACCAACCTCCTGCGGGAGCGGATCGATGTGTGGTTCCCGCTCGGCGGGCACCTGATCAAGGGTGTCTACGGGACCGCCCGGGCGATCGAGTCGACGGCTCGGCAGCGGGATGCGCTGGTCACGCTCGGCACGCTGGCCGCGGGGCTGGCGCACGAGATCAACAATCCGGCCGCGGCGGCCTCGCGCTCGGTCAGTGCTCTCGACACGGCCTGCTCTTCCTTGCTGTCGTCACTGCGCGGTCTCGCGGGGAAGGTGAGCGAGGATCAGTTCGGCCGGCTGGATTCGTTGCGCTTGGAGCTCGGCTCTAGGACCGCGATTCTCGATCCGGTCGACCTGGCCGACAACGAGAACACCATCTCGGACTGGCTGGCCGATCACGATGTCGAACGCGACTGGTTGATCGCCCCGCCGCTGGCTGCGGCGGGGGCCGATGTCGAGTGGTGCGAGCGCGCGGCCGACGTACTGGGTGATGCTCTGGAGCCTGGGTTGGAGTGGGTCGGGAGCACGCTCGCTGCGACCACTCTGCTCGGCGAGGTGAAGGAGTCGACGCGGCGCATCACCGAACTCGTCGCCGCGGTCCGGTCGTACTCCCAGATGGACCGCGGGTCGATCCAGACCATCGACGTGACCGAGGGCATCGAGAGCACGCTGGTCATGCTCGGCCACAAACTCCGCGACGGCACCGACGTGATCCGGGCGTACGGCGATGACGTTCCACGGATCGATGCGTTCGCGGGCGAGCTGAACCAGGTGTGGACCAACCTGATCGACAACGCGGTCGACGCGATGGACGGCACCGGGACACTCCGGATCACGACCCGGACAGACGGCGACCGGATCGTGGTCGAGTTCACCGACACCGGCCCCGGCATGCCGCCCGAGGTCGTCGCGCGCGCGTTCGAGCCCTTCTACACCACCAAGGACGTCGGCAAAGGCACCGGCCTGGGCCTGGACATCGCGCAGCGGATAGTGGCCGAACACCACGGCGGCACCATCACCATCACCTCCCACCCAGGCCAAACCACAGTCCAGGTCCGCCTCCCCCACCAACCCATCCCCCGCTGACCCCCGCCGCCCCCGCGGGACCGCGCGGGCCCGCTGACCCGTCGGCCCGCCGGCCCCGCTGACCTCGCCGGTCGCTGGCGGGTTGTTTGGCCGATGGCGGGACAACTACCGGCCAGCGGTGACATAACCCGCTATCGAGCCCGGCTGCGCTCGCCCAATCGCCCGCCGGATGCGGGCCAGGAGATCGAGCGGGCGGGCGAGGTCCGGCCAGCTGACCCGGACGACCTGGTAGCCGAGGTCCCGGAGGCGGTCTTCTCGGACCTTCTCCGCGATCAGCGTGTCCGGGGTGCCGTCGCCGTACTTGACGGCGCCGTCGAACTCGATGACAACACCGCACTCCGCCAGCAAGAAATCGACCCGTGCCACCAGAGCACCGTGCTCATCGCGAATCTCGGCCTGCAGCGTCGGCACCGGCAAGCCCAGGTCAGCGAGCATGACCCGCAGCCGGGACTCGCCGACCGACTCCGAGCGGCCGTCCGCGAACAGAACCGCGCGAGTCGCCGTCGTATTGCCAGGTCGGCCCTCGAAAAGGCTCAAGGCAGCCGCCAACTCTTCGGCCGTGGCGACGCGGCGTCGCAACGCTTGATCCACAACCGACACCGCAACCGGGTAGCTGGCCGCACGGACGGCCTCCACGACGGCACGGGCACCGTGAGTCAGCAGTACGCCGTCATGTTCGACCGACTCGCCGATCGGCGGACGCGCCGCATGCTGACACACCGTCGAGCCGGAGCGGCCCAGCCCGGAGATCCTGGTGACGTGCACACGTCGTAGATCGAGCTCCGAGACCTGGACGCCGTACAGCAGGAGAGCCGACTGGTGGCTCACGACGGCGCGACCGGCCAAGCGTTGGTAGACGGCCTTCGCGGCGCGTCGGTGCAGCCAAGCCGCCCGGTCCCACGCGGCCATCGACGCGACCTCGGAACCGGCTGCGCATACGCACCCCGGGTGAGCCTGACCCAGCGACCGGACGTCACCCGCCGGTGAATGTCCGCATCCGTGTACCCGGCGGCGCACGCGTCTGCTCGCGTGAACCAGTCCCCACGGCCGGCGGCGATGAGCATGAGTTCGGTGTTCATGCCCGAGAACATGCCGCGTTCCCGGGCGCTCGGACCGGCGAATTCCGCAGCTGGGGATAGCGGGTTGTTTCACCGCTGGGCGGTTACATCGCGGCAGCGGTGGAACAAGCCGTCATTCGGCTCAGGTGTCGTGTTCGAGGATTCGGACTCGGGGGACCTTGAGGGTTTTGCGGGCTCTGGTGGTCCAGTCGGAGCAGAGGAAGCGGGCGGCGGTCTCCGGCCAGGCGACCACGACGACCTCGCGGCTGTTGGTGGTCTTCACCAGTGTTTTGAGGGCCAGCAGGACCTCGCCGTGGGTGATCGAGACGTTCACCGGATATCCGCTGGCGCCGCGCAAGTGACGCGAACTGTGTTCGATCACCGAGCCGAGGTCGAACAGCGGGTCCGCGAGCGTCGTCGTCGTACTGGCTGCCCGGGCTGCCGCCGGACCGGACACGCCGGTCACGTCGTCGAATGTCGACCCGAGCAGCGCCAGCGGGCCGCCGAAACCGCTCTCCGGCTGGCTCGTGACGAGCAGGTGGTAGTCGACGGACTCCTCATACCTTGCGTGCAGGGCGGCAACGCGGCGCGCGTCGCCCTCGCTCATCTCCCGCTCGATGAGCACCACCACGTCGTACGTCATGCGTGGCTCCCTTCGCCTTCTCTTCCGTTGTACTCCCGTACCCCTGCATGCCAAAGAACCGGGTACGGCAACGTCACAGAATTGTCAGAACCGTCACAGGGTTCTCTCAGGAAGCAGTGGCCCGATCAGGTCGGGAGCGGCGCGTGCGCCCGCGTGTCGGGGGCCAGCGCGCTCAGGAGCTGCGGAGCGTCGATCAGGGTGTGAGCGGCGGAATCGAGCAGGTGCGGGTGCAATGCGTAGACCTGTGCGCCGTGGCGAGGCGTGATGTCGCCGGTCAGGACCGCGGCGAAGTCGGACCGGCTCGCGGCGTCCTCATCCCATGGCCGGTCGGGCTCAAGACGAGCCGTCAGGCGGCGCGCGAATCCGGCCGGATCCTCGGCGGGATCACGCACATACCCGACGACCGAGCCATCGGCACACCGTACGACGACCTCGTCGGAGCGGGCCGCGGCATGCCAGCAGCACACCTCCCACAGGCTCACCCGGTCGCCCGAGCCGTGCACGTCCTCCAGCGTCGCCGCCATCAGTGCGATGTGACCGCCGTACCGCGCGATGTTGTGCCCGTAGCCGGCCGCGCCGAGGTTCACGTCGTACCAGCGCAGCTCCTTGGTGTGCAGGTCGACGCCGAACGGCAGCAGGATCTTCGCCGGTCCGGCGAGATCGAAGCGTTCCTCGACCGCGGCCGGGTCGAACAGGCCGGCCGGTTGCCGTATCACCCCGACGAACCCGCGCTCGAGCTCGTCGAACGGTACGTCGTTGTAGCTGAACACCACCGGCAGCACATACCGCCCGCCGACCCGCCGCACCGCGCGCAGGTCGAGGTCCACGAACTCCGTCGAACCATCGGGCGCCGGCGCGGAGGTGAGGTCGCCAGAGTGCACCAACGCGTCCTGGTCGAACCGCAGGCGCGTGTAGTCGCACAGCCCGACGAAGGCCCATTCCTGGTCGAACACCGCCACCGACAGATCGAGATCCACCCGCCGGCCAACTGGCTCGACCCAGTGCAGGAACAGCCGCAGCAACTCGTCCGGCGGGATCGGCACCGCGCTCCCCCGGGTCATCCGCCGCAACGTCGACGACGCATTCCGCTCCGAACCAGGGGCCGCCAGCCGCGCCAGCTCCTCGTCCAGGAACACCCGTCGCAGCCGCGGCAGAGCCGTTGCCCGGCGCAACATTTCACCCACGAGTACGTCGGTCAACGCGGAAGCCGTGTCGGCGGGCAGCGGCTCGCGCTCGTCCACCGACGTCCAGATCCGCGCCGTCCCGCCGCGGGGGAAGAAGAGCCGCAGATCGCCAGGCGGCGTGCGGACCTGCCCGATCGCGGCCGTGATCACCACCGGCGACACGTCCGAGACGGCCGTCGCCAGCGCGTCCACCAACGCGCCGTGCTGATCAGGCGGCAACGCTCGCGCCAGCTGGACCAGGCGCCGCACCAACTCGCCCGGCCGCTGACGCAGCAGGTCGAGCACATGGCCTGGTCGCCCGTCCGCGAACGCACCCTCGACCCGAGAGGCGAACGTGCTGGTCGCGAGCCGCTTGCCCTCGAGCCGCACGAACGGATGCTGCGAAGCCTCGCCCAGCACCGCCCGCCCCGCCGCCGTACCAAGATCCAGATCAGTACGCCGCAGGATCGCGAACGCCAGCGCCGCCACCGGGTGACGGGTCGCGAATTCGAACGGATGCAAGTTCTCCGCCATCCGCTTCCAGGCGCGCTCGTGCCGCAGCATGTCCTCGACCAGGTGCTCGGCCGGCAACCGGTCGAGCCGCGCGAGCACCAGCCGTCGCGTTGCCCGAGGCAACGACTGCCGCCGGACCGGCGGCGTCCGCAACCCCGGATCGGCATCCATCAGCGCGTGCAACACCCGCAGTACGTCGGTCGCGGTGCCGGCCCGATCGATCAGGTCAGGATGGTCGGCGAGGAAGTGCGCAATGACCAGCGCCCGGGTCTCGCGGACCGGGATGTCGTCCGGCAGCCAGGACGGGTCCGCACCGGACAACAGCACCTGCAGGTCCGCGCGATCCGCGGCGGACAGCGGGGAGCGTCGTACCAGCAGGTCGTCGACCGTCGTCCGCACAGCGTCGGACTGCGCGAGCGACAGGAGACGCAGGCGATCCGAGCGCACGTGGGCCGGCTGCACCTCGTGGAAGGACGGCTTGAGGAACGGGTCGAGCGGATCGATCCGGCGCAGGCACAGCGGACAGGCGCTCAGCTCGGAGCCGTCCCAGCAGGTCCGGCAGACCAGGTGGGCGCAGGGCGAGACGGCGTGCACCGACTTCGTGTCTCCGCACAACACACACGGCTGCTCCGGCTCCTGCAGCAACCGCGCGAAGACGCGGTTCACATAGAAGGTCTCGGTGTTGCCCGGCACGCTCTCGGGGAAGCCGCGGAACAGCGGCACATGCTGGGCGTTGTGACCGGACTCCGCATCGAGTAGGTCCAGCAGTTTGCCGCCGAACCCCGCAAGCGCAGGGGCTGACAGCGACGCGCAGTACCGGTACAGACCGACGGACAGGAGGAAGCCGCGCTGGACCAGGTCGGCCTGCAACGCGGACAACCCGGCCTGGATGGTGAGCGGCCGGCGCAGCCACTGCCACGCGGAGCGGCGTACCGGAGGGGTCAGTGCCGTGGTGTCGACGAGCCGACGGCGGCGGAGCAGGACAGCTGCCTGGTTCTCCTCCGAGGCGTGCTCCGGCATCGTGGCCTCCCCGCTGGCTGGGCGTCTGGTCTGTCATGGCGTAGCGGACGACAAGGCCAGGGGCGGAGAGCGGACGCGCTACATGGCCTGGTGAAGGAGAAGGAAGCACGTCCTGGAGCCGCCCCTGGCAACAAGAACGCTACCGGTCGCCACCGACAGTTTCCGCCGGCCTGAATCACGGCGAGTCGGGGACCTGAGAAGGTCCGCACAAAGAAGAGCTCCGGTACCAGGGTCGGGGCCGCCCCGCCCAGACCCCGGTACCGGAGGTCTCCAGAGTAGAACGTTCACCCAAACGCTGCGCCACCGGGATCACAATCTGGCACTGATGCGCCGTGATCAAACCATTGACCCAGGCCGCACAGGGTGCAGGGAAACCCTTTCAGTTACAGGCGGCAGGTGTTACGCAACGGATTGTGGTTAGGGTCGTAGGTATGGCGGGTGGGGTGATCGAACGTGCGCGCTGGCGCGATGTGTTCGGACATGCGGAGTTCAGGGCCCTGTTCCTGGCCGGCGTACTGTCCGTCGCAGGCGACCAGCTGGCCCGCGTTGCCTTGTCGGTGCTGGTTTTCGACCGCACCGAGTCCGCCGGGCTGACCGCACTCACCTACGCGCTGACCTACATACCCGACCTGCTGTTCGGTCCGTTGCTGGCCGGATTCGCCGATCGGTACCCCCGCCGTACTGTGATGATCGTCACCGACCTGGCCCGGGCGGTCCTGGTTGCGGCGATGGCGGTGAAGGCGTTGCCGTTGCTGGTTGTGATCCTGCTCCTGCTCGGACTGCAGGCGTTCGGGTCGCCGTTCAACGCGGCACGAGCCGCCACGCTCCCCGCCGTACTGCCGGGCGACCACTACGTGCTGGGCAAGGCCGCCAACGACATGGTCGTCCAGTTCAGCCAGGTGCTCGGCTTCGGCACCGGCGGTGTGATCGTCGTAGCCGTCGGAACGTCCGGTGGGCTGCTGCTCGACTCCGCCACCTTCTTACTGTCCGCAGTACTCATTGCTGTCGGCGTACGACGTCGTCCGGCGCCGCCGCGTGCGGCAGACGAGTCACACAGCAGCTACTTCAAAGACCTGGCCGCCGGCGTCTCACTCGTCACACGCACGCCGAAGCTCCGCGCACTGGTCATCCTGGCGACGATCGCGGGCTTCTACGTGACGGTGGAGGGCCTGGCAGTCCCCTATGCGAACGAGATCGGCGGTGGGCCGAAGGCAGCCGGTCTGCTGCTGGCTGCCAGCCCGGCCGGGGCCGTGGCAGGCATGTGGCTCATCACTCTGTGGGAGCCGGAGAAACGTATGCGGCTCCTCGGACCGCTGGCCGTGCTGGCCTGTGTGCCGCTGATCGCGTGCTTCATGGCGCCCGGTCTGCTACCCACTGTCGTGTTGTGGGCGGTGTCGGGCATGGCGTCGGCCTATCACCTGCCGACCAGCGCGGCGTTCGTCCAGGCGGTGCCGGACGCCCAGCGTGGTCAGGCCTTCGGCGTCGCGAGCACCGCCCTGAAGAGCAGTCAGGGCCTTGGAATCCTGCTCGCGGGGCTGGTCGCGGACCAGTCCTCACCGTCGGTCGCGCTGGGCGTCATGGGCACCGCGGGAGCCGTCGGAGCCGCGGTGGCGGGCGCCGCCTGGGCACGCGCCCGCCGTTCCCGCTCCGGCGTCGTGGAGATGGGTACCGGATGAGCCGCCGGAGAATCAGGGGAAATATCTCCGGACCAGCATCGTAAAATATCGGTTAAGAAATTTCGGTCAGGTCGCAGGAATCACCACTCGTTGCCGGTGGTGAACCATTCGTTGCCGGATCCGCCCGGCCGGTGCAGCCACTCGTTGCCACCCTGCGTGAACCACTCGTTCCCGCCGTGCAGCCACTCGTTCCCCGCGTGGAACCACTCGTTGCCGCCCCCGGTGAACCACTCGTTGCCGCCGTGCAGCCACTCGTTCCCGGTGCTGATCTTCGACATGGTGCTGTCCTTCCTTCGCCATCCGTCAGATGGAATAACTGCGGGTCGGGGATGACCTCGCGTGAACAGGCAGTTACTATTCAGGAATAACCGTTCAGGTCTATCCGTGTGAGGCCACCATGATTCTGATCGGTCGGAGCAGGTGGGTGCCACCCCGTCGATGGAAGCTCTGGTCGTTGCCGCGCCCGGCACTGAGCTATGTGCTCGGCGTCGAGGCCGTCGCAGTCGTCATCACCGCCTTGGCTGTGGCCTCGACGGTCTCCGGCGCCCGCACCGGCGTCAGGCCGACCGAGTGGGTCGCCTTCGCCGTACTGGCGGCCGCCTCGGTGCTTCACCTGGAGTCTGCCCGCGGAATCGAGCGCCGACGCGAGATGGCGGCGAACACTTCGCCGTACACCAACCTGAAGAGTCTGTGGGTGTTCGCCGGCCTGTTGCTGCTTCCGCTGAGCCTGGTCGTCGCCCTCGTCGTGGTGTCGTACGGGTACTCGTGGATCCGTGTCTACGGACGGACGATCGCGCACCGCAAGGTGTTCTCGGCCAGCACGTTCGTCCTCGCCAGTGGAGCCGCGGCCGCAGTGCTCCGCGCCGGAGGTCTGCTGAACGAGCCGCGGGTGCCGACCGGGCCGTGGACCCTGCTGGTCGTGGTGGCCGCTGCGTCCACGTGGTGGCTGGTGAACTTCGCGCTGGTGATCGGTGCGATCCTGCTGTCCTCCCCCGAAGCCACCGCCCGTGGCGCACTGGGAGACCTCGCGGATCAGCTCGTCGTGGTGGCCGGGCTCGGCCTCGGTGTGGCGGTTGCCGGACTGCAGGCGTCGTACCCATGGGTGGTGCCGATCCTGATGGTGACGGTGCTCGCGCTGCACCGCGATCTGCTGCTGCCGCAGTTCCAGCGCGCTGCTGGGACGGACGTGAAGACTGGTCTGGCGACTCCGGCGTACTGGGCCAATGCAGTGCCGACGGAGCTGGCTCGGGCGGAGACCATGCGCAGCACGGTCGGTCTGCTGATGCTGGACCTGGACCGGTTCAAGGAGATCAACGACACCTACGGCCACCCGGCCGGGGACCAGGCGCTGCGTGCGGTCGGTGAGAGCGTGCGCGCGGAGGTCCGGGTCGGCGACTTGGTCGCACGGGTCGGCGGAGACGAGCTGGCTGTGCTGCTGCCGGGAGCCACCGAGACTGAGGTGCTCGAGGTGGCCGAGCGGATCCGGGACCGGCTCAGCACGCTGAGCGTGTCAGTGGACACCAGCACGGATACCACCGCAGTGATCTCCGGAGTGCCGGCGTCGTTCGGCGCAGCGGTGTATCCGGAGGTCGCCGCCACGATGGACCAGTTGGTACTCGCGGCGGACAACGCACTCCTCACCGCGAAGCGGGGCGGACGCAACCGGATCGTCGCGGCCCGCCCGAACCCGCCTGCGGTGACCGACCACACCGATCAGCCGGTCGGCGACTGAGCCACTCGGATCAGGGCCTTGCCCAGGAGCGTGCGCTGCTCCAGGGCAGTGTGGGCGTCGGCCACGTGATCGAGGTCGTAGGTCTGGTCGATGACGGGCACCAGGTCTCCGGCGACGGCTCGCTCGAGCACGGCTGCACCGCTGACCGTCGTAGTGGTCGAGTCGGCGCGCAGATCGACGATCCCCTTCACCGTGATGCCCCGGCGCTCCGCCTCGGCCGCGTCGTACGCCGCGAAGCCGCCGCTCGGAGCGCCATGCGCGGAGAACCAGCCGCCGTCCTTGACGATCGTGAACGCGGTCGCGCCGAGCTCACCGCCGGCGCCTTCGAAGACGATGTCCGCGCCGTTGGTTGCATCGAGGACCAGCTTGTCCCAGCCGGGCCTGGAGTAGTCGACCACAACGTCGGCGCCCTGCGCCTTGCTCAGGTCGAGCTTCGCCTGACCGCGGGCAGCTGCGATGACATGTGCGCCGGCCTTGTGCGCTAGCTGGGTCAGCAGCAGACCCATGCCGCCTGCGGACGCGGTGACCAGCACCTCCTTGCCCTGCATCGGTGGCGCGAGCTCCTCCAGCATCAGGGCCGTGAAGCCGTCGCCGAAGACGCCGACCGCGGTCTCCAGGTTGAGTCCGGCGGGCGCCTTGACCAAACCGTCCGCGGCTGCGACCGCAAGCTCGGCGTGGGCGCCGAAGCCGACGGCCCGGCCGACCACGGTCTGACCGATCCAGTCGTCCGCCACGCCCGGTCCGACCGCGCGCACCCGGCCACCGAGCGAACCACCCGGGACGTACGGCGGTGTCACGTCGAAGAACTGGCTGTGCTGGCCACGCCGGATAGCGGTCTCGACGAAGATGACGTCGGCCACCTCGACCTCGACCAGCACCTGGCCGGCCGCCGGCACCGGATCCGGCCACTCCTGGGTCCTGATCACCTCGGGCCTGCCGAACTCGGTCACCACTGCTGCACGCATGCTCACTCCTTCGCTCTGATTTACCTCCGAGCCTGCAACCTCAACGTTGGTTCAGGTCAACTCCGAGGGTTGTCCACAGGTCGTCGGCGACGGGCGGGAAGTTGTCGGTGGTTCGGCGTACTGTGCAGGGCATGTTCGACGCCGTCTTCGTCCCTGCCGACCCGCCGCGCGCGGGTCGGCTGGCGTTGTACGGCGATCTCTCGGCGACGGGCGAGACGGCCGACGGGACCGTGGATCTCGTGCTGCCCAAGGGATCCCAGGTGCGGCGTACCACCGTGCCGGCCCGTCTGCTGAGCATCGGCGAGGTGCTCGAGTGGATCGGCCGACCGCTCGAGGGCTCGGTCAGCTGGCAGGCGTGGCGGGCCGCAGCGTTCGCGGGGATGGGGTTGATCGCACGCGGTCGACTCGTCCCGGATCGAAGTCCGAGTGGGTACGGCGCTTGGCGGGTGGCGCCGCTGGATCCGTTGGACCGGGGGTGGTTGCGGAACCTTACTGCGGCGATGCCGCCGTACGGGCACGCGTTGCCGATCGAAGGGACGCGGCCGGTGCGGCTGGTCGACCCGGAGCCGCTGGTGCGGTCGTTCTGGGACGCTCTGGCCGACACTCTGGTGCGGACAGCGGCCGCGCCTGTCGCCGTACGTCCTGGCGCGGCGGCGTTTGCTGGGGTTGATCCGGTGGAGGTGACCGGAGCGACTGCATGGTTGGAAGAGACCGCGCTGAGCGAGGAGGCTGGGGCGCGCCTGGTGCTGCGGATCGAGCCGCCTTCGGAGTCGGCCGACGAGTTCCGCGCTGTGCTGCAACTGCGCAGTGGTGTGGATCCGAGTCTGCTGATGGACGTGTCGGATGTGTGGAGTGCGCCGGCGGCCGTGCTGGCCGCTCTCGGGGAGCGTGCGGAGACCGATCTGTTGTTGGCATTGCGGCGCGGTGCTCGGGTCTGGCCGCCCTTGGGTGCAGCGTTGCGGGACGCGGCGCCGGCGGAGGTCGGGGTCGATGACGAGGCGTTGGAGGAGTTGACCGAGGGCAGCACGGCGCTGGAGGGCGCCGGGATCGAAGTGCTCTGGCCGACCGAGCTGTTCGCTGGCGAGCTGGCTGTGCGCGGGACTGTCGCGACGCCGACGCCCGGAGCGGTGACCGGGCCCGACTTCAGCCTGACCGATCTGGTCGCGTTCCGTTGGCGACCGACGCTCGACGGGCAGGAGTTGACCGAGCAGGAGGTGGCGGCGCTCGCGGAGGCCAAGCGGCCGATGATCCGGATGCGTGGGCGATGGGTCCGGGTCGATCACGACCTGGTCCAGAAGCTGCGGCGTGGTGCGAGTCGCAAACTCACCGGAGCCGAAGCGCTCGGCGCTGCGCTGACCGGGACGATCGAGGTGGACGGTGAGCTCGTCGCGTTCGACGCGAACGGGTCGCTGGCCTCGATGATCGCGCGGCTGCGGGCAGCCGAGGAGCCTGCGCCGTTCGAGGAGCCGGCTGGGTTGCAGGCGACGTTGCGCGACTACCAGCGGCGCGGTGTCGCGTGGATGGCGCACCTCGCCGATCTCGGTCTGGGTGGCTGTCTCGCCGACGACATGGGTTTGGGCAAGACGATCCAGGTGATCGCGTTGCACCTCCGGCTCCTCGGTCGTGGTCGCGGGCCGACGTTGGTGGTCTGTCCGTCGACGCTGCTCGGGACCTGGGAGCGGGAGTTCGCCCGGTTCGCGCCGGACGTCACGACCCGGCGGTACCACGGCACCGGGCGGAGCCTCAGCGACCTCGCACCGGACGAGGTGGTGCTCACGACGTACGGCGTGGTTCGGCAGGACCACCGCGTGCTCGGTGAGGTGTTCTGGGGATTGGCGGTCGCGGACGAGGCGCAGCATGCGAAGAACCCGCTGTCGCGGACCGCGCGATCACTCAGGACGTTGCCGTCGGCAACCAGGATCGCGTTGACCGGGACGCCGGTGGAGAACCGGTTGTCGGAGCTGTGGTCGATCCTGGACTGGGCCGCGCCGGGGTTGCTCGGCACGCTCGACCGGTTCCGCCACGACGTCGCCGTACCGGTGGAGCGGTATCACGACGAGGAGGCGACCGCGCGGCTCGCTCGGGTGACGCGGCCGTTCCTGCTGCGGCGGCGCAAGAGCGATCCCGGGATCGCGCCGGAGTTGCCGCAGAAGTCCGAGCACGACGTCGTCGTACCGCTCACGACGGAGCAGGCCACGCTGTACCAGGCCGTTGCGAAGGAGACGCTCGCCAAGATCGAGTCGGCGGAAGGGATCGCGCGGCGCGGTCTGGTGCTCAGCCTGCTGACGCAGTTGAAGCAGGTCTGCAACCACCCGGCCCAGTTCCTGCACGAGCCGGGACCGCTGGAGCGCCGTTCGGGCAAGCTCGCGGCACTGGACGAACTGCTCGACGTGATCCTGGCCGAAGGCGAGTCCGTGCTGATCTTCAGCCAGTACGTCGAGATGTGCCGGCTGATCGAGGCCCATCTGGCCGCGCGACGGGTCCGGACGCTGTTCCTGCACGGTGGGATCGGGGTGCGGAAGCGGGAGCAGATGGTCGAGCAGTTCCAGGCCGGCGAGGCTCAGGTGTTCCTGCTGTCACTGAAGGCCGGTGGGGTCGGGCTGACACTGACCCAGGCGACGCATGTCGTCCACTACGACCGCTGGTGGAACCCGGCGGTCGAGGATCAGGCGACGGACCGGGCCTATCGCATCGGTCAGGATCGGCCGGTTCAGGTGCATCGGCTCGTCACTGAGAACACGTTGGAGGATCGGATTTCGACGGTGATCGCAGCCAAACGCAATCTGGCGGATGCGGTGGTCGGTTCGGGTGAAGCGTGGTTGAGTGAGCTGTCGGATGCGGAGCTGAGCGAGCTGGTCGAGCTGTCGACCGGGCCGGTGAAGTCGGGGTCAGCCAGTGCCTACAACCCTTCTGCTGTTGGGAAATCAGCTCCTGGAGCCGGCCCCCTGGAGTTGGCCCATGAATGAGCGTGTGCCTTGGCAGGGATGGCGGCGGTCAGGTGAGGACGCAGGGTTGCCGGCCGCCAAGGGTCCGGGGAGCCGGCGTCCGTTCGGCGCGACGTGGTGGGGACGGGCGTGGTTGGAGGCGTTGGAGCATCGCGCTCGGTTGGATCCGGGCCGGCTCTCACGTGGGCGGTCCTATGCGCGGCGCGGGAGTGTGCTCGAGCTGACGGTGTCGCCGGGTTCGGTCGATGCGGTCGTGCAGGGCAGCCGGGCCACGCCGTACCAGGTGACGGTGCGGATCCGCGCGTTCTCCTCGGCCGAGTGGGACGCCGTACTCAAGGTGGTGTCGTCGCAGATCGGCCGCGTGGCGGCGCTGCTCGACGGCGAGTTGCCGCCCGAGGTCGTCGATGATGTGCGTGCCGCTGGGCTGGACCTGTTGCCTGGTGCGGGTGAGGTGCTGACCAACTGCAGTTGCCCGGACTTCGCCGTACCGTGCAAACACTCCGCCGCCGTCTGCTACCTGGTCACGGACGCGCTGGATGACGATCCGTTCGCCTTGCTGCTTCTGCGCGGCCGCCGCAAAGACGAACTGCTCAACATCCTCCGCTCCCGACGCACCGGCCCGTCCCCCACCACCCCGCCCCGCACTCCCCCACCCCCAGGCATCCCAGCCATAGCCGCCTTCGCCAAAACCTTCGCGGCCCGCGTCCCGAGCCGCGCCACCACTGACGCCTCCGGCCGTGCCGCCGCAGACCACGCCACCTCCGCCACGGCTGGCGCTACTGCTAACGGTGGAGTGCCTGTGCCGGTTCCGCCGCGGCCGATGGGGTCGCCCGGATCGCCGGCGGCGGTGCGGGCCTTGGATCCACCGCGTTCGTCGGGCGTCGACGTACGCGATCTGATCGCCCTCGCCACAGACGCGGCACGCCGAGCCTGGGAGGTCGCATCCGGCGACGGCGACGCGGGGCTAGGCCTCACCTCCGACCAGGACCTGGCCCGCCGCGCCTCCCACCTCCTCGGCACTCCGGAGCTGGCCGATCTGGCCCACCGAGCCGGCGTACCAGCGCGTCAACTCACCAGCTGGGCCGTCGCCTGGCGCGAAGGTGGCCCCGGCGGCCTCTCCGCGACCGTCGACACCCCAACCAGCATCGACGAAGCCGCCCTGGCCGAGGCAGCCCAGGCCCTCCCCGGCGCCACCATCGAAGCCAACCGCGTCACCGCCGGCAAAACCCAACTTCGCCTCGGCTTCGACGCCCTCTGGTACCGCTTCGACCAACACTTCAACGACTGGACCCTCACCCGCCCACCCTCCCCCGACCCCCAAGACCTCCTCACGCCCTTGGCGTGATCGGCAGGCTGCTCCCATCCAGCCCGAGGGCGGCCGTGCCCCACCGGGCTGCGGCGCACCGGGCTGCGGCGCAACTTCCGCTCTTCGGAAACTTCTGGTCACCTGCCGGCCATTTGTTTCCGCAGATGCCCGCACCGCCAGTCAGCCGACCCTCGGGGATCCACCAGCCAATCCCCGCAGCCAACCCACCTAGGTCAGCGCGGTGACGAAGGCTTGGGTCAGGGTGGTGATCAGGTTGTAGGGGATGGGGTGTTCGAGGGGGAACTTGAGGGTGCCTTTGCCGGAGCGGTAGGGCTCGATCGCGGCGGAGAGGGCGTCGTCGAGGGGTGGGATCGGGTAGAGGGCGATGTGTTCTTTCCATCCGCTGAAGTAGAGGAGGGACTTGCCGTCGAGGGTGATGGTCGGGATCTGGTAGCTGATCTTCTCGCCCGCGTCGGGGACGACGGCGTGGATCGTACGGCGTACCTCCTGCAGGATCTCCTGGACATCGGCCGGGAACGACGCGATGTACTCGTCCACGCTCGTGAACTTCTCCGCCATACCGCCATGGTGCCCGAAGGTCAGGACGGGCGCAGCGGCGTGAACGGCATCGGGACGGGCGTCGGGTTCGGGTCCCAGGTCTCCGCAAGCGGTGTTGGCCGCCATTTCCAGGACGCGGGCGGCGGGGTGGCCGGGATCTGCGCGCGACCGGTCAGCCAGCGGAGGTTGAGCCAGGGATCAGCCGTCGCGCGCGGCTCGCGCGGGAACATCCGGGTCAGGACCCGCTCGCAGAGGTCAGGCGGCGGGGTGAGCGAGCAGCCGAGTCCGGTGGTGAGGTCGTGGCCGTGTACGAGCGCCTCCACGCACGCCATGCCGGTGAAGCCCTCAGGATCGCCGATGCCCCACGGATGAAACGCACGCACGTCGGGTGGGCTCGCGCGAACCACCAAGGCGAGGATGCTCCCCGCCGCCTCGACGAAGTCGAGTACGCCGGCAGGCGGGGCGAGTTCCTGCGCCCGCGCGGACCAGCGAACGTACTGCGTCCGCGCACCGACCGCGAGCTGCGACGCCCAGTGCAGCTGTGCCTGCCCGAGATGCTCGGCGGTCGCGCGGCAGGTCCACTCGATCGACCCGGCCGGCACGTTCCAGTCCGCATCCACAGCGGAGCGCAAGGCTTGGACGAGGCTGTCGACCGCTGACTCGAGGTCGTCCGCGGTGATCATCCGCGACGGCGGAGGGTTGTGTGGGTTTCGAGGGCGGGGATGAGGTGGGCGGCGATCTTGGCATGGCCGGCCACCGAGGGGTGGACAAGGTCGGTGCAGTCGTCCTCGGTGATCCAGCCCGTCGAGTCGATGCAGACGACGTTCGGGTCGTCGAGCGACTTGACCGCCGCGGCGATCGTGTCGGCGTGCTTACCGTTGAACGGGGTCAGCGACACGATCGTGGTCTCCGGGTACGCCGATCGCACCCGCGCCACGTAGGCGGCGTACGGCTCCGGCTCCAGCGTCTCGTCGTTGACGCCGAGGTTGAGTACGACGACATCCGGCGCGGTGACCCGTTCAGCGGGTGAGCCGGCGAAGTTCCACCCGAACGACTCCGGCCCCGGCGGCACCTCGCCGTTGCCCGGCTTGATGATCCCCTGGCTGCCGAACCCGACCTGGTGGGCCGTCGCGCCGAACGCGCGGGCGGTCAGATACGCGTACGTCGTCGTACCGTCGGCACCCTCCGACTCGGAATGCGTACCCAGCGACCGCACTCCCTGCGTGATCGAGTCGCCGTAGAACTCGATCCGCGGACCGCCCGGCCGCCCGCTGAGCCGCACTCTAGAGTTCACGTCTAGCAACAGACCCGCGAACACCACTGCGCACTCGAACGGCGGGTTCCACCGGTTGACGTGCTCGTTGACGTCCTTGACTACGACCTCGACCTGATGCCTGCCCGTCGGCGCGGTCAACTCGATCACCGGGTTCTCGATCAGGTGGAGCACCGGCGCACCGTCGTCGATCGTGATCCACAGGTGCGGCGCGACGGTCAGCCCGGCCGTGTCGAACAGCAACTGCACACTCTCGCCCGCGAACGAGAACGAGATCCGCGAGCCGGAGTTGACGGTGATCGCCACCCCGGGCTGCTGACCCCACTGGCCTTCCAGGACGATGCGCGGATCTGACGGGGCGACGACCTCGCCTGGTTCGAACGGCACGTCTCACACTCCTCGTGGTGGGTGGCGGTGCAATTCTGCCTGGCCGATCACCAGCCGTCCTTGCGAGCCCGCGCTTCGAACAGCAGAATGCCAGCGGACAGCGCGACGTTCAGCGAATCCGCCTGGCCGAGCATCGGGATGGACACGCCGCCGAAACCCTGCGCGTGCCATTCCTTCGACAACCCGTTGCCTTCCGAGCCGACAACGAACGCGGTCGGCCCGTCGTAGTCGACGCCGCGGTAGCTCCCGCCGGCGGCTGGGTCGGCGAGATGGACGCGGAAGTTGTGGCCGCGCAGCCACGCCGCCGCGCTCGCGATGTCGTCGAACTCCAGCACCGGCGTCGACAGGATCGTCCCGCGGCTGGCCGAGTACACGGACGGGTGGCTTGGCCGTGCCCGCCTGCTGGTGAGGATGAGGCAGTCGGCCTTGGCAGCGTCGACGGTGCGGATCAAGGTGCCGAGGTTGCCGGCGTACTCGACTCCGTCCGCGACCAGGACGAGCGAGGACGTGGTGAAGCGGAACGACTGCGGCTTCCACACCGGCAGCCGGGCGATCGAGATCAGGCCGTCGGAGCGGGTCTTGCGGGACAGCCGGGCGAGCAGCTTCTCCGAGATCCGGTACACCTGACCGGCGCGCTCGGCGATCCGGCGTGCGGCGTACGTCGTACTGGCCCCAGGGCACCAGTAGAAGGTGTCGATCGTGGTGTCGGTGGCAAGCAGGCGGTCGTGTTCCCAGCCGCCTTCGACCATGATCCGGCCGGGTGAGGCGTCCTTGCGGACGGTGAGCAGGTCGCGAACGCTAGGGTGTTGCGCGCCGATCGGGCGCGCGTGCGGCACAGTCATGTGCGTAACTCCGGTACGGAGAGAACGAGAAAGCTCGCCGGGGACCCTGTGATGGGTTCCGCACCGGCGTGGCGAACGCCCTAAGGCGCCGTGGTATGGACGCGGTCTACCTGGACCGCGTCAACCAATGATGCTTTGGATTCTCTCCACGCCAGGATGGTAGGCAGCGGCCTCCACACCCGTCATCCGGTTTTCACACACCAGTCGTCCACAGGCTCCGGATGCGCCCCACCCAACCGCCGTCTTGTCTTTGTCCACACGCTCGGGGCGAACCCGGTTTGGACTGTCGGCGCGCTCCACCAACCGCTGTTCTTGCCTTTATCCACAGGTCCGACGCGGCCCGGTTTTGGACTGTCGGTGTGGGTGGTTAGAGTCCTTTCTCTGGTTGCCGGTCGCTCGCGGGGGCGGCGCCACACGGGAGGAGCAGGCGATGGACGCGACGTTGCTGGACGCGGAGGCCGAGGCGGCCGTACTGCGCGTCTACCGTCAGGTGTTCGCGGTGCTCGCCCGCGAGGCCGGCGCGATGATCGTGGACCCCGACCTGCTGGACGTCGACCAAGCAATCCTGGACGCGTTCGCCGAGGCCGGCAGCGACGGCCTGACAGTCGAGCAGGCGACCCTCGCCTGCCGGACCTATCCACATGACGTGATCGTCCGTCGCTTCGAGGTCCTACGGCAGTACGGCGCGATCACCAAACTCGTCGACCGTCCGAACGAACTGCGTCACCGAGCCGCATTCGCGCCGTACGTGATGCTGATGTTCCTGCGCCGGATGTCGGTGCAGGGCGGTCAGGGTGAGCTGCACCAGTTGCTCACCCTCGAGGCGCACAGCGTCAGCGATCCCAGCGCGACCGAGGACGAAGGCATGGCCTCGATCGAGCGGCTGACGAAGGTGTTCCGGCTGCTCGGCAACGAGCTCGCGATCCTGGTCTCGACCAGCACGACCGCGCAGCTCCGGGAGAACGCACAGCTCGCGTGGGGAAATGAGCGCCTGATCGAACAGGCCGAGAAGGTGCACAGGATCGTGCTGGACCGCTGGCCCAGCCTGCATCGCGCGTGTACGTCGCTGCGGATGGCGCTGGCGGCGTACGCCGACGCCGTACAACTAGCGGCCGGCCGGCTGGTAGAGAGAGCGGGTACGACGCGCGCACTCGGGCTGCTGCCGATCGAGACCTGGCTGACGTTCACGCGAAGCAGTGAGCCGGAGGTGCTCGCGAGCGTGGTGGACGGGCTCCTGTTCGATGCGGCCGCGCCGGACTTCTCGCCGCAGACGATGGTCGAGGCCGTCGAGACAGGGCGGCGGAGCGGGACAGCGCGCATGGCGCCACCGCGACCGACCGCGGACGCCGACGCGCCTGAGTCTGCGGCCGCGACGGATCGGGAGGAGCTCCGAGCCGAGGCCGAGCGCGTGCTGGCCGGGAGGTCGTCAGTCGACGTCGTCGAGGTCGTGGACGATGCCGGCGACTGGATCACGGCGCGGCGCGTGCTGGCTGAGCTGACGGCCGCGCACCTCCACGACGAGCTCGACTACGAGCTGGTGTGGTCCGACGGCATGCGAATCGATCCGGCTGCTGGGACGCCGTGGGCGACCGAGGGCGTGTTCCGGCGGGTGACGCGGTGAGTACTCCGTCCGAGGCCGTCGAACGGCGGCTGTACAACGCATTGTGGTGGGCAAAGGTGCAGTCCGCTGGGCCGCTCGAGGTGTCGCCCGATACGCCCGCGGTTGCAGGCCTGACTCGGGCTGCCTCTCCGGATGGCTCGAGCGTGTGGCTGGTGCCGACAATGCCTTCCGGCGCTGGTCATGCCGTGCTGGATGAGTTGGGCACTCCCCCGGTCGCCGTGGAACAGCCGAACGAAACCGCGCGGGTGCTCGCGATCTGCGTCGCCTGCTGCTGGACCGACCGCAGCGGACCGGCCTGGCCAGGCTCGACCGGGACGCTTGCCCAGATCAGGTCCGTGTACGCCGGGATGCGGGGCCGCGCCGAGCAATCGAGTGATCTCACCCTGATCATCGGAAGCCTCCGGCGTCTGCACGCCACGCACTGGCTGCTGTGGAACGAGAAGGCCGGAGAGGTCCGCCTCGGTCCACGCGTCATCACCTGGACCCCGACCGATCAATCCACCCTCCGCGACCTCTGCCGTCACCTACCCGACCCACCGCCTCCCGTCCTCGCCACCTCACCGCCGGTCGACCCGACTCGGGAGGACCCGCTTCCGGACGCAGCCGCGACGGCCGTTGCACCCCCGGCCACGGACGCCTCCTCCCAGGCGACCGACGCTGCATCGCCGGCGACCGGTGGTGCATCCCCGGCCGCGGAGGGTGCGTTCCCGGCGACCGACGCTGCATCCCCGGCGACGGATACCGACCCGGCACTTACACCCACCCATCCCGCTGCTACGGACACCGACCTGCCCGCTGCGGACAGCGACCTGGCGAACACCTCCCGGGTGGAGGTGTCGGATGACTGAGCAGCATGTGTTGTTCGACGCTCTGCTGCAGGATCTGAGCGACCGGTCCCGCGACGAGGTGCTGGCTGCTTTCAGCGCCGTGCAGTACGCCGCGCATCCGGTGGCCGAGGTGCAGTTGGCCGGCCTCAGGGACGTGACGCTTCGTCGACATGTCCAGAAGATGCTGAAGCTCATCGGGCGCACTCTGGTCCATGTCGACGGCACGCACTGGACCTCCGGATACGCCGACGACATCGCCGCGACGCTGACGAGGCAGGGCTGGCAGCCCTTGTCTGTGGTGGACCGTGCCGTGCTGGTGCTCGTGCTGATCCACTCCGTCGCGATCCCCCGCAGCGAAGGCATCCTGACCGGCGACAGCTGGAAGTCGGCCCGGCCGACCACAGTCGACGAACTGCGGACCACGAGAATCAGCGGCGAGGAACGACGGCTCGCACTGCAACGCCTACGCGCGGCCGGCTTGATCCAGCTGTCCGGCGATCACTCGGGCGGGCCGAGCTACATCCCCGGTCCACAGCTCCAACGGCTCACACCGGCCGCGCGGCGCCGACTGCAAGATCAGCTGATCCTCGCCGCGGCGCCGGCCAGCCCGATCGCCGAAGCCATCCGAGCCCGCAACGGCACAGCGATCGCCGACCCTGACATTCAGCAAGACAGCAGTGTGGAAGAAGGAGCGGCGTGAACGAGCGTAGCGAGTTCACCATC
This sequence comes from Kribbella sp. NBC_00889, assembly GCF_045207705.1. Lineage (NCBI taxonomy): Bacteria > Bacillati > Actinomycetota > Actinomycetes > Propionibacteriales > Kribbellaceae > Kribbella > Kribbella sp. NBC_00889. Next base: position 1,501,108 of record NZ_CP108783.1, on the reverse strand, counting down.
GAGCACAGTGCGTTGGGTGCCTCATCCGCGCCCGGAGCGAAGCGAGGACGTGGATGAGCGGCGCGGTGGAGGATGGTCCCTTCGACATCCTCGGTTCCAAGGTGCTGCTCGGCGTACAGGTCGTGGATCTGTCGCGGTTGTCGACGCACCCGATTCCGATGGTCGGACAGGGCCTCGTCACGGTTGCCGGCCAGGGGCCGACCGACTCGAACGGCGCCGGCAAGTCGTCCTGGATCGCCGCGCTCAGCCTGCTGCATGCGGACGACCAATGGCGGCTGACCAGCGGCGCGCCTGGCGCAGCCGAACTCCTGTTCACCGCGGAGGCGGCCGGGCAGGAGGGCAACTGGTCCAACGTCGACCGCGGATACATCGTGGGCGTCTTCTCCGATCCCGAGCTGACCGATCTCGACGAGCTCGAAGCGGCCGCGATCACCGTGTGGATCCGGATCAACCGCAAGGCGTCGTACATCGATCTGCGCTGGAAGAGCCGCCTGCACGTCCCGTACGGCGCGACCGAGGCCGAGCGGGCCGCAGGAGCGGACGCGCTGTGGGCTGCCCTGCCGCACTCGAACGGCCGCACCGACTTCCACGCGAACAAGCTGTCCACGGTCCTGTACGGCGGCCAGGTGCGGTGCGTCTCATTCCTGTCGACGTCGGTGCGGTCCAGCCCGACCGCGAACCTGCTCGCCGAGCCGCTCAACGAGCTCGGCCCGGCGCGCATCTTCAACGCGATCGCAACGCTGACCGGACTCGATCACGAGCTCGAGCAGGAGCAGGCGCATCGCTCGGCTGAACACACCCAGCGCGAGGCGACCAAGCAGGCGACGGCCGATCTGCAACGGTGGGAGCAGGAGATGGCGACCGTCGAGGCCGGCATCCTCCAGCGCGGCGCCGCCCGGGGGGCATTGGCCGCGGCGAAGGAGTCCTGGCGGGCACGGTGTGCGCGGCACCTCATCGACGGCGACGCGCGCAACAGCGAGATCGTCCAGGAGCTCGCCGTACTCGATGAGCGGGTCGCGGAGCAGGAGGCGCGGCGCGAGGCGGTCGACCACGAGATCGATGCCTTTGGCAATGAAGAGCTGCTGCTGCGCGACGTACAGCTCACGCGGCAGGAGCGGGACAAGCTGGATGCACGCGACCGGGAACTCGACCTTGCGCAACGTTCGGTGCGCGAGCAGCTCGAGCGGCTCGGCCAGGAGCATCGGCGGCTGCTGGAGGAGGGGCGTTCGGCGGACGGGCGCGACCTCGCCGCTGCGGCCGACGAGCAGTCCGAGGCGCGCGCCGTACTCGAGGAGCACATCGGACGGGACCACGCGGCGCGGTCCGCGGTCGACTACGCGACCGCCGAGCTGCGCGAAGCCGAGAGCGGTCAGACCGTCTCGGCGACGCAGCAGCAGGTGCTGGAGAACGCAGGCATCGAGTGCGGTGCGCTGACCGACATCACCGAGCTGTCGTCGTCCGCGCGTGCCGAGTGGGAGCCGCGGCTGGCGCCGTACCGCGAGGCTGTCGTCATCGACGCCGGTGATGCGGCAGTCGCGTCGACTGCTCTCGCGGATGCCGGGTACGCCGGATTCCTGCTGGTGCTGGCGAATCGGCCCGATGCTCGCAAGGGATTGCGCGGCGGACCGAAGTCAGCGGACAAGCGCTTCACGCTGGACGAGTTCTTCGTTGTGCTCGGCGAGCGCGCGACCAAGGAGAACATCGACGACGTCGCCGGCGTCCTGGCGGTCGGCCAGTTCGACGAGCCGCTGACCGGTCGGACCGCGCGCATCGAGGCTGCTCGCCGCCGGGTGGAGGCCGCAGTCGAAGCCCGCGGCGTTGCGTCAGGAGCGCTCGACCAAGCGCGTGCACGAGTCGAGCAGGCAGAGCGTCGTACGGCGGCCGCCCGGGCGCTGGCCGACGCGGAGTCGGTGCAGGAGCAGATCCTTGCGCTGCGCGATTCCATCGACAGGCACGAGAACGACCGTGATTCGCTCGCGCCGCAGCTCCAGGCGGCAAAGGAATCCGCAGAGGCGGCGGCCGGGCAGCAACTCGTCCGCGACGAACGGCTGAAGAACCTCGAAGGGACCCGCCGCGACCACGAGCGGATCCTCGACGATCTGGCCGCGCGCCGCCTGACGTTGCTGGAGGAGCAGACCTCACTCGACCTGACCACGCGAGCCACGGCGTGGGGTACGACGCCCGCGGAGGCTGAGGAATTCATCCTCGGACTGCCTGACGACGCGCAACGTCGTACCACCGCTGACTGGAACCATCAGGCCTGCACGCAGCTCGACGACGTCATCCGCCGCTGCTTCCCGAACGCGCGGTCGCGGGAGGAGATCCCGACCGAGCTCTTCGAGATCCTGAACGGAGCGGACGGCTGGACCAACGGCACGCTCGGCACCCGCGTCGGCCTGGTCCCGGCGCTGCACCGGACGCTCAGCAGCCACCTCGCACAGCACGAGACGTTCGACAGCCTGCAGCAACAACAGATCGCCAGCCAGCGCGCCGAACGCAACGCCGCGCTCGAGCGCGCCCGCGAAGGACTCGGCGAGGCCGAGAGTACTGCCCGCGCCCACCGCGCATCCCTTGCCGACGGCATCAAAGCGCGACTTCGGCTGGTGTCACAGGAGTTCGACCGCCTCGACCAGCAGTACGGCGGCTACGGCGCGAAGCTCGAGTACCCCGAGCCTGACCCGCCCGCCGAGCCGGACAAGCCGTGGCGTTGGACCGTCACACCCAAGTGGCGACGCTCTGAAGGCGGCCCGTACTCCGCGTTCAACGTGAAGGGCAACACCGCGCAGATGGACGAGAAGGCGGTCAAGCTCGTCTGCGCCGCCGCGCTGGCGGGTGGTTCGGACCGTCCACTGCTGCTGATCCTCGACGAACTCGGCCGCAACCTCGGTTCGCAGCACCGCCGCGAGGCGGTTGCCCTGTTCGAGCAGATCGGCCGCGACCGGAACATCACCGTCATCGGGGCCCTCCAAGACGACATGGAACGCTACGCGCTGGCGTCGTCCCGCCTGTACGTGAAGCTCCGCCGCAGTTCGGACACCATGGCCTACAACCAGGCGCCCGTTGTCAAGGGCAACGAGGACTACGCCGCGCGGGTCGAGCTCCTTCGTACCTGGCTGACGTCGTACCGAGGTCCAACGCCCACTCTCGAGCTCGCGACTCTCACCCCGTGACATTGGCTTTCCTGCGGGCCGACACTCCATCGCGCACCCGATGCCGGTATGGCGGCGGAGACTCGCCGACCTCGCGTTTGGTGCCGAGCCGATTGTCGCGTCTGACGTCGTACCGCATGCCATTGATCCGGAGTCGGCGCAGTGGCTGTGGGACCCTGAGCTCCTGATGGTGTGATGCTCTCGACTTCACCGGCTTGTGTCGGCGCCGTAGCGGAGTCCGTCGACGAGCAGCCCGACCATCCGCTGGCTGTACGCCGGTCCCTCATCGGTCAAGGGCATGCACAGCGTGGAGACGGCGTACAGCAAGTCCTTCGGGCTGATGTCCGCGCGGATCTCGCCGGCGGCGGCTGCTGCTTCGAGCAGTCCGCCCAGGGCAGGTCCGAGTCGCTGCATGAAGTAGTCGGGCAGCGCGTCGAACGCCGGATCGCCGGAATGGAGCGCTGTCGCGAGACCCCGTTTGGTGGCGATGAACTCGGTGAAGCGGTCGAGCCATTTCGCGAGTGCCACTGCCGGCTCGTGCTCCCCGGCCAGCGCCGGCGCCGCATCGGCACACGCATCCACCTCGCGCTGGAACACGGCCTTGACCAGGTCCGAGCGCTGCGGGTAGTGCCGGTACAGCGTTCCGACTCCGACCCCGGCCAGATCAGCGATCTCTTTCGCGGGCGCGTCCACGCCTGAGCCGGCGAAGACGGTTTTCGCTGCTTCGAGCAACGAACCGAGGTTGCGTTGCGCGTCGGACCGCATCCGGCGCGGCGCCGTCTTCTCGGTCACGTGACTCCTTCCCCTTGCTTTTCCGGAAAGCCGTTCCGTATAGTTCCGGAATAGCGTTCCGCTTCTGCCCAGCGTACGGCATCCGGCGGGCACTTCACATCCCACGATCAACACCTCAGGAGAATCCCTATGCAGTACCGCACCCTCGGCGGGACCGGCATCCAGGTCAGTCCCTTCGCGCTCGGCGCCATGATGTTCGGTGCCGCCGGCAACCCCGACCACGACGACTCGATCCGGATCATCCATCGGGCGTTGGATGCCGGGATCAACTTCGTCGACACGGCGGACATGTACTCCCACGGCGAGTCCGAGGAGATCGTCGGGAAGGCGCTCAAGGGGCGCCGCGACGACGTCGTACTCGCCACCAAGGCACGCTTCCCCGTGAACTACGACCCCACCGGCGCCACTCCCTTCGTTCCGAACCGGTCAGGAGCCTCACGCAGCTGGCTCATCCGTGCCCTGGACGGCTCGCTGCGCCGGCTGGGTACCGACTACATCGACCTGTTCCAGATTCATCAGCCCGACCCGGACACTGACATCGAGGAGACTCTCTCGGCGCTCACCGACCTTGTGCGTGCCGGCAAGGTCCGGGCCATCGGCACCTCCTCGCTGCCGGCCTCGGACATCGTCCAGTCCCACTGGGTCGCCGAGCGGCGCGGCCTGACCCGGCTGCGCACCGAGCAACCGCCGTACTCGATCCTCAACCGGGGCATCGAGCGCGAGGTCCTGCCGGTGGTCCAGCAGTTCGGTATGGGCACCTTGGTCTGGAGCCCGCTCGCGGGCGGTCTGCTCACCGGCCGTTACCGCAAGAATCAGGAGAACACCACGCACCGGTCGCAGTTCGGCTTCCGGCACCTGACCGACGAGCGCCGTCTGGACGCCGTCGAGGAGCTCATCACACTCGCCGAGGACGCCAAGCTGCCGCTCACCCACCTGGCCATGGCCTTCGCGATCGCGCATCCCGGCGTCACGTCCGCGATCATCGGCCCGCGCACGATGGAGCACCTCGACGACCTCCTCGCCGGCCTCGACGTCACGCTCACCGACGACGTCCTCGACCGGATCGACGAGATCGTTCCGCCCGGGACCGATATCGGCGCCCTCGACATGGCCTACCAACCCCCGGCCATCCAACGCTCGAACCTCCGCCGTCGACCCGTCAGCGAGCGCGCCGCCGCCTGACCGGGGTCCCGGCGGTCTGGACCGACCGCTGCCGGCCGACTTCGGCCGCGTACTTTCCAAAACCCCACCCCCGCGGTCGGACCCGACGGCCCGGTGCAGCAAACTGGGTCGGTGACTTCTCTGGGGAACTGCCGAAACTGCTCACGCCGAGTAGGCGGAACCCTGGCCAACCGTCCGACTACCGGCGTACCGTCTGCTGGGCAGGTCCGACCGGGTGACGAGCGGAGGGCGTGAATGGCATCGTGGCTTCTCCGCGCCCAGTGGAACCACCGTGACGAGTCTGTCGAGCACCGTGCCCTCCGCGTCGGCCGCACCCTGACCGCAGTCGCCGTCGCGTTTCCCGACGTACACGTCTGGACCCAGGACGAGCGCTGGGGGTACCACGTCCTCGAGGCCGACGGCTCCACGCCGCTCCAGGAGATGGTCGAGGCAACCACCAAGGTTCTCGCGAACGGGTCCAGCACGACCCGGCTGCATCTGCAGAGCACCGGCGAGCTCCCGTGGTTGTTCGACCTCTCCATGGGCGGCACGCTCACAACCGTCTCGGATCAGCTCACCCTGCACTGGAGCGACGAGGACGCGCTCACCCAGTCCGACCGCTTCGCCCAGGTCCTTCGCGCTGTCGTCTCGATCTGGGAACCCGAATGGGCCAGCATCGCCGACACCGAACTGGCTGCCGCGGCCGGCGTCTTCCGCCGGGGCATCCCGATGGTGGGGTGGCTGACGTACGTCCGCGGCATGGTGGCCGGTGCCTATGGCATCGACATCGACCTCACGCCGTTCGAACGCGGCACGCTCCTCCAGGCTCCGGTCGCCCCCGCCGACCTCACGCCCGTACACATCTGCGCGGCCGCCGCGCTCGTCGGCATCGCCCCTGAGGCGTAGCCCTACTCTGTCACCACGACGGCCCGATCCCACCGCGCCAACTCAGCCGGCCCGGGTACGTCGAACGAAGCGCTGTACAGCTCCAACTCGTCGCGACTGATCCGAAACGTCCCCTTGGACACCGCCGCATTTCGCGCGTCGATTCGCGGCCACAACACCTCCATCGGCAGATCCAGTACGACGATCTCCGCCAGAGCACCGAGGTCGTGGGCGCGAGTCCGGAACAGATCCCGCTCTTCCTCGGACCAGCATCCGTAGTCCAGGATCGCGTCTACGCCCAACTCGAGCACCCGCGCCGCCAAACCCCAGAGCAGCTCGGACTCCAGCACCCACCGCCGACCGTCGACCTCGTTCGTCCCGAACAAGGCGTCCATCCACTCGTCCGGAGTCAACCGAACGCCCGCCCGCTCCGCCTCGAGCCGCCGAGCCCAAGTAGTCTTCCCTGCCCCTGGCAATCCCACGATCAACAACATCACAGCCACCCCCGAACTTTACGCAGTGCGTGGGACCGCTGGGTGGGCAATGTCCGAATCGTTCAAGACAAGTATCGGGAGTGTGCGGCACGATCTGCGTATGTCTCCTACGCAGCGCACGAGGACCGCCTCAAGCTCTCGCTCGGATCTCACCGACCTCATGAACGTGGGTCAGGCGGTGGCCGGCTATTTCCAACGGGCCGGCATCACGCGGATCAGCGAGCTGGCCGGGCGGGATCCCGTCGAGATCTACGAAGACATGTGCGAGGCCGACGGCCAGCGTCTGGATCCGTGCCTGCTCGACACCGTCATGTCCGCGGTGGACCAGGCGGACGGCAAGCCGGCCCGTCCGTGGTGGTCCTACACCGCACACCGCAAACAACTGCTTGACCAGTGAGGTGCGGTACTCAAAGTATCTGGACAAATGTTAAGGGCCACCCCTTGTGGGGTGGCCCTTAACAGTGTGAATGTCCGGCGGCGTCCTACTCTCCCACGACCTCCCGGTCGCAGTACCATCGGCGCTGTCGGGCTTAACTTCCAGGTTCGGAATGGAGACTGGGTGTTTCCCCGACGCTATGGCCACCGAAACTCTATCGAAATATCAAACCAACCACTACTGCTCAAACCACACACACCCCCGGCGGGGTGCGGGTGAGGCTGGGGTTGACCGTATTTCGGGAACCGTACAGTGAACGCGAACAACTCTAGTTACATAGCGCAGCTTGAAAGTCTTGGTCCACACACAAGTGTGTGGGTGTGTGACAAGCCCTCGGCCTATTAGTACCAGTCAGCTACACACCTTGCGATGCTTCCACTTCTGGCCTATCAACCCAGTGGTCTACTGGGGGCCTTACCCGGTTAACCCGGTGGGAGACCTCATCTTGAAGCGTGCTTCCCGCTTAGATGCTTTCAGCGGTTATCACTCCCGAACGTAGCCAACCAGCCGTGCTCCTGGCGGAACAACTGGCACACCAGAGGTTCGTCCACCCCGGTCCTCTCGTACTAGGGGCAGCCCTTCTCAAGTCTCCTGCGCGCGCAGCGGATAGGGACCGAACTGTCTCACGACGTTCTAAACCCAGCTCGCGTGCCGCTTTAATGGGCGAACAGCCCAACCCTTGGGACCTACTCCAGCCCCAGGATGCGACGAGCCGACATCGAGGTGCCAAACCATCCCGTCGATATGGACTCTTGGGGAAGATCAGCCTGTTATCCCCGGGGTACCTTTTATCCGTTGAGCGACGGTGCTCCCACATGCCACCGCCGGATCACTAGTTCCGACTTTCGTCCCTGCTCGACATGTCTGTCTCACAGTCAAGCTCCCTTGTGCACTTACACTCGACACCTGATTGCCAACCAGGCTGAGGGAACCTTTGAGCGCCTCCGTTACCTTTTAGGAGGCGACCGCCCCAGTCAAACTACCCACCAGGCACTGTCCCTGATCCGGATAACGGACCAAAGTTAGACAGCCAGAACAACCAGAGTGGTATTTCAACGATGACTCCACCCGAACTGGCGTCCGAGCTTCACAGTCTCCCACCTATCCTACACAAGTTGTACCGACCACCAATACCAAGTTGTAGTAAAGGTCCCGGGGTCTTTCCGTCCTGCTGCGCGTAACGAGCATCTTTACTCGTAATGCAATTTCGCCGAGTCCACGGTTGAGACAGCGCCCAAGTCGTTACGCCATTCGTGCAGGTCGGAACTTACCCGACAAGGAATTTCGCTACCTTAGGATGGTTATAGTTACCACCGCCGTTTACTGGCGCTTAAGTTCAAAGCTTCGCCGGCCGAAACCAGCTAACCTGTCCCCTTAACGTTCCAGCACCGGGCAGGCGTCAGTCCGTATACATCGAATTACTTCTTCGCACGGACCTGTGTTTTTAGTAAACAGTCGCTTGGGCCTGGTCTCTGCGGCCATCACCGCTTCCCCCAGCAAGTGAGGTAACGGTTCCGGCCCCCCTTCTCCCGAAGTTACGGGGGCATTTTGCCGAGTTCCTTAACCATGGTTCACTCGATCGCCTTGGTATTCTCTACCTGATCACCTGTGTCGGTTTGGGGTACGGGCGGCTCTAACACTCACTGCGAAGTTTTTCTCGGCAGCATGGGATCATCCACTTCCCCTAAACGGGTCCGCCTCGGCTCTCAGGCTCAATGAGACACGGATTTGCCTATGCCTCGCCCTACCACCTTGCCCGCGGATCAGCTTACGCCTACCATCGCCGCGGTTGGACTACCCTCCTGCGTCACTCCTCAATGCACCTACTACCACCTCGGGTCAAACCGTCCACCACTCAACCCGAAGGCCTTGTGGATTCTGGCTCTTAGCATCAGCGGGTTCGGTCGGGTCGTGTTAATGCCGGTACGGGAATATCAACCCGTTGTCCATCGACTACGCCTGTCGGCCTCGCCTTAGGTCCCGACTTACCCAGGGCAGATTAGCTTGACCCTGGAACCCTTGATCATTCGGCGGACGGGTTTCTCACCCGTCATTCGCTACTCATGCCTGCATTCTCACTCGTGCAGCATCCACAACTCCATCACTAGGCTGCTTCACACGCTGCACGACGCTCCCCTACCCATCCACACACCTGGACCACACCCCGAAAGGTGAAGCCGGGTACGAGTGTGAATGCCACAGCTTCGGCGGATTGCTTGAGCCCCGCTACATTGTCGGCGCGGAATCACTTGACCAGTGAGCTATTACGCACTCTTTCAAGGGTGGCTGCTTCTAAGCCAACCTCCTGGTTGTCTGGGCAACTCCACATCCTTTTCCACTTAGCAATCGCTTAGGGGCCTTAGCTGGTGATCTGGGCTGTTTCCCTCTCGACTACGGAGCTTATCCCCCGCAGTCTCACTGCCGCGCTCTCACTTACCGGCATTCGGAGTTTGGCTGATTTCGGTAAGCCGGTAAGCCCCCTAGACCATCCAGTGCTCTACCTCCGGTAAGAAACACGCGACGCTGCACCTATATGCATTTCGGGGAGAACCAGCTATCACGGAGTTTGATTGGCCTTTCACCCCTATCCACAGGTCATCCCCCAGGTTTTCAACCCTGGTGGGTTCGGTCCTCCACGCGGTCTTACCCACGCTTCAACCTGCCCATGGATAGATCACTCCGCTTCGGGTCTAGAGCATGCGACTAAAGCGCCCTATTCAGACTCGCTTTCGCTACGGCTACCCCACACGGGTTAACCTCGCCACACACCACTAACTCGCAGGCTCATTCTTCAAAAGGCACGCCGTCACACCCCACAAAGGAAATGCTCCGACGGATTGTAGGCAACCGGTTTCAGGTACTATTTCACTCCCCTCCCGGGGTACTTTTCATCTTTCCCTCACGGTACTAGTCCGCTATCGGTCACCAAGAAGTATTTAGGCTTAGCGGGTGGTCCCGCCAGATTCACACAAGATTTCAAGAGTCCCGTGCTACTCGGGAAAACACTCGAGAGTCACCGTCTTACGCCTACGGGGCCATAACCCACTACGGCTCAACATTCCAGAAGATTCGACTTCAACGATGATTTATAACTCTCCGACACCACGGCATTAGTGTCTGAATGCTCCCACAACCCCACATACGCAACGCACGCCGGCTATCACACGCACATGGTTTAGCCTCATCCGCTTTCGCTCGCCACTACTCACGGAATCACTGTTGTTTTCTCTTCCTGCGGGTACTGAGATGTTTCACTTCCCCGCGTTCCCTCCAGAACCCTATGTGTTCAGGCACTGGTAACTGGCTTTAGAATGCCAGCTGGGTTTCCCCATTCGGACACCCCCGGATCACAGCTTGGTTGCCAACTCCCCGGGGCTTATCGCAGGCTCCAACGTCCTTCATCGGCTCTTGGTACCAAGACATCCACCGATTGCCCTTAGTAGCTTGTCACAAAACAAAACAACAAAATTACGCTACAAAGAGATGCTCGCGTCCACTATACAGTTCTCAAAATACGGGCAGGAACACCAGCCCTTCCATCACCACCTATCGAGTGAACACCCAGCCCCAGGGAAACAACACACCCAGAACAAGACACCCACACCAACGGTTTGGTGAGAGCCGGCCCCAGCCACCCACCACACCAAACCCTCACGGATCCAGTGCGATCGTGACCCAGAGACAACCAGTCCAACTCCCCCACCAAGGGGAAGCAGGCCCGATTTCTCAGGACCCAACAGCGCGCCTCGGCCTCTCACCCGGTCTCACTCACGTTCCACGCACCCACCCACAAGGAGCAGCTGCAGTACTAGATTCGATCGATCGGGATCCAGGCCTAATGGTCAATGTTCCACATTCCGAAGCACCGTCGCCCTGGAACGAACGTCCAGGAAACAACGAATTGACGACCACCCTTGCGGGTCGATCGCCGAATGCTCCTTAGAAAGGAGGTGATCCAGCCGCACCTTCCGGTACGGCTACCTTGTTACGACTTCGTCCTAATCGCCAGCCCCACCTTCGACGGCTCCCTCCACAAGGGTTAGGCCACCGGCTTCGGGTGTTGCCGACTTTCATGACGTGACGGGCGGTGTGTACAAGGCCCGGGAACGTATTCACCGCAGCGTTGCTGATCTGCGATTACTAGCGACTCCGACTTCATGGGGTCGAGTTGCAGACCCCAATCCGAACTGAGACCGGCTTTTTGGGATTCGCTCCACCTTACAGCTTCGCAGCCCTTTGTACCGGCCATTGTAGCATGCGTGAAGCCCTGGACATAAGGGGCATGATGACTTGACGTCATCCCCACCTTCCTCCGAGTTGACCCCGGCAGTCTCCTATGAGTCCCCACCATAACGTGCTGGCAACATAGGACGAGGGTTGCGCTCGTTGCGGGACTTAACCCAACATCTCACGACACGAGCTGACGACAGCCATGCACCACCTGTATAGGACCCTTACGGACCCCCCATCTCTGGAGGATTTCCCTATATGTCAAACCCAGGTAAGGTTCTTCGCGTTGCATCGAATTAATCCGCATGCTCCGCCGCTTGTGCGGGCCCCCGTCAATTCCTTTGAGTTTTAGCCTTGCGGCCGTACTCCCCAGGCGGGGCGCTTAATGCGTTAGCTGCGGCACGGAGGACGTGGAATGTCCCCCACACCTAGCGCCCAACGTTTACGGCGTGGACTACCAGGGTATCTAATCCTGTTCGCTACCCACGCTTTCGCTCCTCAGCGTCAGGTAAGGCCCAGAGAGCCGCCTTCGCCACCGGTGTTCTTCCTGATATCTGCGCATTCCACCGCTACACCAGGAGTTCCGCTCTCCCCTGCCTACCTCTAGTCTGCCCGTATCGGAAGCAGGCTCGGAGTTAAGCTCCGAGTTTTCACTCCCGACGTGACGAACCGCCTACGAGCCCTTTACGCCCAATAATTCCGGACAACGCTCGGACCCTACGTATTACCGCGGCTGCTGGCACGTAGTTGGCCGGTCCTTCTTCTGCAGGTACCGTCACTCTCGCTTCGTCCCTGCTGAAAGAGGTTTACAACCCGAAGGCCGTCATCCCTCACGCGGCGTTGCTGCGTCAGACTTTCGTCCATTGCGCAATATTCCCCACTGCTGCCTCCCGTAGGAGTCTGGGCCGTGTCTCAGTCCCAGTGTGGCCGGTCGCCCTCTCAGGCCGGCTACCCGTCGACGCCTTGGTAGGCCATTACCCCACCAACAAGCTGATAGGCCGCGAGCCCATCCCCAACCGCCAGAACTTTCAACCCCCCACCATGAAGCAGGAGATCATATCCGGTATTAGACCCCGTTTCCGAGGCTTATCCCAAAGTTGAGGGTAGGTTGCTCACGTGTTACTCACCCGTTCGCCGCTCGTGTACCCCCGAAGGGGCCTTACCGCTCGACTTGCATGTGTTAAGCACGCCGCCAGCGTTCGTCCTGAGCCAGGATCAAACTCTCCGTTGAAAAATATAGACAAACCAGCAAGCTGGTGAGCCAACAACATTGAATGATCCTTTGAATCAGAAACAATCAAACTGACTGAATCCATAAAAATACTTCAAAGGAATCCGCCACAGACAACAAACAACCACCCACCGAAACACCATCAAGGCATCCCAGCAGAAAAATCATCCGAAGCCCATGAACGGGGATAATGCATCTTTCGGCATTGACTTTCGGCACGCTGTTGAGTTCTCAAAAATCGGGCGCACACCGCGCTTCAGACTTTCGTTTGAAGCTCCGGGGCAACTCGCCAAACTTTACTGTTTCGTCCGCGGCCGGTCAAATCGGCCTCTTTCGTCCCAGTCCCCCTGCGCGACTCAGTGTCCGAAACCCGCCGAGGCGTGTTTCGGCTTCCGAGACCTTCAGGGAGTTTGTCGGAGGACCGGCCGCTTTCGCGTCCTGCGCCTCGCTCCAACAAGAAGAACATTACTGACATTCGCGGTGCGGATGCAAATCGGGGTCCTGGACCCCTCCGATGCCCGCCGGCCACGGCCAGCTGGTCCCTCTGTTCCCAGCCGTCACTCACGTCTCCGCGAGTGGTGGACTCCCATCATCCACCCCCGGTCAAGGGGCGGCAGGTGGGTCGGGTGGGAGACGATCGCTCGTCCCCCACCCGAGGTCCTGCGACTGTCCGGCAGACGCCTCTCGGCGAGTGGCCGCTCGAGGCGGCGAAGGTTGAGGCCCGGGGTCATACATCGGACAGTCGAAGGCTGTAACCCCAGTGCTCCCGCACCTATTCCCGGGCACGACACACTCTCTTCGAGCACTACGAGCACAGTCGGTTACTCAGGTCGTGCGGGTGCAGGGGATCTCCTCGTCGTTCTGGATGAAGACCAGGTCGCCGTCGCGTAGCTCGAGCTCGGTGTCTGCGGTGGTGGCTGCGAACCTGGTCTCGGAGCGCGCGCTGAACTGCAACGGGTTCTGCTTCTCGAACGTCACCTCGAGTCCACTCCCCTGCAGTGCGATATCGAACGCCGGGCCGCCATCCAGCCGGTACGCACCGGCCAGCTCAGCCAGGGCCGGTGACGGGAGGTCCGGCAGCTCGACGTCCATCGGGTAGCCCTCCCAGCCGTACGCCGCGGCTGCCGCAGCGAACGCGCGCAGGACAAGCCACATGCCGTTGTCGCTGTTGGTCATCACCACCACACCCTGTCCGGTGTCCCGGTACGCCAGCAGGTGGCATTTGAATCCCTCGTTGCCTCCGCTGTGGCCGAAGCGCTGTCCGACGTCGTCGAGGAACAGTCCCAGTCCGAGATGACTCAGGCCACCGATCCGCTCGCTCGCGGAGATCTGGGGCGTGAGCATCTCGCGCGCGAGGTCCGGCGACAACACCGCACCATCCACTCCCGCGTAGGCCTGCTGGATGCCGATGGCGAACTTGGCGAGATCGGTCGGCGTCGTCCACAGTCCCGCAGCGGCCAACTCCGGGTAGGCATGCCAGCGTCCGTCGATGGGCCGGCCGACCTGGTCGTGAGCTGTCGCTGCGGTTTCGTACAGCTCTGGCGGCAGCGGCTGGGCGTAGTCGCTGGATGACATGTTCAGTGGTTCGAGAACCAGCTCGCGGACGAGCTGCCGGAACGGTGTGCCGGTCACGTCCTCGAGTAGCTGCTGCAGGACGATCGTGCCGCCGCCGGCGTACCGGAACTGAGTCCCGGGGACGGTGTCGACCCGTACGCCGAAGGTGTTGGTCGGGCTGACGCCGTCGAGGATCTGCCTGGTCGTCGGCAGCGTGGCCTCGTGGTGGTACCCCGGGAATCCGTGCACCGTGAGGCCCGCACTATGGCTGGCCAATTGCCTCAACGTGACGACTGGCTGCCAATCTCCGGTCGGCGGCACCTGCCACGACGTCAGCCGTTTGTTCACATCCTCATCGAGATCCAGCAGGCCGCGGTCGACCAGCCGGAGCATCGCGAGGACCGCGACCGGCTTGCTGATCGAGCACGCCTGGAACAGGGTGCCCGGACCCACCGGCACAGACTCGCCCGCCTGCATCACGCCAGCGGTCCCGGTGTACTTGATCTCGCCGCCATCGATCACCACCCAGCTCGCGCCGGGCACCCGGAACTTCTCGAGATCGGCCTCGATTCCCTCGCGCAGAACGTCCACGTTCCCTCCCCTCGGCTCCAACCGGCTCGGAGCCTCGTGGAGGGAACGCTACGACGCGAACGGTCCTACCTCGACGGTTGCGGCGCGGTGCAGTCGATCTTCGGGTTCGCGCCGATGTAGTTCAGTGGGCCGGCGACGATGGTGACCAGCGTCGTGCCCACCTTGGCGCACGTCGCGTCCGAACCCGCGAAGTAGTTGCGCTGAACCGCAGCCGCGAGGCCGATGAGCAACCAGACGAGAACGATGATCGTGATGGTTCGGGAACTGGTCGTAGACGCTCTACGTGTGCGCATGTCCACCTCCTGGGCTGGGCGCTCCCCCCGTGTGGAACGCCCTTCCGGTGCCCGCTGCGCGACCACCGGAAACGCAGAGTCAGACTTCGCGACAGTCGTAGTACGGCTTGATGTGCTTGTTCACGTACGCGCCGATGCTCGGTGCGGCGAGCAGACCGGCGTACGTCGGTTGCGGGACTTCGTCGTACTGGTAGACGTAGCCGTTGACGTACTCGAGTTCGAGCGTGCCGTCGGACCAGCCGACCGACTTGATACTCGACGAGTTCACCGGCCGCCGCCTCATCCCTCAGCTCCTTCGCTACGCCGTACGCCGCCACAGGTCAGTGTGCCGGTGATCGCTCCGGATCGGGCGACTCCAGGCGCGCCAAGGCCCGGGCCAGGTCGCCGATCGCCGTGTTGAGCTGGTCGAGCACGGCATGGTCGAGCGGGATCCGTCGCTCGTCCAGGCCGAGATTGGCCTCGAACCGGACCAAGGCATCGGGCGGCGCTTTCTTGAGTGAGGTGTCGAGGGCCTCCTGCAAGTAGGGACTGGGCACGATCTCGGGTCTCTCCCGCCACTTCGTGACCGTGCGGGGCGCAATGCCGAGGTGCTCGGCGAAGGCCTCGTTCGTCAGCCGCAGCGCCGTCCGCAAGGCGTGCGCGTGCCGGCCGGTCCATTCTTCGATGACTGTCATCGGGTTCGCTCCTTGCGCGTCGATCACTCCTTGCAATCAGGTTACGGCGATCGGGTCACCGTCGGAGTGCACAATTTGTGCCCTGTGGATACCGGTTGGGTTCATGGTGCGGACCGGCTCCGGCGCGTTGACTTCAGGCATGAACGAGATCGGCGGAAGAACCCCGACGCTGCTGCGGACGATCCCGCGCCGGCGTCATCTGAAGGTCGCGAACAAGTCCGGGCCACGCTGCTTCCAGCTGGTCCGTCATATCGACGTCTCCGGCATCAGCGGTACGGGCGTCGTCGCCGAAGGGGTCGAGTGGAGCGACGGGACAGTGGCCCTGCACTGGGGAGGCCGCTATCCCACGACCACGGTCTGGCCGGACGGCGTGCACGCGCTCCTGACCGTCCATGGTCACAACGGTGCGACCACCATTCGCTGGCTGGACGAGTAGCCATGCGGACCCGATCTCGGTGGGGCGGGCCTCCCCTGCAGCCGGCCCGCCTCACCGGCCTACTCCGAGAAGAACTGCTCGCGGTACTCAGCCGGGGTCTGCTTGCTCGATCTGGGTGCGGAGCCGTTCAGTCCCGCAGACCTGGCGGACGTCTGGCTGGGCTTGTCGTCCTCGCTCGGCGGCTGTGTGCCGGCGTCAGGCGGCGCGGGTACGCGCGTTTGTCCTGCTCCATCCGGCGTTCGAGCAGAGTCCTCTGCTCCCGGCGGTGCAGAGCCGCCAGGTGCTGGAGATGCTTCTGGTCGGCGTCGGGCAGCCGCAGCCGGATCTCGGTCGCCCAGCAGCGCACGTGCCCCTTCTCGTCCAGCGCGGGCTCACCAAGGGTGGCGGCGAGGCGGTGCTGGTTGAGCGACTCTTCGGTGACCTGCTGGGTCGCGGTCAGAGCCCGGGCCCGCTCGAGCAACGCGTGGACCGCGACTGCGCCGAGATCCGCGTGGCGCGAGCCCGACAGCACGGTCGACCACTGCACCACCGCCGAGAAGCTGAACTGGAAGTCAGGCGACGCGGACGGCAGCCGTATGTCGGCCACCGTGCGCGACGGCGGTCCGGAGAAGACGGGATCTGGATCGGGCAGGACGACGGATGGTGCCGGCGTCGGCCTCGCGACTACGGGACGCGGTTCGTCGGGCTGCTTCCAGACCACCGCAAGCAGCACGAGCAGCACCACTGTGAGTACGACGGCGGCCCAGCTCGGGAGGCCGACGACGAGCGACACGACGTACAGGACCAGGACAATCGCGGCAGCAGTCAGGAGGGAATTCCGGTGGAGCTTCATGGTGGCGTTCCTTCACCGCGTCGGGCGGACGTCAGGAGGCCGGCGCATGCGTACCTGACGGCTTCCCCGTCTTCCGCCACCCAGGTCACCGGCAACCCAGACCACGGATCTCGCCACGCGGCGAGACCACGAAAGGTTTCACACGCCTCACCGAAAGTAGCCGCCCGGAGCGTGTCGCTAGCTGAGCGTGAGTCAGCCGGTGAGGGAGCGGAGGGCTCGGCGGGAGGGGGTGAGCACCACGGGCTTGTAGGGGCAGCGGGCGTCGGTGAGAGTTTCGTAGGCGCGGATAGCCCGGTTGGCGGCGTCCCAGCCTTGCTCGGCAGGGGTGCGGCCGAGGCCTCGGTTGCGGACCAGGGCGCCATAGAAGGCAGAACAGAAGACGGTCGCTTCGTACCAGCCGATGACGGTGCTGGTGCCGATGTAGGTGATGTCGTCCTGGAGACAGTCGCGGATGGCCCGCTGCCACTTGCCGATGCCGGTCTTGCAGCCGTCGGCGATGACGACGCCACTGGCAATGCCCCACTGCCGGTCCAGGAACCACTCCGCGAGCGAGCGCAGCGAGACCTGGGTCTTGCCGTCGGTCGACAGGAAGGACGGCTCCTCGCTGTGGTCACCGTGTGCCATCACATGAAGGACCGTCGATGGGGTGGTCAGGGCGGAGAACGCGGTCTCGTGGTCGCGGGTGCGGACGAAGTTCACGTCGATCACCGGCTGGTCCCAGCCGGCGTTGATGTTGCCGGTGATGCCCTGGACGAAACTCATCGAGGCGTCGAACGAGCTGTCCAGACCGAGATCCACCAGGGTGATCAGCCGGTTCTTCATTCGCCCATCCCTCCCAAGCGTTTCGTTCCCCGCCGCACCATGATGAACCACGGATCCGACAGTTTGCTCCCCTGTTTACCTGGGCTGAGACGGCCTGCCCGACCCCGAGCCGGGCCGTACGACGTACGGCGATCGTGCGCCGGTAGACGACGCGGAAGCGGACCGTGATCGGCGCTACGGTGGCGGGCAGCGGCCGCCGAAGGAGGACAGGATGAGTCAGGTTCCGAGTGTCACGCTGAGTCATGGATCGGTGCTGCCACGGGTCGGTCTGGGGACGTCACCGCTGAACGACGCGGACGCGGAACGGGCGGTCAGCCAGGCGCTCGAGGCCGGCTATCGACTGTTCGACACGGCGGAGAACTACCGCAACGAGGTCGGCGTCGGGCGGGCGCTGCGTGGTGCGCCGCGCGATCAGGTGTTCGTCACGTCGAAGTTCAACAAGCGGTGGCACAGCGTCGAGGGCGCGCGGACCGCCTTCGAGGCCAGCGCGGAGAAGCTGGGCCTCGAGTACCTCGACCTGCTGCTCATCCACTGGCCGAACCCGGACCAGGACCGGTACGTCGATGCGTGGCGCGGGCTGATCGAGTTGCGTGCGGCGGGGCTGGTGCGGGCGATCGGCACGTCGAACTTCAAGCCGGCTCACCTGTCGCGGCTCATCGACGAGACCGGGGTGGCGCCTGAGGTCAATCAGGTCCAACTGAGTCCGGTGTGGGCGAAGGCCGCGGAGCGGGAGTTCCATGCGCAGCACGGGATCGTCACCGAGGCGTGGAGTCCGCTGGGTAAGGGGACCGATCTGCTGAGCCACCCGGCTGTGCAGGAGATCGCCAAGGCCCACGGGCGGTCGCCTGGTCAGGTGGTCCTGCGTTGGGAGACTCAGCAGGACGTCGTACCGATTCCCAAGTCAGTGAACCCCAGCCGCCTCGCGGACAACCTGGACATCTTCGACTTCGACCTGACGCGCTCCGAGCTCTCCGCACTTGCAGCCCTCGACGGCACCAGCCGCCCCGCCGCCGACTCCGACCGCTCCGGCCACTGACCGCCCCGGACCGCCACAGCCCGGGCAAGCGGCCCCAGGCCGCCGCAGGATGGGGTGGCTCCGCAGGCCGCCGCAGCATGGGGGTGGTCCGCAGGCCGACGCAGCATGGGGGTGGTCCGCAGGCCGACGCAGCATGGGGGTGGTCCCAGGCCGACGCAGCATGGCGCGGCTTCTGGACGACTCAGTTCTTGTGGGCCAGGTAGTAGGCGTTGAAGGCGTCTGCTTCGACGTGGGCGATGTCTAAGGAGGCGAAGCCGGCGTCGGTGAGCATTTCGCAGGCCTTCTGCCGGCCCCAGACGGTGCCGAGGCCGGCGCCGCCGGCGGACAGGGAGACGGTCATGCAGTGCATGGTCGAGACGCCGTACAAGAAGGTCGCGAAGGGATTGTCCAGGTTGTCCTCGAGGTTGCTCGACGCCTGAATGTCGACCATCAGGAAGACACCGCCGGGGCGCAACGACGCCGCGATACCGGCGAGCACCGCCGCCGGCTGCGCCTGGTCATGGATCGCGTCGAAGGCGGTGACAAGGTCGAAGCGTTCGTACTCCCCCAGGTCAGCAACATCGCGAACGACGAACTCCGCGTTCCCGAGCCCGTCTGCCTCAGCACGACCGGCCGCGATGCCTTCGGCGGAGATGTCGTAGCCGACGCACCGGCTCCGCGGATAGGCCGCGGCGATCAGGTTGATGGCATGCCCGCTGCCACACCCGATGTCGGCAACGTGGATGCCGTCGACGAGGCGCTCCGGCAGTCCCGGGACCAGCGGCAGGATCGAGTCGAGCAGTGCCGCGTCGAAGAGGGCACCACTGTCTTCCGCCATCAGCCGATGAAACTCGGTGTACTCCGCGTACGGAACACCGCCACCGTGGCGGAAGCACTCGACCAGCCGCGATTCCACCCCAGCAAGCAAGGCGATGAACTGCGTCGCGCCCGCGAGGTTGTCCGGTCCGGCAGCGCGGGTCAGGAGAGCAGCATGTTCCCGCGGTAGCCAGTACGTCCGGCGATCGGCGTCGTACTCCACCACCCGGGCGACCGTCATCCCGCCCAGCCACTCCCGCACGTACCGCTCCTGCAGGCCCGCGGCTCCCGCGAGTTCGTGGCTCGTGACCGGTGGCAGCTCCGCCATCGTGTCGAAGAGACCCACCTGATGTCCGATGCTCATGAGTAGCGTGAGCACCCCGTGGTTGAGCACCTCGCCCATCTGTACGCCGAAAGCCTCGACGCGCGGAGTATCCAAAAGCATTGTCTCCACCTCCCACAGGCAGCATCACCCCGGGAGATGGGCGCAGCATCGGTGAACTCGCCTATTCCTTCAGGCGGGTGAGGTAGGCGGCCGCCTCGGTCCGGTTCCGGACGCCGAGCTTGGAAAGGATGCTGGCCACGTGATGCTCGACAGTACGGCGACTGATGTACAGACGTGCCGCGATCTCCGGATTGGCCAGCCCCTCAGCCAGCACGCCGAGTACGTCTCGCTCCCGTTTCGTCAGCAAACCAACGCCCCTGGGACCGGAACGAGCCGCGGACGCACCAGCCGACCGCAGCCAGGCGGCAGCCGCATCCGCATCGCGCGAGGCACCGACGTCTTCGAACACCGTGAGCGCCATCCGGGCCTCGGCCACAGCAGGCGCCGAGCCGCCCTCGGCACACAGCGCCTCGGCCAGCAACATCCGGGCCCGCGCGACCTCGACCGGCATCTCCAGCAGGCCGAACCACGTCAGCGCCGCCGACAATCGGCGCACCGCCGCATCGGCTTCCCCCTGTGCCAGCAGGGCTCGCCCGCACAACCGAGCAGCCCGTGCCGCGATCAGTCCGCTGTCGGTCGTCGTACCCAAAGCGGAAAGGTGGTCGGCCTCCACAGCAGCGCCGGCGGCATCACCGCGAGCGAGACAGGCCTCGCCAAGCACCTCACGGAGTCGGGCCGCCTCCAGCGGGTTCGCGTCGACCAGCTGACGCCGCACCAGTGACTCAGCCATCGCCACGTCCCCGGCTGCGAGGTGGACGGCTGCCAGCACCGGCCGTACGACGGGGCGATCCTCGAAGCCGACGAGGAGTCGCCGAGCCTCGGCAATCCGGCCCTGACCGAGTCGGAGCTCGGCCAGGAAGGCCGCCGCCTCTGCCTGGACGGCAGGCAACGAGTTTCGCGACAACTCGGCCGCGGCGGTCAGCTCGTGCTCCGCGCGTGGCCAGTCACCGGTCGACACCAGGACAGCGCCGTACGCCGCTCGGCAGGTCGAGTGCAGGTACGGACAGCCGTAGCGATCGATGAACTCGTCCAGCGAACGCATCCACTGCACAACGCGCACGAAGTCAGCACCGCGAACGCACGACCGCATCAGCAGACAGCTGGTGAGGACGACCGTGTCAGGTCGAGCCCCCTCGCCACCCAGCGCGCCGGCCAAAGCCTCGTCCAGCAACGCGGTGCCTTCCAGCACATGTCCGAGGTCGATCAGCGCCGCGCCCCAGATGCTCAACGCGCACAGCTCAAGATCGCGATCCTCCGCCACGGCAGCAGCGTCGTACGCCGCCTCCGACCAAGCTGCCGCGAGCTCGGGATCGTCGGCGGACGACGCCCGGGCCAACGACGCCCACGCTGCTAGTACGGGCTCGGCAACCTCCGAGGCGATGCGGACGGCCCGCGCCGCCCATCCCTGTGCGGCGGCCCGATCGCCGAAGTTGGCGTCGTACGAGAGGCTGAGGCCAAGGGCCACGAAGACGGCGTCAGCGGAATCGGACTGGCGGTAGAGCGCGTAGGCGCGTTCCCAACAGGAGAAGGCGGCGGGCACGTCGCCCAGCCACCACTGGGCGTCACCCAGCCCAGCCAGACCTCGAGCCGTTGCCGAGATCCCGACCGCTTCCGCGAACACGGCGCGTGCCGCGCTCCAGTCTCCCTCGCCGAGTGCCTTCGCCCCGGTCGCGAGGAGACCGTCCATCCCCTCCACAGCTTCGACGGTAAACGCGCCGCGGTCCCCGGGAAAGTGGTAACTCCTGGTGTTCGACCCCATCCGTGGGGTGGCTCGCTGCGAAGGCCCGGGCATTCGACCCCGACACTCGGAAGGACGGGACATGACTCTGCGCAATCGCGCCGCGGTTGCGGTGCTCACCACCAGCACCCTTGCCCTCGCCACCCTTCTCGGTGCGAGTGCGCACGCCACGGAGTACCAACCGCCGGGGTCGTCGGGGCTGGTCTTCGTCCTGGACGGGGGTCGCTGCAGCGCCTTCGACCCGCCCGACGGCGTCAGCGCCAACGAGTTCGTCGACCTCAACGACCGCGGACAGGTGGCCGGAACCTACTCCGACTCCGACGCCGGAGCCAGCCACGGGTTCCTCCGTGAGAAGCGCGGCCGGTTCACCCGCTTCGACGCGCCGGACGCGAAGCTGACCTTCCCCACCGACATCAACGATCGCGGACAGATCGCCGGCTTCACCACGGATGCGCTGCCGTTGCCCACGGCCACCGATATTCAAGGCTTCGTGCTGAAGAACGGACCCACCGGTCCCTTCACTCGGATCGACTACCCGGGCGCGTCGCGCACGATCGTGTTCGGCCTCAACGACCGCGGCAGCATCACCGTCGTCTACGAGAACCCGAACGCGACGCCACCCAGCGCCGTCCGGCCAGAGGAAGACCGATGAAGACCCGCGCCCTGGCCGGCGCCAGGTCCGCGGTCGCGGCACCAAACCGTCGAGCACAGCCGCCGACCGACCTCACCGCGGTTAGACGCGCTGCGGCCCCCGGGGAATGTGGGAAGTCCCGGGGGCCGTGGCGCTTTCAGTTGGGGTGGTGCAGCGCGACTGGCGCTTCGCGGGTCAGCTGCAGCCGGAGGTGCTGCCGCAGCCTTCGCAGACGTAGCAGGAGCCGCTCGGGCGCATCTTGGTGCCGCAGGTGAAACAGAGCGGCGCGTCGACCGAGGTGCCGGTGATGAGCTCGAACATCTCGGCGGTGGTGCGGACCTCGGAGGTGTCGAGCGGCTTGGCCGCGGCCGCTTCCGCCACGACCGGCTTGTCGGCGCTCTCGGCGGCCGGCTCGACCGACTTCAGCGACTCGGCCTCGGAGATCTCGACCGGCGCCGGCTCGTAGGAACCGGTGTCGAGCTGCCGGGACCGCTCGTCCGCGGAGTAGATGCCCAGGGCGGCCCGGTCGTCGAACGGCAGGTAGTCCAGGGCCAGGCGCCGGAAGATGTAGTCCATGATCGACTGCGCCATCCGGACGTCCGGGTCGTCGGTCAGACCGGCCGGCTCGAACTTCAGGTTGGTGAACTTCTGGACGTAGGTCTCCAGCGGTACGCCGTGCTGCAGCGCGATCGAGATCGCGATCGAGAAGGCGTCCATCACCCCGGCCAGGGTCGAACCCTGCTTGCCCATCTTCAGGAAGACCTCGCCCAGACCGTCGTCCGGGTAGGAGCCGGCGGTCATGTACCCCTCGGCGCCACCGACGCTGAACGACGTGGTCCGCGACGGCCGCGACTTCGGCAGGCGCTTGCGGGTCGGCCGGTACTCGATCACCTTCTCGACGATCTTCTCCGCGACGGCCTGGGTCTCGACCGCGGCGGCCTCGGAGGCCTTCTTCGCCTTGGCGTCGGCCAGCGGCTGGCCGACCTTGCAGTTGTCGCGGTAGACCGCGAGCGCCTTCAGGCCGAGCTTCCAGCCCTGGAAGTAGACGTCGGCGATCTCCTCGACCGTCGCGGTCTCCGGCAGGTTCACCGTCTTCGAGATCGCGCCGGACAGGAACGGCTGCGCGGCCGCCATCATCCGGACGTGGCCCATCGGCTTGATCGCCCGCTCACCCATCGCGGTGTCGAAGATCTCGTAGTGCTCCGGCTTCAGGCCGGGAGCGTCGACCACGTGACCGTGCTCGGCGATGTACTCGACGATCGCCTCGATCGTCTCCTCGGTGTAGCTGTACTGACGCAGCGCCCGCGGCACCGTCTGGTTGACGATCTGCATCGAGCCGCCGCCGACCAGCTTCTTGAACTTGACCAGCGAGAAGTCCGGCTCGATCCCGGTGGTGTCGCAGTCCATCATGAAGCCGATGGTGCCGGTCGGTGCGAGCACCGAGGCCTGCGCGTTCCGCCAGCCGTTCTTGCCGCCGACCTTCAGGACGGCGTCCCACGCGGCAGTGGCGTGCTTGTGCACGTCCTTGTCGATCTCGTGCAGGCTGCGGATCGCGTCGTTGGCCGCGGCGTGCTTGCGCATCACCCGGGTGTGCGCGTCCTTGTTCCGCTCGAAACCGTCGTACGGGCCGACGACGCCGGCCAGCTCGGCCGAGCGCTTGTACGACGTACCGGTCATCAGTGAGGTGATAGCGCCCGCCAGTGCGCGACCACCGTCGGAGTCGTAGGCGTGACCCGTTGCCATCAGCAACGCACCGAGGTTCGCGTAACCGATACCGAGCTGCCGGTAGGCGCGGGTGGTGTCGCCGATCGCCTCGGTCGGGAAGTCGGCGAAGCAGATCGAGATGTCCATCGCGGTGATGATCAGCTCGACGGCCTTGACGAACTTCTCCGAGTCGAACAGGTCGTCGTCGCGCAGGAACTTCATCAGGTTCAGCGACGCCAGGTTGCAGGACGAGTTGTCCAGGTGCATGTACTCCGAGCACGGGTTGGACGCGGTGATCCGGCCCGTCTCCGGCGTCGTGTGCCAGTCGTTGATCGTGTCGTCGTACTGCAGGCCCGGGTCGGCGCAGGCCCACGCGGCCTGAGAGATCTTGTCGAACAGCGACCGCGCGTCGACGGTCTCGATCACGGAGTTGTCCAGCCGTGCCCGCAGCCCGAACTCACCCTTGTCCTCGACCGCGCGCATGAACTCGTCGGTGACCCGGACCGAGTTGTTGGCGTTCTGGTACTGCACCGAGGTGATGTCGCGACCGCCGAGGTCCATGTCGAAGCCCGCGTCGCGCAGGACGCGGATCTTCTCCTCCTCGCGCATCTTGGTGTCGACGAACTCCTCGATGTCGGGGTGGTCGACGTCGAGCACGACCATCTTGGCCGCGCGCCGGGTGGCGCCACCGGACTTGATCGTCCCGGCGCTCGCGTCCGCGCCGCGCATGAAGCTGACCGGGCCGGACGCCGTACCGCCGCTGGACTGCAGCAGCTCCTTGGACGAACGGATCCGGGACAGGTTCAGACCGGCGCCGGAGCCGCCCTTGAAGATCAGGCCCTCTTCCTTGTACCAGTTCAGGATCGAGTCCATCGAGTCGTCGACGGCGAGGATGAAGCAGGCCGACACCTGCTGCGGCGACGAGGTCCCGACGTTGAACCAGACCGGCGAGTTGAAGCTGAAGTACTGGTGCAGGAGCATCCAGGTGAGCTCGTGCTCGAACACCTCGGCGTCGGCCGGGGTGGCGAAGTACCCGTGCTCCTCACCGGCCTTGCGGTAGGTCTTCACGACCCGGTCGAGCAGCTGCCGCAGGCTCCACTCGCGGTTGTCGTGACCGACCGCGCCACGGAAGTACTTCGTGGTGACGATGGTGGACGCGTTCACGCTCCAGTAGTCGGGGAACTCGACCCCGCGCTGCTCGAAGACGGTCTCACCGGTCTTCCAGTTCTGCTGTACGACGTCGCGGCGCTCCCACGTCACCTCGTCGTACGGGTGCGCACCCTCGGTGGTGAAGATGCGCTCGATGGTGAGTCCCGCTGGCGCGTTCTTGCGCCCACGGAACCCGGCCGCCGACCTCTTGGTCGACCCCGAGTGGCCGGTCACCGTCTCTGTCATGGTTGCTCCTCGCCGTGTGTCTGCACTGCCGCGGTCTGTCGGGACCGCCCCGTTGAGTAACGCCAGGTGTTGCAGATGGTGGTGCTGAAATCCCCGATTTATGTCTGCTGGGTCGGCTTCAGCGGGCGCGGCTCGGTGCCCTCAGGCTCCTTCTCCGCCCGCAGCAGCGCGATCTCCGTCTCGAAGTCGTCGGCCGACTCGAACTGCCGGTAGACGCTCGCGAACCGCAGGTAGGCGACCTCGTCGAGCTCCCGCAGCGGCCCGAGGATCGCGAGTCCGACCTCGTGCGCGGGCACCTCCGGCGAGCCGCTCGCCTTGAGCGCGTCCTCGACCTTCTGGCCCAGCCGGGCCAGCGCGTCCACGTCGACCGGCCGGCCCTTGCAGGCCTTGCCGACGCCGTTGATGACCTTCTCCCGGCTGAACGGCTCGGTCGCGCCGGAGCGCTTCACGACCGTGAGCTGCATCTGCTCGACGGTGCTGAACCGCTTCTCGCACACCGGGCACTGCCGGCGGCGGCGGATCGCTCCGCCGTCCTCGGCCACCCTGCTGTCGACGACCCGGGAATCGACGTGCCGGCAATACGGACAGTGCACGACGAATCACTCCTCCCGTGAGGCCGCCCAGCGGGCGTCCTGTGGATCTTTCTGGGGACAACTTGTGTATGACGTGTGCGTAACTGACCACTACCTGTGGAAAATTACACCCGTGTAACCACTACATCTAGCGATCCTAGATCGCTGCTCCGACAGTTTGCAAGAACGCCGGAATCTCGCGCGCGTCTCTTTGTTCCAACACCCGCGCGGCCTGGTGTACTCCCGCGTGGCGCCGCCGGAACGGGCCCGCGGAGGAGCAAACTACGGCCCGCCGAGGGCCTCAGGAGCCAGGCAGGCAGAAGTCGAAATCGCAGCCCTGATCCGCTCCCAGAACGTGGTCGCGGAACAACTTTCGGTAGCCGGTGACGGGCGGCGGAGCGGACGCCGGGAGATCGGCTCGGCGCTGCTCCAACTCGTCCGGCGGGACCAGCAGGTCGAGCCTGCCCTCGGACACGGACAGCCGGATCTGGTCGCCGGTGCGGACCAGGGCCAGCGGACCGCCCAGGGCGGCTTCCGGGGTGACGTGCAGGACGATCGTTCCGTACGCCGTCCCACTCATGCGCGCATCGGAGATCCGGACCATGTCCCGGACACCGCTCCGGGCGAGTTTGGCCGGGATGGGCAGATAGCCGGCCTCAGGCATGCCCGCTCCGAGTGGTCCGGCGTTCTGCAGGACCAGTACGTCGGAGGGCTCCACATCCAGCCCGGGGTCGTCGATGCGGGCCGCCAGGTCCTCTAACGAGCTGAACACGACAGCACGCCCAGTCGTCTCGAAGAGCGCCGGGTCGGCGGCGGACCGCTTGATCAGCGCACCGGACGGCGCCAGCGACCCACTCAGCCAGACCAGACCGCCCTTGTCCCGACTCGGAGCGCTCAACGGACGCACGACATCCCGATCCACCCAGGGCGGTCCGTCACCCAGCCGCTCCCCCAGCGTCTCCCCGGTCACCGTCAGCACAGACAGGTCCAGCAAGTCCCGCAGCTCATGCAGTACGGCGGGCAGTCCGCCGGAGGCATGCAGATCCTCCATGTAGTGGGCACCGGTCGGCTTCAGCTCCACCAGGACCGGTGTGGTGTCACTCAGCTCGTTCAGCTCGTCCGGATCGATCCTCAGCCCGAGCCGTCCGGCAATCGCGGTCAAATGGATCAAGGCATTTGTCGACCCGCCGATCGCCAGCAACACCCGCAGCGCGTTGCGTACCGAGGCAGCGGTGACGACCTGGTCCGGCGTACGTCCGGCGACGGCGATAGACACTGCGGCGGCACCGGTCGCTTCACCGATCCGCAGCCGGTCCGCGTGCACCGCGGGAGCCGCAGCGCTGTCCGGCAGAGCCATGCCCAGAGCCTCCACGATGCAGGCCATCGTCGACGCGGTCCCCATGACCGCACAGGTGCCTGCGGTCGTCGCCAGGTTGCGCTCCACCCGCCCGATCTCTTCCTCCGACACCTCTCCGGCTCGGTAGCTCGCCCAGAAGCGACGGCAGTCGGTGCACGCACCCAACCGCTCGCCCTGGTAGCGACCGGTCGACATCGGACCGGTGACGAGCTGGATCGCCGGCCGCCCGGCCGACAACGCTCCCATCAGCTGCGCCGGTACGGTCTTGTCGCAGCCGCCGACGAGGACGACACCGTCCATCGGCTGCGCCCGGACGAGTTCCTCGACGTCCATCGCCATCAGGTTGCGGTAGACCATCGAGGTCGGCTCGAGGAAGCTCTCCCCCAGCGAGACGGTCGGGAACTCCATCGGCAGCCCGCCGGCCGCGATGATGCCGCGGGCCACGGACTTCACCAGCTCTGGCTGTTGCCGGTGGCAAGGGTTGTAGTCGCTGGCCGAGGTGGCGATGCCGATCACTGGACGGTCCAGCGACTCTGGCGACCGGCCGCTGGCATGCAGGAACGCCCGCCGCAGGAACCGCGAGAACTCCGGGTCCCCGTAGCTGACCAGTCCCCGGTAGATGCCCGTCGTCACAGTGCTCCTGGTGTCCGGCGAAGGTGTTCCTCCAGCAACCGCAGCATGCTCTCCGGCGGTACGGCGGCCGGCGCGCGGACGGCGTCGTACGTGATCAGCCCGCGCAGGACCAGACTGCGCTTGCGGAGACCGAGCGCGATGCCGGCCTGGAACTCGAAGTTGACCAGCGGCAGGTAGTCCCGCCAGACCTCACGCGCCGCCTCGAAACCGCCTGAGCGGTACGCCGCCACGCACGCGAGCAACCCCTCCGGCACGGAGAAGCCGGTCATCGCGCCGGCGGCGCCGACCGCCAGTTCGTCGAGCAGGCAGGTGCCGCCGAGCCCGCCGAAGATCGGTACGTCGAGTCCGGCCGCCAATTCGGCCACCGCGGGCGGGCTCGGCGACGACTCGGACTTCACGGCCACAGCCGACGGCACGGTGCGTACGGCGGCGACCAGGTCGGTGGTGGCGATCGAAATACCGGTGATCACCGGGTAGTCCTGCACCACGAGCGGGCGGTCGGTGCGCTCGGCAACCTCGTTCAGATAGTTGCTCAACGCATCCGGATCGCCGGAGTTCACTTGAACCATGAGTCCGGCGAGGCGAGACCCGACGGCCGGCAACACATTGGCCGCCTCGGCCACCACCTCGTCGAGCTTCAGTGCGCTGATGCCGATGACGAGCGGCAGCCGAGCCGAGGAGGCAACGACCGTCTCCACCACCGTCCGCCGCTCCACGGGGCTCAGGCGCGCCGCCTCGCCGAAGACACCGAGCACGGTCAGCCCCGTTGCCCCGATGGACTCGTAATGCCGGACCTGCCGCGCCAGCGACTCCGTGTCGACCGCGGATCCGTCCGCCGTCAGTGGCGTCGCCAGCACGCCCCACACCCCGGGATCCAGCGTCATGGAGTTCCTCTCGTCGTCACCGCGGCTGCCAGTGCCACCCTCTCTGCCCTACTCGGACAGCTTTACCCCACCGAACGGCGAGGAATCAGACCGCCCTGGTCAGGATGACGAGGCTCAGCGACGGCAGCGGAAGGTCCAGTGTGAGAGAGAGCGTTCCGTCGACCGTGACCGCGGCGTCTTCGGCGAACCGCTCGAGTCCCTGGCGATCGGTGATCGTCGCGAGCTGCTCGGGTGTCGGGTCCTGTGGGCCGCCGAGATCCTGCCAGACCGTGTGGCTATTGCTGTGGCTGTGGTCGATCCGGTAGTGCTGCACGGTCCAGTCGCCGGAGTCCAGTCCGCTCACCTCGAGGTCGACCCGAGCCGTCGTGGTGTCTGCGGCGTACTGGTCGTCGGCGTGCCGCCAGACGAGGACGGCGACACTGCCGTCCGCCGAGGCGCGGCTCGCGATCACGTCGACCTCCTCGGGCAGACCGTTGCCCAAGGCGCTGATGTCGGAGACGTCGGCGGAGCGGTCGGACGAGGCTGCGATCCGGCGGTCGCCGAGGAGCGCGAACACCCGGTAGGCGTTCATCAGCGGCTTCTCGACCCCCGCCGCGGTGACGAAACTCCGGGTGCCCTCGAAGTACCGCTCGCCCTCGATCTGGAAGCTCCAGGTGGTTGCCTCGTGCACCTTCGCCGTGTGCTGCTCGTTGAGGTCGAGCACCTTCTTCATCAGCTTCGCCTGGAAGACCGGGTAGTACTCGTTGTTGCGGTAGGCGAAGTTCGAGTTGTCGTAGATCCCCCAGTGCGCGGGCACCGACGCGTCACACTCGTCCACGATCACCGGCTGACCGGCGTACTGCGGGAACTCCTCGATGACGGCCAGCGCACGGTCGATCTCACGGAGCATCTTCGGCGTCGACGGCGACTGCCGCAGGGACGCCGGCGCACCGATCGGGCCATAGGTGCGCCATGGCGTGAAGTGCGAACCCTTGGTGTGGAAGGAGACGAAGTCCACGGGCAGGTCGCGATCCGCGCAGGCCTGCAGGAAGCCGCGGAGGAACTCGGCACCGTGATCGCCACCGGTGACGGCGGGTCCGCCGACCTTGGCCTCGGGGTAGACCTGGCGGATCGACTTGACCGTGACGTCGTACAGCTCGTGGAACTGTTCGGGCGTGCCCTTCCAGTACGAGATGTCGGGCTCGTTCCACAGCTCCCAGAGCCAGTGCTGGACCTCGTCGGCGCCGTACCGCTCGAGGGCGTGCTCGACGAGCGCGGCGACCAGGCCGCCCCACTTCGCGTAGTCCTTCGGCGGGTACGTCCACCAGCCGGCCTCGTACCCGCTGTACTGGCTGGGGCTGTTGCCGAACGGGAAGTCGGTCTTGGCCTCCTCCGGCACCAGCGCGAGCGGCGTGAACGCGAGCTCGACCAGGGGATGATGACCGGCCTCGACGATCGCGTCGTAGGTCAGATCGGCGATGGTGAAGTCGTAGAACGGCTTCCCGTCCGCGTCCTCGTGGTAGACGTTGCCGCTCCCCCAGTGCGGCAGGCCGAAGCCGGTGCCGCTGTTGAAGATGTTGTGCGGGCGGACGTGGTACGGCGTCTCTGCGAACCCACCGATCGTCCGCAAGGTCCGGCGCCCCTGCGGGGTGTAGGTCCAGTTGATCTCGTCGTATCCGAGGCTGGCCCACGGGCGGTCGAGCTCGCCCAACTCGCGGGCCGCGTCGACGACGACGCGGGCCTGGTCCAACCGCGGCGCGTCAGGGTCGGACGGGGCATACGGGAGTTGCTGAACCGCGCTGGGAGAGCTGTTCTCGGTCATGTCAGCCTTTCAGTCCGGTTGTATCGATAAACGCGCTTCGGCCTCAAGACGCGGCCGGCCCCGAGGGCCAGGGCGGCGCGTCGCCGGGAGATCGGGCGAGTCGAGTGGAGGTCGGGCGGAGTCGTCCCGGGGACGAGATCGGGCCGGGCAGCCAGGACCGACCCGCGGCGGACAGGCAGCCAGGGTCTCCGGCTCCGACCTCTCCCCGGGGCGAGTCCTGCGAGTTAGCCTGGTCGCGGCATTGTTAAATGTCAATGGTTAACAATCAACGTTTTGCACCGATGGAGGAACCGACCGTGGCCGGACCGCTGGATCAGCTCGCCCGGCAGGCCGAGCGCAGTCCTGCGTTGTGGGCGACCGTCGTACCAGCGCTGCGGCAGATGATCATCAGCGGTGCCCTCGCACCGGGTGAACACCTCCCCGAGGGTGAGCTCGCGGCCGTGCTGGAGATGAGCCGTGGCCCGATCCGGGAGGCGCTGATCGAGCTCGAGCGCGAGGGTCTGGTCGTACTGCGCCGGCATCGCGGCGCGCAGGTGATCGCGCTGACCAACGAGGACATCGAGGAGATCTACACGCTCCGGCTGAGCCTCGAACAACTGGCGATCGCCCGGGCACTCCCCCGGCTGACCGACGAGCACCTGGCGACGATGGACGACGTACTCGAGCAGATGCGGGCGCTCGGGCCGGACTACGAGCCGCAGACCGCACTGGATCTGGACCTCGCGTTCCACGACGTGATCTACCAGGCCGCCGGGCATTCGCGGCTCGACCGGGCCTGGCAGCAGATCCGCAGCCAGGTCGCGATGTTCCTCCACTCGCGGCATGTCGCCCGCCGCGACTTCCACGAGATCGCGTACGCCGAGCACAAGGCGATCCGCGACATCATCGCTGGCGGCGACCCCACCGCCGCCACCGAGGCTATCGACAACCACCTCACCGGCGCCTACCACCGCCTCATCACCGCCCGCCAGTGACCATGCATGCGTGAGGATGGGCCGTATGAGGCCGGTGATTCTTGATGTTGATACGGGGTTGGATGATGCGTGTGCGCTGCTGCTGGCCGCGCGGCATCCTGAGGTCGACCTGAAAGCGGTGACCTGTGTTGGTGGGAACGTCGGGCTGGACGACGTGGTGATCAACACGCTGACAGTGCTGGAGGCTGCCGGGCGGACTGACGTGCCTGTGGCCCGGGGAGCAGCGGTGCCGTTGCTTCAGCCGGTTCGCGCTGCGCCCCACGTCCATGGCAGCGACGGGCTGGGCGACCTGGACTGGCCGCGGTCGACTCGTACGACGGACGCTCGGCACGCGGTCGAGTTGCTGCGGGATGTACTGCGTGACGCCGCGGCGACCGGAGAGCTCGTGACGCTGATCCCGTTGGCACCGATGACGAACATCGCGCTTCTGCTCCGGACGTACCCCGAGGCGGCGGCCGGACTCCGCGAGATCGTGTTCATGGGCGGCGCGGCCGGGATCGGGAACGCCACCGCCTCGGCGGAGTTCAACATCTGGACGGATCCAGAGGCGGCTGCGGTCGTCCTCACCGCGGCCGGCGAGCTCCGCGTACCGGTGACGATGTACGGCCTGGATGTGTTCTACGACGTGGTGATCACGATGGAGCAGGCGCGAGGGCTGGGTGGATCGCCGTCGGCGGACCTGGCTCGGCGGCTGATCGAGAAGCGGAGCGAGCTGTACAAGTCGGACGGTGCCAGCATCGGCGACGGTGGCGCGGTGTGTGCGGTGATCGATCCGGACGGGCTGACGACGCAGCGCTTCCCACTGCGGGTAGAGCTGTCCGGGACTTGGTCGCGCGGGCGGACGATCGTCGACACCCGCGACTGGGCGGCCGACCTCAGCAGCGATCCCCATGGGCCGTCGTCGACCGTCGTACAGGTGGCGACCGCGGTGGACGCCGCGCGGTACGCCGAACTCTGGTTGAGCACGGTCAAGTAGCCAGCTCCTGCAGACGGGCGCGCAGTCCGTCCATGAACAGCTCGAGGCCGTCGCCGAAGAGGTCGGCGGTACCGCTGGACTCGGCGACCACGGCGGCGAGAGTCCAACGGGCGCTGACCTCGAAGAGATGACGCGCCTGCGATTCGGGTACGCCGAGGTCCACGAGGGAATCGATCTGCGCGCGGACCAGCTCAGCTCGTGATCCCTCGCCCCGATCCCGGTCCGGGGTCGCCTTGGCCTGGATCAAGCCGGCCAGGCCAGGATGGTCGGCGTAGAACGCCCGCAACTCCAGCGCCCCGGCCTTGGTGACCGCAATCCACTCGTCGACACTGCGCACCCCCTGGTACGCCGCGTTGTCGCCGGTGAACTGATCGAACGCGTTCCGGGCAACCAGATCGAGGAGTTCGTCCTTGTTGTGGACGTGGTGGTAGAGCGACGGTGCGCGGACGTTCAGGCGCTCGGCGACGGATCGCATGGTCAGTCCGTCGACGCCGTCGCCACGGATGACCGCCAGGGCGGCGTCGGCGATCGCGGTGACGGAGATCCCTGCGGCCGCATGGGAGGACGGGTCGCGTCTGGTCACGAAAACCTCGTTGTCGGGTCGGGTCCCGGGCGGTTAGGTTGCTGTCTAACGACATTAGACAGCCTATCCGAGGACGGCATCGTGCCTGGACTGCACCCCGACTATCCGCTGCGCACCGAGCGACTCGACCTGCGGCCGCACCGGATGGACGACCTGGACGACCTGTACGCGTTCCACTCGCGACTCGAGGTGGTGCGGTACACACCGTGGCCGGTACGGGACCGGGAGCAGACGCGGGTCGCGCTCGAGGCCAAGCTGTCGCAGGGCGAGCTGACCGAACCGGGTCAGTGGCTGGTGCTCGCGATCGAGCTTCGCGAGACCGGGACGGTGATCGGCGAAGTCCTGCTGAAGTGGGCGAGCCAGACAGATCGGCAGGGCGAGATCGGCTTCGCGCTGCACACCGACTATCAGGGCAAGGGCCTGGCCGCGGAGGCTGCGCGCGAGGTTCTGCGGGTCGGCTTCGAGGACCTGGGGCTGCACCGGATCGTTGCGATCCTGGACGATCGCAACACGCCGTCCGCCCAGTTGCTGGAGCGCCTGGGGATGCGTCGCGAGGCTCACCACCTCCACGCCCTGCAGTTCAAAGGCGAGTGGGCGAACGAGTACGTCTACGCTCTCCTCGAGGAGGACTGGCGCGCGACAGCCTCTTAGGAGGTTGCGGTGGGGATCGACAACCAGATCTACAACCGGATCGGCGGCGGTTGGTGGGACGAGGCCAATCCGCTGAACATGCTGAACGGGAGTTTCACGCCTGGCCGGTTCGCCTACTTCCGCCGCGTTCTCGCACGCCGCGGCCTCGACCCGGCCGGCTTGCGGGCCGTCGACATCGGGTGCGGGGGCGGATTCATGGCCGAAGAGTTCGCCCGGCTCGGATGCCAGGTCGCCGGCATCGACCCGTCGGAGGTCTCGGTCAGGACCGCGCGGGAGCATGCCGGTTCGTCGGGTCTCACCGTCGGCTATGCCGTCGCATCCGGCGAGCGGCTACCCCTCGACGCCGAGAGCGTTGAGCTCGCCTGTTGCTGCGACGTACTCGAGCATGTGTCGGACCTGGATCGGGTGATCGGGGAGACCGCGCGCGTGCTGAAACCGGGCGGGATCTACTTGTTCGACACGATCAACCGGACGTTCGCGTCAAAGATCCTGGTGATCAAGGTGGCGCAGGACTGGCGGCTGACGAGGGCCATCGACACCGAGTTGCACTCGTGGAACCTGTTCATCACGCCGACGGAGCTCGAAGGAACCCTGCGCCGGCACGGGCTGCGCCGGGGCGAGATCACCGGCCTCGGACCTCGCGCGAACAAACTCGTCGTACTGCGGAGCTACCTGCAAGCCCGCCGTGGTCGCATCACCTTCGGCCGGCTCAGTGAACTGATGGACATCGGCGAGGTGAAGTCCACCGGCGTCTCCTACATGGGCTACGCCATCAAGAACGAATGATCACCGGTCAGCGAGCGATCGGGATCTGCAGAGTCTGACCGGGCACGAGGTCGGCCGGGCCGGACAGTTTGTTGAGGTCGGCGATCTTCTCGACGACGGTCGCCGGGTCCTGCGCCGGGTTGGTGTCCTGGGCGATCGACCACAAGGTCTGACCGGGCGCCACCTGAACCGGGACCGTGTGGGTGAAGTCGGGGCCGGGCTCGAGTACACCGCTGATCCGCAGGCCGAGCACGACGATTGCCGAGCCGAAGACCAGCACGGACAAAGCCGTCATCACCATCCGGCCGCGCCGGGTCAGCCGCAGCGCCGGCGCCTCGGCCTCCGCAGTACGGCGGACGCGGGCGGGGTCTGCGTGCCGCCGGACGAGGGTCGGCTCGGTCGTGTGACGGCCGAGAACCTCGCCGGAGCAGGCACGGACCGGGAGTGGCTCGGTCGTCGTACCGGCGATCGTCGGGCGGCGGCGGGGCACACTGTTCGGAGACGGCGCAACCTCGGGCGCCTGGCGTCCTGCCAGTGCGTCGGCCGCGAGAGCCGCTGTGCTCATCGGATCCTCCAGACCTCGGTCAGTCCACGTCCTGCGGTGTCGATCCCTGTCTACCGGCCGCCTCCGACAGTTTCTGAAAGCTGCCCGCTCGACCGGCCCGAACACCTGTTCGATCGAACGCCTGTACGAATGATTAACCGACAGGCACCCGTCGCGCAACCACTTCCAACCACGACACGCCCGGGAAATTCCCCGCGCCGCCGGCGCCTTATAACCCGACACACGAACAAACGTACGAACCGACACGCCTTCGAACAGATGTTTGAAGAATCTCAGGATTCGGTCTACGGTCAGTGTCAGTCGAGCAAGCTTGGCCGGTGCGCGAGCGGCGGCCCGACCCGAGGAGCAACGACCGATGGCCAGGACGCCGAGCGGTTCCAGTAAAGGCGAGCGCAGCGGTGCGGACGAGGTCGCGGACCGGACCGTGACCGAGTTGCCGGACGGCCCCGCCGACGCCACCGGCCTGACGCCGCGCCAGCGTCGCGTTCTGGACGTCATCCGCGACTCGGTCGACAGCCGTGGATACCCGCCCTCGATGCGCGAGATCGGTGAGCGGGTCGGCCTGACCAGTTCCTCGTCGGTGTCGCACCAGCTTCGCGTGCTGGAGCAGAAGGGCATGCTCCGCCGCGACCCGAACCGCCCGCGGGCCATCGAGGTCCGCTACCCCGCCGAGGTCGACGCCGCGGCCCGCCGGTCGGCGCTCGGCTCGGTGCGGCAGACGTCGTACGACGAGACCGGGGCCGGCGACGCGCATCCGGACGCGGCGTACGTGCCGGTCGTCGGGCGGATCGCCGCCGGTGGCCCGATCCTGGCCGAGCAGGAGATCGAGGAGATCTTCCCGTTGCCGAAGGCAATGGTCGGCGAGGGCACGCTGTTCATGCTGCGGGTCAAAGGTGAGTCGATGATCGACGCGGCGATCTGCGACGGCGACTGGGTCGTGGTCCGGCAGCAGCCGAACGCGGAGAACGGCGACATCGTGGCCGCGATGATCGACGGCGAGGCGACGGTCAAGACGTTCAAGAAGACCAAGACCGAGATCCTGCTGCTACCACACAACCCGGCCTTCGAGCCGATCGACGGCAAGGATGCCATCATTCTCGGAAAGGTCGTAACAGTTCTGCGCCGTGTCTGACATCTCAGACGGCGAGCGAAGTCGGGCGTGTCGTGTCAGCATTGAACCATGACGACTGTCTATGACTTCAGCGCGCGGCGGATCGAAGGCAATGAACAGTCTCTTGCCGATTTCCGCGACCAGGTGCTCCTGGTGGTGAACACGGCGTCGCAGTGTGCCCAGACTCCGCAGTACACGGGGTTGCAGAAGCTCTACAAGGCTTACCGTAGACAAGGCTTCTCGGTGCTGGGTTTCCCCTGCGACCAGTTCGGCCACCAGGAGCCTGGTGACGAGAATGAGATCGCGAACTTCTGTTCGACGATCTATCACGTCACGTTCCCCATGTTCGCCAAGATCGATGTGAACGGGTCGAAGACGCTTCCGCTGTTCAACTGGTTGAAGCGTGAGCAGGGCGGCCTGCTCGGCGGGCGGATCAAGTGGAACTTCACCAAGTTCCTGATCGGCCGTGACGGCGGCGTGATCGCCCGCTACGCCCCGACTCACGCACCGGACAAACTCGCCGACAAGATCGAGGCGGCCCTGGCGATTCCCGCGCCGTCCCGGGAATCGAACGACTGAACCATCCGGCGCGGTTCCCGGGGGAATCGTCGCCGCAGGCAACAGTCGTTGACGTGAAGAGCACAGGAGTTCCTTCCGCCGTTGCCGGAATGTCGTTGCTGAATGAGACACCTGAACATCGACCGTCTCAGCGCAACGCACATCTCTCCGAATTCCGGACAATGTCGTCGGCGACCGGCCCGGCGCAATTCAGCGGTCGACGAGAACCGCGTCGGCGTTGATGTCCAGCCGCAGACCGCGCCAGACCGGATGACGCAGGCGAGAGTCCGCGGCCCACCCGGAGTAGGTCACCTCCGCGACCAGGACCGGGTCCAGCCAGTGCGCGATGCGGCGGTCGTGGGTGGGGATCGTCGAGGGGTCGAACGGCGGATCGCCGATCTCGAGGCCGGCCAGCTCCGCGCTGAACATGTCGAGCGTGGCGAAGTCGAGGCCCGAGCCGACCTTCCCGATCAGGACCAGGTCACCGCCCGGCTCGGAGTAGGCGCCGCAGTAGAACGAGCCGATCTTGCCCTCGCGGTTGCCTTCGCCCGGGTGCCAGCCGCAGAGGATGACGTCGCGGGTCAGGACCGGCTTGATCTTGATCCAGTCCGAGCTGCGCCGGCCGGACAGGTAGCGCGACTTCCGGCGCTTGGCCACCACGCCTTCGAGCCCGGTCGACATCGCCACGTCAAGCGCCGCGCCCCCGTCGTCGAACGCCGGCGGTGTCTCCCAGAACGGGTCGCCGATGTCGAGCGAGTCCAGCAGCCCGCGGCGATCGTCGTACGTTGCCTCCAGCAACCACTTGCCGTCGAGGCGGAGGACGTCGAACAGCCGCACCGAGACGGGCACCTGGGTGATCAGGTGCCGCAGTTGGCGCGGGTCCCGCACGTGCATCCGCCGTTGCAGCAGACCGAACGACGGTGCGCCGTTCTCGTCCAGGGTGACGATCTCACCATCGAGTACGGCGGGGAGTCGCAGGCCCCGGGCGTCGGCGAGACCGATCAGCTCGGGATAGCCGGCGGAGACGTCGCGGCTGTTGCGCGACCAGAGCCGGCAGACGCCGTCGTCCACCTCGGCGATGACGCGGATGCCGTCCCATTTCAGCTCGTACGACCAGCCGGCACCGGACGGCATCTCCCCCAGGGAGGCCATCATCGGCAGCACCGGAGGACTGGTCGCGGGGCTCATGTCGACTGCAACCGCTTCAGGGCGCCGAGCACCTTCTCACGATCGGCGGTCGGCCACATCGGAGGCAAGGAGGCGCGCAGGTACGCGCCGTACCGCTGGGTGATGATGCGGGGGTCGAGGATGGCGACCACGCCGCGGTCGCTGCTGCGGCGAATCAGCCGGCCCGTCCCCTGCGCGAGCAGCAGTGCGGCGTGCGTCGCGGCGACGGCCATGAAGCCGTTGCCGCCCGCTTCGTCCACGGCGCGCTGGCGGGCCGCCATCAGTGGCTCGTCCGGTCGCGGGAACGGCACCCGGTCGATGATCACCAGGTTGCAGGTCGAGCCCGGTACGTCGATGCCCTGCCACAGCGACAGCGTGCCGAACAGGGACGTCTCCGGATCGTCGACGAACTCGCGCGCCAACTCGCCCAACTGGGCGTCACCCTGGCAGAGCACCTTCAGGTCGGTCGCCTCGCGGACCGCGGCCGTCGCCGCCTCGGCCGCGCGGCGCGAGGAGAACAGGCCGAGGGTCCGGCCACCGGCGGCCGTGATCAGGTCGATGATCTCGTCGAACTGCTTCTGCCCCAGTCCGTCGCGATGCGGAGGCGGCAGGTGCTTGGCGACGTACAGGATCGCCTGCTTCTCGTACTCGAACGGGGAGCCGACGTCGAGGCCGCGCCAGGGCAGCGGGCCGGTCTCGGAATTCTCGTCGAGCTCCGGCATCTCGTCGTCGTCATCGAGTTTGTCCGCCGGGCGAAGGCCGACCTGGCGGGCGATCGCGTCGAAGTCGCCGCCGAGGGCGAGGGTCGCGGAGGTGAGTACGGCGGTCCGGTCCTTGAGCACCAGCTCGCGGAGCAGGCCGGCGACGGTGAGCGGCGCGATCCGGAGCTCGCGGCCGAAGCGGTCGCGGTCGGTCATCCAGACCACGTCGGCGTCGCTGAGCGCGGCGACGCGCTCGGAGACGTCGAAGATCTCCTTCACCGCGCCCTTCGACTGCCGCTTCGCGCCGTCGGGGTCGTCGTCCTTGTCGTCGGACTTCTTGTTCAGGTCGGAGTACAGCGAGCGGGCGGCGTCGCGGACCAGCGCGGCGGCCTCCAGCACCGCGGCGTTCGACGGCTCGATACGGCCCTCGCGAGTGCCGTCGAGGGCGGCACGGAGAGCGTCGGAGGCATCGATCAGGTCGTCGGCCTTGTCGTCGTCGACGAAGCGGCGGGATCGTTTGGCGGCGCGCTCGACCATCTGCGGGGAGAGCTCGTCGCCGGCCGCGCCGGTGACGCGGGCGGGCAGCTCGTGCGCCTCGTCGACGATGATCACGTCGTGCTCGGGCAGCACGGTGCGGTTCTCGAACGCGTCGATCGAGAGCAGGGCGTGGTTCGTGATCACGATGTCGGCCTTGCGGGCCTGGTCCTTCGCCTTCTCCGCGAAGCACTCCTCGCCGTACGGGCATTTCTGCGCGCCGAGGCACTCGCGAGCGGCGATGGCGACCTGCTGCCAGGCTTGGTACTGGTGTGAGGGTGCGTGGTCGCGGTCGCCGGCCTTGCCGTCGAGCAGTTGCTGCTCGGCCCAGTCGCGCAGCTCGAGCACCTGCTGCCCGATCTGGCCGGGCGGCGGGACGTCGATGAGCATGCCGTCGTCGTCCGGCGCGCCCTCGCGGATCCGGTGCAGGCAGGCGTAGTTGTTGCGGCCCTTCTGGATCGCGTACGACGGTCTGCGCGGGAGGAGCTTCTCGGTCGCGTCGAGGAGTGCGGGGACGTCGCGGTCGACGAGCTGCGACTGGAGCGCGAGGGTCGCGGTGGACACGACGACGCGGCGATCCTCGATCGCGTGCAGGAGTGCTGGGACGAGATAGCCGAGCGACTTGCCGGTGCCGGTGCCGGCTTGCACCAGGAGGTGCGAACCGTCGTGCATCGAGGTGTCGACGGCCTGCGCCATCTCCACCTGACCGGGCCTGGTCTGCCCGTTGATCCCCGACACAGCAGCCTCGAGCAGTTCCCGCACATCAACACCCACCGCCACACCCTAGCCCGCCCGACGGACAGATTTCCGTTCGGACGCCGCGGGTGTGGATAACGCCAGACTGCTAGACGACGGCGCCGCGGTCGGGTTGGGCGTCTCGGTCTACCTGGGGGCGTTTGGGGCGTGGGGGTGGGGCTGGGTAGCGGCGTTCCAGCTCGAGCAGCAAGGGGGCCGCGGTGAGGTTGGACGAGTAGGTGCCGACGAGGATGCCCAGGAGTAGTGCCAGGGCGAAGTCGGCCAGGGAGTCGCCACCCAGGAAGAGGAGGGCGCTGAGGATGAAGAGGGTCGAGATGCCGGTGTTGATGGTGCGGGGCAGGACGTTGACGATGGCGGTGTCGATGACCGGGCCCAGGTTCTCGGTGGAGCGGGCGTTGCGAGTCTCACGGATGCGGTCGAAGACGACCACCGAGTCGTTCACCGTGTAGCCGATGATCGTGAGGATCGCGGCCAGGAAGATCCCGTCCACCGGTTTGCCTGTCCACGCGAACACACCGACCACGACCGCCACGTTCTGCAGCAACGCCAGCACCGCGCCGGCCCCGAATGTCCATCGGAACCGCGCAGCCAGATAGATCAACTGCGCCAGCAGCGCGATCCCGAGCGCGATCAGGCCCTTGTTCCGCAGTTCCTCACCCAACGACGGCCCGATGCTCTCGTTGCGCACCAACTCCGTGCCGCCACCGATCTCGGAGATCGACTCGCGGATCTTCTCCGCCTCGTCGTCGCTGATCGTCCCGGTCCGCACGGTGATGTCGTCGGCGCCGGACGCCTGCACCACCGCGTTCGGGTACCCGGCCTCGGCGACCGCGGCCCGCGCCTGGTCCGGTGTGATCCGCTGCGCCGTGCTCACCTCGAGCAGCCGGCCACCAGTGAACTCGATGCCGAGATTCAGCCCGCGTACGGCGACCCCCGCAAGACTCACGATGATGGCGACAGCCGTGATCAGCAGCCAGCGGCGGCTGTGCTTCATCAACGACGGGCGCCGCGCCTCCAGCCAGGTCCGAACCCGTCCGTGTCCGGCGATCCCACTCAGCTGCGGGCGCCGCACCACGAAGCCCCGCGACACCACGAATTCGGCCAGCACGCGTGTCACGACCAGCGCGGACAACACCGAGGCGATCACACCGATGCTCAGCGTGACACCGAACCCACGGACCGGCCCGGCAGCCAGGAAGAACAACAGCCCGGCAGCCAGCAAGGTCGTGATGTTCGAGTCCGCGATCGCAGACAGCGCGTTCCGGAAACCACTCCGCAGCGAGCGACGCAGCCCGTCCGTCCGCCCCGCGATGTAGTCCTCACGCGCCCGTTCGAACACCAGAACGTTCGCATCGACCGCCATACCGATGGCCAGCACGAAGCCGGCCAGGCCGGGCAGCGTGAGCGTCGCCCCGAGCACGGTCAGCGCCGCGTACGACATCCCGGCGTACCCGATCAGGCCGAGGACCGCCATCAGGCCGACCAGGCGGTAGACGATCACGATAAAGAGCGCCGTGAGCGCCAGGCCGATGATGGCGGCCAGCGCGCTCGCCTGGATTGCGTCCTGTCCGAGCGACGGGCCGACGGTGCGCTGGTCGATGACCTCGACCGGAACCGGCAGCGCGCCGCCGGAGATCAGCGCGGCCAGGTCCTTGGCCTGCTCCTCGTTGAAGGAGCCGGAGATCGTCGTCGTACCGCCGCCGATGCCGACGTTGCACAGCTGGTTGCCGCCGTTCGGGTCGACCTGCGGCGCGCTGATGATCTCGTTGTCGAGCACGATCGCGATCAGCCGCTGCGGCGTGTTCAGCGGCTGGCAGGCGGCCTTGCCGGTGATCGCGGCCCAGGTCTTGCCGCCGTCACCCTTGAAGTTCATCTCGACGAACCAGCCCATGGCGGCCTGCTGCGGGTCGAGCCGGCCCTCCGCGCCGCTGACCATCTCGCCTGTCATCGCGGGCTTGGCCAGCCGGAGGAAGCCCTGACCGGTGTCGCTGGGCAGGTAGAGCTCGCCCGCGGCCGGTTTGGCCGGCTTCGTCGCGACCTGGTCGAGCACCTCGTGGAAGGTGAGCTGCGCGGTCTTGCCGATCACCTGCGCGGCCTCGCGCGGATCCTGGACGCCGGGCAGTTCGACGATGATCCGGTTCTCGCCCTGGCGCGTCACGTTCGGCTCGCTGACGCCGAGCGCGTCGATCCGCCGGTGCAGCACCTGGGTGGCCTTGTCCGTGGTGTTCTTGTCCGCCTTGACCGTCGGCGAGTCCTTCGCCTCCAGCACGATCTGCGTTCCGCCACGCAGGTCGAGGCCGAGCTGCGGCTTGGCCGTCAGCACGACGTACGTCGAGGCTGCCAGCACGAAGAACGCCAGCAGCGCGCGGACGAGGGACGACCGGTTCACAACAGCCTCCGGAGGCTCTCGGCGAGGAGGCCTCAGTCTATGGAGCTGGCGCAAAAGTCCATCCGGCTCCGAACTATTCGGGTGCGTCGATCCCGTGTTCGATCGCGTAGCGGACCAGTTCGGCCCGGTTGTGCAGTTGCAGCTTCCGCAGCGTGTTCTGCACGTGGTTCTCAACCGTCCGGTGCGACAGCACGAGCCGGGTCGCGATCTGGCGTGCGGTCAGCCCGCGGGCAACCAGGCGGAGCACCTCTGTCTCCCGTTCGGTCAGATGCGGCACCTCCGGCCCCGCGCCGAGCCGTCGGTACTCCCCCAGCAACAGTCCGGCCAGTCCGGCGCTGAACACCGCGTCGCCTTCCGCAGTACGCCGCACTGCGTCGTCGAACTCGTCCAACGACGCCGACTTCACCAGATAGCCGGAGGCGCCGTTCTTCACCGCGTCCAGTACGTCGCTCTGCTCGGCGCTGGCCGACAGCACCAGCACCCGCGTGTCCGGCAGCGCCGCGGTGATCTCCCGGGTCGCGTCGACGCCGGACCCGTCGCCGAGCTGCAGATCCATCACCACCACGTCCGGCCGGGTCGCCAGCGCGATCTTCACCGCACCAGCCACGTCCGAGGCTGTCGCGCAGACGTCGTACCCACGGCTGCCCAGATCGCGCGCCACGCCCTCGCGCCACATCGGATGGTCGTCGACGATCATCACGCGTGTCATGTAGCCACCTTCAGTTCCCACTCGGTTCCCTCGCCGGGGGCGGTCCGGACCATGACTGTGCCACCCAGATCGGCGATGCGGCCGCGGATCGACTCGCTGACGCCCAGGTGCCCGTCGACGCGGGCCTGCTCCAGCCGGGCAGGCGTAGTACCGATCCCATCGTCGCGGATCGACACGACCACCTCGTCGCCGAGGTCCTCGACCACCACCCAGGACCGGGCAGCTGGACCGGCGTGCTTGTCCACGTTGCTCAGCGCTTCGTTGACCGCGGCCACCAGTTCGGCGGCGGTTGCGGCTGG
Source organism: Kribbella sp. NBC_00889 (assembly GCF_045207705.1). Taxonomy (NCBI): domain Bacteria; kingdom Bacillati; phylum Actinomycetota; class Actinomycetes; order Propionibacteriales; family Kribbellaceae; genus Kribbella; species Kribbella sp. NBC_00889. Next base: position 1,457,799 of record NZ_CP108783.1, on the reverse strand, counting down.
CAACAGGACCGGCGAGGCAGGTACGACGACGTCCACCCGGGTGGTGGCCAGCGGCAGCAACAGCCCGCACAGGTCGAGGCTGTCGCCCTCGCCGACCGTCGGACGGGACGACATCAGGGTGCGTAGGGCAACTTCCTGCTCGGCGGCCAGCTCTGCCAGCTCCAGCGCCTCACCGCCGATCGCCGTCCCGCGGCGCTGCACCTGGGCCAGCACCTGCAGGACCCCGTCGTGGATGGACCGACTGAGCCGCAGCCGCTCGGCGGTGGCGCTCTCGGTCGCGATCGCTTCGCGCAGGCGCGCTCCCGCCTGCCGCATGGTCGAGGCGGCGTACCCGACGACCAGACCGGCGACCAGGAGGAGTTGCACGTTGCCGAGGATCTTGGACGCGTGGTCGTCACCGCGTAGCGACAGCAGCGCCAGGCTCACGGTCACGGCGCCGAGCAGACCGCCGTCCCGCCCGCGGGAGATGGCCAGCGCGAGCACCGGTCCGGCCGCCCAGACCGAGGTCAGCACGGACGCGCCGGCGCGAATGTCGAGCAGCGGTTGCGCGAGCAGGGTCGCGTACATGCAGCCGACCGTGATGACCAGGTCGGCGAAGGCCAGCCGGGTGTTGCGGCGTCCCCAGCGCCGGCTGTAGCCGATCGAGGAGACGACGGTCCAGACACCCATGACGGCCAGTAGCAGCACCGCCCCGGACGGCCGGACGATCCCGTCCCACCGGGTCCAGACGCCGAAGCACGCGAACCCGAAGGCGATCACGCGGAAGGCGACCAGGGCACGCCACAACGGCTGCAGGAGGTCGACGGGGTCGGACTTCACCGGGACAGTCTGCCAATCGACCGGCCCGCCGCGGCTGAGGCGTCGTACCGGACTGGTCAGGTAGTTCTACGCATGGCGCAGGATTCCCCCCAGGTTTCCCGGATTTTCCGCTATCCACTTCAGGTCTGCCGGTTTTCGCCGTACTCTCGCGCAAAACACGCTCGGGGGAGCTTCGATCACGCCACGTCACCATCGCGGTGGCAGCGACCAAAGCATGGAGGGGAATCGTGCGCAAGCTACCCGCCGGGCTGTTCAGCCTGGCCCTTGCGGTGACGTTCGGACTGAGCATGGCTTCGTCCGGCGCCGCCGCCCCGCCTGAAGGGGCTCCTGCAGCCACGAGCGCCAGCGAGCCGGCCCAGACGTCCGACGAGCTGTCGAGCCCGCTCGAGGACCAGCGTCGCGAACTGCGCCAGGAAGCGCTGACGAAGGTGCTGAACGGCACCGCCAAGGCCGAGAAACGCGGCGCCAGCACGGTCGTGAAGGTCGGCACCAAGTCGGCCGCGGCCAAGGGCCAGACCGGCCCGAAGGCCCAGCAGACGGTCGACCAGTACGTCGAGCTGAGCCGGGAGAAGACCGACCGGATCTTCGTGATCCTGGCCGAGTTCGGCAACGAGCGGCACCCCAGCTACCCGGACAAGGACCAGGCACCGAGCATCCCCGGCCCGGCGACGTTCGAGGGGCCGCTGCACAACGCGATCCCCCAGCCGGACCGATCGGTCGACAACTCCACCGTCTGGCAGGCCGACTACAACCAGCAGCACTTCCAGGACATGTACTTCGGCAACGGCAACTCCGTGAAGAAGTACTACGAGACGCAGTCCTCGGGCCGCTACTCGGTCTCCGGTGAGGTCACCGACTGGGTCAAGGTGAGGTACAACGAGGCCCGCTACGGTCGCTCGAACGGCTTCCCCTGCACCGGCAACGTCTGCAACAACACCTGGTTCCTGATCCAGGACGCGGTGAACCAGTGGGTCGCCGACCAGGAGGCGGCCGGCCGCACCAAGGCGCAGATCACCGCCGACCTGAAGACGTTCGACCAGTGGGACCGCTACGACTTCGACGGCGACGGCAACTTCAACGAGCCGGACGGCTTCATCGACCACTTCCAGATCGTGCACGCCGGCGGCGACCAGGCCGACGGCGACCCGCAGCAGGGTGAGGACGCGATCTGGTCGCACCGCTGGTACGCCGGCTTCCCCGGCGGCCCGGCGGACAACCCGATCGGTGGCGCCCAGATCGGCGACACCGGCATGTGGGTCGGCGACTACACGATCCAGCCGGAGAACGGCGGCGTCAGCGTCTTCGCGCACGAGTACGCGCACGACCTCGGCCTGCCGGACGAGTACGACACCTCCGGTGCGGCGGTCGAGAACGGCGTGAACTGGTGGACCCTGATGGCCCAGAGCCGGGTCAGCGCGGCCACCGACGGCGGGCTCGGCGAGCGTGCGGCCGACCTGAACGCGTGGGACAAGCTGCAGCTGGGCTGGCTGGACTACGAGATCGTCAACTCCGGCCAGAAGCGGACGCTCGAGCTCGGCCCGCACGAATACAACTCGAGCAAGGCCCAGGGGTTGGTGGTGACGCTGCCGAAGAAGGCGCGCGTCAACGAACTGGTGCCACCAGCGGCCGGGACCAAGTCGTGGTGGAGCGGCGCCGGCGACAACTTCACCCACACGATGAACCGTCAGGTCACCCTGCCCGCCGGGGCAGCGGCCAGCCTCACGTTCCAGGCCAACTGGGACATCGAGGACTGCGGTACGACGGCGTGTGACTACGCCTACGTCGAGGTGAACGACGGCACCGGCTACAAGCCGATCCCCGGCACCATTGCCAACGCGGCCGAGGGCAACGGCATCGACGGCAAGAGCAACGGCTGGAAGCCGGCGACCTTCGACCTGTCCGCCTACGCGGGCAAGACGGTCGGTCTGCAGTTCCGCTACACCACCGACCCGAACACCGGCGGCAAGGGCTTCTTCGCCGACGAGATCAACGTGACGTCCGGGACGACCACGGTGCTGACCTCCGGCGCGGAGACCTCGCCGGACGGCTGGACACTGAACGGCTTCAGCGCCCAGGGCGCGAGCTTCACCAGCATGCACGACAACTTCTATCTGGCGTCGCACATCAACTACGTCGCCCAGGACCAGTACCTGAAGACCGGTCCGTACAACTTCGGCTGGCTGAACACCCTGCCGGACCAGGTCGAGCACTTCCCGTACCAGGACGGCCTGCTGGTCTGGTACTGGGACACCTCGTTCAACGACAACAACACCAACACCCACCCCGGTGGCGGGTTGATCCTGCCGATCGACTCGCACCCGACCCCGATCAACCGGATCGACGGTCAGGTCTGGCGGCCGCGGGTGAGCGCGTACGACGCGCCGTTCGGTCTGGAGAAGGCGGACTCGTTCACCCTGCACATCAACGGGCAGGCGAGCTACGTCCGCGGCCAGGACGCCGTACCGACGTTCAACGACAGCAAGCAGTACTGGTCGGCGGACCTGCCGACGAGCAGCGTGAAGGTCCCGAACAACGGGGTCAACATCAAGGTCGTGTCCCGCACCGGGACGACCATGAAGGTCCAGGTGTCCAAGCGCAGCTGACCTGCTGAGCACAAGACAACGGCCCCGGGAGAATCCTCCCGGGGCCGTTGTCTGTGTCTGCCTTACTGAGCCGTTGCCACCTGGTACGGCGTCAGGTCGCCGGCCAGATCCGGGTGGACCCGGGCAGTGACGCGGGTGCCGTCCGCGGTGTGCTCCAGCTGGTCGACCGAGCCCTCGGAGTGGATCCGGGAGACCAGGTCACCACGCTCGTACGGGAGCAGCAGGTCGAGCGCCACGTCCGGCTGCGGCAGCGAGGCCTCGACCAGCGACTTCAGCTTGTCGATGCCCTCGCCGGTGCGGGCCGAGACGACGATCGCGCGCGGCTCGCGGTGCAGGATCGGGGCGAGCGCCATCGGGTCGGCCAGGTCGGCCTTGTTGATGACGATGATCTCCGGGACGTCCGCGGCGCCGATCTCGCTCAGCACCTCGCGAACCGCCTGGATCTGCGCGAACGGGTCGGCGTGCGATCCGTCGACCACGTGCAGCAGCAGGTCCGCGTCCGCGACCTCCTCCAGCGTCGACCGGAACGCCTCGACGATGTCGTGCGGCAGGTGCCGGACGAACCCGACCGTGTCGGTGAACGTGTACACGCGGCCGTCGGACGTCGTCGTCCGCCGGGTGGTCGGGTCCAGGGTCGCGAACAGGGCGTTCTCGACCAGGACACCGGCACCGGTGATCTTGTTCAGCAGCGAGGACTTGCCGGCGTTGGTGTAGCCCGCGATCGCGACCGACGGGATCGCGTGCCGGCGGCGCTCCTGGCGCATCGTCGACCGCGTGCCCTTCATGCCCTTCAGCTCACGCCGCAGCTTGGAGATCTTGGTGTTGATCCGGCGCCGGTCGGTCTCGATCTTGGTCTCACCGGGACCACGGCCACCGATACCGCCACCGGCCGCACCGACGCGTCCACCGGCCTGGCGGGACAGGTTGCCACCCCAACCACGCAGGCGCTGCTTCATGTACTGCAGCTGGGCCAGCTCGACCTGGGCCTTGCCTTCCTTGCTCTTCGCGTGCTGGGCGAAGATGTCCAGGATCAGCGCGGTCCGGTCGACCACCTTGACCTTGAGCTTGTCCTCCAGGTTGCGCAGCTGCGCGGGCGCCAGCTCGCCGTCCGCGATCACCGTGTCCGCGCCGAGCGACGCGACCAGGTTGCGCAGGTCGGCCACCTTGCCGGAACCGATGAAGGTCGCCGGGTCCGGCTTCTTCCGCCGCTGGATCACACCGTCCAGTACTTCGGAACCGGCGGTCTCGGCGAGCAGCTTCAGCTCGGCCAGCGAGTTCTCCGCGTCCTCGGCGCTGCCCTCGGTCCAGACGCCGACCAGCAGCACCCGCTCGAGCAGCAGTTTGCGGTACTCGACCTCGCTGATGTCGGTCAGCTCGGTCGACATGCCGACTACGCGGCGGAGCGCCTGGCGTTCTTCGAGCTCGAGGCCCTCGGTACTGAGCTCGGAGTCGTGTGAGTCGTGACCCGTCAACGAATCGCCGGAGTCATCGCCCTCGATGAGGTCAAGTTCGACGTCGGTGGTCTCGTCGTAAAAGTTCGAATGGGTCGTCATATACCTTCCATCGTGGCACGGGCCACCAGTACAAGCGACCCGATTAACGGTAGTCAACGCCCCACGCGCTGCCCGAATTCCTGATCAATGCCTGGACGGGCCACTCCATCCGCCGACACCAGCGCTCCAGCGGCCATGATCTGGCCACCATTCAGGCCTCGCTGCTCGGTGCGGGGGCGTGCTCGGGGAGAAGCATAGCTGGTGTCCGGCCCGGATGGCTGCGGCTGTTCCGGGGTGGGTGGGCTGTGCATCTCGACAGGAGGTGTCGGCCCGAGATGGTGGTCGGCGGGCGCAATCACGCCTGGGACCGGCCGGGTCGTGTCCATACGTCCTGTCGAAATGCACCCGTCAGAAACCAGCAGGCTGGACCCGGTCGTCGGTGGTGCGGCTGGCGGGTTATGTGATCACTGGCGGGTAGTTTCCGGTCAGCGAGTACATAACCCGCCAGCCAACAGAGCGAGAGCCCCATTTCAGGGGTTGGCCGACCGCTTGAGGCAGTGGCTGGACGTGTTGCTCGACAGATCCAGGCTCAGGCAGGCAGCCAGGTCCGATCGAAGTCCCCGCGAGCGTGCAGAACGGCCGGTCCGGTCAGCTCCAGGTGGTTGTCCGCGCGCCATGTCACGGTGACCTCACCACCCGGTACGCCGATGCGGTACGTGACCGGCAGCTCCTCGCGGGCGGCCCGCGCGGCCGCCACCGCGACGGCACACGTGCCCGTCCCGCAGGACCGCGTCTCGCCCGCTCCGCGCTCGTGCACCCGCATCTCGACGTCCCGGGGACCCCGCCGTACGACGAACTCCAGGTTGACGCCGGCGGGAAACGCTTCCTGGGGCGACCAGGTGGGCTGGTCGCAGAGGTTGCCCGGCTCGTGCAGGTCGTCGACGAATGCCACGGCGTGCGGGTTGCCCATGTCCACGTGCACGGCGGGCCACTGGTGACCGTTCGCCTCCACGACGATGCCGGCCGGATCGGGCAGCACGGGCTCGCCCATGTCCACGGTGAGCGTGCCATCGTCGTTCTGCACGACCTCTTTGACCCCGGCGCGGGTCCCGACCCGGACCGGCTTGTCCCCGGTCAGTCCCGCCTCGGCCAGATACCTCGCGAACACCCGTACGCCGTTCCCGCACATCTCCGCGATCGAGCCGTCGGAGTTGCGGTAGTCCATGAACCAGTCGCCGCCGTCCTCGACATACGACTGCTTGCTGCCTTCGATCACGCGCAGTACGCCGTCCGCCCCGAGGCCCGCGTGCCGGTCGCAGAGGAACCGCACCAGATCCGCGTCCAGGTCCCCGTGGACCGAACCGTCGGGGTCGGGCAGGATCACGAAGTCGTTCTCCGTGCCATGCCCCTTCAGCCAGGGAAACGTGCTCATACCGAAGATCGTACGGTGTCCCTCATGGAGCTGATCGCGTACTTCTGGGAGCAGGAGGACGCCGAGGCGGCCGCCGAACGGCTCGGCGGCCAGTTCCGGCGCGGGCGCTTCCACGGCGAGGACGACGACGAGGACCACCCATGGGTCGTCGTACTGCGCGAGGTGGACAAGGCCGAGGTGGACGAGGTCCTGGCGGAGTACGACGGGTGGCTCGAGACCGCGGCCGACGACGAGCCCACCGCTCCTCCCCCGCTGCCGACCGCGCCCAAGCGTTTCAAGAAAGCGTGAGCACCCGGCCCGGCCGCGCGGCCGTCGGTACGCCGTCCGTCAGCACCGGTTGGCCCGCGACGAGCATGTGCTCGATGCCGACCGACAGTTGCCACGGATCGTCGTACGTCGACCGATCGGCGACCTGGGCCGGATCCAGTACGACGAGGTCCGCGACGGCACCGGGTTTCACCACACCGCGGTCGTCGAAGCCGAGGCGGGAGGCCGGGAGCGAGGTCATCCGCCGGATCGCCTCGGGCAAGGTAAGGACGCCGAGGTCGCGGGTGTAGCGGCCGAGGACGCGGGGGAACGTGCCGAAGTTGCGGGGATGCGGGTGACCGGTGCCGGTGGCGTCGAGGATCCAGCCGTCGCTCGCAACGCTCGTGCACGGGTGCTGCAGCACGGTGACGACGTCGTCCTCGTTCATCGCGTGGTTGACGACGCTGACCGCGGCCCGGTGGTGTTCGAGCACGCGCAGTGCGGCTTCGGCCGCGTCCACCTCGTCGCGGCGAGCGATCTCGGCCAGGCTGAGACCACGGCAGTCCTCGTACCGGCCGGGTGGCAGCGACGCGATCACGACGGCGTTCCCATCGAGCAGGTCGCGGGGCCGGATCGCCTCCGCGATGCGCTCCCGTTCGGCCCGGTCGGCGAGCCTGGCCAGGAGGGCATGCGGGCCGCCGCCCATCGCCCACGTGGGTAGCCGGGCCGTGAGCGTCGTACTGGAGGCTGTGTACGGATAGACGTCCCAGGCCACGTCGACTCCGTCTGCGCGGGCTTGGTCGAGGAGCTCGAGTGCACCGGTGACAAGGCCGTAGTTCGCCTTGCCCACTGCCTTCAGGTGGGATACCTCGAGTCTCGCCCCGGCGGCCCTCGCAGCGGCGATCGCCTCGTCCAGTGCTGCCAGCAGGTCCGCGCCTTCGTTGCGGATGTGCGTCGAGTAGAGCAGACCGCACTCGGCCGCGGTCGCCACCAGGGCAGCGACCTCGGAGGACTCGGCGTACGCGCCCGGTGCGTAGATCAGCCCGGTCGAGAAACCGACAGCACCTTGATCGGCGGCCTTCCGCAGCAGGTCCTGCATCGTCCGCAGCTCGTCCGCCGACGGCGCCCGCTCGGCGCTGCCCATGGCCGCGATCCGGAGCGACGAGTGCCCCACCTGCAGCGCGAGGTTGACGGCAGGTTGCAGGGGTGCAGCGAACTCACTCGTGTCCCGCCACGACCAGTCGTGCTGCGGGTCGAGGAACGCCGTACCGGCCTTCATGGACTCCAGATCGGTGATCGGGAACGGCGACCAGCCGCAGTTCCCTGTGACCAGTGTGGTGACGCCTTGATGCAGCTGCGTGGCCGCGTCCGGCGACGTGCGCACGGAGAAGTCCGCGTGCGAGTGCAGGTCGATGAACCCGGGTGCCACGATGTTGCCCGCGGCATCGATCACCTCGGCGTCGGCCGGCGCGGAGTCAGGCGGCAGTACGTCGGCGATCCGCTCGCCGTCGATCAGCACCGTTGCAGCGACTGCGTCCGCACCACTGCCGTCCAGGACGAGGCCACCCGTGATCGCGATCATGTTGTCACCAGCAGTATCACGGCGTACATCACGCAGGCGGGCACCAGCATCATCCACCCGGTGATCAGCATGCTCTTCAGGTCGGAGGATCGGGCCAGGCCCATCGCACCGACCATGTTGGCGTTCGGGAACGGGCCGTAGGTGTCCGCCTTCGACGCGAACAGCAGCACCACAACCCAGGCTCCCGGTCCGACCCCAGCGCTCGCCGCCAGCGTCCCGAACACCTTGTCCAGCAGGACGACCTGGGCCGCGGTCGCGCCCGGTACGCCGACCCAGCCGAGCAAGGCGATCGCGATCGCCACCCCGAAGCCGGACACCGTCGCGAGCTCCGGACCGAGCTGGTCGAGGATGACCTTGAACGGCGCGAGCTGGTCGATCAGCGCGAAGAGGGCCGCCAGCAACCAGAAGAGCAACAGGATGCTGATCAGCTTGGCGCCACCGCGGTACATGTGCTCGGCGATGTCCTTCGCGGAGAGGCGTCCGGCCAACCCGGTGACGATGCCCAGCACCGGCAGCGCGAGCAGCGGGAAGTTGGTGCCGGCCTCGGTCACCGTCGCATACACGACACTGCCGAGCAGTACGACGAGGAAGGTGGCAGTCGCGGCGCGTGGCGCCCGAGCGGTCGTCGCACTGTCGTCGGAGACGAGTTCGGCAAGGTCGTACTCGTCGCCGGTGCGCGCGGTCCGGCGCTGGATGTAGGCCACCACGAACGGTCCGAGCACCAGCGAGAGCAGTGCCAGCGGTCCGGCGCCGTACCCGAGGTAGGTCAGGTAGTTGACGTCGGCCGCGGTCATGATCGCGACGTTCGAACCGGCGAAGGGCGCGATCGTCAGGCCGGCGCAGCCGCCGATGAAGATCATCGACGCGGTCGCGGCGCGGGTGTAGCCCAGCCGCGCGGTGATCGGCAGCACGATCGGCGCCGCGATGGCCAGGGCTCCGGCGAGGGTGCCGAGGCTGGCGACGAGGACCAGGCATGCGACCATCACGCCGAGCACGACCGCCACCTTGCTGCGGTTGCCGGCCACCCGCATCACGCCGGACACGATCGTCGACGCCACGCCGGTGACTCTGAGGACCTCGCCGACGCCGGCGCCCAGCACGATGATCAGGCCGATCGCGGTCACCGAGTCGGCCAGCGACTTGCCCAGCAACGTGCCGGTCTCGATCGGGCTCAGTCCCGCGATCAGTACGCCGGACAGCACGGCGACGACGGTGCCGACGACGATGTCCATGCCGAGCAGGCACAGGACGGCGTACAGCACGATCGGCAGCAGGCCCCACAGCGTCGGGCCGTCGGTGAGCAGGCCGGCGACGATCGAGACGACCAGCCCGGCCCCGGCCAGCGCGTTCACCAGTCGGCGGCGCCCGGGCGCGACTTCGACCTGGTAAGCGTTCGCAGACGTGGTCGTGCTCTTCTGGTCCTGGCTCATCAAGAGTCCTGTTCGTTCAGAGGGACAGCGTGGCAACGGTGTTCGCGGCGATCAGCTCCGCGTCGACCGTGTGCCCGAGACCGGTTCCTGTCGGCACCTGGACGACACCCCGGGTGGCAGTCACCGCGGGTGTGATCACGTCCTGGGCGTAGTACTTCTCCGAGGCGGAGACGTCCGACGGGAGGGAGAATCCGGGGAGACTGGAGATCGCGACGTTCGCGGCGCGGCCGATGCCGAACTCGTGCATGCCGCCGCACCAGACCGGGATGCCGGCCTGCTGAGCGCGGTCATGCGCGGCGCGGGCGGCGGTCAGGCCACCCATCCGCGACACCTTGATGTTGAGCACCTTCAGAGCCTCGACGGCCAGAGCGGTCTCCAGGTCGTCGAGGGTCTCGATGCTCTCGTCCAGGCAGATCGGGGTTGTCATCGCCTGCTGCAGGCGGGCGTGGGCGAGCAGGTCCCGCGGCGCGAACGGCTGCTCGATCATGGTCAGGCCGAACTCGTCCAGCGCCCGCAGCCCGTCCGACTGCTCCGCGGAATAGATGCCGTTGGCATCGACATGGAGATCCAGTTCCGGGTACGCCGCTCGCACCGCCCGCACCGGTTCGACGTCCCAGCCGGGCGCGATCTTCAGCTTGACCCGCGGATACCCGGCTCCCACCTGGCGCTCGACCTCGGCCAGCAGATCGTCGATCGTCGGCTCGATCCCGAGCGACACCCCGGCGACAACCTCGGTCCGCGTTCCGCCGAGTGCCTCGGCCAGCGGTACACCTCGCACGGTCGACCACAGCACCCAGGCGGCGACATCCACGCCGGCCTTGGCGAACTGGTTCCCCCGAACCTTGGCCCACAACTTCGGAACCTGCTCGGGCCGCTCCCAGGTCTGCCCGAGCACGGCCGGAAGGAGGTAACGCTCGGCAATCTGCCAGCACGTCTCGACGGTCTCCGGCGCGTAGTACGGATCCGATGGCGAAGCGATCTCGCCCCAGCCGACGGCTCCCGACGCGTCTTCCACCTCGACGAGGATGTGATCGAGGTAGGTCTTGCGGTGCGAGCTGGTACGGAAGGCATGCACCAGCGGCATCCGGACCCGGTGCAGCCGGGCCGCGGTGATCTTCAGGTCAGTTGACATACAGGCCCAGCTCCGTGTTCAGGCGGTCGCGCTCCCCCAGCCGCCGGCGCGCACCCTTGGCGCTCGCCGTGGTCAGGGTCGCCAGCACGTGCAGCACGGCCGCCACCACCGTCGGCGAGTCGACGTACGACGCACTGCCGGTGGCGACGTAGATGGACTGGTCCGCGATCTTCGCCAGCGGCGCGTCCTCGAAGTCCGTGACGGCAACGAGTTCGCCGCCGGCCTCGACGAATCTGCGGGCGATCTCGACGGTGTCGCGGCGATACCGGCGCAGCGAGAACGCGACCATCAAGTCACTCGACCGGACGTCGGACAGTACGTCGACACCGCGGACGACGGTGCCGTCGATCAACGTCACCTGGGACAGGCCGGCGCTCAGGTCGAAGGCGAGCAGCGAGGCGTACGAGAACGACTTCGCGGAGCCGATGATGAACCGGCGGCGGGCGGCGACGATCCGGGCGGCAGCCTGGGCGATCGAGTCGTCGGCCAGGATCTCGTCGAGTGCCTGCTCGATCGAGGCTCGCTCCTGCTCGACCACGCGTCGCTGCAACAGAGTCGACGACCGGCGCTGGAGGCGGGCGTCGTACCGCTCTTGCGGGCTGGTCAGTTCGCGGTTCCGCAGATCGTCAGACATCGTCCACCGGTCCGAAGTAGTAGACGGCGTTCCCGTCCGGCAGCCGGCGGCAGGACACCGCGGCGAGACCCTTGGCGAACAACTCCTCGAACGCCGCTCGCACCTCGTGCCGGTCCTTGTCCGTCGACTCGGCCGGCATCACCAGCTCGGTCAGCTCCTGGTCAGGGACAGCGTTGGGCTGGTCGGTCAGATCCCACTCGACGACGACCCGGTCGGTGCCGGGTCCGTACATGTCCGGGGCGAACCAGTGACCGCGGGCGCCGAGCACATCGAAGTTGAAGTGGCCGTTGCGGATCTGGAACGGATCGTAGGTCCAGCGCATCCGGGTCATGCCCGAGCCGAGCGCCACCTCGCGCTGCGCGTACTTCAGCTGCCGGCCCAGGCCGCGTCCCTGGTGTCCGGCGGCGACCACGGCCGATTGCGAGTAGTGGTAGAAGCCGCGCTTGTCCGTACCGCAGAAGCCATAGGCGAAGGCGACGAGCCGATCGCTCTCGTCCAGTACACCGACCACCGATCCGCCGTTGCTCGCCAGTGCACCGAGCAGCCGCGGGTTCAGCCCGTAGTCGGGGTGCTGGTAGCCGAAGACCTCGCGATACAGCACCGCGGCCTCCGCGTACCGGTCCTGGGTGGTGAGCGAGACGGATCTGAAGCTGTCCTGCACCGGCCCACTCCTCTCGAAGATACGTAACAGATCCTGAGTAAATCCCCTGGACAATAAGAGAGTCAATTGGTGACCAAATGATGATACGTTGCATATCTATGATGATCGATCGACTCCGGGAGTACGTCGGGCACGAGACGCCGACCGGTGCCGCCCAGGCACTGAACGCCTTCGCCGACCGGCTCCTCGACCGGTACGCCGAGCTCGGCGGGACTGCCCGTCGCGTTGCGGCACCGACCGGCGACCACATCGTTGCCGACTTCCCCGGCCACGGTCCGCTCGCTGCTGAGGCGCCGCTGCTCTTCATCGGTCACCACGACACGGTCTGGCCGATCGGGCAACTGCGCGACGCGATGCCCTGGCGCGAGCAGGACGGGCTGCTGCACGGTCCCGGCGTCTTCGACATGAAGGGTGGGCTGGTCGTCCTCGAGGCGGCGCTCGAGCAGATCGCGGATCGCGATCATCGCCCGGTGCGCGTCGTCGTGGTCGCGGACGAGGAGGTCGGATCGCCGACCGCCCGCGAGCTTGTCACCGCCGAATCGTCCGGCGTGGTCGCCGTCTTCGGTTTCGAATCGCCGCTCCCGAACGGCGACCTCAAGACCGCGCGCCGCGGCAGCAGCCGGGTCCGCATCGAGGTCACGGGCCGCGAGGCGCACGCCGCACTCGACCCCGGCCGCGGAGTCTCCGCGATCGACGAGCTCATCGACCAACTGGTCGCCGTACGCGCCTTGGTCGCGGGGTACGACGACGTGCTGTGCAACGTCGGCACGATCACGGGAGGTGGACGGACGAACGTCGTAGCCGGGGCGGCCGCTGCCGACGTCGGGTTCCGGTTCATCGACCCGGAGACCGAGCGGGCGGTGCTGGACGCCGTGACGAGTCTCGAGCCGATCCGGCCCGACGCTCAGTTGCAGGTGTCGGTGATGTCGAACCGGCCTGCCTGGCAGCCGTCGGCGGCGACCGATGAGCTGCTGCGGAAGGTGCAGGCGGCCGCGCGATCGGTTGGTCAGGAGATCGGTGGTGCACCGGCCTCAGGCGCCGCCGACACGAACCTGACCGGCTGGCTGGGCATCCCGACCCTGGACGGCCTGGGCCCCCGAGGGAAGGGTGCCCACGCCGTCCACGAGCAGGTGATCGCGGCGAGCCTGGCCGAACGGGCCGACCTGGTCGCCGCCATCATCACAACTATCTAGGCCACAGCTGTTTGACCGTTCCCGCCGCTCCGCCACCACGGCGCGTCGGCTCAGCGGCAGCGAGGATCCCACCGCCTGGCAGGAACTCCAGCGCGGCAACGGCACCGATCTCCGCGGCCGAGGTGAACGCGTCGCCCGACGGGACCAGCGTGTGGCCGTACGGCTTAAGGGCGGCGGCGTACGCGTCGATGAACGGCGGCTCTGCCGTCACGGTCGCGGTGTTGCGCTGAGACGCACGTGGCGCCGCGATTGCCTCCGGCAACGTCATGTCCCGGTCGAGCCGGTTCGTCAGCGTCTGCAGGACGGTCGTGATGATGGTCGAGCCACCCGGCGAACCCAGCGCCAGGAACGGCTTGCCACTGCGCAGCACGATCGTCGGCGACATCGACGACCGCGGCCGCTTGCCCGGCTGGATCCGGTTCGGGTCGGCCTCGTCGTAGACCGCGGAGAAGTCGGTCAGCTCGTTGTTCAGCAGGAACCCGCGACCCGGCACCGTGATGCCGCTGCCGCCGGTCTGCTCGATCGTGAGCGTGTACGAGACGACGTTGCCCCACTTGTCGGCGGCAACCAAGTGTGTGGTCGACAGACCTTCCGTGTCCGGCCGCTGCGTGGTCGCTACACCCTTGGCGCACTGCGAGTACTTGCCGTCGGGCGAGCCGGCCTTCACCGGCTTGGTCGCGGCGTGCTCCGGGTCGATCGCGCAGGACCGCTCGGCGCCGAAACCGCGCGACAACAGCTCCTTTGTCGGTACGTCGACGTACGCCGGATCACCGACGTACGCGGCTCGATCCGCGAAGGCGAGGGCGGACGCCTCGAGGTAGGTGTGCAAGGCCTGCGGGGTGTCCATCTTGTCCAGCTGGAGCGGCTGGAGGATGTTCAGCGCCTCGCCGACCGTGGTCCCACCGGATGACGAAGGGGGCATGCCGTACACGTCCAGGCCGTCGTACCGGACCTTCGTCGGCTCCCGGTTGATCGTCTTGTACTTGGACAGGTCGCTGGTCGTGAGGTAGCCGGGCATCACGGGCAACGTTGCACCCGCGGCCTTGGGCGGGGTCTTCACGACTGCCTCGATCTCGGACGCCAGCGGGCCGCCGTAGAAGGCCCACAGGCCCTCCTTGCCGAGCATCCGGTAGGTGTCGGCGAGCTCCGGGTTCTTGAACACCGAGCCGACCTTCGGCGCGTCACCGCCGGGAAGGAACAGCTTGGCCGTCGGCACGATCGCGCTGAACCGGGCCTTGTTGTCCAGGGTCTGGCTGCGGAAGGTGTCGTCCACGACGAAGCCCCGATCGGCCAGGTCGGCGGCCGGCTTCAGCGCCTTGCCCAGCGACAGCGAACCCCATTGCCGCAACGCCGAATCCCAGGTCGCCAAGGTGCCCGGGATGCCGACCGAGACGCCGGATGTCACCAGCTCCGGGGTGAAGCGGTACGGCTGACCGGTTGCCGGGTCGATGAACGCGTCGTTGGGCATCGTGGCGGGCGCGGTCTCGCGGCCGTCGATCGTGAACACCTTGTGTTTCTTGGCGTTGTAGAAGACGAAGTACCCGCCTCCGCCCACTCCCGCGGAGTACGGCTCGGTCACGCCGAGCGCGGCGGCGGTGGCTACCGCGGCGTCGACGGCGTTGCCGCCACGGCGCAGTACGCCGAGGCCGGCGTTCGTGGCTTCGGGGTCGACCGAGGCGACCGCACCACCGAACCCGATGGCGGTCGGATGTTTGGCCGGCGGCTGCTGCGAGCCGGCGGCCGCGCCGCTCGCACTCAGGCCGGACAGGACGAGGGCACCTGCAGACAGGGATGCGACCAGCTTCTTCACCAGGTTCTCCCGCGGGGCGTCGGCGTACAGGGTCAAGCCCTTGCCTATCCCGAACGGGGCCTGCGCGCCAGTTGTGGCGCGGCTAGTTCCCCGGTCAGTTCCTGTTAGTTCACTGTGCAGGAGTCCAGGAAGCGGCGGAGCAGCTCGGGGTTCCAGTCCTTGTCCCCGGCCGGAAGCTCGACCAGGAGCCACCGATCGGGCAGCTTCACCTGACCCGCGACGCGGCCTTCGAGCCGGCCGATGTGGAACGTCTTGCCGGCCGACTGGGTGACCTGGACCGATGCGAGCGTGCGAGCCTCCGGAGCCGCCTGCAGGACCACCTTGGTGTCGGTGTCCGCGGTCCGCATCGTCGGCCGGGACAGGATGACGCGATCCTGCGGGATCGGGGTCTCGGCGCTCCAGCCCTTCGGGGCGAGGGTGCAGCCGATCGTGTTCCAGGACTGCTGGTTGGCGACCAGTTCGACCACGGACGCACCGAACATCGACATCGTCTCGCCGCCTTCGGCCGGCGCGGGTGACGAGGACGACGGCGCTGCCTGCGCGGTCTCGCTGTCGGCCGGTCCACCGGCGACCTCGGTCCCCGGGTTCCCCCACCACTTCACCTGGTTGCCGATCGCGAGCACGGCCGCTGAGACCGCCGCCACGCACAGCACACCGGTCACCCGGCGACGCCGCTTGATCCGGCGCAACGCCCGGCGCCCACGCGCGACGTCCGCGTCGATATCCGCCGTCGGCAGCCCATCGGCGGCCTCGTCGGCGAACCCCTCCAGCAACCTCTTGACCTCGTCCACTTCTCCTCAACTACTCCCGGTCGCCTGATCCGACGGTTCGTCGGTCATCAGGTCCTTCAGTCTCTTCAGTGCCTTCGCGGTCTGGCTCTTCACGGTCCCCTCGGTGCATTGCAAGATCCGCGCGCACGTCGCCACGTCGAGATCCTGGAAGTACCGCAGTACCAGGACCGCCCGCTGCCGCGGTGCGAGATCCAGCAGCGCCCGCCGGACGGCCAGCGTGTCCACCGGGTCCGCCTCGTCGGTCAGCCGCGGCTCGAGCGTCTCCGCGGTCACCACCTCAGGGTGGCGGCCGGCCCGGCGGCGCTCGTCCAGGAAGGCGTTGACCAGGATGCGGTGCGCATACGGTCCGGCGCCCTCGTGCTTGATCCGGTGCCAGTGCACGTACACGCGGGTGCAGGCGGTCTGGACCAGATCTTCGGCGGTGTGCACATCCCCCGCGGTGAGCAGCAACGCCGTTCTCATCAGTCGGGTGCGGTCCGCGAGCAGGTACTCGCGGAACTCGGCCTCACGGTCACCCCCTCGCATCGACGGACCCCCGGCCATGGGCTGGGCCCTCTTCCACCCCGACTACGCCGCCGGTCCCCCTTCGGTTGCCTTCGGCTATCACGTTCAGTGCCTTCTCCACCAGATCGGGGTCGTCGTACGGGAGCCACGCAATGCGTTGGTCCTTACGGAACCACGAGTCCTGCCGCCGCGCGAACCGGCGGGTGGACTGGGCGGTCCGCTCCCGCGCCTCCTGCTCGCTGATCTCACCGTCGAGCAACGCGATCACCTGCGAGTAGCCGAGGGCACGGTTGGCCGTCTTCCCTTCAAGCAAACCCTTGTCCAGCAGATCTCGCACCTCGTCCACGAAACCCGCGTCGAACATCCGGTCCACCCGCCGGCCGATCCGCTCGTCCAGCTCCGGCCGCGGTACGTCGAGACCGAGCTGCACCGCACCCGGGTAGACATAGTGATGCTCGGGCAACGTCGCGACGTACGGCCCGCCGGTGATCTCGATGACCTCCAGCGCCCGGACGATCCGCCGCCCGTTGCTCGGCAGAATCTGCTCGGCCGCCTTCGGATCCACCTCGGCGAGCCTCTGGTGCAGCGCTCCGGACCCGACGCGTTCGAGCTCCGCTTCCAGCTTTTCGCGTACGGCGGCGTCCGTACCGGGGAACTCGAAGTCGTCGAGGATCGCGCGCACGTACAACGCGGAACCGCCGGCCAGCACCGGCACCACGCTCCGGCTGACACAGTCGTCGATCGCGGCCCGCGCCAACTGCTGGAACTCGGCCACGGTCGCGGTCTCGGTGACGTCGAGGATGTCGAGCAGATGATGCGGTACGCCGTTGCGCTCGGCCGCCGTGATCTTCGCCGTACCGACGTCCATGCCGCGGTACACCTGCATCGCGTCGGCGTTCACCACCTCGCCACCCAGGCGTTTGCACAGGGCAACGGACAGGTCGGACTTGCCGGCCGCGGTGGGGCCGACGACCGCGACGACGAGTGGTTCGGCCATCACTCCAGTGTGTCAGTGTCGCTGCCGTCCCCGCTCCACGGCCCTGGCCAGGATCAGTTGAAGAGTGCACCAAAACCCGGCACCGGGCTTGTGGTTGACCCGGAAAGTTCGGTAGGACTCATCTTGATGATCGCAACACCGATACGGGAGGAATGACGCTGTGACGAATCCGTTCGAGGAAGAGTCTGACGCGGCGAAGGACGCGCTGGACCTGGGGGGCGACAGCAAAGAGGATCTTGCTGCCGCAAAGCGCAGTGGTGGGGACGTCGAGTTGAAGCGCAGTGGTGGCGACGTCGAGTTCAGCGGCGGTGACGTCGAGTCCGACTCCGGCGGCGATGTCGAGTCCGAACCTGACGGCAGCGGTGGTGACGTCGAGTCCAGGCCCGGCGGCGACAGCTAATTCCTGTCACGACGGCGGCGGTGCAGGTCCCACAGTTCGGGGCCGGGAGGTGCGAAGATCACCGCTAGCTGTCCGTAAGCAGTTCACTACGCAGGAATGGGAGCCCGACGATGGGCATCTTCGACAAGTTCAAGGGCAAGGCCGAGGGCCTGAAGGACAAGGCCGGCGACCTGGTCGACCAGCACGGCGACAAGGTCGGCGAGGGTCTGGACAAGGCCGGTGACTTCGTCGACGAGAAGACCGGCGGCAAGTACGGCGACAAGATCGACCAGGGTGTCGAGAAGGCCAAGGAGGGCCTGGACGGCCTCGACGGCCAGAACGACGACATCCCCGGCACGAACCGCCCCGCCTGACCGCACCACCCGAAGGGCCGCGAGATTTCTCGCGGCCCTTCGGCCTGCGACGGCTCACGGATCTGCAGCCCAGAAACAACGCGCCTTCGGCGCGGCTGTCCATCCAGCCGCCTCCGGCGGCGCGCTGACCCATCATACGCACTCACCGACCGTCGCGATCTTCGGAAACAAAAGTGCGCCCAGCGACGAAAAGTTTCCGGTGATCGGTGCAGTCACGCAGTCGTGGGTTGTCGCCCGGCGGGCGGCACCTCACCTTGAGCACCCGTCAACCATCACGGCGGCGGTTCGATGGTTGATGGGCGCACAGAGTGAGGCCAGTCCACATTTAGTGCTCGAGGCGGTAGAAGAGCTTCGCCAAGCCGAACACCAGCAAGCGCCGCGACGGCTCATCGCCTGCGAAACGTACAGCTCCTTGAGATAGAGCGAACGTGTCAGGCCGACGGCGGGCCAGAGGTACGAGTAGGAAGCGAAGGCGACCACCGTCTCGCCCTCCAGCGCGAGCAGCACCTGGGCCGCCGGCATGTCACCAAAGAGGGCCTCGTGAACTTGTTGACGTCGAAACTCGACAGGATCCAGGTCTGTGCCGCCGTAGAAGCGGTCCAGCTCTTCAGTGAGCCTCAGAAGCTCGTCGATGTCATCGGCAGTGGCTGGGCGTACCACAATCACAGCAGGGGTCCTCTCGCAATGGGCTGACAGATCTCGGACCGCGCAGGCTCGTGCGGGCTCGAGGAGGTGGGGCGGCCGCGTCATCGCAGTGTCAGGGTGGTGTCAGGGCGGGGGTTGATGGTGGGTGCATGACGAAGAACAGCATTCCCTCGACCGACTCTGGATGGGCCGGCATGGTGTCGGTTGATGACACGGCTCTGGCCGTTACGGACACCGGCGGGTCCGGCGTTCCCGTGGTGTACCTCAATGGGCAGTTTGCGACTCAGGGGTATTGGCGGCGGGTGATCTCCGAGCTGGGGTCGGGATGGCGACACATCAGCTACGACGAGCGGGGGCGCGGCAAGAAGTCGAAGCCTTCCGCGGACTATTCGTTCGAGGCCGCCGTACGGGATGTCGACGCCGTACTCGCGGCCCGGGGTGTGGACCGGGCGCTGGTGGTGGGCTGGTCGTACGGAGCGTTCGTCGCGGCGCATTGGGCCAGCCGGAATCCGGAGCGTGCCATCGGCGCGGTCCTGGTTGACGGCGCGGAACCGTACGACTGGCTGGACGAGGCCATGGAGCAGCGGATCCGGAAGCTGTTCCGGCGGATGGGGTGGTTCACGCCGCTGCTGCGCTCGACGGGTCTGGTACCGCGGATGAGCGCCGAACAGCAGGCCGAGTGCAACATCGAGCTCGGCAAGATCTCCCGGGAAAGTGAGCTCGGCCCGGTGCTGGACAACATCAGCGTCCCGGTGCGGTACGTGCTTGCGTCGGGGTCGTCGTTCGGCAGCAAGAGTGACGAGCAGGAACGAATTCGCGCGAGCCTCGATCAGGTCTTCGAGCGGAACCCGAACCTCGAGCTCAGCGCGAAGGTCGCCAGCAGCCACGGCGCGATCCTCAAGAAGGACTTCCGCGCCATCGCCGACGCCGTACGAGAGGTCGACGCCCGCGCGGTGGTTACGCCTCAGGAACCCGGCGGCGAGTGAATCTCGAGCGGAACTTGGAGTCGTACTCCAGTCGCACGTACCCCGAGGAATGCACTCCTACCGCGACGAACCCCACGGCCAGGAACACGATCCCCGCGATCATGGACATGTGCCAGAACGCCGCGGTGATGCCGACGAACGCCGAGCCTTGTGCGACTGCCTTGGCGAGTCCGACCAACGGTGACCTGCTCGCTCGACGACGAAACTCCTCCTGCCGATTCAGCACCAGGAGCGCGGCAAGCAACGGGATCGAGACGGCGAACGCGATGACACACACCATCGCCGACGGGTCGAGCGAGGGCTCGGTCAGGAATGGCTGCACCACGACCAGACCGGCGGCACCCAGTCCGCCGTAGATCAGGTTGGACTGGCGGATCCACTCCTGCTGAGCCGCCGGGTCGGCGGTGGCGTCCTCGGCCTCCTGCCGGATCCGTTCGGCATCGGCTTCGGCTTGCGCCCCGGCGAGCTGCGCGTGCTCAGCCAGGAAGTCCTCGTCCTCGTTCATGTGCACATCCTCCCCGACGCCTCGCTGGCCCACGGCCGGTCCAGGCGGAGGGTCAGGCAAGCGTCTTGCGGAGGACGGTGATCATCGTTTCGTACCGGGTCACCGTGCCGTCCGGTGTCTCCCGATTCCAGCCGCCAGGCTCGCGGCCGACCACGACGTACCCGAGGCGTTCGTAGAGTGCACGCGGCCGTGCGGCGTTCTCGTCCACTCCCAGCTCGGCCAAGGTGAGACCACGTCCGCGGATCCGCTCCTCCAACGCCTGGACGAGGACTGTGCCGATGCCACAGGACCGTAGCGGCGCATCAACCTCCAGCTGCCAAAGCACCGGAACACCCGAAGGCTTGGCGTAGTCGACCCCGCCGGTCGCCACAGGAATCCCCGACGGCGGACAGACCGCGAGGAAGTCCACTTCCCCGCGCTTCGCCCGCTCAAGTACCTCGAACGTCCCCGCAAGATGCGTACCCGTCCAGCCGGAGAACCCCGGGTACAGATCCTCGGCAACCAGATCCCTCACCGTCAGCGGCACCACGACATCCGGCATACGCGCCACCATGTCACCAGCCCACCCACCACCGCCACAGGATTTCCTACCCGCAGCCCTCGGAGGAGGAGTCCTTTCCGGGAGGTCCGGCTGGGTTGTCGGCGGGGGTGATTAGGGTGCTTGTATGGATCGGTTTCGCGTGGTTCCGGCGGCTTATGTGGTGTTGCGGCGGGGGGATGAGGTGTTGATGATGCTGCGGGCCAACACCGGTTACATGGATGGGTACTGGGCGGTGCCGGCGGGGCATGTGGAGAAGGGCGAGTCGGTGCTCGAGGCGGCGGTGCGGGAGGTGCGGGAAGAGGTTGGGGTGGAGATCGATCCGACGGATCTCACGCCGGTGACCGCGATGCACCGGACCGGCGGGAACGGTGACCCGATCGACGAGCGGGTCGACTTCTTCTTCACGACGTCCCGCTGGAGCGGTGAGCCCCGGCTGATGGAGCCGGACAAGGCAGGCGGCCTGGAGTGGTACTCGCTGGACAAGCTCCCCGACCCGGTCGTTCCGCACGAGGCGCGGGTGCTGGCCGGTCTGGCCGGTGACGGCCTTCCCGCGGTGATCGCCCACGGTTTCGACTGAGTTCACCGACGCTTAGATCGCCTCGCTCTAGAGTTCGCTGCGATGTCAGCGAGCTTCGGAGGCGAGCGATGGACGAGCGGTACGACGGGACGAGCCGGCGGCGACTGTTGCAGGCGGGTGCACTCGGCGCGGGTACGGTGCTCACATCGGGCACGCTGAGCACCGGAGGGGCCGCAGCGGCGGCGACCCAGGCAACCCAGGCGAGCAAGGCATCGGGTGGGCGGATCGACACCGAGCACCCGCGGTTCACGGTCGCCGTCGTGCCGGACACGCAGTACCAGTTCGACCTGGACCGCGGCGATCCGGCGCCGCTGACCGCGAGCTTCGAGTACCTGATCGACCAGCGGTCGGCCGAGAACATCGTGTTCACCGCGCACCTCGGTGACGTGGTCGAGAACGCGCAGGCGTCCGAGTTCGCCCAGGCGGACCCGGTGTTCAAGATCCTCGACCAGGCCCGGATGCCGTACTCCGTTCTCGCCGGCAACTACGACATCGACGCGTCGAAGGACGACACCCGCGGCGACTCGGCGTACTTGCAGACGTTCCCGCCGCAGCGGTTCCGGCGGATGGCGACGTACGGCGGCTCGACGCCGAACGGGTACAACTCGTACCACGTGTTCCGCGCGGCCGGCCGGCAATGGTTGCTGCTGGCAATGGACTGGCGGCCGTCGGACGCCAGCTTCGCGTGGGCGCGGGACGTGATCGCCAAACACCCGACGCTGCCGGTCATCCTGACCACGCACGAGTTGGTGAACGCCGACCACGGCCGGCCGGTGGCGTACTTCACCGACCACGGCAACCGGGTCTGGGACCAGTTGGTGAACGGCAACGACCAGATCTTCCTCACGCTGAACGGCCACTTCTGGCCGCCCGGCCGGGTCGTCCGCCAGAACGCTGCCGGCCACGACGTACACCTGCATCTGACCAACTACCAGGACCGGTACTACGGCGGATCCGGGATGATCCGGCTCTACCACTTCGACCTGGCCCGGAACACGATCGACGTCGAGACGATCGCGCCGTGGCTCCTCGGCCAGGACCCGGCCAAGCGCAACGCGCTGGCCGAGGGCGATCTGGAGCTGACCGACGACACCAACCGGTTCAGCATCCCGATCGACTTCGCCGAGCGGTTCGCCGGCTTCGACCCCGTCCCGGTCCGCCCCGCGCGGCCGGCCGCGCAACTCGTCATTCCGGGTACGGCGGCGTACTGGCGCTTCGACGGGCCGGTCACCGACAAGGTGGTCGACCACTCAGGCAAGGGCAACCACCTGACCCGCGTGCAACTGGCCGGCGATGGACCGCAGGCCTCGACGGAGTTCCACCAGGATCAGCCCGGGCACGCCAGCTGGCTGTTCTCCGGCGGCAAGAACCCGGCCCGCGGCGGCTACCTGCGGACCGCCGACGGCGCGCCACTCAACGCCCTCACCTTCACCAACGGCTACACGATCGAGGCGTTCGTGAAGCTGGCCGACGACGGCGCCGACCACGCCTGGGAGGGCCTACTGAGCCGGATGGGCACCGGCGCGGATGCGGGCAGGACCGGCAGCGATCCGTCGGAGCCGGTGGTCAACCTCGCGTTCTCCGGCGGACGCCAACTGCAGTGGGCCGTGTACCCGCTCGACCGCAACGACACGTTCACGAACTGGGGCCACGAACAGGTCGCCGGACAGTGGCTCCACCTCGCGGTGGTCAACGACGGAAGGCACAGCACCTTGTACGTCGACTCGTCGCCGCTGCTCCGCAATCCGGCCACCACGTCCAACGGACTGGCGACCGCCGGCAAGCCCTGGCTCCTGCGTGCGAACCACTACGCCAACGTGATCGAGCAGTCCTTCGCCGGCCACATCGGCGAGCTCCGCATCGTCACCCGCGCCCTCAAGCCGTCCGCGTTCCTGAACGCCTAGAGATGTGAGCGGATCAGGGCTTCCTGGGCCGGCAGCATCGCCAGCTCCTCGCTGGAGAGGGTGGGATTGTTGCTCCGAGCACGGAGCGCGGCGGGCAGACCAGGCGTCGGGTCGATGGAGTGTGCGAGGTAGCTGCCGAGAGCCTCGCGCAGGAGGGGTGACAGCTCCGCGAACGCCGGGTCGAGGGCGACCTGGGCGAAGATGATCGCGCTCATCGCGACGTCGAACTCCGCCGGTCCCTCCTCGGCGTTGCACCAGTCGATGACGACCGGACCATCGGTCGTCGCGATGACATTGAGCGGATGCAGATCGCCGTGCACGACGACCAGCCCGTCGGCACCGCTCGGAGGCGGGATCGCATGCAGCCGCCGGTGCAGGTCGGCGTGCAGCTCACCCAATTCGGTCGCGGTCAGCTGACCTGCGATCGCGGCGTCGCCCAGCGTCGGACCGTCGATCCGCTGCATCACCATGTCCGGCCCGTCGACCTCGAAGACCGTCGGCACCGGGTAGTCGTACTTCGCGACATGCCGCATGTACTCGGCCTCGTCGCGCACCGGATGCCCGTTGCGGTACCGCCGCAGTACCCGGCCGTCGCTCAGGGCGTAGACGTCCGCATCGCGCCCGTTGGCGAACGGCTCGGCGCCGGCTGGAAGCTTCATCCGACCTGGCACCCGCCGACCGCGGGCTCCAGCGGCTTCGCTCCGATCGTGGGCATGCCGAGCATCACTCCTGGTGTCGAGGCCGGTGCGTCCTGGGCTCGCTCCCAGGCGTCGCCGGCGCGCGTACGTCGTACTGCACCGAAGACATCCGCGACGAGGTGGTGTGGCGCGGCGTACGTGACCTCGACCGTTGCCATGTCACCCGGTCGCGGAGCCTCGACGCCCTCCGGCAGCGCGAAGTGGACGAGCCGGTTGTCCCGCGCGCGGCCGCTGAGTCGATGGGTGGCGGCGTCCTTGCGCCCCTCCCCCTCGGCAACGAGCACCTCGAGCGACCGGCCGACGGTCAACTTGTTCTCGTCCCAGGCCATGTCGTCCTGCAGCGCGACCAGACGTTCGTACCGATCCTGGACGACGTCGCGCGGGACCTGGTCCTCCATCGACTCCGCCGGCGTCCCGGGACGCTTCGAGTACTGGAAGGTGAACGCACCCGCGAACCGCGCCTGCCGGACCACGTCGAGCGTGCCCTGGAAGTCCTCCTCGGTCTCACCGGGGAAACCGACGATGATGTCGGTGGTGATCGCGGCGTCGGGCATCGCGGCCCGCACGTCCTCGATGATCTTCAGGTACCGATCGCGGCGGTACGAGCGCCGCATGGCCTTCAGAACCCGGTCCGAGCCGGACTGCAGCGGCATGTGCAACGAGGGCATCACGTTCGGCGTCTCGGCCATCGCCTCGATCACGTCCGCGGTGAAGTCACGCGGGTGCGGCGAGGTGAACCGGACCCGCTCCAGCCCGTCGATCGTGCCGCAGGCCCGGAGCAGTTTGCCGAAGGCGTAGCGGTCGCCGAACTCGACGCCGTACGAGTTCACGTTCTGGCCGAGCAGGGTCACCTCCAGCACGCCCTCGGCGACCAGCGCCTCGACCTCGGCGAGTACGTCGCCCGGCCGGCGATCCTTCTCCCGGCCGCGCAGCGACGGCACGATGCAGAACGTGCACGTGTTGTTGCAGCCGACGCTCACCGACACCCAGGCCGAGTACGGCGACTCGCGCCGGGTCGGCAGCGTGGACGGGAACACCTCGAGCGCCTCGAGGATCTCGACCTGCGACTCCTGCTCCACCCGCGCGCGCTCCAGCAACGCCGGAAGCGAGCCGATGTTGTGGGTGCCGAAGACGACGTCCACCCACGGCGCCTTCTTGGTGATGCTGGCCTTGTCCTTCTGCGCCAGACACCCACCGACGGCGATCTGCATGCCCGGCGTCTTGGCCTTCACCGGCGCCAGGTGACCGAGATTGCCGTACAGCTTGTTGTCGGCGTTCTCCCGGACCGCGCAGGTGTTGAAGACGACCACGTCGGCCTGATCACCCTCGGGCGCGCGGACGTAGCCCGCGTCCTCCAGCAGCCCGCGCAGCCGCTCGGAGTCGTGAACATTCATCTGGCACCCGTAGGTGCGGACCTCATAAGTACGCATGACAGCCACCTAGAGTACGTGCCGCGGTAGACATTTCCCTACCTGGGACCGGGTCCCTGTAACCCCTGACCAGCAAGCACCTGGCGAGAATAGTGAGGGGCATGAACAGTTCTCGTCGCCAGTTCCTCGCCCGTACCGCCGCCGGCGCCGCCGTGATCGCCGGGGGCTCCTTCACCGCCACCACCGCGTCAGCCCTCGTGAAGCCCTCGGTGAGCTCCTTGGGTACGACGCCGATCACCGCCCTCACCAACGCCACCGTCATCGATGTCGCCACCGGACGCCGGGACCGCAACCAGACCGTCCTGATCAGCGGCGACCGCATCATCGGCGTCGGCCGCAACCTCCCGGTCCCCCGCGGCACCGTCCGGATCGACCTGACCGGCAAGTTCGTCATCCCCGGCCTCGCCGACATGCACGTGCACAGCCTCGGCGACGAGCGGGTGTCTCCCCCGCTGTACCTCGCCAACGGGCTGACCATGGTCCGCGAGATGGCCGGCACCGATCCGGCCCTGTACGACTGGCGCGACCGGATCGCCGCCGGCACGCTGCTCGGCCCGCGGATGGTCGTGGCCAGCCAGATCATCGACGGCGATCCGACCCTGTGGGACCCGAACCTGCTGCATGTCCTGGTCGTCGAGGACGCTGCCGCCGCGCGGGCCGCCGTACGCCAGGTCAAGGCCGAAGGCGCCGACTTCGTGAAGGTCTACTCGCGGCTCAGCCGGCCGGCGTACGCCGCCATCCTCGACGAGGCGCGCAGGGTCGGCCTGACGGTGCACGGCCACGGTCCCGACGAACTCTCCTCGAAGGAGGTCAGCAACGCCGGCCAACACAGCATCGAGCACATCCACTCACTCGGCCTGTCCGTCTCCACCCGCGAGGCCGAGGTACGCCGGATGGTCCGCGCGATCAGCGTGAAGACCGGCGACTACAACGCGTGGTTCCGGCAGATGCACCCGATCGAGTGGATCGCCGCGAACACCTTCAGTCCGAGCCGGGCCGCCGATGTCCTCGGCACGCTGCGGCGCAACCGCACCCGGGTGACGCCGACGCTGACCATGCACAACGTGCTGGACCGGCCTGACTACACCGCCCTCGACCCGGCGACCACGAAGTACCTGAGCGCGGACTCGATCGGCACCTACGACTACGTGATGGAGAACCTCTACAAGGCCAACCGGACCGCGGAGGAGATCTCGCACCAGCGGCAGATGTGGGAGTGGCGGCAGCGCTTCGCCCACGAACTTCTTGCCCACGATGTCCCGATCCTGGCCGGCACCGACACAGGTACGCCGTACTCCGTCCCGGGTTTCGCTCTGCACGACGAATTGGAGCATCTCGTCCAGGCCGGCGCCACCCCGCGACAGGCCCTGCACGCGGCCACCGTCGAGCCGGCCAGGTTCCTCGGACTCGGCAACGATCTCGGCTCGGTCGAACCCCGCAAGATCGCGGATCTCGTTGTATTGGAGGCCGATCCACTGAAGGACATCCGCAACACGCGACGGATCCATTCGGTCGTCACTCGCGGCCGGGTGATCTCGCCGGCCGCCCGTCAGAGCATGCTGGCCGACGTCGAGGCGGCGGTCCAGGAGCCGCCGTCGGCCGCAGCGATCGCTGCAAGTGGCTGTTGCGGAACAGGGGTTAATGGACACTGAAGCGCAGATCATGCGGGCTGTGACCAGTCGGTCACAGCCCGCTCCGCTTTGTTGCAGATCGTTACCACCGTGGAACCGGGGCGTCGTTTGTCCGTGCCCCCCACTCCAGTAGGTTCTGGCCATGAGCGATTCCGGAACCTTGACGAAAACCGGTCTGGTCGCCCTGACCGAGGTCAACAAGCATTTCGGTGACCTGCACGTCCTGAAGGACATCAACCTGTCCATCGCCAAGGGCGAGGTCGTCGTGGTGATCGGTCCGTCCGGATCCGGCAAATCGACGCTCTGCCGCGCGATCAACCGGCTGGAGCCCATCGACTCCGGCACGATCACCCTGGACGGCCAGCCGCTGCCCAGCGAGGGCAAGGCCCTGGCCCGGCTCCGCGCCGACGTCGGCATGGTGTTCCAGTCGTTCAACCTGTTCGCGCACAAGACGATCCTGCAGAACGTCACCCTCGGCCCGAGCAAGGTGCGCGGCCAGTCCAAGTCCGGGGCCGAGGAGAAGGCCCGAGGGCTCTTGGATCGGGTCGGCGTCACCGCCCAGGCCGACAAGTACCCGGCCCAACTGTCCGGCGGTCAGCAGCAGCGGGTCGCGATCGCCCGCGCGCTGGCCATGGATCCCAAGGTGATGTTGTTCGACGAGCCGACCTCGGCCCTGGACCCCGAGATGATCAAAGAGGTCCTGGACGTGATGGTCGACCTGGCCAGGCAGAGCATGACGATGATCGTCGTCACGCACGAGATGGGCTTCGCCCGCCGTGCGGCGAACCGGGTCGTGTTCATGGCCGACGGCCAGATCGTCGAGGAGGCCGAGCCGGAGCGGTTCTTCACCGATCCGCAGACCAAGCGGGCCCAGGACTTCCTGTCGAAGATCCTGACCCACTGACCGCCTACAACGCCGTCCCAGCGCAGTACTGATCAACGGAGGAAAAGACAATGCGACAGCGAATCATCGCTGCCCTCGGCATCGCGGGCCTGGCGGCGACCGGACTGGTTGCCTGTGGCGACGACACTGACGCCAGCTCCGGTTCCGGCGCCAGCGGTGGCGAGAAGGTCACCATCGGCATCAAGTTCGACCAGCCGGGTCTGGGCCTGAAGGAAGGCGCGGACTACACCGGCATGGACGTCGACGTCGCGAAGTACGTCGCCAAGGAGCTCGGATACGGCGACATCACGTTCAAGGAGTCCCCGTCGGCCCAGCGCGAGACGCTGCTGGCCAACGGTCAGGTCAAGATGATCTTCGCGACCTACTCCATCACCGACAAGCGCAAGGAGAAGGTCTCCTTCGGCGGTCCGTACATGGTGGCCGGCCAGGACCTGCTGGTCCGCTCCGACAACACCGACATCACCGGACCGGAGTCGCTGGGCGGCAAGAAGCTGTGCTCGGTGACCGGCTCCACCTCGGCGCAGAAGGTCAAGGACCAGTTCGCCGACACGGTGCAGCTGCAGGAGTACGACACCTACTCCAAGTGTGTCGAGGCCCTCGGCGCCGGCGCGATCGACGCGCTCACCACCGACAACACCATCCTGGCCGGCTACGCCGCGCAGGAAGCCAACAAGGGCAAGTTCAAGGTGGTCGGCAAGACCTTCTCGACCGAGCGCTACGGCGTCGGCCTGAAGAAGGGCGACACCGAGACCTGCACCAAGGTCAACGACGCGCTGAAGAAGATGGTCGACTCCGGCGAGTGGCAGAAAGCCTTCGACAAGAACCTCGGCCAGGCCGGTCTGACGCTGGACAAGGCCACCAACCCGCCGAAGACTTTCGACGCCTGCGCCTGACCTAGCATGCTCCGGGGAGGGACCGTCCGCGGTCCCTCCCCGGTGTGCTGGTCTCCGCCTCGTTCCCCAGCAGGAGAATCATGGACGTGATATCGGAGTTCTTCTCCGAGTACGACGGTCTGCAAGCGTTCCGGACGACCATCTACCTCACGCTGCTGTCGGCACTGTTCGCACTGCTGATCGGCACGGTGGTGGCGGTGATGCGGGTCTCCCCGGTCCGAGTGCTGCAGATCATCGGCACCGCCTACGTGAACATCGTCCGGAACACACCGCTGACGCTGGTCATCGTGTTCTGCAACCTCGGGCTGTTCCTGCAGCTCGGCGTCTCGCTGGCGAACAAGGACTCGAACACCTTCATCACCGACAACAACTTCCGGCTGGCCGTCCTCGGTCTGTCGGTGTACCACGCGTCCTTCGTCGCCGAGGCGATCCGTAGCGGCGTGAACACCGTCCCGCTCGGCCAGGCCGAGGCGGCCCGGGCGATCGGCCTGCCGTTCCTGAAGACGCTGTGGTACGTCGTCCTGCCGCAGGCGTTCCGCGGCGCCATCGCACCGCTCGGCAACGTGCTGATCGCGCTGACCAAGAACTCGACGGTTGCCTCGGTCATCGGCGTGACCGAAGCATCTGCGGTGATGAAGGTGATGATGGAGGACCGTCCGGACGTGCTCTTCGTCGTGTTCGGCATCTTCGCGGTCGGCTTCGTGATCCTGACCCTGCCGATCGGCATCCTGTTCACCTCGATGTCGAAGCGACTGGCGGTGAAGCGATGAGCGGCACCGTCCTGTTCGACGCGCCCGGCCCGCGCGCCAAGCGCCTGTACGCCGCGGTCGGCGTCGCCAGCGTCCTGATCCTGCTGCTGGCGCTGTGGTTCGTGATCGACAAGCTCAACGAGAAGGGACAGCTCACCGCGGCGAAGTGGGAGCCGTTCCTGACCGGTGAGATCTGGACCGAGTACCTGATCCCCGGCCTGATCGGCACGCTCACCGCGGCCGCGATCTCGGTCGTCTTCGCGATGGTCCTCGGCATCCTGCTCGGTGTCGGCCGGCTGTCCACCCAGGTCTGGATCCGGTGGCCCAGCAGCATCGTCGTGGAGTTCTTCCGCGCGGTACCGGTGCTGTTGATGATGTTGTTCACGTATGCCTTGTACGCGAACTACGACCTGTTCCCGCCGGATCGGCTCGCTCTGGCCGCCGTCGTCACCGCTCTCACGCTGTACAACGGCGCGGTGGTCGCCGAACTGGTCCGCTCCGGGGTGTACTCCCTGCCGAGGGGGCAGAGCGAGGCCGCGATGGCGATCGGCCTGACCACCGGGAAGTCGATGCGGATGATCCTGTTGCCGCAGGCAATCACCGCGATGCTGCCGGCGATCGTCGGCCAGCTGGTGGTGATCCTGAAGGACACCGCGCTCGGCTACATCATCACCTACGAGGAACTGCTCCGGAAAGCCGAGCAGATCGGCAACTACAAGTCGAACCTGCTCCCGGCGCTGATCGTCGTGGGCGCGATCTTCGTGATCATCAACTACCTGCTGAGCCTGCTCGCACAGCGGGTCGAGCGCCTGATGCGCCGCCGCGGCCGCTCCGCCGGCGGTCCGCTGACGGCCGAACCGCTCGACCAGTCCGCCGTCGGCACCACCGAGGCGCTGACCATGGGCGACGGGCCACCCTCGGCCAACTGATCACGCGAAAGGATCCCGGGAAGCAATTCCCCGGGACCCTTTCGTTTGCTCGAGAAGCTCCTCAGCGCAGGGTGTTGAAGGAGTCGCGGATGATCTCGAGGGCTTCGGTGGCCTCGTCCTCGGTCAACGTCATCGGTGGCGCCATCCGGAGGACGTTGCCGTACAGGCCACCCTTGCCGACCAGGAGACCCCGGTTCTTGGTCTCCTGCTGGAGTTTGGCGGTGGTGGCCGGGTCGGGGCTGTTGTCGTCCGGCTTGACGATCTCGGCGGCCAGCATCAGGCCCCTGCCGCGGACGTCGCCGAGCTCGAGGAACTCCTCGGAGATGCCGCGCAGGCCGTCGACCAGTTGCGAGCCGCGCTTGGCCGCGTTCGCCTGCAGGTCGTGGTCGAGCAAGTAGTCCAGCGTCGCCTTCGCCGCGCTGGTGGAGATCGGGTTGCCGCCGAACGTCGACAGCGAGTTGGCGCTCAGGCTGTCCATCAGCTCCGGCGTCGCGACCACACCGCCGATCGCGAACCCGTTGCCGAGGCCCTTGGCGAACGTCATCGCGTCCGGCACCATGTCGTGCGCCTGGATCCCCCAGAAGTGCTCGCCGGTGCGGCCCCAGCCGGTCTGCACCTCGTCGGAGATGAACAGGATGCCGTACTCGTCCAAGACCTCCTTGAAGGCGGCGTACAGGCCGTCAGGGCCGGACGAGAAGCCGCCGACGCCCTGGATCGGCTCGGCGATCAGGCACGCGACGTCGCCCGCGGTCGTGGTCTCGATGACGTTGCGCAGATCGTCGACGCAGACCTTGATGTAGTCCGCGTCGGGCAGGTCACGGAACGGGCTGCGGTACCGGTAAGCACCTTGCACGTATTGGACGTTGAGCGGTGACAGGCTGCTCGCGGACCAGCCGCGGTTGCCGGTGATGGCGACCGTGCCGAAACCGCGGCCGTGGTAGGAGTTGCGCATCGCCAGCACCTGGTTGGACCGGCGCCGCTGGGTGGCCAGCATCAGGGCCGCCTCGTTCGCCTCGGTGCCGGAGTTGGTGAAGAAGACCTTGGCGTTCGGGATCCCGGACAGCTGCGCGATCTGCTCGGCCAGCTCGATCTGCTTGCGGATCAGGTAGACCGTCGAGGTGTGCGCGATACCGGTGGCCAGTTGCTCACGCACCGCGTCGGAGATCTCCGCGATGTCGTAGCCGATCGCGTTGGTCAGGATGCCGGCGAAGAAGTCGAGATAGGTGGCACCTTGGCCGTCGGTCACCCGGCGGCCCGATCCCTGCACGATCTCGATCGGCTCCTCGTAGTACAACGCGAGCCAGTCCGGCATGACGGCCTTGTGACGCTCCCAGAGCTCCGCATGTGTCATGCCTAAGCATTACCTCATCGCGTCGCTCGCTCATAGTGGGCTTCTATGACGGTTAAGGTGCTCTGCGTGACATTGCCGAGCATCCCGCACGTGGACATCGAATCCTTGGCGCATTTCGACCGGATCGTGGCGGCGGGCGCCACCTCGATGGCGGGCTGGCGGGTTCAGTCGGTCGACCTGACCGGCCGGACGGCGGAGCTGCTCGGGCTGAGCCCGATGGGCTCCCTGTTCCTCGGCTGCGTGCTGGAGGAGAAGGCCGACGCCTGGATCCGCGACGGCGGCGGGCTCGTGTTCCCGGCGATCCCGTCCCTGCCCTTCGACGCCTACCGCGGCACGCTGTACGACGCCGAGGAGCTCTACGCCGACCTCGAGAACGGGTACGACGCCACACCGGACGCGCAGATCTACGCATGGTCCCGGCAGCACGACGAGAAGGGCGACACCAGCCGGACCCTCGCGGCCGCCCTGCACGACCACTCCATCGCCGACGCGCTCCACGAGTTGCCCACCGACCAGCCGTGGATCGGTGTCATGGGCGGACACGGTGTCGCCCGCGGGAGTACGTCGTACCGGTCGGCCGTCATGCTCGGGCGCAGCCTCGCCCGGACGGGCCGCACCGTGGTGACCGGCGGCGGTCCTGGCGCCATGGAGGCGGCGAACCTCGGTGCATCCCTGTCCGGGTACGACGTGTCCGCCGTCGACACCGCACTGACCGCACTGGCCGCCGTACCGTCGTTCAAACCCTCGGTGGCCGAGTGGGCCGCCGTGGGGCTCCGCGTACGGCGTGAGTTCCCCGGCGCCGGCGGGGTGTCGATCCCGACGTGGTTCTACGGGCACGAGCCACCGAACGTGTTCGCGTCGTCGATCGCCAAGTACTTCTCCAACGCCCAGCGGGAGGACGTGCTGCTCAGCCGGGCGAAGGGCGGGATCGTCTACCTCCCCGGCGCGGCCGGAACGGTGCAGGAGGTCTTCCAGGCGGTGACACCGAACTACTACGGCGATCCGGCGACCCAGATCCCTCTCATCCTCGTCGACGTCGAGCACTGGACCGTCAAGCTGCCGGTCTGGCCGCTGCTGCAGTCCCTGGCCGCGAAACGCGCGATGGCGACATCACTCCACCTGGTCGACACCATCGACGAGGCGACCGCGCTGGTCAGCTGAGGACCCTGGTGAGCTTCACGTCCTCCTCCTCGAAGCCGAGGCTGCGGTAGAAGCCGCGTGCGGACATGTTGGCGGCGCCGGTGTCGAGCGTGATCGTGGTGACGCCCAACCGACGTGCGTGGTCGGTCACAGCGTCGATCAGAGCACGGCCGACGCCTTCGCCTTCGTGACTCGTGGACACCACGAGCTCACCGACGTACAGCTCCTGGTCACCGGACCAGTGCGTCCGCCGCTCGCCGGTGACGAAGCCGGCGACCACACCGTCCATCTCGGCGACGTACACGAACCGGCCTGGTTCGGCGGCTCGCTCGACCGCTTCGACGACCCAGCCGGTGACAGCCGCACGCACTCCATCCGGTGAGCGCCAGCGGGCCACTCCCTCCATCAGTCGCGGCGCCAGGTCGAGCACCGCCTGCCTGTCCTTCTCCTCGTACCGACGTACCTCACCACGCATGACCCAAGTTTGTCGGAGGCTTGGTCTACCGTGCGCGGCATGACGAACTTCGTGTTGGTGCCAGGGGCGTGGCTCGGTGCGTGGGCGTGGGACGAGGTGGCGGCCGGGCTGCGCGCGGAGGGGCACGGAGTTTATCCGCTGACGCTGAGCGGGCTGGCCGAGCGGCACGGTCCGGATTCCGCTCAGGTCGGACAGCAGCAACATGTCGACGACATCGTGGCGGTGATCGAGAGCCACGATCTGCGGGACGTCGTCCTCGCCGGGCACAGCTACTCCGGGATCCCGGTCGGCCAGGCCGCCGGGCGGATCGGCGACCGGCTGCGGCGAGTGGTGTACGTCGACTCGAACATCCCCGCCGATGGGAAGTCGTTCGTCGACGGCTGGTCCACCGAGGGACGCGCCTGGGTCGAGGGGCAACTGGCCGCGTCCGGCGGGTTCTGGCCACCGCTCGCGGCCGAGGACTACGCCGACCAGGATCTCTCCGACGAGGCGATAGCCCTGATCGTCGCTCGCAGTACGCCGCACCCCGGCCGGGCAATCTCGGAGCCGGCCCGACTGACCCTCCCGATCGGCGACCTGCCTACGACGTACCTCAAATGCCTGCTGGACGGCGCGACGCCTTCGGCAGACGTCGCCGAGCAGCTCAAGAGCCCGTCCTGGGAACTGCTCGAGCTACCCACCGGCCACTGGCCGATGTTCTCCCAACCCGCAGCTCTCACCAAGCTGCTGGGCGAGTTGGCCTGACGGGAATCAGGATTTGTTGGCGGCGGCCAGCTGGCCGCACGCTCCGTCGATCTCCTGGCCGCGGGTGTCGCGGACCGTGGTCGGGATGCCGCCGGCCTGGAGGCGACGGACGAACTCGCGCTCGTCGGCCGGGTCCGAGGCGGTCCACTTCGAGCCCGGGGTCGGGTTGAGCGGGATCAGGTTGACGTGCACCCAGCCCCAGTCGCCACGGGCGGCCAGCTTCTCCGCCAGCAGGTCCGCGCGCCAGGCGTGGTCGTTGATGTCACGGATCATCGCGTACTCGATCGAGACCCGGCGCTTCGTCTGCCGCGCGTACCCCCACGCCGCGTCGAGCACCTCGTCGACCTTCCAGCGGTTGTTGATCGGCACGAGCTCGTCGCGCAGCTCGTCGTCCGGCGCATGCAGCGACAGCGCGAGCGTGACCGGGATGCCCTCGGTGGAGAGCTGGTTGATCCGCGGCACCAGGCCGACCGTCGACACGGTGACACCGCGCGCCGAGATCCCGAGGCCCTCCGGCGACGGGTCGGTGAACCGGCGGACGGCGCCGATCACGGCCTTGTAGTTGGCCATCGGCTCGCCCATGCCCATGAACACGATGTTGTTGACCCGGCCCGGCCCGCCGGTGATCTCACCGCGCGACAGCGCCCGGGCACCGTCGACGACCTGCTCGACGATCTCCGCGGTCGTCATGTTCCGGGTCAGGCCGGCCTGACCGGTCGCGCAGAACGGGCACGCCATCCCACAGCCGGCCTGCGACGACACGCACATGGTGGTGCGGTCCGTGTACCGCATCAGGACGGACTCGACCAGCGAACCGTCCAGCAGCTTCCACAGCGTCTTGCGGGTCTGCCCGTTGTCGCACTCCAGGTCACGCACCCGGGTCAGCAGCGGCGGCATCAGCTCGGCCACCAGCTTGTCCCGGGTCGCGGCCGGGAGATCGGTCATCTCGGCCGGGTCGGACACCAGCCGGGAGAAGTAGTGGTTCGACAACTGCTTGGCCCGGAACGCGGGCTCGCCCAGCGCGGCCACCGCCGTACGCCGTTCCTCCCCGGTGAGATCGGCCAGATGCCGCGGCGGCTTCTTGGCACGGCGCGGCTCATCGAAAACAAGGGGAAGGGAGGTAGTCATAACCGACCTATTGTCGCCCGCCGCCCCGACCGTTCACAAATTCACATCCCATGACCCCTGTCACCCCTCAGCCGGTGGTGGTGATCTGACCGGACTCGGCCAGCTCGACCACCACGTCCCGGACGGCGGGCAGGATCGGCGACGGGTTGGCGGGCAACCACACCATCTCCGTCGAGACGGTTTGACCGGCCACGGGGACGAAGACCACCCCGGTACGACGCAGGCTCTGCGCCGACCGGGCCAGTTTGGTCACCCCGACACCGGCTGCCACCATTCCGAGCAGCACCTGGACGCTCGAGTCGCGGTGCACCACGTTCGGCACGAATCCGGCCGCCCGGAACTCCTCGTCGTAGAAGTCGTGCCACGGTCCCCAGGCGCTCCGCGGAGTCAGAAGCCACGGGTCACCGGCCAACTCGGTGAGCTTCAGTTCGCTGCGGCCGGCCAGCGGATGCCCAGCCGGCAGCACCGCGCAGACTTCCTCAGCGATCAGCGTCCGGTCGCCAGCGTGTCGACCAGCGGTGGTCGCGAGAAGGCGATGTCGTACCGGCCGCTGGTGATGCCCTCGACCAGCTGACTGATCGTGGTCTCCTCGGTCGACAGCCGCAGCTCGGGAAGGCGCTCGCGTACGGCCCGGACCACCGGCGGCAGCAGATAGTTCGCCGTCGTCGCCAGAAACGCCAGCCGCAGCTGCCCGGCCTCGCCACGGACTGCCTGGCCGACGACGCCCATCGCCGCATCCGCACGCGCCAGCACCGCTCGCGCCTCGGGAAGGAAGACCGCGCCGACCTCGGTCAGCGCCGTGCCCCGGCTGTCACGGTCGAAGAGCTTCGCACCGACCATCCGCTCCAGCAACGTGATCTGCTGCGACAGGGACTGCTGCGCGATGGTCAGCCGCGCCGCCGCCCGGGTGAAGCTCGACTCCTCCGCCACCGCGACGAAGTACCGCAACTGCCGGAGCTCGGGGGTCACAGGCCCAGGCTACTGCCGCGCCAGGCAGCCGATGTTGGCCCCGCAAGCAGGCCCGGACGAAGACTCGAAGTGTGAACAACACACTGGAAACACACGACGAACAAGGCCGGGTCTGGCTGATCACCGGCTGCTCCACCGGCTTCGGACGGGAGCTCGTCCTGGCCGCTCTCGCGGCCGGCGACCGAGTGATGGCCACGGCCCGGCGGCCCGAAACCCTGACCGACCTTGCCGAGCTGGGCCATGGCCGGATCAGTACGGCCGTTCTGGACGTCACCGACTCTGCCTCGATCGAGGCAGCGGTGCAGGCGACGATCGCGGTCTTCAGCCGGATCGACGTACTGGTCAACAACGCCGGCTCGATGGTGCTCGGCGCCGTCGAGGAGGCGTCGATGGCGGATCTGCGCGAACAACTCGACGTCGTCTTCTTCGGTGCCGCCGAGGTGACGAAGGCCGTCCTGCCGGTGTTCCGCTCGCAGGGCTCGGGAACGATCGTGCAGATGAGCTCACTCGGCGGGCTCAAGACCTATCCCGGCTACGGCGCGTACCACGCGGCGAAGTACGCGCTGGAAGGTCTGTCCGAAGCGCTGGCGACCGAGGTCGCACCCCTCGGGATCCGCGTCCTTCTGGTGGAGCCGGGCGCCTTCCGGACCGAGTTCAACCGCAACAAGCGAGCCACCGCCGAGCTGGACAGCTACCGGGACACCGCAGGCGCGACCCGGGCCGCGACCAGACAACTGCTCGACTCCGAGCCGAACGACCCGGTCAAGGGCGTCGCGGCGATCATGAAGGCGCTGGACAGCGACAACCCGCCGCTGCGGCTGCTGCTCGGCAATGACGCGGTCGACGGACTCCGCGCACACCATGAGGCGCTCCTGGCCGAGGTGACCGAGTGGGAGCAGCTCAGCCGGTCCACTGCCATCGAGTAGCGGGCTGGAGCGGTCGCACTCCAGCCCGCTGGGCGATCAGGCCGAGTAACCCTTCGGCGGAATCAGCGTGGCGAGCTGGTTGAAGGTCAGCCAGTACGTCGCGGTCGGGGCGAAGCCGGCCGGGTCGGCGATCAGCACGGTCATGTCGCTGGAGTCGTACCCGATCACGGTGAAGTAGTGGTAGATCGTGTAGTTCGGGTAACCCGGCGGGTGGTTGCCGGCCGGGGCGACGATGTTCGCGACGATCGGGTAGTTGTTGTCGATGTCGAGGGTGACGTCGCGCCAGAGCAGGTCGCGCTGCGCCTGGGTGGGCGGGTCGTTCGGCATCTCCTTGGTCTCGTACCAGCCGGTGCCGAGGTGGTTGTTGAGCACCCGGGTCACCTGCCCGATCCAGTCCGTACCGTTCGTGGTGGTGGGCAGTTCGTTGGCCAACTGCTGCTGGCTCGGCGGTGAGATCCGGGCGGACAGGGCGATCCGGGTCGCTGCCGGGCCACACCAGTAGCTGGTCTGCTGGTACTGGAAATCGATGGGCAGCGTCTTGACGGCCTGCGTGGCGTAGCCGAGCGTCGGCACCGGCTTGGCGGCCGCAGTGGCCTTGGCGGAGATGGCGGGCGCGGTTGCCACCGCGGTCGCCGGAGTGGATGCCATCGGCAACGCTGCTGCCGCGACCAGGGTCAGACCGCTCAGTGCGGCCTTGAGTTTCGTCGTCGTATGCCTCATGTCAGCTCCTCAGCCTCACAGGGACGCCCGGGGCGTGGTCGTCCCATCACTGAGTGCATTCCTGCCGCCCCCGCCTTGTAAACCCCTCCAGCACCCGTCCCGGCACCGGCGCGACTGGTGTTTGCCCAGGTCAGAAGCGGTTTCCAGTCACGGTGGGGAGGCGTGAAAAAATAACCAACCCTTTCCATCCAGCTCGAAGGGTCAGGCTGCGGAGGTCTCCTCGAGGACCGGATCGATGATCTCCCGGACCAGCCACTGAGCCGCCCGATCCGGGTACGGGCGGGTCAGCGAGAGCACGATGTGGTCGAACCCCAGCCCAGCCGCCCGCCGGATGATCGTTCGGGTCGCGGCCGGATCGTCGTACGAGACGAGTTGCTGCAGCGAGCGGCTGACTGTGGCCGGGTCGCGGCCGATGCGGGCGCACTCCGCGTCGAGTCGACGGGCCCGGTCGGCGAGAACTTCGAAGTCGGTGTGCGGCGGGCCGCTGATGTTCCAGATGTCGGCGTACTCGGCGATCAGCCGCATCATCCGGTTGCCCCAGCCGCCGATCAGGAGCGGCGGTCCCGGTCGCTGGATCGGCTTGGGCTCGTTCCGGTTCTGCTCGAGCGTGTAGTACCGGCCGTGGAAGTCGAAGACGTCCTGCGTCCACATGCCACGCAGGATCTCGATGGTCTCGCGGAGTCGGTCCACCCCCTCCCCCGGCGGGACCAGCGTCAGCCCGTACGCCTCGTACTCCGCGACGGCCGGGTTCGGTCCAGCGATACCGCCGGCGCCGGGCGGTTGATGCGTACCGCCGGCACCGAGGCCCATGGTCAGCCGGCCGCCCGAGATCACGTCCAGGGTGCTGGCGATCTTGCCGAGTACGGCGGGCGCGCGGACGCGGTTGCTGGTCACGAGCAGACCGAAGCGAAGGCGGGTCGTCTGCGCGGCGAGCGCGGTGAGCAGCGTCCAGCCTTCCAGTACGTCGCCGTCCTTGGGCCCGACGAGCGGCAGGAAGTGGTCCCACAACCAGGCGTCGCGGAACTGCGGGAACTCGTCGGCCTCGAGCCAGACGCGCTGGATGTCGGCGTACGGGACATGCATCGGGGTGGTTTTCAAGCCGAAAGTCAGAGTCATAATCGTCAGGGTAGCTGATGATCAGCAGTCCTGACGATCAGTGGAGCGGTAGATTTAGCCCATGATGTCCGACCGGCTGGGGTATCTGCTCAAACATGTCCTCGCGCAGCTGACCGACGAGCAGGCCAAAGCGCTCGCCCCGTACGGGCTGAACGGCCGGGATCTCGCCGTACTGTCCGCAGTGGTTGCCGGTGAGCCGCTCTCGCAACTGGAGGTCGCCTCCAGGCTCCGAGTCGACCGGACCTCGATCGGCGACCTGCTCGACAGCCTGGAGGAACGCGGACTGGTCGAGCGCCGGCGCAGTCCGGAGGACCGGCGGCGCAACGTCGTGGTGCTCACCGCCAAGGGCGAGTCGACGTTCGAGGAGGCGGAGCGGGTGCGGCTGGAGGTTGAGCGCGAGTTCCTGGCCTCGCTGCCGGATGCCGACCGGTTCCGTGAGGATCTGCGGCTGCTGCTCGGGGAATGACCGCTGGGCAGCCGCAGTTGGAAATGAAGTCATGGCTGCTCTCACTGGGGTTCCGCTCTCCGTCTTGGACCGCTCGCGGACGCGGGCAGGTGAGACGGAAGCGAAGACATTGCGTGCGACCGTCGAGCTCGCGCAGCAGGTGGAAGAGCTTGGCTACAAGCGTTTCTGGGTCTCAGAGCACCACAGCGTGCCCGGAGTGGTCGGATCGGCTCCCACAGTGCTGGCAGCCGCGATCGCAGCCCGCACGAGCCGGATCCGCGTCGGCACCGGCGGCGTGATGCTGCCGAACCATCAGCCGCTCGTGGTGGCCGAGCAGTTCGGAGTGCTGGAGTCGCTGTACCCGGGCCGCATCGACATGGGCCTCGGCCGCTCTGTCGGCTTCACCAACGGCATCCGCCGCGCCCTGGGCGTCGAGAAGGACGCGGCCGAGGACTTCGCCACACAGGTCCAGGAGCTACTGGGCTACTTCACCGGCACACTGCAGAACCAGGTCCACGCTCGTCCCGGAGAAGGTCTGCGCATCCCACCCTTCATCCTCGCCGTCGGCGAGGGCGCCCACCTCGCCGCTTCGCTCGGACTCCCCCTGGTCATCGCCGGCAGGGATGAGTCGGCTTTGCTCCAGTTGGTCGACGGCTACCGAGCCGAGTTCCAGCCGTCCACGTGGGCTCCGCGGCCGTACGTCGTACTCGCGGTGACTGCCGCTGTTGCGGAGACCACGGAGGAGGCCAGGCAGTTGCTGTTGCCCGAGGCATGGGCGAGTGCCTACTCGCGTACGCGCGGGGTGTTCCCACCGCTGGAGCCTTCGGTACCTGGCGACCTGACCGCGAAGGCGCGCGAGCTCTTCGAGCAGTCGCTTCGCGGCCAGATCTACGGCACACCCGACCAGGTCGACGAGGCCCTCGGCGGGCTGGTACGTCGTACCGCCGCCGACGAAGTGCTGATCACCACGAACACCTACGACCGGGCCGACCTGGTCGCGTCGTACGCCGCTCTGGCCGAGCTGGCGGGCACTCGCCGTACCGTCAGCGGTTGAGCCGGTCCTCGAGGCGCTTGCGGACCTCGGGCCACTCGTCGCCCAGGATCGAGAACACCACGGTGTCGCGGAAGGAACCGTCAGCCTGCCGTCTCTCCCGGCGCAACACGCCTTCGCGGGTCGCACCGAGCTTGGCGATGGCCGCCTGCGACCGGGTATTGGTGGAGCCGGTCTGGATCTTCACCCGGCCGAATCCGCAGTCCTCGAAGGCGTGCTGGAGCAGCAACAGCTTGGCCGCCGGGTTCACCGCCGTACCCCAGACCGCCGGCGCGTAGCCGGTCCAGCCGAGGTGGATCGATTCGTTGGTCAGGTCGACGTCGCCGAGGCTCGACGTACCGACGAGGGTGCCGTCGGCAACCAACCGGACCGCGTACGCGTAGCGCTGCTCCGATGACGGGATCCACTGCGCCCGCATGGCTTCGGCATCGGCCGGCATCCCGGCGATTCCACCGGCGAAGCCGGCGGCGTACACCTGCTCGTTGCCGATGGCGGCGTACAACTCCTCGATGTCGCCGTCCTGCAGCCGGTCCAGCCGGACGACCTCGCCTGCCAGCGACCGTCCGTCGGGCGCCACCGTCATGCGCTCACCCCTTCACCAGAAGATGCAGCAGCAGCCAGACCGCAGGGGCCGTGGCCAGCAACGAGTCCAGCCGGTCCATCACACCGCCGTGCCCCGGCAGCAGGTTGGACATGTCCTTGATGCCAAGGTCGCGCTTGATCATCGACTCGCTGAGATCGCCCACCGTGGCTGTCAGCACGGCCACCGCGCCGACGATCGCACCGGCCCACCAGTCCCCGTCGAGCAGCCACACGACCGAACCGATGCCGGCACCGATGCACGCGAGGGTCGAGCCCGCGAAGCCCTCCCAGGACTTCTTCGGACTGATCGTCGGAGCCATCGGGTGCTTGCCGAACAGCACCCCGGCCGCGTAGCCGCCGACATCACTGGCGACCACGACCAGGAAGAAGGTCACAACCCGCTGCGGGCCGTCCGACTCCGGCTGGACCAGCAGGATCGCGAAACCGGCCAGCAGCGGTACGTAGCCGATCAGGAACACCCCGGCGCTCGCGTCCCGGACGAACCCGACCGATCCGCCCGGCATCCGCCACCAGATCGTCGCCAGCACCGTGAGCGCGAGCGCGATCAGCAGCGCCATCGGTCCCCAGAAGTACGCCGCCATCAGCATCGCCGTCGTACCGGCGAACAGCGGGATCCTCGGGATCACCGCGCCGCCCGCACGCAGAGCCTTGATCATCTCGTCGACGGCCACCAGCACGGCGGCCAGCACGAGGACGGCGAACAGAACCTTCTGCCAGAACAGCGATCCGAGGATCAGGGCGCCGAGACCGACCCCGACCGCGATGGCCGCAGGCAGATTCCGCCCGGCGCGGCTCGGGCTGGGACTCGGCGCGGGCGTGCTGTCGACGCCCATCACACCTCGAGCAGTTCGGCTTCCTTGTGCTTGAGCAGATCGTCGATCGAGTCGACGTACTTCTTCGTCAACCCGTCGAGCCGCTTCTCAGCACTCTTGCCCTCGTCCTCGCCCGCGTCGCCGTCCTTGACGGTCTTGTGCACCTGGTCCATGGCGTGCCGGCGGATGTTGCGGACCGAGACCTTGGCTTCCTCGGCCTTGGTCTTGGCGACCTTGATGTACTCCTTGCGCCGCTCCTCGGTCAGCTGCGGCATCACCACCCGGATCACCGCACCGTCGTTGCCCGGGTTCACCCCCAGGTCTGAGTCGCGGATCGCCTTCTCGATCGCCGCCATCGCACCCTTGTCGTACGGCGAGATCAGCACGGTCCGGGGCTCCGGGACCTGGAAACCGGCCAGTTGCTGCAGCGGCGTCGGGCTGCCGTAGTAGTCGGCCAGGATGCCCGCGAACATCTGCGGGTGGGCCCGGCCGGTGCGGATCGCGGCGAAGTCGTCCTTCGCGACCTCCACAGCCTTCGCCATCTTCTGCTCGGCTTCGCGGAGAGCTTGGTCGATCACGACATTCCTCGCTTCCTCAGGGCCGCCTCGGCGCGGCCACTGCATACCCTACGAACGCAGGTTTACCAGATAACGGACATCCACCCGTGTCGAACGATCCTAGTGGTACGCCGCGGTACCGGCTGCGGCCGGGGGACTACTGACCGGGAGAAACGATGGTCCCGATCTTCTCGCCGTGCACGACCCGGGCGATGTTGCCCTCCTCGAGGCCGAAGATCACGATCGGTAGCGCGTTGTCGCGGGCCAGGCTGATCGCGGTGGCGTCGGCGACCCGCAGTCCGCGGGCGAGGAAGTCGTCGTACGACAACTGGTCGAACTTCACCGCGTCCGGGTTCTTCTTCGGGTCGGAGTCGTAGACCCCGTCCACGCCCTGCTTGCCCATCAGCAGCGCCTCGGCGCCGATCTCCAGCGCCCGCTGCGCGGCGACCGTGTCGGTGGAGAAGTACGGCATGCCGGAACCGGCGCCGAAGATCACCACGCGGCCCTTCTCCAGGTGCCGCTCGGCCTTGCGCGGGATGTACGGCTCGGCGACCTGGCCCATCGTGATGGCGGTCTGCACCCGGGTCTCGATGCCGAGCTTCTCCAGGAAGTCCTGCAGCGCCAGGCAGTTCATCACCGTGCCCAGCATGCCCATGTAGTCGGCCCGGTTGCGCTCCATCCCGCGCTGCTGCAACTCGGCGCCGCGGAAGAAGTTGCCACCGCCGACCACCACGGCGACCTGGACGCCGGCCCGGGCCACCCCCGCGATCTGCTTGGCGATGGAGTTCACCACGTCGGGGTCGACGCCGAGCTTGCCGCCGCCGAACACCTCACCCGACAGCTTCAGCAGCACCCGGTGATAGGCCGGCGCGAACGGCGAAGAGGCCGGACTCGTCTCGGTACCCAGGGTTTCCGTCACGATTCCGGCCTCCTCGATCGTTGCTGTCTTGCTGATCCTTCGAAGATCCCGAAGCTCAGGCGCCGACCTCGAAGCGGGCGAACCGCTTCACGGTCACGCCGGCCTCGTCGAGCACGGCCTTCACGGTCTTCTTGCTCTCCTGGACCGACGCCTGCTCGAGCAGGACGACGTCCTTGAAGAAGCCGTTCACCCGGCCCTCGACGATCTTCGGCAGAGCCTGCTCCGGCTTGCCCTCCTCGCGGGCGGTCGCCTCGGCGATCCGCTTCTCGTTCTCGACCGTCTCGGCCGGGACCTCGTCGCGGGTGGTGTACAGCGGGCGCATCGCGGCGGCCTGCATGGCGGCACCGCGAGCGGCCTCGACGTTGTCGCCCTCGAACTCGACCAGCACGCCGACCTGGGCCGGCAGATCGGCGGCACGCTTGTGCATGTACGCCGTCACCTGGCCGTCGAACACCGCGACCTTGCCCAGCTCGAGCTTCTCGCCGATGACCGAGGCCAGCGCCTCGATGTTCTCGGCGACGCTCTTGCCGTCGGACAGCTTCTCGCTCAGCAGGCCCTCGACGTCGGCGACCTTGCTGGCGGCGGCGTGCGCGACGATGTCGGCGGCCAGCTGCTGGAACTGCTCGTTCTTGGCGACGAAGTCGGTCTCGCAGTTCAGTTGGACCAGCGCGTTCTCCGCCGCGGCCACCAGGCCGTTGGTGGCGGAGCGCTCGGCGCCCCGCTTGGCGGCCTTGGCCGCGCCGTGGATGCGCAGCTCCTCGATCGCCTTCTCGAAGTCGCCGTCGGTGGTCTCGAGCGCCTTCTTCGCGTCCATCATGCCCGCGCCGGTGGCGTCGCGGAGCTTCTTCACGTCAGCGGCGGTGTAGTTCGCCATTCCTCGTTCTCTCGTCTTGTCGATGCGGCTGGATAGGCGGGCTCGAGTGCCGCCCGGTGTGAACCGGGCGGCAACTCAGGGCTGTCAGGCCTCGTCGGCCTTGGGGGCCTCGTCGGCCTTCGCGGCGTCGACGGCCGGGGTCTCC
The DNA here is from genome assembly GCF_045207705.1 of Kribbella sp. NBC_00889. Classification (NCBI taxonomy): domain Bacteria; kingdom Bacillati; phylum Actinomycetota; class Actinomycetes; order Propionibacteriales; family Kribbellaceae; genus Kribbella; species Kribbella sp. NBC_00889. The sequence goes on along the minus strand of NZ_CP108783.1, from coordinate 1,413,352 downwards.
TCGACAGCAGCCGGGGTCTCCTCGACAGCAGCCGGGGCTTCCTCGACAGCGGCCGGGGTCTCCTCGACAGCGGCCGGGGCTTCCTCGGCAGCGGCGGCCGGCGCCTCGGCGGCGGCATCCTTCGGCGCCTCGGCGGCTTCCGGAGCCTTCGCGGCGTCGCCATCAGCGGACTTGGCCTCGGAGGTGCCGTTCTGGCTCTCCAGCAGCTCGCGCTCCCAGGCGGCCAGCGGCTCCTCGGCGCCGAGCTCCTCACCGGCAGCGGCGGCACCCTGACCCGAGCGGGCCATCAGGCCGTCGGCGACGGCGTCGGCGACCACGCGGGTCAGCAGGCCGACCGAGCGGATCGCGTCGTCGTTGCCCGGGATCGGGAAGTCGACCTCGTCCGGGTCGCAGTTGGTGTCCAGGATGCCGATGATCGGCAGCTTCAGCTTGCGCGCCTCGTCGACGGCGAGGTGCTCCTTCTTGGTGTCCACGATCCACACGGCGGCCGGAACCCGGGCCATGTCGCGGATACCGCCGAGGGTCTTCAGCAGCTTGTCGTGCTCGCGCCGCTTCTGCAGCAGCTCCTTCTTGGTGACGCCCGAGGCCGCCACGTCGTCGAAGTCGAGCAGTTCCAGCTCCTTGAGCCGCTGGAGCCGCTTGTTCACGGTCTGGAAGTTGGTGAGCATGCCGCCCAGCCAGCGCTGGTTCACGTACGGCATGCCGACGCGGGTCGCCTGCTCGGCGATCGCTTCCTGAGCCTGCTTCTTGGTGCCGACGAAGAGGATCGCCCCGCCCGAGGCGACCGTGCTGCGGACGAACTCGTAGGCGCGGTCGATGTACGACAGCGACTGCTGCAGGTCGATGATGTAGATGCCGTTGCGCTCGGTGAGGATGTAGCGCTTCATCTTGGGGTTCCAGCGCCGGGTCTGGTGCCCGAAGTGCACGCCGCTCTCGAGGAGCTGCTTCATGGTCACGACGGCCATGAGGGTGTTGCCTCCTGTCGCGCTTTCCCGGGTCGCTCGATCCGGTCGGCGCAGTCTCGGTTGTCTCGCGGCGGACCGGGGTGGCCCGCCGTGCCTGATGCCCGTCGGCACGCAACCCACCCGGGAGGTCCCGGGACCGAGGGAGGCGCGCTGTTGTGCGGGCATGCGTAGTCGTCCCACTCACAGGGGACGCCACCGGAAGTGTACGGGACCACCCCGGCCCAAAGCGAACCGGGCCCGGTTGTCCACAGCCCCGAACTCACCGCCGGAAATCAGGGGTTTCGACGGCATGTTCCAGGCATGAACGTCGTCCTTCTCGCCCTGACCCTCGCCACCGCAGGCCCGGATCCTGCGAACTGGCCCCTCCAACCCCGTCCCGAGGTCGTCCGCGGCTTCGAACTGCCCGCCAAACCCTGGCTCCCGGGCCACCGCGGCGTCGACCTGACCGGCTCCCCCGGCCAACCCGTCCGCGCCGCAACCTCCGGCACAGTCACGTACGCCGGCCAGCTCGCCGGTCGCGGCGTTGTCGCGGTGTCACACGGCGCGCGCCGGACCACCTACGAGCCGGTCGTCCCAGCGGTCACCGTGGGCACTCCCGTCACCATGAGCACGGTGATCGGCCACCTCTCGGGCGCCGGCTCACACTGCTCACCCGCGACCTGTCTTCACTGGGGCCTGATCGAAGGCAAGCGCTACCTCAATCCGCTCACGCTGCTCCCGGACCGTCCGGTCCGCCTACTCCCTCTCAGTTCCACGCAGGCCGCGGGCGCGGCGCGGCCTGTCGAGGCGCAGCCGGTTCACACCACCGCATCGCCACCCCCGCAGCCGGTGCGCTCGACCGCGTCACCGCCGGCTTCAAGCTCCAACCGGACAGGCGCGATCGTGGTCGCGAGTACGGCGGCCTTGGCCCTGGCCGGCGGGCTGCTGCTCAAGCGCCACTAGGACAGGCCTTAGGCCAGGTTGAGCTGCCACGAGATCCCGAACCGGTCGCCGACCCACCCGAACTTCCGGCTCCAGCCGTACTCCCCCAGCGGCATCATCACCTTGCCCTTCTCGGACAAGACGGCGAACAGGCGGTCGATCTCAGCCTCGTCCGCACAGTCGACCCAGAGCGAGATCGACGGCGTGAAGTCGAACCCGTGCTGCACCGGGCTGTCGCTGCACATGTACTGCTGACCCGCCAAGGTGAAGATCGCATGCATCACCGAGCCGTCGGCGCCGGGTCCCTCCGGCCCGTAGCGAGTGATCGAGACGACCTCCGCATTGTCGAAGAGCGACAGGTAGAAGTTCATCGCCTCCTCGGCCCTGCCGTCCTGGAACATCAGGAACGTGGTGGTCTTCTGCTCAGCCATCAGTCCTCCTGTAGTCACGGCTTATATAAGGCCACACTGTAACAGTCGGATCAGGGTCCGGGGAGAGGTCAGCTGCCAGGAACGCGCGCTTGCCAGGCGTCCTCGTCGCGGGAGCGACGCTCGACGCCGGCCGGGAGCTTGTTCTTGGCGAGATCGATGAGCGTGGTGTGCTCGAGCACGTCCCGCAGACTCGCGCGGGCGGCGATCCAGACCCGTTGCAGTACGACGGCGCGCTCGTTGTACGCGACGCTCTCGGGCCGCACCCCCGAGATGCTCACGATCGGTCCGTCCACCGCACGCATCACGTCGGCGACAGAGATCTCGTTCGGGTCCACGGCGAGTTTCCAGCCGCCGGACTGTCCCCGCTGACTCGCCAGGATCCCCGCACGCCGGAGGTCGGCCAAGATCCCCTGGAGGAACCCATGCGGAATGCCCTGTGCACGGCTGAGCTCCTCGGCCGACACGACCGACGGGTCGTTCGCCACCCATCGTTGGGTGATCTCGATCAGCGCCCGCAACGCATAGTCAGACTTCGCCGAAACCCGCATGAACCGCAGTCTGCCCCATCCCCGCACCCGCTCGCCGCATCCACCCGCGGACAGCCCGACAGATCAGGCCCGAGGGTGAGCCTGTTCGTAGGCCCGGCGCAGACGGTCGGTGGAGATGTGGGTGTAGATCTGAGTGGTCGCCAGCGATGCGTGACCGAGCAGTTCCTGGACGCTGCGAAGGTCGGCACCACCTTCGAGCAGGTGGGTTGCCGCGGTATGGCGCAGACCGTGCGGCGACAGGTCGGGGGCATCGACGACTCCGATCCGCTCGTGGACAAGGCGTCGTACCGCTCGCTGATCGATTCGGCCGCCACGGGCACCCAGGAACACCGCCGGCCCACTCCCCTGCCGCGCCAGCTGCGGGCGGGCTTCGTCGAGCCAGCGCCGCAGTGCGTCGGAGGCCGGCACTCCGTACGGGACAGAGCGTTCCTTGCGACCCTTGCCGAAGACGCGGACAACTCGGCGCGAGGTGTCGATGTCGTCGATGTCGAGGGCACAGAGTTCGCCGACGCGGATGCCGGTCGCGTAGAGCAGTTCCATGATCGCCAGGTCACGCAGGCCGATCGGGCTGCCGTCGTCCGCCGCCACGGCCGCCGCGTCGAGCACGGCACGCGTGTCGGCCTGCCCCAACACTCCCGGCAGGCTCTTGTGCGGCCTCGGACTCGCCAGCAACGCGCCCGGATCCGTGCTGATCCGTCCGGTTCGCTGCGCCCAGGCGGTGAAGACACGCGCGGCGGTGGCGCGGCGCGCCATCGTGCTGCGTGCCTTCCCGAGGCTTTGCTGCTTGGCCAGCCACGACCGCAGCCCTCGGATATCCAGGCCTTCAAGATCATCGTGACCAAGACGAATCAAATGTTCGAGTAAATCCGCGACGTCCCCACGGTACGCTCTGACCGAATGTCTGCTGAGGTCCCTCTCCGCCGCCAGATGCCGTTCGTAGTCAGCCAGTAACGCAGTGAAACCTTCCGGCCAGGAAGGGTTCGCGCTGACATCGTCCGGCCTCATGCCTCGACGATGCGGGAGCCGGCGCGGCATCGCAAGGCACCGCGCGGGGGCCGAGGAGAGGAGGTCTGGTCGATAGCCCGACGGTCGACTACTGTTCGGCCCGATTGCCCTAGTAGCAACGGAGGCACCCCTGACCATGGCCCCCTCAGCGAACGGACAGACCGTAGGCCGGCGCCTGCCGGTCGAGTCGGCGTTCACTCGAGTCGAGGACGCACGGCACCGTCTGCCGCGCTTGTTCGGTCGTCGCGATCTGGTCGTACTCGGCCTGGGCGTGATGATCGGGTCCGGCATATTCAGCATCAGCGGCAACCAGGCGGCCAAAGTCGCCGGTCCGGCCGTGATTTTGTCGTTCGTCATCGCGGCGATCGTCTGTGTGCTGGCCGCGGCCTGTTACGCCGAGCTGTCGTCCACGATTCCTGTTTCGGGTAGCGCGTACACCTTCAGCTATGTGACCTTCGGCGAGATGTGGGCCTGGCTGGTCGGCTGGGCGCTCGTGCTGGAACTCGTCACCGCGGCCGCGATCGTCGCCCGCGTCTGGTCGGCGTACTTCCTGGCCACACTGGACGGGTTCGGACTGACACTGCCCGACGGCGTGGCGAAGTTCTTCGGCCCGGATGCGAAGGTCAACCTGGTCGCGCCGCTGCTGCTGCTGATCCTGACCGCTCTGATCGTGACCGGTACGAAGCTGTCCGCCCGGGTGCTGACCGTGGTGGTGATCGCGAAGGTCGCCGTGATCGTGCTGGTCGTGGTGGTCGGCGCGGCGCACATCAACATGGACAACTACCACCCGTTCGTGCCGATGGCCCGGGCCGCGCCCGCGACCGCCAGTCCAACCTTGCTGGGCTGGATCCTGGACTCGTCGTTCGGTTCGTTCGGGATGATGGGCATCTTCACGGCCGCGAGCTCGATCGTGTTCGCCTACATCGGGTTCGACCTGATCGCGACCGCGTCCGAGGACGCGCGCAGCCCGCGCAAGACGGTCCCGCAGGGCATGCTGCTCGGCGTCGGCGCCGTCACGATCCTCTACATCGCGATGGCCGTCGTTCTGGTCGGAATGCGCCCGTACGGCGAGCTGGGCGGCAGCGCACCGGTCTCCGAAGCGTTGGCGGCGACAGGGGTCGGGTGGGCCGCGAAGGTGGTCAATCTGGGTGCATTGCTCGCGCTGATGACAGTGATCATGGTGGTGCTGATCGCGCAGAGCCGTGTGTTGTTCAACATGGGCCGTGACGGTCTGCTGCCGAAGAGCCTCGGCCGGGTCAGCCGGGTGTACTCCTCCCCTGCCCGCGCGGCGGCCGCTGCCGGCTTCGCGGCACTCGCGCTGACGCTCTACCCGAAGGTGCTGGAGCTCGAGGAACTGCTGGTCATCGGTGCATTGTTCTGCTTCGCGTTCTGTGCGATCGGCGTGCTCACCCTGCGTCGCTCCGAGCCGAACCTGGAGCGTGGTTTCCGGGTGCCGATGGTGCCGCTGATCCCGCTGCTGTCGCTGGCCGCAACGGTGTGGCTGATGCTGAACCTGAAGACGAGCACGTGGACGAAGTTCGGTATCTGGATGGTCATCGGCCTGGCGATCTACGGGCTGTACGGGCGCTGGCACAGCCGGCTGGCCAACGAGGACAGCTGGGACTACGACATCGGCGACACCGACCCTGGGACCGGTGGTCTGCAGGCGATCCGCACCGAGCAGCCTGGCGAACCGACGAACGAGTTGCGCGCTGTCCGCACGCCGCCGCAGAAGCCGACGCGCGGCAAGCACATGCGCAACTGAGGTTGTCCACAGGAGAAAAGTGATGTCCGAAATCGAGGCCTGATCCCGGCATGTTCTCTGCCGGAGGTGGTCATCGATGCGGACCAAGAACGTCGTCGGACGATACGGCGAAGACCTCGCCGCCAGGTATCTGGCCGGAGAGGGCTTCGCCATCCTCGAGCGCAACTGGCGCTGCGAGCTGGGCGAGATCGACATCGTCGCGCGCGAGGGCGACACGCTTGTCGTCTGTGAGGTGAAGACCCGGCGCGGGCTGAACTACGGCAGCCCGCTGGAGTCGATCACGTACCGGAAGCTGACCACGCTGCGGAAGCTGGCGGGTCGCTGGCTGCAGACCCACCAGCTCAAACCTGGCGCGATCCGGATCGACATCGTCGCCGTGCTCTTCGACCAGAACACGGCGCCGCAGGTCGACCACTTGCGAGGTGCGGCCTGATGGCGCTCGCACAGACGTGGTCCGTCGCGCTGGTCGGTCTCGAAGGCCACCTGGTCGAGGTCGAGGCCGACATCGCGCAAGGCCTGCCCAAGACGACGCTCATCGGACTGCCGGACGCATCGTTGTCCGAGGCCCGTGATCGGGTCCGCGCCGCGGTGGTCAACAGCGGGGAGCGATTCCCCGATCGCAAGGTCACCATCGGCCTCTCACCGGCCACCCTGCCGAAGACCGGTTCGCATTACGACGTCGCCATCGCGCTCGCCTTGCTCACGGCCGCGGGAGTGATCGACGCCGAATCGCTGCGGCAGACCGCGATCATCGGTGAGCTCGGCCTGGACGGCCGGATCCGCGAAGTCCGTGGTGCGCTCGCGATGACCCTGGCCGCGGCCCGTTCCAGCTTCGAGCGCATCGTCGTCCCGGAGCTGAACTCGGGCGAGGCGCGCCTCGTGCCCGGCATCGAGGTGTACGGCGTGCGCTCGCTACGGCAGGTGCTTGCCCTGTTGCGTGGCACCGAGATCCCGGACGAGGCACCGCCGCGGGCTGAGCCCCGGCTGCTGTCCGAGTCGCTGACCCGGGTTCCGGAGGTCGATCTGGACGACATCATCGGCCAACGCGAGGGGCGACGGGCGATCGAAGCCGCGGCCGCGGGCGGGCACCACCTGTTCCTGCACGGGCCGCCGGGGTCGGGCAAGACGATGCTGGCTGAGCGGCTGGCCGGATTGATGCCGGACTTGAGCACGGACGACTCGCTCGAGGTGTCCGCGGTGCATTCGCTGGCGGGGCTGCTGACCAACGACGCCGAGCTGGTGGTGCGTCCGCCGTTCATCGCGCCGCACCACACCGCGTCGCTGTCCAGCCTTGTCGGTGGTGGCTCTGGCATGCCGCGGCCGGGGGCGATCAGCTGTGCGCATCGCGGGATCCTGTTCATCGACGAGGCGCCCGAGATGCATCCGCTGACGCTCGACACTCTGCGGCAGCCGCTGGAGTCCGGGTACATCGAGGTCCATCGGTCGGCGGCTGTGGCGAAGTTCCCGGCCCGCTTCATGCTCGTGCTCGCGGCCAATCCGTGTCCCTGCGGCATGTCCGGCGCCGGGAACGCGATCTGCAACTGCACGCCGCAGGTGCTGGCGAGGTATCGGCAGCGGATCAGTGGACCGATCAAGGATCGCCTCGACATTCAGCGGCAGATCCTGCCGACCGCACGAGGGGTCGCCGACCGCGAGGCCTCCGAGTCGACCGCGGCAGTCGCCGAGCGCGTGAAGGCAGCACGCGACCGGCAGGCGTACCGCTACCGCGAGACCGGCTGGATCCTCAACAGCGAGGTCCCCGGCCCGGTGCTGCGGCGCGAGTTCCCGTTGGATGCCGCCAGCCACAAACTCCTCGAGGACCTCTACACCGCCGGCCGCCTCACCGCCCGTGGCTTCGACCGCGTCGTCCGAGTGGCTTGGACCCTCGCAGATCTCCAAGGCATCGACCAACCAACCGCTGCCCTGACCCACGAAGCCTTCCAACTCCGCACCGGCGAACCCCTGACCGACCTCTCCGACACCCGCCCCCTCAAAGGAATCCCCGCATGACGCTCAACTGCATCACGGCTCCAAGGAACCTGGCTTCGCAGGAACCGGCCTCTGCCATCACCTCAGGCAATCAGTTGCCTGCGCCCCCATCCCGTCGCAGCACGTGTACGTCCTCTCCCCCGATGACGTTGCCTCGGGCATCCAGCACCTCCGCGGCTGAGGCACGTGCCTCGGTGGCGGTCGCGGAGGGGGTGGTGGGTGGAGCTGACGTGGTGGACGAGGCGTCGGTGGATGGGGTTGGCGGGACAGGTGGTGGTGGGACCGCGGGAGTTGGCGGGGGCGGGGATGAGGAGCGGCTGGTTCGGGTGGGGTTGTCCCGGGTGGTGGAGCCCGGGGACCTGGCGGCCTTGAAGGCGTTTGCAGGGATGGAGGTGCTGGAGATCTGGGAGCGCTTGCGGGGGAAGGCGCCCGGCACCGAGCGGTGGTCCACGCGGCTGGCTACGGCGCAGCCTGAGCGGGACCTCGAGCGGGCGGCTGCTGCAGGAGCGCGGTTCGTGATCCCTGGGGACGACGAGTGGCCCGAGCAGGTGGAGGTGCTGGCCGAGGCCGGGCAGTTGACTCGTCGGGCCGGCGTGCCGTTCGGGCTGTGGGTCCGAGGGCCGGCGCATCTGCGCAAGACGCTCGCGCGATCCGTCGCGATGGTGGGTGCTCGCGCGTGTTCGTCGTACGGCGAGCATGTCGCGGCGGAGCTCGCGGGTGGGCTCGCGGACAACGGGATCACGGTGGTGTCAGGCGGGGCGTACGGGATCGATGCGGCGGCGCATCGGGGTGTGCTGGCTGGTTGCGGGGTGACGGTCGCCGTGCTGGCGTCTGGGGTTGATACGAGCTATCCGAAGAGCAACTCCGCGATGTTCAGCCGGATCGTGGAGGACGGGTTGGTGGTGAGTGAGCTGCCACCGGGATGTTCACCGACCAAACTGCGGTTCCTCGCGCGCAACCGGCTGATCGCGGCGGGCACGCTCGGCACGGTCGTCATCGAGGCAGCGGTCCGGAGCGGAGCGCTGAACAGCGCAGGTTGGGCCGAGCAGTGCGGACGTGCCGTCCTCGCGGTGCCCGGGCCGATCACGTCCCGCATGTCCGCAGGCAGCCACCTGCTGGTCCGCGAACGAGACGCCGTACTCGTCACGAGCGTCGCCGAGATCATCGAGGCCGTCTCCCCGCTCGGCACCGGCCTCGCGCCGCGCCCACAAGCCCCCAAGAATCCCAGCGACGACCTGCCCCACGACGTCCGCCGCACCCTCGACGCCGTCCCGGTCGTCAACCCAGCGCCCGCCGCCCGCATAGCCACCACCGCAGGCCTGGACCTCCCGACCACCCAGTCCTGCCTCGAAACCCTCGCCGCCCTCGCCCTGGTCCACCCCACCCCAACCGGCTGGCGCCTGACACCTACCCCACCCTGATGTGGGGTGGGGTAGGAGTCGGCGGGGGTCAGCGGCCGAAGTCGGAGTCCTTGGGGACTTCCAGGTCGGACTTGGCCAGTTCTTCGATGTTGACGTCGCGGAAGGTGACGACCTTCGCGTTCTTGACGAAGCGGGCGGATCGGTAGACATCCCAGACCCACGCATCGGCCATCGTCACCTCGAAGTACACGTCGCCGCCCTCGGTGCGGACCTTCAGGTCGACCGCGTTGCACAAGTAGAAGCGCCGTTCGGTCTCCACGACGTACTTGAAGATCCCGACGACGTCCTTGTACTCCCGATAGAGCTGCAGCTCCATATCGGTTTCGTACTTCTCGAGGTCGTCAGCGCTCATACTTCCACCTCGCAACGCTCGGATCCGGCATGAGCGCTGAGAGCGCTGTGCTTGTTTGGGCGCTCGCTGCGCTCGCTCATCGGCTCTCCACTCCGGTGGGACTGGTCACATTCTGTCCCATATCGGGTCGCAGACTGCGGCGGACATTCTCGAACCGCCGTCGATGTTGTGGGCACGGGCCGTATTCGTCCAGCGCCGCCTGGTGTTCGGGTGTGCAGTAGCCCTTGTGGATCCCGAAACCGTACTGCGGGTACACCTTGTCCCAGTGCTCCATCACCCGGTCGCGCGTCACCTTCGCGATGATTGACGCGGCAGCGATACAGGCGGCCACGCGATCACCCTTCCAGATCGCGAGGCCGGGGACGCCGAGCCCGTCGACGCCGAACCCGTCGGTCAGCACGTACGCCGGGCGCACGTCGAGGCGGAAGAGCGCGCGGCGGAGCGCCTCCACGTTGGCGACGTGCATGCCCAGGCGATCGCACTCGGTGGACTCGATGGCGACGACCGACCAGGCCAGGGCGCGCTTGCGGATCTCGTCGTAGCAGCGGTCGCGGGCCTTCGCGGTCAACAGCTTCGAGTCGGCGAGCTCCGGGATCTGGCCGCGCTTGCCCTCGGGGAGGATCACCGCAGCCGCGACCAGCGGTCCCGCGCACGGTCCGCGGCCCGCCTCGTCCACGCCGGCGATCGGATCCAGGCCGACGCGGCGCAGCGCCCGTTCGTACCCGTACAGCCCGGCATCGCGCCGTACCGTGCTCCCGCGCGGCAACACGCTCATGCAGCCCTCCGCATCACAGCTCCCACCCTAGGCAAGACCACCCTAGGCACGACCACCGACGTCCCCGCTGAGCGGGGTCTTGTCATTTGGGCGGTGGGGTGAGGGATATCGAGGGTTTGTCCGGCGCGGGCCCGGGGGCCGGGACGGCTTTGAAGGTGTCGGGGACGCCGAGCTTGCCCCAGCGGCCCGCGGGCCAGACGATCATGATGGCGCGGCCGGTGACCTTGTCCATCGGGACGAAGGCGGCGTCGCCGGGATTGTTGCCGTTGGCGTCCACGTCGCTCAGATGGACGCGGGAGTCGCCCGAGGCGGACCGGTGGTCACCCATCACGAACACCCGCCCGGCCGGGACGGTGACCTGGAACTCCATCTGGGACGGTGCGTCGCCCGGGTACAGGTAACTGGTCTCGTCCAGAGGCTGGCCGTTCACCAGCAGCCGGCCCTTCTCGTCGCAGCAGGCGACCTTGTCGCCCGGCATGCCGATCAGGCGCTTGATCAAGTGGCCGTGGCTGGAGTCCGGCAGCAGGCCGACGATCTCGAAGAACCGGCCGATCGACCCACGCTTCTGACCGCTCTCCTCCGGGCCGAGCCAGCCGCCCGGGTCCTCGAACACGACCACGTCGCCGCGCTTGACGTCGGTGAGCTTCTCCACCACGACGCGGTCGCCGACCAGCAGGGTGTTCTCCATCGACTCGCTGGGGATGATGAACATCTGCCCGACGAACGCCCGCAGGATCGACGAGACGATGAGCGCCCCGACCACGATCAGCACGAACTCGCGAGCGGCGGCCGCGAAGCCCGATCGGTGTGCGGGTTTCTCGTCCGTCTTCGTCGGTGTATCGGTCACTTCTTCAGCCCCGGCTTCTTGAAGGTTTCCGGAGGACGCAGCATCGTCATCCGGTCAGACGGCCAGATTACGCAACAGGCCCGGCCAACCACGTTCTCGACCGGCACGAACCCGCCACCGGGGCCGCCCATATGGGCGCGGGAGTCGGCGGATTCGGCGCGATTGTCCCCCATCACCCACAGGTGGCCTGGCGGCACCACCACGCTGAAGGGCAGCTCGGACGGCTTCGCGTCCTTGAGCAGGTACTCGCGTTCGTCCAGCGGGATGCCGTTGACGGTGATCCGGCCCGAGCGGTCGCAGCAGATCACCTTGTCGCCGCCGACGCCGATCACCCGCTTGACCAGGTGCCCCTCGCCGCTGCGCGGCAGGATGCCGACGAACTCGCCGACCCGGCGGAACGGGCCGGGCTCGGTCTGCGCCTCGTTCAGCCAGTTCGCGGGGTCCTTGAACACGATGATGTCGCCGCGGTCCACGTCCCGGTGCATGTAGCTGATCTTCTCGGCCAGGATGCGGTCGTTCGTGGTCAGCGTGTCGTACATCGACTCCGACGGTACGTAGAACGCTTCCGCGACGAACAGCCGCAGTACCACCGTGATGACGAGGGCGAGCACCGTGACGGTGCTCATCTCGATGAGCAGGCTGAGCAGCGGATTGCGCTGCTTCAGCCTGCGGTGACGTCCCTTACTGCGACGTGCCCTCCGGGCGACCGGGCGAGGGCGAGCGCGAGTCGCAGTGCTCGGCGCCATAGGTGACCGTCGTCGCTACGACGCTCAGGAGGCCGGGACGTCCCGCTTCTCCTTGATCTTGGCTGCCTTGCCGCGCAGCTCACGCAGGTAGTACAGCTTTGCCCGGCGGACGTCGCCGCGGGTCACGACCTCGACCTTCTCGACGATCGGGGTGTGCAGGGGGAAGGTCCGCTCGACGCCGACACCGAAGCTGACCTTGCGGACCGTGAAGGTCTCCTGCAGGCCACCACCCTGGCGCCGGATCACGACACCCTGGAACACCTGGACGCGGGACCGGTTGCCCTCGACGACCTTGACGTGCACCTTGACGGTGTCACCGGGACGGAAGGCGGGGATGTCGTCACGCTTGCTCGCGTTGTCGAGCTCGTTCAGGATGTTGCTCATCAGGTGTCTCTTCCTCGCGCGTGCCACAGGTCACCCACGAATCTCGGTGGTGATGAAGTCATCAGGAGGCTCTGCATAGCTGCACAGCTCATCGCGTGCTGCCGGTCGGTGGTCACCCCCTGTGGCAGGAGCACCGAAGGGCAGCAACGAGCAATCTTGCCACACCGGCCCAGCGGAACCGAAATCAGCGTCGCCTGCGACGCTTGGTCAGCACCACCAGTTCGACCTTCGCGGTCTGCGGCACGCGTCGTGTCTCACGGTAACCGGCTTTCCGGTACAACCCGAGGTTCCGCTCACTCTCCGCACCCGTGTTCAGCTCGTACGACGTGACCTCGGCCGGCGCGAGCTTTTCCGCGACCCGCAACAGCCGGACACCCAGACCGCGCCCCTGCCAGTCCGGCGCGACGATCAACCGATCGATCCGGCCCACCTCACCGTCCACGCTCAGCTGCACCGACCCGACGATCCTGGTGCCGGCCACAGCCTTGAGTACGCCGCCCTGCTTGAGCCGCTCGACACTCGCGGCCGGGTCCTCCGAGAGTGGCGGGATCGTCAGGTCGTCGTAGATCCGCCCCTCCGAGAGGAACGCGGCCAACTGGAGCGTGTGAATCTCCCCCGCGTCCGCCTCCGTGGCCGGCAGCAGCCGGACCTCCGACGCCGGATCGTCCTTCCCCGCGACCGCGTCGCCCCACGCCGCAAGCAGATCAGGCCGGCGCTCCGCAGTACGTCGTACCGACTCGTCGTGATGCCACTCGGCGATCAGACGATGGTTTCCGGACAGCAGCACCTCGGGTACGTCGTGCCCGCGCCACACCGGCGGTTTCGTGTAGACCGGGTACTCCAGCAGGCCATCGCCCGAGTGGGACTCCTCAGCCAACGACTCCGGATTGCCGATGACACCGGGCAGCAGACGGGCGACCGCCTCGACCATGACGAGTACGGCGACCTCCCCGCCGTTCAGCACGTAGTCGCCGATCGAAACCTCGTCGACGCGCATCCGCTCCGCCGCGTACGACGCCACCCGCGCGTCGATGCCCTCGTAGCGGCCGCAGGCGAACGCAAGCCATGGCTCGGCGGCAAGCTCGTACGCGAGCTCCTGGGTGAACGGGCGGCCCGCCGGCGTCGGCACGATCAGACGAGGCTGTGAAGGGCCGTCCGGGGGCGCAACAGCGTCCAGCGCCTCTCCCCATGGCTCCGGCCGCATCACCATGCCCGCACCACCGCCGTACGGGGTGTCGTCGACGGTCCGGTGCCGATCGTGGGTCCAGTCGCGCAAGTCATGGAGGCGGATGTCGAGGAGGCCGCTCTTCGCCGCCTTGCCGACCAGGGAGACGTCGAGCGCGGCCAGGTACTCCGGGAAGATCGTGAGGACGTCCAGCCTCATCAGTCGGCGCCCGGCTCGGTCGGAACCACGTCAGCGCCCTCCGGGTCCAGCAGACCCGGCCGGTCGGCCACGACGACGTACTGCTTGTCCAGATTGATCTCGGGCACGAGCTCCTCGACCAGCGGCACCAGTACGGCGTTGCCCGCGGGACGCCGGATCTCCAGCAGGTCCTGCGACGGCAGGTGGACGACGTCGATCACGTCGCCGGCCTCAGCGCCGTCCGAGGTCCGGACCGCCAGGCCGACCAGCTCGCGGTCGTAGTACTCCTCCGGGTCCTCCGGCCGGGCGTCCTCGTCCACCTCGGCCTGCACGAACAGGTTGCGCAGCTGTTCGGCACCGGTCCGGTCCGCCACCCCGGCGAACTTCACCAGCAGCCGCCCGCTGTGCCACCGGCTCGCCTCGACGGTCAGCTTGCGCGGGACCTTCGAGTCCGTCACCAGGGTCGCGCCGTCGGCGAACCGGAGGTCCGGCTCGTCCGTCCGGACGTCCACACCGACCTCGCCCTTGATCCCATGCGCCCGGCCGAGCCGTCCGACAGTCACCAACACCCGCACAAACCTCTCTCTTGACACACACGATGGACCCGAGGATATGGCGAAGGGCCGCACCGGTGCGGTGCGGCCCTTCGGGGAACTGCTGCGAGTCAGCGGCGCGGACGCCGGTTGAACTCGTCGACGAAGTCGATCCGGATCGACGACTCGGAGCTGAGCGCACCGACGACGGTACGGATCGCGGTGGCGGTCCGGCCGTTGCGGCCGATCACCTTGCCGATGTCGTCGGGGTGGACGTGCACCTCGAGGGTGCGGCCACGCCGCAGGTTCCGGGCCCGGACGCTGACCTCGTCGGGGTTGTCCACGATGCCACGGACCAGGTGCTCGAGCGCCTCGGTCTCCATCATGGTCAGGCCTTGGCGTCGTCGGCCGGCGCGGCCTCAGCCGGGGCCTCGGCGGCCTCAGCCTTCGGCGCCTCAGTCTTGGGAGCGTCGGCCTTGGGAGCGTCAGCCTTGGGAGCGTCAGCCTTGGGAGCGTCGGCCTTGGCGGCCTCGTCCTTCGGCGCGTCGTCCTTCTTGTCCGCCTTCTTCGCCGCCGACTTCTTGGCGGTGGTGGCCTCGGTCTTCAGCGTGCCGTGGGCCTCGGCCAGCGCCTCGTTGAAGATCTCCTGCTTGTCCCGCTTGGGCTCCTTGACCCGCAGCGGCGCCGGAGCGGCCTCACCCTTGAACTTCTGCCAGTCGCCAGAGGCCTTGAAGATCGCCTCGACGGCCTCGGTCGGCTGCGCGCCGACGCTCAGCCAGTACTGCGCCCGGTCCGACTCGACGTGGATGAACGACGGCTCGGTCTTCGGGTTGTACTTCCCGATCTCCTCGATGGCGCGACCGTCCCGCTTGGTCCGGGCGTCCATCACGACGATGCGGTAGTGCGGCGCACGCTTCTTGCCGATGCGCTTCAAACGGATCTTGACAGCCACGTTTGTGGGGTCTCCCTCGGATTACATGTCTGGGTGAGCAGCACAGCGTCGTGGGGACAACGGGTGACCACTCGAATGGGCCGGCCGGGCAGTGGAGTTAGAGGGCTGCACGAACCTGGACGGACTCAGCAGGCCATTGTGCCAGATTCCGACCCCACCACCCAATCCGGTGTCAAGCCCGGAACCGGGCCAGGTCCGGCAGCTGCTCGGCATACGACTCCAGCAGCTTGCCAGCCGCGGTCACGGAGTCGACCAGGGGGTGCCAGGCGAAGGCGCGCAGCGCGGCGGACCGGGAGCCACTGACAGCAGCCTCGATCGTCGAGCGCTCGACCGCCTTGACCGAGCAGATGAGCCCGGCCTGGTGGTCGGTCAGCTGGGACACCGTGACCGGCAGCGCGCCGTTCGCATCGACCGTGCACGGGATCTCCACCACCGCGTCGTCGTCCAGGTGATGCAGCACTCCGCGGTTGCGCACGTTCAGGATCAGCGAGGCGCGCTCGTTGTGGGCGATCGCCCGCATCAGCGACAGCGCGACCTGCTCGTAACCCCCGGCGGCCATGTCCCGCTCGTCGCGTTCACCAGCGTCCGCGACCTCGCGACTCTCCACCATGTACGTCGACTCACGCTCGGCCCGGGTCTTCTGCCACAACTCCAGCGCCCGCTCCGGATGCCGGACCGTCTCCGCATAGAACGCGGACTGCTGCTCCAGCAGGAACTTGCCCCGCGTCTGCTGCACAGCCTGTACGGCGGCCAGCGTCTCGCGGGCGAAGTAGTAGTAATGCAGGTACTCGTTCGGAATGGCGCCCAGCGACCGCAACCAGTCCGCTCCGAACAGCCGCCCCTCCTCGAACGACGACAACGCGTCGGAGGACTCCAGCAACGCCGGCAGCCGGTCGACTCCACCGGACCGCAAGCCTCGCAGCCAGCCCAGGTGGTTCAGCCCCGCGTAGTCGTAGAACGCCGTCGATGGGTCCACTCCGAGCGCCAGCGCGGCCCGGCGCCCCAGTCCGGACGGGGAGTCACAGATCCCGATGACCCGGTCGCCCAGGTACGGGATCATCGCTTCGGTCACCATCCCGGCCGGGTTGGTGAAGTTGATGACCCACGCCTGCGGCGCCACCGCTGCGATCCGCTGGGCGATCCCCACCGCAACCGGCACCGTGCGCAGCCCATAGGCGATCCCGCCGGCCCCGACCGTCTCCTGACCGAGTACGCCGAGGTCCAGCGCGACCCGCTCGTCGACGGTCCGCCCTTCCAGCCCGCCCACGCGGATCGCGGAGAACACGAAGTCCGCACCGCGCAGCGCCTCGTCCAGGTCTGTCGTCTCGGTCACCACCGGCGCGTCCGCGACGCCCGCGGCCTGCTGCCGCAACACCGCCGCGATCGACGTCAGCCGAGTCCGATCGGTGTCGAACAGCGCCACCGACGTGATCCGGCCGGTACCCCGGTCTCCGAGCAACGCCTGATACACCAGCGGCACCCGGAATCCCCCGCCGCCAAGGATTGTCAGTCTCACGCAAGCACCACCTGTACGCCCGCCTCTGTCAGTTGGGCCCGGGTCACCTCGTCGGCGCCGGGCTCGGTCACCACCATGAACAGCTCCCCCGGATCGCAGACCCGCCCGACGCCATGGCCCGGGAACTTCGTCGCGTCCGCCAGCAGCACCACCCGGTCGGCGGCCTGGATCATCGCGCGCTTCACCGGTACCTCGATCATCGTGCTGTCCATCACCCGCCCGTCCGGCCGCACTCCGCTGGTGCCGAGGAACAGCCAGTCGACGTGGATCTGCCGCAGGCTCTCCTCGGTCAGATACCCCACCAGCGAGCGATAGCTCCGCCGGACGAACCCACCGAGCACGATCAGCTCGATCTGCTCGTCGTTCTCCAGCTCCTCCAGTACGGCGAGATTGCTGGTGACCACCGTCAACGACCGGCCATGCAGATGCTGGGCGACGCGCAACGCCGTCGTACCGATGTCGAGCAGCAACGACTCGCCATCGTTCACCAGCTCAGCGGCCCGCCGCGCGATCCGGTCCTTCTCCGCGGCATGTACGGCGTTGACGTCCGCGAACGGCTCGTCTCCACCGTCAACCGCGAGCGCACCCCCGTACACACGGGTCAATCGGCCTTCCGCGTGCAGTTGCTCGAGGTCGCGGCGGATCGTCGCCTCACTGACCCCGAGTCGCGTGGCCAGCACTTTGACGCCCCCGGCCCCGTCGGCCCGGAGCGCGCGGATGATCTGATCCTGTCGCTGCTTCGGCAACACACCCAGACCGTATCACGCAAACTCCGTCATTTTCAGTCAAAGTTATGGGCAGGTATTGCGTATCTTGCGCAAGCGTTTCAAGATTCATGCACGAGTTTGATCGACCCTGCAGAAGTGTGGTGGAAAGTAGATGAGTGAGCTGGACGTGGTTGTGTCCGGCCTGGTCTTCCAGGACCTGGTGCTCGGCCTGCCCACGCCGCCGCGGCCCGGCACCGAGGTGTGGGCCACCGACTCACAGGAGAGCCCGGGCGGCATCGCGAACTTCGCCGTCGCACTGGCTCGGCTCGGCCTGCGCACGGGGCTGGCCGCGGCCTTCGGCGCCGATCCCGACGGCGACAGCGTCTGGGACCGGCTGGCGCACGAGGGCATCGATCTGACTCTCTCCCGCAAGCTCGCCGGCTGGCGGACCCCGTTGACGGTGGCCCTTGCCTATGACAACGATCGGGCACTGGTCACCCGGGGCACCCCTCCCCTGCTGTCGGCCGACGAGCTGATCACTGCGCCGCCGGCCGCTCGAGCTGTCGCCGCCCACATCGGCCCCTGGCCGAACGAGTGGCTGGCGAAGGCGAAGGCGGCCGGTTGCGTGGTGTTCGCCGATGTCGGGTGGGATCCGTCGGAGCGGTGGGATCCCGCAGTACTCGACCAGCTCGAGCACTGTGACGTGTTCCTGCCGAACGCCGACGAGGCGATGAACTACACCCGGACGAACAGTCCGGAGCAGGCGCTCGACCGGCTGGCCGAACTGGTGCCGCAGGTCGTCGTCTCGAACGGCGCCGCCGGCGCCCTGGCGATCGACGCCGGCACCGGCGAGCGGGTCGCCGTACCGGCGTATCCAGTGCAGGCGGCGGACACCACCGGGGCGGGTGATGTGTTCGCCGCCGGCTTCATCGCGGCCACGCTGTGGGATCTGCCGCTGGAGCTGCGGGTGCGCTTCGCCGCGCTCACCGCGGCCCTGTCGGTGACCCGGCTCGGCGGTGCCGACGCGGCGCCCCGCTGGGAGGACCTGTCGGCGTGGCAGGCCGCGCATCCCGAAGACCATCACCTCGAAGCGCTGATCAGCGCCCACTCAGGAAGGTAAGAACCATGGAGCTCTCACGTCGGACGCTGCTCGCTGGGGGCTTCGCAGCCGTGCTCGGCGGTTCCCTTGTCGGCTGCTCGTCCGGGATGGACGCCTCGTCCACGAAGAAGAATGCCTCGGGCAACATCGCGCTGTGGTGCTGGCCGGGCGGACTGGGCAAGTCCGTGCTGGACGACACCATCGCGCACTTCCCGGACCAGCACATCAAGTACTCCGAGATCGGCGACGACTTCAAGCAGAAGCTGCTGACCACGTTCAACGGCGGCACCAACATCCCCGACATCACCGGGCTCAAGGGCGAGGACATCGCCTCCTGGCTGCCGCAGGCGGACCGGTTCGTCGACCTGAACACCGTCGGCGCGAAGGACATCCTCGGCGACTACCTGGAGTGGAAGGTCAAGCAGGCCACCACGCTGGACGGCAAGCTGCTCGGCATCCCGATCGACATCGGCCCGACCGCGCTGTTCTACCGCGAGGACGTGTTCACCGCGGGCGGACTGCCCGGCAAGCCGGACGAGGTGGCAGCGCAACTGAAGACCTGGGACGACCTGCTGGCGGCCGGTCTGGAGCTGAAGGCGAAGAACCCGAAGGCGCTGATCGTGTCCGACGCGACCGACATGTACGGGATCATCGTCAGCCAGGGCACCGAGCGCTACATCGACAAGGACAACAAGTTCATCGGCGACCAGGACCACATCCGCCGCGCTTGGGACCTGGCGGTGAAGGCGATCAACACCAAGGTCGACGCGAAGACCCTCGGCGGTACGCCGGACTGGAACGCCGGACTCGACCAGGGCACGGTGCCGGCGCTGTCCGGTGCGGCCTGGGTCGCGCTGGACGTGAAGGCGGCCTGCAAGACCAGCGTGGGCAAGTGGCGGCTGGCACCGACCCCGAGCGGCCCGGCGAACTTCGGTGGCTCGTTCCTCGGCATCACCAAGAACGCCGCCGACCCGTCCGCCGCGTTCGAGGTGATCAAGTACATGCTCAGCGCGGACAACCAGGCCAAGGCGTTCGCCGACGCTCAGATCTTCCCGGCCGCCCCGAAGGCGTACGACATGCCGCAACTGAAGGCAGCCGACCCGTTCTTCGGCGGGCAGGTCCCGATCGACGTGTTCGGTCCGGCCGCCAAGGCCATCCCGATCGCGTACGAAGCACCGCTCGACTCCGCGGTCGGAGCGCCGTACGGGACCCAGCTGAAGACTGTGCAGTCCGGCAGCAAGTCGTCGGAGCAGGCCTGGAAGGACGCGGTCGCGCAAGCGAAGCAGATCGGCAAACGTCAGGGCGTGCAGTGACCCTGACCGCCACGGCGCCCCGCAGCGACGTCGGTACGACGGGATCCGGGCGGAAACGTCCGGTCCGGTCGTACTGGCGGTTCTACCTGGCCCTGTCGCCGTTCTACATCCTGTTCGTCGTCTTCGGGCTGTACCCGGTCGCGTCCACGATCCTGCTCGCGTTCCAGAAGTGGGACGGGCTCGGGGCGCGGCAGATGGTCGGGCTGCAGAACTTCAAGTTCCTGATCGAGGACAACACGTTCTGGCTGTCGCTGTGGAACACGCTGGTGCTGTTCGTCATGTCGACCGCACCGACGCTGTGCCTGGCGCTCCTGCTGGCGGTGATGCTGCACTCGGCGGTGCGGTTCAGCAGCGTCTACCGGTTCGCGTACTTCGTCCCGAACATCACCTCGCTGGTCGCGGCGGCGATCTTCTTCGGCGCGATCTTCAGTACGAACTTCGGTCTGATCAACGCCGGCCTGCGGTCGCTGGGACTGCCCACCGAGGACTGGCTCGGGCAGCCGTGGGGCATCAAGATCGCGATCTCGACGATGATCGTGTGGCAGTGGACCGGGTACAACACGATCATCTACCTGGCCGGATTGCAGGCGATCCCGACCGAGCAGTACGAGGCGGCCAAGGTGGACGGCGCCGGACCGGTCCGGACGTTCTTCTCGATCACACTGCCGCAGCTGCGGCCGGTGGTGTTGTTCACGGTGATCATGTCGACGATCGGCGGTCTGCAGACGTTCACCGAACCGCAGGTGATGGTCGGTACCAGCGGTGGCGCGGGCCAGAGCGGCCTGACCGCGGTCATGTACTTCTACACCCAGGCGTTCGTCGCCAACGACTACGGCTACGCGGCAGCCGTTGCCTTGAGCATCTTCATGCTCGTGCTGCTGGTGACGGCGATCAACTGGCGGCTGTTCCGGGGCAGGAGTGATTCATGATCAGGCGGCGTGGACGGATCCTGCTGCACGTGGGCCTGGCGGTGACGGCACTGATCTCGCTGTTCCCGTTCTACTGGTCGTTGGTGATGGCAACCAACACCACGGCGGACATCTACCGGTTCCCGCCGAAGTTCACCTTCGGCTCGCAGCTCGACGACAACATCCACCATGTGCTGACGAACATCGCGTTCTTCCAGTCGATGGGCAACTCGGCGATCGTGGCGGTCTCGGCCACGGTGCTGGTGCTGTTCTTCGACTCGCTGGCCGCGTTCACGTTCGCGAAGTTCCGGTTCCCCGGCCGGAACGCGTTGTTCGTGATCCTGCTGGCGACGATGCTGTTGCCCGCACAGCTGGCGACCATCCCGCAGTTCCAGACGATGGTCGCGCTCGGCTGGGTCGGCTCGCTGAAGGCGCTGATCATCCCGGGTGCGGCGAACGCGTTCGGCATCTTCTGGATGCGGCAGTACTTCCAGCGCTCCATCCACGACGAGCTGGTCGAGGCGGCGACGCTGGACGGCTGCGGGTTCATGGGGACGTACTGGCACGTGGCGCTCCCCTCGGCCCGGCCGGCGCTGGCGTTCCTGGGCATCTTCACGTTCGTCGCGTCCTGGAACGACTACCTCTGGCCGCTGATCGTGCTCACCAACCCCGACCACCTCACGCTCCAGGTGGCGTTGTCCCAGCTGAATCGGTCCCACGGTGTCGACTACAGCATGGTGATGACCGGTGCCCTGCTGGCGATGATTCCGCTGATCATCGTCTTCGCACTCTTCGCCCGCCAGTTCATCAAGGGCGCGACTGAAGGCGCAATTCGCGGCTGAGCACGCCGGCCACGACCAGCACGTTCCCGAGGACGGCGGTGACGAAGGCCGGCGGCGAGTTGCCCTGGGTCAGGGCGGGGATGACGGAGATGCAACTCATCACTGCGACCGTCGTCACCGCCGCACCCAGCCAGATCCGGCTTCGCTTGTCGGTCGCGGCCACAGCGAGCCAACCCAGCCCCGCCGTGAAGACGGGCTCGATCAGAGCCAGCTTCGTGACCGTGAACCAGGAATAGCCGTCCGGGTGGTGGATCAGGGCGCTGACCAGTATCAAGACGCCACCGGCAACGACCAGCGCCGCGGCCGCCAGCGGGACGGGCCAGTACCGCCAACTCGTCGGTCGGAGCACGATCAGCAGTACGGCGACCATCGCGGCCGTGACAACCGTCGAGAGGGCCCACGGCGTGGTCTCGTCCGCCGAGATGCCTCCGCCGAGGATGACCACGCCGTCCTCGAGCACCGAGAGAGCACACCCGGCGACGACACCGAGCGCCAGCGGTCCCGACCACCGAGCGACCAGGCTCGCCACCACCGCACAGACCGACGCCAGGATCGCAGCGTCGCCCCAGCTGCGGTACACCCACCACCCGGTATCGCTGTCGCTCCACAGGTACTGCGAATGCAGCGGACCGGGCCAGTTCAGGTAGACGAGCGCCACACCACCGAGCGCCAGTACGGCGATCGCCCACCACGGAGGCGCGGATCCAGCCTCGGGTTGCGCGGAGGGCAGAGACGGTGGCACGGGTTTGGATGTCGGCTCGGGCTCCGTCTCGGCAACAGGAACTGGCTTGGACGCGGCGGCCGCCTCAGGCTCCGGCTCAGACAGAGCGGCCGGCTCGGCAACAGGTGCCGCCTTCAAGGCAGAGGCCGTCTCAAGCCCCGGCGCGGACACAGGGGCAGGCTCGGCAATGGGTGCCACGCCGGACGCGGCAGCCGGCTCGGGACGGGGTGGTGGTGGCGCGGGTTTGGATTCGGGGAGGGTTAGGTGGACGGGGACTGTGCATTCGCCGGTTGGGCCGGCGACGATGAGCGAGGACTCGTGGGTGCCGGGGTCGGCAGGGTCGGCGCTCACTCGGATAGTCATGCCGTCCTGTTCGACCCGGACCCAGGCGGCACCAGGCGACGCCACGGCAGTTCGGGCGACCGGCGGGCCTTCGACCTGCAGCTCAACGCTCGGCACAGCTTCGCCGAGTTCGACCTCGCCAGGCGTCACCCGCGGGACCGCTGAGGCGATCGCCTCGCCGGCGGCCTCGGACACCTTGCGGCTGTCGTCGGCGACCATCCGGTGCAGTGCCTGCCAAGCGGCGTACGCCTGCCCGAGGTCGTCGCCGTCCAACCGTTCGCGCAGGTAGTCGACCACGCCGAACCTTGCCGCCGGCAACGGACTCTCCATCGCCTCGAGCAGAGCCGGCGCAAGCGGCGTGGGCGTGATCCGGCGGACCCGGCTGCGCGCGATCAGCAGCTCTCCCTGCGATCCGAACGTCCACATCTGCGGGTTCTGATTCGGAGTGACCCGATGGACCCGATCGGTGACGAACCCGACCAACTCCGTGAGCCCGACCCACCCGTCGCCGTCCCGATCCGCCTCGCCGGTCGTCAGGCCGTCCACCACGGCGCTGGTGAACACCGACGGCGCCGGCGTGGTGGCGGCGGTCGCCAACTGCCCGCCCTCGAAGGCGTACTCCATCGCGCTGGAGGCCGTCACCACCACGCGTCCACGTCCGCCGCCGACCTCTTCCTGGCCGACGAAGGCGTCGCGTACCTGCGCCTCACCGGACGCGCGCACGACCATGCCACGCGGGAACGCGCCGCCGTAGCAACAATCGAGGAACAGTGCGATCCGCTGCGCGCGACTGTCCGCCATCTGCCGGTTGACGAAGTCCGCGGCCAGCGCGGTCGACGCGAGCCGGTTCGGCTTGGTGTCGGCGACGGCCAGGAACAACTCCCCCGCGGAGTTCTTCAGACCGTGGCAGGAGAAATGCAGTAACAGCAGATCCTCCGGCGCGCGATCGGCGAAGAAGTCCTCGACCGCGAACCGGATCTCCTGGGCGGACTCGTTGTGCAGGACCTGCACCGCGAACCCGCCGACCGACGGATCCGCCAGCACCTCCGCCAGTGCGGCCGCGTCCTGGGCGGGCGCGACAAGCCTGCGCAGACCGGGATCGTCGTACTGGTCGTTGGCGATGACGAGCGCGACCCTCTTGCCGTCCATCTCACCCGTCCGCCATGGAGTGCCTTCGGACGAACGCATCCACCAGTTGCTGCTGGGCCTGGTCGCTGGCGCCGGTCAGCTCGATCACGTCTCCGTCGATCGTGAGCTTCACCGTCCGCTCGTTGCCGGACCGGCGCAGCCAGCCGCGGACCACCGCCACGATCGCACCGACCGCTTGCACCCCTGGGGCCACCGAGACGCTGAGCATGCCGGCGATCGCGGCGAGAGCACTCCGCGATCCCTCCGGTGCTTCGCCTTCGTAGTACGGCTCGACCGACCGTACGTCGAGCGTCAGCAACTCCTCCCGGAGCAGCAACGCCAGTTCCTCGAGCCGTGCGTCGTCCGACCCCTCTTCGACGACCCCCAGCCGTACCTCCGCGCCCATGACCCCTCCCCCGCCCCCAGGCCGCGCGTCGATGCCTCCACCATGCGCCCGCGAGCGTCCGGGCCACAAGGCGTTAAGCTGCGGAACCCAGAGCAGCCGCGGTACGTCGGAGGGGCGTCATGGTAGGCAAACGGGGGCGCGTGATCGGGCGGATCGCACCTGGGATCGTCGGCGAGGTGATGCTGCCGGTCCGGGGTGCCACCGAGGCCTTCTACGCTTACCCCGCGACCGACGAGGTGATCGAGGTGGGCACGCAGGTGGTGGTCGTCGACTACGACCCGCCGCGCACTGTCTACGTCGCTCGCGCCATCTGATTCATCGTTCCGTTCCCTGGAGGGGAAATGCTCTGGACGTACGTGATCATCGCCGCGGTGGCGGTGGTCGTCCTTCTGATCGTGTTCCGGATGGTCTGGCGGGTGGCGGAGCCGAACGAGGCGCTGATCATCTCCGGTCTCGGCGCGCACTCGAGCCAGGAGCAGGTCAACGAGACCCTCGGCTTCAAGATCGTCGTCGGCCGCGGCACCGCGGTCCTGCCGGGATTCCAGACCGTACGGCGGTTGCCGCTGGACATCCGCGCGACGCCGCTGACCGTCACCTGCGTGTCCAGCCAGGGCATCCCGCTGCACATCAAGGGTGTGACGGCGTACAAGGTCGGTGACGACTACGGCTCGATCGCGAACGCGGCCCGGCGGTTCCTGGAGCAGAGCGACGAGCAGGTGATGAGCACGATCCACGAGCTGTTCGCGGGTCATCTGCGCGCGATCGTCGGCTCGACGACGGTCGAGGAGATGCTGCACGACCGGGAGACGCTGACCACGAACATCCGCGGCTCGCTGGCCGGCGACATGGAGAAGCTCGGCCTGGTGGTCGACTCGCTGCAGATCCAGGAGATCGACGACGAGTCCGGCTACATCAAGAACCTCGGCCGCCCGCAGGCCGCCGCGGTCGAGGCCGCGGCCCGGATCGCGCAGGCCGAGCGGGACCGGGAGGCGACCGAGCGCGAGCAGGCCGCGGCGGCGAAGAAGGCCGCGGCGGTGCGGGAGAGCTCGATCGCCCAGGCCGGCTACCAGGCCGAGGTCGATCAGGCGAACTCGAAGGCGTCGCAGTCCGGTCCGCTGGCCGAGGCGCTGGCCCGGCAGGAGGTCGTCGTCGCCGAAACGGAGACCGCGAAGCTGAACGCCTCGCTGGCCGAGAAGCAGTTGGAGTCGTCGGTGCTGAAGCCGGCGGACGCCGAGGCGTACCGGCAGCGCACGCTGGCCCAGGCTGCCCGCGACGCTCAGATCGCGGCCGCCGAGGCGAACGCCAAGGAGGTCCAGCTGCGCGGTGAGGCCCAGGCGAAGGCGACCGAGCTGACCGGTAAGGCCGAGGCCGCCGCCGTCCAGGCGAAGGCCATGGCCGAGGCGGCCGGTATCAAGGCCCGGGCCGAGGCGCTGGCCACCAACACCGACGCGGTCGTCGCGCAGCAGTTGGCCGAGGCCTACCCGGAGATCGTCGCCGCGGCGGCGGGCTCGTTCGAGAAGGTCGGCAACATGGTCGTGCTGAACGGTGCCCAGGGCATCGAGGACACCCTGGTCAAGACGATCACGATGGGCGGCTCCGGGTTCGCCCTGGCCAAGCAGCTGATCGACTCCCTCAGCACCCCGAAGGACCACAAGCCGGCGCTCGAGTCGGTGCCCGACCAGCCGGCCTGATCGGCTGGGTCAGAGACCGAGGTAGGCGAGGACTGCGAGGACGCGGCGGTGGCCGGCATCCGTTGGCGGTAGGTCGAGCTTGAGGAAGACGTTGCCGACGTGTTTGTGGACGGCGCCTTCGGTGACGACCAGGCGGTCGGCGATCGCCGTGTTACCCAGTCCTTGCGCCATGAGTGCGAGTACCTCGCGTTCCCGAGGGGTGAGCCGGTCCAGCGGACTGCTCCGCTTCACCATCAACTGGCTCACCACCTCGGGGTCCAGCACGGTTCCTCCGGCGGCGACCCGGCGTACCGCTTCGAGGAACTCGTCGACCCGGGAGACGCGGTCCTTGAGCAGGTACCCGACGCCCTCACTTCCGGCGGCGAGCAATTCGGCCGCGTAGACCTCCTCGACGTACTGCGAGAACACCAGGACGGGCAGGCCGGGCCGCACCCGGCGGGCCTCGATCGCGGCCCGCAGACCCTCGTCGGTGAAGGTGGGCGGCAGCCGTACGTCGACCACCGCGATGTCCACCTCGTGCTCGGCGATCGCCTTCGCGAACCCGTCCGCGTCGGCGGCGACCGCGGCCACCTCGAAGCCGGAGTTGCCCAGCAGCAAACCGAGGCCCTCGGCAAGGATCGGGTTGTCCTCGAGGATCATCACCCGCACGGGAGGATCACCTCGACGGTGGTCGGCCCACCGATCGGGCTCTGCAACTCCAGCTGACCGTCGATCGCCTGCACCCGGTGGAGCATGCCATGCAGACCACTCCCCCGGCCGAGCAGGTCCGACCGGTCGTTGATCCGCGCTCCCCCGATCCCGTCATCGGTGATCACCAGGTGCAGCTCCGCATCCCGCCGTTCCATCAGTACGTCGACGTGTCCAGCGGCAGAGTGCTTGGTGATGTTGGTGAGCGACTCGGCGACGACGAAGTACGCCGCCGCCTCGACAGGCGCGGGTACTTGCCCGAGCTCACCCAGCCGGAGGTCGACCGGTAGTGGGCAGCGGGCGCACAGTGCGGAGACTGCACCGGCCAGACCGCGGTCGGCGAGGATCGGCGGGTACATGGTCCGCAGTACGCCGCGCAGCTCGTGCATGGCCTGCTCCGCGCCGTCGCGGGCGTCGTCGAGCAGCTTGGCCGCCTTCTCCGGGTCGTCCGCCATGGTCTTCTTGGCGAGCCCGATCCGCATCGCCAGCGACACCAACTGCGCCTGCGTACCGTCATGCAGATCCCGCTCGATACGCCGCAACTCGGCACCATGCGAATCCACCGCACCAGCCCGGCTCTTGGTCAGCTCCTCCACCCGCTGCTCCAACCTGGCCGTCTCCAACTGGGACTCGGTCGGCGCAAGCAGATCGAGTGCTGCCTTCGCGTGGCCGCGCGCCAGGGCCGGCGCTACCCACCAGAGGAAGCTAAGACTGACCAGCACTTGCAGCGGACCGAGCGTCAATGCCCTGGTCCAGCTGTCGACGTCGAGCGCCATCAGGCTGGCGCCGTTGTTGAACTTCCACGTTGCCATGCTGATGAGTGCCGAGGGCGCTCCGGCCACCGAGACGACCGCAACCACCAGTTCGGGGATCATCACCAGCGGCATCAGCAGACACCGCAGACTGCGCTTGAACGACTTGTCCTTGAACAGCGCGACGACATCGCCCGGCCGGCGGCGCGCCGCCCGTGGCAGCAGCTCGGGCTCCGGCACACCGAGGTACGACGCGGCGCGGTACCGCTCGATGTTGGCCAGTCGCACCAGACCGGCGGTGAGGTCCGGAATGATCCAGCCCAGCAGCAGGCCGATCGGCAGCGTAGGAAGCAGCACCAGCGACTTCAGGAAGCGGACCATCAGATAGCCGCTGGCCGGCATGCCCCGTGACAGGATCTTGGTCAACATGTCTCAATCGTGCGCCAACCGGACGCCATGGTCGGTACAGCAGGCTCTACTGTTCGGGCTCCAGCACACCAGAAGGCCCGGGTGATCCCCCCGGGCCTCCTGTCGTGATCAGCACTCAGGGACGCCCGGGAGCTTTGGATTCGGGTCTTGGATGTAGATGTTGCTCATGTAGCCGCCCTGGTCGCGGAGTTTCGCCCACCAGGCGTTGGTGGTGCCCTCGGCCGTCACCGGGTCGCCTTGCACCTGGCACGTGACGAACACCTGGGTCGGGCCGGGCAGCTCGGTGATGATGGAGGCAGTGAGGCTGGGGGCCGAGCGGACCCGGACGCCGGTGCCGTAGGTGGTGAAGTTGTACTCCGGCGGGTTCGGGTTCCCTCCGTTCACCAGCTCCATGTAGTAGTCCCAGTTCCAGTTCGGACCCGGGTCGGTGTGGGTCTGGTTCGGCATCTCGACGTGGCCCTTGATGTGGGCCCGGTCCTTCGGGATGCCCCGGCGGTCCGCGATGTTGCGGGTCAGCGCGGCCGACGAGCGGTACATCGCGTCGGTGAACCAGGAGGGCTGATCGACGAAGCCCTCGTGCTCGATGCCGATCGTGTAGCCGTTCTCGGAGCCCACGTGCCAGGCCGTGTCCTTCTCGGCCACCATCTGGGTGACCTGGCCGTCGCTCGACCGGATCACGTAGTGCGAGCTGACCTGCGCCGACGGGTTCTTGAACCAGCTGATCGTGCCTGCGTACGACCCCTGCGTCACGTGGATGACGATGGTGGAGATCGCCGCGTTCCGGCCGACCCGGTAGTTGCTGGTGCTGGCCGCGTTCCAGATCGCGCCCGGGTAGTCGACCGCCGCGACCGAGGCCGGTGTGCGGGTGCCGAGCGGGGTGACGTTGGCGTAGGCGCCGAGGACCGGCGTGACCTTCTTCGGCTCGGTGGTCACACCCGCGGCGCGGACACCCGCGCCGATGATCCGGTAGACCTCGTCGGTGTACAGCCGGGCGGTCGGCCCGTCGGCGGAGTGCGAGTACTTCGCGACCACGCCGTACCACTTGCCGAGGTTGGACCGATCGGTGAGACCGGCCTGGTCGGCGTACGAGTCCAGGACCGCGGCGGCGCCGAGGATGTTCGACGCGTTGTCCTTGGACAACTGCGCGAGCGGCAGGCCGGTGAGCTTGGTTGCCTCGGACATCGTCTGGTTCTTGTCGTTGCTGACCAGGTGCATGACGCCATAGCCGTTCGCCTGGCTGGGTTGGCCGTCGTGACCGTCCAGGTGCGATTCGGCGTACCCGACGCCGACGAGCACCTCACGCGGTACGTCGTACTTCGCGGCGGCGGTGTAGAACGCGGACGAGAGGCCCGCGGAGCCGGAGGTTTGCGTCGGTTCGGCCGCGTTGCTCGGCAGGGCGCTCAGCGCGAGTGCGCCGGCGGCCGCGACGGCCAGGAGCGTTGTGGACACGTGTCTGGGTACTCGGGCGGTTTTCCCCATCGGGCGGTTCCTTCCCTTGGTCGGTCCGCCGAGGGGCGTCGGCGGTCCCGGGCTCACGCTAAGCCAAAATCTTCCGCCGAAACCAGAGTTCAGGTGAATTTTTTCCCGTCACGGCGTGAAGTCGGCCGATCACGCGATCATGCCACCCGATCAGCTCACCACCCGGCCGCGCAGGACGATCAGCCGCGGATGGGTCAGCACCGCCGGGTTCGCCCGCGGGTCCTCGTCGTACACCACCAGGTCGGCCGGCTCGCCCGGCCGAAAGGTGCTCGGGGCACCCAACCACTCGCGGGACGCCCACGAACCGGCGGCCAGCGCCTGCTCCCCCGACATCCCGATCCCGGTCAGCGCCTGGATCTCCTGCGCCACCAGGCCGTGCCCGAGGACCCCGCCCGCATCGGTCCCGGCATACACGGGTACGCCGGCCTCGAACGCGTCCCGGAGTCGCTCGAGACGGCGGTCGTAGAGGTCGCGCATGTGAGCCGAGTACACCGGGAACTTCGCAGCGGCCTGATCGGCGTACTCCGGGAAGTTCTCCAGCTGGATGAGCGTCGGCACCACCGCGACACCGTGCGCGGCCATCTGGTCGAGCATATCCGGCAGTACGCCGGTGCCGTGCTCGATGCAGTCGATGCCGGCGGCAAGCAGATCGGGCAGGGCGTGCTCGCCGAACACGTGCGCGGTGACGCGCGCGCCGAGCTCGTGGGCGCGGGCGATCGCCGCGTCGAGCGCCTCGGCCGGCCAGCAGGCGGTGAGGTCACCGGCATCCCGATCGATCCAGTCGCCGACGAGCTTCACCCAACCGTCGGCACGGCGGGCCTCCTGCTCGACGTACGCGACCAACTCGTCCGGCTCGATCTCCCAGCCGTAGTTGCGGATGTACCGCTTCGAGCGGGCGATGTGCCGGCCGGCCCGGATGATCTTGGGCAGGTCCTCGCGCTCGTCGATCCAGCGGGTGTCGGCGGCCGAACCGGCGTCGCGGACCAGCAGCGCACCGGCCGCGCGGTCCGCGATCGCCTGCTCCTCCTGCGTTTCCTTGTCGACCGCACCGCGCTGGTCCAGGCCGATGTGGCAGTGGGCGTCGACCAGACCGGGCACGATCCAGCCACCGGAGTGCACGGTGGTGACATCAGCAGCGGTGGGCCGGTCGACGACCAGCCCACCGCTGAGATGGAGCTCTTGCTGTTCGCCGGCCGGCAGCACCGTGCCGACGATTCTGAGGACGCCGGAGTCGGTCATACCGCGACCGTATCCGGGCAAGCGTCAGCCGTGTGAGCCGCCTCCTGGGGTGCAGCTCGGCGTGGTCGGCTCAGCCGTGCAGGGCGTCCCGCTCGGCGTGTCCGTCGGCGTCTGCGACGGGGTCTCGGTCGGCGTCTGGGTCGGGGTTTCCGTCGGCGTAGGTGTCTTGGTCGGCGTCTTGGTCGGCGTCTTGGTCGGAGTCTTCGTCGGCGTCTGCGTCGGCCGGGTCGGCTTGTGCGTCGGCGTCTCGATCGGATCCGGCACCGTCGGCTCGCCGACCGGTGTCGACGGATGCTGCGTCGGCGAGGTCGTCTTGTCGTCCGGCACGTCCGGGACCTGGCGCGGGTCGACCTTGCGCTCCGCGTTCCCGGTGGACTTCGCCGTCGACAGGCTGCCCTTCTCGTTCGGGATCAGTACGGCGTTCTTGCTGTAGACCCGCATCCACCGCAGCACCGTGGAGACGAAGTCCTTGGAGTGCTGGTACCGCAGCAGGGAGGCGACCAGGTCGCGGGGTGCCTTCAGGTCGTCGCCCTCGGAGCACAGGTAGACCGCGACCGTGGTGACCGCGTCGTACACGTTGTTCGGGTTGCGGAAGCCGTCACCGTTGCCGTCGGCGCCGAACTCGTCCCACACCTGGGGAATGATCTGCATCGGCCCGACCGCACGGTCCCAGGTCAGATCGCCGTCGAACCGGCCCTTGTCGGAGTCGGTGACCCGGCCGTTGCCGGCACGGCCGTTCAGCACCGGGCCGAGGATCTTGCCCCGGGTGGTGCCGGCCACGTCGACCCGGCCGCCGCTGGCATGGTCGGACTCGACCTTGCCGATCCCGGCCAGCAACGGCCAGGTGAGCCCACAGTTCGGCCGGACCACGGCGAGATTCGCGGTGGCGCGACGGTAGGCGGGGAACACCCCGCGCGGAATGCCGTTGACCGCGTCCGGGCGGCCCGGGCGGACCACCGAACGGCCATCGGTCGCCCCCTGCACGGGGACGTCGGCGCGGGCGGGTCTATCGGAGCCGAGCCGGCCGTCCACTCCGGGACGCTGCGGCACGACCATCGTCAGTTCGTCGAACTCACCGCTGTTGAGCCCGGCCCCAGGCGATGGGGCGACCGGGCTGTCCGCCGCGAGCTGACCGGAGGCACCGGCTCCGCCCGAGGCGACTGTCACGATGGCCCCGACCAGGAGCGGGGCTGTGCACAGTGAAGCGATGATGATTTTGACCCGACGGTTACCACTACGGGTTAGGCGCATGATCCCCTCAACGATCAATACGCCAGAAAGTTACATCAAGACGACGCAAAGTTACCTGACTCGCCAACACAGCCGAAAACAGGCACCCGGGTAACGCTCAGAACTACGTTGCCAGAGGTATCCGGGCCCCGGATCGCGGGTCGTTGCTCAGTTGGCCGGCTCGGGCGCCTCGCCCGGAGTCGCGGCCGTGCTCTCGTCCGACCCGGGTGCGTTGGTGTCGCACGGCGTGGGGGTCGGGCTCGGGGTCTCCGTCGGTGTCGTCGTCGGCGGGTCCGTCGGGGTGGGCGTCGGCGTACAGGTCGTCGGCGGCGGATCCGAGGTCGGCGGCGTCGTCGGCGGAGTGGTCGTCGGCGGGGTCGTGGTCGTCGGCGGAGTGGTCGTCGGCGGCGTCGTCGTCGGCGGCGGGGTCGTCGTCGGCGGCTTCGTCGTCGTCGACGGCGGCGGCGTGTTCGGCACCTGGGTGGGCGGCTTGCTCGACGGCGGCTTGCTCGTCGTCCGGCTCGCGGTCGGCGTCGGCGTGGACGGCTGCGGCGTCGGCGTCGGCGTCGGCGTGGGACTCGTGGTGCCGCCCGCGCGGGTCGGGTCGTTGCTCTCGTCGACGTTCCCGTTGTCGCCCAGCGGCGGGCTGATGACGCCCGACGTGTCCGGGATCGTCACAGTCTCCTTGCTGTACGACTGCATCCACCGGAGCACCGTCGACACGTAGTCCATCGAGTGGTTGTAGCGCAGCACCGCCTGCACGAGCCCCTGCGGATTACTCAGGTCCGCTCCGCCGGAGCACAGGTAGTCACCGGCCGCACGGGCCGCGTCGAAGACGTTGTGCGGATCCTTGACCCCGTCACCGTTGCCGTCCGCACCGAAGACCTTCCACGTCCCCGGGATGAACTGCATCGGCCCGACCGCACGGTCCCACTGAGCATGCCCGTCGTACATGCCCTGGTCGGTGTCAGCGATCGCGGCCATCCCCGGGCCACCGTCGAGCACCGGTCCAAGGATCTTGCCGCGAGTGTTCCCGTTCGCCTCGACCTTGCCACCGCTGGCATGCGCGGACTCGACCTTGCCGATCCCGGCCAGCAACGGCCAGGTGATGTGACAACCCGGCGTCGCCACCGCGAGATCGTTCGCCGCCTTCTGGTACGCCGCCAGCACGGTGCCAGGAATGCCCGAGGCGTCACCGGAGATGCCCGGGATCGGCTGCACCGTGCCGTCGACGGCACCGGTCACCGGCACCGCGATCTGCGACTTCTGCTGGGTCGGGAGGCTGCCGTCGGCGCCGGGCTGGTTCGGGACGTTGTCGGCCAAGTTGTCGAACTGCGCGTCCTGGCGCGGTTGGGCCAGCGCGTGCGCGTCCACGATGAACGTGTTCGAGGTGAGGCCGCCCGCGACGAACACGGCGACCATCGCGATGGGAGGAGCCAGGCAGACCCAGGTGGCGGTCAGCTTCCCCCGCCACGTATCCAGGTTCTTGAACTGCTGCCTCATCCGCGTCCCTCGACGTTTCCGCAGTACTGAGTCTTGCCGGGCGTAGGCACGATCTTAGCCGTCGCAGGGTCGTGGACAACCGGTAACGGTGCGCCACTTCATGCAGTGACCAAATGCCGAAGCGGCGTCCACTCCCCCGTCACCGAGCGTTCACCGCCCCGGTGTCACTTCTTGTCGTCGCCGAGGATCTTGCGCAGTTCGTCCGGGAGCGCGAAGTCGCCGGCGTCCTGGCCGCCACCGCCGAACGCGGCGGGCAGCTGCCCCGGCTGCGGCGGAGCCGGCTGGGAGTTGCCCTGGTTCGCCCGCTTGGCCGGGTTGCCGGAGCCGCGCTTCTTGCCCTTCTTCTGTTGCTGCTTGGCCTTCCGCGCGCCACCGCCGCCCATACCGGGCATCCCCGGCATACCGGGCATCCCCGGCATTCCCTTGCCCGACGCCATCGCGGCCATCATCTTGCGGGCCTCGAAGAACCGCTCGACCAGGCCGCTGACGGTGGCGACCTCGGTCCCGGAGCCCTTCGCGATCCGGGCCCGGCGGGAGCCGTTGATGATGTTGGGATCGGTCCGCTCGGCCGGCGTCATCGAGTGGATGACCGCCTCGATCCGGTCGATCTCGCGCTCGTCGAAGTTCTCCAGCTGGTCCTTGAACTGGTTCGCCCCGGGCAGCATGCCGAAGATCTTGGTCAGCGGGCCCATCTTGCGGACCGACTGCATCTGGGCGAGGAAGTCGTCCAGGGTGAAGTCCTTGCCGCCGCGCTTCTGCAGCTTGGCGGCCGTCTTGGCGGCTTCCTCGGCGTCGAACGACTTCTCCGCCTGCTCGATCAGGCTCATCACGTCGCCCATGCCGAGGATGCGCGACGCCATCCGGTCGGGGTGGAAGACGTCGAAGTCCTCGAGCTTCTCGCCGTTGGAGGCGAACATCACCTGGCGGCCGGTGACCTGCGCGATCGACAGCGCGGCACCACCGCGGGCGTCACCGTCGAGCTTGGACAGCACGACACCGTCGAAGCCGACTCCGTCGAGGAAGGCCTGGGCGGTGGTGACCGCGTCCTGACCGATCATCGCGTCGACCACGAACAGGATCTCGTCCGGCGTGACCGCGTCGCGGATGTCGGCGGCCTGCTTCATCAGCACCTCGTCGACACCCAGCCGGCCGGCCGTGTCGACGATGACCACGCTGTGCTGCTTGGTCCGCGCCTCGTCCATCGCCTTGCGGGCCACGTCGACCGGGTCGCCGACGCCGTTACCGGGCTCGGGAGCGAACACCGGCACGCCGGCACGCTCGCCGACCACCTGCAGCTGGGTCACCGCGTTCGGGCGCTGGAGGTCGGCCGCGACCAGCATCGGCGTCTGGTGCTTGGTCTCCTTCAGCCACTTGGCCAACTTGCCGGCCAGCGTGGTCTTACCAGCACCTTGCAGACCGGCGAGCATGATGACGGTCGGCGGCCGCTTGGCCATCCGCAGCTCGCGGGTCTCGCCACCGAGGATGTTGACCAGTTCCTCGTTGACGATCTTGATCACCTGCTGCGCCGGGTTCAGGCCGCCGCGCACGTCCGCGCCGCTGGCCCGTTCCCGGACCGCGGCGATGAACTCCTTCACCACCGGCAGCGCGACATCGGCCTCGAGCAGCGCGATCCGGATCTCCCGCGTCGTCGCGTCGATGTCGGCGTCGGTCAGCTTGCCCTTGCCGCGCAGATTCTTGAACGCCGTGGACAGACGATCGGAAAGCGTGTCGAACACCAGGAACAGTCCGTTCTTCAGAAAACCCAGCTCACCCAGACAACTCCCCGAGTCTACCGGGCGCGGTTGACAACCGGAGGGTCAGGCCGCGAGGTTCTAACCGGTCAATCCATGCGGATCGGTTAGGGGACTCGAGTGGGCAGGCAGCGGGTAGCGCTGGACGGACCATCGAACCTGGGATTGCGGCCACCGGTCAAGGGCGCGGTGCCGGGCTGCTACAAGCTGGCCGGGGCGTTGCGCGACCAGGGATTGCTGCAGCGGATCAACGCTTCCGACGCGGGCTGTGTCACCCCACCGAGGTACGACCGGGAGGGTTGGAAGCCGGGCGACGGCGTGTTCAACGCCGAGGCGATGGCGTCGTACACGGTGCGGCTGGCTGATCGGCTGACGAAGTTGTTCGACGACCAGCGGTTCGTGGTGCTGCTCGGTGGTGAGTGCAGCAACCTGCTCGGGCCGGCCTTGGCGTTGAAGCGGCGCGGGCGGTACGGCGTGATCTACATCGACGGCCACTCCGACTTCCGCACCGTCGACAACTCGCCGTACGTCGGGGCAGCGGGTGGTGAGGCGCTCGCACTGGTCACGGGACGCGGCCAGGCGGACCTCACCGATCTCGAAGGGTTGTCGCCGTACGTCCAGGACACGGATGCTGCCCTATTGGGCATTCGGGAGGACGACGAGTACGTCGGTGACGTCGAGGCGGCCGGGA
The DNA here is from genome assembly GCF_045207705.1 of Kribbella sp. NBC_00889. NCBI lineage: Bacteria > Bacillati > Actinomycetota > Actinomycetes > Propionibacteriales > Kribbellaceae > Kribbella > Kribbella sp. NBC_00889. The sequence continues at coordinate 1,377,921 of NZ_CP108783.1, read as the reverse complement.
TACCGGTGTGGTCTGCGCTCACGATGATGGCGGAGTCGGCTGCGGACGGCGTACTGGAGCATCTCGAGCGGGAGGAGCTCGACGGCTTCTGGGTGCATCTGGATGTGGACATCCTCGACGCCGAGGTGATGCCGGCGGTGGACAGCCCCGACCCGGGCGGCATCGACCACTCCCAGCTCAGAGAGCTCCTGCGCCCGCTGTTGGCCTCGCCTGCCTGCATGGGGATCGACATCGGCATCTTCGACCCTGATCTGGATCCCGACGGGGTCTACGCAGCCGAGCTCACCGACACGCTGGTCGCGTCACTCAGCTGACCAGACGAGACCTTGACCGTGTGGTTCGGCTCGGCCGAGGGTCCGCCGTTCGCCGCCGGGCCAGGTCTGCAGCTCGACCAGGACTGCTCGTGGCAGTGGCTCGAGGCGCAGGCGCGCGAGCGGGGTCGACTCGGTGGCCTGGGCACCGAGTTCGGCGAGGTGTTCGTCTACTGCGGCGCGGTCGTCGCGGCTCAGGTACTGCCACATGATCGAGTGCCACACCACGGTCACATGCCCCTGCGACAGCTCGAGACCGCGCACGAACGAGACGGCGTCCTCCCGTCGTACGTCGGCCGGCACCTGCCGCGCGATCTCCACCGCACCGCGCAACCGCTCCAGCCGCTGCGACATGTCCGGCCACACGTACGACGTCAGCGTGCGTGCGCCCTCCGATGTCAGTGGGTTCACCGGAGCGATGTCACTCCCGACCCGCTCGGCGATCCGCAGCACCGCCGGCTTCAGCGACTGCCCGGACCAGGCGTCCTCGAACACCACAGGACTGTCGGCCGGACCGTACGACGTCCCGTCCGCGGTGTAGCGGAAGTGGTCCGCACGGAGGTTGAGCCCGGCACTCGCACCGATCTCGAACAACCGGACCGGCAACGGCACGGCCTCGACCAACTGCAGCAGACCGCCGTAGAGCGCGGCGGCCCGGCCTACCTCATTCGTCTGCGGTGGCTGGGTCAGCAACGCCCGCAGCTCAGCGGACCGTGACTGCAGGACCTGCTCGAACGCCTCCCAGCCCAGCACCGGGTCCCACGACCCACCGACGCTCGGATAGAACGCCGCGAGCTCGGGCACCTCCCCGGCCAGTACCTGACCGTGCACCGCGGCCAGCAAGCGCAGAGCGATCGCGTCACCGAACGGGCGATCCTCATAGCCGGCCAGTACTCCGGTGGAGACGCCTCCGACCTCGTAGTCGTCCACGATCAGCCGAAGCAGTTCGGCGTACATCGGGGACCCGAGGTCCTCACAGGCAACCGCTTGATGCTGGAACGCCTCTACAACATGCACACCACTGACATTAAGAGGTCAAGCGATCCAGGACTGTCTTTGCCGTCGTGCGCGCGTCCTCCTCGTCGAGTGGAGAACCCTGCGGATCGGTGAGGTAGAAGACGTCCACGCACTCCGCACCCAGTGTGCTGACGTGGGCCGACCGGATGTCCGCTCCGGTGAACGCGATTGCCGCGGTGACGTCGTACAGCAGTCCGGGGCGGTCATGTGCTCGCACCTGCAGCACTGTGGCGGTCTCTGAGGCTCCGGGCAGGAGGTCGACCCGGCTGTCGAGCCGTTGCTTCACCGCGGATGAGTCTCGCGCGGCCAAACGTCGTACCAGGTCAGTGCTGTCGCGCAGCGCCACGGCGAGCCGGTCACGCAGCCGGATCGGATCAGGCAGCGAGCCGGCCACGGTCCACTGCGAGATACCCAAGCCCTCAACGGAGGTGATCACAGCGGACCGTACTGCGAGCCGCTCAACCGCCAACACGGCGGCAACGGTCGACAGCGTGCCCACTTGATCGGGTACGGCGACGTTGATGCGCAAGTCACCGTGATGGTCAGCCACTGACACGCCCAGCCGTCCTACGCCGACCACCTGATGCAGTGTGGGCACGGGAACCGGAGGAGCATCGGTCCACATGCCCTCGCCTCCCCCGGACAGCTCGCCACGCACCCGACGACACAGTTCACCGACCAGCCGCATCCGCCACGGTGACGCCGCCGCCGGACCGGCAGCCCGTGCGTCGGCGTACGTGAGGGCCTCCAGCAGGTCCAGTGTCTCGGTGGTGCGGACGATGCCCACGACCAGGTCGACAGTCATCGGGTCGTCCAGGTCTCGGCGAGTGGCGACCTGCGCAAGCATGAGGTGCTGCCGGACCAGCAGCGCGATGGTGTCGGCGTCTGCCTCGGTGAATCCGATGCGGCGAGCAACGGTCCCGGCGATCACAGCTCCGGTGACACTGTGGTCCCCATCGATCGCTTTGCCCAAGTCATGGAGCAATGCGGAGACCAGCAGGAGGTCAGGACGTCGGACGTCCCGCAGCATCTTGGATGCCTCGACACACGTCTCCAGCAGATGCCGGTCGACGGTGAAGCGGTGGACCGCGGACTGCGGCGGCCGGAACCGGACCGTGTCCCACTCCGGCAGGATCCGCGAGATGTAACCAGCCTGGTCCAGCGCCTCCCACACCTCGAGCAGTCCACTGCCGGCGCCCAGCAGAGCGCACAGCAACCGCCGCGCCTCACCCGGCCACGGCTCGGGCAACGCCATGGCGCTCCTGGCCAGCCGACCACACACAGCCGGCGACAGGACGAGCTCACGATCCGCGGCAACAGCAGCAGCCCGGAGGCCAAGTACTGCGTCACGCTCCGGCCGCGCGTCCGGCATCAGTACGACTTCACCCTCGTGCTGACCGACTCCGTCATCCAGCGCCAGCAGCAGGGGTCCACCAGTCCGCTGCCGACGCCTGGACCGCGGCGGCCGGGTCATCAGGCTCTCCACCCGCCGCCACGACACGTCACACACATGCGCCAGCGTCCGGCCGGTCGCGTAGACGTGCCGCAACAGTTCGTCCCGCCCGTCCAGGCCCAGCCCGGCCGCGACCTCACCGGCCAGGTCGGCCACCAGTCGGTCGGTGGAACGACCAGCAACCTTGTGCAGTTCGTCCCGGATGTCGAGCAGGTCCAGCCGCGCCCGCTCCACGACCGGGTGCGGTACGTCGACCAGCCAAGAAGCGACCAATGAGCGCAGTACGACGGCATCCCGCAGACCGCCGTACGCCTCCTTCAGATCCGGCTCGGCGAGATGCGCGAGCTCACCGACGGACGTGGCGCGGTCCCGGCACGCCTGCGCCAGCGCAGGCAGCCGCGTGCGCGCCGTACGACGCCAGTCCGCCATCAGCACCGAGCGCAGCTGCAGTGTGAGGTGCGAGTCCCCGGCGACATGTCGTGCGTCCAACAGACCCAGGGCGACGCGGACATCGTCGGCTGCCGCCTGCCGGGCCTCCGCCAAGGTCCGGACACTGTGGTCCAGCTTGGTCCTCGAGTCCCACAGCGGATACCAGATCTGTGCCGCCAACTCGTCCACACGCGGATACCCCTCGGCGTGCACGAGCATCACGTCGAGGTCGCTGTACGGCGACAGCTCCTCCCGGCCGTAGCCCCCGACCGCGACCAGGGCGACGCCCTCGGTAGGAACACCGAGGGCGTCACAGGCTTTGGAGAGGAGCAGGTACAGCAGCGCGTCGGCCTCCTCGGCACGAACGCGCCGCTGTTCTGCTCGGTTCACCATCTAGAGGGCGTCTCCATCCAGCTCGCCGGTGCGAACCCGGACGATGGTCTCGACCGGGGTGACCCAGACCTTGCCGTCACCGATCTTGCCGGTCTGTGCGGCCTTCACGATCACGTCCACCACGTCGCCGCTGTCACCGTCCTCGACGACGACCTCGAGCCGGACCTTCGGGACCAGGTCCACCTCGTACTCGGCGCCGCGGTACACCTCGGTGTGCCCCTTCTGCCGGCCGTAGCCGCTCGCCTCGGTGACCGTCATGCCTGTGACACCGAACGTCTCCAGCGCGGCCCGAACGTCCTCCAGCTTGTGCGGCTTGACCACCGCGGTGATCAGCTTCATGCGTTCGCACCTTCCTTCTCGGACGTCTCGGTGGTGCCATTCTCGGTCTCAGCGGTGCTCGGCCTGGCCAGCGGGGTGTGCCCCCGCAGACCCGACGCGCCCAGGAAGTCGTACGCCGTCTCGGCGTGCTCCACCTGGTCGACACCGGTGACCTCGTCGTCCTCCGTGACCCGGAAGCCGATGGTCTTGTCGATCACCTTGCCGAGGATGAAGGCGACCACGAACGAGTACACACCCACCACCAGGTTGGCGAGCGCCTGCTTACCCAGCTGGGAGACGCCGCCGCCGTAGAACAGGCCGTTCACGGCCGACGGGGCCGCCGCCGTCCCGAGGAGGCCGATCATCAGCGAGCCGAACAGACCGCCGACCAGGTGGACGCCGACCACGTCGAGCGAGTCGTCGAAGCCGAACTTGTACTTCAGCGACACCGCGAAGCAGCAGACCGCGCCGGCCAGCAGGCCGAGGATGATCGCACCGACCGGGGTGACCGCACCACAGGACGGCGTGATCGCGACCAGACCGGCGACCGCACCGGACGCCATGCCCAGCGTGGTGGCCTTGCCATGCCGGATCCGCTCGATGATCAGCCAGCCGATCACGGCGGCGGCGGTGGCGGCCTGGGTGTTCACGAAGGTGACCGCCGCAGTGGTGCCGGCGCTCAGCGCCGAGCCCGCGTTGAAGCCGAACCAGCCGAACCACAGCAGACCGCCGCCGAGGATGACCAGCGGCAGGCTGTGCGGCCGCATCGGGTCCTTCTTCCAGCCGATCCGCTTGCCGAGCACGATCGCCAGCGCGAGCGCGGCGGCACCGGCGTTCACGTGCACCGCCGTACCACCGGCGAAGTCGACCGCCTTCAACTTGTCGCCGATCCAGCCGCCCTCCCCGTCCTGCAGGAACCAGACCGAGTGCGCGACCGGGAAGTACACCAGCAGCGTCCAGCCGACGACGAACGCGATCCAGCCCCGGAACGTGGCCCGGTCGGCGATGGCACCCGAGATCAGCGCCGGAGTGATGATCGCGAACATCAGCTGGAACGCGACGAACGCGAGCGTCGGCGTCGAGCCGCTCACCGCGTCCGGGGACATCAGGCCCTTCAGGCCGACCTCGGAGAGGTCACCGACCACGTGCCCGGTGTCGCCGGCGAACGTGAGCGAATAGCCGACCACCACCCACATGATGGTGACGACGGCGATGGTGATGAAGCTCATCATCATCATGTTCAGCACGCTCTTCATGCGCACCATGCCGCCGTAGAAGAAAGCCAGGCCCGGTGTCATCAGCATCACCAGGGCGGCGCTTGCCAAGACCCAGGCGGTATCGCCGGCGTTGATCTCCATCAACGTCATCCCTTCCATCGTTGCGGGGTGACCGGCGCCCTCAGCCGGGGGAACTCCACAACGCCGGGGAGCCCACGCGCAACAGCCACACCGGACACGGTGTCGGGACGCCGTTTCAGCCAATCGGTCGGTTTGTTTCAGGCATGTGACAAAGAGGGCGATCAGGTGACATCGAGGTGACATCGGCCAAGGTGTGGCACTCTGGCCTGGACCACACGGGTACGCAGCCGCGCCACTGCGCCCGTCCGACCTGGGGATACGAGATGGGGATCAACCACGGGGTGAGGCCGCGCCGCGGCAGGCCGCGAGACCCGGACGCAGAGCCGAGGATCCGCAGGTACGCCGTGCAGCTGCTGCTGGAGCGCGGATTCGACGGAATGACGGTCGACGACGTCGCCGAGGCGGCGGGCGTCGGCAAAGCCACCATCTACCGTCGCTGGGCCAGCAAGGAATCGCTGGCCAACGACGCGATGGCGGAGCTCTTCGACATCCAGATACCGGACGCGGACACCGGATCGATCGCCGGTGACCTGCGCCAGGTCTACGCCGACGCACTGGCGTTCGTGAACAGCGAGAACGGCCTGGCACTGATCCGCCTGGCAGTCACGGAGGCGAACCGCGACGAGCGGTCCGCACGGATCTACCGTGAATTCCTGGACCACCGGATCGGGCTGACCCGGAACGCGCTGGAACGGGCCCGCAAGCGCGGGGAGCCGATCCGGAGCACGGTGGACCCGGTGCTGATGGTGCAGTGGCTGGCCGGCGTGTTCGTCGTCCGCGCGCTGACCGGAGAGCCGATGCCGCCGCCGGAGGACGCCGACCGGCTGGTGGAGTACACACTGCGCTGCATCATGGACACCGGTTCAGGGGCGAATCCCGGGTCCAACGGCCAGGCCGGCCACGGCCAGTTCGGTGACCCGGCGGACCCGGCCTGAGTTCAGGTCCCAGGCGAGCACCCAGCCTCGGACCTCGAACAGCGGGGTGTCGTGGTCGTACCAGCCCAGTACGGCACAGCAGCCAGGCTCACGCGCGTACGGCTCGTCCATTGGCTGGGCCGAGGACATCACCGTGGGGTCACCCAGCACCAGCAGGCGGCTGGGCTCTGCCCGCAGGGTCGAGATGGCCGCCACCACCTGCGGTTGTGAGGCTTCGGTGGTCACTGGGGTCAGATCGTCCGCGATGAAGAGCCGGGCGGCGGCCCTGTCCGTCGAGAAGGTCTGCCCGACCCATGCGCGCACCGGCAACTGCAGAGCGCTGTCGACGATCCACTGGCCACCGACCATGTACCGGAGCACAGCACCCTTGTCCAGCCGGAACGGCGCTGTGACCGCCGACGGATCCGCGGCGCCCGCGATCGCCACCAGCGGCTCCTCGCCGGTGCCGCTCTCCCCCACCAGCACCCGATACGCGATCCCCGGACCGCTGACGAGAACACGCTGGGCATCCGGTAGCCAAGAGACGCTGCGGATGTCCTGGGCCGGCATCTTGATGCGGAACACCTCTGCCGTCGCGACGTTGACGGTGACCAGCTCGCCCGGCTGCGGGAAGGCGGCGATCCGTCCGTCAGGCGACACCGCCCCGGAGCTCAGCGGCGTACCGGTGCGGATCGGGAGCAACTCCACGTCGGCTCGCGCCCAGGAGGAGTCGGATCCCAGCAGGAGTGGTACGTAGCGATCGCCACGGTCCTCGAGCACCACGGCGGCAATGCGGTCCAGCGGCCGGTCCGCCAGCGGCTCGACGTTGTCCGGTAGTTGCAGGAGGTCGCCGAGCGGCGTCTCGAGCCGGTCGAGGAACCGTTCGCTTCCGGACGGCGGAGCGACCCAGAAGTCGATCCCGTTGATCTGTCCGTCCGGGGCGCGGACGGCCGGGTCGCTGGGCGGTGTGATCGGTGGGGTGAACTGGGAGTTGTCGTCACCGCTGAGGCCCACTCCGATCGCAGCGATGACGGCAATCAGCACAGCGGAGATCAGACCGATGAGGATGCTGCGCCGCCGGCGGCGCCGGGTCTCCACTCCGGCGGCCCAGGCCGCGTCGGCCAGATCCGGTTCCGGCAGCCGGTCCGACGCCTTGGCGAGCATCGGCTGGACGTCCTCGCGCCTCATCGCTGGTCGCCCCCACCGATGTCGCGCGCCCTGTCGTTGGCGCTGTCAGGGGCGCTCTCGCTGGGGCCGTCACGCCAGTCGCCCCCGCCTAGCGCAGTACGGAACCGGCTGAAGGCCGACATGCCGTGCCCGTGCACGGTCTGGTGGGACATGTTGAGCATGTCGGCCACCTCGAACTCGGTGAGCTCCTCCAGGTGGAGCAGCACGAACACAGTGCGCTGTGCGGGCGTCAGCTCGGCCAGCGCGAGCTTCACCGGGTCGTCCTCGTCCGGGAACGCCGTCACCCGGCTCCACCGGTTCAGAGCAGGCTGGTAGAGCAGCCGCTGAACGAAGGCGTCCGGATCGTCGACCCTGGTCCAGCGCAGCGCCAGCCGGGTGAAGGCGTGCATCAGCGCATCCTCGGCACGCTCAGGATCGCCGTACACCAGGTACGCCGTCCGGAGCCATCTGCCCTGCCGCGCATCGACATACGAGGCGAAATCCGGGTCGACCGTTTCGTGCATCCACCCTCCCGCCTCTATTCAACTCCTCAACTACTGCGGGCGGCCACTGCCAGCCGCATCTCTTCGCCGATCAGGTCGAAGTTGATACCACCGGCAGCCATCAACCCGGCGGCCGCGGCGGGCATGACCTGCGCCTTCGGGTCGGTCACGTTGCCGGCCGCGAAGACTCCGGGCACCTGGGTGGCTCCCATCGCGTCGACCTGGACGGCGGTGCCCAGGACGGTCCCGTTGGCCTCCAGTTCGGTCGTCTCCAGCCCCAGGTCGGTCAGGAAGCCCGCACGCGCCCGCATGGTGGTCTGCACTGCCAGCGCCTGCCGTGGGATGACCTTGCCGCCCTCCAGCCGGACACCGGTGAGCTTGCCGTCCTCCACCTCGAGCTGCTCGACCTTCCCTTCCACTACCGAGATGCCGCGGGCCGCGAGCTCCTCCCACTGGTCATCGGTCGGCTCCGGCGCGGTGTGCAGGAACAGCGTCACGTCGTCACTCAGCTGCCGGAACAGCTGCACCTGGTGCAGCGCCATCACACTGGTCGCCAGTACGCCGATCGCCTGGTCGCGCACCTCCCAGCCGTGGCAGTACGGGCAGTGCAGCACGTCTTTGCCCCACCGCTCAGCCAGCCCCGGTACGTCGGGCAGCACGTCAGTCAGCCCGGTCGTCACCAGCAGCCGCCGGCCCTGGTACGTCGTACCGTCCGCAAGCTCGACCGTGAAATCGCCGTCCCGGCGGGCCGTGGTCACGGTGCCGGTGACGACCTCACCGCCGTACCCGATGACCTCGTCGCGGCCGATGGCGTACAGCTCGGCCGGTGAGACACCGTCCCGGGTCAGGTAGTTGTGCACATGCTCCGCCGGCGCGTTGCGCGGCGTACCGTCGTCGATCACCAGGACCGACCGGCGCGATCGGACCAGCGCCAGCGCTCCACTCAGCCCGGCGGCGCCTCCGCCGATCACAATCACGTCGTACTTCTTCATCTCCGGCTCCTCTCGGTTGCCTCGAGCCTGCGTGACGATTCTCGTTTTCGACAACTTTGTTTGCCAGAATGGCAACATGGAGTCCTACGACGACGTACTCGAAGCGGTCGGATCCCGGCTGCGCAGCCTGCGATCGGAGCGCGGTACGACGCTGTCCCAGCTGTCCGAGGAGACGGGGATCTCGGTGAGCACGCTCTCCCGGCTGGAGTCCGGGCAGCGCCGGCCGACCCTCGAGCTCCTGCTGCCGCTGGCACGGGCACATCAGGTCCAGCTGGACGAACTGGTGGACGCGCCGCCCACCGGCGACCCGAGGATCTACGCGAAGCCGATCAAACGCCACGGCACGGTGCACATCCCGCTGAGCAGGCGACCGGGCGGGCTGCAGGCGTTCAAGCAGATCCTGCCGGAGGGCTACCCCGGCAACGACGCACAACAGAAGACGCACGAGGGCTACGACTGGATCTATGTGCTCTCCGGACGGGTCCGGCTCAAGCTCGGCGACCAGGACTTCATCCTGAAAGAGGGTGAGGTGGCGGAGTTCGACACCCGGGTGCCGCATTGGTTCGGCAACCCCGGTCCGGGTCCGACGGAGGTCCTGTGCCTGTACGGGCCACAGGGGGAACGCCTGCACGTCCGGGCGCGCACCAAGTAGCCAGTAGGCTGCGGCGGTCTGTCGGGCGATCCGTGTGACTGAGGAGGAACTGGTAGTGAGCATCGCGTTGTTCACCCTGGGCGGCACCATCGGGATGGCCGGCAAACACCGACTGACCGGCGAGGACCTGGCCGCCGCGGTGCCCGGGTTGCAGGAGCTCGGCCGGCCGGTCGAGATCCAGGACATCGAGGCAGTGCCCAGCGCCAACCTGACCGCCGCGAAGATGCTCGAGGTCGTCGACGCCGCCTCGAAGGCCGTGTCCGCCGGCGCCACTGGGGTCGTGGTCACGCAAGGCACAGACACACTGGAGGAGACCGCCTTCCTGGTCGACCAGGTCTGGCCACATCCGCAGCCGTTCGTCCTCACCGGTGCGATGCGCAATCCCACTCTGGCCGGCCCTGACGGCCCGGCGAACCTCCTGGCTGCTCTCCGCGTCGCCTGCTCCCCCGCGGCCCGCGACCTCGGCGCACTGGTCGTGTTCAAGGAAGAGATCCACGCGGCCCGCTGGGTCCGCAAGACGCACAGCACGAGTACGGCGACCTTCGTGTCACCCAACACCGGCCCGATCGGACACGTGGTCGAGGACCGCGTCCGGGTCCTCACCCGCCCCCTGCGCCTCGACGGCGTACAGGGCAGTGCGGAGCCGGCAGAGCTCGACGCGACGCGGGTGGCGCTCTACACCGTCACGATGGACGACGACGGCCTGCTGTTGCAGGGGCTGGCGGACACTCACCAGGGTCTGGTGGTGGCCGGCTTCGGCGTCGGACATGTGCCGGCCGCGCTTGCTCCTGTGCTTGGAGGGTTGGCCGCGACGATACCAGTCGTCCTGACGTCGCGGACGGGCGCCGGTTCGATCGTCCGGAACACCTACCGGTCGGTCGGGTCGGAGTGGGATCTGCTACAGCGTGGCCTGATCGACGGCGGCTTCCTGGACCCGTACAAGGCCCGGGTCCTGCTTCGGTTGCTCTTGGCAACAGATGACGACATCGCGGCGGCGTTCGGACAATACGTTTGATTATTGCCTTGGGCAACGTTCCGGAATTCGGGTAGAGCTCCTACCCACGAATCGGCGCTGCTAACCAATCGCGGCAAAGATCGGACAAATCGTGGCAAATCCGTCTCCTGAACTTGACCTCTCAGCCGGACAGTGCTCGGATCGTCACCGCTCGGGGACCGATTTCGAGGGTTGGGAGATGGTTGCGCCGTGGTCGAGCAGACACAGGGCAGCACAGCGGGGGACAGCGATTACCAAGCGGTCGGCGGTGGTCCGGCGATCGCGTCGGTGGTGGATGTCTTCTACCGCAACGTGCTTGCGGATCCGCAGCTGGCGGGCTACTTCGCCGACAGCGACCTGGCCAAGCTGAAACGGCACCAGGTGCAACTGGTCTCGCAGGTCATGGGCGGCCCGGTGTCGTACGACGGTCTCGCGCTGGCCGAGGCGCACAAGGGCCGCGGCATCACCGGTGAGGACTTCGGTAAGGTGGTGGTGCACCTGGTCGCCGCGCTGGAGGCGCACGACGTGCCCGCCGACATCATCGGCCGGGTGGTGACAGCGCTGGGTGCCACCCAGGACGACATCGTCGGGGCGCACTGACGCGGATGGACCCGGCTGCGCTGAAGAACAGCTGGGCACTGGTCGCCAAGTCCGGTGACGAGGTGCCGCTGTTCTTCTACTCCCATCTGTTCCTTTCCCATCCCGAGGTCCGGGAGATGTTCCCGGTCTCGATGGCCGCCCAACGCGACAAGCTCGTCGGCGCTCTCGGCGCCGTGGTCAGCAACGCCGCTCAAATCGACGAGGTGGTGCCGTTCCTGCAACAACTCGGCCGCGATCACCGGCGCTTCTCGGTCGTGGCCGAGCACTACTCCGCGGTCGGCGCGTCCCTGCTCGCGACGCTGCAGCACTTCCTGGGTGCTGCCTGGACGTCCGAGCTGGCCGCCGACTGGGCCGAGGCGTACGGCCTGGTCGCGACAGTGATGGTCCAGTCCGCCGAGGAGTCCGCCGAGGAGTACCCTGCCTGGTGGTCCGGTGAGGTTCTCGGCGTGGACCGGCGCACGATGGACGTGACGATCGTGCAGATCCACCCGGAGCGACCGCTGGAGTACCGGCCTGGCCAGTCCGTGGCGGTCGAGATCCCCTACCGGCCGCGGCGGTGGCGCTACTACAGCCCTGCCAACGCACCGCGCAGCGACGGGTCGTTCGAGCTGCACATCGGCCTGGTCCCCGGCGGCCAGGTGAGCGGGCCTGCCGTCCGGTCGCTCAAGCGCGGTGACCCGGTCCGCATCGGCGCTCCGGTCGGCGACACCCTCAAGCTCCCGGAAGACGGCCGGGACCTCGTGATGATCGCCGGCGGCACCGGACTGGCGCCGTTCCGGGCGATGCTCGAGCAGCTCGACCGGCGGGCCCAGTCGAGCCAGGTCCCGCGCGTGCATCTGTTCCACGGAGCCCGGATGCCGTGGAACCTGTACGAGCACAAGCAGCTGATCAGCCTCACCCGGCGGCCCTGGTTCAGCTACACCCCGGTGGTTTCCGACGATTCGTCGTACCCCGGGGAGCGTGGGCAGGTCGGCGCGGTCGCCGCTGCCCAGGGGCCGTGGACGGACCGCACCGCCCTGGTGTGCGGATCGCCCGCCATGGTCCGGCACACGGTCGCCGATCTCACCGAAGCCGGTGTGCCGACCACCGCCATCCACACCGAATCCTTGGGGATCACGACCTCGGCAGGGAGTCAGCAGTGACGCGCCAAGATCCGTTCGCCGGCCGACCGGCTCAATCGCCGTACACGATCCGGCACAAGACCTTCGGCACCCGCCGCAGGGGCCTGGACCAGAACGAAGTCACGGCGTACCTGAGCGACCTGGCGGACCAGATCGAGTACGCCGACGCGGACCGGGCGGAGCTGCGGGCAGAGGTCGAGCGGCTCCGCAGCAGTACGCCGGACTCGGACCAGCGCGCCCACATCACCGCCCACGCGGTCGGGCTGCTGAGCCAGGCGCAGCAGATCGCGGACAACCTGGTGGCCGAGGCGGAACAGTACGCGAAGGACCTGGTGGAGACGGCTCGCACCCAGCAGCGGGACGCACTGGCGCAGGCTCGCGACTCGGTGGAATCCGCTGTGAAGCACTTCCCGGCGAGCGATGCTCCGGTCGCCGACCTGGAGTACGTGCGGACGTTCACCCGGGTCGCACATGTGCAACTCCGGTCTGTCCTGGACGCGTTGGCCGAGCAGGTCGAGCGGCTGGGCCACCTACCGCAGGTGCCGGCTGACGCGACTCCCCCGGCCGGCGAGGTGTTGTGGTGGAACGACCTGTCCGCCGGTCCGGACGGAGGCAGTGTTCAGGAAACTCCGACGGTGGCCGGCCACCGTCGGCCTATCTGAGCGCGGCCGCCTTGGTCGTCAGGTAGTCGCGTTCGGGAAGGCTGGTCGTACCGAGGGCCGCCGCGCGGAAATGGTGCGCGGCGGTCTCGTGGTCACCCTTCATCTCGTACAGATGCCCGCGTACGGCGTCCAGCCGGTAGTGGCCAGGTAGTTCCTCGTCGAGTGGCTCGAGGAGCTTCAGACCTGCGTCAGGGCCATCCACCATCGCGGCGGCGATGGCCCGGTTGAGCTTCACCATCGGATTGCCGGACAGGTCCTCCAGCAGTCCGTACAGCGCGAGGATCTGCGGCCAGTCGGTGTCCTCCGCCCGGTCCACTTCGTCGTGCAGTGCTGCGATCGCGGCTTGTAGCTGGTACTCCCCGAGTGGCGGCGTGTCGAAGGCCTGCACGGCCAGTGCGACGCCTTCGGTGATGTGGTCCTTGTTCCAGAGCGTGCGGTCCTGGTCCGCGAGCGGGATGAGCTCTCCGGCACCGCCGGTGCGGGCGGGGCGGCGAGCGTCGCTGAGGAGCATCAGCGCGAGCAGTCCGGTGACCTGACCGTTCTCCGGCAGTAGCGCGTGCACGCTCCGCGTCAGACGGATCGCTTCCGCCGACAGATCGCTGCGCTGCAACTCCGGACCGCTGGTGCTGGTGTAGCCCTCGTTGAACATCAGGTACAGCACGTGCAGCACATTGCGGAGTCGCTCCTCACCGGTGTCCAACTCGAAGGCGACGCCCTTGAGCCGCTGCTTCGCCCGGCTGATCCGCTGTGCCATCGTTGCCTCAGGCACCAAGTAGGCGTGCGCGATCTCGGCGGTGGTGAGGCCGCCGACCGCCCGCAGCGTCAGCGCGATGGCCGACGCCGGCGTCAGCTTCGGGTGGCAGCACAGGAACAGCAGCCGCAGTGTGTCGTCCTGCTCCTCGACGTCCTCCGGCGGTACGTCGCGCAGCGCGGCACGCTCCTCCCGGCGTCGCCGGGCCTGCTCCTGCCGGACCTCGTCGATCAGCCGCCGCGACGCCGCCTGGATCAGCCACGCCTTCGGGTTGTCCGGCGTACCGTCGCGCGGCCAGGTCGTGGCAGCGGCCAGCAGCGCCTCTTGGACGGCGTCCTCCGCCGCCGCGAAGTCGCCGGACCACCGCACGACCGCACCGACGACCTGCGGCGTCAGCTCACGCAGCAGGTTCTCGAGGTGGTGGTCATTCGTAGAGGTCGGCATCCGACTCCATCAGACGGCGGACCTCGATCGGCTGCTCGACCGGGACACCGCCCGGGCCGGGTGCGGCGGACTGCTCGGCCGCGATCTCCAGTGCGCGTTCCTCCGACTCCACGTCGACCATCGTGTAACCGGCCAGCACCTCCTTGGACTCGGCGTACGGACCGTCCGTCAGCACCGGCGCACTCACGCTGGCAGCCCGGACGACCTTGGCGTGCTGGGGCCAGGTCAGGGCCTGCGCCTCCACCAGCTCACCGCTCTCCCGCAGCCGCTCCAGGTGGTCGGTCAGGTACTGCAGGTGCGCCTTCATGTCGGGCTCGTCCCACTCCAGCATCGGGGTGTCGACGTTGCCGCCGTCGTAGTGCATCAGCAGCAGGAACTTGGTCATCTCGTCTCCTCCTTCGGCCCACTTCGATGTGGGCGGACCCGCTCCGGACTCGCAGTCTCCAGCGGTACGTCGGCCGCGGGGATGACACCGAGCTGCGTGGTCTGCCGGTGCAGTGTCGCATCGAACAGCCATTCGGTCGCCGTACGGACGCGGTTCCCCGGCATGGACATCAGATGGTAGCCACGGGTCACCGCCTTCGCGGGGAGACCGGCCAGCGGGATCTGCAGCGGGTTGGCCGCCGCCTGCTTGCCGCCCAGGTCCACCACGAAGCCGAGGTCCTTGTGGATGTACGGCTTCCGCTCACCGGTGCCAAAGCTGGCGGCTACGTTCTTGGCAGCTCGCCGGCCTTGCCTCTCGGCATGTTGCGCAGTCATCGGTGTGACCTCGCCAGGCCGCGTCAGGTCCGGTACGGCGGCCGCGTCACCGCAGGCGAACACCTCGGGGTGGTCGGGCACGTTCAGGTACTCGTCGACCAGCAGACGCCCCTTCTGCGTCTTCAGACCGAGTGCCTCGACCACAGGGTCCGGACGGACGCCGACACACCAGATCAGTGAGTGGGTCGGTACGTCGGACTGGTCGGTGAGTCGGACACCGTCGTGCATGGCCTCTTCGACCGACGTACCCATCATGACCTCGACACCACGCTCGCGTAGCACTCTGTCCGCCGTACGCGACAGCCGCTCGTCCAGCTCGGGCAGGACGCGGTCGGCGATGTCCAGCAGCATCCAGCGCATCCGCTGGTGGCGCAGGCGCGGTCTGCGTTTCTTGAGCAGTTCGGTGTACAGGACGCCGTGCGCTGCCACCTCTGTGCCCGTGTAGCCCGCTCCGACGACAACGAACGTGCAGAGTGCGTCCCGCGCGGCCGCATCGTCGGTGGCGTTGGCGAGCTCGATCTGCTGCGTCAGGTGGTCACGCAGGAAGACCGCTTCGGGGATGCCACGGAAGCCGTGCGCGTACTCCGTCACGCCGGGGATGGGCAGCAGCTTGTTCACACTGCCGGCGGCGATGATGAGCCGGTCGTACTCGATCTCGTCGCGCCGGTCGAGCGGATCGGCGTACTGCACCGTCCGCCGGTCCAGGTCGAGTCCCTCGGCTTCTCCGAGCACCAGGCGGACGTCGGGCAGCGCGTCCGCGATGGACACTGTCAGCCGCCGGGGCTCGAGGATGCCGGTCGCGACCTCGGGCAGCAGCGGGGCGTACAGGAAGTAGTCGGTCGGATTGACCATGACGATGTCGGCCCGGCCCTTGGCCAGCCGGCACAGCGTCCTGGCCGCGTGGAACCCGGCGAACCCGGCACCGATGATCACGACTCTTGGCAGCGTCATGGCACCTGAGTACCAGATCCACCCGCCCGGCAGACAGCCTCGGTCCAGCGGCGCGTCCGCCCAGCGGCGTGTCCGTCCCGCAGGGCGTGTCAGTCCAGCAGGGCGTCCACGAACTGCTCGGCGTCGAACGGCGCCATGTCGTCGGCGCCCTCGCCCAGGCCGACCAGTTTGACCGGTACGCCGAGCTCACGCTGGACCGCGATCACGATGCCGCCCTTCGCCGTCCCGTCGAGCTTGGTCAGGACCAGTCCGGTGACGTCGATGACCTCGGCGAAGACGCGGGCCTGGGTGAGGCCGTTCTGGCCGGTGGTGGCGTCGATGACGAGCAGCACCTCGTCGACCTCGGCGGTCTTCTCGATCACCCGCTTCACCTTGCCCAGCTCGTCCATCAGGCCGGTCTTGGTGTGCAGCCGTCCGGCCGTGTCGACCAGGACGGCGTCCGCCTCCTCCTCGATGCCCTGCTTGACCGAGTCGAACGCGACGCTGGCCGGGTCGCCGCCCTCGGGGCCGCGCACGGTCCGGACCCCGACCCGGTCACCCCAGGTCTGCAGTTGGTCCGCGGCCGCGGCCCGGAACGTGTCGGCGGCGCCGAGCACGACGTGCTTGTCCTCGGCGACCAGGACCCGCGCCAGCTTGCCGACCGTGGTGGTCTTGCCGGTGCCGTTCACGCCGACGACCATCACGACCGCCGGCTGCGTCTCCTTGCGGCTCACCTTCAGCGTCCGGTCCAGCGACGGGTCGACCAGCGCGATCAGCTCCTCGCGCAGGATGTCGCGGGCCTGCGCGCCACCGACGCCCTCCACTCGCATCCGGGTCCGCAGCTTCTCGACCAGCTCCTGTGTCGGCGCGACACCGACGTCCGCAGTGATCAGCGTGGTCTCGATGTCCTCCCAAGCCTCCTCGTCCAGCTTGTCCCGCGACAGCAGTGCGAGCAGGCCCTTGCCCAGCGACCCCTGCGACCGCGCCAGCCGCGCGCGCAGCCGGACCAGCCGTCCCTGCGCGGACTCCGGCTTCTCGATCGTCGCGGCCGGGGCCTCCGCCGGCAGCTCGGTGTCCTCCAGCGTCCGGGTCGGCGTGTCCCTCGGCTCCTCGGCGTCCTCACCGACCGTCGGCTCAGCGGTGTCGAGCGGCGCCGGCTGAGTGGCCTGCGGCAGCTGGGACGACCGCCGCCGGGACACGACGAGTCCGGCGGTACCGGCGACCAGGACAGCCGCGACCACGACGATGATCGCAATCAGGGCCTGGTCCGAGAGCAGAGTGACAAGCTGTGGAGTCAACACGGTTCCCCATCTTGACAGACACCCGGCCCGCCCTCCGCATCCATCACGTCAGGCGCACCAGCTGTCGCGGTATGTGAGGCGGTACCAGCTCGGGCCGGTGCGTGAGCAACACCACGGTCCGGTGCCCGGCCGCGGCGAACAGGTCCTCCAGCAGCGCCCGTCCAGTCTCCTCGTCCAGGTGCTCGGTCGGCTCGTCCAGCACGAGTACGTCGCGGTCGGCCAGCAGCAGCCGGGCGAACGCGAGCCGCTGCCTCTCCCCACCCGACAGCCGGGCGCCGTGCTCGCCCACCATCGTGTCGAGTCCGTCCGGCAGCGTCTCGACGAAGACCCCGAGGCGAGCGCGGTAGAGCGCCTTCCAGAGCTCCAGGTCACTGACGCCAGGCTTGGCGAGCAGGAGGTTCTCCCGGATGCTCGTGTCGAACACGTGGCTCTCTTGGGTCAGCAGGCCGACCACGGACCGGACCTGGTCGCCCTCGAGCTTGGCCAGATCGACACCGTCCAGCAGCACCTCGCCGGCGCGCGGCTCCAGGAACCGCAGCAGGACCGCTGCGAGGGTGCTCTTTCCCGAGCCGCTCGGGCCGGTGATCACCACTCGGCTGCCGGCCGGCATGTCCAGGCTCAACCCGTTCAGTATGTCGGCGTGGTCGGCGTACCCGACTCGGAGGAGCTTCACCTGGAGGTCGCGTCCGTGCGGCAGGGGTAGCGGGGTCTCGGGTTCGGTGACTGGCTCTTGGGTGTCCAGGAGCTCTTGGACCCGGTCCAG
Organism: Kribbella sp. NBC_00889; assembly: GCF_045207705.1. Taxonomy (NCBI): domain Bacteria; kingdom Bacillati; phylum Actinomycetota; class Actinomycetes; order Propionibacteriales; family Kribbellaceae; genus Kribbella; species Kribbella sp. NBC_00889. The sequence continues at coordinate 1,360,089 of NZ_CP108783.1, read as the reverse complement.
CGATGCCCGGACGCGGATCGCTAGTTGTGCGGCGGCCGGGATCCCACCGAGGACGTCGGCGAGCGCGAGTGGGGTCAGGACTAGTACGGCGAACACTGCGGCGGTGATGTTCGCCGTACTGCCGAGCACCAGACCGGCCACGCTCGCACCGCCGACGCACAGCACGAGGAGCGCTGCCCCGAGTCCGGCGCTCCAGGCTGAGCGGCGCTCGGCTGCGGCGAGGCGGGAGTCGCTCGCACTGAAGGAGTCCAGCACGTTGTCGATCGCGTTGAACGCGACGATGTCGCCTGCCGTGAGCAGCGTCTCGGTGGCGGCGGCTGCTACCTCGCCGCGTGCACCTGAGAGCTTCCGCTCGGCCCGTCCAGCGGTCTTCGCGGTCAGCCACGGTACGACGGTGCACGCGATCAGGACCGCCAACGCGACGGCTACACCCGCAGCCGGCAGCAGCAGAGCTATGAGGACCACCGTGGCGGTGGCTGTCACCGCTGCGACCGCTACCGGCAGCAGCACGCGCAGCCACAGGTCCAGCACCGCGTCCACGTCCAGCACCAGCCTCGCCAGCAGGTCACCCTTCCGCTGCGAGCTCAGCCCACCCGGCGCCAGCTTCTCCAACCGCCCAGTGATCCGCGCCCGAGTCTCCCCCAGCACCCGGTACGCCGCGTCATGCCCGACCAACCGCTCGACGTACCGGAACACCCCGCGTCCCACCCCGAACGCCCGCACCGCCACGATCGCCACCATCAAGATCAACACCGGCGGCTGAGCCGCAGCAGTGGTAATCAACCAAGCCGAAGTAGCCAGCAACCCCACCGCAGACCCCGCAGCCGCCACCCCAGCCGCGAGCGCCACCCCCAACCGCCACCGCACGCCCCGCTCAGGCACCACCAGCCCAACCGGAAACCACCCCCGCCCCAACTCCGTCTCTCCCCACGCCCCCGTCTCTCCCCGCGGCCCCGTCCCTATCGCCGACCCCGTCGTCCCTCCCCGCGGCGTCGTCTCTCCCCCCGACCCCGTGTCTCCCGCGGTTCCCGCTTCCATCGGGATCCCGAGGGCTGGCTGGCTCGCTTCGGTGAGGTGCGCTCCGCCCCGCTCCGTCAGACGTCGCCGAGGACTGCTCGTGGCGGTCATGCGTTCACCAGCTCTCTCGCGCCGACGGTGACTGTTCGGTCTGCGGCAGCAATCAGGGCGGGCCTGTGAGCGACCATCAGGACTGTGCGGCCGCTGGCACGGAGGCCGGCGATGACTGTCGCCTCCGCGTCGGGGTCCAGGCCTGCTGTCGGCTCGTCCAGGAGGAGCACCGGGGCGTCGGTGATCAGCGCTCGGGCCAGTGCCACTCGGCGTTGCTGCCCACCGGACAGCAGCTGTCCTTGCTCACCGACTGCCTTGTCGAGCTCCAGTTCACCGGCGCCGGCCGCGATCAGCGCCAGCCGGACCTCGTCGTCGGAGGCATCCGGCCGGCCCAGCCGCACGTTGTCCGCGACCGTTCCCATCCGCAGCCCTGGCCGCTGTGGCACCCAGGCGAACTGCCGCCTCCACACCGTCGGCTCGAACTCGTCCGCCGCACTCCCGCCGGCAACGACCACACCCCGCTCCAGCTCCACAAACCCGAGCAACGCAGCCAGCACAGTCGACTTCCCGATCCCGCTCGGCCCGGTCAGCGCAACCACCTCCCCCGGACGCACGTCCAGGTCGAACCCGTCGAGCGCCGCGTCGTCGCGCCCCGGGTACCGCACCGTCACGTCGTACAGCTGCAGCGGGCTCACCCGCAGGTCCGGTACGTCGGTCCGATCGCCGCGCTCAGGCAATGGCGTCTCCAGGATCCGGAACACCTCTTCGCTCGCGGCGACCCCGTCCGCACTGGCGTGGAACTGCATGCCGACCTGACGCAACGGCAGGTACGCCTCAGGCGCCAGGATCAACACCATCAACGCTGTCTCGAGCCCTAGCTTGCCGTCGACCAGCCGCAGACCGACACCGACGGCGACCAGCGCCACCGAGATGCTCGCCAGCAGTTCCAGCGCGAACGATGACAGGAACGCCAACCGCAGACTGCTCATCGACGCCACCCGATGCTTGTCGGTCACCCGTCGTACGGCGGACTCCTGGGCCTTGGCGCGGCCGAACAGCTTCAGGGTGGGCAGACCGGAGACGACATCGGCGAAGTGGTGCGCGAGGACGGACAGTGCGTGCTGGCGGCGCCGGCTGTGGGCTTGGGTCGCCCAGCCGATCAGGGCCATGAAGATCGGGATCAGCGGGAGCGTGATCAGCACGGTCCCCGCCGCGATCAGGTCACCCGTCGCCATCCATCCGATCACGCCGGCCGGGACGGTCGCGGCTAGTACGAGCTGGGGCAGGTACCGAGCGAAGTACGGATCCAGGTCGTCCAGCCCCTTGGTCAGCAGGGTCGTCAGTGCGCTGCTGCGTTCACCACTCAGCCACACCGGCCCGAGCTTCAGTGAGCGCTCCAGCACCTGCCGACGCAGCGTCGACTTCACCGCAGCCGCCGCCCGCTGTGCCACCACCTCCTGCATCCACACCAAGAGCCCGCGCCCTACCACAACAACCCCCAGCCCGAGAGCCACAGCCGCCACCCCGCCGCCCCGCAAGCCATCGCCGAGCGAGCCGCCGAGCAACCCGCCGCCCAGCCCCCCGCCCAGCACGCCGCCACTGGCCCCGCCGCCGCCCGCGTCTCCCCGGAGCACCCCGGTGCCTCCGTCGGCGGTCGGCACCATGCCCGCGATGCCGCGCGCCAGCAACACAGCCTGGATCACGATCAGCAATCCGCTGGCGATCCCGATCAGCACCGACGCCGCGAGAAAGACCCGCGCACCCCGCGCTCTGCGCAGCAGCCGCGGGTCGACGGGCTTCATGACGCGGAGCCCGAGACAGCGACCGGCTCGACAGTGATGCGCTTGCGGAACACCCAGTACGTCCACCCCTGGTACAGCAGCACCAACGGCAGGAAGATCCCGGCAATGATCGTCAAGATCTTCAACGTGTACGGCGTTGACGCGGCATCAACTGTTGTCAATGTTGATTGCGGATCAAGTGTTGACGGCATCACGGCCGGGAACATCGCGGCGAACAACGACGCCACGGCCAGCCCGACGGCGAGCGCCGTACCGAGGAATGCCCAGCCCTCACGCCGGACCCGGTTCGCAACCAGACCACCGGCGAACGCGACCACCGCCAACGCCGCGACGATCACCGAGCCGGTGTCACCGCGGATCGCCTGAGCCCACGCGAGAAAGGCGATCACCAGCACCGCCGCCACCACCCCGGCACGCGAGGCCAACCGATTGGCCCGCGCCCGCAGATCATCCGTCGTCCGCAAGGCAAGGAAGATCGCGCCATGGGCAACGAACACCGCGGTGAACGCAACCGCGCCGAGCAGAGCGAACGGACTCAACAGGTCACCGAGATTGCCGACGTACTCGAACGAAGCATCAAGCGGCACCCCACGCACCAGGTTGGCGAACGTGAGACCCCACAGCAGCGCAGGCAGCACCGACCCGATCGTGATCATCGTGTCCATCCGGCCGCGCCAGACCAGGTCGTCGCGCTTACCGCGGTACTCCAACGCCACCCCGCGCACGATCAGCGACACCAGGATCGCGAACAGCGGTAGGTAGAACCCACTGAACAACGTCGCGTACCACTCCGGAAAGGCAGCGAACGTCGCGCCGCCGGCCACGATCAGCCACACCTCGTTGCCGTCCCAGACCGGCCCGATCGTGGTGATCACCGCCCGTCGCTCCGGCTCGTTCCGCCCGAGCACCCGCAGCAGCGTGCCGACGCCGAAGTCGAATCCCTCCAGGACGAAGTACCCGATCCACAACCCCGCGATGGCGAGGAACCAAACGGTGGTGAGTTCCATGGCCAGCCCCTCAGTAGGCGAACGACAACGGTTTGGCGGCGTCGTCCGGTGCGTCGTCCGGCGAATCGGGCGCCGGCCCGTCCGTCCCGGCCAGCCCACCGCGGATGGTGCGCACCATCAGCTTGACCTCGACCACAGCGAGTACGCCGTACAGGACGGTGAAGCCGGCCAGCGACGTGATCACCTCGCCGCTGGTAGTGCCCGGCGACACACCCGATGCCGTCGGCAACAATCCGAACACCAGCCAGGGCTGCCGCCCGGTCTCGGTGAAGATCCAGCCGTAGGTGTTCGCCAGCAGAGGAAGCAACGGCAGCGGAGCCGCGAGCCAGATCAGCCACCGGGCAGGCGCCCGGCCCCGCCGGGTCGTCCACAGCAACCACACCGCCAGCACTGCGGACGCCATCCCGACTCCGATCATCAACCGGAAGGTCCAGTAGGTCAGCGGGATGTTCGGCTTGTACGACCCCGGCCCGTACAACTGCTCGTACGCGGCCTGCAGCGAGTTGATCCCCTTCACCTCGCCGTTGAAGTTCCCGGTGGCCAGGAACGACAGCAGATGCGGCAGCTTGACGGAGAAGATCTCCCGCGACCCGTCCAGCGTCCCCACGGTGAAGACCGAGAACGACGCCGGCTTCTCCGTCTCGTACAGCGCCTCGGCCGCGGCCATCTTCATCGGCTGTACCTCGGTCATCACCTTGCCCTGCTGGTCACCGCTGATCGCGACCCCGGCACCGGCCGCGATCACGATCACGGCCCCGATTTTGAGCGCCGTACGGAACACCTCGCGGTCCACCGACGGCCGCCGGATCAGGTGCCAGAGCGCCACCCCGGCGACGAACGCACCGCCGACCATGAACGCGGCGAAGATCGTGTGCGGGTAGGTGACCAGGACGACCTTGTTCGTCAGCACCGCCCAGATATCGGTCAGCTCCGCGCGACCACGGGAAGCGTTGTAGCGGAAGCCGACCGGGTTCTGCATCCACGAGTTGGCCGCCAGGATGAAGTACGCCGACAACTGCGTCCCCAGCACCACCATCCAGATGCACCCGAGGTGGACCAGCCGGGGCAACCGCTCCCAGCCGAAGATCCACAGCCCGATGAACGTCGACTCCAGGAAGAACGCGAGCAGCCCCTCCAACGCCAGCGGTGCGCCGAACACGTCGCCGACGAACCGCGAGTAGTCGCTCCAGTTCATCCCGAACTGGAATTCCTGCACCAGTCCGGTGACCACGCCCATCGCGATGTTGATCAGGAACAGCTTCCCGTAGAACTTGGTCAGGCGCAGGTACTTCTCTTTGCCGGTCCGGTACCACGCGGTCTGCAGCCCGGCGGTGATCGCGACCAGCGAGATCGTCACCGGGACGAAGAAGAAGTGGTACACGGTGGTGATGGCGAACTGCCATCGAGCCAGATCCAGGGTGTCCACGCGCCGGCCTCCCCAGCCATCTACGACGTTACGTAGTAGATGCTAGCGCGGATCTACTACAACGCGTAGTTATACTGGTCACGTGGCGAGTGAGGAGAAGGCACCGCGCCCCCTGGGCGACCTGGAGCGGCTGGTCATGGAGCGGCTGTGGGCTGCGCCGGCGGCGCTGACGGTTCGCGAGGTGCACGAGCAGCTGGCGGACACCCGTGAGCTCGCCTACACGACCGTGATGACCGTGCTGGACCGGCTGGCCAAGAAGAAGCTGACCGAGCGGGAGCGCGACGGCAAGGCCTGGCGCTACCGGGCCGCCTCGCCACGCGAGGAGCTCGCGGCGGACCTGATGCGGGATGCCCTCGACCGTGCCGGTGATCGCCGCGAGGCTTTGGTCCGCTTCGTCGGACAGGTCAGCGACGAGGAAGCCGCACTGCTCCGCGAAGCCCTCGGCCGACTTGACGGCCACGCGGAGAGCGAGGAGCGAGCGGGGTGATCACCCCCGTCCTGCTCGCCGCACTCGCCCTGGTGCTGACGGGGCCGGCACCGGCGCTGCTGGCACGTTCCAGCTGGCCCTACCGGATCCCCCGCGCTGCCGTCGCACTCTGGCAGGCGATATCGCTCGCCGCCGTACTGGCCGCGCTAGGTGCCGGCATCGCGCTCTCCTACTCCACAGCGGGCGAACCCGGACGGCCACGCTTCGACCCGTCGTCCGCCCGAGACCTGCTGGCGGCAGTCATCCTCGCCATGACCGCACTGGTTCTGGTGAGACTTCTCTGGGCAGCCAGTCGAGTCGCAGTAGGCACCAGGGCCCGCCGCAAGCGGCACCGCGACCTGGTCGACGTACTGGCCACACCGGACGGCTTGATCCCGGGACTGCGTGTGCTCGCCGAGGAAACACCGCTGGCCTACTGCCTCCCAGCTCTCCGCGGCGCCCGCGTAGTCGTGTCGGTCGGAGCTCTGGACAGGCTCGACGGCAACGAGCTGCGCGCCGTGCTCGCCCACGAGCAAGCGCACCTGCGCGCCCGGCACGATCTTGTCCTCGAGGCGTTCACAGCACTGCACATGGCATTCCCGCGCTGGGTCCGCAGCGACGTAGCACTGGAGCAGGCACGCACGCTGGTCGAACTGCTGGCGGACGACGACGCCCGCCGCCGCAACGGCCCACGCCCACTCGCCCGAGCCCTGGTAGCGCTCACCGGCGCACCAGCTCCCGAAGCAGGACTGGCCGCTGCCAAGTCGGCGACCGTACTGCGGGTCCAGCGCCTCGCCGACCCCGAGCCGAGCAACGCCTGGCTCGCCGCCGGCACCTACGCCGTGGCGGCCGCCCTCCTGATCCTCCCGACGATCACCGTCGCCGCCCCACTCGTCAAAGCGATCGTCAGCGCGGTGAGTTAGCCGGCTGGTAGCGGACCAGTACGCCGCCCTTGGCCCACGGCCTGGCCTCGATCAGGTCGAGGTCGACCGGCTGGCCCCCGACCGGGAACGCGCTCTTGCCCGCGCCCAGCAGGATCGGGCAGATGCGTAACTGCACCTCGTCGACCAGACCGGCGTGCAGCAGCGAGTGGAACAGCGTGATGCTGCCCCACAGGATCAGGTCCTTGCCGTCCTGCTCGGCCTTGATCGCCCGCACCGCGTCGAGGTCGCGGACCACGATGCCGGGCTCGTACTGCCCCCACGGTGCGCTCTCGAGCGTCGTCGAGACGACCACCAGGCGCAACGCGTTGAGCTTCTCCGCGATCACCTCACCGGCAGAGGCGGCCGTCGGCCAGAACGCGGCGAACAACCGGTACGTCTCGGCGCCGAGCACCATCGTGTCGACGTTCTCGAGCAAGGCGAGATTGTCGGTGTCGGACTGCCCGGCGATCGTGTCGAAGAACTCCAGCCCACCGTCCGGTCCGGCGGCGTACCCGTCGAGGGTGACGTACTCCTGAAAGATCAGTCGCCTCATCCAGCGAGGCTACCCGAAATGCTTCCCCTCACCCCGGGCCACGGCCAGCAGCACGAGCCCCGACAGAACCAGCAGAACGACCATGGTGACGACGAATGTCAGCACTTCTCTCCCCGTATCCCCAACCCAACAATCACACTGACGACCTCAGTGCCGCAAAAGTTCCCCGAACGCCTTGGCGACTTCGTCGACCTGCCACTCCAGCGTGTCCGGACCAACCACCAACTCGATCCACGACCATCCCGGTACGTCGGCGGGCTGCCATCGGCCGCAGATCGCCTCGCGCGTCGTCTCCATCCGCTTGACCGCAGCGGTCTCGATCGTGTCGGCCGCCTGCGGCGCGTAGACCCGGAACGAGTTGGTGTGCGGCGGCTCCGGGAACACCCGGAAACCCTCGCCCTGCAAGGCCATCGAGAGCTCGACCGCCCGCTGGTACAGGTCTCCCATGAGCGGCAGGACGGTCCGCAGTCCCTCCCGCGCGGACACGGCGTATGGGAACAGCGTGTAGAGGTTGCCGCCCAGCCGACGCTGCCAGCGCCGTACCTCGGCGATCACGTCCTCCGGCCCGGCCAGCGCCGCGCCGCTCAAGCCACCAAGCACCTTGTAGAACGACACGTACACCGTCGAGGCCAGCGCCGCGATCTCCGCCAGGCTGTGGCCCAGGTACGGCGTGCTCTCCCACAAGCGAGCGCCATCCAGATGCAGCGGTACGCCGCGCTCCCGACAGGACTCGGCGAACACGACCAGCTCGTCCCACGTCGGCAGGACGAACCCGCCATCGCGCAGCGGCAGCTCCACCGTGACCGCGGCCAGCTTCCCCGGGATCGCGGCCAGCTCGTCCGGCCGGGGCTGCCGCGGCTCCGACGTCATCCGCTCGATCCGGAGCCGGTGCACCTCTTCCAGTGCGTTCAGCTCGTGCACTAGCAGGTGGGACAGCCCGTGCACCGCGACCCGATCGGTCCCGGCGCGGTCGGCGTACACGCGCAGGACGCTCTGCTGGGCCATGATCCCGGTCGGCATGAAGACCGCCGCCGGCTTCCCGAGGAGGTCGGCTACCTCCTGCTCGAGCGCGGCGACGTCTCCATCGTTGCCGTAGACGTCGGCCGAGTCCTCGCACGCGACCTCGGTGAGCTGCCGCAATCTGTCCGGCACAGGGACCCGTGGGTGTGACAGCCAGCGTTCACAGTTCTCGGCCGCGGTCTTCCAGCGGGCCCTGAGGTCGTCAGAGGTAGTAGCCACGCCCCTATCCTCTCGTGCCCCGCAATCGGTTTGGGCTCAGATCTTGGCAGTGACCACGTGCTCGCCCTCGAGCGTCCTGATCTCGACCGACCGCACCTGATTCAGCGGCACCAGCACACCGCCGCCGAACTTGCTGCCCTCCTGAGCGGCCTTCGCCGACACCACCCAACTGCCCGCGATCCAGGTCTTGCCCGACTTGTCGGTCACGACCATCTGGCACTCGGCACCGGCCTTCAGGCCGTTGATCTGCACCGTGACCCAGCTCCAGCCGGCCCGTGGCTCCACCGTCGTGGCCATCGTCGTGCCAGTCGCGACGTCCGCGGAGTTGACGTGCTTGGACCCGGCGACAGGAACCTCGGCCGGCTCGGCGGCCTGCCGTCCGATGGCCACGCCGCCACCGAGTGCACCGGCCACCACCAGCACTGCCGCGGCTGCCAGCAACCATGTGCGGGACCGCTTCCTGGCGGGCGGGGCCTGCACCGGCGCCGGCTCGGCGGCCGTCTGCCGCACCTCCCGCAGCGTGCGCTGCAGCAAGAGCTCGCCACCTTCGGGCGGACCGTCCAGGAACGCCTCCGGCGGCACCTCGCCCAGGAAGTACTTCATCTCCTCCAACTCGGCCACCTCGGTGCGGCACTCGGCACAGGTGGCCAGGTGCTCGTCGACCTCGCGGACCTCGTCGGGCTCGAGCGCGCCGAGGGCGTAGGCACCCAGCTGCGAGCGATCGTGCTCAGTCATCGGGCCACCTCCGCTTCTGTTCCGGCCATCACCGCGCGCAGAGCTCGGAGGGCGTAATACGATCTCGATTTCACGGTACCGGGCGGGACACCGAGTTCCTTGGCGGCCTCGGCGACCGACCGGCCCCGGTAGTACAACTGCACCAGCACCTCGCGATGTTCCGGCGACACCTGGTCGAGTGCGTCCATCACGATCATGGTGTTCACCACGGACTCGGAATGGTCACCCTCGACCGGGGGCCGGATCTCCACGTCGGCGACCTCGGCCGGTCGCGCCGCTCGGGCCCTGGCCCGGTCGGTGACGATGTTGCGTGCCACCGTCAGCAACCACCCGCGGACGGAACCCTTGCCCGAGGTCAGGTCGCCGGCGTGTTTCCACGCCCGCACCAGAGTCTCCTGTACGACGTCCTCCGCGGCCGCACGGTCGCCGGTCAGCCGGGTCGCATAAGCCAGCAGGCTGCGGCCGTGTTCGGCGTACAGCGATCGGATCAGCGTCTCGGCAGCCTCCGGCCCCGGGTAGTCACCCACCGTCCGTACGATAGGGGATTCACCGGCCACCGCAATGGCTGGGCTCGACCGCGGCCGGAACTCAGTAACCTGAGTTGCCATTACTTGACGGCTGAGTCGTGACCTTCTTACCGTCCGCGCCGACGACCCACCAGACTCCTTCGACCGCCTGGCCTTTGGCGTCGCCCGCCTTGGTGTCACTCGCGAACAGGTAGATCGGCAACCCGCCGACCGCCAGCTGCTTGCTGCCGTCGGACCGGGTCACTGTGCTGACCAGCGAGGCGTCGATGCCGTCGAGCTGCGGCGTACCGTCACCGGCGGCGACGACCGGCCACTTGGCCAGGCAGTCGCCCTCACAGTTCGACTTGCCGGACACGTCCTTGTCGAACACGTACACCGTTCGCCCGTTGCCGTCGACAATGACCTTGCCGAAGCTGCCGACGTCGGCGGTGGCGAGTTTCGAGCCGGCGGCGGCCGGTGCGCTCGAGCTGCTGCTGGATGTCCCACCGCTGGCGGAGTCGCCGTCGTCACCGCAGGCGGTCAAGCCGGCGAGACCGAGCGCGAACACACCGATCACGATTCCCATCCGCTTCATCAGGTCCTCCTCGGGTCACCGTTGAACACCTGCCATACGTCCGGAATCCGTGACCGGTTCAAACCGGAGAGATATCGTTTCGGGCATGGTTTCAGGCATGGAACAGATCCCCGCCGCGATCCAGCGTGCACTCACCGCGATCGACGCGCAGGACAACGACGCGTTCGTGGCGGCCTTCGCCGCCGACGGCTTCGTCGACGACTGGGGCCGCCAGTTCCGCGGACACGACCGGATCCGGTCCTGGAGCGACAACGAGCTGATCGGCAAGCGGGCGACCTTCACCGGCACCACGGTGTCCACCCCGGGCAACCCGCTGACGATCGTCACCCAGGTCGGCGGCGACGGCTTCAACGGACCGTCCCACTTCACCTTCGACGTCCAGGGCGATCAGCTCGCATCTATGACCATCACCGCCTGACCCCGCTTAGTTGCCGGGGGCAAGCACGCCGCAGCGGTCAAACGCTCGTCTGCCCCATCGGCCTCCTACAGTCCGGTCATGAGCGACCTCGGAGATTCCGCCGCCTCCGGCAACAACTGGTAGCCCAATGCCCTCAGACCGCGCGGACGGTCAGCACGTTGTCGAGTCCCTTGAAGTCCAAGGCGTTGCGTGTGTACAGCGGCAGGCCCCGGCTCGAGGCGATGGCCGCGATCATCAGGTCCATTCGCCGGGGCCGGGGATCACGGCCGGCCGAAATCACCAGCGCCACCAGCGTGCCGTAGCGGGCCGCCGCATCGCCGTCGAACGGCAGCGGATCGAAGTCGGACACGGCAGCTCCGAGCACCTCAGTCCGCGCGGCTCTCGTCGCCGCATCCTTCGCCATCGCTACACCCTGATGCAGTTCGGCGAGGGTGACGGCCGTGAGTTCGGGATACTCCGGCAGCGCATCTGCCTCGATCAGACCGAGATCGACGTACGTACAGGTGTCCAGAACGCCGGAAGCCGACGGATCACTCACCGCCGCGCTCCCAGGGGTCGTCCTCGCCGACCCTGTCCTCGGCGCCGAAGAACTCGTCCGCCTCCTGTCGCATCAGCGCGGCGTCCACGCGGGGCAACCGGCGGTGCCGTTGGACCAGCTCCTGCGCGCTCAGGCGTCGCCGCTTGTTCAGCGGGCGCAACTCGGCGACCTCGGTGCCGTTCCGGGTGATGTGGTAGGTCTCCCCAGCCTCGACGGCATCCATCACAGCCGCGGAGTGATTGCGGAACTCCCGCTGGGTGATGATCTTCATACCCCCAGCGTAGCTCCATGAGACACAGCTCGCTACACCTGCGAAAACTACACCGCTTCGGGCTCGCGGATTCGTTGGGAGATGACCGAGGAGACGCCGTCGCCGCGCATGGTGACGCCGTACAGGGCGTCGGCGACCTCCATGGTGCGCTTCTGGTGGGTGATGACGAGGAGCTGGCTGTTCTCGCGCAGCTCTTCGTAGAGTTCCAGCAGGCGGCCGAGGTTCGTGTCGTCCAGCGCCGCCTCGACCTCGTCGAGGATGTAGAACGGCGACGGCCGGGCCTTGAACAGCGCGACCAGGAACGCGACCGCGACGAGCGACCGCTCGCCACCGGACAGCAGCGACAGCCGCTTCACCTTCTTGCCCGGCGGGCGCGCCTCGACGTCGATCCCAGTGGACAGCATGTCGTCGGGGTCGGTCAGCACCAGCCGGCCCTCACCTCCCGGGAACAGCCGGGCGAACACGTGCTCGAAGGCGACCTCGACGTCGCGATAGGCCTGGGTGAAGACCTGCTCGACCCGCTCGTCGACCTCCTTGACGATGTCCATCAGGTCCCGGCGGGACTTCTTCAGGTCGTCGAGCTGCTCGGACAGGAACCGGTGCCGCTCCTCCATCGCATCGAACTCCTCCAGCGCGAGCGGATTGATCCGCCCCAGCTGGTTGAGCGCGCGCTCGGCCTGCTTCAGCCGCTTCCCGACCTTCACCCGGTCGAACGGTTCACCCTGGAGCTCGAGCGTGTTGTCGTCGCCGTCCTTGGGCAGCGGCGGCACCAGCTGGTCCGGCCCGTACTCCGAGACGAGCGCCTCGACCTCGACGCCGAGCTCGCCGAGCGACTTCTCGTACAGCTGCTCCAGCCGCATCTTCTGCTCGGCCCGGGCCAGCGCGTCGCGGTGCACAGTGTTGGTCAGCTGCTCCAGCTCGGAGCTCAGGCCCCGCGTCGCGGACCGCGACTGGGCCAGCGCCTGCTCGCGATCTGCGCGCTGCGCCTGGATCGCCGCCCGCTCGGACGCCGCCAGCTGCAACGAGGTCTCCAGCCGGGCCAACACGTGACCAGCAGCCAGATGCACCGCCTGCGCGGCCTCCGCCTGCCGGGCTCGGCGTGCCGCCCGAGCGATCGCCCGCGCCCGCGCCTCGCGCTCCTGCCGCGCCGCGCGCTCCAGCGAGTCCGCCCGGCCGGACAGCGCCCTGGCCCGCTCCTCGGTGGTGCGCAGCGCCAGCCGCGCCTCCATCTCGGCCGCCCGACCGCCCTTGGCCGCCTCGGCGAGCCGGTCGCGCTCGGCGGTATCCGGCTCGTCACCGTCGTCGTCGAATTGCTCGGCGTCGGTGAGGCGCTCCTCCAGCTCGGCCAGGCCGGACAGGTTCTTGTCGCGCTCTTCCTCGGCCGCAGCGATGGCCTCGGCCATCCGCTGCGCCTCGCCACGGGACGCCTTCGCGAGCGACCCGAAGTGCGCCAACTGCTCGGCCACGGCCGCCATCGCCGCGTCCGACTCGTGCAGCCGGGCCAGCGTGATCTCGACGGATTCCTTCTGCCGCGATCGCTCGTCCTCCAGCGCCGCCAACTCGAACCGCAGCCGCTCGCTCCGCGCCGTAGCCTCGGTCAGCTTCTCCGCCGCCTCGTCGACCGCGGACTGCACCTCGATCAGGCTAGGCGCCGCGTCCGAACCGCCGTACGCGAAATGCGCCCCGAGTACGTCGCCACCGCGCGTGGTGCACGTGACGTCGGGCAGATTCCGCACCAGCACCCGGGCAGCCGCCACGTCGTCCACCACGACGACCTTGCGCAGCAGCCGCCGCAGAGCGGGCCGCAGGGTCTCCGGGCATTCCACGACATCAACGGCGTACGACGCTCCGTACGGCAGCGACGGCCACGTGGCGTAGTCATCCGACGGTGCATCGCCCAGCAGCAGGCCGGCCCGACCCAGATCGTGCTGCTTGAGGTGGCCGACGGCGTGCAGAGCAGCGTCGGTGTGGGTGACCGCGACGGCGTCGGCAGCCTCGCCGAGGGCCGCTGCGATCGCAGTCTCGTACCCGGTCCGCACGCTCAGCAGGGCAGCCACGGAACCCATCAGGCCGTTCACCTGCTCGGAGGCGGCCAGCAGGGCTCCGGCACCGTCCTTGCGGTTCAGGCCGAGCTCCAGCGCCTCCTTGCGAGCCGACAGGCCGGTGCGCTCGCGCTCGGCGTCGCGCTCCTCGGCCCGGACCTTCGCCAGGCGCTCGTCCATCTCGTCGAGGACCGCCTGAGCTGCCTCGAACTGGTCGTCGAGACCCTTCTCACCGGCATCCAGCCCGGCGACCTGGGTCTCCAGCGCGGTGAAGTCGTGCTGCGCCTTGGCCGCACGTGCCTCGGCCTCGCGCATGTTGCTGGCGAGACGGCCGATCTCGGACTCGGCGGCGGAGGCGCGGCTCTTCAGCGCGTTCACCTGACCGGTCAGCCGGGCCAGGCCCTCGCGGCGGTCGGCGGCGGCCCGGATCAGCGCCGAGATCCGGCGCTCCTCCTCGGCCTCCTGGGACTCGAGCTGCTGGCGGCGTTCGACGGCTTCGGCGAGCAGCTCCGAGTGCGCCTCGACCTCGGCCTCGATCTGCGCCTCGGTCTCGCGGACCCGCGCGGCCTCCAGCTCCAGCTCGTCCGGGTCCCGCCCGGCTCGCGGCTCCTCGGCCTCGTCGTTCAGCGACCGGATCCGGTCCGCCGCGATCCGCGCCGTGCCCTTGATCTTCTCGCCGAAGCCGGACAGCTGGTACCACGTGTCCTGGGCGGCCTGCAGGGCGGGCGCATCCTCGCGCAGCGCGTCCTCGAGCTCGGCCTCCAGCTCACGGGCCTCGCGCAGCTTGGCCTCGGTCTCGGTCCGCCGCTGGGTCAGCGCGGCCTCGTCCCGCAGCTCCGCCTCGAGCGCGGACTGGGCCTGGACGATGTCGTCGGCGAGCAGCCGGGCGCGACCGTCCCGGACCTCCGCCTGGATCGTCACCGCCCGGCGCGCCACCTCCGCCTGGCGCCCGAGCGGCTTCAGCTGGCGGCGGATCTCGGTGATCAGGTCCCCGAGCCGGTTCAGGTTGCCCTCGGTGGCCTCCAGCTTCCGGATCGCCTTTTCCTTGCGCTTGCGGTGCTTCAGGACGCCGGCCGCCTCCTCGACGAACCCGCGCCGGCCTTCCGGTGTGGCGCGCAGGATCGAGTCGAGCTGGCCCTGGCCGACGATGACGTGCATCTCGCGGCCGATGCCGGAGTCGCTGAGCAGTTCCTGGACGTCCAGCAGCCGGCAGTTCTGCCCGTTGATCTGGTAGTCCGACCCACCGTTGCGGAACATCGTCCGGGAGATCGTCACCTCGGCGTACTCGATCGGCAGCGCGCCGTCGGTGTTGTCGATGGTGAGCACCACCTCGGCGCGGCCCAGCGGGGCGCGGCCGGAGGTGCCGGCGAAGATGACGTCCTCCATCTTGCCGCCACGCAGCGACTTGGCGCCCTGCTCGCCCATCACCCAGGCGAGAGCGTCGACCACATTGGACTTGCCGGAGCCGTTCGGGCCGACGATGCAGGTGATGCCCGGTTCGAAGTTCATCGTCGTGGCCGACGCGAACGACTTGAAGCCTCGGAGCGTCATGCTCTTCAGGTACAAAGCGATGCTCTCCAACCCGTGAAAGGACAGACGATACCGAAGGAACCGTCATAACTGCACGTAACGCTGCCGCTACCCGGGGGAAGTAGTTCCGCTTCGCAGTCTACAAACAGCTGCCGATGTTCCTGCGGAGGCCAGCCGATCAGAATGGCGGGCAAAGGATCTGGGAGCACAACATTCGATGAACAGACAACCGGCGGGGGCCCGGACGGGGGCCACCGCCGTGGGTAGTGCGGACGGTAGAGATGGAACTCTCGTTGTCGCGGCTCGGGTCCTCAGACCGAAGCGGGGGCGCGCAGAGCCTCGTCGACGGTAAGCAGTCGGCCCTCGTGGACCTGTGCGACGAGGTGGTCGTTCTCTGCCTGCAGGCGCATCACGTGCGCCTCCAGATCGGCGACACGCCGGTTGAGCAGACGAACCTGCTCGAGCATGCGCGGGTCAGTGCCTCCAAGGTGCCCTAGAAGAGCCTTGGCCATTGTGCTGTCCTCCGGAAGGGTTCTCGCCGGGTGCGCTCCTGGGATCACGACGTGGAGCGCTGAAAATGTGTGCCGTCTTTCAGGGTGACACCGGCGGGGCCGACGGTCAACCTGGGCCACGTTTATTAACGATACCTCGCTCACCAGCGGACATGGCGAGGGATCGGCTGACATTTCGGGCACCGATACGACGAACGGTTCATGAACGGCTCCCGACGGATCGGCCGCCCGTCGCGCGGACACGGCGAACCCTCTTGTCCGTAGACGTTCAGGCCACGCTCGAAGTAGCCGGATTCCCCGTTCACGTTGACATACAGGGCATCGAAGCTGGTCCCGCCGACGGTCAGTGCCTCCGCCATCACCTCATGGGCGTGGCGCAGGATCTCCCTTATTTGTAAGGGTTTCAGCGTTTCCGTCGCCCGGGCGTAGTGCATTTTTGACCGCCACAACGCTTCATCTGCGTAGATATTGCCCACTCCGCTGATGACGGTCTGGTCCAGCAAGGCCCGTTTGAGGCCGGTCTTGCGGCGCCGGACCGCGGCCACGAAGACGTCCGGATCGAACAGAGGATCGAACGGGTCGCGGGCGATGTGCGCGATTTCCGGCGGCAGGTCCGCACCACCCTCGGAATAGGACAGACCACCGAACATCCGCTGGTCCACAAATCGGACCTCTCCGCCGTCGTCGGCGAACCGGAACCGGACCCGCAGATGGGACTCGTCCGGCGCGCCGACCGGCTGCACCCGGAACTGCCCGCTCATCCCGAGATGGGTCAGCACCGCGTCCCCGGACTCCAGCGGCAGCCACAGGTACTTCCCGCGCCGGGCCGGCTCGGCGAACACCTGCCCCTTCAGCCGGGCGACGAAATCGTCCGGCCCGGCGGCGTGACGCCGTACCGGACGCGGATGCAGGACCTCGACCGCGTCGATGGTCCGGCCGGTGGTGAACTCCGCCAGACCCCGGCGTACGACCTCTACCTCAGGAAGCTCAGGCACAGGACACTAGGGCCGCTGGGAGGGGTCTGTGCTGTCGGGGTGGGCGGCCCGGAGCGCCTTCCACGCGGTCTCCGCGGCCTGCTGCTCGGCTTCCTTCTTGCTCCGGCCGATGCCGTGACCGTACGTGTCGGAACCGATCCGGACCCGAGCCTCGAACGTCTTGGCGTGGTCCGGGCCGGACTCGGCGATCACGTACTCCGGCACGCCGACGCCCAGCTGCGCGACCAGTTCCTGCAGCGAGGTCTTCCAGTCCAGGCCGGCGCCGAGCCGGGCCGAGGACTCCATCAGGTCGTCGAACAGCCTGTGCACGACGTGTCCGGCGGTCTCGAAGCCGCGGTCCAGGTAGACGGCACCGATCAGCGCCTCGACACAGTCGGCCAGGATCGACGACTTGTCCCGGCCGCCGGTGGCTTCCTCACCGCGACCGAGCCTCAGGTACTTGCCCAGCTTGAGATCGCGGGCGACCCCGGCGAGCGCGCGCATGTTCACCACCGCGGCGCGCAGCTTGGCCAGCCTGCCCTCGGACAGGTCCGGGTGATTGCGGAACAGCGACTCCGTGACGATGACGCCGAGCACGGAGTCCCCGAGGAACTCCAGCCGCTCGTTCGTCGGCAGCCCGCCGTTCTCGTACGCGTACGAGCGGTGGGTGAAGGCGTGCTCCAGTAGTTCGTCAGCCAGCGATACGCCGAGCCGCTGGTTCAGCTCGGCGTAGAGCCCCGTCTCGTTGACCGAATTCACTGGGTGAGGTGTCGCTTAGCTCTCGACGACCTGGCGGCGCTCGCCCTTGGCGCCGTACTGACCGCAGGTGGGGCAAACGGTGTGCTGCAGGTGCTTCGCGCGGCAGGCGGGGTTCACGCAGGTGACCAGCGACGGGGCAGTGGTCTTCCACTGGGCCCGGCGGTTGCGGGTGTTGCTGCGCGACATCTTCCGCTTCGGAACGGCCACGGTTATGACTCCTCGGTTCGGCCGGGGGCTTGTGGACCCGGCCGGCTGGCTGACGTGTATTCGGTATCTAGTTGTCGTGCTGGTCGTTCTGGAGCAATCCGCCGAGGGCTGCCCAGCGTGGGTCGGTACCGTCCTCGTGCTTGTGGCCGGGCTCGTCCGCCAGGCGTACCCCACACTCGGGGCACAGGCCCGGACAGTCGTCCGTACACAAGGGCTGGAACGGCAGTGCGAGCACCACCTGGTCCCTCAGCACCGGCTCGAGGTCGATCAGATCGCCCTCCATCCGGCTGGCCTCGTCCGGTCCGGCTTCGCTTTCCGGGTAGACGTACAGCTCCTGGACGTCAGCGAGGAACTCGTCCTCGATATCGACCAGGCACCGCGCGCACTCCCCGACCAGTCGGCCGCGGGCCGTCCCGGTGACGAGGACCCCTTCGACGACCGATTCCAGCCGTAGATCGAACTGGATCGGGTCGCCCTCGGGGACGCCGATCACGTCGATTCCGAGATCCGCCGGAGCCGGTGCCGTGAAGGTGACCTCGCGCTGGGACCCGGCGCGGCGTGTCAGCTCGTGCGTGTCGATCACGAGTGGGGACCGCGGGTCCAAGACGCTCAGGACATTCCTCTCAGGCGTGGGCAAGGCAAAATCTCGGTCTCGTCGAGACCGGTTGTCTAGGTTACCAACTCCGCGGCCAGTCGCCCAATTCGGGGTACATCTAGAACTTCGCCAGTAACCGGGAGTGAACAGCCGGGGTCACGAAGGAGCTCACGTCCCCGCCGAGGCGGGCGATCTCCTTGACCCAGCTGGAGGAGATGAAACCGTTCTCCGCCCGGGTCGGCATGAACAGCGTGTCGACCCCGGTCATCGCGCGGTTGAGCTGGGCCATCTGCAGTTCGTAGTCGTAGTCGGCCGCCGACCGCAGGCCCTTCACGATCACGCCGGCGCCCTCGGCCCGGCAGTAGTCGACCAGCAGCCCCTCGAAGGTCCCGATCCGCACGTTGCCGAACGGCGCGGCGAGCTCGGTCAGCATCTCAACCCGCTCGTCGGGGCTGAACAGCCGGTTCTTGGACTGGTTCACGCCGGCCGCGACGATCACCTCGTCGAAGGCGGCGGCCGCCCGGGTGACGATGTCCAGATGCCCGACCGTCGGCGGGTCGAAGGTGCCGGGGAAGACCGCCCTACTCATGGCGGTGACCGTACCAAAGCCGGGCCTCGCCGTACTTGCGGTCCCGCAGCGCGGCGAAACCTTCCGGCCACTCCCACGGCTCCCGCTTGCCGCGCTCGACCACGACGACCGCGTCGTCGGCCAGCCACCCGTTCGCGGCCAGGCCGGTCAGCACGTCCTGCAACTCCTCCGTCTCCAGCTTGTACGGCGGATCCGCGAACACCAGGTCGAAGACCGCGGGGCTCTCCCCCGCCGTCACCTTCTCCACCGGACGTGTCAGCACGGTCGCGCCGGGCAGGCCCACCGCCTGGATGTTGGCCGCGATCACCTCGGCCGCCCTCCGGTCCGACTCCACCAGGACCGCGCGCACCGCTCCCCGGGACAGCGCCTCGAGTCCGATCGCGCCCGATCCGGCGTACAGATCGAGCACAGCGAGCCCGTGGAGGCTGCCGAACTCGGACTCCAGCGATGAGAACAGCGCCTCCCGGACCCGATCCGCGGTCGGCCGCGTCCCGCTCCCCGGAGGTACGGCGATCCGCCGCCCGCCGGCCGCTCCCCCGACGATCCGGCTCACGTCTTCTCCAGGTACTCGGTCGTCTCCGACTCCAGAGCGCTCCGCACGAACGACCGGAGCGCCGGGTACTCGGCCAGTTCGGCGTCGACCGAGACGATCGAGTTCGCCACATGCCGGGCGGCGAAGATGATGTCCTCGTCCCGCAGCACGCTCAGCAGCTTCAGACTGCTCCGCCGACCTGACTGTGCGACTCCCAGCACGTCACCCTCACGCCGGGTCTCGAGGTCGATCCGCGACAGCTCGAACCCGTCCGTCGTCGATGCGACCGCGTCCAGGCGCCCGTACGACTTCGAGCCCGCCCACAGGTCCGTCACCAGCAGGCACAGCCCCGGCACCTTGCCCCGACCTACCCGGCCGCGGAGCTGGTGCAGCTGGGAGATGCCGAACCGGTCTGCGTCCATGATCACCATCGTCGACGCGTTCGGTACGTCGACGCCGACCTCGATCACCGTGGTCGCGATCAGTACGTCGACCTCACCAGCCGCGAACCGCGACATCACCGCGTCCTTCTCCTCGGCCGGCAGCCGGCCGTGCAGGATCTCGACCCGCAGGTCGTGCAGGATCTCGGCCAGAGCCTCGGCCACCTGCAGGACCGAGATCGGCGGCCGCGCCTGCTGCTTCTTCCCGCCGCCCTTGTCCTCCTCGCCGGCGACGAACTCACCTTCCTCGTCGGCCGCGTTCTTCACGTCGTCACCGATCCGCGGGCACACGACGTACGCCTGATGGCCCTTGCCGACCTCCTCGCGGACCCGGGCCCAGGCCCGCTGCAGCCAGTCGGGCTTCTCCTTCGCCGGGACCACGGACGACTGGATCGGCGAGCGTCCGGCCGGGAGCTCGGTCAGCGTCGACACGGACAGGTCGCCGAACACCGTCATCGCCACGGTCCGCGGGATGGGTGTCGCCGTCATCACCAGCACGTGCGGGGTGTTCTCGCCGGACTTCTGACTCAGCGCCGCCCGTTGCTCGACCCCGAACCGGTGCTGCTCGTCGACCACCACGAGCCCGAGATCCGCGAACTGCACCTTGTCCTCGAGCAGCGCGTGCGTCCCGACCACGATCCCCGCGGCCCCGCTGGCCGCGTCGAGCATCGCCGTACGACGGGCCGCCGCGCCCAGGGAGCCAGTCAGCAGCCCCACCCGGGTGGCCCGCTCCGCGCCGCCGAGCATGCCCTCCTCGGCCAGATCGCCGAGCATCTTGGTCAGCGTCTTGTGGTGCTGGGTGGCGAGCACCTCGGTCGGGGCCAGCAGCACCGCCTGACCGCCGGAGTCGACCACGGACAGCATCGCCCGCAGCGCGACCACGGTCTTGCCGGAGCCGACCTCGCCCTGCAACAGGCGGTGCATCGGGTGCGGCCGGGCCAGGTCGGCGAAGATCTCCTCGCCCACCTCAGCCTGTCCGGCGGTGAGCTCGAACGGCAGCCGCTGGTCGAACTCGTCCAGCATCCCGCCCTCGGTCCGCGGCCGCGGGATCGCGTTCAGCGCGTCGGTGACGGCCCGGCGCTGGGCCAGGATCGTCTGCATCACCAGGGCTTCCTCGAACCGGAACCGGTGCTGCGCGTCGCGGATGTCCTTCTCGGTGTCCGGCAGATGCACCTTCTGCAGGGCCTCGCGCAGGCTGAGCAGCTTCTCCTTGCGCAGGATCAGCTCCGGGATCGGGTCGTCGAGACCCTCGTCCAGGCTGTCCAGGACGATCTTCACGCTCCGCTCGATCGTTGCGGTCGGCAACTTCGCGGTGGCCGGGTAGAGCGGCCGGAACGGCCGGGCCCGGCGTTCGATCTCGGCCTCGGACAAGTCCTCCTCGTCGAGGATCTCGGTGCCCGGGCTCTTCAGCTGCATGATGTCGCGGAACATCGTCACCTCGCCCCAGAACAGGGCGGCCGTCCCCGGCGTCAGCTTGGTCGCCAGCCAGGGCTGGTTGAAGAAGGCCAGCTCCAGGTCGCGCCGGCCGTCGGTGACGACGACCTTGGTCAGAGTCTTGCGCCGGGCCCACTTCTGTACGTCGGTGAGCGGGATCTCGGCCTTGGTGTCCAGCGACCGCACGGTGACCTTCTTGACCCGGCCGTTGACGGTCGCCTGGTCGCCCACCTCAAGCTCGTCGAAGGGGGTCAGCTCACCCTTCTTCAGGTACCGGCGCGGGTAGTGCCGCAGCAGGTCGCCGACGGTCTCGATGGCGAGCACGTCCGCGAAGATCTTCGCCGTCCTGGCACCGAGGAAGTCGCGGACCTTCCTGTCCATATCCGTTGTCATTCCACCCCGATCAGCAGCGGGTACCTGTCCTGTCCTCCGTCGTACACCACGACGTCGACATCTTTGCGGTTCCGCCGCACGTGCCGCTCCAGAGCCGCGGCCAGGGCGGGGTCCGCGTCCCGGCCGGTGACGATGGTGAGCAACTCGCCTCCGCCGCCGAGCAGCCGGTCGACCACGCCGAACGCCGCCTCCTCAAGATCTTCGGTGATCAGCGTGAAATCGCCGTCGACCACGCCCAGCGCGTCGCCGACCCGGCACATGCCGGCCATCGTCCAGGCGTCCTTCACCGCGATCGTGACGGCGCCGTGGCGGGTTTGCCCGGCCGCCGCCGAGAGGTGTACGACGTCGTCGTCGAAGTTGCGCTCGGGGTCGTGGACAGCGATCGCCGCCAGACCCTGGACCTGGGCCCTGGTCGGGATCACGGCCACCCGGATCCCGTCCTGGCGGGCCGCGGTCGCGGCGGCCTCGGCGACCGCGAGCGAGTCGCTGTCGTTGGGCAGCAGCACGATCTCGGACGCCTTCGACTTCTCCATCGCGCGCAGCAGTTCCCCGGTCGAGCACCGCCGCCCCGGTCCGCCGATGATGACCTGCGCCCCGGCCTCGGTGAACAGGTCCGCCAGCCCGTCACCGGCGACGACCGCGATCACCGCGCGACCCGGCGGCGGCTCGTGCTGGGCCTGGTCGGCGAAGTGGGTGACCCGGATCCGGTGCGGCCGACCGATGTCGATGCCGTGCTCGATCGCGGCACCCACGTCGTCGGTGTGGACGTGGACGTTCCACAACCCGTCCCCGCCGACCACGACGACCGAGTCGCCGAGACCGGCCAGGATCTGCCGGAAGTCGGCGACCTTGTCGTCCGGTGCGTCCAACAGGTACATCACCTCGTACGCCGGCCCGTCCTGGCTCTCGGCGTTCTCACCCTGAGGCTCGACCCGGGCCGGCACCTCGACCCGCACGATCTGCCCGGTGAGCACGGACTCCATCGCGCCGAGGATCACCACGAGGCCCGCTCCCCCGGCATCCACGACGCCCGCGCGCCGCAGTACGTCGAGCTGCTCGGTCGTCCTGGTGAGCGCCTGCCGGGCGGATGCGACGGCGGCCAGGCACACGTCCGCCAGGCTCTTCCCGTCGTTCGCGGCCGTGATCGCGCCGGTCGCCGCAGCCCGGGCCACGGTCAGCATGGTCCCCTCGACCGGTTGCGCGACCGCACCGTAGGCGGCATCGGCGGCGTACTTCAGGGCATCCGCGAACGCGGCCGACTCGCTCATCCGAGGGTCGGCCAGTACGGCGTTGTCATCGGCAGCCTGGTCACGCGGGAGGTTCTCCGCGAGGCGGAGGCCACAGGCGCGGATCAGCTGGGAGGTGATGACGCCGGAGTTGCCGCGGGCGCCGAGCAACGCGCCGCGGCCGAACGCCTGGATGGCCTCGCTGAAGGTCAGCTCGCCCGCGGGCAAGGCGTCGCAGGCGGCTTCCCAGGTCAGGTAGAGGTTCGTGCCTGTATCACCGTCCGGCACCGGGTACACGTTCAGCTCGTCGATGTCGGTCCGCGCCCGCCCCAACTCGACCAGCGCCGTCCGAGCCCAGGCCCGCAACACCTCGACCGTCAATTCCTCCACGCCCAAACCCTAGCGACACAGCCCGCTGCGTACCGAAGGACAGGAGGTAGTCCCCCAAGCAAGGCTTCCGGCGCACCTCGTCAGGCGTGCGCGGGCATCTACGTACACGACTACGTCCTGTCGTTCGGTACGCAGAGAGCCGGGTCGCTAGGGTTCGGGGGTGAGCGTGTTGTTCTCGGTTGCTGCCGACAGTTACGAGTGGGCGGTGCGGGAGATCCGGAGCGAGTTCGGCCGCGGGCTGCGGATCGAGCGGGTCAGCGGTGACCTGGGGCGCATCGTCGACGGCCCGGCCGTGGGTGAGCTCGCGGCGGCATGCGACGCGGGGCGGATCGTGTTCGTCCGGCACCTGACTACCGAGATCGCCAGCTTCGACGAGCTGCCCCCGGACTACGAGCTGGCCGAGCTGGTGCTCAGTGCCCTGCCCGACTACCCGAAAGCGCTCGCGGTGCAGGCCTGGACCGACGGCGCAGGCACCGGCGGGTCGTACTACCGCCGGCTCGAGGGCGCCCTCACCGAGCGTGGGGTGAGTGTGACCCGCTCCGGGCAGGAGGTCGTCGTCTCGTGCTTCGTCGGCCGGCGAGCGGTCCTGCTCGGGCTGAACCGCCGCTCCGACAGCTTGTCGGACTGGCCGGGTGGGCGGATGCGGTTGGCTCGGGGTGAGGAGCGGGTGTCGCGGTCGGAGTTCAAGTTGGAGGAGGCGATCGCGACCTTCGGGCTGGAGCTTGCGCCGGGTGGGAAGGCGGTCGACCTGGGTGCGTCGCCGGGCGGGTGGACGCGGATCCTGCGGCAGCACGGGCAGGAGGTGTGGTCGGTGGACCCCGGCTCGCTGGACCAGCGGCTGAAGCGTGACCGTGGAATCCATCACGCGGCGACGACGGCCGGGAGGTTCTTCGCGGAGAACCGGGTGCGGTTCGACGTGGTGGTGAACGACATGCGGATGGATCAGGTGATGAGCGCCCGGATGATGGTCGACGCGGCGGCGCACGTGCGCCGCGGCGGACTCGCGATCGTCACGCTGAAGGGCGGCGGGAAGAACCCGCTCGACGGCGCCCGGCGCGGTATCGACGTGCTGCGCCGGCAGTACGACGTACTCCACGCCCGGCAACTGCACCACAACCGGAACGAGATCACCGTCGTGGCCCACAAGGTCTGAGAAGACGCGAAAGAGGCGCCCGGGTGATCCCGGGCGCCTGTTTCAGGCCCTACAACGGAGAGAGCTGGGGTCAGCCGACGACGCGCTGGACCTTGCCGGCCTTGATGCAGGACGTGCAGACCTTCAGGCGGGTCGGGGTGCCCTTGATGAGCGCCCGGACCGGCTGGATGTTGGGGTTGAACCGCCGCGGCGTACGAGCCTTGACCCGACGGATCATCGCGCCCTTACCCAGGCGGGCAACGTTGTTGCCGAACGTCGGCTGCTTGCCGCAGACATCGCACTTCTTAGACATGATTCTCCGTGTTCAGGGTCGTGACACCGACAGACCATGCTACATGCGGCCTGACGCACGACCAATTCGGTCCACACTCGCCGATCAGGCAGTGAGGTAGGCCACTTCCTCGTCCGTGAGAGTGACCGACAGCCCCGGTGTCGAGGTCCGGGTCTCGCTGACGTGCCGCGGCCCGATCAGCGGGAACACCGGGTACGGCTGGTGCAACAGCCAGGCCAACGCGATCGCCGTCGGCTCGACTCCCTTGGCGGCCGCCAGCTCCCGCGCCCGGTCAAGCCTACGGAAGTTCTCGTCGGAGTAGAAACAGCGCACCAGTTCCTCGTCCGACCGGTCCTCCGGTTTCGCCCGCCCGGTGAAGAACCCGCGCGCCTGGCTCGACCACGGGAACAGCGCGACCTGCCGCTCCCGCAGCCACGCCTGCGACTCGTCGTCGGAGACGTGCCGGCAGCCCTTCCACGGTACGTCGTACGCCCGCGCGAGGCTGAGGTGGTTGCTGAGCAGCGTGAACGGCTGCTTGCCGTTGGCCTCGGCGTACGCGTTGGCCTCGTCGAACCGCGACAGCGACCAGTTGGAGCCGCCGTACGCCTTGATCCGGCCGGCTTTGAAGTGTTCGTCGAGGACATCGACGAACTCCGCGACCGGGATCTCCTCGTTGTCGCGGTGCATCATGTAGAGGTCGACGTGATCGGTCTGCAGCCGCTCGAGGCTCTCGTGCAGCTGCCGCGTGATCGACTCCGGATCGCAGTGCGGCGTGTGCGCACCCTTGCCGATGACAACGATCTCGTCGCGGTTGCCGCGCGACGTGATCCACTGGCCGAGCAGCTTCTCGCCCCGGCCGCCGCCGTAGATGTAGGCGGTGTCGAACGTCGTTCCGCCGCGCTCGACGAAGTCGTCGAAGACCACCGCGGCGTGGGTGAGCGTCTGCTGGTTGTCGACGCCCATCACGAGCCGGGAGACGGGCTTGTCGAGCCCGGGCACCTTGCCGTAGATCATCGGGGCGTCGGCGCGCTTGGCCAGCGGGCGGCCGGTGGCGGTCGGGATCTTGGCGTCGTCCCGCTCGCTCGCGTACTGCTGCCCGATCGCGGCCCGCCACGCGTCCTGGACGGTCAGGTTGCCGAGGGTGTCGGCCCAGCTCATCTCCGGTGCCTGCCGTTGCTCGATCGCCCGCGCGACCGCCTCGGCCTCGGCCGCGTAGATGAGCGCCGGGTCCGCGGAGATGTCCCGCGGCTCCTCCCCCACCTTGTGCAGGGTGACGTGGGTCGGTCTGCCGTCGCCACCGAACCACGGGTCCTCGACCACCAGATAGCCCTTGCTGCCGAAGATGCGGACCTGGTTCTGGTCCCCGAGCCGCACGCCGGTGCTCACCTGTGCGGTCACGCCGCCCTCGAAGAACAGCGTCGCCACGGTCCATTCGTCGGCGCCGGTTTCGCCGACCGTGCCGACCGCGGTCACCGCGGCCGGGTCGGCGAACGGCTGCCCGGTCGCCGCGCCGGCAATCAGCCGGGCCATCGAGACCGGGTAGCCGCCGACGTCGAGAATGCCGCCACCGGCCAGCTCGTCGGCGAAGATCCGCGACTCCGGCCGGAACGACGACGCGAACGCGAACGTGGCCTGGATCTGGTGGACGGTGCCGAGCTCGCCGTCGCGGACCAGCTGGGCGATCAGCTTGGTCTGCGGCAGGCAGCGGTACATGTACGCCTCCATCAGGAAGACGTCGTTGCGGACCGCGGCCTCGATCATCGCCTCGGCCCAGGCCTTGTTGATCGCGAGCGGCTTCTCGCACAGCACGTGCTTGCCGGCCTCGGCGGCCTTGATCGCCCACTCGACGTGCATCGGGTGCGGCGTCGCGATGTAGACCGCATCCACGGTCTCGTCGGCGAGCAGGTCGTCGTACGACGCGTGCCGGTTGGCGATGTCCCACTTGTCGGCGAAGGCGTTGGCGGAGTCGATCGACCGGCTGCCGACGGCGACGACCGAGTTCGTCGGCGAGGTCGGCACCTGGCTGGCGAACCGGGACGCGATGTTCCCGGTGCCGAGGATGCCCCAGCGGAGCTTGGTGTCAGTCAAGAGGTGTCCCGTTTTCGTTGTCGGTGTGGATCAGAATTTCATGGCGCCGGCGGCCAGATCGGAGATGAAGTGCCGGCCGCCGATCAGGAAGACCCCGATCAACGGTATGACGCTCATCAGGGCGCCGGCCATGACCATGGAGTAGTCGGTGCCGTAGATGCCGTTGAGCTGGTCCAGGGCGACCTGCAGGGTGAGCCGGTTCGGGTCGGTCATCACGATCAGCGGCCAGAGGTAGTCGTTCCAGACGTTGATGAAGGTGAAGATACCGAGGAACGCGAGGCCGGGCCGCAGGACCGGCAGGCCGACGGTCAGGTACTGCCGGAAGAAGCCGGCCCCGTCGACCTTGGCGGCCGAGATCAGCTCGTCCGGGATCGCGCCGGCGGCGTACTGGCGCATCCAGAAGATGCCGAACGCGTTCGCCGCGCCCGGGATGATGAGTGCCTTCAGCGACCCGATCCAGCCGAACTCCGCGAGCGTGACGAACTGCGGCACCAGCGACAGCTGGGTCGGGATCATGAAGGTGGCCAGCAGCAACCCGAAGAGAAAGTTGCGGCCGGGGAACTCGTACTTCGCGAACGCGAACGCGGCCAGCGAGTCGAAGAACAGGATCAGGACGGTGACGCCGAGGGAGGCGATCAGGGTGAGCAGCATCGCTCCGAAGAAGTCGATGTTGTCGAGCACCTTGCCCATGTTCTCGAACAGGTGGGAGCCGATCACCAGCTTCGGCGGGTAGCTGAAGATGTCCGGTGTGGTGTTCGAGGCCATCACCAGCATCCAGTAGAACGGGAAGATCGAGACCACGACGCCGAGCATCAAGACGATGTGCCCGACCGTGGTGCGGATGCGCTCAATGGACATCGGCGGCCTCCTTCGTGGTCTCCTGCGCGTCCTCCTGCTGTGCTGTCTCCTGTGCGGCCTTCTGGGCGGCGATGTTGCGCTCGGCCCTGCGGGCGGCGCGACGGGCGATCCGCTCGTTGTCCCGGCCGCCGATCAACCGCCAGTTGATGATCGAGAACAGCACGATGAGGATGAACAGCGCCCAGCCGATCGCGGCGCCGTACCCGAACTGGTTGTTGATGAACGCGCTCTGGTAGAGGTACGACACGATCGTCATACCGGCGTTGCCGGGGCCGCCGATGTTGTTGGTGTCACCGAACAGAACCCGGGATTCGGTGAAGATCTGCAGTCCGCCGATGGTCGAGGTGACCGCGGTGAACAGGATCACCGGCCGCAGCATCGGCACTGTGATCCGCCAGAACACCTGCCGCGAACTGGCGCCGTCGACCTTGGCCGCCTCGTACACGTCGGCCGAGATCGCCTGCAGGCCGGCCAGGAAGATGATCGCGTTGTAGCCGACCCACCGCCAGGTGACGATGGTGGCGATCGCGATCTTGATCCCCCACGGCTGGGTCAGCCATTCGACCTTGCCCAGGCCGACCGACTGCAGGAACGCGTTCAGCAGGCCGAAGTTGTTGCTGAAGATCGATCCGAACACCAGGGTGACCGCGACCACCGAGGTGACGTTGGGGATGAAGTAGGCGATCCGGTAGAAGCTGCGGAACCGGGTGGCGTTGTGCAACGCGTTGGCGATCACGAGCGCGAGCAGCAACATCGGCACGGTCGACAGCACCCAGATGATCAGCGTGTTGCCGATCGCCTGCCAGAACTTCGGATCGCCGAGCAGGTAGCTGTACTGCTGCAGGCCGACCCAGGTCATCGACCCGATGCCGTCCCAGTCGTGGAACGAGATCCAGATCGAGAACAGCACCGGGAAGGCGCCGAAGATGGCGAACAGGATGAAGAACGGCGCGACGGCGGCGTACTGCGGGAACGCCTGGCGGTACTTGCCCGGCGGCTTCGCGGTAGTGGTGTCGGTGCTGCGGACGGTCGCGGGAAGTGTTTTGGTGGCAGTCATCTCAGATCGCCCCCGCCCGGGTGAGTTCACGTTCGACCTGGTGCTGTGCGTCGTTCCAGGCCTGGTCCGGTGACTTGCCGGCCACTTCGACGTTCACGAGTTCGGCGCTGATCGGCGCACCGATGATCGAGTCGTACGGCGAGAAGTAGGCGCCCGGGTACTTCGTCGCCGACTCCGCGAACACCTCGACGATCTTCTGACCGCCGAAGAACGGATCCGGCGCGGCGAGCCGGGAATCGGTGTAGCTGGCCGGCGTTGACGGGAACAGCACCGGGTCGAGGAACGCCTGGGCCTGGTTCTTCGCCGACTCCAGCCAGCTGATGAACGCGAAGGCCGCCTCGGGGTTCTTGCAGTACTTCGTGATGCCCAGGAAGGACCCGCCGCGGTTGCCGGCGCCACCAGGAGCCGCCGTCACCCGCCAGAGTCCCTTCGTCTTGGGCGCCGCGTTCTTCGGGCCGAGCTGGGCCCACCAGACCGCGGCGTTGAAGGCGACCAGCTTGCCGTTCGTCACGACCGCGTCCGCGTCGGTCGAACCGTCCTGCGCGTTGGCGGACAGCCCTTCCTTGACCACGCGGATGGCCAGGTCGAACGCCTCCCGGACGTGGTCCTGGTCGCCGATGTACTGCCCGTCCACGGTCATGTACCGCTTCGGCTGCTGCGCCATCCGGTAGGAGAAGATGCTGTTGATGTTGTCGGTGATCGACGCGCCGGGGACGGCCTGCTTCACTTTCTTTCCGAGCGCGATGTAGGTGTCCCAGTCCGGCGCGAGCCCGGCGACCGCGGCGGGGTCGATGTCGATGCCGGCCTTGCTGAAGACGTCGGTGCGGTAGAACAGCGCGGTCGGACCGGTGTCCATCGGGTAGGCCATCATCTTGTTGTCCGGCGTGACGCCGAGCTTCCATTTCCAGGGCAGGAACTCGCTCTCGCGCTCCTTGGCGCCGAGTTCGAACAGGTCGTGGAACTGGTCGGCGTTCGGGAAGTACGTCGCCACGTCGTCGTTGATCGCGACGATGTCGGGAACCAGCGACTTGCCGGCCAGCGAGGTCAGCACCTTGGTCTTGTAGTTGCTGCCGATCCGGGTCATCGACAGCCGCAGCCCGTCGTGCCCCGGGATCGCCTTCTCCGCTTGGCCGATCAGGTCGTCGTTCACCGATCCGACCCAGGTCCACATGCTCAGCTCGTCGGATCCGCCGAGCGAACTTCGGGAGCCACATCCGCTCAGACCGGTGCTCGCGGCCGTGGCGCCGGCACCGAACGCGAGGAACTTCCTTCTGCTCAGACTCATACGCCTCACCTGGCGCTTTCTGTTGTTTTTCGCCGGAAGGTGTCCAGATATGTTTACGTAGCCACAAGGTAAGCGCATACCGGCTGAACCGGTCAAGGCCCCGGGCTGACAGGATGGATTCATGCCGACGACCTCTGTCACCGCCGTCCTGTTCGACGCCGACGGCGTGTTCCAGCGCCCCACCCAGGACTGGTTCGCCCGCCTGAACTCCCTCGTCCCCGCCGACAGTGAGACCTTTCTGGCCGAACTGATGGCCGCGGAGAAGCCCAGCCTGGTCGGCAAGGTCGACTTCCGGGACGCACTCGCCGAGGTCCTGCAGCGCTGGAACTCCACCGCGACGGTGGAGGAGGCGCTCGAGCCGTGGCACTGGTTCGAGGCGGAGCCGGCCGTGGTGTCGTTGATCCAGGAGCTGCGCGCCGCCGGGATCGGCTGTCATCTCGCGACCAACCAGCAGGCGTACCGGCGGTCGCTCATGCACGACGAGCGCGGGTACGGCGAGTGGTTCGACCAGAGCTTCTACTCGTGCGATCTCGGGCTGGCCAAGCCTGATCCGGCGTACTTCCGGGCGATCCTGGCAGCGATCGACGTACCGGCGTCGTCGGTACTGTTCATCGACGACAACGAAGCCAATGTGGCGGGCGCTGCGAGCGTCGGGCTGCACGCTGAGGTGTACGACCTGTCGACCGGGGTGGACACGTTGGTAGGGCTGCTGCGCCGTTACGGGTTGCCGATTCCGGGCTGACCTCTTGTGAGGCGGTGACGGCTTGTGGCATGGTCTCGGGGCAGATGACAACGTAGGACAGTCCACCAGCCGCTCCCTGGAGGCACCGCATGTCCGATCGACGACGTCTCACCCGCCGGCACGCCCTCGGCCTGACCGCGGGGTTGGGCCTGGCGTCCCTTGCTCCGTCAATCGCTGTGCCTTCCCTCGCTTCCGCCTCCACTGCTGCGGCCTACCCCAAGGGGCAGCGGCCGCGGTTGCTGAACGTGCTGACCGAGGACTCGCTGAGCCCCGCTGAGCGGACGCTCGCGACCACGCTGCAAGGGCTGCTGGCCCGCCGCGGTGGCGAGTCGCTCTACCTGAACATCCCGTCGCTCGGCTACCAGATCTGGCTGGACGACCTCGCCTCCCGGTACGGCGTTCGCACGCGTCCCAGTGACCTGTGGACAACTGTCACCCGGTCCGGCATCGACGGATATGTTCTCTTCCGAACGGGCACCCCGTCGGTCAACGTCGCGACCACGCTCTCCGGACTGACCGGGGCGGTGGCCGTCGACGAGAGCCTGGAGGCGCTCGCCGTCCAGCACGGACTGCGCAAGGTGCTGGACGTGCGGGACAAGGACGACCGCTGGGTGCTGGACAACTACTGGCCACGGTTGCGGCACGACGTCGCGATCGAGCAGAAGGGAGACTGGCCGGAGCGACTGCGGGACTACGTGACGATGGCGGGGACGCTCGCCTTCTTCGACGGCAACTCGGACTTCCGCGCCGAGGTGGTCGACGCGCTCGACGACGACGCGACCGTGATCGGCTGGGGCGACGCATCGAACGGCGAGGACGCCTTCATCGGCGTGAACTCGGCAGCCGGCGTCAAAGCCCTGCCCGCCGACCACGCCCGCAACCTGTCGGTGCTGTCGGGCATCCGGGAAGACCGCTTGACGCAGAGCGGAGGGGGTGGGGGGAGGGCCCCCGAACCGGACCCGAATGCCCACTACGTCACCTTCCTGATCACCGATGGGGACAACATTCAGTGGATGCTCGGGGACTTCCCGACCGACCCGCGGTGGTTCGGGAGTCCTCGGCGCGGAGAGGTCGACCTGGGTTGGGGCATCTCGCCGTCGCTGATCGATCTCGCTCCCTCGGTGATGCGCTGGTACTACGACCAGTCGCACAAGGACCGCTGGGTCGTCGGACCGTCGGGCGGCGGCTACATGTACCCGAGCCGCTACCCCGCTGCCGCGCTGGACAAGCACACCGCGTCACTGGCCACGGCGATGGGCCGTGCAGACCTCTCCGTCGCACAGATCATCGACTTCGACGCGTTCGAGAACACCAGCCTGTGGTCGTCGTACCTCAAGCGCCGTGAGATCGACGGACTCATCTATCTCGAGTACTCCCGCTACGACGGCCTGAAGGGCAAGGTCGTCTGGTCCGAGGGCAAGCCGGTCATCTCCGCCCGCACGATGCTCTGGGACGGGCTCGACGGCGCCGACGAGGCCTCAGTGACAGCCGAACTCAACGCAGCCACGCGAAACCCGCACTCCACGGCCGGCTACTCGGTGGTCGTCTGGCACGCGTGGAGCAAGTCCGTCGACAACGTGCTGGCTGTTGTCGACGGACTCGACCCCCACGTGAAGGTCGTCCCGCCGGACACCTTGGTAAAGATGGTCGGGCAGTACGCGCGACCGTGAACACCTTCTGGTGACCGTGCACACGTCGTGCCATGTCCACGGTCCCCACATCCTCTCCGCAGCCCCGGCCCACCCTGGAGGCCCGGGACCTCGGAAGCGGGTGGGGCGCTGGCGCGACGTTGTGCACGGGTCGACCACGTGTCCGCGTGTCTGGTGGGTGATGGGTGCTCAGAGTCGTGGGAGCTACGGCGAGCGGGCCGCGCGGAGCAGTCAGCTGTCAGCAACGGCCCGGCCGGGTGCCCCTAGAGGGTGCGGTAGTAGACGGCGACCGGGAGTTTGATGCAGCCGAGGCTTTCGTAGAGGGCACGGGCTGGGGCGTGGAAGTCGTCTCCGCCCGTGCCGATCTCGACGACTTCCGCGCCCAGGCTTCGCATCCCGTCGAACGCGTGCTCACACAGCGCGGTGCCGAGGTTCTCCCGGCGGTGCTGAGCTGCGACGGCGAGGATGGTCACCTCGCCATGCCGCCGGTCGGGCTCGACGGCCCAGGCCACGTAGCCGGCGAGTACGCCGCTCTCCTCGGCGATCACGACGTACTTGTGCTGGTCCGGATCATGCAGCCCGGCGACCTGCTTGTGATAGTCGTCGCGCCAGTTGCCGTGCTGGATGCCGAAGATCGTCTCGCCGACCAGCGGACGGAACGAGCCCTCGTAGAACGGGCCGAACGTCTCGATGGTGAACTCGATCAGCCGGGGCAGGTCAGAGTGAACGTACGAACGAATGAACATGAAGTGTGCCTCTCGCACTGAAGGGAATCGGGCGCGCGTGACCCACCTCGCAGCTCGCGCTGCGACGGGTCGACCTTCAGCGGCGAGTACGTCCCGCGGCGAAACACTCCATGCACGTCATGCTACGTGACCCGACCGCAGCGTCGTCGCTGCGCGCTGGTGCCGAGAGCGCCTCGGCCCGCGGCTCAGGACGAAGAGGGTTGCGAGGAGCGGGAGGGTGACGAGGTACGCCGTACGAAGGTCGAGGACGCGAGCCAGTACGGCGAGGAGAGCCGGGGCGATCAGGATGGCGATGCCGGAGGCGAGGGCTCCGACGGCCGCGAGGCGGGCGGGGCTGAGGCCTGGTGTCGCGACCAGGGCGGCGAGGGTGACCGGGTAGAGCGGCGCTATGCCGAAGCCGGCCACTCCCAGTCCGAGCGCCACTGCCGCGGGCGAGTCGAGCAGACTGACGAGCAACGTGCCGGCGATCGCCAGGAGTCCACTGGGTACGACGGGGGACCATGCGCGCCAGTGGATTGGACCGATTGCCCGGCCGACCGCCATGCCGATCGGGAAGGCACTCCCCAGCAGGGCAGCTGTTGCCGTCGGCAACCCGGTGGAGACCAGGCGGGCCACCGCCCAGACCACGAAGCAGAACTCGACCGCGACGGCCAGCACGATCCGCAGCCAGCCGCGACCGACCTCCAGAACCACCGCCCTCCCCAGCCTGCGAGGCACGAGGCCCTTGAGACCACGTCCGGTCCGCCGCTCGAACCACCGCTTGCCGAGACCCACTGCCGGAGCCGAGTCGATGAGTACGGGTACGGGCGCCTCCCTGACCGGAGGCGATGGTGAGGCCGTGCGCCAGGTGAGAACGGCCAGGAGGAGCAGGGGTGGGACGGCGGCCAGGATGGCGAGGCGGCCAGTGGGGCCTAGTGAGTCGAGGGCGCCAATGGCGAGCGGGGCGAGGATGCCGGCGCCGCTGGCGACCGCATTGACCCGGCTGAGACGGGCAGCCGCTGTGGGACCGTTCAGCATCAGTGGGGCGACCAGGACGAGCAGTGCGCCGCCCAGCCCGATACACAGTCCGCCGGCGACCGCCACGGCGTACACCGGGGCCAGTGCGAGGAGCACTATGCCGGCGGAGCAGACAACCGACCCCAGCGCGAGGACGGTGCTGATCGGCCAGGTGCGGAGCAGTCGTGGACCGACCAGCGCGACGATCAGGAGGCCGATCGCGAAACCCGACGACAGCAGAGCCAACCGACTGGTTGGTTCGTCCAGATCGCGCGCCAGGATCGCGATGCAGGCTCCCAGTCCGGCCAGCACGAACCCCATCGACGAGAGCCCGATTCCGATCTGGACCTCATCACGGCGGATCCGCACTCCGGACATCTCGGGGATCTCGGCACTCATTCGACGTGTGCGGTGAACAAGGCGACGAGGCGGTGCAGGTCGGGCAGTTCGATGTCGGCGGTCGTCCCCTTCAGGCCGGCCGTGACCGCACCGGCCGCGTGGCCGGCGGCCAGCCCGACCTCGGTGTCCTCGACCACCAGACACTGCTCAGCAGGTACGCCGACCAGCTCGGCGGCCCGCAGATACCCCTCCGGATCCGGCTTGCCGCGGCTGACGTCGTCGACGGTGACCAGGATCGACGGAGAGATCCCGGTAGCTCCGAGGCGGACCTTCGCCAGCCGGGTGGACGCACTCGTGAAGACGGCCCACGGCAGACCGAGCCGCTCCAGCACCTCGATCAACTCATGCGCACCAGGTGCAGGCACGACGTCGGTAAGGTCCTCGCACTCGAGATCCAGCAGCCGCGCCGCGGCCGCGGACACCTCCGCCGGCGCGAGATCGGGCCGCAGCCGCGCGATCGTCGCCTCGGACGGACTGCCGTGAGCGATCGCCAGCGCGTCGGCCGGCCGTACGCCGTACTCCTCCGCCCAGAGCGTCCAGGTCCGGTCGACGGCACCGTCGGAGTCGACCAGGGTGCCGTCCATGTCGAACAGCACCGCGCGGATGTCGGGAAGCCCCATCACCCCTCCAATTAAACTCGTCCCACGAGCATAAGGTAGAAGGATGCTATGACTCCAGTGCGCCGGGGACAGTGGCAGACGGCTTCCGACGTACTGGTGCGGATGAGCCGTCAGCCTGGGATCACGCGTGCCGCGGTGGCGCGCGAGCTGCGGCTGAGCACGAGTTCGGCGACTGAGGTGACCGCTCGGCTACGCGACGTACGGCTGCTGACCGAGGCGCCGGCGCCCAGTCAGGGGCGGGGACGGCCGACGACAGTACTGCGGGCGCACCCTCAAGGGCCTGTGGCGCTCGCACTGGACCTGAGGCAGGGCAGTTGGCGCAGTGCTGTGGTCTCGCTCGACGGGTCGTTCCTGGAGCAGCAGTCCAGGCGGCACCGAAGCCGACGTTCCCAGGTCGTGCTCAGCAACCTGCAGAAGGAGGTAGAGCGGGCACACCGGCAGTACGGCGCTCGGTTGCGGGTCGTCAGCCTGGCGGCGCCGGGCACGATCCGGGACAACCGTTTGATGCAGGCGCCGACGCTGGACTGGGCCGAGCTTGACCTCGAGACCGTCACAGCTCGGACCGGCATACCTCTACTCGCCGGCAACGACGCGACCCTGAGCGGTGTGGCCGAAGCGCGCACGGGTGCTGCCGCGGGAGCCGGTACGGCGTTGCACCTCATCGTCGAGGTGGGTCTCGGCGGCACTCTGATCATCGACGGCGTACCAGCGCAGGGAGCGTCGGGCGCCGGCGGTGAGTACGGGCATGTCCCGTTCGGGGATCGCACTCGGTCGTGCCCATGCGGTGCGCGCGGCTGCTGGGACCTGGACATCGACGGGCGCGCACTGGCCAGGCATCTCAAGGAGACCGCACCGGACGATCCGTACGCCTATGCCGAGGCTGTGCTCCGCCGCACGGACCGTGCAGCGGCCCGGGCAGTCGCCAAGGTGGTTACGGCATTGGGCACCGGCATCGCCGGTCTGGTCAACGCACACGACCCCGACGTGGTCACGCTGGGCGGTCTGGCCATCCCACTCCGCACTGCCGCCGAGACGTCGTTCGAGCAGGCCTACCTAGCCGGTCTGATGACCTTCCACCGCAGCTCTCCCCCACCGGTCCTTTCTGCCACACACCAACCAGACGGCCCGCTCCGCGGTGCGGCAGCTCTGGCACTCGACCACCTCACCAGCGAGCCCTCCATAGCGACTTGGGCCGCTAGTCAGTAGTGGTCTCCTCCACTGCGGGAGGTGGCTCGGGCTTGGCCTTGGAGACGATCGGGGGTTCCACCTCCGCGAGGATGGTGATGAGGTCGAGCCGGTGGTGCTGGATCTCGTGGGCGGTGTGGCGGATGATCCAGCCGAGCGTGCGCGGCGCACGCACCGGGTAGTTGTAGAGGCCGAGCTTGCCGAGCTGCGGCGGGGTCAGCACCCGTGCGGCGGCACCGAACTCGCGGGCGAACCGCACCAGCGCGGCCGCCACCTCCATCGGGTCCTGGAGCTCGTACTTGAGCTGCTTCACCCGACCGGTCCGGTCCATCGGCGCGTACACCGGCCGGTCCTCCGCCAGGCATTGCGCGATCCGGTGCCGCTGCGTCTCGAGTACGTCGCGCACGTGGCAGGCGTACTCGATCGCCGACCACACGTCAGGCTCCGGCCGCAGCCGTACGACGTTCGGATCCGGACCGGCCGCGGCCTTGGTCAGAGCCATGCTGCAGTCCGCCGCCTGCCGGATGAGCAGGGTCACCGTGCCCTGCAGGTCACCCGTGTCGTAGTTGAAGCCGCACTGCTCGCAGTACCCGTCCACCGGGGGCTGCTGCTTCGTCAACTGCCACTCCCTCGAAATCTCCACGCGTGATCGACCGGACCGATTCCACCACCGAGCGCGAACCCGGCCGAGATCGCCCCGGTCACGTACTCCTTCGCAGCACCGACCGCACTCGGTACGTCGTACCCGCGCGCCAGGTACGACGCGATGGCGCTGGCCAAGGTGCATCCGGTGCCGTGGGTGTGCCGGTTGTCCGCCCGGACCGCGCTGTAGGACCGTCGTACCCCTGGACCGTGCAGCACGTCCACTGCCGCAGTACCGACGTCGTGGCCGCCCTTCACCAGGACCCACGTGGCTCCGGCGTCCATGAGCAGCTTCGCGGCGAGCTCACGGTCCTCGATGGTCTCCAACTCAATTCCGGCGACCGGTCCGAGCTCGGTCAGGTTCGGCGTCAGGACGGTTGCCAGCGGCACGATCTCGGTCCGTACGGCGTCCATCGCGTCGGCGGCCAGCAGCGCATCACCGTGCTTGGACACCGAGACCGGGTCGACCACCACCGGCACGGACGGCGGCAGCGTCCGTAGCAGGGACGCCACCACGCCGGCCATCCGCGCAGACGCCAGCATGCCGGTCTTCACCGCATCCACACCGATGTCGTCCACGACACTGTGGAACTGGGCGCGGACCTGCTCCTCCGGCAGCTCCCACGCACCCTGCACGCCGAGACTGTTCTGCGCCGTGATCGCGGTCAGCACGCTCATGCCATGAACCCCGTTGGCCAGCATGGACTTGAGGTCGGCCTGGATTCCCGCTCCGCCGCCGGAGTCCGAACCGGCGATCGTGAGCACCCTGGGCAATCGACTCATCTCAGCTCCTGAAGTGGGCGTGACCGGACTCCTCGGCGTACGCCGCGCCGTCGACGGTGACCGTCCCGGCCGGACGTTCCTCGTTGCCCTCAGCAACCGAACCGATGACGGTCCAGCCCTCGGGTACGTCCGCGGGCTCGAAGGTGCCGACCAGTGCGTGGTCCTCACCACCGGTCAGCACGAACTTCAGCGCGTCGACACCTGTCGCGGCCGCCACCGCCTGCAGCGGCTCCGGCACGGCCAGCGCGTGCGAGTGTACGTCGATGACCACCTGACTCCGGGTCGCGATGTGGCCGAGATCCGCGAGCAGTCCGTCGCTGACGTCACACAGGGACGACGCACCGGCCAGCGCGGCCCGCGGACCTTCGACGTACGGCGGCTGCGGGCGGCGGTGCGCTTCCACGACAGACCGGGGCGAGCGGAAGCCGCGGGTCAGGACCGTGTAGCCGGCCTCGGCCCAGCCCAGCCGGCCGATGTACGCGACCTCGTCACCTGGGCGCGCACCGGAGCGCAGCACCGGTGCGCGGCCGTCGAGCGACCCGAAGGCCGTCACCGAAACGACGATCTTGTCCGACTGCACGGTGTCGCCGCCGACGATGTGCACATCGACCAGTTCGCACTCGTCCGCCAGGCCCTGGTTGAGCTCCAGCGCCCAAGCCGTCGCCAGGTCGGCCGGTGCGCCGAAGCCGACCACCATGGAGGTCGGCCGCGCGCCCATCGCCACCACATCGGCCAGGTTCTGCGCGGCGGCCTTGCGGCCCACGTCGTACGCCGACGACCAGTCCCGGCGGAAGTGGCGGCCCTCCACCAGCAGGTCCGTCGTGATCACCATCCGCCCGTCCGGCACCGCCACCACGGCCGCGTCGTCACCAGGCCCGACCAGGACGTCCTCACTTGTGGACAGCCCCTTGGTGACGGCCTCGATCAGGCCGAACTCACCCGTGCTCCCCAACGTCTCTGTCACGTCAACAGACCTCCCATATCGCCAGTGGGAGTCTAGGCGGTACCGTGACCGGGCAACGAAGAGTACGCCCGGCCGCCGCCCAGTACCGCGGCCGGAGCCAGCTGAGGACGACTGAGTGGAGAACGACGTGGTGGTCCAGGCCTACATCCTGATCCAGACCGAGGTCGGCCGGGCGGCCGACGTCGCCGCACAGATCGCCGAGGTCCAGGGTGTCACCCTGGCCGAGGACGTCACCGGTCCGTACGACGTGATCGTCCGCGCGGAAGCCCGCAACGTCGACGAACTGGGCAAGCTGGTCGTTGCCCGGGTCCAGAACGTGCCCGGCATCACCCGCACCCTGACCTGTCCCGTCGTTCACATCTGAGCTGGTTGCCCGAGGTCCCGCCGTCCTTCAGCATGCCCAAAGTCCTGTTCGCCGCACTCGGTCTGGCCGGTCTGGTCGTTCTGGCCGCGTGCAGTCCGGGAGCCGTGCCCGTCGCCGTACCGTCTCCCGCGCCCGAGGTCGCTGCGGTCTGTGAGCCGCTGGTGGCGGCGCTGCCCGACCAGGTGCTGGACGCCGACCGCCGCAAGACCGAGCCGCCCAGCCCGCTGACCACCGCGTACGGCGATCCGCCGATCGAGATCACCTGCGGAGTCGCACCGCCGGCGGGGATGGCCGAGGCGCAGTCGCAGTGCTTCGAGGTGAACGGCGTCGGCTGGTTCGCCAAGGAGGCCGGCAACGGGGTCATCTTCACGACCATCGGCCGCGAGGTCTATGTCGAGGTCGCGGTCCCGGCGAAGTACGACCCCGAGGCGAACGCGCTGACCGACGTCGCCGACGCTGTCCACAGGTTCGACAAAGTCATCACTCCCTGTACCTGACGACGGCATACTCCCTGTCGAGAAGGAAATTCGTCCGCACTCGGTGTCCGGTTCGGTCCGGCGGGGGCGACGTATCGGCTGAGAGGCACCCGCGGTGGGTGCCCGGACGACGGGAGACTCCGATGAAGTACATGATCCTGACCTACGCGTCGCAGGAGGACTACGACGGGATGTCCGGCAAGGACACGGGCAAGCCGGCCTGGACGGGCGAGGACTTCGCCGCGATGGGGGCGTTCATGGAGAAGTTCAACGCGGACCTGGCCGAGTCCGGTGAGCTGGTCGAGACCCGCGCGCTGGCCGCGCCTGTGCTCACCCGGCGGCTCGGCTCGAAGGACGGAGCCTCGGTGGTGACGGACGGTCCGTACGCCGAGACCCAGGAGGTGCTCGCCGGGTACTGGATCGTCGAGTGCGAGTCCTTCGACCGCGCGACCGAGATCGCCTCCAGGCTCGCCGACACACCGGCGCCCGAGTTCGTTCGCGCGACCGCGTACGCCGACATCCGGCCCGTGGTCGAGGGCCGAGACGAAATGCTGGACTGATCGTCATGTCCGCAGCTCTCGAGGACCTGCTGCGCGAGCTGGCGCCGCAGGTGCTCGGGGCGCTCGTCCGGCGGTACGGGCACTTCGACACCGCGGAGGACGCGGTGCAGGAGGCACTGCTCGCGGCGGCGCAGCAGTGGCCGGAGGACGGCGTACCGGACAGTCCGCGCGGGTGGCTGATCACGGTGGCCTCGCGCCGGCTGACGGATCTGCTCCGCCGGGAGCAGGCTCGGCAGCGGCGCGAGGACCGGATGGCGCAGTGGGCGGCCAGTCCGAGCGAACCGATCGCGGACACCGACGACACGCTGATCCTGTTGTTCATGTGCTGCCACCCGTCGCTGTCGCCGGCGTCGCAGATCGCGTTGACGTTGCGGGCGGTCGGCGGTCTGACCACCGCG
Source organism: Kribbella sp. NBC_00889 (assembly GCF_045207705.1). Classification (NCBI taxonomy): domain Bacteria; kingdom Bacillati; phylum Actinomycetota; class Actinomycetes; order Propionibacteriales; family Kribbellaceae; genus Kribbella; species Kribbella sp. NBC_00889. Next base: position 1,319,683 of record NZ_CP108783.1, on the reverse strand, counting down.
GAGATCGCCCGGGCGTTCCTGGTGCCGGAGGCAACGATGACGCGGCGGATCAGCCGGGCGAAGGCGAGCGTGAGCGACAGCGGTGCGCGGTTCGCCCTGCCGGCGGATCGGGACGAGCGGCTCGGCGCGGTGCTGAAGGTCGTGTACCTGATCTTCAACGAGGGCTACGCGAGTACGACGGGGCCGAGTCTGCAGCGGGTCGAGTTGTCGGCGGAGGGGATCCGGCTGGGACGGATGCTGCACCGGTTGCTGCCGGACGACAGCGAGGTGACGGGGTTGCTCGCGCTGATGCTGCTGACGGATGCGCGTCGGCCGGCGCGGACCGGTCCGCTGGGTGAGTTGGTCCCGATGGACGAGCAGGATCGGTCGCTGTGGATCCGGGAGTTGATCGAGGAAGGAGTGGGGTTGATCACCGTGGCGCTGCCGCGAGGTCCGGTGGGTCCGTATCAGCTGCAGGCGGCGATCGCCGCCGTACATGACGAGGCCGCATCGGCGGACGAGACCGACTGGCAGCAGATCCTTGCGCTGTACGAGGTCTTGCTCCAGCTGACCGACAACCCGATGGTCGCGCTCAACCACGTCGTCGCGGTCGCGATGGCGCGCGGACCGGACGAAGGTCTCAAGCAACTGAGCACCATCGAAGACGACGACCGCATCGCCAACGACCATCGCCTGGCAGCCGTCCGCGCGCATCTACTGGAAATGTCCGGCGACACCACAGCGGCCCGAGCCGCCTACGAGGATGCAGCAAGCAAAACCACCAGCGTCCCCCAACAGCGCTACCTCCACACCCGAGCCAACCGCCTGTGACAGCGGTGTGCGCCGACTGCCACCCGCCTACGACCGCGGCGCCGACCGACCGCCAACCGGCTGTGGGGCCGACCGCCACCGACTATGACTCCGGTGAGGAATCGACCGCCACGCTATGGCTGCGGTGTGGGGGTGATCACCTGGTAGCGGATGTGGGTTGCTAGTGGGGTGTCTACTACCCGGATGATCTGCAGCTCGATCTCGGTTGGGAGGATGTCGAACAGGCGGTGGCCTCGGCCGAGCAGGACCGGGACCTGGTGGACCTGGATCTCGTCCAGGACGCCGGCCTCCAGCGCGCTCTGACCCGCGTACCCACCACGGACCTGGACATCGCGCTCGCCGGCGGCTGCCTTGGCCTGCTTCATCGCGCTCACGATGCCGTCCGGCACGTACGTCACCAGCGGATACCCCCACCGCGCGGCGGGGCCGGGCGGCCGGTGACTCGGCACGAAAATCGGCCTTCCGTTGTGATCGCCACCCCAGTGATCCATCAGCTCGGCCGTACGACGCCCCGCGAGGACCGCCCCACAGCCGCTCCACTCGTCGAAGAACTCCGACTCGGGCCCAGGCGGCCGCTTCGCTTCGGCGTCCTCGGCGAACCAGTTGTGCAGCCGATGCCCGTCGGCTCCACCGAGGTAGTCGTCGAGATCCGCGATGTACCCGTCAACGGACACCGACATGTCGAGCACCGACTTGGACATGACCTGCTCCCCCCTGGCCCGGCGTGGGGTCGACCCACTTCCGCGACCGTAGGCCGACCGCCTTTCAGACCACTTTCAGCGTCTGAAAGGCGGGAAAGGCCGTCAGCGGAGGCCGGTGGGGCGGGTCAGGGCCAGGGTGAGGAGGCGGTTGACCAGGGTCGGGTAGTCGATGCCGGATTCGGCCCACAAGCGGGGGAACATGCTCGTAGGGGTGAAGCCGGGCATCGTGTTGATCTCGTTGATGACCACCCGGCCGTCAGCATCGAGGAAGAAGTCGACACGGGCCAGGCCCTCGGCCTCGATCGCGTCGAACGCCGTCAGAGCCTTCGCGCGGATGTCCGCGGCGACGTCGGCCGGGAGGTCGGCCGGCACCGAGAGCGCGAGGTACTCCTCACCCTCCGGCAGGTACTTCGTCTCGAAGTCGTAGAAGTCGTGGCCGCCACCGGAGACCGCGACCTCGCCGCACACGCTGACCTCGGCGGGCGCACCGTCCAGGCCGCCCAGGACGCCGACCTCGATCTCGCGCGGGTCGTTCGCCGACGCCTCGACGATCACCTTCGGGTCGTGGGCCCGGGCCTCGACGATCGCGTCGTCGAGCTCACCGCGGCTGTTCACCTTGCTGATGCCCAGGCTCGACCCGCCGCGGGCCGGCTTGACGAACACCGGGTAGCCGAGCTCGTCCACCGCCTTGCGGCAGGCCTCCGCGTCGCGCCTCCAGTCACGGTCGCGGATCACGACGTACGGCCCGACCTCGAGGCCGGCCGCCTGGAAGACGACCTTCATGTAGTGCTTGTCCATGCCGACCGCGCTGGACAGGACGCCGGAGCCGACGTACCGGATGTCGGACATCTCGAGGAGGCCCTGGATGGTGCCGTCCTCGCCCCACGGTCCGTGCAGGAGTGGGAACACCACGTCGACCTCGCCGAGCGTGCTCGGTACCGTCCCCGGTTCGCTCACCACGAGCTCGCGGTTCGCGCCGAACAGCACCGGCATCGCGGTGACGTCGACCTCCGGGAGCTTGCCGTCGGTGATCGACAGCCGCTCCGGATCACCGCTTTCCAGCACCCAGTGACCGCTGGTACTGATGCCGACCGGGACCACGTCGTAGACGTCGCGGTCGATCGCCTGCAGGACGTTGGCCGCGGTCACACAGGAGATGGCGTGCTCGCTCGACCGTCCGCCGAAGACCACGGCGACGCGGGGCTTGCGTTGTTCCCTCGAGTACTCACTCACCGGCTCGACTGTAGCGGCCCGGCGATCAGGTTCCGATCTGGGTTCGGTTAAGAGCTGTTCAGATTTCGGACGGTAGCGGAGTGTCCCAGGTGACCGGGAGCGCGGTCACGCCGTACACCAAGGTGTTGTCCTTGAACTCGAGTTCCTCGAACGGTACGGCGAGTCGCAGCGTCGGGATCCGCCGGTACAGACGGGTGAACACCTCCTGCAGTTCCACCCTGGCCAACTGTTGCCCAAGACACTGGTGTGGACCGAAACCGAACGCCACGTGACCGGATGCCTTGCGGTCAGATCGAGCCGATCGGGGTCCGGGAAGGCGCGCTCGTCGCGGTTGGCCGACGACAGCGCCGCGATCAGGAACCCACCCGCCTCGATCGTCTGCGGGCCGGCCGGAAGGTCGTCAACCTCCGGCCGAAGCGTGGCGGCTCGCCCAGGGTGCCTCGCTCGCGGGGTCGAACGGGCATCCGGACGGGCGGTTGACGGGGAACGTGTCGGTCATCGGCACCCTTTCGGCGGATTCTGGTAGTGACTACCATATGACTGAGACAGCCGACCGCGAACCATTACTGGCGAGTCGGCCAACCGGTACTCTGCCCGCGGAGGTGGAGATGGGACTGCGCGAACTCAAGCGGGAGCGGACCCGCCGGCTGATCGCGGACAAGGCGTTCGAGCTGTTCACCGACCACGGCTTCGGCCGGACCACGGTCGAACAGATCGCCGCCGCCGCGGAGGTTGGTCCGAGCACGCTGTACCGGTACTTCCCGACCAAGGAGACGCTCGTCCTCGAGTTCGTCGAGGACTGCCTGATGGACGCCGTCGGCTGGTTCCGCGGGCAGCCGGTGGTCATCGCCCTGCCCGACGGCCTGCAGTCGGTGATCGAGCGGGTGCTGGAGCGGCTGGAGAGCAACCCGGACCGGGTGCGTGCGGTGTTCGACCTGGCCGGTCAGACCGCGTCGGTCAGCGCCCACCTGAACGAGTTGATCTGGCGGTTCCGCAACGACCTCACCGACGAACTGGTCCGCCGACTCTCCGGTCCGGCCCGCCAACGGGTCGAGTCCGGCCAGGAGGCTCCGAACCCGCAGCAGGTCGAGTTCACGGCCGCGTTGTCGGCCGGGATCGCGATGAACATTATCGAGACGGTGGTACGGATCTGGGTCGAGAACCCGGACGACACCGAGGTCAAGGTGCTGGCCCGCCGCGCGATGAGTCTGCTCCGCGGCGGCGGCATCCCCCTGCCGGCGGCCGGTCCGCGACTGCCCGGCCCTCTCCCGTCATCCCCCGCCCGGAGCGCGGCGGACCGTGGACGGAACAATTCCCCGTATGGCCTCTGATCTCGATCCCTCCACCGTCGTCGTCCACGCCGGCCGCCCCGAGCGGGTACCGAACGCGCCGGTCGGCGACTCGCCGGTGTTCAGCTCGACGTACGTCGCGGGCGGCGACCGCGGCTACGGACGATTCGGCAACGACGCGTGGACCGCACTCGAGGAGACCCTCGGCGCGCTCGAAGGCGGTCGTGGACTGACCTTCGCCTCCGGGATGGCAGCGGTCGCCGCGGTCTGCGATCTCGTCCCCGTCGGTGGCCGGATCGTCGCACCACAGCACGCGTACTCCGGTGTGCTCGCGCTCCTCGACCAGCACGCGGCATCCGGCCGCCTGCGCGTGGACAAGGTGAACATCGCGGACACCGACGCCGTGATCCAAGCGGTCGCAGGCGCCGACATGCTGTGGATCGAGTCACCGACCAACCCGGCCATGGAGGTCGCGGACATCCCCGCGCTCGCAGCCGCTGGTCACGACGCCGGCGCAACCGTTGTCGTCGACAACACGTTTGCGACCCCGCTGCTGCAGCAGCCGCTCAAGCTCGGTGCTGACGTCGTGATGCACTCGGCAACCAAGTTCATCGCCGGCCACTCCGACGTCATCCTCGGCGCCGTCATCACCGCCGACGAGGAGCTGTGGGCCGCGATCGAGCTCCGCCGCCGCGGCAGCGGCGCGATCCCTGGCCCGATGGAGGCCTGGCTGGGCCTACGCGGCCTGCGGACCCTTGCACTGCGGCTCGAGCGTGCCCAGTCCAATGCCGCGTTCCTGGCCGAGCGTCTCCTTCAGCACCCACGCGTGAGCCGCGTGCGGTACCCGGGCCTACCGGATGACCCCGGCCACGCCCGCGCCGCCGCGCAGATGTCCGGCTTCGGCGCGATCCTGTCCATCGAACTCGGCGGCGATGGTGAGTACGCCCAGCGGGTCTGTGAGAGCACCGAACTGTGGGTTCACGCGACCAGCCTCGGCGGTGTCGAGTCGATGCTCGAGCGCCGTCGCCGCTGGGCGATGGAGGTCGAGACGATCCCGGTGGACCTGATCCGGCTGGCCGTCGGGATCGAGCATCGCGACGACCTCTGGGCCGACCTGGAGCACGCGCTCAAGACCGCGATTTGAGCACCGGCCCGCCGAGGAACGTCAGCACGCAGAGCACCAGCGGCAGGATGAACGCGATGTTCAGCGGCATCCAGTGCGCGAGCCCACCGATCAGCGCCGGGCCCGCGAGCAGACCGACGTACCCGAGTCCGACGACACGTGCCATCAGGGCGCCGGCGGCGCGGGGGTCGAGGTTGCCGGCGGCGGTGAAGAGTTGCGGTACGCCGCCGGCCAGGCCGAGGCCGAACAACGCCCAGCCGACGAGCGCGACGGGCACCCACGGTACGACGATCACGATGGTCAGGCCGACCGCGGCCATCGCGGCACCCCACCTCACGATCGCCGCCGGTCCGACCACCGCGGCGACCCGGTCGGTGAGGAACCGGCCGACGGTCATCGCCACCGCGAAGGCGCCGTACGCGTAGGCCGCCGTACTGACCGACGTACCGAGGATGTCGCGGAAGTGCAGCGCGGCCCAGTCGTTGGCCACACCCTCCGCGAGCATGAGGCCGAACGCGAGCCCGCCGAGCGCCCAGACCAGCTTGCCGGGCGGTTTTGCGCGCTCCTGCGCCGGCTCGTCGGCCTCGTCAGTGGTTGCCTCGATCAAGAACCGGCTGGCGGCGAGGGCGATGACGATGCACAGCGCGCCCGCCAGGCCGAGGGTGACCTCGGTCGGTACGCCGGCACGCAGCGTGGCGGCACCGATCAGCGCTGCGATGGCGCCGCCGATCGACCACATCGCGTGGAAGGCGGCCATGATCGGGCGCGGGTAGCCGCGTTCCACCACGACCGCCTGGGCGTTCATCCCGACGTCGATCGAGCCGTTGCCGAAGCCGATGAGAATCAGCGTCAGGCCCAGCGTCCACCAGTTCGTCGCCAGGCCGGGACCGGCGAGGGCGATGCCGAGCAGTACGCCGGCCGCGGGCACCAGCCGTCGCTGGCCGAGGCGGTCCACCAGCGGACCGGCCACCTGCATGCCGGTGAAGGCCGCGCCGCCGAGGACCAGCAGCAGAAGCCCGAGCGTGCTGTGCGAGATGCCGGTGGCGTGCTCGATGTTGGGGATGTGCACGACCCACATACCGACGGCGAACCCGTTCAGGCCGAAGTACAGCCAGGTGGCGACGCGGGCGGCTCTTGGCGGTGCGGTCTGCGAACGCAGAGCGGTGGCGGTCAAGAAGCGTCCTCCAAAGCGGCAACCTCGACCAGTACGCCGCGTTGGGCCAGCAGCGTGCGCTGGTCCTCGGGCGCGGTCGGGTCGGTGATGATCAGGTCTGGGTAGTCGGCCGGACAGACGTAGGCCAAGGCGGCGCGATCCCACTTCGCACCGTCGGCCAGCACCATCGACCGAGCGGCGACGGCCATCGCCTCCTGCTTGACCTCGGCGTCGCCCAGATCGAACGCAGTCAGTCCGGCGTCGAGGCTGAACGCGCAGGGGCTCAACACGGCCAGGTCGAAGCGCAACGCCCGCAGCGACGCGAGCGTCAGCGGACCAACCAGAGCAAGCTCGCCTCGACGCGCCTCTCCCCCGGGCATCAGCAGCCTGATCCGTGGCGCGTCCGCCAACTGGTGCGCGACGTGGAGCGAGAGCGGCATGACGGTCACCGCGCGATCGTGCAGAAGCTTGGCCACCTCGAGCGCCGTCGTACCGCTGTCGAGCACGATCGTCTCGCCATCGTGGATGTGCTCGACCGCGACGCGCGCGATCGCACGCTTGGCGGCGACGGCGGCCTGCGCCCGCAGCGAGTACGGCGGCTCGACACCCGAGCCCATGGCCGGGACGGCACCACCGTGGACGCGCTTGAGAACGCCCTGGGCGGCCAGGAAGTCGAGGTCGCGGCGGATCGTCATGTCCGACGACTCGGTGGCCTCGACCAGTTCCTGGACGGACACTCGGTCAACGCCCCGAAGTCGTTCTACGATCACTTGATGCCGTTCTGCACTCCTCACGCGCAGAAATCTACCATCCGTCTGATCGTTCAAACAGATAGTCTGTTCGCTTGTGACTGACGACACCAAGCTGGTCAGGCGGTCGCGGTACGCCGTGGCCGCGGTCTTCTGCGTGCACGGCTCGGTGACGGGCTCGTTCGCGACCCGCGTGCCCTGGATCCAGGAACACTCCGGCTTGTCTGCCGGACAGCTCGGCATCGCGCTCGCGTTCCCCGCACTGGGTGCGGCATTGATGATGCCGCTCGCAGCCCGGGTCACCCACCGCTTCGGGACACGGAGCGCCCTGCGCGGTCTGCTGGCGTTGTGGACGCTCTCGCTGATCCTGCCGTCGTTCGCTCCGAACCTGCTGATGCTGTGCGCCGCGCTCTTCGTGTACGGCGGGACGTCGGGCATGGCCGATGTGGCGATGAACGCCCTCGGGGTCGAGGTGGAGCATCGGCTGAACAAATCGATCATGTCCGGCCTGCACGGGATGTGGAGTCTCGGCGCGCTGTTCGGGGCCGCGGTCGGCACTGTCGCGGCGCATACGGAGCTCAGTGCCCAGGTCCATCATGTGGCTGCGGCCATCTTCCTGACGGTGGTCGGGGCTGTGGCGTGTCAGTTCGTGCTGAACATTCATCCGGACGAGGACGAGGAGCCGCCGGCGCGGTTCGCGCTGCCGCCGCGGTCGGCGTTGCTGATCGGTGCGGTCGGGTTCTGCGCGGTGTTCGCGGAGGGCGCGAGCCTGGACTGGTCGGCGGTCTACCTGCGCGACGTCCTCGACAGCACGGCCGGAGTCGCCGCGGGCGCGACGACGGGCTTCGCATTGACGATGGCGATCGCCCGGTTGACCGGTGACGCGGTGGTCGACCGTTTCGGCGCCGTACGGACGGTTCGCTGGAGTGGCGTGATCGCGACGGCGGGCGGCGTACTGGTCGTGGTCGCACCTCACGCGGCCGTCGCGATGCTGGGGTTCGGGCTGATCGGGATCGGGATCGCGGTCGTCGTACCGCTCGCATTCGCCGCGGCCGGCCGGACCGACGCCAACGCGAGTCAGGCGATCGCCGGGGTCGCCACCATCACGTATGCGTCCGGGCTCGTCGCGCCGTCGATCATCGGCGGCATCGCCCAGGCCAGCAACCTGACCGTCTCCTTCATGGTCGTCACCCTCCTGACCGTCGCCCTGGCCGTCTTCGCCCCGGTCCTCCGCACCAAACCCCGCGTCCGCGCCTAGCCTCGCGGACGCGCCTAGCTGAGCAACCGGTCGAGGACCTCCCCCGCTTCCTCATAGCCGGCGTCGCTGATCCGCTGCAGCTCCAGCAGATCCTTGGCGGCAGCCGCACGCCGCGTGAGGTGCTCTCCCGCCCGCTCGTTCCCCTCGTCCAGCAACCCGTTCAGAGCGTCCAGATCAGACCGCTCATCGGCCAGATCGGCGAGCCGGTCCATCGCCTTCTCGTTCCCCTCGTCGGCGAGCGCGCGCAGGGTGTCCCAGTCAGTCATGCGTCGATGATGCGACCTTGCCCCAAGGGCAAGGTCAACAATGGCCCTGTGCTCACGATCGGACAGCTGGCCAAGTACGTCGGGGTGTCGACCAAGACCGTCCGCGTCTACCACGCCAAGGGCCTGCTGCCCGAGCCCGAACGCGACGCCTCCGGCTACCGGCGGTACGGCGCGGAGGCGGTGGTCGACCTGATCCGGATCCGGACCCTCGCCGAGGCAGGTGTTCCGCTGGCAAGGATCCGCAACCTCGGTTCGGGGCAGGAGTTCGCCGCGGCTCTGCAACAGATCGACGACGATCTGACCGACCGGATTCGTGGCCTGCAAGCCACTCAGCAGCGCTTGCGCGAGCTTGCCTCGGGCGACGTACAGCTGCTCCCGGCCGAGGTCGACGTACATCTGCGGGGTCTGGCCGAGCTGGGCTTCAGTGAGCAGTGGGTGGCGATGGAGCGCGATCTGTGGATCATCGTGTTCGCCACCTACCCGGAGACCGGGAACGAGCTCTTCAGGGACCAGGCCGGCGCTCTGGCGGAGCCGGCGCTGCGAGAGCTCTACCTCGACTACGACCGCGCCCGCGAGCTGCAACCCGACGATCCGGTCCTGGTCGAGCTCGCCGGCCGGATCGCGGCGGCCAGCATCGAGCGCTACGGCACGGACCTGCCCGGCCAGGCGATCGACCCCAACCTCCCCCAGCTCCTCCAGAACACGGTCAACGCCTCGTCGCCCGCCTGGCAACGCCTCGACCAGCTGATCCGCCGCCGCCTGGGTTGAGACGCCCGGCCAGAAGCTTGGTACGGCCGATCAACCGGCTGTCACCAAGCTCCTGACCCTGTCTGTCCGAGCGGCTACTTGTCGGTGGCGAAAGCGGCGTCGAAGGCGGCCTCGGGCTTGTCGAAGGCGAGTTTGCGGATGACGTTGACCGCCTCGGCGGCGCCGACCTTGCGCTCCATGCCGGCGTCCTCCCACTCGACCGAGATCGGGCCGTCGTAGCCGATCGCGTTCAGGACCCGGAAGCAGTCCTCCCACTGCACGTCGCCGTGGCCGGTGGAGTAGAAGTCCCAGCCGCGGCGCGGGTCGCCCCACGGCAGGTGCGAACCGAGCCGGCCGTTGCGGCCGCCGCCGACCCGCATCCGGGTGTCCTTGCAGTCGACGTGGTAGATCCGGTCCTTGAAGTCCCACAGGAACGCGACCGGGTCGATGTCCTGCCACACCATGTGCGACGGATCCCAGTTCAGGCCGAACGCCTCACGGTGCCCGATCGCCTCGAGCGTCAGCGTGGTGGTCCAGTAGTCGTACGCGATCTCCGACGGGTGCACCTCGTGCGCGAACCGCACGCCCTCCTCGTCGAAGACGTCGAGGATCGGGTTCCACCGGTCCGCGAAGTCCTTGTAGCCGGCCTCGATCCGCTCGGCCGGCACCGGCGGGAACATCGCGACGTACTGCCAGATCGACGACCCGGTGAAGCCGATGACCGTCTTCACGCCGAGCTTGGCCGCCGCCCGCGCGGTGTTCTTCAGGTCCTCGGCGGCGCGCTGCCGGACGCCTTCGGCATCGCCGTCGCCCCAGATCCGCGACGGCACGATCGCCTGGTGCCGGAAGTCGATCGGGTTGTCGCAGACGGCCTGGCCGACCAGGTGGTTCGAGATCGCGAACACCTGCAGGTTGTACTTGGCCAGGATGTCCTTGCGGCCCTGGACGTACGAGTCGTCGTCGACGGCCTGCTGGACGTCGAAGTGGTCACCCGAGCAGGCGATCTCGACGCCGTCGTACCCGGCCTCGGAGGCGAACTGACAGACCTCCTCGAACGGCAGGTCGGCCCACTGACCGGTGAACAAGGTGATCGGACGTGGCATCTGACTGACTCCTCAGCGATTAAGAGTTCTCGACGGTGGTCCAGGCGCTGTCGTCCGCGGCCGACCTCAGTACGGCGTCGACCAGCCGGGCGGACCGCGCTCCGGCGGCGAAATCGGGCAGACCGTCCGGGCGATCACCCAGTACGGCGGCATAGCTGTCGGCAACGAACGAGTCGAACGCGTCCTGGTACCCCTGCGCATGCCCGGCCGGCAGCCGGTTCACGCGCACCGCGGGCGGACTGAGCGTCTCCGGATCCCGGGTCAGCAGCTGCGACGCTGCACGACGGCCGACCCAGAGGCGATCCGGGTCCTCCTGGTCGAAGCCGAAGCTCGACTCGGTCCCCGAGACCTCCAGGTACAGGCGGTTCTTCCGGCCGGCGGCGACCTGGCTGACGACGATGGTGCCGACCACTCCGGCCTCGGTGCGGAACTGCGCGGTCGCCAGATCCTCCGTGCGCACCTGCACGCCGCCACGCTCGCCGCGGACGGTCCGTAGCTGCGCGCTGATGGCCGCGATCCGGTCACCGGTGACGAACTCGGTCAGGTCACACCAGTGCGACCCGATGTCGGCGAACGTCCGCGACGGACCGCCGGTCTGCTCGTCCACCCGCCAGTTCTGGTCGTCCACACCGGCCAGCCAGTCCTGCAGGTACGACCCGTGCAGGCTGGTGATCACTCCGGCCTCGCCGGCAGCGATCCGGGTCCGGAGCTCGCGGACCATCGGGTGGTAGCGGTAGACGAACGGCACGGCTCCGACACGCTCGGCGTCGACCGCGGCGGCGTGCAGACCGGCCGCGTCCTGCGCCGAGGTCGCCAGCGGCTTCTCGCAGATCACGTGCTTACCGGCCTCGAGCGCCTGCAGCGTCACCGGGAGGTGGGTGTTGTTCGGCGTACAGACGTGGACGACATCGATATCGGCGGCAAGCAGTTCGTCCAGGGTCGCGAAGCCGCGCTCGGCGCCGGTCGCCTCGGCCGCCGCGTCCGCCCGATCGGGGCTGGAACCGATCGCACCGACCACCTGGGCTCCGGCCACCAGGGCCGACCTGCCGTGAACGCGGCCCATGAAGCCACCGCCGACGATCCCGACCCGGAGCTTGCGCGCACTGGTGGACACGTCGAAGGACGCTATGTGACACTTTTGAACCCTGTCAAGCAAAAGTCCATCGGTCCGACGACGGAAGTGCTGCGATGAGCGATCTGGGTACGGCGGGCACCGGTGCCGTGCTGCGGTTGCTCCTGGACGGGCAGCCCCGGACCCGCGCCGAACTCATCGACCTCAGCGGCCTGGCCCGGTCCACGGTGACCGGCCGGATCGAGGAGTTGCTCGCGGCCGGACTCGTCGTACCGTCCGGTGAGGCAGCGTCGACCGGTGGCCGGCCGCCGGCGCGCTTCCGGTTCAACCCGGCCGCGCGGCTGATCCTGGCCGCGGACGTCGGCGCGATGCATCTGTCCGTCGCCCTGACCGACCTCACCGGCGAGATCCTCGATCGGTCGACCACACCGCTCAATATCGCCGAAGGCCCTGAGGTGGTCCTGACCGCGATCGCGCAGACCGGGCGTTCGCTGCTGAAGGCCGCGCGGCGTTCGGTCAAGGACCTTGCCGGCACCGGAGTCGGACTGCCCGGCCCGGTCGAGCACAGCACCGGTCGTCCGAACCATCCGCCGATCATGCCGGGCTGGGACTCCTACGACGTGGTCGGCCGACTCGAACACGAGCTGAAGGCGCCGGTTCTGGTCGACAACGACGTGAACATCATGGCCCTCGGCGAACACGCGACCGAGTACGCCGACGTGGAGCACCTCCTGTTCGTCAAGGTCGCCACCGGCATCGGCGCCGGCGTGATCAGCGGCGGCCGCTTGCATCGTGGCGCACAGGGCGCGGCCGGCGACATCGGCCACGTCCGGGCACCAGGTCGCTCCGAGCTGTGCCGCTGTGGCAACACCGGCTGCCTGGAGGCGGTCGCGTCGGCCGCGGCCATCGCCGCCCAACTGAAGGTCGGTGGCAGTCACGACATCGTCGACCTCGTCCGCGCCGGCAACACCGCCGCAACCGCAGCGGTCCGCCAGGCGGGCCGTGAGATCGGCTCCGTCCTCGCCGCGGCCGTCAGCCTGCTCAACCCGTCGGTGATCGTCATCGGCGGCTCACTGTCCCAGGCCGGCGACAGTCTGCTGGCCGGCATCCGCGAAGCGATCTACGCCAGATCGTTGCCCCTGGCCACCACCGACCTGCACGTGGTCACCAGCCGGTCAGGTCAAGATGCCGCGCTGCGCGGCGCCGCGACCCTCGTCCTTCAGCACCAGCTGACGGCCCAGTGATCCACCACGGCGAGGATCCGGTCGAGGAGCGGTCCGCCCCGCGCCCGCCCGAACCCGTGGCGCCTGCCGTGGAAGGCGGCCTGCACGACCTGCAGGTGTGCCCATCTCCGGACGCGCTCGCGATCGAGTTCTGCCGATTCGGCGAAGACGTCGAGCTCGTGCAGCAGCGCCTTCATCAGGTCGTCGGACTCCATCAGGGCCAAGGCACGCGGCTTGAGCAAGGTCGCGCCGTCGTACGCCGGATCTCCGACGTACCCCTTGGGATCGACGGCCAGCCACGGTTCGCGATTCCCACGCAGGATGTTGCGGCCGTGGAAATCGCCGTGCACGACGAGCTCCGGCTGTTGCCGGCCCAGTTCGTCGATGACCGCCAGCGCGGAGTCCACGACTGCGACGGGCAGTGCACCCGGGAAGTCCGCGGCATCCTGGCGCAGCTCGGCGGCCCAGCCGTCGGCCTGATCGGCAAGCCGCGGTAGCCCGGAGGGCGCCGGGATGGACAGGCGGCGACTGAGCTGTCCCGACACGGACGCAATCTCGTCGCCGTCGGCGAGCTGGCCCAGGGTCGAGGACTTCGCACGCTCGAGCAGCATCGCGAAGGAAGCGTCATCGCGCTCGTACAGCAGGACCGCGCCACGGCCGCCCCACGCCGCGTACGCGTCCGGTTCGTGCACGTTGCCCGGGTGCGGGAACGACACCTTGAGCACGGCAGGTCCAGACGCGTGAAGGACCGGAACGATCACGCCGACCTGGCCGTGCGTCACCTCGCCGTCCCGAACGCAGTCCCACCGCGCCATCAGGTCGTCCACGAGTGCGGGGAGTTCGGCCAGCCAGGCTGCCCCCGCCTCACCCTCGCGGTCGACCGTGGCCTGGGCGAAGGCGGAAGGGATCATCCCCACCGCTCCGACTTGGCCGAGCGGGACACGAGGCTGAACAGCATGTCCTTGGGCGTCATCTCGCCGGCGACGACCTTGGTGACGTGTTCGGCGATCGGCATCTCGACGTCGTGGTGGTGAGCCAGGTCGCTGATCGACGAACAGGACTTCACACCCTCGGCGACCTGGCGAGTGGCGCCGGCGATCTCGGCCACGGTCATGCCCTTGCCGAGCTTCTCGCCGAAGGTCCGGTTCCGCGACAGCGGCGACGAGCAGGTCGCGACCAGGTCACCCAGGCCGGCCAGCCCGGAGAACGTGTGCTCCTGCGCGCCGAGCGCCGTACCCAGGCGGGCTGTCTCGACCAGGCCGCGGGTGATGACCGAGGCCCTGGCGTTGTCGCCGAAGCCGAGGCCGACCGCCATTCCGACGGCCAGGGCGATCACGTTCTTGGTCGCGCCACCGAGCTCGCAGCCGATCACGTCGTTGTTCGTGTACGGGCGGAACGTCGGCGAATGGCACAGCTTCTGCAGCCGTGTCGCGGTTCCCTCGTCCGCGCACGCGACCACCGACGCGGCCGGTTGTCCTTCGGCGATCTCCCGCGCCAGGTTGGGCCCCGACACCACAGCGATCCGCTCCGGTCCGGCGCCGGTGATCTCCGCGATCACCTCGCTCATCCGCTTGGTCGTACCGACCTCGACGCCCTTCATCAGGCTGACCAGGGGTACGGCGTTCGGCAGGACGTCGGCCCACTCCTTCAGGTTCTCACGCAACGACTGACTCGGGACCGCCAGTACGACGGCCTCCGCACCGTCGGCAGCCGCGGCCGGATCGTGGGTCGCGGTGATCGTGTCCGGGAGTCGCAACCCGGGCAGGTAGTCGGTGTTCTCGTGCTGGGTGTTGATCACTTCGCACAGGGACTCACGCCGGCCCCAGATGGACACCTGGTTCCCCGCGTTCGCCAGCACCGTGGCGAACGCCGTACCCCAGGATCCGGCTCCGAACACCGCCACTTTCGTCATGCCGTCTCCTCACCATCGTCGGCTGCACGGGCCTTGCGCAGGTCGTAGAGCTCCTTCGGCGGGGTCTCGCCGCGCAACTCGCCCAGCGTGGCGGCGACCTCGGCCATGATCACCTCGGTTGCCTCGTGCAACAGCGAGTTGGTGATCGGCTTGCCCTGGAACGCGCTCAGGTCGACCGGCTTGCCGGCCCGCACTCGCAGCGTCTTGCGCGGCAGCAGCCGGATCCGCACGGTGCGGCCGGTGTAGGACTTGATGACCTCCTGGGCGCCCCAGTTGGCGATCGGGACCACCGGGCAGCCGGTCATCAAGGCGATCCGGGCAGCGCCGGTCTTGCCGGTCATCGGCCACATCTCGGGGTCGCGGGTGATCGTGCCCTCCGGGTAGACGCCGACGCACTCGCCCCGCTCGACCGCGGCGACCGCATCCCGGAACGCGTCCGCGGCCTGGGTGGAGTCCCGGTAGACCGGGATCTGGCCGGCACTGGTGATGATCCGGCCGAGCACCGGCAGCTTGAACAGAGACGCCTTGCCCAGGAACCGCGGGATCCGGCGGCACTCCCAGATGAAGTACCCGAGCACGACCGGGTCGAAATGCGAGATGTGATTCGGCACGTAGACCACACCGCCGGAGCGGGGCATGTTCTCCCGCCCGGTGAACGTGCACTTGGTGAACACCAGCATGAACGGCTTCACGATCACGACGATCAGGCCGAACCAGAAGCCCCGGGGTGGCCGGGGATCTTTCCGCTGCCCGTCCACTGCTGCCTCCTGCTGCTCGTGCCTGCCATCCGTCATGGGAGAATCCTGCCTGATGGCAGACCTACAGGTCGCTCCCTGGACCCTGGTGATCCCGGTGAAGCGTACGGCGATCGCAAAGAGCCGGCTCGCTGCCGCCTACCCGCAGCACCGTCCGGAGCTCGCGCGCGCCTTCGCTGTCGACACTACTGCGGCCATCTTGTCCTCTGCCCTGGTCCGTGCCGCCCTGGTCGTCACCGACGACCCGGTGGTGGCCAGGGACGTCACCGCCGTCGGCGCGCGGGTCGTGCCGGATCTCCCGGCCGCGGGGCTGAACGAGGCGCTCCTGCACGGCGCCGGTGTTGCCGCCGCGGAATTCCCGGGGCACGGGGTCGTTGCCCTCTCCGCGGATCTGCCCGCGTTGCGACCCGCCGAGCTGACCGCCGTACTGGCTGCCTGTGTGGCACCGCGATCATTCGTCATCGACCTTCCCGGCACCGGTACGACGCTCCTCGCGGCACAGCCCGGGGTCGCGCTGGATCCGCGGTTCGGTGTGGGTTCCGCACTAGCCCACCAAGCATCCGGGGCGATTCCGATCGAGTTGACCGGCATCGAGTCGGTACGCCGCGACGTCGACACGGCAGCCGATCTGGCCCACGCCGTACAACTGGGAGTCGGTGAAGCGACCGCGGACGTGATGTCACTCGTACTCGGCGCCGCCACCGGGACCGAGGGTCTAGCCTGCTGAAATGCAAGCAACAGTGAGCCGCTACGACACCGAGACGTTCTCCGGCGCGGTGCTGACCGACACCGGGATCGAGCTGCCCTTCACCGTGCACGCCGTCGCGGACACTCCGGTCCGCCACCTCCGCGTCGGTCAGCGGGTCCGGATCGAGACCACCGGCTCCGGGGCGGATCTCAGCGTGACCAGGGTCGATTTCGGCACCGTGCTGTAAAAGGTTGCCGCAGGCACCCGCACACGGCACTGCGCACACGGCACCGTGCACACGGCACTGTGCACACGGCACTGTGCACACGGCGAAGGCCGGTCGCCCCTGGAGTGGGGTGACCGGCCTTCGCTGTAGTGCGTACTGCGGTGCTGCAGTGCTGAAGGTCAGCGAGACGATGCGCGCTTCGCCGGAGCCTTCTTGGCGGGGGCCTTCTTGGCCGGCGCCTTCTTGGCAACGGTCGCCTTCTTCGCCGGAGCCTTCTTGGCGACGGCCTTGGCCGGGGCCTTCTTGGCAACGGTCTTGGCCGGCGCCTTCTTGGCAACCGTCTTGGTGGCCGTCGCCCTCTTGGCGGCGGTCTTGGTCGCCGCGGCCTTGGCCGGAGCGGCCTTCTTCGCCGGGGCGGCCGCCTTGGTGGCGGTCGCGGCCGGCTTCGGCACGACGAGCTTCGGCAGCTTCTTCGCACCGGAGACAACGGCCTTCAGCTCCGCACCCGCGCGGAACTTCGGAACCACGGTCTTCTTGGCACGCTTGGTCTCGCCGGTCCGCGGGTTGCGCACGATGCGCGCGCCACGCTCGATGGCCTCGAAGGCACCGAACCCGGTGATGGCGACCTTGCCACCCTTCTTGGTCAGCTCGCGCTCCACGGTGTCGATCACCGATTCCAGTGCGTGCTGGGCTTGGCGGCGGTTTCCGTCGAAGTGCACTGCGAGCGCTTCGACCAACTGGCTCTTGTTCACTGCTTCCCTCCGTGAACACTAGGCGTCGAGCACAGCGCTCGATCTCACGTGAACGTTATGGACTCCAGTGCCAGTTCACAAACACCAACGCGGCAATTCGGCTTGTTTTGGGCGATTCGTGCCACAATTTGGCCCGATCCGGCCCTTCAGGGCCTTCAGAATCCCTGCTGAGCAACGATCCGATGCCCTGCGTGACCGGGTGGAAGCCGGGCTCACAACCAGCCGCGGCGCTTGAAGATCTGGTGCAGACCCCCACAGACCAACGCCATCAGGCCGATCGCGAACGGGTATCCGAACTGCCAGTGCAGCTCGGGCATGCTGTCGAAGTTCATCCCGTAGACAGTGCCGATCAGGGTCGGTGCGAACAGGATCGCCGCCCACGCGGAGATCCGCTTCACCTCTTCGTTCTGCTCGCTGCTGGCGATCGCGAGGCTCTTCATCTCCTCGTTCTGCTGCTGGGCCACCAGGGTCGCGTTCACCGTCAGGATGTCGCGCAGCAGTTCGCGGAAGCCGTCGACCTTCTCCACCACCTCGGTGACGTGGTCGGCCACATCGCGCAGCGAACGCTGCAGTTCCTCGTCGATGCCGTACTTCTCGAATCCGCCGCGCAACGCCTCGAGAATCGCGACCAACGGCCGGGTCGCGCGCTGGAACTCGATCACCTCACGGGACAGTTCGTAGATGCGCCGCGACACCTTCGGGTCGCCGCGGAACACCTCGGTCTCGATCTCGTCGATGTCGTTCTCCAGGCCGGCGACCACCGGCGCGTACCCGTCGACGACCTTGTCCATGATCGCGTAGAGCACCGCCTCGGTGCCGCGGTCCAGCAACTCGGGGTCGCGTTCGACCCGGCGCCGTACCGCGGCCAGGTTGGGCGCCTCGGCATGCCGGACCGTCACCACGAAGTCCGGGCCGACGAACACGTGCACCTCGCCGAACTCGACCTCCTCGGTCGCGTCCCGGTAGCGGGCGGCCTTCAGTACGACGAACAACGTGTCGCCGTAGCGCTCCAGCTTCGGCCGCTGATGGGCCTGGATGGCGTCCTCGATGGCCAACTCGTGCAGGTCGAACTCCTGGGCCAGCGACGCGAGTTCGCGCCGGTCCGGCCGGTACAGGCCGATCCAGGCCAGGCTCTTGGGCGCCTTGTGCAGCACGCGATAGGTCTCGGCCAGCGAACCCGGCGACGCGACCCGGCGGCCGTCGCAGTAGATCGCACTGTCGACGACGCTGTGTCCCTTGGGCTTCGGCAGCTCGCGCGGCCTCTCGGCCGGCTCGACGACAGGAGCAGCGGCATGCTTGCGGGCGGTAGTGCGAAGTGACGGGGTGCGGCCGAAGGCGCGCAGCGTGCGCAGGCGCAGGTCGGACATGAGTCCTCCAGGTGCGGTGAGGCAAGTGAGTGATGGGCACGCGTCTGCCCGACCCCCACGGCACTCAAGCCGCAACTACCAGAGGATTCCGCCTCTCAAGGTCGAGCGAGACCCATATGTCTGGAGGGGTCGCTACTCATGAGCGCCTCACCTCCTCGGTCTCGCAAGCCTTGTTCTGACAACCACGCCAGGGTAACACCAGAGTTATCGCCGCCAGACGTCCGGACGTTACGGCGGCGAGAACTCTGCACTACGTCAGGCCTTCGCCGGCAACGTGGCCGGCTTGAAGGCGGGCCGGGTCGCCTCGTACGCGGCGATGTCGGCCTCGTGGGACAAGGTGATGCCGACGTCGTCGAGACCGTTCAGCAACCGGTAGCGGGTGTAGTCGTCGATCTCGAACGGCGCCGAGACGTCACCGGCGGAGATCGTCTTGTGCTCCAGGTCGACGGTCACCTTGGTGCCCGGGTCGGATTCGATCGTGGTCCACAGCCGCTCCACGACGTCCTGCTCGACAAGGGCCGCGAGCAGCCCGGCCTTGCCCGAGTTGCCACGGAAGATGTCGCCGAACCGCGACGACACGACGACGCGGAACCCGTAGTCGAGCAGGGCCCAGACCGCGTGCTCCCGCGACGATCCGGTGCCGAAGTCCGGTCCGGCCACGAGCACCGAGACACCGCCGTACTCGGGCTGGTTCAGGACGAACTCGGGATCGTTGCGCCAGGCCGCGAACAGCCCGTCCTCGAAGCCGGTCCGGGTGACCCGCTTCAGGTAGACGGCCGGGATGATCTGATCGGTGTCGACGTTGCTGCGGCGCAGTGGGGCCGCCGTACCGATGTGCTGGGTGAAGGCTTCCATGATTCTGCTGCTCCTCAGACGTTCTCGGGTACGGCGACGTCGACCGGCGGCAGGTCCACCGGGGCCGCGAGGGTCCCGGTGACGGCGGTCGCGGCGGCAACCAGCGGGGACACCAGGTGCGTCCGGCCGCCCTTGCCCTGACGGCCTTCGAAGTTCCGGTTCGAGGTGGAGGCGCTGCGCTCTCCCGGGGCCAACTGGTCCGGGTTCATGCCCAGGCACATCGAGCATCCGGCCCCACGCCATTCGGCGCCGGCGTCCTTGAAGATCGCGTCCAGGCCCTCGGCCTCGGCCTGCAACCGGACCCGGCCCGATCCCGGGACCACGAGCATCCGGGTGCCCTCGGCAACCTTCCGGCCGGCCAGCACCCCGGCCGCGGCGCGCAGGTCCTCGATCCGGCCGTTGGTGCAGGAGCCCAGGAACACTGTGTCCACGTGGATCTCGCGCATCGGCGTACCGGCTGTGAGGCCCATGTACTCCAGCGCCCGCTCGGCGGCGCGCTTGTCGTTCTCGTTGCCGAAGTCGTCCGGCGACGGGACGGACTCCGACAGCGGGATGCCCTGACCGGGGTTGGTGCCCCAGGTGACGAACGGCGTGATGTCCTCGGCGCGCAGGACCACCTCGCGGTCGAAGGTCGCGTCCGCGTCGGTGGCCAGGCTCTTCCAGTACTCGACCGCAGCTTCCCAGTCGACGCCCTGCGGCGCGTGCGGCTTGTCCTGCAGGTACGCGAACGTGGTCTCGTCCGGCGCGATCATGCCGGCCTTCGCGCCCCACTCGATCGACATGTTGCAGATCGTCATCCGGGCTTCCATGCTCAGCGCGCGGATCGCCTCGCCGCGGTACTCGACGATGTAGCCCTGGCCGCCGCCGGTGCCGACCTCCGCGATCAGCGCCAGCACCAGGTCCTTGGCCGAGACGCCGTCGGGCAGTACGCCGTCGACCGTCACGGCCATCGTCTTCGGCCGCGCCTGCATCAGCGTCTGGGTGGCCAGCACGTGCTCGACCTCGCTGGTGCCGATGCCGAAGGCAATCGCCCCGAACGCGCCGTGCGTGCTCGTGTGGCTGTCACCGCAGACCACGGTCATGCCGGGCTGGGTCAGTCCGAGCTGCGGGCCGATCACGTGGACGACGCCTTGGTCCGGGTCGCCGAGGGTGTGGATCCGGATGCCGAACTCCTCGGCGTTCTTGCGCAGGGTGTCGACCTGGGTGCGCGACACCGGGTCGGCGATCGGCTTGTCCACGTCGAACGTCGGGACGTTGTGGTCCTCGGTGGCGATGGTCAGGTCCGGGCGCCGGACCTGACGGCCACCCAGCCGGAGGCCGTCGAACGCCTGCGGACTGGTCACCTCGTGCACCAGGTGGAGGTCGATGTAGAGGAGGTCGGGTTCCCCGTCGGCATGGCGCACGACGTGCGCATCCCACACCTTTTCCGACAACGTCCTACCCATCAGACTTCTCCTCCTTGGATACTTTTCCCAACCCCACCGGCCCCTGTCGAGGTGTCTGGTGAGGTGCTGTCTGGCTCACAGTGCTCTCGATTGGGTCACGGAAGCGACTTGCGTTCCACGATTCGAGACGGCAATATCGTCTCATGGACAACTCTAGCGGAGTCGGCGTTCTCGACAAAGCAGCCCTCGTTCTGTCCGCCCTCGAGTCCGGGCCGGCGACCCTGGCCGGCCTGGTGGCGGCCACGGGGCTGGCCCGTCCGACGGCACACCGGCTGGCGGTGGCGCTGGAGCACCACCGGCTGGTCGGGCGCGACATGCAGGGCCGGTTCGTGCTCGGCCCGCGGCTCAGCGAGTTGGCCTCGGCCGCCGGTGAAGACCGGCTGCTGGCGACCGCCGGCCCGGTGCTGGCGCGGCTGCGGGACATCACGGGTGAGTCGGCGCAGTTGTTCCGCCGCCAGGGTGAGTACCGGGTATGCGTCGCGGCCGCCGAGCGTCCGTCCGGCCTGCGGGACACTGTGCCGGTTGGCAGTCAGCTGACCATGGCGGCCGGCTCCGCGGCCCAGATCCTGCTCGCCTGGGAGGACCCGGAGCGGATGCACCGCGGTCTGCACAACGCCACCTTCAATGCGGCCGCGTTGGCCGGTGTACGGCGCCGCGGCTGGGCCCACTCGGTCGGCGAACGCGAGCAGGGTGTCGCCTCGGTCTCCGCTCCGGTGCGTTCCCCGTCCGGCAAGGTGATCGCGGCCGTGTCCGTCTCCGGCCCGATCGAGCGGTTGTCCCGCCAGCCCGGACGGATGCACGCCCCGGCCGTGATGGCAGCCGCCGAGCGTTTGTCGGAGGCTCTCCGCCGCGCCTCGGAGTAATCAGGCGACGTTCAGCCGCCGTACGGCACCGTGAGGATCTCGAGGTTGTGCCCGTCGGGATCGTCCCAGTAGAGGCCACGTCCGCCGTCGTTGGTGTTGATCTCACCGTCGCGCCGGTGGAACGGGTCGGCCCAGTAGGTCAGTCCGCGCTCGACGATCCGTGCATGGATCTGGTCGAACTCCTCCTCGCTGACGAGGAAGGCATAGTGCTGGCGATGCGGCTGCCCATGGCTGTCCGCGAAGTCGAGCGACGTGCCGTTCCCGAGCTGCACAACAGCGAACGGCCCGTAGCCGGCCGGATCGCCGAGTCCGAGGATCTCGGCCAGGAAGCGCGCCGACGCCCCCTTGTCGGTGCAGTTCACGATGGTGTGGTTGAACTCGACGGCCATCAGCCCAGCGTAGACCGAACCGCGCTCGGATGGTTGCCCGCAGCTGCGAGTGATGACGTGTACCCGTTGTGTATTCGGGTGAGTCGGGTGACCATGAAGCTTGAGTGGCCTGGGAGCTCAAGGAGGTCTGCCATGGATCGGGACTGGCTCACACTCGGCTGGAAGATGCTGCTCGTCCGCGGGGCGATCGGCATCGTCTTCGGGATTCTCGCGATCGTCTGGCCGATCGAAACGGCCATCGCGCTCGCAGTGCTGTGGGGTATCTGGGCCCTTGCGGACGGCATCGGGTCGATCGTGCAGGCCTTCCAGCCGGAGTCGAAGGGCAACCGCATCTGGCTGGTGGTGCTCGGCGTCATCGCACTGCTCGCGGCGTTCTTCGCGATCGTCCACCCGGGGATGGCCGCGAAGACACTGACGTGGATCCTCGGCATCTGGCTGATCGTCCGCGGTCTCTTCGAACTGTTCGGTGCCTTCACCAACAACCACGTCATGCCCCGCTGGCTGCTCGTCGTGAGCGGTGCCCTGTCGATCCTGATCGGTGTCCTGTTCGTCGCCAACCCGGGTGCGTCCGCGGTCGGCATCGCCGTACTCCTCGGGGTGACCGCTCTGGTCTGGGGCGTCGTCCTGATCGCCGTCGGCCTCAGCGTCCGCCGCGACCTGAGCCATCCACCGCAGACCACCACGCCGTCCCCGGCGTGATCGGCTGACATTCGTCCAAGACCGGCCCTCGGCAGCCACGTAGCGTCCCGTGCATGGTTCATCGCGACGTTGAGCTCGTGCACGGGATGCACGTGGTCCACGACGGCCCGCGGACAGCGTCGCCGTTGGTGCTCATTCATGGATCGGGCGCCTCGGGCGCATCCTGGGGCCCGGTGGTCGAGGCACTCGCCGCCTGTCATCACGTCATCCGGGTAGACCTTCCCGGATGCGGCCGGTCTCCGACAGCTCCGACGTACGACGTGCCTCGTCAGGCGAGCCGCGTTGCCGAGCTGCTCGACGACCTTGGACTGCGGGACGTCCCTGTGGTCGGGCACTCCAGCGGCGGCTGGGTGGCCATCTCGCTCGCCGAACAGCGCCACGACCTGGTGGGTTCGCTCGTGCTGATCAGCACGGCTACCAGCCTCGATGCGCTGCAGCCGCAACCGTTCATCCTGCGAGCCCTGCTGGCCCCGCCGTTCGGCCCGTTGCTGTGGCCCAGGCGGTCGGACGCGATGATCCGCAAGGGAATCGGGGCAACGATGGCTCGCCCGGTGGAGATTCCGGACGACGCGGTCGCCGACCTGAAGAACATCACGTACCGCACCTTCCGGAAGGTCCTGCGGTGCAACGGCGCGTACGTCGCCGAGCGCAGTACCCCGGATCGTCTCACTGGCCTCGACGTACCGGTGCTCGTGATCTTCGGTGCCGCCGACCCCCGCTACTACCCGGCAACAGCGCGCCAGTACGACGCGGTGCCGAACACACGGCTCGAGATGCTGCCTGATGTCGGGCACATGCCCATGCTCGAGGCCCCCGAGCTGACCAGCGAACTCCTGCTGGGCTTCACGGCTGCTGCCGCGAACACTCCGTAGACTGATCACGTGCTGTCGACTGGCACATCACCCAGCTGGACATGGTCGGACGTGGACGTCGCCGTACCGCGCCCGTCAGCTCGGCTGCCGGGGATCAGCATGGCCGGGTTCGGCGTCCGTACCTCCACGTTCGTGGACATCGCCATGGTCGCCCACCCGTCGGTCACTGTGCTGTTCGACCTGAGCCAGGCAGGTGGCATCGTCTACCAGGCCGATGGGGGGCAGCGCCAGTGCGGCAGCTTCGTCGCCGGGCTCCTCCCTGGCCGGCTTCGGGCCGGCGGCTGGAACGGCGAGTGTCTCCAGATCCGCTTGTCGCCGGTTGTCGCGGCCTCGGTGTTCGGCGCGTCGACCGAGCTCTCCGGGACAGTCGCGTCCCTGGAAGATGTCTGGGGCCGCGATGCCGGACAGCTCGAGGAGAAACTGCGCGCCACGGGCTCCTGGGACAAGCGGTTCACGATCGCGGCGGACGTCCTCGCCCGGCGCCTGGACGGCCGGCCATCGATCGATCCGGAGGTCGCTTTTTCCTGGCGGCGGACGGTCGCCGGCCGCGGGCGGATCCGGGTCGACGGGCTGGCGGACGAGGTCGGCTGGAGCCGGCAGCGCCTGTGGTCCCGCTTCCGCTCCCAGATCGGCCTCACGCCCAAGCGCGCCGCACAACTCGTGCGCTTCGACCACGCCGCTCACCTTCTCGCGGCGGGCCATGCCCCCGCGAGCACTGCCGCCCAGAGCGGGTACGTCGACCAGTCCCATCTCCACCGCGATGTCAAAGCCATCACCGGAATCACCCCTTCCGCCGTGGCCACCGCACCATGGCTCGCAATCGACCACATCGCCTGGCCCGCGCATCACAGGTGATCTCAGTCCTCGATAGCGGTCAGCGTTTCGATGAGCCGATCGATGTGACTGGAGAGTGCTCGACCGGCCGGCACGAGCTGCGGCGTCGAATGCGCCAGTTGGGCGTGGCCGAGGAAGGCGGCGTACGCCAGTAGGCCGCGGTCGCGGGCCCGGGCCTGGGAGAGACCGAGTTCGGTGAACAGTGAGGTGAGGTAGGCGAGCCGGCGCTCGGTCACCCGTGCCAGCGTGGGCGCGACCAGCGGATGCATCGCGGTGGCCTGTAGGGCGAGCTCGACGGAACCGGCACCCGCCCCGGGATCGCCCACCACCGCGGTGAACACCAGGCGGAGGAGTTTGCGAAGACGCGTCGCGACGTCCGGCGTCTGATCGACCGCCGCGATCACCCGATCGGTGTCGCGCTGCTCCCAGCGCTCCAGCGCGGCCGCGATGAGTGCGTTCCGATCGGTGAAGTGCCAGTAGAAGCTGCCCTTCGTGGTCCCGAGGGACTTGGCCAGCGGCTCGACCGCGACCGCTCCGAGGCCGCCCCGGGCGAGTGCGTCGAGCGCTGCCGCCGTCCAGTCGTTCGCCGTCAATGATTCGCGCTTCCCGATGGCCATGTCCATACGCTACCGTATGGTCAATCCTCCATACGGAGGCGTATGGAGAGGGGGATGTCATGAACGCACAGACCATCGAGGTAGAGCCCGCAGCCCGACGCATCGCCGAGCAGCACAAGACCCGAGGCCCGATCGGCGTCATCCGGCGCTACCCGATCATCAGCTTCGTCGTGCTGGCCTGCTTCTTCGGCTGGCTGCGCTACATCACGGCCTTCCTCGGGCTCGGATCGAATCCGGAGAACCTTCCGCTCGGGCCACTCGCGGCCGCACTGGTCGTCACCGCCTGCCAGGGCCGTGAGGAGCTGCGCGCCTGGGGCCGGAGGCTGCGCAGCTGGAGAGCCGCCCCGAAGTGGTACCTGCTCGCCATCCTGGCCCCAGTGGTGCTGCACACCGTCAACGTGCTGGTGAACCATCTGCTCGGGGCGCCGTTGCCCACCTCGGAGCAACTCGCGGCCTGGCCCGGCGTACTGGTGTCGATGGTGGTGCTGGTGGTGCTGATCGGTATCGGCGAGGAAGCGGGCTGGATGGCGTTCGCGGCGCCGATCCTGCTGCGCCGGCACGGCTTCCTGGCCGCCTGGGCGCTCGCCGCTGGGATGCGGATCCTTTGGCACCTGCCGCTGATGATCACCGGCGAGCTGCCGTGGGTGGTTGGCATCGTGGGAAACGCGGCCTTCACGATGGTGATGCTGCGGATCTTCGTCGCCAGCGGCGGACGCTGGACTCTGACGGCGGTCTGGCACGCGAGCCTCAACGCCTTCGGCAGCGGCTTCTTCTTCCTGATGGTGACCGGCGAGGACAACGCCAGGCTCGGGTACCTGCTCACCGCCGCCTACACCGTTGTCGCCATCGTCGTGTACTTCGCAGGACGGCCGGCCCGCAGTTCGGTGACCTGATCCGTCCTGAACCAGAAAGGCCTCCCACCAGCTGGTGGGAGGCTTTCTCTGGTAGCCCCGACGGGATTCGAACCCGCGCTACCGCCTTGAGAGGGCGGCGTGCTAGGCCGCTACACAACGGGGCCAGAGGGTTGTCGTCCGGTCCTCACGGGCCGGGCAACGAGGTTGAACCTTACCGATTTCCATCGGCGCGGTCCAATCCGCTGGGGTACTAGGACTCGAACCTAGACTAACTGAACCAGAATCAGACGGGCTGCCAATTACCCCATACCCCAAAGGCATTTCACTGCCGTTGTGAGACCGTCTCCGCCCTCACAACCTGGCTCGAAGAGAGTACCCGAGCAAGGGCTCGGACACCAAAACGGGGGTGCCGGTCGCGGGTTGTCACTCCCGTCACACCAGCCTCGTGCCCGGGTGCGGAGCCGGGGTCAACGGCAGGTTGCACACTGTCGCCAGCTTCATCCTCCGCGCCAGCCACAGCGCGACCGCTCCGAACAGTGCGAACTTCACCACGTCCACCGTCACCAGCGACCAGGGCGCGTCCTTCGCACCCAGGCTGGCACCCACGCTGTTCGTCAGCGCCGCGAACACGAAGGTCACCACGTTGTTCGCCGCGTGCGCCGCAATCGACGCCTCCAGCCCACCGGTCCGTACGACGAGGAAGCCCGCGACCAACCCGAACGCGAACCGATCCAGGAACAACGCCGGGCTCTCCCACGGCCACACCCCGTGCGCCATGGTGAACAGCACGGTCGTGACGAGAACCGCGATCACCGAGCTCCGCACCAGGGCACCGACGGCCTGCAACAGGTAGCCGCGGAAGAAGTACTCCTCCCCCGCCGCCTGGAACGTCGACGTGAGCAGCGTGACTGCAATCACGCCAGCCGCATCCGGCGCGATCCCGCTGCCGCCATCACCGCCGATGAGCTCGACGCTGCCGAGCTGGATCACACCGAGCATGACCAACTCGGTCACAACCGCGGCCACCGCGAACCACGCCAGCGGCCGCCAGCGCAGCCGGCCGATGACCGAGGACAACAGCCCCGGCGCCTGCCGGTTGAGCGCCCGCGCGACCAGCATGCTCAGCGGGATCAGCGCGATCAGCGACAGGTTCGTCGCCAGCAGCCCGAGCCATGAGACCGTGCCCTCGGGATCCTTCCGGATGCCTTGCTGGATCCCGAGCACGACCACGCTCGTGATCATCCAGCCGACCAGGATCGCCAGGGCGCCGAGAACGACGTACCCGCGCGGTGCCTCCGGGTTCACCAGCAGCCGCTGGTACGGCGGAGGCCCCGCATCGGACCTGTCCGTCGCCGGCGTCACGTCGTGCGGCATCTAGCCCGCCAGGAGGGAAGCACGCGCCTGTTCGAGCCGGTGCAGGGACTTCTCCCGGCCGAGCAGCTCGAGCGACTCGAACAGCGGCGGCGAGATCCGGCGTCCGGAGATCGCCACCCGGACCGGGCCGAACGCGTTCTTCGGCTTCAGCCCGAGCCCCTCGATCAGCGAGGTCCGCAGCGACGCCTCGATCGCCTCAGTGGTCCAGTCCACGTCGGCCAGCGCCTTCACCGACGCCTCGAGGACCGCGCCTGCGTCACCGGTCAGCACCTTCGCGGCGGCGTCCGGGTCGACGCTGAACGCCGCATCGTCGACGAACAGGAAGCCGAGCATGTCGACCGACTCCGACAGCGTGTTCATGCGCTCCTGCACCAGCGGTACGGCGGCCTGCAGGACAGCACGCTGGTCCGCCGACGGCTCGGCCGGCAGCACGCCCGCCTTGGCCAGGAACGGAACCATCCGGGACCCGAACTCCTCCGGCGCCAGCATCCGCATGTGCGCGGCGTTGATCGCCTCGCACTTCTTCGGGTCGAAGCGGGCCGCGTTCGAGTTCACCTTGCGGATGTCGAAGGCCTCGATCATCTCCGCCGTCGTGAACACGTCGCGGTCGTCGGCGATCGACCAGCCGAGCAGGGCCAGGTAGTTCAGCAGGCCTTCGGGCAGGAAGCCGCGCTGCATGTACTCGCCGAGGCCGGAGCCCGGGTCGCGCTTGGACAGCTTCTTGTTGCCCTCACCCATCACGAACGGCAGGTGCCCGAACCGCGGCGTCCGGCCGCTGCCGACGCCGATCTCGGCGAGCGCCTCGTAGAGCGCGACCTGCCGCGGTGTGGACGGCAGCAGGTCCTCGCCACGGAGCACGTGGGTGATCTCCATCAGCGCGTCGTCGACCGGGTTCACCAGCGGGTAGAGCGGGTAGCCGTTCGCCCGGACCAGGACGTAGTCGCTCAGGTTCTCGGGCAGGAAGGTGATCTCCCCGCGGACCAGGTCGTCGAACACGATCGGCCGGTCCGGCATCCGCAGCCGGACCACGGGCCGGCGGCCCTCGTCGACGTACGCCTTGACCTGCTCCTCGGTGAGCGTGCGGCAGTGACCGTCGTACCCGCTGTGCTGGCCGGCGGTGCGCGCGGCCTCACGACGCTGCTCGAGCTCCTCCTGCGAGCAGTAGCAGTGGTACGCCCGGCCGGCCGCCAGCAGCTTGGCGACGACATCGGAGTAGATGTCCATCCGCTCGGTCTGCTGGTACGGACCGAAGTCGCCGCCCTTCTCCGGGCCCTCGTCCCAGTCGATGCCCAGCCAGCGCAGCGACTCCAGGGTGAAGCTCAGCCCGTCCGGGGTGTTCCGGGCAATATCGGTGTCCTCGATCCGCAGGACCAGCTTGCCGCCGTAGTGGCGGGCGAAGGCCCAGGCGAAGAGCGCGGTCCGGATGTTGCCGACGTGCAGGTAGCCCGTCGGGGAGGGCGCGAAGCGCAGCCGCACCTGGTTCGGTTCGAGGCCACCCAGGACATCGTCGTCGGTGGGGGCTGGCCGGTCAGTCACGCACGATCACCTTGTTCGTCAGAGTTCCGATTCCTTCGACGCTGATCGCGACCTCGTCGCCGGGCAGCATCGGGCCGACACCCGCGGGGGTGCCGGTGAGCACCACGTCGCCGGGCAGCAGCGTGGTGAAGGAGGTGATGTAGGCCAGCACCTCCGGGATGCCGAAGATGAACTGCGACGTCCGCCCGTCCTGCTTCGGCTCGCCGTTCACCTGCGTGCTGACCCGCAGGTCCGACGCGTCGAGCTCGGTGCTGATCCACGGGCCGAGCGGACAGAACGTGTCGTAGCCCTTGGCCCGGGCCCACTGCCCGTCGCTCTTCTGCAGGTCGCGCGCGGTGACGTCGTTGGCGATCGTGTACCCGAAGATCACTTCGTTCACCCGCTCCTTGGGCAGGTCGCGGCAGATCCGGCCGATCACGATCGCCAGTTCGCCCTCGAAGTGCAGGTTGTTGGTCTGCTCGGGGTAGACGATGCCGTCCCGCGGCCCGATCACCGAGGTGTTCGGCTTCAGGAAGATCAACGGCTCGGCCGGTACGTCGTTGCCGAGCTCCTCGGCGTGCGCGGCGTAGTTGCGGCCGACGCAGACCACCTTGCTGCGCGGGATCACCGGAGCGAGCAGCCGGACGTCGGCCAGTTGCAGCTTCTCCCCGGTGAACTGGACCGGCCGGTAGAGCGGGTCCGAGTCGAGCACGGATACGGTGCCGGTGAGCCCCTCGGGGTCGTCGGTCTCGACGACGCCGTACCTCGGCTCGTCGTCCACGGAGAATCTGGCGATACGCACGGCCCGAGCCTACCGTCGGGACGGAGTGAGAGAGTTATGTGGTGACGATCGAGATCCGGCAGGCCCTTCCGTCCGAGTACGACGCTGTCGGCGAGCTGACGGTGGAGGCCTACTCGCACGACGGTTATGTCCGGGGCGACTACGCGAGGACGCTGCGAGCGGCCGCTGATCGGGCGGCCAAGGCGGAGCTGTGGGTCGCGGCGGACGAGAGCGGACTGCTCGGCTCTGTCACCTACTGTCCGGCAGGTTCTGTGTACCGAGAGATCGGGCTCGACGACGAGGGCGAGTTCCGGATGCTCGGAGTGGTCGGCCGGGCGCGCGGACTGGGCGTTGGGACCGCGCTGACCGAGCGCTGCATCGAGCGCACCCGCGAGCTCGGCTTCGGCCGGATCGTGATGTGCAGTGCGACGTACATGACGACCGCGCACCGCATCTACCAGCGCCTCGGCTTCGTCCGCATCCCCGACCGCGACTGGTCCCCGATCGCCGGCGTCGATCTGTGGGCCTTCGCCCTGGACCTGTGACCGTCACCCTCAGCCCCGCCGAATGGACGTCGTACGAGACAGCCCATCGAAACCGCGTCGAAGCCTTGGTCTCCGGGCATCTGGAGCGGCGACGTCGTAGAGAGGCGCATCCGGTCGAGGACTTCCTCTTCACCTACTACCCCACTCGCCCGAACCAGCTCCGCGTCTGGCATCCAGGACCGGGCGTCCGGCTGCTCGGAGCCACGCAGTACGACGGACGCCGCGGCTACAAGTACGTCGATGGCGCGGCGAGTGTGGATCCGGCGGAGGCAGAGCGGCGGGCGGACAGCATTCGGTGGATCCGTCGGCTGCTGGGTGCGACGCTGGATCGCCAGCCGCAGTTCGGATGTTTCGGGTTGCACGAGTGGGCGATGGTCTACCGGACGTCCGACGTACGGCATGAGTCGTGGCCGTTGCGGCTGGGATCCGAGCGGACGGACCAGGTGGTCGAGTCGCACAAGATCGCGTGCTCGCACTTCGACGCCTTCCGGTTCTTCACGGATTCCGCGCGGCCGCGCAACGTGCTGCAACCGACCCGGGAGTCCCAGCCGCAACTGGAGCAAGGTGGCTGCCTGCACGCCAACATGGACCTCTACAAGTGGGCGTCGAAGCTGATGCCGTTCACTCCGAGTGCATTGGTGCTGGACTGCTTCGAGCTCGCCCGCGACATCCGCACGCTCGACATGCGCGCCTCGCCGTACGACCTCTCGGCTCTCGGCTACTCCCCTGTACCGATCGAAACCACAGCAGGCAAAGCCGAGTACGCCGCCGCCCAACGCATCTTCGCCGAACGCGCCCGGCCACTCCGCCAGCGACTCGTCGACCTCTGCGACGAGTTGCTCAGTTAGGCTCGGCGGCATGGGGAAGATCGTCGCCATCGCGCTGGGTGCACTGCTGCTTGCCATCGGCGCGGTCTGGACGCTCCAGGGACTCGGCTACCTCAAGGGCAGCTCGATGACCGGCAGCTCGTTCTGGGCGATCGTCGGCCCGATCGTCGCGGCCGCCGGCGTCTCACTCATCTACGTTGCGTTCCGCGGTCCGCAGAAACGGTGACCACCGCCCACTGATAGTGCATCGATCGGCCGTCGTCCCAGGTCTCCCATTCGTCGACGGTGCCGTAGCGCTGCAAGGTCTCCCGCAGTCCGTCGTCCGTGCGGATGCTGAAGAAGCGCCCCGGACCGAAGCCGCTCTCGTCCTGCCAGACCTGCTCGCCGCCGGTGGCACTACCCCACAGCCCGATCGCCAGCGGTGCGCCAGGACGCAGCACTCGCACGATCTCGCTCAGCGCCTGGTCGACATCCTCGTCCGCGACATGCAGGAGCGTGCTCATCGTCCAGCCCGCGTCGAAGCTCCCGTCCTCGAACGGCAACTCCAGGACCGAGGCAACCTGCGCTTCCAGACCAAGTGAACGGCAGGTCTCGACGCTGGCGGGCGCGAGATCCACGCCCACATAGGCGAACCCGGCATCCGCGATCGCCTGCCCGTCACGCCCAGGCCCACAGCCGATCTCGAGCACGGACCGCCGCCCCTCACTACCCAGCCGCTCGAGGTACGCCGTACGCCGGGCAACCCTGGCATCAGGCAGCTCACGCCCGACCCGAGCACCAACCTCGTTGGTGTAGTAGGCAATCAAGTCACTCTCGCGCTGCGCGCGGCCGTCGTTCGTCATCTTCCGATCTTAGAGACGAGCGACTGGCCCACGGTCTTCAACGCTGATTGGCCCAATCCGCTGGGCATTTCAGGCCCTACCGTGGCAGTCGTGAAGGTCATGATTGCCGGCGCGACCGGAGCGATCGGACGACGTTTGGTCCCGCGCCTGATCGAGGGTGGGCATCAGGTGATCGGGACGACCCGCTCCGATGCGGGGCTCGAACAACTGCGGACGGCCGGGGCGCACGGCGTACAACTCGATGTGTACGACGCGGATGCGGTGAAGGCCGCGGTCGCGGGTGCTGCGCCCGACGTGATCATGCATCAACTGACCGACCTCAGCAGCGGCGCCCCAGGCGGCAATGGCCGGATCCGGCGCATCGGCACCCGCAACCTCGTCGACGCCGCCCGCCAGGCTGCAGTACCCAAGATGGTCGCGCAGTCGATTGCCTGGGCCTACGAAGCCGGCGCTGGACCGGCTGTGGAGACCACCCCGCTGGACGAGTCGGCACCGGACCCGCGCGGTACGACGGTGTCCGCGATCCGCGCGCTGGAGGACGGCGCGGCCGAGCTCCCGGAGTACGTCGTCCTGCGGTACGGACTGCTCTACGGCCCGGGCACGTGGCTGCGCCGCGGTGGGTTGGCGGACGACGTACTGCGGAGCGAGCGGCCGGCCGCTCACCCGGGTGCCGCGTTCTTCGGCGGCCTCACCGAGGGCGATGGCGTCTTCTCGTTCCTCCATGTCGACGACGCGGCACGGGCTGCCGTCGACGCCCTGAACTGGCCGAGCGGCGCCGTCAACGTGGTCGACGACGAACCGGCACCAACGCTCGAGTGGCTCCCCGTCTTCGCAGCGTCTGTGGGAGCCCCGACTCCGGCTCTGGCGTCGGGTCGCAGACCGTGGGAGCGCGGCGCCGTCAACGCCCTGGCCCGCTCGCGCGGTTGGACGCCGCTTCACGCCAGTTGGCGCACCGGCTTCAGCGCGGAGTGACTGCCTTCAGCGCGAAGAGGAGGGGGATGCGTGGGGCGTCGTCGGGGAGGCGCCACCAACCCTCGGCGGTCTGTTTCATGCTGGGCCAGCGGGGCCACTGCAGGACCTCTGATTCACGCAGGCTCGTGACGTGGAAGCCGGTGGACGCGAGGGTGGTGACCACCTCACCCAGGCCGTGCATCCACTCGTAGCTGGTTTGACGGCCGGGCACCGCATCGCCGGTGTAGGTCACGGTCGAGTCGTGGGCGATCGATCCGCGGCCTTCGAGGTAGTCGGCGCGGATGATCAGGTCGTCGGACTCGCCAGGCAGCGACACCGGCCGCATCGCGTTCAGCAGTGGGTGGAACTCCACGACGTACAAGGCGCCGCCAGGCTTGAGGAGGTCACGGACCACGCGCGCCCAGTGCTCGAGATCGGGCAGGTAGCACAGCGCACCCTTGCCCGTGTAGACGACATCGAACCTGCGACCTTGCACCGCCTCCACAGCGTCGTACACATTCGCGTGGACGTAGTCGACCTCGACCCCGGCGTCGGCAGCGATCTGCCGCGCCTCCTCGAGCGACTTGGCCGACAGGTCCAACCCGGTCGTCCGCGCCCCGCGCCGAGCGAAAGCGATGGTCTCTGTCCCCAGATGACACTGCAGATGCAGTACGTCGCGACCCTCGAGCGGACCGAGGTCGTCCCACTCGTAGTCGGCGAACCAGAACTCCGCCGGCTGACTGTAGAAACGGCTCGCCGCGTGCAGCGGCGCCCGCGCATCCCAGTCCGCCTCGTTGGCGGCCACCATCTGCAGTGTCTGCGCGTCCAGTCGCATAAGCGTCCTCAGGCGTCGGGGTCGGCTGGCAGTCGACCGTAGGACAGATCCTTGGTGCGGTCGAACGTATTGCCGTCCGGGTGGTGCGGGTGCGGCAGCGCCGAGTCGGTGTCGAGGTCGAAGCCGACCGCCTCCTCCGACTCGGTGACGTCGTCGGTCTCTCGATGGTGCTGGTGGTGCGGCAGGTGTTTGCCGAGAGAGTGCAGCAGACCGGAATGCTCGTCCTGCGGCTCGGTCTCCGTCATCGCCGGGCTCCTTCGGTAGTCGCCCTGCGACGCCGGGCGGGGGACTGATTGTGACGCGTCCTGGTGGCGAGCGGGTGAACACCGCCTGCTTGATCACAGCATCCCCTTGTTCAAGGTTGTGAAATAAGCTTGAATAAGGGGTATGGCACGGGTGGAGTTGCATCGGTGGCCTGGGCATCCGGACGGGTTCACCCGGGCCGAGCGGTTGGGCGGGTCGTACGAGCTGTACTTCCCGGACCCGTTGGTCGGGCGCGTGTTCGACCTGAGCGACGACGTCCTCGCGGCATTGGAGGACGCCGCCGGCGATCTGGCCCGCCTGGACGCGACGGCCGCCGTACTGACGAACAGCGAAGCCCTGGCCCGCCTGCTGCTGCGGGCGGAGGCTGTCGGGTCGTCGCAGATCGAAGGACTGGTGGTCGGCGCGCGTCGCCTGCTCAAGGCCGACGTACTGCGGGACCGGCAGCGCGACGTCACCGCCGAGGAGGTGCTCGGCGCGGTCGACGCGATGACCTGGGCGACCGAATCCGTCCAGGCCGGCGACAAGCTCGAGGTCGACCACCTGCTCGAGGCGCACCGGCGCTTGATGGCCCAGTCCCCCACACCAGAGTTCGGCGGCGAGGTCCGCTTCCTGCAGAACTGGATCGGCGGCCGCTCCCCCGCTGAGGCGTACTACGTTCCGCCGCCGGCGCATCTGGTGCCCGACCTGCTGGCGGATCTGATGACCTTCGTCCGGGAGTCCCGGCTGCCGGTGCTGGCGAAGGCCGCGATCGCGCACGCACAGTTCGAGACCATCCATCCATTTGCCGATGGCAACGGCCGGACCGGCCGGGCGCTGATCCACCTGATCCTGCGGGCCGATGGACTGGTCACGCGAACCGTGCCGCCGGTGTCGCTGTCGCTCGCCACGCACGCGATGCAGTACGTCGAAGCTCTGACGGCGTTCCGGCATGTCGGTCGCGCGACCACTGCGAAGGCTCGGTCGGCGGCGAATCCGTGGCTGCGGATGTTCGCGATGGCTTGTAGCCACGCGACGGCGGAGGCCGCTCGCTTCGAGCAGACGGCGGCCGAACTGAAGTCCGCATGGCGCGAGCGAGCCGCGCCTGTCCGCGGCGGCTCGGCAGCCGACCTGCTCATCGAGGCGCTGCCTGCCGCGCCGGTGCTCACGCTCGCAGCGGCCGCGCAACTTGTCGACCGCTCCCAGCAGGCGACCAACCAGGGTCTGGCGAGGCTCGTCGAGGCCGGCATCCTGCGTGAGATCACCGACGGCCGACGCAACCGCGTCTACGAGGCGCCCGAACTGATCGACGCGTTCACCCTGCTCGAACGCCGCTTCGCCAGCCCGGCCGCGGACACCCGGATCGAGCCGCCTAGCAGACCGGTTCCATCGAGGCCAGCACCAACACGCAACGCACATTGACTTTCGTCTCCCGAGCGAGCAAGAATTCGAACATATGTTCGATCATACAGGGAGAGATGATGCCAGAGCCGTTCGACTGGGACATCCTGCACCGGCCATCGGCGATGGCCATGGTCCGGGGCCAGCTCGGCTTCAGCTGGATGGTGCTGTCCGGCCGGCTCGCGCAGTTGACCGACGACCAGTACTTCTGGCGACCGAGCAGCGAGGCGCTGACCGTCGTACGCCGGCACTACACCGGGCGGTTCCGATCACTCGGGTCCGGCGAGTGGGTCGCGCAGTGGCCCGACGAGCCGGACCATCGCGGACCACGCACGATCGCCTGGCTGATCGCCCATCTGACCGAGACGTTCTTCGAGCGCTGGGAGTGGACCTTCGGCGCGAGCCAACAGGGACGTGCCGACATCACCCTGCACGGCAACGCGCGCGATGCGGTGGCGTGGCTGACCCACTGGGTCGAGGCCTGGCAGGACGCGATCGCCGCTCTCGACGAGGAGCAGGTGATGACGATCGGCCTCAGCCAGGCGACCGAGCTGGACGCGGGCGAGCCGTTCGGTCACGTCGTACTGCGGCTGAATCGCGAGCTGATCCACCATGGCTCGGAGATCATGACGCTGCAGGACCTCTACGCGGTCGCGGCGTGAGGACCACAACATGTGCGACACGCGGCGTGGCGCTACCACAAGATGTAGGGGCTGCCGCTTAGCATCACTACTGCTGGTGGTTCGGAGTGGCTCTGCATATTTGGACAGCTCATCGCGTCCTGGCACCACAAGATGTGGGGCCACGCCGAGGCAACAGGGGAATCCGGTGCGAGTCCGGAACTGCCCCGCAACGGTGAGCGGAAGCCTTCCGCGAGTCCGGATACCTGCCACCAGCGCGTGCACCGCCGGTGCACGTGGTCCGAGACCTCGCGGGTGGGTCGCAGGGCGTGGCGGCAGTGTTCCCGGCCGGTGCTGCCGGCCCCGTCGTGCGCCCCTCCGCGTGGCTCCGGTCCTCCGAACTCTTTTGGAGACAACACCTGTGACGATTGCTTCCTCATCCCGGTCGGCGACAGCCGACCGGTCGGTCCAGCTGACCGTCGTACGCCGCGACGGCGGCCACACCGGTTTCGACCAGACCAAGATCTCGGTCGCCATGACCAAGGCGTTCCTCGCCGTCGAGGGTGCCGAGGCGGGCACCACCCACCGGGTCCGTGACCTGGTGACGGACCTGACCGGCCGGGTCGTCGAGGCCCTGACGAGCCGCGGTGACGCCCGCCGCAGCCTGCAGGTCGAGGACATCCAGGACCAGGTCGAGCTGGCGCTGATGCGCGCCGGCGAGCACCAGGTCGCCCGTGCGTACGTCCTCTACCGCGAGGAGCGCACCAAGGCCCGCACCCCGGCCGACCCTTCCGGTATCACCGACAAGCCCACGCTCAGCGTCCGCGCGGCCGACGGCAGCATCGCGCCGCTCGATGTCGACAGGTTGCGCGTGATCGTCGCGGAGGCGGCCACGGGTCTGGACGCGGTCGACCCCGAGCTGATCCTCGACGAGACCCTTGGCTCCTGCTACGACGGCATCGCACAACACGAGGTCGAGCTCGCTCTGGTGATGGCCGCCCGGTCGTACGTCGAGACCGAGCCGCAGTACAGCTTCGCCGCGTCCCGGCTGCTGCTCGACCAGATCCGTCGCGAGGCGCTCGGCCGGGTCCACGGCGAGCCGCGGCAGGCGAGCCAGGCGGAGATGGCCCAGGCGTACGTGGACTACTTCCCGCGCTACGTCGAACTCGGGGTCGAAGCCGGGCATCTCGATCCCGAGCTGGCCACCTTCGACCTCCCGCGCCTCGCCGCCGCGATCCGGCCCGAGCGCGACCTGGACTTCACCTTCCTCAGCCTGCAGACCTTGTACGACCGCTACCTGCTGCACATCGACAAGGTGCGCTTCGAGCTGCCGCAGGCGCTTTTCCTGCGCGTCGCGATGGGGATAGCGCTGCGCGAGGACGACCGTGACGCCAAGGCCATCGAGTTCTACGAAATGCTCAGCTCGTTCCGGTTCATGACGTCGACGCCGATCCTGTTCAACTCCGGCACGACCCGACCGCAGCTGTCTGCCTGCTTCCTGACCACAGTCCAGGACGACCTGGCCGAGATCTTCGCAGGCATCCGCAACAACGCGCTGCTCGCCAAGTACTCCGGCGGCCTCGGCAACGACTGGACCCCGGTGCGCGGCATCGGCGCCAGGATCCGCGGGACCAACGGTGAGTCGCAGGGCGTCGTACCGTTCCTGAAGATCGCCAACGACACCGCGGTCGCGGTGAACCAGGGTGGCAAGCGCAAGGGTGCGGTCTGCGCGTACCTCGAGACCTGGCACATCGATATCGAGGAGTTCCTCGATCTGCGCAAGAACACCGGAGACGAGCGGCGCCGTACCCACGACATGAACACCGCGAACTGGGTCCCCGACCTGTTCATGCAACGGGTCGAGGCCGGCGGCGACTGGACACTCTTCTCCCCCGACGACGTGCCCGAGCTGCACGACCTGTACGGCACTGCGTTCGCGGAGGCTTACCGCGGTTACGAGCAGGCCGCGGACCGTGGCGAGATCCGGGTGTTCAAGCGGGTCAAGGCGGTCGATCTGTGGCGGCGGATGCTCACGGTGCTCTTCGAGACCGGGCACCCGTGGATCACGTTCAAGGACCCGTGCAACCTGCGCTCGCCGCAGCAGCACGACGGTGTCGTCCACTCCTCGAACCTGTGCACCGAGATCACCCTGAACACCAGCGCCGACGAGATC
This sequence comes from Kribbella sp. NBC_00889, assembly GCF_045207705.1. Taxonomy (NCBI): domain Bacteria; kingdom Bacillati; phylum Actinomycetota; class Actinomycetes; order Propionibacteriales; family Kribbellaceae; genus Kribbella; species Kribbella sp. NBC_00889. The sequence goes on along the minus strand of NZ_CP108783.1, from coordinate 1,281,724 downwards.
GCCGTCTGCAACCTCGGCTCGGTGAACCTGGCTGCCCACGTCACACCTGACGGGCTGGACGCCGAGCTGCTCCGCGACACCGTCATGGCGGCGGTCCGGATGCTCGACAACACCATCGACACGAACTTCTACACCACGCCCGAGTCGGAGCGGTCGAACCTGCGGCACCGGCCGATCAGTCTCGGCCTGATGGGGTTCTCCGACGCACTCTTCCGGCTACGGATACCGTATGCCTCAGAGGCGGCGGTCGCCTTCGCCGACAGCTCGATGGAGCAGATCAGCTACCACGCGATCGAGGCGTCCAGCGATCTCGCCGCCGAGCGCGGCCGCTACTCGTCGTACGACGGATCGCTGTGGAGCCAGGGCATCCTGCCGATCGACTCGCTCGAGCTGCTCAAGACGGCGCGGGACGGCGACCTGATCGTTGACCAGAGCAAGCAGCTCGACTGGGACGCGCTCCGGCAGAAGGTCCGGCGCGACGGCATGCGCAACTCCAACGTGATGGCGATCGCGCCGACCGCGACGATCTCCAACATCTGCGGGGTGAGCCAGTCGATCGAGCCGACGTACAGCAACCTGTTCGTGAAGTCGAACATGTCGGGTGAGTTCACCGTGGCGAACCCGTACCTCGTGGCCGACCTGAAGGCGCGCGGGCTGTGGGACCAGGTGATGGTGTCCGACCTCAAGTACCACGACGGCATCCTGGCGGGGATCGAGCGGATCCCGGCCGACCTGCGCGAGCTGTACGCGACGGCCTTCGAGATCGACCCGATGTGGCTGGTCAAGGCGGCGTCGCGGCGGCAGAAATGGATCGACCAGTCGCAGTCGCTGAACCTCTACATGGCCGCGCCGTCGGGCCGGGCGCTGGACGAGCTCTACAGGTCGACTTGGCGGTATGGACTCAAGACGACCTATTACCTGCGTTCCCAGTCAGCCACCCATGTGGAGAAGTCCACGCTCCAAGGGACGGACGGCCGGCTGAACGCCGTACAAGTTGCGCTTCCCGAGCCCAGCGGAGCCGTTTGCGCCATCGACGACCCGGACTGCGAGGCCTGCCAGTGACGACCGGATTGGGAGAGATCGCCGTCGGGGCGTCCCGGGTCGAGGTCGCCGACAAGGCGATGATCAACGCGCGGGCGGACGTGAACCAGTTGCTGCCTTTGAAGTACCGGTGGGCCTGGGAGAAGTACCTTGCCGCCTGCAACAACCACTGGATGCCGACGGAGGTGTCCATGCAAGCTGACATCTCGTTATGGAAGTCGCGGGACGGCCTCACCGAGGACGAGCGGATGATGCTGAAGCGCAACCTCGGCTTCTTCGCTACGGCGGAGTCCCTGGTCGCGAACAACATCGTCCTGGCCGTCTACCGGCAGCTGACCAACCCCGAGTGCCGGCAGTACCTGCTGCGCCAGGCGTTCGAGGAGGCCGTGCACACGCACACCTTCCAATACATCTGTACGTCGCTCGGCCTGGACGAGGGCGAGCTGTTCAACATGTACCGCGAGGTGCCGTCGATCTCGGACAAGGACGCCTGGGCGCTGAAGTACACCCAGCACCTGGAGGACCCGGACTTCCGGACCGGGACGCCGGAGAGCGACACCGCGTTCCTGCGCGACCTGATCGCGTTCTACGTGGTGTTCGAGGGGATGTGGTTCTACACCGGGTTCGCGCAGATCCTGTCGCTGGGCCGGCGGAACAAGATGGTCGGCATCGCCGAGCAGTACCAGTACATCCTGCGCGACGAGTCGATCCACCTGAACTTCGGCATCGACTGCATCAACCAGATCAAGCAGGAGAACCCGCACCTGTGGACAGCTCGGTTCCAGGCCGAGGTGCGGCAGATGCTCACCGAAGCGTGTGAGCTGGAGGTCGCCTACGGCCGCGCGACGATGCCGAACGGCATGCTCGGCCTGACCGCGGAGCTCTGCGAGCAGTACATGCACTTCATCACCGACCGCCGCGCCGAGCAGATCGGCCTCGCCCCCATCTTCGGCGAGACCCGCAACCCGTTCGGTTGGATGTCAGAAGTCATGGACCTGAAGAAGGAAAAGAACTTCTTCGAGACCCGCGTGATCGAGTACCAGTCGTCGAGCGGACTGAGCTGGGACTGAGTGCGACGCGAGCCGGGCAGCGCAGCAGCTGCCCGGCTCGCGTGTCCTGGCCGTGGTTTACGCAGGGAGCTTGGCCAGGATGTCGGCCGTGGTGCCGGTCTCGCGGAGGCGGGGGAAGATGTAGGTGGTGGCGTGGATGTGGGACTCGGGGCTGAGGTCCGTCATCGCGTCGGTGGCGAGGGTGACGTTGTAGCCGTGCTCGTGGGCGGCGCGGGCGGTCGACTCGACGCCGAAGCTGGTGGCTACACCGGTGAGGACGATCTGGGTGACGCCGCGGCGGCGGAGGTGGACATCGAGGTCGGTGCCGTGGAAGGCACCCCAGTTCCGCTTGGTCACCACGGTGTCCTCGGGGTGACCGGCAAGCTCCGGGACGATCTGGTCGGCGTCGGCGGGCGGCGTACCGGTCGCGCGGGTCGGCTGCTCGGTCCGGCCTGGCATCCGGTCCGCACCGTCCGCGCGGAAACTGGCCCGGACCAGGAACACCGGGAGGCCGCGCTTGCGGAAGGCGTCGGCGAGCTCCGCGGTCCGGGTGATGACGTCGGCGGTCGGGTACGGCGCACCGGGGATGGCGGTGATGCCGTTCTGCAGGTCGATGACGACGAGGGCGGTGTTCGGATCAAGAGCGGTGACGGGCACGACGGACCTCTCAGTTGGGTTGTGGGCGGCCGATCTGGGCGAGGGACCGGTCGAGGAGGGTCACCAGCACGAGGAGGCCGGCGACGACGAGCAGGAACAGCGCCAGCTCGTGCAGACCGGTGGTGGTCGCGCCGTGCTGGAAGAAGTGGGCGTTGGCCGCGGCGGCGATCAGCGCACCGAGGTACATGAAGGTGCGCAGCAGACCAGCGGAGGACCCCATCCGGGCCCGATCCGCCTGGTGGTAGAGCGCGTTCTGATTGGCCAGACCGTTCAGGCCCTGCGGGATCCCCGCGATGACGCCGACCAAGGCCAGCAGCCAGATCGCAGTCTCTCCCCCGACGAACTGCGGTACGACGCAGGCCACGGCCAAGAGGATGCTCCCGGCAACGAGTTTGCCGCGGACCTGAGCGCGCCGGCCGGTGATCACCGTGATCGCCACGGCCGACAGGGACAGCGGCAGCAACAGCAGCCCGGCCGACGAGGCACCCAGCCCGCGACCTTCCTCGAGCCACTGCGTGAAGCCGTAGAGGAACGAGTAGCTGATGGTGAACGCGAGCACCTGGCGCAGGTACGTCGCAATCAGCGGACGGTTGCCGCCGAGGACCCGCAGGTCGATGAACGGTTCCACCGAGCGAAGTTGCACGACGACGAACACCACGCCGAGCAGGGCACCGAGCATCAGCAGGTACAAGTTCGATGCCTTCGGCGCCATCAGGAACACCATCAACGACACCAGCGTGCCGGCGAACAGCGCGATGCCCGCGTAGTCGAGCCTGACCGTGACACGGGACCGCGGACTCCGCGGCAGCCAGAGGGATCCGAGGACCAGGCAGAGGATCGACAACGGCACGTTGATGGTGAAGATCATGTGCCAGCCACCGAGCCCGATCAGCAGCCCGCCGAGCGTCGGGCCGATCACCGAGATCACCTGGTTGGCGATCGACAGCGAGCTGAGGATGGCCGCCGGGGTGTCCATGCCGGTCCGGTCGGCTTCGCTCCGGATCAGCGACATCGAGGCCGGGTACGCCGCCGACGTACCGAAACCGAGGAGGACGCGGGAAAGGATCAGCACCCCGAGCGTCGGCGCCAGCGCACCGAGCAGACCGGCGATGCCGACGACCGCCGTACCGATCAGATAGAGCGGACGCGGGCCGTAGAGGTCGACCAGCCGGCCGATGACCGGCTGCCCGACGGCGGTCGCGAGGTACAGCCCGGTGATCAGCCAGGCGGTGTCGGAGGGCGGTACTCCGAAGGCGGCCCCGATCGGGATCAGCGCCACCGCGAGCATCGAGGAGTTGATCGGGTTGAGGATCGACCCCACCACCATCGGCGCGATCAACCGCCGATCGAACCGCTGGGGGCGACTGGCGGCCGGATCCGGCTCGGGGGTCACCGGGAGGTCGCCGCCCGGGGTGCCGCGGTGGTGTCGAGGGCGTGGTCGAGCAGAGCGAGTGCCTTGATGATGGTCTGCCGCTCGGTCTCGGTGCAGCCGTCCTGCAGGGCACGGGCCAGCCACTCCTGGCGGACTTTGCGATCACCCTGGAGCCGATGCCGTCCGGCGGTGGTGAGCGACACGACCTGCCGGCGACCGTCCTCAGGGTCCGGGTGGCGCTCGATCAGGTCCGACTCCCGCAGTCCGGCCAGGATCGCAGCCATCGACTGCGGGCGCACCCGCTCCACGGCCGCCAACTCACTGGCCGACGCCGGCCCGTCCTTGTCGAGCCGGCTCAGCACCGAGCTCTGCGACGGCGTCAGGTCGTCGTGCTCCGCCAGCTCCTTCAGCCTGCGCTTCACCCGGCCGAACATGACGCGCACGTCACTGGCCGCCTGCACCGCCGAAGGGGAGATCCGCTGGCTCACAAAGCCAGCATAACTGATCAGTCCAAACTGAACAGTTGGGACTGCTGAATCAGGAGTACGTGACCTCGAGGACGCCGATCACCTTGTTCAGGCGGGCGGCGACGCGGCCGGCGTCGAAGCCGTCGCCTTCGACGGTGATGTTCAGCGTGCCTTCGTCGAGGGAGAGCGCGAGTTCGCGTACGTCGTACGGGTTCAGCATGACGGCGATCCGGGCCAGCATGCCTTCGGTCTCGACGACGCGCGCGGTGAAGACGGTGACCGTTCGTTCGACGGCGAGCAGGGTCATCGCACGACCTCCTTGTGACGCAGCAGACCGAACGTGACGCCGTCGACGAGCGCCTCCCAGGACGCCTCGACGATGTTGTGGCCGACCCCGACCGTCACCCATGAGCCCTCGCCGTCCGCGGTTTCGATCAGGACTCTGATGACCGCGTCCGTCCCATGCCCCTGATCGAGGATGCGGACCTTGTAGTCGACCAGCTCGAACTTGTTCACCACCGGGTACGCGCGTTCGATCGCAGTACGAAGCGCGTGGTCGAGGGCGTTGACCGGGCCGTTCCCCTCCCCCGTGACGATCTCCCGCTCGCCGCCCGCGACCAGCTTCACGGTCGACTCCGACACCGCCTCGCCGTCGGCGCGCGACTCGGTGATCACCCGCCAGGACTCGACGTCGAAAAAGGATGCCCGTTTCCCGGTGACCTCTTCGGTCAGCAGCAGTTCGAACGACGCGTCCGCCGCCTCGAACGTGTACCCGCGGGCCTCCATCTCCTTCACTCGCTCGGTCACGCGGCCGACCAGTTCGCGGTCGTTGCCGAGGTCGAACCCGAGCTCGCGGCCCTTCAGTTCGACACTCGCCCGCCCGGCCATCTCGGACACGAGCATCCGCATGTCGTTGCCCACCCGGGCCGGATCCGTGTGCTGGTAGAGATCGGGATCCACCTTGATGGCACTGGCGTGCAGCCCCGCCTTGTGGGCGAAGGCGGACACACCGACGTACGGCTGCCGGGTCGACGGCGGCACGTTAGTCACTTCGGCGATCGCGTGGGCGATCCGGAACGACTCGGCCAGCTTGCCGGCCGGGAGGAGGTCCAGGCCCCGCTTCAGCTCGAGGTTGGCGACGATCGCGAGCAGGTCGGCGTTGCCGGTGCGTTCGCCGTACCCGTTGATGGTGCCCTGGACGTGCGTGACGCCGGCCTCGACGGCGGCGATCGTGTTCGCCACCGCGCAGCCGGCGTCGTTGTGACAGTGGATGCCGAGGCGCGCGCCGGTGGAGTCGAGGACGTCGCGGACGATGTCCTGCAACTCCCGCGGCAGCGTGCCGCCGTTCGTGTCGCACAGGGCCACCACGTCGGCGCCGGCCTCGACGGCTACTCGTACGACTTCCAGCGCGTAGGCCCGGTTGGCGCGGTAGCCGTCGAAGAAGTGCTCGGTGTCGAGGAAGACCCGCTGCCCGTTCTCGCGCAGATGGCGGACCGTGTCCGCGACCATCCGGAGGTTCTCGTCCAGCGTCGTCCGCAGCGCCCGCTCGACGTGCGCATCGTGGCTCTTGGCAACGAGTGTGACGACGCCGGCGCCGGAGTCGCGCAGGGCCGCCACCTGCTGGTCGTCGGCCACCGCGGTCTCGGGTTTGCGGGTCGCGCCGAAGGCCGCGAACGTCGCGTTCCGCAGGTGCAACTCGGTCCGGGCTTGCTCGAAGAACTCGGTGTCCTTGGGCACCGCGCCCGGCCAGCCGCCCTCGATGAATCCCACGCCCAGGTCGTCCAGGTGCCGCGCAATGGCGATCTTGTCGGCCACGGACAGCGCCAGCCCCTCCTGCTGCGCACCGTCGCGCAGCGTGGTGTCGTAGACGTGGAACTCGTCCGAGATACTCATGATCGGCCTTCCGGTGGGGGCTGGCGGGCAAACAAAAAACCTCCCGCAAGGTGCGAGAGGTCTGCGCGCTCAGGTACTGCTGGCTGAGCGCGCCTAGATAATGATGGCCCGGTAGTTCTTCATGACATTTCGCAGTCTGCCACACAATGTCCACACCGTGGCGGACCCGTCTCGAATCACGAACATTCAGTACGCCAACCAGTACTACGGCGCCCGCCACAGTCCACCCCGCCAAAGCCCGCTCCCCCACCACCCCGCCGGAACCCGCTCCCCCACCACCACCCGCCGGAGCCCGCTCCCAAACGAACGGATGTCCCCTCCCCGTGTGGGTTCTCCGTTCTCATACGACCGGATATCCGGCTCTCGTGCCTGATGTGTGGGCGATGCGTGCGGCGCCGCGGGGCTGGCGTGGGTTGTGTCTTGTCGGGGTCAAGTCAGCGGCAGGTGGTCGTCGAGTCGTGGATGCGGGCGCGGTTCAGCGTCGGTGGCGAACCGTGATCCACGAACCGATCCCCGACACCGCGCTCGCCACGGCAGCGCAGAAGCCACGACAGGGAGCGAGCCCCGGGCGGGGTTCGGCGTACAGCTCGACAGGAGGTGTCGGTCCAGGGACCACGTCTGCTGGGGGAATTACGCCTGAGACCGGCCGGATCGCGTCGACACGTCCTGTCGAACTGCACGACCGCATCCCCTCAACCCCCACCACACCGACGATCACCCAGCCACCGAGCACGACGCCGGACAACCCGTCGACTTGCCGGTTGTTCGCTCGAGTTCCGGCCGGACAACCAGCAATTCCAGGGGTTGTCCGTTCATATCGCAGGGTGCCGTGCGCCGGGCTCGCCCTCGGACGGCTTTGCGGTGGGGGCGCGGACAGGAACCGGGGACCTCGGACAAGGTATTTCCTGTCCGCGATCCCCAGATGGTGTCCGCGGCCGCCGCGACCAGCGCAGTACGACGCGCTGTCCCGGAACGAGACCGGCCGAAACCGACCCACACATCAGACAGAGGAGCCGGATATCTCCCCGAGACCGGGGGGCCGGTGCGGGTGGCGTGGGCGGGGTGCGGGTGGGGTGGGGGGGTGCGGGGGTCAGGCGGTCAGGGTGGTTAGGGACCAGCCGGGGTCGTCCCAGGCGGTGTAGAAGTCCTCGCGGCTGAGTGGGCGCAGGCCCCACTCGTCGCGGTCCAGGGCCTGGTCGGTGAGCATGCCCTCGTCGTCCTCGACCCGCTGCCACCAGTACCTGGTGATGGTGCCGTCCTCGGCCGCGCCGATCTGGCGGACCACGACCCACTCCCCCTCGTGCCAGACCGCCTCGTACAGCCAGTCGGTGCCTTCCTCGTCGGCCACCGCGCCGTACGTGCGAGGCGCGGTACCGCGGTCGAGGTCGCGGATCAGCTCGACGGTCGACCGGATCGCGGCGACGGTCTCGGGCGACCAGTCACGCCGCCCGGCGAGCTCCGCGTAATAGGCCTCGACTTCGTCGGGGAAGCTGCTCATGCCGCCCGACCCTACCGAACCCCGGACCCTGAGAGCTGAAAGGATCCTGTGAAAACGACCCGCTCGAGGAAACGACCCGGGGGTGACATGACGAACGGCCCGGTGGAAGCTCCACCGGGCCGTCGTACGGGCGACTGATCAGCAGACTCTGGTCATCCAGTTGTGGGTGTCGGGGGTGCGGCCGTACTGGACGTCGAGGAGGGCGCTGCGGACCGCGGCGGTGACCGGGCCACCGTTGCCGTCGGCCACCTGCACCTCGCCGTCCTTCCACTTCAGCGACGCGACCGGGGTGATCACCGCGGCCGTGCCGCAGGCGAACACCTCGCGGATCTTGCCCGACGCCGCACCGTCGCGCCACTCGTCGATCGAGATCTTCCGCTCGGTGACGGTGTGGCCGAGGTCGGTGACCAGCTTGAGGATCGAGTCCCGGGTGACGCCCTCGAGGATGGTGCCGGACAGCTCCGGGGTGACGACCGAATTGTCGTCGAGGACGAAGTACAGGTTCATCCCGCCGAGCTCCTCGATCCACTTCTTCTCGACCGCGTCGAGGAAGGCGACCTGGTCGCAGCCCTGCTCGATGGCTTCGGCCTGCGCGATCAGCGACGAGGCGTAGTTGCCGCCCGTCTTGGCCGCGCCGGTGCCACCGGGGGCCGCCCGGGTGTACTCCTCGCTCAGCCAGATCCGCACCGGCTTGACGCCGTTCGCGAAGTACGAGCCGGCCGGGGACGTGATCACGCAGTACGTGACCTCCGCGGACGGCCGGACGCCGAGGAACGGGTCCGATCCGAACATGAACGGCCGCAGGTAGAGCGACGTCTCGCCGCCACCGGGGACCCAGGCCTTGTCCAGCTCGACCAGCTTGCGCAGCGAGTCCAGGAAGGCGTCCTCGGGCAGCTCAGGCAGCGCGAGCCGGCGCGCCGACTTCGCGAACCGGGCGGCATTGGCCTCGGGACGGAACATGTGGATCGAGTCGTCGGGATGACGGTAGGCCTTCATCCCCTCGAAAATGGTCTGGGCGTAGTGGAACACCGCGGTGGCCGGAGACAGCTCCAGCGGTCCGAAGGCGGTGATCCTCGCGTCGTGCCAGCCGTTCTCCTTGGTCCAGGTGGCGATCGCCATGTGGTCGGAGAAGTACTGCCCGAATCCCGGGTTCGCCAGGATCGTGGCGCGCTGGTCGTCGCTGGCCGCATGGGTGGTTGGCTCAACGGTGAATCGCAGATCGGCGCTCATAGCCGCACCGTACCTCTTGGCCGACTGGTCATGCGAGCGTCAGCCGATCGCGCGCTTGGTGATGGCGTCACCGATCTCCGCGGTGCTCCGGACGGCGCCGGTACGCTCCGCGATATCGGCCGTGACAGCCTCCTCGATCGCCGCCGCGGCCTCGGTCAGACCGAGGTGGTCGCACAACAGCGACGCGGACAGGATCGCCGCGGTCGGATCGGCCTTCTGCTGACCGGCGATGTCCGGCGCGGAGCCGTGCACCGGCTCGAACATGCTCGGCGCCGTCCGGTCCGGGTTGATGTTGCCGCTCGCGGCCAGCCCGATACCACCGCTGATCGCGGCCGCCAGGTCGGTGATGATGTCGCCGAACAGGTTGTCGGTGACGATCACGTCGAACCGGGCCGGGTCGGTGACCAGGAAGATGGTCGCCGCGTCCACGTGCAGGTAGTCGACCGCGATCTCCGGGAAGTCCGCGGCGACCTTGTCGACGGTCCGCTTCCACAGGTGGCCGGCGTACACGAGCACGTTGTTCTTGTGCACCAGCGTGAGCTTCTTGCGCGGCCGCGCCTGCGCCCGGGCGAACGCGTCCCGGACCACGCGCTCCACGCCGTACGCCGTGTTGACGGAGACCTCGGTGGCGATCTCGGCCGGCGTACCGACTCGCAGGGCGCCACCGTTGCCGACGTACGGGCCCTCGGTGCCCTCGCGGACGACGACGAAGTCGACGTCGCCCGGGTCCGCCAGCGGGGAGCCGACGGAGGGGTAGATCTTCGACGGGCGCAGGTTCACGTAGTGGTCGAGGGTGAACCGGAGCTTCAGCAGCAGGCCGCGCTCGAGCACCCCGGACGGGACCGACGGGTCGCCGACCGCACCGAGCAGGATCGCGTCGTGCTTGCGGATCTCCTCGAGCTCGGCGTCCGGCAGCGTCTCGCCGGTCGCGTGCCAGCGCCTCGCGCCGAGGTCGTACTCGGTCCGCTCGAACGTCACGCCGTGCTGCGCGGCTACCGCGTCCAGCACCTTCAGCGCCTCGGTGGTCACCTCCGGACCGATACCGTCACCGGGGACCACGGCCAGCGTGAAGTTCTTCTTGTCGCTCACTTCTTGGGTTCTCCCCCATTGTCGCGGCGGTTCATAGCCTCTTGGACGGCCCCGGCCTCGGACGCGGTCACGCTCCCCCGGCGCGCCGGACGGCGACGGCGGGTCGCCTTCCGTTCCCGGGCGTCGATCGCGGGCCAATTGGCCGGATACATGTCGTACATGCTGCTCCTCCCCAGACAGGATGCGGGCGGCAGGATGCCGACGAATTTACTCTGACGTCCGACTATTTCACCACTATGCGGGCACGATGTCCCGGAATGTGAGATGCCAGTGCAGGCGCTGGGCCAGAGCTGTGCAACTCTCAACCGGTGAGTGCTCCTCCAGAACTGCCGCCGCTGGTTTCAGCGGCCCTCAGCCTGTCCGGCCGGCGTGGATTCGTCAGCTCCACCAGGAACGAGACCGGCCGGCTGCTGGCGACTCTCGCCGCGTCGAGGACCGGTCTGCTCGGTGAGCTCGGGACCGGCTGTGGCGTGGGCTCCGCGTGGTTGCGCAGCGGCGCCGCGGAGAGCACCCGCATCGTCACCGCGGAGAGCGACCCGCAGCTGGCGCAGGCGGTGGCGGAGCTGTTCGCCGCCGACGAGCGGATCGAGGTCGTTTCGGCCGACTGGACCGCCCTGATCGAGCGCGGCCCGTTCGCGCTGCTGTTCGTGGACGCCCGCGAGGCGAAGCTGTCGGCCCGCGACATCATCGCGGACGTCGTCGAGCCGGGCGGCTTCGTCGTCCTGGACGACTTCACGCCATCGGCGGTCTGGCCGCCCATGTACGAAGGCCGGGTCGACACGCTCCGGCAGGAATGGCTGATGGACAAGCGGTTCACCACCGTCGAGGTGATGGTCGCGCCGGACGCCGCCGTACTGCTGGCCACCCGGCACTGACACTGGCCCTGAAACACAGGCACTGAAACAGCCGAGAACGAAGGCGGGCCCGAGCCATAGGTGGCTCGGGCCCTTGCCGGCCGCCATGCGCCTGCGGGCGGCCGACCGCCTCCAGTAAATCAGTCGTTCGTCTGAATTACGCCTCCAGGTCCACAGTGCGAGCCGTATCGGCCTGCACCGCACCGGCGATGTCGTCCAGTACGCCGGTCGCGATCGCCGAGTCGACAGCCAGCGCGACCAGCGCCTTGCCGCCCTTGCGGTCCCGGCTGACCTGCATGCCGGCGATGTTCACTTCCGCGTCGCCGAGGATGCGGCCGATCTGGCCGACGATGCCCGGCCGGTCCTCGTAGGTGAGGAAGGCCAGGTGCGCGGACAGCTCGATCTCGACGTCGAACCCGTCGATCTCGACCAGCCGCTCCGACTGCCGGACGCCGATCAGCGTGCCGGACACCGACACCTGGATGCCGTCGGCAAGGGTCCCGCGCAGGGTGATCAGGTTGCGGTGCTCGGGGCTGTCGTGGTCGGTGACGAGCCGGACCTCGAGGCCCCGCTCGGCCGCCAGCAGCGGCGCGTTCACGTACGACACGTTGTCCTCGACCACATCGGCGAAGACGCCCTTCAGCGCGGCCAGCTCGAGCACCTTCACGTCGTACTGCGTGATCTCGCCGCGGACCTCGACGTCGAGCTGCTGCGCGACGCCGCCGGCCAGCGCGGTGAAGATCCGGCCCAGCTTCTCGGTCAGGCCGATGCCCGGCCGGACGTCCTCGGCGATCACACCGCCCTGGACGTTGACCGCGTCCGGCACCAGCTCGCCCGACAGCGCCAGCCGGACCGACTTGGCCACGGCGATGCCGGCCTTCTCCTGCGCCTCGTCGGTGGACGCGCCCAGGTGCGGGGTGGCGATCACGTTCTCGAACTCGAACAGCGGCGAGTCGGTGCACGGCTCGGACGCGAACACGTCCAGGCCGGCGCCGGCCACCCGGCCTTCCTTGAGCGCGGAGTAGAGCGCCTGCTCGTCGACGATGCCGCCGCGGGCCGCGTTCACGACGATGACCTCGGGCTTGACCTTGTGCAGCTCCTCGTCGCCGATCAGGCCGATCGTCTCCGGGGTCTTCGGCAGGTGCACCGAGATGAAGTCGCTGGCGGCGAGGAGCTCGTCGAGAGACGCCAGCCGCACACCCATCTGAGCGGCCCGGCCGGCCTGCACGTACGGGTCGTAGGCGATCACGTTCATGCCGAAGGCGGCCAGCCGCTGCGCGACCAGGACACCGATCTTGCCGAGGCCGACGATGCCGACGGTCTTCTCGAACAGCTCGACACCGGAGTACTTGCTGCGCTTCCACTCGCCGTTCTTCAGCGACTGGTCGGCGGCCGGCACCCGGCGCGCGGTGGCCAGCAGCAGCGCGACCGCGAGCTCGGCGGCGCTGACGATGTTGGAGGTCGGCGCGTTGACCACCATCACGCCGGCCTGGGTGGCGGCCTTCACGTCCACGTTGTCCAGGCCGACGCCGGCCCGGGCAACAACCTTCAGGCGCTTGGCCGCGGCCAGCGCCTCGGCGTCCACCTTGGTGGCGCTGCGGATCAGGATGGCGTCGACGTCGGCGATGGCCGGGAGCAGCTGGGCGCGATCGGCGCCGTTGGTGTGCCGGATCTCGAAATCGGGGCCGAGGGCCTCGACGGTGGCCGGGCTCAGCTCTTCGGCGATCAGGACGACGGGCCGGGTTACGTCAGTCATGGGAGAAGTCTCCTGCAGAAGCGGTAGGGGCTCGAAAGTTCAGAGCACCGCGCTGTGCCCGCTGATGAGATAGTACCTGGTCACCGGTCAGACCCGCCGGGCGACCCGAATGACGGTCAGTCGGTGTCGCAGCTCTGCGGGAGGTTCACCGAACTGCCCTGGTCGACCTTGAGCCGGTTGCCCTCCCGGACCAGACGATAGCGGACGTCCAGCCGGTTGCAGGTCTGACCCTTCGCACCGCTCGAGTTCGGCGAGAACAGCACGGTGAACATCATCCGGACGTTCACGCCCAGCGCGTTGGTGGTCACCTCGGTGATCCTGGCGCCGAAGAAGTACGTCGTCTGGTGGCTGTCCCGGTCCCGTTTCTCCGACAGCGCGCCGAGCAGCCGCTTGGAGTAGTAGGCCGTCCGCAGCCCGCCGAAGTCGTGCTGGTTCATCAGCGTCAGGTAGGTGCCGAGCAGTCCCTGCGCCTCGATCGCCAGCTTGGTCTTCGAGACCAGCAGTTCCGGGACGATCGGGGTCTGCGGTCCGCGCGACCGGTCACAGGTGCCGCCCGGTTCAGGCGTGAGCGCCGGCGCGTTCGGTACGACGTACTCGCGCAACCGGGCGACCGGGACGATGCTCGCGGTCGCGGCGGTGTCACCGACGACCAGGCCGACGACCTGGCCGGACTTGTCGACGACCGGCCCACCGAGCTTGGCCGTGTTCATGATCTCGGTCAGCGCCCGCGGGCGATCCGTCGTACCGACCTTCTGGATCGCCTGCCTCCCCGCGGCGGTGTAGCCGATGTGGGCGCGCTCGGCCTTCCGGTCCGGGTCCGTCGGCGCCAGCGGCACCGGGTCGTCGTCGAGTCGCCCGATCATGCGCAGTACGGCGACTCCGTCCGCACTGGTCCCGAGCAGGTTGGCCCGGCGGATCCGGCCGTCCGGGGTCACGATCGCCATCGAGAGCGATTGCTTCATCGCGGATGCGGCGGTGAGGACCAGCCCGTCACCGATCACGACCCCGCTCGCTTCACCGTTCCCCGCGCACGTCGTCGCCAGGACCCGGACGACCCCCGGGCCGGCCAGGTCCAGGACCTTCGCGGTGTCGATCTTGAGGCTCTGCGCGCGGATCAGCCAGCCGGCCGAAGCGCCGGCGCCGAGGATCAGCAGTACGACGAGGAGTCCGGCCAGGAACCGGCCGAACTTCCACGGCGGCCGTCGTCCACGGCGTGGGGCCCGCGGGGCCGGGGTCTGCAGTTGGGTGAGGACGCCGGCGCCCACCGGCACGCGCCGGGGCGGCCGCGGCAGCGCATGCCTGCCGTCCTCCACCGAGGCTCACCTCCCCCACCATCACCAGTCCAGACCACAATCGTCACCGATTGTGCCAAAGAACAGGGCGGGTCTCACAGTGCCGCGCAGTAGGCGGGGAACTGTGAGACACGCCCTGAGCCCGGACCACCCACCTGGATGGTCCGGGCCTATCACATGGTGGTGTCAGCGGGCTGCCGTGCCCTCCACGTAGTCCTCGTCGTGGGACTTGACCCAGGCCATCAGGCCGCGCAGTTCCTTGCCGACCGCCTCGATCGGGTGCGACTCGCTCTGCTTGCGGAACTCGGCGAACTCCGGCGCGCCGGCGTCCTGGTCGGCGATGAAGCGGGCCGCGAAGGTGCCGTCGGTGATGTCGCCGAGGACCTCCTTCATCCGCTGCTTGACCGACGCGTCGATGATGCGGGGCCCGGACACGTAGTCGCCGTACTCGGCGGTGTCGGAGACCGACCAGCGCTGCTTGGCGATGCCGCCTTCGTAGATCAGGTCGACGATGAGCTTGAGCTCGTGCAGGCACTCGAAGTACGCGACCTCGGGCTGGTAGCCAGCCTCGGTCAGTACCTCGAAGCCGTTCTGGATCAGCGCGGACACGCCACCGCAGAGGACGGCCTGCTCACCGAACAGGTCGGTCTCGGTCTCCTCGGTGAAGGTGGTCTTGATGCCGCCGGCCCGGAGGCCGCCGATGCCCTTGGCGTACGACAGCGCGAGGTCCCACGCCTTGCCGGTGGCGTCCTGCTCGACCGCTACCAGCACGGGTACGCCGCGACCCTCGGTGTACTCACGGCGGACCAGGTGGCCCGGGCCCTTCGGGGCGACCATGAACACGTCCACGCCGGCCGGCGGCTTGATGTAGCCGAACCGGATGTT
Organism: Kribbella sp. NBC_00889; assembly: GCF_045207705.1. Lineage (NCBI taxonomy): Bacteria > Bacillati > Actinomycetota > Actinomycetes > Propionibacteriales > Kribbellaceae > Kribbella > Kribbella sp. NBC_00889. The sequence goes on along the minus strand of NZ_CP108783.1, from coordinate 1,266,641 downwards.
GAAGCCGTGACCGAAGACGAGCGCGTCACCGTCGACCAGGTTCGGCTCGATGGCCTCCTTGTAGAGCTTGCGCTGGGCCGGGTCCGGCGCGAGGACGACGATCACGTCGGCCTCCTCCACCGCCTCGGCCGGGCTGAGTACGCGCAGGCCCTGGGCCTCGGCCTTGGCCCGGCTCTTGGAGCCCTCGGGCAGGCCCACCCGGACGTCGACGCCGGAGTCGCGCAGGGACAGCGCGTGCGCGTGGCCCTGGGAGCCGTAGCCGAGAACGGCCACGTGGCGGCCCTGGATCACCGACAGGTCGGCGTTGTCGTCGTAGAACATTTCAGCAGCCACTTTGGCGCTCTTCTCCTCTGTAGATATTCGGTACGGCGCTTGTTGTCGGCTCAGCCCTGGCGGGCCGGGGCCACGGGTCGGCCCGGCGGCGGCGCCGGCACCGGGTGATGGGGGCGCTCGGCGGGTTGCGCCTGCAGGTTCGGGGGACCCGACGCGACGTGCGGCGGTGGCACCGGGACCGGCCGTAGCGTGCGGTCGGAAATGGAGCGACTGCCCCGGCCGATCGCCACCATGCCGGACTGCACCAGCTCGCGGACGCCGAACGGTTCCAGCACCCGCAGCATGGCCTCGAGCTTCTCGGGATTGCCGGTCGCCTCGATCGTGATCGCGTCCGGAGCCACGTCCACCACCTTCGCACGGAACAGCTGGACGGTCTCCAGCACCTGTCCCCTGGTCAGGGTGTCCGCCTTGACCTTCACCAGCAGCAGTTCACGCTGCACGGTCTGGCTGGGTTCGAGTTCGACGATCTTGATCACGTTCACCAGCTTGTTCAGCTGCTTGGTGATCTGCTCCAGAGGCTGCTCGTCCACGCTGACCGCGATGGTCATCCGGGACACCTCCGGGTGCTCGGTCGGACCGACCGCGAGGGAGTCGATGTTGAACCCGCGGCGCGAGATCAGCGCGGCCACCCGGGCCAGCACACCGTGCTTGTTCTCGACCAGGATGCTCAGAGTGTGTTTCGACATTTAGAGCTCCTCGGTGTCCCAGGCCGGCGCCATGTCGCGGGCGATCTGGATGTCGTCGTTGCTGGTGCCGGCCGCGACCATCGGCCAGACCATCGCGTCGCGGTGCACGACGAAGTCGACCACCACCGGCGCGTCGGTGACCGCCATCGCCTTCTCGATCGTGGCGTCGACCGAGTCGCGGTCGGAGCAGCGCAGCCCGACGCCGCCCATCGCCTCGGCCAGCTTGGCGAAGTCCGGGATCTGGGCCGAGTGCAGATCGGTGTTGGAGTAACGCTTGTCGTAGAACAGGGTCTGCCACTGCCGGACCATGCCCAGCGACTGGTTGTTGATCACGGCAACCTTGATCGGGATGCCCTCCAGCGCACAGGTGACCAGCTCCTGGTTGGTCATCTGGAAGCAGCCGTCACCGTCGATCGCCCACACGGTCTTGTCCGGCCGGGCGACCTTGGCTCCCATCGCGGCCGGAACGGCGTACCCCATCGTGCCGAGGCCGCCGGAGTTCAGCCAGTGACGCGGCTTCTCGAACGGGAGATAGTGCGCGGCCCACATCTGGTGCTGCCCGACGCCCGCGGTGTAGATGGCGTCCGGGCCGGCGATCTGGCCGATCCGCTCGATCACGTACTGCGGGGACAGGCTGCCGTCCTCGGGCTCGTCGTACGCGACCGGGTACTTGGCCCGCACGGCCTCGAGCTGGTGCCGCCAGGTGTCGTACGACGGGGTCCGGCCGGCGTTCGCGATCTCGGTCTGGAGCGCGGCGATGAGGTCGGTGATGACCTCCTTGCAGTCACCCACGATCGGCACGTCGGCGGCCCGGTTCTTGCCGATCTCGGCCGGGTCGATGTCGGCGTGGATGACCTTCGCCTCCGGGGCGAACGAGTCGAGCTTGCCGGTCACCCGGTCGTCGAAGCGGGCACCCAGGCAGATGAGCAGATCGGAGCGCTGGAGCGCGCCGACCGCGGAGACCGAGCCGTGCATGCCCGGCATACCGAAGTGCAGGTCGTGGGTGTCCGGCAGCGCGCCGCGGGCCATCAGCGTGGTCACCACCGGGATGCCGAGGAGCTCCGCGAGTTCCTTCAGCTCGGCGTGGGCCTGAGCCCGGATCACACCGCCGCCGACGTACAGGACCGGCTTCTCGGCCGCAGCGATCAGGCGGGCCGCCTCACGCACCTGCTTGGGGTGCGGCCGCGTCACCGGCCGGTAGCCGGGCAGCGACAGTTCGGTCGGCCACTGGAAGTCGACCCGCGCCTGCATCGCGTCCTTGGTCACGTCGACGAGCACCGGACCGGGCCGGCCGGTCGAGGCGATGTAGAACGCCTCGGCCACCGTGGTGGCGATGTCGTTCGGGTCGTTGACCAGGAAGTTGTGCTTGGTGATCGGCATCGTGATGCCGCGGATGTCGGCCTCCTGGAAGGCGTCCGTCCCGATCGCGGCGCTGGCCACCTGGCCGGTGATCGCGACCAACGGGACCGAGTCCATGTACGCGTCCGCGATCGGCGTCACCAGGTTGGTCGCGCCGGGCCCGGAGGTCGCCATGCACACGCCGGTCTTGCCGGACGCCGAGGCGTACCCCTGGGCGGCGTGGCCGGCGCCCTGCTCGTGACGTACCAGGATGTGGCGGATCTGGGTCGAGTCGAGCATCGGGTCGTACGCCGGGAGGATCGCGCCACCCGGGATGCCGAAGACGGTGTCCACTCCGGCATGTTCCAGTGCGCGGATCAGAGCCTGTGCCCCGGTCAGCTGCTCACTCATGAGTGCCTTCCCTCAGTCCTGTCACGATATGGCCTTGACGATCTGGCTTGTCGCGACCGATCCATCCTCGCTTGTGGCTGCTGCTTCGCGATATCTGGGTCGCAGATAGTCGCATTGGCAACAAAAAACCCCTTCCGCCGGTTGGCTGAAGGGGCGCGCTCGACTCAGTGGTCGCGTCAGTCGGCGCGCCGCACAAGTACGAGGAGAATCGATCGCATGTAGGCAACAGTCGCCGACGGAATGCGATCGGGTCAAGTTCGGCTCGGCGTTGTCTCATATCGTGAGATGACTGTCTTAGATGCAGACAGCCCCTTCGGATGCGGAGCGGACCAGGCGGGTGTACTTGCCGAGCACGCCCTTGGTGATCGCCGGGGTCTTCGGGGTCCAGCCAACCTTGCGGCGTTCGAGTTCCTCCGGGCTGATGTGCAGGTCGAGCGTGCGGTTCTTGACGTCGAGGGTGATCCGGTCGCCGTCACGGACGAACGCGATCGGGCCGCCGTCGACGGCCTCCGGCGCGACATGGCCCACGCAGAGTCCCGTCGTACCGCCGGAGAAACGGCCGTCGGTGAGCAGCAGGACCTCTTTGCCGAGGCCCGCGCCCTTGATCGCGCCGGTGACCGCGAGCATCTCGCGCATCCCGGGGCCACCCTTCGGGCCTTCGTAGCGGATCACCACGACGTCGCCGGGGTTGAGTCCGGCGACCGCGTCCATGGCCGGGCGCTCCCCGTCGAAGACTCGCGCCGTACCTTCGAAGACGTCGGAGTCGAAGCCGGCGCTCTTCACCACCGCGCCCTCGGGCGCCAGCGAGCCGTGCAGGATCGTGATGCCGCCGGTGCCGTGGATCGGCTTGTCCAGCGCGCGGATGATCGTGCCGTCGACATCCGGCGGGGCGATGTCGGCGAGGTTCTCAGCCATCGTCTTGCCGGTGACCGTGAGGCAGTCGCCATGCAACAGACCGGCGTCGAGCAGCGATCGCATGACGACGGGGATGCCGCCGACGCGGTCCACGTCGGTCATCACGTAGCGCCCGAACGGCTTGAGGTCGCCGAGATGCGGGACCCGGTCGCCGATCCGGTTGAAGTCCGCCAGGGTCAGGTCGACGTCGGCCTCGCGCGCGATCGCGAGCAGATGCAGTACGGCGTTCGTCGAGCCGCCGAGCGCCATCACGACGGCGATCGCGTTCTCGAAGGCTTCCTTGGTGAGGATCTGGCGGGCCGTGATCCCCTTCTGCAGAAGGCCGACCGCGGCTTCGCCGGACTTGCGCGCGTAGCCGTCGCGACGACGGTCGACCGCGGGCGGTGCGGCCGAGCCGGGGAGCGACATACCGAGCGCTTCGGCGGAGGCGGCCATGGTGTTCGCGGTGTACATGCCGCCACAGGCGCCTTCGCCCGGGCAGATAGCGCGCTCGACCGCGTCCACCTCGTCCTGCGTGATCAGGCCACGCAGGCAGGCACCGACCGCCTCGAACGCGTCGATGATCGTGACGTCCTTGTCGCCGAGCCTGCCGGGCATGATCGAACCGGCGTACAGGAAGACCGAGGCCAGGTCGAGCCGGGCCGCGGCCATCAGCATGCCGGGCAGCGACTTGTCGCAGCCGGCCAGCAGGACCGAGCCGTCCAGCCGCTCGGCCTCCATCACGGTCTCGACCGAGTCGGCGATGATCTCGCGGCTGACGAGCGAGTAGTGCATGCCGACGTGGCCCATCGAGATGCCGTCGGACACGCTGATCGTGCCGAACTCCAGCGGATAACCGCCGGCCGCGTGCACGCCTTCCTTGACCGCCTTCGCGAGCCGGTCCAGGGACAGGTTGCACGGGGTGATCTCGTTCCAGCTCGACGCGACTCCGACCTGTGGCTTGGCCCAGTCGTCGTCACCCATCCCGACCGCGCGAAGCATCCCGCGCGATGCGGTCGCCTCCAGCCCGTCGGTCACCGTCCGGCTCCGTGGCTTCACATCGACCATGCCGGTCACTCTATTCCTCGTAAATCAACAACGCTGCCCTCGTCCGGCCGCGCCGGGTCTCAGGACATCTGGTGTGCCACCGCGGTGGCGAAGGCGGTGAGGGGGTCGGGGGCGTTGGTGTAGCCCCAGGGCAGGCTCTCGATCCGGCCTGTGGTCAGGGCGGCGTGCTCCATTGCCGCTGCCTTCGCGCCGACCGCCTTCAACGCGAACGCCATCGCCCCGTGGGCGGAGATGTCCTCCGGCTGTTGCTCGCGTCCGGGGGTCCACCATTTGTCCCGGGCGGCCAGCAGTTCCTCCCGCCGGTTCGAGACCTCGTGCGTCAGGCGGGCGCCGCGCTGCAGCCGGGAGAGCTCGCTGTCGCCGAGTACGTCGACCCACACCTCGTTGATTACCTGTGCGGCGACGGCACACAGGGCGCTACCCGGCTGTGCGTTCGCCACCACCTGATGACCGAAGTGCACGAGCTCGGCCAGCTCCAGGCCCGACCACTTCGGGGCCAGCACCTGCACCCGTCCGCTGTGCGCGGCGTAGCTGTCGGGATGCCGGTCCACCGCGGACCGAAAGACCTTGTCCTTCACCTCCATCGACGACTGCGGTCCAACCGTCACCCACTGCAGCACCTCCCACGGGGCCGCATCGTCGGGCGCTGCATCGATTGCATGATTCAGTACTGCGCCCGCGGTCCCGAGGACGTCGTGGAAGGACGCGAACTGCTGCTCGGAGACGTACTTCGCGAGACTCCCGCTCCGCACTTCCCAGGCCTCGAACACCAACGTCTGCCCAAGCCACAGCAGCAGATCCGCATCCCCGGGCAATGCCTCCAGCCGCAACTCCAACTGCTCACTGTGCCCGACCGCTGCCTGCCCCAGCCCCACCACCCGCACCGACCGCAGCCCGGTATTCACCGGCGTCGCCTTCAGCAACGCCATCCCCGTCGACAGATCCCCCGCACGCACAGCGGCGTACGCCCGATCGAGCTCGGGATCGGCCCACGCCTGATCAAGCCGAAGCCTGGAGACATCCACGGCCTTGCGAGAGAAGATCCCCATGCTCGGATCGTACGTGTGCGGGTTGCTCGAATAGACTGCCGAACGATCGCGACTGGCGAGGGTGGAGTACCACCGGGGAGCGGTCGGCCGGTAAGCAAGGCGTCGTCCGCCTGGGCGCCTCCGATGTGTTTCGATCTCGGAGGTCGCTGGATGCGTTATGGAATGAACCCACACCAGTCCGCCACGATGACCCCGGTGTCCGGTCGGGCGCCGTTCACAGTCGTCAGCGGGAGTCCGTCGTACATCAATGTCTTGGATGCGCTCACCGGTTGGCAGCTCGTGCGGGAGGCAGCTGGGGCGTTCGGGGTGGTCGCGGCGGCGTCGTACAAGCACGTCTCCCCTGCCGGTGCCGCGCTGGCGGACTCGGTGAGTGCCGCATATGTGCGCGCCCGTGATGCCGATCCGAAGTCGTCGTACGGCGATTTCGTTGCGGTGTCGCATCCGATTGATGCCGAGCTTGCGCGCGTGCTCAAGCGGGTCGTGAGCGACGGGATCATTGCGCCCGGGTACGACGAGGGCGTCCTCGGAGTGTTGGCCGGGAAGAAGCGTGGGACCTTTCTCGTCCTCGAAGCCGATGCGTCCTTCGAGCCTCCGGAGCACGAGGTGCGCGAGGTGTACGGGCTACGGCTGACGCAGCAGCGGGACGACCTGCCGTTGACTCGTGAGCTGCTGGATCCGGGCGTGCCGGATGCAGCAGCCCGAGACTTGTTGCTCGGGATGATCGTGGCGCGGAACACGCAGTCGAACACGGTCGCGATGGTGAAGGACGGTACGACGATCGGCATCGGCGCCGGCCAGCAGTCACGAGTCGACTGCGTCCGACTGGCCGGCGAGAAGGCAGACGAGTGGTGGTCCCGCCGCTCGTCCGAGCCGCCGACCGGCGTCGCGATGGTCTCCGACGGCGCCATCCCCTTCGTCGACAACATCGACGAAGCCCACCGCCACGGCGTAGCCCACATCGCCGAACCCGGCGGCTCGATCCGCTCCGACGAGGTCGCCGAGGCGTGCGCTGCCCGCGGAATCACCCTGTCACGAACCGGCGTACGCCTCTTCCGCCACTGAGCAGGTCAGGAGACGGGTTCGACCTTGGGGGTTTCTTGGGGGGTTGGTGGGGGTGGGGCGGGCGGGCCGCCTTCCAGTTGGATGTCGGGGACGATGCGGTCGAGCCATCGGGGTAGCCACCAGGCGCGGTCGCCGAGGAGTGTCATGACGGACGGGACCAAGACCATCCGGACGATGCTGGCGTCGATCAGTACGGCGACTGCCATGCCGACCGCGAGCATCTTGACCGTCGGGTCGTCGTCGAGGACGAAGCTGAGGAAGACCACGATCATGATCGCGGCCGCCGTGGTGATGACCCGGGCCGTCGCGCCGATCCCGATCGCCACGGCACGGTGGCTGTCCTTGGTCGCGATCCACGCCTCGTGCACCCGGGACAGCAGGAAGACTTCGTAGTCCATCGACAACCCGAACACGATCGCGAACATCAACATCGGTACGAACGACGGGATCGGCACCTTCTCGTCGATCCCGACCAACGAGGATCCCCAGCCCCATTGGAACACCGCGACGATCACGCCGTACGCGGCTCCGACCGACAGCAGGTTGAGGATCGCGGCCTTGATCCCGATCAGGAGCGATCGGAACGCGACTGTGAGCAGCAGGAACGCCAGCAGCACCACAGCCCCGATCAGCCACAGCATCCGCCCGGACACCTTCTCGGTGAAGTCAACGTACCCGGCAGTGGTGCCGACGACGAAGGTGGGCTCTTTCTGCCCGGCGAGTACGTCGTCCCGGATCCGGTTGACCAGGTCCTCGGTCTCCGCCGCGGACGGCGACGTGGTCGGGATGACGTTGATGATCGCCGTCGTACCGGAGCTGTTCAGGCTCGGCGGCTGTACGGCGGCCACGCCGGACGTCTTCTGCAGCGTCGACGCGAGACCGTTCAGCAAGGTCTGCTTGTCGGTGGAGCTCTCGGACGGGAGCTGTACGACGACCGTCAGCGGACCGTTGGCACCCGGGCCGAAGCCTTGGGCCACCAGGTCGTACGCCTTCCGGCTCGAGTCCTGCGCCGGATCCGTGCCGGCGTCGAGCTGGCCGAGGTTCATCGACAGCAGCGGGATCGCCAGGACGAGTAGCACCAGCGTGGCGACGATGCCGTACGGCCACGGCCGGTCGCTGACCTTGCGTCCCCAGCGCGCGAAGGCGCTCTGCTCGTGTTTGAGGTCGCGCCGCTCGCGCTCCTCGGCACGGTGTTCGGCCACGGCCACCTCGTCCTCGAGGCCGGCCTCGAGCTCCTGTTCCTCGACCAGGTGGTGCCGGTCCTTGCGGTTCAGTACCAGGAACTTCGCCAGACCGAGCATGGCCGGGATGAGTGTCAGGGCAGCCAGCACAGTGACCGCGACCACGATGGCCGACGACAGACCGAGTGCGCCGACGAACGGCACGCCGGACACGTACAGGCCGAGAATCGCGATGACGACCGTCCCACCGGCGACCAGGATGGCCGCACCGGAGGTCGACTCGGTCCGGCCGACGGACTCCTCGACGCCTTGGCCGTCGTCGAGTTGTTCGCGATGGCGGGACACCATGAAGAGCCCGTAGTCGATCGCGACACCGAGTCCGAGCAGGGTGGCGACCGTCGGCGCCGAGACCGGGAAGTCCTTCACGGCCGCGAGCAGACCGAGTATGGCCAGGCCGCCGCCGACGCTGAAGATCGCGGCCACCAACGGCAGCGCGGACGCGACGATGGACCGGAACATCAGGAACAGCAACAGCAACGCCAGCGCGAGACCGATCGCCTCCGAGAGCGCATCGTCGGCCTGCTTGCCGATCTGCCCGGCGCCTCCGCCGTACTCGACCTCGAGTCCGGCGGCGCGGGCCGGCTGGACGGCCGCGTCCAGCTTGTCGAGGTAGCTGCTGTCGAGCGAGGCCGGCACCACCGAGAACGACACCGGAGCGTTGACGACGCTCCCGTCCTTCGAGATGTACGCCGTCGATGACGTCGCCAGCGGATCGACGGCCGAGACGACGTCAGGCAGCTTGCCGACCGCCGCCATCGACGTCTTGACCGCATCGGACTGCTCGGAGACCGTCCCGGACTTGGCGTGGAAGACGATCGATCCGGAGTACCCGCCGGCCGTGGAGAAGTCCTTGTTCAGGATCGTCAGTCCAGCCGACGACTCACTGCCGGGGACCGTGTAGTTGTTGACGTACGTACCGCCGAACGCCGCCCGCAGGACGAACAGCCCGACCACGGCAACCAGCCAGCCGGCGATCACGAACCAGTGAAATCGTGCGGCCCCTCGACCGAGCCGATCCAGAATCACATGCACAGGGCGCCCCCTCCCCCAGGCGCCCCCAGGCCCGGCTACGCCGCGCGCCCCTTCGGCGACAGTAGGCCGGGGGCGACCCCGCGACAACCCCTTGGTCACTGTCCGTATCTCTACGCCACCGCAGGATCGCTCTTCGTCGTCAGCCGACCAAGCGGAAGCGCTGGGAGGAGACCGCACGCCGTACTTCGTCGGCTGTCCGCTGCACGTCGAGGCCGCTGGTGTCGATCGCATGCGACTCCAGCTCGCCCAGGTCGGCGAACAACTGGTGCAGCCCGGTGATCGCCTCGGCATCCTTCAGTGAGTCGCCGCCCCGGTCCCAGGCCCGGCCAGCGTGGTCTCGAGATCCGGCCGGAGTACGACGTACGACAGCACCAGGCCGGCCCGCTCCGCGGCGGCGCGGAACGGTGGCACGTAATGGAGGCCGACGACCCCGTCCACCACGACGTCGTATCCGCCTCGTGCGTACGTCGTCGCCGCCGCGACGATCACGTCGACGACCACGTCGTTCTGGTCCGCCGACCCAGGCAGGTACGGCGGCACGAAGCCGGTGCGGATGGCCGTGTAGAACTGATCGGTCAGGAGGTGCACGGTCAGACGTTCCGCATCCGTGGCAACCAACTCGGCCACTGTCGATTTGCCTGCGCCAGGTGGTCCGGTCAGCACGATGAGCTCGCCGTTCATGCTGCGAGACGCTAGCCAATCCGCCCCGGAAACTGCAGTCATTTAGCCGCCGGCGACGCTGGGGAGGATGAGGAGCTCGGCTTCGGCGGGCAGCTTGGTGTCCAGACCGTCCAGGTCGCGGATGTTGTCGTTGCCCAGATACACGTTCACGTGCCGACGGATCGCACCCTGCTCGTCGGTCAGGCGCCGGCGGAGCGCCGGGTGCTGAGCCTCGAGGGCTGCGAAGACCGAGGCAACGGTCGGCTCGACGCCGGACTCGATCTCGACCCGCTCGGCTCCGCCCGCGAACGGTCTGAGCACCGTCGGCAGCCTGACCGCGACCATCGTCAGCCCAGCACCGCGGCGCGCACGGTGAGCACGTCCGGCAGGTGACTCGCCACCTCGACCCACGTGTCACCGGCGTCCGCACTCGCGTACACGCACCCGTCGCGCGTGCCGACGTACACCCCGGCCGGGTCGGCCGTGTCGGTCGTCATCGCGTCGCGCAGGACAGGTACGAACGAAACGTCGGGCAGCCCGCTGGACAACGGCTCCCAGGTCGCCCCGGCGTCGCGAGACCGGTAGACGCGGCAGTTGGCCTCGGTGGGGATCCGGTTCGCGTCCGCGACCAGCGGGAAGACGTAGACGGTGTCGGGGTCGTGCGGATGCACCACGATCGGGAACCCGAAGTCCGAGGGCAGTCCGTCCGCGATCGACTTCCAGATCGCGCCACCGTCGTCGGACCGGTAGACGCCGTGGTGGTTCTGCGCGAACATCCGCTCCGGTACGTCGGGATGCCCGGCCAACTTGTGCACGCACTGACCGAACTCCGGATCCGGGTCGGGCATGAACTTCGCCTTGATCCCGTGGTTCGCCGGCGACCACGACGCACCGCCGTCGGTGGTCTGGTACACGCCACCGGTCGACATCGCGACACTCACCTGCCCGGGGTCGGTCGGGTGCGGGAGCACGGTGTGCACCGCCTGACCGCCGAAGCCGGCGCCCCACTCCTTGCGGTGCGGGTGGTCCCACAGGCCCCGGACCAGCTCGAACGTCACTCCCCCGTCGGTCGACTTCCACAGCGCCGACGGCTGCGTCCCGGCGTACACGACTCCGGGCTGCGATTCGGGCGCCGGCTGGATCTGCCAGACCCGCTCGAGCGACGCCTCGGAGCCTTCAGGGAAGCCGATCGAGCCCTGGGGCGGTTCGGCCCACGTCTTGCCGAGGTCGTCGGAGTGGAACACCGCCGGGCCCCAGTGCTCGCTCGTCCCACCGACGAACAGCCGGGGCTGGTCGCCGCGCGGGTCGATACCGACCGCGTACACACCCTGCATCTCGAACTCCGGCACCGGGCCGTCCAGGCTCCACTTCCGGCGCGCGGCGTCACTCCGCCCGATCCAGAGCCCCTTCTTGGTCCCGATCAGCAGTACGGCCTCGGACATCGTTGTCCTCCTTTAGCGTGGCGGCCCCGCCACCACATTGACGAGTGCTTCCCCTTGCGCATACCGCTCCAGCTGCGCACGCACCAGCCGGGCGACTCGCGGCTCGAACGCCGTCGACGCGCCGCCACGGTGCGGGTTGATCAGAACGTTCGGAGCCGACCACAGCGGATGTCCGGCGGGCAACGGCTCGGGATGGGTCACGTCGAGCGCGGCGCTGATCCGCTCCGAGCTGAGCTCCGCCAGCAACGCGTCCGTGTCCACGACGACACCGCGTGCGACGTTGACCAGCAGCGCGCCGTCCTTCAGCTGGGCCAGGAACTTCGCGTCCACCATCCCCCGCGTGTCGGCGGTCGCCGGCGTCAGAACGACGACGACATCCGCGCGCGGGAGCAGCTCAGGCAGGTCGGTGATCGGGTGCACACCCTCCCGAGGCCGCCGGGCGACCCGGATGATCTCGCACTCGAACCCGGTCAGCCGCCGCTCCAGCGCCTCGCCGATCGACCCGTATCCGAGGATCATCACTGTCCGGTCCGCGAGCGAGTCGTCCAGCTCGGTGTACGACGACGGCCAGACCTCCCGCTCCTGGTTGCGGACGGCTCGCGGCAGGCGCCGGTACGACGCCAGGATCAGGCCGACCGCCAGCTCCGCGGTGGACGCGTCATGGACGCCGCGGGCGTTGCACAAGGTGACTCCGTCGGCCAGGTGCGGCACAACATGCTCGAACCCGGCCGTCTGGGTCTGCACGACCTTGAGATTCGGCATCTCCCGGACGACCTGGATCACCCGGTCACCGCCCATGTACCCCGGAACGTAGAACTCGACCTCCGCGAGCGACGCCGGCCGCTCGCCACCATCGAAGAAGTCCACGTCGAAACCCGCGGGCAGCCCGCCGAGGAAGGTGTCGGGATCCTCCCAGGGCAGCCATGCCTTCACCACATCAGCCATGCCCACGAACCTACTCGGCCACTCCGACAGTGTGAACTCCCGTGCCAGGCACGAAGCGTCGTCGTACTCTGGATCGGTGCCTTCGACATCGGATCCGGTTCGGACTCTCGATCACGACCAGGCGGTAGGGCAGCTGCGGGCGTCGTACGAACGGATCCCCGCAGGCAGGCCCGTCCGGCTGGCGAAGCGCAGTTCCAACTTGTTCCGGCCGAGAACCGAGATCGACCAGGCTGGCCTCGATGTATCCGGACTGACCGGCGTGATCGCTGTCGATCCGGTGGCGCGGACGGCCGACGTCCAGGGCATGTGCACGTACGAGGACCTGGTCGCGGCGACGCTGCCGCACGGCCTCACCCCGATGGTCGTCCCGCAGTTGAAGACCATCACCCTCGGCGGCGCGGTCACCGGACTCGGCATCGAGTCGTCGTCGTTCCGCGCCGGGCTGCCGCACGAGTCGGTGCTCGAACTCGACATCCTCACCGGGGCCGGCCAGCTCGTCACGGCCCGGCCCGACGGTGAGCACGCGGAGCTGTTCCGCACCTTCCCGAACTCCTACGGCACGCTCGGCTACGCGACCCGGCTGCGGATCGAGCTCGACCGGATCTCGCCGTACGTCGCGCTGCGGCATGTGCGGGTCGACCTGGACCGGCTCGGGCAGGCGATCGAGGAGATCGTTGCCTCCGGCATGTACGAGGGCGAGCCGGTGCACTTCGTCGACGGGGTGGCGTTCACGCCGTCGGAGGCGTATCTGACGCTTGGCCGCAACAGCGACGCGGCGGTGCGGACCAGCGACTACACCGGCCAGCAGATCTACTACCGCTCGATCCAGCAGCGGCCGACCGACTTCCTCACCGCACACGACTATCTGTGGCGCTGGGACACCGACTGGTTCTGGTGCTCGGCCGCGTTCGGCGCGCAGAACCCCTGGGTACGGCGGGTGTGGCCGCGACGCTGGCGGCGCAGCGACGTGTTCCACAAGATCGTCGGCTTCGAGAACCGGCATCACGTCGCCGCGCGGCTCAATCGCCGGCGCGGCCACGCCGACCGCGAACGCGTGGTCCAGGACGTCGAGATTCCGGCGTCGCAGCTGGCCGGGTTCCTGCGCTGGTTCGACGCCGAGGTGGGGATGCGGCCGGTGTGGCTGTGCCCGCTGCGGCTGCGCGGGTCCATCGACTGGCCGCTGTATCCGCTGAAGCCCGGCGAGACGTACGTGAACGTTGGCTTCTGGGGCACCGTGGCCATGGCCGACGGTGCCGCCGACGGTGACGTGAACCGGGCGATCGAGGACGCCGTCGCGCGTTTCAACGGCCACAAGTCGCTGTACTCCGATGCCTACTACGACCGCGACACGTTCGACCGCCTCTACAACGTTCCGGCCTTGAACGCGGTGAAGAAACGGTACGACCCCGACGCCCGGCTCACCGGGCTCTACGAGAAGGCGGTGACGCGCCGATGACGACGCTTGCGACCCAGGTTTCGATTGCCGATGCACTTACGACAGTGACCCCGGACGGTCTCCCGTTCCGGTTCACGGCGTACGACGGCAGCGCGACCGGCCCGGAGGATTCGCCGATCCACATGCACCTCGCGTCCGAGCGTGGACTGTCCTACGTACTCACGGCGCCCGGCGACCTCGGCCTGGTCCGCGCCTACGTGATGGGCGACCTGGAGATCACCGGCGTGCACCCGGCCAATCCGTACGGGCTGATGCGGATGATGCTCAACCAGCTGCACTTCGAGCGGCCGACGACGGCGGAGGCGCTGCGCATCGTCCGCGGGCTCGGCTGGAGCCATCTGAAACCACCGCCGCCCCCGCCGCAGGAGCACCTGCCGAAGTGGCGCCGTACGTTCGAGGGACTGCGCCACTCGCGGACCCGGGACAAGTCCGCGATCCACCACCACTACGACGTGTCGAACACTTTCTACGAGTGGATCCTCGGGCCGTCGATGACGTACACCTGCGCGGTGTACCCGTCCGCGGACGCGACCCTGGAGCAGGCGCAGTACGAGAAGTACGACCTGGTTGCGCGGAAGCTCGACCTGAAGGCGGGTCAGCGGCTGCTCGACGTCGGGTGCGGGTGGGGCGGCATGGTCCGGCACGCGGCCCGCGAGTACGGCGTTCGCGCGCTGGGCGTCACGTTGTCGTCGGCGCAGGCCGAGTGGGCGTCGGAGGCGATCAAGGCCGAAGGGCTGGAGGATCTGGCCGAGGTACGGTTCCTCGACTACCGCGACGTGCCGGAGCGCGACTTCGACGCGATCAGCTCGATCGGCCTGACCGAGCACATCGGCGTACGCAACTATCCGTCGTACTTCGGTTTCCTGCTGGACCGGCTCAAGCCAGGCGGCCGGCTGCTGAACCACTGCATCACCCGGCCGGACAACCGCTTCCGCTCCACCGGCGCCTTCATCGACCGCTACATCTTCCCCGACGGCGAACTGATCGGCTCCGGCCGCATCATGGCCGAAGCCCAGGACGCCGGCTTCGAGGTCCGCCACTCGGAGAACCTCCGCGAGCACTACGCCCTCACCCTCGCCGCCTGGTCCGACAACCTCCAGACCCACTGGGACGAGGCCGTCGCCGAAGTAGGCCACCCCATCGCCAAGATCTGGGGCCTCTACCTAGCCGCCTGCCGAGTCGGCTTCGAACGCAACAACACCCAACTCCACCAGTTCCTGGCCGTAAAACTGGACAACCAGTCCAACGCCCACTTCCCCCTCCGCCCCACCTGGCTCAGCTGAGACCCGACGAAGCTCCGGCGCAGTGTGCGCCGGAGCTTCTGGTCTACTCGACGGGGTCGATGATGCGAACGTCTCTGGAGGCGGGCAGCGACTTCAGGAGCTCCGCGTCCGAGCCCCGGAGGGCGCATCCGATCAAACGGAGTTCACGCAGTCTCGGTAAAGACCTGAGTGCGTCGAAGTCGAGCAGGTTGCGGGCGTTCGAGATCCAGATCTTGGTCAGCTCGGGACCGGCGAGGTCGGCGAAGCTCACGCGGCTGTGGGAAGGAGTCGGCGACGCCGCCATCAACCTGACCTCTCGCAGGTTGTGCAGCCCGGACAGCGGCGCGGTGTCCTCGACGGCGTAATTGATGCTGATGAGCTCCGTGAGCGCCGTACACGTCTCGAGCCCGCGCAGCGTGCCCCGCTGCCTCTTGGCCTCCAGGTAGACGCGGTTGAGCCGCTGCGCACCCGCCACCTGACCCAGGTCCGCGCCGCGCCAGCCACCGATCCGGATCCGCTCGAGATTCGGCCATCGCTGAGCGACCTCCACGCCCGGCCGGTCCGTCACGCACAGAGCCTTGAGCCGCGGCCGCACCACCTCCGGGACCCTTCGCCGCGACCCCGTGGCCAACGTCAACTCCTCCAGCTCGACGTGGCGAAAGGCCGCAAGATCGTCTGCCACCTTCCCCCGCACCTCGAGAAACCGCAGCCCTTCCAGCTCCTCCAGGAACCCCAGATTCGCAGGCGCCCACGCCCCGCCTGGGGTCAGATCCAGCCCGTCGAATCCCTCCCGCCGATACCTCTCCAGTCCCCCGTCCGCCCAGGCCCCATCAAAGTCCCCACTCCACTGCAGGATCTTGAACGCGTCACCGCCCACCGCCATCGCTCCTATCCAGCACCCGGAGAGTTGATCCTGTTGGCCAGGCTACCGATGCCACCTTCGTGCTTGATCCATTGGTTCTCCATCTGGAACAGCTCACGATCAGTGGCTCCCGGCATCTCCATCCAGTCGAGTGAGCTGACGTCCTCCGGACGGTAGCCGGCCTCGTGCAGCGCTCCGCCCGGCCTGAAGGCACCATGGATGCGGCCGTGGATGTCCGACGCCTTTCCGACATAGGTGGTGCCGTCGTGCGTTCCGATGCGGTACACGCCCGCCTCGTTGGGCAGATCCATCCGTCCGCTCGGCGACAGATGTCCGAACGTCCTGCAGCTCGTGTTGTGCACCAGCACCGGCGTGGTGCCTGCCTGGATGTAGTAGGTGTGGATCGAGCCGATGGTGAGGTTGTACACGCGGGCGGGCTTGGAGTAGGCCCTGGTCGCCGCGACCGTCACCGTCTGATCGGCAGTGCGGCCGGACAGGCGGGTGCCCACTGTCAACTTGCCGGCATCGGTCCACTCGCCGCTCGACGGGACGTAGAACGGGTGTCCTGCGGTTGCGGTGACGGTCGCGGAGCGCGTGGTTCCCTTGCGGACGACCGTGCTGATGGTCAGGTCGACGAGGTCTTTCTGGCCCTGGCCGATGATGGTTCGGACCACTGGTTCTGACGAGGTCTTGCCGGTGGATGGATCGGTGGCTTGGACCTGGTCGTGCAGGGTCAGCCGTTCGATGGGCTTGGTGGTGCCGTCGGCCAGCAGGACGGGAGTGCCTGGTTTGAACGAGTTGACGGCGCAGCTGGCGGCCTTGAGGTCGTCTTCGGCTTTGCGGAGGCCCTTGATGCCGTCGATGGCTTCGCCGACGAGGTCTTTGATCCGGCCTATGAGTTTCCAGGCCTTCTTCATCTTGAAGAGGTATTTGCTGATGAGTTTGCCGGCTATGCCGCCGACGAAGGAGGCCAGGACGGTGACGCCGGTGGCGACGCAGGCGCCCAGGTCGCCGTTGGTGAAGCAGTTGAGGGCGTCGGTGATGCCGAGTTCGTCGGCGACGATCTTGACCAGGTCCTTGATGACCTTCTTGATGCGTTTCTTGGTTTCCTTGACCTTCTGGGTGTGCTGGGAGATCTCGGACTCTTCCCAGCTGTTGACCTGCTTGCCGTCGTCGTCCTTGTAGGAGATGAAGCCGCCGCGGCCCTCCTTCTTGGACTTCTGGTACTGCTCGACGTTGTCCGAGCCGCCGTTGCGGGCCTCGAACCCGTCGGCGCCCTTGCCACCGACGAACATCATCCCGTCGGGGTCGCTGAACGTTGCCGGGCTGTTGTTCGAGTAGGCGTAGGCGTTCAACGTCTGCGGGTCACCGATGTCGACCAGCGGGTCGACGCTGATGAAGCGGCCGAGCTTGGCGTCGTACTCGCGGGCCCCGAGGTGCGTCAGCCCGGTCGACGAATCGTCGACACCGTTGACGAAGCCGCGGGAGTTCGGTTCCCACGTCGGCGACGTCGTACCGCGGGTGTTGCCGAACGGGTCCATGAAGCGGCGGGACACGCCCGCCGTCAGGCCGTCGACCGAGACCGACGCCGTACCATGCGGGTCGGACATCAGGTACTCGACCGAGGAGCTGTTGTTGCGCATGGCGATCGTCGCGCCGTTGAAGTCGTAGTACCGGGTCGAGCTGACCGAGTCCGCGGCCTTGTCCCAGCGAACCTCGGCCGAGGCGAGGTAGAGCGTCGCCCCCTTCGGATCGTGGCGGATCAGCCGGCTGCCGTCCGCGTCGTACACGAAGCTGGTGTCTCCGTCCGGCCCGCTGACCGACTCCAGGTGGCCCTCGGGATCCCAGTTGAACGTGTCGGTGTCACCGGCAACGGTTCGCGTCGACATGTTGCCCGCCGCGTCGTATCCGTAGGTGTCAGCCGACGTGCCCGACGGCCCTGCGGCAGCCACGCCGGTGACAGCGTGCGGCCGAACGGCTGTCGGCGCCGGGTAGGCGTAGGTGGACGTGGTGTCCCCCGCCACCTTGTGGTCGACCAGAGAGGTGCGGTTGCCCGACCCGTCGTACGCATACGACTGCCAGTACGGCGCGGGTCCGCCCACGGTGGACGCCGAACGGGCATCCGAACACGCACCAGCCGGAGTCCACGCCTCCGTTGTCCGCTGCAGGTAGTCCGTCGCAAAGCACTGCAGATCGACCGACGTGCCGTACTGATGCGAGATCGACTTGACGTTGGACGCGTCGTCGTACCCGTAGACGAAGGTGTCGTCGGTCTGCAGCACGCCCTCACGGTCGACCTTCATCTTGGCCAGCCGCCGCGTGCCCTGCTCGTACTCGAAGGACTGGTAGACACCCTTCCCGGTCTGCTGACCGGCGTGGTACTGCAGCGGGTCGCCGTACTCGCCGTACGTCGTCTCGCTGACGTACGCCTGCCACCCACCCATCGCGTTCAGGTTTCCGGACGCGTCGTAGTACAGGTCGACGGTCTCGTCCGGCAGGCCCGGCGTGCTGGGCAGCTTGGCCTTCTTGACAGTGCCGTCCGGGTTGTACTGCGTGGTGCTGGTGTACGTGCCGGCGAGCTTGCCCTCGGACGCCGGGATGACGACCTGAGTGCCGACGGGCCGGTCCATCGAGTCGTACCCGGTCACGGCCGACACGTAGTTGTTGCCGTTGACGGTGCGGGTGGACGAGGTCAGGAGCCCCTTGCCCAGGGTGTCGTAAACCCAACTGGCCAACACCGGCCCGGTCGCCGATCCGTTGCGTACGGCGGTCTTCCGGTCCAGCTCGTCGTAGGAGAAGAACAGCTCCTGCCCGCGCGCGTCCTTGGTGGACACCACCCGGTCCCCCGCGTCGTACGCGGTGGTTGTGGTCCCCTTGTCGGGGTCCTCCGCCTGGATCTGGCGGCCGCGCAGGTCGTAGCCGTACCGCCAGACACTGCCCGCGGCATTGGTGACCGTCTCGAGCTGGTCGTCCGGCGTGTAGGTGTACTTCGTCGAGTCGTAGTCACCACCCGCGGCACGCCCGTGGAACTGCCGCAGCTCCGAGACCTTGCCCCGGGCATCGAGCATCTTGATGGTGGTGGTCGCACCCTCGGGCGGGATGGTCGCCACCGCGTTGCCGCCGTAGATCGTCTCGGTCCGCCACTGCTCGGCGTTCTGGACGACGAACTGCGACAGCACATTGCGGCCGGCCCCGTCGTAGGTGTTCAGAGTCCTGGCCGGCAGGTTCGGCTCGTTGGCGTCGAAGAGGACGTTGGAGGGTGCGGACGTGTTGTCGTAGTACGGCCCGTCCTGGCTCGCGACATTGCCGCGCTCGTCGTACCTGGTGTCGATCAGCACCCGGCCGAGACCGGTCGCCGCAGGCGTCTGCACCTGCCGTTGCCGCAACAGACCGTCGAACAGCGTCCGGCTCGTCTTGTACGTGCCGTCGGGCTTGAGCTCCTGAGTGGCGACGACGTTGGGCGCCGTCTTCGACAGCAGGTAGCTGAAGATCATCGAGGCGGTCGCACCGCCGGCCTTCGACCGGTTCGGCAGCCAGACCGCGGTCAGCCGACCGAACGCGTCGTACGTCAGGTCCGTCCGGCGTCCGTTGGGATCGACCTCGGACAGCGTGGCTCCCCACGCCGGCGAGATCGTGGTGACGTTGGCGTAGCCCTTCGCGTCGGTCGTCGTCACACCGGTGACCGGGCCGCCGGTGGCCGGGGTGAAGGCGACGGTGCTGGTCTGCCGGTTGAGGCCGTCCCAGGTCCCGGTGATGCGGCCGAGTGAGTCGTACGCGGTCCGCGAGCGCTGCTCGTAGACGGGGCCGGAGGCCCAGCCACTCATGCTCTCGACCTTGGTGACCAGACCGCGCACCGGTGCGTCCGCGAGGCCGGTCTTGCCGTCGTAGTAGCTGCGCTCGTCGGAGATCACCTGCGCGGGACGGCTCGGCGTCGCGCCGCACGCGACCGACACCTTCTCCTCGCGGCTCACCGGGCTCAGCAGCCATAGGGCCTGGTTGCGGTTGTAGGTGTACCGGGTACACCGGTCGTCCGACGTGATCGCAAGATCGCCGAGATCGTCGACCTGGGTGGGCAGACCCACCGTGTCGAACGTGGTCACCGACCCCGCGGTCCGGTAGCTGCCGCTGCTCAGCCGGGTCCGGGTGACCGACGACTTCGTCCGCAGGATCATCGCCGTGTCGCCGCCGGCGGTGCCGGTCGCGGTGACCCACGGCGTGGAGATGGTGCCCTCGACCTCGGCACCACCCGCGCCGTTGTAGGTGATCTCTTCGCGGACGAAGCCGTTGTAGCGATTCGCGTCCTCGACCGTGCCGCCCTGGCTGTCGGTCACGATGACCGTCTTCTTCGTCGTGCCCGCCGCATCGAGGTAGTCGTCGTGCATGCCTCGGAAGAACAGGTACTGCGTCTGGGTCTGGTTGCCGACCGGTCCGGTCTTCACGTTGACCTTGGAGTACCCGCGCCAGTCACCCCAGCTGCGGTACTTCAGCAGCGTCAACTCGTTGTCGTCGAAGTGCCAGGCCGGCGTGCCCAGATACTCGTACGACGTCAACTGGTCCGGAGCGTCGGTGGAGTTGTCGTCGACCGCGATCGACGTGACCACGTACTTGTTGAACCAATGCATCGTCGGCGCGGCGCCGCCGTCGATCGTCCAGTAGACCGGGAAACACAGTCTGGTGTTGGTCGCGGCACTGGCCGGCTTGGAGGTCGGTGTGCAGTCCGCGTCGCTGTAGTTGACGTTGGTGATCTGGCCGGACTCCGACTGGATCGACGACACCCGGTACTTGACCATGGCCGGAGCACCGTCGCCGATCGCGTCGACCCGGTTCGGCTTGTCGATTCCCGTGAACGTGACACTCGGGTTCGTCAGGGCTGTGCCGACCCGGCCCTGGTGGGTGATCGAGCGCAGGAACAACGACGGCGCGACGTCCGTGGCCGGATAGTCCTGGGTCAGGGTCCAGGTGTCGACCGGGTTGTAGGTGTTGTTGCTGCCGAGGACCTCGGTGTTGATCGTGGTCAGCCGCTTGCGGGTGAAGAACGACGGCGAGGTCCGGTTCGGGCAGGTGGTCGACGACGTACAGAGCTGGTCGAACGGCGTGTCCGGCCAGCGCGAGGCGTTCGCCGCGGTCAGCTGGGCCGGGTCACAGGTCACCGTTCCACCGGGGAGGCACCGCTCGGAGACGCCGAACCAGACCCGGGTCGGCGCGGCCGTGGTCGTCTCGGTGCTGCCGGCGACCTTTCCGTAGTCGATGATCCACGGGTAGCTGGCGCGCTGGTAGATCGAGACGCCGGTGTTGTTGTTGCGGCCGTAGTAGTTGCTCTCCTGGATGTACCGGTAGCTCATCAGGTTGTTGCTGAGGTCAACCACCCGGTCGACGTTCCAGCGCCAGGCCTGGGTGCAGTACGACGCGGCGAACGTCGCCTGGTAGCACGGCTCACCGACCTGGTTGCCGAAGACCGGGACCGTGCTGACCGAGTCGGAACGGGCGTTGCCGGGCACGCTCGGGTTGAGACCGAAGGAGTACTTCGTTCCGTCCGTGGTCGTGACCTGCCAGTACTCGCCGTCCTTGGCGCCGTTCGTCGCGCCGTAGCGGCGCTGGATCAGCGAACCGTCGTCGTTCTTCAACCGGAACGTGTCGATCTTCGCGACCGGGTCGCTGCTGATCTTCAGGAGTTCACCGGAGTGGCTGCCCAGCGAGAGGACCGCGTTGTCGGACTTCCAGCACAGGTCGCCGGTCTTCACGGTCGTGTTGCTGTTGGTCATGTCATCGGCGCAGGACACGTACTTGCGCTCGATGAAGCCAGGCTCCATCGAGTGTCCCTGACCGATCCACGACGTCTGGTTGTTGGTCGACGCGACCTGCCCGTCGACCGAGCCCGAGCTGTAGCTGATCGACAGTTCCGGTTTCGGCCCGGCCGTCCCCGGCGGGACGCGGAGCGGGTAGCTCCAGGTGAAGTCACCGGTCTGGGCACCCACGTTCCACGTCGCCGAGGGCGAAAGAGACGTCGCGGCGTACGAACCTGCCGGACCGGACACGCCGGCCGTCAGCGCCAGTGTGGTGAACTGGGCGGCCGCGGCCGGCGCGAGGTCGACCTCACCGGAGACGACCTTGGTGTCCACGTTGTTGTTCGTCGTGGCGAGAGGCTGTTGCTGAGTGCAAGCGTTCCCGCTGGTGCAGGTCAGCTGGACCAACTGGAGCCGGGACGACCAATCGCCGCCGTACGCGGTGGCGAACTTCGAGTAGTCGAACTGGACCTTCACCTTCGCGGGCACCGCCTGCGCATCGGTCCGGGCGACACGCATCGCGACACCGGTGACACCGAGCCGTTGGCTGCCGGCCTGATCGAGCACCTCCAGCCGCGCCGACGGAGACGCCGTTCCGCGTGCCGACGAGGTGACGACGGCGGTGACCGGCGAGCTGGCGACCTTGCTCTGCACCGAGGCGCCCAAGGTCGACACCGACGCCGCCGGCCAGACCGGCGCCGCAGGTGCCTTCGAAGCCTCGGCAGCCTGGTTGGACTGCTTCGCGGGCGCGGGGACGAAATCCTTCCCCGGCGTGGACTTCTCCTTCTTCACCTCCGGCGCCGGCCGGCTCGTCGTCGTGGCCGCAGCCTCCGGGACGTACGACGCCACCCCGGCAACCAGGCTGACGCCGAGCAAGGTGACCAGCGCGGCCAGTGCCGGCCGCTTGCGGTGAAGTGATCGCACTCGAGTTCCTCGTATCAACTGGTCGGGGCGGAGTCGTACAGGTCGGTGAAGACCGCGGCGTTGTCGATCGGACCGGGGTAGATGCGAACGTCGTCGACCTGGCCGTCGATCGGACGGGCCACACTCGCGACAGTGCCGGTACCGACTCGCAGCAGCCCGGGTGCGTCCGTCGTCGGAGGGATGTTCGCGGTCGTCGCCACCGCGTCCTCGCCGACGAACAGGGTCAGCGTGTGTTCCCCGGAGTCGTAAATGCCGGTGAGGTAGACCCAGTCACCGGCCAGGTACGGCGTGGGTTGCGACAGGACCGACAACTCGCCGGATCCGTTCGGGTTCGGGATCGAGAAGGACCACACGGCCTTGGGATCGCCAGGATCGGACAAGTCCTGGCTCTGGACTCCCAGCATGAATCCACTGGTGCCGGCGCGGTCCTCGCTCAACGCGATCTGACGCCCGGGTGTGTTTCCCAGCTTCACTCTCACGCTGGCGCTGAAGCTCCGGCTGGTGTCGACGATGTCGCTCGCCGGCGAACCCAGCGTGGCACCGCCGGTCAGCGCGACCGACCAGTCCTGTTTCGTCGCCGACGGATCCCACCGGTCCCCGGGCGCCCAGGTCGCCGTCGTGGCCAGGTTGAGTCGACGCCCGAACGCACTCGAGTCCGCTGTCGTGATTCCCGAGCCCTCGTCCATCGTCCAGATGCCGGCTGCGGCGCCCGTCTGGACCTTTGCGACCGCCTCGCCGTACAAGGCACTGCGGTTGTTCGAGCGGTCGTAAGCCCAGGCCCTGATCACCGTCGGGCCGGTCTTCGTGGCGGTGAAGGTGAAGGTGCCGGGATTGACCGGGATGTTCGCGCTCGTCGGCTCCTCGCTGTCGATGGTGTAGCGGAAGTAGTTCTGGTCGACGGCGGTCGCGACGATCTTGACGCTGACCGTCTCACCGAGGGAGTAGATCTTGTCGTCCCCCGACGTGATCGTGACGTCCGGAGCCACCGGTTTGGAGGTGTCGATGATGAACCAGCAGAACGGCGACCAGGCCGAGTAGTCGACACCGTCCCAGGCACGGACCCGCCAGCCGATCAACCGGTTCGTCTCCAGCGGTGCGACATCGGCTTGTGGCGTGAAGTCAATCGTGCTGCCACTGACCTTGGTGACGCTGGGCAGCCGCTGGGCCGCCGCCCCGCCGCCGTTGTACCAGAACTCGAAGCCTGCCGACGACGGCTGCAGGTCGCTGTCGAGGATCTTGACGTGCGGGACCGGGCTGGTCTGGTTGAGCCGGGCCGGGTTCTGGTAGTCGGTCGCGCAACCCGACGTGGGATCCGTCGTCCGCATGCCGGAGACCTGCGGGATCCAGTTGTAGGTGATCGTCAACTTGACCGCCTTGTGGAATCTCTTCCAGGCCAGCGAGTCGGCTTCGTTGGTCGCGCGCACACCCAGGTGGACCCAGCCGCTCCGCGCGGCGGCCTGCTCGGCGACCGCGGTCAGCACGTTGAACTCGAGCCACTTGCCGTTCGGCAGGCACTCGTCCCGGCCGGCCGCGTCGGTCGCGGAAGCGAGCTTCTTCAGCCAGACGTTCGAGCCCGACCCGTTGCTCCAGTTCACCTCGGTGTTGATCGCGGCGACCTTCCAGACCTCCACCGCTTTCGGCGTACAACTGGCGGCCCACGTCTCGTAGGCACTGAAGATGGCCGAGGTGATGTGGGCGCCGGCGAGACCGGAGATCCCCATCTTGTAGATCAGGCGCTTGCGGCTCCACGGCTCGAACGACTGGTACCCGACGCCTTCCGGGCCTTCCCAGTTCCACGACGGGGTGGTCGGGTAGTGCTCGTTCATCATCGCGCGACCGGACTGCGCCGAGTTGAACGTCGGGTCGATGTGCAGCGGGTACCGCGTCGCGGCATCGTTCAGCAGCGCGAGCGCCGGGCTGATCGTCAGCGCGTTCTTCGAGACCGCGGCCGGAAGCTGGACGACCTTGTCGCCTTCGAGCGGAGCCTCGGTCCGGTCGTCGTCCGTCGGTGCGGTCGCCGTACCGCGGGAGTCCCACATGATCGGCTGCGATCCGCTGAAGACCAGCTTGCCGAGGTGGTCCTTCGCCTCGATCACGCCACCCCTGGACTTCGCTACGGTCAGGCCGGGCGCCTTCATCCCGAGGTCGAGGTTCTGCAGCTGCGGCAGCCGGGCCGCGGCCGGGGTCTTGACGATCAGGACCTCGCTGTAGGAGTCGGCGAAGGCGGTGATCTTGAGGTCGACGTCGGGGAACACGTTCGGGTAGGTGACGTTGTCGGCGTCGACGACCGGCTGGGGCAGCGTCCCGGGCCAGCTGAGCGCGAGCTCGTGGCCGTCGGACGTCATCACGATGAGCGGACCGGTGCCGCCGCCGGAGAACGTCATGTCGAGCGCGGTCGCCTTCGGCCGCACCCGGCCGTCAGCGCTCTTCTCGAGTGTCGTGTCGATGTCGGCCCACTGGTCACCGCGCTTCACGCGGACCGGGATGTTGGTCTGCTCCAGCGTGAACGTGCCGTCCGGGTTGGCGAACGTCTGCTCGGTCTCGGTGCGCTTCTCCGGCACCTCGACCCGTTTCCCGGTCGCCTTCGCCCGCTCGGCCGGAGAGTCGTCGGCGGCCGTGCTGCTCACCGCCGCCGGTTGAGCCTCGGCCGGCGCCACGACCACCGATCCGAACAGTCCCACTGCCAGCGCGCAGAAACCCGCCATCGCACGCCGCGCCAAAGTCTTCCGCCCCTGGGGCAGACCCCACCCGTACATCGCGCCCACCGCTCTCGACTCCCCCGAGCCATAGATGCGGTACGGATCCTAAGGAGCGCGCACGGTGACCAACAGGTACAACCCATACAGTTCACCCATACAAACCGGAACGCCGCAGTACCCCATGTGTGGGGTGCATGGACTACGGGCGTGGTTGGCATTGGACGGGGGCCGGCGGGGCGGGAGACGGTGGTTGGGTGGCTGTCGAGTTCGGGGTTCTGGTGGACGTTCGGGAGGCGGGGGCGGGGTACTCGGGGGAACGGGTGGAGGAGGTGGTGGTTGCCGACCAGCTCGGGTTCGCGGGCGCCTGGTTGTCGGAGCACCATCTGACCGCAGATGGCGCGTTGCCTTCGCCGTTGGTGATGGCCGGGGTCCTTGCGGGACGGACGGCGCGCATCCGGATCGGGACGAATGTGCTGGTGTTGCCGCTGCATCATCCGTTGCGGGTGGCGGAGGACGCGGCCGTGCTGGACCTGGTGTCGGGTGGGCGGTTCGTGCTGGGGGTCGGTCAGGGGTACGCCGAGCGCGAGTTCGCCGCGTTCGGAGCCGATCGACGACGGCGCGGGGCTCTGCTCGAAGAACGTGTCGAGGCAATCCGGCGGGCGTGGGCGGGCGACCTGTCGGTGACACCGCGGCCCGGCCATCGGATCCCGATCTACGCCGCTGGAGTGACGGCGGCGGGGCTGCGGCGGGCGGCACGGGTGGGCGACGGGGTGATCATCTATTGCGCGACCCCGGCGGATCTGATCGCCCGGCGGAGGCTGCTGGACGAGGTCGTCGACGAGCCGCCGCCGCTGATCTGCACCGGGATCATGCAGGTGGACGAGGACGCGGATCGTGCCTGGGCCGACGCGGCGCCCGGGATCGCTTATCTGGAAGGGGAAATCGCGTCGTACGGCGGGACCGAGCCACCGGCGTTGCGGCGGGAGGACTATCTGATCGGTACGCCGGATGACGTCGCCAACCGGCTGATCGAGTTGCACGCGGCGACCCGGTTCGTGCAGTTCGCCCACTGGTTGCGGCTTCCAACCGTGTCGCACGAGGCGGCGCTGCGGTCTCTCGAATTCGTTTCAGCTCGGGTGATTCCCGCCGTACGGGCTGGTGCTGGACGCTAGCTTGGGAGGCAGGACGAGCTGAGGAGACGGCGTGGGCGGGACCAGGGTCAGGCAGCGCGGACGGGCTGCGGTGGTTTTGACCGCGCTGGCATTGGCGGCGGGGTGCTCCGATGACGGTGGCGCGACGACAGCGAATCCCGGCACGTCCGCACCCAGTACGACGCCCGCACCGAGCAGCACCGGTACGACGTCCAGCGCCGCGCCGAGCACGAGTCAGCAAGGGCCGGTCAAGCTGACTGTGGCGTCGACGGTGGCGACGGGGATCGACATACCGTGGGGGCTCGCGTTCCTGCCGGACAAGAGTGCGCTCGTCGCGGAGCGGGATTCGGCCAAGATCAAGCGGGTCGCCGGCGGACAGGTGAGCGAGGTCGGCGAGGTGGACGACGTCGACCCGTCGTCCGAGGGCGGACTGCTCGGGCTGGCGGTGGATCCTGGGTACCCGGGCAAGCCGTACATCTACGCCTACTACTCCACCGGCGACGACAACCGCATCGCCCGGATCACGTACCAGAACAACAAACTGTCCGACCAGCAGGTGATCCTCGACGGGATCCCGCAGTCGGCGGTCCACAACGGCGGGCGACTGCGATTCGGCCCCGACGGGTACCTGTACGCCGGGACGGGTGACGGGTCCGAGCGGCCGAACTCCCAGGACGACGGGTCGCTGGGCGGGAAGATCCTGCGCATCACCACCGACGGCAAGGCAGCGCCCGGCAACCCGGACGGTCGGCTCTGGTTCTCCAAAGGTCACCGGAACGTGCAGGGCCTCGCCTTCGACGGCAAGCAGTTGTACGCCGCCGAGTTCGGCCAGAACACGTGGGACGAGCTCAACGCGATCACCGCCGGCACGAACTACGGATGGCCGGCCGCTGAGGGCGTGAGCGGACTCGACGGCATGGCGGACCCGATCGCGCAGTGGCAGACCAGCGACGCGTCGCCGAGCGGGATCGCGTTCGCGCAGGGGCACATCTTCATGGCGTCGCTCCGCGGCGAGCGGTTGTGGGCCATACCAGTTGCCAACGGCAAGCGAACCGGCGAGCCGCAGGCGTTCTTCACCAACCAGTTCGGCCGGCTGCGCACGGTCGAGGCCGCGCCGGACGGCTCGCTCTGGCTGACCACTTCCAACACCGATGGCCGCGGCGGCACGCGCGACGGCGACGACAGAATTCTCCGCATCACCATCAGCCGTTGACCGCCAACCGTTTCAAGGCTTTGCGCGTCTGGTACTAGTGGGGGGGAAGCCTTACAGAACAACCGGTTGAGGGAGGAGTTGGTGATGCGGCCCGATCAGGTGTCCGTTGTCCCTAGCAGTGTGGTCGCTTCGGTGAGCACCTTCGAGGATGCTCAGCAGACGGTCAGCTATCTGCGCAGTTACGGGATGGAACCGGGCAGCCTGGAGGTGGTCGGATCCGACCTGAGACAGGCCCGCAGGAAACGGGTCGTCCCGGTCGCCAAGCTGACCGGTGCCGGCGCCTTGCAGGGCGCGCTGCTCGGCATCCTCGCCGCCGTGTTCGTCACCCTCGTCGCCGAGACGACCTTGACCGGCCTTGCCGTCGTCGTCTGGGGCTTCGTGTACGGCGTACTGATCGGTGCGCTGTGGGGACTGTTCCGGGGACTGGTGCGGAACCGGCCCGACGCGGTGACGACCGAGGTCGTGCCGACGCGCTTCGAGGTGCGCTGCCCGTCCGAAGAACTGTCCGTCGCGCGAACGCTGCTCGCGGACGCCACGGACGTCGACGACGACGGCCGCGTCGAACGCGAGGTCATCGCGAACGCACCCCACAAGGACAAGAAAGCAGCGTGAAACCGCGTCGGACCCCCGCAGGCGATACCCGCGGGGGTCCGGCGACCAGGCTCAGATGCCCAGTTTGGCGTTCAGCAGCTCGCGGACCTTGGCAGCATCCGCCTGCCCGCGCATGTCCTTCATGACCGCGCCGATCAGCGCACCGGCCGCGGCCGGCTTGCCCGAGTTGACCTTCTCGACCACGTCCGGGTTGGCCGCGATCGCGCGGTCGATCGCCTCGATCAGAGCCGAGTCGTCAGACACCAGAGCAAGGCCCCGGGCGGCGATGATCTCGTCGATGGTGCCTTCACCCTTGAGCAGACCATCGAAGACCTGACGAGCCAGCTTGTCGTTCAGCTCGCCCTTGTCGACCCGTGCCTGCACGTTGGAGACATCAGTGGGACTGATACCCAGCTCGGCCAGGTCCTTGCCGCTCTCGTTCGCGGCCCGGGCGAGCTCACCCAGCCACCACTTCTTGGCGGCCGCGGGGCTCACCCCGAGGTCGACCGTCGTGACGATCAGCTCGAGCGCGTTGCCGTTGACGACGTCGCGCATCTCGAGGTCGGTGAAGCCCCACTCCTCCTGCAGCCGGACCCGTCGCAGTGAAGGTGCCTCCGGCAACGAAGCGCGGATCTCCTCGACCCATTCGCGCGACGGTGCCACCGGGACGAGGTCGGGCTCCGGGAAGTACCGGTAGTCCTCGGCGTCGGACTTCTCCCGGCCGGAGGTGGTGATGCCGGTGTCCTCGTGCCAGTGCCGGGTCTCCTGGACGACCTTGCCGCCGCTCGACAGCACCGCCGCCTGCCGGGTGATCTCGTACGTCACCGCACGCTCGACGGAGCGGAACGAGTTCACGTTCTTGGTCTCGGTGCGCGTGCCCAGCATCGACGAGCCGCGCGGCTTGAGCGACACGTTGGCGTCGCAGCGCAGCGAGCCCTGGTCCATCCGGACGTCGGAGACACCGAGCGCGAACAGCAGGTCGCGCAGCATGCTCACGTACGCCCGCGCCACCGCCGCCGCCTTCGCCGGCGGCACCTCGATCGTCTTGGTCACGATCTCGATCAGCGGGATGCCGGCCCGGTTGTAGTCGACCAGCGAGTGCGAGGCGCCGTGGATCCGGCCGGTCGCGCCGCCCACGTGGGTGGACTTGCCGGTGTCCTCCTCCATGTGGGCGCGCTCGATCTCGATCCGGTACGTCTCGGAGTCGACGACCACTTCGGTCCACCCGTTGTACGCGATCGGCTCGTCGTACTGGGAAGTCTGGAAGTTCTTCGGCATGTCCGGGTAGAAGTAGTTCTTCCGGGCGAACCGGCACCACTCGGCGATCTCGCAGTTCAGCGCCAGGCCGATCTTGATCGCGGACTCGACGCCGCGGCGGTTCACCACCGGCAGCGCGCCCGGCAGGCCGAGGCAGACCGGACAGGTCTGCGTGTTCGGCGGCGCGCCGAACTCGGTCGGGCAGCCGCAGAACATCTTCGACTTCGTGTTCAGCTCGACGTGGACCTCGAGGCCCATCACCGGGTCGTACTGCGCCAGCGCGTCGTCGATCTCGAGGACGTCTGCGGTCATCGGGTCACCTCCAGCTCCGGAGCCTTGGTCATCAGCACGCCGCCCCACTGCTCGGCCAGCGCGGACTCCAGCGCGGCGCCGACGGTGTAGCACAGGTCGTCGCGCAGCACCGGCGCCATCACGTGGAAGCCGACCGGCATGTTGTCCTCGTCGGCCAGACCACACGGGAACGACGCGGCCGCGTTGCCGGCCAGGTTGGACGGGATCGTGCAGAGGTCGTTCTTGTACATCGCGATCGGGTCGTCGATCCGGTCACCGATCGCGAACGCCGTCGTCGGCGTCGCCGGCGAGACCAGCACGTCGACCTGCTCGTAGGCGTTGACGAAGTCGCGGGCGATCAGCGTCCGCACCTTCTGCGCCTGGCCGTAGTACGCGTCGTAGTACCCACTCGACAGCGCGTGCGTGCCGAGCATGATCCGGCGCTTCACCTCGGCGCCGAAGCCGGCCTCCCGGGTCAGGTTCATCACCTTCTCCGCGCTGTTCGTGCCGTCGTCGCCGACCCGCAGCCCGTACCGCATCGCGTCGAACTTGGCCAGGTTGGACGAGGCCTCGCTCGGCAGGATCAGGTAGTAGGCCGGCAGCGCGTACTGGAAGTGCGGACAGGACACCTCGACCACCTCGGCGCCGAGCTTGGTGAGCAACTCGACCGCCTCGTGGAAGCGCGCCTCGACACCAGGCTGGTACCCCTCGCCGCCGAGCTCCTTGACCACGCCGACGCGCAGGCCGGTCACGTCACCGTTGCGGGCCGCCGCGACGACGGCCGGGACCGGCTGGTTGATCGAGGTCGAGTCCATCGGGTCGTAGCCGGCGATCGCCTCGTGCAGCAACGCCGCGTCCAGCGTCGTCCGCGCACACGGACCAGGCGTGTCGAGCGAAGACGCCAGCGCGATCAGTCCGTACCGCGAGGTCCCGCCGTACGTCGGCTTGACCCCGACGGTCCCGGTGAACGCGCCGGGCTGCCGGATCGAGCCACCGGTGTCGGTGCCGATCGCGAGCGGTGCCTCGTACGCCGCCAGCGCGGCCGAGGACCCACCGCCGGAGCCACCCGGGATCCGGCCGAGGTCCCACGGGTTGTGGGTCGTGCCGTACGCCGAGTTCTCCGTCGAGGAGCCCATCGCGAACTCGTCCATGTTGGTCTTGCCGAGGATGACGATGCCGGCCGCCTTCAGCCGCTTCACCATGGTCGAGTCGTACGGCGGCTTCCAGCCCTCGAGAATCTTCGAGCCGGCCGTGGTCGGAACGCCCTCTTGGGTGAGCACGTCCTTCAGCGCCAGCGGGACACCGGCCAGCGGAGCGAGCTCCTCGCCCGCCGCGCGGCGAGTGTCGACGGCGGCGGCCTGCGCCAGCGCGCCCTCGGTGTCGACGTGCAGGAACGCGTGCACGTCGCCGTCGACGGCGGCGATCCGGTCCAGGTGCGCCTGGGTGATCTCCACCGAGCTGGCCTGGCCGGACGTCATCAGCTCCGCGAGCTCAGCCGCGGTCTTGCGGATCAGGTCACTCATCTCAATCCTCCTCCAGGATCCGCGGCACCCGGAATCGCTGCTCCTCGGCGGCCGGCGCACCGGACAGCGCCTGCTCGGGTGTGAGGCACGGCACGTTCTCGTCCGCGCGCATCACATTGGTGAGCGGGAGGGCATGCGAGGTCGGCGGGATGTCGTCCGCGGCCACCTGGCTGACCTGCCCGACCAAGGTGATGATCTGGTCGAGCTGCGGGGCGAGGTGGTCGAGCTCGTCGTCGGTGAGCTCGATCCGCGCCAGTCGCGCCAGGTGCGCGACCTCTTCGCGGGTAATCGATGGCATGAACTGATCCAATGGCTTCTTGAGGATTGACCGGGGTGAAATCGGCCCGGACCCGGCCATCCTAGTGGGCTCGTGTATCGGTCGCGTTTCCCTGTCCCCCGGGCTGTGGACAACGCTGCGAGGAGCGTTGGCCAAGAGGGCCGGGCGTGTCTTCGGGTTCCGCTCTGTAACATGGGCCGCGACAGGGCGTTACGCGCAAGGTGATCGGCTGGGAGATGATCGTTCGGTGTTCCTGCTGCGCTTGATCATCCCGGACCGGCCCGGTTCGCTCGGCACCGTGGCCACCGCCCTCGGTGAGGTGAACGCCGACATCCACGCGATCGAGATCGTCGAGCACCGCCGTGAGAACGGCACCGCCGTCGACGACATCGTCGTCGACGTGCCGACCGGCGTACTGCCGGACCGACTGGTCTCCGCGTGCAACAGCGTCGCGGACGTCGAGGTCATCTGGTTCTCCCGGTACGGCGCCGGCGGCGGACTGCACATGGACCTCGAGGCCGTGGAGCAGATGACGTCTGCCCCCGCGGACGCGATCGACATCCTGGTCGAGCAGTCCCCGGCCGTGCTGCACGCCGACTGGGCCGCGTTGCTCGACGGCACGGGCGGTGAGGTGAAGGTCGCCCTCGAGACCAGCGCCACCCCGGAGTTCGGTGACGTGGCGGCGACCTGGCTGCCACTGCAGAAGGCCACCACGATGGCATCCCCACTGGAGCACAAGGGTCTGGCGGAGTCGGTCCTGGTGGCCGCGCCGCTGGAGTCCGACCGCCGGATGCTGGTCATCGGGCGTCGTGGCGGGCCGGAGTTCCTGGCCTCCGAGGTGGCCCGGCTCAGCTACCTGGCGTCGCTGGCAGTCACCATCCGCGCGACCGCCTGAGCAGTCCTGACCGCTCGTCTACGTGACCGACCGCTCGCCTACGTGAACTTGAAGTAGGCGAGCGTCCACAGCCCTGCGATCACCAGCAGGACGACGACCCCGACCAGGGCCACGATCAGGATCGCCTGGCTGTTGCTGCCGGAGCGCTCCGGGAGGTCGAACTGGGTGGGCCCCCAGGGCCCACCACCGTCGACCCGCTGGGATGCCTCCGGCGGCGGCTTGACCACCGTCCGGGGATCCCGCTTCTCGCGGGGGAACTTCATCCGGCCTCCGTTGTGCGCTTGCTCAGACGTAGAAGGTCTCGTAGCTGACCGAGATCCGCTGCGAGGCGTAGTCGTCCTCGCTGTTGCCGGTGATCTCGACCCGCCATCCGGCCACATAAGCAGCGTACGACTTGCCGTCACTGTGCTTGTCGACGTACTCCTTCACCGCGGCCACGTCCTCGCCCTTCAGCGCGCCGAACGCGTCGTTCACCGCGGCCGGGAACGCCGTCTTCACGTCCGCCGGGTCACCGGACGCGCTCACCTCGAGCGACCGGATGCCCTCGCCCTTGCCGGCGTAGGAGTAGACCCGCTGCGAACCGTACTTGCCGACCTGCTTGCTGCAGGAGCTCGTGCAGACGTACTTCTTCGTCTTGAGCGCGGCGACCAGCTGCGGCTCGGTCGTGTCGAACGCCTTCCGCGGCAGGTCGAGCGAGTCGGCGCCGGACTTGCCGCCGGACAGCTGCACGTCGTCGCCGTCGTTACGCAGCTCGAACTCGCCCCAGCTGCTGCCGACCTTCTGCGACTTCTGGCCGGTCTTGACCGCGTCCTGGATCTTCTTGACCTCGCTGCCGCCGAACGTGTCGTTGCCGATCGCCTGCAGCTCGGCGTCGAAGGTGACGCCGGCGTTGTTGACGTTGTCCTCGTTCTGCGACCGCAGCAGGACGCCGAGGATGGTGCCGTCCTTCTGGAACTGGAAGACCGCCTCGGCCTCGGTCGCGCCGTCGTACTTGAAGCAGCCGCGGTGCGCACCCTGCTCGGTGTTGAACAGGTCGCTGCACCGGAACCCGATGCCCTGCAGCTTCTCGGTCGCGGTCTTCGCCTGACCGGTCGACTCGCCGAGCGAACCGTCGTCCTCGCCGTTGCTCTGGTTGCCGCTCGGCTGCGACTGCCCGTTGCTCGGGCCGGCCACGGGCTTGTCGTCACCGCCGAGGGCGCGGACACCGAGGAAGATCAGCAGACCGATCAGCACGATGCCGACGACACCGCCACCGATGACCAGCGGCATCTTCTCCTTGCTGATGCCACCGGGACCTTTGCCGGAACCGCCCTGCTGCCACTGCTGCTGGCGGGACTGACCGCCTTGCTGCTGGTGCCAACCGCCCTGCTGCTGGCCCTGCTGACTCCACGGCTGCTGCTGGTAGGAGCCGCCGCCTTGCTGCTGCTGCGGGGAGCGCTGACCCCAACCGCCTTGGCCCTGGCCGGGTTGCCCCTGACCGGGCTGGCCTGGCTGGCCGTGCTGAGGCGGCTGCTGTCCCCAACCGCCACCACCCTGCTGCGGGGGCCGGCCTTGCTGCGGAGGCTGCCCTTGCGGCGGCTGACCCTGCTGCGGCGGCTGGCCTTGCTGCGGGGGCCCCTGGCGTGGGGGCTGACCCTGTTGCGGCGGCTGCTGCGGGCGCTGACCCCAACCGCCACCACCCTGGCCCGGAGGCTGTTGTCCCCAGCCGCCCTGACCTCCCTGTCCCCCTTGCTGCCCGCCTGGCTGGCCCCCCGGCTGCCCAGGACCCCACGGTCCCTGCGGCGGCGTCGTCATATTCGCTCCTTCTGAACCCACGTGTAGACGTGCAAAGTTAACAGTCCGACGGCTCAATCCGGCCGCCGGATCCGTGGAATCCGGTGCGCTACTCGTCTCCGGGTTCGGGGGTGGTCGCAACCTCGGCGGCAGCGTCCGCGCCGTCGTCCAGCAGGACACGGAAACCGGGGGCATCGAGGATCGGTACGCCGAGTTGGACGGCCTTGTCGTACTTCGACCCCGGCGAGTCACCGACCACCACGAACGAGGTCTTCTTCGAGACCGAACTGGCCACCTTGCCACCCCGGGACACGATCGCCTCGGTCGCCTCGTCACGGCTGAACCCCTCGACCGTCCCGGTGACCACGATCGACAGACCGGTCAGCGTCTGCTCGACGGTCGGACCGGTCCGCTCCTGCCGCAGCTCGACGCCGGCCGCCTTCCACTTGTCCACGATCGCCTGGTGCCAGTCCACCGCGAACCACTCGATCACCGCGTGCGCGATGGTCGGTCCGACGCCCTCGATCTCGGACAGTTCTTCCTCGCTCGCCGCCCGCACCGCGTTGATGTCGTCGTACACGGCGGCCAGGGCCTGCGCCGCGGTCGGGCCGACGTGGCGGATCGACAGCGCGACCAGGCCGCGGGACAGCGGCTGGGTTTTGGCCTGCTCCAGATTCGCGATCAGGCGCTGGGCATTCGCCGACAGCGCCCCGGCCTTGGTGGTGAAGAACGAACTCCGGGCCAGGTCCTCCTCGGTCAGCGCGAACAGGTCCCCCTCGTCCGTGATCAGGCCGCCACTGATCAGCGCGTCCGCGCCCTTGAACCCGAGCACCTCGATGTCGAAGGCGGATCGGCCGGCCAGGTGGAACAGCCGCTCCCGCAGCTGCGCCGGGCAGGACTTGTTGTTCGGGCAGCGGATGTCGACGTCGCCTTCCTTCATCGGGCGCAGCGTCGTACCGCAGGAGGGGCACTCGGTCGGCATGACGAACTCGTGGGCGTCGTCGGGCCGCAGGTCGATCACCGGGCCGAGGATCTCCGGGATCACGTCGCCGGCCTTGCGCAGTACGACGGTGTCACCGATCCACACGCCCTTGCGCTTGACCTCCTGCGCGTTGTGCAGGGTCGCGAACTCGACCGTCGAGCCGGCCACCCGGACCGGCTCCATCTTCCCGTACGGCGTGACGCGGCCGGTCCGGCCGACGTTCACCTCGATGTCGAGGAGCTTGGTGGTGACCTCCTCGGGCGGGTACTTGTACGCGATCGCCCAGCGCGGCGCGCTCGAGGTGGAGCCGAGCGCGCGCTGCAGATCGACCTCGTCCACCTTCACCACGACGCCGTCGATCTCGTGGTCGACCGAGTGCCGGTTCTCGCCGTAGTACGCGATGAACTCGTTCACCTGGTCGAGCGTCTCGACCTTGCGGGCCCGGTCGCTGACCGGCAGGCCCCAGGCCTTCAGCTGGTCGTACGCCGACGACAGCCGCGCGACGTGGTACCCGTCGACGCGGCCGAGGCCGTGGACGACGAAGCGCAGCGGCCGGCTCGCGGACACCCGCGGGTCCTTCTGCCGTAGCGAACCGGCGGCGCTGTTGCGCGGGTTCGAGAACGGGTCCTTGCCGGCCTCGACGAGCTGGGCGTTCAGCTCCTCGAAGTCCTCGACCCGGAAGTAGACCTCGCCGCGGACCTCCAGGAAGGCCGGGTGGTCCTTGCCCTCCAACTCGTTCGGGATGCTCTTGATCGTGTGGACGTTCGGCGTCACGTCCTCACCGGTGCGGCCGTCGCCGCGAGTGGCGCCGGTGACCAGGCGGCCGTTCTCGTAGACCAGGTCGAGGGCGAGGCCGTCCACCTTCAGCTCACACAGGAAGCCGCTGTGCTGGATCTGCTTGACGGTCACCTCCCGCTCCAGCCGCTTCGCCCAGGCCTCCATCTGCTCGGCGGAGAACGCGTTGCCCAGGCTCTCCATCCGGGTCGGGTGCTGCACCGGGGTGAACAGGGTGGAGATCGGTACGCCGACCTTCTGCGTCGGCGAGTCCGGCGTGCGGAGCTCGGGGTACTGCTCCTCGATCGCCTGCAACTCGTGCATCAGCGCGTCGAAGTCCGCGTCCGAGATCGTCGAGGTGGCCAGGTAGTACCGCACCCGGTGATCCTCGATCTCCTTGCTCAAATCGGCATGCCGCTCCCGCACCTCAGCCGGCGCAGCAGGAATCTCCGTGCTCATGTGGAAAACCTACAGCCCACCACCGACGTTCCCGGGAAAGAAGAACGGCCGCCTTCGGCGGCGGGGTGTGGGGCGGGACCTGCCGACGTTTCAGCTGTTCTCCGCGGCTTCGGCGACGGCATCCGCGGTACGCCGGAGGAGTTCGAGGCGGGACCGCGCATCGGCCGGAGACGGGGAGGCGGCCAGTCCACACGCGGGTGTGATCACGGCCTGCTTGAGGATCTCGGGGTCGAGGCCCAGTTCACGCCAGCGCCGGACCAGTGGGTCGGCGGCCTGCTCCTCGTTCGGCAGCGCGCCGGTCGTCGGGATCAAGCCTGCGTAGAGGGTGGTACCGTCCTCGGCCGCGATGGCGATCTGATCCCAGGCAGCGTTGTTGAGCAGCGAGATGTCCACGGCGACCCCGGCGGCGCCGGCCTTGGTGAAGACCTCGATCGGCGGTCGTGCGGCGCAGCAGTGGATCACTGTCGGTGCTTGCGTGGTCACGAGACTGAGCAACTCGACCGCACCCGGACCGTCCACAGACCGGTGCTTGCTCCAGCCACTGGCGGTCGGGACGGCTCCAGCCAGCACAGCAGGCAGCCCCGGCTCGTCGATCTGTACGACGACCTCCGCACCAGGCACACGGCGTCGCACCTCGGCCACGTGGTCGCTCAGGCCCAACGCCAGCGTCTGAGCGAGGTCCCGCCGGGCACCGTGGTCCGCCAGCACCTTGTCACCGCGCGGCAACTCCACAGTGGACGCCAGGGTCCACGGTCCGGTGAGCTGCAGCTTCAGTGGCCCCGTGTAACCGTCCGCCAACTCTTCGAGCACATCCAGGTCCTCAGCCAGCAGCGACCGTGCCCGCCGCTGGTCCAGGCTCGCCCGCGGATCGCCACCCCCGGTGAGCCGCCAGCCCGCCGGCTGCAGGTCCGCGGCAAGCTCGTTCAGTACGGCGACCGCCCGGCTGAGCATGTCGCCGTACGGACGGCCCGGCAGCTCAGCGAGGAACGGGATGTCGACAGCCTCGAGCAGCACCTTCGTCCACTCACGGATATCGTCACCTGGGAGCGAACCCAGGCCGGTTGTGCTCATCCACGTCCTCGCTTCGCTCCGGGCGCGGATGAGACACGAGATCGGCTGTGCTTGATGATGAACTCACTGCGTTCGTTCATGCGTGCTGCGCCGCCACCCGCGAGACCGTGTCGATCGTGGCCGAGCCGATCACTCGCGTCCCGTCGTACAGCACGACTGCCTGACCGGGCGCCACGGCCGACGTCGGCTCGTCGAAGGAGACCTGCACCTGGTCACCCTCGAGGCGAGCGGTGACGGCCACCTCCTCGCCGTGCGCGCGCAGCTGAGCCTTGACGTGCAGCTCCGAGGCCGGCGCGGGTCCGCACCACCGCGGCTTCGAGGCGGTCAGGTGCGAGACCGCCAGCTCCTCGCGCGAGCCGACGGTGACAGTGCGATCCACCGGGCTGATGTCCAGCACGAACCGCGGCTTGCCGTCAGCGGCCGGCGTACCGATCCGCAGGCCCTTGCGCTGGCCGACCGTGAAGCCGTGCGTGCCCTTGTGCTCGCCGAGCTTGTTGCCCTGCGCATCGACGATGTCGCCGGGCGCCTGGCCCAGGTGCTGATCGAGGAAGCCGGGAGTGTTGCCGTCGGCAATGAAGCAGATGTCGTGACTGTCCGGCTTGGCCGCCACCGACAGCCCGAGACGCTCGGCCTCGGCCCGCACGTCGGTCTTGACCGTGTCACCGAGCGGGAAGAACGCATGCGCGAGCTGCTGCTGGGTGAGCACGCCGAGCACGTAGGACTGGTCCTTCGCCGGATCAACCGCCCGATGCAGTTCGCGAGCGCCGTCCGGGGTGTCCACGATCCGCGCGTAGTGCCCGGTCGCGACCGCGTCGAAGTCGAGCGCCAGCGCCCGCTCGAGTACGGCGCTGAACTTCACCTTCTCGTTGCAGCGCAGGCACGGGTTCGGCGTCCGGCCGGCGGCGTACTCGCTGACGAAATCCTCGACCACGTCGGCGTGGAACCGCTCGGCCAGGTCCCAGATGTAGAACGGGATGCCGATCACGTCCGCGGCCCGGCGGGCGTCGCGTGAGTCCTCGATGGTGCAGCAGCCGCGCGCGCCACTGCGGTACGACTGCGGGTTGCGGCTCAGCGCCAGGTGCACTCCGACCACGTCGTGCCCGGCCTCGGCCATCCGCGCTGCCGCGACGGCGGAGTCGACCCCGCCGCTCATGGCTGCGAGTACCCGCATCAGGTGTTCCTTCCCACGTTCTGCAGTCCGGCGGACTTCGCCCGCTCCACCACCGGTCCGATGTTGTCCAGTACGGCGTCGATGTCGGCGCGGGTGCTGGTGTGGCCGAGGGTGAACCGCAGCGATCCGCGCGCCCGCTGGTCGTCGTACCCCATGGCCAGCAGGACATGGCTCGGCTCGGCGACCCCGGCGTTGCACGCGGAGCCGGTGGAGACCTCGATCCCGCGTGCGTCGAGCAGCAGCAGGAGCGAGTCGCCCTCGCAGCCGCTGAAGGACAAGTGTGCGTTACCGGGCAAACGGTTCGCCGGGTCCCCCGACAACTTGGCGCCCTCGACCGTGTTCAGCACGCCGCTGATCAGCGCGTCCCGCAGCTCGGTCAGCCGCCGCGCCTCGTCCGCCTGGTGCTTGACCGAGTGCTCGACCGCGACCGCGAAACCGGCCGTCGCGGGAGCGTCCAGGGTGCCGGAGCGTACGTCACGCTCCTGGCCGCCGCCGTGCAGGACCGGCGTCAGCTTCGTCTCCTTGTGGACGACCAGCGCACCGATCCCGTACGGACCACCGAGCTTGTGAGCCGACACGGTCATCGCGTCGACGCCCAGCTCGGCGAAGTCGACCGGCACCTGCCCGACCGCCTGAACCGCGTCGGTGTGCACGGGGATGCCGTACTCCTTCGCGAGCTCCGCGATCTCACGCACCGGCTGCAGCGTGCCGACCTCGTTGTTCGCCATCATCAACGTGACGAACGACACGGACTCCGGGTCCTGCTCGATCGCCCTCCGTACGTCGTCCGGCCGCACCCGGCCGAGCTCGTCGACCGGCAGCCACTCGATCTCGGCCTGCTCGTGCTCGGACAGCCAGACGGCCGGATCGAGTACGGCGTGGTGCTCGATCCCGCTCAGCAGGATCCGGCGCCGGCGCGGATCCTCGGCCAGCCGCGCCCACCACAGCCCCTTCAGGGCCAGGTTGTCCGACTCGGTCCCGCCGGAAGTGAACACGACCTCGCTCGGCTGGGCCCCGAGCGCCGCGGCGATCGTCTCGCGCGACTCCTCGACGGTCCGCCGGGCGCAGCGGCCGGAGCCGTGCAGGGACGACGCGTTGCCGGTGCGCGCGAGGTGGAAGGTCATCGCCTCGATCGCTGCCGGCAACATCGGGGTCGTCGCCGCGTGGTCCAGGTACACCGGGCGGCGGTCGGAAGCAGTCATATCGGTTTCAAGGGTATGTCCGCCACCGTTGTTCCCGCTCATCCGGGCCGATTCACAGCTCCAGCGTGACCTTCTGCTCGAACCTGGCCCCGATCCGCTCGAACGCGGCCGCCGCCTCGGCGATGGCCGCCGGGTCGCCGGTCCGGCGGGCCCTGATCCGGAGTACAACGGCGTCCGACCACAGGTTCTCGGCAGCCGAGGCCGTCTTGACATAGCGGTCGGCGTCGGCCAGGCCCGCGACCACAGCCAACTCGGCGCCGGCGGCGTGGGCGTACGGGACCCACCAGGGCTCTGGGAAGTCCGCGAAGGCTCCCCGGACCACCGCCCCGGCTGCGCGGGTGTCGTTGTGGTGGAGAGCCAGACGCGCGGCGACGAACGCGGACGCGGCCCGCAGATTGGGGCCCGCAGCCGGGGTGCGGACGCGGGCCATCTCCAGTGCACGGGCGTGCCAGACCGGTTCGCGTCCCGTGCCGAGCAGACCGTGCGCGAGCGCAGCGAGGGCCGCGGCCGACGACATCCAGGCGTGCGGCGGGCGGCCAGCGGCCAGCCAACTGCTGTACATCTCGTCCGCGGCCCCAACCGCTTCGTCGAGCAGACCGCCCAGAGCGAACGCACGAACCTGGCGCGGGCCGGTGATGAACGGATGCCCGTGCATCGGGTCGTCGGTGAGCCGCGCCAGCCGGACCGCCTCGGCCAGGTCGCCGACCGCGACCGCGGTCGTGGAGGCGACGTGGTACGCGTCCACGATCTCGGCGACCGCTCGCGGATCATGCTCCGGAAGGGTCGCGGCCAGCTCTAGCCTCTCCTCAGCCAGCCGGCGGGCGTCACGGAGGCGGCCGGCGCCGCCGAGCGCTGTGCCACACACGTCGAGCGCATTCATCACGGCCAGCGGGTCCGTCGACCGCCGAGCCGCGGCGACGGCGGCCTCGGCGGGCTCGAGCTCGAAGCGCGCCACCCAGGCCCGCGCGATGCGGACCTGAACCGTGTCCGCATCGGCCGCGAGCAGTCCGGCGCCGCGGTCGGCCGGGACGGGCGGCTGGACCTCGTAGCGGTTCATCATCATGACGACGTACGCGAGGGCTTCCTGCTGAAGCTCATGGTTGCCTTCGGAGGCTGCGCGGTCCGCCGCGCGCAGCATCAGGTGGTAGGCCTCCGTCCCATCGGCGACGGTCAGCGTCGCATCGGCCGCGTCCCGAAGGTCGTCGTACAGCTCCGCGGAATCGGTGGCGTGGGCGGCGGCAGTGAGGTAGTGGTCGTGCGCCTCGACGAACCGCTTGCGGGCGAAGGTCAGGTGAGCCAGTCGCCGAGCCAACCGCCGTACGTCGGCCTCCGGGTGGCTGACCGCTGCCCGGAGATCAGCGGTGACCTGATCGAACTCGGCCTGCCACTCCTCCCCCGCTTCGAGGCGCGCCTCCAGGTCCGCCGCAACGGCGCCGGCCCAAGCCAGATGCAGTACGGCGACCTCGTCGTACTCACCGGATCGGCCGAGCTCCTCCAGCGCGTAGACGCGGACAGTCTCGAGCATGCGCCACCTGCTCGTGCCGGCGTGCTGGCTGCGATGCAGGAGGCTCTTGTCGGTCAGACGACCCAGCAGGTCGCTCAGCTCGGCGCGGGAGCTCCCGGACGCCACTCCGCTCAGGGCGGCGAGGTCGAACCCGCCGACGAACACTCCGAGCCGCCGGAACAGTGCACGCTCGTCGTCGTCGAGCAGGTCGTAGCTCCAGCCGATGACCTGAGCCAGCGAGTGGTGCCGCTCGTTCGGCCCGCGTCCGCCGGCCAGAAGCCGCAGGCGGTCGTCGAGCGCGGCCAGCAGCCCGTCCGGCCCCAGCGAGCCCGCACGGGCTGCGGCCAACTCGATCGCCAGCGGTACACCGTCGACTCCTGCACACACTTGCGCCGCGATGTCGGTCTGCTCAGTTCCAGAGAACTCTGGTGCGACCAGGGCGGCCCGGTCCCGGAACAGTTGCTCGGCCTCGGACCCCTCCAGCGGTCCCAGCCGCAGCGGCCGCTCGCCCGCCACCCCGATCCGCTCCCGACTGGTCGCCAGTACGGCGGTCTCCGGTGCCTCGGTGAGGATGCGGGCTACCAGGTCGCCCACGTCCGCCACCACGTGTTCGCAGTTGTCGAGCACGAGCAGGGTTCGCCCCTGAGTGAGGCGTCCCACCACCGCGTCGGTGAGCGTCTGCGGTGGTTGTTCTCGCACCTGGAGCGCCTCCGCTACAGCTGCGACGACAAACCCGGGTCGCACCGGGACCAGGTCGACGACCGCTCCGCCGTACGGATAGTTCTCGCCGACCTCGGCGGCGACGCGCAGGGCCAACCGGGTCTTGCCGACGCCGCCGGGACCCACGAGGCTCACCAGTCGGTTGCTGTCGAGGGCAGCCACGAGCTCGGCGCGGTCCTGCTCGCGGCCGACGAAGCTTGTGCCCGGACCGGTCAGTGCGGTGAATCCGTGGGCCCGTGCCGGGTCCACGCCTTCCAGCTCGGCGAGTCTGGCCAGTTCACGGCGGTCCGAGACGCCGTACTTGCGCAGCAGTGACGAGACGTGGCTCTCGACCGTGCGGACGCTGATGTGCAGCTGCCGCGCGATCTGGGCGTTCGAGCAATCGCGGGCCAGCGCGGACAGGACCTCGGCCTCCCGCGCGGACACGTCTCTCGGACCAGCCACCGCCCCATCATGCCCTGGCCATGGTGCGTTCGGTGGCGGTTCCGTGGCCGCTACTGAGGACAGTGCGTGGTGTCCGATGCGACGGTGAACCCATGACTCAGGACATCCTCGACCGGCGCGCGGCGGCGGTCATCGAAGCGAACAAGTACATGACGCTGGGGACGGTCGACCCCGACGGCCGGCCGTGGGTGACCCCGGTCTACTTCACCCCGGACGGTCACGGCACGTTCTACTGGGCCTCGTCGACCGCGGCCGCGCACTCGGTGAACATCGCGGCCAACCCGGACGTGAGCATCGCGATCTTCGACTCCAGCGTCCCGATCGGCGGCGCCTCGGCCGTCTACTTCCGCGCCCGGGCCGAACGCGTTCCCGACGACGAACTCGAACGCAGCGCGGCCTTCTACGCATCCCGCTACCCCGAGCTGCGCGCGTTCTCCGTCGACGAACTCCGCGAGCCCGAGGAGCTCCGCCTCTACCGGGCTCACGCGACCGACCACTGGATCCTGGTCCGCGGCGGCGACCCGGACTACGGCACCGGCATCGACTCCCGCCGCCCGGTGTGGTCGTGAGCCGAGATCCCCAGCGACCTGATCGCGTCAGCCTCTGACGGTCTCGATCCAGGCGTGCCCGGGATGCAGATGCCCGATCATGTCGGCCAGCCAGGTACGACGCTCGTCGGTCAACAACGGGAGCGTCGCGGCCAGATCCTGCTCGTCCTTCGGGCGTGACTGCTTCGCCTTGTAGGCGAGCGCGATCTCGGGGTTCAGGTAGCGGATGCCGTCGGGCGCGACCCAGCTGATGTCGTGCAGGACGTAGTCGAGCTCCGGGTCGCGGCGGAACACCCACCGGCCATCGCGGTCCGGGTTCACCACCAGGTCGAACTCCCACGGCGCCAACGCGTGCTTCCGTAGCCAGATCTGGTCGGCGTCGGCGGGTTGCTCCGGTCGCTCGTCGGTGAGCGGCTTGAGCCGTCCACCCGCGTTCGCCCAGAGGTCGTACTTGCCCCTCAGGTGCAGTCGCAGCTTCTCGATGTCCCGCCGCCACAGCGACACGTCGACGTCTTCGTGATCCCGCCGTACGCCGGTGAAGGCCTCGACCGCCCATCCGCCGGCGATCCACCACTCCCCGTCGTACCCGTCGAGCATCTCTCGCGCCTCCGCGGGAGTCGACGGCTTCCACGGCCCGTACAGCCGCTGGAACGCGAGTTCTTCCGCGTCCAGTCCGTCCGGATACCACGTGCGCTCCGTGGTCAACGGTCCCTCCAACGGCTCTGATGGGTCCAGCCGATGATCTCGGCGGCACGGCGGCAGTCGTACGGCGATGTGGTGCCGGGGAGGTCTCCGCGGATCGCGGTGTCCGTTGAGTAGCGGGCGAGCAGTTCGGCGGTCGACTCCTCCATGCCGGTGTCCTCAGCGGCGATCACCAGGGTCTCGAACCGTTGAGCGGTTGGCCTGGGCCGCAGGGAGAGTACGCACGCCCGGGCTGCCTCGACGAGGTCGACGTACCCCCAGAGGTTGCGCCGATTCTCCTCGGGCGGTGCTTCGGCGATGTAGCGGCGTACTTCGGTGGGCGTGAGGATCCAGTGGAAGCGTAGAGCGGTGACCTGCATGCCGCGGCGCGCGTACATCTGACCGGTGCGTTCGAGCAGGTCCTTGGACAACGCGTACGGGTCGACGTACCGCAGCTCGGTCTCCTCGTCGATCGGGACCTCGGCGAGGGTGAGCTCCTCCGGAGACCAGGCCGTGCCGTAGATCGATCCGCTCGAGGCAAGGACCGCG
Organism: Kribbella sp. NBC_00889; assembly: GCF_045207705.1. Lineage (NCBI taxonomy): Bacteria > Bacillati > Actinomycetota > Actinomycetes > Propionibacteriales > Kribbellaceae > Kribbella > Kribbella sp. NBC_00889. The sequence goes on along the minus strand of NZ_CP108783.1, from coordinate 1,222,418 downwards.
GTGCGGACGCCCTGAGTCCAGGCCTCCTCGAGGGCGTTGAACGTGGTGAGGGCGTTGATCTCCACCAAGCGCACCGGCGTGATGTTCTCCGGGCTGGGGATCGCCGCGCAGTGCACGATCGCGTCCGCCCCACGCAGCGAACGGGCGACCGCTTCACGATCGCTCAGGTCGACAGGCGCCGGCCCGGTCAGATCGGCCTCGACCACCTCGTGCCCGTCGGCCACCAGTTGCCGGCAGACCTCACTCCCCAGCTTCCCCCTCGCCCCACTCACCCAGATCCGCACCCGGCGCATCGTAGCCACCGCAGCGGTCAGCGTCAGCGGTCAGGGCAGGGGGCCGGCCGATTGGTCGGTGCAGCGGGTCAGCGTCACCGGGCGGACGTGGTGCGGCCCGGCTCGGGAGGGGAACCGAGCCGGACCGCGGGTGGCTGGGGGCAGAGGGGGTCGGCCCCCAGCCGGGTGTTCACGCCTTGCGCTTGGTGACCTCTTCGGTCGCGGCGGGCAGGACCTTGTGCAGGTCGCCGACGACGCCGAAGTCGACCAGCTCGAAGATCGGCGCCTCCTCGTCTTTGTTGACCGCGACGATCGTCTTCGAGGTCTGCATCCCGGCCCGGTGCTGGATCGCCCCCGAGATCCCGGCCGCGACGTACAGCTGGGGCGACACGGTCTTGCCGGTCTGGCCGACCTGGTAGGCGTGCGGGTACCACCCCGAGTCGACGGCCGCACGGGACGCACCGACGGCCGCACCCAGGGAGTCGGCGAACGCCTCGATCGGACCGAAGTCACCACCGGTGCCGCGACCGCCGGACACGATGATCGCCGCCTCGGTCAGCTCCGGACGACCGGTCGCCTCCCGCGGCTTGGAGTCGGTGATCCGCGCGGTCTTCGCGGCGTCGGAGATCGTCACGTCGAACTCCTCCACCTCCGGCGAGGTCTCCGCGGCTTCCGGGGTCGCCGCGTTCGGCTTGACCGTGATGATCGGCGTGCCGTGGGTGACCTTGGCCTGCACCGTGTAGTTGCCGGCGAACACCGACTGCGTGGTGACCAGGCCACCGTCACCAGCGGTGACATCGACCGCGTCGGTGATCAGGCCCGAGTCCAGCTTGACCGCCAGCCGGGCCGCGACCTCCTTGCCCTCCGTGCTCGACGAGATCAGGATCGCGGCCGGCTCGACCTTCGCCGCGACCTGCTGCAACGCCTCGGCCTTCGGCGCCACCAGGTACTGCGTGAGGTCGGCATTCGTCAGCGCGATCACCTTCGTCGCGCCGTACTGACCCAGCGCGGGCAGGGCGTCCTGTACGCCGTCGCCGATGAAGACCGCGACCGGCTCGCCCAGGCGCCGCGCGATGGTGAGGAGCTCCGCGGTGGTCTTGCGGACCTTGCCCCCGGTGTGGTCAACGAGAACCAGAACGTTCGACATGAACTGATCGCCCCTCAGAGGAACTTGTTGGTGGACAGGAACTCGACGAGCTCGGCAGCACCACTGCCGTTGTCGTCGGTGACGATCGTGCCGGCGCTGCGCGGCGGACGGGCGGTCACCTCGACCACCTCGGTCCACGCGCTCGCGCCACCCACCTGGTCCGGCGCGATCTCCAGGTCGGCCAGCGACCAGGTCTCCACCGGCTTCTTCTTCGCCGCCATGATGCCCTTGAAGGACGGGTACCGCGGCTCGTTCGCCTGGTCCGACACCGACAGCACCAGCGGCAGCGTGCCCTCGATCGTGTCGCTGGCGGTGTCGCCGTCGCGGCGGATCCGCACGGTCTGCCCGTCGACGGTGACCTCGGAGCCCAGCGTCACGGCCGGCAGGCCAAGCCGCTCCGAGACCATCGCCGGGACGACACCCATGCCACCGTCGGTCGAACCCATCCCGAACACGACCAGGTCGGCCTCGAGCTTGGCCAGCGCCTTCGACAGGATCAGCGAGGTCGCGACCGCGTCCGAGCCGTGGATCGCGTCGTCGAGCACGTGGACACCCGCGTCGGCGCCCATCTGCAGACCCTTCTTCACCGCGTCGGCCGCCTGCTCGGGTCCGACCGTGAGGATGGTCACCTCTGCGTCGCCGGCCTCTTTCACGGTCAACGCGGTCTCGACGGCATACTCGTCCAGCTCGGACAACAGCCCGTCGACACCGGCCCGGTCCACCGTGCTGTCCTCCGGGCGGAACCGGCGGTCCGCCGTGGCATCCGGCACGAACTTCGCGCAGACGACGATCTTCATAGCGTGTGGGACCCCTTCTGGTTAACGGTCTCTCCCAAGCCTGCCACGGATGTTACTCGCGAGAAACATGAGTCCCGTGCGAGTCCCATCACAGTCCGGCGCACCCGTAGGGTGACTCGGGTGACCGAGACGTTACCGCTGACCGGCGAGAGAACTGCGCCCGGGATCTGGCACGAGAACTACTGGTTCGCGCGCCACGACGCCGCCTACCGCTGGATCACGGCCAATCTGGACCTCGGAACCGGCCGGGTCCTCGACGCCGGCTGCGGCGAAGGCTACGGCGCGGAGTTGCTCCGCCTGGCCGGCGCGGCCTCCGTGACCGGTCTCGACTATGAACATACGACGTTGCGCCACGTCCGCCGGGTTTATCCACAGGTCAATGTGGTGCGCGGCAATCTCGTCCAGACCGGGTTCGCCGACGGCAGCTTCGATCTCGTCACGTCACTACAGACGATCGAGCACCTGTGGGAGCAGCCGCGGTTCGTCACCGAGTGCGCGCGCATCCTCGCCCCGGCAGGCACCCTCGTGCTGAGCACGCCGAACCGCCGGACCTTCCCGAGCGGCAACTGGTACCACACCCGCGAGCTGACCCCTGCCGAGTTCACCGAGCTCGTCGAGAGCGACTTCGAGATCACGCACGCACTGGGACTCCACCACGGCGAACGCCTCCGCGTCTGGGAGACGCAGTACGGCTCCTGCGTGGACGCCCAGCTGGCCACGGCGTACGACGACTGGGACGCCGAACTCACCGCACTCGTGAAGAGCACGCACCACGAGGACTTCGAGATTCGCCCAGGAGCCCTGGACGAATCTCTCGACCTCATCCTCGTGGCGCGACCACGGCCCTAGGGCCGGACGAAGCGTTCGACGATCTTGCCGACGATCAGGTAGACCAGCGCCGCGATCCCCCAGTTCACCAGCAGGGTGTTCTTCGCCGTCTCCAGCCGGAACAGATCCTTGAACGGACCGACCAGGTCCTGCCCGCGCTCCAGCACCCAGCGCACGATCTCATTGCTCTGGTTGGTCTGGTCGAGCGCGGTGAACAGAGCGCCGAGCGCAAGCACCGCCGCTGCCAGCACCGCGACCAGCCAGATCAGCGACGCGAGCAGGTTGCGCAGCCGCTTGACTCCGGAACCGACCGTGCCCAGCGCCTGCTTGCCCTTGCCGGACGAGCCGACCGCGGTCCGGCGGGTCGGTGGTTTGTTGCCCGAGGCACCAGCACTGGTGGCCGGCACCTTGCTCACCGGCGTCGTCACCGAGGTGCCGGCCGGATCCTTGCCCGCGGCATCCTTACCGGTCCCCGTTGCGGCGTCCTCCGAGCCGGCCGCACCAGTACCGGCCGCCGCGGCCGGAGCCTCGGCAGCTGCCCTCTCCCGGGCCCGCTGCTCCGCGACGATCTCCGCCGCGGTCTTCGGCCGGGCCGGCTTGGTCGCCGTCGCGGTCGTGGCACGGCCGCTGTCGCCCTGCGGCGAATCCGTGTCCTTCGAGGCTGTCACCGCCTTGTCGGCTTCGGCGGCCGCCGCCTTCTCGTCGTGCGTACCCACGTCGTCCATCTCCTCAGCCGGGGTCGGTTCCTCATCCGTCGCCGTTGCCGGTGCTGTGGCCGGCGGTCTCCTCCGCCGGCTGACCGGGACCGGGCGCGGCGACAGCCTGCGCCGGGCGCCCGCGAGCGGGGCCGGTGGGGCTGTCCTGCCGTCCACTGTCTGCACTTCTGGGTCCAACCTTCGGTTCACGCCCACTTCCGTTCCCGCCGCCGGCCGCGAGCCAGCGCTCGTTTCAAGCACTGATTCCAACGTAGCGCCCCCGGGTTCCGTCACGATCGAAACCGGGTCGACCGCGCGCGTCCGCGCCTGCGTGATGGAGTCGTCGGCCGCGGCCTGGTCGAGCAGCGACCGGTCGGTCGCGGACTCGGCCCCGGTCTGGTCAGCCACGCTGCGTCTCCTCTCCGACGATCGACCGATCGGGTGGGACATCCAACCGTTCGTGCGGGACATAGTGCCGGACTGGTGAGTAACTTGAGAACCCCTCAGCGCCGGCCTCGTCCTCACCAGGTGCTCTTACCCCGTCACCCGCGGTTTCTCCCGGAACGGTTTCGGGCCGCGGAGGTGCCCCGGTGTGGAGCCGGGCCGTCGTACGGGCGTTTGCCTCGGCCAGACCGGCCAGGTAGGCGCGGCGGGCGGCGTCGGCGGCATAGCGGGTGGTGCGGTCGGCCACCACCACGGCCGGAACCCCGACCGCGACGGCGTACGACGGAATGTTGCCACGGGCAACGCTGTTCGCGCCGACCACCACGCCGCGGCCGATGTCGGTTCCGCGGGTGACGGTCACCTTGGTGGCCAGCCAGCAGTCCGGACCGATCCGGACCGGCGACTTCACCAGGCCCTGGTCCTTGATCGGCAGGTCCAGGTCGTCGGTCTTGTGGTCGAAGTCGCAGATATAGGTCCAGTCCGCGATCAACGTGGATGCGCCGATCTCGATGTCCAGGTAGCAGTTGACCGTGACGTCGCGGGCGAACACCACCTTGTCACCGATCCGCAGCGTGCCCTCGTGCGCGCGCAGCCGGGTCTCGTCACCCAGGTGGACCCATTTGCCGAGGATGATCCGGCCGTGCCCGGGCCGCGCCACGATCTCGAGATGCTTGCCCAGGAAGACGAATCCCTCGGTGATCACCTGCCGGTGGCGCAGCTTGAACCAGGCGAACCGCCAATAGCGCTTCAGGTAGTACGGCGTCCAGGCCCGATGGCGCACCACCCAGCTCAGATTCGCCGCGGTCAGCAACCGCATCCGCACACCCTACTGCGCGACACCTGTGATGGAGACGTTGTAGTAGAGCTCGTCAGGGACGACAGCCGACAAGACCTTGTCCACCTTGGACAACTGCAGCCACGACTTGTACGCGAACATCCGCCAGCCGAAGCCCAGCTTCTGCTCCGGTACGGCGGCCTCGAACGTCCGGATCGGCCATCCGACCCACGCCGCCAGCAGCTCTTCCGTCACCGTCGTCACGTTCGTCGCACCGGCACGCGAAGCCATCCGGGCCAGCGTGTCGGGGTCGAACGTGTGCAGGTCGACGACGGCCTCCAGCGCGGCCGCCCGCGACGACTCGTCCAACTCGGCCTGCGGTCGGCGCCACTCGCTGAGCGCGGGCAGCTTGGTCAGGTTGGTGGTCGTCCACCAGGTGAACCGGGACAGTCGCCGGGCGACGTAATCGCCGTACCGGGTGGGTTCGCCGCAGATGACGAAACGGCCGCCCGGCTTGAGCACACGCAGCATCTCGCGGAACGCGAGCTCGACGTCGGGGATGTGATGGATGACCGCGTGCCCGATGACGAGGTCGAACGTGTCGTCGTCGTACGGCAGCTTCTCGGCATCGGCGACTCGGCCCTCGACCGCGAAGCCGAGGGTCTTCGCGTTCTTCTCGGCCGCCTCCACCATGCCTGGCGAGAGATCGGTGACATGTGCCTCGGCGAGAACCCCGGCCAGCTTGAGGTTCAGGGTGAAGAATCCGGTACCCGCGCCGATCTCCAACGACTTGCCGTAGGGCCAGCCGTTCGAACCGGCGATCGCGTCGAAGCGGTCCCGGGCGTAGGTGACGCAGCGTTCGTCGTACGAGATCGACCACTTCTCGTCGTACGTCGACGCCTCCCAGTCGTGGTACAGCACCTGGGCGAGCTTGTTGTCGTTCCACGCCGCCTCGACCTCTTCGGCGGTCGCGGCCGGCTTCGCGGTTGCAGACATCAGATTCCCTTGAACTCGGCCTTGCCCGGGCCGTTCTCGACGAAAGACTTCATCCCGATCGCCCGGTCCTCGGTGGCGAACAAGGCGGCGAACTGCTGCCGCTCGATCTCCAGCCCGGTGGACAGATCCACACCGAGCCCGGAGTCGATCGCCTCCTTGGCGGCCCGCAACGCCAGCGCGGCGCCGCCCGCGAACTGCCCGGCCCACGCCACCGCGGCGTCGTACACCTCGGCCGCGGGGACGACCTTGTCGACCAGACCGATGGCCAGCGACTCGGCTGCGTCGACGAAGCGACCGGTGTAGATCAGGTCCTTGGCCTTGGACGGGCCGATCAGCCGGGACAGCCGCTGTGTGCCGCCGGCACCGGGGATGATCCCGAGCAGGATCTCCGGCTGGCCGAGCTTGGCGTCCTCCGCAGCGATCCGGTAGTCGGCGCACAGGGCCAGCTCGCAGCCACCACCGAGTGCGTACCCGGTGATGGCTGCGACGGTCGGCTTCGGAATGGCCGCGACCGCGGACAGCGAGGACTGCAGCGGGCCGGAGCGCTTGACCATGTCGGCGTACGACATGTCGGCCATCTCCTTGATGTCCGCGCCGGCCGCGAACACCCTCTCGCCGCCGTAGACCACGACCGCGCGCACGTCGTCGTTCGCGGTCGCCTCCAGCGCGGCGGCCCGGATCTCCTCCTGGACCTGGACGTTCAGCGCGTTCATCTTCGGCCGATCCAGCCGGATCGTGCCGATCCCCTCACTGACGGTGAGATTGACGAACTCGCCCATCGCGGTGCTCCTTACGGTCCCGGGGTCCTACCCGTCGGTCACATCCCCGGCACCGTACCGGACCAGTCCGAGCAGTCGCACTGCGGCCTGTACCGCGGCCTGGCCTAGGCCCGCTAAACCTCCACGGGCTGCCCGGACACTGCGGACCTGCGGGCCGCGTCGACGATGCGCAGGGTGCGCAGACCGACTGCACCGTCCGGCTGCGGTACGGCGGCCGGCGTCTGGCCCGCCACTGCCGGACCAGACTCGCGGACCGCCCGGAGGAACGTGGCGAGCATCGAAGCGTCGAAGTTCTCGCCGATCCCCAGGTACACCTCCCCATCGGGGTCAGTACCACTGATACGCGGCAGGAACGGCTCGATCTCCACCGATCCGTTGGTACCGGTCACCTGCAGCGTGACGCCGCCCCAGGTCGGACCGTTGTCCGGAACGCTCCACGAGCAGTCGATGGTTGCCAGCAGCCCGTTGTCGTAGTTGACCGTCACCAGGCCACCGGTCTCGACCTCGACGCCCTTGTCCTGGTGCAGGACGCGGTTGGCCGCGGCGTACACCCGCTGCGGCGACGCACCGCCGGTCAGGCCGTCGATCAGGTCGGCGCAGTGCACGGTGTGGTCGACGAGTGCGCCACCGCCGGCAAGCTTGGGGTCGGTGAACCATTGGCGCCCACCGATCGGGATCTTGCCGTTGTTGGTGCCGAGGACCGCGAACACGTCACCGAGCAGCCCGGCCTCGACCGAGGCCCGGAGTCGCAGGTACTGCGGCGAGAACCGGACCGGGTAGGCGACCATCAGGATCGCACCGGCCGACGCGCAGGCCGCCAGCATGGCCTCGCCGTCCTCGACCTCGGTGGCCAGCGGTTTCTCACAGAGCACATGCGCACCGACTGCCGCGGCCCGCTCGACCAGACCGCGGTGCAGCGCGTTCTCACTCGTCACGACGACCGCGTCCGGGCCCCACGCGAACAGTTCGTCGTAGCTGTCGACGTACGGGACGCCGAGCTGTTCGGCGAGCTCGGCGCCACGCGGGCCCGGGTCCGGCGCACTCGCGCCGTCGGGGTCTGCGGACAGCACCTCGACATCGGACATCTGGTTGAGCAGGTACGCGTACGACATCGCGTGCCCGTGCGCGAACGACGCGATCGCCACCTTGAGGGTCATGCCGCCGCTCCCGTCGGGTCGAAGGTCACCATGTCGATCACACCGCCGGTCTCCATCGAGGCGCGCGCCGCCTCGGCCAGATAGACCGCGGCCGCGCCGTCCGGCGCCAGAACCCGCGGCTCCGGGCCACCGCGCAGTGCGACAGCGAACTCGCGCAGCTGTGTGAGGTAGGGGCTCTCGCCCAGAGTGTTGGCCGGGATGAGCAGGTCAGCGGCCCCGCCGCCGTCCGGCAGTTCCTCGGCATAGCCGGTGTCCGCGGCGGACGTGTACTTCAGTACGCCGGTCGAGCCGGCGATGTGGTAGCCGGACTGGAACGCGGACCCGGCCGCGGCCCAGGTCGCGCGGCAGTGGCTGATCGCACCGGAGGCGTGGGTGAGCGTCACGTGCGCGGCCACCGTCAGTGGGCTGATCCCGTCCACGGTCGGCGGGTTCTGGACGGCGTACACCTTGGTGACGTCTCCACACATCCAGCGGGCCTGGTCGAGGTCGTGCACCATCAGGTCCATGATCACGCCGCCGGAGTGGGCCACGTCGCCGTACCAGCCGCCGGCCGGGGACGACGCCTGGCGGAAGAACCGCGCCACCGCGACATCGCCGATGCGCCCGGCCTGGATGGCGGAGTGCGCGGCGACGTACGCCGGGAAGAATCGGACCACGTGCGCCGGGTAGATCCGGACGCCGGCGGCCGTGGCGGCCGCGATCACCTCGTGCGAGTCTGCGGCGGTCAGGGTCAGCGGCTTTTCGCAGATCACGTTCCGGCCGGCCTTGATCGCGGCCAGCGTGACCTCCTTGTGCGTCGCCGACGGCGTAACCACGTCGACGAACTCCGCCTCGGCCAGGCAGCCGTCCAGCGACGCCGCGACCTCGAGGCCGTACTGTTCGGCCATCGTCTCGGCACCCTCGAGCGAATGCACCAGGATGCGCGCGCCGAGCGCCTTCCACGCGGCGACATGCAAGTGGGCGATGTTGCCCGCGCCGATCAGACCAACGGTCAGACCGGCCAACTCTTCCGACATGTGATCCCCTACTCCGCCCAGTTGGGAGCCCGGTAAATTAGTAACGGTCCTTGCGTATCATTGCGCACAGGCGTCCGCAACTACCGTCTCATGAACACAACCACCTTTCGTTATCGATAACCAAGAGGGGAGTGTGCAGAATGTGCCGGTGACCGAAGCGACCGCCGCCCCGAGTGCTCTCGGCCCGACCGCCGATACCGGGCCGCGGCTCGGAGCAGTGGTCCAGACCGATGGGACGACCTTCACTCTGTGGGCCCCGGCCGCGGAGCGGGTCGAGCTGGCGCTGATCGCCGCCGACGGCAGCCAGCGCAACCTGGACCTCGCCCACGCCGGTGAGTTCTGGACCGGGTTCGTCCCGGGTGTGGGCCACGGGCAACGGTACGGCTACCGCGTGCACGGTCCGTTCGACCCGTCGCACGGTCTCCGCTTCAACCCGTCCAAGCTGGTGCTCGACCCGTACGCCCGAGCCATCGACGGCTCGCTGGACTTCTCCAGCCCTGTGATCTACGACTCGTCCGACGGCGACTCGGCCGGGCATGTGCCGGTCGGTGTCGTGGTGGCCCAGTCGGAGCCACCACCGCCGATCAGCCGGCCGGTGCACTGGGGCGAGACGGTCATCTACGAGTTGCACACCAAGGGCTTCACCAAGCTGCATCCCGACGTACCCGAGCATCAACGCGGGACGTACGCCGGGCTGACGCATCCGTCGGTGATCGACTATCTGACCGAGCTGGGCGTGACGTCGGTGGAGTTGTTGCCGATCCACCACTTCCTCACCGAGCCCTCGATCGCCGCCCGCGGCCTGCCGAACTACTGGGGTTACAACACCCTCGGGTACTTCGCCCCGCACGCGCCGTACTCGTCGTCGGGTTCGGACGGTCAGCAGGTGGCCGAGTTCAAGGCGATGGTCGCCGCGTTCCATGCCGCCGGCATCGAAGTGATCCTCGACGTGGTCTACAACCACACCGCCGAGGGCGGGTTCGACGGGCCGACGCTGAGCTTCCGCGGCATCGACAACCGCGCGTACTACCGGCTGTCGCACGGCGGCACGATGTACGACGTGACCGGCACCGGCAACTCGGTCGACACCTCCCACCCGCAGGTCCGCCGGCTGCTGATGGACTCGCTGCGGTACTGGGTCGAGGAGATGGGTGTCGACGGGTTCCGGTTCGACCTGGCCGTGACGCTGATCCGCAACGAGCGGCACGAGGTCGACACGGTCGATCACCCGTTCCTCGCCGAGGTCGCGGCCGATCCGGTTCTCGGCCGGGTCAAGCTGATCGCCGAACCGTGGGATGTCGGCCCGTTCGGCTACCAGGTCGGCAACTTCGGCCCGCCGTGGTCGGAGTGGAACGGCAAGTTCCGCGACAGCGTCCGCGACGTCTGGCGGAACACCTCCGACGGTGTGAAGGACCTCGCCTACCGGCTGTCCGGATCCAGCGACCTGTACGGCGACGACGGGCGCTACCCGTACGCGTCGATCAACTTTCTCACCGCGCACGACGGGTTCACCCTGCGCGACCTGGTCAGCTATGACCACAAGCACAACGAGGCGAACCACGAGGACAACCGCGACGGCACCGACGACAACCGGTCGTGGAACTGCGGCGTCGAGGGCGAGACCGACGACCGGCGCGTGATCGCGTTGCGCAAACGCCAGATGGCGAACCTGATGTCCACACTGATCCTGTCCACCGGCGTACCGATGATCACCGCCGGGGACGAGTGCGGACGGACGCAGCACGGCAACAACAACGCCTACTGCCAGGACAACGAACTGTCCTGGTTCGACTGGTCACTGCCGGGCGCGTGGTCCGATCACCTGGCATTGACGAAGAAGCTGATCGCGTTGCGGGCCGCGCATCCTGTCCTGCGTCAGTGGCACTACTTCTCCGGGGAGCCGGTCGTCGCGGGCGGGCGCAAGGACCTGTCCTGGATCGCACCGCACGGCGGCGAGATGACCGACGCCGAATGGTACGACGGCAACCTCCGAACCATCGGCATGTTCCTGGCCGGTGACGCCCTCCGCGCAACCGATGCCCAAGGCAACGCCCTGACCGACAGCTCCTTCCTGATGGCCCTCAACGCCACCCCCGAGACCCGCCAGGTCCGCGTCCCCGACCCCTCCTGGGCCCCCGCCTACGAGGTAGTCCTCGACACCAGCAACAGCATGGTCACCGAAGTAGAAGCAGGCGCCACCGTCCCCCTGGCCCCCCGCTGCCTGGTCCTCCTCCGCGCGCTCTAACAAGTCTTCCGATACGGCCGATCCCCAAAGTTCTCCCGCCACTCCTGCGCGGTCAGATCCCGCCCCGCCATCCGGCAGGCAGTCTCAACCGCATGCTCCAGCCGCGTGTCCCACAGATACAACCCGTCGCTGTTCGTCGCGACCACCACGCTGTGGCCATCCGCCAGGAAGTCGGCAGCGGACAAGGTCTGCTCAGGGGTGACGATCGAACCGAGCAGTTCCGCTGTCGCGCCGTCGAACAGACTCACGCTACCGTCGGCGCCGGCCGAGACCAGCAGGGAACTGTCCGCCGAGTAGGCGAGCGAATTCGTCCATCCGTCGTGCACCGAAGCCGGCGGCCCGACCGCGAGGCCCGTGGTCGTGTCCAGCACGATCAAGTCTCCCGTGCCGCTGCCGATCGCGACATGGCGTCCGTCCGGAGCGAAGACCACCACCTGGGCGTTCTTGAACGGAGCTTGCCCGCGCTGCATCACCTTGCCCGCCTGCAGGTCGACCAGCACCCAGCCTGAGGAGGGAACATCGAGCCTGTCCGAGATGTGCCTTCCTCCCGTGAGCACGAGCGCGGTCCGGTTGTCCGGACTCGCCGACAGCCAGGCGACGGAACCGCCGACCGGCACCGAGCGTGCCACTGGCAGCAGGGTCTGCGAGTCCAAGAGCGTTACCAGGCCTGACTCGTCGCCGATCACCAGTCGGCTCCCATCCCGCCCGCTGTAGTCGAGATCCAGGACGCTCGACCTTGCCGCCTTCCGCTGGGCGACGACCGCACCCGTGCGACTGTTCAGGACGTAGACGACACCACTCTGGACGACCGCGAACCGATCGCCGTCAGGAGTCCAGCTCCCACAACTGTTCGTCCATTCACCTGGGCCTGTTCGGACGCGATGGGTCGACGTACCGCTGGGGGCGTCGATGAACCTGTAGTCCTCGAGGGTGCTGCGATAGATGGACCTCCCCCCAGGAGCGACGAGGGTGCAGCCGTAGACGAAAGCGGGCGGCTTCACCAGCTGTTTCACGTACTTGCGGGGTCCGGCGAGGTCCCAGCTGCGAATGGCTCCGTCGCCCGCGGCCGTGTACAGCGTCGCGTCATCGGGACTGAATCCGTAGCTCAGCCATTCCCCCTCGGCCACGGGGATGACGTCGAGCGCTTCACCCGTCGCCACGTTCCAGAGCGCAACCTGCAGGTCCGTACCGGACGAGGCGAGGACGGTCCCGTCATGGGAGAAACGCAGGTTCTGGACCTGCTTGGTCGGCGCGGTGAGGCGCTGCCGCGTCGACCCGTTCGCGGTGTCGACCAGGAAGAGGCTCCGGGCGTTCGGACCGGCGTCGGATGCGGCCTCGTCCCCCAAGCCGATGAGCTTGCCGTCGCGGCTGAGGTCGATGTCATCGAAGGACAGATCGGACCGCGTATAGAGCTGCCGCCCGGTGGCCACGTCGTAAGCCGCCAGCGGCTTGCTGGTGTAAACGCGGTCACCGGCCGGGCTGAGAGTCACGTCCGCAACCTGGGCAGCGGGTAAGGGCAGCGTCCGGCGCAACGACGGCCGAACGCCGGGACGGACGTCCCAGACGAAGATCGCACCGGAACTGAAGTCGTTCGAGGTGCCGTTCTCGTAGTACTGCACCATGGCGACCAGTGAGGTCCCGTCCGCGCTGTAGCCGACATGAGTCGCCCGCGCCGGCTTGGTAGCGAACCCGGGCAGTTGTTGTGCGGCGGCGTCCATGGTGTTCGGATCGAGCAGCCGCACAGGCTGTGCGGTGGGTGGCGGCATGCCGATGGCCAACTGCCGACCGCTCGGATGGAAGGCGACAGGTGCCACGAAGTCCAGGTGGACCGCACCGTCCGGGCGGTTCTTCGGCCGATGCGCGGCACGAATCCGCCCGGACGTCGCGTCGTACAGCAACGCCGTGCCGTTCGCGTCGAACAACACGATGGTCTTCCCGTCGGGGCTGACCTCGAGTCCGTAGACATTCAGCTTCTCGGTCTCGATGGAGCGGATCAGCTGGGGGTGCTTGGCCAGCACCGCGAGCAGATTGGCTCTGGATTCCGATGAGGCATCGAGCCTGCTGCCGGCCACCGCGAGCAGCAAGGAAGTGTCGATGTCGCTGTTGACTACTGCCTTTGCTCCGGCGCGACCGGAGTCTGCGACTACGGCTGCTTGTTCTGCGGCTAGGGCTTGGCGGTCGGCTTCCTGGGTTTGGCCGACGGCGAGGAAGCCGGCTATCAGAGCGCCCACCAGCAGGAATGCAGCTGTGCCCAGCGCGGAACGCAGGCGGCGGTTGACTCGGGTTTGGTGGCGGGCTCGGTCCTCGGCGGCGCGGAGTTCGGCGACTGAGAGGCGTTCGCTGGCGGCCAGGAACTCGCGTTCTGTGTCGTTGAGGACAGGGGCTGCGGTCTGCTGCCATTCGAGCGCTTTGGCTAGGCGGACTCCTCGGTAGAGCTCGCTTTCGGGTCGGCCCAGGGACTCCCACGAGTCGGCTACCTGGGTGAGGTGGTGGAGGATCTGCTGGCCTTCCAGGTCGTCTTCGAGCCAGCCGCGCAGGCGTGGCCAGGCTCGGGCGAGGGCTTCATGGGCCAGTTCGACGACGCCGTCGTCGCTGGTGACGAGGCGGGAGCTGATCAACAGGTCGATGAGTGCTTCCGACTCCGGGCCGGTGATGACTGTTCGCCTCGGCAGTCTGCTGCGGACTGGTTGCCCGTCCGGGCCAGGAGTGACGAGGCGCAACAGCAAGGCACGTAGGTGCGGCCGCTGATCCGGCGTGACTTGCGCGTAGACCTGTTCGGCCGACTGGGCGACCGCACCCTGAATACCGCCGGACGCGCGGTAGCCCGCGACGGTCAGCGTGCGGCCCTCGCGACGTTGCCAGGTCTCGGCCAGGACGTGGGACATCAGCGGCAAGGCGCCCGGCTGACCCGCCACTTCACCGACGAGCAGGTCGACCAGTCCTGGTTCGACGACCAGGGAGGCCAGCCGTGCGGGCTCAGTGATCGCTGCCCGGAGCTCGTCTTCGGTCATGCCGGTGAGCAGGTGCAGGCCGTCCTCCATGGCCCGGGCGAAGCCCGGATGGGAGGCGATGTCCGCGAGCCGGTCGGCGCGGAACGACAAGATGAGGGGCGCTTGGGCGGCGTGATCGGTCAACCGAGCCAGGAACACCTTGCGCTCGGGCACGTCCCGGCAGACCGAGAAGACCTCCTCGCACTGATCGACGACCACCGTGGGCAAGGGTCCGGTGCCGGGCAGTGCGTCAGTCAGCGCCTTCATCGGATGGAGTCCGGGCGTGATGGTGACAACGCGGCCGCCGTCCTGTCGCAGGGTCGCGGCCACGCCGGCCCGGATCAGCGAGGACTTGCCGCACCCCGACGGCCCGACGACAGCGAGGATCGAGTGGTCAGACAGCCTCCTCAGACCCGCGGCGACCTCGGCGTCGCGGCCGAAGAACAGTTCGGCGTCGTCGACGTCGTACGGTTTCAGGCCTTGGTACGGACAGACCGCACTCGGTTCCGGCAACGTGCTGGCTTCGAGCAAGGCCGGATCCTGACGGAGGATCGCCTGCTCCAGCGCATCGATCTCCGGACTGGGATCGAGTCCGAGTTCGCGATCAAGCACGACCCGCAATCTCCGCAGGGTCTCCAGCGCCTCCCCCTGGCGACCGGCCTGGTACTGCGCCGTGGCCAGTAGCGCCCACCGCCGCTCGCGCAGTGGCGCTTCGGCGGTGAGAGCCTCGGCCTTGCCCAGCACTCCCACGTGACCTCCGGACCGCAGCGCCGACTCGACGTACAGCTCCTGCGCGAGTTGCCGGAGTTCGGTCAGCCGAGCCAACTCGATCCGCGCAGGATCCCAGTCCGCGACCTCGTCGAACGGTCGCCCGCGCCACAGCGTCAGTACGTCGGCCAGCACCACCGACGCTCGTTCCGCCTCACCTGCCTCGAGCAGTACGCCGGCCCGGCCGACAGCTCGCTCGAAGCGCTGACTGTCGATCTGATCGTGCGGAATCGTCAGCCGATACCCGTCCGGCGAGGTCTCGATCGCGTGGCTGCCGAGCAGCTTCCGCAGCCGGACGACGCAGCCTTGGACCACCTTGCCCGCAGAGGCCGGCGGCCGTTCTCCCCACAGCACGTCAGCGAGCACCCCAGCGCTGACAACCTCCCCCGGATGCACCGCGAGTGCGACCAGGACGACGCGGTCACGTCGTGCGAGGTTCTTCCACTCCCCCTCGATGGTTAGTGGGCCGAGTACGGCGATACCCACGTTTTGACTGTCGACCCCCTAACGACTCGCGTCAAGTTCATTGATACCGAGCTGATACCGGCGTCCGCCGGGTCGATACCACCAGCGGCGAGAACGGTTCCTAGACCTCGAGGCGCAACCGGACAACCGATCAACGGAAGTCCCGCCGGAAGAGGAGAGGAAGCCATGAACAACGCCGTACACACGAAGCAGTCCATGACCACCCGGCTCTACCGGCTGGCCGCGGGTGCCGCAGTCAGCGTCGCCCTGATGACAGTCGCCGCCCCTGCAATGGCCCAGGAGTTCCCCGAACCGATCGGCGGAACCATCGAACGACCTCCGGTTCCACCTCCAGAACCGGCGTCCGTTCGGGCTCCCGGCGAAGTGGACCGGAGCTCCGTCGCTCTCGGCGCCCTGTGCGGTATCGCACTGGGCGGCGTGGGGGCGGGGATCGTGCTGGACATCCAGCGACGACGGGACCGTTCCGCCGAGGATCCAGCCTGAGCCGCAGCATCGAACCGTCCCCCGGAGAGCCCGGTCTGGATCGCTCTCCGGGGGACGCTACGCGTTCCACGAATTCGTTAACCTTCCTGCAGTACATTCGGCAGTTACCTTCTGTTCAGGTGTGGGGGAACCGATGTTCTTGGTGCGGCGTGGGGCCCGCGAACGTACGACGCCGATCGGTGCGTTGCACCGGGCGGTGATGCGTTGGGGCGAGGCGGAGCGGACGAACTCACGCGTGGCGTTCCGGCGCTGGGTCGACGGCGTGGCGTACGTCGACGTCCAGGCGAAGACGTACGCCGACTTCTGGACCCGGCAGAACGAGAAGGCCCTCACCGCCGACGGGCCGCTGTGGGTGGTGCTCGGCGACTCGACCGCGCAAGGACTCGGCGCATCGTCGCCGCTGCATGGGTACGTCGGCCAGGTGCTCAACGCGCTCCGCAGGACCGGCAACCCGTGGCGGGTGCTCAACCTGTCCCGCTCCGGCGCACAGACCCGGCACGTGCTCGCGGACCAACTGCCACTCGTCGAGGGTCTGCAGCCCGCACTGGTGACGTGCGGGATCGGCAACAACGACATCCTCGGTACGCCGCCCAAGCGGTTCCGCGACCACCTCCGTCAGGTGATCGAGCGGCTGCCGTCCTCGTCGGTGGTGATGGACCTGACCGTCCCCGACGGCCTCTGGCGTATCGGCGGCGTGGCGAGCCCGTACGTCGCCGGCATCAACCAGCTCATCAGTACGACGGCGACGGCCCGCGGCCTCACGGTGGCGGAGGTGTCCCGGCATGCACGACCGCCCTGGCGCGGGATGCTCGCGCCGGACAGCTTCCACCCGAACAACCTCGGCTACCGCCGGCACGCCGATGCGCTCCTCGCCGCACTGCCTGCCGGCGTACTCAGGCCCTGAGCATCTGTTCCAGCCGGTCCAGCGTCTTGGTGCTCTCCAGACGGACCCGCAGTGGAACGATCGCGGCCCGGCCTGGCACCCGGATGCCGCCGGTGAGTGCGACCCGGGTGCCGCCACCGGGCTCGGCCGACACCGCCATACCGATGATCAGGAAACGGCTCTGCAACCAGCACCAGCCACTCCGGAACTGACCTTCCAGGCGCGCCCGCTGGCCCCGCCGACCGCGCGCGAGGACGACGACGTGATCGCCGTCCTGCTCGAGCAGCGTGGCCGAGACCAGGTCCGCATGGATCGTCGCGAATGCGTCCAGGTCAGTCAGCAACTCCTTCACCCGGTCGGGAGGTGCCGCCAGGACGCGTTCGGTGACCGCGGCGCCTGGGACGCCGGCAGCCAGTGCGCGGAACCGCTCGACATCGGTCAGTTCGACCTGTGGCCAGTCACCCGTCATGATCTCCACGCCTTCCGAAAGCTTGCCCGGGCTCGGTGCAGCCGGGACTTCGCCGTACCGGCCGGCACCTCGAGCACCGCGGCGGCGGCCAGTTCGTCCATTCCTTCCAGGTCGCGCAGGACCAGCACCGCGCGGTGTTCCGGCGACAATCGCGCGAGTACGTCCTGCACGTGGACGGCGAGCTGCGGATCGTCGGGCGACGGCAGCTCGGACAGATCGGCCGGCTGTTGGCGTTGCTGACGGCGCGCTACCCGGACCGCTTCGCGGACCGCGATCGCGCGGACCCATCCGAACAACGCCGCCGGGTTCTGCAGACCGCGCAGACCACGGAACACCGCGATCAGCGCCTCCTGCGTCGCGTCAGGTCCGTCGGCCAGAGCGATCGGCCCACAGATCCGGCCGACGTACGGCGCCAGTCCGTCGAGCAACGCGTTCATCGCCAGGGTGTCGCCGCCCTGCGCGGCGCGAACGAGCCGTTCCACGTCGATGATCGGAGGGTCGATCATCGGAGGAATGCCGCCATCAGGGGTGTCACCTGGTCCGCGCAGTCGACGGTGAGGGCGTGGCCGCAGCCGGGCAGCACGTGCACGGTTGCGTTGGGCAACAACTGCCCGAACCGGTCTGCCTGCGCCACCGGGAGGACTGCGTCGTGGTCGCCCCAGATCACCAGCGTGGGCTGCCGCGTGGACGGCAGAGCCTTCTCGGTGACTCCCCAGTCGAGGCCCCGCTCCAGCGCGTACATGGATCGCACGTTGTCACGATAGGTGCCCGGCGCCCACATCGTGTCCACGAGCTTCGGCGTGATCAGCTGCTTGTGGACGAACATGCCGCCCAGCGCGGACTCGACCATGCTGCGGCTCGCGGCCAGCTTGGCCAGTGCCTCGCCGACCAAGGGCTGCTTGAGGATCTCCCAGCTCCACGTGTCTGGCTCATCCAGACCGCTCGGCGCCAGCAGGAGCAACTTGCTGACCCGGTCCGGGTTGCGCTGCGCGTAGGCGAGACCCCAACCGCCACTCCACGAGTTGCCACCGATGACGACCTGAGAAAGCTTCATTGCGTCCAGGAACTGGCCGAGCGATGTAGTCATGCCGTCGAGATCGAACGCGAACCGCTCGTCGTGCAGCCGGGTCTCCCCTTGGCCTGGGAGGTCAACGACGTACACGGTGTGGTTCGTGGAGAGTACGTCGAGCTCCGACGACCACGCCGTTGTCGGGGAGGCGCCGGGTGACAGCAGGACCACCGGGGAGCCGCTGCCCCGTTCCTGGTAGTGGATCCGGGCGAGCGGCGTATCGACGTACCGCGAGTCCGGTGAAGGTGCGGCGCTTGGCTGCTCGGTTGGCTGATACGCGTAGGCGAGGAGTGAGAGCAGTACGACGCCTGCCACCGGCGCTGCGACTGCTGTTGCTTTGATCCAGCGTGTCCGCAGGAGTTTGAGGTCCGCCACGCACAGGGCGATGCACAGTGGGGTGTAGAAGAACAGGTTGAGCCAGTAGAACGCCGTACTCGTGTCGGTGCCGACGCCGAGGGCCCACACAACACCTGCGGACGCCCGCGCAGCCAGTCCGGCCGCCACTCCCCCGACTACGAACCTGCTCAGCTTGAACCGGTCGCTCGTGAGCACGGCTGTTCCCAGCAGCACATGCAGAGCCGCTAGCGGCAACACGATGCCCGGACTGAAGGACACCGGACCGCCCAGCACCGCCATCGACAACGCCCGCTCACCGGACGCCGGCCATGTCGCACCGGTCGCCCAGTACACATGCACCACCGCGAGACCCCAGTGCACCCCCGCCACCACTCGCCGTACCACCAACATCTCCGAACGCCTCCCTCTAGTGACCGACGCCCAGAAAGAGGAGGCGTCCAGGCCGGACGTTCCACCGGGTGAGGCAGCTCACAAGTCGAGGGGTCTGGGGCTGAGGCTTTACTCTGCCCCTGGGGCAGGGGGTTTGATGTTCGCGTGTTGACGATCAGCGAGTTCGGGCGGCGTACTGGGCTCTCGCACAAGGCGCTACGCCTGTACGACGTGTCCGGGCTGCTCCCGCCCGCACAGGTGGACCCGGCCAATGGGTACCGGCTGTACGACGAGGAGCAGCTCGAGCGGGCCCGGCGGATCAGCGTGTTGCGGCAGCTCGACATGCCGCTGACCACCATCGCCGAGGTCCTCGCGGGCTCCGACGAAGAGGGGCTGATCCGGCTGGATCGGTGGTGGGCGGCCCAGGAGGCGACCACCGCGGCCCGTCGGGCGACCCTGCAGTACCTGCGGGACCGGCTCTCGCGGTCCGGATCGACGGGGCTGGCGCCGCGGCCGGTGCTGACGCGCGACGTACCGGAGACGAAGATCGCGTCGATCCGGTCCGACACCGATCAGCAGAATCTGATCGGGATCATCGTGACCGCGACCGACGAGATCCGCACGTACCTCAAGGCCGCCGGCGCGACCCTGCCCGGCGAATCGTGGGTGATCTACCACGGCCCGGTGACACCGGAGGCCGAGGCGACTGTCGAGGTGTGCGTGCCGTTCCAGGGGCTGGTGGATCCGTCCGGACCGATCGCGATCCGGGTCGAGCCGGCCCACCACGAGGCGTACTGCACGATCACGATGGACGAGTGCGCGTACCCGCGCATCATGCTCGCCTACGACCTGGTCGACGACTTCGTCCGTACGGCGGGCAGCACGATCACCGGGCCGCCGCGCGAGGTCTATCGGGCGAACTGCCACCTGATGCCGCGTGACCAGCCGGCCGTCGACATCGCCCAGCCCATTCTCGCTCAGCCATTCTAGAAGGGAAGCTCTGATGGACTACGCGGTGCAGACCGAGTACAGCGACCCGGGTGCGTACGCCGGGTTGTACGACGCCTTGCCGAACGACATCCCCGGTGTCGGGGCGGTGGTTCGCAACCTGCTGATCCACTACCGCGGCGGCGGGATCGAGTTCACCGGCGACCGCCTCGCCGAGATCGACCATCGGTGGGTCTCGTCGATGCTGGCCACCGACCAGCGGCGCAACGGTACGCCGCTCGCCGTGCCGAGGGAGCCGGTCGACCGGATCGCCGGATGCTGCCGGGACTACACACTGATGTTCGTCTCGATGCTTCGCCACCAGGGCATTCCGGTCCGCAGCCGGATCGGCTTCGCGGCGTACTTCGCCAGCGGGTTCAATCACGATCACGTGGTCGCGGAGTACTGGAACGGCGACCGGTGGGTGATGATCGACGCCCAGCTCGACCCGGCCGGCGACCATCCGTTCAACTCGCTCGACATGCCGGCCGGCCCGTTCCTGTCCGCGGCCGAGGTCTGGCTGGACGTCCGCGCCGGCACGCGCGACCCGGAGCTGTTCGGCATCGACCCGGGTTCGCCGATCGGCGGGAGCTGGTTCATCCGCAACTACGTCTACCTGCAACTCGCCCACCTGCACGGCGACGAACTCCTCCTCTGGGACAACTGGGGCGAGATGTCCGCATCCCTCGACGGCGCCGACCTCAGCCTGACCGACCGCGTCGCCGGCCTGTTGGTTGCCTCCGACAACGGAGACGACACGGCAACCAAGGAGCTCGCAGACCTCTACCCGTCGCTGAAGCCGGCCGGTCGCTCCTACCTCACCTCCCCCGCGGGCGGAGGCCAGTTCGTCTGGGTGGACCTGGTACGCCCGTCGGCCTAGGAGTACCTCCGTTGGTGTAGGTGGAGTGTCTCCGTCCAGACGACGCGCGGTGTGGGTGTCGTCGCTGAGGATCGTAGCTACGTGATCCGAGTGGACGGAGAGGGCAATGAGTGGCGCGGCACTGGACGTGGCGGCGGTGAAGCCGTGGCGGTTGGGGGCCAGGACCCGGAAGGCCGTTCTGGTGCTGCACCTGGCGTCGGTGGGTTCGTGGCTGGGGATCGACGTGGTGATGGCGGTGCTGACGTTCACCGCGATCGGTACGGACGACCAGAGCACCAAGGCGCTGTGCTTCCGCGTGCTCGAACTGGTGACGATCTGGCCGATGACGGTCTCCGGGCTGACCTGTCTGCTCACCGGTGTCCTGCTCGGCCTGGGCAGCAAGTACGGCCTGACGAAGTACTGGTGGGTGGTCGTGAAACTGGTCATCAACCTGCTGCTGAGCACGCTGGTCCTGGTCGCCCTCCGGCCCGGTGTCGCCGAACTCGCCGACCGGGGTGAGTCCAACGACCTCGCGGTTCCGTTGAACGAGATGATGTTCCCGCCGATCGTCTCGCCGACGCTGCTGATGGTCGCGGTGGTCCTGTCGGTCTTCAAACCGTGGGGCCTGCTCCGCAAGCAGAAGCCGGCTAGTCGAGCTTGAGGCACATGTCGTAGTTGGGCGCACGACAACACTCACGGAGCACGATAGAACACCCGACCCCGCCGACTGACGCGGGCGGGGTCGGGTTCAGGGCGAAGGGCTCAGAACTCTGAGCCTGCTGGGAGGTCGGGGGCGGATGGGTCGTCGGGGTCGGACGGTCCAGCAGCCAGGCCGAGTTCGGCCGGGCTGGCGAGGCCGTCGTGGCTTGGGACGACTCGGACGGTGTAGCCGAAGGGGCCGGTTCGGTCGAGCTTCAGTTCGCCTTCGTAGCGGTGCCGGTTGCCCTCGTAGGTTTCCGCCATCGCCAGCGTCGCGCGGACCGGGTCCGTGATCTCGTCGTTGGTGTCGACCCGCCCGTGCAGCACCTCGACACAGATGTCGGCAGGCTCGAGATCCCCGAGCGCGGCGAAGGCGCGGATCCCAACCGTGGTCCCGAGCTGCGGTACGTCGCCCAGGCCCTGCAGCTCCACGTGGTCGACCCGGATCTGCGGCCAGGCCGTCCGGACCTTCTTCTTCCACGCGGCCAGCTCACGCGCACCGTCGTACGTCGCGTTCAGAGAGCGCGACGACTTGGCGGCCGGGACGTACAGCTGCTCGACGTAGTCGCGGACCATCCGGGTGGCGAGCACCTTCGGGCCGAGCTCCTTGATCGTGTGCCGGAGCATCTCGATCCAGCGGCCCGGCACCTCGCCGTCGTAGAAGCGCGGCGCGACCTGCTTCTCGATCAGGTCGTACAGCGCGTGCGCCTCGAGGTCGTCACGCCGGTCGGTGTCCTCGATCCCTTCCGCGGACGGGATCGCCCAGCCGAACTCGTCGTCGTACCACTCGTCCCACCAGCCGTCGCGGATCGACAGGTTCAAGGCACCGTTGAGAGCAGCCTTCATGCCGGACGTGCCGCACGCCTCGTAGGGACGCAGCGGGTTGTTCAGCCACACATCGCACCCCGGGTACATCGGCTGCGCCAGCGCGATGTCGTAGTCGGGCACGAACACGATCCGGTGCCGTACCTCGGGGTCGTCGGCGAAGCGGACCATCTCCTGGATGAGCTTCTTGCCGCCCTCGTCGTGCGGGTGCGCCTTGCCGGCGATGACGATCTGGACCGGCCGCTGCGGGTGCAGCAGCAGCGCCTTCAGCCGGGCCGGGTCGCGCAGCATCAGGGTGAGCCGCTTGTACGACGGGACGCGGCGGGCGAAGCCCATGGTCAGGACGTCCGGGTCGAGGATGGAATCGACCCAGCCGAGCTCGGCGTCGCTGGCGCCGCGGTTGATCCAGGACTGCCGGACCCGGGCCCGGGTGTCGTCGATGAACCGCTGCCGCAGGGTCCGCTTGGTCTCCCAGATCTGCGCGTCGGAGGTCTTGTCGAGGCCGTCGAACAGGCCGTCGCTCTCGGCCGTGTCGGTGGCCGCGTACGTGAGCCCGTGGATCTCCCGCGCCACCCAGGTCGGCGCGTGCACGCCGTTGGTGATCGAGGTGATCGGTACGTCGACCGGGTCGAAACTCGGCCACAGCCCGGCGAACATGCCGCGGCTGACCACACCGTGCAGCTTGGACACGCCGTTGGCCCGCTGCGCCAGCCGCAGGCCCATGATCGCCATGTTGAAGACGCCCGGGTCGCCGCCCTCGAAGTCCTCGGCGCCGAGCTCGAGGATCCGGTCGATGGGCACGCCCTCGCCGTACGCGTCGGGCGAGAAGTGCTGCTGGATCAACTCGACCGGGAACCGGTCGATACCGGCCGGGACCGGCGTGTGGGTGGTGAACACGGTGCCGCCGCGGGCGACCTCGAGCGCGGTGTCGAAGTCCAGCGACTGGTCGGTGGCGAGCTCACGGATCCGCTCGATGCCGAGGAAGCCGGCGTGGCCCTCGTTGGTGTGGAACACCTCGGGGGCCGAGTGGCCGGTGATGCGGCAGAAGGTGCGGACCGCGCGGACACCACCGACGCCGAGCAGCAGTTCCTGGAGCAGCCGGTGCTCGGTGGAACCGCCGTACAGCCGGTCGGTCACCTCGCGCTCGGCCGGGTCGTTCTCCTCCATGTCGGAGTCGAGCATCAGCAGCGGCACCCGGCCGACCTGGGCGACCCAGATCTGCGCGTGCAGCTGCCGGTTGCCGGGCAGCGTCAGGGTCACGGTGGCGGGCGCGTCGCCGTCGCGGAGCAGGCTGATCGGCAGCCCGTCCGGATCCACCAGGGGGTAGCGCTCCTGCTGCCAGCCTTCGGCGTTCAGCGACTGCGCGAAGTAGCCGTGCCGGTACAGCAGGCCAACGCCGATCAGCGGTACGCCGAGGTCGCTGGCCGCCTTCAGGTGGTCACCGGCCAGGATGCCCAGACCACCCGAGTACTGCGGGAGGACGTAGGTGATGCCGAACTCCGGGGAGAAGTACGCCACCGAGCTCACCGGGGAGCCGGCGTCGGTCTGGAACCACCGGTCGCCGGACACGTAGGCGTTCAGGTCGGTGACGGCCAGTTCAAGCCGGCGCAGGAAGACATCGTCGTGGGCCAGCTCGTCGAGCCGGGCCGCCGGGACCTCGCCGAGGAGCTTGACCGGGTCACCGCCGGTGCTCCGCCACAGCTGCGGGTCGACCGCTTCGAAGACGTCCTGCGTCTCCGGGTGCCAGGACCAGCGGAGGTTGTTCACCAGGGTGCCCAGGCCGGTCAGCGGCTCGGGCAGGACAGGGCGGACGGAGAATCGTCGTATCGCTCGCACCGGGACACCGTACCGGCCTCCGGTTCACGAGACACCTTCGGCATGCATCGATCTTGCAACGCGGGCAAGATTTTGCAGACACATTCGCGGGGTCCGTCACTGATGTTCCATCCTGTGGACCGAAACGTGACCACCGCATGTCATGGTCTGCCGCTGGGAACCGATAACGTCAGACCTGAACTACCCCTCGGCCGGATCCGCAATCGGAAAGCGAAGGTTCGTCTACGCCATGACTGGGCGCATCCCGATCACCGACGTCACCCCGACCGTCGACGCCGGAGCGTATCCGGCCAAGGCCTCGGTGGGCGAGACCTTCACCATCGCGGCCACGGTGTTCCGTGAGGGCCACGACGCGGTGAACGCGAACGTCGTACTGACCTCGCCGACCGGGCAGACCAGACGGATGCTGATGGCACCGGTCGGGCAGGGCAGCGACCGGTGGACGGTCGACGTGACGCTGCAGGAGCAGGGCGCGTGGACGTTCGCGGTCGAGGGCTGGAGCGACCCGTACGGCACGTGGCGGCACAACGCCGAGATCAAGATCCCGGCCGGCCTCGACGTGGACCTGATGTTCGCCGAGGGCGCGGCGTTCTTCGACCGCGCCGCCGCCGGCGTACCCCCCGCCGTCCGCGCCGACCGGGCCACGCTGAGCGACGCCGCTCACGCGCTGGCGAACGGCGCACTGCCGCCGGAGGCGCGGCTGGCCGCGGGCATCTCGCCGCAGGTCCGAGCCGCACTCGGGCGCTACCCGGTGCGGGAGCTGATCACGTCGTCTGAGACCTATCCGGTGTGGGTCGACCGGAGCCTCGCGCTGTACGGCAGTTGGTACGAGTTCTTCCCGCGGTCCGAGGGAGCGACGTACGACGAGGAGTCCGGGCAGTGGAAGTCGGGGACGTTCCGGACTGCGGCCAAGCGCTTGGACGCGGTGGCGGGGATGGGCTTCGACATCCTCTACTTGCCGCCGATCCACCCGATCGGTCACGCGTTCCGCAAAGGCCCGAACAACACCCTCGACCCGAAGCCCGGTGACCCCGGGTCGCCGTGGGCGATCGGCTCGGACGAGGGTGGGCACGACGCGATCCACCCCGAGCTCGGCACCTTCGAGGACTTCGAGGACTTCGTCGGCCGGGCCCGCGAACTAGGTCTCGAGGTTGCCATCGACCTGGCCCTGCAGGCGTCGCCGGACCACCCGTGGGTCAAGGAGCACCCGAAGTGGTTCTCGATCCGTGCCGACGGCTCGATCGCGTACGCGGAGAACCCGCCGAAGAAGTACCAGGACATCTACCCGATCAACTTCGACAACGATCCCGAGGGGATCTACGCCGAGGTCCTGCGGATCGTCCGGCTGTGGATCTCGCACGGCGTGACCGTGTTCCGGGTCGACAACCCGCACACGAAGCCGGTGAACTTCTGGGAGTACCTGCTCGGCGAGATCCGCAAGACCGATCCGGACGTGGTGTTCCTGTCCGAGGCGTTCACCCGGCGGCCGATGATGCGTGAGCTGGCCAAGGTCGGCTTCCACCAGTCGTACACCTACTTCACCTGGCGCAACGAGAAGTGGGAGCTGGAGGAGTACCTGCAGGAGCTGACCAAGGAGACCGGCCACTTCCTGCGGCCGAACTTCTTCGTCAACACGCCGGACATCCTGACCGCGTACCTGCAGTACGGCGGTCCGGGCGCGTTCAAGATCCGCGCCGCGATCGCGTCCACCGCGTCGCCGGCCTGGGGCGTGTACGCCGGGTTCGAGCTGTTCGAACACGTGGCACTCCGGCCGGGCTCCGAGGAGTACCTGGACACCGAGAAGTTCCAGTTGCGTCCGCGTGACTGGGAGGCCGCGGCCGCCGAGGGTCGCACGCTCGCGCCGTACCTGACACTGCTGAACAACATCCGTCGCCGGCACCCCGCCCTGCAGCAGCTGCGCAACCTGTCGCTGCACTCGGTCGAGGACGAGGCGATCATGTGCTACTCCAAGCGCACGACCGCCCCCGACGGCCACAGCGACACCGTCATCGTCGTGGTGAACACCGACCCGCACTCGGTGCGCGAAACCATGGTCCACCTGGACATGGCCGCGCTCGGCATGCGCCCCGAGGACACCTTCACCGTGTACGACGAGATCACCGGCGCCACCTGGCGCTGGGGCCAGCAGAACTACGTCAAACTCGACCCGAACGGCGAACCGGCCCACATCCTCGCCGTCCGCCGCGGCCAGGCGTAATCAGAGCGGAACTGTCTCCGGGTACTTGAGGCCTGCGCCGGTGTTCAGGGCGACGACCTGGTCGTCGGCGCGGATCCAGCCGGATTCGCGCAACTGCCGGACGGCCGCGAAGTTGGCCGCGCCTTCCGGGCAGATGAACGATCCTTCCAGCTGAGCGACCTCGTGCTGCTCGGCCAGCAGATCTTCGTCGTCGACGGCAACGGCACACCCGTCGGTCTCCGCGATCGCCTGCAGGACGAGGAAATCGCCGAGCGCCTTGGGCACCGTGATGCCAAAGGCAACGGTCTGCGCGTCCGGCCAGGGCTCGCTCTCCGGCAGACCCTTCTCCCAGGCCCGGACGATCGGCGCACAGCCACTCGACTGTACGGCGACCAGCCGCGGCAGCGGACCGTCGATCCAGCCGAGCTCGCGGAGTTCGACCAGCGCCTTCCAGATCCCGATGATGCCGACGCCGCCACCGGTCGGGTACAGGATGACGTCGGGCAGCTGCCAACCGAGCTGCTCCGCGATCTCGAGGCCCATCGTCTTCTTGCCCTCGATCCGGTACGGCTCCTTCAGCGTCGACACATCCAGGTAGCCGTCCCGCTTCGCCAGCTCCGCGCGGATGAATGCGCCGGCGTCACCGATCAGCCCGTCGATCAGGTGCAGTTCGGCGCCGACCACCTTCACCTCGCGGCGGCAGATCTCGGGCGCCGCGATCGGCATCGCGATCAACGCTTGCATGCCCGCACGAGCGGCGTACGCCGCCCAGGCCGAGCCGGCGTTCCCATTGGTCGGCATCGCGATCTTGCGGACGCCGACCTCGTACGCCCGGGACACGCCGACCGCCGCACCGCGTGCCTTGAAGGTGCCGGTCGGGATCAGCCCCTCGTCCTTCATCAGCAGCCGTTCGACGCCGAGCTCACGCCCGTACCGCGGCAATGGCAGCAGCGGGGTCATCCCCTCCCCCAGCGTCACCACGTTCTCCGGCGACCGCACCGGCAGCAGCTCGTGATACCGCCACAGATCCGGCGGCCGGGTCGCCAGCTCGTCCTTGGTCAGCGTGATCGCCTGTACGTCGTACCGGGCCAGCAGAGGCGACCCGCACGAACACAGTCCGATCACTTGGTCCGGCGAGTAGGTGAGGCCGCACTTGGGACAGTCGAGATGGCTCAAAGCGGAGAAAGGCACGAACGCTGACGGTACTCCTGCGCCGATCAGGCGACCTCGAGGGGGAGCTCGACGTGCAGCGACGTACCCTCGCCGACCGGACTCGTGATCGAGATCCGCCCGCCGAGCGCCTCGACCCGGTCGGTGAGTCCGATCAGACCGGAGCCCCGGGCCGGATCGGCTCCGCCGATGCCGTCGTCGCGAATGCTCAGCTCGAGGACGTCGTCGTGGAGCGCGACCTGGATCTCGACCAGCGTGGCCTCGGCGTACTTCGCCGTGTTCGTGAGCGCCTCCGAGACGACGTAGTACGCCGCCACCTCGACCCGTTCCGCGAGCCGTTCGCCGACGTTCACGTCCAGCTTGACCGCAACGGCCGAACGCCGTCCGAGCGCCCGCAGCGCGGGGTCGAGACCACCCTCCGAGAGGATCGCCGGATGGATGCCCCGGGAGAGTTCGCGCAGGTCGTTGAACACACCGTCCAGTCCGCTGCTGATCTGGGCGAGCCCGGCCCGCAGGTCGGGTGCTGCGGCCGCCTCGACCCCACGCAGTTCGAGGCCCAGCGAGACAAGCCGCTGCTGGACTCCGTCGTGCAGATCACGCTCGAACCGGCGGCGGGCCAGGTCGGTGGTCTGGACGATCCGGGCGCGGGACGCCTCGAGGTCGGCGTGCGCCTTCAGGTTCGAGATCGCCGTCGCCAGGAGCTCGGTGAACTCGCCGATCTGGGACTCGGTGTCCGGAGGGAACGGCGCATCGCCCGTCGACGACGCCGCGATCACACCCCACAGGCGGCCCTGGACGACGACCGGACAGCCGACCGAGGACCGGATCCCGAGCCCCTGCGCCTCCTGTGCGATCGGGCCCGAGGCGCCGGCGAAGCTGTCCACCCGCATCGGGCGGCCGGTCTCTCGCACCAGCGCCGCGATGCTCGGTCCCTGGAGTACGAAGCGGGTACCGCTGGACAGTTGATGATCGGTGTTCCGGCTCCACACGCCGACCCCGGTCACCGTTCCGTCCGTCTCGTAGCGCTCCAGCCTGGCCAGGTCGGCGCCACAGAGCACCCCGACCTCACGGATGACCGTCTCGACGACCTCTGCCGAACGCCCACCACGAGCGACCAGCGTCGCGACCCGCCGCAGCGCGGCCTGTTCGTCCAGGAGACGTTCGACCTGCCGTCGTGCCTCCAGGTTGGCGATCGCCGTGGCCGCGAGCTCGGTGAAGTCGGTCAGGCGCGATTCCGTGGCGGCCGGGAGTGGCTCGGCCATGGACCAGACGACCATCACTCCCCACAGGTCGCCGCCGACGACGATCGGTGCTCCGGCCACGGACTTGATGCGCAGCCCGCGGGTGAGCGGCAGCCGGTCCTCGATGTCGTCGTAGTCGTCGATGCGGGCGACGCGGCCGGTACGGCGTACGTCGCCGGCCACGCTCCTGCCCTCGAGCCTGACGCGATCATAGGGTCGGGGATCGTAGCCGGGCCTGCTCCAGGCGGTCACATGCGCGAGGTCGTCGTCCTCGTAGCGGACGATCCGGGTCGCGTCCACGTCGAGCAGCGTCCCGGCCTCCTCGGCCACCGCTGCGAGCAACTCCTGTGCGGGCACCCCCTCCGCGACGCCGGTCGCCACCCGTCGCAGCGCCGCCTGCTCGTCGGCGAGCTCGGCTCGTGCCACCTCGGCGGTCTGGGCCTGACGAGTCGCATGCGCCGCCAGCTCGCCGATCAGGACCGACACCGCCAGATAGACGAGCAGATCCACCAGGTTCGACCAGCCCGGGAACCCGAGCGGATGGGTCGGGGTCAGGTGGTACCAGTCGTAGGCGAGCATGCCTGCCATCGCGATCGGTACGGCGTACGCGATGCCGATCAACTTGGTCACCAGGACGACGGTGGTGACCAGCGGAACGGCCAGGATCACGATCAGCGCATCCGAGGTGATCCAGGCGGCGAGTACTGCCACCACGACGAACGTCCCGGCACCGGCGAGGAAGGCCAGGACGATCTCCGCGACTCGAGGGACCCGTCGCGGGTGCGGCAGGGAACTCACCCGATGAGGCTAGCGACGACGAACCCCCGGCGAACAGAGACCAGCCCCGGGAAAGACGACGGGACGCTCAGCCGGCCCGCAACCCCATGATCGCGGGACGCTGGTGATCGGTGAGCCGGAAGCCGGTGCCGCGGACCGCGTCGATGGTGACCGTGGTGCCGAGTTCGTCGAGCTTGCGGCGCAGCCGCTTCACCACCGAGTGCACGTCGGCGGTCCCCCTCAGGTCCCGGTTGCGCCAGACCGTATGGTGCAAGGCGTCGTACGTCCAGACCCGCAGCGGTGCCGTCATCAGCCGGGTGAGCAGGTCGTTCTCGAGCTCGGTGAGCTGGACGTCGCGGCCGCGCCACCGGGCGACCGAGTGGATCCGGTCGATCGTCAGTACGTCGGCATCGGGATCCTCGGCCGTCGTCGCAACGACCGCCTCGACCGCTTCGGGCTCGGGTGGTTCGGGGTGCTCGGGCGGGGCCGGCGGGGACTGCAGGGCAGGCGCCAGCAGTTTGCGCAGCTCCTCGAGGCTGGACACGAGGAGCAGCGGAGCGACGTCGTCGACGAGCTCGGCGAGCCGGACACGATCCTCCGGGGAGGCCGCGACCGCGATCAGCAGCGGAAACGATTCCCGGTCGGTCGTGGTCAGGTCGACGTCCTCTGGGGCGGGGACACGGGCGGTGACCATCTGATCACGATGTCAACCTCTGCCTTGGATCGTCAACGGACTGCCAATCTTTGACCACGTTGCTTCGATTCAGGGCGACGGCTAGTTACATCTTGCTCACCATGTGTGCTTGTTCCTCCTGTGATCTGACACATAGGGTCCTCGTCAGGCTCGCGGCGTCACATGTCGCGACCTGGGGGGCACGGAGCGTTCGCGCACGGGACTCGAATCCGCCCACGCGAGGACCCCTGCACCTCTGCACCAAATGACTCGGGGGAGTCGACTCGGGGTCGTTTCAAGTGAGGGGCTGCAGAGATGTCAGACATGAGACGAAGGGGGCTCGCCAGAACTCTGGTGGGCGCCCTGGCGACGGTGGCCGTCGTCGCGACCGGGCTGGCAGGTGCCGGCCAGGCGCAGGCGTCACCGCCCACCAAGCCCGAGGCCACTCCGGCGAGCAAGATCAAGCCGGAGCTGATGGCCCAACTGGACGGCAAGGACGCCAAGGCGGCGTCCGACTACTGGGTCCGGTTCGCCGCCAAGGCCGACCTGACCGCCGCCGGCAAGATCACCAACTGGAACGAGCGCGGCACCGCCGTCGCCGCGGCACTGCGCAAGACCGCCGCGGAGAGCCAGGCGACAATCCGCGCCGAGCTGGACGCGCAGCACGTCAAGTACCAGGCCTTCTGGGGCACGAACGCGATCCGGATCAACAGCGGATCGCTCACGCTGGCCCAGAACCTGGCCACCCACGCCGAGGTCGAGGGCCTGTACGCCCCGATGAAGATCGAGGTGCCCAAGATCTCCCAGGGCACGACCGAGCACGAGATCAACGCGGTCGAGTGGGGCATCGCCAACATCAACGCCGACGACGTCTGGTCGCAGTTCGGCGACAAGGGCGAAGGCATCACCATCGCCAGCATCGACACCGGGGTGCAGTACGACCACCCGGCGCTGGTCAAGCAGTACCGCGGCAACAACGGCGACGGCACGTTCGACCACAACTACAACTGGTTCGACGCGGCCGGCACCTGCGGCAACGCACCGTGCGACGGCAACGGTCACGGCACCCACACGATGGGCACCATGGCCGGTGACGACGGCGCCGGCAACCAGATCGGCGTCGCGCCGGGGGTCAAGTGGATCGCCGCGAACGGCTGCTGCCCGACCGACGCGGCCCTGATCGCCTCCGGTCAGTGGATGCTCGAGCCGACCGACCTGGCCGGGAACAACCCCGACGCCAGCAAGCGGCCGAACATCATCAACAACTCCTGGGGTTCGCAGCTGCCGTCGAACGACCCGTTCATGGAGGACATCACCAACAACTGGAAGGACTCCGGCATCTTCGGGGCCTTCGCCAACGGCAACAGTGGTGATCTCGGCTGCAACAGCAGCGGGTCGCCGGGCAGCCTGACCAGCAACTACTCGGCGGGCGCCTACGACATCAACAACAACATCGCGTCGTTCTCCGGCCGTGGTGTCGGTCAGAACGGCACGATCAAGCCGAACATCTCGGCCCCCGGCGTCAACGTCCGGTCCAGCCTCCCCGGCAACACCTACGGCGCCTTCAACGGTACGTCGATGGCCACCCCGCACCTCGCGGGCACCGTCGCACTGCTGTGGGCCGCGTCGCCGGCTCTCAAGGGTGACGTGGACGCCACCCGGGCGCTGCTGAACCAGACCGCGATCGACACGCCGAACAGCCAGTGCGGCGGAACCGACGCCAACAACAACGTGTTCGGCCAGGGCCGTCTGGACGCACTCGCCCTGCTGAACGCCGCGCCGATCGGCGACACCGGCACCCTGTCCGGTACCGTCACCGCCGCCACCGGTGGTGCTCCGCTCGCCGGCGCGTCCGTGACGGTGAAGCAGGCCGGCCAGCCGGACCGCGTGCTGACCACGACCAGCACCGGCGCGTTCTCGTCCGTCCTTCCGGCCGGGAGCTACGACCTGACCGCGGCATCGTTCGGGTACCAGACCCAGACCGCCACGGTCGCCATCACCACCGGGAACACCACCACCCAGAACTTCGCCCTGGCGAGCTCGCCGCAGGTGAACGTCGGCGGCAGCATCACCGACGGCTCCGGCCACGGCTGGCCGCTGTACGCGAAGGTCAGCGTCGAGGGTCCGGGTGGCGTGTTCGACTACACCACCCCGAGCAACGGCCGCTTCAGCCTGATGGTTCCGGCCGGCGCGGCGTACTCGCTCAAGGTGGAGTCGAAGTTCCCGGGCTACCAGACGGTCAGCGAGCCGATCACGGTCGGCTCCGGCAACCTGACCAAGAACATCGCCGTCCCGGTCCGCACCGACGCCTGCACCACGGCGCCGGGCTACCGGTACGGCTCCGACGGCACCTACCAGACGTTCGACTCCGGCAGCACGCCGAGCGGCTGGTCCGTCGTCGACAACAAGGGCAACGGACAGGTCTGGCAGTTCAACGACCCGGGTGCCCGTGGCAACCTGGCCGGCGGTACCGGCGGTACCGCGATCATCGACAGCGACAAGTACGGTCCGGGCGGTTCGCAGGACACCTCGCTGGTCAGCCCGGTCGTGGACCTGACCGCGGTCACCGCTCCGGTGATCCGGTTCAACCAGGACCTCAACTGGCTCGGCGGCGAGAAGGCCGACGTGGACCTGTCGATCGACGGCGGTGCCACCTGGGCCAACGTGCTGAGGCAGGCGGTCGACGTCCGTGGGCTCAAGGAGATCGCGATCCCGCAGGCGGCCGGCAAGTCCGCTGTGCAGGTCCGGTTCCACTACTACGACGCGCAGTACGAGTGGTGGTGGCAGCTCGACAACGTGCTGATCGGCAGCCAGGTCACCTGTGAGCCTGCTGGTGGCGGCATCGTCGTCGGCAACGTCAAGGACGCCAACACGAACGGTTTCGTGAACGGTGCGGTCGTCACCCGTGACGGCAACCCGGCCGAGACCGCGACCACCGTGGCGACGCCCGAGGACACCGGTCTCAACGACGGCTTCTACTGGCTGTACTCCTCGGCCTCCGGCGACCAGGGCTTCACCGCCAAGGCCGGCAACTACGTCACCGCGCAGCAGACCGTGGGCGTCGAGGCCGACTGGGTCACCACAGCCGACTACTCACTGGCCGCGGGCCGGCTGAGCGTCACCCCGGGGAGCGTCTCGGGCAACCTGAAGCTGCCGTCGGGCAAGGTGACCAAGTCGTTCACCGTCACCAACACCGGCGGTGCCGGCGTCGACGTCAAGTTCGGCGAGCGGGACAACGGCTTCGTGCTGCAGAACGCGAACAGCTCCACCACCAGCAAGACGCAGGTGCTGACCGGCGCCGGCGCCCCGCTGCAGAGGCTGCAGGTGCCGACCTCGTTCGGCCAGGTGATGTCGGGCAAGACGGCCGTCAAGACCGCGGCCGCCAACCCGTTGGCCGCGCCGTGGGCCGACATCGCCGACTACCCGGCGACCGTGATGGACAACCGGGTGGTCAACCTCGACGGCAAGATCTACTCGATTGCCGGTGGCAACGGTAGCGTCTCGTCCGCGAACAGCTATGTGTACGACCCGGCGACGCTGGCGTGGACCGCCATCGCTCCGCTGCCGGCTGCTCGCAACGCCATCACCGTCGGCGTCGTGGGTGGCAAGATCATTGCCAGCTCCGGCTGGGGCGCCGCTGGTCCGGACCCGGCGACCTGGGCGTACGACCCGGCCGCCAACGCCTGGAGCGCGCTCGCCGCGAACCCGGCGCCCCGGGCCGCGGCAGGTCAGGCGGTCCTCGACGGCAAGCTGTACGCCGTTGGCGGCTGCACGACCTCGGCCTGTCTCCCGATGAGCAACACGGTGGTCCGCTACGACGCGGCCGCCAACAGCTGGGAGACGCTGGCGAACTACCCGAAGTCGGTCGCGTTCGCATCCTGTGGCGCCATCGACGGCATGCTGTACTGCGCCGGCGGTAACGACGGCGTGAACTCGCTGAAGTCGGCCTACGTCTACGACCCGGGTGCGAACTCGTGGACCGCGATCGCGGACGCTCCGGCCGACCACTGGGCGGCGTCGTACGCCGTCGCCAGCGGAAAGCTGCTGGTCGTCGGCGGTGTCCAGGCCGGTGCCGTCACCAACGCCGGGTTCGCCTATGACCCGGCGGCCGACAGCTGGTCCGCCCTGCCGAACTCCAACCTGCCGCGGTACCGCGGTGGCGCGGCTTGCGGCTTCTACAAGATCGGTGGCTCGTCCGGTGGCTTCACCGCCACGGTGGACAGCGAGGCCCTGCCGGGTCTCGAGGGCTGCTCGGAGTCGTCGGCGGACGTGAGCTGGATGTCCATCGACAAGACCGAGGCGACGCTGGCTCCCGGCCAGTCGACCACCGTCAAGGTCACGCTCGACGCGAACGTCGACCAGCCCGGCACGTACAGCGGGCAGGTCACGATCGGCGAGAACACCCCCTACTCCGTTCCCGCGGTGGACGTGACGATGAACGTCACCCCGCCGACGACCTGGAGCAAGCTGCAGGGCACCGTCACGGGCGTCAGCTCGTCCGGGGCCAGCGCGCCGCTCCCGGGGGCGATCGTGGAGGTGGACTCGTGGGCGCAGTCCTACACCTTCATCACCGACAAGGACGGCAACTACGCCTACTGGCTGGACCGTCGCAACAACCCGCTCACGCTGATCGCCGCGAAGGACGGCTACAAGCCCCAGACCCGAACCGCCCGGCTCCTCGCCGGTGAACCGATCACCGAGGACTTCGCCCTGAAGTCCATCAAGTAGCAGTGACGTAGTCGGAGCCGGCCCCACTCGGATCTTCCGGGTGGGGCCGGTCCCTTTTCACAACCGCGAGAAGACCTCCCCGAAGAACTCCCGGTCGCCCGCGAAGATCGGCTGCAACGCGAGGAACTGTGCGGGAGTGACCCAGCGGGTCTCGCCCACCTCTCGCGGATCCGCCGTCACCTCGCCGGGTGATGCCGCCGCGGTCCACCAGTGGAGCAGGTAGTCGCCTCCGGCGGTGGTCGACTCCCAGACCTTGGCGAGTGGGGTGACCGCCAGGCCGACCTCCTCCCGGACCTCGCGGACGAGGGCTTGCTGCTGGCTCTCGCCGGGTTCGAGGGTCCCGCTGAGAGGCGCCCAGTATCCGGGCATGCGCGCCTCCGGGCCCCGGCGGATGACGAGTACTCGGTCGGCTTGTCGCAGTACGGCGACTATCGCTTCGTGCTGAGGCATTCGGCGCCATTCGTCAGAGTGGTGTGGACGATGAGTGCGGTGGAGAGGGCGGCCGGGTCGTGGGTGCGGATGTAGTCCGCGCCCTGGGTGGTGGCGTGGAGCTCGGCGGCGAGGGTGGCGGGGCCGACGTCGGACAGGGCCGTGTTCGTGAGCGTGCGCAGGAAGGACTTGCGGGACGGGGAGACGAGGACGGGGAGGTTGTAGCGGCTCTTGAGGCGGCTGAGGTTGGCCAGGACGGTGAGCGACGGTTCCGGAGTACTGCCCAGGAAGTAGCCGAGGCCGGGGTCCAGGATCAGGCGGTCGCGGGTGATGCCGGCCGACTCGAGGGCGGTGACGCGGGCGTCGAAGAATCGCTCGATGGCCGGCCAGATCGTCTGTGGCTCGGTACGAACCCTGGTGGCCGGACCGAGGTGCTGGACCGAGTGCATCACCACCAGCCGGCAGGTCAGGGCGGCCAGTTCGTCGTACCGACGTGGGTCCGGGAAGCCTTGGATGTCGTTCAGGTACGTCGCTCCGTGCTCGGCGGCGTACCGCTGCGTCGCCGGATGGTAGGAGTCGACGGCCAGCGGTAGATCGCCCAGAGCATCCAGCACTGGAGCCAGCCGGGCGATCTCCTGCTCGGGCGTCACCTTGGCGGCATCCGGGTGGCTGGACGCCGGGCCGAGTTCGATGATGTCGGCGCCGCCGGCGTGCAACCGGCGCGCATGGGCGATCGCGTTGTCCGCCGCAAGGTAGCGACCGCCGTCGGAGAACGAGTCCTCGGTGATGTTGACGATGCCGACCAGCAACGGTCGATCCATGACCCGATTCATGACCCGATTCATGACATGGCCTCCCGGTCGATCCAGAAGCCCAGGCGCTCGGCGTTCGTCATCCAGACGAGATCGCTCCCCGGTGGTTCGCCCACCTCATGCGCCAGTCACGACCCGGCGCAAACGCTACCTCAGTTACGCCGTCGGGAGCAGGTGGAAGCCGACGCCGCGGACCGCGTGGATGGTGACGGTGGCGCCGAGGTTGGCGAGCTTCTGGCGGAGCCGCTTCACCACGGAGTGGATGTGCGACCCGTGGCCGAGGTGCTCGTTGCCCCAGACGGCGTGGTGCAGGTGCTGGTACGTCCAGACCCGGCCGGGCTCCTCCACCAGGCAGTGCAGGAAGTCGTGCTCGAGCCGGGTCAGGGGGACCTCGCGGTCCTTCCACCGCACCACCCGGCGATCGACGTCCAGGTACAGCTCCTCCTCCAGCACCGGCTCGGGTTCAGGGGTGGGCACTGCCATGATCTGGGCATGCTGCTCGGCGATGGGCAGCACGGTCGGGGTCAGCACGACCGGTCCGGCCGACGACGTCACCCCGGTCAGCGCGAGGAACGTACGAGCCTGCTCGGCACTCGATACCAGCAACAACGCGTCCGCCCCACCCAGCAACCGTGCGAGCTGCACCCGCTCGGCCGTGGACGTGGCCACACCGATGATCAACGACGAATCCGACGGCCTCTCCATGCGCGCCCCTCCCCTGTCGACCCCGACCCGCACTAAGTACGGTTTACGGCGGGAAGTAAGTCAAGGGATTCCCTGCGCGGGGGCCTGGCACAAATGCGAACTGTCCAAGACAGGACAGGACCACTGAACCGAAGAACCGCCGGCCGGCCCAGGACGGTGGGCGCGGCCGGCGGTCGGGTCGGCGGTTCAGGTGGTGTCAGCCGATCGACTTCACCGCGGTGATCAGCGTCCCGTCGGAGGTGTCACCGGACAGCTCCCAGAAGAAGGCACCGCCCAGTCCCTGGGTGTTCGCGTACGACATCTTGCCGCGGATCGTGTCGGGGGTGTCGTACCCCCACCACTGCCCGTTGCAGAACGCGTACGCCGTTCCGCCGACGGTCCCGGTCGACGGGCACCGGGTCGAGATCAGCTTGTAGTCCTCGATCCCGGCCTCGTACTTGCCCGGCGCCGCACCGGTAGCGGCGCCACCCGGAGCAGCCTGCGTGACGCCGGTCCATCCGCGGCCGTAGAACCCGACGCCGAGCAGCAGCTTCGACGCAGGGATGCCCTTCGCCTTCAGCTTCTGGATCGCCGCGTCGCTGTAGAAGCCGGGGGGCGGAATCCCGGAGTACGACGTGAGCGGCGCGCGGTGGCGACCAGCAATCGGATTCGCATGTCGTTACCTCCTCAGGGGGCGGTGAGGGAACTGTCCGCACCCTACCGAGTACTCCAGGTTAAGAAAAGAAGACATTCGAATAAAAATGGTCTCGTGATCATCGCGACGCTCCCGTCGGTGCTGTGCAGTCGGGGCGCCAAGCGGAGTAATGTCCACGCGCACGGTCACTCTTGACCGCACCCGACGGAGGAACAGTGCCCGGATTCGTTCGGCGGCCGGTCGTCGTCTGGCTGCTGGCAGCACTCGCCGTACCTGTGCTGCTGACCGCTGTGCTGATTCCGTCGATCGCGGACACCGAGGATGACCAATCCGCACCAGCGGCACAGACCTCCAGCAGTACGCCCTCCCCCACCGAGGCACGCACCGAATCGTCGATGCCGCCGTTCGAGGTGGGCCGGACGGACAGCTCGATCCGGGTCCGCACCGTGGTCAAGGACCAGGCGGTCAAGGACGCGATCGCCACCGACGTCGACCAGGTGCTCGGCCCGGACCGCGCCTTCGACAACCGGATCACGGTCGACGCCGCGACCGGCCTGGCCGACGCCGCCGTACTCTCCTCGCTCCTGCACGCACTCGCGATCGGGACCGGCGACGCGTCGGTCCGGTACGACGGGACCACGGTGACGCTGACGGGTGAGGTGCCGGAGCAGGCGACCAAGGCCACCGTGGCCCGCGCCGCGGCGAAGGCGGTCCCGGGCGCGGTGATCGCGGACCAGATGCAGGTCCCGGCGCAGAAGCCGGAAGTCAGTGAGCCGTGCCGGACCTTCCAGAGCCGGCTGTCGGAGTTCACCCGGCAGCACACGATCATCTTCCTGTCCGGGACGTCGATCGTGAACAACGCCTCGAAGTCCTCGGTCGTGCGGGCCGCGACGCTACTCAAGTCGTGTCCGACGGTGCGCGTCGAGTTGGCCGGTCACACCGACAACCTCGGCTCCGCGGCCTCCAGCCTGCCGCTGTCCGAACAGCGGGCCGACGCCGTGAAGCGCGAACTTGTCCGGCTGGGCGTCGCCGCCGACCGGATGCTCGCCAACGGATACGGCGAATCCTTCCCGGTCGCGAGCAACGGCACCGCCGCCGGCCGGATCGCGAACCGCCGCGTACAGATCCGCGTGCTCTAGCGATCGGCCGCTGGTGCTGTCCGCGGGCTGTATCCGCTACCGTCGTCGGGATCCGTGGTCCGTAGATTCTCTAGGGGACTCCATGAGTTGGCTGATCGCACAGGTCTGGATCTTGCTGCTGGTCTCGTTCGTGCTCGGCAGCGCAGCGGCCTGGCTGGTGTACCGCCTCCGACCGTCGAAAGGCGCGCACTGATGAGCTCGCTGCTGCGGAACAACTGGCTGTGGTCACTGCTGGCGTTCGTGCTCGGCGCGGCGATCACCTGGGTCCTGCTCGACCGGCGCGTACCCGCCGGTCTCCCTGGGCCGGCGCCCGTCGCGGAAGAACCGGTCGAGGAGAAGGAAGCGGTCCTGGTCGGGGCCCGTGTCGCCGAGGCCGAGCGCCCGGCCACGCCCGAGCCGGTGTTCTCCCGGTTGATGGCACCAGGCCGGCCCGAAGAGCTGACGCTCTTCGACGCAGATCCCGACACAGACGCGACCGAGGCGCAGGTGCACGACGACGTACCGCCGGGACGGTACGGTGTGGGCTCGGCCGATGCGGTACCGCACCAGGGTCCGCCGGACGGGTTCACCATCAAGGGCAAAGCCCAGTCGATGCTGTTCCACACCCCTGAGTCGCCGTACTACGGCCGGACCAAACCCGAGGTCTGGTTCCGCAGCGAGGCCGACGCCGAACGCGCCGGTTTCACCAAGTACTCCCGCCGCCCGCGCAAGTCGGCGAACCCCG
This sequence comes from Kribbella sp. NBC_00889, assembly GCF_045207705.1. Lineage (NCBI taxonomy): Bacteria > Bacillati > Actinomycetota > Actinomycetes > Propionibacteriales > Kribbellaceae > Kribbella > Kribbella sp. NBC_00889. Next base: position 1,182,958 of record NZ_CP108783.1, on the reverse strand, counting down.
GGGAACACTGACGGTTCTCAGACGCCCTGTTAGGGCGTCGAGGCCCCTATTTGCCTGTACTGGCAAAAGACCGTCAGACTGACCTGCAACGCCTGGCCGGAACCGTCCATCCGACAGCGTCACCACATCACCGGTCTCCTCCGGATCCATCGCGCTGCCCCTCTCCGGACCCGTCCGCCGGAGTACGAACCCCGCAACGGGGGTACGGGAACCAGTGCATGTCCGGGCGAGCCCACCCATACACCGCCACCTGCCGTGGCGGCAGGCCGCTGTACCGCTAGGTTTGGAGACACCCGATGGAGGTGAGCGTGACCGACATGCTGCCGGAGCAGCACCACGGACTGACGAAGAGTGACCCGCTGTGGTTCAAGCGGGCCGTCTTCTACGAGGTGCTCGTGCGGTCGTTCAAAGACTCGAACGCCGACGGCATCGGCGATCTGCAAGGCCTGACCGAGAAACTCGACTACCTCGAGTGGCTCGGCGTGGATTGCCTCTGGTTACCCCCGTTCTACCCGTCGCCGCTGCGCGACGGCGGCTACGACATCTCCGACTACACCGGAGTGATGCCGGAAGTCGGCACGATCGCCGACTTCGCCGCGTTCATGGAGGCCGCGCACGCGCGCGGGATCAGGATCATCGTCGACTTCGTGATGAACCACACCTCCGACCAGCACCCCTGGTTCCAGGCCTCGCGGGAGGACCCCGACGGCCCGTACGGCGACTTCTACGTCTGGTCCGACACCGACGACAAGTACTCCGACGCGCGGATCATCTTCGTCGACACCGAACAGTCGAACTGGACCTGGGACCCGGTCCGCGGCCAGTACTTCTGGCACCGGTTCTATTCCAACCAGCCGGACCTGAACTTCGAGAACCCGGCCGTCGGCGACGCGATGATCGAGGCGCTGAAGTTCTGGCTCGACCTCGGCGTGGACGGCTTCCGGCTCGACGCGGTGCCGTACCTGTTCGAGACCGAGGGCACCAACTGCGAGAACCTGCCGCGCACCCACGAGTTCCTCAAGCGGGTCCGCAAGGAGGTGGACGCGAACTACACCGACCGCGTCCTGCTCTGCGAGGCGAACCAGTGGCCGGCCGACGTGGTCGAGTACTTCGGCGACCGCGACTCCGGTGGCGACGAGTGCCAGATGGCGTTCCACTTCCCGGTGATGCCGCGCATCTTCATGAGCGTACGGCGCGAATCGCGGTTCCCGATCTCGGAGATCCTCGCGCAGACCCCGGAGATCCCGGACACCTGCCAGTGGGGCATCTTCCTGCGCAACCACGACGAGTTGACGCTCGAGATGGTCAGCGACGAGGACCGCGACTACATGTGGGGCGAGTACGCCCAGGACCCCCGGATGAAGGCCAACATCGGCATCCGCCGCCGGCTGGCGCCGCTGCTGGACAACGACGTGAACAAGATGGAGTTGTTCACCGCACTGCTGCTCAGCCTGCCCGGCTCCCCGATCCTGTACTACGGCGACGAGATCGGCATGGGCGACAACATCTGGCTCGGCGACCGCGACGGCGTCCGGACCCCGATGCAGTGGTCGCCGGACCGCAACGCCTCGTTCTCCACCGCCACACCGGGCAAGCTCAGCCTCCCGGTGATCATGGACCCGGTCTACGGCTTCCAGGCGGTCAACGTCGAGGCCGAGATGGAGAACGCCTCGTCGCTGCTGCACTGGACCCGGCGGATGATCCAGATCCGCAAGCAGCACCCGTGTTTCGGCATGGGTAGCTTCACCGACCTGGGGGGTTCGAACCCGAGCGTGCTGTCGTACGTACGCCAGTTCGGTGACGACGTGGTGCTGTGCGTGAACAACCTGTCGCGCTTCCCGCAGCCGATCGAGCTGGACCTGCGGCAGTGGCAAGGGGTGGAGCCGATCGAACTGCTCGGCGGGGTGCACTTCCCGACCATCGGGGAGCTGCCCTACCTCCTGACGCTCGGCTCCCACGGTTTCTACTGGTTCCGGCTTCCGGTCGCGAAGCCGGCTGACCATGAGGAGAGCATTTCGTGACTTCCCTTCTGGACCAGGTCCAGTCCTTCTGCGCGAGCCAGAGGTGGTTCGGCGAGAAGGGACACGACGTCCATGTCGACGCGATGGCCACCTCGGTGTGGCTGTCCGAGGCCGGCGTCTGGCCCGCGGTCCGGATCGGGTTCGTCTACTGCGCCGGTCCGCCCGGGTCGGAAACCCCGATCCGGGTGTACCAGCTGCCGCTCAGCTACCACCGGGCGCCGGTCGAGAACCTCGGCCATGCCCTGGTCGGTGAGTGGGAGGAGCCGGACCTGGGCGGCGCCCGGGTCTGGGTGTACGACGCGTTGCACGACAAGGAAGCGACGCCGTACTGGCTGGAGGGCCTGACCCACGGACGACAGCTGGACGGGGTGGAGTTCCACCCGGTCCACTCACCCGACCGGAGCACCGTCGTACCGGAGGGCGCGCAGTCGCTGGTGCTCACGGTGGAGCAGAGCAACACGTCGCTGGTGTTCTCGGACGTGGCACTGCTGAAGGTGTTCCGCCGGCTCGAGCCCGGGAGCAACCCCGGCGTCGAGATCGAGTCGGCGCTCACCGAGGCCGGGTCCGAGCTGGTTCCGGAGGTGCTCGGATCGGCGCGCGGCTCGTGGCCGCGGGCCGGCGGCGGCACCGACAGCGGTGAGCTGGCGATGATGACGGCGTTCCAGAAGAACGCCACCGACGGCTGGTCGTTCGCGACCTCGTCGGTGCGGGACCTGTACGCCGAGGCCGACCTGCACGCCGAGGAGGTCGGCGGGGACTTCGCAGCCGAGTCGCACCGGCTCGGCGCGAGCACCGCGCAGGTCCACTCCGAGCTGGCCAAGGCGCTCGGCACGGACATCTGGGAGCCGTCGAAGCTGGTCGAGCACGCAGCGGCGATGCGCCGCCGCCTCGACCTGGCCGCCACGGCTATCCCTGAACTGAGGCCGTACGCCGACGGTCTGGCCCGCGCGTTCGACGCGCTGGCGGCGCTCGACCAGCCGGTGACGGTGCAGCGGATCCATGGCGACTTCCATCTCGGTCAGGTCCTGCGGACCATCGACGGCTGGAAGCTGATCGACTTCGAGGGTGAGCCGGCCAAGTCGCTGATCGAGCGGCGGGCGCTGGACACTCCGGTGAAGGACATCGCCGGGATGCTGCGATCGTTCGACTACGCGGCCCGGTCGCTGCTGGCCGACCACGAGGGCGACCAGCAGATCGCCTACCGCGCGGCCGAGTGGGCGAGCCGGAACCAGCGGGCCTTCTGCGACGGGTACGCCGAGGTCGCGGGCACCGATCCGCGCGAGCAGGACGTGTTGCTGAGCGCGTTCCTGGCCGACAAGGTGATCTACGAGGTGCTCTACGAGGCCCGGAACCGGCCGACCTGGCTGCAGATCCCGCTCTCCGCGGCGGCCCACTTGGCCGAAAAGTAAGACCCACACAGGCTTCGCCTGGGTGCGGTGAATGCAGACTCGATCGGGCAGGATGGGGTTCATGGGAGCGAGCGAGCACGACGCCATGGAGGTGCCGGCCGTACCGGCGGAGAAGCCTGTCGTGACAGCGGTTCCGGTGGACCGGACAGTGCTGGAGCGGCTGGTCGGCGGGACGTACCACGACCCGCATCAGGTCCTCGGACCGCATCTCGGCGAGCACGGCGTCACGGTCCGCGTGCTGCGCCCGTTCGCCCAGATGGTGACCGTCCTGTACGACGGCCAGCGGCTCGACCTGCGGCACGAGTTCGAGGGTGTCTGGGTCGGCGTACTGGTCGACATCGACAAGGTGCCCGACTACCGCCTCGAGATCACCTACACCGACGGCCCGGCGATCGAGCTGGACGACCCGTACCGCTACCTCCCGTCGCTCGGTGAGGTCGACCTGCACCTGATCGGCGAGGGCCGGCACGAGCAGCTGTGGACTGTCCTCGGCGCCCACGTGCGCCGGTACGACGGTCCGGCCGGGGCAGTCACCGGTACGTCGTTCGCGGTCTGGGCCCCGGGCGCGCGGGGCATCCGGCTGACCGCGGACTTCAACTTCTGGGACGGCCGCGCGCACCCGCTGCGCTCGCTGGGATCGTCCGGTGTCTGGGAGCTGTTCGTCCCCGGCGTCGGCCCGGGCACGCGGTATAAGTTCGACATCTGCGGCCGCGACGGCGTCTGGCGGCAGAAGGCCGACCCGATGGCCAACCTGGCCGAGACTCCCCCGGCGAACGCTTCCGTCGTGCACGAGTCGTCGTACGAGTGGAACGACGCGGCCTGGCTGGAGCGGCGGGCGGCGGCGCAGCCCTACGCCGAGCCGATGAGCGTGTACGAGGTGCACCTCGGCTCCTGGCGGAAGGGGAAGTCGTACCGCGAGCTGGCCGACGAGCTTGTTGCCTATGTCAACGAGATGGGTTTCACCCACGTCGAGTTGATGCCGGTGATGGAGCACCCGTTCGGCGGCTCCTGGGGCTACCAGGTGACGTCGTACTTCGCGCCAACCTCGCGCTTCGGCGAACCGGACGACTTCCGGCACCTCGTCGACGCGCTGCACCAGGCCGGCATCGGCGTGATCGTCGACTGGGTGCCGGCGCACTTCCCGAAGGACGCCTGGGCGCTGGCTCGATTCGACGGGACGCCGCTGTACGAGCACCCGGATCCGCGCCGCGGCGAGCAGCCGGACTGGGGCACGCTGGTCTTCGACTTCGGCCGGCCGCAGGTCCGCAACTTCCTGGTCGCGAACGCGATCTACTGGGCCGAGGAGTACCACATCGACGGGCTGCGGGTGGACGCGGTCGCCTCGATGCTCTACCTGGACTACTCCCGCGCCGAGGGCCAGTGGGTGCCGAACCAGTACGGCGGCCGCGAGAACCTGGAGGCCGTCTCGTTCCTGCAGGAGATGAACGCCACGCTCTACAAGCGCGTCCCCGGCGTCATCACCGTCGCCGAGGAGTCGACCTCGTGGCCGGGCGTCACCCGGGCCACGCATCTGGGCGGGCTCGGGTTCGGCTTCAAGTGGAACATGGGCTGGATGAACGACTCGCTCCGCTACCTGGAGCACGAGCCGATCCACCGGCAGTACCACCACCACGAGCTGACGTTCTCGATGATGTACGCCTACTCGGAGAACTTCGTGCTGCCGCTGTCCCACGACGAGGTTGTGCACGGCAAGGGTTCGTTGCTGCGCAAGATGCCGGGCGACCGGTGGCAGCAGCTGGCGACGCTCCGCGCGTACCTGGCGATGATGTGGGCGCACCCGGGCAAGCAGCTGCTGTTCATGGGCTCGGAGTTCGGCCAGGAGTCGGAGTGGTCCGAGAAGGGCGAGCTCGACTGGTGGCTGCTGGACCACTCGGACCACCGAGGTCTGCAGCAGCTGGTCCGCGACCTGAACGGCGTCTACCGCGACACCGCCGCCCTGTGGCGGACCGACCACGCGCCGGAGAAGTTCAGCTGGATCGACGCGAACGATGCGAGCAACAACATCTTCTCCTTCGTCCGGTACGGCGACGACGGCGAACCGACGATCGCCTGCGTGGCGAACTTCTCCGCCGTACCGCACCACGGCTACCGGCTCGGCCTCCCGTACGGCGGCGAGTGGGCGGAGGCGGTCAACACCGACGCCGACACGTACGGCGGTACGGGCGTCGGCAACTTCGGCTCGGTCCAGGCTGACGGACCGGAGTGGCACGGGATGTCGACCAGCGCCGAGCTGTCCGTCCCACCCCTGGCGACGCTGTACCTGCGGTACACCGGGTAGCGTTCACGGGGTGACCGCCGAACCTCCGCTGACCGATGGTGAGCTGACGCTGCGACTGTCGCAGCAGGATGGCCAGGTGATGACCTTCGACGTCTCGCTGGCCGGCCCTCTGGGCACTGTCGAGGTACGGCGGACCGCTCCCGGCGCCGGTCTGGTCTCGTGGGCTCTGGAGGGTGGACCCGAGGTCGCGCAGCGTGCTGTCCGGCTCGTGACCGAGTACGCCTTCGGTGAGCTCGGCCTGGAGCGGTTGCAGGTCCAGGTGGATCCGGAGCTGCGTGCGTCTGCCCGGGTGGCGATCCGGTCCGGTTATCGGCGCGAGGGCGTACTACGTGGCGGCGCGTTGGTTGATGGTGAGCGCCGGGACGTGGCGGTGTACGGGATGCGCAGCGACGACCCGCGCCCGGACACAGTGCTGGGCTGGACCTCGTTGATGGACTCGACACTGCCGAAGAAGCGCGTCATCGCGCATGTGGTGGTGCGGGACACGTCCGGCCGAGTGCTGCTGTGCCAGGTCAGCTACAAGAAGGATCTCGAGCTACCGGGTGGCGTGGTCGAGCCGGACGAGGATCCGGCGACCGGTGCGTCCCGTGAGATGGAAGAGGAACTCGGGGTCGCCCTGCCGCTGCTCGGCGTACTCGCGATCGACTGGCTGCCGCGGTGGGAGGGCTGGGGCGACGCGATCGAGATCCTGTACGACGGCGGCGTCCACGATCCGTCGCTGCTCGACTCGCTGAGCCCGGACGGCTTCGAGATCCTCGGCCTGTCCTGGCACGCCCCGGACGCGCTGGAGGGGCTGGTGTCGCCGCTGAACGCACGCCGGTTGCCGCAGGTCTTGAAGGAGCCGTCCATGCTGCACAACCTGCGCGACGGTGCGCCGATCAGACCGGCAGGCGATTGAGGTCGGCCACACACCAGGCGTAGTGGCCGTCCTGGGCGTTCGCGTCGTAGATGGTCGCCGTGGTGATCGCGTACGCCGCGCGGTACAGGTGCATGCGCTCGCGGTCGTGGCCTAGCTTCTCGAAGCGATCGAGCAGCAGGGCGTCGAGGCGTCGAGCCTCCGGTCCGTACATGTCGAAGAACCCGGCGGCGAGCGCGGCGTCGAAGGTGTCGTCGCCGGCTGTGGAGTAGAAGCCCCAGTCCAGCACTGCCGCCGTCCGTGAGCCGTCCATCAGCAGGTTGGGCGGGCAGATGTCGCCGTGGACCACACTCAGGTTGTCCAACTCGATCTGCTCGAGCGCTGCGGTGAGTCTCGCCAGCAGACTGGTGAAGTCGGCGACGTCGCGTTCGAGGTGCTGCGCCGACTCCGCGGCGCGGCGTCGTACGAGGGCTGCGAGCGCCTCGCCCCAGGACAGTCCGTCACGCCAGAATGGCTGGTTGAGCACCAGCAGTTGCTGACTCGCGGGACCGGCTGTGGTCGTGCCGAGCGCCTCGACGACGGCGACGAACGCATCGAGGGCGTCGTCCTCGGGGAGGTTCGCCTCGTGCATCGGCGTACCGGTCAGCTTGTCCTCGACGGTGACGGCCAACCCGTTGCCGTCCGCATGGATCTCACGGATCCGCGGCGTACGGAACGGAAGGATCGGCAACTCGTCCAGGAACGCCTGCATCGGACGTACGTCGTCCGGCCGCCGATCGAACCAGATCTTGCGCACGCGGCCGTCACCGAGGTCGTAGACGGCGCCTTCCATGCCCTGCCCGATCAGCTCCACCAGCGGAAGTCTGCCTGGATCGGGGCGGCCGGTCCAAGTGGATTACTTCACGAAGCGGATGGTCAGTGGGTAGCGGTACTCGGTGCCGCCCGCGGCCGCGACGGTCGCCAGGATGATGACGATCAGCGCCGCCACCGCGCCGATCAGGATCAGCGGGACGATGATCAGTACGCCGAGGCCGAACGTGATCAGGATCAGGATCACCGCGACGGCGGTGTAGATGAGCAGCGAGAGCTGGAAGTTCAGCGACTCCAGCGCGTGCTGCCGGACGAAGTCCGACCGGTACCGGTAGATCAGCCAGATTACCAACGGGCACAGGAATCCCATCGCGAACCAGGCCGCGACCAGAACCCCGATGTGGGCCACCATCGCCCACGTCCGCTCCTCCGAGGCCGACAACGGCGGCCCGACGTTCGGCGCACTCATACTCCAGTCAAGCACGGCCCGCACGCTCCGTCACCGATTCCTTTTCGCGCCGCCCTGGTCTGTACCTGTGCAGCGATTGTCGAGAGAGGACACCAGTTATGGCGAGCAAGCAGTCGGAGGCGGTCAAGGCGCACTGGGCGGCGGCCCGGGCCGGGAGTCCGGAGGCGGCCGATCAGGAGGCCGCTGACCACGGGTGGGCCGTGCTGACCACCGAGCCACGGGGAGTCGACTACCTGTCGGTCGAGGAGCTTCCCGCGGTGTGGATCGTGCCTCATGGCGCTGCATCGGATCGGGTGTTGTTGTGTCTGCACGGTGGCGGGTTCATCAGCGGGTCGATGTACTCGCACCGGAAGATGTTCGGTCACCTCGCGAAGGCGGCCGGCGTGCGGGCGCTGGTCGTGGACTACCGCTTGGCGCCGGCGCACACGCATCCGGCACCGGTCGACGACACGACAGCGGCGTATAAGTGGCTGCTCGATCAGGGATTCGCTGCTCAGCGGATCGCGATCACCGGGGACTCGGTCGGCGGCGGGCTCGCGATCACGACGCAGTTGCGCGCCCGGGAGCGCGGCCTGCCACTGCCTGCCGCGGCCATGCCGTTCTCACCGGCGGTGGACTTCGAGGCGACCGGGACGTCGTACGACACCAATCGGGACCGGGACGCCTTCTTCCATCGGGACCTCGTGCGCGGGCTCGCCGGGATGTTCCTCGGGCCGGACGATGATCCGCGGGACCCGCTGGTGAACCCGCTGTACGGCGACCTGACCGGGCTCGGGCCGATCTACATCCAGGTTGGCGGGGACGAAGTACTGCTGGACGACGCACACCTGCTCGCCGCGGCGGCCGAGAAGGCCGGGGTCGAGGTGCGGCTCGACGTCTTCCCGGACATGCAGCACACCTTCCAGATGGCCGCCGGCCGCGCACCCGAGGCGGACGACGCGATCGAGCGCATGGCGGCCTGGGTCCGCCCGCACCTGGGGCTGACAGACTGATGCACGATGTCGACGTCCAAGGAGCCGCGATGACGGGCGAGTCCGAATTTGCTCGTCGTACCGAACCGTTCCGGAAGGAACTGCTGGCGCACTGCTATCGCCTGATGGCGTCGGTCGACGAGGCCGAGGATCTCGTCCAGGAGACCTACCTGCGGGCGTGGCGATCCTTCTCGACGTTCGAAGGCCGCTCGTCTCTGCGGGTGTGGCTGTATCGGATCGCCACCAACGCATGTCTGACCGCGCTCGAGCAGCGTGGCCGGCGAGCCCTGCCCTCCGGTCTTGGCGCTCCCAGTCAAGACCTGTCCGGTACTGCGCCTTCGCTGCCTGACGGGGTCACCTGGGTGGAACCGATCCCGGATGCGTTGGTGATCTCCTCCGATCCGGCCACGATCGTCACGACCCGCGAGAGCCTGCGGTTGGCGCTGATCGCTGCGCTGCAACACCTTCCGCCGAAGCAGCGCGCCGTACTGATCCTCCGCGAAGTGCTCGCGTTCCCGGCTGCTGAGGTGGCGACGATGCTCGACACCTCAGTGGCCGCGGTCAAGAGCACCTTGCAACGGGCGCGCGCCCGTCTGGACGAGACCGCACCCGCGCGTGGCGAGGTGATCGAACCGAGCGATCCGCAGGCACAGGCGCTGCTCGCCGAGTACATCGCCGGCTTCGAGAACGCCGACACGGCCGCCCTCGAACGCGCCCTGCGCACCGACGCCGCGCTCGAATTGGTCGGGAGCCCGGCCTGGTTCAACGGCCGGGTCATGTGCCTCCGCGTCCTCGACGACGCGGTCGGCAAGGCAGGCGACTGGCACATGGTGCCCACGCTCGCCAACGGCCAGCCTGCCGCCGTCGCCTATCTCCGCTCGTCCGACGGCGGCCCACACGAGGCCCTCGGTGTCGCTCTGCTGACCCCGACTGCCTCCGGGCTGACCCACATCCACGTCTTCAGCGATCCTGAGCTCGCTCGCCGGTTCGGCTTCCCGCTCACGTATCCGCAGAGTTGATCAGCGTGGACTCGGCCCAGCGGCTGGTGCTGATCAGCGCGAGCGCCAGAATGCCGAGACCCAGCCCGAGGACCGGCCACCACAGGATGTGTTCGGCGCGCGTGAACGCTTCAGGGTTGAGGGCTGTCGTCGATCCGACGATCGTGCCGGCGATGGCCACCCCCAGCGTGGTGCCGGTCTGGCGGGCCGCCGAGGCCACGGAGGCTGCCAGGCCGGCCATCGAGGTGGGCATGCCGGAGACGGCTGTGTTCGTGATCGGCGGGTTGACCATGCCGAGGAAGAGGCCGAACAGCAGGTAGATCGCGAGTACGACGGGCAGCGGCGTGTCCACGCCGATCGCCTGCGACGCCGCCGCTCCCAGGGCCAGCGCGCTGCCGGCGATCACCAACGGCAGGCGCGGTCCCCGGGTCCCGACGATCCGGCCCGTGGACGGCGAGAGCACCAGGATCAAGCCGCCGACGGGCAGCAGCGACAGGCCGGCGGTGACGGCCGAGAGTCCGCGGATGTTCTGCAGGTACAGGGTTGTGACGAACAGGAAGGCGCCGAATCCGCAGAGCGCGAACAAGGCCATCAGGATCGCCGAACTGAAGGGCACGCTCCGGAACAGCCTCAGCTCCAGCAGCGGCTGCTGCCTGCGGCGCTCGTAGGTCAGGAGCCCGATCGCCGCCAGTACCGCCATCACGAGCAGTCCGAGGATCAGCGGTGAGGTCCAGCCGAGCTTCTCCGACTCGATGATCGCGTACACGAGTCCGCCGAGCATCAGGACGACCAGCACCTGTCCGATCGGGTCGAAGCGCCGTACCCTCGCCGCGCGGGACTCCGGAACGAACAGACCGGTGCAGATCACCGCGGCAACCACGATCGGCACATTCACCCAGAAGATCGACTGCCAGCCGAGACCGTCGACCAGTACTCCGCCCAGGATCGGGCCCAGGGCCAACGACAGACCGGACATCGAACCGAACACGCCGATCGCCCTGGCCCGCTCAGTCCGGTCCGGGAACGTGGTCGCGACGATCGCCATCGCCACCGGGTTGAGCATCGTCCCACCGACAGCCTGCACCGCCCGCGCACCGATCAACCAACCGACGCTCGGCGCCAGGCTGCACAGCAGCGAACCGATCCCGAACACCACGAGCCCGATCTGGAACACGCGCTTCCGCCCGACCCGATCGGCCGTCGAACCGGCCAGCAACAGGAAGCTCGCCAGCACCAGCGTGTACGCATCGACCGTCCACTGCAGGTCCGCCACCGAGGCGCCCAGGTCGGTCCGGATCGACGGCAGGGCGACGTTGACGATGGAAATGTCCATCACCACGACGATGATGCTCGCGCAACACACCGCCAGCACCGCCAGCCGCCGCCCGCGGCTCAGCTCGGTCGAGACGTCGTTCGCAACCGTTGAGACACTCATACCCTCGACGCTAGGATTTAGAGCGTGCTCGAAGTCAACAAGCAATCAGGCGAAGCGAAAACGCAGCCGGCCGAGGCCGGCGGGCCGACTGCCGAGGCCGGCGGGCCGACTGCCGAGGCCGGCGGGCCGACTGCCGAGGCCGGCGGGCCGACTGCCGAGGCCGGCGGGCCGACTGCCGAGGCCGGCGGGCCGACTGCCGAGGCCGGCGGGCCGACTGCCGAGGCCGGCGGGCCGACTGCCGAGGCCGGCGGGCCGACTGCCGAGGCCGGCGGGCCGACTGCCGAGGCCGGCGGGCCGACTGCCGAGGCCGGCGGGCCGACTGCCGAGGCCGGCGGGCCGACTGCCGAGGCCGGCGGGCCGACTGCCGAGGCCGGCGGGCCGACTGCCGAGGCCGGCGGGCCGACTGCCGAGGCCGGCGGGCCGACTGCCGAGGCCGGCGGGCCGACTGCCGAGGCCGGCGGGCCGACTGCCGAGGCCGGCGGGCCGACTGCCGAGGCCGGCGGGCCGACTGCCGAGGCCGGCGGGCCGACTGCCGAGGCCGGCGGGCCGACTGCCGAGGCCGGCGGGCCGACTGCCGAGGCGGGTGGGCCGACTGCTGAGGCGGGCATCAGCATTGCCGAGGCCGCCCGGCGTACCGGCGTGAGCGTCCACACCCTGCGCTACTACGAACGCGCCGGCCTGGTCGTCACCACCGTCGACCGCACCGCCGGCGGCCGCCGCCGCTACCACCAACTGGACCTGGACTGGATCAAGATCTGCACCCGCCTCCGCGCCACCGGCATGCCGATCCGAACCATCCGCCAGTACGCCGAACTGGTCACCGCCGGCCGCGGCAACGAGAAGGAACGCCTGGCCCTCCTGGAGTCCCACCGCGCCGAGGTACTCGCCAAACTGGCCGACCTCCAGGACAACCTGGAACTCATCGACCACAAGATCGACGTCTACCGCGGCCGCCTCGAAGCCGGCACCGCCGACCGCCTCTGGGCCCCGACGCCCGACAACTGACTGCGACGCACGATCAGCCTGCTCGACACAATCAACGGCCGCACAGCCGACCGGACTCAGTCGCACGGGCCACCCAGGCGACCCGAATCAGCCGCACAGGCGACCGGGCTCAGTCGCACAGACCGGCGCGCCGGTGTGCAAGGAAGCGGCGTTCGGTCTCGTTGGCGGTGAGGGTGATCGCTGAGTCGTAGGCGTCGGCCGCTTCGTCGACTCGCCCCAGGCGGGCAAGCACATCAGCTCGAGCAGCCGGCAGGTAGGCGTACGCCTTCAGGGCCGGTTCGTTGCTCAAGGCGTCGATTTCGGCGAGGACTGCTTCAAGGTCCGCCCCAGGCACCAGGCTGTGCGCGGCAGCCCGGTTGAGCGCCACGATCGGAGTCGGCCAGCTGACCATCATCGCGTCGTACATCCGGACCACCTGGGTCCAATTCGTCTTCTCCCACGACGGCGCGGTCACATGCAGCCCAGCAACCGCTGCCTGCAACACGAATCGTCCCTGACCACGATCCAGCGCAGCCGTCGCCCGCGACACTCCCTCCGCCAACATCCGCACATCCCACCGCGACCGGTCCTGGTCGGCCAGCAGGACCAACTCCCCGTCCTCGCTCAATCGCGCATCGCCTCGCGCCTCGGTCATCAGCAGCAGACCGAGCAACGCCTGTGGCTCCGTCTCCGTCGGCATCAACCGCACGAGCAGTCGCGCCAGCTCAACTGCCCGCCCGGTCAGATCCGCCCGAGTCAGGTCAGGCCCGGCTGCCACATGCCCAGCCGTGTAGACCAGGTGCACCACCGTCAGCACCGCATCCAGACGCCTGGACAACTCGTGGTCCGCCGGGATCCGGTACGGGATCCCGGCCGCCGCGATCTTCTTCTTCGCCCGGGTGATGCGCGCGGCCGCCGTCGCCTCGCTGATGAGCAGACCCGCCGCCACCTCCCGCGTCGTCAGTCCGCAGATCAGCCGCAACGTCAGTGCCACCTGCGAGTCCCGCGCCAAGGCCGGGTGGCAGCAGGTGAACACCAGCCGCAGCGGATCCGTCGGATGCTCGGCATCCCCCGGAGCGACCGGGTCCTCCACCAGCAGCGGGAGCTTCCGCCGCAGCGTGGTCTCCCGCCGCAGCCGGTCGAGCGCGAGCCGCCGAGCGACCGTGGTCAGCCAGCCACCCGGGTTCGACGGGATGCCGTCCGGCCACGTGCGCAGCGCCTGCACGAACGCATCCTGCGTGCAGTCCTCGGCCAGATCCAGATCCCGCGTCAGCCGCACGACCGAAGCCAGCACCGTGGACCAACTCTCCCGGTGCACTCGGTCCACCACCCGAGCGACCTCCACCGCCACGACCTCACTCACCCCATCTCACTCCCGCCACGCACGCGAGCAGACGGTCCAGCGGGCAGCCGAGCACCCCGAGCGCGCATGCACGACGGGCAGGCGGGTACGGCGGGTGGAGGAGTCCGCGTACCCGACTGCATGCCATGTCTCAGGCCCGGTCTCAGGCCGAGTCTCAGGCCGGCTCTGAGCCTGCCGAGGTGTCCATCACCGGGCGGACCTCGACGTTGCCCGACGGACAGAGCTTGGCCAGCTCGAGCGCCTGGTCGAGGTCGCGTGCCTCGATCACGTAGAAGCCCCCCAGGCCCTCCTTGGTCTCGATGAACGGGCCGTCGGTGACCAACGGCTCGGCACCCTCGCGGTTCTTGACCGTGCTCGCGGTACTGGAGCGCTCGAGCGCCTCGCCACCGAGAATCCGGGCGCCGGCCTTCTCGACCGCCTCGGCGAACGCGCCGTGCAGCTTCATCGCCTGCTGCCAATCCTCCGCGGTGACGTTGTCGTACCACTCTTCGCTGTCGAACAGCAGGAACATGTACTGCGCCATCTCTGGCTCCCTTGTCTCGGGCTTGTACTGGACATCTTGCTGACGAACGGCCCCGGGCGGAATCGACAGCGCCGACCACGAATCTCTCGGTCATGATTCGACCCACCTCACTGTGACGTGCCGGATACGTACAGCACCATCCTGGCGACCTCGCCTACCGTTGACCATGCACCGAACCTGCACTCAATAGGAACTGACCCGGCATTCTGGAGGAACTTGATGGAGCACCTCGACGTCCTGGTCGTCGGCGCGGGACTGTCCGGCATCGGTGCGGCCTATCGGCTCCAGACCCAGAGCCCCGACCGCTCGTACGCCATCCTCGAGGCGCGCGACAGCATGGGCGGCACCTGGGACCTGTTCCGCTACCCAGGGATCCGCTCCGACTCCGACATGTTCACGCTCGGCTTCCCGTTCCACCCCTGGAAGGCGGCGAAAGCGATCGCGGACGGCCCGGCGATCATGGAGTACCTCCGCGAGACCGCGAGCACCTACGGCATCGACCGCCGGATCCGCTACGGGCAGCGGGTCCTCAAGGCCTCCTGGTCGTCCGGCGAGGCGCAGTGGACCGTGGAGACGACCAAGGCGACGTACACCTGCTCGTTCCTGTATGTGTGCAGCGGCTACTACGACTACGACTCGGGGTATGTGGTCGACTTCCCGGGGCAGAGCGAGTTCCAGGGCCGGATCGTGCATCCACAGCAGTGGCCGGACGACCTCGACTACAGCGGTCAGCGAGTGGTGGTCATCGGCAGTGGCGCGACTGCAGTGACGCTGGTGCCGGCCATGGCGGGTACGGCGGAACACGTGACGATGCTGCAGCGGTCTCCGAGCTATGTGGCGTCCCGACCGGCCCACGACGCGTTCTCCGACCGGCTACGCGCCGTACTGCCCGAGAAGCTCGCACACCGGTTGATCCGGAGTAAGAACGTCGCACTGAGCACAGCGCTCTACAGCGCGTTCCGGAAGTGGCCGACGCATGCCGCGTGGCTCCTGAACAGTGCAGCGGCCAAGCAGCTGCCGGAGTCCATCCCAGCGGACCCGCACTTCACGCCCCGCTACAAGCCCTGGGACCAGCGGCTGTGTCTGGTACCGGATGCAGACCTGTTCAAGGCTCTGCGCAATGGTTCGGCCTCGGTGGTGACAGACGAGATCGAGACCTTCACCCAGACCGGGCTGCGCCTGCAGTCCGGACGGGAACTGCAGGCCGACCTGGTGATCGCCGCGACCGGACTCCGGATGGTTGCCCTGGGCAAAATCGAGCTCACGGTGGACGGGCGGTCGGTGGCGCCGCACGACACCTTCGTCTACAAGGGCATGATGCTGAGCGGTGTACCGAACCTGGCCTGGTGCATCGGCTACACCAACAACTCCTGGACGCTGCGCTCCGACCTGACGTCGCAGTACGTGTGCCGGCTGCTCAACCACCTCACCGAGACCGGCACCAGCATCTGCGTCCCTGAGATCGACCCGGCAGAGTACGACGCTCCGCCGCGTCCGGTAGTCGATCTGTCGTCGGGGTACATCAGGCGCGCCGCAGCGATCCTGCCACGCCAGGGCTCGACCGGCCCCTGGCGCCTCCGGCAGAACTACCCGCGCGACCTCCTGTCCCTCCGCTTCAAGCCGGTGGAGGACGGCACCATGCAGTTCAAGAGCCGGGCTACGGGATCGGTGCGGGCGGCTGAGGACCGACGTACGTCGCGATCGGGCGGATGATCTTCGGATCGGTGGCCTGCTCGAGGATGTTGGCGGACCAGCCGATCACGCGACTCACCGCGAACGTGGGCGTGAACATGGCACGCGGGATACCGCAGAGCTCCATCACCACACCGGCGTAGAACTCCACGTTGGCGTACAGGTTGCGACCGGGCTTGAGCTCGGCCAGTACGTCGACAATGCGCTGCTCCACCGTGGTCGCGAAGTCCACCAGGTCTCCCCCGATCCCCCGCGCGATGTCACGCAGCATCAGCGAACGCGGGTCCTCGGTCCGGTAGACCGCGTGGCCGAAGCCCATGATGCGGTCGCCGGCCGACACCTTCTCCCGCACCCACGAGTCGATGCGGTCCGGCGTGCCGATCTCGTCGAGACTGGCCAGTGCCCGGTCCGGTGCGCCACCGTGCAGCGGCCCGGAGAAGGCCCCGATCGCTCCAGCGATGGCGGAGACCACGTCCGCACCCGTCGACGCGATCACCCGCGCGGTGAATGTCGAGGCGTTGAACCCGTGATCGAGAGTGGACACCAGGTAGTGCTCGATCGCCGTTGCGTCGACCGCGCTGGGCTCGTTGCCAGTCACGAGGTACAGCCAGTTCGCCGCAGCGGTGAGATCGGCACGTGGCTCCAATGGCTCGAGTCCCTCGCGCAGCCGGTACAGCGCCGCCAGGATCGTCGGCGTCACCGCGCACACCAGCATCGCGTCGGCCTTCTGGCGCGCCGGATCGGCGTCCCACAACGGCGGAAGACGGCGTACGGCGGCCAGGAGTGACAAGGCTGTGCGCAGACCTGCGAGCGGGTTGAACACGGGACCCGCGGTCGCGATCGCGGGCAGGACGGCGCGAACCTCGTCGGGGAGCACCCGCAACGGCGCCACTTCGGCGATGAAGCGCTCCCGCTCGTCGGCGGTCGGGAGCTGCCCCTCGAACATCAGGAACCAGACGTCTTCGAGCGTCTTCGACTTGGCGAGATCGATCGCCGAGTACTGCCGATAGTGGTAGAAACCTTCCTCACCGCGCACGTCGCCGAGGGTCGTCTCGGTGACCACGACATTCCGAAGGCCCGGCGGAACATTGATCGTTGTTGACATACCTTCAGAGTTGACAGGCGATCAATGATTGTCAATATTGATCCAGTCAATGTAACCGCCCACGGGAGCGGGATCGACGCTCGGAGGAGCGGGGAATGACCCAGCAGAGTGACGAGAATTACCTGACCACGGCCGAGGTCGCGCGCCGGCTGAAGGTGAAGCCGGAGACGATCTACGCCTATGTGAGCCGCGGTCTGCTGACCAGCGTCCGGGCGCGCGGCCGCCGCGGGAGCTTGTTCGCGATCGCCGATGTCGAGCGCTTGGCCAGTCGGTCGGTCGAGCACTCGGGGGTGGTCGAGCAGATCGAGTCCGCGTTGACGCTGCTGGAGGACGACGAGCTGTACTACCGCGGTCATTCCGTGCGCGACCTCGCGATCAACTCGTCGGTCGAGTCGGTCGCGCACCTGCTGTGGACCGGCGAGCTGACCGCACAGCAACCCTTCCCCGCGCCGCGCGAATCCGTGCAGCTCGCGCGCGCTGCGATGAACGTGCTGCCGGGTTCCGCGCGCTTGACGGACAAGCTGCGCGTCGCCGTCGCTGCATTGGGTGCTGCGGACCCGATGCGATTCGATCTGGCGCCGCGGTCGGTGACCAGCGTGGCCGAGAAGCTGATCGGCACGCTGATCGCCGCCCTGCCTGGTCCGTCCGTGACGACGCGAGCGACGCTGGGCGCGCGGCTCTGGCCGAAGCTGTCGCCGCACCCCCCGCGCCCCGAGGTGCTGGAGGCCGCGATGATCCTGATGGCCGATCACGGCCTGGCTGTTTCGACGGTCGCCGCGCGAGTGGCGGCCAGTGCCCGGGCGAATCTGTATGCCGTGGTGTCTGCGGGGCTCGGAGCGCTGGACGGGCAGTATCACGGCGCTGCGCCCACACTGGCGTACGAGTTCCTGGAGCGGGCTCAGCAGGATCCGCTCGCCGCTCTCTCGGACAGGCTGCGGTCCGGTGAACCGGTGCCGGGCTTCGGACACCGGATCTATCAGGAACGCGATCCGCGCGCCGAGGTACTGGGCGAACTGCTCGGCGACCACCCGATCACGGAGACGGTGAGCGTGCTCGCGGCACGTCTACCGTCGTTCCCGAACAGCGATCTCGCCGTGGCTGCGATGATGCACGCCTTCGACTTCCGCCCCGACGCCGGCGACGCCCTCTTCGCGCTCTCCCGCATCATCGGCTGGACCGCCCACGCCCTGGAGGAGTACGCCGCCCCACCGCTGCGCTACCGAGCCCAAGGCATCTACACAGGACCCCCAAGCTAACCCACAGCGCACGCCGCCGGGCCTTGCCCGGCCGGGATCGCGGGGCCCGGCGGGGATCGCGAGGCTTGCCCCGCGGAGGTGGCGAAGCCCGGCCCGGCGGCGGGGTCGCGACGCCTGCCCGGCGGAGGGTGGCGAGGCCCCGCCCGGCGGGGGTCGCGAGGCTTGCTCGGCGCCGAGTCTGAGGGATGGTGCTCGGCGCCGGGCTTGGAGGTTGGGGCTCGGCGCCGAGCAGGTAGCTCTACTTGGCGGTGAGTTTGATCAGGGTTGCTGCGCCGGGTTCGAGGTCGACCGGCGTTGGGCCGACCGGCCGCGGAGTGTAGGAGTGGGTGGCTGGTTCGAAGGTTGCGACTGCGCCTACGGTCTGGGGGTTCGGGGTGATCACGGCGCGGGAGCGGGTGCTGTGGGAGCGGTTGGCGACCAGGAGCCAGCGATCGGTGGAGGCGGCGTCGCGAGACCGGAAAGTGCCGATGACTACTGGGTTCCCGGTGACTCCGGTGACCAAGTTTGTCGGGGTGAAGCCGACTGTGCCGTTGGGTAGTGGGGTTTCGTTGGCGTGGACAACGGTCTCGGAGACGAGTGGCTTGAGTTCGCGGCCGACTTGATGGAGCCAGGTGGTGTTGATCTTGCGCGCCGCGGCGTACCGAGGTGTACGACGTCCGTCAACAGTGATCAATGCGGGACCGAAGCCCTCGCCACGGGCGGCCTCGGGCGTCCAGTAGGTGAAGTACTGAATGCCTTTCGCGCCGTACGCGAGGCTGATGTTGACCTGCCAGAGCAGTTCGGCGGCGGTCGGCTCGCGGTGACCGTTGTACGCGAGGGTCTGGATGAAGACCCACGACGGGATGTCGCCGTGCAGGGCCGCGTCGCGGACGATCGTCCAGTTGTGGAAGTAGTTCGCGTCCTCGCGGCCCTCGGACAGTAGCGGATACCGATCGAAGGAGATCAGCGACGGCTTCACCACGTCGACGAAGCTGCGGTAGTACGCCGCGTCGTCGGACGGGAAGAGGTTGATGTACGGCAACAGTTGCGGTGCCAGTTCGCGTGAGATCGCGACGGCCTTGGCCAAGGTGGCAAACCAGCCGGCGCCCGGTTCGTCGTAAAGGTTGAAGCCGGCCAGGGACGAGAACGGGCCGTAGGCGTCGCGGGCCCGGGTGTAGAGGGCGCGGGCCTCGTCCGGGGTGACGCTGAGGAAGTCGGCCGTGTTGTCGGAGATCGAGAACCAGCGGGACATGTTGCGGATCTGGATGTCGTCGGAGATCAGCAGCTGCAGACCGGCGGTGCGGGCGAGGTCGAGCTGGTACTGGAAGATGTTCCCGTCGCCCGCGTAGTTGCCGGAGATGACGAAGTCGAACCCGGCGTCCTTGATCTCGGTGAACCGTTCGGCAGTGCTCGCATACGGGTGCGGCGGCCAGAACAAGCCGACCGGGAACTCCGGTCCACCCGTCAGCGGCAGGTCGTCGGGCGACGGGATCGCCGCGGAGGCGGAGGCCGAGACAGCGGCCGACCCGCCAGTCGCAGCGGACCCGGCAGTGGCGGAGCCAGACCCGGCAGAGCCAGACCCGGCAGAGTCGGAGGCGGAGGCGGTGGCGGAAGCAGGAAGGGCGGACGCGGCGGTGAGTGCCGTGGCGCCGGCTCCGAACAGAAGTGTGCGGCGGGAGGGGGCGAAAGCGCGGTGGGGGCTGTCCATGGTGCTCCTTCAAGGGCGGCTGACGGAGGGTGGAAATCAGGGGCGGCGGCGATGGGTGGAGACGGCTTCGCTGGTGGCGTCGAAGGCTTGTTCGGCCAGCGGGTAGTCGCGTTGAGCGACACCGAGGTACAGAGCGTCCAGCACGATCATCTGGGCGTGTCGGCCGGAGAGACCGCCGGTGCGGAAGGTGACGTCTCGGGCGGAGGTGACGAGGACGATGTCGGCGGTCCGGGCCAGGGGCGAGCGCGGATAGTTGGTGATGGCAACGGTCGTGGCGCCTTGGCGGCCGGCTCGTTCCAGTGGCTCGAGGACCTCGACCGTTTCGCCGCTGTGCGAGATGCCTACGGCAACATCCCCGGCTCCGAGCAGCGCCGCGCTGGTGAGTGCGTTGTGTACGTCGCTCCAGGTGTTGGCGCCGCGGCCGATCCGGTGCAAGCGCAGGCGGAGGTCCTCGGCGACGGACGCGGAGCCGGAGACGGCGTACATGTCGATTCGGCGGGCGTTGGAGATTGCTTCGACGGCGCGACCGAGGGCGTCGACGTCGAGCGACGCGACCGTGTCCTCGAGTGCGCGAGTGTCGGCTCGCAACAGCGTCCGCAGTACGTCGTCCAGCGAGTCATCCGGCCCGACCTCGGCGCCAGTCCCCCGCTCCCAGCTCAGACTGCTCCGCCCGCTCTCGGCCGCGAGCGCCAGCCGCAGCTCGGCGTACCCGGACAGGCCGAGCGCAAGGCAGAACCGGGTGACGCTCGGCAGCGACGTACCGCACCGGGCCGCCAACTGCCCGATCGTCGACGACGCCACCGCTGCCGGATCCCGCAGTACCTCGGTCGCGATCCGGGCCTGTACCGGACTGAGCGCCGGCAGCAGTCCATGGATCCGGGCCTCGAGGCTCGGCGGTGGCGTCGCGGCGACGGCGCTGGTCATGTGAATTATTCTCAGAGCATCCAACAACGAATTGCAAGAGTTCACACCGGGCAAAGACAAGACCCCCTCAGCCACGAGGGCCGAGGGGGTCTGTCGACAAGCAAAAGTCAGAACAACGCAGCCATCAACCGCCGCCGCGCCTTGATCACCCGGTCGTCGTCCGCGCCGACGACCTCGAAGAGCTCGAGCAGGTGCAGCCGGACCGCGTTCCGCTCGTCGCCCGAGGTCGCCTGGATGGTGCTGATCAGCCGGTTGAACGCGTCGTCGACGTGCCCGCCCATGAGATCGACATCGGCCACCAACTGCTGCGCCTCGATGTCCGTCGGGTTGTCGGCCGCGCGCGTCCGCAGGTCGGCGGGCACGTCCTGGGTGCGCTTGACCAGCTGCACCCGGGCCAGGCCCGACTTCGCCTCGGCGTCGGCCGGCGTCTCCTTCAGCAGCTCCTCGTACGCCGCGATCGCGCCGTCCAGGTCACCGGCACCGACCGCGTCCTCAGCCTTCTCGTACCGCGGATTCGGCGGCGGCTCCTCCTCGTCCTCCACCGAAGGTGCCGCGGGTCCGACGGGATCGGCCCGCCCGCTGATGCCGTTCGCGACCGCCACCGTGAGCAGCTGGTCGAGGTACCCACGCACCTCCGGGTCACCCAGAGGGCCCTGGAACAGCGGAACCACCTGACCCCGCAGTACGGCGATCACCAGCGGCACCGACTGTACGCCGACCGCCTGCGCCAGCTGTGGGTTCGCGTCGACGTCGATCCGGGCCAGCAGGAACTTGCCGGCGTACTCGGTCGACAGCTGGGCCAGCACTGGGCCGAGCGCGATCGACGCCTCCGACCGCGGCGACCAGAACTCGACCACCACCGGTGACTGGATGGACCGCTCGATCACATCGGACTGGAAGGTCGCCTCGCTGACGTTCAGCACATACGCCCCCGACGCTCCGCCACCGCCCGCCGGTGCGCCACCACCGGAGCCGGGCGGCGGGGCCGCGGGCTTGCGCAGGGACGACAGATCGATCGCCCCAGGACGGGAGAAGTTCGACTGACTCACCACTGCCCTCGCATTCCGGTCGCGCCAAGTTGGCGCTCACTGCGTACGTTCACAGGTCCATCCTCTACGACGCGGTGGAACCGTGTCGTGCCCGGGTCGCCAGCAGCAGTCTGGCGAGCCCACTCCGGGTGCCCGCCACGGCGAGCCGGTCACCGCCTCGGAGCAGTTTGCCGGACGCCGGTTTCCAGTCCCACGGGCCATCGTCCTGGCGCGCGAGCACCCGCAATCCGCCTTCCTCGTCCAGCTCGCTCAGTCGCAGGCCGACGGCGACCGAGCCCGGCTCGACGGTGACCTCGGTGAGCAGCAGAACCCGGCGACCGGCGGGGACCGTCACCTGGCTGCGCCGGTTCGCGGCGGCCGCGGCGATCGCCGGGGCGACCAGCATCGACACCGACCGGCTGTGGCCGAGCCCGAGCCGGCGCTCGACCCGCTGCGCCAGGTCGTGGTCGAACATCCGCATGGTGATCCGGGCGTCCGGGTTCAGGTCGCGGACGACCATCGCCGATTCCAGATTCGTGATGTCGCCGTCGGTGAGCGCGAGCACGGACAGACATCGCTGCACCCCGGCCGACCGCAGGGTCTCCTCGTTGCTGCTGTCGCCGATCACCACCGGGATCCGCAGCCGATGCGCGGTCTGTACGCCGGGCGCGTCCTCGTCATGCTCGACGCCGACCACCGCGACGCCCCGCTCGGCCAAGATCTCCAGCACTCGCGCGCCGACCGTCCCGAGGCCGCAGACGACCACATGGTTGCGCGGCCGGCCGCGGACCCCGCCGATCACCCGCGACAGTCGCGCACCGATCAGCGAGTCGACGATGACCGCGGTCAGCAGAGCCACCAGCACGATCCCGGTCAACTGAACCACGACGGCCGCGACCTTCGCCCACGGCGCCGCCTCGGAGAACGTGTCGTCCTCGATCCCCGCCGACGTCACCGCACCGGCGGCAAGATAGACAGCCCGCAGCCACTCGACCTTCGCGATGAAATGCGTCAGCACGGTCCCGGCCACCACGAGCAACGCCATCACCGCGGCGATCCGCCGTACTCGCCGATCGAAGATGTCGCCGGCCGCCATCAGCCAGCCGGCCCGCCGTACGTCCCTGGTCCGCCAGACGCTGCGAATGCCGGTGCCGAGCACGATGTCACCGCTCGGATCGGAGCTCGAGATCGGCAGCAGTTCCGGTGTCGCGGACGACGTTGTGTCGGCGAGCACGGTCAGATGCGGCTGCCGGATCAGGTCGGCCTGACCGGCGACCAGGCGCCGGCCACCGATCTCGAGCCAGGTGAGCTCGTCGTCCTCGAGTGCGTCGGAGACGAACGCGGGCGCGGCCAGCGACGGTCCGGAGATCACCACGCAGTCTCCGAGCAGGCTGTGCAACTGCTTGCCCAGTCGCGGGTTCACCATCTGCACGATGATGCGCAGATGGGGATCCATGTCGCGAGCGGTCAGCGCGGTGTGCACGTTGTGAACGTCATCGGTGTCCAGCAGCACCAGGGCCCGCGCAGTCGAGGCGTTGCCGTCCTGAGCGTCGACCCCGGCCCGGCGCAGCAGCGACTCGCTGATGACCCGGACACCCATCACCTGCGCGCCGAGCTCACTGATCCGGTCGTAGTGCCGCGACGCCGGGTTGACGACCGCGATCACCCGCTCGCCGGAGCTCACCAGCTCGGTGACGACCCGCAGCATGGTGCGGTCCGAGCCACACACGACCACACCACGCCCGTCCGCCGGGCCGATCGCCTCCCGGGCCTGCGATCCCAATCCGCCGGGATCCGCCAGGCCCGAGTCGGAGGAGGAACTCTCGTCAGAAGCGGGCGGGCTCTCGGTACTCGCCCCACTCGTCCCGAAGAACGTGACAGATTTCCCCCATCGTGGCCTCCGCACGCGCCGCCTCCAGCATGGGCTCGATCAGGTTGCCAGTACTCCTGGCCGCCTCCACCAGAGCCGTTAGCGTACGCCGGACGCGGTCCTCGTCACGGTGCGACTTGCGTTCCGCGAGCACCCGGCACTGCTCGACCTCGACCTCGTGGCTGACCCGGAGGATCTCCAGCTCGCCGGAGACGGTGTCCGTCAGCGTGTTCACGCCGACGATCTTCTTCTCGCCCTTCTCCAGCTTCTGCTGGTACTCGAAGGCGGCGTCGGCGATCTCGCCCATGAACCAGCCGTCCTCGATCCCGCGCAGGATGCCGCCGGTCATCGAGCCGTCCGGGCTCATCTCCTTGATCCGCTCGAAGATCTCCTCGGCCTCGGCCTCGATCTTGTCGGTGAGCGCCTCGACGAACCAGGATCCGCCGAGCGGGTCGGCGACGTTGGTGACGCCGACCTCCTCCATCAGCACCGACTGAGTGCGCAGCGCGATCTCGGCCGACTCCTCGCTCGGCAGCGCGAGCGTCTCGTCCAACGCGTTGGTGTGCAGCGAGTTCGTCCCGCCGAGGATGGCGGCCAGCGCCTCGACAGCCGTCCGTACGACGTTGTTGTACGGCTGCTGGGCCGTCAGCGACACCCCGGCGGTCTGGGTGTGGAACCGCAGCGACAGGGCCTTGTCGGTGCGAGCGCCGTACACATCGCGCAGCCAGCGCGCCCAGATCCGGCGGGCGGCGCGGAACTTCGCGATCTCCTCGAAGAAGTCCAGGTGGCTGTCGAAGAAGAACGACAGGCCCGGCGCGAACACGTCGATGTCGAGTCCGCGGGACAGCCCGAGCTCGACGTACCCGAACCCGTCGGCCAGCGTGTACGCCAGCTCCTGCCCGGCCGTCGAACCGGCCTCGCGGATGTGGTAGCCGGAGACGCTGAGTGGCTTGTACGCCGGGATGCGCTCGGCGCAGTACTCCATCAGGTCACCGATCAGGCGCAGGTGCGGTTCCGGTGGGAACAGCCACTCCTTCTGAGCGATGTACTCCTTGAAGATGTCGGTCTGCAGCGTCCCGTTGAGCTTGGTGATGTCCGCGCCCTGCCGCTCGGCGGAGACCAGGTACATCACGAACGCCGGTACGGCGGGGCCGGAGATCGTCATCGAGGTCGTGACGTCCTGCAGCGGGATGTCCTTGAACAGCCGGTCCATGTCGGCGGCCGAGTCGATCGCGACACCACAGTGCCCGACCTCGCCGAGCGCCTTCGCGTCGTCGGAGTCGCGGCCCATCAGCGTCGGCATGTCGAACGCGACGGACAGGCCGCCGCCACCGCCGTTCAGGATCATCTTGTACCGCTCGTTGGTCTGCTCGGCGTTGCCGAAGCCGGCGAACTGGCGGATCGTCCAGGTGCGGCCGCGGTAGCCGGTCGGGTACAGGCCACGGGTGAACGGGAACTCCCCCGGCCAGCCGATCCGCTCCATCCGCGGGTCGTCGACACCCTCGGGAGGTCCGTACACCGGCGCGACCTCGGTACCGGAGAGTGTGGTGAAATCCGCCTCCCGCTTGCGCGCCGC
Source organism: Kribbella sp. NBC_00889 (assembly GCF_045207705.1). Classification (NCBI taxonomy): domain Bacteria; kingdom Bacillati; phylum Actinomycetota; class Actinomycetes; order Propionibacteriales; family Kribbellaceae; genus Kribbella; species Kribbella sp. NBC_00889. The sequence goes on along the minus strand of NZ_CP108783.1, from coordinate 1,157,682 downwards.
GTCGTACCGCTGCTGCCACCGGCTCCGGCCGGCCGCGATCTGCTCGGCATCCATCAGTCAGACCTCCTAGGGGACTGGTTCCAAAATACTAGGACGTCCAACTATTTCCAATTCCCCGACTGACCCCGATCCGGCGAGATGATGCGCGCCAGGACCTGGGGAGGGATTCCGTGCGGACGTTGACGACCGGACCGGTCGGGGTGCACTACGGCCAGCTGTACGTCCAGAGCCACGAGTTCGTGTCGGACCTGGGCGCGTCCTTCGCCGGCCAGCAGAACGGGCTGTGCGGTGCGGCGGTGCCCGGGGCGCTGTTCCTGATCACCGGCCTGCACACCGGCGACGTCGGCTTCTCGGTCGAGCTGCACGACTCCGAACCACCGGTCGACGACGCCTGGGAGGAGATCGTCGAGGCGTCGTACACGCCGGTCGGCGCGACCACCGCGCTCGTCGGCTGGGCCGGCGAGTGGCAGCAGCCGCTGGACCTGGCCGAGACCGACTACCGGGTGCGGTACTGCGGAACCGGTATGGACGCCGGCCACGACAGCAACCGCCTCCACCCACTGCGGAGGAACGTGCCGAAGCGGAGCGCCAGGCCGGACTCGAGCAGGAGCGCAGCCAGGCCTTCCCCGCGCTAGCCGGCGACGAGTAGGCCTCCGCCGGTGCTAGCCGGCCAGGCGTAGGGAGCGGCGGTTGGCCTGTTCGCGGGGATCCGGGACGGGCGCCGCTTCCAGCAGGCGGATCGTGTACGGGTCCTGGGGTGCGCGCAGGACAGCTTCGCGGGTGCCTTGTTCGACCAGCTTGCCGTGGCTCATCACGGCGACCCGGTCGCAGACCTGATCGACCACCGCGAGGTCGTGGCTGATGAACAAGCAGGCGAAATGCAGCCGGTCCTGCAGCGACCGGAGCAGCTCGAGCACCGTCGCCTGTACGGACACGTCGAGTGCCGACGTGGGTTCGTCCGCGATCAACAGCCCGGGATCGAGCGAGATCGCCCTCGCGATCGACACGCGCTGCCGCTGACCGCCGGACAGCTCGTGCGGATACCGCCCGGCCCATCCACGCGGCAGCTCGACGCTGTCCAGCAGTTCCTCGACCCGTCCACGCAGCTCAGCGCCCCGTACGCCGCGATGTACGGCGAGTGGTTCGCCGATGGACTGACCGATCGTGGCGCGCGGGTTCAGTGAGCCGGCCGGGTTCTGGAACACCACGCCGATCCGGGACCGGGTCTGACGCGCGACCGAGGAGGACGCGGTGGTGAGCGCCTGACCATCGACCCGGACCTCGCCCGAGGTGATCGGTGCGAGGCCGAGCACGGACTTCCCGATGGTCGACTTCCCCGACCCGGACTCGCCCACCAGACCGGTGATCTCGCCGGGGTTGAGCGCCAGGTTCACGTGATCCACCGCAAGGACCGTCTTGCCGCGCCGGCCGCGGTACTCGACCACGAGATCCTCGACCGACAGGGCCGGCGTACCGTCCGTCGGTCCGGACGGCTTGTCGTCGCGCAGACCACCGCGCGGCACCGCGTCGAGCAGCGCCCGCGTGTACGGCTGGGTCGGCCGGTCGAACAGCTCGTGTACGTCGGCCGTCTCGACCACCGACCCCTTGCGCATGACAACGACGCGGTCGGCCACGTCCGCGACCACGCCCATGTCGTGGGTGATGATCATGATCGCCCCGGAGATCTCCGACCGCATCGCGAGCAGTACGTCGAGCACCTCCTGCTGGACGGTCACATCCAGCGCGGTGGTCGGCTCGTCCGCGATCAGCAGCTCGGGGTCACAGGCGACCGCGATCGCGATCATCACCCGTTGGCACTGACCGCCGGACAGCTGGTGCGGGTAGTACTTCAACCGCGACTCGGGCTCGGGGATCTCGACCATCCGGAGCAGCTCGATCGCCCGCTCCCGGGCCCGCCCGCGAGACAGCGCCGGGTGGTGCGCCCGGATCATCTCGATCAGCTGCGACCCGATCGTGAACACCGGGTCCAGCGCGCCGACCGGATCCTGGAAGATCATCGCGATCCGCCGGCCGCGCAACGTCGTCAGCTCCGCCCGCGACATCGACAGCACGTCATCGCCGCCGAAGCTGATCCGACCGCCGACAGTCGCGTTGGACGGCAGCAGCCCGAGCGCCGCCAGCGAGGTGACGCTCTTGCCCGATCCGGACTCCCCCACGACCGCGAGTACCTCGCCCGGCCGGACTGCGAAACTCACCTGGTCCACCGCGCGGTGCGTCGTACCGCCGACGGTGAAGTCGACGGTCAGGTCCTCGAACCGCAGGACGTCGCCCGTCACTCACCCTCCCCTTGATCGGACCCAGCGTCGAGTTTGTCCTTGTACTCCTGCCAGTCCACCAGCATCTTGCGGTGGTACGTCGCCAGCCACTCGAAGTAGTTGCGCGCGTTCCGCAGCCGCTTTCGCGGACCGGTCATACCTTCGGGCAGATCGGCGAGCATGTCCTCGAAGACCTGCCGTTGCTTGCCGAGGGACTTGCGCTCGCCGGCCAGGAAGCTCCCCCAGACGTCGTCCTCGACCTTGAAGTAGTGACTGCGATCCCCCGGTACGGCGTGCCGCGCGATGAACCCGAGATCGATCAGCCGCCGCGTCGTACTCGAGATCGAGCCCGCGCTGGCCGACAGCGCCCGGGCCAACTCGGCCGACGAGACGAACGGCTTGTTGCTGATCATCAGGTAGCCGAGCACCCGGCCCTCCATCCGCGGCGAGCCGGCCAGCTCTCTGAGCAGGGCGAACTGCTCGACGAACTCCGCGCGGCGCGGGTCCTCCTCCCAGGCCTCGTCGTCGACCGGCTTGTCATCCGTCATGACGACCTCCTGGCCTCAACGTGCACCTCGGCGTCCGCGATCTGCGCCGACCGGCGCGCCCGGAACACCTCGACCGGCCACCGCGAGCTCCCGCCGTACCGGACGACCTCGGGCTGTCCGTCCGCGTCCCAGGTGAACTCCACCTTCTCGCCGATCGACCCGAACCCGGCCGCCGGTACGACGGCCAGCGTGTTCTCGTCGATGACCTGGAGCTCCTCGTAGCTGTCAACCGGATCCGGCGCGGCCGGGAAGAACGCGACCAGCCGGCCACCCAGCAGCGCGATGCTCATCACACCCATCAGGTTCGCGAAGTTGCCGCAGAACCGGCGCCCGTCGATATCGCTCGGCACCGCGGAGCCGGCGGGAGCATTGGCCGCCAGGTCGAGCAGCTTGACCACGCCGGTCGCGAGGATGCCGGCCGGGCCGCCGATGCAGTTGGTGAGCACCGATACGACGATCTGGTCGACCGGGTCGATGAAGGTCCGGGTGATGTGGCCCGGATACCCGCCGCTGTGGCCGACCAGTCGGCGGTCGCCGACCTTCACGATGTCCAGGCCCAGCCCGTACCGGCCGATCTCGCGGCCGTGCGCGTTGACCAGGCTCTCGTCGCGCTGCAGCAGCCGCTTGCTCGCGTCGGTCAGCAGCTGATCCGCTCCGAAGAAGTGCGCGGCGCCGTACGACGTGAGGTCCTCGGCGGTCGAGTAGAAGCCGGTGGCCGCGGCCATCGCCCGGGTGTCGACGTGCGGGATGGTCTCGCGTACGTCGGAGCCGTCCAGCAGCCCGGTGTGACCACCGGCGTACTCACTGGCTCGTTCCGGGTCCCACTCCGCGCCGGTGTTCGCCAGGCCGAGCCGACCGGTGATGCTGGCGGCGACGTAATCGCCGTACGAGAGCCCGCTCGCGGACTCGATCACCAGGCCGAGCAGCGAGTAGCCGATGTTCGTGTACTTGAAGTGCTCGTTCGGCTCGAACACCTGGCCGTGGCTCAGGCACAGTTCCACCAGCGCCTCGCGGTCCGGGAACGGATCCATCAGCTGCCAGTAGTCCTTGTCGACGCCGTCGCGGATCACGCCGCCCTGGTGGCCGAGCAGCTCGCGCACGGTGACCGGCGCCAGCGCACTACCGGCCAGCTCGGGCACGTGCGCGTCGATCGGGTCGTCGAGGCGGACCTTGCCCTGCTCGACCAACTGCAGGATCGAGGTCGCGGTGAAGGTCTTCGAGTGCGACGCGATCCGGAACAGATGGTCGGTCCGCAGCGGCGTCCCGGCCACCTCGTCACTGTTCCCCAGGGCGGTCGACAGGACGATCTCGTCACCGACCCGGATCGCCGCCTGGACTCCCGGCGTTCGCAGGTAGCGGCGCTGGTACTCCAGCCAGCTCTCGATCGCGGGAGCGGCTTCACGAGCGGTGGTGAGGTCATACGAGGACAAGGCGGCGTCCGTTCTGTCGTGGGTGGTCATTCAGGAGCGTCCCTTCGGGTTGACCGCGTCGCGGAGTACGTCGCCGAGGGTGATCAGGCTCAGTACAGTCGCGGCGAGGAAGATGCCCGGGTAGATCAAGGTGTGCGGTGCCTGCTGGAACCTGGACTGCGCGGTGGCGAGTTGCAGGCCCCACGAGATCGACGGCGCCCGCAGGCCGAGGCCGAGGAACGTCAGCGTCGACTCCGCGACGATCACGCCCCCGACGGTCAGGGTGGCGACCGCGAGCACCGGACCGATCGAGTTCGGCAACACATAGTGACTGAGAATGCGGCTGGTCGGGAACCCCATGGCCTTCGCTGCTTGCACGTACTCCGCGTCCCGGGTCGCGCGGACCGTCGTACGCACCATCCGGGCCAGCGCCGGCCAGGAGAACAACGCGAGCACCAGCGCGACCGACAGGACCGACCGCTTGCCGAGACTGTTCAGTACGACGATCGCCCCGAGCAGGAACGGGAAGCCGAGGAAGACATCGGTCAGCCGGGCCAGCACCGAGTCGGCCCAACCACCGACGTACCCGGCGATGGTGCCGACTCCGACGGCGATGACGAGCGCGACCAGCGTGCACATCAGGCCGACCGCCAGCGACGCGCGAGCGCCGTGGACGACGTTTGCGTACACGTCGCAGCCCTGCAGGTCCTGACCGAACGGATGCCCGTGCGACGACGGACGAGCACTCGCCGAGATGTCGCACGCACGCGGATCCGGGGTGCCGAACCACCCGCCGACCCAACCCGGGAACAGCGTGAGCAACAGGAGTACGGCGAGCACGGTCAACGGCAGCCAGAACAACACGCGGCGCCGGACGGTCGCCCAGACCCCGCGCCCGGCGAGGGTGTCCTCCTCGACCGTCTGCACCAGCACCTGGTCAGTCATGGCGGATCCTCGGGTCGAGCAGCGAGTTGAGCAGATCGACGACCACGCTGGTGAGCAGGAAGATCAGGATCAGCGCGGTCGCGATGCCGACCACGGTCGGACCCTCGTGCACCCGGATCGACTGGAACAGCAACTGACCGACGCCGGGCAGGTTGAAGATTCCCTCGGTCACCACAGCGCCGCCGAGCAACGCGCCCAGGTCGATCGCCAGATAGGTCAGCACCGGGATCGACGAGTTCCGCAGTACATGGATGCCGACCACCCGGCGCCGGGTCAGGCCCTTGGCCCACAGCGCCCGGACGAAGTCCGAACTCATCGTGTCGACCACGCTCCCCCGGGTCAGCCGGGCCACCGCAGCCAGCCCGTACAACGCCAGCACGGTCGCCGGTAGCAAGTACGACAACGGCCAGCCGTCGGTCACCCCGGCGATCGGCAGCAACGACAGCTTCACGCCGAACACCAGTTGCGCGGTCACCGCCATCACGAAGATCGGCACCGAGGTGATCAGGATCGTCAGGATCAGTACGCCGCGGTCGATCCAGGTGTTCTTCCGCAACCCGGCGATCAGGCCGAGGCCGACGCCGATCACGACCTGGATCACCCACGCGGTCAGCGCGAGCCGGATCGTCACCGGCCACCGCGTCGCCAGTCGCTCCGCCACCGACCGGCCGCGGAAGTCGACACCCAGGTCGCCGGTCAGCAGATGACCGAGATAGCGCAGGTACTGCGACCAGAGCGGATCGTTCAGGTGGTAGAGCTCGCGGATCCGCTCGACCACCGCCGGGGACAGCGGCTGATCGCCCCCCAGGCTGGAGATCGGGTCGCCGGGCAGCGCGAACACGGCCGCATAGATGGCGAACGTGACGCCGAAGAACACCAGCACGAGTTCGATCACCCGTCGGACGGTGAAGCGCAGCATCAGCCCGCCTCCCGCCGTACGGCGTTCAGCAGCGTGAGGGTGGCGGCGTACTGGACTCCGACGAGGTCCTTGATCGGGACGGTCCGCAGCTCCTGGTCGAGGGCGGCGGCCTCGGCCTGCCACTCCCGGTAGAGCTCACGCATCCGCCGGCTCAGTGGGTGCAGTACGGCGGCCGCACTCCCCCGCGCGATCTCGCCCTCGAGCGAGCGAAGCAGCATGCCGCCGAACCTCAGCCGGAACGACCGGTGCACATCGGTCAGCCCGAAGGCCTCCGCGACCGTCGCCATCCGCGCGGGGTCCTCCTTCTCCGCCCGGAGCCGGTCGCGTACCGGCCGCTTGGCCAGATACGGGAGGAAGGCGTCGGTCGCCCGGACCAGTTGCGAGTCGTCGGACAGGTACGGGCGGGCCGCGTCGAAGATCTCGATCATCGCGTCGAGATCCTTGCCGAGGGCATCGGCCATCCGGGCCAGCACGTCGCGGTACGACGCGTCGCTCGGCGTCTGGTCGTCGTTCGCGGGATGCGTCCAGTACGGCAGCTCGGCGACCAGGCTGACCGTCCCGTGCCGCTCGGCGTACTCCGCCGACGACCCACCCGACGACGAGTACGGCGTCAGCCCGAGGCTCTCGGTGTAGTCGTACGTCGCCTTGGCCGAGATCATCTCGTAGACCGCCGGACCGAGCGGCCGCGCAACCGGAGTCTCGGGCTCACCGAGATCGAGTGGCAGCCCGAACGAGGCGGTGATCGCGTGCAACTCGTCGACGAAACCGCCGAGCTCACGGGTGACGTAGTAGTACACGCCACCGACCTCGGTGTTGTGCAAGGAGACGGCGACCACCGGCTCGAGCTCGTCGATCACCCGCATCAGCGCGAACGCCTCGGGCATCACCTGGTCGAAGTACGCGTTCTTGTACTGGAACGGGAACGACCACTCGACCTGCTCGGCCGGGGCCGGGCGGTAGAAGTGCTCGAGGCAGTTCACCCGGTTGAACGGACCGTCGAACCAGCCCTCGTTCAGGCGGGTGCCATCGGGGTCGATGCAGCCGATGATGTTCCAGCGGCAGCCGCCGCGGAGATCCTCGTCGGCGCAGAGATCCTCGGCCAGCCGGATCGCGGTCCAGAAGCCGATCGGTTCGTTCGGGTGCACCCCGGCGTACACGAGCGCCTCGTCGGGGCCGGTGCCGATCGAGTACATCGTGATCGGGTCGCCGAGGCGCGACGTACCGATCCTGCGACTGGTGACCAGGTCCGGGTGACGGCCGGCCAACTCGTCGAGGCGCTCGGTGATCTCGTCGACGCCCGGGAAGTGGTCCAGGTCGGGCACGCGGTGGGCCCGCTCCAGGATCTCCCGGAGCGGGCTGGTTGCCGTCATCAACTATCCGCCAGGGTGGTGTTCTCGAGTTCCAGGCTGCCCGCGCCCTCGGCCAGCTTGGCGATCCGGTCCGAAGTGGCGTAGGTGTACTTCTCGAAGAACATCGGCAGGGCCGGGAAGTCCTTGATGATCGCCTTCTGGACGTCGACGTACCCCTCGATCGCCTTCTGCGGATCGACCTGCGCGTCCGCCTTGGCCAGCAACTGCTCGACCTGCGGGGTGTAGTAGGGGATGCAGTTCACGCAGCCGCCGGCCTTGGTGTAGAAGGACCGCAGCGTGTTCTGCTGGCTCGCGTAGAGAGCGCCCCAGCGGGAGAAGTACGGGCCGCTCAGCTTCTTCTCGTTACGCAGCTTCTGGAACTCCGGGAAGTCGGTGGTGGGCGTCGCGGTGACGTCCTTGATACCGAGGTTCTGCCGGAACTGGTTGGCGTAGGCGTTGTAGAGGTCGTCGAGCCCGGCACCACCCGGGTAGCGGATCTCCATCTTGCCGCTGAAGCCGCCCGCCTCGGCCAGCAACTGCTTGGCCTTGGTGGGGTTGAACGTGCACAGCTCACCGCAGAGGCCCTTCGGCGTACCCGGCTCGCCCGGCGGGGTCAGCGCGGTGGCGGGCGTCCAGATGCCGCCGTAGATCACATTGCTGACGGCCTGGCGGTCGATCGCCATCGAGATCGCTTCGCGCACCCGGACATCGGAATAGCGCCTGTCCCACAGCGGCAGTCCGAGGTAGTTCATACCGAGGCCCTCGAAGACGTACGCACGGTCGCCGAAGTCCTTCTTCACCTGCGCCATCCGGGCCGCCGGGACGAAGATGATGTCGGTGTTGCCGGCCTGGACGTCGGTGTAGGCCGTGGTCATGTCGGTGTACGGCTTGAACACGATCTCGTCGATGCTCGGCTTCGGGCCCTGGTAGTTGGCGAAGGCCTTGACCGTCATCGGCTCGTTCTCGGTGTAGCTGCCGTCCATCTCGAACGGCCCGTTGCCGATCGGCTTCTTGCCGTAGCCGTCGAGATCCTTGTACGCCGCCTCGGGCATCGGGAAGAACCCGGTCTGTGCCTGCGACAACTGGGTCGGGAACTGCCCGTCGGGGCTCTTCAGCGTGACCGTGAAGGTGAGCTCGTCGACCACCTTGAGGCCGGACAGCTCCTTGGTCTTCGGCGCGCCCTTGGCCGGGTTGAGGGCGTCGTACCCGGCGATGTTGACGAGTTGGCCGCTGTTCTCCCAGGCGTTCGGGCCGTAGGCGACCGTGTTCCACGCCTTCACGTAGCTCTCCGCGGTGACCTTCTCGCCGTTGTGGAAGGTCCAGCCCGGGCGCAGCTTGACGGTCCAGTGCACGGCGTCGGTCGACTTCACCGACTCGGCGTTCAGGTAGGTCAGGCTGCCGTCGCTCTTCATGTAGGTGAGCGCGGAGAACAGCACCTTGTCCTGTGCGAAGGCGATGGTCTGACGGCCCGGGTTCAGCGTGACCGGGTCGTCGACGGCGAACGAGACCGACCTGACTCCGTCGGCCGGGGAGGCGGAACCGCCGCCGGAACAGCCTGACAGCGTGAGGGCGCCGGCGAGCAGGACGGCGGTCACCCGGACAGTACGGCGCTTCATGGGTCCTCCAGCTACTTCCGCGGCCGCAGGGCGGGCCGACTGTGTTCCCCCGATCCTGGATGCCCTGAGCTTGTAGCGCAATAGGGAAACTTGGGAAGTTTCAGTATGAAATGAACTCTTAGCGCGGACGTAACACTGGGCAAGACCTGGTTGAGGCAGGGTTCAAGCGTCGATCAGCTGAAGTCGCCGGCGTTGTGGCGGAGCGGTTCGAGCACCGACCAGAGCATCTTGAGCTGCTCGTCGCTGAGTCCGCTGAGGGCGAAGTCGGCGGCGACGAGGTCGGCGGTGGCCCGCTCGACCAGGTCCCGTCCGTCCTGAGTGATCTCGCACAGCACCGCCCGGCCGTCGTCCGGGTGTGGGGTCCGGGTCACCAGCCCGGCGGCCTCCAGCCGGCGGACGATCGACGTGACCGACGTCGGGTGGACCTGCAGCCGCTCCCCCATCTTCCCCAGCGGCAGCGACCCGCGCCGCGAGAACGTGAGCAGCACCAGCGCCTCGAACCGCGCGAACGTCAGTCCGTGCTTGCGAAGGATGTCGTCCAGTTCCCCGATGACGATCTGCTGCGCCCGCATCAGCGACGTGACGGCCCGCATCTGCTCGACCGCACCCCAGCGCCGCCGCCACTGCCGCGACGCCTCGTCGATCGGATCGAACGGCAACGCCCTCTTCCTCGCCATGAGCCGAAGGTTAGCTGGACACTAGGCACACCATGGCCAGACTCAGAGATTCGGACTTCCCGGCGCTCGGCACCGACGCGCCCGCGGAGCAGTTGATCAGCCTCCGCTTCCGCTGGTATCACCACCAAGCCAACCAAGCCCGTGTCGCGTACCGAGGGCTGGGCACCGTCCAGCTCGTCGCGGCTCTGTTCGTCGCGATCTCGGTCGCGATCAGCGCGCCCATCTGGCTCGCCCCGTCGCTCGGCGCCCTGATCGCGCTGGCCGAGGGGGTCCGGACGCTGTTCGGGTTCAAGGACTCGTATCCGACCTACCGCCGTACCGCCGAGGACCTGCGGAACGAAGCCTGGTTGTACGTCCAGCGGGCCGGCCGGTACACGACCGCCGAGGATCCGGCCAAACTGCTGACCGAACGCGTGGTGGAGATCAGCCACACCGAGACAGCCGACTGGGAAGAAGCGCTCAAGCAACGGAGCGTCTGAAAGTGTCTGTGGGGTCTGGGAGGGTCCGGGTATGACGTTGTCGACGGAGCAGGCCGAGTTCTATCTGGGGCACGTGCGGAGTGAGGGTGCTCGGCTGGGGGAAGTCGGACGGATGGGGCTGGAAGCGCCGGTGCCCAGTTGTCCGGGGTGGACCGTGGAGTCCGTACTGCGGCACGTGGCGCTGGTGTATGTGCAAAAGGTGGAGGTGCTGCGGCTCGGCGCGCTGCCCGACCCGTGGCCGCCGGACTTCGACGCACGGGACACGTTCGAGTGGTACGACGAGGCACTCGCGGCGATCGTGGCCGCGTTGGAGAAGGCCGGTACGTCGCTGGAGACCTGGACGTTCAGGCCGGACGACGCCACCTCGGGGTTCTGGTACCGGCGAATGGCGCTGGAGAGTGTCGTGCACCGGATCGACGTCGAGCAGGCGCATGACGTGGTCACACCGATCGCCGCCGAACTGGCGCTCGACGGTATCGACGAATTGCTGTTCCCGAACCTCGGTGGACCGTGGTGGGAGGAGGGCGACACCGCTCACCCACTCGACGCGACCGTTCGGGTCACCGCCGAGGGCCGCACCTGGACGATCAGCGCGGACAGCACCAGCGTCACCGTGCAGCAGGGCGCCCAGGGCGACGCGGCCGCCGAGATCTTCGGTCCACCCGACGCGGTGTTCCTGTGGTTGTGGGGCCGAGCCGACGCTTCCGCGATCCAGACCGCCGGCGAGGCGAGCGTCGTACAGGAGTTCCGTGCGCGGGTCGCGGAGGCCACTCGCTGACGGATGTCCTGTTCGCGGGTTGCTGTTCGTTCACTTGCCGAGGGACCACAGTGGATCCTGAAGCACGGAAAGGAGTGGGCTGATGGCGCAGTACCTGGCGCTCGTTTACAGCGCGGACGTGGACTGGTTCGCACCTGAGCAGGCCGAGGAACTCGCGGAGTACCGGCGGTTCCAGGACGAGAACGCCGGCCTGATCACGGCCAGCGCGGTGCTCCATCCGACCAGTACGGCGACCGTCGTACGGGTGGAGGGCGCTCGCGGCGGGAAGGTCGTCACCACCGACGGGCCGTACGCCGAGACGAAGGAAGCACTGACCGGCTACTACCTGGTCGAGGCCGAGGACCTGGAGGCGGCGATCGCGATCGCCCAGCAGATCCCGTCGGCCTGGAACGGCGCGGTCGAGGTGCGCCCGGTGATCCGGGCCCGCTGAAGACTCCGGCGATGGAGCCAGGGCACGATGCGGTGGCCGAGACGGTCCGGGTCGAGGGGACACGCATCCTCGCGACGCTGATCCGGACCGTCGGCGACGTGCAACTCGCCGAGGACGCCGTCCAGGAGGCCACCCTGGCGGCCCTCGGCGCCTGGCCGGTGACCGGCGTACCGCCCGAGCCGCGCGCCTGGCTGACCGTCACCGCCCGGCGCAAGGCGATCGACATCATCCGGCGCGAACGGGCGCGCGCCGACAAAGAACGTGACAGCACCCAGCTGATCGAGCTCGGCCGCACCGACATCGTCCCGGCCGACGTCGTCCAGGACGACCTCCTGCGGCTGATCTTCACCTGCTGCCACCCTGCGCTCTCACCACCGACCCGGGTCGCGTTGGCCTTGCGCACCTTGTGCGGACTGTCGCCCACGCAGATCGCCGGCGTCATGCTCACCACCGAGGCCGCGACCGCGAAGCGCCTCACCCGGGCGCGGCAGAAGATCGCCGCCGCCCGCATCCCGTACCGGGTGCCGCCCGAGGCCGAACTCCCCGAGCGCCTGCCCGCAGTCTGTGGCGTCGTCCACAGCCTCTACACCTCCGGCCACGCTCCGGTCGAAGGCCAGACGGCGTACGACGTCGACGTCTGCGCGGAGGCGATCAGATTGGCAGAGCTCCTGCACGAGCTGCTACCCGAGCAGCCGATGCCGACCGCCGTACTCGCACTGCTGCTGCTCACCGAGGCGCGCCGGCCTGCCCGCCTGGACGCCGAGGGTGAGGTCGTCACGCTCGACCAGCAAGACCGCGGCCGCTGGGACAACGCCGCGATCGCCCGCGGGATCGACCTTCTCAACGACTCGCTCCTGCGCTCGAACCAGCAGGCGGACGCCTACCAACTCCAGGCCGCCATCGCGGCCGAGCACGCCCGCGCACCCAGCTACGACACCACCGACTGGACGGAGATCCTCCGCCTGTACGAGCTCCTCGTGTCGGTCGCGCCCAGCCCGGCAGCCGACCTGGGCCGCGCGGTCGCGGCCGCCGAAGCACAAGGCACCACAGCGGGACTCGCTGTGCTCAGCGAGCTCACGCCCAGCCCACGCCGGCACGCCGTCCGCGCCGAGCTATTGGCTCGCGACCACCGGTACGACGAAGCAGTCGAGGAACTCACCAAGGCGCTGGCAGGTCCGTCGACCGACGCCGAACGACGCCATCGCGAGCGTCGCCTCGAACTCTTCCGAGCCGCGGCGGACTGATCTCAGTCCTCGTCGGTCCAGTTGCCGCGCTCGCTGTTGAAGATCGACTTCGACGCCGAACCCGAGGAGGGTGGCGGACCACTGCGCCGCGCCGGCGCGGGTGCGGGCACCGTGGTGGTGATCTCCTGCGCGGAGTCCATCCCGATCGGACCGGTGCCGTCGTCGTCGGAGTCGTCGTCGCCCTCCACCACGTCGACGCTGGCCGACGCGCGCAGACCGGTGCGCTGGATGACGCGCTGGATGGTCAGGTCACGGTCGTCGGGACGGCTGACCCACCTGATCTCGCGGAAGCCCTGGTCCTGCGCCGCGGACTCGAACACGAAGTGGCCGTACCCGAGGATCCGGCCGATGCTCGGCTTCTTCAGGGTGATGTCGAGGACCCGCGCGATCGGAGTCGTCGCGACGGTCTGGGAGAAGACGCCACGGATCCGCATGACCCGCATGTTGGTGACCACGAACCGGTCCCGATGGTGGGTGAGGAACTGCCAGAAGGCATGCGAGAGCAGCACCAGCACGAGCGCCAGCACGATGGGCTGGCCGCCGATCGGCGTGGTCACCATCGCGATCAGCAGGGCGGTCGCCAGCGCGACCTCGAGCATCGGCACCGAATACACCACCCAGTGCTGCCGGACCTCGTCGATGACGACCTCGCCCTCGTCCGCGATCAGGTGCTTGCGGACCTTCGGGTCGAAGATCCGGAACAGGCCTATGCCGGCCATCCACTCACTCCCCTACCACCCTCTCTGGCCATCGCAGCCGGCCGCTCCGCGGCCCCTACAGCCAAGTGTCCCGCACGATTGCTCGTAACGGGACACTCGGAGTGCAGATCAGCTGAACAGCGCGGTCAAGAAGGTGATCACACTCGAGAACGCGTCGCCGATAGCGGAGAACGCGCCTCCCACCGCATCGGCGGCGTTCGCTGGCTGAGTGAACAGATAGAAGGCGGCAAAGGCGATGACCGACCAGATCAACAGCTTCTTCGGCATGTCACCACTCCTCGTTCGCAACCACTCGGTCGACTGTGTTTGAGTTTGTATCACGGACCGTCACCAATTGTCACTGACTGAACACAGCCCACCGCACAATGCTCACCAGCTACAAGGTCCATTCTGTAACGGATTCGGGGGCATGGCACCCACCGGCGCGCCGCCGTGAGACGTCCATCGCACCGTACTCCGGAAATCCTGCGGAGTTTGCCCGATTTCGGAACAACCATTGGATGAACGCCAGGGAAAGACACAATGTGACAGTCCGTGGTCGAATGTTGCACGTGGCGTTGATCAGAGCGCCGCGATCAACTCGTCCGCGGCCGTGTACGGGTCGGTGTTGCCCTCGGCGACCTTGGCGGCCAGTACGTCGAGCCGCGCGTCGCCGTGCAGGTGCGCGAACCGCGACCGCAGAGCGGTCATCGCGATCGCCTCGATCTCGTCCCGGGCCCGGCTCCGGCGCCGTTCGTCCAGGACGCCGTTGGACCTCATCCAGGCCAGCCGATCCTCGATCGCCGCCACCACCTCGTCGACCCCTTCGTTGCGCGAGGCAACGGTCTTCAGGATCGGCGGCGACCAGGCGCCTTCGGGCCGTTCGGCCAGCGCGAGCATGTGCCGCAGGTCGCGGGTGACGTTCTGCACGCCGTCCCGATCGGCCTTGTTCACCACGTAGATGTCGCCGACCTCGAGGATGCCGGCCTTCGCCGCCTGGATCCCGTCACCCATCCCCGGCGCCAGCAGGATGAGGGTCGTGTCCGCCATCCCGGCGATCTCCACCTCGGACTGGCCGACGCCGACGGTCTCCACCAGGACGACGTCGTACCCGGCCGCGTCGAGCACCCGCAACGCCTGCGGGGTCGACCAGGCCAGTCCACCGAGATGCCCACGCGAGGCCATCGACCGGATGAACACCCCGGAGTCGGTCGCGTGGTCCTGCATCCGCACCCGGTCCCCGAGCAGCGCACCACCGGAGAACGGTGACGACGGGTCGACCGCGAGCACACCGACCCGCTTCCCGGTCTCCCGGTACGCCGTGACGAGCGCCGACGTCGACGTGGACTTCCCGACGCCGGGTGAGCCCGTGATGCCGACGATGTGCGCATGACCGGCGTACGGCGACAGGGCCGCCATCACCTCACGCAGCAACGGCGATTCGTCCTCGACCAGTGAGATCAGCCGGGCGACGGCCCGGGAGTCACCCTCCCGGGCCCGCTCGACCAGCTCCGAGACCGGTGCGGTCCGGCGCGGCATCAGCTCTTCGGGACCCGGACGATGAGCGCGTCGCCCTGGCCACCGCCACCGCACAGTGCGGCCGCGCCGACGCCACCGCCGCGCCGGCCCAGCTCGAGCGCGAGGTGCAGGACCAGGCGGGCACCGGACATCCCGATCGGGTGTCCGACCGCGATCGCGCCGCCGTTCACGTTGACCTTGTCCGGATCGACCTTCAGCTCCCGCGTGGACGCGATCCCGACCGAGGCGAACGCCTCGTTGATCTCGATCAGGTCGAGCGCGGCCGGCTCGATGCCTTCCTTCTGGCAGGCCTTCGCGATCGCGTGCGCGGGCTGGCTCTGCAGCGTCGAGTCCGGCCCGGCCACCGAGCTGTGGGCGCCGATCTCGGCGATCCAGCTCAACCCGAGCTCCTCGGCCTTCGCCTTGCTCATCACCACCACGGCGCAGCCGCCGTCGGAGATCGGCGACGACGACCCGGCCGTGATCGTGCCGTCCTTGCCGAAGGCCGGACGCAACCTGGCCAGCGCCTCCACGGAGGTGTCACTGCGAACGCCTTCGTCGCTGTCGACCACGATCGGGTCGCCCTTGCGCTGCGGCACCTCGACCGGGATCACCTCGTCGGCGAACAGACCGTTCTTCCAGCCCTCGGCGGCCCGCTGGTGCGAGCGCACGGCGAACTCGTCCTGCTCCTCGCGGCTGAGCTTCAGGCCCTCGTTGTTGGCCTGGTCGGTGAGCGCCCCCATCGGCTGGTCGGTGAACGCGTCCCACAACCCGTCGTACGCCATCGAGTCGACCAGGGTGGTGTCGCCGTACTTGAACCCCTCGCGGGACTTCGGCAGCAGGTGTGGCGCGTTCGTCATCGACTCCATCCCGCCGGCGACGACGATGTCGTACTCACCGGCACGGATCAGCTGACTGGCGAGCGCGATCGCGTTCAGGCCGGACAGGCAGACCTTGTTGATGGTGATGGCCGGGACGTTCATAGCGATGCCGGCCTTGACCGCGGCCTGCCGGGCGGCGATCTGACCGGCGCCGGCCTGCAGCACCTGGCCCATGATCACGTACTCGACCTGGTCCGGCGCGACGCCGGCCTTCTCCAGTGCGCCCTTGATCGCGAACCCGCCGAGGTCGGCGCCGGTGAAGCCTTTGAGGCCACCCAGCAGCCGCCCGACCGGGGTCCGCGCGCCGGCGACTATGACAGTGGTGTTCGCTGAACTACGGGTGGCGTCAGACATGTTGTCACGATACCTGCGACCGCACTGGTACGCCGCTGTCGATCAAGTCACACGCGTCGTGTCAGCTCTGCCACTTTCCATGGATTCCGGCCGCCGGCTGCGCCACTCTGGCGCTATGGAGAGCACCGTCACCGGGACCTTGTTCGATGCGATCGACCACGTGGGTGTTGCCGTGGCCGACTTCGACGAGGCGGTCCGGTTCTACGCCGAGGTGTTCGGCATGACGGTCGCGCACGAGGAGATCAACGAGGAGCAGGGCGTGCGCGAGGCCATGCTGTCGGTCGGCGACTCGGGTTCGTCGATCCAGTTGCTCGCACCGCTGTCGGACTCGTCACCGATCGCGAAGTTCCTGGACCAGCGCGGGCCGGGCATCCAGCAACTCGCCTACCGGGTCAGCGACCTCGACGCGGTCTCGGCGACCCTGCGCGAGCGCGGCGCCGAACTCCTGTACGACGAGCCGCGCCGTGGCACCGCCGGTTCGCGGGTGAACTTCATCCATCCGCGCTCGGCCGGCGGCGTGCTGGTCGAGCTCGTCGAGCCGGCCTGAACCCGGCCTTCACGACCGGTCTGTTACGGGTCTCGAACACCGGGTGACGGCGCGCCTCGACGCGCTCCTCGGTTGCGATCGGCGGACTAGGCTGAGCGGGTGCTGAAGGACAGCGCCACCGACTCTCTGGGCGGTGCGCACGCGGGGTTCCGGCACGACGCCTTCGTCTATACCTCTGGCGAGGAGTTCGTGCTTTCCGCGGCGCCGTACGTCCGTGACGGCCTGGCTGCCGGTGAGAAGGTCGTGGTCGCACTGCCCCCGGAGCGGATCGCCGAGCTGCGCCAGGCGCTCGGCGAGGCGGCCGACCAGGTGCGTTTTATCGATATGACAGTCGCCGGCCACAATCCCGCGCGGATCATTCCGTTCTGGCGCGACATCCTCGACCAGCATCCTGGCCGAGCGGTCCGTGGGCTCGGTGAACCGGCGTGCGCGGGCCGGACGGCAGCGGAGTACGAGGAAGCCTTGCTGCACGAGGCTCTGCTGTCGGTGGCCTTCGCCGACGCCGTCGGCTTCCGGTTGCGCTGTCCGTACGATGCGGCCGTCGGGATCGATCCGACGGTGACCCACTCGGTGCCGGAAGGCCTTGCAGAGAAGACATTCCGCACCGCGCTGCCCGACGTACCGGATCGGGCCGAGCGGTGGGAGTTCGGACGCGGCGAGCTTGCGCAGATCCGGCAATGGGTCACTGCGCGGGCTTTGTCGCACGGGGTGTCGCGGGATCGGACGGACGACCTGGAGCTGGCGCTGCACGAGATCTGCACGAACAGCATCCTGTTCGGCGGCGGCAGCGGGACGTTGTCTGTCTGGATCGAGGACGGCTCCCTGGTCTGCGACGTCGCGGACCAGGGACGGATCGACGACCTGCTGGTCGGACGCGTGCTGCCGCCACTCGACGAACTCGGCGGCCGGGGCGTGTGGCTCGCGAACCAGCTGTGCGATCTGGTGCAGCTGCGGTCGGGCGACGACTTCACCCAGGTGCGGCTCTCCACGCGCCTGCGCTGAATAAGACCACTGACAACGGTGGACTGCAAAAGTGACGGTCGTCTCACCGGCCCGTGCCTGTGTTACAAGGCACAGCCAGACGTGCATACTCAGCGGTAAGTTCCGCTCACCCAGACCGCCGCTGCAGGAGGTACGACGTGAAGCAGATCCTCGAAGCGATTCTGTCCGGTGACACCACGGCCGTTGGCGAACTCGACGTACCGGACCACTACCGCGGCATCACCGTGCACGCCGACGAGGCGACGATGTTCGAGGGTCTGGACAGCAAGGAGAAGGATCCGCGCAAGAGCCTGCACCTGGACGACGTGCCGACGCCCGAGCTCGGGCCGGGTGAGGCGCTGGTCGCGGTGATGGCGAGCGCGATCAACTACAACACCGTGTGGACGTCGATCTTCGAGCCGGTGTCGACATTCGCGTTCCTGAAGCGGTACGGGAAGCTGTCCCCGCTGACGGCCCGCCACGACCTGCCGTACCACGTGGTCGGTTCGGACCTGGCCGGCGTCGTACTGCGGACCGGGCCCGGCGTGAACGCGTGGAAGCCGGGCGACGAGGTGGTCGCACACTGCCTGTCGGTCGAGCTCGAGTCGCCCGACGGGCACAACGACACGATGCTCGACTCCGAGCAGCGCATCTGGGGCTTCGAGACGAACTTCGGCGGTCTGGCCGAGCTCGCGCTGGTGAAGTCGAACCAGCTGATGCCGAAGCCGGAGCACCTCACCTGGGAGGAGGCCGCGTCGCCGGGTCTGGTGAACAGCACGGCGTACCGGCAGCTCGTGTCCGCGAACGGTGCCGACCTGAAGCAGGGCGACGTCGTACTGATCTGGGGTGCATCGGGCGGGCTGGGTTCCTACGCGACGCAGTTCGCGCTGAACGGTGGGGCCATCCCGGTGTGCGTGGTGTCGTCGCCGGAGAAGGCGGAGATCTGCCGGGCGATGGGGGCGTCGCTGATCATCGACCGGTCGGCCGAGGGGTACAAGTTCTGGGCCGACGAGACGACGCAGGACCAGAAGGAGTGGAAGCGGTTCGGGGCCCGGATCCGTGAGCTCACCGGTGGCGACGATCCCGACATCGTGTTCGAGCACCCGGGGCGGGAGACGTTCGGGGCATCGGTGTACGTCGCCCGGCGCGGCGGGACGATCGTGACGTGTGCGTCGACGTCCGGCTTCATGCACGAGTACGACAACCGGTACCTGTGGATGAACCTGAAGCGGATCATCGGCTCTCACTTCGCCAACTACCGGGAGGCCTGGGAGGCGAACCGGTTGATTGCCAAGGGCATGGTCCACCCGACGGTCAGCAAGGTCTATCCGCTCGAGGACACCGCCCAGGCGGCGTACGACGTCCATCGCAACCTGCACCAGGGCAAGGTCGGCGTACTTACCCTGGCCCCGAGCGAGGGCCTCGGCGTCCGTAATCCGTCGCTGCGGGCCGAGCATGAGGCCGCCATCAATCGCTTCCGTAACAGGTAACGGTTGGGCCGGGTCGTCCCAGGGGCCCGATTGGCTGGTTACGCCCGAGTTCTGACAGGCTTAAGGTGGGGGATTCAGTGAGCCGCCAGAAGGGAATCTCGGGAATGCCTGACGAGTCGAGCCTGCCATTTTTCGACCGTACGGCGACAGCGGCCGGGGGCTTCCCGGTCAGTCGACGTGGGTACGACAAGCAGGCCGTGGACGACTATGTCCGCGCGCTGGAGATGCAACTCGTCGAGGCCCGTAACAGAGCCGATGAGCTCCAGGGCAGTGTCGCGCCGATGCAGCGGCAACTGGAGGAGACCCGGCGTCAGCTCGACGCCAGCGCCAACCCGTCGTACGCCGGACTCGGCGACCGGGCCGCGCAGATCCTCCGGCTCGCCCAGGACCAGGCGTCCGAGGCGCTCGAGGAAGCCCGCCGCGAGGCCGAGGAGCTGCGCAGCACGGCAGCCAAGGAGGCCACGGCGGCCCGGGCGACCGGTGACCGCGAGGCCGAGGACATCCGCTCGGTCGCGCTGAACGAGGCCGACAGCCTGCGCCGGACCGCCGAGGGCGATGCCACCGAGCTGCGCCGTACCGCGGAGACCGAGGGCTCCGAGGTCCTGCAGGCCGCGCGCCGCAAGGCCGAGCAGCTGCAGCTGACCGCCGAGTCGCAGGCCAGCACGCTGAAGAACGGTGCCCTGCACGAGGCGGAGAAGATCCGGACGGCGATCCAGCGCGAGTCCGCCGCACTGCGGGCCCGGCTCGCCGACGAGCGTGAGCAGCAGGCCAAGGAGCTCGCCGACAAGCACCAGCAGATCGCGGCCGACACCGAGAACCTCACCACCCAGATGCGCGAGGCCGCCGAGGCCTCCGAGCGCCGCGTGGCGGAGGCGACCGAGCAGGCCCGCAAGATCCGCGCCGAGGCCGAGGAGTCGGCCGAGCGGACCATCACCCGGGCGCGGCGCGAGGCCGAGCAGTTGCTGACCACCGCCCGGACCCGCTCCGAGTCGGAGCTCGCGAACGCCGCGGACGAGGCGGAGCGGTCGCGCACGATCGTCGCCCGGGAGACCGAGCGGCTCGCGAAGCGCCGCGACGGCATCCTGACCCAGATCGCGGGTCTGAACGAGATCGCCAGCAACATCGCCCGCCAGGCTGCCGAACTCGACTCCGAGACCGCGGCCCCGACGTACGTCAGCCCCTTCAACCGCCAGCAGGCGGAGTCGCCGAACCCGCTGAGCGGGCCGTCCAGCAACCCGCCGGGCGGGTCGTCGAGCAACCCGCTGTCCGGGGCGCACAACGCCCCGGCGCCCAGCCCGTTCGCGGCACCGCCGGAGGCACCCGCCCCGAGCCCGTTCGACGCCCCGTCGACTGCCGGCCCGATCGCTGCGAAGGACGAGAGCCCCTTCGCTGCGAAGGACGACGCCCCGTTTGCGCCGAAGGACGACAGCCCGTTCGCGCCGAAGAGCGAGAGCCCGTTCGCGCCCAAGGGCGGCAGCCCGTTCGCGACGTCTGCGCCGGCGTCGGGTGAGGCGTCGTACGACGAGGGTGTAGAGGGACCGTTCACCGGGGCGAGCCCGTTCGTCGGGCTGGGTGCGGGTGACGCACGGGTCGACGAGACGCGCATCGACACCGCCCTGCGGGTCGACCCGAAGGACACCGACGACCTGGTGAGCAAGACCGCCGGCGGCCCGGCCGACGAGTCCGACTCCCCCACGTCGTCCACGTCCGCGTCAACCACTCCTGCCGCGTCCACCTCGGCTGCGTCGAACTCAGGGTCGTCGACCTCCGGCGCGTCGACCTCTCGCGCGTCCTCCCGGTCTGCGTCGTCCAAGGCGTCCACGGCGTCGGCCGACGACGACTCGAAGGCTGCCGACTCCAAGGCTGCCGATTCGAAGCCTGCTGGCTCGAAGGGGTCCGACTCAAAGGGTTCCGACTCGAAGGGTTCCGACTCGACAGACGCCGATTCCAAGGCGACCGATTCGAAGGCCGACGATTCGAAGGCGGACGACGACGAGCCGGCGGACTCGACGAAGATCGACGAGTTCAGGCTGGATGACCTGGTGTCGGAGGAGACTCAGACTCAGACTCAGACGCAGGCCCGGCCGAACGGCTCGGCCGACGAGAAGAAGACCGACGAGGCCAAGACGGGCTCGCGATCCCCGAAGGACAAGACGACGTGACGCCAGCCGGCGACGACACCTCCACCACAACCCCCGACCGGGACCTCGCCGAGGCAACCCGCGAAGCGCAGGAGGCCGCCGCCGAAGCAGAACAGGCCGCGGACAAAGCCGACCACTCCGCCGACGTGGCAGCAAAGTCCGCCGAGCAGGCGAACGGATCAGCCGACGCAGCAGGCGAGTCAGCTGACAAAGCCGATGAGTCTGCGGACAAGGCCGACGAGTCCGCCGACAAGGCGGGTGAGGCGGCTGGAGAGGCTGCGGAGTCGGCGGAGGATGCCAAGGCTCCGGCCGACAAGGCGGACGACGATCTCGCCAACGAACTGCTGATCGAAGAGCGGCACCCGGACGTCGGCATGGGCCTGCCCGGTCCGCCGTTGCGGCGCTCGAGCCCGTTCATGTTCGGGTTCTTCGCGGCACTCGGCGTACTGGTCGCCTGGGGTTTGTGGAACGCGGCCGGCCGGGCCAGCTCGGTCCTGATCCTGCTGCTGGTCTCGATGTTCATCGCCGTCGGGCTGAACCCGCTGGTCGAGTGGTTCATGCGCCGCGGCCTGAAGCGCGGTCTGTCCGTCGCCGTCGTGTTCCTGCTGATGATCCTCGCGGTCGCCGGCGTCGGGTTCGCGATCGTGCCGGTGGTCACCGACCAGATCGACAGCCTGATCAGGAACGCACCCCAGTGGCTCGACCTGGTGCAGAAGTCGAAGACGCTGGACGAACTCGACAACCGCTACCACTACGTCCAGAAGGCCAAGGACTACATCCAGGACCCGGCCCTGGCGCAGCGCGCGTTCGGCGGCATCCTCGGTGTCGGCAAGGTGGTCGCGAACGCGCTGTTCAACACGTTCACGATCCTGATCCTGACGCTGTACTTCCTCGCCTCGCTCCCGTCGGTCAAGCGCGCGGCGTACAGCCTGGTCCCGCGGACCCGGCGTACTCGCGTCTCGATCCTCGGCGACGAGGTGCTGGCCCGGGTCGGCGGCTACGTCAGCGGCCAGTTCACGGTCGCCCTCTGCGCGGGCTTCTGCATGTTCGTGTTCCTGGAGATCGTCGGTCTGCGCGAGTACGCCGTGGCGCTGGCGATCGTGGTCATGTTCACCGCGTTCATCCCGATGGTCGGCGGCCTGATCGGCGTCGTCCTCGTCTCCCTGATCGGCTTCACCGACAGCCTGTGGACCGGCGTCGCCTGTCTCGCGTACGGGATCATCTACCAGCAGATCGAGAACTACGTCATCGCCCCGCGCATCATGCGCCGAGCCGTCGACATCCCCGGCGCCGTCACCGTCATCGCCGCCCTCATCGGCGGCGCCCTCCTAGGCGTAGTGGGCGCCCTCCTGGCCATCCCCTCCGCCGCCGCCATCCTCCTCATCATCCGAGAGGTCTGGGTCCGCAAGGCCGACGATTCCTAAGCGCCGGAGGTTACGTCTCTGACCGCCTGTACGACGAGGTCCGGGCGGTCGAGGTGAATGTAGTGGCCGGAGTCGGGGACCACGGTGTGGCGACCGTTGACTGCGGCAACCAGATCGTCCAGGACCGTGGTGACTTGCTCGGTGCTGTCCGGGGGTCTGCCCTTGGTGGCCGTGAGCACCACAACCGGTAGCTCCGGCCAGACACCCTGCATACGGCGGGCGGCCAGGTCGTCGACGTGGTCGAGGATCATCGGGAACTCGTCGAGGTACGTGAACAGCTGCTCGTCCGTCTCCAGGTAGGACAGGCACGCCTCGATCAGCAGACCCTGGAGGCGCTCATCGCCTCCGACGCTACGGGCGACGTCACTGGCCAGTTCGCGACCGAACTTCAGCACATCCGCACTGCGCGGATCCTCACTCACCGACACGGTCCGGCTCGGGTGCCGGCCTACCTCCGCGCGACCGTCTCCACCGAGGAGCTCCGACCAGAAGGTCTCGTGTGACGGGTCGAGCAGCACCAGGCCGCCGACCAGTTCGGGCCGCGCCCAGGTGGCCAGTTGTGCCAACAGACCACCCCAGCTGTGCCCGACGACAACGCCCGGGCCAACCGCCTCGAGCACGACCAGCAGATCACCAAGCTGCAGATCCAGGCTGAGCGGCGCCGGACCACTGGCGCCGTACCCGGCTCGGTCGTAGACGATCACCCGATAGTCAGGAGCGAGCGCGTTGAAGACCGCCGCGAACCCAGCTGCCGGCGACATCGCGCCGGCCTCGAACAAGACAGTCGGCCCGTCACCCGCCTCGAGCCACCGCAGCACCCGACCGCCCCGGTCGAGCTCACGCCGCTCACATTCCCCGTCGACGAGTGCCTCGAACGCAACCGCCACCTTGTCCGACGTACCCAACGATCCCTCCACAGCTCGATCAACCTGTCGGAATGTAGTCCACGAGCGGGGTCTGGACAGATAGGTAGCGGGTATATATTCTTGCTATCTATGCGGTCGTTGTTTCTTGCGTTGCTGGCTGACGAGAGCCGGTACGGGTACGAGATCAAGCAAGCCCTCGAGCAGGAGTTCGGGGAGCTGCTGCCCGCGCTGAACGCCGGGCAGATCTACTCGACGCTGGCGCGGCTCGAGCGGGATGGGCTGGTGGTCGGGCAGAGCATCGAAGGCGACAACCGGCGCAAGCGGGTGTACGAGCTCACCGCGGCCGGGCGGGCGGCGCTGACGGGATGGATCGAGACCCCGGTGCCGGGCACGCGGCTGAAGGACGAGTTCTTCATGAAGCTGGTGATTCTCGCGTCCGCGGGTCTGGCCGAGCCGAAGGCGCTGATCGCCGGGCAGCGGCGCGAGTACCTGCAGTCCCTGCGCGACCTCGACGCGATGGTGGCGGCCGACGGGTCCCGGCCCGCGGCCGAGCTCCTGGCCGAGGGCGCGATCCTGCACCTGAAGGCCGACCTGGAGTGGCTCGACCTGATCGAGCAGCGACTGCCGATGCAACGGGAGCCGGCATGACACCGGTGCTGGAGACACGAAGGCTCGCGAAGACGTACGACACCGGGGGCACCCAGGTCCTGGCCGTCCGCGGTATCGATCTCACGATCAGCAGCGGCGAGTTCGTCGCGATCGTGGGACCGAGTGGGTGCGGGAAGTCGACACTGCTCAACATGCTGGCCGGACTCGATCGGGTCACCGCCGGGGAGGTCTGGCTCGGCGGTGAGCGGATCGACCAGTTGAGCGAGACTGCGCTGGCGCGGATGCGCCGACAGAAGGTCGGATTCGTGTTCCAGTTCTTCAACCTGATGCCGACCCTGTCCGCCATCGAGAACGTCGAACTGCCCCTCCTCCTGGTCGGACGGCACCGGAAGGAAGCCCGAGACACCGCGAGCAGACTGCTCGACGACCTCGGCCTCGAGGACAAGTACGACGCCGCGCCGTCCCAGCTGTCCGGCGGAGAGCAACAGCGGGTCGCCCTCGCCCGTGCCTTGGCGAACACGCCGGACATCCTGCTCGGCGACGAGCCGACCGGGAACCTCGACTCGGTCTCGTCCCGCGAGGTGCTTGCCCTGCTCCGCGCCGCCCGCGACCGGGGCCAGACGCTGCTGCTGGTGACCCATGACACCCGCGTCGCCGCCGCCGCGGATCGGGTCATCACCCTTCGCGACGGGCTGGTGAACGACGACACCGAGCTGCAATCGGCCCGACCGGTTACGCTCCCCTTCGACGCCGGCGGACCGGTATGACGCTCACCCTGGTCAGGCTCGCGTTCGCGGGACTCCGCTCCCGGCTACTCGCGAGCGCGCTGACGATTCTGCTCTGCACCGCCGCGGCCGCGACCATCGTGCTCGCGCTCGAGGTCGGGTCGACTGTCCGCGATCCGTGGCAGCGGACCTTCGCCGAGGCCAACGGCGCCCACGTCCTCGCGAACGTCGCCTCGGAGGCGGATGCGGACAAGATCGCGAGCCTCCCCGGCGTCGCCGAACGAGACGAGCCCATCCCGAACGCCAACGCCGCCGTGCTTGGCACGACCGACCGATTGCAACTCGCCGGCCAGGCGTCCGCGCCACACGTGAACACAGCAATCCCGATCGACGGTGCAGGCCGACCCGCTGATGGGATCGTGCTCGAGCGCAGCTTCGCCGACGCCCTCGGTCTCACCGTCGGTACGACGTTGCGCCTGGCAACGACCGGTGACCCGGTAGCGCTGACCGTCGTCGGTACTGCGGTGTCGCCGAGCCAGCCGCGCTATCCCCGCCGGAATCCCGGGCTCGCCTGGGTATCACGCGCCACGCTGGAGCGGGTCCAGCCGGACACCGGTCGCTGGCGCTGGACCGAGGCCGTCCGTCTGTCCGATCCGGCTGCCGCACCGGACTTCGCCGTACGGGCTGCTGGAGCCGTGCCGCCGAGCACCGCCGCCTTCGAAACATGGCAGGACCAGCGCGACAGTGCATTGCAAGAGGCAGCGCCCACTCGGCTCGTGCTGACGACGTACACCATCGTCTTGCTCGCCGTGGTCTTCGCGGTGGTGGCGATCCTGGTTACGGCTCGCGCCGGCGCGCAGCACCGCGAGATCGGACTACTAAAGGCTGTCGGCGTCACTCCGCGCCAGATCACCGTGGTGTTCGCGCTCGAGTCCGCCGTACTCGGGCTGGTCGCGGTGGTGCTCGGCTTCGCGATCGGGGTACTGCTTGCGCCACGGCTGGCCGCGTCGAGTGTCGCGACAATGGTGGGGTCGCCAACGATCGCGATGAACCCGTGGCATCTCCTCGTCGCGGCCTGCCCTGTGCTGATCGTGCTGATCGGCAGCGCCGCCTCGTCGGCCCGGCGTGGCACAGGGTTCACTGTTCTGCAGGCGATCCAGTCCGGTTCGGCGGCACCGGCGTCGCGATCACGCCTCGGGCGTTTGGTCGGCCGGGCGACCCTTCCGGTCGTGTTGTCGCTCGGTCTCAAGGACCTTGTCACCAGGCGACACCGAGCCACGCGGCTGGCCGGTGCGATTGTCGTCACCGGCGCGGCCGTGGTCTTCGCGCTCTCGATGCAGGCGAACCTCGACGCCCGCGCCGCCGGCGAGGTCAGCGACGTACCGCGTGAGCTGCCCGTCCTCGTCTACACCCTCGACGCCGTACTCCTCCTGATCACCGTCACGACGCTGATCGCGGTCGCCCTCCTCTCGGTGCGCGAGCGCGTCCGCGAGTACGGCGTACTGAAGTCCGTCGGCCTGACACCCCGGCAGATCGCGTCGAGTCTGATCAGCGCCCACGTCGCGCTCGCCGTCGTCGCGGTCATCGTGTCGATCCCGGTGGGCATCGCGCTCTACATCACCGTGTACGGAATCGCCGGCGGAAGCAGCGAGGACCGGGTGATCGCCTCCTGGTGGTCACTCGCCCTCGTCCCGATCGGAACCATCCTCCTGGTCGCCCTCGCCACGAGCCTCCCCGCCAGCCTCGCCACCCGCATCCCCGCCGCCGAGGCCCTCCGCTACGAGTGACGTCTACGGGCCGGCGAGTTTGGTGATCTCCGGAGTGGGATTGGTGTGGAAGGCGCAGGCTCGGGGATAGCCGGCCAGGCAGCCTCGGGTGGTCATGAGCGCGGTGTAGTAGTCGATGTAGCGGAAGCCGTAGGTCTCGCCGCGGGCGAAGGCCTGATGGCGGATGGCGGAGACCCAGAGGTAGAAGGCCTCGTCGGGGATAGGGACGTACATCGACGGCTGGAAGCCTTCCATGTCCTCCCAGTTCTCTGCGTGCAGGACCGTGCGGACGCCGTGCCGCGGGAGCGCGGCGAGCTTGCCCACGGCGCCTTCCATGCCGTCGAGCTCCTGGTCCGACGGGAGGCCGGCCAGGAACCGGGCCCGTTCGGCCAGGCTCGACGCATGTTCGTGGTCGCGGTGGATGCTGTGTTTCCAGTGCGCGATGAGCGTGTCTGGCTGCCTGTCGCGGATGATCGTGGCGAGTTCGAGCGCGACGTCGTCGGAGTCGGGGAGGAAGCCGTCACTGTGGTCGAGGACCAGGAAGTCGGCGCCGATCGCGGCGGCGAAAGCCTCGCCCTCGGCGATCTTCTGCTTCTTGTACTCCGACGGGGTCATCCGCGGGTGACCGCGCTCCCCCGGGGTGAGCGCGACGATCGTAGCGCTCGCGCCCTCCAGGACCAGCTTCGCCAGGGTCGGACCGGCGGTCAGGTCCATGTCGCCGATGTGCGCCCCGACGGCGAGCACTGTTTTGGTCACAAGGGTCTCCTCACTTCAGGCCACTCAGTACGACGCCTCGCACGTAGTACTTCTGGAACAGCAGGAACACGACGAGCACCGGCAGGGTGCTGAGCACCAGGCCGGCCATCACGATCGGCATCGTGCGGTCGGGGTCGAGGAAGCTCTGCAGCAACTGGATCCCGACCGGGAGGGTCTGCAGGGACGGGTCGGACGACGAGATCAACAGCGTCCAGATGTACTCGTTCCACTGGCCGATGAACGTGATCAGGCCGAGCGTGATCGCGACCGGCTTGGTCTGCGGCAGCACGATCAGGCGCCAGGTCTGCCACTGGTTCGCCCCGTCGATCTTGGCCGCCTCGAGCATCTCGTCCGGCAGCGACACCATGAACTGGCGCATCAGGAAGATGCCGAACCCGCTCACCGTGAACGGCAGGATCAGCGCGATCAGGCTGGTGGTCAGAC
The DNA here is from genome assembly GCF_045207705.1 of Kribbella sp. NBC_00889. Taxonomy (NCBI): domain Bacteria; kingdom Bacillati; phylum Actinomycetota; class Actinomycetes; order Propionibacteriales; family Kribbellaceae; genus Kribbella; species Kribbella sp. NBC_00889. The sequence goes on along the minus strand of NZ_CP108783.1, from coordinate 1,129,812 downwards.
CGCCGTCGCCGCCGCGGCCGAGGAGGTCGTTGCCGCCGGCCAACGGCCAGTTCAGCATGATCAGGAACGTCGGGATCAGCAGCAGGAACGGCGGCAGCATCATCGTGGCCAGGATGAACCGGAAGATCACCGCGCGGCCGCGGAATCGCAACTTGGCCAGTGCGTAGCCCGCCATCGACGACGTGACCAGGACGCTCACGGTCACGCTGACCGTGACGATCACGCTGTTGCGGAACAGCCGCCCGAGCTCGAGCTGGTCGAACGCCGCTTGGTAGTTCTCCAGCCCGAAGGATTTGGGCAGGAACTGGTACGGGATCACGCCGTACTCCCCCGCACCCTTGAACGAGCTCATCAGCATGTCGAGGAACGGCATCACCATCGCGACGCCGCCCAGGATCACCACCAGGTACGAGAACCACGGGAACCGCCGGCGCCTCATGACGTCTCCTCCCCGCGCCGCCGGGCGATCCACAGCTGCACCAGCGTGATCACGAAGATGACCACGAACAGCACCATCGCCATCGCGCTCGCCGTCCCCCAGGCGCCGAACTTGAACGCCTGCTGGTACATCTCGAACGCCGCCACGTTGGTCGCATTGACCGGTCCACCGTCACCCGTCATGACAATGATCAATGCGAACGACTGCAGGCCGGCAATGAACTGTGTGATCAACACGAACAACAGTGAGGGCCGCAGCAACGGCAGCGTGATCTGCCAGAACATGTGCCAACTGTTCGCCCCGTCCACCTCGGCGGCCTCGTAGTACATGCCCGGGATCGCCTTCAGCCCCGCGGTGAGGATCAGTACGGCGCCCCCGATCGAGGCCCAGGCGTGGACGACCGTCACCGACGGCAACGCGTACGACGCGTCTGACAGGAAGCCGATGCTGTTGACGCCGAGCTTGTTCAGGATGCCGTTGATCAGACCGGCCGGCTGGTACATCATCTTCCACACGTTGCCGATGGCCACCACTGTCGCAACGACCGGCAGGAAGTACAGCACACGCCAGAACCCCTGGAAGCTGAGCCGGTCGATGCAGTAGGCAACCAGCACCGAGCCGACCGTGGCCATCACCACGGACCCGAAGGCGAACAGCAGCGTGTTCACCAGGATCGGCTTCACGAACGTGCCGTCGAAGCTCAGCACGTCGGAGAAGTTCTTGATCCCGGCGAACTTGATCGTGCCGAGGTCGAACCCGCCCCAGTCGGAGAACGCGAGCACGACGGCGAAGATGAACGGCAGGATCAGGAACACGCAGAAGAACAGCAGCGACGGCGCGAGGAACAGGTACGCCGCCCGTCCCTCGCGATGCAGGGCAGGTCGCTTGGCCACGGTCACCGTGGCCGTGCGGACCTGAACAGCGGTCGTCATTGCGGCTTGACTGCCTTGGCCGCCTGCGCCAGCGCCTCGTCAGGACTCTTGCCATTGGCAAGCACGGTCATGATCGCATTGTGCAAAGCGGTCTTCGCTTCGTAGGCACCAGCCTGGTTCGGCTCCGGCATCGCGTACTCCGCCGCCGCGTAGATCGGCTTGAAGTTCGGGTCGGTCAGAGTCTTCTGGTACGTCGTTGCGTCCGCGGCGCGCGGCGGGATCAGGCCCTGGTCGGCCAGCCACTTGCCCATCTCGGTGACGCCGCCCTCGGTCTGGTGCTCGTTCAGCCAGCTGAGGAACTTCCACGCCTCGTCGGAGTGCTTGCTGCGCTGGTTCACGCCCATGAAGAAGCCGTACGCGAGTGATCCCTTGCTGCCCGCGGTCGGTCCCGGGATCGGGGCGACACCGACGTCGGAGTACTTGTCCTTCATCTGGGTCTTCAGGCTGCCCAGCCACCAGCCGGCCTGGATCGCCATCGCGACGCCACCGCTGCGGAACTGCTTGGTCGGCGAGATCGACGGGTTGGTCGCCTTCGCCGCGGCCAGGTCGGCCTCGAGTTGCAGTGCGGACTTGCCGGCGTCGTCGTTGAACTGCGGTGAGCCGTCCTTGCCGAGGAACGTTCCGCCGGCCGAGTCGAGCAGGGACAGGAACGGGTGCGCCGACTTGTTGTCGCCGTCCTGGATCAGGCTGAGACCCTCGACCTGGACGTTGCCGTTGGCATCGCGCTTGACGACCTTCTTCGCCACGTCCTCGAGCTCGGCCCAGGTCGCCGGCGGCTTACTGACGCCGGCCGCGGCGAGGACCTTCTTGTTGTAGAACAGCGCGTACGTGTTGAACTCGGTCGGGTACCCCAGAAGCGTGTCCCCGGTCGTGACCGCGCCGAGGGCAGCCGGGCTGTAGCTCGCCTTGATCTTCTGGGCGATCTCGTCGGGCACCTTCGCCACCACGTTCGCCTTCTCCAACTGGCCGCCCCACAGCCCGTAGGCGCTGACGATGTCCGCACCGCGGCCGCCAGTCTGCCGGACCGTGAGCGTGGTCAGGAGATCGTCGAACTTGACCACCTCGGACTTCACCTGGATGTCCGGATTCTCCTTGTTCCACTGCGCGATCATCTTGTCCAGCCCACTCTTGGCCGGATCCGATGCGTAGTGGCTGAGCAGCGTGAGCTGCACCTTGCCACCACCGCCCGATCCGTCCCCGCCGCCGCAGGCAGCGCCGGTGGCCATGAGTCCGAGTGCCGCGATCAGGGCCGGGATGCCCTTTCTGATACGCATATCAGTCCTTCCCGTCGGACCGGACCAGACAAGCCCGGAGAATGGTGAACGTGCGGGTGATGGTGAAGCCGGTCTTCAGATAGAGCTGCCCGGCCGCGGACTTCTCGCCGGTCCACAGGAACCACGCGCTGTGCGCGCCGAGGCCGGCCATCCGCTCCAGCGTCAGATGCAGGAGCACCTTGCCGAGCCCGGTGCCACGGCTGTCCGGGAGTACGCCGAACGGCCCGAAGCGATCGATCACACCTTCGTAGGTGCCGTGCATCGCCCAGCCGAGGATCCCGCCACCGGGATCGCGCGCGACCACGATCCGGTCCAGCGGCATGCCCGCCACCACGGCCTCACGGATCGCTCGCGCCCAGTCCGGATTGAAATCAACCCCGGCAATGTTGATCAATGTGGTCAACTCATCACCGGTCGGCGTTCCGAACGTGTATCCATCATTGATCAACATGTTGATCCGGTCGCGGACCTCGGCGGGGATCTCGTACCCGACCAGGCTCCGGTCCATCGCGACCGCGTCGTACTGCCGCTCGAACCCGAGCGCCGCGGTCAGCCGCTGAGCGGCTGGATAGCGGGACACGTCGAGGCCGGGCAGGAAGTAGTTCGGGGTGTACGACGAGAAGAAGACCTCCGACCGCCCCTGGTCGCGCAGCCAGTCCATGGCCGCCGTCAGCAGCTCCCGGCCGAGACCCCGGCCCCGATGGTCCGGGTGCACGAAGAAGAACGGGATCCATCCGCTCGCCGGTTCGAGGTCGTCACCTGCCGCCGCGATCAGCCGCCGTACGGCGTAGGCCGCGCCGACCACCTGGTCGTTGTGCACGGCAACCTTGAGGCCGGCGGGGTCGAAGTTGCGGTCCAGCAGGAACTGGTCGAGGAACCGCGGGTAGCCGATCGGGTCCGCCGGCGCCGCGGCGGTCCACACAGAGGCGAGCGCCGGACCGTCACCGACTTCGAACGAGCGGATCATCAGGCCATCACCGACTTCCAACGAGCGATCATCAGGCCATCACCGACTTCCAACGAGCGATCATCAGGCCATCACCGACTTCCAACGAGCGATCATCAGGCCGTCACCGACTTCCAACGAGCGATCATCAGGTCGTCCCTTCGTAGAGCAGCGCATCCGGCCGCGCCCAGCTCAGAGTTGTCGAGGGCAGCAGGGCTACCGGGTCCGCTCCCGCCTCGAGCGACTTGCGCAGCGAGTCGGAGCCCCAGAGCTTGTCGAGCGAGGGCAGCAGACCGAAGTCGGTGGGGTAGAGCTCGTTCAAGACCCGGAGCATGGCCAGCGCGGTCCGCACCGGCTGGTACGCCGCCCGGTCCACGACATGCAACTGGACCCCAGGCACCGCCTGACCGGCGTACTTGCTGAAGACCGGTTCGAACCAGGTACGGCGGAACACGACGCCGGGCAGCTCGCACTCGCGCAACGCCGGGACGAACCGGGCGTCGACGAAGGGCGCGCCGATGGTCTCGAACGGCCGCGTGGTGCCGCGGCCCTCGCTGAGGTTCGTGCCCTCGAAGAGCCCGGTGCCGGGGTAGACGAGGGCGGTGTCGAGGGTCGGCATGTTCGGCGACGGCGGCACCCAGGTCATCCCGGTCCCCCACGAGTCGCGGCTCCAGCCGTCCATCGTGATGACTGTTGCCTCACCCAACTGACGGGCCAGCTCGCCGACGGTCAGGCCGTGCCGGAGCGGGATCGGGGCGCGGCCGACGAAGCTCTCGAAGCCCGGCTGGAGCGCTGGGCCCTCCACCTGCACGCCGCCGAGCGGGTTCGGCCGGTCGAGGACGACGAACGGCTTGCCCAGGCGTTCGGCCGCCTTCAGGCAGTCGTACATCGTCCAGATGTAGGTGTAGAACCGGGTGCCGATGTCCTGGATGTCGAACAGGAGCACGTCGACGCCGGAGAAGAGATCGTCCAAGGAACGACCGTGCCGGCGGTAGGTGTCGAAGACGGGCAGCCCGGTGTCCGGGTCGACGCCTTCCACCTCGCTCTCGCCGGCTTGCGCCGTACCGCGCAGACCGTGCTCGGGACCGAAGAGCGCGGTCAGGGGAAGACCGGCCTCCAGCAGCGCGACCGAGGTCGGTCGCAGATCCGGCAGCACGCCGGTGAAATTCGTGATCAATCCGAGGCGGCCGTCGTCCACCAGCCCCGGTTCCCCGGCCAGACGCTCCGCGCCGGTCCGGACCGCCATCGCCAACCACCAACCCAGATCGTGGATCATGCAGGAACTGGGTTGAAAACTTACCGATGCCTTCAGGTGAAGGTCAATAGATTACGGACAACCGTTTGCCTGAACACTACCGAGCATGCGGACTCCTCAGGGCAGGAAGGGTGTCAGCGCCGCGAGGAAGTCGTCCAGGCGCTCGGCGTGGACCCAGTGACCGGCCTCGGGAACCTCGGCGTACTGGACCTGGGGGAAGTACGACGCGATCGTCGCGCGGTGGTCGTGCTGGACGTACTCCGACCTGCCGCCGTAGATGAACAGCGTCGGGCCGTCGTAGTGCAGGCCCTCGACGTCAGCCGGCCAACCGGAGATCGCCGGCAGCGCCGCCTCGATCACCGGGAGGTTCGGCCGCCAGCGGGCACCGGCGTCGTCGAGGATCAGGTTCTGCAGCAGGAACGCGCGGGTCCCAGGAGTCGGTACGGCGTCCACCAACTGGGCGTCGACGTCAGCCCGGCGCTGGACGGACGAGAGATCGGCGTTGCGCATCGCCTGGGCGTACTCGACGAAGGCCGGCGGATAGGCGACCGGCGCGGCGTCGACCACGACCAGGCGCTCGACGACCTGGGGGTACCGCAGCGCGGTGAGCATCGCGGTCTTGCCACCCATCGAGTGCCCGACCAGCGCGACCGGCCCGGCCCCGAGGGACTCGATCGTCTCCCGGACGTCGTCGGCCATCTCCGGGTAGCTCATCGTGTCGGTGTGCGGTGAGGTGCCGTGGTTGCGCAGGTCGAACGCGAACACCCGGTGCGCACTCGCGAGGCGCCGAGCCGCGGTCATCCAGTTCCGGCCGGACCCGAACAGTCCGTGCATGACCACGACCGGCGTACCGGAGTCGCCGTACGACGCAACCGGAAGTTTCATGCAGGAGCCTTTCAGCGATGGCGCTGCCAGCAGGCGGTGTGCCAGTGGCGGCGTTCGTCGAGGGACTGGGCGCCGCCGATCGCGGCGAGCAGGCTGGGGTTCTCCGGCCACACCACGACGTGCGGCGTGCCGGGCGCGATCTGCTGGTCGCACCCCGGGCAGCGGTAGGACTTCCCGGACGTGGAACCGGACACCCGGCGGACGATCCACCCGCCGTCGGCGCGCTCTTCCCGGAGTTGGCTGCCACCGAGCAACGGCCGGTCGCTGACGGGCCGCTGCCACTTCGACGGTTTCCTGTTCCGGGGTGACATAGCCCTGCAAGGCTATCCGTATGAGCCACGTCACCCCGGCGCAGGCAGGCTCAGCTCCGGGCGACGGCGTATGCCGCGCAGCCGATCAGCTCCATCGAGACCTGGAGACGCTCGAGGCTGACGTTCTTCGCGATGGTGTCCTCGGGCGAGTGGTACGGCGGCTCGAGGAACGCCGGTGAGATCTCACCACGCCAGGAGAAGTTGGCGGCCGCGATCCCGACCTCCTGGAACGACTGGTGGTCGGACGCACCACGTTGCACCGGCCCGACCAGCTGCGGGTCGTACCCGAGCCGCTGACCGGCCGCCCGGACCGCGTCCGTCGCGGTGTTCGCCAGGCCGGTGAAGGACAGCAGCCAGTAGGTGATCGCCGGGTCCCAACTGGTCGCGACCATGTCGTTCTGGAACACCGCCCGATGCCGGTCGCGCTGATCCTGCGCCAGCTGCGCGACGTGGTACCGCGACCCGATCAGCCCTTGCTCCTCCGACCCCCACAGCGCGAACCGCAGCGTCGCGTTGGTGGAGATCCGGCTGAACACCTTGGCCAGCTCCATCGTGAGCACGGTCCCGGAGCCGTCGTCGTTGGCTCCCGGCGCACCGATCACGGAGTCGTAGTGACCGCAGACCATCACGATCGGCGAGTTCGCGCCACCGCGGCCACGGCGTTCACCGATCACGTTGTTCGACACCAAGCCACGATGGGCGGTCGTACTGATCCGCAGCGGCAGCGAGTTCACCACCGCGAGCGCTTCCCGGATCAGCCGCTTCTGCACCTGAGCCACCCCGAGCACCGGGATCGGCGCGTCGGTCAGACCGCTCGGCGAGAACGCCGACGCGCGACGCGGGAACACCTGGTCGGCGGGCAGCAGGATCACACCCACTGCTCCGCGTGCCGCCGCCTCCGCAACAAGAGCCGGACGCGCGGCCGTGGTGTCATCCGCGATCACGATCGACCCCGCAACGTCGGCCGGCCAGACCGGAGCCGTCGCAGCGCCGACGTCGCGGACCGGTCCTTCGACCGTGACGTCCAACTTGCCGCCGGGCGCTGCACCGGCCTGCCAGCTCAGGTCATCGGGCAGGATGCCCCGGACATCGAAGACCTGGGCGGTGAACTTGTCGGCGACCGGGAACGGCTCGAGCCGGGTCTGGTAGCCGAAGTCGTCGAGTTGGCCCGCGATGTAGTCGGCCGCGCGCTTCTCGCTCGTGGTCCCGCCGATCCGCGGGCCGATGTGTTCGGACAACACCTGCAGGTGGCGCAGCGCACGCTCCGAGGACAGGCCGGACACGATCTGACGGTCGTACTTGTCCAGCGTCGGGCGGTTCACCGCACCGGGTCGCTGGTCGTCCGCAGCCCAGGCGGGGGCGGCGGGAAGAGCCGTTGCGGCGGTGACTCCGGCGACGGCGCCGAGCAGGCCGCGACGACTCAAACCGGACGATTCGGTCATACAAGGTCTCCTCACAAGGTGGGCGGCCCCGAGACCAGTGACCGTAACCGATCTGCGACTGGGTCGCTCCCCCTCGTGACGGATTTTCTTGCAGGACAGGGAAATCCCGCGGGTCAGGCCTGCTGTTCGCGGAGTTCGCGGCCCACTTCGTGCAGATGGCGCAACCCCATCCGGTACGAATCGATCAGGCCTGTGCTCACGTACGGCATCCCGATGCGTTCGCAGTACTCCCGCACGATCGGCTGGGCGAAGCGGAGGTTGGCGCGCGGCATGCTCGGGAACAAGTGGTGCTCGATCTGGTAGTTCAGGCCGCCCATCATCCAGTCGGTCACCAGGCCGCCGTTGACATTGCGGGACGTCAGCACCTGCTTCTCCAGGTGGCCCCACTGGGTGTCGCCGTCAGGCATCTCCATGCCCTTGTGGTTCGGCGCGAACACGCTGCCGAGGTGCAGCCCGAACACCATGTGGTGGATCAGCGCGAACAGCACCGCCTGGCCGGGCGACATGATCAGGAACAGCGCGCCGAAGTACAGGACCAGGTGCGCGGCCATCAGGCCGAGCTCCAGCCGGGCCTCGCGGCGCGGGCGGCCGAGCAGGAAGCGGATGCTGGAGACCTTGAGGTTGAAGCCCTCCAGGGTCAGCAGCGGGAAGAAGATCAGCGCCTGGTTGCGGGACAGCCAGCCGTGCAGGCCGGTGCGGCCCTCGGCCTGCTCGAGCGTCCAGACCAGCACGCCCTCGCCGACATCGGGGTCCTTGTCGGTGTGGTTGGGATTCGCGTGGTGCCGGTTGTGCTTGTCGTTCCACCAGCCGTAGCTCATCCCGAGCAGCAGGTTGCCGTGCACCAGGCCGATCCAGTCGTGCAGCCGGCGGGATCCGGCGATCTGCTGATGCCCGGCGTCGTGCCCGAAGAACGCCGCCCGGGTGGTCACGATGCCCAGCGGAATCGCGAGCAGCAGCACCCACCAGGTGCTACCGAGAATCGCTGCTCCCGCCCAGATCAGGCCCATCAGCACCACGTTGATCCCGATCGCCATCGCGTACGCCGCGGTCCGGCGTTCGAGCAGGCCGGCCGACTTGATCTCGCGGAGCAGCGGGGAGAATTCACTGCCGCGGGTAGCAGGGGACAACGCGGTTGGCTGAGCCATTAGGTCCTCGTCTCGGAAGCGGGGGGAGGCCTAGGCGTACAGCCGCGGCCAGCGTACGTCATCAAGCCTCATCGCCCTAACGGCCGAGCACACGAGTGCTACGACCCGGATGCCCGGGGGAGGCAGCGCCAGCGCGGAAGTGGACCTAACACCCCTGAGCGGGCCCGCACGCTCAGTCATGATGGGTGCATGACCACCATCGCCACCCAGGCGCCGCCGATGCGGTACCCCAAGATCGCCCAGCCGTGGATCGCGCTGGCCCTGTCGATCCTGGCCGAGCTCGGGATCGCGTTGTTCGTGCTCAACGTGGTGGCCGTGCCGCTGATCGCGGTCTGGGTCGGGATCCCGCTGCTACTCGCGTTCGTGCCGGCCACGCGGTGGTTCGCGAACTGCCACCGCACGATGCTGGCGGGCTTCCTGGGTGAGCGCATCCCCCGCCCGTACAAGAAGCCCCCGATGCCCGGCATCCTGATGTGGCTGCGGACCACGCTGACCGACCCGGCCACCTGGCGCGACATCATCTGGCTGCTGGTGAACGCGGTGATCGGCTTCACTCTGTGTCTGCTCAGCGCCGTTCTGTTCCTGGCGTCGCTGTTCTACCTGGTCTACCCACTGCTCGTCGGCGTCACCCCCGAGGGCGTCTTCACCGAGCCGTTCGGCGGCCTGGTCACGGTCAACTTCTGGACCAGCTTCCTGGTGACGCCGGCCGCCCTGGTCGCCTTCATGATCTGGTACGCCGCCGGCGAGCGGCTGCTGAAGGCGAACGCGTTCATGGCCCGTTCCCTGCTCGGCCCGACCGAGAGCGCCAAGCTGGCCCTTCGGGTCCGGGAGCTGGCCGAGTCCCGGGCCGAGACCGTCGACACCCAGGCGGCCGAGCTGCGCCGGATCGAGCGGGACCTGCACGACGGCGCCCAGGCGCGGTTGGCCGCGCTCAGCATGAACCTGGGCATGGCCGAGGAGATGGTCGCCCGCGATCCGGCCCAGGCGGCGGCGCTGCTCACCGAGGCCCGGGAATCCGCCAGTACGGCGCTGTCCGAACTGCGCGACCTGGTGCGCGGGATCCACCCGCCGGTGCTGGCCGACCGTGGCCTGGACGGCGCGGTCAGGGCACTCGCCCTGTCCTGCCCGTTCAAGGTGGACGTCACCTTCGACGTCCCCGGCCGGCCGGCCGCGCCGGTCGAGTCGGCGGCGTACTTCGCGGTGGCCGAATGCCTCGCGAACGCGGTCAAGTACTCGGCCGCGACGACAGCCTGGATCCAGATCACGCACGAGGACGAGAAGCTGCACATGATCGTCGGTGACGACGGCGTCGGAGGTGCGGTGATCCGGCCCGGAGGTGGTCTGTACGGTATCGAACGGCGGCTGGCCGCCTTCGACGGTACGTTGACCGTGGTGAGCCCGAGCGCCGGGCCGACCACCGTGATCATGGAGCTGCCTTGCGAGTCCTCATCGCTGAAGACCACGCCCTCCTCCGGGACGGCCTGATCCGCCTGCTGGAGGCGCACGACTTCGAGGTCGTCGAGGCAGTCGACAACGGTCCGCGGCTTGTGCCCGCCCTGGTGGAGCACCGGCCGGACGTGGCCGTTGTCGACGTACGACTCCCACCCACCTTCACCGACGAGGGCCTGAAGGCCGCGATCGAAGCCCGCCGCCAGGTCCCCGGCTTGCCGATCCTGGTCCTGTCGCAGTACGTCGAGCAGCTGTACGCGCGGGAGCTGTTGACCGGCGGCGGAGGCGCGGTCGGCTACCTGCTCAAGGACCGGGTCTCGAACGTGGCCGAGTTCCTCGATTCGGTACGACGGGTGGCGGCCGGAGGGACCGCGATGGACCCGGACGTGATCGGGCAGCTGCTGGCCCGCAACACGCGCGACGAACCGATCGGCCGGCTGACGCCACGCGAGGCCGAGGTGCTCGGCCTGATGGCGGAGGGCCGCTCGAATGCCGCCATCGCCGGCGCCCTCTTCGTCACCGAGAAGGCCGTCAGCAAGCACACGAACAACATCTTCTCCAAGCTCGACCTCCCACCCTCGGAGGACGACAACCGCCGAGTGATGGCAGTCCTCACCTACCTGTCGTCGCGCTGACGGTACGTCGTAGGGCTGCTGCCGGTGTGGTGGCGGAAGCGGGTGGAGAAGTACAGGGGATCGAGATAGCCGACCTGCGCGGCCACCGAGGCGACCGACCGGCTGGTCAGCTCGAGGAGGTTGCGGGCCGCGTCGAGGCGGCGGTGTTCGACGAACTGCTGCGGGCTGACGCCGAGCTGCGCGCGGAACAGGTGCGCGAACCGGGACACCGAGAGATTCGCCGCGCGGGCCAGCCGGGGTACGTCGAGGTTCGCGGTCAGATCCTGGTCGATCAGCTCGATGGCGCGCAGGAGACGGTCGTCGATCTGCACCGCCGTCGGGTTCTGGGTGTCGCACCACAGCAGGGCGGCCTCGAGCGAGTTGGCGCTCAGCTGTTCGGCCTGTGGAAGGACGCTGCTCTGGTGCCGGACGGCGTCACGCAGGTGGTCCGCGATCCGGTCGGCGGTCGGCCCGGCGGGGCGGAGCTGAACGATGCCCGGGGCAACTTCCGGCCAGTCCAGCAGTGGGAGCCAGTCCGGTTTCGGGTTGAGGTGGGCGTAGAGGAAGTGCCACCGCTCCCCCACGGTGCCGTAGTCGTGCAGTGTGCCCGGGCGGACGAGGGTCACCGTGCCAGGGTCGGCCGCCACGTCGCCGGTCGGCGCGCCGAAGCGGCCCCGGCCGTCCAGCGTCTGCACCAACAGCCAGTCCGTCGTGCCACGCCTGCGGAAGGTCGCGTAGTCGGAATCCTCGTCGAACTCACCGGTGAGCAGTCGCCGGACGACAGGGGTCGGCGAATCCCGGATAGCAGGATCTCGAAGGTTCACAGCTCGATAGGCTATCGTCCCGGCTGCCCGTCGCCGCCGATCCTGGATGCATGACCGACGTATTGGCCGAGATCTATCGCGACGAGGGGATCGTCCAGGTCCCGCAGGTGCTCACCACCGCCGAGGTCGAGCGGATCAGGGCCGTGTTCATGGAGCAGGTTGCCGCCGACCACTCCCTCGCGATCGACGACGGCGTACCGGACGACGATCCGCTGGCGCAGTATCCGCGGTTCGTGCATCCGCACCGGCGACCGGATGCCGAAGCCGGCAAGATCTCGCTGGAGCTGATGCTGGACAGCCGGATCCTCGATGTCGTGACCACCCTGATCGGGCCCGCGCTTGGCGCCCAGTCGATGTTCTACTTCAAGCCGCCGGGTGCGCGCGGCCAGGCGATGCACCAGGACAACACGTTCCTGCGGGCCGATCCGGAGACCTGCCTGGCGGTCTGGATCGCGATCGACGACGTGGACGCGGACAACGGCGGGCTCGCGGTGGTCCCCGGTTCGCACAAGACCGAGCTGGTCTGTCCCGAGCCGGCCGACCTGGCGGAGTCGTTCACCAACGCGGAGGTCCCGATCCCGGAAGGTCTGCGGAAGGTGCAGACGAAGATGAAGGCCGGTGACGTGCTGTTCTTCCACGGCAGCGTCGTCCACGGCTCCCGCCCGAACTCGAGCGCGGACCGCTTCCGGCGCGCACTGATCTTCCACTACGTCCCGGAGGACAGCAGGGAGATCGCTGCCTTCTACAACCCGCTGGTCCGGCCGGACCGGCGTACGGCGGTCCTGCCCGAAGCCATCGGCGGCGGTCCCTGCGGCGACTACGCCGACGCCGAGCCCTGAGTGATCTGACTCGCTGGTGTCACATCCGCCGGGGGTGCGGTGTCTTTAAGGCCATCTCTGAGACGAAGGAGTGGCCATGACCGAGAAAACCGATGTCATCGTGATCGGCGGCGGATACGCCGGCGTGATGGCTGCCAACCGCCTGACGCAGCGTGACGACGTACACGTGACCCTGATCAACCCACGTCCGGCCTTTGTCGAACGGATCCGGCTGCACCAGCTCGTCGGTGGGTCGGACGACGCGCTGGTGGACTACCAGAGCATCCTGGCCGGCGGCGTCGAACTCGCGGTCGACACTGTCACCCAGATCGACGCGGCCGGACGCCGGGTGATCCTGGTGAGCGGCGGCGCCCTCGACTACGACTACCTGGTCTACGCGGTGGGCAGCGGCAGCGGGGACCCCAGCGTCAGCGGCGCGGCGGAGTACGCCTACCCGATCTCCACCCTGGAACAGGCACGGCGACTCCAGCCGGTCGTCGACGCCGCGCCGGCATCGGCCGCGCTGACGGTGGTGGGCGCCGGACCGACCGGCCTGGAAACTGCGTCCGAACTGGCGGAGCAGGGCCGTACAGTGACTCTGGTCTGCGGAAAGGTGCTCGGGCCGTACCTGCATCCGCGGGCCCGGCGCTCGGTCGCCCGGCGGCTCGCCAAGCTCGGTGTGACCGTGCTCGAAGGCGACGGCGCGACGGTGACGGGCGTGACAGCTGACGCGGTCCAGCTCAGCGACGGCCGCGAGCTGCACAGCGACGTGACGATCTGGACCGCGGGGTTCAGCGTGCCGGATCTGGCCACCCGCAGCGGGCTGAGCACGGATTCCCTCGGGCGGCTGCTCACCGACGAGACCCTCACCAGCGTGGACGACGTACGCATCATCGCGGCCGGGGACTCGGGAGCACCATCGGACCTGCCGGTGCGGATGAGTTGCCAGTCCGCGATGCAGCTTGGCCCGCAGGCCGCCGAGACGGTGCTGAACCGGATCGCCGGCCGGGAGCCCGCCGGCTTCGATGTCGGGTTCTTCGGCGAGTGCATCAGCCTGGGACGTCGCGCCGGTGTGGTCCAGTACGCGAAGCGGGACGACACCCCGACCGGCGTGTTCCATCTGGGCAACCGATCCATGGCGATGCTCAAGGAAGGTGTCTGCAAGAGCACCATCTGGCAGCTCAGGCAGGAGGCGCGCCGACCCGGCAAACTCGATCTGTGGTTCAAGGATCGCCGACGCCGGAAGGTACTGCAGGCCAAGGCCGCAAAGGCGCCCGCGGACGCAGGCCGCCCGGCCTGAGGAGAGCTGCCGAGATGAGCGACCTGTCCAGTGACCCCGCGACCGACGCCTTCGTCGCCCACCGGAACCTGCTGTTCACCGTCGCCTACGAGATCCTCGGATCGGCGGTCGACGCGGAGGACGTGCCGCAGGAGACCTGGCTGCGGTGGAGCAAGGTCGATCTGGATCAGGTCCGCGATCAGCGCGCCTACCTGATCCGGATCACCACCCGCCAGTCGCTCAACCGCCTACGCACGATGCAGCGGCGCCGGGAGGCGTACGTCGGTCCCTGGCTGCCCGAACCGCTGCTCACCGCTCCGGACGCGGCCGAGGACGTCGAGCTGGCCGAGAGCGTGTCGATGGCGATGATGCTGGTCCTGGAAACGCTGACTCCGACCGAGCGGGCCGTCTTCGTCTTGCGCGAGGCGTTCGGTGTCAGCTACGACGACATCGCGGCGGCCGTCGACAAGAACCCGGCGGCCGTCCGCCAGATCGCGCACCGCGCCCGGCAGCACGTCGAAGCCCGCCGCCCCCGCAGTGTGGTCTCCCCGAACGAAGGACGGGCGGCCTTCGAGGCCTTCCAGCGCGCGGTCGAGGCCAGCGACCTGAAGGCCCTGCTGGACGTCCTCGCGCCCGACGTGGTCCTGGTCAGCGACGGTGGCGGCCTCAAACTCACCGCACTGCGTCCGATCGTCGGCGCGGAGAAGGCGATCCGCATGTTCGTCGGCAGCGTGCAGAAGGTCGGCGGCACGCTCACCACCGAGCCGACCGTGGTCAACGGCAACCCGGCGCTGCTGTTCCGCTGCGACGGGAAGCTCGACGGCGTCGTCGCGCTGCGGATCGAGGACGCCCACGTCACCGGCATGCACTACGTCCGCAACCCCGACAAGCTGTCCCGCCTCGAGTCGGAAACCGCCCTCACCCTGCGCTGAGGCGGACACCAGGCACTCACCAACTGCGCACCACCGAGGCGGATCACGCTCGGTCGGTCGCTGGGCACCGGCGGCCGCGAGGGTTGGTGAGTGGTGCAGGTCCGGACCGCCACGCCATCACAATCGCGGCGCTCCGGCGTCGGCAGGCGGGGCCCGCAGCGGAGTCGTCGGTTGTGATGGCCTGGGCGTCCGCCATCTAGTTCCGGATGCGGCGGAGGAACTCCTGGGTGCGGGGCTGGCTTGGGTTGTCGAGGACGTCCGCGGGTGGGCCGCTCTCGACCAGGCGGCCGGGTGGTGGAGGAAGCAGACCTGGTCGGCGATCTCGCGGGCGAAGGCCATCTCGTGGGTGCAGATCAGTATCGTCATCCCCTCCGACCGCAGGTCGCGGAGCAGATCGAGAACCTCACCGACCAACTCGGGGTCGAGAGCCGAGGTGTGATCTCGTCGAGCAAACCGCCGTCACCGCATGAGATCTCATGCGCAAAGGCGTAGGGCACGTCAGTTGCTGTAGTCGCGGAATCCCCGGCCGGTCTTGCGGCCCAGGTAGCCGGCGGTGACCAGGTGCTCGAGCAGCGGGGCCGGGGCGAATCCGGGCTCGCGGAACTCGAGGTAGAGGGTCCGCTGGATGGCCAGCGAGACGTCCAGACCGACCACGTCCAGCAGCTCGAACGGACCCATCGGCAGCCGGCAGCCGAGCTTCATCGCGGCGTCGATGTCTTCGACCCCGGCGTAGTGCGCCTCGAGCATCCGGACCGAGTCGTTCAGGTACGGGAACAGCAGCGCGTTCACGATGAAGCCGGCCCGGTCGCCGCACCGGACCGGGTGCTTGCCGGCGGCAACAGCCAGCGCCGCGACCGTATCGGCCACATCCGGGGACGTGCTGACCGTGCTCACGACCTCGACCAGCTTCATCACCGGCGCCGGGTTGAAGAAGTGCACACCGACCACGTCGGCCGGCCGCTTGGTCGCCATCGCCAGATCGATCACCGGCAGACTCGAGGTGGTCGTTGCGAGGATCGCACCCGGCTTGCAGATCTCGTCGAAGGTCTCGAACAGCGCCTGCTTGACGCTCAGCTCCTCGACCACGGCCTCGACCACCAGGTCAACACTCGCGAGGTCGTCGAGCTTGGCCGTCCCGGTGATCCGGCGCAGTGTCGCGTCCCGCTCCTCCGACGACAGCTTGCCGCGCTGAACGCCCTTCTCCAGCGAGCGTTCGAGGCCGGCCCGGACCCGGTCCACCTTCTCAGTACCGCGGGCGACGTACAGAACGTCGTACCCGGCCCTGGCGCAGACCTCGATGATGCCGACGGCCATCGTCCCGGAGCCGACCACGCCGACCTGCTTGATCGGGCGTACGGCGATCCCCGCGCCGTCCGACGCCGGCGTGTGCTCGTCGTCGACCACGACCGGGGAGTCCGGCGCTTCGTAGGTGTAGAAGCCGCGGCCGGTCTTGCGGCCGAGCAGTCCGGCGGTGACCATCTGCTTGAGGATCGGGGCCGG
Source organism: Kribbella sp. NBC_00889 (assembly GCF_045207705.1). Taxonomy (NCBI): domain Bacteria; kingdom Bacillati; phylum Actinomycetota; class Actinomycetes; order Propionibacteriales; family Kribbellaceae; genus Kribbella; species Kribbella sp. NBC_00889. Next base: position 1,113,767 of record NZ_CP108783.1, on the reverse strand, counting down.
CGCATGCAGCCGGTTGCGGCCCTGCTTGTACATCGTGTCGAGGATCTCGTACGCCGTGTCGAGGCCGATCAGATCGAGCAGCGCGAGCGGGCCCATCGGGTAGCCGCAGCCGAGCCGCATCGCCGCGTCCACGTCCTCGCGGGTCGCGTACCGCGACTCCACCATCGAGACCGCGTGGTTCAGGTAGCCGAACAGCAGGGCGTTCGCGATGAAGCCGGCCCGGTCGGCCGCCACCACCGGGACCTTGTCGAGGCGGCGGGCCAGCGCGAGCACGTCCTCGACCACGTCCGGCTCGGTGACCACGGTCCGGATCACCTCGACGAACTCCTGCACCGGCGCGGGGTTGAAGAAGTGCATGCCGACGACGCGGCGCGGGCGCTGGGTGGCGACCGAGATCTCGGTGACCGACAGGGACGAGGTGTTGGTGGCCAGGATCGCGTCGTCGCGGACGACCTTGTCCAGCGCCGAGAAGATCTCGCGCTTGAGCTCGAGCCGCTCGATCACGGCCTCGATCACCAGGTCGCAGTCCGCGAGCGCCTCGAGCGTGGTGGCGAAGGTGACCCGGTCGAACAGCGCCTGCTGGTCCTCGACCGACAGCTTGCCGCGCTTCACCGCCCGGTCGGTGGAGTGCTGGATGTGCCCGCGACCGCGCTCGGCCGCCTCCTCGTCACGCTCGACGCCGACCACGGTCAGGCCGTGGCGCGCGAACACCTCGGCGATCCCGGCACCCATCGTGCCCAGACCGACCACACCCACCGTCTTCAGTTCCCGAGCCATGGCCCGAACTATGCCAGTCCCACTACTGGTCCGCCCATGAGCTGAGTCACCCGGGAGGCCAACCTCACACCTCGTCGAACACCACCGGCGACTCCAGCCACGCGTCCAGCAGCCAGGCCGGATCCGGCGCACTGTCGAGCATGGACGCGACCGGTTTCGGCTTGAGCTCGCGCCCGAGAAGGTCCCCGACCGGCAGCCACACCGCCCGATAGCTCCCGGCCTCCGACTCCGCGGTACTTCCCATCTCCGGCCCTTCGCCGGCGCCGAACTCGCCACCGATCGACTCGGCCAGGAAGTAGTGCTGGGTGCTCGTGCCGAAGTTCACCACGGCGACCAGCCCGCGGATCTTCACCAGCACACCCAGTTCCTCGTGGGTCTCGCGCCGGGCCGCCTCCGCCAGGCTCTCGCCCTCCTCGACCTGGCCGCCCGGCAGGACGTGGTAGGTCCGTCCGTCGCGCACCCGCTCGATCGCGGCCACTCCGTGCCGGGAGAGCAGGACGATCCCCGCGCGGATCATGCGCGGCTCGCCAGGACGCTGAACCAGAACCCGATCCGCGACTCGCTGCGTCTGACCTGCTCGACGTTCCAGCCGTTCGCGGTGAGCAGTTCGCGCAACGGTTCCTCCTGCCACATGACGAAATGCCGGGGCAGGTCGAGGTTCCGGTTGGACCACTCCTCGCCCTTGCCCTCCCGCGTCGCGAACGCGAGCACCGGCGCGGCCCGCGCCGCCTTCCGGAGTACTCCGGCCAGCTGGGCACGGTCGAAGTGCAGGAACACCGCGTCGGCGAACACAGCGTCGTACGGGCCGCCGAAGTCGTCCGTGATCGCGTTCAGCCGATCGGCGTCGTACCCGCCGGCACGCATCATCTCGAGGAAGGCCTGGGTCGCGTCGGTACGCCGTACGACGAAACCGCGGCGCTCCAACTCGATCGCGTCGCGGCCGGTCCCGCTGCCGAGCTCCAGAATGCGGGCGCCGGGCGCGACCCCCTCGGCGAGCAGGTCGATGAGCAGCTCGTTGGGCTCCTTGGGGATCGATTCCCGGAACTTCGCCGACGCCTGCTCGTACGTCGCCAGCGTCACCTCGTTGTCCGTCTGCACCCGGGTCCACCCGTCGCCGATGTGCTCGACGATCGCCGGGAGCCTCAGCCCGAGGTCGACGCCGAGCACGACCACGGTCTCGCCGCGATGCAGGTCGGCGATCGCCTGCAGCTCCTCGTCAGGTCGCTGCGCGAGCTCGGGTACGACGGTCAGCCGGACGCCGAGGTGGTCGGCCAACCGGGTGCCGGCTGCCGCGTCGAACGGGCCGGCGTACACCTGGGCGATCCTGTCCCCGACCACTGGATCCTGCACATCCCCAGGCAACAGCAGAATCCGCGCGGGACACATGAGATTCATCCGGCGACGTACTCCAGTGCCTCGGCGGCGTAGTCCGGCCAGACCTCCGACTGTGCCAGCGGGATCACCACCTACTCCTTCATCGGACGACCCATGCCCGGGTCGAACGCCTCGACGCCTGGCACAGCGAGCGCCTTCTCCCGCGGCTCAGGCGGGAGCTTGAACGTCATGGCATCGCCGAACATCCCGGCGAGCACCTTCTTGCCGATCTTGAGACAGGGCATGCCGAACATGCTTCCCCGGACCACGCCGGCCGACTCCAATCCGGCCGCGACCGCGTCGTACTCGGCGATCGCCTGTTCGCTGACCTTCGGCATCATGTTCACCACCCTGCCACTCCGCACGGCCAGGCGACATGGGTTCCCGGCCGCTCGTGGACTACGGTGCTTTCTCGTGCGCTTGGTGATTGCTACGTGTTCTGTGGACTACTCCGGCCGGCTGACGGCTCATCTGCCGATGGCGCCGCGGTTGCTGATGGTGAAGGCGGACGGGTCGGTACTGATCCACGCCGACGGCGGCTCGTACAAGCCGCTCAACTGGATGTCGCCGCCGTGCAAGCTGACCGAGGACGGTGACGTGTGGAGCGTCACCAACAAGGCCGGCGAGGAGCTGCGGATCACCATCGAGGAGGTGCACAGCGACACCGCCTACGAGCTCGGCGTCGACCCCGGTCTGATCAAGGACGGCGTCGAGGCGCACCTGCAGGAACTGCTGGCCGAGCACGTGCACACCTTCGGCGAAGGCTGGACCCTGGTACGGCGCGAGTACCCGACCGCGATCGGCCCGGTCGACCTCCTCTGCCGGGACGCCGACGGCAAGCACGTCGCCGTCGAGATCAAGCGCCGCGGCGAGATCGACGGCGTCGAGCAGCTCACCCGGTACGTCGAACTCCTCAACCGCGACCCGATGCTGGCCCCGGTCCGCGGCATCTTCGCCGCCCAGCTCATCAAGCCCCAGGCCAAGGTCCTCGCCACCGACCGGGGCCTCGAATGCCTCACCGTCGACTACGACGCCCTCCGAGGCATGGAATCCGACGTACTGCGGTTGTTCTGAGCTCACCGAGGTGTTGACAGGGCGTCGGCCGCGGGCACTTACTTAGCGATATGGCTAAGGAAACGGTGATCTGTACTTATCGGGTCCGGGCGGCGGATGAGGATCGGTTCCGGGAGGTGCTCGGCGGGCATTGGGCGACGTTGCGGGGGCTCGGGTTCGTGACCGAGGAGCGGGCGACGGTGTTCCGGTCGGTGGACGAGCCGACGTACGTCGAGATCTTCACCTGGGTGGACGGTGGATTCGCGCGGGCGCACGAGCACCCGGACGTACTCACGCTCTGGGAGCGGATGGACCCGCTGCTCGAGGAGCGGGACGGACTGCCGAAGTGGGACTTCCCGCACTACCTGCTCCAGGATCTGGCACAGGATCTTCCGGCTTGACCGCCGGCTCCCGCGGCGGGCGGGACCTGGACGACCTCGACCGGGTGTTCACCGCCCTCGCGCACCACTCCCGCCGTACCATCCTGCTGGTCCTGCACCTGCGCGGCGGCGAGATGACCTCGGGCGAGATCGCGGGACGCTTCGACCATTCCTGGCCGACGATCACCCGACACCTGGGGGTCCTGGAGCAGGCCGGACTCGTCCATGTCACCCTGAGGGGCCGCGAGCGTGTCTATCGCCTGGACACCGGCCCACTGTTCGCCGTCGGCGTTCCCTGGCTGCACCGGTTCGAGACTTCCTCCTGACAAGTCAGCAAATTTGCCCGATTTCGGGCAGATCCTTTGCGCTGACCTCGAGAACGCTGCAAGGTGGACGGGTGATCAGTGAGGCGGCGGTGGGGCCCGTGGACGAGCTGGCCGAGCAGGTCAGCCGGACCACCGGGCTGTCGGCGGACGACGCGCGGCGCGTCGTCGCGGACGTACTGGCCTATTTCACCGAGACCACCGAGGACTACGTCCGGCGCCGGCACCGGGAGCTGCAGACCTACGGCGCCCGCAACGACGAGATCTTCGCCCGGCTCGGTACCGAGCTCCGGCACTGGCCGGTGCGCTCCCCCGAACTCTCAGCCCGGCAGCTGCGACGGATCGTCTACGGCTGAGCGGTGAGCAACCAACCTTCGAAAGGCACCAACACATGTGCGGAATCGTCGGGTACGTCGGCACCAAGCCGGCCGCGCCCATCCTGGTGGACGGACTGGCGCGGCTGGAGTACCGCGGCTACGACTCGGCAGGTGTCGCGGTCCTGGGGGCCAGCGAGCTGAAGGTGCACAAGGACGCCGGCCGCGTCCGTGAGCTGGAGGCGTCGCTGCCGAAGCGGTTCGGCGGCAAGCTCGGCATCGGCCACACCCGGTGGGCCACGCACGGCGGCCCGAGCAAGGACAACGCGCACCCGCACGCCAGCGGCAACGAGCGGATCGCCGTCGTCCACAACGGCATCTTCGACAATGCCGGCGCGCTGCGGGCCCAGCTGGAGGAAGCCGGCGTCAAGCTGCGCTCGGAGACCGACACCGAGGTGCTCGCGCACCTGATCGAACAGTCCGAGGGCGCCACCCTCGAGGACAAGGTGATGGCCGCCCTGCGCCGGATCGAGGGCACCTACGGCATCGCTGTCATCGACCTGGACTTCCCGGACCGGATCGTGGTCGCCCGCAACGGCAGCCCGCTGATCCTCGGCATCGGCGACGGCGAGATGCACGTCGCCTCCGACGCGGCCGCCCTGATCCGCTACACCCGTCAGGTCGTCTACTTGGACGACGGCGAGCTGGCCACCGTCCGCGCCGACGGCTACCGCACCTTCACCCAGGACGCCGCGCCCACCACCAAGACCGCCAAGACGGTCGAGTGGGAGGCCGACGAGTACGAGCGCGGCCTGCACGAGCACTTCATGATGAAGGAGATCCACGAGCAGCCGGACGCGGTCGGCCGGGCCATCCGCGGCCGTCTCGACGAGCGCTTCCACACCGTCCACCTCGGCGGCCTGAACATGGACGCCCGCGAGGCCAGGGAGATCAAGCGAGTCAAGATCCTCGGCTGCGGATCGGCGTACTACGCCGGCCAGATGGGCGCGCAGTTCATCGAAGAGGTCGCCCGGATCCCCGCCGACGCCGAGCCGGCCTCGGAGTTCCGCTACCGCAACCCGGTGGTCGAGCGCGACACCCTCTACATCGCGGTCAGCCAGTCCGGCGAGACGCTGGACACCCTGGTCGCCGTACAGGAGCTGAAGCGCAAGGGCGGTCGCGTGATCGGCCTGGTCAACGCGGTCGGCTCCAGCATCGCCCGTGAGGTCGACGGCGGTGTCTACCTGCACGCCGGCCCGGAGGTCTCGGTCGCCTCGACCAAGGCGCTGACCAACATGGCGGTCGCGTTCGCGATGCTCGGCATCCACCTGGGCCGGATCCGCGACGTCTCCCCCGCCGACGGCCGCCGGCTGATCGAGGGCCTGAAGAAGCTGCCCGAGCACATCCAGTCGATCGTGGCCCAGGAGGAGGAGCTGGCCAAGATCGCCGGCCGGCTCTCCCAGCACGAGAGCCTGTTCTTCGTCGGCCGGACCCGCGGCTACCCGGTCGCCCGCGAGGGTGCGCAGAAGCTGAAGGAGATCTCCTACCGGCACGCCGAGGCCTACCAGACGTCGGAGCTGAAGCACGGCCCGCTCGCGCTGATCTCGCCGGACGTGCCGAGCGTCGCGATCGTGCCGGACGACGAACTGGTCGACCGCAACATCGGCGCGCTGCACGAGATCGCCGCCCGATCCGGCCCGCTGTACGTCGTCACGCACCCGGGCGTCGACGTACCGGACGGTGTCGCCGCGAAGATCGTCGTACCGAAGAACGAGCCGGAGCTGGACCCGATCCTGCTCACCATCCCGCTGCAGATCCTCGCGTACTACGCGGCGGTCGCGCTCGGCCACGACGTCGACAAGCCGCGCAACCTGGCCAAGTCCGTCACGGTCGAGTAGTCCTTGACCCTACGATGAGGCGGTGCCGAGCGATCAGATCCGCCACGTCCGTCTCTCGTCCGTCGTTCTCCCGCTGGACCACCCGGTCAGTGATGCCAAAGTCCTGACCGGGCGGCAGGGGCCGATGACCGAGATCGTGTTCCTGTTCGCGGAGATCGCGACCGCGCAGGACCAGCACGGGATCGGGTTCAGCTACTCCAAGCGGGCCGGCGGACCCGCGCAGTACGCGCATGCCAAGGAGATAGCGGCGAACCTGATCGGTGGGGACCCGTCGGACATCGGCAAGGTGTACGACAAGTTGCTCTGGGCCGGCGCGTCGGTCGGGCGGTCCGGGGTGGCGACGCAGGCGATCGCGGCGATCGACATCGCGCTGTGGGACCTGAAGGCGAAGCGGGCCGGGCTTCCGCTGGCCAAGCTGCTGGGCGCCCACCGGGACTCGGTGCGCGCGTACAACACCTCCGGCGGGTTCCTGCACGCGCCGATCGAGGAGGTCACGGAGCGCGCCTCGAAGTCGCTGGCGGACGGGATCGGCGGGATCAAGATCAAGGTCGGGCAGCCGGACACCCGAATCGACCTCGAGCGGGTCCGCGCCGTCCGCGAGCACCTGGGCGACGGCGTACCGCTGATGGTGGACGCGAACCAGCAGTGGGACCGGCCGACGGCGCTGCGGTTCGGGCGGGTGCTCGAGCAGTTCGACCTGCTCTGGATCGAGGAGCCGCTCGACGCGTACGACGCCGAGGGACACGCTGAGTTGGCCGCAGCGCTGGACACGCCGATCGCGACCGGGGAGATGCTGTCGAGCGTGGGCGAACACGTCCGGCTGATCGAGGCCCGGGCCGCCGACATCATCCAGCCGGACGCGCCGCGGATCGGCGGCATCACACCGTTCCTGAAGCTGGCCGCGCTTGCGGATCACCACGGCCTCCAACTGGCGCCGCACTTCGCGATGGAAATCCACCTCCACCTGGCCGCCGCCTATCCGCGCGAGCCGTGGGTCGAGCACTTCGAGTGGCTGAACCCGTTGTTCAACGAGCGTCTCGAGACATTGGACGGCCGCATGCTCGTCCCGGATCGCCCCGGGCTCGGCTTCACCACCAGCGAGCAGTGCGCCGCGTGGACCGTCGACAGTTGCGAGTTCGGCACGCGATGAGCGGGCGGCACTGGTTGGCGATGCCCTCTCGGACCTGATCCTGCGCCGAGTGATACCTTCCGGGAATCATGTTCTCGCTCGACCAGCTGAGCGCTTTCGTCGCCGTCGCCGAGGAACTCCACTTCGGCCGCGCCGCCGAGCGGCTGAACATGACCCAGCCGCCGCTGAGCCGTCAGGTCCAGAAACTCGAGCGTGCCGTCGGGGTGCGGCTGCTCGAGCGGGACAACCGCCGGGTGGAGCTCACCGAGGCCGGGCAGGCGTTCCTGACCGAGGCTCGCCGGCTGCTGGCGCTGGTCGAGACCGCCGGCGATCTGGCCCGTCGGGTCGATCAGGGTGCGGCCGGCACGCTGCGCCTCGGTTTCACCGCGGTCTCGGCGATCCGCACGCTCGGCCCGTTCCTGCGCCGGATGTCGGAGGAACTGCCGGACGTCGACGTGATCCTGCACGAGCGCGTCACTCCGGCGCAGATCGACGGCCTGCTGCGCGGCGAGCTGGATCTCGGCCTCGGTCGGCCGCCGTTCGACACACGCCTGCTCGACTCCCGGGTCGTGTTCCGCGAACCAATGTGTGCCGTTGTACCGAGCAACCATCGGCTCGCGTCCCTGGACCGCCCGCTGACCCCGGCCGACTTCGCCGACGAGCCGGTGATCAGCTACTCCCCGACCCAGGCGCGCTACTTCCACGAACTGACGGTCCGATTCCTCGCCGACTCCCGTCCCCGGATCGAGCAGCGGGTCCAGCAGATCCTCACCGTCGTCCTCCTGGCCGCGGCCGGTCGCGGCGTTGCCCTGGTTCCCGCTTCGGCGCGCGGCCTCGGGGTCGAGGGCGTGACGTACTGCGAGGTCGGCGTACCGGGTGAGCCGGTCGAACTGCACGCGATCTGGAACCGCGACTCCACCAGCCCGGTACTGCAGCGAGTGCTCACGATGCTTCCAGAGCATCGATAGATCCAACATCGATCTTGGACAGGTATCCACACTGGTTCCTAGGCTGACCGGCATGAACCCTGCCGAACTCGCGGCTCAGCTCAAGACCGGGCTGCTGTCCTTCCCGGTGACGCACTTCAACCCGGATCTGAGCTTCAACGAGTCCGGCTATCGCGAGCATCTGTCCTGGCTCAGTCAGTACGACGTCGCCGGGTTGTTCGCCGCCGGCGGCACCGGTGAGGGCTTCTCGCTGACGCCCGCCGAGATCGACACGGTCGTCCGCGCGGCGGTGTCCGAGGTGAACGGGAAGCTCCCGGTGATCGCGCCCGCGACCGGCGGTACGGCGACCGCGATCGCACAAGCCCAAGCCGCGGAGGCCGCCGGTGCCGATGGGGTCCTGCTGCTGCCGCCGTACCTGACCGAGGCGGGTCAGCGTGGGTTGATCGACCATGTGTCGGCTGTCTGCCGCAGTACGAGTCTCGGCGTCACCGTCTACAGCCGGGCGAACGCGATCCTCACCGACGTCTCCGTCGCGGAGCTTGCCGACCGCAACGAAAACCTCGTCTGCCTGAAGGACGGCGTCGGCAACATCGAGATGATGACCCGCACCTACGCCCGGGTCGGCGACCGGCTCACCTACATCGGCGGTCTGCCGACGGCCGAGACGTTCGCGCTGCCGCTGCTGCAGCTCGGCGTCAGCACGTACTCCTCGGCGATCTTCAACTTCGTGCCCGAGTTCGCACTCGGCTTCTACGCCGACGTACTGGCGCAGGACCGCGAAAGCGTCTACCGCAAGCTGAACGAGTTCGTCCTCCCCTACCTGGACATCCGGGACCGGATGAAGGGGTACGCCGTCTCGATCGTCAAGGCCGGCGTGACCGCGATCGGCCGATCTGCCGGGCCGGTGCGTCCACCGCTCCAGGACCTCAGCGAGGACGAGCTGGCTCAGCTCACCGCGTTGATCGGCAGGATCAAGTGACGCCGACCATCGCCTCGGTCGAGGTCGTTCCGGTCGCCGGGTACGACAGCATGCTGTTGAATCTGAGCGGCGCGCACGGACCGTTCTTCACCCGGAACGTCGTGATCGTGACCGACAGCGCGGGCAACATCGGCCTCGGCGAGGTCCCGGGGGGCGACAAGATCGCGTCGACGATCCGTGCGGCCGCCGAGTTCGCACTCGGTCAGGAACTCGCGCAGTATCGCCAACTCCTCCGTCGGGTTGCCCGGACCTTCGCCGACCGAGATGCTGGTGGCCGGGGGCAACAGACCTTCGATCTCCGGACGACGGTCCACGCGGTGACCGGCCTTGAATCGGCACTGCTCGATCTGTTCGGGCAGCATCTCGGTGTGCCTGTGGCCGAGCTGCTGGGTGACGGGCAGCAACGCTCTGCCGTGCCGGTTCTTGGTTATCTCTTCTATGTCGGCGACGCCGGAGGAACTGACCTTCCGTACCTGACCGACGCTGGCGAGGATCGGTGGTCGAAGCTGCGGCGGCAGCCGGCGTTGACACCCGATGCGGTGGTGGCGTTGGCCGAGGCGGCGCAGGAGCGGTACGGGTTCGCGGACTTCAAGCTGAAGGGTGGCGTGTTCGACGGGCCTGTCGAGCTCGAGGCTGTGCGCGCGTTGACCGCACGGTTCCCGTCGGCCCGGATCACGATCGACCCGAACGGCGCTTGGCCCGTGCGGGACGCGATCGCATGGTGTTCGGGCCTGGACGACGTACTGGCGTATGTCGAGGATCCGGTCGGCGCGGAGCCGGGATTCTCGGGGCGCGAGACGATGGCGGAGTTCAAGCGCGCGACCGGGCTGCCGACGGCAACGAACATGATCGCGACCGACTGGCGCGAGCTCGCGCACGCCATCCGGGTCGATGCGGTCGACATTCCGCTGGCCGATCCGCACTTCTGGACGATGGCCGGGTCGGTGCGGGTCGCGCAGTTGTGCACGGACTTCGGGCTGACCTGGGGGTCGCACTCGAACAACCACTTCGACATCTCGCTGGCGATGTTCACCCAGGTCGGCGCTGCGGCACCGGGCGACATCACCGCTCTGGACACGCATTGGATCTGGCAGGACGGGCAGGCGCTGACCAGGGAACCGTTGCGGATCGAGAACGGGTCGATCGCCGTACCGACGAAGCCTGGGCTCGGCGTCGAGCTGGACCGCGATGCGCTTGCCGCCGCGCACGAGTTGTATCAACAGCAGGGGCTCGGTGCACGCGACGACGCGATCGCGATGCAGTACCTGGTCGAGGACTGGGTGTTCGACCCGAAGCGCCCCTGTCTGGTGCGGTGATGTTCACCTGATGTTGTGCGCGATAGGTTTCGATCGGTGCTGACGTCCCGATCAAGGAGCCTTGAATGCGCTGGCAGAAGCCGCTCGCCGCAGCAATCGTCCTGACCGCCCTGACCACGACGCTGACGGCGTCGGCGACGCCGGGCAAGCATCCCGGCGGTGGTGGTTCCTGCTCACCGGACGCGCAGTTCCTCGGCTTCAGTGATGCGCTGGACAAGACGACGTTCGACGGCCAGCCGGTCGCAGGGCTGTCGGCGCTGAACGTGACCGGCCCGCACAGCGCGACCGCTCTGGTGGACAACGTCGGGACCACACCGGCCCGGGTGTTCCAGCTCGAGACCAACAGCAAGCCGACGTCGGTCAGCGTCGACGGGATGACGATCCTGCGCCGCCCGGACGGTACGCCGTACACGGGCGCTGACTTCGACGGCGAGGGCCTGGTCGTCGAGCGGGGCGACCGGACCATCCTGGCTACCTCCGAGCGCGAACCGTCGATCCGCCGCTTCCGGCTGTCCGACGGCAAGGAGACCGCGTCGCTGCCGGTGCCGTCGCGCTTCCAGGTCGCGCCGGCCGGCGAGGCGACGAGCAACGCGACGTTCGAGTCGCTCGCGGTCAGCCGTGACGGGCTGTCGCTGTTCGCCGGCATGGAGGGCCCGCTCGCGTCCGACGGCACCGGCGCCGACGGCCGCACGCGCAACCGCATCCTTCGGTACGCCGGGTTCCCGGGCCATGCCTACCGGGTCGCCGCGCAGTACGCCTACAAGCCCGACCCGGGTCTCGCGCTGGTCGAGCTCGCCTGGGTGAACCGGGACGAACTGGTGTCGATGGAGCGCACGTTCACGCCCGGCGTGGGCAACACGATCCGGGTGTTCACCATCTCGTTGCGCCGGGCCGTCGACGTGTCGGGGCAGGCGTCGCTGGCGGATGCGCCGGAGGAGGTCTTCCTGCAGAAGAAGCTGCTGTTCGACCTGGTGAACTGCCCGCCGTCCGGCGCGGTCGCCAAGCAGCCGCAGCCGAACCCGCTGCTGGACAACGTCGAGGCGCTCGCCCTCGGCGGCTACCTGCCCGGCGGCAGGCGGCAGCTGTACCTGCTGTCCGACGACAACAACGGCGCCACCCAGATCACCCGGTTCTACTCACTGGCCGTCGATCTGCACTGACGTCACCCTGCATGACATGGCGTGATGCTTAGGCGCGCGTCACAATGTGTGAATGCGCGTGATCGTGGTGGGTGCGGGCGTGATCGGGCTGACCTGTGCCGTCCGGCTCGCCGAGGGTGGGTACGACGTGGCCGTGTTCGCCCGCGACCTGCCGCTGGAGACGACGTCGGCGGTGGCTGCGGCGATCTGGTACCCGTACCTGTCGGCTCCCGAGGACCGCGTCGCCGCTTGGTCCAGGACGGCGTACGAGGAATTCTCCAAGCTGGCGGAGCTCGAGCCGTCGGTGCGGATGCGGCGCGGGCGCGAGTTCCTGGTGGAGCAGAAGCCGGATCCGCGCTGGGCCGACGTCCTGCCTGACCTGACCCGGGTGTCGCCGCCGGCCGGATTCGAGGACGGCTGGTCGTTCACGACGGCGGTGATCGAGATGCCGGCGTACCTGCAGTCGCTCGTCAAGCGGCTGGATCAGGCCGGCGGGACGCTCACCCGCGCTGCGTTGCCGGCCTTGCCGACGACCGCCGATGTGGTCATCAACTGTGCCGGCCTCGGTGCCCGGCTGACCGCGAGCGACCCGACCGTGACGCCGGTGCGGGGGCAGGTGATGACGGTCGAGCAGTGCGGCCTGACCGAGTGGCTCGTGGCCGATCGGTCGCCTTCGGAGTTGACCTACGTCGTACCGCGGGAGCATGACGTGGTGGTCGGCGGGACCAGCCAACCGAACGACTGGAACCTCGCGGTCGATCAGTCGACCGCGGATCAGATGCTGGAGCGGGCGGCCGAGCTGGTCCCACAATTGCGCAAGGCAAAGATCATCCGGCATCGGGTCGGACTGCGGCCGGCCCGGCCGGCGATCCGGTGCGAGCTGGTCCGGACGCGGACGGGTGAGCCGGTGATCCACTGCTACGGACATGGTGGTTCCGGGGTCACGCTGTCCTGGGGTTGCGCGGACGAGGTCTTCGAGCTTGTCCAGGGAATCTGACCGGCCGATCATCCTCGACGGCGGTCTGTCGAACGCCCTGGAAGATCGTGGCCACGACCTGTCGGACGCGTTGTGGTCGGCGCGGCTGTTGAAGGACGCGCCGGCTGAGATCGCGGCGGTGCATCGGGCGTACTACGACGCCGGGGCGATGGTGGCTACGACGGCCAGCTATCAGGCCAGCGTGGTCGGGTTCGAGCGCGCCGGGGTGCCGCGATCCGAGGCCGAGCGGCTGATTGCGAGCAGTGTGCGGATCGCCCGCGATGTGCGCGACTCGTTCACCGACGGACGCCGCCGACTGGTTGCCGCGTCCGTCGGGCCGTACGGCGCGATGCTCGCGGACGGATCGGAGTACCGCGGCCGGTACGGCGTGAGTGCGACGACGCTCCGTGACTTCCACGCGCCGCGGATGGAGCTGCTGATCAGTGCTGAGCCTGACCTGCTGGCGGTCGAGACCATCCCGGACGCGGACGAAGCCGAGGTACTCGTCGGGCTGCTGGCCGAGCTGGACTTTCCGGCGTGGTTCTCCTACTCGATCTCCGGGACACACACGCGCGCCGGCCAACCTCTCACGGACGCCTTCGCGATCGCCGCGATCGACCAAGTGATTGCCGTCGGCATCAACTGCTGTGCACCCGATGAGGTCCGGCCCGCGGTCGAGACAGCCGTCGCGGTTACCGGTAAGCCGGCCGTCGCCTACCCCAACTCCGGCGAGTCCTGGGACGCCACCGCCCGGCACTGGACAGGCCACCGAACAACCCCTCTTGCCTCAGCATGGTTTGCCGCCGGGGCGGCGTACGTCGGTGGATGCTGCCGGGTCGGACCCGCCGACATCCGTGCGCTGGTGGACGCCCTAGACGCCTAGGACCTGGCAGAGGAGGTCGAGGGCGCCGGGGTAGGCGTGGTCGGGTGGGGTGCCGTAGCCGACGATGACTGCTTGGCGGGTCGCCGGGGTAGGGTTGAAGTGGTAGCTGCTCAGGGTGGTGAGACCCAGGCCCTGGCGGGCGGCTCGGGCGACTACGTCTTCCGCGTCGCCGGGGACCTCGAGGAGCACGTGCATGCCGGCCGAGATCCCGGCGACTTTGACGTTCGGGGCGCGGACGGCGAGCAGTTCGACCAGGCGATCCCTGCGCCGGCGGTAGTGCAGCCGGGACCGCCGGACGTGCCGGTCGTAGTGGCCGGAGGCAATGAATTCCGCGAGGGTGAGCTGCTCCAGGGTCGCGGTCTGGAAGTCGGCCGTCCGCTTGGCCGCGACCACCGGCTCGATCAACCGATGCGGCAACACCATCCACGCGAGCCGCAGTCCCGGTGCGAGGCTCTTGCTCGCCGTCCCCGTGTACACGACCCGCTCGGGGTCCAGCGCCTGCAGCGCCCCCACGGCCTGCCGGTCGTACCGGAACTCACCGTCGTAGTCGTCCTCGATCAGCACTCCCCCGGTGTCTCTGGCCCACTCGACTGCCGCAGTACGACGCTCAGGCGCAAGCGGCACGCCCGTCGGCATCTGGTGCGCCGGTGTCAGCAGTGCACCGTCACCAGTCAGCTGTGAGACCTGCGCACCAAGCTCGTCGACCGAGACCGGCACGGGCGTAAGGCCCCGCGACCGGATCACGTCCAGGTGCAGGGCGTACCCGAACTCCTCCACGGACACGGTCGTCCCGCCGAGGTTCCGCAGTACTTCGCTGAGCAGGCTCACGCCCTGCACGTAGCCGGAGCAGATCAGGACCCGTTCGGGATCGGCGCGGACGCCACGGGCGCGGGCGAGGTAGTCGGCGAGCATCCGGCGCAGTTCGATCCGGCCGCGCGGATCGCCGAGGCCGAAAGCCTCGTTGGGTGCCGCGGTCAACGCCTTCCGCGCGGCGGTCAGCCACTCACCGCGCGGGAACGTCGAGACATCAGGTGCGCCGGGAGTCAGGTCGTAGCGGTATGCCTTTGCTGAGGGCAACGACATGTCGGGAGCCGGCGGAGTGGTGGCACGGTTGGCGACAACTGTGCCGGAGCCTTGACGGGCGGTCAGCCAGCCCTCGGCAACGAGTTGACCGTAGGCGTCCGCAACGGTGTTGCGGGCAATGCCGAGATCCTTCGCCAACGACCGCGACGACGGCAGCCGCGTGCCGGCCGGCAACCGCCCGCTCCGGATCGATGCATGCAACGCTTGAACCAGATCGTTCCGGCCCCGTGACGCCGCCAGGTCCAGATGCAGGTCAGCACCGGCAGCCCCTCGATCCTCCATGCACTGGACCTTATGCTGCCGCCGGGACGATACTCCAAACATCGGCTGTGACCGGCCGATTCGTGGTGGGGTGCGCCGCAGACACAACGGGGCGCAGGGGGATCACGTGGCGTCACCTCGCCATCCATGCTTGGAGGGGGACGCGATGCCGGATCAGGACGAGTACGAGGAGCTCAAGGGCAGGGTCGTCCAGCTGGAGCAGCGGCTGGCGACGAGGTCCGTGCCGAAGATCGAGGACATCACCGCGGAGGAGTTCCGCACCTATATCAAGGTCCGCGACATCTTGCAGCAGATGATCGGCCCTGGCACCGGCTGCGCGCCGGGCGGGTTCGGCCGCGGCGACGACACCGGCGGCAGCGGCTGCGCCCCGGGCGCGATCAGCCCCGGCGACGACACCGGCGGCAGCGGCTGCGCCCCGGGCGGGTTCGGCGCCGGTGCCGTCAGGCGATTCGGAGACCTCGGCGGATGACCTCGAGGCGGCCAGGCCCGGAACCGTTCATCATGTCGGTCCCCGGCCTGGACGTCGTCGACGTCGACTCCTCGAGCGGGACGCGCGAGGAGGGTCGCGGTACCGGTGGCGACGTCGTACTCAGGACGCCGTCTGCGACGTTGCGCCTCGAGGGCGGGGTCGCGCGGGTGGTGCGGGACAGGATCCTGCCGGCGCTGCCACTCGGCCGTGCGGACCTGCTCGACGAGTTGTCCGATCTGCCTGTACTCGAGGTCGATCGACTGATCGGCTCGCTGCTCGATTCCGGCGTCTTGGTGGAGGAGAAGGGCGCGGTGCCGGACTGGCTGTACGCGGTGCCTTCGTCCGACTACGAACTGCTCGCCAGGCGGTTGGCCACGGTGCGAGTTGTTGTAGTCGGGCAGGTGGAGGTTCTTGCGGGAGCCGGGATCCCTGGCTTGATTCGAGCGCCGTACCCGACGCGGCGCGACGAACTGCCCGGCTTGATGGCAGGTGCGGATCTGGTCGTCGCGGCTGGTGATGGCTCGCTGCCGGTGCTGCATCAGTGGATCAACGCGGTCGGCCTGGAGCTCGGCGTACCGACGTTGCATGCGGAATCGCAGGGCGCCCGGGCGACGGTCGGTCCTCTGGTGCTGCCCGACGGCGGGCCTTGTTACATGTGCTGGCGGATGCGGGCGCTGTCCTGTGTGGACGACTTCGGTGCGGCGATGGCACTCGAGGAGGCGCTCGATGGTCGCCGGTTCGTGGAGGCTGGGGCGAGGCCAGTGCTCCCGGCACTTCTGCCCATGGTCACCGGAGCGCTGATGACCGAGGTGTTCGCGTTGACGCTGTCGATCGCGGCACCGCGGCTGACTGCCAACGTCCTCACACTCGATGCGCTCGCTGGCGGCGAGGAGTTGCATCCAGTCGTGTCGCACCCGGATTGCCCGGCATGCGCAAAGAAGGGACGTCAGCCGGCAGAGGTTGAGACAACGGACTTCGAGGGCATCGCCGGGCGCGTGGTCGACTCGCTCTGCGGTGTGGTCCGCAGGCTCGTTCCCTTCCCGAAGGACGTCGATGAGCCGGAGCGGCCGTACGTCGTCCAGGCCGAACTGGCGAACGCTCGCTTCCGCAGCAACCGCGATCCGTTTGTCGTCTGCTCCGGCAAGGGCTGGACCCGGCGGCAGGCGCGCGACAGCGCTCTCGGTGAGGCTCTCGAACGGCACGCCGCCATGACATGGCGACCTGAGCGCACGATCACTTCGACGTACGACGGGTTGGACCGGAGGGGCCTGCATCCGCGGGACCTGGTGCTGTTCGCGGATCATCAGTACGAGACAGTGCCGTTCCAGCCGTGGCGGCCGGAGACCGAACTCGAGTGGGTGCCTGCACAGTCGATGGTGACCGGCGATGAGGTCTGGATTCCCTTGCTGGCAACGCATCTGGGCTATCGGCCGCCGCCCGAGGCCGGGCTGTTCCCGACCACGTCGAACGGCTTCGCCGCCGGGCCGGACCGGGACGGCGCCACGCTGCGCGCGTTGCTCGAGGTGATCGAGCGGGACGCGTTCATGATCGCGTGGTCGCATCGGCTGCCCGGGCGCTGCGTGGCCGCAGCCGACGTACCGGACGAACCGACCCGTGGGATCGCCGCGACGCACGCGCGGCGTGGGATCGACATCGTGGTGCACCTGTTGCCGACCGACACGGTGGCGGCCGTCGCCCTTGCGGTCGCATGGTCGGAGCGGACTCCGGTCGCGGTTGTCGGACTCGGAGCAGGGATGGACCCGGTCGCCGCTGCCCGGTCCGCGGTGCTCGAAGTCGGGCAGGCGCGACCGCTACTGCGCGCCCGCCTCCGGCAACCGAAGGTCCGGGCGCGGATGGCCGAGTTGGTTGCCACGCCGGCGAAGGTCGCGAGTCTGGGCGACCACAGCCTGCTGTACGCCGACTTGGCCTGTGGTGGGATGCGCTTCCTCCGCGAGGCTCCGCGTCAGCCGTGGCCGGACGCCGCGCCACCCGAGTCTGCCGACCTGGCGGTGCTGATCGAGTCGCTGGCCGAGGTCGCGGGCGACGTACTCGCCGTGGATGTCACGACGCCGGACGTCGCCGCACTCGGGGTGCGGGTTGTGCGTGGGCTGGTGCCGGGGTTCGTGCCGATCTGGTTCGGTGCCAACCAGGCGCGGCTCGGTGGGCGGCGACTGCTGGAGATGCCGGGGCGGATCGGGCTGCGTCCGGCGCGGCTGGACGAACTGAACCTCGACCCGCATCCGATGGCGTGAGGACGAAGGCGATGACTCCTTTCCGCACCGCTCAGCCGCTGGCCTGGGCCTTCCACCGCGGTACTGCCCGCCGACGATCCGACAACCCGCAGGTGCTCCAGCCGCAGCCGGAGCCGGGGCGTGAGGACCCGTCGGCTCCGTGGATCCGGTTGCCGCCAAGCCTGCGGGTCGCCGCGCCGCTGACCGACCTGGTGCGCGGACGGGTGTCCTGCCGCGTGTTCCGCAACGAGCCGATCGGCTTCGCGGAACTGGCCACCCTGCTGCGGTCCGGGTACGGCGTCACTGGCGCGACCGACGACAGCACACTGCTTGACCGGGCGGTGCCGTCCGGCGGCGGGCTCTATCCGCTGGAGGTGAGCCTGCTGGTGCGGTCGGTGGACGGCCTACCGGCTGGGATCTACCACTACGTTCCCCTCGCGGACGGTCTGGAGCGGGTGCACGGTGAAGCGGTCCCCGCCCCGCTGGTCCGCTACCTGTTCCTGGGCCAGCCGTGGGCGGCCGAGGCCGCCGTCGTCCTTGTGTTCTCGGCCGTCTGCCGACGCAGCCTGGGCAAGTACGGCGACCGCGGCTACCGCTACCTGTTGCTGGAGGCAGGGCACGCGGCGCAGAACGTCGTGCTCACGGCGACCGGGCTCGGACTCGGCTCGGTCAACCTCGGCGGCTTCTTCGACGACGAACTGTCCGGGCTACTGCGTCTCGACGTCGAGTCCGAGATCGTCTTGTACGGAGCGGCCGTCGGCCACCCAGCGCCCGGCCACCGCAACGCCCGCCGAGGCCTCGACCGGCTGACGGGCTAGTCGTCGGCGTTGGTCGACGATTCACGAAGTCGGATGGCGAGGGCAGCCACCTCGCGACGTGACGTCGTTCCGGTCTTGTGCAGCAGGTTCGACACATGCACGCTGACCGTCTTCTCGCTGATGAACAGCGATTGCGCGATCTCGGCGTACGTCCGGTTGGCCACCAGGTGGGCGAGCACCTCCTGCTCCCGCTTGGTCAGGGATCGGAAGGGTGCCGCAGGTTCGTCGTCCGTCGGCGCCGATGGCTCGCCGAGCTGGATCTTGCCGAGGCCGGCCAGCGTCTCCACCTGCTGCCGCAGGGGAATCGCGCCGACTTCGACGGCGAAGCGGTGCGCCGACCTCAGCGGTACGGCGACGACGGCCCGCGCAGCCCTCTCGGCGAGCAAGGCCTGTGCCCACCGCCAGGACGCGACGGCTTCCTCCCACCGAAGTCCCGCGACACCGCAGCGGCGTGCGGCGTCCTCCCAGGCACCTGAGGTCGGCGTCTTCGCCGTGCATCGTGCCACCTCGGCGGTGAACAGCGCCCGCATCGCCGGTTGGATCAGATCCTCGGAGGTGATGACCTCGAACGGCGGCGGCGACAGCCGTGCGCGCAAGGCCACAAGGTCATCGAGCTGTGCGCGCGTCTTCCGGAGGCTTCTGCCGTCACGCCGGTCTCGAGCGGACTCCGCCAGATCGGCAGCCGCGCGCGCACCCCACATCAGCATCTCGTCCGCGTCGCGGGGATCGGCGATGTGGGTGATCAGCGTGCGCGACAGCAGGTCGAGAGCCGCCTCCGCGTGACCCGTCGCGAGCAGGTACTCGGCCAGGACGGGCGGCGCAACCAGCCCGAGACGCTCCTCCAGTGCCGGGATCAGCTCGTTGGCCCGTTGCAGGTGCATGCCCGCAACGTCCAGGTTCCCCTGGCGGATCGACAACGACGCCGCGCTCAGCCGAACCATCGCGCTGGGGCTCGGCAGACAAGCCAAGGCAAGCCCCTGCCGGGTGACGTCGCTGCTCTCGGCGAAGCGTCCGAGGATCAACAGGTCCTTCGCCAGGACTCCGGCCGCGAAGACTGCCGACGACAGCGCCCCGACATCGAGCGCGAACCGGAGGAACTCCGTTGCCGGCTCGACGCATTCCGCGACACCACCGCGTTGGAGCAAGTAGTTGCGCCGGGCCACGAGGGTCCGCCACAGCACATCCGGATCGCCGGTCTTCCAGGCCGAGCGCAACGCCGTCGCAGTGTCCGCATCGGAACGCTCGTTGCGCAGATCCGCGCATCCGCGGGCCGCGTAGGCGAGGCTGAGTGCCGCACTGGATCCGACGCGCTCCGCAGCCAGGACCGCCTCCTCGGCATGTTTCCGCGCCGGCTCGGCCTCGTTGTTCCAGGCTTGCCGCCAACTGAGGCCGGCCAGGGCTTCGGCGTACTCCGCGCTGTCGGGATACGGCCGGCTCAGCTCGACCGCTCGCGTGGCCTCGGCGATCGCCTCGTCGCTCAGCCTGCCGGTTGCCCAGGCCGAGTCGGCCCATCGCCGCCGCAGCCTGCTGGCGCGAAGCGGGTCGGTCCGCTCGTCCACGAGTTCGAGTGCGCGGCTCCACGCCGCGAAGCTCGCCTCGCCTTCGCCGACCAGTTCGTTGGCTCGCGCGACGCGCTCCAGCAGGTCGCCTTCATCCGCCCGGCCGGCTGAGTCGGGGCCGTGCACCGTCGACCACAGGCGGGCCGCGCGGCGGAGATGGATCGCCTCCTCGCGTCGCGAAACGATGCCGTTCGCGAGGTCGGCCGCACGCAGCGACGCCTCGAGACAGGATTCCAGGTCGTGCGCGCCCTCGTAGTGCAGAGCCAGGTCGCCTTGCCGCTGGACCTCGTCGGGACCGGTGGCGGTGCGGGACTCGAGCGTCTTGGCCCAGGCGGCGTGCACGGATTCCGCCTCGCCCGGCACGAAGGTCGCGTACAGCACCTCCGCCAGCAGCGGATGCCGGAACCAGCACATGTCCGTACCCTGCGCCACGCTGATCCCGGTGTCGACTGCCTCGACCAGCGCGTTCGTCAGGGCCTCGGGGCCGATCCCTCGCGTCGCCGCGACCTCCCGCAGGTTGTCGATCGATGTCGGCCGTCCGGCCACCGCGAGCGCCCGCATGACTTCACGACCCGGCGCCGACAGCCGATGCCAGGCAGCAAGCAGGGCCGCCCTCAGCTCCGCCGGCAGATCGGCGGGCAACTCCTCGTCGCCCACGGTGATCCCCTCCAGGAGCAGTTCACTGAGATACGGATTGCCGTCGGACCGTAGTACGACGTCGTCCACCAGGCGATGGTGCGGGTGATCGCCCAGCAACAGCGCGAGCTGCTGCTCGGTCTCGTCCCAGGTCATCCGGTCCAGCCGCAGGCCGGTCACCGACGGCATCCGCCGGAGGTCCGCCAGCCAGCTGTGGATCGGATCACCGGTGCCGAGCTCCTCATCCCGGTAGGTGGTCAGAATCGCGAGCTGTTGGCTACGGAACCCGGCGATCAGATACGAGAGCGCATCGCGGGACGCAAGGTCGGCCCATTGCACGTCGTCGATTACGAGAACCGCCGGTCGATGCGAAGCGATCGCCATCACGAGTGCATCGACCACGGACAGGAGCCGGATCGCACTGCTGGAGGTGTACGCGTTCAGTGATGGCACGAGCCCGCCTGCGGCTGGGACATCGGCGAGTACGTCGGCCAGCTCGCGGGGATCGGCCGACTCCGCCCAGCCTTCCAGTGCGCTGATCAGCGGACCGTACGGCGAGTCCACCGCGCCGAAGCGAACGCACCGGCCCCAGAGGACCGCCACGCCGCGGGCCGCGGCCTCGTCAGCGGCGACTCGGACCAGGCGAGTCTTGCCCACGCCCGCCTCTCCGTGTACGAACACCGCACACGGCCGTCCTTCGGCAGCCGCCCGGATCGCCGCTCCGAGCATCCTTCGTTCCTCGGCCCGACCGGCGATTCGGGGTGAGCGTAAGACCCCCGCCCCTCCCACAACCCCCAGTCTGCGCCCGCGACGCCGGGCTGTCGCTGTATATACCTGTGCGCACGATCAACGTGGATCAATATGTGTGCACACGATCACTGCGACTGCCCGGCCGGGTTCGGCGTTCTCCGGGTCTCCGGATGCAGGTCGAAGACCACCCGCGCCGGTGCCACCGGGTCGTACTTGATCGGGACCCGCTGACCGGCGTACGGGACCTGGCCCGGCAGCGGGTACCGAACATCGTTGCGAATCAGTGAGGTTCCCACCGGGAAGCGGACCAGTAAGAACGTGCGGTGGCCGGCCCGCAGTACCGAAAGCACCTCGGCGTCCACCTGGCGCCAGTTCGCGGACTCGAGTTCGAGGTCGTCGAGCCCGGGGTCGGGCTGGCTGATCAGGGCCAGAAGCCCTGCCCCCACAACCAGCCCGACGCTTGTCAGCACTGCGATCGTCCACATCGACTGTGCCTCGTCCCGCGGAATCCGGACGGCCTGGTCAGCCGGCCAGTGCGTGGCGACGCCGGTACAGCCACATGCCGCCGAAGGCGACGGCCGCACCACCGAGTGCGGAGGCACCAGACTGCAGGGCCTCGACACCGTTGTCGTCCGACAGACTCTGGGCCGCCACGGTCTTCACGGCAGGCACTTCGTAGGCCGGGTCGTAATTCGGGTAGTTGTACTCCGGAACAGTGGTCTCGGTTCCCGGGTAGCCGGTGCCTTCGTCCGGCCAGTCGGGCGGTGCCCCTGGGCCGGCCTGAGACACCGACGCGGCGGCGGGCTCCTTCGGCAGGGCGGATGCCTGAGGCGTGGTGAGAACGACTGCGCCCATCGCGACCGCGGACAGTGCGAGGACGGTGTACTTGCGGTTCATGATTCCTCCGTGAATTCGGCGGCGGCGGGGATCGCCGCTCTTCCTTCACAGTCGGCCTCAGCAGCCCCCGGCCACATCGGGGGTAACCCCTCAGAAATGCAGTGCTACCCCTCAGATTCGGCCAAGCCGCGGACCGCTGTTCTGAGGATCGGCAGAAGTGGCTCCTGGATCCGGTGTGGAAGTGGACCAGCGACCTGGGCCGATCCGCGCCTAGGTTGGTGACATGAGCACAACGACGCGGCGGGTGAAGCTCGCCAACCTGGTCCCGGACTTCTACCAGGCGATGATCGCGCTGGACGCGGTCTCCGACGCCGGCATCGATCCGAAGCTGGCGAACCTGATCCGGATCCGTGCCTCCCAGCTGAACGGGTGCTCCTACTGCACCGACATGCACTCGCTCGACCTCCTGCACCTCGGTGACGACCAGCAGCGGATCTCGCTGCTGCCGGTCTGGCGGGAGGCGCGCAAGTTCTACACCGAGGAGGAGCAGGCCGCGCTGGCGCTGACCGAGGCGATCACGCTGATCAGCGTCGACCACGTCCCGGACGAGGTCTACGACCTGGCAGCGAACGTGTTCGGCGAGAAGGACTTGGCACAGTTGATCGCCTTGATCATCACGATCAACATGTGGACCCGGGTCGGGGTGACCGGAAGGATGGAGCCCGGCCACTACAAGCCGAGCTGAGCCGCGAGATGACATCGGGAGCGGAGAGGTTCCGGGCCTTGCATCACGGCGGTACGCCGCTGATCCTGCCGAACGCCTGGGATCCGGTCAGTGCCAGGATCATGGCCGAGGCAGGCTTCCCCGCGGTCGCGACCAGTAGCGGCGCGGTCGCTCGCGTCCTCGGGTACGACGATGGTCAGCTGACCCCACCGGCGGAGATGTTCACCGCGGTCGCCCGGATCGCGCGGGCGGTCGACATACCGGTGACTGCTGATCTGGAGGCCGGCTATGGCCTGGCGCCGAAGGAGTTCGCCGAGCGCGTGCTCGACACCGGTGCGGTCGGCTGCAACCTGGAGGACTCGGTGGACCGCGTGCTCACCGACCCGGCCCGGCAGGCCGACTACCTGGCCGAGGTCCGCGCCGCCGCGGGAGCGGACCTGGTGATCAACGCACGGGTCGACGTGTTCATCCGTGGCGGTGGAGTGGCCGACGGCATCGCCCGCGGCCGGGCGTACCGCCGCGCCGGCGCCGACTGCGTCTACCCGATCATGGCGCCGACCGACGTCCTGGCCGAGGTCGTCGAGGGCATCGGCGGCCCGATCAACGCGCACGCCGCCGTCGGCGGGCCCACTCCTGCCGAGTTGATCGCCGCCGGCGCGCACCGGATCTCCTACGGCACCAGCATCCACACCCACCTGATGAACAGCCTGCGCGAACTGCTCCCCTCACTCATGTAGGGCCCTGAGTGCGTAGACCAAGGCCCAGTCCTGGTCGTTGGCCAAGGGGTCCGCGACATGGGCGGGCTGTCCGTTGACGCAGCTCGGGTACACGAAGGCGCAGGTCGCCGAACCGTCCGCTGAGAAGTTGACCAGGTTCGCGCGCAGGATCGAGTCCGTCGCGGCGTCCAGCCAGGCCGCCGTCGACGGCTCGACCAGTTCCCGCGGCCAAGCGGCGTACACGGCCGCACTGAGCACCGACCAGTAGTGCGGGAAGACGTCGCCCCACAACCGCAGCCGGCCGAACCAGTACCCGTCCCAGTGCCGGATCGCCACCTGCCGCAGGCGTACGTCGGGCTGATCGGCGGCGAACGCGGTCAGCCAGGGCAACCGGCGGTTCAGCTCCGCGCCGTCGATCTCGTCCGGCGCCATCCGGTACGCCGCTACGAGTAGCTCGAGCAGGGGCGCGACCATGGACTGCTCGTAGTTGACCTCGTGCGGCGGCAGCTCATCGCCGTACTCGATGAACTGCCGTGCATGCCGGATGAGGTGATCCCGCATCCCGAGTTCGCTCAGCAGCGGACCCAGGTCGAAGGCGAGGAAGTGATCCCCGCCGAGTTCGTAGTACCGGTCGAGAATGCGCGCGGCACCGGTCCGATCACCCTGCCCGAGCAGGAACCTCGCGAACCATGGGAAGTTGTACAGCCGCACGCGATCCTGGTGGAAGCTGTCGTCCTGGACCGTGCCGTTCTCGTCCACCACATGCTCGCGGACAAAGCGCTCGTACCCCGCCAATGCGTCGTCCAACTCGGCCCGATCACCCCAACCGCGGTCACGGACCTCCTGCAGCAGGAGTGCCATCCCGATCCGTTCGCGCGCATCGGACCAGTCCGCCCACGCACCTGACAACACAGTGAGCCCACTGTCGTTGTCGTACGGCACGAAGGCGTACTGCCGACTGTCCGCGAGCTCCGGCCGACGCTGCCGCTCGAGGATGAACCCGACCCGCCGCTCGGCGATCTCGCGCAGCGGCTGATGGAACAGTACGGCGATCCGCGCGGTCCGCTTGCCGTCCGTCGCCTCGACATGCACCAGACCGGGCTCGTCGCTCGTGACCTCACTCGGGCCGTCTCCGGTGAGCTGGATCGCCTCCCCCACCTCGGCGGCCAGCCGGTCCGCGCCGATGAGCGGCTGCCGATCCGCATGGAATCCGGGCAGGTCGTCGTACCAGGCCAGCTGCCAGGTCCACCGGTACGACGCTCCCGGGGCGAGCGTGATCGGCGGCTGACCGCCCATCGCGTGCGGCGCGCGAGCGTGGTCGGTCGGGTGGAGGTAGATGTGGCCGCGAAGGTTGCTGCTCGTGCCCGGCTCGCGTGACTCCACCGAGTAGGCCCACAGCTCGCCCTCCTTCAGCTGCAGACCGAGCCCGGGACCGCTGCCGTCCATCGGCACCGCCCACACCCACGCATCGGCGCCACCGGTCCACACATGCGCATGCACAGCCCCCGTCAGGCTTTCCTGGCTCGAGCGATAGATGTCGCGGTACGGCGTACTGATCGCGATCGACCCGACCGTCGTCGGCTCGGCCCCGGCGTTGCGGAGCTCGTAGGTCTCCGTCCACTGGTCACCGAATCGGCGGCCGACGCGCAGTTCCAGCTCACCCAACTGGTAGAGCAGGTCGAGCCCGGTCTGCCGCCAGCGCACGAGCGCCGGGTTGTCGAAGCGGTGGCTGCCACGGTCCGTGATCACGAAGCCCTTGCCCCACGCGTGCAGCGTGTCGTGCACGGGGCCGGGATCGAGCAGGACCCGCCGACCGTCCGGGTGAACGACCTGCTCGACCGCCCCGTCGTCGCCGACCTGGACCATGCCCGCACCGAATCCGAAGATTTCCACGATTCGCCACGCTACCGATGTCGAGAAGCGTCCGGCGGCTTCGTCCCCCTGATGACAGCACCTCCTCAGTGGAAGGATCACCATCATGACCAAGGACGAGATCGCCGCGATTCTGGCCAAGCCCTACGCGCAGGAACTGATCACCGGCCCCGAGCCGGCCCGGTTCGCGTACGACGGACTCGATGGCGACCCCAGAGTGATTCCGATCGGCTTCTGGGTCGAGGGCGACAAGATCCTGATGGCCACCGTGCCGAAGTCGGCGAAGGTCGCTGCCCTGCGGAAGAATCCCAAGGTCGCGCTCACCATCGACACCGGAGCCTTCCCGCCGAAGGTCCTGCTGATCCGCGGCAGCGCCGAGGTCGAGCTGGTGCCCGGCGTCCCGGAGGGCTACCTGCTGGCCGGGCACAAGGTGACGACCGACGAGCAGTACCCGGACTGGGAGGCCGGAGTGAAGGCTCTGTACGACGAGATGGTCGTCATCACCGTCACCCCGACCTGGGCCAAGCTCCTCGACTTCGAGACCACCATCCCCAAGGCAGTGGAAGACCTCATCAAGGAAAAGTCGAAGAGCTAGCGACGTGGCAGCTGCAGCCTCGACGCCGTCGCCTTCATGATCGTAGGTCAGTGCCAGAACCACCAGAACGACGAGCACGCCCCGCCACACCGATCGCGCAAGCACGCGATCATCGGACCCGCCTTTCTGCACCAGATCCGTACGCCGGGGCCGCCGCCGAACGGATCTCGTGCACAGAGTGACCAACCCCGCAGACGCGTGGGCGCCGGGCCGCTGGGCTGGTGGCCGGGGAGGGCCGGCGGTTAGTCGGTGACTGCGCGGCTGAGGAAGACCGTGGCGATGAAGGTGCGGAAGAGGTGGAGCGGGTCGTCGTTGCGGATGGCAACGACTCGCTCGTCCACCTTCTCCACGTCACGGAGGGCACAGGCCAGGTCTGCGAAGGCCTGGTTGTGGAAGCGGACGGTCAGCTCGGCCGGCAGCGTGATGGTCGGCAGCGTGAAGCCGGCCAACCGGCGCAGTGCGCGCTGTGCGCCGTCCCGGATCAGCTCCCGTGCCGTCTCCGGATGCACCGACCGGGCGGCGTTGTGCGAGACCGACTCCTTGACGACGACCGACTCGATACCGGGGCAGAACGGTTGCGCCTCGTCGATCGTCACCCGGTCGCCCGAGATGAGTACGACCGGAACCCCGTACGCCAGCGCCACCAGAGCGTTGACCCCGGCCTCGCCGGTGAGAGTGCCGTTCAGCCGTACTTCGGCGATCGCCCGCGGGTTGTAGGTGTGGAACAGCACCGAGGACGTCGAGCTCGCCGACCCGTGGTACGAGATGAACAAGGCCGCGTCGAAGGAGTCGTCGAGGCCTTCCATCATGTACAGCGGCTTGTGCCGCCCGGACAGGTAGCCGGCCCGGCCGTGGAGCTCGTCCGGGCGGAGATTCTGCATCGTCGAATGCGAGTCGTTGACCAGGAACTCGGTCGCGCCGGCGGCCAGGGCGCCGTCGATCGCGGCGTTGACCTCCGCCTGAAGCTGTCCGCGGTAGTACTCGTACTCCTGAGCAGGACCGCGGACCTGACCCCAGTCGACGACCCCGGCGGTACCTTCCATGTCAGTGGAAAGGAACACCTTCAAGGGTCAGGACCACCACTTCTGGCCGAGCGCCTCGTCGGTCCGGCCGGTGGTGTCGAGGGCGTCCAGCGCGGAGACGGCCTCGTCGTCGAGTTCGAAGTCGAAGACGGCGAAGTTCTCCTCGATACGCTCCCGATGGGTGGACTTGGGGATGACCGACAGGCCCTTCTGGACTGCCCACCTGATCAGGACCTGTGCCGGTGTGTGGCCGGTGGCAGCCGCGATCCGCGCGACCACCGGGTCGCCGAGGTGGCGGCCGGTTCCCAGCGGGCTGTACGCCTGGGCGACGATACCTGCGTCCTCGCACGCCGCAAGCAGGGCAGCGCGGTACTCGAACGGGCTGAACTGGATCTGGTTCACGGCCGGCTGGATCTGGCTCGTCTTCAGGAGCTCCTGGATCTCCGCGGCGCTGAAGTTCGAGATCCCGATGCCCTTGGTCAGGCCGGCTTCCACGGCCGCTTCCATCCCGGGCCAGGCCCACGTCGGCCCGCTCTGCGGCCAGTGGATCAGGTAGAGGTCGAGGTAGTCGGTGCCGAGCCGCTCCAGGCTCTTCTCCGCCTCGGCACGCGGGTCCTTGCTGCCCGGGTAGAACTTCGTGGTGAGGAAGATTTCCTCCCGCGGGATCCCGCTGCTGCGGATCGCCCGCCCCACACTCGCTTCGTTCCGGTACGCCTGAGCCGTGTCGATCAGCCGGTAGCCCATCTCGAGGGCCCACTCGACCGCCCGCTCCGTCTCGGGCCCGTCCGCCGCCTGCCAAACCCCCAGCCCGAACACCGGAA
This sequence comes from Kribbella sp. NBC_00889, assembly GCF_045207705.1. Taxonomy (NCBI): domain Bacteria; kingdom Bacillati; phylum Actinomycetota; class Actinomycetes; order Propionibacteriales; family Kribbellaceae; genus Kribbella; species Kribbella sp. NBC_00889. The sequence continues at coordinate 1,085,864 of NZ_CP108783.1, read as the reverse complement.
TCGCCGTACCGTTCGAGAGCGTGAGAGTCGCCTGAGCACTGTTCGCCGTCATGTACTCCTTCTACCACGCCTACAGTTTGTGGGCGTGCCGGATCACCTCGACGACATCGGCCATCATGCCGGTGAGGTCGTAGTCCTTGGGGGTGTAGACGGCGGCTACGCCGGCGGACCGGAGTTCCCGGGCGTCGGCGTCGGGGACGATGCCACCGACAACGACCGGTACGTCGTCCAGGCCTGCCGCGCGCAGGCCGGACACGACCGCCGGGACGAGTTCCATGTGTGAGCCGGACAGGATCGAGAGGCCGACGCAGTGGACGTCCTCGGCGACCGCGGCGGCGACGATCTGCTCGGGCGTCAGCCGGATGCCCTGGTAGATGACCTCGAAGCCGACGTCGCGGGCGCGGACGGCGACCTGTTCGGCGCCGTTCGAGTGGCCGTCCAGGCCGGGCTTCCCGACCAGGAATCGCAGGCGGCCGCCGAGCTCCTCCGACGTGGCGGCGACGTTCTCGCGTACGGCGGCGATCGCTTCACCGCCACCGGAGACGCCGACCGATCCGGTGACCCCGGTCGGAGCGCGGTACTCGCCGTACATCTCCCGGAGAACCCCGGCCCACTCCCCCGTGGTCACGCCCGCGCGAGCGCACTCGAGCGTGACGGGCATGAGGTTGTCGGTGGTCTTCGCGACCGCGCGCAGCTTGGTCAGCGCAGACTCGACTGCAGCCGCGTCGCGGTTGGCGCGCCACTCGCGCAAGGACGACAGCGCTGCGCTCTCAGCGGCGGGATCGACGGTTTGGATCGCGGTGTCCAGGTCCGCAGTCAGCGGTGACGGTTCGGTGTTCTCGAACTTGTTCACCCCGACGACGACCTGTTCGCCCGACTCGATCCGCTGCCAGCGTTCGGCGTGCGATGCGACCAGGGCCTGCTTCAGGTAGCCGCTCTCGACCGCGGCGACCGCACCACCCATCGCCTGCACGCGATCGATCTCCTCGCGAGCACCGTCGACCAGCTCGGAGACCTTCGCCTCGATCACGTGCGATCCGTCGAAGATGTCGTCGTACTCCAGCAGGTCGGACTCGTACGCCAGTACCTGCTGCATCCGCAGCGACCACTGCTGGTCCCACGGCCGCGGCAGACCGAGCGCCTCGTTCCAGGCCGGCAACTGGACCGCACGGGCGCGGGCGTTCTTCGACAGCGTGACGCCGAGCATCTCGAGCACGATCCGCTGGACGTTGTTCTCCGGCTGCGCCTCGGTCAGGCCGAGCGAGTTCACCTGGACGCCGTACCGCAACCGCCTGGCCTTCGCGTCCGTCACGCCGTACCGGTGCAGCGTCAGGTCGTCCCAGAGCCGGACGAACGCGCGCATCTTGCAGGTCTCCTCGATGAACCGCACCCCGGCGTTCACGAAGAACGAGATCCGCTGGACCACGTCGCCGAACCGCTCCGGCGGCACCTGGCCCGCGTCCCGGACCCGATCCAGTACGGCGATCGCGGTCGACAACGCGAACGCGAGCTCTTGCACCGGCGTCGCGCCGGCCTCCTGCAGGTGATAGCTGCAGATGTTGATCGGATTCCACTTCGGGATGCTGGCGACCGTGTAGGCGATCACGTCGGTGGTCAGCCGCAGCGACGCCTCCGGCGGGAACGCGTACGTGCCACGGGACAGGTACTCCTTGACGATGTCGTTCTGCGTAGTCCCGGTCAGCTCATCGGGCAGCGCGCCCTGCTCCTGGGCAGCCACCTGGTACAGCGCGAGCAACCACATCGCCGGCGCGTTGATCGTCATCGAGGTGTTCATCTGCGCGAGCGGGATCTGGTCGAACAACGCCCGTACGTCGCCCAGGTGCGCGATCGGTACGCCGACCTTGCCCACCTCACCCTTGGCCAGCGGGTGATCCGCGTCGTACCCGGTCTGGGTCGGGAGGTCGAACGCGACCGACAGACCGGTCTGGCCCTTGGCCAGGTTCCGCCGGAACAACGCGTTCGACTCAGCGGCGGACGAGTGGCCAGCGTACGTCCGCATCACCCACGGTCGATCCTTCTCGGTCGCCATGTACCCGAGAGTAGGACTCTGTTCCCTTGTGAGTCGCGACCTCGTGACCGGTGTCACCAGGCGGTTAGGTCACATTCACGCGCCGATGGGAAGCGGACTCCGCTCGACCCGCAGGACCCGGTGCAGCCGGGTGACCGCGAGGATCCGGATGACCGAGGGCATCGGGTGCCACAGGACCAATTGCCGCCCGAGCGACTGCGTCCGGCGGTGGGTGGCGACGAGCAGGCCGAGACCGGTGGCGTCGACCGCGTCCACCCGTTCGAGGTCGACGATGACGTCGCCCACCGAGGTGTCGATGACGGTGTTCAGGGTCTGACGGACGTCGCCGACGGTGCGGACGTCCAGGATGCCGGTCAGTTGTACGACGTTGTTCGGGGTCGGTGCGAGCATGTCCGTGCCCTCCGCTCTTCCGGCGGCCCCCGAGTCATCGGCCGCGTGGCAGCGTGTCCAGCTTGTGATCGTAAAGACTCCCTGGGGACACGGAAGGTTGCCAAGACCTCGCGACCTTTTATTTCGCGAGACAATGGTGTCCGTGTTCGGTGAGGAGTACTTCGTCTTTCCGGTCGTGGCCATGGCCCTGGCCGGGCTGATGGTACTGCTTTGCCGCTGGGCTTTCTCGAAGGCCAAGGGCGGGTCGCTGGTTCGGCGGGTCGATTCCCGTCCCGCCGAGCGCGACGCGTTCGGGTTGCTGATCGACGTCCGGACCGTGCGGACCTACAACGAGGCGCGGGTCAAGGTCTCCATGCTGAAGGACTTCGGCATCAAGGCGACCGCGGCCCGGACCAAGGACGGCTGGACCGTCTACGTGTGGCCGAACGACGAGGCCGCCGCCCGCGGGCTGCTCGACACCCACTGACCTTTCTCCCGCACGCGTGTCCTCCGGAGAGCGCTCTCGCGCGTCTATCCGCGGGGGTCAGGAGATCGAGGCGGGGTCGCGAGAAGGGGTCTGGGGACATCGGGCAAGAAGTGGGTGAACCGACCGGAGACACATCAGACGCGAGGAGTTCGATGACGCCCGACGTGGCCCTGGCCACCCTTGCGTTCCCCAGTCGGCTGCCGGCTGCCGCCGTACCTGCGGAAGCGGACGAGGACGGGTGGCTGCTGGAGGTGTCGGTGGGGGAGCCGGACCGGTTCACGCTGATCTTCGACAAGTACTTCCCGCAGGTGCACGGGTACGTCGCCCGCCGGCTCGGCCCCGATGTCGCGGACGACCTGGCGGCGGAGACGTTCCTGATCGCGTTCCGGCAACGGGACCGGTTCGACCGGGGCAGCGGGGTGGTGCGGGCGTGGTTGTACGGCATCGCGACCAATCTGATCCGCCGGCACCGGCGCGACGAGGTCCGCGCGTGGCGGGCGCTGGCGAAACTCCCACCGCCACTTCCGGTGACAGGAGCCGAGGAGCGAATCGCCGCGCAGGTCACCGCCCAAGGTACGAGGCGCGAACTGGCCGCCGCGCTGGCGAAGGTCTCGGCCAAGGACCGCGAGGTGCTGCTGCTCGTCGCCCTGGGCCAGCTCACGTACCACGAGGTGGCCGCGGCGCTCGGGATCGCGTATGGCACGGTCTGCTCACGCCTGTCCCGGGCCCGCCGCATCGTCCGGGACTCACTCGGCCACAACCCCACTGGAGGTGACGCCTGATGAACGAGCTCGAATCGGTCCGCAAGGCGTTCCCCTCGGCTGATGCGCCGTCCGCGGAAGCCACCGGCACCGCACGACAGCAGCTCGAAGGCCTGATCCGCGAGGAGCCGAGGCCCAAGCGGTGGCTGCTGGCCGCTCGGGCCGGCTGGGTGGGAACTGCCCTCACCGCTGCGACCGCGGTAATCGCTGTCGTCGCACTGGGTACTCCGCTGGTGCGTGGCACCGGGGACGACGCCGGAGTGGCGCCGGCGACGATCAATCCGACACCGCCCCGGTTGGCGAGTGCCGGCGAGGCGCTGCTGGCGGCGGCGGTGCAGCAGGAGAAGGACGAGAAGCTGTCGGGCCGGTTCTACCGGGTACGCAGCCTGCAGATCGGGCCGCCCGTACGGGTGGGGAACCCGAAATACACGGTGCAGGGGCGGTCGATCATCGAAGGCTGGATGCCGATGAAGCCCAGGACCGAGTCTTGGTTCGGATGGGCTGGACTCGGTTACCGCCCGGTCACCGCGACCGACACGGCCAAGTGGCGCGCGCAGGGATCACCGACGAGCTGGCAGCTGCAGGGCGGCGACACCGTCGAGATGCACGCGATGGCACCGATGGTCGACGAGAGATCGTTCCAGGACGTCCCCCAGGGCTACTACCTGACCGGTACCGAGCCGCTCAGCGCTCAACAGATCGCGGCGCTGCCGACCGATCCGGTCAAGCTGCGCGCACTGCTCGCCAGTGGCGCCGACCGGCGATCGAGTCCGGCGGAGCGGAACTACACCGTGTTCGCCGCGGCCGGACAGCTCCTGTTCGAGACCCCGTCACCGCCGAAGCTCCGCGGCGCGGCACTTCGGGTGCTGGCCACCCTGCCCGGCACCCGGATCCGCACCGGCGTCAAGGATCCGATCGGTCGCACCGGCACGGAGATCACCATCGACGTGAAGGGGCAACCGAGCGGCAGCGCGACGATCATGGCGCGCGGGCGTACGGCGTACATCATCGACACCGCCACCGGCCGGCTGCTCAGCTCGAGCATGGAAGGCCTGAAGGTCGGGTCCACCGTCGTCCTCCAGTCCGGCTGGACTGATCAGAAGCCCGTAGCGCCGTCCCCGGTCGTGCGCTGACCGGTCTGTACCGCCGGCCAGTGCGCGGTCACGGAACATATGCGTTGTAACGCCGAGTGCTGCCACTGGAGACCTTCAAGCTCTTCAACGTCCAGGGGGCCGCGCCGCACTCGTTCCTGTACGGGCTGCACTCCAACCGGCTCCCTGTACCGGTACACGGTCGGCGAGTGAAGTAGGGGTTGCGGGCGGCGTCTAATGTCGGGGTATGGGGATTCTGCTGGAGCTGGATCTGACCCGGGGTGTACTCGAGACGCCGCCTGCTTCGCCGGTGGCCGCGTTCCGCGCGCGGCATCTGCCGACACTGCGTGAGCTGGTGGCGGCGTTGCGGAAGGGCGCGCGAGACGACGAAGTCGTCGGCCTGGTCGCGCACCTGGGCGGGCATCGGTTGTCGCTCGCCCAGGTGCAGGACCTGCGCGAGGCGGTCGCCGACTTCCGGACGTCGGGCAAGACCGCCCTGGCCTGGACGGAGTCGTTCGGCGAGGTCGGCGGCGGCACCGTCCCGTACTACCTGGCGACCGCGTTCGACGAGATCTGGGTGCAGCCGTCCGGTGACCTCGGCATCACCGGCGTCTCCGTGCAGGCGGTCTTCGTCCGCGGGGCGCTGGACAAGGCCGGAGTGATTCCGCAGTTCGGCAAGCGGCGTGAGTACAAGACCGCCGCCGACACCTTCACCGAGAAGGAGATGACCGCTCCGGCGCGAGAGATGGCGTCCCGGCTGGCCGAGTCCGCGTTCGAGCAGATCGTCGAGGGCATCGCCGTACGACGACGGCTGGACACGGCTCGAGTGCGGGAGCTCGTGAACACCGCACCGCTGTCCGGACAGGCCGGACTGGACGCCGGACTGGTGGACCGCCTCGGCTACCGGTCCGACGTGTACGACGCTTTGGAGAAGGGGCTCGGCGAAACCACCAGACTGCTCGCCGAGCGGTACATCCGCCGCGGCCCACGCACGCTGGAGGAGCTCCGCAAGGTCCTCCCCTGGCCGCAGAAGCCGATGGTCGCTGTCGTGCGCGTCTCCGGCGGCATCAACGTCGGCCGCAACTCCGGCAGCCCGCTCGGCGGTCCCAGCTCCGGTTCCGACACGGTCGGCGCCGCGCTGCGTGCCGTGGCCGAAGAGGACAAGGTGAGGGCCGTCATCCTGCGAGTCGACAGCCCGGGCGGCTCGTACGTCGCCTCGGACGCGATCCGCAACGAGGTACTGCGGCTGCGGTCCACCGGGAAGCCCGTGATCGCATCGATGGGCACAGTAGCCGCGTCCGGCGGGTACTTCGTCGCGATGCCGGCCGACGTGATCGTCGCGCAACCCGGCACGATCACCGGATCGATCGGCGTACTGACCGGCAAAGGCGTCGTACGGGACGCGCTGGGCCGGATCGGGATCACGCAGGAGGCCGTGTCGGAGGGTGAGAACGCGCGGATGTACTCGGCGCAGGAGGAGTTCACCGACGAGCAGTGGGCCCGGTTGGAGGAGACGCTCGACCGCATCTACAAGGACTTCGTCGCCAAGGCCGCCCTGGACCGTGGTCTCCCCGAGGAGCAGTTGGAGTCCCTGGCTCGGGGTCGGGTCTGGACCGGCGCCGACGCTCACGACCGCAAACTGGTCGACGAGCTCGGTGGCTTCCAGCACGCGCTCACTCTGGCCTGCGACCGCGCCGGTCTGGACCGCGACGAGGTCGCCCTGGCGACCGTCCCCCATCGCAACCTGCTGGAACGCCTACGCCCGCCGACAACCACGGACGACCTCGCTGTGACCGCGCAACCGCTGACTCTCGACGGGCTGACCACCAGTCTCTACAGCGCTCTGGGCCTGCCGCCCGCCGGTCTGCTGCGGATGCCGCTCAACTGGCAGCTGGGGTAAGTCTCAGGACTTGCGCTCGCCTCCGGGGACCCACAGGACGTCGCCGCCGGAGGACAGGTTGGCGACGCGGCCGAGGATGAACAGCAGGTCGGAGAGACGGTTCAGGTACTGCAGGGCGAGCAGGTTGACCGACGGTCCGTGGGCTTGGACCGCGACCCAACCGGCGCGTTCGGCCCGGCGGACCACAGTGCGGGCGACGTTCAGGTACGCGGCGCCCGGCGTACCTCCGGGGAGGATGAACGAGCGGAGCTTGGTGAGGCGGTTGTTGTACTCGTCACACCAGCCTTCCAGGCGGTCGACGTACTCCTGGGTGATCCGCAGCGGCGGGTACTCCGGGTTCGGCGTGATCGGGTTGCACAGGTCGGCGCCGACGTCGAACAGGTCGTTCTGGACTCTGGTCAGCAACACGACCAGCGTGCTGTTCAGGTGACCGGCCGCGATGGCCACGCCGATGGCGGAGTTCGCCTCGTCCACCTCGCCGTACGCCGCCAGCCGCGGATCGGTCTTCGAGGTCGTCGAGTTGTCGCCCAGGCGGGTCTCACCGGCATCACCGGTCCGGGTGTAGATCCGCGTCAAGTTCACAGCCATGGAAGGACTCTACGCATGTCCGGGGACACCGGTTCGCTACAGTCGGCGGGTGGAACGGTTTCGGATCGCGGGTGAGGCACGGCTCGAGGGAGCCGTGCAGGTCGCTGGAGCGAAGAACAGTGTGCTCAAGCTGATGGCGGCCGCCCTGCTGGCAGAAGGTACGACGACGCTGCGGCAGGTACCGGGCATCCTGGACGTGGCCTTCATGGCCCAGTTGCTGGAGACGCTCGGCTGCGAGGTCACGGTCGACGCGGACGCGCAGCTGGCGACGATCGCCGTACCGCATGAGGTCCGGTACCAGTGCGACTACGAGCTGGTGCGCAAGCTGCGGGCGTCGATCTCGGTCCTCGGACCGCTGCTGGCCCGCTGCGGCAAGGCGGAGGTGGCGCTGCCGGGTGGCGACAACATCGGTTCGCGCGGACTGAACATGCACGTCGCCGGCCTGGAGGCGATGGGCGCGAAGGTGCACATCGAGCACGGTTTCGTGATCGCCGAAGCACCGCAGGGCCTGCACGGCACCGAGGTCTGGCTGGACTTCCCCAGCGTCGGCGCGACCGAGACGATCATGATGGCCGCGGTGCTGGCCAAGGGCACCACGGTGATCGAGAACGCGGCCCGCGAGCCGGAGATCCAGGACATCGCCGCGATGCTGGTCGCGATGGGGGCCCAGATCGACGGCGCCGGCACACCGCGGATCGAGGTGAGCGGCGTGGCCGGTCCGCTCAACCCGGTCGACCACACCGTCGTCGCGGACCGGATTGTGTCGGGGAGCTGGGCGTTCGCGGCCGCGATCACCAAGGGTGACGTGACGATCACCAATGGACACGCCCACCATCTCGAACTGCCGCTGGACAAGCTCCACAAGGCCGGCGCCGAGATCACAGTGCTGAACCCGGGCTTCCGGGTCCGGATGGACGACCGGCCGAAGCCGGTGGACGTGGTGACGCTGCCGTACCCGGGCTTCGCGACCGATCTGCAGGCCTTCGTGATCGCGCTCAACGCGCTGAGTGACGGCGCGGCGATGGTGACGGAGAACCTGTTCGAGGGCCGGTTCACCTTCGCGCAGGAGCTGACCCGCCTGGGTGCGCAGATCCAGACCGACGGGCACCACGCCGTGGTCCGCGGCGTACCGCGGCTGTCGGGGGCTCCCGTCGTGGCGAGCGACATCCGGGCCGGCGCCGCGCTCGTGCTGGCCGGGCTCGCGGCCGAGGGCGAGACGCTCGTCTCCGCCGCTCACCACGTTCACCGCGGCTACACGGACTTCGCCGGCAACCTCCGCCGCCTCGGCGCCGACGTCACAGTCGAGCCCGACGACGCGGAACTGTACTGGAACTGAACCGGACTTTCCTGCGCACTCTTGTGGCACTCTGCTCCGTCGACGCTCTGGGCCGGGTTAGGGTCCTGGCATGAGTGAGCGCGTGATCAAGCCCCTGGGCCGTGGATTCCTCTTCCTGGACTCGCATCCGGCCGGCTGTGCCCAGGTCGTCCGGGACCTGGCCGGCCAAGTCGAGCGCCGTGCACCAGAGCGCCGTACCGCGCTCGTCATCGGCTCCAGTTCCGGCTACGGTCTGGCCGCGACCATCGCGGGCCTCGCACGCTATGGGATCGACGGGATCGGTGTGTCCTTCGAGAAGGCACCGACGGCTCGGCGTACGGCGACCGCGGGTTGGTACCGCACAGCCGAGACGGCTGTGCTCGCGGCCGAGTTCGGTCGAGACTTCCGCTTCATCAACGCCGACGCGTTCGCGGACACCACCAAGGACGAGGTGCTCGGGCTGATCGCCGAGCGGTTCGGCGGGGTCGACCACCTGATCTACAGCGTCGCCGCGCCGCGGCGGGTCGATCCGCGGACCGAGGAGACGTTCCAGTCGGCGATCAAGGCGATCGGCGCACCGCACACCACCAAGAGCCTGGCCTACGAGGACGGGCAGCCGGTTCTGCAGGAGGTCGGGATCGAGGTCGCGACCGAGGACGAGATCGCCCAGACGGTGAAGGTGATGGGCGGCGAGGACTGGGCTCGCTGGATCTCGGCGCTCGACGAGCGTGGGCTGCTGAAGCCCGGCTTCACCACGGTCGCGCTCACCTACATCGGGTCCGAGCTGACCGGGCCGATCTACCGGCAGGGTTCGATCGGCGCCGCAAAGGCCGACCTGGAGCAGACCGCGGTCACACTCGCCAAGGACGGCGTGAAGGCGATGACGTCGGTGAACGGTGCCGCCGTGACCCAGGCGTCGTCGGCGATCCCGGGCATTGGTCTGTACGTCAGCCTGCTGCACAAGGTGCTTGGCAAGGAACTGCAGACTCCCGTGCAGCAGTCGGTCGCCCTGTGGGATCAGCTGACCGGCGAGACACCGCTCGATCTCGACGACGAGGGCCGCATTCGACTCGACCGCTGGGAGCTGGCCGACGACGTGCAGGCGGCCGTTCGCGCGCAGTGGGAGTCCGCGACGCAGGACAACATCGCGGACGTTGCCGACACCACCTGGTTCCTCGCGGAGGTACGGCGCCTGTACGGCTTCGACGTACCGGGGTCCGACTACGAGGCCCCCACCGAGGTCGACGTCACCTGGCCCTAGCCTGGCCTCTCGGGAAGGCTAAGCCTGAATCCGTGGACAACCGCAGTTCGTTGCCGAGGGCACCGGTAGCGCGATTCGTACCTGCTGCCGGATGACAGTGGCCGTTGTGCCGCCACCCCCGGGCGCGGCGGCAGGTGGCTGGGATTCTGACCGGGCCCACTCCCCTGGGGTGCCGTTCGGGGAGGGTACCTACCCCGATCCGGACCGTTCGGCTCCCCAGATGGAGATGTTGATGGATTGGGGAGGCTGCCGGGCGTGCTGGGGAGCCGTCGTCTGCTGATCCGGGAAGCCCGCGTCTGATGACCCACTGGCGGGTTATGTCATCGCTGGCGGCATACGAGTGCGCTACCGGCGACATAACCGGGCAGTGGGAGCGCATCACTGCCTGTTCGCTCGGCGTGTCGGCGGCTCCGTCCAGGTCACCGGGGAGCCCGCCGAGTGCCGCGCAGTAGGTGTCGGACTGGGAGACACGCCCTAATCCAGGACGACGACGTTGAGCGGTCCGCGGATCCGGGTCTCAGGAACGGGCGCGGTAGGTGCGCATCTTGTTGCGGGAGCCGCAGAGGGACATCGTGCACCAGCGGCTGCGACCGGCCGGGCTGCGGTCGTAGTACACCCAGCGGCAGGTGTCGGCGGCGCACGCCTTGAGCCGCGGCCAGTTGCCGACAGCAACCGAGGTGGCGATGTCCGCCGCGAGACGGGAGACCAGCGCCTGAACGCCGGTCAGGCCGTCTGCCGGACGGACCGTCGCGCCTCCGTCGGCTGACAGCGCCAGCGTCAGCGGTGCGTCGGCGAGCAGCCGATCGAGCACGGTGAGGGATTCCGCCGGTACGTCGATGCCGGCGTGCGCCTGGCAGACATCCCGCACCGCCTCACGCAGGATCAGCACTTCCGCGAGGTCAGCCCGATCGAACCGGAGACTGGGCAGGCCGTGGTCGGCGCAGAACGCGCTCAGGTCCGCGGGTTTCGTCAGCGCGTCCTGCTCCATCTCCAGGTCGACGGTGTTCACCAGGTCCTGCACAAGCGTCAGCGGCTCAGGGGCAGGGGTGCGCTCGCCGGGCTGAATCACAGTTGCCACGTTACCGGCCATGGGGCATGATCCGGTAACGAAGTTACTGGATGAGGCGGAGGTACTGGTAACGGTGGACGGCGACTTCAAGCGTTTCTGGGCGGGACAGACGGTCTCCGCGGTCGGCACCCACGTGACCGCGGTCGCGCTTCCGCTGACCGCTGCGCTGACCCTCGACGCGGGAGCGGCAGGCGTGAGCGCCATCGCGACGGCGACCTACCTGCCCAGCGCGGCGCTGCCACTGCTCACCGGGCACTGGCTCGAAGGGCGGCGCAAGCGCGGAGTGATGATCGCCGTCGACATCATCCGCGCCGCGGCGCTGATGGTGATCCCGCTCGCCTGGGCGATGGACCAGCTCAGCCTGCTGCTGCTGGTCGCGGTCGCCTTCCTGGTCGGGGCGGCGAGTGTGGTGTTCGACATCGCGTCGTTCGCCTATCTCCCGGACTTCGTCGCCGAGGCCGACCTACCGTCCGCCAACCGCGCACTCCAGGGCTCGTCCACCGCCGCACAGGTCGGCGGCCCGGGCCTGTCCGGAATCCTGGTCCAGGTGCTCGGACCAGCCGTCGCCCTCCTCGTCGACGCCGTCTCCTACCTGGCCAGCGCCGTGGGCGTCGGATCGGCGCGACGACCGGAGGCCACACCGCACGCCACTGACGATCGACCAGGTCTGTGGGAAGGCGTTCGACAGATCAAGGTCAGCCCGTTCCTGCGCTCGCTGACCGCCCACGCCGCGCTCTACAACGCGTCCGCGCAGATCCTGGTCGTCAACCTCGTCGTCCTCGCGGTCAAGGAGCGCGGCCTGTCCGCGGGCGGGTACGGCATCGCCCTCAGTGCCGGCGGGGCCGGCGCCTTCGTCGGCGCCATGCTCGGTCTCCGTCTGGCCAAACGCCTCGGCTACGGCCGAGCCTTCGGTGCCTCACTCGTCCTGTCGACCGGTCTGCCGCTCCTGCTGGCGTTCCTCCCGGGCCGAGGCATCCAGTACGGCGTCCTCCTCGGCGTACTGCAGTTCCTGTCCGGCATCGGCCTCGGCAGCGCCAACGTCCTGTCCGTGACGATCCGCCAACTGCTCATCCCCCGCACCGCACTGGCCCGCAGCAACGGCGCGTACCGCACCTTCACCTTCGGCGTCCTCCCGATCGGCGCTGCGCTCGGCGGCGTACTCGGCAGCACCTTCGGCACCACCGCGGCCGTCGCCGTCGGATCCATCGGCATCGCCCTGTCCGCCCTCCCGATGTTCGTCCGCGAAGTCCGAACCCTAGAGACCCCGGTGACTACAGCGGCTTGAACGACGCCATTTCCAGGACCAGGTCCTGGGCCTCGTCGGAGGCGGCGAGGTCGACGCTGGCGGTGATGCGCCAGTCGTGGTGGCCCTCGGGGTCGTCGATGATCTGCTGGACCTCCCAGTAGCCCGGGTGCTCCTCGATCATGAACAGCGCAGGACCACGGGCCGCCGGGCCGGTGCCCACCACCTCGTGCTCCGCGTAGTACGCCGTACCTGCTTCGGCCCAGCGGCCGGCGTCCCAGCCCGACTCGGAGTCGAGCTGGCCGAGCTCGGCCCAGCGGTGCAGGGCGACCAGCTCGACGCGGCGGAACATGGCGTTGCGGACCAGGACCCGGAAAGCCCTGGTGTTCAAGGTGATCCGGCGCGGTCCGGCGGGGACCACCTCCGTCACCTCCTCGGTGGTCGGGTTGGTCAGCTCCTCCCACTCGTCGAGCAGGCTGGAGTCGGTCTGCCGGACCACTTCGCCGAGCCACTCGATCAGGTCGGTGAGGTCCTCGTTCACCTTGTCCGGCGGCACCGTCTGCCGCAGCGCCTTGTACGCGTCGCTCAGATACCGCAGGACGACGCCCTCCGACCGCGCCAGCCCGTAGAACCCGATGAACTCGCCGAACGTCATCGCCCGCTCGAACATGTCCCGGACCACCGACTTCGGCGACAGGCCGGAGTCCGCGATCCACGGGTGCGTCTGCCGGTACATCTCGAACGTTGCCTCGAGCAACTCGTTGAGCGGCTTCGGCCAGGTCACGTCCTCGAGCAGTTCCATCCGCTCGTCGTAGTCGATGCCCTCGGCCTTCATCGCGTTCACGGCCTCGCCGCGGGCGTGGTGCTCCTGCGCCCAGAGCACCGCCCGCGGGTCCTCCAGCGTCGCCTCGACCACCGACACCACGTCCAGCGCGTACGACGGATCCTCCGGGTCGAGCAGATCCAGCGCGGCCAGTGCGAAGGTCGACAGCGGCTGGTTCAGGCTGAAGTCCTTCTGCAGGTCCACGGTCAGGCGCAGCGTGCGGCCGTTCTCGTCGGGTTCGTCCAGCCGCTCGACCACACCGGCGGTGAGCAGCGTGCGGTAGATCTGGATCGCGCGGCGGATCAGCCGGACCTGGATCTTCGAGTCCTCGTGGTTGTCGCGAAGCAGGTGCCGCATGCTCTCGAACGCGTTGCCGTCGCGGGCGATCACGTTCAGCAGCATCGCGTGGCTGACCCGCATCCGGGACTGCAGCGCCTCGGGCTCGGCCGCAACCAGGCGGTCGAAGGTGTCCTCTCCCCAGGTGACGAAACCCTCCGGCGGCTTCTTGCGCTGCACCTTGCGCTGCTTCTTCGGGTCGTCGCCGGCCTTGGCCAGCGCCTTCACGTTCTCCACCACGTGATCCGGCGCCTGGACGACGACTGTGCCCGACGTGTCGTAGCCGGCCCGGCCGGCGCGACCCGCGATCTGGTGGAACTCGCGCGCCTTCAGGATCCGCTGCCGGCGTCCGTCGTACTTGCTCAGGGCGGTGAGTACGACGGTCCGGATCGGGACGTTGATGCCGACGCCGAGGGTGTCGGTGCCGCAGATGACCTTGAGCAGACCGGCCTGGGCGAGCTGCTCGACCAGACGGCGGTACTTCGGCAGCATGCCGGCGTGGTGGACGCCGATGCCGTGCTTGACCAGACGCTGCAGAGTCCGGCCGAAGCCCTTGCTGAACCGGAAGTTCCCGATCAGCTCGTTGATCTTCTCCTTCTCCTCCTTCGAGGAGACGTTGATGCTCATCAGCGCCTGGGCGCGCTCCAGCGCGGCGGCCTGGGTGAAGTGGACGACGTACACCGGCGCCTGGTGGGTGGTGAGGAGTTCCTCGAGCGTCTCGTGCAACGCGGTGGTGACGTACTTGTAGATCAGCGGGACCGGACGCTCGGCCGAGGACACGATCGCGGTCGGGCGGCCGGTACGGCGGGACAGGTCGATCTTGAACCGCTCGACGTCGCCGAGGGTCGCCGACATCAGGATGAACTGGGCGTCGGGCAGTTCCAGCAGCGGCACCTGCCAGGCCCAGCCGCGGTCCGGCTCGGAGTAGAAGTGGAACTCGTCCATCACCACCTGGCCGACGTCCGCGGCCGAGCCCTCGCGCAGCGAGACGTTCGCCAGCACCTCGGCGGTACAGCAGATGATCGGCGCCCCGGCGTTCACCGACGCGTCGCCGGTCAGCATGCCGACCTTGTCGGCGCCGAACACGTCGCAGAGCGCGAAGAACTTCTCCGACACCAGAGCCTTGATCGGCGCCGTGTAGAAGGTCCGCCGACCGTCCGCCAGCGCCGCGAAGTGCGCGCCCGTGGCGACCAGGCTCTTGCCCGACCCGGTCGGCGTCGACAGGATCACGTTCGACCCCGTCATCACCTCGATCAACGCCTCTTCCTGCGCCGGGTACAACGAGATCCCCTGCTCCCCCACCCACCGCGCGAACGCGTCGTACAGGTCGTCAGGCTCGGTCGTCCCCGGCAGTTGCTCAGTCAGCGTCATCACCACCCATTGTCCCTGACGACCGGAACCGTTCGGCCGCCGGTTGCGACCGTCCGGCGCTCGTCGCCACGCAAACGATTGCACGGCATGTCTATTCAGGCTTGACTCGGGAGATGACTTCTCTTTCGTGGCGCCGGATGGGCGCGAGTTTGCTGGTGACGGCGGTGGGTGCGGCGGGTCTGGTGGCGGCCGCGATTCCTGACGATGGCCCGGGCCCGGTTGGGACGGAGGTGGTGACGACATGGGGTGCGAGTGACGACATCGCCGGTGGGACGCTGAACGACGTCACGGTGCGGAACATCGTGCGGACGAGCGTCGGCGGGAAGGATCTGCGGATCCGGGTGTCGAACGCGAACGGCGATCAGCCGTTGGTGACGGACTCGGTGTATGTCGGGCGGCAGGAGGCCGGGGCGAGCGTCGTACCGGGGTCGAGCCGGCGGTTGACGTTCGGCGGGAAGACATCGGTGACGATTCCGCCGGGGGCGATGGCGATCAGTGATCCGCTGGCGGGACCGGTGCCGGCGCGGACGAGTCTGACCGTCAGTCTGCATGTGGTCGGTACGACGGGTGTGATCACGGCGCACAACCGGGCCATGCAGCACAGCTACAAGTCGACCTCCGGTGATCACGCGGCGGACGAGTCGGCGACGACGTACCAGACCGAGTCGTCGGCGTGGTACTTCGTCAACGCGGCGATCGTGACGGCGCCGCAGCAGGTGGAGACGGTGGCGACGCTGGGCGATTCGATCACGTCGTCGGTCGGTACGACGATCGACACGAACCGCCGGTGGCCGGACGTGCTGGCGGATCGGTACGGGCAACTGCCGGAGCACCGGCGGCTGGGGATCTCCAACGAGGGCATCTCGGGGAACCGCGTGCTCGGTGGGATCGCGAAGGCGGGCAGTGCCGGGGCGAGTGCGTTGGCGCGGCTCGACAAGGACGTGCTGACGAAGCCCGGCGTACGCACGGTGTTGTTGCTGGAAGGGATCAACGACATCTATGCGGGTGCGACTGGTGACGAGTTGATCGATGGGTATCGGCAGCTGATCGCGCGGGTTCACGCCAGTGGGCGGTGCATCGTCGGTGGGACGCTCACGCCCGTTGGCGGTTCGTTCGTGTACTCGCCTGAGAAGGAGGCTGCGCGGCAGGCTGTGAACACCTTCATCCGTACGAGCGGCGAGTTCGACGGCGTGGTCGACTTCGACGCCGCCACCCGGGATCCCGCCGATCCCAGTCGCCTCCAAGCCGCGTACGACGGCGGCGACGGCCTCCACCCCAACGACGCCGGCAACCACGCGATGGGTCAGGCACCCGACCTGGACACCCTCCGCTGTCAGTGAGAGAGGGCCGCACGCACCGCCCCGTGGGCGGTGCGTGCGGCTGGTCGTTACTTTCGGCCCTGGATGGACATTGCTTGTTCGTACTCGTGGCGGATCGCGTCGCCGCTTGACTTGCGCCAGTTGGCGACGGCCTTGTCCCAGTCCGAGAGATCGGAGCGGCCGAGCTGGATCTCCTTGGTGAGCGCCTCGAAGTCCTTGTCGGCGACCTTGCCCTTGGTCGAGTCGGTCGGTGAGTAGAGCCCGTACGTCGGCTGCAGGATCGCGGTGGGCAGGATCGTTTTGAGGTGGCTGTAGGCAACATCGACCGCCTCGGGGTGGCCCGGGAAGTAGACCGGATATCCACCGTCGGCCAGGTACTGGATCGGGAACTCGCCCAGGCAGACCTCGCTGCCGCCGGCCTCGGTCAGAACCGGGTCGGTGCCCTTCAGCGTGTAGTGCCGCCCGGGCAGGCCGAACTTGCGGAACAGATACTCCTCGGTCCCGAACGGCGCGGCCATCCAGTTCAGCACCCGCAACAGCATCTTGGTCCGCTCCGGCGAGCTGGGCCGCATCGCCGCGATCGAGTTGTTCGGCGACCCCAGCAGGAACCGCCCGACCTTCCCGGCGCTGTCACGCACGACCGGCAGCGCGATGGCGAAGTTCTTCGCCACGGCGCGGCGGTAGAAGCTCTGGATGGACGAGTAGGTGTCCTGCGTCATCACCGCCGAGCCCTGACTGAACCAGACCTTCTGGTTGTTCTTCGCCACCCCGTCGGGATGGATCAGCCCGTCGGCCTGCATCTTCGTGGAGATCGCGAGCATTTCCTTCTGCTCCGGGAGCTCCCGGCTGTGCACCAGGCGGCCGTCGCGAACCTCCCAGCCGTTCGGCAGCCCCAGCATCGCGCTCAGCGCCGCCGCGGGTGGGACCGCGAACGCCCAGCGGTTCTTCTTCCCGTCCGTCACCGCCTTGGCGACCTTGTTCAACTCGTCCACGGTGGGCGAGCCGAGCTCGACACCGAACTGGTCGAGCAGGTCCTGGCGGGCCAGCAGCAGGTTGGACGACATCACGCCGCGCTGGATCGGGACCGCCCGGATGCCGCCCGAGAACACGCATCCACGCCACGAGTCGGCCGACAGGTTGGCCAGGAACGGGTACTCCAGGATCGCGTCACCGGACAGGTACTCGGTCAGGTCCTGGGCCCGAGCCTCGAGGAACTGTGGCAGGTAGGAGAACTTGCCGTCGACGTTGAACAGATCACCCAGCGTGTCTCCTGCCACGGAGGTCGCGAACTTGTTGGTGTAGTCGGAGCCGGTGGCCGAAGTGATGGTCAGGTCCAGCGGTGAACCGATCCTGCGGTTCAGCTCCTGCCAGTACGGATTGCGATCGGCGGTCGGCGGAATCGGGTTCGACGTCGGGACGCTTCCGGAGATGCCTTCGCCGTCCGCGGGCGCGCCCTCGGTGACCCGGGTCGGATCGGCCGGGAACTGGTAGAAGCAGTCCGGCATCAACGGATGGCTCCGCGGCAGGTCCGGCTTCGGTCCGTCGAACGGCTTGTACGTCGGCAACGCGACCGGCCTGTTCAAGGCCGCGATGTCGGTCGATCGCGTCACCGTGGCACAACCGCTCAGGCCTCCGGCAGTGGCCGCCGCGGCCAGCGATCCACCGAGCAGCGTTCGTCTGCTGATCCGTTTGCTGCTCATGGTCATCCCTTCACCGCCCCGGTCAGCATGCCCTTGGTGAAGTGCCGCTGGAGGAACGGATAGACGATCAGGATCGGAACCAGGGAGACCACCAGGATCGCCATCTGGATCGACTCCTGTGGCGGAAGCTGGTCGGCCGACGCTCCACCGAGATCGCCACTGCTGAGCTCGGTGTTGTTGATGACGTAGGTCCGCAGTACCAGCTGCAGCGGCCACTTGGCCGTGTCGTTGATGTAGAGCATCGCGTTGAAGAACGCGTTCCAGTACCCGACCGCGTAGAACAGGCCGATCACCGCGAGGACTGCCCGCGACAGCGGGAGGACGATCGACCAGAAGATCCGGAAGTCGCCGGCACCGTCGACCCGGGCCGAGTCGATCACCGACGCCGGGATACTCATGAAGAACGAGCGGAGCACGATCACGTTGAAGCCGTTGATCGCGGTCGGCAGGACCAGCGCCAGCAGCGAGTCGAGCAGGCCGAACTCCTTCACCACCAGGTAGTTGGGGATCATCCCCGGGCTGAACAGGATGCTGAACAGCACGATCATCAGGATCGGCCGCTGCCCGAACGAGCCGGGCCGGCTCAGCGCGTACGCCAGCATGGTGGATCCGGCCAGACTGACCAGGGTGCCGCCGAGGGTGATCACGAAGCTGACCAGCAGTGCCCGTTGCACCACACCGCCGTTGAAGATCGCCCGGTAGGAGCCCCAGTTGATGCCGTCCGGCCAGAGCACGAAGCCGCCGGAGTTGGTGACATGCGCCTGGCTGGCGATGCTGGTCGAGATCACTCCGATGAAGGGGATGATCACCACCGCGCAGCACAGCACCAGCACGATGCCTTTGAGTGCCCGAGTCGGGATCGTCGGCACCTCGTCGATCGTCGACCGCCGGGTACCGGGCGGCCGGATGAGATTCGTCTGGGTACTCATGCTTTCTGGTACACCCCCGCCTCGCCGAAGATGTGTGCGACCTTGTTGGCGCCGATCACCAGGGCGACGCCGAACAGACCCTTGACCAGACCCACCGCGGCCGAGACTCCCCATTGGCCGGCCAGTACGCCGTTGTTGTAGACGTAGGTGTCCAGGACTTCGCTGGCCGGTCTGCCGACCAGGTTCTGCTGCAGGATGATCTGCTCGAAACCGACGGTGAGCGAGTCACCGAGCCGCAGGATCAGCAGCAGGATGATCAACCCGCGGATCCCGGGCACGGTGATGTGCCACAACTGCCGCAAGCGCGACGCTCCGTCGACCCGGGCCGCCTCGTACAGCCCCTGATCGATCTGCGTCAGCGCGGCCAGGAACAAGATCGTCCCCCACCCCGAGTCCTTCCAGATCACCTGGCTGGTGAGCAGCGCGATGAAGCTGTCGGGATTGCCGAGGAAGTCGATCGTGTCGATGCCTCGGGCCCGCAACGTGTTGTTGATCAGGCCGCTGCCGCCGAGGATCTGCTGGAAGATCGCGATCACGATCACCCAGGACAGGAAGTGCGGCAGGTACAGCACCGACTGCACGACGCGCTTGATCCGCTCCGACAGCAGGCTGTTCAGCAACAGGGCCAGCGCGATCGGCGCCGGAAAGACGAAGATCACCTGGACCAGCGTGATCAGCAGCGTGTTCTTCAAGGCGTTCAGGAACTCTGCGTCACCGTTGAAGATCACCGCGAAGTTGTCCAGCCCGACCCAGGCGCTGCGTCCGAACGGAACGAACGGCAGGTACTCCTGGAACGCGATCAGGTTGCCGAGCAACGGCAGATAGTGGAAGGCGAGCATCAAGGCCAGACCGGGGATCGCCATCAGCAGCAGGACCTTGTCCCGGCGAGCTCGCGCCCACCAGGACAGCTGCTGGCCGCCGGCGGGCGGTGCGGATCTCCCGGCAGTCGAGGTGCCCGGGGGTCCCGAGTCGGTCGGCCGCGCTTGATCGATCACCATGGTTTGTTTCGTTTCGGGGCTGAGGATTTCGTCGGCTCGAGCCACGCGACACTCCCTGCGTCGTCGGTGAACATCGCTCTCCCAGTGGGAGAGCGCTTTCCGTTCCCCCCTGTTCGATGCTGTCGTGTTTTGGGGAGTGGCGCAGCTCCAGCCGGAGAGTCATCCGCGAATCGGTTCGACCCGATGCGAATCGGCAGCGCGTCAGCGGCTCAGAAATGAGCGGCGGTTCAGGGCCGGTGGTGCCAGCGGGGTTCGACGTCGCCCTGCCGGGCCAGGTGTTCCAGGTGTGCGCGGGCCATCCGGACCGTCTGGAGGTTGATGCCTCCGTAATTGCCCAGGTCGGTGCCGATGACCGTGGCCAGTTCACGGACCGTGAGCGAACCCTTCGTCCGCAGGAGTTTCACCGTCAGCGCTTCGACCTCAGCCACCCACTCCAGGCTCTCGGTGATGCGTTTGCGACCGGCAACCGAGTCCAGCACGTCGCCATGCGACGGAACGAGGGCGTCGAAGTCCAACTCCAGCAGGCGATTCAGTCCGCCGACGTACCGATCGACGTCGGTGTAGAGCGGAGCCAACCAGGTGGAGCTGTCCAGGTAAGGCTGACCGCGGCCTTGCACATCGTCGAAGGTGAACAGGGTTCGGGACGACTCGTCCAGTACGGCGATATGGCCAGGACTGTGGCCGCTCGTCGTCATGACGCGGAGTGAGCGATCGAGCGGAAGGTAATCGCCGTCGCGGAGCAGTACGTCGACCCGAACGCGCTCGTCGAGCATCTCGAGCAGCTCCGAGCGTTCGGCCGACGACAGGTCCATGGCGGCCGGATCCGAGCCCCACAGCTCGGTCAGCAACAGCTCGTTGTCCTCCAGCCAGCCCACCTCCGCCGCCGGAGCGGCTACCCGCGCACCACTCGCCCTCTTCAGTACGGCGTTCCCACCCATGTGATCCGGATGCGCATGACTGTTGACGACGAGCGTCAGGTCGGCCAGCCCGAGGCCCAGCCCAGCCAACTCGGGTGCCGTCGCAACCTCCGGGGTGGAGGCGATCCCCGCGTCGAGGAGCACAAGTTCGGAGCCCGCGTCGATCACGTGCAGCCACAACGGCAGCCCGCACACATGCGGGTAGTCCGTTGCCAACCGATGGATTCCCGGTGCGATCTCAACGGGCACAGCTCACCGTCCTTCGAAGTCGCCAGTACGACGCTCCGCGAAGGCCGCTCGGCCTTCGGCTGCGTCGCGGGTACCGAGAGCAACTGCCTGCAGCTCACGCTCGTACTGGATGGCCTGTTCGAGTCCCATCGACCATGCGGCCCGCAGGTTCGCCTTGGCCGCCTGCGCGGCGATCGGTGGCCGGACAGCGATCCGGTGCGCCAACTCGGTTGCAGCAGGCAACACCTCGGAAGGCGGCAGCACCTGGCTGACCAGCCCGATCCGCAAGGCTTCCGCCGCGTCGATCGGATCACCGGTCAGCAGCATCATCGCCGCATCGCTGGCCGGCACCGACGCCGCGAGCAGTGCGGTCACACCGCCACCACCGATCCACCCGAGCTTGATCTCGGCCGCGGCGAAACTCGCCGACGACGAGGCCAGCCGGATGTCGCAGGACAGCGCCAGCTCGAGCCCACCGCCGTACGCATAGCCGTTGATCGCCGCGATCACCGGCGTACGCAGGGCGCGTAAGGCGTCGCAGTAGTCGCGGCGGTTCCGGAAGTGCCAGGGGCCGTCGTACCGGTCAAGTTCGCCGATGTCGCTGCCGACGGAGAAGGCCCGGTCGCCCGCACCGGTCACGACGACTGCCCGAATCGAAGGGTCCTCGTCGATCTTCGGGATCAGCTCGAGCAGTTCCGCGCTCATCGAACGGGTCGCCGCGTTCAGCTTGGCCGGCCGGTCGAGCGTGAGCAGCCCGACGTACCCGTCCTGCTCGAAGGCGATCCGGCCGTCATCCATGACTCACGCTCCGGTAGTCGTCCTCGATCCGGTCGACCGCGGCCCCCGGATCACTGGCGTCGTCCAGCAGCTCCCGCACCCGCTCCGACAGTTCGTCCTGGAACGCGATCCACCCGTCGAACCGTGGCCGGATGTACGACGTCGTGAGCGTGCCGAGCGTGGCCGAGTAGTGCCCGTTCCACGCTTTGTCCACCACGTCGGACGCCCACACGGCCGCGGTCGCCGACTGCCCGCCGACCGTCGACACGACATCCAACTGAGTGCTGACGTCCAGCAACCCGCGCACGTACTTCGTCACCGCCAGGACGTGTCGGTAGGCCCGCGGAGTCACAGCCAGTCCAGTCCCACCCAGCGTGCTGTTGGCCAGCCGGTCCGCCGGCCGCAACCGCGGCGCTGCCGACCAGGCCAGCGGCTGCCGGTCCTCCCCCACGGCACCGTAGTACGCATAGCTGTACACCAGCGGACAGCACACCAGCTCGTTGCTCTCAGCAAGCAGCTCGTGGATCCCGATCGGATCGAGCTCCGCCAGACTCCGATCACTCCGCTGCCACACAGCTCGTAGTACCCGGATCGCCTCGACCGCTCGATCCCGATCGAGCAATCGAGCCCCAGTCCGGTCGCCGGCGAGTCCGAGCAACATCAACCCGGCATGCGGCCCAGCGACACACAGTACGACGCCCGGCGTCTCCAGTACGTCGGACCAGGTTGCCGGCGGCGTGGTCAGCCGGTCCGGCCGATACAGACACGTCTGCGTCGCCGCATCGATCGGCAGCGCCCATCCGTACCCGTGCAACCGATAGCTGTCCCACGTTGGCTCGATCGCCCGCGACCGCCACACCTTGAGATCCCGCGCCGCGAACACGTCCTCCACCGGCAGGATCGCGCCCGCCTCGACGGCCGCCCCGAGCCCGGGATGATCGACCACGAGCAGGTCGTACTTCTCGGCCAGCTCCGCCAACGGCGTGGACTCGAACCCGGACAACGGCTGCCGATCCCACACCACCTGTACGCCGGACTCGTTGAACGCCTCCAACGGCCGGTAGCCACGGGGGTGATCCCAGGTCAGCCCGCGCAGTTGCACGGTCACGGCGAAACCACCGCGCCTTGCTGGAGCAACGCCTGCCGCTGCTCCGACGACAGTCCCAGCTCGGCGAGCAGTTCATCGGTGTGCTCGCCGACGAGCGGTGCTGGACGCCGTACCTCCGCAGGCGTCCGGCTGAACCGATACGGGAACCCCGGCGTCGTCACTGCACCCTCGGTCGGGTGCTCGTACGTGACGAACGAGCCGTTGTGCAGCACCTGCGGATCCGTGCGTACGTCGGCGTACGACAGCACCGGCCCACACCAGACACCGCGCTCGCGCAGCTTGTGCAACCAGTGGTCGGTCGACTCCCGCCGCAACGCGTTCGACACCGCCGCGGCGATCTCATCGCGCCGGGTGAAGCCGTCCCGTTCCGCATCCAGCCCTGCCAGCTGAGGTGCGTCCAGCACCTCGGCCAGCACCGGCAGGTTGGCGAACGCCAGCGAGAGATAGCCGTCGGCGGTCGTGAAGATGCCGTACGGCGCACGGATGTAACTGTGCGCGTGCACCTCCTCGGACCTCGTCTGTGGAATGCCACCGACCGTGTGCACGGACAACTCCTGCATCTGCAGCGCGATCACCGCGTCCAGCATGTTGACCTGCACGAGCTGCCCCTCGCCAGTGCGTTCGCGATGCAGCAACGCGGCCAGCACCCCTTCGAAGGCGCTGTACGCCGTGACCGCGTCGGCAAGGAAGTACGGCGCGGCGACCGGCGGCTCGTCCGGACGACCGGCGCTGAACAACGCACCGCTCATCGCCTGGACCAGCAGGTCCTGTCCCGGCCAGTCGGCGTACGGACCGGTCTCGCCGTACCCGGAGATCGACACATAGATCAGGTCGGGCTTCAGTGCGCGCAAGGTGTCGTAGTCCAGGCCGAGCCGGGCGGCGACGCCGGGCCGGTAGTTCTGCAGGAACACGTCGGCCGACTTCACCAGCTCATGGACCACCTCGCGACCCTCGGCAGACTTCAGGTCGACTGCGAGGCTGCGTTTGTTCCGGTTCAGGGACAGGAACGACGCGTTCACCTCGTTCCCAGTGGCGCCACCGGCAGCCGTGTGCCGTTGCCATTCGCCGGTCACCGGCTCGACCTTGACCACGTCGGCGCCCAGGTCGCCGAGCCGCATCGCTGCCAGCGGTCCGGCCATCGCCACCGACACGTCGAGGACGCGGTAGCCGTCGAGAATGCTCATTGAGCGGTCCATCCCGCGTCCACCGGCAGGACGGTCCCGGTGATGAACGACGCGTCGTCGCTGGCGAGGAACGCGATCGCGGCCGCGACCTCCGACGGCTGTCCGATCCGGCCGAGCGCGTGATGCCGGTCGACCATCGCTTGCATCGCGCCAGGATCATCCGCGCCTCCGACCTTGCCGTCGCGGATCAGCGGGGTGTCGATCAGCCCGGGCGCGACGCAGTTTGCACGGACGCCGGCCCGGCCGTGATCGAGCGCCATCGCGCGGGTCAGGTTCTCCACGCCGGCCTTCGCCGCGCAGTACGCCGACCGGTTGCGCTCCCCCACCGTGCCGATCGCCGAGGAGATCGTCACGATCGCCCCGCCGCCCTGCTCGACGAACCGAGGCAGTATGGCGCGGCAGGAGTTGTAGACGCCGGTCAGATCGACATCGAGGATCGTCTGCCACTCGTCGGGCGAGGTATTCGGCACGGTGTCGCACACGTCGACCCCGGCTGCACTGACCAGGACGTCAACGGCGTCAAGCGATGCGACGAGCTGAGCAGTCCCAGCGAGGTCCGTCACGTCCAGTTCGTACCCCCGCCCGCCGACCTCCGAGGCGACCTTCGCCGCCGAATCGCCGTTTCTGTCACACACGATCACGGTGCCGCCCTCGGCGGCGATCCGGCGGGCGGTGGCCGCGCCGATCCCGGAGGCACCTCCGGTGATCAGCGCGACCTTGCCTACATACCGTTCCTTGTCCATAAGTGATCCGCGTACCTCAGGGCTTCTCGTAAGGGAAGGACGGCAGTACGCCGATCTGGTCGTACTGCATCCGGGAGTCGTCGAACCCGGGCTCCCAGCTGACGTTGGCGAATGTGTCGCACGGTCCCGCCGACGGCCCGTGGTACGGGTCGCTCTCGGTGTTGGTCACCTTGATGTCGGAGAACGCGAAGGCACAGCCGCCGAAGTCCATGTGCACGCCGTACGGCTTGCTGTCCGGCATCGACGGATCCGCGTTCGCGTCGTCGATGATCAGCTGGGACACGGCCGCCTCCGGGGTGTACGGCGGCTGGTTGCGTACGCCGTACGCGTAGAACGGACCGGTGTCACCGCTGTCCTGGGCCAGGTGCGACAGCCGCACGTGGTGGACGGTGTTGCCACTGGCGTAGTTGTCCGCGTTCGGGATCTCCGGCCGGGACTCGATGCTGATGCCGTACCGGGCGCCGTGCTCGACGACGGTGTGACTGATCTCGTTGCCGCCGCTGTTCATGATCTCCACGCCGGCGGAGTCGCCCGGGACCAGTTCGCCGATGTGATGGATGTAGTTGTTGGTGAACGTGTTGCCGTGGGCAACATCGCCCTCACCCGGCCAACCGCCCTCGACCTTGATGCCGTCGTTGCCGAGGTGCTCGAGCAGACTGTCCGACACCGTGGTCTTCTCGTTCGCGAAGAGCAGTTCGATCGCGGTGAACCCGGTCTGCTGCAGGTGCATTCGGGTCAGTTTGACGCCCCGGGTGTTGGTGAGCGTGATCGCGCCCCACCGGTTCCGCGGCAGTTCGATCTGGGTGTCGTACTTCGGGTACTTGCGCTTGAACCCCGAGTCACCGGTCTGGTTCCAGCCGTACCGGTACCACTCCATGAAGTCGGTGTGCTGGATCGTCAGCCCGTCGAGGGTCAGGTTCTCCACCCGCCGGTTCGCGGATGCGCCGGCGATCGAGAACACCTGTGTCTGCGTCGGGCGCATCACGTGTACGCCGTCCATCGTGCCGCCGGCCGGCTTGTAGTACAGCGTCTTCGCGGGGTAGTCCAGGTAGTACTCGCCGGCCTGGTCGAGCAGGCTCAACGAGTTCTGCACGAAGTACCGCGAGCCGCCGCCGGAGTTGATGAAGCCGTAGCGCGCCGGGTAGACCAGCGTCGTCCGTTTCTTGGTGAAGTTGATGTCGAGCATCGGGATCGTGTCGGTGAACCACGACCACGACCCGCCCGACCACACCGTCACCTGCGCCGGCCACGACGTACCCAGACGCAGGTCCCACGACGGGTCGATGTCATCAGCGTTGAATCCGAGCTGGTCGCGCACCGCCTCCTTGGTCGAGTCGAACAGGATCGACCGCAGGTACGGCGCCCACTTGTCGTCGGACTGCCGGTTCGGGTACCGCGCTGTGGTCGCACGCTCCCCGTCGACGTACAGGCTGTAGAACGGCTGGTCGATGTCGACCGGCGCCTTGAAGATCCCGTCCTGGTACGGCGTCCACCCGGTGACCTCCCGCGCCGCCTCGAACACCGCCTTCCCCGGCCCGTCCACACTCCGGTACGTCACCCCGGAGTCGCGATCGTCGAAGCTGATCGTCTTGTCGACCTGATACGTCCCGGCCTTCAGGTTCACGACCGGCGCACACGCAGGCTTCGTGAACCGCAGAGTGTCGCGAGCATGCTCGACCGTCTTCCAGGGCTTGCGCTGCGTCCCCGGACCGGCATCGTTCCCGGCCGGCGACACCCAGAACGACTCACACTCGGCAGCGTCCTTCAGGCCCGCACCAAGCGCCGAACCTGCGCCGACGACAGCGAGCGCAACACCTATGACCACACCGCCAATCAGTCGCATCTCGCTCACCGCCCCGCCACGTCGTACGGGAAGCCGGGGAGGACGCCGATCTTGTCGTACTCCATCTTCGAGGCGTCGAAACCCTCCGCCCAGTTCGCGTTGGCGACCTGGTTGCACTGGTACGACTGGTACTTGTCGTCGGTCACCTGGCCGACCTCGATGTCGCTGAAGCTGAAGCCGCAACCACCGGCGTCCATGTGCACGCCCCGGGTTCCGCTGTCCGGCATCGACGCATCCGGGATCACGTCGGTGATGACCATCTGCTTGACCGTGTTCTGCACTGGATGCGGCTCCTGGTTGTCGACGCCGTAGGTGTAGAACGCGCCCATGTCACCGCTGTCCAGACCGGTCTCCTCCAGCCGGATGTAGGAGAAGTTGTTGCCGGACGCGTACTGCTCGCCGTCGGTCACCTCCGGACGCGACTCCAGGCTGATGCCGTACCGGGCGCTGTGCTTCACGACAACGTGCGAAACCTCGTTGTTGCCGGTGTCCATCAGCTCGATCCCTGCCGCGTCGCCCGGGACCAGCTCGCCGACGTGGTCGATGTAGAGGTTGGTGAACGTGTTGTGGTTCGCGACGTCGCCCTCGCCCGGGTACGGGCCTTCGACCTTGATGCCGTCACCACCAATGTTCTCCAGCAGATTGTCGGCGATCCTCACGTGGTCGTTGGCCGACAGCAGGTAGACACCGTGGAAGCCGGTGTCGTGCACGTGCAGCCCGGTCAGGTCAACGTTGCGGGTGTTGGTCAGCGTGACCGCGCCGTACCGGTTGCGGGTCATCTCGATCTGGCGGTCGTACTCCGGGTACTTGTGCTGCTGACCGGAGTCCCCGGCGCTGATCCAGCCCGAGCGGTACCACTGCATGAAGTCGGTGGCCGCGATCCCGAGTCCGTCGAACGCGATGTCGTGCAGCCGGCGCGCGGGCGAGACCCCGGCCAGCGAGAGCACCTGGGTCTGCGTCGGGCGGAGGACCCGCTTGCCGTCCATCGTGCCGCCGCGAGGCTTGTAGTACAGCTCCTTGTTCGCCCAGTCCAGGTAGTACTCGTCCTCGGCGTCGAGGAGGTCGAGGGAGTTCTGGACGAAGTACCGGGAACCGGACCGGGAGTTCATCATCGCGTACCGGGTCCAGTAGTCCAGGATGACCTTGTTGTCCTTCCAGTCCGCGTTCTTGATCGGCACCGTGTCGGTGAACCAGCTCCACGACCCGCCCGACCAGATCATCAGCTGGGCCGGCCAGTCGGTGTAGCTGTTCAGGTTCCAGGTCTCGTTCCAGTCGCCCTCGGTGTAGCCGACCTGGTCGCGCAGGGCCTCCTTCTCCGGCTCGATCAGGACCGACTTCAGGTACGGCGCCCATTCGTCGTCCGACTGCCGGTTCGGGTACCGGGCCGTGGTGGCCCGCTCGCCGTCGACGTACAGCGTGTAGAACGGCTGGTCGATGTCGACCTCGGCCTTGAAGATTCCGTCCCGGTACGGCGTCCAGCCGGTGACCTCCTGCGCCGCCTCGAGCTCCGCCTTCCCCGGACCGTCCACGCTCCGGTACACGACCTTGTGCCCGTTCGACCCGGAGTCACGGTCGTCGAAGCCGATCGTCTTGGCCACCGGGTAGGTGCCGGCCTTCAGGTTGACCACCAGGTCACAGGACATCCGCTGGTTCAGCCCGCGGGCGCGGATGGTGTCGCGAGCGTGCTCGATCGTCCGCCACGGCTTGCGTTCGGTTCCCGGAGCCGCGTCGTCGCCGGTCGGCGAAACCCAGAACGCGTCGCACTTGTCCTGCCCGGCCG
This sequence comes from Kribbella sp. NBC_00889, assembly GCF_045207705.1. Classification (NCBI taxonomy): domain Bacteria; kingdom Bacillati; phylum Actinomycetota; class Actinomycetes; order Propionibacteriales; family Kribbellaceae; genus Kribbella; species Kribbella sp. NBC_00889. The sequence continues at coordinate 1,057,674 of NZ_CP108783.1, read as the reverse complement.
CCGGGGCGGCGGCTCGCGCCGCCACCCCGCCGCCGAGGACGAGCGCCGGGAGGGCGAGCCCGGCGATCACTCCACCGATGAATCCACGCATCTCAGCTCACCGGCCCGACACGTCGTACGGGAAGGTGGGCAGGACGCCGATCTTGTCGTACTCCATCTTCGTGGCGTCGAACCCGTCGACCCAGTCGGCGTTGGTCACCTCGTTGCACTGGTAGGACTGGTATTTCTGGTCGGTCACCTTCCCGACCTGGACGTTGCTGAACGCGAACCCGCAACCACCGGCGTCCATGTGGACGCCGCGAGTGCCACCCGCGTCCGGCATCGACGGATCCGGGATCACATCCCCGATGACCAACTGGTCGACGGTGTTCGTGACCGGATGCGGTTCCTGGTTGTCCACGCCGTACGTGTAGAACGAGCCCATGTCGCCGCTGTCCAGGCCGGTCTCCTCCAGCCGGATGTACTTGAAGCTGTTGCCAGAGGCGTACTGGTCGCCGTCGGTGACCTCCGGCCGGGACTCCAGGCTGATGCCGTAGCGGGCGCTGTGCTTCACCTCGATGTTCGAGATGGTGTTGTTGCCGGTGTCCATCAACTCGATGCCGGCCGCGTCGCCCGGGACCAACTCGCCGATGTGGTCGATGAACGTGTTGGAGATCGTGTGGTGGTTGCTCAGGTCACCTTCTCCCGGCCAGCCGCCCTCGACCTTGATGCCGTCGGCACCGATGTTCTCCAGCAGGCTGTCGGTGATCTTGGTGTGATCGTTGGCGAACAACAGGTAGACGCCCGTGAAGCCCGTGTCGGACAGCTGCAGCCGGGACAGGTCGATGTTGCTCGTGTTGGTCAGCGTGATCGCGCCGAACCGGTTCCGCGGCATCTCGATCTGCCGGTCGTACTCCGGGTACTTGTGCTCGACCCCGGCGTCGCCACCGGCCACCCAGCCGTTGCGGTACCAGCTGACGAAGTCGGAGTACTGCACCCCGAGTCCGTCGAAGCTCACGTCGTGCAGCCGGTCCTGCGGCGACGATCCCGCGAGGTTCAGGACCGTCTTCACGGTCGGCCGGAGCACCTTGATGCCGTCCATCGTTCCGCCGCGCGGCTTGTAGTAGACCTCACCGGCCTTGGCGTCGAGGTAGTACTCCCCCGGCTGGTCCAGGAAGCTCAGCGAGTTCTGGAAGAAGTACCGCGATCCGCCGTTGCTGTTGACCATCGCGTAGCGGGTCCAGTACTTCAGCGTCGTCTGGGTCTTCTTGAAGTTCGTGTCGAGCAGCGGGATCGTGTCGGTGAACCACGACCACGAGCCGCCCGACCAGATCGTCACCGACGCCTGGCTCATGTCCCAGGTCGGGTCCCAGTCGCCCGGCGTGCCCCACAGCCAGTTGTGCACGTCCATCTTGTCCTCTTCGTAGAGGATCGATCGCAGGTACGGCGACCACTGCTCGTCGCTGCCGCGGTTCGGATAGCGCGCGTTGGTCGCCCGCTTCCCGTCCTCGAAGAGCGTGTAGAACGGCTTGGACGCATCCACCTTCGCCTTGTAGATGCCGTCCTTGTACGGCTCCCAGCCCGTGATCTCCTCGGCACCTTGCAGCGTCGCCTTGCCCGGACCGTCGGCACTGCGGTAGATCACCCGGTGCCCGTTCTTGCCGGAGTCGCGCTGGTCGAAGCCGATCGTGGACGCGACCGGGTACTCGCCGGCCTTCAGGTTGACGGTGATGTCACAGTTCATCCGGTCGTTGAGGTGCTCGTCCCGGATCTCGTCGCGAGCCCGGGTGATCGTCTTCCACGGGTTCTTCTCGGTGCCCTTGGCGGCGTCGTTGCCGTTGGGTGCGACGTAGAAGCTGTCGCACCTGGCCGCACCGGCGGGCTGGGCGTTGAGTTGGACGGCCGCGACGGTCACCAGGGCAGCCGCGACCACCCCGGCGCCGACGCTGAGCGCCGTACGCCTGGTTCTCTTGGACATGTTGGGCGGGGTCCTCTCTCGGAGGGTCAGTCGCCGGCGTTGCCGTTCTGGCTCCGCCAGCGCTCGTACTCGAGGCGGGTCTTCTCGGTCAGGGGGTAGTAGTCGCGCAGCGGGGCGCCCTCGTCGATCCGGGCCCGGCTGAACTTCTCCCACGCGTCGTGCTCGGCGGCTGCCTCGACGACCGCCTCCGCGCGGCGCCGGGGTACGACGACCGCACCGTCGTCGTCGGCGAGCACCAGGTCACCGGGCAGCGTGAGGACGCCGCCGACCGCGACCGGGACGTTGTAGGCCCACGGGAACAGCTCGGCCTGGGAGGCGTAGTGCGGGGTGGCTCCGGTGGACCAGATCGGTACGTCGAGCTGCGACACCCGGGGAACGTCGCGGATCCTGCCGTCGATCACGATGCCGGCGCCACCACGGAGCTTGAAGTAGCGGACCAGCATGTCGCCGAAGCAGCCGGTGGTGTGGCTGCCGTAGGCCTGGACCACCAGCACGTCGCCGGGCTGTACCTCGTCGAGCACGGCCCACAGCGCCGTACTGCGCTCGATGTACTCCTGGGTCTGGCCGTCTGCGATGTCCTCCCGCTGCGGCATGAACTGCAGCGTCAGCGCCCGGCCGACCACCTTCTTGCCGGGGAACATGCTGGTCGGTCCGTCGACGAAGGTCCGGCGGATGCCCTGGCCGTGCAACCGGGCACAGGCGGTCGCCGACCCGATCTCGGCCAGCCGCGACACCAGCCCGGGATCCGATGGCGGCGGGGTGTCGCCGCGCACCGGCAGGTCCCAGACCGGTACCACCGGGGCTTGTTCCGTGCTGCTCATATGTCTCCTCAGGAAAGCGCCAGGTGTGCGGCGCGGTAGGTGTTTCTGGTCAGCCGGAGCTCGAGCCTGATGGTCCGGCCCGGCGGCATCGTCACTTCGAGTCTGTTGCTGCCGACAACGACCGTGCGGGTGCCCGGAGTCGGTGGCGGGGAGGTGTACGCCGGGGACGGTCCGGGGTACTCCCCCGTCGCGGTGGACACGGTGGCCTCGTCGATCCGGTCGGTGCCGAAGCTGCCGGCCTGGACGATCACGCGGCGGGTCTGGGTCGCGGACAGGTTGACCAACTGCAGGCAGGTCCGGTCTGGCTCGACCGTGTCGACCAGTGCGGCGACGTCGGCCGGTAGACCGGGACGCCCGCGATCGGGGTCGAGGTACAGGACCCGGAGCGGCAGCAGACCACCGTTGTACAGGAGTTGCGGTGTGCCGGTGGTCAACTGCAACAGGGCTTCGGTCGCGACCGGGTTGTGCCGCTGCCAGTGATGGATGTTCAGGTCGGCCGGATCGGTAGTGTCGACGGCCATCAGATCCATCCGGCGCTGTACCTGCGACAGCGCGACGCCCAGCATCGCCTCCGGGTACCCGGGGTTGTCCCCGTCGAGGTAGGCCAGCCAGGGTGCTTCGTGCCCCGCGTCCTCCTTGTTCCGGAAGTCGCGGACGGTTCGCCAGTCGTAGCCGCTGCGCTCCCTGAGCTGCCGCAGCCGATCGCGGTCCGAGGACTCGAACGCTGCCTGCCACAACCAGATCGGCAACCCCAGCTGCGGCGGCTGGTAGTCGAACCAGCCGTCGTCTGCGTGCCGATTCGGGATCAGCAGGGTCGGCTTGGCACAGTCGTCGCCCAGCTCGGCCTGCCAGCGGTCCCGGATACTCAGCTCGGTCTCGTCGACCGCGCCGGTGACCCCTCGCTCGTACAGGTGGTCGAGCAGGTTCCTGGCGATGTCGAGCCGCTTGGAGTCACCGGTCAGCACCGCGCCGTTCAGTGCTGCGATGCAGGCGGCCGAGCCGACGCTGTAGACACCGTGCGGCCAGTTCCAGCCGTAGTTGCCGCCGTACCAGCGGCCGTCGTGCAACTCGCCGACGATCCCGCTAGGCCCGACGTTGTCCGGGACGAGTCCGTCGTTGGCTGCAGCCCTTTCCTGCCAGGCGTCGAGGTACTCCAGTGTCCACGCGGCGAACCGGTCGTTGTGGTCGTAGAGCCACGCGTTCGCGGTCAGGGTTGTGGCGGCCAGGTTGACCGCTGTGTCGCCCGCACCTTGGCGGCGGATCATCTCCGCACCCATCAGGTCCGCGTTCGCCGGATCCTTCAGGTCGTCCCAACTGGAGATCCCCGGTACGCCGGACAGCGGCAGCCCGAAGATGCGCATGTTCGTCAGGTCGGCGCCGTACGAACGCCACTCGTCGTTGATGCCCCAGCGCGGACCACCACCGCCGTTGTGCGGTGCGCGGATCGTGCGCGTCGCCGGGTCGTAGTTGCCCGCCGGTGAGCCGGGGAGGTAGAGCTCCGCGAACCGGTACGCCCGCTCGCGGAACACCTCGTCGCCCGGATCGGCCGCACACAAGGCGTAGAAGAAGATCATCGACTCGCCGATGTGGAACCAGTCGTAACCGCGCTCGAACTCGTCGACCAGGAAGCCCAGGTCGGTGAGCTGGCGGGTGACGCCTTCCCAGTGCCACTTGGCCACGTCGATCAGGTCGTCCGCGCCGCCGAGCTGGTAGAGCACGGGCCAGTTCACGAACGCCTCGTAAAAGTCGTCCGCACCGTCGCGGCTCTGCACCGGTCCGGCGTAGCGCAGGCTGCCGTCGGGCAGGCAGTACCGCTCGCGGAACAGCCACCAGCCCTCGTCCATCACGTCGAACAGGCGGCGCTGCATGATCGCCCACGCGGGCGGGGTGCCGATGGGGGTCTCGGCAACAATCGGTTCGGTCATCCCTTGGTCGCCCCCGCAGTCAGGCCGCTGATCACGTGCCGCTGCAGCAGCACGAAGACCACCAGCAACGGAGCTACCGCGAGCAGCAGCGTCGGGAACACGACCGTGTAGTCGGTCGAGTACTGGCTCACCGCGGCGTACACACCGGTGGTGACGGTGTAGAGACCGCTGCCGGGGCCGAGGATGATCTGCGGGTTCACGAAGTCGTTCCACACCGAGAAGGTGTTCAGGATGACCATCGTCACGACCGCCGGCTTCATCAGCGGGAACACGATCGACCAGAAGATCCGGTGCTTGCCGGCCCCGTCCACCGCAGCCGCTTCATCCAGGCTGGCGGGGATCGTCATGATGTAGCCGGCGTACAGGAAGATCGAGAACGGCAGGGTCAGCGTCGTCTCGAACAGCACGAACCCCGGGATGGTCCCCATCAGCCCGAGGAACTTCAGCGTGTAGACGACCGGGATGACCAGCACCTGGCTCGGGATGAACGTGCCGGCCACGAACAGCAGCAGGAGCATGCGGTAGCGGCGTTCACTGCGGCGCGCGATGACGTACGAGACCGGGCCGGCCAGCGCGACGGACAGGACGTTCACCGAGACCACGAACAGCGCGGTGACGGCGTACCCCTTGAGGATGTTGAAGTCCGGGTTCGTCCACGCCTTCCGCAGGTACTGCGTCGTCAGTTGGTCGGGCGACAACGAGAAGGGGTGGGCCAGGATGTCCTGCTGCGACTTGAACGCGCTGACCACGAGCAGGTACATCGGCACCAGCATCAGCACGCTGGTCACGACCAGGAACGCGATCCGGCCGGCGCCCTTGGTGCGCATCGGCTTGAACTGCAGCGTCGCCACCCGAGGCATGCGAATGGCGCTCATCCCTTCACCCCTTGATCGGCCCTGGATCGCAGCCGCGCGACCGTCAGGGCAAGACCGGCGGTGACGATCATCAGAACGACGCTCTGCGCCGACCCGAACCCGAGCGCGTTGTTGTGGAACGAATCCCACAGGATCAGGTACGCCGCCGTTTGCGTCGAACCGGCCGGACCACCACCGGTCAGCGACACGACCAGGTCGTACGTCTTCAGCAGCGTGACCAGCGACAGCACGAGGTTCACGGTGACCACCGGCGCGAGCGCCGGCAGCGTGACGTTGCGGAACGTCTGCCGCGCCGACGCACCATCGATCCGGGCGGACTCGAGCAGATCCTTCGACACCGTCTGCAGTCCCGCGAGGTAGAGCACGACGTTCACTCCGAACCCAGCCCACACCAGTACGCCGATGAGACTCGCGAGCGCCCAGTTCGGGTTGGACAGGAACGGCAGCACCTCAGCGCCCTTGGTGGTGAGCCAGCCGTTCACGACACCCGACGTACCGAGGACCGCGCTCCACAAGAACCCGACGACCAAAGCACTGAGCACGTGGGGATAGAAGAGGATCACGCGGAAGAACGAGTTGAGCCGGGACGCGCCGTTCACCAGCAGGGCGAACCCGAGACCGAGCACGCTCAGGAGGACGGTGCCGACCGCGGCGATCACCAGCGTGACCCAACCGGCCCGGAGCGCCTCCTCGCTCTGCGCGAGGTCGAGGTAGTTGCGCAGGCCGACCACCACCGGGTTCGCGCTGTACCCGTTCCAGTCGGTCAGGCTCAGGTAGACCGAGAGACAGACCGGGACGACGAGCATGACGACGAACAGCACCAGGGCAGGACCCACCATACTCATCGTGGTCAGTCGTGCTCTCACGACTTCGACCCCATCCAGCTGTCGATGCGGGTGGCCACGTCCTTGGCGCTCTTGCCGGTGTAGAGGCTCTGGACCGCCTTGTTCCATTCGCCGTTGAAGCCTGACGGCAGGGTGTTGGCGCCGTACCCCTCGCCCTGCGCGACGCCCTTCGGCGCCTGGTCGAGGATGTCCTGGACCTGCTGGCCGAGCGGCGTCAGCTTGTCGGTGAAGCCCTTCCGGAAGTTGCCGTCCTGCGCCAACTGACTCTGTACGGCGGCCTGATCGGTGACCAGGAACTGGACCAGCTTCACCGCGAGGTCACGCTGCTTGGTCGACTTCAGCACCATGTACGGCGCGGCCATCGTCACGCCCTGCGGACCCGGGTACGGCTGGCCGGCTTCGGTCGGAGCGGCGAACACGCCCAGGTCGAAGGTGGGCTTCTGGCTCTCGGCGGTACGGACGAACCAGCTGCCCATGATGTACATCGCGGACTTGCCGGTGAGGAAGTTGGTCTGCGCGTTCACGTCGTCGAGGCCGAGCGCGTTCTTGTCGACGTACCCGCTCTTGATCCAGGACTCGTAGCGCTGCAGCAGTGGGAGCATGCTCTGGCCGACGCCGAGCTGCTTGGAGCCGACCTGCTGGTACCAGTCCGGGTGCTTGGTGGCGATCGACGGGTCGCTGAGCTGCAGCAGCTGCAATCCGGTCACGTAGTCGCCGGCCGTCTGCAGCGGCAGGTAGCCCGCGGCCTTCAGCTTGCCCATCGCGGCGGTCAGCTCGTCGAGGTCCTTGGGCGGCGAGGCGATGCCGGCCTTGGTGAACGCGTCCTTGTTGTAGAAGACCAGCGACTGCGCCTGCTGGCCGACGCCGACGGTGTAGACCTTGCCGTCCAGCGCTGCCTGCTGCGCCAGCGGTGTGTCCTTGGTCCAGGCCTGGTCGGTCAGCTCGAGCATCTGCGGCGCGAGCACCTTGTCGGCCATCAGCGTCTCGACCACGTCCGGAGCGTTTCCGGCCGCGAGCAGCTGCGGCAGCGAATCCTTCACGCCCGAGCCGGTCGGCGCCTCGATCTTCACGTCGACGCCGGGGTTGGCGTCCTCGAACGGCTTGACCAGTCCCTCCCAGTACCCCTTGGTCAGGTTGGGGGTGATGTTCACCAGCATCCGCACCTCACCGGTGGCGGCACCGGCCGAACCCTCGTCATCGAACCCGCCACCACCGCAGCCTGCCGCGCCCACCAGGATCACGACAGACGTCAGCAAACCGAGCTTCCGCCGAACCGAACGAGCCATTTCCGGGTCCTCCTCAGATCAACCCGGCATCGGGGGCGGCCGGGGCGTCGTTATCGAGTGACGATGCAGAGGACCGCGCTCAAGTGTCAACGTATAAACGGCAAACTGGACGTTCTGAGTCAGAAGTCCATGCCATATGGGGTCGACAGAACGACGTGAGCGGGGTCACCATGCAGCCATGCCCGATGCCGGAAGACCCAAGTCGCCGCTGACCCTGTCGTCGGCCGAGCGGGCCGCGCTGACCCATCTTGCCTCCGGTCCCCGGACCAGCGCAGCGATGCGCCTGCGCAGCCGGATCGTGCTCGCCTGCGCGGAGGGCGAGTCGAACAAGGACGTCGCGGACCTGCTCGCGGTCACTCCGGGCACGGTCGGCAAGTGGCGGCGGCGGTTCCTGCGGATGGGGATGGCCGGTCTCGACGACGGCATGCGCAGCGGCCGGCCCCGGATGGTCGACCGGATCCAGCTCGGTGCGGTGGCGACAACATCGATGGCCGATTCCGGACACCTGCCGTCGACGCGCGAAATCGCGGCGACGTACGGCGTCTCGCAGTCGACGGTCTCGCGCCGTCGCCGCGAGGAGTTGCACCGGCATCGCACCGGCGGCGGCGGACTGGCGTTGCACGCGACGCAACCCGCTCCCCCGCCGTCGAGTGAGAACGAACTGCTGTCCGATCGTGTCTACGAGGCGATCCGCGGCTGGATCCTGTCCGGCGAACTGGCCCCTGGCATGCGCGTGGTCGAGTCCGAGATCGCCCGAGTCCTCGGAACCAGCCAGACACCCGCCCGGGAGGCCGTACGGCGCCTCGCCCACGAGGGACTGGTGACGTATCGGCCGCGGCTGGGGAACTTCGTCACCGAGATCTCGCAGGTCGAGGCCCGCGAGGCGCGCGAGGTCCGGGTGCTGCTGGAGAGTGCGGCGGCCCGGCGTGCGACCGGGAACGTCCCGCACGCGGAGCTGGACCTGCTGCGGATCGAGGTGCAGCGGATGACCGACGCCGCCGACCACCACGACATCGGCGCGTTCCGGGAGGCCGACCTGCGCTTCCACCGGCAGGTCCTGGCGACCAGCGGCAACTCGATGCTGCTCCGCGTCTGGCGCACCCTCGAGCCCGCCCTGTGGAACCTGCAGGTGGTCTCCAACGCCATGTACGCCGGCGACTGGGGCCTGATGGCGCGGCGGCACCTCGACCTGATCGAGGTGCTGTCCGGCACCGACCCCGAGGACTCCGCCCGCCTCTTCTCCGCCCACGCCCGCGGCGAGAGCTCCATCACCAGACCCGCGGGCCGCCATGATTGATGCCCACGTGCACGTGTGGGACACCGCACGGCGGGCCCTCCCGTGGCTGCCCGCTGGTCATCCCCTCCGTCGCGACTTCACTCTCGCCGACCTGTCCGACGGCCGGGTTCCCGGCTTGGTACTCGTCCAGGCCGACGCCGACCCGGCCGAGGTCCACGACCTGCTCGATCTCGCGGCCACCACACCTTCGGTCGCCGGCGTCGTCGGGTGGTTCGACCTCCGCAACCTGCCGGCCGATCTGCCGGGCGACCCCCGGCTGGTCGGCATCCGGAGCCCACCGGCCGACCAGACTGATCCCGACGCCCTGACCGATCCCGCGCACGTCCGCGGGGTGCGAGCCGCCACCGACGCCGGTCTCGTCATCGACCTCCTCCTCCGCCCACCCGCCCTGATCGGCGCCGTCCGACTCGCTTCCGTCGTACCCGAGGCACGCCTGGTGCTCGACCACCTCGGCAACCCCACGACCGCCGACGCCACCTGGCGCACCGGCCTCCAGGCTCTCGCCGAGTGCCCGAACGTGACCGTGAAGCTCTCCGGCACCGCCCACCTGCCGCCCGACGACCTCGCCGAGCTCGTCGACGTGGCCCTCGACCTCTTCGGCAGCGACCGGTTGATGTTCGGTTCGGACTGGCCCGTGTGCACACTGTCGGCCGGCCGTTCCGAGGTTGTCCGCCGTACCGCTGACTTGCTCCCCTCCGCCACACACAACGACGTGTTCCGCGGCACCGCCCAGCGCACCTACCGCCCCAGGGAGACCGCCCCATGACCGAATACACCCGACGCCAGGTCCTGCGGACCGCCGGCGCCGCGGCCGGCACCGCTGTCGTCGCCGGCGCACTCACCGATCCGCTCACCGCCGCTGCCGCCTCGCCGACTCCTGGCAGCGACACCAATCCACTGAAGCTCTGGTACACCCAGCCCGCCATCGAATGGCTCCAAGCACTTGCCGTCGGCAACGGCCGGCTCGGGGCCATGGTGTATGGCGGGACCGCGACCGAGCAACTGCAACTCAACGAGGACTCGATCTGGGCCGGCGGCCCGCACCAGTACGACGACCCGGCCGGGCGCGAGGTACTACCGGAGATCCGACGGTTGATCGCCGAGGAGAAGTACCTCGACGCGCAGAACCTCGCGGACGAGCACTTCATGGGCCGCCCGACCGAGCAGATGCAGTACCAGCCGGTCGGCAACCTCACGCTGACCTTCCCCGGCATCACCGACACCGGTGTCTCCTCCTATTCACGCGACCTTGACCTGACCACCGCGATCACCTCCGTCACCTACGTCCACGCCGGCGTCCGCTACACGCGCGAGGTCTTCGTCAGTCATCCGGCGCAACTCCTGGTGATGCGTTTGACGGCGGACACGCGCGCCACGCTCACCTTCGACGCAACCTTCAGCACCGAACAGGCCGCAACCGCGGACCGCTTCGACGACCGCACGCTGGCACTCAACGGCATCAGCGGCGACGCCGAGGGCCTCGCCGGCTCGGTCAAGTTCTGCGCGCTTCTCCGCGCCTTCGCCGAGGGCGGTTCGACTACTGTTGCCGACGGCAAACTCTCGGTCGTCGGCGCGGACGCGGTCACACTGGTCTTCTCGGTCGGCACCAGCTACCGCAACTACCAGGACGTCAGCGCCGACCAGGTGGCGCGTGCCGCAGCGCCGTTGCCCGACGAGCGTCCGGCGTACGGGCGGCTGCGGCACGACCACGTCGAGGACTACCGCCGGCTGTTCGGGCGCCTGGACATCGATCTCGGTACGTCGGACGCGGTCGCGCTGCCGACCGACCAACGGGTGCAGGCGTTCCGCGACGGCGGTGACCCGCAACTGGCCGCGTTGTACTACCAGTTCGGCCGATATCTGCTGATCTCCAGCTCACGCAGCCCCGGGCAACCGGCCAACCTGCAAGGCATCTGGAGCTACAAGATGCTGCCGGAGTGGCAGTCGAAGTTCACGCTGAACATCAACTGCGAGATGAACTACTGGCCGGCCGGTCCGGCCAACCTCGCGGAATGCTGGGATCCGCTGTTCCAGATGATCTCCGAGCTCGCCGAGTCCGGGGCCCGGACGGCCGCGACGATGTACGACGCTCCCGGGTGGGTCGCGCACCACAACACCGATGGGTGGCGAGGCACGGCCCCGGTCGACTTCGCGTTCTACGGTGTCTGGCCGACCGGTGGCGCGTGGTTGTCGCTGCTCTTCTGGGAGCGCTACGAGTACACCGGCGACCTGGAGATGCTGCGGCAGTACTACCCGGTGCTGCGTGGGTCGGTCGAGTTCTTCCTGGACCAGTTGCAGACCGACGCCAAGACGGGCTGGCTGGTGACCAGTCCGTCGCACTCACCCGAACTGAAACACCACGACTACGACAACGTCGGGGTGAGCATGTGTGCGGGCCCGACGATGGACACCGAGATCCTGCACGACCTGTTCAAGGTGTTCGGCCAGGCCGCCGCACTGCTCGGCAAGGACTCGGCGATGGCCGCGCAGGTGGCCGAGGCACGGTCCCGGCTGGCACCGATCCAGATCGGCTACCTCGGCCAGATCCAGGAGTGGCTGATCGACTGGGAGGAGGCCGCCATGGAGACGAGTCGACATGTCTCACACCTGTGGGCCGTGTTCCCGAGCGACCAGGTCACCCCACGCCGTACGCCGGAACTCGCCGACGCGGCCCGGAAGTCGCTGGAACTGCGCGGTCCTGCGGTCACGGCCGGCTGGTCGCTGGCCTGGAAGCTGAACCTGCGCGCCCGGTTGCTCGAAGCGGACAACGCGTACAAGCACCTCACGCAGCTCCTCGCTCCCGGACGCACCGCTCCGAACCTGTTCGACCTGCACCCGCCGTTCCAGATCGACGGCAACTTCGGCGGCATCTCCGGTATCACCGAGATGCTCATGCAAAGCCACTCTGGCGAGGTCGCCCTCCTGCCCTGCCTGCCCGCCGCCTTTGCGGATGGACGGATCCGGGGTCTGCGAGCCCGCGGCGGCTTCGACCTGGATCTGTCCTGGTCCCAGGGCAAGCTCACCCAGGCTCGCATTCATTCGCTGCTGGGCAACGGGCTGCGGCTGCGCACCGGCGTGCAGGTCGACGTGAAGTCCAGCGCCGGTCCGGTCGCCTTCGCGCGACCCGAGGACGGCGTCGTCGAGTTCCGCACCCGGCGGGGCGTCGACTACTTCGTCGAGCCGCGCCCCTGACCTGTCGCAACCGCCCCGAAAGGTTCCAGCATGCCTGTTGGTCGATGGACCCTGCCCATACTCGTCACGCTGCTTGCCACCAGCGCCGGTTCGCTCGCCGCGGCCGGCCCGATCCCCCAGACCGAACCCCGCCCGACCACCGCCTGGCACGACGGTGCCCTGCGCACCGATCCGGCCGGCCTCGTCGCACGATCCGATCTCGTCCAGGAAGGACCGCCCTGGCGTGCGTACCAGGCCATGCCACTCGGCAACGGCGTCCTCGGCGCCGCGGTCTGGGCCGAGAAGGGCTTCAGCGCCCAGCTCAACCGGGTCGACACCTTCCCCGATCTGAAGTCCGCCGGCCGGCTCGTCGTACCCGGTCTCGATCCGCTGATGCGCGCGTCCGACTACAAGGGCCGATTGGCGTTGTACGACGGCCAACTCGTCCAGAGTGGTGGCGGAATGTCGGCCCGCTCGTACGTGCGCGCCGACGCCGACCAGTTCGTGCTCGAGGTCACCGGCGCCGACCCCGGCAAGACTCAGACCGCTGATCTCAAGCTCTGGCCGGGTCGCACGCCGATCACCAGCGCGGCCGGTGCGGTCGCAGCGCTGGCAGAGACCTTCAAAGACGATGCATCCGGAGGTGTCACCGGTGCGGTCGCCGCACTGACTGCGCAGGCCCGGGACGTGTCCGCGACCGTGGTCGGCCCGCTGACGGTCCGGCTCACCTTCCGGCCCAATCGTGACGGCAGCTTCCGGCTCGTCGTTGGCGTACCGTCGTACAAAGGAGGCGATGTGAAGGCGGCCGCCCGCCACGCGGTGGTCGAGTCGCACAGCAACCATCTCGCCTGGTGGCATGACTACTGGGCGAAGGCGGCGCCGATGCGGATCACGTCCGCCGACGGCACCGGCGAGTACGTCGAGAACCTCCGTACGCTGCAGCTCTACACGATGGCCGCGTCGATGCGTGGCCCGGTTCCGAGTACCCATGGCGCCGTGGTCCGGATGTTCTCGTCGTCCCAGGACCAGGCCGACTGGGATCAGGATGCGTACTGGCACTTCAACCTGCGCATGCTCGTCTCGGCGAATCTCGGTGCGGGCGTCGGCGATCTCAATGCGCCGTACTTCGACTTCTATCTCGACCAGGCCGCGGCGATGAAGGAGTGGACCCGTACGCACTGGACCGGTGCGCGCGGGATCTGCGTGCCCGAGTTCCTGCGGTACGACGGGACCGCGGACGGCTGTGACAACACGTCCGAGCCGAACTACACGACCCGGATCCTCAGCAGCGGGGCCGAACTGGTGAACAACATCTGGCAGCAGTACCGCTACACCGGTGACCGGGCACTGCTCAACCGCAGCTACCCGTTGATGCGGGAGGTCGCGGACTTCTACCTCTCGGCGCTCACACCTGGTGAGGACGGTTACCTGCATCTCGAGCACGTCAACGCACTCGAGATGCAATGGGACACCAACGACCCCACACCTGACCTCGCCGGGATGCGGGTGATCTTCCCGATCGTCGCCGACCTCGCCTCGGCGCGAGGTGATGACGCGTTCGCCGGTCAGCTGCGTGACGCGGTCGGGAAGCTGCCGCCGTTCCGGACCGTGCAGCGTGGTGGCGAGGAGGTCCTCGCGTGGTCCGGCACCGATGAAGAAGCGCACAACACGCAGAACCCGGAGATGGAGGCACTGTGGCCGTGGGGTCTGTGCGACGAGACCTCTGGTCTGATGCAGGCGACGTACCGGCAACGCGTCTACCCGCAGGACAAGGACTGGGGGATGGATGCCACGTGGGCCGCGCGTCTGGGGCGATCGGATGAGGTGAAACGCCTTCTGCTGAAGGGGATTGCGGACTTCCAGATCTACCCGAACGGCTTCACCGTCCACCGCCCGGGCCAGGAGGCGGTCCGGAACCACAGCTTCTACAACGAGTGGGGCGGGGTCGTGACCACCGGTCTGCAGGAGGCGCTCGTCCAGTCGTACGACGGTGTCGTCGACGTCGTACCGGCGTGGCCAAGCGACTGGGACGTGTCCGGGTCGGTGCAGATCGAGGGCGGTCACCGGATCAGCACCGAGGTGCACGGCGGCGTACCGAACCTGGTCGGGATCGAAGCCGGAGGCAAGGACACACTTCGGGTGCGCAACCCTTGGCCGGGTCAGCAGGTGCGTGTGATCGATGATCACGGCCGGGCTGTCGTGGCGCCGACGACTGCTGACGTCTTGACGGTCCCGGTGGCTGCACATGCGTCGTACGTCGTGGAGCGGGTGGCGGTGCCGTTGTCGTCGTACCGGTTCGTGCCGTTGACCGGTGCGCCGGCCGACGCGGTGAAGACGGTTGGCAACCGGATACTCGGTGTGCCTGCTAGTGAGCCGCCGCTGCTCAGCGATCTGGTCAGTGTGCGGACGCCGGAGAAGCTGTCGAACCTCGTGAAGGCTCAGACGGGCGCGCCGATCTATGTGGATCGCAGCTACACGATCACCGATCTGCCGGCGCAGCTAACCGGGCAGGCGTTGGTGCCGGGCGCCAATGATGACTCGAAGGCGACCGGTCCCACGGACTACGTCACGCTGGATCTGAGCCGGCCGGCCACTGTGTACGTCGCCTTCGACCCACGGGGCGAGGGCAACTGGTGGCCGGGATGGCTCAGCTCCTTCGCTCGGACCGGCGAGACCGTTGGCACGACCGATCAACGGCTCATCCTGTTCAAGCGCGACGTACCGGCCGGGCAGCTGGCGCTCGGGCCCAACTCCGGCATCGTTGACAAGGGCAACTCGACCTACATCACCTTCGTCACCGCGCGTTAGCCACCACGATCCGGGGATGCTGCCCGGCGACAGCGACGTCGTACACGTCACTGACCCGCCAGGCAGCATCCCCGACCATCCTGGCCGCCTGCTGGTGGTTCAGGATCGCGACCACGAGCCCGTGCGGCGCGAGGATCTCACGCCATTGCGCCAGGTACGGCGTCAAGCTTCCGATCCCCAGCCGGACGTCCCAGGGTGGATTCGTGAGGATGCGATCCACCGGACCGTCGAGTCGTACCGCGTCGCCGGTGCGCCAGAGGATGGACGAGTCGCGCGGCGAGTTCATCCGCGCGGCCGCGACGGCGATCACCTCCCGATCGATCCCGCGGTACGTCGCTCCTGGCTCGATGGCCTGTGCTTCGAGAAGCAGCGTCCCCGCACCGCAGAACGGATCAAGGACCCTGTGCCCCGGGATGATGCGTGCCAGCCGGGCCATCGCGGCGGCCACCGGCGGATGCAGGCTGCCGGTGACCGTCTGCCGGCGCCAGACGCGGCGGTGCAACGGGACGTCGTACGGCCGGACGCCGATCCACAGCGTCTTGCCGTCGAGGATGACCCGCCACTCCGTCCGCTCGACCGGCGGAGCCTCGCCGGTACGGCGCGAGTGGTACCTGGCGCCCGACAGGTCCTGGATGAGGCCACCGGCCAGGTCCTCGATGTCGAACCGGCTGTAGCTGCGCCGGCCCAGCGACGATGCGGTCACCGCGAAGTCCCCGGTATCGTGAGTCAGCTGTGCGCAGGCTTCGGTGACGGCCGCTGCCAGATCCTGCTTGGTGCGCCCCGGGTCGGGAACGGCGGCCTGCACGACGAACAGGTCGTCGGCCAGGCGTGGTGGGCTGGTGATGATCGTCGCCGCGATGGGCTCGACGATGAGTTGTCGTTTGGACAGGTCGATCACCCGGTGGCTCGCCGCGGCCAGCTCCTCGGCCGCCAGTTGCTCCAAGCCCGTGACGGTTCGCACGAGTACCACCGGCTGCGAACCGGTGCGGAGGGCTTGGGTGATCGATTCTGCCGCGACTCTGCGCGCAGATCGCATGAAAGGTCTCCCGTGCAGCGGTCGGGAGCGGCCAGGTGGTCCGCTCCCGCATCGCCGGCCTCGGGCGGGTCGTGTCGAACACGACCGCTACAGCCTCGGACTGGCCAGCGGGAAGCTAGCTCAGTCGGAAGAAGTTCATGATCATGCGTCCGATCGTCCCACAGCGTGTTCGGGGCTGCGACCGAATTGATGGAACGTGAGGGTGAAGGTGTACGGGCCTGGCTCGAGGGTGTGCTGCGGGGTCGCGGGTGGGCCGCAGGACGCAGAGCCCAGGCCGTTCTGGGCCAGGTCGAGGTTGAGGTAGACGTGGTCGCGCGGGGTCAGGTCGGAGCGGTGGCGGGCGCGTTCGAGATCCTCGGTGGTCCACCGGCGGGCGGTGAGCTGGAAGTGCGGCGCCCCCTCAACACGCAGGCCGTTGCCCTGGGCATCGGTCAGTTCTGCCCAGCGCACGTCGATCCGCGATCCGTTCTCCTGCGGTACGACGTACGGCGTCTGCAAGTCGTCGACCGTGCTTGTGTACCGCCCGACCCGGGCAGCCTCGCGACTGTCGGCGTACGCCTCTCCCGGCCCGCCTCCGAACCATCGGACTGTGTCCAGATTGCTCGGGACCACCATCCGTACTCCGACCCGCGGCCAACTCCCGCACCGCGGCGTCACCGCCATACCGCTCCACTCGCCCTCAGGCTCCACGTCGACCGTCAACCGCAACGCATCGTGGAGAGTCCACCGGTACGTCGCCCGCACACCCGCTCCAAGCCCATCAGGCGCCACCCGCGTCTGGACGAGGAGCTCCCTCTCGCCCACCTCCACCCGATCGACCCGATGCAGCAACCGATCCAACCCCGCCGCCCGCCACTCCCCCACAACGCCGTTCCGCCCGCCCTGCCCGCAGTCGTTGTCCGTCGGCGCCCGCCACAAGTCCAGCTCTGGCCCGTCGACCTCGATCCCGCCGAGCCGAACCAGCCGACCGGTACTCCGCTCGAACTCCCCCACCCCGAGGACGATCCGCTCCCCACCCCCGCCCGACACGATCCGCTCCCCACCCCCGCCTGGCACGACCTGCTCCTGCACCACGCTCGCCACAGCCCGCTCCGGCTGCACCCCGCCCGGCACGACCCGCTCCGGCTGGGCCGGGCTCGGCGCACCGCGCCGGTCCTCCGCACTTCCGCCGTCGAGGCGGAACTGGGCCCAAGCGACCTCGTGTCCGGCGGCGGCCCACGCCTCGTCCTTCGCCAGCACCGCCCGCACTGTCAACCACCGCTCGCCATCCGGGGCCACGTCCACACGGCGCCGAACCGGGGCATGCATCTCGACCGGTGACCGTAGGTCGGCGGTGGATCCTGCCTGGACCTCGGGGACCTCCAGACGGCCGGCGTCTACCTCCTCACCGTCCACCTCCTCCGACCACACGAACTCCAGGTCGTCGAGGGACGCGAAGGTGCGGAGGTTGTGGATCGTGAGCGGATCGGGGCCGGTGATCCGAACTGGCTCGATGACCTTCTTGTATTCGGCGAGCCCGGGTGACGGAGTGCGGTCGGGGAACAGGAGACCGTCGATGCAGAAGTTGGCGCCGTGGACCCGCTCGCCGAAGTCTCCGCCGTACACGTGGTCGGTTGCTCCGGGCAACAGCAGACCGTGGTCGATCCACTCCCAGACGAACCCGCCCTGGAGCCGCGGGTACCGCTCGAGGATGCGCTGGTAGTCGGCCAGCCCACCAGGACCGTTGCCCATGGCATGGGCGTACTCCGCGAGCAGGAACGGCAACCCTCGGCGGCGGGTCTCCAGCTCGGGGTCGTCCTCGGTCTCCGGCGGCACGTCCTCGGTCCGGGTGCCGATCGCTTCGAGATCCTCGAGCGGCGTGTACATCAGGCTGTAGAAGTCGGAGAACTCATAGCTGCGGTCCCGCTCGTAGAACACCGCGCGCCCGGGATCGCGCTCGCGCGTCCACTCGGCGAGCATGCCGAAGTTCCGTCCGCGGTGGCTCTCGTTGGCCAGCGACCAGACGATCACGCTCGGGTGGTTCTTGTCGCGCTCCACCATCCGGCGCATCCGGTCCAGCATCATCGGCGCCCAGTCCGGATCGTCGGCCGGGTTACCGCGCCAGTCGGTGTAGATGAAGCCGTGGGTCTCGATGTCGCACTCGTCGATGACCCACAGCCCAAGTTCGTCGCACAGGTCGAGGAAGGCGGGATGCGGCGGATAGTGCGCCGTACGGACGGCGTTGAGGTTGTGCTGCTTCATCAGCACCAGGTCCTGCCGCATCGCCTCGACCGTGATCGCCCGGCCGCGGCGTTCGTCGTGCTCGTGACGGTTCACTCCGCGGAAGAACAGCGGCTGCCCGTTGACTGTGAGCAGGCCGTCGGTCATCGCGACGGTCCGGAAGCCGATCCGCAGTTCCACGGTCTCGCCGTCGACTGCGACCTGGGCGTCGTACAGACGCGGTACTTCGGCCGTCCATGGCTCAACGCGTGGGATCGTGACGGTCTCGGCTGATCGCAGTTCGAGCCCGAGCTCCGGGATCGTGATCTGCGCGGACGACGGTTCGACGTCGACTCGCACCGTCCCGGCGCCGGTCAGGTGGTCGTAGTCGGCGTGGACGAAGACGTCGCCGATGAGCGGCCGGCTGAGCAGCGTCACGTCGCGGAAGATTCCCGGCAGCCACCACATGTCCTGGTCCTCGAGGTAGCTGCCCGACGACCACTGATGCACTCTCACCACCAGCAGATTCCGCCCAGGCTCCAGCAGGTCGCCGACGTCGAACTCACTCGGCAGCCGGCTGCCCTTCGCCGCTCCGACCTCGGTCCCGTTGAGCCAGACCTTGAAGCAGGAGTCGACGCCTTCGAAGCGGAGTACGGCACCATCTCGCGGCCAGTCGTCCGGGAGGTCGAACCAGCGGCGGTGATCGCCGGTCGGGTTCGCGTCCGGCGTCCGCGGCGGGTCGATCGGAAACGGGAACGCGGTGTTCGTGTACCGAGGCCGATCGTGCCCTTGCAGCACCCAATGCCCCGGGACTTCCAACTTGTCCCAGTCCACGTCCACGTCGCGCCGCATCACATCCGCCGGCGCCTCAGCCGGACCACTCCACAACTTGAACTCCCACCGCCCGTTGAGACTCACCCGCGGCCGCGAAGACCTCAACCAAGCCCGTGGCTCCCGGCATCCACTCCCCGGCGCCAAATCCTCGTAGTACGGAGTCATGCCGGCCCCTCCCGCAACACCCGAACATCCCAGGCCCCCAACTCGACCCGCCCCACCAAGCCCCCACCCAACACATCAACCATCTCCCCCGGTGCCTCGACAACCACCGCGTCCCCCGACCAGTTGTGCAGAAACCACAACCGCTCCCCCACCCGATTGACCGCAGACAAAGCAGTCACAGCCTCCGGCACCCCACTCCACGGCGAGCCCTCACCCGCGGCGCGCTCGGTGGAGGTAGCGGGCACAGGGGAGGCATCGCCCTCGGCGGGACGGGAGCGGGCGGGCAGGGCCGCGATCGCTCTGGCAAGTGCCGGGTCTGGGACGGTGCCGACGTAGGTCACGCGACCCTCTCCCCAGCGTTTGGTGGTGACGATCGGTCGTTGGGCTCCGGCGGGATGGGTGAACCACGCGACCGGATCGGCGTTGTCGACGAGCAACGTCTCCGCCCAGCGCGTGGCGTGTCCTTCGAGGCCGCTTACCGGTAGGTCTTCGGCGAGGTTTTCGTATTCCTGGTAACGGAGGCCCGCCGGCTCGGACAAGCGGGGTGGGGCGGGCTCGGGGCGGGGGCAAGCCTCCGGATCTGCGTAGCCTGTGCGTGGGCCGATAATCAGGTGGCCGCCGGCTCGGGCGTACTCGCGCAAGAACTCCAGTTGTTGATCGGACGCGATGTAGAGGGCGGCGACCACCAGGGTCGGGTACTGCGCGACCAGGGCCGCGGGATCGTCGCCAAGGTGCTCGATGGGTAGGACGCCCGGGCGTGGGCCGGCGTCCAGGATGCCGGTGTAGAACGCGCTGACGATCGTCCGGTACGACGACCTGTCCGGCGCGCCACCCGGATGCGCGAGCGGCGGCTGGAACTGGAGCGCCCAATCGCTCTCGACCGACCACACGACAGCCACATCCACGTCGGGCCGCAGCCCGACGACCGACGATCCGGCTCGCGCCAACTCGTCCCCGATCACCGCGATCTCGTCGTACACCCGGCCCGGTTGCAGATCGTGGCCGAGGATTCCGCCCCAGAACGCCTCCGCACCGTGATGGATCGAGTGCCAATGCCAGTACTCGACCATTCGCGCGCCACGCGACACGAACGCCCAGGCGAGCTGCCGCAGCTGACCGTCGTACGGCGGCCGGTTCTGATGCGAACCACCGATCGACGTCGCATTCGTCTCGGTGACCAGGAACGGCTCGCCACGCGACCCCCGCACACGATCCGCCGCCAGAAACAGCTCCGCGACACTCCGCCCGATCCACCCGACCTCGAGTGGCGACGGTCCAGCCGGCCGCTCCAGACCATCCTGCACGTCGACATAGATGTTGCCCGCCGCAACGTCCAGCCGCGACGTCAGCGGTACGTCGGCCACCGCCGGCCGATCGTAGGCCAGGCAAGTGGTCACGAACTGCTCCGGCCGCCGCAGTTCCCGAACCAACTCCGCCTGCCACCCGATGAACTCGGTCGTCCGCTCCGCCTGGAACCGTCGCCACGCCAGGTCGTACGACGGCGTACTGTTCCCGTCCGGCCGCCACAGCTCGGACCAGTCGCTCAGCCGATGCGACCAGTACGTCAGTCCCCAGGCCGAGTTCAACGCCTCGACCTCGCCATAGGTGGCCCGCAAGCGAGCAACGAACGTGGAGAACGCCGCCGAGTTGTGCGCGAGCAACACCCCGGGCTCGTTGTCGACCTGGTAGCCGATCACGGCCGGATGGTCGCGATACCGCCCGACGATCCGCCGGATCACCCGCTCCGCGTGGAACCGGAACGCCGGCTGCCCGAAGTCCACCTCCTGACGGATACCCCACGGCACCCGCTCCCCGGTACGGCGCTCAGCCGCGATCTCCGGATGGGCACGCTGCAGCCACGGCGGTACGGCGTACGTCGGAGTCCCGAGTACGACATCGATCCCGCGCTCACCGGCCGCGTCGAGCACCGGCAGGATCCACTCGAGGTCGAACACACCATCGCGCGGTTCCCAGGTCGACCAGACCGACTCACCGACCCGGATGGCGGTGATACCGGCCGCTGCCATCAGATCCAGATCGGCGCCGATCCGGTCGCCGACTTCCCGCGGCAGGTATTCGGGGTAATAGGCCGTCCCGAGCGCAACACGTGGCGGCAGCATGAGTAGACGCTAACTCATGCCGTGATCCATGTGCAATCGTTTGCACACGAGGAATCCCAAACACAGGGAATCTCACACACGGAATCCCAGGCAGGGAGTTCAGCTGGTCCGGATCCGGGCCCGGCGACGTGCCGGACCCGTGCTGGCCCGGACCACCAGCTCCGGGTTCAGCAGGTCCGGCCGCGGCCAGTCGTTCCCGGCGAGGCGCGTGGCGAGTTGCTCCCAGGCCAGCTCCCCCAGCCGGGCCCGCTCATTCCGCAACGACGTGAGCGGCGGCCGTGCGTACGCGGCGATCGGGATGTCGTCGTACGACGCGACCGACAACTCGGCCGGAACGTCGACGTCGTTGTCGTGCATCCAGCTGAGCAGCCCGACGCCGACCAGGTCGTTGAACGTGATCACCGCGGTCGCGCGACTGCTCAGCACGGTCGGCCCGGCGTCGTACCCGTGGTTGCCGGCCCAGCCGCCGTCGATCTCGTCCAACGTGACATCGAGGGATCGCGCAGTACGACGCAATGTCCGGCGGCGTTCACCGTCGGACCACGAGGACGCCGGACCGCCGACGTACAGGACTCTGCGGTGGCCTAGACCGGTGAGGTGTTCGAGCAGCAGCCGGCTCGCCGCCCGGTAGTCGATCGCGACCGCGCCCGCGTTCTTCACGGTCCGGTTGATGCACACCACCGGCACCGGCAGGGCCAGCGCCTTCTCCAGGCCGGCGCGGGTCAGGCGCGAACTGCAGAGCACGAGCGCACCGGAGTGGTCGACGAGTTCCTCGACGAGCCGCAGCTCCTCGGCCGGATCCTCACCGCTCTCCCCGATCAGCAACCGGTAGCCGCCGGCCCGCGCCGACGCCGCCAGGCCCTTGAGCACCTCGGAGAAGAACGGGTTCGTCAGGTCCGGCACGGTCACGCCGACCGTCAACGGCCGACCCAGCTTGAACTCCTGCGCCCGCTTGTCCGCGCGATAGCCCAGTTCCCCGGCCACCGCACGCACGTGCGCGACCACCTCGGGAGAGATCAGGTCGGAACCGTTCAGCGCCCGCGACACCGTCGACACCGACGTGCCCGCCTCGCGCGCCACGTCGATCAGCCGAACCCGCTCCGCCACCACTCACCTCTCACGTCTGCGGGGCGGGGTTTCGTCACCCTACCCTCGTGCCCGCGATCCAGACGTTCCGGATCGTCACATCGTCGGCGTACTGTACGACAGCTTCCGCAGCGACCTGGTCGAACGTGCTGTTCGTGACCGCCACCGAACGAATCCGCTGCGTCTCTGCTCCTACCATGCGATACGCCCGTTCGGCCCGGGCCACCCGGACCCGGTCGAACCGGATGTCGCGGACGTCGGGGAACAGCGACTGGTCGCCACCACCCTGGTAGCTGAAGGTGATCTCGAGGGGACGATACATCCACGCGCGGGAGTCGACGTCGGACAAGTCCACGTTGCGTACGTACCCGCCGCGCGTCGAGGTCGACTTCACGCACAGCACCCACTGGACGTACGCCTCCTCCGCGGCGGGGTCCGCCGGCATGTGCAGGCGGCGTACCCAGACGTCCTCGACCCCGCCGCTCATCTCGCTGCCGATCGCGACCGCGGCACCGCCGCTGACGACGGTGCAGTCCTCGATCAGGATTCCGCGCGAGGGCAGACCGAGCCGCCGGCCGTCCGCGTCCCGGCCGGACTTGATCGCGATGCAGTCGTCGTGCGTCTCGAACGTGCAGTCGCGGATGAGGACGTCGGTGCACGACTCCGGATCACAGCCGTCGCCGTTCGGGCCGAGGTTGCGCACTGTCACGCCCTGCACGGTGACGTTGTGGCACTCCAGTGGATGGATCGTCCACATCGGCGAGTTGAGCACGGTCACGCCCTCGATCAGCACGTTCGTGCACCGGAAGGGCTGGATGAAGCTCGGCCGGAGGTAGTGGCCGGCACCGAAGACGCGCTGCTCGACCGGGACCTGCTCGTTGTTCATCCGCTCCAGCTCGCCCCAGTCCGCGCGCTGGTTCGGCAGGCCGGTGTGCCAGCCGTACTGACCACTGCCGATCAGGTACCACCAGTGTTCGTTGTCGCCGGCGCCGTCGAGGACACCCGCACCGGTGATGCCGATGTCGGTCTGGCCCTCCGCCCGGATCAGCGACGAGTAGTTGTAGACCTCCACGCTCTGCCACCGGGTCCGGACGACGGGGAGATAGGCGGCCGGGTCGGTGCTGAACCGGAGCGTCGAACCGCGCTGCAGATGCAGGTCCACCCGGCTCAGCAGCTGGATCGCTCCGGTGTGCCAGACCCCCGGAGGTACGACGACATGGCCGCCGCCGGACTCGTGACAGGCCCGGATCGCCGCGTTGATCCCGGCGGTCGCATCCGCCGGCGTCGCGCCGTACGACGTGATCGGGAACCACGCGTCGCGGAACTGCGGCGGCCGGATCCGCGCCCGAACGGCCTGCTCATGGCCAGCATCAGAGGCGAGGGCGGGAACTCCGATGCCTGCAGCAACTACTCCGCCGAGGCCGGCGCCGAGGATCTGACGGCGAGTGGGATGCATGGGCGGCACCTTCCGATCGAGCTAGGCGGGCAAACCTTTGCCCGCAAGTATCCAAGAGATTCCGGGCCGGTCAAGAGTTCGTCCGCGCCAGCCGTTGACACCACGGGCCGGCGACGGCACGATCGGTTGCAATCGTTTGCACTCTGCATTGCCTTTCGAGGCATTGCCTTTCGAGGAGGCCGAGCATGTCCGCCCCAGTTCGTCGCCGTACTCTCCTGTTGGCCGGCGGAGCCCTAGCGATTGTCGGCGGAGGCACCGCCCCGGCCGCCGCCGGCCGTCCGTCCCCGGATCCCCAGGTCGACGCGATCCTGCGCCGGATCCGTCCACCGCGCTTTCGTGATCGGTGGTACGACGTAACCGACTTCGGCGCGGTCGGCGACGATTCGACCGACTGTACGGCGGCGATCCGGGCCGCCATCGAGACGTGTCACCGGCACGGCGGCGGCCACGTCGTCGTACCGGCCGGCAACTTCCGGACCGGCGCTGTCCACCTGCTCAGTCGGGTCGACCTGCACCTGGCTGCCGGGTCGCGGTTGGCGTTCAGTCAGGACCCGGCGGCGTACCTGCCTGTGGTGGCGACGCGCTACGAAGGGACGGAGTGCTACAACTACTCCCCCTTCGTCTACGCGTACGGACAGCGCGACATCGCGGTCACCGGCAGCGGTGTCCTCGATGGCCGGGCAGACGACACGCACTGGTGGGATTGGACCGGTGGGCCGCCGCCGAACGAGTCGCCGGACAAGACGCTGCTCATCCAGCTGGCGGCGGCCGGCGTACCCATGAAGGAGCGGGTGTTCGGCGCCGGGCACTATCTCCGGCCGAACCTGCTCCAGTTCAACCGCTGCGAGAACGTGTTGCTCGACGGCATCACCGTCAAGGACTCGCCGATGTGGAACATCCACCCGGTGCTCTGCCGCAACGTGACGATCCGGGACGTGATCGTCGACAGCCCGAACGGGCCGAACAACGACGGCATCGATCCCGAGTCGTGCACCGACGTCCTGATCGAGGGCTGCACGATCTCCACCGGCGACGACTGCGTCGCCTTCAAGTCCGGCAAGGACGCTGACGGCCGGCGGGTGAATGTGCCGGCGCGGTACGCCGTCGTCCGCGAGTGCGAGATGGCCGACGGGAACGGCGGCGTGACGGCGGGCAGCGAGACCAGCGGCGGCATCATGGACATCTTCGTCCGCGACTGCACGATGAGCAGCCCGCGGCTGGAACGCGCGATCCGGATCAAGAGCAACCCCGATCGCGGCGGCACGATCGCGAACATCGACGTACGCCGGGTGACGGTCGGGCAGGCCGCGGACTCGGTGATCGAGATCGTGCTCAACTACGCCAACGTCACCACGGGCGACTACCCGCCGGACGTGCACGGCATCAGCATCAGCCAACTCACCGCCGCCGCGGCGCCGCGGGCGCTGAACCTGCTCGGCCTGCCCGACGACCCGCTCCGCGACATCCGGCTGCACGACTGCCGCTTCGACGCGATGAGCGAGGAGAACGTGATCCAGGACGTCGAAGGGCTGCGACTCGACCAGGTCTGGATCAACGGCACTCGCGTGGACAACTGAAGGAGCCCCGCATGCACGACAAGTTCAGCCGGAAGAACTTCCTCCGCCTAGGCACCGGTGCCGCCCTCGCCACCGCGCTGGGCTCTGCCTCGACAGCCTGGGCCGGGGCCGGGACTCCTGGGCCGGACACCGGGCCCGGCTGGGGTCACGTGGGTGACATCCTGCGCAACACCCGCCCTCCGCGCTTCCGCCCCCGCGACTTCCTGATCACGGCCTTCGGCGCGATCGCAGACGGCACGACCGATGCGACCGATGCCATCGCGAAGGCCATCGACGCGTGTCACCGCTCGGGTGGCGGACGGGTCGTCGTTCCGCCTGGAACCTTCAGTACCGGCGCGATCCACCTGCAGTCCAACGTCAACCTGCACGTGTCGGACGGCGCGACGCTCCTGTTCAGCACCGATCCGGCGCAGTACCTGCCAGTCGTGCTGACCCGCTTCGAGGGCGCGGAGTGCATGAACTACTCACCGCTCATCTACGCCCGCGACTGCGAGAACATCGCCGTCACCGGCACCGGCACGCTCGACGGCGGCGCGACCTGGGACGACTGGTGGTCCTGGGTCGGTCCGTCGAGCCCCGACGCGCAGGCGCTGCAGCAGATGGCCGAGGACGGCGTACCGGTGAAGGATCGTGTGTTCGGCGCCGGCCACTTCCTGCGCGCGGCGTTCATCGAGACGCAGTCCTGCCGGAACGTGCTGATCGAGGACGTGACGATCCTGCGGTCGCCGTTCTGGGGGATCCACCCGGTGCTGTCGCGCAACATCACAGTGCGCGGCGTCCATATCGACAGCCGTGGCCCTAACAACGACGGCATCGACCCGGAGTCCTCGCAGTACGTCGTGATCCGTGACTGCGTCCTGGACTGCGGTGACGACTGCATCGCGATCAAGTCCGGCCGCGGCGCCGACGGACTGCGGGTGAACGTGCCGTCGGAGAACATCCTGATCGAGAACTGCACGCTGAACATCCGGTACGGCGCGATCACCATCGGCAGCGAGATGACCGGTGGAGTGCGCAACGTGTTCGTCCGCAACTGCACGGTCGGCAGCCCGAACCTGTACTTCGGTCTGTACATCAAGACCAACTCGGTCCGCGGCGGTTACGCCGAGAACATCTACCTCGACAACCTGCAGATCTCCAACCTCACCAAAGAGGTGGTCTCCTGCAACTTCTACCGCAGCGAGGGCGACACCGGTCCGCTGACGCCACGGGTACGCAACGTCGAACTGCGCAACATCACCGTCGGCCACGCCCGGAACGCGTTCTCGATGTTCGGCTACCCGCGCTCGCCGATCCAGGACTTCCGGTTGATCGACTGCACGTTCACCAGCATCGACGACGTCAGCGAAATCCAGGACGTCGACATGTCGTTCCGCAACTTCACCGTCAACGGCCAGAAGATCACCGACCCGGCACAGCTCCTCTGATGGGCCGAACCCCCGGGTGGGCGGATGTCGACCGCATTCTGGCCGGCGTCCGCCCACCTACCTTCTCCGACCGTGACTTCCCGATCACCGCCTACGGCGCGACCGAAACCGATGCCACCGACGGGATCGCCCGGGCGATCCGCGCGTGTCACGAGTCTGGCGGCGGCCGGGTCGTCGTACCTCCCGGGGCGTGGCACACCGGTGCGATCCGGCTGGAATCGGCCGTGAACCTGCACGTGTCCGAGGGTGCGACGTTGCTCTTCAGCACCGACCCGGCGCAGTACCTCCCGGTTGTGAAGACCCGGTACGAGGGCCTGGAGGTGTACAACTACTCGCCGCTGATCTACGCGAATGGGTGCACCGACATCGCGGTCACCGGCACCGGCACGCTCGACGGACAGGCCGGCTGGGACAACTGGTGGGGCTGGTTCCACCTCTGCGACGAGGACTTCGGGAAGCTCCGGCAACAGGCGGCCTTCGGCATCCCCGTGGCCGAGCGCGTGTACGGCGCCGGGCACCATCTGCGGTCGAGCTTCATCCAGCCCTACGAGTGCACGAACGTGCTGATCGAAGGCGTGACGATCGTCCGGTCGCCGTTCTGGGAGGTGCACCCGGTGCTGTGCCGGAACGTGACCGTCCAGGACGTCGTCATCGACACGCAGGGCCCGAACAACGACGGCGTCGACATCGAGTCGTGCCGATCCGTGGTGATCCGCGGCTGCACGTTCGACGCCGGCGACGACTGCATCGCGCTCAAGTCCGGCCGCGAGGCCGACGGGCTGCTGGTCGGCGTACCGACCGAGGACGTCGTCATCGAGCAGTGCGTGATGCGGGTGAAGTACGGCGCGATCACCCTCGGGTCGGACCTGACCGGCGGGATCCGCAACGTGTTCGTCCGCGACTGCACAATCGGCGGCCCGAGCCTGTACTTCGGTCTCTACATCAAGACCAACGCGACCCGGGGCGGCTTCGCGGAGAACATCTATCTGAAGGACGTCACCATCTCGAACCTGCTGAAGGAAGTTGTCCAGTGCAACTTCTTCCGCGGGGAAGGTGACTCCGGGCCGCTCACGCCGTACGTCCGGAACGTCGAATTGCGCGGTGTCACCGTCCAGCACGCGCGCAACGCGCTGATGCTGCGCGGCTACCGCCGTTCCCCAATCGAGGACTTCCGGCTGATCGATTGCAGCTTCACCGTGGACTCCCCCAGCACGGTCCAGCACGCCGTCCTGACCTTCGACAACGTGACCGTCAACGGCCGGCCGATCAGCGACGTGCACCAGCTTCGCTGACCCGCACCGAAGAACGGGTAGTAGTCATCCCCGGCCGGCGTCCGCCCGCTCGACGCCCGGCGCACGGCTCGGCTCTGTGGGACCACTACCCGTTCTTCGGTACATCGCTCACGGGAGGTGGGCGCAGTGGACGTCCAGGTCCCAGAGGATGACGGACAGGGCGTACGGGCTGATCGTGTGATCGCCGTGGGTGGCGTCCTCGAGCAGCTCCCAGTGGCCGTTCGACTCGTTGCTGACGGCATCGGTGCCGATGACGGCGATCCGCTGGCGGACGGCTGCCTCGTAGGAGCGGTGACCGACCCCGTTGAAGCAGCACTCGTCGAAGCGATTGAGGATCTGGATCTGCCGGCGGTGCCTCCCGACCGCCGCGAGCGCGTAGAGATCCGGGAAGTCGGCCAGTCCGTAGAACCCCGGCTGCACGTCCTGCCGCTGCTCCCAGTCCCCGCGCGTCGGGCTGGGCTTCGGTGAGCCCGGCCGGACGAAGAACGGCAACGATCCGGCTGTCGGGTAGGACCGGGTGATCCGCGGATCGAGCGCAGGGTAGATGGTCGTCGCCCAGCCACCGCCGGACAGTCCGACCATCTGCACCGACGACGGCCGGTAGGTCTTCTGGACGTAGTTCGCCGACACCGCGAGCGGCTCGAGGAACAGCGCGAGCGGTGAGTACGACGCGGATTCCCACTGCGGGAGATCGTTGTGTGACGGCTGCAGCTGCACCGACGGGTCGGCCGGGTCCTGGATGGTCTTCGGGTTCCAGTGGTAGAAGGGCATCGCGAACAGCAGCACCGTGTAGCCGTGGTCGAGCAGCCCCTGCGCCACCCGCTGCATCGTGTCGAGCGGCTCACCGTGCCCGTTGTGGTAGAACGCGACCCGGCGATGCTGGCTCCGCGTCGGCGCCAGGACGAAGACGGTTGCGACGTACCCGAACGGCATCGCCACTTCGAGCCGGTCGTAGCGACGTACGCCGGTGAACGCGGGTAACTCGGCCGGCACACCGACGTCCCGTCGTACCGTCGGAAGACCGGTCGGCATGACACCGGTGTCCTTCCAGACCTGGGCGACCAGCTGCGGACGAAGCGCGTCGGCGTCCGCGGCGGTGTGGATCTTCATCAGGTCCTCGACGTCGACCCCGACGACCACCTCAGGCAGAGTCTTGTACACCGCAGCGTGGGCGGCGGCGATCTCGGCGTTCACCGGTGCGACGGGGCGCGGTGCCGATCCGCCCGCCGGTGTGGTGGGTGTGTCAGCGGACGCCACGGCCGGCCAGCCGGTTGCGGTGGTGGCGGTCACGGCGAGAGCTCCTCCGAGCACGGATCTGCGATTGACGATGCTCATTCTGGTTCACCTTTCGGGGCGGGGAACGACCGGGTGCCAGCCGCCGAAGACGTACGACGGGTCGCGCAGCTGCGCCGCCTCGTCGTCGCCGAGCTGCCGGGAGCACGCCAGTCGTGCACTGGTGTCGAGTGGGCGGCCGGCGAGGTCGGTGCTGTGGTACTCCCAGAACCGGACCTGGCCGGCGGCCGCGCAGTCGTTGGGGCTGGTGATCTGGAAGCCGGTCGTCTTCACGTGGCTGTCCATCGCGGAGTCGATGAAGACGACCTGGCTGGTCGGGAACCGGCTGAGCTCGGCCCGCGCGAGGAACACGCTGTCGTCGAGAACGTCGGGACCACGGGTCAGCCGGACCCGGACGAAGATGTTGCCGGGACCGTTGTCGGTGTTGCGGACCTGGTTGTAGTAGCCCTCGTGCAGCGCCTTCAGCTCCGAGTCCTGCATGAAGACACCGCCGGTGCCCCAGACGAAGTCCACATCGCCCTCGACGTAGCTGTCGGTCACGAAGGCCTGTCCCTGCAGCCGCAGGCTGTCCTGGTACCCGAGGATCCGGACCCGGGCGAGCACCATCCGGCTGCCGTTGCCGAAGAACGCCTCGGCCTGGGACCCGCGGTACGGCGTGAGGTTCTGCACGGTCACGTCCGTCATCGTGAAGTCGTCGGCGAACACGCCCATCGCAGCGCGCCAGCAGTTGAAACGATCCGACTGCGGGATGACGCGGCGCTGACAGTACGCCTGCTCGATCGGCACGTTCGCCATCGCGGAGTCGCCGTTCAGCAGGTTGTTGTTCGGGTAGCCGATCACCGTCCGGCCGGCGCCCGCGCCCACGATGGTGATCCCGGGTTTGGTCGGCGGAACCCAGACCAGCTCACGGTAGAGGCCCGGCGCCACGTTGATCGTCGCTTTGTCGCCCTCGGCCACGAAGTCGATCGCAGCCTGGACTGTGCAGAAGTCCGCGTGACCGTTGCCGTTGACACTCAACCGGCTGTCGGTCCGCGGGTCCTGCCGGCTCCGGAACGTCCAATCACTGGGCTTCGTGATCCCGGGGTGGCCGACGACGAACCCTGGATCAAGCGTCACGTAGTACACCTGCCCGGGCGCGAGCCGATGATGCGGACGGATCGAGACGGTGCGGCCGTCGACGACCACCGGCTGGTACGTCCACGTGTGCAGCTCACCGAAGTCGGTCCGCGCGTCACCGACCGAGCGCTGGTACGAGGTGAGATCCGCGAGGTCGATGGTGTCGACGACCTCGCCGCCGGCCTTGTGGATCTGGAGTCGGCCGCGGACACCGAGTCGGACCGGTCCGCGGAAGGTCATCGTCAGCGGGGTGTCAGAGCAGGTGGCATTCGCCGTACCTCTTGGTGACAGCCTGGCGGTGTCACCGGAGTGGCTCGGCTGCCAGCCGGTGAGGCGTTCGAGCACCGTGGTCAGCTTGGCGGCCGCGACCTGGTGGCCCTGGATGTTGGGGTGGGTACTGCCGTTGTAGTCGTCCGGTCCGAGCCAGCCGGTCGTGTCGACGTACACGATCCTTCGGTCCTTCGCGGCGCGGACCGCGGCGGCGATGCCGGCCGCGTGCGTGCCGTTGAAGGGGCGCAGAGCAACGATCAGGGTGTGCGGATCGGCGGCGCGGATCTTGCGGAGATAAGCGAGGTACGCCGGGGTGAACTCGGCGCTGTCGTAGGCGCCGTCATTCGTGCCGAAGTTGACGACGACCACGCCGGGATCGGTCGGCTCGGCCGGGAAGCCGGCCAGGTTCCAGCCGAACGAGTCTGCCGCGGTGCCCACATTGCCGTGACCAGGCTGGAGGATGCCCTGCTTGCCGAAGCCGACCTGGTTCGTGTCCGCGCCGAACGCTTCACCGACCAGATGCGGGTAGCTCTTGGTCCCATCGGCACAGTCACTGCCGAGCTCCGCACACAAGGCCATCACGCCCTGGGTGATCGAGTCGCCGTAGAACTCGATGCGATGCTCGGCCGTCGTCGGCAGCGGGACCAGGTGTGCCAAGGGGGCCAGTTCGATCTTCTCCAGTACGACGCCGGACTGCAGTGGCACCGTCCAGCGGTTCGCGTACTCGTCCACGTCCTTGACCACGATCTCGGCCGTGTGCGCGAAGGCCGGATCGAGTCCCTCGGCGAAGACCTTGTGGTCCTCGTCGACCTTCACCAGCACCGGATCGCCGCCGTCGATCGCGACGTACAGCTGGGCCGGGTTCGTGATCGCCTCGGTGTCGAACCAGGCGCCGAGCCGGTCACCGGTGAAGCGGAACCTCAGCGACGAGCCGGAGTTCACCGTGATCGCCACGTCGTCGTCGCGGCCCCAGTGACCGTCCAGCTCGATCCGCGGATCGAACGGTCCGAACGTCGCGGGGTTGTCGGCGGCGAGCGCCGTACCGGCTGGCACGGTCAGGGTCGCGAGGCCCAGCAGGACGGCCAGGCACAGGCTGAACAGGCGGTTTCTCACGGTGGTCTCCTCGCGCGGACCGCCGTGGCAGATGCCCGGGGCGGTGGGCGGGTAATCCTTTTCCTCGGCTACCGTCGCAGCGCTGCGGGGCTGCGTCAAGACCTCGGAAGGCGGAATCGGCTGGAAACGGGAAAAGGTTTACATCGCTGTGGTGGCAGCGATCGTGGCGCGGACATGGTCCAATGATCCGGTGAGAAAGCCGACCAGCGACCGTACCTCCGCCGGCCGGGCCACGATCCACGACGTGGCCCGGCTCGCGGAGGTGTCGACGGCGACCGTGTCCCGGGTGCTCAGCGGCGGCAAGCCGGTCTCGCCGCAGGTGGCCGACCGGGTGCGCGCCGCCGCGCAGGAGGTCGGGTACCGGCCCAACCCCGCGGCGCAGACGCTGTTGCGCGGCAGCAGCCAGACCATCGGCGTGGTGGTGCCCGACCTGGGCAACCCGTACTTCGCCGAGATCCTCAAGGGCATCGCGGCCGAAGCCGCCGGCGACGGGCATCACACGCTGGTCGCCGGGACCGAGGAGGATCCGGAGCAGGAGTACCGGTCTGCGATCGAGCTGGCCCGCTGGGTCGACGGCCTGTTGCTGTGTGCGC
This sequence comes from Kribbella sp. NBC_00889, assembly GCF_045207705.1. Lineage (NCBI taxonomy): Bacteria > Bacillati > Actinomycetota > Actinomycetes > Propionibacteriales > Kribbellaceae > Kribbella > Kribbella sp. NBC_00889. Next base: position 1,025,112 of record NZ_CP108783.1, on the reverse strand, counting down.
CGCGGATGAGCGCTCCACAGCTCAAGGAGGTCGCCGAGGCCAGCCGCCGGCTGGTGCTGATCAACCGGGTCCTGCGCCATCCGTCAGTCGGAGCCGTGGTCGTCGACTATCACCACGGAGTCCGGGAGCTGTGTGCCCACCTGGCGTCGCTCGGGCACGAGCGGATCGTGTACCTGGAAGGACCGGCGACTGCCTGGTCCGATCAGCAACGGCAGCGTGGCTTCCGCGCGGCCGGTCTGCCTGTGACCCGGGTGGCGTGCGGCTCGTCCCTCCGCGACGGGTATGCCGCTGTCGACGAGGCGCTGACCCACGAACCGACCGCACTGATCGCCTTCAACGATCACGTTGCCGTGGGCGTGCTGAGCCGGCTGCGAGAGCTGGGTGTCACGGTCCCGGACGACCTGTCCGTGGTCGGTGTCGACGACGCTCCGATGAGCGCCCACACCGACCCCGGACTCACGACGTACGCCGTCTCGACGGTGGAGCTGGGCCGCCAGGCGTGGCAGCACTTCAGTCCTACCGCCTCGACGGCGACCACTCACCTGTCGGGTGAGCTGGTGGTTCGGGGGTCGACGGCCCGGCCGCGACGGCGTCGTACGGTCAAGCCGTCGCGGTGAAGCTGTAGGTCCCCGAGCTGAACGTGCAAACCTGCTGACCCAGTGGTCGTCCGGACTCGCGGACCGAGTCGGGGTCCGGGCTCGGGACGTGGACCGTCGCGGTCGCTCCTGGTGGCACGACGACGTCCAGACGGAGTACGCCGCCGGTGATCTCCCAGCGAGTGGAGACTCTGCCCACCGGTGTGTCGTAGGAGCCCTGCGCCCAGGTCAGGCGGCCGCCCGGGCGCGGCCTGATCACCAGGTCCCGGAAGCCCACCGACTCCGGTGCCTGGCTGATCCCGGCGACGTCGGCGTACAGCCATTCGCCGACCGAGCCGAGTGAGTAGTGGTTGAAGGAGTTCATCGCGACCGGGCCGAAGCCGTCCTCCTCGGTCCAGCCGTCCCAGCGCTCCCAGATCGTCGTCGCGCCGTGCTTGATCGAGTAACCCCAGGACGGATACCGGTCGTCGTGCAGCAGGTCGTACGCGAGGTCGGAATGCCCGTACTTCGTCAGGATCGGGCACAGCAGCGCGACTCCGGCGAACCCGGTCGTCAGCGAACGGTCCCTCCGCTCCAGATCAGCGACGAGGTGCTTGACCGCCGCATCCTCTTCGGGAAGCAGTCCGAACGCCAGTGGCAGCAGATAGCCGGTCTGGGTGTCACCACGGACCTTGCCCTCGGCATCCACGAACTCCTTCCGGAATGCTTGCCCGATCTGCTCCCACAGCTCGCCGTACGCGGAGGCTTCCTCCTCGAGACCGAGCACCCGAGCGGCCGCGGCGGTGAACTCGACACTGCGGGCGAAGTAGGCGGTCGCGAGGACGTCCCGGTCAGTGCGGACGCCGACCTGCAGCCAGTCGCCGTAGTGCCCGCTGGTGCGATTGCGCCAGATCAGGTCCGGGTTGGCGCGGTGAACGTAGTCGACCCAGAGCCGCATCGACGGCCAGGCCTTCCGCAGTACGCGGTCGTCGCCGTACATGCGGTAGAGCGTCCACGGCACGATGGTCACCGCGTCGGCCCAGGCCGGTGTGCCGTGCCGTCCGAGGATGACATGCGGGATCACGTCGGGGATTGCGCCTTCATCGGTCTGCGCCGTGGCGAGGTCGGCGAGCCAGTTGTCGAAGAAGGTGAGGACATCGGCCTGGTACGCCGCCGTGGGCAGGAAGATCTGCGCATCCGCGGTCCAGCCGAGCCGCTCGTCGCGCTGCGGGCAGTCGGTCGGGACGCTGACGAAGTTGCCGCGCTGGCCCCAGCGGATGTTGCTCAGCAGTTGGTTGACGCCCGGATCGGAGCACTCGAAGCGGCCGGCGACCGGAGTATCGGAGTGGAGCGCCCGACCGGTCACGTCATCCGTGGTGAGCTCGCCCGGGTAGCCGTCGATCTCGACGTACCGGAAGCCGTGGACGGTGAAGATCGGTTCGAAGTACTCCTCTGCGGCGCCGGCGCTGACGAAGTAGTCGGTGGCGTCGGCGGTGCGGAGGTTGGCGGTGTAGAGCTCCCCGTCGGACTCGAGCATCTCGCCATGTCTCAGGCGGATGCGGTCGCCGGCTTGTGCGCCGCGGATGCGCAGGCGGACGCGACCGGCGATGTTCTGACCGAGGTCGACGATGAAGCGGCCGGGGCCACGCGCTGTGACCTCGGTGGCCGGCAGGTCCTCAGTGACGCGCACTGGTTCGGTGGTGGCGGCGATCAGCGTGGACGGGTCGGCGCCCAGGTCGCCCACGGGCGCCCAGCCGGTGGCGTCGTACCCGGGGCTCGACCAGTCGCCGAGCTCGAGTCGGGCGTCGTACGACTCGCCCATGAGTAGGTCGGCGAAACGGATCGGACCGGGGCGCTCGACCCAGCTCGCGTCCGTCGCGACGACAGTGCGGGAGCCGTCCGGGTGGTCGATCACCAGTTGCGCCAGCAGTTGCGGCTTCTTGCCGTAGTGGTGCGCGTGACTGCGGGTGTCCCAGCCGACGTACCCGGACCACCAGCCCTCACCGAGCACCGCACCGATGACGTTCTCGCCCTCACGCAGGAGGTGCGTGACGTCGTACGTCTGGTACGCGAGGCGCTCGCGGTAGTCCGTCCAGCCCGGTGTCAGCTCGTCGGCACCAACGCGCTCGCCGTTGGCGCTGAGCTGGTAGAGGCCGTGCGCTGTGGCGTATACGCGGGCCCTCGCGACCGGCTGCTTCAACTCGAAGGAGCGGCGGTAGTAGCGCGGCGGTGCAATGGTGGCCTGGCGCACCGACCGTGGCTCGGCACGGTCGACCGGGGGTTCGAACTTCGGATCGGTGTCGTAGTCGTGTTCGAGCCAGTGCGCCTCCCACTCCTCCTTGTTGAGGAGACCGGTGGCAAACGTTGCCGATGCCTCGGCCTGGTCGCTGGCGGCGTCCCGGACCTCGAGCGTCCAAACGTAGTCGGTCTGCGACGTGAGCGGTGCGCCACCGTGGTCGACGTACGTCCGGTCGTCGGTCCGCCAACCGGAGTCCCAGACCTGTACGCCGTCACGCAGCAGACGGACCCGGAACGCGTCCTGGCGGTCGCCGCGCACCGGTGACGCCAACCGCCAGCTCAGCCGGGGACGGTTGGACCCGATGCCCAGCGGCGCGGTCCGGTGCTCGCAGCGCAGGTCGTACGGCGTCAGTGCTTCGACTGTCGGTGGATCGGTCAGCAGCCAGCGAGTTGTCACCAGGACCACTCCGTCTCGGGTCGGTGGAGTTCGTAGTCGCGCAGACCGCCGGCGTGTTCCGGCCGATCGCCGTACATGGGCCGGGACCGGCCGGGCGGATCGATCGCGACCACGTCGTCGCCACGCCAGGTGGTCCGGAATTCGTTGCCGGCGGCAAACTCGGTCGTGGTCTGCTCGACCATCGGGAAGGTCACCGTGATCCGCTCCCCTCGCCGCGGATGCGGGATCGCGAGGTAGCCGTCCGGCGCCCAGATGCGCTCGGCGCCGGTGCGTGTCTCGTCGCCCCGGTTGAGCGTCAGCCGCGCGTAGCCCGCCCACTCCGGGATGCGGACCCGCAGTTCCTCCACCGGCTCGTTGATGTGGAGCTCGACCTTGCCCTCGACCGGCAGGTGGCTCAGGACGTCGACTGCGTGATGCGCGCGGGTGAGGAGCAGGTTGACGCGGGTGACCTCGGCGTCGCCGGTGACGATGCTGTTCCACGCCCAGAAGAGTCCGCGAACGCCGGAGCCGACGCAGCAGGCTTGTACGTCGTTGGTGTGACCACGGCCCAGGGGTACGTCGGAGACGTAGTCGTTCGGAGCGCCGTACCCGCAGAACGCGCCCAGGACCCGCTCGCCCACGTCGACGTACGTCCGCCAGCCCGGCTCGTCACCCGACCGATCCGGGGCGGACTCCACCCAGCTCACGTCGCGCAACTGCGACGCTGCGAGGTGGTTGCGGACGAATCGCTCCACCACTGACCAGTACGACGTCAGTCCGTTGCCGGCGAGCGTCGTACCCAGTCCGATGAGGTCGACGAGCGAGCAGGTCTCGTGCTCGTAGCGCTGATCGGCCAGGTCACCTGGCGTCCAGCCGTACCTGGTGGCCTGGGTGAGCACCCAGTCGTAGCTGCGCCTGGTGAACTCGGTCAGTCCGTGGTCGCCGGTGTGTCTGGCGAGTCTGGCGAGTCCCTCCAGCGTGCCGACGCGCGTGTGGAAGTGGCCGCTGCGGTACGCGCGGGCCGGGTTGAAGCTGCCGTCGGGGAGGAACACGCCGCTCTTGTCGATGATGAGACGGGCGAACCACTCGCACAGCTCGAGAGCTTCGCTGTTGCCGGTCGCCTGGTGGTACCGCAGCAGCGGCATGATCAGGCGGCCGGAGAAGGACGCGGGGTCGGGCGCGAGGTGGAGGTCGATGGCGTTCGATGATGGCCAGCCTTCGGTGGTGTACTCCGAGGCCGGGTAGAACCAGACGTCGCGTTCTTTGATGGCGATGCGCTTCAGTGCCGCGACTTGTGCGTCTGCTGCCTTCTGTGCTTCCGGATCGCCGGTGGCAACGACCGTGGTCGTCAGGGCGAGCAGAGTGGCGCGCTGGTCGATCAGATTGGCGTTCGGCAGCCAGTGACCGCGCGGGTGGACGCGGCGGTACGTCAGACCGTCGTCGCCGAGCAGTGCGAACAGGGTCTGCCGGTAGCGGTCGGCAACGGCGTCCCAGCGCGGGTCCCAGTGCGAGTTGCTGTCTGGCTTGCCGCCGGTCATCTGGCGGGCCAGCAGGATCGCATCGGTCAGCCGGCCGTGGCTGGAGCCGTAGTCCCAGTCGCCGTGGTCCAGCCGGGCCGGACGGGACAGCAGGTTCGCGCTGAAGAACGGGATGCCGTCCAGGTCCTCGTCGGCCAGGCCGGTCACCGCGTTCATCGCCAGCGCGGCCCGCTCCTCGAGCAGCAGGGTCGCCGGGATCGTCGCCATGAGGAAAACCTTTACCCCCAGCCGGGGCGATGTCAACGGGCTATCCACAGATTGGCTGATCGGCCTTGTTTTCTTGAGGTTTCCCGGCGGAGACTGGCGGGACCCGATCGAAGGAGAATGCTGATGAGGGCAGCTGTGCTGGAGGCACCGCGACAGGTCTCGGTGAGTGAGGTGCCGGATCCGGACGTTGGTGGAGACGTGCTGCTTCGGATGCGTGCGGTCGGGTTGTGCGGGTCCGACCTGCATACCTGGCTCGGGCACCACCCGTTCCGGAAGCCGCCTGTCGTGCTCGGACATGAGGGTGCCGGTGAGGTGGTGGCGTCGGGCGACTCGCGCTTCGGCATCGGCGATCGAGTCGCCGTACTGCCTGCGTTGTCGTGCTGGGAGTGCACGCGCTGCGAGGCCGGGAATCCTCATCTGTGCGTGCACAAACGGGTCCCGGGCAGCGGATGGCCCGGGATGCTCAGTGAGTCCTTCGTCGCGCCGGCGCGAGTGCTGGTGCCGTTGAGCGACGAGATCGGGTACGACGAGGGCGCGATGATCGAGCCTGTCGCGGTGGCCTGGCACTCGACGTCCGGGGTGCGGGCGGGTGATGCGGTCGCTGTGCTCGGTGGTGGGGCGATCGGGGCGCTGGCCGCTGCTGTTTCGCGGCAGCGTGGGGCTCGTGCGGTGCTGGTGAGTGACATCAAGCAGCACAATCGGGACTTCCTTGCGTCGCAGGGCGTTGATGCGGTGGTGGATCCGTCTGACTTGGAGGTTGCCGGGGCTGAGGTCAGTGGTGGGGACGGGTTCGACGTGGTCGTGGTGGCGTCCGGGCATCCGAGTTGTCTGGCGGAGGCGTTGGAGCTGTGCCGGCCGCGGGGGCAGGTGGTGCTGCTGCCGATGTTCGGTGCGGCGCTGACGGTGGATCTGAATCCTGTGGTGCTGAAGGAGGTGACGATCCAGGGGTCGACGATCTACACGCCGGCGGATTTCGCTGCTGCGGCTCGGTTGGTGAACCATCGTGTGCTGGACGTCCGGCCCTACATCACGTCGGTCGTCGGGTTGGGCGAGGTGCCCGGAGTACTCGAGGCGATCGACGCCGGCTCGGACCACGTCAAGACCCAGATCGACCCGACCCGATGAGCCGGTCGGAGGTCGTCGCGACGTACCTGGTGGAGAGCTACCTCCCGCTGGAGCAGGCCGCGGACGTGATCGCAGGCGAACAGTCAACAGGCACGTTCGTAGCGGTCGCCCGCGAGACACCCGAACTACGCGACCGCTTCGCAGCCCGAGTCGTCGGGATCGACCCCGCCGCATCCTCGGGTGCTGACCTTCCTGGTGTGATTCGGCCGGCGGGGGCGCCGCGGCGGAGCGGGCTGGTGCGGATCGCCTTCGGATTGGACAACTTCGGCCCGTCCCTGCCGAACCTTCTGGCCGCGGTCGCCGGCAACCTCTTCGAACTCCGCCAACTCGCCGGCATCCGACTAGTGGACCTGTCCTTGCCTGACGCGTTCGCCGATCGCTACCCAGGTCCGCAGTACGGCGTCACCGGAACACGTCACCTGCTCAACCGACCAGACGGCGTACTGCTCGGCACCATCGTGAAGCCAAGCATCGGCCTGCCGCCCGAGGAGTTGCGGATCCTCGTCCGCGAACTGGCCGAGGCCGGCATCGACTTCATCAAAGACGACGAACTGATGGGCAACCCACCACACTCACCACTCGCCGACCGAGTCAGGGTGATATCCGAGGAACTGGACAAAGTCGCGGCCCGCACCGGACGACGCCCGATGTACGCCTTCAACATCACCGACGACCTGGACCGAATGGCCGCCAACCACGACCTGGTCCACGCTGCCGGCGGAACCTGCGTCATGGTCTGCATCAACCTCATCGGCCTCGCCGGCCTCGCGTGGCTGCGCGAGCGCTGCACCCTCCCCATCCACGGCCACCGCGCCATGACCGGCGTCTTCACGCGAGCACCACAACTCGGCATCGACTTCGTCGCCTGGTCCAAGCTGGCGCGCCTGGCCGGCGCAGACCACCTCCACACCAACGGCCTGTCCAACAAGTTCTACGAAACAGACGACGAGGTACTCCGCTCGATCACCGCAGTCCGCGAACCGCTCCTGGGCGGCTACCAAACCCTCCCCGTCCTGTCGTCAGGCCAGACCCCCGGCCTGGCCCCGGAGACCTACCGCCGAACCGGCACCACAGACCTCCTGGTCCTCGCCGGCGGCGGCATCCACGGCCACCCCGACGGCCCCGCCGCCGGCGTCACCGCCCTGCGAGCCGCCTGGCAATCCACCACCTCCGGCCGCAACCTCACCGATACCGCCCAGCAGGTCCCCGCCCTCCAACGAGCCCTGGAAACCTTCGGCCCCACCAGCACATCCGGGGCGAACGGAGGCGGGCGTGGTTGAGGTTGCGTTCTACGGGGACGACTTCACCGGGTCGACGGATGCGCTGGCCCAGTTCACCCGGGTGGGGCTCAGTGGTGTCCTGCTGGTGACGATGCCTGCGTGGGACGAGCTGCAGGCGTTGGCCCGGCAGTACGACGTGATCGGGGTGGCCGGGATCGCGCGCTCATTGCCACCCGACGAGCAGGAAGCCGAGATCCGCCCGATCCTCCAGGCCTTGCGCGACCTCGATCCGCGCTTCGTCCAGTACAAGGTCTGCTCAACCGCCGACTCCTCCCCCACTCTCGGCAGCCTCGGCCGCGCCCTGGAAGTCGGCCGCTCCATCTTCGGCCCAGCCGTCGTACCAATCCTCATCGCACAACCAGACCTGGGCCGCTACACAGTCTTCAGCCACCACTTCGCCGCGGAAGCAGGCACCATCCACCGCCTCGACCGCCAACCCACCATGTCGTCCCACCCCGCCACCCCCATGCACGAATCCGACCTCCGCCTACACCTGGCGAACCAAACCAACCTCCGCATCGGCGCCATCCACCTGACGTCCTACGCCGACCTCCCCGACCACTACACCAAGTCGACGTACGACGCCCTCATCCTGGACGCCCTCACAGATGCCGACCTCCAAACCATCGCCCGCTCAATCCTCACTCCACCCACCACCCCCACCTTCGCCATAGGCTCCGGCGGCCTCTCCAAAGCCCTAGCCACAGCCCTCACCACCCCGACCACCCAGCAGACGAACCACGCGATGCCTGGTCGGGACGGCCGAGTGTGGGTGGGCCGTGTCGCTGGGCAGGTGCTGGTGGTGTCCGGCAGCCAGTCGCGTCGGACCGCCGAACAGATCGCCCGCGCGGTTGCGTCCGGCTGGCATTCATTGCCGCTCACCTACCCACCGACCGCGGACCCCGACGGCTCACCCGCGGCCGCCCCCGAAGCAGTTCGCGTTCTGAATGGTGGTGCACCTGGGGTCGTGGTGCACACGGGCGAGGCAACTGGCCGAGCCACGGGCGAACTGCTCGGTGCCTTCAGCAAGGAACTGGCCGCAGTCGTGCGGGAAGTCGTTCGCAACACGCAGGTGCGAAGGGTTGTGGTTGCCGGCGGCGACACGTCCGGCCGTGTACTGCGCGATCTCAGAGTCACCGCACTCGAACCATCGCCCACCACCCCGAGCCACCTAGGCCAAGGCCTCACACTCTGCACCGCGATCACCGCAGACCCTCAGCTCAACCGCACCCAGTTCCTCCTCAAACCCGGCCAACTCGGCGACCCAAACCTCTTCGAAGCCCTACGCCAGGCCTGACCGCCCCACGCCCGCATTCTGCGCCCCAACAGCACCACCGGATGGCTGAAGCCGGACACTGCGCCAGACGGCGAGACCGGCGTCCCGGCGGCAGTCCCCAAGAGCCGACGCTCCCGGCTGCGATACGCCGAAACGCAGACTACGAAGCGGCTCCGCCTGCAGGTCACTCCTGCACCTACGGACGCGAGGCGGCAGAACAGAACGCCACGCGGTCCCATGCACACACTCCCACGCACCCCCGCACAGACCGACGCGACGCGGCGGAATCAGAACGCGAGGCGGGTCCATGCACACCCTCACACACCCCCGCACAGACCAACGCGACGCGACGGAAAGCAGAACGCGAGCTGGGTCCGCACAGAGCTTCATGCTCCTCCCGGACGGACGTGGCGCGACGGAAGCAGAGTGCCAGGTGGATCCGTGCAGGCCTTCACACCCCCGCGCACGCAGGTGACGTAGCGGCAAGCAGAGCGCCAAGCGGGCTCGTGCAGCTCATCACGCTCCCGCACAGGCACGACTGACGTCGCGGGAAGCAGAACGGCAGACGGATCCGTGCAGACCTTCACACCCACGCACGGACGTGACGTGGCAGAGCACGGCTGGCCAGTGCAGAGCTTCACGTTCCGCGCGGGCGGATGGGGGCTGGGGGTACTGGGTAAGCCCAGGGATCGTGATGGGCTGCTTCCGCGGGCATGGCTGGGGTGCTGGGGAGAACAGTGTGCGCGTCCGACTGGCTCGTTGAGGTGTCGCCCCAGATCGCTTGACGGGCAGCCTCTCGGAGAGCCGCAGCATCGGTGCGGCGATTGCCTGAGCGCGTAGTCACCCCTGACGCATCGCCTCCACGCCCCTCCCGCGACCGCGTACTGTCCATGCGCGCGGCGTCGTCCGACCGCGCTGCGTCTATCCGGGGCCCGTCTGACCGTACTGCGTCTAACCGCGGTGCGTCTGACCACACCGCGTCCGACCGCGGTGCGTCTGACCGCAGTCCCTCCGACCGCAGTCCGTCCGGCTGGAGTTCGTCCGATCGCGGTGCGTCTAACGGCAGTCCGTCCGACTGGCGTTCGCCTGACCACGGGTCGACGCGCGGACCGTCGTCGGGCAGGCGTCCGCGGAGGGGTTTGACCTGGGGGTTGGGAGGTGCGGCTGAGCGCGGTCTGGCGGTTGGCGATGGTGGGACAGAGTCGCGTTGTCGATGATCAGGTGCTGCGATTGGGTCGGCCCAGGTGGGGCGGGTGACGTGGACTTTGCCGTTGGTGATGGTGATGGTCCAGTGGCCGGCGTGGAGGTCGATGTGGTGGCGGCGGCAGAGCAGGACGAGGTTCCAGATGGCGGTGGTTCCGCCGTCGAGCCAGGAGCGTAGGTGGTGGGCGTCGCAGTGGATGGGTGGGGCGCCGCAGACGACGCAGCCTTTGTCGCGGGCGTTCAGGGCGCGGCGCATGGCGCGGGTGACGAGTCGTTCGGAGCGGCCGACGTCGAGGGGTTCGGAGTTGGAGCCGAGGACGAGCGGGATGATGTTGGCGTCGCAGGCCAGGCGTCTGATCGCGGCCGCGGACAGGTTGTCGCCGTAGACGAGTCCGCCGGTGGCCTCCGCGGTAGCCGACCTCAGATCCTCCAGGTCGATCGTGACGGTGATGTTCGCCTTCGCCCCGAACCCCGGAACCCAACCAGCCGGCCTCGCACCACGGCCGGACTCAGTCGTCGTACCAGCGCCAGAAGCGGTGGTGGTGGTGCCGTGGTCGGCGCCGGCTCCAGGGAGGGTGATGGCGGTGGTGCCGGTTCCGGCGGCGGTGCTGCCCGGTTCGCTGGCGGTGGAGGTGCCGGGTTCGGTGGTGCTGGTGGCGCCGGGGTTGGTGGCGGGGTTGCCGGTGGTGGGGGCGGGAGTGGTGGATCGCGCTGGGACCGGGGTGGGGGGTGCTGGGGTGGGGGGGTGAAGCCGGAGTCGGTGGCGGTGGCGGTGGCGGTGGCGGTGGCGGTGGCGGTGGCGGTGGCGGTGGCGGTGGCGGCGAGGGTTAGGGCGGTGGTGAGGGCGTCGGCTTGGCGCTTTTCGCGGGGACGGGGGTCTAGTTCGCCGTCGAGGGTTTTGTGGGGACGGGCGCCGGTGTGGATGAGGGTGCGGAGGAGTTCGGCGTTCTCGTTGGCCAGGTAGCCACGGAACTTGACGCCGTTCTCGGCGGTGATCAGGGCCAGGGATTCGCGGGCGTAGGCCTTGTGCTCATCGGGTTCGGGGCCGTCGGTGTCGAGGAGGTCGCGGATCTGCTTGGCGGCTTTGCGCAGTTCGCTGGGAGTGAGGTGGCGCGCGAGGGTGACCAGTTGTTGTTCGGCGACCTGGAGGTCTTCGACCGGGACCGTGGTGGGGACGCGTTCCAGGGCGGACACGATCGCTTCGGCCTGGGCGGGCCGCAGCAGCCACGCGGTCGAGCGATCCTCGCCGCCCGCACCCGCACCCTCACCACTGCCCTCACCAGCGCCGCCCTCACCTCCGCCCTCGCCCGCACTGGCGCCCACGCCCGCACTGGCGCCCACGCCCGCACTGGCGCCCACGCCCTCGCTGGCGCCGTCGCCCTCACCCGCGTCGGCGTCGGCGTCGGCGCGGGCGGTCTCCCCGGCGTCGGGGCTGTTGGTGACGGCCTCGGGCTCCGTCAGCCCGTTCGCGATGTCGTCGGACTCGGACTCGGACTCGGCATTTGAGGCCACGTTGTCGACGGGGGCTGTGAGGGCGGTGGTGACGGCTGGGTATTTGGGCAGGGCTCTGGCCAGGCGGACGTCTCGGTGAGCGGTGGGGCGGTCCAGGCGGTAGCGGAACGCCAGGAGTTGGGCGGTGTCGTGGGCGCCGAGGTCGGCTGCGTGGCCGGTGGTGTCCAGGGCGGCGATGAGTTGGAGGCGGTAGGTCTGACGGCGGGCGAGGTCGGCCTCCAACTCGTCGAGAGCGGTCAGCATCTCGCTGCCGCTCATCGACCAGATCGGCCGCTCAGCCAGAAGTTCCATACCGACAACACTAACCACGCCCACCGACAGTTCTCAAACCCAGAACCCCCTATCCACAAGGGGTTTCAGGAACACCGACTTGTCCACAGGGAAGCATGGGTTGTAGATGTTGCTGCGGGCAACTTCAGTCAGGGAAGTAGGCGCAGATCGGTGACCGGGGAGGTTGGGGTGTCGTGGATCTCGAGGGTTCGGGGTGCGGAGTGGACCTGCAGGTTGGTGATGGTGATGTGGCGGACGGTTGGGGCGGAGAGGGTGGGTGGTGGGGTGGGGGTGGCGTGGTTGGTGGTGATGTGGATGGCGGAGGTGGTGACGGAGTCGACCTGGGTGTCTTGGAGGGTGATGTGCTCGATGAGGCCGCCGCGGTCGGGGTGGGATTTGATGCGGAGGGCGTGGTCGATGGCGGGGCCGGTGATGTGGAGGTCTCGGGCGTGGATGGTGTGGATGCCGCCGGAGGTTTCGCTGCCGATGGTGAGGGCGCCGTGGCCGGTGCCGAAGCGGCAGGACTCGACCAGGATGTTCGCCGACGGGCGGGCGACGCGGCGGCCGTCGGCGTCGCGGCCGGACTTGATCGCGATGCAGTCGTCGCCGGTGTCGAAGGAGCAGCCAGTGATGACGACGTCCTGGCAGGAGTCAGGGTTGCAGCCGTCGTTGTTCGGACCGCGGCTGTCGATGGTGACACCTCGGACCAGTACGTCGGTGCAGAACACCGGATGCACCACCCACATCGGCGCGTTCACGATCCGGACGTCCTCGATCCGCACCCGACGGCAGCTGTGCGGCTGGATGAAGCTCGGCCGGAATCCGTGCCCAGGTGGAAACACCCGCTCGTTGACCGGTACGCCGTCGTCCACCATTCGCAGCAGCCGGTTCCAGTCGTCGACCGGCCTGGTGTCCCGCCACCAGTTGTCCGAACTGGCCCCACCGTCCAGTGTCCCGGTCCCGGTCACCGCGACGTTCACCTCGTCGTACGCGTAGATCAGCGGCGAGTAGCTCCAGCACTCGATCCCCTGCCACCGAGTACGGACCATCGGGTACGCCGAACGCTCGGTCGAGAACCGCAAGGTCGCTCCCGCCGACACCTGGAGCTCCACGTTGCTCCGCAGCCGGATCGGGCCGGTCAGGAACAGGCCGGCGGGCACCACGACCCGGCCACCGGTCAGCTCACACGCCTTGATGGCGAGTTCGATGGCTTGTGTGCAGTCCTGGTCCGGGCGGGCGCCGTACTCCGTGATGACGTGGTCAGTCATGCGGCTCCAGGGAGCGGATGCGGAGGGCGTTGGCGAGCGGGACGGCGATCACCCAGGAGGGGTTCCAGGTGTTGCTGTGGCCTCGGCGCTGCCAGTGGGTCTGGAAGAACGCTTCGCCTTGTTCGCCAGGGATCTGGAAGCCCCAATCACCAGGGCCCGCAGAGATGCCTTGGCTCATGGCACCCATCGTGGTGCGGGCTGCGGCGGCCAGGCCGGGGCGGTTGGTGGTGAGGCCGAACTCCAGGAGTTCGTACGTCGGGAAGAACGTGTCCAGGTGATGGTTCTGAACACTGACCGCCGGCCAGCCGATCGCGTTGAAGCCGGCCGCTCGCAGCGGAGAGTCGAGGTCCGGCTCCGGCGACCAGACATAGACCCAGGTGAGGAGCCAGTCGGCAGCGACCTCGGCCCACCGCGCGTAGAGGTCGTCCCCCGTCAGGCGGAACAACTCGTACGCGGCGAGGAAGTAGTACATCCCCGCCTCCTTGTCCTCGCACGCGGCGTCGAGGGTGGAGCGCGCGAACGGGCGGTCGAAGGTCCGCGCGTGCTGCCCGTGATACCGAGTCAGCCACGTCGTTGCCTCCGACAACAACCAGTCGTCCCCGAGGACGACGGACGCCTTGAGCGCCGCCAGCACGCACGGAATGCCGGCCGCGGACAGTGTGGACGCGGCGGGTTTGCCGTCGAGACGCCACCCGATCGGGAACGTGCCGTCCGGAAGCAGCGCACTGCGCAGGAACTTCAGTGCACCGGCGAGCGCATCCGGCCAGGACGGCGGTACCGGCTCACCCTCGGCGCGGAACAGTGTGATGATCGCCGCCAGGTCCGCGATCGTCTCGCCGTACGCGCGGCTCGAGACCATCGCGCGGCCGCCGCTGCGGAAACTGGTCCAGCGGCGGCTGCCGACCTGGTACGCGTTGTGCCGCAGCCCAGGCGTTCGTGTCGAGCTTCCCGCGAGGTAGAACTCGACGGCTGCGCGGCAGCGGTCGATCCTGGTCCGGTCGCCGCTCTCGAAGCCGAGCCGGGCGTCGCACCAGGCGAGCTTCAGTGCCTGGCCGGTCCAGCCGTACATGAAGTGCCGTACCTTCGCGGGACCGTTGCCGACGACGTCGCTGAACTTGGTGTAGCCGGCCACAGTCCCGTCCCGGTACCACCTTTTGTCCAGGGCAATGGTCTTGCGCGCGACGACCTCGTCCAGATCCAGTGGGTGCGCGCCAGGATCGGTGAAGAGTGAGCGGCCGGTTCGGACGAGCTCGCGGAAGGCGTTTCCGCGGTGCTCCTGCGGTCCCCAGTCGACGACCAGCCGCTGGACGTACTCCTCCCCCGGCCGCAACGTCAGGTAGCCGTCCTCGGTCGACTCCGTCTCGGCCTTGCTGACGTATCGGACGTCCTGCTTGCCGTCGAACATCAGTACGCCGCTCAGCGCCGCGATGACAGGCCCCTCCTGACGGATGACCCCGAGCGAGCCGTAGCGGACCAGCCCGTCGCCGGATCGCCGCGGCTCCGGGCGGGAGAAGACGCTCAGCCAACGGCGTTCGCGACCGGTCCGCCACTCCAGGTTCACGCCGGGGATCGGAAGCCGGTCTTCCTCGGCGACGAAGCCCCCACCGGGCTCCGGACCGATCCGGGGTACGGCGCGCGCCGGGTCCGCCGACGGGTTGTCGTTGTAGATCAGCCCGGGGACCGTCAGCTGGCTGTCGGTGACGCGGCCGAGGTCGAGCATCAGTCCGACGGCCAGATCGCCCAACCGCCGTTGGCCGGTGTTGCGCCACCGCAGCTCCAGGTCAAGCCGATCGACCGCGTCGAAGGACAGCCGGATCTCGACCGCGACGGGTCCGGTGCGACAGCCGGCCCGATGCTCACCCGGCCGCCGCGAGATCCACCAGCCCTCCGTCTGCATCACGTTGGGCTGCCATGGTCGCCCGGATGAGCACGTCAGCAGCTCGGCGACTGGGCGCTCCAGGTACGGCGTACTGGCGTCGATGGTGCCTAGGTGGAGGATTACTCCGTGGGAGGTTCGGCGGAGTTCAGCGGTTCGGGGACCGGACGTGAGGGCTGGCATCAGGAGGCTCGGCGGATCTGGATGGCCTGGTACTGGGTGCCAGGGAGGCGGACGGTGAGGGTGTCGATGACTGTCTCGCGGGTGCGGCGGACCGTGTGGTTCCAGACGTCGAGGACGTCCACCTGGTAGGTGCCGGTGGGGAGAGTGAAGGTGCGCTCGGGGAACTGGTGCTCGCCGAGGTACTGCAGGTAGTAGCTGCCAGGTACGGCGAGAGTCGGAGCGTCCCGGTAGTCGTCGATGGGCTCCACTCCGTCGGGCAGCTCGTCCAGGACCTCTCGCAGCAGGCGGAGGCGCTGCGCGACCACACCGGTCGGGCGGACGCCGCCTGCCGACCACGGTCCGCCGTCGGAGCCGACGTACCACTCGCCGTGGGTGACGTGGGCGCCTCGGACGGTTCCCTCCCAGATGCGGGTGAGCAGCTCTTCCGGTCTGAGGCTGGTGGCTGGCGTGGTGCCGTCTCCCTCGTAGCCGCAGGCGTCGACGAGGACGGGCTTGGCGTAGTCGCGGTGGAGGGCCGAGACGCCGCGCAGGTTCTCGAGCGGCACGCTGAGGTGGGTGAACCAGGGTGGACCGGGGTCTACGGCTTCTGGTGCTGCGTGGATGGCGATCAGGTGGTTACTGGAGTCGCACTCCGCGATCAGCTCGGCCAGGTGGCGCGCGGCCGGGATTGCAGATAGGCACCAGCTGACGTTGCGGTAGGCAGCCAGCCGGTTGACCAGGTCTCGGATCGCCGGCTCGTCGGATGGCAGGAGGATCTCGGCGTCGATGTCTGCTGCGAGTAGGTCCCGGACCTGAGCCTCGAGGTGCTGCGGGTTGTCGGCGCGCAGTCGGACCCGGGTGAACGGGGAGGCGGCGAGAGCGCGGGAAGCCGCGGCCCAGCGGTCGCCGGCCCCGGGACCGGTCGGGTCGAGGTGGAACCATGTGGTGGTGAGGGGGTGGTAGGCCGTCCCGTCGGCTCGGCGCAAAGTGGTGCCGTACGAGCGGATCGGCCCGGACGACGTCGCCGGGGTGCAGGTGAACGCGTGCGGGGCAACGGCGGAGCCCGGCGGCGCGTAGTGCCAGGTGCCTTCCAGACTGGGCATGAAGCGGATGAGCCAGCGGTCGTCGGCCTGGAAGGACTCCGCGTAGGCGGACTCGCCGGACTCGTGCCGGAACACCGTCGACACCGGGCCGTCGACCTGCACCTCGAGTACGCCCCAGCGTTCAACCTCGGTCATCGAGTGCCTCGCAGGACTAGGTACGGATGAGTCGGAAGCGGGATGCGGCAGGAGCTGGAGTACGAACCGGCGACAGGCGTGATGGTCAGTGCCCGGGTGTCGATCAGGTCGAACTGGAAGGGATCGCCGGAAGGAAGGTCCAGCTCGACGGCCGACGGTTGGCGGTCGCCCAGGTAGTGCAGGACGCAGCGCTCAGGATCCACGTCGCCGGAAGGCAACCGCGGCAGCTCGGCGAACACCGAGCGAAGGAACGCGATCCGCGCCGGGCTCTCGCCGTACAGCCGACCGCCGACCGAGATCCACGCTCGCGTCTCGCGATCGACGAACGATTCGCCGTGGCCGACGTACCCACCGGCCGTCATGCCCTGCCAGAAGCGGTGCACCATCTCGTCCGCGGTGAGATTCCCCCACCGACGCCCAGCGTTGCCCTCGTAGCCGATCTCGTCGATCACGACCGGCTTCGGGCACGCCCGCCACGCGGCGACCTCGGCGCCGTCCCAGTGCTGCACGCTCTGGTGGGTGATCCACGGCTTGCCGAAGTCGTACGGCGTGAAGACCTCGTACATCTTGGTCCCGTTGTGGATCGACCGCAGCCGCTGGTACGGGTCGTACCGCTGCACCACCTGCAGCAGGCGATCCCAGTCCGCGATCGTCTTCTCCCGGTTGAAGTCGTACTCGTTCGACAGCGACCACCAGACGTTCCGGTACGCCGCCAGCCGCGCGACCACATACCGCAGGTACGCCGCATCCTCCGCAGCCGTCATCCGGTCGAACCCCCAGACCCCGCGGTCGTAAGGGTGGAACAGGATCAGATCGGCCTGGATCCCCAGCGACAGCAGGTCCGCGACCCGCGCCTCGAAGTCGGCGAAGAACGCCGGATCGTACCGGCTGACGTCGACCGATCCCGGTGTGGACCCCGCGAACGGCGTCCGCTCCGGGCGCATGCCGTCGGTCGGCAGCAGGCACATCCGCACCTTGTCGAAAGGTGCCGACCGCAACGATGCCAGCGTCAGCTCCTGCAGATCCTTGGACTGGTACGTCCAGTGGTAGCAGGTGGTACCGATGCAGTCGTACCGGCTGCCGTCGGCGTACGCGAAGTGATGTGCGCCGCGCACCCCGACCGGCCCGTGGTTGCGCGGGCCGGGCGGGATGCACAGCAAGGTACCGCGATGACCGTCGAGCTCGGGTGCGGAGCTGCTCGTGACGTACGACCACTCCCCTTCCCGGTCCGGGCTGAACCGCGCCCGGTACACCCCGTCGCCGTCGTAGAATCCGTCCACCGTCAGCACCCGGTTCCGGTACCGGTAGGCGACCCGGAACTCGACATCGGCGAACGGGTTCCCGTCGGCCGGCCCGGTCAGGGTGAGCTCGTGCACTCCCCACCGCTCCACAGTCATGGCAGTCGGTCTCCCGCCTCGATCCAGTCGGCCGTCAGGATCACGTGCTTGATGGTCTTGCGCAGGTAGGAGTACGCGACGTGCAGCCGGCCGTCGCGGGTCTGCAACAAGGTCGGGTACGAGTACCCGAACTCGTTGTCGCGGTACTCCTCGTCCTGCACCTGCAGGTTCCGCCAGTACGGCCAGGACGCGCCGTCGTCCTCGGACAGCGCCAGGGTCAGCGGAGTCCGCAGCGTCTTCCGCCGTACGCCGCCCTTCCCGTCGGGCACCCAGCGGAACTGGTCCCGCTCGGCCGACGAGTCGTTGAACACGAGCACGAGCCGGCCGTCGGCCAACCGCAGCACCTGGATCGCCGAGTTGTTGTTCGGCAACGCGGTCCGCTCCGGCGCCGACCAGGTCCGGCCGCTGTCCTTCGACACGGACCGATGGATCCGGTCCGCCGCACGACTGCGGAAGTACCCGAGCAGCTCGCCCGGCGCTACCTCGATCGCACTCAGCTGCACCTGCCCGATCGCGTCAGGGAGATCGATCCGCGTCCAAGTCACACCTTGGTCTGTGCTCAGGAGGACGACTGTGGTCTCCGCGGACTTGTCGCAGTCGTAGGCCGGAAGCAACCAATCACCGTTGCTCAGGACAACGATCGGGTTGCGGACGAAGCTGCCCGGCTGGTCGAACAGGACGTCGCTCGGCCCCCAGGTCAGCCCGCCGTCGCGCGAGACGCGGCGCAGCACCCGGGAGGTGCTCTGGTCGTGCGGCTCGTTCGAGGTGTGTAGCAGCCACACCTCCCCGGACGGCGCGACAAACAGCACCGGGTTCTGCTCGGATCGGTCCGGGTCCGAAGACATCGGCACAGGCACCGTCCAGGTGTCCGAGCCGGCGGGGAGCCGGGACAGCACGATGTTCGTGTCCGGCTCCCCCTCCCCCGGCCCGTTGAACCAGGCGCACAACAGATCACCGGCCTGAGTCTCGACCAGCGTCGCCGCGTGACTGTCGCCCGGGTGAAGCGTCGGCAGGAGCGCCACGCCGTCGCGGAGGCGACCGTCGAAGCGTGGATCGATCACCATGTGAATCCGGCGGCGACCTGCGCCTTGATGTAGTCGGGGATGTCCTGCTGCTCGGCCACCTGCAGCGCCGAGTCGACGTCCATCCCGTCGATCAGCACGTGCTGCCGGAACACCTTGTAGAGCGGGATGTCCCAGTACTCGGTGTTCTGGTAGTTCTTCACCACCGCGTTGTCACCCCAGTACACGCCCGACGTGTCGATCCCCTGCAGCTCCGGAATCGCCGTACCGAACGCGTTCACGACCGCATCCGTCTGCCGCACCGCCTTCACGCCGTACGACGAGAGCCGGGTCTGCGCCTCCTCCGACACCAGGTACTTGAGGATGTCGAGGGACTCGGCCTGATGCTGCGACTGCGGCGGGATGTAGGCCGCCCGCGCGTTCGGCTGGTAGATCGCGGTCGAGCCACGCGACAGCACCGGCATGGAGGTGACGCCGATGCTCACGCTCTTGGACCACTCGGCGTAGTCCTCCGCGTCGTCCTCCTCGACGTACAGCGAGCTCAGCGCGTAGGCGTTCAGCTTCGACAGCGTGTGGACCGCCATCGCCAGGTGGCCCGGGAAGCTCATGTCGCCCTTGAAGAAGTCGTCCACCGTGGTGAAGCCGTTGCCCGGCAGCATCAGGAAGCGGTGCATGTTGTCGGCGACCCGCTTCCACTCCGTGGTGGTCAGGCTCACCTTGATGTCCTCGGGGGCCGGCTGCTCGCTGTCGCCGGGGACGAACGGGTACAGACCGAGCTGGTTCAGCGCCAGGTAGTTGTCCGGGTGCTGCATGAACCCCTTGTAGTGGTGGATCCCGTCCTGCCGGGTCAGCCGCTTGGCGATCTTGAAGATCTCGTCGTACGTCGACCCGGCGCGCGGGTAGCGGACGCCGAACTTGTCGAAGATCTGCTTGTTGTAGAGCAGCACGTGCTCGTCGATGAACAGCGGTACGCCGTACAGGCCGCCGTCGGAGCGTGATTTCACCAGTTCGACCGAGCCGAGGTTCAGCGCGGACAGGTCGATCCCGGCCTGCTGCACCATCGACGTCATGTCCTGGACCCAGCCGAGTGGCTCGAGGTCGCGGTCGATCCGGGTCCGCGGGTCGTCGATGATCAGGTCCGGCACCCGGCCGGCCTTGGCGATGTCCTCGTAGCGGATCGGGTAGTCCCAGGTGGCGTACTTCAGCTTCACCTCGGGGAACTTGGCCCGGATCGCGTCGCCGAAGACGGCGTCGAAGTACCGGGTCGCCTCGCGACCGTCGTCGTCGCCGCCGAGTTCGAACGGCTTGAAGTTGACCGCGAAGACGAACACCTCGTCGTCGTCGACGGAGAACGGCTTGCCGTACTTGTTCGGGATCTCGACGGTGCCGGACGCGGACCGAGCGCCGGCGCGCGGGGTGGCGGTGGTCGAACTGGCCGCCGCCGGGGCTGCCTGGAGTGCACCGCCGAGGGCGGCGAGACCGCCGATCAGGGCGGTGTTCCGGACGAAGCCGCGCCGGGACAACCCGGGGGTCCTGTCCTCCGGACTGTTGCCGGGGGCGTTCTGGGTGTCGGACATGGTGAGCCTTCCTAAGGGGCGGTGGCGTCCGCGAGGACGCCCTTCAGATCCAGCTGTTCGGCGAGGTGACAGGCGACCCGCCGGCCGCCGATCTCGCGCAGCAGAGGTACTTCGGTGCGGCACCGCGCTTCGGCGTACCCGCACCGTGGATGGAACGGGCAGCCGGCCGGCACCTTGGACGGATCCGCGATCTCGCCGCGCAGGACGATCCGCGATCGCTGTCCGCGCGAGGCCGGATCGGGATCCGGGACGGCGCTCAGCAGCGCCTCGGTGTAGGGATGCAGGGGCTTGGTGTAGAGCTCTTCGGTCGATGAGCTCTCGACGAGCTTGCCGACGTACATCACGGCGACGTCGTCGGCGACGTGCTCGACGATGCCTAGGTCGTGGGAGACGAAGAGGTAGGTGAGGCCGGACTCCTCCTGCAGGTCCTTCAGCAGGTTGAGGATCTGGGCCCGGACCGACACGTCGAGCGCACTGACCGCCTCGTCCGCGACCACAAGCCGCGGGTCCGTCGCCAGTGCGCGCGCGATGACCACGCGCTGCCGCTCACCGCCGCTGAACGCGTGCGGGTAGCGGTGTGCGTACTCCGCTCGCAGCCCGACACGACGCAGCAGCGCGCCGACCTTGTCGTCGATCTCGTCGCGACCGCCGCCGCGGTGCACCCGCAACGGCTCGGCGATGATGTCGCGCAGGGTCTTGCGCGGATTGAGTGAAGACTGCGGGTCCTGGAAGATCAGCCGCACCTGCGCGCGGTACGGCTTCAGTTGCTTCTCGGTGAGCGCAGCCAGATCGACGCCGTCGAACATGATGCTGCCCGACGTCGGTTCGTAGGCGCGCACGATGCAGCGGCCGAGCGTCGTCTTCCCGCAGCCCGACTCGCCCACCAGGCCGAGCGTCCGGCCGGCCCGGATCGACAGGTCGACACCGTCGACCGCCTTCACCACGCCGCGGTTGCCTCCGAAGAACCCGCTGTGCAGCGGGAAATGCATGGTCAGGCCTTCGGTTGTCAGCAGGTTCATCGGCCCTCCTCGCCGTACAGCAGGCAGGCGACGTCGATGTCGCCGGACCGCACCCGGAGCGGCACGATCTCGTCGCACTTGCCGGCCATGAACGCGTCGCAGCGTGGATGGAACCGGCATCCCGACGGCCGTTCGTACGGCGGCGGCACACTCCCCCGTACGGCAGCCAGCCGGTCCCGACCGCGTTGCCCGAGCCGCGGCACCGAGCGCACCAGCGCCTGGGTGTACGGATGCTTGGGACGGGTCAGCACAGAGGTGGCCGGACCGTGCTCGACGACCTCGCCGAGATACATCACCGCGACCTCGTCGGCGACCTGTGCTGCGACTCCCAGATCGTGCGTGATCAGCATGATCGCCATGCCGAACTCCTCCTGGAGATCCTGCAGCAGGTCGAGGATCTGGGCCTGCGTGGTCACGTCGAGCGCGGTGGTCGGCTCGTCCGCGATCAGCAGCCGCGGCCGGCACGACAGGGCCATCGCGATCATCGCGCGTTGCCGCATGCCGCCGCTGAGCTCGAACGGGTACGAGTCGACCCGGCGATTCGGGTCCGGGATGCCGACCCGGCCGAGGAACTCGATCGCTCGTTCGCGAGCCACGGCCTTGCCGACGTTCTCGTGCAGCCGGATCGCCTCGACGATCTGGTCGCCGATGGTGTGCACCAGGCTGAGCGACGCCATCGGCTCCTGGAACACCATCGCGATGTCGGCCCACCGCACCTGCCGCAGCCGCCTGTCCTTGGCGGCCAGCAGATCCTCCGGGTCGCCCGCGGACTCGTCGCCGTACAGCAGCACCTCGCCGCCGACGATCCGGGCCGGCCGTTCCACCAGGCGCAGGATCGAGCGTGCGGTGACGCTCTTGCCGCAGCCCGATTCACCGACCACGGCCAGCGTGCGACCGCGCCGTACGGTCAGGTCGACACCGTCGACGGCCTTGACCACACCGTCCTCGAGCTCGAAGTGAGTCCTGAGGTCCCGGACCTCCAGCAAAGGCATAGCCATCGGAGTCCTCCTACTTGTAGGGATCCGCGGCGTCACGGAGACCGTCGCCGACGAAGTTCATGGCCAGTACGACGACCACGACCGCGAGGCCAGGGGTCAGCAGCCAGGGAGCGGTGGCGACGGCCCGGATGTTCTGCGCGCCCTCGAGCAGAACGCCCCAGCTCACCGCCGGCGGCTGCAGACCGAGGCCGAGGAACGACAGGCTGGTCTCGCCGAGGATCATCCGGGGCACCGCCATCGACACCGACGCGATGATGTGGCTGGCGAACGACGGCACCATGTGGCCGAAGATGATCCCGCCGCGGCCGACACCGTCCAGCCGCGCGGCCATCACGAAGTCCTCCTCGCGCAGGCTGAGGAACCGGCCCCGCACATCGCGGGCCAATCCGGTCCAGCCGATCAGCGAGAGGATCACCGTGATCGCGAAGTACCGGGTCAACGGTCCCCAACTGCCCGGCAGGGCAGCCGACAAGGCCATCCACAGCGGCAGCGTCGGGATCGACATGATGAACTCGATGACCCGCTGGATCGCGTTGTCGACCCGGCCGCCCAGGTACCCGGAGATACCACCGATCAGCATGCCGAGCAGGAAGCTGGCGAACACCCCGACCAGGCCGATCGACAGCGAGACCCGCGCGCCGAGGATCAGCCGGGACAGCAGATCCCGGCCGGACTGGTCAGCCCCTAGCAGGAAGAACGGGTCGGTCGCCCTGGTCGGGCCGATCAGGTGGATGTCGGACGGGATCACCCCGAGGATCTTGTACTCGTCGCCGTGCACGAACAGGCCGACGTCGATGATCTTGGACTTGTCGACGGTGAAGGTCTGCTCGAACGTCTCGTCGTTGCGGGTGGACGAGAAGCCGTAGACGAACAGGCCGTGCTCGGTCGACACGTTCAGCCGCTGCGGCGGCGCGTAGGGCAGCGAGGTGTGGGCGGTGTCGCTGCCGGACGGCGCGAAGAACCCCCCGAAGGCCGCGACGAAGTAGATCGGGACCAGGACGACCAGACCGATCAGGGCCAGTTTGTGCCGGCGGAACTGCCGCCACATCAACCGCCACTGGGTCTGCGAGACCGTGGTCTGCTGTGCGGCATTCTGCTGGAGCATCCGGCCTATCCCTTCTGGAACCGGGCGCGGATCCGCGGATCCCACCAGGCCAGCGCGAGGTCGCTGAGCATCGTGCCGATCACCGTCAGCGTGCTGAGGATCAGCACGAAGCTGCCGACCAGGTACATGTCCTGGCTCTTCACCGCACCGAGCAGCAGTGGACCACTGGTCGGCAGGCTCATCACGACCGACACGATCGTCTCGCCGCTGATCAGGCCCGGCAGCAACCAGCCGACCGTGCTGAAGAACGGGCTGAGCGACATCCGGACCGGGTACTTGAGCAACAGCTGCCACTCCGGCAGTCCCTTGGCCCGCGCGGTCGCGACGTACGGCTTGTGCAACTCGTCGAGCAGGTTGGCCCGGGTGATCCGGATCAGCCCGGCGGTGCCGGCCACGCCGACCACGACGATCGGGACCCACAGGTGCGAGACCAGGTCGAGCAGCTTGCCCAGGTTCCACGCGGCATCGGCGTACTCCGGTGAGAACAGTCCGCCGACGCTCTGGCCGAAGTACCGGAAGCCGACGTACATCATCACCAGCGCGAGCATGAACTCCGGCACGGCCATCCCGATGAAGCCGAGAAACGACGCGACGTAATCACCGGGCGAGTACTGCCGCAGGGCGCTGTAGATGCCGATCGGGAACGCGATCGCCCAGACGAACAACAGGCTTGCGATCGACAGCACCATCGACAGCAGCACCCGGTTGCCGATCAGGCTGGCCACCGACTGGTTCCAGGCGAACGACTGGCCGAGGTCGCCATGCAGCACCACGCCGGAGATCCAGGTCAGGTACTGCACCAGGAACGGCTTGTCGAGTCCGTAGTGCCGCTTCAGCTCGGCGATCTGCGAGTCCGGGATGTCCTGGCCGCGGGCCTCGGCGTTGGCGATCACCGTTGAGGTGTAGTCGCCCGGCGGCAGCTTGATGACGACGAACGTGACGAACGAGATGGCCGCCAGCGTCACCGCCATCCACAGCAGCCGCCGGACGAGGAAATGCAGCATTATGCCCCGATCGAGAACTGTTCGGGGTGGACGATGCCGGGGGCAACTGCCTCGATCATCTGGTCCGGGACGTTGTGGAAGTCGTTCTTCGCGACGCCGTAGGTGTTCGGGACGCTGCTGGTGCCGATGTAGTAGAACTGGTCGGCCGCGATCTGCAGCACCTGCTTGCCGAGCTCGAGCGTCTTCGCCGCATCCGGCTCCTGCCGGGCCTTGGTGAACAGGTCGAGCTGCTTCTGCACCTCGGGCGGCGGCGTGATGCCTTCCTCGCCGTGCGTCTGGTACCACTGGGCCCAGCCGACGCCGTACCGGGCGCTGCCGTCGTTGGTCGGAACCCAGTAGTGGTCACCGCCGGTACCGGTCGGGAGGACGAAGGTGCCACTCGTCCAGGTGCCGGCGTCGTGGTCGTTGGCCTTGACCCGCTCCTTGTAGAGGTCCTCGCTGACGGCCTGCGTCCGCAGTTCGACCCCGACCGCGAGCCAGCGCTTCTTGACGAACTCGATCGCCTCGACGTGATCCGGGAACGACTCGCTCACCAGCACGGTCACCGACACCGGCTTCCCGTCCGCGCCCAGCCGCCGTCCGTCGGCTGCCTTCTTCGTCAGCCCGGCGGCGTCCAGGTGCTGGTTCGCCTTGGCCACGTCGAACTCCAGGTACTGCGTGGCCAGTTGCTCGTTGTAGTACGGCGAGTCCTTCGGCGGAGCACCCTGCCAGGCCTCACCCTGGCCGGCGTACACGGCGTCGATGATCTCCTTGCGGTTGATCGCGTACGACAGCCCGATCCGGAACTCCTTGTTCGCGAACAGGGCGCGCTTCACCGGGTCCTTGTGCGTCTGGTTGATGCCGATCACCATCGTGTTGGTGAGCTGGGTCGGCACCTCGAAGATCCGGTAGCCGCCCTTCTCCCGGTTCTGCGCCACCACCGGCTTGTTCTGCGGCGTACCGAAGTTGCGGTACTGCATGCCGAACTCGCCGTTCATCACCTTCAGCAGCTCGACCTGGGCGTCCTGGACCACCTCGACCCGGCAGGCGTCGATGTACGGCAACTGCCGGCCCTGGTCGTCGACCTTCCAGTAGTACGGGTTCCGGGTCAGGGTGACCGCGGAGCCCTTGCCCAGCGCGGTCGTCACCTTCCACGGCGCCAGCGTCGGCTGGTCAGGATTCGTCCAAGGGTTCTGCTTCTGTGCGAACAGGTCGGTCCAGCTGCCGACGCCGGCCTTCTTCGCGAGCGCGTTCGCACTCTTGTTGTACTTGAGGTGGAACTGCTGGAAGTAGTGCTTCGGCAGCAGCATCCCGTACGCGCCCTCGCGCAGGAAGATGCCGTCGGCGATCTGGCTGATCAGCGATGGCTGCGGCGCGGTGTAGGTGAGCTTGACGGTCCGGTCGTCGACCTTCTCGATCTTGGCGAGTTTGCCGGTGTCGGGCGAGGCGAAGGCGTCGTAGATGCCGTCCGGATGCAGGCCGGTGTCGCACTGCACCTCGAGCAGCGTGAACAGCATGTCGTCCGCGGTGCACGGCTTGCCGTCGGACCACTTGAGGCCCTCGCGCAGCGTGAAGGTGATCTCCTTGCTGTCGGCATCGACCGTGTACTCGGCGACGTTCGCCTCGATCTCGTCGTACCCCGGTTTGCCGGTCTTGTCCGGCTTCCAGCGGACCAGCGGTTCGTACGCCAGGCCGTTCCACAGCCACTGGGTGTCCTCCTGGGTCAGCATGGCCGAGCGCCAGGTGCCGCCGTACTGCGCCTTGCCTTCCAGCGGCTTGATCACCGGAGGGTTCTTCGGCAGCCGCTGCTCCAACGGCGGCAGGGAACCCTTGTCCACCAGGGCTTTCAGCATCGGCGACTCCTTCTCGCCGGCCGCGGCGACCTGCGCGCCGGAGCCGGCCGGCTTGGTGTCGAAGAAGCCGCAGCCAGGGAGCGTCGCCACTGCCAGGAGACCGAGGCCACCCTGCAGCAGCCGGCGCCGGTCGAACGTGCGTTGCTCTCGGGACATGGTCACTTCCTGCCTCACTGCTCGACCGAGATGTTGCTGAACTTCGCGGTCCCGTAGTCGACGAGGTCGTTGTCGATCTTGCCGCCGTCGATCGCGAATCCGATGTAGAAGGTCCGGCTCGGCATCACGAGCTTCTCGTAGCCGAAGCGGTCCCACGTGGTCTTGTCGGTAGAAATGAAGGCCTCGAACTCGACTTCCCTGGCCTGCGGGCGCTCGCGCCGGAGCAGCCGCAGCCAGTACTGCTTGGTCGGGTCGAGGTAGCTGTCGTCCCATGGCCAGGGACCCACACTGGGGATCGGTCCGTCGGTCTGGATCCGGATCGCCTGCGCCTTCATGCCGCCGTCGTCGGTGACGTCCGGCGCTCCGCTCGCGTTGTCGCCGACCGTGCCCATCCCGCCGGCCACGCCGAATCCGACACCGCCGTACATGAACGGCGCGGCCGGGTCCAGGCTGTCGCGGATCATCAGGCCGGCCGTGATGCCGTTGGCAACCTTCGCGAGGTTGTCGAGCCGGGCGGAGATCTGGGCGACCGATCCGGCACCGCCGACCTGGAGCTTGCGGTAGACGTAGTGGAAGTTGCTGGATCGGCCCAGAATCCGGCCGGATCCCTTGATCGTGAGGATCCCGCCGTCGAGGCTGCCCGACCCCTGTACCACCGGCTTGCCGACCGAGGCGGACGTCCAGCCCGGAGTACCGGCCTGAAGGTTGACATGCACCGGCACCGCGGTCGACTGGGTCGCTGTCCCGTTCCGGTCCGTTGCCCGCGCGGTCAGCCAGTAGGTGCCGTCAGCAACGTTCTTCCATTCGATCTTGTACGGCGCCTTGGCCGCGGTACCGATCAGCTGGTCGCCGGCGAAGAACTCGACCATGGCGAGCTCGCCACCCTTGTCCGCGGCCGCATCCGCCTGGACGGTCACGGTCGGAGCGGTCCGGCCGGGGATCGTCTGGTTGTGCCGCGGGCTGGTGATCCGCACGCTCGGGTTGCCGACCGGGTCGGGCACGATCGAGTTGAGGTAGTTCTCCAGGTAGGTGTAGCCGTTCGGCGCGATCTTCTGCGCGTCGGACGGGTCGTTGGGGTCCAGGCCGTTGGCCTGCTCCCACCAGTCCGGGATGCCGTCGTGGTCGGAGTCCAGCGGTGCCTCGGTCTGGACCAGCGACGGGAAGCCGCCGACCTCCTTCTGCGAGTTGATCAACCGGCCGGTGCCGTTGCGGACGTCGTTGACGACCCGCTCGTCGACCGCGTCCCGCCGCGGCAGGATCGCGCCCGCGTTCGCCAGGACGGCGTCGTACGCCTTGGCCGCCGGCTGCGGCTCGAACGTCCCCGGGATCGGCTGCGGCTCGGACAGTTCGACGATGCCGCCGATCGGGTACCGGATGCCACGCCGGTTGTGCGCGGTGACCTCGGGATAGCCGTCGACGTGGTTGCCGGCCACGTACCACTGGCCGCCGCGGTTGGCGCTCAGGATGACCGGTGCCACTTCGCCCACGGTGGTCGGGCCGGGCTTGTAGTAGTTGCCGACGATGTTGATGCCGTTGGCCCACTCACCGCCGTACACCGAGGTGTAGCCGTGGTCGTAGACCACGTTGTTGAAGTGGTCGACCTCGAGGTTGATGCCCTCGGTGTAGCCGAACCGCGGCTGCCGTCCGCCCTGGTGGGCGATCAGGTTGTGGTGGTAGGTGTTGCGCTCGCCACCCCAGATACCGCCGTACCCGTGCCGGTTCTTCGGGTGCGCGGACAGGGCCAGGCCCTCGGAGACGATGCACCACTGGATCGTGACGTCGAAGTTCCCGTACGGCGACAGGCACTCGTCGACGGCCCAGCTGAAGGAGCAGTGGTCGATGATCAGGTTGCGGATCTCCGGGCTGACCGAGCCCGGCACGTTGGTGTTGAAGGCGTCGTCGGCGATCTCGTTGCGGTCGCTGAGCCGGAACCGCACATAGCGGATCACGATGTCGTGCGCGCTGCCCTTGACCCCGGTCCCGTACCCGGAGACGCAGATGCCGCCGCCGGGTGCGGTCTGGCCGGCGATGGTGAGGTTGTTGCCGGCGATCAGCAGCTGGGACTTCAGCTCGATCGTGCCGGACACCCGGAACACGATGGTCCGGTCCGAGCCGGAGACGCCCTCGCGGAGCGATCCCGGGCCGGAGTCGGCGAGCGTGGTCACCTCGTACACGGATCCGCCGCGGCCACCCTTGGCCCACTTACCGGCGCCCTCGGCACCGGGGAAGGCGGGGAGCTGATCGTCGGCGGCCGCGGCGCGTGCCGTCGCGACGGTCTGGGCCGAGGCCGTCGGGGCGTTGCCGATCCAGGCAGCGGCGCCGACGGCGGCGGTCGTTCCGACGAACGTTCGCCGGGTCCAGCCGGAGGAGATTTCGGTCATCGTCCACGCCTCACTTTGGGCCTCACTTTCGCAGGGGCGGCTGCCGATTGAGCACCAGATGTGAATATCTAGTCGGCATCGAATGGATCGACGGCCTCATGGTTGCCGAGGTTACGAACGAGTGTCAAGAGCATGACGCGGACGATTTGCAATCGTTTGCAGTCACGAGATCGCTCGTCGGCAATCGTTTGCATCGAAGTCTTGCCGGGGCCTTCGCCCTGATGGTTTCCTGTCAGCCATGCCCCTTCGCCCACTCCCCCTCGGCGCCACGAAGATCACCGGCGGCTTCTGGCGGGAGCGCCAGCAGATCAACCGGACGTCGACGATCCCGGCCGCCGGCATGCGGCTCGAGGAGGCCGGAACTCTCGGCAACTTCCGTCGCGCGGCCGGACAAGAGCCGCCCTTCGCCGGGAAGCTCTTCGCCGACACCGACGTCTACAAGTGGCTCGAGGCGGTCGCCTGGGAACAGGCCCGGGAGCCGGCCGACGATCTCGCGTCCTGGCAGACGACTGCGGGCGCACTGGTCGCACAGGCACAGGAACCGGACGGCTACCTGAACACGCACACACGACTGGCACTCGGCGGCCGGCGCTTCGCAGACCTGGAGAAGGGACACGAGCTCTACTGCGCGGGCCACCTGCTGCAGGCCGCGGTCGCCCAGTCCCGCGCCACCGGCGATCGCACGCTGCTCGATGTCGCGCGCCGATTCGCCGATCTGCTGTGCAAGACCTTCGGGCCTGGGCGCTTGGAAGGCGTCGACGGTCATCCGTTGATCGAGATGGCGTTGGTCGACCTCTACCGCGAGACCGGGACGGCGTCGTACCTGGAGCTGGCGTCGTACTTCGTCGGGGCGCGGGGGCGCGGGTTGCTGGTGCCGCCGGGGCACCACGGGCCGGCGTACTTCCAGGACCATCTGCCGGTGCGCGAGGTGCGGACACTCGCGGGGCACGTCGTACGTGCGTTGTACCTGGCCTCTGGAGCGACCGATGTCGCGGTCGAGACTGGTGACGCCGAGCTGCTCGATGCGCTGCGGGAGACGTGGCAGACGATGGCCGACAGCCAGACGTACCTGACCGGTGGCGTCGGGTCGAGGTGGTACGGCGAGGCGTTCGGCGACCCGTTCGAGTTGCCACCGGACACGGCGTACTGCGAGACCTGCGCGGCCATCGCCAGCGTGCAGTGGAGTTGGCGGCTGCTGCTCGCGACCGGCGACAGCAAGTACGCCGACCTGATCGAGCGGACGCTGTACAACGCGGTGATCTCGGGGGTCTCGCTGAGCGGTGACAGCTTCTTCTACGTCAACACGTTGAAGGTGCGGCAGCACGCGTATGCCGACGATCAACGCTCCGCGGTTGCGGGGAGGCAGCCGTGGTACGGGACTGCGTGCTGCCCGCCGAACGTGATGCGTACGCTCTCGTCGCTCGACCAGCTCGTGGCGACGTCGGACGCCGATGGAGTCCAGGTGCACCTTTACGCACCGGCTGTGGTGACCGCTGAGTTGGCTGTTGGCAGGGTCGGGTTCGAGGTGGCGACGCGCTATCCGTGGCACGGCCGGGTGACGGTGACCATCACCGAGACGCCGACGGAGCCTTGGACGCTGGGTCTTCGCGTTCCTGCCTGGGCAGACGGTTCCAGCGTTTCCGGACCGCTACGACGGCAGTGGTCTGTTGGCGACCAAGTGGTGCTGGAACTGCCGGTACAGGCGCGGCGTACTGAGCCGGATGATCGGATCGATTCGGTGCGCGGGTGTGTGGCGATCGAGCGTGGGCCGTTGGTGTACTGCTTCGAGCAGGTCGACCAGGACGTCGTACTGGATGAGACGGCTGTGGTGGCGGGCGACCTGGTCGAGCGGGAACGGCCGGAGCTGCTCGGCGGGGTGACGACGGTCGAGGTGCCGGCGCGGGATGGGCAGACGTTGACCGCGATCCCTTATTACGCGTGGGCGAATCGGACGGTCGGTCCTATGACTGTGTGGGTCGATGCTCGTTAGCCAAGCGCTCGGCGACCGAGCGGTCGGTGATGAGGACGTCGACCCATCCACCCAGCAGCGCGGCGCGGATGGCGGCGTACTTGCGCATGCCGCCCGCGACGCCGACGCTGCGAAGGTCGTCGCTGCGGACCTGAGCGGCCGACAGACCGAGCACCCGCTGGTCGAGCTCGGAGCGGACCGGTTTGCCGGCCTCGTCGAAGAACCGCAGGCAGATGTCGCCGACCGCACCCTGGTCCCGCAGTACCTTCTGGTCCTCGACGGTCATCGCGTTGCCGCTCTCCTTCAGCAGCGGAGACGGCTCGAGACTGCCGATCCCGACCAGCAGCAGCGTGAGTCGAGACCAGGCGTCCATCACCTCGGTGACCACCGGGTCCTTCATCAGCGTGCGCTTCGCGCTCACACTGCCGACCAGACCGGGCACCGGCAGCAGCACAGGCGCGGCGCCGGTGAGATCCGCCAGCCGGCCGACCAGCCGGGCCGCGCGCGCCTGAGCAGCCGGGTTGCCAACGCCACCGAGGACTTGGACGACCTCCTCAGCCACCTGCGTCGACCGCGGCGTCATCGACTCGACCGTGGCGAGCAGCGTCGAACTCCAGGACGAGATGCCGATCCGGTCACCGCCGGTCAGCGTCGTCTCCAGGTACACCGACGCGGCCGCGCCGAGCGCCGGGATGATGTGCGCGTCGTCCTCACCACTGGCGTCGACGACGATCACCTCGCGCAGCCCGTAGCGCTGCTCGATCGCGTCCTCGAGCTCGGTGTGTACGCCGCTCGGCGGGATCACGACCGTACGAACGATGCCGGCCACCACGGCCTGCTTCAGCAGCCGGGACACCCGCGGCTGGGAAATGTGCAGCTGCGCGGCGATCTGTGGCTGGCGCACGCCCTGCTCGTGGTACAGCTTCGCAACCTTGGTGAGCAGCCGCAGCTGCTCAGCCGACGGCTGCCGCCGGACCCCTTGGCGTGGGCCCTCTCCCGCACTCGCCGTCGTCATGCTCAGCATGCTAGTGGCCCCTCGACGAGCCACCTACCGCATCGGAAGGTTCAGATGACCTACTACGAAGACCCTGGACCTGGGTACGGCGCTCTGCCTGCGCGCGCGGCGATCCAGACCGACGCACCGTTGATCAGCCTGAACGGGAGTTGGCGGTTTCACCTTGCGGAGTCGGTGGCCGAGGCGCCGGATGGGTTCGAGTGGGACGACTTCGACGACTCGGATTGGGCCGTTCTTCCGGTCCCGTCCAGTTGGCCGATGCACGGGCACGGGCGGCCGGCGTACACGAATCAGGCGTATCCGTTCCCGGTCGATCCGCCGTACGTGCCGACCGAGAACCCGACCGGGGACCATCGGCTGGTGTTCGAGCTGTCGCCGTCGTGGAGTGGACCGACGGTACTGCGCTTCGACGGCGTCGACTCGTGTGCGCGGGTGTGGCTGAACGGGGTGGAGCTCGGGGTGACCCGCGGGAGCCGGGTGCCTGCCGAGTTCGCGGTCGGTGAGGTACTGCGGCCGGGGCGGAACGTGCTCGCGGTCCGCGTGCATCAGTGGTCGTCCGGGAGTTATCTCGAGGATCAGGACATGTGGTGGCTGCCGGGGATCTTCCGCGACGTCACGCTGATCCCGCGACCGGTCGACGGGGTCGGCGATGTCTTCGTGCACGCTGACTACGCGGATGGTGCCGGGATCCTGAAGGTCGAGGCCAGGCCGGGCGCGGTCGTGCGCATCGCGGAGCTGGATGTCGAGGCGCCGGTCGGCCAGAGGCTGACGATCCCGGGAGTCGAGCCGTGGTCGGCGGAGGTGCCGCGTTTGTACGACGCCGTGGTGGAGACGGCTGGTGAGAGCGTCGCGTTGCGGATCGGGTTCCGCACGGTGGCGATCGTCGACGGGGTGCTCACGGTCAACGGCCGGCGGGTGCTGTTCCACGGGGTCAATCGGCACGAGCACGATCCCGTGCTGGGTCGCGTCGTACCCGAGGAGCGGCTGCGGCAGGAGCTGCTGGTGATGAAGCAGCACAACATCAACGCGATCCGGACCAGCCATTACCCGCCGGGCTCTCGGCTGCTGGAGCTGTGCGACGAGCTCGGGTTCTGGGTGATGGACGAGTGCGACTACGAGACACACGGCTTCTTCCTGCTGGACTGGCGGGGGAACCCGGCCGGCGATCCGCGCTTCCTGGACGCGTCGGTCGACCGGATGCAGCGGATGGTCGAGCGGGACAAGAACCACCCGTGCGTGGTGATGTGGTCGCTGGGCAACGAGGCCGGGATCGGCCGGAACCTCACCGCGATGGCGGAGTGGACGCGGGAGCGGGATCCGTCGCGACCGCTGCACTACGAAGGCGATCCGAGCTGTGCGGACGTGGATGTGTACAGCCGGATGTACGCCGCGCACGCCGAGGTCGAGGAGATCGGGAAGCGGGCCGAGCCGCCGCTGGACGATCCGGTGCTGGACGCGCGGCGGCGGGCGATGCCGTTCGTGCTGTGCGAGTACTCGCATGCCGGAGGCAACGGTCCTGGTGGACTGCCGGAGTACGAGGAACTGTTCCACCGGTACGAGCGGTGCCAGGGCGGATTCCTCTGGGAGTGGATGGAACACGGCATCCTGCGTCCGGACGGCACCTACGCGTACGGCGGTGACTTCGGCGAAGAGCTGCACGACGGCAACTACGTCCTCGACGGCCTCGTCTTCCCCGACCTCACACCCCAGCCAGTCCTCCTCGAAGTCCGCAAAGCCTTCGAGCCCGTCCACCTCACCATCACCGCCAACGCCCTGCACCTCATCAACAGGTACGACGTCCTGGACACCTCACACCTGTCACTCCAGTGGTCAGCCGCGGACGAAGGCGAGGTCATCGCCCGAGGAACTCTGGACCTGCCAACGATCCCAGCAGGCGGCGAGGCAACCGTCCCCCTGCCCTCGATCACCGCGCCGATGCAGAACCGTGAACGCTGGCTGACGGTCCGTGCAGTACTGAACACCGACACCGCCTGGGCATCCACGGGCCACGAGATCGCCTTCAGCCAGACCCGACTCGCGCCGCCGCCGGCCCCCACCCACCGTCCGGTGGGCCAGCCCATCAGACGGGGCGGGCCGGAGGGCGAGGTCCGGCTGGGGGGTGCGCGGTTCTGCGGGAAGACGGGCCGCCTGCTCGGGTTGTCCGGCTGGGATGTGGTGCACGTGCCGTTGGAGTTGTGGCGGGCGCCGACTCAACATGACGCCCGGACGTGGGACGCGACGACGCGAGATCGGAAGGCGCGATGGGCTGCGGCCGGGCTGCATCGGTTGCGGTACCGGACCGTGTCAGTGGAGCCGGCCGGGGACGAACTGGCCGTGGTGACGATGGTCGGCGCCGCGGCCACCGACGCTCGGGTGCTCACGACGTACCGCTGGAGTTCGGACGGCGACCGGGTGACCGCGGACGTCGAAGTCGAGCCGGTCGGCGACTGGACCGTGCCGTGGGCGCGCCTCGGGGTGACGTTCGGCCTGCCGGCAGGGTTCGACCGCGTGACCTGGTTCGGGCTCGGCCCCGGGCAGGCGTACCCGGACTCCCGGGCGGCCGCGCGGGTCGGCCGTTACACCTCGACGATCGACGACTTCCAGGTGCCGTACATCTACCCCCAGGAGAACGGCGCACGCGGCGACGTCCGGTGGGCCGAGTTGTCCGGGACCGCCGGGAAGCTCACGCTGACCGGCGAGCCGCACCTGGCCCTGACTCTCCGCAGATGGACCCTCGCCGAGCTGGCAGACGCCGGGCATCGAGAAGACCTGGTACCCACCGATCAACTCTGGATGACTCTGGACGCCCTCCAGCACGGCCTAGGCAGCCCGACCAGCGGCGCGCCGATCCTCCCACCCCACGACCTACAACCCCGCCCCCACCACTTCCGCTTCAGCCTCGGCTGAGCGGGGGTCAGTGGTAGGTCTGGCTGCTGGGTGGGGCGGATTCTACCCAGGCCAGTACGCCGGTGAGGGCTTCTTCGGTCATGGCGAAGTGGACTGTGCGGTCTTGGAGGGCGGCGTCGACTATGACGTGGCCGGCGTACGTGACGAGGGGCTCGTTGCCCATCGGGCGGCGGGTGGTGATGCCTTCGAGCTGGCGGCGGTTGACGACGAGCTTCGGCCACCAGACCAGGCTGAAGACCCGGAACCACTGCAGCTCGTCACCGACGTAGCGGGCCAGGCCCAGGGCCCAGCCGCGGCCGTGGTCCTTCTCGGCCAACTGCAGGCTGCAATCGAAAGTGCCGCCGTCCCTGGACAACCAGCGACGGCGGCACGCGAACGCGATGATCAGCAGTACGGCGGCAAGCAGACAGACCCCGACGACATCGAGGACTGTCCTCATACCTTGCCGACCTCATTCCCGGTGCCCGATAGCGTACTGCCCCGGGCACCCCGGAGAACCGTACTGTCAGTGACGATGTTCGATTATGACAGGTACCGTCAGGCCGTCTTCTCGGCGGCCCTCACCCGGGCCTCGGCGAGGCGGACCTCGTCGGAGTCCGCATCGGTCTCGCTACCGGTCGCCAGCGCTTCCTCGAGTTCGCGCCGGGCTTCCTCGAGATCGATGTCGTGACCCATCTCGGCGTTCTCGGCCAGGATCGAGACCCGGTCGTTCGCCACCGAGATGAAGCCGTCCGGCGCGGCCGCGACGAAGTACTCGTCGTCGACGGTCCGCACCTGGACGGTGCCGCCCTGCAGCAGGCCCAGCAGCGGCGCGTGGCCGGGCAGGATCCCGACGTCACCGTCCGTGGTGCGGGCGATGACGATCCTGGCCTGACCCTGCCACACGGTCCGCTCGGCCGCGACCAGCGCGACCTCGAGGTGCTTGGCAGATTCGTCGGCCATGTCAGTTTTCCTTCTGCAGCTCGGCCCACTTGCGCTCGACGTCCTCGAGCGAACCGACGTTGAAGAACGCCTGCTCGGCGATGTGGTCGCACTCGCCTTCGGTGATCTTCTTGAAGGACTCGATGGTGTCCTTCAGCGGCACGGTCGAGCCCTTGATGTTGGTGAACTTCTCCGCCATGTAGGTGTTCTGGGAGAGGAACTGCTCGATCCGGCGCGCCCGCGCGACGGTGATCTTGTCCTCTTCGGAGAGCTCGTCCACACCCAGGATGGCGATGATGTCCTGCAGTTCCTTGTTCTTCTGCAGGATCTGCTTCACCCGGACGGCCACGTCGTAGTGCTCCTGGCCGATGTACTGCGGGTCGAGGATCCGCGACGTCGAGGTCAGCGGGTCGACGGCCGGGTACAGACCACGCGACGCGATGTCACGCGACAGCTCGGTGGTCGCGTCCAGGTGCGCGAACGTGGTGGCCGGCGCCGGGTCGGTGTAGTCGTCCGCGGGCACGTAGATCGCCTGCATCGAGGTGATCGAGTGACCCCGGGTCGAGGTGATCCGCTCCTGCAGCACGCCCATCTCGTCGGCCAGGTTCGGCTGGTAGCCCACCGCGCTCGGCATCCGGCCGAGCAGCGTGGAGACCTCGGAACCGGCCTGGGTGAACCGGAAGATGTTGTCGATGAAGAGCAGCACGTCCTGCTCCTTGACGTCGCGGAAGTACTCCGCCATCGTCAGCGCGGACAGCGCGACCCGCAGCCGGGTGCCCGGCGGCTCGTCCATCTGACCGAAGACCAGCGCGGTGTCCTTGAAGACGCCGGCCTCTTCCATCTCGTTGATCAGGTCGTTGCCCTCACGGGTCCGCTCGCCCACGCCGGCGAACACCGACGTACCACCGAAGTTGTGGGCGATCCGGTAGATCATCTCCTGGATCAGCACGGTCTTGCCGACACCCGCACCGCCGAACAGGCCGATCTTGCCGCCCTGCACGTACGGCGTGAGCAGGTCGAGCACCTTGATGCCGGTCTCCAGCATCTCGGTCTTCGACTCGAGCTGGTCGAAGGCCGGCGCCTTGCGGTGGATCGGCCAGCGCTCGGCGATCTCGAACTCGGACTCGTCCTGGTTCAGGCACTTGCCGGTCACGGACCAGACCCGGCCCTTGGTGACGTCGCCGACCGGAACGGAGATCGCCGAGCCGGTGTCGCGCACCTCGACGCCGCGGACGAGGCCGTCGGTGGGCTTCATCGAGATCGCCCGGACGATGTTGTCGCCGACGTGCAGCGCGACCTCGAGGGTGATCGTCTGGGTGACGTCGCCCAGGGTGATGTCCACCTCGAGCGCGTTGTACATGTCGGGCATCGCATCCGCCGGGAACTCGACGTCGACGACCGGGCCGATCACCCGGGCGACGCGACCGACGGCAGTCGAACCGGCCTCGTTGTTCTTCTCGGTAACCGTGGCAGTCATCTCTCTCACTCGCTCCCGGCGTTCGCGTCGGCCAGCGCGCTGGCGCCACCGACGATCTCGCTGATTTCCTGGGTAATTTGGGCCTGGCGGGCCTGGTTGAGGTCCCGCGTGAGCTTCTCGATCAGGTCCTGCGCGTTGTCCGTCGCCGACTTCATCGCCCGCTGCCGGTTGGCCAGCTCGGAAGCGGCCGCCTGCAGCATGCAGTAGTGGATCCGGCTGGCGACGTACTTCGGCAGCAGCCCGTCGAGCACCTCTTCGGCGGACGGCTCGAACTCGTACAGCGGCAGTACGTCGTCCGCCGCCGGCGCCTCCGCGCCCTCGACGACCTCCAGCGGCAGCAGGCGGATCACGTCCGCGCGCTGGGTCAGCATCGACACGAACCGGGTGAAGACGATGTGGATCTCGTCCACGCCGCCCTCCTCGGTCGGGGTCAGGAAGGCCTCGATCAGCGCGTCGGCGATCTCCCGCGCACGGGCGAACGACGGAGCGTCGGAGTCACCGCTCCACGACTGCGCGA
Source organism: Kribbella sp. NBC_00889 (assembly GCF_045207705.1). Taxonomy (NCBI): domain Bacteria; kingdom Bacillati; phylum Actinomycetota; class Actinomycetes; order Propionibacteriales; family Kribbellaceae; genus Kribbella; species Kribbella sp. NBC_00889. The sequence continues at coordinate 987,611 of NZ_CP108783.1, read as the reverse complement.
CCTCGCGCTGCCGGAAGGTGTAGTACGCGATGCCCTTGCGGCCGCTGAGGTACGGGACGACCTCTCTGCCGTCCTCGCGCAGCAGCTGGTTCAGCCGCTCCCCTTCACGGATCACGTTGGCCGAGTACGCCCCGGCCTGACCGCGATCGGAGGTGATCAGCAGCACCGCGGCCCGCTTCGGGTCGGGCTTCTCGGTGGTCAGCGGGTGGTCCACGTTCGAGAACGTCGCCACCGCCGACACGGCACGGGTGAGCTCACGCGCGTACGGACCGGCCGCCTGGGCGCGCTGCTGCGCCTTGACGATCCGGGACGCCGCGATGAGTTCCATCGCCCGGGTGAGCTTCTTGATCGTCGAGACCGAGGCCTTGCGATCGCGTAGCTCCCGCAGATTGGCTGGCACCGTCGATCAGCCCCGCTTCTGCCGGACGATCTGCTCCTGCTCGACGTCCGCCTCGTCCATCGCCTCGGCCTCCGCCTCGGTGCCCAGCAGGGTGCCCTCGGAGGTCTGGAAGGTCGGCTTGAACGCGTTCAGCGCCTCGGTCACGGCCTGGGCCGAGTCGTCGTCGAACAGACCGGATTCGCGGATGCTGTCGAGCACCTTGCTCTCCCGGCGCAGGTAGTCCAGGAAGTCCCGCTCGAAGCGCAGTACGTCGTCGACCGGAACCTCGTCGAACTTGCCCGTCGTACCGGACCAGATGGAGACGATCTGGTCCTCCACCGGATACGGCGAGTACTGCGGCTGCCGGAGCAGCTGGACCAGCCGCTGACCCCGGTCGAGCTGCCGGCGGGAAGTGGCGTCGAGGTCGGACGCGAACATCGCGAACGCCTCCATCGCGCGGAACTGGGCCAGGTCGATCTTCAGCGAGCCGGACACGTTCTTCATGCCCTTGACCTGCGCGGCGCCACCGACCCGGGACACCGAGATACCGACGTCGATGGCCGGCCGGATGTTGGCGTTGAACAGGTCGGACTGCAGGAAGATCTGGCCGTCGGTGATCGAGATGACGTTGGTCGGGATGAACGCCGACACGTCGTTGGCCTTGGTCTCGATGATCGGCAGACCCGTCATCGAACCGGCGCCGAGCTCGTCGGACAGCTTCGCGCAGCGCTCCAGCAGACGGCTGTGCAGGTAGAAGACGTCACCCGGGTACGCCTCACGGCCCGGCGGGCGGCGCAGCAGCAGCGACATCGCGCGGTACGCCTCGGCCTGCTTGGTCAGGTCGTCGAAGACGATCAGCACGTGCTTGCCCTGGTACATCCAGTGCTGGCCGATGGCCGAGCCGGTGTACGGCGCGACGTACTTGAAGCCGGCCGGGTCGGATGCCGGGGAGGCGACGATGGTGGTGTACTCCATCGCGCCGGCCTCTTCGAGCGCACCGCGGACCGCGGCGATCGTGGAGCCCTTCTGGCCGACCGCGACGTAGATGCAGCGGACCTGCTTCTTCGGGTCGCCGGACTCCCAGTTCGCCTTCTGGTTGATGATCGTGTCGACCGCGATCGCCGTCTTGCCGGTCTTGCGGTCACCGATGATCAGCTCGCGCTGACCGCGGCCGATCGGGATCATCCCGTCGATCGCCTTGATACCGGTCTGCAGCGGCTCGCGGACCTCCTGGCGGTCCATCACGCCGGCCGCCTGCAGCTCCAGCGCACGGTCGCCCTCGAGGTCCTTGATCTCGCCCAGGCCGTCGATCGGCTTGCCCAGCGGGTCGACGACGCGGCCGAGGTAGCCCTCGCCGACCGGCACCGACAGCACCGAGCCGGTCCGGCGGACCTGCTGGCCCTCCTCGATCCCGTCGAACTCACCGAGGACGACGACACCGATGTCGCGGACGTCCAGGTTCAGCGCGATGCCCCGGGTGCCGTCCTCGAACTCGAGCAGCTCGTTGGTCATCGCCGAGGGCAGGCCCTCGACGTGCGCGATACCGTCACCCGCGTCGACCACGGTGCCGACCTCTTCGCGGGCCGCCTCCGCCGGTTGGTACTCGGTGACGAACCGATCCAGGGCGTCCCGGATCTCCTCCGGCCTGATCGTGAGCTCAGCCATTGTGTTCCTGCTTCCTTGACCCTGCTGGCCTGTTGTGGCTCTAAAGGCTTTCCCGACCCCTAGCGCCGCTTTATGTCGTTAAGGGGGTTCAGCCCGCGATGCGCCGTTGCGCTTCGTCGAGCCTGGCCGCGATGGTTCCGTCGATCACTTCGTCGCCGATGTCCACCCGCACGCCGCCGACCACGTTGGGGTCGACGATCACGTTCAGCTGGATGTCCCGGCCGTACTGACGGCCGAGTGCCTCGGCCAGCCGGGTGCGCTCGGCCTCGGAGAGGTCGGTCGCGACCCGGACGGTGGCGATGCTGGCGTTGCGCCGGGCCGCCGCGGCGACCTGGTAGGACCGCAGCGACGCCGCGAAGCTCCGGCCGCGTCCGTCCACCGCACGCTCGGCCAGCCGCATCGTGGCGGCGTCGGCCTTGCCCTGCAGCAGTCCGGCGAGCAGCTGCTGCCGGGCCGTGAGCGGGATGTTGTGGTCGCTGAGCTTGTCGCTCAGCCCCCGCTCCACCGCGACGATCCGGTCCAGCCGGAACAGTTCGTCCTCGACGTCGTCCAGCTTGCGCCGGGTGTCGGCGTACGCCACCTCGGCCTCGACACTGAGCTGGTCCAGCGCGTCCGCGAGGTCGCGGCTGCTGACCCAGCGGCCGGCCACGGCGGTGGTCAGGACCTCCTCCGCCGGGGTGGAGATCTTGCCGCCGAGCAACTGCCGGACCAGCGCGACGCGGGCGTCCCGCGGCCGGGCCGGGTCGGTCAGTGCGCGCCGGAGCGCGCCTGTGCCGTCCAGCAGCTTGGCCACAGAGAACAGCTCGACACCGAGCTCATCGGTCACCGTGACACCCGCCAGGGCCTCCCGGGCCTTGGCGAGTGACTCGTTCGATGCGCCGCGCATCAGCCGTCCGTTCCGACGGCCTGACGTGCGGACTCGGAGGCCTCGAGGTCGGCCAGGAACCGCTCGACGGTGCGACGCTGACGCGCCTCGTCCTCGAGCGACTCCCCGACGATGCGGCCGGCCAGCGTGGTCGCCATCGTGCCGACCTCGGCCCGCAGCGCGGCCACGGCCTGCGCCCGCTCGGCGTCGATCTGGGTCCGCGCGTGCGTGACGATCCGCTCGGACTCGGCGTTCGCCTGCTCACGCATCTCCGCGATGATCTGCGCACCCTGCTCACGCGCGTCCTCGCGGATCTTCGCCGCCTCCTGCCGGGCCTCGGCCAGCTGCGCGTTGTACTTGTCCAGAGCCGCCTTCGCCTCGGCCTGGGCCTGCTTGGCCGCATCCATCCCGCCTTCGATCGCCTGGGTCCGATCGGCGTACGCCTTCTCGAACTTGGGCACGACGACCTTGGCGAAGGCGATGGCCAGCAGGATCAGGAAGACGAAACCGAAAATGATCTCGGCGGTGTGTGGCACCAGCGGGTTGACTTGCTCACCCTCCGCGGCCAGCGGTAGCACCTTCGTCAACATGTCTGAATCCTGTCAGTCGGAGGAAAGTAGCTCAGGTACGGAAGACGAAGGCGAGCGCGATACCGATGATCGCCAGCACCTCGGTCACGCCGAAGCCGATCCATGCGATCGACTGCAGCTTGCTCTGCGCCTCCGGCTGCCGCGCGGTGCCGTTGATCACGGCGGCGAAGATCAGGCCGACGCCGACGCCCGGGCCGATCGCGGCGAGGCCGTAACCCAGTACTGCGATGTTGCCGGTGATGTCGAGTGCGGTCATTGCAGTGTGTTCCTTTCGGTACGGATAGCGGCTATCCGGATTTCCGTTACTACGGTCTGTGGGGCGGTGCAGGTACTGCGGATCAGTGCTCCTCGGCGATCGCGCTGCCGATGTACTGCGCGGTCAGCACGACGAAGATGTACGCCTGGATGCACTGGACGAACAGCTCCAGACCGGCGATCGCGAGGCCCATCAACCAGGTCACGACGCCGACGCCGGCCAGGGCGATGTTGCCGGTCTCGAAGACCAGGTACTCGCCGCCGAGCACGAAGACCAGGAGCAGGATGTGGCCGGCGAACATGTTGGCGAACAACCGCAGGCTCAAGGAGACCGGCCGGACCAGGATGTTCGAGATGAACTCGATCGGGATCATCAGCGGCAACAGCCAGACCGGCACACCGGCCGGCATGGTCTGGAGCTTGAAGTAGCCCCAGACGCCGTGCCTCCTGATCCCGACCGCGTTGTAGATCACCCAGGTCATGATCGCCGCCGTGTACGCCCAGCCGATGTGGCTGAACGTGGGGAACTGGACCAGCGGGACGGTCGCGGCGACGTTGTTCAGCAGGATGAAGAAGAACAGGCCGCACAGGTAGGGCACGAAGCGCATGTACTCCGCGCTGCCGATGGCGTCGCGGGCGATCGAGTTGCGGACGAAGTTGTACCCGAGCTCACCGGCGAACTGCAGCTTGCTCGGCACGATCGCCGCCTTGCGGGACGCACCCCAGAAGAACCAGACGATCACGACGACAGTCAGGGCGGACACCAGCACTGGCTTGGTGAACCAGTCCACGCCGTCGATGATCGGCGGAAGGTCGAAGCTTTCGGGACCGGGCGGGTTGAACTCGGTCGGAACGCCGGCAATCACCGGGTCTCCTCTCGCGTCGTGCTCAAGTCGGACGCCTTGTGGCTAAGGGCAGGGCGGCTCAGGGCATGGCGGTCAACAACGTCAGACCCGGCAGGGGTCAGGACCGCGACCCGTACCGGAAGTGCAGCAACAAAACGGTGAGCCCGGCACCGAGGACGATGCCCACCGGGAGTAAGAACTGGGTGCCCAGCAGGCGATCCAACCCGAACCCGATGGCGCCGTACACGACGACTCCGCCGATCAAGTAGGACAGGACCCGCCAGCCGTCGCCCGCATTGCCGGGTGATGGCTTCGGATCCTCGTGCTCGCTCATTGGCACCCGAAAGGTACCAGTCCGCGACACGACCGGTCACATCGGCTCCCGTAACCCTCACCACAGCAGGGAGGTGCTTGATGATGAACTCGCTCCGCTCGTTCAAGCCGCTACCCAAGGTGGTCATGCGGTGACCTCGCCGTCGAGGTCGTAGATCGGGATGCGCAGCCGCGACCAGGCCCAGATCTCGCCGGCCATCCAGCCCATCACGACCACCAGCGCACAGATCCCGAGCACGGTCAGATTCACGTGCCGGGCCAGGCCGTCCGAGCTCAGCGCGACGGCGAGCAGGCCGCCGAAGATCGCGATCCGGCCGGTGTACGACGCCATCGCGACGGCGAGTTGCATCGTCGGGGAGGTCCGGCGGGACAGGTGCAGCGCGAGCAGGCCCGCGCCGGAGAAGACGACGACGATCAAGAACCCCAGCAACGCGCCCCACAGGCCGGGCAGACCGGCCGCGACGGTTGACACCGCGGCCGCGTTGACGCCGACGACGAGCGCGGCGATCAGAGCGCCGCGCAGCATTGCCAGCGCCGGGTGCCGAGTGGCCTGGCCGGCGACTTTCGGGCTGTGAGCCGAGGGAGCCATCTGCTGGTTCCGTCCTGCTGGCGACCGGGTCTCGCGGCTCGGTCGTCGGGTGGGCGGGGTCAGGGGTGTCGCTGTTCTTTGCTGGTGCTTGTGAAAACTAGCACAAAGTCTGCGCGGTCAGCAAAACGAGCGGTCCTGCCGCTGTACACGAACACCCTATCGGTAGGCCACACCGCCGAGTGGTCTGGTCCCTGGTCGTTCTGGGTCAGACCTTGGCGAGCGGTTTCCGGGATCGCCTCGGCAGACCCGTGGTGAGCAGGACCGCGGTGACCGCGACGGCCAGCACGATCAGGGCGGTCCACCAGAACAGGACGAGCCCGAGGACCACCACGCCGTAGGCGATCAGGGCGGTCCACAGGTACATCAGCAGGACCGCGCGACGGTGCGAGTGGCCGCGTTGCATCAGCCGGTGGTGCAGATGGAGTTTGTCCGCCGCGAACGGCGACCGGCCGGCCTTGGTACGGCGTACGTAGGCCATCGTCAGGTCCAGCGCGGGGATCGCGAGCACGGCGATCGGCAGGACCAGCGGGAGCAGCGCCGGCAGCAGGCTGGAGCCGCCGACCTCGTACGGAACCGCGTTCGGATCCATCTGGCCGGTCAGGCTGATCGTCGACGCCGCGAGCATCAGGCCGATCAGCAGGGCACCGGAATCGCCCATGAAGACCCTGGCAGGGAAGAAGTTGTGCGGCAGGAAGCCGAGGCACGCACCGGCCAGCGCGACCGTGATCAGGGTCGACGTCGTCGCCCGGTCGAGGTTCTGCTCGAAGTTCAGCAGGTAGGAGTAGATGAAGAACGCGGTTGCCCCGATCGCGGTGACGCCGGCGGCCAGGCCGTCCAGGCCGTCGACGAAGTTCACCGCGTTGCAGGACACCAGCAGGATGCCGGCGGTGAGTACGGCGAGCTGCGCGGGCGATGGCGACACCACACCGCCGGGCAGTGGAAGCCAGTACAACTGGATGCCCTGGACAACCATCACGCCGACCGCGAGCACCTCGCCGGCCAGCTTGGTGATCGCGTCCAGCTCGTACAGGTCGTCGACCACGCCGACGGCGCAGATCACCACGCCGCCGATCAGGATCGCCCGTGCGTCGTGCGCGACCTGCAGGCTGTTGCCGAGGAACGGCAGGTTGGATGCGACGGCGAACGCGGCGATCAGGCCGCCGAGGATCGAGATGCCGCCGAAGTACGGGATCGGAACCTTGTGCACGTCGCGGGCCCGTACCTTCGCGACGGCGCCGTACCGCAGCGCGATCTGCCGGGCCACGCCGGTCAGCAGAAAGGTCGTGGCCATCGCCACGAACAGGACCAGCAGATACTCGCGCACTAGGTCGCAGGCCTCACATCGTCCGGTTCGGACGGCTTCTCGTCGTCCTTGGCTGGGGACGGCGGCTTGTCGTCCTGCTCGTTGGACGCCGCAACGGGCTCTTCGGTTGGCTTCTCATCGGTCTCGTCCGGCGTCGCTTCCGGCTCGTCGGCCTTCGCTTCCGGCTCGTCGGCCTTCGCTTCCGGTTCTTCGTCCTGCTTTTCTTCCGGCTCTTCGTCCGGCTTGTCGTCGTCCAGGTAGCTGGTGACGCCCGGGACGACGGCCCGGAGCTGCTCCAGCGACAGGGCGCCGAGCCGTACGACGTGAGGCGTGTCGCCGGTGATGTCGACGATGGTGGACGGCTGCCCACCGGTCGCCGTACCGCCGTCCAGGTAGACCGCGACCGTGTCCTCCAGCTGCTCCTCGGCGTCGTACACGTCGAGCGCCGCGGGCCGGCCGCTCTTGTTCGCCGAGCTGACCGCGAGCGGACCGGTCCGGGAGAGCAGTTCGCGGGTGTTCTCGTGGTCGGGCACGCGCAGCGCGACCGTGCCCTGGGTCTCCCCCAGGTCCCACATCAGCGAGGTCTGCGCGTGGCAGATCACCGTCAGCGGGCCGGGCCAGAACTCCTGGCACAGCGTGCGGCCGTCGTCGGGGACGTCGGTGGCGAGCGCGTCCAGCGACTCCACCACCGAGATCAGCACCGGCGGCGGCATGTCCCGGCCACGGCCCTTGGCATCCAGCAATCGCTGGACCGCGTCCGCCTTGAAGGCGTCCGCGGCGATGCCGTAGACGGTGTCGGTCGGAAGGACGACCAGGTCGCCGGCCTCGATGGCGTCCACGGCCGCTCGATAGGCCGGTGCCAGCTCGTCGCCGGTGAAGTCGAAGCGCTCACTCACGCACCGCATCGTGCCACCCGCGACCCCTGCGACTCCAGCCGGGCCACGGCCCGGCGGATCCTGACAAGTGATTGTGAGCTTTCCGGCGGATCGCGCCGGAGACTCCTAGGATCCCGGCATGACTGTGTCGCGTGAGTTCCTTGCCGGGTTGCCGAAGGCCGAACTGCATGTCCACCACGTCGGGTCCGCATCGCCGCGGATCGTCGCCGAGCTCGCCGCCCGGCACCCCGGGTCGCCGGTGCCGGCCGACCCGGCCGCGCTGGCCGAGTACTTCCAGTTCACCGACTTCGCCAAGTTCATCGAGGTCTACCTGAGCGTCGTCGAGCTGATCAAGACGCCCGAGGACGTCCGGCTGCTGACCTACGAGGTCGCCCGCGAGATGGCCGCGCAGAACCTGCGGTACGCCGAGCTGACCTGCACGCCGTACACGTCGGTGGTCCGTGGGATCGCGCCCGAGGCGTACTGCGAGGCGATCGAGGACGCGCGGGTCGCGGCCGAGAAGGAACTCGGGATCACGCTGCGGTGGATCTTCGACATCTCCGGTGAGGACGGGGTGCCGGGCGCCGACGAGACCCTGCGGATCGCGACCAGGATCCGGCCCGAGGGCCTGGTCGGGTTCGGCCTCGGCGGACCGGAGATCGGCGTACCGCGGCCGCAGTTCCAGCCGCACTTCGAGGCCGCGCTCGCCGCCGGACTGCACAGCGTGCCGCACGCGGGTGAGACGACCGGTCCGGAAACGATCTGGGACGCGGTCCGCGTGCTGAAGGCCGAGCGGATCGGCCACGGTACGTCGGCCATGCAGGACCCGGCGCTGGTCGACTACCTGGGTGAGCACCGGATCCCGCTCGAGGTGAGCCCGACGTCGAACATCGCCACCCGCGCGGTCGCGTCGTACGACGAGCACCCGCTGCGCGCGATGGTCGACGCCGGTCTGGTCGTCACCATCAACTCCGACGACCCGCCGATGTTCGGCACCAGCCTGACCAACGAGTACGCCGTCGCCGCCCGTCTGCTCGAGCTCGACGAGGCCGGTGCCGCCGAGCTCGCCAAGACCGCCGTGCGGGTGTCGTTCGCCGAGGACTCAGTGAAGCACGCCCTGCTGCAGGAGATCGACGCCTACGTAGCCGGTTAATTGCTCCGCGTTATCCTTCCGGCGTGAGGGGCGACCTGCGGCCGGACGAGTTGGTCGACCTCGTCTGGGGTGACGCCCCGCCGCTCGTGGTTGGCTGGAGCGATGCGGAAAGTCTGTGAGGTGCTGGCCATGGCCAGTGTGCTGGTCGGCGCGGCTGCCTGCAGTGACGCGCCCGCGAGTGTCGGCTCCGCGCCGACACCGGCGAAGACCTCTCCCCGTCCGTCCGCTCCTGCCACACCACAGCCTCCCCCACCTCCGTCGGGCAACGGCGGCCTGCCGCGGGGCGGGCGAGTGATCTTCCCGAAGTACCAACTCGTCGGGTACGTCGGCCTGCCGGGCTCACCCGCACTCGGGCCACTGGACAAGGACCTGGAGAAGAAGGCTGCGACGCTGGAGAAGCTCTCCAAGTCGTACGCCGCCGAGCGGATACCGCAGCCGGTGATGGAGCTCATCGCGGTGGTCGCGAAGGGGTCGCCGGGCAAGGACGGGCTGTATCGCGGACGGCTGGCGGACGCGGCGATCGACGAGTACCTGACGGTCGCGCGCAAGCACAAGATGTTGTTGCTGCTGGACATCCAGCCGGGCCGGGCGAAGATCCTGCCCGAGGTGAAGCGGCTCGAACGCTGGCTGAAGGAACCCGACGTCGGCCTCGCGTTCGACCCCGAGTGGGCGGTCGGTCCGGGTCAGGTCCCCGGCCGGGTCTACGGTCATACGACCGGCGTCGAGCTCGACAGCATCGCGTCGTACCTGTCGGGTCTGGTCCGCGCGAACAACCTGCCGGAGAAAGTGTTCGTCTTCCACCAGCTCTCCACCCGCATCGTCAGCAACGAGAAGGCGCTGACGAAACACCCCGGCGTCGTCACGATCAAGTCCGTCGACGGCATCGGCGCCCGCACCGACAAACTCGAGACCTGGGGCAAGCTGACGGCCACCCTTCCATCGTCGGTGCACGCCGGCTTCAAACTCTTCTACACCGAAGACACCCGGCACGGTCCGCTGATGACGCCACCCCAGGTCCTCGCCCTCGAACCCCGCCCGGAGTTCGTGGTCTACGAATAGGTGTTAGATCTTGCGGCCGGTGCTGAAGCGATGGCGGCCGGAGAGATCCAGTTGGTCGCGGACCTCGGCGAAGGCCCGGGTGGCGGTGAACACGGCCGGAGCTGATTCGCCTTGTACGTCGGCGTGTTCGCAGGCGAACCAGCCACCTGGTTTGAGCAGGCGGGCCGCAGTGGTCGCGACGACCTTGATCTCGTCGAGGCCGTCATCTCCGGACCACAGGGCCAATGCCGGGTCGTGGTCGCGTACCTCGGCGGTGACAGATTCCCAAGCGGTCAACGGGATGTACGGCGGGTTCGCGATCACCGCATCCACCTGGCCGTCGTACTCCGGGAGACAACCATCGATGTCGCCCTCATGGAGGGTCGCACCGGTGCCGGCCAGGTTGCGGCGGGCCCAGACGCAAGCCTCGGGCGACAGTTCGACCGCGTGGACCGTGCTGTCGGGACGTTCGGTTGCGACCGCACCCGCGATCGCGCCGGAGCCGGTGCACAGGTCGACGACGAGCGGCTCAGGTACATCGACCAGTCGGTCCAGGATCCAGCCGACCATCACCTCGGTCTCCGGCCTCGGCACGAAGACACCGGGCCCGACCGCCAGCTCCCGATAGCGGAAGGCCGCCGTACCGGTCAGGTGCTGGAGCGGTTCACGATGCGCGCGGCGGGCGATCAGCTCGTCGTACCGGCGTACCTGATCCTCGGTCGGGTCGCCGAGATTCAGCCGGCTGGTGCCGGTGACGAAGGCGAGCAGCTCCGCGGCGTCGAAGTCAGGTGACGCGACACCAGCGTCGCGCAACCGGGCGGCGGCGTCGGCGACCAGGATCTTGGTGCTCACTGGGATTCGACGGCCTCGAGCCGGGCGGCGAGGTCGGCGTCGGTCAGCGCCTGGATCACCGGTGCCAGGTCGCCGCCGAGGACCTGGTCAAGGTTGTGCGCCTTGTAGCCGACGCGGTGGTCGGAGAAGCGGTTCTCCGGGAAGTTGTAGGTGCGGATCCGCTCGGACCGGTCGACGGTCCGGATCTGCGAACGACGGGCGTCGGACGCCTCCTGGTCGGCGGCCTCCTGCGCGGCGGCGAGGAGCCTGGCCCGCAGGACACGCATCGCCTGCTCACGGTTCTGCAGCTGGGACTTCTCGTTCTGCATCGACACCACGATGCCGGTCGGCAGGTGGGTGATGCGGACGGCCGAGTCGGTCGTGTTCACGCTCTGCCCACCCGGACCGGACGATCGGAACACGTCGATGCGCAGATCGTTCTGGTCGATCTCGACGTCGACGTCCTCCGCCTCCGGCAGCACCAGGACACCGGCCGCGGAGGTGTGGATCCGGCCCTGCGACTCGGTCACCGGCACCCGCTGGACCCGGTGCACGCCGCCCTCGAACTTCAGCTTCGCGTACGGCGCCTCACCCGGCTCCGGAGTGCCCTTGGCCTTGACGGCGACGGTGATCGACTTGTAGCCACCGAGGTCCGACTCCGCGGAATCCAGGACTTCGGTCTTCCAGTGCTGCGACTCGGCGTACTTCAGGTACATCCTCAGCAGGTCGCCGGCGAACAGCGCCGACTCGTCGCCGCCCTCACCGGCCTTGATCTCGAGGATCGCGTCCTTGTCGTCGCTCGGGTCCCGCGGCACCAGCAGCACCTGTAGGCGCTCGGCCAGCTCCTCGCGACGGGCGGTCAGCTTCGCCGCCTCCTCCGCGAACGCCGGGTCCTCGGCCGCCAGTTCCTTGGCCGCGCCGATGTCGTCCGCGGTCCGCAGCCACTCGTCGTACGTGCGGACCACCGGCGCCAGCGCGGCGTACCGCTTGCCGACCCGGCGGGCGTTGGCCTGGTCGGAGTGCAGCGCCGGATCCGACATCTGCCGCTCCAGCTCGGCGTACTCGGCCTTGAGCGTCTGAACCGCCTCGAACATCGTGCACTCCTCCTCTCGCAACGCCCCGATATCCGAACCGCGCCAGCCCCGCACAAAGGGGGTGCGGGTGGCGAAGCCCCCGCTCGCGGCAAGCGAAGCGCAGCCGCACAACACGCGAAGGCGAGGTGGCCTGCGCTGTCCGCAGGCACACCTCGCCCATCGCCTTCGCCAGCTACTTCTTGGCGTACCGCTTCTCGAAGCGGGCCACCCGGCCACCGGTGTCGAGAATCTTCTGCTTGCCGGTGTAGAAGGGGTGGCACTGCGAACACACGTCGGCGTGGATCACGCCGTTCTCCGCGGTCGAGCGCGTGGTGAACGTGGCGCCACAAGTGCAGGTCACCGTGGTGTCCACATACGTCGGGTGGATGTCGCTCTTCAAAGGATCTCCTAGGTTCAGGTGCCCCGGGTCGCCCGCGGATGCGGACGTGAACCGGAACCGACAGACCAGTTTGCCACCCGGGCGCGGCAAACTGGTAATCGACTGCTTCTCAGTTCCCGTCGTCGGTGCTGCGGGCGCCGCCGGCCGACGGGGTCGTCTTGTTGACCTGGAGCAGGAACTCGATGTTCGACTTGCTCTCCTTGAGCTTGCCGATCAGGAGCTCCAGGGCGGCCTGGCCGTCGAGCGCGGACAGCACCCGGCGGAGCTTCCAGACCACGGTGGTCTCGTCCTTGCTCATCAGCAGTTCCTCGCGGCGGGTGCCGGAGGCGACCACGTCGATGGCCGGGAAGATGCGCCGGTCGGCGAACTCGCGGCGCAGCCGCAGTTCCATGTTGCCGGTGCCCTTGAACTCCTCGAAGATCACCTCGTCCATCTTCGAGCCGGTCTCGATCAGCGCGGTCGCGAGGATGGTCAGCGAGCCGCCGTCCTCGATGTTGCGGGCCGCACCGAAGAACCGCTTCGGCGGGTACAGCGCGGACGAGTCCACACCACCGGACAGGATCCGGCCGCTGGCCGGTGCAGCGATGTTGTACGCCCGCCCGAGCCGGGTGATCGAGTCGAGCAGTACGACGACGTCGTGGCCGAGCTCGACCAGCCGCTTGGCCCGCTCGATCGCCAGCTCCGCGACCGTGGTGTGGTCGTCGGCCGGACGGTCGAACGTCGACGCGATGACCTCGCCCTTCACGGTGCGCTGCATGTCGGTGACCTCTTCGGGCCGCTCGTCCACCAGCACCACCATCAGGTGCACTTCGGGGTTGTTCGTGGTGATCGCGTTCGCCAGCGCCTGCAGCACCATCGTCTTACCGGCCTTCGGCGGCGAGACGATCAGGCCGCGCTGGCCCTTGCCGATCGGGCTGACGATGTCGACGATCCGGGTGGTGAGCACACCGGGCTCGGTCTCCAGCCGCAGCCGCTCGGTCGCGTACAGCGGAGTCAGCTTGTTGAAGTCCTGCCGCTGCTTGGCGATCTCCGGGTCCGCACCGTTGACGGTGTCGATCCGGACCAGCGGGTTGAACTTCTCCTTGCGCTCACCCTCCTGCGGCTGCTTCACCGCACCGGTGATCGCGTCACCCTTACGCAGGCCGTAGCGCTTCACCATCGACAGCGCGACGTACACGTCGTTCGGGCCGGGCAGGTAGCCGCTGGTCCGGACGAACGCGTAGTTGTCCAGAACGTCGAGGATGCCGGCGGCCGGGACGAGGACGTCGTCCTCACTGATCGTCGGCTCCGGGTCGAACCGCTCGCCGCGGCCCCGGTTCCGGCTGCTGTCGCGACCGCTCTGGGTCTCCCGGGTGCGGTCCCGGTCCCGGTCGCGGCCCCGGCGGCGCCGGCGACGGCCCTCGCCGTCCTCGCCGCGGTCGGTCTGGTCCTGCCGGTTCCGCTGGTTGTCCCGCTGGTTGTCGCGGTCCTGGCCACCCCGGGTCTGGGTGTCCCGGTTGCGGTCGCGGTTGCCGTCACGGTTCTGGCTGTCCCGGTCACGGTTCGCGTCGCGGTTCCCGTCCCGGGTGTTGTCGCGGTTCCGGTCGCGGTTGCGGTCACCGTCGCGGTTGTCACGGTTGCGGCTCTCACCGCCCTGCTCGGCCTTCGGCTCGGCCGACTTCGGCTCGGCCGCTTCGACCGGGGCGGAGCCGTTCTGCGCGGTGCTGTCCTGCGCCGGAGCCTGCGCGGCCGGCGCCTCGACCGCGACCGGCGCTGCCGTGGCGTGGTCGGCACCGGACTGGCCGGCACCGTTCTGGCCGACGGTCTTCTCGGCCGCGGCGCGGGTCCGGCGGCTGCCACCCTCGCGCTTCTCGGCCCGCCCGGCGCGAGCGGCCGGGGCGTCGGCCGTGGGCGCCTCGGCGGCACCCTCGTCCAGGGTCGGCTGGCTCGACTTCGGGCGCGAACCGCCCGTGGAGCCACCGGCCTGGGCGGCCTTGATCGCCTCGATGAGCTGGCCCTTGCGCAGCGCGCCGGTGCCCTTGATGCCCAGCGTCCCGGCGAGCTGCTTGAGCTCGGGGAGCAGCATGCCCTCGAGGCCGCCTCCGGCCTTCCGGCGACGCGTGGCGGTGGTGGCCGCGGCGTCAGTACCCGGGGCCGGTGACGTACCGGCTCCGCTGGAGGCTTCAACAGTTTCTGTCACGTGAGGTCCTTCCCACACGGATGGACGATGTCCCTGAAAGGCTCATCGCCCGGAATCATCACCCACGACCGACGAAACGGCGACGTGGGTATCAAGAGGCTCTCGCTCGATCTGAGTCCCTCCGGACGTTTCCGGCGCAGGCGGCGCAAGATCAGTCCGCAGGAGGGTCGCCACACAACACAGGGTGCCGGGAGCACAGCCCGGATCGTGGCGAGAGTTCACCGATCACCTGGAGGGGATCGGGTGAGTCGAGACTAGCACCACTGTGGGTCGTTCTGCTGACTCGAGGGGTACAACGTGTGTGAATTGCCGATCATTCCCCTTCGGCCCCGGCACGCTATCCGGACTCCATCGACCAGACCTGTACGCCGACTGGATCAATGGCCAGGTCGTACCGCGTCCAGCCGTCCGGTGCGTCCGGCGTACCGCGGAAGAATGCGGGCTGACCTGCGGCTTTACCTGCCGGCGCAGAGGTTTCAGCTGGGCGGCCCAGTACGGCGATCGTCGGGCCGGCACCGCTGACGATCGCGGCCAGTCCGCTCCCCCGCAACTTGTGCACCAGCGCCAGGCTCTCCGGCATCGCGGGCTCGCGGTACTCCTGATGCAGGCGATCCTCGGTCGCGATCAGCAACAACTCCGGGCGCGTTGTCATCGCGGCGACCAACAATGCAGCTTTCCCCGCATTCGCGGACGCGTCACTGTGGGAAACAACGCCAGGCAACAATCCGCGCGCCTCCTTTGTCAGAACGCGATTGTCGGGTACATAGGCCACCGCGGCGAGCCCGTCCACAGGGTCCAACCTGATCGCCCGTCCGGCGTCCCCTTCGGTCCACGCGATCGTGAATCCACCCAGTGCGGCCGCGGCCACATTGTCCGGATGCCCTTCGATCTCGTTCGCCAGTACGACGATCCGATCGCGATCCACCGGTACGCCGGCCAGCCCGTACGCCGCCGCGAGTCCGCCGACGATCGCGGCCGAGGACGACCCGAGCCCGCGGCCGTGCGGGATCCGGTTCTCGCACCGCAACGTGAATCCGGGCACCGGCACACCCAACGCATCCAGGCCGGCACGGATCGAACGGACCACCAGATGCGACTCGTCCAGCGGCACCTCGCCCTCACCGGACCCGGTCACCTCGACAGTCACCCCGGATCCACCGGGCGTCACGACCAGGTCGTCGTACAGGGTCAAGGCCAAGCCGAACGCGTCGAAGCCCGGGCCGAGGTTGGCGCTGGTCGCGGGCACCCGGACCCGGACCTGGTCCGGCATCAGGCGAGGCCGGCGACGCGCGCGACGGCGTCGGTGTCGGGGGGTGTGACCGGGGACTCGTCCACCTTCGCGTGATCGAGCGCCGTGTCGATGTCCTTCAGGCCATGGCCTGTGACAGTGATCACGACGGTCGAGCCGCCGTGCAGCCATCCGTTCGCCTTCGCGTGCAGCAATCCGGCGACACCGGCCGCCGACGCCGGCTCGACGAACACGCCCTCGCGGGCGGCGAGCTCACGTTGTGCGGTCAGGATCTGCTCATCGGTGACCATCTCGATGCGGCCGCCGGACTCGTCCCGGGCGGCCTCGGCCAGCGTCCAGGACGCTGGGTTCCCGACCCGGATCGCGGTCGCGGCGGTGTCCGGCTTCTCGACGATCGCGCCGCGCACGATCGGGGCCGCACCCTCGGCCTGGAAACCCCACATCTGCGGGGTCCGCGAGGCCAGCTTGTCCTTGGCGTACTCCTGGTAGCCCTTCCAGTAGGCCGCGATGTTGCCCGCGTTGCCGACCGGGAGCAGATGCAGGTCGGGTGCGTCGCCGAGCGCGTCGCACACCTCGAAGGCCGCGGTCTTCTGGCCCTCCAGGCGGACCGGGTTCACCGAGTTCACCAACGCGACCGGGTAGTGCTTGCCGAGCTCGCGGACGATCCGCAGGCAGTCGTCGAAGCCGCCGTCGATGGTCACCAGCCGGGCCCCGTGAACGATGGCCTGCGCCAGTTTGCCCTTCGCGATACGGCCGGCTGGGATCAGCACCAGCGGGACCAGCCCGGCCCGGACGGCGTACGCCGCGGCCGACGCCGAGGTGTTGCCGGTCGACGCGCACACCACGGCCTTGTCACCGGCCTGCGCGGCGAGCGAGATCGCAACCGTCATGCCGCGGTCCTTGAACGAGCCGGTCGGGTTGTTGCCCTCGACCTTGAGCCAGACCTCACATCCGGTCTGCTCGCTCAGCCACTGCGCGGCCACCAGCGGCGTCCCGCCCTCGCCGAGCGTGACCACGGGAGTGTCCGCCGAAACGGGCAGCCGGTCCCGGTACTCCTCGATCACGCCTTGCCATTGATGAGGCCGCTGCTGAGCCATCCCTTATCCGCCTTCCACCCGCATCACACTGCTGACTTCACGAACGATGTCCATGTCGCGCAGGGTCTCCACGGTTGCGGACAATGCGGCGTCGGTCGCGGTGTGGGTGACCACCACCAACTGTGCGTCGCTCCCCCGGCCCTCCTGGCGGACGGTCTGGATCGACACGTCGTGCTCAGCGAAGGCGTGGGCCACCGCCGCCAGCACACCGGCCTTGTCGGCCACGTCCAGCGACACGTGATAGCGGGTCACCGCGTCACCCATCGGCCGCACGGCCCGCTGGGTGTACGACGACTCGCCGACCCCCGGCACACCCTTGAGCCGGTTGCGCGCGGCGGACACAAGATCCCCGAGGACTGCGCTGGCCGTCGGGGCGCCGCCGGCACCACGACCATAGAACATCAGCTGCCCGGCTGCCTTGGATTCCACGAAGACGGCGTTGTACGCGTCCCGGACGGAGGCGAGCGGGTGGTTCGCCGGGATCATCGCCGGGTACACCCGGGCACTGACCGAGTCGGTCGTCTCGTCCAGCTCACAGATCGCCAGCGACTTCACCACACAGCCCATCTCGCGGGCCGAGGCGATGTCCGTCGCGGTCACGTCGGTGATGCCCTCGCGGTGCACGTCGGCGATGGAAACCCTGGTGTGGAAGGCCAAACTCGCCAGCAGCGCCGCCTTCGCGGCCGCGTCGAAGCCCTCGATGTCCGCAGTCGGATCGGCCTCGGCGTACCCGAGCGCCTGGGCCTCTTCCAGCGCCTCGTCGAACCCGGCGCCGGTGCTGTCCATCTTGTCCAGGATGTAGTTCGTGGTGCCGTTGACGATGCCCATCACCCGGGTCACGTCGTCACCGGCGAGCGACTCGCGCAGCGGCCGAAGGATCGGGATCGCCCCGGCTACGGCGGCCTCGAAGTACAGGTCGCGCTGATACTTCTCCGCGGCCGCGAACAGCGTCGGGCCGTCCTCCGCCAGCAGTGCCTTGTTCGCCGTGACCACGGACGCGCCGTGCTCGAGTGCGGACAGGATCAGCCCGCGGGCCGGCTCCAGCCCACCGATCACCTCGATCACCAGGTCCAGGTCGCCGCGCGACACCAGGGCCTGCGCGTCGGTGGTGACCAGGGACGGGTCGACGGCGATGTCCCGCTCGCGACCGGCCCGGCGTACCGCGATGCCGGCGATCTCCAGCCGGGCGCCCACCCGGGCGGCAAGGTGATCAGCCTGCTCGGTCAGGATCCGCACGACCTCGGTTCCGACCACGCCACAACCGAGCAGGCCGACCTTCAAGGGTTTCTCGTTCACGCGTCCGCCCCCATGTCGAGTGCCAGCAGGTCGTCTTCGGTCTCTCGGCGTACGACGACCCGCGTGTGACCGTCCTTCACCGCGATCACCGGTGGCCGCGGTACGTGGTTGTAGTTGCTCGCCATCGACCGGCAGTACGCACCCGTCCCCGGTACGGCGATCAGGTCGCCCGGCCGCACGTCCGACGGGAGGAACTCGTCCTTGACCACGATGTCACCCGACTCGCAATGCTTGCCGACCACGCGGGCCAGCGACGGCTCGCTGTCGGAGTACCGGTTGGCGAGCGTGCAGGAATAGTCGGCGTCGTACAGCGCGGCGCGGATGTTGTCGCTCATCCCGCCGTCGACCGAGATGTAGGACCGGGAGGCGCCGTAGTCGAGCTCGACCTCCTTGACCGTGCCGACCGAGTAGACCGTGCACATGGCCGGGCCGACGATCGCGCGGCCGGGCTCGATCGAGACCCTCGGCACCTCGACCTCGAAGGCGCGGCACTCGTGCTCGACGATCTTGCCCAGCTCGGTCGCCAGCTGCGCCGGGTCCGACGGGTCGTCCTGGGTGGTGTAGGCGATGCCGAAACCTCCACCCAGGTCGAGATCCGGCATGTCCACGCCGAGCTCCTCGGAAACCCTTGCGTGCAAGGCGATCACGCGCTTCGCGGCGACCTCGAACCCGGACGAGTCGAAGATCTGCGAGCCGATGTGCGAGTGCAGGCCGAGCAGCTCCAGCTCCGGCGCTTCGTTGACCCGGGCAACGGCTTCGAAGGCGGCACCGGAGGTGATCGAGAAGCCGAACTTCTGGTCCTCGTGCGCGGTCGCGATGTACTCGTGGGTGTGCGCCTCGACGCCCGCGGTGACCCGGATCATCACCGGTGCGGTCGTGTTCCGCTCCCGGGCCAGCTCGATCAGCCGGGTGATCTCGTGCTGCGAGTCGACGATGATCCGGCCGACGCCGGCGTCGAGCGCCCGCGCCAGCTCCTGCTCGGACTTGTTGTTGCCGTGGAACCCGAGCCGCTTCGGGTCGGCGCCGGCGCGGAGCGCGACGGCCAGCTCTCCCCCGCTGCAGATGTCCAGGTTCAGGCCTTCTTCCATCACCCACCGGACGACCGTCGTACACAGGAACGCCTTGCCGGCGTAGTACACGTCGAAGTCCTTGAAGGCGTGCTTGAACGCGCGGGCGCGGGCGCGGAAGTCGTCCTCGTCCAGCACGAACGCCGGGCTGCCGTGCTCCGCGACCAGGTCGCGGAGGTCGACACCGCCGATCACCAGCGAGCCCTCGCCGGACTTCTTCGCCGTGGACGACCACAGCTGCGGGACCAGGTCGTTGACGTCGCGCGGGGTGCTCAGCCAGGCGGGCCCGCGGTGCCCGGCCTGCGCGTGCAGGGCCCCCGCCTCGTGCGCCCTCACATCCGCTCCGGTGCGGAGACGCCGAGCAGGTCCAGCCCGTTGGCGACCACAGTCCTGGTCGCGCCGACCAGGGTCAGGCGAGCCTTGTGCACCGGCTCCACCTCCTCGTCGCCGCGCGGGAGCACGCGGCAGCTGTCGTAGAACTTGTGGAAGGCGGACGCGGTGTCCTCCAGGTAGCGCGCGACCCGGTGCGGCTCGCGCAGCTCCGCCGCGGTCGCGACGATCCGTGGGAACTCGGCCAGCGCGCGGAGCAGGTCTCCCTCGCGCTCGTGGCTCAGCAGGCCCGGCTCGAACTCGTCCAGCTTGATGCCGAGCTCGTCCGCGTTGCGCAGGATCGACGCGAGACGGGCGTGCGCGTACTGCACGTAGTACACCGGGTTCTCGCTGACCTGGCGGGTCATCTCCTCGATGTCCAGCGTCAGCGGCGAGTCGACCGGATAGCGGCACAGCGTGTACCGCAGCGGGTCGACGCCGCCCTCCTCGACCAGCTCGGCCAGCGTGACGATGGTGCCGGCCCGCTTGGACAGCCGCATCTCCTCGCCGCCCTTGAGGATCTTCACCAGCTGGCCGATCAGGATCTCGATGTTGTGCTCGGGGTCGTCGCCGGCACAGGCCGCGATCGCCTTCAGCCGGTTCACGTACCCGTGGTGGTCGGCGCCGAGCATATAGATGCAGATGTCGAAGCCGCGCTCGCGCTTGTTCACGTAGTACGCCGCGTCGGAGGCGAAGTACGTCGGTTCGCCGTTCGAGCGGATCAGGACGCGATCCTTGTCGTCGGTGAAGTCCGTGGTCCGCATCCACAGCGCGTCGTCGGCGTCGTACAGGTGGCCCTGCTCGCGGAGCTTCTCGATCGCGTGGCCGACACCGTCCTGCTCGTGCAGGCTGCGCTCGGAGAACCAGACGTCGAACTTGGTCCGGAAGTGCTCGAGCTGCGCCTGCTGCTCCTTCAGCTGGCGCTCGTACCCCGCCTCGCGGAAGGCGACCACCTGCTCGTCGGCGGGGAGGTCGGTGATTCCGGGGACCTCGGCGACGATCTGCTTGGCGAGATCCAGGATGTACTCGCCGTGGTAGCCGTCCTCGGGGATCGGCTCGCCGTGGGCCGCGGCCTGCAGGCTGGCACCGAACTTGTCCATCTGGGCGCCGCGGTCGTTGATGTAGAACTCGCGGCTGACCTTCGCGCCGGCCGCGGTCAGCACCCGGGCCAGGGCGTCGCCGACGGCGGCCCATCGGGTGTGGCCGAGGTGCAGCGGGCCGGTCGGGTTGGCCGAGATGAACTCCAGGTTCACCGTCTGGCCGTGCAGGCTGTCGGAACCGCCGTACGCCGGGCCCGCGTCCACGATCGCCTGCGCGATCTTGCCCTGGGCGTCGGCCGCGACCCGGATGTTGATGAAGCCCGGACCGGCGATCTCCACCGCGGTGATAGCGTCGTCGTCCTGCAGCTTGCCGGCCAGCAGCTCCGCGAACTGGCGCGGGTTCAGCCCGGCGCGCTTGCCCAGCTGCATGGCGACGTTGGTGGCGTAGTCCCCGTGCTCGGGGTTCTTGGGCCGCTCGACCTTCAGCTCGCGCGGCAGCCCGCCCTCGACGGTGATGGTCCCGTCGTCGGCGAGCGCGGCCAGGGCCTGGAGGATCTTCGCAGCGAGCTGTTCCGGAGTCACCGCCTCAGCCTAATGGCCCCGCCCCGAAACCCTTGACTCACCATCCACAGCCCGGTACACGCCCGGGACAGCCAGGCCATCACTGTCAGTGGGTCGCGGTGATCTGGAATTGGGTGTTGGAGGTTAGTTCGGCGTCCCACGGGACGGGTTTGCCGTTGGCGGTGACGGTGAGGGTGGTGCAGGCGTCTGCCAGGCAGCTGCCGTCGTACTTGACGCCCCAGAGGGTGAAGAACTGTTGGAGAGTGGGACGCTCGGCGGTCGTCTTGGCCTCGACGTACACCAGGCCGTCCGCGCTATGCGTATGTACGGCGGCCTGCTCGGCGCGGACCCGGTCGACGCCGACTCCGGCCGGCACCTGCACCGCCTTGCCGTCGACCGAGACCGCGATCCTCACCGTGTACGGCGATGGGCCGGAGAAGTCGAGCGGGAGACGTTCGAACCCCGCCTTGTCGATGTACGACACCCCGTCACGCGGCGCGTCCCACGGCGGCGGACCGGTCCGGATCTCGGCCGGACCGGGCGGCGCGGGACCGACCTGGCAGCTGCCGGCCACACTCGTCACGAGGAGCAGGGCGGCCGCCGTCGCACCCGCCCGGCGCCACCTGCCTGCTCTCATGACGAGCCAGGTTGCCATGGGGCACCGGGAGTGCGGACCGTCGGGGTCAGTACTCCGACGGCATCAGGATCCAGAGCACCAGATAGATCAGGACCTGCGGGCCCGGGAGCAGACAACTGACCACGAAGATCAGCCGCATCGTGTTGGCCGAGATACCGAACCTGCGGGCCAGTCCGGCACAGACACCGCCGATCCAGCGACCGCTCGACGGGCGAACCAGTGTGCTAGCCATGAGTTCAGGTTTCCTTTCCACAGATGGACTTACCACCACTATGACTCCGAATCCGCCCGAGTCGATCCCTCCACACCGGCGATCCAGGGTCCGCTCAGGGTGCCCCGGGCACCCAGCTCGGTGACCCACCTGGGCCCGGTACGCCGGGCGCCGCGCGGAGCGCACCCGATTCGGGACTCCACGCACTTTCCTGCTACTGTTCTGCACGTTCCTGAGCCCCCGTAGCTCAGGGGATAGAGCACCGCCCTCCGGAGGCGGGTGCGCAGGTTCGAATCCTGCCGGGGGCGCGGACGATCTGGGCGATTCATGCTCGCGGAGTGCGCGAGCTGTGGATCGCCCGTCGTGTTTTGTGGGGGTGCGACCCCCACACCCCGCCCGGAGGGGCTTCGCCCCCCGGACCCCCCATGGCGGTGGTTGCTGTGGGTGCCAACGGTTCCGGCGGGAGGTTGCTGTGGGTGCCTACGGCGGTGGTTGCTGTGCCTACGGCTGTGTTGCGGCAGTGGTTGCTGTGGTGCCTGCGGCTCCGTTCGGGGCTGTGGTTGGTGTGGATAGTGCGGGTGCGGTGGGTTATTGGGTGGTTGCTCGTAGTACTGTTTTGGGCTCTCGGGTGAAGGGGACCGGGCCGCGCCAGTGTTCGCGGAGAAACTGATACGTGATCCCTGGCAGCACGAACAGGGCCAGCAGCGCCACTTGAAGCACGGTCGAGGGCGTTCCCACTCGACTGAGGCTACTGCTTGGACACCACCAGTCGGGTCAGACCGTCAGCAGGAGTGCGGCGGCCAGGACGGATCCCACGACCGCGCCGCCGTAGCACAGGATCACGATTGGTACGGCGTAGCGCTTGAGCTGTAGGCCGTCGTAGAGGGTGTAGCGGAAGCGGTGGGCCCAGTGGAAGAAGGCCAGGACGGACAGGCCGAACAGCACCAGCCGGGTCAGCGGATTGTGCAGTACGGCGAACAGGTGCGCATGCGTCGGCGGTGTCAGCCAGTCCAGCGGGAACGCGACGCCGAACAGGAAAAGCAGGATCGGGAGCATCAACGCCGCAACCATGCCGCCGGAGCTGAACAGCATCCACAGCAACGGTTCGGGCGAGCGGCGGTGGTTCATCGCAGCACCAGCCACGCGACGATTGCCGACAGCACCAACCAGGCAAGGTAGTGCGCGGCAACGATCTGCCGCGCCGGCACCCGGCGCCCGCGCGCCTTCACCACCATGGCTCGCGGCGCCAGCCCGAACCAGGTCACCACATGCAGCAGCAGGAACAGCATCGCGATCACGTTGATCGCGACCATCCACCACTCGCCACTGCGGTCCAGGAACCGCTCGTACGACGCCGGCCCGTCGCTGACCGCGTTGACCAGCAGCAGGAGGTAGACCACCGTCCACGCGACGAACACGCTGCTCAACTCGCGGAGCACGAAGAGCAGATAGGAGCGGCGCTCGAGCCACCACAACAGGTGGACCGGCCGCTCGTACACACTCACCGCCGGCTCCTCGGCATCAGCAGGCCCTTGATCGCCTGGGTCGCCGCGGTCAGCTTGTACCGCTGGATCGCGCCCGCCGGGTCCACGCCCTTCGGACACGCGGCACTGCACTCGCCGACGAAGGTGCAGGACCAGATCCCTTCCGGCGACGACAGGACGGCGAGCCGCTCGTCGGCACCCTCGTCCCGCGAGTCGAGGTTGTAGCGCTGCGCGAGCGCGATCGCCGCCGGTCCGACGAAGTCCTGGTCGAGGGCGTACACCGGGCAGGCCGAGTAGCACAGCATGCAGTTGATGCACATGCTGAACTGCTGGTAGTCCTCCATTTCCTCCGGTGTCTGCAGGTACTCGCCCTCTTCGAGCGGGCTGTGCACATCCCGGACCAGCCACGGCTTGACGGTCGGCAGCTTGTCCATGAAGTCGCCGATGTCGACGACCAGATCGCGGATCACCGGGAAGTTGTGCAGCGGCTCGATCCGGATCGGTCCGGGCGCGTAGTCGGTGAGGAAGGTCGCACAGCTCAGCTGGGGATCGCCGTTGACCGTCATCCCGCAGCTGCCGCAGATGCCCATCCGGCACGACCACCGGAAGGACAGCGTGCCGTCCAGATGGTCCTTGATGTAGCTCAGGCCGTCCAGGACCGCCCACTGCTCACGCAGCGGAACCTGGTACGACTGCATGACCGGTTCGGTGTCCACCCCAGGCCGGAAGCGCGCGACCTCGAGGGTGATCTCGTCTGCCATCACTACCTCCCGTACACGCGTTCGCCCGGCGGCCAGCGGGTGATGGTCACCGGCAGGTAGGTGACGCGGCCGGTGCCGTCCGGTTGACGGCTTACCAGCGAATGCGCCAGGAAACGATCGTCGTCGCGAGCCGGGAAGTCGGTGCGCTGGTGTGCGCCGCGCGACTCCTCCCGGCGGAGCGCGCAGGCGATGATGCTCTCGGCAACATCGAGCATGAAGCCCAGCTCGAGCCATGCGATCAGCTCGGTGTTGAAGTTCGTGCTGTGGTCGTCGATCGCCGCGTGCTGGTACCGCAGCCGCAGCTCGGCCAGCCGGTGCTCCGCCTTGGCCAGCGAGTCGCCGTCGCGATAGATCCCGGCGCCGTTCTCCATCGTGGTCTGCATCTCGGTGCGGATGTCCGCGATCCGTTCATGACCCTCGGCACGCCGGGCCAACTCCCCGGACAGCCGCCGCTCCTCGTCCCGGCCCTGCGCCAGCACAGCCTCGGGTACGGCGACCCGGTAGCGGCCGGCGAACACCGCGGCGGCCCGGCCGGCGCGGGTGCCGAACACCAGACACTCGGGCAACGAGTTCGACCCCAGCCGGTTGGCGCCGTTGATGCTGACACAGGCCACCTCGCCGGCGGCGTACAGGCCCTCGAGCGACGTGGCGCCCCGGAGGTCGGTGTGGATCCCGCCCATCATGTAGTGCACCACCGGCCGCACCGGCACCAGTTCCTTCACCGGGTCGATGTTCTGGTAGTTCGTGCACAGCTCGCGGACAAACGGCAGCTTGGCGTCGATCAGCTTCGCGCCCAGGTGCCGCAGATCCAGGTGGACGACCGGTCCGTACGGCGTATCGGTCGTCCGGCCCTTCTCCACCTCATGGACGAACGCCTGGGACAACCGGTCCCGTGGGCCGAGCTCCATGCTGCGCATGACCGGCGTCGGCGACGGCGTACCGAGGTCGTAGTCCTGCAGGTAGCGATAGCCGTCCTTGTTCAGCAGCCAGCCGCCTTCGGCCCGCGTGGCCTCGGTGATGAGGATGCCGGTGAACGGCAGGCCGGTCGGGTGGTACTGCACGAACTCCATGTCCTTCAGCGCCGCACCGGCCCGGTACGCCAGCGCCATGCCGTCGCCGGTCTTGATGTTCGCGTTCGTGGTGAACGGGTAGACGCGTCCGCACCCGCCGGTGCACACGATCACCGTGCTCGCGGTGATGGTCTCGATCCGCCCGGTGGCCAGTTCGATCGCGACCACGCCGTACGCGCGGCCGTCGTCGACCAGGATCTTCGTGACGTACCACTCGTCGTACCGGACGATGTCGGAGTACGAGAGCGCGGTCTGGAAGAGCGTGTGCAGCAGGTGGAAGCCGGTCCGGTCGGCGGCGAACCACGTGCGCTTCTTCTTCATGCCGCCGAAGGCCCGGACCGCGATCCGTCCGTCGGGCTGCCGGCTCCACGGGCATCCCCAGTGCTCGAGCCGGAGCAGCTCGCGCGGTGCCTCGGCGACGAACGCCTCGACCGCGTCCTGGTCGCAGAGCCAGTCGCTGCCGGACACCGTGTCGTACGCGTGCTCGTCGAGGCTGTCGTCGTCGGCGGCAACGCCCGCGGCGCCACCCTCCGCCGAGACCGTGTGGCTGCGCATCGGATAGACCTTCGACACGACCGCCACCCGCAGTGCAGGGTTCGTCTCGGCTACCGCGATGGCAGCACGCAGCCCGGCGCCGCCGCCCCCGATGACCACGACGTCATGGAAGGTGGTCATCAGGCCTCGTGCTCGCCGCTGTGCTCGTCGGACAGGACCTTGCCGTCGTGCCGGACGGTCCGGATCCGCACACTCCCGTCATGGAACTCGTGCTGCATGTGCCGGCAGCCGCAGGCGTAGTGCATGTCGTCGAGCCGGAAGCCCTCGAAGTCGTCCTCCTGGCTTCGGTCCGCATCGCCGAGCCGCCCACAAGGCGCCCGCTCCCCCGTGAGGTGGGTCTTCGTCCCGGTCATCCTCCTACCCCCTAACCGCTCGAGGTGTTTGTGACCTACATCACGCCTCGATAGTGCGCCTAGGTTTTCGCGGCGGCAATGCCTGAGTCGCCGGGAAGAACTACTGCTTGCGCTCTCGCCATTCGCGTTCGAAGGGGAGACGCCAGGCTCGGGGCGCGATCAACTGGTGGATCGCGTTCGGGCCCCAGGTGCCGGGCTGGTAGGGCTTCACCGGCGGCGGATCGTCCAGCAGCAGGGCCGAGCGGTCCCAGAGTGACTCGATGCCTTCCGCGGTCGTGAACAGGGTGTGGTCGCCGCGCATGGCGTCGAGGATCAGGCGTTCGTACGCCTCGAGTACGTCGCCCGCGCTCTCGGTCTCCTGGGTGGAGAACTGCATCGAGAGCTTCTCCAGCCTCATCCCCGGACCGGGGCGCTTGCCGTAGAACGACAGCGAGACCCGGGACGAGTCGGCCAGGTCGAAGGTCAGGTGGTCCGGTCCCTGCGAGCCGACGCCGGAGCCGGCCGGGAACATCGTCTTCGGGGCCTCCTTGAAGGCGATCGAGATGATCCGCTGGCCTTCGGCCATCCGCTTGCCGGTGCGCAGGTAGAACGGCACGCCGGCCCAGCGCCAGTTGTCGATGCCGACCTTCATCGCGATGAAGGTCTCGGTGTCGGAGTCCGGCGCGACCCCGTCCTCGTTGCGATAGCCGCCGTACTGGCCGCGGACCACGTCCTGGGTCTGGATCGGCAGCATCGAGCGGAAGACCTTGTTCTTCTCCTCGGAGATCGCCCGCGGCTCCAGTGCGGTCGGCGGCTCCATCGCGACGAAGGACAGCACCTGCAGTACGTGCGTGACGACCATGTCCTTGAACGCGCCGGTCGGCTCGTAGAACGTGGCCCGCTGGTCCAGCCCGAGCGACTCGGGGATGTCGATCTGCACGTGGTCGATGAAGTTGCGGTTCCAGATCGGCTCGAACAACCCGTTCGCGAACCGGAACGCGAGGATGTTGAGCGCCGCCTCCTTGCCGAGGAAGTGGTCGATCCGGAACACTTGCGACTCGTCGAAGGTCTCGTGCACGAAGTCGTTCAGGTCGATCGCGCTGGCCAGGTCGTCGCCGAACGGCTTCTCCATCACCACCCGCGCATGGTCGACCAGGTCCGCGTCGCGCAGCATCGCGATCACGGACTGGGCCGCCTTCGGGGGCACGGACAAGTAGTGCAGCCGGCAGGCGTCAGGGCCGAGCAGCGCCTCCGCCGACTTGACCGCGGCGGCCAGCGCCTCGGGGCCGGCGGTCACCGGCACGTAGTCGAGCCGGTCGGCGAACTGCGCCCACTCCGCGTCGCTCATCCGGTGCGTGCCGAACTTCTCCACCGCGTCGCGCGCCCGGGCCCGGAACTCGTCCGCGGTTAGGTCCTCGGTCGCCGACCCGATGATCCGTACGTCAGGAGCGAACTTGGACTGCTGCAGATACGCCAGACCGGGCAGCAGCTTGCGCTTGGCCAGGTCACCGGTCGCGCCGAACAGCACGATCACGTGCGGCGCCAGCGGCGCCGGGTCGCGCCGCGACGGCCTCGACCCCGGTGCCGGATACGCGATGGTCTGGGTACGGTCAGGCATTCAGTCCTCCCACGGACGCCACCGGAGCCAACATCCGCAGTGTAGGTGCCTGAGGTGACGCTAGGGGGTGTCTCCCGATCCCGCGCCGTCGCGAGCAGGTGCCCGCCGAGTGCCGCGCAGTAGGCGCGGGATCGGGAGACACCCCCTCGAGGCGTCAGGCGGTTTGCCAGAGTCCTAGGACGTTGCCTTCGGGGTCTTCGAAGTACGCGGCGAAGCCCATGTCGCCGACGGCCATCTTCTCGCCGACCTGCCTGCCGCCGAGGCTCTCCACGGTCTTCAGCGCGGCGTCCACGTCGGCCACGTCGACGGTGATCACCGGGCGGGTGAGCTCCGCCGTGCGCTGGAACATGCCGCCGTTGATGAAGCCGGGCTCGGACGGCATCGCCTGCTCGTCCACCGGTCCGGTCGAGGCCATCGTGTAGTCCATGTCGGGCATCTCCATCAGGTTCCACCCGAACGCCTCGCGGTAGAACGTTCGCGCTCGCTCACCGTCGTCGTACGGAACCTCGAAGTGCACAATTCGGCCGGTCATAGCCATTCCCCTCCCCGGGTGGTCCACTGCTGCCGACGCTAGTCCCGGCAGGTCGTTTGAGCCAGGTCTGGACGAACTACGGTGGAGCTGTCTGTTTCCGTCCGGACCGTTCGTCGGTGGGGTGAGACCGGCTGTGGAGGAGGACCATGAAGTACCTGCTGATGATCTGTGGTGACGAGTCGCATGCGAACGACGGCTGCGGCGGCTGGTCGGAGGAGATGGAGCAACGCGGCGTGGTCGCGGGCGGTGCCGGGCTGCGGCCGCCGGCGGAGGCGACGACCGTCCGGGTCCGCAACGACGAACTGCTGCTCACCGACGGCCCGTTCGCGGAGACCAAGGAGCAGATCGGCGGCTTCGTGCTGATCGACTGTGCCGACCTGGACGAGGCGATCGAGATCGCCGCCAAGCACCCGGCGGCGGGCTACGGCACCATCGAGATCCGGCCGGTGCTGGAGCCACCGCCGGGGGTGAGGTGACGTTCGAGGAGATCTACCGGCAGGAGTGGGGCCAGGTGGTCGCCACCCTGATCCGCGTGACCGGTGACTGGGAGCTCGCCGAAGAGGCCGCGCAGGAGGCATTCGCCGCGGCCCTGGAGCGCTGGCCGCGGGACGGCGTACCGGACAAGCCTGGTGCCTGGCTGACCACCACCGCACGCAACCGGGCGGTCGACTGGCTACGCCGGGAAGCGGTCGGCACCGCCAAACTGCAGGAGGTGGCTGCGATGACCGACGAGCCTGACCCGCCGTACGACGTACCGGACGACCGGCTGCGGTTGATGTTCACGTGCTGCCATCCGGCGCTGGCCATGGAGGCCCGGGTCGCGTTGACACTGCGGACGCTGGCGGGACTCAGTACGGCGGAGATCGCCCGGGCGTTTCTGGTGCCGGAGACAACTATGTCCAAGCGACTCACCAGGGCCAAGCAGAAGATCCAGCACGCCGGCATCCCCTACCGAGTCCCACCGTCGCATCTCCTGCCCGAGCGGACGCCCGCAGTACTGGCTGTCCTTTACCTGCTGTTCAACGAGGGGTACTCCGATGTCGTCCGCAGCAGTCTGAGTGCTGAGGCGATCCGGCTGACGCGGCTGCTCGTGCAGCTCATGCCGGACGAGCCGGAGGCCGCCGGACTGCTCGCCCTCATGCTGCTCCACGACGCGCGCCGTGAGACCCGCCTGACGGCCGACGGCGAGCTGATCACCTTGGAAGACCAGGACCGGACTCGGTGGGACGGCGATCTGATCGCCGAGGGCGAGGCACTTCTCGAGGCGACGCTCCGCCGCGGTGCACCGGGGCCGTATCAGGTGCAGGCCGCGATCGCCGCTTGTCATGCCACCGCGCGGACGGCGGCCGACACGGACTGGCCGCAGATCGCGGCACTGTACGGACAGCTCAAGCAGACGCCGGTGGTCGCGCTCAATCGCGCCGTCGCCATCGGCATGGCCGACGGGCCAGGCGTGGGGCTGCGGCTGGTGGATGACCTGGCCGCGGGTCCGTTGACCGGCTATCACCTGCTCCCGGCGACCCGAGCGGACTTCCTCCGGCGCCTCGGGCGCTGGTCCGAGGCGGCAGCGGCGTACCGGGAGGCGATCGAACTGGCCGGGACGGATGCGGAGCGCCAATTTCTGCGCAGAAGGTTGAGTGAGGTGTCTGTCCGGGCCTGATCCGTTCGTCGGTGGGACGAAAGGAGATTGCTCATGACTGACATCCGAGCGGCCATCGCGGGTGAGCGGACCGACCTCGCCGGCGTCCTCGCCGGTCTGCCCGCGGACGACTGGGACAAGCCGAGCCTGTGCGAGGGCTGGCGGGTGCGCGAGGTCGTTGCCCACATCACCATGCCGTTCCGCTACTCCACACCGCAGTTCCTGCTGGGGATGGTGAAGGCGCGCGGGAGGTTCGATCGGTACGCCGATCTGGCCGCCCGGCGTGACGCGGCGACCTTGAGCGCGGCGGAGCTGACGGCCTGCCTGCGCGACAACGTCGACCACGGGTGGAAGCCGCCGGGCGGTGGGTACGAGGGCGCGCTGTCCCACGACGTGATCCACGGCCTCGACATCACCGTTGCCCTCGGCATCGACCGGACTGTGCCGGCCGACCGGCTGCGCCACATCCTCGGCGACCTGAAGCCACGCCAGCTCAAGTACTTCGGCGTCGACCTCACCGGCATCGAGCTCCGCGCGACCGACCTGGACTGGACCTTCGGCACCGGCGAACCCCTCACCGGCGCGGCTCAGGACCTGCTCCTGATCCTGTCCGGCCGCTCACTCCCTCCCGGCCACCTCACCGGCCCAGCAGCCGCCCGCTTCACAACAGCAGTCACCCACTGATCAGGACAGTTCGGCGATCCACTTGCGCAGGTCGGCGTCGGACACGTCGCTGGCCAGCGTCACGTGCGCGAACGGACCGGCGGCCGTCACGAGCGCGATCGTCACGTCCGTCGGGCTGCTCGCGAAGGACGCCGCCGCCGCGCCCTTGATGTCGACGCCGACCGGGGCGGGGAACGTTCCCGCCGCCTTCAGGATCGAGTCGACAAGGGCTTTTTCGTCCTCGGGGTTGAGCAGCGAGCCCTTCCAATCCTCATCGGGAGCTGCGAAGAGGAAGCCCACCACGGCCGGTTTGCCGGCGCGCGTCATCGGCAGCACCCGGGCGAGTGTGGCGCGGATCCCGTCCGCCGGTCCCGACACGACGACGTACGGACTGCCGGCGTACAGGGCCGTGTTGATGAAGCCACCACCGACGGCCGGAAGCTCGGCGGGGTACATCCCCTGCTTTTCTTCCTCCTCGCCACCCGGCGGCTCGGTCGTCGAGAACGTCTCGGCGCCCGCCGGCACCTCAGTGGAGAACGTGTTCGGCTTGGTATCGACGCCGAAGGTGACCTCCGTCGGGGAGTCCGTGCCGTCGGCCATGAGCAGGCCGGTCGTCTCGTCGAGCGCGATCTCTCGCGCCTCCCGAGGTTCGGTTGGATCGGTCTCGCCAGGCACCACCTCGTCGCAGTGGTAGCGAACCGCGGTCCGGTCGAACAGCGTCTTGGTGCCCAGCTTCTCCGCTCCCGGACAGAACCGCTGGAACTCGTCGCTGTCGGGCCGGTAGAACCACGTGGCGACGGGAATCTCGTTTCGATCGGGATTCTCGTACCGCTGGTACTGCGGGGACTCATCCGGAAGATGCATCAGCAGGGCCTTCCCGTCCCAGACCTGGAAAACCCCGGCATCCGGACCGCTGACCGCCGTGAGCCGGTATCTCCCGCTCTGATCGGCGATGACCTCGTAGGTCTCGGAGGTGCCGCTCTCCTCGCTCACACTGCGCATCCGGACCACGTCCGACGCGGTCCCGCCCCCGTCGGTCTGCTTCTCACCACAGCCACCTGCCGCAGCGACCAGCATGGCGACGAGCACGATCTTCCACGCATTCCCCCACCACACAGCCATGACGACTGCGCTCCTCCCCTGTCGGCCAACTTCAGGGGCGGTTGAGCTCAGTGTGCTCTCCCGGGCCCTGCCTGCACAGGCTCCTCGGTCGAGGGCGGATGCTTCCGTTCGATATATTATTACCAAAGTTGGGATCAATGGAGGCCTGGCCATGAAGGAGTCGCCGACGCCGGTGGCGGATCTGCTGCTGCACCCGGTCCGCTGGCGGATCGTGCAGCGGGTGCTCGGCCGCGAGCTGACCACCACCGAGCTCAAGCACGACCTGCCGGACGTCGCGGCCACGAGCCTCTACCGGCACGTCGCCGTACTGATCGAGGCCGGCTATCTCACCGTGGTGCGCGAGCGGCGGGTCCGCGGTACGACGGAGCGCACGCTGTCGCTGGACCAGACGAAGGTCGGGCGGATCGACGAGCGGGAGGCGCGCGCGATGACGCCGGAGCAGCACCGGCAGGCATTCCTGCTGATGCTGACCCGGCTCGCCGCCGACTTCGACCGCTTCGTCGAGCGCGGCGACCTCTACCCGCGGCTCGATCAGCTGGGCTACAGCCAACTCGCCCTGTACGTCGACGCCGACGATCTCGCCACTCTTCGCGAGGGCCTCAACGCCCTCCTCGAACCCCACCTTCAGGAGCAGCCCGGCAAGGAACGCCTGACCCTTTCGCTGGTCTCGCTCCCGGACGTCTAGGCTGCCGCGCATGCGGGAGATGGTGGTGATCGGGGTCGGTGCGGGCGATCCGGAGCAGGTGACGATGCAGGCCGTCGCGGCGCTGAACCGGGTCGACGTGTTCTTCGTGCTGGACAAGGGCGAGGTCAAGCAGGAGCTCGTGGACCTGCGCGAGGAGATCCTGCGCCGGTACGCCACGGACAAGGAATACCGGGTCGCAGTCGGCCGCGACCCCGAGCGGGATCGGACCACCTCGGCGTACGTCGAAGCCGTTGACGACTGGCGGCGGCGCCGGGCCGATGTGTGCGCTGAGCTGATCGCGGCGAACCTCGGTGAGGATGAGGTGGGCGCGTTTCTGGTCTGGGGCGATCCGTCGCTGTACGACAGCACGCTGGCGATTCTGGATGACATCCTGGCTCGCGGCGACCTGGCGTTCGAGGTCGAGGTGATTCCCGGGATCAGCAGTGTGTCGACGCTGGCCGCTCGGCACCGGGTCGGGCTCAACCAGGTCGGCCGGCCGATCCAGATCACCACCGGCCGGCGACTCGCGAAGGCCTGGCCGGAGGACGTGGACGACGTGGTCGTGATGCTGGACGCGCAGACGGCGTTCACGTCGTACGTCGATGAGGACGCCGAGATCTACTGGGGCGCGTACCTCGGGACCCCGGACGAGCTCCTCATCTCCGGCCCGCTCCGCGAGGTCGCACCCGAGATCGAGAAGGCCCGCGCCGAAGCCCGCGACCGCAAGGGCTGGATCATGGACACCTACCTGTTGCGCAGAGCAGTTAAACCAAAGGTGTAGGCGGTCTGGACTTCGGGCCGACGCGGCGGGTGGGGGGTTGCGCCGAGGGTTTCGGGTATGACGAAGAGACTCTTGGCGATACTTGCGGGCGGGCTTGCTCCGGCCGCTCTTCTGGTGAGTGCGGCGCAGCCCAGTGGGGCTGCGGAACCGACCGTCGTACGGACGGATGCAGGGCTCGTGCAGAGCTCGGCCGTCGGGGATGCGCTGGTCTACAACGGGATCCCGTACGCCGCTCCGCCGGTCGGGCCGTTGCGGTGGAAGGCCCCGCAACCCGCGAAGCCGTGGGACGGCGTACGGCAGTCCAAGATCGGCAACCCGTGTCCGCAGCAGGCCAACCCGGAAGTGCCCGACGGCGCGTCTGCCGAGGACTGCCTCTACCTGAACGTCACGACCCCCGCGGCCAAGTCAGCGAAGCCGCGAGGCGTGCTGCTGTGGATTCCGGGCGGCGGTTTCTTCTCCGGCGCCGGCTACAACTACGGCGCGTCCAAGCTGGCCGCCCGTGGCGATGTGATCGTGGTGACGATCAACTACCGCCTCGGCATCTTCGGGTTCTTCGGCTACCCGGGCCTGCCGGGGTCCGGCACCTACGGCCTTCAGGACCAGCAGGCAGCACTGCGCTGGGTGCAGCGGAACGCGCGAGCCTTCGGTGGCGACCCGCGCAACGTCACAGTGGCCGGTGAGTCAGCCGGCGGCATGAGCGTGTGCGCGCAGCTCACCTCCCCCACCGCGACAGGCCTGTTCGCGAAGGCGATCATGCAGAGCGGCTCGTGCACCTTCAACTGGGACGACAACAGCCAGTACCCGGGCCAGGCGGCCGACGCCCCCTTCATCCCGGTGAGCAGAGTCCAGGCCAACGGCAAGGAATGGGCCGAGGGCAACAAGGACAAGCTCGGCTGCACACCCGGCCAGTCCATGCTCGCCTGCCTCCGGTCCGCGAAGTCCGACGTACTGGTCGAGGACATGCTCCAGTTCACCCAGGTCGCGTACGGCGGCACTGCGACGATGCCACTGAGCCCCGCCAAGGCGCTGAAGGCCGGACTGTTCCACCGCGTGCCGGTCCTGTCCGGCAACAACCACGACGAGGCCGCAGCGTGGCTGGTTGCCTTCGGCGACGTCACGGCCGAGAACTACCCGCAACTGGTGACCAACATGGTCGGCGCACGGCAGGCAGCGAAGGTACTGCGTGAGTACCCGCTCAACCGGTACGAGTCCGCCGCGGCGGCGTGGACTGCAGTCACCACGGACCGGATCTGGTCCTGCACCCAGATCGCCAGCGATCAGCAGGCCGCCGGCAGCGTGCCGGTGTTCGCGTACGAGTTCGCAGACAAGCACTCGCCCCTCGCAGACGACGGACTGGGCGCCATCCACGCCGCGGAGTTGCCGTACCTCTTCCGCCTCGGCAACTACGACTTCCCCTTCCCGGAGCCCCAGCAGCAGCTGTCGAACCAGATGATCGACTACTGGACAGCGTTCGTCCGCAGCAGCAACCCGAACGGCCCCGGCCGGCCGCACTGGTCCCCGACCACAAGTCGCACCGTCACCGGGCTCTCACTGGCTCCCACGGACCAGACCGGCATCCAGGCGGTGAACCTCAGCGCCGAGCACCACTGCGGTTTCTGGGCCGGGATCAGCTGACCTTCCGCACCAGGTCCCAGATCCGCACTACCACCGGGGACAGGATCAGCAGGAGCAGCGCGTAGAACTTGACCCCCGGGACGAGGGTCGCGAGCAGGAAGGCGATCAGCGTCAACCCGGTCAGCGCCAGGGAGCCGACCAGTTCCCGGGTGCCGACCGGGTTGTCCGGGTTCTCGAGTTCCGCATGCCCGTGGATCATCCAGGTGAGCGCCGACTGGCAGATGCTGAGCACCAGAATCGTCCCGGTGTAGAGCCCCGCGGTGAACCGGTCGCTCTCGTAGGTGCCCACGATCTCGGTCGGGAAGGGCAGGAACACGATCGTGAGCAACCAGGCGAGGTTCAGCCGCATCATCGGTGAGGTGTACGCGCGGACGTGCTCGAACACCCGGTGGTGGCCGAGCCAGAAGTTCGCGATCACCACGAAGCTCAGCAGGAACGAGAACAGCTGGGGCCAGTGCTCGGTGATCACCTCGGGCGCGTCCAGCCCGTCCGCCTTGGACTCGGTGACCACCTCGACCAGCGGCAGGATCAGCAGGGTGATGGCGATGGCGACGACCGCGTCGCTGAACAGGACCAGCCGGTCCGGGTTCCTCGTCGTACTCACGGCCGACAACAGTAACGGCCGGTCAGTTCCGCGGAGCCCTCAGCAGAGTGGTCGACAGCACGAGCGCACCGAGGACGAAGGCCGCCGCGGCGAGCCAAGCGACTCCGTAGCCGTCCCGTAGCGCCAGTACGTCGCTCGCACCGTCAGCCAGCCGGCTGGTCGTGGTGGACGCGGCCAGAGTCGCCAGTACGGCGGTCCCCACCGCGGCACCGGCCTGCTGTGCGGTGTTGTTGAGCCCGGAGGCCAGTCCGGCGTCGCCCGCTTCGGCGCCCGACATCGCGAGCATGATCGCTGCCGGGATGGCCAGGCCGATGCCGGCTCCCATCACCGCCAGGACGGGTGCGACATTGACGACGTACGAACCATCGACCGGTGCCTGGCTGATCCAGAGCAGAGCGGCCAGGAAGGCTGTCAGTCCGGCGGTCAGCATGGTGCGTGGGCCGAAACGGACGGTCAGACGTGGCGCGATCGACAGCGACATCAGCGCGTTCATGATCGGCGCCGGAAGGAAGGCCAGGCCGGTGGTGAGAGAGTCGTACCCCAGGACCCGCTGCACATAGAGCGCGGTGGTGAACTGGAAACCGAAGCCGGCCGCGAACAGCAGGACGACTACGACGTTGGCGACCGTGGTCTGGCGCTTGCGGAAGATGTGCAGTGGCAGCAGCGGATTCGTGCTCCGGGCCTGACGGAGTACGAACGCGGCCAGGAGCAGGACCGCCGCGGCGGCCAGGACGAGTGTGCGCGTGAGCTCCGCGTGCGGCTCGGCGGTCTGGACGATCGTGTAGACGGCGAGCGACAGCCCCGCGGTGACCAGGACCGCGCCGAGTACGTCGGCGCCCTTGGTGAGACCGAGCCCCTTCTCTCCTTGCAGGAGCCGTACGGCGAACGCGAGCGAGACGAGGCCGATCGGCACGTTGATGAGGAAGGACCAGTGCCAGCCGACGGTCTGGGTGATCACACCGCCCAGGATCAGACCGATCGACGCACCACTGGCCGAGGTGAAGCTGTAGACCCCCATCGCGCGTGCCTGCTCGCCCGGGGCCGGGTAGAGGCCGACGATCATGCCGAGAATCACCGCCGAGGCGAGCGCTCCGCCGACTCCCTGCAGGAACCGGCCCGCGATCAGCACCTCCGCGCTGCCCGCCGTACCGCACAGCAAGGACGCTGCCGTGAACAGGCCGAGTCCGGCCAGGAAGACCCGCTTGCTCCCGATCAGGTCCCCGATCCGCCCGGCCAGCAGGAGTAGTCCCGCGAAGGCGATCAGGTACGAGTTCATCACCCACGCGAGGCCGGCCTGGGAGAACCCGAGATCACTCTGGATCGTCGGCAACGCGACCGTCACCACGGTGCCGTCGAGGATGATCATCAACTGCATGACGCACAACACCAGCAGGGCTTTCGTCCGTCCGGCCGCCACCGGACGCCCCGCCTGAACCGCCGTTTCCACTGCCATCACCCATCTCCTTGCCCAGCTCGAAGCAGAACAAGTACGACGGTAGCAGATAGTTCCGTACTAGACGATCTTTTGGTGGACTACCTCGCAGTGTGGACTACCTTGTTCGTTGCCGGGCGCGGCGGACCGATACCGCTTCCACCGGGACGGACAGGTGGCCGTCGACCAGGTCGACGAGCGCGTCGACGAAGGGTTTGCGTTCGCTTGCGGTGAGGGCCTCGAGGACGTCGGCGTGGACCCGGTCGACGATGCGCTGCCCCTCGGCGGCGATCTTGGCGCCGGCCGGGGTGACCGCGATGATGCGCGCGCGGCGGTCGGTGGCGGAGGGTTTGCGTTCGGCGTACCCGGCCTCTTCGAGCGCGTCGACGGTGACGACCATCGTGGTCTTGTCCATGTAGGCCAGTTCGGCGATCTGGATCTGGGTGCGCTCCTCCTCCAGGGCGTGCCGCAGTACGCACTGCATCCGCACCGTCAGTCCGATCTCTGCGAGGGCAGCGGACAACTGCGTCTCGAGCACATGACCGGCATGCGTGAGGTAGCCGGTGAGGTCGGGAACCGTACGGGCTGGGGTCTTCGCCATAACCTCCAGGGTAACGCGGGATTATCTACTGCCAGATCATCTCGTGCCGATCATTCTCCGTCGGCTTGGTAGCGGGAATGCGACGTGCAGGGCGGTGTCGTGAAGTCGCGAGTGTGGGGAGTGGGTGGGCGGTTGGGTGGTGGGCATGACTGTTGTTGAGACGCGGGTGGCGGGGGTCCGGTGGTTCGCGGTTGTAGCGGTGACGTTGGGGATTTTCACCATCACCACCACCGAGATCCTGCCGATCGGACTGCTCACCCCGATCGGGTCCACCTTCTCACTCACGCCCGGACGCACCGGCTGGCTGATGACCATGCCCGGCCTGGTCGCGGGCGTCGCGGCGCCGGTGATCACAGTCGCCACCGCTCGGCTGGACCGGCGGCTGATGCTGTGCGCACTGATGGTTCTGCTGGCGGTCGCCGGCTTCCTCGCCGCGGCCGCGCCGGTCTACTGGATCGAACTGCTGGCCCGCTTCCTCGTCGGCCTGACGGTCGGCGGCTTCTGGTCGATCGGCGCCGGTCTGGCCGCGCGACTCGTCCCAGAACGGTGGACCGTCCGCGCAACCGCAGTCATCTTCTCCGCAGTCCCCCTCGGCTCGGTCGTCGGCGTACCGGCGGGCACGGTCCTGGGTGAGCTGGCCGGCTGGCGTACGTCGTTCGCCGTGCTCGGAGTGCTGTCGCTGGTGGCGCTCACTGCTCTCTACCTCACCGTGCCGCCGCTACCGCCGCTGCAGGTGACCAGGCTCGTCGTACTCCGGGATGCGCTCCGTCGGAGCAAGGGCGCGATCGTCGTCACGTGCATGGTCGTGACGGCGCACTTCGCCACCTACACCTACGTGACGCCCTTCCTCCGCGAGGACGTCCGACCGGAGCTGATCGGGGTGTTCCTGCTGGTGTACGGCGCAGCCGGCCTGGTCGGCAACCTCATCGCGGGTACGGCGGTCGCTCGCAGCGTCCACCTCACCTTCGCCGGATGCGCCGCCTGCATCGCCACCGCGACCCTCCTGTTGCCGGTCCTGGGTCGCAGTACGGCGGGAGCCCTGGCCCTGCTGATCGTGTGGGGCATCGGGTACGGCGGTGTGCCGGTCTGCTCGATGAACATGTTCGCCAAGGCTGCACCGGCCTCGCGGGAGGCGGCGACCGTCCTGTTCACCGGTTCGTTCCAGGCCGTGCTCTCCACCGGTGCGCTGCTGGGCGGTCTGGTGGTGGACGCCTGGTCGGTGTCGACCGTCATGGTCGCGGGCGGGGTGTGCGCGGCGCTGACCGCCGGAGTGCTGCTGTGGTCCAGAGCACAGGAGGCGGGGACGTAGCATCCCGGTTGTGTCGAGGACTCAGACGGATCGGTGCCCGGGTGTGCTGGCGGTGCACCAGGCTGCCGACGGAGGACTTGCCCGCGTTCGCCTGCCGGGTGGCGTGGTCCGTTCCGACCAGTTCGACGTACTGCGGACGGCCGCTGCGGACCTCGGGGACGGGCGGCTCGAGCTGACGTCGCGGGCGAACGTGCAGATCCGCGGACTCGCGCCTGATGCGCCGGTGGAGCTGTCTCAGCGGTTGTTCGAGGCCGGACTGTTGCCGTCAATGCCGCATGAGCGCGTGCGGAACATTCTGGCGTCGCCGCTCTCCGGTCTGGACCAGGAGAGCCGGTACGACGTTCTGCTGGTGGCGGCTGCGGTGGACCGGGAGCTGTGTGCCCGGCCTGGGTTGGCTGAGCTGCCGGGGCGGTTCCTGTTCGCGCTGGATGACGGGCGCGGGGATCTGGCCGGGGTGCGGGCGGATGTGTTCGTGCGGGCGGTGGATGAGCGTGAAGGGCTGTTGAGCCTTGGCGCTCGCGGTGTGCGGGTGGGCTGGAGTGATGTGGCTGAGGTGATGGTCGCAGCGGCTGAGGCGTTCCTGCAGGAGCGTGAGGGGCAGGAGTGGCGGATCGCGGAGCTCGAGTGTGGTGAGGAGCGGATCCTCGACCGCCTGGGGTTGCAGGCTACGGAAGAGCTGCCGACTGCTGTGACCACAGTCGGGGCAGGCAAGCATGGAACGGCGCTGGTGGTGACTGTGCCACTTGGGAGCCTCAGCCAGGAACAGTCCGCGGTGCTCGCCCACCTGGGTCAGGACTTGAGGGTGACTCCTTGGCGGTCCGTCGTGGTGCCGGCGGAGGCTGGTGCGGGGTTGGATGGGGTTGGTTTGGTCACAGATCCTGAATCGGCCTGGAACGGTGTGACAGCGTGTGCGGGGCAGCCTGGGTGTGCGAAGGCGCTGGCAGATGTACGGGCCGACGCCGAGCGGGTGACGCCACGGCTGCCGCGGCACGAGCGGCCGATGCACTGGTCCGGCTGTGAGCGGCGCTGTGGCAAGCCGGCCGGCGAGTTCGTCGACGTACTTGCTGTGGGCAACGGATATGTGATCGACGGTGAGCGGATGGGGACGTGGTGAGCGGGTTCGAGTACGTGCGCGACGGCGCGGAGATCTACCGGCGGTCGTTCGCGACGATCCGGGCGGAAGCGGCGCTCGGCGACCTCCCGGCCGACGTCGCACAGGTGGCGGTCCGGATGATCCACGCCTGTGGAATGACCGACCTGGTCGCTGACCTGGCCTGGTCGCCGAACGTGGTCAAGAACGCCCGGACCGCACTCCAGAACGGCGCACCGATCCTGTGCGACGCGCAGATGGTGGCAGCCGGCATCACCCGGCGGCGCCTGCCCGCGGACAACCAGGTCATCTGCACGCTGAGCGAGCCGGGTGTCCCGGAACTGGCCCAACAGCTGCAGACCACCCGCAGCGCTGCGGCCGTCGATCTCTGGCACGACCACCTGGCCGGTTCTGTCGTTGCCATCGGCAACGCGCCGACCACGCTGTTCCGGCTGCTCGAGCTGCTCGAGGACGGCGCGCCGCGACCGGCCGCGATCCTCGGCATCCCGGTCGGTTTCATCGGTGCCGCCGAATCCAAGGACGCGCTGGCGGCGAACGACCTCGGCCTGGAGTACCTCGTCGTCCGCGGCCGCCGAGGCGGAAGCGCGATCACGGCGGCCGCCGTCAACGCCATCGCAAGCGAGGAAGAGTGACAGGCAGACTGTGGGGCGTCGGGCTCGGCCCGGGCGACCCCGAACTGGTCACGGTCAAGGCAGCCCGGTTGATCGGGGCCGCCGACGTGATCGCGTTCCACAGCGCGCGGCATGGCCGCAGCATCGCGCGCTCGGTCGCGGCGCCGTACCTGCGGGACGGCCAGCTCGAGGAGCACCTGGTCTACCCGCTGACCACCGAGACGACCGATCACCCCGGCGGCTACCAGGGTGCGATGGACGATTTCTACACCGACTGCGCGGCCCGGCTGGCTGCGCATCTCGACGCCGGCCGGGACGTCGTCGTACTGGCTGAGGGCGATCCGTTGTTCTACGGGTCCTATATGCACATGCACAAGCGGCTCGCCGACCGGTATCCGTGCGAGGTGGTTCCCGGCGTGACGTCGGTGAGCGCGGCGGCCGCCGTACTCGGGCGACCCTTGTGTGAGCGGGACGAGATCCTCACCGTGCTGCCGGGCACGCTGCCGCCCGACGTACTCGCGGATCGGCTCCGGAACACGGATGCGGCCGCGGTGATGAAGCTCGGCCGCACGTTCGACAACGTGCGGGAGGCGTTCGAGCTGGCCGGGCGCGCCGACGAGGCCTGGTATGTCGAACGTGCGACGACGGAGGCGCAACGCACGGCTCCCCTGGCCGAGGTGGATCCCGAGAGCGTGCCGTACTTCTCGCTCGCGCTGCTCCCGAGTCCGATCAACAACACCTTCACCGCGCCGGCACCCAAGACCGCCACGGACGGATCCGTCACCGTGGTCGGACTGGGTCCGGCCGGGCCGGAGTGGATGACGCCCGAGGTCCGGGCGGCGATCGCGAGTGCCGACGACCTGATCGGCTACGGCCCGTACGTCGACCGGCTGCCGGACCGCGCTCGTCAGCGCAAGCATGGGTCGGACAACCGGGTCGAGTCCGAGCGGGCCGCGTTCGCCCTCGATCTGGCCCGGAAGGGCTCGAAGGTGGTTGTGGTCTCGTCCGGTGATCCCGGCGTGTTCGCCATGGCCAGTGCGGTCACCGAGGTCGCGTCCGAGCCGGAGTACGCCGACATCGCCGTAGGCATCCTGCCCGGGATGACCGCGGCGCAGGCCGTCGCGAGCCGGGTGGGCGCACCGCTCGGGCACGACTTCTGCGTGCTGTCGCTGTCGGACCGGTTGAAGCCGTGGGACGTGATCGCCGGGCGGCTGACCGCGGCCGCCGCGGCAGACCTGGTGATCGCGATCTACAACCCAGCGTCGAAGTCCCGGACCTGGCAGGTCGGCGCCACCCGCGACCTGCTGCTCGAACACCGTTCGCCCAGTACGACGGTCGTCGTCGGCCGGGATGTGGGCGGTCCCGGGGAGTCGATCACCGTGACAACGCTGGCCGAACTGGACCCCGAGCAGGTTGACATGCGCTGCCTGTTACTGATCGGGTCGTCCCAGACCCGCACCGTGCCCCGCCCGGCCGGACCCCTGGTCTTCACTCCCCGCCGATACCCGGCGACGGACAGTGAGCCCACACCAGGGGCCGGTTAAATCCGCCCTCCGGCAGTGTCGGACCAGACTCCGTTGGGTAGGTCTGGCGCGAGGCTGACCAGTGAGGAGAAGCGGAGATGGCTCAGCAGTACGGCGACACCGCCACAGTGCAGTACACCGGCGACGCCGCCACCATGACTGCCCCCGGTTCGGCCGCGCCCGACTCGGACGCGACCACCACCCAGCGCTACGAGGAGGCACGCGCCGCGGCGCACCGTGCGATGAGCAACGTCACGATCGTCCCGACCCAAATGCCGTTACCAACGGCCACCACCGAGCCCATCACCGACCCGGACCTGCTCGCCTACCGCGGCTTCAAGTTCGGCGCTGCCTTCTTCGGCTGGTTGATCTCCATCGCGATGTCGGTACTGCTGCTCGCGGCCGCGGCCGCCGCGGCGGTCGGTACGGCGGAGGTCCTGGACTACTCCCGCGCTGACGCCGAGGCTCAGCCGGGGGCCGCGGGCATCACCGCAGCGTCGGTCGTCGTACTGATGGTGACCCTGGCGTTCTTCACCGGCGGGTACGTCGCCGGCCGGATGGCGCGGTTCGACGGCGGCAGGCAGGGCTTCGGGGTGTGGATGCTCGCCCTGCTGTTCTCGGTGCTCGCGGCCGGTGCCGGGGCCTTCGGAAACAGTCAGTACGGCTGGCTCGACGATCTGAACCGGCCGGACGTGGCGCTGTCCAACGACACCCTGGCCATGGGCGGGATCGTCGCCGCCGCGACCCTCGTCGTCCTCGCGCTGCTGTTCGCGATCCTCGGCGGCAAGGCCGGCCAGCGCTACCACGACAAGATCGACACCCTGCTGGACTGACGGTCACTGACTCACCACGCATGGTCGACGCCCCTGAGGGGTACCGGATGGGGCGACACGGGGCCTGTCTGGTGAGGAGAACTGACCATGGTCCAGCAGTATCGGGACGACACTGACACTCAGCAGGTCGACGAGACGCGTTCGCTGCGCCGAGGCGAGCACGACCATGACTCGCGGCCGGTGGGCCACGTCGACGACGACGTTGACAACGACCGGGACACGCAGCCGCTGCACAGGGCGAACATCCGGACGTCCGCCGCGACCGAGGTGGACCCGGCGTACCGGGGCTTCAAGGGCGGTTCGGCCTTCTTCGGCTGGCTGGTCGCGATCGGGCTGATCGCGCTGCTGACCGGGATCGTCGGCGCGGTCGCGGCTGCGGTCGACTACGCGACCACCATCGACTGGAACGCGGCCGAGTCCGACGCCGGCACCATCGGCATCGCGTCCGGCGCGGTCCTGCTGCTGATCCTCGCGATCGCCTACTACAACGGTGGGTACGTCGCCGGCCGGCTGGCCCGCTTCGACGGTGCGCGGCAGGGCTTCGGCGTCTGGCTGATCGGTTTCCTGGTGACGGTCGTCGTCGCGGCGATCGCCGCGCTGGCCGGTTCGCAGTACGACGTACTGGACCGGGTGGACCTGCCGTCGGTGCCGATTGCGAACGAGACCCTGACCACCGGTGGAGTGATCGCGGTCGTGGCGGCTGTCGTGGTGACGCTGCTCGCCGCGTTGATCGGTGGCAAGGCCGGCCAGCGCTACCACCGCCGCATCGACAGCAGCGTCGACTGAACGGCCTCCGGCCGGTCTGTGCTACAACAGGCCGTAACCAAAGGGGCCCTCGTGGACCAGTCAACGCTCGGCGTCATCGGCCGTTCCCGCAAAGAGAACGAGTACCGGCTGCCGATCCATCCGCACCACTTCGACCGGATCGACGAAGAGCTGCGGCGGCGCATCGTCCTCGAGTCCGGGTACGGCGAGCGGTTCGGGATCTCCGACGAGCAGTTGGCCAAGTCCGTCGCCGGGGTCGTCGACCGGGACGAACTGATCGCTGTCGCCGACGTCGTACTGCTGCCCAAGCCGCAGCCTGAGGATCTCGCCGAGCTCCGGACCGGACAGGTGCTCTGGGGCTGGCCGCACTGCGTCCAGGATGACAAGGTCACCCAGCTCGCGATCGACCGCGAACTCACGCTGATCGCGTTCGAGGCCATGAACCACTGGACCGCCGACGGCCGGTTCAGCCTGCACGTGTTCCACAAGAACAACGAGCTCGCCGGCTACTGCTCCGTGCTGCACGCGCTCGAGCTGATCGGCTCGACCGGCGACTACGGGCGCCGGCTGCGGGCGGTGGTGATCGGGTTCGGCGCGACCGCCCGGGGAGCCGTCACCGCCTTGAACGCGCACGGCGTGCACGACGTCGACGTCCTGACCGGGCGAGGCGTGACCGCGGTCGGTTCGCCGATCCACTCGGCCCGGATCATCCAGTTCGACCACGACGACCCCGAGAACGACGACCCGCGCCTCAGCCACGCGCTGACCGACGAGGGCAGAGTGCCCCTGGCCGGATTCCTGGCCGAGCACGACGTGGTCGTGAACTGCGTGCTGCAGGATCCCGACGCCCCGCTGACGTTCCTGGTCGAGGAGGATCTGGAGCAGTTCGCGCCGGGCAGCCTGATCGTCGACGTCTCGTGCGACCTAGGCATGGGGTTCAGCTGGGCCCGGCCGACCGGGTTCGGCGATCCGACATTCGTGGTCGGTGACCACATCACGTACTACGGCGTCGACCACAGCCCGTCGTACCTGTGGAACTCGGCGACCTGGGAGATCAGCGAGGCCGTGCTGCCCTTCCTCCGCCCGGTGCTCGGCGGCCCCGCCGCCTGGCACGCCGACGCCACCCTCGGCCCCGCGATCGAGATCGAGGCCGGCGTCATCC
The DNA here is from genome assembly GCF_045207705.1 of Kribbella sp. NBC_00889. Lineage (NCBI taxonomy): Bacteria > Bacillati > Actinomycetota > Actinomycetes > Propionibacteriales > Kribbellaceae > Kribbella > Kribbella sp. NBC_00889. The sequence goes on along the minus strand of NZ_CP108783.1, from coordinate 942,883 downwards.
GCAATCCCGGCATCCTCACCTTCCAGCACCGCTCCCCCGACTATCCCCACCCACGGCTCTGATTCCGGGCATTCGGACGAGCCTTGACCGGCCCGTGCTCCGGATCGGGCCGATCCGGAGCACGGGTACTTCTTGCCGCCTGCACGAGCGGCCACGAAGCTGAGCTGCATGTCCGCTCGCACCGCTCTCGTCGTCGGAGGCACCAGCGGGATCGGCGCGGCGACGGTACGCCGACTCAGCGCCGACGGGCTGCAGGTCGTCGCCGCAGGTCTTGATGCCGGTCCGGCCGAGGTGGAGGTCGACCTGCGTGAGCCAGGCGCACTCGAGCAGCTGATCGGTTCGCTCGACCGGCTGGACATCCTGGTGAACGCGGCCGGCATCATCCGCCGTGGCGACGAGCACCAGCCCGACGTGTTCCGGGAGGTCCTCGAGATCAACCTGACCGGCGCGCTGCGGGCGTCCGAAGCCGCGCACGACCTGCTCGCCGCGAGCCGCGGCTGCATCGTCAACCTCGCCTCGATGCTGAGCTACTTCGGTGGTCCACTCGTTCCGGCGTACAGCGCCAGCAAGGGCGGCATCGTCCAGCTGACCAAGTCCCTCGCGGTCGCCTGGGCGGCCGACGGCATCCGGGTGAACGCGGTCGCACCCGGCTGGATCGCCACGGACCTGACCGCCGCACTGCAAGCCGATCCGGCCGCCGCCGACCGGATCATCTCCCGTACGCCGATGGCCCGCTGGGGAAAGCCCGAGGAGGTCGCCGGGGCGATCGCCTTCCTGGCCGGCCCGGACGCGGGGTTCGTCACCGGCGCCGTCCTGCCCGTGGACGGCGGCTATCAGAGCATGTGAAGGAGCAGTCGATGATCCCGGTTTCAGCAGGTGTTCCGGCGGAGATCGCCGTACCCGCGGTGCCCGACGACGACCGGTTGTGGGTTCAGCAGGCGCCCGGGGTGTGGTTCCGGCCGCTGATGCTGAACACGGTCACCGGCCAGTGGTGCAACCTGCTCAAGGTGACCCGGGCCGGCATCGTGTCCCGGCACCGGCATCCGAGCGCGGTCTTCGGCTACGTGATCAAGGGCAAGTGGCAGTACGACGAGCACGAGTGGGTCGCGGAGACCGGGTCGTTCGTGTACGAGCCGCCGGGCGAGATCCACACGCTGCGGGTGCCGGAGGACTGCACCGAGATGATCACGTTCTTCAACATCTCCGGCGCGATGATCTACGTCGACGAGGCCGGCAACCAGACCGGCTACGAGGACACGTTCACCAAGATCCAGCTGTGCCGCGACCACTACGGCGCGAACGGCCTCGGCGCCGACTACGTGGACCAGTTCATCCGCTAGCCCGGACGACGAGCTCGGTCGGCAGGATGCGGGGACCGTCGTCGGTCCCGTCGATCCGGCGCAACAGCACCTCCACCATCTCCCGGGCGACCAGCTCGAGCGGTTGCCGGATCGTGGTCAGCGGCGGGTCCGACTCCCGCGCGATCCGGGAGTCGTCGAACCCGCCGACGGCCACTTCCTCCGGGACCCGCCGACCTCTCCCTGCCATGCCCGCATCGCTGCCTCCCGGACTGCGCCGGGTCGAGATCGGCTGCCGCGATCTCGACCGTTCCCTCGACTTCTACCAAGCCCTGCTGGGTTTCCGGCCGATGCCGGACGCTCCGCGACCGGCCGACCGCAGACGGTTGCTCGGCCACGGCACCGTGGTCCTCGAGCTCGTCGAGGTCGGGGCCGACGGCAACCAAGGCGGTTGGGTGAACGACGATCTGCAGGGCGGGATCCGGCACCTCGGGATGAAGGTGGCCGGGGTCGACCGGCAGATCAAGCGGCTGGAGGACGCCGGGGTGACCGTGCTGTCGCAGCCCCTCGACGTACTCGGCGACGTACGGATCGCGTTCTTCCTCGACCCTGACGGTGCGCGGCTGGAGTTCATCCAGGGCAATCTGAGCTACGAACGGATCTCGTCGCCGGTGCTCGCGGCGGCCGAGGCCGCACAGGTCCCCGGTGAGGAGCCACGGTTCGATCATGTTGCGGTGACGGTGTCGGACCTGCCGGCCGCACTGGACTTCTGGCGCGACCGGTTCGGGTTCGAGGTGATCGGCGAGATCAGGCATCACGGGGATCCACGGGGGTTCCTGATGACGTATCTGCAGGCCGGTCCGGCGGTGCTCGAGGTGTTCAGCTTCGACGTACCGATCGTGCCGAACGAGCTGTCGGCTGCCGGTCCTGCTGTTCTCGGGCCGCGCCGGCTGGTCCTCGATGCGCCGGGTGACCAGCAACTGGTAGCACCCGATGGGGTGCCTGTCACGATGGGAGGCTCACGGTGAGCCGCATTCTGGTCACCGGATCGAACGACGGGATCGGAGCGGAGATCGCCTGGGTCCTCGACGCGCAGGGCCACGAGGTGATCCGGCACGCACGAAGCGCGGAACGCGGCGGCGGTGCTGGGTTCGTGGTCGGTGAGCTGTCGTCACTGCGGTCGACGCGTGAGATGGCGGCCGACGTACTGCGGCTCGGGGCGCCGGATGTCGTCGTACACAACGCGGGATGGGGTTCCAAGGACGAGAGCCGGCCGGTGACCGAGGACGGTTTGGAGCAGACGTTTCAGATCAACGCGCTGGCGCCGCTGCTGCTGACGGCGTCGTTGCCGAAACCGCGGCGGATCGTGTTCGTCAGCTCGGACTCGATCTCCCGCGGCCGGATTCGCCTCGACGACCTTCAGCACGAGGACGAGTGGACGCAGGACGCGGCGTACGCCGACTCCAAGCTGGCGATGACCGCGCTGGCCTTCGCGGTGGCCCGGCGGTGGCCGGACGTGCTGTCGAACGCGGCCCATCCCGGGTGGGTGAGCACGAAGACGAGCGGCTACGCCGCGCCGCTGACCGTTGCCCAGGGCGCCGATACCCCCGCCTGGCTGGCGGCGTCGGACGATCCGGAAGCGCTCGTCACCGGCACGTTCTTCCAGGACCGCAAGGCGATCGAGGTCAACCCACAGGCGTACGACGTTGACCTGCAGGACGCGCTGCTCACGCGCTGCCTGGAGCTGTGTGAGGCCACTCTGCCCTAGGGCCAGGTCGGAGGTTGCACGGCCTGGACCGCCGTGATGACCTGCTCCAGCGCGGGAGTCCGCGGCCGGTCGCGGTGCACGAAGATTGCTACCTGCCGTTCGACTCCCGCGTCCCTGATCGGGACCAGGCGTACGCCAGTGAGGTTCGCGGTGGTGACGGCGAGCGCGTTGGTGACCCCGGTGCCCAAGCCGTGGCGGACCAGCGAGAGCAGCGTCTGGGGTTGGTTGGTGCGGTAGACACTCTCGGGATTGAGCCCGGCGGACGCGAAGGCCAGGTGTGACTCGAACTGGCGTCCACCGGAGGTCTCCCCGATGGAGATCAGCGGCAGGTTCGCCAACTGGTCGAGCCCGACCGACTCCGCGGAGGCCAGCGGATGGCCTTGCTGGAACACGGCGACCAGCGGCTCGGTCCAGAGGACCTCGTGGTCCAGCGACTCCGAGGCGACCAGCGGATGCACCGGGCGGATCGCCAGGTCCACCTCGCCCCGGCCGAGCGCGCCCTCGAGCTCGATGCTCGGCCCCTCGACCAGATGCAGCCGAACCTCTGCCGGGAGGCGCTGCGCGACCTGCGGGAAGAGCCACGCCGCGGCGCTCGGGTACGTGCCGAAGCGAACCTCTCCCCCGGCGGACGCCAGGTCGTTGAGGCGGCGAAGAATCTCCTCGGCGTGCGGTACCAGAGCCCGTCCTTCCGGGGTGAGGCGCGCCGGGTGAGCCGTGCGGTCGAACAGCTGGACGCCGAGAGCGCGCTCCAGCTCGGCGACGTGCTCACTGATCCGGGACTGGCCGCGGAACACCGCCTTGCCCGCAGCGGAGAAGCCGCCGTGGCGGGCCACCGCGACGAAGCTCACGATCCAGTCCATCCGGAAGCCGTACGCGGCGGTGAGATCCATGCCACAAACGCTAGCCGGGAAGACGCCGCCCGGCCGGGACGTTGGACGTGAGGTGCGAGAGGTCGAGGTGGTGGTGATCGGCGCCGGGCAGGCCGGACTGTCGGCTGCCTACCATCTGGTCCGGATGGGATTCACGCCGTACGACGAGGTCGTCGTACTCGACCGGAATCCGGCGCCCGGTGGAGCGTGGCAGCACCGGTGGGACTCGTTGACCATGTACGACGTCCACGGGATCGCGAATCTGCCCGGGGTGCCGGTGCCGCCGAGTGCTTCCGATGCCCGTGCCAATGAGTTCGTGCCGGGGTATTTCGCGGACTACGAGAAGCGGTTCGGGTTGCCCGTCGTACGGCCTGTCAGCGTTGAGAGCGTGCGGAAGGTGGACGGGCTGTTCGAGGTGCGGACGTCTACTGACACCTATCGTGCGGACGCTGTGGTGAACGCGACGGGGACGTGGAATCGGCCGTTCATTCCTTGGTATCCGGGGATCGAGAGCTTTCGTGGACGGCAGTTGCACACGGCGGACTACCGCGGGGCGGCTGAGTTTGCGGGGCAGCATGTCCTCGTCGTTGGCGGTGGCGCGTCGGCGGTGCAGTTGCTCGCTGAGATCTCCGAGGTCGCGACGACTACCTGGGTGACCCGACGGCCGCCGGAGTGGCGGACCGGTGAGGACTTCAACCCGGAGTACGGGCGAAAGGTCGTGGCCAAGGTCGAGGAACGCGTTCGCGCCGGCCTCCCCCCACGAAGCGTCGTCAGCGTGACCGGCCTCCACCTCCGGGAGCAGGAGCAGGCTGCGTTGGAGCGCGGCGTCTACACCCGCCTCCCCATGTTCACCCGCATCACCTCCACCGGCGTCGACTGGGCGGACGGGCGACGGTTGGACGTCGACGCAATCCTGTGGGCCACCGGCTTCCGCGCGGACCTGGCCCACCTCGCCCCGCTCCACCTCCGCGAACCCTCCGGCGGAATCCGCATGGACGGCACCCACACAGTCCTCGAACCCCGAGTCCACCTCGTCGGCTACGGCCCGTCCGCCAGCACGATCGGCGCCAACCGAGCCGGTTTCACCGCAGCCCGCTCCCTCCGCACCCTCCTGAAACCAGCCGCCGCCTGAACGGCCGTCAGGTGGTGGTGGCCAGGTGGGGTTCGGTGGTGGTGGGCCAGTGGGGGTGTTTGCGGACGGCTATTGGGAGCAGGGTGCCGGTGAGCAGGAAGATGGTGGCTGTCAGCAACCAGCCGGGCCAGCCCCAGCTGACGGCGATGGTGGTGAGGATGAGCGGCGCGATGAGGTCGCCGACTTGGTGACCCATGGCGTAGGCGCCTTGGTATTGGCCCTGGGCGCCGGGTGGGGCGAGTTCGAAGCTGATGCCCCAGCCGCCTGCCGACTGCAGCATCTCGCCCAGGACGTGGATGAGGGCTGCGACGACCAGGAGGCCGACGGTGACGGCGCCTGAGGTGACGTCGGTGAGAGCGAGGACGACGCAGGCTCCGGCGAGGAGTACGCCGGCCCGGCGGCCGGCACGGGCGGCGCCGGGGAGGTGTTCGGTGCCTCGGGCAACGCGGAGCTGGAGCAGGATCACCGCGACCGAGTTGATCACGAGCAGGACGGAGATCAGCCAGCGCGGAGCGTCGGTCGCGGTCGCCACCCACAGCGGGATCGCGATCTGTGCCATCGCGTTGTGCATGCTCAGTACGCCGTCCAACGCGACGAAGGCGAGGAACGGCCGGTCCCTCAACGCGGTCAGTCCGGACGGACCGGTTGCCGACGACACCTTCTTGACCTCGGGCAGGCCGAAGCGGACCAGAGCCGCGGTGATCACGTACGTCGCCGCGTTGGCGAGCAGTGCGGCGACGTACACCTCACGCCGGTCAACCGCGAGAACGACGCCGGCAACAGCCATGCCGGCACCCATGCCGATGTTGGTCGTCACGCGAAGGATCGCCCGCGTGCGGACCCGCTGGTCGGACGGCGACAGACCCGCGATCAGCGCTCCCTTCGCGCCACGTTGACCGGAGTCGGCGATCGCGGTGATCCCGGCGACCACGACGTACGGGAGGAACGAGCGGACCTGCGTCAGCGCGCTCATCGTGATCGCTTGCAAGATTAGGAAGCCGACGTACGCACGGTTCGGTCCGAGACGATCCGCGACCACGCCGAGCGGAGTGCTGGCCACGAGCCCGACCAGGCCCGCGATAGTCAGGCCGATGCCGACATGTCCGACGGACAGGCCGGCTGCCCGCGTGAGATAGAGGGCGCCGACGGCGGCGTACACACCGTTCCCGAACGTGTTGACGAGAGTCGCGCCGATCAACCGACGTACGGCAGGCGGAAGAGAAGCTGTCACCCCCTCACCCAACTACCGCCCGCCCCATCCGCCCGCTGGACTGACAGATCCCGTCAATGCATCAGCCACCGAAGCATTCCTGTGCCGATGTCGCTCGATTCAGTTCCCGACGGTCGTCGAGCTGGCGCCCATCCCCGTCTGGTGGGCTGACCCGCCGGCCTGTGGGTTCGCACACCGCACGCGCCAGGCCAACCCACTGCCTGGTGGGTTAGCCCATCAAACGGGACCGGGTGGTTCGACGACGATGTTTTGTGGCTCGCACGCGATCCCGTGGGGCCGTTTCGGGCGTTGACCACGGCGGTGTTCCGGGCGATCCGCGACATCCCGCTCAGCGCATGATGAGGTTGAGGAGATCCGCGCCTAGGTGGTTGAGGGCGGATTCGTCCAGGCGGTAGGCGACGAAGCGACCCTGGCGTTCGGCGGTGACCAGGCCGACTCGGGTGAGGGCTCGGAGGTGGCGCGTCACCTGAGTCGGGTGAAGGCCCCACAAGGCCGCGATCTCGCCGGCTGTGCGCGGTTCGCTGGCGACGGCTCGGCAGACCTGAAGGCGGTCGGGGGCGGCGAGGGCTTCCAGGCGACCGAGCATCTGTTGAGCGGTCGGTACGGCGGTCCCGACGCCCACCACCGGGTAGATGACAGTCAGCGGCTCCCCAGGGATCTCCCCCAGGAACAGATGCGGCGCGATGTAGTTGCTAGGGACAAGCAACAGCGACCGCTTCGACAGATCGATCCGTTTGCTCTGCACCTTCTGCACCACCGCGCTGTCCCGATCGCGCACGGAGACAGACCCATCCAGCGACCGCAGCATCGCCAGTACGCCGTCCCGCATCGCCAGATCACGGTCCTGCCGCCCACGCGCCGCCAGCGCGTCCCGCGACTCCTCCCACACCGCAGCGAACCACTCCGCCCAGCAAGCATCGAGTAAATCGAGGAAGCGACGTACAGGCTCCTCCGGATCACTCAGCAACGAATCAACCAGCGCAGCGACAGCGCGACCCCGGCTGCGGGCCCAGTGGCGTACGGCGTCCGTGTCTGTGGTCCGACTGCTCAGCGGACGCCCACGCAACGGCCGCACCAGCTCAGCCGCGAGCTCCTCCGGCGCCCGAGCCCGCAGCGCCGCCAGTTCGTCCTGCCACGACGGCATCCCGGTCCCTCTGCTCGTCGCGAAGAACCGCGCCCGGACAGCCCGCACAGTCCACGTCCACTGCGACAACTCACACCGCAGTACGTCGGGCAGTCGTACGGCGGCCGCCCACTCGACGCGATCGTGGTGGGCGGGCTCGGCGAGCACGTGGAGGGCGCAGCCAAGCTCGATCAGGGGTGAGGCGACGTGGCGGATCCGCTCAGGGTCCAGACGGCTCAGGCCGGCGAGAACGGTGGGCACCTAGTACCTCACCCAGGAACGGCCCACTAATCCTTCAGCTTGAACTGCAGTTCGGTGTCCCAGTCGGCCATGTCCGGGACCTCGCGCGGGTCGGACTTGTAGACCTCGAGCCGCGCGGTCCACCTGTCGCCGTCGGCATCCCACTCGAGGCCCTTGTCGTCCGCCCAGGCCAGCAGGTCGCGGGTGGCGTCGACCAGACCGTCCGGGTGGCCGTGGTACGTCGTACTGGCGTAGCGCCCGGCCGGGAGGACGCCGGTGACGATCTCGCCCTCACCGCTGTGCAGATCGTCGACCGGGAACCCGATCTCCAGGACCAGGCCGGCTTCCATGTCAACCACGTCGTACTTGAAGAACGGTGCGTCGTTCGGCGCGATCTCCCGGGCGGCGAGCCAGTCGATCACCTCGCGCATCCGGTCCGCGAACGCACTGATCTGGTTCATGGCGACCTTGCCCCGCAGCGCGACGTACGGCCGCTCCCCCAACTCCACGATGTCCGGCATTCCACAGTCCTCCCGGCTCGGCAACGCGATGACAGACTCAACCTAACGCCTGCTGGATCGCAGCGGTGTTGTGATACTCGCGCCAGCCCGCGATCTTCCCGTCCCGGACCCGCAGTACGCCGATGAAGCGGGCGGCACCGCGGTGCCCGGTGGCGGTGATCTCACCGGCCAGTTCGTACTCGACCACCGCGACCTCGGGATCGAGCGTCTCGTGCAACGCCAGCATGGTGAAGCGGTCGAACCGCACCGGGAACCCGGCCCGCGCCGGTTCCGCGAACGCGAGCCACTCCTCCCGCCCGTCCCACCGCGTCGGCCCGCCTGGTGCGAACGGCACCTCCATCACCACGTCGTCGGCCAGCAGGTCGTCCATGGCGCCCGGATCACCTAACCACCCCTGGCCCATCCGCTCGATCACCGCGTGCAGTTCCGGCATGACACCCCTCCAGAAGATGAGTCACCACTCAGGTTCAGCACCGACTATAGTGAGTGGCCACTCAGGTTTCTAGTCCCGGAGGTCGGATGGCGCGGGCCGATGCGCAGCGGAACCGTACGGCGATCCTGGCCGCCGCAACCGAGGCGTTCGCCGAGCACGGACCGAGGGCGACCACCGAACAGGTGGCGATCCGGGCCGGTGTCGCGGTCGGCACCGTGTTCCGGCACTTCCCGACCAAGGACGCGTTGCTGGTGGCAATCATGAAGGAGTCGCTCCGGCGACTGACGGAACTGGCGGCCGAGTCCACCTTGTTCGAGTTCCTGACCGCGGTCGTCGACGAAGCCATCCGAACCCGGACGGTCGTAGCCGCGCTCGCCGGCCCGGAGCTCGACATCGGCGACGCGTTGCGTGGGTTGACCGACGAGATCGAACGGCTGCTCGAGCAGGCGAAGGAGGCGGGCGAGGTACGGCCCACTGTCCGGGTGGACGAGGTGATGGCCTTGCTGACAGCAACCACCCAGGCCGCGCAGCACAGCACGTGGTCTACAGACCTTCAAGAGCGGACCCTGGCGATCATCTTCAGAGGTCTTGCCTAGGCCCACCCCGCGGCCGTCTACTGAGACTGGGGGGTGCCGCTCATGACGCGGATCAGATTCAAGGTGGCCGCCGCGGCGGTTGCCGTACTACTACTAGGCCCGTCAGCGTCGGCCATGGCTGAGCCCACCACGCCGCTCACCTATGGAGCCGGTACGACGGCCACCCGGTTCACCGGACTCGCGTTCGACACCTGTACGGCGCCGACTGTTGCGCAGATGACTGCATGGAAGGCATCGCCGTACAAGGCGATCGGGATCTATGTCGGCGGGGTGAACCGGAGCTGCGCACAGCCGCAGCTCACCCAGAGCTGGGTCAGCAGTGTGACCCGCATGGGCTGGCGTCTCATCCCGATCTACCTCGGCTACCAGGCTCCCTGCACGTTCCGCTCGAACGCGGTGAAGATCACCGCAGCGTCCGCGGCCGCACAGGGAGCACTCCTGGCAGGTGACGCGGTCACCAAGGCCAGAGCGATCGGACTACTGGCGGGCAGTGCGATCTACGCCGACATGGAGCACTACAACACAGCCGACGCGACCTGCCGGGCCACAGTGCTGCGGTTCCTGTCGTCGTGGACGAAGGAGCTGCACCGCCGCGGCTTCCTCTCCGGCGTCTACGCACACCAGGATTCCGGTGCCCGTCACTTGGCCGAGGTCTACAACTCGACCGCGTACGCCCGGCCGGACGCAGTCTGGATCGCCCGCTGGAACCTCAGCTCGTCGCTGACGAACTGGCCGCTGATCTCCAACCGCTACTGGCTCATCGGCCAGCGAGCCAAGCAGTACCGGGGCGATCACACCGAGACGTACGGCGGTGTCACCCTCAACATCGACAACGACAGTTTCGACGCACCTGTCGCCTCGGTCTGGTACTCCTACACGGTCCGAACGACGATCCATACTTACAGCGGCCCGGGGACCTCCTATCCGGTGCGAGGGACGATCGCCCTGAACGCGGGCGTGCGAATCGTCTGCCAGACGTTCGGCCCGAAGATCGGCGTCACCACGGTCTGGGACAAGCTGATCGACGGGACCTACATCACCGACTACTACGCCAGGACACCGACCAAGCCTGGCTACAGCGCACCGATCCCCGGCTGCAGCAACCCGTTCCAGACGACCGTCGACAACCTGAGCCGCCGGCACGGCCCGGGAACGTCGTACGCCACATACCCGGGCCTGCTGCCGATCGGGTCGCTGGCGTGGGTCACCTGCCAGCGCCCTGGTTCCAAGGTCGGTACGACGTCGGTGTGGAACCGGCTGAGCGACGGCTCCTACGTCACCGACTACTACGTCGCCACGACGAGCAACACCACCTACTCGACACCACTGCGGCGGTGCTGACTCATTGAGCCCACGGCGGCTGGATCGTCGTACCTTCGGCCATGGTGGCGGTGAAGCCGGCGGTGATGGCGACGTGGAGCTCGGCGATGTCCTCGCCGAGGTTGGTCAGCGAGATCGCCTCGCCGGCCGGTACGACGACCGCGTCGCCGGCCGCGAGCTTCTCGCCGTCCGGGGTGACCTGGACGGTGCCGCTGAGCACCATGAACACCTCGTCGCGGTCGATGGTGTGCGGCGCATCGCCGCGGACACCGCGATCGATCGTCAGCTTCCACGTGCACAGACCGGCGGACCCACGGCTCGGCGCGGCCAGTCCGGTGAACTCGACCCCGGGCAACCGGAACCGCGGCGCCTCGGTAGCGCGAATGACCTGCATTGCTTCCCCCTATCAGAGATAGTCAAGCCAACTTGACCAAGTCGGCTTGACTATCATGGCGGTCATGACGCGTTCGGGCAAGCCTGATTTCGGGATCCTGCTGGTGCTGGCGGACCAGGAGTTCGTCGGCGCACTGCGGGCGGCGACGGCGGAGCAAGGGTTCGACGACCAAGGCCGGTCGGACGGTTTCGTACTGCGCACGCTCGGTGCCGGACCGACGACGATCAGCGGGCTCGCGGCGCGGCTGGAGATCACCAAGCAGGGCGCGAGCCAGATCGTCGACGATATGGAACGCCGCGGTTACCTCGAACGCCGCGCGGACCCGTCCGACGCACGGGCCCGCCGGCTGCACCTCACCGACCGAGGCGAGGCCGCACTGCAGGCGGCCCGGAAGTTCCACCAGGCCTACGAACGCAAGCTCCGCCGCAGGTTCGGCGACGAAGCGATCGACACAGTGCGCGGCGTACTGACCGAGATGGCCGGCGAGGCCCAGGTCAGTACGCCGCACTTCAGAGCATTGATGTTCTAGCAGCCCGAGGCGGTGAGTCGCACCCGCCAGACGGGGTTCCATAGGAGTCGTCTGTTCGGACCGGCAACGCTGTTCGGCCTCGGCCGAAACGCCGCAACTCAGGGGAAGTAGGTCGGGAAGAGGTCGTTGGTCGGCCAGGTCTTCACGCCATTGGCAGCGGTCCACAGCGCCGCGTCGATGTCGCCGTACGACTTACCGCTCGCGTCGTCACGGCGGTTGAACAAGGCGGCCCAGCTCATCCCGTTGTAGGTGCGGACCACGATGCTGAAGGTGCCGGGCATGCTGCCGGTGTGCCAGGTGTTGCGGCCGGTGCCGCCGCTCGTGGTCGGACGGATCTGCCAGCCGAGGCCGTAGTACCACCCGTCGGGCTGGATGCCGATCTCGGGCTTGGCCCAGACGCTGTTCAGCGACGTGGTGTTGAGCACGCTCGACGACGCGTCGAACATCTTCGCGAACCGGACCAGGTCCGGAGCGCTGGCGATCCAGCCGCCGTTCGAGTCCTGGATGCGCATGCTGAACGATCCGTACGGCGCGGCAACGATCTTGCCGGTGTTGTCGAGCACCGTCGGCCCGGTGTACTGCGACTCGTACGGCACCTCGCCGGTGTGCTTGGCGATGGTCCAGCCCTGCGCCATCCGGGTGATCTTCAACGGAGCGAGCAACTTCTGCTTCACGTACGTCTCGTAGCTCAGCCCGCTGACCTTCTCGATCACGCGGCCGGCCAGCACATACCCGAAGTTCGAATAGGCGTACTTGCTGCCCGGCGCGAAGTCGAGCTTCTGCCCGGCCATGTACTTGATCTCGTCGGCGTGCTGGAGCTCCATCGGGACGCCCAGGGCCTTGGCGATGATGGCGTCCTTGAAGTTCGGGTCGCCGGAGACGTCGCGGTCGAACCCGCCGAGATGCTGCAGCAGCCGCTTGATCGTGACCGCGGACCAGCGGGTGTCCTTGGTCTGACCGGTCGGCGGCGTGATCGCGATGATGTTGCCGACCGGCGTGGTCAGGCTCAGCTTGCCGTCCTGCACGAGCTTCATGATCGCGGCCGCCGTGAACATCTTCGACACGCTCGCGACGCGGAACAGCGAGGTCGGCTGGACCGTCAGCGCGGTCGACGTACTGTAGCCGCGGGCAAGCACCAGCCGGCCCTTGTACGTCACCGCGAGCTGCCCGCCGGTCACCCCGCGGGCCAGCATGAAGGCCTTCATCTGGTTGTCGAAGCCGGCCAACGCCGACACGGCGGTGCCGGTGGTCTTCCAGGTCGCGGCGGCATCGGCCGAACGACTCAGGGCCGTCCCGGCTCCGGTGCCGACGGCGGCGACCGCCCCGGTTGCGAGCACAAGCTTGCCGAGATTCCGGCGCGTCAGCTCCACGAACGTGTTCTCCTTCGGGTGTTCAAGGCAGGGGTGTAGTGCCCGTGAAGTCTGTCACCGCAAAGGTTCGTTCTAGGGCTCGTCGACCATCGAGGCGTACGAGATCACACCACGACGGATCTGGTCGACGACGGCCCGCGCCGTACCGCGCAGCGGCGTCGGGCCGGCCGCGTCCGCGACCTGCTCGGTCAGATCGATCAGTTGCTTCACCCAACGAACGAAGTCGCCCGCGGCCAGGTCGGACTCGTACAGCACCTCGGCCAGCGACGCACCGGACGCCCATCGGAACGCCGGCCAGCAGAATCCGAGATCCATCGACCGCAGGAAGTCGACCCGCATGTCCCGCTCCAGCGCCGACAGGTCCCGCCAGATCGACCCCATCCGCTCCAGCGCCAGTCGTACGTCGCCGCGCGGCAACCGTGGCGACGTCGGCTCGTCCTTCGACCGCGCCTCGTAGACGAGTGCGGCCAGACACGCGGCCAGCTCCGGGACGGCCAGGTCGTCGAACACTCCTTGCCGAAGGCACTCGGCGGCGACCAGGTCGAGCTCGGTGTAGATCCGGGCTAGTCGATCGCCGGCCTCGGTGGTCTTGTCACCGTCCAGGTAGTGCAGCGCGTCCAGCACCTGGCAGACCCGGTCGAACTGACGGGCGATGGTGTTCGTCCGCTGCTCGATCTTGCGCTGCACCTCGCGGTTCTCCCGGTCGAGCCGGAAGTACCGCTCGGCCCAGCGGGCGTGGTCCTCCCGGTCCGAGCACCCGTGGCACGGATGCGCGCGCAGCTGCGCCCGCATCTCCTGCAACTCCGGATCGTCGGCGTGACTGACGACGTCTCTGCCGCGGGCGCGCGACGGCGGCCCGTCCTCACCGAGCATGTCGGAGCGAGTGCGCAGTACCTGCGCGAGCTCGCGCCGCTGCTGCGGGTTGCGCGGGTTGAACTTCTTCGGGATCCGCAGGCTGCCGATCGCCTCGACCGGGGTCGGGAAGTCGATCATGGACAGCTTGCGGACCTGCCGGTCAAGCGTCAGCACGGTCGGCCGCGGGCCTTCGCGCTCCGACCGCATGCCCGGGTCGAGCACCAGCGCCCAGCCCGCACTCCGGCCGGCCGGGATCCGGATGATGTCGCCGATCCGCAGCTTCTCGATCGACTCCTGCGCCTCGACCCGGCGGTCCAGCTTGCGCCGCTTCGATCCGGAGGCCTCGCGCTCACCGATCCTGCGGCGCAGGTTGGCGTACTCGAGGAAGTCGCCGAGGTGGCAGTCGATGGACTCCTTGTACCCCTCCAGCGCCTCGGTGTTGCGCTGCACCTGGCGGGCCAGACCGACCACGGCCTGGTCGGACTGGAACTGCGCGAACGACAGCTCGAGCATGTCGCGCGCCCGCGTCCGCCCGACCTGGCGGACCAGGTTCACCGCCATGTTGTACGACGGGGAGAACGACGAGCGGAGCGGATACGTACGGGTCGACGCCAGACCGGCGACCGCGCGCGGATCGAACCCGGGCTGCCACAGCACGACCGCATGCCCCTCGACGTCGATGCCGCGGCGACCGGCCCGCCCGGTGAGCTGCGTGTACTCCCCCGGCGTGATGTCGACGTGCGCCTCGCCGTTCCACTTCGAAAGCTTCTCGAGGACGACGGTGCGCGCGGGCATGTTGATGCCCAGGGCAAGCGTCTCGGTGGCGAACACGACCTTGATCAGGCCGCGCGCGAACAACTCTTCGACGACCTCCTTGAACGCGGCCAGCATGCCCGCGTGGTGCGCCGCGATGCCGCGGCTGAGCGCCTCGGAGAAATCGTGGTACCCGAGCACGCCGAGGTCCTCGTCCGGCAGGTCAGCCGTCCGCTCGGCCAGCACCCGCTTGATCTCGTCCCGCTCACTCGGCTTGGTCAGCCGCAGGCCGGACCGCAGGCACTGCAGCATCGCGTCCTCGCAGCCCTTCCGGGAGAAGATGAAGTAGATCGCCGGCAGCAAGGCGCCCGCGTCCAGCTCCTCGACCACATCGGACCGGTACGGCGTGAAGTGCGTCCGGGTCGGCCGGCTCTTCGGGAGATCCCGGCGCCGGCGGGGTTTGCGCGAGTCGTCCCGAAAGATCCGGTTGTCGTCGCGCGCGATCCGGACCAGCTGCGGGTTGACCAGGTCCTTGATGTCGACCTGGTTGGCTTTCGCAGGGTTGCCGGACTTCGCGGGCTTGGGCGCACCGACGCGCGCGGTCGGCGCCTCGCCGGCGAACAGGTCGTGCAGCCGCTTGCCCACCATCACGTGCTGGAACAGCGGCACCGGCCGCTTCTCCTCCAGGACGACGACCGTGTTGCCGCGGACGGTCTCCAGCCAGTCGCCGAACTCCTCCGCGTTGCTCACGGTCGCGGACAGCGACACCACCGAGACCGAGTCGGGCAGGTGGATCAGCACCTCTTCCCACACCGCGCCACGAGCCCGGTCGGCCAGGTAGTGCACTTCGTCCATCACGACGTACGAGAGTCCGAGCAGGGTGGTCGACGCGGCGTACAGCATGTTGCGCAGGACCTCGGTCGTCATCACGACGATCGGCGCCTCGGAGTTGATCGAGTTGTCGCCGGTGAGCAGGCCGACCTTGTCGGAGCCGTAGCGGCTGACCAGGTCGGTGTACTTCTGGTTGCTCAGCGCCTTGATCGGGGTGGTGTAGAAGCACTTCTGCCCGCGCTGCAGGGCCAGATGTACGGCGAACTCGCCGACCAGCGTCTTCCCGGAGCCGGTGGGCGCGGCGACCAGCACCTGGTGGCCGTCCTCGAGGGCGGCACAGGCGCGCAGCTGGAACTCGTCCAGCTCGAAGTCGTAAAGCGCCCTGAACTCCTTCACCGCAGGATGCTCCTGGTCCGAGCGGAAGACAGCATATTTCTCGGACGGGGTGCTCATACCCCCAGGCTATGCGACGCCACCCACAGGAAGGCGCAGGGTCAGGAAATGAGCGGCCCGGTCCAGGGCCTCGTCGGCCTCGTCCATGACGCCGGCCATCAGCGGGTAGACGTGCGGTGCGCCGGCGACGACGTCCAGGCTGACGTCGACGTCGTGCTGCGCCGCGCGGACCGCCAGGCGCAGTGAGTCGTCGAGCAGGACCTCGGCCGATCCGACCTGGATCAGCAGCGGTGGCAGACCGGTCAGATCCGCAAGCAGCGGGCTCGCCAGCTCGTCGCTCGGATCGTGACCGGCGAGGTAATGCTCGGCGTACCCGGCCATGTGTGCACGGCTGAACAGCGGGTCGAGGTCCCCTCGCGCGTCCATGCTCTCGCCGGACAACGTCAGGTCGACCCAGGGCGAGAAGACGGCGGCAGCCACCGGCAGCGGCAGACCTTCACGGCGTGCGGCCACCAAGGTGGCGAGCGCTGCTCCCCCACCAGCCGAATCACCCACGATGACAATTGGCCGCCCACTCCCGAGCAGTTCCTTGTACGCCGCCAACGCGTCGTCGACCGCCGCCGGGAACGGATGCTCCGGCGCGAGCCGGTACTCCAGCGACACCGCAGGCAGACCGGTACGCCGTGCGAGCGGCGCGGCGAGGTTGGCCCCGGTCCGGGCCGAACCGACCACATAACCGCCGCCGTGCAGATAGAGGATCACCGCGTCGCCATCGGCACCCGCGACCTGCACGTCCAGAGCGGGCCGGCCGCCCAGCGTGCGGGGAGTGAGCGTGACGTCGTCGCCCAGCGGACGGTCGGCGAAGATCGCGTCGAAGTCGGCCCGCTCCTGCGCCGGGGTCCGGTCGGGGTCCCGCTTGGTCATCATCGATCGCGCCGCAGCGCGTTGGTCCTGGCTCATCGTCGGTCTCCGTCGCTCAGTGATAGATTCCAGGGAATACAGTTCCTGACAACTACATTCCAAGGAACCTAATTCCCACGAAGCAGGATCTTCCTGTGACTGATCTCACATCATTGTTCACGGACCTGGTCCGGCTGGAGACGCGGCTCTACAACGTCCTCGACGCCCGGCTGAAGACCGAGCACGGCCTGCCGCTCGGCCAGTTCGAGTTCCTGCGCTTCCTGGCGTCCCGCGGTACCGCCCGGGTCTACGACCTGGCGCAGTGGGCCGCGATCACGGTCGGAGCCACCAGCAAGGCCGTCGACCGCCTCGAGGCCGCGGGCCGCTGCCGGCGGATCGCGAACCCGGGCGACCGCCGTTCCTCCCTGATCGAGCTCACCCCCGCCGGCACCGAGATCCTGACCGCGGCGACACCCACTGTCGACGCCGAGCTGGTGACCTGGGTCGGCTCGGTCCTCCCGGCCGAGAACCTCGAGCAGCTCGCCACGATGGTCTCGATGCTCCGCCAGCGCGCGGAGGCCGACCCTCGGACCGACCGCGCCGAGCCCAAGGCGATCCCCGGGAGCTAGGCGGTGCCTCGCGCCGGAAGCATCGTTGCCGGGAGCAACGTCACGGCCGTGAAGAGGAGCACCCACCAGAACGTGTCGGCGAACGCCGCGGCGGGATCGCCGGCGTGGTGGCCGAGACGCGACTGCAGGATCGCAGTCACCACGGCAGCCCCGGCCGAAGCGCCGAGGGTCGTCACCGTGGTGATCAGACTCGTCGCGCTGGGGATGGCCGCTGGGTCCAGACCGTGATAGGCCGCGACCGATACCGGCACGGTGGCCGCCGCGATTCCCATCCCCCAGACCAGCAAGGCGATCGCGAGGACGACGAACGAACTCGTGTCCGTCACCTGCGTGAAGGCGACCGTCGCGACGACGGTGATCCCGACTCCGGCGAGAGCCACGGGCCGGGCGCCGATGCGGTCGGTCAACCTGCCGACGAGAGGCAGGGCAAGCACCGTGCCCAGACTCTGCGGGGCGAGCAGCAGCCCCGCCTCCAGTGCACTGTGACCACGAACCTGCTGGAGGTACAGCGGCATCAGGAGCATCGCGCCGAACACCGAGAAGCGGGACAAGAAGTTCAGCACTGTCGCCACGGTCACCGGACGGTGGCCGAACAGCCTCAGGTCGAGCAAGGGCATCGTCGACCGCAGCGCATGCACCGCGAACGCCGCGAGCAGCAGCAGACCACCGATCGCCGACGGCCACGTCGCCGTACCGCTCAGGGACAGGATGAGGAGTGCGATCGCCGGTGAGACGAGCGCCAGCCCGATCAGATCCAGCCCAGTCGAGCGACGTACGGCGTCGGCCGGAACGGTCCTCCAGGCGAGTGCGATCGCGGTCAGCCCGATCGGCAGGTTGACCAGGAAGATCCACCGCCAGCCGATCGTGTCCACCACCAGGCCACCGAGCGGTGGACCGGCGATCGGCGCGAGCTGGGCGGGAATCGCGACCAGGCTCATCACCCGGCCACGACGGTCGGGACCGGCGGCCTTGGCGAGGATCATCATGGTGAGCGGGATGATCATGCCGCCACCGAGCCCCTGCAGGACGCGGAACGCGATCAGACTGCCCGCCGACCAGGCCGTGGCACACAGCGCCGACCCGGCACAGAAGACAGCCAGCGCCGTCAGCCACATCGCCCGGGCACCGAACCGCTCCACCAGCCGGCCTGTCGTCGGGATCGTGATCGCGATCGACAGCAGGTACGCCGCACTGACCCATTGGACGGTGACCACGGACGCGCCGAAACCGGCGGCGATCCGGGACAGCGCCACGGTCACCATCGTCATGTCGAGCAGCGGGGTGAGAGCTCCGACCATCACCACGCCGCCGAGCTTGAGAATCGATCGATCCAGGGCAACGTCGGTCATCCCCAGCACACTACACCGTGCAGTGTAGTAGCGCTACACTGCACGGTGTAGTCGATCGGGGAGGAGCACCCACGGTGGTCAGGGAAGGGTCGCCGGCCAAACGGGCCGCGATCGTACGCGCGGCGTTGAAGGTCTTCCTCGCCGAGGGCTACGCCCGCGCCGGCGTCGACGCCATCGCCGCCGAGGCCGGTGTCTCCAAGCGCACGATCTACGACTACTACGGCGACAAGGAGCGGCTGTTCCTGGCGGCGATCGCGGAGACGCGCGCGGGCCACGAGAAGGGCTTCGAGGCACTGCTGCAGGAGACCATCGACGACGTCACCGACCTCGAGGACGCACTCTTCCGCTTCGGGCGCGTGTTCGCGACCGAGGTGGCGAAGTCGGCCGAGCGGACCGAGATCCTGCGGCTGATGATCGCCGAGGCGGCCCACTTCCCGCGCTTGCTGGCGGACCGGCCGACCAGGACCGCCCTGGCCGACCGGCTCGAGGCACTGCACCAGCGCGGCCTGCTCGACGTACCGGATCCGGTCGAGGCGGCCGAGTTCCTCGGCGTCCTTGTCACCGGTCCCGTCCAGAACCGGACCTGGTACGGCGCGGTTCCGGTCGATCAGGACGAGATCGATCACCTGGTCCGCAGCGGCGTACGGATCTTCCTGGCCGCCTACGGCAGATGACCGCCGGGCAGGGCGGTCGGGCGGCGGTCGAGGATCAGCCGATGTGGTACGGGGCGCCGTACACCTTCCAGTCGAGTGGGGTGTTCAGGTCGAGGTTCCCGTTGCGGAGCCAGACTCGCTGGGCGGTGTCGACGCGGCTGGTGTCGCTGTGCGCTTCCTCCTGCTTCATCGCCCAGACGCGGGCGTCGAGGAAGGCGTTCAGGTACGTCGTCTCGTTGCCACCCTGCGCCGGCGGCTTGGCCGTCTGCAGCGCGCGACTGCGGATGCCGCCGAAGCTGGTGCCGCCGTTGCCGGGACCGTGCATGACAATCGCGTCGTAGTAGCAGAACTGGCCGAGGGTGCGCAGTCCGTCGGACTTGCCCCGCGACACCGACGGGTTGAAGTAGACCCGGTCACGCTCGTCGTTCTGGCACTGCTGGAACGCGGTGTCATTGGCCGCCGTCTTCCAGTCCTTGGTGAAGTTCGGGTCCAGGCCGTCGTGCGAGTCGCTGCCGTCCACGTCACGCAGGGCGGGCAGGTACTTCTGCAGCACGTTGCCCGGCTTGCGGTCGGCGTACAGCTCGACGAGTTCGAGCATGTCGCCGGTGCCCGAGCAGAATCCGATGATGCCCGCGGTGTAGCCACGGCCGTCGTCGATGTCCTCGATGTAGGTGTACTGCGCCTTCCAGTCCAGCGAGGAGTTCTCCGCGCTGCAGACGATCTGCATCGCGATCCCCTTCTTCGCCGGATCGTCGAGGCCGGTCGCCTGGACCGCGGCGTCGGCGGGCGAGGCGTAGCGGGAGACAAGGGCGGTCGCCGGGGCGGCCGCGAGGGTCAGTCCGAGCAGCAGCGCGGTCCTGCGCGTGGGGCGGGTCTGCATGGTTCCTCCGAGGGGCGTCCGAGGATTACTGTTAGGAAGCTTTCCTATCAGACCAGAGGCAGAGATGAGAACACTTCACTCCGTGAAGATTGTGTCTCAGGCGAAAACGGTCAGTGCACCGGGAGCGATGCCGATGTCGACCGGGAGCGGGCCGAGCACCTCGCCGTCGGCGTACGCCGTGATCCCGGGCGACTCGATCCGGACCGAGCGGCCGCGCGCCGTTCGCAGCATCGGGTGGCCGACGTGGGTGCCCTTGGACAGCTTCGGGAACATCTGCAGCAGGGTGAACCGCGACACCGGCTGGATGATCGTCACGTCGAGCAGTCCGTCGTCGATCTCCGCGCCGGCACAGATCTGCAGTCCCCCGCCGTACGTCGGCCCGGTGCCGACCGCGACCAGCATCGCCTTGGTCTCGATCACCTCGCCGTCGACGGTGACGACGTACTCGAGGGGTTTGAACGTGCGTAGTTCGGCCAGGGTGGCGATCGTGTAGCGAGAGTTGCCCTTCGGCCAGCTCATCGCGTTGGCGCGCCTGTTCACCAGCGAATCGAAGCCGCCGGCCACGACCGTGGTGATGTACTCGTCCTTGGCCACCGCGAGGTCGATCGCGCGGGTCTTGCCGGCCACGATCAGGTCGGCCGCCGCGGCCGGATCCTTCAGTGGTACGCCGATCCCGCGGGCGAAGTCGTTGCCGGTGCCGGCCGGGATCACGCCGAACGGCATCCCGGACTTCGCCAGCACCTGGGCGCCGAGATGGACGGTGCCGTCGCCACCGATCAGCGCGACCGCGTCCGCACCGGACGCGACCACCTCGGCCGAGATCCGGCCGACGTCCTCCGCGCAGGTAGTGGCGTGAACGTCGACGGTGATCCCCGCCGCCGCGAGGCGTTCGCGGACCACCGGAGCCACGCGGGCACCGAGGCCGCGGCCGGAGGTGGGATTCACCACCAGCGCGATCCGTCTGGTCATCAGTCGGCCAGCAGTTCCTCGGCCCTGCGGGCCTTGCGCTTGTCGAGGATCCGCGTGAGCACCTCGGCAATGAAGAACAGCAGACACATGGGGATGGCCAGCAGGCACATCGTGAACGGATCACCTGACGGTGTGGCGACCGCGGCGAAGACGAAGATCACCAGCACGATGTACGGCCGGAACCGGCGCAGCGCGGACGACGGCACCACACCGAGCATGTTCAGCAGCACGACCACGAGTGGGATCAGGAAGGCGACGCCGAACACGATCATCGTGCGCAGCACGAAGTCGAGGTAGTCGGGCAGCTCGACCAGGTTCTGGATGTCGAGTGGGGTGAAGCCCAGCAGGATCTCGATGCCCTTCGGCAGGGTCCAGTACGCGACCCAGATGCCGGCCGCGAACAGCGGAGCGGCGATCCCGGAGAACAGGTAGGCCCACTTACGTTCGTTGCGGTGCAGGCCCGGCGCGATGAACGCCCACAACTGGTAGAGCCAGACCGGCGAAGCAAGGATCAGCCCGAACAGTGCCGAGATCTTGATCCGGAACGTCAGCGCGTTTCCGACGCCGGGGAACGTCAGCTGCGGGGTCTTCACGTTCCCCGCGTCCTTGGCCATCTCGGCGACGCTGGTCAGGAACGGCTTGGTCAGGAACTCGAAGGCCTGGTTGTAGAAGGCCCAGCCGACAATGGTCCCCACCACGATCGCGAGAACGCTGATGAGCAGGCGGTTGCGCAGCTCGATGATGTGCTCGCGCAGGGTCATCCGACCCTCGTCGTCCTTCGGGCGGCGCTCCTTCTTCTCCTTACGCCGCCCGAACTTCACCATTGACACAGCTGGGGCGCTCGGCTCAGTTGGCCGTGTGCGTCGGCGGCAGGCCGTCGCCCGGCGCCTGGCCGTTGACCTGGTTCGGCTGCTGCGCCGGCTGGGCCTGCGGGGCCGCCTGCTGTGTCGGAGCCTGGGCGGACTCGTTGCTGCCCTCGGTCAGCTCCGAGTCCTTCTTCTTCGGGCCGACCTCCTCTTCCCAGATCTTCTTCGACTTGCCGAGCTGCTTGACCAGCGCCGGCAGCTTGGCCGATCCGAACAGCAGCACGACGATCGCGAGGATGACGAGCCACTCCGCGCCCTGCGGCATACCGATGAGCGGTGCTGCCATGTCGATCTCCCTTTCACACACACTTGCCTGGTGGCTCAACGCTGAGTCGTGGGCCGAATACTACGCCGGGGCGTGCTCGCCCCGATGGGTCTGTCCGGACCCGGCCGCGGACTGCGCTGCCTCCAGCTTGGACTGGGCGGCGACCAACTCACGCGTCAGCGCCTTGGCCTGGCCCCATACCTTCTTCGCAAGCAGAGCGAGGACGGATAGCCACACCGCCACGACTGCGAGAAAGAGCAGGAACCAGTACATACCCAGGAGCCTAGCCGGTTCCCGGGCATCGCCCACGCCCCGCGTGGCGTCTCGGCGGACAACGGTGTCGGAACGTGATGGTAAAACCGAGTGTCTCCAGCGGGACATGGCCCGGGCCCGGCGAGTGGGCAGGGTCCGCGGGGACGAGGCTGCGGTACGGCGAGACGAGGGGGCGGTTGATGGTGCGGATCGGGGTCGAGGAGCGGCGGACCCGGCTGGGCCGGCGGCACCGGCTGCTGTCTTCCTGCCACGCGGCGGATCCGGTGGAAGCTGCGGCAGCGATGGTCGCCTTGCACGCCACCGATCCGGCGACCGTGCACCTGTCTGTGGCCGCTCGCGTACCAGGAAGTGACGTGCTGGGCACGGAGCGTGCACTGTACGACGACCGCACGCTGATCCGGATGCTCGGCATGCGCCGGACCGTGTTCGTCGTACCGACGCCGTTCGCGCCGATCGTCCAGGCGGCGTGCACCGACGACATCGCGGTCAAGCAGCGGAAGCTGCTGGTCAAGCACCTGACCGAGTCCGGGGTCGGCCCCGACGCGGACGCGTCCGAGAAGTGGTTGCGGGCGGTCGAAGAGTCAGCCGCGACCGCGCTGACACTGCGCAGATCGGCGACGGCACAGGAGCTGTCCGCTGACGAGCCGCGGCTGCGGACCCGGCTCAACCTGGCGGTCGGCAAGGCGTACGCCGCTCAGCCGTATGTGACGAGCCGCGTGTTGTTCCAACTGTCGGCCGAGGGGCGGATAGTGCGCGGACGGCCGCTGGGGACGTGGCTGAGCGGTCAGCACCATTGGTCGCCGGCGGAGGACTGGCTGCCTGGCGGACTCGGCGACAAGCCCCCGGCCGAGGAGGCCCGGGTGACGCTGGCGCGGGCGTGGCTGTCGACGTTCGGACCGGGAACGGCGGCGGACTTGCAGTGGTGGAGTGGGTGGACGGCCGGCCAGACGAAGAAGGCGCTGACCGCGGTCGAGGCGGTCGCGGTGGATCTGGACGGCCAGGTCGGGTACGTGCTGCCCGGCGACGAGGCGCCTGAGGTGCCGGTGGAGCCGTGGGTCGCGTTCCTGCCCACGCTGGACCCGACACCGATGGGCTGGAAGGACCGCGACTGGTACCTCGGCGAGCACAAGGCGAAGCTCTTCGACAACACCGGCAACATCGGCCCGACCATCTGGGCGGACGGCCGCATCGTCGGCGGCTGGGGACAGCCCGAGTCAGGCGAGGTCCGCTTCCAGCTCCTCGAGGACGTCGGCCGCGAAACCACCCAACTGATCGAAGCCGAAGCCGCCCGCTGGACCACCTGGCTCTCCGGCGTCCGAGTCACCCCACGCTTCCGAGCTCCGTTGGAAAAACAGCTGAGCCAGAACTGACCCGCCCCGCTGTCCCCAGCCCTCCCCCGGCCCCGCTGTCCCCGGCCCTGCTATCCCACCCCAGCCCTCCCCCGGCGCGGCTGTCCCCCTGGCCTCCCGGCTCCGGCTCACCTTCTCTCACCGCGGTGCATTTGAACGGACAACCCCTGAAGTTGCCGCTTGTCCGGTCGTAATTCGACGGGAGAACGGGCAACCCGAGGGGATATCCGCTCAAATGCCCGCACGCGCGGCGGGGACGCTGCCCGGGCTCGGGCGGGGCGCGGGGGTGGAGGTGTCGTCGTACGCGGCGAGCTCACGCTCAGCATCCGGTGCCTGGCCGCATCTGGGGGATACCCCGACTTTCTGGCGATGCTGGCCGGTCGAAGCGAGATCGGGGAGTTCTGCCTGCCGAATCCGGTACACCGCGCTCCCCGGTCCGGCCCTGCAGCTGTTGATGTGCAGATGGACAGGTAGTGCACCGGCGAAACACTGTACGCGCGAGGCGTTTCAGCTCAGGTGCACTGCGGGCTGCTTGACACTTCCTGTCCGAATGCACAGTCCGCCCTCCCGGTGCCTCCTCCGGACGCGCTCACACGACCACGCGCGGAGGGAGAGGGGATCTCCCCTCGGGTTAGGCCCGCTCCCCTTCCATACGAACGGAGAAGGCACCGTTTGAGGGGACATTCCCTCAAACGCACTCGGGCAGGCCGGGGACGGGCGGGGTGGGGCGGGTGGCTGGGGTGGGCTAGTCGTCGTAGGCCGCGAGGGCTTCTCGGGCTGTGGCGGCTATCTGGGTGGTGAGATCGGGTGGGTCGAGGACTGTGGCGGCGCCACCCAGGCGGAGGACGAGGCGCTGGAGCCAACCGGTGTCGGCGACGCGGAGCTTGACGATCAGGGAGTTGCCGGGACCCTCTTCGACGGACTCGTTGGGGTAGTACTCGGCGACCCAGCGGGCCGGCGGGTCCAGCTTCACCGTCGCCAGCAGGTCGCGCTCGGACGGCTGGAACATCCCGTTGGACAGGTCACGTGGCGTCGCCTCGGGCGGCGGTTCGCTCGGCAGGTCCAGCAGCTTCACAGCCGCGATCCGGTCGAGGCGGAACAGCCGCACATCCTCGGCCAGCCGGCACCACGCCTCGAGGTACGTACGCCCCTCCGAGACGACCAGGCGCATCGGGTCCACGTCCCGCTCGGTGGTCTCGTCCCGCGACGGTACGTCGTACGTGAGGTGCAGGCGGCGCTTCCCGGCCAGGGCGCGGTTCACGGTGTCGGCGATCCCCGGGTCGGCCGGCTCGACGTGCACATGAGCGGCCGCGCCCTCGCTCGCCGCCGCAGCCTCGCCGGCAGCGCGCTCCAGCTTGCCGATCGCGCGGTCGACCGCGTCCCGGTCGTTTCCGGCCGTCACCTCACGCAACGTCCGCAGCGCAGTCAGCAGCGCCAGCGCCTCGTCCGCGGCCAGCCGCAGCGGGCGAGCCAGGTAGTCGGCGTTGTTGATGTGGATGACGCCGTCGCCCTCGGCGGCCTCGATGTCGATCTCGATCAGATCGCCCATCTGCGCGCCGGGCAGACCGCAGAACCACAGCACCTTCAGGTCCGCGATGATCTGCTTCGGCCGTACGCCGAACTCCTTCGCGACATCGTCGACTCGGGCGCCGTCGTTCTCCCGCAGATAAGGCACCAACGCCAGCAACCGCTGCACCTGATCCCGAGCATTACTCATCCGCCCGCCACCGTCCGCAGCCTCCACAAGACGCCGTCCAGCACGTCTCCAGGGCCTTCGACGACCGCGTCCGGGCCGTACGACGCGATCTCCTCGGCGAGCACGCCGGAGTCGGCGTACGGGACGTGCAGCAGGTCCCAGCCCTCCTCGTACGGCTCGATGGCGTTGGCGCGGCGGCGCAGGCTGACACAGGAGCCGGTGCGGGCGCGGACCTTCGCCTCCGACGTCGGACGCGGCGGACCCAGCTCGGACACCAGTGAACGCAGGTCGGTGCCCTCGGGCACGGTGAACGCGCGCGGCTCGCCGACCGTCTTCACATCCCCGCCGATCCGGGACAGCCGGAACATCCGGGTCGCCTGACGGTCGCGATCCCGGCCGACGACGTACCAGCGGCCGTGCCAGGAGACGATCCCCCACGGCTCCAGGGTCCGGGTGGTCGGCTCCGAGGCGCCGCTGCGGAGGTGCTGGAAGCGCACCACGGTCCGGCTCACGACCGCCGACCAGAGTGGGTCGAAGGCCGGCTCGGACGCGCCGACGTGCGGCTCGATCGCGCTCAGCGCGGACTGGTCGGTCTGGATCCCGGCGGCCTTCAGCTTCAGCACCGCGGAGGTCGTCGCCTCGGCCAGGCTGGCGTGCTGCCAGACGCGGGCGGCAACGCCGAGTACGGCGGCCTCGTCCGGCTCCAGGTGGACCTCGGGCAGTTCGAACACGTCCCGGCGGATCCGGTAGCCGACCTCGTCGGAGAAGAACTTGTCGATCGTGCCCATCTCGATCGGGATGCCGAGGTCGCGCAGTTCGTCCTTGTCCCGCTCGAACATCTTCTCGAAGGCGTCGTCGGTCTGGCCCGCGTACCCCTCGACGACCTCGCGGATGCGTTCCTTGGTCACGTAGGTGCGCGCGACCAGCAGGCAGATGACCACATTGAGCAGTCGCTCACTCTTGCGCGCCGACACCCGACCACCTTACGGCCTGAGAGCGTCAAATCCCGCCCTCCCGCACCGAAATCTTCGAACACCGGTTCGACCCGATACTCTCGCCCTGTGATTCGGTGGCGGGACGGACAGGTCGTGCAGATCGGACGAGCCTGGGCAGGTGCGGTCGAACTGACGGTAGCCGTGGGCGAACAGACCGTGCGCGCCCTGGCCTATCCAGAGCTGGTCGGTACGCCGGAGCCCGGCGACCGGGTGCTGCTCAACGTCGGCGCGCTCGACAAGGGCCTCGGAACGGGCGGCTACGCGCTGGTGGTCGCCGTACCGGACCGGCTGCCGGCCGACCCCCCAGAGCGCGGTCACCTGGTGAAGGCCCGGTACACGCCGCTGCAGACCATGGTGCTCGGCGCGGACGAGCAGGACTCACCGGACCACGACGTACTGCGTGACGCCGACGACCTGTTCGGTACGCCGGTCGTGGTGGCGGACCTGCATTCGGCGCTGCCCGCCGTACTGGCCGGGGTGTACGAGGCACGGCCGACCACGCGGGTCGTGTACGTGATGACGGACGGTGGGGCGTTGCCACTCGCCTTCTCGCGCACTGTGGCGTCGCTGCGGGACAGCCGGTGGCTGGGTGGGACTGTCACGGTCGGACAGGCGTACGGCGGCGATCGGGAGGCGGTCACGGTGCACACCGGTCTGCTGACCGCCGTACACGTGCTGGCGGCAGAGCTCGTCGTACTGACGCAGGGGCCGGGCAACCTCGGGACCGGGACTCGCTGGGGGTTCTCCGGTGTGCAGTCCGGTGAGGCGGTCAACGCGATCGGGACGCTCCACGGGCGGGCGGTGGCGTCCCTGCGGATCTCTGAGGCGGACCCGCGGCCACGGCACCGGGGGATCTCACACCACAGCCTGACGGCGTACGGCCGCGTCGCCCTGCAGCCGGCGGACGTCGTCGTACCCGATCTGCCCGGTGACTTCGGGGACGCCGTACGGGACGCAGCCGAGCCGCTGAAGGCCCGGCACCGGGTCGTGCGGGTCGGACTGGACGGCCTGTACGACGCTCTGCGGGCCGCACCGGTCAAGTTGTCGACGATGGGACGGGACCTCGACGGCGACCGCGCGTACTTCGAGGCAGCGGCGGCGGCTGGGCGGCACGCAGCGGGTCTGGTAGACGTTCCACCACCTGGAGTGGGGTCTCAGTACTCCTGATCCGGGCGGCTGCGGCGGCCACGCTGGAAGCATGGCAATCATCGCTGCTCCCGAAGCCCCGCTGACCGCTCGGTGGGCCACTCTGCTG
This sequence comes from Kribbella sp. NBC_00889, assembly GCF_045207705.1. NCBI lineage: Bacteria > Bacillati > Actinomycetota > Actinomycetes > Propionibacteriales > Kribbellaceae > Kribbella > Kribbella sp. NBC_00889. The sequence continues at coordinate 915,148 of NZ_CP108783.1, read as the reverse complement.
TGGCTGCTCGCGGTCGGTGCCGGGGTTGCGGAATCGGTGGTCGGAGTCGCCGGGGCGATCGCAGATGGTGTGTCACCGTCGGCCCTGGTGATGCAGATCGCCGTCCGCAGCCTCATCTACGGCGCACTGTTCGTCGTCATCGACCGATTCTTCCGCCACGGTGTCCCCTGGTCGCGCTACCTCCTGGCCGGCCTGCTGGGCACGGTCGGTATCGCGTCTCTCGTCTATGGACCGGTGACCTGGCTGCTCGACGGCGGAGACTTCACGACGCTGCAGTGGTCTGTGGAGTTCGTGGCCTCAGTTGCGGTGCGCAGTGTGCACATCACCGCGGTGGTGACTGCGCTGGCGCTGACCTTCCACCCCGACACAACCCGCTGGTTCCGCCGCTGAACGCACCAAGGGCCGGTCCCCACCTGGGGAGACCGGCCATTGGGGTAAGCGACTACTGGCCCTGCTGCTTCGGAGCCGGGAACGCGTTCAGTACGTCGATCACCGCGAAGGCGGAGATGGACTTGCCGGAGGCGTCCTTCGACGGGGGCAGCTCGACCAGGACGCGGCTGCCGATCGGCATACCGGCCAGGCCGTCGACCGGACCGGCCTGACCGTTCGGGCCGGGTCCGACCTGGAGCTGGTCGGTCGGGGCCGGCGGCTGCGCCGGCGAGGTCTGGGTGGCGGGCTGGCCGTCCCAGGTGCTGGCCTGCTTCTTGCCGGCGTAGTCGAAGACGGCGTACCGGGTGATCAGCTGGCTGCCCTTCTCGATCGGCTTGCCCTTGCCGAGCGCGATCACAACCGGCTTGCCCGGCTTGGCCGGCGCCTTGAAGCCGGCCGGGACGGTCGCCTTCGGCTCCGCGTTCAGTCCGCCGGTGATCTTGATCTTGGTCGCCGCCGAGGTGGCCGGCGTCGCGTCCAGCGGGGTGTCGTTCCCGGCCGCGCCGACCAGGTCGACGACGAAGATCAGCGTGTCGTCGCCCTTGATCCCGGCCTGCTCGTTGCCCTGCTCCTTGTAGCCCTTGTCGGACGGGATGGACAGCATCACCCGGCTGCCGATCTTCTTCCCGACCAGACCCTCGTCCCAGCCGCCGATCACGCCGCCGACCCCGATCGGGAACGACGACGGCGCACCGCGGTCGTAGGAGTTGTCGAACACCTTGCCGTCGCGCCAGATCTGACCGAGGTAGTTCGCGGTGAGCAACTCGCCCTTCTTGACCTCGGGACCGTCGCCCTCCTTGAGGACCTGGGTCACCAGGCTCTTCTCCGGGTCACCCTCGCGATGGGTGACGGTCGGCTTCTGGCCGAAGTCAGACGTCACCTTGATCCCGCCCGCCCCGAACTCGGGCTTATCCGATCCGCAGGCCACCAGGGAGGACCCCAGTACCGCCACAACGACCAGACTCAACAACTTGCGCACGAAACCAGCACCTCGAAACATCCCGGCGCGCTCCGCGCCGCTCGACACACAGGGGGCAACAACGCGGCCAACCCTAGCCTGCGCGACCAACCCCGCCACCGCCCGGCCGCGTCACCGTTCGGTCACGCCACGCACAGTCACCCGGCCCAGCGACGTACCTGACCTGCGACTACATGCTGGCGATGAGTTTCTCGACGCGCTCGTCGTGGGACTTGAACGGGTCCTTGCAGAGCACGGTGCGCTGGGCCTGGTCGTTGAGCTTCAGGTGCACCCAGTCGACGGTGAAGTCGCGGCGGCGCTCCTGCGCACGCTTGATGAACTCGCCGCGCAGCCGAGCCCGGGTGGTCTGCGGCGGCACCGACTTCGCCTCGAAGACGCGCAGGTCGTCGACGACCCGGGTGACCGCGCCCTTGCGCTCGAGCAGGTAGTACAGCCCGCGCGGCCGGTGGATGTCGTGGTAGGCCAGGTCGAGCTGGGCGACCCGCGGGCTGGCCAGGCCGAGGTTGTTCTGCTGGCGGTAGCGCTCGATCAGGCGGTACTTGATCACCCAGTCGATCTCGCGCTCGATCCCGCTCAGGTCGCCGGACTCGATCGCCTTCAGCGTCCGCTCCCACAGCGACAGCGCCCGCTCGACCGCCGGCGTCCCGAGCTCGCGGCGGTCGACGAAGTCGCGCGCCTTGGTCAGGTACTCCCCCTGGATGTCGAGGGCACTGGCCTCGCGCCCGTTCGCCAGCCGGACCTCGCGGCGGCCGGTCATGTCGTGGCTGATCTCGCGGATCGCGCGGATCGGGTTGTCCAGGGTGAGGTCGCGCATCACGATGCCGGCCTCGATCATCCGCAGTACCAGGTCGGTGCTCGCGACCTTGAGCAGCATCGTGGTCTCGGACATGTTCGAGTCGCCGACGATCACGTGCAGCCGGCGGAACCGCTCGGCGTCCGCGTGCGGCTCGTCGCGGGTGTTGATGATCGGCCGGGACCGGGTGGTCGCGCTGGAGACACCCTCCCAGATGTGCTCGGCCCGCTGTGACACCGAGTAGACCGCGCCGCGCGGCGTCTGCAGCACCTTGCCGGCACCGCAGATCAGCTGCCGGGTGACCAGGAACGGGATCAATACGTCGGCCAGCTTGGCGAAGTCGCCGTGCCGGCTGACCAGGTAGTTCTCGTGGCAGCCGTAGCTGTTGCCGGCCGAGTCGGTGTTGTTCTTGAACAGGTAGACGTCGCCGAAGATGCCCTCGTCGTGCAGCCGCTTCTGCGCGTCCACGAGCAGACCCTCGAGGATCCGCTCACCGGCCTTGTCGTGCGCGATCAGGTCGGTGACCGAGTCGCACTCGCCGGTCGCGTACTCCGGGTGGGAGCCCACGTCGAGATAGAGCCGCGCCCCGTTGCGGAGGAACACGTTGCTGCTCCGCCCCCAGGACACGACGCGCCGAAACAGGTACCGCGCCACCTCGTCGGGGGTCAGTCGGCGCTGACCGCGAAAGGTACAGGTGACGCCGTACTCGTTCTCCAGACCGAAGATTCGCCGGTTCACACACCCCACAGTACGGTGCCGCTCCGACAACCGGGCCATGTCTCAGGCGCGCCGTTCCCCGGCGTTACCCCTTTGATGTCAACCAGCGCGGGCCGAACGGACGTACGCACCTGACTTTCCGCAAGCGACTGGCATCGGGGCAGGTAGGAATTTCCTGGGATAGAGAGATGAAGCGGGCGTGCCGGGCCAGGCGAGTGCGGCGCCACCGGCGCTGGCCGGGGGCTGCACGCTGAAGGTCGGGCCAACTGGTGGATCAGGTCTACAAGCGGAAGATCGGCGGCGGGCGGCCGGCGGAGCCGGGACTGCCGCTGCCCACTGGCTTGGGCAGCGGCTGTCTGTTGTGTCTGAGCTCGTGGCTAGCATCCGGTGGGTGACGGACGTGCGGGCGTACGTCGAGTCCGGCGTACAGCTGGCGATGGACGACGGGACAGCCGCGTGGGTCTTCGAGCCCGAGCGGTGGGGGCGCTGCGGGCAGGGCGCCGACGAAGCTGCGGCGCTCCGCGATCTTGGTGCGGAGCTCGGAGCCGACCTGCGGTGTGTGGTGGTGGAGCGGGTGGTGGGTGACGAGCAGGCGTTCGAGCGGGATCTTGTTCCTGCGGCGGGCGCCGAACGGGCCGCGACGTTGAAGCTTCTCGAGGAGAGCCGGCGGGAGACGGCTGCGCTGATCTCGTCCTGCTCCCCAGCGATGCTCGACTTCGATGATGCTGATCGGGTGCTGCTGTCGTTCGCCGGGTGGCGGACGGTGCGGCAGCTCGCCTGGCACATCGTCGACACCGAGAGCCGGTACTACCTCCCGTCGGTCGGTCTGCCCTACCGGGAGCCGTTGGAGAACTTGGCTGACGAGTTGGAGCAGTCAGCTGAGCATGTCCGCCGTACCGTCGCCACGATGCCGGCGGACCTGGTACGACGGGTCGACGGCGAGGTGTGGACGACAGTGAAGGTCCTCCGCCGCCTCGCCTGGCACGAGCGGTCGGAACTACGCACGCTCCGCCGCCTGGTCGCCCTCGCTCTGCGCTAGCTAGCGCGATCTTCGGAAACAAAGTTGCACCCAGCGACGAACAGTTTCCGGTGATCGGTGCGGGCGCTCTGGGGGTCAGAGGTCGACGAGGTCCAGGAGTTGGCCTAGTTCCTTGGGGTCGAGGGGGCGGAGTTCGCCGGTGTGGAGATTGCCTCGGCGTACCGGGCCGATCGCCGTACGGGTGAGGCGCTTGACCGGGTGGCCGATCGCGTCGAACATGCGGCGGACGATGCGGTTGCGGCCCTCGTGCAGGCTGATCTGGATCAGGGTGCGGCCGCGGATGCTGGAGACGACCTTCACCGTGTCCGCCTGCGCCGGGCCGTCGTCGAGTTCGATCCCGTCGAGGAGCGTGCGGAGTACTGCCGGCTTGACGTTGCCCTCGACCTCGGCGACGTACGTCTTGGAGACCTCGTACGACGGGTGCGTGAGGCGGTGCGCGAACTCACCGTGGTTGGTCAGCAGCAGCAACCCCTCGGTGTCGGTGTCGAGCCGCCCGATGTGGAACAGCCGCTCCGGCCGGTCCTGCACGTAGTCCGCGATACACGGCCGGCCCTGCGGATCCGCCATCGTGGTGACGACGCCGCGCGGTTTGTTGAGCACCAGGTACACGTGCGCACTGACCGGCGGAATCCGCTCCCCGTCGACCCGGATCACCGAGACCTCCGGATCCACCCGCACCCCGAACTCGGTCACCACCGCCCCGTCGACCTCGACCCGCCCCTGCTCGATCAGCAACTCGGCATTCCGCCGACTCGCCACCCCCGCCTGAGCCAAAACCTTCTGCAGCCGAACCCCGTCCTCACCCATCAGACCGACGAACCCCAACCACCCCAGAATCCAACCCACTCACGCCTTCGCCGTCCCCGTCATCCACAGCACCGGACCCACCAGCCCCCCACCCGTCCTCACCCGAGGTCCCGTCCACATCCGAGGCCTCGTCCACATCCGCGGTCTCGTCCTGGTCCGCAGCGTCATCCTGGACCGCGACGTCCAGGTCCCCGTCGTCCGGCCCACCAGCCGCCTGCTCGTCCCCACCCGCGCTCTCGTCCTGCTCCACGGCGTCCAGGTCCCCGTCAATCCCAGCGTCCGCCTCATCCGCAGACTGCCGCTCTGCCGCGTCCGCGGGACCCGCGTCGTACGCCGCGCTCGCGGCAATCTCGCCCTCGAGCTCACCCGGCCCGTCGGAATCCCCTTGGCCGGCGTAGCCGGAGTCCGGATCATCCGCACCCGCGGAACTCAGGTCCCCGTCGATCCCGGCAGCCGCTTCGTCCGCCTCGTCCGCGTGCTCGTCGACCGGTGCCGGCCCAGCGGCAGCAGCTGCGCCCTCACCAGACTCATCCGCCTCGACGGTACTCAGGTCCCCGTCGATCCCAGGGTCCTCGGCATCTGCGGTGTCCAGATCCCCGTCGATCCCGGAATCCGCCTCGTCCTCCGGCTCGCGCTCGACGAGTTCGCCTCCGTCAACGTACGCGGGGATCTCATCCCCCGGCTCCCCCGGCTCCCCCGGCTCCCCGGGCTCCCCGGGCTCCTCGGGCTCCTCGGGTTCTTCGGGATCCTCGGGTTCTTCCGGCTCTTCGGCGGTCGCGGTGGCGGCCTCGGTGGCAGGTGCTTCGGTGGCGTCGTCGGTGGGCTGGTTGGAGGGGGCGGGGATGGTTTGGGCGGCCAGTTCTTCCTCGATGTCGTCCATTTCAGGGAGGTACGGCGCCAGTTCGGGGAGGTCGTCGAGGGACTGCATGCCCATGCGTTCGAGGAAGTACGTCGTGGTGCGGTAGAGGATCGCCTGGGATTCGGTGTCGGCGCCGGCCTCCTCGACCAGGCCGCGGGCGACGAGGGTGCGCATGACCCCGTCGACGTTCACGCCACGGATCGCGGAGACGCGCGCCCGGCTGACGGGTTGCTTGTACGCGACGACCGCGAGGGTCTCGAGTGCGGCCTGGGTCAGGCGTGCTTGCTGACCGTCGAGGACGAAGCGCTCGACGTACGGCGCTGCCTCGACGCGGGTGTAGTAGCGCCAACCGCCACCCACCTCACGGAGATCGAACCCGCGGCCTTGCTCGGTGTACTCCTCGGCCAGCGTGTTCAGGGCTGCCGAGATGTCACCGGTCGGGCGGCCGACCGCCCGAGCCAACGTCAGCACAGGCAACGGCTCGTCCGTCACCATCAGAATCGCTTCCAACGCCCGCCGCATGGTGTCGTCGTCGACAACAACCTCATCCCCCACCGGCACCTCGGTCTGCCCCGAAGGCAAGTACTCCTCGTCATCCCCCACCAGGTCGCCCTCGGCCGAACCGCTGTCCCGGTCTGCCAGGTTCGCATCTGCGATCTGGGGAGCGCCACTGCCCGATTCCGGCAGGTTATCCTCCCCGGTCTCGGCTGAGTCGCTCCCCGAACCGGTTTGGGGAGCATTCTGGCTGCCGGAGTCAGCAGAGGCGGCGTCGTCCGTGGAGGCGGTGGGGTCTTCGGTGGAGGCGGTGGCCACGGTGGTGTCTTCGGGGTTGGTCACTGGGGCACCGTCTCGTCGTCGTCGGTGGGGGGTTCGGCGGGTTCCAGGAAGTCTGGGTCGTCGGGGACCTTGGGGGCTTCACCGTCTTCGGGGTCGGGTGGGTGGAGTTCGTCGAATTCGTCGCTGACGTCGATCTCGCCTTCGTCGGTGCCGGTCCAGCGAATGGTGAGTTCGCCGAGCGGGGTGACCTGGTCGAAGGCGACGGCGGCTTCGCGGAAGAGTTCCAGCAACGCCAGGAAGCGACAGACAGTGGTGACGGTGTCCGGCGAGTCAGCGACCAGCGCACGGAACGTGGTACTGCGCTGCCGACGGAGGCGGTCGACGATGACGAGGGCCTGTTCGCGGACTGTGACCGTCGGCGCGTGCAGGTGCGCCAGCGACACGCCCTCCGGCAGGTTGTCCTTCCGAGCCAGCGCACGAGCAGCCAGCGCAGCCAGCCCGGCCGGATCGATCCCCAGCAGTACCTCGGGCAGCAGCTCGGCGAACCGCGGCTCCACCCCGACCGCCCGTGGGAACCGCCGCGACTCGGCCGCCATCCGGTCCTGTATCAGCGCCGCGATCTGCTTGAACGCGCGGTACTGCAGCAGACGCGCGAACAACAGATCCCGGGCCTCGAGCAGCGCCAGGTCCTCGTCGTCCTCGACCTCGCCCTTCGGCAGCAACCGCGCCGCCTTCAGGTCCAGCAGCGTCGCCGCGATCAGCAGGAACTCCGACGTCTGGTCCAGGTCCCACTCCGACCCGAGCGCCTTGATGTGCGCGATGAAGTCGTCGGTGATGACCGACAGCGCGATCTCGGTGATGTCGAGCTTGTGCTTGCTGATCAGCTGCAGCAGCAGGTCGAACGGCCCTTCGAAGTTGACCAGGTGAACGCTGAACCCCTTGCCCTCGGCAACAGCCGGGGCAGCGTCGTCCGCGCCCAGGTCGAGAGGCAGCGAGTCCGGCGCCACGGTCACTCCGAGGCCTTGAGCCGCCGTACCAGCACCGAGTCCGGTCCGTGGTCGACGAAGTCGGCCAGCAGCACGTCGATCGCCTCCCGGACGATCCGGCCGCGATCGGCGTTCAGGCCGTGCTCCTCGCGCAACGCGAGTCTGGTCTTCTCCAGGCCGATCAGCTCCTCCTCCGTCACGTACACGGTGATCTTCGTGTCGTGCCGGATCCGACCGCTGGACTTGCGGTCGTCGACGACAGCCGTGCGCGACCGGACTCCGGCCGGCGTCGGGCTGTCTGTGGTGGTGCGCTTCTCGGGTCTGGTCTGCTTCGGTGCCGCACCCCCGAAGAGTTCACTGGCACCTGGCAGGCTCACCCGGCGGGACAACGCGCCAGCACCTCCTTGGCAAGGTCGCGGTACTGGGTAGCCGCTTGGGACGAGGGGGCGTACGTCGTGATGGGCTCGCCGACGACCGTGGTCTCGGGGAACTTCACGGTACGCCGGATGACGGTGTGGAAGACGCGTTCGTCGAAGGCCTGGACCACTCGGTCGAGGACCTCCCGGGCGTGCGTCGTACGCCCGTCGAACATGGTGCCGAGGATGCCGACGATCTCCAGCTTCGGGTTGAGCCGGTCCTGCACCTTGCCGATCGTGTCGGTCAGCATGGCCAGGCCGCGCAGCGCGAAGAACTCGCACTCCAGCGGTACGACGATGCCGTTCGACGCGGTCAGCGCGTTCACCGTGAGCAGACCGAGCGACGGTGCGCAGTCGATCAGGATCACGTCGTAGTTGGGGATGATCGGTTCGAGCACCCGCTGCAGGGTGTACTCCCGGGCGACCTCCTGGACCAGCTGGACCTCGGCCGCGGACAGGTCGATGTTGGCCGGCAGCAGGTCGAGGTTCTCCACCCGGGTCGGCCGGATCACCTCGTTCGGGGTGATGTCGCGCTGCATCAGCAGGTTGTAGACCGACAGTTCCAGGTCGTGCGGCTGGACGCCGAGGCCGATCGAGGCGGACCCCTGCGGGTCGAAGTCGATCAGCAGCACCTTGCGCCCGGTCTCGGCGATCGCCGCGCCGAGGTTGATCGTGGTGGTGGTCTTGCCCACGCCACCCTTCTGGTTGCACATCGCGATGACCTGGGCCGGGCCGGTCTTGTCCGGCCGCTGCGGCACCGGCAGGTCCGGTAGTGGCCGGCCGGTCGGCCCGATCTTGTTCCTCGGGCCGTGCGCATCAGTCACAGGTGCGATGTCCTCCGCGGTGAGCTTGGCCGTCGGCCTGGGCATCTCCGCATAGTTGTCGGGTACGGTCAGATTCCGCTGCGGCGCGATCGGTTGGGCAGGCGTCGGCAGCTGCTCGGTGCCCGGGAATGTCGACTCGTTCATGACTCGTCAAACCTTTCAACCGATACGGGCGATCCCAGCGACTGTAAGCGTGCATTCAAGCACTCTCAACCAGCCACTCCGCACCGGGGTGGGGTGGTTTGTCGACATGCCTCCAGACGCGGTCCATCACCGCGCCAGGATGACCAACCGTAGTCAGATGATCGCACACCGTCCCTGAAACGACCGCATCGGCCCTGCCGGGGCTCCCGCGGTGGTGAGCGGTGCCGGAGGCTCAGGACGACAGGGCACGGGGATGTGATGTTGCGTAGACCTCGCGGAGTTTGTCGACGGTGACCAGGGTGTAGACCTGCGTGGTGGTGACGGACGCGTGGCCGAGGAGCTCCTGGACCACGCGGACGTCGGCGCCGCCGTCCAGCAGGTGGGTGGCGAAGGAGTGGCGCAGCGTGTGCGGTGAGATCTCCTTCGCGATCCCGGCGCGCTGTGCGGCCCGGCGCAGTACGGTCCATGCACTCTGCCGCGACAGCCGACCGCCTCGCGCGTTGAGGAACAGAGCCGGCGTACCGCGCCCGCGCTGCACCAGATCCGGACGTCCACGGACCTGGTACGCCGACAACGCGTCGCGGGCGTAGGACCCGACCGGGACGACCCGCTCCTTGCTGCCCTTGCCGCGCAGCAGCACCGCACCGGTTTCCAGATCGATGTCGTCGACGTCCAGTCCGACCGCCTCGGAGATGCGGGCGCCGGTCCCGTAGAGAAACTCCAGCAACGCCGCGTCCCGCGTTGCGAGTACGGCGGGTTCCGCTTCGGCTCCCGCGGCCGCGGCGAGGATGCGCGTGACCTCGTCGACGGAGAGTGCCTTGGGCAACCGCTGCGGTGGCGCCGGCGGCTTCACCGCGGCCGCCGGATCCACTGCGGTCAGCCCTTCACGCAGACAGAACCGGTGAAACCCCCGGACCGCGACCAGAGTGCGGCCCGCACTGGACGCGGTGAGCGGCGGGTGGTCCGCGTCGCCCTCCCGCAGCCGCATCAGGAAGTCGCTCACCACGGCCTCGGTGACGCGGCCGAGATCGTCGATCCCGGCCGCGGCGAGGTAACCGTCGTACCGGCGCAGGTCACGCCGGTACGACGCCAGGGTGTTCGCGGCCAGGCCGCGCTCGACCGTGAGGTGGTCCAGGTACGCGCTGACCGCCCGGCCGATGCTCAGACCAGCACCTCGTCGAGCTTCAGCTGCGGCAGGTCGTGCGCCTCGGCGACCGGGCCGTAGGTGACCTGACCGTCGAAGGTGTTCAGACCGAGGGCGAGGCTGTGGTCGCGCCTCAGCGCTTCCCGCCAGCCCAGGTTCGCCAGCTCGACGGCGTACGGCATGGTCACGTTGGTGAGTGCGTACGTCGAGGTGTTCGGGACTGCGCCGGGCATGTTCGCGACGCAGTAGAACAACGAGTCATGGACCTGGTACACGGGGTCGGCGTGCGTCGTCGGGTGCGAGTCCTCGAAGCAGCCGCCCTGGTCGATGGCGATGTCGACGAGCACGCTGCCCGGCTTCATCCGGCTGACCATGTCGTTGCTGACCACCTTCGGTGCCTTCGCCCCCGGAACCAGCACCGCGCCGATCACCAGGTCCGCCTCGAGCACGGCCTTCTCGATCTCGAACGCGTTCGCCGCGATCGTCAGCAGGTGCCCCTGGTAGATCCGGTCGGCCTCGCGCAGCCGCGCGATGTTGCGGTCGAACAACTGCACCTGCGCCTGCATGCCGAGGGCGATCGCGGCCGCGTTCATCCCGGCGACACCCGCGCCGATGATCACGACCCGCGCCGGGTGCACACCGGAGACGCCACCCATCAGCACACCGCGACCACCGCCGCTGCGCATCAGGTGGTAGGCACCCGCCTGCGGAGCGAGCCGACCGGCCACCTCGCTCATCGGGGCGAGCAGCGGCAGCGACCCGTCCGAGAGCTGGACCGTCTCGTACGCGATACCGGTGATCCCCGACGTCAGCAGCGCGTCGGTGCACTCGCGGCTGGCGGCCAGGTGCAGGTAGGTGAACAGGACCTGGTCCTTGCGCATCCGGTGGTACTCCTCGGCCACCGGCTCCTTCACCTTGAGCACCAGCTCGGCCTCGGCCCAGACGTCGTCCGCGGTCGGCAGGATCCGTGCCCCGGCCCCCACGAACTCGTCATCGGGGATCAGCGAACCGGCCCCCGCATCCCGCTCGATCAGAACCTCGTGCCCGCTGCGCACGAACTCGTGCACACCGGCCGGGGTGATAGCCACCCGGTACTCGTGGTTCTTGACTTCCTTCGGAACTCCGACCTTCACAACTCGCCCTTCTTTCACATTCCAGGTGTGCGGCCCACGTCGTTGTGTCCGCGGCCCGGCGGTGAGGGGTGTGCTGCCAGGTCGCTGCCGAGTGTAAGCCCGCGAAGTTCATACCACCTGATCGGATGGTCTGATCGTGACACGACTCGCTGAATCATTGCCCGGCGGTTCGGTTACACTCTTGTAGGACGCCGTAGCGGGCCGTGACGTTTACGCCGGAATCCCTTATCCCGCAGGCTTTGCGCAATCTTGACGCAATCTCCATTTCTGTCTTAACGCCAGTTTTGCACTGCCCGGAAGGGCAGCGTCCGTCGCTCGTCCGGTGCCCCGTTTGAAACGCTTGAGGAAGGTCGTGACATGGAGCATGAGATCGCTCTGCCGGGCGGCAACGTCGGTGGTGCCGTCCGCGTCGGCGACACCGTGCGGCGGGCCACCGGACCGTGGACGCCGGCCGTTCATGGACTGCTCGACCACCTGGCCGCCGCCGGACTGACCGGCGTACCGCGGGTGCACGGTTTCGACGACAGCGGACGCGAGATCCTCGACTTCCTGCCAGGTACGTCGTACGGCCCCGAGGTGCCCGACGACGTGCTGGCCGACGCGATGCACTGGCTCGCGCAGTACCACCGCGTAGTCGCGTCGTACCGGCCTGTGGGCGAGGTCGTCTGGCGAACGAGCCGCGGTGAACTCGCGGCCGGCCAGATCATCTGCATGCACGACTACGGGTACTACAACTGGATCGGCACCGAGGACGGGTTCAGCGGCGTGATCGACTGGGACATGGCCGGCCCGGGTGTGCCGCTGGACGACATCGCCTTCACCGCCTGGAACACAGCGCCACTCGCGATGCCGATGGATCCCGCCTACCAGGCCGGCCGACTGCGGCTGATGGCCGAGGCGTACGGCGGTGACGTGTTCACGCCACTGCAGATCCTCGAGGGCGCTCCGTTGCGCGCGCAACGGTCTGCTCGCGTCATCCGCGCCGGTCAACTGGCCGGCGATCCGGGCATGCTCAACCTCGCGACCGTCGGCGAACCCGAGCGCACCGAACACCGGTTGAAGGACCTGCGGCGACGGGTCCCGGAGATCGCCGCCCACCTTTGACGTGACAACGATCATTGACGCCCCCTCCGCGTCGTCGGGGATGCTTGTCCGTGGAGCCCGCCCGCTCCGGGTTGCACCCTGAGATCGGTCGACGAGAGGAGAACGACGTGGCGGTCGAACTGGGACGGTTCGGGGTCTGGCACGGATCGCCGCACTGGGGCCCGGAACTGGCGGCCGGGCTGGAGCAGGCCGGGTACGGCACCCTGTGGCTGGGGGCATCGCCCGAGGCGGACCTGCGCGATGCGGAAGTGTTGCTCGCATCAACGAGTTCGGTTGCTGTGGGCACCAGCATCGTGAACATGTGGAAGTCGCCGGCGGCCGAGGTGGCGGCGTCGTACCACCGCCTGGAGGACGAGCATCCGGGGCGGTTCCTGCTCGGGGTCGGCATCGGCCACCGGGAGCGGACCGGCGAGTACCGGTCGCCGTACGAGACGATCGTGAGCTACCTCGACGAACTGGACGACGCGAAGGTGCCGGCCGACCGGCGAGCGCTGGCCGCGCTCGGCCCGAAGGTGCTGCAACTGTCGGGCAGCCGGACTGCCGGCGCGCTGCCGTATCTGACGACGCCGGAGCACACCCGCGAAGCGCGCCGGACCCTCGGCGGCGGGGTGCTGCTCGCGCCGGAGCAGATGATCGTGCTGGAGACCGACGACGAGATCGCGCGGTCCACGGCTCGCGACCGGCTGGCGTCGTACCTGCAGTTGAGCAACTACACCTCGAACTTCAAGCGGCTCGGGTTCACCGACGACGACATCGCCGACGGCGGCAGTGACCGGCTGGTCGACGCCATGGTGCTGCACGGTTCGGCGGTGGAGGTCGCCGACGGTCTGAACGCACATCTGGAGGCCGGTGCGGACCACGTCGCGATCCAGTTGCTGGGGCCCGAGGGGGTCGATCTGCTGCCCGGGTACGAGGCGTTGGCAACGGTTCTCGGATAGGGATCGGCGGAGCCGTCCGACGACGCGCCTGTTCGCCGGACGGCACCCCTTGAATCCCCGCCGGAACGAGGGAACATCGGCAGTAGACGCACCACATCGTGCGGTGCGCTGTGGAGGTGTTTCCCCATGACTGAGCGACATGAGTTGCGTTGGGGCGGCTTCGCCGGACTGGCCTTCGTCGTCCTGGCTCTCCTGGGCAGATTCCTGCCCGGCACCCCTCCGACGGTCGGCGATTCGGACGGAACCATCACCGGCTGGCTGACCGACCACCGGAACTCGATCCTGATCGGCTCGCTGATGTGGTGCGCTGCGGCGGGGTTGATCATCTGGTTCGCCGCCGCGTTCGCCGAGGCGATGCGGGAGCGGGCCGAACGCAGTGACGTCCACCTCGCCCTGCTGGCCGGCTCGGTGCTGGTCGGCAGCGCGATCTTCGTGAACGCCGCCCTCACCGGCGCGACCGCCTTCGGGGTCGACGGCCGGGACGCCGGGTTCTCCTTGATGCTGTTCGAGGTGACCGCGGTGATGAGCACGATGATCGGCTTCGCGGCCGCTCTGCCGTTGGCCGCCGCGGGCATCGGCGTACTGCGGACCCGGCTGATGCCGAACTGGCTCGGGTACCTGGGCCTGCTGGCCGCGGTGGTGTCCTTCGCCGGTGCCTTCGGGGTGTTCGTCTCCGACGGCACGTTCGTTGCCGGTGGCACCTTGATGACCACGGTCCCGTTGCTGCTGTCCTCGGTCTGGCTGGTCTGCGCCGGCGGCTACATGGTGCGCGAACATCTTCCGGAGGTGACCACCGGCGAGGCCGCCGTACCGCAGACCTGAGTGCCTAGAGCATCCTGAAGTCCGCGAAGTCGAACCCTGGTGAGACCACACAGGACACCAGGACGGGTTCGTCGTCGGCCGGACGTGCCGCTTGCCACGCGTTGGGTGGGATCACCACCTGAGGTCGCTGGCCGGCGCGCACGTCCGGTCCCAGGGTGACCGCCTCAGCGGTTTCCGGGGTTTCGCCGTACTCGAGGGTCAACGGGCCGCCCGAGTGCCACAGCCAGATCTCCGCCGAGCGCACCTGGTGCCATCGCGACTCTTCGCCCGGCGCGAGCAGGAAGTAGATCGCGGTCGCACTGGCGCGCGTTCCGCCGTACCCCTCGGGTTCGAACTCCACCTCCGAGCGCCACGTCTCCCGGTACCACCCGCCCTCGGGGTGTGACTCCAGGCCCAGCACATCCGCCAACGCAGGCTTGTCCATGCGTTCATTCTCGGGCCAGCAAGGCTCGCACCGCGGCCACGTCGGCTCCGTCCAGCGATCGGACGAAGCGCCGGAGGACCTCGGCCTGATCCGCTCCGAGTTCCAGAGCCGCGCGCATCTGCTCCGCGACGAGTTCCGCGGCGTCCTTGGTCGGGTGGTAGCGGGCCTGCACGCGGGCGACCAGGCGCTTGCGGCCGAGCCGGGTCAGGATGGTGTGAACCGTGGTGTAGGCGAGGTCGCCGGCCATTGCGGCATGCACTTCGACCGGCGACAACGGTCGCTCGGCGGCCCACAACGTGGCGAGTACCGCACCCTCGAGTTCGCCCGCGCCGCGTCTGGTCCTCATGTCCACCACCTACATCTACAAGCGTTCTCCCGGCCTCCCTTCCGCCTGACGGGTGAGTGCGGGGGTGAGCCGAAGATCAGCCTTGTGCGCTTGTGAACGGAGCCGGAGACTCGGAGCTCCCAGCCCCCAGCTCGCGAGGTGCACCGATGCGAACACTCTTGAGTGAAGTCGAAGAACGCCACGCTGCTCTGCTGAATCTGCTGCAGGCCGCCGCACATCGCGGGTCGCCGCCCCAGCCCGGCGAGGCCCGGATGAACACCGACAGGTTCCTCGCCGAAGCCAGCCGCCACACCGCCGCGGCCACCCGGGTTCTGCTTCCGTCGATCGCGAAGCATCTCCCGGCCGGCCGGGCCGAGGTCCGCGACCACCTGCAGGCGATCCGGCGTCTGGAAGTGACGCTGGTGAAGGCCAAGGCGAAGGAGTACGGCCAAGCCCAGACAGTCCCCCTGCCGTGGGCTTCGGTGTGGGCCGGGGTCCGCACTCACCTCGCCCGGACCATCGCCGCCGAGTGCCGTCTCGCGGCGATGCTCGCCGAGCATCTCGAGTCCGGCGACGACGCCCGCCTGCGCGAACGGTTCACGCGGGCGATCGCCACCTCGCCGACCCGGCCGCACCCACACCTGCCGCACACCGGCCTTCCGGGCTACTGCACGCGCGTGGTCTGGGCGAAACTCGACGCGCTCTGGGACGAGGTCGAAGGCCGGGTGACGTCGGCCGCGCCGACCCGACGGGTGAAGCCGGCCGGCCGGCGGGCACTGGACACACTTCCCCGCCGGTGGCAGACCGGCACGCCCTACTGAGCCTCGCAGGCCGTCTCCGCCAGGAACACGCTGCTGCCGTAGATGTCGTCGGCCGTCAGCGTGATCAGATCCTCCTTACGCAACGGGCGCCGGAGCTCGACCAGCCGCCGGGCCTGCCGGAGACGGGACCGCTCGATCGCGTTGCGCACACTGAGCGCGTTGGAGAACCGAGGCCGGCGCATCCGCTTGGTCAGGTACTCCGAGAACGCGGACTGCGCGGCGTCGTCGAAACGGAAGTTCTCCGACGTCAGCATCAGGTCGGCGATCTGCACGAGTTCGGTGTGGTTGTAGTCGTCGAAGCCGATGTGGTGCGGAACCCGCGAACTCAGGCCGGGGTTGGCCGAGAAGAACGTCGCCATCCGGTCCGGGTAGCCGGCGAAGATGACGACCAGGTCACCCCGCTCGTTCTCCATCTCGGTCAGCAGGATCTCGATCACCTCCTGCCCGTAGTCGCGTTCGTTGTCCGGCCGGAACAGGTAGTAGGCCTCGTCGATGAACAGCACCCCGCCGGCCGCCCGGGCGATCGCCTCCTTCGTCTTCGGCGCGGTGTGGCCGATGAACTGACCGACCAGATCGTCGCGGGTGACGGTGTGCACCCGCGGCGCACGGATGTACCCGAGCGCGTGCAGGATCGCGGCCATCCGGAGCGCCACCGTCGTCTTCCCGGTCCCGGGTCCACCGGTGAAGCTCATGTGCAGCGTGGGCCGCGACGACGTCAGCCCGAACTGACGACGTGCGCGGTCCACCAGCAGGAGCGAGGCGATCTCGCGGACCCGGCGCTTGACCGGGGCGAGCCCGACCAGCTCCGCGTCGAGGGCGGCCAGGGTCTCCTCGACCCTGGCCGCAGCCTCGTCGACCGACAGGTCGAGCTCGGCGTCGTCCGTCAGCACCTCCGGTTCCGCGGCCTCGGCGGCCGCCTCCGGAACCGGGCGAGGGACACCGAAGCCCTTCGGCGTGTCCATCCGTCACCCGTCCCCGTAGCGCGCTCCGGCCGGTCGCGTCGTGGCGTACGACGAGAGGGCGTAGCGCTGGGTCCGGTCCGGCCCCTCGACCCGGGAGAGCAGGAATCCTGGCTCTTCGGCGGGCTTCTGGACGATGAAGTGCATGGCCGTTGTCTGCCGGCCGAGGCTCGCGTCGTACGCGAGCACCCGGACGTAGTGGTTCGGGTACGTCGCCCGGCACTCGTTGATCTGGGCAAGGACACCGTCGGGCTCGTCCAGGTCGAACAGCGGCAGCCCCCACATCTCCCAGTAGACGTTGCGCGGGTGCGGGTCGTCGGTGTACTCCACCGAGACCGGCCAGCCGTTGCGCAAGGCGTAGCGGATCTGGTCGGCGATCTCGTCGTCGGTCAGCGCGGGCAGGTAGGAGAACGTCCCGTGACGCAGTTGCATGATCGTGCTCCCTTCAGTGACTTGCCGTGGCGGTCGGGACGATGTCCGGTGCGTCCGTGCTGGTGTAGTCGAAGGTGACGTCGCCCCAGGTGGACAGCGCGGCCTCCAGCGGTGCACAGGACTTGGCGGCGATCCGCAGTACGTCGGGTCCTTCGCGGAGCAGGTCACGACCTTCGTTGCGGGCCTTGACGACGGCCTCGAGCGCGACCCGGTTGGCCTCGGCGCCGGCCGCGATGCCGAACGGGTGGCCGATGGTGCCGCCGCCGAACTGCAGGATGACGTCGTCGCTGAACAGGTCGAGCAACTGGTGCATCTGGCCGGCGTGGATGCCACCGGACGCGACCGGCATGACTCCGGGCATCGAGGCCCAGTCCTGGTCGAAGAAGATCCCGTTCTGCAGGTTGGCCGGCACGTGGTCGTCCCGCAGCGTGTCGTAGAAGCCGCGGGTCGTGGCCGGGTCACCCTCGAGCTTGCCCACGACGGTCCCGGCGTGGACATGGTCGACTCCCATCAGCCGGCACCACTTCGAGATCACCCGGAAGCTCACGCCGTGCGTCTTCTGCCGGGTGTACGTCGAGTGCCCGGCCCGGTGCAGGTGCAGGAGTACGCCGTTCTGCCGGGCCCAGTGCGCCATCGACTGGATCGCGGTGTAGCCGATGGTCAGGTCGATCATCACGACGACGCTGCCCAGCTCCTTGGCCAGCTCGGCCCGGTTGTACATCTCCTCCATCGTCCCGGCGGTGACGTTCAGGTAGTGGCCCTTGACCTCGCCGGTCTCGGCCACCGCCTTGTTCACGCCCTCCATCGCGTAGAGGAAGCGGTCCCGCCAGCGCATGAACGGCTGCGAGTTGATGTTCTCGTCGTCCTTGGTGAAGTCCAGGCCGCCGCGGCAGGCCTCGTAGACGACCCGGCCGTAGTTGCGGGCGGACAGCCCGAGCTTCGGCTTGATGGTTGCCCCGAGCAACGGGCGCCCGTACTTGTTGAGCAGCTCGCGTTCCATCACGATCCCGTGGGCGGGACCCTGGAACGTCTTGACGTAGGCGACCGGGATGCGCAGGTCCTCCAGCCGCAACGCCTTGAGCGGCTTGAAGCCGAACACGTTGCCGATGATCGAGGAGGTGAGGTTGGCGATCGACCCCTCCTCGAACAGGTCGATGTCGTAGGCGATGTAGGCGAAGTACTCGCCCGGCCGTCCGGGGACGGCGTCCACCCGGTACGCCTTGGCCTGGTAGTGGGTGTTCGCGGTCAGCCGGTCGGTCCAGACCACCGTCCAGGTCGCCGTCGAGGACTCGCCGGCGACGGCGGCCGCGGCCTCGATCGGCTCGACGCCGTCCTGCGGTGTCACCCGGAAGACCGCGAGTACGTCGGTCTCCTTCGGCTCGTAGTCCGGGTTCCAGTACCCCATCCCGGCGTAACTCTGCACCCCCGGGTCCCAGCGTTCCTTGGTCATCGATCGCTCCTTCCAGCTGTCGAGTCACCAGCGTGCGCCCTTCGATACGTCAACTACAATTGAGACTTCTCCGCTGACCGTTAAGCGATAGGTGCACAATGAACTTGCCGGTCGCCGCGACCTGGGGACGCCTTCAGACCTTCCTCGCGGTCTACGAGGGAGGCAGCATCCGCGCGGCGGCCGAGGCTCTGCACGTCACTCCGCCCGCCGTGTCCGCCGCGATCGCGGCACTGGAGACGGCCTTGGGTACGGCGCTGTTCACCAAGTCCGGCCGTGGCATCGTCGCGACGGACGCCGGCGAGACGTTCGCGTCGTACGCGCGCAAGCTGCTCGGTCTTCTCGCCGAGGCGGCCAGTGCCGTTCACGACGCCGATCGAGGCCGGCTCCGGATCGGCGCGGTGGCGACCGCGAGTGAGTATGTCCTGCCGCGGCTGATGGCGTCGTTCGCCGAGGAACATCCGCAGGTCGAGCTGTCGCTCTCGGTCCTCCCCCGCGACGAGCTCTTCGCCCTCGCCCGGGACCACTCCGTCGATGTCGTCCTGGCCGGACGACCGCCGCGCGGGTCCGGCCTGGTCACGCGCGCCCGCCGGGCGAACCGCCTGGTGCTGGTCGGCCGGCCCGGTCGCGACGACGACCCACTCACCACCACCTGGTTGCTCACCGGCCAGGGTTCAGGCACGCGGGACACCACGCTCTCGTTGCTGAGCCGGCTCCAAGCGGCGCCACCGCTGCTGACCCTCGGGACGTCAGGGGCGGCGGTCGCAGCGGCTCGCCAGGGACTGGGCCTGACCTTGGTCCATGAAGAGGCCGTGCTCGGGCAACTCGACGCCGGCGAGCTGGCGCCGTACGCCGTACCCGGGACTCCCGTCGATCGGCCGTGGCATCTGTGCACCACCGCCGACCCGACCGCCGCGAGCCGCCTGTTCCTGCGGCATGTCTGCGATCCCGAGCGGGTGGGGACGGCCGCGTTTCACACCCGGTCTCGCCCGAAGGGGTGAGTACGGCGCCGTCGTACGACCGCATGCTGCTCTGCATGACCACGACGCTGCGCACCGACCTCCCCACCCTCGCCGACACCGCCCGTCGGATGGCCCACGCCGGTCGCGGCATCCTGGCCGCCGACGAGTCCATCAAGACCATGTCGTCCCGGCTCGAACAGGAAGGCATCGCATCGAGTGAGAAGGCGCGACGGGACTACCGCGAGCTGCTGATCACCGCCGAAGGGCTGTCCGACTCGGTCAGTGGGGTGATCTGGTGCGACGAGACGTTCGGGCAGGACCTCAGCGACGGCCGCCCGTTCCCGCAGGCCGCGCGCGAGCTGGGCATCCTGCCCGGTATCAAGGTCGACACCGGCACGAGCAAGCTGCCGGCTGGTGGCGGAGCGCTGATCACCGAGGGGCTCGACGGCCTGGGTGACCGGCTCGCGTCGTACGCCGAGCGCGGAGCCGCGTTCGCGAAGTGGCGTGCGGTCGTCGACGTCGCCACGATCACGCCGTACTCGGCGCGGGCCAACGGTCACGCGCTCGCGCGGTACGCCGCCCTGTGCCAGCAGCACGGCATCGTCCCCATCGTCGAGCCGGAGGTTCTGTGCACCGGCGACCACAACCTGGGTGCGTCCGCACAGGCGTCGAGCCTGGCCCTGAGCGTCCTCTTCGACGAACTCGCCCAGGCCGACGTCGACCTGTCCGGCATCGTGCTCAAGCCGAACTTCGTCACGCCGGGTCTCAATGCCCCCGCTGCTACCGCACGCACAGTTGCCGCCGCGACCTTCGGCGTTCTGTCCGACACAGTTCCGCCTGCGGTGGCCGGAATCGCGTTCCTGTCCGGGGGTCAGCCGACGAGTCACGTCTGCGAGGCGCTTCGGGAACTGCATCGCCTCGGCGACCGCCCGTGGCCGGTCACCTTCTCGTTCGGGCGCGCGCTGGTCAGTGACGCCCTGAGTGCTTGGGGTGGCGACGTACGGAACGTGGCGACTGCCCAGCAGATCCTGGTGGACAACTGCCGTCAGGCCGGCCAGGCGATCCGCTAGAACGGCAGCTCGACCAGCACCGTCGTCCCTCGATCGGGCACCGATTCGATCCGGAGTGACGCTTCGATCAGGGCACAGCGTTCCGCGATCGAGCTGAGCCCGAAGTGCTGCGCACCGTCCGCGTCCCGTGCGCGGGCGGTACGCCGTTCCGCGGGGTCGAAGCCCTTGCCGTCGTCGGCGCAGCCGAACACGATCGAGTCGCCGACCCGCCGCAGTGACAGGACGACGCGATCGGCCTCGGCGTGCTTGACCGCGTTGGCGAGTGCCTCCTGGGCGATCCGGTAGAGGGCCGCGGCGACGTGGTCGGGGATCACGTCCAGGGCCGCCGAGGGATCGACCAACAGGTCGATCGAGGGTGACTCCCCGCCGCTCGCCGCCGTCTGCACGAGGGACTCCATCGCCGCGACCAGGCCCAGGTCGTCCAGCACGAGACTGTGCAGACCGGAGATCGCGGCGCGCGTCTGATGATAGGCAAGATCGGCCAGCTCCCGGGCACTGACGAGCTCCGCCCGGGCCCGCTCGAGCTCCTGCTTCGCCGGTGTCGCAGCCTTGGGGTCGCTGAGCTCGGAGACCGTCAGGTCGGCCGCCGAGAGGTGGAACGCCATCGACGCCAGGGCTGTCGTGACACCGTCGTGGAGATCGAAGGCGATCCGCCGGCGCTCGGCTTCCTGGGCCGAGATCGCCTGCTTGATCAAACGGTCCCGTTCCGTCCGGTGGCGGTTCACCGCCAGCCACAGCTGTTCGGCATGCAGCCGCAGCCCGAGCACGGCGGCGTACGGCTCGGCGAGGGCGAGGTCGTCGGGACCGAACGGCAGGCGCGGACTGCGATGTGCCGCCAGTACGCCGACGATGCGGTCCTCCAGACCGCGCAGCGGCAGGACCATCCTGGCGACGGTTTGCCGGGGCTCCAGCCGCAACAGCTGCCGGTGCAGCGCATTGCGCGGCGAGTCGGATGCAAGGACAACCGGTGTGCCGTTGCGCGCCACCTGTCCGGTCACTCCGAAGCCGACCGGCATACTCAACGCGGCTGCCGACGGGTGCGGCGGCCAGAGGTCAGCGACCGTGAGCTCCTGGCCGTCGCTGGCCAGCAGCAGTACGCCGTCGGCCCGCAGCAAGCTCGCGAGCTCGGCAGCCGTGGGCACGGCGCCTGTGGCGGTGGTCAACGGAACAGACCCTCGCGGAGCGCGACAGCTATGGCGCCGCTGCGGTCGGAGACTCCGAGCTTGCGATACAGGCCACGGATGTGGGTCTTCACAGTGTCCTCACTGACGACGAGCTTGCTCGCGACGCCCTTGTTGGAGTGACCGGAGACGAGGAGCTCCAGCACCTCCGACTCGCGTTGGGTGAGGCCGAGGTGTGCGCCAGGCCAGAACTCCCCCGCGCTGAGCCGCGCCGCGGAGAGTGCCACGCGGCCGGCCAGCGCATGGTCGATGACGGTCTCGCCGTCGCGCACCCGGCGCAGATGCGCCACCAGCTCCTGCCCGTCGATCCGCTTGAGGATGTAGCCGGAGGCACCGACCCGCAAGGCCTGGTACAGGTAGTGCTCGTCGTCGTACACCGTCAGCAGCACTACCTTGGTCTCCGGGTACTGCGCGGTGATCTGACGGCACAGATCGAGCCCGCTCTCCTTCCCGATCCGTACGTCGCACAGCACGACGTCGGGCCGCTCGTCGGCGACCAGTGTGAGAGCCGCCGCGGCTGTGGTCGCCTGTCCTGTGATGACCACCTCGGTGGCGAAATGACCGAGCATCGCGACCAGGCCGTGCAGCACCATCTCGTGGTCGTCCACCAGGACCAGTCGCAGCGGTGCCGTCATAGACCAAGACTAAGCGGAGCAAGCCCGGAAACCTTGTGTTCTCAAGGGGATTCACCCGCATCTCCACCCGGCCGGGTGAGTGCCGGAAGGGGTCTGGCGCGGTCCGCTGGGAGTTCTCCGACCAGGAAGGCCGCACCCATGACCGAACCCACCCCTCGCGTTCCCCCGCCGCTGATCGTTCCGTCGGTCCTGCCCGCGGACTTCGCCTGTCTCGGCGACGAGATCCGCGAGTTGTGCGACGCGGGCGTCGACCGGATCCAGTGGGACGTGATGGACGGGGTGTTCGTCCCGAACCTCACCTTCGGCCCGGATGTGATCGCGGCCGCCCAGCAGCACAGCCGGGTCGCCTTCGAGGCGCATCTCATGGTCGTCGAGCCGGACGAACTGCTGCCGCGGTACGTCGAGGCGGGCTGTGAGCTGGTCATCGTGCACGCGGAGGCCTGCACGCACCTGCATCGCACCCTGGGCCGGATCCGGGACCTCGGCGCCCGCAGCGGTGTCGCCCTGAACCCGCACACGCCCGCCGACCTGGTGGAGAACGTCCTGACCGAGACCGACCTGGTACTGGCGATGACGGTCAACCCCGGCTTCGGCGGTCAGGCGTACATCCCTTCGATCGAGAAGAAGGTGGCGCGGCTGCGGCGGATGATCGACGACTCCGGCCTGCCGATCGAGCTCGAGGTCGACGGCGGGATCACCGCGGAGACCATCACCGGCGCGGCTGCCGCCGGCGCCGACGTGTTCATCTCCGGTTCCTGGATGTCCGCCCACCAGGACGGGAAAGCAGCGGCGGTACGGCAACTGCGCGCCGCCGCGGCGAGTGCTGCACGGAACGAGGAGGCTGCCTGATGACCGAACTCCTGCAGCGGTCCACATCGCCGTCCGTCGAGACCGACCGGCTCGCTGTCGACACCCTGCGGTTCCTCGCCGTCGACATGGTGCAGGCCGCGAACTCGGGGCATCCCGGTATGCCGATGGGCGCCGCGCCGATGGCGTGGGCGCTCTGGAGCCGGCACCTGCGCCATGACCCGGCCGCACCGGACTGGGCCGATCGCGATCGCTTCGTTCTCTCGGCCGGGCACGGATCCGCGCTCCTGTACGGCCTGTTGCACATCTTCGGGTACGACCTTCCCGAGGCCGAGCTGCGCAGCTTCCGGCAGCTCGGGTCGCGCACCCCCGGGCATCCCGAGTTCGGTCATACGGCCGGGGTCGAGTGCACCACCGGTCCGCTCGGACAGGGACTTGGCATGGCGGTCGGGATGGCGCTGGCGGAGCGGATGGAACACGCCCGCTACCCGGAGATCACCGGCCATCACACGTACGCGATCGTCGGCGACGGCTGCCTGATGGAGGGGATCAGCCACGAGGCCGCCTCGCTCGCCGGGCACCTTGGCCTGGGCCGGCTGGTCGTGCTCTGGGACGACAACTCGATCACCATCGACGGAGCTGTCGATCGGTCCTGCAGCGATGACCAGGCAGCCCGCTTCGCGGCGTACGGCTGGCACACACAGACAGTTGCTGACGGCACCGATGTGGACGCCGTCGACGCAGCGATCACCCGCGCCAAGGCCGACCCGCGTCCGAGCTTCATCGCCGTCCGGACCATGATCGGTCACGGTGCACCCGGCGTGGCGGGTACGTCGAAGGCACACGGTTCGCCGCTCGGTGAGGAGTTGGCCGCGGAGGCCAAACGA
This sequence comes from Kribbella sp. NBC_00889, assembly GCF_045207705.1. Taxonomy (NCBI): domain Bacteria; kingdom Bacillati; phylum Actinomycetota; class Actinomycetes; order Propionibacteriales; family Kribbellaceae; genus Kribbella; species Kribbella sp. NBC_00889. The sequence goes on along the minus strand of NZ_CP108783.1, from coordinate 891,287 downwards.
CTGGCCGGCTGGGAGCATGCGCCGTTCGCTGTTCCGGAGCAGGTGCGGGCTGTCTGCGATGAGCTGGCCGCGGCAGGTGCTCGCGAACATGACGCGTGGGACGCGGCGGTTGCGGCGTACACGCCGGAGCGTGCGGCCGAATTCCACCGCAGTCAGGCTCGGCGACTGCCCGATGGCCTCGGAGATGCGTTGCTCGCGGTCGCCGGCGATGCGCCGCGGGCCACGCGGCAGTCGTCCCAAGCCTGCCTCAAGGCGGTGACCGCGCTGATGCCGGAACTAGTCGGCGGCTCGGCGGACCTCGCAGGTTCCACCGGGACTGCGACCGGAGGTGCCGTGGTGACGCGAGACGACTACTCCGGCTCCACGATCGCCTTTGGAATCAGGGAGTTCGGCATGGCCGCGGTCATGAACGGACTCAGCCTGCACGGCGGATTCCGGGTGTACGGCAGCACGTTCCTCGCGTTCGCCGACTACCTGCGCCCCGCGCTCCGGCTCGCTGCTCTGATGCGGCAGCCGGTCATCCACGTGCTGACCCACGACTCGATCGCGGTCGGCGAGGACGGTCCCACTCACCAGCCCGTCGAGCAGATCGAGTCGCTGCGCCTGATCCCCGGACTGCAGGTACTGCGTCCTGCCGACGACGCCGAAACCGCACGGGCCTGGCGGCTCGCGCTGGAGCGGACCAACGGACCGACCGCCCTGATCCTGTCCCGTCAGTCGCTCCCCCAGACCACGCCACTGGATGACCTCGGCCCGCGCGTCGCGGTCGAGCTCGTGGCTACCGGATCCGAGGTCGGCCTCGGCGTGGAGGTCGCGAAGGCGCTGACCGCCGAGGGGTACGACGTTCGCCTGGTCTCGGCAATGGACCGGTCGACGTACGTCGCGGATCCGCACGCGACCACGGTCAGCCTGGAGGCCGGTAGCACCATGGGCTGGAAAGGCGTGGTCGACCTGGCCATCGGGATCGACGAGTTCGGTACATGTGGTCCCGGGGATGAGGTGATGGCGCATCACGGCTTCACCGTGCCGGTGGTGGTCGAGCGGATCCGCGAACACCTGCGGTACCTGAGGTGAACCGGCTGGCCGCTGTCGTGTTCGACGTCGACGGAACGCTGGTCGACAGTGAACGCGACGGCCACCGGGTCGCCTTCAACGCCGCCTTCGAGGAGGCAGGACTGCCCGACCACTGGGACATCGCGACGTACGGAAGGCTCCTCCGGATCACCGGGGGAGCCAGACGCTTGGCAGTCTGGTTCGAGCAGACGGGTCGGTCGTCCGAGGATGCCCGGCGCCTGGCGGAGCGCTTACATGCTCGCAAGACCGCGATCATGCGGGACTTGATCGAGGACGGGAAGGTGCAGGCGCGGCCAGGAGTTCACCGCTTGCTCGACGAGCTCGAGGCGGGCGGCGTACCGGTGCATGTGGCAACGACCGGTACTCGGGCGTGGGTCGAACCACTGCTCGACCGGGCCTTCGGTCCCCGCTTCCAGATCGTTGTCACCGGCACCGAAGTACCCGACCTCAAGCCGAGCCCGGCGGCGTACAACGAGGTGCTGAGGCTGGCCGGCTGTCCGGTCGACCGGACTGTGGCCGTCGAGGACTCGCAGAACGGCGTACGGGCGGCTGTGGCGGCGGGCCTCCGTGTTGTTGCCGCCCACAACGAGTACACCCGGGACGACGATCTGTCCGGGGCGGATCTGGTGGCGGACGGGTTCGAGGATCCAGACCTGGTGGCCTGGTTCCGGCAGTGAAGATGCTGGGAACACGACGGTGCCCCGCAGCCTCGCTGCGGGGCACCGTTGGGTCAGACCGTCCAGGTCGCCAGGACCAGGGCGCGGTCACGCCAGGCCTGGATGTTCGCGTCCAGTACGTCGAGCGGGTTGAACGGAGTGACGCCCTTGATCAGGTCGTCCTCGCGCATGCCGTAGAGGGCGCCCATCGCGAACCGGCACGCGTAGACCTTCGCGCCTTCGTCGATCAGCGTCCGCAACTGCTTGTTGTAGCCCAGGTTGCCCGGGAAGCCCTCGTTGCCGACGGCCGGGTAACCACGGGCCGCCGACGCCATCAGGACGCCGGGTCCGTAGAGGACGAAGGTGAGGTCGAACCCCTTCCGCTGCAGCCGGGTGGCCGTGAGCATGTTGACCAGACCCACAGAACCCTCGAAGGGAACGGTGTGCATGAAGACGTACGCCTTGTCGCCTTCGTTGGCCTGGTAGTCGGGGAATACCTTCTCCTCGACGTCGAAGAGGATGTCGCCCTCCTGGGGCGGTTCGATGGTGACCGTCTTCGGCATGATGCTGACTCCTTCGAGGTGTTGACGGTGCGGAGATGATGGGAGGACCTGCGCCCGGGTCGGGTGCAGGGGTTCACTGGTCGCCGGGCGGGAGGTACTCCGGCTTCGGCCATCCCATCCGGTGGCTGCCGGGCATCGCCTGCATGGTGGCCCGGCGCAGGCCCCAGGGGAGGAACCGGTACACGGGGGCGAAGACCTGTCGCCACCACCGGTCCTTGAGTCCGTGTGGCCGGGCCGGCGGGTTGGCGTCGTACCTGGCGGCCACGCGGCGTTGCGCGTCGCTGAGCAGGGCGTGCTCGGAGTTCGAGCGGAGCCAGCGGAAGAAGGACATGCCGGCCGCCTCAGAGCTTCGCGACGAGCGCTTGCGCGGCCATCGCGATGGGTTCGTTCAGCGCGCCGATCGCGGGCGAGTAGACGTTCTCCATCGTCGCCAGCGTGTCGATGGTGACGCCGGTCCGGGCCACGATGCCGAGGAAGTCCGCGCGCTCCTTGATCCCTTCGCCGCCGATCATCTGGGCGCCGATCAGCCGCCGGGTCTTCGGATCCGCCAGCAGCTTGACCTTGATCGGCTTCACGCCCGGGTAGTAGCGCGCCCGGGTGATGCCGTCGGCGACACCGGTCACGAAGGGCAGGCCGAGCGCGGTGGCGAGGGTCTCTCCGAACGAGACTCCGCCGATCATCCACTGCCCGGCGAGCATTCCCCAGGGCACATAGACCGGGTTGTGCACCCGGTTGCCGCCGGCCGCGTTGATGCCGGCCGTCTTGCCCTGCGCGTACGCGTGGCTGCCCGACAGTCCCTGCAGCGGCACGTTCGAGACACCATGCGGGATCTCGGCGCAGTCACCCGCGGCGAAGACGTTCGGGTCGGACGTGCGCATGCGTGGGTCGACCGCGATACCGCCGGTGCTGCCGAGCTTGATCCCCGCGGCGCCGGCCAGTGCGGTGTTGGCGACCTTGTGGCTGCCGATGACGGCCAGTTGCGCCGGTACGTCGCCGAACGTCGTACTGACGTGGGTGAGCGTGTCCGTGCCGTGGAAGGCGGTCACCCGCTCGCCGAACTTGAGCGTCACGCCCGAGTCGGCCCAGTCCTTGCGGACCGGTTCGACGATGTCCGGGTCGATCACGTCGGCCATCGGCCACGGACCGGGATCGACCAGCGTGACGTTGATGCCTCGGTGCTGCAGGGCCGAGACCATCTCCATCGCGATCGGGCCGGACTCCACCACCACGGCCGACTCGACCGTGTCCAGGTACTTGTCCCACTCCATCGCGGCGCGGATGTTCTTGACGTGGTAGATGCCGCCGAGCTCGACGCCGGGGATGTCCGGGGTGTCGTAGTTCCAGCCGGTCGCGAGGATGAGCTTGTCGTAGCCGACCTCGCCCTCGCCGCCGACCTTGATCGTGCGGGACCGGGTGTCGATGCTCTCGACAGTGGTCTCGTAGTGCACGTCGATGCCCTGGGCAACGTACTGTTCCTTGGTGGCGAGGAACAGTTTCTCGAACGACTCGATCTCCTTGCCGTGCACGAACGGGATCCCACACGGGCTGTACGCGACGTCCTCGTACTCGGTGTAGACCACGGTCTGCACCGACGGGTCCTGGCCCTTGGCGGCACCGGCCACCCCCAGGCCGGCGGCTCCGCCGCCGATCACAACGATCTTCACGAGTACTCACTTCCGTCAGTAGGAACAGCGGCGGTGGACACCGCCTGGGTGCTCAGTCGCACACCGGAGCGAAGGGTGTTGGTCACGTAGCAGACCCGCTCGGCCACCTCGACCAGGCGCTCGAGCTCGGCCTCGGGTGCACCGATCCGGGCGTCGACCCGGATGGCGCCGAACTGCAACCCGTCGTACGTGCCGGTCGCGCGGACCGACAGCTCCGTCAGCTCGATCGAGCGCTTCCGCGCCGCATAGCTGAGCGCCAGCGTGAAACAGGAGGCGACCGAGGCGAGGAGCAGGTCGGTCGGCTGCGGTCCGAGGTCGGTACCGCCGACGCTCAGGGGTTCGTCGACCTCGATCGTGAAGGACCCGGCCTCGACGGAGCAGTGGTATCCGCCGTGCCAGACACCTTCGACGGTGCGGTCGGCTGCCACCTTGCCGTCAGTGCGTGTGGTCGCCATGGCCGTCGTCGCGATGATCATGACCCGCGGGTCGATGACAGAGAACGTCGGCGCGAACGTCGATGTCGTCCGCGGACACCACACCACGCTCGGACAGCAGCGCCTCGAGCGCACCGAGCCAACGGTCGTAGTAGCTGTACTCCCCCGGCTCCGCCTCGCGCCGGGACACCTCGGCGATCAGGTTCTCCTGGAAGTCCTTCCAGGTGAACAGCCCTTGATCGGCCAAGGCCGCCGCGATACCGAAGGCCCTGCTCTCCCACGGTTGCGCGAAGACCAGCTCGCCGTTCGACCGGGGCAGCCCGGCAACGGTGTCTTCGAGTGCGTCCGCGGTCATGAGACCACCTCGGCGACGCCGACCATGGCGTCGCGGGTCACGAGGGCGGCGAGCTCCTCCTCGGACAGGGTTTCGGTGTGCGCCGGGCGGCGTGGCAGAACGAAGTACCTGTTCTCGGCGCTGGAGTCCCAGACCTTGATGGCGATGTCGTCGGCAAGTTGCAGCCCCATCTCCGCGAGCAGCGCCCGCGGCTCCCGGACAGCCCGGGACCGGTACGCCGGATCCTTGTACCAATCCGGCGGCAGCCCGAGCACCGGCCACGGGTAGCAGGAGCACAGTGTGCACACGACGAGGTTGTGCACCTCCTCGGTGTTCTCCACCACCACGATGTGCTCGCCCTGCGGACCGGCGAAGCCGAGCTCCTTGATGGCACCGGTGCCGTCCGCGAGCAGCCGCTCACGGTAGTCCGGATCGACCCAGGCCTTGGCCACGACCTTGGCGCCGTTCAGCGGGCCGACGTCGTTCACATAGCGATTGATGAAACCGTCGAGTACCTCGGTCTTCACCAGGCCGCGCTCGGTGAGCAGCTCCTCGAGCGCCTCGGCGCGCAGGGCGGCCGGTGGCCTGTCGACGGAACGTGGATCAGAACTCACTGGCTCTCCTCCAGGTAGCTCTCGAAGAGGTCGATGAGCAGGGTCGAAGGTTCGGCGTCCGGGCCCCACAGCTCGGTGGACTCGAAGCGAACGGTGTACACGTGCTGGGCGTCCTCGCCGGTGAAATGGGCCGTGCTGTCGGGCAGTACGGCGGCCGGACGGCGAGCCTCGACGGTCCCGGTGCGACCGCGGACATACGCGGGCATCCGGGTGTGGCCGGACTTGTACAGCTCACGGGCCCGGACCCGCTGCCCGGTGTCGAAGGCCGGCTCGTCGTCGATCTGCCGCAACGAACCGGGCCCACCACGCTGGTACGACGGTTTGTTCACCTCGGTGCCGGCCGGCTCGGTGACGTCCTCGCCGGCCAGGCGACGTGCACGGGCTTCGACCGCACCCGGCGCGAGCACACCGCTGTCGACCAGCAGCAGCTCGGCAGCGCACAACCAACGCCCGTAGTACCCGTCGGACAGGTAGTCGATCGGGTGCAGGCGCTCGAGCGCGTGCCGGAATGCGTCCAGGTTGGTCCCCGAGGCACCCATCGACGCGAGGCTGAGTGCGAACGTGCGAGCGTGCCAGTCCTCGGCGAAGACAGGCTCGTCCGGGTCGACCGCAACCGTGCCCCAGCCGTGGGTGCCACCCATGTCGTGAATGCCGTCCACAAGCGGTTCTCCTCGCGTCCGGTGGAATGACCCCGAATCTCTTATCGGATAAGCTAGTACACTATGAGACACACAGATATCCGTCAACCATCGGATAGACTGCGTCTACTAAACGCCGGGGTCGACCGGCAGACGACGAAGGAGCGACCAGTGACACCTCCATCGCAGCGGGCCGCACGGGCCCGCGACGACGCGCCGGCCGAGCGACCCACCGGGCCACCTCTGTCGGAGTCGGCCGTCTCCGAGGTGGTCTCCGGCATCGGCCCGAGGCTGCGCGCTCTGCGCGCCCGGCTCGGACTGTCACTCCAGCAGCTGGCCGAGCGCTCCGACGTGTCGCCGGCCGCGATTCACAAGGTGGAGCAGGGCACGATGGTCCCGACCATCACCACGCTGCTCAAGCTGGCGGCGGCCTTCCAGGTGCCGGTCGCGCACTTCATCGACGAGACCGACGCTCCGGCCACGCCGGTCGCCTTCACCCCCAAGGACCAGCGGCGGATCCACACGTCACACGATGGAGATGTGGTGCTCGGATCGATCTCCGCGGACTCAGGGCCCTTCGACCTGACGGCGAGTGTCAACGAGATCGCAGCGGGCGCACAGTCGGCCGATGACGAACGGCGCTCGGCGGGCGAGACCTTGGTGCATGTCCAGTCAGGATCGCTGGAGCTGACTGTGGGTGCTCAGACCTACCGCCTCACCGCGGGCGATTCGCTGCACTTCCGCTCCGAGGAGAGCCATTCCTGGCGCAACCCGTCCGGCCGCGCCACCAAGGCGGTCTGGGTGTCGCTCCCCGAACGCCGGAACTGATCACCGCACCAGAGCGGAGTGGGGTGTGCCCAGGTCGGTCACGGGGCGCCTGACGTTGGTGCGCAGCGTCACCATCTCGACCAGGTCGAGCAACCGGTTGGCGTAGCCCCACTCGTTGTCGTACCAGCCGAACACGCGGACGGCGTCGCCGTGCGACTCGATGTCCTGCAGGGACACGACGCAGGACCGCGGGTCGCCGATCACGTCGCTGGAGACCATCGGCATGTCACTCACGCCCACGATGCCGGACCATCGCTCGGACAGCGCGGCCTGGATGAAGGCGTCGCGCACCTGCTCTGTGCCGGCCCGGCTGCGGAGCATGCCCACGACATTGCTGAGCGAGCCGTCGGGCACCGGGACGCGCACCGCGACGCTGTGCACGCGGTCCTTCAGGTGCGGCAGTACACGCGCGAGCGCGGTGTCCGCACCTGTTCCGGTCGGGATGATGTTCTGACCCGCGGCACGGGATCGGCGCAGGTCGTGGTGCGGCAGGTCGAGCAGTTGCTGGTCGTTCGTGTACGCGTGCACGGTGTCGACCCAGCCACCCTCGACTCCGAAGGCCTCGTCGAGGATCGCGAGGATCGGCGCGACACAGTTCGTCGTACAGGATGCGTTCGAGATGATCCGGTCCGAGTCCGGGTCGAGACTCGCCTCGTTGACGCCGAGGCAGATCGTCGCCTCCGCCGAGTCGGTCGGGGTGGAGATCACCACTCGCTTCGCGCCGGCCCGCAGATGCCCTCCGGCCCGGTCCCTGCTGGTGAAATGCCCGCTGCACTCCGCGACCACGTCGACCCCGAGCGACGACCACGGCAGGTTCCCCGGGTGGTTCGCCCGCAGTACCCGGATCCGCCGGTCGCCGACCATCAGCTCGTCGTCGGTCGCCACCACCGGTACGCCGAGCCGGCCGTGCACCGTGTCGTGCTGGAGCAGGTAGGCCAGCGTCGACGCGGGGGTCAGGTCATGGACGGCGACGACGTCGACGAACGAGTCACGGGCGATGATGGAGCGCAGCAGCGCACGGCCGATCCGGCCGAGGCCGTTGATCGCGATCCGGGGTGCATCGGTCATCGGGATTCCTCTCGGGGTCTCACACCGAAACCAGCACGGGCACGGCTCTGGCGCCGGCCGTGGAGCGCGCTGGTGGCACCAGGGAGGCAAGTGCCACCAGCGCGTCGAACACGCGGTCACCGTCGGTCCACGCGTGCGCTTCGGCGAAGTCGATCCATTCGCTCGGGGGGATCACCGGCTCGAACTCGCCGTACTCGATCTCACCCCAGGTGGCGGCCATCTCGATGAGCTCCACCAAGGAGGTCATCGGCTGCGCCTCCAGGGACATCAGGCGCCGATGGTGCGCCGGTGCACTCTGCTCGAAGCGGCATCCGCAGCAGTCAGGTCCAGCGATGTACGTGTCCATGAACGGATGCTGCCCCCTGCTGTTGCACAGGTGTTGCACGGCGTTGCAACGGGCCCGGACACGACCTAGTCGTTCCGTCCGGCGGCCACCTGTTCCGCCTCGGCGAGCAGCCGGGCCTCCGCGGCGGCGTACTTCTCGAGCGCGTGATTCGCCCGGTAGCCGAGGTCCACGGCCTTGGCCAGGTACTCCTCGGTCATCGACTGGACGGCCTCCGGCGCGGCGCCGCCGAGGGCGCTGCGGGTCGCGACGATCGCCCGCGGATCGAGGACCGTCCTGATCTCCTCGGCATCGAGATCCAGCGTGCGCCCCACGACCGATGTCGCCGCGCGATCGAGGTCGTCGGAACTGATGTCGACACCCCGGACCCCGCGCCGGCTGGCCTCGCGCACCACCTCGCCCACCACCAGGTACGCCGCCCGGTAGTCCAGGCCGCACCGAAGCATGACGAACTCGGCCAGATCCGTGGCCTGCGTGTACCCCTCCTCCAGCCGCTGCCACATCCGGTCCTCGTTGACGCTGAGCGTGTCCACCACGCCTTCCATCAGCGCGGTGATCCGGGTTGCGAACTCGACCGCCTTGGGGATCTCGCCGTACGCGAAGATCAGGTTGTCGCTGCGGGCCGACGGGCTCTTCACGACCGCCAGGAATCCGGTCAGCCGCCCGATCAGTACGCCGCCACCACCGCGAACGATCGACAACGCGTACGGGTTGCGCTTCTGTGGCATCAGCACCGAGGCACGGGTGTACGGGCCGGCCAGGTCGACGTAGTCGAACTCCTGACTGGACCAGATCTCGAGGTCCTCGGCGAGCTTGGACTGGTTGGACAGCAGGCTGACGCTGGTGCTCAGCACATCGACGAAGGTGTCGGTCTGCCACATCGCGTCGCGGGTGTGCGTGATCACGTCGTCGAACCCGAGCAGGTCCGCGATCACCCGCCGGTCGTCCAGCAACCGGCTGCCGTTGACACACCCCGCGCCGCCGGGACTCGTGTTGACCTGGGCCAGGGCGTCCATCAACCGATCGCAGTCCCGGATCGCCGGCGGCACGAACCCGAGCAGGTAGTGGCCGAACGTCGAGGGCTGCGCCTGCTGGAGGTACGTCTGGTCCGGCATGTACACCTCGCGATAGCGAGCCGCCGTACGGCACGAGGTGGCGGCGAACTCGGAGGCGGCGACCGCGAGCCGGGCGGTCAGTCCGCGCAGGAGGATCCGCAGTGCGACCCGGGCCGCCTCGCGCCGGGGCCGGCCGGCGTGCAACCAGCCGGCGTCGTCGCCGATCGTGGCGACGAAGTGGCGCTCGCGCGAGTTGTACGGTTCACCGTACGCCGCGTCGTACGGGAAGTCCTCGGGCTTGGTGCGATGCGTGTCCAGCAGTACGCCGAGCAGCGCCGCGGCCGCCCGTTCCGGGATGATGTGCCGGTGGCGGAGGTCGAGTACGTGGGCGATGTCGGCCATGTTCAGACCGTGGTGCAGCAGCGGTGCGTCCGCGATCTCCCAAGCGAACCCCGCGTCGATGAGTTGCTGCGCGGGGCGGTCCTTGGAAGGCCCTTCGACCCGTCGGCCCGAGTTCACCGCTGTCATGACGTTGCCTCCTCGCCGACGGCCGTAGGAGTGGCCGCCGGGGTGGTGAGTTCGTCGGCGGCGGCGAGTGCCCCACCGGTGCTCCAGTACAGGACGGGTCCTGACAGCTCGCTGCGATGACTGCTCAGCCACAACAGCGCCTTCGCGTTGTAGACCGGGTCGGCGACGAAACCGCTGTGCTGCAACAAGGCGCCCGCCAATTCGTCAGCCTCCGGCCATCCGCCGCCGTACCCAGGGCCGCGTCCGTCGACCACCCGCCAGCGCGGCAGCGGGCCGGTGGCGCCGATCAGTCGGGCGCACTCATCCGCGCGGGTCGAAACCTGCGCCTCGATCTCCGCGACGGGCCGGGAGACCGAGACACCTACGACCTCGATCCCGGTAGTCGACGCGAGGCCGGCGAGCAGTCCGGCGATGCTGCCTCCGGAGCCGACCGGGATCACGACGCTCGCGGCGCCGATCCGTCGTTCGGCCAACTGCCAGACCAACTCCGCGGCTGCGACGGCGAACCCGCAGGCGCCCACCGGTGTCGCTCCTCCGCGAGGTACGACGTACGGCCGTCGGCCCTCTGCCCGTAGCCGTCCGGCCAGCGCGCCCGCGTACTCGTCCATACTGCTGCGATCGGCGGAGCCGGTGAACTCCACGGCCGCGCCTGCCCTTCTCGACAAGGCCAGCGCGGCTGCACCATCGCGCGGGTTGCCGTAGCAGACCTGCACGACCGCGATGCCCTGACCGGCGGCAGCAACGGCCAGGAGAGCGGCGAAGTTCGAAGGGGGACCACCCGCGACCACGATGGTGTCGGCGTGCAGCGACACCGCGTCCCCGAGGACGTACTCGAGGGTGCGCACCTTGTTGCCGCCCCAGGCGAACCCGGTCAGATCGTCGCGCTTGACGAGTACGTCGCGCAGTCCCGGCGTACCCGCGAGATCCGCGACGTGCTGCAGCGGAGTGGGGAAGGTCCCGAGCGGCACGCGGGGAAGGTCGGTCAGCGCCACGACGCACTCTCCCCGGCGCGGCGTCGGGTGGCCCGCGCCACCACCTCGTCGGCCATGGCAGCAGCGGCACCGGTGTCGAACCGGTCGAGTTCGGCCAGCTCGGCGGGCTCGATCTGCCCGTCGAGCACTGCCGTGAGAGAACGGCCGGAGCCGATCGCGGCGCGGTAGGCGTCCTGCAGCGTGGCCTGCGCTCGGTGCTTACCCAGCCGCGCCGACATCACGCTCAGCAGCCGCTCCGAAGACGCCGTCCCGGTCGCCTCCAGGTTCGCGAGCATCCGTGCCGGGTCGACCTCGAGCCCGCCTACCAGCGACCGCGTCATACCGGACGCGGCGAGAAGGTAATGGCTGAGCTCCGGCAGCACGACCCACTCGGTCTTCCACGAGCGGCCGTCCCGCTCGTGCTCGCCGATCAACGTCTCGGCGAGCACACCCGCCGAGGATCGAACCAGCCGGGCGAGGGTGACGATCTGCTCGGACACCTCGGGATTGCGCTTGTGTGGCATGGAAATACTGCCCACCGTGGTCGACGGCGTCGGCTCGCGCACCTCGGCCAGCTCGGCGCGGGCGAGCATGTAGACCTCGTTGGCGATCCGGGCCATCGCACCGACCGCAACGGCCATCACCTGAGCGAACTCCGCGAGCCGGTCGCGAGTGGTCAACCAGGAGATGGCCGGCTCGGCCAGCCCGAGTCGATCGCAGTACGCCGCCCGCAGCGGCAACGCCTGCGCACCGAAGAACCCGAGCACGCCGACCGCTCCACCAAGCTCGGCCACCAGCCAGCGGTCACGACCCTGGCGAAGACGTTCCAGACTGCGCCCGATCTCGTCGGCCCACGTCGCAGCCTTGAACCCGAACGTGATCGGAGCCCCCGGCTGACCGTGGGTGCGGCCCAGCATCGGCGTCTCGCGGTACCGCGCGGCAAGGGCCAGGAGCTCCGCCTCGATCCCCCAGAGATCCCGCCAGACCAGCTCGCCGACCTCGGCGATCTCCAGCACCTGTGCGGTGTCCGAGATGTCCTGGACGGTGGTGCCGTAGTACACGTGCTCGGCCGCGTCCGCGGGCAGCATCCGCTGCAGCACCTGGATCAGGCCGAGCGTCGAGTGCGAAGTCGTCCGGGTGCCTTCCGCAACGGCTTCCAGATCCAGCTCGTCGCCGCGGAGCCCCGCGATGGCAGCCGCCGACGAGGCCGGGATGATGCCGACGTCCGCCTGGGCCTCGGCCAGCGCGATGATCACGTCGAGCCACCGAGCAACCCGGGTGGATTCGGCGAAGATCCCGCGGCTCTCCGCGGTACTCCACTGGTGCCCGAAGACCGCGGAATCGATCAGATGTGCGTCCATGCGACCCCCGACCGATCGACGATCGTCTCGAGCGCCGCCCGAACCTCGGCCAGCGAGGCACCCCAGGGCACGACCGTTCCGGTCGACTCGCTCTCGATGCCCTCCTGGAGCAGGCAGCAGCGGGTGAGCGTACGCCGGCCGTCCGCCGTCAGCCACTGGCGCGGACAAATGTCGACGCGTTCAGGCGTGCTGCCGTAGAACCACTGGTGGATCTGATTGGACCGTTCACACCCGAGCAGCGTCCAGCCACGCTCCGGTGGTCGCTCGTCCAAGAACGACACCGTGCTGCCCGGGAAGTCCATCCCCGAACCACGACACGGGATCAGCACATCGCGCGGAGGTACGTCGTACGCCTCGGCGAGAAGACGTCGGCTGTCGACCAGCTCCGGTACGACGACGATCGGCGGGAGATCCTCGGCCGTCGCGAGCACCCGGCGTACCTGGTCGAGCAACTTGGCCGGGCCGGGCGGAACGACGTCGACGAGCCTGATCCGGATCGGTGCCGGATTCAGGATGAAGCTCACGTGGGAGTAGGACCCCTCGACCACGACGCACCGGACGCCGGGAAGGGCCTCCGCGGCGGCAGCCAGCTGCGACGGAACGGCGGTGTCGACGGTCTCGTCGACGACCACGGCGCAGTCGTCGGGGCCGGCCAGTACCCGGGCCGCGACGGTCAGCGTGAACAGGTCCGCGGACGGCTTGCGGTCCACCTCGACGAGCGCGACGCGACCTTCGTGCCGGGCCACGATGAACCGGGTCCGGAAGTACACCTCGCGATCGGTGAAGTGATCGGTCAGCCAGACGGGGTCGAGGGTCGGGACGGCCGCGACGGCGACCTGGCGGTAGCGCGACGGGACGACGTTCGGTGCGCCCGGATCCGTCGGCCGGATCAGGACCGGCTCCTCAGTGCGCACGAGCCGAGCTCTCCAGCGTCGCGCCGAGCCCGATCGTGTCGGAGCGGAGTCCGCGGCGCAACGTCTCCAGACCCATCACGTCGTCCACCGCGATGTTGCCGAGGTTCACCTCAGGGCCGAGCCGCCGGATCAGGTGCGCCTGCTGCGCTCGCTGCGGCGCTTCGTAGATGATCAGCTCGGCAGTGGCGGACGAGGCGAGCGCGTCGAGCAGGTCCTCGCGGAGGTAGCCGCCCGCGTCGTACAGACCCACGGTGCCGCTCTCGCGACCCTCGGCCACCAGCCAGCCGGCGCCGGCCTCCAGATCCGTCTCGAGTTCGGTGACCCATTCGGCCGCGGACACAGCGTCACCGGGGTTCTTGCTGCCGACCTCGGCGAAGACCTCGAACCCGAGCGACCGGGCCTGCCGGATGATCCGGTGCTTCTCGGCCAGCAGCATGTCCGTGCTCCCCCGGGACACCTCGACGCACTCGAAACCCGCCCAGGTCGCGAACTCGAAGAACTCGTCCACCCGGCCCTGCAGCCAGGCGATCTCGAGCAGCGTGCCGCCGGTGCACGGCTTGACCTGGTGGTCGCGCAGCGCCCGGACCTTCTCGGCCAGCGCGGGCTCGATGTAGGCCGTACCCCAGCCGAGCTTCCAGACGTCGATCCAGCCGGAGTACGCCTTGAGTACGGACTCCACCCGGTCCAGGGAATACCCTTTGTCCAAGACATGGGTCAGCCCGGCCGACCGTGGCTTGGCGGGTCGCTCCGGCAGCGTCAGGAAGCTCGGACCAGCTCCAGCCATTGCGCCTGCCTCTCCAGCCGACTCGCCCGGGAGGACCGCCCGTCCTCCACTATCAGTGATGTATTTATACCATAGGAGATGGTCGGAGAAACTGGGGAGAGAGGAGCGTCATCCTGATGCCGAGCCATGCGGCGCCCTCGACCGTCTACGTGCTCGGGGCCCTGACGGTCACCGACGCCGACGGTCGTCAGCTCGGCCCGATCCCGGCCGGCCGGGCCGGGATCCTGCTGCGCCGGCTGGTCGCCGCCAGTGGCGCACTCGTGGACATCGACGCTCTGGTGGACGCCCTCTGGGACGAGGACGCTCCGCACAGTGCCGACCGCGTGATCGCCTCGCTGGTGAGCAGGGTGCGCCGGGCGGTCGGTTCCGACGTCATCACCGGGTCCTCGTCGACCGGCTACCGCTTCAACTGCGGACGGGCGTGGACCAGTGACCTCGCGCTCCTGGAGGAGCTGACCAAGTCCGCCCAGGCCCGCGCCGCCCTGAGCCCGGCCGTGACGGTCACCGCGGCGCGCCGTGCCTTCGGCCTGCTCACTCGTGGCCATCCCGAGCTACCTCCCGCCGTCGCCCAACGGACCTGGGCTGAGGACCAGCAGCGCCACGTGGACGCGCTCGCCCGCCGCCTGAACCGGGCCAGCTGGGATGCCCAGGCCCGGCTCGGGATGTGGAGCGAGATCGCGAACCAGGCCGAGTCGGTCCTGTCCCGCTTCCGCCACGACGAGCAGGCCGGCCGCGCGCTGATGAACGCGCAGTGGCACCTCGGCGACCGCGCCTCGGCGTTGCAGACCTACGACGAACTCCGGCTCGAGCTGCGCCGGGAGCTCGAGGTGGAGCCGAGCCCGGAGACCGACGGGTTGTTCAGTGCCATCGTCAGCGGCGCCGACCCCGGACCGATCCTGACGCCTCGCCCAGCGTCCGTCGCGGGCAGCTCCACCCTGATCGGCAGACAGGACGAGTACGCCGCCATGGTCGACCGGTGGCTTGTCGCGGCCGCCGGACAGGCCGGATCGATCGTCGTCACCGGAAGTCCCGGCTCGGGATGCTCCTCGCTCGCGCAGGAGCTGGCCGACTACGCCGAGCGCGGCGGCGCGCGGGCGATCAGGGTGGACTGTTTCGAGGGCGAGCGATCCTCACCGCTCCAGCCGCTCCTGACTGTGCTCAGCCGGATTCTTCTCTCCACCGCTCCCGATGCCCTGCCGGCCATGCTCGGTTCCTGGACGGACACCGCGGTGGAGCTGGTGCCGGACCTGCGTGACGTCGTGGGCGTCACGGAGTACCGGCGTGCGAGTCCGGAGATCGAGCATCGGCGAATCCTCAACACGCTGCGCCATGTGCTTGCGACCGCCGCGGAGGACCAGCCGCTACTGCTGTACTTCGACGACCTGCACCTCGCCGGCACGGCCACGGTGGAGGCACTTCAGTGGCTTCTGCACACGATCGACGACGTACCACTCCTCGTGGTGGCGACCGTTCCGTCCGACCGCCTCGACCCGGAGCTGCGCGCACTGGCGGGCAACGGCGTACTGGTCGAGCTCGGACCGCTGGACGAGTCGGACGTGGCCCTGCTGGCACAACAGGCTGGAAGTGCCACCGAGGCAGCCTTCGTCTGGGAGCTGACGCAGGGCCACCCGATGTTCGTGGTCGAGGTCCTCGCCGCTCTCACCCGCGGCGAGAACAAGGCGGAGATCCCCGGCACGCTGCGCTCGATGGTTCTGGACCGGGTACGGCGCAGTGGCAGCGACGTCGAGGAACTACTCCAGTCCGCATCGGTGATCGGGACCGCGTTCGACGTCGACACCCTCGAGCAGCTCGTCGGCCGCCCGGCGGTCAACCTGATGCCCACCTTGCAGAAGGCGATGGCGGCCGGACTGCTTGCCTCTCGCAATGAGTTGTTCGTCTCGTCGCCGCCGATCCTGGGCCAGGCCCTGTACGACAATCTCCCGGGACCGGTCCGGGTCCTGCGGCACCGTCAGCTGGCGGAGATCTTCTCGGCGCGACCGGAGCTGCGGGCACATCACCAGCAACGAGCCGGACTGACCGAGGCCGCGGCGAGGTCGTGGTACGAAGCGGCCACACTGGCCCGCCGTTCGTTTGCGAACGCCGATGCGGTGCGCCTGTTCACGAACGCCCTCGACACCGCCCGCCAGGCAGACGACCAAGAGCTCGAAGGACTCGCGCTGATCGGACGCGGCGCGGCCGAGGAAGAGCTCGGAGCCTTCGACGCGGCGACGGACGATCACCAGGAGGCCGAGGCGCTCGCGGTCGCCCGAGGTGACCGCTCGCTCCGGGCCACCGCGGTCGAGCGGCTCGGCTGGACGGCGTACTACCGACGCGACGTCGAGGAGGCGGTGGCGCGCGCGGACGAAGCCTCCCGGATGCCCGGCGCCCGACCGAGCGCATGGAATCTGCTCGGGCGGACCAAGCACTGGGCCGGCGACTTCGACGCCGCCCATCGCGCGTACGAGCGGGCCCTGAACGAGAACGGCGACGAGGACGGAGCGGTGAAGGCCTCGGTGTCGAGCTGTCTCGGCGCCCTGCTCGCCCATGCCGACCGGTACGGCGAGGCCATCGAGGTGCTCGACGACGCGGTCGCGGTCTCGAACAGCATCGGCGCGTTCCATCCGCTGCTGCGGGCACTGTTCTTCGCCGGCCTGGCCAGGGGCAACGCCGGCGACCTGTCCGGTGCCCTGACCGTCCTGCAGACGAAGGCACAGATCCTGGAGCGGTACGACGTTTCGTTCTACCGAGCGCGGACGAACACGACCTTGGCCTGGGTGTGGCGCGAACTGGGCGAACCGCTCCGGGCGCACGAGTTGTCGGAGCTGGCCCTGAGTCAGTCCCGTGAGGTGGAGGCGGGCAGCCTGCAGATCGAGCAGGAACTGCATGCCCTCTGCTCGCTGGCGGACAGCGAGCGTCTGGACGGCCAGGCCGACCGCGCGGCCGAACGCCTGGAGATGGCCGGGCGCCTGATCGAGCACTGGCTGCCGTTCCGGTGGCGAGCGGACCTGCGGGTCCGCGAGGTGGCCTGCCGGATGGGGCTCCAGGACCCTGAAGCGCTGCTCGTGGCCGCGCGTGCGGCGAGTTCACTCAAGTACCAGGCCCTGGCGTTCCATCTGCTCGGACGCGGCGAGGAGGCAGCCACCGTCGCCCGGCAGACCGGTTCACTCCTGCTCCTCGGTGAGGTCGGAGCTCCCGACGAGGCACGTACGGCGCTGCGTCGCCTGGAGGCAACGCTCCCCCGCCAGCTCAGGTCGTGCTTTGCGCAGGCGGGGCGGCTGCCGCGCGCCAACTCCTGAGGGTGCCGGCCGCGCCGGCGGCCAGTCCGATGCCCCAGAGCAGCGCGACTCCTGACGATCCGCCGATCGCCGACACCGTCGCGACCGCATGGACGAACGCCGGTTGATCGTGAACTGCCGCGTGCGCCATCAGGTCGTGCACGGGCGCCAGGCTCTGCCCCTGTGCCGCCCAAGTGAGGAACGACCGGCTGAGGTTCGTGGTGGCCGCGGCCCGCGCAACCTCCGACAACCCCTGCGGATCGTCGCCTCGCCAGGCGTGCACCAGCAGGATGCCCGCGAGGACGTCGTCGCCGGTCGGTGTCAGGCCGCCGCCACGACCTTCGAGCAGTTCCCTGGCCGCGGTCAGATCGTCGGTGGCCACGGCACGGCGTACCGAGTCCCAGCAAGAGTGGAGATCGTCGGGCACAGCGAGCCGGCCGCGCATCGCATTGAGTGCGGACGCCGCCAGCTGGAGGTCCCGCGGGCCGGGCATCCGTGGCCTGAAGAGAGCAGCCCCGGCCAGGTCGATCTGCCACTCGGTCGAGCGCAACCGCCCGCCGTCGCGCCAGACCGCGAGTCCTTCCGGTACCCGAGCGGGAGCCTGCTCGACGATCAGGTGGATCGGCCCGGGTGCGACGGCAGGTCCGGCCACGGCGTACATGCCACCGTGGACCTGCACGTAGCAACCGTGCCGGAAGGTGCCGACAACGGTCCCGTACGCGCCGTCGGGATGGGCGGCTGCGACGCCCGCCCCGGCGACGATCGGCGCTAGGTGGCTTGTCACGCGTCAGGCGCGAGACGTCGGTCGAGATCGAGCAAGGCGTCGGTGAAGCACTCGATCGGAGCCCAGGCCACGCCCGCACCGACCTGTCCGGTCCCGGCGGTCGCGTGGATGATGCCGGTGTTCACGGCCGGGGTGATGCCCAGCTCGACCACCTTGCGCACGTCCACGCCGACCGGCGTACCGACGTTGTCGAGGATCGGCAGCCTGAACCGTGGGCTCTCCCCCGCGCAGATGCGCTGCATGCTCCGGGTGGCCGCGATCGCATGGGACATCCGGCCACCGAGGAAGCCGGCCACGGCAGGCGAGTTCGCCGCCGCCGGTCCGCCCAGTCCGACCAGCTCGAGCACCGCGCTGTCACCGATGTCCGGCGCGCTCGTCTCCGGGCCGAAACCCGGGTAGTACAAGGCGTCCTGGATCGGCGGAGAGGGCGCGAGGAACCAGTCGTCGCCACCGCCGGCAAGGCGTACGCCGTACGTCGTCCCGTTGCGGGCCATCGTGGTCACGATGCTCGAATCGCGTACCTCGCCGGCCCATTCCACCAGCGACTTCGCCGCGGCCATGGCCACGTTGAGGAACATCAGGTGGTTGCCACTCAGGAAGGTCGCCACCTCAGCCGTCGCGGGGTGCATACCCCGAACCAGGTAAGGCAGCAGGTCGCGCAGGAACAGGTTGGTCGTCGCCTGCACCCGCATGTGTACGTCGTCGCCCATCGGAACGCCTTGTGCGGCGAGCGCGAACGCATCCACAGGCCCGTGGTTCGACAGCGCTTCCGCCAGCACCGGCCCCACCTTGTCGCGGACGAAGCGGATCCGCTCGATGGCAGCGTCGCTGTCGACGCCGAACCACTGCACTGCCCCCGATCCCTGGTTGATGCTCGAGTACGCCGTCACACCGCCGAGCTCGTTCTGCACGACGTACACCGGCGCGGACGGACCGATCGATGTCGCCATCGGTACGACGGTCCGATGCTCGTTGGCCGGCGCCAGACGGACCTCGCCCGACTCGACCAGCTGTCCTGCGGCCGCCACATCAGGAGCCCAACCCTCCGCCACCACGGCAGCCCGCACCGAGCGCTGGAGCGGATCCGGCATGTCTTCCCACGCGATGGACGGGCCGCAGTGCAGGATGTCGCGCTCGCCCAGGCCCTCGATGACAGCACCAGCGCGGTCGATGCCGACCAGCAGTGGGACGCCCTCGTTGAGCCGTCGGAGCACCTCCGCGTTGGCCTGGTCGATCCGGGCCGCCTGCGGGCCGAGCAGCCGGGACAAGGCCGCCACGGTCCGCGCCTCGCCGCCGCCCGGGATCCGCCAGTCCACGCCGATGACCGGCAGGCCCTGGTCGCGCAGCGCGCTCTCGAACAGGGGGAGCCCGATGTTGATCACATCAACGGCGGCCGGCAGCTCGACGACGGGAGTCTGACTCATCACGTGGCCTTTCCAGGGATGACAGCCGGAGCGGATATCTCTCGACCGATATGGACGTTTATTATAGGATACGAACCATGACCGAGCCAACCCTCACCAGCACCCAGCCGCCCCCAGCACTGGACGAGGTGGTGGCGGTCGTCCGTCAGCACGCGGGCGTGTCCGGGAAGGGCGCGATCGCCCAGGTGTCCGGCTTCGTCGACACCGGCGATCCACTCCACGGCCCGGGTGACGACGGTGCCGTGGTGAAGCTCGACGGAGCACGTGCCGTCGTCTGCGGCGAGGCGATCTCGCCACCCTTCGTGCGGTCCGACCCGTACGGCGCGGGCGTCGCCAGTGTGCTTGCCAACGTCAACGATATCGCCGCGATGGGCGGCGTTCCAAAGGCGATCGTGAACACGGTGATCGGCCGCGACACCGAGGTCGCCGAGGTGTTCCGCGGCATGTCCGACGCCGCGAGGATGTACGACGTACCGATCGTCGGAGGCCACCTGACCCGGGCCGAGACCGACACCTCGCTGTCGGCGTTCGCCCTCGGACAGGTGCGGTCACCGCTCTCGATGGCCCATGTACGACCGGGTCAGGCGGTCATGTTCGCGGCTTGCCTGAACGGCACGATGCGGCCGGACTTCCCGTTCTTCACCTCGATCGAGGAGCAGGCCGAGACCCTGGCCCGCGATGTCCGGCTGCTCGCCCAGGTGGCCGACGACGGCCTGGCCGTTGCGGCGAAGGACGTATCGATGGCCGGCGCGCTCGGTTCGCTGGCCATGCTCCTGGAGTTCACCCGCCACGGCGCCCACATCGACCTGGACCGGATGCCCGTCCCGGCCGACACCGACCCGTTGCGCTGGCTGATCGCCTTCCCGACGTACGCGTTCTGGCTGACCACTCCGGCCGAGCGCGCGGCGGACTGTGCGGCGGTGTTCGAGGCCCACGACCTGGTCTGTGCGCAGGTGGGTGAGGTGACCGAGACGAGTCTGCTGACGATCGGATCCGGCGGCCGCAAGGCGACCCTGATGGACCTGGCCACCGAGACGATCACCGGCCTGTGGGCCTAGCCGGCGCGCAGGTCCTGTACTTCGGCGAGCGGCTCGAGGACGAGCTCGTCCGGTCGGCCTGGCCAGGTGGTGACCGGCGCCTGCGTCAGGTCGTAGACCATCGGCTGATGAGGTAGCCCGCAGTACGGCGCTGCGGCGCCCGCACGTGTCCAGCCGAGACGTTCGAAGAAGCGCACGTTGGGCAATTGAATCTGCGCGAGCATCTGCGCACCGCCCAGCCCGCCGGCCGTCGCGACCGCGAAGCGAACGAGCTCGGCCCCGACCATCGACGACCGGTGCGAGGCAAGGACGGCCAGCCGGTCGCCCTGCCACAGCTCGCCGTCCAGCGGATACAGCCGCACAGTGCCTGCCGCACAGGACCCCTGGGCGGCGAGCACATGGATGGTGCGGGTGTCCCGGTCGTGCGGATCGAGGTCGGTGAACTCCATGATCCGCTGTTCGAGCACGAAGACCCGTTGCCGGATCGCATAGTGCTTGGCCAGATCACGGTCGAGGGCCCGCCAGACGCCGATCTCGGCCGACCGTGTGGTCATGATGCGCTTCGCACCGGCAGGCCGGGCATACCCAGCTGGATGGTTCGCTCGAGGGATCCCAGCGCCGAACACGCCTGACACCGCGCGCAACCGGCCGAGACCTTGTCCGCGGTCAGTCCTCGCTTGACCAGTTCGGGCGCCACCACCCGGGCGATGCTCTCGGTGTAGGCGCGGCTCGGCGGGACGGAGTCGGCCATCAGGCTCCCCGGCACCGGGCGCAGCGGCACGATGAACGGGTAGACCCCGATGTCGATGGCCCGCTTGCAGCCGGCCAGGGTGACCTCGGGATCCTCGCCCATGCCGAGGATGACGTACGTCGACACCTGGCCTTCGCCGAACCGCTCGACGGCGTACTCCCAGGTCTCGAAGTAGCGCTCGATACCGGTACGGGCCTTCGGCGGAGCGACCCGGGCCAGCACCTGCGGATCGAACGACTCGACATGGATGCCGAGCGAGTCGATGCCCAGACTGTGCACCTTGTCGATGACGGCCAGATCGGTCGGCGGCTCGAACTGCACCTCCACCGGCAACCCGGAGGCCTCCTTCATCGCGTGGCCACACTTGCTGACGTAGTACGCGCCGCGGTCCTTGCCCCAGGTCGATCCGGTGGTGAGCGTGATGTCCACGGCACCGTCGAGGTCGCGGGCGGCGACCGCGACCTCGGCGAGCTGCTCGGGCCGCTTCACCTTGACCGTGTTACCCGATGCGAGCGAGACGCCGATGCCACAGAACTTGCACTGGTCGTCGTTGCCCCAGTACGCACAGGTCTGCAGAACGGTGCTCGCCAGCGAGTCCAGATGCATCAGCGCGAGCTTCCAGTACGGCGTACCGTCCGCGGTCTCCAGGTCGTAGAAGCGCGGCCGCCCAGCCGGTGTCGCGGAAGCCAGTCGCACCCCGTCGCGGTAGATCCCGTGCCCGGAGTCCTCCGCCTCGAGCGAGTACGGTGTGTTGGCGACGTACGCGGCGTCGACCGGGACTGTGACAGGCGTGCCCTCGACCCAGATCATGCCCGCGTCCGAGGGCCCGGCACCGCCCGGCCTGCGCTCCAGCGGGCCGCTGACCGTGAGCCCCTTCTCCTGGAGCTCGAGAATCAGGTCACTCAGCCGACTGCCGTCGTCGACGGTGGCGATGGGGGTGCGGGTCTGTGCCGTCTGGGTCACGGGAGGTCCTTCCGAGCGTGTCGACGTGGCCGAGGGTTCGAGGAGCGCAGTTGACCTACCGTATCTCCTGACCGATACATTCGTCTATCATCCGATACGTTCGGCCGCGGCCGTCTCCTCCACGACCTCACGCAGCGCGGCCTCTCCGCTGCGGAACGACGCACTGTCGGAGTACGCGAGGTCCGCGATGCCGGGATCGTCGTCGACGAGGTCGCCGGTGCGCGGGTCGAGCCGGACGACCGTCAGAGTGCGAACCGCCACCCCCGTGCTCAGATCCGGCTGCACCGCGGCGACGATCGCGAGACCGGACCCGAGATGCATCCGGGTGGAGCCATAGGGATCCGCGAACCCGGCCAGCAGATCACCGCTCTCATGCAGGACGACCCAGTCGGCACCGTCAGACCGCGCCGCGGCGATCAGCTCGGTCCTGGCTCGCCTGGTCTCCTCGGCCTGCAGCGCGGCGTGACGCAGCGCGAAGGACGCACCCGCGACCTGATCCAACGGCAGTGCGCCGAGCGCGAGACCCGTGCCCTCCAGTGCGCCGGCCACGATCTCGCCGGCCTGCGGCCAGCGGTCGACCAGCTCGTCGGTCGACCCGACGCCACCCAGTTCGTCGACGATCGCGCGGACCAGCCGGACCGCGAGCTGATAGCGCTCGACGTCGCCGCCACCGATGGAGTACAGGCTCTGTTCCGAGGCTCGCCAGGAGGATCGGAGCGCACGGGCGGTCATCTCGTCAGTCATCGCAGTTCTCCCTGGTCGGTCGCCTCGATGTCTACTATACGACACGTCCATCTGCTATGTTGTGCCATCCGAACGAGGCGGACGCACAGCTGACGTGCACGACAGTAGGAGCCGGATCTATGAGCGACATCGCGGTCATCGCCCTCGGTGGCAACGCACTCACCCGCGAGGACCAGCGGGGCACCTTGGACGAGCAGTACTCGAACGCGCTGGCGATGGCCAAGTCCGTTCGCTCGCTGTTGCGCAAGGGCTGGCAGATCATCATCGTGCACGGGAACGGGCCGCAGGTCGGGAACCTGGCGATCCAGCACGAGGAAGGTGCCCGGCTGGTGCCGGCGCAGCCGCTGTACTCCCTCGGCGCGATGACCCAGGGAGCACTGGGAAGCCTGATCTGCCTGGCCCTGCACGAGGTGTGCGGCCGAGAGATCTCCGGCGCGGTCTCCGTCGTCACGCATATCGTCGTCGACCGCGACGACCCCGCGTTCGCCGCCCCCAGCAAGCCGATCGGGCCGTTCTTCGGTCAGGCCGAGGCAGAGCAGTTCGCGGCCACGCGCGGCTGGACCATGGTCTCGGACGCGGGCCGCGGCTTCCGCCGGGTCGTTCCCTCCCCCACCCCGCAGGCGATCCTCGAGGCGAACGCCGTCGCGGCGCTGACCCAGTCGGGTCACATCGTCGTCGCCGCGGGCGGCGGCGGCATCCCGGTGGTCGAGGAGAACGGCGCCTACCGCGGCGTCGACGCCGTCATCGACAAGGACTTCGCCGCCGAGCGGATCGCCGTCGCGGCGAACGCGACCGCACTCGTCATGGTCACCGGTGTCCCATCGGTGAAGCTCGACTTCGGTACGCCGCAGGAGCGGTCCGTCGAGCAACTGACCGTGACCGAGGCCCGCCGCTACTTGGCCGACGGGCAGTTCCCGCCCGGGAGCATGGGCCCGAAGATGAGCGCCGCGATCAAGTTCGTCGAAGGCTCGGCCTCCGTCGAGCGGCCGCGCTTCGCAGCCATCACCACCCCTGAGCTCGTCTACGCGACCCTCGACGAGCCGCACGGAATCGTCGAGGGCACCCGTGGCACTCGGATCCTGACCGAGGACGTCCCCACCCCTGCCACCACCAAGGAGCTGGTCGGATGAGCACCCGCGTCGCCGTACGCAAGAACTCCTACAAGGACAGCGTGCGCCTCCTCGAGGCCACCCGCGCGATCCTCGGATCGCCCGGAGTGTCCTGGGGCTGGGCCCTGATGGCCACCCCCGCCAACCTCGAGACCCTTGCTGAGCAAGGCATCGCCGGCGATGTGGAGGGCGCGGCGGCCAACGATCTCGTCCTGGCCGTCCGGGCCGAGGACGACGACTCGGCCGCGGCAGCGCTCGACACGGCCTCGGAGACACTCTTCGCCGCGACAGCGCAGGAGGCGGACGGCGACGTACCGAACGCCACCGATCTGGGCGAGGCGCTGGCCGAGAGGCCGGACGCGAACGTCGCGATCATCTCGGTGCCGGGCTCGTACGCCGCTCTGGAGACCCACAAGGCGTTGACGGCTGGTCTGAACGTGTTGCTCTTCAGCGACAACGTTCCGCTGCAGGAGGAGATCGAGCTCAAGCAACGCGCCCGCGACCTCGGCCGGCTGGTGATGGGTCCCGGTGCCGGTACGGCGATGATCGCCGGCGCCGGACTCGGATTCGCGAACCGGGTCAGCGCCGGACCGGTCGGCATCGTTGCCGCCGCGGGGACCGGCGCGCAAGAGGTGATGAGCCTGCTGGACCGCTGGGGAATCGGCGTCTCGCACGTCATCGGCGTGGGCGGCCGCGACCTGTCTCCCGAGGTCGGCGGCCTGATGGCCGAGTCCGCGCTGCGCGCGCTCGACGCGGACGAGCGGACGCAGGCGATCCTGCTGGTGTCGAAGCCGCCGTCCCGTGAGGTCGCAGAACGGCTGCTGAAGGTGCCGTCCAAGCCCACGGTCGCCGCGCTGATGGGCCTGCGGGACAGCCTCTCCACTCCCGACCACGTGACAGTGGTCAACACCCTCGAACGAGGCGCCGCCGAGACGATCGCTCTGGTCGGCGGATCCACTCCGGACCTGGTTCAGGGGACGGCTGAGCAGGTAGCAAGTTTGATCACCGGGCTGGCACCGACGCGACGCAAGGTCGTCGGTCTCTACAGCGGCGGAACGCTCTGCTACGAGGCTCTGACGATCGCCACCGATCACCTGGGGCCGATCCACTCGAACGTCCCGCTGGACAAGTCGCTCACCGTCGACTCGGCGAAGCCCGACTCGCATCTGTTCCTCGACCTCGGCGAGGAGGAGTACACGGTCGGCCGGCCGCACCCGATGATCGATCCGCAGGCCCGGATCGAGTTCCTGGAGCGTCAGGTCGACGACGACGGTGTCGCCGCGGTTCTCCTCGACGTCGTGATCGGCGACGGCGCGCACGACGATCCGGCCGGCATGCTCGCGCCCGCTATCGAGAAGGTGACCGGCTCCGGCGCGATCGTCGTCGCCTATGTTCTCGGCACCGAACTCGACCCGCAGGGGTTCGCGTCCCAGCAGGAAACGCTGCGCCGAGCCGGATGCATCGTCACCGAGACCGCTGCCCGGGCGGCGCTCGCCGCGTCCGCGATCGCACTGCGCGACCCCGCTCTGGTTGCGGCGGAGCTGTAGGCGGTGGCTGCGGTGGATCGCTTACGCCTCGCGCTCACGACGTACTCGGTGAAACCACGCGGTGGGGTCGTGCACACGCTGGAGCTTGCGGAAGCACTGCAGGCCGCCGGGGTGGACGTCACCGTGATCGCGCTGTCCGATCAGGGCAAAGGGTTCTTCCGGGAGGTCGACGTACCGGTACGGCTGGTCGATGCGCCGCCACCGGCGCCGACGCTGGAGGAGCGGGTGTTCCAGTCGATCGCGACGCTGACCGACTTCCTCACCGAGATCGGCGACCAGTTCGACATCGTGCACAGCCAGGACTGCATCTCGGCCCGGGCCGCCGCTCGGGTCCGGGACGCGGGGACGCCGTTCCGGCTGATCCGCACGGTCCACCACGTCGACGACTTCACCACACAGGCGCTGATGGACTGCCAGCGCAACGCGATCCTCGAGCCGGACGACGTACTCGTGGTCAGCAAGCTCTGGCAGGACCTCCTGCTGCGCGACTACGGAGTCGAGGCGCGCATCGTCACCAACGGCGTCCGCACCGACCGGTTCGGCGCCGGCGTCAGCGAGCTGCGTCGCAAGGAGCTGCGGCAGCGGATCAACGCCGGCGACCGTTTCGTCTATCTGACCGTGGGTGGCATCGAGCCGCGCAAGGGCACCGCCTATCTCGTCGAGGCCTTGGCCCGGCTGAAGGCGACGCACCCGAATCCGCCGATGCTGGCGATCATCGGCGGTCATTCCTTCCAGGACTACCGGGCCTACCGCGAGACGGTGCTCGACTCGCTCGAGCCGAGCGGGCTGCGGCTCGGTACGGACGTCGTACTGCTCGGCACCGTCTCCGACGAGGAGCTGCCGGAGTGGTTCGGCGCCGCGGACGGCTTCGCGTTCCCCTCGATGAAGGAGGGCTGGGGTCTGGTGGTCCTGGAGGCGATGGCCGCCGGACTCCCCGTCGTCACGTCCGACATCGACGTCTTCCACGAGTTCCTGACCGACGAGCAGGACGCACTGATGACCGGCGCGGGTGATGCGGCTTCACTCGCACAGGGTCTGGCGCGACTGGTCGACGACGAAGCAACCCGGCACCGGCTGGCCCGACGCGGGCCGGCCGTCGCCGCGGCGTACCCGTGGTCCGGCACTGCCGAGCAACACCTCGAGGTCTATCGCCGAGCACTCTCATCACACACCGAAGGAGAGCCCGACACATGAGCAATGTGACCACCACGGCCGAGCGCATCCCGGTCTGGGCGTATCTGATCGCCGTACTGTCGTTGATCGCCTTGTATCTCATGCTCCAGGACAACGGTGCGGTGCTGTCCACCGTCGCGCCGTACGTCCACGAGTTCACCCACGACGGACGCCACATCCTCGGCGTGCCCTGCCACTAGGGACGCCGCGATGAACCTCTGGCCGTCAACCTTTCGTGCCTCACTCGCCGGCGGACTCGCGGCGGGTGGGGTCGCCGCGGTCTTCAGCTTCGTGGTCGTCGAACCGACCGTCCGGCTCGCCCTGGAGGTCGAGGAGAGCCGCGCCGCCATCGAGCACGCGCAGGGCGAACATACGCATGAGGCCGAGCTCGTCTCGCGCGGCCTGCAGCAGGTCGGCGGAGCGATCGCGGTGATCGTCGCCGCCCTGCTGCTGTCCGTGCTGTACGCCGTCGCCCTGAGCCGCTTCCGCCGGTCGTCGAAGCTCAGCGACCTGACCAGCGCGCTGGTCGTGGCCGGAGGCGGCTTCACGATCTTCGCCCTCGCCCCCGGCCTCAAGTACCCCGCCAACCCGCCGGCCGTCGGCGACCCGGACACGGTCACCGAACGCACGCTCCTCTACGGCTGCGCAATCGCCATCGCGGCTCTGACGGTGGCCGCGTTACTCGCGATCATCCGCACCGCCCGGCGGCGCGGATGGTCGACCACTCGCCTCTCCTGGAGCATCGTCGGCGTTGTGGCTGCCGGTTGCGTTGTCCTCTTCGCCGGACTGCCGGCCGCCCCCGACGCGATTCCCACCGACGTCGGGGCCGGCCTGGTCTGGCAGTTCCGGCTCAGGTCACTCGGCACGCTGGCGATTCTCTGGACCACCTTGGGTCTGGTGACCGGCACGCTGCTGGCCCGGGCGCATCACAGCGCCACGGCGTACGACCGCACTCACCGGGTCCTGAACGGCCGCTGAACAACGTCAATGCCGGGGAGGGACTTACCTTCGCCCGACTCGTCACCCACTGCTTCAGCAACCGATGCTTGCCCGAGGCAACCTGCTGGCCACGTCACGGTCGGGATCCGTGTCATGGGGCGCCGAGGAGCACAGCCTCAGCCAGGTCGTGATCAATGACGATCCCGTTGATCAGTCCAGATGTCAGCGCGGCTCGAACGGCGTCACTCTTGCGTACGTCGAAGGCGATACCGATCCGCGTGGGCACGGAACGCAGCTCGGCTTCGGAGATGCCGATCATCCTTTCGTCGAGCGGCGTCTGCACTTTGCGGCCTTGATCATCCAGGAGGTGACCGACGACCTCTGCACACACCCCCAGCTCTCGAGCAGTTTCCCGGTCGCGTGCCGACGCTGCCTCATAGACCGTCGACAGTCCATCGCCCCACGCGCCGATGCCGATGGCGCAGACTGTCAACTCACGAAACAGCTGTTGGCAGCGCACGAAGTCGGGTTGCTTCCGATAGATTTCCGGACCTGAATCACTCGGGCACACCATCGGCGCGTAGTAGAGGTAGGCCGGTCCCCCACCGGCCCGCGTGAACCGACGTACGGCTTCCATCACATCCCACGCGTCGATCCGCGACACCGCGCCGGTGATCTGCACGACAGCGCACCTGCTGAATCCACCCGGAGGATCTGGGAGTCCCATCAGCGTGCGGGTAGATGAAATGCCCACGACGTCGCGATCGGTCACGATCTCTTGCAGCAGCGAGGTTGCGGCTTGCCCGACGATGCCCCGCAACAACTCCGGAGAGTCGGCCGGCGCCTGGGTCACGGCGCAGTACCGCAGTCCGAAGCGATCCTGCAACTGGACGGACAGATCCATCTCCAAGTCATCGGGCAGGCCGATCTCGATCCGGACCAAGCCAGTCTCCCGAGACCGTTCCAGCAGCCGGCCGACCTGGAACCGGGACAGGCCGAGTTCCTCCGCGATCTGCACGCGAGAACGCTCCTGGAGGTAGTAGCGCCTCGCCACCGCAGCCATCAACAGCATCTGGCTCTGTTTGCCGCGTAGTCGCCGGCCGTCAACCTTCTGCAGGTCAGCACCATCGTCGGTATCGCTCATGTGAGCACTCTAGACCTCATATTGATTCGAGTCATTGTCAGGCAGGCGCCGCGAGTGCCTTAATTCGATGTCCACTCGCTTCCACTGGACCGATCAGATGAGCGATACCGAGAGGCTCTTCGCATGGAACGACACCCCCTGATCGCCGGCACGCGCTGCCGGCGGCGACCTCGACCGGCGGCAGCGCCGTGACCGGCATTCTGGCCGGCCGAACTGGCACGGTCACAGCGTCGGCAACCGCGAAGGCTGCTCCGCACTGGAAACGTGCCTTACAGCGGCACGGCAAGGAGTACCTTCTCTTCGCGGCGTTGGTCGGACCGAACCTCGCACTCATCCTGGTCTTCTCGTACTGGCCGGTGATCTACAACCTCTATCTGAGCTTCACCTCGTGGGACATGATCTCTCCGAGTCCGACCTGGGCCGGTCCGGCGGAGTACCGCGAGCTGTTCACCAGCTCCGACTTCGCCCAGGTGCTGCTCAACACGTTCAAGTTCGTGGCACTGATCGTTGTCGGTGCCGTTGTCGGGGGACTGGCAACGGCTTTGGTCCTCAACCAGCGACTCATCGGCCGTGGTCTGGTGCGAACGGTCAGCTTCGCACCACACATCGTCTCCGGGGCTGCGATCGCCACACTCTGGCTGTTCATCCTCGACCCGAGCTTCGGCCTGCTGCGCGCAGTCCTGGAGCCACTGGGGATCACCTCACCTCAGTGGACGACCAGCTCTCACTATTCGCTCTATGCCCTCGTGATGGTGTACCTCTGGAAGGGAATCGGCTTCTGCGCGATCATCTACGTCGCCGGCATGCAGAACCTCCCCAGTGACCTGTTCGAGGCCGCGACGCTGGACGGTGCGGGTGGCTGGTCGCGCTTCCGCTACGTCACTGTGCCGCTGCTGTCCCCGGTCACCTACTTCCTGGTCGTGACATCGGTCATCGGCACCTTCCAGGCCTATGACGTCACCGCCATCATGACCGGGGGCGGTCCAGGCATCTCTTCGACGACCTTGAGCTGGTTCATCTACCAGAAGGCATTCCAGGCATCCGATGCCGGCCTGGCAGCTGCCGCGGCAGTGGTCATGCTGATCATCCTGCTGGCGATCACCTTCCTGATGACCCGATTCGCCGAGCGGAAGGTGACCTACCAGTGAGCGCCAACACCTCAGCACGGCGAGACACCGCCGGCAGAGCAGTCTCCAGACAGATCGTCATCTACGCACTACTGGTGCTGATCGCTGCTGTCTTCATCATGCCGCTGTACTGGCTGCTCAGCTCAGCGGTCAAACCCAGCGGCGAGATCTACCGCTTCCCACTCCAATGGATCCCGCAGCACCTGCACTGGTCGAACTTTGCCAACGCCTGGCACGACGCGCCGTTCGGATCCTTCTTCATCAACTCGATTGTCGTCACCGTCATCGGAACCACCATCAAGATGCTGTTGGCAACCGGCTCCGCCTACGCCTTCACGTTCCTGCCGTTTCCCTTCAAGCGGGGCATCTTCTTCCTGCTGCTCGGCGCACTGATGACCCCGGGCACGATCACGTTACTGCCCAACTATCTGACCGCCTCCCACCTCGGCTGGGTCGACACCTACGCGGGGCTCATCATCCCTGGGGCCGGATCAGCGTTCGGAATGTTCTTGTTACGCCAACAGATGATGAGCCTCCCGCGCGAGGTGTTCGAGGCCGCCAGCGTCGACGGAGCCGGCCACCTACGGATCCTTCTCCAACTGGTCGCGCCCATGTCTCGGCCGATGATGATCACCGTCACGCTGATCTCGGTCATCGAAGTATGGAACGACTTCATCTGGCCACTGATCATCACCACGACAACCCAGATGCGCACCTTGCCGGTCGGCCTGCTCTACCTGAAATCCCAGGAGGGCTACAACGACTGGGGCGCCATCATGGCCGGCACCGTCATGGTCGCCGCACCCATGATCATCGTCTTCCTCCTGGCACAGCGCTACATCGTCGCCGGATTCTCCGGCGGCGCGATCAAGGGCTGACCCACTCAATGCCGTCACAGCTGGAAGGACCACATCACATGTCCGGAAACAACTCCCCCCTCAGCCTTGGGACCGGGTTGAGCAGACGCTCACTGCTCCAACTGGCCGGCGCCGGCGCTCTCGCAGCTCCTGCTCTTGCGGCCTGCTCAGGTGGCGGTGGCGGCGGAGCAGGGGGCGGGTTCGCTGCAGTCGACGTCAAGGTGCCGGAGAAGTACCGCAAACGCGGTCAGAAGGTCGTCCTGTGGAGCTCGTGGAACGGGAAGCCGGGCAACGTTCTGAACGAGCTGATCAACAAGTTCAACGACTCACAGAACGACATCTACGCCCAAGCACAGTTCCAAGGGAACTACTTCGACGCCACTTCCAAGGTCACCGCCGCTTTGCGAGCGAAGGCCGTCCCCGACATCATGGCGTTCGGTCAGACTGCCTGGCAGGTCTTCTTCCTCAACGAAACGCTCGAAGAGCTCGACAGCTACGTCGACGACGCGTTCACAGCGTCGTTCTACCCGAACCTGTTCGACGCCGGCGTGATCAAGAACAAGCTGTACTGGATCTCGTTCGCCCGCAGCACACCGATCATGTACTACAACAAGGATCTGTTCGCCAAGGCCGGACTACCCGACCGCGGACCTGAGACCTGGACAGAACTGCGGGAGTGGGGACCTGCGCTGATCCAGCAGAAGGCCGCCGGCAAGCCCGTGAAGGTGACCGAACTGTCCGGTGGTGACAGCTGGGAATTCGAAGCCAGCGTGTGGCAGTTCGGCGGACGCATCTCCAAGGGCCTCGACGTCACCATCAACAA
Source organism: Kribbella sp. NBC_00889 (assembly GCF_045207705.1). Taxonomy (NCBI): domain Bacteria; kingdom Bacillati; phylum Actinomycetota; class Actinomycetes; order Propionibacteriales; family Kribbellaceae; genus Kribbella; species Kribbella sp. NBC_00889. The sequence goes on along the minus strand of NZ_CP108783.1, from coordinate 859,761 downwards.
GGACGGCGCCGTCGAGTGTGCCGACTGGATGCGAAAGCTGATCTTCGACGACAAGATGGCCGTCCTCTCCCGTGATTATGGGACGAACTTCAACAACGGCCTCGTCGGCACCTACATGAACTCGACCGGGGCGTTGGCCGGCACCTACGAGGCAGCCAAGTTCGAGGTCGGCGTCAGCCCACTGCCCAAACAAGTCACCCATGGAGTACCCACGGGCGGCGGCGGGCTTTCGATCTTCAAGGGCATACCCAAGGAGCGCAAGGAAGCCGCCTGGGAAGTGATCAAGTTCCTCTCCTCACCAGAATCGGCCGCAACCTGGTCATTGGGCACCGGTTACCTACCGGTCGTGAAGGAGGCAGTGAGTCGGTCCGAATACCAGACCGCGCTGAAGAAGGACCCCAACCGCGGCGTGGCCATCGCCCAGTTGGCGCAGGCCGGCCAGCTCGATGAGGTCGACGCCTACGTGCAGAACGCTTCACCCATCATCTACGGGGGGCTGCAGAAGATCTACGGCGACAATCAGCCGGCCCAACAGGTGCTGGACGGCGTCGCCGAGCAGCTCAAGGCCGGCGCGGAGAAGATCAAACCGAAGTACGACAAGCTCGCCGGAGACGAGGGCTGACACCGGTGGCACCGTTTCGCATCACCGGTCACCGCGGCGCCATGGGCTACATGCCCGAGAACACAATCCCCTCCTACCTTCGCGCTGTCCAGGACGGCGTGGACGAGGTCGAACTCGACCTGCGCCTCACCAAAGACGGTCACATCGTCCTCATTCACGACCCGACAGTCGACCGCACAACCAACGGTCACGGCGCAGTCGATGAACTCAGTCTCGCCGAACTGCAACGCCTGGACGCCGGCAACGGCGAGCACATCCCCACCTTCGAAGAAGCGATCGAAGCCCTGGACATCACGATCCTGGCGGAGATCAAAACCGACGCGGTGGTCGAGCCACTGCGCCGCCAGTTGGCCGACCGCGCGGAATTGCGACAGCAGATCCAGCCGATCAGTTTCCACGCCGAGAGGCTTGAACCCCTCGCCGAGGCCTTCGGCGACCTACGCTGCGCACTGTTGTCCGAGACCGGGTCCGAAGAACTGCTGGAGCAGGCACTCGCCATCGGTACCCAGTGGGTCGGGGTCGGATGGCAGGGAAGCAGTCCGGAGCTCATCAAGCAGGCCCACGACAAAGGGCTGGAGTACTGCCTCTGGCCGGCGCCGACCCGAACTGAAGTCGACCGAGCCATCGCCTGGGGCGCAGACGGTGTCACCACCGATCACCCGGCTCGAGTCATCCGGCCCAGTACCGGATCCGTTCCCGTCCCATGAACCTCACGAGGAGACCCGATCTTGAACCAACCAGCCCTCCAAGCGGTCCTGTTCGACATGGACGGAACCTTGTTCGACAGCGAACGCATCTGGGACGTCAGCCTTCAGGACCTGGCGAGCAAGCTAGGCGGCACCTTGTCTCCGCAGGCACGGCTCCGGATCGTCGGCAGCAACCTGCTCAACACCGTCCGCATCATCCAAGACGACATCGGGGTCGACGGCGACGACCAACGCTTGGCGAAGTGGCTGCTCGACCGGACACAGGAACTCTTCTCAGTCGGTGTTCCTTGGCGCCCGACGGCCCGTGAGCTGGTCGCCGGCGTACGTTCCCACGGGATCCCCACCGCATTGGTGACCGGGAGCTACCGGGTGCTGGTCGACGTCGTCCTCGCACAGCTTCCACCGGATACCTTCGACCTAGTGCTGTGCGGTGACGAGGTCGCATACCCCAAGCCCCATCCGGAGTCGTACCTGACTGCGGCGTCCAGACTCGGAGTGAACGTGCACAACGCCGTCGCGATCGAGGATTCGCAGAACGGCATCGCGTCAGCTGCCGCTGCTGGATGTGTGGTTGTCGCCGTCCCAGAGGACCCACGGACTCTCCCCGAAGGACACGGTGCCACCATCGCTGCCTTGTCCTCGATCACCGTCGATTGGTTGAGCATGCTGGTGGCATCACCAACCAGGCCGGCCGGTCATGGCCCGCGCCGGCAAAGTGATGACTAAAGGTTGAGCCGTCGTACTCGTACGTCGTCGTCGCTGGTTGGCGTCGGCTCAGAGGCTCGCGCCGACGTGGGCGACGAGGTCGGCGAGCCGGTTGGAGTAGCCCCACTCGTTGTCGTACCAACCGACAACCTTGACCTGGTTGCCGATCACCTTGGTCAGCGGAGCATCGAAGACGCAGGACGCCGGATCGGTGACGATGTCAGACGAGACGATCGGGTCGGTGGAGTAGCGGAGGTAGCCCTTGAGGTCTCCCTCGGCCGCCGCCTGGACGATCTCGTTCACCTCCTCGACGGAGGTGTCCCGCGCCGCGTCGAAGGTCAGGTCCGTCGCCGATCCGGTCGGCACCGGCACCCGGATCGCGTACCCGTCCAGCTTTCCCTTCAGCTCGGGCAGCACCAGCCCGATGGCCTTCGCAGCCCCGGTCGACGTCGGTACGACGTTGATCGCGGCAGCCCGCGCCCGGCGCAGGTCCTGGTGGATGTTGTCCTGCAGGTTCTGGTCGGCGGTGTAGGCGTGGATCGTGGTCATCAGGCCCTTGGTGATCCCGAGCCCTTCGTGCAGGACCTTGGCCATCGGCGCGAGGCAGTTCGTGGTGCAGGAGGCGTTCGAGATCACCGTGTGCGCTGCGGCGTCGTACTGGTCGTGGTTGACGCCCATGACGATCGTGACGTCGTTGTTGGAGGCGGGTGCCGAGATGATCACCTTCCGGGCGCCGCCGCTGTCGACGTGCGCGCGGGCCAGGTTCGCGTCGGTGAAGAAGCCTGTCGACTCGACCACCAGGTCGACCCCGAGGTCCTTCCACGGCAGCTTCCCGGGATCGCGTTCGGCCAGGGCGACGATCGACGCGTCGCCGACGACGATCGCGTCGCCGGTCGACCGGACGTCGGCGTCCAGCCGGCCGAGGATCGAGTCGTACTTCAGCAGGTGCGCCAGCGTCGACCGGTCGGTCAGGTCGTTGACGCCGACGATCTCGATGTCGGCCCCGCAAGCGCGGACGGCACGGTAGAAGTTGCGGCCGATCCGGCCGAAGCCGTTGATGCCGACACGAACAGTCATGAAAGGGAGCCTCCAGAACCTCGGGGAACAGGGATCAGCGGGTCTTGCCCTGGCGGTCGAGCAGGCGCCAGAGCATCGGGGTGAAGATCAGCTGCATGGCCAGATCCATCTTTCCGCCGGGGCAGACGATGGTGTTCGGACGCGACATGAACGAGTCGTGCAGCATCGACAGCAGGTAAGGGAAATCGATCCCGCGGGGGTCCTTGAACCGGATCACGAGCATCGACTCGTCCGGCGTCGGGATCGTCCGCGCGATGAACGGATTGGACGTGTCGACCACCGGCACCCGCTGGAAGTTCACGTGCGTACGGGAGAACTGCGGGCACATGTAGTTCACGTAGTCGTGCATCCGCCGCAGGATCGTCTCCGTCACGGCCTCGGTCGAGTAGCCGCGCTTGTCCTTGTCCCGATGCAGTTTCTGGGTCCACTCCAGGTTGATCACCGGCACCACGCCTATCAGCAGGTCGGCGTGCTGCGCGACGTCGACCTTCTCGGTGACCACAGCGCCGTGCAAACCCTCGTAGAACAACAGATCCGTAGCACCGGGGAGCTCGGCCCAGGGTGTGAACGTCCCGGGATCCTGCGAGTACGGCGCTGCCTCCTGCTCGTCGTGGAGGTACCTGCGCACGCGGCCACCGCCGCTCTCGCCGTACTGCCGGAACAACCCTTCCAGCTCTTCGAAGAGGTTGGCGTCGGGACCGAAGTGGCTGAAGGTGTGATCCCCCTCGGCGAACGCGCGGGTCATCTCGTCCTTCATCCCCATCCGGTCGTGGCGGTGGAAACTGTCGCCCTCCACGAAGGCGGCGTTCACCTGCTCGCGCCGGAAGATCTGCTCGAAGGTCCGCATCACCGAGGTGGTGCCGGCTCCGGACGAGCCGGTGATCGCGACAACGGGGTGCTTGGCTGACATGGGACCAACTCCTCAGGCGGTGGCGCGGTACAGACCGCGGAAGCCGTACAACGGATTGCCCTGCTGCTCGGGGTCGCCGCCGGACACGGCGTGGTACCGCTCGATCCGGTCGACCTCCTCGCGCGAGCCGAAGATCAGCCCGATCCGCTGGTGCAGTTGCGTGGGCCTGACCTCGAGTACGCGTTCGCGTCCGGTGATCGCGCGGCCGCCGGCCTGCTCGATCAGGAAGGCGATCGGGTTCGCCTCGTAGAGCAGCCGAAGCCGGCCTTCCTGTGCGGGGTCCCTGGAGTCGCGCGGGTACAGGAACACGCCGCCACGGGTCAGGATCCGGTGCGTCTCGGCCACCAGCGAGGCGACCCAGCGCATGTTGAAGTCCTTCTGCCGCGGACCCGTCGTGCCGGCCAGGCACTCGTCGATGTAGCGCTGCACGGCCGGCTCCCAGAACCGGCGGTTCGAGGTGTTGACCGCGAACTCGGCCGTTGCCTCCGGCACCTTGATGTCCTGGCGGGTCAGGAAGAACTCCCCCAGACCCGGGTCCAGCGTGAAGGCGTGCACGCCGGTTCCCACGGTGAGCACCAGAACGGTCGACGGACCGTAGATCGCGTAGCCGCCGGCGACCTGTTCGGTTCCGGGCTGGAGGAAGTCGGCGACCTGGACGTCGGGGCCGGTGACCGGAGCGGCCAGGATCGAGAAGATGCTCCCGACGGAGACGTTGACGTCGATGTTGGAGGATCCGTCGAGCGGGTCGAACACGAGCAGGCAGTTGCCGCGCGGATGGTGCGCCGGGATCTGGTACGGCGCCTCGAGCTCCTCGGACGCCATGCCCGCAACGAGACCGCCCCACTCGTTGGTGCGCATGAAGATGTCATTGGCCAGTACGTCGAGCTTCTGCTGCTGCTCGCCCTGCACGTTGGTCGCCCCGGCAGCGCCGAGTACGCCGGCCAGCGCACCGGACGCGACCCGCTTCGAGATTGCCTTGCAGGCCAGCGCGACGTCGAGGATCAGCGAGTCGACTTCTTCACTCGCACCGGTGTGACGACGACGGTCCTCGGTCAGGAACTGGGTCAGCGTCTGGCGTTCGGTCAGCATGGGCACTCCTTGCGGCAGGGGTGGGCTGCCCCGAGCACACCATTGCCTCCGCCACGCGGCATCCACCCGAGGGGTGACCGCGGGGGTGGGAGTCGTACGCCGGATCACCCACACACTCAGCCCCGCGGGTGAATCGAACCTGCGCACGGCCGCTTACCGTCGATGCAACGCCGTACATCCGTTGCAGGGAGGCCGAAATGCCCACGATGCACGAGACCGCCGCCGCGATCCTGGCACCACCCAAGGGAATGCTGGTCGTGGACGAGTACGCCGAGGCTCTCGTCGGCGCCGACCAGGCTCACTCCTTCGCCGAGGCGGTTCTGCGGACGGAAGGCCTGAGCAACTACGTCTCGGCGGTGCTGCTGACTCCTGGGACCTTCGCCGCGCTCGGGACGACGGAGGCCGCGCCGCTGATTGGTGTGCGCATGACGTCGGCGGAGGTCGACGTACCAGCGGGCGCGTCGTTCGTCGAGTGGCGCGAGAACCTTTCACCGCTTGACGTCCCGCGCGGCTCTGTCCACGTCGGTGTCGAGACGCTGGCGCTGGGCGCGGCGGCGGCGCAGGCCAAGGGAGTCCTTCCCGTCCTCACGATCGCGATGCCGGAGCTCGGCGCGTCCAGCATCGGTGTCACCCAGGCCGTCACGACCAACGCGCTGCTCGCCCTCCGCGCCGAGCTCGACCGGGTCGGCGTCGATCCCCACCACCTGTTGCTGCGGATCAACATGGTCGTGCCCGGACTCACGAACCCGGTGCCGGCGGACTCCGAGCAGGTCGCTCGAAGGACCGTGGCCCTGCTGGAGAAGGGTGTTCCGGCACAGACCCCCGGCGTACTGCTGCTTTCCGGCGGGCAACCTCTCGACCGAGCCTGCGCGCACCTGGAGGCCGTCGCCTCGGTCCCGGGCCAACCCTGGCGAGTGACCTTCGGATTCTCACGCCCGCTGATCGCCGCGGCCGCGGAGGCCTGGCGCCGTGACGCCGACTATGAGCGCGTACTGCTCGACAACTGCAGGCAGGCCAGCGAGGCCGTAGCCGCCGCGCTGGTGTCCGGAGGAGCCGCTTCGTGAGCCATCTCCACGACACGGCCGTCATCGACAGATCCCAGCCGGTCCTGGCGAAGTACCGCGGGGTGATCTGCGATCTCGACGGTGTGGTGTACCGCGGTGCACAGGCAGTGCCGGGTGCGGTTCCGAGTCTGAACGCGATGATCGCCGGCCAGGTGCCAGTCGTGTTCGCGACCAACAACGCATCCCGTTCCCCCGCCGCTGCTCACGAGCATCTGCGCGAGTTGGGGCTCAGCGACGAAGGCTGGTCCGTCGTCACCAGTTCACAGGCGGCTGCGGCGTACCTGGCCGAACGGCTCCGGCCAGGAGCGCCGGTCTTCGCCGTCGGTGGACCCGGCGTACCTGAGGCACTCACCGAGGCAGGCCTCACACCACTTCGGGTCACCGAGCTCGCCGACGGGCAAACAGTCGACGCGGTTGTCCAGGGAGCAGGGCAGGACGTGACCTGGCGCGACCTGGCCGAGGTCGCCTATCTGGTCCAGGCGGGCGCAATCTGGGTCGCCACGAACCTCGACGCGACGGTGCCGACCTCACGCGGACTGTCGCCGGGCAACGGCGCCTTCGTCGGCGCGGTGCAGACGACGACGCCGGCCGCCCCGCACGTGACGGGCAAGCCTGGTACGGCGCTGTTCGACCTCGCCCGTTCCCGACTCGGCTCCGATCGTTCCGAAACCATCATGGTCGGCGATCGCCTGGACACCGACATCGCCGGGGCCGGCGCGGCCGGCGTGGACTCGATGTTCGTGCTGGGCGGCGCCAGCACCCTGCGCGACCTGGCCTTCGCCGAGGACAACGCGCGACCGACGTACTTCGGATTCGACCTGTCGGGTCTGCTCCAACCGGGCCTGTGCCGGCGGCCCGGACCCGACGACGCCGTCGAGCTGTCATCCGAGGGCGTGCTGTCGCTACGACGTCCGGTCGCGCGACATCGGTTGCTCCAGGCAATCGTCTCGGCCGCGTGGCACGCGCGCGACCACGAACTCCCGCTCGTCGCGGACAGCGCCTCATGGGCGGCACTCGAACGCCGGCTGGGCGTCTGAGGCCCGCTCCACCAGCCGCGCCAGGCGCAGCAAGCCCGCATCCCTGGCCGGCAGTCCGAGCAGCTCGAGGCCGACCGGCAGACCCTCGTCCGTTCTGCCCACCGGCAGCGTCAACGCCGGCAGATCGGCCTGCGACGCCACCAGGGTGTTGACGGGCAGCGCGCGGCTCGGCAGTCGGAGCCGGTCCCGGTCCCGCCGCGGCGCAGGCACGCGAACCGTCGGGTACACGAGTGCGTCGAGGCCGCGGCTGGTCATCACATTGACCATCGCTTCGCGCAGCCGGCGCCGCCCGGCCAGCAGTTCCACGCGACCCCGAACACTGGGTGACGAGCGGGTCGCGAGCAGCTCGGCCAGATCCAGCTCTTCGGGAAAGACCCCCTCGTCGTACAGCTCGGTGAAGGACCTGCCCCGAAGCGCCGGACGTGAAGCGAGGAAGGCGTCGAGGTCCGCTCGCGCCGCAACGACGTACGGCGAGCTGTCCCGCAGCAACCCTTCGAGCGCCGGCACCTCGACGTCGGCAACCGGGACGCCGAGTCGTGCGAGTGCTTTGCCGAACACTGTCGAGACCTGGTCCGAGCCGTCCCACCCGACCGGACCGTCCGGCCGGAGGAGGTGACCCAGCCGGTAGCTCTCCAGCGGTCGCGTCGGTTCGCTCACCGGCAGTCGCCCGTCGGAGAGCACGGCCAGGAGGAGCTCGGCATCGTCGACACAGCTGGTCAGTGGACCTGGGGTGTCCTGCATCGACACCAACGCGGACAGCCCGTGGGCCGGCACCAGGCCAGGGGTCGGCCGCATTCCGACCACCCCGTTGAAGGACGCCGGGACTCGCACGGATCCGCCCGTGTCGGACCCGAGTGCGGCCGGCACGAGTCCGGCCGCGACCGCGACCGCCGACCCGCTGCTGGAGCCCCCTGCATCGTGCTGCGGCGACCGGCCGTTGACGGTCCGGACGCCGATGGACGAGTCGAACAACCACGACATCGCGAAGTCCGGGGTCGCGGTCTTGCCGAGAATGATCGCGCCGGCCGCCCGGAGTCGCCGTACAGCTTCGGCGTCGGCCTCCGGAAGGTAGTCACGGAAGGCGTGGCAGCCGAAACTCGTCGGGATCCCGCGCGTCTCGAACACGTCCTTCACCAGGATCGGGATCCCGTGCAGCGGACCGAGGACCTCGCCTGTTCGTGTCAGGTGCTCGTCGGCGGCCGCCGCGTCCGTCGTTGCCAGCGGATTGAGCGCCAGTACGGCGCCCAGCCGCGAGTCGAGCTCGGCGATCCGGTTCAGACACTCGTTGACCAGGGCAACAGAGGTGACGTCGCCGGAGACCTGGTCGCGCCGGAGTGTGGCCAGGTCCGGCCACGCAACTGTCATCACCAGCTGCAGTAGGAGCAGGAGCCCGACGCGCCGGTGTAATAGCCGCAGTCGTGGGATTCCGGACGGGCCGGGCCGACCCATCGCCGGATGATCGTCGCGAGGCTGCACCGCCGGCAGGACGTCCGGGTGACCAGCGTGCCGGAGTCCGGCGTCTCCCAGTACGCCACGGTCTCGGACTCGTGCTCGCCTTGCCGGCCGTCACACTCCGACGACTCGCAGGCCAGCACCACCTCATCCACTTCTGAGCTCTCGATCAACACGGGACTCACCTCCTCAGATCGGAACGCCCCAGGGCCGGGTCTCGAGCTCGAGGCGGTCGGCATCGGCCCGCAGCATCCGGGCCGCGCTCCGATGTGCCTCGACCGATGCCGGGAGCGACGCCCAGTACGGCGTACGCGCGGCCTCGTCCGCCGCAGCCTCCTCCTCGCGCTTCGCGAGGGCGTAGAGCTGCCGGCACAAGGCTGTGATGACGTCTGGCTTCCAGTGGCCTTCGCTGGTGCGGTTCATCGGATCTCCTGGCCTGTGGGGGTCGTGAGGAGATGGTCCGCTGCCCTGTTGCACGGCCGTTGCAGAGGTCTGCAACGGCCGCCAGGGGCTCGTCACACCTCGACCGGCACACCGATCAGAGAGCCGTACTCGACCCAGGAACCGTCGTAGTTCTTGACCGACGGCTGGTCCAGCAGCTCGTGCAGCACGAACCAGCTGTGTGCACTGCGCTCACCGATCCGGCAGTAGACGACGATGTCGGAGGCAGGCTCGCCGCCGGGTCCGGCCAGCGCGAGTCCGGCGCCGGCGTACAGGTCGCGAAGCTGTGCATCGGTGCGGAAGGTGCCGTCGTCGGCCACGGCCTGCGACCACGGCACGTTGACCGCGCCAGGAACATGGCCCGGAACCTGAGGCTGCTCCTGCGGAAAGTGCGCCGGGGCCAGGATCTCGCCGGAGAACTCAGCCGGCGACCGGACGTCGAGGATGCTGTCCCTGCCGATGGCGGCGATGACGTCGTCCCGGTAGGCCCGCAGGCTTCCGTCGGCGGGCTGTGCGCGGTACGCGGCCGGGCGCGGAGTACGCCGACGTACGGTCTCCGCATCGGTCAGCGGCCGCCCGTCGAGCTCCCAGCGCTTGGTGCCACCGTCGAGCAGGCGTACGTCGCGATGACCGTAGAGCTTGAAGTACCAGTAGGCGTACGCCGCGAACCAGTTGTTGTCCCCGCCGTACAGGATCACCGTGTCGTCCGGCGTGACCTGGTGCGTGGTCAACAGCTGCTCGAACGCGTCCTGGCCGATCAGGTCGCGACGGAGCGGGTCCTGAAGATCGGTCCGCCAGTCGAGGGCGAGCGCACCCGGGATGTGCCGAGCGGCGTGCGCGCCACTGTTCTCATCCACCTCGAAGACCACCACGGCGGGATCGTCCAGCTGCTTCTCGAGCCAATCGCCATCGACCAGCACGTGCTCTCGGGCCATCGTTCCTCCTCGTTAGTTAGTGTACTAATCATTAGCGTACGCAAGATTGGTACACTCACGGTGTGGCCGAACGACAGATGAGACAGACCGACCTCGAGAACCCGCTGGCGCTCGAGCACCAGGTCTGCTTCGCGCTGGCGATCGCCGCGCGCAGCGTCATCGCGCTCTACCGGCCCGTCCTCGAGCCGATGGGGCTGACGCACCCGCAGTACCTCGTCATGCTGGCGCTCTGGGAGTTCGAGCCGGTCTCGGTCAAGGACCTGTCCGGGATGCTGCAGCTCGAGCCGGCGACGCTGTCCCCGCTGCTCAAACGTCTCGAGAGCGCGGGCCTGCTGCGCCGGGATCGGGACACCAGGGACGAGCGTTCACTCGCTGTCTCCCTGACGGAGAAAGGGCGGGACCTTCGCAAGGAGGCGCTGAAGGTGCCACCGGCAATCGTCGACCGCCTGGGCATGGACGTCGGCGAGCTGATGCAGCTCCACGAACGCCTGACCCGGGTCATCGCCGCCGCGAAGGAACCCAGCTGACCCGGCCCTGCCGGTCGGGCACAATGCGGGGATGACCGAGCTTCCGTCCGAGTACCACCGCCGCCTTCCGTACGGCGAGCGCATGTCAGCCGAGCCCTTGCTGGGTGGGCCGTTCTTCCCGTTCGAGGGAGATCTCCAGGTCGTCCCGCTGGCCGATCCGGTGTTGCCGGAGCCGCCGCGGCGGGGTGAGGAGGGCGGCGAGCCGTGTCCGAAGTGTGCGGATCCGGATCGGTTCGCGATCTGGCGGGACGAGCAGTGGCAGTTGAAGACCTTCGCTGCGGGTGGGCTGCCGTTCGTAGCGGTTCTGGAGCCGCACGAGCACTACCGGCTGGACAACCTGCCGCCGGAGCTGACCGCGACGCTGGGGCCGCTGATCCAGCGGGTGGCGAACGCGATCCGGCAGATCGATGGCGTGGGGCGGACGCATTTCAGCCGGTGGGGTGACGGGAGCGAGCACTTCCATCTGTGGTTCCTGGCGCGGCCGGCCGGGATGATGCAGCTCCGCGGGGCGATGATCGCGGCCTGGGACGACGTCCTGCCGAAGATCCCCGACGAGGAACTCACGGCCAACGCGCGGCTGGTCGCCGCCGCCCTGGTCGAGGACGGCGGCGAAGCCGTGGGCATCGGCCTGAGCTGACTACCTGACGCCGAGCGACCCGGCGACCAGGATGTCGGTCTTGCGCTGAGGCGCACCGTCGACCGGCGCCGGGTCCTCCGGGGTCGGTACGACGCCGCCGGCCGCGACCCGATCCAGGACCTTGAGGCCGAGCCGGTCCACGGACCCGAAGACGGTGTAGTCCGGGCGCAGCCGCGAGTCTCATGGTCAATCCCCTCAGCCGGTGGCCAGCGTGAAGATCCGCAGGTCGCGGTTCTCCGGAACCGTGATGCTGACCGGAACCTTCGTCAAGGTCACGGGCGCCGTCGCGAAGATGTGCGTGGTGACGTCGTCCCTTCCCCCGCCGGACTCGTTCCGGTACGGCGTGGTCGCGACGATCACGTTGCCGAAGTGGACGGTGTCACCACCCCCGCCGAGCGTCCAGTCGCTGAAGGACAGGTCGACCTGGCTGGTGGTGCCATCGGAGTAGGTCAGCGTCGCGCTGCCCTCCTGGTTGCCGTTGACCGCGCTGCCGACGAACGACAGTTTCGTCGTACCGGCCGGGACGTCCAGGTTGAGCAGTTGCCCGTCGGCCGGGATGTTGTCCGGGTCACCAGTCGGTACGTCGGGCCAGGTGAAGCTCAGGCCCTGCACAGTGGTCGTACCACCGGGTGCCAGCCCGGCCGCAGCCAGCGCTTGTCGCGAGTAGCTCACGCCGCCACCATCGAAATCGGCCTCGGTGTGGTCGCCTGTGTCGTCGGAGCTGGCGACACCTTCGCGCAGTACGAAGAACGAGTTGGGCTGACCGACGACCACCGTGAAGCCGACCTGCGGAAGCAGCGTGCCGTCGGCTGCCTTCATCGACACGGTCACCGGATAGCGGCCGTTGGGTGTGCCGACGGCCGCCGTGATCGTCACGGGTGCGCTGCCGTCCTGGTCCACAGGGAAGGTGCCGCTGGCCGGCGATGCAGTGAGACCTGTCGGAGTCGTGACTGTGTAGCTGACGTCCTGAGCCGTCCCGCTGAGTCGGTGTGCCTTCACCGCGATCGGCGCGCTGGTGGTGCCGGGGGCAACGACCACCCGGCTCGCGTCCGTTGAGGTTTGGAACGGGATCTCACCGGTCCGCCACGATGGCGGTGCGTCCGCCGCGCTGGCACCCCACTGGGTGTTGGGCGTCGTCCCGAGCGTGAAGTCCAGGGTCCCGCCGTGCTGCACGAACGACTCCGGCAGCCACGGCTTGGTCGTCGTACGTCCGTTCACCTTCAGGGATCGCACGTACGGCGCGTCCGCACCGGGAGCGTTGATGCGGATCGTGCGGCCGCCGTCCCGGTGGACGACAGCCTGCGAGAACAGCGGCGCCGCGACCTGCAGCTCCGCGCGGCTCGGTACGTCGGGGTAGAGCCCGAGCGCGGTCCACACGTACCAGGACGACATCGCGCCGAGGTCGTCGTTGCCGGGAATGCCGCCGGTGCTGGTGTTCCACAGCTGGTTCATTGCCTGGCGCAACGTCTCCTGCGTCTGGTACGGCTTACCGGTGTAGTTGTAGATCCACGGCGTGTTGATCGACGGCTCGTTGTCCATCTCGGCGTGCAACTCGCCGGCGCCGGTCAGCGCCCAGGTGCCATCGGGGTTCTTGAAGAACGCGTCCAGCCGCTGGTTGGCCTTGTCCACACCACCCATCGCGTCGACCAGCCCGGCCCGGTTGTGCGGGATCATCCACGTGTACTGCGCACTGCTCCCCTCGGCGAACCCGTCACCCGTCGACGGCGTGAACGCGGGCCAGGCGCCGTTGTCGTCCCGGTTCTGGATGTAGCCGCCGTTCTCCGGGTTGAACACGTTCTGCCAGTACTGCGACCTGTCCAGGAAGCGCTGGTACGTCGCCTGGTCGCCGGTGCGCTGGGCCAGTTGGGCCAGGGCGAAGTCGGCGGTCACGTCCTCGAGCGTCTCGACCGCACCGCCCCAGGCGTTCGACTTGGTCGGGACGTAGTGCAGCGCGAGGTACTTGTCGAGCGACGGCCGCTGCCCGATCGACATCACCGGCTTGCCGGCCGAGCTCAGGTCCTTCTCGGTCGGCACGGTCGCCGCCTTCACCAAGGACTCGAGCGCCGCCCGGGCATCGAAGTTCGTGCCGCCGAAGGCGTAGATCCCGGCGACCGAGGGCGCGGACGGATCTCCGGTCATGACCGACGTACTCCCGGCGGCGTGCGTCCAGCGATCCCAGATCCCACCGTTCTGCGACGCCTGGTTGAGCAAGGATTGCGCGATGTCGCCGGCCTTGCGCGGCTCCAGCAACGTGAGCAGTTCCAGCTGCGAGCGGTAGACGTCCCAGCCGGAGAAGGTCGCGTATTGCGCCTGCTGGCCGTGCGCGAGGCGATGCGGCTTCTGGTCGAAACCCCAGTACTGCCCGTTGATGTCGCTGAACACGTTCGGGTGCAGCAGTGCGTGGTACAGCGCGGTGTAGAAGGTGGTGCGCTGGTCCGCGGTTCCGCCGGTGATCTCGATCCGACTCAGCTGCGTTCGCCACGCCTGCTTGGCCTTCGCGGCAGTCGCCGAGACCGACGTACCGCGCGGGTTCTCGGCGCGCAGGTTCTGCAGAGCGTTGGCCTTGCTCACGTACGAGGTGCCGATGCGCATCGTCACCTTGCTGCTGTCGAACCCGACGTACCCGCCGGAGCCCTTGTCCGGCGGCATCCAGCCGTCGACGCCGTACGACGTACCGCCGCGGGCGCTGGTGCTGCCCGGGGTGACGGTGGTGTCGGTCCAGGTGCCCTGGTTCTTGAACGGCTGGTCGAACTCGGCGACGAAGTGCAAGGTGTAGTAGCTGCGGCGGCCGACGCTGGCGAGGTAGCCGCAGAAGTTGCCGCTCGTCACCGATCCGGAGACTGTGCGCGTGGCCGGGTCGATGCTGATGTCCGCGTCGCTGGAGCCGACCTCGGAGTTCGACGTACGGAAGAGCAGGGTCTTCGCCTTGTCCACGGGGAACGTGAACGCGGCCGAGCCGGTCCGCGTGGTCGCACTCAGCTCCGCGGTCGCTCCCGAGTCGAGGCCCACCTTGTAGTAGCCCGGTTCGGCGACCTCGTTGGCGTGGTCGAACGTACTGGCGTAGATCGCGTCCTTCGCGTCGGACTGCGGCGAGCTGGTCACGTCACCGACGTACGGGAAGATCGGGATGTCGCCCGAACCACCGGCGCATCCGGTGCCACTCATGTGGGTGAGGCTGAACCCGCGGATCGTGGTCGCGGAGTACAGGTATCCACCCGGCGCGGCTGTGCGGTACGCACTCCCCCGGCTCGTCTCCGGGCTGAACGAGAACATCCCGAACGGCGTCACCGCTCCCGGGAACACTTCCCCGAGATTCGACGTACCGATCAACGGATCCACGTGGTCAGCCGGATCCGCCGACACCGTGGTGATCCGGCTGCTCCCGACCACCTCGGGCACCCGCAGTCCGGCAACCACCGGATCAGGCGGCGGCGCGATGGTCGGCCAACCATGGCTTCCACGGCTTCCAGGGCTTCCAGGCGACGGCACGGCCTGAGCCGCGGGAGCCAACGCTGCGATCAGAACACCGGCGAGCAGAAAGCTCGCACGACGGGACGGGGCGGAACGGCGCATGAGCGGCCAACCTTCGACGTCGGAACGGGGCGGAGTGACATCGTTGTCAGCAACAAATACCCTCGCCCGCCCCGCAGGTCAACCCCCAGCAGCTCCCGGAACCGCCGCCCGATGGCGGCTTCTTTCACCACTGACGGCAAGTTGTCCCGCCACCCGTCAAACAACCCGCCAGCGGAACTGGCGAACCCGGGGTCAGCAGGCCCCGGCGTTAGTGGTCCTTGGCGGGCCAGGGGGCGTCGGCGGGTCGGAGGGAGTCGAAGCCGGGGCCGTTGAGGGCGGTCCAGGCGGCGAGGGAGCCCATGACGAGGATGGGGTTGTGGAGATGGCCGGCCAGGGCGGCGCCGACGACGTCGACCAAGGGGGCCCAGACGGTCTCCATGTCCGCCTCCTCGTGGCGGCGTTCGAAGGCCTCGGGGGCCTCGGACAGGTCGCGGGCCAGGAAGATGCGGATCGCTTCGTCGGTGAGGCCGGGTGAGGTGAAGGCGTCGACGAGCACCCGCCAGTCGGCGGCCTTCGTGCCGGTCTCCTCCCACAGCTCCCGTTCCGCGCCGAGCCGGTACTGCTCGCCCTGTACGTCGAGCAACCCCGCGGGCGGCTCGAGCAGCCGGTAGCCGACCGGGTGCCGGTACTGGCGGACCAGCAGCATCCGGTTGGCGCCGTCCAGGGCCACCACCCCGACAGCGCCGGGGTGGACGACCACATCACGCACGAACGAGTCGCGACCGTCCGGCTGCACGGTGTCGCGCCGTACCGAGATCACCCGGCCGGTCTCGTGCACCACCTCGGACGAGGAGACCGGCCACCGCTCGGGGACGTCCTCCAGCCCGCCGCCGAACCGCAGCTCGGGGTGCTCCTTCATCGAGCCTTGACCGCTTCTGGCTTGGCCTTGGCCGCGGGCTTCTTGGCGACGGCGGGCTCCTCGACCGGCAGCCGGGACTCGCGCTGGCGGACGAGCGCCGCGGCGACCAGGCCGGAGAACAGCGGGTGCGGCTTGGTCGGCCGGGACCGCAGCTCGGGGTGGGCCTGGGTGGCGACGAAGTACGGGTGCTGCGACCGGTCCAGCTCGATGAACTCGACCAGCTCGTTGTCCGGGGACAATCCGCTGAACACCAGGCCCGCGGTCTCCAGCTTGTCCCGGTAGGCGTTGTTCACCTCGTACCGGTGCCGGTGCCGCTCCTGCACGGACGGAGCGCCGTACAGGTCGCGGACGATCGAGCCGTCGGCCAGATTCGCCGGGTAGAGGCCGAGCCGCATGGTGCCGCCGAGGTCGCCAGAGCCGGAGACGATGTGCTTCTGCTCCTCCATCGTCGCGATCACCGGCTGCTCGGCGTCCGGGTCGAACTCGCTGGAGTTCGCCTCTACCAAGCCGGCCAGGTCGCGGGCCACCTCGATCACCATGCACTGCAGACCGAGGCACAGGCCGAGGATCGGGATGCCCTGCTCGCGGGCGTACCGGATCGCGCCGATCTTGCCCTCGATGCCACGGACGCCGAAACCGCCCGGGATGCAGACCGCGTCGACGTCACCGAGCAACCGCGCGGCCGCCTCCGGGGTGGCGCACTCGTCGGACGCGATCCAGCGCAGGTTCACCCGCGCGTCGTTGTCGAAGCCGCCCGCCCGCAGCGCCTCCGCGACCGAGAGGTACGCGTCCGGCAGGTCGATGTACTTGCCGACCAGCGCGACGGTGACGTCGTCCTTCGGGTGGTGCACGACCCGCAGCAACTCGTCCCAGCGCGTCCAGTCGACGTCGCGGAACGGCAGGTTCAGCCGGCGTACGACGTACGCGTCGAGGCCCTCGGTGTGCAGGACCTTGGGGATGTCGTAGATGCTCGGCGAGTCGACGGCCGCGACCACGGCCTCCTGGTCGACGTCGCACATCAGCGAGATCTTCCGCTTCACGCCGTCCGGGATCGGCCGGTCGGCGCGGCAGACCACCGCGTCCGGGGCGATACCGATCGAGCGCAGGGCGGCGACCGAGTGCTGGGTCGGCTTGGTCTTCAGCTCACCGCTGGGCGCCAGGTACGGGATCAGGGAGATGTGCAGGAAGAACACGTTGTCCCGGCCGACGTCGTGCCGGACCTGACGGGCCGCCTCGAGGAACGGCAGCGACTCGATGTCGCCGACGGTGCCGCCGATCTCGTGCAGGACGACGTCGACGTCCGCGCCGGCCATCGCCAGCATCCGTTCCTTGATCTCGTTGGTGATGTGCGGGATGACCTGGACGGTGTCGCCGAGGTACTCACCGCGGCGCTCCTTGGCGATCACGCTGGAGTAGACCTGGCCGGTCGTGACGTTGGCGACCTGGGACAGGTCACGGTCGAGGAAACGCTCGTAGTGCCCGATGTCCAGGTCGGTCTCGGCGCCGTCGTTGGTGACGAACACCTCGCCGTGCTGAAACGGGTTCATGGTGCCGGGATCCACGTTGAGGTACGGATCCAGCTTCTGCATGGTGACCCGGATGCCCCGTGCCGTCAGCAGACTGCCGAGGCTTGACGCTGTCAGCCCCTTGCCGAGGCTGGACGCCACACCACCGGTGACGAAAACGTGCTTGGTCTGCTGGGAGTTCGAAGCCCTGTCCACGGGCCTTCAGCCTACCTGCTGTCAAGGGGTGGTCGAAACGAGACCCGCATAGATGTCGAGCAGATTCTTCGCCACGGCGTCCTCGTCCGGCCATCTGGCGGCCAACTCCCGGCCCCGCGTCCGCATAGCGTTCGCCGTGTCGGGCTCGGCCAGCACCGCCCGGACCCCGTCGGCCAGCCCGTCCGCATCGCCGGGGAACGCCAGTACGGCGCTGTCGCCGACCAGCTCGGGTACGCCGCCGACCGCCGTGGCCACCACCGGCACGCCGACCTGCATCGCCTCCTGGAGGACCAGGGCGCGGGCCTCCCAGTGGGAGGTGAGCAGGAAGACGTCGGCCGCGCCGAGGAGGTCAGCCACGTCGGACCGGTGTCCCAGCAATCGCACCGGCGGTTGCTCAGCGTCGATCCGCGCCTGCAGGTTGTCACGCAGCGGTCCGTCGCCCACAACCACGAACACAGCATCCGGAGTGGACTCGTGCACCCGGGCAGCCACGGAGAGCAGGGTCGGATAGTCCTTCTGCGGCGCCAGGCGACCCACAGTGACCACGAGAGGCTGGTCACCGAGTCCGAGTGCCTGACGTACGTCGGCGGCCGGCGTACGGACCTCTGGGAGCGCTGGAGCCGCGACGGGCGCCAGCCGCGCCTGCCGGGCGCCCAGGCTCTTCGCCAGGTCCACCAGGTCGCTAGAGGCTCCTAGAGTCAGGTCCGCGCCCCTGGCCACGAGCCTCTGGCCCAGCCGCATGACCAGTCCGCGCGGTCCAGGTGCGATCACCGCGTTGTGCCAGGTGACGACCAGCGGCCGTAGCCGCGACCGGTCCCGCAGCGCGGCCATGCCGGCGCGGTAGCCATGAGCATGGATCACATCGGACCCGCGGAGCGCGGTCGCCTGCGTCACGACCGTGGCAGCACCGAAGTCGAAGTGCTCCGCAGTACCGGGCGGTGCGCACACGACGACCTCGTGGCCGGCTGCCACGAACCGCGGTACCAGTGAGGCGACGTGCTGCCCGATGCCACCCCGCGACTCCGCGAGCAGCAGGCCGATCCTCATTGCGTCTCCTCTACGAGATTCCGGCGGAGCAGTGCGCGAGTGTCCGCGCGATCCAGTGCGACCGCGACGGCTGCGTACACGATGACGACGGCCAGGCCCGCGAGGACCGCGAACACGAGTGCTCGGCCCACTCCGGCGTCGGCGGCGGGCAGAGCGACCGCCCAGCCCGCGGCACCAGCCAGTACGGCGCCAACCAGCGCAGCCAGCGTGGCACGGGTCAGTCCGGCCAGCACGGCTGGACCGACCTCACGCCACAGGACCACCACCAGGACGACCGCACCGACGACCATGCCGACCGACATCGCGGCCGCCAGCGCGGGAACGGCGTCCCATGACGTCGTCAGAACCACACCGGCCACAGCCACCAGCAGCCACGCGGCAGACGTGACCACAGCGACCTCGCGGCCCGCGTGCCGTGCGTAGAGCACTCGGCCGACGTGCATCAGCACCGCGAATCCGATGACAGCTGGACCAAAGGCGACCAGAGCGTTGCCCAGTGACGTCGCTCGGGCCTCCTGCACCGCACCGTCGTCGTACGCGAAGATCCTCGCGACCGGAACCGCTGTACCGACGAGCAGCGCTGCGCCGACCCCACCGGCCAGCATGACTGCGCGCGTCGACGCAGAGGCGTAGACCTCGAAGCGCTCCCCCGAGTCGAACGCCGCAGCGAGCCGCGGAAACACCGCTGTGGTGATCGGCACGGCCAGTACGGCGTACGGCAGCAGGTAGACCGCGTTCGCCCAGGAGTAGACGGCAATGCTGCCCGCAACGCCTCTGTGGTTGGCCAGATAGGTGGTGACGACGAACGTGAGCTGCTGCGCGATCAGTACGGCGAGACCGGCCAGCGCGAGCCTCCGCAGTACTGGACCGACACCAGGGTCCAACCGCAGCGTGGGCTTGATCGGCAACCGCAGCGTCAGCATCGGGATCAGCACCGTGAGCGCGAGCGCGGCAACGCCCGCTGTGGTTCCCCAGGCCAGGAAATTGGTGGCATCGCGCGACGCCGCATCCGCGTCAGGAGCGTACGCCGCGAAGAGAAGGTAGGTGCCAACGACCACCAGGCTCGAGATGAGTGGCGCCAACGCGCCGGCTGCGAAGCGCTTGTGGGACTGGAGAACGGCGGTCGCGATCACAGCGATCGCGTAACCGAAGACCTGTGGCACGAAGATCACCAGCATGCGCGTCGCGGTTGCGGTGGTACCGGCGCACTCCGCACCGGGATCGAGCATCGCACCTGTGTAGCTGGACGCCAGAACCCACGACAGCAAGGCGAACGGCGCCAGCAGCACGAACGACCAGGACAGCAGCGCGCCGATGATCCGGCCCTGTGCGGCGCGATCGCCACGCATGACCGGGCCGGCCAGCACCGGAATCACCGCACCGGCCAGAGCTCCACCGGCGACGACCTCGAACAGGATGTTGGGAAGCTGGTTGGCGGTCGCGTAGGCCTCGGCCAGGCAACCCGCGCCGACAGTCTTGGAGAACACCAGCCAGCGGCCGAATCCCACTACCCGCGCCAGCACGGTCACCGCGGCGATCAGCAGTGCGGCGCGGGCGACCCGACCGCCCGTGCTCACCTGGGTCGTCGGCCCCACTGGTCGATCTTGTCCAGCACCGGGTTCTCGGCGATGACCTTGGTGAAGCTGACCTTCTCGCTGGCCAGGTTCAGGGCGACGACCGCGGCCAGCGCCAGCGTCTTCAACGGCCGCGGCAACGAGGCTGCCAGCGCCGTCCCGGTGATCGCGCCCAGACCGTTCGCGCCGCAGTCGCCGAGCATCGAGCGCTCACCCAGATCGGACGGCGCCGAGGCCACAGCCGCACCGACGACCGCGCCGGCCGGACCGTTCACGGCCGCCAGCGGAGCGTTCACCGCGGCCACGGCCTTCAGCGCGCGGCCCGGCCGCAGGTCCAGCAGGTTCGTCAGGTTCGCCGTACCCGCGATCAAGGCGCCGTCGGCAACGACACCGGCCAGCGCCTTCGCCCCGGTCGACTTCCGCGGCAGCAATGCGGCAGCGGCCAGGCCGGCGGCACCGACGCCGAGGATCTTCACCGCGCCGCTGGTCACCTCACCGCGCTTCAGTGCACTGAGGTGGCCGCGGAAACCCTTGGCCTGCGTTGTCCCGCGCAGATCGTCGTACGCGCCGACCGCGCCGGAGACCGAGCCCGCGAGGATCGCGGCGGCCTTCACCTTGCCCGGCGTCTTCCCAGCGGCGGCTACACCGGCCAATGCACCGAGGACCGCGATCGGACCCTCCAGCAGGGTGACCGATTCGCCCCGGTGGTTCGTCCGCTCGAACGGCGCCCGGTTCTCCTTGGGCAGCTTCTCCGCGGCGCGCTCGAGCGCAGCGGTGGCGGCTGCCGCGACGGCAGCGCTCAGAATTCCCACGTCAGTTGTCCTTCGTCTGTACGGCCGACGGCGCTACGCCGTTCTTCGCGTCCATGGCGCCGTACTGCCCCGCCTTGCCAGTCGCCTGCTCGGCCAGCGCGAAGACAACAGTCATCCGACCGGAGGGGATGTCGGCCACGTCCACAGAGGAAACGATCTTGGTGGCCTCGGAGTCACTCCGCAAGGCCTTGAGCAGACCACCGTTCTGCGCGGTCTCCGGCGTACCGGCCACCACGACCCCGCCGCTGGCCTGGTCGAGGCCGGTGATGAAGTCCACCGCGTCGCTGTACGACGAGTTGTCCGGCGTCGGGGTCGGCGGCTTCGCAGCGACCACGACGATCAGGCTGGCCCGGTCCTTGATCTGCGACGGCTTGAGCGACAGCAGCTTGGCGCCGGTCAGCCCGCTGAGGATCTTGGTCGACTCGGCGTCGGCCGGCCTGCCCTCTTCCTTGGCCGCGACACCGCGTGCCAGGATCAGCCCGGCCCGCTCGTACGTCGTACTGTCCGGCGGGAACGGGGTGTCCGCGGTGACCAGATCGGTGACGAGCGGCTCGACCAGCTGACGCTGACCGGGGTCGAACAGCTTCGCGTCCAGCGAGACCCGGGTGGTCACCTGGCCGCCGGACTTCTCCAGCTCGTCCTGCAGGCCGTTGGTCAGGTCACCGTCGGCGCCGGGCATGGTGACCACGACGACGCGCTTGCCGTCCAGCTTGCCGTCGGTGAGCCCGGCGGTGACCTTGGCGACGAAGTCGTCGCGGTACTTGTCCAGCGCCTTCACCTGGACCAGCTCGGCCCTCGCGTCGGCGAGCTGCTGGCGGTCCTTCTCGGCCTGGCTCTGGACGAGCTCGCTGCCGGTGCCCTTCAGCGGTCCGGCACCCAGCACCACACCGGCGCCGAGGGCGAAGAAGATCGCCACGATCGAGACGATGTGGTAGCGAAAGTCGATCACGTGAACAGCTCCCGGATCCAGTAGACGAAGTCGCTCCAGCGCGCCCGCAGGATCGACCACAGCACGTCGTCGGCGCCGGCGGCGACCAAGGCCACGCCGAGCGCGAACAGGCCGGCCACAGCCAGCGCGACCACCTGGAGGGTGGACACCCGGCTGCGGTACAGCCGGCTGACACCCTTGGCGTCCACCAGCTTGGCACCGACCCGCAACCGGGTGATGAAGGTGCTCGACATGCCGGGGCGTCCCTTGTCGAGGAACTCCACCAGCGAGTTGTGGGTGCCGACCGCGACGATCAGCGAGGCGCCCTTGGAATCGGCCATCAGCATCGCGACGTCCTCGCTGGTGCCGGCGGCCGGGAACTCGATCGAGTCCACGCCGAGCCGCTCCAGCCGCTCCGAGCCGGGCGCCCGGCCGTCGCGGTACGCGTGCACGACCACCTCGGCGCCGCTCTTGAGCGTCTCGTCCTTGACCGAGTCCATGTCGCCGACGATCAGGTCGGGGACGTAGCCGTTCTCCACCAGCGCGTCCGCGCCGCCGTCGACCCCGATCAGCACCGGCCGGTACTCGCGGATGTACGACCGCAGCGCGACCAGGTCCTCGCGGTAGTCGTACCCGCGGACCACGATCAGCACGTGCTTACCGTCCATCGGCGTATGGATGTCGGGTACGCCGACACCGTCGAGGAGCAGATCACGTTCGCGGCGCAGATACTCCAGGGTGTTGGCGGTGAACGCCTCGAGCTGCGTGGACAGTCCGGACCGGGCTTCGTCCATCAGCTCCGCGACCGACATGCTGTCCTGCGTGATGCCCTTGGCGACGACCTCCTCGCCGCGGTACAGCGAGCCCTCGTTCAGCCGGACCCGCTCGCCCTCGTGCAGCACCGAGAACACCTCGCGGCCGACCCCGTCCACCAGCGGGATCCCGGCCTCGACGAGGATCTCCGGGCCGAGGTTCGGGTAGCGGCCGCTGATCGAGTCGGCGACGTTCACGACGGCAGCGACCCGGCAGTCGACCAGCGCCTCGGCGCTGACCCGGTCCAGGTCGACATGGTCGATGACGGCGATCTCGCCCGGCTTGAGCCGTTTGGTGAGATTCTTGGTACGGCGATCGAGCCGGACCACACCGGTGGTCCCGGGCAGTTCAGTGGGTCGTGCTCTCCGCAGGCTGGGCAGTTTCATCGCGCTCTCATCCTGCCATGTCAAGAGCCCCTATCCGGTCCATTTACCCGCGCGAGGCCTCCTTCACGCACTGAATTAACGGTGACTGTGCGTCAAATCATCCTTTGGGACGATTCTTCTTCCGCGGTTTGTGCCGTTCGGCGGCGAGCGCCAGCAATTCTTCGGCGTGCGCCTGGGCGGCGTCGGAATTCTCCAGGCCGGCCATCATCCGGGAGAGTTCCTTCAGCCGCGCGTCCTCGTCCAGCGCGACCAGACCACTCGTGGTGACCGAGCCGTCGTCGCTCTTCAGCACCACAGCGTGACGGTCCGCGAACGCGGCAACCTGCGGCAGGTGCGTCACCACGATCACCTGCGTCTTCTCCGCCAGCCGGGCCAGCCGCTTGCCGACCTCGACCGCGGCCCGGCCTCCGATCCCCGCGTCGATCTCGTCGAACACCAGCGTCGGCACCGGATGCGTGTCGGACAGGATCACCTCGAGCGCGAGCATCACCCGGGACAACTCACCGCCGGACGCGGCCTTCTGCAGCGGGCGGGCCGGGCTGCCCGGGTTCGCCGCGAAGCAGAACTCGACCTCGTCGATGCCGAACGGCCCGGCCGTGGTCTCGTGCACCTCGACCGACAGCTTCGCGTGCGGCATCGCCAGTCCGGTCAGCTCCTCGGACACTGCGACGCCGAGTCGCTCGGCCGCCTCGATCCGCGCTTCCCGCATCTGCCGGCCGAGCTTCGCGAGCTTCGCGTCGAGCTCGGACAGCTCAGCGGTCAGGAGCTCGACGCGCTCGTCGCTGCCGTCCAGCTCGGCCAGTCTGGATGCGGACCGCTTTGTCCACTCGAGCACCTCGTCCACAGTGCCCTGCTCAGCGCCGTACTTGCGAACCAGACTGGTCAGCAACGCCCGCCGCTCGCTCACCACCGCCAGCCGTGCCGGATCGGTGTCCACATCAGTGGCGTACGACGAGAGCTCGCCGGCCAGATCAGCTGCCAGGTAACCGAGCTCGCCGGCCCGGTCCGCGAGATCCGCGAGCTTCTGGTCGTGCTCGCGTTCCGCGTCCAGCACCTGCTTGGTGAGGGCGAGCAGACCGAGTACGTCGTTCGGCCGGGTGGAGTCCTGGTCCTCTTCGGAGGCCAGCGCGTCGGC
The DNA here is from genome assembly GCF_045207705.1 of Kribbella sp. NBC_00889. Classification (NCBI taxonomy): domain Bacteria; kingdom Bacillati; phylum Actinomycetota; class Actinomycetes; order Propionibacteriales; family Kribbellaceae; genus Kribbella; species Kribbella sp. NBC_00889. The sequence goes on along the minus strand of NZ_CP108783.1, from coordinate 835,710 downwards.
TGCCGTGGTGGCCGCCGTACGCAGGCCGTCGGCGTACGCGAGACGGTCCTCCTCGGCGGCGAGCTCGGTGTCCTCGCCCGGCAGTGGCTCGGCCTTCGCGACCTCGTCGAGGCCGAAGCGCAGCAGGTCCGCCTCGGCCAGACGATCACGCTGGCGCGTGGTCAGCTCGATGAGCTCGGCCTCGACCTGACGGTGGCGCTTGTAGGCAGCGACGTACTCCTGCAAGGGCACGAGCAGCGGCTTCCCGGCGAAGGTGTCGAGAGTCTCGCGCTGCCGCGCGGGCTGCAGCAGCCGCCACTGGTCCGCCTGGCCGTGGATCGCGACCAGATCGCCGGACACCTCGCCCAGCACGGACACCGGTACGGATGCACCGCCCAGGAACGCGCGGGATCGACCCTCGGCGGACAGCTCGCGGGCGATCAGCAGCTCGTCGTCGTCCAGCTCGCCGCCGCGGTCCTCGGCCTGCTGCACGATCGACTTCGGCACGCCGCTGGCCCGGCCCTCGACCCGGGCGCGACGGGTCCCGTGCCGCACCAGGCCGCTGTCCGCACGCCCACCGAGCAGCATGTTCACGCCGGTCACGACCATCGTCTTGCCGGCGCCGGTCTCGCCGGTCACCGCGGTGAACCCCGGATCGAGGTCCAGCGTGGCGTCCTCGATCACGCCCAGCCCGGTGATGCGGATCTCAGAGAGCATCAGGTCTCCTGTTGGCTGTTGCTGCCGTTGTCGCCGTTGCGGTGGGTGCTGCCGTTGCGTTTGCGCTCGGCGGCGCCGCGCCAGCCGAGCACCGGGAGGTCGAACTTCGCCACCAGCCGGTCGGTGAACGGCGCCTCGTGGGCCCGGGCGAGCCGGACCGGGGTCGTGCCGCGCCGGACCTCGATCTCGGCACCGGGCGGCACCTCGACCATCCGGCGGCCGTCGCACCACAGCACGCCGCGACCATGCCAGGACGGGACCAGCTCGATCGACAGCCGCGACGTCGGTGCCACCACGATCGGCCGGGAGAACAGCGCGTGCGCGCTCAGCGGCACCATCAGGATCGCCTCGACCTCGGGCCAGACGATCGGACCACCTGCGGAGAACGCGTACGCCGTACTGCCGGTGGGTGTCGCCACGACGACGCCGTCGCAGCCCCAGCGGGACAGCGGGCGGTCGTCCACCTCCACCAGCACCTCGAGCATCTTCTCGCGGGCTGCCTTCTCGATGCTCGCCTCGTTCAGCGCCCAGGTGTCGAAGATCAGCTCGCCGGCCAGCCGGACCTCGACCGCCAGCGTCATCCGCTCCTCGACCGTGTAGCTGCGATCGACCACCACCTGGACGATCCGCTCCAGGTCGTCCACCTCGGCCTCGGCCAGGAACCCGACATGGCCCAGGTTCACCCCGAGCACCGGCGTACCGTGCGGGCGGGCCAGCTCGGCACCGCGCAGGATCGAGCCGTCACCGCCGAGCACCATGATCAGCTCGACGTCCAGCGCAGCCTTCTCGTGGTCGTCGACGACCTCGGCCGGCTCGAGCTTCAGCGCCTCGGCCTCGTCGCCGAGCAGGCGGACCTGCAGACCGGCGTCGGTCAGCAGCCGGTGCGCGGCCCGGGCCACCTCGACCGCCTGCTCCCGGCCGGTGTGCGTCACCACCAGCACGCGCCGCGGCTCGTGCTCTACCACCCTGCCTCCTTCACTGCGGACCGCGCTCGATGGCGGTCTGGAGCATCGTCTCATCGAGAGGCGGTGCATTCCGGCGTATCCACAGGAAGTATTCGACATTTCCTGACGGACCAGGCAACGGGCTGGCGGCCACTCCCTGAATACCCCAGCCGAGTTCCTGGGCCTTGGCCGCAACGCTCCGGACCGCGTCCGCGCGCAACTCCGGGTCGCGGACGACGCCGCCCTTGCCGAGCCGCTCCTTGCCGACCTCGAACTGCGGCTTCACCATCAGCATCAGGTCGCCGTCCGGCGTCACCACCCCGATCAGCGCGGGCAGAACGAGCGTGAGCGAGATGAAACTGAGGTCGCTGACGACGAGCTCAACCGGTTCACCGCCGATGTCGTCGAGGGTGAGCGTACGGACGTTGGTCCGGTCCATCACCGTGACCCGCTCGTCGGTCTGCAACGACCACACCAGCTGGCCGTACCCGACATCGACGGCGATCACGTGCGCTGCCTCGTTGCGCAGCAGTACGTCGGTGAATCCGCCCGTGGACGCGCCCGCGTCGAGGCACCGGCGACCCTTCACCTGAACAGCGCTGAAGGCCTCCAGCGCACCGACCAGCTTGTGCGCGCCACGGCTCGCGTAGCCGGGGTCGTCTGTTTCGGAGGTGTCGACGACGATCGGGGCGTCGGCACCGACACCGGTCGCGGGCTTGGAGGCGACGGTGCCGGACACCTTCACCTTGCCCGCCGCGATCAGCTCACTAGCGTGCTCCCGGGACCGCGCCAGGCCGCGCCGTACCAGCTCGGCGTCCAGCCGGGATCGCTTGACTCCTTTGGCCACTCAGACCTTCCGGTCAGCCACGGTCGCCGTGCTCGGCATCCGCTTCCACCAAGGCACTCTGCAGTCGCTCGTGCAGGTCGGCGTACACCTCGGCGTGCTCGTCTACGGGCCGCTCGCGCAACTCGTCCAGCCGGCCCATCACCTCATCCACCAACGGATGCCCCGCCTCACCTTCGTGCTGGTCGGCCTCGGCCTGATGGTGCTCGGGCTCGGCCTGGTGCTCCGGTTCGGCTTGGTGCTCGGGTTCGGCTTGGTGCTCGGGTTCGGCTGATTCGGCTTCGTAGGGGTGTTCGTATTCCTGCCCAGGCTCGCGGGCGAACTCGGGCCCGAACTCCACCTCGGCCGGATCCACATGCCCAGGCTCACCGGACTCGTCGCCGGATGCCTCGCCTGCCGAGTCGGCGTACTCGAAGCTCTGTGAGCCGGGCTCGGCGTCGTAGTCGGGGACGGCGGGCGCCTCCTCGGCCGGGTGCGGCTCGAACCCCGGCTCGACGTCGGGGTCGACGTCCGGCGGGAACTGCTCGCCAGGATGCTCGGTCACGTCACGCCTTCTTCGCCGTCTTCTTGGCCGCCGCCTTCTTCGCGGCAGCCTTCTTCGCCGCCTTCTTCGCCGCGGACTTCTTGGCCGGATGCTTCGGTGCGTGTACGGCGACATCGCCGGCCGGCCCGGCGGCACGCTCCTCGGCGAGCTCCCTCTCCAGCTTCTGCACCCGGCGGGTCAGCCCTGCGACCTCCTCCGAGCGAACGAACCCGAGCCGCGCCACCGCGCCCTCGACCTCGTTCGACACGATCGCCTGCAGCAGCTGACGGTTGCTCTTGCTGGTGGCAACGATCTCGTCGGTCAGCTCGCTCACCTTGCTGGTCAGCCCGGTCGTCAGCGTGTCCGCGCCGGTCTGCTGCAGCAGTGCCTTCGCCGCCGCCTGGGCTCTCTGCCTGGTGACCTCGGTCAGTCCGCTCGCCAGTTGTACGTAGCCTCGCAGTGCGTCCAGAACCATGACTGCCTCCTCGCTTCGTCCCAGCAACGGTATCGCCTCCCCACCCCAACACCACCCTGCCACCGCCCTTGAGCGGTTTAGCGCCTCAGGTTTCCAGGCCGATGCGGTGGAGCGCGGCGTCGATCGCGATCGAGTCGGGGGTCGGAGCGGGCTTGGGCAGCGGGCGGCGGCTGCGGCCGGCGGTTTTCGCCGTCTTGGCGGCCGGCTTCGGCGGCGCGTCGACCGCGGCCCACACCGCGGACAGGATCGCCCGCAGGCCGTCGTACGGCGCGCCCTCGCCCTTCACCGACACAGCGTTGTTCACTACCTCGGCAGTCCAGCCCTCACACGTGTGCTTGCCGCCCTCGACCGTCACACCCGGCTGCTTCTGCGCCAACGCCCCCAGGCCGGGCGCGATGTACGTCGGACGCTGGTTCTTCGGCGCGCGAGCCAGGTCGTGAGGGTCATTCACACCGGTCGCGACCCACAGGCTCGCGATGCCGACCGCGTGCGCACCCGCGATGTCGGAGTCCAGCCGGTCCCCGATCATCAACGGCCGCTTCGCCTCGAGCCGCTCGATGCTCGTCTCCAGCAGCGGCGGCTCCGGCTTGCCCGCCACGATCGGGTCCACGCCGACGGCGGCCCGGATCGCCTGTACCAGCGTCCCGTTGCCCGGTGCCATCCCGGCCGCGGTCGGGATGGTCAGGTCCAGGTTGGTCGCGTACCACTTCGCGCCCTCGTTGATCGCATGCGCGCCGTCCGCGAGCATCACCCAGTTCACCTCCGGGTGGAATCCCTGAACGACCGCCACCGGGTGCGAGTCGCTGCTCCGGACCGGGTTCATCCCGTACTCCTCCAGCGCGGAGTACAGCCCTTCCCCGCCGACCACGAGCACCGGCGAGCCCTGCGGGAAGTCGTTCGCGACCAGCTTCGCCGCCGCCTGCGCGGACGTGACCACGTCGTCGGCGATCACCTCCAGACCGAACGACGCGAGGTGCTCGGCAACGACCCGCGCCGGCCGGCTCGCGTTGTTGGTGATGTAGCCGATCCGCATGCCCTCCTTGGAGGCCTTGCGCAGGTTCTCCGGCGCGTCCGGAACCGGATCCGGCCCGACGTAGACGACACCGTCCAGGTCGAGCAGCGCCACGTCGTACCGGCTGGCGAGCGGTTCGTCACACGCCGACAGCGGCGGGGGCGCATTTCGTTCCGCGCTCATGCTTCCCGCCGTACGATGCCGCCCATGCCGGATTCGAGGGGGAGCGTGCTACGACTCGACCCACTGCGTGCCTGGCGGTTCGTGGCCGGGAAGGTGAGCGCGCTCGGCGCCGTCACCTCGCCGCCGTACGACGTACTCGAACCCGCCATCGTCCGGCGGCTGACTGACTCTGATCTGCACAACATGGTGAGGCTCATCCTTCCACGCGATCCGGAGCTCGGTTCCGGCCGGTACGACGAGCCGGCCCGACGGCTCGCCGGTTGGCAACGCGCCGGTGTGGTTGTGCAGGACCCACGGCCCGCCCTCTACGTGTACGAGCAGCAACTGGGCAGCGCGCTGCTCTGCGGCCTCGTCGGGTCACTGAGCCTGGATCCGGCCCGCCAAGTGGTGCTGCCCCACGAGGATGTGATGCCGCACTGGGTCGACGACCGGCTCCAGCTGATGGAGGCCACGGACGCCGACCTGGAGCCCATCCTGCTCGCGTACGCCGACGGAGGCGCGGCCAGCGACGCTGTCGACGCAGCACGGGCCGGAGAGCCGTGGGTTGAAGCCGAGACGCAGAACGGCACCGCCCTGCACCGCATCTGGCGCATCGAGGACCCAGCTGTGCTGGCAACCATCTCCGGCGAACTGTCGAAGCACGAGGCGCTCATTGCCGACGGCCACCACCGCTACGCGGCGTACCTGGAACGGCTGAAGCGTGAGCCCGGACGGCAGGGGGCGTCGGTCGGTCTGGCCATGCTCGTCGACCACGGCCGGCACCCACTCACGTTGGACCCGATCCACCGCGTCATACCGGGTCTGGACCTGGCCACGGTCCGCTCCCGTACGCCGGCCGGCTGGCAGGTGCTACCTGGACGCGTACAGGGTGTACCGGACCGGATTGCGGTGACGGATGGGGCCAGCTGGGTGACAGTGCGGTCAACAGCCGGGCAGGAGGCTCCGACGGTCTCGATGCTGCATCGGGAGCTGCTGCCGGTGTGGGGCGTCGTTGAGGAAGACATCAGCTTCCACCACGCGCTGTCAGACGCTCTGGCGCTGGCTGGTCCACAGCAGGCGGTTGTGGAGCTCACAGCGCCCCGGATGGACCAGGTACTGCGCTCCGCCGCGCAAGGCATTGTGCTGCCACAGAAGGCAACATCGTTCGGCCCCAAGCCGCGGGTCGGGCTGCTGTTCCGGACGCTGTGACCGGCTAGGGCCTGTGGTAGAGGCTCAGGAACTCTTCGCGGAGGGGCCTGCGGGCGGCGCGGTGGCGCTCTGTGAGGCGGCCGAGGGTGAACGAGAGCTCTGGGTCGTCCTGGGCTGCTGCGTCCGCTGCCATGGCGGTCAGCGCGTCTGCGGCGGCGCAGTGGTCCTGGTGCTGGCCGAGCAACTCCTGGTACTTGGCGGCCTGGGTCGCGGTCGCCTTCGCTTCGTCACCGAGCACAGCTGCGCTGGTGTCGGCGGCGTACCGGACTCTTTTGGCCAACAGACGCACCTCGTGCCAGTGGTCGTCAACTGTCCAGGGCTTGAGCTTGTCGGCTTCCTGTGTGAACGCCTCGTTCGCCGCGGCCAGCAGCTCAGGCAGGACCTCGCCGCAGGGCTTGCTCGCGTCGGGCTTGAGGTCCGGCGCCGCCGCGACCACTTCGAGGGTCTGCAGGAGTTCCGCCGTACTCTCACCGGTCACGACCTCGGCCGACCGCTTGGCAGCCCGATCCAGGCCCACGGTCAGCGTCGTCAGGATCGTCTCGACGTGCTCCTCGTCGTCCTCGCTGTTCGCGTTCTCACGAACGAGCGCCGCGATCACCTCGAGATCGCGGGCCTCCCCACACGCGTTCGCCAACGCGGACAGGTCGCTCCGCAGCTCCTTCGACCAGTCGCCCGCCAGCAACTTCCGAAACAGCTTCAGATCACTCCGCAACCGCCGGCACGAAACCCGAACCTGGTGGATGGCGTCGTCCTCACCCTTCTCCACCATCAAAACCGCCCCTTGCAACCGAGCAGCCCCCTTGGTGAGCGCGTTCCCCACCAACACCCCCACCGGAGCCTCCGCACTCAAAGCCCCGGCCCAACCACCCAAACTCTCACCCATCACCCCATTCTCCCCGCATCAACCAACAAGCAGAACCTCACCGCCCCACAGTCTCGCTTCCGTGCCCCCGCACGCATCCCACCGCAACTCACGAGCCCCCGCGCAGCCCATCCGACCGCACACTGACGCGGCTCCGTTAGTCTCGTGCTTCGCAAGCTCCGTGCCAGCGTGCTCATGCCCTCGGCGACGCCACGCTCCCGCCATGTGCGTCTTCATCACCGCCCGGCGACACGCGGCGCAGTCTCGCGGCCGTGGCCGCTCTCCCACCGCCGCGCAAACGCGTGTAGCACGGCTGCGCCACGTTCGAGCGCCCGCCGTGCCACTCCCGCTCTCCATCACCGCACAAACCCGCTCGGTGCGCCTGCGCCAAGCTCCAGCGCGCCGTAGGCTCTTCAGCTCCCCGCGGCCGCGCGCAGCGCGGCTATGCGGTTAGTTCTCGGGCTTCTCGGGCGTTTCGGTGTCGGCCGGCGCGGGCTCGTCCGGAAACTCTGCCTCGTCGGCGGGCACGTCGTCTTCATCCACGAGCTCGGCTTCATCTACCAGGTTGGCTTCGTCGGCGGGCTCGTCCACGAGCTCGACTTCATCGGCCTGGTCGGCTTCGTCGGCGGTCTCGGGCTCGTCCGCGAGCTCGGCTTCATCGGCTAGGGCGGATTCGTCCGCCGATTCGGCTTCATCGGTCGTGGCGGGGTCGTCCGCCAGCTCAGTTTCGTCGATGGACTCGGCTTCATCCACCAGCTCGGGCTCGTCGATGGACTCGGCTTCATCTACCAGCTCGGGCTCGTCGGTGGGCTCGGATTCGTCCACCAGGTCTGCTTCGTCGGTGGGCTCGTCGTAGTCGTCGTCTTCGTCCAGGTCGGTGAACTCGAGGCCTTCTAACTGGGCGGCTCGTTCGGCGGCGCCGGTGGAGCCGTCGGCGTCGGCGCCGGCGGCGCGGTGGAACCACTCGAGGGCGTCTTCGGTGCGTCCGGCTGCTTCGAGGGCGTCGGCGTACGCGTATCGCAGCCGCGGCAACCACTCGGCGCGCGTGCGCTTGGTGAGTTCCGGCACCTCGAGTGTCTGGATCGCCGCCGCGAGCTGCTTCATGTCGCGGCGCGCACCGGCCGCCACGATCAGCAGTTCGATCTGCGTGGCCTCCGAGACGTCGTGGACGTGCTTGTCCCGCGCCAGCGCGAGCGCCTTGTCCGGCCGCCCGAGCGCGCGCTCGCAGTCGGCCATCATCGCGAGAACCTCATGGTTCCCGGTCATCCGCCGTACCGCCCGGAACTCGGTCAGCGCCTCGTCGTAATGCTCAGCCAGGTACGCCGTGATCGCCACAGCTTCCCGTACGCCGCCGAGCCGCGCGGCCAACCGCCGTGCGGTACGGGCGTGCTTGTACGCGAGCTCGGGATCGTCGTCGAGGAGCCGCCCGGACGCGACCAGGTGCTGCGCGACGAGGTCGGCGAGGCTCCGCGGCAACGACCGCAGCTCGGCCTTCACACCGCGGTCGAGCTCGGCTCCGGTGATCCCTTCCGGAATCGCCGGGTCGTCCCGACGCGGGCCGGCCTTCTCCTCGCCACGCTCGTCCCGCCGGAACCCGCCGCGGCGGTCATCCCGCCCGTCGCGTTGAGAACCACCGCGGCCGCGCGAGTCACCCCCACGCTCATCCCGCCGAAACGCGCCACGCTCGCCACGAGCCGGCCCGCCCCCACGAGCACCGCCCCGCCCAGACCTCTCGTCAGACCGCGACCCGCCACGCTCATCACGCCGGAATCCGCCCCGATCGCCGGCCCCAGACCGGTCAGCTCCAGACCGGTCAGCTCCACGGAAGCCGCCTCTGTCGCCAGAGCCGGAACGGTCGTCCCGCCGAGCACCGCCACGGTCGTCGCGCCCGGATCGGTCGTCGCGCCGGTAGCCACCACGGTCGTCACCGCCACGCTCATCACGGCGATAGCCACCACGATCACCAGCGCCAGGACGCTCGTCACGCCGGAACCCCTGGTCGTCGCGCCGACTGCCGCCACGCTCATCACGGCGATAACCACCGCGGTCCCCGGCCCCGGCGCGGTCATTCCCGCGATACCCGCCGCGGTCCCCGGCCCCGGAACGGTCATTCCCGCGATACCCGCCGCGGTCCCCGCCCCCGGAACGGTCATTCCCGCGATACCCGCCGCGGTCCCCGGCCCCGGCGCGGTCATTCCCGCGATACCCGCCGCGGTCCCCGGTCCCAGAACGGTCATCCCGGCGATAGCCGCCACGGTCGCTTGACCCGGAACGCTCGTCACGCTTGAAGCCACCGCGGTCGTCGCGCCCAGCGCGGTCGTCCCGTCGGTAGCCACCGCGATCGTCACCACCACGGTCATCCCGTCGGTAGCCACCGCGATCGTCGCCGCCCCGGTAGCCGCCGCGGTCACCGGAGCCTGACCTGTCGTCGCGGCGGTAGCCGCCGCGGTCGCCCGAGCGCTCGTTACGGTCGTCTCGACGGGGACCACCGCGGCCGCCGCCGGAACTACGGCCCGCACCGCCTCGGTCGTCCCTGGTGTAACCGCCAGAGCGGTCGTCTCGACCAGAGCCGCGTCCACCGCCGTCCTGACCGGACAGCTGACCACCGAACGGATCCCGGTCACCCTTGTCATCGCCACGTCCGCCGGCAAAACCCCGCCGGTTCTCGGAACGCGCGTCATCACGATCCCCGTCCCGGTAAGACCCACCAGAACGCGAACCCCCACGTGGCCCGCCGGCCCGTGGTCCGTCGCCGCGACTCGAGGCGCCCCGATAACCACCAGACGAACGCGGCCCACCAGAGCTGCTGGAGCCACCAGTCCCGCCGGCACGCCCACCGCCCGAGGATCGCGGGCCACCAGAGCCGGAACGACCCGAACCGAACCCAGAACGACCGGAACCGGAGTCCGAACGCCCACCACCGGCACGGCCGGAACGGCCGCTGCCTCCGGAGGAACCGCGACGGTCCCCTGAACCGGAGTGAGGATTGCGAGGTGGCGTCGCCACGGTGACTCCTAACGATGCTGAAGTGCAGTAATCGGACAAACGTACCGCCACCTACAACGATCAGCCCCATCGAGGGCTTCCCTGCAGGCGGCTCGTGTGCCGAAGTTGTCCGGACAAATGTTAAGGGCCACCCCTTGTGGGGTGGCCCTTAACAGTGTGAATGTCCGGCGGCGTCCTACTCTCCCACGACCTCCCGGTCGCAGTACCATCGGCGCTGTCGGGCTTAACTTCCAGGTTCGGAATGGAGACTGGGTGTTTCCCCGACGCTATGGCCACCGAAACTCTATCGAAATATCAAACCAACCACTACTGCTCAAACCACACACACCCCCGGCGGGGTGCGGGTGAGGCTGGGGTTGACCGTATTCCGGGAACCGTACAGTGAACGCGAACAACTCTAGTTACATAGCGCAGCTTGAAAGTCTCGGTCCACACACAAGTGTGTGGGTGTGTGACAAGCCCTCGGCCTATTAGTACCAGTCAGCTACACACCTTGCGATGCTTCCACTTCTGGCCTATCAACCCAGTGGTCTACTGGGGGCCTTACCCGGTTAACCCGGTGGGAGACCTCATCTTGAAGCGTGCTTCCCGCTTAGATGCTTTCAGCGGTTATCACTCCCGAACGTAGCCAACCAGCCGTGCTCCTGGCGGAACAACTGGCACACCAGAGGTTCGTCCACCCCGGTCCTCTCGTACTAGGGGCAGCCCTTCTCAAGTCTCCTGCGCGCGCAGCGGATAGGGACCGAACTGTCTCACGACGTTCTAAACCCAGCTCGCGTGCCGCTTTAATGGGCGAACAGCCCAACCCTTGGGACCTACTCCAGCCCCAGGATGCGACGAGCCGACATCGAGGTGCCAAACCATCCCGTCGATATGGACTCTTGGGGAAGATCAGCCTGTTATCCCCGGGGTACCTTTTATCCGTTGAGCGACGGTGCTCCCACATGCCACCGCCGGATCACTAGTTCCGACTTTCGTCCCTGCTCGACATGTCTGTCTCACAGTCAAGCTCCCTTGTGCACTTACACTCGACACCTGATTGCCAACCAGGCTGAGGGAACCTTTGAGCGCCTCCGTTACCTTTTAGGAGGCGACCGCCCCAGTCAAACTACCCACCAGGCACTGTCCCTGATCCGGATAACGGACCAAAGTTAGACAGCCAGAACAACCAGAGTGGTATTTCAACGATGACTCCACCCGAACTGGCGTCCGAGCTTCACAGTCTCCCACCTATCCTACACAAGTTGTACCGACCACCAATACCAAGTTGTAGTAAAGGTCCCGGGGTCTTTCCGTCCTGCTGCGCGTAACGAGCATCTTTACTCGTAATGCAATTTCGCCGAGTCCACGGTTGAGACAGCGCCCAAGTCGTTACGCCATTCGTGCAGGTCGGAACTTACCCGACAAGGAATTTCGCTACCTTAGGATGGTTATAGTTACCACCGCCGTTTACTGGCGCTTAAGTTCAAAGCTTCGCCGGCCGAAACCAGCTAACCTGTCCCCTTAACGTTCCAGCACCGGGCAGGCGTCAGTCCGTATACATCGAATTACTTCTTCGCACGGACCTGTGTTTTTAGTAAACAGTCGCTTGGGCCTGGTCTCTGCGGCCATCACCGCTTCCCCCAGCAAGTGAGGTAACGGTTCCGGCCCCCCTTCTCCCGAAGTTACGGGGGCATTTTGCCGAGTTCCTTAACCATGGTTCACTCGATCGCCTTGGTATTCTCTACCTGATCACCTGTGTCGGTTTGGGGTACGGGCGGCTCTAACACTCACTGCGAAGTTTTTCTCGGCAGCATGGGATCATCCACTTCCCCTAAACGGGTCCGCCTCGGCTCTCAGGCTCAATGAGACACGGATTTGCCTATGCCTCGCCCTACCACCTTGCCCGCGGATCAGCTTACGCCTACCATCGCCGCGGTTGGACTACCCTCCTGCGTCACTCCTCAATGCACCTACTACCACCTCGGGTCAAACCGTCCACCACTCAACCCGAAGGCCTTGTGGATTCTGGCTCTTAGCATCAGCGGGTTCGGTCGGGTCGTGTTAATGCCGGTACGGGAATATCAACCCGTTGTCCATCGACTACGCCTGTCGGCCTCGCCTTAGGTCCCGACTTACCCAGGGCAGATTAGCTTGACCCTGGAACCCTTGATCATTCGGCGGACGGGTTTCTCACCCGTCATTCGCTACTCATGCCTGCATTCTCACTCGTGCAGCATCCACAACTCCATCACTAGGCTGCTTCACACGCTGCACGACGCTCCCCTACCCATCCACACACCTGGACCACACCCCGAAAGGTGAAGCCGGGTACGAGTGTGAATGCCACAGCTTCGGCGGATTGCTTGAGCCCCGCTACATTGTCGGCGCGGAATCACTTGACCAGTGAGCTATTACGCACTCTTTCAAGGGTGGCTGCTTCTAAGCCAACCTCCTGGTTGTCTGGGCAACTCCACATCCTTTTCCACTTAGCAATCGCTTAGGGGCCTTAGCTGGTGATCTGGGCTGTTTCCCTCTCGACTACGGAGCTTATCCCCCGCAGTCTCACTGCCGCGCTCTCACTTACCGGCATTCGGAGTTTGGCTGATTTCGGTAAGCCGGTAAGCCCCCTAGACCATCCAGTGCTCTACCTCCGGTAAGAAACACGCGACGCTGCACCTATATGCATTTCGGGGAGAACCAGCTATCACGGAGTTTGATTGGCCTTTCACCCCTATCCACAGGTCATCCCCCAGGTTTTCAACCCTGGTGGGTTCGGTCCTCCACGCGGTCTTACCCACGCTTCAACCTGCCCATGGATAGATCACTCCGCTTCGGGTCTAGAGCATGCGACTAAAGCGCCCTATTCAGACTCGCTTTCGCTACGGCTACCCCACACGGGTTAACCTCGCCACACACCACTAACTCGCAGGCTCATTCTTCAAAAGGCACGCCGTCACACCCCACAAAGGAAATGCTCCGACGGATTGTAGGCAACCGGTTTCAGGTACTATTTCACTCCCCTCCCGGGGTACTTTTCATCTTTCCCTCACGGTACTAGTCCGCTATCGGTCACCAAGAAGTATTTAGGCTTAGCGGGTGGTCCCGCCAGATTCACACAAGATTTCAAGAGTCCCGTGCTACTCGGGAAAACACTCGAGAGTCACCGTCTTACGCCTACGGGGCCATAACCCACTACGGCTCAACATTCCAGAAGATTCGACTTCAACGATGATTTATAACTCTCCGACACCACGGCATTAGTGTCTGAATGCTCCCACAACCCCACATACGCAACGCACGCCGGCTATCACACGCACATGGTTTAGCCTCATCCGCTTTCGCTCGCCACTACTCACGGAATCACTGTTGTTTTCTCTTCCTGCGGGTACTGAGATGTTTCACTTCCCCGCGTTCCCTCCAGAACCCTATGTGTTCAGGCACTGGTAACTGGCTTTAGAATGCCAGCTGGGTTTCCCCATTCGGACACCCCCGGATCACAGCTTGGTTGCCAACTCCCCGGGGCTTATCGCAGGCTCCAACGTCCTTCATCGGCTCTTGGTACCAAGACATCCACCGATTGCCCTTAGTAGCTTGTCACAAAACAAAACAACAAAATTACGCTACAAAGAGATGCTCGCGTCCACTATACAGTTCTCAAAATACGGGCAGGAACACCAGCCCTTCCATCACCACCTATCGAGTGAACACCCAGCCCCAGGGAAACAACACACCCAGAACAAGACACCCACACCAACGGTTTGGTGAGAGCCGGCCCCAGCCACCCACCACACCAAACCCTCACGGATCCAGTGCGATCGTGACCCAGAGACAACCAGTCCAACTCCCCCACCAAGGGGAAGCAGGCCCGATTTCTCAGGACCCAACAGCGCGCCTCGGCCTCTCACCCGGTCTCACTCACGTTCCACGCACCCACCCACAAGGAGCAGCTGCAGTACTAGATTCGATCGATCGGGATCCAGGCCTAATGGTCAATGTTCCACATTCCGAAGCACCGTCGCCCTGGAACGAACGTCCAGGAAACAACGAATTGACGACCACCCTTGCGGGTCGATCGCCGAATGCTCCTTAGAAAGGAGGTGATCCAGCCGCACCTTCCGGTACGGCTACCTTGTTACGACTTCGTCCTAATCGCCAGCCCCACCTTCGACGGCTCCCTCCACAAGGGTTAGGCCACCGGCTTCGGGTGTTGCCGACTTTCATGACGTGACGGGCGGTGTGTACAAGGCCCGGGAACGTATTCACCGCAGCGTTGCTGATCTGCGATTACTAGCGACTCCGACTTCATGGGGTCGAGTTGCAGACCCCAATCCGAACTGAGACCGGCTTTTTGGGATTCGCTCCACCTTACAGCTTCGCAGCCCTTTGTACCGGCCATTGTAGCATGCGTGAAGCCCTGGACATAAGGGGCATGATGACTTGACGTCATCCCCACCTTCCTCCGAGTTGACCCCGGCAGTCTCCTATGAGTCCCCACCATAACGTGCTGGCAACATAGGACGAGGGTTGCGCTCGTTGCGGGACTTAACCCAACATCTCACGACACGAGCTGACGACAGCCATGCACCACCTGTATAGGACCCTTACGGACCCCCCATCTCTGGAGGATTTCCCTATATGTCAAACCCAGGTAAGGTTCTTCGCGTTGCATCGAATTAATCCGCATGCTCCGCCGCTTGTGCGGGCCCCCGTCAATTCCTTTGAGTTTTAGCCTTGCGGCCGTACTCCCCAGGCGGGGCGCTTAATGCGTTAGCTGCGGCACGGAGGACGTGGAATGTCCCCCACACCTAGCGCCCAACGTTTACGGCGTGGACTACCAGGGTATCTAATCCTGTTCGCTACCCACGCTTTCGCTCCTCAGCGTCAGGTAAGGCCCAGAGAGCCGCCTTCGCCACCGGTGTTCTTCCTGATATCTGCGCATTCCACCGCTACACCAGGAGTTCCGCTCTCCCCTGCCTACCTCTAGTCTGCCCGTATCGGAAGCAGGCTCGGAGTTAAGCTCCGAGTTTTCACTCCCGACGTGACGAACCGCCTACGAGCCCTTTACGCCCAATAATTCCGGACAACGCTCGGACCCTACGTATTACCGCGGCTGCTGGCACGTAGTTGGCCGGTCCTTCTTCTGCAGGTACCGTCACTCTCGCTTCGTCCCTGCTGAAAGAGGTTTACAACCCGAAGGCCGTCATCCCTCACGCGGCGTTGCTGCGTCAGACTTTCGTCCATTGCGCAATATTCCCCACTGCTGCCTCCCGTAGGAGTCTGGGCCGTGTCTCAGTCCCAGTGTGGCCGGTCGCCCTCTCAGGCCGGCTACCCGTCGACGCCTTGGTAGGCCATTACCCCACCAACAAGCTGATAGGCCGCGAGCCCATCCCCAACCGCCAGAACTTTCAACCCCCCACCATGAAGCAGGAGATCATATCCGGTATTAGACCCCGTTTCCGAGGCTTATCCCAAAGTTGAGGGTAGGTTGCTCACGTGTTACTCACCCGTTCGCCGCTCGTGTACCCCCGAAGGGGCCTTACCGCTCGACTTGCATGTGTTAAGCACGCCGCCAGCGTTCGTCCTGAGCCAGGATCAAACTCTCCGTTGAAATCTATATGTCAACCACAACCCCAAAGGGGCCGCAGACAACAGACAAACGAAAAACGATCCTTCGAATCAGAAACAATCAAACTGACTGAATCCATAAAAATACTTCAAAGGAATCCGCCACAGACAACAAACAACCACCCACCGAAACACCATCAAGGCATCCCAGCAGAAAAATCATCCGAAGCCCATGAACGGGGATAATGCATCTTTCGGCATTGACTTTCGGCACGCTGTTGAGTTCTCAAAAATCGGGCGCACACCGCGTCCAGGCTTCTCAGCCAGGACCCCGGGGCAACCTGCGCTACTTTACCGGATCAGAACCACCGGGTCAAGACCCAATTTTTCTGACCTTCCACCCGCATCCAAGCTACCGCCCCGGGTCAGACGACACGGTTCGGCTCAGCTAGCCTTGGGGGGTTCGGAGCGACCGGCCACTTTCGCGTCCCGCGCCTCGCTCCAACAAGAAGAACATTACGTGGCTCGCAGGTAGCCGGTCAAATCGGTTCCCGGTGGGCTGAATCACACGGCTGTAATTTGCTCTCGGCAACCCAGATGTGGGAGTGGAGCCGGCCACCTCAGCCCTGCGCCGCCGACGCCAGAACGCCTGCAAACGAACGCTTCCCGCGCCGCAGCACCAGCACGCCACCCGGCAGCAGGTCATCCGTCCCCGGCACGTACTCGGCGTCCTTCACCTTCTCGTTGTTCAGGTAGCCGCCACCTTCGGCCACTGTCCGTCGGGCCGCGGACTTGCTGGCGACCAGGCCGGACTTCACGAGCAGATCGGCGTACGTCGGCATTGGTTCGTCGGCGCCGAGTTCGACGTGGGGTGCTTCGCGGAGTGCGGCGACCAGTGTGGAGCCGTCCAGAGACGCGAGCTCGCCCTGACCGAAGAGCGCCTTGGACGCCTCCTGCACTCGCCTGGTCTCGTCCTCCCCATGCACAAGCGTGGTGACGTCCTCTGCGAGTAGCCGTTGGGCCTCGCGCGCCTGTGGGCGTTCCTCTGTCGCCTGCTCGAGCGCTGCGATCTCCTCCGCCGTACGGAACGTGTAGAAGCGCACCAGCTGCATCACATCGCGATCGTCGGCGTTGAACCAGAACTGGTAGAACGCGTACGGCGAGGTGAGCTCCCGGTCCAGCCACACACTGCCGGACTCCGTCTTCCCGAACTTCGTCCCGTCGGCCTTCGTCACCAGTGGCGTGGCCAGTGCATGCGCCTTGCCCGACTCAGTACGGCGGATCAGCTCCACACCAGCGGTCAGGTTCCCCCACTGGTCGCTCCCCCCGGTCTGCAGCGTGCAGCCGTAGCGCCGGAAGAGCTCCAGGTAGTCCAGCGACTGCAGCAGCACGTAGCTGAACTCGGTGTAGCTGATCCCCTGCTCCAGCCGGGCCTTCACCACCTCACGGCCGAGCATCCGGTTCACTGGGAAGTGCTTGCCGATGTCCCGGAGGAAGTCGAGGGTGTTGAGGTCCTTGGTCCAGTCGTAGTTGTTGACGATCCGGGCCGGGTTCGGCAGCGCGGTGTCGAAGTCGACGAACTTCTCCACCTGGACGCGGACCTTCTCGACCCACTGGTGGACGACGTCCTTCGGGTTCAGTACCCGCTCGGAGCTCTCCTTCGGGTCCCCGATCAGGCCGGTGGCGCCACCGACGAGGCCGATCGGGTTGTGGCCGGCGAGCTGGAGGCGGCGCAGCGTCAGGAGCTGCAGCAGGTTGCCCATGTGCAGGCTTGGTGCCGTCGGGTCGAAGCCGACATAGGAGGTGATCGGTCCGCTCGCCATGGCCGCCCGGAGAGCGTCGGGATCGGTGGAGTGCGCGATCAGGCCGCGAGTCTCCAGGTCGTCCAGCACCTGGGTACGGCGTTCGGTCCCGCTGTCGGTCACTTGTCTCTCCTCGAGTACGACGGTCAGCTACAAGTGTCCTGTACGACGGGGTGCCGGGGTCAGGTGGGTTCCGGGCGGGTGAGGACGCTGCGGAGTTGCGGACGGAGCGCATGTCCGTCGGGGCCATGGACTGTGGCGGCTGTCGGGCGTTGTGGGTCGTGGGCACCCGGGTCAGGGTTGGGGACGGGCAGACCGTGTGACAGCACCTGCTCAGCAGGCGTGAGCTGACGGATGCCGATCGCCCGGACGTGATCCGGGTGCGTCTGCGCGAAGTCGCCGTACAGCTGAGGGTCGTGCTGGCCGTCGTCGCCGACAAGGACCCAGCGGACGTTCGGGAACTCCTTGGCCAGCCGGCGCAGGGCGGTCCGCTTGTGCTCCTGCCCGCTGCGGAACCATCCGGTGTTGGTCGGCCCCCAGTCCGTCAGCAGCAGCGGGCCCACCGGGTACCCGTGCCGGGCCAGGAAGCGGGTCAGCGTTGGAGCCGTGTTCCAGGCACCGGTGGACAGGTAGAAGATCGGCGCACCCGGGTGGTCCGCGAGCAGCTCGTCGTACAGCTGGGCCATGCCCGGTACGACGCGCCGCGCCTGCTCGTCCCGGACGAACGTGTTCCACGCCGCGATCATCGGACGCGGCAGCATGGTCAGCATCACCGTGTCGTCGATGTCGCTGACCAGTCCGAAGGTGGCGTCCGGGTCGGGCACGAACACCCGCGCCCGCGCTTGCCGGTCGCCGTGCACGCCGAGGTCGATCTCGTGCCATCCCGGCGGCAGCACCACCGGCACGGTCAGGTCGACGAATCCGCCCCGGTCCGTGACGGCGTCGAACGTCTGCCCGCCGACGGTGACGGTCACTGCCACCTTGGTCGCCGGCGCGGTGACGAAGACGCGCCAGCCCCGCATCACCTGGTCCTCGTCGTACCGCGGCTGGTTGCGCGGGTCGCGACCGAAGACGACCCGGGCCAGCACCCGGACGAACTCGGAGGTGCCGTAGCCGACGTGCGGAATGATCCGCTCCCGCCAACCGCGCCGCCGCAGCACCGCTTGCACCCCGATGTTGAACCAGTCCTCGAGACGGGACGCGTAGTGCGGACGGGCCATACTCCGAACCTACCCGGACCAAGGTCCCCTACGCCTGCTCTCCCGGCGGCGCGGGACGACCTTTACCAAACTGCTCGGGAAGCCTCTGGAGAACTGTCGGAGCAGCCTCCTAAGGTCTTCGCATGACACAGACCTCAGCCGCTGTCGGGATGTGCTTCCCGCGGACGTTTCCTGCCGCCCTGGTGACCGACGTGGCCCGCCGCCTGGACACCGGCGGCGCGGATGAACTGTGGATCATCGAGGACTGCTTCTACACGGCCGGACCGTCTCTCGTCTCGGCCGCGCTGACGTCGACCGAGCGCCTCACGGTCGGCCTCGGCATCGTGCCGGCGGTGGCGCGTACGGCGGCTGTCACCGCGATGGAGTTCGCCACGCTGGAGGCGCTCGGCCCGGGCCGCTTCCTGCCTGGCATCGGCCACGGAGTGCAGGAGTGGATGGGGCAGATGGGCGTCCGCCCGAAGTCGCCGCTCACCACGCTCGAAGAGGTGACGACCACGGTCACCAGGCTCCTCGCCGGCGAGAACGTGAGCTTCCAGGGCAAGGCCGTGTACCTCGACGACGTGAAGCTGGACGCGCCTCCGGTCGAGCCGCCGCCGATCCTGCTCGGCGTGATGGGACCGAAGTCGATGGCGTTGGCCGGCCGCGTCGGTGGCGGCATCGTCCTCGCCGAGCCGGCCACTCCGCCGTACGTGCGGCAGTCGGTCGAGTACGCCGGATCGCCGGAGGGCTTCGTGGTCGCGGTGTTCAGCGCCATGTGCATCCGCAGCGACCGGAAGGCGGCTTACGAGTGGACGGCGCCGTGGCTGGGGTGGCGGATCAACGACAACCACCCTGGGGTGACCGCGCTGCCGTTCTTCGCGGACATGAAGAAGCTGTACGACGAGTCAGGCGCCGAGGGTCTCGTGGGGATGCCGACCGACTGGTGGACCGAGATCGGCGCGATCGGGACGCTGGACGACGCGGCCACGCACATCCAGGCGCTCGAGGGGGCTGGGGTGCACCACATCGGTCTGTTCCCGGACCCCGAGGTCGAGCACGGACTCCCCCAACTCGACCACGTGCTGGAGCTGGCGAGTCGCTAAGCCCGACGCTTCGGCACGTGCGGCCGGTACGGCGAGACCGTCGGGTCACCGGGGATCCAGAACCGCCAGTTGCGGTCGGCAGCTTCCCGGAGACCGACCCGAGGACCGGTGGACGGCTCGCCGTCGAAACCGGGACCGGGCAGCAGTTGCACACTCGAGCCCCTGGCCAGCAGGTCGACGCCGTTGTGGTCCCGGCCGATGCCGAGGGCAACGCACAGCCGCGCCGGCCCGCGCGCCAGGTCGCGGTCCGGGTTCACCTTCGGACGCTTGACGGCCGGCCCCTGCCGCACGCCGGATTGGTTGAACTTCACCTGTTGGGTTTCCAGCGGCCCGCGACGTACACGGGCCAGCTCGATGCCCTCGACGATCTCGCCGGCCCGCAGCAGGACGGCCGACGGCTGACCGTCCGGGCCGACGCTGACATTCATGCAGAAGTGCATGCCGTAGGTGAAGTAGACGTACAGGAAGCCCGGCGGGCCGAACATCACCGCGTTGCGCGCGGTCTGACCCCGGTACGCGTGCGAGCCGGGATCGTTCGGGCCGTCGTACGCCTCGACCTCGGTGAGGCGGACTGCCACCGTGCCTTCGTCGGAGGTACTGCGCAGGACCATGCCGAGGAGCTTCGGGGCCACTTCGAGGACGGGATCCGCGAGCAGCGAGCGGCGTACGGGCATGCGCAGCACCCTAAGCGAACGGGCCGACAGAAACTGCCTTCACCCGAGGCGGGTGCTGTGAGCCGTGACCCGGGCCCGAAGCTCCGCGAGTTGTTCGACGACGCGTTCCTGCGCCGTGCCACCGCGGGTGTTGCGGGAGGCCAGCGAGCCCTCGACAGTCAGCACCGAGCGGACCTCCGGCGTGAGGTACGGCGAGATCGCGGCAAGGTCCTCGTCGGTCAGGTCCCACAGCTCGATCCCGCGCTTCTCGCACTCCTGCACGCACGCGCCGGCCAGCTCGTGAGCGACCCGGAACGGGATCTTCTGCCGGACCAGCCACTCCGCGATGTCGGTCGCGAGCGAGAAGCCCTGTGGCGCCAGCTCCTCCAGTCGCTCGGCGTTGAAGCGCAGCGTCCGGATCATCCCGGTGAACGCCGGCAGCAGCACCTCTAGCGTGTCGATGGAGTCGAAGACGGGCTCCTTGTCCTCCTGCAGATCGCGGTTGTAGGCGAGCGGCTGCGCCTTCAGCGTCGCCAGCAGGCCGCTCAGGTTGCCGATCAGCCGGCCCGCCTTGCCCCGCGCGAGTTCGGCGATGTCCGGGTTCTTCTTCTGCGGCATGATGCTCGACCCGGTCGAGAACGCGTCGTCCAGCTCGACGAAACCGAACTCCTTCGTCGCCCAGATGATCACCTCCTCGGCCTGCCTGGACAGGTCGACGCCGATCTGCGCGGTGACGAACGCGAACTCGGCCACGAAGTCGCGTGCGGCGGTCCCGTCGATCGAGTTCGCCGACGAGTCGGTGAAGCCGAGCTCGACAGCGACGAACTGCGGGTCGAGGCCCAGCGAACTCCCCGCCAGCGCACCCGATCCGTACGGCGAGTCGGCCGCGACGCGAGCGTCCCAGTCGGCGATCCGGTCGAGGTCACGGATGAGCGGCCAGGCGTGCGCGAGCAGGTGATGCGAGAGCAGGACCGGCTGTGCGTGCTGCAGGTGGGTCCGGCCCGGCATGGCGACGCCGAGGTGCTTCTCCGCCTGCTCCGCGAGCGTGTTCACCTGCTCCAGCAGCAGCCGGCTGATGACGCGGCCGTGCTCGCGCAGGTAGCTCTTGAACAGCGTGGCGACCTGGTCGTTCCGCGACCGGCCGGCGCGCAGTCGCCCGCCCAACTCTGCTCCCAGCCGATCGAGCAGACCGCGCTCGAGCGCCGTGTGCACGTCCTCGTCGTCCTCAGCCGGCAGGAACTTCCCGGTCAGCACGTCGTCGAGCAGCCCGTCCAGACCGGCCAGCATCGCCGACAGGTCCTCGTCGGTCAGCAGCCCGGCCCGGTGCAGCACCTTGGCATGCGCCTTCGACCCGGCGATGTCGTACGGCGCGAGTCGCCAGTCGAACTGCGTCGACTTGCTCAGCGCTGCCAGCGCATCCGCCGGCCCTCCCGCGAACCGTGCACCCCACAGGGCCACACCTTCTCCGGTACTCAACTCACAGTTCCTTACTTGGGTTCGCGGGCTGCCAGGGACAGGAAGCGGGTGGCGAGGGCGGGGCCGCCGGTGGGGTTGCGGGACACGACCATCACGGTGTCGTCACCGGCGATGGTGCCGAGTACGTCGTCGAGGCCGACGTGGTCGATGGCCGACGCGAAGTACTGGGCCGCGCCCGGCGGGGTGCGGAGGATGACCAGGTTCGCGCTGCCTTCGGCCGACACCAGGACTTCGGATGCGACTCTGGCCAGGCGCGATTCGAAAGCGGCGGCCTCACCGGCTCGCGGCGTACGGTCGCCGCCTTCGCCTGGTACGGCGTACACGAGTTGGCCGGACGAGTCGCGGACCTTGACCGCACCGATCTCGACCAGGTCGCGGGACAGCGTGGCCTGGCCGACGACGAGTCCGGACGCGGCGAGCAGGTCGGCGAGCTCGGTCTGCGATCGCACCGGCTGCCGGCCGAGCAGATCGACGATGCGCTGCTGGCGCGCCGCCTTCGTAGTCGGTACGGCGATGCTCATGCGCCGAAACTCCTCGCGAGCAGCCAGGACAGCAGCGCCTTCTGGGCGTGCAGCCGGTTCTCGGCCTCGTCCCAGACGACCGACTGCGGTCCGTCGATCACGGCCGCCTCGATCTCCTTGCCCCGGTACGCCGGCAAGCAGTGCAGCACGATCGCATCGGCGGCAGCCTTCGACATGAGCTGCTCGGTCACGGCGTACGGGACGAACGGCGCCTCCCGCGCGCCCGCCTCCGCCTCCTGCCCCATCGAGACCCAGGTGTCGGTGGCAACCACATCGGCGCCATCGACGGCCGCGTAAGGATCCCCAGTCCAGGCGACCGAGCCACCAGTCTCGGCGGCGATCTCCGCGGCGCGAGCCAGGATGGCCGGGTCCGGCTGGTACTCCGCCGGTGAACCCACCACCACGTGCATCCCGGCCGTCGCGCCACCCAGCAGGTACGAGTGCGACATGTTGTTCGCGCCGTCACCGAGGTACACGAGCTTGAGCCCGGCCATCGTGCCCTTGTGCTGCCGCACGGTGAGCAGGTCGGCGAGGATCTGGCATGGGTGGAACTCGTCGGTGAGTGCGTTGATCACCGGCACCCGGGACGCCGACGCCATCTCCTCGATCCGGCTCTGCCCGGACGTCCGCCAGACGATCGCCGCGACCTGCCGGTCCAGCACCTTCGCGGTGTCGGCGATCGGCTCGCCGCGCCCCATCTGCGAGGTCTGTGCATCGATGATCAGCGGTACGCCGCCCAGTTCGGGGATCCCGACCGCGAACGAGATCCGGGTGCGGGTCGACGTCTTGTCGAAGATCACCGCGACCGTCTTCGGCCCGGCCAGCGGCTGGTGTCCGTAGCGGTCCTGGGACAGCTGTTGCCCGAGCGTCAGGACCTCGTCCTGCTCGACCGGGCTCAGGTCGTCGTCGCGGAGAAAATGCCGGACAGTCATGCCGCCTCCACGTGGTCGAGCAGCCCGGGCAGGGCCGCAACGAAACTGTCGGCATCAGCCTTGCTCAGGATGTACGGCGGCGCCAGCCGCAACGCGTTCGGAATCGGGTTGTTGATCACGAACCCGGCCTCCAGCGCCAGCGCGGCCACCTGGTCCGACACCGGCCGGGTCAGCTCGATCGCCAGCAGCATCCCGCGGCCGCGCACGTCGGCGATCAGCGGGTGGTCGAGCGCGATGATGGACGAGGCAAGGTGGTTGCCGACAGCATTCACCTGCGCCAGCAGCCCGTCCCGCTCGATCACGGTCAGCACCGCCAGGCCGGCGATCGCGGCGACCGGGTTGCCGCCGAACGTCGTCCCGTGGTTGCCCGGCTGCAACAGCTCCGCCGCGGCACCCAGCCCGATGCAGGCACCGATCGGGATCCCCGCGCCGAGGCCCTTGGCCACCGTCACGAGGTCCGGCGTGATCCCCTCGGTCTCGTACGCGAACCAGGTCCCGGTCCGGCCGATCCCGGTCTGGATCTCGTCGATCCACAGCAGCGCGCGGTGCTCGGAGGTGATCCGCCGCGCCGCCCGCAGGTACCCCGGCGGCGGTACGACGACGCCGTTCTCGCCCTGGATCGGCTCGAGGATGACAGCCGCCGTCTCGTCGTCGACCGCTGCCGCCAACGCGTCGGCATCGCCGTACGGCACGAACTCCACGTCTCCGGGCAGCGGCGCGAACGCCTCGCGGTACGCCGGTTTCCACGTCACCGCGAGCGCGCCCATCGACCGTCCGTGGAACGCGCCGACGGTGGAGACGATCTTGGTCCGGCCGGTCCGCCGGGTGATCTTGAACGCCGCCTCGTTCGCCTCGGTGCCCGAGTTGGTGAAGAACACCTTGCCCGGAGCATCGAACAGACCGAGCAACTTCTCGGCCAGCGCGATCTGCGGCGCGGAGGCGAAGAAGTTCGAGACATGGCCGAGGGTCGCGAGCTGCGATGTCACCGCGGACACCACGAACGGGTGCGCGTGGCCGAGGCAGTTCACCGCGAGCCCACCGAGCAGGTCGAGGTACTTGTTGCCGTCGGCGTCC
This sequence comes from Kribbella sp. NBC_00889, assembly GCF_045207705.1. NCBI lineage: Bacteria > Bacillati > Actinomycetota > Actinomycetes > Propionibacteriales > Kribbellaceae > Kribbella > Kribbella sp. NBC_00889. The sequence continues at coordinate 811,670 of NZ_CP108783.1, read as the reverse complement.
CACAGGTAGGCGCCTTCGCCCCGCACCAGCACGCGCTTCGGCGCGCCGAACGTGTTCATCAGCGCGCCCGTGTAGCGCTCGGTGAGCGCCGCCTGGGTGCCGTCGACAGTGAGCAGTTCGGTCATGACGGAATCACCTGGGTCCCACTTCCGGCGTCGGTGAAGATTTCCAGTAGCAGCGAGTGCGGCACCCGGCCGTCGATCACGGTCGCCCGGGAGACGCCCGACTCGACCGCGCGCAGGCAGGCCTCCATCTTGGGCACCATCCCGGAGGCGAGCCTGGGCAGCAGCTCGGCCAGTTCGGTGGTGTCGATCTGGGTGATGATCTCGTCGCTGTCCGGCCAGTTCCGGTACAACCCGGCCACGTCGGTCAGCACGACGAGCTTCTCGGCGCCGAGCGCGGAGGCCAGCGCGGCCGCCGCGGTGTCGGCGTTGACGTTGTGCGCCTGGCCGTCCTCGTCGGGCGCGATCGTCGACACCACCGGGATCCGGCCGGCGTCGATCAGGTCGATCACCGCCTCCGGCCGGACGTGGACCACGTCGCCGACCAGTCCGATGTCGACCGACTCGCCGTCGACCAGCGCGCTACGACGCTCCGCGGTGAACAGGCCGGCGTCCTCACCGGACATGCCGACCGCGAACGGGCCGTGCGCGTTGAGCAGCCCGACCAGCTCCCGGCCGACCTTGCCGACCAGGACCATGCCGACGACGTCCATCGCCTCGGGCGTGGTGACCCGCAGCCCGCCGCGGAACTCGCTGTCGATGCCGAGCCGGCTGAGCATGTCGCTGATCTGCGGCCCGCCGCCGTGGACGACGACGACCCGGACCCCGGCGTACCGGAGGAAGACGATGTCCTCCGCGAAGGCCCGCTTCAACTTGTCGTCGACCATCGCGTTGCCGCCGTACTTGACGACCACCGTCTTGCCGTGGAACTGCTTCAGCCAGGGCAACGCCTCGGTCAGGACCGCAGCCTTCTCCACCGCATCCGCGTGACTGGTGCTCATGAGGAGTACGCCGAGTTCTCTTCGACGTACGCGTGGGACAGGTCGGTGGTGAGCACGGTGGCTGATGCTGGGCCGGCGTGCAGGTCGATCACTACGTCGATCTCCAAGCCGCTCAGGTCCGCTTCGGAACGGTCGACGCCCTTGCCGCCGGCAACGCAGATCGGCGCGCCGTTCAGCGTGATGTCGAGCAGCGACGGGTCGAACGCGGTCGGCGCGTTGCCGACCGCCATCGCGATCCGGCCCCAGTTCGGGTCGGAGGCGAAGAAGGCGGTCTTGCAGAGATTGTCCTCGGCAACGATCTTGGCGGCGGCCAGCGCCTCGGCCTCGGTGGCGGCGTTCCGCACGGTGATGCTGACGTGCTTGGTGACGCCCTCCGCGTCGGCCTGCAACTGCTTCACCAGGTCGGCGGCGAGCGTTGTCAGCGCGGCCTCGAAGGCCTCCGGCGTGACGGTGACTCCGGACGCGCCCGAGCTCAGCAGCAACACCGTGTCGTTGGTCGACGTTCCCCCGTCGACGTCGAGCCGGTTGAAGGTCTTGCCGACCGCGTTCCGCAGCGCGTGGTCGAGGTGCGGCTGATCGAGTACGGCGTCGGTCGTGATCACGCTGAGCATGGTCGCCATGTTCGGCGCGCACATGCCGGCGCCCTTCGCGAACCCGCCGATGCTCCAGCCGTCCGAGTGTTTCAGCACGGCCTGCTTCGGCACGTTGTCGGTCGTCATGACCGCCGTCGCCGCCGCCAGGCTGTGCTCCGGCCCATCGCCAAGGGCGGCCACAGCTTTGTCGATGCCTGGGATGAGCGACGACATCGGCAGCCGCTCGCCGATCAGGCCGGTCGAGCAGACCCCGATCTCGGCCGCTCCGACCCCGAGCACCTCGGCCAGCTTCTCCGCCGTCCGGTGGGTGTCCTGGAAGCCCTCCGGTCCGGTGCAGGCGTTGGCGCCCCCGGAGTTCAGCACGACGGCTTTCAACTTACCGGCGGTCAGCACCTGCTGGGACCAGAGCACCGGCGCCGCCTTCACCTTGTTGGTGGTGAAGACACCGGCTGCGACGTCGTACGGTCCGTCGTTGACCACGACGGTGAGGTCCGGCGTGCCGGCCGGTTTGATCCCCGCGATCACCCCGGCCGCACGGATGCCGGCCGGCGCGGTGACCCCGGCGCTCCGATCGACTTGGGTGGACGGGGTGACAGCAAGCGTCACGGTGCAACTCCGATGAGGGGAAGGGCCAGGGTCTCGTCGAGTCCGGCGGCCAGGTTCATGCACTGCACGGCGCCGCCGGCAGTGCCCTTGGTGAGGTTGTCCATCGCGGCCACGATCACGGCGCGGCCGGTGCGCTGGTCGAGCGTGACCTGCAGCTGCACGGTGTTGGCACCGAGAGTGGCCTGTGTCTGCGGCCATTGCCCCTCGGGGAGCAGGTGCACGAAGGGCTCGTTGCGGTAGGCATCCTCGTAGGCCTGCCGCAGCGTCGCGAGATCGGTGCCGTCGGCAACCGGCGCGCTGCAGGTGGCGAGGATGCCCCGCGACATCGGCACGAGCACGGGGGTGAACGAGACACTCACCGGCTGCTCGGCGTACGGCGTGAGGTTCTGCTCGATCTCCGGGGTGTGCCGGTGGACGCCGCCGACGCCGTACGCGGAGGCGGAGCCCATCACCTCGGCGCCGAGCAGATGCGGCTTCGGCGCCTTGCCCGCGCCGGAGGTCCCGCTGACCGCGACCACCACCAGCTGGCTGGGATCGACGAGGCCCTGCTGTACGGCGGGGAGCAGCGCGAGAGTGGAGACGGTGGGATAACACCCCGGTACGGCGACCCGGTTCGACCCGCGGAGCTTGTCCCGTTGACCCGGGAGCTCCGGCAGTCCGTACGGCCACGAGCCGGCGTGCTCACCGCCGTAGAACTCGACCCACACCTCGGCCTCGGTCAGCCGGAAGTCCGCGCCGCAGTCGATCACGGTGACGTCCTCGCCGAGTTGCTCGGCGATTCCGGCGGACTGTCCGTGCGGCAAGGCCAGGAACACCACGTCGTGACCGGCCAGCGTCTCCGCCGTGGTCTCGACCAGGATGCGCCCGGCCAGAGGCACGAGGTGGGGGTGGTGGGCGCCGAGCGCCGTACCGGCGTTTCCTCCGGCGGTGAGGGCTCCGATCTCCACCTCGGGGTGCCCGCTCAGCAACCGGAGCAGCTCACCTCCTGCATACCCACTGGCACCGGCGACCGCCACCTTCACGCTCATGTGAATGAGTATGCCATGGCTTGGAAAAATATCCAACCGATCCCGGTGTGCCGCCCTGTCCATCCTGGCCTGTGACACGCGCCATGTCACGGCCGGGTGGGTCCCGCGTGTCCGCAAGGGGGACGACGACCTGAGGGAGGACGGGATGGCCCGGATCGAGCTGGAGCATCGCAAGACGTGGTTCGTGCGGACGGTCGAGTGGAGCAGCCGGAGGATGTACCGCAAGGTGCCGGATCCGGTGAAGGTGGCGCTGCACAACCGGCGGGTGCTGGTGTCGACGATGCTGCTGGAGGGGTCGGCCGCGCGATGGAAGAAGCTGGACCCGACACTCAAGGCGCTCGCGGTGATGATGCCGTCGGCGCAGATCGGCTGCAGCTGGTGCATGGACTTCGGCTACTGGGAGTTCCACCACGAGGGTGTCGACCCCGCGAAGCTGCGCGATGTGCCAGGGTGGCGGGACAGCGACGTCTACACGGATCTGGAGCGCGCGGTGATGGAGTACGCCGAGGCGATGACGGTGACCCCGCCAACGGTCACCGACGAGCAGGTCGAGCGCCTGCGCCAAGACCTGACCGACGAGCAACTGGTCGAGCTCACGGCACTGGTCTCACTGGAGAACTTCCGGTCCCGCAGCAACGCCGCGCTCGGCCTGACCAGCCAGGGCTTCAAGGAGTTCTGCGAGCTGAGGCCGGCCACGTGACTGATGATCAGCCGGGTCGCGCCGACGAAGAACTCGCTCGCGAGTTCGACGAACACCGGGCGGTCCTGGTAGGAGCGGCGTACCGGGTCGTGGGCAGTGTCACCGACGCGGAGGACGTGGTCCAGGAGGCCTGGCTGCGGTGGGCCGCGATCGACCACGGCGACATCCGCGACCCGCGGGCGTACCTGATCCGCATCACCACGCGGCTTGCGCTGAACCGGCTGCGGGAGCAGAAGGCCCGGCGGGAGCAGTACGTCGGGCCTTGGCTGCCCGAGCCGATGTCGCCGGAGCTCGCGGCACCCGATGCGGATCCGGCGGCGGTCGTGGAGCTCGCGGACTCGGTCAGCATGGCGATGCTGGTCGTCCTCGAGACGCTCTCGCCGCTCGAGCGTGCCACGTTCGTCCTGCGCGAGGTGTTCGATCTCCCGTACGACGAGATCGCGGACACGCTCGGCCGGTCCGAGACCGCGGTCCGGCAACTCGCCCACCGGGCCCGGGAACACGTGCAAGCGCGGCGGCCGCGGCATCACGTCGACAAGGCGCGGCACAGCGAGCTGACGGTGCAGTTCATGGCGGCCGCCGGGACCGGCGATTTCGAGCAGGTCGTGTCGCTGCTGGCGCCGGATGCGGTCCTGATCAGCGACGGCGGCGGCAAGAAGAAGGCGGCCCTCCGGCCGATCCACGGCGCGGCGAAGATCGTTCGCTGGCTGTTCGCGGTGATCGCGGAGAACCCCACCTTCGAGATCCGGATGGGGACGCTGAACGGCGAGACCGCGGCCATCGCCTACGACGGCGACGAGCCGGACACCGTCGCCTTCTTCGAGATGACCGACGGCCTGATCACCGAGATGTACCTGGTCCGCAACCCCGACAAACTCACCGCGGTCCCACCCCGCCACACCCTCGATGCGCAGTCGTAGAGTATCTGCAACTGAGTCGCATCTGGAGGTGGAGTGAAGTACGTGGAGGTCGAGCCGGACGAGGCTCTGGACCCGGCGCTGCGGGCGGATCTGCTGGACACCTGGATCACGGCCACGGACGCCGGTGGCGCGGTCGGCTTCACTGCGCCGGCGCCGGCCGAACAGGTGGCGGAGACGCTGGACGACGCGCTCGGCCGGGTCGCGGCCGGCCTGGACGTGCTCGGCGTCCTGCACAACGGGGAGCGGTACGTCGGGATGGGGCTGCTGGTGACGCGGGGCAGCGCCCTCCAACCGCACTGGCGCACGATGCTGCGCGTGATGGTCCATCCCCAGCACCAGGGCAACGGTGCCGGCCGCCTGTTGATGGAAGGGCTGCGCAGCTCGGCCGTCGATCTCGGTCTGGAGCAGCTCCAGCTGACGATCCGCGACGGCCTGGGCCTGGAGAAGTTCTACGAGCCGCTCGGCTACCGCGTCGTCGGCCGTCATCCGCGCGCGATCCTGGTCGCTCCCGGCGAGTACCGCGACGAGATCATGTTCGTCCAAGACCTCTGACCCAGGTGTCCAACCGCCGAGTCGTGGCGATCGGTCACGAATCGGCTGATGACTGAACCACAATCCACGACTCGGCGTACCCACCAAGGGCTAGCGGCGGGAGCGGACGAGGGCCAGGAGGGTGGCGCCCAGGGCGGTGAGGAGGGTGCCTAGGGTGACGAGGATGGCCGGCGGGCCGCCGGTGGCGGGGAGCTGGGTGTTGTTGAGGGGTTGAGGGTCGGTCGTGGGTGGCGCTCCCAGGGTGACCTTGACCGGGGCGGTGACTGCGGCACCGGTTGCGTCGGTGCGCTGGTACGACACCTTCGCGGTTCCCGTGAAGCCGGCTGCGGGCGTGAGGCTGATGGTGCCGTCCGGAGCGACGGTCCAGGTGCCGGATGCGTCGGTGACGCGCTTCGTGCAGGTGGCCGAGCCGGTGCGCAGGCAGACCGTGCTGGGGTCGATCGCGCCGTCGTCGTTGAGCAGTGGGTTGACCGCGACCGGGTTGCCCGGCGTACCGGTGGCCGTGTCCGCTGTTGCCTTCGCGAGGATCGGCGCTGCCACGGTGACGTCGACCAGCGCCGTGTTCGACGTACCGTTCGCGTCGGTGACCCGGTAGGCGAGGGATCGCGTCGTACCGATGAAGCCCTTCGCCGGGGTGAACGTGATCGTGCCGTCCGCGGCCACCACGAAGCCACCCTCGTCCGGAACGCTCACCGCCTTCTTGTCCTTACCGTCCGCCGGATCACGCAGTACGACGGAGGCCGGCGCGAGCGGCGCGGACGGGTCACCGGGCTTGTCGTTGCCGAGCACCTGGATGACCACGGCCTGGCCGAAGCCGGTCCGGGCGCTGTCGTCGACGGTGACCGGACGCACCGGCACCACTGTCACCGTGATCGTCGCGCGCGCCGAGTTCCGGTTGCTGTCCTTCACCTCGTACGCCGCCGGCCGCGCCGTACCCGTGAACGTCGCCACCGGACTGAAGGTCACCTTGCCCTTGGCAACCGACCACTCACCTTGCCCGGCGACCGTCACATCGTCGACCAACGCGCCGGCCGGACCGACCAACAACAACGTCGCCGGATCCAAGGTCGCATCCGGTCCCGGCTTGTCGTTCGCCAGCGGGTCGACCGTCACCGCCACATGTTGTTTGGTCCGCGCCGCATCAGGCGTCGCCACCGGCCGAGCCTGGACCGCGATCGTCAGGGTGGCCGCACTGATTGTGCCGTTGCTGTCGGCCACCTGATACCCGACCGGCGTCGTCGTACCGGCGAAACCATCCACCGGCGCGAACCTGATCCCACCCGAGGGCTGGACAGTGAACAGGCCTTGCCCCGGCACCTCCAGCGAGGTCACGGCATCGCCGGTCGCCGGATCGAGTAACCGCACGTCGGCGACCGCGAGCGATGCCGAAGCGTCGCCTGCCTTGTCGTTGTCCAGCACCGCGACGGTCACGTCAGTCTCGAAGGGAGTCGACGCCTTGTCGTCCGCAGCGACGGGCACCACCGGCGTCACCGCCACGGCGACGGTCGCGGTCGCCGAGTTCCGGCTCGTGTCAGCGACCCGGTAGACGATCGAGACGACACCGCGGTACGCCGGCGCCGGATCAACCGTGAGCTTCCCGGTCACCGCATCCACCGCGAACGCGGCCTGTCCGGCGATCGTTGCCGTCCGCCCCCAGCGCCCCGCGCTCGCGTCGTACACCTGGACCGAGGTCTTCTCCAGCTGAGCAGCCGTACCCGGCTTGTCGTTGCTCAGCGGATCGACCGTCATCTTCACGTTCTGCTTCGTGGCTGCCGTGTCCCCAACCGCCTCCGGCCCCTTGCCGACCGTGAGGAACAACAGCCCCTCGGCGATCGACCCGTTGTCGTCGGTGATCCGGTACGTCGCCGGGGTCGTCACCCCCTGGTAGTCCTTGACCGGAGTGAACGTGATCGACCCATCATCCGCAGCGGTGTAGCTGCCCTCGCCAGGCTGGGTGATGGTCTTGCGATACCCACCGGCCATGTCCTTCAGCACCAGGCTCGTCCGAACCAGCGGCGCGGACGGGTCGCCCGCCTTGTCGTTGGCCAGCACGTCGACCGTGATCGCGTGGTTGTACGGCGTGATGCCCGAATCGTCCACGGCGACAGGCCAGACCGGGGTGACTGTCATCGTCAGCGTCGACGCGGAGAAGATCCCGTTCGAGTCAGCGACCCGGTAGTTGATCGCCATCGCCTTGCCGCGGAAGGCCGGCAGCGGGTCGAACACCACAGCCCCACTCTGCTGCACGGTGTACGTGCCCTGATTGGCGACCGTGACCTTCTTGAGGTACCCCGCCATCCGAGCAGCCGGGTCCAGCAGGCCGACCGACGCCGGATCGAGCCTGGCGTCAGTGCCCGGGCTGTCGTTGGACAGTAGGTTCACGGTCACGGTGACGTCCTGCAGCGTGGATGCGGTGTCGGCGACGGCGACCGGTGGCAGACCGACGGTGATCCACAGCTTCGCGGTCGCCGGCGTTCCGTTGCTATCGGCCACTTGATAGGTCAGCGGCGTGCCCGGTCCGCGGAACGTCGCGCCCGGATCGAAGGTCACCACTCCCCCGGCCGCCGTGTAGACACCCTCGTTCGGGATCGCGACCTTCGCCTTCAACGAGCCATCCGCCGGATCGGTGAGCAGAAGAGTCCCCGGAACCAGCGGCGCGGTCGCGTCACCCGGCTTGTCGTTCGCCAGCACCTTGACCGTGACGGTCTTGTCGTACGGCGTTGTCGCCGCATCGTCGGCCGCGATCGGAGTGACGGGAGTGATCGTCACCGTGATGGTCGACTTGGTGGCCTGACCGAACCAGTCCGTGACGCGATAGGTCAGCGTGGTCGCCGTACCGGTGAAGCCTGGCAGCGGATCCACGGTGACGGTGCCGTCGGGATTGACCTGGTAGCTGGCCTGACCAGGGATCTTCACCAACTTCTTGAGGGAGCCGTCGGCCGGATCGAGGAGGGCCAGACTCAGCCGGTCGAGGCCGGTGCCCTGTCCGGCCGTGTCGTTCGCGAGCGGGTCGACGTTCAGCAAGAGGTTCTGCTTGCCGGTTGCGGTGTCGGGCTTCGCGGTCGGTGCGGCCGGCTTCGCGATCGTGACGGTGAGCGTCGCGGTGGCCAGCGTGCCGTTCACGTCCGAGACGCGGTAGGTGATCGGCGCCGTGACCCCGGTGTACGTGGGCAGCGGGTCGACCTCGATCCTCCCATCCGGCTCGACCGTGAACGTCGCCTCGCCGGCGACGACCGCCGTCGTCTTCGGCTGATGCGTCTTCGGGTCGAGCAGCCGCACACTGCTCGGGACCAACGGGACCGCCGGGTTGCCCGCGGTGTCATTCGCCAGCACAGCGATCGAGGTAGTGGTGTCGTACGCCGTACTCGCGGTGTCGTCGGAGGCATCGGGTTGGACCTTGGTCACCCGGACCGCGAGGATCGTCGTTCCGAGCGCGCCGTTGCCGTCGGCAACCTGGTAGGCCACCGGTGTCGCCGCGCCGCTGAACGTCCGGACCGGCTCGAACAGGATCCGGCCGTCCGGTTTCGCGGTGTATTTACCCTGGCCCGGAACGACGACCGACGTCCTCGGCTCGGAGCGCGTCGGCGCGTTCAACCGCACGCTGCCCGGAACCAGCGCCGACCCGGTCGGGCCAGGCTTGTCGTTGTCCAGGACGGGAACGAGCACCGACGCACCCTGCAGCATCGTGACCGCGTCCGGGTTCGCAACCGGCGGACCGGGTGCGTCGACCGAGACCGTCAGCGACGCCCACGCCGCGGTCCCGTTCCTGTCCAGCACCTGGTACGTCAACGCCGTGCCAACCCCGTGGAAGCCGCGCACCGGACGAAACGTGACCTTGCCGTCGGCCACCAAGTACGTCGCCTGCCGCGCGATGGTCACCTGGTCGACGAGCTTGTGGCTGAGCGGGTCGACCAGTCGCAGGCTGGCGGGATCGAGCGGAGCATCTGGAGAACCGGGCAGGTCGTTGTCGAGCACCGGTACGACGGCATCCGTGTCGAACGGCGTGGACACGGAGTCGCCGTTGGCCGTGGGATTGACTGGGGTGACCGTGACGACGAGCGTGGACTCGGCGGTCTGCCTGGTGGTGTCGGTGACGCGGTAGCCGATCGACGTACCGACACCGGTGAACTGCGGCTTCGGCACGAAGTCCACGGCGCCGCTGGGCTTGACGGCGTACTCACCCTCGCCGGGGATGACCACCGTCGTCTTGAACGTCGCGTCGGCCGGGTCACGGAGTACGACGGAGCCGGCGACGAGGGTGACGCCAGGGGCGGCGTGGTCGTTGGCGAGTGGCTTCAGCGCGATGCTGACGTTCTGCGGGGTGGTCGCGGTGTCGGGCGTGGCGACCGGACCGGCGGGCAGCGCGACGGTGACGGTCAGCGTCGCGGTCGCCGTACTGCCGTTGCGGTCGGCAACCCGGTAGGTGACCGGCTTGGCCTTGCCCACGAAGCCCGGGACCGGGTCGACGTCGATCGTGCCGTCGGACCTGGCGACGTACTTGGCCTGGCCGACGACGTTCACCATCTCGACGCACTTGTTGCCGTCGACGAGGCAGAGGGAGCCCGACTTGAGCGTCGCGTCCGGGTCGCCGGGCTTGTCGTTGCCGAGCACATCGACGATCCGTCCGGTGTTGAACTCGGTCGTCGCGGTATCGTCGAGCAGGATCGGCGGAGGCGGTGGCGCGATGGTGATCGGGTGGTCCTCGACCTCACCGGCGTCGGCGGCACCGGTCGGTTTCTCCACCTGTGGGTCGTTGTAGCCGATGCGCACCCGCGCGTACGACGCTCCGGCCTTGGGACGGGCGAGCTTGGTCCAGTTGAGAGTGGCCGCGCCCTGACCGGGGGCGAAGGTGGTGCATGCGCGCTCGGCGGGTTGGAAGGAGCCGTTGCGGTCGAGGTCGATCCACGCGCAGACCCGGCCCGACTTGGACGCGCCGCTGAGGGCGACGATCGCGGAGTAGGCGGCCGCGTTCGTGCGGAGCGGCTTGAAGGTGCCGCCGTCGTCAGCCTGATCCGGGGCCTGAGGACCGGTGGTGCCGTTGGCAACGGTCACGTTGTCCTCGGTTGCGTCCTTGCCGAGGTGTACGTCGCTGAGCACCGACCAGGCAGCGCCGTACGACTCGGGGGCGTCGCCGAAGTCCTCGCCGGTGGACGCGAGCAAGGAGAACGCGTCGCCGGAAGCCGGGGTGTTGAACGCCGGGAGCTTCGGGTGCTTGGTGAAGATCGCGGTCACGTCGAAGCTGAGCTTGGTGGCGACGCCGTTGATCCGGACGGAACCGCAGGCGGCGCTTGCGGTGGCGTCGGGGCCGCCGGCGCCGGTCTTGGTGTTGCTGCAGTTCGGGCCGGCGTCATGGTTCGCGGCGGTGATCGTGTCGCTGGTGACGGCGAGATTGTTGCCCTGGCCGACCTTCGTGAGGCTGAGGCCGGCGGTGGTGAGCTTGAGCACCGAGTGCAGCTCGGATTGGGCGGCGGGTTTGTCGCTGACGGTCTGCGTGACCGCGCCGCCGATCCCGGCCAGATGGAGCACCGGGTTGCGTACCGGCTGCGAGAACGCGATCGTCACCGTGCCGCGGTCGCCACAACCTCCGGTGGACGCGCAGGTCCCGGTCTTCACCACGAGATCCTCAGCCGGGGTCGTGCGCGCTATCGGCGGCGCGTACGTGGTCGGCCCGGTCCCCCGCACGCCCGCCGTCGTCGCATCCACCAACTCCGTCTGCCCAGTCACGGTGATCGTCTGCTTGAGTCCCGACCCAGGCATCACCGCGGTCGCCGAGTCCCCCTGCGCGAAAGGCGCCGACGGCACTTCATAGGCGGTTGCGTCCACGCACGGCAGGGCGAGCAGGCCCAACACCAACAGAATGGATGCGCCCGGTCGCGTCGCCCGCATGTGCAGCCCTCCCGAGCAATCACGTTTCCGCATGCTTCGGCCGCGGGGCGGGCGGGCCAGCGTAGAGGTAACGGCCTACGCTGGCCCAATGTTACGGGCTAATCACTCTCCGAGGTCGTAGATCCGGACCTTGCCGATGCTGTGTCGCAACGTGGCCAGCCGGTCGAGCTCGGTGGACACGGTCCCGTCGCGGGCGTCGACGTACAGCCAGCGGACGTCGTACTCGTCGCGGAGCCGACGGAGGCGGTCCGGTGTCGGCGTGGCGAGGGCCTCGGTGGTGAGCGTGACTCGCTCGGGCCAGGGCGACAGCTGTTCGGTGTACCGGCGGCCGCCGACGCCCTGCTCGGCCATCGCCTGGTTCGTGTACGCCCAGCCCTCCATCACGGTCCGGCGACCAGCGATCCCACTGACCAGATAACCGCGGGCATCACACCCAGGCGTCTGCGGTCCGGCCGGACGACACCAAGTGTTCGTGGCAACGACATCGGTCGGCGCGGAGTTCTTCTCGAGCCACAACGCCGCCGACGCCTCGTCCCGATACACCCACCAGTGAGGCGCCCGGTGCGTCTGCGACTTCTCGGTGTCCCCATGCGCCGCGCTCTGCAGGAACGAACTGATCGGCGAGATCGCCAGCAACATCAGTACGACGAGCAGCCCGCCACCCGCCTGCCGGAAGAACAGTCGCCACACCAGCAGCAGCACGACCGTCAACGCGAGTACGACGAGCAGCACGCGCGTGCTCAGCCACAGTTGACGGCCCGGCGAAGCGGCCGGCACACCCCTCGCCCACACCAGCAGACCAGCACAGACCACCGACACGATGAACGCCGTGACCGCCACCGGGATCGGCCGTTGGGCCGCACGCACACTGACGGCCGCGAACCAGCCGGCTGCCGCGAGGCTGAACGGCGCGCTCGTGTAGATGAAGTAGGACTCGCTCACGGACGGGTGGTCGATCAGGAGGTACCCCGCCCAGCCGGCGATCATCGCTCCCAGTAGGAACCACGCGACCGGATCCCGCCGGCCGGCGACGCCGAAACCGGCCCATGCCATCGCCTGAAGAGTGAGCAGTACAGCCAGCAGCAATGTCAGCGTCCCGATCACCGCACCATGCGCCAGCGCGGGCAGGATCAGACCGCCCTCCCCGGGTGGCGTCGTATCACCGGTCGCGGCCGTGTAGACGGGTAGCGACTTCAGAACCGCAAGGAACTGCAGACTCGAACCTTTGGTGCTCCCCGCAACCGTCAGCAACGTCCCGGCACCGACCGCCACGAGCACGACACCGGCGACGATGATCCGCCGCGGCACTCGCCGGGTCGTCACCAGCAGGAACACCGCGGACAGCCCGACGCCCGCGATCAACAGCGGCAACACCGTCGGCTTCGACCCACCGCCGACGATCGCGACGCCGATCACGACCACCCACAACCAGCCCCCGGCGTTCCTGAACAACAGCTCGATCAGCAACACCGCCGCGGTCACACAGGCGACCAGCCCGAACGTCTGCGAGGGACTCAGGAAGCTGACCGGCGGCGCCAGATTCACACTCGTGTCGAAGAACAAGTACAACTGCGGCGCGGCCAGGGCGATGGCCGCGAGCAGGCCGGTCCACCAGGTGCGACTCACGGTCCGCGCCAGCGTCGCGCACACGAGCAGTACGACGACCAGCCACGGCAGCAGCCACAACCGGAACAGCACGATCATCGGCGTCAGCCGGGTAATGTCCACGGCCCCGGCCATGTCGGCGTCCGCGAACCAGTGGTACTCCAGCCGCTCCCCCACCACCTGCGGCAACTCCGGCGGGACCGACCGGGTCAACTCGTTCACCAGTGACAGGTGGTAGAGCAGGTCCGGGTAGTACGCCGACCCGTCCGGCGGCATCGCGTGGTACGCCAGCACGCCGACGGTGGTAGCGCCGACCATGACCGTCGCCGACACGGCCAGTGCCCAGGTCCACGCGACCGGCAGTGGTTTCGGGTCGGCGATACGCCAGCACTCGCGCAGGCGTCGTACCGAGGCGAAGGCGATCAGTACCAGCAAGGGCCAGATGATGAGCCAGCGCTGCCAGCCGAGTGCGGTGAACAGAGCCCAGCCGATCAGCTGCCAGGTCGCACCGACGACGGAGCCGAGGCCGAGGTCCTCCGCCCAGTTGCCTGTACTACGCCAGGCCGCGCGCAGGAGGAGAGTGCCCGGGAGCGCGATCGCCAGCGCGAAGTAGACGGCGTACTTGACGATGGGGCCTGGACCGACGTCGACCGAGAGCAGCCCGATGACCGCGACCAGGAACGGCAGCAGCCAGGGAAGGGACCGCTTCATCGGTGGTGTACCGGTTCCTGATGTCCTTGGTCTTCGAGGCTGTCGTAGCCGACGAGGAACTGCGGCCGGCGCTGGCTGGACTGGAACAGACGGGCGACGTACTCGCCGAGCAGGCCGAGGCAGAGCAGTTGGACCGCGCCGATCACGCTCACCGCGAGCACGGTCGACGTCCACCCGGGGATGCCGCGGCCGGTGAGCTTGATGACGAGCGAGCCGACGACGAACATCACCGACAGCAGGCCACCGAGCAGCCCGAGCCAGGTCGCCAGCCGCAGCGGAGCCGCGGAGAACGCGGTCACGCTGTCGAACGCGAGCCGGAGCATCTTGGTCAGGTTGTACTTCGTCGTCCCGGCGGCCCGCTCGGCCCGGACATAGCGCACCTCGGCGCTCGGGAAGCCGAGCCACGGGATGACCAGGCGGAACACGCGGCCGTCCTCGGGTAGCGCGTTCACCGCGTCGACCACCCGCCGCGACACCAGCCGGAAGTCGGCCGCATCGAACGGGATGTCCTTGCCGACCAGCCGGCAGATCAGCCGGTAGTAGAGCCGCGCCGTCGTCCGCTTCGGCCACGAGTCACTCGACCGGTCCGAGCGAACGCCGTACACGACGTCGACGTCCTGCTCGCGCGCCGCGGCGAGGAACTCGGGGATCACCTCCGGCGGGTCCTGCAGGTCGGCGTCGATCGTGACGACGTACCGACCGCGGGCGCGCCGGAAGCCGGCCGATTGCGCGGCCTGATGACCGCTGTTGCGGAGCAGCCGTACGACGCGCAGTTGCGGCCAGTCCTTGGCTGCCTCGAGGAGGAGCGCGGCGGTCCGGTCCCGGCTGCCGTCGTCGACGACCAGCAGCTCGTAGCTGATCCCGAGTCCGTCCAGCAGCGGGTGCATCCGCTCGAAGAAGATCGGCAGCACTTCTTCCTCGTCGTACATCGGTACGACGACGGAGAGCTCAGGGTCCCGCATGGTCTACAGACCTTCCAGTTCGAACGGCCGAAGGGATGACCTTACTCATGACGCGATCAGGTCGGCGGCGAGATGGCGACCCCGCCGGTCCGCCGCGGATCGCCGACCGCGACCAGCCCGTCGACCGGATCCCAGAACGCGGCCGCGACACCGCCGAAGTACATCGAGTGCGGCGGCATCGGCCGGGTCGGCAGCGAGGTCGTGCCGGACACCGGGAGGTCGTCCTCGTAGTCGACCACCACGTCCTGCCGGACCCGCACGTGCAGCCGCGGATGCTCGACCGCGTCGGCCAGCGGCAGGCCGCCGTGCGTGTAGAGCGCGTACACCTGCGCCAGCGCGGTCGGGATCCGGTCCGATCCGGGTGAGCTGATCGCGAGCACCGCACCGTCGCTGTCGCGGCGGGCCACGCTCGGGGCCATGTTGGAGGTCAGCCGTGTCCCGGGCGCCAGGCTGTGCGGTCCGCCGTGGAGCAGCTCCTGCTCACCGAGCGCGTTGTTCAGCCAGATACCGGTGCCCGGCGTCAGTACGCCCGATCCGTAGCCGGACGAGACCGTGATCGCGCAGGCATCGCCTTCGTCGTCGACCACCGAGACGGTCGCCGTACTGGGTGAGCTCAGCGCACGCAGGTCACCAGCCGCAGCGAGGTCCAGCAGCTTCTTGCTCTCCAGCTGCCGCAGGTCCTCCCCGTCGAGCTCTGCGAGCCGTTGCCCGAGTACGGCGTGCTGCACCTCGACGAGCCGCTCGAGCTCGGACTGGTTCCAGCTGCCGTCCGCGGGTACGCCGTCCAGCAGCGCGAGCATCGCGGCGACTGCGACTCCCCCGACGGCCGGCGGCGGGTTGGTCGCCAGCCGCCACCCGTTCTGCCGGACCATCAGCGCTGGACGTACGACGGCCTCGTACGCCGCCAGGTCCTCGGCGGTCAGGATGCCGTCGTTCTCGGCCATGTCGTGGATCAGCAGCTGGGCGAGCTCACCGGTGTACATGGTCTCGGCGCCGTCGCGGGCGATCAGTTCGAGCGCTTCGGCCAGCTCGGGGATCACCAACGTGGTGCCGGCCTTGATCACCGAACCGTCTTCCTCGTGCACGACCCGATGGCTCGGGTGGTGCCAGCCGAAGATGATCTCGTGGGTGAAGCCGAGGTAGTAGCCCGAGGTCCGGCTCAGCGGGAACCCGTCGCGGGCGACATCGATCGCGGGCTGGACGACCTCACGCCAGGGCGCCTTGCCGGAGCGCCGGTGGGCCAGATCAAGTGCCTTCATCCCGCCGGGGGTCGCGACCGACCCGTGGCCGACGGTGGTCGTCGTCCCGCCGCCGTAGTCGGTGGTGACGTCCCAGACGCCCTGGCCGAACCGCTCGGCGGGCAGACCGCGGCCGGGCATCTCCACCCAGCCGTCGATGGTGACGGCATCGCCGCCGGCGACCTGCAGGGTGACGAAGCCGCCCGAGGCCGGCGAGACCACGCCGATCTCGTTCACCATCGTCACCAGGGTGGCCGCGATCGCGGCATCCACCGCGTTGCCACCTTCGGCCGCGACCCGGACCCCCGCCTCGGCCGCCGCCAGGTTGGGCGCGGCGACCGCCACCCGCGGGTGCCCCCGCCCGGCCATATGACTAGCCGACCCGCTGGACGGCGCCGAAGCGATCGACGGCGACCTGGACCGCGGCCTGCCGCGCGTCGGCCACCTCGTTCTCCTTCAGCGTCCGGTCCGCCGCCCGGAAGCGCAGCGCGAACGCGAGCGACTTCTTGCCCTCGCCGATCTGCTCGCCGGTGTACAGGTCGAACAGCCGGACCGACTCCAGCAACTCGCCGGCGCCCTCGACCAGCGCCGCCTCGACCTCCGCCGCGGCCACGTCGGCCGGGACGATCAGCGCCACATCCTCCTTGGCCACCGGGTACGACGAGAACGGGTGCGCCGCGATCGACGCCGGGCCGGCCGTGATCAGGGCCTCGAGGTCGAGCTCGACCGCACTCGACCGCGCGGGCAGCCCGAATGCCTGGCACACCTTCGGATGCAGCTCACCGGCATGACCGACGACCTTGCCATCGACGGAGAACTCCGCGCACCGGCCCGGGTGCCACGGTGCCTGCTCGCCGTTGCGGACCTTCGGCTCGACACCGACGGCCGCTGCGATGGTCCGGGCGAGCTGGACGGCGTCGGCCCAGCCGACCGGCTGACCCTTCCCCCACCAACCCGTCGGCGTCCGCGAACCGGTCAGCACGACACCGACGTGCAGCGGCTGGTCCGGGAGCGCGTCGTTCAGGGTCTGGATCTCGGCGTCGCTCGGGCGATGCTCGACCGGCAGCAGCGGCGCCGGCTTCGACTCGCGCTTCGGCAGGAACACCAGACCGGTCTGGAAGATGGCCAGGTCGGTGGCGCCACGGCCGACGTTGCGCTCGGCGGTCCGCAGCAGCGTCGCCAGCAGCATGGTCTGCATCGACGGCTCTTCGTCGGATATCGGGTTGACCAGCTTGACCGTCGTACGACGTGGGTCGTCGGCGGGCAGACCCATCGCGTCGAAGTCCGCCGCACCGGTGAACGGGTAGGACACGACCTCGGTCAGGCCGGCACCGACCAGCGCGGTGGCGACCCGGCGGCGACGGCGCTGCGCCACGGTCAGACCCTGACCGCCCGGCGCGGCTGGCAGGATCGACGGCACGTTGTCGTAGCCGAACAGGCGGATGACTTCCTCGGCGAAGTCGTTCGGATCATGCAGATCCGGCCGCCACGACGGCGGCGTCACACTCAACAAGTCGTCCCCGGCCTTCTCGATCGCCGCGACGTGCACTCCCGCCGCAAGCGGAGCCGGCACGGCATCTGCAGGGGCCGGCTCGACAGTGCAGCCGACCGAGCGCAGGTGGCGCAGGGTTTCCTCGATGGTGATCGGGGCTCCGGCCACCCGGGCCGAGTGGTCGGCGCGGATGGTGGTCGGCTCCGGGAGTGCGTGCGTGTCGACGACGGTCTCGTCGGCCTCGATCGTGCCGCCGGCCAGGTCGGCGAGCAGATCGGCGACGCGCTGGGCGGCGTACCGCGGCAGCAGCGGGTCGACCTCGCGCTCGAACCGCCGGGACGCCTCGGACGACAACTTGTGCCGTCGCGACGCGCGGGCGATCACGATCGGGTGGAAGTGCGCGGCCTCGATCACCACATCGGTGGTGGCGTCGGAGATCTCGGTGGACGCACCACCCATCACCCCGGCGACGCCGATCGGGCCCGAGTCGTCGGTGATCAGCAGGTCCTCGGCGTCCAGCTCGCGGGTCTGGTCGTCCAGCGTCATCAGCTTCTCGCCGGCGGTCGCCCGGCGTACGACGATCTCGCCGCTCAGCCGGGCCTTGTCGTAGCCGTGGATCGGCTGACCGAGCTCGAGCATCACGTAGTTGGTGATGTCGACGCCGATCGAGATCGGCCGCATCCCGGACGCGAGCAGCCGCTTCTGCATCCAGCGCGGCGACAGCGCCTTCGGGTCGATACCGGTCACCGTGCGCGTGACGAACACGCTGCACGCCTCGGCATCGTCCACCCGCACCGGGTAGCCGCCCTGTCCCGAGCCGGTCAGCGTGAGACCGGCCGGATCCTTGAGCTCCACGCCGTACGCCGTGGCCGCCTCGCGCGCGACGCCACGGATGGACAGGCAGTAGCCCCGGTCCGGCGTGACCGCGATGTCGAGTACGTCGTCGCGCAGGGCCAGCAACTCGATCGCGTCGTCACCCGGCACGGCCTCACCCGGCTCCAGGACGACGATGCCGTGCGTGCCGTCGTCACCGAGACCGAGCTCCGAGCTGGAGCAGATCATGCCGCTGGAGACATGGCCGTAGGTCTTCCGCGCGGAGATCGCGAACCCGCCCGGCAGCACCGCACCCGGCAGTACGACGACCACCAGGTCGCCGACCTCGAAGTTGTTCGCACCGCAGACGACCCACTGCGGCTCGTCCTTGCCGATGTCGAGCGAGCACCAGCGGATCGTCTTGCCGTTCTTCTGCGGCTCGTCCTCGTACGTCAGCACCTTGCCGACGACCAGTGGCCCGGTCAGGTCCGACTCCTCGACGGTCTCGACCTCGAGGCCGGCCCGGATCAGCTTCTCCCCGACATCGCGGCCGGTGACCTCGGCCGGGAGGTCGACGTACTCACGAAGCCATGACAGTGGGACCCGCATCAGATCTCCATCCCGAACTGGCGGCTGAACCGCACGTCGCCCTCGACCATGTCCCGCATGTCCTCGACCCCGTTGCGGAACATCAGCGTCCGCTCCAGGCCCATCCCGAACGCGAAACCGGAGTACCGGTCGGTGTCGATGCCGCAGGCCTGCAGGACGCGCGGGTTCACCACGCCGCAGCCGCCCCACTCGATCCAGCCCTCGCTGCCACAGGTGCGGCACGGGCGGTCCGGGTTGCCGACGGACGCGCCGCGGCAGACGAAGCACTTCAGGTCCACCTCGGCCGACGGCTCGGTGAACGGGAAGAAGTTCGGCCGCAGCCGGGCCTCCAGGCCCTCGCCGAACATCGAGACGACGAAGTGGTCGAGCGTGCCCTTCAGGTGCGCGAGCGTGATGCCCTCGTCCACCACCAGGCCCTCGACCTGGTAGAAGACCGGCGTGTGCGTCGCGTCCAGCTCGTCGGTGCGGAACACGCGGCCCGGGCAGATCACGTAGATCGGCGGCTTGCGGGTCAGCATCGACCGAGCCTGCACCGGGGACGTGTGGGTCCGCAGCACCTTGCCCGATCCGGCCGGCTCGACGAAGAAGGTGTCCTGCATCTGCCGGGCCGGGTGGTCCGGCTGGAAGTTCAGTGCGTCGAAGTTCAGCCACTCGGCCTCGACCTCGGGGCCTTCGGCGACGTCCCAGCCGAGCGAAGTGAACACGTCGGCGACCTGCTCCGAGATCAGCGACAACGGGTGCCGGGCGCCGAGCTCCGGGGTGTGCCAGGGCAGCGTCGCGTCGACCCGCTCGGTGGCGAGCATCCGCTCCTCGTGCTCGGCCTCCAGTACGGCGAGCCGGCCGGCGAACGCCTCGTTGATCGCCTTCCGGGCCGCACCGATCCGCTGCCCGGCCTCCTTGCGGGCCTGCGGCGGCAGCGCGCCGATCTCCCGGTTGGCAAGCGCGATCGGCGACTTCTCTCCCAGATGCGCGCCCTTCGCGTCCTGCAGGGCGGCCAGATCGGCCGCCTCGGTAAAGGCCTTCAGGGCCTCGTCGCGGGTCCGCTCCACCTCTTCGGCGTGCAACGGCGTCACTTCGACCGGGTCGTAATCAGTGTTGGGACCGGACATGGCTCGCTCTCGATTCGGAACTTCTGCGGATTGCAGTCTAGGAACCTTGACCCGCCAAGCGTGAATCGGCTGTCCATCCAGCGGCGACCCGCCCCGGCGCTGGAGCGCCGGGGCGGGGTATCGGGATCAGGAAGGTGTGTCGGCGGTCGCTGCCGGCACCGGCTCCTCAGGCGCGTTGTCGCTCCGGCGCTTGGGCAGGGCAAGCAACGCGACCACGGCACCGGCCAGGGCGCCGATCCAGCCGACCGTCATCGAGATCGACATGGCCTTGGTGAAGGCGGTGCGTGCGGCGTCCAGGAAGTCCGGCCCCAGTGCGATCGTGTCCGCGATCGACGTTCGGGCCTGCTCCGGGACCGAGTCCGGCAGGGACGAAGAGTAGGCGGCCGCCAGGACACTGCCCAGTACGGCGACCGACAGCGCGGCACCGGTCTGCTGGACCGTGTCGTTCATGGCCGAACCGACGCCGCGGTGGTCCGCCGGGACCGCCGACATCAGCAGCGTGTACGCCGCGGGTCCGGCCAGACCACCGCCGACACCCATGACCAGCAGCCCGACGATCAGCAGGCCGTAACCGGTCGAGTCGGACACCTGGGTGAGGATGCCGAAGCTCCCGGCGATGACCGCCAGACCGATCACGATCAGCGTCCGGTCCGCCAGCTTCTTGCCCAGGGTCGCCCCCAGACCGTTGAACACCGTGGCCGCAACGGCGTACGGGATCAGCGCGAGGCCGGCCTTCAGTGGGGAGTAGCCGAGGACGAATTGCAGGTACTGCGTCAGCGCGAGCAGCAGTCCGCCGGCGGTGAAGGACAACAGCACGATCGAGAAGCTCGTGCCGCTGAAGTTGCGGTCCCGGAAGAGCGCGAGCGGCACCATCGGGTGCTCACTTCGCTTCTCCCACAGCGCGAACCCGGCCAGACCGATCACACCGACCGCCAGCCCACCCAGCACCTTCGCCGAGCCGATCCCGTCGGCCGGGATCGAGATGATCGCCCAGACGACGGCGGCCATGCCGATGATCGACAGCACCGCACCGGCCGGGTCGACGTCCCGGGCCGGTCCGCGCGACTCGGGGATCAGAGCGACGGTGCCGATGATCGCCAGGATCGCGATCGGCACGTTCAGCAGGAAGATCGAGCCCCACCAGAAGTGGTTCAGCAGCACGCCGCCGACAGTCGGACCGGCGACCACACCGACCATCGCGACCATCGACCAGCCGGCCATCGCCTTGCGCTGCTCCTCCGGCGGGAACACCGTGAACAGCAGCGACAGCGTGCTCGGCATCAACAGTGCCCCGCCGACACCCATCAGCCCGCGGCAGGCGATCAGCTGCCACGGCGTCTCGGCCAGCGTGGCCAGGACCGACGCCGCGCCGAACAGTGCGAGGCCGAGCAGCAGCATCTTCCGCCGGCCGAACCGGTCGGACAGGCTGCCCGCGGTCAGCAGCAGGCCGGCGAACGCCAGGATGTAGGCGTCGATCACCCATTGGATGTCCGCCGGTGTCGCCTCGAGATCCCGCATCAGCGAGGGGATCGCCAGGTTGAGCACGGTGTTGTCGACGACGAGCACCAGCAGGCACAAGCAGAGGATCATCAGGATCCACCAACGTCGCGGATGACCGGTCGCGGTGGACTCGAACGGTGTACTAGTCACTCGCACACTGTACGACAAGCTCGTACGGTGTGCGAGTCCTGCGTAGGATGGCCACATGAAGGAGCCGATCTGGACCCGGGAACGCAAGGCACCGCCGCGCGAGACGCTCAGCCGGGAGCAGATCGTGAAGACCGCCATGGCGATCCTGGACTCCGAAGGCGTGACCGGGCTGAGCATGCGCAAGCTGGCCGCCAGGCTCGATGCCGGCGCGACCAGCCTGTACTGGCACGTGCCGACCAAGGACGACCTGGTCGACCTGCTCATCGACGAGGTGTGGGGCGAGATCGACGTCCCCGAGCCGGAGCTGGCCGGGTGGCGGAGCGGGGCGCTGCTGTTCGGGCACAGCCTGCGGTCCGCGGTGCTGCGGCACCCGTGGCTGCCCGAGGTGATGTACACCCGGCCGAGCCTCGGACCGAACGCGATGTCGCTCGGGTCCCGCGGCCTGGTGCTGTTCGAGGCGGGCGGCTTCGCCGACCACGAGATCGACCTGGCGATGAGCAGCGTGATGTCGTACGTCCTCGGCACGGTCAACGCCGAGGTCGCCACCCGCGAGATGGTCCGCAAGTCCGGCAGGTCCGAGGAGACCTGGGTCAGCGAGATGCTGGAACAGGCCCAGACGGTGGCCAGTGAGTATCCGGAGATGCAGAAGTCGGTCCGCCGCCGGACCTCGCTCGGTCTCGACTCCAGCCTCACCGAGAACTTCGTCTTCGGCCTCGACGCTCTCCTCGACGGCCTCGCGACCCGCGTCACGAAGTAGCGGTACGCCGCTGGGCGCGGGCCGACGCGTAGAGGCAGACGGCCGCGGCGGTCGCGAGGTTGAGCGACTCGGCCCGGCCGTAGATCGGGACCTTCACCGAGCGGTCGACGATCGCGTCGAACCCGTCGGGCAGTCCGTGCGCCTCGTTGCCGAACAGCCAGACGGTGGGCTTGGCGAGCGTGCCGTCGTCGATACAGGTGTCCAGGTCGCTGGCGCCGTACCCGTCGGCTGCCAGCACCTGCAGGCCGTGATCGCGCCAGGCTTTGACGGCTTCGTGGATGTCGACGTCGGTGGTGATCGGCACGTGGAAGATGCTGCCGACGCTGGCCCGGACCGCCTTCGGGTTGTGCGGGTCGACGGACTCCGACGACAGTACGACGGCATCCGCTCCGGCTGCGTCCGCCGTACGGATCAAGGTGCCGACGTTGCCGGGGTCACGGACCTGGACGCCGGCCGCGACCAGCTTCGTGGTGGGTCCCAGCTCCAACTGGACGTTCACCAGCGAGCAGACGGCGACCACGCCTTGCGAGGTGACCGTCTCGCTGAGGGCTTCGATGGCGGCCCGGTTGACCTCGAACCACGCGACGCCCGCGGCGCCGGCCAGGTCGCGCAGATCGCGATGCCGGGTGGCGACGTCCGGTTCGGCGTACACCTCGAGGACGAGTTCGCGGTGCTCGAGCGCCTCGCGGACTGCCTGCGGGCCCTCCACCAGGAACCGGCCGGACTTGCGCCGGAACGCACGTGTGGCGAGCCGCCGGGCCTGCTTGATCCGCACGGACTGTGCGGTCAGCAGACCAGGGCTCGCCACTCGAGTGCTACTTGAGAAGGGTGGTGGATCAGGCCGCGGCGTCGCTCTTCGGCGCGTTCACGTCGGCCGGCAGGGCGGCCTTGGCCACCTGCACCAGCGCGGAGAACGCGGCCGGGTCGTTGACGGCCAGGTCGGCGAGGATCTTGCGGTCCACCTCGACCTCGGCCAGCCGCAGGCCCTGGATGAACCGGTTGTAGGTGAGGTCCTCGGCCCGGACCGCAGCGTTGATCCGCTGGATCCACAGCTTGCGGAAGTCGCCCTTGCGCGCCTTGCGGTCACGGTAGGCGTAGACGAGCGAGTGGGTGACCTGCTCCTTGGCCTTGCGGTACAGCCGCGAGCGCTGGCCGCGGTAACCGCTGGCCTGCTCGAGTACGACCCGGCGCTTCTTGTGGGCGTTGACTGCCCGCTTCACGCGTGCCATGAGGTGTTACTCCTTGTATTTCTGCGCCGGAGACGGACTGGGCCCACTCGGCGGGGATGTTCGGGGGGAAGGGCGGTGCTCAGATGCCGAGGAGCTTCTTGGCCTTCTTCGCGTACGACGGTGCGACCTCGACGGTGCCGCTCAGACGGCGCTTGCGCTTGGACGACTTCGCCTCGGCGAGGTGGCGGATACCGGTCTGCTCGCGGCGGATCTTGCCTGAGCCCGTGACCCGGACACGCTTCTTCATCCCCGAGTGGGTCTTCATCTTCGGCATGGCTGTTCTGCTCCTGATTTTCTTTCGTTGACTCGATCTTCGGTGGACGGTGCTCCGGCAGTCCCGACGGGCGGCCGGAGCGTCTCGTCACTCCGGGTCGAGGTTGTCTGCCGGACCCTTCGGCTTCTTCGTGGAACCGGCGGCGCGCTCGGCCTCGTGGGCCTGAACCTGCTCGGCACGCTCGGCGCGCTCCGCTTCGTGCTCGGCGTCACGCTCGGCCTGCTTCTTCGCCTTGTCGGCTTCCACGTCCACGCGCGCCTCGGACTTCTTCTTGTGCGGTCCGAGCACCATGATCATGTTCCGGCCGTCCTGGCGCGGCGAGGACTCGACGAAGCCGAGCTCGCTCACGTCCTCGGCCAGCCGCTGCAGCAGCCGGAAGCCGAGCTCGGGACGGGACTGCTCACGTCCGCGGAACATGATGGTGATCTTGACCTTGTCCCCGGCACGCAGGAACCGGACGACGTGACCCTTCTTGGTCTCGTAGTCGTGCGGGTCGATCTTCGGCCGCAGCTTCATCTCTTTGATGACCGTGTTGGTCTGGTTCCGGCGGGACTCGCGCGCCTTCTGCGCGGTCTCGTACTTGTACTTGCCGAAATCCATCAGCTTGCAGACCGGAGGCCGGGCGGTCGCAGCGACCTCGACCAGGTCGAGGTCTGCCTCCTGTGCCAGCCGAAGTGCGTCCTCGATCCGGACGATGCCTACCTGCTCACCGTTCGGTCCGACCAGTCGCACCTCGGGAACGCGGATGCGCTCGTTGACGCGCAGTTCAATGGTGATGGGTCCTCCTGGGTTGTGCTCGTTTGTGTGCCACCTCGTGATCGCGCCGGGAGCCCGGGAACGACAAAGGGCCCTCGTGCGATCACACGAAGGCCCAATTCCCAGATCGACGACGCCCCAACCCCTCCGGGTGGTACGCCGTACGATTGCTTCGATTCTCCGGATGTCCTCCAGAATCTCTCAGCGTGACCGGGACCCGCCGACTGTTCATCGACTGGGTGGGAGGTGGCCCTCCGCTTAGACTTGAACCTCTGGATCGCCCCGAGTATTCCGCTCAGGGGTCACCATCGGACCAGGTCGGTCGCCGTGTAAGAGTAGCAGCATGACCGACTCAGGTGCCACTTCGCAGTCCGGCCCCACGCCCGACCCGCTGTCGACGGTATCGCGCGACATCGCCGACGTACCCAGCGTGGAGATCATCTCGACCGCTGCCCTCCACCTGATGAGCGCCGCCGCCGTCAACCTCGGCCTCGCCGAAGACCTCCCCGACCACAAGGACCTCGACGAGGCCCGTTCCCTCATCGACGCCCTGGCCGGCCTCCTCGACGCCTCGGCCCCCAGCCTCGGCCACCACCACGCCGCCCCCCTCCGCGACGGCCTCCGCTCCCTGCAACTCGCCTTCAAAGAAGCCAGCTCGATCCCCGACGCCCCCGGCCAAGGCCCCGGCGAGAAGTACACCGGCGAGGTCCGCCCCACCGCCGCCCGGCGCTGACCGCCGGGGCCCCGAACCCCAGGGCCATCACAATCCCCGCCGCCGCGACCACCCCCGCGGCACACCGCTCTGAACCGCGCATTGTGATGGCCCCCAGATCCGCGCGGCGGCATCCGCTCAGACACGCGTGCCGATGCTCAATGTCAGGCGTTCTGCTCGTCGCGCCAGGCGATCCAGCGGCGGATGGTGTCGAGGTCGTAGTCGGGCCCGCTGGTGGAGACCGTGAACAGGCTGACGCCGAGCTCACGGAGGGGCGGACCGACCTGCCACGGGTCGCCGCCGACATGGACGGACCGCTCGATCGTCGACGGGTCGCGGCCGATCTCGGCGCAGTACCGGTCGAGCAGACCGAGCTTTCGCACCAGGTCCTCGCCCTCGGCGAAGGTGTTCCAGATGTCGGCGTGCCGGGCCACGACGCGAAGCATCTTCTGCTCGCCACCACCGGCGATCAGGATCGGCATCCGGCCGATCGGCGGCGGGTTCAGCGTGGCGAGGCGCTTCTCGATCCGCGGCAGGGCCTCGGCGAGTCCGGCCACCCGGCGCCCGGGGGACGGGAACTCGTACCCGTACTCGAGGAACTCGCGTTCCTTGAAGCCGGCACCGATCCCGACCACGACCCGCCCACCGCTGATGTGGTCGACGGTCCTGGCCATGTCCGCCAGCAAGTCGGGATTGCGGTAGGCGTTGCAGCTGACCAGAACCCCGAGGTCGATCCGGGAGGTCTGCTCGGCCCACGCGGCGAGAATCGTCCAGCCTTCGAAGTGCTTGCCCTCGGCCACCTTGCCCAGCGGGAAGAAGTGGTCCCAGGTGAACAGGATGTCCGCGCCCAGGTCCTCGACCTCGGCGGCGGCCCGGCGGATCGCGGCGTACTCGGCGCGCTGCGGTGCCACCTGGGCACCGATACGGACTGGTCTCATGGAAGTACTCCCTCAGATGCGCTACGCCCTACCCAATCGTGCTGAACAAGTTCAGCAGTCCGGTGGGGGCATCGGCGGCGTCGCCTCCGGCCAGGAACCGACATTCTGCACCGGATCCGTACGCCGGAGCCGCCGCCGTACGGATCTCGTGCACAACGTGACCAATCCCGCAGAGCCGGGCGGGCCGGGCGAGCCGGGTCAGCCCTTGACGGCGCCTTCTTCTACGCCCTTGAAGAAGAAGCGTTGGAGGGTTGCGAAGACGATCACGATCGGGATGAAGGCGATCATCGTGCCCGCGGCGATGAGGCGGGGGTTGTTGCTGAAGGTGCCGGACAGGTACTGCAGTCCGACGGTCAGGGTGTACTTGTCCGGGTCGGTGAGCACGATCAGCGGCCAGAGGAAGTCGTCCCACGCGCCGATGAACGCGAAGATCGCCACCACGCTGATGGTTCCGCGCACCGACGGCAGCCCGATGTAGACGAACCGCTGCCACGCGTTCGCGCCGTCCACGATCGCGGCGTGATCGACCTCGATCGGCAGCGACCGGAACGCGTTGTACATCAGCAGCACGTTCAGCGCGCCGATCATGCCGGGCAGCGCGACGCCGAACAGCGTGTTCGCCAGCCCGAACTCCCGCACCGTCACGTACTGCGAGATGATCGTGACCTCACCCGGCAGTACGAGCGTGGCCAGGAACAGCCCGAGCACCAGCTTGCGGCCGCGGAACTGCAGCCGGGACAACGCGAAGCCGGCCAGCGACGCACCGAGGACGTTGCCGCCGACCACGAGTACGGCGACGACCAGCGAGTTCCGGGCGTAGTCCCAGACCGGGATCGTGTCGGTCACGGCCTTGTAGTGGTCGAACGTCGGCTGGGCCGGCAGCAGCTTCGGGATCCGGGTGTAGATGTCTTCCCCGGATCCCTTCAGCGACGTGGACAGCTGCCACAGGAACGGCCCGATCGTGATCAGCAGCACGAACACGAGCAGCAGGTACCGGACCACTTTCTCCCGCGGCGAGACGGTGTTGAACCCGAAGGATCCGCGACGGCGGCCGGCCGGAGGACCCGAAGACTCCTTGACCACAGGTCGCACCGGATCAGTCACTGTGGTCATGCTTCCGCTCCTCGACGGTTCAGGCGGGCCAGCACCAGCATCGGTACGACGGTGACGAAGAACAGCACGATCGACAGCGCCGACGCGTACCCGAGGTTGCCCTCGAATCCCTGGCTGTACTGCTGGATCAGCATCACGACCGAGTTGTCCCGGCCACCCGGACCGCCCTTGCCACCACTGAGGATGAACAACTCCGAGAACACCCGCAGCGCCGACACCGAGATGAGGATCGAGATCAGGATCATCGTCCCGCGCACCCCCGGGACCGTCACATAGAAGAACCGGCGGACCGGCCCCGCTCCGTCGACCGCGGCCGCCTCGTGCAGCTCGCGCCCGACGTTCCCTAGGGCTGCCAGGTAGATGATCATGTAGTACCCGAGCCCCTTCCAGATCGTCAGACTGATTGCGCTGAGCAACAACAGCCACTGGTCGGACAGGAACGGCAACGGACCGGAGATGACCCCGAGCTTCTCGGCCAGTCCGTTGACCAGACCACGATCGTCCAGGATCCACTGCCAGATCAGCGCCACCACCACGGCCGAGGCCACCACCGGCGTGTAGAAAGCAGTCCGGAAGAACGTGATCCCGGGCAGCTTCTTCTCCACCAGTACGGCGAGCAGCAGCGGGAAGACGGTCAGGAACGGCAGGCACACCACCATGTAGATGACGCTGTTCAGCAACGCCCACCGCAACTGCTCGTCGTGCAGCAGGGTCTCGAAGTTCTTCAGCCCGACGAAGGTGCCGCCGCCGATCGGCCTGGCGTTGGTGAACGACAGGATGACGGTGTTGATCGACGGCCACAGGTTGAACACCAGCAACCACGCGAGTGCTGGAATCACCAGCACCCACGGGGTGAACCAACGGTTGTACCGCATTACTGCGTCAGAAGCTGGTTGGCCTTCGCCACCGCCGCGTCGAGGGCCGCCTGCGACGACATCTTGCCGGCGATCGCGAGCGAGATCTGCTGACCGATGAAGTCGTTGGTCGCGCCGCTGATCACCGGCGGCTGCAGCACCTTCGCCTTGGCCAGCGACTCGAACGCGAGCACCTTGGCGTCGCTCTCCGGCGTACCGTCACTCTTCGAGAAGTACGGGTCGGACGCGGATGCCTTGGTCGACGGGAAGATGTTCACGATCTTGGCGAACGCGGCCTGGTTCTCGGCGTTGGTGACGAAGCGGGCCAGCGCGATCGCGGCCGCCTGGTTCTTGGTCTTGGCCGACACCGAGAGGCCCTGCACGTACAGCGGCGGGGTGTCCAGCGCGGGCGATGGGACGACCTTGCCCTTCAGGGACGGGTTGTCCTTCTGGAAGTCCTGGATCGCGTTGCCGCCGCCGGTGGTCCAGGCGACCTTGCCCTGGGTGAAGAGCTTGGAGTTGCCGAGGTACTCCTGGGTCAGGATGTCGCGGGGCAGGTAGCCGGCCTTGTAGGCGTCGCGGTACTTGTCCAGCAGCGCGGCGGCCTCCGGGGTGTTGAAGACGAACTTCGTGCCGTCGTCGGACAGGATCTTCACGCCGGCGTTGGTGAAGTCACCGATGCCGGGCAGCCGGCTCATCAGGTACTCCTTGCCGCCGGTCTTGTCGTGCATCACCTTGGCGGCCGCGAGCAGTTCGTCGAAGGTCTTCGGCGGGTTCTTCACATCGAGCCCGGCCGCGGCGAACTTGGTCGCGTTCCAGTAGTCGATGTCGGTGTTCAGGTACCACGGGTAGCCGAACGTGCCGTCCATGCCCTGGTACTGGTACGCTTGGACGCCGCCCTCGACGTACTCGTCCTTGATCTTCGGGTCGGCGGCCGCGACGTCGAGCAGCATGTTCTGCTTGGCCAGCGAGAGCGCGAAGTCCGGCGGGAGGTTGGTGACGTCCGGCAACTGCCCGGCCGACGCCTGGCTCAGCACCTTCTTGTCGTAGCCGTCGCCCGGCTGGTCCAGCCAGGTCACCTTGGTGCCCGGGTACTTCGCCTCGAACGCCTTGATCACACCTTCGACGTACGACGTGAACTTCGGCTTCAGGGCCCAGGTCTGGAAACTCACATCGCCGGTCACCTGGGCATTGGCGTCGACGGTCGGCTTGGCGCCGCTACTGCCGGAGTCGCCGGACGAGCCGAGGCCACAACCGGCCAGAGTGAGAGCCGCGGCGGCAAGAGCTGCCACCGGAGCCAGACGACCTCTACGCATGGATTCTCCTGGGTTTGATAAACCGGTATAGCTCCTGCACTATCCGGGATCGTAGAATCCGCTGTCAAGGGAAGAGGGTGACTCGGGACTCTGCGCCGTAGCGAGCAGGTGCTCGGCGGAGTGCAGCGCAAGGCGGAGGATGAGGCGCGGAGTGGGTTTCTCCGTGCCTCATCCTCCAACGCAGCGATGTGCCCGCCGAGCGCCGCGCAGGGCGCAGAGTCCCGAGTCACCCTCGAAAGGGAGGTACCACGTGGCCAGACCGACGATCGCCGACATCGCGATCCGCGCGGGTGTGTCCAAGGGGGCGGTGTCGTTCGCGCTGAACGGGCGGCCGGGGGTCAGCGACGCGACCCGGGAGCGGATCCTGAAGATCGCCGAACAGATGAGCTGGCGGCCGCACAGCGCGGCGCGGGCGCTCGGCGCGTCCCGGGTCGACTCGGTCGGGATGGTGATCGCCCGGCCGGCCCGCACGCTCGGCGTGGAGCCGTTCTTCGCGCACCTGCTGTCCGGCGTGCAGTCCGGCCTGTCCGCGGAGTCGATCTCGCTGCAGTTGCTGATCGTCGAGGACACCGCGACCGAGATCGAGGTGTACCGCCGGTGGTCCTCGGAGCACCGGGTCGACGGCGTGATCCTGGTCGACCTGAAGGTCAAGGACCCGCGGATCGACGAGCTGAAGGCGCTCGAGCTGCCGGCCGTGGTGATCGGCGGACGCGGCGGCAAGGGCGCGCTCGCCTCGGTCTGGGCCGACGACCGGGACGCGATGCTGTCGATCGTGGAGTACCTGGCCGCCCTCGGCCATCGCCGGATCGCCCACGTCGCCGGTACGCCGCTCTTCCAGCACACCGTGCGCCGGATCAAGGCCGTCCGGGACGCGGCGCCCCGGCTCGGCCTGGTCGATGCGCCGTCGCTGACCACGGACTTCAGTGACGCCGAAGGCGCGGCGACGACCCGCAAGCTGCTGTCCCAGGCGAGCCGGCCGACCGCGATCGTCTACGACAGCGACGTGATGGCGGTGGCCGGCCTCGGGGTGGCGATGGAGATGGGCGTCTCGGTGCCCGGCGACCTGTCCATCGTGGCCTTCGACGATTCGATCCTGACCCAGTTGATGCATCCGGCCCTGACCGCGCTGTCCCGCGACACCTTCGAGTTCGGCCGGCAGGCGGCCGAGGTACTGCTCGAGGTCATCGCCGACCCCACCCGGATCATCAACCGCCGCACCGCCGACCCGGTCCTCACCGTCCGCGAGTCCACCGCTCCCCCGGCCCGTCTGGTGGGTTGACCCACCAAACGGCGGGTTCACCCACCGCACCACATGGGCGAACCCACACTCCGATGGGTCAACCCACCAGACGGGCGCGGCATGGGCGGTTGCCGCAACACCCTAAACCGATTTAGCATCCTCGGCATGCTCTCGGATCCCGTCACGCCCCGGTTCGGTGCGAACCACGTTCCGTCGGCCGGGTGGTTCTACAGCTGGCTCGACTACGACGGCGACGCGGTACGGCGGGACTTCGCGGATCTGGCCGGGATCGGGCTGGACCATGTCCGGGTGTTCCCGGTCTGGCCGTGGATCCAGCCGAACCGGGCGATCATCCGTGAGCAGGCGATCGAGGATCTCCTGGACACGATCGACGCCGCCGCCGAGCACGGGCTGACCGTGGCGGTCGACCTGATCCAGGGCCACCTGTCCAGCTTCGACTTCCTCCCGTCATGGGTCCTCACCTGGCACAGGACCAGCCTGTTCTCCGATCCCGCGGTCCGCGACGGCCTGACGACGTACGTCGACACCGTCGCCCGCGCGATCGCGACCCGGCCGAACGTCTTCGCGATCACGCTCGGGAACGAGGTCAACAATCTCTGGCCGGACAGCGCGACCACAGCGGAGACCTCGACCGGCTGGGCGCAGGACCTGCTGACCACGCTGAAGAAGGCGGCACCCGACGTACTCGCGCTGCACTCGGTCTTCGACGACGCCTGGTACAAGGCCGACCACCCGTTCCACCCCGTTGATGTCGTGGAGCTGGGTGACCTGAGCACTGTCCACTCGTGGGTTTTCAACGGGGTCTCACGAGTGGACGGTCCCCTCGGGCCGGCCACACTCAGCCACGCGGACTACCTGGTCGAGTTGGCCGCGGCGACCTCGCTCGATCCGCGACGACCCGTGTGGCTGCAGGAGATCGGCGTACCCGGGCCGGACATCCCGGTGGACCTTCAGGCCGAGTTCACCCGGCGGACGGTCGAACTGGTCATCCAGAACCCGGCGCTGTGGGGCGTGACCTGGTGGTCCTCACACGACATCGACCGCAGGCTGCTCGACTTCCCGGAACGCGAGTACGACCTGGGTCTGTTCAGCGTCGACCACCAGCGGAAGCCGGCCGCACAGGCCCTGGCGGACCTGATCGCCGAGGTACGGGCGAACGGCGTACAGGCGCAACCGGCGACCAGCACGCTCACCGCACCGGCCAACCTGCGCACGGAGCCGCACCGTCGTCCGGAAGTTGCCCCCGGCAGCGAATTCCACCGGCAGTGGGTCGCCGCGCGCGCCAACGGTCCGGTCCGGATCGTCCTGCCTTAGGACTCGCGGTTGATCAGGACCTCGATCCCGTCCAGGATCCGGGTCAGCCCGAACTCCAGGTCGTCGTCGAGGCCGTCCTCGTACTCCTGATTGGTGTAGAGCGCGGTCAGCATCGGGTAGCCACCCTCCATCAGCCGCGGGACCAGGAACTCGCCGACCTGCTCGGCCTGGACGGGCGTGTCCACGGCGGCCCCGAGCTGCCGGGCGAGAACGCCGTAGTTGCGGGCGAATCCGTCCAGGAGCATCAAGCAGCCGAGCATGTCGTGCTGACTGAGTCCAGTGCCGTCGAGGGCTTGGAGCATCGCCTCCATCCAGCGCATGACGTTCGGCGTCACGGGCGCGCCGCGGATCGGGATGTCGAGCAGCCAGGGGCGCTCGGCGTACAGATCGACCTGCGCGGTGACCCACGCGGTCGCGGCCTCCCGCCAGCCGGACGGCAGCTCAGGCGGCGGGCCGACAGCCTTGTCCTGGACCAGCACGATCAGCTCGTCCTTCGACCGCACGTAGCGGTACATCGCGTTCGTACTGACGCCGAGCCGGGCCGCGATTCGCTGTAGCGACACCGCCTCGAACCCGTGACTGTCGCCGAACTCGATCCCGGTCGCCACGATCTGCTCGACCGACAACGCCGGCTTCGGCCCGCGCCGCTGCACCGGCTGCACACCCCAGGACAGGGCGAGCCCCGGCGGCAACTCCCCGCGGTCCTCGGTCATGCCCTCCATCTTCGCGCATCACGGCCCCGGCCCAGAGGGGTGCTAGCACCACCCCTGAAACGGGTCCTGAGCACCGGGCGGACAAAACTGTTCAACCCATACGCTGTTTGACGTCCAGACAACCCCGTCAGGACAACCCTCGAAAGGAATCCTCCGATGAACACCATGCTCGAACCGCTGCTGCTGCCGGACCAGGTCGACCTGAGCGAGGACGACCGACGTACGGCCGTCGCCAAGCTCGACCGGGCCGTCCGGAAGACCCCGCCGCAGGCCGGCGACCGGCAGGACCTGTTGCTCGAGGCCCGCACTCGCGGCGACCTCCACCAGGTCTTCGACGGCATCGCCGACGCGCTCCCGCCCCGCGGTCTCACCGTCGCGCTGCGAGCGGTCAGCGCCGTCTGGCTGCTCACCTGCGTCGTACAGTTCGTGATCTGGGTCGTACTGGCGGCCTTCGGTCACTTCGACTGGCCGTGGTGGCTGTGGTCGGACATCGGCCTCGGCCTGGTCGTCGCCGTCGTGTGGTGGACCAACGAGTCCTACTACCGCCAGACCGATGTGCTGGTCACCCGATGAGCGCCCCGGTCCAGCTCACCGACGTCCGCAAGGTGTACGGCACCGGTCCCGGCGCGGTCACCGCGCTGGGCGGTGTCACCTACGGCTTCGAGGCCGGCACCTTCACCGCGGTGATGGGCCCGTCCGGCTCCGGCAAGAGCACGCTGCTGCACTGCGCCGCCGGCCTCGACGCTCCGACGTCCGGCGACGTACATCTGACCGGACGATCTTTGCGCGGCCTGGACGAGACCGCCCTGACCGAGCTGCGGCGCGAGCACGTGGCCTTCGTCTTCCAGTCCTTCAACCTGATGCCGGCCCTCACCGTCCGGCAGAACGTCGTACTGCCGCTCATGCTGGCCGGGAAGTCGCCGGACGAGGCATGGGTGTCCGAGGTGATCCGGCGGGTCGGACTCGGTGACCGCACCCGGCACCGGCCGAGCGAGCTGTCCGGTGGTCAGCAGCAACGGGTCGCGATCGCCCGGGCACTGGCCGGACGCGCCGCGATCACGTTCGCGGACGAGCCGACCGGCGCGCTGGACACGGTCACCGCACTCGACGTCCTCGCACTCCTCCGCGACCAGGCCCGCGCACTCGGGCAGACCGTCGTGATGGTCACCCACGACCCGGTCGCGGCGTCGTACGCCGACCGCGTCGTCTTCCTGGTCGACGGCCGGATCGCCTCGGAGACCGTCCACCCCACCCCAGAGGCCGTCGCCGCGGAGCTCGCCCACCTCAGCGCCGGCCGCTACTCACCGTCGGAGACCTGAATCATGATCCGCCTCGCCATCACCACCCTGCGGTACCGGACCGCTGCCTTCCTCGCCATCCTCGTCGCCGTCTTGCTCGGCGGTGCCCTGCTCAGCGCAGCCGGCGGCCTGCTCGAGACCGGCCTCCGGCTCAACGCCCCGCCCCAGCGCCTCGCCGCCGCGCCCGTCGTCGTCACCGGCGACCCGGCGTACCACCCGCCCAACGGTTCCGGCTCGGCCGCGTTCCCCGAGCGCCACCGCGTCGACGCCGACCTGGCGGACAAGCTCGCCGGTACGCCGGGAGTCCCGCAGGCGATCGCGGATCGCTCGTTCCCGGCCGTGATCACTCCCGGCACGGATGCACTCACCGGACATGGTTGGGCGTCCGCGGCCCTGACGCCGTACCAACTGACCGCGGGTCAGGCGCCGCACACGGGTCAGGTCGTGCTCGATCAACGCCTGGCCGGCACGTCCAAGCCCGGCGACCGGATCAGCGTGACCGTCAACGGCCGGCCACAGACCTTCACCCTGGCCGGAATCGCGGCCGCTCAACGTCAGGTCGACGTACCGTCGGTGTTCTTCGCCGATGCGGACGCGGCCCAACTGGCTCCTGGAGTCGACGCGATCGGCGTGTTCCCTGCAGGTGGGACCTCGGCGCCTGACCTGGCGAAGCGCCTCGAGCTTCCGGACGGCGTACGAGCGTATGCCGGAGACGACCGGGGCGTCGCGGAGTACAGCGGGATCGCGACCAGTCTTCCGCTGATCATCATGTCCGGCGTCTTCGGTGGGATGGTGGCCGTGGTGATGGCACTCGTGATCTCGGCCACGATCGGGCTGTCGGTCCGGCAACGCCGGCGCGAACTCGCACTGCTGCGGGCCAGCGGCGCGACGCCGCGGCAGGTCGGCAAGATGGTGATCGCCGAGACGATGGTGGTCGGGGTGATCGGCCTGGTCCTCGGACTGCTCTGCGGCCGGTTCGCCGGTGACTGGATCTTCGGGATGCTGGCCGATGGCGGGATCGTGCCGTCGCAACTGCGGTTCGACCAGGGCCCGCTGCCGTTCGCGGGTGCGGCTCTGCTGACCTTCGCCGTACTGCGGATCACGGTCGGCTTCGCCGCCGGACGCGCGGCTCGGATCCGGCCGATCCAGGCGCTGGCAGAGGCCGCCGTACCGGAGGTCGCACTGGGACGCGTCCGGTTGATCATCGGCGCGGTGTTCGCGGGAGTGACGGTGTCGATCGCGATGTCCACGCTCTTCATGAGTCCCACCAACGCTGCGGCGATCGGCGGGCCGGCGGGTCTGACCGGATCCATCGCGGTCGCGATCCTTGCACCACTGGTGATCCAGCGGGCACTCGTGCCACGGCTCACCGCGCTGATCGAGAAGCGCGGGACCAGCGGAGTTCTCGCGGTGATCAACCTGCGGGTCCGGGCCGTCCAGTTCGCCGCGATCCTGATCCCGATCACGATCGCCACGACCATTGCTCTCGGCAACATCTACGCGCAGACCACCCAGCAGAAGGCGGCCGTCGAGGCGTACACGGACAACCTGGCCGCGGATGTGGTCGTGACCAGCACGTCCGGTGGGATCCCCGCCTCGCTGACCGACAGTGCGCGGTCTCTGCCCGGTGTCACCGCGGTGTCCGAACTGGTCCGCAGCAAGGGCTGGATCGAGGAGCCGTACGACAGCTCGCACACCAGTGATGCCTGGCCACTGCTCGGTCTGAGCGGACCGGTCTACAAGGGAGAGGTCACGAAGGGTTCGCTCGACGACCTGACCGGCGACACCGTGGCGCTGCCGCCCGGTACGGCGAAGAAGCTGAAGGTCGACGTGGGATCGGAGATCGGGGTGCGGCTGGGCGACGACGCTCTGGTGAAGCTCAAGGTGGTCGCCCTCGCGAAGGGCCCGTCCGGCTACGAGTCGATCCTGCTGCCCGCCGCACTGCTGGCCTCGCACACCACGACCGGACTCCCCAGCCAGCTGCTCCTCAAGACTCACGACAAGGAGGCCACGACGAAGTCGATGGTCCTGTCGGAGTGGCCGGGATCGAGCGTCGGCGGCCGGGATCTGCTGGCCTCCGGGTACGACGCCGGCCTCGGGGTCGACGCCTGGATCGGGTACCTGCTGGCCGGGATCGCCGTCGCCTACACGGCGATCGCGTCGATCAACACGATCGCGGTCGCGGTCCTGGACCGGCGGCGGGAGTTCGGGCTGCAACGGCTGACCGGCTCGACCCGGCGGCAGGTCAGCCGGATGCTGACCCTCGAAGGTCTCGTGATCGCGGCACTCGGTCTCGTCCTCGGGCTCATCGCGGCGGCGTTCACCGTGCTACCGATCGCGGTCGCGACCCGCGGCTGGCCGATCCCGTCCGGTCCGGCCTGGATCCTGCTCGCCTGGGTTGCCGTGATCCTCCTACTGGTGCTGCCGACCACCGCGATCACCGGCCGGATCGCGCTCCGCTCGAAGCCGATGGACGCGCTCAGCTCAGCTGTCGGCTGATTCGATCCATGCGAAGCCGCCGTCTTCCAGGCGTACCACCTGGAGGCCGGCGGCCAAGCGCCGTACGTCGTCGGTCTCGATCACTCCGGTCGCGGGACCGGCGATGTCGAGGACGATCGCGGCGGCCCCTTCCTGGATCGCCGCAGTCGCGACCAGTTGGGCCTGCGCGGGCATCGGCCGGGCGTCCGGGCTCCACCGGGTCAGGCTCTCGGTGCCTGTGAAGGCGAGCAGTGCGTTGCGACCGTCCTGTCCCTGCAGCAGCGCAACCGCCATGTCCGAGGTCTTGTCATGTGCCAGCCCGTTCTCGTCGTACTCGACCTCGCCGAGCATCGCCACCACGGGCACCAGCAGCCGTGCCCTCGTCAGCGCCGCCAGGGTCGCCCCCTGGTCACGCTCCGCGAGCGCGCGAGCCAGCGCGGGGTCGGCCGACCCGTCGTCGTTGTCGAACCCGGTGAAGGCCAGTCGGCGTTTCGGAGGCTGCACCCCGTCATTGTCCCCGCCGGACCTCCACCACTCATCAACCGGGCCCGGACCAGGGTCCGCGACGCCGATTTGAGCGTGCCGAGGGCGGTGGCACCGCAGTTGGTGAGTGCTGGGGGTCCGGAGCGGGGTTTCAGGGTGGTGTCAGGGCTCTTCCCCTCTTGGTTCCGCGCCGGACTGTGCGAGCCTGGGTATGTGCCTGACTTCAACGATCTGACGCTGCTGCCGTTCTGTGTGGGCCTGACCCTGCTCGGCCTGATCGGCTCGTGGACCGCCTGGCGGCGCCGCGGGGCGGCGGCCGGGACGCGTGGAGTGGCCTGGTCCCTGTTGCCGGTGTCGCTCTACCTGACCGGCCTGCTGGAGCTCGTCTGGGACGTGGTCCGGTCGACCGTCAGCTGGGTCACGCACCTGATCTTCTCCCCCACGGTGTGGTCCGGGGTCGCGCTGTTCGGTGTCTCGGTCGTGCTGTACGTCGTCTCCGGCGTGGCCAAGGGCCGGCGTGGCGACACAGTCAAGGCACCCAAGGCCGAGAAGAAGCCCGCCTCGCCCGCGGGTGAGCTGACCGCCACGGGTCCCGCACCCGCGTCGGCCGCTCCCGCCAAAGCTGCCAAGCCGGCCAAGGGGTCGAAGGCGAAGCAGCAGGAATCGTCGGAGTTCGACGAGATCGAGGACATCCTGAAGCGCCATGGAATCAACTGACCACCCCGCTGACCACGGGACCCCCCTGACCATCGACGCTCTGCTGGACAACGTCCAGGCCGCACCACCCCGGCTCGGCCGGACCCGGCTGATCGGCATCGACGGACCGGCCGGCTCCGGCAAGACCGGCCTCGCCGCGAAGATCCAGGCCCGGGCCGAGGCCCGCGGGCTGCGCACCGGCATCATCCACATGGACGACCTGTACGACGGCTGGACCGGAGCCGTCCGCGGGTTCGGCCTGCTCCGCGACCACGTCCTGCAGCGGATCGCCGACGGCCGCGAGGGCCGGTACCGCCGCTACGACTGGGACCTCGGTGCGTACGCCGAACTCCACGTCGTACCGGTCACGGTCGAACTGCTCGTGGTCGAGGGCGTCACCTCGTGCGACCGCGACGCCGACCGCTGGCAGTCGCTGCGGTTGTGGGTCGAGACCTCGAACGAGGTCCGGCTGGACCGTGGCATCGCCCGCGACGGCGAGGCCCTGCGCGACCACTGGCTGGACTGGATGCGCTGGGAGCGCGATCACTTCGCCGACCAGGAGACCCGTTCCCGCGCGCACGTCATCGTCGACGGCGACCCGGCTGTCCCGCACGACCCGGCGCTGGAGATCATCCCGAAGTCGGTGGCACTCCCGCCGCACGACTCGGCGGCCTCCTGACCACGATCAGCCGGGCGCTGGGATGGTGGGTCCACTCACCCACGGGTGCTCGCTCGAGGTACTGCATCCGTAGCTCCGCCATGTAGTCGTCGCCGTGCGCCAGCGCGAGTGCGCGCAGCGGCCCGGCGCGGTGAACCGCATCGAAGTACGTCGCCGCGTCCGGGTGGGTCATCGGGTGGGAGACCATCTCGTCGCGCTCGATCTCCGCGCCGGCGAGCGCCGGGACGAGTTCGTCTTCCCAGGGACGTCCGGCGTTGTCTCCGACGACCGAGTCCAGGAGGGCGAACGGCCCGGTTTCCTCAGCGACATCGGGCCAGTAGACGACGCACAAGCGGCCGCCCGGGCGAAGTGCGTCGTACCACGAGGCGATAGCGGATCGCGGATCCGGCAGTTGCTGCAGGCCGAAGACCGAAACGACGGCTGCACAGAAGCCCAACCAGCGTGGATCGAGAGTCGCGGCGTCACCCTGGACGAGCTCGACGTCGGCGTCCGGCAGCCGGGCTGCGCGTTCGCGCGCCAGCCGCACCATCCCCGCCGACAGGTCGATGCCGACGATCCTCCGCCCGGGAAAGCGTGGGGCGAGCAGGTCGAGCTCGGGGAACGTGCCGCAGCACGGCACGAGGATCGGGCCGTCGGGTACGTCGCCCACCGCGTCGACCGCCGTCCTCACCCAAGGCGCGAAGCGCGGAACGAAGTACACCTCGTAGCCGGCGGCCGCCTCGTCCCAGCCCCGGGCGATCCTCGCGAGGCGGTCGGTCACGGCCCCTCCAGACCGTCCCAGGACCAGCGCGGAATGCTCATGCCTTCGGCCACTTCGTTGGTGGAGTGGTGATACATCGTGTTCCAGGTCGCCCACGCGAAGTAGTCGTGCAGCACCCCGCGCAGACGATCGTCCGCGGCGAGGCCCGCATCGCGCAGCGCCTCGTCGAAGCAGTCGACCGCCCGGCGGTTCATCTCGTCGTGCTCGCCGTTCCCGCTGTGGATCCGGACGACTGACGTCTCGTCGCCGTAGATCCCGGAGTACGACGCCGGCCCGCCCAGCGCCTCGCTCCAGTACGCCGCCAGCCGCTCGGTGTGATCCGGGCGGAACCCGTGACTGAACGCGTGGCTCACGACCTCGTCCGCCATCACTCGCTCATGCCAAGCGTGCGCCAGCCGGAGAATTCCCTCTGTCCCACCCGCAGCCTCGAAGACCGTCGTCATGCCGATGAGTCTTGCACTGCCCGCCGACAGTCGTCGAGACGATCACGGATATGAGTCCGTTCGGGTTCCGACCCGGCCAGCTCGAGCGCCTGCCTGTACGCAATCATTGCCTCCGGCAACCGGTTGAGCCGGTGCAGGAGGTCGGCGCGGGCCAGCGCGTAGGGGTGGTACTTCTGCAAGCGTGGCGCGTCGGACAGCTCGTCGAGGAGGGCCAGACCTGCCTCGGCGCCGTCGCGCATCGCGACCGCGGCGGCGCGGTTGAGCGCGACCACCGGAGACGGGTCGATCGCGATCAGGACGTCGTACAGGGCGACGATCTGCGGCCAGTCCGTGCCGGCGAAGTCACCCGCCTCGTCGTGCAGGGCGGCGATCGCGGCCTGGACGGCGTACGGTCCAGCCGGGCCGCCGGTGAGCGCGGCAACCACCAACTCCCTGCCCTCGGCGATCATCTCGCGATCCCACCGGCTGCGGTCCTGGTCTTCGAGCAGGACGAGTTCGCCGGCGGGGTCGCTGCGCGCGTCCCGGCGGGCGTGAACCAGCAGCATGAGGGCCAGCAGGCCGGTGACCTCGCGCTCGGCCGGAAGCAGACGGTGCAGGATCCGGGCCAGCCGGATCGCCTCCTCGGCCAGGTCAAGCCGTTGCAGGAACGGGCCGGAGCTGGCGGCGTACCCCTCGGTGAACACCGAGTAGATCACCTGCAGCACTCCAGGCAGCCGCTCCGGCAGTTCGTCCGGGCCTGGCACCCGGAACGGGATGCGGGCCTCGCGGATCTTCGTCTTCGCCCGGACGATCCGCTTCGCCATCGTCGCGGTCGGCACGAGGAACGCTCGCGCGACCTCCGGCGTACTCAGCCCGGCGAGGCAGCGCAGCGTCAGCGCACCGCGGTCCTCGGCGGCCAGGGCCGGATGCGCACAGGTGAAGAACAGCTCGAGCCGCTCATCCGGTAGCCCGCCATCCGCTGACGGGACCGGGTCGGCGCGGTCGGCCTCGACCTGCAGTACGGCGAGCTTGGCGGCGTACACCTGGTCGCGCCGCAACCGGTCGACCGCCTTGCGCCGCGCGGTGGTCATCAGCCAGCCGCCGGGGTTCGGCGGGACTCCGTCGACCGGCCACCGCACCAGCGCCGCTTCGATCGCCTCGGAGGTGACCTCCTCGGCCAGGTCGAGGTCGCCGAAGCGCCGGGCGAGCGCCGCCAGCAACCGGCCGCGCTCCTCCCGGAACACCTCCTCGACCTGGTCCATCCTCAGAACTCCGCGACCGGCCGCACCACGACAGATCCGCCGCCCCGCGACCCCGGACACTTCGCGGCCCAGTCCAGCGCCACGTCCAGATCCGGTACGTCGATCACGTAGAACCCACCGAGCACCTCACGGGTCTCGGCGTACGGCCCGTCGGTGACGGTGCGCTGGCCGTCGTTGGCGACCTGGACCCGGGTCGCGGTGACCAGATCGGCCAGCGACTCGGCGGCGACGACGACTCCGGCGTCCTGGATCTGTTTGTCGAACCGCATCCAGTCCTCGGGCTCGCAGCCGACCACTCCGCCGCTCACGTCGAGCTCACCGGCGTTGATCAAGAGCAGATACTTCACAGTGGAACCTCCTGTCAGCCTATGTACAGCATCTCTACGAACGGGCGCGTGACCTATGGACAGGACGCCCCGAGAATTTGTCAGGATGGGTCCCATGAGCGAGCGAAGCGAGTTCAGCAGCAAGCACAGTGTGCCTCGTGTCTCGTCCGCGCCCGGAGCGAAGCGAGGACGTGGATGAGCACACAGGTAGGTCCGTCCGGTGAGCAGTGGACGCTTCGATCCGGCGGGTACGCCGGCACCGTGGTGAGCGTGGGCGGTGGTCTCCGCGGGCTCACGTACGACGGCCGCCAGGTGGTGCTCGGGTACGGCGAGGACGAACCGGCGCACGCCGGGATCGGCCAGCACCTGTTCCCGTGGCCGAACCGGATCACGGACGGGAAGTACACCTTCCAGGGTGCCGATGAGCAGCTCTACCTGACCGAGCCGGCCCGGCAGAACGCGATCCACGGGCTCACCCGCTGGGCCAACTGGGAGCGCGTCGACGACGGCACTGATGAGGCGGTCGTGGAGGCCGGTCACCGGCTGCACGGCCAGCCTGGGTACCCGCACCAGCTCGATCTCCGCCTCGCCTACCGCCTGGCCGATGGACTCACCGTGACCGCCACCGCGACCAACATCGGCGCGAGCGACGCGCCGTACGGGTATGGAACGCATCCGTATCTGAGCGTCGGCCGGGCGATCGACGAGTGCGTGCTCGAGTTCAGTGCCAACGACTGGCTCGAGGTGTCGCCGGAGCAGATGACACCGATCGGGCTGTCACCGGTGCAGGGATCGCCGTACGACTTCCACACCGGGCGGGTGATCGGCGCGCTCGACATCGACAACGCCTTCACCGGGCTCGGCGGCGGCTCGTGGTCGGTGACGCTGACCGATCCGGGCACCGGCAACAAGTCCGTCCTGACCAGCGACACCCCGTGGCTGCAGCTCTACACCGGCGGTGCGATCGGGCGTACGGCGCTCGCCGTCGAACCGATGACCTGCCCGCCGAACGCCTTCATCACCGGGCACGACCTGGTCGTGCTGAAGCCCG
Organism: Kribbella sp. NBC_00889; assembly: GCF_045207705.1. Lineage (NCBI taxonomy): Bacteria > Bacillati > Actinomycetota > Actinomycetes > Propionibacteriales > Kribbellaceae > Kribbella > Kribbella sp. NBC_00889. Next base: position 769,501 of record NZ_CP108783.1, on the reverse strand, counting down.
GTGAGTCGCACACGACTACGCTCCGGATATCGGTCTAGGCCCGGCGCCGTGCTGCCGGGCCACCGCGGCCAACTCTTTGGCGGCCCGGCTCGCCCGTGGCCCCTCGGCCGCCTGCACCGCGAGGATGCCGATCCGGTTGCTGTCGGCATCGAACAGCTGGAGCCACGCGTCGCCCGGCCGGAACCGGAGCGCCGTCACCTCGGACCAGCGCAGCGTGTAGGACTTGAACACGTTGCGGATGTGCAGCCGGTCCGGGTACGCCGTCACGCGCAGCGTCGTCATCCGGTAGAGGATCCACAGCACCGCACCGAAGAACGCCAGCAACGTCAGCCGCTGGAACCAGCTGAACGACTCCCGGGCGTCACCCGGCAGCCGGACCCAGATCACACCGAACACCGCGATCAGAGACAACCCCATCACGCCGGCCATCAGCGCCACGATCCGCGGATGGAACGTGAACAGCCGATCGGCGGCGGCCATGTCAGATCCCGGGTCAGATCCGGCAGGCGTGGATGTCCGTGGTGAGGATGGCACGCGCGCCCACCTCCCACAGTTGGTCCATCAGCCGCTGGGCGTCGGCCCGCTGGACCATCACCCGGACGGCGACCCAGCCCTGCCGGTGCAGCGGCGAGACCGTCGGCGACTCCAGACCCGGTGCGACCGCGGTGGCCGCGTCGACCGCCTCGGCCGGGATGTCGTAGTCCATCATCACGTAGTTGCGGGCGATCAGGACGCCCTGCAGGCGGCGTACCAGCTGCTGTATGCCGTTCGGCGGAGTCTCCACGCCGTGCCGCTTGATCAGCACCGCCTCGGACTTGAGGATCGGGTCGCCGAAGACCTCGAGTCCGGCCTGGCGGAGCGTCGTACCCGTCTCGACGACGTCGGCGATCACGTCCGCGACGCCCAACTGGACGGCCGACTCGACCGCGCCGTCGAGGCGGACCACGGCGGCGTCGACGCCGTTCTCGGCCAGGTGGTCGTGCAGCACCCCGGCATACGACGTGGCGATCCGCTTACCGGCCAGGTCCTTCACCGAGTCGGCCGCACCGGGCGGACCGGCGAACCGGAAGGTGGAGCTGCCGAAGCCGAGCTCCATGATCACCTCGGCGTCGGCGTGCGAGTCGAGCACCAGGTCACGGCCGGAGATGCCGACGTCCAGCGTGCCCTCGCCGACGTACACGGCGATGTCGCGGGGACGCAGGTAGTAGAACTCGACCTCGTTGGCCGCGTCGGTGAGCGAGAGCTCCTTGGCGGTCCGGCGCTGCCTGTAGCCGGCCTCGGTCAGGATCTCGGTGGCGGCTTCGCTCAGCGAGCCCTTGTTCGGTACTGCGACGCGCAGCATGGCACTGCCCTTTCTGAAGTGAACCGGTGACTGTCGGAGGGGTTCCTACAGATGTCGGTACACGTCGTCGAGGTCCAGGCCGAGCGCGTGCATCATCACCTGGGTGTGGTAGAGCAGCTGGGACAGCTCCTCCGCGGCCCGCTCCTTGCCCTCGTGCTCGGCAGCCATCCAGGACTCGGCCGCCTCCTCGACCAGCTTCTTGCCGATCGAGTGCACGCCGGCATCCAGCGCCGCCACGGTCCCGGATCCCTCCGGCCGCGTCCGCGCCTTCTCACCCAGCTCGGCAAACAGCTCCTCGAAACTCTTCATCGCGCGCCCAGCCTAGAGGGCCGCTCCCACTCCCCGCCCCTCAGGTCCGCTAGCCGGACTCCGCGAGGGCGGCCGAAGGGCGGCGCGGCGGTGAGTGCGCATCGACGTACCAGTCATGCCGCTCGGACAGGAGTTGTTTGATCATCGCGTAGTCGACGCTGTCTTCTGACGTGCGCTGGTGGTACGGCGGTGGGTAGAAGGCGTCGCCGATGAGTACGACGCCGGAGTCGATGGCCACCAGGGAGTCCGGGGCGTGGTTGCCTCCGACATGGCGCAGTACGACGCCCGTCGGGAGGGTGAGGGTGGCATCGAAGGTCTGGTCGGGGACGACGATGCGGAAGTCGGTCCAGTCGGGGACGGCGAGGGCGCGGGCCCGGAAGCTGGGGCCGAGCTTCGGGTTGGCCTTGACCTGGTCATGCAAGTACCGGTGGCTCCATGGGCGTTCGGCTTCCGCGGTCAGGATCGGCACCGCGGACGAGTGGGCGACCACTGTGACGTCCGGCCAGGCGCATGCGCCCCACGTGTGGTCCCAGTGGTGGTGCGTGTAGACCAACCACCGTGGCGCGGGCAGACCGGCGGCTGCGATCGCCGCCCGGATCTCGCGGGCATGCTCCGGGCTGTTGCCTGCATCGATCAGGACGCTGCCCCGATCGTCGGCGATCACCGCGACCGACGGGCGGATCGCGTCCGGGTCGGGATCGTGCGGGTACAGCCAGACCCGGCCGTTCAGGTGTTCGAGCACCTGGCCGACGATAGCCGCATGCAAACTCCCCGGAGACTCCGCGACCTCGGCGTGGTCGTCGGCACGCTGCCGACCGGCCCGCGCAATGCGATCACCGACGTACCCGGCGTCCGCGTCGGCCAGACCACGATCGCCACCGATGACCTGAACACCGGCGTCACCGCGATCGTGCCGGACGGGTACGCCGACGGGCACCCCGCGGCTGTGGCGGTGGGCAACGGGTACGGCAAGCTCGTCGGGAGCACCCAGGTGGATGAGCTGGGCCGGATCGAGACGCCGATCCTGCTCACCGGAACGCTGAGTGTGTTCCGGGTCGCCGACGCGCTCGTCACCTGGCTGATCGAGCGCGACCCGAAGGCGACCAGCCTCAACCCGGTCGTCGGCGAGACCAACGACGCCTTCCTCTCCGACATCCGTCGCCGCCCGATCACCCCCGAGCACGTCCACGCCGCCCTGGACTCGGCCTCCACCGACCTCCCTGCCGAAGGCTGCGTGGGAGCCGGCACCGGCACCACAGCCCTCGGCTTCAAAGCGGGCATCGGTACGTCGTCCCGCACCGTGGAGCAGGGTTCGGTAGGGGCGATCGTCCAGTCGAACTTCTCCGGACTGCTGACGGTGCTGGGCAGACCGGTTCCGGCTGTGCCGGTGGATGCCGACGGCAACTCGTGCATGATCGTCGTCGCCACCGACCTCCCGCTGGACGCCCGCCAACTGGGCCGGCTGGCCCGCCGCGCGGTCTTCGCTCTCGCCCGCGTCGGCTCCGACTACGCCCCCGGCAGCGGCGACTACGCGATCGCCTTCACCACCAACCCCGCCCCCGGCTACCGGGACAAGGACCTCCGCGCCCCGTTCCAAGCCGTCACCGAGTCGGTCGAGGAAGCCCTCCTCAACTCCCTCACCATGGCCCGCACCACCAAAGGCCACCGCGGCAACACCGCCCAAGCCGTCCCCCACGACCTGATCCAGGCGGCTGTGGGGCTCGGCGCCCGCGGAGACCTCGGACACCATGTGGGGACCCCGGACAGGAAATAACCTGTTCGAGGACCCCGGTTCCTGTCCGCGGTCCCTACCTCGCACCGCGACCGGCCCCGGGGTCGTGGGTCAGGTGTGTACGACGATGGCCGGCGTCGGGTGGTTCATGGGGGCTCGGTGGCTGAGGGTGGCTCCGATCAGCGAGCCGAAGGCGAGTAGCGCGGCGACGGTGCGGATCAGGTGGGCCACTTGCCAGTGGTCGCGGACGGTTGCCCAGTCGGCCGGTGGATTCTGCACCGACCACGACGCCTGGTCCGCGTTGATCGGCAGGTTCATCGCCAGCGTCGTCGCGAACACGAGCGCCAGCAACGCGACCGCCACCAGCACTACTCGTCGATCGTTGCCCCGGGCCCGGATCGCCAGCACCACCGTGGTCACGATCGCCGGAATCAACGTCACCGACGCGAGTGTGTCCAGGGAGTCCAGTTCCACCATCCGTACCTGCGTGTAGACCGAGGCATCGAAACCACGCAACGAGTTCTCGAGCACCAGCACACCCAGCAGGAAGCCGGCGAAGAGCCCGCTGAACAGCAGACTCGCGCCACGGATCAACCGGGACATCAGTACGCCACGCCGACGGGCTGGTTGAGGGTTGTCGGGTCGTCGAGGACGGCGAGCATCAGGTGGGCGACGTCGGCTCGGGAGATGAAGTAGCCGCGAGTGACCGAGCCGCCGACGACTGTGCGGTAGGTGCCGGTCAGAGGTTTGTTGTTCAGCTTGGGCGGGCGGACGAGCGTCCAGTCCGTGCCGCTGCTCATGATGTCGGCCTCCATCACGCGGAGGTCGGCGTACACGTCGGCCGCGAAGGCGTTGATCATCGGGTGGACGACGCGCCGGTTCAGGAAGCTCTCGTCCGGTGGCATCGGCCCGAGTGGCGCCGCGCTCACCGCGACGAAACGGCGTACCGGGGCGGCTGCCATCGCGGCGAGCATCGACCGCGTGCTGCTCGACGCGACCGCTCCGGACTTGCGTCCACGGGGGCCGACTCCGGAGATGACCGCCTCGCTCCCGTCCACCGCGTCCCGCAACGGACCGGCCTCGTCCAGGCCCGGCACGCGGACCACCTCCAGCGACGAGTGTTCCAATTCGAACGGCGACGACTGCCGAACCACCGCCGTCACCTTGTGCCCCGCGTCGAGCGCCTGACGTACGACGTGACCGCCGATCCCACCCGTCGCCCCGAACACTGTGATCCTCATCCGACTCCTCCTGCGCTACCGTGATGTTCTCTGTAACTCATATAGTACGGAAATCATAATATATGGAACAGACATCATCAGGTGACGCGCGCCACGATCCACGCGACCGTCGCCGCGCCGGGAACGAGATCAAGGCCGCGCTGCGCGACCTCCGCATCCAGCTCGCCCTGCTGAACCACCAGGTCGGCGGCAAGCTGGCGCTGAAGGACGTCGACCTCGACTGCCTCGACGTACTGGCTCGCAGCGGCCCGCTGACGCCGAGCGCACTGGCACGGCAGGCGGGTCTGCACCCGGCGACGCTGACCGGGATCCTGGACCGGCTGGAACGCGGCGGCTGGATCACTCGCGACCGGGCCCGCGGCGATCGCCGCAGCATCACCATCCGGGTCCTGCCCGATCGGGGCGTCGAGGTCTTCCGGCTCTACCAGCCGATGATCAGCGCGATGGACGAGCTGCTCGACGGCTACTCCTCCGACGAGCTCGATGTGATCGCCGGTTTCCTGCGCCGCAGTACCGAGGCCGGCCGGACCTCCACCGAGAAGCTGGCCGGTCAGGACTGATAGACGCCGAGCAAGGTGTGGGCGAGAGCCGCCAGCTCGGCCCGCAGCTCCGGCGGCTCGAGCACCTCTACCGCGTCCCCGAACCGGCAGAACGCGGCGGCAGCGTTGGGGATCGACTCGATCGGCACAGTGACGGTCACGCTGCCGTCCTCGGCCGGCTCGGCGGCCGCAACCGCCTTCACCAGCAGGGGAAACGACACGTCGTGCATCTTCGCGGCGAGCCGGGCCGAGACCCGTACGACCGTCTGCCCGGTGAACCGAACCTGGTCGAACTGGTCCAGGTGCTCCTGCCAGAATCCCGCCAGGTCGAACCCCTCCGACCGTTCGAACTCCTCCTCGGTCGGCGTCAGCTCGAGGATGCTCGACACCCGATACGTCCGCATCCCGTTGGCCGTCGCGGACACGACGTACCAGCTGCCGTTCTTCAGCACGAGGCCGTACGGCTCGAGCACGCGCTCGACCTCGCGCGGCGCCTCCCAACGCCGGTAGAGCACCCTGATCCGCCGGTCGTGCAACACGGCATCGGCCACCTGCGCTAGGTACGGCGATGTCTCGGCGTCCTGGTACCACGCGGGCAGATCCAGGTGGAAGCGGTTCTTCAGCCGCCCAGCCCGGTCCCGCTGGTCGGGTGCCAGCGCGGCCAGCAGCTTCAGTTCGGCGGCGCTCGTCTGCTCGGTCAGCCCGAGGGCCGCGGCCGCGCCGGGCAGGCCGACCAGGAAGAGCGCGGCGGCCTCCTGCTCGTTCAGTCCGGTCAGCCGGGTCCGGTACCCCTGGACCAGGCGATAACCACCCGCCCGCCCTTGATCGGCGTACACGGGCACGCCGGCCGCCGCGAGCGCGTCGACGTCGCGGTAGATGGTCCGGAGCGAGACCTCCAGCTCGTCGGCGAGCTCACGCGCGGTCAGCTGCCTGCGGGTCTGCAGCAACAGCAGGATCGACAGCAGCCGGCTCGAACGCATGCCCTGAGGTTAGCCTTTTAGGCTGCCATGGTTTGTCAGGTTTCACGGCCACGCTGGCTGCATGACGACTTGGACCAAGGTGACCGGCGACTTCGACTTCCTGAACGGGTACTTCGACGTCCGGCACCGCACCCTGAAACAGGCCTTCGCCGGTTGCGACGAATGGCAGGAGTACGACGGGACGACCACGGCGCACACGTACTTCGACGGCGCCATCAGCATCGACGAGATGCGCTTCCCGGCCAAGGGGTCGTACGGGCTCTCGGTCCGGCTGTTCGACCCGGTCGCGAAGGAGTGGAGCATCTGGTGGGTCGACAGCCGGACGATGCGGCTGTATCCGCCCGTGCGCGGCGGCTGGTCGGAGGACGGGTCGAACTGCCGGCTGATCGGTGACGACGAACTGGATGGCAAGCCGATCCTGTGCAGCTACGAGTGGTCGGACATCACCGAGACCACGGCGCATTGGGAGCAGGCCTACTCCAACGACGGCGGGAAGACCTGGGAAACCAACTGGATCATGGACTTCACCCGACGCGACACGCCCCCGCCGCCGCTCGACGTACCCAAGCTGACCGGCGACTTCGACTTCCTGGTCGGCCGGTGGGACATGCACAACCGACGCCGCAAGCCGGCGCTCGGGGAGCCGGCCGAGTGGTACGAGATGCAGTCGGAGATGGAAGTCACGACGTACTTCGACGGTGCCGTGAGCTTCGACGAGGGCTGGTTCCCGACCGAGGGCTTCCGCGGCGCGACACTACGGATCTACAACCCGTCGGCGAAGACCTGGGCGATCCACTGGATCAACAGCCTCCGGGGCCAACTGGAGACACCGGTCATCGGAGCGTTCGGCCCCGACGGCACCGGCATCTTCGAAGGCCCGGACGTGTGGGACGGCCAGCCCATCGACGTCCGCTTCACCTGGACCCCCGGAGTCGACAAGGCCGCCTGGGAACAGTCCTTCTCAACCGACGCCGGCCAAACCTGGATCCCCAACTGGAAGATGAACCACACCAGAATCCGGTAGGCAGCGTGCAGATCAACAGGTAGTACACCTGCGAGACGCCGTACACAGCACGCATCTCACGCTCAGGTGTACTACTACCCGCTGAGCACCTCCTGTCCTTCTGCACTACAGCTCGCGCCGGCCGCGCGATTGCCGCCCCGGGGCGGCACCGGCGGCTGCCGACGCGACCGGGGCAACCGCCGGTGACTGATTCCGGGTCGATCAGTCCCTGATGTCGAGCCACTCGTCGCTGTAGTAGTAGTCGAGGCCGTCGTCGGTCCAGCTCACTTCGGTGTAGATCTTGTTGATGCCGCCGACGAGGTTGGGGTCGCCGCTGACCAAGCTGAAGGGTGTCGTGTGCACGCCGCTGGCAGTGCGCGTGTCGGTGTCGACATAGGTCAATCCCGCGTAGGACCTGAAGATGGCCGTCGCGCTGCCGCCGTAGGTGTTGACCACGTTGCCGGTGATGGTCGCCGTCCGGTTACCCCAGACGATGTCGCCCTCGACATAGACCTTGCAGATCGTGCCCCAGTAGATACAGACCTTGAAGTGATCCGGCGCATACTGGGCGGCTGCCTCAGCGGGGACGGCGGCCCCACCTGCAGCGACAGCTGCTGCCACGGCCGCCGTGGTCGCCGCTCGACGTAGAAGATTCCTCACAGTGCTCTCCTTGGTGGTCTCAATGAAGACATGCCCTCGTGCCGGCTGTTATGAGACAGATCGGCGGCTGCGAATAGGGACGCAGCCGCCGTCGATAGCCGGTCCGGTCGTTCAGTCCCTGATGTCGACCCACGTCTCGGAGTCGATGAAGTGCAGGCCGTCGGGGGTATACGTCAGCGTGGTGTAGATCTTGTTGATCCCGCCGACAAGGTTCGGGTCGCCGCTGACGAAGCTGTAGGGCGTCGTGTGTACGCCGCTGGCAGTGCGCGTGTCGGTGTCGACATACGTTGTTCCCGCGTAGCCCTCGAAGGTGGCGGTCGCTGAGTTTCCGACCTGGTTCACCACGTTCCCGGTGACGGTTGCGGTCCGATTCCCCCAGACGATGTCACCCTCGACATACATCTTGCAGAGCCCGTTGAAGTACAGACAGACCTTGAAGTGGTCCGGTGCGTATTGGACGGTTGCCTCAGCGGGGATGGCGGCCCCGCCTGCAGCGATAGCGGCTCCCACGGCCGCCGTGGTCGCCACTCGACGTAGAAGCTTCCTCACAGGTGCTCTCCCAGGTCTCGATGAAGAAGTGCACGCGAAGTCTTCACCGGCAGCACCCTGAGAAACCAGGAAATTGCAGCAAGTGACATTTCAGGTTTAGCGCTCAGGATCCATGACCCGCGCGGCAGGCCGAGTGGGTGCGTAGCAGGCGTGGGGAAGAACCAACTACAGCTCGCGGATGGCGAGGAGGGTGGAGAGGGCTGCTTGGGTGGCTTCGTAGCCTTTGTCTTCTCGGCTGTCGGGGAGGCCGGCCCGGTCCAGTGCCTGTGGGTCGTTGTCGCAGGTCAGTACGCCGAAGCCGACCGGGATGCCCGTGGTCACGCCGACCTGCATCAACCCCTCGGTCGCGGCCTGGCAGACATACTCGAAGTGCGGGGTGTCACCGCGGATCACCACACCCAGAGCGATCACGGCGTCGTACCCGTTCTTTGCCGCATGCAGGGACGCGACCGGCAGCTCGAACGATCCCGGCACCCGCACCACGGTGTAGTCGGTCACGCCGGCATCGTCGAGCGCGCGGACCGCGCCGGCGACCAGGGCGTCGGTGACCTTCGGGTGCCATTGGGCGGCGACGACCGCCACCCGGGCGCCCTCCACCCGGGGGATCTCGATCGAGGGTGCTCCACTGCCCGACATCAGCCGGCTCCGTTCTCTTCGGTCAGCAGTCCGCCGGGCAGGTGGTGGCCCATCCGGTCGCGTTTGGTGCGCAGATACCGCAGGTTGTGCTCGGTCGGGTCGATGGAGATGCCGCGGCGCTCGACCACGTCGATGCCGTAGCCCTGCACGCCCGCCAGCTTGTCCGGGTTGTTGGTCAGCAGCCGGACTTCCTTGACGCCGAGATCAGCCAGGATCTGCGCGCCGGTGCCGTAGTCGCGTGCGTCCGCGGGCAGCCCGAGGTCCAGGTTCGCGTCGACCGTGTCCCGGCCCGCGTCCTGCAACTCGTACGCCTGCAGCTTGTGCAGCAGCCCGATCCCACGCCCCTCATGCCCGCGCTGGTACACCACGACGCCACCCTCGGCCGCGACCTGCCGCATCGCCTCGTCCAACTGCGGACCGCAGTCACACCGCAGCGAGCCGAACACATCACCCGTCAGGCACTCCGAGTGCAGCCGCACCAGTGTCGGCCCGTCGCCGATCTCACCGCGCACCAACGCCAGCTGCTCAGACCCGTCCACCGTGTTCCGGTAGCCATGGGCAACAAAATCCCCGTACCTGGTCGGCAGCGTAGTGGTCGCCACCCGCTGGATCTGGGTCTCGTTCAGCCGCCGGTACCGGATCAGGTCGTCGATCGACACCAGCACGAGCCCGTGCTCGTCGGCGAACGTGCGCAGCTGTGGGCCGCGCTTCATCGTGCCGTCGTCGTTCACCAGCTCCGAGATCACCGCCGCCGGGGTCAGCCCGGCCAACCGGGCCAGGTCGATCGAGGCCTCTGTGTGCCCCGGCCGGACCAGTACGCCGCCATCGCGGCCACGCAGCGGGAACACGTGTCCCGGCTGGACCAGGTCGTACGGCTCGGACGCGGAGTCGGTCAGCACCCGGATCGTCCGGGCCCGGTCCGCGGCCGAGATCCCGGTGCTGATGCCGTCGCGGGCATCGACCGAGATCGTGTACGCCGTCCGCATCCGCTCACGGTTGTGCGGGGTCATCAGTGGGATGCCGAGCCGGTCGAGTTCCTCGCCCTCCATCGGCACGCAGACCACGCCGGAGCTGTACCGGATCAGGAACGCCAGCAGCTCCGGCGTCGCCTTCGACGCGGCGAAGATCAGATCGCCTTCGTTCTCACGGTCCTCGTCGTCGACGACGATCACCGGACGGCCGGCGCGGACCTCCTCGATCGCATGCTCGATCGTGTCGAGCTTCAGCACGGTGCCCATGTCAGCCCACCACCACAGGTTCTGGAGTCACAGCGCGCTCCTTGTTCTGGATCTTCCACCAGGACGCGAATCCGACGATGCAGAAAAGCCCGTAGACGACGTACATGGTGGCCGACGGATAGAACTTCGACTGCACCAGCAGCGGTACGCCGACCACGTCGACGGCGATCCAGATCAGCCAGAACTCGACGAAGCCACGCGCCATCCCGTACGTCGCCAGGATCGAACCGGTCAGGATCCACGCGTCCCACTGCGGTCCCCACGAGCCCAGCTCGCGCAGGACGACGTACGCGATCGCGTAGAGGACGACGCCGATGCCGAGCAGCTCCATCCGCTCCCGGGCGGTGGCCCAGCGCGGCTGGACTCCCGTCGCGGCGCCTTGGTGACGGGTCTGGTACCAGCGGTACCAGCCGTAGAGGCTGACCAGGGCGAAGAACACCTGGCGGCCGGCCTGGCCCCACAGGTCCTTGTCCTGCGGCGTGTCGAACACGCCGCCGACGAAGACCGTGAACAGCAGAACGTTGCCGACGATGCCGACCGGCCAGGCCGAGACCATCCGGCGCATGCCGAACAGGGCGCTGGCCAGGCCGAAGCCGTTGCCGACGATCTCCCGGATCAGTACCGGGGAGCCGGCGATCGTCACCTGCTCGTGCAGCAGCCAGTCGAGCGGGTTCACTTGGTGCCTCCAGCAAGTAGTCGTTCCACGTACTTCGCGATCACGTCGACTTCGAGGTTGACCGTGTCGCCGACCTTGTTCCGGCCCAGCACGGTCAGCTCGAGCGTGGTCGGGATCAGGCTGATGCCGAACGTGCCGGTGTCGTCGTCCACATCGGTGACGGTCAGCGAAACGCCGTCGACAGCGATCGAGCCCTTCTCGGCGACGTACTTGAGAATCTCCGGCGCGGCCGCGACCCGGACTTCCTCCCAGTGCTCGGCCGGCGTACGACTCGCGATCGTGCCGACCCCGTCGACGTGGCCTTGGACGATGTGGCCGCCGAGCCGGTCGTGCGCGGACACCGCCCGCTCCAGGTTGACCTGCGAACCCTTGGCAGCCTGGCCGAGGCTGGTGCGCTGCAGGGTCTCGCGCATCACGTCGGCGGTGAAGGTGCCCTCGCCGGTCGCGACCACTGTCAGGCAACAGCCGTTGACCGCGATCGAGTCGCCGTGGCCGGCGTCCCCGGTCACCTTGGGGCCGCGGATGGTGAGCCGGGCGGCGTCACCTTCGAGCAGGTCGAGCGCCTCGACGGTGCCGAGTTCCTCGACGATTCCGGTGAACATTCAGTGCGTCCTTTGCGGTTCGAGCGGCGTCAGGATCAACCGGACGTCGTCGCCGAGGCGAGTGACGTCCGCTAGCTTGAACCGCCGCAGGTGGTGGATCGATTCCGCGCCGAGGTCGCCGATCGCGGCGTACCCCGAGCCGAGGACAGCCGGGGCGACGTACGCGACGAGCTGGTCGACGAGTTGCGCGCGCAGGAAGGCGGCGGCCAGGGTCGGCCCGCCCTCGAGCCAGAGGTGCCGGATCTGCCGATCGTCGAGCTGGCGGAGTACCTCGGCCGGATCATGCGTCGGCAGCAGCAGGGTCTCGGCGCGGTCGTTGCGAACTCGCGCGGTCGTCGGGATCTCGCGGTCGCCGACGACGACGCGCAGCGGCTGCCGCCCGGCCGGTACGTCGTTCTCGTCGCGAACGGTCAGCTCCGGGTCGTCGTCCAGCACGGTCTGAGTGCCGACAGCAATCGCGTCGCACTCGGCCCGCTTGCGGTGTACGTCGGCCCGGGCCAGCGGACCGGTGATCCACCGGCTGGTCCCGTCCGGTGCGGCCGACCGCCCGTCCAGGGTGGTCGCGAACTTCCAGGTGACGAACGGCCGCCCGGTCCGGACGCTGTGCAGCCAGACCTGGTTGACCGCCTCAGCCTCGGCTTGCAGTACGCCTTGCTGGACGGTGATGTTCTTGCGCCGGAGCTTCTCGGCGCCTCCGGACGCCTGCCTGTTCGGGTCCGCGACGGCGTACACGACACGGGTGATCCCGGCCGCGATCAGGGCGTCCGCACACGGCCCGGTCCGGCCGGTGTGATTGCAGGGCTCCAGCGTCACGTACGCCGTACCGCCGCGAGCCGCCGGTCCGGCCATCCGGAGGGCCTCGACCTCGGCGTGCGGGCCACCGGCAACGGCATGGAAGCCCTCACCGACCGGATGGCCGTCGGGGCCGGTGATGACACAGCCGACCACCGGGTTGGGATGGGTGGTGCCGATGCCGCGTGCGGCCAGCTCGATCGCACGCCGCATCCAGGCCACATCGATCGGCGAAGCGTTGTTCACTCACGGTCCCTCGTCGTCACGGACGCACTCCGGGGCCATGACAACCGGCGCGGCAATCCCCGCCGTCCAGCCGGTCCTCAGAGGATCGAGGCCACGCGTTCACGCAGGCTCATCACCCACATGCCGCGCCGTCCGAACGCCGGAGCTCTCCCGCCGATCGCGTGCGCCTCCCATCCGGACTTTCACCGTCGGTCCCGGAATTCCACCAGGTCAACCGACCGCCAAACCGCAGCGGCCGGGTCGCGGACTGTCACCGCCGGCTCGGAATTACACCGACCCCGGAGCACGCGAGTGGGTTCACTCGTGCTTCAAGTATGCCCTCCCCACCAACCCGCACCACGACCCAGGTCACATCCCGGTCATTCCCACCCACCGACCGGTCCTTCCCACCACCGATCCTGGGCGGATTCGGGGCGTTCGTGTCCGGCGGGGCGGTCCCCCGGACCCTGTACCTTCTTGCCGGTGGAGGCGTTTGCTGGGCGGTATCGGCTGATCGACCTGATCGGGACCGGCGGGATGGGGTCGGTCTGGCGAGCGTGGGATCTGCGGCGGTCGGGGTACGTCGCCGCCAAAGTCCTCGGGCAGCACGACGCGGCCACCCTCCTGCGCTTCGTCCGGGAACAGTCCGTGCGGATCCAGCACCCCCACGTGGTCGCGCCGCACGGATGGGCGGCTGACGACGACAAGGTCGTGTTCGCGATGGATCTGGTCCGCGGCGGCTCTGTCGCCACCCTCCTCGGCGACCACGGTCCGCTCCCAGCGCCGTACGTCGCCGTACTGCTCGACCAACTCCTGCACGGCCTGTCCGCAGTCCATGCAGCAGGCGTCGTCCATCGCGACCTGAAGCCGGCGAACCTCCTGCTCGACGTGACCGGAACCGGCCGCCCCCACCTGCGCCTGTCCGACTTCGGCGTCGCCGGCCTGATCGGCGAACCACGCATGACCCGCACCAGCACAATCCTCGGCACCCCCGGATACCTCGCCCCCGAACAACTAGCCGGCGCCGACCCCGACCCCCGCCAAGACCTCTACACCGTCGGAGCCGTAGCCCTAGAACTCCTCACCGGCCAACGCCCTACCCCCCTCTCACCCACCACCACACGCACCGCCAACGCCGAATCACCCGCACCCGCCGGACCCCCTATACGCGCCGCACCACACGCAGCCGCCGGGCCACACGCAGCCGCCGGGCCACACGCAGCCGGCGCCAAGCGGCTAGCAACCGTCGCTGCGCCACTCGCTGAGTTCATCCGGCGTTGCATGGCACCCGATCCGTCCGAACGCCCCGAGTCCGCCCACGCCGCCGCTCGCCTCCTCGCCGAATCCGGCCTCCTCCCACCCGCCGGGGAGACTCCGTGGGCCAACCACCCGGACTCCCCCGAGGTCTTCGACCAACTCCCACCTCTCCCACCCGCCTGGACCCCCACCGGCCCAGCCCCGCAGTCCCCACCACCTCGCCCCGTCCTGCAACCGATCCAGGCACCGCCAACTCCTCGACCCCAGCCAGCTCCTTCACCTGAGCCGGCTCCTCCACCCCAGCCAACCCGCGCGTCCCAGCCCGCACAGGCAACTCAACCGGCACGCGTGGCGATCGCCCCCATTGCACCCACCGCCCAACCACCCGCCGCCACAGCACCCACCGGCCAAGCACCCGCCGCATCAGCCGCCGCGGCTCAGCAATCCGCTGCACCACACCCCGACCCCCAGCCGACCCACGCAACTCAACAGACCAGGGTGGCAACCGCCGACCCGCTGCCGACCGCGGAGAAGTCGAAGGCATCAGGCAAGAGCAGAGGACTGGCGTGGGTAGCAGCAGGCTGCTTCGCAGGCGCCGCAGCCCTCCTAGGCAGCGCCGCCTGGCTCCTCCTGCACTAACCGCAAACCCGCGGCCCAGTGCAGGAGCAGGCTCCGCGCATGTGCCAGCCGTACGGTGCGCCCACCTCGCCGGCCACTGCCCACCATGGTCCGATCGTCGACCCGGAGAGAAGCCGAGGGTGCTTCGGACGCGCAGAGCACCGGTGACCAGCAGTGCAGCGGCCCAACGGACCCGTCGGGCGGCGGTGGAACTCGTTGGGCTGCTGGACCGCTCGGTGCCCTCTGTTGGGCTGGTTGCTGGAGCCCGGGCCACCAGTCGCGGCCCGGGCTCTGCGCGTTTGCCTGAGTGGTTCGGCGGTCAGCGCACCTGCTCCTGCCCAGCTGGTGGTGGCCCGGGCTCTGCGTCTTTGGTGGTTAGTGGGGTGGGTGTTGGCCGCCTTGGCTGGGGTGCTGCGGCGGGGCCTGGTTTGGGTACTGCGGGGGCTGGTTGGGGTGTTGGGGCCAGGGCTGCGGGGCTGGGTGGGCGGTGGCGGGCTTCGGGCGTAGGCGTAGGACGGTGAAGGTGCCGATGATCAGGAGGAGGAGACCGCCTCCGCCGAGGCCTGCGATCAGGGCGGTGGGCGTGCCGTCGTCGGAGTTGTCGCGGGTCTGGACCGGACCGCCTGCCTCGTTCTTGTCGCCGGAGTCTGCCGGTTGGGAGGGCGTATTGGTCGGGGACGGTGTTACGGACTCCCCTGAGACCGGGGTTGCGCCGTCTACGTACTCCGGTTTGCCGGTGCCCGCCGTACCGACTACCCCGACTGTCAGGGTGAGGGGAATGGTGAAGGCCTTGTCGTTGTCTTTGCGGCTCAGCGATACGGCGATGTAGTACTCACCGGGCATCGAGGTACCGGTGTCCTGGTTGTTGGCTCCGTTGCGGTTGAGGTAGCGGATCTCTTTGGTTGTGACGGCCTTGACCAGGCCCCGCTTGGTGAGGACACCGCGGGTGTAGGAGCCGCCCGGCACGTTCTTGGCGAAGACTGCGTAGACGTCCTCGCCGATCGGCGAGATGAGCGCGGTGTCGAGGTAACGGATCCCGTCGAGCGCCTCGGCCTGGGCTCCGGCCATCTCGGGCACCGTGATCTGCGCCTGAATCCGCTGTCCCCAGTCGGCCTTCACCTTGTAGAGCTGCAGCTCCCCCGGCATCAGCGTCGTCTTGTAGCTACCCGGCTCGAGCAGCGATGCATCCGGGAAGCTCGAACCGGGAACGATCTCGCGCGGGGTCGACCCGGGCATCGGAGCCCAGACCGGGTCGGTAGCCGGCGCCGGCAGGCTGGTGGTCGAGTCCACCGGCGGCTCCTCGTCGATCCGCAGCTCGTACGGCACGCCCTTGAGCTCCCGGAAGTCCTTGCCCGGATTCACGGTGAGCACCATCTGATCGGACCCCGAGCACTCCTCGTTCTGCTTCTCGTACTTCGACCAGCTTGCGGCCGTCCCCGTCGCAAGCCCCTGGTCGCCGTCGAACCCTCTGGGGTAGCTCCATCCACACTGCTCACCGCTGGGCGTGTTGAGCCGCACCTCGGTCTGGATGACGAGGCTGCCGCCGGCCGGCCGGCGGAAGCTGACACCGGCACGGAGGGTCGAGCCGGTGATGGTCCGCTTGATCAGATAGTGCTTCGCCGTGTCGTCCACCCCGAACGTGTCCGAGTAGTGGCCCGGGGCAAGGACCGGGGCGCCCTCCTGCTGGGGCGCACCATGGACCGGTGTGCCTGAGATGCGGAACGGGCGGAAGGCGCGGGTGGACAGGCGATCCAGGCCGGTCTCGAGATCGATGGTCGAGTCGGCGTCGTAGTAGTCGCCGCGGCCCTCACGGGCGACGCACTGCAGCTGGGTGCGGGCTTTGCCGCCGACACGGAACCCGACCACGTCGATCTTCAGATCGATGCCCTGCTTGGCGATCGAGCGCGCCACCTCGCACGGCTCCGGAGCACAGGTCGCCTCACCGTCGGAAACCAGCACGATCGTGCGCTGGCCGGTCGGACCGAGATCCTTCGCGGCTTGCTGCAGCGCGTACGCGATCGGCGTCTCGCCGTACGGCTTGTACTTGGCGATCGCGGCCTGCAGCTCGGGCCGGTTGCCGGTGCCGATCGGGACGGTCAGCTGGGTATCGGTGCAGGCGCCTGGCTGGGTGCGCTTGAACACGGTCGCGCCGTAGACGCGCAGACCGACCTGCGCGTCCTCGGGGAGCTTGCTCACCACCTGGGTCAGCGCGGTGCGGGCCGCGACGATCTTCGTCTTGCCGTCGCCGGCCGGCTCCTTCATCGACCCGGACGAGTCGAGCACCATCACGAGCTTGCCGGTGTCACCCGGCTCGGGGTCGGCCGAGGCTGTCCCGGTGGTCAGTCCGGCCAGGACTGCGGTCAAGGTGATGGCGAGGAGCGCCCACACCGCGGGGCGGCGGTGTCCCTGCAGAGCCGTCATCGTTTCCTCCAGTGAGATTCGCTGCCGCAAACCTTGACAGTTTGCGATCGCAAATGTCAAGACGACGCGTCCCACGCCTGGATATCCACAACTGCAAACAGATGCGCTGGCAATTTGCCTTCGCAACTGCGAAGATGTTTGCAGTCGGTCACGGACGACGGCCGGGTAAGGGGATCACACTGATGGACCAGACAGCGCACAACCTCCAGCAGCAGATCGAGCTGTACGGCGAGACGCTCGGTGAAACCGTCCGCCGAGTCGCCCCGCCACTCGGCCTGACCCAGAGCGCGCTCGCGCAGGTGATCGGGCTGTCGGCGCCGATGTTGTCACAGCTGATGAGCGCGCAGCGGGTGAAGATCGGCAATCCTGCGGTGGTGTCGCGCCTTCGCGCCGTGTCCGAGCTCGCCGATCTGGCCATTGCCAATGAGCTCGGACCCCACGACATTCCCCACGCACTGGACCGGATCCGCGCCTCGACGGGCGCCTACACCGACGCCACCACCACACCACTGCGGCGATCACCCAGCCCCCCATCGGGGCAGACCACGAGCTCGACGCCACTCTTCGCGACACCCCCTGGGCTGGCCGCGGACGCGCCGACGGGACAGTCCTGGCCATCAGGAGTCGCCCCCACCGATGCGCCCACGAATGCGCCACCGAGCGCCCGGGCCGTTGTACGGGAGATCCAGGATCTGTTCCGTGCGGTCGCGTCCGCCGAGGAGATCCAACGAGCCGCCGATGCGGCCGCGGCGGAGTCACCGGCGATCGCCGAGTTACTGCTCGCCTACGGGACCGGCCGGACCGCCGATGCGGTCGCGCACTATGAGAAACACCACGGTTGACCAGTCGGCATCGACGCCCGCGCAAGCGAATCAGGCGTTGATATAGCACAAGCCGAGTAGACATCTCGGTCTGTCTCACTGGGTGTCGGTGTGGAATGCCGGGCACCCAGGCGATGTTCTGTTGCCGCGGCAGGGTGGTTTGCCCTGCATTCGTTGACGTTTGTGAGGAGACAGTCGTGCGCGCCATCAGCGCCCTTCACCGGATCGCCGCAGTAGCCACCGCCGTCACGCTGGCGGCCGCGATGGTTGCCTGCGGCAGCAATGACGACCCGGCCGCGAGCGGACCGGACCTCGGGCTGATCAAGTCCGGGACGTTGCGGATCGGGACGCTGACCGACGCGCCGCCGAACGTGTACGTGAAGGACGGCAAGTTCACCGGGTTCGACAACGACCTGATCACCGCGGTCGCGGCGAAGCTCAACCTGAAGCCGGAGTTCGTCGGCACCGACTTCTCCGCCCTGCTGTCGCAGGTGAACGGCGGCCAGTTCGACCTCGGCAGCTCGTCCATCACCGTGACCGAGGCGCGCAAGAAGACAGTTGCCTTCAGCAATGGGTACGACTTCGGGTATCTCGGCCTGAACACCACCAAGACCTCCGGCATCACGACGTTCGGCCAGCTCGAGGGCAAGCGGGTCGTCGTGGTCCAAGGCACCGTCCAGGACGACTACGCCACCGGGAAGAACCTGGACCCGGTCCGCGTGCCGAACTACAACGCCGCGCTCGGCCTGCTCAAGGCCGGTACGGCGGACGCGTGGGTGTCGCCTGCCGAGATCGGCGAGAAGATGGCCAAGGAGCAGGGCGGCGGCACGGTGATCCTGGCGGCCAAGGAACTCAGTGACGCGCCGATGGCGTTCGCCGTGGCCAAGAGCAACGACAAGCTACGGGACGCGGTGAACAAGGCGCTCGACGAGGTGATCGCCGACGGAACCTGGACCAAGCTCGTCGATCAGTACTACCCGGGTCGCGCCGTACCGGCGACCTTCAAGCCGGGTAGCGGCAGCGTCACGCCCGCGGCGAGCAAGACCGCCGCAGCCGGCTGATGGACGTCTGGTCCACGCTCGGCGACACCTTCCTCGACTGGGAGTCGATGAAGGCAGTCCTGCCTGAGATGCTCACAGTAGGCTTGGTCAACACGCTCATCCTGGCGGCCGCCTCGGTCGTGCTGGGCACCGTGCTCGGCATGGTCGTGGCGGTCCTGGCCCTGTCCCGGAAGCGTTGGCTGCGCTGGCCGGCGAAGATCTACACCGACATCTTCCGCGGCCTGCCGGCGATCCTGACCATCCTGCTGATCGGCCAGGGCCTGTCCCCGGTCACCCGGCACTGGTGGGGTCCGAACCCGTATCCGCTCGGCATCCTCGCGCTCTCCCTCATCGCCGCCGCGTACATCGGCGAGATCTTCCGCTCCGGCATCCAGAGCGTGGAGAAGGGCCAGCTCGAAGCGGCGCGGGCACTCGGTTTCAGCTACCGGGACGGGATGCGGCTGATCGTGATCCCGCAGGGCGTGCGCCGGGTCCTCCCCGCGCTGGTCAATCAGTTCATCGCACTGGTGAAGGAGTCGAGCCTGGTCTACTTCCTCGGTCTGCTCGCCAGCCAGCGGGAGCTGTTCCGGATCGGGCAGGACGCGGCCGCGACCAACGGCAACCAGTCGCCGTTGCTGCTGGCCGGCATCTTCTACCTGATCATCACGGTCCCGCTGACCCACTTGGTGAACTACTTCGACAAGCGTCTGCGAGAGGGCCGCCCAGCCGAGTCGGAGGACGTCGTACTGGAGGAGCTGGCCCATGCAAACCGTTGAGATCACCACAGCCGCCAGCCTCGAGGTGTCCGGCGTCAAGCTCGCCTTCGGCACCAACAAGGTCCTGCGCGGCGTAGATCTGCGGGTGCCGGCCGGGCGTACGGCGTGCGTGATCGGGCCCTCGGGCTCCGGGAAGTCGACGTTGCTCCGAGCGATCAACCGGCTACTCGAACCCGACGCCGGCGACATCCGGCTGGCCGGCGAGTCGGTGCTCAGCGGCAACCCGGACGAGTTGCGGCGCCGGATCGGGATGGTGTTCCAGCACTTCAACCTGTTCCCGCACAAGTCGGTGCTGGAGAACATCACCCTCCCGCTGCGCAAGATCAAGAAGCTCGACCCCGACCAGGCACGGGCCGCGGCGCTGGGACAACTCGAGCTCGTCGGACTGAGCCACAAGGCCGCGGCGCGACCGGGCAACCTGTCCGGCGGTCAGCAGCAGCGGGTCGCCATCGCCCGCGCGCTGGCAATGGAGCCCGAGGTCATGCTGTTCGACGAGGCCACCTCGGCCCTCGATCCGGAGCTGGTCAAGGGCGTGCTCGCCCTGATGGCCGACCTCGCCCAGACCGGGATGACGATGGTCGTCGTGACCCACGAGATGGGGTTCGCCCGGGAGGTCGCCGACCAGGTCGCGTTCATGGACCACGGAGTCGTGGTGGAGTCCGGCGTACCTGAGCAGGTCTTCACCGCGGCGGAGTCACCGCGGCTGCGGCAGTTCCTCTCGCAGGTGCTCTAGCGACAGGAAGCAACGCCGGCGTGTCCGCTATGCGTAGTTTGTTGACGCGGCAGCGGCGTGGATCCCGGCGCCGAGCGTGATCCCACGGATCGTGGACGGGTGAGGTAGTGAGGCCCGCCCGCCCACGTCCGGGAGGACGCATGGATGTTCGCTTGACGCGCACCGGCCATCGGCTCATCGGTCTGGCGATGATGATGGTGGTCAGTGCGGTGATCGGCACCGTCGTCGTCGCAGCCGCCCGCAACCCGAGCCAGCAACCACAGAGCGCAGCGCCCTCGCCACCGTCCGCAGCGCCAACCAAGGCGGCCCTCCCCACCAAGTACGTCGTACTGACGTTCGACGATGGACCAGATGCGGCGTACACCCCCAAGATCCTCGACATCCTGGCGAAGTACGAGGCCAAGGCGACGTTCTTCGAGATCGGCAAGAACGTCACGAAGCATCCGGAACTGTCCAAACGCATCCACGACGCCGGGCACAGCGTGCAGAATCACACCTGGACACACGCCGACCTGCGGCACCTGTCCGCCACCGCGTTCCGGCAGCAGGTCACGTCGACCGACCAGGCCATCCAGGCCGCGATCGGCAGTACGCCGGCCTGCCTGCGACCGCCGTACGGCGGGATGGACCCCACCGTGCGGCAACGAGCCAAGGCGCTCGGCAAGGACCTCGTGGTGTGGACCGTCGACTCGCGGGACTGGACCAAGCCCGGTACGACGGCGATCGTCCAACGCGTGCTGAAGAACGTCCACAGCGGATCGGTGATCCTGATGCACGACGGCGGTGGGAACCGCACTCAGACCGTGGCCGCGCTCCCCACCATCCTGAAATCCCTCAAAGCCAAGGGCTACGGCTTCCGCACACTGACCTGCTAGGCCGTCAGACAGGCCCTAGTCGAGCGAGGCGACCAGGGGGACGACGTCGGCGATGGATTCGGCGATGCGGGTCGGGCGGTAGGGGAAGCGCTCGACTTCGTGTTCGCCGGTGGAGCCGGACAGGACCAGGACGGTGCGGAGGCCGGCTTCGAGGCCGCTGATGATGTCGGTGTCCATCCGATCACCGATCATCACAGTGGTCTCGGAGTGCGCCTCGATCCGGTTCAGCGCGCTGCGCATCATCAGCGGATTGGGCTTGCCGACGAAGTACGGCGCGATTCCGGTGGCGCGGGTGATCAGCGCGGCCACCGACCCGGTCGCGGGCAGCGGCCCCTCGGTGGACGGCCCGGTCGGATCAGGGTTGGTCGCGATGAACCGGGCACCGTCGGAGATCAGCCGGATCGCCTTGGTGATCGCTTCGAAGGAGTACGTGCGCGTCTCACCCAGTACGACGTAGTCCGGCGCGCGCTCGGTCAGCACGTACCCGACCTCGTGCAGCGCCGTGGTCAGCCCCGCCTCGCCGATCACGTACGCCGTACCGCCCGGGCGCTGGTCGTCGAGGAACTGGGCGGTGGCCAGCGCGCTGGTCCAGATCGCGGTCTCGGGGACGTCAATGCCTCCGGCAAGCAGGCGGGCGCGCAGGTCGCGGGGTGTGAAGATCGAGTTGTTGGTCAGCACCAGGAACTTCTTCCCGGACGCCTGCAACGACGCGATGAACTCACCGGCTCCAGGGATGGCGCGCTCCTCGTGCACCAGCACGCCGTCCATGTCCGTCAGCCAACTCTCCACCGGCTTGTGCTCGGTCATGGGGCAATCGTAGGTGCGGCGATCCGTTCACCGCCGGAATGTCGGTGGGTGGAGCAAGAATGCCGTTCATGGAGTTGTCCGGGTACCGCGAGCTGTGGCGCACGCGCGGCGTGATCACGTTGCTGGCGTCGTCGCTGCTGGCACGGTTGCCCATGCTCGCCACGTTGGTTCCGGTCGCATTCCTCGCGAAGGACGCGGGCGGCTCGTTCCGCTGGGCCGGATTCGTGGCAGGTGCGTACTCGGTGGGCATGGCGATCGCCGGTCCACTCTGGTCCCGGACGGCCGATCGCCGCGGGTCACGTGGGGTGTTGCTCGTTACCGGCATGGCCTGGAGCGTGGCGCTCGCCCTGCTCGCCGCCCTACCGTCCGGGTTGTATCGGCTGATGCCGCTACTGACTCTGCTCGCCGGTGCGCTCGTGCCACCGGTCATGCAGACGCTGCGTGCCAGCTGGCCGCGCGTCGTCGAGGGACCGGCGCTGCGAACGGCGTACTCGGTGGACGCGACCGCGCAGGAGCTGCTGTTCATGGTGGGCCCGATGCTCGGGGCAACGGCTGTGAGCGTCGCCAGCCCGCGGCTCGGGGTGCTGCTCGCGGCCTTGATGTCGGCGATCTTCATCTGGTGGTACGCGCTCCGACAACCCGCGCCGCTCGCCCGCGACGATCAGAGCGCGCCGCCGTTGACCGCACGCCAACTGCTGTGGCATCGATACCGGTTGCCGCTGATCCTCGCGTTCGGTCTGTGGGTGATGGCCTTCAACGGCATCTCCCTCGGCATCGTCGCGTTCGCGGACGAGCACGGCGAGCGGTTGATCGCGGGCGTCCTGGAGGCCGTCTGGGCTTTCGGCAGCCTCGTGGGTGGCGCTGTCGCGGGTGCCTTGCCAGGCCGGCGTACGTCGTACTTGTGGCGCCGGGCTGCCCTGGTCGCCGCGGGGATGCTGCTGTGCGTGTTCGCGACCTGGTCACCGCTGTCGCTCGGGGTGGCACTGGCGTTGTCCGGGCTGACGCTCGCGCCGGCGATCGGAGCCTTGTACGAGCGTCTGGGCGCACTGACACCGGACACCGTGCGGACCGAGGTGTTCGGCTGGATGGGCAGCGCGGCCATGGGCGGCGCTGCGATCGGGGCGGCGCTGTCGGGCGCGGTCGTCGAGAGCTTCGGGGTGCGCTACGTCTGGCTGCTCGCCGCCGTCTTCGCTGCGATCTCCTTGGTGCTGTTGCTCCGCATTCCGCCGCAACACCAGCCCGAGCCGGCTCTAGCGACCGGTGGCCTGCTGGGCGAGACCGCGTAGCTGCTCGACCATCGCGTTCGGGTCGTCGGCGGCGTAGACAGCGGATCCGGCGACGAAGACGTCGGCTCCGGCCTCGGCGCAACGCTCGATCGTGTCGGCCGAGACGCCACCGTCGATCTCGATCCACAGGTCGAGACCGTGCTTGTCGAGCAACTGGCGGGTCCGGCGGATCTTCGGGACGCACACGTCGAGGAACTTCTGCCCGCCGAAGCCCGGCTCGACCGTCATGATCAGGATCATGTCGAGCTCGGACAGCAGGTCCTCGTACGGCTCGATCGGCGTGGCCGGCCGGAGCGCCATCGCGGCCCGCGCACCCTTGGCGCGGATCTCGCGGGCGGTCCGGATCGGTGCGCGACACGCCTCGACGTGGAAGGTGACGCTGGCCGCCCCCGCCTCGACGTATCCGGGGGCCCAGCGGTCCGGGTCCTCGATCATCAGGTGGCAGTCGAGCGGCGTACTGGTCGCCTTGGCCAGGGACTCGACCACCGGCATGCCGATCGTCAGGTTCGGCACGAAGTGGTTGTCCATCACGTCGACGTGCAGCCAGTCGGCGTTCGACACGGCCGTCGCCTCGTCGGCCAGCCGGGCGAAGTCGGCGGACAGGATGCTCGGCGCGATCTGAATCCCCATGGCGTCAATCTACCGACGTGCCTCGACCCATTCGACGACCCGGTCCACCGACTCGACCGCCTCGACGCCGGCGGTGAGTGCCGGCCGACGGAGGACGACGACGGGGATGCCGAGCAGTTGGGCCGCGGTCAGCTTTGCCGCGGTCTGCGGCCCGCCGCTGTCCTTGGTGACCAGGACGTCGATGCGATGGTCGCGCATCAACATCAGCTCTCCGTCCACGTCGTACGGGCCGCGGGCGAGGATGAGCGTGCACCAGGTCGGTCGTGGCTCCGGCGGGTCGACACAGCGGGCGAGCATCCAGACGCCGCTGTGCTCGAAGGCGTCCAGTCCCTGACGCCCGATGGTGAGGAGCGCCCGAGCACCCAGCGTCGGCAGGAGCTCGGCTGCAGCGAGCGTGCTGTCGGCCCAGTGCCAACGGTCGCCAGGCGTCCACCCGGGACGGCGAAGAACGAGAAGCGGTACGCCGACCTCCCGGGCGGCGCTGACGGCGTGCTCGGTCATCGTGGCGGCGAACGGGTGGGTCGCGTCGACCACGGCGTCGACCGGATTGTTGTGGAGCCACCTCACCAGACCCGCCGCGCCGCCGAAGCCGCCTTGGCGGACAGCACCAACAGGCAACCGGGCTTCGGCGGTCCGGCCGGCCAACGAAGAGACCACGTCGACCCCAGCGGACACCAGGGTCTGCGCGAGTTCACGTGCCTCGCCGGTGCCGCCGAGCAGCAGAACCTTCATCGGGTCCGCGTCGCCGAATACAGGTGGCTGTCGCGGAACGCCGTCGCCGCCAGTACCTTCCCGACGATGATGACCGCAGTACGACGGATGTCCGCGGCGCGCACCTGGTCCGCGATGTCGGCGAGCGTGCCGCGCAGGACGACCTCGTCGTCGCGGGACGCCCGGGCCACTACGGCGACCGGGCAGTCGGCGCCGTAGCTGGGTTCGAGTTCGTCGACCACGCGATCGATCTGCTGGACGGCCAGGTGCAGCACGAGCGTGGATCGGCTCGCACCGAGGGTGGCCAGATCCTCTCCGGCCGGCATCGCGGACGCCCGGCCGCCGATGCGCGTCAGGATGACGGTCTGCCCGACCTCCGGCACGGTCAACTCACGACCGAGGGTGGCCGCGGCCGCCGCATAGGCAGGAACTCCGGGCGTCACGTCGTACGGGATGTCGCGGGCGTCGAGGCGGCGCATCTGCTCGGCCATGGCGCTGAAGACGGACGGGTCGCCGGAGTGCAGGCGAGATACGTCGAGACCGTCGGCGTGGGCGGCGCTGAGTTCGGCGATGATCTCGTCGAGGTTGAGCGAGGCGGTGTCGACCTTCCGGGCGCCGGGCGGGCAGTGGTTCAGGAGCTCGACCGGGACGAGAGCACCGGCGTACAGGCAGACCGGCGACGAGGCGATCAGGTCGCGGCCGCGGACCGTGATCAGATCGGCGGCGCCCGGGCCGGCCCCAATGAAATGGACGGTCACTCGGGCACGCTCCAGACGGTCACTCGGGCACGCTCCAGACGGTCACTCGGGCACGCTCCGGACGGTCACTTGGTCACGCTCCAGATCGTCACGGGCATGGCGGGCCGCCAGCCGGTCATGGTTCCGATCGCCGAGGCGCGTTGTACGTCGAGCCGGACCAGGTCGCCACCGAGCTCGCCGTACCACTGCGCGATCAGGGCCTCGGTCTCCAGCGTCACGCCGTTCAGCACGAGGCGGCCGCCAGGCCGGAGCGCATTCCAGCAGGCGTCGATCAGGCCCGGTGCCGTCGCTCCCCCGCCGATGAAGATCGCGTCCGGCGTCTCCAACCCGTCCAGGGCCGCGGGCGCGGGGCCGACCACTGTGGTGACAAGCGCGCCGAGGTTCGCAACGTTGCGATCGAGGCGCTTGGCCCGCTCGGGATCGCGTTCGATCGCGATCGCCCGGCAGGCCGGATGGTGGCGCGACCACTCGATCGCGATGCTTCCCGCACCGCCGCCCACGTCCCACAGCAACTGACCTGGCACCGGTGCGAGCCGCGACAACGTCACCGCCCGCACCTCGCGCTTCGTCAACTGTCCGTCGCTCTCGTACGCCTCATCCGGCAGCCCGGGCACCGTCGGCAGCAGCGCCGCGTCAGCACCGGCCTGGCACAGCACACCGATCACGTTGAGCGCGTCAACGTCGTACGACCACTCCGAGGCGGTCGCAGTCCGGACCCGCTCCGACGGTCCTCCGAGCTGCTCGAGCACAGTCAGCTCGCTCGCGCCATAGCCTCGCTCGGCAAGCAGTGCGGCGACCTCAGCCGGCGTGTGAGCACCCCAGCTCAGCACCAGCAGCCGACGCCCCGGCTGGACGTGCGGGTGCACGCGTTCAGTCGGGTGCCCGACCAGACTGACCACCTGTACCTGGTCCTGCGGCCACCCGAGCCGTGCACACGCCAGCGAGACACTCGACGGATGCGGAATCACTCGTACGGCGTCCGCCCCCAGCAGCCGCGTCAGCGTCGTACCGATGCCGTGGAACGTCGGGTCACCGCTAGCCAGCACACAGATCGGCCGGCCCGCGTACTGCGACAGCAGCCCGGGCAACGCCTCGGACAACGGTGACGGCCACTTGACCCGTTCTGCCTCGACAGTCGGCACGAGAGCCAGTTGCCGGGCGCTCCCCATCAGCACGTCGGCCGCCAGCACGGCCGACTGAGCCGCCGGGGACAACCCGTCCCACCCGTCGGCGCCGACACCTACGACGGTGACCTCAGCCGGCATTGCCCAGCACCTTCGTCACGGTGATCTCGATGACCACGCGGCGTGGGTTCACGCGCGGTTCCCGGTACCGCTTCGCATAGCGGCGTACGGCGTCCTCCACCCGGTCCGGGTCGTCACTGACGACCGCCCGGCCCTCGAGCGTGGACCAATGGCGTCCATCCACCTGGGTCACCGCGACCGCGGCTCCCTCAGGGCCTGCCTTCCGGATGGTCCGGGCCTTGTGCGACGTACCGGAGCAGATCACTCGGGCCGTCCCCGTCTCCGGGTCCAGCGTCGCGCCCACCGGTGTCGCATGCACCGTGCCGTCCGCACGGACGGTACTCAGCACGCACAGGTGCCGCTCCGTCCAGAACCCGATCAGTCCCTCAGTCCATCGCACCCCGCGATCGTAGACAGCTGGCGCCGCGAGGTCAGTGATCAGGGGCTCACCGTCAACGCCTTCGGGATGAACAGAGCCTCCCCGGACGTCGACGCGACCATCAGATCCCACGCCCCGGGTGCGGCCTTCGTCAGATCGACGGCCTCCGTCGCCGCGGCGTGGTCCGCCGACACCGACGTCACCACCCCGGCCATCGGGAGCCGACCCCTTGCTGTGAACCGTACGACGTCCGTCGACTCGAGCAACCCACCGTGCACCGTCAGCGTCGCCGTCGTCCCTGCCGCCGCCACCGCCGCCGGCGTGATGCCGCTGAGCCCGAAGACAGCGACCGGAGGCTCGCCTGCCACTGGCACAGCCTCGACCGGTCCGGCCGCGCAGGCGGGAACGAGTGGAAACAGGATCGCGAGCAGAACGACGCAGAGGCCGCGAACCACCCGTTCGGGCGTGCGCAACCATCGTGCGAGCACACTCATCGACCCGTTCCTCCCCAGAATGCCCACCCCGAGCGGGCGGAGAGCTTTAACAGGGAGATGTCCGGAAAGGGAGAACGGTTGCAGCTGGCTGCAGCTCTGACGCTGCCGCTTGACAGGCCGGCCCGCCCGGTGAGGCACCGGGCGGGCCGGAGGCGCTGGACCCCTCAGACCAGCGCAGCCATTGGGACGGTCAGCCCACGTCCCGGCGGCGGAAGGTGGCGAGACCTGCCCCCATGAGCGCTGCTGCGATCGCGGTCAGCCAGATGACCGGAGCGACGGAGAAGTCGCCGCCCGGCAGCCGCGGAGTGTGCCCGTAGGGGCTGAGGTTCATCACCGACTGGGGCAGGTCGAAGATGCTGCCGAACTGCCCGATCAGCAGGAAGATGCCGAACAGCACCCACGCACCGGTGACCAGCTTCGGAGCGAACCCGAACAGTACGACGACCAGTCCGGTGACCAGCCAGATCGCGGGCAACTGCACGGCGGCCGCAGCGAGCATGCGGGGCACCTGACGGCCCATGTTGCCCAGCGAAGCACCACTGGAGATGCCGGACCCGAGTCCTGCGACCAGGATCAGCACAGCGGTACCGAACAGCGCCATCAGCACGTGGCTGCCGACCCACTGAGTGCGGCTGACACCAGTCGCGAGCAACGGCTCGGCCCGGAGCGCGGTCTCCTCCGACCGGAGCCGGAGCGCCGCCTGGATGCCGAACGCCGAGGCGAGCAGACCGACCATCCCCATCTCGGTCGCCAGGAACGCGTCGGTGATGCCGTTGACGCCGCCGAGCTTCTCGACCATTTCCCGGGCACTGTCGGTGGTCACGAACCCGTCCACGTTGCTGGCGATGTTGCCCACCAGCAGCCCGAGCAGCAGGAACGCGAAACCCCAGCCGTACAAGGAACCCCGGTGCAGTCGCCAGGCCAGCGCCAGCGGCGACCGCAGCGATGGCGCAGCGGTGGCCGGACCCGGCCGCGGACGCACCAGGCCTGCACCGACATCGCGGCGCCGGATCAGCGCCATCGCGCCGGCCACCAGCACAGCCATGAACGCCAACGGAACCAGAACGACGACGAAGCGGTCGCCCGCGTACGCACGGATCTGCTGCGACCAGCCGATCGGCGACAACCACGACACCCACTCGGACTTGCCGTCGCTGGACGAGTCGCCGATCGCCCGCAGTACGTACGAGACACCCAGGACGATCCCGGTGAACCCGTTGGCGGTCCGGGCCCCCTCGGTCAGCTGCGCGGTCAGCGCACCCACACCGGCGAAGGACAGACCGGCCGACGCCCACAGCAGCCCGAAGGCCAACGAACCGGATGCCGGCAGGCCGACGCCGATCAACGCCAGCGCGGACAGCGTGCCGATCAGTACGACGGTCCCCGACGACACAATCAGCGCCGCGGCCAGAGCGGCGTACCGGCCGACGACACCGGCGCTGAGCAGCTCGAGCCGGCCGGCCTCCTCCTCCGTCCGGGTGTGCCGGACCACCAGCATCGCAGCGAGCAGCCCCACCAGAGCGGCGCCGAACGCGGTCAGCTTGAACAGCGAGAGCTCCCCGAGCGAGGTCTCGTCGAAGATCCGGCCGTACAGCGAGACCAGGGCGGGCGAGGCGTTCGACGTCCGTGCCGCCTCGATCCGGGACTGGACGTCCGGGTAGAGGTCGATGGAAGCCTGTGCGGACCCGGCCGCCGTGATCACGAACACCACGATCCACACCGGGATCAGGACCCGGTCCCGGCGCAGCGCGAGGCGCACCAGGGTGCCGGTACCGACGAAGTCGCTCATCGCAAGGCCGCCTCGGGCTCGGCCGCGACGTCGTCCTCGTAGTGGCGCAGGAACAGCTCCTCCAGCGTCGGCGGCTGCGCAACCAGGCTCTTGATCCCGCTCGCAGACAGCTGCCGCATCACCGCGTCGAGCTGTGCGGTGTCCACCTCGCAGCGGACCCGGTTGCCCTCGACATTGAGGTCGTGAACGCCGGGCAGCTGGGCCAGGCCGTTCACCGCCCCGGCCAGTTCGGCCTGGATCGACGTACGGGTCAGGTGCCGCAGCTCGGACAGCGTGCCGGTCTCGACCACCTTGCCGCGGCGGATGATGCTGATCCGGTCACACAGGGCCTCGACCTCGGAGAGGATGTGGCTCGACAGCAGCACGGTGCGGTCGTGCTGGCGCTCCTCCTCGATGCACTGCCGG
Source organism: Kribbella sp. NBC_00889 (assembly GCF_045207705.1). Lineage (NCBI taxonomy): Bacteria > Bacillati > Actinomycetota > Actinomycetes > Propionibacteriales > Kribbellaceae > Kribbella > Kribbella sp. NBC_00889. The sequence continues at coordinate 739,933 of NZ_CP108783.1, read as the reverse complement.
AACACCTCCTCCATCAGCGGGTCCAGGCCGGACGTCGGCTCGTCCAGGATCAGCAGCTCGACGTCCGACGCCAGCGCCGCGACCAGGGCGACCTTCTGCCGGTTGCCCTTGGAGTAGGTACGGCCCTTCTTGGTCGGGTCGAGGTCGAACCGGCGCAGCAGGTCGTCCCGCTTCTTGGAGTCCAGCCCGCCGCGGAGCCGGCCGAGCAGGTCGATCACCTCGCCGCCGGTCAGGTTCGGCCACAGATTGACGTCACCGGGGACGTAGGCCAGCCGCCGGTGCAGCTTCGCCGCGTCGTGCCACGGGTCGCCCCCGAGCAGCGAGACGTCACCCTCGTCACCGCGCAGCAGACCGAGCAGCACCCGGATGGTCGTGGACTTCCCCGCGCCGTTCGGTCCGAGGAATCCGTGCACCTCACCGGTCGCGACGTCCAGGTCGAGACCGTCGAGGGCGTGCGTACTGCCGTACGACTTGTGCAGTCCTGAGACCACGATGGCTGATGTCATGATTCATAACGTACACTTCATTCAGAAGATTGTGAATCTTACTAACGCGTCTCTCACGCGTCAGGTTTTTGGGTCACGTAGAGGGGATGATGGGGCGGTGAGTGCACAACGAGACGACGAAGCCGTCAGGCGGTACGCCGAACAGTTCGGCAACCTGCTGGCCGACACGGGCTGGCCGCGGATGGCGGCCCGGGTCTTCGCCGCCATCCTGTCCAGCGAGGAGGGCCGCTTGACGGCGGCCGAGCTGTCCGACCAACTGCAGGCCAGTCCGGCCGCGGTGTCCGGCGCGGTCAACTACTTGCTCCAGCTCCGCCTGGCCAACCGGGAGCGTGAGCCCGGCAGCAGACGCGACGTCTACGTGGTCCAGGACGACTTCTGGTACCAGAGCATGATGAGCCAGGACCAGGCGCTGGCCCGCTGGTCCGACTCGCTCCACCACGTCCTCGACGCCGCCGGCGAAGGCACCGCGGCCCACCGCCGCGTGCGCGCCTCCCTGGCCTTCATCGATTTCATCGAGGAAGAAGTCAAAGGCCTCAGCGAACGCTGGTTCAAACGCAAAGCCGAGATCGACGCCGACCTGGACGCCCAATACGGCCCCCGCGACCCCTGACCCCACCACCCCCACCCACCATCCCCCCGCGCCCCCCGCGCCGTCCCCCCCGTCCCCGCCGTACCCGAGCCGGGTGCTTGAACAGGAAGTCGGGGGCTCCCACAGGCTATTTCCTGTTCAAGGCCACGGGGTGGTGTGCAGGGTCCCCGGACATGGCTGTCCACAAGTGCGAATCTGTGCGCGGCGGACGGGTGATTCGACGGCATGTTGCCGGTATGAACCCCAAGTTGAGTGTGCTGACCGCCGCCCGCCGCGGCTGGTTCACCCGGACGGACGCGATGGACGCCGGCTACTCCGACAGCGAGCTCAGGCGACGCCTCCGCGCCGGACACTGGACCCGCCTGTCCCGTGACGCGTACGCCGAACCTGCCGCCTGGCCAACCGGCGAGGCCCCGTGGGACAGGGCGAGGCGACTGCACCTGTTGAGGACGCGGGCCGTGGTCGAGCGGATGGGCGGCGCAGCGGTGGTCAGCCATCAGTCCGCGGCCGTGGTGCATGGACTTCCGAGCTGGGGTCTGGATCTGACCAAGGTCCACGTGACCAAGCCGAGCGGGCGCCAACGGTCGGAGGCCATCGCGGAAGTTCACCGTTCACGATTCGAACCGGGCGAGATCACCTTGGTCGACGGCCTCCAGGTTGTCACGGCTGCCCGCGCGATCACCGAAACCGCCTGCGTCTCGTCGTACGAGGTGGGAGTTGTGCTGGGGGATGCGGCTCTTCATCAGCAGCTCGTGACAGCGGAGGCACTGGTGACGATCGCGAACCGGCACAAGTACTGGAGTGGTGCGCCGGCGGCGCGGGCGGCTGCTCGGTTCGCCGACGGGCTGAGCGAGTCGGTCGGGGAGTCGCGACTGCGGGTCCTGATGGCGAACGACGGTCTGCCGGTGCCAAGGCTTCAAGCGGAGATTCACGATGCGACCGGGCGCCTGGTCGGCCGAGTCGACTTTCTGGTGGGTGGTCGGCTGATCGTCGAGTTCGATGGCGCGGAGAAGTACGGCGAGGCGACCGATGCGGTACTCGCGGAGAAGTGGCGTGAGGACCGGCTCCGCGCCTGCGGCTACGGCGTCGTGCGGACGAGCTGGGCCGACCTGGATCAGCCGAAAGCTACCGCCGATCGCATCCGCTGGGCCCTCGGCCAGCTGCCCGGCTTAGGGCCCGCGGACAGGATCCGGTGGCCTTGAACAGGAAACTCCCTGTTCAACGCCACCGGTTCGTGTGTTCGCCAACGGCTACCGCGCTGTGCCAACGCTCGTTGGAGCGCGCCACCGCTACCGGAGGGTGGTGGTGGCTACTGTGTCGAGGGCTCGTTGGAGGAGTGGGTTGACGGTGTGGCGGGACTTCGAGTTGGGCAGGTGGACGGCGTTGCCGTCGACCGGGCCGTTGACCGGGTAGACCGATAGTTCGGCCGGTAGCGGGCTGGTGCCGCAGACCTGGTCCTTGCCGGGCAGTTCGCCGCTGAAAACGAATCTGTCACCGATCGCCTCCGCGCAGGCTGACGCGGAACCGACGTACTGACCGTGCTGGCCCTCGTCGTCGATGGCGACGAAACGCGTCACCTTCGAGGTGTCCTTGTGGGTGCGCAGCGCACCTTCGTACGCCGTCGCCGGGTCGACCTCACCCTGGATCATCAGGATCCGTGGCGAACCGGTCAGGTCGAGCTTGCGGTCCTGCGGCTTGTACGGCCAGAAGGCGCAGAACGGTACGCCGTTCATGTAGCCGAAGAAGGTGTACTTCTCCGCCATCCGGTCGGCCTCGCGCAGGTAGAAGTTCGGGTCCTTGTTCCACGCGGTGTCGTTGCAGCGGACCGTCGTACCGATCGGGCCGAGGTTGACGGTGGTGTCGCCGGAGGACTTGGCCGCGGCCGCTCGGGCGTCGGCCAGGATCGACCGGGTCGAGTCGACCGGCACGGCCGAGTCGGTGCCCGCCGCGGCCGGCGTCACGCCGTACCGGGCCCGGATCGCGGCGAGGCTGTCGAACGCCTGCAGCTCCGGGGAGAGCCGGGCCCACGCCTTGTCCACGTGCCGCAGCTCGATCTCGCCCGACGCCGACGGGTCCTTGACGTACTCGTCGTGCACCAGGATGTCGACCGTCGCCCGGATGAACCGGACGTTGCCGTAGATGGTGCTGTAGATCGTCCCGTCGAGGTTGTCGCCGCGGACGTTGCTGGTGCCGGCCTTGACCAGCTTCACCAGATCGGCGCGGACCTGGTTGTACTTCGCCGTGACCTGTTTCGGTGTGGCCCCGAGTCCCTGGATCTGGTCGGCGTGCCGGGCGATCCACGGGAAGAACTGGGTGTCGCGCCGGCGCTGGCCGGAGAACGGGTCGAAGTTCACGTTGTCCCACTGGGTGTGGGTCCAGTCCATGTTCGAGTCGATCACGAACCGGCCGACCCGTGACGGGTAGGTGTCGGCGTACCAGCCGCCGAGCCAGGTGCCGTAGCTGTAGCCGATGAGGTTCAGCTGGCGTGCGTCGAACAGCGCCCGCAGGAACTCCATGTCGTACACGGTCTGCTGGCTGCTGACGAACTGACCGAACTCCGTCGACGAGCACGCCTCGGCGTACAGCTTCGCCTCGGCCACCTCGGTCTTGTGGGTCTGCCGGGTGCGCTCCTTGTAGTCGGGCGTGGTCGGCAGCGCGTTCAGCTTGTCGGTCGTGGTCAGGCACTGCAGCGGCGTGCTCTGGCCGAAGCCGCGCGGGTCGAAGCCGAGCAGGTCGAAGTCAGTGAACAGCTGGGTCTTGTCGATGGCCAGCGAGGCCGACAGCGTCAGCCCGGCGCCACCCGGTCCCCCGGGGTTGGTGGTCATCAGGCCCTTCGACGTACCGGTGGCCTGGCTGTAGGCGATGGCGACCTGGACGTCGGGGTGCGCGTCCGGGTGGGCCCAGTCCATCGGGACCGTCACCTTGGCGCAGTTGGTGGTGGGTGCCTGCGGGTACAACGCCTTCACCGCGGCATCGAACGAGCACACCGACCACTGGATCTGCTGGTCGAGGTACTTCTGCGGGATGGATGGGACCGGCGGATCCACCGGACCCCTGGCCGGGCGGGCTGCCGAGGCCGAGCTGATGGCCAGCTGGGGCACGACCAGTGCCACAGCGAGGGCCAGAGCGATCTTGTGGAATCTGATCACGCTGCAACTCCTGTTGTCCGGGCGGGTTCAGGAGACAGCAACGTATGCCGGACCAGGCGGTTCTGAATACCCGTCAACGCAAGGTCAAGGGCATTCCCTAGCACTGAACACTAGAGCTCGTACACAGTGAAGATCGTGCAGTACATCGGTGGTGACTCCAGTCCGGGGTAGTACAGACGCCCTGCGTCGTCGGTGATCTTGAAGTACGCCGTTGACGCGCCGACCTGCGACGGGGCCTGCAACCGCATCGTCACCGTCACGGTCTCGCCCGGTACGGCGTCCGGCAGCCGCTCGCGCTGCGGCGATCGCAGCCAGCCCGGCGCCCCGGCGGAACCCTGTCTGGTCAGCCAGCGATCGCGCCACGACCGCTCTCCGCTGTTCCGGATCTCCCAAGCCTTCTCGAACCCCTGGTCCCGGCACACTCGAGTCCCGTCCGGCACCGTCTCACCCACCAGCTCGGCCCGGTCCTCCGGATGGTGGTCGACCGGCACCGATCCGCCCAGCAGCACCGGCTGGACATGCCGCCGGATGTCCCGCTGGGACATATCGCGGCCGGCCCGAACCGCGGCGTCCAGCTCCACCAGCTGGTTCACCAGGGCCTGGCCGGCACCGAACGAGGCGTCGTACCACTCGATCAGCTCGCGGCTGGGTTTGGTGTGGCCGCGCTCGACCCGGGACAGGTGGCCCTTGTCCCAGCCGGACAGTACGGCGGCCCGCGACAGCGGAACGCCTGCGGCCTCCCGGAGCTCGCGCATCCGGCAGCCGATCACAAAGCGAGCCTGGGCTGGCCTCACACCGCACTCCCCGGTCGATCGTTGCCCACTGCGACAACACCGTAACCCTCTGATTCTCTGTAAATCAGTGTCAGTTCGCCACTCTCCGAGCGAAAAGGACCACCGCCCATGCGTACCGCCCTTCTGCGCATCACCGCCCGCCTCGCCGCCACTGCCCTGCTCGGCGGAGCGGCCGTCTTCAGCGTCGGCGTCCTGCCGGCCAGCGCCGCCACCGGCACCGTCGTCACCGACAGCGGCCTCGGCGTGACCATCCGGTCCGGCAACGCCGTCAGCTTCGGCTCGGTCGGCACCCAGCCGAACGGCTCCGTCGAGATCGACTGCCAGCTCTACGGCGAGCCGGTGACCGGCAAGTTCGGCCGCAGCCTGATCTGGGACCACGTGCCCGGCAAGGGCTACATCTCCGACGCGTACGTGAACACCGGCAGCTCCGGGCTCGTCGCCCCGCTGTGCACCAGCAACCCGCGCGCGGACAAGGCGATCGCCTGGTACGTCGCCCACAGCGGCTCGACCGCCTACCAGGGGTACTGCGAGCTGGCGGCCGAGACGTCCTACGGCAAGTCCGGCATCTGGGCCTCAGCCAAGGCAGACTGGAACGACGCCGTCGCCCGCGGCGTCGCGCACCGCGGCGACCTGAACCCGCCGAAGGGCGCGCTGGTCTTCTGGGACATCGGCGCACCGTACGGCCACGTCGGGGTGGCCCGCGGCGACGGCTACTTCTGGGCCAGCAGCGTCAACGGCAAGATCGGCCTGGCGAAGCTGCCGTACTTCTCCAGCTACCTCGGCTGGGCCTGGCCGAACTTCTGACCCTTCTCACCCGAGCACCCGGACGCGCGCCCGCCCCTCACGCGTCCGGGTGCTCCTCCATGCGCCGGACCCAGTCCGAGACCAGCGCGTGGTACAGCCCGTTCCGCCGGACCGGCAGGTCGTGATCCTCCTGGTCGAGTACGGCGTACGTCGCGCGCGGGTAGTCCTCGACGACGGACCACGGATCGGCGTACCCGGTCATCGTGTCCTGGCGGCCGGTGACGATCAGGGTGGGCCGCTCGAACCGGGCCGCCGGGTCCTCGCGCAGCGCGTACCTGCTGACGTCGCTCTGGATGTGACCCAGGAACTCCAGGTCGGCCTGCTGCTCGGCGGGGTCGTAGTACCGGTCCTGCTTGTCCTGCCAAGCGGCGACGAAGTCCTCCGAACGGAGCAGGAACTGATCGGTCGGCAGCGTGCGCTTGGTCCGGTCGACCACGATGCCGGGGACGCGCAGCAGCAATCCGAGGATGCGGGCCGGATCCCGCTTGAGGAGGCCGCGGGCGTGCAGACCGCCGGCCGACGTACCGGCCAGCGCGAACCTCTCACCGCCGACCAGGTCCTTGATCGTGGCCGCGATGGCGTCGAGCATGCCGTCCTGGTCGGTGATCGACGAGACCGACGGCGTCTTGCCGGTGCCGGGCGGGTCGACGTAGATCCGTCGCCATCCCGGGTGCTCCTCGAACACCGGCTCGTGCACGTCACGGCCCTCGCCGTTGGCGCCACCCCAGCCGGGCAGGAACACGATCGGGCGGCCCTCGCCGAAGGACTCGTAGTACATGCAACCGACCCTAGTCGGGCAGCCGAAGGTCAGCGAGGCTTTCTGTTGCCGGCAGAATCCGGTGGGCGTTCGCCGGAGCCGCGCTGGATCAGGGCGCAGGGCAGCACGATCCGCTGGGGTGGCCGTCGGTCGGCGCCCGAGGCGCGGTCGAGCAGCAGGCGGGCCGCGCTCCGGCCGAGCTCGGCGATGTCGGAGGCAACGACTGTCACAGGGGTCGGCAGCATGTCCGCCAGCCGGAAGTCGTCGAAGCCGACCACCGCCGGCTCCCGGCCGAGTTCGCGCAGGGCCCGCAGTACGCCCTCGGTGAGGAAGTTGGTCGAGGCGAAGATCGCGGTCGGTGGATCGGCGCGGAGCATCACCTCGCGGGTCGCCTTCTCGGCGGCCTCGGCGTTGCCCTCGGGTAGCTGGATGACGAGTGACTCGTCGACGTCGGCATCAACCTCGCGGTGCGCCCGCCGGTACCCACGCAGCCGCCGGCCGGTGGTGTAGTACGACGGCGCGAGCAGGATCGCGATCCGCCGATGCCCCTGCGCCAGCAGGTGTGCGGCGGCGAGCCGGCCGCCGCCCTCGTTGTCGACCATCACGATGTCGGCGTCGAGGCCGGTGGCCGGCCGGTCGACGAACACCACCGGTACGCCGGCGCCGGCCAGGAACGAGTGGTCGCCCTGGTCCGGCACGATCATCAGCCCGGCGACCTGACGGCTCACCAGCTCCTGGATCGCCCGCTTCTCCCCCTCCGGATCCTCGTCGACGCTGCCCAGTACGACGGCGAAACCGGACTGCCCGGCGACCTCCAGCGACGCCTTCGCGATACTCGCGAAGAACGGGTTGGTCAGGTCGCCCAGCACCAGCGCGAGACTCGACGACTTCTTCCCCGGCCGGAGCGCCCGGGCGACCTCGTTGCGCTGGAAGCCGAGCTCGTCGATCGCCTTCCGGACCCGGTGCGCGGTCTCGTCCCGCACCCCGTGCCCGCCGTTGACCACCCGGGACACAGTGCCCAGCCCGACCCCCGCCCGGCGGGCGACGTCGATCATCGTCGGCCGGCTGGCCTCGGGCGGTGGAAACGTTTCGGGCACGGTGTTGACTTCCTGTTCACGACACGGCATCGTCACCCAACAGTAAGTCCTTGGAAACGTTACCGTCCAGGAGTCCGAATGAGTCCTTCCGCGAGCTCAGTGAGGCGAGAGTGAGCCGGGCCTCCCGCGGTGGCATGAGTCGCAACGCCGGGTCCGACGTGAAGGCGGCGTACCTGTTCATCGCGCCGGCGATCATCGGGTTCACCGTCTTCGTGGTGTATCCGCTGGTCCGCTCGTTCTACCTCGCCCTGACCAGGTACAACGGCCTGACCGACCCGATCTTCGTTGGCCTGGGCAACTTCCGCCGGTTGTTCACGGTCGACCCGGCGTTCTGGCCGTCGCTGCGTGCGACCGGGTACCTGGTCGTTCTCTATGTGCCGTTGTCGCTGGCCCTCGGGCTGGCGCTGGCGATGTTCTGCAACCAGCGGTTCGCCGGGGTGCGCGTCGTCCGGACGCTCGCCTATCTGCCCGTCGTACTCCCGGCGATCGCGACGATCACGTTGTGGAAGTTCATCCTGGATCCGCAGGTCGGCCTGCTGAACACGGTCCTGGATCGACTGGGCCTGCCGACCAGTCTGTGGTTGCAGAGTCCGAGCATGTCGATGCCCGCGGTCGTGCTGGTGATGCTGTGGGGTGTCGGCGGCACGATGATCATCTTCCTGGCCGCGTTGCAGGCCGTGCCGAACGAGCTGTACGAGGCGGCCCGGGTGGACGGCGCCGGGTCGTGGTCGGTGTTCTTCCGGATCACCATGCCGATGATCAGCCCGATCATGTTGCTGCAGGTGATCCTGCAGACCACGGCCGCACTGCAGACGTTCAACCAGCCGAAGATCCTCACCAACGGCGGACCCGGCTTCAGCACCAACGTCCTGATGCTGTCGATCTACAAGAACGGCTTCCCCAACCTCGGCCAGATCCCGCAGCTCGGCTACGCGTCGGCGCAGGTGTGGGTGCTGTTCGTGCTCATCATCGCCGTGATCGCCCTGACCGCGAAGTTCTCCTCGCTATGGACCTACAGTGACAACACTCCAGACTGAAGCCGCCGAGGGCACGGTCCTGACCACCCAGACCACGCCCTCCCCCAAGAAACCCCGCCTGGTCGGTACGACGTCCTGGTACGTCGTCGCCCTGTTCATCAGCGCGGTCATGGTCGTCCCGCTGCTGTGGATGATCACCATCGGCCTGAAGAGCCGGACCGCGGTGTTCGACATCCCGCCGAAGCTCCTGCCGCACGAGTTCACCTGGAGCAACTTCGTCAACGGACCGGAGGCGATCCACTTCCCGCGACTCCTGGTGAACTCGACCATCATCACCGCACTCAGCGTGCTCGGTGGCGTGATGACCGCGATGATGGCCGGCTATGCGCTGGCCCGGCTGCGCTTCCCCGGCCGCAAGGTGTGGTTCTACCTGTTCGTCGGGAGCATGCTGCTGCCCGGTGTGGTCGGGCTGATCCCGTTGTTCCAGCTGTACAAGAGCATCGGCTGGTACGACACCTGGCTGCCGCTGATCGTGCCGGCCTTCCTCGGCGGGAACCCGTTGTTCATCTTCCTGGCCCGGCAGTACTTCCTGGCCATCCCGTACTCCATCGACGAGGCGGCGAAGATCGACGGCGCCGGGCACTTCCGGATCTTCACGAGTGTGATGCTCCCGCTGACCCGGCCGGCCTGGATCACGATGGCGATCCTGGCCTTCCAGGCGTCCTGGAACGACTTCCTCAACCCGTTGGTCTACCTGTACTCGTCGAACAAGTGGCCGCTGTCGGTCGGGATGGCGTCGTTCATCTCGCCGTTCGCCGGGAAGACGCCGGACTGGAGCTACTACATGGCCACCAACCTGCTCTACATGCTGCCGCCACTGATCGTCTTCTTCGCCGCGCAGCGCTACTTCATCCAGGGTCTCGGCTCGCTCGGCAGCACGACCCAGAAATAGAGGGGATCCTCCTGTGAAACGCACCTTCCTGGTAACCACCCTGGCCTGTGCCGGGTTGCTGACGGCAACGGCCTGCAGCGGATCGGACTCCGGCGGCGGGCCGAGCGACGGACCGGTCACCGTGACCGTGATGACGTGGGAATCGGCCCAGACGAACGCCGCGATCAAGAAGGCATTGGCCGACTTCAAGGACGACAACATCACCGTCCAGCTGCTCGACACCCCGGCCGGCAACTTCGGCGACAAGCTCGCCTCGCTGACCCAGGCGAAGAAGCTGCCGGACCTGTTCTGGTGCGGCAACGACACCGAGCAGCAGTACACCTCGCAAGGCCTGCTGGTCGACTGGACCGACAAGATCAAGGACGGTGACGGCGACTTCAAGGCCGACCAGTTCGTGCCGTCCGCGATGGAGAACTGGAAGACCGCCGACGGCCAGATGGGCGGCCTGCCGTCGCTGATGAACACCTACGGCGTCTGGTACAACGCCGACGCCTTCACCGCCGCCGGCGTACCGGTGCCGAAGGCCGGCTGGACCTGGGACGAGATGTACGCCGCGGCCGCGAAGCTGGCAGGAAAGAACGGGGCGAAGTACGGGCTCGTGGCCGACCAGCTCACCTCCCCGGACGGTCCGTTCACGATGAGCATGTACTCCGTCTCGGCCGGCGGTGCACCGTTCACCGACAACGTGAACCACCCGACCAAGGCCGAAGCGGACGCCAAGTACACCGAGGGTGTGCAGAAGCTCGTCGACGCGATCAAGAGTGGCTCGGTCTCCCCACCCGGGTACGACGCCGCGAACGTGCAGTCGCTGTTCTCCGCGGGCAAGGTGCCGATGATGTTCGGCGGGCAGTGGCTGGCGGCCGGGTTCCAGACCGACAAGCCGAAGGTGAAGTACGGGTTCGCGCCGTTCCCGCAGGTCGACGCCCCGGCGACCCTGTACGACTCGGTCGGCATCTGCACGCCGCAGTACACGAAGAACCAGGACGCGACGTTCAAGGTGCTGGAGTACATCAACACCAAGGTGTGGGACGCCGTACTCCCGGCTTCTCCGGTCGCTCCCCCGGCGTACACCCCGGCGCAGACCAGCTACTTCGACGCGTTGACCAAGGCAGAGCAGTCGACCGTGGTCGACACGGTCAAGGCCGACCTGGCCGCGGAGAAGACGGTCGGCGTCCGGTTCACCACGCAGTGGGCGCAGCAGGTCGGCGACCTGACCACGGCGAACTATCAGCCGATCCTCAGCGGCAAGAAGCCGGTGTCCGAGCTGCCGGCGTACATCGACAAGATCAACGGGCTGATCAAGTCGGCCGGCTGACGTCAGACGGCCTGCCAGAGCGAGAGGGCGAAGCGGGCTTCGGAGTCGGTCCACCACGCGGCCGACGCGAAGCCCGCTGTGTCCAGCTCGGCCTCGACACCGTGGCGGTGGAACTTCGCGGAGATCTCGGTGTGGAGCACCTCACCCTCGGCGAAGTCGACCTCGAGGTGGACCTCGGGGATCAGCACCCGCATCGCGCGGTCGGCCCGCAGGCGCATCTCGATCCACTCGTTCTCGGCGTCCCAGATCGCCACATGGCTGAACGCCTCCACGTCGAAGTCCGCGCCCAGCTGCCGGTTGATCACTCGCAGAACGTTCCGGTTGAACTCCGCGGTGACGCCCGCGCTGTCGTCGTACGCCGCGACCAGCGTGGCCGGATCCTTCACCAGGTCGGTGCCGAGCAGCAGCCACTCCCCTGGCTCGAGCACCTCGCGGATCGACGCGTAGAACGTCGCGCGCTCGCTCGGCAGCAGGTTGCCGATGGTGCCGCCGAGGAACGCGACCATCCGTGGCGGGTCGCCCGGCAGCTTGTCGAGATGCGCGGTGAAGTCACCGACAACGCCGTGCACCTCGAGCGCCGGGTAGTCCACGTTGATCGCGTCCGCCGCGTCCCGCAGCGCGGACTCCGACACGTCCAGCGGTACGAACGTCGTCAGCGTGCCCCGGTCGCGCAGTCCGTCCAGCAGCAGCCGGGTCTTCTCCGACGATCCGGATCCGAGCTCGACCAGGGTGTGCGCCTTGGTGATGGCCGCGATCTCGCCGGCCCGGGCCTGCAGGATCTCGCGCTCGGCGCGGGTCGGGTAGTACTCCGGCAAGCGGGTGATCTGCTCGAACAGGTCGCTGCCGCGGGCGTCGTAGAACCACTTCGGGGGCAGCCACTTCGGGTCGGCGGTCAGCCCGGCCCGGACGTCCTCGCGCAGCGCGCGGCCGGCGTAGTCCGGGGTCAGATGTACGTCGATCGGGGTCACTCTGGTCCTTCCATCGGCGTGATACTCAGCGTCGTGGCGGTGGCCACGAGCAACGAGCGGTCCGGTACTTCGTCCCAGTCGCCGGTCCCGAACCGCTCGGAGGCGACCGTGGTGGAGTCTGCGGTGTGCTGCACCCAGAGCGAATGCGTCCAGGAGGTGGCGATGATCTGCTCGCCATCGGTCAGCAGCACGTTCAGCCGCGACCCGGGCGCCACCGCCTCCACGTCTTGTACGACGGACGAGACGGCATCAGCCGCCGGCACATCCTTCAAGCGGTTGGCGATGAGTGCCCACAACAGCTGGGAGTCGACCGGCGCCTCCAGCCGGAGCAGATCAGCGACCGGGAGCGTCTCGGCCAGTTTGAGGGTCGACTCCGGCCACCCCGGGATCCGGCCGTTGTGGCTGAACAGCCAGTCCCCGGTCTGGAACGGCGCGACCACGGCTTCGCCGTACGGCATGCCCACTGTCCCGTCGCGGACGGCCGCCAGCACGGCGCCGGACCGGATCGAACCTGCCAGCCCGGGCAGGTTCTCGTCGGTCCAGATCGGCACATTCCGCCGATAGCGCACCGGTCGGCCGTCGACGTACCACCCGAGGCCGAAGCCGTCGGCGTTCACCGTGCCGCCTCCGCGCATGTCGTGCGGGGACCAGCTCTGTTCGTACAGGGAGTGGGTGGGGTCGAGGACCAGGGAGGCCGGCGTGACTGGTGGGCCGACGTAGGCCAGGTGGCGGCACATCAGCCGTGCAGCTCCTCGGGCCGGGGGTCGCGGGCACACCGGAAGCCGGCGAAGATCTGCCGCCGGATCGGGTAGTCCCAGTTCCGGAAGGTGCCTCGGGCAACGACCTCGTCAGTGCCGAACGAGCCGCCGCGGAGCACCTTGTAGTCCGGGCCGAAGAAGACCAGCGAGTACTCGTCGTAGGGCCAGGCGCGGAAGCCCGGGTACGGCCGGAAGTCGCTGGACGTCCACTCCCAGACGTCGCCGATCAGCTGCTCGACGCCCAGCGGCGATGCGCCAGCCGGATACGCACCGACCGGCGCCGGCGCGAGGTGGCGCTGACCCAGGTTCGCATGGTGCGGACCCGGACTGTCGTCGCCCCACGGGAAGCGCCTGGTCCGCCCGGTCGCCGGGTCGAACCGCGCCGCGAACTCCCACTCCTCCTCGGTCGGCAGCCGCTTCCCGGCCCACTTCGCGTACGCCTCGGCCTCGTAGAAGCAGACATGCATCACCGGCTCGTCCAGCGGCAACAGCTCACGGTTGGCGAATCGCGTCCGCCACCACACACCGTCGACCTGCTCCCAGAACCGCGGTGCCACCAGCGACGCCTTCTGCACGTGGGCCCAGCCGGCTTCGGACCACCACTGCGGATCCTGGTAGCCGCCGCCGATCACGAATCGCAGGTATTCCTCGTTCGTCACCGGCGCGGTGTCGATCACGTACGGCGCGACCTGGACGGCGTGCGCGGGTCGCTCGTTGTCGAGCGCCCACGGCTCGACCGACGTACCCATCTCGAAGACTCCGCCGGGCACCAGCACCTCAGGTGCGGCGAGCCGGCGTCCGGTCGGTGGCGCCGGTGCATCGAGCACCGGGACCCCGATGCGGAGCTGATGTGTCGCCAGCATCGTCTCGTCGTGCTGCTGCTCGTGCTGCGCGATCATCCCGAAGGCGAACGCGTTGTCCACCAGCTCACGCCCGCCGTCGAACTTCACATGGTCGAGTACGTCCATCACCTTGTCCCGCACCTCGGTCACGTACGTCCGAGTCTCGGCCGGGCCGAGCAGCGGGAGTGTCGGCCGGTCCGCGCGCGGGTGCATGAACGCGTCGTACAGCTCGTCGATGTCCTGCCGCAGCGGCTCGCGGCCGCCGACGTCGCGGACGAGCCAGAGCTCCTCCTGATTGCCGACGTGGGCGTAGTCCCAGACCAGCGGCGACATCAGTCTGGAGTGCTGCTTGACCAGATCGTCGGTGTCGACGGCGTCGGTGAGGTGGACCGTCCGCGCCCGGGACCGCTCGAGCTGCTCGGCGACGAACGCGCGCAAGCCCTCGGGAGACAGTTCGGACAGTTGGTGATTCATGAAGCTCGCCTTCCGTGGGTTTCGTCGACGATGCGATGGAGCCGGGTCGCGACTTCATCGATGAGTTCGGTGTCCGCACCGGTCCGGTCCAGCACCCTGGCTCCCAGCTCGACCACGTCCTCCGCGGCCTGCCGGACCAGCTTGTCCTCCAGCCCTTCCCGAGCCGCCTCGAACCAGCGTCCCGCCGCTGGCTCGGCAGCAGCGAGCACGTCGCCGAGCACAGCCGGGTCGGACATCAGTGCGGTGAGCAGCAGGGTCGGGGCGATCCACCCGTCCCCCGGCTGCGCGTCCAGGTAGCGCACCTCCAGATACCCACGCGCCCGGACCGGCGGGAAGAGCGTGGACAGGTGATACGCCAGGTCGTCGTACGTCGGTTGGTCGCCGGGCAACTCGCCCTCCGCCCAGGCGCCGAAGGTCAGTCCGCGGGGCGCATCCCAGCGGTCGCCGCGGCGGAAGCACAGCACCGGCGCCTCCATCGCCATCCGGGCCCACGCGGCAGCCGGGTCGCCGTCGAGCGATGGCGGCTCGGTGAACGGGGCATAGGTGCCGAAGGTGGCCTCGGTCCGCGCCGACGCCCAGCCGGTGTCGCTGCCGGCGCGGCGGCGAGAGTTGGCGAACAGCGCGACCAGCGCCGGACCGAGATCGTGCAGGGCGCGCCAGCGCAGAGCGGTCTGATCTGCCTCGCCGGCGTCGAGGCAGATCTGCAGGCCCGCGGTACTGCACATCATCCGGGGGCCGTGTGGCCCGAGTCGTTGGAAGGCGCGTTCCATCGCCGCGTAGCGCGGGACGGTGAGGATGCGGCGGGGTGTGCGGTGGGCGTCCAGGCCGTGGTCGCCCGGAACGAGGTCCGCGGTGCGAAGGAGCGCTGTCAGCTCGGCCGCGTCGGCGGCGGTGTCGTCGATCAGCCCGGCGACCGAGGCCGCGGCGGGACAGGAGATCTCGACCTGGCCACCGGGCTCCACAGTGACCAGAGCGCCCCGGCCGAGCGGCAGTTGCGGGCTGCCGGGGACCAGGGTCGCGGGCGCGTGCGCGCCCAGGGCAGTGCGTAATCGGTCGGCGTCGAGGGGCCGGCGCGGATCTTCCGCATGATGCACGGTCCATTCGAGTTCGACGCCGTGCAACCGCGGCGGACCGTGCTTGAAACAGACCATCGCGACGAACCCCTCCGCTTCGGCCCGGGAGCCGATCGGAGTCGTCGCCGGAGTACCACCGGGCGAGGTCACGTCAGCGAACCTAACGCCGGACCTGCGGCCGGACAACCGACAGCGGGTTACCCGTCGGTGACGCCTGCAGAGCATCTCGAGTCATGCCCGCGATGCTGCCCGGCGCCACCGACAATTTCCGGGCCCGATCAGTCCGGAGCGTGCGGGTTCGCTCTCAGCGAAATCGGCACGAAGGTCAGCTCGGGCCTGGGTAGCCGGCGCCGTACGCCTCGATCTCGTCGACGAACATGCCGGTGTTGCGGTCGTTGGTCCGCTTCTTGTCGAACGTGACCCGTACCCAGCGGGCGGCGGCCGGCGTGAACGACACGTCGTACCAGACGTTCGAGGCACCGTTCACGGCCGTCGCCTCACCCCGGTTGGTGAAGTGCACTCCGTCGGCACTGGTGGCCACGGTGATCTTGTCCGGGCGGTAGTCCGGGTACTCCTCGTACGCGTGTACCCGCACGGTCCCGACCGCCTGCGGACGGCCGAGGTCGATGGTGACGACCGGCTGCACACTATCGCCGACGTTCAGCAGCTCGTAGCCGAAGCTCTTGCCGTCGCCCCAGTCGTCACCGATCACACCGTCGGTCGCCTCGCTCTTGGCCGCATCCGGGAAGCGACTGGACGGATCGGTCCGCTCGTACGGCGTCCCAGCCGCGAGGTTCTGCTGGTGCAGCTGGTTGCCCGCGACCTGGAGGTCCAGCAGCTGGTACGGCGCCGTATCGCCACTGGAGCCGGTCGCCTCGATCCGGATGTACTTCGCCTTGGCGTTCAGCCCGATGAAGTCGTCGCCACCGTCACCGGTCCCCAGACCGGCCTCGGCCCACTTGGTCCCGTTGGCCGAGACCAGCACGCGGTACTTGTTCGCGTAGGTGCTCCCCCAGCGCAGCCGCACGCCGTCCACCTGCGCCTGGCGGCCGAGGTCCACCTGCACCCAGTTGGTGCCGCTGCCACTGGCCGGCTGCCACGCGGTGGAGCCATCGCCGTCCACCGCCTTCGCAGCGTTGCCGCTGGAAGCCGTAGCCGGCTTAAGACGCGCCAGGTCGTTGGCTACGACCGGCTTCCCGGCTGCGGCGTCCAGAGCGATCGCCCGGATCCGCTGCATGTACGAAACATCCGGCGAGTACTTGTCACTCCGCTGCACCACGCTGGTCGCCAGGTCGTGCGCCAGTCCCGGATTGGTCTTGCCGAGCTTGTTGAGGACCTCCCAGTCCTCCATGCCGTCCCGCAGCGACTCGTACCGTGGGGACGCCTCGATCGTGTTGTGTGCCGTGTCCGGGCGAACGATGTAGCCATCACCCTTCACGTCCTGGTCGTCCATCGCGTACTGCCAGTTGCCGTAGGCCCAGTGCAGGTAGCCGGTCGCTCCACGGCCATATGCGAGCCACATGGTCTGCCGCTGGCTCCACTCCGGCTGGTCGATGAACCTGTTCAGGTGATTCCCGACCGGGATGTTGCAGTTGTAGAACCACAACGGCTTGCCCTTGGCCTTCTCCGCGTCGTACGGCGCCGGGTTCGCGGTGTAGGTGTGCAGGTTCGGGATGACGATGTCCTCGGCCTTGGCCACGCTCGGCGCGAGCTGGTTGACGATTGCGTCGCCGATCTTCACATCCGGCCAGTACTGCCGCAGTTTGCTCGCCACGCCGAACCAGCCGGTGTCACCGCCGGCGCCCGGCTCGTCGCCGACATGCATCCAGAACATGTCCTTCCAGCCCTTGTCGGCCAGGTGCTGGCGCAGCGCCGGGTAGAACTGCTTGTACCAGTTCTCCGCCTCCGGGGTGTCCCACCAGACGTAGTCCGGGACCTGCCGCCCGGTCTCCCTCGGCGTCACCTCGACCAGGTACCGCGGCCACTGGCTGTTGTGCTCCGCGTTCTGCGGTCCGGCACCGGTGAAGCCCTCGAGCCGGTTCACCACGCCCTTGTCCAGGAACCGCTGCACGACCTCGTCGAAGCGGCTGAAGTTGAAGCTGTAGTTGCCAGCAGCATCGACCTTGCTGCCGCCGTCGGTGAGCAGGTTGAGCAGCGGCAACTGCAGGTTGTTCTGCCGGTACCGCTTCATCGTGTCGGCCCAGTTGTCGATCAACTGCCACCACTGCGGCGAGTATCGATCGTGCCCGTAGAAGAGCTTGACCGTGTCACCCTTGCCGGGATCGTACGACGTCAGCCCGAGGAAGTTCGTCCACATCACATTGGTGAACTCGCTCTGGTTCGCCGGCGGGATCACCACGTTGCGGGCGTTGACCGTGATCGGCACGTGCAGATCGCCGTTCGTGGTCCGCACCGTGGCCTGGCCCCGGTAGACGCCGCCGTCCGCCGCCGCGGGCACGTGGACACGGACCCACAGCGACTGTGTCCGGCCCGCCGGTACGGCGATGCTCGTCTCGTTCAGCAGCCGGTCCGGGAAGTCGCCCGGTGCCTGCCGTGTCGTCGGCACGACGAACTGGTTGCCGCCGAACACCGAGTTGTGGTTGAGGTACTCGTACTCGACCGGGTTGTAGCTGAGTTCGCTCGCCGCGATCGCGTCCGACGGCCCGGTCAGCGCCGTGAAGTCGACCTTGTTCACCGTGAACGCCGCCGGCCCACGCACCACGATCTGCGCTGCCTCGTAGTCGTTCTTGGCCGTGTCGAGCCGGATGTCGTCGCGGGCCTCCGGCGATCGCCCACTGTCCTTGAAGACGGAGTTGTACGCCGTCTCGGTCCAGAGGCCGGGCTTCACGCCGGCCGCCTCTCGTGCCTGTGCCACCGGCACGAACGCTGCCGAAGTCACCAGGAGTCCGCCTGCCACCACCGCATGTGTCCACCGCATGCCGAACAGCCAACGCGCGGAACCGCACGGCGGCAATCCTTCGGATGAAGGCGGCCTAGACCAATCAGCGGAAACGCGGGCAGGTGGTGCAGGCGTTCACGTTCGGCAGTACGTAGACATAGCAGCACGACGTCCGCAGCTTCTGCTCCAGCGAGACGGCGAACGCCTCGGCGGCCTGATCGGCGTACGGCGCCTCGTCCGGCAGACGGATCGCGGCCCGCACCTCGTCGTCGACCGCACCGAAGCGCTGCAGCGACCCGAGCTTCACAGCAGGCACATAGGAGTCCAGAAACGCTGCCGTGTGGGCCTTCAGCTGTGCGGCCGCCGTGGCCATCGGTACGACCTCCTTCGACAGCAGCGCGACCTCGACCGGGTAGTGCGCGGTCGGGTGCCGCCGGAACGCCAGAGCGGACGGCGACACCTCAGGTGAGACACCGGTTGCGGCTGCCGTCACTCCGGCCACCAGTGCGGGGACCTGGACGTACCACATCAGCGTGAACATCGCGGCGACCTGTACCGGCGCATCGATGGCGTACTCCCGCCCGTAGTCCTCCTGCACAGCAGTCCGCCATGCGTACGTCGGATCGCCACCACTTTGCTGCTCCGAGAGCACGTCAGCGCACGACACCCACTCCGGTCCGGGCACGGAGTCCGCCGTACGCACGGACATCCACGTCACCGAGTCGGCGAGGACGTCCGCGAGATCGCTGACGGAATGGCTCACCCGACCAGCCTACGGTCCGGGACGACGACCGGCGCTCCCCCGACGTCGACCACGGTGGCCTGCAGACCGAAGACGTCGTCCAGCAGTTCCTCGGTCAGTACGTCGACCGGCCGCCCCTCGGCCGCGATCCGGCCCTCGCCCATCACCACGAGGTGATCGGCGTACTGCGCAGCGAGTGTGAGGTCATGGAGGACTACCACCACGGTCCGGCCGGAGGCGTGCGCGGCGGCGTGGACGACGTTCATCACGTCGACCGCGTGGGCCAGGTCCAGGTACGTCGTGGGTTCGTCGAGCAGCAGGTGTGGCGTGCCCTGGGCCAGGACCATCGCGATCCAGACCCGTTGCCGTTGGCCACCAGACAGCTGGTCGACCGGGCGCTCCCGCAGTTCGGTCAGCTCGACGGCCGCCAGTGCCTCATCGATCGCGGCGTCGTCCTCAGCGGTCAGCCGCCCGAACAGTCCGCGGTGCGGATGGCGTCCCCGCGACACCAACTCGGCAGCAGTGATCCCCTCCGGCGTCACCGGCCCTTGCGGCAGCACACCGAGCTTCCGGGCCAGCTCACGCGCGGGTAGCTTGTGGATGTCCTTGCCGTCCAGCAGTACGTGGCCACTCTGCGGAGTGAGCAGGCGGCTCATCCCACGCAGCAGTGTGGACTTGCCCGATCCGTTCGGCCCGACCACAGCGGTCAGCCGTCCGGCCGGCACCTCCAGCGTCAACCCGGACACCACCGGCGCATCCGCGCCGTACGCAAGGGTGAAGTTCTCGACGTGCACTGATCAGCGTCCCTTCTGCTGGCGGCCGATGAGGCGTAGGAGGTACGGCGCTCCGCATGCGGCTGTGATGACGCCGACCGGGAGTTCGTACGGCCCGACCTGCAACCACTGCAGGCCGTTTCGCGCGACCAGATCGGCCAGTACGACGAACAGCGCACCGAGCATCGCGGTGGTGAGCAACGGCGGTCGCTCCATCCGGGTCAGCCGCTGCGCGATCTGCGGCGCCACCAGTGCGACGAACGCGATCGGTCCCGCTCCCGCCGTCGCCATCGCGGCCAGCACCGTCGCCACGATCAGCAACGCCAGCCGGATCCGGGCGACCCGCACGCCGAGCGACGACGCGACATCGTCCCCGAGCACCAGCGCGGACAGGTCCCGGTTGAACATCATTGCTACCGGCAACAAGAGCACCACCGCGAACAGCACCGGAATCGCATCGCTCCAGGCCCGCGCGTTCAGCGAACCGGCCAGCCACGCGGCGGCCCGGCCCGCGTCGTTGACATCGCCGATCACCAGCAACCACGCGACGAGCGAGTTGGCCGCGGCCGCGATCCCGACCCCGATCAGCACCACGCGTCCCGCGTCGACCACACCACGCTGGATCGACAACGCGCCGACGATCAACGTCGCGATCAGCCCACCCAGTACGGCGGCCAGCGGGATGCCGACCTTGGCCGCTGCGCCCGAAATGTTCCCACCACCGCTGCCGGCCAGCACGATCACCGCGACCGCACCCGCGGACGCACCGGAGTTGACCCCGACGATGTCGGGACTGGCCAGCGGGTTGCGCGACAAGGTCTGCAGCAGCGCCCCCGAGACGGCGAACGCGATGCCGACCAGCAGGCCGGTGGCCACACGTGGCAGCCGCAACTCGAGCACCACGAGACGCGTGCCGCGACGGCCACCACCCAGCAGGACCTCGATCACGTCGGCGAGCGGGAGTTTCGTCGTACCGACACTCAAGGAGACGAGCGCGACCGCGATGGCGAGGACCGCGAAGGCCACGCTGAGCATTACCGTCCGCGACTTCACAGCGCCACCGCCCGGCGCCGTACGACGATCACGAACAGGGGCGCGCCGACGATGCCGAGGACGACGCCGGCCTGGACCTCGCCGGCACCGCCGACCAGCCTGCCGACCAGGTCGGCGAGGACCAGCGCGGTCCCGCCGATGACAGCCGCGCCCGGGATCAGCCAGGTGTTGCGGGCGCCGAAGATCCGGCGAGCGACGTGGCCGGCAAGCAGTCCGAGGAACCCGATCGGCCCGCAGGCCGCGACTCCAGCGGCGGTGAGCAGGCCGATCGCAACCAGCCCGACCAATCGGGCCCGGCGGATCGACAACCCCAGCCCGGCGGCAACATCGTCGCCGAGCGCCAACAGGTCGAGGTCGCGAGCATTGACCAAGGCGAGGATCAGACCGACCGCCGCGAACGGCAGCACCTGCCCGGCGACATCCAGGCCGCGGCCCGCGACCGAACCGACTGCCCAGAAGCGGTAGCCGTCGAGGGTGTTGGCGTCGAGCAACACGATCGCTGAGGTCAATGCACCGAGCATCGCGGCCACCGCGGCGCCGGTCAGCGCCAACCCGACCGGCGACGCTCCGTTCCCCCGCGAGGCCAGGCGCTGTACGCCGAACGTCGCCACCAATGCACCCACCAGCGCGACCCACACGGTCGACGAGACCGACTCGACCAAGCCGATCTGCAACCCGAGCACGACGGCGAACGCGGCGCCCGAGCTCACGCCGAAGATCCCCGGCTCGGCCAGCGCATTGCGGGTGTGGCCCTGCATGAGTGTCCCCGCGACACCCAGACAGACACCGATCAGGACAGCCACCACCGTGCGTGGGAAGCGCAGGCTGCGGACGATCACATCCGGGTCGGACCCGTCGTTCGCGGTCAACGCATGCCACAACGCGCCAGGCCCGAGCCACCGCGATCCGAACGCGAGACTGGCCGCGAAGGCCAGCACCAGAACGACGACGAGCACGAGCAGCGCGGCAGTACGACGTACTGCGGGACGGCCGGCGCGGACCGGTGGCGGCACGACCGGGCGTGCGGACGGGACGGCGGAGGACATATGGTTAGGGTTACCTTAGTTCAACGTTGTGGTGAGTCACCTTAACCTGCGAGCCGTCCTGACCAGGAGACACCTGTGCGCCTGCCCCGAACCACCGCCCTGCTCGCCGTCGCCGCCCTGGCTCTGACCGCCTGTGGCTCGTCCGCGGACTCCGAGGACTCCCCGGATGCGGCCGCAGCGTCGTCCGCCGGGTTCCCGCGCACCGTCGAGCACGCGATGGGCAAGACCGAGATCCCGGCCAAGCCGAAACGGGTGGTGGCACTGGACGCGAGCTTCGTCGACGCGACGCTGATCCTGGACACACCGGTGGTCGGGTACACCGACTACCGCAGCATCAACGGGAAGCTGCCGGACTACCTCGGCGACGACCGCAACACCCTGGGCGGCGAGGCGGAGGCGGTCGGCACGCTGGCCGAGCCGAACCTGGAGAAGATCGCCGCGCTCGACCCGGACCTGATCATCACCGCGAAGGTCCGGCACGAGAAGCTCTACGACCAGTTGTCCGCGATCGCGCCGACGGTCATGTCCGAGACCACCGGGCCGACCTGGAAGGACAACATCCGGCTGGAGGCGAAGGCGCTCGGCGCGGAGGACCTGGCCGAGAAGGAGATCTCGTCGTACGAGAAGGCGGCCAAGACCGTCGGCGAGGCGATCAATGCGAAGGCGAAGAACCCGGCGATCTCGGTGGTCCGGTTCGTCGACGGGCCGACCCGGCTGTACCAGAACGCCAGCTTCTCCGGCATCGTGCTCAAGGACGCCGGACTGAAGCGGCCCGCGCCGCAGGACGTGAACGACTTCGCGCTGGAGATCAGCCCGGAGCGGATCAAGGACGCCGACGGCGACGCGATCTTCGTCACCGTGTACGCCGACGAGAAGGGTCTGAGCGCCAAGACCGCCGGGCAGTTCAAGGCCAACCCCCTGTGGACGCCGCTGGCGCCGAAGGTGCACGAGGTGCCCGACCTCACCTGGATGACCGCGGTCGGGTTGCAGGGCGCGTGGTCGATCCTCACCGACCTGGCCAGCACCTTCGACGTGCCCGCTCCGGTCAAGGCCGACTGAGCGCTCGATAGGGTCCGCGGTATGACGGCTCTGACTCGATGGCATGTCGGTCCGTGGACCACGCGGGGTACTCCTCCCGGCTCGCCGTTCGAGCCGGGGCTGAAGCGGACGCCCGACGAGTTGAACTTCGACATCGTCGGGCTGTCCCGGATCCTCGGCCGGCGGCAGACGCTACCGGAGGAGATGCTGGTCCGCCGCTGCCAGGCGGCGTTGCGCCCGACCGATCCGCGCCCGTGCGGCATCCAGACCCTGACCGATCCGGACCTCGCGCGCGACCTCACCGAAACCGCCGAACGCGCCTTCACCTGGATCGCCGGCCGCGCCCCCTCCGGCTACGAGTTCGCCCTCACCGACGCCGTCGAACTCCGCCCGTTACTGGACCTGGACGGCCCCGTCGTCGCGATCGAGGCCGTCATCCACCTGGCCAACGCCGACCTCCCCGCCGCCCGCCTGGCCGCCTCCCACGTACGCCGCTCCACCTCCGGCCACTGGTACGCCGGCGACGCGGTCTGCAACTGGTCGGGTCCCCACGACACAGCAGACGCTGCGATCACCGCCGTACAAGCTGCCCGAGAAGACCTGGTCACCCAGCTACGATCCGCCGGCCGCGAAGACCTCGCCACCACCGCATCCCGCTGGCCACCAGTCCCCGTCGAACCCGCCTAGCACCGCCCCCTCCTAGTCCCACCAGGTCCCCCCTCGGGCACTGCCGTTTGATGGGTTGGCCCACCAGACGGTGGGTCGGCCCACCGCACGCCGGTAGCCAACCCACCGTCGCGTGGGCTGACCCAGCCCACGACCCACCCCAGACACCGCGAGCCACACCGACCAGCGCCATCCGGTGGGTGGACCCACCAAACGGCGGGTCGGCCCACCGCACGCCGGTAGCCAACCCACCGTCTCGTGGGCTGACCCAACCCACGACCCACCCCAGACACCGCGAGCCACACCGACCAGCGCCATCCGGTGGGTGGACCCACCAAACGGCGGGTCGGCCCACCGCACGCCGGTAGCCAACCCACCGTCGCGTGGGCTGACCCAGCCCACGACCCACCCCAGACACCGCGAGCCACACCGACCAGCGCCATCCGGTGGGTGGACCCACCAAACGACGGGTCGGCCCACCGCACGCGGATAGCCAACCCACCGTCTCCTGGGCTGACCCAACCCACCGTCGCGTGGGCTGACCCAGCCCACGACCCACCCCAGACACGGCGAGCCACACCGACCAGCGCCATCCGGTGGGTGGACCCACCAAACGGCGGGTCGGCCCACCGCACGCGGATAGCCAACCCACCGTCGCGTGGGCTGACCCAGCTCAGGGGCCAGCAGTTAGGTGGAGTGGGTGAGGGGTGGTGGGGTGTGAGTGGCGTGGGGTTGGAGGTGTTGGCGGAGGAAGGTGAGCTCGGCTTCGACTGCGGCCTCGTGGCTTTCGAGGAAGGGGGCGTAGTGGTTGCCGGGGAGGCGTACCAGGTCGGCTTTGGCCGACTTGGAGGCGGCGGTGATGGCTGGGGCAGCTAGGGCGGAGCGGTCGTCGTCGCAGACCACGTACAGCAGTGGGCAGCGGATGTCGGCGGCGTACTTCGCTGGGCGGTAGAACGCGGCGCGGGGAATTGAGCGCGCGGCCAGCGTCTGCTGCCAGTCGGGGTACTTGTTGCCGGGGTTGAGGACCGCATCGCCCAGCTGGGCGTCGGGGGTGTTGAGCAGGGCGACTGTCCCGCGCGGGCCGGACAGCGCCACCAGCTTCGGGGGTCGCCCGACAAGAGCACCGAGTGTGTCCAGCACGGCGCGGCCGGCCAGGCGGAGCGCGCCGAGCGGGCTCTGGTAGCGAGACGCCTTGCGAGTCACGACCGGACCGTCGAGGTTCGGGGACTGGGCGATCGCGGCGACGATCCGATCGTCTTCCGCGGCGAGTTGTACGACGTACCCGGCGCACAACGAGAACGACCAGAGCGCGACCCGCTCGACCCCGGGAAGGGTCGCGGCGAAACCGATCGCCGCCCGCCAGTCCGCCAGCTGCCCGGCGATCGGCGCGACCTGCCGCGGTTCGCCACCGCTCTCACCGAAGTTGCGATAGTCGAACGCCAGCACGCTGAACCCCGCCGCCGCGAACCGCTCGGCGAACCGGTCCGTGCCCGGCTCCTTGGTGACGCCGAACCCACCGGTCATCACCACACAGCCGCCGTTCGACCCCGGGTAGTGCCAGCCCGCGCACTCCACACCCGCACTGCTGAACCACACCTTCTCGCGCATACCCAGAAGTGAACCACGCGGTTCGCAACCTGTCCATGGCTCTGCCCAGAACCGCCGGCCCGGAGGAATCAGGCGGACTCTTCGCGCTCGAGCGCCCGGACCAGCGCGGCGAACCCGGCGTCGATCCCGGCGCCGTCACCACTGGTACGCCACTCGATCAGGAACCCGCGCAGCGTCGCCAGGATCAACTCCGCGACCTCGCCCTTCCGCTGCTCGGACCACGCCGCCGGACAGATCGAGAGCAACGCCGGCAGGTATTGCTTCGACGCCTCCCGGGCCAGATCGGCGTACCGCGCAGGGTCGTACATCGCCAGGCCGATCGCCTGGTCCAGCACCCACGACTCCGGACCGACCAGGATCGGCCACATCGCCCGGACCCGATCAGCCAGCGGCCGATCGGCGCCCTCGGTCGCGGCCGCGAGACTGCGGCTGATCCGGCGCTCGCGCAACTGCAGGACCGACTCCGTCAACAACTCCTCGGAGCCGGCGAAGTGATACAGCAGCACCTTGTGCGTCGTACCGGCCGCCCGTGCGGCCCGGCGGAGCGAGAAGTCCACCAGCCCGTTCTGGCCAAGGTCGTCGGCGACGCGATCGAGCAGTTCCCGCCGACGCGCCTCCCCGCGCGGCGACTTCGCCGAACGCCGGTAGCCTGCCCGCTCCTCAGTCACCCGCTCAGTGTCACTTAAGTGAAGCTGGCAACGAAGTAGCCGACGCCGTACGGGGCGGCATCGTACGTCAGGTTGCCGGTCAGAGCGGTCTGCGTGAGTGCGCCCGCGAGGACCTGCCATGGAGCCCGACCTGCCGCCTGAAGAACGGTCGCCAGGTCCGTGTCGAGGGCAGCGAGGACGTCCAGATCCACGCTTCGCAACGCCTTTGCGACCGTCGCGTCGAAGATCTCGGCCCGAGGGTGGAGGTGGACTGGAGCATGATCGCTGCGTCGGGCCGAGCCGTCGCCCATCACCAGCAACCCGATCCGGTCGTTGCTCTCGGCAATCTCCCGCCCGAGGGCCAGGCACACCTCTGGCGAGTCGTCGGCCACTGAGATCGAGGTACGCCGTACGCCGGCCGCCTTGCTCTGGCCGACCAGCCAAGCCCCGACCAGCAAGGACAACGGCAACACCGCCTCACCGTCTCCGACTCGCACCTGCGGAGCGCCGTACGCCGCGAAGCTGCCGCCCGCGGAAGCGTCGTACCGGCGCCCGGTGACCGGGCCGGACCCGACGATCACCAGGGCGTCGGCCTCTGCGAGTACGTCGATGGCCGCCAGGCAAGCCGCGCGCAGCGAATCGAGCTCCGGCGCGGCGCCGAAGGCGAGCTCGGGCACGATCACCGGCGGATGCGGGCAGACCGCGGCAGCGACGACCGGCACTAGCCGAGTCCCCGGCCGTGGCGCAGGAACAGGAACCCGTCGTCGGTGGCGAGGACCTGCAGCAACGGCAGCGACCGCGCCTCAGTGGCCGCGAGTCCGTCGGTGATCCGGCGTGCTCCCGGTCCCGCGAGCAACGGCGACACGGTCAGGCACAGCTCGTCGACCAGATCAGCACCGGTGAGTGCGCCGAGAAGATGCGGACCGCCCTCACACAGGATCTGCGACAGTCCGCGCTCGACCAGCCCGGCCACCGCCTGGTTCAGGTCCACGGTCTCGTCACCGCAGATCATCACGTCCGCCACCTCGGCGAGCGCCTCACGCTGGTGGTCCGGCGAGGACGCACACGTGATGACGATCGGCCGTACGGGCGCCTCGGTGAAGACTGTGCTGTCGGCAGCCAGTTCGAGTCGCGCGGAGACCACGGCGAGTGTCGGGTTCTCGGGCCAGCCCTGCTCGTTCCGCCATCCACGACGCTTCGCGCCGAGCCGGAGACCGCCGTACCCCTCGGCGCGGAGTGTGCCCGCGCCGACCAGGACGACGTCGGCGAGCATCCGCAGCCGGCCGAGCATGCTCTGGTCGTCCTTGCTGGACAGGCCGCCGGACAGACCCTCCAGCGTCACGGCGCCGTCGAGGCTGGTGACGAAGTTCGCCCGCAGCCGCGGGACCGACCGATCGGGCACCGTGTAGGCGGCGATCAGTTCGTCCTCGGTCAGCTCCGCCCCGACAGCACAGTTCCGGATCACACCAGGCTCCTTCGGGTGTACGCGGGCGTCGCCGTCTTCCGCAGTACGGCGATCAGGTCGAGGGCCTGCCGGGTCCCGGCGATGTCGTGGACCCGGAACACCCGGGCGCCGAGCCAGGCGGCGATGCTGACGGCCGCCAGCGTGGCGGGTCCGCGCCGGCCGGACGGCAGGTCGAGGGTCTCGCCCAGGAAGTCCTTGTTCGACATCGCCACCAGGACCGGCCAGCCGGTCGCGGCCAACTCGTCGATCCGGCGGGTCACCTCGAGCGAGTGCAGCGTGTTCTTACCGAAGTCGTGGGTCGGATCGATCACGATCCCGTCCGGCCGGACCCCGGCGGCGATGGCTCGCTCGGCCAGTGCGGTGGTCGTCCGGATCACGTCCGCCACCACGTCGTCGTACGCCATCCGGTGCGGGTCGGTGCGGGGTTTCAGCCCACCGACGTGGCTGCAGATCAGCCCGGCGCCGGACTCAGCGGCCGCCGCCGCGATGTCAGGATCGTGGCCGGACCAGGTGTCGTTGATGAGGTTCGCGCCGGCCGCTCCGACCCGGCGCGCGACCCCGCTGCGGAAGGTGTCCACGCTGATCAAGAGCTCCGGGTGGCGATCGCGCACGGTGGCGACGAAGTCCACGGTCCGGCGCAGTTCCTCGGTCTCGTCGACCGCTTCGCCGTACCCGGCCTTGACGCCGCCGATGTCGACCAGATCCGCCCCGTCGGCGACGGCCTGGTCGATCGCCGACAGCGCGGCCTCTTCCGCGAAGGTGGCGCCGCCGTCGAAGAACGAGTCCGGGGTGCGGTTCACGATCGCCATCACCGCGAACTCCCCCGGCCCGAACGACCGGCTGCCGAGCCGCAGCACGCCACTGGGTTCCTGAGCCACGCGCCGACTCTATCGGCCGGTCCCAGGGCCGCCGCCGGGCGCACTGGCCGACGGTATCGCTCGCGCCACATATCCTATAGGATTCCCCGCGACAGACCGCCCACAGCTGCAGAACGGGTCCTCCATGCCACGGTTCACCGAGTTAGAGACGTACGACGTCCGCTTCCCCACGTCCCTGGACCTGGACGGCTCCGACGCGATGAACACCGACCCGGACTACTCGGCGGCGTACCTGATCCTGCGGACCGATGCCGGCGACGGGCTCGAGGGGCACGGGTTCGCCTTCACCATCGGCCGTGGCAACGACGTCCAGACCGCGGCGATCGAGGCGCTCCGCTACCATGTGATCGGGCTCGACCTGGATGCGACGCTGTCCGACCTCGGTGGTTTCTGGAAGTCGCTCGTCCACGACTCGCAGCTGCGGTGGCTCGGCCCGGAGAAGGGCGTCATGCACATGGCCATCGGCGCCGTCGTGAACGCAGTCTGGGACCTGGCTGCCAAACGGGCCGGCGTACCGCTGTGGAAGCTGCTGGCAGACCTGACTCCGGAGCAGATCGTCGACCTGGTCGACTTCCGCTACCTCACCGACGCGCTGACCCGGGACGAGGCGCTGGAGATCCTGCGTGCCGCCGAGCCCGGTCGCGCGGAGCGCGAGGCGACGCTGCGCGAGCGCGGGTATCCGGCGTACACCACCACGCCGGGCTGGCTCGGGTACGACGACGACAAGCTGGTGCGGCTGTGCCACGAGGCGGTCGCCGAGGGCTTCACCCAGATCAAGCTCAAGGTCGGCGCGGACCTGGACGACGACATCCGCCGGATGCGGCTGGCCCGCAAGGCCGTCGGCCCGGACATCCGGATCGCGATCGACGCGAACCAGCGCTGGGACGTCGCCGAGGCGATCCGGTGGGTCGAGGCGCTGGCGCCGTACGACGTCTGGTGGGTGGAGGAACCGACCAGCCCGGACGACGTCCTCGGGCACGCGGCCATCGCGCGGGCGATCGCTCCGATCCAGGTCGCGACGGGTGAACATGTGCAGAACCGGGTCGTGTTCAAGCAGTTGCTGCAGGCCGAAGCGCTGTCGATCCTGCAGCTCGACTCGGCCCGGGTCGCCGGGGTGAACGAGAACATCGCGATCCTGCTGCTGGCGGCGAAGTTCGGCGTACCGGTGTGTCCGCACGCGGGTGGAGTGGGACTGTGTGAGCTCGTCCAGCACCTGTCGATGTTCGACTACGTCGCGGTCAGCGGGTCGATGGAGAACCGGGTGATCGAGTACGTCGACCACCTGCACGAACACTTCCTGGACCCGGTGGTGATCCGGGACGGGCACTACGTGGCGCCGGTGCGGCCCGGGTTCGGTGCCGAGATGGATGCCGAGACGCTCTGCGACTTCCGGTACCCGAGTGGCAAGATCTGGACCGACCTCACAAAGGAGAACAAGTGACGGACTTCGCCGGCCTCCGTGCAGTTGTCACCGGTGGCGCGTCGGGCATCGGCCTCGCGGCCGCCCAACTACTGGCCGCCCGGGGCGCCCGGGTGGTCGTCTTCGACCTCAAGCCCGACGTCGCGGAACCGCTGACCGGGATCGCCGCGGATGTGACCGACGACAGCTCGGTCCGCGACGCCGTTGCCGCGGCGGCGCTGCAGCTCGGCGGGATCGACATCGTCGTGAACAACGCGGGCATCGGCGCGCAGGGCACGGTCGCGGCCAACGACGACGACGAGTGGCACCGCGTCCTCGACGTCAACGTGGTCGGGATCGCCCGGGTGACCCGGGCCGCGCTGCCGCACCTGCGCAAGTCCGAATCCGCCGCGATCGTCAACACCTGCTCGATCGCCGCCACCGCGGGCCTGCCGAATCGGGCCCTGTACTCCGCGAGCAAGGGCGCCGTACTTGCTCTGACGATGGCGATGGCGGCGGACCACGTCCGCGAGGGGATCCGGGTGAACTGCGTCAACCCGGGCACTGCGGACACCCCATGGGTCGGCCGGCTGCTCGACGTCGCGGACGACCCGGCGGCTGAGCGGGCGGCGCTGGAGGCGCGGCAGCCGATGGGCCGGTTGGTATCGGCCGACGAGGTCGCGCACGCGATCGCCTACCTGGCCAGTCCATTGTCGGGTTCGACCACGGGTACGGCGGTCGCCGTCGACGGCGGGATGCAGAACCTGCGGCTTCCGGCGGTCCAGAAATGAGCACCGGCGTGAGGCTCTTCGGTGACGACCAGCGGATCGGACTCGGCGGTGCGCCGCTGGGCAACCTGCTGGGCGAGGTGCACGACGCCGACGCGGTCGCGACCGTGAACGCCGCCTGGGACGAGGGGTGGCGGTACTTCGACACCGCTCCGCACTACGGTCTCGGGCTGGCCGAGGAACGGCTCGGGGTCGGCCTGCGGGGCAAGCCGCGGGACGAGTTCGTGCTGTCGAGCAAGGTCGGCCGGATCATCTACGAGGCCGAGGACGCGGCGACCGACGACGAAGGGTTCGAGGTCAGCTCGAAGCGGCGGCGGCGCTGGGACTTCTCCCGCGACGGTGTGCTGCAGAGCATCGAGGACTCGCTGCGCCGGATCGGCACCGACCGGCTGGACGTCGTGTTCGTGCACGACCCGGACGACCACTACGAGGAGGCCGTCGCGACCGCCTTCCCGACGCTGATCGAGCTCCGCGACCAGGGCGTGATCGGCGCGATCGGGTCCGGCATGAACCAGACCGCGATGCTGACCCGGTTCGTCCAGGAGATCGACATCGACGCGATCATGCTGGCCGGCCGCTACTCCCTGATCGACCCCGACGGCCTGGACGACGTACTGCCGGCCTGTCTCGAGCACGACGTACAGGTAGTTGCCGTGGGCATCTTCAACTCCGGTCTGCTGTCCCAGCCCCGGCCGGCGCCCGGGGCCACCTTCAACTACGAGCCGGCCGCCGCATCCCTGGTGGACAAGGCGAATCGCCTGGCTGACGTCTGCGAGGCCCACAACACCACCCTGCCTGCCGCGGCTCTCGCCTTTCCCCTCTTCCACCCGGCAGTAGCCGGCATTGCCGTCGGCTGCCGCACCCCGGAGGAGGTCCACACCAACGCGACGCTGGCCCGGACCGAGGTCCCCAAGGCACTCTGGTCCGACCTGAAGTCCGAAGGCCTCCTCCGCCAAGACGCCCCCACACCGTAGCGCTTGGACACCATCTGGTGGGTTTGGACAGGTTGTGCCTTGTCCAAGCCCACCAGTTCCTGTTCAAGGGCTCCGTTGCGGGTCAGGCCGGGTGCCAGGTCACCCGTAGGTCGTCGCGGCGGCCTATTTGTTCGATGCGTTGGGTGACGTGGGCGCTTGCGTCGTTCAGGTGAGTGGGGTCATCTGCCTCCAGCCGCAACAGCAGGCGGCCGTCCTCGGCTCGGATCAGCCAGGTGACTCCGTTGAGGTCGACCAGTAGCTGTTCCGGGTCGTCCGCGAGCAGGCGCATGCCGCCCGGCTGGTGGGTGAAGTGGCTGCTGAGTTGCTCTACGTAGCGGGCTGCTCGCGTGGTGGTGACGTGCGCTTCCAGGACTGTCATCGGGGTCACTCCTTTTCGATACATAGTGTCTCGTACGCCGACAGATTGTCCAGATAGAGTGTGGCTGTGCCGAAACTGTGGGACGACAGCATCGAGGCGCATCGGCGTGCGGTGCGGGACGCGACGCTCGATGCCGCGGCGGCATTGGTCGCGGAGCGTGGGCCGACCGGCGTGACGATGTCGGAGGTGGCGAAGCGGACCGGGCTCGGGCGGGCGACGCTGTACAAGTACTTCCCGGACGTGGAGGCGATCCTGGTCGCCTGGCATGAACGGCAGGTGGGGAACCATCTGGCGCAACTCGTCGCCATCGACCCACCGACAGGGCGACTGGAGGCGGTGCTCGAAGCCTACGCACTGATCTGCCACGAGCACCCGGCAACCGAGCCCGCCGCCTCACTCCACCGAGCCGAACACGTCAAACAAGCACGGCAGCGGCTCGTCGACTACCTGGCGGAGGTGCTGGCCGAATCCGAGGTCCGCAACGACGTTCCGCCGAAGGAGCTGGCGACGTACTGTGTTCATGCGCTGACCGCGGCAGGCGCCATACCGTCGAAAGCTGCGGTACGACGTCTGGTCGCGGTGACGCTGGCCGGGTTACGCGGCGAGCCGTCGGGGTGAGAGGTCGAGGCGGCGGAGTAGTTGGGCGTTGAGGGCCACGACGATGGTCGAGATGGACATCAGGATGGCGCCTACGGCCGGCGAGACGAGGATGCCTGCGAACGCCAGTACGCCGGCAGCCAACGGGACCGTGATGACGTTGTAGCCCGTGGCCCAGGCCAGGTTCTGCCACATCTTGCGGTAGCTGGCCTTCGAGAGAGTGATCACGGACAGGACGGCTCTGGGGTCATCGGCGGCCAGGACCACGCCGGCGGATTCGATCGCGACGTCGGTGCCGGCGCCGATGGCGATGCCGACCTCGGCGCGAGCCAGGGCGGGCGCGTCGTTCACGCCGTCGCCGACCATCGCGACCTTGAGCCCACGAGCCTGTAGTTCGGCGACCTTGGCGTCCTTGTCCTGCGGAAGGACCTCGGCGAAGACCTCGTCGATCCCGAGTTCCCTGGCGACCGCGTCAGCGACCTGGTGCGCGTCGCCGGTGATCATCGCGACCTTCACACCGCGCCGGTGCAGCGCATCGACGGCCTGGCGAGATTCCTCGCGAACCTCGTCCTCCAACGCGATCGCTCCGAGCACCCGCCCGTCGCGCACCACGTGCAGCACCGCGGCCCCGCGCTCCTTCCACGCCGCGACATCCGCCTCCAGCTCAGCCGGCTCAGGTACGCCGTACTCCCGCAGGAACGCCGGACCGCCGACGGCGACCTCCGCGCCGTTCACAACCGCCTGGACACCGCGTCCGGTGAGCGACCGGAACTCCGACGCGACCGCGGCGCGGCCGCGACCAGCCGGGACCCGGTCGGAATGCGCCCGGACGATCGCCTTCGCCAGCGGGTGCTCGCTGTCCGCCTCGACCGCGGCCGCCAGCTCCAGCAACTCCTCGTCGGATACGGATCCGGCCGCGGCCACCCCGGTCACCGCCGGCTCGCCTTTGGTCAGCGTGCCGGTCTTGTCGAACAGGACCACATCGATCGTCCGCATCCGCTCCAGCGCCAACCGATCCTTCACCAGTACGCCGGCCTTCGCGGCGCGCTCGGTGGAGATCGCGATCACCAGCGGAATCGCCAGCCCCAGCGCGTGCGGGCAGGCGATCACCAGTACGGTCACGGTCCGCGTCACGGCTTCGTCGAGCTCGCCGAGCAACGTCCACACCACGAAGGTGATCAGCCCGGCGATCGACGCGAAGTAGAAGAGGAACGCCGCAGCCCGATCCGCCAGCGCTTGCGCACGAGACGACGACGCTTGCGCCTCAGCCACCAGCCGTTGGATGCCGGCCAGGGCCGTGTCATCCCCGACAGCGGTGATCTCGACCCGCAGAGCGTTGTCGGTGGCAACGGTCCCCGCGACCACCGAGTCGCCGACCGCACGGGCAACCGGCCGGGATTCGCCGGTGATCATCGACTCGTCGACCTCGGCCTGCCCTTCGACCACAGTGCCGTCCGCAGGCACGCGCCCGCCCGACCGCACCAGTACGAAGTCACCCTCGCGCAGGTCGTGCAGCATCACCTCGACCACACCGTCGTCGGTCACCTTCTCGGCCGAGTCGGGCAGCAAGGCGGCCAACGCGTCGAGCGCACCGGACGCGGCGCCGAGCGCCCGCATCTCCAGCCAGTGACCGAGCAGCATGATCACGATCAGCAGCGCGAGCTCCCACCAGAAGTCCAGGTCGAACCCGCCGATCTCCAAGGTCGTCACCCACGACGCGACAAACGCGACCGTGATCGCCATCGAGATCAGCAGCATCATCCCGGGCCGGCGGGACTTCAGTTCGCTCCATCCGCCGGTCAGGAACGGCCGGCCGCCGTACACGAAGATCACCGTGCCGAGGACCGGCGCGATCAGCTCGGAGCCGGGGAAGTCCGGGCGGGTGTAGCCGAGCAGGTCGGCGAACATCTCGCTGAAGAACACCACCGGCACGGCCAGCGCCAGGCTGATCCAGAAGCGGTCCTTGAACTGCGCCGCATGATCCCCATGCCCGGCATGACCTGAATGCCCGGTATGACCTGAATGCCCGGCGTGATCCGCAGGCTCGGCGTGCGCGCCGTGCTCGTGCTCCTCCATACCCCGAAGGTACCCCCTAGGGGTATGGATCCACTAGAGGGGGTCGATGTCGGTCAGGGTCTCCGGGGTGAGCTCGAGCCAGCGGGTGATGCCGATCTCGCGCAGGAACGGCACATCGTGGCTCGCGATGATCAGCGCACCGCTGTACGACGAGAGCGCGCCCTTGAGCTGGGCAACGCTGGCCAGATCGAGGTTGTTGGTCGGCTCGTCGAGCATCAGCAACTGCGGCGGAGGCTCGGCCAGCAGCAGTGCGGCCAGCGTCGCCCGGAAGCGTTCACCACCGGACAACGTGCTGACCAGCTGATCGGCAGCCCGGCCACGGAAGAGGAAGCGCGCCAGCCGCGACCGGCGTTCCTGGTTCTCCGTGCTCGATGCCAGCAGCGCCAGGTTGTCCACGATCGACAGGTCGTCGCGGAGCAGGTCGAGCCGCTGCGGCAGGTACCGGAACGGGACGACCGGCAACGAATCACTCGTGATCGACTGCAGCAGCGTCGTCTTGCCCGCGCCGTTCGGCCCGGTCAGCGCGATCCGCTCCGGCCCGCGGATCTCCAGGTCCACGGTCGCGCCGGTGCGGAGCTTGTGCTCCTCCAGCCGGAGCACGACCCGCCCAGCCGGTACGGCGGTCTTCGGCAGGTCGACGCGGATCGCCTCGTCCTCGTGGACCTTCGCCTCCGCCTCGGCCACCGCCTCCTGCGCCGACTCGAGCCGCTCGGACTGCATCCCGAGATGCTTGCCCGCCGACACCTGGGCCGACCGCTTGAGCCCACCGGCGATGATCTTCGGGATGCCGCCCTGCTCGAACGCCCGCTGGCCCCGCGCCCGGCGCTGGTCCATCTTCATCCGCGCCTCGACCAGATCGCGCTTCTGCTTGCGGGCGTCGGCCTCGGCCGTCCGGAGCGTCCGCTCCGCGGCGTCCTGCTCGACCGCCACCGCCTCCTCGTACGCTGTCAGGTTGCCGCCGTACCAGGTGATGTCGCCCTTGCGCAGGTCACCGATCTGGTCGACCCGGTCGAGCAGTTCGCGGTCGTGGCTGACGATCAGCAACGCACCACGGAACTGGTCGACGGCGTCGTACAGGTGCCGGCGAGCACGCAGGTCGAGGTTGTTGGTCGGCTCGTCGAGCAGCAGTACGTCGGGACGCCGCAGCAACTCAGCGGCCACGCCGAGCAGGATCGTCTCGCCGCCGGACAGCTCACCGACACTGCGGTCGAGGTCGATCGCGCCCAGGCCGAGCTTGCCCAGCAACGCCTCGGCGCGTTCGTCGACGTCCCACTCGTCACCGATGATCGCGAAGTTCTCCTCCGAGGCGTCCCCGGACTCGATCGCGGTGACGGCGCGGCGGATCGCGTCGATGCCGAGCGCCTGGTCGACCCGCAGACCGGTGTCGAGGGTCAGGTCCTGAGGCAGGTACCCGAGCTCGCCGGCCACCCGGATCGTGCCGCGCTGCGGCGTCAGCCGGCCCGCGATCAGGCGCAGCAGCGTCGACTTGCCGGCGCCGTTGCGGCCGACCAGGCCGGACCGCACGGGTCCGGCGACGAAGTTGAGCCCGTCGAACAGGACGTCGCCGTCCGGCCAGGCGAAGAAGAGGTCCGTACAGGTCAGGGAATTACTCATATGCGTGTACTCCGAACGAGGTCTTGGACGAGACCGCGCACCAGAACGGGCGGCGATCACCGGCTGCAGAAAAGACCTCGGAGTTACAACGCGACCCCTGACGTCGGGAATGGGACGTCCACCAGAGTAGCGGGCCGTGCTTCACCGCTTCAACCATTTTCCCGGCGCTTGCGCCAGGCAACGATCACCAGGTCGACCAGGGCGACGACCGCCAGGACCACGCAGGTGATCACCCAGCCGGCCGGTACGTCGTACGCCGCGAACAGGATCGCGGACGTGACGAACAGCGCCACGCCGAAGCACGACAGCACCAGCCGTAGCGTCAGCGCACTGCGGGGTGGCGGCGGTTCGAACGCCATACCACCGGACTACCTCAGGGCGCCTTGCGGAGCCAGGTCTCGACGCCGGCGATGTGGGCGGTCATCCAGGCGCGGGCGGCCTCGGCGTCACCGGCCTCGATCGCGTCCAGGATCGCGGCGTGCTCGGACAGCGTCCGCTCGACCGCGCCGGCCTGGGTGACGCCGCGCCAGATCCGCGCCCGCTGGGTCGCTCCGGAGATGCCGTCGAGCAGCGAGCAGACGACCATGTTCCCGGTCGCCTCGGCGATGCAGCGATGGAACCTGAGGTCGTTGGCGACCAGTTCCTCCACCTCCGCGTCGGGCGTGAGGTCGCTGCACAGCAGCCGCAGCTCGGTCACCTGTTCCCTGCTGATCCGGACCGCGGCCAGCGCGGCGACCCCTGGCTCGAGCAGCCGCCGTACCTCGAAGAACTGCAGCACGGAGTCGTCCCGGTGCAGGTCGACCATGAAGTTCAGCGCGTCCAGCAGGTGCGACGAGTCCAGGCTGGTGACGTAGGTGCCGTCACCGTGCCGGACGTCGAGGACGTTGACCAGTGTCAACGCCTTCACCGCTTCGCGCAGCGAGTTCCGCGACAGGCCCAGCCTCGCCGCGAGGTCCGCCTCCTTCGGCAGCCGATCCCCCGGACCCAGTTCCCCCGAGGTGATCATCCCTTTGATCTTGACGATCGCCTCGTCCGTCAACGCCATCTGGTCAGTATGCCGCCCGCACCGATCAACGACGTACCGCGACAGCGTCCACTTCGAAGCTCATCTCCGGCAGGGCGAGTGAGGCGACGCCGAGCAGGGTCTGGACCGGCGGCCGCTCCGGCCAGTACTTCGCGATCACCCGACCGAGCGCAGCGAGTTTGTCCATCGAGTGGTCGACGATGTACGTCCGCAGCTGGAAGACGTTCTCGTAGTCGAGCCCGGCGGACCGCTGTAGCCGAACCCGACCGGATCGTGGAGGCCGACGGGATTGCTGATCATCGCGCACCTCTTCTTGTTCTGGATGTTTGATATCCAGAACATAGCATCCGGCTATGAGCACGACACCTGGGTATTCGGGTAAGCCGCTGGTCGCCAAGCTCGGGATCAAGGCCGAGCACGCCGTGCTCCTGGACAACGCTCCGGACGGGTTCGTGATCGAGGGCGTGCCGGCGACGCGGCGGTTGGGGCGTGGGCCGTACGACGTGGTGTTCGCGTTCTGCCCGGACCGGGCCCGGCTGGCGAAGCGGCTGCCGGTGTTGCTGGCGAAGACGACGACCGCGGGGATGATCTGGATCGCGTGGCCGAAGCGGTCGTCCGGCGTACCGACCGACCTGGACGAGAACGGCATTCGCGAACTGGCGCTGCCGCTCGGCGTCGTGGACGTCAAGGTCTGTGCGGTCGACGCCACCTGGTCCGGCCTCAAGCTGGTTCGGCGGCTCAGCAACCGCTGAAGACCAGTCGTGTCGAAGTGGACTGATCCGGAGCGTGACGTTGGCCACATTCCTGCACAGTCCTGATCATCACCCGGGGCGAGTGCGCAACTGCATACAGTGGCCAGTTAGGCTGGAACCGTACACCGTGGGTCACCGTCAGAGTCGCCGGAAACCCTCCACTGCAAGGCGTCCCGGACACGGTTTGTCCGGACGGCGGAGCACCGGTCGATCACCGTCGGCCCGGTGAGCTGAAACACCTGTCAGCACAGTGTTTCAGGCCTCGAGCGATCCAGCCGCCAAAGCCCGACCACCCGACACACTGGTCCGGTGGTCCCAGGCTGTGGAAGAGGGTCGCGTGCTATTAGCCTTGCCCTGGGGAACCACCCATAACATCAGCATTAACCACCGCGGTACCGGACCCGATCGGAAGAGGCGAACTGCCAAGTGGCCACCGAGCCATCAGACACAAATCCCCTAGCAGCCTTCGGTGCGAACGAATGGCTGGTCGACGAGCTGTACGAGAAGTACCTGCAGGACCCGAATTCGGTGGATCCGGCGTGGCTCGCCTATTTCAAGAGTGACAGCTTCAAGGCATCCCAGCCTGGTGACGCGCAGCCGGTGACGAGCACCCCGGCCGACGCTCCCCGGCCCGACGCCGTATCTGACAACAAGACTCCCGAGGCACCGAGCCGCGGCACTGTGCCGTCTGCGCCGGCTTCGAGCGCACCTGCCGCGGCCGCAGCCGCCACGCAGACCCCGGCCACGCAGGCCGCCGTACCGCAGAGCCAGCCAGCAGCGAAGCAAGCGCCGGCCACGAAAGCCGCCGCCCCGACCGGAGGCACGGTGAACCAGCCGCCCACCGCCCAGCCCAAGGCCACTCCCGCCACCACCGCGGACACCGAGCGCCAGATCATGCGCGGCGCGCCCGCGCGGACGGCGCAGAACATGGAGACCAGCCTCCAGGTCCCGACCGCGACCAGCGTCCGGCAGGTCCCGGTCAAGCTGCTGATCGACAACCGCATCGTCATCAACAACCACCTCAAGCGGGCCCGCGGCGGCAAGGTCTCCTTCACCCACCTGATCGGCTGGGCGCTGGTGAAGGCGCTGAAGACGCTGCCGGAGATGAACGCGTCGTACGACGAGACCGACGGCAAGCCGACCCACGTCCAGCCGCAGCACATCAACCTCGGCCTGGCCATCGACATGCAGAAGCCGGACGGCACCCGGCAGCTGCTGGTGCCGTCGATCAAGGCCGCCGAGACGATGACGTTCGCCGAGTTCTGGATGGCCTACGAGGACGTCGTACGGCGGGCCCGGGACAACAAGCTCGCGCTGCCCGACTTCCAGGGCACCACGATCAGCCTGACCAACCCCGGCACCATCGGCACCCAGCACTCGGTGCCGCGGCTGATGGCCGGCCAGGGCTGCATCGTCGGCGTCGGCGCGATGGAGTACCCGCCGGAGTACCAGGGCGCGGCCGACGAGACGATGGCCAAGCTCGCGGTCAGCAAGGTGATGACGCTGACCTCGACGTACGACCACCGGATCATCCAGGGCGCCCAGTCGGGCGAGTTCCTGCGCCGGCTGCACCAGCTGCTGCTCGGCGGCGAGGGCTTCTTCGACGAGATCTTCCAGTCGCTGCGGATCCCGTACGAGCCGATCCGCTGGGCCGCCGACCTCCCGCACAGCCACGAGGAGGACGTCTCCAAGCAGGCGCGCATCCTCGAGATGATCCACGCCTACCGGGTGCGCGGCCACATCATGGCCGACACCGACCCGCTGGAGTACAAGCAGCGCAGCCACCCGGACCTGGACGTGGCCACCCACGGCCTGACCCTGTGGGACCTGGACCGCGAGTTCGCCACCGGCTCGTTCGGGGCGGCCAGCGAGCGCAAGTTCATGAAGCTGCGCGAGATCCTCGGCATCCTGCGCGACTCGTACTGCCGGACCACCGGTATCGAGTACATGCACATCCAGGACCCCGAGCAGCGCAAGTGGATCCAGGAGCGGGTCGAGCGGCCGCACACCAAGGTGCCGCGCGAGGAGCAGTTGCGGATCCTGGCCAAGCTGAACGAGGCCGAGGCGTTCGAGACCTTCCTGCAGACCAAGTACGTCGGCCAGAAGCGGTTCTCGCTGGAAGGCGGCGAGACCACCATCCCGCTGCTCGACGAGCTCTGCGAGGAGGCGGCCGGGGCCGGCCTGGACGAGGTCGTCATCGGGATGGCGCACCGCGGCCGGCTGAACGTGCTGGCCAACATCGTCGGCAAGTCGTACGGCCAGATCTTCCGCGAGTTCGACGGCAACATCGACCCGCGGACAGTGCAGGGCTCCGGTGACGTCAAGTACCACCTGGGCGCCGAGGGCGAGTTCGTCTCCGAGTTCGGCGACAAGATCAAGGTGTCGGTGGCGGCGAACCCGTCCCACCTGGAGACGGTCGACCCGGTGCTCGAGGGCATCGTCCGGGCCAAGCAGGACATCCTGGACCGCGGCGTCGCGTTCCCGGTGCTGCCGGTGCTGGTCCACGGTGACGCGGCCTTCGCCGGCCAGGGCGTGGTGGCGGAGACGCTGAACCTGTCCCAGCTGCGCGGCTACCGCACCGGCGGCACGATCCACGTGATCGTGAACAACCAGGTCGGCTTCACCACCTCGCCGGCCTCGTCCCGCTCGTCGATGTACTCCACCGACGTGGCCCGGATGGTGCAGGCGCCGATCTTCCATGTCAACGGCGACGACCCCGAGGCCTGTGTCCGGGTCGCCGACCTGGCCTTCGAGTACCGCCAGGCGTTCAACAAGGACGTCGTCATCGACCTGGTCTGCTACCGCCGCCGCGGTCACAACGAGGGCGACGACCCGAGCTTCACCCAGCCGCTGATGTACGACCTGATCGAGCAGAAGCGGTCGGTCCGCAAGCTCTACACCGAGGCCCTGATCGGCCGTGGCGACATCACGGTCGAAGAGGCCGAGCAGGCGATGCGCGACTTCCAGCAGCGGCTGGAGCGGGTCTTCGCCGAGGTCCGCGAGGCCAAGAGCCAGCCGGACACCCCAGCGCCGTACGTGACGGTGCCGGTCTACCCGGACAAGCCGGAGGGCCCGGACGCGACCGCGACCACGCCCGAGGTGCTGAAGAAGATCGCCGACGCGCACACCACGCTGCCGGAGGGCTTCACCGTGCACCCGAAGGTGCTGCCCCAGCTGCAGCGCCGGGCGACCGCGATCACCCAGGGCCCGATCGACTGGGCCAGCGCGGAGATCACCGCGTTCGGTTCGCTGCTGCTGGCCGGGCGCCCGGTGCGGCTCGCCGGTCAGGACAGCCGCCGGGGCACGTTCGTGCAGCGGTTCGCCGCCATCATCGACCGGGTCAACGGCCAGGACTACGTCCCGCTGCAGAACCTGGACGAGAGCCAGGCGAACTTCCACGTCTACGACTCTCTGCTGAGCGAGTACGCCGCCCTCGGCTTCGAGTACGGGTACTCCGTGGCCCGGCCGGACGCGCTGACCGTGTGGGAGGCGCAGTTCGGTGACTTCGTGAACGGCGCCCAGTCGATCATCGACGAGTACATCTCCGCCGGTGAGGCGAAGTGGGGCCAGAAGTCGGGTGTCGTGCTACTGCTGCCGCACGGGTACGAAGGCCAGGGCCCGGACCACTCGTCGGCCCGGGTCGAGCGCTTCCTCCAGCTGTGTGCGGAGAACGCGATGACGGTCGCTCAGCCGTCGACGCCGGCGTCGTACTTCCACCTGCTCCGCCGGCACACGCTCGGCGAGGAGCACAACCCGATGATCGTCTTCACGCCGAAGCAGTTGCTGCGGCGCAAGGAGGCGGTGTCGCAGCCGGAGGAGCTCACCCACGGCACCTTCCGGCCGATCATCAGCGACGCCGAGGCGGAGGCCACCGCGGGTACGGTCGACCGGATCGTGCTCGCGTCCGGGCGGATCGTCTACGACCTGCTGACCGAGCGGAAGAAGGCGGAGCCGGACAAGATCAGCACCGCGGTCATCCGGGTCGAGCAGCTCTACCCGCTGCCGAGCGACGAGATCGTCGCGGAGCTGGCGAAGTACCCGAACGCGACCGAGATCCGCTGGGTCCAGGACGAGCCCGCGAACCAGGGCCCGTGGCCGTTCATGGCGCTGAACCTGACCGAGCACCTGGGCGGCAAGCCGTTCTACCGGGTGTCCCGGCCGGCCATGTCGGCGACCTCGGTGGGCTCGATGGGTGCGCACCAGGCCGAGCAGTCCACGCTGCTGAAGCAGGCCTTCAGCTGACGTGTACTTCACCGACCGAGGGATCGAGGAACTCGAGGGCCGGCGTGGCGAGGAAGACGTCACGCTGGCCTGGGTGGCCGACCGGCTGCGCGAGTTCGTCGACCTGAACCCCGAGTTCGAGACCCCGATCGAGCGGTTCGCCACCTGGCTGGCCCGCCTCGACGACGAGGACGACTGAGCCTCACGCTGTTCTAGAGTGAGCGAGTGCCCTTCGCTGAGCAGCCTGTACGCCGGGTGGCCGCGGCGGAGGGCGTTCGTCCGTCCGGGCCTTGGCCGCACACGATTCCCGCAGTACGGCAACTGCTGACCGACGGGCTCGACCTCGATCCCGGTGTCACCTTCCTCGTCGGCGAGAACGGCACCGGCAAGTCCACTCTGGTCGAGGCGATCGCGGTGGCTTACGGCCTGTCCCCCGAGGGCGGCTCCACCGGAGCCCGGCTGACCACGCGGGCGACCGAGTCACCACTGGCGGACGAACTCCTGTTGACCCGGGGTGTCGGCGGCAAGCGGGCCGGCTTCTTCCTGCGGGCCGAGACCATGCACGGGTTCTACACCTACCTCGAGGACAACCCTCGCCCCTCAGGCCCGGCGGACGTGGCCTTCCACGAGATGAGCCACGGCGAGAGCTTCCTGACCCTGATCAACGACCGCTTCACCCGGCGCGGGTTCTACTGCCTGGACGAACCCGAGTCGGCTCTCTCGTTCTCCAGCAGCCTCGCCGTGGTCGGCGTACTCAACCGGCTGGCCGAGTCGGGCTCGCAGGTGCTCTGTGCGACCCACTCCCCAGTGATCGCCGCTTTGCCAGGGGCAACGATCCTGGAGACCGGCGACTGGGGCATCCGGAAGACGGTCTGGGAAGACCTCGAGCTCGTGCAGAACTGGCGTGCCTACCTGCGTCACCCCGAGCAGTACTTGCGGCACGTGCTTTAGTCCACGCGCGGCGGCCGCTAGTCCGCGTGTGGCGGGCGGGTCCGTAGGGGTGGGTCGGGAGCCAGGGTGCCGTCCGGAGCGATGTGCTCGAAGATCTGGTCGACCAGGTTCAGGACGTGCGGGTCGTCGACGGTGTAGATGTGCCGGCGGCCTTCGCGGCGGGCGGTGATGATGCCGGCCAGCCGGAGCTTGCCGAGGTGCTGGCTGGCGGTGGCGATACTCACGCCCACCCGCTCGGCCAGTGTGCCGACGTCGTACTCGCCCTGAGCCGCCAATGAGACCAGATGCAGCCGCACCGGGGCGGACAGCATCGCGAAGGTGCCGGCGGCGGAGTCCAGCTGGGCCTTCGTGGGTTCGGGAAACGGTGTCGTCATCGCGCAGTCATTGTGACCGCTGAAGGGGCTGTGCGGCAGTCCGCCGGGCCGGGGTGAGGACGGTCTCACACTTTCGCAATTGCGAAAGTATCAAAACGGTGGCAGGCTGGAACCATGTACCGAGCCCTCCGCCCTGTGCTCCTGCTGCTCGTGGTGGCGACCCCCGCGGTCGCCCTCCGGCTCACCGGCGCACACCCCTCGGCCCTGCCGTCGATCTTCATCTTCGGCCTCGCCGTCGTCGCCGCCTCGTTCGTACTCGCCTGGGCGGCCGAGGCCGCGGAGGTGGACATCTCGAGCGGTCTGGCGATCGCCCTGCTGGCGGTCATCGCGGTGCTCCCGGAGTACGCCGTGGACCTGTACTTCGCCCACACGGCGGGCAGCAACCCGGACTATGTGCAGTTCGCCGCCGCCAACATGACCGGCTCGAACCGGTTGCTCCTCGGCCTCGGCTGGTCCAGCGTCGTCCTCCTCAGCCTGTACGTCGCCTCGCGGCGCAGCCGGCGGTCGGTCAAGGCACTCGTGCTCGAGGCCGGGTACCGCCGCGAGCTCGGCTTCCTGGCCATCGCCGGTCTGGTCGCCTTCGTCATCCCGGTGACCGGCGAGATCCATCTGGTCCTGGGCATCCTGTTGCTCGCGCTCTTCGCCTACTACCTGTACCGCGCCGCGATGTCGGAGCACGACGACGAGCCGGACCTGATCGGGCCGGCGGCGACGATCGGCGGGCTGCCGACGGTGCAGCGGCGGATCGCGGTGATCGGGATGTTCCTGGTCTCGGCCGGGGTGATCCTGGCCTCCGCGGAGCCGTTCGCGGACTCGCTGGTCGAGGGTGGCCACGCACTCGGGATCGATCAGTTCCTGCTGGTCCAGTGGCTGGCTCCGCTGGCCTCGGAGGCGCCGGAGTTCATCGTCGCGCTGCTCTTCGCCTGGCGCGGCAAGGGCGCGGCCGCGCTGGGCCTGCTGATCTCGGCCAAGGTGAACCAGTGGACGCTGCTGATCGGCAGCCTCCCGATCGCCTACGGCATCGGCGGTGGACCGATGGCACTGCACCTGGACGGACGGCAGATCGAGGAGTTCCTGCTCACCGCGACGCAGACGCTGCTGGGGATCGCCGTACTGCTGAGCCTGCGCTTCCCCCGCTGGGCGGCCTGGACGCTGCTGGGTCTGTTCGCGATCCAGTTCGCCGTACCGGGTCAGACCGGGCGGTATGTG
This sequence comes from Kribbella sp. NBC_00889, assembly GCF_045207705.1. NCBI lineage: Bacteria > Bacillati > Actinomycetota > Actinomycetes > Propionibacteriales > Kribbellaceae > Kribbella > Kribbella sp. NBC_00889. The sequence goes on along the minus strand of NZ_CP108783.1, from coordinate 695,705 downwards.
ATCAGCGGGATCTACCTGGTGCTCGCGATCGTGGCAGCCGTGCGCAACCGGCAGTACCTCATCGCAACGTTGACCTCGCCGTTCCGGAAGACGGACAAGCCCGCCGACGCCGAGCGCGCCGACGAGCTCGTCGAGGTCTGATCCGTCCCCCTCTCGTGGGTCAGCCCACGAGACCGCGGGTTGGCCCACCGCGTGCGACTCGCCAACCCCCACTCTGATAGGTCAACCCACCAGACCGGGAAGCGAGGCGGGTGAGCGGGGGGTCAGCCCACGAGACCGCGGGTTGGCCCACCGCGTGCGACTCGCCAACCCGCACTCTGGTGGGTCAACCCACCAGACCGGGAAGCGAGGCGGGTGAGCGGGGGGTCAGCCCACGAGACCGCGGGTTGGCCCACCGCGTGCGACTCGCCAACCCGCACTCTGGTGGGTGGACCCACCAGACGGGGAGGGAGGCGGGTGGGCGGGGTCAGCTGGCTTGCTGTTCTTCGGCCTCGACCAGGGTGCCTCGGCGGCGTTCCTGGGGGCCGGGCTTGCCGCGGCGGCGGCCGGAGAGGAACTTCTCGCCGGCCGCGGTGCCGGTGAACTTGGTCCGGCGGGCCCATTCACGGCATTCGTCGATCACCGGGCACGAGTTCAGGCACACGGCCTGGGCCCGGCGCTGCTCCCAGTGCGTGGCGGACTCGTCGTACGCCGGCGCCTGGCCGACGCACGCGGCCCGGGTCATCCAGCGGTCGGCGGGGTCGGCGATCACCGTCAAGGTCGGCCTCATGGGCCCTCCTGGTCCCTCATCGATCGGGCGGATCGACCCGCGGGGGTTTCCCGCGGTAGGACCAGAGTGCGCCCGCCTCATTGCCCCATTGCGACGCGCATGTTTCAGCCGTGCAACGTCAGCGCCGGACCATCCGGATCTCCCAGAGGCCGAAGAACGGATCGTGCTTGCGGGCGCCGTCCTCGACGAAGTCGTTGCGCTGGTAGAACGATCGGGCCCGCTGGTTGTCCTCGAACACCCACAGGCTCGCCGGATCCTTGCCAATGGCAAGCTCCAGCAGCCGGGCACCGAGCCCGGTCCCCCACCACTTCTGGCGGGTGTAGATGGCCTGCAGCTCGAGCGGAGTCGGGGCGTCGTCGTCCCGGTTGGGCCCACCCGACGCGAAACCGACCACGCGGTCCTCGACTCCGGCCGCGGGGTCCGGATTCAGCGCGAGCCAGCGCACCCATCCGTTCTTGGCGGCGGTCGTCCAGCGCTCGATCCGGCGGTCGACGTCGCTGGTCCGTTCGAGTAACTGGTCGGCCGGGACCAGGTCGGCGTACGCCTCCCGCCAGCAGAGCAAGTGGCACCAGGCCGCGGCCTCGGAGTCCTCGACGGTGGCGCGGCGGATGAGAGGTTGCACCTAGACAGTGAAGACGATCTTGCCGAAGACGTCACCTTCATTGAGTTTGGTGAAGCCCTTGCGGGCGTCGGCCAGCGGCAGGATCGAGTCGATGTGCGGCGAGATGCCGGCGTTCGCCATGAACTGGAGCAGCTCGGCGAGCTCGGTCCGGGTGCCCATCGTCGAACCCTGGACCCTGAGCTGCAGGAAGAAGATCCGGTTCAGCTCGGCCGACTTCGGCGCCTGGCCGCTGGTCGCACCGGAGATGACCATCGTGCCGCCCTGCTTGAGCGACTTCAGCGAGTGCGACCAGGTCGCCTGCCCGACCGTCTCCATCACCGCGTCCACCCGCTCCGGCAGCCGCGCACCGGACTCGAACGCGCCGTGCGCGCCGATCTCGAGCGCCTTCACCCGCTTCCCCTCGTCCCGGCTGGTCGCCCAGACCCGGATCCCCGCCGCCCGCGCCAGCGTGATCAGCGCGGTCGCGACACCACCGCCGGCACCCTGCACCAGCACGGTGTCACCCGGCTTCAGACCCGACTGGGTGAACAGCATCCGATACGCCGTCAGCCACGCGGTCGGCAGGCACGCCGCCTGCTCGAAGCTCAACCCGGCCGGCTTCGGTACGACGTTGCGAGCCGGTACGGCGACCTTCTCCGCGAGCGTTCCCTGGTAGCGCTCACTGAGCAGCGACCGCTTCGGGTCGAGCGTCTCGTCACCCTTCCATGCCGGATCGGAGATCACCGCGTGCACGACGACCTCGTTGCCGTCGGGGTCGACTCCGGCCGCGTCGCAGCCGAGGATCATCGGGAGGTTCTGCTCGGCCAGTCCGACGCCCTTGAGCGACCACAGATCGTGGTGGTTGAGCGCGGTCGCCCGGACGTCGATCGTCACCCAGCCCTCGGGCACCGTCGGGTCGGGGCACTCCCCCACCTCCAGAGCGGCGATCGGGTCGTCGGCGTCGAACTTGGCGGCGTAGGCAGCAAGCATGCGTACCACCCTAGCCAGTGGTTCAGTCGGAGTCAGTTACCGAATTCACCATCGGAGTGGAGAGCACGCCGTCGAGCAGGCGACGGGATTCCTCGAGTGCGGTGATCGAGGCGGTGATCCGGTCGCGCTCCTGGTGCAGCTGGTCGATGAGCACCTCACACCTCGGCTCCAGCTTCGCCGTGACACACGGCAACACCTGCGAGATCGTCGCCGTCGACAACCCGGCCGCCAGCAAGGTCCGGATCCTGGCCACCACGTCGACGTCGCTCTCGGCGTACTCGCGATACCCGCTCGCCAGCCGCTGCGGCCTCAGCAGCCCTTGGTCCTCGTAGTACCGGAGCAACCGCTCACTCACCCCGGTCCGCGCCACCATTTCGCCCATCCGCACCCCGTCGCCACCTCCACGACTCGACCCTCACATGCGTGTCGGAGTTTAACCTGCCTCCGGATCGGCAATAAGGGCCATGACCGTAATCCCCTGAGGAGACCCGATGCTACGCGCACTGGTGGTCGCGGGTGTGACCGCCGCCTTGCTGACCGGACAGACCACGGCCGCCCCGGCCGCGCCGACCGCACAGGTCACCGGCGCCTACCTTCAGATCACTGCCGACGGCGTCGCCACCGACCCAGGTTTGGAGGGCGCGTCGCATGCGCACGCCGCACTGGCGGCGATGTACGACGTCACCGGAGACCCGCGGCAGCGCCAGACCGCCGATGAACTGCTCGACTACATCCTGGCGCGAAAGCCGGGCCAGATGAGTACGGACCTCGCCCTGCAGTTCCTGCGAAGCCCTTACCTCCAGAGCGCTCCACGGCTGCGCGCCAACCTGGAGACGTTCGTGACCGCGCTCCTCGACCTGTACGCCACGCAGCCCGACAAGGTGCTGCGTACCGGCGACATCCGCACACTGACGGGACGTGCTGAGCTGCTGATCGACTACGCCGAGTACCTTCAGCACCTGAGCGGAGACCCGTCCCGGATCCGGTCCGCCGACACCGCGGCCCGAGCGATGCTGGACCGAGTCGCCGCGCTGCAGTACACCCGTGAAGAGGCCGTCTCGTCGTTCCACAACGACCGGTACGTCGGCGCCTTCCCGCACTTCGTCGCCGGTGACGACGGCAACATGGGCACGTGGGATGTCGAGCACTGGGCGCCGTCGATGCTGTCACTGGACCAGTACGCCGCGGTCCGCGCACTCGCCACCGGCTACGGCCGGTTCCACACTGCCACCTACAACGACGCCGCCGCGTCTGGGACCCGTCACCTGCTCGGCACGACCCAGATCGATCCGAGCCTGATCTACGCCGGCGCTCCCGCGGGCTTCCCGTTGGACGGAGCGACGTACGTGATCGGCGAGGAGACCGGCGAGCAGCCTTACCTGATCACCTACGGCTGGTCTCCGAACGCGATCGCCCAGCTGGGTACGGCGTTGAAGGCGGTCCGGGACAACCGGGTCAAGGTGCCGGACTCGGCCGCCTGGCTGGCGTCGTACTGGCGTGGCACTCCTCCGCGTAGCGTGCTCGCACCGGGACAGTTCTGGCACGGGCTGGACGCGAAGATCGAGTACACGCACCGGTTTATCGAGGCCACCCAGCTCGCGGTCCCCGCCGACTTCCCCTGGCTCGGCCTGGACCGCACCACGTTCCCCGGCACGGGTGACGACGACGTCCGCCGAGGCGGCTGGTACGACGGCTCCGGCCGCGGCACCATGTCCGCGGTCTACTCCCGACTGGCGATGACCGGCTATATCCAGTCCGGCGGCCACGACATCCCCATGCTCAACCGAGCCGCCCAGTGGTGGGACCGCATGGTCGTCCGCAGCTGATAGCGGGTATGTCACCGCTGGCCGGAAACTATCCCGCCAGCGGTGACACAGCCCGACAGCGACCAGTCAGGCGCGAGCGACTCCGTCGGATTCGGCGGCTGCTGCTACTGCGGCGGCGACGGCTGGGGCGACGCGGGGGTCGAAGGGCGACGGGATGATGTAGTCGGGGCGCAGGTCGTCGGTCGCGATGAGGTTCGCCAGTGCTTCGGCGGCGGCGAGCTTCATGCCCTCGGTGATGCGGGACGCGTTCGCGTCGAAGGCACCGCGGAAGATGCCGGGGAACGCGAGCACGTTGTTGATCTGGTTCGGGAAGTCCGAGCGGCCGGTCGCGACCACGGCGGCGTGCCGGTGCGCGATGTCCGGGTGCACCTCGGGGTTCGGGTTCGCCAGCGCGAAGATCATCGACCCTGGTGCCATCCGGGCGATCGCTTCCTCGGGCACGGTCCCGCCGGAGACGCCGAGGAACACGTCGGCACCGTCGAGCGCGTCCACCAGGCGGCCGGAAAGCCCACCGGTGTTGGTGTCCCGGGCCAGCGACAGCTTCACCGGGTTCAGGTCGGCGCGATCCTCGTGCAGAACACCCTTGCTGTCGACGACGGCCAGGTCGCCAACCCCCGCCTGCAAAAGGATTCGCGCACACGCGACCCCGGCCGCCCCCGCACCGGAGATCACCACGCGGACGTCACTGATCGACTTGTCCGTGACCCGGAGCGCGTTCCGCAGCGCGGCCAGTACGACGACCGCCGTACCGTGCTGGTCGTCGTGGAAGACCGGGATGTCCAGGCGCTCCTTCAGCCGGCGCTCGATCTCGAAGCACCGCGGCGCGGAGATGTCCTCCAGGTTGATGCCGCCGAACGTCGGAGCCAGCCGGACCACCGTCTCGACGAACTCGTCCACGTCGGTGCAGTCGAGCGCGATCGGCACCGAGTCGACGCCGCCGAACTCCTTGAACAGCAGGGCTTTGCCCTCCATCACCGGCAGCGAGGCGGCCGGGCCGATGTCGCCGAGCCCGAGTACGGCGGTGCCGTCGGTGACGACCGCGACCACGTTGGACTTCCAGGTGTAGCGCCGTACCAGCGCGGGATTTTCGGCGATCGCGGTGCAGACGCGGGCGACGCCCGGCGTGTAGGCCTTGGACAGGTCCGCGGCGTCACGGACGTGCACGGACGAGGTGACCTCGATCTTGCCACCGCGATGCAGTTCGAAGACGGCATCACCGGCGTACGGGTCGGGAACCTCTGGTGAGAATGGCTGGGCGACCATCAGAGCCCTTTCGCAAAACGTGGGTGGAATGTGTTCGACAACAGGGGATCGCCCGTGCGCACGAGTAAACCACACGGCCTACTGGTCTGCTGTGAGGGGTCCCACATCCGGTGACGATCCAGTCTCGCTCCGAGACGAACGCCGGGCGTCGGACTGCCTGTTGTGTCAGGATGCGGTTTCCCCCCACCATGTCGAGGAGAATTCGCGATGAACATCGTCTCCACCCTCCGCAGGAGCCGCCTGACAGCCGCCGCCACCACGGTCGCCGTCCTCGCGCTCGCGCTCGCCGCCTGTGGCAGCGACGACTCGGGCGCCGGTGGATCCGAGGACAAGGCGAAGGCGGCCGGCATCACGCTGGTCAAGCCGGGCAAGTTCACTGTCTGCACACACCTGCCGTACAAGCCCTTCCAGTACAAGGACGGCAACAAGGTCGTCGGCTTCGACGTCGACCTGCTCGACCTGGTCGCGCAGGACCTCGGCCTGGAGCAGGAGGTGGTGAACATCGAGTGGGCGCAGGTCACGTCGGGCGCCGCGTTCAAGGCGAAGAAGTGCGACATGGGCATGGGCGCGATGACGATCACGCCGGAGCGGCAGGCCGCGATCAGCATCACCGACCCGTACATGGACGCCACCCAGGTACTGATGGCCAAGAAGGACTCCGGCATCAAGGGCCTGGAGGACCTGCGCGGCAAGAACCTCGGCTCCCAGGCCGACACCACCGGCCACAAGTACGCCGACGAGAACAAGGACAAGTACGGCTACAAGGTGATCCCGTTCCCCGACTCGGCGCTGCAGGAGAACAACGTGAAGTCCGGCCGGGTCGCCGCCGCCATCAACGACAACGGCCTGCTGTACGACTTCATCAAGGACAATCCGGACATGGCCGTGGTGGCCGAGTTCGACACCGGTGAGCACTACGGCTTCGCCGCCCTCAAGGACGGCAGCGGGCCGAAACTGGTGGAGAAGTTCAACGGCCTGCTGACCACCGCGAAGTCGGACGGCAAGTACAACGAGATCTACAAGAAGTGGTTCGGGGTCGAGCCGAAGAAGTGAGCCGACAGGAAATGAGCTCCGCCACCGAAACCGTTCAGCGGAACGGGTTGAGCCCGCGGCAACGGGCTCGCCGCTCCCGCGGGATCCAGTACGCCGTCCTCGTCGTTCTCCTCCTGGTCGCTGCGTTCAGCGCGGACTGGGGCCAGATCGTCAGCGTGTTCTTCAAGCCGCAGTTCATCAAGGAGGCCTTCCAGAACGGGCTTCTCACCGCGCTGGTCAAGACGCTGGAGTACACGGCCGGCGCGTTCGTGATCGGTCTGGTCGGCGGCACCGTACTGGCGCTGATGAGGCTGAGCCAGGTCGGGCCGTACCGGTGGATCGCGACCGCGTACATCGAGTTCTTCCGGGGCCTGCCCGCGATCGTGGTGTTCATCGCGTTCAGCCTGCTGCCGCTGGCGTTCGAGGGCATGACGATTCCCTGGGACCCGTACGGCGTGGTCTGGCTGGCGCTCGGGATCGTCGCGTCGGCGTACATGGCCGAGGTGATCCGGGCCGGCATCCAGGCGGTGCCGAAGGGACAGGTCGAGGCGGCCCGCTCGCTCGGTATGCCGGCCGGGCTGGCGACCCGCAAGATCGTGCTCCCCCAGGCGTTCCGGATCGTGCTGCCGCCGTTGACCAACGACCTCATCCTGCTGGTCAAGGACTCGTCGCTGGTGTTCATGATCGGTGTCGCCGCGGACGGGTACGAGCTGACCGGCTTCGGCCGCGACCTGGCCAACACCGAGGCCAACCTGACGCCGCTCGTCACGGCCGGCTTCTGCTACCTGCTGATCACGCTGCCGCTGGGCCTGCTGGTCCGCCGTCTCGAGGCCAGGACGGAGAGGACGCGCTGATGGCACCGGTGGTCGAGATCAGGGACCTGCACAAGTCGTTCGGCAGCAACCATGTCCTGCGCGGCATCGACTTCACCGTCGAGCAGGGCGAGGTCGTCTGCGTGATCGGCCCGTCCGGTTCGGGCAAGTCGACGCTTCTGCGCTGTGTGAACCTGCTGGAGAAGCCCCAGCAGGGACAGGTGTTCGTGCGTGGTGAGGACATCACCGACCCGGACTGTCACCTGGATGCCGCGCGGCAGCAGATCGGCATGGTGTTCCAGCAGTTCAACCTGTTCCCGCACCTGTCCGCGCTGGCCAACTGCACGATCGCCCAGCGGACGGTGCTGAAACGCGGCCCGGTCGAGGCGGACCGGGTTGCCCGGGCCAACCTGGAGCGGGTCGGCCTGAGCGACAAGATCGACGCTTTCCCGGCGCAACTGTCCGGCGGTCAGCAGCAGCGGGTGGCGATCGCCCGGGCGCTGTCGATGGATCCGGCGCTGATGCTGTTCGACGAGCCGACGTCGGCGCTCGACCCCGAACTCGTCGGCGACGTACTCACCGTGATGCGCAAGCTCGCGCTCGAGGGGATGACCATGCTCGTGGTCACCCACGAGATGGCCTTCGCCCGCGAGGTGGCGGACCGGGTCGCGTTCATGGACGGCGGCGTCATCGTCGAGCAGGGTCCGCCGGCAGACGTCATCGGCGCCCCGACGCAAGAGCGCACCCGGACGTTCCTGCGCCGGGTGCTCGACCCGACCCACGTCGAGCCGACCTGACCGAATTGTCACGCTGCGTGCCCGGGAGGTCGACGGGCCGCAGCGCGACAGCGGGCCAGGACTACGAATAGGTCTCCATTAGGCCCCCATCGGTGCGCCCCGGCTATCGGCCTGTGTCAAGATGCGGACACATGGCGCCGGGCCCGTCCGGCACCCAGCTTTGGAGGACTAGATGTCTGTCCTGCGTAGGACGCTCGTGTTGTCCGGCGTCCTGGTTCTCGCGGCCGCCGGATGTGGTTCTGACTCGCTCGACAACAACGGCGCCGGCAGCGCGCCGAGCAGCGCCCCGTCGAGCGCGCCGTCCAGTGGTGGACCCGACCTGAGCGGTTCACTGCCGGCCAAGATCAAGTCCGCCGGCAAGATCGTGGTCGGCGTGGACGCCAGCTACCCGCCGAACGAGTCCCTGCAGGGCGGCAAGACCGTCGTCGGGATGGACGTCGACCTGTTCAACGCGGTGGCGCAGAAGTTCGGCGTCACGGTCGAGTGGCAGCCGGCCAGCTTCGACACCATCATCACCGGTGTCCAGGGCGGCAAGTACGACGTCGGCGTCTCGTCGTTCACGATCAACGACAAGCGCAAGCAGCAGGTCAACATGGTCAGCTACTTCAACGCCGGTACCCTGTGGGCGACCGCGAAGGGCAACCCGAAGGGCGTCAACGCCGACGACGCCTGCGGCAAGAGCATCGCGGTCCAGAAGGGTACGACGCAGGAGCAGGACGACCTGCCGAAGCGGCAGGCCAAGTGCAAGGCCGAGGGCAAGCCGGCGATCAAGACGCTGCCCCGGGACAAGCAGGACCAGTCGACCGCGGACCTGGTGTCCGGCAAGGCCGACGCGATGCTGGCCGACTCCCCGGTCGTGCTGTACGCGATCAAGCAGACCAACGGCAAACTCGAGCAGCTCGGCGACATCTACGACGCGGCGCCGTACGGCTACGTGGTTCCGAAGGCGCAGACCGAGTTCGCGGCCGCGATCGTCCAGGCACTGAAGGCGCTGCAGACCGAGGGCACCTACAAGAGCACGCTGGCCAAGTGGAACAACGACTCGGGTGCGATCAGCGACTTCGCCGTCAACCCGTGAGCCGCGATGACAACCGATAGCGAAACGCGTTCCACCGAGTCGGCCGCCGACCGGCCCGGTGCGATCGATGCCGTACCGGTCCGGCATCCGGGCCGGTGGGTCGCGATCGCCATCATCGCCGTACTGGCGGCGATGCTGTTGCACCTGCTGCTCACCAACAAGGCGTTCGAGTGGCGGTTCGTCTTCGAGGCGATGAACCAGTCGCAGGTGATCAGCGGCTTCGTGAAGGGCACGCTGCTGGTCACCGTGCTGTCGATGATCGTCGGTGTGGCCGGCGGCGTGCTGCTGGCCGTGATGCGGCTGTCCGACAACCCGATCCTGGCCGGCGTGGCCTGGGTCTTCACCTGGTTCTTCCGCAGCATCCCGCGCTACATCCTGCTGTTCACGATGGGCACGCTGGGCATCTTGTTCCAGGAGGGTGTCGCGTTCGGGGTGCCGTTCGACTGGAAGATCATCGAGTGGCTCGGGATGTCGGGTGACTGGCGGCTGTTCACGCTGGACGCCAACCAGATCTTCACCGGCCTGGTCGCCGGTGTGATCGGCCTCGGCCTGTCCGAGGCGGCGTACATGGCCGAGATCGCCCGGGCCGGCATCCTCAGCGTCGATCCGGGCCAGGCCGAGGCCGCCCAGGCGCTCGGGATGAGCAACGGCAAGGCGATGCGCCGGGTGGTCCTGCCGCAGGCGATGCGGGTGATCGTGCCGCCGACCGGCAACGAGACGATCGCGATGCTCAAGGACACTTCACTGCTGGTCGCGGTGCCGGTGATCGGCGAGCTGTTCTACCAGCTGCAGTCGATCGGGAGCACGTACTACAAGACGTTCCCGATCGCCGTCGCCGCGGCGCTGTACTACCTGGCCGTGACGAGTCTGCTGATGATCGGCCAGTACTTCCTCGAGCGGCACTTCGGTCGCGGCTTCGGGAACCGGGCACCCCGGGCCGCCCGCCCGGCCGGCGCGGGAGGTGCGTGATGACGGCAGCCGCTGAGGCCGAGTCGGCGCAGATTCCGGCCGAGCCGCTGGTGCACGCGGTCAACGTGACCAAGTCGTTCCACCACAACGAGGTGCTCAAGGGCATCGACCTGGACGTGAACCGCGGTCAGGTGGTCTGCCTGCTCGGTCCGTCGGGGTCCGGCAAGACCACGTTCCTGCGCTGTATCAACCAGCTGGAGACGATCGACGGCGGCCGGATCTGGGTGGACGGCGACCTGATGGGGTACGACGACCGCGGCGGGCGGCTGTACCGCCTGAAGAACAAGCAGATCGCGGCCCAGCGCCGCGAGATCGGGATGGTCTTCCAGCGGTTCAACCTGTTCCCGCACAAGACCGCGATGGAGAACGTGACCGAGGCGCCGACGCAGGTCAAGGGCGAGCGCAAGAAGGAGGCGCGGGCCCGGGCCCAGGACCTGCTCGACCGCGTCGGCCTCGGCGACCGCGGTGCGGCGTACCCCGCGCAGCTGTCGGGCGGTCAGCAGCAGCGGGTGGCGATCGCCCGGGCGCTGGCGATGCAGCCCAAGCTGATGCTGTTCGACGAGCCGACGTCGGCGCTGGACCCGGAGCTGGTCGGCGAGGTGCTCGCGGTGATGCGGGAACTGGCCGACGAGGGGATGACGATGATCGTGGTCACCCACGAGATGTCGTTCGCCCGCGACGTGGCCGACACCGTCGTGTTCATGGACGCCGGCGTGGTGGTCGAGTCCGGTCCTCCGCGCGACGTGCTCGGCAACCCGCAACACCAGCGCACCAAGGCGTTCCTGACCCGACTGCGCTCGGAGCACGAGCACCCGTGATTCCCACCGGTCCGGCCGGCCCGTGCGAACGGGCCGGCCTGTTCGCCGTGCATCAACCGCTGCGAGCGTGGAAGATGTACGGCATGGTGAGCCGAGCGGCCGCCGGACACGAGGGAGGCAGTGTGAGCAGCACCGGACGATCCGCCGAGGTCCGACTGAGTATCCCGGCGGACAGTGCCTACATCGCCGTCCCGCGGTCGGTGGTCGGCAACCTGGCGGCTCGCAACGACTTCACCGTGGACGCGATCGACGACCTGCGGATCGCCGTCGACGAGGCGTGCGCCCTGCTGCTGCCGCAGGCCTCCGACGGCGTACTGGACTGCGTCTTCGAGATCGACCCGCCGCAGCTCACCGTCCGGACCAGCGCCGTCGTACCGAACGGCTGGCGGCCGGACACGTCGTCGTTCGGCTGGACCGTGCTGACAGCGCTGGTCGAGTCCGCGGCGGCCGAGACCATCGACGGCCGGCTCACCATCACCGTGACGGCAACCGCCACCGCCGCGGAGAAGGCGTGACCGACGACCGCTCACTGGGCGAGCCCCAGGAACCTACAGACCTGCGCACCCGGACAGCCGAGCTGTTCCGGGTGATGGCCGCGGGCGATCCCGGCCGCACCCTGGCCCGGGACGGCCTGGTCGCGCTGCACATGCCGCTGGTGGAACACCTGGCCCGCCGCTTCCGCAACCGCGGCGAGCCGTACGACGACCTGGTCCAGGTGGCCACGATCGGCCTGATCAAAGCAATCGACCGCTTCGACTCCGATCGAGGCGTGGAGTTCTCGACGTACGCGACGCCGACGATCCTGGGCGAGATCAAGCGGTACTTCCGGGACAAGGGCTGGGCGATCCGGGTGCCGCGGCGGCTGCAGGAGTTGCGGCTGTCGCTGACCGCCGCGACGGCCGAGCTGACCCAGGAGCTGGGCCGCGCGCCGACGGTCGCCGAGCTGTCCGAGCGACTCGGGTTGTCGCCGGACCTGGTGATCGAGGGGCTGGAGTCCGCGAACGCGTACAACACCTTGTCCCTGGACGCTCCCGACCAGAACGAGGCCGACGCCACCACGGTGCTGGACGGGCTCGGCGGCGAGGACGAGGCGCTCGAGAGCGTGGAGTACCGGGAGTCGCTGAAACCGCTGCTGGCCCAGCTGGACACCCGGGAGAAGCGGATCCTGACGCTGCGGTTCTTCCGCGGGATGACGCAGTCCCAGATCGCCGAGGAGATCGGCATCTCCCAGATGCACGTCTCCCGCCTGCTGGCCCGCACCCTGACCGAGCTCCGGACAGGCCTGCTGAGGGAGTAGAGGGCGTCTACAGGACCGGACGGTCCTTGGTCGGGTCGTCGGCCAGCGCCAGGGTCGACGCCTTCTGGAACAGTCCGATCAGTACGCCGACAGCCGCGAGCGCCAGCGCGACCGAGACGGCCTTCGTCGACCCACCCCAGAAGCTGTACGCGACCAGCAGCTGGATCAGCTGGGCGAACACGGCCGGCCCTCGGCTCCAGGTCGAGGCCCGCCACAATCCACGGGCCACCAGGCCGAGGCCGGCGCCGTACGCGATGAAGAAGACCGCGGTGGTCAGTCCGACCACCAGCCGGGATCCATGGATCGTAAATGCTTCGGCAATTCCCAGAACGATGAGCACAAGCCCTTCCGCAGCGACCACAGCCGCGGCTAGCTTGAGCGGTCTCGGTACGGCGGCAGCTGGGGAGTCGGTCGGCACTTCGCCAGCTTAATGCCCCATGCCGAGGTGTACTTCGGGCGCAAGGGACGCACACCTGCTCTTTCCGCGAGCCCGATCGGGTCGCGGAACCCCCAGCCCCACAAGGGCTTCGAGGTTGTGCGTAACCAATGAGCGGTTGGATCGGTTACTTGCAGTGAACGGGTGATTGCGGATGATCTTCTCCGTCCGGCTACCGGACGGGGCGAACCATCGCGCACCGGTTCGTAGTGTTAAGGAAGTGTTGTGATCTGATCGACAACTCCAGAACCCTTGTTTCACTCAGCTGACATTGGGAACATGGTCTCGTTCGTGAAAACGTTCACAACACGCACCTCGCACCCGAACCCCCCGTGCGAGAAGCATCACGAGTACAGCACTGCTGATCGGGCACAGACCTACCCGACAGCGTACGACCACTACTGAGAGAGATGGGATCCGCCATGGATTGGCGCCACCGGGCCGTTTGCCTCGATGAGGACCCGGAACTGTTCTTCCCCATCGGCAACACCGGGCCCGCGATCATGCAGATCGAGGAGGCCAAGCAGGTGTGCCGTCGCTGCGACGTGCGTGAACAGTGCCTCGCCTGGGCGCTGGAAGCCGGCCAGGATCACGGTGTCTGGGGCGGTCTGAGCGAGGACGAGCGCCGCGCTCTCAAGCGCCGCAACGCCCGCGCCCGCATCCGCACCGCCTGAAGCCCCAGAACGCCAGGCCCCGCGGGATCCGCGGGGCCTTTCGATGTCCCCAGCTACTCCTTGACCGGGATGTCCAGGGTGACCTGGGTTCCGGGCTCGCCGTCGTGACGCGGGCCGAACTCGAGCGTTCCGTTCAGCTCGCCGATGACGAGGGTGCGGACGATCGACAGCCCGAGGTTCCCGGACAGCTCCGAGTCGAAGTTCGCCGGCAAGCCTTGTCCGTCGTCCACCACGGTCACGTGCAGTCGGCCGACGGATCGCTCGGCGCCCAGCTCGACCGTCCCGCTGGCCTCGCCGCCGTCGCGCGTACCGAACGCGTGCTCGACCGAGTTCTGCATCAGTTCCGTCAGCACCATCGCCAGTGGGGTCGCGATCTCGGAGTCCAGTACCCCGAAGTTCCCCGATCGCCGCGTCTCCACGGTCGTCTCGACGGTCGACACATCGGCCACCATCGCGGCGACCCGGTCGGCCACGTCGTCGAAGTCCACGTGCTCGTCGAACGACTCCGAGAGCGTCTCGTGCACGATGGCGATCGACCCGACCCGCCGGACCGCCTCGGCCAGCGCGGCCTGGCCTTCCGGCACGCTGATCCGCCGGCCCTGCATCCGGAGTAACGCGGCGACGGTCTGCAAGTTGTTCTTGACGCGATGATGAATCTCCCGGATGGTCGCCTCCTTGGTGACCAGCTCCCGCTCCCGGCTGCGCAGCTCCGTCACGTCGCGGAGCAGGATCAGCGCGCCCACGTGCTGCCCGTCGGCCCGCAGCGGGATCGCCCGGAGGAACAGCGTGGCGTCGGAGTTCTCGATCTCGATCTCCTTGGCCGCCCGCCCGGTCAGCACCGACGCGAGCACGTCGTCGACCTTGTGCCCGCTGTGCAGCAGTTCGCCGGTGACCTCCTTCAGGCGGCTCCCGACCAGGTCCGTCACGAGTCCCATCCGGCGGTACGCCGACAACGCGTTGGGGCTGGCGAACGTCACCATTCCGTGCCGATCGACCCGGATGCAGCCGTCCCCGACCCGTGGCGTGGTGGACAGCAGCCGCTCCCCGCCGTACGGGAAGATGCCGTCGTTGATCATCCGGGCCAGGTCGGTGGCGCTCTGCAGGTAGGCGATCTCGAGCCGGGACGGGGTGCGGACGCCGAGCAGGTTGGTGTTCCGGGCGATCACCGCGATCACCTTCGTACCCCGGCGGACCGGGATCGTCTCGACCCGGACCGGGACGTCGTCGCGCCACTCCGGGTCGCCCTCGCGGCAGATCCGGCCGCCGTCGTAGGCCTGGTCGAGCAGGTGCCGGCGGCCGCGCGGGATGAAGCTGCCGACGATGTCGTCCATGTACGCCGTCGGCCCGGTGGTGGGCCGCATCTGCGCCCCGGCCCAGAAGCCGAGGCCCTCGGTGTCGGGCAGCCAGAGCACCAGGTCGGCGAACGAGAGGTCGGCCAGCATCTGCCAGTCCGAGACGAGCAGTTGCAGGCGGTCCAGGTCGGCCTGGTCCAGGGTCGTGTGGTTCCGCGCCACATCGCTCAGAGACGGCACGCCCCGATGCTACCGATGGCCTATACCAGCTCCTCAGGTGGTGCGCTCGACAAGTAGGTGGAGATGGGTGTTGATTGATCAGGCACCACAGATGAAAGGATGCTCCGGTGGAGTCGACGTACTGGCAGGACGTGATGGCCGCGGACTACGCGGTACCGGGCGACCGTGCGCTGACCGACCTCACCGAGGAGCTCGTCCGCGGCCTCGCCAGTACCAACCCGCAGGTCCGTGACGCCCTCGCGTATCCGACGCTCGCGACCTGGCTCGAGCGCGGGGTGTACGACGACCTGCTGCCGGGCTTCGGTGACGGCCTTTGCGCCGGACTCGCCTACGGGCTCGGGGAGGACGGCACCGACACCGTCTTCCGCCGCTCGTTCACCGCGCTGACGCTGGCGGAGGTGATCCACCGCGACAACGCCGAGTTCCTGGTGCACGACGAGGTGGTGATGCGCTGGGGCGACCGGCTGGCCACCTGGCTGCTGCGGGAGCGCGACCTGCGCGGGTACGTCCCGGACTGCGGCTGGGCGCATGCCGTTGCCCACGGCGCGGATGCGATCGGCGCGCTGGCGCGGTCCCGGCACTGCGACGCCGGTGTACTGCGCGCGCTGCTCGACGTACTCGCGGACCGGATCGTCAAGGACACGCAGTACCGCTGGGTGCACGAGGAGCACGACCGGGTCGCGCACGCGGTGATGACGATCCTGCACCGGAACATGCTGACCAGCGACGAGCTCGAGCGCTGGCTCAAGCCGGTCGCTGCGACGGCGGCGCAGCAGCCGCTGATGCACGAGACCCTGCCGGAGTGGCCGACTCCCCCGGTCTTCAACGCTCGCGGCGTCCTGCACGTGCTGCTGAGCCAGCTCGCGATCGGTGTGAAGGGCTTCCCGATCCCCGGCGACGACGAGTTGTTCGGCCGCCCGATCGAGGCCCGCGCGGACATGCTGCTGATGCTGACCGAAGCGGTCCAGTCCTCCCAGCCCTACATCTACCGCCCGGCGGCCAACCCGCGGTCCTAGCCCGGCTTGGGTACAGCGACAGTCGCGACCACCGCGCGGTGGTCGGTCCCATCGATCTCGTACGTCGCGAAGCGGCCGGGCTGGATCGACCGGGTCACCACGACGTGGTCGATCTGCGTCCGGGCCACGGCCGGTTGGTCCGCCGGCCAGGTGCCCTGCAGGCCGCTGCCCACCGACGGCCCGACGCTCCGGCAGTTCGTGCCCAGGGCGTGCCGGAAGTCGGCGTGGTCGAGAGTCGCGTTGAAGTCGCCGGCCACGACGGTCGGCGGATCCTGTGTGCACCAACGCCGCAGTACGAGCAGGTCCTGTTTCCAGGTCGGCATCGAGTCCGGCAGCGGCGGGAAGCCGTGGTACGCGATCAGCCTGACGTCGCCCAGGTTCCCGCCGGTCACGATCACGTGCCCGAACGCCGTACCGAGTTCCGTCGCGAACCGCACCGCGCCGAGGTTCGCGGAGACCAGAACGCTGGTGGCGCTCTCCACCGCCTTCGACGGCTGCTGCGTGTATCCCTTGTACTGCAGGTCTTGCAGCTGCGCGCGGATCTCCTCGCGTACGTCGACCTGTGCCTCGGGCAACGACACCAGGTCGGGCCGGCGCTGCCGGATCAGCTCGGCCACCTCCCCCGCGTTGGCGCCCCCACCGAGCACGTTCGCGACCATGATGGTGAGCTCCCGCGTGCCCGCCGCCGGCGGATCCGCAGCGGACAGCCGGCGCGGCACCGTCAGCGCCCCGCCGGTCAACGCCAGCGCCACCACGAGTACGGCGGCTATGCGCCATCCCCGCCGTACCAGCATCAGCAGACCGAGCAGCAGGACCACGACCAGGCCCTGGGGACGGAACGCGACCAGCTGGGCGAACGGCGTGACCTCATCGAGGCCGAACAGTTCCGGATACAGCGGAACGGCAACCACCACGAGAAAGAGCACGGACAGCACGACCCGCCGTACCAACCATGCCTTTTCGTTATCCATGGACCACGCTGAAACTCTAGTCGGTGGTGCAGACGAGCGGTAGCGTGCTCCGTTGCGCCTGCCGTGTGTCCCGAGGAGGTTTGCTGTGTCCAGATTGTCCGCGGTCAGACCCGCGTACTGGATCTCCGGCGTTCTGCTGGCGGTCGCGGTCGTCGTACCGCTCCTGGTCTCCACCTACGCCAAGGATGAGCCCCGGCTGTGGGGCTTCCCGTTCTTCTACTGGTACCAGCTGATGTGGGTCTTCATCTCGGCGATCCTGGTCAGCATCTGCTTCCAGCTGGTGAGTCGGGAGGAACGCCGGCGGCGGGCCGCCCAAGGGCTCAAGAACCCGGACCAGCACGATGCGGACGAGGAGGCGGACCGATGAACAACGTCGACTGGGTGCAGTTGATCATCGTCATCGTGATCTTCGGCGCCGTCACCGTGATGGGCTTCATGGCAGCCCGCTGGCGCAGCGCCGGTCACATGGACAACCTCGACGAATGGGGACTGGGCGGCCGTGGCTTCGGCACGTTCATCACCTGGTTCCTCCTCGGCGGCGACCTCTACACCGCGTACACCTTCGTCGCCGTCCCGGCTGCGATGTTCGCGACCGGTGCGATCAGCGGCTTCTTCGCGGTGCCGTACACGATCGTGGTCTACCCGATCATCTTCATCTTCATGTCCCGGCTGTGGTCGGTGTCGCATCGCAACGGCTACGTGACCCCGGCCGACTTCGTCGGCGGCCGGTACGGCAGCAAGGCGCTGTCGCTGGCGGTGGCGGTCACCGGCATCCTGGCGACCATGCCGTACATCGCCTTGCAGCTGGTCGGTATGCAGGCCGTGTTCGAGACGATGGGCCTCGGCGGCGACAACACGCTGGCCAAGGACCTGCCGCTGCTGATCGCGTTCGCGGTGCTGGCGGCGTACACCTACTCGTCCGGTCTGCGGGCGCCGGCGATGATCGCGTTCGTCAAGGACGGACTGATCTACCTGGTGATCGGCGTCGCGATCATCTACCTGCCGCACGAGCTCGGCGGCTGGCACTCGATCTTCGGTGCCGCCGAGGACAAGCTGACCGCGACCAGCCCGGCGACGGGCAAGCCGGTGGGTGCGTTCATCCCGGGTGAGTCCGGGTTCTCGGCGTACTGGACGCTCGCGCTGGGTTCGGCCATGGCGCTGTTCATGTACCCGCACTCGGTGACCGCGGTGCTGTCGACGAAGAACCGCAACATCGTCCGGCGGAACGCGGCGATCCTGCCGGCGTACTCGCTGCTGCTCGGTCTGCTCGCCCTGCTCGGCTTCATGGCGATCAAGGCGAACGTCGACGTCAAGGGTCTGGACGGCCTGGCCAACCCGCAGCTGGCGATCCCGCGGCTGTTCGACCAGGAGTTCCCGTCCTGGTTCGCCGGCATCGCGTTCGCGGCGATCGCGGTCGGGGCACTGGTGCCGGCGGCGATCATGTCGATCGCGGCCGCGAACCTCTTCACCCGCAACATCTACCGCGACTTCATCAAGCCGGCCGCCACTCCGGCGCAGGAGGCCAAGGTCTCCAAGCTGGCGTCGCTGCTGGTGAAGCTGGGTGCGCTGGTGTTCGTGCTCGGGATGGACAAGACGATCGCGCTGAACCTGCAGCTCCTCGGCGGTATCTGGATCCTGCAGACGTTCCCGGCGATCGTGATCGGCCTGTTCACCAAGTGGTTCCACCGCTGGGCGCTGCTCACCGGCTGGGCGGTCGCGATGGTGTTCGGCACCCTCGAGGCCTACAACGTGGTGAACCCGGCGACCAAGAAGCACTTCGGTGGTTCGCTGGCCAACATCCCGTTCACCGACAAGCAGGCCTACATCGCGCTGACCGCGTTCGTGCTCAACCTGGTCATCGTGGTCGTCCTGACGCTCGTCCTGCGGGCGCTCAAGGTGCCGGAGGGCAACGACACCACGCACCCGACGGACTACGTCGCGGACCGCGGCGACCCGGGCGTGAAGGACCTGCCCGAGCTCCTGGACGAGGGCGGCGCGTCGTCGGCCAAGTCCTAGCGCGGACCACTCGACGGCGGTCTCATCGGCTCCGGCCGATGGGGCCGCCGTCACCATATGCCTCCATGTCGACACGCTGCGAGGTCAGCTTGCCCGGATTCGGGCCGCCGGGACGGCAGAATCGCGAGGGTGTTGCTGGTCCTCCTCGTCATGGTGCTCGGTGCTCTCGCGGCGCTCGCGACCGGCGGACGGTTCGGACGACTGGCGGACAACTCCCTGGCCGGCGTGCACTGGCTGGCCGCGGCCGCGATCGGCCAACTCCTCGGTTCGCTCTTCGGAGGTACGGCGTACCCGGTCGGGCTGATCGGGTCCGCGGTGTGCATCGCCGTGTTCCTGCGGCTCAACCTGAAGCATCCCGGCGTCGGCCTGCTGGCGTTGGGTTTCTTCGCGAACGCGGTGGTCGTCGCCCTGAACGGCGCGATGCCGGTGTCGCCGGCCGCCTTGGCCCGGGCGGGGATCGGCACCTCCGTGGTGACCGATGCACGCCACGAACTGTCCGATGCGGCGACCAGGTTGCCTTGGCTGGGCGACGTCGTACCCGTGGCCCTTCCGGGCCTGGGACAAGCTGTCAGCGCCGGAGACGTGCTGATCGCGGCCGGTGCCGGCTTGCTCCTGTACGCCGGAATGGGCGGATCCGGCCGGATTCCCACGGACGGTGCACCGATGTGGGACGACCTCGAGCCGTCTCCCGTCCATCCGGCCCTTCAGGTGCTGCGGACGCGCCTAGAAGCGGAAGCCCCGGCCGATGACGCGCCTGAGTGACTCGACCACGACCGGGTCGTACTCCGCCCCGATCCCGAGCCCGATCGACTCCATCGCCTTGGCCGGCGACTGTCCATTGCCCTCGCCCACCAGTTGTTCGTAGGCCAGGGAAACATTCACGATGCCGCTCTCCAACGGGATGTCGGCATTGCTCGCGCGACCGTGCCGGTACGGGTCGTTCGAGTGCCGGACGATCTCGGCGACGTGGTCCAGTACCCCGGACCGCTCGATCACCGAGGCTCCGATCTCTGCCGCCCGCTGGCGCTCCTCCCGCGTCCGCAGCAGGCTCGCGCCGCCCGGGCTGGGGTCTGCCAGCGCCAACTGCCCTACGCCCGACAACAGAGCGGCGTACTCCAAGGCCTCCATCCGCGCCGGGGTCAGACCCAGGTCGTTGCCGATGGCCACTGCCAGGGTCGCGGTCCGCGCGTTCTGCCCCGGACTGCTGAAGCCTGCGATCTCAGTACTGCGGGCCATCGACCGCACCGTGGTCCGGTACGTCCGCTGCGCCGACGCGAACCGCCGGAACGCGAACTGGGTCAGCAGCAACGGCACCACGACCAGCGGCACCGCCCACAGACCGATCAACGACGTACCCGCGGCGAGCAGCATGCCGCTGATCCCCATCGCCAGACCGATCCGTCCCATCACCGCGAGCTCGTCGCGAAGCGCCGCGGGGAACGGCCGGTTGTACCGCTCGGTGTCCTGCCCGGCTCCGACCAGAGCATCGGTGAGACCGGCCGAAAGCACCGCCAGCAGCATGGCACCGGTCAGCGGTACGGCGTGGGTCCACGACCCGTTCCAGTACAGGCTGTCCGGCGTGACGAGCTCGAAGGTGACCGCGGCGAACGCGACCGAGAGGACTCGGCGGCTGGAGACGACCAGATCCCACGGCAGGCCGGCGATCGCCCGCGGGAAGATCCCGGCCAGCGTCGCGAGGCCTGTGACTGCGACGATCTGCGCAACCTCTGGCGGGACCTCGACGGCCGGTCCGCGCAGCATCACGTAGGCCAGCGAGGCGCTGGTGGCGATCGGTGCCCGGTTCCGGCTGGTGTCCACGCGGAACTGCACCATCTCGCCGACCGCGATCAGCAGACCGAAGACGATGACGAACGGCCAGCCGGTCACGCCCTGCCTGGCCGTGATGATCAACGCGACCAGGCCGACCGCACCACCCGCGACGGACAGCACCACGCCGCTGCCCAGGCGCCGCGCTTCGAAAGCGTCGAACTCCTTGGCCTGGGTCATGCCGGTCCAGCCGCCGAGCCCGACGCACCGCCACCGGTGCCGAGACTCAGATCGTCGTGGTCGATGCTGACCTGCACGCTCTGGTCCGGAGCCGGCTGGTCCGCGGCCGCGGCGCTCCAGCCCTGGGTCTGGATCACCTGGACGAACGCGTCGACCAACTCGGGGTCGAAGTGGGTGGTCTTGTCCTGGACGAGGATCGCCAGAGTCTCGTCGACGCTGCGGGCGGGGCGGTAGGACCTGGTCGAGGTGAGGCAGTCGAACGCGTCGACGATGCCGATGATCCGTGCGAAGAACGGGATGTGCGTGCCGCTGAGGCCGGCTGGATAACCGGTCCCGTCGTACTTCTCGTGATGGTGCAGGACTGCCGACTTGACCTCTTCGAGGAACGGGATGTTGCCGATCAGCTCGACCCCGCGGGCCGGGTGCAGCCGGATCGCGTCCATCTCCGCGTCGTCCAGCTTGCCCGGTTTGCGGATGATGCTGGTCGGTACGCCGACCTTGCCGACGTCGTGCAGCAGTCCGGCGTGCTCGAGCGCGTTCTGGCGGTCGTCGGGCAACCCCAGCTGGCGCCCGAGCATGCCGACCCCGGCGCTGACCCGCTCGGAGTGTCCGCGGGTGTACAGGTCCTTGGTCTCGATGACCTGGATGAACGCTCGCATCGTCGCCGCCTGGGCAGCACGTTCGGCCTGGTACTGCGACAGCGCCCAGCGGACAACGAGTAATGGTCCGACTACCAGCAGGCACGAGGCGATGCCGAGACCACCGATCCAGGTCACCGCCAGCAGGACGCCGAGAGCGCTGTACCCGAGCATCGGCAGGAAGGTCGGCCCGATCACCGACTTGAGGAAGTCGACCACCCGCACCTGCCCCTCGAGCCAGAGGATCAGGCTGAGCAGCAGTGCGTTGGCCAACTGATGGCCGATCGTGCCGGCCATCGCCGCGACGACGGTCGTCGGGATGTGGTCGAGGGCCTCGGAGCCGACAGGGCCACCTAGCAGGGCATAGGCGGCACCACCCCCGGCGGCCGCGAGAACGCGGTACGACGGATTGAAGATGCGCTTGACCAAAGGCGACGGCTGCCGGAGCTGTGCGACGTACCCGAACACAGACACGGCGACCGCGGTCCATGGTCCAGCGATCACGAAGACGGCTACCAACGCCACGGAATCGAGGGCAGCCGGATGGTTGGGCAGGACCTTGAACCGCAAGGCCCCGCCAAGGAGCATGAGGAGTGCAAGTGCCAGAGTGGTGAGACTGAAGGTGATCTGAGTAAGAGACACGACGAGCACCGCCAGAGCGGACACGGCAACCACGGCCACCGCTGCTCGTAGCAGTGAAGCTCTCACTGGGGCGCCACCTCTAGTCTTCCACTACGACATAGTTCACCAGTCCCAGCTGTCGGTCGCCATGATAGTCACCTCCGACCAGCGGCGTAGTCTTGAATCCCGGCTGTTGCGGGGCTTCAGGGGGGCTAGACAGCGCATCGCTGACTCTTCCTTTAATTCTTGCTCAACCGACGTGCGCCGAAACACTGTAAGGCAGTGCGTGACTCGCCGCACCGTGCCACCGACCGCAGCGTGATATGAGAGACTGTGACTCTTTGCAGTTGTTTCAAGGAGGCTTAGGAATGGGCAAGACCGGACGCAAGCGCCGTGCACGCAAGAAAAAGGGCGCGAACCACGGCAAGCGCCCCAACGCCTGACTCAGGCGGCTACAGACAGCGAGGACCCCGGCCAAAACCGGGGTCTTTGCAATTTGGTCACAGCTCGGATCAGACCAGCTTTAACCGAGGTCTGTATTCGGAGCGTCCCCGGTCGCATACTGAATGCTACCGTCAAACGACTGTTGGGTTTTGCGATCACGTCGGGTCGGCGGATCCTCCTGGAGTTGGCTCCGGATGTTCGGCACCGACGGTGCCGGGTGGGCTGCGTCGAGTGAGGGGCGAATGAGGGGACGACTGAGGAGGTGGGTGGTCTGACCGCCGGGAGCCTGAGCGATCTGCTCCGCGGATTCCGGACCAGGGCCGGGCTGACCCAGGCCGCTCTCGCCACCAAGGCCGGGTTGAGCGAGCAGGCGATCAGCGTGCTCGAGCGCGGCACCCGGCAGCGACCCCGGATCGGAACCGTCCAGGCACTGACCGTGGCCCTGGACCTGACCGCCGGCGAAGCCGAGGAGTTCCTGGCCGTTGCCCGCGGCAAGGGCCGTACGGTGCGGGGGCCGACCGCGGCGCCGGTAGCGCCGGCACCGGCTGTGACCGACGCGTTACCGGTGCCATGGCAACTACCTCCGGCCGTGCCGGACTTCACCGGTCGTGCTGCTCAGATCGAAGCAGTCCAGGCCGCTTTGCGGGATCCCGCCAGGATCCGCACCGGCGCGGTCGGGCTGGTCGCGGTGACCGGCATGGGAGGTATCGGCAAGACCGCACTTGCGGTTCAGGCAGCGCACAAGTTGACCAGCAGCTATCCCGACGGCCATCTCTACCTCAACCTCCGCGGATACGGCCCGGGCCGGCCGATGACGACCGAGGATGCGCTTCGCCAGTTGCTGCGGTCCATCGGTCTCGACCTTCAGCTGATCCCTGACGACGTGGACGAAGCGGCCGCGCTGTTGCGCTCGCAGTTGGCGGGTCGCCGCGTGCTCGTGCTGATCGACAACGCGACCGACGTACGTCATGTCACGCCGCTGCTGCCGGCGAGTCCGGGATCGGCGGCGATCATCACCAGCCGCGGATCGATGGCCGCATTGCCCGGGGCGCGGCAGATCCGGCTCGATGCGTTGTCGGAGACCGAGTCGATCGAGCTGCTGTCCGGGGTCATCGGCCAGTCGCGGGTCGCGGCCGAACCGGACGCGGTCGAGCGGCTCGCGTCGTTCAGCGGCCGTTTGCCACTGGCCGTCAGGCTGATCGGCGGTCGGCTCGCGGCGCGGCCGAGCTGGCCGATCCAGCATCTCGTCGACCTTCTCCGGGATGCGGAGCGCCGGCTCGACAACCTCGGTTCCGACGAGACCGGCGTACGCGCGAGCATCGCCAGCTCGGTGGAGTTCCTCAGCACCAGCGACCGGGCGCTCGACCGCGAGGCCGCGCAGGCCCTTCCCCTGCTCAGCGTTCCGGACGGGTCGGATCTCCTCACCATCGTCGCCGCCCACCTGCTCGGCGTCCCGCTCCGCCGGGCCGACGCGATCCTGGAACGCCTCGTCGACCTCAACCTGCTCGAGTCCGTGGCCCCCGACCGCTACCGCCTGCACGACCTCATCCGGGCCTACGCCCGCGAACTGGCCGACGAATCCCTCACCTCGGCCGATCGCGACGCCGGTCTGGACCGCGTTCTTCGCTTCTACATCGCGGCGGCTTGGGCCTGCCAGCGGCTGACGCATCCGAAGAGTCCCAGGTTGTCGCTGGCCGTGGTCCAGGCCGAGCCACTTCCGGCGTTCACGGACATGGGCTCGGCGCTTCGGTGGTTCGACGACGAGCAGCGCAACCTGCTGGACAGAGTCGCTCAGGCGGCCGGTACGTCGATCGCCGGGACCGCCGTGTTCCCCGAGCTCGCGCTCGCGATGTTCGGCTACCTCGAGCCGCGCCGGCGCTGGGTGGAGATGCGCGAGCTCGGCCGGGGCGTGGTCGAGCTCGCCGAGCAGCTGAAGCTGCGGCTGACGGCCGCGTGGCTGCAGCACGACAGGGCGATCCCCGAGGTCGAGAACGGCGCCCTGGAAGCCGCCGTTCCGCATCTGTTCACAGCACTGGAGATGTTCCGGCAGGAGGCCGACATTCTCGGGCAGGCGCGGTGCTGTTCCTCGCTGACGTATGTGCTCGGCCATCTGGGCCGCATCGACGAGGCGCTGGAATTCGGCAATCAGTCGCTGCGCCTCAGCCAGGAAATCGGCGACGTCACGCTGGAAGGCGTCGCCTACACCGCGGTCGGCGGACTCTACGACCGCCTCGGCGACTACGAACGGGCCGACCAGGCGTTCGCGCAGGGCGTCGCCCTGGCACAGAAGTACGGCGACCAGCGCTCGGTGTTCAAGCGCTACGTCAACGCGGGGTTCTCCCATGTGCTCGTCGGCCGGTACGGCGACGCGGTCGACGCCGTGCAGCGCGCCGTCCTGCTGGCCGAACAAGCCCACGACGACGTGGGTCTCAACGAGAGCCATCACACGCTCGCCCTGGCGTTCGCCGGTCAAGGGCGGTTCGACACGGGTGAGTACCATGCCCACGAGGCTCTGCGGTTCTCCCGGCGGACCGAGAACCGGCTGCGGGAGGGCCGCATTCTTCTGGAACTGGCCAAAATCAATGCCGCGGCCGGTGACCGTTCCGCCGCGACGGCAAATGCCACCGCTGCGGCCGGCGCACTCGCGGGGCTTTCGCCTATTCACGAAACGCAGGCCGAGGAGCTGCTGGCTCACTTGGCGCGCGACGAGCCCTACACCTACGCACTCACAAATCACTCGATCTGATCGCCGGCCCCGCGGAAACCGGGCGAACAGCGATTCAGTCGGTGGTGGTGATGATGGTGGTTTCCACCTGGATTTGGGTCAGCCGGAGAAGGATTTTCTGGCGAAGGGCATCCGGGGCGTGGTCGGAGCCGCAGGAACGGTGCACGAGTTTCTTCACGCAGCGTTCCAGGTCGTATTCGTCCAGGCACGGGGCGCACTCTTCGAGGTGCTGCCGGATCTCGTCGGTGCTGGCGTCCTCGAGCTCGTTGTCGATGAACACGTACACCCGCTGCAGGATCTCGCTGCAGTCGACGTCGTGGTGCTCGCCGCAGCTCACGACTCCTCCTTCTCCGCGGTCGCGTCGGCGCTGTCGTCCGACGTGGGGATCAGGCCACGATCCCGAGCGTAGTCGCCGAGCAGCTCACGCAACTGGCGCCGGCCACGGTGCAGCCGGGACATCACGGTCCCGACCGGCGTACCCATGATGTCGGCGATCTCCTTGTAGGCAAAGCCCTCGACATCGGCCAGGTACACGGCCAGGCGGAAGTCCTCCGGGATGGACTGCAGCGCTTCCTTGACGTCCGAGTCGGGCAGATGCTCCAGAGCGACGGCCTCGGCCGACTTCAGTCCACCGGGAGTGTGGGACTCGGCGGCGGTGAGCTGCCAGTCCTCGATCTCCTCGGTCGGCGACTGCGTGGGCTGACGCTGTCGCTTGCGGTATCCGTTGATGAACGTGTTCGTCAGGATCCGGTACAGCCACGCCTTCAGGTTGGTGCCCGGCGTGAACTGGTGGAACGAGCTGTAGGCCTTCGCGAAGGTGTCCTGCACCAGGTCCTCGGCGTCGGACGGATTACGGGTCATCCGCATCGCCGCGGCGTACATCTGGTCCAGGAAGGGCAGCGCTTCGCGCTCGAACCGCGCGGTGCGCTGCTCGGGTGTCTCGGTGGTGGTGGGAGTCGGCATCGTGATCGAGAATACCGGGGTCTGCCCAGCGTCCCGCGCCGGAGCCACACTCGTCGCCATCATGTACGTCACAACACCCCCCGCCGCAGCGTCATTCCCGCCTGAGCGGGCGCGGCGGAGCGTTCAACCGCTGACCATCATCCGGACACTTCGCGGCTGACCCATTCGAACACAGCTTCGACCAGCAGGTCGAACGCCTCCTGCTGGCTCAGCTCGGCCCGCTTCGGCACCTTGAACGAGTGCTCCGCGTCCGGTACGACGGCCATCTCGGTCAGCGGCGGGAACTCCTCCGGCGACCCGAACGGGTCCCGCTCCCCCTGCACGACCAGCGTCGGCAGCCCGGCGCCCTGCAGCTCGTCGACGCGGGAGCTGCCCGGCTTGCCCGGCGGATGCAACGGAAACGCCAGCGCCAGTACGCCGGACGCACCCAGGCTGCTCGCGGTCCGGCAGGCCACCCGGGCCCCGGCGCTGCGGCCACCGATCACCAGCGGGGTGCGGACCCGGAGCTGGCCGATGATCGCGATCCATGCCTCGTCCAGGATCTTCGGCGCCGGCGCGAGCTTCTTCCCGGCCCGGCGCCAGGGCTGCTCGATCAGGAACACGTTGATGTCCTGCTTCGGCAGCCGGGCGGCCAGTGCGGCCAGGTCGCCGGACTCGATCCCCGCCCCGGCGCCGTGACCTAGGGCCAGCGTCGCCACCGGCCGCCGGGCCCGGTGCGCCACGATCCGGGCCTCACCGTGCGGCGTCCCCACAATCCGTTCGTCGGTCACGCGCCCATCCTGTCATCAGAAGGCGACGGATCGGCGCTGCTCGGGCGGTGGGTCAGAAGACAGCTGCTCCGAGGACGGGAAGGGAAGATGGTGGGTGGGTCAGAAGAGAGTGGTCTCCTCGGGCGCCGGTGGCTTGTCGATCGGGTCGGCGCCGTCGGGCGGCAGCGGGTCGACCAGGTGCGGTCCGTTGTTCTTCACCGAGCTGACCGCCTTGGACACGGCGTACGCCTCCAGCCGGCCGGGCGCGGCCGGGACCAGGAGGTCGAGCAGGTCGTCGGGATCCGACGACAGCGGGTCGAGCCAGGCGTCGTACCGCTCGCGCTCGACCAGGAGCGGCATCCGGTCGTGGATGCGGCCGAGGTCGTCGGTGGCCGAGGTGGTCAGGACCGTGCAGGTCCACAGCCAGGCCTCGTCGGAGTCCGCGTCCTGGACCGACTTGTCCCGCCAGATCTCGTACAGCCCGGCCATCGCCAGCACGCCGCCGTCGGCCGGGTGGATGAAATACGGCTGCTTGACCGGCTTGCCGTTCACCTTCTCCTCGGCCGTGTACCACTCGTAGTACCCGTCCGCGGGCAGAATGCAGCGCCGGGTGGCGAACGCCTTCTTGAAGGCCGGCTTCTCCGCCACCGTCTCCATCCGGGCATTGATCAGCCGGTTGCCGATCGAGGTGTCCTTGGCCCAGGACGGCACCAGTCCCCACTTGACCGTGGTCAGCTTGCGGACCGTGTCCTCGGGCTGCTCGCGGTTCTTCCGCTCGACCACGGCGATCACCTGGTCGGTCGGCGCGACGTTGTAGTTGTCTGCGAGCTCCTGCACGGACTCGCGCACGTTCCCGGCCTCGATCTCGAACTCGACGACGAGGTCCGACGGGTCCCGGCTGGACGCGTATCTTCCGCACATGGCACCAGCCTAGACAGGGCCACCGACAACGACCACGGGACGAGCGACGACGGATCGCTCACCCCGTGATGAGCGATCCGCCGCCGGTCTCATGCGTCCGGGCACCCCCCTGTTGGCGTCCGGACGCAGGTCCCTAGGGTCTGGCCAGTTCGTCGAGCACCCGGCCGGACATCTCGTCGCTGCTCGGTAGTCCTTCGATCCAGATCCGGGCCAGCTGGGGTACGTCGGTGTCCAGCCGCCACTGGGTGATCAGGGCTCGTACCGTCGCGACCTGCTCCGGCAGGTTCGGCTCGCGGCCGACGAGCGCCGCCGCACGGTGTGAGCCGACGCGGCCCAGTACGTCACCGCCGCAGAAGACGATCCGCAGGCACTCCGCCACGTCGACCAGCCGGAGTTCGCGGTCGAACGGCGTGGTGCCCGGGGGATTGAGCGGCTCGACAACCACCAGTGCGTGGGTCTGCGGTACGGAAGTTCCACGGAGTTCCGCCTCTCGGTAGAGCTCGCCGAGCCGGGACCGCAGGTGCGCCAGGCTGGACAGCCCGGTCAGCGGGTCCTCGCAGGACAGCGAGTGGAGGTAGACGAGGGAGGCCTCGGCCCAGCTGGAACTGAGTGCGCGTACCGCGGCGAAAGCCGGCTCGCCCCCGGCGATCGAGCGGTACAGCGCACTCAGCCCATCAAGTGCCTCGAGCAACGAGACTCCGTCGGACGCCAGTTGGCGGCCGACCTCGTCGCTCGCAGGCACGACATCGGCACCGTCCCGTAGCGCCTCGGCGATCGCGAGGTAGGCGCTGTGGTCGGTGCTGCTTTCGGGACAGCTCATCGCGTCGGGGCCAGCTGTGCCGTGCGGCTCCCTCCGCCCGCACGGTTGATCGGTTGGAGACGACGCTTCCGGCCGGTTCCGTGCGGGCGACCCCGCCAGGTTCAGGGACTTGGCCGGACGCAGGTCGAACCGTCTGCGGAGATCCGCGAACAGCGACATGGCCCTCCTCGAAAACAGCCCCGTCAGTCTCCCGACCGGGCGGCCGGAAGCGTCGTTCCGGAGGTGAGACAGCGGGCCGCGAAGTTCATGACGCGGATTCGGAGAACTTTTTTCGCGTAACTTCCGCGTGGGCGTCCTCGTCAGGAAAGGTGCGCCGGGAAGATGCGCACAGCCCGTCCCACGTGGGAGCCTTGTCCTCGGCAACTATGTGACAGACGGTGACGCCGTCGTACGGACAGTCGTGACCACAGACCACGGGGGAGACCGATGGAGACGCCGGAAGGACCGAGCGACGCCGAACTGATCACTCGCGTCCGCAACGGCGACCTCGAGGCGTACGGCGAGTTGTTCGGCCGGCACCACCACGCGGCCGAGCGGATGGCCCGCCAACTGGTCCCGGCCAACGATGCCGACGACCTGGCCAGCGACGCGTTCGCCAAGGTGCTCGACGCGCTCCGCTCCGGCGGCGGCCCGGACATCTCGTTCCGCGCCTACCTGCTGACGACGGTACGGCGGGTGCACGTCGACCGGATCCGGTCCGGCCGCAAGGTGCAGGCCACCGACGACATCGCGGCGTACGAGCGGGAGCCGGAGACCTTCGACGACCCGACCGTGACCGGCTTCGAGAGCGGCGCGGCGGCCAAGGCGTTCGCGAGTCTGCCCGAGCGGTGGCAGGCCGTGCTCTGGCACACCGAGGTCGAGGGTGAGAAGCCGGCCGCGATCGCTCCCCTGCTCGGCCTGACCGCGAACGGCGTGTCCGCGCTCGCCTACCGGGCCCGCGAGGGGCTGCGCCAGGCCTACCTGCAGCAGCACCTGGCCGACGTCGCCGGGGATCGCTGCCGCTGGACCACCGAGCGTCTGGGTGCGTACGTCCGCGGCGGCCTGACCAAGCGGGAGAACCGTAACGTCCGCGAGCACCTGGACGACTGCGCGAAGTGCACCGCGGTCTACCTCGAACTGGTCGAGGTCAACAGCGCGCTGCCGGCGCTGCTCGCCCCGGCCCTGCTGGGCACCGCGGGTCTCGGCTACCTGGCCGCCGCGTCCGGCGCCAAGGTCGGCTTCGTCGGCTTCCTGGCCACGGGCTGGAAGAAGGCCACCGAGAACAGCACGCGTACGGCGGTCGGCGCCGGAGCGGTCGTGGTCGTCGCGGTCGCGGCCGTGCTCGCGGCGATGGCGCTGACCGGCAACGACACTCCCCCGGCGGCGATCAGCAATCCGCCGAGCCAGCAACCCACCCAGCCACCGGGGACAGCTCCGACGGTGCCACCGGCCACGCCGCCGACGGTCAAGCCACCGACCGTGGAGCCGACGACGGCTCCGACCACCGCACCCCCGACGACCGCGCCGACGTCACCGGAGCCGACGCCCGGCGTCACTCCGACTCCGCCAGGGACCACACCGACTCCACCGTTGCCGACGACACCGATCCTGGACGAGGGCCTGCTGACCATCAGTGCGCCGCGCGGCGGTAGCAGCCCCACGACGCGGGCCGGTGGGGTGCAAAGCCAGGCCTCCGAGCAGTGGATCATCACCATCACGGCCCCGGCGCAGAACGCCGACCCGATCGTTGTCGGCCTGAAGTACGGCTCCGCACTCCACTGGCCGCTCAGCGGGGACCCTCGCGGCTGGACGTGTGACGAGGCCGCCGGCACGTGTACGGCGGACAACTCCTCCGCGCCGCAGCCACTGCCGGTCTCGTTCGCGACGCCGACCGGCGGCTCGGCGGCCGACCGGACCTTCACCGTCTCGGCCAAGACCGGCCGCCTGTACGACGACGACTCGGCCACGCTGACCGCACCGCCGCGGACCGACGAGAACCTGCTGAAGATCGTCGCAGGCAAGGCGGACCCGGACGTCCACCACCGCATCCTGACCGTTGCCCCGGGCACGGACCGGACCAGCGTGACGCTGAAGCTGAGCTACGGCTCGGCGCTGGAGTGGCCGATCACCGGCAACCCCGCGGGCTGGAAGTGCTCGGCCTCGACGAAGACCTGTACGTCGCTCACCCCCGCGAAGCCGGCTCCACTCCCCGCGAACTTCGACGTACCCGAGGACGGCCCGGCGGCGGCGCGGACGTTCACGGTGGCGGCGACGGCCGGGCTGGTGAGCGACACGGACTCCGACGTACTGCCGGGGATCCAGCCGGACGAGTCGCTGCTGCAGATCGTCACGCCGACACCTACCACCGACCCGAACCCGTTCCTCTACAACCGGTTCCTGCAGCTCAGCGGGGCCACGAACCGGCGGGTGACGCTGGACATCACCTGGGGCCGCAGCCTGCAGTTCGTGCCCGCGCTCAACGTCGGGTGGACCTGCTCGCGGTCGTCCGACGTGAACAGCATGACCTGCTGGACCGACAACTACCGCAAGCCGTTCAACTCCCAGTGGGCCGCATGGCTGCCCGGCACCGGCTCGAGCAACACGATCACCGTGCACGCCCAGGCCGGCGGCCGCGAGGACACCGACTCCGTCAAGATCCCACCCTCCACCACCCACCGCTGACCCTCCCCACCCCGACCTCCTCCGCCCACCCCGCCTCCCGTGCCGGTCTGATGGGTTGACCCATCAGACCGTGGGTTGGCCAAGCGCATGCGACTGGCCAACCCACACGCGGATGGGTCAGCCCACCAGACGGGGGCCGGGCGGGCCGGGGGGCCGGGGCGGCCCGGGGGGCCGGGGCGGCCCGGGGGGCCGGGGGGCCGGGCGGCCGGGGGCCGGGGGCGGGAGCCAGTCGGGGCGGTCGCTTCCTAGCTCGCGTTCCCATGGGTTGACCCATCAGACCGGGGGTTGGCCAACCGCGTGCGACTGGCCAACCCGCACGCGGATGGGTCAGCCCACCAGACGGGGGCCGGGGGCGGTTGGTGGTGGGGGCGGTCGGGGTCGGGTGGGGTGGAGGGGCGGGGGTGGGCGGGGTGGGTGGGAAGTCGGTTGGTGGTGGGGGGTGGGGGTCGGTACGCTGGTTGGGTTCGCGCTGACGGAACCGAGTAGCGCCGTACGCCACGTTCGAGAGAGTCGCCGGTAGCTGTGAAGGCGATGCGTGGAGCGGTGGCGAAGACACTCCCGAGCGGATGCACGGCAAGAGGCCGGACCCGGGCACGTGCCCGATCCGGTGAAGGTGTGGTGGCACCGCGAGATTCCCCTTCGCCCACACCTCCGGGGTACGAGAAACGACCTGGAGGTGAAACAGCGATGCGCATTCTCAGCCATGAGATCCCCTCAGCAGTAGGCCAGTCCGTCACGGTGGCCGGCTGGGTACACCGAAGACGACGGCTCGCCGCCGTCAGTTTCCTGATCCTGCGCGACCGATCCGGCCTGAGCCAGATCGTCGTGAAGGCACCGGAAACCCAAGCACAGCTGGACGAACTCGGTGAGGAGACCGTCGTCCAGGTGACCGGTACGGTCGCCGCCAACCCGCAGGCACCCGGCGGTGCGGAGATCGTCGACCCGGTGATCGAGGCGCTGACCGAGCCGGCCGCGACGCCGCCGATCGAGCTCTGGCGACCCACGATCGGCGCGGGGTTGCCCGTCGTACTGGACAACGCGCCGGTCGCGCTGCGGCACCCGGCGGTGCGGGCCGGCTGGGAGATCGCGGCCGCGGCGCTGCACGGGTTCCGCCGGACCATGGACGGTCTGGAGTTCACCGAGATCCAGACGCCGAAGATCGTCGGTACGGCGACCGAGTCCGGGGCCAACGTGTTCGCGCTGGACTACTTCGGTGGCCCGGCGTACCTGGCGCAGTCGCCGCAGTTCTACAAGCAAACGATGGTCGGGGTGTTCGAGCGGGTCTTCGAGGTCGGACCGGTGTTCCGGGCCGAGCCGCACGACACGGTCCGGCACTTGGCCGAGTACGTGTCGCTGGACGCGGAGTTCGGGTTCATCGAGGGCCATCGCGATGTGCTCGCCGTACTGCGCTCGGCCGTCGCCGGGATGTTGGCCGCAGTGGGCGAACGGGCGACGCCGGCGCTCGAGCGGCTCGGAGTTGCCTTGCCGGAGATCCCGGTCGAGGTGCCGGTGGTGCACTTCAGCGAGGCGCTGAAGATCGCCGGCGCGGACCCGGACGAGCCGGACCTGGCACCGAAGGACGAGCGGGCGATCGGCGAGTGGGCGTTGCGCGAGCACGGCAGCGAGTTCGTCGCGGTCGAGGGCTACCCGATGGTGAAGCGGCCGTTCTACACCCATCCGCAGCCGTCGGACCCGCGCTGGTCCAACTCGTTCGACCTGCTCTTCAAGGGCGTCGAGCTGGTCACCGGTGGCCAGCGTCTGCATCGCTACAGCGACTACGCCGCCGCCCTCGAGGCGCGTGGTGAGTCGCCGGACGACCCGGCGTACAGCTCGTTCCTGCAGGCGTTCAAGCACGGGATGCCACCGCACGGCGGCTTCGCGATCGGTCTCGAGCGCTTCGTCGCACGGCTGAC
Organism: Kribbella sp. NBC_00889; assembly: GCF_045207705.1. Taxonomy (NCBI): domain Bacteria; kingdom Bacillati; phylum Actinomycetota; class Actinomycetes; order Propionibacteriales; family Kribbellaceae; genus Kribbella; species Kribbella sp. NBC_00889. The sequence continues at coordinate 662,346 of NZ_CP108783.1, read as the reverse complement.
CGGGGCGGAGAACGTCCGCGAGGTGACGCTGTTCCCGCGCGACCTGCACCGGCTAACGCCGTAGTGGACACCACCGCGTCAGTTGTCGCCGAGCTGAACGTTGCCCTAGGCACTAGTTACCAGCTCGTTCGGCAACTGACCGGTGGTCTCCAATCCAGCGCGTACGAGCTCACCGACGGCGACACCACGGTCGTCCTGAAGTGGACGGCCGACCCGGGCTGGGCGCCGCGAGTCCGGCGGGCGGCCGAACTGGTCGGCCGGGCACGAACGGTCGGCTACCCGACCCCGGCCTGGCTGGCTGTGGGCGAGACCGTGGCCGGATCGCCGTACCAGCTGCAGGAGTTCGTCACCGGTGAGCCGCTCCGCGACGCATCGGTGCTGGACGAGCGGCTGGCCCGGCAACTGATCGAGATCTGCGAACTGCAGCGCGAACTCGTCCCCGAGGACGGTGTGAGCTGGTCGGGGTGGTCGAGCGGCGTCGTCTTCGAGGACTGGGACGGCGTGTGGGGCCGGGTGCGTGCGTACGGCGGTGAGGTCGCCGAGCTGCTCGACCGCTACGCCGAGTTGTGCCGGCCGCACCGTGGCGAGGTCCTGCCCGACAACGATCTCGTGCACGGGGATCTCAACGTCGGCAACTTGATTGTCGACAATGGGAGGATCGCCGGGATTGTCGATATCGAGGCGGCGGGCGGTGGGTCGCGGGCGTATGACCTGGTCTCGCTGGCGACGTCGGCGGCACGCGATGGTGCGCAGGCCGGAGTCGACGAACTGTTCCTGGAAGCGGCATTGAAGGCCGGTGGGCGGGCGGCGGTCGCGGTGTGCGCGGCGGCGGCGTACGCGACGATCGCCGAGTTCGTCCACGAACGCTCGAAGTTCTCGCAGGATCTGGTCCGGGAGGGCGCGCAGCGAGTGTTCGAACTGCTGGATGCATGATGTGCGCATGCTGAGTGAGGTGGAGCGACGGGTGCTGGCCGCGGTCGACGACCCGCGGGTGATCGAGGGTCTGCGTGACCTGGTGCGCATCCCGAGTGTCGACGGTACTCCGGCCGAAGGCGACGTCCAGGCGTGGTGTGCGGAGCGGTTGGCGGCGCTCGGTCTTATTGTCGACAACTGGCCGATCGACCTGCCGACAATCACCGCCGATCCGGAGTTTCCCGGCATGGAGGTCGCGCGGGACGAGGCGTGGGGTTGTGTGGGGGTGCTCGGTGGAGACGGGGCGCCGGGACTGATTCTCAACGGGCATGTGGATGTGGTGCCGCCGGGCGAGCTCGGGTTGTGGCCGGACGGCGATCCGTTCTCGGCATGGGTCGAGGACGGGGTGATGTGGGGTCGCGGTACCTGTGACATGAAGGGTGGCGTGGCCGCGATTCTCGGCGCGGTCGCGGCCATCGTTGCCTCGGGCATCGAGCTGCGCAAGCCGCTCGCGGTGCACACCGTGATCGGTGAGGAGGACGGCGGCGCGGGCGCGTTCGCGACCCTGAAGCGCGGCCACACCGGCGAGGCGTGCCTGATCGCCGAACCGACCGCGAGCTGTGTCATCCCGGCCAACGCCGGGTCGCTCACCTTCCGGCTGGAGGTCCCCGGGCTCGCGACGCACGGCTCGACCCGGACCCGCGGGGTGAGCGCGGTCGAGAAGTTCGTGGTGATCCAGTCGGCGCTGCAGGCGCTGGAGGCCGAGCGAAACCGCGATCCGCATCCGTTGCTGGCGCATCTCGAGCTGGCGAACCCGGTGTCGGTCGGTCGGGTCGAGGCGGGCGACTGGGCCAGCACCGTCCCAGATCTACTCGTCGCCGAGGGTCGGTACGGCGTACGCCTCGGCGAATCGGTGGCCGCGGCGCGGCATGCCTTCGAGGCGGCGATCGCCGAAGCGTGCGCGAAGGATGACTGGCTGCGTGAGCATCCTGTCGCGGTGAGCTGGCCGGGAGGTGAGTTCGCCTCGGGGTTGCTGACCGAGGGAGATCCCCTGCTGGCGGACACGGTGCAGGCAGCCACTGACGCGGGTGGCATGACTCCTGAGGTGAAGGGAGCGCCGTACGGCTCGGATCTCCGGCTGTACGCGGCGGCGGGGATCCCGACACTCCAGTACGGTCCCGGCGACGTGCGGTACGCCCACGCCACCGACGAGCACGTGCGTCTGTCCGAGGTCCTCCACGCGGCCCGCGCCTACGCCCTGCTAGCCGTCCGCCGCTGCGGCTGAGTGGTACAAATCCACCATGGGGCCGTTGCGTGGGCGTTCCGCGGAGCTCGGGCGGCTGCTGGACGCGCTGCGCGCAGCCGCTGAGGGGCAGTCCTCGCTGGCTGTCGTCACCGGCGAGCCCGGGATCGGCAAGTCGGCGTTGCTGGCCGCCACAGTCGAGCAGGCCGAGCGGCATGGCTTCCTGGTCGCCGGCGCATCCGCACAACAGACCGACAACATCAGCCCGCTGTCCTCACTCGCACCCGCACTCCGCGCCGGCAAGGAGCCGCTGGTCGACACAGCGCAGTTCATGGAGCTGGCCACCCTCAACACCCAGCCGCTCTGGCTCGCCGAGCGCTTGGCCGACCTCATCGGTCACCGGTTGGACGGCACGCCGGCTGTCATCGTGCTGGACGATGCGCAGTGGTCCGACCCGCTGACCGCCTTCGTACTCCGCGTGGTCGCGGCCCGGCTGGCCGACTCCCAGCTGCTCTGGCTCGTGGCCACTCGCCCGTCCCCCGGTGGCGTGACCGACCAGCTGACCGACGCCGTCCGCGGCCAGGTACCGATCCATGCCATCGCCCTCGCACCGCTCGCCGCGGAGGCCATCCAGGACATCGCCGCCGATCTCCTGAACGGTCCGGTCGACCCGTCCCTGGCGATCCAGCTGGCCGGTGTCCAGGGCATCCCGTTCCTCGCCGAACAGCTGATCGCCGGGCTGTACCTCGGCACCGCCTCGGACACGACCGGTCCGCTCCCGACCGGTCTGGTCGAAGGCGTACGGCGCCGTACCAGCGGACTGTCGGAGCTCACTAGGACGCTGGTGCGGACGGCCGCGGTGTTCGGCAGCGAGTTCCGGCTCGAGGACGTCGCCGTACTCATGGCCGAGCCGGTGGCCAGACTGGCCGATCCGCTCGAGGAGGCGATCCAGTCCGGGCTGCTCACGGATGCCGGCTCGGTACTGCGCTTCCGCCACGAGCTACTGCGGTCGGCTGCGCTGGCCGACGTACCTCCCTCGGCTCAGAGAGCCCTGCACGGGGCCATAGCCAGTCAGCTCATGTCGGCCGGTCGAGGAGCGGCCGCTGCGGCTCCGCACGTCCTCGCAGTCGCGCAGCCCGGTGATGCCCCGGCGATCGCGACTCTGCGCGAGGCGGCCCGCGGCCTGCTGGCGACCATGTCGACTACGGCCGCCGAGGTCATCCAGGAGGCGTTCGACCTCACCTTGGTCGACGACCCGCTGCGCGCCGAGGTTGGTGAAGAGGTCGTGAGCATCATCCTCGCGGCCCGGCAGTACGAGCGCGCCAAGGCCTTCGCGGACGACCTCCTCAGCGGCACCGTGCTCTACCGGGGTCCGATCACCCCCAGGCTCCAAGCCACCGTCCGCCTGCACCTGGCGCCGTACCAATGGCCGACCAACCGCCTGGACGTCCGCGACCTCACCGGCTCGGGCGCGGAGCCTCCGCTCGCCGAGCGCCTCGCGGCCTTCCGCGTGCTGGCCGGTGCAGAAGCGCCTGGCACGCCGGAAGACCCGGTTGCTCAGGGAGTGCTGTTGGTGGCCGCGGCGGAGGAGGATCGGGCGGCCGGGCGGTATGCGAGTGCCCTTGAGTACTACGTGCAGGCTCGGCGAGTGCCCGCTGGGCTGGGGAGCTTGCCGGATGCGTTGGTCGAGGTCGGCGAGCTGTACTGCCGGGCTGAGGTTGACGAGTTGCCGGGTGGGTTGGAGCGGGTGCGGGAGCTGCTGAGCGGCGGCGACTCGTGGGTGGCGCCGCAGTTGGCTGTGCTGCAGGCGCGGCTCGAGTACGCGTCCGGCAACTTGGCCGAGGCGGAGCAGGCTGCCAACACCGGACTGCGGTGGATGAGCCAGTTGCACGACAGCACGTTGGCTCCGGTGGCGCATCAGGTGCTCGCGCTGATCGCTCTGCAGCGCGGCAAGCTCACCCACGCACGGGAGCTCGCGGGGCACGACCCGACGATCAACGCCTTGCTCGCGGTCGCGGATGGCGATACCAAGGCGGCCGCCCGGTTGCGCGACGTACCGCCGGAGTTCCCCGAGCGGACCGATGTACTCGTCGAGGCGGGCGCCGAGGACCGGCTGGCAGAACAGGCGGCCGCTACCCCGTCGACAGCGCACCGCGGGGCGCTCGAACTGGTGGCTGCGGGCGACGACTTGGAGCGGCTGGCGGCGGCGACCGAGATGCTGCGTACGGCGCACCGGCCGTTGCTGCTGGCAAAGGCCGAGGAGCTGTACGGCGGCGCCGTACTGGAGTCCGGCGACCGCTCGACCGGCATCGCCACCCTCGAACACGCCCTCGACACCCTGACCACACTCGGCGCCACCGCTCCGGCCGGTCGGATCCAGGCGGTGCTCCAGGCAGCCGGAGTACGACGCCGCCGGTGGTCCGCCGTACCGCCGCGGGCTCAGGAGGGTTGGGACGCGCTCACCCCGATGGAGCGCCGGGTCGCGCTCCTGGTCGCCGAGGGTCATACCAACCGGTCCGCGGCCGAGGAGCTGGTCGTCTCCGCAAGTACCGTCGGCACTCATCTGCGGTCCGCGTTCGGCAAGCTCGGGGTCAACTCGCGCGTCCAGCTGACCCGTCTGGTGCTGGAGCGATTCACTCCTCCCCCGAACGCATGAGTTTTGGGTGCACCGCAGTCGTCCACGGCTGAGTTCACCGCTGGCAAGTTCCGCTGTTCGGTCGATCCGGCCGAGCGGGCCTGCGCGGTTTCCTTCTACTACCAAGCCAAACCTGAAGGAGATCGAGAGCAATGACCGACAAGACCCCCACCGTCGTCCTGGTGCACGGCGCGTTCGCGGAGAACTCCAGCTGGGCCGGTGTGATCGCCGAACTCACGAGTCGCGGCATCAATGCCGTGGCGGTCAGCAACGAACTGCGCGGTCCCGCGCTGGACGGGAGCCGTGTCGCCGCCCAGGTCCGCGAGATCGACGGGCCCGTCGTCCTGGTCGGGCACTCGTACGGCGGAGCGGTGATCACAGCCGCTGCGAACGAGGCCGACAACGTGACCGGCCTGGTGTACGTGGCCGCGTTCCTCCCGGACGAGGGCGAGAGCCTGCAGGACCTGCTCGGCAGCTTCCCCGCCAACGACTTCCCGGCCGGACTGGTGCCGCACACCCTGCCGACCGCCGAGGGCGGCGAGGAGACCTACCTGAGCATCGCGCTGGACAAGTTCCCGGCGCTGTTCGCCGCCGATGTCGAGGACGCGGACGTCCTGGCCCGGACCCAGAAGGCGATCGCCGCATCGGCGTTCGACGAGAAGGCCGGCTCGGCGAGCTGGAAGCGGCTACCGGCGCACGTCCTGGTCGCGACCGGCGACGAAGCGATCCCGCCGGAGGGTGAGCGCATCATGGCCGCCCGCGCCAAGGCCACCACCATCGAGGTCGACGGCTCGCACGCCGTGGCCGTCTCGCAGCCGAAGGCTGTCGCCGACTTCATCGCGACCGCGGTCGAGGCAGGTGCGGCCCGATGAAGCTCCGTCGCTTGGGTGCACTCCTCGCCACCGCCGCAGTACTGCTGACCGGCGCGACCACCGCCACCGCTCAGACCGAGCACAAGCCGAAGCCGACCATCGTTCTCCTGCACGGCGCGTTCGCCGACGGGGCTAGCTGGTCGGAGGTGACCGGCAAGCTACAGCGCGACGGGTACACCGTGGTCGTCCCCGCCGTGCCGCTCCGGGGGATAGCCGCCGACACGTCGTACCTGAGCGGCGTCCTCGCCGCGGTCCCGGGTCCGAAGGTCCTCGTCGGTCACTCGTACGGCGGCGCGCTGGTCAGCGAGCTCGCCGGGACCAGTGGGGTCAAGTCGCTCGTGTATGTGGCCGCGTTCATCCCGCAAGCCGGTGAGACGATCGGCGCGCTGAACGCGAAGTACCCGGGCAGCGAGCTCGGACCGGACACCACGAATGCGATCAGCTACTCCGGTGGCGTCGACCTCGTGGTGAAGCCGGAGGCGTTCCACCGGGTGTTCTCGGCCGACCTGCCCGCTCGGCAGGCCGCCGTACTCGGGGCCTCCCAGCGTCCGATCAACGCCGCCGCGTTCGACGAGCCGGTCGCGACAACGGCTCCGGCCGGTCTGCCGAAGTACGCCGTGATCCCGACCGGAGATCACGCCATCGCGCCGGCGGCCGAACTGTTCATGGCCGAGCGCGCCCACGCCAAGACGGTTGAGATCCCAGACGCGTCCCACCTGGTCGCCCTGTCCCACTCGTCAGCCGTCACTCAGGTGATCGAGCAAGCCGCGCGGTGACGTCGCGCGGCCCGCACACCACTGTGGCGTGCGGGCCGCGTCGGGTCCGTCGTCAATCGCGATCAGAGACTGCGGGCGACGATGTCGCCGACGGTGGTGGTCGCGCGGATCGTGAGCGGGGCGGTGTCGCCTTCGGCGTTCTTCAGCGCGTTGCTGATCCTGCCGGTGGTAGTACCGGCGTCCAGGGAGGCCGAGACTCCGGCAGCGGCGCCGACCTCCACCTCGCCGACGTCGGTGCGCAGTACGACCGCACCGCTCACGGCCTCGGCGATCCGGATGTCACCCTGGCTGGTGCGAATCTCCGCGGGCCCGTTGAGGCGGCCGACGGAGACGTCACCGGCGACAGTGGTGAGGCGGGCGCTCGCGACGTCCTCCAGGTCGATCGAGCCGTGCGCGCTCTTGACCGCGACGTCGCCGAACCGTCCGACGGCTCGGAGTTCGGCACTGGCCGCGTTCACCTCGACCTGGGAACCCGCAGGCAGGTGGACGGTCACCGCGACGGAGCCGGAAGGGCCGAAGTACTGGTTCTTGGCCGAGACCTCGATCCGCAGAACGCCGTCGCCGTACTCGACCTTGGCCTCCTCCGCCGCCTTGACGTCGCGGCCCTTCGAGGGGTTCGCCGGCAGGATCTCGACGGCGGTGTCGGCCCGGTCGGCGGCGATGAACTGAATGCGTCCCGCGGGGATGTCGAGGACTGCGGAGATCGGCTCGGGGGTGTTGTAAGTCGGCATGGTCGTACCTTCCTGATTCGCTGGTGACGAGTTGTTGATGAGACCAGCCTCGAAGACCGCGCTGACACTGGACGGCCACCGTGCTGACATGACGGACGAGCCGCTGTCAGCAGCCGAGCCGGTCGACGGTCACAGCAGGCGATCGAGGGCAGCTACACCGGCTGGGCCCCAGTGTGGTTTGCCGCCTGGCAGGCCCTTGTCGCCGTTGATTCCCATCGCGATCAGGAACATCGCCCGGACCACGGCCCAGCCGCGAGCCCGGCGTACCGTTGCCTGGTCCGGCTGGTAGCGCTCGAAGAACCGGGCCGCGGCCCCGGCCGGGAGCAGGATCCAGACGGCTGCGAGATCGTTCGCCGGATCGCCGGCGCAGATCTCACCGAAGTCCAGGACGCCGGCAAGGGTGCCATCGGCAACGACCACGTTGGCCGGGTGCAGATCGCCGTGCAGCCACACCGGCGGTCCGTCCCACTCCGGCGCCGCGATCGCGTCCTCCCACACCGCACGGATCTCGTCGCCGCGGCCGGCGTACGCTCGGACCTCGTCGGAGTCCATCAGTCCCGCCGGCAGACCGGTTCGGTCAGTGGCCGGCGCCTCGGCCGGCGCATCGGTGTGCAGCGCCTGCAGGAAGTCGACCAGTACGTCGGCCGCCTTCGGATCCGTGATCGGTGCATGGTCCGCGGGTTCTCCGTGGACCCAGGTGGTGATCAGCCAGGTGCGGGAGAAGCGGTCGGACGGCTCGCCGAGGCGGACCGGGACGGGGACGGGAAGCGGAAGACGGGCGGCGAGGCCGGGCATCCAGCGGTGCTCCTTCAGCAGCAGCTCCGGCGCCCCCTCGGTCCGTGGCATCCGGACCGCCAGGTCGTCCCCCAGCCGCCACATCTGGTTGCCCCAGCCGCCGACCACCTCCCGGAGCTCCAGTTCGGCCAGATCTGGATGCTGATCCTGCAGCAGGGCACGCACCAGTTGTTCGTCCATGCAGCGTCGGACGCATCACACTCGGGTCTGGTTGGGAATAGACCGCCGATCACGGTGAGTTGCTCGGAGTATGCGTATCGATGTGTGGTCCGACGTCATCTGCCCGTGGTGCTACATCGGGAAGCGGCGGTTGGAGCAGGCCCTGGAGTCCAGCGGCGAGAAGGCCGAGATCGTCTGGCACAGCTTCCAGCTCGACCCGTCCGCGACGAGCGACGATCCACGCGACCTGCCGACCCGGCTGGGTGAGAAGTACGGTCGCGACCGCGCGTGGGGTGTGCAGGCCAATGCCCAGGTGACCGAGATCGCCGCCGAGCTCGGCCTCGAGTACAACCTCGACCGGGCCAAGTCCGCGAACACCGTCGACGCGCACCGCGTACTTCACCTGGCCCGCGACCTGATGGCCGCAGGCGAGGTGCCCGCCGATACGCAGGACCGCCTCAAGGAGCGGCTGCTCAAGGCGTACTTCACCGACGGGCTCCCGGTCGGCGACCACGCGACGCTCACGCAGCTCGCCGAGGAGGTCGGCCTCCCGTCCGATCGGGTCCGCGAGGTGCTCGCGAGTACGACGTACGCCCAGGACGTCGCCGACGACCAGGCCCAGGCGCTGGCGTACGGCGCGAACGGGGTGCCGTTCTTCGTGATCGACGAGAAGTACGGCGTCAGCGGCGCGCAGCCGGTCCAGGTGTTCCAGGAGGCGCTGCGCCGGGCGAACGCGGACCGCAAGCCGGTGACGCTGATCACCGCCCCGGGCGCCGGCACCGACGACGCCGCCTGTGGTCCGGATGGTTGCCCGATCTGAGGCTGAACCGCGCAGGCTTGGGTACCGGACGGCGTACAGGACGTGGTGTATGAAGGAGGCATGACTGTCGTGCGTGCACTGGCCAGGCCACTGCTCTCGATGATCTTCGTCGCGCAGGGTGTGAACTCGATCCGGAACCCGGAGCCGCTGGTGCCCAAGGCCCAGCCGGTGACGGACCGCTTGGTGCCGATGGTGAAGAACGTCGCACCGGCGCAGATCGCTGACCGCATCCCCGAGACCACGGTGAACCTGGTTCGGCTGAACGGCGCCGTCCAGGTGCTCGGCGGTCTCGCGCTGGCCAGCGGCAAGGGCCGGCGGACGGGCGCCGCGGTGCTGGCCGCCACGCTCATCCCCGTGACGGTCGCCGGGCACCCGTTCTGGCAGGTGAAGGACAAGGAGGCCCGGGGTGTGCAGCGGATCCAGTTCATGAAGAACCTGGGTCTGTTCGGCGGTCTGCTGCTCGCCGCGGTCGACACCGAGGGCAAGCCGGGCGTCGCCTGGCGGGCCACCCACGGCGCGCGGGCGGCGAAGCGGGAGACCAAACGCGGCGCGAAGGCCGCGAAGCGGGAGACGAAGCAGTTGGCCCGTGAGGCCAAGCATGCCGCCAAACTGGCGAAGGCAGAACTGAACCTCGGCTGACCTCCCGGAAGGCTGGAAGGCCGTATCACCGCGATGCCCTAGGCTCAGGGCAGGAGTTCCGAGCCGAGGGAGTGGGATGAGCACGCAGCAGGGCTGGCCGGCACCGAAGGCCCAGGGACCGGTCAGTGGCCGGGTCACGGTGCCCGGATCGAAGTCGATCAGCAACCGTGCCCTCATCCTGGCCGCGCTCGCCGACGGCCCGTCGCATCTCACCGGTCTGCTCGCCGCACGCGACACCGCGCTGATGCGCGCCGCGCTCGTCTCACTCGGTGTCGGCATCGCGGACAACGGCTCCGCCGTGACAGTGACTCCGGGCTCACTCAAGGGCCCGGCGTCCGTCGACTGCGGTCTCGCCGGCACCGTGATGCGCTTTGTGCCGCCGGTCGCCGCACTGGCCGACGGCGTGGTCGAGTTCGACGGCGACCCGTACGCGCGCGAGCGCCCGATGGGCGTCATCCTCGACGCCCTGCGCGCGCTCGGCGTCCGGATCGACGACCAGGGCACCGGCAGGATGCCGTACTCCGTGTCCGGCGCGGGCTCGGTCCGTGGCGGGAAGGTGACGCTGGACGCGTCCGGGTCGAGTCAGTTCGTTTCGGCCCTGCTGCTCGCCGGAGCCCGGTACGACGAGGGCGTCGACATCCGCCACGACGGGAAGCCGGTGCCGTCCCAGCCGCACCTGGACATGTCGGTGGCGATGCTGCGCGAGCGCGGCGTCCAGGTCGACGACAGCGAACCGAACCGCTGGGTCGTTGCCCCCGGCCCCATTCGGGCGATGGACACCACGATCGAGCCGGACCTGTCCAACGCCGCGCCGTTCCTGGCCGCGGCGGTCCTCACCGCCGGCGAGGTCACCGTGACCGGCTGGCCGGAGCGGACCACGCAACCCGGCGGTCAACTCGGCGACATCTTCACGCGCTTCGGCGCGGAGGTGACTCGGACCGACGACGGACTGACGATCCGCGGCACCGGCCGGGTGCAGGGCGTCGACCTCGACCTGAGTGAGGTCGGTGAGCTGAGCCCGGTCATCGCGGCGGTGGCTGCGTTTGCGGAAGGACCGTCGTACCTTCGGGGAATCGCGCATCTGCGCAACCACGAGACGGACCGGCTGGCGGCGCTCGAGCACGAGTTCAACGCGCTCGGTGGGGACGTGACGCAGACGGCCGACGGGCTGGAGATCCGGCCGCAGCGCTTGCACGGTGGGCTTTTCGGGACCTACAACGACCACCGGATGGCCCACGCCGCCGCCGTGGTCGGCCTGCTTGTGGACGGGCTGGAGATCGAGAACATCGGGACCACGGCGAAGACCCTGCCCGAGTTCCCCGACATGTGGTCGGGGCTCACGAGCTGATGTCGCGGTACGACGAGGAGGCCCGGTACGACCGGCCGAAGCGCCGGACCCGGCCGCGGACCAAGGACCGCCCCTCGTACGACGACGCCGTCACCGGCATCGTGATCACGCGCGACCGCGGCCGCTACACCTGCTGGGTCGACGACCGGCAGGTGACCGCGATGAAGGCGCGGCAGCTCGGCCGCACGGGCGTGATCGTCGGCGACCGGGTCAGGCTCGCCGGAGACGCGAGCGGTGACGAGGGCTCGCTGGCCCGGATCGTCGAGGTTCTCCCGCGGACGACGCTGCTGCGCCGGTCGGCCGATGACGACGACCCGGTGGAGCGGCCGCTGGTGGCGAACGCGGACCAGCTCGTCATCGTCGTCGCCGTCGCGAACCCGGAGCCGCGGACCGGCCTGATCGACCGCTTCCTGGTCGCGGCGTACGACGCGGGTATGCGGCCGTTGCTGTGCCTGACGAAGACCGACCTGGCCGACCCGGATCCGCTGCTGTCGATCTACCGTCCGCTGGGGGTCGAGTCGGTGGCCACGCAGCAAGGCGGCGATCTGTCCGGCCTCCAGGAGCAGCTCCAGGACCGGATCAGTGTCCTGGTCGGCCACTCCGGTGTCGGCAAGTCGACGCTGGTCAACGGGCTGATTCCCGGTGCCGACCGCGCGATCGGCGTCGTCAACGAGGTGACCGGCCGCGGGCGCCATACCTCGACGAACACGCTGGTCCTCCGGCTGCCTGACGGCGGCTGGCTGATCGATACGCCCGGTATCCGTTCCTTCGGGCTGGCCCACGTCGACCCGGACAAAGTGATCGATGCCTTCCCCGACCTGGCCGAGGTCACCGAGTCCTGTCCCCGAGGTTGCACCCACACCGAGTCCGCTCCCGACTGCGGCCTCGACGAAGCTGTCGCCGAAGGCCGCCTCGACCCCGACCGAGTAGCGTCCTTCCGCCGCCTCCTGGCCAGCCGCGAAGGCCGCACCCAGGCAGTACCGGAGCAGGACCTTACTTAGGCGGAAGCTGACCCGTCCAGACGGCCTTGGCGCCGGCGTCGCCGGTGCGGATGGTCTGGTAGATGACGAGTACGCCGATGACGACAACTGCCGCGCTGGTGATCAGCTCCAGCGGTCGGCTCTTGGTTGCCTTGGCACCCTTTCCGCTGGCCAGCGACGACGGCCCGCTCAGCACCAGCACAGCGATCACAGCGATCACCGCGAAGGCCAGGCAGAACCAGAACAGCAGATTTCCGCGCTGCTCGTGCAGTTTGACTGGCTGCTGCAGCGACGGGACCGCGGCGACGAACGCCTCCCCGCTCTTCTTCGCCACGAACGCGCAGACCAGCGCCCCGAGCCCCAGCACCAACGCCGGCCAGCGCAGGAACCACCGCCACCGCGGCACGAGCGCGAAGACGATCAGGGTCAGGGCTGCGATCGGTAGCGCCACCACGGCCAGATGGATCACGAGCACGTGTAGCGGCAGGTCCCCGAAGCGCTCGAACATTGACGCCTCCTGGCAGTCATAGAACGTGGTCCGACTCTAGTAGCCCGCACGGGCTACTTACTGCACGTTCAATCACCCGATTGGGTTCAATTCGCGTCGCAACCGATCCGCAACGTTTGCGGACAGCCCGCCCGCTGAGCGGGGGAACGGGCTAGCCTTCCGGCATGCCCTCGCACACGGATGACCTGCGGCTCGCCCACATCCTGGCCGACGACGCGGACTCGACCACGATGGACCGCTACAAGGCGCTCGACCTACACGTGGCCACCAAGCCGGATCTGTCTCCGGTGAGCGAGTCCGACAGCAGGGTCGAGGACGTGATGCGCAAGACGCTGGCCCGGGCCCGGCCGCGGGACGCGTTCGTGGGCGAGGAGGAAGGCACCACCGGCTGGGGCGTACGGCGCTGGGTCGTCGACCCGATCGACGGCACCAAGAACTACATCCGTGGCGTCCCGGTCTGGGCGACGCTGATCAGCCTGATGATCGAGGACCAGGTGGTCGTCGGAGTGGTGTCGGCCCCGGCGTTGGGCAAGCGCTGGTGGGCGTCGTACGGCGATGGCGCCTGGACCGGCCGCGCGCTGATGTCCGCGCACCCGTGCCGGGTCAGCGACGTGAGCCGGATCGAGGACGCGTCGCTGTCGTACGCCTCGCTCAAGGGCTGGGAGAAGCTCGGCAAGAAGAACCAGTGGGCCGAGCTGATGGAGTCCTGCTGGCGCACCCGCGCGTACGGCGACTTCTGGTCGTACATGCTGGTCGCCGAAGGTGCGGTCGACATCGCCGCCGAGCCCGAGCTCAACCTGTACGACATGGCCGCACTGGCGATCATCGTCGACGAGGCCGGCGGCACGTTCACCTCGGTCGACGGCACCCCTGGCCCGAACGGCGCCAACGCCGTCGCCACCAACGGCCGCCTGCACGACGAGGTCCTCAAGCGCCTCGAGTGATGCGCCGTTGCAGGAACTCCGCCTCCACGGCGTTGCTGGTGAACGCCAGCGCCTCCTCGTACGCCGCTCGCGCCTCCTCCCCCCGCCCGGTCCGCCATAACAGCTCCGCCCGCGTGGAGGCGAGATACGGGTACGTCGACAGCGCCGGATCGTCGGTCAACTCCACCAACGCCGCCTCGGGACCGGCGACATAGCTCAGCGCGACCACTCGGTTCAGCGCCACGACCGGAGACGGCCAGCGCGCCAGCAACACGTCGTACAACCCGAGGATCTCCGCCCAGTCGGTGTCCTCCCAGCGCTCGGCCTCGGCATGGACGGCAGCGATCGCCGCCATCAGCCCGAACCGGCCGACCGACCGGCTCAACGCCTCCCGCACCAGCGCCAGCCCCTCATCGATCAGCTCCCGGTCCCACAGCGAGCGATCCTGGTCCTCCATCAGCACCAACCGCCCGCCGTCGTCGACCCGCGCGGCCTGCCTGGCCTCCGTCAGCACAAGCAGCGCGAGCAGACCCGCCGCCTCCCCGCTGTCCGGCAGCAGCAACCGCATCATCCGAGCGAGATCAATCCCCCGCCGCGCGAGGTCCGGCCGCGTCAGCCCTTCCCCGTCCGCCGCCGTGTGGCCGGCCGTGTAGACGAGATGGACGACGTCCAGCACCGCGTCGATGCGCTCCGGCAGGTCCGGCCGCCGCGGGATGCGGTATGGGATTCCCGACCGCGAGATCTTGTGCTTGGCCCGGGTGATCCGGGCCTGCATCGTGGCTTCCTTCACCAGGAACGCCCTCGCGATCTCCGCCGACGACAACCCGCACACCAGCCGCAGCGTCAACGCGATCTGCGCCTCCTGAGCCAGCGCCGGGTGGCAGCAGGTGAACACGAGCCGCAACCGATCGTCCGGGAACACCCCGTTGGAGTCCTCGACCGGATCCGGCATCAGCAGCGGGAGCTTCCGCTGCGCGACGTCGGCCCGCCGCCGCAACTCGAGCGCGCGCCGCGTTGCGACGGTCGTCAGCCACGCCCCCGGCCGCCGCGGCACGCCCTGCTCGCGCCAATGCACCAACGCCTTGGCGTATGCGTCCTGCACGCAGTCCTCGGCCAGATCCAGATCGGCCGCGACGCGTGCGGTGGCAGCGAGGACGAAGGCCCACTCGCTCGAGTGGGCCTCCGCCACCGCCGCGGAGACCGAGTCAGCCACCGTTGATGATCGGGCGTACCTCGACGCCACCCATCGGGGACGGAACCTGCTTGGCGATCGCGAGCGCCTCGTCCAGGTCGGCCGCCTCGATGATGTAGTAGCCGCCCATCACCTCCTTGGTCTCCGCGAACGTCCCGTCGGTGACGACGTACCCACCGCTGCCGTCAGACCGGATCGACGTCGCCGTAGTGCTTCCGTCCAACTGCCCGCTGCCGCGCAGCGCCGGACCGTTGGCCTCCGCGAAGGCCTGGTGGTTCTTGTGGTTCTGCTCCGTCACCGACGGCTCCGCCGCGTCCCACTTGGCCTCGTCGTCGTAGATCATCACCAGGTACTTGCCCACTGATGTCACCTCTCTCATGGTCTGTCGGTTCCAGCATTCACCACTTCGATGCGCGACCCCGGCGCGGATCGACACCACCGGCGGAGAATTTCCGGACCACGTAGGGTGGCGGCATGCCCTTGACCTACCCCATCGCGGAGCAGACGCTGGACAACGGCTTACGCGTCGTCGTCAGCTCGGACCGCGCCGTCCCGATCGTCGCGGTGAACCTCTGGTACGACGTCGGATCGCGCCACGAGCCGACAGGGCTGACCGGGTTCGCGCACCTGTTCGAGCACCTGATGTTCCAGGGATCGCGCAACGTCGCCTCCGGTCAGCACTTCAGCCTGCTGGAGAACGCCGGCGCCAGTCTGAACGCGAGCACGTTCTTCGACCGGACGAACTACTTCGAGTCACTGCCGAGCGGCGGTCTGGACCTCGCGCTGTGGCTCGAGGCGGACCGGATGGGCTACCTGCTCGACGCGGTCAACCAGGAGAACCTGGACAACCAGCGCGACGTGGTCAAGGAGGAGAAGCGGCAGAGCTACGACAACCGCCCGTACGGCGACTCGTACGAGCGGCTGGTCCGGCTCCTTTTCCCGGCGGACCACCCGTACGCGCACATGACGATCGGCTCGATGGCCGACCTGGACGCGGCGTCGGTGGAGGACGTGCACGCGTTCTTCCGCAAGTACTACGGCCCGAACAACGCGGTCCTGACCATCGTCGGCGACGTCTCGGTGGAGGACGCCTTCGACGCCGCCAAGCGGTACTTCGGTCACCTGCCGGCGATCCCGCAGCCGCCGGCCGCCCCGGACGGCACGATCGGACCGCTCACCGAGGTCCACCGCGACGACGTGGTCTCCGACGTACCGTCCGACCTGATCACGATGATGTTCCGGCTGCCGATGGACGGGACGCCGGAGCTGGACGCGGCCGGGCTCGCGCTCGACGTCCTCGCCGCCGGGCAGAGCGGCCGGCTGAACCGGCGGCTCGTCCGCGACGAGCAGATCGCGCAGTCGGTCTCGGGCGGTGCGCTGCCGCTGATCGGCGGGGTGTCGTTCGGCACGCTGACCGGCATCGCCTCCGACGGCGTGGACCTGCAGAAGGTCGAGGACGCGCTGCTCGAGGAGGTCGAGAAGCTCGCCGAGAACGGCGTCACCGAGGACGAACTGGCGACCGTGCAGGCACAGGCGGAGCGGGACTGGCTGGAGCAGTTGTCCACCTGCGCCGGGCGGGCCGACGAGATCTCCCACCACGCGCTGCTGTTCGGCGATCCGAACCGGATCAACACCCGGATCGACCAGGTCCGTGCAGTGACCGTGGAGCAGGTGCAGGCGGCCGCGGCGCAATGGATCCGCGCCGCCGGACGTGTGCAGGTCGCCTACCGCCGGTCGGAGAACGCAGGAGAGCAGGCATGAACCAGGTTCTGACCACCCCACCGGCCGTCGGTGCGCCGCGCCCGTGGACATTCCCCGAGGCCACCACGACGACGACCAGCACCGGCTCGCCGGTCCACGTCTTCGATCGCCCCGGCCAGTACGTCGCCACGGTCCGCGTGACGATCGCGATGCCGCTGATCGCCGAACCGCGGGAGCTCGAGGGCGTCGCCACGATCATGTCCCGCACCCTCGACGAGGGCACCGAACTGCATTCGGCCAACGAGTTCGCGGCGGCCCTGGAGCGGCACGGAGCGGCGTACGGCGTCGATGTCAGCTCGGACGCCTTGCACGTGGAGATCTCGGTCCCGGTGTCGCACCTGGCGCCGGCGGTGCAACTGCTCGCGGAGGCGGTCACCCGGCCCGCGTTCAACCAGGCCGACGTCGGCCGGCACGTGACGATCCGGCTCGGCGAGATCAACCAGGAGCGCGCGAACGCCGCCTACCGGGCCCGCGAGGCCTTCTCGGGCTACCTGTTCGACCCGTCGACGCGGCGGTCCCGGCCGACGGCGGGCACCCCGGACACGATCCGCCCGCTGACCAACACGCAGGTCGCCGACTTCTACCGGCGCAACATCGGCCCCGAGCGCGCGCAGATGCTGTTCGCGGGAGACGCCACCGGCGTCGACGTGGCCGGCATCATCGACGAGGCCTTCGGTGGCTGGACGTCGACCGCCAGTACCGCGCTGGACACGCCGGAGCCGCTGTACCTCGTGGGCAACCGGGTCGTGCTGGTCGACCGGCCTGGATCGGTCCAGAGTCAGCTGCTGATCGGCTGCGCCGGACCGGACCGTCGCGACCCCGCGTGGGGTGCGGCCGCGGTCGCGAACCACGTCGTCGGCGGCACGATCACGTCCCGGGTGGACACCGTGCTGCGCGAGGAGAAGGGCTACACCTACGGCACGCGGACCAGCTTCGCGGCGCCGCGCAAGGGTGGGACCTTCAGCCTCGGTGGCGCCGTCCGCACCGAGGTGACCGGTGCCGCGATCGGTGACGCGCTGCGGATCCTGCGGCAGGCCCGCGACGGGCTGACCGAGCAGGAGGTCCAGGAGGCGAAGGACAGCCTGATCCGGACCGCCCCGCTGCGGTACGAGCAGGCCGATTCCGTCGCGCAGCAGGTCGGCAGCAACATCGCGAACGGCGTACCGATCGACTTCGCCGACACCTACCTGACCCAGATCGCGGCCACCACCGCGGCTGAGGCCACCGAGGCCTACCGGCGGTATGTGGGAACCGACGGGCTACTGGTCGTCGTCGTAGGGGAAGCCAAGGAGGTTCGTCCCCAGCTCACCGGGCTGGACCTGGGTGAACTGATCGACGTGAGCTGAGGACGGCCGTTGCTCCTCTGCTTGGCGCCTGGCCCTGAGTAGAGGAGCACGATGATGTCGTTCGCCGAACGTCCCACCGACGCGACGGACCGCACGCACACCTTCTGGCCGGCGTACCCGGTCCAGCCTGGCTTCCCGGACCGGCCGGCGTACGGCATCCTGCAGGACCACTCGCAGGCCACCGTCTCGCTGGTCCTCGGCGCGATCGCGCTCTGCACCGGCTTCGTGTTCCTCTCGCCGGTGGCCTGGTGGCTCGGCAACCAGGCCCTTGCCGAGATCGACGCCTCCCCTGGCGTCTACAACAACCGCGGCATGGCCCAGGCCGGCCAGATCTGCGGCATCATCGGCACCGCCCTCCTGGCCCTGGTCATCCTCTTCTTCGCGGCCATGCTCCTCATGCTCTTCGCGACCTGATCACTGCGGCACGACCAGGCACGTGACCGTCCGGTCGTCCTGTCGCCAAGCGTCCTCGCTCGGCCGGAGGACGTAGACGCGTGACGGCCGGTTGACCTGCTCCTTCGAGGCGACCCACCGATTCCAGCACCCCTGCTCCGCAGGTTTCCGCATCACCTCGTCGCCGAGCCACGGACCGTCCGGCACCGCGAACCGGGCGAACACCCTGCCGCCGTTGGGCTGATCGCACGGCTTGACCACCACGTCCCTGACCTCCCCCTGCGGCAGGTCCCCGACACAGTCACCGACCTCGAGGTTGCTCCCCGGCCCAACCGGCTCTCGCGCCGTGTGCGCCGCTGAGTCCGGATCGATCCGGTCCAGGAAATGATTGAGGATCCTCAGGTCGACAGAGATCCAGACGGCAGCGATCACGAACCCGGTGATCGCGATCCGCGCGCCCTGCTCGCCTCTCTTCTTCGCCTGGTCCATCGCCTTGATCCCGAGCGGGATGCTGACCGGGACAAGTCCGAGCACGGCCAGGACGAGCGACAGCACCGCCTTCCTGTTGGTCGGCCTGAGCCCCGCCGAGACCAGCGGCATGTTCGGGAACGGCGGTGGCGGGCCGGGTTCCGGTTCCGGGTTCCCGGCCGGCGGCCGGGCACTGTATTCCGGGAACTTCGGCTCTCGCGGATGATTCATGTCTCCCCCAGAAGTGTGTGTTTTTCCTACCTCGGTGTGAGCAGGCAGGTGACACCGCGGTCACCGAGCCGCCAGCTGTCCACGGTCGGCCCGAGGATGAAGATGTCCGACGGATCGGTCGCCTGCTTGTTCGACGCAGACCAACGCTCCCAGCAGCCGTCGTCCATCTTCTCGTCCACGGTCTCGCGTCCCGGCCAGCTGCCAGGCGGGAAGGTGAACACGGCGAACACCCTGCCGCCGTTCGGCTGCTCGCAGGGCGTCACGGTGACCTGCTTGACGGACCCTTCCTCCAGGTTCGCCACGCAGTCGCCGACCTTCAGGTCCTGCGGTCGCGTGGTCGTGGCCGCCGTCACCTGCCCTGACGCCACATCCCGATCCGGCGACTCGCCGTTGGTTTCGGCCCACACCACAATGCCCACGATCCACAGCCCGGACACCGCCAAGGCGGTGAACGCCTTTCCCTTGCCGGTCTGATTGCGGTCCGCGATCCGGACCAGCGCGGCGATCGCCATCGGGATGCTGAGCAGGACAGCGCCGAGGCATCCGAGGACCAGCGCCACCATCGCCAACGCGCTGCTTCCACCCGGTGGCAGGCCTTCGATCGGCCGCATGTTCGGGAGCGGCCCGTCGCCACCGCGCTTGCGTCGCGCGCCGCGCCGCGGTCCCCCTTCGCGCCGCTGGTCTCGGTCGGCGGGCGGGCGGCGTACTCGGGGAACTTCGGGTCTCGCGGATAACTCATGTCTCCCCCCAGGAGCGTGTTGTTGCTACTTCGGCGTGAGTAGGCAGGTGGTGCCGCGGTCTCCCAGGCTCCAGCCGTTCTCGGTCGGGTGCAGGTAGAAGATGCTGGAATCCGCGGAAGCCTGCTGCTTTGACGCCTTCCAGCGGTCGGTGCAGCCCTTCTCGGCCGACGTCTGGACCGCTGTCAGTCCCGGCCAGTCCCCCGCCGGCAGGTCGAAGACAGCGAACACCTTGCCGCCGTTCGGCTGATCGCACGGGACGACCTTGATGTTCGCGACCTCGCCCTCGTTGATCTCGCTCACGCAGTCGCCGACCCGGAGCTTGTCCGGCCGGGTGTTCTGCGTCGTGGTGACCTGTCCGGAGGCGTCCCGATCCGGTTCACCGTCACCGAACACGGCGATCGCGACCACGATGCCGACCAGCCAGAGACCGGAGACCGCCAGCCCGGCGATGGCCAGACCTTTGCCCTTCTGGCCCTTCTTCGGGATCTGGGTCAGCGCGACGATGCCGAGAATGATGCTGATCAGGATGCCGCCGAGCACCCCGAAGATCAGCGACAGGATCGCCGGCACGCTCGTCTTCTGCGGCTGCCCCGGGTACGGCCCGGGACCGGGCATTCCGGGGTACGGCGCCTGCCCGCCGTACTGCGGTCCGGGGTATTGCTGCCCCGGGTACGGCTGGCCCTGGTACTGCTGCCCCTGGTACTGCTGGCCCTGGTACGGCGGTTGTCCCGGGTACCCGGGTTGCCCGGGACCTGCTTGGCCCGGCCCCGGCTGCCCGGGCCGCTGCGGTGCGCCGTACGGGTTCTGCTGCGGTGATCCGCCGTACGGAGGTTGTTGCGGTGTGCCGCCGTACGGGGGCTGCCCGGAAGACGGCGTACCGGAGTCACCGTCCGTGGGATGTGTCGGATCCATGCACGGACTGTAGTCCCCCGCCAGGGGCTTCCGGGTCGATCAGCTGGAGATGTAGTTGGACAGCTGCTCCCGCTCGAACTCGAGCTCGCCGATCCGGGACTTCACCACGTCACCGATGCTGACCAGTCCGGACAGGGCCCCGTCGACCACGACCGGCACGTGCCGGATCCGGTGCTCGGTCATCAGCCGCATCAGGTTGTCGATCAGTTCGTCCGGCGTACAGGTGCGGACCTCGGCGGTCATGATCGCGCTGACCCGGACGTCGCCCGCCTCCGGGGTGCCGTTCCACAGCCGGACGATGTCGCGCTCGGAGACGATGCCGGCCACCGACGACCCGTCCGGGCTGACCACGACCGCGCCGATGTTGTGTTCGGCCAGCAGTGCGAGCAGTTCGGTGACAGTGGCTTCTGGGGAGATGGTGACGACCTGGTTGCCCTTGCCGCGCAGTACGTCGTTGATCTTCACGGAGCCTCCTGCAGATCGAAGGACCAATACACCAAGGTAGCGAAATCCACCCCAATCCGGCAGCCCTCGCCTGTCACCCCCCGTGACAACGATGGACAACCAGTCACAGGATTTCGTGGGGCATCGGACGGACTCAAACGTGCAAGGTTGGCCGGTAGACGAGCTCTTGGGTGTGACCGTCCAGCGTCCGGTGCTCGAGTAGCTCGAGGTCGAAGTCGGACGCCCCCTGGAAGATCGGGTCCGCTCCGGTCTGACCGGCGATCACCGGGAAGATCGTCACCTGCACGCGGTCGACGAGACCGGCGGCCATCAAGGCCCGGTTCAGCGACAGGCTGCCGTGCGAGCGCAGCGGTACGTCGGACTCCTCCTTGAGCCGGGCAACGATGTCGAGGGCGTCGCCGTTCGCGACCGTCGCGTCCGGCCAGTCGAGCGGTCCTCGGAGCGTGCTCGACACCACCGTTGCCGGGAGGTGCCTCATCCGGGTGACCCAGGCGTCACGTACTTCGGACTCCTCGGTGCTCGAGGCCAGCATCTCCGCGAAGGCCCGATACGTGGTGGCCCCGAACACCATCCGCTGTCCCCCGCCGTACGAGGCGAACCGGTGCTCGAGCAACTCCGGGCCTTGCTTGCCCCAGTAACCACCCCAGTCGCCACTGTGGGCGCCAAAGCCGTCAAGGCTGGCAAAGACGTCGAAGGTGTAAGTCGCGCTCATGATGCTCTCCTCGAGTACGGTGGGCGCCCCTGATAGGCAGCCGCTCACCCCTCCCACGAACACCCCGGCCCCCATCCGACATCACCTTCCGAGTTTCTCCATCCAGCTGACGAAGCGTGACCGGCGGTCGCACGTAAGGTTGGGGGGTGAGCTTCATCGTGCCGGGCCAGGGGAAGAGGAACGAAGAGGTAGCGCGCTCCGAGGCCGGTGCTCCGCCTTTTACTCCTGGGGCGACGGACTTGCCGGCGTTCGAGGAGCCGCCGGAGGTTGCGGTTGCCGGGTGGCCGGAGGAGCTGCAGCAGGTGGTGCAGGACGACTTCCGGCGTACGAGCGCACTCGCCAGCTACCGCTGGAAGACCGCGGACACCGCGCTGCAGGACGTCGTACGCGGGTTGGACGACCTGCTCGACCTCGTCGCCGAACGGGTCCAGGCCGGAGAGCCGAAGCGGTCCCGGCGTCAGACCAAGAAGTCCACTCAGGGGACGGCCGCGGCCGCGTTGCTGGCAGAGCTGCCGTTCGCGGACGTGGCGGATCTGCTCGGCATCCCGGCCGACGAGATCGACGACATCCTCGCGCTCGCCACCCGCCGGTCGCGCGCGGATCGCCGTACGGCGCTGCGAGCCATCAAACAGCTCCGCGCGCAGCTGCAGCACATCGAGATCACCAAGGACCACTCGCGCCTCAGCCGGCTGTTCAGCTTCATCGTCAGACTCTTCCTGGTGCTCGGCACCGCGGTCGGGTCGCAGTCGGTCTCCGAGTTGGTCGCGGGCGACTCGCAACTGGACGCGATGATTCAGACCGGGGTCGGCGCGCTGGTCGCGTTCGCGCTCGAACGCTCAACGGCGGCGCTCCGCGACGCGTGGCACGAACGCGAGCCCGCCACGGTCGCAGCCGAAGCCCACAAGGGTGTACTCAAGGCGCTCGCGGACGCGGCCCCCGCCGACGACAACGAGCGCACAGTCTGGGCCTTCCGGATCCTCGTGTGTTCGGCCCGCGCCTGGGTCGCGTGCTTCCAACTGGAATGGACCTTCACCGAGAAACTCGAGTACTGGCAGGTGCTCGACGAAATCCCGGAAGCGATCCGCACCGACTCCGCTGACACCCTCCGGACCCTCCACCAACGCCTGGCGGCACTCACACCGCCTAAGCCCTGATCGCAAGGTCTTCTTCGTAGGCGGTCTGGAGGTCTTCGTCCCAAGGCTCGGACTCGGCGGCGAGCGAATCGAGGACGGTCTCGGGGCGGGTTGCGCCCGAGATCACCGACAGGACGGGAGACGATGCGAGGAGGGCGCGCAGTTGCAGGCGCTGCCGGGAGACGCCGCGTGCGGCTGCCATCGCCGCCAGACGTGGCGCCTTCGACGAGGAGCGCAGCGGCGAGTAGGCGAAGAACGGGACCTGGCCGGCCTCGCACCACGCGAGAACCTCGGCTGACTCGCGTCCCATCGCACTGTGCAGATTCTGTACGGCGTCAACTCGAGCGATCGCGGTCGCGCGTTCGAGATCGGCCACGGTGACGTTCGACAAACCGATCCGGACCAGCTTGCCTTCGTCGCGAAGAGCCGCCAGGGCCGAGATGCCCTCTTCGACAGGTTGTTCGGCGAGGTCGACCCGGTGCAAGTAGTACAGCTCGAGACGCTCGCCTCCGAACACCCGCAGACTCGTCTCCACGTCCGCCCGGATCCGGCCGGCGCTGATGTCCGCGTCCCACGTGGTCGCGCCCGTCCGCGAATGGCCGCCCTTCGTCCCGACGATCACGCCCGTACCACGAGCCGCTTCCGCCGCAAGCTCCTCGCCGTACAACGGCGCATCGACCTGGGCATACGCCCGCGCAGTGTCGAGAATCGCCGTACCCGCAGCGATTCCGGCCCGGATCATCGCCAGATCAGCAGCCCGATCCCGAGACACCATCGACAGCCCAGCAACCCCAAGCCCAACCCGCCCAACAAGCTCCACCACCACGCCTCCAACCAACCACGTCCTCTGCCGAGAGCGACACTACGACGGATCGGCTACAGGTTGGTCTGGGCCTCGAGCTCGTCCGGGTAGCGGCCACCCTCGATCTCGATCTGCGCCGACGCCTCGGTGAGTTGAGCCACCTCGTCGGTGGACAGTGTGACGTCGGCTGCGGCGATGTTCTCCTCCATCCGGTGCAGCTTGGTCGTGCCGGGAATCGGGACGATCCACGGCTCCTGGGCGAGCAGCCACGCGAGCGCGATCTGCGCCGGCGTGACCTCCTTCGCGGTCGCGAAGGATTGCACCAGCTCGACCATGGCGATGTTGTGCTGCAGGGCGTCGGCGCCGAAGCGCGGAATGCGTGCCCGCAGGTCGTTGTCCTTGTCGAAACTGCTCGACGTACTGAGAGTTCCGGTGAGGAATCCCTTGCCGAGTGGGCTGTAAGGGACGAACCCGATGCCGAGTTCTTCGCAGGTGGCCAGGACCTCCTGCTCAGGACGTCGCCACCACAGTGAGTACTCGCTCTGGATCGCTGTCACCGGCTGTACGGCGTGGGCGCGACGGATCGTGCCGGCCGCTGCCTCGGACATCCCGTAGCGCTTGACCTTGCCGGCCTCGACCAGCTCCTTCACCGCCCCGGCGAACTCCTCGATCGCAACGTCCGGGTTGACCCGATGCTGGTAGTAGAGGTCGATCGCGTCGACTCCGAGCCGCCGCAGCGAGCCCTCGACGACGCCGGCGAGTTGGTCGGGGCGCAGCATCCGGCCTCGCGGCTTGCGTTCCACCGGATCGATCTCGGATGCGAACTTCGTCGCGATGGTCACGCGGTCCAGGTACGGCGCGAGCGCCTCGCCGACAAGCTCTTCGTTCGCGTGCGGGCCGTAGATCTCCGCGGTGTCGAAGAAGGTGACACCGCGATCCACGGCGGCGTGCAGCAGCCTGATCATCTCCGGCCGGTCGGGTCGACCGCCGTAGCCTCCGGTCATCGTCATACAACCGAGCCCAACGGCCGAGACCGTCAGGCCGCCACTGCCAAGGGTGCGTTCGTGCATGGTCTGTTCTCCTGATTCGCTGGTGGCTGCCCGGGACCTTCGCCGTACGGCGTCCAGTCAACGCGGATCGATCGATGCGCGGGAGGTCGGGCTGAACCGGGTTCTGACAGAACCCCCCTCGCCGGCAACCGGGTTCGTACGCTGGAAGGCATGGGTACCGAGAACCGGAAGCAGGTGCGCGACTTCCTCGTCAGCCGGCGGGGAAAGGTCACCCCGGAGCAGGCTGGGCTGCAGCACTACGGGGGTAATCGGCGCGTACCGGGCCTGCGCCGCGAGGAAGTCGCGATGCTGGCCGGACTCAGCGTCGACTACTACGCGCGGATCGAGAAGGGCAACATCTCCGGCGTCTCCGAGACCGTACTGCACGGCATCTCCGACGCTCTTCAGCTCGACGAGGCCGAGCGCACGTACCTGTTCGATCTCGCCCGCACCGCGAATTCCAGCAGCCGAACTCCTCGCCGGGAACCCGCACGGCGAGTCCGGCCCGCCGTTCAGCGGATCCTCGACGGAATGGCGGCCACACCCGCGCTCGTCCGCAACGGCCGCCTCGACATCCTCGCCGCCAACGCGCTCGGCCGGGCTCTGTTCGCACCGATCTTCGACAGCGCTGTCAGCGCTCCCGGCCGAGCACCGAACTTCGCCCGATTCGGCTTCCTCGACCCCAACGCCCGCGATTTCTACCCCGACTGGGCTCTGTCGGCCAACACCAACGTCGCCATCCTGCGCACCGAGGCCGGCCGCGATCCGTACAACCAGGACCTCACCGAGTTGATCGGCGAACTCAGCACCCGCAGCGACGACTTCCGCACCCGCTGGGCCGACCAGAACGTCCGCCTGCACCGCACCGGTACCAAGAGCTTCCGCCACCCCATCGTCGGCGAACTCACCCTGGACTTCGAAGCCCTGGAACTGTCCGCCGACGCCGGCCTCACCCTCACCGTCTACACCCCCGAACCAGCCTCACCATCTGCCGACGCCCTCAACCTCCTCGGCAGCTGGATTTCGAGTGCTACTGCAAGAGAGCAACCGACTTCCGGTACTGCGTGAAGCCTTCGATCGTTACCGGTCGATCAGTGGGAGGGCTGGGAAGGTGTGGTGCTGCCACAGGAGGCGGGAGGCTTCCTCTGGGTAGGTGGTGACGGTGGAGTGGGAGTCGAGGAGTTGGACGAGGCGTTGGTCGTCGTACGTCGGCCAGCCGGGGTCGCCGTTGGTGGCGAAGGACGTCCAGGCGGTGCGGATCCGTGCGGACAGCGCCTCCGCCTCCGCGGAAGGGGGATCGCCGATCAGTAAGGCGGGCTGGCCGCTGCTCAGGTTGCCGAAGACGAGGGGTACGTCGAGGCCGTGGCAGGCACCGAGTCCGCCGCCCAAGCCCGGGGCGGGCCAGGTCAGCTCGTAGAAGTGAGTGCGTCCGCCCGAGTTGGCGTGCGCCTGGGCGAGGTGGAGCGTCGGCATGCGGAACAGCCAGTCGGAGTTGACCAATTCATAGAGCTCCTCCGGGCCGGCGGCCGGGAACGCCTCGCGGTAGCTGCGGGCGCCGTCCGGGGCGAGGGTCCGCAACGCAGTCTCGGCCTGCTCCTCGGTCACCTGGCCCAGCACGCCCTCGATCAGGCTGAACAGCCGGTGCTCGTCACGGACATGCCCGATCAGTAGATCGACGTCCCGGCAGGCACCGTTGGCCAAAGCCTCCCACGGCGTCGCCGGGAGTACGTCGCCGTCGACCACGGGAGCGTACGGGATCCGCCGGTAGGTGATCGGGCCCCAACGGTCCTTCCACTCATCCATCTTCGCGAACACGGCGTCGCCCGCGGCGGACAACAGAGCCGGCTCCACGGCGGACAGATCGGCCATCGTTGGCCGCACCCCCAATTCGGCAGCGCAGGCGGCGGCGATGTCGGCGGCAAGCTCCGGCGAGAAGAACGTCCCCGGCACGCTTTGTGCGACGGCCCGACGGAACAGCCCGGCCGCCCGCGGCATGGCCAGTAGCGCGGCGACCGATCCGCCACCCGCCGACTGGCCGAAGACCGTCACCCGATCCGGGTCACCGCCGAAGCCCCGGATGTTGTCGCGCACCCACTCCAGCGCGGCGACCTGGTCGAGCAGACCCCGGTTGGCAGGGGCGCCGTCGATCTGCACGAACCCTTCCACGCCCAGCCGATAGTTGAGCGTCACCACGACCACACCGCCAGCAGCCAGCCGACCACCATCGAACTCCGGAAGACTGGATGTGCCGACCGCGTAGCCACCGCCCGGAATCCACACCAGCACAGGCAAACCGGCCCCCGGCGCAGGATCCGACGACCACACGTTCACCGAAAGCCAGTCGTCGCCCGCACCCTCCTCCGTGCGCGCACCCGTCGCAAGCACGCCGGCCTGCGGAGGCGGCGGCCCGTACGAATCCGCCGCCCGCACCCCCGTCCAACCACCCACAGCCCGCGGCGCCGCAAACCGCAGCTCACCGACCGGCGGCTCGGCATACGGCACACCCCGAAAGACCGCCACCCCCGCCGCCCACCCCCCACGCAACACCCCAGCCCCCGTACGAACCTCAGGCTCCGCGCTGACGGTCATGGCCGTCTCCCTCCACGAATCGGGCGAGAACAACCAACGCCCCGACCCGCGGATAATCCCACCGAGTCGCCCCACCAGCCAGCCATTTACAGCCGCAGGCAGCCGGAGGGCAGCCGCCGGGAGCGGTGTCCTTCGCGAGCGGTGTCCTTAGCCCTTGATGGCGCCGCCGAGGGCGAAGGCGCCGCCTAGTTTCTTGCTGAGGAGGAGGTAGAGGAGGAGGACGGGCATGGTGTAGATCAGGGAGTACGCCGCCAGCTGCCCGTAGTTCGGCTCGCCGTACTGCCCGAAGAACGTGAAGATGCTGACCGAGGCAGGCAAGCGTTCGGGCGACAGCAACAACATGAACGGGACGAAGAAGTTCCCCCACATGCCGATGAAGGTGAAGATCAGCACCACGGCGATCCCGGGCCACATCAGCGGCAGCACGATCCGTGCCAGCGCCTGCATGTTGCCGGCACCGTCCACCCAGGCCGCTTCCTCGAGCGAGATCGGTACGCCGTCCATGAACGTCTTGGTCAGCCAGATCGCAAACGGCAGCGAGGCGGTCGCCATGAACATGATCGTGCCGCCGAGCGTGTCCACCAGGTTCAGCTGCACGAACAGGCCGTAGACCGGCACCATGACGGCGGTGATCGGCAGCCCGGTGCAGAACAGGACGGTCAGCAGGAACGGCCGGTTGAACTTCGACTTGAAGCGGGACAGCGGGTACGCCGCCAGGACCGCACAGATCATCGTCAGCAGGGCCGCACCACCGCACAGCACGATGCCGTTGAGCACCGGCCGGTACGTCGTGTCGGTGTTCAGCACCGCCTTGAAGTTGCCGAGCGTCGGATGCGTCGGGAACTCGACCCGCAGACCCGCGGTCCGGTTGATCGACGCGAACAGCACCCACAGCAACGGCAGCACGAACAGCACGCCGATCGCCAGCAACACCAGGTTGCCGGCCACCTTGCTGATCCGGTCGCGGGCTATCACGCTGCCTCCGAGTTGAGTCCACGCAGGTAGATCAGCGAGAAGACCGCGCCGATCGCCAGCATCACCAGGGCGATCGCCGTGCCGTAGCCGATCTGGGAGAAGCTGAACGCCTGCTCGTACATGTACAGCGGCAACGTCTGGCTCTTCGTGCCAGGGCCGCCGCGGGTCATCGCGTAGATCAGGCCGAAGACGCTCAGCGTCTGCAGCGTGATCAGCATCAGGTTGGTCATGACCGCCCGGCTGATCATCGGCAGCGTGACGAACAGCAGCCGCCGCCAGCCGGAGGCGCCGTCCATCTCGGCCGACTCCTCGATCTCCTTGGGTACTTCGCTCAACGCGGCGGAGTACACGAGCATCGAGAACGCCGTACCGCGCCAGATGTTGGCCAGCGACACCGCGATGATCGGTGCCGCGTACAACCAGTCCTGGCCGGGCAGGCCGACCGCGTGCAGCATCACGTTCAGCGTGCCCTCGTCGTTGAAGAACGCGCTGAGCAGGTACGCCGCCACCACCTCGGGCAGCACCCACGCACCGATGACCGCGGTCCCGACGAAGTTCCGGACCACCTTCGTGGACCGGCGCATCAGCAGCGACAGGCCGAGCCCGAGAGTGTTCTGGCCGATGATCGCGGAGATCAGCGTGAACACCAGGGTCAGCCAGATCGCGTTGGTGAACGCGCCGCTGCCGAAGGCCTTACGGAAGTTGTCCAGGCCAACGAACTTCACGTTCGCCGCACCTGTGCCGGTCAACGCCATGTTGGTGAACGCGGCGTACAGGCAGTAGATGATCGGGCCGGCCAGGAAGACCAGCATCAACCCGATCGCCGGGCTCAACGGCAACATCCGGAACAGCTTCGCGGCCTTCGGCCGCCCGCTCTTCCCGGCGGACTTGCCGGGAGGAGCGGATGCGGCCGAAGTGGGAGCGACAGTCGTCGTCACGTGGGAGATTCCTTCGCCGGGCCGGGGTTACTGGCCCTGAGTGGTCTTGTCCTTGCCGACGATGCCTTCGACCGCTTCGTCGTACGTCTTCGCGGCATCATCCGGCGAGGACTGGCCGGTCATCACCGCCTCCATCGCGGTGATGATCTCGTTGGAGACCTTCGGGTACTCGGCGTACGCCGGCCGGTACACGGTGACGGAGACCAGGTCGGTGAAGAACTGGGTGCTCTTCGAGGAGCTCTTGTAGCCGGCGTCGCTGGCGACGTCCTTGCGGACCGCGATCTGCGCGCCGTCGGTGGCGTACTTGGCCGCGTTCTTCTGGGTCTGCAGGGTCTTGATGAGGTTCCAGGCCGCGTCGGGGTTCTTCGACTTGGCCGGGATCGCCCAGGTCCAGCCACCGGAGAGGCTGACCTTGCCCTTGCCGCTGCCGTCCTGGGTCGGCATCGCGGTCTGGCCCATTACGTCGGTCCACTGCGGCCACGGCTTCGCACCGGTCTTCTGCCAGTTGCCGTAGATCCAGGAGCCGTCCAGCGCGATCGCGAGCTTGCCGCCCGGCAGCAGTTCGGTGCCGACCTTGCTGCCCATGTTCGGGTCGAGCGCCTGCTTCGGCGACGGGCCGAGGCCCTCGGAGTAGACGGTCTTGACGAAGTTCAGCGCATCCTTGAAGCCCTGGCTGCCGACGACCCACTTCTGCTGGTCGTTGTTGTACAGCGTGTCCTTGGTGCCGTACAGCAGCATCTCGAAGCCCTGCATGGCCGAGGCTTCACCCATCGGCTTGCCGGAGTACACGTTCATCGGGATGACGCCGGGGACCTTCTGCTTGATGGTCCGAGCGGCGGACAGTACGTCGTCCCACGACTTCGGCTGCCAGTCGGCGGGGAGCCCGGCCTTCGCGAAGAGCTGTTTGTTGTACCACAGTGCGCGAGTGTCGGTGCCGTCCGGGATGCCGTACGTCTTGCCGTCCAGCGCCTTCGCCGCGCCCTTGGCGGTCTCCTCGAACTGGCCCCACTGGTCCCAGTTCTTGATGTAGTCGTCGAGCGGCCGCAGGTAGCCCGCGGTGATGTCGGAGTTGATCAGGAACGTGTCTTCGTACACCACGTCCGGGGCGGTGTTCGGCGACCGCATCATCAGCTGGAGCTTGGTGTAGTAGTCGTTCTCACTGGCGACGATCGGCAGGATCTCGACCTTCGACCCGGGGTTGGCCGCCTCGTACTCGGCCTTCACACCGGTCAGGAAGTTCTTCATCACGACGCCCGGGCCCCACTGCTGGTAGGCGATCTTGATGTTCGCCGGGCCGGCGCTCTGCGAGCTGCCCGCCTCCGGCTGCTTGGTCGTCGAACCCTGGCTGCAGGCCGAGACCGCCAGCAAAAGCAACGCGCTCACGGCGGCCGCTGCCTTGAAACGTTTCCTTGTCATCACGTCCACCTTCGGGCAATCGTTGTCATCCCGGTACCCCGACCGAAATCCAGCGGTCAATGTCGCGACGGTAGGAGGCCCGGGGCCGGGAAGTCAATGCTTGACAGACAACGTTGTCGCCGCCGGTACGCCTCGACGCGGCCACCGGAGCGTAACAATCCGATCACCGCGCCGGGACTTTGTTCAGACAGTAACGGGCTTCGCGTCGTGGCGGGCGTGTACGACGCGCTGCGACCTCATCGCGCCGAGTGAACAGAACAGCAGCCCGGCGACCAGCCAGCACCCGAGGACGAGCAGCGGACGCCCGACTCCCGCGCCGTCGAAGAAGCTTACCGAACGTAGCGCCGTACCCGCGGCGCCTGGCGGCAACAGCTGGCCCAGAGCACCCCAACCGCTCGGCAGCATTTCTGGTGCACTCGTCAGACCTGACAGCGGGTTGCCGAGCAACATCATCACTGCGGCTCCGAGCGCGAGCCCCGCCGTACCGAGCAGCCACTCCAGACCGAGCAGCGTCAGGCTCACGGCCGCGATCGACAACGCGATCACGCCGGAGTTGGCCAGGTAGCTGCCCGCGAACGAGCCGAGCCAGTACTGCAGTACGGCGGCCAGCGCAAGACCGCCCGTGATCGAGAACACGATGGCACCGACCATGCGCCGCCGACCCGACCGCACCAACTGGGTCAGCGCGCCGGCCGCGATGATCCCACCGAGCACGAGCGGCAATGCACCCGCGGCCAGACCGGCACCCCGCGGATCGTCTTTCGGCAGTGGTACGACGTCGGTGAGCTTTGGCGGATTGTCCGGCGACAACCGGCTCGACAGCTGTGTGAGGATCTGCGCGACCGCGGGAGCGCCGGCCGACGCGGTCAGCAGCTCGGGCTGCTGCGGGTCGAGCACGATCGCGCCGTACACGTCCCGATCCTGGATCTTCTGCACCGCGGTGGCCCGATCCGGTACGGCGGTGACCTCGAAACCACCGGGCATCGCCTGCTCGAGACCGCTCTCGACCTGGGCGACGGCCGGCGCGGGACCGGCCACGGCGAGCGGGACGTTGCGCGGTTCGGACCGTGCGGCCGGCCAGGCGAACGCGATCAGCAGGACAGTGAGCAGTGCGGTCAGCATGAGTACGACCGCGACCACAGGCGGCCGACGGCGGTCGCCCTGCACCTCAGCGGACATGAGGAGGACTCCTTCGTTAAAACCGAATGATCGTTCTTTATTGATTCGAGCCTGGAACATCGAAGGGCAACTTGTCAAGAACGGACATTCGTTTTATGTTCGCGCTATGCCGAAGGTCACGGAGGAACACCGCGTGGCGCGCCGGGCGCAGATCGTCGCCGCGGCCCGTACCTGCGTGGTCGAGCAGGGTTTCCACAAGACGACGATGGCCGACGTGATCCGTGCGTCCGGCCTGTCCGCCGGCGCGGTCTACGGCTACTTCAAGAGCAAGGAGGAGATCGTCGCGGCCATCGCCGAGGAAGCCCTCGGCACCGTCGACGAACTTTTCGAGAAGATCCTCACGACCGAGCAACCACTGACGCCGCTGGCCGCACTGGAGGCGGCGCTCAACCACGCGGTCTCCATCGCCGAACGGCCCGGCGGCGACGTCACCAGGGTCGCGGTCCAGGCGTGGGCCGAGGCGCTGCACAACCCCGCCATCCTGGACATCGCCGGCGGGAAGTACCTGCTGCTCCGGGAGCACTTCGAGGACGTCGTACGCCGGGCCCAGGCCGACGGCACCGTCGACCCGGACACCGACCCCAAGTACATCGCCCAGGTCATGTTCGGCATGCTGCCGGGCTTCGTGCTCCAGCGCCTGCTCATCGGCGACGTCACCCCGGACACCTACACCGCCGGACTGAAGGCCCTGTTCCGCCCCTGACGGGGGTGGACTTTCACCCACCCTGAGCGGCGGTCCAGCACCCTGGGGGGACCGGTCCCGGCTCCGTAGCGTCAACGGCATGACGAAGACGACGCGACGGATGAGGCGCGCGCAGGAAGCGGCCGCCACGAGCGACCACTCGGTGCTCCTGCAGGACGTACGACGGGTCTACGGTCGCGGCGGCAACGCGGTCACCGCCCTCAACGGCATCTCCATCGGTTTCGCCCGCGGCACTTTCACCGCGGTGATGGGACCGTCCGGCTCCGGCAAGAGCACGTTCCTGCACTGCGCCGCCGGTCTCGACCGGCCGACGTCGGGCAGCGTGCTGATCGACGGCCAGCCGTTGGCCGACCTGAACGAGCGCAAGCTCACCGAGCTGCGCCGCGACCGGATCGGCTTCGTGTTCCAGTCGTTCAACCTGCTGCCCGCGCTGACGGTCTGGCAGAACGTCTGCCTGCCGCTGGAACTGGACGGCCGCCGCCCGAACCGCGCCGCGGTCCGTCAGGTCCTCGACCGCGTCGGCCTCGGTGATCGCCACAAGCACCGCCCCGGCGAGCTGTCCGGCGGTCAGCAGCAGCGCGTCGCGATCGCGCGCGCACTGGTCGCCCGGCCGGCGGTGATCTTCGCCGACGAGCCGACCGGCGCCCTGGACACCCAGACCGCTGCCGACGTCCTTCAGTTGCTGCGTGAGCCGGTCCGCACGCAGGGCCAGACGGTGGTGATGGTCACCCACGACCCGGTCGCCGCCTCGTACGCCGACCAGGTCGTGTTCCTGGCCGACGGCGTACTGGCCGGCAGTCTGTTCGCGCCGACGGCCGAGGCCGTGGCGGACCGGATGACCCACCTCGGCGCGCGGTCCAACCTGCAGGTCGTGGCCCGATGATGCGCCTGGCCGTCCGCACTCTGCGATTCCGCAAGGGCGGCTTCATCGCCACTTTCGTGGCGGTCGTGTTCGGTACCGCGATCGTGATGGCCTGCGGCGGTCTGATGGAGACCGGGATCCGCTCCAACGTCTCCCCCGAACGCCTCGCCGCCGCCCCTATCGTTGTCACCGGCAAGCAGTCGCACCTGCGGCCGGGCGCCGAGGACGCGACAGCGCTGCCCGAGCGTGTCGGCGTTCCGACCGACCTTGCTTCCAGGATTCGTTCTGTCGAAGGGGTTTCGGACGCGATCGGCGACCTGACCTTCCCCGCTTCGGTCCTCGGCTCCAGTGGTCTCACGGTTGCTGAAGGCCACAACTGGTCGTCCGCCACACTGGCGCCGTACAAACTGACCTCCGGTCGTGCGCCGACCGCTGGTCAGGTCGTCAGCACGACAGCGGGCACGAAGGTCGGTGACCGGGTCACCTATGTCATCGACGGCAATCCTGAGACTTTCACGGTCAGCGGCATCGCGCAGGGCCCTGCCGGGCATGCGTTCTTCTCCGACCATGAGGCCCGCCAGCTGGCCGGCAATCCCGCGCGGTTCGCGGACGTCGGCGTACTGCTTGATCCTGGCACCGATGTCGACAAGGTGAAGGACCGGATCAAGGCGATCGACGGTGGCATCACCGTCAGCACCGGCATCGACCGTGGTCTGGCCGAGCACCCTGGCACCGAGGCGCAGCGTGTCGCGCTGATCTCCATCGCCGGCTCCTTCGGCGGCATCGCGGCGATGACGATGATGTTCGTGGTCGCGTCCACGCTGGCGCTGTCGGCACAGCACCGCGAGCGCGAGTTCGCCCTGCTGCGCGGTATCGGTACGACGCCCGGCCAGGTTCGCCGGATGATCCTTGGCGAGTCCATGCTGGTGTCGATCCCGGCGGTCTTGGTCGGCGTGGTGCCTGGCGTCTTCCTGGGCCGGTTCCTGTTCGAGGAGTTGGGCTCGCACGGCGTCGCGTCGCCGGTGGTCGAGTTCTCCCAGGGCATGATCCCGTTCGCGGCCGGCGCGGGCGCCGCTGTTCTCGCGGCCATCGGTGCGGCCCTGATCACGGCCCGCAAGTCGGCGAAGATCAAGCCGGTCGAGGCGCTGGTCGAGGCGTCGTTGCAACGGAAGTGGTTCGGCTGGATCCGTCTGCTCTTCGGCCTGCTGGCCCTCGGCGGTGGACTGGCGCTGCTCATCGTCACCGCAACCGTGATGACAGGTCCGCTCGCCGGTGCCACCGCCGGCCCGTCCGTACTCTGCTGGGCAATCGGCGTCGCTCTGCTCGGCCCGTTCTGGACCAAGGCTGTGCTTGCGATCTGGCGGTGGCCCGTGCAACTGCTGACCCGGGTGAACGGGCGGCTGGCGATCCGCAACGTCACAGCACGATCGGTCGCGATGTCGGCCGCGGTCATGCCGGTGATGCTTGCCGTCGGCATCTCGACCGCCAACCTCTATATGCAGACCACTCAGATGGATGCGGCGTCCGAGGCCTTCACCCGTGATCTGAAAGCCGACACCGTGCTGGTCTCCGAGGCCGGTATGTCGCCCGCGCTGGTCGACCAGGTCCGTGCGGTTCCCGGTGTGGCGAGTGCCTCGGCGTTCGTCCGCAGTACCGGCGTGATCGACGAGCCTCGCAACGCTCCGTTCGACGAGGACGGCGCGCCTCTGCTCGGCGTGGATGCCCAAGGCAAGGACGGTACGGCTCCGGTGCAGGTGACCAGTGGATCGCTTGCCGGCCTGACCGGATCGACCGTGGCGCTGCCCGACTACGTCGCGGGGAAGATGGACCGTGGAGTCGGTTCGGACATCACCATGACGCTCGGCGACGGGACCTCGGTGAAGCTGCGGGTGGTCGCCACATTCGCGGCCGAGCGCGGCTACGAGAGCATCATCCTGCCGGCCACGCTGGTCGCCGCGCACACCACCGACGGTCTGACCAAGCAGATCCTGGTTCGCTCCGCACCAGGTGCCGACGTACGGCCGGCGCTCGCGAAGGTAGCTGCCACGCATCCCGGCGTACAGGTCGCCGATCGGGACACTCTGGTCGCCGCGAACGCCGAGGACCTGCAGACACAGGCGTGGGTCAACTACATGCTGGTCGGCATGCTGATCGCCTACACCGCGGTCTCGGTCGTCAACACGCTGGTCTCCACCACGTTGCGGCGCCGCCGCGAGTTCGCTCTGCAGCGGCTCACCGGTTCGACCCGCATGCAGGTCCTGCGCATGCTCACCACCGAGAGCACGCTGGTCACCCTGGCCGGCATCACTCTCGGCACCCTGGTCGCCCTGGCCTGCCTGCTCCCGTTCTCGGCCGCCGTCTCCACCAGCGCCATCCCCACCGGACCGCTGTGGATCTTCCTGGTGATCGTCGGCGCCGCCGCCGTACTCACCTTTGGCTCAACGCTGCTCCCGGCCACCGCCGCCCTCCGCCACTCCCCCACCCAACCCACCCACGCCGACTGATCGAGCCAGACAGGTCAGCAGGAGAGGAATCGGATCGCCCGGCAGTCGCCACAGACCGTCGTCGCCCAGCGCCATCCGCGGATGGCGCTGGCGCAGGTCCACCGGCAGTTCGTCCAACCGCTCGATCCGCAACCCAGCACCGGCGAGCGCCGTCACCAGCCCACCCACCGTCCACGGCCAGGTGCTCTGCACGTGCGCCGGAAGCTCTTGCCCGGTATAGCTCGCCGCCACTTCCCGATCGGCCGCCCCGGTCCGGAAGTACGACGTACTGATCCGCAACTCGCCGTCGACGAGACTCTGCATCGGATGGAACTCGGCGACGAACAACACGCCGCCGGGACGCAGCAGCCGCGCCACCACCCGAGCCCACTCGGCGAGATCCGGCAGCCAGATCAACACCCCGGTACGTCGCCACCACCACGTCGTACGACTCGGCCTCGAGTATGCCGGCCACGTCGTACACATCACGTCCAGGGTCGGCCACCGGGGCCGCGCACAGGATCTGGGAACCACGGACACGACATGACCTGTACGCAGTCACCAGAAGGTGTTCACGGTCGCGCCCGCCGACCGCAGCTAGTGGGCAGGTGTGGGCTCTGCGATTGGTTGGAGGGCGATCGTGGTGGCCTGGATGATGCCGGCGTTGTCGCGGATCCAGCCCGACAGCACCACCTGGAGATCCTCGAGATCGCGCTCCTCCAGGATCACGCCAGGTACCGGCACACTCGCCGCCAACTCGGCCAGCACCGGCCGCAAGTGCTGATCCGCCAGCAACTTGTGGCTGGGCGCAGCGGACACCGTGACCGGCACCACCACCGCGCCCGCCAGCGCCTGTGGCCGCAACACATCCAGGAAGCTCTTCAGCAGTCCGGTGTAACTGCCCTTGTAGACCGGGGTCGCGATCACGATCACGGACGCCGAAGACACGAGGTCGATCGCGCTCTCCAACGCAGCCCGCTGCTGCTCGCCGGCGTTCTCCCCCTGGAAGATCGCCGGCGCGAACGTCACCAGGTCGACCAGTTCGTCGATCCGGTACGGCGTACCGAGCTCGGAGGCGAGCAACTCCGCAACCGACGCCGCGGCCGCGGCCGTCCGCGAGCCCGGTCTCGGGTTGCCGACCACGGTGACGACTGACTGCGGCCAGACCGGTGGATCCGGAACGACCTGCGGTTCGAACGCGACTGAAGGCATCTGATCCAGCTCCTGAACTCGGTGGTGATGGATCGAGCCTAATCAAAGTCGAGCGCTCTACTCGACTTTCTCAGATACCGAACGCCGGCCGCGGAGCTTCACCACCACGAACCAGACCACCGCCGCGACCGCAGCAGCGATCACGACCCACTGGAAGACACCCACCGACGACTCCACGACCTGCCACCGCTCACCGAGTTGGTAGCCGGCGACGATCAGCAACGAGTTCCAGATCAGGCTTCCCAGTGCGGTCAGCACCAGGAACAACGACACCGGCATCCGCTCCACGCCGGCCGGCACCGAGATCAGGCTGCGCACCACCGGCACCAATCGACCGATCAGCACCGCCTGCGGCCCGTGCCGGGTGAACCAGGTCTCGGCCTTGTCCACGTCCTCGAGCTTCACCAGCGGCAACTTCCGCGCCACCGCTCTGGTGCGATCACGGCCGAGCCCCGCACCCACTCCGTACAGAGCAAGTGCGCCAACGATCGAGCCGAGCGTGGTGAACACGATCGCGCTCACCAGCCCGAGATCGCCGCGGCTGGCCGCGAACCCCGCCAGCGGCAGGATGACCTCACTCGGCAACGGTGGAAAGAGATTCTCCAGCGCCACCGCAAGTCCGGCACCTGGTGCACCGAGCCGCTCCATCATGTCGATGGCCCAGCCGGCCACTCCTCCGGTCGGCTCCTGCGTCGCCTGCAGCGCGGTCATCATCACCTGATTCGTCGTGAACATGCGGACGACGGTAGGTGCGCGAACACCTCCCCACACTGGGGCCAACCACCGTCCCGGGCCGGGTTTTCCACCGTACCGACCGGGGGAAAACCCCACCCCGCTCAGCCGAATCGCGGCCCGAGGAACAGCCCGCCGCTGGCGTCCACGGTCTGCCCGGTGATCCAGCGAGCATCGTCGGAGGCGAGGAACGCGACCACCTCGGCGACGTCCTCGCCGCGACCGAGCCGGCCGAGCGACGTGTTCTGAGTGACGAAGTCGACGAGCCCCGGCGTCTCGAAGAACGCGCCGTTCGCCTCGGTCCGGGTCGCGCCCGGCGACACCGCGTTGACAGTGATGTTCCGGGGACCGAGCGCATGCGCGAGCGTCATGGTCATCGTCTCCACCGCACCCTTCGTCATCGCGAACGACGTCTGGATCGGGTTCGCGAAGCGAGTGGCACTCGACGAGAGCGAGATGATCCGGCCACCATCACGCAGTACCGGAAGCAGCCGCTGGATCAGGAAGTACGGCGCTCTGACGTTGACAGCGAAGAGCGCATCGAACCCAGCCTCGGTGTCGGTCTCGATCGGACCGGCCGGAGGCGCCGCCGCGTTGTTGACCAGCACATCCAGGGACCGGCCGGCCAGGCCGTCCGAGAGCTGCCCGAACACCTCGTCGGCATCACCGGGGACGCCGAGCTCAGCCCCGATCAGAAAGCCACGACCCCCGATCCGTTCAAGCGTTTCCTCGGCGCCCGCCTTGTCGCGGTGATAGTGCACCGCCACCTCGGTACCCACCGCAGCCAGCCGCTCCGCGATCGCACGACCGATCCCGCGCGAGGCGCCGGTCACCAACGCCACCCTCTGGTTCATGTTAGAAACTATCATGTTGTTAGTATCTACCACATGAGTCTGAGGGACCGCCAGCGAGCCGAGACCAGGCACCGGATCCAGCGGCAGGCGATCAGGTTGTTCGTCGACCGCGGGTACGACGCGACCACGGTGAACGACGTCGCCGCCGCGGCCGGCGTCTCCGCGATGACGGTCTACCGGCATTTCCCCACCAAGGAAGACCTCGTCCTGTACGACGACTTCGACCAACTGGCCGCGGCGACGATCAGCGAACTTCCCGCGACCGGCTCACTGGCGGACCGGATCGGCCGCACGGTGCTGGCGACGTTCGACCTGGCCGACACGCACGATCGGGAGATCCTGCTCGACCGGCTCCGGCTGATGATCTCGACACCAGCCCTCCAGGCCCGCCACCTGGACAGCCAGTACCGCCTCCAGGAGGCCTTCGTCACCGGGATCGGCGCCGGCGCTGACGACCCCACCGCGGAGTTCCAGACCCGCGCGGCCGCCGGAGCCGTCCTCGGCGTCGCCTACACCGCCCTGCTCCGCTGGGCGGCCGAGGACGGCGAGAGCAGCCTGCCCGAACTCTTCCGCGAGGCCTTCACCAGCACCTTCGGGCAATCGCTCTGAGCGGACGTATATTCCTCATATGGCAACTACCTTCGAGGTGCTGGCGGAGCCGCGGCGGCGGGAGATCCTCGACCTGTTGCGGACCGGAGAGCGACCGGTCGGGGAACTCGTGGAGCAACTGGAGCTGAGCCAACCCGCGGTGTCGAAGCATCTGAAAGTCCTGCGCGACGCCGGGCTGGTGGAGGTCCGCCAGGACGCGCAACGCCGCTGGTACCGCCTCCGCCCCGCGCCGCTCGCCGAGATCGACGCCTGGCTCGAGCCGTACCGCGACCTGTGGCACCACCGCCTCGACGCCCTCGAAGCCCACCTCGACCGGATGGACTGAGTCAGGTCAGCTCGGGGACGCGCAGGTGGGCGATCACAAGCTCGAACTCACCGGTGTCGAGGACCTGTGCGCCGGCGTCCTTGCTGGTGGCGGCGCGCATCGAGGCGGCGGCCTCGCCGTTGGCGTCCATCGCCTCCCGGCTGTCATAGGTCACCGACGAGACGGCCCGGCCGGACGCGCGGTCGACCAGCAGGCTGGCGCTGCAGAATCCGGCCAGGTCCTCGAGCCGCGGCAGTGAGGCCAAGCGGTAGACGTCGATCGCCCGCTCCAGCGTCGCCGGGTCGACCTTCACCCATGTCGCCCGGATGCACGCACCGGCGACCGAGCGGTGATCCCGATGCAGTACGGCGATCTCCCACTCCTGAACCTGCGGACTGCCACCGAGTGTCCGCGCGAGCCGCTCCCGGACCGGCCGTAACTCTTCGTCGGTCGCACGCATCGCCTGCTCCGACCGCCAAGCGGTGGTGGTGATGCACTGACCGGACTCCCGGTCCGCCATCATCGACAGGCCGATGCAGCCCTCCATCTCCATGAGAGTGGGCATCACGTCGTCGCGCACCTGTGCGACACCTGCGTCGATCGACATCAGCATCGCGTTGATCGTGGTGGAACGCGCGTACATGCTCCACCCCCTTACCGTCAGGGCGGCACCCCCGGGCAGTGCCACCGGTCTGATCCCACAGTCCTCCGCCTGCACCACCAGCACAAGGGAGGGATGGTTGACTGGCCCGATGGGAATCCCCGGCACCTCCGACGCCGAGCTCGGCCAGGCGCGCGCCACCCGCTGGTGGGTCCGCGGACGACGGATCGGATCGATCGAGCGGGCCGCGAAGTTCGTCGACGACGTCGGTTTCGCGCTGCTCTTCCCTGCGCCGCGCACCGTCGTACCCTCCTTGTGGGAGGCGGTCGCCGGGGAGGACGAGGAGCCTTTCGGCAGCGGCATGGGCACGAACGAGCAACGCGTCTGGACCTGGAAGGACGAACTCCCCCGGCGCGGCCTCGCCTGGTACGGCGCCTACCTCGGCAGCCGCGGGTCCTTCCTGTCGCCGGAGCTGCTGAGGGCGCTCTACCCAGCGCCGGGCGACCCCAGCGACCACCTGTTCCTGGAACTGTCGCCGACGGCACATGAGATCGCCGACGCGATCGCGGCCGAGCCGTTGCCGAGTGCCACCCTGCGGGCCCTGATCGGCAACAAGAGCCGCTATCAACGGGCGATCACCGAGCTGCAGCGCAATCTGCTGGTGACCACCGCAGGTGTTCACGAGACCGGATCCGGCTGGCCGGCGGCGCTGATCGCGCTCACCTGTCATCAGTTCGACGTCGGTGGCGCCACCGATCACACGCTCGCCACCGGACGATTCCTCGACACCATGGTCGCCACCACACCAGGCGAGCTCGCCCGCGCCTTCCGGTGGCCGGTGGCGCAGGCGCGAGCCCGCCTGGAGGAGCAGGTCGACGCCGACCGGGCGACCTTCGACGGCGTCCGCTACGTGGCCGGTTAGCGGACCTCGGCCAGGTCGAAGACGTTGCCCTCGGGGTCGGCGAGCGTGATCCAGTGGGCGCCGTACTCGTCGTGTTCGTCGTGACGCTTCGCGCCGAGTGCGATCAGGCGGTCGACCTCGGCGGACCAGTCGGCAGTGGCCAGGTCGAGGTGCAGCCGGTTCTTGCCGACGCGCGGCTCGGGGACCTGGAGGAACATCAGCGTCGGGCCGTCCGCGGCTTTGTTCACGGTGGCGAAGAACTCGTTGCCACCGGCATCGACCTCCGACGACAGCACGCCGGCCCAGAAGGTGGCGAGCGCGGTGGCGTCGGAGCTGTCGAAGACGACGTTCTCGAGAGCGATGGACATGGATCAGCCTTTCGTGACAGGGGATGTGGGGATCTGGCGGATCGGCCAGCAGATCTCGGTGCGGTAGCTCGCCGGGTCGGGGCCGTCCCCCGGGCCGACGGCGTACAACTCACGGATCGGGCCCGGCGCGACCTCGCAGTGCTCCGCGACATGGCTGCCGAGCGCTCCGTAGCTGAGGTCGAAGTCGGTGAGCGGCCCGCTGTGGACGGCGATCGCGAAGAACCCGCCGGGAAGGTCGACCAGTTCGACACCTTCGGCCGGCGCCTGGTCCGGCGCAACCGGCAGGAACGCGACCACCTGACCAGAATCCTCGGTGAAGAACTCATCGCTGTACGTCGCTCCGGACGTCGCGAGGATGCCGTCGCGGGCGGCGATCGCGCCGAGCCGCCCGAACGCGAACTCGCACCACTCCCCGATCCCCTCCCGCTCGACGTGACCGGAGACGCCGTACGCGCGGAACGCGGGGATGAACCGATACTCGACGGCGAGCTCGGCCGGCTCGAGGGTCAGCATCTCGCGTAGCGACGTGACCACGTCACGGGTGTGGGCGAGCTCCCGCTCCATCCGGTCCAGGTGCGCGCGGAGCGTCTCCTCCCGGGTGCCACCGCCGGCCGCGTCGACGACCGCCCGGACCTCCGGCAGCGGCATCCGCAGCTCGCGCAGTCGCCGGATCAGCTGGGCGACCTCGACCTGAGTCGTCTCGTACCGCCGGTAGCCGGACGACGGGTCGACCGACGCCGGCGCGAGCAGGCCGATCTCGTGGTAGTGATGCAGGGTCTTCACACTCAGATGGGTCAAGCGGGAGAACTCGCCGACCGTCACCGTTGCCGTCATGAACCCACCATCCACCCTCCGGTAACCGGAGAGTCAAACCGAAGCCGGCGCCGCCCGGGAACAAGGCGACGCCGGCTCAGGGTTGGTGCGGATCAGCCGCGGTAGCGACCGATCACCTTGGTGTAGTCCCAGGCCTGCTGCGGTACGCCGGAGCAGGTGTCCGCGCCACCGCCGTTGCACGGCCGGTCGCGGTTGACCGACCAGAACGTGAACCGGGCCAGGTGGTGCTCGCTCGCGTACGACAGCATCGACTCGAAGTCGGACAGGTTGACCCGCTCACCGGCAACATCGGTGATCCCGTTCATCGACGAGATGCCGATCTTCCGG
Organism: Kribbella sp. NBC_00889; assembly: GCF_045207705.1. Lineage (NCBI taxonomy): Bacteria > Bacillati > Actinomycetota > Actinomycetes > Propionibacteriales > Kribbellaceae > Kribbella > Kribbella sp. NBC_00889. Next base: position 619,914 of record NZ_CP108783.1, on the reverse strand, counting down.
TACGCCGCGTCGTCGCTCAGGCCGTACGCCGACTTGACCTGGTTCTTCAGCCCGTCAGCCGCTTGCCGGGTCAACGTGCCCATGTTGCTCGAGCCACCGCCGAAGTCGAACGGCATGATCACCCAGCCGTCGAGGTTCAGCCCGGAGGCCGCACCACGCCGGATCAGGTCCTGACCGTTGCCGTCCGGCCCGGAGGTCGTCGTACCGAAGGTCAGGTACGTCGCGATGCCGGGGTTGTTCTGCTCGACGATCTTCAGCGCGTCGATCACCTTCTGCCGCACCGCGGCGCCGGCGATCTCCTGGTCCTCGATGTCGATGTCGATCGCCTTCAGCGACAGCGCGTTGATCACCTTCTGGTACGCGCCCGCCAGCTCACTCGCCGACCCACAGCTCTGCCCGAGCTTGTTGCCGGACCAGCCACCGATCGACACGACAGCATCGCCACCGTTGGACCGGATCGCGGTGAGCGCCTGCTGGTCGACTCCGCCCGTCAGCGGCCGGTTCCCGTCCCACTGAGGGTTGCAGTAGCCGTTGGACAGGATGAACGCCATCGTGAACCACTTGACGCCGGTCGCGTTCATCACGGTCGCCGGGCTGGGCGGACTGCCCCAGCCCTGGTAGAGGTACGGCGCTGCCGCCATCGGAGCACCATCCGCCGGTGGCGGACCATCGTCTGCCGCCGGGACGTTCCATTTCTGGTTCGCCGCACCGGTGCACGTCCACAGCTGCAGCGGAGTGCCGTTGGCAGAGTTGTTGCCCGTGACATCGAGGCACTTGTTCGCCTGCGGGTTCACCAGGTCCCGGCCAGACGTGTACGACCACTGCTGGGCGGCACTGCCGTTGCAGGTCCACAGCTGCACCTTGGCACCGTTGACAACCGACCCACCGCTGACATCCAGACACTTACCCAGTGCCGTCAGCGTCCCGTTCGAGTTCCGGCTCCAGCTCTGCGCGCTGGTCCCGTTGCAGTCGTAGAGCTGGACCTGAGTGCCGTCCGCGCTGCTCGCCGCAGCGATGTCCGCGCACTTGCCGGCCAGGCCGGTGATCGTCCCGGTCGCCGCCTGTGCAGGCGCGGCCGACATCAGTAGACCGGCACCCAGCACTAGACTCGCGGCGACCGCCGCCAGCCGGCGCATCAGACGTTCCACTTCTGATTTGCGGCGCCGGTGCAGCTCCACAGCTGCAGCGGTGTGGCGTTCGCCGAATTGTTGCCAGTGACATCAAGACACTTGTTCGCCTGGGGATTCACCAGATCTCTCCCGCTTGTGTAGGTCCATTGCTGGGCGGCACTTCCGTTGCACGAATAGAGCTGAACCTTCGCTCCGTTGGCGACCGAGCCGGCGTTCACGTCGAGGCACTTGCCGAGGGCACGGATCGTCCCGTCACCCGGGCGCTCCCACTGCTGCGCCGCCGATCCGTTGCAGTCGTAGAGCTGCACCGCCGTACCGTCCGCCGAGTTGGCACCGGCGACGTCGATGCACTTGCCGGCCAGGCCGGTGATCGCGGAACCGGTGCCGCCACCGCCACCCTGTGTGCCGGACCAGGTGAAGGTCGCGGAGGTCTTGGTCGGCAGCGTGTAGACGAAGGACTGGCTGCCCCAGTTCACCCGCACCGACTGCGAGCTACCGGTGGTGTTGAACGCGATCAGCGCCTTCGAGCCGTCCGGGTTCTTCCACGCCACGTTCTTCACCGAGTTGTTGGCACTCGAGTCGATCCGCAGCGCACCCGGCTTCACGAACTTGGTCAGGTGACCCATCGTGTAGTACTCGACGGTCTTGGTGACCTGACCGCGCTGGCTGTCGTTGCGGTGCACGGTGACGAGGCCGGTGCAGACGTTGCACCCGGCACCGACGTACGGAAGCATGTTCTCGTCCTGCGCGAGGCTCCACTTCACCCACGACTTGTCCCAGTTGCGGGTGTAGTCGATCAGGTTGTTCATGTCCTCGACCTGCTGGTTCGGGATCCAGGTTCCGCCGGAGTGCTCGGTCATGTACGCGTTCACGGTCGGGTACTGGTTGTGGATCTGCGTCTGCAGGTTCACGTCACCGCCGTACCCATGCCAGGCGATGCCACCGAACAGCGGGTCGTTGCGCAGGCCGGCGTCGGCCAGCGGGACCGAACCGAGGTCGTTGTAGTTGCCCCAGTTGTAGTCCAGGACCAACACTTTCGTGGTGATCCCGGCCGCCCGGAACGCCGGGAACAGGTGGTTCTTGGTGAAGTTCAGCAGACCGGCTCCGTTCCAGTTCATCGACGCGTAGCCGGTGTCGTCGGTGCCGCAGCAGGTCGGCTCGTTCTGCACCGAGACGTAGTCGATGTGGTTGCCCTGGGCCTCGTTCTGCTGGATGTACTTGACGAAGTACTGCGCGTACAGCGGGTAGTACTCGGCCTTCAGCCAGCCGCGGTTGGTGAACTTGTTGTTGTCCTTCATCCAGGCCGGCGCGCTCCACGGCGCACCCTTCACCTTCAGCGCCGGGTTCAGCTGCTTGGCCTGCTTGGTCAGCGGTACGACGTCCGCGAGGTCGTGCTGGATGCTGAAGTCGTTGAGATCGCAGCAGGTGTCGTCGTACGAATAGTTGAAGCGGGCCAGGTCCGAGGCGCCCATCGGGTTGCGGGTGAAGGCCAGGCCGATCCCGTTGACCGGGTCGAACAGGTCCTTCATCACCTGGTCACGGGTGGCCGCGCTGATCGTGTTGCTGCTGTTCAGCAGCCAGGCGGCGCTGTCGGTGAACGACGCACCACCACCTTCGAACGACTGGTACGTCGTGTTCTCGTTGACCGTGATCGTCTGGTTGGCCGAGCCGCCGGCCGGGCCGAAGTTCACCGGTGTCTGCTGCTGCAGACCGCGGGTGACGTTGCGGCCGGCCGAGTCATTCGTGGTGGTCAGCCAGATGTTGACCTGCTCACCGGCGGCCTGGGCGGGTGGGGCGGTGCCGAATCCGAGTCCGGTCGCGGCCACGTACACCACGGCCACGGCCAGTGGCAGCAGGCGAAGGGCGCGACGAGGTTTCCCGTTCGCGGGCATGGGGCGGTTCTCCCTTGTTCAGAAGGGTTCTGGAGACATCGGGGAGTTGTCGGCGTCTGCCCGCGCCGCAACAGGTGGTCACCACGAGGTAACCATCGGTGCATGCCGGTGTCAACGGGATGCCGGGACTTTTTTCAGGTCTTTTATTTAGTCCCGGCCTTGACGTGAGAGCGTTCCCACACCAAGCTGCGGCCATCTCTTCTCCGACCGCCCCCGCGAGAAATGAGGCGTCCATGAAGCGTTCCCGCATGGCTGCGTTCGTCGCGATCGGTGCCGCTCTGGTCGGCACCACACTGCTCCAAGCACCTGCCGAGGCCCGTCCGCAGGCCGCCGCCGCGCCCACGGCGACGATCTGGGAGGACAACTTCGACGGCCCGGCCGGCCAGGCCCCCGATCCCGGCAAGTGGCGCTACGACATCGGTGGCTCCGGCTGGGGCAACGACGAACGGCAGTACTACACCAACAGCACGCGGAACTCCGCGCTCGACGGCCAGGGCAACCTGGTGATCACGGCCCGCCAGGAGAACGGCGGCTTCCAGTGTCACTACGGCCCGTGCCAGTACACGTCGGCCCGGTTGCTCACCGCCCAGACCTTCACCCAGACGTACGGCCGCTTCGAGGCCAGGATCAAGATCCCTGGCACACAAGGGGTTTGGCCCGCGTTCTGGATGCTGGGTGGCGGCAACTGGCCGAACGACGGTGAGATCGACATCATGGAGAACATCGGCCGCGAGCCGAACATCGTGCACGGCACGATCCACGGCCCGGGCTACTCCGGTGCCGACGGCATCGGCGCGGCGTACAACTCTCCGGACGGACAGCCGTTCCGCAACGGGTTCCACACCTACCGGGTCGACTGGGAGCCGAACTCGATCACCTGGTACGTCGACGGCGTCCAGTACCAACGCCGTACACCGGCCGACCTGAACGGTAAGACCTGGGTCTACAACCACCCGTTCTTCATGATCATGAACGTCGCGGTCGGCGGCTACTGGCCGGGCTACCCCGACGGTTCGACCGTGATGCCGCAGACGATGACGGTCGACTACGTCCGCGTCTCCGACGTCGGCAGCAGCTCCGGCGGTTCGCGGATCACCGGCCTGGCCGGCAAGTGCCTGGACGTCGCCGCCGCCAACTCCGCCGACGGTACGCCGGTTCAGCTCTACGACTGCAACGGGACCGGGGCGCAGCAGTGGACCCGTCCCGGCGACGGCACGATCCGCGCCCTGGGCAAGTGCCTCGACGTCAACGCCGGATCGGTTGCCGACGGCGCCAGAGTCCAGCTCTGGACCTGCAACGGCTCCGGCGCCCAGCAATGGACGTACTCCGCTGCGCACGACCTGGTGAACCCGCAGGCCAACAAGTGCCTCGATGTCACCGGCAACAACTCGGCCAACGCCACCCCGGTCCAGACCTGGACCTGCACCGGCGCCGCCAACCAGAAGTGGACGGTCTAGCGACGCGGAGGTATGACGCCCCCGTCGCGGAGTAACCGCAGTACGGGAAGGGTCGCGGCGCCGAGAGCTACGGCGTCGCGGCCCAACTCGCACAGGACGATCGAGACCTGCGAGTACGGCTGTTGCAACGCGTGCCGGCCGACCTCCTCCCGCAGTTGCGGCAGATAGCGCTCCCCCAGCAGCAATCCGGCCCAGCCCCCGAGGACGATGCGCTCGGGGTTGACCAGGTTGACCAGGTTGGCGAACCCAGCGGCGAGGTAGCCGATGGTGTCCGTCACGACCGTTGCCGCGGCCTCCGAAGTACTCACGGCATCGAGGAGGCCGACGAAGGCCGCTTCCTCGTCGCCGGACAGGCCCCGCCCGCCGAGCTCACGGTAGCGGCCGAGCACGCCCTCCGCGCCGACGTACGCCTCCAGGCATCCGTCCGCACCACAGCGGCACCTGCGACCGCCGTACGCGATCGTCATGTGGCCCCATTCGCCCGCGCTGCTGCGCGTTCCGCGGTAGCTCGAACCGTCCGCGACCAGGGCCGCACCGACGCCGGATCCGACCAGCGCCACCACGGCGTCCGTCGCGCCCCGGCCGGCCCCGAACCACATCTCCGCCTGGCCGAGCGTGTTCGCGCCGTTGTCCACCTGGATCGGAATATCGGTGCCCTCGGCAAGCATCTGGCCAAGCGGTACGGCGTCCCACCCGAGCGTCTGCGCATGGACGACGGCGTCACCCTCGACGATCCCGGCCGCCGCGACACCGAGACCGAGCACCTGCTCCGGCCGGACACCGGCCTCGGCAAGCACCGCACCGAGGCCCGCCAGCACGTGTTTCACGACCATCGCCGGTGTCGGCGAGTGGATCGGGTGGTCGGCGCGGGCGAGTACCCGCATCGCGAGGTCGAACAGCTCGACCCGTACGCGGGTCTCGCCGACCTCGGCGCCGACGACGTACCGGAACGTCGGTGACACCCGCAGCAGGACGCGTGGCCGACCGCCTTCGGACTCGACCGAGCCGGCCTCCTCGACGACGCCTTCGGCGATCAGTTCGGAGACCAGGTTGCTGACACTGGCCGCGCTCAACGACGTTCGGGTACTCAGCTCCTGACGGCTGAGCGGGCCGTCGCGGAAGATGCCGGTGAGGATCACCGACCGGTTGGACCGGCGCATGTCGCGCACAGTGGTCCGCCGAACGTCCATGCCCTGCCCCTACGTGGTCCGGCCCCAGGCAGGCCGCTCGCCCCGAGTCCATCACGTCGTACGGCGGCCCGGAAGAGGTACCTTCCTCCAAGTTGTGAATTAAGCCGCGATTCGTTACCACCCTGTGATTGACGACCCCTCGTCGTCTCCGCTTCACTCTACGGAACCGCTTCCGAAACCGGTTCCGACACCGGTCCCGGACTGGACCCCGACCGCCCGAGGGGAGTCAGCATGTCGATCACCATCGCCGATGTCGCGGCGCGTGCCGGTGTCAGCAAGACCACCGTGTCGCGCGTGCTCAACGGCAAGGGCGAGCTCGATCTGCGGACCGCGGAGCGGGTCCGCCAGGTGATCGCCGAGCTCGGCTACGTGCCGAGCGCCCGCGCGGTCGGCCTGGCCCGCGGCCGGACCCGGATCGTCGGCATGCTGGTCCCGTCGCTCACCTGGCCCTGGATGGGCGAGGTGCTGCAGGGCGCCGTCGACGTGGTCGAGAGCGAGGGCTACGGACTGCTGCTGTTCACCTTCAACCGGGGTGAGGAGTCGATGCACCAGTTCGCCTCGCAGGTCTCGGCCCAGTCGTTCGACGGCCTGCTGGTGATCGAGCCCGAAGGCACCCTCACCTACATCGAGCAGTTGCACGCGCGCGGCCTCCCGGTGATCCTGATCGACGACCGTGCCAAGCGCCCACAGTTCCCGTCCGTCGCCACCACCAACTACGCCGGCGGTGAGTGCGCCGCGCAGCACCTGCTGGAGCTCGGCCGCCACCGGCCGCTGGTGATCACCGGTGTCGAGCGGTTCGGCTGCACCCACGAACGCCTGGACGGTTTCCGCGACACCTACGCCGAAGCCGGTATCGAGCTCGATCCGGGACTCGTGTTCGAAGGCGATTTCACCCACGAGAGCGGACGCCGCGGCATCCAGCACGCGTTCGACCAGCGCCTCGAGTTCGACGCCGTCTTCGCCCACAACGACCTGTCCGCCGGCGGCGCCATCCAGGCCGTCCGCGAGACCGGGCGGAACGTGCCGAACGACGTGTCGGTGATCGGCTTCGACGACATCCCGTACGCCGAACACACCGAACCGCCGTTGACCACGGTGCATCAGCCGATGCGCCAGATGGGCCAGGCGGCCGCCCGGATGCTGATGGGCTACTTCGGCGGCACCCCGCTGCCGGACGAACCCCAAGTGCTGCCGACGACGCTGATCGTCCGCAGTTCAACCGCCCCGAAGAGGGCATCTGGGGACCCGATGCCCTCAACCGCCCAGAGGACCAGCCCCGCCCCGAAAGCCCGGTCCCACTAGAAGCTCCGGTGGCGGGGCAGCTGCCCCTGTCCCGCCGCCGGCGTACTCCCCACACATCGAACGACAGGGCGTGAGCTCTTCCCATGAGAGCGCTTTCACGCCACCATGCACTGGCCCACCGGCTCAGGGTGGGCCATCCGCCAACAGATGCACAGGAGGAACCGATGCGAGCACGACGCACTGTCGCGCTGGCCCTGTCGGGCTTGCTCGCGGCAGCCGTACTGGCTGCCTGTAGTAACGGGGACGGGAAGACCAACAGCAGCGCTTCCGGCAGTACCGCCACCGTCCTGAATGTCGGTATGCCGAACGGCCCGCAGACCGAGAACCACAACCCGTTCCTCGGCTCCTCCTCGGGCGCCTCGCTGGGCTACCGCTGGATGATCTTCGAGCCGCTGGTGATGATCAACGGCATCAAGCCGACCGAGGCGGGCAAACCCTGGCTGGCCACCGAGTGGAAGTTCGACGCGAACTACACCAAGTTGTCGCTGACCGTCCGCGACGGCGTGAAGTGGTCCGACGGCCAGCCGATGACCGCCGAGGACGTCGCGTACTCCTTCCAGATCCGCAAGGACAACGAGGCCCTGAACCCGGAGGCGATCCCGTACGGGACCATCACCACCTCCGGCAACAAGGTCGACCTGACCTTCACCCGGTCCCAGTTCGTCAACCAGAACAAGATCCTGACCGCTTTCGTGGTCCCGAAGCACCAGTGGTCCACGCTCAAGGACCCGACCCAGGACACGCTGAAGAGCCCCATCGGCACCGGCCCGTACACGGTCAAGTCGTTCACCCCGCAGACCACGACGCTGGTGCTGCGTGACTCGTACTGGCAGGACCTGCCGAAGGTCAAGGAGTTGCGGTACACGTCGTACAACGACAACAACGCGCAGACCACCGCGCTGGCCAACGGCGCGTCGGAGTGGAGCTTCGTCTTCGTCCCGAACGTGAAGGCCGTCTACCAGGCCAAGGACGAGAAGAACCACAAGCTCTGGTTCCCGGCGAACCTCGGCATCCACGGCCTGTGGATCAACACCACCCGCAAGCCCTTCGACAACCCGGCGCTGCGGCGGGCGATGGACAAGGTGATCAACCGCGACGACATCTTCCTGCAGGGCGAGGCCGGCTACTTCTACCCGAAGGTCGAGTCCGTCACCGGCATCCCGACGCCGGCCGGTGAGTCGTTCATCGCCCCCGACTTCAAGGACAAGAAGCACTCGGTCGATGTCGAGGCCGCGAAGAAGGAGCTGACCGACGCCGGCTTCAAGCTCGAGGGCGACGTCCTCAAGGACCCGACCGGCAAGCCGGTGACGATCACGCTGACCGACCCGGCCGGCTGGTCGGACTACATCACCGACCTGGAGATCATCAAGGACAACCTGTCCACGATCGGGATCAAGGCAACCGTCGACAAGGCCAACCAGGACGCCTGGTTCAAGAACATCGACGAGGGCAACTTCGACGCCGCGATGCACTGGACCAACGGCGGCGCGACGCCGTACGACATCTACCAGAACATCATGGACGGCAAGATCCTGAAGCCGGTCGGCAAGGGCGGCGTCAGCGGCAACTACGGGCGGTTCAACAGCCCGGAGGCGACCACGGCGCTGGACCAGTACGCCAACGCGACCGACGACGCCACCAGGACCACCGCGCTGAACACGCTGCAGAAGATCATGGTCGAGCAGATGCCGGTGATCCCCACCTCTGCCTCGAACGTCGGCGGTCTCTACAGCACGAAGAACTGGGTCGGCTGGCCCGACGAGCAGAACCAGTACGGGCCGGCGCAGCCGACCCAGCAGAACGCTCTGCAGATCGTCCTGAACCTGAAGCCCGCCGGCGCCCAGTGAGGCGCGGCCCGCGGCGCCAGGCCTGACCGCCTGGCGCCGCGGTGCCATGAACCGAGGAGTCCCGATTCCATGACGGTGACCGACACCGAGGTGGTCCTCGAGGCCGAGGGCCTCACCAAGCACTTCCCGGTACGGCGGCGGATCCGCGACCTGCTCACCCGGGATCGCCAGGCAGTCCATGCCGTGGACGACATCAGGCTCACGTTGCGCCGGGGACGGGTCACCGCACTCGTCGGCGAGTCCGGCTCGGGCAAGTCGACCGTTGCCCGGCTGCTCGCCCAGCTGTACGGCCGTACGTCGGGTGACATCCGGCTGCACGGCGAGTCCGTCACGGTGAAGGGCGGCCGCAAGTTCCGCGCGTACTGCCGCCAGGTCCAGATGATCTTCCAGGACCCGTTCGCCTCGCTGAATCCGACGCACACCGTGCGGTACCACCTGACCCGCGCGCTGCGGATCCACGGCCGGGCCGGCACCACCGCGACCGAGCTCGAGGAGAACCTGCGCGACCTGCTGCTCCGGGTCCAGCTCACTCCCCCGGAGCGCTACCTGGACAAGTTTCCGCACGAGCTGTCCGGCGGTCAGCGCCAGCGCGTCTCGATCGCCCGTGCCCTCGGTGCCGACCCGGAGGCGCTGCTCGCGGACGAGCCGGTGTCGATGCTCGACGTGTCGATCCGGCTCGGCGTACTGAATCTCCTGCGTGACCTGAAGGAACGGCTCAACCTCGCCATCCTCTACATCACCCACGACATCGCCTCGGCCCGGTACTTCGCCGACGAGACCCTGGTGATGTACGCCGGACGCATGGTCGAGGGCGGCGACTCCGAAACCGTCACCCAGAACCCGGCCCACCCGTACACGCGGCTGCTGATCGAGAGCGCGCCGGACCCTGATCGCCTCGACCGCGTCGGCGATCCGCGCGCCCCGGAGGACCAGGGCAGCGGTGAGCCGCCGAGCCTGATCGCACCACCCAGCGGCTGCCGGTTCCACCCGCGCTGCGTGCACGCGATGCCGAAGTGCTCGACCGATCTTCCGCCCCGCTTCGAACTGCCTGCCAACGACGGGCATTGGGCGGCGTGCTGGCTCTATGAGGAGGGGGTCGCGAAGTGAAGTACCTGCTGCAGCGGATCGCCTTCTACCTGTTCACCGCGTGGGCCGCGCTCACCATCAACTTCTTCATCCCCCGGCTGATCCCGGGCGATCCGGTCACCTCGCTGATCAACAAGTACCAGGGCCAGCTGAGCACGGACGCGATCCAGTCGCTGTACGTGCTGTTCGGCCTGGACAAGAACGCCAGTCTGTGGAGTCAGTACGTCGACTACTGGGGCCAGATCTTCCACGGCGACCTCGGGTTGTCGTTCACCTTCTTCCCGACGCCGGTCTCGGAGATCCTGCGGCAGAGCCTGCCGTGGACGATCGCGCTGGTCGGCATCACGACGTTCGCCAGCTTCATGATCGGTACGTCGCTCGGCGTACTGGCCGGCTGGCGACGCGGTTCGTGGCTGGACGGACTGTTGCCAGTGACAACGTTCCTGTCGTCGATCCCGTACTTCTGGCTCGGCCTGCTGGCCATCACCCTGCTGGCCGGACCGGACAGTATCTTCCCGTCGTCGGGCGGTTACGAACCCGGCCTGGTGCCGTCCTGGAACAGCGAGTTCATCGGCAGCGCGATCCAGCACAGCCTGCTGCCGGCCCTCACCATCCTGATCTCGTCGGTCAGCGGCTGGATCCTCAGCATGCGCAACATGATGGTCACGGTCGCGTCCGAGGACTACATCACCGTCGCGCATGCCAAGGGCCTGACCGAGCGCCGGGTGATGGTCAGCTACGCGGCCCGCAACGCCCTGCTGCCGAACGTGTCCGGCTTCGCGCTGGCGCTCGGCTTCATCGTCGGTGGCACGCTGCTGGTCGAGATCGTCTTCTCCTACCCAGGCATCGGCTACAACCTGTTCCAGGCCGTCGGTTCCAAGGACTATCCGCTGATGCAAGGCGTGTTCCTGGTGATCACGCTGTCGGTGCTGGTCGCGAACCTGATGGCCGACATCGCCTACCTGCTCCTCGACCCGCGTACCCGGAAGGAAGGCTGACCCGTGTCCGCACCAGCCACCACCATCACCGCGGTCACGCCCGGGGGCCCGGAGGTCGCGGCCACGCCGGCCAAGCGCCGCCGGCTGCGGTTCGTCGCCAATCCGAAGGCCGCGACCGGTCTGATCGTGCTCGGGTTCTTCTGCCTGATCGCGATCATCGGACCGTGGATCGCGCCGTACGATCCGTCCGCCCGCAGCAGTGACCTGATCCAGGCGCCGTCCGGCAAGCACTGGTTCGGTACGACGCATCTCGGGCAGGACATCTTCAGCCAGGTCCTGGTCGGCACCCGCGGCGTGATGTTCGTCGGCCTGCTGGCCGGCATCGTCGCGACCGCGCTGTCGATCCTGATCGGCGTCAGCGCCGGCTTCCTCGGCGGCGCCGCGGACGAGAGCCTGTCCGCGCTGTCGAACGTGTTCCTGGTCATCCCCGCACTGCCGCTGATCATCATCGTCGCCTCGACCATCCCCGCCGCGGGCGACCTGATGGTTGCCCTGGTCATCGGTTTGACGTCGTGGGCCTGGGGCGCCCGGGTACTGCGGGCGCAGACCCTGTCGCTGCGTCGGCGCGACTACGTCGAGGCGGCCCGGGCGACCGGTGAGAGCACCTGGCGGATCATCACCGCCGAGATCATGCCGAACCTGACCGCGATCATCGCCTCCGGCTTCGTCGGCACGGTGATCTTCGCGGTGATGTCGGAGATCACCCTCGCGTTCATCGGCATCTCGACGATCTCCGAGTGGAACTGGGGCACCATCCTGTTCTGGGCGCAGAGCCAACAGGCGTTGGCCCAGGGCGCGTGGTGGTGGTTCGTCCCCGCGGGTCTGGCGATCGCCATCCTCGGTACGGCGCTGTCGCTGATCAACTTCGGCATCGACGAGTTCGTCAGTCCGCGCTTGCGCAGCAGCGGCCACACCAAGGTGAAGACCAAGGACGGTCACTCGGTCAGGATGCGGGTCGGCTTCACGCCGGTCCTGGGTGCCAAGGACGCCCCCGCGACTCCCGTCGTACGGCGTAAGGAGGAGGCCGCATGAAAGAGCCGGTGCTGGAGATCAAGAACTTCCACGTCGACTACGGCCTCGGCGACGAGGCGGTCCAGGCGGTTCGCGACGTCACGCTGACGTTGCACCGCGGCGAAGTACTCGGACTGGCCGGCGAGAGCGGGAGCGGCAAGTCGACCCTCGCGTACGGCGTGACGCGGCTGCTGCCACCACCCGGCGTGATCAGCGGCGGCTCGGTCGTCTACCACCCGCCGAACGGCGATGCGTACGACGTGATGGCGCTGACCGACCCGGAGTTGCGGGCCTTCCGCTGGGCCGAGACGTCGATCGTGTTCCAGGGCGCGATGAACTCGCTCAACCCGGTGCACAAGGTCTCGATCCAGATGCTCGACGTGATCAGGGCGCACGAGCCCGGCTTATCGCCGTCCGCGCGGACCAGCCGGGCACACGAGATGCTGAAGCTGGTCGGCATCTCCGCCGACCGGATGGACGCGTACCCGCACCAACTGTCCGGCGGTATGCGGCAGCGGGTGATGATCGGGATGGCGCTCGTGCTCGAACCGCAGATCGTCATCATGGACGAGCCGACCACCGCTCTCGACGTGGTGATGCAGCGGCAGATCCTGGCCCAGTTGGTCGAACTGCGCGAGCGGCTCGGGTTCTCGGTGCTGTTCATCACCCACGACCTGTCGCTGCTGGTCGAGTTCTCGGACCGGATCGCGATCATGTACGGCGGCCGGATCGTCGAGGAGGCCCGCTCCGCCGACCTGTACACCGACTCCCTGCACCCGTACAGCGAGGGACTGCTGAAGTCGTTCCCGGCGCTGCGCGGCCCGCGCCGGGAACTCGCCGGGATCCCGGGCTCACCACCCGACCTGCGCGGGATGCCGTCGGGTTGTTCGTTCCATCCGCGCTGTCCGCACGCGTTCGACCGTTGCTCGGTGGAGATCCCGATCCTCGGTGTCCCGTCGTCGCGCAACGATCCCAGCCGTTCCGTTGCCTGCTGGCTCCCCGGCCGCGTGCCGGTCGCCTGATCTCTCCGACATCCGAAAGGCCACTATGAGCACAACTTCTGTCTCGGGGGACGCCGGCCTGATCGCGGGACTTCCGGCCGGCTTCCGGTGGGGTGTCGCGACGTCGGCGTACCAGATCGAGGGTGCGGTGAACGTCGACGGCCGGACCCCGTCGATCTGGGACACGTACTGCCGGGTGCCCGGTGCCATCGACAACGACGACACCGGTGACATCGCCTGCGACCACTACCACCGGATGCCGGCGGACGTTGCCCTGATCAAGGATCTCGGTCTGGACACCTACCGGTTCTCGGTGGCGTGGCCGCGGGTCCAGCCGCGCGGCAAGGGCCCGGTGAACCGGGCCGGGCTCGCGTTCTACGACCGGCTCGTCGACGAGCTGCTGACGCAGGGCATCGATCCGTGGGTGACCTTGTACCACTGGGATCTCCCGCAGGAGCTCGAAGACGCGGGCGGCTGGCCGGTGCGCGACACGGCGTACCGGTTCGCCGACTACGCGATGCTGGTGTTCGAGGCCTTGAGCGACCGGGTGAACACGTGGACCACGCTCAACGAGCCGTGGTGTTCGGCGATGCTGGGCTACGCGTACGGCGCACATGCTCCGGGGCGGCGTGAATACCCGGCCGCATTGGCTGCTGTGCATCATTTGCTGCTCGCGCATGGTCTCGCAACGGGCCGGATGCGTGAGGCGTCACCACGCAAGCTCGACATCGGCATCACGCTGAACGTTGCTACGGCGTACCCGGCCTCGGACGCCCAGCCGGACGTCGACGCGGCCCGGCGGGCGGACGGAATGGGCCGGCGGATCTACCTCGATCCTCTGGTGCACGGTCACTACCCGGCGGACGTGGTGGCTGACCTGGCTGCTGAGGGTGTCGAGCTGCCGGTCGAGGATGGTGACCTCGAGATCATCGCGGCGCCGATCGACGTGCTGGGGGTGAACTACTACTTCAGCCAGAAGTTCACCGGGTACGCCGAGGACGGCAGCACGGTCGACTCCAGCCGCCTGCCGGTCAGCCGGACGCTTCCGTTGAACAAACCGCGCACGGCGATGGACTGGGAGATCGTGCCCGAGGGCTTCACTGATCTGCTGGTCGGCATCAGCCGCGACTACCCGGGTATGCCGATGGTCGTCACCGAGAACGGCTCCGCCTTCGACGACGTACCCGACTCCACCGGCTTCGTCGCCGATGCGGACCGGACGGCGTACTTCACGTCCCACCTGGCCGCCGTTGCTGCCGCGATCAACCAGGGCGCCGACATCCGCGGCTACCTGGCCTGGTCCCTGATGGACAACTTCGAATGGGCCTACGGTTACGCCAAACGCTTCGGCATCGTCCGGGTCGACTACGAGACCCAGTCCCGCATCCCCAAAGCCAGCGCCCTCTACCTGAAGGACCTCGCGGAGCGGCACCGCTCCCGCTGACGCGCGCCCCGCCGCGACCCGGGCAATTGTGGAGGATTCGTGACGATCGGATCCTCCACCTGGTCTCCAAGTTCCGGCGGCGTACCTCGCGCAGAGTCGTCTCATCGGAGATGGGGGCGCGAGATGTACGACGTTGTGGTGGTTGGGGCTCGATGTGCGGGGGCGGCGACTGCTCGGTTGGTGGCGGGGATGGGGCACGACGTCCTCATGGTCGACAAAACCCGGCTGCCGAGTGACACGTTGTCGACGCACGGACTCATTCGCGGCGGCGTTGTCCAGCTCGCCCGGTGGGGGCTTCTCGATCGCGTTCTGGCCGGCGGCGCGCCGGCGATCACACACGTTCTGTTCGGCATCGACGGGGAGCCGAAGGTACGGCGGATCAAGGAGCGCGCCGGCGTCGACGTCCTGGTCGCGCCACGTCGCCGGATCCTCGACGGCCTGCTGGTCGACGCAGCGATGGAAGCGGGTGCAGAGCTCCGGACCGAGGTGACCGCGACCGGCCTGCTGCGATCGGACGACGGCCGGGTCGCCGGCATCGTCGGTCGGTCCGCGGACGGCGACCGCGTCGAGCTGCCGGCCCGCATGGTCGTCGGCGCGGACGGCCGTGGCTCTCGGATGGCCGGGTACTTCGGCGCCGAGACCTACGAGCAGTCCAGTTCGCC
This sequence comes from Kribbella sp. NBC_00889, assembly GCF_045207705.1. Classification (NCBI taxonomy): domain Bacteria; kingdom Bacillati; phylum Actinomycetota; class Actinomycetes; order Propionibacteriales; family Kribbellaceae; genus Kribbella; species Kribbella sp. NBC_00889. Next base: position 604,894 of record NZ_CP108783.1, on the reverse strand, counting down.
GTGCGCGGTCTTCTACACCTACGTGACCGGGCTCAGATCGGACACGTACGAGTTCCACATCGCGCCGGACACGTTCGCCGGCGTGTTCCCGACGCATGACGGCGCGGCATGTGTCTGGTTGATCCGGCCGACTCCGCTGCTCGAACCGATCCGTACGGCGGGCTCCACACGGACCGCCGCGTTCGTCCAGCAGCTCGAACTGCTGGTGCCCGACCTCGGCCACCGAGTCCGCGCCGGACGTGTCACCGCACGGCTGCGTGGAATCGCGAATCTCCCGAACTACCTTCGCCAGTCCCACGGCCCGGGGTGGGCGCTCGTCGGCGACGCCGGGTACCACCGGGATCCGATCACCGGGCACGGCATCACCGATGCGTTCCGTGACGCGGAGCTGCTGGCGACCGCGATCGACCGCAGCCTCGACGACCCCACGCTCGAACGGGCCGCGATGACGTCGTACCAGCGGACGCGGGACGCCATGCTGCGTGAGGTGTTCGACCTGACCCGCGCCCTGACCGCCTTCCCACCACCGGACCGCTTCGTCGAGCTGCAACTCCAACTCAGTGAGGCGCTCGAACGCGAGGCCGACGAGCTCGCCTCGTTTCCCGGATCCACAGCGCATCTGGCCGCTTGAAAGGAACAGCATCATGACCGCAGCCACGACCGACAGCCGCCGCAACGGTGTCGACACCGCCACGTTGTTCGCGACGCTCGACGCCGTCAAGGCACAGCCCGAGATCGCCCGCTTCCAGTTCCGCGCCACCAATCGGTGGATCAGCGGCACGCACAACCGCGGCACGATCAACGCGTTCTACGGCGCCGGGCAGGAGAACACCCGGCCCGCGGACTTCACGTTCGACGCGGACCACCCGCCGGTGCTGGTCGGCAACGACAACGGCCCCACACCGGCCGAGCACCTGCTGCACGCACTGGCCGCCTGCCTCACGTCCGGCCTGGCGAACATCGCCGCGGCCCGCGGCATCGACCTCGAGGAGGTCACCTCGACGGTCGAGGGCGACATCAACCTGCTCGGCATCCTCGGACTCGACCCCGAGGTACGCAACGGCTACGAGGCGATCCGCGTCGTCTTCCACGTCAAGGGCGACGCCGAGGCCGAGAAGCTGCGGGCACTGGTCGAGCAGTCGAAGAACCGCTCGGCGGTGTACGACGTGATCACGCACGGAGTCCCGGTGTCGATCGACGTCGCCACTGCCTAGTGTCCTGAATCGGAAGGACACTAGTTGCATCGGGCCGCGCGGTAGATCCCGTCCTCGACCGGCTCGGTCGCGATACCCGAACCAGCGAGCAGATCACGCACCCCGGGAGTCAGCCACACCGACCCCGGAGGTGCCTGGTCGGCGAGTTCGATGGCGACCTGTACGCCGTACGCGTCGAGCTCGGTCTCGTCCCGCGGTACCTCGGCGATCGCGACACCGAGCTTGCCGCCGTCATGCAGGTTGGCCAGTCCGGCACGCACCGCGGTGGCGGGACCGTCGAACAGCACCACCGCCCGGCCGCCCGGACCCGCGCACCGACGGCCGCCCGCGCCCGCCAGGCTCGCGGCCAGATCATCGGCACCCGATCCGGCCGGCGCGATCACCGCCGCCAACGCCGGCGCGTGCCCCGCCGGATCCGGGAGCTCCCGCAGGAACCGCTCGATCGGGTCGAGGATCTGGTCGGGGTTCCCGGAGACGAAGTGGTCGGCGCCGTCGAGCAGTTCCAGCCGCGCGGCGGGAATGCGCTCGGCGATGTACCGCGAGCCGCCGACATCGACGAGCGCGTCGCCGACTCGATGGAGCACCAGCGTCGGTACCCGTACCGCAGGCAACGCGTCTCGCACGTCCACGAGCGAGTTCATGTCCAGCAGCGCCCGCACGGTGGACGGTGTCGCGGACGCTCGCATGCGCTCTGCCCACCACCGCTGCATCGGTACGTCGGCCGACGGGCACCGCAACCGCATGTCCGCCTCCCAGTCCCACCTGTTCACCAACTGATCGGTGTAGAGGCTCCACTCTTCCTTGGTCTGCGCCCATGGATAGCCCGTTGCCGAGATCCGCTTGGCGTAGGCGCCGTACAGGACCAGGCCCACGACCCGCTCCGGGTGAGTGGCAGCGCCCAGAATCGCCATCGGCCCGCCTTCGGAGTACCCCATCAGCACAGCTCGCTCCGAGCCGACCGCATCCATCACGGCGAGGACGTCGTGCATCCGCGTCTCGACGTCCGGCAGACCTGACGGCCGGTCCGACATCCCGGTGCCACGCTTGTCGAACCGGATCAGCCGGCCGAACGACCCCAGCCGATGCAGGAAGTGGGCGTGCCGGGGATCGCCCCAGTCCTGCTCGAGGTGCGAGACGAACCCGGAGATCAGCACGATGTCGAGGTCTCCGCCGCCGGTCACCTGATACGCGATGTGGAGACCATCGCTGACGGTGTAGCGGACCGGCTCGATCGGCCGCGGCTCGGTCCGGGTCTCGGCCGGCGCGACGAAACGGTAGCCCCGGCCGTGCAGGGTCCGGATCATCCGCTGACTGTGACCGTCGTCGCCGAGCGCGCGCCGTACCTGCTTGATCCGGCTGGTCACGGCCGCCTCGGTGACGAAGCGGCCGCCCCAGACCCTGTCCATCAACTCCTCTTTCGCAACCACCCGGTCACGGTGCGAGACGAGATAGGAGAGAACATCGAACGCTTGCGGCTCCAGTGGCACCGGCACTCCGGCCCGGCGAATCTCGAACAACGCCGGGTCGAACTCCAGATCCCCATCGAACGTGAGCACCACATACCGACTATGGCACCGGAAACCGCACGCGTCGTCGGGCGGGCTAGTTCTTCTGGGTCATTCGTGTCAGTGGCGCCGGAGTCAAAGTCTTGTGGGCCTTGAGGTAGGCGGCGAAGGTTTCGTGGTCGGTGTTGTTGCGGACCGGGTCGGTGTAGCTCTTGAACGCTGCGTACCCGTCGGCGCCGATCACGGTGTAGGCGAGTGCCGCCACCCGGTAGGTCTTGGCCGGGTCGAGTGCGGCGCCGTCGATCTTCACGTCGGCGGGATCGACACGGTCACCGACCGGCCGGCTCGCGTCGAACGAGTAGATGACGTTGCCCGACACCGCGAGCGGCGCGAACTTCACCGTGCCGTCGGTCTGCGTCTGCCACTGCTGCTCGAGTACGGCGTCCAACTGCGCACCGGTGAGGCTCACGGTCAGGACCGGGTTGCCGTACCCGTACGCGTCCCACGACTCACCGAGCATCACCCGGCCGTCGGCATCGCCCGGCTTGTTGCTGTTGGCAACCAGGAGATCGGCGCGCAACGCCGTACTGCCGATGGCGGGCTTAGCGGCGATCATGCCGAGGTCGGCACGGCCGTTCTGCCGGGCGGTCCACAGGTGGACGTCGGCGGCCAGATCGGCCAGGGTGCTCTCGCCGGCGGAGTTCGCGGTGCGGGTGAAGTCGCCGGTGATGGTCGCGACCGGTTCGGCGTACTTGCGATCACCGGCGGCGGCCCAGTAGTCGACGATCTTCTGGATCTTCGGGTCGGGCGTGACGTCGCGGGTGACGGCGTGGTTGGCCGACGTAGTCTTGTCGCGGAGTACCTCACCGGTGCGGCCGTCCAGCTGGAGGTTGATCTCGTTGATCAGCCGGCCGTGGTTCGCGGCCTCGACGACCGGGCGCGGGTTGCCGTCCGGGTCCGGGATGCTGCAGTTGAACGCGGCGTGCCAGTGACCGGTGACGATCGCGTCGATCTGCGGCGTCACCGTGCGCGCGAGTTCGACCGCCGGACCGGTCGGATTCACGCAGTCGTCGTACGTCGCGGACGCGTCGGTACCGCCGTCGTGCATGTTGAGCACGATCGCCTTCACGCCCTGGCGGGTCAGCTCGGCGGCCGCACGGTTCGCCGACTCGACCGGGTCGAGTGCGGTCAGATCCGGCTGGTACGACGTGGAGCCGACAGGAGTGTCGGGGACCGTCATCCCGATGAAGCCGATCGGGTAGCTGCGGCCGTGGTCACGCACCCAGCGGATCGTGTACGGCGCGACGATCGTGCGGCCCTTGGCGTCGACGATGTTGGCCGACTGGAACTCGAAGTCCGCGCCGTGGAACCGGCGGCCGGTGGAGTCGGTGAAGCAACTGTCGACACCGACCTTGCCGAAGCACGTGCCCTTGGTCATGTGGTCGACCAGGAAGCTCTTCGAGATGTCGAGTTCGTGGTTGCCGACGCTGGAGAACTCGACGCCGAGCGCGTTCAGCACCTCGATCGTCGGCTCGTCCGCGTGCGCGTCCACCTCGAACGGCCAGCCGGAGAAGTTGTCCCCGTCGGCGAAGAAGATCGAGTTCGGGTGGCCGGCCTGGATGCTGTTCAGATGCGTGGCCAGGTACGCCGCTCCGCCGACGACCTGGGTCGTCCCGCCGGGGCCGGCGATGGTCCCGCCGTCGGCCGGCGACGGAGGCCGCAGGTAGCCGTGGAAATCGGTGACCGAGACCAGTTGCACCGGTACCGATGTGGTAACGGCCTGGGCGGCCGGCGGGGCGAGGCCGGCGGTCAGCAGGACCGCGAGTCCGGCGGCGAGGGCGCGTGGGCGGCGTACTCTGCGCACAATTGTCTCCTCAAATGTCGAAACGAGCACTTCCCGACAGAAGGAGACTGCCTCACCATGAACGGAATGTCACCATCAAACGGCGAGTCTCCGAACCCCGAAGGAATCCACCCGCCCGCCCGACACCCCCTGCCCGCCACCCACAAGATCTGATCCAATACCAAGGTGGTGGCCGGTGGTCCCGCGAAGCCTCCGGCCACCACCCTGCCTGTCCATAGCGCATCGAGTCGTGGATTTGCGCAGTCATCTGGACGATTCCCGAGCAACGATCCACGACTCGATGGACGAGCCTCAGCAGATTGCGGTGGGAGCGGCCCAGTCGGCGCGGTCGTTGTAGCCGCCGTCTCCGGCGTCGCCGACGAAGAGGTCGAGGACGCGGACTCCGGTGAGGTCGACGTCGACCGGCTTCGGGTGGTCCCGGTCCACCACTCCGCTGTCGTACAGCACCTTGCCGTCGCCGATGATCTGGAAGGTCGCGGTGCCGCCTTCCGGCCCGACGTTGCGGACCGCGTCGTCGATGCCGACCGTCGCAGTCAGGTGGGAGCACGCCTTGCCCAGGTAGTAGCGAACCGTCGAAGGCGAAGCCACACCAAGGCCGGTCGGGTACGTCGTACCGACCAGGCTGATCGGGGATCCGCCACCGACGCTCTCGTCGACGGTCGGCGACATCCAGCCGCTGGTCGCGCTGATCCACTCGTGATGCGAGAGCGGCACGGTGCCCGTTGGCGGAGCCGGAGCCACCACCACCGGCGACACAGTCGACTGCCGCTGTACGCCGTACCCGATCGTGTCGTACGACGTCGACGCGGTGAGGCTCGCGGATCCGGGGGCGGCGCCGACGGGCAGTTTCACGGTGAAGCGGTACGTCGCCTGCTGTCCACCGGCAAGGAGGTCCGGAGCCTTGGTCAACGACTTGACGGTCCACCCGGTGCCACCGGCAACCGTCACGGCCGGCTTGAGCACCGGGAGCAGACCGTCGTTGCGGACGGCAACCTGCACCGTCAGTTCGTCGCCACCGGCAACAACCGGAGCGACTCCGTCGGGCTGCACGTCGGTGCCGACGTTCGTCACCTGCGGAAAACCGGCAGTCACATGCGGGATCCCCGGTACGCCAAGAGCCGGCTCGACCCGGAAGAGCGCCGTACCGTGCGCCGGAACCGCCGCGCTGATCGTGCCTGCGCTCTCGGTGACCTTGTTGGTCCACGCGTTCTTCAGGGTGAACCGCGCACCCTGCAGACCGACCGCCGAAGCCGTCGTCGTGATCGTCTTCGCACTGTCGCCGCGGTTGAGCAGCACCACGGCACGGCTGCCGTCAGCGAGTCGCTTGACCCATGTCTCCGTCGTTCCTGCGGCACCGACCCGGACGGCCTGAACCGCCGCCCGGTCCTGGTTGATCGCGAGTACGTCGGGATCGGTCAGCATCGAGATCGTCGTCGCGCTCAGCTTGCGGATGTCGCTGCCGACCACGAGCGGCGCCGCGGCCACGGCCCACAACGTGAGCTGGGAGCGGAACTCCTCATCCGTCATGCCGAGCTCGGGCGCGAGGTAGTCGGGGTCGCTGAACGCACCCGGCTTGACCACCTCAGGGTGCCGCGCGTTCGCGTCGTAGTTGCGCAGTACGTCCTTGAACTTGATGTCGCCCTGGAAGCCGACGTCGGTGTACGTCCGCCACGACTGGGCGATCCCTGGTGCGTACGACCAGGAGAAGATCGACTGCTGCGACTCGGGATAGTTGCCCCAGTCCGGTGAGGTGACCGGGTTGCAGAGGTTGAAGATCATCGGCCGGTGGCTGGCGTTGTTGCGCAACGCCTGGGCGAACTCGGTGAAGACCGTCTTCGGGTCCAGGTCCGCCGCAATGCCGCACAGGTAGTCGACCTTGACCGCGTCGAAGCCCCATGCGGCGAACTGATCCGCGTCGCGCTGGTAGTAGCCGCCGCTACCGAGCCCACACCTGCCTGGAATGTAAGGTCCGGCGTCGGTGTAGATGCCGGCCTTCAGGCCCTTGCTGTGGATGTAGTCGACGAGCGGCTTCAGTCCGTTCGGGAACTTGGCCGGGTTCGGGACCAGGTCGCCGGCGTCGCTGCGCGACTGATCGGCCTGCCAGCCACCGTCCAGCCAGACGATGTCGTAGCCGGCCTTGGCCAGCCCACGACTCACCAGCGAGTCGGCGACCGACTTGATCGTGTCCTCGGTGAAGTCACCGCCGAGTCCGTAGTAGGTGTTCCAGCCCATGTATGGCGTCGGGCTGAGCACCGGCGCCGCGGCCTGGGCTGTGGCCTGAGCCGCCACAGCCTGGGTTGTCGTGGTGATCGCGAACGCTCCGGCCACCAGGGCCGCAGCGATCACCCCACCAAGCAGTCGCTTCATCTGTTGTCCTTTGCTGCCGTTGAGCGGAACGGTCAGTCGAGGGCTTCGACGACCAGGCAGTTCGAGTCGGTCGGGCCGTCCCACCGGACGCCGACCTGCAGCAGATAGCTGCCCGGGTGGACCTCGTCGCCCACCCGGTAGTTCTTCGTGGGATCCAGGCCGGCGAGCGGCACTCGCCGCGGCCGGGTCGGCAAGGTGCCTCGCACGCTGCCGTCGCCGGTCTCCCACAGAAACACAACGGACCGGGTGGCGCCGACGTACTGCACGCCGACGGACAGTCCGTAGACCTTGCTGTCGGCAACCAGCTCGCGGATGCCCTTGTATTGCTCGATGTACTGCGCCGCGGTGGCCAGTTGCTCGCCGTTCCATCGCGACAGGTCGGCGCCGATCCCGAGTACGCCGGCCATGGCGACACGGAACCGGAAGTCGAGGGATCGTTCGCGTCCGTCATGGGTGCCGACGGCATCGGTCACCCACGAGCTCATCAGGTGCGGCGCGAAACCGGTGCGGAAGCCTTGCTGGATCCTGAGCCGATCCAGCGGGGCCGTGTTGTCACTCGGCCAGAGCGTGTCGACGCGCGCGGCCATCCCGAGGTCGACGCGGGCGCCGCCGCCCGCGCATCCCTCGACGTACACCTCGGGGTGTTCGACGCGAAGGCGGTCGAGGATCGCATAGAGGTTGGTGACGACGCGACCGTCGAGGTCTCGCCGCTGGTCGCCGGAGTCGAGCCGGGGGCGGTTGGCGTCCCACTTCAGATACTTGATCTGGTACGTCGACAGCAGGCGGTCGAGCGTGGTCCAGATGAAGTCGGCGACGTCGTCGCGACTCAGATCGAGGAGGAGCTGGTTGCGGATCAGGACCGGGTCGCGGCCGGGAGTGCGGAGGATCCATTCGGGGTGTTTCGCCGCGAGCTCGGACTTCGGGCTGACCGATTCGGGTTCGACCCACAGACCGAAGTCGAGGCCGATGTCGTTCAGGCCGGCGATGAATCCGTCGAGGCCGTTCGGGAACTTGGCCGGGTCGACCTCCCAGTCGCCGAGGCCGCCGGTGTCGTCGGAACGTCCGACGAACCAGCCGTCGTCGACCACGAACGTCTCGACGCCGATGCTCTTGGCGCGTCGGGCGAGCTCGAGCTGGTGGTCGGCGCGGATGTCGAACTCGGTCGCGAACCAGGAGTTGTACAGCACCTTCGGCGTGCGCTTCCTCGACAGCGACCGCTCGTACGCATGGAAAACGCGAGCGAGTCCGTCGGCACCTTCCGCACTACACGCCCCGACGGCCTTCGGCGAAACCCACGTCTCCCCCGGCCTCAGTGTGATCCCGAGGCTCGATGACACTCGTCCGGCCTGGATCCGCAGCTGCCCGGTGGTGTCTACGTCGGCGCTCATCTCCCACGACCCACTCCACGCGAGCTGGACGCCGTACGCCGTACCTCCGTCCTCGACGGACAGGAACGGTGAGTAGGAGTGCCCGGTGATCCCCTGCGCACTGCCGATCGTGAACCGGCCGCGCTCGAGCGTGACCTCGGCCTGCTGGAACTCGCTGTTCCACTCACCCCACAAGTACTTCACCGTCGCGCCGCCGGTCGTAGGCACGGTGAAACCCGCCGAATCGTGCCGATGCAACCGCAGCTCGTCGTTGCCGTCGTTGTGCACGGCAACCCACCGCTCCACCGCGTCCGCGACCACTTTGTAGTGCAGCACCACGCGCACCGCTCGCAGCTCATCGCGGAACGTGAGCTCCAACTGCTCCCCCGCCGCGGGGTGGAGGGGGTCGCCAGTCGTTGCACCCGAGAAGACCAGGCGGAGTTCGTCGGAACCGTCCGGGCCGGAGATCACCAGATCCACCGGGGATGCGTAGCGCACACCTCGGACGGCGTACTCCAGAGGTTCTATGTCGGCTCGTGGAAGGAAGTGCTCGGTGCCTACCGGGGCTACGACCGACGGGCCTTCGGTGACCGCGTGGGGGCCCCAGGCAATCAACTGGGCCCACTGGTTGTGGTCGGGGACGCCGACGACGTACGACGTGGTTGCGCCGCGCAACGTCCACGTCTTCACTTGACGGCTCCGATGGCGAGCCCGCCGACGAAGTGCTTCTGGAACCGGAGGAAGACCGCGACCGTGGGAACCGCGGCGATCACGGTGCCGGCGGCGATCACGTTCCAGGACGAGACGAACAAGCCTTGGAGCCCGAGCAACGCCGGAGTGACCGGCATCTTCTCGCCGGACCGGATGACGGTGATCGACCACAACAGGTCGTTGAAGATCCAGGTGAACGACAGAGCGCCAAGTGCAGCCAGCGCGGGCCGGGTCAGTGGCAGGATCACGCTCGAGTAGATCTTGCCCGGCCCGGCACCGTCGATCGTCGCCGCCTCCTGGATCTCCCGCGGCAGATCCCGCATGAACCCGTGCAGCACGAACGTGTAGAACCCGAGCCCGAACCCGACATGAACGGCGATCAGCGCGATCAGCGTGTCGTAGTACCCGATCAGTTCGACGAACCGCGAGATCGGGATCAGCAGGATCTGCGGCGGCAGCAGGTTGCCCATCAACATGAGCAACAGGATCGTCCGCCGGAACGGGATGTTGTACCGCGCCAGCCCGTACGCCGCGATCGACGCCAGCCCAAGACTCAGGAGCACCGCCGGAATCGTCACCAGCAGGCTGTTGATCAAGGCCCGGAACTCGTCCGCGTCCTCCCACGCCGACTTGTACGTCGAAAACGTGAACGAATGCGGCAACGACCCCAGCCCGTTCGCCGCTACATCGTCGAAGCTGCGGAACGAGATCACAATCACCCAGAGAATCGGCGCAACCCACAGAATGGAAACAAGCCCCATCGCCACGTGGTAGCCCGACGTCTTCAGGCGGTTCATGCTTCCTCCCGGAAGGCACGGATCAGGTAGCCGAGGATCACGGCCAGGGCGAGCAGGAAGATCACCACGGCCAGCGCGGAGGCATAGCCGAGTTGGGTGGACTGGAAGGCGGTCGAGTACATGTAGGTGCTGAGCAGCTCGGACGAGTGGTACGGGCCGCCCTTCGTCATCGACCAGACGATGTCGAACGATCTCAGCGAGTCGATCACGATGACCGACAGCACGACCGAGTTCACACCCTTGAGCTGTGGGATCGTCACGAATCGGGTCCGCTGCCAGGCCGAGGCACCGTCCACCTTCGCCGCCTCGTACAGCGCGGGGTCGACGGCCTTCAGGCCGGCCAGGTACAGCACCATCACGTACCCGATCTGCCGCCACAGTGCTGGGACGATCACGGCGTACAGGGCGGTGTCCGGGTCAGCCAGCCACGGCCGGACGAAGTTGCCCAGGCCAACAGTCCGGAAGACGGTGTCGACCAAGCCATCGGGTTGGTAGAAGACCCGCCAGATCAGTGCGGTGACGACCAGTGAGAAGACCACCGGGGTGAACAGCGCGGCCCGGTAGATGCCGACGCCACGGCGTTCGCGCTGCAGCAGCAACGCCATCCCGAAGCCACCGATCACGCTGAGCCCACCGAACAGCACCAGCCAGATCGCAGTGTTCTTCAGCGCGGTTCGGAAGATCGGGTCCGACACCATGTCGCCGAAGTTGCCGAACCCGACGAACGACGGCGCCGACAACCCGTCCCAGTTCGTCAGCGCCAACCAGAACCCTTGCAGCGCGGGCCAGAACACCCACACCGCCTCGATCGCGAACGGCACCAGCACGAACGCGAGGATCAACGGCGACACCCGGCGCGGGCCAGAGCGCTTGGTACGGCGGGACGCGCCCCCGCCGGCCCGTGGTGCGGACCGGCCGGGAGCCGTCTCTGCCAGGGTGGAAGTCACGCTTTGAAGACCTTCTCGGCGGCGGTCTGCCAGGTCTTGAGGATCTGGTCGATCTGGTCCGGCTTGTCCAGGAACTTGGTCAGGGCGGCGTCGGCCGTCGGCTGGAGTGCGTCACTGGAGTCGCGGTTGAAGAACTGGGTCAGCTCCGCCGCGCCCTCGATCATCGCCTTGCCCTTCTTCACCAGCGGCGTGTCCGCGGACTTGCCGTCCGGGTTCGCGGGGATCGCCGTACCGGACGAGCTCTGCACGTAGATCTCCTGCGCCTCCGCGGTCGCGAGCCAGGTCATGAGCTTCTTCACGCCCTCGGGATCCTTCGCCTTCTTCGAGGCGAAGTACCCGTCCGTCGGCGCCTCTTCGGCCACCGGTACGGCGGGATCGATGATCGGGAACTGGAAGAAGTCGATGTCGTCCAGCGCGTCCTTCGGCGCGGAGTCCGCGAAGAAGGTGCCGATCAGGAACATCCCGGTCTTGCCGGCCAGCAGTGCCGACGTCGCCTCCTGGAACGGGAAGGACTTGCCCTTGGGATCGAAGTACGGCAGGACCTCGCGCCACTTGGTGAAGACCGCCTTCACCTTCGGGTCGGTGAAGTCGCCCTGGCCGGCCAGCAACCGGCGGTGGAACGGCGCGCCGTTGATCCGGATGTTCAGGTAGTCGAACCAGGCCGACGCGACCCACGGGGTGTCGCCGAGGCCGATGCCGATCGGCGGGATGCCCTTGCTCTGGATCGTCTTGCAGACCGCGATGAACTCGGCCCAGTTCGTCGGCGGCGTGACGCCCCACTTGGCGAAGTTCGACTTGCGGTAGAACATGCCCCACCAGTAGTAGCTGGTCGGCACGAAGATCTTCTGCCCGGCGCTGCTGGTGGACAGCGTCTGCATCGACTTCGGGTAGTTCGTCATGCTGTCCCACACGCTCGACACGTCGAGCAGCAGGTCCTTCTTCGCGTACGAGTCCGCGACCGACCCGGCGTACCAGGTGTAGACGTCCGGCGGGTTGGCCGAGGTCAGGTACGTCGGCAACTGGGTCCGGAAGATCTCCGCCGCGACCGTGTTCAGCTTGACCTGGGACCCACCAGTCTTGTTGGCTGCACCCATTTTGTTGTAGGTGGCAACGAGCTTCTCCATCGCGGCCTTGGCCTGCTCGCTGGAGAGGTTCGACTGCAGCGAAAGCTCACCAGTGGCCGCGCTGCCGCTGCCCGGACTGTTCGTCGAGGTCGCGCACCCGGGCACCAGGGCAGCTGCCCCGAGCAGTCCGAGTCCCTTGAGGAAAGTCCGTCGATCTGCTGCCAGACCCGTCATACCCAAACTCCTGAGATCTGCTCGACCAGCGTGCCAGTCGAGTGAGTGGTGTGTTGCGGACGATCTTGCGGCGGACGGTCGCAGGTGTCAATATTAATTCGTAAATTACGAGCAAATCGCTTGACCTGGCATCGCCGTCACGGTCAACTGGTGCCTCGTTCATCGTTGGAAAGCTCTGCCCGGCGTGCTTGGGTGGAGCTGGGCTGTGGAGGAGGCGCACGTGCGGCTGGGTGGGCGGGTGATCGTGGTGACCGGTGCCGCGTCCGGGATCGGTGCGGCCTGCGTGGAACGCTTCCTCGCCGAAGGCGCGTCCGTGGTCCAGGTCGACGTACAACCGTGCAAAGAGGTGCCCGGCCAGGCGATCGCCGTGATCGGTGATGTCTCGTCGCCGGACACGTGGGCCGAGGCCCGGTCCCGCGGCCGCGACGAGCTCGGTCCGATCGACGGCCTCGTCAGCAACGCCGTCTTCGTCGACGTGAAGCCCGCCCACGAACTGTCGCCGCCGTCCTGGCAACGGCAACTCGATGTGAACCTGACAGCAGCGTTCCTCGGCTTCCGAACCTTGTACGACGACCTCGCGGCCGGCCGCGGATCCGTCGTACTGATGTCTTCGGTGCACGCACTCGCCGGCCTCCCCGGCCATCCCGCGTACGCGGCGACGAAGGGTGCCCTGGTCGCACTCGGACGGCAGCTCGCGGTCGAGTACGGCGGTTCGATCCGGGTGAACACCGTGCTTCCGGGCCCGGTCGAGACAGCGATGTGGGACCGTGTCGACGCCGAGAGCCGCGAACGCAGCGCGAAGGCGACGGCGGTCGGCCGGCTCGGGCAACCGGACGAAGTAGCTCAGGCAGTCGCGTTCCTGCTGTCGTCGGAGGCGTCGTACGTGACTGCCACCACGCTGGTGGTCGACGGCGGCTGGTCCGCGGTGAAGGACTCGGCGTGAGGGAGAACGGTGTGACGGGGATTCAGCGCGGCGTGACGCGGGGACTGCACGGCCAGATCGTCGAGGTGATGGCGCAGCGCATCCTGTCCGGGCAGATCCCGGAGGGCTCGACCATCAACGTGCCGGACCTACAGGCCGACCTCGGTGTCAGCCTGACCGCGGTCCGCGAAGCGCTGAAGGTGCTGACCGCCAAGGGTCTCGTCGACGCGCGGCAGAAGCGCGGCACGTTCGTCCGGCCGCGGTCGGACTGGAACCTGCTCGACGCGGACATGATCCGCTGGCACTTCGACGACGACGTACGGCCCGAACTGCTCGAAGAACTGCACGAGGTTCGCGGCATCGTGGAACCGGCCGCCGCCCGGCTGGCCGCGCTGCGGGCCGACGACTCACACCTGATCGCCCTGGACGCCGCGCTCGAGGAGATGGCGTCGGCCACCGACGACCTCGCGGCGGCGATCGCCGACCTCGCGTTCCACCGGGCGCTGCTGGCGGCTACGGGGAACGAACTGCTGACCAAGATGGAAGTGATCATGGAGACCGGCCTGGCTGACCGCGACCGGTTGGTGCACAAGGTGAAACCGTCCGACGATCCATTGCCGAGCCACCGCCGCGTGGTCGACGCCGTCCGTGCGCACGACCCGGTCGCCGCCGAGCAGGCGATGCGCGAACTGCTGGCGAAGGCGGCCGAGGACCTCACCGAGGTCCGCGGATCCTCCCCGCGTGGGTCGAAGCCGCGTGGGCGGCGCGCGTGAAGATCGAGAGGATCGAGACGTTCCTGGTCCCCCCGCGCTGGCTGTTCTGCCGGATCGAGACGAGCGACGGCGTGGTCGGCTGGGGCGAACCCGTGGTCGAGGGACGCGCCGAGGTCGTCCGGACCGCGATCGAGACACTGTCGGAGTACCTGATCGGCCAGGACCCGCTGCAGATCGAGCGGCATTGGCAGGTGCTGACCAAGGGCGGCTTCTACCGCGGCGGTCCGGTGCTGAGCAGCGCGGTTGCCGGCATCGACCACGCCCTGTGGGACATCGCCGGCAAGGTGTACGGCGCTCCGGTCGCATCGCTGCTCGGTGGACGGGTGCGCGATCGGGTCCGGGTGTACGCCTGGGTCGGTGGCGATGAGCCGTCCGCGATCGCCGATCAGATCGGCGAGCAGGTCGCGGCCGGCATGACCGCGGTGAAGATGAACGGCAGTGGACAGATCCAGCCGTCGCCGTCGGTTGCCGAGATCAACGGCATTGTCACTCGACTGACCGCTGCCCGGGAGGCCCTGGGCGACTCGCGCGATGTCGCGATCGACCTGCACGGCCGGGTCGGGGTGGCCGGGGCCCGGCGGATCCTGCACGCGGTCGAGGGACTGCAGCCGATGTTCGTCGAGGAGCCGGTGCTGCCGGAGCACATGGTGCATCTGGCGGAGGTCGTCGGCAGCTCGACGGTCCCGGTGGCGTTGGGCGAGCGGCTGTATCACCGGTCCGAATTCGTCGCGCCGTTGAACGCTGGGATCGCGGTCGTGCAGCCGGACGTCTCCCACGCGGGTGGGATCTCCGAACTGCGCCGGATCGCGGTGCTGGCCGACGCGCATGGCGCCCTGTTGGCGCCGCATTGTCCGCTCGGGCCGATCTCGCTTGCGGCGAGTCTGCAGGTGTCGTTCGCGACTCCGAACTTCCTGATCCAGGAGCAGAGCCGGGGCATCCATTACAACGTTGCTAGCGACCTCACCTCGTACGTCACGGACCCGACTCCGTTCACGTGGGTCAACGGTCATGCGGAGTGGAATCCCTTGCCTGGCTTGGGAATCACGGTCGACGAAGCCGCCGTCCGCGCCGCTGACCAGACTGGTCACGCCTGGCGTAACCCCGTCTGGACCCACCCAGACGGCTCCTTCGCCGAATGGTGAGCGAGCACACCGACTCCGTCGGTGCGGTGTCGGTCGACGGCGCCGACGGCGGCCGTTGGACGTCGCTCCGGCTCGCCGGGCGCGAGTGGCTCTGGTCCGGCCCCGGCCTCCTGACCGGTCCCCGGACAGGACACCAGGCCTTCACCGACGCCGGCGGGCTGGACGAGTGCTTCCCCACCGTCCGTGGAAACCCTGACCACGGCGGCCTGTGGAACCAGCCCTGGGAAACCTCCGTCACCTACGCCGGCACCATCCTGACTCGAACGTTCACGGGTGACGCGGAGACTGTTGCCGTCGGCTACAGGTTGCAAGCCCCACCTGGCTTCCGCTTCATCTGGGCGGCTCACGCCCTTCTCGACTGCGCTGTCGGCGCCACCATCTCAGCGCCGCCCGGCTCCGACTGTCGCCTGTACCCGGAAGCAGCCGGGCTGCTGCCAACCCCTTGGCCGGCCAACGCGCCGTGGATCACCGCAACCTGGCCGCGGCCAGGCGGGATCGACCTCGGCACCTACGGACCATCCGACTCAACGGCTGTCGGGGCCATCCTTGTCGACTGTCCGACCGTGAGCATCAGGGACCGGGGCGCCGAGCTCACCTGGACATTGAGTTGCCCGGGGCAACCGGTCTCGACCGCGTTGTGGCGCAACCTGGGCGGCTTCCCGGACGAAGCGCCGTACCGGAGTCTGGGGGTGGAGCCGATGCTGGGTCGCGTCTTCGACCTGGGCGAGGCTGGACCGGACGACGCTGCCGTCGTCCCCGCGAGCGGTGCGCTGGCCTGGCGGTTGACCGCCTCCGCCAGGCCGGTCTGATGTCACCCGAGCGGCAGATCGAGTACGGCGTTCGGAACCGTGGTGCTGTTGGTTGTGCGGATGCTGTTGAGCTCGGTCGTGGTGAGGGCTCGCTTGTAGATACGAACCTCGTCCAGCGAGCCGTCGAAGTGATGCGCGCCGTCGAGCCGCTGGCCGACGTACATCTTGAACGGCCGACCCGGACTGACCGACCCGGTGGGCGCAGCGACGGACGCGACCTGGGTTCCATCGACCCAGATGGACAGCGTGCCGGCCTTGCGTTGCAGGGCGACGTGGTGCCACGTGTTGTCGTTGTAGGACTTGGTCGTCGCGACCGACGCGGTCCGGCCGCCGGTGGTGATCAAACCACGGATCCGGTTGTCCCCCGGCTCGGCGCGCAACCAGAACTGGGAGAACTCGTTGATCCCGTAGCCCCAGAAGATCGCCTGGTTCGCCGTACTGGCGCCGTACCTGATCCACGCCATCGCGGTGAAGTCGCCGGCGCCGACCGCGAGCGATTCGGCGAACGGGAGCTGGATGGCGTCGTCGACGCCGTCGAGGTCACGGGCCTGGCCGAACTTGCCGGCGACCGAGATGGTGCCGCCGCGCAGGTAGCTGTTGTTGCCGAGACCCGAGACGTCCGGGGTGGTCGTGCCGAGCGGCGCGTCCGGGTTACCGATGTCGTTCTCGGTGAAGCGTGCGAAGCGGATCTGATCACGCGCGTCGACCGTACCGCCCTCGTACAGCAGGCCGATCTCGCCGGTGTCGAGGATCGCCAGGTCGGAGTACCCGGACCAGTCGCTGGTGATCCTGGTGCCGTCGGCAACGGACTGCCAGGTCTTCCCTTCGTCGAAGCTGGACCGGATCGTCATGTACCGGCGGCGCTCCGGATCAGCCGGTGCGGCGAACAGGATCCGGTTGTACTTGTCACCGCGATCGACCGCCCGCAACCGTTGCAGCGAGCCCTGCACGGTCGGCGTGGTCAGCCCGGTGATCGTCGCGTACGGCGCCGCGTAGGTCTGGCCACCGTCGTTGCTCACCGCGAACATTCGGCTGGCTCCCGCACTGCCGGCATTGTTCCGGGCACCGGCATAGATGCCGCCGTCGACCTTCTCGACGACGCTGATCTCCTGCGGCGTCGCGTCGGAGCGCAGGTCGGTCGCGCCCTTGTGCCAGGTGTCGCCGTGGTCGTCGCTGTAGACCAACTGGCCAGCGTTCTTGCCGGCTCCGTTGTCGTAGTTCGTACCGGCAACCAGACGTCCGGCGTGCGCACCGCGGGTCAACTGGATCCCGTGCACCGGCCCGGTGGCGTACCAGCCCCAGGCCGGATCGTCGATTTGATCACCGATATTTCTGGCCTTGCTCCACGTCCTCCCGTCGTCGTCACTGAACTGCACGTACGGCGTCCGCGGGCGCGTCGTCGTACCGGGGTCCATCGTGGTGAGCAGGACGATGCGGCCGGTCTCGTAGTCGACGATCGGCGCCGGGTTGCCCCGGGTGGCGACCGCGTTCGGGTCGGAGTCGGTGCCGGCCAGTACGGTCTGGGCCGCCGACCAGGTGCGGCCGTCGTCCTCGGACCGGCGCAGGACCAGGTCGATCTCCTGGGAGTCGGCACAGTAGGTCCGGCGGGCCTCGGCGAACGCGAGCAGTGTGCCCGCCTTGGTCTTCACGATCGCGGGGATGCGGTAGCAGCCGTAGCCGGCGTCGCCTTTGTCGAAGAGCACGGTCTGGGTGATGGCCGCCTGCGCGGGCGCGGCGGGTACGGTCAACCCGGCGGCGGCGAAGCCGATCGCCGCGGCGGAACTGATCAGGGCTCGGAGTCTGGGCATGGGCGGATGCCTCCACATGAGCTGAAACAGGACGTTGCTTGTCACTTCACGATGCGGTGTTCCGAGGATATAGGACGTCCTATGTCCAGAGCGATCCCCTAGCGTGGACTTTCGAGGAGGACTCATGGATCTGCTGACCGAACTCCGGCACCGCAAGGTGCTGGCCATCATCCGCGCCGACGGGCCGGATCGCGCCCTGGACTGCGTCCGCACGCTGGTCGACGCCGGGATCACCGCTCTGGAGGTCTCCCTGACCACCCCGGGCGGCGTCGACGCGATCGCGAAGGCGCGCTCGGAGTACGACCCGAACATCCTCATCGGGGCCGGCACCGTTGTCACGGCCGCTCAGGCCGACGAGGTCGCAGCCGCCGGGGCGGGCTTCGTCGTCACCCCCGCGATCACCCGCGGCGCTCATCGGAGCGTGGACCTCGGTCTGCCCCTCCTGTGCGGAGCTCTCACCCCGACCGAGGTTGTCGCCGCGCTGGATCTCGGCGCCACCGCGGTCAAGATCTTCCCCGCCAAGGTCTACGGGCCTTCGTACTTCCGCGAGCTCCGAGCACCGTTGCCCGAGGCTCCACTCCTCGCCGTCGGCGGGGTCGATGCGCAGACCGCACCGGAGTACCTGGCTGCCGGCGCGCTTGCTGTCGGTGTCGGCTCGCCGCTGCTGGGGGACGCGGGCACCGGCGGATCCCTCTCCGCTCTCGCCGACCGCGCCGCCGGGTTCCGCGCCACCCTCGGCGTTTGACCTTCCGCACCGCCCTCGACGTCTGAACCACTTCGGAGTTGTGAGATGACCGACCTCCTGACGATCGGCGAGACCATGGTCTCGTTGCGGACCGCTCGCCCGATGCGGCTGGGTGGCGACGCGCACCTGTCGATTGCCGGCTCGGAAAGCAATGTGGCGATCGGAGTGTCCCGGCTCGGGCACCAGGCTGCCTGGGTAGGTGCTGTGGGCAACGATGAACCAGGGCGGCTGATCTTGCGCACGCTCCGGGCCGAAGGTGTCGACACGCGTCGGGTGCGATTCTCGCACGAGTCGTTCACCGGGTTCATCGCCTTCGATCAGCCGTCGCACGACATCACCCGGGTCAGCTACCACCGTCGCGGCTCGGCTGGTTCGACGGTCACTGCCGACGAGTGCATCGCCGCTCTCGAGGCGACCCGACCGCGCCTGCTCCACGTCACCGGCATCACCCCGGCGCTGTCCGCGACCACTCGCGCCGCGACGCTGGCCGTCGTACGGAACGCATTCGCCGCAGGCGTGCAGGTCTCACTCGACGTCAACTACCGCGCGCGGCTCTGGTCCCGCTCGGACGCGGCGACCGCACTCCGCGAGCTTCTCCCCCATGTCCACACTGTCTTCTCCTCGGACGACGAACTCGACATCCTGACCGATGCACCCGATGCGGTCGCCGACCTCCTCGGTTCGAGCAGCGTCGACCAGGTGATCGTGACGGCCGGCGGCAAGGGCGCCTGGGCTCACACCGCCTCCGGCACCATCCACCGCCCAGCACTCCCGGTCACCGTCGTCGACAGCATCGGCGCCGGCGACGCCTTCGTCTCCGGCTACCTCTCCGCCACCCTCGACGACCTCTCCCCCGACTCTCGCCTCGACCGAGCCACCACCTCCGGCGCCTTCTGCGTCACCGCCACCGGCGACTGGGAGTCCCTCCCCACCCGCCCCGACCTGACCCTCCTCACCCATACCCAAGGCACCGCGCTCCGCTGACCAAGAGCCGGCGCCGTACCGACGAACGGGTAGTGGTCGGGTTCAGCACCGGTGGCTGCACCGTGGGACTGGGTTTCTGAGGCACCTCTACCCGTTCGTCGGTACGGAGAGCTGTGGGCAACGCGGCGGGTGTGGGACGCTCGAAGTGGTGGGAGGGGGAGCTGTGGACGACGCGGCCGAGAGGTATGGGACGAACAGTGAGTTGTACGCCGACACGTCGTTGACCGAAGGCGCCGACTACGGTCGACGGTACCGGCGGCACGAGTGGTTCGACGACGACCTGGCCGGGCGGGTCGAGGTCCAGCGGACGACGATCCTGGCGCCGCATGGTGGAGGGATCGAGGCCGGTACGTCGGAGCTGTGCCTGGGGATCGCCGGCTACCACCCGGCCGACCTCGAACCGACACCGACGGACGGGCCGGTCCACGACTACTGGATGTTCGAGGGTCTGCGCTCGACCGGCAACGCCGACCTGCACGTCACCTCGACCGGCTGTGATGACCACGTTGCGTTGTCCTTGACCGGCGGTTCGCTGAACGCCGTTGGTCTGCACGGATGCACGACGGCTCAAGCCGAACTGCCCGACGACACCAAGGCAGTTCTCGTCGGCGGTCGCAGTGCTGCCTTCAAGTCAGCTCTCCTCGAGCGCCTGATCGAGAGCGGAGTCCTGGCGATCGACGCCGCCGCCGTCCCGGCCCTCAACGGCGACGAGCCGACCAACATCGCCAACCGCACACTGCTCGGCGCCGGTGCTCAGCTCGAACTGACCACTCCGCTGCGCCGGGCCATGTTCCGCATCAACACCCGCGAAGACCGTAAGAACACCACCCGGCGGCTCTTCTGGACTTTCACCACAGCCGTCCGCACGGCCATCGCGGACCTCGAATCCATCCAGCCCATCCCCTGACCTTGTGCACCTCACCGCTCGTCGACGAGTTCGCCGTTCAGGGCGGAGGACGTGGAGGCCAGGGCCCAAGCCGCGGCGGCTTCCGGTGACTGGGCCATCGGAAAGGCGGCGGCCATGGCCTGCATCGAGGTCCATTGCCACGTGTCGGAGTAGGTGCCGTCTTCGAGGTGGACGAGGCGGGTCGCGACCAGTCCGGGGTGGGCAGCGTGGATCGTGTCGATCACCGTGGCGCGGGCCTTCAGGAACTCGGCGACGTTCTCCGGATCGACGCTGTAATTGTGCACTCGTACGACGGCCTGCTCAGTGGCTGACATCAGTCTCTCCTTCTTGGGGTACGTCGTTCTGACGTTCCCCGGCAAAGGAATGTGACTGCTCTTCGACCGGGAAGAGGATCGGGCTGAGCAGGTAGCGGGCGCGGCCCGGCTCGGCCTCGTTGGACAGCACCGGGAGGATCGCCGCACGCATGCCGTCGATCAACTGCACCAGTTCCTCGCGGCTCAGCCACACCGCATGCTGCCGATAACCGACCAAGTCCGAGATCGGATCGGCGCCTTGACGATCGAGATAGGCGTTGAACTCGGCCACCAAGGCAGCCACCGCCACCCCGAACCCCTGGCGATGATCGTCGACCGTCACCTGCTCGGCCAGCTCCGGCGTGATCGATGCACGGTCGAGGCGAAGCCGATACCGCCGCTCGACCGCGCCACGCACCCGCCGCTCCTCGGCGACCTCGAGAATCCCGCCGCCGGCCAGCAGGTCGACGTGGCGGTACAGCGTCGCCTTCGAGATGTCTGGGACGCGCTCGCCGAGCTCCGCCGTGGTCAGCATCCGGCCGCCGCGCAGTGCGTGCACGATGCGCAACCGGACGGGGTGACCGAGCAGTTCCAGCGGACCCATCCCGCAACGATCTCATGTCATGCTACCTTTCTCAAAGACTGAGAAAGGTGAGCAGATGACCGAGTGGACCACCCCGCCGTACGCCGACCCGACGCGCTTCGAGGAGCACGACGTCACCCTCGGGAGCGGCGACCGCACCGTCCCGGGGACGCTGTCGCTCCCACGGATCACGAGCAGGGTCGGCGTCGTCCTGCTGTCCGGAAGCGGCCCGTTCGACCGCGACGAGAGCAGCGGACCGAACAAGCCGCTCAAGGATCTCGCTTGGGGACTCGCCAGCGCCGGTGTCGCCGTACTGCGCTTCGACAAGATCACCCACACTCGCCCGGACGTAATGAACGAACCGGGCTTCACCCCGTACGACGAATACGTGCCGCACGCGATCGCCGCCGCGCAGGTGCTTCGTGAGCAGGTGGACGAGGTGTTCGTGGTCGGTCACAGCATGGGCGGGAAGGCCGCGCCGAGGATCGCGGCCGAGGACCCGTCGATCGCCGGTCTGGTGATCATGGCCGCCGACACTCAGCCCATGCACGAAGCCGCCGTACGGGTCATGAGCTACCTCGCGACAACGAACCCGGAGGCCATCCCGCCCGGCACCGTCGAGCTGTTCCAGCGCCAGGCGGCCGCCGTCGCCGGCCCGGACCTGTCAGCCGACACACCCGCGACGGACCTGCCGTTCGGGATGCCCGGCGCCTACTGGCTCGACCTCCGCGACTACGACCCCGTCGTCACCGCAGCGAAACTCGACGTACCCATCCTCGTTGTCCAAGGCGGCCGCGACTACCAGGTCACCGTTGCCGACGACCTCCCGGGCTGGCGAGAAGGACTCTCCGACGCCACCATCAAGGTCATCGACGCCGACAACCACCTGTTCTTCTCCGGCACCGGACCCTCCACGCTGAACGACTACGCGATCGCGCAGCACGTGGACCCGGCGGCCCTTGCCGCCATCCTCGACTGGTTGCCCTGAGCAAGGGCTAGGACAGCAGCGAGGCCTCGGTCTCGACCTCCTCCTCGGGATCGAGCGGCAGGATGATCTTGAAGCGGGTGTTGCCCGGCTCGGACTCGACGCGGAGGTCGCCGTGGTGCTTCTTCACCACGATGCGCCAGGAGATGTCGAGCCCCAGGCCGGTGCCCTCGCCGATGGGCTTGGTCGTGAAGAACGGCTCGAAGATGCGGCGGCGGATCTCCGGCGGGATGCCGGGGCCGGTGTCGCCGATCTCGACGAGCGCGTACGCGCCGTCCCGCTTGGTCCGGATCGTCAGCGTGCCGTGCCCGCCCATCGCGCTGACCGCGTTGTCGATGATGTTCGTCCACACCTGGTTCAGCTCGGCGGCGTACGCCGGGATCGGTGGCAGCTCCGGGTCGAAGTCCTTCACGACGTCGTACCCCTGCAGCTTGCCCGACATCATCACCAGCGTGCTCTTCAGCAGTTCGCGAAGATCAACGGTCTGGTACGGCGCTCTGTCGATCTGGGAGTACTGCTTCGCTGCCCCGACCAACGTCGAGATGCGGGTGACGGAGTCGTCGATCTCGTTCATCAGCGACTCGGTGTCGATCGTGTACATCAGCCAGCGGACCGCGCCCTCGAGGTACGTCGGCCCGACCGCGGTCAGCACCTCCTCCATCCACGGCACGTCCAGCCCGGCCGCGGCGAGCACCGGCGCGACGTCCCAACTGGCCTGCACGTCGTGGTCGTCGAGCCAGTCGGTCAGCGCGTCCTCGGCGTCGGACAGGTCCATCGGCGAGATGTCCTTGTCCTTGTTCTTCTCCAGCCGCTCGACCGCATCGTCCTGCAGCGCGACGATCTGGTGCAGCTTGGTCGCGTCCAGGGTGCCGTCGGCGAGCATCGCCAGCTTGGATCGCATCCCGGAGACTCGCTGCCGCAGTGTCGCCGCAGCCCGGACCGCCGCGGCGGCCGGGTTGTTCAGCTCGTGGGTGAGACCGGCCGACAAGGAGCCGAGGGCAAGCAACCGCTCGCGCTCCCCCAGCGTCTCGTTGGTCCGGCGCATGCCCATCACGAAGCCCTCGATCAGGTGCACCGCCATCGGGAACCAGGTGTTCATCATCGTCGCCATCGTGTCGGCACCGATGACGAAGAACTCCGACGTCTCGGTCACCCGCATGGTCGCGGTGTAGGCCTTGCGGTCGGCGGCACCGAAGAACGCGTTGAACGCACCGGCGTAGACGCCACGCTGTGCGGTCCGGTTGATCTCCACCTCTTCGCCGTGCGACAGCTTGCACAGCCGGATCTCACCGGAGAGCAGGACGTAGCAGCAGGTCGCCGGGTCGCCCTCGTTGAACACGAGGCCCTCGGGGTAGGTCTCGACGTACCCGATGTCGGAAAGCCACTGCAACTGCTCGTCGGTGAGGCTCTCGAACAGGAAGAGCGTGCGCAGTTCGTCCGGGCTCAGCCGGCGCGCCTCGGTCTCGGCAGTCATCAGAGCATCTCCAGGTATCGGTGCACCAGTGTCACGGCCATCGCTCCGTCGCCGACCGCGGAGGCGACCCGCTTGACCGACTCCGCCCGTACGTCGCCGGCGGCGAACACGCCAGGCATGCTCGTCTCCAGGTGGTACGGCTCCCGGTCCAGCGCCCAGCCCGGCGGCTTGCCGCGCAGGTCAGGACCGGTGAGTACGAAACCGCGCTCGTCGCGGAGCAGGTCGCCGGGCAGCCAGTCCGTCCGTGGGGCCGCGCCGATGAACACGAACATCCACTCCGTGTCCACCTCGCGGCTCTCGCCGGTCGCACTGTTCTGCAGGATGACGCGCTCGAGATGCTCCGAGCCCTTGCAGGACACCACCTGCGTACAGGTGTGGACCTCGATGTTGTCGATGTCGTCGATCTGATTGATCAGGTACGACGACATCGTCGCCGTGAGCGATGGTCCTCTCACCAGCATATGCACGGTCTTGGCGTGTTTCGAGAAATACACCGCGGCCTGGCCGGCGGAGTTCGCCCCGCCGATGATGTAGACCTCCTGGCCGGTGCAGCTCGGGCCCTCGGTCGTGGCGGACCCGTAGTAGATCCCGCGGCCGCACAGGTCGTCGACGCCGGGCGCGTCCAGGTGCCGGTAGGCCACCCCGGTCGCCAGGATCACCGAGTGGGACGAGATCTCGCTGCCGTCGGAGAACATCAGCTTGCGGGCCGACCCGAGCGTCTCGAGGCCGACCACCTGACGGGCGGTCAGCAACTCCGCGCCGAACCGGACCGCCTGCCGCCGGGCCCGATCGGTCAACTGCGCCCCGGACACACCGTCCGGGAAGCCCAGGTAGTTCTCGATCCGGCTCGACTGGCCGGCCTGACCGCCGGTCGCCAACTGCTCGACGAGGACGGTCCGCAGTCCCTCACTGGCGCCGTACACAGCAGCGCCGAGGCCGGCCGGTCCGCCACCGACCACGACCAGGTCGTAGAAGTCCTTCGTCGGCGAGGTGGAGAGCCCCACCTTGTCGGCGAGCTCCGCCTCGCTCGGGGCGACCATCACCGTGCCGTCCGGGGTGATCACCACGGGCAGGGTCGAACCGTCGATCCCGGCCGCGTCGAGGAGGCGCTTGCTCTCCTCATCGTCGACGCTCAGCCAGCGGTACGGCACCGCGTTGCGGGCGAGGAAGTCGCGGGCCGTGAACGACGGCGCCGACCAGCGGTGACCGATCACCCGGGTCTCGTCGCTGGACGGCTCCGGGGTCGTCTTCCACAGGTCGAGCATCGCGTCGACGACCGGGTAGAGCTTCTCCTCCGGTGGGTTCCACGGTTTGAGCAGGTAGTGGTCGAGGTCGACCACGTTGATCGCCTGGATCGCGGCGTCGGTGTCGGCGTACGCCGTCAGCAGGACCCGGCGGGCGAGCGGGAACAGGTCCATCGCGGCCTCGAGGAACTCGATGCCGGACATCTGGGGCATCCGGTAGTCGGCGAGCAGCAGGGCGACCGGTTCGCCGCGCAGCTTGAGCTCGCGCAGGGCCTCCAGCGCCTGGGACGGGTGCTCGGCCCGGACGATGCGATTCTCCTCGCCGTACCGACGGCGAAGGTCACGGGCGATAGACCGGGAAACACCCGGATCGTCGTCCACGGTGAGGATCACCGGGCGGGTCGTCGACGCTGTCATGCCTCCTTCATACCAGCGCAACACCACAAAGCGGGATCGGTAATCCACAGGCACTGGCCCGGTTCGCGGGGCTGGTCACGAACCGGGCCGCCCGGGCGGGTCTCAGGGCAGGGCCGCGAGGTACGGCGCGTGGCTGTTCCGGAACTCCCAGTTGTTATAGCGGTCCCAGTTGATCGACCACGCCATCAGCCCGCGGAAGGCCGGTGAGGCACCTCCGCGAAGGCTGTAACCGCCGCAGTTCTGGCCCTTCACCAGGCAGTCGAGCGCTTGATGAACGGCTGCCGGGGCGGTGTAGCCGTTGCCCGCGCTGACCGCCGCCGGAAGCCCGAACCCGACCTGGTCCTCGCGCAGTCCGGGGAAGGTCTGACCGGTGTTGGCGACCGGGAACCCGGCCTTGACCATGTCGGTCATCGCGATGTGGAAATCGGCCCCACCCATGGTGTGGTACTGGTTGTCGAGCCCCATCACCGGACCGGCGTACCAGGAGCACTCGGAGCGCCCGGAGCACCGCCCGGACCATCCAGACTGATGTCGTCAGCCTGGTACGCCGGTTGGCCGTACCAGCCATGCACGTAGATCTGAGCCGACGTCTGACTGGCGCCAGTAGTAAAGGACAGCGTCAGCTGCGTGTAGCTGGCGGCAGACGGCGTCCAGGTCGACGTGCCGCCGGTGACGCCGAGGTAGACGTACGACCCCCGCACCCAGCCCGACAACGTGTACGACGTACTCGGCTGCACGGACACGGTCTGGCTGCACTGCGCGAAGTCGGAACTCGACACCGCTCCGTTCAGCGCGTGGCTGCCGCTGCGGACCGGATTGGTGACGACCGATCCGCCGGAGCAGGTCCAGCCACTCAGTGAGCCGGTCTCGAAGCCGGGATTGGACAGGATGTTCGCGGCCTGGGCCGGCACCGTGATGCCGGTCAGCAGGACCCCGACGACAACAACAAGCCATCGTGCGCGCATCGGACCTCCTCGAAGGTCCATTTAGTAGAGACGCTCCATAACTAGAGGTCAATGCGTCACCGGATCGGCTTCCCGACGTTGTCGGGAAGCCGCCTACGGTTGGGCCATGAGTCAGATCGACTGGGGCCTGGGTTCCTACGAGGCGACCGGGGCGGACCTGCTGCCTGCCGCGCGCGAGCTCGTCGACGCGGCTGCGATCCGGCCCGGCGAGCATGTGGTCGACATCGGTGCCGGGACCGGGAACGTCGCTCTGCTCGCCGCCGACCTCGGCGCGCGGGTCACCGCGGTGGAGTCGGCCGCGCGGCTGCGCGAGGTCATCCGGGAAGTGTCCGGGGAGCGCGACGTGACGGTCGTCGACGGCACCGCCGCGTCGATTCCACTCGCCGACGGCTCGGCCGACGTCCTGCTGTCCAACTTCGCCGTCATCTTCGCGCCCGACCCAGCCGCGGCAATGGCCGAGATGGCCCGGGTGGCCGGACCGCAGGGCCGGATCCTCCTCACCAGTTGGCTGCCCGGCGACATCGAGGAGGTGATCGGGCTCCTCGTTCGCGCCGTGCGCGACCTGACCGGCGATGGTGGCTCGGCGCAGGGCCGCGTGGGCTGGCATGGCCCGGACGTCCTGAACGACCTGCTGGGCGAGCACGGCTTCGAGGTCTCCGCCACCACGAACGACCTGATCATCACGACCTCGTCCCCGCAGGAGTACTGGCAGACCCGGATCGCCGACCATCCACTCGGCGTCACCACGTTCCCGATGCTCGAGCAGGCGGGCCGGCTGGACGAGGTCCGTGCCCGGACGATCGACGTACTCACCGAGCGCTGGACCGGCACGTCCGGTGAGGTGCGGCTGCCGGCGCAGTACCTGCTCGCGGTAGCCACGCGCTGATCCCCTGCTGTTTGGCAGGTTTTCGCCAGCGGCTAGTTGAAGCCAAAACAGTGTGGTCGGCGCCGTGGGTTGGCAGGCTCTTCCGCGTCCGGGCTCGGGGGCGGGCGGCCGGGGCGACAGCCGCGGTCAGGACCTGAGGGACGCACATCCGCCCGTCCCTCCAGCACTGGAGGAATCGCGTGAACCACCTGTCCTTGCGTCGACGGACCGCGCTGATCGCGGCCGCCGTCCTCAGCACCGCCGCCTTCGCGGCGCCGGCCGGGAACGCCGTCACCACGACTCCCGCGCCCGGCTCGCCGCCACCGGACGATCTCGCCACCTCGATGCGACTGCCCCACTTCGCCCCCGGCCGGTACGTCGTGACGCTGGCCGACCAGCCACTGGCGACGTACTCCGGTGGTGTGGCCGGGCTGAAGGCCACCAAGCCGGCCAAGGGCCACAAGGTCGACACCGCGAACCCCGACTCGAAGCGCTACAGCAACTGGCTCGACAGCCGCCACAACACGGTCGCCGCGACGGTCGGCGCGAAGGCGACCCGGCACTACTCGACCGCGGTCAACGCATTCGCCGCCAACCTGAGCAGCCGGCAGGTCAGCGAGCTCAGCAAGACACCGGGCGTCATCGCGGTCACTCCGGACCAGTTGCACCAGGCCCTGGACGACAAGACGCCCACCGACTTCCTCAAACTGTCCGGCGAGAACGGCGTCTGGTCCGCGCTCGGCGGCAACGCCGAAGCCGGCAAGGGCGTCGTGGTCGGCGTCGTCGACACCGGCATCTGGCCGGAGAGCGCCTCACTGTCCGGACCGGAGCTGGACACCAAGCCCGCCACTGCGGCCGACCCGTACCGGCCGTACCGCTCCGGCGACAACATCGTCATGCACAAGGCCGACGGCAACGACTTCACCGGTTCCTGCGAGGCCGGCGAGGACTTCACCGCCGACCTGTGCAACACCAAGCTCATCAGCGCCAAGTACTTCGGCGACGCCTGGCTCGGCGCCACTCCGCCCGAGGCCCGCGCCGACTACGCCTCCCCGCGCGACGGTGAAGGACACGGCACGCACACCGCGACCACTGCGGCCGGCCGCGCCGGTGTGGACGTTGCGGAGAGCGGCATCAACTTCGGCACGATCTCCGGCGTCGCACCGGCCGCCAAGATCGCCGTCTACAAGGCGTTGTGGACCGGCAAGGGCGGTGTCGGCTCGGGCGGCTACACGTCCGACATCCTCGCCGCGATCGACCAGGCTGTCGCCGACGGCGTCGACGTGATCAACTACTCGGTCGGCTCGATCTTCGAGTCCGCACACACGGACCCGGTACAGCTCGCCTTCCTGTCCGCGGCCTCCGCCGGCATCTTCGTCTCCGCAGCGGGCGGCAACTCCGGTCCGGAGCCGTCATCGCTCGACAACACCTCTCCGTGGGTGACCACGGTCGGCGCGAGCACAGTGGCGCCGTACGACGCGACTGTGGTCCTCGGCAACGGCGAGAAGTACGCCGGGCTGAGCACCTCCATCGCCGCGACGGTCGGCCCCAAGTCGCTCGTCACTGGTGCTGCCTCCCGTGTGGAGTCGGCGACCGAGTACGACGGTTCGCAGTGTCTGCCGAACACGCTCGACTCGGCCAAGGCCGCCGGGAACATCGTGGTGTGCGACAGAGGCGTCGGAGCCCGGGTCGACAAGTCGGCCGAGGTCAAGCGCGCAGGTGGCGTCGGCATGGTGCTGCTGAACCTGACCGACCAGGACATGGTGGCTGACTCGCACGCGGTACCGACCGTGCACCTCAACACCCCGGGCTCGCTGTCTGTGAAGGCGTACGCCGGTACTGCCGGAGCCACCGCGCAGCTTGTGCCCGGCAACCTGACGGCACAGACCACGCCGTACCCACAGATGGCGGACTTCTCCTCGCGCGGCCCGTCGCTGTCGAGCCATGGCGACCTGCTGAAGCCGGACCTTGCCGCGCCGGGTGTGAACGTCCTGGCCGCGGTGGCACCGCCCAGCAACGGCGGACACAGCTACGCCTTCCTCTCCGGTACGTCGATGGCCGCACCGCACATCGCCGGCCTGGCTGCTCTCTACCTGGCCAAGCACCCTGACTGGACTCCGATGATGGTCAAGTCGGCGCTCATGACGACCACCAGCGACGTCAAGACCGCCAGCGGCGCCGTCGACAACGATCCGTTCGCGCGAGGCGCCGGTGAGGTCCAGCCGTCGCGCATGCTCGACCCGGGTCTCGTCTACGACTCCGGTGACGTCGACTGGCTCGGCTATCTGGAGGGCAGCGGTGTCAACACCGGCACCGGCGTACCCGCGATCGACCCCAGCAACTACAACGCACCGTCGATCGCCGTCGGCGAGCTGGTCGGCACGCAGACTGTCACCCGCCGCGTCACCGCGGTGAAGGGCGGTCTGTACCGCGCGACCGTGTCCGTCCCCGGCATGAAGGCTGTCGTCACTCCGTCGATCCTGAACCTGCAGGCCGGCCAGACGAAGTCCTTCACCGTCAAGCTGACCCAGGACACGGCCCCGTCGCACGACACAACCAGCGGCTGGCTGACCTGGCAGGGTGCCGGTACGTCGGTCCGCAGCCCGATCGCGGTCGTCCCGACCTCGGTCATCGCACCGACCAACGTCACCGGCTCCGGCGCGGCCGGCTCGGTCTCCTTCGACGTCACGGCCGGCACAGCCGGTACGCCGATCCGCGCGTACGGCTTCGCGTCGGCCCCCCAGGTCCCGGGCGAGGTACCGGCGGGAGCTGCTGACGCGGACCTGCCGAACTACCCGGTCACCGTGACCGCCGGCACCAAGGCTGTGCAGTGGAACATCAAGACGGTCGACCCGGCCGGCAGCATCTGGATGGTGCTCTACAAGGTCGTGAACGGCCAGATGCAACTGCTCTCTTTCGAAGGCACCGGGGCGAACCAGGCCTCCGCGACGGTGGCAGCTCCCTCGCCCGGCGTCTGGGGTGTGCTCGCTATCACCCTGTCGAACCCGCCGGGTGCCGACACCACGAAGTACACAATGCAGACCAACGTCGTGACCGGTGGCAACGCCCTCAGGGTGACGCCGTCGGTGGCACCGGCCGCCGGCAAGCCGTTCCAGGTCACGGCGTCCTGGTCGGGAGTCCGCACTGATCAGCGCTCCACCGGGTTCGTCGAGTTCCCGAACCGCGCCGGGACGGTGGTGACGGTGAACTAGATCCAGCGGCGGCGGGCGGCTTGAACGCCCGCCTGGAACCGGGTCTGCGCGCCGAGCGACTCCATCAGCGCGCGGACCCGGCGCTGGGTCGTCCGCGGACTGATCCGCAACCGCCGGCTGATCATGTCGTCGGTCGCGCCACCCGCGAGCAACAGCAGGATGTCCCGGTCCGGCGCCCGCAGCGCCGGCACCTCGCCGTTCGCCAGGAGCGCCGGCATCGGGATCGCCAGGGCCCACAGCATCTCGAACGTCGCGATCAACCCGTCCAGCAGTCCGGACGACCGGATCAGCAGGTTGGACTCGGCCGGCGCCCGCTTGGTCAGCCCGATCAGCGCGGTGTCGTCGTCGCCGACCGCCATCTTCATCGGGACCTGCGCCAGCACCCGGCCGACCTCGCCCGCCGCCTGTAACTCCGGCAGCACGCCCATGATGTCCTCGGACTCGAACACCTCGGTGCCGTAGATCGCCCGGTACTCGATCCCGTCGGCGAGCCGCTCCAGCTCCAGCCTCTGCTGGGTGGACGGCGGCGTCGCGTACGGCGGCCGGTCCAGCACCCGGACCTGGCGGGTGGAGTTCCTCTGCAGGTCCTCGTACGCCCGCAGGAGCGTCGGACCGTCCTCGATCAGCTCGATCTGATTGCCCTCCAGCACCGGAGTCCCGCGGGCACCACGCAGTTCGTCGGCGACACCCCGCAGCCGCGCCAACTGGGCATCCAACTCGTCCAGCGGATCAACAACCTCGTCCGCCACCATCGCCATCCCTCCACCCGGCCGAACCCAAACGAACTCACACTAAACCGGATCAGCGCAGGGGCACCCGGTCAGGGACCGCAGCTGAGACAAGGCCACAGCTGGCCGCAGCGCGAACACAGGCCGTCCAGCCCCGGCGCCGGCAACCACACGGTCTCCACCGAGTCCTCGCGCCAGACCGCTTGACCCGTGGCCGGCGCGGCACTGGCCCGTGTCGTCGCCGTGGCCGACGTGGTCCGGGCCGGTGTCGTGGCCGTGGCCCGGGCCGGCTTGGCCGGGAACCAGTGGACCTGGGTGCGTCCACCGGCACCGTGAACCGCCAGCAGAGCCTCGATCCCACCGTCCCAGGTGGACGTTCCGGACAAGCGGCCGCGCCACCGGAGGGCGACGGTGCCGTCGGACCACTCCACACCTTCGGCCAGGGTGCCTGTGCCGCGCACGCCGGAGACGTCGGTGTGGCGTACCAACCGGAAGAGGCGAGCCTGCCGCTGCATCGTGTTCACCTCTGCAGAATCGCCCAGCACGCGCTGCCCACAACAGGTGTGGTCTGTGGGCTGTGAGAACAGCCCACACCCCCTCACAACCGGCCGAACTGCTGGGACTGGTTTTGTCGGTGGGGGCTTGTAGTTTCTGGACACGCACCGCAACCACCAGGTGTGGCAGTGAGCGGACGGGGGTGATCCTGTGGCTGAGGCAGCGCCTGTATCAGGGTTCGGCCGGGAGTTGCGGCAGTGCAGGCAGGCGGCCGGCTTGAGTCTGCGGCAGCTGGCAGCGCGGGTCGGCTACGACCACAGCTACTTGTCGCAGGTGGAGCGTGGCCGGAGACCAGGCTCTGCCGACCTGGCCCGTTTCTGCGATCGCGAGCTCGGCACCGGCAGCCGGCTGACCGGGACCTACCTGCGGGCACACCCCGAGCGGCCTGCAGCAGTGCGTCCGGTCGTCTCCGGTCCACCGGCCGCTTCGTTGGCGGCGGTGTGGGACGGGCTGACCAGCGCTCTCGCCGGCGTGGACCGCGTGGAGGCGACTGGCGACGTTCGCACTGTTCCGCCGGCACGGCTGCTGCCGGAGCTCCTGGCAGACCTTCAGCTACTGCAGGCACAGGGACAGGACGGATTCGGAGTACGGGCGGCCGAGCTGAGCGTCCTGGTCGCCGAGACACTGACCGGGCTTGGCGAGCTGCGCGCGGCGAGGCGTTGGTGGTCGGCGGGCCGAGCGTTCGCGGACAGCTCCGGCGAGGTTTCGATGCGGAGCCTGGTGCGCGCGAGGGAGGGCATCAGCGGGCTCGCGGAGCGGCGACCGCTGCCGCAGCTGCTGGAGCTGGCGGAGGAGTCCTTGGCGCTCGCACAGCAGATCCCGGCCAGCGGCGTACAGGCCCATGCTGTGCGGGCGCGGGTGCTGGCCCAGCTGGGCCGACGGTCCGAAGCACACCGTGCCCTGCAGGAGCTGCTGAACTGTTCCGATGTGTTGCCCCCGGCAACCACGAGTCCTCTGGGCGACCTCGCGGCGTACGAGGTGCATGCCGCGGAGGGCAGAGTCTGCGCGAGCCTGGGGTACGGGACTGCGGGCTGCTTGATGCTGGGGCGCGCACTGGAGCTGTGCCCCGAGCAGAGAGTCGCAGAGCGGGCGCAGTTGGAGTTGGCGCTGGCCGAGTGCCTGGCCTTGGAAGGTGAGGTCGCGGCTGGTCTGGCGCTGGCCATGCGGGAGCTGGTCGAGCTCCCGGATGAGTGGCACACCTATTACCTGTACGACGAGGCCCGCCGAGTGCTGGCCGCTGCGAGGGACCGGGAGCCGGGGCTGGCGGCAGTGCGGGATCTGGAGGTTCTGGTGGAGCGGCGTACGTACGCGACCGGCCGCAGTGTGGGCAGCGGGTCGTGGTGAGGCAGGACCCGGGAGTAGCGTGCAGCGGGTGACGAGTGAAACGCAGAGCACGACGGTGACCAGCGGGTGGGACTTCGCGGTCGAGTTGCGGAGTGATCCGGCGAGTGCGGAGGCGCGCTCGGCGATCCTGGCCAAGCCTGCCTTCGGGCAGTCGTTCACGGACCACATGGTGGTAGCCAACTGGACGGACGACCGGGGCTGGCACGACCCGAAGGTCACGGCGTTCGCACCGCTCAGTGTGAGCCCGGCTGCCGCCGTACTGCACTACACACAGGAGATCTTCGAGGGTCTGAAGGCGTACCGGCATGCCGACGGGTCGGTGTGGGCGTTCCGCCCGGATCGCAACGCGACTCGGTTCCTCAAGAGCGCTGAGCGCCTCGCACTGCCGCAGGTGCCGGAGGAGGCGTTCATCTCCGCCCTGCGTGCGCTGGTGACGGTCGACGAGCCGTGGGTGCCGTCCGCCGAGGACGGCGAGACCAGCCTGTACTTGCGCCCGTACATGATCGCCACCGAGGCGGCGCTGAGCGTGCGACCGGCACGCGAGGTGCTGTTCGGAGTCATCGCATCGCCGGCGGGCCCGTACTTCGACACCGGTCCCAAGCCGGTCTCCATCTGGCTGACCACCTCGACCATCCGCGCGACGCCCGGTGGCACCGGCGCGGCCAAGTGCGGCGGCAACTACGCGGCCAGCCTGGCCGGTCTGGCCGAGGCTGTGGCCAACGGTTGCGAGCAGGTCGCCTTCGTCGATGCCGCCGAGCACAAGTGGCTCGAGGAGATCGGCAGCATGAACATGTTCTTCGTGTACGCCGACGGCCGCATCGCGACCCCGGAGCTGAACGGATCGATCCTCGAAGGAGTCACCCGCGCCTCGGTGCTGGAGCTGGCCGCCGATCTCGGGCACGCGGTCGAGGAGCGCCGGATCTCCGCGGACGAGTGGAAGGACGGCGTACGCAGCGGTGAGATCACCGAGGTGTTCGCCTCCGGCACCGCCGCGGTGATCACCCCGATCGGCCGCGTCGCCTGGCCCGACGGCGACCTGACCATCGGCGACCACACCGTCGACCTCGGCGTAGGCCCAGTCACCAAGTCCATCCGCACCACTCTCCTCGACCTGCAGTACGGCCGCACCCCCGACCCCCGAGCCTGGCTCACGCGTCTGGCCTAGATACCTGCCGTTTGTCCCCGGTGGCGGTTAGGTTGACGTCATGGCTGAGTCCAAGGGGAAGGCGACGTCTCCGGCGGTTGAGTTGGAGGTGGGCGAGCGGACGGTGCGGATCTCGAATCCGGATCGGGTGTACTTTCCTGCCCGCGGGGAGACGAAGCTCGATCTGGTGAAGTACTACCTGTCGGTGGGTGACGGGATCGTCCGCGCGCTGCGGGAGCGGCCGTGCATGCTGCACCGGTTCCCGGAGGGCGTCGCCGGCGAGAAGGTGCACCAGAAGCGGCTGCCGCACGGCGCGCCGCCGTGGATGGAGACCGTCCGGGTGAAGTTCCCGCGGTACAACCGGACCGCCGACGAGCTGTGCGTGACCGAGATCGCGCACGTGGCCTGGGCGGTGCAGATGTCCACCGTCGAGTTCCACCCGTGGAACTCCCGCCGCGCCGACACCGAGAAGCCGGACGAGTGGCGGATCGACCTCGACCCGATGCCGGACTGCCCCTTCGACCGGGTACGCCGGGTCGCCCACGTCGCGCACGAGGTCCTCGACGACCTCGGTGCGGTCGGTTATCCGAAAACGTCAGGCGGGTCGGGGATCCACATCTACGTCCGGGTCGAGCCGGCGTACGGATTCTCCGACGTACGCCGGGCCGCCCTGGCGTTCGCGCGGGAGGTCGAGCGACGCGCACCGGACGATGTGACGACGACGTGGTGGCGCAAGGACCGCGACCCGAAGAAGCTGTTCGTCGACTTCAACCAGAACGCGCGCGACCACACGATCGCGGCCGCGTACTCGGTCCGCGGTAACCCTGAGGGCACAGTCTCGACCCCGATCCGCTGGGACGAGGTGGACGACGTGGAGCCGCGCGAGTTCACCATCGAGACAGTGCCGGCCCGCTTCGCCGAGCTCGGCGACCTGCACGAGACGATCGACGACAACGTCTACTCCCTCGACACCCTGCTCGAGTGGGCCGCCCGCGACGAACGCGAAGGCGCCGAGGAGCCACCTCCGCCGGAGGACTAGCCACCGGCTCGCCGCGTGGAGCGACCCGGACCTGCCCCACTCACCAACGTCCTCGGTTCTGCCGCGTCAGCTCACGCCCCAGCCTGACCGACGAGGAGCTGACGTACTTGGTGAGTGCCACAGGTCCGCCGCGGCTACTGCCTCCCGGCCAGGCCGTGGTGGAGGAGGTTCGTGAGGGTGTCGATGGCGGTTTCGTCCGGGATGGTCTGGCCGTTGGCGGCATTGACGACCAGCCAGGTGTAGGCGAAGCCTTCCATCAGCGCGTTCATCGCGGAGATCTGCACGAGCAGTTCGGCCGGTGGATTCGGCAG
Source organism: Kribbella sp. NBC_00889 (assembly GCF_045207705.1). Taxonomy (NCBI): domain Bacteria; kingdom Bacillati; phylum Actinomycetota; class Actinomycetes; order Propionibacteriales; family Kribbellaceae; genus Kribbella; species Kribbella sp. NBC_00889. Next base: position 569,575 of record NZ_CP108783.1, on the reverse strand, counting down.
ATGGGCGAAGTGCTCGATCATGTGGGTGTCGTCGTCGGCCATGATCTGCTGCAGCCGCCGGCCGAGCTCCGGGTCGACCATCGCGGCCTGTTTCACCGCGATCATCTCCGGCAGATGCTGCTGATAGAACTGCCAGAACGCGGCCACGTGCCAGCGGATCGCTGAGATCTTGCTGAAGTCCGCGTCATGGCCGGCGACGTCGACGATCGTTTCGTCGGCCTCCGCGAGCATGTCCCTGAGCAGCGCCTCGAGCAGTTCCTCCTTGCCCGCGAAGTGGTTGTAGAAGGATCCCGTCGCCCGGCCCGCGGCCGCGGTGATGTCGGTGATCTTCGTGTTCAGGTACCCGCGCTCGGCGAACACCTCCCGGGCCGCCTGCTTCAGCGCTGCCCCGGTCCCGGCCGCCCGTTCCCGGCGGCTCACCGTGTCGGTCACGACAACCTCCTTGACACCGAACCCTAGTCACGTTCATAGTGAATCTAAATTCAGTGAATCATAATTCAGTCAAGGAGACCAGATCATGACAGTTCTGATCGCAGGGGCGGGCCCGACCGGATTGACGGTGGCGATCGACCTGGCCCGGCGTGGCATCGCCGTCCGGCTGATCGACAAGGCGACCGAGTTCTTCAACGGCTCGCGCGGCGACGGTCTGCAGCCACGGACCCTCGAGGTGTTCGACGACCTCGGGGTCATCGACGAGATCCTGCGGCAGGGCCGGTCGCTTCCGACCATGAAGATCTATCTGGACGGCACGCCGGTCGACGAGCGCCGGATGGCACCGATCCTCGAGCCCACCCCGGACATCCCGTACCCGAACGCCTGGATGCTCGGCCAGTCGCGCACCGAGAAGATCCTGCGCGACAAGCTCGCCGAGTACGGCGTTCAGGTCGAACTGGACACCGCGATCGTCGGGTTCACCCAGGACTCCGACTCGGTGACCGCCGAACTCTCCACCGGCGAGATGGTCGAGGCGCAGTACCTGGTCGGTGCCGACGGCGGCCGGAGCTTCGTCCGCAAGCACCTCGGGATCGCCTTCGAGGGCACCACCGACGAGTCGATCCGCACCCTCCTGGGGGACGTCGCGGCCGACGGCCTGAACCACGACTCCGGCTACTGGTTCGCCGGTAAGGACAACCCGATGTCGGGGATCGCCCTGACACCGCTGGCGGGCGGGGACCAGTTCCAGTTCGGCGCCCCGCTCGACTCCGACGACGCCGACACCTCGCTGGAGGGCCTGCAGGCGCTGGTCGATCGGTACGCCGGTCCGGGCGTGGCGAAGCTGCGGGATCTGACCTGGTCGACCGTCTGGCGGCCGAACGTCCGGTTGGCCGAGCGATTCCGGGTCGGCCGGGTCTTCATCGCCGGCGACGCCGCGCACGTGCACCCGCCGACCGGTGGTCAGGGCCTCAACACCGGCGTCCAGGACGCGTACAACCTCGGCTGGAAGCTGGCCGACGGACGCGAAGAAGTGCTGGCGACGTACGAGACCGAGCGCCGGACCAACGCGGCTCGCGTGCTCGGGATCAGCGGAGATCTGATGCAGAAGCATGTCGACGGCGACGAGTCGGCGATGGAGCGCGGCGAGAACACTCGCCAGCTCGACGTCTCCTGCCGCGACCTCTCGGACACTCGCGCCATCACCTCCGGCGACCGCGCACCGGACGCGCCGCTGGTAGATGCCTCGGGCAACAAGCTGCGCCTGTTCGACCTCTTCCGCGGCCCGCACACCACCCTGCTCCGGTTCTCCCCCACCACCCCGTCGACCGACGAGCACACCGTCGACATCGGTCGCGACGGCAGCGCGGCGTACACCAGCCCCGCGGCCTTCACCCACTACCACGCCCAGGACGGCGGCGAGATCCTCGTCCGCTCGGACGGCTACCTCGCCTAGGATCGCTGGGATGGAGACCCTGGACTCGGCCGCCGCCTACGACCGCGCCGTCGGCCTCGCGACTCGGGGGCGGCGGCAGATCCTGGGGATCACCGGAGCTCCCGCGGCCGGCAAGTCGACGTACGCCGAGCAGCTGACCGCGAAGCTGGTCGGTGACGGGCACCGGGTCGCGCTGGTGCCGATGGACGGCTACCACCTCGCGCAATCGGTCCTGGACGAGCTCGGACTGACCGAAGTGAAAGGTGCGCCGCACACTTTCGACGGGTACGGGTTCGTTGCCTTGCTCAAGAGGTTGAAGGAGTCACCGGACGAGCAGATCTGGGCGCCGCGCTTCGACCGCGGGCTGGAGGATTCGATTGCCGCCAGCATCGGAGTCGGACCCGACGTCACCCTGGTCGTGACCGAAGGCAACTACCTGCTCTTCGACCAGCAACCCTGGGCAACCCTCCGCACACTGCTCGACCAGTGCTGGTACGTCGAGGTGCCCGAACAACTGCGGCACGAACGGCTCGAGGCGCGGCACCGGCGGTACGGCAGGTCGGCCCAGGAAGCGCACGAGCGCACCTTCGGCACCGACGAACGCAACGCTCGCCTGATCGCAGCGACCGCGCCGGCGGCGGACGCGGCCATTCACTTGTCCTGACAGACCCGGTCGATGAAGGCCGCCACACCATCCAGGTAGAGCTGCAGACCGAAATCGAAGTCCTGGTCGCTCTCGTCCTCGAAATTGCCCACCTCGTCGAAGACGCCGGCCTCGACCAGGCGGGCGACGGCCGGGTACTGCCGCGGGTCGGCCACCTGCCTGAGGGTGGCACCGAACTGCTGGAACGCCGCCGGATTCTCGTCGTACCCCGCGGCCAGGTCGAAGGCGACCCGGACCTGACCCTGCACGTAGGTGATCAGGCCCATCACCACACCGACCTTCGCCTCCTCCGGCAAGCCGGTGCCGTTCAGTACGCCGAGCGCGGCGTCGAACCAGGCGAGGTTGTTCGGGCCGGCCGGCGGACCGGAGATCGGGATCTTCGCGTACCACCGGTGTTTGCGGATGGCGGCCAGCACGTTGTCCGCCCAGAACGTCAGCCCGGTCCGCCAGTCGACCCCCTCGGGCATCGGGTCCGGGCGCTCGATCGCCGCGTCCGACATCAGCACGAGCAGGTCGTCCTTGCTCTTCACATGCCGGTAGAGCGCCATGGTCGAGTTGCCGAGTCGCTCGGCGACACGTGCCATCGAGACCGCACCCAGATCGTTCTCCGCATCAGCGATCTCGATCGCGGCCCGGACGATGTCGTCGAGGGACAGCGACGGCTTCGGTCCCCGCCGCGGCGCCTCCCGCAACCGCCACATCAGTGCCACGTCCGGGGGCAACTCGTTCTTCTCCACCGCCTCAGTTTAGGGCTTGCGGAGCGATATAGCGTACCTGCTACGCTATTTAGCGTATTCGATACGCAGTAAGGGGGGGACGATGATCGTCGAGGCAGCCGGACTGCGGAAGTCCTTCGGCGTTACCGAGGTGCTCAGCGGGGTCGACCTGCGGGTGCCGGAGGGGTCCGTGCACGCTCTGCTCGGGCCGAACGGCGCCGGCAAGACCACCATCGTGCGGATCCTGACCACGCTGACCAGACCGGACGACGGCGGAGCGACCATCGGCGGGTACGACGTCCTGCGCGAGCCGGCCCTGGTTCGCGGGGTGATCAGCCTGACCGGGCAGTACGCCGCGGTGGACGAGAACCAGACCGGCCGGGAGAACCTGGTCATGGTGGGACGGTTGATGCATCTGGGCCGGCCCGCCGCACGTCGACGTACCGGCGAACTGCTGGAGCGGTTCGGGCTGACCGACGCGATGGACCGGCGGGTGAAGACGTACTCCGGCGGGATGCGGCGGCGGCTCGATCTGGCCATGAGCCTGATCGCACGGCCGCGGGTGATCTTCCTGGACGAGCCGACCACCGGACTCGACCCGGCCAGCCGGTCGACGATGTGGGACGTGATCGGTGAACTGGTCCGGGACGGGACCACGATCCTGCTCACCACGCAGTACCTCGAGGAGGCGGACCGGCTGGCCGACCGGATCGTGCTGCTCGACCATGGCCGGATCGTCGCCACCGGCACCGCCGACGAACTCAAGACCCAGATCGGCGGCGAACGCATCGAGCTCCGCTTCGCCGACGAGGTGCAGTTGCTCAAGGCAACCGGAGTACTGGACGGCGTCGCCGACGATCTCGTGCTGAACATTCCGTCCGACGGTACGGCGGCCCATCTGCACCACGTGCTCGACGTACTGCGCGACAACGGTCTGCAGCCGGAGCGCGTCTCGTCGCACCGGCCGACCCTCGACGACGTCTTCCTCGCCCTCACCGCCTAGGAGTTCGCCATGTCTCACCACGGAGTCGCCGCCGCGTTCTCGGACACGGTGACGATGATCGACCGCAGTGTCCGGCTGTCCCGGCGCAACGTCGAGACGTTGTTCGTCTCGATCCTGCTCCCACTGCTGATGATGTGCCTGTTCGTGTATGTCTTCGGTGGCGCGATCAGCACCGGCACGGAGTACATCAACTATGTCGTGCCGGGCATCCTCCTGCTGACCACCGGGTACGGCGCTTCGTCGACGGCGATGGTGGTCGCGGACGACATGCACAGCGGAATGATCGACCGCCTGCGCTCGTTGCCGATCCGCAGTTTCGCCGTGCTGACCGGACACGTCACCGCGAGTGTCGCCCGTAACTCCGTGTCGACGGCGATCGTCGTACTCGCGTCACTGGCGATGGGGTTCCGGCCTTCGGCGAACGCCGGCGAATGGCTGGCCGCGATCGGCTTGCTCCTTCTCTACGTGCTCGCGCTGTCGTGGCTGGCGGCCGGTCTCGGCGTGATCGCCAAGTCGGTGGAGTCGGCCAGCACGTTGAGCTTCTTCATGTTGTTCCTGCCCTACCTGAGCAGTGCGTTCGTCCAGCCGGAGACGATGCCGTCATGGTTGCGGCCGATCAGTGAACACCAGCCGATCACGCCGGTGATCGAGACCGTGCGCAGCTTTCTGATCGGCGCACCACTGGGGAACAACGGCTGGATCGCGCTCGCGTGGTGTTGTGGTCTACTCCTGTTCTCGTTCATGTTGGCGACGTCTTTGTACCGGCGCCGGACGAGCCGCTGATCGCAAGTTCCACTCCGTTGACCGAAACGTGTTCGAAAGGATTCGGACCTGACCCCTCGCTCGGGTTAGTGTCGAAGTCCCCCCCAACGTGTGGTGGTCCCACTCCCCCCGGGACCCACACGGACAAGCGCCCCGGTCATTGACCGGGGCGCTTCGTTTTGTCAGAAGACGAGCAGCGTTTTCAGCACATGACCGGCAGCGCGTGCAGGCCGCGTGTGCGGATCGAGTCCCGCCAGCGCAGGTCACTCCGCGGCACGCCGAGGTGCAGACCGGGCACGTGATCCAGCAGCGCCTCCAGCGCGATCGCGATCTCCAACCGCGCCAACGGCGCACCGAGGCAGTAGTGAATCCCGTGCCCCAGAGCGAGGTGTCCGCCGACCGCGCGATCGAAGTCGACCCGGTCCGGATCAGGAAAGCGTTCCGCGTCCCGGTTCGCCGACGAGATCCCGAGCAGGACCGTCTCCCCCGCCGGAATCACCACGCCATCGATCTCCACGTCCTCGACCGGAAACCGCCTGATCGCCAGCGGCGCCGGGCCGTCGTACCGCATCAACTCGTCGACCGCGGCCGGGAGCTGCGACCGGTCGGACCGCAGCCGCTCCCACAAGGCCGGCTCGTCGAGCAGTGCGAGCGTCGCGTTCCCGATCAGGTGGACGACGTTCTCGTACCCGGCGAACAGGATCAGGAAGATCAGCGAGGTCAGCTCGTCGTCGCTGAGCCGGTCGTCGTCGTCCCGGGCGGCGATCAGGTCACTGACCAGGTCGTCACCCGGGACCGACCGCTTGCCCTCGATCAGTCCGGCGAAGAACCGCAGCATCGCCCCGATCGCGGCGCGCGCCTCGTCCGGTCCTGGCGGCGCGAGCATCGTGTCCGTCCACGCGCGGAAGTCGGTGCGCGCATCCTCGGGTACGCCGAGCAGGTCGCAGATCACCGTGATCGGCAGCGGCGCCGCGTACTCCGCGACCAGGTCGGCCTGCCCGCGACGTACGACGGGAGCCAGCAGTTCGTCCGCGGTACGGCGGATGGGCGCGGCAAGCGACTCGATCCGGCCTGGCGTGAAGGCGCGGGTGACGAGGGAGCGGATCCGGGTGTGGTCCGGCGGGTCCATGTTGAGCAGGTTGGCGTCGAGGGCGGGCGGCAGGTTGAGGCCGCGGTAGTTGCCGGGGACGGCGTTGCACTTGTCGACGGACAGCCGCGGATCCGCGAGTGCCCGGCGGACGTCGTCGTACCGGGTGACGAGCCAGGAAGGGCTGCCGTCGGGGCCGGCGACACGGTGCACGGGTCCGGATCGGCGGAGGGCGGAGTAGGCGGCGTACGGATCGCTCGGAGTGATCGTCACCGGCCCAAAATACCGGCAGAAAAGTTTGTCGACGTGTGTCGAATCCGGGCCCTCTTCTCCGACGTATCAGTGAGAGCGACCAAAGGAGAGGGTCAGAATGAACACCACCGCCACCACCGACAGCACCGTCCGCACCATGATCGTCACCATGCTCGCCGAGGGCAGCCCGGTCTGGTACGTCGCCGGCATGGTCAACATGCGAAGCCACGACGTCTACGTGATCGGCCGCGCGGCCGGCTACCCGGACAAGGCCCAACTGCGCCGGGCCGTGTGGGCCGCCAAGAACCGCACCCGCGTCCCGCAAGCTGCCTGACACCCGCTCAGGTCGCTCCACAAACACCGTCGGCCGCTGCTGTCCCCGGACAGCAGCGGCCGACGTCTGTTCTCACCGGGCGAAGCCGGCGCGCAGGGCCGGACCGTTCACGACGACGGCTACCGGCACCATGGCGAGCGCGCAGACGGCCTGCATCGCCGCGAACCACCCCGGGCACAGCCCCGGGATCAGGTCGACCCCGATGATCGCGATCGGCATCACGATCGAGATGACCCGGATGCGGACGTACGCCCACCGCGCCCCGCGGGCGGCCCTGGTGAGAAGCCAGTAGGCCACGACGGACGTCACGAGCACTGTGCAGGACCGGCCCCACAGGAAGCCAGGCACCACCTGATGTCTGGCCGCGCGGTCCACGATCGTGGCGACGACGACCCCGGCGAGCAGGCCGTACAGGATGACGAACCCTTTGGCCCGGTTGAAGGCTTCGAGCTGCTTCTGACTGGTAAGAGTTGGCATGTCCTAGACGCTAGAAACCGCAGGTGGGGCACGGTATGTGGCTGACCGCACGGTTGGGTGGGGCTAGCCCTACTTCCACTCGGATTGCGCCGATTTCACGCTTTCGGTGGTGCACAGTGGCAGGACCAAGCCGTAGTGAGAAGGAGATTTCCGATGTCGTGGGTTGCGAGTGCCTGCGTAGGGTTCGTCCGGTCGTGCATCGTCCTGGTCGTCAGCATGCTGGTGCCTGCCGTCTGGGCTGCCGGGGTGGCGGTGGCGATCTGGTGGCGGAGCCCCTGGACGTGGATCGTGCCGTTCGTCTGGGCCGGCCTCGGCACTCTCCTGCTGATCCGGCCGGTCGCCGGGATGGTCCGGTCGTTGCTGGCGCGGTGGACTGGCACGGTGATCCCGGACGGGTACCGGGAGCTGGGGCCGGTGACGCAACTGTCCACCGGCTTCTGGTGGAACGGTCACTCGTACGAGAAGACGCGCCGGGATGCCGAGAAGGACCTGCGGCTGCGTGTGCGGTGGACCGACCCGGCGAACTGGCGTGATCTGAGGTGCTTGGCGATCCTCGCGGTCACCGCCGGCCTGACCGCGGCGGTTCCGCCGGCTGGGATCGTCGCCGCCGTCCTCGGATTCACCCAGTCGATGCCTGTGCTCGGAGTGGCCGGACTGGTCGTGGCGGTCGCCAGTGCGCCGTACGCCTGGCGCCCGTTCGCGCCGATCGCCGTACGCTTCCTGCGTCCGACGCCGTCGATGGCTCTGGCGAACCGGGTCGACGAGCTGACCGCGCAGCGGGCCGACGCGACGGTTGCCCAAGCTGCGGAGATCCGCCGGATCGAGCGAGACCTGCACGACGGAGCGCAGGCGCGCCTGGTGTCGCTCGGGCTCTCGCTGGCGACCGCGGAGAAGCTGATGGAGACCGACCCCCGTGCGGCGAAGGCACTGCTGAAGGACGCCCGGGTCGGCGCGGCCACGTCGCTGTCCGAGCTCCGCGAACTGGTCCGCGGCATCAACCCACCGGTGCTGAACGAGCGCGGACTGGTCGACGCCGTACGGGCCCTGGCGCTGGACACCCCTCTGGAGACGACCGTCAACGCAGGCGGCGAACTGCGGCTGGATCCGCCGATCGAGTCCGCTCTGTACTTCGGGATCGCCGAACTGCTGACCAACGCGGTCAAGCACGCGCAGGCGGATCACGCGGAGATCGCGATCTCCCATGACGGCACCGGCATCGTCGTACTGATCGAGGACGACGGCCGTGGCGGTGCCCGGATCGAGGACGCGGGCGGCCTCGCGGGACTGCGCCGGCGGCTCGCGGCGTTCGACGGCACCCTGGAGCTGACCAGCCCGAACGGCGGCCCGACTCGTGCGAGGATGACTGTGCCATGCGAATCCTTGTAGCCGAAGACCTCTACCTGCTGCGGGACGGCATGGTCCGTCTGCTCGAGGCCTACGGGCACGAGGTGGTGGCGACCGCGACCACCGGTCCCGAGACCCTCGATGGACTGCGGAAGTGGCGGCCGGATGTCTCCGTGATCGACGTACGGATGCCACCGACGCAGACGGACGAGGGTCTGAAGGCCGCGCTGGCCGCCCGCCGCGAGGTCCCAGGGCTACCGGTCCTGATCCTGTCGCAGCATGTCGAGCAGCTCTATGCGCGTGAGCTCCTGACCGACGACTCTAGCGGTGTCGGGTACCTGCTCAAGGAGAGCGTGTTCGAGGCCGATCAGTTCATCGACGCCCTCGAACGGGTCGCGGCCGGCGGGACGGCCCTGGATCCGGCCGTCGTCGCCAAGCTGCTGTCCAGCGGTACGTCGAGCAAGCGCCTCGACCGGCTCACCGAGCGCGAGCTGTCCGTGCTCGGTCTGATGGCCGAGGGGCTTTCCAACCAGGCGATCTGTCAACGCCTGTTCATCAGCGAGAGCGCCGTCAGCAAGTACACGACGTCACTGTTCGGCAAGCTGGGCCTCGCCGACGACGACACCAGCAACCGCCGGGTGATGGCCGTACTCGCCTACCTCGGACTCACCGGCTCCTGAGCCCGGATCTTCAGCTGATCCGCGAAGAAGCGTTCGACGGTGGGCAGGATCTTGCGGCCGGAGTGGGCGGCGCCCTCGACCAGGTCGAACGTGATGTCGAGGCCGTGCGACCGGTAGTTCCGCTCCAGGGTGCGCAGGCGCTCGATCCGTGTGGTGCCGGTGAGCTCGGCGCCGTCCATCCAGTTGGACTCGCCAGGGTTCATGATCTCCCAGCTCTCCACGTCCTCGGAGCCGACGACGAGCTGGATCGGCACCCGGCGGAGCGCGTCGAAGTCGATCGGATGACCGAACTTCTCCTCGAACCCTTTCGTCCCGAGCCACCACGGCAGCGTGTCGTCCAGCTGGGTGATCCGGCCGGGCGCACCGATCGACGCGGCGGCCAGACGCTCCGGGTGCAGGTAGAGGAACCGGTGCGTGAACTGCCCGCCACCGGAGAAGCCGTGCAGGTAGAAGTGCTCGGCCGCCACCGGGAACCGGTCCGCCACTTCGTCCACGATCGCCAGCAGCATCCGGTCGAACCGGATCCCCTGGTACTCGATGAACTTGAAGTTGTGCAGGTCGTTCGGGTCGACCAGACCGGCCGGGAAGATCGGCGTCAGCACCACGACGCCCTGCGCTTCGGCGAACTCCTCCAGCTGGTTGCGGTACGTCGCCGCCGACCGAGCGGTCCCGTGCTGGACCACCATGAGCGGCGCGCGGTCGTCGTTGGTCAGCCGCTGCGGCACGTACAGGCAGTAGTGCAGCCGCGGGTCCACCTGGGACGCGAAGATCGGGGTCTTGCCCCGCTGGTAGACGGTCGAGGTGTTCGCCATGGACTTCCTTCGGTGGGTCTACGATGTGTTACCGAACTCAGAGTCTTGGATGATTCGTTACAGCCGCCACGGGATCGGATAATACACAGATGGCCGATGATGTAACAGGGGTTACACGGAATCCGGCGCTGGCCGACCTGCGTCGCCGGATCCGGGACCACTGGGACGAGTTCACGCCCGCGTCCCGCGCGGTCTGCCGGTCGCTGTCGGAGATCTCGCCGGAGCGACTGCTCTACCTGTCCGCGCAGGAACTCGGCCAGGCGAGCAAGACCAGCAACGCCACGGTGATCCGCACCCTGCAGTCCCTCGGGTACGCCGGTCTGGCCGAGCTGAAGGACCGGGTGGCGACGCCGTTCCGATCGACGACCCGGCGGGAGGAACGGCTGCGGGACCGGATGGAGGCCACCGGCGGCGACCCCAAGCACGTGTGGGACCGGGTCATCACGGAGTCGATCGAGCGGATCGAGTTCCTGAACCAGCACATGGCGATGGACAAGTACCAGGAAGCGGTCCGCCTGATGCTGGACGCGCGCGAGTTGGCGATCTACGGGTTCGGCGCGAACTACGTGGCGGCGGAGTACCTGATGCTGAAGCTGCGGCGGTTCGGCCTGCGCAGCCGGTGCATCCGGACAGCCGGGTTCCAGCTCGCCGACGACCTGCTCGGCATCGGGTCCGCGGACGTGGTGATCGTGATCGCGCCGGGCCGGCTCATCATCGACGGCGAGGTCGTGATCGACCGGGCCAGGGCGGTCGGCGCCGGGATCATCCTGCTCAGCGAGGAGCACGTGGCCGAGCGGCTGGCGAACGACGTGACGGTGGCGATCCACGTGCCGAACACGGTCACTGGGATCACCGCGGAGATGCTGACGACGATCGTCACCGCGGACGCCCTGGCGCAGGCGGTGGCCGCAGCGGATGCGGAGCGCACGCTGGAGACGTCGCACACGCTGGAGTCCCTGCGGCAGCAACTAGGTTTCTGACCGGGCTGTTCCTTTTTTTGCGACTCTTCAGCGATCTCAGATTGCGACGACCGGGCGGGTGCGGTCACCGATAGCATCGACCCGGACCCATTCGACCCTGCGGAGGATTACCTGATGATCTTCATCACCGCGAAGTTCCGGGTGAAGCCGGAGCACGCCGAGAACTGGCCTTCGATCACCGCCGACTTCACCGCGGCGACGCGCGCCGAGCCCGGCTGTCTCTGGTTCGACTGGTCCCGCTCACTGGACGACGCGAACGAATACGTCCTGGTCGAAGCCTTCGCCGACGACGACGGCGCCACCGCCCACGTCACCTCCGACCACTTCAAGGCAGCCCAGCAACACCTCCCGCCCCACCTGGTCGAAACCCCCCGCATCGTCAACTTCAAGCTCCCCCAGTCCGACTGGTCCGAACTCGGCGAACTCGCCGTCAAGTAGCTCAGACAACGCTGGTGTTCTGGGCGGCGGCGATCTCCCAATCGCTGCCGTCCTTGGCCAGGAAGTACACCGGGCTCCCGTGCGCACCCGTCGTACCGCCATGTTCGACGTAGGTCTGGTTCACGTTCACCACAGCGATGTCCGGCCGCAGGAACAACAGATGGTCGGGCTCGTACGTCGCGGAGGAGTCCTTCATCGCTCCGGGGAGCACCTTCCGGGTGAACGCCTCGATCGTGTCGCGCCCGTACAGCCGCTTCCCGTGCCCGGTCACCCACACCGCATCCTTGCGGAACAACGAGATGAAACCGTCCACGTCCTCGTTGCCTTGCACCTCCTGCACCTTGGCCACCAGCGCCGCGATCGCGTCGACATCGGCCTGACTGGGAACCGCACCCTCGATCCTCATGCGACGATCCTGCAAGCTGAAGGGGACTTGAGGTCAAGCGAGGCCGGCGTCGCGGGCTTTGACGATGGCTTGGGCTCGGTCGGTCACGCCGAGTTTGGCGAACACGTTCGTGATGTGGTTGCGGACGGTCTTGTCCGAAACGACCAGGTGGCGGGCGATCTCCGTGTTGGATCGGCCGAGCGCGATCCCCCACGGCCACGGCCCGCACGGCCTTCAGGATGCGATCTCAGGTCCCAACTCCGCTCTGGGACCGGTCGCAAATGTGGTTCGCACCGTGGGCTGGCCCTCACATACCGTGCGCTGGTTGGCGAGGCGGAGAGGCGTGACCATGGCACCGAGGGTCGTCCTCGAGTTCGCGCTGCGCTGCGTCGCACAGGCGGCCGCGCGTGATCCGAGGGTGGCCAACGCCCGCAACCGCCTGGAGGAACGGCTCCGCGAGCTCGCCGCGGCAGTGCAGCCCCGTGCCGAGTACTCCGTGGTGCACGGCGAACTGGGGCTGGACCACGTGCTGGTGGACCGCGACGGAAACCCTGTCCTGATCGACGTCGAGGAGATGCTGTACTTCGACGTCGAATGGGAGCACGCGTTCATGCTCAACCGTCTCGGCGACGACTATCCGCAGGTGGCGGTCCCCGACCTGGACGAGGACCGCCTCGCGCTCTACACGCTGGCCGAGCACATCTCGCTGACTGCAGGCCCGCTACGCCTGCTCGACGGGGACTACCCCAACCGCGCCTTCATGCAACGGATCATCGAGTACAACCTCAGCCAAGCCCGGCTGCTGTCCTCGGCGCAACTATGAGCCGTACAGGGTGTTGAAGTTGTCGCGCAGAACCAAGTCAGCCAGTTCGCCGTCGCCGGCAGCCTCGCGGAGGCGAGCGACCTCGCCGACGTAGTCGCCCCACGGCTCGTCGCTGGCGAACAGCACCCGGTCCTGGCCGATCCCACGCCGCTCGATCTCCCGGACCAGCCAACGCGGCGCGAAGCCGATCGCCCAACTGGTGTCGGTGTAGACCTGCTTGCCGGCCTCGATCCAGTTGAAGAACCGCTCGTTGATCAACTTGATGTGCCCGCTCATGCCGCCGCCGAAGTGCACGAGGTGGATCTTGACGTCATCTCCGTAGCGGTCGACCAACTTGCCGATCTGGTCGATGTCGGACGCCGCACCAGGCGAGGTGTGAACGTGTACGACGAGGCCGCGCTCGCGTGCGGTGCTGAAGATCTGCTCGAGCTGCGGCGCGCACTCCGGATCCTCGACAGCCCCGCCCAGCAGGAAGCTGGTCTTCAGGGCGACCACGCCCGGCTCCCCGGCCAGAGCGAGCGCCGCGGTGGTGAGCTCGGCGTCCTGCGGCCGCGGCGAGACCCACAACCCGCAGCGGATCCGATCGTCCTTGGCCGCCGCCTCGATCACCAGGGGATTGAACCCGAAGGACACTGACGCGTCGGGCACCCCGTAGTTGGGCAACACGAGCGCCCGCTCGGCGCCCTCCCGATCGAGGTCCTCGATCAGCTCGGCAACCGTAGCCCGAGCCAGGATGTCCGGATTGGCCGGCGGCCCGCCGTAGAACGGGAACGCAGGCATGATGCCCAGGTGGCGATGCGCGTCATTCGTCAGCTTCTCGGTCATCCTCAGACGGTAACCGCAGAAGATTTCCTATGCAAGAGTAATGTCTACTATCCGACACAAATCGTCCGGCTGCACCTACAGGCTGAAGGCGATCGAGCGCAGGATCAGCGCCGCGACGAATACCACGGTGAACGCGAGGTCGATCGCCAGACCGCCCGCCCGCAACGGCGGCAGCCTCCGCCGTACCGGCGCGATCACCGGCTCCGTCCAGGCGTGAGTCACTGAACGCACCCGGCCGGCCCGCTGTCCGCCACTCGCCAACGCACCCGTCCAGTCCAGCACCATCCGGACGATCAACAGCACAACGAACGCCGTCAAGGCGTAACCGACCAGGTCTCCGATGATGCTCATGACCAATCTCCTCCGTGAGGGCCGCACCGGCCATCTCACCAGTATCAACGTCGCCGGCGACGTCGAAGTGTCCTCGCGCCCATCTTCTTAGCCGACTATCAGGCAAAGAAGGCCCGGACCACCACGTCCGGGCCTTCTTCCGCAGCGGGGGCCGTGCTCGCCAGGTTCGGCCCGTTACTGCTGGGGTTCTGAGGGTGCGTTGCGGGGCATCAGGGCAACGATCGGGAGGCTGAGGGCCGTAATGGCCAGAACGACGATCAGAGTGACCTTCATCGCGTGGGCCAGTCCGGAGGTTGCGGCGTGGAAGAAGACCGACGTGACCGCGGCCGAGCCGATCGCTGAGGCGAGTTGCTGGATCGAGCTGAGCGAGCCGCTGGCGCTGCCGGCTTCGTCAGGCTTCGCGTCGCCGAGAGCAACGTTGGGGATCGTGGTGAAGGTGAGGCCGGTGCCGATACCGACGACGACGAACGCCGGGGCCAGCGCCCAGATGCTGACGTTCGTGCCGAAGTGATCGACGAGGACGAGGACCCAGCCGCAACCGACGAGGGCGACGGCGAGGCCGATGACGACGAGCCTGCGACCGAGCTTGGTGACCAGGCCACCCATGGCGGCGAACGCGGCGGCGATGAGCCCCACGGTGAGCGGCACCAGGCCGAGCGAGGCGTCCCGAGCACTGGCGTGCAGTCCCTCCTGCAGGAACAGCGACAGTACGAAGATCAGGCCGGTGCCGGCGGCGAAGGCGGCCAGGCCCACGAGCATTGCGGACGTGAAACCCCGGTTCTTCAGCAGCGAGGGCATGATGAGCGGGTGCGCTGCGGTGCGCTGACGATAGGCGAAGGCTGCGAAGAACAGGACGCCGACGGTGATCGCGGTGACGGGGACGACGCTCCAGCCATTGGTCGAGCCCTCGATCAGACCGTACAGCAGCCCGATCATGGCGACCGCAAGGAGGCCGGAGCCCCAACCGTCGACGACGGTGGAGCGGTCGCCGTCGTCACGCGGCAGGATCTTGGCGGCCATGACCAGCCCGATGCTGCCGAGGATCAGGTTGATGAGGAAGATCGGGCGCCAGGACAGACCGAACAGGTCGGCGCTGATGATGAATCCGGCCAGGACCGGGCCGCCGACACTGGACAGACCGAGAACCGGCCCGAACAGCCCGAATGCCTTGGCGAGCATGTCGCGGCTGAACGCTTTCGTCATGATCGCCATGCCTTGCGGGATGAGTAAGGCCCCGAACGCTCCCTGGGCAACCCGGGCGGCGATGAGCAGGGCCGGGTCAGGTGAGAACCCGGCGACGGCCGAGGCCACGGTGAACCCGCCCATGCCGATCAGGAAGAGCCTGCGTTGGCCGAACTTGTCACCCAGCCGTCCGCCGACCAGGAGCAGGACACCCACGGCGAGCATGTACGCCGGTCCCAACCACTTGATCAGACTCACACCACCGTGGAGCTCGCCGGCGATCGTGGGGGCCGCGATGTTCGTGACGGTCGCATCGATGACATCGACGGCGTCGGCAAGCAAAACCAGCCCCAGGATTGCCCACAGCCGGCGACTGGAGCGGTGTGTGACGACTGTTCGCGGCTCCGTCAACGTAGTCATGAGGAACGTCCTTCCCTTACCCCGGCGCCCCTCGTGGGCGGCCTCTCACCCCCACTACGAACGCCCCTGACCGGATCCGACACCGCCACAAAATTCGTAGCGATCTTCCGGCGCGTGTGTCGTCAGCGGCGGTGGTGTCGATGCACAAAGGCACGCTTCTCAGCCGCGCGAGAGCCAGACACGTCGCGGCCAACACGCCACCGAGAAGCGCCGAACGACTTCGTCGCCTTGGCCAGTCGCGTACCGCGCGAGTCGCGGCCGATCGACAACAGGCCGCGTCTCTACGGCCGCCGCAACCCGGCGCCGCCGGATCCTGCGCCGTTGCTCGGCCGGCGCCCGTCGCTCACTGGAACGGCCGTACCTCGATCTTCCGATCGCAGACCTTCGACGCCTCGGCGGCGAGCTTGAGCACCACATCCAGGTCGGGGGCCTCCCACACCCAGACGCCGGCGAGGTACTCCTTCGACTCCACGAAAGGCCCGTCGCTGAACACCGCCCGCTCGCCCCGGTTGTCGATGACCGTGGCCTCATCGGCGTCCGCGAGTCCGCCCGAGAAGACCCAGTAGCCCTCGGCGATCAGTCGTTCGTTGAACGCGCTGATGGCAGGCCGCCGGTCCGTGCTGCCGGGATTGCTCTTGTCATCGATCACGGAAACCAGGTAACGCATCTGAAGATCATCTCCTGTGGTGTCAAGACAGCATGGTTCGGCAGTCAGGGACGTCAGTCCGTTGCCCACCAGTCTCGCGCCCTGTCCGAGGCGCCCTTACCCCTGCAACGAACAGCACCAACCCGATCCGACACCCCTCCGGACTGCGCTGGAGGATTTCGTGCGCCTCGGGATCGATACGACGGCATGTGGGTGCTCGCAGCAACCACCGGAACGCGACGTTCCGACCTCGCCGGAGTGCAGGTCGTTGGGGCAACTAGTGAAGAACAGGATGGGCGAGCAACACTCAACGACGGCCCGCGTCGCTATCCTGCTATTACTGCAGTCGTAGATCGTTATGTGCCCTAATCTTGGGGCTGTCTGCCGCTGGCGGAAACTCAGGGGCCCTCAGCGCACCATCTGGGTAGAGTCGGGCGATGCCCGAGTTGAAACGCCTGCATGCTGGCCATGCCTCGGCGGTCTTGGCCTTCGAGCTGGCGAACCGCGCGTACTTCGCTGCCTCGATCTCCGACCGCGGCGACGAGTTCTACGAGCAGTTCACCGACCGGCACAGCGCCTTGCTGGCTGAGCAAGAGGCCGGCGTCTGCGCCTTCTACGTGCTCGTCGCCGAGGATGGCTCGGTTCTGGGCCGGTTCAACCTGTACGACCTCGAAGACGGCACTGCCAACCTCGGCTATCGGGTTGCGCAGCACGTCGCCGGCCGCGGTGTGGCGACCGAGACCGTCCGGGAGCTGTGCCGGCTGGCGGCGGCGCGGCACGGGCTGCGCACACTGCGCGCGGCCACCTCCCGCGAGAATGTCGCTTCCCAGAAGGTGCTGGTCAAGGCCGGGTTCGTCCCAGTTGGCCCGGCCGGCCCAGCCGACCTCGGCGGTAAGCGAGGCACCTGGTATCAGCGTGACCTAGGAGTCCAGCCGTAGGGCAAGGGGCCACGCACAAAACCCAGGTCAGACCCATGACAAAGCGAAGGCCCGGACCTGATGGTCCGGGCCTTCTTCCGTAGCGGGGGCAGGATTTGAACCTGCGACCTCTGGGTTATGAGCCCAGCGAGCTACCGAGCTGCTCCACCCCGCGTCGTTGTGTCTTTAGTTTAGGGGATCGGAGCTGAGCAACCAAATCGGCTCCCGGTGTGACTCGTGGCGGCCGAAAATCCGTGTCAGGGGCGGGGGGTGCGGCGTACCGTCCGGGTATGTCCCGACACCTCATCCGCCCGTTCCGGGAGGCGGACCTGCCTGCGTCCGCCGGACTGCTCGCGGAGCGGCACCAGGAGCATCGTAAGCGTCACCCTTTGCTGCCTGCGGACTACGAGAGCGAGCGGCTCGCGCTGGTCGAGGTGACTGCGCTGTGGGAGAGCGAGAGCGCGTCCGGCGCCGTCATCCTCGAGGACGGCGAGCTGACCGGCTACCTGCTAGGCGCACCCAAGCCGTCCACCATGTGGGGCCCGAACATCTGGGTCGAGGCAGCCGGCCACGCCGTACGTGAGCCCGAACACATCCGCGACCTGTTCGCCGCCGCGGCCACCAAGTGGGTGGACGACGGCCGCATCGCCCAGTACGCGCTGGTGCCGGACGATCCGGAGCTGCTGGATGCGTGGTTCCGGCTGGCGTTCGGCTCTCAACACGCGCATGCGATCCGTCCGGCGCCGACGACTCCGCCACCGGAGTACCCGCGCCTCACCGTACGACGTGCTGTTCGGGACGACATCGCCGTACTCGCGCAACTGGACCTGGTGCTGCCGCAGCACCAGGCACTCTCGCCGGTGTTCTCCGCCGGGGAGATGCCCACGATGCAGGAAGCGCTGGACGATTGGGAGGAGTCGATCGACGATCCGGACTACGCGACCTTCGTGGCCGAGTACGGCGGGCGCGTGATCGGCTCGTCGATCGGATGTTCCCTGGACAAGTCGAGCTCGCACAGCGGGTTGGCCCGGCCCGACAACGCCGGCTTTCTTGGGTTCGCCGCCGTGCTGCCCGAGGCCCGCGGTCACGGCGCCGGCCGGGCGCTCGGTGAGGCCGTCCTGCAGTGGTCGGCGGACACCGGGTACACGTCGGTGGTGACCGACTGGCGGGTCACGAACCTGCTGTCGTCACGGGCCTGGCCGAAGCTCGGGTTCGAGCAGACGTTCCATCGGCTGCACCGGCTGATCGGGTACTGACTTCGCGTTGTCCACAGGTACGAAATCGCGTGTCGGGGAGGGCCGCGATCGCTGCATCTTCTTGGGCAGGAACGCCTTGCAGCAAGCGAGGCGTCGAGGTCCAGGAGGTAGTCATGTCGTGTTCGTCCCGTCGTTCCCGATTCGTGCCGTCGACCCGTCGTATCGTGATCGGGAGCGCCGTCGTCCTCGCCTCATTCGGCGCCTGGACCACAACGGCCACGGCGAGCAACGTCGAGCCGCGCCCCGGGTATTGCGTGACTCCCCCATCGACCGAGCAGAGGGCGGACATCTTGGACGGCTTCGTGATCGAGAACCTCCCCGACGGTCTTGGGACGCCGAGCGACTTCGAGTACGAGTGGGAGGACGTGAGATTCCACAGCCGGGTCTGGGAGACCGGCCCGGATCCCGAGGGTGCGTACCGGGTCGACCTGACCGCGAAGACGCTGCGCGGTGAGAAACTCACGGACCTCGAGGCCCTGAAGACCTTCCTGATCGAGTACGAGGAGAAGGATCCGGACAGCTGGGAGCTCCGCGCGGTCAAGGTCGGCGAGTACGACGGTCTGGCCGCTGGGGACGAGGTGTTCTACTTCGTCTCGCCGGGTGTCGCGGCCGAGGTGTCCATCGACAACGAGCGATTCACCGACGACGACCTTTTCAACACCGCCACCGGCTTCCACCCGGAGACCACGACCTGAGTCAGTAGCCTCGGGCAACGAAACGGGGCGGCGACCCCGACGGTTGTCGGTGTCGCCGCCCCGGTCACAGCCCGTGGATCAGCCTGTCGGTGACGTCGGTGGACTCGATGGAGTCGGCGTCGACGGTGTCCCACTCGGTGTGGGCGTGGGCGGTGTGACTACTGCACCGGCCGCTACGGCCTTGTCGATCGCCTGCTTCATCTTGGTGACCTGAGCCTGGTAGCCGGCCAGGTCGCCCTTCGTCAGGGCAGCCTGCGCAGCCGTGTACGCGGCCTGCGCTTCGGCGAGCGCTTGCTTGACCGTCTGGTTCTGCGTCGACGCTGGTGGCGGCTTGGAGCCTGGCGGCTCTTCACCGGTATCGACGCTGGTGTTGAAGACCTTGGTCAGCGCCTCTTGCAACGTCCCGCCGTAGGCGACCCGATCTCCGAAGGAGACCAGCACGTACCGCAGCACTGGATAACTACCTGCTCCGCTCGTCCGGACCGAGTAGACGGGCTGGACGTAGAGCAGACCACCGCCGAGTGGAAGCGTCAGCAGGTTGCCGAACTGCGCTCTCGCGCCACTGCTCGGTTGGTTGATCGGGAGCAGCGCCTGTCTGATCCCTTCGTCGGTCTGGAACTTGTTGAAGACCTGTCCCGGACCGGGGATCTGCACGTTGCCGGGCAATCGGAGTATTCGGAACTTGCCGTAGTCCGGCGAGGTCGCCTCCGAATCGACGGCCATGAATGCGGTCAGGTTCTCCCGCTCCGCGTTCGGCACGTACACCGACGTCAGGGAGAACTTGGGCTCGGTCTGACCGGGCATCCGCAGGGAGAGATAGAAGGGAGGCTGGTTGCTTTGCACCGACGAGTCACTTCCGGACGACACCGCGGTCGGGTCGGCCGGAACGCGCCACAGGTCGCTGTTCTGGTACCAGGTGCCCGCGTCCGTCACGTGGTACTTGGCCAGCAGATCGCGCTGGACCTTGAACATGTCCTCCGGGTAGCGCAGGTGGGACATCAGCGACGGCGAGATGTCGGAGCGCGGCTTGACCGTGTTCGGGAAAGCCTTCATCCACGTCTTCAGCACCGGGTCGTTCTCGTCCCAGGCGTACAGCTCGACCGAGCCGTCGTACGCGTTGACGACCGCCTTGACCGAGTTGCGGATGTAGTTGATCTCCTCGCTCGGCTGCTGCGCGATGGTGCCGCGGCCGGTCGTGGTGTCCCGGGTGCTGTCGTCCAGTGCGACCTTCTCCGCGTACGGGTAGTTCGCCGAGGTCGTGTAGCCGTCGACGATCCAGACCACCTGGTTGTCGACGATGGCCGGGTACGGGTCGCCGTCCGGCGTCAGCCAGGGCGCGGCCTTCTCCACCCGCTCGCGCGGGTTGCGGTCGTAGAGGATCTTCGAGTCGGGGTTCACCCGGCTGGACAGCAGGAGGTTCGCGTCCCGGAACTTGGTTGCGTACAGCAACCGGTTGAAGAAGGTGCCGACCGCGACGCCGCCCTTGCCCTGGTAGGTGTTCAGCGTCGGGTCCCCGCCGCTCTTGCCTTCGGGAGTGTCGAGCTCGACCGGCGAGCCGCCCTGCGGGCCGCCGACGATCGAGTAGTCCGGGGACTGCTCACCGAAGTAGATCCGGGGCTCGTAGTCGCCGAGCTGACCGGTCGGCGGCAGGTCCTTCTCCGACCAGACCGGCGTACCGTCTTCGGCGCGCTGGTTGCCGTTCGCGGCGACCACGCCGTAGCCGTGGGTGTAGACAGTGTGGTCGTTGTTCCAGTTGCGCTGGCCGGCCGGCAACCGGTCGACCTGCACCTCGCGGACCGCGATGACGGTGTCGCTGACCTTGTCGCCGATCTTGTACCGGTCGACGTCGAGGTCGGTCGGGAACGAGTAGAAGCCACGCACCTGCTGCAACTGCTCGAACGTCGGGCCGACCACGCTCGGGTCGATCAGCCGGATACCGGGGAGCACCTCGGCGTCCTGCGTCAACTCCGACGGCGTCGCGGTCTGCTTGGCCTGGTAGTTGACCACCTCGGCGCCCTCGAGGCCGTAGGCCTGGCGCGTCGACTCGATGTTCTTGGTGATGTACGGCGCCTCACGCACCGGCTCGCTCGGGCGTACCCGCAACTGCTGCAGTGCTGCCGGCCACAACGCGCCGAGCAGGATCGCCGACAGAATCAGTACGACGGTGCCGACACCCGGCAGCAGCCAGGTCCGCCGCACCACGTTGGCGAAGAACAGACCGGCGCACAGAACTGCGATGACCGCCAGGATCTCTTTGCTGGGCAGAACCGCATGGTCACCGGTATAGGAGATACCGGTGAACAGTTTGGCGTCCGACGTCGTCAGGCCGAAACGGTCCAGCCAGTAGCTGAAGGCCTTCAGCAGGACGAGCAGGCCCAGCAGCACAGAGAACTGCACCTGCGCGGCCCCGGAAGCCTTCTGCCCCTTCGCGGACGGCCGGAATCCGCCGTACAGGTAATGCGTGATGATCGCCGCGACGAGCGACAGCAGCACGATCGAGTAGCCGAAGCCGAGCAGGACGCGCAGCCATGGGTAGTCGAAGACGAAGAACGCGATGTCCTTGTTGAAATGCTTGTCGGTGACGCCGAAGGGGGTCCGGTTCCGCCAGGCCAGGAAGACCTTCCACTCGCCCGACGCGGCCGAGCCGCCGAAGACCAGCATCAGGGTGGCGACCACGCCGATGGCGATCTTGCCGCGCTGCTGGAGCAGATCGCCGTACCGCTCGAAGCCCGGGCTGGGCGACGGCGCGAGCGCGACCCGCGGCCGCGTGCGGAAGGCGATGACGATGTTCGCTACAACGGCGGCCGCCATCAGCAGACCGACCACGAAGAAGAGCAGTACCCGGGTCCCGAGCACCGTGCCGAACACGGAACCGAGGTCCACCGAGCGGTACCACAACCGCTGGGTCCAGATGTCGGTGAAGACGCTGAAGAGGATCAGCAGCACGATCAGTGTCGCGATCGTCGGCAGCAGGGCCCGAGGCCGACCACCACCTGTTCGCCGCGGCCGTCGCGGCTCCTCCGGCATGTCGTAGACGCCGTCGCTCATGGTCGATTCTCCTCATTGTCATTCATGCCATCGACCCCAGGACCTCGGCCAGGCCGGCTGCCGACCGAAGGCTCGAATGTCAACGACAGTACTTCGCACAGCGTGGGGACCAAGTCCGCGCCGGTCAGTACGGCGCTGTCCTCGTCGTGGGAGCGGAGCCGGACCGCACCGAAGCGGCTGCCTTCACGCAGGACCGCCGCGACCATCCGCACCTCGTGGCGGCGGGGGTCACTGCCGGCCATCCGGGCGAGCTCGGCGTCCGAGTCGGCGCTGGACAGACCTGCTTCGGCCGTGGCCGGCAGCACGATCCGCTCGATCGACAGCGCGCAGCCGCTGACCCCGTCGGGCCACTCGATCCGGCCTAGCGCGTCGGCCAGATGCTCGTCCTCGAGGCTGCCGGGCAGCTCTCCCTGCGCGACCGGGGTCAGCGGCTGGGAGGCGTCGTCGGTGCCGAGTTCCGCGGCCAGTTGTGGTTCGGCGCGCAGTAGTTCGTCAGTGGGGACCAGCGCGAACAGTTGCGCGGGCTGGTCCCAGCCCGCGCTGCTCACGTGCTTCTCGATCTCGATCACCGCGCGACTGAGCGCGTCGGGAGGCAGAGTGCCTACGGAATCCATGCCGTCAGCTCTCCCCTTCGGCCGGCCGGTACGTTCACGGTGCTCACGGTGCGCACGAGGGGACCTTCCCCTGTCCGCTGACTGCTGCGTTGATGGCGGCGATCGCCTCGGTCAGTGTGGTGATCTTCACCAGTTGGATGCCCTTCACGCCGGCGTGCATCGCCGCCTCACAGTTGTCGGCGGGCACCAGGAAGATGGAGGCGCCGTCGTTCTTGGCACCGGCGATCTTCTGCTGGATGCCGCCGATCGGACCGACCTGGCCGAGCGCGTCGATCGTGCCGGTGCCCGCGATGTGCTTACCGTCCAGCAGCGGACCCGGTGTGAGCTTGTCGTAGATGGCCAGCGCGAACGCCGTGCCCGCGCTCGGGCCGCCGATGTCCTGGCCGAGGTTGACCGTCACCTTGACCGGGGAGTCGACCCCGATGGTGATGCCGACCATCGGCCGGGTCTCGTCGCCAGGGGTGGCAGCGGTCTTCACCTGAATGGTCTGCTCCGCCCCGTTGCGCCGGATCAGGAACGCGACGTTCTCGCCGACCTTGTGCTTGCGGACGTACTCGCCGACCTGCGGGACCTGCGACATCGCGACACCGTCGACGGCCAGGACGACGTCACCCGGCTTCAGCTTGCCGTCGGCCGGGGTGTCCTTGGCGACCGTCGAGACCTTGGGGTGGTACGGGACCTCGGCTGCCTGCAGGGCGGCGGCGACCGCACTGTCCTGCGAGCCGGTCATCTCGGCGGTGTTCTGCTCCTCGACCTGGTCGGCGCTCTGGTCCGGCGGGTAGATGATGTCGCGCGGGAACAGGTCGTTGTGCGGGTCGAGCCAGTTCCGCATCGCCTGCGGGAGCGTGAGTTCACGCCCGGGCGAGGTGACAGACACGGTGGTCAGGTCCAGTTGGCCGGTGGTCGGGAACGTGTCGTGCCCGGTGATCTCGATGACCGGCTTGTTGTTGCTCGACGTACCGAGGGTGTCCTTCACCGGCCCAGGGCTGAACGAGACGAAGGGCACCGAGAAGACGGTGACCAGCCCGAGCGAAACGACCAGCACGATGATCGAAGTGACCAGTGTTGCGGTACGACGTGTCACGAACCCTGCCCTGCGATCTTGGTGGAACCGAACATCTCGGTCGTACCGAGCTTCTCGATGGCGTGTGTCTTTGCTGAACCCAACGTCCCACCGGCCCGAAGTGTCCCCGCCGGCCTGAGTCGGTCCGCCGTACGCGACTCGCTGGCTGAGTCCGGCGCGTCAGGAGAGGAGGGGTTGGCGACGTGATCGGACTTGTCAGCCTTGTTTACGTCCGGCTCGTCAGCGCCGGTCTTGTGCGCGCGGTTCAGGCCGCGGCGGCGGCGTTCCGGGGTGGCGCGGGGACCGGGAGCGGCGAGTGCGTCGTTGAAGCGACGGAAGTCCTCGACCGAGTCGAAGGCGCCACCGGACCGGCGTGGACCGCGGCTCCGCGCGCGCCAAGCCGCCCAGCACATCGCCAGCAGCGTGGCGACCACCGGGAACGCCAGCCACGCCAAAACCTTCATCCGGCCACCTTCATGCGCCCAGCGTACGTGTCAGTGAGCGCCGACCCACTCGCTGGCACCGTCGGTGAAGTGCTGGTGTTTCCAAATCGGGACCTCCGCCTTGAGGTCGTCGATCAACTGCCGGCAAGCGGCGAACGCGACATCCCGGTGCGCAGCGGCCACCGCGACGATCACGGCGGCGTCCCCGATCTTGAGGTCCCCGGTCCGGTGTACGGCGGCCAGCGCGGTCACTGCGGAGTCGGCACAGACACGCTCCGCCACTGTCCGCAGGTGGTCCAGGGCGTCCGGGTGCGCCTCGTAACTGAGCTGGTCAACCGGCTTCTCGTGATCATGGTTCCGCACGGTGCCGATGAACAGAGCCGTCCCGCCGGCGGTCGGATCAGCCACAGCGGCCAGCACCTCGTCGGTGGACAGGACGTCCTCCCGGATGTCCAGCAGCCTGATCGCGTCGCTCATCCATTCCTCATTCCCGCTGGGAAACCACCCCGAACACGTACCACGAACCAACCCCCACACCCCCGATTCTCCCCCACCCAGCCCCCAACTCCCACCACCGCACCTCTGAGGCCTCCGGCTGGACGCCGAGATCACCGCGCTGAGCCATCTCCCGCGCACGCTCCGCACATGGACTCGCCGCAGGTCCCGGCGGCGAGGCCAGCCTGGCCGACTGTTGCCTCCACCCCCACAATCGGGGCCGTTGGCGCGGCCCCACGGCGGGGTGCCGGTCTGCCGGCGGCGAACAGGAGCAGTAATGCGTTCGCCGGGGGAGGAACGGGTCGGTGGAACCAGTACGTTGGAGTAGTACGCCCCACCCGCACAGGAAGGCCCACTCCGATGAGCGACGAACCGGACAACCCGTTCAAGGGAACTCCGTTCGAGGCCATGTTCCAGCAGTTCTCCGGTGCGGCCGGCGCGGGCGGCGCTCCCGACCTGAATGCGATCTTCGCGCAGGTCCAGCAGCTGCTCAGCGGTTCCGGCGACGGCAGGCCGGTGAACTGGGATCTGGCCAAGGACATCGCACGCAAGACGGTTTCCGCCGCCGGAGACCGCTCCGTCACCCCCACGGATACCGACCGAGTAGCGGACGCGGTCCGGCTGGCCGAGCACTGGCTGGACGAGGCAACAACGCTGCCCGAAGCATCCACCACCTCTGCGGCCTGGAGCCGGGCGGAGTGGGTCGAGAACACGCTTCCCGTGTGGCAGACCGTGGTCGACCCCGTCGCCGAGCACGTCGCCGGCGCGATGGGCAACGCCCTTCCCGCCGAAGCACAGCAACTCGCCGGGCCGATGGCCGGCATGCTGCGCCAGCTGGGCGGCTCGATCTTCGGCGCCCAGGTCGGCCAGGCACTGGGCGAGCTGGCCGGCGAGGTCGTGAGCTCGTCCGATATCGGACTGCCGCTCGGACCGACCGGCCAGGCTGTATTACTACCGGACAACGTCGCCAAGTTCGCTGAGGGCCTCGGACTGACCGACGAGGACGTCCGGCTGTACCTGGCGCTCCGCGAGGTCGCGCACCAGCGGCTGTACGCCGGCGTCCCGTGGCTGCGGCAGCATCTGCTGGCTGCGGTGGCGGATTACGCCGCGGGCATCGAGGTCGACACCGGCAAGATCGAGCGAGCCATGGCGGACATCGACCCGCAGAACCCCGAGGCCATGCAGGAAGCGCTCGCGGGCGGCCTGTTCGAGCCGGAAGACTCGGAGCAGCAGAAGGCCGCGCTCGTCCGGCTCGAGACCGCCCTCGCGCTCGTCGAAGGCTGGGTCGACGACGTCGTACGGCAGGCGACCAAGGAGCGGATGCCGGCCGCGGTTCAGCTCTCGGAGACGGTACGCCGGCGTCGGGCGGCCGGTGGACCGGCAGAGCAGACGTTCGCCACGCTGGTCGGTCTCCAGCTTCGCCCACGACGACTTCGCGACGCGGCGAACCTGTGGGCGGCCGTCCGTGACGCTCGCGGCGTCGACGGCCGTGACGAGCTCTGGTCGCACCCGGACCTGCTTCCGAGTGCCGGCGACCTGGACGACCCGATCGGGTTCGCTCAGCACGCAGGCGAGCTGGCCGACATCGACATCACCGATTTCCTCCCCGATGACGACTCGTCGGACACGCCGAAGCAAGAAGGTGACGAGGGCAACGACCCCGGCACCACCAAGTAGTCCGCACCGAACGGCGTACGACAGCACGACCCCGCGGGACGAAGCCATTCGGCAGGTTCCAGTGGGGTCGCGTTGGGTCTGCCTGTCCGAGTACGGCGCTTGCGGGCTGATGATCTGGAGGCGCGCGATGAGTTTTGGGGTGGCGTCATGGAGACTGACCGGGTGCTTCATGACGATGCGGTGATGACGTTGAACGGGTGGCGTGCGCCCGACGGTACGCAAGCAGGGCTCCGGGAGCACTACCTGCGATGGCTGGCAGAGCACCCGGACGCGATGTGGCGCAGTTGCCGGCCGGAGCATCTGACGGCGAGCGCGCTGGTGGTGGACGCGACGGGCAGCCGGGCGCTGCTCACGCTGCACAAGACTGTCGGGCGATGGCTGCAACTCGGCGGACACTGCGAGAACGGCGACAGCACGCTGGCCGGAGCTGCACTGCGCGAGGCTACGGAAGAGTCTGGGCTGACGGACCTGTCGATCGATCCGTCACCGCTTCAACTGTCCCGTCACGAGATCCTCGCCGGCGGGTGTGCGGGGACATTCCATCTGGACGTGCAGTTCCTTGTGACCGCGACTGTTGGTACTGACTACGTGGTCAGCGAGGAGTCTCACGACCTCGCTTGGTTCCCGATCAACGCGCTTCCCGAGAGCGCGGATCACGTGGTCGAGGAACTCGCAGCGAGAGCTACTCGGCGACTTGCTCACAGCGCCGGGAGCGTTTCTTCCGGGTGACTTCTCCAACTGCTCGGGAGGGCGCGAATCAGGCGTCTCCGACGAGTGGCGTGAATGGCAGGACGCTGTCGGGCAACTTGATGGCTAACTGTCGGGCGGAGGTCGTACGCTCGTTGTCATTCGTCGGATCGCGGCCATCCGGTCGCCCGAGTGTGCCGAAGGATGTCCGTGAGCTTCGACATCGATCACTACGCCCAGACTTCGACCCGCATCCGCTGGGACGACCTCGACATGTCCACGTTCGAGACCCAGCCGCTGTCCGATGACGCGCTGCGTTGCCTCAGCTATATGAGCGATGTGGAGACGCACACCGTCTGCTACCTGCGCGACCTGCTCGTTACACCGTCGCACGCCGATCCCGAGGTCACCGTCTTCCTGACGATGTGGAACCTCGAGGAGTACTGGCACGGCGAAGTACTGGACGAGGTGCTCGAGCGGCACGGCGTCCCGACCGGGCCCGAGCACACCCGCGCGGTCCGTTCCGGGCTCGGTTGGCGTGACCGGCTCGCGCCGATTCGGCAGTCATTGCTGGCGAACATCATCGGCGAGGACTTCATCGCCACGCACATGGCGTGGGGCGCGATCAACGAGTGGTGCGCACATTCGGCGTACACACGGCTGATCCAGTCCGAGGATCACCCGGTCCTGACCGAGATCCTCAAGCGGATCGCGAAGCAGGAGACCCGGCACGTCGCGTTCTACAACAGCCAGGCACGCGACCGCCTGCTCCGCAGCAAGAAGGCTCAGAAGATCGCCCGCTTCGCACTCTCCAAGGGATGGGGCATCGTCGGCTCGACGATCATGCCGCCGGCCGAGGTGAAGCACATGCTCACCTACCTGTACGGCGGCGAACACGGCCTGGCCGAAGTCCGCAAAATAGACGCCAAAATCGACGCCCTCCCCGGCCAGCAGTCCCTCCACCTAGTGGAAAAAGAACTAACCAAGTACAACGTCCACCTCAGCTAACCCCGCGCCACCTTCCCCGTTCCCGCAACCTGCGGCCCCCGTGGAGCCCCCGTTCCCCGCTCCGCCACGCGATCTCCCGTCCTTTCACCCACGTGCGTGCAGTTCTCGCCGTCGCACCTCCGCGGTGAATCCCCCGCAGCCGTACATCCACGTGGAGCCCCGTTCCCCGCTGCCCGGTCCCCGCGACCCCCGTTTATCTCAACCGCGGACAGCCTCACAGTCGTACTTCGCCCGTGCATCCCCACAGCCGTGCAACCCCGTGGCCCCTCTCCCGCAAGATCCCCCGTCGTCTCACCCGCGTGCGTGTAGTTCTCGCCGTCGTCTTCCCCGTGCATCCCCCACAGCCGTACATCCCCCGTGGCCCCCGTATTCCCGCTACCCCGGGCGCTCCCGTCGTGAACAGCCCCACCCGCCGACCTTCGCTCGTGCACGTCCACGCCTTGGTACTTCCCCGCCCTGCATTCACCGTGGAACCCCCGTTCCCCGGTACCCCTGCGATCCCCCTTGCCATCGCCCGGGTACAGGTCCCTCGCACAGCCCCCGCTGTCGTGCCTCCGTGCAATCCCCCGCTGTTGGAGCGCCCCGCTTCAGCCCTGCCCCCGTGCAGGACCTACGTCCCCCGTGATCCCCGTGGTTGTGCGCCGCCAGTTGCCTCCCGAGTGGAGGGTTGGCGGTTGCGTGAGGACCTTGGCGCCTGGTCCCCGGTTCCCCGATGTGTTGGCCGCACCCCCGGTGCGGTGTCGCGATGTTGCGCCACTTGCTGGTGGTCGATCACCGCCCCTGAACGGCATCGACGGGGCCAGCGGGTGACGGCTGGGCTTCCCCCAGAAGCCCTGCTGCATGGTGAACGAGCCGGGAGCAAGAAGGTGACGGGTCAGGCGTGACGAAGTAGGGAACGAGTTGCATCCCAGCCCTCGAGGCCCGGATCCAGTCGCGCAATGTCAGCACTCGATCGCAGACGGTGCCATCCAGGGCCAATCCCGACAGCATGCCGGCGAGGCTTCACCGCCTCGAGCTCAGTAAGAGGCGTGTCGAACGTCGGAGCGGCAGTCGAGACCCAATCAGCAGTTGGCAGACGTATGCCGATGGCCGCGAGCGTGCCGTCCTCGGAGGGAGTGACGGCGATGTCCGCGGTGCTCAGCGAGCGGAAGAGCTTGCCGATCAGCAGACCGGGCAGATCAGGTACGTCGTAGCTCACCGCGACAACCGCGGCAGCCGGACCGGCGAGTTCCACCGCATCGAGTACGGGTCGCGCGGCGTCGACGGCGTACACCGGTGTGCCGGGCCAGGTCAGCGCACTCACCGACTCCAGCGCGGACTCGTCAGCGCCGACGACCGCCACGGCAACGTCCACCCGGTCCAGCGCGGCCAGGACCTCGTAGGTGTCCTCAGCCAACGCCAAGCGCCACGCCTCGGCGTCACGACCGGGCGGGGCCCAACTACCAGTGGCAGGTACGACGAGAACCACCACACGCCGGTCGGTCATGCGGATGCGCTCACGTCGTCGAACCGGGACCGGGCGGCGTTGACCTCGGTCATGTGGGTCTCGGCCCAGCCCTTGATCGAGGCGATGAGCGGCATCAGCGTCTCGCCGAGCGTCGTGAGTTCGTAGTCGACGCGGACCGGTACAGACGGAGTCACCGAGCGGCTGAGCAGACCGTCACGTTCGAGCGAGCGGAGCGTCTGCGTGAGCATCTTCTGACTGACGCCGGCGATGCGACGGGACAGGTCCGAGTACCGCAGCGGGCCGTCAGCCAGAGCGGACAGGATGAGCGTGACCCACTTGTCGCTGATGCGGTCCAGCAGTTGCCGCGCCGGGCAGGTCGCCAGGAACGCGTCGTACTCGCGGGCGGCTTCTTCGCGGAGCTGAGCGGCGGTGCGGGTCGGCATGGCTCTCCTCGTCGTGCGATACGCACTACGAAGTGCGTACTTCCCGGCAGAGAGTAACTCTCCGAATGTGGTGTTCGCCAACGAAAAACGCAGCACCACAAGGAGAGAGACGATATGCGCGCATTGGTCGCCCGCCGGCTCGACGGGCCGGACGCACTCGAGCTGATCGAGACCCCGGTACCGGAACCGGGCCACGGTCAGGTCCGGATCAAAGTGGCCGCCGCCGCGATCAACCCGGTCGATGTCGCGGTCAGCGGCGGCGGAGCGGTTGAGTACGGCGTCACCGCGGCCCGGGAACAGTTCGGCCTCGGGTGGGACGTCGCCGGCACGATCGACGCGGCGGGACCGGGGGTCGACCTGGCTGTCGGTACGCCGGTGATCGGGCTGGCTGACCTGCTCGGGCGGCCGCTCAAGACACACGCGGAGTACGTCGTACTCAACGCCGATGCGGTCGCGGCGGCTCCGAGGAATCTGGATCTGACGGCGGCATCGACGATCGCGTTGAACGCGCTGACCGCGTTGCAGGCCTTGAAAGCCGTTCAACTTACTCTCGGTCAGTTCGTGCTCATCACCGGCGCGGCGGGCGGGGTCGGTGGGTACGCCGTCGAGATCGCAAAGCACGTTGGGCTGACGGTTGTCGCCAGCGCTGCTGCGGAGGACGAGGATCTGGTACGCCGCCTTGGCGCGGATCACTTTGTGTCGCGAACGGAGGATCTGACTGCCTCGGTGCATGCGATCGTTCCGGCCGGTGTTGACGGTCTGGTGGATGCGGCGGTCATTGGCGTCGGGGCGCAGGAGGCGGTTCGCAACGGTGGTCAGCATGCGCACGTCCAAGCTGGCCCGACGCCGCCGCATCTCCGCAACATCACGGTGCATCAGATCTTTGTCCACGCGAATCGCGCAGAGCTGACGGAGCTCGTGGTGTTGGCCGAAGCCGGGGCCATCAGGACCCGGGTAGCGGACACCTATCCTCTGCAAGAGGCGGCACAGGCTTACAAGCGGCTCGCCAACGGAGGCGTCCGAGGCAGGCTCGTCCTCATCCCCTGAGGAGCGGGGCGTCCCCTAAGGCAACGAGGCGTTCCCCAAGGCGGCGAACCGTTCAGCCCTTGATGGCTTGGTGGAGTCGGAGTGCGACCTGGATGTCCAGGGCGCGCTCCGGCGCCTGCCAACCATCGGCCAGCAAGGCCCCGATCCGGTCCAGGCGCTGCTGCACTGTGTTCGGGTGGATGTGCAACGCGGTGGCGGCTCGCGTCGGGCTCTGGCCTGCCGCGAAGTACGCCCGGAGCGTCCCGATCAGGTCGGTACCGCGCTGGGCGTCGTACTCGAGTACGGCGCCCAGGACGTGCTGCACATGGGCCTGTACGTCGACGTCCGCCGCACCGACCAAGCCGGCGACACCAAGGTCGTCCGGAGTCGCAGACTCACCAATGCGGCCGAGCCGCAGCATCGTGCCCACCAGACGTACCGCCTGGCGATGCGAGTCGACCAAGGGCTCGCCCCAAGCCGCCGGACCAGTCACTCCGATCGTGGCGCCGGTGCGCTTCGCGACCTCAGCCAACTCCCGCGCAGCAGCCGCAGCGTCCGCACGGGAGAACAGCAGCACCAAGTCACCACCGTAAGGACCAGACAGCACGAGCTTGTCCTCCAGCGGCGCCGACAGCCGAGCACGTACGGCGGCCTGGTCGCCACGACAGACAGCCACCACCAGACGGTCGTGCCGGCGATTCGGCGCAAGCAACCGGAGTCGGTCCGTCAGCGTCCTCGGGTCGGCGGCACCACTGAGTACATCAGCCAGCAGATCAGCTTGAGCCCGCTGCGACTGCTCCGCAGCCTGCCGACGGAACAACAGAACGAGTGCAGTGACAACGGCGGCCCGCTCCACGATCCGCTGGTCCGCACCTGAGAGCTCATCGACGCCGCCGATCACCAGCGCACCGAGCCGCTCCCCTTTCGCCGTTGCCGCAACAACCCAGCAGTCACCGACCCTGGTCAACCGCCCGGACTCGGACTCCTGCCACCGCACCACAGCACCACGCGTGTCCCCGGCCACGGCCAACTCATTGCCCACGGCATCGACCAGCACGACCCACACGTCCAGCAGCTCGGCCAGCGCAGCGGCGATCGCATCCACATCGCCACCAGACAACACGATCCCGGCGAACCGGTCGTGCGCCGCGGCAGCATGCTCGGTGCCGGCGTGCGCCGCAGACAGTTGGTCGAGTGCGGCCGCCGTCTCAGCCGCCGCCCGCACCTGCACGATGGTCACAGCCGCCAGCGCCGCCAGCGATCCCAGCAACGACACCTCGTCCTGGCTGAACGGTCGCCGCGTCCGGTTGGAAGCGAACAGCACCCCGACGAACGCTCCGTCGACGACGAGCGGCGTACCGCAGATGGCTATCAGTCCCTCCTCTCCGACCGCATGATCGATCGAAGAGGTGTGCCGGAAGCGCCGGTCCGACGGGTAGTCGGCAGTCCAGTAGGGCTTGTACGTCTTGGCGACCAGACCGCCGAGTCCGGCGCCCAGAGGAAGCCGGACCTGCTGGAAGGCCGCCGACACGGACCCGTCGGTCGCCCGCATGTACGTGTCGCCGCGGGCGTCGTCGTACAAGGTCAGATAGGCGACGTCCGCACCGAGGAGGGTGCGCGCACGGTGCACGATGGTGTCGAGTACGCCACCCGGGTCGCGGGCCGACGCGAGTTCGCGGGCGACGTCGACCAGGGCGGACAGTTCGGCCTCACGCTTCTTGCTGGCGTCGATGCCGGCCCGGATCCGCAGGGCGAGGTCGCGTGCCACCGCGTCCTCGCCCGCAGCCCGGGCCAACTCGCTCCCGGACGCATCCTCGGCCAACAGCCGCAGAAGCTCCTCCATCTTCGCGATCATGCCACCTCCGGCTGCCGCCCGGGTCCCGTCGAGGATGGTCCCGAAGGAAGGGAAGAGTTGGAGTGGGGATCAGAGGGCGGTCAGGTCCCGACGACGGGTTTCGGAGTACGACGTGACCGCGACGATCGAGATGACCGCGCACACTGCGACGTACACGGCGATCGCGTAGCCGGAGTCGTACGCCTTCAGCAGTGCCACCGCGATGAACGGCGCCAGACCGCCCGCGATGATCGACGCCAACTGATAGCCGACCGACACACCGGAGTACCGGACCCGAGTGCCGAACAGCTCAGTGAAGAAGGATGCCTGCGGCCCGTACATCGCACCGTGCAACACCAGCCCGACAGTCACCGCCAGCGTCGCCAGAGCGAAGTTCTTGGTGTCAACCATCGCCACGAACAAGAAGCCCCAGACGCCGACCCCAACCGCACCGATCAGATACACCGGCTTGCGGCCGACACGGTCGGACAGCGCACCCCACATCGGGATGGCGAAGAAGTGCACGGCGGCACCGATCAGTACGGCGTTCAGCGCGAACGACTTGTCCATCCCCAGGTGTTCCTTGGCGTACGTCGCGATCACGATCGTGAAGATGTAGTAGCTGACGTTCTCCGCCATCCGGGCGCCCATCGCGGTCAGCACCTCACGCGGGTAGCGGGTGAGCACCTCGATCAGCGGCAGCTTGTCCTCCGGCTGCTGCTTGGCCTGCGCCTCCTTGAACACCGGCGACTCCTCGATCCGCAGCCGCACCCACAGTCCGACGAGCACCAGTACGGCGGACAGCAGGAACGGAATGCGCCAGCCCCAGGAGTCAAAGGCAGCGTCCGACTGGAACGCCGCCAGTCCGGCCAGTACGCCGTTCGCGATCAACTGACCCGCCGGCGCACCCGCCTGCGGCCAGGAGGCCCAGAAGCCACGTCGCGCGGGGTCACCGTGCTCGGAGACGATCAGTACGGCGCCGCCCCACTCACCACCGAGTGCGAAGCCCTGGATGAGCCGCAGCACGGTCAGCAGGACCGGAGCGAGCGCACCGACCTGTGCGTACGTCGGCAGCAGGCCGATGGCAAAGGTGGCGAGGCCCATCAGCAACAGCGACAGCACCAGCAGGTTCTTGCGGCCCAAGCGGTCGCCGTAGTGGCCGAACACCACTCCGCCGATCGGACGGGCGAAGAACCCGACGGCGAAGGTGGCGAAGCTCAGCAGGGTGCCGGTGAGTTCCTCACCCTTGGGGAAGAACAGATCGCCGAACACCACCGACGCGGCCACTCCGTAGAGAAAGAAGTCGTACCACTCGACGGTGGTGCCGACGAGACTCGCGCCGACCACCCGGGCGATCGGCGTCCGGGTGCGGACCGGTTCTGTTGCTGTCATGGCGGGCTCCAACACTGCTAGTGGGCGGTCCAGAACACTGCTAGTGGGCGGTCCAGCCGCCGTCGAGTACGAACGAACTCCCCGTGATGGAGGCGGAGGCCGGACCGCACAGCAGCGCGACCAGCTCCGCCACTTCGGCCGGCTCGATCAGGCGCTTCACCGCGACCGGCTCGAGCATGACCTTCTCCAGCACCTCTGCCTCGGACAGTCCGTGGGTCGCCGCCTGGTCCGCGAGCTGCGCGGTGACGAGCGGCGTACGCACGTAGGCCGGGTTCACACAGTTGCTGGTGACCCCGTGGGCCGCACCTTCCAATGCGACGACCTTGCTGAGTCCTTCCAGTCCGTGCTTGGCAGCGACGTACGCCGCCTTGAACGGGCTGGCCCGGAGTCCGTGCACCGAGCTGATGTTGACGACCCGTCCCCAGCCGGCGCCGTACATGTGCGGGAGGGTCTGGCGGATCAGACGGAACGGCGACTCGAGCATGAGCCGCAGGATGTAGCTGAACCGCTCCGGCGGGAACTGCTCGACCGGAGCGACCTGCTGGACCCCGGCGTTGTTGACCAGGATGTCCACGTCCGTCGGAAGATCGGCCAGACGGTCCAGGTCGGCCAGATCGGCCACCACCGGCTCCACACCGTCAAGGGCATCGAGCCCATCCGGGTCGTGGTCGACAGCGATAACGTGTACGCCGTCGGCCGCGAGCCGCCGTGCACAGGCGGCGCCGATGCCGGACGCGGCTCCGGTGATCAGGGCTCGACGGGTCTCCATGGCCGATGACTGTAGGAATCCGCCCCCGGCCGCACTATGGGATCGCGCCACACAACATTGCGGAGCGATGTGGATTCAGGCGCTACTTGTCCACAGTCACATCTATCAAACCTGCCGACGGTGATAGATCGAACTATCGTGGAAGCATGGTCGACATCGAACAGCCGAAGAAGAAGGCCGCCGGCGTTCCCGCGGTGCTGTCCTCGTTCAAGTTCGGCTTCCGCGAGATGGGCCCGGCCCGGACCGGCAAGGTCTTCCTGAAGATGAACCAGGACGGCGGCTTCGACTGTCCGTCCTGCGCCTGGC
The DNA here is from genome assembly GCF_045207705.1 of Kribbella sp. NBC_00889. Classification (NCBI taxonomy): domain Bacteria; kingdom Bacillati; phylum Actinomycetota; class Actinomycetes; order Propionibacteriales; family Kribbellaceae; genus Kribbella; species Kribbella sp. NBC_00889. The sequence continues at coordinate 534,407 of NZ_CP108783.1, read as the reverse complement.
CGGATCCCGACCACAAACGCAAGCACGCGGCCGAATTCTGCGAGAACGGCGCCAAGGCGGTCGCATGGGAGGCGACCCGCAAGCGGGTGTCGCGCAGCTTCTTCGCCGAGCACTCGATCGAGGCGCTGAACGAGATCTCCGAGTTCGATCTCGGCAAGCTCGGCCGGATCACCGAGCCGATGCTGCTGCGGGCCGGCGCCACGCACTACGAGCCGATCGGCTGGGACGAGGCGTTCCAGGTCGTCGCACGGCATCTGAAGGCTCTCGTCGACCCGAACGACGCCGTCTTCTACACCTCCGGCCGGACCAGCAACGAGGCCGCGTTCCTCTACCAGCTTCTGGTCCGTGCCTACGGCACCAACAACCTCCCCGACTGCTCGAACATGTGCCACGAGTCGTCCGGTACCGCGCTGTCCCGGGTGATCGGCAGCGGCAAGGGCGCGGTCACGCTCGAGATGCTCGAAGAGGCCGAGCTGATCGTCGTCGTCGGCCAGAACCCGGGCACCAACGCGCCGCGGATGCTCAACCACCTGGAGATCGCCAAGCGCAACGGCGGGTCGATCGTCTCGGTGAACCCGCTGCCCGAGCCCGGGCTGATGAACTTCAAGAACCCGCAGCGTCCCCGCGGCTGGGTCGGCAAGGGTACGACGCTGGCCGACCAGCACCTGCAGATCCGCCTCGGCGGCGACCAGGCACTGTTCCTTGCCGTCGGCCACCTTCTCGTCGAGGCCGAGGCGGCCAACCCCGGCACGGTGCTGGACAAGTCCTTCATCGACAGCCACACCAGCGGCTTCGAGCTGTACGCCAAGCACAACGCCGAGCTCGACTGGGCCGCGGTCGAGCAGGCCACCGGCCTGCGTCGCGCCGAGATCGAGGAGTTCACCCAGCGGTTCATCGCCTCCAAGGCGACGGTGATCTGCTGGGCGATGGGCCTGACCCAGCAGCGTGAGGCGGTCGCCACGATCAGCGAGATCGTCAACGTGCTGCTCCTGCAGGGAAACATCGGCAAGCCCGGTGCGGGACCGTGCCCGGTGCGCGGGCACTCGAACGTCCAGGGCGACCGCAGCATGGGCATCTGGGAGAAGATGCCGGACACGTTCCTGGACAAGCTCGACGCCGAGTTCTCGTTCACCTCGCCGCGCGAGCACGGCATCGACGCGGCCGACACAGTGAAGCGGCTGCGGGAGGGCACGGTTCGCGTCTTCTTCGGGATGGGCGGCAACTTCGCGTCCGCGACACCTGACACCGAGGTCGTCCACCGCGGCCTGCGGCACTGCGATCTGACCGTGCACGTGTCCACGAAGCTGAACCGGTCCCACACCGTCACCGGGCGCGAGGCGCTGATCCTGCCCACGCTCGGCCGGACCGACCACGACCACACCGCGGCCGGCCCGCAGTCGGTGACCGTGGAGGACTCGCAAGGCGCCGTACACCTGTCCACCGGGAACCTGATCCCGCCAGGTCCGGAACTGAAGTCGGAGATCGGCATCGTCGCCGGGCTGGGGCAAGCCCTGGTTCCTGAGGTCGGGGAGATCCCGTGGCGGGACTTCGCCGACGACTACAGCCTGATCCGGCAACGGATCGGACGCGTCGCGGACGGTTACGAGGACTTCGAGACGCGATTGCGAGCCAACGAGGGCGGCTTCCTGCTGGCCCATGCCGCGCGCGACCGGCGAGAGTTCCATACCTCCGACGCGAAGGCGCAGTTCACCGCGAACGACCTGAGTTGGTTGCCGACCGCACCGGGTCGGCTGCTGCTGCAGACGCTGCGCAGCCACGACCAGTTCAACACCACGATCTACGGGCTGGAGGACCGCTACCGCGGCGTGGACGGCACTCGCGAGGTGGTCTTCGTGAACCCGGACGACCTGGCCGAGCTGGGCCTGGAGGACGGCGCGTACGTCGACATCATCAGCGAGTTCCAGGGGGTCGAGCGGCGGGCCAACGGGTTCCGTCTCGTCTCCTACCCAACCGCGCGAGGCTGCGTGGCGGCGTACTACCCGGAGACCAATGTGCTGATGGCCGCCGACGACGTGGCCAAGGGCAGCAACACCCCGGTCGCCAAGGGCCTCACGGTGCGGCTGGAGCCAGCCTCCTCCTGAACCAAGGCTGCAGCACAGCCAGTACGGCGGCCACCGCGGCGCTGGACAGCCACAGCCCCTCGGGACCGGCGGACTCGAGAAGCTGCGTCACCGTCAGCGGCGCGATGGCGGTCGCGATGCCCCAGCTCAGGCCGAACACGGCCAGATACCGGCCGCGGGCGTGGTCAGGCGCGAGCCCGGACGCCTGCGTGAGGTAGCGGGTGAGCAGGAACAGGTCACCCACGCTCCAGAGCACCGTGGCGAGCAGGAAGACGGTGAGAGTCTGCGCGAAGGCGCAGACGACGAGTCCAGCACCGAGCAGGACGTAGCCGACCGCGATCGACCGGAAATCGTCGAGCTTCTGCACGCGAAGCAGGCGCTGGGCAACGATCAGGGTCACCGCCGACACGGCGAGGATGAAGCCGGTGCCGGACTCCGGCAGGCCTTGCTCGAGCAGGGTCAGCGGCACTCCGATCACCAACTGCATGTAGATCGTGGCGAAGACCGTGCCGCTGACGAGCAGCAACACCAGCCGGCGATCCCGCCACACCGCCACCGCAGTCGCCGACACGTGTTCCCGCCGTACGTCGGCCGGAAGCGCAAGCGCGACGAGTACGGCGCACGACAGGCAGGTGATCGCGTCGGCGACGAACAACCACCGCAGATCCCAGTGACTGACCGCCGCGGCAAGCAGACCGGCGAGAACTCCGGCCGCGGCCATCGCCGCGCCCAGCAGCCCGTACGCCGCTGGTCGGTCGGACGGATCAGTCACGTCGGCGATCGTCGCCTGACTGGGTGGTTCATAGATCTCGAAGGCCAGGCCCAGCAGGATCGCGGCCAGTACTGCGGACCAGAGCGTGCTGCTGAGCGCGATCCACAGCTGAGCGACCGCGCATCCGGTCAGGCCGAGCACGATCGTGCGACGGCGACCGAGGCGGTCTGCCAACTGCCCGCCGAGCAACCGGGACGGGATGGTGGCGACGCCGAAGACGGCCAGGATCAGCCCGGTCTCGCCGAGCGACGCACCGAACTCGACCGTGAGCACCACGCCCAGAAACGGCAGCGTGAACGCGCCGATCCGGTTGACCGCCCGAGCCACCACAAGGATCCAGACCGCGCGGGACAACCCACGCCAGGGCGCGGTCAGGGTCGCAGCAGCACTCATCGCGGGCTCCATGACTATCTAAGTGGATATGATCGGTCACGCAACCCCGAGCCTACGGAGCGATCTCGTGACTGGTCAAGTGTCCTTTGATAGTCATACCCGGAACGTGCTGGCGGCGTCCGTCGAATACGTGAACCGGCTGACGCCCGGGTTCTCCGGCGGTACGGCGTTCCCCGGGCCGGCCGATGCCGCGCAGGCAGTCGCCGACGCGTTGGTCGCGATCGGCTATCCGCAGCCTTCCGTCCGGCAGGACGATGCGCGCCGGCTCACGGAGCTGGCCGCGCGGATGCGGATCGTCTTCGAGTCGGCGCACTCGGGCGATCTCGACGGGGCCGCTGACGAGGTGAACGCGCTGCTGCTGGACACCAACGCGCGACCGCAACTGGACAGACGAGAGAAGGGCTGGAGCCTGCACTTCCACGGTCTGGACGACGGTCTGGTCAACGGCTGGGCAGCCGGCTGCGCCGCCGGCCTCGCACTCGCGCTGGGCAGCGACCTGGCCGGCCGCCTCGGAGTCTGCGCGGCCCCACAGTGCGATCGCGTCTTCGTCGACGTCTCCCGCAACGGCCAACGCCGCTTCTGCTCACCGCAGTGCCAGAGCCGGGTGAAAGCCGCCGCCCACCGAGCCCGCCAAGGCGCGCCTAGTTGACGGTGAGCGTCGGGTTGGGCCGGATCCTCGTTGTCCACGACGATCTGTGCACGGGACCGCGGCTGGACCTGGTCGACGTACATCCGCTCGCCCGGGATGTACCTGGTGCGGTAGCGCTCCTGATCCCAGTGACGTACCGGCGGCCGCCACCCGGACCGAGCGGGACCAGGAGCTGGCTGCGGGCGCGCAGGACGTCGGCCAACTCGTCCGCGAGCGTCGTCTTCCCCGCCGCGGAGCATCCGTCGATCGCGACGCGCACCGGATGCGGGCGCTCGACGGTCAGGACGATCTCGGCCAGTTCGGTCAGAGCCACAGTGCGCACGACGCCATCCTCGCGCACCAACGGACGACGCCCCACCCACTTTCCGGGTGGGGCGTCGTACCGCCTGGATCAGCCGACCGGGGTCAGTTCGCGCTCCTCCTCCGGGGCCGCAGGCGGCTGGCTCGCGTGCTTGGAGGGCTTGCGGCGCAGCCACTTCGGCGCCCACCAGTTCGCGTCGCCGAGCAGGATCATCACGCTCGGCAGGACGACCGCCCGGATGATCGTGGCGTCGAGCAGGATCGCGACGGCCAGGCCGACGCCGAGCTGCTTCATGTCGAGCGTGCTCAGCGTCGCGAAGACCGCGAACACCCCGATCATCACGGCCGCCGCGCTGGTGACCACACCGGCCGATCCGGTGATGCCGTCGGCCACAGCCTTCTTCGTCGGTACGCCGCGCAGTACCGCCTCACGAATCCGGCTGACGACGAACACGTGGTAGTCCATCGACAGACCGAACAGCACCACGAAGAGGAACAGCGGCAACCAGGACACGACCGCACCGTTCGAGCGGAAGTCGAGGATCCCCTCGGCCCAGGTGTTCTGGAAGACCGCGGTCACCACGCCGTACGCCGCGGCCGCACTCAGCAGGTTCAGCCCGATCGCGGTGACCGCGACCACCACGGACCGGAACGTCACCATCATCACGATCATCGTCAGCAACAGCACGAACCCGATCACGAGCGGCAGCTTGGCCCGGGTGTGTGCCGCGTAGTCGACGTCCGCGGCGACGAACCCGCCGACGGCGTACTCGGCTCCCGGCACCTTGCCGACCGTCTCCGGCATCAGTTCCTTGCGCAGCTTGGTCAGCGAGTCACGCGCCTCCTGGCTACCACCCTCGTACGGCGTGGCGACCTCGAGCGTGGTCACGGTCCCGTCCTTCGAGGCCCGCGGCTCCTCCAGACCGTCCTGCGCGAACAGCTTGTCGTCCTGCGTGCGCTTCACCAGGTCGGCCAGTGCGGCCTTGACCGCGGGCGCCTGGTTGGCCGGCGCACGGACGGCGACCTCGTGGCTCGTCCCGGTGCTCGGGAAGGCCGCGGTGAGCCGGTCGTACGCCTTCATCACCGCGGTGTCGCGCGGCAGATCCTCGGTGCCGGGGAACTTCAGCGTCATCCCCAGCGCCGGCGACGCGACCGCGAGCAGTGCGACGACAGCGATCATCAGCGTGGCGACCGGGTGCTTCAGCGCCGGCTTCAGCACGGCCCGCCAGAACCGCGGCTTGGCCTTGCTCGCGGTCAACCGCCACACGAGTGGGATCCGCGGCCGGTCCACCCAGCGACCGAGCTTCGCCAGTACGGCGGGCAGCACGGTCAGCGAACCGACGACGGCCACCGCGACGACCAGGATCGAGCCGACCGCGAACGACGAGAACACCGCGTCCCGGGCCAGGAACAACCCGGCCATCGAGATGATGACCGCCGTACCGGAGACGACGACGGCGTGGCCTGACGTCGCTGCCGCGATCTCGACCGCGTCGACGTGCCCGCGGCCCTTCGCGCGTTCCTCACGTTCGCGACGCAGGTAGAAGAGTGAGTAGTCGACGCCGACCGCCATACCGATCAGCAGGATGACGCTGTTCACCGCGTCGACGGCCGGGATCAGCTGGGATGCGGCCGCGGACAGGCCGATCGCCGCCGCGACAGCTGACAGCGCGAGCAGAAGCGGTACGGACGCCGCGATCAGTGCGCCGAACGCGATCAAGAGGATCGCGAGTGTCACCGGCAGGCTGAAGATCTCGGCGCGCTTGAAGTCCTTGCCGAGCGTCTCGTTCAGCGCCTTGTCGATCGACAGTCCGCCGACCTCTTCGATCCGCAGCGTCGGGTACTGCTGCTGGATCTGGGCGGTGGTGTCCTGCAGCGGCTGGACCCGGTTGTCCCCGTCGCCGTCCTTCAGGGTCACCTGGACGATCAGCGCGTCCTTCTTCGGCGACGGCATCGGCTGAGCGACCTCCGCGACCCCACCGAGGGCGCGCATCCGCTGGATCACCACGCCGGCGGCCTTGGTCGCCTCCGCCTGGTCGAGCGTTCCGGACGGCGAGGTGATCAGCACGCTCTCCACGTCCGGGTCGGCGAAGTTGCCGGACTTGACGATGTTGTCGGCCCGGGTCACCTCGCCGATGTCGCCCTCGTTCTCGGACTCCTTGGTCCCGGTCATCGAGCCGACGGCGAAACAGGCGATCACGACGACCACCCACATCGCCATCGCCCGCCACGGATGGGTGGCGCTCCATCGCGCCGCCCGGACCGTGATCTGTCCCCTGGCCATAACTTCCCTGCCCCTCTGCGCCCCCTCAGGCGCCCCGCACCAGCGCTCCCTGGCGTGGGCACTGGCTACAGGTCAAAAGCCTGGCTGGGACAGGGGGGTCACCACTATGGAGGAAGCCACCGAGTGCACCCTGAAGCCAGCCCCACCCCGGTCCCTGAGTGGCTCTCAGGGGGCTGTCGGGGCGTGATCGGACGGGTGCGGGCCGCAGTCAGAATTCGTCGAGATTGAGCGAGGAAGCGGCCGAAACACCCTCCAGATACCCCTCCGCACGCTCAGCCTTGGGGTAGCGGTGGACGAGCTCCCAGAAGGCCGCGTTGTGGGCCGGTTCGACCAGATGGGCGAGCTCGTGGATGAGGACGTAGTCGACCACCCAGGCGGGCATCGCCTGCAGCCGGGTGGACAAACGGATCGATCTGTCCGCCGGAGTGCAGGATCCCCACCGTCTGTTTTGGTTCGAAACCCACCTCACAGACGCAGGTTCGGGCACTTCTGGAAGATGCCGACACGCGAGTTCGTGTGCTCTGGACAACAATTTTTCGTCCGACACGCGAGATCGGCTGCGCTGCTTCTCCAGCCGCGCCAGCATGGTCTCGACCCAGCGTGCCTCCTCCGCGGCGGAGAGCCGGTCGGGCATCAGCACGACCACACGCTCCCCGTCCCGGTAGGCGCTGACGGTCCGCTTGCGCCGCTTGCTGCGGCGGATGTCGACGTACGGCGGGATCGGGCCAGGGGTCGAGCGCGGTGGAGAGTCGGCCATGGGTCAAAACGTACCCCCAGAATCCGACAACTTTCTTCTGTCCACATCCTGTGCATCAGCGTTTCCGCAGGTCAGACGCCAGATCTTGGGCCGGCCGATTCCGGTTGTTCACACCCTGTTCCCCCGCCCGTCCACAGCACCTGGCGGCGCGTCCCACAGGTTGCACACAGAGTTATCCACAGGCGTGGACAACCGGGGCTTGCCTGCGCGGCGCCCGCCTCCTAGCGTCATGGTCAACAGGCTCCCGGACCGCCTCCGGGGCCGTTCGGAGGGGAAGCCGAGCGGTTCCGAAGGCGGACCACCGGGAGCCTGTTCTGGTGCTGCCACACGGCTTGGAAAAGGCTTTCCTCGGCTCTTCCGAGCGGCACGCGGGCCGGCCGGTGCGCTTGAGCCTGCTCCCGCCTGCCGTAGGGTGAATCCCGACTGGGCCGAACGGCCTACGGCAGGACGGTCTGCCGTTAGCATCCACGACGGCCTGGGGCGAGAGCCCCGGCTGGTATTCAGAGCAAGGAGAGGGCCCTCATGGCAGAGACCTGGAGCGGCGAGTTCTACTGCGTCAAGTGCAAGGCCAAGCGCACCGCCGACGGCGAGGTCAAGGTCAACGACAAGGGCACGCGCATGGCCAAGGCCAAGTGCCCCGAGTGCGGTACGAACCTGAACCGGATCCTCGGCAAGGCCTGACGCACCAAGTCGTAGGGGCGGTGGACGACACGCAACGTGTCGTCCACCGCCCCTCCGTCGTCCCGGCTTGGGCGACCCGACAGAATGGGTACGTGTCGGACCTCCCCCGCAAGGCGCTGAGCCGGACCGCGAAGCTCGCCAGCCTGCCGCTCGGTGCCGCCGGCCGGGCCACGGTCGGACTCGGCAAGCGGATCGGCGGTGCGCCGGCCGAGGCCGTGTACGCCGAGTTCCAGCGCCGGACCGCCGACCAGTTGTTCTCCGTCCTGGGTGAGCTCAAGGGCGGCGCGATGAAGTTCGGGCAGATGCTGAGCCTGATGGAGTCGGCGATGCCGGAGGAGCTGGCCGCGCCGTACCGGGCCACCCTGACCAAGCTGCAGGACTCCGCCCCGCCGATGCCGGCCTCGACCGTGCAGACGATCCTGTCGCGCGAGCTGGGCAGGCGCTGGCGGGACCGGTTCGAGGAGTTCGACGACCTGCCCGCGGCGGCCGCCTCGATCGGCCAGGTGCATCGCGGCATCCTGAAGGACGGCCGCGAGGTCGCGGTCAAGCTGCAGTACCCGGGCGCCGCCGAGGCGCTGCGCGCGGACCTGCGCCAGCTCGGCCGGTTCGCCCGCACCTTCGGCACGCTGGTCCCCGGGCTGGACATGAAGCCGCTCGTCACCGAGCTGCAGGAGCGGATCGGCGAGGAGCTGGACTACGACCGCGAGGCCCAGGCCCAGCAGCAGTACGCCGACGCGTTCAAGGACCACGACGAGTTCGTCGTTCCCCGGGTCATCAAGCACTCCCCGTCGGTCATCGTGTCCGAGTGGCTCGAGGGCCGGCCGCTGTCGTCGATCATCAGCGACGGCACCAAGAAGGAGCGCAACGCGATCGGGCTGAAGTACGTCCGGTTCATGTTCAGCGGCCCCAAGTACGCCGGCCTGCTGCACTCCGACCCGCATCCGGGGAACTTCCGGGTGATGCCGGACGGACGGCTCGGCGTGGTCGACTTCGGGCTGTGCGCACGGCTGCCGGACGGTCTCCCGCCGGCGATCGGGCGGCTGCTGCGGATCTCGCTCGACGGCGACGGGATCGCCGTACGGGACGGGCTGCGGGCCGAGGGGTTCATCAAGCCGCGAATGGAGATCGACCCGGACCAGCTGATGGACTACCTGGCGCCGTTCGCGGAGCCGGCCCGGGAGGAGACGTTCCAGTTCAGCCGGGCGTGGATGCGCGCGCAGGCGAACCGGACCGGGGACTTCCGGTCGCCCAACGCGGGGCTGGCCCTCCGGCTGAACATGCCGCCGTCGTACCTGCTCATCCACCGGGTCTGGATCGGCGGCATGGCCGTCCTGTCCCAGCTCGAGGCGAAAGCCCCGTTTCGCGCCGTCCTGGAGGAGCTCCTCCCCGGCTTCACCGACGACTGACTCAGTGCTCGTCGTGGCCCAGGACCGGCACCGACCGCAGGGTGATCGCCAGCGCGGTGGCGACCAGGGTCAGGACCACAGCGGTGATGCCGGCGGCCAGGTGCAGTCCTCCGGTGAACGCGTCCTGCGCCTGGGCCAGTACGTCGCCAGGCACACCCTGAGCGATCGCCTCGGCCAATGAGTTGCCGCCGCGGCCGTTCATCTGACTCCGGTACGCCGCGGTGACCACGCTGCCCAGAATCGCGATGCCCAGCGCATAGCCGAACTCGTTACCAGTCTGCGTCAGCGCGCCGGCGGATCCGGCCTTCTCCGGCGGGACGGAGCCGATCACCAGGTTCGTGCCCAGCGTGACCAGCGGAGCGGGGCCGACGCATTGGACCGCGAAGGCGATGACCAGGACGGCGGTCGACGTCGCCTGGGTCATCACGGCCATTCCGACCACCGTGAAGGCGATCCCGGCCGGGATCAGCACGCCCGGGCGGATCCGCTGCGCCAGCCGCGGCGCCACCTGGAAGGCGACGGTCGTGGTGATCATGCCCGGGACCAGCGCGACCCCGGCGGCGAGCGGGGTCATGCCCTGGACCAGCTGGAAGTACTGCGCGACGAACACCATCACGCCCCCGGACAGCATCGAGAAGCACAACATGCTGCCGAGCGTGACCGTGAAGGTCTTCCGGGTGAACAGGCGTACGTCGACCAGCGGGTCGGCCAGCCGCTGCTGGCGTCGTACGAAGATCCAGCCGAAGACTCCGCCGGCCACCAGCGCGCCGGCCGCCGTCGCGCTCGCACCGTGGGCGGCGAGCTGCTTCAAGCCGTGGATCGCCGGCAGGATCGCGGCCAGCGACAGCAGCACGCTCGGGAGATCGATCCGGCCCGCCTTCTCGTCGCGGTACTCCGGCAGCAGGAACGGCCCGACGGCGACCAGCACCGCCATCGCCGGTACGCCGATCAGGAACGCGGAGCCCCACCAGAAGTGGTTCAGCAGGACGCCGCCGACGATCGGGCCGATCACAGCGCCGACGGTGAAGCAGCCGGCCCAGATCCCCAGTGCCTTGGCCCGCTGCTGCGCGTTCGGGAACAGGGTGCTGATCAGCGACAGCGTGCACGGAGCGATCGCCGCACCCGCGATACCGAGTACCGCGCGGGTCACGATCAGCATCTCCGGGCTCGTCGAGTACGCCGCTGCCACCGAGGCGACACCGAACAGCGCGGCGGACGCGAGCAGCAGCCGGCGGCGGCCGATCCGGTCACCGATGTTGCCCATCGTGATCATCAGGCCGGCCACCATGAACCCGTACACGTCCAGGATCCACAGCTGCTGGCTGCTGGTGGCGCCCAGCGCCTCGGTCACCGCAGGCACGGCCAGGAGCATGACGAACAGGTCCAGTGACACCAGTAGCGTCGCGAGCGACAGAACTCCCAGGCCGATCCACTGCCGCCGGCTGGTCGTCGCTGGCACGCTCTCGGTGAGGGGCATGATCCGGTTCCTTCCGCTGGAGTGCTTTCACCCCTGCGTCGGGCGGATCAGGCCGGATTCGACACCCGGTTCAGAACTTTTTCACCAGTAGACGATGTCCAGCTTCCCCTCGATGCTGCGGACGTTCTCCCGGGCGCACCGGTCGCAGTACACCAGCTTGCGACCGTCCTCCACCGAGGTCATCCAGGTCAGCGGCACGTCCTCCGACTCCGCCTGCTGACCACACAACGCACAACTCACTCTCACCATGCGCTCAGTCTGCACCTTCCCAGGACGACGCCCCCTCGGCCCCACCTCCACCCCGAGGAAGAGGCACGCACCGGCCCGTACTCCAGGAGCTGCGGACCCCCAGCACTACACAACCGCCACCCAACGCCATCCGCTGAGCGTGGAAGCCGATGGCGGTAAGCGGTTGATGAGTGCTGGCGATCCGCTGCCCGAGTTCAGCACGGCGAGGCCGAGGAACGGCGAGCGGCGGCGTAGGCGAGGAGCGGCTGCGGACCGCCAGCACTCATCAACCACCACCGAGGGACCCCACCTGAGCGTGGAGCCTGCCGGCACGGGGCAGTTGATGAGTGCTGGCGGTCCGGTACGAGGGTGCGGCGAGCGGGAGGAGGACAGCGCCGACGTGGCCGAGGAGCGGCGAGCCCGGGCGCGCGAGCAGCAGCGCGCGAGGAGCGGCGCGCGAGGAGCGGCGGCGGACCGCCAGCACTACACAACCGCTAGCTACGCCGCGCGCTGAGCGTGGAACCTGCCGGCAAACCCCAGTTGTGTAGTGCTGGCGGTCCGGGGCGCGGCGACGGGGCGGCGGGGCGGGGCGTGGCCGAGGGGCGGCATCCGGTGGATGCCGCCCCTCGGTGATTCAGCTGGTCAGGCTTGGGTGCCTGCCGGCCGGTCCTCCCTTTCGGACCGGCCCGCGGGCGATGTGTTCTTTCTGGTGGTCAGACCAGACGGGCGAGTGCGAGGCGCGCGCGTGCGCTGGCCCTCTCAGCTCGCCGGGCGGCCCGCTCGGCCCGCTTCTCGGCTCGCTCGATCTGACGAGCAAGGTGGAAGCGCCGGTTCTGCTCTGCGTCGGTCAATGTAGATCGACAATGAGCACGAGCAAGATCTTCGTTCATTAGATGCATTTCCATTCTCCTGCGTGAAGTCTGTGTCGTCATGGCTCGGTTTCTCGATTCCGGTTGGTTCGTCAGGCTGCGGTTACGGTGTCACTCTTGCGGGGACGCCCACGGGGCCGCTTGCGCGGAACCACCACTCCCTGGACGAACAGTTCGCCGCCCCACACTCCCCACGGCTCGGAACGCTCGAGCGCTCCGGCCAGGCACTCGGCCTTCAGCGGGCAGGTGGTGCACAGCGACTTTGCGTACTCGACGTCCGCCGGCGATTCGGCGAAGAAGAGTTCTGGCGCGTAGGACCGACAGGGCAGGTCCTGCGACGTTGCCACCTCGGTGAAGACATCGAGGAAGCTCACGCTCATTCCGGTCACCTCCCAGTGACTTGATGCTGATCTCTTGTCGTCGGTGACGACCTCCGGTCGAAGGCCGCCAAATCTGTGGACAAACACTGGCTGATCAAACAGAAAGGCCGCGGGACCCTTTTCGGGTTCCGCGGCCTTGGAGGTGCCGGGCTGACGTCTGTCAGACCGGTGGACTCCATGCTCGAGAACCCGAACCGCCGTACTTCGCATCGCCGACAGCTCCGCCCCGGATCTGGGCAGCGCCGGAAGCCATGAGCACAACGGCCGCGAGATGCGTGCGCGGGAAGGCACCCAGGATCTGGGCGCACGGCAGCGCTACAGCGTCGCTGAACGGCTTCTTGACGATGTTGATCGTGATCATTTCCAGGGCACCTCCTCTCGTTGTGGCGAAGCGGGCGGTTAGCTCGATCGCTATGGTTGTTTGAAGTTTTCGGCCAGGCTTCGACCGCAGAAAGAACAGTACGCCGTCCCCATCGGAGCCCGCAAACTATTTATCGCCAGTTCGCGAAGTTGGCCGGAAGTTGCCGTCTCGGCGTCCGAATCTGGCTGCCTCGACGGTCTTCCGGCACGCTCCGGGACGTCATCCGCACGCTCCGGGATCGTTGCCTGTGTCACCTAATTGCCACGTCTGCCAGGAGCAGAACACGGCCTGTCCTCCAGGGTGCGCCCCACTCCCCCTGCCTGGCAACACATTTCCGGCCAGTAGCCATGGTCTGCCCGGAGGGGCAGGTCATCGGGCGGGACGAGATCAGCGCGTGCAGAGGGTCAGGATGTGGGCGCCGTACTTGGAGAGTTTGGTGTGGCCGATACCCGGGATCCGGCGGAGGGCCTGCTCGTCGGCGGGACGAGTCTCGGCGATCGCGGTCAGGGTGGCGTCGGTGAGGATGACGAAGGCCGGCATGCTTTCGGACGCCGCCTGCTCCGTGCGCCAGGCGACCAGAGCGTCGTACAGGTCCTGGTCGATCGTGGAGGGGCAGTCCTCGCAGCGGCCGAGCTTGCGGGCACCGGGATCGAGCAGGCCGCGACCGCAGACGCGGCACTTCGGGATCGGCCGGCCGGACCGGGCGGCGCGCTCGGAGCGGTCCGTAGACGGCTCCCGCGCTGTTGGTGGCCGGGACGTCCGGACGCCGATCGGGTCGAGGAACCGGGTCGGACCCCGCTGACCGCGCCCACCTGGGGAACGTGACGTCGACCAACTGATGAAGAGCTGGTCCTTCGCCCGCGTCACCCCGACGTAGAACAGCCGCCGCTCCTCCTCCACCTGCGCCGGCGTCTGGGCGTAGCTGATCGGCAGCGTCCCCTCGTGCGCTCCCACGATGAAGACGCAGTTCCACTCCAGGCCCTTGGCCGCGTGCAGCGTGGCCAGCGTGACCCCCTCGGCCAGCGGCGCGTGCTGGATCGTGGCCCGCCGGTCGAGCTCCGCCATCAGATCCAGCAACTTCGCCGACGGATTCTCGGCGGCGAAGTCCGAAGTCATCGTCACCAGCGCGCTGAGCGACTCCCACCGGTCCCGGACGGCACCGGTCCCGGTCGGTGGCTCCGGCGTCCACCCCGCTCCGCCGAGCACCCCGGTCACCACCTCGACCAGATCGTCCGAGACATCCCCGGCCTTGGCCTGGCCCCGCAGCAGTACGGCGGCCTGCCGAATCTCGGCGCGCTCGAAGAACCGCTCGGCACCCTTCAGCACTGCCGGGATCTTCCGCTCGGCCAGCGCCTGCTCGAAGTTCTCCGACTGGGCGTTGGTCCGGAACAGTACGGCGATGTCCCGCAGCTGAGTCCCCTCGTCACGGAGCCGGGCGACAGCCCGAGCCACCGCATCGGCCTCGGCGACCTCGTCGGAGTACTCACGGTAGACCGGCACCGGACCGGCGTCGCGCTGGGAGCGCAGTGTCACCCGGCCGGGCAGTCCGGACGGTCCGGCCGCGTCGAGGATCTTGTTCGCGACGTCGACGATCTGCGGAGTGGATCGGTAGTCGCGGACCAGCTTGATCACGTTCGCCGACGGGTGCCGGGAGGCGAAGCGCACCAGGTTCTCCGGCTCGGCGCCGGCCCAGGAGTAGATCGTCTGCGCCGGGTCGCCGACCACGCAGACGTCCTCACGGCCGCCGAGCCACAGGTCGAGCAGGCTCTGCTGCAGCGGGCTGACGTCCTGGTACTCGTCGACCACGAACGTCCGGTACTGCCGGCGGATCTCCGCCGCCACCCGCTCGTCCTCCGCGAGCAGCGCGACCGCACAGAGCAGCACGTCCTCCAGATCGATCCGGCCGCGCTCCAGCTTCACGTCCTCGTACGCCGCGAAGATCCGCGCGATGGTCGCCGGGTCGAAGGCGGCCAGCGTCCGGCCCGAGCGGGGCGCCAGCTTCGCGTAGTCGTCCGGCCGGACGTTGCTCACCTTGGCCCACTCGACCTCACCGGCCAGGTCGCGCAGCGCGGGCGTGTCCACCCGGACCCGGCAGCGCGATGCCGCCTCGGTGAGCAGCGGGAACTTGCGATCCACGATCATCGGCAGCTCACCGCCGTACACCTTGGGCCAGAACCATCTGGCCTGCCGCAGCGCGGCGGAGTGGAATGTGCGCGCCTGCACACCCTCGACGCCGAGCTGAGCGAGCCGACCGCGCATCTCCCCCGCGGCGCGCTGGGTGAACGTCACCGCGAGCACCCGCAGCGGGTCGAACGTCCCGGTCCGCACGCCGTACGCGATCCGGTGGGTGATCGCCCGCGTCTTCCCGGTGCCCGCACCCGCCATCACCACAACCGGCCCGTGCAGGGAGGTCGCGACCGCCCGCTGCTCGGGATCGAGCGCCTCGAGCAGAGCATCCGCGGAACCCACGGCAACGGATTGTGTGAGATCGCTCACGGGCTGGGACATGCGGGAAGAGCACCACCTGCGGCGTGGTTCGGGTAGGACGAGAGCAACCCTAGACGGGCCGCCGGACAGAATCCGCGCCCACTTGCAGAAGGAGACAGCCGATGGCGGCTTTCACGATGTACTCGACCCCTTGGTGTGGCTACTGCCACCGCCTCAAGGGCCAACTGACGCGGGCCGGGATCGAGTTCACCGAGGTCGACATCGAGCAGGTCCCGGAGGCCGCGCAGATCGTCGAGAAGGTCAACAACGGCAACCAGACGGTGCCGACGGTGGTCTTCCCGGACGGGACCGCGATGACGAACCCGTCGCTGGCCCAGGTCGCCGAGAAGCTGGCCGCCTGACCCGGCACCCCGCAGTACGACGCCCGCGGCGCCGGCCCCCTCAAGGGCCGGCGCCGCGAGTCATAGTGCGCGAGTTATGGACTTTACGGTCATGACCGTTATACCGTCGCGGGAACCACGTCGCAGGGAGCCCGCCCATGATCCCGCGCAGTTCAGTTCGCCATGCCCTCTTCCGCATCGCTCTGGTCCTGGCTGTCGTGCTAGGACTGCTCGTCACCGGTGGCCCGGCCGCCACTGCCGGTCCGGACCCCCACCGGCCACCGCCTGATCTCTTCCCCTCCGAGAACGGTCCGCTCACCCCCGACCGCAACCGGACCAGCAAGGCCGCCGACGTCATCCAGGATCTCGGCGCACCGATCAGCTCCCTCACGATCATGGAGGGTGCCATCGGCCGCACACCGGACGGCCGCGACGTCGTGTACGCCGTACCCGCCGGTGAGAACGCACTCCTGAACGTCGTCGACCTGCACTCCCGCCAGCTGCTCAACACCGTGTCGCTCAACGGGGCCGCCGGCGCGTGGGCGATCGTGGTGGCCGCGGACGGCCGTGTGTACGTCGGCACCTACCCGAACGCGCACCTCTATCGCTACGACCCGGCGGACGGCACGGTCAGCGACCTCGGCCAGCCGATCCCTGGCGAGTCACAGATCTACGGCCTCACCGCCGACCAGAACGGCAACGTGTACGCGGGCACCTACCCGACCGCACACGCCTTCAAGTACGACGGCAGTACCGGACAGGTCACCGACTACGGCTCGCTCGACCCGGTGCAGCAGTACGCACGGTCGACGGTGTACGACCCCGACCACAACGCGCTGTTCGTGGGCATCTCCACTCCGAACGCGAGACTGCTCCGCATCGACCTGGCGACCAGTGCGGTCGAGGACATCACCCCACCGGGTCTGCCGGCCAAGGACTTCATCGACCTCGACTACGCAGGCGGTCGGGTCTTCGCGAACGCCAGCAGCCGTCTGATCGTGGTCGACGCAGTCACAGGTGAGCAGCTCAAGTTCACCGACTCCGAGACCGGCAGTCAGGTCATGGACTACGCGATCGCCGCCCGCGGTGTGTCCGCAGCCGGTCCAGGTGGCGTGTACTTCACCACCAGCACGCTCGCCCTGACCCACTACGACCTCGACACCAACACGATAGGCCCGGTGTCGCCAACGGTCCGGCTGACCCGTGGCGCTTCGATCGGCTACGGCTGGGTCACCGAGAACGGCGTACCGGTGCTCTACGGTCTGGCCGGCAACTACTCCGGTGGGACGTTCCGGTACGACCCCCAGGCCGGGACGCTCGCGCAGTGGAGCTCACCGTTCCAGTACGTCCCGGTGCCACTCATGCACGCGCTCTCGGACCCGTCCGACGGCAAGGTCTTCGTCAACGCGTACCTGAACGGGTCGACGTCGGTCTACGACCCACCAACCGGCAAGTCCACGGTCACCACGCGACTGGGCCAGGTCGAAGGCTGGGGGTGGGACACCACCGGCAAGATGTACGTCGGCATCTACCCGTACGGCCGCCTGTCGCTCTGGGATCCGCACGCACCGGAGAGCCCGACGAACCCCCGTGAGCTGTTCAGTCTGGTCGACAGCCACCACCAGAACAGGCCCCTCGCGGTGGTCCCGTCCGGCGACCATGTGTACGTCGGCACCACGCCCGGGTACGGCGAGTACGGCGGAGCCATCACGGTGTACGACGTACCGACCGGTGCGTTCACGGTGTACCGCGATGTGGTGGTGGACCAGACGATCGCCTCGATCCTGCCGATGGGAACAACCCTCTGGGCGGGCTCCGGCATCGAAGGCGGCCAGGGCACCGAGCCGCGCGCGACCGAGGCCCACCTGGTCAAGGTCGATCCGGCGGCCGGCTCCGTCAGCACAGACGTCGTCCCCGTGCCCGGCGCAGCCAGCATCAACGAACTCAGCATCGGACCGGACGGCAACCTGTGGGGCCTCGCGGACGGCACTGTGTTCGTCGCCAACCCCACCACAGGCCAGGTACTGCGGACCATCCCGGTGTTCACCGGCAGGACCGGCGCCAACGACGGAGCACTGTCCTGGCGCGACGGATACCTGTACGGCGTGACCGGCGGCCGCCTGTTCGTCGTCGACAGCCTCAACGGCGAGGCGACCGTATTGCGCGACCACGGCCTCAACCGGCTCACGCAGACAACGGATGGCACCTACTACACGTTGCTGCGCCCGGACGGCTGGACCAACCCGACCAATCTGGCTTCCTACACCCCACCGGCGGACCCGTGTCCCCAGTCGGACCTCCGGACCACGGTGTGGACCGGGAACGTCAACAGCTACGTGATCAACCGCAACGTCCGCTACGGCTGCACGCTGACCGACGAGCTACCCGACGCGTCAGCCGACTGGCCGAACCACGCCGCCTACGTCCGCGCCGTGGACACGACAGTCGGGCAACTGGAGTCCGACGGCACGGTGGAGCGCTGGGAAGGAGTCCTCATCCGTGTCGCCGCGACCCGCTCCGACGTTGGCCGGTGATCACCAACTACCGGTGAGGTCCTCTCCGTACCAGCCCTCGATCAGGCGGCGGGAGATGGAGATGCTGCCGGGGAGGGCCATCGTGCCGGCTTCGACCAATGCACGAACGTCCTCCCTGGTGAACCACCTGGCCTCAGCGATCTCGTCAGCGTCCACCTCGATGTCGGTGCTCGCCGCCTTCGCGTAGAACCCGAGCATCAGGCTGGACGGCAGCGGCCACGGCTGACTGCCGGCGTACTCGATCTCGGCCCCCACGACCACTCCGGTCTCCTCGAGGACCTCACGCCGTACGGCGGCCTCCAGCGACTCGCCGGGCTCGACGAAGCCGGCCAGGGTCGAGTACCGGCCCTCGGGCCAGGCGGCGTTGCGGCCGAGGAGCGCGCGGTCCTGGTCGTCGGTGACCAGCACGATGATCGCCGGATCGCTCCGCGGGAAGTGGTGCGCGCCGCACGCCGGGCAGTCCCGCACGTGGCCGGCCTCGACCACGACGGTGTGCTCACCGCAGTTCGCACAGTGCGTGTGGACGGCGTGCCAGTTGGCCAGACCGATCACATGCACCGCGATGCCAGCCTCACGGTTGTCCAGGACCACGCCCATCTCGCGCAGACCGGCGTACGACTCGTCCGGTTGACCGTCGGCCAGGACCGCGAACACAGCGCGGCCGTCGGCGGTCTGACCGGCACCCGACTCGCGGTCGATGCCCAGGAAGATCCGGGCGCCCTCCGGCGCCTCGGCGGGAGCGAGCAACCGCAGTCCGGTCCGTTCGGGGTTCACCAGCATCTTGTCGCCGATCACCACCGCCACCTGCGTGTCCGGAGCGGCCCAGGCCTTGTCCAGCCAGTCGGCGTCTCGTCTGCGATCGGCCGCACGGTCCAGCACGGAGCGGGACAGGGCTAGGGAACCAGGAGCGATGGAGTAGGCCACGTGACTCAACATATCCCGGCACCGTGAGAGCATCCCTCGCATGAGTATTCACATCGCCGCCGAGAAGGGGCAGATCGCGCCGCGGGTGCTGTTCCCCGGCGACCCGCTGCGGGCCAAGTGGATCGCGGAGACCTACCTGTCCGACGTGACCTGCTACACCGAGATCCGGAACATGTTCGGGTTCACCGGCACCTACAAGGGTGAGCGCGTCTCTGTGCAGGGCTCCGGCATGGGCCAGCCGTCCGCGGCCATCTACGCCAACGAGCTGTTCGCGGAGTACGACGTCCAGACCCTGATCCGGGTCGGGACCTGCGGTGCGCTGACCGAGGCCGTCCGGGTCCGGGACGTCATCGTGGCGATGTCCGCGAGCACCGACTCGCAGATGAACCGGCTGCGCTTCCACGGCATCGAGTACGCACCGACCGCGGACTACAAACTGCTCCGCGCCGCGGTGGACGCGGCCGAGGCGGCCGGCCTGAACGTGCACGTCGGTCAGGTGTTCTCCGGCGACCTGTTCTACAACGACCGCCCCGATCTGGTGGCCCGGACCGCGGAGTACGGCGTACTGGGGATCGAGATGGAGGCTGCCGCGCTCTACACGCTGGCGGCGAAGTTCGGCCGCCGGGCGCTCGGCATCATGACGGTGTCGGACCACCTGATCACCAAGGAGGAGACGACCGCCGAGGAGCGGCAGACCACGTTCTCCGAGATGATCACGATCGCCCTCGACGCGGCGATCGAGGTGCCGGTCTGAACCGGGTCGCCACCGCCCTGGCCGCCCTGCTCCTGCTGACCGCCTGCTCGTCCGGCACCTCCAGCACAACACCAGAGGCAGACAAGCCCGAGGCGAGTGGCACAACCAGTACGACGCCGACCGCGGCAGCGACCGTGATGGCGCCCATCAAGGCGACCGCGGTCGTCGCAGGCCTGTCCGACGCCGGCTACAAGTGCGGCAGCGACGGTGCCTACAGCATCTGTACGTCGGGAGCCGCGTCGGTCTGGGTGCTCTCGGGTAGCCACCCACGCCCACCAGTGGTGTCACTGCACTCCGCCGGACCGGCGGACGTCGCGTCGGCCGAGATCGCCAAGGTCCTGCCGAAGGCGCTCGAGATCGCCCACATCAACCAGGGTCAGCAGATCGTGGACTGGTTCGGGCAGCAGGAAGGCAAGACCACCGCCCAACTGACCGTCGGCGACTGGCTGGTGGAGTACTCGGTCGAGGTCGACACCGAAGAGCCCGGTGCACACCTCACCCTCACCGACAAGCTCTGCAAGTCGAACTGCCAAGCAGAGTAGGGCGCGGCTATGCCGCGATCAGCTTCGGCAGGACCTGACGGACGCGGTCGGCCAGCAGGTCCGGGACCTTGTCCGGGGCCGCGGCGTACCCGACCACTGCCTGCTCGAAGAGGCCGTCGACGAGCGCGTACGCGGTGGGTGAGTCGACAGTCGGCGAGCCACCGCCCAGATCGGCGTACCGGGTGAGGATGCGCCAGATCATCTGCTCCAGCAGCTCGTCGATCGCGGTGACGTCCGCGCGCAGCTGTTCCTCGAACATGCTCTGGGCACGCAGGTCGTACCAGAGCCGGTGCATCGCGGTCTCCTCGACCAGCGTCTGCGTCATCTTGCCGAGGAAGCCGACTGCCAGCTCGTCCGCCGACTCCGCTGTCTCCACGACCTCGTCGTACCGCTGTGCGCACTTGGTCTTGTAGTACCGCACGCAGTAGCTGATCAGGTCGATCTTGTCCCGGAAGTAGTAGTGCACGACGCCGTGCGTGAACTCGGAGTTGTTCGCGATCTCCCGCAGGCTGGTCCGGGCGTACCCGAGCTCGCCGAGCGTCTTCAGCGCCGACTCCGCCAGCGCGATCCGGCGCCGCTCGACCTTGTCGATCCCGGACACACGGGCGGACCGGGCCGGCTCCGCGGCATCCGCCGTCACACTCATCGCCACTCCCTTCCGCAGCCGGGATCGTCGGCGTCAGAGTACCCCGCCACGGGCCAGGCGCGTCCCGTGGCGGGGAGATTTCTTGACAAGTGTCAAACAAAGTCTTGACGACTGTCAAAAGGCTGGCCAGAGTGTGAATCGACCATGGTGCGCTTCGAGCAAAGGAGCTTCAGATGGGCGGACTCGATCTCTCCGGCCGCAAGGCCCTCGTGACCGGCGGGGCCCAGGGGCTCGGCGAAGGGATGGCGAAGGCCCTTGCGGCGGCCGGCGCCAAGGTCGTGATCAGCGATCTGCAGAAGGACCTCGGCGAGTCCGTCGCCGACGCGCTCGACAGCGAGTACGGCGGTGGCCACGGCTTCGTCGCGCACGACATCACCGACGAGGGCGACTGGGAGAACGCGGTCGTCGCGGCCAACGACATTCTCGGCGGCCTGGACATCCTGGTGAACAACGCGGGGATCGAGATCACCAGCCTGCTCACCGAGGTGACCGCGGATCAGATCCGAAAGATGCTCGACGTGAACGTGCTCGGCACCACGCTCGGGATCAAGTGGGGCCTGCGGACGATGCGGCCGGAAGGCCTGGCCGGTAACGGCGGCGCGATCATCAACGTCGCGTCGGTCGCCGCCACGATCGCCTTCCCCGGCATCGCGGTCTACTCCGCGACCAAGTCCGCGGTCGACCGGCTCACCCGGGTGGCCGCGATGGAGTCCGGCAAGCTCGGGTACGGCGTTCGCGTCAACTGCATCTACCCCGGTCTGGTGCCGACTGCGATGGGCGCGGGCCTGGCCAACGACTGCGCGGAGCTCGGACTGTTCGAGTCCCCTGAGGCCGCGGTCGCGGCAGTGATCGGCCTGACCCCGGCCGGCCGGCTCGGTGAGGTCGCCGACATCGCCGATGCGGTCGTCTTCCTCGCGTCGGACGAGTCGAGGTTCATCACCGGCATCGGCCTGCCCGTCGACGGCGGAATGGGGATGTGACCATGACCAGCAAGCCCGTCGTCGTGTACGGCGCCTCCGGCTACACCGGCCGGCTGGTGTGTGAGTACCTGCGCCAGTACCACGTCCCGTTCGTGGCCGCGGGCCGTGACGAGGGCAAGCTCAAGAAGTCGATGGACTCCCACGTGGCCGGCATTGAGACCGCCGACTACGAGATCGCCGTGGTCGAGCACGACGTCACCGCACTGACCGACCTGTTCAAGGGCGCCTCCGTGGTGCTCAACACGGTCGGACCGTTCAGTGAGCTCGGACCGGCAGCGGTCGAAGCGGCTCTCGCGGCCGGTGCGCACTACACCGACACCACCGGTGAGCAGAACTGGCTGATGACCTGCGACGAGACGTACGGCCGCAAGTTCGCCGACGCCGGTCTGGTGCTGGCTCCCGGGATCGCGCAGATGTACACCACCAGCGAGATCGCCGCACAGTTGTGCCTCGAGGAGCCCGGCCTGGACACCCTGGACGTCGCGGTGTTCTGGGGCGGCAGTCCGACGATCGCGTCCACCCGCAGCATCCTGGTCAACGCAGCCACGTCCAAGCCGCACTACCTGGAGCGGAACGAGTACGTCGAGTTCCCCGAGCAAGGCGTCGTGCCGCTGGTGGTGCCAGGGCAGCACGAGCTGGCGCTGTCACTGCCTTGGGGTGGCATGTCGCACCCGGTCTGGTTCAAGCGCGATCCGCGGGTCGCCAACTGCAAGGCGCAGGGCGGTGTCTTCAACGTCGCACTGATGAACGGCGTACCGCAGATCGTTGCCGGCGCACTCGAAGCCACCAAGGACATGGCTCCGGACGAGCGCAGCGCCGCGCTGGGCGAGACCGCGCGCCAGGTGATGAACCAGATGCCGCCCCGGGAGAACCCGCGGGTGAACAAGACCCTGGACTCCGTGCACGCCTCCGGTCCGCTCGGCCGGGCGCACTGTGTCATCCACGGCAACAGCAACTACCAGCAGACCGGTCTGCTGCAGGCGTACGCGGCGTACTCGCTGCTGCAGATGCCGCCGAAGCGGGTCGGGTTCGCCAGTGGTTGCCAGGCGTTCGGTCACCGCGAGCTGCTCGGCGTACTGCGCAGCTTCGGGCTGGTGTCCGAGCCACAGCTCACGGTGCTGCGCTAGGGCCCAGGACACCAAGGAGATTGCAGTGCGACTGGTCGACTACCTCGACAAGGGCGCCTCGCTCGGTCCGGACGCACCCTGCCTGACCACGGACGGCGAGACACTCTCGTACGCCGACGTCCAGCAGCTGTCCTACCGGATCGCGGCCGGCCTCGCGGCGAGTGGTGTCGAGCCGGGCGGCAAGGTGGCGATCCTGGCGGCGAACGATCCGATCGCGTTCAGCTGCGTGTTCGGGATCAGCCGCGCCGGCGCCGTCTGGTGCCCGATCAACCCGCGCAACGAAGCGGCGGAGAACCGCGAGTTGCTCGACCAGTTCGACTGTGAAGTGCTGATCTACCAGGCCGCGTTCGCGCCGCTGGTGGATCGGATCCGGGACGCGCTGCCGAAGATCCGTACCTTCGTCTGCGTGGACCAGGATCCAGGCTCCGGTCAAGATCCCCACCTCATCGGCCGGAGCCGAACCGTCGGCTGGGACGCGTTCTGCGGGGGCGTGTCCCAGCCGGCACCTGATCTCACCGGTCCCGACGATCTGGCGTTGATCGTCGGTACCGGTGGGACCACAGGTCGTCCGAAGGGTGTGATGCTGAGCAACGGCAACCTCGAGACGATGACGGCGCTGACCCTGATGGGATATCCGTTCGGCGACCGGCCTGTGTACCTCGCACTGGCGCCGTTGACCCACGCGGCCGGCGTACTGTGCTTCCCCGTCCTGGCGTCCGGCGGCGAGATCGTCATCATGCGGACGCCCGACGTCCATGCCTTCCTCCGGCTGATCCAGCAGCATCGCGTCACCCACACGTTCCTGCCGCCGACGCTGATCTACATGGTGCTCGCCGCGGCGGAGCTCGACAGCACGGACCTCTCGTCGCTGCGCTGCTTCTGGTACGGCGCCGCGCCGATGTCAGTGGCGCGACTCGAGGAAGCTCTGTGGCGGATCGGCCCGGTGATGGCGCAGCTGTTCGGCCAGACCGAGGCGCCGATGATGATCTCGGTCATGCCGCCGTCCGCGCACTTCGATGCCGACGGCAACATCCTGCGATCCCGGCTGTCGTCGGCCGGGCAGCCGTCGCCGCTGGTGACCACCGCGATCATGGCCGCGGACGGGACGCTGGTCCCGCGCGGCGAACGCGGTGAGATCGTGGTCCGCGGCTCGCTGGTGATGAAGGGGTACTACCGCAATCCCGAGGCGACCGCGGCCGCGTCGCAGTACGGCTGGCACCACACCGGCGACATCGGCTACCTGGACGAGGACAACTACCTCTACATCGTCGACCGGGCCAAGGACATGATCATCACCGGCGGCTTCAACGTGTACTCGACCGAGGTCGAACAGGCGTTGATGGCGCACCCCGCCGTCCAGGACTGCGCCGTGATCGGCCGTCCGGACGACAAGTGGGGCGAGCGCGTCGTGGCTGTGGTCCAACTCCAGTCCGGCACCACGGTCGACCCCGGCGAACTGATGGCCTTCGCCAAGCAACGCATCGGCAGCGTCAAGGCGCCGAAAGAGGTTCTGCTCTGGCCCGATCTGCCGCGATCGAAGGTCGGCAAGGTCCTCAAGCCCGACATCAAGGCCCGCCTCGCCGCCGAGGTCGGCTAGCCGGCGGTCGCCGCGGTCGAGGCGACGATGATCGCGGCGGTGACCGCGGCCTGCATCTCGGTGACCGCCTTCTTCACCGCGTCCGCGGCCCAGTCCGAGTCGGCCAGCTGCTTCGCCCGCTCCTTCAGCGCCTTCTTGTCCACCGCATCGGCGACGACCTTCGGTACGACGTTCAGCGCGCTCAGTAAGGCGATCAGGGCACCGGTGCGCTCGTTCGGAGTCGTACCCACCTTCAGTGCGCTGTCCAGAGCCGCCCGCACCTCAGCCTCGTGCCGCGCGTCCTTGGCCGGCCAGCGCGTGACCGGGAACAGACCGAGCACCTTGCCCGCGTCCGCCTGCAACACGCCGCGCCCTGCGAGCTGCATGAGCAACTGATCTCGCAGTTTCTTCGACAGCCGGCCGATCTGGTCCTTCGGCCGCTTGCCAGGCTTGTCGGCGATGAAGGCGAGCCGCTCGTCCAGGATCGCGTCACCGGTCGGACGCGGGTCGAGCACTTTCAGGCGACCGGGCTTCACCCCGTCGCCAGCGGTGGTGATGTCGATCTTCCCGAGCAGCGTCAGTTCGATCAGGACCGCGCCCGCCAGCGAGTAGTCCAGACCCGGTGACCCGGCGATCGGCTTCCCGGTCTCGTCGTCGTACAGCAGCAACAAGAGATCCTCGGCAATCAACATGCCTCCAACGTAGGCAGGCCGATCGGCCATCCGCATCCGCCGCGCGGGTTACCCGCGGTATCCGCCTTTAGTAGTGGTGGCCGTTGAGCACCACCGGCTCGCCCAGTTCGGCGGCGAGCTCGGTGAGGAAGTCGGGCGAGAAGTAGTACCAGTGGATCGAGCGCACCTTGCCGTCTTCGGTGCTGACACGCATGAGGTCGTTCACGGCGGTGCTGCTGTCGCGGACGATGCGGATGACCACCACGGTCTCGCCCCACAGGTCCCGGACCTCCGCGGTGTAGCGGTACGGCTTGGACAGGTCGAGCGTGTGCTCGATGGACCCGTCGCGCATCTGGTCGGCGCCGTACTCGGTGAGGACGCCCATGATCTCGCTGTGCGCGTCGGCCAGCAGCAAAGCAGTCAGCCGGGGTACGTCGTACGCGTTGAACGCTGCGGCGACAGCGTCGAGCAGGCGGCGGTCCGGCGCCTCACGCACCTTGAGGGATTGCTCCCGCTCCGGTGAGTCCAGTCGGCCGCGTCCACGGTGCAGCGCGGCCTTGACAGCGCCCACGGACGTCCGCAGTACGTCGGCCACCTCGGCGAGCGTGAAGCCGAACAGGTCCTTCAGCGCGAGTGCCGCCCGCTCCTGCGGCGGCAGCAGCGTCACGAGCTCAGCCCAGGCGTCCCGGACCTCAGCGGGATCCGCTGTGGTCGGTGCGACCTGCTCCACGGCGTCCACCAGGACCGGCTTCTGCCGGCGGTAGCTGTCGACGTACGCGTTGGTCGCCACGCGAAACAGCCAAGCCCGCGGGTTCGCGATCGGGCTGTGCGCCTGCGCAGCCTGGGTGAACGCTCGCGCCAGCGACTCCTGGACCAGGTCCTCGGCGTCGAAGGCGTTGCCGGTCAGGCGGCGGCAGTAGGCGTACAGGTCGGAGCGCAGCAGCTCCAGCCGGTCGAGGAAGTCTCTCCGCGCCTGCCGCGCGGCTCGGAGCTCGGGCAGGTCGAGTGCGTCAGTCATGGTCATACCAGTCTGGACGGCTGCGGGCGCCGCCAGGATACGGGCCGGTTTCGATGCAGGGTCAGTTCTCAAGTAAGGTAAGCCTTAGCTAAGCAGGTTCGCCACCTCGAAAGCAGATCCGCCATGACCAGAGCACTGCCCGAGCCGACGTACCGGCGCTTCGTCGCCGGCATCGGCACCCTCAGCCTCCGGCCGTTCGACCTGATCGAGGACGTCACCACCCTGCACGGCTGGGTCACCCAGCCCTACGCCCGCTACTGGGGTCTGCTGACCGCGTCCCGTGCGGACGTGCACGCGGAGTACCTCCGGATCGAACAGTCCGGCCACCACCGCGCGTTCCTCGGCGAGCACGACGGCCGGCCCGCGTTCCTGATGGAGCGCTACGAGCCGTCGTACGACGCGGTCGGCGGAATGTACGACGTGGCGCCGGGCGACATCGGTATGCACGTGCTGGTCGCACCGCCGGTCGCACGCATCCCAGGCTTCACGGGCGCCGTCTTCGAGACGATCCTGGACAGCCTGTTCAGTGACCCTCTGGTGGACCGGATCGTGGTCGAACCGGACGTGCGCAACACCAAGATCCCTGCGCTCAACGAGCGGATGGGATTCCGCAAGCACAGCATCGTGGACCTGCCGGACAAGCAGGCCTGGCTGAGCTTCTGCACCCGCGACCAGTACGCCGAGGCGACGCGGATGAACGAGGCGGGCTGACATGACCGATCACCTGAACCCTGAGGCGTGGGCCGTCGTCAACCGTGCGCTGGTGCGTAAGGCGCTCGCGGAGTTCATCCACGAGCGGATCCTCGAACCCGTTGCCGCGGACAACGGTTACGCGGTCGGCGCGTATGAGTTCTCGGCGCAGCTGTATCCCTTGAACCATTGGGAGATCGACGCCATCTCGCGTGACGACGGCGGATCGATCGACGCGTTGGACTTCATCACCGAGTTCCACCAGCAGCTCGGCATCGGCTCCGACATGTTGCCGGTGTATCTCGAAGAGATCAGCAGCACGCTGGCGAGTGCGGCGTACAAGCTGTCCAAGCCGGATCTGACCGCAGCCGACCTGGTCACCGCGGACTTCCAGACGATCGAGGCCGCGATGACGGAGGGGCACCCTTGCTTCGTCGCGAACAATGGGCGCCTCGGGTTCGGCGTGACCGACTACCTCGCGTTCGCTCCGGAGACTGGTGCGGCGGTGCGGCTCACGTGGATCGCCATACGCAAGGATCGGGCCACGGTCTCGCACAGCAGTTCCATCACGTACGACGATCTGCTGCGGGACGAACTGGGAGACGACGTACTGCTCTCGTTTGCCCAGCGGATCGTGGCTGCGGGGTGTGCGCCGGCAGACTATGTCTACCTGCCGGTGCATCCGTGGCAGTGGGAGAACAAGACGTCGATCACGTTCGCCGCCGACATCGCGCAGCGGCACATCATCCTGGTCGGGTCGAGTGCCGACGAATACCAGCCACAGCAGTCGATCCGGACGTTCTTCAACCGGTCGCAGCCGTCGCGGCACTACGTGAAGACGGCGTTGTCGGTGCTGAACATGGGCTTCATGCGCGGGCTGTCCCCGACGTACATGGCCGCGACGCCGGCGATCAACGACTGGGTGTTCGACCTGGTCGAGAACGACCCTGTCCTGAAGCGGTACGGCTTCTCGGTACTGCGGGAGATCGCGGCTGCCGGATGTCACAACCGGTACTACGAGGCCGCGACGCAGAGGACGTCGCCGTACCGGAAGATGCTGTCGGCGTTGTGGCGCGAGAGTCCGGTGCCGGCGCTGGAATCGGGCGAACGGCTGGCCACGATGGCGAGCCTGCTGCATGTCGACCGGCATGGTTCGTCGCTGGCGGCGGCTCTGATCCGCGCGTCGGGGCTGGCGCCGGCGGACTGGCTGCGGGCGTACGTCGACGCCTACCTGATCCCGCTCGTGCACAGCTTCTACGCGTACGAACTGGTGTTCATGCCGCACGGCGAGAACCTGATCCTGGTACTGCGGGACGCGGTGCCGATCCGGGGCATCATGAAGGACATCGCCGAGGAGATCGCGGTGATGGACCCGGCCACCCCGCTGCCGGCCGACGCCGAACGTGTCCGCGCCGAGGTCCCCGACGACGAGAAGCTCCTGTCGATCTTCACCGATATCTTCGACTGCATCTTCCGCTTCCTGTCCCCGCTCCTGGACCGCGAAGATCTGCTGACGCCCGCCGAGTTCTGGTCCGTCGTCGGCGACTCCATCCGCGACTACCAGTCCGCGACCCCCGAGTTGGCGGCGGCCTTCGCGAAGTACGACATCTTCGCCCCGACCTTTGCCCTGTCCTGCCTGAACCGCCTCCAACTCCGCAACAACCAGCAGATGGTCGACCTCACCGACGTCGCCGGCTCCCTCCAGTTCGCCGGCTCCCTGGACAACCCGATCAGCTGATCCGGACCCCAGCCACTCACCAACCGAAGCCAGCGCCGCGAGTCCACGCTCGCACGGACGATGTCTGCACGTCCCGGCGCACCTTGGTGAGTGCCAGCGGTCCGCATGCTGTGGATAAGTTCCGCGGCGGTACGGCGGAATCCGTCACGCTGGTGGGGTGATCAGCCAACAGCCAGCCGAGACGCCTCGCGACGGGAGGCGCTACGAGATAGTCGCTGGGCGCCTGCTGACAACCGGCGCCCAACCGCCCGCGCACCACGCCGCCGTCATGGGCCTGATGGTCCACCTCAAGACGTCCTGTCCGCCCGACCTGATGGTCGCCGTCGGCTCACTCGCCTTCCGCCCCACCCCGACCACCACCCTCCGCCCCGACCTCATCGTCTGCCCCCGCGGCTACACCGGCGTCCATCCACCACTCCTGGCCGTCGAGGTCCTCTCCCCCTCCACCCGAACCACCGACGTCGTCCTCAAACGCGCCCTCTACGAGACCCACCACATCCCGTCGTACTGGCTCCTGGACCCCACCCACCAAGAACTCACCATCCTCACCCTCACCCCCACCGGCTACACCTGCCAATCAGTCCTCCAATCCGAAGAAACCTTCCACACCACCCACCCCTTCCCCATCACCCTGACCCCGTCCCAACTCCTGGGATGACAGGGCAATCCGGGGCAGATACTCATCTGCCCTTACACAACCGGGATCCCGTCGTCAGTGTGCTCGCATGAGAGACATCGATGTCGTGAGTGCCCTACGTCCCTCGCAGCCGGGTGCATTTAGTCCGTCCGACCTCGCCGAGGTTCCCGAGGACGTTGTCCGTTGTGAGCTGGTCGACGGCGCGCTGGTGGCGCGTCGTCCGCCGTCGCCGTCTCATCAGGCCGTGCTGCTCGAGCTGGCATGCGCTCTGCGGTGCGTTTGCCCTGAGCAACTGCGAGTCCTCCCTGCGCCGGTCCGCTTCGAACCTGCCGCCGGGCTGTCGTTGCTTCCGGACGTCGTCGTGTGTCGTCGCGAAGACGTCGGTGACAGGCGGATCGAGAGACCGTTGCTTGCGGTTGCGATTCTGGCGCGCAGCACTCAAGCGCTGGACACGGGCTTCAGGCAGGCCCTGTACGAGCTGTCGAAGGTGCCGTCGTACTGGATGTTCGACCCGGCCGAGCCCTCGCTGACTGTCCGGGAGTTGGTGGACGGTGAGTACGCCGAGAGAACGGTCGTCGGTGACGAGGTGTTCGAGGCGACGGTGCCGTTCGCGGTGCGGATCGTGCCGAGCGAGTTGGTTCGCTAGCCGTTCAGGAGGTTGATCAGTTGTTGTTTGGTGGGGAGGTTCGGGGGGCGGACTATGTCGGCTTGGCGTACGTAGTAGAAGGCGGCGGTGACCTGGTCGAGGGGGATGTTCATGAGTTCGGACCAGGCGACTCGATAGATGGCGAGTTGGAGCGGGTCGGCGGACTCGTTGCGGGTGGTCTTCCAGTCGATGACGTCGTAGCCGCGGGATCCGTCCGGGCGGACGACCTGGTAGACGGCGTCGATGCGGCCGCGGACGACCCGGCCGCCGATGGCCAGTGCGAACGGCGCCTCGATCTCGTACGGCGTGGTCTCGCCGTACGGCCCGATGCGGAACGCGTCCATCAGTTCGGTGAGATCGGTGTCGTCGACGATGTCCTCGTCCGCGGCGCCGGGCAGGTCGTCGGGGTCAAGGAGAAGTTGCTGCCCGAAGTAGCTCTCCACCCAGGCGTGGAAGCGAGTGCCGAAACGCGCCGCCCGGTTGGGCTTGCGCGGCATCGGCCGGGCCAGCTCCGACGCCAGACCGTCCGGGTCCTTCGCCAGCCGCATCACCTGGGTCGCCGACAGCGCGGCCGGCAGCTCGACGTCGTACGCCTTCCGGCTCCGGCTCTCCCTTGCCTCTGACAACAATCGCTCGATCTCGGAGTCCCAGCGTGCGACCGTCGCCTGCTCGTCCAGCAGCAGCGACTCCTCCGCCTCGATCGACGGTCCCTCCGCGCGCGAACGCTGCACCAACTCCACCGCATCCAGGCGGCGCTGGTACGACTCCGTGTCGTACGGCGTGGGCCACGGTGCCTGCGTCTGCTCGGCGAGCTCCGGGTTCTCCTCGGTCAGCTCTGGCTGCTCGGCCCACGCGATCACCCGCTCACCCGCATGCTTCTTCAGAGTCTCGAGGTACGACGACGGGCCGCGCGGACGCTTCTGCGTCGGACCCCACCAATGCCCGGTGGCGACCAGGATCTCCTTCGCGCGCGTGAAAGCGACGTACCCGAGACGCCGTTCCTCCAGCGCATTCACGCCCTTGCACTCGTCGGTGAACGCCTTCAGGCCGGCGTTGGAAAGGTCGTGGATGTCGGGCAACGTGTCGGCGTCACCGCGCAGCGGCCACGGCAGCACCTTCGCGTTCGTCGTCCACTTGTCCCGGCCACGGTCCGACGGGAACACCTTCTGCACCAGCGTCGGCACGAACACGATCGGCCACTCCAGGCCCTTCGACCGGTGCGTGGTGAGCAGCTTCACCGAGTCCGCCTCACTCGGCACGGCGAGGTCCAGGCCCGCGGCGTACTCCTCCTCGGCGGCGAGATAGGCCAGCAGGCCGTCCAGTGATCCGTCCGACTCGGTCGACACGAAGTTGCCGACGGCATCCAAGAACGCGGCGAGATGGTCGCGACGGCCCGAGTCGACGTGGTCGGGGGTCGCAGTCAACTCGACGTCAAGGCCGATGGTGCTGATCACGCGTCGTACCAGGTCTAGCAGCGGCTCCCCGGCGTGGGCGCGCAGCTCGCGCAACTCGACGGAGAGTTCCTTGAAGCGGACCATCGCCTCCGGCGAGTACCCCCAGGCATCCGGACCTGGATCGTCGACTGCCTCGGCCAGCGAGATCACTTCGGTCGAGTCCATCCCGGCGACGGCCGCGTCGAGTGCGGCGAGCAGGTCGTCGGCGTCCGGGCGGTCGCCGGTGTCGGCGAGGGCGCGCGAGCGATTCGCGAGCAGGGCGAGGTCGCGGTGCCCGATCCGGTAGCGCGGACCCGTCAGGATGCGGAGCATCGCGGCGTTCGCGGTCAGGTCGTTGACCGCCTGCAGCGTGGCCACGACGTCAACGACCTCGGGCAGCGCGAGAAGTCCACCGAGGCCGACGACCTCGACCGGGACCTTGCGTGCGATCAGCGCTTCGTGCACCGCGCTGAGGTCGACGTTCGTCCGCATCAGGATGCCGATGTCCTTCCATCGGCGGTTCGGAGTGCGGTGCGCGGCGACGATCGCGTCGGCGACCCACTCGATCTCCTGCGAGCGCGTCTCGAACAGGCCGACGGTGATCGCGCCCTCGGGTGCGTTCTCCGGGGCTTCGAGCGGGATCACGCCGGGGTGCTGTTCGTACAGCTCGGTGGCGTGCTGGTTCGCGGCGGCCAGGATGCGGCTGCCGCAGCGGCGGTTGACGCTCAGCACATACCGCTGGGCAGGCGTGCCGTCCGCGTTCGGGAAGTGCTCGGGGAACTCGTCCAGGTTGGCAACGGACGCGCCACGCCAGCCGTAGATCGCCTGGCACGGGTCGCCGACCGCGGTGACAGGGTGGCCACGACCGTGCTCGACATCCGGGCCGGCGAACAACGCGGTCAGCATCCGGCGCTGCGAGACCGAGGTGTCCTGGTACTCGTCGAGCAGGACGACCTTGTACCGCGAGCGCTCGGCGACCGCGACCTCCGGGCACTCCTCGGCCAGCCGCGCGCCGAGCGCCATCTGATCGGCGAAGTCGACGACGCCTCGCTCTGCCTTGTAGGCTTGGTACTCCTCGACCAACTGCAGGATCTCGCCACGCTTCAGCGCGGTCTCCGCGAGCTTGCGAACCTCGACCGTCTGCTTCCGCGCCGCCGCGACCTCCTGTCGTACCGCGTCGTCATGCTCGCGTACGTCGTCCGCCCGGAGCAGGTGGTCCGCGAGTTCACCGTCGAGCGCGAGCAGACTGTTGACGAGCGTGGGCACGTGGTGCGATGCGAACCGGATCGGCCCGGCAGATCGTCGTACGACGCGGCCCGCGAGCTGGAACCGGGTCGCGTCGGCGAGGACCCGGGCGTCGGGCTCGAGACCGAGACGGAGCCCGTGCTCGGCGATCAGCGTGCCCGCGAAGGCATGGTAGGTCGAGACGACCGGCTCGCCAGGCTCCTCGGGCTCCCAGTTCGGGATGTTGCTGCGGAGGTGGGCGGCCAGGATCGGGGGCTGGTCCTTCGGCAGGGTCGATCCGAGCACACCGGCCTTGGTCAGGTCGTCGCGGATCTTCACGTCGAGCTCGTTCGCCGCCTTCTTCGTGAACGTCAGCCCGAGCACTTCCTCCGGCAGCACCTGCCCGGTGCAGATCAACCACACCACGCGAGCCGCCATCGCCGTCGTCTTCCCGGACCCGGCGCCCGCCACAATCACCCCAGGCGCCAACGGCGCCGTGATAGCCGCCAACTGCTGATCACTGAACGGAATCCCCAGCAGCTCACACAACTCACCAGTGGACCTGAGCTGCGCAGCCATCAGCACTCCCCCTTCCACCCGGCAGCACGCCCGGCAGCCCGCCCGGCAGCCCGCCCGGCAGCGAGGCCTTGAACAAGAACTCGGGGCTTGCGACAGGCTATTTCCTGTCCACCGCCCCCAGAACCTGTCGACACCACCCGCTCCTGCCACGGCGCTGCGCACCGGATGGCGCTCTCCCTGGGTGGGCGCATCAGACGATCTCCCGGCCTTCGGGTTGGATGGGGCAGAGCGGGCGGGCTTCGCAGCGGCTGCAGCCGTCGTTGCGTTTGGCAATGAATTCTTCGGAGCGGACCATCGCCTCGGCGTCTTCGACCGCCTCGTCGAGCCAGGTCTTGCCGTCGTCGCCGGCCTCGAGCGGACCCTGGTGCTGCACCTTCGGGAAGCCGCTGTCGTCGTGGCGGAGCTGGACGAGCTCAGCGCCGCCCGCGACCGGGTCCTCGCCGAGATCCTTCAGCTGCCGGGACGCGATCGCGCGCTGGTAGATCGCGAGCTGCACGTGCCGCGCCAGCGCAGGCTTGGTCGGCATCGAACGGCCGGTCTTCAGGTCGACCACCCGGATCGTCCCCTCACCGTCCTGCTCGATCCGGTCCATCCGCCCCTTCACCCGCACCGCCGGCTTGTCCGTGTCCGGCAGCAGTACGTCGAAGTCCACCTCGGTGCCCACCAGCGTCCGATCCGGCCGCCCCTGGTGCCAGGCGACGAACCGCCGCAGCGCGTCCTCCGCCTCGACCCGCTCCCGGTCCGAGATCCAGGTCGACTCGAAGTCGAGCTGCGTCCACACTTTGTCGAGCCAGCCGGTCAGCTCGTCCACCGACGGCGGCAGCGTCCCGGTCGCGACCGCATCCGCCAGCGTGTGCAACACCATGCCGAACCCGATCGCCGACGTACTGGGTGTCTCTCCACCCGCACGCCGCTGCAGGAACCACCGCAGCGGACAGTCGACGATCGTCGTCAGCGCACTCCCCGACAACGGCACCGGCAGATCCGGATCCGCGATCGGCCGCTCTGACCGGGTCCGCTCCCGCACTCCCCACCACCGGGACGGATCAGCCGTCGGCACCAACGAGTACTCCCGTTCGTCCACGGCGTCGGCCAGCAACGCCAGCCGATCCGCCGCGACCCGCTTCAGCGCCGGCGACGAGGAGGGATCCGACAGCACGCAGCGCAGATCGGCGACCAGACCGTGGAGCGACAGCGGCCGCCGCGGCCGTCCCGCGACCAGTTTCAAAGGAATGTCGAGCTCGGCAAGAAATCTGGAGGGCTGGTCCCCGTCCGCCTCGGGTGCCTGGACCGCCGTCACGATCAACCGCTCCCGAGCCCGCGTGATCGCGACGTAGAACAACCGTCTCTCCTCGGCCAGCAACGCACCGGCCGACAACGGATCGATGAGCCCATCAGGGCCGAGCCGATCCGGCTCCAGCAATGAACCGCGCCGCCGCAGATCCGGCCACTGTCCTTCCTGCACACTCGCAACAACGACGAGCCGCCACTGCAGGCCCTTCGACCGGTGCGCAGTCATCAGCTGTACGCCGGCCTCGCGGTACGTCGCGTCGAATCGGTTGTCGCCCGCGATGTCCAGGGATTCGAGCTCCGACAGGAACGCCGACACGCCCTTGAACCCGACCTGCTCCTCGGCCCGGCTCGCCGCGTCGAACAAGGCACACAGGGAATCCAGATCCCGGTTCGCCGCGCGCGCCGGCTCCCCACCTGAGTTGGCCTGACCGCGCAGCCGCCGCAACCACGGTGACTCCGACCACAGCGACCACATCACCTCGTCCGGCGCGGCGCCGGCGGTCACGATGTTTCTTGCCTTGAGCAACCTCTCCCCCAGCGCGACGAACCGGGCCTCGGCCGGCGACGCCTCCTGGTCGAGGAGCAGCGGGTTCATCAGGGCCTCGCGCAGCAACTCGTCCGACGACTGCGGCAACCGCTGGCCGCCCGCGGCCTCCCGGTCCCGCCGCCGCAACACCCGCGCCAGCCGCCGCAACTGCCCCGCATCCATCGCGCCCAGCGGCGACAACGCCAACGCCCGTACGACGTCGACCGTCAACGTCGACGGGTCCGCGACCGCACGCAACGCCAGCAGCATCGGACGTACGGCGGGCTCCCGGGACAACGGGAGCTCGTCACCGGCCACGTCGACCGGGATCCCCGCGGCCGCGAGCGCGCGACGCAGCGGTGGGATCGACCGACTGCCGGACCGGACCAGCACCGCCATCTCGTGCCAGCCGACTCCGTCCTGGACATGCGCCCGCCGCAGCAGGTCGGCGATGTGCTCGAGCTCGGCGCCGCTGGTCGAGTACAGGTTCGCCTCGACTTTGCCGGCACCGTAGACACAGGCGCTCGCATCCGGGTTCCGGAAGCGATCGAACGTGTCGCGGTCCAGGGTCCCCGGAACGCCGAGCCGGCTGACGACATTGCGAGACACGCGCTGCAGCGTCGTACCGAACCGGCGCGTCGTGCCGAGCGCGATCTGGGCCGCCTCAGCGCCCTCCGCCGTACGGAACTCGTCCGTGAAGCGCAGCAGACCGCGAACGTCGGCGCCGCGGAAGGTGTAGATGGACTGATCCGGGTCGCCGACAACGACCAGGTCGCGGCCATCGCCGGCGATCGCCTGGAGCAGCTTGGTCTGGCCGGGGTCGGTGTCCTGGTACTCGTCGACGAACACGGCCTTGAACTCGGTGCGGAGCTTGGCCTGGACCTGCGGCTGCTGGGCCAGGATCACCGCGCGGTGGATGAGCTCGGAGTAGTCCAGCACCTGCTCGTGGTCGAGGATCTGCAGGTACTCCTCGAAGAAGTCGCCGACCGCGACCCACTCGGCCCGCTCCGCCGACTGGCCGATCGCGGACAGGTCCTCCGGGTCCAGTCCGAGCTGCCGTGCCTTGCCGATCACGGCCTGCACCTCGTCGGTGAACCCGCGGGTCTTCAGCGCCGGATGCAGACTGCTCGGCCACCGCACCGCGCCGACCTCACGACTGCCGGACAGTGCCTCGGTCAGCCGCAGCGACTGCTCCGGTCCGGAAGGAAGCCGCAGTGGTACGTCGAACGCGTCGGCCGGGGTGAAGCGTCGCAGCAACGCGTAGCAGAAGGAATGGAACGTCATCGACGGCATCACTCGCGTGGTCCGCCCGAGCCGTCCGGTGATCCTGTCTCTCAGCTCGGTCGCGGCCTTGCGGCCGAACGTGAGCACGAGCACTTCGTCCGGTCTCAGGCCGCGATTGCGGACCCGGTCGACGACGGCCTCGACGAGAGTCGTCGTCTTCCCGGTCCCCGGGCCGGCCAGCACCAGCAGAGGTCCGCTGGGGTGGTCCACCACCGCCTGCTGATCAGCATCCAGAACAGGGGCTTCAGCACTCCGGCCCGCGGCCCGGATCAACCGATACCGGGACCCCTGTCTCCTGACCATCGCACCATCCCAGCAGACCCCGCCGACAAATCCTCACGCCCACCCCGAGCGCTCGTCGAATAGCCGGAAAGCGGACGCGCCAACTTTCCGCGCACCCCAGGCATCAACAAGACACCGGCGGCGCGAAGGCTCGGGGCGGAGCAGTCGCGCCGCCGGCATCTAGTGCCCTGCGTCGGAGGGCACTAGTGCTCGGGATCCCAGCGAACGTCGCGCAGGTTCACCCGGCCGTTGGTCACCCGGACGCCGTCGGACCGCAGGTTGTGCAATTGCTCGTCGCCGACCTCATCAGCAGGCACACCGGAAGCACGAATCACCCGCCACCACGGCACACTCCCGCCGTACTCCCGCATGATCGCCCCGACCTGCCGAGGCCCACCCTGCCCGACGTACTCCGCGATGTCCCCGTACGTCGCAACGCTGCCGGGCGGAATCGACTCCACTGCCCGCAACACCGCCTCGACGTACTCCTCCCTGTCCACGAAGCCCAACCTAGCGGGCAGAGCGGACAGTTCAGGCCAGCGGGGCGACCGCCTTCGCGAGCGGCTCGAGGACGGACGGCGGCGCGTCCAGCGGGAGGTTCAGGACGACCATGTCGACGCCCGCCTCGCCGTACGCCGCCGCGGCCGCGACCGCGCTGTCGAGAGGCTCGTCGGGATCGATCCGGACGTTGACCGAGCAGGTGATTTCGTTGACGTCGCGACCGACGTCCTCGCAGTGCTTGACGAGGATGTCCTTGAGGGGCTTCCACTCCTCCGGGTTCGCGACGATGACGTTCCAGTGCTGGGCCCAGCGGGCGACCGCGCGCAGGGTGCGCTTCGGGCCCTTGCCACCGATGGCGATCGGCGGGTGCGGGGTCTGCACGGCCTTCGGCTCGCAGTACGCGTCGGTGAGCTTCACGTACTTGCCGTCGAAGTTCGCGACCTTCTCGGTGAGCAGTGCGACGATCGCCTGCATGCCCTCGTCGAACCGGTCGAAGCGCTCCTTCAACCCGTAGAGCTCGATGCCGTACGCCGTGGTCTCCATCTCGTTCCAGCCCGCACCGAGGCCGAGTTCGAGCCGGCCGC
The DNA here is from genome assembly GCF_045207705.1 of Kribbella sp. NBC_00889. NCBI lineage: Bacteria > Bacillati > Actinomycetota > Actinomycetes > Propionibacteriales > Kribbellaceae > Kribbella > Kribbella sp. NBC_00889. The sequence continues at coordinate 496,752 of NZ_CP108783.1, read as the reverse complement.
CGGAGATGATGTCGGTGGTCGCGGCCATGTTCGCCGTGACGGCGGGATGCCGGTAGATCATGCCGTTCACCTGGCAACCGATCCGGATCCGCTTCGTCGCCTGTGCCAGTGCGGCGAGCGTGGTCCAGGCCTCGAGGTTCGGGCCCGCCATGTCACCGGTCAGCGGGTAGAAGTGGTCCCAGTGCCAGGCCGACTCGAAGATCTCGAACTCGTCCGCGGCGATCCACACGTCCCGCAGCTGCTGCCACGTGGTGTGCTCCGGCCTGGTCTTGATCGCAAACCGCATTCCCGGCCTCCCTAGGTAACCGTTTCCCAGATGGGACACTACCCCGCGATCGCACCGGCCAGCACGCGCCGAAGCCGCACGGTGGGGCTAGTCGAGACCGAGTCTCGCGCGCACCTCGGGCCGGCGCAGTGGCGGCACGGTCTGCGGTGGGTTGCGGCGCTCGGGCATCTCCGCCAGCAACTGCTGGGTGATCTTGGCGACCTCGGTCGCGGCCCGCTCGATCGGACCACGGGTGGTCGAGCTCAGCGAGCCGACGCCGGACACCTTGCGCGCGTACTGGAGTGCCGCCGCGTAGATCTCCTCAGAGGTCGCGGCCGGCTCGAGTCCCCGGAGGACGGTGATGTTTCTGCACATGCCAAGACAGTAGTCGGCCGCAGGGACAAACCAACGGAATTCCTATGGGGCATTGACTTCCCTAATGGTCGTAGGTTTTCCTCAGCATATGAGCACAGCTGGTCTGGACCGCCGTACCCGCCGCCGTCAGGCGACCATCGAGGAGATCCTGGACGTCGCCATCGAACTGATGGAGGCGGAGGGTGTCGCGGCGCTCAGCCTGTCCGCGGTGGCCCGCCGGCTCGGCATGCAACCGCCGTCGCTCTACCAGTACTTCCCGTCCAAGATGGCGATCTACGACGCCCTCTACCAGCGCGGCAACGAGTTGCTGCGCGACGCCTACCGGTCCGCGCGGCTGACCGCGGACAGCGATGACCAACTCGAGCTCAACCTGATCGTGGCGACCGCGTTCTGCCGCTGGTGCTTGGAGCACCAGGTGTACGCGCAGCTGATGTTCTGGCGCACGATCCCCGGCTTCGAGCCGAGCCCGGAGGCCTACGCGCCGGCCCTGGAATCGATCCAGGACCTCCGCGGCCATCTGCAGGCCACGGTCGACGCCGGGCACCTGCACCCGGACGCGGCGAGCGAGGAGGGGATCGCTCTCCAGACGTCGATGATGGCCGGCCTGATCTCGCAGCAGATCGCGAACGAGCCGCACGCCTCGTTCGAGGACGGACGCTTCATCCGGCTGCTGCCGACCGTCCTCGAGATGTTCTACCAACACTATTCACCAGCCCGGGGGAAAGCATGAGCGCACTACTCGCGGAGCAGATCGGACGCGCCGATCGGCCGCGGTGCAAGGTCCACCGGGACGCCGAGATCCAGGTGTGGCACGACCTGCTGGCGTCGATCGAGGGGAGCGACTGGCAGCGCCGTACGGTGTGCGACAAGTGGGACGTCGCGGACATCGCCGGGCACCTGATCGGCTATGTGCACGACATCCTGCTGGCGCGGGATCTGTGGATGGATCGCGACGACGTGTGCCAGGCGCTCGGGCGGTCCTTCGACGCCGGACCGTATGCCGAGGAGATCGTCGGACAGGTGATGTACGACGTGGTCGACGGACCGTTCTGGGGTCACCGGCCGACCGTCGTACTGGAATTCACGGGCCAGGGAGGTGGGACGTACCGGCTCGGGAGGGATGAGCCGGTCGGCCGCGCCGCCGTGGACGCCGTCGGCTACATGCGAACGCTGTCGGGCCGCGGCGACGCACCTGTGGTCTCAGGTGACGCCGCCGCGGTCGACGCGGTCAGTTCGTGCCGGGTGCCGTTCTAGTCCCCTGCACTTAGTACGACGGCTGGCTCGGGTCGATCTGGTCGACCCAGGCAACCACTCCGCCACCGACGTGGACGGCGTCGGAGAAGCCGGCGCCCTTCGCGATCGCGAGCACCTCGGCGGACCGGACGCCGGATTTGCAGTGGAACACCAACTGCTTGTCCTGCGGCAGCTTCTCCAGCGCCACACCGGTCTGGAAGTCCGCCTTCGGGATCAGCACCGAGCCCGGGATCTTGTTGATCTCGTACTCGTTCGGCTCGCGGACGTCGATCAGGACGAAGTCCTTCTCGCCGTTGTCCTTGAGCTTGATCCACTCGCTCAACTGCTTCACCGAGATGGTCGAGCCGACGGCCGCGTCGGCCGCCTCCTCGGTCAGGGCGCCGCAGAAGCTCTCGTAGTCGATCAGCTCGGTGACGGTCGGGTTCTCACCGCAGATGGCGCAGTTCGGGTCCTTGCGGACCTTCAGCGAACGCCAGTTGAGGTCGAGCGCCTCGTAGATGTTCAGCCGGCCGAGCGACGGGTCGCCGATACCGGTGAGCAGCTTGATCGCCTCGGTGACCTGGGCCGCGCCGACGGACGCGCAGAGCACGCCGAGTACGCCGCCTTCCGCGCAGGACGGGACCATGCCGGGGGGCGGCGGCTCCGGGTACAGGCAGCGGTAGCACGGGCCGTGCTCGGCCCAGAACACGCTGATCTGGCCGTCGAAGCGGAAGATCGAACCCCAGACGTACGGCTTGCCGAGCAGCACCGCGGCGTCGTTCACCAGGTAGCGGGTGGCGAAGTTGTCGGTGCCGTCGACGATCAGGTCGTACTGCTCGAAGATCTCGAAGACGTTGTCGTTGTCCAGCCGGGTCTCGTGCAGGACGACGTTCGTGTTCGGGTTGGTCTCGAGAATCGACTCCTTGGCCGACTGGGCCTTGGACCTGCCGACGTCGGACTGGCCGTGGATGATCTGGCGCTGCAGGTTCGACTCGTCGACGGTGTCGAACTCGACGATGCCGAGGGTGCCGACGCCGGCCGCGGCCAGGTAGAGCAGCGCCGGGCTGCCCAGGCCGCCGGCGCCGATGACCAGCACCTTGGAGTTCTTCAGCCGCTTCTGTCCGGCCATCCCGACCTCGGGGATGATCAGGTGCCGCGAATACCGGCGCACCTCGTCGATGGTCAGCTCGTCGGCCGGTTCGACCAGCGGTGGCAGTGACACGTGTCGGCTCCTCGTGAAGATGTCGGACGGGATCTCCGGTTTTCAACCATCCGTCCCACCTCCATGTTCCCGCACAACCAAACCCACCCCCGCCCAAGTCCGAATCCCGGACCCTCCGTCTCGCTCTGACGACTACGAGCCACGGGTCCGGCAATCACCGGTAGAGGGCCTGAGATGAGTTCGCCGGTCCGGGCGCCCCCAGGGCGCCCGGACCGGCTGCTCTCCTAGTCGTTGTCGGTGATCGTGGCCTGCAGCGTCTTCGGGAGCTTGACCTCAGCCCCGTCGACCGCCCCGACGACAACGGAGAACATCTCGCCCGGCTCCTTCACTGTGTCGTCGACGAGGGTCACCGAGACCTCACCGGCCGTCTTCCCAGGCTCCACATACCCGTCCAGCGAGCGGTTCGCCGGGTCGGACCCGTCGTCGTACGCCCCCTTGTAGTCCTTCCGGAGTACCGCCGTCCCGTCCTTCAGTTCACCGAAGATGTTGACGATCTTGTCGCTCGGCGCGGACAGCTTGACCGGGAACTTCACCTCCCCGGCCTTCTCGGACGCCTGCGCGTTCCCGAGCGTGAGCGTCGGCGTCGGGTCGTCGTCGATCACCAGACCGTGGCCGAACGACTGGTCCAGCAGCCCGTCCCGCGGCACCGACAGCACCAGGTCGAACGGCAGGTCGTAGCTGTCCCAGGCGTTCGAGCGGATCGGCACGCTCACCTTCTGCCGGACCTGCCCCGGCTTGAACACCAGCTTCCGCGTCGCATCCCCCACGGTCTCGCCCAGCTCACCGCTCGTCTCGGCGTACACGGTCACGGGCCGGGTGCTCGGCCGCGACATCGTCACCCAGAAGTCCGCCGAGTTGGTGCCCTTGTCCCCCTCCTTGACCTTCACGTTCGACGCCGACAGCTTCGGCAGCAGGACAGCCGGCGCCGACAACCCCACACCGGGTGACGCGAACGCCAGATCGCTCACGTACGCCGACCCACGCGCCACCCGGTCCGTCCGCAACTCCACGGCCCGTACGTCGCGCAGGTCCACACCCTTGAGCGACCCGACCGGGATACGCACGGTCCGCAGCAGGTTCTTCGGCAGTCCGTTCGCGTTACTCCCCGGCATCCGCACCAGCGCGTCGCTCACAGTGGACACCGGTACGACGGCCGCCCGTCCGTGCCCGTCGACGACCCGGACAGTCAGATCAGTCTTCGGCGTACCAGCCGGGTCTGGTGCTGCCCGGAACGACAACGCGGCAAAGCGCCGTACGTCGCGCTGCCAGGCGGGCAGGTTGAGCCGCAGCACGCCGTCGGTCCCGGTCCACGTCAGTTTGGTGACCGCAGTGCTCGGTGTCCTGGCCGCAAACCACGCAGTACTCCAATGCGGCGTGTTGCCGAAGTCAGCAGTGGACATGCAGGTCGGAATCGCCGCGCCGGCAGCAGCCCGAGCAAGACCGGTGTTCAACTCCTCAACACCCGCACACACTGTCGCGGACGCCTTCCCACTGACCGCTCCGGCAGGCAGCGGCTGGTCCAACCGATTCACATCGCGCCGCGACGCCAGTGGCGCCTGAGCCACAACCCGTACGACGGCCCTCCCTGCCGAGGCAGCCCGGGAGTCGGACCCATCCAGGAGCGGCAAGAACTGCGTCTCATGCCCCAGTTGCAACCGGAAGAACCCCGCGATGTACGCCGTACCGACCGCCTGCTGCTCCTTGGCCGTCAGCCGACCGGCGTACTTCGCACCGCACGGCGACTCCTTCTCCTCACCGAACCAGTCGTCGCCCGACGGCGCCTCGGACTGGTCCGGAGTCCACTCGGTGTTGAAGAAGTTGTGGTTCGCACCGAGCACCGTGATCGTCGACCGCGGCGCGGTGTCGCCGGTGACGGAGTAACGCGTGTCGTCGTAGAACTTCTGCCCTTGCAGGTCGGACACATCGCCGTCGCAGTACGGCAGCACCACACTCATCGCGACGCCCGGCACGGTTGTCCGGGCGAAGTCGGTCGGTGCGAGCGGCAGGACCGCGCGGATCCCGTACTGGCCGCCGCGGTCGGCGTTCAGGACCGCGGCCCGCGCGACGCCGTCGCCGCCACGGGAGTGACCCATCAGGCCGACGTTGCGCAGGTCGATCCTGCCGACGAACTTGCGGCCGAACGGTCCGCCGCCGAGCGTCGACCACTTCTTCCACAGCGCCAGATGATCAAGTATCAACTCGGCCCGCGCCTGCGCACCGGCGTCGTAGGCCGCACCGTCCCACGCGTTGATCGCGTTCGCGCTGATCGACACGACCTGGTAGCCGTTGCCGGCCAGCGCCGTCGCGGGACCGTCGTACCCGCGGTAACTCGGCACCGGCTTCAGGCCTGCGGAGCACGGCCAGGGCTTGGCCTCAGGCTCCTCGCCGTCGCCGTAGCAGACCTGGTGCCGACCGTGCAGGAAGATCACCAACGGCCGCGGTCCGACGGCACCGCGCGGCGTGTAGACCTTGCCGCGAATCTCCGATCGTTGCCCGAGGCCCGGAAGGAACACCGCCTCGTCACCGAGGTCGTACTCCGACGTCTCGACCTGATACTTGCCGACGGCACCGGGATCGTCCGTCAGCTCGGGCCCGCGCCGCGCCTTCAGCCAGTCGGCGTCGGTCGGGCCGGCGGCCTGGCTCCGCTCCTGGCCCTTGCCGGCTTCCTTGCCGAGGTCACCCGACCAGATCAGCCGTACGTCGTGTGCCTTCAGCACAGCCGGGTTCGTGGTGATCAACGTCAGAGTGCGCTGATCCGGCGACTGCTTCGCCGCCCCCAGCGGCACGCCGTTGACGGCCAGCAACGGCAGCGACGCGCGCATCGGCGCCGGCGCGTCCAGCCGGAGCGTGAGCTGATAGCCGGACGCGACCGGCTTCACTTCCCAGTTGTTGCCTTGAGCAAGCGACGGCGGCGCTTGCGGTGTGGCGGATGCCGGCAGTGCCGGCAGGACCCCCACCCCCAGTAGTGCGACCATCCCCAGCGACAGGCTCTTTCTGAATCTGCCGACAACCCGCACAGTGGTCCTCTCGTTCGACGAACCTTCGATGTCGGTCCGACTTCGTGGGCGAGAGGAAAGTTGACCTGACCGGGTGCTCAGCCGCGTCTCAGTCCTGCGACAGCTTCGACTCGATCAGCCGCACCCCGCCCAGGCTCGACGGCTGAGGATCAGGCGATCAGTTGGCGGAACGCCCGGGCGACCTGGTCCGGGTGCTCCATCTGCGCGACGTGGCCGGACTTCGGCAGGTAGAGCAGCCGGGCGTTGCGGAACGCGCGCTGGGCCTTGGTCCGGATCCGCGCGTCGACCAGCCTGTCCTTCCCGCCGTAGATCAGCAGCACCGGGCAGTCCAGCTTCGCCGCGTCCGCCCACAGCGACCGGCGCGGCATCGCTACCGACGACCGCAGGATGCTCCGGGCGCCGTCGACCGTTGCCTGCCGCACCCACGGGTCCCCGTCGCGCCGCCGCAGTTCCGCCTCGTACGCCGCCCGTACCTCGGGCGCGAGCGACCGCGGATCGCCGAACACCAGCGCCATCGACGCCTCGAACCGCCGGTCGAACGGCAACCGCCGGGTCCGTTCCAGTACGGCGGGACCCAGCCGGGGAGTAGCGATCGCGGCGAACCACAGCGCGCTCGCCGACATCCGCGGATGCGGGAGCGCGGGCGAGATCAGGGTGAGTGACGCGACCAGGTCGGGTCGCCGCCCGGCCATGGCGACCGCCGTCGCGCCACCCATCGAGTTCCCGAACAGGTGCAGCGGCCGGTCGAAGTCACGCTCCACCAGCTCGATCATCAGGTCGGCCTGCTCGTAGATCCCGGCGGCGCCGGACAGCGGCGTACGTCCGAAGCCGGGGAGGTCGGGTGCGACGCCGCGGACGGTGTCGTTGAGCATCAGGCCCAGAGCGGTCCAGTTCAGCGAGGAGCCGTTCAGACCGTGCACGAACAGCGCGGGCGGCAGATCCGGCGCCGTGTCCGGCACGTCCCGCACAAGCAGATCCGCGCCTCCGACCGACACCTGCCGCGTCGGCCACTCCCGTACTTCCAGCGGGCCCTCAGCCCCGGTTACTCCCGCGTAACTCTCCACCTGACCCATGGTAGGACCCTTCAGCCGAGAGACTCTCCCGCATGACGCAGTACCAGCCCGGGCCGCCTGCCCCACCCCGCAAGAAGCACACGGTCCGTAACACGGTCCTGATCGCGCTCGGCGTACCCGTCGCGGCGTACCTGGCCCTGCAGTTGGTCCTGGTCGGCGCGGTCGTCGTGGCCGAGACCGACGCCGATCGCCTGGTCCCGTTCAAGCAGCACGAGGTCCAGTACAAGGTGTCGGGCGAGAGCCGATCGGCGTTCGTCGTCTACAAGAAGCCGGGCGATCCACCCGGAACGCTCAGCACCACCGAGATCAGGTCGGCCTGGAGCAGCGAGACGTACACCTATCGGGTCGATCCGCCGCTCCTGACGATGAGTGCGAGCAACCGGGACGGGGAGACCGGTGAGATCTCGTGTGAGATCTGGCTGGACGGCGAGCAGGTCGCGTCCGGGAGCGCGTCCGGCCCGGAGGCCCACACCGACTGCTCCCTGAATCAGTAGAGCGGTTCGCCCGTTAGGACGCCGCAGAGGTGGAGACTGGGAGGCATGGCAGCCGCGCCGCAGCAACTGACGACCGAGGTCGACGGGCAGACGATGAAGCTCACCAACCTCGGCAAGGTGCTCTACCCGCAGACCGGCTTCACCAAGGCCGAGGTGATCGACTACTACCACCAGGTCGCCGAGCTGCTGCTCCCGCACCTGTCCGACCGTCCACTCACCCGCAAGCGCTGGCCCGACGGCACAGGGGCGCAGTACTTCTTCGAGAAGAACGCACCGCGCGGTACGCCGGCCTGGGTGCGGACAGTGACCCTGCCGACGCCCGGCAGCTCGACCGGCCGGGACGAGGCCGACTTCGTGGTCGCCGACGACATCCAGACCGTGGTGTGGCTGGCGAACCTGGCCGCGCTCGAGCTGCACATCCCGCAGTGGCGGATCGGTCTGTCTGACGTCGGCAAGGACCCGCAGGCCGACCTGATCGTGTTCGACCTCGACCCGGGGCCGGGAGCGAGCATCGTCGAGTGCTGCGACGTGGCGCTGGCGCTGCGCGAACTGCTGGGCCACTACGGGCTGGAGGGGTGGCCGAAGACGTCCGGCAACAAGGGCATGCATCTGTACGTCCCGATCGAGCCGGCGTCGTCCCGGAGTACGAGCGCCTTCGCCAAGCTCCTGGCCGAGCAACTGGCCGAGGCGCTCCCGGAGAACGTCACCGCGAACATGACCAAGGCACTGCGTCCTGGCAAGGTCTTCATCGACTGGAGCCAGAACGCCAGCGCCAAAACCACACTGGCGCCGTACTCCCTGCGCGGAGCCGAAGAGCCGCGGGTGTCCACCCCGATCGACTGGGACGAGGTGGCCTCGGCAACCGACGCGGAGGAGCTCCGCTTCCTGCCGCACGAGGTACTGGCCCGGATCGAGGAGTACGGCGACGTCCTCGAGGGCCTGTACGACGACCCGCGGCCGCTACCGTCGATCCCGTCGTAACTGTCCGTCACCGCGCGAAGAGGAGCAGTCGCATGACCAGTGAGACCGAATACGAGGGTCCCGGCTTCGGCAGCGTCCCCGACGACGCTCCGGAGGCCGATGTCCTCGAGCAGCGGGAGGACTCCACCGAGGTGGACGACTTCACTCCGGACGACGACGTACCCAGCGAGGCCGACCCCGTCGACGTGGAGGAGCAGCGCCGCGAGGTGGGCGACTCCGGCGAGGACGACTATCGGTGACCGCTACCACGATGGAACGCAGACCGGCGGGGAAGCTACTGGCCGGGAGGACTGCTGGGTAGGATTCGGAGAACGACCCGGCGGTCGAGCCCGTGCTGCCGGTGCCGCACCATCGAAGGAGCCGACGTGTCGACGACACCCGAGACCGCGCCGAAGCGTGGCAGCCGCCTGCCGCGGCTGGCCCGCCGCGCGCAACTGCTCGAGGCGGCGCAGGAGGTCTTCGTCGCGAACGGCTACCACGCCGCCGCGATGGACGACATCGCCGACCGCGCCGGCGTCTCCAAGCCGGTCCTCTACCAGCACTTCCCCGGCAAGCTCGAGCTGTACCTGGCCCTGCTGGACAGCTCCTGCGACGCGATCATCGCCTCCGTCCGGGACGCGCTGAAGTCGACCGAGGACAACAAGCTACGAGTGGCCGCCACCATGCACGCGTTCTACGAGTACGTGGCGAACGCGCAGGGTGCCTTCCGGCTGGTGTTCGAGTCGGACCTGACCAACGAGACAGCGGTCCGGGAGCGGGTCGACCGGGTCACGCACACGTGCGCCGAGGCGGTGTCCGAGGTGATCAGCGCCGACGCCGGCCTGAACCGCGAACAGTCGATGGTGCTGGCCGTCAGCCTGGTCGGCATGGCCCAGGTCAGTGCCCGCTACTGGCTGGCCTCCGACGACCCGACACTGGCCCAGCAGCAGGCGGCCGACCTGGTCGCCTCACTGGCCTGGCGCGGCATCCGCGGTTTCCCCCGCACCGACTCCTGACCAGCGCCGCCGCGGTACGACGTACCAAGGTTCTGCTCTGGGCGGACGGGTGAGAGCTGGCGGTCGGTAGCGGATAGGCTCGAACCGTCACCGGCGAGAGCCGCCGGTCGGATCGTGCCCGGAGGGTTTCGTGGAGGTCAAGATCGGCGTACAGCACGCCAATCGTGAGTTGGTGCTCGAGAGCGAGCAGAGCCCGGACGAGGTCCAGGAGGCGGTCGCGGCGGCGCTCAGCGGCAAGGCCAACCTGCTGCAGCTCACAGACGACAAGGGCCGCCGGGTGATCATCCCGGCCGACCGGCTGGCGTACGTCGAGATCGGCGAGGTGTCGATTCGCAAGGTCGGGTTCGGCGCGATCTGATCGCGGTCCGGACACAGTCGCGCGTGTCCCGGTTGCGGACTGCGACCCAGGGGGCACGATGGCAGTAAGACCTGCGTTGCAGTGGTCTGGTAGCACGGGGCGCCAGGCCGGAGCGCGGGTCAGCCATCCCTCATAAGGAGGAACCGTGTACTGGGTCTGGATGCTCATCGTCAGTCTCATCGCGGGCATCATCTTCGGGCCGCTGGCCCGGCTGGTGCTCCCCGGCAAGCAGAACATCAGCCTCGGCTGGACCATTCTGGGAGGCGGCATCGGCGCCTTCATCGGCGGTCTGATCGCGAAAGCGTTCGGAGTCAAGGACACCCCCGGCCTGGACTGGACGCAGTACCTGATCCAGATCATCTGCGCCATGATCGTCGTCGGCGCCATCGCCGGCTACCAGAGCAGATCGAAAACCTCAGCCTGACGACCTCACCTCAGCGGCCGCCACCCCGACCCGGGGCAGGCGGCCGCTCTGCGTTCACCCTCGCCCACCGTCTCGTGGGTAGACCCACGAGACGGTGGGTTCGCCAACCGCCTGCGCCGTGCCAACCCACCATCTGATGGGTCAGCCCATCAGAGGCGACGGCGACGCGGGCAGGCAGAGGGTGGTGGTGGCAGAGGGTCAGGCCTGGAGGCCGAGTGCGGTCATGCGGGCGGTGTGCGCCTCGGTGAGGCGGGTGAACATCCGGCCGATCGCGGCCAGGTCCAGTCCGGGCCGGTCGACGCTGCCGGCCAGCAGTGCGGCCAGCGAGTCCCGGTCAGCGGCGATCCGCTGCGCCTGGCTGAGCGCCTCACCGACGAGCCGGCGGCCCCACAGCGCCAGCCGGCCACCCAGCTTCGGGTCCTCCTCGATCGCGGCCCGGACCCGGTCCACCACGAACTCGGCCTGCCCGGAGTCGGCGAACACCTCGAGCACCAGGGCCCGCGTCTCCGCATCCACGAACGACGCGATCTCGCGGTAGAAGTCGTTGGCCAGACCGTCCCCGACGTACGCCTTGACCAGGCCCTCCAGCCAGTCCGACGGCGCGGTGTGGTCGTGGAACGCGTCCAGCGGCGTCACGAACGGCCGCATCGCTTCCATCGGGTCCACGCCGAGCGCGACCAGCCGGTCCCGCAACTGCCGGAAGTGCCCGAACTCGGTCGTCGCCAGCGCCGCCAGCTCCGCCTTGTCGTTCAGGGTCGGTGCCAGTTTCGCGTCCTCGGCGATCCGCTCGAACGCGGTCAGCTCGCCGTACGCGAGAACTCCCAGCAGATCCACCGCCGCGGCCCGGTAGGCGGGATCATCAAAGGCCGTCTGCTCCATGCCCGGCACCCTATCTGTCCACCGGCGGGAGTGGCGCAAACCACACGAAGCGGCGTTGACAGCTCATGCGGTTACACTGGTGGGCGATTCGCCGGTGACGCGCCCAGATGGGCGAGCTGGTGCGAGGTGCTTGCACAGTGTCCCCGCGCCTCACAGACGAGGTTGACAAACCTCTGGCGCCCGGCCACAGAGCACCTGTCCGTATCAAGCATGTTGAGAGGCGATCAGCCTGACCACCTTCCGAGAGCTCGGGGTCTTACCCGAGATCTGTGACGCGCTCGATCGCGTCAACATCGTCGAGCCGTTTCCGATCCAGGAAATGACGCTCCCGGTAGCCCTGATGGGTACTGACCTGATCGGTCAGGCCCGGACCGGCACCGGCAAGACGCTGGGTTTCGGCATTCCGTTGCTGCAGCGCACCATCTCCCCCGGCGAAGCCGACTACGAGGAACTGGCCGCCCCCGGGAAGCCGCAGGCACTGGTCGTCACCCCGACCCGTGAGCTGACCATCCAGGTCGCCAAGGACCTCACGACCGCGTCCACCGTGCGTACGGTGCGGGTCCTGACCATCTACGGCGGAGTCGCGTACGAGCCGCAGCTGGACGCACTGAAGAAGGGCGTCGACGTCGTCGTCGGTACGCCGGGACGCCTGCTGGACCTGGCGAACCGCGGCGTGCTCGACCTCGGCCACATCAAGGTCCTGGTCCTCGACGAGGCCGACGAGATGCTCGACCTCGGCTTCCTGCCCGATGTGGAACGCATTCTGCGCAAGACTCCCGAGCTGCGGCAGACGATGTTGTTCTCGGCAACGATGCCGTCGGCCGTGATCGCGCTGGCCCGCACCCACATGCGGCACCCGCTGAACATCCGCGCCGAGTCGCACGAAGACACCGAGATGGTGCCGACGACCGCGCAGTTCGTCTACCGGGCGCACGACCTGGACAAGCCCGAGGTGGTGGCGCGGATCCTGCAGGCCGAGGACCGCGGCCGGGTGATGATCTTCTGCCGGACCAAGCGGGAGGCGTCCCGCCTCACCGACGATCTGCAGGACCGCGGGTTCAAGGCGGCCGCGATCCACGGCGACCTGAACCAGCAGGCCCGCGAACGAGCGCTGACCCGGTTCCGCGGCGACAAGATCGACGTACTGATCTGCACCGACGTCGCGGCCCGTGGCATCGACGTCGAGGGCGTCACGCACGTCATCAACAACACCTGCCCCGAGGACGAGAAGGCCTACATCCACCGGATCGGCCGGACCGGCCGGGCGGGTGCGAGCGGTATCGCGGTGACGTTCGTCGACTGGCCGGACGTGACCCGCTGGAAGACCATCAACAAGGCGCTCGACCTGCCGTACGACGAGCCGCAGGAGATCTACTCGACGTCGCCGGAGCTGTACCACGACCTGGGCATCCCGACCGATGCGAAGGGCCGGATCAAGCCGGCCAAGGAGCAGCGCGACGAGAAGCCGGCCCGGGAGCCGCGCCGCAGCGAGGACCGCACCGAGGAAGGCGAGCGTCCGGCAGCCCGGAAGCGGAACCGGACCCGCAAGCGCACTCGCTCCGGGCAGCCGCTCGAGGAGGGCGCCGACGTCACCGCCAAGACCGAGGTCCCGCCCTCCACGGAATCCGCGACGGAGGCCACCGAGGCTCCGGCCGAGCGGAAGCCGCGCAAGCGGGCCCGCACTCGCAAGACCGCGGAGAAGCCTGCCGAGAAGTCCGTTCAGACGGCTGCTCCCGAGCCTGCCGCCGCCGAGCCTGCCGCTGCCGAGCCTGCCGAGCCTGCCGCGCCTGCCGAGAAGGCTGCGCCGGAGCCGGGCACGAGCCCGACCGTCCCCCTGTTCACCGCTCCGGAGTGACCTGCCCGTCGCCCGACCGTGGCTGAACAGTGACCTCACCCTGCAACACCCGGCCTCTCGTGGACCGTCCTAGGACGGAAACCACGAGAGAGGGGCTGGGTGATGAGGCGGATCAGGGGTGCCGTGGTCGGAATGGCGGCGCTGGGGGTCGTGTTGCTGGCGGGTTGCGGGGGCAACAGCAACGAAAGCACCGCTGAAGGGGTGTCCGGTCCCGCGCAGCGGCAGGATGGCGGCAGCGGCGCATCCGCGGGCGACAGCGGCAAAGTCGCGGAGGGCGAGTCCAGCAACGTCGCGCCCAAGGCCCAGGGGCAGCCGCAGGCGCAGCCGAGCGTGACCCGGGCGATCATCAAGACGGGCTCGCTCACGGTCGAGGCCGACGACGTGAACGGTCAACGGCAGAAGGCGATCACCGTGGTCACCGCACTGCGTGGCCAGGTCGCGTCCGAGGACACCGGCAGCAATGCCGACGGCAAGATCACCCAGGCGAACCTGGTGCTCAAGGTTCCTACCGCGTCGTACGAGACCGCGATCCAGCGCCTGTCCGACCTCGGCAAGCGGGTGCAGATCCACCAGGAGTCCGCCGACGTCACCGAGCAGGTGGTCGACGTGGAGAGCCGCATCAACTCCCAGCGCGCGAGCCTCGATCGGATGCGAACCCTGCTCGCGAAGGCGAACACGATCGGCGAGATCGTCTCGGTCGAGACCGAGCTGACCCGGCGTGAGGCCGACCTGGAGTCCCTGCTGGCCAAGCAGAAGAATCTCTCCCTCCAGACCGAGCTCGCCACGCTCACGCTGACCCTGACCGAGAAGGGCAAGCCTCCCGTCGCGGAGGACCCGGATCGCGGCTTCCTGGCCGGGCTGAAGGGCGGCTGGAACGCGTTCGTCGCGACCTTCTCCGCACTGGCGACCGCACTCGGCGCGGTTCTCCCGTTCGTGGTGCTGTTCGCGCTGATCGGCGTACCGCTGTGGCGGAACCGGCACCGTCTGCGCCGTCAGCCTGCCCTTCCGCAGACTCCGGACGGCGGGCAGTAGGTCAGAGCAGCGCGCCGGCCAGAGCCCGGTAGGCCTTGGCACCGGCCGAGGCCGGCGCGGTGCTGAGCACGGTCTCCCCGATCGCCGGCGCCTCCGCGAACCGGATCGACTTCGGGATCGACGGCTGCAGCACGTCCAGCGAGTACGTGTCCGCGATCGTCTCCAGCACCGCCCGGGCATGCGTCGTGCGGCCGTCGTACAGCGTCGGCAGCACGCCGAGCACGTGCAGGCCCGGGTTGGTCAACCGCTGTACGTCGTGAATCGTGTCAAGTAGTTGCCCTACGCCACGATGCGCCAGAGTCTCGCACTGCAAGGGAATCAGGACCTCGGACGCCGCCGACAACCCGTTCACGGTCAGCAGCCCCAGGGTCGGCGGGCAGTCGACAATGATCCAGTCGTACGACGCCCGCAGTGGGCGCAAGGCGGTCCGCAGCATCTGCTCCGGGCTGGTCTCCTGCGCAATCCGCACCTCCGCGGTGGCCAGCTCGATCGTGGCGGGCAGCAGGTCCGCTCCGTCCCCGAGCTTGACCAACACGTCCCGCGCTCTCACGCCGCCGAGCAGGACCTGGTAGATCGACGTGTCCAGGTCCTCGGGGTCGATACCGACCGAGAACGTCAGGCACGCCTGCGGGTCCAGATCCACGAGCAGCACCCGTTGACCCAGCTCCGTCAGGGCAGCGCCGAGCGTCGCGACGGTGGTCGTCTTGGCCACGCCGCCTTTCTGGTTGGCAACAGCCATGGTGCGAGGCACCCGGCCATTGTGCCGTACCGGCGACTACCCTCTTGACTTGTGAGTACGCCGCGCACGTTGACGCTGCCCGACGGGGTCCACCCCGCGACCCTCGACACCGACCGGGGTTCCTTCGCCACGCTCATGGCAGTGCCGAAGTACGGTACACCGCTCGGCACCGTGCTGCTCGTGCCAGGGTGGACCGGCAGCAAGGAGGACTTCACTCCACTGGTCGACCACCTGTGCCGGTACGGATGGCGCACGGTGGCGGTCGACCAGCGTGGTCAGTACGAGACCCCGGGGCCTACCGAGCGGTCGGCGTACACGCTGGAGGAATTCGGCGCCGACGTGGTGGCGATGAGCAAGGCGCTCGGCGGGTACAGCCAGTTGGTCGGGCATTCGTTCGGCGGACTGGTTGCGCGGGAGGCCGTGCTGACCGATCCGTCGGTGTTCTCGACCATCACGCTGCTGTGCTCGGGTCCGGCGGCGTTCACGGACGAGTCGAAGGTTCAGGGCCTGCAGATGCTCGCGTTCGGGCTGGACAACCTGCCGATCGAGCAGGTGTACGACCTGAAGCTGGAGCACGACAGCTTGGTGCCCGGGTACGTGACGCCGCCGGACGAGATCGCGGCGTTCCTCCGCAAGCGGTTCACCAGCAACAACCCGGCCGGCCTCGCCGAGATCACTCGCCGCCTGATGGACGCCGACGACAAGACCGACCGGCTGGCCAAGACCGGCGTCCGCACGCAGGTCGCGTACGGCGCCTCCGACGACGGCTGGCCGATCACGGTCCAGGCCGACGTGGCGGAGCGGCTCGGCATTCAAGCCCAGATCATCCCCGACGCCGGCCACTCTCCGGCCATCGAGCAGCCCGCCGCGACGGCCCGGCTCCTGGTCGACTTCTTCCACGACCAGACCTTCATCGACTGACGCCGGTCGTTCCTGGCTGCGCGGTCACGCGACTGGTTGCACCGCCGGCTTGACCGTCAGCAGGTTGAGGCCGACCGGCGTGAGCGCGGTCTTCACTGCCTCGGTGTAGACCAGGACCTCGACCTCGGCGCGGCCACCGCCCGGAGACGATGCGGACGCGGTCTGGATGCCGAGCTCCTGCTTCGCCGTGAGGTTGGTCAGGGTCTGGTAGATGCGGTTGACGTCGCCGCGGCTGAGCAGGGCCCTGGACACGCAGAGGTTGCCGTCGAACACCTTGTCCAGGGAGGTCCGGAACGCCCCCAGATCCCCGTGCGCGACGCCGACCTGCACGACGACCGGCTTGCTCCGGCCGTGACCGGCCGGGTACTGGATGAGCGGCTCAGAGATCTGGGAGCTGTGCGCGTCGAGGAAGGCCAGGACCGCGGGCGCGTTGAGGTTGTTCGGCTTCGACACCCAGCCGCCCTGCGGGGCCTTGCACGGCAGCGGCGGGATCTGCGGTGCGGGCGGTGCGACGAACGCCTTCTGCTCCTGGACGTCGATGGATCGGTTGCCCCAGATCCCGATCAGGGTCGCGGTCCCCTGGCGTACGTTCTTGACCGTCCGCGCATCGCCGAGCCGGTCGAGGTCGACACCTTTGAGCTTGACGGCGATGGTGGCCGGGCAGCTGGGAGCGGGCTCCTGACCGGGCGGATAACCCACCAGATCCGTCGGGTGCGACGGGCAGAACACAGGCTCCTGACCTGGTACGGCGATCACCTCGCCGCTGACCTGGACCTTGTCACCGGCGCGGACCAGCAGCTTGTCGTTCACCGGATCCGGTTGGGTGGCACCGGGCATCGGCGTGGCCGCCTGGTTGCCTTGGGCAAAGGCTTGCTGGGTGTCACCGGTTGCGGGCGGGACGGCGGCCGGGTCCTGGCCGCCGTCCGGGAGGACGGTGAGCGCGGCAGCGGCGATCGCCGCGACGCTCGCGGCGGCCAGCGCCGGTACCCAGCGACGGGGACGGCGGCGACCGCCGAGAATATGGTCCAAGTCTGGTTCGGGGGCCGACGGCTGGTCCGCGCGCCACCGCGCACCGGCCCGCGTCAGCAGGTCGTCGACCTCGTCGGTCGGGTTCATTCGCTGACCTCCAGCAGGGCGCGCAGGCGGGACCGCGCATCGGACAGGGTGGACTTGACGGTGCCTTCGGAGCAGCCCATCACCGCGGCCGTGTCGACGATCGACAGGTCGGCGAAGTAGTAGCAGTCCACTGCGAGGCGCTGTCGTGCCGACAACGAGGTGAGCGCGTGGTCCACGTCCACCCGGGCATCCAGGTCCGGCCGCGACACCGGCCGGTCGTGCTCGTCGAACTCCCCGGCCGGCCGCAACCGCCGCGCCGCCTTCCGGGCCTGGTCCGCGGTGATCGCGAGCAGCCACGCCGACGGCGTACCCCGGCTCGCGTCGTACAGACTCCGCTTCGCCCACGCCCGCGCCAGTGCGTCCTGCACGATGTCGTCCCGGTCGGCCCCCACCGCGAGCCGCCCCGCCAGCCGGGCCATCGCAGGCAGATGCGGGCGCACCCACTCGACGAACCCAGCCCCGTCCGCCGGCGGACCCACCACCACAGCAGGCTCATCCGTCATCGTCGGCATACCCTGTCTACCCCCGAATCCCACTTCCGGTTGGGTCCCTACCCGCAGTTCAACGACCCCACTACCCCCAAGTCACACCCCACCCCACTTCGTAACCTCCCCGAGTTATCCACAAGTCTCCCGAACCCACCCCACGATCGCTCCCCGCCCGACTACGGTCAACGAACCATCAACCTGGGCACAGAGGACGGGATCGCGGGATGAAGCTTTACCTGGTGAAGGAGGAGGAGCGTCTGGTCTGGGTCGCCGCACTCGCTCACGAGAAGATGTATGCCTACGTCCGCACTGGCACGGCTTTCGACCAGCTGCCGCTCGATGACGTCGTCCGCTACACAGTCCTGACCCCTGAACCCGACGACCTGGTCCGGACAACGACAGACGCCTGCGATTCGCTCGCCGGCCGGGGCTGGGAGATGAGCGGCGCGATCCACTCGTACGTCGAGGGAAGCAGATACAAGGGACTGCACCTGTTCCTGTACAGCAAAGCCGTACGCGTCGAGGTGCAAGTGCATTCGCAGGAGTCGATCGACGTCAAGACCTGGACGACCCCGCTCTATGTGGTGGAACGTGACCACAGGCAACCGCGAGACAAGCGCACACAAGCACGCAACGAAGCCATCGCCTTGTCGGGACAGATGCGGCAACCAACTGGGATCGACGACCTCAAGACCCTCGGCGGCGTACCGGTCGCGATCCGCTTCTACGGTAGGAGAAGCAGCCAAGCACCCGGACGCGAGGAGGGCGATGCCTCGTCGCAGGGCCAGCAGGGCGCCACGCAGCGATTGGCACAACGGACTTCGACGAAGGAGAGGTCGCTATGACGCGGCTGTTGTTGGTCAAGCAGGGAGAACGGCGGGTTTGGGTGGCCGCGTTGGTGGATGAGGATGTTTGGACTTATGTCGGGAACACGGGGAAGTTCCATCGGAACGAAGGGGTTCGGGACGACTACTTCGGGGGCAACGAGGCGGAGTACGGCGAAGTTGGGGTTGCCGAGGCCAGGCGGTTGATGGCGGAAGGCGTTGGGACTGTTGACGAGGGGCGGTTTGCCGACTCGCTCGCGCGGTGGCGGCAGGATGCGGACGCGATGGACCCCGAGGTCGTCTTCGCGTCGATGGTGGCTGACCTGGCGTGAGGGTCAGTGGTGGGTGGGGGTGTAGAGCTGGGTTATGACGGATTCGATGGTGGGTTCGGCCACGGAGAGGTCTACGAGGGGGTAGTTGGCGGCGATTTGGGACAGGAGTGGGGCGGCGCTGGTGGTGGTGGGGAAGGTGAGGTGCTGGCGGGGGCCGTCGACCTTGACGACGGTGGCGCCTTGAATCTCGATGGGTGGGAGGGAGGTGGCCAGGTCCACGACCAGGGTGCGCGGGGCCGACTGGCTGGCGCGGAGGCCGGTCAGGGTGCCGTCGTAGATCTGGTGGCCGTGATCGATGACCATGACACGGCTGCACAGGGCCTCGATGTCGTCGAGGTCGTGGGTGGTGAGGATGACGGTGGTACGGCGTTCCGCGTTGACCTGGGCAAGGAACTCGCGTAGCCGGGCCTTGCTGATCACGTCCAGCCCGATCGTCGGCTCGTCGAGGTAGACGATCTCCGGGTCGTGCAGCAACGCGGCCGCGATGTCGCCGCGCATCCGTTGACCCAGCGACAGTTGACGAACAGGTACGGCGAGCAGTTCGCCCAGGTCCAGCAGTTCGACGAACGTCGCGAGGTTCTCGCGGTGCCTCGCGATCGGAACGTCGTACATCTTCTGCAGTACGGCGAACGAGTCCTTCAGCGGCAGGTCCCACCACAGCGTGGTGCGCTGCCCGAAGACGACGCCGATCCGCTTGGCCAGCTTGAGCCGGTGGCGGGACGGGTCCACCCCGGCGACGCGGATCGTGCCGCTGCTCGGGACCAGGATGCCGGTCAGCATCTTGATCGTTGTGGACTTCCCGGCGCCGTTCGGCCCGATGTAGCCCATCACCTCGCCTGGTTCGACGGTGAACGACATCCCGTCCACGGCGCGCACTTCCCGGCGGGTACGGCGGAATCCGTTCCGCGACGTGACGGTGAACGTGCGGGACACGTTCGACAACTCGATGACTGCCACTGCTCAGCTCCCTGTACTGCGGTAACGACGGAGACCGCCCCGCCACGCCAGTGACGCCAGCGCAACCATCGCGACGGCGACCAGCGGAGACAGCAGACCGATCCAGGACGGCAGGCCCAGCGGGGCCGGCTTACCCAGCACGAACAGCACCGGGTAGTAGTTGACGAAGGCAAGCGGTACGAGGAACGTGACGGCCCAGACGATCTCCTTGCCGAAGACCGACAACGGGTACTGCGTCAGCGTCTGACCGCCGTACGTGAACGAGTTGGCCAGCTCGGCGGAGTCGATCGCGAGGAACTGGAACGCGGCGCCGAGCACGAAGATCGCCGCGAAGATGATCGAGCCGGTGATCACAGACAGCACCAGCATGACGATCCTGGCCGCCGTCCAATCGACGTGAATGTTACTGAGGGCAAATGCAAGCACGAGGCCGGCCTGCAGCGGCCGGCCGATCCGGCGCAGCGCGAACCCGTCCGCGGCGGTCTGCAGGAACGTCGGCATGGGCCGGATCAGGTAGACGTCGAGCGACCCGGTACGGATCCGCTCGCCGACGCGCTCGATCGATCCGGTGAACAAGTCGGCTATCCCGAGCGTCATCGAGGCCGTTGCGTAGAGCAACGCCATCTCCCCGATGGTGAACCCGCCGAACGTGTCGATGTGGCTGAACATCAGCACGATCGCGACGAAGTCGGTCACGGTGAGCAGCATCGAACTGAACAGCATCAGCACGAACGACGCCGGATAGGCCAGCGACGACCGGATCCACATCACGACGAGCATCCAGTACTGCGCGGGTGCCCGGCGGAGTCGCTCAACCACCCTGGATCACCACCTTCCGGGTCGCCACCGACGTGGTGAGCTGCCCGGCCAGCAGCAGCACCAGGAGCCAGCCGAGCTGGAACATCAGCGCCGAGGCGATCCCGCCGGGGTTGCGGCCGAGCCAGATGTCGATCGGCACCTGCAGCGTCGCGGCCCACGGCGTCGCCCGCGCGAACTCGCCGAGCCATCCGGGGAACACGACCAGCGGCAGGATCGTCCCGGAGAAGAAGCACGACAGCAACAACGCGAGCTGTTCCATGCCCCGCGTATCGGTGATCCAGAACCCGGACAACGCGACCAGGTAGCGGATGGTGAAGCTCACCAGGATCCCCAGCACCAGCCCGACCGCGACGGCGAGCCACGTGATCGGGTCGCTCGGGAACTTCAGGTCGAACACCAGCGCACCGACCACCAGCGGCGCACCACCGCGGACCAGCAGCTGGAACATCGCGCGCCCGAGGTCGACGGACAGCCACCACAGCAACAGATGCGTCGGCCGGTACAGGTCGACGGCGATCTCCCCGCTGCGGACACGCTCGCCGAGCTCGACCGTGGTGGTGGCACCGAAGATCCCGATCGGCATCAGCAGCCCCTGCTGCAACCACACGAACGTCAGCGCATCGGCGACGTCGTACCCGCCGAGCCCGGGCCGCTCGTGCCACAGGGTCAGATAGATACCGCACAGGATGAACCCGAACACGGTATTGGTGAACGCGCCGGACGCGGTCGCGATCCGGTACGTCGAGAAGCGCCGGAACGACCGTACGCCGATCGCCCAATAGACGCCCAAGGCAACCTCCTCTCCGAACTTCGAGGTGGTGTCCGGATCCAGCGGCACGCAGAACTACCCCGAATCCGACAGGACCGGGGGGTTCGGACACCACTGTGACAGGCATGGCTGAACCACACCGTTTTCAAGGCAAGGATCGGACAGTACGCCGCACTCCAGGCAGCCGTCAACCGGATTCTTCGGTGGTGCTCCCACGACGGGTGCTCTGCGTAGGACTACCGGTCCGGGCGGGGACCCCTCAGACCTCGCCCGGACCGGGACTGGGAGGGATCAGCTGATTTCGGCCTCGAGGACTCGGTTCAGGAGGGTGGCGAACGGGGCCGGGTGGCTCGAGTAGCCGGCGTGGCCGCCGGGGAAGGTCACGACGGGCCAGCCGAGGTGTTCTGCGATCAGTTGGATCGGGCGGCCGGGGAGGAGTTCGATCGACTGTAGGCCGGCGGCCGGGACGATTCGGTCGGCGACGGTCTTCAGCGCGTCCAGGTCCGGCTGGTA
The DNA here is from genome assembly GCF_045207705.1 of Kribbella sp. NBC_00889. NCBI lineage: Bacteria > Bacillati > Actinomycetota > Actinomycetes > Propionibacteriales > Kribbellaceae > Kribbella > Kribbella sp. NBC_00889. Next base: position 475,071 of record NZ_CP108783.1, on the reverse strand, counting down.
GCGGGTGAACGGCAGCAGTTTGTGCTGGTAGAAGGTGCCCGCGTTGGCTTGCATCCGCTCGGCCAGCTCGCGGTACTCCGGCAGCAGGTCCTCCAGCGGCGGCATCGCGTCGTCGTCCATCCCGGTGCCCATCATGAACAGTACGTCGGCTGCCGCGACCCCGTCGGTCTTGTGGGTGTCGTGCACGTCCTCGAAGAACGCGCGCGCGTCCTCGACGTCCGGCAGCACCTCGACGCACGGCGGTTCGTGCGCGACCAGCATCCGCACCCGGTCCGGGTGGCGGGTGATCAGCTCGAGTCCGGTGATCGCGCCGGAGCTGCTGCCGAAGACGAACGCCGGTTCGTCGCCGGCGACCGCGTCGATCAACGCCAGCGCGTCCTCGGCCGACTGGTCGACGCACTCGTCGGCCGGCTGACCGTCGTACGGGCTGCGCGAGTTGCCGCGCGGGTCGTACGCCACCACGGTGTAGTCGGCCGCGAGCTGCCCGACCATCCCGTCGAACACCCCCGCATCCGTCCCGCCCCCGGCGATCAGCAGCAGCACCGGCCCGGCCCCCGTCACCTCGTAGTGCAGCGTCGCCCCCGGTACCGCCAGCTTGTTCACAGTCTTCGCACCCATCAGGCACCCCTCTCTCGTGCCTCCACCTTCGCCTCCCCCGCTGGCACCCCACGCACATACCGCTGATACGGCGCCCTCAGCCAACCTCAGCCAGCTCAGACGGCGTCCGCCAAGTCAGAGGGCGTCAGCTGAGGGACTCGTCCGTGGACGGGATCGGAGACGTGTCGTCGAGGCCCGCCCAGGAGTCGCGGGGTGGGGCGGTGCGGCGACCTTCGGGGCAGATGCGGACGAAGTCGCACCAGCCGCACAGGGGTGACGGCTCAGGTGGGAACGCCTCGTCGGCTTCGGCGGGGGTCAGCCCTTCGCGCCAGCGGACCTCGGTGGCGGCCGCATCATCCGCGATCGACTCCGCCCGGCGCTGGTGGCGGGCGAGCGACGCGTCGTCGTGCTCGGCCGCAGCCACCGTGTTCGTCGGCAGGTGGTGGAGCTCGACCCGCGTGCACGGCTTGTGCAAGACCCGCCGCGCGCCGAGTACGTACAGCGCCATCGCCAACGACGACCGCGCATCCACCGGTGTCAGCGGACGCCGGCCGGTCTTGTAGTCGACGATCGCCAGCTCGGTCCCGCCGCTGCCGTCCCGCCTCGGACGCTCGTCGATCCGGTCGACGCGCCCGCGCAGCGACGCCCGCTCGGTGGTGAAGGCGACGGTGCGCTCCACCCCGCGCGGTTGGTAGTACGGATCCGAGTCGCGCAGGTACCCGAGCACCATCTCGGTCGACCGCTCGCGCCAGTCCAGCGACTGCTGGTCGTCCCGGAAGCCCTCGCTCCGCCAGCTCGACCGCATCTTCGCGACCACCTCGTCCGGCGTACGGCGGGCGGCCGGCCAGCGACCGAAGAAGTCGGCGAGCACCTCGTGCACGATGGCCCCGACCGTGTTGTGCGCCCACGGTGGTCCCTTCGGCGGCCGCGGCGTCTCCAGATACGTGTACCGGTACTTCCGCTTGCAGTCCGTGAACGTGAGCAGCTTGGTCGGCGTCGCGACGAACAGCCGCGTCGGCATCCCGGGCAGCATGTCGCTCACATCAGCCCGCCTTGATGAAGTCGGTGACGGCATCGGCCACCAGCTGTACGGCGATCGCACTCAGGAGCAGACCGGCGATCCGGGTGACGAGGAGTACGCCGTTCTCCCCCAGCAACCGCATGATGATCCCGGAGAACCTCAGCGTCAGCCACATCACCACGTGGATCAGGATGATGCCGACAGAGATCGCCATCACGTCCGGGAGTGCGCCGTTCGCCCGCTGCACGAACACCATGGTCGCGACGATCGCACCCGGCCCGGCCAGCAACGGCGTACCCAGCGGGACGAACGCGATGTTGACGTTCTTGGTCTGGACCGGGTCCTCGGCAGTGTCGGTCAGCAATTGCAGCGCGATCAGCAGAAGCAGCAGACCGCCGGCGGCCTGCAGGGCAGGCAGCGTGATGCCGAGGTGGTGCAGGATCTGCTGCCCGAACGCCGCGAACACGACGATCACACCGAACGCGACCAGCACCGCCTGCCAGGCGGCCTTCTTCCGGACCGCGCGGGACTGGCCCGCGGTCAGCGAGATGAACACGGGCACGGTGCCGGGCGGATCCATGATCACGAACAGCGTGACCACGACCTCGCTCAGCAGCCCGAGGTTGATGACACTGTTCACGGCAGATAGGCCTCGGGGACCTGGGCGTCGGTGGCGGCCGCGTTCGCCTTGGCGACCTCGAGCAGCCGCTCGAACTGCTCGGGCTCGGTCGAGTTCACCCCCAGCTCGTGGTCGATCTTGCCCACGCCGTGGTGGTCGCTGGAGCCGGTGGCGATGATGCCGAGCTCGTCGGCGATCCGGTGCAGCGCGGCCCGGGATTCGGCCGAGTGGTCCTGGTGATCGACCTCGATCCCGGCCAGGCCGTGGTCCGCGACGAGCGCGGCGATGGCGTCCTGGGTCATCACCTTGTAGCTGGACCGGCCCCACGGGTGCGCGATCACCGGTACGCCGCCGGCCGCGCGGACCAGGTCGATCGCGCGACCGGGCTCGATCGCGTAGTGCGAGACGTGGCCGGCCCGGCCGTCGGCGAGATACCGGTCGAACGCCTCGCCCCGGTTCGCGACCGTGCCGTTGGCGACCAGCGCGTCGGCCACGTGCGGCCGCCCGACGGACGGCGTACCGGTGGCCTGGGCCAGCACCTCGTCGACGGTCAGCGGCACGCCGATGCTGTTCAGCCGGGCCACGATCGAGGGGATCCGGTCGGTGCGGCCGTCGCGGACGATCCGCAGCTCCTCGGCGAGCTCAGGCTGGGACGGGTCGAGAAGGTAGCCGAGCAGGTGGACGCTGATGCCGCGAAGCTTGCAGGAGATCTCGATCCCCGGCACGAACCCGATCTCCAGCTCCTCCGCGGCCCGGCGGCCGTCGGTCCACCCGTCGGCGGTGTCGTGATCGGTGAGCGCGATCACATCGAGGCCGGCCTGCTGCGCGTGCGCGATCAGGACGTCCACCGGATCGGTGCCGTCCGAGCGGTTCGAATGGGTGTGCAGATCGATGCGCACGAGCGGTGAGGATCCCTTCGGTGTCCGTGACCATGTCCGTGATCATGTCGGTGGTCATGTCCGTGATCAGGACATCTGTCACCGCAGATGCTAGCCGCGTTCACACGCCGGACCTGTCAGTTGTCCCCAGGCGAGCACTATCCTGCCGTCGCATGGATGCCGAGCGGGTCGACTGTGTGGGTGCTCTCGTGTACGACGAGCAGCGCCGGCTGCTCGTGGTACGCCGGGCCAACGAACCCGGCCGCGGGCTGTGGTCCATCCCCGGCGGGCGAGTCGAGCCCGGCGAGAACGATCCGGCGGCAGTGGCGCGCGAGGTCGCCGAGGAAACCGGCCTGACCGTGCAGGTCGGGGCCATGGTCGGCGAGGTCGAACGCGACGGACCGAAGGGGCGGCTCTACGTGATCCGCGACTATGAAGCGACCGCGGTGGGCGGCACGCTCACTCCCGGTGACGACGCGACCGACGCGAAGTTCGTCAGCCGTACCGAGTTCCTCGCCCTGTCGACCACGACCCTGCTCGTTTCCACGTTGGAACAGTGGAACGCCCTGCCCGGCTGATCAGCAGGTGGTGACTGATGTCGAGCGGGTGCTCGGGCGCCCGGCCGGGACCTTCCGCGAGTGGGTGGAAAGCAATCGCGCTGCGTTCGGGTGATCGGCCAGACTGTCCCCGTGGAGAGCGTGGTGCGGGCGATCGAGGAGAACGCGGCCGAACTGCTGATGGCGATGGGGGCCGCCGGGGGTGGTGTGCAGCGCGACGACGCCGCAGCACGGTGGACGATCGGGGGGTCGCCGATCGATTACCACAACGCGGTGGTTGGGGCGGCCGGCGAGCAGGTGATCGCGGAATCCCTTGCTGAGTTCAGGAATCACGGCGTACCGGGGAGCTGGCATGTCGGGCCGTCGATGCGGTCGGACGGTCTGGCTGAGCGGTTGGTCGCGGGCGGGTTCACGTTCGGCGGGAGTGAGCCCGGGATGGCGGTGCGGCTGGACGAGTTGCGTACGCCGGCCGTCGTACCAGGGCTGGAGATCACGCGCGTACGGGACGACGAGGATCTCGCGACGTGGGAGGCGACGCTCGGACGTGGATTCGGGGAGGGTGTGAAGGAGGCTCGGTGGGTCGCCGAGGTCTACCGGAAGCTCGGGTACGGGGATCCGTGGCGTCACTACCTCGGACGGCTCGACGGCGAGCCCGTCGCGACGACCACGATCTTCCTCGGCGCCGGCGTCGCCGGGGTGTACTTCGTGATGACGGTCCCCGAGGCGCGACGGCGCGGGATCGGTGCGGCGATCACGTACGCCGCCCTCCGCGAGGCCGCCGGCGTTGCGGAGTACGGCGTACTGGGGTCGTCGCCGGCTGGGCGGTCTGTGTACGCCGGGCTCGGGTTCCGCGAGTACTGCACGATCGATCTCTACGAATGGGCCCCGACCGGCTGAGCGGCCGCGAGAGTCTGGCGCTGGCGCAGCAGCAGCCAGGCGTCGACGAGGACCACCACTGCGGTCAGGCCGTGGACGCCGAGCGCGGTGGCGACCGAGCCGTCGTGGGTGAGTACGACGATCATGTCCGTGACCGGGATGAGTGTGGCGAGCGCCATCACGATGCCGGTGGCACGGCGCTGGCCGAGAGCGAACAGGACCAGGATGTTCAGGCCGCAGACGATGTCGCGGATCCCCTTCACGGCGAAGTAGCCGGCCGCGGTGCCGGTCGGCCAGGGATCGATGCCGAAACCGGCGGCGGCTCCGTGCCCGTCGAACAGGAACCGCAGGCCGAACGAGATCGGGAACAGACCGAGCAGGACGGTGAGCACAGTGACGAAACGACGCATGACTGACTCCTTGATGATCTAGCAGCGCTAATTTCCCTAGCGACGCTAGCACTGCCGTTGCTAGATTGTCTAGCAATGCTAAGATCCGGTCTATGCCGAGTCAGACACGCAGGGAACGGGCGCGGGAGGAGCGGCGGGAGCTGATCGTCCGGACCGCCCGCGAGCTCGCCGAGGCCGAAGGGTGGGAGGCCGTCACCACCCGCCGCCTGGCCGAGGCCGTCGACTACAGCCAGCCCGTCCTCTACGGCCACTTCAAGAACATGGACGCCATCTCCACCGCCGTGGCACTCGAAGGCTTCGAAGAACTCGCCGCCGGACTTCGCGCGGGCCGGGAACGCGACGGCCTACGCGGGTTGGCCGAGGCCTACCTGCGGTACGCCGAGGAACATCCGGCCGTCTACGACGCGATGTTCGTACGGCGCACGGACCTGGTGTTCGGCGACGCCGGCACCCCCGCGATCCTGCGGACGACATTCGGCGAGATCCTGGCCGTCGTCACCCCCTTCGCCCCTGACGACCCCGAAACCCTCACCGAGGTCTTCTGGAGCTCCCTCCACGGCCTGGCCACCCTCGCCAACGGATCCCGCCTCCGCCCCACCCACCATCAACAACGCCTCGACCACCTGATAACGATCATCAGCCACCCCTGAACCTCGGAAACCAATCGCCACCCAGCGGCGATTTGTTTCCGGACAGCGGCGGTACGAGGCGGTTGTCCACAGCCGCCTCGGCGAGCGCCGGCGAAATCCGTCACGCTTGAGCGGATGGACTGGTGGTGGCGGCGACAGCTCGCAGACGAGGGCATCGATGCGCTGATCCATGACCAGAATCGGATCGTGTCGCGCGTCCAGCTGTCCGCCGCCGGCTGGTCCAAGGCGCGGATCCGGCGGCCGTTGCGGGCTCGACGCTGCAAACCGTTCACCCAGGCGTCTACGCCACCCACACCGGCCCCATCGGGTACGACGAGCAGTTGCTGGCAGCCCTGCTCTACTCCGGACCCGAAGCGGCTTGGAGCCATTACACCGCGGCGGAGCAGCTCGGTCTGATCACCCCGGACAGCAACCGCCCGGTGCACGTGACGATCCCGGAACACCGCCGGGTCAGGCGGCAGCCGAATCTCGTCGTACATCGCGACCAGCACTGGGCGGCTCGCCTCGCGGCCGTCGTACCGCCTCGACGGACTCCGGCGCACGCCGTCCTCGACATCGTGGGCAGCACACGATCACTTGACCGGGCGGCGGCGGTGATCGCCGAGGCCTGTCAGAGCGGCCGAGTCGCTCCCGCGGAGATCGCGACGGCACTGGCCGTCCGTCCGCGGTTGCGGCATCGCCGGTCGCTACGGCCGATCATCGAGGATGTCGCTGCCGGGTCGCATTCTCTGCTCGAGCTGCGTTATCTGCGCGACGTCGAACGCCGGCACGCATTGCCGACCGGGCAGCGGCAACGCGCGGTGGACCGCGAATTCACCGACGTGTTCTATGCCGGGTTCGAGCTCGTGGTCGAGCTTGACGGGCGCCTCCACCTCGTCCCGCGGCAGCGCTGGCGCGACCTCGATCGGGACAACCGTGCCACGCTGCGGACCGAGTCGACGCTGCGCTACGGCTGGTTCGACGTCACCGGCCGGCCGTGTCAGGCCGCCGTACAGGTGCTGCAGGTACTGCGTCGGCGAGCGCCGGCCCTGGCGGCGAAGCGGTGCGGGCCCGCCTGCCCGGTCCGCTGACGATCTTCGGAAACAAGGAGTCTCTCACCGGCGACTTGTTTCCGGAGAGCGGTTAGTTGTTCCAGTGGTGGATTGCTGGGGAGCCTCGTTCCCAGCCCAGGACTGAGATGGTGGCGGTGTTGAGGACGAAGTGGCGGCCTTCGGTGACGTCTAGTTCGAGCCAGCGGGCGGTGAGGGCGCGGAGGGCGTGGGAGTGGCCGAAGACGAGTACGTCGCCGTCGACGGCGGCGATGCGGGCGTTGACGCGGTCGAGGCGGGCCGCCACCTGGACCGGGGTTTCGCCGTTGGGTACGGGATCGTCCCAGACCGTCCAGCCGGGCACGGTCTCGCGGATCTCCGCGGTGGTGATGCCTTCGTAGTCCCCGTAGTCCCACTCGACCAGGTCGTCGTCGACCTCGGCGTCCGGGTAGCCGGCCAACTCCGCCGTACGCCGGGCACGCTGCCGCGGTGAGGTGAGGACCAGGTCGAAGTTCTCGGCCGCCAGGCGCTGCTTCAGTGACGCCGCGACCTTCTCGCCGTCCGCGGTCAGCGGAAGGTCGGTGACGGACGTGTGCCGGCCGGACCGGCTCCACTCGGTCTCGCCGTGCCGGACCAGGAAGAGCTGGTCGATTCGTTCCGGTGTGGTCACGCTTTCATCGTCGCAGATCGGGGCCGAGGTCTTGACCGATGCACCTGGGGCAGGGCAGGGTCAGAAACTGTAAGCGCTTCCACTCTGACCCTCAGGAGCGAGCACGTGGCATCCGGAACCAGCGGGAGGCCGGCGACGATCTACGACGTCGCGGCCCGCGCGAAGCTGTCGATCGCGACGGTTTCGCGCGTCCTGCAAGGGACCGGACCGGTGTCGGAGAAGGCGCGGGCCCGGGTCGACCAGGCGGCGCAGGAGCTCAACTACGTACCGCTGCGCGCCGCCCGAAGCCTGGCGGTACAACGGCATGAGGCGCATGGGCTCGTGCTGCCCGACCTGGCCGGCCCGTTCTACGGCGACCTACTGATGGGGTACGAACGCTGGGCCGGCGAGCATGGCCAGAGCGTGGTGATCACGGTGACACACGGCCACCCCGATCCCCGCCGCAGCGTCCGTGACCTGGCCGGCCGGGTCGACGGGATAGTTGTCCACGGCAACGCTCTGGATCTGCCGACGATCCAGGACCTACGCAAGACCGGCGCCCCGCTGGTGCTGGTCGCCCATCCGCCGATGACCGGCTGCGACTCGGTCCGCAGCGAGAGTGCGGCCAGCGCCGAGCAGCTGACGAACCGGTTGCTCGATCACGGCCACACGAACCTGTTGTTCGTCGGCGATCCGGCCAGTTCGTACGACGTCTCCGAGCGGTACGCCGGGTTCGCCCGGGCCTACGCCGGTCGCGGGCTGGAGCCGCCGGAGCCCGAGCGGGTCCCGCTCACCGAGGAGGCCGGCGCCGAGGTCGGCGAGAGGGTGCTTCGGGCAACGAACCCGCCGGACGGACTGGTCTGCGCGAACGACGAGCTCGCGCTGGCGGCGATGAACAGCCTGAGTGCGCAGGGGATCGGCGTACCGGACGAGATCGTGGTGACCGGGTGGGACGACGTGATGGCGGCGCGGTACGTGTCGCCGGGGCTCACGACGGTGCGGCAGCCGATGATCGAGCTCGGCCGGCTCGCGGCGCAACGACTGCACGAACGCGTGACCGGGAAACGGACCCGGGCGCGGAACGACGTACTGGCGACACAACTCGTGCTACGGGACAGCTGTGGCACGGTGCAACCGGGGGATGCAGCAGGAACCGAGTGAGGAGACAACACATGTTCACCCACAGCATCCGCCGCCGATTGGTGATCGGCAGCGCTGCGCTCACCGCCACCGCTCTCGCACTCGCGGGATGTGGCCGGTCCGAGGACACCCCGAGCGGGGGTTCACAGGCGACGACGACGGTCAGCGAAGGACCCGCCACCGGCAATCTGACCGTGTGGGCGATGGGGACCGAGGGCGAGAACCTGCCCAAGCTGATGCAGCAGTTCCAGCAGGCCAACCCGGGCGTGAAGGTGACCGTCACGCCGATCCCGTGGGACGCCGCACACAGCAAGTTCACCACCGCGATCACCGCGCAGTCGCTGCCGGACGCCGCGATGGTCGGCACCACCTGGATGGGCGAGTTCGCCGACCTCGGCGCACTCGACCCGACCCCGCAGGGCTTCGACACCGACGGCTTCTACCCCGGCGCGCTGGACACCACCAAGGTGGGCGACACCCAGTACGGCGTTCCGTGGTACGTCGAGACGCGGTTGGTCTACTACCGCAAGGACCTGGCCGCGAAGGCCGGGATCACCACGCCGCCGACCGACTGGGACGGCCTGAAGGCGATGGCCAAGGCGATGAAGGACAAGGCCGGCGCGAAGTACGGGATCAACCTGCAGCCGGGCGGTACCGGCTCCTGGCAGACCGTGATGCCGTTCGCCTGGTCCGCCGGCGCGAACCTCACCACGGACGACCAGAAGGAGTTCACCTTCGACACCCCGGAGATGCAGGAGGGGCTGAAGTACTACCAGAGCTTCTTCACCGAGAAGCTGGCCGGGACCGACCTGCCGCCGAACCAGACCGAGGCGCAGTTCGTCAACGGCCAGGTACCGATGTTCGTCTCCGGGCCGTGGATGGCCGGGTCGGTGGCCAAGCTCGGCGGCGACGCGATCAAGCCGAACATCGGTGTGTTCGAGATCCCGAAGAACAAGACCTCGACGTCGTTCGTGGGTGGCTCCAACTTCGTCGTGTTCAAGACGTCGAAGAACAAGGACAGCGCGTGGAAGCTGGTCAAGTTCCTGTCCGATCCGAAGACGCAGGCGGCATGGTTCAAGATGTCGTCCGACCTGCCGGCGGTGAAGAGCGCGTGGCAGGACCCGAGCATCGCCTCCGACCCGCTGCTGCCGGTGTTCGGCAAGCAGTTGGAGAGCGCGAAGGCGCCGCCCGCGGTGGTGAACTGGGAGCAGGTCGCGAACGCGTTCGACACCGAGATCGAGAAGATGGCGAAGTCGGGCCAGTCCCCCGCCGACACCGCCAAAGCCACCCAGACCAAGGCATCGTCGATCGGCACCGGTAGCTGATCCCGATGGTTCATGACACGGCTCCCGACGAGGCGCTGCGGACCTCGTCGGGAGGACCGCCATCGGGTGGAGGAGCGAGCACGGTACGTCCGCGCCCCCGCACCAGGCGGCTGGATCGGCAGACCTTCGCGGCGTGGGTGCTCGTCCTTCCGTTCGTGCTGCTGTTCCTCGCGTTCACGGCCGGGCCGGTGCTGGGGTCGTTGGGGATGAGCTTCACCGACATGCGGCAGCGGGATCTGCGGACGCCGTTCGCGGTGAACGGGGTCGGGTTCGGCAACTACGTGAAGGCGTTGTCGGACGAGACCTTCCGCAAGGCCGCGTTCAACACGGCGTACTTCGTGATCCTCGGCGTACCGCTGACACTGGTGGTCGCGCTGGCGGCCGCGGTGCTGCTGGACCGTGGTGTGAAGCGGTTCCAGAGCCTGTTCAAGGTCGGCTACTACCTGCCGGTGGTGACGTCGATCGTCGCGATCGCGGTGATCTGGCGGTTCGTGCTGGCGCCCGACTCCGGCCTGGTGAACACCGTGCTCGGCTGGTTCGGCATCGACGGGCCGAACTGGCTGGCGTCGAAGACGCTGGCGATGCCGTCGCTGATCGCGATGGCGATCTGGCGCAACTTCGGCTCCGCGATGATCATCTTCCTGGCCGGTCTGCAAGGCATCCCGCAGACCGTCGAGGAGGCCGGTCAGATCGACGGTGCGAGCTCGTGGCAACGATTCCGCTACCTGATCCTGCCGTTGCTGCGTCCGACCGTGCTGTTCACCAGCGTCACCACCGGCATCGGCTACCTGCAGTTCTTCGAGGAGCCGCTGGTGATGACCCAGGGCGGTCCGCTGAACAGCACGCTGTCGGTGTCGATGTACACCTACCAGCAGTTCGGGTTCGGCAACTACGGCCTGGCCACGTCGATGGCCTACATCCTGTTCGTCGTCATCGCCGTCGTCACGTTCATCCAGTTCCGGCTGCTGAGGGAGAAGTGATGCGCCGTACCTGGTGGATCTACCTGATCGGGGTGCTCGGACTGGTGGCCGTCGCGGCGCCGTTCCTGTGGATGGTGCTCGGCAGCTTCAAGACACAGGGCGAACTGCTCCGCGTCCCACCGACCTGGTGGCCGGACAATCCGACCACACAGAACTACGGCGACCTGTTCCGCAAGGCGAGCTTCCCGCGCTACTTCCTCAACTCGACCGTGGTCGCGCTGGTCGTGACGGCCGGGAACCTGACGTTCTGCTCGATGATCGGCTATGCGCTGGCCAAGCTGCGGTTCAAGGGCCGCGACACTCTCTTTGTAGTGGTCCTGGCGACGCTGATGATCCCCGGCATGGTCACGTTCGTGCCGCTGTTCGTGCTCGTCACCAACGCCGGGCTGGCGAACACCTACCCCGGCCTGATCCTGCCGTTCCTGGTGTCGCCGTTCGGTGTCTTCCTGATGCGGCAGTTCTTCTCCGGACTGCCGGACGATCTGATGGACGCCGGCCGGGTGGACGGCACCAGTGAACTGGGCATCTTCGGCCGGATCATGCTGCCGTTGACGCGGCCGGCCCTGGCCACGCTCGGCATCCTGACCTTCCTCGGTTCCTGGAACAACTTCCTCTGGCCGCTGGTGATCGCCCAGACCGAGGACAAATACACCCTTCCCGTCGCCCTGGCGCTGTACTCGACCGGCCAGAACGCGCAGAACTACGGCCTGCTGATGGCCGGCGCGGTCGTGGTCGTCCTGCCGGTGCTGGTGATGTTCCTCGTCTTCCAGCGGCATGTCACCAAGGGCATAGCCATCACCGGACTCAAATAACCTTCTGGAGACTTAGATGACCGCCAACATCAGTCGCCGTACCCTGCTCGCCGCCGGCACCGCCGCCACTCTGATCGGAACCGCTGCCCCCGCCTTCGGTGGAACGCGCTCACCTGCGGAACTGTTGATGGGTGGGTGGAAGCCGAGCAAGGCCGACCGCGCACTCGTCGGGCGGTGGGCGCGAGACACCTGGCGCAGCCTGGTCGCGATGACCGACGAGAAGACCGGCCTCCCGGCCGACAACATCGGCTCCTCGGTGACGAACCCGGTCCGCAGCCAGTACACCTCCCCCACCAACATCGGCGGCTACCTGTGGAGCACCGTCGTCGCGCGCCACCTCGGCATCATCTCGCCGAAGGAGTCGCTGCGCCGGATCACCCAGACCCTGACCACGATGTCGAAGGTCGACCACCACGAGCCGAGCGGCATGTACTTCAACTGGTACGACGAATCGACCGGTGAGGTCCGGTACGTCGACCCGGACGGGACGAAGCCGATCACGCCGTTCGTCTCGAGTGTCGACAACGGCTGGCTCGCCTGCGCGTTGATGGTGGTCCGCAACGCCGAGCCAGGGGCCCGCGCGCTGGCGGATTCGCTGCTCAGCAAGATGAACTTCGCCTACTACTACAACCCCGCGGCCCGGCCCGGCGGTCTGATGCGTGGTGGCTTCTTCGAGACCCCACCGCCGGACGAGGAGACCGACAAGGGCAACCACGCCGGCACCGGCCCGGACGTGTACTACCGCAAGTTCCACTACGACACCTGCAACACCGAGGCTCGGATCGCCGGCTACATCGGATTCGCGCTCGACCAGGTCCCGCACACGCAGTACTTCGCGACGTACCGGACGTTCCCGGACTCGTGCGACTGGTCCTGGGTCGAGCAGAAGCCGAAGGGCGTGCACCGGACGTACCTCGGTCTCGACGTCTTCGAGGGCACCTACTCGTACCGCGGGATGCGGCTCGTGCCGTCCTGGGGCGGCGACATGTTCGAGTCGCTGATGCCCGATCTGTTCATCCCGGAGACGACCTGGGCACCGCGCAGTTGGGGTATCAACCACCCGCTGACCGTCCGCGCGCAGATCGAGCACGGACTGGACGACGCGAAGTACGGCTACTGGGGCTTCTCGCCGGCCTCGAACCCGAAGGGCGGGTACTCCGTCTACGGCGTCGAGGCGATCGGGATGGACCCCGGCGGCTATCCGTCCGACCTGGAGGCGACGAACTTCGACGCCGGCTTCGAGGGCTGCCGCGAGGGCGTCAACCCGAATCCCACCTTCGGCGACGGTGTGGTCACCCCGCACGCCGCGTTCCTGGCGATGCAGTACGCGCCGGGGCAGGCGATCGAGAACCTGCGCCGGATCGAGACGAACCTGCACGCGTACGGCGCCGGTGGCTTCTACGACTCGGTCGCGGTCCGGTCCGGGCTGATCGCCCAGCGGTACCTGGCCCTGGACCAGGCGATGGTGATGGGTGCCATCGGCAACGTCTTCGCCGACGACGTGGTCCGGCGGAACTTCAGCACCACGACGGTCGAGCGCCGGATCCGGCCGCTGATCGCGATGGAGCAGTTCGAGTCCGGGCTCGAGTGACACGACGACAGGAGTCAGCTTGATGCACGACGACGCCTCGGTGGAGGCCAAGACCGACTGGGACGCGCGGATCGCGCTCCGCAGTGACGAGGAGCGCGCGTTCACCTTCCCGGACCTGGATCCGCCGAAGGAGGTCACCGCGACCGGCGGAGCCGGCCAGGTGACGATCGACTGGACGCCGGTGGACGGAGCCGCGGGCTACCTGATCCTGCGGTCCACCGGCGACCACGGCCCGCTCGAGCCTGTCGATCACCACAGTGGAGACATCCTCTCGGTCCCGGCGCCGCCGTACGTCGACACCACCTGCACCCCGGGGACGCCGTACCGGTATGCGGTCGCGAGCGTCCCCGAGGTGACCGCGAGCGGCCGTCCGAGCAGCACGGTGAGCGCCGTACCACTGGTTGCCGACGGCACCGTCCCGGTGGTTTCGGTGACCATCGACACGACTGCCGAGGGCACCGAACTGGCGAAGCCGTGGGTTCCGATGGTCGGCAGCGAACGGCTCAGCCAGCTGCTCTGCACGGATCTCACCGGTGGTCACGAGATCGGCGCGGAGCTGGAGCAGGCGCTGCGCCGGATGCACGACGAGATCGGGGTACGCACGGTCCGGGCGCATGCGATCTTCCATGACGACACTCGGGTGTACGCCGAGGTCGACGGCGAACCGGCGTACGACTTCTCGGTCGTCGACGCGATCTACGACAAGGTGCTGGCGATCGGGCTGCGGCCGGTGGTCGAGCTCGGGTTCATGCCGCGGGACCTGGCCAGTGATCCGGCCAAGACCGTGTTCGCGTACGGCGCGATCATCTCCCCACCGAAGTCGTACGAGCGCTGGTACGACCTGGTCCGCGCACTGGTGCGGCACCTGGTCGAGAGGTACGGCCTCGACGAGGTGCTGACCTGGGACTTCGAGGTGTGGAACGAGGCCAACCTGGAGGTCTTCTGGTCCGGCACGAAGACCGAGTACCTGCATCTGTACGACGTGAGCGCAGCAGCGGTGAAGTCGGTGGACCCGCGGCTGGCAATCGGCGGACCGTCGTCGGCCGCAGCGGGCTGGGTGGACGATCTGCTCGCGCATGCGGCGGCAGAGGGTACGCCGGTGGACTTCGTGTCGACGCACACCTACGGCAGTCCGCCGCTCGATGTGCAGGCGTCGCTGGATCGGCACGGGTTCGGCGACGCGCGGATCCTGTGGACCGAGTGGGGCGTGACCCCGACGCACTTCAACCCAATCAACGATTCGGTGTTCTCCGGAGTGTTCCTGCTGCGCGGGATGAAGTCGGCGGCCGGGCGGGTCGACGCGCTCGCGTACTGGGTCGCGTCGGACCACTTCGAGGAGCTCGGCCGTCCGCCGCGGTTCCTGCATGGTGGCTTCGGCTTGCAGACCGTTGGTGGACTGGCGAAGCCCCGGTACCACGCGATGAGCCTGCTGAGCCGGCTCGGGCCGGTCGAGCTGCCGGTGACGTGGAGCGGCGACGGTGGCGGCAGCCTGGTGGAGGCGTGGGCCTCCCGGGATGACGATCGGATCGCCGTACTGCTGTGGAATCTGACCCTCGACCAGACCAAGTCGGCGGGGGCACCGGAACTGTCCAGGACGGTCCACGTGCAGCTGCCCGGCGTGGATCCGTCCTGGCAGGCCACCGTCACCACACTCGGCATCGGCGTCGGCGATCTCGTCGCAGTCGCCGCCGACTTGGGAATCGGCGATTGGCCCACCGACGAGCAGCTGACCGAGCTGGCCGACCGGAGCCAGATGGTCAGTACTCCGCTGGAGTGGAACGGCTCAGCACTCGAGCTGACCCTGCCGATGCCGTCCGCTGTCCTGGTGGAGCTTCGCCCGAGTCAAGGTTGACCGCGTCCTGGATCCAGCGCTCGACGCCGGCGATGTGGACCGTCGCCCAGGCCCGCGCGACCTCGGGTTCGCGGGCGGCGATGGCGTCGAGGATGGAGCGGTGTTCGGCCACCGATCGGGCGACCGCGCCGGTCTGGGTCAGGCCGCGCCAGATCCGGGCCCGGTACGTCGGCTGACGCAGACTCTCGATGATCGAGGCCAGCGCCCGGTTGCCGCTGCCGATCGCGAGCTGCCGGTGGAACTCCACGTCACAGGCGAGCTGATCGTCCGCCGACGGTTCCTCGCCGAGATCGTCCAGCAGCTTGCGTAATGCGGCGACGTCCTCGTCCGGCATCCGGAGCGCGGCCCGCGCGGCCGCGGCCGGCTCCAGGATCCGGCGTACCTCGAAGAACTCGAGCACCGACGCGTCCTGATGCAGGTCGAGGACGAACCCCATCGTCTCCATCAGCAGGGACGGGTCGAGGCTCGTCACGAACGTCCCGTCGCCCTGGCGGACCTCGAGGATCCGGATCAGCGCCAGCGCCTTGACCGCCTCGCGCAGCGAGTTCCGGGACAGGCCGAGGCGCGCGGCCAGGTCGGCTTCGCGCGGCAGCCGGTCGCCGGGCTGCAGTTCGCCGGACACGATCATCTGCTTGATCCGGTCGATCGCCTCGTCGGTGACCCGCATGCCAGCCTCCCTGCTCGGCCCGGAAACCTCCGATGTCTTGGGACAATACATCGGAGGTCTACTCGGCGCATCTACGCTCAACGCCGAGTTTCTGCCTTGAAATAAGGCCACGAACTGTTGACTCTCGTCAAGACTTCGGCATATTGATCGGATGAATCACAGCTTTCCATGGAGGTCAGGATGAGAGGAACACCAGCGCGGGCTCGCCGCTGGGCCACCGCCGCCCTGTCGGTGCTGGCTCTGACGGCGGTGGCGGCCTGTGGCGGCGGCAACGACGGCAGTGGCGGCGGATCCGGTTCGGCCGACAAGGCCGATCTCACCTGGTCGTTCTGGGTCGCGGGGACCGAGGACCAGGCCGCGTGGCAGAAGGTCGCGGATCAGGCCCACACGGACCATCCCGGCATCACCGTCAAGCTCCAGGGCACCACCTGGGACAACTACTGGGCGAAGGTCGGGACCCTGCTGGCGAGCGGCAAGGCTCCGTGCATCATGGGCATGCAGAGCCTGCGACTGGCGTCGTACGCGAGCGCCCTGCTCCCGCTCGACGATCTGATCAAGAAGTACGGCCTGAAGACCGAGGACTTCGACAAGCCGATCATGGACGGCCTGAAGGCGGACGGGAAGCAGATCGCGATCCCGTACGACTCCGGCCCGATGGTGATCTTCTACAACCGCGATCTGTTCAAGGCCGCCGGCGTGGCCGAGCCGAAGCCGGGCTGGACGATGGACGAGTTCACCGCGGCCGCCAAGAAGCTCACCTCCGCCGGGCGGACCGGATTCGTGACGAGTCCCGGCGATCTGGGCGTGACGTCCTGGGTTCGCACCCAGACCGGCGCCGAGCCGCTCGCCGACGGCAAGCTCGCCCTCACCGACCCGAAGTTCGAAGAGGGCTTCACGACGTACGCGGACTTCGTCAAGACCGACAAGATCGCCCCGCAGGTGCCGTCCGGCAACCCCGACTTCGAGACCCAGCAGTTCACCTCGGGCAAGGCGGCGATGCAGCTGAACGGGCCGTGGTCGCTGATCGACGTCAAGGGCAAGGTCAAGTTCAACCTCGGCATCGCACCGATCCCGGCGGGTCCGGACGGCTCGAAGACATACACGGCCGGCTCGGGGTTCGGCATCTCGCGGTCCTGCAAGACGCCGGACGCGGCCTTCCAGGCGATCATGTCGATGACGAGTGAGAAGCCGCTGACCACGCTGGCCGTGGCCGGCCGGGCGTACCCGGCTCGCACCGTCGCGCACCCGGCCTGGTTCACCGCGGTGAAGGTCGAGGGTGCCAAGGAGACGATCGACTACGCGTCCGAGAACTCGGTCCCGCTGGTGACCTCGAAGAACTGGGTCCAGGTGGCCGACCTGCTCAACCGGTTCGGGACGCAGGCGCTGAACGGCGAGATCCCGCCGGACCAGGCGCTGAAGACCATCCAGGACCAGGCGGGCGCCGGTTCCTGATGGCCACCGACACCACGACCGTCGCTCCGCCTGGCCTGCCCTCCGGGGCCGACCGGGTGGGGCGCCGGCCCGCGCTGCGACGGGACGGCCGGTTCGCCGGGATCTTCCTCGCCCCGAGCCTCGGCGGGCTGGCCCTGTTCACGCTGTTCCCCACCGCGATGGCGCTGGCGATCAGCCTGTTCGACTGGCCGGTGTTCGGCGAGCGCAAGTTCCTCGGCATCGACAACTACACCCAGCTGCTGAACGATCCGGTGTTCCGCCGGGTGGTGCTGAACACGGCCCTGTTCGTGGTGCTGTACGTGCCGCTGAACCTGGTCGTGTCGCTGGGTCTCGCGGTCTGGGTCGGGCCGAAGATCAGGGGCCGGCAGGCGTTCCGGGTGCTGTTCTTCATCCCGGTGATGACGCCGATGGTGGCCAACGTGATGGTCTGGCGGCTGTTGTTCCAGCCCGGCGGTCTGATCGACACCACGTTGGAGAGCTGGTTCGGCATCAACGCGCCGAACTTCCTCGGTTCGTCGACCTGGGCGATGCCGGCCGTCGTCGCGATGTCGATCTGGCAGGGCTTCGGCTACAACTTCCTGGTCTTCTCCGCCGCCCTCGACCAGGTGCCGCAGTCGCAACTCGAGTCGGCCCAGATCGACGGCGCCGGGCCGTTCCAGCGGTTCCGGTACGTGACCTGGCCGATGATCACACCGTCGATCTTCTTCGCCACCACGATGACGCTGATCACGTCGTTCCAGGTGTTCGTGCAACCGTTCATCCTGACCCAGGGCGGTCCGGGCGTGGCCACCCAGACGATCGTGATGTTCGTCTACAACCAGGGCTGGCAGTTCCTCACCATGGGGCTGGCGTCCGCGGCGGGCTGGGTGCTGTTCGTGATCATCATGGCGGTCACCGCGATCCAGTTCGCCGGGCAGCGGAGGTGGGTGCAGTATGACGTCTGAAACCGTTGGCCGCCGGGTCCGCAGCGGGGTCTCGCACACGCTACTGATCATCGTCGCGATCGCCTTCCTCGGACCGCTGGTGTACGCCGTGTCCACCTCGCTGAAACCCGCGGACGAGGTGTTCACGCCGACGCCGGAGCTGTTCGGCTCCGAGATCCGCTGGCAGAACTACGCCGACGCGTTCACGTTCGCGCCGTTCGGCCGCTATTTCCTGAACAGTCTGTTCGTCGCGATCGCCGGTACCGCGGTCGTGGTGATCGCCTCGAGCCTGTCGGCGTACGCCTTCGCCCGGCTGCAATTCAGGGGCCGTGAGCAACTGTTCGTCCTGTTCCTGGGCACGCTGATGGTGCCGCAGGAGGTACTGATCGTGCCGATGTACTGGCTGATGCAGTCGCTCGGCTGGGTGGACAGCTACTGGGCGCTGATCCTGCCCTGGGCGTTCACCGCGTTCGGCACCTTCCTGCTGCGGCAGTTCTTCCTGACCGTCCCGGCCGAGCTGGAGGAGGCGGCGCGGGTCGACGGGTGCGGGCCGTTCCGCTCGTTCCTGCGGATCATGCTGCCGTTGGCGCGGCCGGCCATCGCCGTACTGACCGTCTTCACCTTCATCAGTTTCTGGGGCAGTTTCCTGTGGCCGCTGATCATCGTGAACAGCATCGCGGACAAGGGCACGGTGCCGCTCGGCCTGGCTCAGTTCGTCGGCCAGCAAGGCACTCAGTGGAACCTGATGATGGCGGCCTCGATCATGGCGATGGCACCGACCGTCCTGCTCGTCATCCTGCTCCAGAAGCATCTCGTCCGCGGCCTGCTCGTCACCGGTCTGGGCGGCCGTTAACTACTCCGAGGAGATCTGAGATGACCGACGCGCCTCCTGCGCATTCCGTCGAGAAGTTCCGTGACTGGCGGTTCGGCCTGTTCGTCCACTGGGGGCTGTACTCGCTGCCGGCCCGGCACGAGTGGGTGAAGAACCTCGAGCGGCTGACCGACGAGGACTACCAGCCGTACTTCGACCACTTCGAGCCGGACCTGTACGACCCGGGCAAGTGGGCTCGCGCCGCCCGTGAGGCCGGCATGAAGTACGCCGTACTCACGACCAAGCACCACGAAGGCTTCTGCCTGTGGGACTCCGAGGTCTCGGACTACACGGTCGCGAAGACCGCGTGGGGCAAGGACCTGGTCGGCCCGTTCGTCGAGGCCTGCCGGGCCGAAGGGCTCGGCGTCGGGTTCTACCACTCGCTGATCGACTGGCATCATCCCGAGTTCCCGATCGACCTGGTGCATCCGCAGCGGGACGACGAGGAGGCGATCGCGAAGGCAGCCGGCCGCGACATCCAGGTGTACGCCGACTACCTGCACGCGCAGACGCGCGAACTGCTGACGAACTACGGCCCGATCGACATCATGTGGTTCGACTTCTCCTACCCGGGCCGGAAGTACCCGGACGGCCGCGACGGGCACGGCAAGGGCCGCGACGACTGGCGGTCCGAGGAACTGATGGCGATGGTCCGGGAGTTGCAGCCGGACATCCTGATCAACGACCGCCTCGACATCCCGGGCGACTTCGTCACGCCGGAGCAGTACCAGCCGGACGGCCCGATGGAACGCGACGGGCAGCCGGTGCTGTGGGAGGCCTGCCAGACACTGAACGGCAGCTGGGGCTACGACCGGGACAACCTGGACTGGAAGTCACCCGAGCTGCTGGTGAAGATGCTGGTCGACTCGGTCTCCAAGGACGGCAACCTGCTGCTGAACGTGGGCCCGACCGGGCGGGGCGAGTTCGACCCGCGCGCACTGGCTACGTTGGCATCGATCGGCGAATGGATGCGGCTGCACGAGCGGTCGATCCGTGGAGCCCGGCCGGCCTCGGGGTACACCGCTCCGGCCGACTGCCGCTTCACCCAGAGAGGCAACCGGCTCTACCTGCATCTGTTCTCGTGGCCGATGGGCCACGTCCACCTGCCCGGCCTGGCCGGCAAGGTGAAGTACGCCCAACTCCTGAACGACGCGTCCGAGATCAAGCGCATCGTCAACGACCCCCACCAGACCGCCCAGAACACCACCATGGGCGGCACTTCCGCCGACACCCTCACCCTCAAACTCCCGATCCAGAAACCCAACACCCTGGTCCCCGTGATCGAACTCTTCCTGGCCTGAAACCCCGCCACCCCGCCTGCTGCTGACCACCCGCTGATGGGTTGACCCACCAGACAGTGGGTCGACCCACCGCGTGCGGTTGGCCAACCCCCAAACGCGTGGGTCGACCCACCGCACACGAACGAGCACCCGGCACCGCGACGTACGCGGGACAGCGCGAAGGCGGCTGCACGAAGAGCCGACGGCGACGCGGGGTCCGGGCTCGTGGGTCGACCCACCAGACAGTGGGTCGACCCACCGCACACGAACGAGCACCCGGCACCGCGACGTACGCGGGACAGCGCGAAGGCGGCTGCACGAAGAGCCGACGGCGACGCGGGGTCCGGGCTCGTGGGTCGACCCACCAGACAGTGGGTCGACCCACCGCCTGCGGTTGGCCAACCCCCAAACGCGTGGGTCGACCCACCACACACGAACAAGCACCCGGCACCGCGACGTACGCCGGACGGCCCGAAGGCGGCTGCACGAAGAGCCGACGGCGACGCGGGGTCCGGGCTCGTGGGTCGACCCACCAGACAGTGGGTTGACCCACCGCGTGCGGTTGGCCGACCCACTACGGCGTGGGTCAGCCCATCAGATGGGTGCGGGGCCGGGCGCGCATGGGTGGTCGGGGGGTCGGTGCGGGGCGGGGGGTCGGTGCGGGGCGGGGGTGGTCGGGGCTAGGACGTGGGGGTGGGGCGGGCGGGCTGGTCTCCGCCCCGGGCTTCCAGGTAGGTGTTCTTGGGGACCATGACCTTGCGGCGGAAGAGGCAGACGACGGTGCCGTCCTGCTTGTAGCCCTTGGTCTCGACGTACACGACGCCGCGGTCGTCCTTCGACTTCGACTCCCACTTGTCCAGTACGACGGTCTCGCCGTAGATCGTGTCGCCGTGGAAGGTCGGGGCGACGTGCCGCAGCGACTCGACCTCCAGGTTCGCGATCGCCTTGCCGCTGACGTCCGGCACCGACATGCCGAGCAGGATCGAGTAGATGTAATTGCCCACCACAACGTTCTTGCCGAACTGGGTGGTTTCGCCGGCGTAGTGCGCGTCGAGGTGCAGCGGGTGGTGGTTCATCGTCAGCAGGCAGAACAGATGATCGTCGTACTCCGTCACCGTCTTGCCCGGCCAGTGCTTGTAGACGGCACCGACCTCGAACTCCTCATAGCTACGCCCGAACTGCATGCCGGCTCCTCCTGAACCCGATGGACCCCCCATGCTGCCGAATCCGGGCGTCCCCGGTCCGTGGTGTGGCTCTCACCGGCAGGAGAGATAGGTCACCTCCCACCGCGGAGCCTCAGTCGTGCGGCCGCTGCCCTGGCTCGACCGGCTGCTGCGTGGCCGCCTGCTGCGTGGCCTGGTGCTCCGGCAGGCGCGGGTTGACCTCGCCCTTCAGAGCAAGCTTGGCCAGGTGGTTCCGCGCCTCTTCAGCGAACTTGAAGTCGCACAGTACGTCGTACGTCGTCGCGACCACCGCGTTCCGCGAGGTGAAGTCGCGCCGGCCGGCGGACTGGGCGTAGCCGAGGCCGCCGAACACCAGACCGAAGAAGGCACCCAGCACCACACCGGTGAGCAGCGCGGCGAGCCAGTTGCCCGTCGTGAACAGGCCCAGCAGCAGGCCGACGAACAGACCGAACCAGGCACCGCTGGCCAGTCCCGCGGTGAGCGCCCGGCCCCAGGTGAGCCGGCCGGTGATCTTCTCCACCTGGCGGAGGTTGTTGCCGACGATGGTCGTGTGCTCGACCGGGAACTTCTCGTCCGAGAGGTAGTCGACAGCTCGCTGCGCCTCCCGGTAGGTGTCGTACGTCCCGATCGTCAGGCCACTCGGCCGGGGGTCCATCGAGGGCATGCCCTGCGGGGTCATCGTCGTTCCTCTCCACGTTCGTCACCCCCATCATTGCCGACGGCTGGTTACCGCGCCTTGATAGCCTCGCCGGTGATGGCCGGGCGACGGTGGGACACAGGCGCAACACGCCGGATGGGACGAGTCTTCGCCCGGCGTTCGGGCGGTGACGGCCCGGGACCGGTGGACCTGGTCGCCAGCGGGAAGCTGGACGGCGCACTGGTCGATTGGGCGTTCTACCGCGACGGCCGGCGCGACTCCAAGATCAACTCCTATACGGAAGCTCTGAGCCGGGCCAAGCGGGGTCAGGGATTCGTCTGGATCGGTCTGTTCCAGCCCGATGACCGCCAGTTGGCCATCATCGGCGCGGAGTTCGGGTTGCACGCGCTGGCCATCGAGGACGCCACCGAGGCCCACCAGCGCCCGAAGCTCGAGCGGTACGACGACACGTTGTTCGCCGTACTGAAGACAGTCAGGTATGTCCCGCACGGGGACCTGACCGCTACCAGCGAAGTGGTGGAGTCGGGTGAGGTGATGGTGTTCTGCGGACCCGGCTTCGTCGTGACGGTCCGGCACGGGGAGCACAGTGAGCTGACCGGACTCCGGCAGTCCCTGGAGGAGCAGCCGGATCGCCTCGCCCTCGGTCCTGGCGCCGTACTGCATGCCATCGCGGACCTTGTCGTCGACAGGTACCTCGAGGTGACGGACGCCGTACAGGCGGACATCGACATGATCGAGACGGAGATGTTCAGCCCGCGCGGCTGGCGGAACATCGACCGGGTCTACCAACTCAAGCGCGAGGTGCTGGAGCTGAAGCGGGCGGTGGCTCCGCTGACCGGTCCGATGCGGGCGCTGTCGACGCTGCGCCACCCGCTGATCGCCGACGAGACCCGGAACTACTTCCGCGACGTCGACGACCACCTGCTCCGGGTGAAGGAGCAGGTGATCTCGTTCGACGAGCTGCTCAGCTCGATCCTGCAGGCCGGGCTGGCCCAGGTTCAGGTCGCCGAGAACGAGGACATGCGCCGAATCTCTTCGTGGGTGGCGATTATCGCCGTCCCGACGATGATCGCCGGCATCTACGGGATGAACTTCGACAACATGCCCGAGCTGCACCTGAAGTACGCGTACTTCGTGGTCCTCGGCATCATGTTCGCCGCGTGCACGGTCCTTTACCGATTGTTCAAGCGAAACCACTGGCTCTGAGGCCGCAGTTCCAATACAACGTCACGCACGAGTTGGCAACCTTCTGCCATGGCCACGAGTACCACTCGTTTGGAATGTTCCAACAGTTGTGGACGGCTCGGCGCCCTTGATTGAATGCGGCCATCGCGTTCGGTCAGCAGGCCGCCACATTCTGCGACCGGCGGCATCGGGGGATGTCGTGATGGGTTCGGCGTCTCGGTAGGCAGGGAGGGCTGTGCCGTGCTTCGTATTCATTTCACACCGCGTGATCTGACCCGGGTCACGGTCGCCACCAACCCCGCGCCGCTGTGGGAGGTGCTGCTGAGCCTCCACATGCTGCAGCACTCCGACGGGCGGCTGATCTTCGAGGACTGGCGCCGGCAGGTGCGGGCGAAGGTCGCTCCGGAGCAGATGCGGCTCCTGCTCGAGCTGACCCCGCTGCGCGGCTACTCCCCGGACTTCCTCACCCCGGACGAGCCCGCACCGGACTTCGAGACCGCGCTGGAGCTGACGCTGGCCACGCCGCGGCAGCAGATCCGCAGCCAGCTCGACCTGCTCAGCAAGTACCGTCCGGTCTCCCCGTGGACGCGGGAGCTGGCCCAAGGCGAGCGTTCCTCGCTGCAGAAGCTCGGCCGGGCGATCCGCACGTATCACGCGGCCGCCATCGCGCCGTACTGGAAGTCGATCGGGACACATGTGTCGGCCGATCACGCACACCGCGGGGAGGCACTGGCCCGTCACGGGGTGGACCGGCTGCTCTCGTCGCTGCATCCGCGGGTCCGGTGGGTGGCGCCGGTCCTGCAGGTGCTGGACATGAACGACCGCGACCTCTACCTGGACGGGCGCGGCATCGAACTGCAGCCGTCGGCGTTCTGCTGGCAGGTGCCGACCAAGCTGCGCGACCCGGAGCTGAAGCCGATCCTGGTGTACCCGATCCAGCACGCGCCGGGCATCCTGCGGCAGGGGCCCGCGGAGCCGGATCCGTCGACCGACGCGCTGGGCTCGCTGCTCGGCTCGACCCGTGCCGCCGCGCTGGAGGCCGCCGTCTCCGGCTGTACGACGACGGAGCTCGCGAAGCGGTGCAAGATCTCCCCTGCCGCGGCCAGCCACCAGGCCACGGTCCTGCGGGAGGCCGGCCTGATCACCACCCGCCGGGACGGCGCGTCCGTGCATCACGAGATCACCCAGCTGGGGATCTGGCTGCTGTCCGGCCACGGCTCGGGTAAGGCCCGGCAGCCGCCCTCGGAGCTTCGGGTGACCGTCTAGCCACCCTCCGCGGCACGCTGGACGCCGACCGGCACCGCCCCGCCTGTCGGCCCAGCGTGCCGGCCTGTCCGGTCAGAGCTTGTAGTCCTCCAGCAGCCGGCGACCGATGATCATCCGCTGGATGTCCGCCGTACCCTCGCCGATCAGGAGCATCGGGGCCTCACGGTAGAGGCGCTCGATCTCGTACTCCTTGGAGAAGCCGTAGCCGCCGTGGATGCGGAACGAGTCCTCCACCACCTGTGAGCAGTACTCGCTCGCCAGATACTTCGCCACTCCGGCCTCGAAGTCGTTGCGCGAACCACTGTCCTTCTTCCGCGCCGCCTTCACCATCAGCTCGTGCGCGGCCTCGACCTTGACCGCCATGTCGGCCAGCCGGAACAGCACCGCCTGATGCTCGGCGATCTTCTTGCCGAACGTCTCCCGCTGCTGCGCGTAGGAGATGCCGAGCTCGAACGCCCGTCGCGCCACCCCACAGCCGCGGGCGGCGACGTTCACCCGGCCGACCTCGACGCCGTCCATCATCTGGTAGAAACCCTTGCCCGGTACGCCGCCGAGGATCTGGCCCGCGTCGATCCGGTAGCCGTCGAAGATCAGCTCGGTCGTGTCGACGCCCTTGTAGCCCATCTTCTCGATCTTGCCCGGCACGGTGAGGCCCTTGTCCACCTCGCCGAACCCGGGCTCCTTCTCGACCAGGAACGTGGTCATGTTCTTGTAGACCGAGTCCTGACCTTCGTCGGTCTTCACGAGTACGGCGACCAGGTTGCTGGACCCGCCGTTCGTCAGCCACATCTTCTGGCCGTTGATCGTGTAGGCGTCGCCGTCCTTGACCGCCTTGGTCTTGATCGCGGCGACGTCGGAACCGCAGCCCGGCTCGGACATCGAGAACGCGCCACGGACCTCGCCGGTCGCCATCCGCGGCAGGTACTTCCGCTTCTGCTCGTCGGTGCCGTGCTGGAGCAGCATGTAGGCCACGATGAAGTGGGTGTTGATGATGCCGGACACGCTCATCCAGCCGCGGGCGATCTCCTCGACACACAGTGCGTAGGTGAGCAGCGATTCGCCGAGGCCGCCGTACTCCTCCGGGATCATCAGGCCGAACAGGCCGAGCTCCTTGAGACCCTCGACGATCTCTGCCGGGTACTCGTCGCGGTGCTCCAGTTCGGTCGCGACCGGGAGGATCTCCGACTCGACGAACGCGCGGACCGTCTTGAGGATCTCCTCCTGGATGTCGGTCAGCCCGTCGGTCTGCTGCAACCTGCTCATCGTCGGCTCCTTCGGTCGAGATCGCCTACCCGCGAGTATCGCGGCTCCCAGCATCCCGGCACGAGGACGACACCCGCTGTGACACCGGCCACGCGCTCACCGTCGCGTGGCTCACTCGTCGCGTGAACCGTCCGAATTGGGGTTGGGCAGCGCCCGGCTAATCGTGGCGAACAACGCCGCGATCTGCGGAGTCGCCCGCCAGCGGTGTTGCTGCTGCGCCTCGAACAGCCGCTTCCTGGCGTCGTAGAAGTGCTGCGCGGCGGACTCCGTGTCGCCGTGGTCCAGCGCTTCCGCGGCCCGGTCCAGGTCGCGCGCCGCCTCCCGCGGAGCCTTGCTCCGGCTCCCTTCCTGGGTGGCGCGTACCTGCGCGGCCAGGGTCCGCAAGCTCTGTACCAGCGCCGCCTGCGGGTTCTGCGTCTCTTTCGGAGTCGGCTTCGGCGTCTTCGACGGCGTCGGAGTCGGCGTCGGAGTCGGCTTCGACGTGGTCTTGGGTGCGACCGAGACCTTCTGCACCGGTGCGGACGGTGTCCCACCCGCCTGCGCCGGCGGCTCGTTCGTCACGCTCTCGCGGAGCATCAGCCCACCAGTGATCGCAGCCAGCACCACCGCGGCTGCCACACCCACCTTCGCGAGTGGGAACGCCTTGCGAGGTGCCCGGTGAGTACCCGTTTCGGCGGACTCGTCCTCCCAGTGGCCAACGCCGACCACATCCTCGGCCGCGTCTGTGTGCTCATCTGGCTCGTCGGTCGCCGGTGCGGGGAGGGACAGCACCTGCGTCGCGTTGTGCAATGGAGATGGCGTCAGAAGGGCAGCGACCTGAGCAGCCGACGACGGTCGGTCAGCGGGGTCCTTGGCCAGCAGGTGCGTGACAAGGCTGGCAAGCTCGACCGGTACGTCGGTCCGCACGATGGGCGGCGGCGGTGTCTCGAGGTGCTGGCGCATGACCACGTCCACCGTCTGGCCGGTGAAGGGCGGCGTACCGCTGAGGAGCTCGTAGAGGACGCAGCCGAAGGAGTACCAGTCGCTGGCCGGGGTGGCCGACTTGCCGCGGACCTGCTCCGGCGACACGTACGACGCCGTACCGAGCAGGACACCCAGACCGGTCGTCTCGTTGCCCGCGTGCTTGGCGATGCCGAAGTCGGTGATCTTGAGCGTGCCGTCCGCGGCCAGCATCAAGTTGGCCGGCTTCACGTCGCGGTGCACGATCCCGGCGGCGTGGGCCGCATCCAGACCGCGTGCACCCTGGGTCGCGATGTCGGCGACCAGCTCCCCGCTCGGCAGGCCCGCCGTACGCATCAGTTGGGCCAGATCCGGGCCGGAAACGAGTTCCATCACCAGGAACACATGTTCGCCCTCGGTGCCGACGTCGTACGTCGCGACGACGTTCGGATGGGTCAGCCGCGCGGCCGCCTGCGCCTCCGCCCGGAACCGCTCGGCCGCGTCCATCGGGTCGCCCTCGAGCCGGCGGAGCAGCTTGACGGCCACCTGGCGGGCCAGGACGGTGTCCTCGGCCTTCCACACCTCACCCGCGCCACCCGTGCCCAGCAGGGTGAGCAACCGGTAACGCCCTGCGAGTACCTCGCCGTTCACACACAACACCTTCCGCAGCGGACC
Source organism: Kribbella sp. NBC_00889 (assembly GCF_045207705.1). Taxonomy (NCBI): domain Bacteria; kingdom Bacillati; phylum Actinomycetota; class Actinomycetes; order Propionibacteriales; family Kribbellaceae; genus Kribbella; species Kribbella sp. NBC_00889. The sequence goes on along the minus strand of NZ_CP108783.1, from coordinate 447,723 downwards.
GCAACACCTTAGGCGGCCAAGGCGACGAGATCGAGTCCACGGCGAAAAGCTTGAAGAACCTCTGCACAGAGCGATGAACGTACTACCGTGAGCGAATGAAGCGATCAATCACCGCCCTGATCGCGGCCGCTCTGGTTGCCGCGACGCTGACCACGACGACCGCGTCGGCTGCGCCGGCGCACCGGCCGAAGCCGGTGGTGAAGTGTGAGTTCACGCCGACGCCGGAGAATCCGGCGGCGAAACCGGTGCGGATCCCGTCGGCCACCGCGAAGGCCAAGGGCACGGTCGACGTGTTCTTCGTGACGAACTACGGACCGTTCGTCGTACGGATGGATCGGGCCAACGCGCCGTGCGGGGTGCACAACTTCGTGCATCTGGTGAAGAGCCGGTTCTACGACTTCACCCAGTGCTTCCGGCTGACCAACTCGGCCCGGCTCGGGGTCCTGCAGTGCGGGGACATCTACCGGCAGGAGGAGGGTGGCCCGGGGTACAAGTTCCCCGACGAGGTCACCGGGCAGGAGACGTACCCCCGCGGTACCGTTGCCTACGGCAACCAGGGTCCCGGGACGAACGGCAGTGAGTTCTTCGTGGTCCACTCGTTCGCGAACATCGACCCGAACTACACCGTCCTCGGCCACGTGATCGCGGGCATGTCCACGTTCGACCGCATGGTCGCCGCCGGCATCGCCGACCCCGACCAGGACGGCCCGCCGGTCAAGCCCATCCGCATCTACAAGGTCTGGTCGCACTGACCTTTCGGGGGAGGGTAATTCCACAGCCTGCAGGGCTACCTTGAGCTCGTGGGCACTCGCGGACGACCGAGGCATCCCGACGTACTGACGCCGGCGGAGTGGCAGGTGGTGCACGCGGTCCGGCACGGCATGTCGAACCGGGAGATCGCCCGGCGCCGCGGGGTGAGCCTCGACGCGGTGAAGTTCCACGTCGCGAACGCCTTGCTGAAGCTCGGCCTGGAACGCCGGGCCGAGCTTCGCACCTGGCGCGGCGTGCCCGCCGACAGCGCTCTGCGTGGACAAGGAGGCTCGGACATGGTTCTGCAGTTGGGCACGATCGGACAGATCGCACGACCGGTCAGCAACATCCAGACCGCGGTCGACTTCTACGGCGGGACGCTCGGGTTGCCGCATCTCTACACGTTCGGAGACCTGGCGTTCTTCGACTGCGGCGGAACCCGGTTGTTCCTCAGCGCGAACGACGGGCCTGTGGGTGAGCCGTCGGTGCTGTACTTCCGCGTCGACAACATCCAGTCCGCGTACGACGACCTGCTGGCGCGCGGCGTCGAGTTCGAGACCGCGCCGCACCTGATCCACAAACACGACAACGGCACCGAGGAGTGGATGGCCTTCTTCCCAGACCCGGACGGCCACCTCCTCGCAATCATGGCCCAGGTCGGGGGCTGAGTCGGGAACTACTCAGCCGGTTGCCAGATGTCAGTGCGGGTCATCCCGGCAGCGCGACCTTTGGCCGAGACCACCAGCGCCATCTTGCGGGACGCCTCGTCGATCATTTCGTCGCCGAGCATGACTGCTCCACGGGCGCCGCCGGCCGCGGAGGTGTAGTGGTCGTAGGCGTCGAGGATGTTCTCGGCGTGGTCGTAGTCCTCCTGCCGCGGCGAGTACACCTCATTCGCCGCAGCGATCTGATCCGGGTGCAGCACCCACTTGCCGTCGAAGCCCAGCGCGGCGGACCGGCCGGCGACGCGGCGGAAGCCGTCCACGTCCTTGATCTGCAGGTACGGACCGTCGATCGCCTGCTTCCCGTGAGCCCGCGCGGCCATCAGGATCTGCATGAGGATGTAGTGGTACGCGTCCCCGACGTCGTACCCGGGCGGCTGCTCGCCCACCACCAGCGACTTCATGTTGATCGACGCCATGAAGTCGGCCGGGCCGAAGATGATCGTCTCGACGCGGGGTGACGCGGTGGCGATCGCGTTCACGTTGGTGAGGCCGAGTGCGTTCTCGATCTGCGCCTCGATGCCGATCCGGCCGGGCTCGTAGCCGTGCACCTTCTCGAGTTGGGTGAGCAGCAGGTCGAGCGCGACCACCTGCTCGGCGGTCTGGACCTTCGGCAGCATGATGCAGTCGAGGTTCGCGCCGGCGCCGGCGACGACCTCGATCACGTCGGCGTACGTCCATTCGGTGGTCCAGTCGTTCACCCGGACGACGCGGATCTTGGTCCCCCAGCCGCCTTCGTTCAGCGCGGCGACGATGTTCTTGCGCGCGTCCACCTTGGCGATCGGCGCGACCGAGTCCTCCAGGTCGAGGAAGACCTGGTCGGCGTCCAGCCCCTTCGCCTTGGCCAGGAACCGCGGGTTCGACCCGGGCGTCGCCAGGCAGGACCGCCTGCTGCGCAAGGTAGTTGTCTGATCAGCCATCGCCGTCGTCCTCCAACTCGGGTTACCCGCCGGTCACGGGCAGCGTACGGCGAACCCGCGGCGAGCTCCGGTGATCGGGCTCACTTCGCCATCGAGTGTGTCCGGTTTCACCGTGCCCCGGAGGACGCGCCGGTGTGACAACCTTGGGTCCGTGACCATCGAGGACGCTGCCGCCGAGATCGCCGGTGTCATGAAGAAGGCCGGCCTCGTCTGGCTGTCCTGGAACGGCGGACGCCCCGCGCCGGCCTGGTTCGCCACAGTCGACGGCCAGTACGTCGTACTGGCGGATGCGGCCGAGAGCGCGGAGCAGCCGCTGCCCGGACTGGCCACGGCCGGCTCGGCGGACGTCGTCGTACCGGCCAAGCCCGCCACCAACCGGCTGGCGAGTTGGACGGCGACAGTACGACGGCTGGAGCCGGGCAGCGACGAGTGGACGACGGCAGCCCAGGTACTGCGCACCGAGCGGCTCAACGCGGCCGGACTGGACACGCAACTCGAGCGCTGGAAGACCGAAGCGGACCTCCTCGTGCTCGAGCCCACCGGTGAAATCACCGAGGCTGCCGGGCGGTACGACGCCACTCCGCGGGCCGAAGCACCGATCGGCACCAAGGCAACCACCCGAGGCAAGCCACCGGTCACCTTGCACCGCCGCATCCCGCGCCGCCCGCGCCTGAGCTGAGACTCCACTCCGGCGGGTTAGCCTTCGATCATGAGTGGCTCACCGTCGCGCGTGTACGTGGCTCGGCTGGCCGGTCTCCCCGTGTACGACCCGAACGGGGATCAGGTCGGCAAGGTCCGCGACGTCGTGGCGATGATGCGGCAGGGTACGCAACCGCCGCGGGTGCTCGGTCTGGTGGTGGAGGTCTTCACCCGGCGCCGCATCTTCCTGCCGATGACCCGGGTGACCAACGTCGACGTCGGACACGTCACCACCACCGGACTGGTAAACATGCGCCGGTTCGAGCAGCGGCCGACCGAGGTGCTGGTGCTCGGCGAGATGCTGGACCGCACTGTCACCGTCCTCGAGACCGGCGCGACCGCAGTGGTGTTCGACATGGCCATGGAGCAGTGGCGGACCCGGGACTGGGTGCTGTCGAAGGTGGCGGTGCGCGAGGGCGGCAAGCGGTTCCGGCGGCGCGGGCAGTCGCATGTGTTCGACTGGGCCGACGTGAGTGGCTTCGCCCAGGTCGAGGAAGGTCAGGGCGCGACCCACATCCTGGCCGCGTTCGAGTCGATGAAGGCCGCGGACCTGGCCGCCGTACTGCATGATCTGTCGCCCAAGCGACGCAAGGAGATCGCGTCCGCGCTGGAAGACGAGCGGCTGGCCGACGTATTGGAGGAGCTGCCCGAGGACGACCAGGTGGAGATCCTTGCCGGCCTGGACACCGAGCGCGCCGCGGACGTGCTCGAGGAGATGTCACCGGACGACGCGGCCGACCTGATCGCCGAGCTGCCCACCGAGACTGCCGAGGCCCTGCTCACGCTGATGGAGCCGGACGAGGCCGAGGACGTACGCCGTCTGCTCACCTACGAAGAGCGCACCGCCGGTGGACTGATGACGTCCGAGCCGGTGATCCTGCCGGCGGATGCGACCGTCGCGGACGCCTTGGCCCAGGTCCGCAACGCCGATCTGAGTCCCGCACTGGCCGCGATGATCTATGTCTGCCGGCCGCCGCTGGAGACTCCCACCGGTCGGTTCATCGGCATCGGCCACATCCAGCGGCTGCTCCGCGAACGACCATCCGAGCTGGTGTCCGTAGTAGTGGACACCGATCTGGACGGGCTGCGGCCGGACGACAGCCTGACCACGGTCAGCAAGTACCTGGCGACCTACAACCTCGTCGCGGCACCGGTGCTCGACGACGAAGGCCGGCTGCTCGGTGCGGTCACGGTCGACGACGTGCTCGACCACCTGCTCCCCGACGACTGGCGTGAATCCGATCAGCCCGGCGACAACGACTCGCAGGAGGTGGACCACGATGCCTCGTGACGACCGCAGCACCGACGACCGCCGCCTGCGCAGTACGGCGCGGCTCGACGTACCACGGGACTGGCGGCGGACGTTCGTGCCGCGGCCGTCCTACGACGCCGACGCGTTCGGGCGGCTGTCGGAGCGGATCGCCCGTTTCCTCGGCACCGGGCGGTTCCTCGTCTACATGACCGCGACGATCCTGTTCTGGGTCGCCTGGAACATCTTCGCGCCGCAGAGCCTGCGGTTCGACCAGTACCCGTTCATCTTCCTGACGCTGGCACTCAGCCTGCAAGCGTCGTACGCCGCTCCGCTCATCCTGCTGGCGCAGAACCGGCAGGAGGCGCGCGACCGGGTGCAGTACGAACGCGACCGTGACGTGGACGCCCGGACCCGTGCGGACATGGAGTTCCTGGCCCGCGAGATCGCCTCGCTGCGGATGGCCGTCGGCGAGGTCGCGACCCGCGACTTCCTCCGCTCCGAACTGCGCACGCTGCTCGCGGATCTGGACCTGAAGAGCCGCGAGGACGACCGCGTTTGACCTCTTTGGAGCCGAGATACTCTCGCTATCAGGTGAGGAAGGACGTGGAATGAAGACTCGATTCGCGCCTGATCGCGGCCTCAGCCGCCGGATGGTGATGACCAGTTTCCTGCTCGGTCTGCTGTACGTCGCCTTCGTCGCGCTGCTGATCGCGCTGACCGGGAGCGCCGTACTGGCCGTCGTGATCGCGGCCGGGGCGTTGTTCGTGCAGTACTGGTTCTCGGACCGGATCGCGTTGTACGCGATGCGCGGGCGGATCGTCAGCCCGGAGGAGGCGCCGCAACTGCACGGCGCGATCGACCGGCTGTGTGCCCTGGCCGACATGCCGAAGCCGAGGGTCGCCGTCGCCGACGTCGATCTCCCGAACGCCTTCGCGACCGGGCGCAACCCGAAGAACGCGGTCGTCTGCGTGACCACCGGGATCATGCGCCGGCTGGACGCGGACGAGCTCGAGGGCGTCCTCTCGCATGAGCTGTCCCACGTCGCCCATCGTGACGTCGCGGTGATGACCATCGCGTCGTTCCTCGGCGTACTCGCCGGCCTCATCACGCGCTTCGGCCTGTACGGCGGACTGAGCCGCAACCGCGACCAGAACGCGGCGGTGATCGTGCTGACCGTGGTCCTGGTGTCCGTCGTCGTCTACGCGATCTCGTTCCTGCTGACGCGGGCGCTGTCGCGCTACCGCGAGCTCGCCGCGGACCGGGCCGGCGCCATGCTGACCGGCAGACCATCGGCACTGGCCTCGGCGCTGACCAAGATCAGTGGGGACATCGCCCGGATACCGTCGCGCGATCTGCGCCAGGCGGAGGCGTTCAACGCGTTCTTCTTCGCCCCGGCGATCTCGGGCCAGGGAAAGAGCCTGTCCTCGCTGCTGTCCACTCACCCGCCGCTGGAGACACGCCTCGACCGCCTCGGTGTGCTGTCGCGCGAGCTGGGCGAGCAAGCTTAGGTCATGGGCCTTCTCGACATCCTGCTCGGCCGGAGCAAAGCCGTCCCGCCGAACCTCGACCAGCTGTTCTCGCTTCCGTCGGCCGCGATCACGCTCGACACAGCGGCCGGTTACCGGCCGACCGGAAGTGGATCGGTCTGTTTCAAGGCGGCCGAGGGCGGTGGATTCTCGACCCTGCGCGAGGAGGTGGACAACCTGCTCGCGCTCGACAACGGGAAGTTCACCAGCCACACCGACTCGTACGGCTTCACCTGGCTGGTCCGGCAGACCACTCCGGACGATGTCGAGGGACTGGTCACCGACCTGCACGCGGTGAACACCTCACTGGTCGACGCGGGCTTCGGATCGGCGCTGCTGTGCACACTCGTCGCCTTCACCAACGGCAGCAAGTCGCTGGGGCTCGTCTACCTCTACAAGCGCGGTACCTGGTACCCGTTCGTCCCCGCTGGGCAGGACCGCCGCGACAACGCCACCGAACTCCAGATCAAGTCGGTCATCGGCACCGACCTCCGCTTCGAGCAAGACCTCTCGCGCTGGTTCCCCATCTACGGCGCCCCCGGCCTCTGACCCCACCTCGCAGATCCCGCGACTTCGACCATCGCCGTCCCAGCGACTTTGAGCACCCATCGCCCATCGCCGAGCCGATTTCGTGGCTGACCGGTGCACAAAGTCGTGCCTCCACTACGAGCGGTGCTCAAGGTGGCGGTTGAGGTGAGGGTTGCCTTGGCGGACCTACGTCACATGGACCGTGGTCGGGGCGGCTCGGGTGAGCACGTAGCCTGGGGGTATGGCTCCCACTGCTGATCAAGTGACCACGGCGCTCGGTGGTGTACTGGATCCGGAGATCAAAAAGCCGATCACGGACCTGGGCATGGTCGAGTCGGTCGTCGTCCGGGACGACGGCGTCGTCACGGTCCGGATTCTGCTGACCGTCGCAGGCTGTCCGATGAAGGACACGCTGCGCCGCGACACGACCGCCGCGGTCAGCAAACTCGACGGCGTGACCGGGGTCGAGGTGGACCTGGGCGTAATGTCGGCCGAGCAGCGGGCGGCCTTGCAGACCCAACTGCGCGGGGGCGTGGCGGAGAAGGAGATTCCGTTCTCCCGGCCGGACTCGCTGACCAAGGTGTTCGCGATCGCGTCCGGCAAGGGCGGCGTGGGCAAGTCCTCGGTGACGGTCAACCTCGCGGCCGCGATGGCGCTGCAGGGGCTGCAGGTCGGCGTACTGGACGCGGACATCTACGGGCACTCGGTGCCGGCGATGCTCGGCGTCGCGGACCAGCGGCCGACGGCCGTGGACGACATGATCATGCCGGTGCCCGCGCACGGCGTGAAGGTGATCTCGATCGGCATGCTGAAGCCGAAGCGCGACCAGGTGGTCGCCTGGCGCGGCCCGATCCTGGACCGCGCGCTGGTGCAGATGCTGGCCGACGTGTACTGGGGCGATCTCGACGTCCTGCTGCTCGACCTGCCGCCCGGTACCGGTGACATCGCGATCTCGGTCGGCCAGCGGCTGACCAGCGCCGAGGTCATCGTGGTGACGACCCCGCAGGAAGCCGCCGCCGAGGTGGCCGAGCGGGCCGGCACGATGGCGCAGATGGTGCACCAGCGGGTCGCGGGCGTGGTCGAGAACATGTCCTTCCTGCCCTGCCCGCACTGCGGCCCCGAGCATCGGATCGAGATCTTCGGCTCCGGCGGCGGGACGCGAGTCGCAGAGACCCTGTCCGCACGCCTGGGCTACAAGATCCCGCTCCTCGGTGAGATCCCCCTGGACGAGCGCCTCCGCAGCGGCGGCGACCTGGGCAACCCCTTGGCCGTCACCGACCCGGAAACTCCCGCAGCGCAGGTCCTCACGCAGATCGCGGCCACCCTGGGCGGCCGACCCCGAGGCCTGGCCGGCCGGCAACTCGGCCTCTCCCCCGCGGGCCGCTGACCACCCGAAGCTGACGCCACCCTGGTGTTGACTTGGGCGGGTGCCGATTCCTGAGAAGCATCCGGTTCTGACCGACGGCGTAGTGACCCTGCGCGCCCCGCGGCCGGACGACGTACAAGGCCAGATCGACCGCAACCGCGAGGACCCCGCCCGCGACGACGAGGACGCGCGGCGGTGGATCACCTTCGGCATCACCGAGGCGTGGGCGGCCGGCTGGCGGCTCGCGTTCGTCGTCGAGTATCAGGGCCGGTACGCCGGTACTGCCTCGCTGAAGCCGGATGCAGACGGCAACGCCCGGGTGACCTACGGGCTGTCCGAGTGGGCGCGTGGCGCCGGGGTGGCGAGTCGCGCCGTACGGCTCCTGCTGGAGTTCGGCTTCGGCACGTGCGGATTCCGCGTCGTCCACTGGTGGGCGCGGGTCGGCAACTGGCCGTCACGCCGGGTCGCGTGGGCCACCGGCTTCCGGCTGGGTGACACCATCCCCGGCCTGGCGAAGGAAGGCGGCCGACCCATCGACGCCTGGACCGGCTGGATCGGCCCGATGGACCCTCGCACACCGCGTCGGCCCTGGTACGTCGCCCCGGTGCTCGAGACTCCGCGGCTACGCCTGCGTGCCTGGCGCGAGGACGAGATCCCCCGCATCACCGCGGCCAGGACCAACGAGGCGACGGCCCACTTCCTCCCGTTCATCCCTCAGCCCTTCACCGCCGAGGACGCGCGCTACTGGCTCAAGAGCCTCGACGAACAAGCCGCCTCCGGTCACCGCTACAACTGGTGCCTGGCCGATGCCGGGACCGACCTGGGCCTCGGCAACCTCACGCTCTTCAATCTCAACGACCACGGCGCCGGCGAGCTGGGCTTCTGGGCGCACGCCGACGCCCAAGGCCGCGGCTTGACGGCAGAGGCGATCCATCGCGTCGCCGGATGGTTCTTCTCCCCCGACGGCCACAACGGCCACCGCCTGCTGATCCGGACCGCCGCCACCAACACTCCCGCCCGCCGGGTCGCCGAGTCAGCCGGCTTCCGCCACGCCGGCACCGAACGCGAAGGCTTCCGCGTCGCGACCCGCCAGGACGACCTGGTCAGCTACGACCTGATGGCCGGTGATCTGGCCGGGTGAAGGTCAGGTCGACTCGGGGTCGAAGGGGGCCTTCTGACCGGCCGGGAGACGGTCAGGAGTGGAGTCCATGAAGTCCGGAGTGCTGGTCGGCTTCTCGTCGTCGAGGTCGTCGGAGCCTTCGAGCAGGTGCTTGCGGACGAAGTTCTTCGGGTTCAGATCCTGGAGCTCGAGGTCGGCGAACTCCGGGCCGAGCTCGTTGCGCAGATCGTTCTGGGCGTTGTTGACCATCTGGCGGACCTGACGCAGCAACCGGCCCGCGGTGCGGGCGAACTCCGGCAGCCGATCCGGGCCGAAGACGAGCACGGCGACGATCGCGATCACCACCAGCTCGAGTGGCCCGATGCCGAACATGTCCCCACCTCTCTGTACGTCGTTTCCGACGGCGTCCAGGGTAGCCGCCGTACGGTGACACCGCCTGCCGGGTCAGCCGATCTGGCCGGCCAACGCGACCGTCGCCTGCCGCTCCCGCCCACTGCGCTCGTACGCCAGCTTCACGCTCTCACCGGGCTGGTGGGTGCGAATCGCGACAATCAGTGCTTCGGCGGTGTCGACGACCTGGTTGTTGATCGAGGTGATCACGTCACCGACGCGTAATCCTGCCCGCGCAGCCGGAGACCCCGGGTTGACCAGGCTCACCCGCGCGCCACCCTCGAACTGCATGTCCACCTGCGCGCCGATCACCGGGTACGACGCCCTGCCGTTGGCGATCAACTGCTGAGCGGTCCGCCGGGCCTGGTCGATCGGGATCGCGAACCCGAGCCCGATGTTGCCGCTCTGGCCCTCCTGCGTGCCGCGCACGGTGGCGATCGCGGAGTTCACGCCGATCACCCGCGCGTTCATGTCGACCAGCGGGCCGCCGGAGTTGCCCGGGTTGATCGCCGCATCGGTCTGCAGCGCGTTGATGTACGACTCCGGGTCGGCGGCCTCCCCGGAGGTGGTGACCGGGCGGTTCTTGGCCGAGATGATGCCCGAGGTGACCGTGCCGGCCAGCCCGAGCGGCGAGCCGATCGCGACCACGTCCTGACCGACGATGGCCAGATCGGAGCGGCCGAACTGCACCGATGGCGCCTTCAGACCGGCCACCTGGACGATGGCGAGGTCGTACGCCGGGGAGCGGCCGACCAGCCGCGCGGTCGCAGGCTTCCCGTTCTCGGCGACGACCTGGATCGAGCCGCCGTTGGCCGCCGCGGCGACGACATGGTTGTTGGTCAGGATGTGGCCGACGTTGTCGATCACGAAGCCCGACCCGGTCGCGTTCGAGTCGTCCGCACCCTCGACCCGCAACTGCACGACGCTCGGCAGCAGCGTCGAGGCGACGGCGGAAACCGATCCGCTGCGGATCTTCGGGTCCGCGCCGGTGCCGACCGGCGGTGTGGGCTGCTCGGCGACCGGACTGGTGTTCCCATCCAGGGCGACGACGGTGACGGCAGCGCCGGCGCCTGCGATCACGCCGATGACCAGGGCGACGGCCGCGGCGATCGCGACGACCCGGTTGGTCTTGGGCGGCGGCGCCGGGGTGTACGCGCGGGCCTGCTGCTGATGCCAGTCGATCGGCGGGGGCGGCGTGTACGTCGGCTGGTACGCCGGCCGCTGGGTCGGCCAGGCCTGCCCCTGGTACACCGGCCTGAAGTTGGGCTCGTCAGCGGCGGGCTGCCCGAAGCTGCGTTGTGTCACCGACCGACCACCGTTCTGCCGGTACGACGCATCGCTCCCGGGAGGCGGCAACGGCATGCTGCCCGGCCCGGCCGCAGGCGGCACCAGCGCCGACAACGGCGGACCGTCGGCGGTCGGCTCTGCCGAAGCAGGCGCGGCCGTCGGGATGATCCGGGTGGGTTCCGGCGTCGCTGGATCGCGGGGGGTCGGAACTGTCGGTTCGGCGTCGTCGCTGGTCACGGTGGCCGCCTCACGTGTCGTGGTCGTCGGTCGGAGGCCCTCTCCCGGGGTTGCCGGAAGACCCCTCCAGATTCGATTATCCCAGCTTCGGCGAAAGGGCACCCATCGGAGTTAGCCAGGTAGCGATTTTCGCCAGCCCGGCACCCATCCGCTGGATCGCGGTCAGCTTCACCGGGACGTCGTGCGGGAAGGCCCGGACCACCTGACCGAGCATGTCCGGCGGCAGGTCGCCGATCAGCGTGTAGACGATCCCGCCGGAGGACCAGACGACGTACGACGGCATCCCGTAGCGCTGGTAGACGCCGGGGGTGTCAGTGGCGCCGAAACCGGCCACAGCCGCCGGATCGAGCGCGCCGCGTTGCTCGAAGAGCGAGATGTTGAACAGCCCGTCGGAGTACGAGAACTGCAGCGACCCGTTGCCGGTGTCCTGGTGGACGTCGTACAGCTTGAGCGACGCGGGGAGCTCGGGCGCGCAGACCCAGCCTTCGGAGCGCAGGTTGTCGACCGTTCCCAGGCCCATCGACTCGACTCCGCCGGGCGCCATCGGCGGCAGGTGCCCGAGGAACTCCGAGTCCTCGATCTCCAGCTCGGTGAACACCGTGGCCCGGACCATCGTCTTCCCGTCCACGCTGAACAGCTGCCGCTGCAGCAGCAGTCCGGTCGCCTTGTCGATCCAGAACCGCGCAGCGAGAGTTTCGTCATCCCGCAGCGCCTCGACCAGGACAGCTGCCCGGCCGATCGTGGCTGTGCAGCACTTGTAGACGAGCGCGTACGTCGCCTCCAGCAACGCCAGCGGTCCACCGTCGACCGCACCGGCGTTCGTGGTGCGCTGGACGAAGGCCTTGGCGCCGGGAGACGCCTCGGAGCCGACCACAGTGATCTCGGAGCCCTGTGAGGCCGCGTGCACGATGTCGAGCATCGCGGAGCTGGCGCCCTGCGGTCCCCACGAGGTGATGATCTGGGTGCCGTGGAACGAGACCCGGTTCGGCGCCGCGGCGGCACGCTCGAGCCAGCTGACGGCCGTCGGTGAGTCCTCACGGGACGCGACAGTCACCGCAGCAGCGGGCATGGGCAGGCCGAAGCCGATCAGTGCGGTGCTGACCAGTACGGCGAGCCGGGAGAGGCTCACAGGTCAACGTCCTGCCAGGGCCACCGGCTGCAGCGTCGGGCTCAGCCCCGCGTACCCAGCCCCGTTGTAGGAGTTCAGCAGCGCGACCGGGTCCGCGAACGGCGCTTCGCTAGTCGTGCTGGCGTGGTCGGCGGAGAAGCTCGCGACCGGCGGCTGCAGCGCGGGTGGCTGCTCCGACCGGGCCGGGTCTCCGACGACGAACGCCGTACCGAGTAGTGAGGCCACTGCGGCGGCAGAGCTCGCAGCAGTCAGTACGCCGGTACGCCGCCGGGAGCGAGTGGTCCGGGGCGCGGGGCCGGTGGATCCACCGCGACCCGCCGGGAACGCGGACCGCTGCGGGAAGAGCGACACGGCCGGTGTGAGGACCGGGCGGACCTCCTCGCGCGGCTCCATCGAGAACGACGAGACGCCCATCAAGCGCTGCATCAGGTCGGTGGACGGCTCCGGCAACTCCTGAGCCGCCATCCGGGCCTTGAGCCGGCGCTGCGCGTCCACCTCCGCACGGCAGGTGTCACAGCTGACCAGGTGGCTCAGCACCTTGTCACGGGAGTCGTGGTCGAGTTCACCGTCGACGACGGCAGTCAGCTTGTCCATCGGGTGCTGCAGCGTCACCGGTGCTCACCTCCGGTGCTGAACGGGGCGTCTGCGGGCGGACCACCGATCCGGGACTGACCAGAGCGCGGGGCGCGGTGCTCCAGGTGCTTGCGCAGCATCGAGCGTCCCCGGTGGATCCGGCTACGGACCGTCCCGAGCTTCACATCCAGCACGTCGGCGATCTCGTCGTACGTCATGCCCTCGATGTCGCACAGCACCACGGCCGCACGGAAGTCCTCCGGCAGCGCGTCGAGTGCGTCCTGCACGTCGTGGTCGAACAGGTCCGAGTCGAGCTTCTCGGCCGGGCCCTCGCCCTTGGCCGGGAGCCGGTCGTGCGCATCCTCCGGCAGGCCGTCGAAGCGGATCCGCTGCTTGCGGCGGGCGCCGTCCAGGAACAGGTTCGTGGTGATCCGGTACAGCCAGCCCTCGAAGGTGCCCGGCGTGTACGACGACAGCGAGCGGAAGACCCGGACGAAGACCTCCTGGGTCAGGTCCTCGGCGTCGTGCTTGTTGCCGGTCAGCCGGTACGCCAGCCGGTAGACCCGGGCCGAATGCGCACGGACGATCTCGTCCCACGACGGCAGCGCGTCCGCAACCGCCTCCGGGACAGGCACCACAGAGGTGTCAGCCGGCTTCACCGCAACGCCTCCCAGGGTCCTCTCGGCAATAAGCGTGAAGGCCATGGTGCCGCGTTCACCGTCCTCTGCGCACGTGGGGAACACCCGGGTTGGACCCTGAGTTGCTCGTACGACGGCTCAACGCGGTGCCCCAGCCGGAAGTTCCCGGCCGGTGCCCTCACCAAACAAGACGTATCAGCGGCCATTTCGGTTGAATCAGTTCTCCTCGATCACAGCGATCGGGTCCCCGTCGCGGACGACTTCGCCCTCGGCGACCTTCAGCTCGACGATGGTCCCGGCCACCTCGGCCAGCACCGGAATCTCCATCTTCATCGACTCCAGGATGACGAGGGTGTCCTCCGGCCCCACCGTGTCCCCGGCCCGGGCGGTGACTTTCAGCACATTGGCCACCAGTTCCGCCACCACGGTATGACTCAATTCGCACTCCTCCGGTCCGGATCTCTGCCTCGATCCTAGGCCTCCCCGACTGCGGCCTGGCGGGCCCGGTACGACGCGACGCGGGTGCGGCTGGAGCAGGTCGGCGAGCAGAACCGGCGCGGTCTGCGCTCGGCCGGGTTCACGAAGACGCGCTCGCAGTCCGGGGCCGCGCACGCGTCGATCGCGGCGAACCCGTGCCCGGCCGCGAACCCGGCCAGCCCCAGCGCGGTCGAGGCGGCGAGCCACTCGGCCCACGTCGCCTCCGGCTTGGCCACATGCAGGTGCCACGGCGACCCTTCATGGTCGGAGAGATACGGGCGTACGGCGTACTCCGCGAGCAACTCGTTGAGGACTCGGGCCGCCTCGGCCGGGTCGGCGTGGAACACCGGCCGGATCCGCTCGCGGACAGCCCGGACCGCCGCCAGATCACCGTCGTCCAGCGTGATCGGGTCCGCCTCGCCGTGGTCCAGCAGGAAGTCGCGGACATCGTCAGGCTCATTGAGCCGCTCCGGGTCGCGGGTGCGCGTGTTGACCAGATCGACCGCGAGCCGGATCAGCCGGTCCGGTGTCTGAATCTCCACCACTTCTCCTTCTCGTAACGTATTTGCTAGCGTAACCCGTAACGGCAGATATATCGTTACAGGAGGTCGGCGTGCCCAGCTACTACGTCGCCGCGACCCTCGCCAGGCTCGCTGACGAGATGGTCGCGTTCACGCTGGTGCTGCTCGTGCTGGAGCGCACCGACAGTCCAGCGCTCGCAGGTCTCACCGGGGCCGCCTACGCCTTGCCGGCCGTTGTCACCGGCCCGCTGCTCGGTGCCTGGCTCGACCGGACGCCGTACCGTCGCTCCGCACTGGCGCTCAACCAGGCGGTGCTCGGTGTGGTGATGCTGAGCCTTCTCGGCGTGGTCGGCCACAGTTCGCACTGGGTCACTCCGGTGCTGGCGGCAGTCGCCGGGGCCACGCTGCCGATGGTGAGTGGCGGGTTCACGAGCATGCTGCCGAGCCTCGTCCCGCAGGAGCGGTTGGCTCGCGCCAACTCGTTGGAGGCCGCGAGCTTCGGAGCGGCCACGATCACCGGCCCGGCGACCGCAGCGACCATCTCGGCGGTGTTCTCGGTGGAGACCGCCGTACTGGTCATCGCACTGGCTGCGACGCTGAGCATCGTCGCCATCACCCGACTGCCCGCACTCCCCCAGGCTGTGACCGGTGGCGAGCCGTTCATGGCCTCGGTCATTGGCGGACTCGCCCATCTGGCGCGCACACCGCGGCTGCGGGCATCCACGGTCACGACCACGTTGCTTCTGGGTGTGATGGGCATCCTGCTGATCACACTGCCCCTGCACATGGAGTCACTCGGCATGCCGACGTCGGCTGCGGGCTACCTGTGGACCGCACTGGAGGTCGGCAGCGTCACCACTGCTCTGGCGTTAGGCCGACTCCAGACGCGCTGGCGTCCGGAGTACGTCGTGATGGTGTCCGTTGCGGCGTACGGGCTGGCCATGCTGACGTGGCCGCTGGCCGGGTCCTTCGGCGTACTCCTGCTGCTGGCGGCTGTCGCCGGACTGCTGCAAGGGCCGACCATGCCGGCCATGTTCGCGGCGCGTCAGCAATACAGCCCCCAGTCACTGCAGGGCAGGGTCAGCACGACCGCAGCCAGCCTGCGCGTGGGCACTGCCGCGCTCGGGCAGGCTGCGGGCGGCCTCCTGGTACCGGCGATCGGCACTCACAAGGCCCTGCTCGTCGTGGCCATCGGACTGGTCGCCGCCGCGGTCTTGGGTCGCGTGGCAGGCGTCCAGACCAGGGAGCCTGTGCTCAGTGGAGGATGACGGAACGGGTCAGACTGCGCGGCTGGTCCGGGTTAAGGCCCAGAGCCAGTGCCTTGGCGACTGCGACGCGCTGCGCCACGACCAGCGACGCCATCGGGTCCAGGTCCGCGTGGTGTACGACGGTCGCACCGGTGGCAGTGACGTCATCGAGCAGACCGGCCGGCGACTCCCCGAAGATCCAGACGCCACGGCCCGGCTGCGCGATTGCGATCGGGCCGTGCCGGTAGTCCATCGCCGGGTACGCCTCGGTCCACGCGGACGCGGCCTCACGCTGCTTCAGCGCCGCCTCGTGCGCCAGGCCGACAGTCCACCGGGTGCCGACGTACGTGAGCTGCTCCAGCTTGGCCAAGTCGTCCACGTTCACGGCCAGCGCCGTCTCCGCGTCCGCGGCCGCCTGCTCGAGGTCCTGGCCCAGTGACGCCCGCAGCAGCGCCAGCGTGGTGGTCGCGAAGCGGGTCTGGACGACGGACTGCTCGTCGGCGAAGTCCAGCATGATGGTGTGGTCGGCCAGCTCGACGATCGGCGAGTCCGGAGTGGCGGTGATCGCGATCGTGGGGAGGTCGGTCGCCCGGATCAGGTCGAGCACCTCGGTCGTCGTACCGGACCGGCTGATCACGACCACGGCGTCGTACGTCCGGCCGGCCGGGAACTCCGAACCGGCGAACGCGTCGGTCTCCCCCTGGCCGAGGTCCTCGCGCAGGGCGGCGTACGCCATCGCCATGAACCAGGACGTGCCGCAACCGACCGCGGCGACCCGCTGACCGGCCTTCGGCAACGCGCCGCCGTACTGCGCGAAACCGGTCGAAACCTGCCGCCAGAGGTCAGGTTGAGTGGCGAGCTCAGTGCTCACACATGGCGTCGAAGTCATCATGTCTCCCTAGATGTCATGGTCGAAACTGCTCGAACGTGATCGAATGGTGCCAACCAGCCGCCACCCGGCTGACCGATTGTGTGAAGGAGGAGCCCCGGGTGAAGCGTTATGAACGCCTCAACACCTTGCTCGAGTCGCTCGCCGAGAAGGGCGCCATCGACGTCGACGAGCTCGCCGAGCAGTTGCACGTCTCGGCAGCCACGATCAGGCGCGATTTGGACCACCTCGGCAAGCAGCAGCTCCTCACCCGGACCCGCGGTGGCGCGGTGGCCAACGCGGTGTCGTACGACCTGCCGCTGCGCTACAAGACTGCGCGTTTCGCGTCCGAGAAGCAGCGGATCGCGCAAGCCGCGGCCACTTTGGTCCGCCGCGGCATGGTGATCGGGATGAACGGCGGCACCACGATCTCCGAGGTGGCCCGCACGCTGGCGACCCGGCCGGAGCTGTCCGCCGAGCATGGCGAGCCCGCGTTCACCCTCGTCACCAACGCGCTGAACATCGCCAACGAGCTGATCGTCCGGCCGCACGTCAAGATGGTGCTCACCGGCGGCGTGGCCCGGCCGCAGTCGTACGAGATGATCGGGCCGCTGTCGCACCGGATCCTGGCCGACCTGTCCCTGGACATCGCCTTCATCGGCGTCGACGGGATCGACGAGACCGGCGCCACCGCCCACCACGAGGGCGAGGCGAACATCAACCAGCTGATCGTCAGCCGGGCCGCCAAGGTCGTCGTGGTCGCCGACTCCTCCAAGCTCGGCCAGCGCGCGTTCGCGCGGATCTGCGAGCTGAGCGAGATCGACACCCTCGTCACCGATGCGCAGGCCGACGAGAGCCAGCTGGCCGTGTTCAAGGAAGCCGGCATCGACGTCATCCGCTCCTAGGACCCTCAACACGCCGTACCTCCCTCCCGTGGGTGGCTCAGGTCTGCCGAGGTCGATCATATCTGACTCAAGTGGCAGAGTTATGAGCAAGAGTACGCAGTCCCAGCGCGGGAGACACGGAATGCGGCCCTCGTGCCGCTAGGCTTCTGACTCAGCATGAGTAGCGCAGCGGCAGAACCTTGGGAGGGCATCATCGCCACCGGCATCGACCCGACGTCCTGGGCATACGCCGAGGACTACACCGGTGAGGACGAAGTCGTCACCGGTGCGCGGGCGAGTGCCGAGGACAGCGGCATCGCCGCGATCGGTCCCGGCGCATCGGCCGCACTGAGCATGCTCGCGGCCGGCGTGAGCGCCAAAGCCGTGGTCGAGATCGGCACCGGCACCGGCGTCTCCGGGCTGGCCCTGCTGCGCGGGATGCGCGCGGACGGCACGCTCACCACGGTCGACATCGACGCCGAGAACCAGCGGCTCGCCCGCAAGACGTTCCTGGACGCCGGCGTCCCGTCGAACCGGTTCCGCCTGATCGCGGGCTCCGGGCTCGACGTGGTCACCCGGCTCACCGACGGGCACTACGACCTGGTCTTCTGCGATGCGGACCGGCGCGAGAACACGGCGTACCTGCACGAGGCACTGCGCCTGCTCCGTCCCGGCGGCCTGGTCGTCTTCGCCGGCATCCTCACCGGCGGCCGAGTCGCCGACCCCGCTCACCGCGACCCCGACACCAACGCCCTCCGCGACCTGCTCCGAGCAGTCCGCGACGACGACAACCTGGTCTCAGCCCTCCTCCCCACCTCCGAAGGCCTCCTCACCGCCGCCAAACGCCTCAACTGAGCGCCACACAGAGCTGACCCGCCGAACGTTGGGCTGCTGCGTCTCGACAGGCTGATGTGGTCGCAGACGGCGTACCCCTCCGCCGACATGCCAGCAAACCGGCAGTGATGCGCACCCGCTGGCAGGTTATCCAGCCGATAGCGCACTGTAACCCGCCAGCCGGCAAAGACCGCGCTACCGGTGCCCTCGGCAACCAACTGCTGTCCACGTGCGGCTGGACAGGAGGTATCTCGCCGACAGGTAGTGCGGCTGAGCGCACATGGCGGCCTGTGTACGGTGTCTCGCAGGTGCACTACCTGTCGAGCTGTACACCGCCTCGGTCAGAAAGGCCGGCTGGGGCCTTCAAGCCGTCAGGCGGGTTAGTTCTGCGGTTACTTCGTGCCAGTGGGGGCTTTGGGGGTCTATCAGGTCGTAGTGGCCGGCGCCTTCGACGCGGTTGAGGCGGGCGGTGGGGTGCGCGGTGAAGTAGGACTCGGTGACGGAGAGCGGGACGTGGCTGTCGACCGTGCCGTGGATGATGCTGATCGGGGCGATCGCGGCGGGCAGGTGCACCGGGTCGAGGTCGTTGCGTACGCCGTCGCCGATGAAGTCCTGTACGGCGCCCTTGTCCAGGCCGAGCCGGTCGGCCATCACGAGGTCCGCGACCGGGGCCAGCGCGACCAGACCGCGGAGCCGGACCGGGTTCAGCGTCGAGGCTGCCCACAACGCCAGCTGTCCCCCTGCCGAGTGACCGACCAGCACGTAGCCGGCGTGGACGTCGACCAGGTCCGGCAGCGACTCGATCGCCGCACGGACGTCCGACGTACTCGCGTCGGGGTCGCCGGGCTCGCGACGGTACTCCAGGGACACCACCGGCCAGCCGAGGTCGGAGATGGCCTCACCGAGGGGGCGGGCGTGTTTCCGGTCGTACTCCGGCCGCCAGAAGCCACCGTGCACGAACACGATCAGCGGCCGGTACTCCTTGGCATGCCAGTAGTCGATCACCTGGTCCGCGTGGTCGCCGTACCGGAGCTCCTCGTCGGGCTCACGGGCCGCGCGGGTCAGAACCGATCGGTCTTCACTCATCAGACCTCCCGAGGCTGCTCTGACCTCCCGAGAAAGTGCAGAGCGTTCGTGGACAGCAGCTTGTGCCGCTGGTCCGCGGACAGGAAACCGGCTTTCCGTACCACCTCCCCGACCGGCCGCTCGCCCAGTGGATACGGATAGTCACTGCCGACCAGTACCCGATCATCTCCCAAGGTATCGACAAGTAGCCGCAAAGGCGCTGATTCGAACACGACCGTGTCGACCACGAACCGATCCAGGTAGTGAGAGGGTGGGTGCTCGGAGCAACCACGCACGATGTCGCCGCGCCGGTGCCAGGCGTTCTCCAGCCGCCCCAGCCAGAACGCGAAACTCCCGCCGCCGTGGGCGAAACAGATCCGCAGCGACGGCGGCAACGCGTCGAAGGCCCCGCCGAGGATCATCGCCAGGACGGACAGATGCGTCTCGGCCGGCATCCCGGTCAGCCAGCGGGCCATCCAGCGATCCAGCCGCGGACCGGCCGGCATGTCCCACGGATGCACCAGGACCGGCATCCCGGTCTCCGCGCAGTGCTTGAGAAAGGCAACGATCCCGGCGTCGTCGAGGTCCTTGTCGCCGACATGGTTGCCGATCTCGACACCGGCGTGACCGGCGGCCCGGCACCGGTCGACCTCGGCGCAGGCGGCGTCCGGATCCTGCAACGGCACCTGGCAGAACGCGACGAAGCGGCTGTCCCCGGCGAGCGTCTCCAGGGTCAGGTCGTTGAAGATCCGGGCCAGCTTGACGGCCTGGCCGGCAGGCCGGTCATAGCCGAAGAACACCGGCGTCGGCGAGACCACCTGCAGATCGATGCCGTCGGCATCCATGTCGGTACGGCGTACGGCGGGATCCCACGCCTGGGGACCGATCGGGCGGAACTCCGTCGAGCCGACCATGATCATCGCGGCCCGCTCGGAGTCGATCCGCAGCCACGGCCAGCCGTCGCCGCCGCACGCTACCGAGAGATCCGGCCAGCCCTTCGGCACCAGGTGCGTGTGGACATCAACAGCCATCAGGCCTTACCCGGGTGCAGCGTGCCGCAGTCCGGGCAGGTGCGCGCGTCCTCGCTGTCGTAGAAGGCCTTGAACACCGGTGGCAGGTCGGCCACGATGTCGGTCACCTGGAGCTCGACCTCGTGCACGATCCCGTTGCAGTTGGCGCAGTACCAGCGGAACTTCTCCAGCGTGCCCGGCTCGCGGACCCGCTCGATCACCAGTCCGATCGAGTCCGGCCCGCGCTGCGGCGAATGCGGCATGTTCCGCGGCAGCACCCACATCTCTCCCGCGTTCACCTCAACGGTGGCGGGGCCGTCGTCGGTGACGACGTCGACCCGGAGCTCGCCCTTGATCTGGTAGAAGAACTCCTCGTACGGGTCCACGTGGAAGTCGGTGCGCTGGTTCGGACCGCCGACCACCATCGTGATGAAGTCGTCCCCGGTCGGGAACATCTGCTTGTTGCCGACCGGCGGCTTCAGCAGATGCTTGTTCTCCTCGATCCACTGCGGGAAGTTCGTCGACTCCAGATTCGCCATGCCCTACTCCTTTGCACCTTGCGGGATCGCCGCTACGGCCTGGATCTCGATCAGCAGCTGGGGATGCGGCAGCTGATGGACTGCGACGGTCGTCCGGGCCGGCCCGGACTCGTCGAAGAATTCGCCGTACACCTCGTTGTAACCCCCGAAGTCGTTCATCGACACCAGGTACGTCGTCACGCTCACCAGGTCATCGAGTCCGGCGCCGACCGCCGCCAGGATGTCCCGGATGTTGTCCAGCACCGCCCGGGTCTGCACCTTGATGTCCAGCGACACCGTGCCGAGTTCGTCGACCGAGGCACCCGCGATGGTGTTGTCCGGCAATCGGCTGGAAGTCCCCGACACGAAGGCGAACCCACCGCTCACCTTCACGTGCGGAAACCGCCCCCGCGGCACCGCCTTCCCCGCCACCACCGTCGCGTCGGCCATGTCAGCATCCTTGCCCACCACCCACCATCCGCCAAGTACCTGCCGCACCGGCGTCGCGTGGCCACTCACCCCGCCCTCCACTACGATCGAACGGGTGACCGACGAGGACTTCTCGCTGCAAGACATCCTGGAGTCCCGGGACGCCGGCACGTTCGTCGGGCGCACCGAGCCGCTGCAGCTGTTCGAGCAGAACCTGGCGCTGCGGCCCAACGATCCCCGCCGCCGCTTCGTCGTCAGCCTGTACGGCGACGCCGGCGTCGGCAAGACGTCGCTGGTCCAGCGCTGGCAGGCCGCCGCGACCAAGAGGAAATGTGCCACCGCGTACGTCGACGAGGCGTTCGACGTACTGTCTGGGATCGAACAGCTCGCCCGCGGTCTGGCCGCCTCCGGGTCCGCCTGCCGCGGTTTCGACAGCAGGCTGAGGCAGTACCGCAAACTGCGTCTCAGCGTCGACTCCGATCCTGGCGCCCCGTCCGGGATCTCGTCGGTGCTGACCCGGGCGGCGGTCCGGCTCGGGATCCGTGCGGCCGGCGAGATCCCCATCGCCGGCGTGCTGGCCGGTGCGATCGACGAGAACGAGGTCGCGTCGCGGGTCGACCAGTACCGTGCCTACCTGGCCGGCAAGATCACTCGGCACGACGATCTCGAGCTGCTGCTGTCACCGGTCGAGGCGCTCAGTACGGCGTTCGTCACCGATCTCCGCAAGATCGGCCAGCGCCGGCAGATCGCGCTGTTCATCGACACCTTCGAGCGGACCGGCCCCGCCCTCAACGGCTGGTTGCTGGCCCTTCTGCGCGGCACCTGCGGCAAGTTGCCGGCCGACATCGTGGTGACGGTGTCCGGTCAGCATCCACTCGACCCGAACCAGTGGGCCGGCCTGCGGAACCTCCGCGTCGACATCGAGCTGCAGGTGTTCACGGAGGCGGAAGCGCGCGAGCTCCTCGCCACCCAGCAGATCGTCGATCCCGGCACCGTGGACGTGATCCTCCGGCTCTCCGGCTGTCTGCCGATTCTCGTCGCCCTGCTGGCGGAATCGGCGGCTCGCGGCACCGCCGGATCGACGGATCACGCCGAGACCGCCGTCGATCGCTTTCTCCGGGAGGTGCGGGACAAGGACCGGCAGGCGGCCATCCTGGCCGGCGCGATCCCCCGCCGGCTCGACCGCGACATCCTCGAGGTGGCCGCCGGGACGACCGTCGACCTCGATTCGCTCCGTCGCCTCCCCTTCGTCTCCGCCCATGCCGACGGCTACCGCTACCACGACGTCGTCCGTACGCCGATGCTCCGCTCGCTGCGGCGCGCCTCCCTCCCCGACTGGACCGAACGCCAGCGGGCTCTGGCCGACCACTACCGCGAGCGGCTGGCAGAGCTCGATCTCGGTCCCACCAAGCGCTGGCGGGACGCCCGCTGGCGCGAGCTGAAGCTCGAGTCCACGTACCACGAGCTGTGCGCGGGCGGCGTGCCCGAGCTGCCGAACGCACTGGAAGGGCTGATCGACGCCTACGGCCGGACCAGCGACAGCACGGCCAAGTGGGCCCAGATGATCGCCCAGGCCGGCGATGACTCCGACACCGACGAGATCCGGTCCCGCGGCGAGCAGCTGACCACCCTGCTCCAGGGATCGACGAGCGACGAGCTGCTCCTCCTCGACGGCCTCGCCCTGGATCCGCTGCTGAGCACCTACCACCGAGCGGGCGCACTCACCGAACGCAGCCGGCTGCACGAGCGCCTGAAGGACTACGAGGCTGCGCTGCGAGACCTCGACCGTGCGGACGCCCTGCTGCCCGACCGCAGCTGGATCGTCGGCCCGCGCGGACGGATCCACGCCGATCTCGGCGACTACGACAAGGCCTTCGAGGACCTCGCCGAGGCCATCCGGATCGCCCCCGACTACGCGGGTGCCTACTCCTCCCGGAGCTCGATCAGCCGGCGTCTTCGCAAGTACGACGCCGCCCTCGAGGACATCGGTCGCGTGATCGAACTACGCCCGCGCGATGCCTACTACCTCACGGTCAGGAGCTCGATCTACCGGGACCTGCGACGCTTCGCCGAGGCGAAGACGGATCTGGATCATGCGCACGCCCTGGCACCGACAGACACCTGGGTCCTGCTGTCCCGGGCCCGGCTCTGGCGCGATCAGCGGATGGAGCGCGAGGCGCTGGCCGACCTCGACAAGGCCGTCGAACTCGACCCGCAGTACACCGCGGCACTCGACGACCGGGCCGATATCCTCCTGTCCCTGGGGCAGTACGCCGACGCACTGGCAGATCTCGACCGAGCGATCGCGGCGGATCCGGGCGATCGGTGGTCGTTCACGATCAGGGCCCGGGTCTACGAGCGCTCCGGCGAGTTGTCGCGCGGGGTGGCCGACTTCACCGCGAGGATCCGGACCGATCCGGACAACCCGGTCCTGCTGCGCGCGCGAGCCGACCTGCATCTGAGCGCGCGCCGGTACGACGGTGCGCTGCGGGATCTCGACCGCGCCCTCGAGTTGAGCCCCGACGATCTGTCGGCGCTCACGACGCGGGCGCTGGTGTACGACCGGTCGGGCCGTCGCTCCCGGGGACTCGCCGACCTCGACCGGGTGCTCGAGCTCGATCCGACCCGTGGTCCGAC
Source organism: Kribbella sp. NBC_00889 (assembly GCF_045207705.1). Lineage (NCBI taxonomy): Bacteria > Bacillati > Actinomycetota > Actinomycetes > Propionibacteriales > Kribbellaceae > Kribbella > Kribbella sp. NBC_00889. The sequence goes on along the minus strand of NZ_CP108783.1, from coordinate 424,096 downwards.
GTTCGGGATCCGGGCCGGGATGAGAGCCGCCGCGGGCCAGTACGACGGCGCGGTCGCGGACGCCGAGCGCTCCCTCGAACTCGACCCGTTGTCGGCACTGGCGTTCGACCAGCGTGGGTCCATCCGGCTGGATCACGGTGATCTCGACGGGGCCTTGGACGACCTCGATCGAGCCATCGAGCTCGATCCCGCTCTCGGTTCGGCGCTGGTTTCACGGGCGCAGATCGCAGAACTGGAAGGCCGGTACACGCAGGCGCTGGCGGACCTGGATCGTGCCGTCGACGTCGCCCGGCGGAGTGCCGGGGCGCTCTCGCGGCGCGCCAGAGTGCACGAGCGGCTCGGAAACCTCGACGCGGCCCGCGCCGACCACGACCGCGGGGTGACGATCCCCCGCAACCAAGGCTGGGCCTTGATCTACCGCGGCCAGTACTTCCTCCGCGTGGTCGGCGACCACTCGGCGGCCTTGCACGACTTCACCCAGGCGATCGACCGGCTCCCGCGGACAGCGACCGCCTGGATCGGGCGGGGCGAGACCTACCAGGCGATGGGCAAGACGGCCGCCGCACTGGCGGACTTCGAGCGTGGCGCCGAGCTCAATCCGAAGAACGGCTGGGGGCTGTACCGGCAGGCGCTGATCCGTCTCGGCCAGGGCCGCGACGACGACGCGGCGGCGTTGCTCGAGTCGGCGCTGTCGTCACTGGACGATGAGGCGGACCTGCCGCGCCCGGATCTGCGCCGGCTGGTCCGCCAACCCACTTTCCTGACCGCGCTCGGAGCGCAGCGCGACGCGATCAACTACGTCGAAGGCGCGTTGGCGGAGGACCTGCCGGCGGATCTGCTGCGCCAGATCGGGGAGGAGCTGACCGAGTTGGGGGAGTTCATCGGCGCGGACAAGGTCGCGCCGGTCCTCGACGTAGTGAGGTCAGGTCAGCTCGATGCAGACGTTGGTGGGCTCGGAGTAGAAGGCCAATGAGTGCGTGCCGCCTTCGCGGCCGACGCCGGACAGCTTCATGCCGCCGAACGGCGTACGGAGGTCGCGGAGGAACCACGTGTTGATCCAGACGATGCCGACGTCGAGCGCCGGGCCGGCACGGTGCGCGCGGCCGACGTCGCGGGTCCAGACGGTGGCCGCCAGGCCGTAGTCGCTGTCGTTGGCCAGCGCGTAGGCCTCGTCCTCGGTGTCGAACGGGGCGATGTGGCAGATCGGGCCGAAGATCTCCTCGGTGGTGGCGCGGGCGTCCTGCGGCAGGCCGGTCACCACGGTCGGTTGCACGTAGCAACCACCGTCGCGGGCGTCGCCGAACGACGGTACGCCGCCACCGGTCAGCACCTCAGCACCTTCGGATCGGGCCAGGTCGTAGTACGAGAGGACCTTGTCGCGGTGCTGTTTCGAGATCAGCGGCATGTTCATGGTGGCCTCGTCGGCCGGCCAGCCGTAGGTCAGCTCGGATGCTCGTTGCGCCAGCCGAGAGCAGAACTCGGTGAAGATCGGGCGCTCGACGTACAGCCGTTCGGTGCACAGGCAGACCTGGCCGCCGTTGGTGAACACGGACCGCACCGATCCCTCGACCGCGGCGTCCAGGTCAGCGTCCGCGAAGACCAGGCCGGCGTTCTTGCCACCGAGCTCGAAGGACACCGACTTCACCCGGTCCGCGGCGACCTTGGCGATCGCCGTACCGGTCGCCGACTCGCCGGTGAAGGTGATCGCGTCCACACCGGGATGCCGGGTCAGGTACTCCCCCGCCGACAACGGGCCGAAGCCGTGGACGAGATTGAACACCCCAGGCGGTACGCCGGCCTCCGCCATCACCTCGGCCAGCACGGTCGCCGAGGCCGGTGTCTCCTCGGACGGCTTCACCACCACAGCGTTGCCGCAGGCAAGCGCCGGCGCGACCTTCCAGGTGAGCAGGAGCAGAGGCAGGTTCCACGGTACGACGATCGCCACCACGCCGACGGGTTTGCGGACGGCGTAGTTCAGCGCCCGCCGGCCGTCCGGCAGCACGGTCGTGTACGACTCGGTGGCAGCCGTGGTCGCGAAGTCGGCGAACGCACGGAAGTTCGCCGCACCGCGCGGAATGTCGAGCGTGCGGGCCTGGCTGATCGACTTCCCGGTATCACCCACCTCGGCCGCGACGAGGTCCTCGAACCGGCGCTCGAGTCCGTCGGCGACACGGCGCAGTACCACCGCCCGTTCCTGCTCGCTGAGACGTCCCCATGGTCCCTTCAGCGCCGCACGGGCCGCCTGCACCGCCGTGTCCACAGCCGACTCGTCCGCCTCGCAGACGTCGAAGATCTGCTCACCCGTCACCGGGCTCACCTTCGCGAACGTCGAGCCGTTCTCCACGAACTCGCCGTCGACGAAGTTCCGCAGCAACCCCACCGACTTGGGCTGCCCGGTCAGCAGCTCCGGCGTCCACAGACTCATCGCCGTCTCCTCCGTGCGATCCCGAGCAGTACGCCGGCAGCAGCCACGGCACCCAGCCCGAGCACCTGGTGCTGCCGATGGACGCGTTGACGGACTTCGGCGTACGGCGTGGTGGAGAACGAGACGAGCTCGTAGCGGGAGACATACGTGCCGGGGAGCAGGCGTTCCAGGGCGTGCTCGATGCGCTTGGTGAGGCGGAAGACGGGCGACGCGACCTTGTCCCGCATCTCGACGAAGTTGCCGAGCGCCATCTCCGCGATCGCCTCGGAGTTCTCCCGGCGCCGCGCCTCGAACAGCGGCAACGCCCGAGCCCACGACCCGGCGGTGTCGTCGAGGCAGCGGTCCAGCTCGACCACGTCCTCGAAGGCACAGTTCGCGCCCTGGCCGTAGAACGGCACGATCGCGTGCGCCGCGTCGCCGATCAGCGCGGTCCGCCCGTGCGCCTGCCAGGGCAGCGTGTGCACGGTCCCGAGCACACCGACCGGGTTGTGCAGGTAGTCGCCCACCAGATCCGGTGCCAACGGCAACAGATCCGGGTACGACGTCCTGAAGTGGTCCTCGATGTCCACCTCGGAGGTCAGCGCGTCGAACGATCCGGCCGGCCAGAACAGCGTGCAGGTGAAGGACCGATCCGGATTCGGCAGCGCGATCATCATCGACGTACCTCGCGGCCAGATGTGCAGCGCACCAGGGTCAAGCGCGAACTCACCGTCGGCCGCCGGGATGGACAGCTCCTTGTACCCGTAGTCGAGGAAGTCGACGTCCTCGGCAACGATGCCCTCGGCAAGCAACTGCTCGCGCACCGCGGACCCGGCGCCGTCCGCGCCGAGCACCACGTCGGCCTCGGCCGAAACCTTCCCCGACGGCGTCGCGAACACCATCCGCCCGGCCTGCGACTCGAGCTCGACCAGCCGATGCTCGAACTCGACCGACACGCCCGGAGCCTCCGCGGCTGCCGTCAGCAGCGCATTGTTCAGTGCACCACGGCTGATCGAGTTGATCGCGCGGTCACCGCCGGCCGAGTACGCCTGGAAGTCCAGCGGTCCGGAGACCGGGTGGATCATCCGGCCCTTCATCGGCAACGCGTCGGCCATCACCTGGTCGACCAGCCCGATCCGCCGCAGCGCATCCAGCCCGCGCTCGGAGATCGCGAGGTTGATGGACCGGCCGCGCTCGGCCTGTCCGACGCGCGGGTCCGGCCGCCGCTCGTACAGCGTCACCGACAACCCGCGCCGGGCCAGGAAACAGGCCAGGAGACTCCCGGTCAGCCCGGCTCCGACGATCGCGACCTTCATGCCGGCACCGCCTCAGCCAGAGCCGTCGCCGCCCGCCAGCAGTCGTGGTACGTCGAGTACAGCGGCACCGGCGCCAGGCGCAGTACGTCGGGCTCCCGTGAGTCCGCGATCACGCCGTACTCGAACCGCAACCGCTTCGCCAGCGCACCCGCGCCGTGCGCACCACCGATCCGCACCGATAACTGCGCCCCACGCCGCTGTGGATCCGTCGGCGTGATGACCTGCAACGGCCGCTCGATCATGACCTCGCTCAATTGCCTCTCCAGGTACGACGTCAACCGCAGACTGCGTTCGCGCAACACACCGATACCGATCTTGTCGAAGATCTCCAGCGACGTACGCACCGGGCTCATCGAGAAGATCGGCGGATTCGACACCTGCCACGCATCCGCGGACGCGGGTGGTCGCGACTCCGGCGTCATCTCGAAGCGGGTCGACGCCTCGGTGCTCCACCAGCCCTCGAACCGCGGCCGGTCGCCGCCCAGGTGGCGCTCGTGCACGAAGGCACCGGCGAGCGCACCCGGCCCGGAGTTGAGGTACTTGTACGAACACCAGGCGGCGAAGTCCACGCCCCACTCGTGCAGCGCCAGCGGGACGTTCCCCGCCGCGTGCGCAAGGTCCCAGCCGACGATCGCACCGGCCGCGTGTCCGGCCTTGGTGATCGTCGGGATGTCCATCAGCTCGCCGGTCAGGTAGTTCACCCCACCCAGCAGCACCAGGGCCACGTCGCCGCCCAGCTGCTCGACGACGTCCGCCGTACGCAGGCACTCCTCGCCCGGGCGTGGCCGCAGGCGGATGATCGCGTCGTCGGCGTCGTACCCGTGGAAGCGGGCCTGGGAGCGTACGGCGTAGCTGTCGGAGGGGAAGGCGGAGTCCTCGATCACGATCCGGTGCCGCGAGCGGGTCGGGCGGTAGAACGAAACCATCAGCAGGTGCAGGTTGACCGTGAGTGAGTTCATCACCACGGTCTCGTTCGGCAGCGCACCCACCAGCCGTGACGCCGGTCCGGTCAGGAGCTCGTGGTACGGCAGCCACGGCCGGCCGGCGTCGAGGTGTCCCTCAACGCCCAGCGACGCCCACGCGTCGAGATCCTCGAGCAGCTCGGCCCGGGTCGCGCGCGGCCGGAGCCCGAGCGAGTTCCCGGCGAAGTACGCCACGTCCGGGTACTCGCCACCCTGGGCCGGCGGTACGTCGAACAGATCGCGGTGCCCGGGGTCCGCGGCATCGAGTTCCAGCGCCTCAGCCTCCGCGCTCACGCCTCGGCGACCTGATCCGTCGCGGGCTCCGCCAAGTCGTCCACCACGTCGTCCGCCTTGGCGGGCTTGTCGGCCGGCGGGTCGATCAGCTGGCCCTTGCCGAGCACGGTGATGCCGCCCGTGGAGACGGTGAAGCCGCGTTCGCGGTCATGATCCGGGTCGACACCGATCTCGACGCCGTCCGGGACGACCACGTTCTTGTCCAGGATCACGTTGACCAGCCGGGCCCCGGCGCCGATCTTGCAGTTGTCCATGATCACCGCGCGCTCGATGTAGGCGCCGGCACTGACGATCACGTTGGCGCCGAGCACCGAGGTCTCCACGGTCGCGCCGGTCACGATCGAGCCCTGGCAGACGATCGACTCGCCGACGGTCGCGTCGTCGGTGAACTTCGCGCCCGGCAGTTGCGGGTGCGAGGTGAAGATCGGCCAGTCGGAGTTGTAGAGGTTGAACACCGGCTGGATCGAGACCAGGTCCATGTGGGCCTCGTGGTAGGAGTCCAGCGATCCGACGTCACGCCAGTACGAGCGGTCCCGGTCGAGCGCGCCGGGTACGTCGTTGTCGCGGAAGTCGTAGACTCCGGCCTTGCCCTCGGCAACCATCATCGGGACGATGTCGCCGCCCATGTCGTGCCGGGAGGCCGGGTTCGCGGCGTCCTTGCGGAGCGCCTCGACCAGGACGTCGGCGCTGAACACGTAGTTGCCCATCGAGGCGAACGTCTCGTCCGGCGAGTCGGGCAGTCCGGGCGGGTCGGCCGGCTTCTCCAGGAACTCCTCGATGCTCTGTCCGTCCGCACCGGTCTTGATCACGCCGAACTCGCTCGCCCCGGCCCGCGGCACCCGGATCCCGGCCACGGTGACGCCGTTCCCACGCTCCAGATGCGCGGCGACCATCTGGGCCGCATCCATCCGGTACACGTGATCGGCGCCGAACACCACGATGACCTCGGGCTTGAAGTCGTCGATCAGGTTCATCGACTGGTAGATCGCGTCCGCGCTGCCCTGGTACCACTGCGGGCCGAGCCGCTGCTGGGCAGGTACGCAGCTGACGAAGTTCCCCAACAGGGTGGACATCCGCCAGGTGACCGTCACGTGCCGGTCCAGCGAGTGCGACTTGTACTGCGTCAGCACGAACAGGTTCCGGATCCCGGCGTTGACCAGGTTGGACAGCACGAAGTCGATCAGGCGATAACTGCCCCCGAACGGCACGGCCGGTTTGGCCCGGTCCGCCGTCAGCGGCATCAACCGCTTGCCCTCGCCACCGGCCAGCACGATTCCGAGAACTCTGGGCGCCTTTGCCATGTCCGCACCTTAGCTCTGGGAGGCGGCGTGCATAAGCGCTTGCGAGTGTCGCGACACTGGGGGGATGCCAACGCTCATCGAACCTACGGTCGCCGTTCACCGCTCGTTCCTCGCTGCCTGGGACGAGTTCGGGCCGGACGACGAGCGGTGGATGGGTGCACGGGCGATCAGCGGCGACGAGGAGGAGTGGAGCCGCGAGCAGGCCGCGGATCCGGACGAGTTCGCCCGGATGGTCGAGCTGATCCGGATCGAGGCGGATCCCGCCACCGAACTGCGGCCGGACCTGGTCCACCAGAGCGTGCTCTGGTTCGTCGACGGCCAGGAGTGGCTCGGCCGGCTGTCGATCCGCCACGACCTGACCCCGGTCCTGATCGAGCTCGGCGGCCACATCACCTACGGCGTACGGCCGTCGGCGCGGCGCCACGGTCACGCGACCCGGATGCTGACCCAGTCCCTGCCGATCGCCGCCGGGCTCGGCATCGACCCGGTGCTGGTCACCTGCGACCTGGACAACGTCGGCTCACGCAAGGTGATCCAGGCGGCCGGGGGCGAATTGGAAGACGAACGACACGGAAAGCTGCGGTTCTGGGTACCGACACACGTCGCGTGATGACCTAGCCTCGGACGCATGAAGGTCGCCATCCTGACGCGTGAGTATCCTCCGGATGTGTACGGCGGGGCGGGGGTGCACGTGGACTTCCTGGTTCGCGAGCTGCGCCGGCTCCTCGACGTGGACGTGCACTGCATGGGCGAGCCACGCCTCGGCGCGACCGCGCACTCCGAGGACGACGCACGCATCCCGCAGGCGAACGCGGCGCTGCGCATCCTGTCCACCGACCTGACCATGACGGCCGCGGTCGGCGACTCCCAGCTCGTCCACTCCCACACCTGGTACGCGAACATGGCCGGCCACTGGGCCAAGCTCCTGTACGGCGTACCGCATGTCGTGACCGCTCACTCGCTGGAGCCGCGCCGCCCGTGGAAGGCCGAGCAGCTCGGTGGCGGCTACCGCCTGTCCAGCTGGGCCGAGCGGACGGCGTACGAGGCGGCCGACGCCGTGGTCGCGGTGAGCAACGGCATGCGGGACGACGTACTGGACTGCTACCCGGCGATCGACCCGGACAAGGTGCACGTGATCTCGAACGGGATCGACGCCGACTTCTACCGGCCGGATCCGGCGACCAACGTGCTCGAGCGGCTCGGGGTCGACCTGAGCCGGCCGTACGTGACGTTCGTCGGCCGGATCACCCGGCAGAAGGGCGTCCCGCACCTGCTCCGGGCCGGGCTGCGGCTGGACCCGTCGGTGCAGCTGGTGCTGCTCGCCGGCGCTGCCGACACGGTCGAGCTGAAGGTCGAGACCGATGCCCTGATCGACGACCTCAAGGCGGCCCGGGACGGCGTGTTCGTGGTCTCCGAGATGCTCCCGCGCGACGAGGTCCGGCAGGTGCTGACGCACGCGCTCGCGTTCTGCTGCCCGTCGGTCTACGAGCCGCTCGGCATCGTCAACCTGGAGGCGATGGCGTGTGAGACCGCCGTCGTGGCCAGCGCGGTCGGCGGCATCCCCGAGGTGGTCGACGACGGCGTCACTGGCACCCTGGTCCGGTACGACGAGAACGACATCGACGCGTTCGAGCGCGACCTGGCCGCGGGGATCAACGACCTGGTCGACAATCCGGCCAAGGCGGCCACGATGGGCAAGGCCGGCCGCGAGCGGGCCGTCTCCGAGTTCGGCTGGGACGCTGTGGCGGACCGGACTGTGCAGCTGTACACCAGCCTGCTCGGGTAGGCGAAAGTCCACCTCCAGCCGGGGGCCGAGCACCCTCGTCGCACGCTCGGCCCAGCGGTTGGCTGGAGGCATGACTCCACGGATCACCAAGACCGTTGCCGCCACTCTCGCCACGGCCGCGCTGCTCGCGGCCCCGATCTCGGCGTACGCCGCTGTCACCCAGCCGACGCTCTCGGAAGCCGCCGTCACCAGCGTCCATGCCCCGCGTGGTGCGCTCGTCTCAGCCGTCCCGATCGCCCGACTGACCGCAGCCCAGCTGGACGGAGCCGCGGCCGGGACGGGCTTCGTCGGTACGCCGGCGGCCAAGCACGACGTCACGGCGTACCGGTTGATCTATCGGACCGTTGACCCCAACGGCCGGCCCACCACCGCGAGCGGTCTCGTCGTCCTGCCCGACGGCCGCCACGGCGCGCTGACCGTCGCGGAGTACCTGCACGGCACGACCGCGACGAAGGCCTACGCCGCCTCCGTGTCCGAAGAGTCGACCGACCGGCTCGTCACCGCGCTCTTCGCCGGCCAGGGCCTGGTCGGGGTCGCGCCCGACTACCTCGGTCTCGGGCTCGGACCGGGCGAGCATCCGTACATCGACACCAAGACCGAGACGAGCGCGTCCGCTGATCTGCTGCTCGCGGCTCGCACGTTCGCGCTCAGGCATGGAGTCCTCCTCAAGCGCGACGTGCTCGTCACCGGCTTCTCCCAGGGCGGCCGGGCCTCTGTCGCCCTGGGACGGGCGCTCAGCCGGGGTGAGGTCTCGACGTTCCGCCTCGGCGCTCTGCAGGCCGTGGCCGGGCCGTACGACCTGCAAGGGACCGAGCTGCCGGCCGCCTTCAATGGTGGTCTGGCGCCCGCGACCGCCGCGTTCTACCTGGCCTACTTCACCACTGCGTGGAACCGGACCGTCGGTCTGTACGACGACCCGCGGGAGGCGTTCCAGGAGCCGTACGCGAGCACGGTCGAGGGCCTGTTCGACGGGACGCATCCGGACGAGGAGATCGTTGCCGGACTCCCCGATTCCCCGGAGAAGCTGTTCACGCCGGCGTTCATCGAGCGGCTGAAGCACCCGACCGGTCGCTACCTGCGCGCGCTGCAGGCAGCCGACCAGATCTGCCACGACTGGACCCCGCGCGTACCCGTGCATCTGTACAACGGCACGAAGGACACCGACGTGGTGGCCGCCAACGCGGATGCCTGTGCCACCTCGCTGCGGACTCGCGGCGCGAACGTCACCGTCCACTCGATGGGCGCGGTCGACCACGTGGGTACGGCGCTGGCGGCGTACCCACAGATCGTCGGCGCCTTCAGTCGCTGGGCCTAGGTGTCTGATCCCGCTGCTCGGTGGTCTCATCGGTCTGGTCGCTGGATGCGACGAGGCTGCCGAGCAGGGCGAGCGACTCGACGCTCCGGCTTCCGGGTACGGCGTGGAAGACGACCAGCGTCATGCCGTCGGTGCCACCGATGGTGAGCTTGTCGGACTTCAGCTCCAGGTCTCCGACGTCCGGATGAGTCAGGAGACTCAGCCGGCCGCGGCGCGGGCGGACGTCGTGCCGCGCCCACAGCTGGCGGAACCGCTCGCTGCGCACCGACAGTTCGCCGACGAGCTCGACCAGCCGGGGATCGTCGACCGCCGACCCGAGCTCGGACCGGAGTACGGCGACGCCCTCCTCGGTGAGCTCGTCCCAGTCGCGCCGCAGTGCCTGCTCCGCGGGGTCGAGCAGGACTGCGGTGAGCAGGTTGACCCCGACCGCGTAGTTCGGCGTCAGCGCCGCGCCCAGAGCATTGACCGCGACCACGTCTGTGTACTTGTTCTGCACGTACGCCGGGTTGTTCGGCCAGCCGTCGATCAGTTCGCGGATGCTCTCCGGCACAGGCTCGGTCCTGGGACGTTGCCGCTTCGGGACAGCCCGCGGCTGCTCCTGGACGAGCCCGACCAGGTACGCCGTGGCGTCGGCGTCCAATCGCAGTACGTCGGCCAAGGCCTCGAGCACCTGCACCGACGGGTGCCGGTCGCGGCCCTGCTCCAGCCGCAGGTAGTAGTCCGAGCTGATGCCGGCCAGCATCGCGACCTCCTCGCGCCGCAACCCCGGCACTCGCCGTACGCCGACCCGTCGGAGCCCGACGTCCTCCGGCCGGACCTGTTCGCGCCGGGCTCGGAGATACTCACCCAGCGCGTTGGAGCTGTCCATGTCGTCCACGGTAGTCGGACCCGACGCGCGGAGACTGGGTCCTGTCACTCCCAGGAACAGCGGGACACTCCCTCCTTGGCCGACCCCGAGGAACAGTGGAAGACATGACGAACTCAACCATCACCCTCGCCGACGACCTCACCATCACCCGGATGGGGTACGGCGCCATGCAGCTCGCCGGTCCCGGGGTCTTCGGGCCGCCGAAGAACCGCGACCAGTCGATCGCCGTACTGCGGGAAGCCGTCGACCTGGGCGTCACGCACATCGACACCAGCGACTTCTACGGCCCGGTCGTGGTCAACGAGATCATCAAGGAAGCCCTGCACCCGTACCCGGCCGGCCTGCACCTCGTCACCAAGGTGGGCGCCCGCCGCGGCGACGACGGCAGCTGGATCCCCGCCCGGGAGCCGGACGACCTGAAGGCCGCGGTCCACGAGAACCTCGAGCACCTCGGCCTGGACGTCCTCGACGTGGTCAACCTCCGCACCCCCGCGCACGACGGCGGCAGCGAGGAGTCGATCGCCACCGAGTTCACCGCCCTCGCCGAACTGCAGCAGGAGGGCCTGATCCGGCACCTCGGGCTGAGCGGCGTCACCGTCACGCAGATCCGCGAGGCGCAGACCATCGCCCCGGTCGTCACCGTGCAGAACCTCTACAACCTGGTCCGGCGCGACGACGACGACGTGGTCGACTTCTGCGCCGACGAGAACATCGCGTTCGCGTCGTTCTTCCCGCTCGGCGGCTTCAGCCCGCTGCAGTCCGAGACCCTCGCAAAGGTCGCCGCCCGCCTGAACGCCTCACCTCAGCAGGTCGCCCTGGCCTGGCTCCTGCAGCGCTCCACCACCAGCATCGTCATCCCCGGCACGTCCTCACTCACCCACCTCCGCGAAAACATCGCCGCCCGAGACCTCGTCCTCCCCACCGACGCAATCACCGACCTCGACGCAATCGGGAGGCCCTAGCGACCCCACCCTCCCCACCCTCCCGGCCCTGCCTGCCGTGCCTGCCGTGCCTGCCGTCTCCCGTCTGCCGTCTGATGGGCTGACCTATCAGAACGCGGGTCGGCCAACCGCACACCGCTAGCCAACCCACCCTCCGATGGGCTCACCCACCAGAACCCGCGCCGGCCAACCGCACACCGCTAGCCAACCCACCCTCCGATGGGCTCACCCACCAGAACCCGCGCCGGCCAACCGCACACCGCTAGCCAACCCACCCTCCGATGGGCTCACCCACCAGAACCCGCGCCGGCCAACCGCACACCGCTAGCCAACCCACCCTCCGATGGGTCAACCAGCGAGCGCAGTACGACGGGAGCGGGCGAAGGCACCGCGGATGCGGGCTGCGAGGCGATGGGGAGGGTCGAGCTCGGGCCACGTCACACGGACGAGCTCCAGTCCCAACGCCCGAAGGCGATCCTCCCTGAGCTTCTCCTGGATCAACGTGTCCCGTGATCCGTCGGCGTACTTCGCCAGCCCGTCGAACTCGACGACGGCGCCGTGGTCGGCGAAGTGGAAGTCGACCCGCGCGACGAAACCATCGCCGTCGTCGAACACCACCTGAAGCTCGGGCTCCGGTAGACCCTGGTTGTGCATCAACACCCTGAGCCGTGACTCTCCCGCGGACTCGGACAATGGGGTGGCGAATGCGAGCGCGGAACGGATCGTCGGGCCGCCCGGCCAGCACTCGGTCACGTCCACGAGCCGCCGGAGGTCGTCGGCGTTCATGGCCGGGTGTCGCAACGCCGCGTCCAGACTCACCACCGCTGCCTCGAACGACGTACGCGCGGCGGCTTCGACGACCGCACGGGCCAGCGAGGTCGTTGCCAGACCGTCGACCTGCATCACGTCGGCCCGTCCGAGCAGTCCGCGATGGTGGCGAACACCAGCCTTGACCCCACTCCGCCCCGTCGTACGGGTCAACTGGACCTCGCTGAGATCTGCGCGCCAGACCGGTACGCCGTACTGGACAAGGGCAGAGTGATGACTCACTACGGCCGACCCGGGTTTCATCGAGTTCATCGCCGCGTGAACGAGGAGTCGATGGCGCGCGAGCTGCCGCTCCCATGGCGCCAGGCCGACCAGCTCCTGACGCTCGGCGTACTGCCCGTAGCGCACACGCTCCCAGCGTCCGTCAGCGAGCCGTTCGCGGATCTGTTCCTGGGTATACCCAGCCACGCATGCCTGCCGCGTACTGACCACGCCACCTTGGCCGGCCGCGATTTCCTTCAACTCCGGATTCACGCAATTCAGCATGCCCGCGTTCCACCGCCCGCCGCTCCCCATTCCCTCCCCTTGTGGATAACCCTGATGGGTCAGCCCACGCGACTGTGGGTTGGCCATCCGCGTGCCGTGGGCGAACCCACACTCTGATGGGTCAACCCACCAGACGCCGCGAAGCGCGGGTCGGGGGCGAAGCGCGGGGGCCGGGGGCGAAGCGCGGGGCGGGGGTGGGTGGGTGGGATGGGGGTGGGGTCAGCCGATGCCGGAGGTTGGGGTTTCGGAGGTTAGCCAGGTGGTGAGGAGGCGGGCGCCGGCTCCGGTTGCGCCGAGGGAGTACTCGAAGCGGTCGGCCGGGGACTCCGCGATCGACGACAGGTCCAGGTGGGCCCACGGGATGTCGCCCGCGAACGCCTTCAGGAACAGGGCCGCGGTGATCGAGCCCGGGCCCTTCGAGCTGTTCACCGAGTCGGCGATCGGCGTCGAGATGAGCTCCTGGTACTGCTCGGCCAGCGGCATCCGCCACAGCTCCTCACCCGACACGCGGCCGGCGTCAGCGAGGTTGTCCGCGAGCGCGTCGTCGGTCGCGAACAGACCGCCGTACAGCATCGAGCCGAGGGACACCTTGATCGCGCCGGTCAGCGTGGCGATGTCGACGATCGCGTCCGGCTTCAGTTCCTTGACCGCGTAGGCGAGGCCGTCGGCCATCACCAGCCGGCCCTCGGCGTCGGTGTTCTTCACCTCGGTGGTGCGGCCGCCGTAGTGCCGGATCACGTCGTCCGGGCGGTACGCCGTACCGGACGGCATGTTCTCCGCGGAGCAGATCAGGCCGGTGACGCGGACGTTCGCGCCGAGCTCGCGCAGCGCCGACATCGTTGCCATCACCGAACCGCCGCCGGTCATGTCCCGCTTCATCGACACCATGCCCTCGCGCGGCTTCAGCGACAGGCCGCCGGTGTCGTAGGTGATGCCCTTGCCGACCAGGACGACGTACGGCGTCTTCTTGGTCGCGCCGGCCGGCACGTAGTCGAGCCGGATGAACCGCGGCGGCCGGGTCGAGCCCTTGCCGACCGCGAGGATGCCGCCGAACCCGTCGGCGGCCAGCTTCTTCTCGTCCCAGACGGTGACCTCGAGACCGGACGACTCCGCCAGTTCGGTGGCGCGGGCGGCCATCCAGGCCGGGTCCTTCTCGTTCGACGGGGTGATCGCGAACTGCCGCGCCACCCAACCGGTCCGCCCGAGCACGATGCCGCGGTCGAGCACCGCCTGCCGCTCCGACGCGGATCCGTCGGTCAGTGTCACCCGGCCGACCACCGGCTTGCCCGTGTCGACCGTCTTCTGGGTGTAGGCGAACGATCCGAGTACGACGCCCTCCGCGACGGCCCGCAGCGTCGCATCGTCGATGCCCTCGGCAACGACCGCGGTGAGCTCGTCCTTGCCGCGGCCGAATCTCGCGATCGCGGCCCCGGCGTGTCGCAGGTCCTTGGCGCTGCCGTCACCGGCGCCCACCAGCAGCACCTCGGTCACCTCGCCGGTCAGCAGCGGATAGCTCGCGGTGGCCCCGGCGGTCGGGCTGAAGCCGGTCGCCTGCTGTACCTCGTACAGGCGGTCGAGATCGACTCCGAGCCGCTCGCCCGCCTCTTTGGCGGCAGCGGGCAGACCGCCCTCGCCGACCACGATCACCCAGGTCGGGGCGCCGTGCACCGGCAGACCGGGCTGCCAGGACACGGCGGGAAGAGTCGGGAAGGTGAACGTGTTGCTGCGGCGAGCCACTAGGAGGACCTCACTGGTTTGATCAAATATGGGGACTGCATTGTCCGGGGCCAACCGTAACGACCCCGGCCGGTGCCCGAAAAGGCACCCACCGGGGTCGATGAATTGGCAGAGGTACGGAAGGCACCTCGAGGGATCCGCTCAGCCGACGACGGCCTTGAGCGCGTTGCCGAGTTCGGTCGCTTCGTCGGCGTTCAGCTCGACGACTAGCCGGCCGCCGCCCTCGAGCGGAACCCGCATCACGATCCCGCGGCCCTCCTTGGTGACCTCGAGCGGACCATCGCCCGTCCGCGGCTTCATCGCCGCCATGCGCGCACCCCTTCCCAGTGTCGGTGTTGAGCGACGACACCGCGCGGGGAACCGTCGCCGGCGCCGTTGCGGTGATGCGCCGTCGGCGCGTATCGCAGTGTGTATCGCAACCATTATCCCCGATCTCAGGCCAGAGCCGTGCACCATACGGCAGACTCAACTCTTGTGCACGCCCGTTCAGCCCTCTTCGACCTGTACGGCGACCATCTGCGCGCCCGCGGCGCACGGGCCCCGGTCGCCGCGCTGGTCCGGCTGCTCGCGCCGCTGGGCGTCCATCCGCCGGCGGTGCGTACCGCCGTGTCGCGGATGGTCCGGCAGGGCTGGCTGGAGCCGGTCCGGCTCGACGGACAACCTGGCTACGCGTTGACCTCCCGGGCGCGTCGCCGCCTCGACGATGCGGCCGCCCGGATCTACCGCACCAGCCCTGACGGCAGCGGTCCGGCCGGTACGAACGGCTCCTCCGGCTGGGATCAGCACTGGCATCTCGGCATCCTCCGCGAGGTCCCGAACGCGCGCCGCCGCGACCAGCTCGCGAGCCAACTCGCCTTCCTGGGTTGGGCTCCGCTGTCCGACGGCGCCTGGGTCGGCCTGCGCAACGACGCCGAGGTGGACCAGATCCTCGGTGTGGAAGGGATCGCCGCGGATCGGTTCCGCGCACCCGTCGACGCCGGTGCCGTCGAGTTCGCCCGCCGGGTCTGGAAACTGGACGAGCTCGGCGCGTCGTACGACGCCTGGCTGATCGAGGCGAAGGCCCTGGTGGACGGTGCGGGCGACGACACCACCGACGAGCAGGCGTTCGCCGTACGGTCGGAACTGGTGCACGAATGGCGCAAGTTCCTGTTCCTCGACCCGGGCCTGCCGGGCGAACTGTTGCCCGACGACTGGGCCGGAACGCGGGCCGCAGCGTACTTCGATTTCCACGCCGAACGACTGAGCCCCGCGGCCGGGCGTTTCGTCGACGACTGCCTGACACTGCACTGAAAATTCCTCACCGATTGTCAAGGAGCTGACCACGATGAGTGACTCCGTCACCTACGCCGTCGCCGACGGCGTAGCCACCATCACCCTGAACCGGCCCGACGCGATGAACTCGCTCGACACGCCGACCAAGGTCCTGCTCCGCGACACCGTCCAGGCCGCCGCCGAGGACAACGCCGTACGCGTCGTCGTGCTCACCGGCACCGGGCGGGCGTTCTGCGTCGGCCAGGACCTGAAGGAACACATCGGCCTCCTCGAGGCGAACGACACGGCCGCACTGTGGAGCACGGTGCCGGACCACTACGCCCCGATCGCCCTCGCCCTCGCCGAGATGCCGAAGCCGGTGATCGCGTCCGTGAACGGGGTCGCGGCCGGTGCCGGCGCGTCGATGGCGTTCGCGTGCGACTTCCGGGTTGTTGCCGACACGGCCGGCTTCAACCTCGCCTTTACCGGCATCGCCCTGTCTTGCGACACCGGCATCTCGTGGACCCTCCCTCGTTTGATCGGGCACGCCAAGGCTGTGGAGTTGCTGTACTTCCCTCGGACGATCCCCGCCGCCGAAGCCCTCGACCTCGGGTTGGCCACGTCGGTCGTGCCCGCCGCCGACCTCTCATCCGCCACCGCCGAGTTGGCCACCAAGCTCGCTCATGGACCGACCGTTGCGTACGGCGCTGTGCGGCAGTCGCTCGGCTATTCGGCCACTCACACACTGGCCGAGTCCTTGGTGTACGAAGCGAGCAAGATGCAACAAACCGGCGACACCGAAGACCACCACAACGCCGTCGCCTCCTTCGTCGCCAAACAAAAACCAACCTTCACCGGCCGCTAGGCCCCCCTTCGGCCCCACCTGGTTGCCGAGTCGTGGATCGCTGCGCACACGGCGGGCGATTCGCTGCGAACATCCACGACTCGACGGCCTTCCGGCGGCGGTTTGTTGGTGCACCCAACGCGATCGCGCGGGGGCTGAGAAGTTTGGTGGGCTCCCCGGCCGCGTTCCGGCCGGGCGAGTCACGGCCGGACAACCACCTGACAGTCGGGGAGCCCGGAGTCACCTCATCACGTTCGGTGCCCGGAGCACAACTCGTTCAGCCGTTTGTGTTCCAAATTGGCCCAGATCCCTTCCACCACAGGCGTTTCCGGGCAATCGTGCCCTTGCACGCGCCACCTGCAAGCCGCAAAGTACGCATGCAGCTGCACGTGCACCGAGGCATGCGACCACCAGTCAGCGCCCACACCGAAGCTGCTGCGCTCTGCCTGGTTCAGCGCCCACACCAAAGCCGCTGTGCCCTGCTTGGAACAGCTCGCGCCACAAACGGCTGCACTCGATCTGGTTTCGGGCCGCCGTACCAGGGCAGGATCAACGGGCGATGCAGGTCGACAGGTGGTCGTTCACGATGCCGCCGGCCTGCATCAGTGCGTACGCCGTGGTCGGGCCGACGAACACGAATCCCTTCTTCTTCAGGGCCTTCGACATCGCGACGGACTCCGGCGTCGTGGCCGGCACATCGCCCAACGTCTTCGGCACCGGCCGATCGACAGGCTGGAACGACCACAGCAGTTCAGTGAACTCGCCGTCGTCCAACTCCAGCAACGCACGTGCGTTGGAGATCGTCGCGTTGATCTTCAGGCGATTCCGGACTATCCCGGGATCGGCCATCAACCGATCGAAGTCGTCGGTGCCGTACTTCGCGATCACCTCTGGATCGAAGTGCGCGAACGCGGCCCGGAAGTTCTCCCGCTTGCGCAGGATGGTGATCCACGACAGGCCGGACTGGAACCCTTCCAGCGTCATCCGCTCGAACAGTCCCCGGTCGTCGCGGATCTCCTTGCCCCACTCGTTGTCGTGGTACTCGATGTACTCCGGCGCGGAGGTCGCCCACCCGCACCGCGGCTGGCCGTCCGGCCCGATCACCGTCATCGCGCAACCTCCCGCACCAACCGCCGCAACGAGATCCGCATCAGTACTTCGAACGCCGGCCGCACCACCGGCCACCCCATCCGACCGACCTTCCCCCATGGCGGGACGACGTCCTCTGCCCATGTGAAGGTGCTCCCGACGCCGGTAGGAACGATCGAGAAGGTCCCGGTGCCGGCGACGACCGTACCGAGATGTTTCACCGTGCACTCGCGCGGCGGATCCCAATGTGTGATCACCATGTCGTCAGTGAATCCCAAGCCACCGACAGAAGTGCGCGCTGCGATCCCACCGCCTACACCAACGCCGTCGTGCTCGGTCGCCCAGACATGGGTCAGCAGCATCCATCGCGACTGCCGCTCCCAGTCGATCGCGGCATCCCAGGCTGCCTGCGGACTCAACGACAGATAGACCGACGCTTCCGCATGACAGTTCCCGTCTGGGTTCATCAGCTCGGCCGCTGGTAAGCACCCTGCTCAGGCGGCGCCGGCTCCTCGTGCTGAGGCGCCGGATCGGGCAGCATCCAGTGTGGCGTCGGGGCGGGCTGCGGCCCGGCCGCCGGCACCGACCGCTGCTGGCCCGGCTGTGAGCCGTCAGCCGCGGGCGGCTGCTCGGGGGCGGGCCGCTGGTACCACGCCTCACCCTCGGGCTCGTACGAGGCCGACTCGGGCTCGGGCGCCGGTGTGTCCGACTGCCGAGGCGGTGTCGACTGCTGAGGGGCAGGCTGACGGTCGGCCGGAGTACGCCGGGGTGGTCCGGGCTGGGACTGGGCTTCGAGGAGTGCGCGGGCCTCGGCCTGCAGACGCTCGTACTCGTCCGCCGCAGCCGCGTGGGAAGCGGCGGACCGCTCTGCAGCCGTCTCCTCGGTGGTGACAGGCTGCTCGGCAGTCTCAGGCTCATCGGCAGCGACAGGCTGCTGCAGAGTCAGGGGCGGCCGGAATGCGGCCGGCGACACCTCCTGAGCCGCAGCAGGCTGCACCTCAGCGGCGGTCTGCGCACCGCCCGCGGTCTGAGCGCCGCCGGCGGTCTGAGCGCCACCAGGCGTAGGCGAGGCGGATCCCGTCTGCTGGCCTCCGGCGGCCGCCTGCTCCGGCGACACGCTGGGCTGCCCGGGCGACGGGGCGGCCTCCTCGGACGTCACGACAGGCTGCTCCGAGGTGTCCGACTCCGGGAAGTCGCCACCGACCATGATCGGCTCCTGCGCCCCGGTGTCGTCGAAGTCGGTCGCGCTGTACCGGGACCGGGACGTGAATCCCGCCCCGTCCGGCGCCTCCACGATCGGCGCGACGGCACGCTCGAGGTCGGCGATCCGGCGGTCGCGCTCGGCGACCTCCTTCGCGACCCGCTCGAGCAGCGTGTCCACCTCGTCCATCCGGTAGCCGCGCAGTCCGACCGCGAACCGGGCCGACTCGATGTCCGCCGAGCTCAGCGCCTGCCGCGCCGGCACGGTCATGTCAGGCCGATCGTCGTACGCCGTACTCATGGCACCCCAACGACCCGAGGCCACCACTGCGACAGCCCCGATCAACAGCACCACGATCAGCCCGAAGAACCACATCACGGGTCCGATCGTGCCATGCCGCTCCAGTCACCCGCACAGTCGGCAGGGTTTCGGCCGTGCTTCACGGGCCGGTTCAGCTCCCGTCCGAGCCGAGCCGGTGCGCCTCGCGACGCTCGCGGGCCTCCGGGTTGTTCGCCTCAGCCACGTCCCGAGCAGCGGCGGCCGCGGCCTCCTCAGCGGCGGCGTCGGCCCCTTCACCGGCCTTGACGATGTAGCTGATCGCCTCGTCCACGTCGTCGGTGATGGTGAACATCTCCAGGTCGGCCGCGGAAATCTTCCCGTCCACGAGCATCGTGTCCCGCAGCCAGTCCGCCAGCCCACCCCAGTACGACGTACCGAACAGGACGACCGGGAACGACGTGACCTTCCGGGTCTGGGCCAGCGTGAGCGCCTCGAACAGCTCGTCGAGCGTGCCGAACCCGCCCGGCATCACCACGAACCCCTGCGCGTACTTCACGAACATGGTCTTGCGGGTGAAGAAGTAGCGGAAGTTCATCCCGACGTCGACCCACTCGTTCAGGCCGTTCTCGAAGGGCAGTTCGATGCCGAGCCCGACCGACACGCCGCCGGCCTCGGAGGCGCCCTTGTTCGCCGCCTCCATCACACCGGGTCCACCGCCGGTGATCACCGCGTAACCGGAGCCGACCAGCTTCCGCCCGAACTCCTCGGCGGCGGCGTACATCGGCTCGTTCGGCTTGGTCCGGGCCGAACCGAACACGCTGATCGCGGCACCGAGCTCGGCGAGCATGCCGAAGCCCTCGATGAACTCCGACTGGATCCGCAGTACCCGCCACGGGTCGGTGTGCACCCAGTCGCTCGGGCCGCGGCTGTCCAGCAGGCGCTGCTCCGACGTGGATTGCTGCACCTGGTTGCGGCGCATCACCACCGGCCCGCGCTGCTGGTGGCCGGGCGGGCGGTCGGGGTGGATCGACGGTTCTGCCATACCCCCAGGTTAGGTCGTCAGGTATTTACCAGCCTGGCGACGCGGGCGCCGTCAACCAAGTCCTCAACCTTCGTTCACACAGCTCGATCTCGGCCTCCGGCACGAACTCGTCCTGCTTGTGCGCGTACAGCGGGTCGCCGGGCCCGTAGTTCACCGCCGGTACGCCGAGCAGCGTGAACCGGGCCACGTCGGTCCACCCGAACTTCGGCTTCGGCTCACCCCCGACCACCTGCAGGAACGCCGCCGCGGCCGGCCGCTCCAGCCCGGGCAGCCCGCCGGGCGCGGAGTCGGTGACGGCGATCTCGAACCCGTCGAACACCTCCCGGAGGTGCGCCTCCGCCTCCACCTCCGACCGGCTCGGCGCGAACCGGTAGTTGATCTCCACCGTGCACAGATCCGGTACGACGTTGCCCGCGACGCCACCGCGGATCGCGACCGCGTTCAGGCCCTCGCGGTACTCCAGGCCGTCGATCGGCACCCGCCGCGGCTCGTACGCCGCCAGTCGCGCGAGGACCTCGCCCGCGGCGTGGATCGCGTTCTTCCCCATCCAGGACCGGGCCGAGTGCGCCCGCTCGCCGCGGGTGGTGACGTCGATCCGCATCGTGCCCTGGCAGCCGGCCTCGACGACCGCGTTCGACGGCTCCATCACGACCGCGAACACGCCCTCGAGGAGCTCCGGGTTCGACCGGGTCAGCTTGAACAGGCCGTTCCGCTCGGCCTCGACCTCTTCACAGTCGTAGAAGACGTACGTGACGTCGCGGTTCGGCTCGGCCAGCGTCGCGGCGAGCCGGAGCCCGACCGCGACCCCGCCCTTCATGTCGCAGGCGCCGAGCCCGTGGATCAGGCCGTCGGCGCGCCGGGCCGGGAGGTTGTCGTTCAGCGGCACGGTGTCGAGGTGCCCGGCGATGACGATCCGCTCGTCCCGGCCGAGATCGGTGCGCGCGACCACGGTGTTGCCGTGCCGGAACACCTTCAGATGGGCGCACGCCGACAGCGCCGCCTCGACCTCGTCCGCGAGCGTTTCCTCCGTCCCACTGACCGAGGAGATGTTGACCAGCGCCTCGGTCAGATCCGGGCCGGGCATGGTCAGGTCGAGCTTGTTCATCAAGCGTCCTCCGCCGGGGGTACGAATACGCAGAACTCGTTGCCCTCAGGGTCGGCGCAGACGGTCCAGCCGATCGCGCCGTCCTTGGGTCGCAGCAGTGTCGCACCCGCCTCGAGCACCGGCTGCAACGCGGGCGCGGTGACATCCCAGTGCACCCTGTTCTTCACCGTCTTCGGCTCCGGCACCGGCACGAAGACCCAGTACTGGAACGGCAGCCCCGGCACGTTCTCCAGCCAGTTGTACGGCGTACCCGGCCGACTGCCGAAGTCACCGCCGACCACGCCATGCCACCAGCGCGCCTGCGCCTCGGGATCGGCTGCGTCGACGATGAGCTCCAGCACCTTGTACGCCGGGACGGTGGTGCGCACGAACCCGCAGAACTCGCCGCCCTCCGGGTCCTCCATCACGGTCCACAGCTGCTCGTCATTGGCCGGCACCTGGATCGTCGCGCCCTGCCGCTCGAGGTCCGCGATCGCGGCAGTGGCGACGTCCAGGTGGACGCGCTGCTTGACCGT
Source organism: Kribbella sp. NBC_00889 (assembly GCF_045207705.1). Classification (NCBI taxonomy): domain Bacteria; kingdom Bacillati; phylum Actinomycetota; class Actinomycetes; order Propionibacteriales; family Kribbellaceae; genus Kribbella; species Kribbella sp. NBC_00889. The sequence goes on along the minus strand of NZ_CP108783.1, from coordinate 402,532 downwards.
CCGCGGCTCGTCCACCTTGTTGATCCAGATGGTCTTCTCCGGTACGTCGCCGACCAGCACGTTCGGGTTGTCGGCCGGCGAGGTCAGCCCCAGGATGTTCCCCCAGAACGCCGTCATCGCGCTCGGGCACGTCACATCGATACACAAGTCTTTGAAACGTGCGACGGTCATAGCCCACAGGCTATCGGCCGTGCCGCCGGCGGTAATGGCGGTTCACGCGCTCGCGGTTCCCGCAGGACGGGGAGCACCAGGTCTGGCGTGGATCGTCCTGGAGGAAGTACTTCACGCAGCGCGCCGCCGGGCAGGCGCGGAGCCGGACGCGGTCCGGACCGGCCAGGAAATCGATCGCGGAACGGCCGACCGCGCCGACCAGCAGCGTGACCGGATCGTCGGTCCGCCCAGCCCACTTGGTGACCGGTACGCCGTCTTCGGGCCAGTCCAACTGGGTGGTCCCGAGCCGGTCGGCAGCGCGGTTCACCATTCGCAGTGCCGCCCCGGCATCGATCAGCCGATCCGCATCCGCCGTACTCGCGGGGCGCGGCGCGACCGCGCGGGCGAACAGTGCTCGTACGGCGCCGCGGACGCGCACGAGTTCGTCTCGCGCGTCGTCGGTGCCCTCGAACGGGCGGCCAAGCACCTCCGCGACGAGATCCCCGTGCTGCTCGACCCAGGTGGCGGCGTCGGCGGGCGTCGCGAGAAGGTCCGCGACACCGCCGTTGCCATCGTGCCGAATCGTCGCCGCGAGAGCGAAAGCCAGCGTGCTCACAGTCGCAGTCTAATGGGATACCGGGTTGCTGCCATGTGAGTCGCTGCTCTAGGGTCACTAACGCGACAGGCCGCACCTACCGTTAGGCACTCGATGACCGACCTCCGCACCAGACTGCGCGCAGTCCCGACGTTGACCGGGACTCCGCCGGCGTTCGATCCGGCGCGTACGCCGGAGACACCGCATCCGCTGTTCGTCGAATGGCTGCTGGCCGCGGTCGACCAGCAGATCCCGGAGCCGTGTGCCGCGACGCTGTCGACGGTGCGCGCCGACGGGCGTCCGAACGCGCGGGTCCTGATCCTGAAGGACGTCACCGAGGACGGATGGCAGTTCGCCTCGTCGTCGACCAGCCGGAAGGGCGAGGAGCTCGCCGCCACGCCGTACGCCGCTCTGACGTTCTACTGGATCCCGCTCGGGCGCCAGGTGCGCGTGCTGGGGACGGTCGAGGCCGCGGATCCGCAGGACTCGGCGCGGGACTTCCTGTCTCGTCCGGCGCCTGCCCGGGCCGAGACGCTGGCTGGGCGGCAGAGCGCCGTACTGGAGGATCCAGCCGACATCGAGGCGGCGGTCGCAGAGCAGGTCGAGCGGTTGAACGCCGAGCCTGGTGTGGTCGCGTCGAACTGGACTCTCTACACGCTTCGAGCCGACGAGGTGGAGTTCTGGCAGGCGGATCCGGACCGTCGCCACCTCCGCCTTCACTACCGGCTCGACGACCCGACTCTTCGCTGGACCAAGGAGCGCTTGTGGCCCTGAACGACGTCAAGACAGCAGTCGCGCAACTGACCGCGTTGGTGACGGACCTCGACGACGAAACCGCCCGCGGCGCGTCGGTCCTGCCCGGCTGGTCCCGCGGTCACGTCATCACCCACATCGCGAACTTCTCCGAGGCGATGACGCGGCAGGTGGAGGAAGCCCTCCAGGGTCGGCTCGTCGAGTTCTACGACGGCGGCCGCCCAGCCCGGGACACCGCCATCGAGGCCGGCGCCAACCGCCCCGCCGCCGAGCTCGAGTCCCACCTCAACTCGGCCACCACCGGCCTGCTCACCGCCTTCGGCAAACTCACGCCCGACGACTGGCAGCGGCCCATCACCCACCGCACCAGCAACCTGGCCGCCGCCCTCAACACCACCTGGCGCGAGCTCCTCATCCACATCACAGACCTAGGCCTGGCCATCACCCCAGGCGACTGGCCTCCCGCCTTCTGCCTGCACCTCCTGGAGTTCCTCCGCCCCCGCACTCCCGAAGACATCACCCTCATCCTGGTCCCCACCGAAGGCCCCACCTGGCAGTCCGGCGCCGGCGAACCCCGAACCCTCACCGGCGAACTCCAAGCCCTGACCGCCTGGTACGCGGGCCGCACCCCCGCCACCCCGCTCCGCGGCCAGCTGCCCGATCTGCTGCCTTGGCCCTGAGCCGCGGACCTGCAGCACTCATCAACTGCCGGGTCACCGGCGCCGTACGCGGGGAATGAGCGTGCCGGCGGCGATTTTCGGCACTTGGTGAGTGCTGGGCGTCCGCCTACCCCACCGTGAAGTCGTCGACCTGGATGAAGGTGTCGACGTTGGGGGCGTTGAAGCCGGCGTAGACGGTCAGTTCGTGGGTGTTGGCTGGTACCTTCACCGTGACTTCGTGGTGGACGTAGCCGGTGGAGGCTCCGAAGGTGGTGGAGGCCAGGTCCTGAGTGCCGTTGCGGACGCCGAAGCGGCCTTGGTCGGCGGGCAGGTTGGCGGAGGCGTTGATCCAGGAGCCGAAGGTGTAGGTGGCGCCTGGGGTGACGGGGATGGTTTGGTACAGGGCGCTCCACCCGGTGCAGGTGCAGCGGATCCAGCCGTTGTTCGCGCCGGAGTGGGCGAAGCCGAGTCCACGGTCGACACCGTTGGCCGCCGTACCCTCGAACAGCCACGCCGGCTTCCCGCCGCCGGTCCCCTCGAAGCCACCATCCGCGAGTTGAGCGACGTACCTGACCGCCAACTCTGACACGGAGGTGAAGCTCCGCGTCCCGCCCGGCAGTCCGATCACCCGCACACCATCGGTCTCCTGGACCGGGAACGTGATCGTGTACGTCGTGTTCGCACCGGCCGAGACATCACCCGGGTACGCCGGTGACACGGTCTGCGCGCCGACCTCGACCCACTCACCGTTCTGACGAACCTGCACCCGCGGCCGACCCGTGAAGAACCCGCCCTGTGCCGATACCGCACCCGAGGTGAACGACACGTTGTTCACCTTGTGGCGAGACGGCCACTGGTAGCCCCACCACGACGCACCCTTCACCTCGTCGTCGAAGTCGGTCTCGCTCCCGGTCGTCGCACCGTCGTTCATCAGCGCCAGACTCCCCGACTGCGTCGACTTGGAGATCGCGACGGCACCCGAAGACGGCGCCGCCAGGTTCTCAGGTCCGGGCAGATTGTCAGCCGGCGCATCGGACGACGGCGTCAAGACGAGCTTGCGCAGGTTGAAGTTGTAGACCGACGTCCCGATCCCGCCACCACCGCACGGGCAGACGTTCGCCTGGATGTACATCGTCTTGCCGTCCGGCTGCACGAACTTCGACGGGATGGTCACGCCGTACCCGCCGTACTTCGAGGTCGACCACGGGTACCCGCCGAAGTCCTTGCTCATGAAGTGCTTCCACGGACCCCACGGCGTCGGCGACTCGTAGAACTCGAAGGTGTACTCCGTCCAGGACGTGTACACGTACCGCTTCTGCTGAGCCAGGTACGTGACCCCGCCCTGACTGATCACACTCAGGTTCGAGGCGTTCGTCCCGTACGTCTGTGCGTACAGCCGGCGCTGGTCGGTCAGGACCGGCTTCCGGTCCGCGATCTTCGCCGACCACCCGGACCCGGTGTAGAAGTTCCACGCCCCGCGATCCTGGACCTTCCCGCGAGGCACCCGCGCCAGGAACACGCTCTGCGGATCCGCCACCGTGTCGTCGAACGAATCCCGCCAGTTCCCGTCCAGCCCATAGGCATAGACGTACCCGTCCGGCGCAAGCGCCCCGCCCTTCCCGAAGTCCGCGAACCAGATCGTCGTGAACACATGGTCGGAGAACATCGGCTTGCTCTTGTCCCAGGTCCAGGTCCGCCCGTGGTCGGTGGACTTCAGGATCGTCGCGGCCGGTACGTCGTTGAAGTCCAGCGCGAGGTCCTGGACAGCCAGGTACATCGTGTCGCCGACGCACACCATCCCGGTGGGTTTGCGGTTGTACCCGGGCCCGCTCCAGATCGATCCGACCTGGTCGCCCTTCGAGATCGTTGCCCCGGACAAGTTCCCCGGCGTTCCGTTGATCTCGCTGACCGCGATGTCCGCGAAGTCCTGGTCCAGGCTGAAGCCCTTGCCGTCACCGTTCGCGGCGTACAGCTTGTCGTTGCCGGCCCAGCAGGACGGCCACAGGTCGCCGTCGCTCGGGCTGGGTGTCCCCTTCGACTCCACCTGTGCCGTGCCGACGGCGGTCGACGTGGCGGCAACCGGCGGCGAGTCGGAGGATTGGGTGAGCAGTGTCGCCGTTCCGAAGACCAGCGGCAGGACAGCAAGCAGAGCCCCACGCTTCATGAGCGTTCCTTTACTTGAGGCCGGTCGTCTTCATCGCGTCGACCAGACGTTTCTGGCCCGCGACGAACACCACGACCGTCGGGATGGCCGCGATCACCGCGGCCGCGAGAATGAGGTTCCAGGCCGAGGCGTACTGCCCCTGCATCCCGGACACACCGAGCTGGATCACCCGCAGGTCCGGGTTCCTGGTGATGGTCAGCGGCCACAGGAACGCATTCCAGTTGGCCAGGAAGAACAGCACCGACAGCGACGCGAGCACCGGCCGGCTGAGCGGCAGGATGACGCTCCAGTACCGCCGCCAGTACCCGCAGCCGTCCAGGTCGGCCGCCTCCTCCAGCTCCCGCGGGATGTTCAGGTAGTACTGCCGGAGCAGGAAGATGCCGAAGGCATGGAAAATGCTGGGCACGATCAGGCCGGCGTAGCTGTCCAGCAGCCCGAGTTGCTTGGCCACCAGGAACAGCGGCACCAGGATCACCGGCAGCGACACCAGCAGCGTCGACATGATGCCGGAGAAGATGATCCCGCGCCCCGGGAACCGCAGCCGGGCCAGCGCGTACGCCGCCATCGAGTGGAAGAACAACGCGACCACAGTGACGACCACCGACACGATCGCACTGTTCAGCATGAACCGCGGCATCGGGATCTTCAGCAGGACGTACTGCAGATTGTCCAGCGTCCAGGTGGTCGGCCAGCCGAAGTTGAAGACGTCCTCGGCCGGCTTGAGCGCGCTGATCGCGATCCACAGCAACGGCAGTACGGCGATGATCGCCAGTACGTGCGCCAGGATGGGCAGGAATCTAATCCTCATCGAAGCGGCCTCCTCGGGTGAAGCCGAACATCAGGCCGGTGCAGATCACCAGGATCGCGACGACCACGGTGGTCAGCGCAGCGGCGTACCCCATGTTGTTGAAGGTGAACGCCTGCTCGTAGATGTAGAGCACGACCGTGCTGGTGGCGCGGGCCGGTCCGCCCTTGGTGAGAACGAAGACCAGGTCGAACGCCTGCAGACCGGTGACTGCGCCGATCGTCGAGTTGACCACGACGAAGAAGCTGGTCGGGCGGAGCAGCGGCCAGATCACGTAGCGGAATCGTTGCCACGAGCTCGCGCCGTCGATCTGCGCGGCGTCCTCGAGCTCCTTCGGTACGTCTTTCAGCCCGGCCAGGAAGACCAGCATCTGATACCCCATCAGGAACCAGACACTGATCACCACATAGGTGCCGAGCGCGAGGGACGGCGTACCGAGGAAGGACACGTCGCCGAGGCCGAACGGCGCGAGGAGCTTGGACAGCGCACCGCGCTTGTCGACCAGCAGGAACTGCCAGATCAGGCCGACCACGACCAGGCTGACCACGTTCGGCAGGAAGAACGCCGAGCGGACCCAGCCGATGCCCTTGAAGTGGTTGCGGACCAGCATGGCCAGCGCGAAGCTCACGACGAACGCGATCGGTACGAAGGTGACGACGTAGATCGCGGTGACCTTCAGCGACGCCCAGAGCTGGTCGTCGCCGGCCATCAACTTGTAGTTGGCCAGACCGACGTACTGGTAGTTGCCGAAGCCGTCGACCTTGAAGAACGCGACGCCGAAGGCGAGCACCATCGGCAGTGCGACGAAGATCAGCAGGCCGATGGTGTCCGGCGCGAGGAAGGCGTACGCCGCCAGTGCCTCGCGACGTTTCCGCGTCATCCCGGCCTTGGCTCTGGGAGCCTGGGCCTTCTTCCGTGCGGTGGTGGGAGGGGCTGTCGTGGTCACCATCAGCTGATCGGCGCGCCCTGATAAGTCTTCAGGAAGGTGTCGATCTTGGCCGCCGCGTCAGCCGCCGCCTTGGCGGGGTCGGACGCGTTCAGCTGGCAGGCCTGGATCGCGTCCGCGATCGGCTGGTACACCTCCGGTGGGAACCGCGGCTCCGGCTTGCCGGTCGGCGCGATCTCGCTGACGAACTTCTTCAGCGCGCCGTCGGCGAACGCACCCTTGGCGTCCGCGGCCTGCTGCACCGACTTGCGCGGCGGCAGGTTGGTCTTCACCACGGTGTTCCACTGCCGCTGGCGTTCGATGCCGGCGGCATCGGTCGAGCCGAGCGCCCAGGTGATGAACTTCGCCGCGGCCTCCGGGTTCGCGCCCTTGGAGTTGGCCACGAACGCCCAGCCGCCGAGGTCGGTGGCCGGCTTGCCGCCGTCCGGGGTCGGGTGCGGGATGATGCCGTACTTGAAGGTCTTGGCCTTCGCGCGCAGGTCCGCGACCGCCCAGATGCCGCTCTGCTGCATCGCGGCCGCGCCGGAGCCGAGGTTCGACACGACGTCACCGCCGCCGTCGCCGAGCGCCTTGCGCGGGGCCACCTTGTGCTGGATGGAGTCCTGCCAGAACTTCAGTGCCTGGACGGCGGCCGGCGAGTCGAACGCGACCTTGCCGTCCTTGATCGGCGTACCGTCGCCCTGCCAGAGGAACGGGTACCAGGTGAAGTTCTGGTAGTAGCCGGGCAGCGTCTCGAACATCACGCCGTACCGGTCCTTGCCGGTCAGCTTCTCCGCGACCGCGATGGTCTGGTCCCAGGTCTTCGGCAGGTCCGCCTCGGACAGGCCGGCCTTCTCGAACGCGATCTCGCTGTAGTACATCGCCAGCGGCTCGATCTCCATCGGCAGGCCGTAGACCTTGCCGTCGACGCTGCGCGCCTCGAGCAGGCCGGGCAGGTAGTCGGCCTTCGACTCGTCGGACAACGCCGAGCCGAGGTCCTGCAGTACGCCGCCGTTGTAGTAGCGCAGGAAGTCGCCGGGGCTGATCAGGAAGATGTCCGGACCCTGCCCCGACTGGAACGCGGTCTGCAGGGTGGTCCCGTTCAGGTAGTCCTTGCCGGGGATGTAGCGCAGCTTGACCTTGACGTCGTTGTTCTTGTTCCACTCCGCGACGGTGTCGACGAACCACTTGCTCTGTGGGCCTTGGTCGTCGGACGGTCCGTAGAAGTTCCAGAACGACATCTCCTTGGCGTTGCCGCCGGAGTCGTCGCCACCACAGGCGGACAGCAGCGGTACGCCGGCCGCCGACGCGGCGACGGCGCCGAGTCCGCCGCGCAGGATCGAGCGGCGGCTGAGCTGCCTGGCAGAGAAGGGTGTTGCGGCCATCAGGTGCTCCAGGGGTGTGCTCTCGAACGACCGAGTATTGGCAATCGATTTCTCGCAATCTACGAGTGACGACCTGGCCGGTCAAGGCCCGAACCGGTGACGATGTGATCAACCCGGCCGATTTCCTCGTACACGTGAGGGTTTCGACCTGGATGCAGACGTTGACACTGCCGGATCCGGCTGCCTACTCTTCGGAAATCGATTTCTGAGATGAAAGGCGCTGGGATGCCAGTTGTGCCGAACCGTGCGTCCGCCCACCGCACGGCCGACGAGCTGTCCAGGGACCTGGTGGCACGGGGATTGGAGGCGGCGCGGAACGCGATCGAGACCGAGGCCGCGGCGGTGTCCGCGTTGGCGGACCGGCTGGACGGAGTCTTCCTCGACGTACTGACCGCCGTCGCCGGCTGCGAAGGTCACCTGGTGGTGACGGGCCTGGGCAAGTCCGGGCTGGTCGGCCGCAAGATCGCCGCCACACTCGCCAGCACTGGCACGCCGGCCACCTTCATCCACTCCGGCGACGCGCTCCACGGCGATTCCGGTGCGGTGACGACCCGCGATCTGGTCCTCGCCCTGTCCGCCTCCGGTGAGACCGCCGAGGTCTGCGCGTTCGCCCGGATGCTGCGCGACCGGGAGATCCCGGTGATCGCGATGACCGGCAACGAGGAGTCGACGCTGGCCCGGCTGGCGACGTACACGCTGGACACGATGGTGCTGAAGGAGGCGGACCCGCTGAACCTCGCCCCGACAGCGTCGACCACAGCTTCGCTCGCGATGGGTGATGCACTCGCCTGTGCCCTCGTCGTACTGCGGGAGTTCAGTCACCACGACTTCGCCCGGTTTCATCCATCAGGTGCCCTCGGCAAGCGTCTGCTGGGGGACGAGGCATGAGTTCGTACGACGTCTGTGTACTCGGCTCGTTCATGAAGGATCTGGTCGCTTCGGCCGAGCGGCGACCGTTGCCAGGGGAAACCCTGCACGGGACCGGCTTCGCGGAGTTCCTCGGCGGCAAGGGCGTGAACCAGGCCATCGCGGCCGCGCGGATGGGCGCCCGGACGGCGATCGTCGGCACCATCGGCGAGGACCGGTACGGCGAGGAGTTCCTCGAACTTCTCGAGTCCGACGGCGTCGACACCGCGTGGGTGGTCCGTCATCCGTCACTCGGTACGGGCGTCGGTCTGCCGCTCGTACTGCCGGACGGTGGCAACTCGATCATCATCGTGTCCCGTGCCAACGCCGCGATCACCGCGGACGATGTCGAGGCGGCAGCCGGCGTACTTACCGCCAGTAGGGTCCTCAGCGTCCAACTCGAGCTCCCGGTCGAGGCGAGCCACGCTGCCCTCCGGCTCGCCTCGACCGCGGACGCCACCACGATCCTCACCCCGGCACCCGTCGGCCCGGTCGATCCGACGCTGGCGTCGTACGTCGACATCCTGGTACCGAACGAGGTGGAGGCGGCCGCGCTGACCGGGCTGAACTGCGACGACGAGTCGCAGGTGCCCGCGATCGCGCGGAAGCTGGCCGAGGAGTGGGACCTGCGTGGGTGTGTCGTGACGCTGGGGTCGCGCGGGGCCTACGTCCTGGATCGGGCGCGGGATTTCGAGGAACGAGTCGAAGCGCACCGGGTCGCGACCGTCGACACAGTCGGCGCTGGGGACGCCTTCTGCGGTTCGCTGGCCGCGTCTCTGGCCGGCGGTGCCGAGCTGATCGACGCCGCACGGCTGGCCAACGCTGCCGGTGCCCTCTCCACCACCGTGAACGGCGCCGCAGACTCCGCTCCGGACCGCGCAGCCGCGGTGGCGCTCCTCGACGGCGCGACATCTGGCGTCGGGCCGCCGCCCACATGAGATCCTTTCTGCTGGATCGGGGTTAGAGTGCGATCCAGACGACCATTGGATCTCCAGCGGGGAGCGGGCATGACGACGATCTACGACGTCGCGCGTAGATCAGGCGTGTCCCCGGCCACGGTCTCGCGAGTGCTGAGCGGCCGTCGCAACGTGGATCCGCAGTTGTCCGAGAAGGTCCGGGCCGCGGTGGCCGAGCTCGGCTACCGCCCGAACGGCGTCGCCCGCAACCTGCGCAAGTCCAGTACGAACCTGTGGGCCGTCGTCATCTCCGACATCGAGAACCCGTTCTTCACGTCACTCGTCCGTGGTCTGGAGGACGTCGCGCAGACCGAGGGGTACCACGTCGTACTGTGCAACTCCGACGAGGACCCGGCCAAGGAGGCGGCGTACGCCTCGGCGGTGCTGACCGACCAGATGGCCGGTGTCGTGATCTCCCCGACGTCGACGGCCGAGGGTGTGCAGCAACTCGCGGAAGCGAAGATCCCGCTGGTGCTGATCGACCGCCGCGTCGACGGCGTCGAGGCGGACACCGTGCTGGTCGACAACGAGCACGGTGCGCACGAGGGCGTCAAACACTTGATCGACGGTGGGTACCAACGGATCGCGTGTATCACCGGTCCGCGGAAGGTCAGCACGGCAATGGACCGGCTGGCCGGGTATCGGTCGGCGTTGCGGGCCGGTGGGATCCGCTACAACAAGGACCTCGTCCGGCACGCGGATTTCCGCGAGGCCGGTGGGTATGCGGCGATGGAGAGTCTGCTCGAACTTGCCGAGCCGCCTGAGGCGCTGTTCGTCACCAACAACCTGATGACGGTCGGTGCGCTGGAATGCCTGGCAAAGAAGGGCCTCCGCGCTCCGGCCGACATCGCGGTGGTCGGCTTCGACGACATCCCGTGGGCGGACCTCGTCGTACCCAGCCTGACCACGGTCGCCCAGCCGACGTACGAGCTGGGCCGAACCGCGGGCCTCCTGCTGAAGGACCGCACCGCCTCCCCCGGCCGCCCACCCTCCACCGTCACCCTCCGCACCGAACTCCACATCCGAGCCACCTCAGCCCCCCGAACCAAGAAACGCTGAGAAGAACACCCGCTCGGACACCGCTTCGCGGCGGCTGATCTGTCGGCCGCGTCCGGCGGTGCGGGGAGCTGTCCACCAACCACCGTCCTCCCGCCAGCGGTGGCTGTCCTGCTGCCTCCGACGGCTGGCGCTGATCGCGACACGAGCTAGGTGATCGGCGGGGCGGGGAACTGTCGGGGGTGTACCGGACCCTGCTCGATCCCGCCGATCATGTGTGTCGCGTCGGATCGTCCGGGTGCAGACGGAGAGGGATCGAGCGGAGGCCGGATCGATCAGGTCTGGACCAACTGCTGCTGGTGTACCGAAGGACAGGAGGTAGTCGCCTCCGGCCAGCTCGCGCAGGCGGCACGAGGCGGCGCCGGGGCGCCAGACGACGACTACCTCCTGTCCTTCGGTACGGGTAGACCGGGCGGAGGCCCGGCCTAGACGAGGCGATGACCCACCCCGCCGATCATGTGTCTCCGGTCAATGGCTGCTGGCGTACCTAAGGACGGGTAGTACTCGCCTGCAGCCGGCTCGCGCAGGCGGCGCTAGATCGCGCCGGGGTGCCAGGCGGGGACTACTACCCGTCCTTCGGTACGGGTAGACGCTGGTGGGTCCAGCGCGGACGGTCCGGGCGGAGGCCGGCGTGGGCGGGCGAGTCCGGCAGGACCGGGCGAGATTCGATCGCGGACGGGCGACGTCGATGAGTTGTCGCGCCGATCACGTGGAGGGCGCGGTCCCGGCGGCGCGCGTCGCCGGAGGCGGCCAATCGTCAGTCGCTGCGAAGGGGTGTCCTTTACGTGTGGTGCGCGGGTGCCGCGCGGGCGGCTGAATGGTCAGCCGCCCGGCGGGTCCGGTCTGCAATTACTGGAGGAGTTCGAGTTGGCTGAGGATTGTCTGGCCGGGGGCGGCGGTGATGGTTAGGCGGTAGTGCTGGTAGGCGCCTGGGGTGGGGATCTTGAAGGGGCGGGTTTGGCGGGGCCAGGGGAAGGATTCGTTGGTTCGGGTGTCCAGGCCGGTCCAGGTGGTGTTGTCGGTGGAGGCTTCCAGGTGCCAGGCGGTGGGGGTGCCGCCGGTGCCGGAGGTGAGGGTGTAGAAGGACGCCGTGGCTGGGGAGGGGAGGGACCAGTGGATGGTGGGGGTTGGGGTGTCGAAGGTGACCTCGGTGGTGGAGGTGTTGTCGAAGAGGGGGTTGCCGGCGTCGTGCGGGATCAGGTCGACGAGCGGGGTGGGGATGGCGTCGTCCTGGGTGACGGAGGGTGGCGTGGCCAGGGTCGCCCAGTCGGAGGGGGTGGGGCCGAGGACGAAGTCGATCTGGGTGGCCGAGCGGAGGTCGGCGGCCGTGATTGATGCGGTGGGCAATTGTTTGCCGTCGACCAGGAGCTCTTGGACGTAAGGGTGTTGCACACCCGATGCCGTGATGACGATGGGCTTGCCGCCGAGAGGCGTGACGGCAGTGCGGGAGAAGAGCGGCGAGCCGATCGCGTATTCGGGGGCGCCGACGCGGAGCGGATAGATGCCTAGGGCAGCGAACAGGTACCACGCGGACATCTCGCCGTTGTCCTCGTCGCCGGGGTATCCCTGGCCGATCTGTTCGCCGACGTACAGGCGGTCGAGGACCTCGCGGACGATGGCCTGCGTCTTGTGCGGTGCGCCGGCGTAGTTGTACATCCAGGCGATGTGGTGGGCCGGCTGGTTGCTGAAGCCGAACTGGCCCATCCGGACGGCTTGGGCCTCGAGCATCTCGTGGATGACGATCGAGTAGGTGCCTTTCTTCACCGCGAGTTCGGGGGTGGTGAAGAACTCGTCGAGCTTCGCCTCCAGGCCACGCGGGCCGCCGTACAGGTTGGCGAGGCCGCGTGGGTCGTGGGCGACGTGGAAGGCGAAGTTCCACCCGTCGGTCTCGGTGAAGTCACCGCCCCACTCGCACGGGTCGAACTCTTCGGGCGTCTTCGCGAACGTACCGTCCGGCCGCCGGCCCTGGAAGAAGTTGACGGCGTCGTCGAAGAGCAGAACGTAGTTCAGCGATCGACGGCGCAGGTACTCCGCTTCCTCCGCGAGCTGAGCGCGGCGAGCGGCAGGAACTGCGGGATCGTCGGCGAGACGGGCGGCCATCTCGGCGAGGCCGAAGTCGTTCAGGTACGCCTCGAGCGACCAGGACACGCTCTCCTCGGTGTCGGTGCTCACGTACCCGGTGAAGAACCCGGTCTCCACGCCCTTCCGCCCGACCTCGGTCGCCTCCGGCCCGACGGTGGCGTTGCGGAGACCGGCGTCGTACGTCGCCAACGGATCAGGCAGCTCGACGCCCTTCAGATAGGCATCCGCGAACGACACGTCGGAGCTTGTCCCGGTCATGCAGTCCGCGTAGCCCGGCGACGACCAGCGCGCGATCCAGCCACCGTCGCGGTACTGCTGCACGAACCCGTCGACGAACTCCGCCGCCAACGACGGGTAGAGGAACGCGTACGCCGGCCACGCGGTCCGGTAGGTGTCCCAGAACCCACTGTTGACGTAGATCTTCCCGGACTTCACCACCGCACGACCGGCCTCGGGCGCGGTGACCGGGCTGGCGTAGCGGTAGTCCGGTTCGTCGACGCTGCCGGCGTTCTCGAACTGGCTGTTCGGGTAGAGGCTGAGTCGGTAGAGGTTGCCGTAGACCGTGCGCAGCTGCGGCTCGGTCGCGTCGTCCGGCCGGATCACCGCGAGTCGCTCGTTCCAGGCCTGGTTCGCGGCCTGCTGGACGTTCTCGAAGGATCGGCCCTCGAGCTCGAGCGACAGGTTGTGGCGCGCCTGGTCGACGCCGATGAACGACGTGGCGATCCGCAGCGTGACCTCCTCCACCCCTGAGAACGTCACCGCGCGAGCGTTGTCCCGGCCACCGACAGCCGGCCCGAAACCCACAGGCGCTGACGAGAAGACCCCGTAGCAGTACATCCGGGTCCGGCCGAACTCCGACCCGTTCTCGACCCAGCCGGTCAGCGCGGTCCCGTCGAAGCTGAAGGCGCCGTTCTCGTCGATGGTGTCGAACACCAGATGCCGGCCGGCCGCGTCGCCCGGGAAGCCGAACCGGAAGATCGCCCCGTGATCGGTCGGCGCCAGCTCGGCCAGTACGCCGTTCGCAAGACGGACCGAGTACAGGTCCGGCCGAGCGATCTCGTCGTCGTGGCTGAAGGCGGCGGCGCGTTCGGCCGGATCGCCGAGCGGCTCGGCCGCGGCCACAGGCATGATCGTCAGCTGGTCCCGGTCGCCCATCCACGGGCTGGGCTGGTGAGAGAACGACAGGCCCTGCAGCTCCGGCCGGTTGTCGGCGTTGTTCGCGCGGTGGTACTCGTACGGCCAGCGGTGGGTCGAAGCGTCGGTCACCGGCGTGAGGAAGTTGAAGCCATTCGGCCAGGCGGTGATCGGCAGCGTGTTGCCGCGGGAGAAGTCGTGGCTGGCGTTGGTGCCGCGCCGGGTGTCGACGTACGCGACCAGGTCCGTGCCGTCCAGCCGGGCCGGCGCCGGCCCGATCTCGACGTCGTCGACCCAGCCCTCGAAAGGCCCTGAAGGAGCGTCGACCACGAGCAGCACCCGGTCGACGGTCTTCCCGGCCGCCGGCGAGAGGTCGACCTGTACGTCGTTCCACTGGTTCGCGTAGAGGATCTTGGCCGCGCCCTGGCCGGCCGCATCGAGCGGCATCCCGTACTGGTCCGTGGCGCCGAGCCCAGACAGCCGAGTGCCGTCGGTGAAGACCAGGTCCACCGCCGCGTACGTCGCCGAGTAGCTGAGCAGCTCGTCGAGCTCGGGATAGATCTTGTAGCGCAGCCGGTCTCCGACCTGCAGTAGGCCACCCACCGTCTGAAGCGCCGCTTCCTGACGGCCTCCCGTCGTACCGGAGTAGCGGGTCGCGTCGACACTGCTGAAGCCAGCGCCGCTCGGGCTGGTCGGGCCGACCGGCCCTCCACCTGTCTCGATGATCACGGGAGGCAATGCTACGGATCAGTGCGGCGGCGGAGGCGGGACGTTCCCATCGTGGACCCACGTCACGTAGTCGCGCGCGATGTCCTCGTCCGCCCGCAACCGCAGTCCAGCCGCCAACGCCCGGCTGTTGTCGAGCCGGAACGTCCCGTCGTTGCTCCCGTCGTGCGGTAGGTGGAAGCGGTCCACCGCCGGCGACCAGTCCACCGGAGCAGCATCGGGTACGACGGAACGCCAGGCGTCGGCCAGCTCCGTCATCGTCCGAGTCGGCCCGACCGCGTTGAACGGACCACTCACGCGCTCGGTCGTGAGTCGGAGCAGGAAGTCAGCGAGGTCGCGGGCGTCGACGTACTGCACCGGCTGCGAGGGTCGGGCGGCGCACTCCATCCGGGTGCCATGGGCGAGCGCGGAGCCCCAGTTGCCGAAGTCCGGGTTGTATGGACCGACCACGAAACCGGACCGAACTGCCGCGGTCCGCGCGCCGAAGGTGGCCGACAGCAACGACTCACAGCGCACCTTCGACGGGCCGTAGATGTCCATCGTGAACTCGTCCTCGGGCGCACCGTGCGGCCAATCCAGCAGCGGAGCAAACTCGTCCATCCCCGGCGTCACCTTGCTGGCGTAGACGGCGATCGACGACATGTAGGTGTAGTGGCCGACGCGATCCCGAAGCAGCTCCGCACTCAGACGGACCTGTGGAACGAGGAAGCCGGACATGTCGATGACGCCGTCCCACTCCCCCGTCGCCAGCACGTCCGGCGCGGCCCGCTCACCGACCAAGCGTCGCACCTCAGGAAACAGCTCAGGGTTGGTCACGCCACGGTTGAACAGCGTCACGTCGTGACCGTCGCGCAAGGCGGCCTCGACGACATGACGGCCGAGGTTCTTCGTGCCGCCGAGGACGAGCAGCCTCACGACAGCTGGTCCATCAGATCCTCGAGCTCGGCCAGGAGCGGGGCGATCCAGGCGCCGGAATCCGGGATCGTGCGCCGGCCTTCGGTGACGATGAAGTCCAGTGCGAGAAGGCAGAAGCAGGCGCCGCCGGCGAGGAGTTGGCGGTCGACCAGGAAAGGATCCGCGCCGGCCGTCTCGACGTAGTGGGCGACGATCGGTCCGCGGTCGTGGCCGAGTGCGGTCGCGTCGCGGACCAGGGTGTACAGGTCGCTGAGGTACGGCGCGACGAACGCCAGCGGCCAGTCGACCGCAGTCCACCGGGTGCCGTCGGAGACAAGGTTCTTCGGCACGAAATCACCGTGGACGACGGCCAACGGCGCATCCCGGTGCAATGCTGCGAGAGCCTCGGTCAACAGCCCTACGTCGAACGAGATCCGGTCGATGCGGTCGGCCAACTCCTTGACCCGCTCCGGCGGGAACCCGCTCGGCCCAGAGACAGCCCGGGAGCGAATCTCGGCCACCAACTCGGCCGCAGCCAGGAATCCCTCCGCCGACGGCTCCTGCTCCAGCGTCACCCGGCCCACGTCCGCGAGCACGAGCATGCCGTCCTCGGCGTGGATCAGCTCAGGCGCCGGCAGCCCCAAGGGGATGACGAACCGCTCGTACGCCGTTCCCTCACCGGACTGACTGTCCGTACCCCGCTTCACGATCACGCTGCGCAGTCCGTACGACAACCGCCAGACTTCCGACGATCCCCACTGCCGCAGCAACTCCCCGTGCAACGCTCCGACCGACGGAGCCTCCGTAGCCCGCAGTACCGGTCCGTCAACATGCGAGAGCCACGCCGGAAGCATCACGCCAGTAGATCACGGCCGCTCGATCAGTCGCCGCCGAATTTCCCAGCCGAGGCCGGGCTCAGGTCGGGCTGCCCGCACAAGCGACGAGGATCCGGTCCACGATGCGCCGGGCGACCGCCTCGGCGTCGAGATCGGCGACGATCCGGTGCGGCCCGTCGCCGGGCGTGAAGGGGGTGATCCCGGCCACGTCGACCTCGATCCGGCCGGTGGCGAAGGTGAACAGGTCCGGATCGGTCAGCGTCACCACCGCGGCCGGGTCGTGCGGGACGTTGGAGTCGGACGCGGAGAAACTCCAGAACTGCCGCATCTCCGCACCAAGCAACTGCCCGAGCGGTCCGGCTGCTTCGAACTCGGCGACGACAGCGCCACCCAGCCGCAGCCGCGACGTCTGGTCGATCCCGATGACCGTCGCCGGCACTCCGCTGCCGAACACGACCGCGGCCGCGTCGACGTCGCACTTGATGTTGTGCTCGGCATCGGCCGACAAGAAGTTGCCGCCCATCACGCACAACTGCTCGATCTGGTGCCCGGGCCGCTCGACGGCCTCCGCCACATTGGTCAACGGCCCGACCGCGACGACGGTCGGCGAGGCGGCGAGCACCGCGATCGGGTCGGTGCCGGTGGCGACGGTCTCACGGGCCAGGTCCGGAAGGAGCGCGCCTTCGTGACCGGCCCACCAGGCCGGCCGGCCGGAGCGGGTTTCGGTACGGCCGGGCACGATCGGGTCGATCGCACGACCCGCAACCGTGGCCACCCGTGCGGCCATCCGGGCCCGGACCAGAGTGTCGCCGTACACGGTGGTGACGGCGGTGAGATCGAGTTCGGGTGAGCCGAGGATCGTCGCCAGGGCGAGGACGTCGTCGACGTCGGAGCCGAGATCGGTGTCGAACGTCAGCGAGGATGCCGTCTGCATCCGTCCATGTGACCACAGCCACCGGTGCACCGGCCTCCACTGCGGCGCGGGCCGTCTGGCAGGCTTGTGGGCATGACCGAGAACGCCACGCACGCCTGGGGCTTCGGCCTCGCCACCGTTTTCGCCGACGGGACCGTCCTCGACGTCTGGTACCCGGCGCCCGAGCTCGGCTCACGGCCGGACGACGCCAAGGCGCCGGCCGAGCTGATCGCTGCCGAGGGCAACGACGAGATCCGGCAGGTACGGCGTGAGGTCGTGTCGGCCGAGATCGCCCTGGACCAGGCGCCTGCGGGCACCGCGGACGCGTACCTGCGGCTGCACTTGCTGTCGCACCGGCTGGTCCGCCCGCACGGCCTCAACCTCGACGGCATCTTCGCCGCGCTGCCGAACAACGCGTGGACGTCGCTCGGCCCGGTCCCGGTCGAGAACATCGAGCAGGTGCGGCTGCGGGCCCGCGCGGCCGGCCAGCACCTGAGTGTGGCGAGCGTCGACAAGTTCCCGCGGATGACGGACTACGTCGTACCGAGCGGCGTTCGGATCGGCGACGCCGACCGGGTCCGGCTCGGTGCGCACCTGGCCTCCGGGACCACAGTGATGCACGAGGGCTTCGTGAACTTCAACGCCGGCACGCTCGGTACGTCGATGGTCGAGGGCCGGATCGTGGCCGGTGTGGTGGTCGACGACGGCAGCGACATCGGCGCCGGCTCGTCGATCATGGGCACGCTGTCCGGTGGCGGTACCCAGGTGGTGTCGATCGGCAAGCGCTGCCTGCTCGGTGCGAACGGCGGCACCGGCATCTCGCTCGGCGACGACTGTGTGGTCGAGGCGGGGCTCTACGTGACCGCCGGCACCAAGGTCACCCTCCCCGACGGCAGCGTGGTGAAGGCGCGCGACCTGTCCGGGCAGCCCGGGCTGCTGTACCTCCGCAACTCGGTCACCGGTGCCGTCGAGGCGCGGCCGCGCCAGGGTGAGGGCATCACGCTCAACGAAGCCCTGCACGCCAACGCGTGACAGGTGAGCACCAACGCGTGCGGAACGCCAACCAACCGCACGCGCCGCACGTCAACCACATCGTGACCGACATCCCGGAACCCGACCACCGCCCCCACACGTTGGGACCCGTATGCCGATGAAGCGTCGTGCCCTGGTGGCCGTGGGCGCTGTCGGTGTGCTTGCGCTGGCCATTGGGTTGACGGTCAAGTGGGTCGGGGACAAGGGAATCGGGCCGTTGCTGCCGCCCAAAGAGCAGTGCACGGCCACGGTCAACGGGACCACCGTCGAGCTGGACCTCGAGCAGGCTGAGTCGGCCGCGATCATCGCGGGTGTCGCCGTACGCCGGGGACTGCCGGCTCGGGCGGCGACGATCGCGCTGGCGACGGCGTACCAGGAGTCCGGCCTGCGGAACCTGGCGCATGGGGACCGGGACTCGCTGGGGTTGTTCCAGCAGCGGCCGTCACAGGGCTGGGGTACGGCGAAGCAGGTGCGGGACCCGCACTACGCGGCCGGGAAGTTCTACGACGCGCTGGTGAAGGTGAAGAACTACCAGACGCTCGCGGTGACGGTGGCGGCCGACCGGGTCCAGCGCAGCGCGTTCCCGAACGCCTATGCGGATCACGAAGCGGACGCCCGGGTGCTCGCCTCGGCGCTGACCGGGCAGTCGAAGAGCGTGCTCGCCTGCACGGTGAACACCGACTCGGTGAAGCAGGAGGTGGTCGGCCGCAACGGGCTGACGCCGCGGGCGGACGCCGTACGCACGGATCTGCTCGAGACGTTCGGGACCCTGTCGACCGGTGGGTATGCGCCGGGTGGGGTGCAGTCCGGGCACATGGTGGGGTCGGCGCACTACGAGGGCCGGGCGGTGGATGTGTTCGTGCGGCCGATCTCGCAGACCAACACGACCAAGGGCTGGGCGATGGCGCAGTACCTGGTGGCGCGGGCGGACCTGCTGAAGATCAAGACGGTCATCTTCAGCGACAAGATCTGGACGGCAGGCGGCCGGTCGGACAGTGGGTGGCGCGACTACACCCCGCCCGAACGCTCCGGCGACCCAGCCATCCTCCGCCACCTGGACCACGTCCACGTCGACGTCCAGGAGCAGTAGTCAAGCGTGTGGCGGGCACCCCGTTGGAGCGCTCGCCACAATAGGTAGCTGGTTAGTTACTCGTCGTGCTCCTGCGGCGGCAGGGCCTCGATGAAGGGGTGATCTTTGTCGATCTTGCCCATCTTGGAGGCGCCGCCGGGGGAACCGAGGTCGTTGAAGAAGTCGACGTTCGCGGTGTAGTAGTCCTTCCACTGCTCCGGAGTGTCGTCCTCGTAGTAGATCGCCTCCACCGGGCAGACCGGCTCGCACGCTCCGCAGTCGACGCACTCGTCGGGGTGGATGTACAGCATCCGGTTGCCCTCGTAGATGCAGTCGACGGGGCATTCCTCGACGCAGGCGAGGTCCTTCAGGTCAACACACGGCTGCGCGATGACGTAGGTCACTGCTACTCCTCCTATGGCAGGCAAGCGCAGCGCTGATCTGGGGTGCTGCGATGCGGTGATGCTGTGCTCGATGCAAAGTGTGGTGCAAGGTCTCTAGTATCACGGTAGTCCTTCGCCCACTCTGCCAGGAGTCCGCATCGTGTCAGGCCTCAGTCTCCGTGATATCGGCCACCGTGTCGTGGTCCGGCACCGGATTCCGGGCGGACTGACCGACGTGATCGGCGTTCTGCAGTCCTGGGACCCCTCCGGCCTGGTCGTACGGCACGCGGACAGCAGTCTGCACCAGGTCGGCAGCGCCGACGTGGCGGCGGCCAAACGGATCCCGGAGATGCCGCTGCGGCCGGTGGACGTCGAACAACTCTTCCTGACCACGGCCCTGGGCCGGCCGGCGGCCGAGACGGCGTACGTCGGCCAGTGGTTGCTGCGGGCATCTTCTGGCTGGACCGGCCGGGGCAACTCGCTGCTCCCGGCCGGGAACCCCGGCATGCCGGTCGCCGACGCGCTCAAGCACGCTGAAGCTTTCTACGACGAGCGCGGCCTGCCCCCGCTGGCGCTGGTCCGCGTCGGCAGCCCGGAAGCGGCCGAACTCCTTGCCCAGGAGTGGATCGACGCCCGCCCGGAGCAGTCCGACACCTTCGTCCTGCACACCACCCTGGACCACGTGAACGCCTCCCCGCAGTACGACGTACTGATCGCGGACCACCCCAGCAACGCGTGGTACGCCGCCGCGTTCGACGGACCGGTGCCCGAGGCTGCCCCGGCCGTGATGGAGGGTGCGCCGAAGGCCGTGTTCGCCTCGATCACCCTGGACGGCCGCACGGTGGCCGTCGGACGGGGGTCCATGACGGGGCACTGGCTCGGTGTCGATGCCGTCCGGGTGGACCCGTCGTACCGCCGCCGAGGCCTGGGTACGGCGCTCGTCCAGGGCCTGGCTAGGTGGTCCGGGCCGCTGGGCGGCCGCCGTACCTATCTGGAGGTCGTGGAGGAGAACACGGCCGCCATGGTCACCTACCGCAGGCTCGGCTACGCGGAGGCGTACCGCTACCGCTATCTGACCAAGCGCTGAGCCGCAGCCGCCCCGACCAGCGTCACCACGATGAACCCGGCCAGTACGACGCTCAGAGCGCTACTGGGGTTCGAGGCGAGCGCTGCGTAGCTGGAACCGGCCAGAGCGACCCCGAGAGCGCCGGACAGCTGTGCGTTGGTGGCGACCACGCCGGACAGGTCAGCGGCGTACTGCGAGGAAATGCTCGAGGTGACTGCGCCGATCAGGGTGTTGGCGCTGATGCCGAGCCCGAGGCCGCCGACGCCGAGCAGGGCGAACAGGAGCGGCCCGGTGCGGCCGCCGAGCAGCAGATAGCCCAGGACCGACACGTATCCAGCCGCGAGGACCAGACAGCCGATGACGGGCATCCACCGCACTCCCCTGCGCAGCCGCGGGATGATCGGCCCGGCCAGCCCGAACGCCGCGACCCAGACGACCATGGCGAACCCCGAGTACGCCGGCCCCTTGTGCAGACCGCCCTGGAGGTAGAGGGCGAGGACGAAGAGCAGAGCGAAGTACGTGCCTGTCGTGCAGGCATGGGCGAGCAGGCCGGCCCGGACAGACGGGTTGCGGAGCACTTGCCTCGCGATCAGGGGACGACCACCGCGTGCGGCGGCCCGGCGTTCGCCGTACTCGAAGAAGGCCAGGGCGGGCAGGCTCAGCAGGAGGCACAGCCAGGACCACGCCGGCCAGCCGCGCTCAGAACCCAGCAGGAGCGGGACGATCACGAGCAGAACCGCGGCGGACAGGGTGAGTACGCCGACCAGGTCGACGGGATCGCGATCGGTCGTCCGGTCAGCGGGGAGCAGGCGGCGGCCGGCGACCAGGAGAGCCAGGCCGATGGGGATGTTGACGAGGAAGATCGGGCGCCAACTGGTGCCGAACAGGTCGGCCGCGATGAGTACGCCGCCGAGGATCTGTCCGAGGACAGCCCCACCGGACAAGGCGATCGAGAAGTAGCCCAGCGCCTTCAGCCGGTCCCGGCCGTGGAAGTGCAACTGGATGCCGCTGAGGACCTGCGGGACCATCAGCGCGGCGCCTGCGCCCTGGACGAAGCGGGCGACGACGAGGGAGACGATCTCGGGCGCGAGACCGCAGGCCAGCGAGGCAGCCGTGAACACCAGCAGACCGAGCAGGAACGTCCGCCGGTAGCCGAGGGACGAGCCGAGCCGGGCGCCGGTGATGAGCAGGACCGCGAACGCGACGACGTACCCGGTCACGACCAGTCCGACCGCGCCCTCCGAGGCCTGCAGATCGGCGCCGATCGACGGGCCGGCGATGTTCGCGACCGCGGTGTCGATGTTCGCCATGAACTGCCCGGTGAGCAGGACCGCCAGGATCGGGGCCCGATTGACCGTCTTCGTGTCTTGAATGGTGTTTTCCACGCCGTTGGAACGGTGTGAGGCCGGTGTGATGTGAGGGGGTTACCCTCGGGTGCCATGGCGGATCACAGGGCGGATCACGTGGCGGAGCGGCCGGAGTACGCGGGGGACTTCGAGGGAACCGTGCACGTCGAGTACACGCCGCACCCGGACGACGGAGTGGCGGACCCGGGCGAGATCGTCTGGACCTGGGTGCCGTTCGAGGAGGACCACCACCGCGGCAAGGACCGGCCGGTGCTGGTGGTCGGCTCGGACGGGCCGTGGCTGCTGGCGCTGATCCTGACCAGCAAGGACCACGACCGGGACGCCGCCGACGAGGCACGCTGGGGCCGGATCTGGCTGGACATCGGCAGCGGCGCCTGGGACAAGGAAGGCCGCAACAGCGAGGTCCGTCTGGACCGTGTCCTGCGCATCGACCCCGGTCAGGTCCGCCGCGAAGGCGCCGTCATCGGCGAGGACCTCTTCAACCAGGTAGCCGCCGAACTCCACAAGATCCACCGGGGCTGACAGCAGCCCCGGCCCGGATCAGTTCGGCGGGCGGGTGGGCTTGTTCACGCCTGGTGGCGTGCTGGTGCCGGGAGGCGGCGGCGTGGTGCCGGGCTTGGGCCCACAGCGGATGTCGTCGGCCGCGTTGTACTTCGTGACGAACGACTCGGTCTTCTGCCGTACTCCGTTCTTCGCGAAGTACCGGTAGACCGTGATGTCGAACCCGGGGGTCGGCGCCTGCGGCCGGCACTTGGGATCGGGGTTGTAGACCACCTTCGGTGCGCGCGGGTTCCGCTTGCCGGACTGGCCGGCGGTGATGTCCCAGACCTTGGTGCCCCAGATCTTCACCGTGATGCTGCCCGCACTGCCCGGCGTCGACGCCTTGAAGATCGTCTGCACCAGCACCCCGTGCCCGGAGTCGTTGAGGAACTTCATGTCGACCGCCGGCCAGGCCACGGTCGCTTCGCGGCCGATCGGGTAGCGGCTGATGTAGACGCTGTGCGCCTTGTGCTCGACATCCTTCAGCCCGGCGAAGAACGCCGCGTTGAAGGTGGTCGTGGCCGACTGCGAGACACCGCCCCCGAGGTCGAGCACGAACTTGCCGCCGCTGATGATGTTGCCCTCGGTGAAGCCGTTCTCCTTGGTCCGCTCGCCGACGATCTTGTTCAGGCTGAACGTGTCGCCGGGCTTCACCAGCGTGCCGTTGATCTTGGCCGCCGCGGTGCCGATGTTCACGTTCCGGTACGGCGCGTGCGGGAAGCTGGTGGTGAACTCCCCCATCACTTCCTTGATCCCGAGCGCGGCAGCAGCCTCGGTGGTCACCTTCGCCTTGGTGTGGGTCAGCCCGACCGCGGCCCGCCGCTCCCCTGGCGGCTTCGGCAGCGCGGCGAGGATCGCGGGTCCGACCTTGGCCCGGTCGACCACCATGCCGTCGACGGCCGGGACGACCTTCGGCGCGGTCCCGACGATCTGGACCGTGGCGTCCTTGGGCAGCGTCTCCAGCGTCTTGAACCGCTCCTGGAACAGCGGCTCGAGCATCTTCGTGTTCAACGCCGGGGTGGCGTTACCGTCCTTCACGGTCACCGTCAGCGCGGGTCCGAACTCCTTCGGCCGAAGCTCGGCCGACTTGTCGCCGACCGTCAGCCGGACCGGGCCGGACATGGCCGGTTCAGCGAAGTCCTTCAGGGCCTTGTCCATCGCGTCCGTGCCGGCCTGCGGCCTGGTCACGTTGACCGGCAGGTCGGCGGGGGTATCACCGGCCGGGTAGGCGGCGACGAGCGCGTCCGCTGCCTTCGCGTTGTCCAACTGGAGGCCCTCGGCGGGCGCGTGCTGGACCGGCGTGGCTTCCTTGAAGGTGATGCTGCCTTCGGTGGCCGAACGGTTCACCTGGGTGGCGAGCTTGTCGACAGCCGCTTTCAGCTTCGCGTCGTCCGCGGTG
Source organism: Kribbella sp. NBC_00889 (assembly GCF_045207705.1). NCBI lineage: Bacteria > Bacillati > Actinomycetota > Actinomycetes > Propionibacteriales > Kribbellaceae > Kribbella > Kribbella sp. NBC_00889. The sequence continues at coordinate 378,737 of NZ_CP108783.1, read as the reverse complement.
ACCACCGGGTCGACCGCGTCACCGCCGGTCAGGGCCTGCCAGATGTGGCCGGGGGCGAGGCTGCGGCCCGCACCCGCGGCGTCGACGGTGGCGTCCAGGTTCAGGCTGAGGCCGGCATCGGCCGGCTGCACCTCGAACTTGGACTGGCCTGCCTTGAGGGGCATCGGCTGGGCCAGGCGGTCCTTCAGCCCGGCCTCGAGCTTGGCCTTGGCATCGCCCTCGGACATCCCGCCGACCGGGATGCCGAGCACCGTGGTGTCACCGGGAATCTTGTCGCCCGCGAACGCGAACGCCGCGCCGTAGCCCACTATGAGCACGCCAAGCCCAGCAGCGGCGATGATCCCCGCTAGCTGCTTCTTCCCCACCGGACAGAGTCCTCCACTCAAACCGTGTACAGGCCGCGTCCGCTCGGGACACGAGGGCACATCTTACGGGACGAATCAGGCCTCTTCTGCCGCCGGGGCGGGCCCGCCCTGGCCCGGGGTGCCCCGACATGCCCCGGCTTGCCCGTAGCCGCGCGACATGCGCGGTAACGCTCAGGCTCCGGGCAGTTTCCGGTAGTGACTCGCGTGGTAGATCAGCGCGCTCGGATCGGCCGGCTCGCCCAGGCCGAGGCTCAGCACCTCACCGACCACGATGGTGTGGTCGCCGCCGTCGTACGTCGCCCAGGTCCGGCACTCGAGCCAGGACAGAGCCCCCTCCAGCAGCGCGCAGCCGGTCTTCGGGCCGGCCGACGTCGTGATCCCGTCGAACTGGCTGTACAGATCCCGGCCGGAGCGGGCGAACCGGTCCGCGATCGGCTGCTGATCGCCGGCAAGCACCGAGGCGGCCCAGTAGCCACAGTCGAGTACGGCGGCGTGCATCCGGACACCCTTGTCGACACAGACCAGCACCAGTGGCGGGTCGAGCGAGAGTGACGTGAACGCGTTCGCCGTCATCGCGTGCGCGACGCCGTCCTGGAGCGTGCTCATGATCGTGATGCCGGAGGCGAACCGGCCGAGCGCAGCACGGAAGTCGGCGGGCGCGACACTCCCACTGGGCTCCGACGAGGACACCATTGCAGACTATGCCCGCCGGAAGGTTGATGCCTCAACCGAGCGTGTGGGAACGGTCACGCCCGCGCGGTCCGTCCTACAGCCCCGCGAACAGGTCGTGCTCGAGGCCGTCCGGGCCGGGCGCCGCGGTGCCCTTGACCAAGCGGTACGACTCCGAGGCCCAGACCTGATTGCCGTTGTTGTTGGACAGCGCGAAGAACGGCCCGTCGACGGTGATCTGGGTGGCGTGCGCCTTCATCGCGTTCATCTTGCGATCCAGGAACTCGTCGCCGTCGATCACGCAGTTGATCAGCCGGTCCGGCGTGATCGGCGGGCCCATCGGACCGTCCGGATCCATGCCCTCGAACGTCGTCGTGTCACCGGCCTCGCGCAGCCGGCGCAGGCTCTCCCGCATCCGCGACTCCGCCATCGCGATCCAGTAGATCTTCGCGATGTCCCACGCCTCGCCGAGGTCCTCCCGGTACGACGGGGCGGCCGCCAGGGCAGCGGCGTACGTCGCGACGCGATGGGCCTTGATGTGGTCGGGGTGGCCGTAGTTCCCGTACTCGTCGTACGTCACCAGGACCTGCGGGCGGACCTCGCGGATGACCGGGACCAGATCGTCGGCCGCGGCGAGCAGGTCGGCCTGCCAGAAGCTGTCCTTGCGGGTCTCCAGCGGGACGGCGGCGTTGCCCTCGTCGTTGTAGATCATCCCGGTGTCGCGGTACTTCCCGGCGCTGCCGAGCCAGCGGTGGTCGGTGACGCCGAGCTCGGCCATCGCGGCGGCGAGCTCGCCGATCCGGTGCTCACCGAGCTGATCGGCCTGATCGGCGGCCAGGTGTTCGAGGTCCGGGACGAGCACCTCACCCTCTTCACCGAGCGTGCAGGTGATCAGCGTGACGGCGGCTCCCTCGGCCACATAGCGCGCCATCGTCACGCCGTTGTTGATGGTCTCGTCGTCCGGGTGGGCGTGCACCAGCAGCAGCCGGCGGTCAGGTAGCTCACTCATGCCGAAAGCCTACGTCGGCCCGCCGACAGCTTTCGCGCGCTTTTCATGGCTCGCCGCCGAGGGCCGTCGCGGCCCGGCGACGACCCGGGTCGCGGCCCGGGCGGTGCGCCTGGTTGAGGCCCGGGCATCGCCGGGCCGCGACGGGTCCGGCGCTGCACACAGGGGGGTCAGCGGCTGAATGGGTGGTCAGCCGGGTCCGCAGCGCCGGTCTTCCCCGGACCCGAAGCCCGGGGAAGAGATCAGCCGAACCGGCGGACGAGCAGACAGCCGGCCTGGAAGCGGGACCTGGCACCGAGACCGGCGATCAGCGCGCTGATCTCGGACCGGACGGTCCGCAGCGAGAGGCCGAGTTCGCGGGCGATCGCCGCGTCCTTGGCACCGGTGGACATCATCCGGCCGATCGCCACCTGGCGACTGGTCAGCTCCTTCGCCGCCGCGGGGGTACGACGCCGCGATCCCAGCTCGTACACCTCGCAGACCAGCTCCGGCGCGATGTCTTCCCGCCGTACCGCGGGAACGGCCTGGTACACCGACATGCCTGTACTCCTCCCCGGAAAGTAACGGTCACGATTCTCCGGCTGGTCCAGACCGCTCACCAGGTACAACCCATACAGTTGACCCATACAAACCGCGACCGTCGCGACCGCCAGGCCCGAGCGGGCCGGTGAGGGTGTGATGTCTGCCACTCAGAGCAGGTCGCGGAGCCGCCGGACGAACGGCCGGTCCGGGATCAGCCAGTCCGCCTCGTCCAGTTCGGCCGGGGCGAACCACCGGAGCTCGTCGTGTTCCCGCAGTACCGGGTCGCCGGCAACGATCGACGCCCGGTAGACGCGCAGGCGGTAGCGCTCGGAGATGTCCACCGCCGGCCCGAGCGACTCGCCGACCTTGATCTCCAGGTCGAGCTCCTCGCGGATCTCCCGGACCGCCGCCTGCTCCTCGGTCTCCCCCGGCTCGACCTTGCCGCCCGGGAACTCCCAGCCACCGTCGGGATCGGGCCGGTACGCCGCCAGCACCCGGCCGTCCCTGACGACGGCGACTCCTACCACGATCTGCACGGGGCGACTCTGCCAGATATACAAGGAGAACTGTCCCCGGCCTCGGGCAGGATGACCTGCATGCCGTTGCAGAACAGGGTTTTGCCGACGCAGGAGATCGTGGCCGACGCCGGCCGCGGCCTGCTGATGGGCAACCGCGGCTCGCTGCACAGCCCCGACCGCCGCCTCGGGACGACGCGCTGGCGCTCCAAGGCCTGGATCTGCTGCGTCCTTGACTGGAAGGGGGTTCGGCGCGATCCGATGCCGCCGGGGCGCTGGACAGCACTGTTCTTCTTCGACGAGGCGGTCGCGCTCGCGGCCGGCCATCGGCCCTGTCATTACTGCCGCCGCAGGGACTTCCTGCTGTACGCCGGCGCCTGGGCGACCGGCCGCGGTCTCGACGAGCGCCCGCGCGCCGCGGCGATGGACGCCCAACTGCATCTCGAACGTGTCGAGCCACGCACCCGGCGACAACGCACCACCGTCCAGAACCTCGGCGAACTCCCTGACGGAGCGATGATCCGGTACGACGGCCGCCCGGCGCTCGTGCTCGGCCACCAGGTGCTGCCCTGGTCCTGGGACGGGTACGGCGAGGCCCGCCGGCCGCCCGGACTGCGTGAGGTGGAGGTGCTCACCCCACCGGCGAATCTCGTTGTACTGAAGGCCGGATTCGCTCCATTACTCCACCCGACGGCGGTCGGCAACTGAGGTAACCCTAACTGGAAACACGCCGTACCGAGGGGTCTTCCGTTGGGCGCCCCGCAGAGGCAAAGTGTGCCCATACTGACAGCCACAAGACAACTACTGGAGTCGGCATGGGTGAAGGCAACAGCGGCGTTGCCGCAGTCGTCCGCGCGCTCGAGGCACTACACACGTCCGTCGGCAAACTCAGTCAGGAGTACGGTGACACTCTCGGCATCCGCCGGTTGGTGTCGGATGTGGCCCGGCTGAACGACGACTTGGCTGAGCTCGGCCCTCCCGACCCCCGTCACAGACCCGGACCCGTTCCGGAGGAACTCGAGGAGATTCCCGACGTGGAGTATGACGCGTCCATGTGGACAGACGCGGAGCACGAAGGCTTCGGCGCGCCCGACAGGCACGCTCCCTGATGGCGACGGGAGTAGACGCACCCGGTCGCGCACAGATCGGCCTCAAGACCGCAAGAACCGACCGGTGGTGGCTGGCACCGCTGCGGATCGGTGTGATCCTTCTCTTCTTCATCGCCTATGCGACGGTCCGCATCTTCATGGGCAAGTGGTACTGGGTCGACGATTTCCACTACCTCACCCCGCTGTACTCGCCCTGCCTGAGCAGCTCGTGTGTCGAAGGCTCCAGCCACCTCGGCACCTGGTTCGGCGGATTCCCGCGCTGGCTGCCGTTGAGCCTGATCACCTTCGTGGTGCTGGCCGGCTTCCGCGGCACCTGTTACTACTACCGCAAGGCGGGCTACCGGTCGCTGTTCTTCGCGCCGGCCGCCTGCGCGGTCCCGGAGCCGCACAAGAGCTACACCGGTGAGACCAAGTTCCCGCTGGTCGCGCTGAACCTGCACCGCTACTTCTTCTACGGCGCACTGGTCTTCGGTCTGCTCAACGTCTACGACGGTATCCAGGCCTTCCACGGCAAGGACGGTGGTTTCGGCATCGGCCTTGGCACGCTGATCATCTGGGTCAACCTGGTGATGCTGTGGCTGTACACGTTGTCCTGCCACGCCTGCCGGCACATCGTCGGCGGCCGGCTGAAGAACTTCTCCAAGCATCCGCTGCGCTACCGGTACTGGACCTTCGTGTCCAAGCTGAACCCGAAGCACGGCACGTTCGCGATGGCGTCGCTGTTCACCGTGATCCTCACCGACGCCTACATCATGGGACTGTCGGCCGACTGGTTCTCCGACCTGCGCTTCATCAACTGACCCACGGGATCTGAAGACTTCATGACTGAGCTGGAACGACACACCTACGACGTCGTCGTGATCGGGGCCGGCGGCGCCGGTCTGCGCGCGGCGATCGAGGCCCGCGAGCAGGGCAAGCGCACCGCGATCGTGTGCAAGTCGCTGTTCGGCAAGGCGCACACCGTGATGGCCGAGGGCGGCTGCGCGGCGGCGATGGGCAACGCGAACTCCAACGACAACTGGCAGGTCCACTACCGCGACACGATGCGCGGCGGCAAGTTCCTGAACAACTGGCGGATGGCCGAACTGCACGCGCAGGAAGCCCCCGACCGGGTCTGGGAACTGGAGACGTACGGCGCGCTGTTCGACCGCACGCCGGACGGCCGGATCAGCCAGCGCAACTTCGGCGGCCACACCTACCCGCGGCTCGCGCACGTCGGCGACCGCACCGGCCTGGAGCTGATCCGCACCCTGCAGCAGAAGATCGTCTCGCTGCAGCAGGAGGACTTCGAGGCCACCGGCGACTACGAGGCCAACCTCAAGGTGTACGCCGAGTGCACCGTCACCGAGTTGCTGAAGGACGGGGACGCGATCTCCGGTGCCTTCGGCTACTGGCGCGAGTCCGGCCGGTTCATCCTGTTCGACGCGCCCGCGGTGGTGCTGGCGACCGGCGGTGTCGGCAAGTCCTTCAAGGTCACCTCGAACTCCTGGGAGTACACCGGTGACGGGCACGCGCTGGCGATGCGGGCCGGCGCGACGCTGATCAACATGGAGTTCATCCAGTTCCACCCGACCGGCATGGTCTGGCCGCCGTCGGTGAAGGGGATCCTGGTCACCGAGTCGGTGCGCGGTGACGGCGGCGTACTGAAGAACTCCGAGGGCAAGCGGTTCATGTTCGAGTACGTGCCCGACGTGTTCCGGGCGCAGTACGCGGAGACCGAGGACGAGGCGGACCGCTGGTACAAGGACCCGGACAACAACCGGCGTCCACCGGAGCTGCTGCCTCGCGACGAGGTCGCCCGGGCGATCAACTCCGAGGTCAAGGCCGGCCGCGGTACGCCGCACGGCGGTGTCTTCCTGGACGTGTCGTCGCGGCTCCCGGCCGAGGAGATCACTCGCCGGCTGCCGTCGATGCACCACCAGTTCAAGGAGCTGGCCGACGTCGACATCACCGCCGAGCCGATGGAGGTCGGCCCGACCTGTCACTACGTGATGGGTGGCGTCGAGGTCGACCCGGACACCGCGTCCTCGAAGGTCCCCGGTCTGTTCGCGGCCGGTGAGGTCGCGGGCGGCATGCACGGGTCGAACCGGCTGGGCGGCAACTCGCTGTCCGACCTGCTCGTCTTCGGGCGGCGCGCGGGCATGGGTGCGGCGGTGTACGTCGACTCGCTGCAGGAGCGGCCGAAGATCGACGAGGCGGACATCGACGCCGCGGCGATCGAGGCGCTGGCACCGTTCGAGCTCGAGGGCGGCGAGAACCCGTACTCGATCCACCAGGAACTGCAGCAGTCGATGAACGACCTGGTCGGCATCATCCGCAAGGAAGAGGAGATGGAGCAGGCGCTCGGCCGGCTGGCCGAGTTCCGCGGCCGGATCGCGAAGATGACGGTGGAGGGCCACCGCCAGTTCAACCCCGGATGGCACCTGGCGCTCGACCTGCGCAACATGCTGACCGTGTCCGAGTGCGTGGCCAAGGCCGCGTTGCGGCGGCAGGAGTCCCGCGGCGGTCACACCCGCGACGACTACCCGGGCATGAACGCCGAGTGGCGCAAGAAGCTGCTGGTCTGCGCACTCGATGCCGACGGCGGCGTGAACGTGACCGAAGAGCAGCAGATCCCGATGCGCGAGGACCTGCTCGAACTGTTCGAGCTCGACGAGCTGACGAAGTACCTGACGGATGAGGAGCTGCCGGCCAAATGAGTTACAAGGGCAAATTCCGCGTCTGGCGGGGTGACTCCGACGGCGGCGAGCTGAAGGACTACGAGGTCGAGGTGAACGAGGGCGAGGTCGTCCTCGACGTCATCCACCGGCTGCAGGCGACCCAGACGCCGGACATGGCGGTGCGGTGGAACTGCAAGGCCGGCAAGTGCGGCTCCTGCAGCGCCGAGATCAACGGCATGCCGAAGCTGATGTGCATGTGCCGGATGAACACGTTCGCCGAGGACGAGGTCGTCACGGTGACGCCGATGCGCACCTTCCCGGTGATCCGCGACCTCGTCACCGACGTGTCGTTCAACTACCAGAAGGCCCGCGAGATCCCGGCCTTCAAGCCGCCGGCGGACGTGAAGCCGGGCGACTACCGGATGCAGCAGGTCGATGTGGAGCGCTCGCAGGAGTTCCGCAAGTGCATCGAGTGCTTCCTGTGCCAGGACACCTGTCACGTGATCCGCGACCACGAGGAGAACAAGGAGAGCTTCTCCGGTCCGCGGTTCCTGATGCGGATCGCCGAGCTGGACATGCACCCGCTCGACGCGGCCGACCGGCAGCACGCGGCCCAGGAGCAGCACGGCCTGGGCTTCTGCAACATCACCAAGTGCTGCACGGAGGTGTGCCCCGAGCACATCAAGATCACCGACAACGCGCTGATCCCGATGAAGGAGCGCGTCGCCGACCGCAAGTACGACCCGATCGTCTGGCTCGGCAACAAGATCCGCCGCCGCCCCGCCTGATCGACACCTCCGAGAGCCCCGGCCCACCCGGCCGGGGCTCTCGTCTCGTCCGCGTGCCCCTGGGGGTGGTGGCCCGTTCGGGGGAGGCGGTGGGGGGACAAGTCAGGGCGCCGGTCGCTCGTGTGGGGGAGTTGGGTGGGCCTGTCGAGCCCCTAGGGTGCCTGGCATGGACGTGGTGATCTTCGGCCTGATCAGCATCGGCATCTTCATGGCGATCTTCGTGCCGGTGTCGCAGCGGCTGCTCGGGGTTCGGTTCGGGCTGGTGCGGATGGTGCTCGGCGCCGCGCTCACCCTCACCGTCTTCAGCCCGCTGATGAACGCGCTGGCCGGCCCGCCGCCCGTCGACATCTCCACCGGCGCAGCGATGTCCTTCCTCGCCCTCACAGCGGTCTGCTCCGTCCTCAGCGGGCTGGTGTTCCTGGTCTTGTCCGAGGCCCTGGTGCCGACCGGGTCGTTGCCCCGGGCCCGGGATCTGCGGCGTGATCTGGCCGGCCGGGTCGCCCGCACCCGCCGCTACCTGCAGATCCTCCGGATCGCGATCCGGCACGGCCTCGGGCCGTACCTGCGTGGCCGGCGCCGCCCCGGCCGGGAGAACGCCGCCGGCCAGGCCGAGCTGGCCCGATCGCTGCGGCTCGCCCTGGACGAGGCCGGCGTCACCTTCGTCAAGCTCGGCCAGGTACTGTCCACCCGCAGCGACGTCATCCCGCCCTCGGTCGCCACCGAGCTGAGTCGCCTGCAGGACCAGGCCTCCCCCACGCCCTGGCCGCAGATCGAGCAGGTCATCATCGAAGAGCTCGGCGCCCCACCGCACCAGGTGTACGCCGACTTCGACACCGAACCACTGGCGGCCGCCTCGGTCGCCCAGGTCCACACCGCCCGGCTGCGCACGCCCGACGGTCCTCGGGTGGTCGTGAAGGTCCAGCGGCCCGGCATCACCTCGATCGTCGAGCGGGACCTGGACATCGTCCGCCGGCTCGCCCGGTTGCTCGAGCGGAACACCGACTGGGGCCGGTCGATGGGCGTCCGCGCCCTCGCCGACGGGTTCGCCGAGGCGATGCGCGAGGAGCTCGACTTCACCGTCGAGGCCGGCAACATGACCGCGGTCGCGGCCGGCCAATCAGTTGCCTCCACCAACGAACTGGTCGTGCCCGAGCTCTACCCGCAGCAGTCGACCCATCGGGTTCTGACCATGCAGCGGCTCGACGGCATCGGCCTGGGCGGTGCGGCGACGGCGATCGCCGAGCGCGGCCTGGACGCGGCCCGGCTGGGCCGGGTGCTGTTCGACTGCCTGCTCGGCCAGGTCGCGATCGACGGGGTCTTCCACGCCGACCCGCACCCGGGCAACTTCCTGCTCCTGACCGACGGCCGGATCGGCATGCTCGACCTCGGCTCGGTCGGCCGGCTGGATCCGGCCACCCGCGAGGCGCTGCAGCGGTTCCTGCTCGCGATCGACCACGGTGACCCGGTCGCCGCGACCGACGCACTGCTGGAGATCGTCTACCGCCCGGACGTGATCGACGAGCGCAGCCTGGAGCGCGCCGTCGGCCAGTTCATGACCCGCCACCTCGCTGCCGGGGTATCGCTCGGGCCTGCCATGTTCAACGACCTGTTCGCGATCATCACCACGCACGAACTCGGCGTGCCGCCGGAGGTGGCCGCGGTGTTCCGGGCGCTGGCGACGATCGAGGGCACCATCTCGCGGATCTCCCCCGGCTTCGACCTGGTCTCCTCGTCCCGCCAGTTCGCCGCCGCCCATGTCACCGATCGCCTTGCGCCCGAGGCGTTGCGTCGTACGGCGACCGAGGAACTCGCCACGTTGCTGCCGATGTTGCGCCGGTTGCCGCGGCGGATCGACCGGATCGCGGCGGCAGCGGAGAGCGGGCGGCTGGGGCTCAACGTACGGCTGTTCGCCGATGACCGGGACCGGCGGCACATCACCGGCCTGCTGCATCAGGCCCTGCTCGCGATCCTCGGCGCTACCGCGGGCCTGATGGCGGTGCTGTTGCTGGGTACGCCGGGCGGACCGAAGGTGACCGCGTCGATGAGCCTGTTCCAGCTGTTCGGCTACAACCTGCTGGTGATCTCCGCGGTGCTCGTACTGCGCGTCCTGGTGCTGGTCTTCCGGCTCCCGGACGGCCGTCGTACCTGAATCCGCTTGACCTCGAGTGCGCTTGAACCTTGAGCATTGCGGTCATGACTGCGACCGCCTCCACCGGCAGCGACCCCATGACCCGTGAGCGCCTCTTCAGCGGCCGCCACCTGCCGCTCGTGCTGGGCGTGATCGGACTCGTCACCCTCGGCGCGTTCGAGAACCGCGCGGTCGGTACGGCGTTGCCCACGATGGTCCGGGAGTTCGACGCACTCGGCAGCTTCGGCCTGGCGAACGCAGCCCCGAATGCGAGCTACCTGATCTCGCTCGCGATCGCCGGGCTGTGGTCCGATCGGCGCGGCCCGATCCCGACACTGCGGGCGGGCGCGGTCGCTTTCGCGGTCGCGCAGTTGCTCGTCGGTACTGCGACGGGGATGCCGATGGTCGTCGCCGGCCGGCTCCTCAGTGGCCTGGCCGAGGGACTGCTGGATGTCTCGCTGATGGTGCTGGTCGCCCGCGCGCTGCCCGCCGTACTGCGGCCGCGGATGTTCTCGTTGTTCGCGGCGATGTGGATCCTGCCGTCGGTCCTCGGTCCGGTGCTGACCGGTCTGGTGACCGAGCAGTTCGGGTGGCGGTGGGTCTTCCTGGGGGCCGTCGTACTGCTGGTGCCGAGCTGGATGCTGCTGGGTCCGGCCATGCGGCTGTCGCTCAAGACCCCGGCGCCGGAGCGCAGTGCCGAGGACGTGGCTGAACTCGAAGCCTGGCGGGCCGCACTTCCGTGGGCGCTCGCCGCGTCGGTCGCACTGTTCTCGATGACGCTGGCCGGTGACCACCTGGAGGCGCACCCGGTGATCTGCGGCGTCGCGATCCTGGTCGCGTTGGCGGTGCTCGGGCTGGCCGCCGTACGGGTGATGCCGAAGGGGACGTTCGTCGCACGCCGCGGCTTCCCGGCGGTGGTAGCGGTCCGAGCTCTCGGCGGGGCGGGGTTCACCGTAGTGAGCGCGTACCTGCCGCTGCTGCTCACGCTGCTACACAACTTCAGCCCGTCGAAGGCCGGTGTGACGCTGTCGATCACCGGGGTAAGCTGGGCGTTCGGGTCGTGGCTGCAGGGTCGGGAGCATGGCATCCAGCGGGTGAACGTACTGCGGGCCGGCCTCGCGTTCATGACGATCGGACTGGGGATCACGTCCCTGCTGGCCTGGACCGACGCGACAACCTGGATCGGCCTCATCGGCTGGACGGCGGCCGGGATCGGGATGGGCCTGAGTACGTCGAGCCTGTCGGTGCTCACGCTGGACCTGTCGGATCAGAACAACTCGGGTCGCAACAGCAGCGCCGCCCAGATGGCGAGCACGATGAGCATCGCGGCCGGCCTGGCCGTCAGCGGCACCCTGCTCGCTCTGAACTCCTCCGATCCGCAACCCTGGGTCTTCGGCGCCATCATCACCGCCGGCGCGGTCCTCGCCCTCCTCGCCTTCTCCACCGCCACCCGCGTCCGCACCTAGTGCCCTGCGTCGGAGCGTGCTGAGAGGACTAGAGTGACGGCATGGCTGAGCTGCTGACCGATGATCAGATCGACCTTGCGATCCGCGACCACCTGCCGCAGTGGAAGGTCGTGGACAGCGAACTGGTCCGCAGCGTGACGAAGGAAGCGTTCCTGGACGGCATCCGGCTGGTCGCGACGGTCGCGCAGCTGGCCGAGTCGATGAACCACCACCCGGACATCGACATCCGCTACACGACGGTCACCTTCCGGGTCAGCAGCCACGAGGCCGGCGGCATCACCGAGGACGACCTGGTGCTGGCCCGGCACATCGACACCGCGGCGGGCTGACCGCTTTACGTCATGGCGGTTCTCGGTCAGCGGGAAGCCTGGCTCAGCACCGCAGCAGGCACTTACACATGAGGGCATGACCTCACGCCGCCTCGCCCTCGGAACCGCCGCCCTCCTCCTGACCTCCCTCGGATCGGCCCTGCCCGCCGACGCCTCCTTCACCACGCCGGGGTGGTCCTGGAACCGCCCACACTGCGACACCGTGTACGGCGACGGGTCGGTGACGATCACCGAGTCCGACGGCGAGGTGCTCGCGCCGACAACGGGCAAACTACGCCCGGTCACGTACGCGAAGGTCGCCGCGCTGCAGGAACCGAACACCCTGATCACCATCGGCCAGCACCTCATCCAACGGTCCAGCGACGCTGGTTGCAGCTGGCAACTACTCGACAAGACACCCGGCGATCTCAGTACGTACGACGTCCAGCCGGGACCGGGCGACACGGCGTACATCTACAGCGTGAACGACCAGCCGATCCACCGGGTCAAAGGCGGCACGGTCACCACGGTCCAGGGACCGGTGAACGGCGACGGACTGGCCGCGTTGTCCTCCGAGCCCGGCCGACTGCGCGTCGTCGCGGGCGACGGCCAGCTCTACGACTCGTACGACGACGGCGTCACCTGGGCGCGGACCGGCGTACTGCCGGCGCGGAATCTCTTCGCGTACGACGCGGTGATCGATCCGCGGAACCCTGACCACGTCGTCGTCGGTGTGATGTCGGACGGCGTCTACGTCACGTTCGACGGCGGCCTCGGCTGGACCCGATCGCGGCCGGTGGAGCGCGTGAACGCGTTCAGTCTGGCGATGTCGCCGGCCGACCCGTCGAAGGTCTGGGTCGAGGGGTACGACCGGGACCGTGCAACGCGGTTCATCTGGGAGTCGTCGGACGGCGGGCTGAAGTTCCGCGAGGTGCTGGACCAGAGTCGGGCGACGCTGATCAACGGCAACCGGATGTGGGGAAGCCCGGCCGACCCGGATCTGCTCTACTTCAGCTACGGCACGTCGTTCGCCGGCTTCGGCGCCGACCTGTACCGCTTCCGCCCGTCCACCGGCGAGCTGTCCAAACAGCACAACCGCAACGACGGCATCCCGTCGGTGGCCTTCAACCCGTCCGACCCGAACATCCTCTACCTGGGGCTGGCCGAAGAACGCTGACGCAGGCCGACCAGGACTCCCTCGGTGTCGCGCAGGTAGCAGAGCCGGCCGACACCGGGCAGTTCCTGGATCTCGCCTTCCGGGCTGCCGCCCGCACCGCGGGCGGCGTCCAGCGTCGCCTCGAGGTCGTCGACCTCGATCCACGCGATCGTGGGCTGCTGCTGGTAGCGGCTGCTCATGATCGCGCCGTCGATCCCCTCCCCCGCGCCGGTCTGCGCGAGCAGATAGCCCTCGGGCACCGGCGCCGGCGTCACCTGCCAGCCGAACACCTTGGTGTAGAACTCGGCGGCCCGTTCGTGGTCGGTGGCGACGAGTTCGACGTGGACGATGCGTCCCATAGCGGATCCTCTCCGGTCGGTTCGGATCCGATCCTCACCCGCCGGGCCGCGCGCTGTCTTGGACGGATCTTCCATGCATCAGCGCGGCGATCCCGTTCTGCACCGCGCGGAACGCGCTCGCGCTGACGCCCGTGTACCGCTTGAAGTCGCGAGCCGCGTGCGCCTGGTCGTAATACCCGTGCAGCGCCGAGAGCGTCGCGGCCGCGTCTCCTCCGATCAACCCGCCGGCGAAGTGGTAGTACCGGACGATCTCGGCGTACTGCTTCGGCCCGATCCCGAGGCTGCGCGTGAACACCCGATAGAGCGTGCTGTACGACGTACCTGTGGCAGCGGCGACGTCGGCGACTGTAGTCCGGCCATGAGCCTCGTCGATCACGCCGACCGCCTGCTCAACCAGCGGCAGCGAAGGCACCTCGGTCAACCGGGGCTTCAGGAAAGCAGCCAGCCGGTCCGCGCGGGACGGGCCGAACGGCTCTCCACGCAGCTCCTCGACCAAAGCAGCCGTCGTACTGTCGCCGACCCAGTCGGAGAACGGCAGTACGCCGTCCACGAGCCGGTCGTCACGGCCGAGCGCAGCCATCCCCCACGGCTTGAACTCCACCCCGGCATAGCTCGACGTACCGGTCTGGCCGATCACCTGCGGGCGGGTCATGATCCCGAACACCGACGCGGTGTTGGGCCACTCGGTGAGCGTGAGCGGGTCGTGCCGGGTCCCTGGTTCGGCGAGGGCGATCGCGAGGCCGGGACGACCGTTCGGGATCAGGATGTCCTGCCGCAGCGAGGCCAGCGGCGGTGACTCGACCAGCCAGACATGCTCGACCAGATCGCGCAGGTCGTCCGGCGGTGCGAACCGCTGATAGGTGACCACGGGTTAGATCGTAAGTCTCTGGCTCCATCGGAATCGGATACGGTTGCCGAGTGACGACAGTCGACGAGTACCGCCTGCTCGGATTCAGCGACGAGGACCGCGAGGCCACCGAAGCGTTCGTTCCGGACCGCGAGGCGGTCGACACATTGGCCCGGCAACTGCGCACCGCGATCGGCAAGTTCGAGGACGAGCCGGAGCTGCAGATGCCCGAGGATCCGCGGAACTCGGTCCAGGCGTTGCTCCAGACGGTGCCGGACATCCGGCGCTTCCACTCCGAGCTGGGGATCAGCGACGAGATCAGCTGGGCGACCCTCTCGGATCTCGGTCAGCAGCTCAAGGTCCATCGCCGGACCTTCGGCAGCTACGGCATGGAGACGCACTGGTGGCTGCGGATCCACTGGGCCGGGCAGATCTACGCGCTCGGGCGGCTGCAGTTCCAGCTGTACCAGGTCCCGGCGGACAACCCGGTCCCGGGCACCGAGCCCGGTGAGTGGGTGCTCAACGTGCACATCCCGGAGTGGGGTCCGCTGACACCGGAGGCGGTCGACGACAGCTTCGCGCAGGCGCGTGAGTTCTTCCCGCGGTACTTCCCGCAGTACCCGGTGAAGACGGCGATCCTGTGGTCGTGGCTGATCGATCCGTACCTGCTGGACAACCTGGCGCCGGACTCGAACATGGTCCGGTTCGGCCGCCGGTTCACGCCGTACGGCAAACCGACAGAGGCCCAGGACAGCGCGATCTTCTTCACCTTCCGCCACCACGGCACCGACACCCTGGACGAGCTGCCGCAGGACACCTCGCTGCAGCGGCTGGTGGTCAGCCGGATCAAGGCCGGTGGCACCTGGCAGAGCGCGTTCGGCTATCTCCGTCTCTGAGCCGCCTCAGGAGGCCTTCGGTACGCCGTACCTCGTCAGCCAGCCGACCAGCTCGCGGTTGCTGACACAGCGGACGTCGGGCTGGGTGCAGGTCTCCTGGACGAAGGTGGTCAGCGCATCGGAGTAGACGCTGTTGTTCCACCGGTTGAAGTGGTTGCCGAGGAACAGCGGCGGGTTGCCGTTCGCACGTGACTGCGCCAGCGCCTGGCGGTAGGTGGCGAGCACCTGTGCCCTGTAGACGGGCGCCTGGGCGACGGGCGCCTTCTTCGCGCCGGTCTGGCTGTACCAGAGGTTGTAGTCCATCGTCAGCGTCGTCTTGCTGGTCCCGGCCAGCGTGACCGACTCCAGCGGGAAGTCCCAGACGCCGTCCACCTTCTTCGGCCAGGCGATGTACCCGGGCGCGGAGGCGTCGTACAGCATGCCGCGCTGCGCCATCGCGAGCCGGTACGCCGACCGGTTGCCTTCGAGACACGGTGTCCGCATCCCCTTGACCGTGGCCGGGTCGAACGGCGGTACGACGGGCTTGCCGGCGGCCAGCGACGGTCCGGTCCGCACCATCCGGTCGAACGCGCTCAGCTCGGCGGTCCACTGGGCCGTCGTCCAGCGACCGACCCCGGTCGCGCCGCAGAAGTGACCGTTCCCGTGCGTCCCGATCTCGTGCCCCTCGGCGATCGCCTGCCGCAGCACCGTCGCCCGGCCGAGCACAGCGGCCGTATCACCCCAGCCGATGTCGGAAGCGCCGGGCTTGCGGTACGGCGGCTTGTAGTCGGTGCGATGTGATCCCGGGTAGAGGTACGGGCCGGACAGGAAGAACGTCATCCGGGCGTTGACCTGCTTGGCCACCGCCTGCCAGTGCGACCAGAGCGCGAGATCTCCGGCGCCGTCGAACGAGACCACGACGAACAGCGGCGGCTTGCCGTCACGGAGCCGGGCCGGGAACAACCTGGTCACCGGGGCCGCGTCCGCGAGATTGCGCCCGGCCGTCCGCGTCGGCTTGGGCGTGGGCTTCGGCTGGGGCTTCGCAGTTGGCTTCGGAGTGGCCGACGGTGTCTTCGTCGGCGCGGTAGGGCTCTGGGTGGGGTCGCTCGGCGACGGCGCGCCCTCGAGGGGAACATCCGCACATCCGGCGAGCAACGCCGCCACGACCGCTGCGGCGCCGAGGAGGTTCACCCCAGGCCTCACCACCCCCCAACTGACGCACGCGGGGGCGGGAAGGTTGGCCCGGGACACGCACTCGCGCGGAAACCCGAGGGCGGATCGTTAGCCGGCTGTGACCTTGGCAGCGCGGCGCTTGACCGCGATCCGGCGCGAAGTCTCGATCACCAGGCCGATCACGAACGCGAGGCTGAGGCTGAATGCGAGCGCCTTCAGCGAGTCGTGCGCGAACGCGTCGCCACCGAGGTAGCCGAGGAGAGCGACGTACGTGTAGGCGACCGTCACGCCGGCGATGGTGAAGATGATGAACTTGCGGAACGAGTACCGGGTCGCGCCCGCGGTGAGGGTCGCGACCATCCGCGCTCCGGGGATGTAGCGCACCGTCATCAGGATCAGCCCGCCGCGGGAGTGCAGCGCGGCCGAGACTTTCTCGTACAGCGCCTGTCTGCGGGCCTGGCGCTTCATCCAGCGGTGCAGCATCGGCCCGGAGCCGCGGCCCATGAAGTAGCAGGCGGACTCACCGATGACCGATCCGAGCATCGCCAGCACGATCACGAGCAGCAGGTTCTGATGCCCTGCCGCGGCGGCCATACCGGCCGTCACCACGAGGCCCTCGCTGGGTACCACCGGGAAAACCGCGTCGACCGCGGCGGCCACGAACAAGATCAGCAGAAGCCAATGTGAGGCCATTGCAACGCCGAGCAGGTGCCGCACGACCTCCATCAACTCTGTCACCCGGGTAAGGATGCCATCTCTGGCCAAACCCACCACAATCCCAAGCGTGTGATTCAGGCGTGGTTCACCCGATGTTCAGCGTCGGCGCCCGGGTGTGGTCAGAGCAGTACGGGCAGTTCGCGAATGCCGTTCATCAGCAGGCTGGCGGCACGGTCCGGATCCTGTTGCGGTGCGGCCAGGCGCAGGTTCGGGAAGCGGTCGAACAGCATTCCGAGCGCGATCCGGCCCTCCAGCCGCGCCAGCGGTGCACCGAGGCAGTGGTGGATGCCGTGCCCGAACGCGAGATGGGCATTCTCCGGCCGGGTGATGTCCAACTCGTCCGGCCGGTCCGTCTTCCGGCCGTCGCGGTTCGCGGGCAGCAGGGCGAACACGATCACCTCGCCCGCCTCGATCCGTGATCCGGCGATCTCGATCGGCGCCTGCGCGACGTACGGGATCGCGGCCTGCAGCGGGCCGTCGTACCGCAGGATCTCCTCGACGGCGGCCGGCAGACGCTCGGGCTCCGCCTTCAGCAGGGCGAGTTGGTCCGGGTACCGCAGCAGCGCGTGCACCCCGTTGGTGATCAGGTTCACCGTCGTCTCGTGGCCTGCTGCCAGGAGCAGGAAGATCATCGAGGTGAGCTCGTCCTCGGTGAGCCGATCGCTGCCGTCTCGGGCCTCGATCAGCGCCGACAGCAGGTCGTCGGCCGGCGCCCCGCGCTTCTCCTCGATCAGGTCGCGGATGAAGCCGACCATGGCTCCGGCCGCCTCGATGTACTCGTCCGGTGTGTGCACCGTCGCGTTCACCGCGACCGATGACCAGCGGCGGAACTCCTCGCGGTCGCGCATCGGGATGCCGATCAGCTCGCAGATCACGGTGATCGGCAGCGGGTAGCTGTACGCGTCGACCAGGTCCACTCCGTCACCGGCCGCGGCCATCTCGTCGAGCAGGCCGGCCGCGATCTCGCGGATCCGCGGCTCCAGGCCCTCGATCCGCCGGCGAGTGAACGCCGCGGTGACGAGCTTGCGCAACCGGGTGTGGTCCGGCGGGTTGACGACCAGCATGTGCTGCTCGGTCGCGTTCACCAGTCCGGCCGTGATCTGGTCGCGGTGCGGACCGTCCATCGGCGATCGCACGACGTCCGGGTGCGCGAGCAGCGACCGGGTCTCGGCGTACCCGGTCACCAGCCAGACGGGAACGCCGGTGAAGAGCGTCAGATGCGTCAACGGGCCCTTGGCCGCCAGTTCGGCGAAACCTTGGTGGCGGGCGATTCCACTGCTCACGATGAACGGCTGCGTCACAGCCGCCAGCCTACGTTCGGAACGGACCGGACTTCAGCTGCTCCGCGAGCTCGGTCCGGGAATGGATGCCGAGCTTCGCGTAGACCTTGCGGAGGTGGTACTCGACGGTCTTGGGGCTGAGGAACAGCCTGGCCGCCGCCTCCCTGATGCTCTGCCCGTCGGCCAGTAGCAACGCGATCTGCCGCTCCTGCGGCGTCAACTCGTCCGCAGTGCTCGGCACTCTGCGTCGCGCGGTCTCCCCTGTCGCCTTCAGCTCCGTTGCGGCCTGGTCAGCCCACCCCGCTGCACCCAGTGCGTCGAAGGCCTCCACGGCGAGCCTGAGCTGCGCCCGCGCATCCACTCGCCGTCTCGCACGCCGCAGCCACGCGCCGTACGCCAGCCGCGTCCGAGCCGCTTCGAACACATCGAGGGTCTCCGCGTGCCAAGCGAGCGCTTGCCTGAAGTCCTGCTCGTTGTCTCCGACCACACCGCGCGCCCTGGCCGCCCGCGCCAGCGACCACGGCTGTCCCTTCGCCTCGGCCAGAACGGTGTGCTCCTGCGCCACGCGCTCCGCATCCTCGGTCCGGCCCAGCCGTCGATAGACCTCCGCCAGCTCCGGTGCCGGAGACAGGTCAGGGTCCTTGAGGCCGTTTGCAGCCAGTACGTCGACCAGCCGCTCGTACTGCGGCAGCGCCAGAGCTGGAGCACCACGGCCCAACTCCAGGTCGCCGAGCGCGAACAGCGACCACAGCGTGCCGAGATGGATCTCCCGCTCCGCACAGATCCGCAGGCACTCGGTGGCGAGGTCCTGACCCTCGGCACGACCTTGGTGCGACGACAACCAGGCCAGTCCGGCCAGGTTCATCGCCAGCTCCGTCATCTGGCCGGTCTCGCGGGACAGCCGGATCCCCTCGTCGTACGCCGCCATCGCGTCGGTCCAACGGTCGGTCGTCGCATCGTCACGGGCCAGCACGAACAGCAGCCCGGGTAGCGTGCCGAGAGCGACCTGCTCCCGCCGTTCCAGCATGGCCTGCTGCAGCAGCCCCCGACCGGTGCCACTCTCCCGGAGGAACAGGGCGGCGAGGACCATCCACACCTGCCGGCGTCGGTCCCGATCCAGCTCGACCGACGGCGCCATCGCGACCGCAGCCCGGATCTGGCTCGTTCCTCCTTGCCCAGCGAGGACCTTGGCGACACCACTGGCGAGCATGCCCATGATGCGTGGACCGGGCCGCTCGACGCCGGGGAGCAAGCGGTCGATGTGGTGCGCCAGCTCCAGGCCTGCCGCCGCGTCGCACATCCGGAGGCAGGCACCGACCGCGTCGGCGAGCAGTCCGGTCGCCACAGCCGGGTCCTCGCACTCGGCGGCCGCGGCGGCGAGGATGTCGCGGGCCCGGCTCGGGGATCCACACTTGACCGCGATGTCGCCGCGGACCTCCTGCGCCCCTATCCGGACCTGCAACGGTGGTTGGAGTGCCAACGCGTCGTCGAGCAAGGAGTCTGCGCGGTCTGCCTGTCCGGCCGACCAGGCCGCCTCTCCCGCCGCGACGAGTCTGACTGCCCGGTCGTGCAGTCCCTCGGACAGGCGTGCTGCGCGCTCGTAGGCCGTCGCTGCGACGGCATGGGCACCACGAACGGCGGCATGCTCCGCCGCGGCATCCAACCCGGCTGCTACTTCGTCATCGGTGCCCAGCACAGCTTCGGACAGGTGCCAGGCCCGTTTGTCCGCATCCACCGTGACCCGAGCGACCGCCCGGTGCGCAGTACGACGCTCTGCCGGCGCGGCACTGGCATAGATCGCCGAACGCACCAGTGGATGCCGGAACTGGACCTCGCCGTCGCGGATGGCGACCAGCGCAGCCGTCTCGGCCTCCTGCAACGTTGCGACGTCCACACCGAGCTCCTGGCACGCTCTCGCGACCGCACCGAGTTCACTGTCGTCCAGGGCGGCCACCAGCAGCGCAGTACGTGCGTCTGAGCTGAGCCGGTTTGCCCTTGTGGTAAAGGCTTCTGCGATCAGCTCCGGCACCGGGAGAGGCGCACCTGGCGGCATGCGGTGGAGGTGGTCCTGGTCGGCGGCGAGCTCGAGCAGTGCCAACGGGTTGCCCGCCACCGTGCTGTGCAGTTGCTCGACCAGCTCGCTCGGCAGGCCGCGCAAGATCGCCTGCGCGGCCTCGAGCGGAACGCCGGCAAGGTGGAGCACCGGAAGATCCGCCTCGGCGAGTGGATGCTGCTCCTGCGCGCGGGCGGCGATCAGCAGCACGATCGGATCGGCGACCAACCGCCGTGCCGCGAACAGCAGCGCCTCCGCGGACGGCCGGTCCAGCAGATGCGCGTCGTCGACGATCAGTGCCAGCGGCGCCTCTTCGGCGTACCGGCAGATCAGGCTGAGTGTTGCCGCTCCGACGGCGAACCGGTCAGCTGTGGTGGCCGGCCCGAGTGCCAGCGCGGAGGTCAGCGCCGACTGCTGCGGGCCGGGGATGCGATCGAGGCCCGCGAGTGCGGGCCGGAGCAGTTGGAGCAGGGCGCCGAACGGGAGTTCGCGTTCGGCCTCGGTACCTCGGGCCCGCAGGATCCGCAGTCCCCGGGCCGTCGCGGCGGCTTCGTCCAGGAGGGTTGTCTTGCCGATGCCGGGTTCGCCGGTGACGAGCAGCACTCCGGCGGTGCCGACCCGCGCCCCCGCGACCAGTTGCTCGATCACCCGGCGCTCCGCCTCCCGCCCGATGAGCATGTTTGGCAGTGTGCACCAGGTGCCCCACCTGATGCGATGACCGGGACGCGCTACCTAGGTTCGCCGTACAACCTAAAGGGGGGCGCAAGCAAATGACTGTTGCAATCGACGGCGACAAGCTGATGGGGTTCGTCTTCCGTGCGGTGGACGAGGTGGGGGCGACGCTGAACGCGGCGCTGGTCGTGATGGGCGACCGGCTCGGCTACTACCAGGCACTCGCCGACCACGGTCCGACGACGCCGAGCGAGCTGGCCGAGCGAACCAGCACCAGCGAGCGGTACGCGCGGGAGTGGCTCAACGCGCAGGCAGCCGGCGACTTCGTCGAGTACGACCCGGACAGCGGCCGGTACACACTGCCGCCGGAGCAGGCCGTGGCGATGACGGACCCGGAGAGTCCGGCGTACCTGCCGGGCTTCTTCCAGATCGCGCTGGGCACGGTGCAGCACACCACGGAGATGATCGAGGCGGCCCGCAGCGGCGCCGGCATCGGCTGGCACGAGCGCACCTCGGACGTCCATGTCGGCTGCGAGCGGTTCTTCCGGCCGTCGTACAACGCGAACCTGCTGACCAGTTGGCTACCGGCGCTGGATGGCGTGGTGGCGAAGCTGGAGAGCGGGGCGACGGTGGCCGACATCGGCTGCGGACATGGCGCGTCCACGATCCTGATGGCGAACGCGTTCCCGCGATCGACGTTCGCCGGTTCGGACTACCACCAGGAGTCGATCGAAACCGCCCGGCTGCGCGCGGCCGGGGCCGGCCTCGGCGAGCGGGTGTCCTTCGAGGTGGCTCCCGCCGCCGGATTCAGCGGGTCCGGCTACGACCTCGTCACGACCTTCGACGCGTTGCACGACATGGGCGACCCGGTCGGTGCGGCCCGTCACGTGCGCGAGGCGCTGGCACCCGACGGCACCTGGATGTTGGTGGAGCCAATGGCAGGTGACAGGGTCGAAGACAACCTGAACCCGGTGGGACGTGCGTACTACGGCTTTTCCACGCTGCTCTGTACTCCGGCATCCCTGTCGCAACCGGTCGGACTGGCCCTCGGCACCCAGGCCGGGCCGGCCCGGATCCAGGACG
The DNA here is from genome assembly GCF_045207705.1 of Kribbella sp. NBC_00889. Classification (NCBI taxonomy): domain Bacteria; kingdom Bacillati; phylum Actinomycetota; class Actinomycetes; order Propionibacteriales; family Kribbellaceae; genus Kribbella; species Kribbella sp. NBC_00889. Next base: position 356,986 of record NZ_CP108783.1, on the reverse strand, counting down.
TCACCACCGCGGCCGGGTTCACCAGGTTCCGCACGGTCGCGCAGACGCCGTTCAACCTGGTCTTCGAGGTTCGCCCCTGACAGCTCACCCTTGACAAACAGTTCACCAGTTGGTGAAGTATTTGCGTGCTGACGACGACCTTCAGTGCGCTCGCGGACCCGACTCGGCTGGCGATCGTGAGCCGGCTGAGCCGGGGCGACGCGACCATGGGGGAGCTCGCGGAGCCGCACCGGATCACCTTGCCCGCGATGACCAAGCACGTCGGAGTGCTGGTCGACGCTGGCCTGGTGACCCGGCGCAAGGTCGGCCGGACCGTGGTGTGCACGATCCGGCCGGAGGCGTTCACGGAGGTCGAGCAGTGGCTCGGCGATCTGACGGCGTACTGGCACAGCACGGTCGACCGACTGGAAGAACTGCTGCGAGGAGGCGGGGATGGGACCTGACATCCGGATCGACAGGGTGCTACCGGCAACAATCGGGAGGGTGTACGACGCCTGGACCCGGGCGGAACTGCTGACGCAGTGGTACTGCCCCAACCCTGACCTGGAGCTGAAGGTGCAGGCCGACGTACGGGTCGGGGGTGACTACGTGGTCGAGATGGGACCGCATGTCGTCCGGGGCACGTACCTCGAGGTCGAGCCGCCGCACCGGCTGGCGTTCAGCTGGAAGTGGGACGGCACCGAGGACGAGCCGACCCGGGTGGAGGTCGAGCTGACCGAGGTCGCCGACGGCACCCGGATGCTGCTCATCCACAGCGGGTTCGCCACCGACGAGGACGCGGCGAACCACCGGCTGGGCTGGGAGCCCGAGCTGAGCCGGCTGGCCGGGTTGCTCACCGCTCGACCGGCCGCCACCGGCCGGTAAAAGGTCGAGCCCCGGGCGGCAACCCGGGGCTCAGGCGGATGGATGGACAGTTGGCGTATCAGCTGCCGGACTTGCGCCGGAATTGGCGCCTCTGCTTGTCGTTGTGGGCCTCGCCGACGCCCTCACGCCGCGTCCCGGACCCCGGGTGCGCGTTGTTGTGGGCGTTCTTCTTCTCGAGCGCCTCCCGGAACTTCTTCTGCAGATCGTCCGCCGGCTCGCTGGACTTGTCGCTCATACCGTCTCCTTCACAAACCGTCAGGCGTACACACCCCACGCTAACCAACTGTGACGACACCCGCGAGGGGATTACCGTCACAGCGCTCCCGCCGGGCCTGTCGCACGCGTCACGTCACCCTTCGCTCACCGCGGACGGACAGCCAGGCTGGCCGCAGTCCTCGGACTCGGGGACCTCACCGTTGAGGTCGTGTTCGTAGGCGTAGTGGAAGCAGTCCCAGTGCATCCGCTCGAACACCTCGTAGTCGTCGCGGCTGGACTCCACCTGCTCGTCGCAGCGCATGCACGTCTGGTCGCCCACCCGCGCAAGGTACCCCGCGGTCTCACTCTGAGGAAAACCCCCGCGGACTGTCGTCGCTCGCTGTTAGCTTCGTGAACGAGACGACCGGACTCCCCGGCCGATGAAAGGGGACGCACGTGCTGGTCAGTAGTGAGGCGATGCTCGGGATCGCGTTGGTCGAGCTGGGCCTGGTCATCACGCCGGGGCCGAACATGATCTACCTGATCTCGCGATCGATCGCACAGAGCCGCCTCGCCGGGCTGATCTCGCTGGCCGGGGTGGGCGTCGGCTTCGGGGTGTATTTGCTGGCGGCAAGCGCCGGCCTGGCCACCCTGTTCGCCCTGGTCCCGGAGATCTACGTGACCCTGAAGCTCGCGGGCGCGGCGTACCTGCTCTGGCTCGCCTGGAACGCGTTCCGCCCCGGTGGCAACTCCGTCTTCGCGACCCAGGAGTTGGAGCCCGACCGGCCGCGGAAGCTGTTCGGCATGGGTCTGCTCACCTGCCTGCTGAACCCGAAGATCGCGATCCTCTACATCTCCGTGCTCCCACAGTTCCTCGACCCCGCGCGCGGCCATGTCGGCACCCAGAGCATGATCCTCGGCCTGATCCAGACCGCGGTCGGCGTCGGGGTGAACGCGATCTTCGTCATCACTGCCAGTTCGGTCGCCGTCTTCCTCACCCGCCGCCCCACCTGGATGCGCATCCACCGCTACCTCACCGGCACCGCCCTCGCCGCCTTCGCCATCCGCCTGGCCACCGACAAAGCCCGCCCTTTAGCTACGCACTAAATGGAGTGCGGTCCGGCGACGGCTTTCCGGATACTGCTGGGCGTGGCGATGCATGAGGGACAACTTCACGTGACGACCGAACTGGTGGGTCGGCTGGTCGTTTCGCAGCACCCTGAGTGGAGCGGGTTGCAGATCCGCGCGGTTCCCTCGCACGGCACGGTCAACGCGTTGTTCCGGATCGGCGAGGGGCTGGTCGCGCGCTTCCCGATCCAGCCGGGCGACCCCGTCGAGACGCGCAAGGAACTCGACGACGAGGCCGACGCCGCCCGTCGCCTGCACGCCATCTCGCCGTACCCGACGCCGGAACCGGTCGCGATCGGCGAACCCGGCGAGGGCTACCCGCTGCCGTGGGCGATCTACACCTGGCTCAACGGTACGATCGCGTACGACGCCGACGTCGCCGGCTCGGCCCCGTTCGCCGAGGATCTGGCGCGGTTCGTGCTCGCGCTGCGCGCCGTCCCGACCGAGGGGCGTGAGTTCACCGGCACGTGGCGCGGCGGCGTACTGACCAGCCAGGACGAGTACGTCGCCGATGGGCTGCAGCGCTCTCGCGGGATGATCGACGTGGACGCGCTCGGCCGGCTGTGGGCCGATCTCCGCACCGCGGCCCGCACCGAACCCGACGTCTGGGCACACCGTGACCTGATGCCGGGCAACCTGCTGGCGACCGACGGGCGCCTGGCCGGGGTGATCGACGTCGGCACCTTCACCGTTGCCGATCCCGCCATCGACCTGCAGCCCGCCTGGAACCTGCTGGATGCGCCAGCCCGGGCCGCGTTCCGGACTGCCCTCGGCAGTGATGACGACGAGTGGCGTCGCGGAATGGGCTGGTCGTTCGCCCAGGCCATCGGGTGTCTCTGGTACTACGTCGAGACCAACCCGGTCATGTCCCGCACCGCCCACCACACACTCACGGCGTTGCTGACCGCTTGGTAGTCACGAACACAAACTCTTTCCCGGGGCGGTCCGGCGCCTCCCGCACCTCGTCAACCGTGAACCCCGCGGCCGTCAGCGACGCCTCGATCTCGTCCCGCTGCCGGAACCACAAGGTCGAATCCGACGTGAGCACCGCACCGTCGGACTCGAACACATAGGTGCCCCGGAACGAAACGTACGGCAGCTCGACCGCGAGGAGATCGGACCAGCTCTCCACCGTGTCCACGCCCTCGACCGTCACCACCTGGTGCGTGTGCTCCCGGGTCCACTCCTCCCACGCCCGCCGCGCCGGATCCCGCGTCTCGAACACGAACCGCCCACCGGGCCGCAGAGCTTGGCGCACGCCGCCTAGCGTCGCCGCCCACTCCTCATCGGTCAGAAACACCTGCGCCACGTTCCCGGTCATCACCGCGAGGTCAATCTCCAGCGGCGGCAACGTCGTCGCGTCCCCATGGATCCAGCGCACCCGATCGGCGAATTTCTTGCCCTTAGCAACTTCCAGCGAGGCCTCGGCCGGGTCGACCCCGACCACCTCAACCCCCTGCCCCGCCAGCAAACAGGTCAGTTCCCCCGTCCCACAGCCCACATCCAGCACCCGCCGTACCCCGAACTCGCCCACCATCGCGGCGTAATGCCCGAGATCCTCCCGCCCCGCATCCAGCGCGTCATACACAGCCACCAACCGAGGCACCCCGAACAAGGCATCAACCATCCCGCGACGCTAACCCGCCCCGCGCCTCCCCCGCGACCACATTTCCGCGGTCAGTCCTGCGCAGTCGCAATCATGAAGTTGTACCCCGCGAGCCTAGGTGTCACGGCTCAATTCTCGAACACCCGTCAAATGGGAGACTCACACGTTGAAGCGGAACTCGACGACGTCGCCGTCTTGCATGGTGTAGTCCTTGCCTTCCATGCGGACCTTGCCGGCGGCTCGGGCCGCGGTCATGGTGCCGGCTTCCATCAGGTCGTCGTACGAGACGATCTCGGCCTTGATGAAGCCGCGCTGGAAGTCGGTGTGGATGACGCCGGCGGCCTCGGGGGCGGTGGCGCCGCGCTTGATGGTCCAGGCGCGGGCTTCCTTCGGACCGGCGGTGAGGTACGTCTGCAGGCCGAGGGTGTCGAACCCGACCCGGGCCAGCACGTCCAGACCCGGTTCGTCGATGCCCATCTCCGCGAGCATCTCCCGCGCCTCGTCCTCGTCGCCGAGCTCGACCAGCTCCGCCTCGAACTTCGCGTCCAGGAAGATCGCCTCCGCCGGCGTGACCAGGTCACGCATCTGCTGCTTCAGCGCCTCGTCGGCCAGCTCATCCGCGTCGCAGTTGAAGACGAACAGGTACGGCTTGGCCGTCATCAGCATCAGTTCGCGGATCGCGTCGCGATCCACGTCGGACGCGATGATCGGCGTACCCGCCTCGAGGTGCTTCTGGGCGGCGCGGACCGCCTCGAGCACGATCGCGCTCTCCTTCTTCAGCCGCGCTTCCTTCTCCAGCCGCGGGATCGCCTTCTCGACGGTCTGCAGGTCGGCCAGGATCAGCTCGGTCTGGATGGTGGAGATGTCGTCGGCCGGCGAGACCTTGCCGTCGACGTGGGTGACGTCGTCGTCGCGGAACACCCGGGTGACCTGGCAGATCGCGTCCGACTCGCGGATGTGGCTGAGGAACTTGTTGCCCAGCCCCTCACCCTCCGACGCGCCGCGGACGATGCCGGCGATGTCGACGAACTGCACGGTGGCGGGGATCACCTTGGCGGAGTTGTACAGCTCGGCCAGCTTGCCGAGCCGCGCGTCCGGTACGCCGACCACGCCAACGTTCGGCTCGATGGTCGCGAACGGGTAGTTCGCGGCGAGCACGTTGTTCTTGGTCAGCGCGTTGAACAGGGTGGACTTGCCCGCATTGGGGAGCCCGACGATTCCGATGGTGAGTGCCACGGGCGTCAAGGGTACGCGGGGAACCCCGTCGTACCCCAATTCAGATCAGGAAGGCCTCGAGCTCAGCGGCGTACCAGCGGCTGGTGTGGCCGATCGAACGCATGCCCAGGCGGCGGCACACTGCCAGCGACGCCGTGTTGTCCGGGCGAACAACCGCGTGGATCTGATCGAGGCCCGCCTTGAAGCCGCGCGCGATCGCACCGCCCGCCGACTCCGTCGCGAGACCGCGCCCCCACGCGTCCGGATGGAAGTGCCAGCCGACCTCGACCTCCCCCTTGCCCGCGGTCCCGTCGGACGGATCGGGCAGCGGCACGAGTAGGACAGTCCCCGCAACTGTGCCCGTCGACCGCTCCTCCACCGCCCACACGCCGTACACCGGGTCCTGGTTGCGCTCGTTCCAGCGCTTGATCACCCGGGCGGCCGCGTCGCGGTCCGTCATCACCCGCGGCTCGGCGCCGAGCCAGCGCGACACCTCCCAGCGCCGGTAGATGTCGAACACCCGCTCCTCATCCGTGTCCGCCCAGTCACGCACCACGAGCCGGTCTGTCTCGTAAGCCACCTTCGGATCCATCGCGGCACCTCCCTGCCCTTCCGATTCATGTAGCCGTCCGAACCGGCCGGGGGCAAGCGGCGTCTCCACTCTGTGACCAGTTGGAGAGATCGCAGCGGCCATCGATCACGCTTCGTGTCCGGATGCCTGCAATTCCTGCACTTCGGGTGGCTCGAGGTCGTCTCCTGCCTGTTCCCGATCTGCCTGTTCGGAGGCCTGGCCGTCTCGAAGTACGTCGATCTCCCGATCGACCGGTACGACGCCCTGCTCGCGTACTGCCTTGGTCTCACCCTCCTGTTCTGGGTGGTCGGGCTGGAGACGTGGCGCGAGGTCGCTGTGATCTTCGCGTTCCACCTGGTCGGGCTCGGTCTCGAACTGTTCAAGGTGCAGGTCGGGTCGTGGCAGTACCCGGGCGACGCTGTCACGAAGTTCGCCGGGGTACCGCTGTTCGCCGGTTTCATGTACGCCGCCGTCGGCAGCTACATCTGTCAGGCGTGGCGCCGGTTCGACCTCCGGGTCAGCAGCTACCGCCCGTGGCCCACGACCGTCCTCGCCATACTGATCTACGCGAACTTCTTCACCCACCACTGGATCGTCGATCTCCGTCTCCCGATCGCGCTCGCCCTCCTCGTCGTCCTGCGTCGGACCTGGGTCTTCTTCACGGTCGGCTCACGTCGCTATCGCATGCCGCTGGCGCTGTCGTTCGGCCTGATCGGCTTCTTCCTCTGGATCGCGGAGAATTTCGGCACCTTCCTGGACGCGTGGAACTACCCCGACCAGGTCGACGTGTGGCGCCTCGTCCACCCAGCCAAGTTCGGTGCGTGGGCTCTCCTCGTCAGCATGAGCTTCGTCCTCGTCGCCAGCGTCAAGTCGCTCGAAGGCCGCCTCTACCACCGCGGCACCCCTGCCACCGTCTCGACGCCGGAGGCAACGAACGTCGAACCGGCCGACCTCACGGCGGACATCACGGCGGCTGAGATCGCACCGCAACATGGGGATGCCAACCAGAGCACACGGTAGGGCGTCTTCCCCGGTGTGAGGCTCCTTCGGTGGAGCAACTGGGGAAATCCGCCTGATCTGTGAGGGAGCATCATGTCCCGAAAGTTCGCCGCTTTCGTCGCGACCGGTGTGGCGTTGGCTGTCGTCGTCGGATCGTTGCTGGCCTTGGCGCTGGGACATTCGCGAGCGCCTGAGCCCGCTGTCGCGACCACACAGACCTCGGCCACACCGACCGTGACTCCGACACAGACACCGATCGTCAACGCTCCGCCGACCACGCGCCACACGCCGGCCCCGGACCCGACCGCAGCGATTGCCGCAGGCAACAAGAAGGTCCTGTTCCTGAGCTTCGACGACGGGCCCGACCCGCTCTGGACGCCGCGGATCCTGCAGATCCTGGCCAAGCACGGCGCGCACGCAACCTTCTTCGAGCTCGGCTCCATGCAGACCGCGCACCCTGGTCTGCGCGAGCAGGTACTTGCCGCAGGCAACACCATCGGCAGCCACTCGATCACTCATCCGCAACTCACCGCTCTCCCCGCCGCCAAGCGCCGGCACGAGATCTTCGACGGACCGAAGTCCACCTGCTACCGGCCGCCGTTCGGCGCGTCGAACCCGAAGGTCCGCGCGGACATCAAGGCGGCCGGCATGATCCAGGTGATGTGGGACGTCGACCCCCGCGACTGGGCCCGCCCAGGCATGAACACGATCGTCCACCACATCCTCAACCACGCCCACCGCCGCAACATCATCCTCCTCCACGACGGCGGCGGCGACCGCGCCGAAACAGCCGCCGCCCTCGACAAAGTCCTCCCAATCCTCAAATCCCAGGGCTACACCTTCCCCGCCATGAACTGCTGACCTCCGCGTTGAGTGCCCCGCTCAGCGACGAATCCACCGTTCTGAGCGGGACTGAGCCGCAGGTCCGGGTCGTGCACGGCCCGGCAGTAGGCGCAGACATGCCCGTCGTGCCTGCCTTCCGCCCGACAGATGTGCCCGCTCTTGCCGTCGAACCACCCGAACGTGCAGAGGTCGCGCTTCATCGCGGCATCTCCGGGTCGTCGTGTCGTTCCCACGGCGTACCGAGCAGCGGCCAGCCCTTCGGGTCGCGGTCGATCGGTATGGCCAGCGGAGCGGAATGCAGGGCCAACTCGACTGCACGCAGCTTCTCGAACGGCGGCCGGTCCGAGGCCAAGACCACCTGGATCTTCTGCCGTACCGCGCACGATTCGCAGTCGTCTGGGTGGTTCAACCACGTGCTCCCGTCCAGTTGGTACGGGCCGGTCGGCAAAGCGGGGATCTCACGAACTTACATGCCGACCGGCCCGGGCTCCGTCGCTCCAGACTGACCGGCCGGCGCTCGGAAGTCGCTCACTCCCGTGTATCCCTGGGCATGAGGAGACAGGGATACAGCCGGTGGGTGACACTTGGGGGGTGTTGTTCGGGAGCCGGCTGCGGGAGTATCGGGACCATCGTGGGTGGTCGCTGGGTGAGCTGGCTCGGGCGACGCACTACAGCCGGGGGTATCTGAGCAACGTCGAGAACGGGCGGAAGGCTCCGTCGGACGAACTCGCTGGTGCTTGTGATCGAGCGCTGCGAGCCAAGGGTGAGTTGATCGCAGCAGCCCGGCACGACGCCGCAGCCAAATTGCGCGACACACCGTGGGAGACGGCCGAGCTCGTTCAGAAGATGCAGGCGTCGGACACGACAGCGACGACGATCGAGACGCTGCACTCGACCATCGAAGAGTTGTGCTGCCGGTACAACCGACGGGACGCTGTGGAGCTTCGGCGAGAGGCGCACGAGTGGCTCCAGCACGTTGGCGCCCTGCTGCGCCGACCGGTTGGCCTGAAGGCTCACAGCGAGCTCCTGGTGGCGGGCGGCTGGCTCGCACTGCTGGCAGGCTGCGTGGAGTACGACCTCGGTATGGCGACCGCGGCAGAGTCGACGCGTGTCGCGGCACTCCAACTCGGGCTGGAGGCCGGACACCCGGAGATCGTCGGCTGGGGCCACGAGATGACCGCCTGGTTCGCGTTGACCCAAGGCCAGTTCCATCGGGCCGTTCAGGCATCACTCAAAGGCCAGGCCGCCGCGCCGAACTCCAGCGTCACTGTGCAGTTGATGGCACAGGAAGCGAAGGCCAAGGCTCGACTCGGAAAGTCCGGTTTGGAAACTCTGCTGGAGTCCGGCCGTGGTCTGCTGCACCGGCTGCCGTACCCCGACCGCCCGGACAACCACTTCAAGGTGGATCCGTCGAAGTGGGACTACTACTCGATGGACATCCACCGCATGGCGGGTGACAACGAGCGGGCGACGCAGTACGCCGAAGCCGTGATCCTGGACAACACCGCACCAGATGGCGCGGAGCTGAGTCCGATGCGCATCGCCGAGTGCCGGATCACCCTCGGATTCGTTGCCGGGCGGGCGGGTGATCTCGAGGAAGCGGTCGGGCTTGGCTTGAACGGTCTGAAGGACGGCCGCCAGAGCAAGGTTCACCTGCGGATGGTCGCGGCAGAGCTCGACCAGGAGCTCCGCCAACTCTTCCCCGGCGAGGACCTGGTGGGCGAATTCGAGGACGCTCTCCGAGGAGTGTGAGCCGCGGCACCGAGTCGGCACTGTTTCGGCATTTTCCAGGCACTCGGCCGCGCGTTGGCGGAAAGTGTCGGTGGGGTTGGGCACTATCGGTGACATGACGGGTACGACGGTGTTGCTGGTGTTGCTGTTCCTGGCGGTGGGGTTGCTGCTGGGGGCTGTGTTCGGCGTGCTCTGGGTGCGGGGGCGGGATGGGGCCCAGCTTGCGCGGGTGACTGCTGAGCGTGATGCGGCGGAGGATCGGGTTGTCGAGCTGACGCAGGAGCGGACCACGGTCGGGCAGCAGATGGGTGGCCAGGCTGTGGTGAAGGAGGCGCTGGATCGCCTGCACGTGCAGCTGAATCAGCTCGAGCAAGGCCGGGCCGCGTGGCAGAGCCAGCTGCATCAACAGGTCAACGAAGTGCGGATGAGCGGCGAGGCGTTGCGGCGCGAGACGGCCTCGTTGTCGACAGCGTTGCGCAAGCCGCAGGTGCGTGGGCGCTGGGGTGAGCTGCATCTGCGCCGGACCGTCGAGCTGGCCGGCATGGTGGCGCACTGCGACTTCACCGAGCAGACCACGACAGTCAGCGAGGACGGCGTACTGCGGCCAGACCTCGTCGTACGGCTTGCCGAAGGCAAGAATCTGGTCGTCGACTCGAAGGTGCCGCTGGCCGGGTTCCTGGAGGCGGCCGAGTCGGACGACGCCGAGTTCCGCGAGGAACGGTTGCGCGCACATGCCCGGCACCTGCGGACGCATGTCGACCAACTGGCGTCGAAGGCATACTGGACGCGGCTGTCGCCGTCACCGGAGTTCGTCATCCTCTTCGTTCCCGGCGAGTCGTTCCTCTCGGCGGCGCTCGACGTCGAGCCGTCCTTGCTGGAGTACGCCGCTGAGCGCCGGGTGATTCTGGCGACGCCGACCACGCTGATCGCGACGTTGCGGGCTGCGGCGTACGCCTGGAATCAGTCGGCTCTGACCGAGTCGGCGCAACAGGTCTTCGAGCTCGGCCGCGAGCTGTACGAGCGCCTCAGCACGATGGGCGAGCACTTCGGACGGGTCGGGCGGTCCCTCACCTCCGCAGTCGAGGCCTACAACGGGACCGTCGGGTCGTTCGAACGCCGGGTCTTCATCACCGCCCGCAAACTCCGCGACCTCCACGTCACCGAAGCCGAACTCACGGCGATGGAGTCCATCGAGGCCTCGGTCCGTCCACTCACCGCCCCCGAGTTCCTCGCCCTGGAAGACCGAGACCCCACCCGCCACTGGCCACCCACCCAAGCCGGCTGACCGCACCGCGACCCAAGGCCGGACCGGCGGTGGGTGCAGTCACGGGGTCAGGGGTTTGCGGTCGCCGGGCAGGGCGACTGGGTTGAGCGATTGGCGGGGGCCTGGGCGGGAGACAGGTGCGGGGTGGCTGCGGTGCGGACGGGAGACGGGTGAGGGGCGGTGGCCGGGGTACCGGCGGGAGACGGGTGAGGGGCGGTGGCCGAGGTCCGGGTGCGGAGGCCGATCCAGATCAGCAGCGCGCTGACGAGAGTGAAGGCGACGTCCGCACTGATTGCCAACCGGTGCCCACTCACCAGCGTCGCCTGAGTGGAGGCAATCGCGAACAACGCCGGCGTACCCATCGTGACGGCGACCTCGCCGGTCATCGAGCTCAGCCCGGTAGCCAGCCCCTGGTCCTCATCGCTCACATCGGACGTCGCGGTCACGGTGAACGCGACGATCGCACCCACATGCCCGAAGAAGCCGATGAACAACGCCGGGACCAGAATCACCAGCGCGACCCAGGTCTGCGTCCCGAGGAACACGATCGGAAGCGTCGCCAACCCCTGGACGGCCAGACCCACCGTCAGAACCTTCCGATAGCCGAGGCGTCCGATGACGCGACCGGCGACCACACCCGCAGCCACCGAGGCGACGCCCGGGATGCCGAAGACCAGGCCAGTCTGGAACGGCGACAACCCCAGTACGTGCTGCACGTACAGGGTGGTCAGCACGATCATCGCCGGCTCCATCGCCCCGATCACCAGCCCGGCATAGTTGCCCCAGGCCACCGAAGGCAGGGTCAGGATACGGATCGGGACGAGCGGCGCGGCCGACCGCCGTTCGATCAGCCCGAACGCGATCAGCAGCAGTACGCCGACCAGTCCCGCCGGCAGGCTCCGCTCGATCACTGCATAGACGACGGCCAGCAGACCACCGGTCACCGTCATCGCCCCAGGGACATCCAGCTTCAGCCGCTCCGGCGCCTTGCTCTCCTCGATCACGAACGGTGCGACCACCAGGACGATCACGACGGCCGGCACGTTGATGAAGAACGCCGCGCGCCAACCGAGCAGGCTGACCAGCGCACCCCCGACCAACGCGCCGACGGCGAAGCCGGCTGAGAGCAGCGCGCCCCGCAGGCCGAGGACCCGCGCCCGGACGGAAGCCTCCGAGAACGTCGTCGTGAGCAGAGCCATCGTCGCGGGCATCGCCATCGCGGTCGCCACCCCCTGCAGCGCCCGAGCCGTCAGCATGACCTCGGCCTGATTCGCCAGACCTCCGAGAACGGACGCCGCAGCCAGCAGCGCCATCCCGGACAGGAACAGCCTGCGGCGGCCGAAGAAGTCCGCCAGCCGACCGAACAGCAGCATGCACCCGGCCGCGGGCAGCGCGAACGCCGAGGTGATCCACGGCAGACCCTCCGCACCGAGGCCGACGCCCGCACCGGCCTGCGGCAGAGCCACATTGAGGATCGAGAAGTCGACCGACAGCATGAAACCAGCCCCGAGCAGAACGAGCAGGATCACGCGTTGCCGGGCGCTGAACCGGTGCGGCGAGGTGGTGTCCATAGGGAAGCTCCATTCAATAGCAATTGATCGGTTGCTACTTTATAGCAACCATCGAGTTGCATCAACCCTGTCGGAAAGCCGACAGGAATGGGCTGTTGACAGCCGGGGGTGGGGATACGCAACGATGAGAGCGCTCTCACCTGGTCCTTCGGCGATCTACCGTCCCTCGCCGTCCGGACCTGAGCGCCGGTTCGGGCGCTGTTGCGGCCTGGTAGCGCGACAGCTCGGCCGGCCGGTGCCTCGCCTTCTCGAACGGGACTGACCTGAGGAGGATCTGTGCGCATCAGACACCGACTGCTGGCGCTCGCCGCGGCCGCGGCGACCGTGGCCGGCGTGCTGACGGCCGTCATCGACCAGCCCGCCCAAGCGGTTCCGGCCACCATCCCACTGACGATCACCAACAACTCGGGCCGCGGTGACGCGGTCTACATCTACAACCTGGGCACGAACCTGGCCACCGGGCAGCAGGGCTGGGCCGATGCCTCCGGCAACTTCCACGCCTGGCCGGCCGGCGGCAACCCGCCGACGCCGGCGCCGGACGCGTCGATCGTTGGCCCATCCAACGGCCAGTCGACGACCATCCAGATGCCGAAGTTCTCCGGCCGGGTGTACTTCTCCTACAGCCAGAAGCTGGTCTTCAAACTGACCACCGGCGGCCTGGTCCAGCCCGCCGTACAGAATCCGAGCGATCCGAACCGGAACATCCTGTTCAACTGGTCGGAGTACACGCTCAACGACTCGGGCCTGTGGATCAACAGCACGCAGGTCGACATGTTCTCGGCCCCGTACGCCGTCGCCGTACAACTCCCCGACGGCAGCACCAAGACCACAGGGCACCTGAAATCCAGCGGATACAACGGCTTCTACAACACACTCCGCGGCCAGTCCGGCGGGTGGGGCAACCTGATCCAGACAGCCCCGGACGGGTCGGTACTGCGAGCGCTCTCACCCCTGTATGGCGTCGAGACCGGCGCCCTCCCGGCGAACGCGATGGACGACTACGTGAACCGGGTCTGGGCGAAGTACACCAACGAGACCCTGACGGTCACACCGTTCGGCGACCAGCCGAACCTCAAGTACTTCGGTCGCGTGTCGGGCAACGTCATGAACTTCACCAACAGTTCGGGCGCGGTCGTCACGTCGTTCCAGAAACCCGACTCGGCCAGCATCTTCGGTTGCTTCAAGTTGCTCGACGCACCCAACGACCAGGTCCGCGGCCCGATCTCACGGACGCTGTGCGCCGGCTACAACCGCTCGACCCTGCTGGTGAACCCGAACCAGCCGGACCCGAACAACAGCGGTTTCTACCTGGACTCCGTCACCAACCAGTACGCCCGGAACATCCACGCGCAGATGGTGGACGGGAAGGCGTACGGCTTCGCCTTCGACGACGTCGGCAACCACGAGGCGCTCGTCCACGACGGCGACCCGCGGCAGGCGAGCCTGATCCTCGACCCCTTCAACTGATCCCCGAGGGCTTGACTCCGCCGTTGGTTAGTGGCAACTTACCGTTCGTGGGGACTTACGGATCACTCGAGGCGGCGGGGCCGGTGCTGGATGCACTCGGCGACCCAACCCGACGAGTGATCCTGGAGACACTGCGACGCGGCGGGCCCTGCTCGGTCAGCACCCTGGCCGGGCAGGTGCCCGTCAGCCGGCCGGCGATCTCGCAGCACCTGAAGGTGCTGGGGGCGGTCGGGCTGGTGCGCCACGAATCGCGCGGGACACGCAACATCTACCGCATCCACCGCGCAGGTCTCGACGAGCTCCGGGACTGGCTCGACCAGTTCTGGGACGACGCACTGGAGGCGTACGCCGACCACATCCGGCGGACCGAGGAGGAGCGGGATGAACATTGACCAAGGCCTGGCGCCGTTGGTGAAGAAGATCGTTGTGCCGGTCGGCACCGAGCGCGCGTTCGAGGTGTTCACCGCCGAGATCTCCGCGTGGTGGCCGATGGGGTCGCACTCGGTCGGTGAAGGAGATGCCCGCGCCATCCGGGTCGAGAGCTTCGCCGGCGGCCGGATCATCGAGTACGGCGACGACGGCGAGCTCGCGACCTGGGGCACGATCTCGGACTGGGATCCGCCCACCTCCCTCAGCTTCAGCTGGCATCCGGGCAGCGATCCGGAGCAGGCCGGCCAGGTGACCATCACCTTCACTCCGGTTGACGACGGCACCGAGCTCGCGCTGGTGCACTCCGGCTGGGAGCGCCGCGCCGACGGCGTCCGCGCCCGCGCCGGCTACGACACCGGCTGGGACTACGTCCTCGGCCAGTACGTCGCCGCCACGCGGTAGCACTCGACTTCCGGCCCACCGTCACCGGATAGTGGGCGAATGGCGAATGCTCCCGTCGATCTCCGCGCGCTGGAAGCCTCGCTGCGACCGCATGGCGAGTCGGTCATGCTGCCGCGCGAGGCCTACACGGATCCCGCTGTCCTGGCCTGGGAACGCCGGCACTTCTTCGCCGGCAGCTGGAGCTGTCTCGGCCGGGTCGACGAGCTGTCCACCAATACGACGCACTGCGCGACCACCGTCGGTGACATCCCGGTAGTGCTGACCTTCGGCGAACGACCGCGCGCATTCGCCAACACCTGCAGGCATCGCGGGCACGAACTGCTACAGAACGACGAGACCAGCGAACGGCGGTCCGTGGTCTGCCCGTACCACGGCTGGTCGTACGAACTCGACGGCGCCGTCAAGGCCGCACCCCGGATGGGCGCCGCCTTCGACCCCACGCCGTACAACCTCGTTGAGCTGCCCGCGAAGGTGTGGCACGGCTGGCTGTTCGTGAACGCGACCGCCACGGCCGAACCGTTCGGCGAGCACCTCGGCGGACTCACGGACCTCGTCGCGCCGTACGCGCCCGAGTCCCTCCAGTTGAAGGCACGGCACCAGTACGACGTCGCGTCGAACTGGAAGACGATCGTCGAGAACTACCACGAGTGCTACCACTGCCCGCTGATCCACCCCGAGCTGTGCAAGGTGTCACCGCCGAACTCCGGCGACAACTGGAACCTCCCCGGTGCCTGGGTCGGCGGACTGATGGATCTGCGGCCGGGGGTCGAGACCATGTCGCTCGACGGACTCTCACAAGGGATCGCCTTGCCCGGCGTGGATCCACGCCGGGTGAATTACTTGGGGCTGTTCCCCAACCTGCTGATCTCGCTCCACCCGGACTACGTGATGACGCACCGCCTCGAGCCACGCGCCCCGGGCCTGACCGCGATCGAGTGCTCGTGGTACTTCCCGGCCGAGGTGCAGGATCCGTCGTACGCCGTGCAGTTCTGGGACGTCACAAATCGCGAGGACTGGGCCGCCTGCGAGTCGGTGCAGCGCGGAGCCGAGTCGCCGCACTTCCGGCCCGGCCCGCTGGCACCCGCGGAGGACGCCGTCTACGCGTGGGTGACGATGATCGCCCGCGGCTACCTGGGCAAACCCCTCGGCAATCAGTAGCCGAGGGTGAAGCGCCGGCGATTGTGGGCCGGACGCTCGAGCTCGTCGACCGCCGCGACCGCGAAGTCCTCGGCCGAGATGTGGTCACCGACCGGCTCGTCGAGACCGAGCCGGAAGCTACCGGTGCGCTCGCCGGGCGCGATCACGAAGGCCGGGGCCAGCATCGCCCAGTTGACGTCCTCGCTGGTGGCGCGCAACGCCTCGAGCGCCTGGGCGACCGTGAGCGACTCCCCCTTGTACTCGGCCGGGAAGTCCGGACCGTCGACGACCCGGCTGCCGTTGATCTCCAGACCGCCCGCGCCGCCGATCGTCAGCAGGCGCGTCTTCGTACCGCTGACGGCCGCGATCAGGTTGTCGATGGCATCCAAGTAGTCCTGGTGGTCCCCGCCCGTGCGGCTCGGGCCCAGCGCGGCAACCAGCACGTCGGCGTCGGCCGTGAACTCCTTCGCCAGGGCCACATCGTTGGCGCTCCCCTGCACCGCCTGGACGCCGGCCGGAAGCTCACCGCCGGAGCGGGTGATGCCGGTGACCTCGTGGCCGCGACTGACCGCCTCGGCGGCGATCCGGCTGCCGACCATGCCACTCGCACCGTAGACCGCGATCTTCATACTGGCGATTCCCTTCGATCTGGATGAAAACTCAACTTGTTCTCCAATAGTATCGATTGGTTACTGAGCACTTCAACGTGCTATAAGTACCTGATGGTTACTAATGGCCGGACCTGGGAGCGGGGCGATCTCTTCGACCCGAACTGCGCGACCCGGGTGATCCTGGACCGGATCGGCGACAAGTGGACGGCGCTCGTCGTCCTGCGGCTGAAGGACGGGCCGCGCCGGTTCACCGAACTGCGCGACGGGATCGGCCAGGTCGCGCCCAAGGTGCTGACGCAGACCCTGCGCCGGCTGGAGCGCGACGGCCTGGTCACCCGCGAGGTCTTCGCCGAGGTCCCGCCCCGCGTCGTCTACGCCCTGACCCCGATGGGCGAGTCCCTGATCGAGCCGATCACGGTGGTCAGCAACTGGGCCGAGGAGCACGTGCCCGCCATCACCCAGGCCCAGGAGAAGTACGACGCTTCGGCGTGACAGATCACAACTTCACACCCGGCCGATCGCGACTCAACCTTTTGATCCCACCCGGTCATCACACTTCTGACCGATACGGGAGCACTGGGGGTTGGGATGGATCCAGGACGGGACACGGAGTTCGCCGAGTTCGTCGACGGGCGCTTCATCGCGCTGCAACGGTTCGGGTACCTGCTGACGGGTGAGTGGGGGCGAGACGCCGACCGATCGGCTACCCGAGACGCACGCTCCGTCGGAGTACGGCACGGTCGACAACCGCGACCTGCTGCTCCGCGCGCTGGCGACCCTGCCGCGCCGGACCCGAGCCACCTTGGTACTGCGCTACTTCGAGGACCTGCCGGAGTCCGAGATCGCCCAGATCATGGGCTGCTCGATCCGCACCGTGAAATCCAACGTCTCCCGCGGACTCGCCAGGCTCCGCGAACACCACCTGGTCGCCGCCGTTGCCGCTCCGGCCCAGAAGGAGGGCTGATCCCATGACCGACGATCTCAAGGACAAGTTCGAGCAACTGGTGGCCGATCCGCCCCCGCCGACCGCGGTGCCGAGTCAAGCGGTGGCCGCGAGGGTCCGGACGGTACGGCGTCGTCGTACCGCCGGCGTGGTCACGCTGGCCGCGGCCGCGGTGGTCGCGATTGCCGTTGCCGCAGGCAACCTCACCGACATCGACAGCGCCCCACCGGTGACCAACACCCCGAGCGCGCCGACCACGATCGTCACCGGCCCGCCGACCACGTCACCGACGACGATCCCACCACCGCCGGTCGTGGCGCACACGGTGGAGGCAAGGACCTGCCGGCCGACACGTCGTTCCTCAACCTGTCCGGCGGAACGCAGTACTTCTGGGGCGATGGCGAACAGGGCGGTTCGGACGGCAGCTCGATGAGCTGCGACGGGGCGACGACGCGGAAGACCGGACAGGAGACGTACACGGCCGAAACGCACAGCTACACCAAGCCGGGGACGTACACCTTCCGCTACACCGTGCGGTACTGCAGCATCAAGGACACCGTCAGGACCATCACGCTGGTGATCAAATAGTCCAGGCGTGGTCCGACGTACCGGTCGTGGGAAGGCCGGCAGCCTTGAGGTCACTGCGGAGCTCACGAGGCAGAGCGAAAGTCAGGCTCTCCTCGGCCGTGGTGACCTCTTGGACGTCGGCGTACCCGCGCTCCGCCAGCCAGCGCAGGACATCGCGGACCAGCACCTCCGGCACACTCGCGCCGCTGCTGACGCCGACCGAGTCGACACCCTCGAGCCATGCCTCGTCGATCTCGTCGGCGTAGTCGACCAGGTAGCCGGCCTTGGCACCGTGCTCGACAGCCACCTCGACCAGGCGCACCGAGTTCGACGAGTTGCGGGAGCCGACCACGATCATCAGGTCGGCCTCCGCGGCGAGTTTCTTCACCGCGGCCTGGCGGTTCTGGGTCGCGTAGCAGATGTCGTCGCTCGGCGGGTCCTGCAGCTTCGGGAACCGCTCGCGCAGCCGGCGGACCGTCTCCATGGTCTCGTCGACGGACAGCGTGGTCTGGGACAGCCAGACGACCTTCTCAGGGTCGCGGACAGTCACATTCGGTACGTCGCCCGGGCCGTCGACGAGGTGGACGTGCTCCGGCGCCTCACCGCTGGTGCCGACGACCTCCTCGTGGCCTTCGTGGCCGATGAGCAGGATGTCGTAGTCGGTGGCGGCGAAACGCTTGGCCTCGTGGTGCACCTTGGTGACCAGCGGGCAGGTGGCGTCGATCGTCTTCAGTTGCCGCGCGGCCGCTTCCTGGTGCACCACCGGGGCGACGCCGTGTGCGGAGAAGATCACCGTCTCGCCCTCGGGCACCTCGTCGGTCTCGTCGACGAAGATCGCACCGCGCGACTGCAGGGTGTGCACGACGTGCTTGTTGTGCACGATCTCCTTGCGCACGTAGACCGGCGGCCCGTAGAGGTCGAGCGCCTTCTCCACCGCCACGACCGCCCGATCCACACCGGCGCAGTACCCGCGCGGGGCAGCGAGCAGCACCCGCTTCGTCCGCACCGCGGTCGTCGGTTGAGTGTTGTCAGGCTGGGCAGTCACGTCCCCCATGGTACGGGCCGCCGTCACGGCAGCCCGAGCCGACCGGATTTGTGTGAACAGTGTCACGAAGACAAGTCGAGGAGCCGTCCGCCCTGTCCGGACGGCTCCCCCGTGGGAGGTGTTCCAATGCCTCAAGGATGCGGGGGAATCGCGTTGTCCGCAAAGGATTTTCCGTCGGCCCAGGTCCGGATCGCTGCGAAATCCGTTGCCGTCAGCCCGGTTCGCGGGTCCACCTGATGCACCAACTGGTGGTCGTGGTGGAAGAACCTCTCGTCGTCGGAGTCCACATCGTCGTCGATCCAGACGAACGGGCGATCCCCCACCCAGTCCGCGACGTACGGCGTCTTCCACGATCCGCGGCGTACCGGCGTACGGTCCGGCCAGAGGATCGTCGGGAGATCTCTTGGCAGGCCGAGCAACGGGGACAGCAGGCGGTTGGCGCCGTGTTCCCAGCTGGTGGCCCAGACGAGGTCGAAGGTGCCGGCGAGCGCGTTCAACTCCACCCCGTGCTGCGGGTTGATGCGCACCACCCAGGTCCTCTCCCCCTCGACGATTTCGTGCCGCACGTATCCAGGCGGAGTCCCCGGCGCACGGTACGGATTCAGCGGACCGTCGAAATCGAGCAGCAGTAACGGACGCATCAGGCAACGCTAAGTGATCTGCGTGCGTCGCGCGGGGTTTGTCGGCGCGGGGTCGTAGGGTCTGGGGGTGGCTTTGGAGACCTCACCGGATGCGCCTGCGGCCGTTCGCACGATTGCGAACGGGATCGCCAGCTGGATCAACCAGCTCGGTGCGGTGTGGGTCGAGGGCCAGCTGACCGACGTGTCGATCGGGCGCGGTACGACGACGGTGTTCGGCACACTGCGCGACACCGACGCGGATATCTCGCTGCGGTTCACCTGCAACCGGCGGGTGTTCGAGGCGGTCGATCCGCCGGTGACGGACGGGTCTCGCGTGGTGGTGAACGCGAAGCCGAACTTCTTCGCCCGCCGCGGCACGCTCGCGCTGGCGGTCAACGAGATCCGGCACGTCGGCATCGGCGAACTGCTGGCCCGGATCGAGCGGCTCAAACAGCTGCTCGCGGCCGAGGGACTGTTCGCGGCGTACCGGAAGAAGAAGCTGCCGTTCCTGCCGCACACGATCGGGCTGATCTGTGGTCGCGATTCCGCGGCGGAGCGCGACGTACTGGAGAACGCGAAGCGGCGGTGGCCGGCGGTGGCGTTCCGGATCGAGTACGCGTCGGTGCAGGGGCCGTCGGCGGCCGGTGAGGTGATGACCGCGCTGCGGAAGCTGGACGCGGACGAGTCGGTCGAGGTGATCGTGATCGCGCGCGGCGGCGGATCGCTGGAGGATCTGCTGCCGTTCTCGGATGAGGGACTGATCCGGGCCGTGTCGCAGGCGCGGACGCCGATCGTGAGCGCGATCGGGCACGAACCGGACTCGCCGCTGCTCGACCTGGTCGCCGATCTGCGCGCCTCGACTCCGACTGACGCGGCGAAGCGGATCGTTCCCGACGTACGCGAGGAGCTCGACGGTGTTCGGCAGTTGCGCGAGCGCGGGCTGCGGGCAGTCACTTCGTGGCTCGATCGGGAGATGCACGCGCTGGCGGCGATTCGGAGCCGACCGTCGCTCGCGGCGCCGGTGACGGACCTGCAACGGCGGTCCGACGAGGTCGCGGCGCTGATCGAGCGGAGCCGGCGGACTCTGACGCACCGGCTGGATCGGGCGAGCGACGACATCACCCACCGGCTGGCGAGCGTACGGGCGTTGTCCCCGAAGGCGACGCTGGAGCGCGGGTACTCGGTGCTCCAACTGGCCGACGGGACCGCGGTCCGGGAAGTGGCGCAAGTGGCGCCAGGAGATCTGTTGCAGGCGCGGGTGACCGACGGCCGATTCGCAGTCGAAGTCAAGTCCGAGGAGAACACGTGAGCGGCGACCGTCCCGACATGACGTACGAGCAGGCCCGGGAAGAGCTGGTCGAGGTGGTCCGCAAGCTCGAAGCCGGCGGCACCACTCTCGAGGAGTCCCTCGCGCTGTGGGAACGCGGCGAAGAACTGGCCGCCACCTGCCAACGCTGGCTGGACGGCGCCCGCGAACGCCTGGCCAAAGCCCAAGCCGCCCACGAGGAGAAATCCAACTGAGCAGACCGAGCGTCCGAGCGGCACAAGAAGAAGACCTGCTGCCGGCCGCAAAGGCCCGGGTTGCCAGCTGGCGCGCCGCCTTCACCGGCCTCGTCCCCCAGGACTTCCTCGACGCGATGGATCCTGCGGCCATCGCCGCATCCTGGTCCGAGAGCATCGCCGCCGGCCGCTCCCGCCTGTACGTCGCCTCGATCGGCGACCAGATCGCCGGGTACGCGGGAGTCGGTCCCGAACGCGATTGCGAAGCCCCGCCTGGCACCGGCGAGCTCTACGCGCTGTTCGTCCACCCGGATCACTGGGGCACCGGCGCCGGGCGAGCCCTGACTGATGCAGCAGTGGCCGATCTGCGCGACCACGGCTGCACGGAGGTTTGGCTGTGGGTGCTTGAGGCAAATACTCGGGCACGGCGGTTCTATGCGCGCTATGGATTCACCGAGAGGGCCGACCGGACGTACTCGTCGTTGAACGACCTGCCGGAGATCAGGCTGTCGCTCGCCCACCGGTGACCTGGCGGGCTACTACGGTAAACCCTTCCCCGGATTCGGGCGGACGTTGGCAAATACTGCCCTCGCGCCCCGTTTCCCTTGCAGGCAACGCAATTCATCCGCCGGAGGTTTGTCGTAGATGGTGATCGCGCTCATCGTGGTCGGAGTACTGGTGCTCGGCCTGGCCGGGTTCGTGGTGTGGTTCCTGAAGATCCGTGATCCGCTCAAGGGCGAGGACTTCTACAAGTTCCACGTCGAGCAGAAGTGGCTGTGGGAGCTGACACTGACACCTGAGCAGGAGAAGGCGTTCATGGCCGGCCTGGAGGCGTACGACGACGATCGCGGTTGCTACCCGATGCGGTCGGAGGGTCTCCTGCGGGTCTACAGCCCGATGATGCTCATCTCCCTGTACTCCCTGACCGAGCAGTTCGCCGCGATGGGACCCGCGGCGGTGCAGGATCCCGCCCGCGCCGTCCACGACCTGGTGATGCGGGCCGCCGAGGGCGAGGTCGACGGCGTTCTCTACTACAACGACGAGTGGATGGGCGAGGACGTCACCGAGGTCGACGGCATGGACAAGTACGCCTTCACCGACGCGATGATGTCCGCGACGTTCGCCCAGGGGGTGGACCACGAGTTCGCCGGCGGTTATGCCGATGAGAACAAGGGCTACCTGACCATGGGCGTTCTCACCAAGAATCCCCAGCACGTGGAGCGGATGTACCAGGAGGCGTCCGCCCTCGCGGGTGAGCCGACGGAGTACCGCAACCGGCTGGACGTCATGAAGGACGTGATGACACCGGAGAGTCCGGAGTACGTCGCCGCCTTCGACCGGGCCGAGGCGGAGAAGAGCAAGTACATCAACACGCTGGTCTTCTGCTTCGAGCGAGTTGTCGAGCACTACCGCGACCTGAGGCCGCAGATGGAGTACGCCGAGCCCAAGGACGTACTGTCCGTCGTGATGGCACGCATGCTCGAGGACGACCTGCGCGGATACACGTGGACGCGGCCACCATCGGACGAGCAGCAGAACCTGGCCCTTGCGCTCTTGAGCAACCGAAGCTGAGCAGCAGTGGACAAGGATCGTGAAGGTGCTCTGTCGGCTGTGCTCACACAGCTGGCCGAGGAGATCGCCGAGGCCGCTCCCCGGGGCTGGAAGCGTGCGGAGCTGCATGGGTACGCGGTCGGCCAGGGCGGAACCGGACACCGCGGCTTCTGGTTCGAGCCGAAGGAGCTGAACGAGTACGGCGCGAACGACATCGACGTGCACGGCGGCATGACAGCCGTCCACACGTTGATGGAGGCGGCAGAACACCTCACGATCGATCTGGAGCTGGAATCCCGCGGTCGCTACCGCGCTGTCCTGAGCGAGCGACTCGATCGCGCCGATGACCGCGGGTTCCGCTACCTGGTGGACAAGGAGTCCGAGCCGCCCGAGCCCCTGGCAGCTCCCAGCGACGCCGCCGAGGCCGGAGATCCCGTCGAGGCTGTTGCCTTGTTCAACGAATACCGCCGGCGGCTCGAGGATCTGCTCGGCCCGTCGTCCAACGAACTGCCGCCACCCCTGCCCGCAACAAGTGTCCCACTACCACGGGATCTCAGCGCTCTGTACGCCGTAGTCGACGGTGACGGCGGACGGGGCATGCTCCATGGTTTCGGCTGGTTCGGCCTCGAGACGCTGGAACATTTCGCCGATCAGGACGAACGGTGGTGGATCACCCGCGGATGGCAGCGCTACGTCGACTCCTACTCGTTCGTCAAGGACTACGGGCCGCCGGGCGCCGTCCGTCGGCTCGCGGACCATCCGGCGTGGATCCCCTTCGCCACCGACACGTTCGGGAACTATCTCGCAGTCGACCTGGCGCCCGGTCCCAACGGTCGGCCCGGTCAGGTCATCCTGATCGGGCGGTCGTACTACCGCGGCCCGGTCTATGTCGCCGACTCGGTGACCGAGCTGCTGCGCCGGCACGTGGACGCGTTGGTCTCCGATCGCGTCGAGCGCGATGACGACGAAGGGCTGTGGATCAACGCCGGCGACGTCAGTCAGTACGAACGCCAGTACGACGAGAACTGCACGCTCGAGCTGACCGGAAGGGACGCGGCACCGGTGACCGGCCTTACCGCGGAGCTTCGCGAACTGTCGGTGCACAACGCGCCGTGGGTCGACCTGCGGCCGGTGGGTACGGCGCCGGCGCTGCAGAAGTTCTCGGTCCGCAATGTCGCCGGTGTCGACCTCTCACCGTTGCTCGCGACGCCTGTCGAGGTACTCGACCTCGGCACTGACACCATCGACCTGTCCGGGCTGCGGGGTCACCCGACAGTGAGTCAGGTCGTTCTGCGCAGTGAGAAGCCGATCGATCTCCTGCCGCTGGCGTCCTGCCCTTCCTTGTATGCGCTCGATCTGACCGACGCGCCCGCCGCGGAGCTGTCCTCGCTCGGACAGCTCACCGGACTGCGGCACCTCAGGATGCAACGCCTGCAGTGGAAGGAATTCCTGGCCCACCAGACGATTCCGCCGAGATTGGCGGTCGCGGAACTCGCCGAGGAACCGCTCGAGGAACGCAAGCACTACTGGTCGTTCGCCAACGCCTACAAACCCCGCCGGCCGACGCTGGACGACGCCCTCGAATGGGCCGGACAGCTCACCCGGAACGCCACCGGCATCGTGACGATCACGGGCAGATTCACACGCCGCTGACCGCGCCCAGCAGGCTGGTCGTTGCGGTGTGAAGCCCGGACTTGATGCGTGCGAGGTCGAAGCCCTGGTCGCGGAGGGATTTGTGCAGGTCGGCGGCCAGCGGAGCCAGGACCAGGTGTGCGGTGTAGTCGGCGTCGAGATCCGGGCGGGCTTCCTCGATCAGCAGGGCCAGGTGCCGGCGCCAGAGGTTGTAGGAGCCGATTCGGTAGCGAGCGCCGTCTGAGGCGTTCTCGCTGTCCATGAAGAGCTCGACGTGACGGTCCAGCAGGTCGAGGTACGCGTCGAGGAAGGCGATCACCCGGAGGACCGGCGCCGCACCCGGGCCGAGCGGCGGTGGGCCGCTCAGGATCTTCGCCTGCAACTCCTGCTCGCGTTCGTCGAGCAGCGCGACCGCCAGCCCGGCGCGGTCGCCGAAGCGGCGAAAGACCGTCCCCTTGCCGACACCTGCCGCCGCCGCGATCGCATCCAGCGACACGTTCTTCACGCCCTGCTCGGTGAACAGCCGATCGGCCGCCTCGAGCACCCGGAGCCGGTTCCGGCGGGCGTCGGCGCGTTCCGGGCGCGGCTCCCCGACGACCGGTAGCTTCCGTTGTAAAGCGGACCGCGGTCCGGTACTGTCGTTCATAAGACGGACTGTAGTCCGCTAAAGTCTCTGGAGGAAGAACATGAACGAGCGAAGCGAGTTCATCATCAAGCACAGTGCATCTCGTGTCTCATCGGCGCCCGGAGCGAAGCGAGGACGTCGATGAGCAACACATCCGCCCGGATCGCGATCGCGTATCACTCCGGGTTCGGCCATACCGCGAAGCAGGCCGAGGCGGTCGCCGCCGGCGCCGCCTCGGTGCCTGGCACCGTGACAGACCTGGTTCTGCTGGATGAGCTGACCGACGACATCTGGGACCGGCTCGCCGCCGCGGATGCGATCATCTTCGGCGCTCCGACGTACTTCGGCAGCCCAAGCGCTGTCTTCAAGGCGTTCGCGGAGGCCAGCGTGAAGATCTGGGCCGCCGACCTGGGCTGGCGGGACAAGATCGCCGCCGGGTTCACCAACTCGAAGGCGATGTCCGGCGACAAGCTGAACAGCCTGGTCGACCTGGCCGTGTTCGCCGCGCAGCACGGGATGATCTGGGTCGGACTCGATCTCTACCCCGGCTGGGCGGAGTCGACCGCGAGCATCGAGGATCTCAATCGGCTCGGCAGCTGGCTGGGGGCGATGGCACAGTCCGACGCGGATCTCTCGGCCGAGAAGGCGCCGCCGGCGACCGATCTGCGGACTGCGGCGGCTCTCGGCGCGCGAGTCGCGACCGTGACGCAGCGGCATCTGCGCGGAGGAGCGCTGGCGGCCTGATGGCGTGGTTGGTACTCCTCGCGGCCGCCGCGTTCGAGATCGCGTTCGCGCTCAGCCTGAAACCGAGCGACGGATTCAGCCGGCTGTGGCCGACGGTCGGCGTACTCGTCTTCGGCGTGATCTCCGTCGTTCTGCTGGCCAGGACGCTCGACCGCCTCCCGGTCGGTACGGCGTACGCGGTGTGGACCGGGCTCGGCTCGATCGGCGTGGTCACATTGGGCATCGTGCTGTTTGACGAGCCGGTCACCCCCGCTCGCCTGGCCTGCATCGCCCTGATCGTCGCGGGCGTGGTGGGACTGCGGCTGGTCGGGGCGGACTAGGTCGGCGTCAGGACGCGGTACGACGGCGGCGGCGGGGACGCGTGGGGAGTGGGACGGGGTGCGCGTCGTCGATCGGGGCGTCCTCGAAGGCGCCGGGAGTGAACGCGCCGAGGGCCGGCGTGTGGCCGGAGACCAGGCGGCGGTAGTCGTCCCAGGTCCCGGCCCGCGCCGGAATGTTGCCGATGGCATCGACCTGGGTGAGGGGGTAGCGGCCGCCCTCGATCAGGTCCCACAGGTCGTCGTCGCTGCGCAGTTGCCGCAGCTGTCCGAACAACTCCCGGCCGAACCAGCACGGGTGCCCGTGGCCGTCGTCGTACCGGCAGACGCCGATCGGGGTGGCCGGCCCGGCGACCTCGGCGACCAGCGACCACACGGTGGCCGAGGTCACGCCCGGCTGGTCCCCGAGCATCACCACGATGCCGTCGGTCCGGCGATCGACCGCGTCCAGGGCGGGCACGATCGACGAACTGCCGGTGTCCGCGTGCGGTGAGTCCACCACCCGCACACCGTCCAGGTCGACCCGGTCGCGGATCTGGTCCGCGGCACTGCCCAGCGTCACGATCAGCTGGTCGAAACCGCAGGTCCGGGCGACATCCAGAGTCGCGCCGAGCAGCGTGTCGCCGTGATAAGCGAGTAATTGCCTGGGTACGCCGAGGTGCGGGGAACTGTCGGCGGCAAGAAGGAGCCCCGTGACGAACATCGGCGCATCAACTCCCCGCCCGGGAGAGCGCAACCACGTGAGGCTCCTTCGCACTCTTCCCCGAGCGTGTAAACAGCCGAAAAACGATGGAAACCCGAACCCGGCAGATGTGTCAACGACCGTCCGGAACGCGGTCAGGAAAACGCGCGAAAACGGTCAGCGCAACGCCGAAGCAAACGCTTCAAGGGCGGGATATCCGGCATTCCCGGTCACGATCGTGGTGGCGCCGGACCCCACCAGGACCAAGGCGTTCTCCTGTTTGCGGTCGAGCAGCACCTTGCGTTGCCAGGTGACGCCGCTGAGGGTCGACGTACCGTCGTCGGAGGTCCGGCCGAGTTTGTCGGACTGGAATTTCCCGCCGGTGACATTGGACTGCTCGAGGCCGACGTACTTCTTCTCGTTCGTGACGGTGCCGAGGTGCCAGGTGATCGGAGCCTGCTCCGGGGTGCGGAATTCCACGCTGGTCGCTGTCCAGCCGGACGGCATCGGCTCCGGTCCGCGGACCCAGGGGGCGACCTTCTTCGCGTCCTCCAGCTGGGCCGTGTACTCGACCGCCTTGACCTGCTCGTGCTTCGGCCGCCAGGTGACGATCATCAGGAACGCGACCACGATGAAGCACGCCAGCAGCGCCCAGACCATGTTCGTCAGCGTGCGCGCCTTGGCCCGGTCCTTCTGGTTCTGCTCCCGGTAAGCGATCGCCTCGGCCCGCGCACGGGCCTTCTCCCGCGCCTCCGCCTCGCTGGAAGCACCCTGACCTGTCGAACTCATGGCATGAGTGTCCCATCTCGCCGAAACGGCCGGAGACCGCGTTGGCTACCATCCGTTGGCATGAGTGACCCGACCACGCCACCTGCCCATCTGGAGGTCGAGGCGCACGCGCCTGACCGCAACCTCGCCCTCGAGCTGGTCCGGGTCACCGAGGCCGCGGCGATGGCGGCGGGCCGCTGGGTCGGGCGCGGCGACAAGAACGGCGCCGACGGCGCGGCGGTGAACGCGATGCGCACCCTGATCGGCACGGTCGGGATGAACGGCGTGGTGGTGATCGGCGAGGGCGAGAAGGACAACGCCCCGATGCTCTACAACGGCGAGCAGGTCGGTTCCGGCGACGGCCCGGAGTGCGATGTCGCGGTCGATCCGGTCGACGGTACGACGCTCGTTGCGAAGGGCATGGCCAACGGCATCGCGGTGATGGCGGTGTCGGCGCGGAACTCGATGTACGACCCGTCCGCGGTGTTCTACATGGAGAAGCTCGTGGTCGGCCCGGAGGCGGCCGACGTGGTCGACATCCGGCTGCCGGTCGGGGAGAACATCCGCCGGGTGGCGAAGGCGAAGGGCTCCACCGTCGACGACGTGACGGTCGTCGTTCTGGACCGGCCGCGGCATGAGGAACTGGCGGCGCAGATCCGGGCGGCCGGTGCGCGGATCAAGTTCATCAGCGACGGCGATGTGGCGGGCGCGGTCGAGGCGGCTCGGCCCGACACCGGTCTGGACATGCTGATCGGCATCGGCGGTACGCCGGAGGGCATCATCGCCGCGTGTGCGATGAAGTGCCTGGGCGGGCTGATCCAAGGCAGGCTCTGGCCGAAGGACGACGACGAACGGCAGAAGGCGATCGACGCCGGCCATGACCTCGATCGGGTGCTCGACACCGACGACCTGGTCAGCGGCGACGACTGCTTCTTCGTCGCCACCGGAATCACGGAAGGCGAACTGCTGCGCGGCGTACGGTACGGCCGGTCCACCGCCCGCACCCACTCGCTGGTGATGCGCTCCCGCAGCGGCACCATCCGCAGCATCGAGAGCGTCCACCAACTCTCCAAGCTCCGCGCATACTCAGCCATCGACTTCGACCACGCCCGATGACGGCACCAATCCTCGTCATCGGTGAGGCTCTCGTGGACATTGTCGTGCCGGCGGCGCGGGCTCCCCGCAACGGCAACGGCAAGAGCACTGCGACGCCGGGGGGCTTTGCGGCGAATGTGGCGGTTGGGCTGGCTCGGCTCGGGGTGCCGACCGAGTTGGTGGCGCGGTTCGGGACCGATCCGTACGGCGACCAGCTCGGGGCGCACCTGTTCGGGAACGGCGTCCAGCTCGCACCCGGCTCGGTGGACCCGAGTTTCCGGACGAGTACTGCGACCGCCACCCTCGATCCGGCCGGAGTCGCGTCGTACCAGTTCGACATCACCTGGGATCCGCCGGCGCTGTCGCGGCCGCGGGGGTGCCCGGCGATCCACACCGGTTCGATCGCGACCATGCTCGAGCCGGGCGCCGCAGCGATCCGCGAGTTCCTGCAGTCGGTCGCCGATCAGCCGGTCACGGTGACGCTGGACCCGAACGCGCGGCCGACGATCACCCCGGATCCGGTGCCGGCGTGGGCCGCCATCCGGAAGCTGGCCGCGTGGTCCGATCTGGTCAAGCTGAGCGACGAGGACTGCAGGTTCTTCCGGCCCGGAGCGTCTCCGGACGAGATCGCCGCCGAGTTGCTGAGCGCCGAGCGGACCCAGTGCGTGGTGATCACCCTCGGCGGGGACGGCGCAATCGGGATCAGCCGGGACGGGCGCGTCGAGGTGCCGGCGCCGGCGATCGAGGTGGTCGACACGGTCGGCGCGGGCGACTCGCTCATGTCTGCGCTCATCGCCGGGCTGAACGCGCGCGGGCTGCTCGGCGCGACGCGGCTGTCCGGGCTGACGGCCGAGGATCTGCGCGAGGTCGTCGACTACGCGGTGAAGGCGGCCGCGATCACCTGCACCCGGCACGGCGCCGACCCACCGACCGCCGCGGAACACGCGGCGAAGTGGGGATCCTGACGTGTCCGCCGAGACCTGGACCTCCGAACTGGAGTCCAAAGGCAGCGTGGTCTTCCCGCCACGCCGCGGTCGGCTCACGATCCGGCTGGCCGGATTCGGTCTGCTGATGGTGCTGTCCGCGTGGACGAACGTCGACCACATCCGCGCGGGCGAGATGTCCGGGACGCTCGGCGTACTGCGGCTGACGGCGCTGGCCGCGTTCGTCTACGGCACCGGGCTCACGCTGTGGCAACTGATCACGAACCGCCCAGTCGTCAAGGTCGACGCCGACGGCATCAGCCGTGGCCGCAGCCTGCGCTGGTCCGGGATCACGAGCATCGACGATCCGGCCGGTCTGCCGGGAGTCCGGACGGTGCAGATCCGCCCGGCTGACCGGCGTACTCGACCGATCAGCATCCCGCAGGACAACGTCGAGGATCTCGACGCCCTCACGCCCTGGCTGCGATCACTCCACGACCAGCACCGGTCCTAGGAGACGGAGCTCCGGACCGCGCTGAGGTGTTCGCGGGACCGGGCGGCCGCAAGGTCCGGGTCGCGGTCGCGGATCGCGTCGGCGATCGCCACGTGGGCCGCCTGGTCATGCCGGTGCCGATGCTGCTCGTCCATCCGCAGCATGTCGATCATCGCTCGCCGGATCCGCGGCACGAACGTGTCGAACAGCTCCGTCAGTACGGCGTTGTGCGCGGCCGTGATCACGGCACGATGGAACGCCAGGTCGGCCTCGACGTACCAGTCGTCCGGTGAGTTCTCCGACGCCCGCCTCCGGTCGGCGAGCGTGTAGCGGAACGCCTTGAGGTCGGCCGGCGTACGACGGGATGCCGCCAGCCTCGCCGCCTCGGTCTCGATCGCGAGCCGGCCCTCCAGTACGTCGGTGATGTCGGCGCGGCGGAGGACCTTGTCCCAGTCCTCCGTGGCCTGGTGCGCGATCACGAACACGCCGGCGCCCTGCCGGCTCTCCAGCACCCGGCGGCCGGCCAACTCCCGGACCGCCTCACGGATCGTCGACCGGCCCACGCCGAGTTGCGCGGCCAATGTGGTCTCGCCCGGCAGCTTCTGGCCGAGCGCCCACTCGCCGCTGCCGATCCGGCGGAGCAGCTCCTCGGCGGCCTGCTCGGCCAGTGGATGACGGCGGATCATGCCGCTCAGTGTAGGCCCGCCGGGGTCCGAGAGTTCTCAGCTTGTCTGAGGAGTTGGTTTCGGGTTAGCGTGTCCACATGTCCTCGAACCTCCTGCTTGCGGGCCGCCTCCTTCTTGGCCGCCACGGCGGGAGCTGATTCGACCGGCACCCCCACCGTGGAGTGCTCTCGCCTGCCGGTCCCGTCTCCCGCACGAGCCGAAGGACCCACCATGGACTGGAACCGCCAGCAGCACTCACCCATGCCCAGCCACCGCTATCGCGACATCTTCGCCAAGGTCCCGGTCGCCCCGATCGACCGCGAATGGCCGGACCGCCGGATCACCGCCGCACCGCTGTGGGTGCCGGTCGACCTGCGCGACGGCAACCAGGCACTGGCCGATCCGATGGACCCCGAGCGCAAGCGCCGCTTCTTCGAGCTGATGGTTGCCATGGGCTACAAAGAGATCGAGGTCGGCTACCCGTCCGCCTCGCAGACCGACTTCGACTTCGTCCGGCTGCTGGCCACGAGCGACCTCGTCCCGCCGGACGTCACGATCGTCGTCTTCACTCCGGCCCGGCCCGAGCTGATCGAGCGGACCGTCGAGTCGATCGCCGGGATGCGCGGCCAGGTCGTCATCCACATGTACGCCGCGACCGCGCCGGTGTGGCGGGACGTCGTGCTGCGTCGTACCCGGGACGAACTGGCGTCGCTCATCTACGCCGGGGCCGAGGACATCCTCAGGCTCGCGGGAGGGCAGGAGAACGTGCGCTTCCAGTTCTCCCCGGAGGTGTACAACCTGACCGAGCCGGACTACATCCTCGAGCTGTCCGACCAGCTCACCAAGCGATGGGACGCGACGCCGCAGCGGCCGGTGATCCTCAACCTGCCGGCCACGGTCGAGGTCGCGACGCCGAACGTATACGCCGACCAGATCGAGTACATGGACAAGAACCTGCCGCGGCGCGACAGCGTGATCCTCTCCGTGCACCCGCACAACGACCGCGGTACCGGCATCGCCTGCGCGGAGCTCGCCGTCCTCGCCGGTGCGCAGCGGGTCGAGGGCTGCATCTTCGGCAACGGCGAACGCACCGGGAACGTCGACATCGCGACGCTCGCGCTGAACCTGCACGCGCAGGGCGTCGACCCGATGGTCGACTTCTCCGCCATCGACCGGATCCGGGAGACGGTCGAGTACTGCACCCGGATGCCGATCCACCCGCGGCATCCGTATGTCGGTGAGCTGGTTTACACGGCGTTCTCCGGGACCCATCAGGATGCGATCCGGAAGGGGTTCGCGGACCATCACCGGCGGGCCGCGGAAGTCGGCGTACCGGCGTCGCAGCTGGCGTGGGAGGTGCCGTATCTGCCGATCGACCCGGCGGACGTCGGGCGCGGGTACGAGGCCGTCGTCCGGGTGAACAGCCAGTCGGGGAAGGGTGGGATCGCGCATGTACTGGAGTCGTCGTACGGCGTGCGGATGAGCGCGACGGAAGAGGTCGACTTCGCCCGGCACGTGCAGCGGCACACCGACGAGACCGGCCGGGAAGCGAGTGCGGTGGAGTTGAAGGCGCTTTACGAGGAGGTTTTCGGGTGCTCGAACTGAAGGACGTCGACTTCGTCCGGGACGGCAAACTGCTGCTCGGCGGGGTGTCCTTGACCGTCGGCGAGGGGGAACGCTGGGCGCTGCTCGGGCCGAACGGCGCGGGCAAGAGCACCCTGCTGAACCTCTGCGGCGCCATCACCCACCCGACCCGGGGCACGGTCGAGATCCTCGGCCGTCGCCTCGGCGCCGTCGACATCCGGACCCTGCGCGAGTCGACCGGGCACGTGAACCCACGCCATCCGCTGCGGTCGCCGCTGACGATCCGGCAGGTGGTCCTCACCGGTCTGACCGGGACGATCGAACTGATGCCGCGCTGGGAGCCGACGCCCGACCAGGATGCCCGGGCCGCGGAACTGGTCGAGCTGCTCGGGATCGGCACGCACCTCGACGCGTCCTGGACCAACCTGTCCCAGGGTGAACGCGGTCGCGCACTGATCGCCCGTGCGCTGATCTCCGACCCGCGCCTACTGCTCCTGGACGAACCGACCACGGGGCTAGATGTCGCCGCCCGCGAACAACTCCTCGAAACCCTCGACCAGGTCCACGCCTCGCATCCCCACCTGGCGTCGATCCTCGTCACCCATCACCTCGAGGAGCTCCCGACCTCGACCACCCACGCAGCCCTCCTCCGTGAAGGCCGCCTCCTCACCGCCGGCCCCGCCGAAGACGTCCTCACCACCGCCCTGATCACCCGAACCTTCGCCCACCCCATCACCATCCACCGAACGCAAGGCCGCTGGCGCGCAACCGCCTAGGCCGCGGAGTGGCCCTCGTCGAAGCGGACAACCAGGCGCGCCTGGAATGCCTGGGCGATCCGTTCGAGGAGCGCGAGAGTGGGCACAGTCCCGCCGGCTTCGAAGCGCGCGAGTGCCGACTGCGTCATACCGGCCGCATCCGCCAGCCGGGTCTGCGTCCAGCCGCGCTGCTCACGCATCTGCCGGACCGCTGCTCCGAGTTCGTAAGCACGCCGCGTCGCGTCATACGCCTCCTCAGCACCACGCTCTGCCATCCGGGGCCCGCGAACCTCGTCCCATCCCGTCCGGCTCGTCACCTGTCCTCCTCCGTCACCGGCACGATGTGCGCTTCCGCGACACACCTGCGATACGCCTTCACCGCTCGGTCTGTCTCCCGCGTCTCCCGCATTCGGGTCTTCCTGAACACCGTTAGCAGAATGATCCGACGGTCGGTGGCGATCCAGTAGCTGATCCGAATCGCGTCCCGATCGAGCCAGAAACGCAACTCTCGAAGCTTGCCGTCGAGCTGCTTCGTGTAGGGCTCGCCCAGCAACGGACCCTGCTCAGCAAGCAGGTCCACGTAGAAGGCAGCTCGTGCGAACAGATCGGTTGACAAGCTTTCGAGCCAGGTGCGCACCTCGGCTTCGAGTTCAACGGTACCCCAGGCCATAGCACAGATGCTATAGCAAGTTGGTTACCCTCCGTTGCGGATGATTCCGTGCAGCTGGTCAGTTCAGGCCGAGGCGTTTGCTGAGGCGGGGGCCTCGTTTGATCTTGATCTCGCCGAGGATGGCGGTGCCGCGGATGTGGAACGTGGTGGGAGTGGCGGGCGTGGTGGGGTCGGCGGCGGAGAGGGCGGATTCCTGTTCGGAGATCGAGCCGAGGATGGGGTTGCTGTCCAGGTGGACGATCGCGTTGCGCGGGACGCGGATCTTCACGTCGGCCAGGATCGACTTCACCTCGACGAAGACCTCGGTGGACGGGAGCTGGGCTTCGGTGTAGTCCAGGGTGACGTCGCCGAGGACGGCGTTGATCTCCTGGCGCTGCGGGACCAGCCAGTTGCCGGTGCGCTTCGTCTCCGACATGAACACGTTGATCACCGGGCCGGCCTCGACCATGGCCCCGCCGTAGTGCGGGCTCACGGCCGGCACACTCGACGCAGCCGGGACGCGCGGGCCGTTCGGCAGGTCCGCGGTGATCTCGACCAGTTCGCCGTACGTCTTGGAGGCGTACAGCTGCTCCAGCCGCTCCTCGAGCTCGGCGTACGACAGCCGGCCCTCGCCCGCGGCATCGCGCAGTACGTCGGCGACCTCCTCCCGCTCGAGGTCGGAGACCCGGCGGCGAAGCGCCAGCTCGTCACCCGTCGCCGGCGCGGGCTGCGCGGGCACCGAGTCCTGCGGTCGGTTGTCCTGGGGAACCTCATCCTGGGCCACGTCAGCACGATACGCGCGGACAGCACCACCCGCCGACGGGAATCATCCCCGATTCACCCCTGATCCCGCCCCTGAGCCCGCCGGATAAAGTTGGCTCATCCAGACCACATGCCATGGAGGTACGCCGGTGTCCGCCGACTTCAACTACTCCGATCTGTTGCCCCTGGGTGCCGACGACACGGAGTACCGGCTGCTGACGACCGAAGGTGTCAGCACGTTCACGGCTGGCGACCGGACGTTCCTGCAGATCGAGCCCGACGTACTGCGGGCGCTGACCGCGGAGGCGATGCACGACATCTCGCACTATCTGCGGACCGCGCACCTGGAGCAGTTGCGCCGGATCATCGACGACCCGGAGGCGTCCGGGAACGACCGGTTCGTCGCACTCGACCTGCTGAAGAACGCGAACATCTCGGCCGGCGGCGTACTGCCGATGTGCCAGGACACCG
This sequence comes from Kribbella sp. NBC_00889, assembly GCF_045207705.1. Lineage (NCBI taxonomy): Bacteria > Bacillati > Actinomycetota > Actinomycetes > Propionibacteriales > Kribbellaceae > Kribbella > Kribbella sp. NBC_00889. Next base: position 322,562 of record NZ_CP108783.1, on the reverse strand, counting down.
GGACCGCGATCGTGATGGGCAAGAAGTCCGAGGGCGTGCTCACCGGCGCGGCCGACGAGGAGTGGATCAGCCGCGGGGTGTACGACGCGTACACCAAGCTGAACCTGCGCTACTCGCAGATGGCCCCGCTGACCATGTGGGAGGAGAAGAACACCGGCTCCAACCTGCCGGCCCAGGTCGAGCTGTACTCGACCCCGGACCACGGCGACCCGGCGTACAAGTTCCTGTTCATGGCCAAGGGTGGCGGCTCGGCGAACAAGTCGTTCCTGTTCCAGGAGACCAAGGCGGTGCTCAACCCGGACGGGATGATGAAGTTCCTGGACGAGAAGATCCGCTCCCTCGGTACGGCGGCCTGCCCGCCGTACCACCTGGCGATCGTGGTCGGCGGCACCTCGGCGGAGTACGCGCTGAAGACCGCGAAGTACGCCTCCGCGCACTACCTCGACTCGTTGCCGACCTCGGGATCGCCGGTGGGGCACGGGTTCCGCGATCTGGAGCTCGAGGAGGAGGTCTTCAAGCTCACGCAGGAGTTCGGGATCGGCGCGCAATTCGGCGGCAAGTACTTCTGCCACGACGTGCGGGTGATCCGGCTGCCGCGGCACGGCGCGTCCTGCCCGGTCGCGATCGCTGTGTCGTGCTCGGCGGACCGGCAGGCGCTGGCGAAGATCACGCCGGAGGGTGTGTTCCTGGAGCAACTCGAGCGGGACCCGGCGCGGTTCCTGCCGGACACCACCGACGAGCACCTCGCCGACGAGACCGAGGTGGTCCGGATCGACCTGAACCGGCCGATGAGTGAGATCCGCGCGGAGCTGACCAAGCTGCCCGTGAAGACCAGGCTGTCGCTGAGCGGCCCGTTGGTCGTCGCGCGGGACATCGCGCACGCGAAGATCAAGGAGCGGCTGGACGCGGGCGAGCCGATGCCGCAGTACCTGCGCGACCACGCCGTGTACTACGCGGGTCCGGCGAAGACTCCGGAGGGGTACGCCTCCGGGTCCTTCGGGCCGACGACGGCCGGGCGGATGGATGCGTACGTCGATCAGTTCCAGGCGGCCGGTGGATCGTTCGTGATGCTTGCCAAGGGCAACCGCTCGGCCAAGGTGACGCAGGCGTGCAAGGAGCACGGCGGCTTCTATCTCGGCTCGATCGGCGGTCCGGCGGCCCGTCTCGCGCAGGACTGCATCAAGTCGGTGGACGTGGTCGAGTACGCCGAGCTCGGGATGGAAGCTGTCTGGAAGATCGAGGTCGAGGACTTCCCGGCGTTCGTCGTGGTGGACGACAAGGGCAACGACTTCTTCACCGACACCCGCAAACCAGTCCCCCTGACAGTCCGCCCCAGAAGCTAACCCCGCGGGGGAAGTGAGCAGAGCACACCCGCAAGCCGGTCCGTCGGAGGTGCTGAACCCGCGGGCCATCACGATCAGCACTCGTCGGCGCCGCTGAGCGTGGGTGCCAGGTGGTGACGGCTGTTGTGATGGCCTGGCGGTCCGCACCTGCGACTGAGCCGAGTGGTTGACGTCGGCGGGTGATCGCCGGACGCTCGGGAGCGGGGGTGGTTGTGATGGGCCGGCGGATGCTGCGGATGGGGAATCGGATCGGGGTGTGGATGTATCGCACGCTCGATGGGCGGTTTGCGAGTGGCAGCAAGGACGTGCACGTCCTGATGCTGACCACGCCCGGCCGGCGGACCGGAGTACCGCACTCGACCTGCGTGCGCTACCTGGAGGCGCCGGACGGGCTACTGGTGTGGGGAACCGGGTCGGGTTCCCGGCGGGATCCGGACTGGTTCTGCAACCTGCGCGCGGTCGAGGTGACCGACGTGCAGCTCGGCGCGAAGCACGTCCGGATGCGTCCGCGGGAGTTGACCGGGGTGGAGCGGCAGACCGCGTGGACTGATGTCATCCTGCGCGAGGACCCGGGCATCGGTCGGTTCGCGACCAAGGCCAAGCGCACGATTCCGGTCGCCGTACTGGAACCTGAGCAGCGCTGATCTCAGCTGGCCTGGCTTTGGACCGGCTCGGGCAGTTTGACCAGGACGGCCCTGGCGGCTCGCACGAGGTCGGCTTCGTTGTGGCCGAAGGCCTGGAGGTAGCTCCCGAGGGCGGATCGCAGTAGTTGCAGTTCCTCGGCTTCCAGCTCGATGGTGTACATGATTCCAAGGTAAGTCCGAACCGGGCAGAAGGAACCGCTCGTGATGCACCCGTTGTGAGCGGTCAGCCGATGGGCCAGCCGGCCTTGCCGAGGATCTGGGCCGCGGTCTCCGCCGGGGAGCCGCCGTTGGTGACCGCGAAGTCCTCGATCGGCTGGTGAGCGGCGGCCTCGGCCAGTGCCGCCTGCAGGTCCCAGTCAGGTCCGCGGGTCAACCGGGTCCGCGCTGCAACGAGGTCCGGCGGGGTCAGCACCCTGACTATCCGTACGTCGCAGTCGGCGAGCGCCTCCGTGTACGCCGCTTTGAGCTCGGCGGTCTCGACATGCCCGCTCACGATCAGGAAGCGGGCGCCCGCGTCGCGGTAGGTGGGCCAGACAGCCGCAAGGTTGCGCGCCTTGAGCCGGTCATGAAACCGGAGCCCAGAATCCGACGCCGCATCCGGTGCCGCATCCAGCGCCGCGGCCGGTGCCGATGGCGGCGGGCCGAACTGGCCCACGGCGTCCAGGTCGACGACGGCGGTCGGGTGACGATCGGCCGTCAGGAGGCGGGCGATCGCCTGAGCGACCGTGGTCTTGCCAACTCCCCCACCGCCGGAGAGGAGCAGCGCCTGCGCGCTCAACTGTGCAGCTCCTCGGCGATCAGGACCGGCTGATGCGACGTCGGCGCCGTCGGCAACCGCCAGTCCGGTGGCGCGGTCCACGTCTGCCAGCCGTCCGAGAACGGCGACCTCCAGGCCTCGATGTCACGGACGGCCGCGTGGGCATCGGCGATGATCCGCTCAGCCTCGGCCGCCGTGAAGCGCCCCGCGGTGACCGCACCCTCCAGTTCGTCCTCGTCCTTCCACTCGATCATGCGATCCGGCCGGATCCACAGGTCAAGGACGTGGTCGACGGTGCTGGTCCGGAGTGCCGCCGCGTCGCGCACGTGCGGGGCCTCGAGGTTCACGTACCAACCGCGGAAGCTGCCGTCCTCGGCCCAGAAGTGCCAGACCGACCATGGCTTGCCCGGCGGCAGCACCTTGAGGATCCCCGTCCCGCGCCAGACATCGAGCTTCAGCACCCGGTCCTCGGTGAACATCGCGACCGGACCGGCGGACCTGGTCTCCCGGCCGTCCACCAGCACGGGCTTGATCAGCGGCGTACCCGGAGCGAGCCAGGCAACCAGCCCGTCCTCATCGTCACGCACCACGGTCATCGGCCGGACGTTCGGCTTGTCCGCGTGCCGTCCGGTCCCCTCGTATACCCACTCGATCGTGGTCCCCGGCTGCCAGAAGCGCGCCTGCGCCGCGGCTGCCGTCACGGCTGGGCCGGCCGGGTCATGGACAGTACGTCGAGGGCCGCGTCCAACTGCTCCTCGGTCAGATCACCCTTCTCGACGTGCCCGTTCTCGATCACGACCTCGCGGATGGTCTTGCCCTGTTTGAGCGCGCTCTTCGCGACCGCGGCGGCGTTCTCGTAGCCGATGTAGCGGTTCAGCGGTGTCACGATCGACGGCGACGACTCGGCCAGCGCACGGGCGTGGTCGACGTTCGCGGTGATGCCGTCGACGCAACGGTCGGCCAGCAGCCGGGAACTGTTCGCCAGCAGGGTGATCGACTCGAGCAGGTTGCGGGCGATCACCGGCAGCATCACGTTCAGCTCGAAGTTGCCGCCGGCACCGGCCACGGTGATCGTGGTGTCGTTGCCGATGACCTGGGCGGCGACCATCAGCGTCGCCTCGCAGATCACCGGGTTCACCTTGCCCGGCATGATGCTCGAGCCCGGTTGCAGGTCCGGCAGGGCGATCTCGCCGAGCCCGGCGCGCGGCCCGGATCCCATCCAGCGCAGGTCGTTGCAGATCTTGGTCAGGCTGACCGCGATCGTCTTCAGCTGCCCCGACAACTCGACCAGACCGTCGCGCGCACCCTGCGCCTCGAAGTGGTCGTCGGCCTCGCTCAACTCCAGACCGGTACGCCGGTTCAGCTCCGTGATCACCTTGGCCGCGAACCCTGGTGGTGTGTTGATCCCGGTCCCGACCGCCGTGCCGCCCAGTGGAAGCTCGGCGACCCGCGGCAGCGTCGCACGCACCCGCTCCGCACCGCGCCGCACCTGCTGCGCGTACCCGTTGAACTCCTGCCCGAGCGTCACCGGCGTCGCGTCCATCAGGTGGGTGCGCCCGGACTTGACCACCTCACCGAACTCGGATCCCTTACGAGACAGGGATTCCGCCAGGTGCTCGAGCGCCGGCAGCAGTTCCTGGACGACGCCCGCGGTGGCGGCGACGTGGATCGAGGACGGGAACGTGTCGTTGCTCGACTGCGACGCGTTCACGTGGTCGTTCGGATGCACGTCGCTGCCGAGGGCACGGGTCGCGAGCGTGGCCAGCACCTCGTTGACGTTCATGTTCGTCGACGTGCCGGAGCCGGTCTGGAACACGTCGATCGGGAACTCAGCGTCGTACTCACCGCCGGTCACCTGGTCCGCGGCGGCCGCGATCGCGGCCGATCGCTCGCCGTCCAGCACGCCGAGCTCGGCGTTCACCACCGCCGCCGAGGCCTTGATCTGGGCGAGCGCGTGGATGAGCGCCGGCGCCAGCGGCCGGCCGGAGATCGGGAAGTTCTCCACCGCACGCTGGGTCTGCGCCCGCCACAACGCGTCCCGAGGCACCTTGACCTCGCCCATCGTGTCGTGCTCAATCCTGAATTCCGCATTGTCACCCATACCAGCAGAGTACGTCGCTCCACGCAGTCGCCGACGACCGATTGTCAAACTGTGGATAACGAACCCTGGTACACGAAGTACGTCTCCGCCCGCCCCTGCAAAGTCACCGGGACGGGCGTGACCGCACACGCCCCGAAGACCGCTGTGACCGCGGTCTCCAAAGCATCCGACGCCGACGAGGACCAGACGGTCAGTACGCCGCCAGTCCGCAGCTTCGACCGGCAGACAGTCAGGAACGGCGACGCGTAGATGGCCGAGTTCTCGTTGTAGACAAGGAAGTCCGGGCCGTTGTCCACATCCAGCAGGATCCCGTCGAGCGACGTATCGGACGACGCGGCAACGACCGCACGTACGTCGCCGACGACCACGGACACCCGCGGATCGTCCAGCACCGACGGCACCAGTCCTGACCGCATCCACGCGACCAGGTCCGGCTCGATCTCCGCGACCACGACCTCGCCGAGCCGGCCGTCGGTCAGCAACGCACGGACGGTGTAGCCGAGCCCGAGACCACCGACCAGGACGCGATCAGGACGTCGTACCGAGGCCAGGGCGGCGGACGCGAGCAGCTCCTCGCTGGAGGTCTCACGGTCGTCCATCACGAAGACGCCGTTCACCCGCAGCTCGAGGGCTCCGTCGTCGTCACGCCGCCGCAGGACCAGCTCGCCCCGTTCAGTGCTCCCCCGCGCGATCTCCGGCACGCCGACATCCTGCCAGGCCTCAGTAGTGCACCTTGAACCGCAGGTGCGTGGCGTTGCCCGACGGTACGACGTCGGTCCGCTCCAGCTGGTACTGCCGGCCGCCGACGTTCTCGAACAGCGGGGTCCCCGACTGCAGCAGAACCGGCACCAGATGAATCTGGATCTCGTCGAGCAGTCCGGCGGCCAGGCACTGCTGCGCCGCGCTCGCGCCGTGCACCCCGACGACCCGGTCGCCGGCCGCATCCTTGGCCGCCTTGACCGCCGCCTCGATGCCCTCACTGACGAACGTGAACACCTTCGGCGCCCGCACGGTCTCAGCAGCGGGTGGGTTGTGGGTGAGCACGAAGCACGGAAGCTGCCCGGCCGGACCGCCGTCGCCCCAGCCTCCGTCGCCCTCAGCCAGGTCGTAGGACCGGCGGCCCATCAGGATCGCTCCGGCCGAGGCGACCATGCCGTCGAGAACCGCGGTGTCCTCCGGGAACGGCTCCCAGAGCCAGCGGTGCAGGATGTCACCGCCGACGCCGAGCTGGTGTTCCCTGGTCACGTCCGGACCGGTGATGTAGCCGTCCAGCGACATCGAGATGCCCGAGATGACGAGTGCCATGATGACTCCTTCGAAGAGGTGATTCCTACTCCTCGAAGCTTGCCGGTCAGACGCCCGTACGCGCCTCCGCGATCAGCACGGAAACACCACGGAACGGGCTCAGTACCAGCCCTTGGCCTGCGAGTGGCCCCAGGCCGAGCACGGGGAGCCGTACGCGTCCTCGATGTAGTCCAGGCCCCACTTGATCTGGGTGACCGGGTTGGTCCGCCAGTCCGAGCCGTACGCCGCCATCCGGTAGCCGGGCAGTGCCTGCGGGATGCCGTACGCAGAGGAGGTCGGGTTGTCGGCGTCGACCTGCCAGCGAGACTCCTTGTTCCACAGCTTCTCGAGGCAGCTGAACTGGCTCTCGCCCCAGCCGTGGTCGGGCAGGAGGTTCATCGCGACCTCCTTGGGCGTGCCCTCGAGCTTCTTCCGCTCGGCGTCGCGGCTGGCCCGCTCCTCGCGCGAGTCGTTGTCCTTCTCCTGCAGCGCCTTGTACCGCTTCAGGGCCGCGTTCTTGGCCGCGCGAACCATGGCGGCCTTGTCCTGGGTCGCCTTGCGCTGCGCCTCGACGGCCTCGATCTGGTTGCGCAGCCGGATGACCTCCTGGGCCTGCTCCTCGGGGGACAGTCCCTTGGGCGAGGGCGTCTTCACCGCGCGGGCCTTCTCGCTGTTCAGCACGGCCATCTCGGCCCGGCCGGACACCTGTTCCGAGGCGACGCTGCTCCCGGGGGAGCTGAAGAGGTCGATACCGGCGACAACGGAGACGACGACGATTCCAGTCACTGAGAGAACCGCGACGGAGCGCTTCGCTTTCATCTGTCCTTCCGAGGAAACCCGACCCCCGTCGGCTGGCAACAGGAACATACTCTGGCGTAAACCGACCGTGATCACAAGCAGGTCACAGACAACGGTGCGGCCGCCCGACGGGCGACCGCACCGTGCACGCGGAAGTCTTACGCGTGCTTTACAGACAGAGATTACCTAAGGGTATAAACGCTCCTTACAGCTGCAGATCGTCCAGCATCTCGGTGACCAGCGCGGCGATCGGCGACCGCTCCGAGCGGGTCAGGGTGACGTGGGCGAACAGCGGGTGTCCCTTCAGTTGCTCGACCACCGCGACCACTCCGTCGTGCCGGCCGACCCGCAGGTTGTCCCGCTGAGCGACATCGTGGGTGAGCACCACCCGCGAGTTCGCACCGACCCGCGAGAGCACCGTCAGCAGCACGTTGCGCTCCAGCGACTGGGCCTCGTCGACGATCACGAATGCGTCATGCAGCGAGCGGCCGCGGATGTGGGTCAGCGGCAGCACCTCGAGCATGCCGCGGTCGATCACCTCGTCGATCACGTCACTGCTGGTCAGCGCGCCGAGCGTGTCGTACACGGCCTGCGCCCACGGCTGCATCTTCTCCGACTCCGAGCCGGGCAGGTAACCGAGCTCCTGGCCGCCGACCGCGAACAGCGGCCGGAAGACGACCACCTTCTTGTGCTGCCGCCGTTCCATCACCGCCTCGAGACCGGCGCAGAGCGCGAGCGCGGACTTGCCGGTGCCGGCCCGACCGCCGAGCGAGATGATCCCGACGTCGGGGTCCAGCAGGAGATCGAGCGCGACCCGCTGCTCGGCCGACCGGCCGCGAATCCCGAACGCCTCCCGGTCACCCCGGACCAGCCGGACCCGCTTGTCCGGCATCACCCGGCCGAGCGCGCTGCCCCGCTCGGACAGCAGCACCAACCCGGTATGGGTCGGGAACTCGCCGGCCTGCGGCAGTTCCAGTACGCCGTTCTCGTACAGGTCGTCGACCACGTGGGTCTCGACCTCGAGCTCGCTCATCCCGGTCCAGCCGGACTCCAGCGTCAGCTCGGCCCGGTACTCCTCGGCCATCAGGCCACAGGCCGACGCCTTGACCCGCATCGGCAGGTCCTTCGAGACCAGCGTGACGTCCCTGCCCTCGGACTTGAAGTTGCAGGCCACGGCCAGGATGCGGCTGTCGTTGTCGCCGAGCCGGAAACCGGCCGGCAGGCTCTCCGGATCGGTGTGGTTCAGTTCGACCCGGAGGGTTCCACCCTTCTCCCCCACTGGCAGGGGCGCGTCCAGACGTCCGTACTGGATCCGGAGCTCGTCGAGCAGCCGCAGCGCGGTGCGAGCGAAGTAGCCGAGTTCCGGGTGATGCCGTTTGGCCTCCAATTCGGTGACGACGACCACCGGGACGACCACCTCGTGCTCGTCGAACCGCAGCATCGCGTGCGGGTCGGACAGCAGCACCGAGGTGTCCAGCACAAAGGTGCGCTGGGCCGGTGTGGATGAGGTACTTGACGCCTTGGCGTGGGTGGCAGCCATGTCGCACGTCCTCTCGGGCCGCGACGTGCACCACGCCCGGCCCACCAGTGGTTAGGTGATGGACCGGGAGCTGGCCCGGGGATCTGGTGCAGATCCCCTCCGGACCGCCGCACGGGCAGATCCGGGAACCAGTGAGATCGAGACGCGAGGTCTCGGGCACTCCGTTCTGCCCCTCATGGGGCAACCGGCTGGCGAACGATTCTCAAGCTGATCGGGCCTCCCGGACAGCCGGCTTCCCCTCCGACCGTCACTAAGGAGCGTAGGTCGGCGGCGCAAACCCCGCATTCCGACACGCCCGGCCACGGGGTTAACGGCGTGTTACTTCTTCCCCCCACGCGGGGGAGGTCGTTCACCCTGCGGAGTGATCCGGTCCGCGACGCTGCGCGACAGTCTCGTCACATGCGGAAGAACTGGCCGGTGTGGACCGGGTACGCGACGGCTCTGTGGTCCCTGACGTACGGCGTTCTGGGCGTCTACTGGGCCTTCGGCGGAGCCGGCTACCCGTTCGCGAAAGTGACCGATGATCGTGCAACCGCCTCGATCCTGGAGGGCACGCCCGCGCATGTCGTGGCCCCGGTCATGGCGGCCGTCGGGCTCGGTGGCGCTGTGCTGGCGATCGTGATGACCAGACGCCGGGCCCGGGGTTGGGTGCTGGAGGCAATCTCCGCCGTGCTGGCCGTCGGGCTCGCGGTGGTGATCCCTGACTACACACTGATCGCGATGGTTGCCCTCGCCCCCGCACTGGTCGTCTTCGCGTTCACCGGCGTACCGGGTGAACAGGGCGGCGTGGGCGACATCCTCTATTGGCACCGGGTGAACCTGATCATCGTGTTCGTCGGTGGTCTGCTGTGGGCGGCCACCGCGATCGCGTACCACCGCCGCAGCCGGGACGCCTGTGTTTCCTGCGGTCGCAGCGACCGCCCCGATCCGGCCTGGACGACACCGCGGGAAGCCGTTCGCTGGGGTCGCATCGCGGTCATCGTCGCGGTGGCAGCCAACCTGCCGTACGAGTTCACCCGGGTGGCGTGGTTCTTCGGCTGGCCTGTCGGGATCAGCGACGAGTTCCACCAGATGATGGCCGACACGCCCGGCATGCTGGCGATGGGCCTCGGGCTGGCCGTGATGGGCGTCGGCGGCGGCATCCTGACCCACGGCCTGGTGCACCGCTGGGGCGAGGTCTATCCGCGCTGGATCTGGTTCAAGGCGGGCAAGCGCGTCCCACCACTCCTCGCGATTATCCCGGCCTCGGTGGTGGCCGTCGTACTCGTCCCGGCCGGTTTGATGAACACCCAGCTCCCCTTGGACGGCGACGACTGGGCCCTCAACGGTCCCGGGATCCTCTGGGTGGTCTGGGGAGCCGCCCTGGGTACGGCGACGTACGCCTACTACCTGCGACGACGTACGACGTGTGCCCGCTGCGGACGCGGGGTCACGTCCCGAAGCGGCGCTCCCGTTGTGCGTAGCTCCGGATCGCCCGCAGGAAGTCGACGTGCCGGAAATCCGGCCACAGGGCTTCACAGAAGTAGAACTCGCTCAGCGCGCTCTGCCAGAGCAGGAAGCCGCCGAGTCGCTGCTCGCCCGACGTCCGGATGACCAGGTCCGGGTCCGGCTGGCCCTTCGTGTACAGGTGCCTCGCGATGTGCTCGACGTCGACGCGCTCGGCCAGCTCCTCGATGGAGATGCCCTGCGCGGCTTCCTCGAGCAGGAGCGACCGGACCGCATCGGCCAACTCGCGGCGGCCGCCGTACCCGACCGCGACGTTGACCAGCATCCCGTCGACTTCATGCGTGGCCGTCTCGGCCGACTTGAGCGTCTCGGCGGTGGCGCCGGGCAACAGGTCGAGCGCACCGACCGGGTGGATCCGCCAACGGCCGATCGCGGTCAGCTCGTCGACGGTCTGCTCGATGATCCGCAGCAGTGGCTCCAGCTCGTCGCTCGGCCGGCTCAGGTTGTCGGTCGAGAGCATCCAGACGGTGACCACCTTGACGCCGACGTCGTCGCACCAGTCGAGGAACTCGACGATCTTGTTCGCCCCGGCCTCGTGACCGCGCGACACCGGGTCGCCGACGGCCCGGGCCCAGCGCCGGTTGCCGTCGATGATGACGCCGATGTGCCGCGGGATCCGGTCCGGCGACAGCGATCGGACCAGCCGGCGTTCGTACAGGCCGTACACCGCGTCGCGCAGCTTTTGCTTGCCAGGTGTCCGCATGGGCAGGTGCTCTCCTCGAAGACTCTCGGTCACGAGGCTAGCCCAGATCGGCCGCTGTTGAGAGGGCGCGGAGCGGCTCGGAGAAAGCTGCCGGGGACTTCGAACTTTCGCCGAAGTTCGTGCGTCGGACACGCGGGTGGCGGTGTGCCAACGGGTGATGTCGCCTACATTTCATGCTTATGGACGATCGAACCTACGGTCCCGTAGGTTACGGTTGCGTAGGTACTGAACCGCCCGGCACCCCTCGAAAGGACGGCGATGACCACTACCAGCGCCCAGCCCCAGGAAGTCGGTCACCGGCTGTCCGGAAGACTCGCGCCGCTGAAGCCCAAGCTTCGCGGCTGGCTGCACGCCGGCACCTTCCCGTTCGCGACCGCTGCCGGCATCGTGCTGATCTGTCTCGCCCCCGGCGCCGAGGCCCGCTGGGCCGCCGCGGTCTACACCATGGGCGCGATGCTGCTGTTCGGCATCTCCGCGCTGTACCACCGGTTCTACTGGGGGCCGACCGGTGAGGCGATCCTGCGCCGGCTCGACCACAGCAACATCTTCCTGCTGATCGCCGGCACCTATACGCCGCTCGGGATGGTCCTGCTGCACGGCGACAACCGGCTGCTGATGCTCGGCCTGGTCTGGGGCGGGGCGCTGCTCGGCATCCTGTTCCGGATCTTCTGGGTGAGCGCACCGCGCTGGCTCTACACGCCGATCTACCTCGCCCTCGGCTGGGTGGCGATCTTCTGGATGGGCGACATCTACCACGAGGGCGGCGCGGCGGTGGTCACGCTGATCGCGGTCGGCGGCGGGCTCTACTCGATCGGCGCGGTCGTCTACGGCACCAAGCGGCCGAACCCGTCACCGCTGTGGTTCGGCTTCCACGAGATCTTCCACGCCTTCACCGTGGCCGCGTTCGTCTGCCACTACATCGCCGTCAGCATCGCGACGTACCAGGTCGGCTAACTTCCCAGATCCTTCAGGGTTTCGCGCAGTACGTCGTACCTTTCGCGGCCCAACCGCTGTTCCCACAACTCTTCCACGCGGGCGATCGCGGCCCGGCTGAACTCGACCGCCTCGTCACCTCGCGGCGTACGGCGTACCAGCCGGACCCGGCGGTCGCCACGCAGCCGGTCCGACTCGGTGAACCCCAGCCGCTGCAGGTAGTCGACGTGCTGCCCGAGGCCCTGCTTCGTCATCCCGGCGGCCTCGGCCAGGTCGGTGATCCGGCCGCCCTCCGGCGGGATCATCTCGAGCAGCCGGTAGTGCGACACCCGTAGCCCCGGGAACGCCTGCTCGGAGTCGGCCAGGATCTCTGCCCGTAATCGCGCCATCACGAGTCCGAGCAACCCGGCGATGTGATCGGACCTGACCGGGTCGGCGGGTGCGCCCGAAAGGCCGTTGACGGAAGTCATAAGGCAACTTTACTATCTCGGTAGTAAGGCTGCTTTACTTCTTTCCGTGCTGCCTCTGAAGACTGGCAGAAGGCGCGGGCGGACGATGGGGTGCAGACTGCTTTGGGGGGACGCATGATCACCACTCTGGAACCACTGGGCCGCGACGCCCTGCGCGACGACGATCTGACCGATCTGGTCCGGACCATCACCGGGGACCCGGCTGCCCGGACCGGCGCGGTCCGGGTCGAGCCGGTCGACTACCCGATCGGCACTCCAAGCACCGAGGCCCTGTTCCGGCTCTTCGGTACGGCGACCACGGCCGGCGGCGACACGGTCGACTGGTCCTGCTTCATCAAGAAGCTCCAGTCGGTCCGGCACTGGGCGTACATCGACTCGGTACCCGAACAGTTCCGCGCCGCGTTCATCCAGAACCTGCCGTGGCAGCTGGAGATCGCAGTCCACCGCAGTGGCATCGCGGACGTACTCCCGGACGGCCTGCGGCTGGCCACGGCGTACCGCATTGATCTGTACGACGACGATCGCGGCACTCTCTGGATGGAGAATGTCATCCAGGAGCCGGGTCCATGGCCGATGGAGCGGTTCGAGCGGGCGGCGTACCTGCTCGGGCGCCTCTCCGCCCGTCGTCAGCCGCATCTGGTCGAGCCACTGCTCCCCCGCGGCAACATCACCACCCCCGGCGTCGGGCTGCGGTACTACACCGGCGGCCGCGTGATGATGACCGCCCTGCCGACCATCGCCGACCCGCAGACGTGGCGGCAGCCGCTGCTGGCCGCGGCGGTCTGCCATCTGGGCGACCACCGCCTGCGTGACGACCTGCTCGACCTGGGTGAGCGCTTGCCCGCCGTACTGGACGCGCTCGACGCGCTGCCGCAGTGCTACCAGCACGGGGACGCGAGTCCGCAGAATCTGCTGGTTCCGGAGGGGAATCCGGACGAGTTCGTGGTCATCGACTGGGGGTTCGACTGCCCGCAGGCGGTCGGGTTCGACCTGGGGCAGTTGCTCGTCGGACTGGCGCATGCCGGTGAGCTGGCGCCCGACGCGCTGCCGGCGGTGCACAACGTGATCTTCAAGGCGTTCCTGAAGGGCCTGGCCGAGGATGGGATGCAGGTGACCGAGGAGCAGGTGCTGTACGGCTATCTCGGCTCACTGTGCGCCCGTGCGACGTTCACCGCGCTGCCGCTGGAGCAGATCACCAAGACCACCAACGACGCGACGCTCGCGATGTTCGAGGACCGCGTCCGGCTCACCCGCGTGCTGGTCGACCTGGTGTCGCGGGTGGTCTAACAAGAACATTTCGGTCGTGTCACAGCTGCAACGAACCGGCCGGCTAGAGGTATCCATGGTGCGTGAGGAACCTCAGCAGATACGCAGTGGTCGCCACGATCAGCACCGTCGCCGGACTGGTCCTGGTCGGCTGTGGTGCCGAGTCCGGCGATGGTGCGGGCGGTACGCCGTCCGCGCCCCCCACGCTGCCCAGCAGCACACCCACGGTGACCCAGTCGACTCCGGTCGGCACGGCTCTGCCGATCACGGTCAGCCGGACCGGTGGTTTCGCGGGCTTCGACGACAAGGTGGTGATCGGCGCCGACGGCGTCGCGACGGTGACCTCGCGCGGCAAGGACACGGTCCGGTGCAAGCTGGACCCCACCCTGCTGACAACCATCCAGACCGCCGCACAACAGGTCGACTGGGCCAGTCTCACTCCAACCAAGCCGAGCACCCGGCACCCCGACGACATGATCCTCGCGGTCACCGCGAACGGGAAGACGGCCCGCATCGAGGACCCGCAGCTCAAGCCGATGTCGGAGTCTGTGAACCAACTGCTCGCCCAAGCCACCATCCCACCGGGCAAACTCTGCAAGCCGGTCTAACGAGGAGTCCGGGGCGCGCGAGCCTGGGCGGAGGCCACGCGCCCCGGACGGGGGTTGTCAGTTCGCGGTGTAGTCCTTCTGGGTGAGGGTCCAGATCATGTGGCCGATGGCGTCGATCTGGTGGTCCAGCGAGGTCAGGTCCAGGTTGCTGATGGTGTCGCAGGATCGGTGGTAGCAGCGGTCGAACGCCTGCCCTGCCGTACCACCCCACTTCGCTGCCTGGGCTGACGTCTTGGTCTCCTCGGCGCCGGCGAACGTACCGGCGGTCGGGATGCCGAGCGACCGGAACGCCGCGTGATCGGATCGGCCCTGGACGTCGATGAACTCGGTCTGGACATTCTGTTGGGTGAAGTACGCGACGAGATCGTCGCGGGCGCCGTTGCCCGCGGGATTGTCGTCGTACACGAAGTAGCCCGGGTTCGGCGACGCGATCATGTCGAAGTTCAGGTACAGCTCGATCCTGTCGCGTTCCGCGGCGGGCAGGTTGTTCACGTAGTACCTCGAGCCGACCAGCCCGAGTTCCTCGGCACCCCAGAACCCGAACCTCAAACGGTTCCTGGGGGTCTGGCCGCCGGCAGCGTAGGCGAGGGCGGTTTCGAGTACGCCGGCGCTGCCTGAACCGTTGTCGTTGATACCGGGACCGGCGCTGACGCTGTCCAGGTGTGAGCCGGCCGCGTCGAGCTTGGCCTTCACCCAGTCGGCCGACGCCTTGTAGCCGGGGCGGCCGGCGGCGCGGTTGCCGCCGTTGCCGGTCGCAATCGACTGGAACTGGTCGAGATGGGCCTTGGTGTTGGTGACGGAGATGTCCGGCGACGCGGCCGCGGTGGCGATGTTGCCTGGAGCAAACACTGCGGCGGCCACGAGGACGGTGCCGAGTCCGGAGTACAGGAAGGTACGCATGGTGGATCTCCTTCAGCCGGGGCGAGCGAAAGGAAATCCGGGGCGCGCGAGCCTGGGCGGAAGGCCGCGCGCCCCGGACGGGATCACCGCGAGACGGTCAGCTCGCGGTCAGCGACGTGTCGTCGATGACGAAGCTGGTCTGCAGGGAGGAGTCCTCCTGGCCGACGAACTTCACCGTGACGGTCTTTCCCTTGTACTGCGTCACATTGAACGTCTTCTGCACGTACGACGTGTTCTTGTTCAGGTTCGAGTACGTCGCCAGCGTGGTGGTCGTACCACCGTCGACGATCTGTACCTTCGCCGTGTCGTACACCGTCGAGGACGTCGTCTCCGCGGTGTCGATCCGGATCCAGAACGAGAGCGACGCCGCCGTCGCCGAAGCCGGGATCGCGACCGACTGGCCGACGTTCTCGGTGGTGGCGCGGCCGTTGCCCTGCAGCCAGAGCTTCCAGGTGCCGGTGCGAGCCGGACGCCCGGTGTTGTTGGTGATCGGGCCGGCGGTGCCGGTCCAGTTCACCGCACCGGACTCGAAGCCCGGGTTCAGCAGCAGGTTGTCGCCGGTGGGCGGCGGCTCGGTGCCACCACCACAGGCGGCCGCGCCGGCCGGGACGGAGATGCCGCTGAAGGCTGCCTCGATGCCCTTGCACTGCGCCGAGTCGGCGCCGTACAGCTCCTTGGCCGAGGTGATCGCACCCTCACGAGCATCCTTGTAGGTGCTGCCCGAGCTGAGCTTGGTGCTCAGCGTGCGGTACCAGACCTTGGAGGCCACGTCGCGGCCGACACCGGCGATGGTCGCGCCGTTGCAGGCGGTGCTGCTGTGCGTCACGCCACCGATGACCTTGCTGCCGGTGCCCTCGGAGGCCAGGTAGAACCAGTGGTTCAGCGGGCCGGACGAGTAGTGCGGGTCGGCGTTGCCGACCGAGCTGCTCCAGCAGTCGTAGCTGCCCCCGTCCTTCGACGGCTTGTCCATGTAGCGCAGCGGCGTGCCGTTGCCGTTGATGTTGATCTTCTCGCCGATCAGGTAGTCACCCGGGTCGGAGGAGTTGTTGGCGGAGAATTCGACCATGGTGCCGAAGATGTCCGAGGTGGACTCGTTCAGGCCCCCCGCGTCACCGAAGTAGTTCAGGTTGGCGGTCGCCTCGGTGACACCGTGGCTCATCTCGTGGCCGGCCACGTCGATCGCGGTCAGCGGACGGGCGTTGCTCTGACCGTCGCCGTACGTCATCTGGGTGCCGTCCCAGAACGCGTTCACGTACGCGTTGCCGTAGTGCACCCGGGACCGGGCGCCCTGGCCGTTGTTGAAGATGCCGTTGCGGCCGTGGACGTTCTTGTAGTAATCCCACGTCAGCTGCGCACCGTAGTGCGCGTCGACACCGGCGGTCTGGCGGCTGGACGTCGTGCCGTTGCCCCAGGTGTCGTCGGCGTCGGTGAACGTCGTGCCGTTGCCGGAGGTCGCACCGTTGAGGTCGGTGGTGAAGTTGCCACCGCGGCTCGGGTCGCTCATCGTGAAGCTGCCCGACGTACCGATGCTGACGGTGCCGGAGTACATCGAGTTGCCGGTACCTGTCTTGATCTCGTCGTCCTGGGCCAGCAGGGCGCCGGACTTGGCGTCGATGAACGAGTGCAGCACCGACGGGGTCTGGTCCGGCTTCACACCGGTGGTGACGACCTCGTAGGCGAGCACGGGCTTGGCCGGCGTGACGAACACGACCAGCGCGCCCTTGTTGCCGGTGGCCTTGAACTTGGCCGCCTGGGCGCCCTTGGTGAGCGCGGCCGACTGGGACAGAGTCGGCTTGGTCGCGACACCGACGGACTTCGCGCCGAGGTTGTAGGTGACGGTGATGACATCGCCGATCGCCTCGCCCTTGCGCTTGACGATCAGGTCACCGCCGACGACCTTCAGGCCGTTGAAGGTGCGGTCGTAACGGACGTACTCGGTGCCGTCGGCGTCCTTGACCACGTCGCGGACCTTGAGCACCTCGCCACCGGCGAGTCCGAGGGCTGCGGCCGTCTGCGCGGTCTGCGCCTGTTCGGCTTGGACGGCGGCCGGCTGGTTGAAGCCGGACGCCGGGAGCGGAGCCGCGCGATTCGCGGCACCCGCTGTCGAGCCGGTGAACGCCGTCGCAAGACCCGCTGTCGCGACGATGGCCACCGCCCCTGCTGATGTCAGTCGTTTCAAGACAACATCTCCTCACGGTGTGGTCGCTGTTTGGGCGCAGCGACCGAATTCAGTTGGGGACGCCGGATGCGTTGGCGCAGCAGTGCCACTGCCTCAGTTGTGACACTGTGTGTCAAGACGTGCGAGTTCTGTTACATCCGACTGAGGGAGGACTCTCGTCCCCAGCGGGCCCGGAGTCAAGGGATTCTTCCGAAACGACAGGGAAAACCCGCACTGCCGTCGTTGTCAGTTCACCGGGCGGAACTCGCGGCGAAGGTCTTCCGGCAACACGACCGGGAGCCGGCAGGTGAATTTCTGACAGACGTACGCCGCGGGCTGGTCCTGGATCAACGTGCGACCGTCCATCAGCGGTACGGCGAGCCCCGGGTCGCCGTGGACGATCGCCGTACCCCACGGCGCGGCCGCGAACGCGGTCCGGAGCAACTCGGGCGAGCGGCCCGCGATGGCGATCTCGAGCGGACCGGCGGCAGTCGTCTCGGCCACCGCAAGGGCACGGCCGGCGAACCGCGGTGCGCGGGCGGCGATGGTGGCCGAGGCCTTCAGAGCCTCGGCGGCCGCAGTCTCATACCGGACCGATCCGGTCATGCTGGCCATCGTCGTGAACGCCTCGGCTGCCAGACTCACGCCGGCCGGGCTGGCGTTGTCGGTCGGGTCCTGCGGGCGCCAGACCAACTGCTCGGCATCGGCCGCCGTGTCGAAATAGGAGCTGTCCGCAACGAACTGCTCGATCGTCCTGTCCAGCAGGCGTTGCGCGGTGTCGTACCACTCGATGTTGCCGCTGGCACCGAACAGCACCAGACAAGCCTGCGCGTACGCCGTGTAGTCCTCGAGGACACCGTGGGCCGTCCCGACAACGCCGTCCCGGGAGGCGCGGTGGAGGCGTCCGGTCGCATCGTCGAGGTGCACGTCCCGGACCAATCTGGCCGCCTGGGTGGCGGCTTCGACGTACTCGGGGCGGTCCAGGATCACACCGGCTCTGGTCAGGGCCGTGATGGCGAGACCGTTCCACGCGGCAACTACTTTGTCGTCGCGGCCGGGGTAGGTGCGTCGCGCGCGGACCTCGCGCAGGATCGCCCGGATCCGCTGCCACCGGTCGGAGTCGTCGGGGTCCTGGCGAAGCTGGAGGACCGAAGCCCCGTGCTCGAAGGTCCCGCTGACATCGCAGAGTTCGATGACCCAGCGAGCGTCGTCCTCGGTCAGTGCCTCGTGCAACTGCTCCGGCGTCCAGACGTAGTACTTGCCCTCCACACCTTCGGTGTCGGCATCGAGAGCGGAGGCGAAGCCACCCTCCTCGGTCCGGAGCTCGGCGAGGAGGAAGTCGGCAGTCTCCTCGGCGATCCGCCGGGCGAGCGGGTCGGAGCTCACCGCCCACCAATGGGTGTAGACGTCGAGCAGCAATGCGTTGTCGTAGAGCATCTTCTCGAAGTGCGGAACGATCCACTGGCGGTCGACCGAGTAGCGCGCGAACCCGCCGGACAACTGGTCGTACATGCCGCCCCGGGCCATCCGGTCGCACGTCTTCGCGACCATCTCGAGCGCGTCGGCCGAGCCGGTGCGGCGATGGTGGCGGAGCAGGAAGTCGAGGACCATCGACGGCGGGAACTTCGGCGCGCCGCCGAAGCCGGCGTCGGCCGGGTCGAAGTCGGTCTTCAGCAGTTCGGCGGCGTGGTCCAGCGTCGCGGTGTCGATCGCACCCTCGGCCGCGTGCTGCTGGGCGCCCAGTTGCCCGACCACTCGGCGGCCGATGTCGTCGATCTGATCGCGCTTGGTCCGCCACGCGTCGACCAGCGACTCGAGCACCTGACGGAACGACGCCATCCCACCGCGAGGGTCCTTCGGGAAGTACGTGCCGCAGAAGAACGGCTCGCCGTCCGGGGTCAGGAACACCGACATCGGCCAGCCGCCCTGCCCGACCATCGCCACCGTCGCCGACATGTAGATCGCGTCCACGTCGGGGCGTTCCTCGCGATCCACCTTGATGCTGACGAAGTGCTCGTTCAGGTACGCCGCCGTCGCCTCGTCCTCGAACGACTCGTGCGCCATCACATGACACCAATGGCAGGCGGAGTACCCGACCGACAGGAAAACAGGTTTGTCCGAGCGCCGTGCTTCTGCGAACGCTTCGGGGCTCCATTCCCACCAGTCCACCGGATTCTCTGCGTGCTGGAGCAGATAGGGGCTGGTGGTATGCGCCAACCGGTTCGTCATCTCGACGCCTCCTGTCCGGGACTGACCTGACGATGCACGGGGTTGGCAGAACCCTGGAACGCCACGCTACCTCCGTGCCCGGCCGAAGCCGCAGCGCGGGTGGTGACCAAGCGTTCCCGCAGTTGCCCGCCCGGCAGGGTTGTCTTCTGGGCAGAATCGGACCGGCAGCTGGGCAATGGACGAAATCGATTGCCCGGGTTCCACCGGAATGATCAGATGCGCCTACCTGAGGACCTCCGGAGGAAACGTGCGACGCCCTTCTGCCAAACCGCACCTGCTGTCGGTCGCAGCATTTCTACTTCTCGTCACCGGCGTGACGGCGCCTTCGGCGGCCGGCGCCGAGCCCCCACCACCCGCCGCGGACGCCCCGGCGGCATCCCGCGGCGCGCCAGTCGAGGTGACCTTGATCACGGGCGACAAGGTGATCGCCGGACGGGGACCGGACGGAGCGGTCTCGGTGCAGGCTGTCGAGCGTGCGCCGCGGTCGACCGGAGCGGTTCGGGTCACCGTCGAGACGGGCGACACCTTCGTCCTGCCCGACGAGGCCATGCCGTACGTGGCGACCGGCCGGCTCGACAAGCAACTCTTCAACATCACCGATTTGGTGGCACAGGGCTACGACGACGCCCGGACCGACGCCCTGCCGCTGATCGTCACCGGCCGGTCCGACGGTTCCGCCCGGGGGCTGCAGTCCGCCGCCGGAGCACTGCCTGGGGCGAGCGTCACGCAGAATCTCCCGTCCGTCGGAGGCTCTGCCGTTCACGCTCGGCGGTCGGAGGCCACCGCTTTCTGGTCGGCCGTCACCCGCGGAACGAACGCCCGCCGGTCCCAGCCCGGGGTCGGCGCCACCGCGGGCGAACCGTCGTTCGCAGTCGGTATCGACAAGATCTGGCTGGACGCGAAGGCGAAGGCACAGCTCGCCGACACCACGGCGCAGATCGGCGCCCCGAAGGCCTGGCAGGCAGGGGCGTCCGGCGCCGGTGTCCGCGTCGCGGTGCTGGACACCGGTATTGACACCGGCCATCCAGACCTGGCTCCGCGCATCGTGGCGACCCGCAGTTTCATCCCCGGCGTGGACGTGGTCGACCGCGACGGCCATGGAACGCACACCGCGTCCACCGTCGCCGGCACCGGCGCCGCTTCGGACGGGAAAGAGCGCGGGGTCGCCCCCAGCGCCGACCTGGTGGTCGGCAAGGTGCTCGACGACCACGGGTCCGGCCCGATCTCGGGCGTCATCGCCGGGATGGAGTGGGCGGCGCGGACCGAGCACGCCAAGGTGATCAGCATGAGCCTGGGTACGTCGACCTGGCACACGCAGGACGATCCAGTCAGTCAGGCGGTCAACCGGCTCAGCGCCGAGACGGGCGCGCTGTTCGTCGTTGCGGCAGGCAACGAGGGGAACAGCCCGTACACCGTCACCGCGCCCGGTACGGCGGACGCCGCGCTGACCGTCGGCGCGGTGGACACGTCCGACCAGCTCGCCTCGTTCTCCAGCACCGGCCCCAGGATGATCGACGACGGCCTCAAGCCTGATCTGACCGCACCCGGAGTGGACGTCCTGGCCGCGCGTTCCCAGTACATGGACGACGGGGCCGAGGGCTACTACCGACTGGAAAGCGGTACGTCGATGGCGACGCCGCATGTGGCCGGTGCGGCCGTCCTGCTGGCGCAGAAGCACCCCGAATGGACTGGACAGCAACTCAAGGACGCGCTGATGGGGACCAGCGCGATGACGCCCGCGTACACCCCCTACCAAGCCGGCACCGGGCGGTTGGACGTCGGCGCCGCCTACCTCCAGGATCAGGTCGTCGCCACCGGATCGGTGGATGCCGGGCGGATTGCCTGGACGCCGCGGCCCGACCGCACCCCGGTCAACCGTCAGGTGACTTACCGCAACACCACCGGCAGCCCGATCACGCTGAGATTGTCGATCGACCACGGCACCTCACCCGCCGGCGTGTTCTCTGTGGCGACCGACGAGGTCGTGGTCCCGGCGCACGGCACGGCCACGATCGGAGTCACGGCGGACCCGCAGGGTCTGCCGCCCGGCCAGTACGGAGCTCAGGTGACGGCGAGTTCAGCGACCGGCACGGTGCACACGGCCCTGGGCCTGTCCGTAGAGCCGGAGAAGTACGACCTGACTGTCCACCTGAAAGACCAGTCCGGCAAACCGGTCAGCGGCGAGGTCGAGATCACCGGCGCCGACGGCAAGACCACAGTGTTGTGGGTGCCTGACGGCAAGCTCACGAGCCGCTGGGCGCCTGGTTCCTACACGATCGTCTCCACGCTGGACGTCGTCGGCCGGCACGGCCCGCACTCGATCGGTCTGGCGGTCCTGACCGCCCCGGAAGTCATCCTGACGAAGGCTCGCGACGTCGTGCTGGACGCGTCCCGTAGCCGGGAGATCAAGGTGGCGACTCCCCTGCCGACGGCGGTCAGCACCAGCAGAATCGACATCTTCCGCTCGTTCACGTCGGCACAGCCGACACCCGACGACAGGCAGGCTCTGCACCAGATCCTGATGCCGCCGCCTGAGTACGACAGTCTGTGGGCGCTCCCGACCGGGAACAAGGTCCAGCAGGGCAGCTTCGTCTTCACCACCCGGTTCCGGTCCGAGCAGACTCCGCTGAAGATCGCGTACGGGGGCGGCAGTCTCGACGACACGCCGCTGGTGCAACCCGGGTCTGCCTCGTTCCAGGACGGCAAGACCCGCGTCCCGGCCGTGTTCGCCGGTACGGGGACGCCGGCCGAGTACAAGGGCCTGACCGTCCAGGGCAAGGCCGCGGTCGTCCGGAGCAGCTCCGAGGTCGCCGCCACCGACCAGGCCGCCGCCGCGCACGCGGCCGGTGCCGCGATGCTCCTGGTGGTCAACGACGGCGACGGCCGCAAGAGCGACTGGTACGGCGCTCCGGACGGCCGAACGACCGGACCGATCCCGACCGCCGCGCTCACCCTGGACGACGGCGAAGCACTGATCAGGAGGATCGCGGCCGCGGGCCGGACCGAGCTCACCGTCGAAGCCCATCCGAAGCCGGCGTACCTGTACGACCTGGCCGACTGCCACGACGGATTCGTACCGAACGATCCGTCCGCGGCCACCGATCCGGGCAGCCTCGCCCGGATCGAGAACGACTTCGTGGCTCCGGGCGGACGCCCGGTCATGGAGAGCCGTGAGGACAGTCCCGCGTACGAATACTGGCCGGCCGACTATCCGTACGCCGGTTTCGGGATGATCCGTGTTCCGAGGTTCCCTCGTAAACCGGTCACGGGGCACCGGACGGACTGGGTGTCCGCCGGCGTCAAGTGGCAGCAGTACGGGTCCGTCGACGGCTGGCAGACCTTCACCGACGTGGTGAGCTACCAGCCGCGCAGCGTGCGGAACGAGCGGTGGTTCGGCCCGATCGTCCGCCCCCGGATACTCGACTTCGAGGTCCCGCACCGGGTCGGCAGCGGGATGGGCGGCATGATCGCCGGGTTCGGCGACGGAGGATCCGCGCACAGCGGAGACGCCAGGATGACCCGCAGCTTCGCGCTCTACCAGGGAGACCGGCTGCTGGCGCAGAACGGGCCGAAACCGGAGTTCGGCGTGGGCGGCCTGGCGCCGGAAGAACTCCCGTACCGGCTCGTGGCCGACACGGCGGGAAACCCCGACCTGACGCCGTACTCGACCACCACCCATACCGAGTGGACGTTCACGTCCGGCGAGGTCGAGAACCAGGCGCTTCCGCTCGCGCAGCTCGACTACGTCGCGGAGGTGGACGCCGCAGGCCGGGCGAAGCGCACCTCGGCCTTCTCCGTCAAGCCCGTCGTCGTCGGCAGCAGCGCGCGTGCGGACGCGGTCACCGCCGTACAACTGGAGGTCTCCTACGACGACGGTGCGTCCTGGCGACGCCAGGATCTGAAGGAGCGTGATGGGACCTGGCAGGCGCGGTTGTCGGCGCCGGCCCAGGCGAGCCAGGTATCGATTCGGGTGACCGCTCGGCAACGCAACGGCGGCGGTATCAGCCAGACCGTCATCCGGGCGTTCGGCCTGAAGTGAAAGGTGCGCGGGCGGCCGGTGTGGACCGGCCGCCCGTCGGACGGAATGGACCGGGCCGGGTGGGACTTGAACCTGGCATGGCCGTTCATCCGCTGCTCGCGTCCCGGTTCAGCCCACTCCGGTTCGACTCCGAGGCGCCAGTGACGGATGACGATGTGGATCTGCTGCTGGAGGCGGCCCGCTGGGCACCTTCGGCCGGCAACTCACAGCCCTGGGCCTACTTCACCGCGCGGCGCGACGAGCCGGAGCACAAGCGGATCGTGCGCTATCTCGCGGCCAGTTCGGGCCGATGGGCGCCGAGTGCGGGTCTTCTCGTCGTGACGATGGCGCACCGGTTCGTCGAGGACACGGACTGGGCGTACTCCGACTTCGCGGACTACGACCTGGGCCAGTCAGTGGCCCATCTGACCCTTCAGGCCCACGCGATGGGTCTCGCCTGCCGCCAGTTCCGCGCCTTCGACCTCGACGCGCTGACCGCGGACCTGTCCCCCGGCGCCGGCTGGCACATCGTCTCGATGATCGCCATCGGCCGTGCCGCCGAAGACCGGCCTCAGGACCGCGAACGCCGTACCACCGCGGACCTGCGCACCGCGCCGTGGTCAGGCGGTCTGTGACAGGGCGACGGACAGGCCCAGGGTGACGGCCATGACGAAGAGTTCGGTGCCAACGATCCGCCAGAACGGGTTGCCCCCGTCAACCAAGTCACCGATCGCCCGGCGACGGTGCAGCCAGGCCGCGACGATCAGGATCACGAACGCGGCGATCTTCGCCAGCAGGAGTACGCCGTACGCGTCCGAAGTGAGCGCGTCGGGGATCGAACCCCAGCCGCCACCCTTCGCGGCCAGCCGGCCGGCGGCGCTCAGCAGGCCGCTCAGCAGGACGGCGATCGACGAGATCGACGCGACCTCGTTGAACCGCTCGAGCACGATCGGGAGGCCAGTGCGACTGGCCCGTCCGTAGCGAACCAGGCCGGCCAGTCCGCCGACCCAGGTGGTCGCGGCAATGACGTGGACGACAAGGGCCGCGCCGGCGACGACGACGTACGACTCGTTCCGCGGGTACGCCGTCAGGGCGGTCGGGACCAGGGCCGCGATCGCAACAAGTACGCCAAGACTGGCGGCCGACGAAGTCTGGACGCGGCGGATGCCGATCGCCAGCGCGACGACCAGGATGCCGGTGATCAGCAGCGCCTTGACCTCCGGTACGCCGAGGGCGTCGTCCAGCCGGAGGCGGAGCAGGTTCACCGGGGTGTCGAGCAGAATGGACGCGGTGACGATCGCGCCGGCGAACGCACAGACCGCCCAGATGATCGCCGCATTGCTGGCGTCGCGCACGGCCCGGCGCCCTTGCACTCCGAGCGGACCGCCCTCGATCCGTAGCAGCACCACCGCGGCAAGCAGTGCGCCCGCGCAGCCGACGGTCGCGAAGATCGAGATCAGCCGGATCAGCGGCAGCAGCCAGCCGACGAACACCGACGGTCCGCCGATGCCACCCGTGTCCTGCGGTTCACTGCCGGCCGCGAACAGACCGATGGCGAGCGCCACCGAGGCGACGATCACGGCCGTCAGACCACCCGCGACCAGACGTCCGGGCATTCGGTGCCGGGCGGCGCGGGTCGCGGTCACAGAGCGAACTCGGCAGCGGCACGATTGAACACGCGCTCACTATAGGGGCGACATCAGTGGGCGGCCCGCGCACGACACCATCTCGTGATAACGGTGTCACGAGATAGCGCGGGATCAGTGCGTTGTGTGTTCCTTGGCGTCACTCTGGGTCGGCGTCGTACCCGTCGTACCCGTCGTACCCGTCGGCTCGGCATCGCCAGCCGGGGCCGCTGAGCTGTCCGGACTCGCTGGGCCGTCGGACGGTGCTGGGGCGTCCGCACCATCGCCGTCGAAGTCGATCTTCTTCAATTGCTTGCCCATGTTGCGCCACAGCAGCACCGTGGCGGCACCGAGAGCGAGCACGATCAGCAGCGCGACCCAGCCGGGGCGCACCGAGTTCGGGTCGACCTCGGCCGCCGGAAGGAAGGTCATCACTGTCACGCCACCAGTCTCTCACTGTCCGCGCCCCGCCGTCAGCGCAGCCCCGCGAACAGATCGTCCTCGGGGAGTTCGGCCTCGACCACGCTCCGCGCCAGCTCGAAGTCCTCGGTCGGCCAGGCCGCCTGGTGCACCTCCAGCGGCACGGTGAACCAGCCGCCGTCCGGGTCGATCTGGGTGGCGTGCGCGAGCAACGCCCTGTCCCGGACCTCGAAGTACTCGGCGCACTCCACCCGGGTGGTGATCCGGCGCTCGTTCTCCGGGTCCGGTTTCCAGTCCTTCAGCCGCTCGGCGTACGGCGACTCCAGGCCGCGGGCCACCATCGCGTCGTGCAGGGCCTTCATCCGCTCGCGGTGGAACGTGTGGTGGTAGTACAGCTTCAGTGGCTGCCACGGCTCGCCGAGCTCCGGGTACGCGTCCTTGTCCCCCGCCGCCTCGAACGCGGCCACCGCGATCTGGTGGCACATCACGTGGTCCGGGTGCGGGTAGCCGCCGTTCTCGTCGTACGTCGTAACGACCTGCGGACGGAACTCGCGGATCAGCTTCACCAGCGGGGCTGCGGCGTCCTCGACCTTGAGCGCGGCGAAGCAGCCCTCCGGCAGTGGCGGCGGCGGGTCGCCCTCCGGGAATCCGGAGTCCACCCAGCCGAGCCAGGTCTGCTCGATGCCGAGGATCTCGCGGGCCGTGTCCATTTCCTTGCGGCGGATCTCGGTGATGTTGGCCAGCACCTCCGGCCGGTCCATCTTCGGGTTCAGGATCGACCCGCGTTCCCCACCGGTGCACGTGGCCACCATGACCTCGACACCCTCGGCCACGTACCGGGCGGTCGAAGCGGCCCCCTTGCTGGACTCGTCATCTGGGTGCGCGTGCACATGCAACAACCGAAGATCTTCACTCACAAGACACAATGGTCCTCCAACCCCGGACCAAACCCACGACCGACCCCCTCTGGACATCCCTTGACGGACCCCACGCCGACCACCCCCTCCACGCCACCGGAAGCCACCGAGGCGCTGGATGACAGGGCTCTGGACAACAGCACCTCGGCCGCAGCGGCGAGCAACCAGGCAGTGACCGGGCCGACCGCGTTCGCGCCGAGCTCAGGCGGGAGCGGGGATGGAGGAGGACATGGGAGTTCGGCAGCCGACCTTGATGCGCGGTACGGGCGGGGGCGGCGGTCTCGGCGGCCGTTGATCATCGGGGTGGTGGCCGTGGTGGCCGCGGCCGGGCTGGCGTGGTTGGCGTGGGCGGCGATCGTCGGGTCGAATCCGCCGGTGACGTCGCGGTTGCTGCGGTTCGAGGTGACGTCGGCGACCAGCGCGACGGCGACCATCCAGGTGGACCGGACCAAGTCGGTGGAGGCGAACTGCCGGCTGCAGGCCAAGTCGGCCGACTTCTCCATCGTCGGCGAACTCACGCTGACGATCCCGGCCGACTCCCCCAGGCACCAGACCCTGCCCGCGACGCTGACGACGCAACGCTCCGCAACCTCGGTGGTACTGATCGGTTGCACGACCGCGGACTCGCACCGGCCGCACTGACCTCCGGACGGCCGTCCGGCAACCGATTACCGGTCAGTTCGCCGGGATGTGGGAAGAACCACCAAGCAAACGGTTTCCCCGCGTTTGAGGCCTCGCAGAACTGTGGGGTTCTCCGCCGGATCTTGCTACGCTCAGTGGATTGGTCGCCGTCGACGACGGCGGCCAGCAGCTTTTCCTGCCCATCCCACCGACACAAGGAGCAGCCCGTGACGCAGAGGATCGATGAGGACAGCGTTGTCTGGCTGACGCAGGAGGGTTACGACCAGCTGAAGGCCGAGCTCGAGCACCTCAAGGGCCCCGCCCGTGCCGAGATCACGCAGCGCATCAGCGACGCCCGCGACGAGGGCGACCTGAAGGAGAACGGCGGGTACCACGCCGCCAAGGACGAGCAGGGCAAGATCGAGGCCCGGATCCGGCAGCTCGAGGACATGCTCCGCCGTGCCCGGGTCGGCGAGACCCCGAAGGCCGGCGGCAAGGTCGAGCCCGGGATGAAGGTGTCAATCAAGTTCGCCGGTGACGACGACGTCGAGACGTTCCTGCTCGGCTCCCGCGAACTGCTTGCCCTGGACGCGTCGGTCGACATCGACGTGTACTCGCCACAGTCCCCGCTGGGCTCGGCGATCCTGGGCAAGAAGAAGGGCGACAAGGCCAGCTACGAGGCCCCGAACGGCAAGGACGTCACCGTCGAGATCGTCGCCGCCGAACCCTTCACCGGCTGACCCACCCGCCTCGAGCGCCCCGGTGGACTCCACCGGGGCGCTCGCCATTTCCGGCGCTCAGTGCACGGCTGGGGCGAAGAGCTCCAGCTGGATGTTGTCCTGGTCGCGGAAGACGAGGACCGAGGCATAGGGTTCGTCCACGATCGGGGACTGGGTGAGTGGCTTGTCGGCGGTGTCCGCACGGACCACGCCATGGGCCTCGAGATGGTCCTGCCACTGGGTGAGGTCGTCGCGGGAGCCGACCGCGAAGCCGGCGTGGTCGAGACCGGTCGTCGTCTCCTTGCACAGGCCGCCGTCGTTGGTGTCGTGGCGGTGCAGGGCGATCATCAGCTGATGATCCGCATCGGCGAGGATGCGGCCGACGCCGCCTTGATGCGGTACGTCGAGCACCGGGTGGACGCCGAACACTTCGCCGTACCACTGGACGCTCGACTCCAGGTCGGTCACGGTCAGGGCCAGATGATGCAGTCTGGGCTGGGTGACTGTGGACATGATTCCCCCTCGGGATTACACGGACTCCCCGCTCGAGTACTGAGCCAGGAACATCCGGGTGACGTCGTCGACGAGGCCGCTCCATCGGTCGCCGCCAGGGTCGTTGGAGACCTGCTGGTCGACCAGGCCGGTGGTGATGGCGGTCCAGATGTCGAGCTGACGTTGATCGTGCACGCCGTTGCGTGCGAGGAGCTCACGGGTCCGCTCAAGGGCGGCGACGGCGAGCTCGTACGACTCGGGCGACGGCGTGAAGCCGGGCACCGAGTGCTGGAACAGCAGCTGATACCGGGGGATGTCGGACACGCAGAACGTGATGAAGGCGCGTGCCTCGGTCAGCAGGTCCTCGGCCGGCTGGTCCGTCACCGGCAGCGTGGCCTTCAGGTCGAGGAAGGCCTGCGCGGCCTGCGCGAACATCGCGTCCAGGATCGCGTTCTTGGACTCGAAGTACGCATAGACGGTGGGTGTGGTGATCCCAGCCCGGCGCGCCAGCTCGCGCAGCGACAACGCGGCCAGCCCTTCCTCGCGAACCAGCTCCCACGCGGCCGCGAGCACCGAGGCGCGGGCGTTCTCCCGCCGCGCCTCCCGCCAGTTCCCCCGTTCCTTTAACACAGTTCGAATTATTTGCACGCCGTATAAGTCTTGTCAATGACTCAACGGCTCAACGACTGGTGGCGCTGCGGTATTTGCGGACGGCCAGGGGGGCGAAGACGGCGATGATCGCGGCGCACCAGATGAGGGACAGCCAAACCGGGTGCTGGGCGGGGAAGCCGTCGGGGCTGGCGAAGGGTGACGGGTTGCCGAACAGGTGGCGGCAAGCGGCGACGATGGAGGAGATCGGGTTCCACTCGGCGACCGGTTGCAGACCGCTGGGCAGGTTCGGCGTCGGAACGAAGGCGTTGGACAGGAAGGTCAGCGGGAACAGCCAGATCAGTCCTGCCGACGCCGCCACCTCGGGACTGCCGACGGACAGACCGATGAGCGCACCGACCCAGAGCATCGCGAACGCGAACAACAGCAGGATCCCGAACGCCGCCAGCGCCTGACCGAAACCGTGGTGCCAGCGCCAGCCGACGATGAAGCCGCAGATCACCATCACCAGCATCACGAACGCGTTGAACACGACGTCGCCGACCACCCGCCCCGCGATCACACCGGACCGCGCCATCGGCAGCGACCGGAACCGGTCGATCAGGCCTTTCGACATGTCGTCGGCCAGCCCGACACTCGCCGAGGCGACCGCGAACGCCATCGTCTGCGCGAAGATCCCGGCCATCAGGAACTCCCGGTACGCTCGCGGACCCGGGAAGCCGGGGATCGGGATCGCGTTGCCGAACACGTACGCGAACAACAGCACGAACATGATCGGCTGGATCGTCGCGTAGATCAGCATGTCCGGCGTCCGCGGGATCCGCTTGAGCGTCCGCCACGCCAGGATGCCGGCATCGGAGAACGCCCGGCCGAGCGGATTCACCTTGCCCGGCTCGTCGATGTCCGCCGCACTCATGAGTCCTTCTCCTTCTTCTGCTCGGCCTCATGCCCGGTCAGGGTGAGAAACACGTCGTCCAGGGTCGGCCGCCGCAGCCCGATGTCGGCGATCCGGATGCCACCCGCATCGAGGGTCCGGATCACCTCGACCAGCGCGCTCGATCCGCCGGGCGCCGGCATGGTGATCCGGCGCGCGTGCTCATCCTTCGTGGTGGAGTCGGGCTCGGTGATGTCGAGCGAGGCGATGAGCAACTCGAGCGCCCGGGTGGTCTCCGCCGGGTCGTGAACGACGACCTCGATCCGCTCACCGCCCACCTTCGCCTTGAGCTCGTCCGCCGTACCGCGGGCGATCACCGAACCGTGGTCGACGACCACGATGCTGTCCGCGAGCTCGTCGGCCTCTTCCAGGTACTGCGTCGTGAGCAGGATCGTGACGCCTTCACGGACCCGGTCGCGGATGATCTGCCACAGGTCGAGCCGGCTGCGCGGGTCGAGCCCGGTGGTCGGCTCGTCGAGGAACAGCACCCGCGGGTGGGCGATCAGCGAACCGGCCAGGTCGAGCCGGCGGCGCATGCCACCCGAGTAAGTCTTCAGCGTCCGGTCCGCGGCGTCGATGAGGTCGAAGATGTCGAGCAGCTCCTCGGCCCGTTGCTTCGCCTGCTGACTGCTCAGCTGGTACAGCCGGCCGAACATCCACAGGTTCTCCCGGCCGGTCAGCAGTTCGTCGACGGCGGCGTACTGTCCGGAGAGTCCGACCAGTGAGCGGACGCGGTCTGCCTCCTTCACCACGTCGTGGCCGAGCACGCGGGCGGTGCCCTGGTCGGGCTTCAGCAGCGTGGTCAGCACGCGGACCGCCGTGGTCTTGCCCGCCCCGTTCGGCCCGAGCAGGCCGAGCACTGTCCCTTCGGGAACCTCGAGGTCGATCCCGTCGAGCGCCTTGACGGTGTCCTTCCTGGTCCTGAATGTCTTCACGAGGCCGGTCGCCTCGACAGCAGCCATTCCGTCGATCCCCCTTCTGGATGTGACGCAAGCCACCATCCTGACCGACCCCACCGACACTTTCGACACTTTTCTTGGCGATCTATTTTCAGGCTCAGATTGAGTCGACCAGACTCAATTTTGTTGATAGTTGAGTCGACACGACTCAAGTCTCGGCCTAGCGTCGCGCCGTGACCTCCCAGAGCATCCTCAGACACCCCGACTTCCGCCGGTTGTGGATCGCTGATCTGCTCAGTCAGCTCGGTAGCCGCCTGAGCATGATCGCGATCCCGCTGCTCGCCGTGCTGACCCTCGACGCGTCGACCCTCCAGGTCTCGCTCCTCAGGACATGCGAGACGGCCGCCTGGCTGCTACTCGGACTGTTCGCCGGTGCCTGGGTCGACCGGATCCGGTGTCTCCCGGTGCTCGTGTACGCCGATCTGGGCCGGGCACTGCTCTTCGCGACGATTCCCGTCGCCGCCTGGTTCGGCGTACTGAGTCTCACGCAGCTGTACGTCGTACTGGCGCTGACCGGCGTCCTCACAGTGCTCTTCGACGTGGCACACAGCACCTACCCGCCTCGGCTGCTGGATCCTGACCAGTTGCTGCCCGGCAACGCCAAGCTAGCGGCCAACCACTCCGTCGGCGCAGTGATCGGCGCGGGCGCGGGCGGCGTACTCGTGCAGTGGCTCGGTGCGGCTGTCACGATTGGCGTGGACGCACTGAGCTTCCTGTGGTCCGCACTATGGCTTCGCTCGATCCGTACGCCGGAAGCACAGCCGGCCAAGGCGGACCGGCCGAACCTCAAGCGGGAGATCGCGGAGGGGATGCGGTACGTCTTCAGTCACCCGCTGCTGCGGCCGATGGCGCTCAACACGGCGACGACCATGCTGTTCCAGGCAGCCGCCGGCGCGATCATGATCGTCTACCTGGTCCGCGAGGTTCACCTGCAGCCGGGCACCATCGGCGTACTGAGCATGATCGGCCTCGGCGGAGCGATAGTGGCGTCAGGCGTGACCGAGAAGATCAGCAACAGGTACGGCGACGCCCGCACGTTGCTCCTGTCGTCGACAGGCATCGGCGTCGCGTTCACCCTCCAGGCGCTGACCGCACCGGGCTGGCAGGTGAGCTGGTACGTCGTCTCGATGCTGCTCGCCGGCTTCTGCATCATCGTCTGCTACATCCTGCAGGTGAGCACCCGGCAGCGCGTGTGCCCACCGGAACTGCAGGGCCGGGTCAGCGCCACCATGAGCTTCGTCAGCTGGGGCGCTGCTCCGCTCGGCAGTCTGCTGGGCGGTGCGCTCGGTACGGCGTTCGGATTGCACGCGACCTTGTGGATCGCCGGTCTGGCGGCCCTGGCCGGCAACGCGTTCCTCTATTTCTCACCGTTCCGCACCTTGCGCACCGTCCCGGCCACGCAACAGGTCGATCAGTCGGAGGCGATCTGAGCGGTGCCGACGAGGACCTCGAC
Source organism: Kribbella sp. NBC_00889 (assembly GCF_045207705.1). Classification (NCBI taxonomy): domain Bacteria; kingdom Bacillati; phylum Actinomycetota; class Actinomycetes; order Propionibacteriales; family Kribbellaceae; genus Kribbella; species Kribbella sp. NBC_00889. The sequence continues at coordinate 290,555 of NZ_CP108783.1, read as the reverse complement.
GTCGAGGGCGGCGCGGCCGCGGCCGATCTCCACGTCCTTGGACTGGCCGGAGACCGCGCCGGTCCAGGTGACCCGACCGAGCTGGGCCTCGGTGTGGACGCGGACGTCGGAACCGCGGCGCAGCACAACGTTCGCAGTACCGGACTCGACCCGGACGCGGGACCGGCCCTTGGTGAGCTGGGCGTCCAGATTGGCCGAGCCGGCCTGGACGAGCAGGTCGATCGGGCCGTCCACGTCGGAGACCTTCGCCGTACCGGCGGTGACGCGGACCCGGCTCAGCCCGGGCAGGCGCTCGGCGTGCACGCTGCCGCCCGTCACCTCGACCTCGACCTGCAGGCCGGGGTTGACCCGGATGGACAGTTCCTTGGCGAGGCCGTTCACGTGCGACTTCAGGTCGGTCGGGTTGCGCAGCATGCTGAACCCGTCGATCGAGACGCCCATGTCGCCTTCGCTGCTGATCGCGAGGGTGTCGCCGTCCCGCTTGATCACGTGCGGTCCGTCCACCGCGACGCCGTTGACGGCCGGCTCGCCGATCAACCGCACCCGGCGACCGATCGCCCGCACCGTCACCCGCTGCACCCCCGCCGGCATCGGCACGTTGCTGTGCTCCTCCTCGACCTCTTCAACCTCTTCGATTTCGTCGGTAGCGGAGTTCTCAGAAGTCGCGGGGCTCTCTGCGGGAGCTTCGTCGACCACGCTGTCCTGCACGCCGTTTCCGGCGGCAGCGTGCCGCCCGCCCGGCGTCGAGCCGGCCTCGCCACCATTCGCGGCGCCCTCAGGTACCGCCGTGTCGGCGGCGTCCGGGGCGTCCACCACATCGGCCCAGACCGAGGTGGACGGGAGGTCCTCCGCGGCCGGCCAATCCGTGGACGGCGCGTCCTTGGTCGAGTCCTCGGCAACCGGAGGCGTCGGCGCCGGCTCGTCGGCCTCGGTGGTCGTCGGGGCCTGAATGGCGGCGATCAGGGTGGTGGCTTCCTCAGGTGAGAGGTGGCCCTTGGCGACCCGGTCGAGGACGTCCTTGACCCGCCGGTCGTAATCGCTCTGGTTGCTCATGCGCCCAGTCCAGCATCCCCGCGGGTCGAAACCAATCCGGGATCGCCCGGAATCCCGCCGGACGCAGCGGTGCGGATCCCGGGGAGTAGCCCGCGACCCGCACCAGCTGGGTTTCTCATATGTGCACAGCCCGGACCGGGCTGGTTGTTGTCACGCGGCCGGCGTCATCTCCTCCGCGGCCAGTTCGTCCTGTACGGCGGCCAGCTCGGCGGCCTCGGCCTCCTCAGCGGCACGCCGACTGCGCAGACCACGCAGACCGGTCAAGGCCACCACCAGTCCGAGCGCCGCGATCCCGGTCACCACAGCCAGACCCGGCTTGTACGCCGACAGCATCCCGGCCGAGGTGGTCACGCCGTCCGACCTGCTGCTGATCACCGCGGTCACGATCGCGAGGACCACCGCGCCACCGACCTGGTTGGAGGTGTTGAACAGCCCGGACGCCAGCCCCTGCTCGTGATCCGGGACCCCGGACACGGCCTGGATGTTCAGTGCCGGGAACCCGATCGCGAACCCGAGACCGAGCAGGATGATCGTCGGGAACACAGTCGAGAAGTACGCCGACTCCGGACCGATCCGCAGCGACAGGGCGTACCCGACGACGAACAGCGCCATCGACGCGATGATCATCGTCTCGGTGCCGAGCCGGTCGGCCAGCTTGCCCGCGTTCGGCGACAGGGTGGCGACCAGCAGACCGGCGGGCAGGAAGGCCAGCGCAGTCTGGAACGACGACCAGCCGAGCAGGTTCTGCAGGTACATGGTGCCGATCAACTGGAAGGCGACGTACGCACCGAAGACGGTCAGGATGGCCAGGTTCGCCCGGCGGAGCGAGGCGTTGCGGAGGATGCCGAGCCGGACCAGCGGGTGCTTCGACCGGAGTTCGATCGCGACGAAGCCGGCCAGCAGGACGATCGCGAGCGCGAACATCCCGAAGGTCTGCACCGACACCCAACCTGCTTGCTCGGCACCGACCACGGCGTACACCAAGGACAGCATGCCGCCGGTGACAGTGATCGCTCCGGGGACGTCGTACCCGCCGGAAGCGTTGTCGCGCGGGCTGTTCGGGATCAGCTTGATCGCGAACAGCAGCACGATCAGGGCGACCGGGCCGGGCATCAGGAAGGTCCAGCGCCAGCCGACCTCGGTCAGCGCGCCGCCGAGGATCAGGCCCATCGAGAAGCCGCTGGCGGCGCAGGTGGTGAAGATGCTGAGGGCACGGTTACGGTCCGGGCCCTCGTGGAAGGTCGTGGTGATGATGGAGAGCGCGGCCGGCGCGGTGAACGCGGCGGCGACGCCCTTGACGAACCGCGCGGCGATGAGCAGTTCGGGGTTCGTGGCCAGCGAGCTCAGCATCGAGACCGCGGCGAACACGGCCAGCGCGATCAGGAAGACGCGGCGCCTGCCGAGCAGGTCGGCGGTCCGGCCGCCGAGCAGCAGCAGGCCGCCGTACCCGAGCACGTAGCCGGTCACGACCCATTGCAGAGAAGAGAGGGAGACGTTCAGGTCTGCGCCGATGGACGGCAGGGACATACCGACCATGGACACGTCCAGGCCGTCGAGGAAGATCACGCCGCAGACCACCAGGAGGGCGCCCCACAGGCGCGCGTCCCAAGTCATCCGGGCCGGTGATGTGGTGTGCGTTGTCTGTGTCACGAGGGGAGACTATTCCATGCGTGTGCATCTAATGTCTAGGCATTAAATGCGTTTGCATTGAATGCGCGTGCATGCTATGGTCGCCTCCATGGCCGCCACGAAGGTCAGCGCCGGTCCTGGTGAGACCGCCGCCGATGTCAGTGCAGATGTGAGGGAATGGCGCGAGCTGCTGGCTCGCCACGCCGACCTGACCTGCGCCCTCGATCGGGCTCTGCAGGCCGGCCATTCGCTGGGCATGAGTGAGTACGAGGTGCTCGAGCGTCTCGCCGAGCTGCCCGAACACTCCGCCAAGGTGCAGACGATCGCGAAGTCGGTCCATCTCAGCCAGAGCGCGCTGTCCCGGGTGATCGGCCGGCTGGAGACCGCCGGTCTGGTCGAGCGGCACATGTGCCCCGAGGATCGGCGCGCGGTCAACGTCCGGCTCACCGACGACGGTCTGCACCTTCAGGCAGAGGCCGAGCCGACCCAGCGCCGGGTGCTCGCCGAGCGGCTGCACGCACCCCTGGTGAAGAGCTGTCAGCCTCCTACCATCGGTGAATGACTGACGAACCGCTCCTGACCGCCGAGGAAGCTCGGGAAGTCATCGAGGACCTGAACCGCATCGTCGCGCCCGACGGCATCCAGGAGACGTACCAACTCCGGGCCGGAGGCGTCGACCACTGGGTCTACGCCCGTGGTCAGGACCGGTCGAACCCGGTCATCCTGTTCGTGCACGGTGGTCCCGCGTCGCCGCTGTCGCCGGTGATGTGGCAGTTCCAGCGGCCGATCGAGGAGTACTTCACGGTCGTCACCTACGACCAGCGCGGCGCCGGCCGGACCTTTCGTACGGTCGATCCGGACACCATCGCGGACACCCTGAAGATCGAGCAGTACGTCGCCGACGCGATCGAGCTCACCGAGCAGATCCGGGAGCGGTACGGCGTCGGCAAAGTGATCCTGATGGGTCACAGCTGGGGCACCGTGATCGCAACGCACGCCGCCCTCGCCCGGCCCGACCTGTTCCACGCGTACGTCGGGATCGGCCAGTTCATCAACTCCCGGACGAACGAACGACTCTCGTTCGAATACGCCCTCGAGCAGGCCCGCGAACACAACCACACCGAGGCCCTCGAGCAGCTCGCGTCGATCGCGCCGTACCCCGGCGACGAGCCTGTGACCCGGGACCGGATCATCATCGCGCGTGAATGGGCGCAGTACCGCGGCGGCCTGACGGCGTACCGGACCGACTCGACCTACTTCTTCCAGGCGCCACTGCTGTCGCCGGAGTACACCCTCGACGAGGGTGAAACCATTGGCGAGGGCAACATGTTCACCCTCGGCCGGGTGCTGGACGAGTTGTTGGAGGTCGACTTCACCGGGGTGACCGAGTTCCCGATCCCGGTTGTCATGTTCCTCGGGCGGCACGACTACACGACGCCGAGTGCCCCGACCGCCGAGTGGATCGAGGCGGTCAAGGCGCCGTACAAGCAGGCCGTCTGGTTCGAGCGCTCGTCACACATGTTGCCCTGGGAGGAGCCCGGCAAGATGCTGGTCAGCCTGCTCGCCCACGTCCGGCCGCAGGTCAGTTGAGCGTGTAGGTGTAGCCGTTGCCGGTCAGACCGGCCAGGACGCGGTCGCGGTGGTCCTCACCCCGCAGTTCGAGTTGCAGCGCCACCTCGACCTCATCCAGGTTCAGCGTCTCCGAGATGCGCTCGTGCAGTACCTCGATGAGGTTGGCGTCCATCCCGGCCAGCTGGGTCAGCAGTGTGGCGAGCCCTCCGGGCGTGTCCGGGATCCGCACTCGCAGCGACAGGTACCGCGCGGCCGCGGCCATGCCGTGCCGGATGACGCGCATCAGCAGCAGCGGGTCGATGTTGCCGCCGGACAGCACCACCACGACCGGCGGCTTGAACCGCTCCGGCTCGTCCAGTACGGCGGCCACCGCGGCGGCACCGGCCGGTTCGACCACGAGCTTCGCCCGCTCCAGCAGCAACAAAAGGGCCTTGGACAACGAATCCTCGCCGACCGTGCGCATCTCCCCGACGTACTGCTGGACCGCCTCGAACGGGACCTTGCCCGGCAGTCCGACCGCGATCCCGTCCGCCATCGTCGCCATCTCCGCCAGCTGGACCGGTTCGCCGGCCGCCAGTGAGGCCGGGTACGCCGCCGCACCCGCGGCCTGCACGCCGACGACCTCGATCGGCGCCCCGTCGCGTTGCATCGCCGCCGCGATCCCGGCGATCAGGCCGCCGCCACCGGTCGGTACGACGACCGTCCGGACCTGCGGGCACTGCTCGACGATCTCCAGCCCGGCGGTGGCCTGACCGGCGACGATGTCAGGGTGGTCGAACGGGTGGATCAGCACCGCTCCTGTCTCGGCCTCGAACGCGTGCGCCGCCCGCAGGCAGTCGTCGATCGACGTGCCGACGAAGCGAATCTCCGCGCCGTACGCGCGGGTCGCCTTCTCCTTCGGGATCGGTGCGCCGTGCGGCATGAACACGGTCGCCTTGATGCCGAGCAGTTGGGCCGCGAGCGCGACGCCCTGGGCGTGGTTTCCGGCGCTCGCCGCGACCACGCCGCGCGACCGCTCGGCCTTGGACAGCCGCGCCATCCGCACGTACGCGCCGCGCAGCTTGAACGACCCGGTGCGCTGCAGGTTCTCGCACTTCAGGAACACGTCGCCGCCGACCAGTTCGCTCAGCCAGCGCGAGTACTCCAGCGGCGTCGGCGCCACCACGTCATGCAACAGGTCCGCCGCTCGCACGATGTCCTTGGCATCGATCACGTCCTTACCCTACGCATCAAAACCAGTTGCACCCGCCACATACGCTGCGGCTCATGAAGGTCACGGCTGTCGTGGTTCGCCACTCCGACGAGGCGGTCCTCGTGCTGCCTTCCGGCCTGCCGCAGGTGGACGTCGCCGAGAAGCTCTGGTTCCCGAACGTGGAGGCCGCGGTCGGCCGGCTCCGCGAGCAGCTGTCGATCGAGGCCGTCGTCCTCACCTGCCTTGACGAAGAGCCGACCACCTATCTCATGCTCTCGACCGGCACGGTTCCAGCGGATGCCCGGTGGGTGCATGACCTCGACGATCCGGCGGTCGTGGCCGCGCGCGAGCACCTCGCCCTCCCGGCGGACTCCCCCGTGACGCCGGCGTGGACCAGGCCGGGCTGGTACGACGAAGCGCTGTCGTGGATCGACGAACAGGTCGCGAGGACGGGTCCGTGGTCCCAGGTGCGCTCGTGGGGGCTGTCGAACGTACTGCGTGTCCCGACGGCCCAGGGAGACGTGTACTTCAAGGCACTGGCGCACTCCAGCACCATCCGGCCGGCACGGGCGGATGCGTTGCCCCTGTTGTTCGCGCACGAGCCGATGTTGTTGAAGCAGCTCTCCGAGGAGCGGCCTGGTGAGGTGCCTGCGCCGCTGGCCGTGGACGAGAAGCGGGCTTGGATGTTGCTGCCCGACCTCGGACCCCCGTTGGCCGACTTTCCGGACGTTTCGCTGTGGATCGACGCACTGCGCGGGCACGCCAGGTTGCAGCGCAGCTTTGCGGATCAGCCGGATCGGCTGCTGGAGTTCAGCTGTGTCGACCGTCGGCTGGGCGTACTGGAGGGCGAGATCGACCGGCTGCTCGGGCCGACCCCCGCCACCGATCTGCTCGAACCCGCGGAGCGCGCGCTGCTGCCGAGGCGGGCCGAACAGTTGCGTGAGGCAATCACCGAGCTCGCGGCGATCGGCGTACCGGAGACTCTTCTGCACGGTGATCTGCATCCGCGGAACCTTGCTGTCCGGGACGGTCGGGTGTTGGCGTTCGACTGGACGGACGCCGCTGTGTCCCATCCGTTCCTGGACCTCGTGACGTTCTTCGAGCAACGGTCGCCGACGTCGACGGATCCGCGGCTGAAGGATGCCTATCTGGCCGAGTGGGAGTCGTACGCCTCGCCCGCGGACCTGCGTCGTGCGCTCGAGCTGGCCGAGGAGCTGGGAGCACTCCACCAGGTCATGACCTACGCGCACCTGCCGGACAACGTGTCCGGACCGAGCATGGAGTCCATGCTCCGCGGCGGCGTGTGGTGGCTGCGGCGGATCCTTGCGCAGTAGTCAGCGGTGCAGCACGGCCAACTGGTTGCGCATACCGCGGCGGACCGGCGGATCGAGGTGCCGGTCCCACGTCGGACGACGCTCTCCGCGCAGCGAGGCGTAGTACGCGAGCGCCTCGGACAACGCCGCTTCACGGAGGTACCCGCGCGCCAACGGCTGCTTGCCCCGCCCGTTCGGACGCGGCCGTCGCTCGTACGCCGCGTTGGCGGTGAAGATCCCGAGTCCGTAGAACACGGTGAGCAGATCGGTCAGTGGTTCGTGGTCGGGCCGGCGCGCCACCGAGATCCGGCTGCTGCCGAGCAGCAGTTCATGCCCGGCTTCATGGGCGAAGATCGCGATCAGCGCGACCGGGTCGGCGGCCAGCGTCGGCGACAGTTGGATCTGGTTGCGCTCGGCGCCGCGGATCCACCGGCCGGAAGGTTCCTTCACCACCGAGGCCGACCTGCGGTACGCCGGCCGCCGGATGCCGTCACCGACGAGTTCGAAGCTGAGGGCGCACTGATCCGGCCGAAGATCCATCCGCTCGCTGACCAGCCGGCACAACTCCTCCGCGGCCGGCCGGCTGCCGTCGTACCCGGCCGGGATGAGATCGGTGGGCAGCGCGATCGGCCGCAGCACCACGTCGCGGCCGAACTCGGTGATCATCCACTCCATCGACGACCGGATCCATCGGCGGCTGCCACCCGGCAAGCGCTCCCGTGGCGCCTTCAACTGAGACCGCACCTGCTGGCTCCGCCGCAACACCCCGATCGGATTCCTCACCCGCCGGATCATGCCAATCGGACGCCGATGTAAACCCAGTTGGTTCCACAGAGTTCCCGATCACGTACGCCGAGCTATGTCGGTCTGAGGGGTTGTCAGTCCTGTCGACGCCGGCGTCGACCTCCGACCCTCCGGATGCCACGTGCACGCCGTCCGGCTCCTTGAGCGCTCTTCGCCGCGCCGGTCAGGTCCGCGAGCAGCTCACCCCCGACGACGTACTGCTCGTACTGACCGACTTTGTCGAGCTCGCGACGAATGACCTTCTCGTCGATGCTCGGCGGAACAATCCAGACCCCCAGGTCACCCTTGAACTTCACGATTCCCCCTCAAATCACCGCGCGTACAGCACAACGTCGGAGCGCTAGCTGACTCGCTGTTTTGCCAACATAGCACTGTAAAGCACCGATCTGCGGAGCCATCCGTAGCAGATCCAGAGGCTGTTCAGCGCCGACACCCCAACCAATACTGCCCAGATTCCCTTGGCGCCGAGCAGCGAGTACGGACCATCGACCGCAGGCTTGCTGGCGACCGCGCCGAGATAGATCGACGCCGACGCCAGTGAGGCGATGAAGCTCACCAACGAACTCAGACGGCTCGCTGTGGTGCCGCCGAACGGTCCTTTTCCGCGCTCCAGGCCAATCCAGGCAGAACTGACGACCGGAAACGAGAGAAGGACGGCAGTCACATCCCCTGGTACGGCTAGAGCAGGATCGTGTGACGCGAGGCGTCCCGCGATGAGAATGAGGCAGAACGACGCGATGGCGGTCACCGCGGCGGCTCCGAACGAGCCTGGCGGTCGCTCGAAGAACGAGAGTCTCAGTCGCCAGTTGGCCGAGTCGATCGGCGCGTCGCGGACATAGAAATGGCTGTAGCGCTGGCCGAGACGGGGCCGCATTCGCAGATAGTACGAGGGCTCAGGAACATGATTCAGCAGATCCTGCCCAGCGAGATAGGTATCGGGCGGGCCGACAAACTCGAGGTGATAGCTCGGTGTCAGATGAGCCTTCTCGATCGGAACCTTGAACTGGTTGGATCGAACCCCGAGTCCTTTCCGGAACCTGTCGAAGAACCAGGCGATAGGGTCGTCCGAGAATTCTGGCGAGTCCAGCGGCAGCATCCGCCGCTCCGTTGCCGACAGCACCTCCCACTGCTCGTCCTCGCGCACCGGGCTGACTGGAACCTTCACGACGACCGCGTAGTGGACTACGAGGATCTTCGCCATCGACTTCATCAACTGCCGCGCCGGTGTGCGCGCGGGACGGCCATGCTCCATCGTCCTGAACAGTTCGTCCACCGCCGCGTCCGCATCGGTCGCCGGGGCACGATCGGCGATCATCCGCATCAACTTCTGCTCGATCAGCAAATATCGGCTGTGGGCCCGACGCCCATCGATTCGGGCGAGGTAGCGCATGATCACGCTGACCAGTTCCAGGTAGTCCGCATAGGACAACGAGGCGCGCGCGGAACCGTCGGCCGCGGTGATCTGAAGGTCATCGAACAGCCTTCCCTTCTTCACCACCATGAAGGGGACGAACAAGGCACCGTCCTGCACGTTTGATCCCGGCAACCTCAGCGTATAAACAGTGTGAAAGGACATCGCACGCGCAAGGGGCGACACCGTCTCCCGAATGCGTGAATACAACAACTTCGGAAACAGGATGCCTTGCATGAAGACGATCGCCTGACGCGGCTCGACGACGCCAGGACGCCACACCCAACTCGAGTCCGCCGCGACGTGAGGCTTGACGGTCCGTTGAATGTTCCGGTGCGCCAGAACCGCCGCGACAACTGCGCAGGCCACCGCGACAGAGCCGATCACGATCGCCCGGGCGACATGATCCCTCGCGGTGTTCACGAGCGCAGACACCGACAACCCAAAGGCGATCCCGACCAAGCCTGTGTGAACCCATCGGTAATATCTCCGGAGAAATCCTTCCTTGACCCCGGCAGACACCACTTTTGTACCGACTCCTGCCGTCGTCACGAATCGATCGTTTGCATCCGCGTCCCCCACCCCAGCGCGATTCGGCAAATCTCACTGGGAACATCGGGAGACAGACAGCACTGTTACAGCCGGTGAACTCTTCGCCGACCAGGCACTTATTTCAGCAGCAGCTTGCCGAGGCGTTGGGAGGCGATGTACATGCCGATCGTGCCCATGGCGGCGAGGTAGAAGGCGTGGACGAGGAGGAACCAGCCGACTGTGCCGGTGGTGAGAGCGCGCTCGATCACGACACCCTGGTAGAGCGGGGTGATCTCGACCAGCCAGCGGATGGCCTCCGGGTACGTCTCGACCGGGTAGAACGTGGCTGAGAACAGGAACATCGGCATCGCCGCGAGCTGGACGAACTCGAAGTCCTGCCAGCTGCGCATGAACGTCGTCAGCGCCATCCCCGCGCCGGCGAACGCGAACGCGATCAGGACCGAGGCGGGCAGCGCGAGCAGCGCCCACCACGACGTGATCAGGCCCATCCCGAGCATCACCGCGATGAACATCGCCGAATAGCAAGCTCCACGCAGCAGCGCCCAGGTCACCTCGCCGGTCGCGATGTCCCACGGTCGCAGCGGCGTCGCCAGCATCGAGTCGTAGAGCTTGGCGTACTTCATCCGGAAGAAGATGTTGTACGTCGAGTCGAAGATCGCACCGTTCATCGCCGAACTGGCCAGCATCGCCGGCGCAACGAAGGCGGCGTACCCGATCGTGGTGCCGTCGGACAACGTGAAGTCGCCGACCAGTTGCGCGACGCCGATGCCGATCGAGAGCAGGTAGAACAGCGGCTCGAAGAAGCCGGACAGGAAGACGATCCAGGACCGGCGGTAGAGCAGGAAGTTGCGCTCCACGATGTGCCGGCCGCCGCCGCGGCCGAGGACACGGGCCGGGATCGGGACGACCCGGGCGGTGAGGGTCGTCATCAGCCCACCAGCCTCTTGGTGAAGCCGCGGACGGCGAACCACGTGCCGACCACGAACCAGGCGAGCAGGTAGACGACGTTGAGTAGCGCGAGCGGCGGGTTGATCGTGCCCATCGCCAGATCACGGGACAGGGCCACGCCGTGCCACAGCGGGCTGAGGTACGCGAGCCACTCGATCCAGTTCGGCAACTGCGAGACCGGGAAGAACGCACCGGAGAACAGGAACGCCGGGATCACCCCGAAGCGGAAGATCATCGCGAAGCCGGAGTCGTTCTCCAGCGTCGACGCCACCGCCGCGACCGGCGCCGCGGCAGCCATCCCCACCAGCAACACCACCGGCAGCGCAAGCACACCGAGCGGTGACTCCAGTCCACCGAACACCGCAATCACCGCCAGGAAGACCGCACACGTGCTGCCCACCCGGAAGGCGATGAAGCCGAGCTGACCGCCGACCACGTCCACCGGCCGCAGCGGCGTCGCGATCATCGAGTGGAAGAACTTCTGCCACTTCAATCCACTCATCACCGGGTACGTCGCTTCGCCGACGGCCACCTGCAACGCGGTGGCGGCGAGCAACCCGGGTGCGATGAACTGCAGGTAGCTCACGCCACCGAGCGCTCCCGTCCCGTTCCGGTCGACGAAGGAGCCGAGACCGATCCCCATCGCGGCCAGATAGAGCAGTGGCAGCAGGAAGCTGCTGATCAGCGTGCCCTTCCAGGTCCGCTTGTAGACGGTCAGCCAGTAGTCGAACTGGCGACGGCCGTTCTCCAGTGCGAGCGCCATCGCCCTAATCCACCAACGTCCGGCCGGTGAGCCGGAGGAACACGTCCTCGAGGCTCGAGCGCCGGACCAGGACCGAGGCCGGCTGCAGGCCGCGCTCGTGGACCGCCGAAACCGCGTACTCACCGTCGTCGGTGTAGAGCAGCAGGCGGTCCGGCAGCACCTCGATGCGGTCGGCCAGGTCCTCGACCTTCTCTGCCAATGCGTCGTGGTCGGACGACATGACCTCAGGCCCGAACCGCAGCTCGGTCACCTCACGCGTCGAGTAGTCCCGGATCAGGTCGGCCGGCGACCCCTCGGCCGCGATCAGGCCGCCGTCCATCACGACCAGCCGGTCGCAGAGCTGCTCGGCCTCGTCCATGTAGTGCGTGGTGATGATCAGCGTCACGCCGGCCTGCTTCAGCCGGAACAACTTGTCCCACAACAGATGCCGGGCTTGTGGGTCCAGCCCGGTCGTCGGCTCGTCGAGCAGCAGGAGATCGGGGTTGCTCACCAGCGAGCGCGCGATCGTCAGCCGCCGCTTCATCCCGCCGGAGAGCTCGTCGACCTTGACCTCCGCCTTCTCGGTGAGCGAGACGAACTCGAGCAACTCGTCCGCGCGACTACGGCACTCCGCCCGGCTCAGGCCGAAGTACCGGCCGTAGATGGTCAGGTTCTCCCGGACGGACAGCTCGGTGTCGAGGGTGTCGTCCTGCGGGCACACGCCGAGCCGGGCCCGGATCGACGGGCCGTCGGTGGCCGGGTCCATGCCGAGGATCCGCAGCGTGCCGCCGCTGGTCGGGGAGACCGCGCCGATCATCCGCATCGTCGACGACTTGCCCGCGCCGTTCGGCCCGAGGAACCCGAACGCCTCCCCGCGCCACACATCCAGGTCGATGCCCTTGACCGCTTCGAAGTCGCCGTACGACTTCCGCAGTCCGCGGACATGGACCAGGGACTCCCGCTGCTCACTCACGGTCCCGACCCTAGACGGACCGGCCGACAGTTTCCTTGTCGTTTTGGGCGGTTCCATCCATCGACGCTAGAACCTCAACACGACTGGAAGTCAACCGCGGCCGACGTACGGCATGCCGGCGGCCATCACGGTCAGGTGCGGTACGGCGACCGACGTCGGGAGCTGGGCGATCCGGACCACGAAGTCCGCCACGATCTTCGGATCGAACGTCGGCTCGACCGCGATCGACCCGTCCGGCTGCAGCACGCCCTGCCCCATCCGCTCGGTCATCGGGGTCGCGGCGTTCCCGATGTCGATCTGGCAGGCCGTGATGCCGTGCGCCCGGCCTTCCAGCTCGAGGCCCTTCGTCAACCCGGTGACAGCGTGCTTGCTGGCCGTGTACGCGATCCCCTGCGGCCGCGGGACATGCGCCGAGATCGAGCCGTTGTTGATGATCCGTCCACCCTTCGGGTCCTGCCGCAGCATCAACGCGAACGCCGCCTGCGCACACAGGAAGGACCCGGTCAGGTTGGTGTCCACCACCCGCCGCCAGTCCTCCTCGGCCAGATCCTGCACCCCGGCCGCCGGCGCGCCGGTCCCCGCGTTGTTCACCAGTACGTCGATCCGCTCGAGCCCACCGAAGAGCGCACGCACCGCCCCGCCATCGGCAACATCCAGCACCGCGGTCCGCACTCGTCCCTCAGCCGACAGGGCAGCGGTCTCGCGCAGCTTCTCCTCGGTCCGCCCAGTGACGGTCACCTCGAACCCAGCCGCCGCGAGCGCCAGCGCCATCTCGCGCCCGAGCCCCGAACCACCACCGGTCACCACTGCTACCTGCGCCATCCTGGCACCCTTCTGTCGCTCGCCGAGTCGGCGTCCAGGATCGCAGGATCCTCAGTACGACGGCGCCGCGGGAGCGCGCGTCGCCAGTACCAGCCGACCGCGGCCGCCGTGGCGGTCATCATGAGGAGCTCCACCCACACACCGTTGCCGAGCGGAGGAATCAGCTCCTCGCTGAGGTTCCACGCCGCGTGCACGAGGATCGCCACCGGTACGCCGCCGCGGAGGCTTTCGGTGACGAACAGCATCACGTAGGTCAGCGGAAACAGCCCCAGGAAGAAGGTCAGCCCCTGCTGGGTGAACAGCCCGTCGTCATGCTGACCGGTGCCGCTCAGGAAGTACAGCGGGACGTGCCAGAGCCCCCACGCCGCGCCCAGGACCGCGGTGGTGGCCAACTGCCCGTAGTACCTGCGGAGACGGGGCTGCATATAGCCCCGCCAGCCGAACTCTTCCGCGACCGGTCCGGCCAGGAACGTGTAGGCCAGCGCCCCGAGTGGTCCACCGGCGCCGCCAATCACGTCGGCGGCGTGGTCGGGAAACGCTGCGAGGTGTCCGGTCAGCACTGACGCCGCCAGTGGCGGAACTGCACCGAGCAGTACGGCGGCGAGCGGCCACCTCCACGACCACTTCACCAGCCGCTGCTTCTCGCGCCGCCACAGCCACATCACCAAGGCGGCCAGCGACGGTCCGGACGCCGCCAGGGCGAAGACGAGCATCCCGCCGCCCTCGTCGAGGTTCGCGCCCAGCACGCCCAGGACCGCCCACGGCAACCAGGTCAGGACAACACAGACCGCTCCGAACTCCAGCAGCCGGCGCCTCGTCGTCGCCATGCTGTCCACCGACCGGCCGTCGATCGCCGTCACGGGTCCCCCAGTAGCTAGCAGGAATGTGTCCCGAGCCAGCCTCGTTGTGGCGAGAGGGGCGGGCCAGGGTGCCAGACCGACCAACCACCGGGGTCCTAGGTCCACCCCTGCGTCACAGAACGCAGCCCTCCGCCGTCACTAGATCGTGTACTGGTTCTCATCTTCCACGAACAGTGATCACCTGAAGACTGTGAGTAAGTGAGTGGCGGCTCACTCAAAAATCTTGGAAACTCATTTGCGTGTATCACGCAAGCATGTATATGCTTGCAGCATGCAAGTAAACGACGCGTACTCTCCGCAGACCCCGATCGAGGGCGTGCTGCACGCGTTTACCAGGATCGGCCGGCGGCTGAAGGCCAAGCAGCCCGGGGACACGATCGACCACAGCGTCCACCTGGTGCTGTTCGTTCTGCGGTGCAGCGGAGCGCTGCGCCTGTCCGACCTGGCCAACCGGATGGAGCTGGACGCCTCGACCGCGAGCCGCCACGTGCGGTCGCTGGAGCAGCTGGGCCTGGTCCGCCGCTCCCCCGACCCCGACGACGGCCGCGCCTTCCGGGTCGAGCTGACCGAGAAGGGCATCGAGGAGTGGGACGCCGGCGCCCGACGCCGGATGGAGCTGCTGAGCGCAGCGATGGACGGCTGGTCCGAAGACGACGTCCTGACCTTCGAGCGCCTGATGACACGGTTCGCCGACGGCGTCGCGAGCCTTACCGACCCGGCCATCGAGAAGAGCTGGGCAGACAAGGGCTGGGCCGCTGTCGCCCCGCGCCTACGCCCGACACCCGCGGCAGAGCGCCGTACCCAAGACTTCGCGGCCGGCGGCGACCCCGCCGATCGCGAGAACACCGACAAGAAGCTGGGGAGCACCACATGAGCACCACCGAGCCCGCCACCACCGGCGGCGCTGCGCCTGAAACTCCGGGATACCTGTCCCACAAACAGATCCTCGTCGTCCTCGGCGGCCTGATGGCCGGCATGTTCCTGGCGGCGCTCGACCAGAGCATCGTCGGAACCGCGCTGCCGCAGATCGTCAGCGAGTTCAACAGCCTGGACAAGCTGTCCTGGGTGGTCACGGCGTACCTGCTGACCTCGACCGCCTCCACGCCGCTGTGGGGCAAGATCTCCGACCTGTACGGCCGTCGCCCGCTGTTCATCGCGGCGATCGTCACCTTCCTGGCCGGCTCCGTGCTGGCCGCGCTGTCGCAGAACATCGAGATGCTGATCGGCTTCCGGGCCGTCCAGGGTCTTGGCGCCGGTGGCCTGATGTCACTGGCCTTCGCCACCATCGGCGACGTGATCCCGCCGCGCGAGCGCGGTAAGTACATGGGGTACTTCGGTGCCGTCTTCGGCCTGTCGTCCGTGGCCGGCCCGCTGCTCGGCGGTCTGCTCACCGACGGTCCCGGCTGGCGCTGGATCTTCTGGATCAACCTGCCGATCGGACTCGTTGCCCTGGGCATCGTCGGCGCCGTCCTCCGGCTGCCGCATGTGAAGCGTTCGCACAAGATCGACTACCTGGGTGCCGCAGTGGTCACCGGAGCCGTCACCTCGCTGCTGCTGGCCGTCTCCTGGAGCGGCCCGACCAACGGCTGGGGCACCGGCACCACGATCGCCCTGCTGGCCGCGGCCGTCGTACTGGCCGTCACCTTCGTGATCGTCGAACTGCGGGTGGCCGAGCCGATCATCCCGATGGACCTGTTCAAGGGCCGGATCTTCTCCGGATACGCTGGGTACGCGTTCCTGCTCGGGTTCGCGATGTTCGGTGCGCTGATCTTCCTGCCGCTGTACCTGCAGGCGGTCAAGGACATGTCGCCGACCCGCTCCGGCCTGGCGCTGCTGCCGATGATCGTCGGTATCTTCTCCGCGTCGATCCCGAGCGGTCAGCTGATGAGCAAGACCGGGCGCTACAAGGTCTACCCGATCATCTCCTCGGTCCTGGTCGGTGGCGCGATGCTGCTGCTGTCCACGCTGAGCCTGGGCACGCCGTACTGGCACCTGGCGATCTACATGTTCATCATGGGCGCCGGTCTGGGTCTGTCGATGCAGATCACCGTCACCGCCGCGCAGAACAGCGTGGACCGCAAGCACATGGGCAGCGCGACCTCGACGATGACCTTCTTCCGCTCGATGGGTGGCGCGATCGGTACGGCGGTGTACGGCGCGGTGCTGACCAGCCGGCTCAAGGAGCACCTGGGCGACATCGTTCCGAACGCAACCCAGACCGTGGTCGACGGGCTCGCCAAGGCGGCCAACAGCGTCCAGGCGCTGCACGGCCTGAAGGAGCCGATGAAGGGCTGGGCCCTGCACGGTCTGGTCGACTCGATGGGCGACGTGTTCCTGGTCTCGCTGCCGTTCCTGGCGATCGCACTGATCCTCGCGATCATCACCCCGGAGCAGCGGCTGGCCGGCCGCTCCGACGGACCCAAGCCGGAGGGCGAAGGCGAGGAGGACTCGATGGAGGCTTCCGCGGCCGCCGCGATGCACTGACCCTCCACACCAACCGAACGACCGGCCGTCCTCTCCCGAGGACGGCCGGTCGTCGCACGTTAGGCTTGCGGTGATGTCACGCCTGCAAGGATTCGGAAACCAGCTCGTCGCCTTCCACGATCAACTCCGCGAGCAGATCGACGTACTGCGGGAACAGGCCGCACCGGACGGCAGAGATCTACTGGCCCATTGTCTGGCGTTCTGCGGGGCGCTCACCCGTCACCACACCGGTGAGGACGGCGGCGCGTTCGTGGCGCTCGCGGAGGAGTACCCGGACCTTCGCCCGGTGCTCGAGGAGCTGGCCCGTGATCACCTGATCATCGCGGAAGCCCTGCAGCGGTTGGAGAAACTCGCCGAGCTCGATCCGGCCGAGCGGAAGCGGGAGCTCGACACCGTGGCCGCCTTGATGGAGACGCACTTCACCTACGAGGAACGCAAACTCGTCACCGCCCTGAACGCCCTCGATGACGACGGGACCGGGCGCTTAGCCCTCCCCTTCCGCTGACTCCGCCGCGGGTTTCTCCCGGAAGAGGTATCTACGGGGCAACGGTCGCGGTGGTTCCGGATCGACGTCGTTGCCCGCCAGGTGGTTGACGATCGCGTTCAGTACGGCGGCCGTCGGTACGGCGATCAGCGCGCCGACGATCCCGGCGATGATCACACCCGTGGCGATCGACAGGATGATGGCGAGCGGGTGGACGCTGACCGCGCGGCCGAGCAGGAACGGCTGCAACACATGCGCCTCGAGCTGCTGCACGCCGATCACCACAGCCAGCATGATGATCGCGACGATCGGTCCCTTGGCAACCAGCGCAACCAGTACGGCGACCCCGCCGCTGATCAGCGCGCCGACGACCGGGATGAACGCGCCGACGAACACCAGAATGCCGATCGCGCTCACCAGCGGCAGTCCGAGGATCGCCGCGCCCAGTGAGATCCCGATCGCGTCGACCGCCGCGACGATGATGGTGGCCCGGACGAACGCCGTGAGGGAGACCCACGCCTTCCGCCCGGACGAGTCGGCCTTCTCGCGCGCCTGCCGCGGGAACAGCCGGATCAGCCACGCCCAGATCCGATCGCCCTGGTAGAGGAAGAAGAACAGGCAGAACAGCGCGATGAACAGGCCGGCCACGACATGCGTCGCCGTCGTACCGACCTCGGCCGCGCGCTGACCGAGAGCACCACCGGACGTGATCTCGTCCTGCAGTCGCTTGAAGGCGGCGGTGATGTCCTTGTCACTCAGCCCGAAGTTGATCCGGCCCAGGTCGCGCAGTTTCTGCACACCTTCGCCGACCTGGGTGGACAGACTCTCGAACTGGCCCGCGATCTGCGTCCCGACCAGGGTCAGCAGACCGGCGACGAGGATGATGGTCGCCAGGACGGTGATGCCCGCCGCGGGACCGCGGGGAATGCGGAGCCGCTGCAGGCCGTCCGTCACCGGAACCAGCAGAGCCGTCAGCAGTACGCCGACCGTGACCGGGACGACCACCTCGGACAGATAACGCATCCCGTAGGCGATCACCAGCACGGCCGCGACGATCACCAGGAACCGCCAGGCCCAGGCACTGGCGATCTGCATCCCGGGTGTCACCCCGGTGTCCACGCGACCCCGGCTGGACGACGCGGTCAGGCGATCGTCGTCCACCACGGTTGCGCTGGCCTCGTCGAGCACCTCGTTGTCAGCCACCGGACTCTCGCGGTCCCGTCCGACGTCCGGCGCCTCGGTCTCGTCGCCCCGCCCCGACTCGCTCATCCCACCTCCGCAGCTCACGCGCTTGGTACTGAGGTTAGTGCCCGGTGCGGACCGTTCCATGAATGTGCGCCGCGAGCCCTTCGGCTGCGGCTGGGGCGAGGCCGGCGAGCAGGCCGACGCCGGCCAGGACGTAGTCCTTGTCGACGCAGACTTCCGCGCGCTCCGGGACGAGCCAGCCTTCCTCCTGTGCATTCACCCCGACGGAGCCCAGGATCCGCGCGGCGACGTCCGGCCCGTTGTGCCGCAGCACTCCTCCGGACCCGACCAGCAGGTCCACCTCGCGCAGGTCCTTGCCCGACCGCTCGATCACCCGACCGCCCGGCCCGAACACGATCCGCTGTCGACCCGCGTGCCGCCGCAACGCCACCGTCGCCGCGACCCTCGCGAGCAACTCGTCGTACGACGCCTCTTGCTCGCTGTCAGGAAGGTACGACGGATCGGCGTGCCGCCGAGCGGCCGCCGTACTGAGCAGGTCGCCGTCCGGGATGAGACCGGACTCGATGCCGGCGGCGACTACTGGGACCGCGCTCCAGCGCATGCCGAGGTCGCCCTCGACCGTGCGCGTCACGGGATGCGTCGCGACCACCTCGCGGCCGAGGTTCGCGTCCTCCGGGTCGAGCTCGATCACCGAGTGCACGTCCGTGGTCGCACCACCGATGTCCACGACCGCGACGTCACCGTGCAGCCCGGCCAGCACCTCGACTCCGCGCAGTACGACGTCCGGCGTGGCGGCTCGGACCATCCGCGTGAACGCCGGGTCCCGGGACAGGTTCTTCCCGCCGATCACATGGGCGAGGAACATCTCCCGGATCGCGGCCCGCGCACTGTCCGGCGCGAACACTCCGATCTCGGGTACGACATTGTCCGCCAGGACATGCGGTACGCCGGCCGCCGCAAGGGTCTCGCCGATCCCGGCCTGCGCATCAAGGTTGCCTGCGACAACGACCGGTCGACGCCACTTGTACCTGGCCAGCACCTCGGCAGCGTTGCGCAGTACTGCCGAATTGCCACCGTCCGTGCCGCCGAGCAGCAAGACCACGTCCGGCCGGTCCTTGCGCAGCTCCTTCAGGGAAGTTGCCGTGAGCCCGCCGTTGACCACGGCAACCACTCGGCCGCCGCTGGACAACGCGACCCGCCGGCCGGCTTCCGCGGTGACGAGCTCTTCGTTGCCGACGACACCGATCCGGAGACCGCCGCCCGCACTTGAACAGGCCAGCACCTCGGCGCGCTCGACGCCGCGATCGGCTTCCAGCAAGGCGTTGCGGCAGGCGTGCCAGCCGTCCATCACGTCCGTGTCGATCGTGGTCCGGTGTTCGGCTCGGGCGACCAGGTCGCCCGAGCCGGAGTCCACCGCGATCGCCTTCGTGAACGTCGACCCGAAGTCGACGGCCACCAACAGGCCCGCCAACTACGCCATCGCGCGGTCGAGGTCCAGCAGCAGGTCGTCGACCGTCTCGATCCCGACGCTGAGCCGGATCAGGTCGGCCGGCACCTCGAGCGGCGTACCGGCGACCGAGGCGTGGGTCATCTTGCCGGGGTGCTCGATCAGCGACTCGACACCGCCGAGCGACTCGCCCAGGGTGAAGACCTCGGCCTTGTTGCAGATGTCCAGCGCGTGCTGCTCTCCTCCGGTGACCCGGAAGGACACGATGCCGCCGTACCGCTTCATCTGCTTGGCGGCGGTCTCGTGGCCGGGGTGACCGTCGAGGCCCGGGTACAGCACCTGGCTGACGGCCTTGTGCCGCTGCAGGAACTCGACGACCTTCTCGGCGTTGTCGCTGTGCCGGTCCATCCGGACGCCGAGGGTCTTGATCCCGCGCAGCACCAGCCAGGAGTCGAACGGGCCGGCGACCGCGCCGATCGCGTTCTGGTGGAAGGCGATCTTGTCGGCCAGCCCGGCGTCGCGGACGATCAGCCCACCGCCGACAACGTCGGAGTGACCGCCCATGTACTTCGTGGTCGAGTGCACGACGACGTCCGCGCCGAGCTCCAGCGGCTGCTGCAGGTATGGCGTGGCAAAGGTGTTGTCGACCACCAGCAGGGCACCGGCGTCGTGCGCGATCTGGGCGACGATGGCGATGTCGGCGACGTTCAGCAGCGGGTTCGTCGGCGTCTCGAGCCAGACGATCTTGGTCTTGCCCGGGCGGATCGCGGCCCGGATCGCCTCGGGGTGGGTGACCGCGACCGGCGTCATCTCGACACCCCAGTTGCCCAGCACCTTGGAGAACAGCCGGAACGTGCCGCCGTACGCGTCGTCGGGGAACACCATGTGGTCGCCCGGGACGCAGAGCGAGCGGATCAGCGTGTCCTCCGCGGCCAGGCCGCTGGCGAACGCGAAGCCGCGGTTGCCCACCTCGATCGCGGCCAGACACTCCTCCAGCGCGGTCCGGGTCGGGTTCGCCGACCGGGAGTACTCGTAGCCGTTGCGCAGCCCGCCGACGCCGTCCTGCTTGTAGGTGCTGGTCGCGTAGATCGGCGGCACCACCGAACCGGTGGTGGGGTCGGGCTCGTTCCCGGCGTGGATGGCGAGCGTCTCGAAGCCGTAGTGGTGGTCCGTGTTCACCGGACCAGCCTACGGCCTGGTCTGCTCCGTCCCGCACCGGCCGTCCGGCACTGAGACTCTTGACGCAACCGACGGGTTGCCATATGTTGGATCGCAACCAGATAGTTGCTATTCACCAGGAGGATTGCGATGGGATTTCCTGACCAGATCGCGCGGACCGTCGAGCTCGCCCACCCGCCGGCGAAGGTGTGGGCGGCGCTGACCACGGCCGAGGGTCTCGGCACCTGGTTCGGCCACCAGGCGAAGATCGACCTGCGGCCGGGCGGATCCGCGGAGATGACGTGGACCAGCGGCGACCGGGCCGAGATGCGGATCGAGCGGGTCGACGAGCCGACCACGTTCGGCTTCACCTGGCACATCTACGGCCTGCCGGCCGAGGACGAACGCCGGACGTACGTCGAGTTCACCCTGGAGCCGGTCGACGCCGGCACCCGGCTGACCGTCATCGAGTCGGGCTTCGCGCAACTGCCGGACGGCGAGTACACCAAGGCGTTCGGCGCCAACACCGAAGGCTGGGCGTCCGAACTCGGCGAACTCGTCGACTACCTCGACGCCGCCTGACCTGCCATGCCCGCCACAGACCAGGTCGAGGCGGTGGCGGAGCAGGTGTTCCTGGCCTTGGCGGATCCGCGGCGGCGCGGCGTACTCGCCGTACTCGCGGCGAACGGGCCTTCGACCGCGACGGACCTGGCGGATCGCCTGCCGATCACCCGGCAGGCGATCGCCAAGCACCTCGCACTCCTGGCCGAGGCGGGCCTCGTCACCGCCGAGCACGGCGAACGCCGCCGTGTCCGCTACGGCCTCCGGCCCGCCCCGATGCAGCTCGCCCAGCAGTTCCTCGCCGCCCTCACCCGCGACTGGGACCACCGCCTCAACGCCCTCAAAACCCACCTGGAACGCTAAGCCCCAGCCCGCGCTCCCACTCCGCTCCGCCCCGCTCCGCATCCGCCCAGCGCCAGCCGCAGCCGCAGCCGCCGAGCTGCCCCGCCCGCACCCCCGCCGCACTGCCCTCTGCTGAGTCAGCCCACGAGAAGGTGGGTTGGCCAACCGCACGCAGTGGGCCAACCCACCGTTTGGTGGGCTAACCCAGCGGACGGCAGCCCGCCCCCACTGGCCCACCCCGCTCCCACCGCACCGCCTTCCACGGGTCCGCCCACGAGAAGGCGGGTTGGCCAACCGCACGCAGTGGGCCAACCCATCGTTTGGTGGGCTAACCCAGCGGACGGCAGCCTGCGCTGCGGGAGCGGCGAGCGCGAAGCCGCGGGCCAGGAGCCGCGAACGCGGACGCGGAGCCGCGAACGCGAAGGGGTGGGCGTGAAGCGGCGGAGGGCTGCTAGGGCAGGTCGGGCTTCAGGCGCACTGTGAAGATCGGTAGGAGGACGTGGACGAGTGGGCCGATCGACAGGGCGTAGACGACAGTGCCGACGCCGATCACGCCGCCGAGCAGGAAGCCGATGACGAGCACGGTCAGCTCGATCGCGGTCCGGACGAGGCGGACGCTGAGGCCGGTACGACGGACCAGGCCGGTCATCAGGCCGTCGCGGGGACCGGGGCCGAACTGCGCGCCGATGTAGAGCGCGCCGGCCAGCGCGTTCACCACGACGCCCGCGAGCATGAACACGATCCGGAGCCAGAGCGCGTCCGGCCGGTCGACCGTCGCCAGGGTCAGGTCCGTCACCAGGCCGATCACGATCGCGTTGCTGATCGTGCCGAGCCCGGGCCACTGCCGCAGCGGGATCCAGGCCAGCAGTACGACGAAGCTCATCGCGATCACCACGGTGCCGAAGCTCAGCGGCAGGTGCTTGGTGATGCCGGAGTGGAACACGTCCCACGGGTCCAGGCCGAGATTGCCCTTGATCATCAGGCCCATCGAGGCGCCGTACAGGGTGAGGCCGACGTACAACTGGACCAGGCGCCGGGGCAGGTGGCCTGCCTTCAGCTGCTGGATCGGGTTCAGGGGCGCCAGTTGGCGCGGCGGTGCGGGGGAAGTGACGGTCACTTCTCCAGTTTGCAGAGCAACTGGCCTGGTGATCGATAGCCAATTGCGCGATAGTGGACTGCATGCAGCGGCAATATCTCCCCGCCAGTACGCTCGCCGGCCTGCTCGGGTCCTGGGCCGACGACTCCGGCCCGGCGTACCGGGTGCTGGCCGACCGGCTCAGACTGCTGATCGCGGACGGCCGGATCATCCCTGGCTCGCGGCTCCCGAGCGAGCGCGAGTTGACCGAAGCCCTCGGGGTCAGCCGGACGACGGTCGCCTCGGCGTACCGCGAGTTGCGCGACAGCGGCTATCTGATGAGCCGCCGCGGGTCGGGCAGTGTCACCGCCCTCCCGTCCAAGGTCGCACCTGAACTCGGGCGGCACCACGCGCCTGGGATCGACATGGACGGGCTCTACGACTTCACCTGCGCGGCGCCGTCCGCCGTACCGGGGATCAGTACGGCGGTGGCGGAGGCTGCCGGGGACCTGCCGGTGCATCTGGCGACGCCCGGGTACCACCCGCAGGGCCTGCCGGTGCTGCGCTCGGAGATCGCGGCGGCCTATGCGGAGCGCGGGCTGCCGACGACGCCGGACCAGATCATCGTGACCGCCGGTGCGCTGGCGGCGACGTCGATCGCGATCCGCGCGATCACGCAGTTCGGCGACCGGGTGCTGACCGAGAGTCCGACGCACCCGAACTCCGTCGACGCGATCCGGCGCAGCGGCTGCCGGGTGGTGGCGGTGCCGATGAGCCCCGGCGGCTGGGACCTTCCCTTACTGGAGGCAACGATCAGGCAGACGGCACCGCGAGCCGCCTGGATGGTCGTGGACTTCCAGAACCCGACCGGCTGGTTGATGCCGGCCGCCGACCGGCAGCGGCTGGCGATCGCGTTCGCCCGCAGCCGGACGACGGCGATCGTGGACGAGACGCTGTTCGAGCTGTCGCTGGACGGCCAGGAGCTGCCGCCGCCGTTCGCGTCGTACGACCCCGACGGCGTGATCACCGTGGGGTCGGTGAGCAAGTCGTTCTGGGGTGGGCTGCGGATCGGGTGGATGCGGGTGCCGGAGGCGCTGGTCGCGCGGATCCTGGACGCGCGGGCGTCGATGGATCTGGGGGCGCCGGTGCTCGAGCAGTTGGTCGTCGCCGGATTGCTGCGGCAGCGGTCGACGATTCTGCCGGAGCGGCGGTCGGAGCTGGCGCGGCGGCGGGATGCGTTGGCGTCGGCGGTGGCCTCCGAATTGCCGTCGTGGCGGTTCCGGGTGCCGGGTGGTGGGTTGTCGCTGTGGTGTGAGTTGCCCGAGCCCGTTGGGTCGAGTCTGGTCGGGGTTGCGCAGCGGAACGGCGTACTACTGGTGTCCGGTTCGCGGTTCTCGCCGGATGGTGGGCTCGAGTCGTTCATCCGGTTGCCGTTCACGCTCGACCCGGATGCGTTGCGTGACGGGGTCGGTCAGTTGGCCGCGTCGTACGCGTCGCTGACCACGGGCGGGGCGCCGGCCCGGCGCTCGGCGGCCATGATCGCTTGACGTCATCTCGCCGTAAGGGGTGTGGGGAAGGTTCGCCTTACCCCTGGCGTTGAAGGATCATGACAGTACTTCTGCGAGAGGCGTGAGAATGTCGTTCTTCAAGCGCAACACAGCCCTGGTCGAGCCCGAGGCCGCACTGCCCGGCCGGCCGGAGCCCGGATTCGCCGTACCGGCGGACAACATCGTGCTCGGTACGCCGCAGACCGCTGCTGCCCCTGAGGGGTTCGAGGAGATCTGGTTCGGCACCGGGTGTTTCTGGGGCACCGAGGAGATCTTCTGGCAGCAGCCCGGGGTCTACACCACGGCCGTCGGCTACGCGGGTGGTTACACCCCGAACCCGACGTACGAGGAGGTCTGCACGGGCCGCACCGGCCACACCGAGGCCGTCCGAGTCGTCTACGACCCCACCAAGACCACCTTCACCGACCTGCTGAAGGTCTTCTGGGAGACCCACGACCCGACACAGGGCATGCGCCAGGGCAACGACCTCGGCTCCCAGTACCGTTCCGCGGTCTACTACACCACCGACGCCCAGCGTGCCGAGGCCGAGCGCACCCGCGACCTCTACGCCCCCGTCATCAAGCCCCTCGGCTACGGCGACATCACCACCGAGATCGCCCCCGCCACCACCTTCTACTACGCCGAGGGCTACCACCAGCAGTACCTGTCCGACTTCAAGAACCCCAACGGCTACAGGTGCCACAGCAACACCGGCGTACCGTTCCCGGCGGGCGCATAACAGCAGACTGAAGTCTGAGGGCACCACCTTCGCGGTGGTGCCCTCGGCCTTGGAGGCTGAGCTCCGTAGCTTGCCGGCGGCCATAAGGTTGGCCGGTGAGCATCTTTCGCCGCCCGACCGATCCCACCGAAGTCGTACTCCGACGCCTGTCCAAGAGCCTGCGGTGGTTCCGGCCGTCCCTGGCCGACGCTCCGACGCCGTACTCGCAACTCGGGCACCTCGCCCAGCATCGGCTGTGTCCAGCGATTGAGCAGGGTGACGCGGCTCCAGTGATGACCGCCCTCGCCATCACCGAAGCGGCCCTGGCGGGTGCCGATCTCGACCACGTGCCCGATGCCAACCTCGACGAGGCGCTCACGCTGGGCCTGGTCGAAGTGGTGAGTAACTGGTGCTCTTGGCCGGAGACACCACCGGAGGTGGTTGCGACGATCGAGGCAGGCATGGGCCCGATGACCTGCGGGCGGTGGAACTCCGTCCGGGACCAAGGCAACACCGTGGCCGACTGGATCCGTAACGGAGGTGCAGCCGACCGCACCGGCGAAACGCCGGCGGCGTACCGAGAGATCGAGAACGCCGACCTCCGATTCCTCACCCGGTCCGATCGGCAGTACATCGATGAGACGACAGCCGTGGGCACTGCCGACCGCCTGCGGTTCGAGATGGCCACCGGTCAGGGCGTGTAGCCGTGCCCCAGTTGCCTGATGTTCATCTACAAGGCGCAGTACCCCGACGCGTTCTATCGCCTCGCCAGCATCGCTACCACCAGCAGTATTTGCGCAAGGTCCCGAACGGCTACCGGTGCCACTCCAAGACGGGTGTTCCGTTCCCAGCCGACGACTGAGAACGGAACCGGCGCGCCGGTCAGCGAACGCCGGTCCAGATGACTCGGTCGGTGAAAGTCCCTCGCTCTGTGGCCTTGGCGGCGCGGGTTGTTTCGAGGTGGTCCTTGGTAGTCCCCAGGTCGGCCGCCAAGGCATAGACGACCTCGAGGATGTCCGCGAGTTCCTCGACGGCGGTCGCGCCGTCGGCAGTGAGGAATTCGTCGACCTCCTCCAGGAGCTTGTCGCGCAGCCGGCGACCGTACTCGGCAGACTCGGCCCGATAGGTGATCGGCTCAGCACCACTCGCGCGGATGATCTCCGGGATGCGGTCTCTCACAAGCTTGCCGCCAGCACTCATCTGTTCCTCCATCAACCCGTGAGACCGACCGCCCAATCGTAGTTCAGCCGAGCGACGGCACAGCTTCTATCGCCCAGGCGGCATCGCTACCACCAGCAGTACCTGTCCGACTTCAAGAACCCCAACGGCTACCGCTGCCACTCCAATACGGGAGTTCCGTTCCCGGAAGACGTGTAAGCCCTCGACCGACGCGGTCTTCTCATGGGTGCCGAGACCAGGCTTGGCCGGTGAGGGGGCCGCTGTTTCGAGCGTGTGCATGCGACCGCCCCCGCGTGTGCACGCTCAGTTGCCAACCCTTGCGCTTCACCACATCTGAGGTCTCAAATGGCTGGTGAAGCTTGGCGAACGGGCAACTCGGGGTGCGGTAGGCCGACCACTGCATCGCGTGTGCCGACATGCTGACGTTCGGTCGCCACTCCAGTGGCACGCGACCAGCATGGAGGGCAACCCATGAAGTTCACCTCTCACATGACCCGCCGTCGAGCGTTTGGTCTGGCAACTGCGTCCCTGGTCATCTCCGCCGGCCTGATCACCCCGACAACCTCGATGGGTGCGGCCGCCGGAGGTACCCGCGCGATTCCCAGCGGCGGCACGACGAGTATCCAGACACGTCCGCTCGGAGTCGACGGTCTCCAGCAGCCGGAGCTGCGGCCCGGAGGCCGGGACGAGGAGGAAGGCGACGGCGAGGCCGGTGAGTTCACGCGTCCGCGCCCGGGGTTCAAGAACGGCAAGTTCCCGAAGAAGCCGCTCGACGCACCGGTCGTCGCGTCCAGCGTCGTGGCCGGCTCCAACGCGGATGTCCAAGCCAGCGTGAACGGCCTTACCCACCGCGACCAACGCCTCGCCAACGGCGGCAACCAGTTCTCGCTCGAGCCGCCCGACCAGGCGCTGTGTGTCGGCAACGGGTTCGTCGTCGAGGCGGTCAACAGCGTGCTGCGGGTCCGCAGCTCGGCAGACGCCGCCGCGCTGAGCGGGGTACAGGATCTCAACACGTTCTTCGGCTACCCGCCCGCGATCGACCGAACGACCGGCGTGATCGGGCCGCAGGTCATCGACCCGGTGTGCCTGTACGACCCGGACCACCAGCGCTTCATGGTGGTTCTCACCACCTTGGGCAGCCTGCCGAGCGGCGACTTCACCGGCAAGAACACGATCGACCTGGCCGTGTCGAACACCGGCAACCCGCTCGGCACCTGGACCATCTACCACGTCCCGGCGCAGAACGACGGGACCGACGGAACACCCGACCACGGCTGCACCGTGGACGGGGTCGTCCACGGCCCGTGTTTCCAGGACTACCCGCACATCGGCCAGGACGCGAACGGCGTGTACGTGTCGACCAACGAGTACGACCTGTTCGGGCCGGGCTTCAACGCCGCGCAGATCTTCGCGTTCTCGAAGGCGCAGCTCGCCGGCCACCCGGCCAGCGTCAACATGACCCTGGTCGAGAACCTCGCCGTCGACGGCTCGCCGGGCTTCACCGTCTGGCCGGCCAACTCGCCGGCCGGGGAGTACTCCAGCGAACGGAACGGCACGGAGTACGCGTTGAGCACGATCGCCGGTGACGGCAGCGAGACCGGCAACCCGACCGGTACCGCGCGCCGGCTGGGCATCTGGGCGATCACCAACACGGCGTCGCTGAACTCCGCGGCACCGGCGTTGGGGATCACGAGCCGGCTGACGAACAGCCAGACGTATGTCGTCCCGCCGGAGTCGGACCAGAAGCCGGGCAACATCCCGCTGGGTGAGTGCATCAACGACACGACGATGCCGACACCGTTCGGTCCGGGGTGCTGGCAGGTGTTCTTCGAGCCCGAGGCCGAGCCCGCGCACGACGAGGTGGAGTCCACGCCGGACTCGCTGGATTCCCGGATGCAGCAGACCTGGTACGTCAACGGCACTCTGTGGGGTTCCTCCGGTACCGCGGTCAGGGTGAACGGCGAGCTCAAGGCGGGCATCGCCTGGTTCGCGGTGAGCCCGAAGATCAACGGCGCCGGCAAGATCGAAGGGCGGGTCACCAAGCAGGGTTACATCGCCCTCGCGAACAACAACCTCACCATGCCGGCCATCGCCTTCACCCCGGCCGGCAAGGGCGCGATCGCGTTCTCGGTCCTCGGCGAGACCAACTTCCCGAGCGCGGGTTACGTCCGCATCGACGAACGCGGGTCGGTGGGACCGATCCACCTCGCGGCCGCAGGCCTCGGGCCGGCTGACGGATTCACGTCGTACAAGGCGTTCGTCGGGGATCCTCCGCGGACCCGTTGGGGTGACTACGGTGCCGCCGTGACCGACGGCGGCAACATCTGGCTGGCGTCGGAGTACGTCGGCCAGACGTGCACACTGGCGGAGTATTTCCCCTCGCCGGACCTGGCCGATTTCGGAAGCTGCGGAGACACGCGCACCAGTCTCGGAAACTGGTACACCAGACTCACCAAGCTGAGTCAATGAACTCCGCCGTGAGCTGAACGACTGCGGACCGGGGGCCCCGTCCGGTCCGCAGCCAGCGCTTGGTGAACATCAGGATGGCAGGGTCGCCGTCCTGTCGAACGGCTCAGGCTGCTGGGGTTGCTGTAGCGCGGGGGATCGGCCTGATGTGGGCGAAGGCGCTGCGGGCGTTCCAGGTGGGGAAGGCTCGTACGAGCGACGAGGGGCCGTGGAGTTGGATGCGGCCGTTGCGGGTGGCCTCGGCCCAGCTGAGCTGGCCGGCGTGCCATTTGACGAAGGCTTCGGCCTCCGCCGTGATGTAGAGGTCCTCGTCGAGGCCGGGGTACGTCTTGCACAGCTCGGTGTCGCCGTGCTCGATCAGCAGCCAGTACCGCTCGGGGCGCTGGCGGCCGGTGAAGTCGAAGCGGACGACGACGCGCCGGCGCGGGAGCCGGTCTCGGCGGAGCAGGTTGCACATCGACCACAGGGCCACGAAGGGATCGAGGTGCTCGGGGGCGATCTCGAGCCAGGCGGCACCCCACTCGCCGAGCGACACGCAGACCTTGAACATGTCGTGACCCGCGGGTGCGAGCTCGTAGTGGCGCCCGCGCCCGTCAGGCTTGAGTGCCGAGCTGACGATGCCGAACCGTTCGAGCTGCTTCAGCCGCTGCGACAGCAGGGTGCGAGACAGGCCGGGCGCGCCCTCCAGGATCTCGGTGAAGCTGCCGCAGCCCAGATACAGGTTGCGGACGATCAGCGGCGTCCAGCGCTCGGCGAAGATCTCGGCGCCGCGAGAGATGGGGCAGTACTGGCCGTAAGTCCTCACGACGCCAGTGTCATGCCGCGGCCTTCGCGTGTGAAGTCCAGATTCTTGACTTCACGGCCGGGGTCGACCGCGATGCGATGGTGCCGTCGACAGCGGAGGGGCCGACGAGGCCGGCCCACGCGAGCGAGGAGGTAACCGCCATGGAGATCGACGGGTTCCTGGGCCGGCTGATCACTGCCGACCACACCGACTACGACGCCGCCAGAGCGGTGTGGAACGGCGTCATCGACCGGTGCCCCCAGCTGATCGCTCGCTGCGGTGGGACCGCCGACGTGGTCGCGGCGCTGCGCTTCGCCCACGACCACGACCTGGAGATCGCCGTCCGGGGCGGAGGGCACAACGTGGCCGGTACGGCGGTCTGCGACGACGGGATCGTCATCGATCTCTCGGCTATGCGGGCCGTGCGGATCGACTCCGCCGGCCGCACCGCCTGGGTGCAGGGAGGTGCCCTCTGGAGCGACGTCGACCATGAGACGCAGGCCCACGGTCTGGCCACTACCGGCGGCATCGTCAGCCACACCGGCGTCGCCGGGCTCACCCTCGGTGGCGGCCTCGGCTGGCTCATGCGCAAATACGGGCTCGCCGTCGACAATTTACTGGCGGCCGAGGTGGTCACCGCCGAGGGCAGCATCGTTCGGGCGTCCACCGACGAACACCCCGACCTGTTCTGGGCACTACGAGGCGGCGGCGGCAACTTCGGCGTCGTCACCTCGTTCCAGTTCGCGCTGCACCCCCTCGGCCCGGACGTCGTCGCCGGTCCGGTCTTCTGGGCGGCCGAGGACACAGCGGAGGTACTGCGCTTCTACCGGGACTTCGTTGCCGAAGCCCCCGACGAGCTCGGCAGCGTAGTCAGGCTCGGCACGGTCCCTCCTTGGCCGGACATCCCTGATCACCTGCACTGGCGGCCGGCGATCGCTGTCGCCTTCTGCTACGCCGGCGCCGTGGAAGACGGCGAGCGTGCGGTGCGGAGCCTCCGCCGGTTCGGTACGCCGCTCGCGGACCTGGTCGCAGCCACGCCGTACGTCGCGCACCAGAGCGCCATCGACGACACCGTTCCCCATGGCCGGAACTATTACTGGAAGTCCACGAACCTCGCCAGGCTCTCCGACGACGCCATCGATGTCATCGCCGAGCACGCCTACACCGCTGGTTCGCCCCTGTCGTACGCGGCGATGTTTCATCTGGGTGGCGCCGTCGCCCGGGTCCCCCACGACGCCACCGCATACACCGGTCGCGATGTGCCCCACAACATCGTCATCGAAGGAGTGTGGCTGCCAGACCAAGCCGCCGGGCTGGCCGCCGCCGAGACTGCGTGGGCGCGGCAGTTCCTGCAGGCCCTCGAGCCACACCGGGCCGCCGGCGTCTACATCAACTTCCTCGACGCCGACGACGACAGTCGTATCCGAGAGTCCTACGGCGATCACACCTACCGACGGCTCGCCGAGGTCAAATCGAAGTACGACCCCGACAACACCTTCCACCACAACAAGAACATCCGCCCCACCTGAGCAGCCCGCTCGGTGGCGCCGTCCTCAGACGTTCGGCGTCTGGGCGTAGTCGACCGTCATCGCGGGGTTCCCCACCGATGAAACAAGTGAACCGAGCGCCAGGACAGCCATGCCCAGATAGCAAGCGAGCGCAACAATTCGCCAGGTCAGAGAGCAATCCGCACCGAGTGTGACCCACGCAGTGAAGCCGCAGATCCCAATCCCCATCGTCGTGTAGCAGGCCCACAGAAGCGTGAGAAACAGCCAGCCGGCTTGTCTGGGCGCATGCACCTTTCGGGCCTTCGTAGGTGCGTCAATCCGGGCTTGCAAGGTAATGCCGACCGAGTCTTTCGCAGACAGCCGCAGACGTTCCACGAGGAGAGCCTCGAACGCCTTGCATGCCGACGACTTCAGGACTGCGATGTTGGCAGTCACCACAGCGAAGATGACGAGGGACCACAGTGGGAGCGGGAGGAACAGCACCAAGAACGACGGAATGTCGTCGGAGCTGGATTGGGTCAGGGCGAAGACGACCAGGCCGACATACGCGCTCGCAGCTGCGAAAAGTGCGCCGTTGACGGTGCTGAGCGCCTGCAGGTCCTGCCGATCAGCCTGATAGAGCGGCATCATCAAAGCCAACTCGTCGTCGTTCATCTGCCCCCACCCCTCGGCTGCGGCGACATCCCACCGAAATCGCCCCCGCCACCACCTTCTCCTACGCCGGGCCAGGTCAGCACCAGGTGAGTGCCTCAGTGGCCAGGGTTTCTGAGTCTCCGGCGCACCGATGGCCTTCAGATGTGCAGGTCTGTGGGGAAGCCGGTCCAGCGCAGGTCGGCGGGCAGATGGCGCATGTCGTTGTAGACCAGGACCGAGGAGGGGCGGCCGGGCGCGAAGCGGAGGACCGTCAGTGCCGCGTTGCAGTGGTTGAGAGCGAGCCACCGCCACTTCGGCGCGTCCAGGGTGTGTCGAACCAGCCAGCCGACCAGGAAGTTGTGGGTGATCAGCAGCTGGTGCTGTTCGTCATTGCCGTCCACCGGCCCGGTGAACCGCTCCAGGGCCACGCGCGCCAGCTCAGCTCCGCTTTCGAGCTCCGCGGCCGTGAACTGCTCGAGGAAGCGCAGCAGGAAGTCGGCCGAGTCCGCCGGCAGCTCGTCCTGCGTCGGCAGGTAGGGGACATAGTCTCCGGCTGCTTCCGAATCCTCCAGCAGGACTTCGCTCTGGAGTTCCTGCTGGACCAGGCGCGCGGTTTGGGCTGCCCGGGGAAGCGGACTGTGATGAAGAGACGAGAAAGGGACGTCCTGCAGTCGCTGACCGAGCAATACGGCCTGACGACGGCCCTTCTCTGACAACCCACTCTGATCCGGCAGTGCCTCGGCGTGCCTGACGACGTACAGATAACGGGTGGCCACTCCGTCAGCCTGGTGACTTGCCAGGATCGATCTGCTGGGCGAGGTATTGCTGGATGCCGACGCGTTCGATGGCGTCGAGTTGGGACTCGAACCAGTCCACGTGCGTCTCCTCGTCGCGGACCATCTCCTCGAACACCGCCGCGGTGCCGTGGTCGCCGAGGTCGTGGCACTCCTTCGCGGACGCGTTGAACTGCGCCACCGCGGCGAGCTCGCCCTCGAGGCCCAGCCGGAGCATCTCCTGGGCGTCCTCACCGACCGCCACAGCGCCGAGCTTCTGCAGATTCGGGTGGCCGTCGAACAACAGGATGCGGCTGATCAGCGCATCGGCGTCCTTCATCTCGTCGATCGACAGGTCGTAGAAGGCCTTGCCGAGCCGCCCGAATCCCCAGTTGTCGAGCATCCTGGCCTCGAGGAAGTACCCGTTGATGACCGTCAGCTCGAGGGTGAGCGCCTCGTTGAGCAGTACGACGACGCGTGGGTTAACCGGCTGCACCTGCCACCTCCGTGATTGAGGCTGCCGAGACCGACCTCCCATGCTGGCACAACAACCGCTTCAACGAGAAGACGCAGCCGCCACAGTTCCGTCCCGCCCCGGTCGTCCCGCACACCTGCGCGAGCGTCCGCGCGCCGCGGTCGATGCTCTCGACGACGTCGCGGTCGCTGACGACCTCACAGTGGCAGACAATCACACAGGTGAGGCTACCCTCACCGCCCAGCGCTCGTCACGGCCGTGTCCAAGAACCTGCCTTGTTCAGAAGCGGTAGTGCAGGACGATGGTTCCCTTCCGGGACCACGCGGTACTGCGGGCTTGGGCTCGGTAGTAGCGGCGGAGGACGGACGGGAACTGGGCGATCTCGGGTTCGCGGCTGATCAGGATCTCCTTGATCAGTTGCAGCTTCGGGTTCCAGCGTTCGAAGTCGCGCGGGTCGTCGACGCCGGGGAATTTGATCAGGTCCGCGACCGTCTTGGTGCCGCGCGAGTGCCGGGCCGCCCAGACGGCGAACTTGGTGTAGCTGTTGAAGACCAGGTTGCCGCTCGGGAAGTGCTCGACCAGCCGGTCCAGCAGTGCTGTCACCTGGTCCTGGCTGAGGAACCCGAACAGACCGTCGGCCACGATGATCGCCGGCTTGTCGGAGGGTACGGCGTCCAGCCAGCCCTTGCCGGTCACGTCGGCGGCGATGTTGTGGGAGTGCGGACGCTCCGGAATCAACTCCCGTCGTGCGGTGACGACCTCGGGGAAATCGACGTCGTACCACTCGACGGTGTCCGGCGGGCGAGCCGTTCCCGGCGGGTGTCGAGGCCGGCGCCCAGGTCGAGTCCGACGGCATCCGGGTGACGGTCGAGGAACCTCGACGCCACCTCGTCCAGCTTCTTCGCCCGGATGGTCGCGTTCAGGAGCAGGTTGGTGTCGATCTTGAGCCGCTCGTAGTCGTAGCCGGACGTACGGACGATCTGGTCGGCCATGGCATCGCCGAGGATCGGGATCGGTCTGCGGTTGTCGAGGGCGCGGCAGCACAGCGTCAACCACAGACTGTCCTCGAGCGGCGTGAAGGCCGGAAGTGTGGTCCCCATGGCGGATCCCTCCGGGTTGACTGCGGACTTCGCACCACCCTCGCCGCCGCCACGCCTGGCGACATCATCCGTATCGAGTGAATTCGGGCGCCGCTGCATGAGTTTGTAGTGCAGGTCGCCGGGTACCTGCGGTGTGGCTGGGGGCCTGATATGTGATTCAGGATCAGGGAGGCAGCGACATGGCCGGAACACGCACCGCAGGCAGGTTGGTGAAGGCCTGGGGCACCGGGGTCAAGGATTTACCGCAGAACGCGACCTGGCTGCTCTCGAAGGCGTTGACGCCGTTGGAAGCGACGAAGGATGCGGCCGGCAGCGCGACTCAGTCGGCTGGAAGCGGCCTGGCGGACATCGCTCGCCACGCAGGTGCATCTGTCATGGATGTACTTCCCGTGGGCGATTCGATCGAGCTGCGGCTCCAGCGAGCCAGGGCCGCGGCCGACGAGGCCAAGCAGGCCGAGGACGACGCGGTACGCGAGGCCGAGGAAGCGAAGGCGCGCAGCGACGAGGCGCGTCAGGTCGCCGAACGGTGCCGGGCGTACGTGCGTGACGTCGAGCGGGAGCAGACACAGGAGGTCAGCGACAAGGTCGCCGAGGCACGCCGCGAGGCCGATGCGCGAGTGGAGCGGGCTCGGGCCTCGGCGCAGGCAGACGCTGACCGCGTGGTGCAGCGGGCGAAGGCGGAGGCGGACGACCGGGTCGCGAAGGCCCGCGAAGAGGCGGAGGCGGCGCAGTCGAAGGCCAAGCAGGCGATGGCCGACGCGACCGCCAGCCTGGCAGAGGCCAGGCGGCTGGCGGACGAGGCCACCGAGGCGACGAAGGCTGCTGCCGAGGAGGCACACCGACAGGCCGCGCAGCTTGCCGCGGACGCGGATCGCGAGGCCAAGAACGCCGACGAACGGGTCCGCGAGGCCGAGCAGGTCCGATCTCGCGCCGCCACACAGCGCAAGGGCAACGGACGAAGTCGTGCCACTGCCGACCTCAACGAGATGACCAGGACGGACCTGCTGAACCTGGCCACGGCCGAGGAGGTCAAGGGCAGGTCGGCGATGAGCAAGACAGAACTGGTGACCGCCCTCAAACGCTCGACCAGTTCGAAGCGGCGATAGCCAAGAGTGGAGACGATCATGGGACTGTTGCACAGGAAAAGCCGGACGGAGCGGATTGTCGGGCAGATCGCGACCGGCACGACGAACGCGATGCGCCGTGGTGCTGTGCGCAACAGCGTCGCCGCCGCGGCTGCCGCGATCGGTGTGAGCGCGGCCAGCGCTGTGGTCTCCTCGCGGCGGCAGAAGGACAAGAAATGAAGCTGCGCAGCGTGGCGGTGTTCGGCGTGGGGTACGTGCTCGGGGCCAAGGCGGGACGTGAACGCTATGTTCAGATGGTCGAAGCGCTCCAGCGGGCGTCGCAGCGGCTCGACGAGGCTCGCCGTCAGCGCGGCAAGCCTTCCCGAACCGGGAGCAACGGGCTCGACAGCTATCTGGATGAGACCAGCCAGAACTAGCACCCTGGCCGGCGGGGCCGTCGTACGCACCTCGCTCGTCGCCCGGCTGCTCGGAGTGCGGCTCTTGACCGTCGAGGGGACCGTTCTGCTCTCACCGGTCTCGTTCGGCGACCCGCCCGCGGACAGTGCCCCCACTGCCCGCGTCGAGACCACGACATCCCCCGTGGACGCCAGGACCGGACCCAAAGGGATAGGCGCAAGGCTCGGTCCGTCGGCGCGCCTGATCGACGAAAGCATCAAGGACCTGCGCACGCTGGACCACTGAACGAGCGGACCAGCCCATGGTTTTCTGGCCGTCGATCGTTTCGCGGATGATGTCGGCGCGGCCGGGAGCTCGTAGGCGACGTCGAGGTCGAGAGTGCGCTTCCGGGGTGTACTCGGTCTCCTCGGGCGCTCGTCCGTGAGCCTGTCCGCTACTTGGGGGCTCCTCAGATCGGCCGTCGGGGGCTAGGGTGGCGTGGGGGTGGTGAGGTCACCAAACCCGTTGCTGACAAAGGGTTTCGGGCTGACGACGATTCGGTGCCGGGCTCCTGGTCCCGTGTGCCGTTCGAGGCCGGGGCTATTTCGTTACGCACTTGAGGGGGCACCACAGTGGGAATGATCACGACCAGCGACGGTACCGAGATCTTCTACAAGGACTGGGGCAGCGGTCAGCCGATCGTCTTCAGTCACGGTTGGCCGCTGTCGGCCGACGACTGGGACAACCAGATGCTCTTCTTCCTGCAGCAGGGGTACCGCGTCATCGCCCATGACCGCCGCGGTCACGGCCGGTCGACGCAGACCGGCGACGGCCACGACATGGACCACTACGCCGACGACCTCGCCGCGGTCGTGGAGCATCTCGACCTGCACGACTGCCTCCACGTCGGCCACTCGACCGGCGGCGGCGAAGTCACGCACTACCTCGCCCGGCACGGTGAGGCCCGGGCTGCCAGGGCCGCGCTGCTCTGCGCCGTACCGCCGCTGATGGTGAAGACCGACGCCAACCCCGACGGCCTGCCCAAGGAGGTCTTCGACGACCTGCAGGCCCAGCTGGCGGCGAACCGCTCGGAGTTCTACCGCGCGCTGCCGTCCGGACCGTTCTACGGGTACAACCGGCCCGGCGCGCAGGCTTCCGAGGCGGTCATCCAGAACTGGTGGCGCCAGGGCATGATGGGCGGGGCCAAGGCGCACTACGACGGCATCGTCGCGTTCTCCCAGACCGACTTCACCGCGGACCTGAAGCAGATCGGCATCCCGGTGCTGGTGGTCCACAGCGAGGACGACCAGATCGTTCCGTACGTCGCATCGGGCCCGCGGTCGGCGGAGCTGCTGAAGAACGGAGTCCTGAAGACGTACAAGGACCTCCCCCACGGCATGCCGACCACCCACGCCGACGTGGTCAACGCCGACCTGCTGGAGTTCTTCCAGTCCTAGCGGTCTGCCCCGCACCACGACACTCATCAACTGACTTCGTCAGCTCGCGCGCCCTCCCGGCGACAGTCGACTGACGAAAGGACCTGTCGATGAACAGGAATCGATCACCTCTCTTCCGTGTGCTGACCGTGCTCACGGCCGTCCTGGGTCTGGTGCTGACCGCGATAACCCCTGCGGCGGCGTCCCATCCCGGTGGCCCGAAACCCACCATCGTGCTCGTCCACGGCGCCTGGGCCGACGGGTCCAGCTGGTCCAAGATCACCAGCCGTCTCCTGAACGACGGCTACAACGTCCGCGTGCCACCGAACCCGTTGCGCAACCTCACCACCGACGCCGCAACCATCAGAAGCTTCCTGTCCACGTTGTCCGGACCCGTCGTACTGGTCGGTCACTCGTACGGCGGCGCCGTCATCACGAACGCGGCAACCGGCAACCCGAACGTCAAGGCGCTCGTGTACGTCGACGCGTTCGCACCCGCAGCGGGAGAAGCGATCTTCTCGCTGGCCGGCGAGGACTCCGCACTGAACGTCGACCCCGCTACCGTCTTCGACTTCGTCCCCTACCCGGGTGCGCCCGCCGGTGACGTCGACCTCTACCTCAAGCGCGACACCTTCCTGACGTCGTTCGCGTCCGGCGTCCCACGCCACGAGGCCGAGAACCTCTACCCGTCCCAGCGCCCGTTGACTCTCAGCGCCGGAAGCACAATTTCAGGTACGCCGGCGTACCTGACCATCCCGTCCTGGTACGTCCTCGGCACCGGCGACCGCATCATCACCCCCGACGCCCAACTCGCCATGGCCACCCGAGCCAACTCCAAGATCACCAAGATCAAGGCCGGCCATCTAGGCCTGGTCTCCAAACCCAGCCCCATCACCAAAGTCATCGAACAAGCGGCGCGCGCAACCCGCTGACGGGTCTCCGCCACCCGGTAGCTGGTTGTGCACGAAAACCCAGCGACCGGGTGGTGGTCCTGCGGCTACGCTCCCAGGCGTGCCGGCGGAAGAGGATGTCATGAGTGGCGGGTATGGGATTCGGGCTCTGCGGGACGGGGATCCGGTGGTTATTTCGGGGGCGTTCACGGCCATCGGGTGGGACAAGCCGGTTGAGCAGTACGAGAAGTATTTGGCCGAGCAGGCGGCTGGGGTGCGGGATGTGTTGGTGGCGACGGTTGACGAGGATTTCGTCGGTTACGTGACGGTGCGGTGGGAGTCGGCGTACTTCGACGGGTTGCCGGAGATCCAGGACTTCAACGTGCTGCCGCCGTACCGGCGCCGCGGGATCGGCAGCGGGCTGATGGACGCGGCAGAGGCGTTGGTGGCCCAACGATCCGAGATGGTCGGGATCGGCGTCGGTCTGTACGCCGACTATGGCCAAGCCCAGCGGATGTACGTCCGCCGCGGCTACCTGCCCGACGGCCGAGGCCTCATGTACGACAACCAACCAGTTGCCCCCGGCAACACAGTACGACTGGACGACGAAGCCACCCTGATGTTCACCAAGTCACTGGCCTGACCCCTTGAGGGGTGCGTCTCCACCCCGCATCGGGGGCGGGGTGGAGACGCGGCCGGGGGGTTAGTCGGGGATCGTGGCGACGTTGAAGGCGTAGCGGGCGGTGGAGTCGGCGATGGCGTCGGAGTTGACGTCCAGGGCGGTGGCGTTCACGTTGGCGAGGGTGTCGCAGGCCTGGTGGTAGCAGATGTCGTACGCGACTCCCGGCGTACCGCCGAACAGGGTTGCCTCCTCAGGTGTCTTCTCGCCTTCGGCGCCGGTGAAGATGCCGCCGGCGGGGATGCCTGCCGCGATGAACGGGCCGTAGTCGGAGCGACCGTCGAAGTCGGTGCCGACGTGACCGAGGCCGCGGCTGTTGAAGAACGTCTCCAGCCGATTCTCGATCTGGGCCGAGCCGGCCGGCCCGGCCGGCGCGCCGACCGCGTCGGAGTCGTCGCCGTCGTACA
The DNA here is from genome assembly GCF_045207705.1 of Kribbella sp. NBC_00889. Lineage (NCBI taxonomy): Bacteria > Bacillati > Actinomycetota > Actinomycetes > Propionibacteriales > Kribbellaceae > Kribbella > Kribbella sp. NBC_00889. The sequence goes on along the minus strand of NZ_CP108783.1, from coordinate 251,872 downwards.
GCTTGTAGGCGAAGTTCGGCGAGGCGATCATGTCGAAGTTGAGGTACAGCCGGATCCGGTCCCGGTCCGGCGCCGACAGCTTCGCGACGTACTGGTCGGACCCGAGCAGCCCGAGCTCCTCGGCGGCCCAGAACGCGAACCGGACCTTGTTCTTCACCGGGACCTTCGCGAGTTGCAGCGCGGTCTCCAGGATCGCGGCCGCACCCGAGCCGTTGTCGTTGATCCCTGGGCCTTCCGGCACGCTGTCGAGGTGAGCGCCGACCATGACCACGTTGTTCGGATCGCCCTTCGTGGTTTCGGCGATCACGTTGTAGTCGGTGCTGAGTTGCAGGTTCGCGTCGACCTTCAGATGAACGACCGCGCCCGGGCTCGCGGCCAACTCGGTGCCGATGGAGAAGTCGGCGTACACCATCGGGATGCCGAGTCGCCACTCACCGAGGTCGAGCGGTTCCGCGTCCGTGCGGCCCGGCTGGCCCTCGTTGAAGACGATGATCGCCGCGGCCCCGGCATCGCGAGCGTTCTGCACCTTGGTGATGAACGGGCACGTGCCGCGCTGGACCAGCGCGATCCGGCCGGCCACAAAGCCGGCGAAGTCCGAAGTCTCGCATCCACTCGTCGATGTCGGGGTGGGTGTCGGCGGCAGGACCAGGTCCACGGCCTGGATCTGCGCCGTCACGTCACCGGACGGCGACGGCTGGAAGGTGAAGAACTGCTCGTTCGGTACGTACGTCTGACCGCCCGTCACCGCGAGCGTCGGCGGGCTGTTCTCCGTCCAGCTCTCGACGAAGTTGGCCGGATCGAGTGTGACCTTGTACCCCGCGGCCCGGAGCTGGAGTGCGACGTAGGCAACCGAGCGGTCGTACCCCGTGGTCCCGGCCGCACGGGTCCCGCCGGACGCGTTGGCGATCGCCTGCAACGCGTCGAGGTGTTTCTTGACGTTCTTGCCGTCGACTTTCTTGACCAACTGTTCGGCGTAGTGCTCGTCGTTCGGTACGGCGCTCGCCGGCGCCTGCTGCCCGGCGACCAGAGCGAGCACAACGGCAACGCCGATGGCGCCACGACGACGGTAGGAATGATGACGGAAAACACTCATAGCTCCCCCACGAAGCGGATGGACCAGTCCCCCAGGTCCGACGCTGCTCGCAATCTAACCCGGCCGATCAGACGCGACCAGAGCTCGCGAGTGGCTTGTTTTTCTTGGGGTTCCGGAAGAAGGGTGTCCGGAATGTCTTTTAGCTTGAAGATATGGAAAACGTGGATGCGATCGAGCGGGTTGATTTGCGCGGTGTGGTGGTTCGGGATGTTGATTTGCGCGGCGCACGGTTCGAGCGGGTGAAGCTGCGTGGTGCGGTGATGCGTGGGATGGATCTCGGGCAGGTGCGGATCGACGGTGACATCGAGGGTCTGGTGATCAACGGTGTCGAGGTTGAGGCCCATGTGTCCGCCGAGTTGGACCGGCGGTACCCCGATCGCGTGAAGATGCGGCCGACCGGCGTACCCGGGTTCCGGGAGGCGTGGGATGTGGTCGAGCGGCTGTGGGACGGGACGGACGAGCGGGCGCGGAAGCTGCCGTCCGAGTTGCTGCACGAGAGTGTGGACGGGGAGTGGTCGTTCATCCAGACGCTGCGGCACCTCGCGTTTGCCACGGATGCGTGGATCTGCCGCGTGATCCTGGGCGACCCCGCGCCGTGGCATCCGCTGGATCTGCCGTTCGACGAGATGAGCGAAACACCTGGCGTTCCGTGGGATCGCGACGTACGCCCGTCCCTCGAGGACGTCCTGCAGTTGCGCCGGGACCGGATGGCTGTCGTACGCCGGTACGTCGACGACCTCACCGAGGACGCCCTGAACGCCGACACCAGCCCCGTCCCCGGCCCCGGCTGGCCGCCGCCGGACAACTACTCGATCCGCGAGATCCTCCTGTTGCTCCTCAACGAGGAATGGCAACACCGCCTGTACGCCGAACGCGACCTCGCCGCCCTCGAGTCCACCTAGTGCCCTGCGTCGGTGATCCCTTGAGCGATTGCGGTGTCCAGGTGCGTGCATCGCAAGGCGGAGAAGCACTAGTACCTAGTTGCCGACCACAACCTCCGTGATCTCTCCTGAGCCGGGTTGAGGGGTTGCGTAGGTGGGGGTTGGGGGTCACCTTCGAGGTAGGGGGTGGGTTTGATGATGCTGGTGGTGGGTGGGACGGGTGAGTTGGGTGGGCGGGTTGTCCGGCTGTTGGTAGGGGCTGGGCAGGAGGTGGTGTGCCTGGTGCGGCCGCAGTCGGACGGGAGTCGGCTGGAAGAGGCTGGGGCGAAGGTGGTTCGGGGGGATCTGACGGACAGCGCGAGTCTGCAGAAGGCGTGTGAGGGGGTCAGCACGGTTGTCGCCACCGCGACTGCGATTGCTCGGCTGTTGGCGCGCGTACCTGGGCCGTCGTTGCACGAAGTTGACGAGGTGGGGATGGTTGCCCTCGTCGACGCGGCCCAAGCAGCCGGTGTGGAGCGATTTGTCTACATTTCGTACGCCGGGGTCGAGGCGGGCCTCGGTCTACCGCTCGAGCGCGCCAAGCTGGCTGTCGAACAGCGACTGAAGGCTTCGAGCATGCGGGCCGTCATCGTGCGGCCGGATGCCTTCCACGAGATTCATCTGGCACCACCGGGCCGCTTCGACATCGCCAACGGCAAGGTGTCGACCATCGGGAAGGGCGATGCCAAGCAGCGATGGGTGAGCACAGACGACGTCGCGGCTCTCGTCGCGGCCGTGGCGGTCGAGCCCGATCCTCCCGAGCTGATCGAATTCGGCGGACCGGAGGCGCTCAGCCGGAACGAAGCAGTCGCAATCGCCGAGCAGTTCACCGGCCGGCGCCTGAAGGTGCAGCACATGCCGCGGCCCGTCGTCCGCGTGATGGTCCGCATCCTCAGCCGCACCAACGACGGGATGGCGTCGGCGTTGGGTGTCGGCCTGCTCCAGGACCTGCACGACGCTCCCTGGGACGACGAACCGTTGCGCAGCCGGGGTATCACACCGCGCTCGACCACCGACTACCTCCGCGACTGCTCGACTTGAGCTAGGTCTCCAGCGCGTCCGCGTGCCGATGGAAGACCCTCCAGCCACCGGCCAACGCGCTCCGGCGAGCGTCAACCATTGCGGGCAGGATGAGAGGGTGGGCGCGTGCAGTGGCTGAGGCGTCAGGCGGGGTTGTTGTTGGGGTTGGGGCTCGTGTGCGGGCTGGGGTGGGCGATCGCGGTGTCGACGGCGATGCCGAGCTGGTTCGATCCGAGCGAGGCGTGTGAGAAGAAGCTCCACGGCGGCAGCACGACCGAGGTGCACACGTCATGGTTCCCGCCGTCGGCCAGCTGTGACTTCGGTGGCGGCGACGTACGCCAGTACATGTCGACGACTCGATCGACGGTGCTGTCGGTTGTCGGCGTACTGATCCTTGTCGTCCTGGTGACCGGTCTCGTGCTGACGATCAAGCGGTTGTCCGGCGATCCAGGACCGACCCGGCGTGCGGAGGGGGTCGATCTGCGCCGACGGAGGCGCAACCAGTTGACCTTCGGAGCGTTGGACGTTCTCGTCGCCGTCGCCGTGCTGGTGTTCTTCAACGCGGTCGCGATCGTGCTCGGCGAGATCGTCGGCGGGGTCCTTTTCGTCGTCACCACGATCGCCGGACTGAGCGCACTCTGCACCGCCCTCGATCGGCACATGGGTCCATTGCCCAGTACGGCGCTCGAGAGCCGGCGGCGCGGCACGATCACGGGCGCGACCCTGTTCGGCGTGATCTTCACCGCGACCGCGGTCACCGGCCAGCTACCGTTCTTCCGCCTGTGGGCAGCCCCGCTGGCCGCCATCACGTACTCCGCCGTCGTACACCTCCAGTGGTCCCGCCAGCGCGGTCCGGTGAAGGTCTAGTCCGGCCAGCCCGGCTCGATGTTCTGGTTCAGGTGGAAGACGTTCTCAGGGTCGTACTCGCACTTCACCCGGGACAGCCGCTGGTAGTTCGCCTCACCGAATCCGGCGATCACCCGGTTCTGGCCCTCGTTACCGATGAAGTTCAGGTACACGTACCCGGTCGACCACTCCTTCAGGTCGTTGCACAGATCCCGGGCCCAATGGATCCCACGCTCGTCGTCGGCCGGATCCGCCCACAGGCCGAACGGATGGACCACCCAGGCGGCCTGCCGATGCGGCAGCGGCCACTTGTCCGCGGCCCGCAGTACCTCACCACCCCACGGCACGCAGATCTGCTGCGACGGCGACGGGCACGGCATGTCCACGACCCGATCGCACAACGCCTGGATCGCCGGGTCGGGCAGCGACGACAGGTGCTCGGCCGACCAGTAGTTGCGGAACCCGGGCGGATCGTCGAGCGACGACTGCAGCACGTCGTACGGCATCTCCGCGACCATCTGCACTTCCGGTGCCAGCGCGAACATCGGCGCGAGCGCGTCCCGCAGCTCCGGCTCGCCGCCGGCGTAGACCCCGGCCACCGCCACGGTGAGCTTGCCCTGCAGGTGCTGCGGCACGAAGTCCTCGGGCGGCCCGGTCAGATAGATCGCACCGCCACCAAGCTCCTCCGGTGCCCCCTGCTCGATCAGGTCCCGATACGCGCGGAACACCGTCGGACCGGCGTCCGCGGGCCACATCAGCAGCCCGAGCGTGACCGCCGGCAACGGCTGCAGCTTGAACGTCATCGACGTCGCGACCCCGAAGTTCCCGCCGCCGCCGTGCAACGCCCAGAACAGCTCGGTGTTCTTCGTCTCGTCCGCGATGATCAACCGCCCATCGGCAGTGACCAGCTCGACCGACACCAGCGCGTCGCAGGCCAGACCGAACTTGCGTTCCAGCCATCCCGATCCGCCACCGAGGGTGAGCCCGGCGACACCGGTCGTCGAGACCCGGCCGCCCGTCGTCGCCAGCCAGTACGGCCGGCAGGCCCGGTCGAAGTCACCCCACGTCGCACCGCCGCCCACTCGCGCGAGCCGCGCCTCCGGGTCGATCTGTACGTCGTTCAGCCGGCGCAGGTCGACGACCAGACCGCCCTCGGTGACCCCCGTGCCGGCCACGCCGTGACCACCGCCGCGGACGGCGAGCTCGAGGTCCTGGGCGACGCCGTACCGGACCGCCGCCTGGACGTCGGCCGCGGACTCGCACTGCGCGATCATCGCCGGCCGCTTGTCGATCATCGTGTTGAACACCGTCCGGGCGTCGTCGTACGCCGCGTCCCCGGACCGCAGGACCACTCCCCCGAAGCCCTCGGGTCGCGCCCCCGACGGCCGTTCGATCGTGTCGGACATGCTGAATCCCCCTTGCACTTAGCTCCCGCTCCCCCAGGTGCCACCCCGATCGTGCAACGCCACCACCCAGCGGTCAACGGCTGGACCGGGCGTCAGGGCTCGGTAAGGTCGGGGTGTGAGCACAGCGGCGGTGATCGGTGGGGTGGACCAGGTCCTGACCGACGACGAGGTGATGAGCTTCGTCGGCGACTCGTTGGCCGGTGCCGGACTGGACGGGCGCAGTGTCTGCGTGATCGTCCCGGACGCCACCCGGAGCTGCCCGCTCCCGTTGCTGATGAAGGCGGTCCACCAGGCGCTCGACGGCCGGGTCAGCAAGCTCACCACCTTGGTTGCCCTGGGCACGCATGCGGAGATGACGCCGGAACAGCTCCGCGACCACCTCGGCGGTGAGTACGACGGCGTACTGAATCACGAGTGGTGGAAACCGGACACGTTCGTCGATCTCGGCTCGATCAGCGCGGACCGGGTCGGCGAGATCTCCGACGAGATGCTGCGCGACGAGGTTCCGGTCAAACTCAACCGGGCCGTGGTCGAGCACGACGTCGCGCTGGTCGTCGGCCCGGTGTTCCCGCACGAGGTGGTCGGCTTCTCGGGCGGCAACAAGTACTTCTTCCCCGGTGTGGCCGGCCAGGAAGTGATCGACCTGTCGCACTGGCTCGGCGCCCTGATCACCAGCGCGAACATCATCGGTACGCCGGGCATCACGCCGGTGCGGGCGCTGATCGACGAGGCCGCGTCGCTGATCCCGGCCGAGAAGCTCGCGCTGTCCGTGGTCGCGCAGTCCGGCACGGACTCCCTGCACGCGATCGCGTTCGGCGACACCGCCTCCTCGTGGCGCGCGGCCGCCGACATCTCCGCCCAGACCCACATCCGCTACCTGAACCAGCCGGTCCGGCGAGTGGTCTCGATGATGCCCGCGAAGTACGCCGACATCTGGACCGCGGCGAAGGGCTTCTACAAGGTCGAGCCGATCGTCGCCGACGGCGGCGAGGTCATCCTGTACGCGCCGCACGTGACCCGGCTGGCCGCGATGCACCCGGAGATCGAGGAGATCGGGTACCACTGCCGCGACTACTTCATCGGCCAGTGGGAGAAGTTCCGCGACCTGCACTGGGGGGTGCTCGCCCACTCGACCCACCTCCGCGGCGCCGGCACCTGGGACCCGGCGACCGGCGAGCACCTCCGCGTCCAGGTCACGCTGGCCACTGGCATCCCGGAGGACGTCGTCCGCGGCGCCAACCTCGGCTACCTGGATCCGGCGAGCGTCGACCTGGCCGCCCTCGAGAACGACCCCGGCACCCTGGTCATCCCGAACGCCGGCGAGATCCTGCACCGGTTGGCGGACGCCAAACACTCATCAACGTGACCGATCGGCCCGGCTCCACGCTTGAGCGCGCCCGCTGACGGCCTTTGATGAGTGCTGGAGGTCCGCATGACTCGCCGGTAACCTTCGTCGGTATGACTGAGGTCGTGATCATCGGGGCCGGGTTCGCCGGGCTGTGTATGGGGATCAAACTGCGGCAGGCCGGGTGCGAGGACTTCGTCATCCTCGAGAAGGCCGCCGAACTCGGTGGCACCTGGCGGGACAACACCTATCCGGGCTGCGCGTGCGACATCCCCTCGTACCTCTACTCGTTCTCGTTCGAGCAGAATCCGCACTGGACCCGCATGTTCGCGCCCTGGGACGAGATCCTCGGCTACCTCCGGCACTGCGCGGACAAGTACGGCATCACCCCGAAGATCCGGTACGGCGCCGAGGTGACCGAGGCCGCGTTCGACGAAGCCACCGGTCAGTGGACCGTGACCGTGAACGGCGACGAGACCATCCAGACCCAGGCCCTGGTGACCGGCGTCGGCAGCCTGCACGAACCCAAGCGGCCGGACCTCCCCGGCCTCGATTCCTTCGCCGGTACGACGTTCCACTCGGCGCAGTGGGATCACGGGCACGACCTGCGCGGCCGGAACGTCGCTGTGATCGGGACCGGCGCGTCCGCGATCCAGTTCGTCCCGCAGATCGCCGAGGAGGTCGCTCAGCTCGACGTGTACCAGCGGACCGCACCGTGGGTCATGTCCAAGCCGGACCGCGCGATCGGCCCCCGGGAACGCCGGCTGCACGAACGGTTCCCGGCCGGTCAGCGCGCGATCCGGAACGCCATCTACTGGGGTCTCGAGGGTCGCGGCGCCGGGTTCGCGGGCAACCCGAAGTTGATGAAAGGCCTTGAAATCCAGGCCAAGCGGCATCTCCGCAAGCAGGTGCCCGATCCGGACCTGCGGGCCAGGCTGACTCCGGCGTACCAGATCGGCTGCAAGCGGATCCTCTACTCCAACGACTACTACCCGGCCCTCCGCCGGTCGAACGTGGACCTCGTCACCACCCCGATCACCCGGGTCACTCCGACCGGCGTGGTCACCGCCGACGGGATCGAGCGGCCGTGCGACACGATCGTGCTCGGCACCGGGTTCGACGTGTCGGCGAACCTGATCCGGATGCCGATCCTGGGCAAGGACGGCGTCGACCTGGCCGACCACTGGAAGCGCGAGGGGATCGGCGCGCACCTCGGCATCACCGTCGCCGGCTACCCGAACCTGTTCCTGCTGGCCGGCCCGAACACGCTGCTCGGCCACTCCTCGATGGTGTTCATGATCGAGGCCCAGGTCCGCTACGTCATGCAGGCCCTGCACCTGCTCCGCCGCCGCGGAGCGTCGTACGTCGAGGTCCGCGAGGAGGCGCAGGAGCGGTTCGTCAGCGGGATCCAGGGTGAGCTCGGTGACACGGTCTGGCAGTCCGGCTGCAGCAGTTGGTACCTGGATGCGGCTGGGCGCAACTCCACCATCTGGCCGGAGTTCACCATCTCGTACTGGCGCCGCACCCGGCGGCTCGATCCGGCAGACTTCGTCCTGGTCCACTAGGGGTTTACCCGCACTCCCGAAGTAGGAGTAGGCAGGCTCCGGCGTACGACCTTGGGATGAAGGCAAGACTGGTCCGAGGGCCGATGTCCGAATGGCCCCGCTGAAGGATTCTTGAGGTATGGAAATTCTTCAGATTGCCGGAGCGGCGGCGATCGTGATCGGCATCGTGGTCACGGTCCTGCTCGCCATCGTGCCCTCGGTCGTGGACCGATAAGTCTCCCCCGCTGGGGAGTCAGCCCGCGCGGTCACACCGCGCGGAGGTCAGTCGGCGGACAGGTGGACCAGGAGGTCCTGACGGGTCAGGACGCCCACCGGTTTGCCGTCGTCCAGCACCATCAGAGCGTCGCGGTCCTCGAGCAGCTGGACCGCCCGGGTGACCGGTTCGCCGGCGCCCAGGGACGGGAGCGCGGGGTCCATGTGCAGCTCGACCATGTCGGCCAGCCGGGCCTTGCCGGAGTACAGGGCGTCCATCAGCGTCCGCTCCGACACCGACCCGGCGACCTCGGCCGCCATCACCGGTGGCTCCGCCCGGACCACCGGCATCTGCGAGACGCCGTACTCGCGCAGGATCTCGACCGCCTCGGCGATCGTCTCGTGCGGGTGCGTGTGCACCATCGGCGGCAGGCCGCCGTCCTTGCGGGCCAGGATCTCACCGAGCGTGACACCCTGCCGGGTGTGCGCGAGGAACCCGTACTGTGCCAGCCAGTCGTCGTTGAACACCTTCGTCAGGTAGCCGCGGCCGCCGTCCGGCAGCAGGACCACGACGACGGCTTCGGGATCGTCGAGTTCGTGCGCGAGCCGGATCGCGGCCGCCGCGGCCATGCCCGCGGAACCGCCGACCAGCATGGCTTCCTCGCGGGCCAGCCGCCGGGTCAGCGCGAACGAGTCCGCGTCCGAGACCTCGATCACCCGGTCGCAGATGTCCCGGTCGTACGTCTCCGGCCAGAAGTCCTCGCCGACACCCTCGACCAGGTACGGCCGGCCGGTGCCACCGGAGTACACCGAGCCCTCCGGGTCCGCGCCGATGATCTGCACCCGGCCGCCGGAGACCTCCTTCAGGTACTTGCCGGTGCCGCTGATCGTGCCGCCGGTGCCGACGCCCGCGACGAAGTGAGTGATCTTTCCCTCGGTCTGCTCCCACAACTCCGGACCGGTGGTCTCGTAATGGGAGCGGGGATTGTTCTGGTTGGCGTACTGGTTCGGCTTCCAGGCTCCGTCGATCTCGCGGACCAGGCGGTCGGAGACGTTGTAGTACGAGTCCGGGTGCTCTGGCGCCACCGCGGTCGGGCACACCACGACCTCGGCGCCGTACGCCTTCAGTACGTTGCGCTTGTCCTCACTCACCTTGTCCGGGCAGACGAAGACGCACTTGTAGCCCTTCTGCTGGGCGACCATGGCCAGCCCGACCCCGGTGTTGCCGGAGGTCGGCTCCACGATCGTGCCGCCCGGCTTCAGCTCGCCGGAGGCTTCCGCGGCCTCGATCATCCGGACCGCGATCCGGTCCTTCACCGAGCCGCCGGGGTTGAAGTATTCGACCTTCGCCAGCACCAGCGGCTTGGCGCCGTCGGTCGTCCTCCCCAGCTTCACGAGTGGGGTGTTGCCGACCAGGTCCAGGAGTGAGTTCGCGTAGCGCACGTCCTAACTGTAGTGCTCATCCGGCCGGACGAAGTTGGGCGCGTCTTTGCCGTATATCACTTGCTTGTCTGTCACAGCGTGTAATCCTGGAGGTATGACAAGAGCCCGGGCCGCGAAGCGACTGGCCCAGGCCGCAGCCTTCGGTGGCGGGGGACTCGGACTCATCGGTGCCACGTTGTACGGCGTACTGACCGCTGAGGCCGAGTACGCGAAGCGCGTGATCGGGCCGACGCGTTACTACCCCACTCCGGGCGACGGCCTGTATGGCTGGTTTCCAGGACGTCCGATCACCTTCGCCATACTCGGCGACTCCAGTGCTGCCGGGTACGGCACCGAGTCGCCGGACGAGACGCCCGGGGTGATGCTCGCCTCCGGACTCTCCGAACTGGCCAAACGGCCGGTGCGGCTGGTCGACGCGTCGAAGACCGGAGCGAAGTCGACCGACCTCGCCGGGCAGGTGGACACCGCCCTGCAGGCCGGGCCGCATGTCGCGGTCATCCTGATCGGCGTGAATGATGTGAAGGCGAAGATGCCGCCCTCGACGTCGGTCCGGCTGCTCTCGGCCGCGGTCCGCAGGTTGCGGGCCGCGAACTGTGAGGTGGTGGTGGGTACCTGCCCCGACCTGGGTGTGGTCCGGACGATCATGCCGCCGCTGCGGCAGGTCGCCCGGTCCTGGAGTCACCGGCTGGCCGCCGCTCAGACCATCGCAGTGGTCGAGGCAGGCGGCCGAACTGTGTCTTTGGGCTCTCTGCTCGGCGAGGTGTTCCGGACCAACCCGTCGATGTGGGGCCGGGACAACTTCCACCCCTCGGCCACCGGGTACGCCGCCGCGTCCGCAGCGCTGCTGCCATCAGTCGCAGCCGCGATGGGGGTCGGGCCGGAGTCGTTCGTGCATCCGGAGCCATTCCGGGGCGAGGCGATCCTGCCGATCGCGGAGGCCGCCGTCCAGGCCGCCCGTACGGCCGGCACCGAAGTCGCCGCGACCGAGGTCGCCGGGCGGGAGCGCGGCCCGCGGGGTCCCTGGGCCTCCTTGCGCCACCGCCGCCGCCACCCGAAGGCCGAGGTCGACCGGGTCGACGAGGACACCACCGAGACGACTGACGCCGTACCGGTCGGAAGCTAACCCTGGAAGGGGCCTGCGACGATTTCGTGCGTCCGCTGAGCGGGGACATTCATGGCGGAAGTCTTGCCTGTGGGTGGCCTCGTGGTGCACAGTCGATAACTACGCGGTACCCCGATGACGGGAGGCGAAGATGGGCTTGAGCCACTCCGAGGAGACGCATCAGCGTCTGGTGGAGAGGGTGCCCAGGTGCACCGGACGTGAGATGACCGAGTGGTTCCAGCTGATGAACGACGGACCGTCGTTCCTGCGCTTCGATGACCGAGTGAGATGGCTCTCCAGCGAGTACGCCCTCGCCCACGGGCACGCAACAGCCATCGTTCACGAGTACGACCTGGTCCGGGCGCACCGGCGAATGAGCTGACCCCGAAGGAGAACCTCACAAGACCTGCCCTTTCAGGTGGAAGGGCGGGTCTTCGCCGTTCCCGGGGTGTTCTGGGTCAGACGATGGCCACCTCGTTGCCGTCGGGGTCTGCTAGTCGGTGGTGGTTCGGGGTTCTGGAGATGAGGCGGCCTCCGGTCGAGAGGGCCGCGTCAATGCGGGATCGGGCTTGGTCCCGGGGGACGGCCAGCTCGAGGTGGAGGCGGTTGCGCTGGTGGTGGCGGGGCTTGTCGGCTGGGTCCAGTTGCTGGAAGAAGAGGACCGGGTTGAGTCGCCGCGGGTCGTAGATGTCGGTCAGGAACGGCCGGGGATCGTGCTGGTAGCCGAGCAGGGCTGTCCAGAACGCGCGGACTGCTGGTACGTCGACCGCGTCGAAACCGAGCTGGACGAAACGCAAGCGTGTGGGATCGGCGGAGAGTCCTAACTGGCCGGCCGCCTTCTGGATCCCAGCGGCCAGATCCACGAACGCGGGCCGAGGTGCACCCTCGTCGTCCTCCCACTGATCCTTCCCGCTGTCGATCGTGACGCCGTCCGGGCGTACGTCGACCAGGACCGGCACACCACCGTCGTCCGCCAACTGAGCGACCGCCGTCGCCAGACGCACCGCCTGCTCGGCCGACGTGGTCGGGTAGAACGTCATCCCGCCGAAGTTCGCCAGCCAGTCAGTGGTCTCGTTCGAGAGCTCACCACCGGGGACCAGGTCGGCCTCGTTGCCCTCTTCGTCGGCGAGCGTGAGCTCGTAGGCGCCGAACGCCTCCTGACCAAGAGCTGCCTTGACCGCATCCACCGCCGCGGGGTCCCGGCCGACGTCGACGTGGATCCGGTTGCGCAGCGGCCGCGGCTCATCCAGGCCGCGGAACGACACGGCCGGATCACGCCGCAGCGGATCCCGGAGACCGTCGGCACCGACCGGCTCATAAGCCAGCGTGGTCTGCCAGAAGGCCTTCACCGACGGTGTGTCTGCGGCATCGATCACCAGGCGCATGATCTGCAACGCCGCCGGATCCGCCACCAGGCCGAGCTCGCGAGCCGCCGCTGAAACCCCACCGGCCAACTCCACGTCGGCCCCGGTCAGATCCGCCGACGGCCTGCCGATCCGCACCCGCACACCACTGGCGCGCAGATCCACCTCCGGGAGACCGCCACCGCCCGCCAGGGCCGCGATCCGGGCGAGCAGCGCCGCACCCACGCTCAGCGATGGCGCGTCGTACCAAGCACTCGCCCCACCATCAACCACCCGCCAGTCGGCCTGCTCGAACTCGGCGGCGGTCACTTGCTCCTCGGTCATGGCCCAAGGCTAGAACCACATCCGGACGCTTCCTGTCCGGATTCCCGAACTGCTCGAGAAAGGCCGAAGGGCCGGTCCACCTGGGCCGGCCCTTCGGATGTCGTGGTGAGCGTGGGGTCAGTCACCGCCGCGCAGGATCGCGAGGATGCGGAGCAGGTTCCAGTACAGCCAGACCAGGGTGACGGTCAGGCCGAACGCGGCCCGCCAGGCCTCGCTCTGCGGGGCGCCGTGACGGACACCCTGCTCGATCATGTCGAAGTCGAGGATCAGGTTGAAGACCGCCAGCCCGGCACCGAGCGCGGCGAACACCAGGCCCATCACGCCGAAGCCGCCGATCCCGGAGTTGAAGCCGAACAGGCTCGCGATCAGGTTGATGACCAGTACGCCGGCGAAGCCCATCGTCGCCAGGATCACCATCTTGGTGAATCGCGGCGTGACCTTGATCTGGAAGTACTTGTACGTCGCCAACGTCAGCGCGGCCGTCACGAGCGTGGCCAGCACCGCCTGCACGATGATGCCGGAGTCGCCGACCCAGTTCGCGATGAACTTGCTGCCGATCCCGAGGAACACACCCTCGGCCGCGGCGTACAGCATCACCAGCACCGGGTTGACCCGGCGCGAGAAGGACAGCACCATGGCCAGCGCGAACGCGACCAGGGCACCGGCCAGGAACGCCGGGGTGACCACGCTGACCGGGATGACGTTCCAGGAAATCGCGGCGACGACCGAGACGACACCCAAGGTGGCGGCGGTCCGGACGATCACGTCGTCCATCGTCATGGGGCGGCTGTCGGCCGGCGCGCCTTGGTACTGCTGGGGCGGCATACCGGGACCGCCGTACTGGCCCGGCTGCTGGTAGGGACCCGGCTGACCGTACGGAGCTGCCCCGGGATAGGCCTGGCCTTGGCCAGGCGCGAACGCACTCGACCGGTTCAGGACCGGGTTACTGCTCTGCATGTCTGTCAATCCTCCTGGTGACCCACATCCGGGGCCGTAGCGAGATACTACGGTCCCACCCTTAACAACATCTGAGAATCACTCGTCTGTTCCCCAACCGAAATCCCCGCTGGGCAAACGGTTGCACAACTCAATCGCTCCCCGATGCAACCCGCGGAAACGCCGCCTGCAACCTCAGGTCTGAGGCTCAGCACCGGACCGCCGACCCCTCGCTGGGTGAGGGCGACGTACGTCCCCCGCTTGCTCGTCCAGTTGATCGATGGCATCGGGTGTCCGACTGCTGTCGCCAGCTCCCCCACCCGGACGGTGATCTCCTGATCATTCACGTCCGGATCATGGCGGAAGTCGGGCGAATCGGCCAGACGCGGCTCGGCGTCGTACCTGTATGGGCAGGTACGACGCTTTGCCGGTGGCCACCCGGGACGTCGTGCTCCCGCAGGCCGATCAGAGGTGCGGGTGGAGGGGTTCCTGGGTGGAGAGGGCGGCGCCGACCTGTTCGGCCAGGGCCACTGCGACGAGGCGCTGCTCGAGATCGGGGCGGGCGATCCGGGCGGCGGCGGTGAGCAGGAAGCGGCCGCGGGTCGCGCCGGCGTGGTGGACGGAGAGCTCGATCTCAGAGTTGGTCGGCAGGCCGTCACGCTCCACCTTGAGCACATGCCCGCCGCGCGTCACGGTCCCGTCGGCGTTCAGCTGCGGCGCCGACGTTTGCTTGTCCCCGGCAACGAACTTCGCTCCGTCGATCCCCAGTACCGCGGTCAGCTCCGCCCGCACGTGGTCGATCAAGTCGTCGGCGGACCCACCACTCGCAACGGCCTGGGACGTCGTGATCACACCGTCGAGGTACCCGCGGTGCCGCGACGCCCGGGCCTGTTGCCGACGGCCCCAGATCGCGATCTCGCTGACGACGATACCGATCAGGACCAGCAGGATCGTGGTCTCGATGTCATCGCGGCTGTCGATGGTGAACGTGTTATAAGGCACGGTCAGGAAGAAGTCGAACCACACCGCGCTCGACACCGCCGCGAGTACGCCGGCCAGCCGGATTCCGAAGGCGGCGACCGCCACGATCACCACAGCCAGCAACAGTGCGGCGTTGGCGTTGTCGAAGCTGTCGCGGAACGGCGTCAGAAGTGCGCAGACAGCCGGTGGCGCGAGCAGCGAGGCCGCCAGCACGGGATTGCGGTAACTCTCCACACCTCTATTGATGCTCGTCGTACCCGCCCGATCAACACTTCTCACAGACGTCTATCAGAGTCGGATGAAATCCGGTGGCCGATCGGAGGCGCCGGACCTAGGTTGGTTTGCCATGGCGTATCGGATCCGGCCGGCCACACCGGCAGATTTTGAGTTCCTGACCGACGTGGTGCTCGAGGCGACTCGGGCGCAGGGGCGGTTGCCTGCGGATTTCGACGAGGCTGCGTGGCGGGCAGGATTCGCCGGGTGGTCCGTCGAGCAGGCCGACGGACCGTCGGCTTTGTGCGTGGTCGAGGTCGATGGGCGTTCCGCGGGCCGGCTGCGGGTGAGCCGGACGCCGGAAGCCGTTGAGTTGAACGGGATCCAGCTCCATCCGTCGGTGCAGAACCGCGGCATCGGTACGTCGATCATCGCGGAACTGCAGTCCGAGGCGGGGGCTCGCGGCGTACCGCTGGAGCTGCATGTCGAGCGGAACAACCCGGACGCTCGGCGCCTGTACGACCGGCTCGGCTTCACGAAGGTCGGGGAGGCCGGCGATGAGGACGTGATGCGGTGGTCGAAGGCCTCGCATCAGAACCAGCTGTGGAATGCGGATGTAGCGCAGCGGTACGACACCCCGGGGACGGGGATGTTCGCCGATTCGGTGCTGGGGCCGACGGTGGATCGGCTGGCCGAGCTCGCGGGTGATGGGCGGGCGCTGGAGTTGGCGATCGGCACCGGCCGGGTCGCCATCCCGCTGGCGGAGCGCGGCGTACCGGTGAGTGGGATCGAGTTGTCCACGGCGATGATCGCGCAGCTGCGGACCAAGGCCGATGAGGACACCATCCCGGTCGTCGCCGGCGACATGTCCGCCGTACGGGTGCCGGGTGAGTTCACGCTCGTCTACCTCGTCTTCAACACGATCGCGAATCTGCTGACGCAGGAGGAGCAGGTCGCCTGCTTCCGCAACGCCGCCCGCCACCTCACCCCTGGTGGTCACTTCGTGATCGAACTGTGGGTCCCCGAACTCCGCCGCCTCCCACCCGGCACGCCCGCCACCGTCGGCGTGGCCGAGTCCCGCTACATCCTCCTCGACACGTACGACGTACTGAAGCAGCACGTCGTATCCCACCACTTCCACTTCGCCGAAGGCAGCACCCAGGCCGAGCTCTTCCGGACCCCACACCGCTACATCTGGCCGGCCGAACTCGACCTGATGGCCCAACTCGCCGGCTTCACCCTCGAATCCCGCCACGCCGACTGGTCCGGCTCCGCCTTCACGGCCGACTCGCCCAGCCACGTGTCCGTCTACCGCCTGCTCAGTGGAGACTGAGCCCATGTCCGCCGACCCGCTGTTCACCCGACTGGCGCCCGTACTGAACGTGTCCGATCTCGCCGCCGAACGGGAGTTCTACGAGAAGCTCGGCCTGCCGGTCATCTACGAGGGCGAGGAGTACCCGGACTTCATCGCCTTCGGCACCGACACCATCCACTTCGGCATCCAGCAGGCGAGCAGCGACAACGACCCACCCAGCGTCCTCTCCTGGCAGATCGGGGTCTCCGACATCGACGCCGCCGCCGACCGCTGCACAGCAGCCGGCCTCCAGTACGAACTCGAAGTCAACGAACCCACCCCCACCTGGAAATACCGCCGTCTCCTCCTCCAAACCCCCAGCGGCTACCGCCTGGCCCTCGAAGGCGAGTCCGAGTAGCAGTCATCAACCGGTTCGTTGGCCGCCGCCTGCAAGTAGGAGCCAAGATCAACGACAACGACTACGCAATCTTCCTGAACGGTGGATTTGGAGCCGGCAAATCATCAACCCTTGACCATGTCGGGGATCTGCTCGCGAAAGTAGGTAGGCCCTTCAGCCTGATGGACGTTGACTGGTTCCACCGCTCCTGGCCGCCCGCCGATCCGGACAATGCTCTGGTTGAGGCTCACAACATCGCCGCAGTCTGGAAGTGTTATCAGTCAGTCGGCCCGCGCCAGTTGGTCATGTGTGGGGTGATCTCGACCGTAGCTGATCGAGAGCGCTACGCAGCCGCGGTCGACCGCCGGATTCGCATGGTTCGTCTCACCGCCGATGCCGGCACCATCCGGAAACGACTGCGGGGCCGCTACAGCGCGAGCCAGCAAACGGCGCTGGACTGGCACCTGGAGCGCTGCGATGAGATCGCCGCCCGCCTCGAGGCCGCGGATCTGGACGAGTTGGTCATCGACACGAGCACGCTCGGGCCGCACGAGGTCGCTGAGCGCACCCTGCGCCACTTCGGTCTGCTCCCCTAGCGGCGTTGCGCTTGTTTCCAGAGCGCCGCGATCGCCGCAACCTGCTGGTTGATGTCGTGGTCGGTGACATCAAGGTGATGATCCGCGGGCGGAGGGTGCCGCGCGTCTTCCAGGTGAAGGGTCTCGAACTCCTCGCCTGTGAGGTACTGCGTGCGGCTCATCGCTCGTCGCTGGGCTTCATCCATCGTTACCTGGAGGCGGATGACGACGGCGTTCGGGAGCCACTGCCGATACAGCGGCATCGTGTCTGGAGTGATCACATCCGACATCACCGTCTCGATGTCCTGCGCCACGAAGTTGCGAGCCAGGCTGCAGGCGTTCTCCACACCCAGGCGCTGCTGGCGTCGTCCGTCCTCCCCGTCCCACGGGGCTGCGTGGCCACTGACGACCATGTGGCGTACGTCGTCGACGTCAATGACGGCCGCTCGCGGACGCGATTGAGCCAGGAGTCGCGCTGTCGAACTCTTCCCGACAGCCGGCCCGCCGGTGAGGACGAGGGGTGGTCGCATATCAGCAGTATCCCGGGTAGCGCAGCGGTTAGACTTTCCTCATATGAGTAAAGAAGCGGGGATATTCTGGATAGGCGGTCCGGCGGCGGCAGGCAAGACGACAGTGAGCCGCCTACTCGCGCGAAAACATGGATTTCTCTGGTACAGCGTAGATGCCCATACATTCACTCATGAGCAGCGCGCAGCCGCAGCCGGACGTCACGTCCTGGGCACCGGCCCAGGAGACTTCGACCGCGGGCCGATGATCCTGGAAGACATCCACGCACTGCCTGTGGATACATCGGTTGTTGTCGAAGGCGCATTCGTCACGCCCAAGATCGCCGGGGTCGCCGCGAACGCAGTGTGGCTCATGCCCTCCAGAGACGAACAACTCGCAAGACTGGAACACAGACATCCAGGCGGCGTGCACAAAGACTATGTCTGGGGATGGAACCTCGTGCAGAGCCAACTCGAGGGAACCAACGCAACCGTCGTCGTGGTCGACGGTCAGACTGTCGAGCAAACCCTCACCGCGGTCGAGCAGAGCTTCGGCACAACCCTGGAATCCTCCCCCGCAGCCCGCACCACCAAGGCCCGGCAGTCTCTGATTCGTATCAGCAACCACCAACTAGCCAAACAGGCAACCGAAAGACTCCGATTGGGACTCAACAAGCAGAACTGCGTCTTCGATTGTGAATGCGCACAGGCAAATTGCACTGAGGTGGTCGAGCTCGCCGTCAAGGAGATACCAACTTTGCTCGCTCAGGCACCCCCATCAATCGTCTCACCAGAACACTCCAAGTTAACCTGAAGATACTGGCCACCCGGCGAGGTACTACAGCCGTAGATCGTTACGCCCGGGGTTCGCGGGCCGCTTGCCACAGATGATCGCAGCGTGAACTGAGCTTGCCGTCGCCGACGCCAGGCGGCCGGGACCGGACCGACCTCGACGCCTCACGGGTTCGTGTCCGACGACGGTACGCTCTGCGGCTATGGCGATCGAGACGCACGCAGACGCGATCATGTTGCGGTGGACGCCGGAGAAGGAGGACCTGCGGGAGCTAGCGCGCCGGCCGGCCTATCGGCGGCAGATGGTCAAGCCGATGGCTGTTGCCACGATCCTGCTCGCCGTGGGCCTGATTCTGAAGCTGACCGTCCTCGCCGTCGTGGGCGGCGTACTGCTCCTGTTGCTTGGCCTGCTGTCAGGGCGAGCCCGGCAACTGCGGTGGAACAACGACCCGCTCGTGCAGGATCCAGTCGAGTATGTGGCCGACAAGCGGGGCCTGTCCCGCCGGCAGCAGGAATTCGAGTGCTGGTGGGGATGGTCCCGGATCCGCGACGTCGAGGAGAGCAGCCGTGCATTCATCCTCAGGCTGGGGATCGGGCGTCCATCCGACGGGCCCTTCCTGATCCTGCCCAAGCGTGGACTGGCCAGCGCGGCTGACGAGACCCGTCTGCGCGAGCTACTGGACGCCCAGGTACGGCGCCGCCAGACCTCCTAGTGGCACGTGTCGATCCATAACGATCGACGGCTGTACTAGCGGCATGTCCGGGCGCGTGGGTTGTCAGATTGGCTAGCTCAACAGGGCGGTCAGACGAGCATCGGCGTCGGTGGAAACCTCCAGGGCATAGAAGCGTTCATCTAGGGCGTCGAAGGCGTCGTAGAGATCGAGCTCCTCGATCAGCGTCTCCCGCTGGCTCTGCTCATTCGGGTAGTTGGGTCCAAGCAGATGCATGGCTTGGCGTAAGAGAGCGGCCCAGGCTTCACCGAGCGAGGTCGGCAAGGCGGCGAGTGCTTCGTCTGCAGTGTTTCCCGCCCCAGTGGGAGAAGTAGGAATCGAAACCACCGGAGTTGACCTCCTGACGGAGGTCACAAATCGCGGCCACGCCACGCTGAACCGGAGTCAGATCTTGCCGAGAGCCCTCGACAAGGGCCTCGTAGAACTCCCAGACACCGGCTGTTGTCACCAGCGCAAGATACTCCGGTCACCGGGCGTGCGAGCCGATCGGCGTCGAGGTCACGCAGGTCCGAAGCTTCGTGTCATCGGCAGTTGAGCGCATTGTCGGCGGCAGATCCGGTAGACCGAGTCCTGGCGCGCATGCGGCGGCTCGGAGATCAGCCGCCGCTGCCGTACGGACGGGTGATGATCTCGAGCCAGTGCCCGTCAGGACCCTCCCAGTAGAGGCCGCGGCCACCGTCCCCGTCGTTGATCTCTTGCGGTTGACGCTTGAAGGGGTCCGCCCACCACTGGCGGCCGTCGTCCCGCAAGCGACCGAGGATCAGGTCGAACTCCTCCTCACTCACAAGGAAGGCGTAGTGCTGGCCGTGGATCTCGCCCTCGGTGTCCATGAAGTCCAGGCTCGCCCCGTTGTCCAGCTTCAGCTCGGCGAACGGCCCGTACGCTCCTGCCTCCGGCAGACCGAGTACCTCGCCGACATCACGAGCAGCGGACCATCGGTCCTTCACGTGCACGATCGTGTGGTTCAGCTCGATACCCATCGGGCTCTCCTCGCGGTGGTCCTGTTCTCAGCCGGCGCGTAGTCACCACTCTGCACCCATGCCGACTGATCCGCGACCAGGTCCGCCAGACGATGTGCGATAGTCACGGCGTACGGCGTGCGGTGTCACCAGCCGGTGGCACTTCGCCGGGGCAAAATCAGCGGCATGGACGAAACTGTGACCGATGGTGTCGCGACCACAGCGCGCGTTGCATGGATGGCCGCCGGAGCGCTGGTCATGCTGGTAGTCATGGCCGCGGCCTCGATCGTTTCTCGAATCGTCACGCACGACACCTCCACAGCGTGCAGCACGGACGGAAGGATCTGCATCACACGCCTGCAGGCGCCTCGCGTGCTGCAGGTCCATCCTGTCGACCGCATCTGGGTATCTGTCGATCTGCACGATCAATGCGGCACGCTCTACGCCACTCCGTTCCAGCTCCCAGATGGCCCCCTCGATGCGAGGTTCCAATCCGGGTCGGTCGAGTTACACGGATTGGCCGACTCGCGCATCACGTACAACGCCAAGGGTTGTTGACGAAGACGTGCACGAGTACGCGATGCTGTGGTTCGCCGAGCAGATGCGCGCTCGCGATTGCCAGTGACGGCCGAACTGCCAGCGGGACCCCCGGGCCGCCGAGCACACCCCCTCGTGGCACCCGGCGCCGCTTGGGCTATGTGGCCGCGCTTGAGGTCAGGGCAGGTCGAGTCCATCCAGGATGAGATCGCCGGAGAACAGGTATGCCACCGCGAGGGCAAAGAACGCAGCAGGGACTATTGGCGACCTGCCCGCCCGCCTCGTACGCAGGATCACATAGACGGGGAGAAGCAAGATGCCCCACCACGCTGAGACCCGTACGCCGACTCGCCTTAGCCTCGATCCACCGATCGACTTGGCGTGGGGCGCTGATTCCGGATCGGCTTGATGCTGGGCTGTGTGGGCGTGGTGGGGTGTCCCGCCTCGCTGCGGGGGTGTTCCACTGGGGCGTGCGGTTGGTGCCGTGGTCGGCGTGGTGGTCAGGAGTTGGCGGTGGCTGGTGGCCCGCAGACTCGATCGAACAGCGTGGTCCAGTGGGGCTGCCAGGGCCAGCCGAGCGGCAGGTGGAGGGTGATGCGGCGGGCTGATGATGCGATCCGGGCGGCGACGTTGACGAGTTTGCGTCTGATCGTGGCGGTGGTTGCTCTGGCCAGTTCACCGCCGGCCAGGGTCGCGGCGGCACGGGTGAGGTTGAACGCCATCACCGCGAGCACCAGCCAGGCGGCGTTCGCGGTGAACACCCCGGACGGCAGGTGAGCGAGCGCTGAGTTCTTCAGGTCGGCGTTGACTTGTTCGATGATCGCGTGACCGCGGTGGGTCTTGTCGGCGGTCACGGTGTCCATCGCGTCGGTGCCGGTTGTGGTGAAGAAGGCGTGGAACCGCCAGATGTCGAACAAGGTGTCCTGTCCGGCCGCCTTCTTCTTGGTGTTGAGGTCGGGGATCCGGCGGACCACCAGCCGGCCTGGCACCCGGTCGGCTTTGCGGCGGGACGCGAACGCGGTGAACGGGATTTCGGCGACCTCCGCGCG
The DNA here is from genome assembly GCF_045207705.1 of Kribbella sp. NBC_00889. Classification (NCBI taxonomy): domain Bacteria; kingdom Bacillati; phylum Actinomycetota; class Actinomycetes; order Propionibacteriales; family Kribbellaceae; genus Kribbella; species Kribbella sp. NBC_00889. The sequence continues at coordinate 230,282 of NZ_CP108783.1, read as the reverse complement.
GGAGACCCATTGACCGGTCTGCTCGTCGAAGATCGCGTCGGTGTATTCGATCGGAGTCCATGCATCCGCGTCGTCTGCGATGGCGGCGATCGCGGCCTTGACCCGTTTGTCGAGGCGGACGGTGACCGAGACCTCGGCACCGGCACGGACCGCGGCCAGCACCAGGCCGCAGCCGTAGAACGCCGAGTCGGCCCGCACCAGCGGCTTGCCGGACGACAGTCCATGCAGTCCGCGCACGGTCTTCAGCGCGTCGGTGATCAGGCGCTTGGCGCCGCGCGGCGAGCCGACCGATCCCTTCCGCAGCCGCTGCGCCACGATCACCGGCGCAGTGCCGGATCCCTGGGCGCCGCTGGTGGTGACGGTGGCCAGCAGCGCGTTCAGCCCACGGACACCGGAGTAGCCGAACCCCGCACCCTGCTTGGCGTATCCGTGCACCTCGATGATCGTGTCATCGACATCGACCAACACATGCTCCCCCTCTGTTCCGCGTGCGGGCTGACCGACCAGCGGCGCCCGATCGGCCAGCGCGGCCAGGAACCGGGAAGCGACCGCGTCGAGCTGGCGGACATGGCCGAAGGTGAACGTCCGCAGGAACGACCCCAGCGTCGACGGCGCATAAACACTCCCGAACACCCTCCGCATCCCGCCATGCCGAAGCAACGCCATGTCGTCGATCGAGTCCGCACCGGCCACCATCCCCGCGACCAGCGAGCAGACCTTCAGACCCGCGTTCGCGCCCTTGTCCGTCGGCACACTCAACCGCTGATCACCCAGCTCACGCAGACCCACCGACTCCGCCAGCGCCATCGCCGGCACCAGCCCACCCGACGACACCAGATTCGGATCATCGAACCTCGCCGACACCGACCGTGGCCTGTGAGACAGTTGCATCTGACGGATGCCCTTCGCGCTCGGTGATCTGGAACCCTAGACAAGTCCCAATCTCCCAGCCCGCAAGGGCATCCGTCCGTTACGCCACGCTCACCCCACCCAGATCATCGGTGAATCGAGGCTTAGCGCCACAGAGTCCGCGCCGACCACTACCCAGTTCGTGAGCATTGCGAAGAGGAGTGCCCCCATCGCGGCGTCGCTTGCGCCGAACAGTTCGAACGCAATTACGTCATACGCGACCCACGTCACCGGCAGTAGGGCGAGGCACCATGCCGTGGTTGGTGCACGCAACATTGGTCGAACTGGGGCCGTACGTGAACTCCCCGCGACGTCCTCGCCGTCTACAGCCATGGTCTGTCACCCTCCATCCGAGACACCTGGAGAGTTCTACCAGCCACAGGTCAGTGTGTGTCGGGCAGTTGCCTGTCGAACTCTCGCGATCGCCCGATGAACAGGTGATGGACGAGATCCACGACTGAATCGGCCAGCTTGCCGTAGAGATCGTCGAATCCGTCCCAGTGGCCACCGGGCGGCGGTGGTTGCCTTCGATCGGGCTGCAACAGGCTGACCGCGCACGGACAGCGGCTGGTCAGGTCACTCAGGCGGATCGAACGTGGCTTCAGCAGCGCGGTACGCCTCCGTTCCCGTCTCCGGAGCGATCTGCACCACGAGGTCCGGTAGGGCATCTTCTGTCGGACGCCCGTCGGGACCGACGCCTCCCGGTTCTTCGTCCCAAGCGATGATGGTTGCCCGCACGGAGTAGCGACCGTCTGGGATCGTGGTCCGAAACGGCGCTCGATCTGTGTCCCCGACTGCCTCGATCAGCTCAAGCACACTTCCTGGCCCGCTACCGCGAGCAGGTAGGGCTCACTTGTCACGACCCAGTAGGCACGCTCGCGCTCAGTCAGGTCAGGTGGATCGATCGCGACGCGGACGCCGAAGGCACCGTCCGACCCGACGTTGACAGGCAGCAGTTCGCCGGTGCTGATCGCATCACCAAGGCGCTCATTGACCCGCGTCTCCCAGACGTCGTACCGATCGACATCGCGGTAGTACGCCGGGCACCACAACGAGAGCATTCCGGCGTCAGTAGCCGCCGTGACCACGCCGCAATCTGTCATGGACGCAACGTACCGGAGCAGCCCGCTCCGGATGCCCTGACAGCGGCCGCCACCCCCCAACACTGCGTACTTCGTGACCATGGCGTCCTCCTACTGAGCTGTCAGCGCCCACCCGACCGCAACACCGCGGATAGCCGAGCACCCGTTGCGCGAGCAATTCGGAACAGACCCACAATCGGATCGCCCAGATCTGCCCTGTGCGGCAGATCCGAGCGGGCGCCGCCATGCACTCGGCGGCATGACAATGCGTTTCAGTCAGGGGTTCTCGGCCATCGCAGCACGGGTCTCTTCACAGTCTGCTTCCAGCGGCGATGGCCGTGAGCGTATCTTGAGAGCGTGGCATCGAGATCCTTGCCGCAACGCGCAGTCCGCGCGGTCGGCGACAGCCCACTCTCCGAGCGGATGGCCCGCGCTCAGGAGCTGGCTTACGGGCCGCTGATCGACTGGGCACGACGCAGCCCGCTGCACACCGACGTGCTCGGTCATTCGTTGCATCCGTCGCTTACCGACGTGACCACCGGGTGCTGGCTCGGCACGTCCCTTCTCGACCTCGCCGGCGGGTCCGAGTCGCGTCGCGGGGCGACACTCCTCGCCGGGTTCGGACTGCTGGCGTCCGTGCCGACGGCTCTCGCAGGCGCCGGCGACTGGGCGGAATTGTCGGGCGCTGAACGCAGGATCGGTGCGGTCCACGCGCTCGGCATGGACGCTGCAACGTTCTTGTTTGCCGGCTCGCTCGTCGCGCGTCTGCGCGGCGGGCACCGGCTCGGCACAGGGCTTGCCGTAGCCGGGAACCTGGTCATGGCGGGTGCGGGCTTCCTCGGCGGGCACCTGGCTCTGCACCGCGGAACTGCTCGCCGAACTTCCATGGCTGAGCCCGACTAGAGCTCTCAGCCCAGTGCACCGCCCATCATCGGCACGGGCGCTTTCGTAGGTCCGGGCCCACCCGAACGCGACGCTCGTCCGCCAGGTGATCTGCGACAGTCGAAAGCACGGATCGCGGCTGGGAGTGCGTTTCGCGCCACCGGCTCGTGCGATCATCGCGCCATGCTGCATGTGTCTGAGGACGGCACTGCCGTGGCTCTTCGGTGGGGTAGCGGGGATCGCGAGGCGCAGATCGAGTTCGCATCCCCGCACTGTCGCTACCGCGATGCCTCGGACCCGCACCTGGCCTCGGACGACATCGTCGAGTACACGGTTCGCCTTTCGGGCAACGGGCTGACAGCACAGGCATTGGTACTGAGTCTCGACACCGCCGGCAGCGGCCTGCCCGCGTTCCTTGAGCAACTGGGCGAGGACTTTCGAGGCTGGAACGGCACACGCAGGTGGGAGAACCAGGATCACGACCTCGGGGTTGAAGCCACTTGGTCGTCACGTGGGCACGTCGACCTCCGCTGGTGGATCACGTCCAGCATCTACGACAAGTGGAGCGCCGCAGTGGTCGTAGACGTCGAGGCGGGTGCCGAGATGTCAGCCTTCGCCCGAGAACTGTCGTCGTTCTTCGCCCTCTGATCCGCTCCCGGCGAGAGCATCGACATCGTGGGATGCTTCCTGCGTGAGCGATCTGGGCAGCCGGTTTGTGGAGTCGCGTGGTGAGCCGATCGAGTTGGATGGCCGGCTCGTACCCATGTCCCACGTGATGGCGCCGTTGCCTGCCGGCGTCTTGAAGGTACGAATGCGGGCTACTGGCGATCTCCAGCAGGGCGTCGGCATTAGCGCGGACGGTGGTTGTCTCACGGTCAACGGCGAGAAGTCCAAGAAGTTTGCACTCTGGACGGCCACAGCACCCGACTGCGTGGAGATCGATGTGAACCCGCTCCGCGGCCGTGAAGCGCTCTCTGTTCGGATCTGGAACATCTGGAAGCACGAGCGCTGGGGCTCGACGATGGCATGGGTATCGAACGCCGGTCTCCTCGTCGAACAAAGGAGCGACACGGCGGTCACTCTTCAGGCGAGCGCTGGCCCCGGCGGGCCGACGTTCGATGACCTAACCGCCGACGTGACATTCGAGCAGGCGTAGCAGGCGCGCGGGTGCGCTCCTTGGACCTGGCCGACGAGCGGCATGCCATGCCGTCCTGTCAGCGGCAAAACGCGATCGCACACGTCGGCCTCAGGTGCCACGATGACCGACATGGACCCTAGGACGCTGACTACCCGTGAACGGGAAGTACTAGCGGCGCTGCTGTCAGTTGACTTCCCGTGTGTCGACAACCTCCGCCGCCAGGCGAACGAGGTACTCGTCGTTGGTAAGTGCAGTTGCGGCTGTCCGTCCGTCGACTTCCAGCGTGCCCGTGGCCTGGGAATGACCATTCGCGTGAATGCTGGGCTCCCAGACTCCTACGACGGCCTGTTCCTCTCCACCATTAAGGACGCTGACCTCGGGGAGATCCTCGGCGGCATCGACTGGGTCGGCGCGAGTGAGACCAGCCCGGACGAGCTTCCAGAGCCTCACCTGCTCACCGTCGAGCCTGCTTGATCCGGGGTCTCGCTCGACACACACTCACCGGCATGAGCGCGCGGATCGCGCCATGTCCGGTTGGCCGTCACAGTGGTCGCCAGGTCCGACATGGGGGATCGGATTGGCGCAACCAGGGTTCGGCCGCACGGGAATCGAAGCACGGAGCCAGGGCTACTGGTCAGGTGTTCACCAGCCACTGTTGCCCGTCGATGAGTTCGCGAACCGCGTCGAGGTGTCCGGCGTGGCAGGCGGTCTCAGTGATCACATGGAGCAGGACATCCCGAACATTGTGCAGGCGCCACTCACCCTCGGGAAAGGGCCACCAGACCAGGTCGGCATCTGGGGATGAGGCGGCGATGACGGCATCCGCCAAGGAAGCCTCATGGCGATAGCGGTCAAGGACGTCGGCGGCCGACAGCAGCCCGGGATCCACCTGCCATGCGCTGCCTTGGCTACCGACCTGGTCGATGACCACCGGATCCCCAGCCACAACGGCACGGAAGTACAAACGCTCCACCGACAGCGTGAGGTGCTGCACCATCCCCAGGCAGCTCCACCCAGAGGGCAGCACGGGGCGCCGCAGCGCCTCATCGCTCAGCCCTTCCACGGCACCCAGCACGTGGTTTCGCTGCCTCTGGAGGCACTGCAGCAACGCGGTGATCTCGGCGTCGACTGCCACCGTCATTTCTGAACCTCCCGGACACAACACTTCTTCACAGGGCCGAATGTAACCTTGCGGGTACGTACCCATATGGTTACATTAGCACCATGGACGCCGTGTTGCACGCGCTGGCAGACGAGAGCCGGCGCACGGTTCTCGAGATTCTCCGCGACCACCCGGCGAGTGCAGGAGAGCTGGCCGAGGCTCTCCCGATCGCTCGCCCGGGCGTGTCCCGGCATCTCCGCGTGCTGCGGGAAGCCGGGCTGGTCGACGTACGCCAGGACGCGCAGCGCCGGATCTACACACTCCGCCCGGAGGCGCTCGTCGAGGTCGACGAGTGGCTGGGAGAGTACCGCCGGCTCTGGGAGAACCGGCTCGACGCTCTTCATACCGAGATCGCACGAGGAAAGAAGGCACGACGATGACCACGATCGCGACGATGCGAACGCTCGACGAGACCCTCGGAGCAGTCCGGGTCGAGGACCTTTACGACACGGACATCGGCGACCTCTGGCAGGCGTGTACGGCGCCCGAGCGGCTGGCCCGCTGGATCGCCCGGGTCGACGGCGACATGTGGGTCGGCGGCACGATCCAGGCCGTCTTCACGAGCAGCTGGACCGGTCCGGCGCGCGTCGAGGTGTGCGATGCGCCCCACCACCTGCTGCTGACGACGGAGCCGGGTACGGACGACGAGGGGCAGATCGAGGCGTGGCTGACCGAGGAGGGCTCCAAGACCCGGCTGGTGGTCGAGGAGCGCGGCCTGCCGATGATGCATCTCCCGTTCCACGCCTCTGGTTGGCGGGTCCACCTCGAGGATCTCGGTCGGTCGCTGGAGGTCGACGGCCCGGTCCATCCGGAGGGCTGGAGCTCCGATGCCGGAGCGCGCGGCTGGAAGGAACGCTGGGAAGAGCTCACGCCGACATACCAGCAGATGGAGATCCGTTGATGTCGGACCTGATCAGGCTCAGCCTGACGACGGTCAATGCGCCCGACGCAATCGCGCTCGCGCGGTTCTACGCCGAGATCACCGGCGGGGTCGCGAAGGGTGACGAGTACTGGGCGCTCGTAGAAGGGCCGAACGGTGACATCGGGTTCCAGCAGATCGACGACTACCGGCCACCCACCTGGCCGGATAGCGAGGTGGGGATGCAGATGCACCTCGAGTTCTTCGTCGACGACCTGGAGGCGACCGGAGCGCGTGTGCTGGCGGCCGGCGCTACCCGATTCGAGCATCAGCCCAACGCAGACCACTGCTTCGTGTACGCCGACCCGGCCGGGCATCCGTTCTGCCTGTCCATGTGGGGGGCCCCGAGAGTCGGCGACTGACTCAGCTCGTTCGGGCATCAGTTGTTCAGGCGCGACCGCTCGGCGAGTTCTTGGCGCGCTCAAACCCAAGCGACTGGAGCGTCGCGGAGGTGATCGTCGCAGCCGAACAGTGAGTGCAGCAAACACACTCAGCTCGGCACGACCGTGCGGATCGCGGCTGAGCGGACGGGGTCCAGATCCGCCGGAGCGGATCAGTCCGACAAACCACAGGTAGCGATGGACCCGTTCGGTCGCCAGATCGACGAGGCGGTCTAGTTCATCGAGCATGGCAATTTCGTCGTTGCTTGTGAGGTGCTGCCGGAGGTACGCGATCTCCTTGGGCAGTTGCTGCTGCAGCTGGAAACGGTTGAACATGGTGTCGCCAATTGGATCCACCGCGGCGAGCAGAGGTGTGTCGCGGAGGTTGAGGACGCGAGCGCGGGATCTTCCACGGAACGGATCCCTCGGCGATGCGTTCGCCGCGCTCGGGCATCTCCTTGCACACCCAGATGCTGACTGGGATGGGCGGAGTCCGACATCGCGCAAACACCGCTGACCAGCGACGCCAAGCGGATCGCGGCTACTTGTGCTTATGTTTGGTGATCGCTGGGCTCAGTCGAAGACCATACGACCGGCGCTGACCTTGACTGCCTCTCCATCGAAGTACCATCGCGAGAGGGCATCATCCTCACCCAGCCAGATCATCTCTCCGCAGGCTCCACAAAGGGCGCCAGCGCGGTCCACAGGTGCAGGTCATCTCCTACGTTCTCGCCGACAAACTCGACGCCATACAGCTCACCGTCCGGCTCCAACATCGGCTCGAAGCGGAACGCCCGCAGGATGTCGCCCAGGGTCTGTGATGCCTCGATTCTGGCGGGCAGCGTGAAGGCCCAGTGGCGGCGCTTGACGCGTTGCTCGTCGCGAGACCATCCAGTCTTCAGGGCGTCACGACGGTCGAGGTCACGAATCGCCGCCAGTGCGGCGTCCGCACTCGACGCGGGAATGACGACCTCGCCCTTGATGAGGCTGACGGAGTAGCCCATATGCCTATCTTGCCTGGAGACCTACCCCTCGCGGGCACGAGAGTGCACCTCATCGCGGCAGATGCGTACGTTCCCCGGCCGCGACTCCGTGTTGGCAGGGTGGTTCGTGGTCGGTCACCCAAGAGGCGTCCAGGGAAAGCCGCTCTGCATCTCGATCACACCACTGGGAGGAGTCTCACTGGGTGCTCGCTTCGATCGCGCCGGCGATCTCCGGCACCATCTCCTGGTAAGCCACACGTGTCAGGTGCATGCCGTCGGCATCGAACGCTGCGGGGCCCAGCCTGTCGGCCACCCCACGCACGTCCAGTGCGATCCCTCCGCGCGCCAAGACAAGCTCGGCCAGCACCCCGGCGTAGACCCGGATCAGAGCGTTGACCTCGGCGGTGTCGAAGGGCTCCGGAGCACGGGCCAGGCCCGGTGGCACGAGGGCGATCCAGCGGCCACCGCGTTCCAGCTCACGCGACACGTTCTCGCGGAAGAGCGCCGGGGAGCTGGCGAATGCGGGATGGTTGTCGCTGCTGCCGATTGATAGCACGATCGCGTCGTACTCCGACAACGTCCGGTCGCCGATCTGGTCCCGAAGAGATCCGGACCAGGCGCCGCCGACGGCCCGGCACTCGACGGAGGCGCCAAACGCTAGCGGTACGAGATCCGGGAGCCCGTGATAAAGCCGAGCGAGGTTGCTGTCGCCGAGAAGCAGAACCGTCACGCGGTCATCCTGCCCCAGTGCGCCGACAAACACCGGCGGACAGCCTCGGCCATGTCGAATGTGCCAGCCGACGCGCGAGCACAGTCGTCGGCATGACCGCGCCTTCCGTCTGCGGCATGAGCGGTCGTTTCGTTCGGCGCGGGACTGGGACGGCGCTCACGCGTCAGACGGTGGAGCATTCACCCTTCTGTCGTGGTCCCACCACTGCTCTGAGATCACAGCCCCGCTCTCGTCGTAGGTGCGACTCACGCCGTGGCGGAGGTTGGCGCGCCAGGAGTCCTCGGCTCGGAGCCGTCCTGAGGCATCCCAGTCCCGAGCCGGTCCATGCTGTAAACCGTCGACATAAGAGAGTTCGCTACGGGTGCCGTTCTCCATGACGTCGAAGGCGATGCCCGTGAACGGTCGACCCCGATAGTGCATGACCAAGTCTGGCCCGAACTCCAGCTCAGCGTCGGAAACCCGCGCCGTACTGCCTCCCGCTCGAACGCGAGCATGCTCGGGCTGGAGTCGAAACCACGGCTCGCGGAGGTCATCAGATCTCACGCCCGACAGGGTGTCACGCACGCACGCTCATCGGCATGACCGCGCGTCCCTGGCAGCGGCATGTCTGTGCGTTCGTTGCGTCAGGCCCGGCGAAGGTGGGTGGTGTCGTTGAGTTCGACAAGGGTGCGGTTGTGGAAGTAGTCGTCCTCGCGGAGGTGGGTGATGCTGCCCGTCTCGACGCGGAAGCTGGCGTAAGCAAGCGCATCCGAGGGGATCCGGAGCCAGTGCGCGATCACAGGACTGGCTGAACCGCCGTGCGTCACGACGATAAGGTTCAGCATTTGATGGATTCTGGCATGGGCTGGCATCAAGCAACTCGCTCGTCGGCACGACCTCCTTCACTCGCGGCGGCATGAGAGTGCGTTGGCGCCTAGTGTGTCGCCATGGTCGCCCAGATTCCGATCTCAGTCGCTGTACTTGTGCGCGACGGTCTTGTGCTCCTTGTGCATCGCCATCCGTCGCGTCGGTGGTATCCCGACTGCTGGAGCTTCTCCGCCGGCGGGCATGTCGAGGCGGGCGAGTTGCCTCACCAAGCCGTCATTCGAGAATGCCTCGAAGAACTCGGTGTCCACATCCACGACCCCCTGCCCATTCCTATGACGGTCAGCGACCCCACCCTCGACGTGCACGCGTTCCTCGTCACGCGCTGGGAAGGGGAACCTGTCAACGCCGCACCCGAGGAGCACGACGATCTTCGCTGGTTCCAGCCCAGCGATCTCGCAGACCTGAAGATGGCCCACCCGGAGAGCCTGTCGAGCATCCTGAGGGCCGCCCGGGTCGCAACCGATCAGCCGGGCTGAACTGTCCGCTCATCAGCATGAGCGTGCGGATTGCAGCTGAGTGCGCGTTCGCGATGCGCCGACCAGTGTTGTGAGCGAAGTGCGCGTTGTGGGTGCTATCGAGGCGGCTCGACCTCGATCACGACGTTGCCGATCTTTTGCCCCGTCTCGACGTACCGGTAGGCCTCGACGATCTGGTCCAAGTGGTAGCGCCTGTCGATGACCGGTCTGAAGGTTCCCGACTCGATCAGTTCCTTCAGGTGCCTCACGATCGCTTGGCTGTCCCTCGGAATCGGGAACCTGACTTTCTTGCCAGGAAGCAGCGGGGTGACGAGCGCGAGGACCGGGTTCTGGCAGAGCGGACCGAGATCGGAGGACAGATACGACCCGTGTCGTTTCAACAGTCGCCGGCAGCGACCGAAGGTGCTCTTGCCGACCGCGTCGAGCACCACGTCGTACTGCTGGTTGTCCTTGGTGAAGTCCTCCGTCGTGTAGTCGATGACTCGGTCGGCTCCAAGGCCCCTGACCAATTCGAGGTGGGCGGTGTCGCAGACGGCGGTCACCTGGGCTCCAAGCCCTTTGATGATCTGAACCGCCGCCGAGCCGATGGCTCCGGTTGCGCCGTTGACCAGGACGGCCTGGCCGTGGCGGATCTTGGTCTTCCTGATGGCCGCGAGGGCGTAGTGCGCAGCTTCGGTGCCCGGGGCAACCTCGACGAAGGTGAGGTTCGCTGGGATGCTGGCGATCGAACCGTTCACGGGAACGGTCACGAGCTCGGCATGGCAGCCGAATCGACCCTCGCTGTAGCCGAAGACGCGCTTACCGACCTCGAATGCGGTGACACCAGCTCCGACGGCCTCGACCACTCCGGCGAACTCGGTTCCCATGATCGTCACTCGTGGTCTTCTGAGTCCCGTGAAGAACCTGGCGATGAACGGCTTCGCCGCCCGATAGCCGCAGTCGGTTCGGTTCACCGTCGTCGCGTGGACCCTCACAAGCACCTCGTTCGCCTGAGGGACCGGATCGTCCACCTCCTCGATCCGAACGACATCGGGCGGGCCGTACCTGGTGTGAACCGCTGCCCTCATGAATCAAGGCTAACGAGTGGCACCGCCGATGGATCCGGACGCCGACTGGCCGCTCCCAGGCCGCGCGGAAACGGCCGGCCCTGGCTGTGAGATCTCCAATCCCCCAGTGCCCCGGAGCGATCTCGGTCGCGTCAACCACACACACGCTCACCAACTGCGGCATGTGCGGACGCACCTGTTAGGTCTTGTTCCGCGCCCAGCGAGGCTTCGCGAGCGCCTCGGGTCGATAGCGGACCACCTTGTAGCCTTCGCCCGTGCCCAGGAGCCACGCGCCGGCAGACGGATCGGGCGGGAACTGGTTGTCCAGCAAGGCGATAAAGCCATCGGCTACCTCAAGGATCCGTGCGAGCTCCAGGGTTCCGTTGGCGGCCCAGCCTCCGGCGACCGGATCGCCATCAAGAATGATCCACTGCCGCATCTGTTCGGTCGACAGATCTCCGAAGGATTCGGCTTTGGCGCGTGCTGTAACTGCTATCGCGCGCAGGGCGGACCGCTGCTCGTCGGACAGCTCACCCGCGTCGGCACCGAAGTCGGTGACCACCGCCGCGACGCGCCACTGCTGGGCTATCCCGCGCAGTGCGGGGTCGTGCAGGGCCGGCGTACGGTTGGCGATCTCTTCGACGAGATAGCCCATCCACGCGCCAAACGCGTCTGCAGTGGCCCAAAACCCTCGCGCGCCGACCTGGATGGTCGTGGTCATACTCACCAGCGCATGATCACAGACCCGAGCAGGACCGGCTACCTCACTCCGCGGTCCTGCTGGATGACATCCGGGCGGCTCCGCAGTCGCGCGCCCACTGGCCTGGTCGAGCGATCACACGCGTACCACGAGGTGCACATACCTCGGCATGACCGCCCACCCCTGACTGCGGCTTGTCCGGGCGTGGAGCCGTTCTGCTTAAGCTGGACGGGATCCTCGCATGCCGGAAGAAAGCCATGGCCCACGAGGTTGTGCGTGGCATGACTTCACTTGTCGACCGCGCCGTCGCGGCCCTGCGTGCCAACCACGACACCCTCGCCGCACTGGTGCCGACCTTGACCGAGCAAGAGTTGAGGGACCGCAGTGGGGCGGCGGAGTGGACCGTCGCGCAGGCGCTCTCGCACCTCGGCAGCGGTGCCGAGATCTCCCGCAAGCCGATCGCCACCGCCGCAGGCGAGCAGGTCGAGACCGAGGACAACCAGGCGATCTGGGCCAGATGGAACGCCGCGTCTCCAGCCGACCAAGCGGCCGGGTTCGTCAAACACGACGCGGCGTACCTCGACACCGTCGAGGCGCTCAGCGCCGAGCAGCGCGATCGCCAGATCGACCTGGGCATCCTGCCCCAGCCGGTGCCGCTGGTGGTCGCGCTCGGCATGCGGCTCAACGAGGTCGCCAACCACGCCTGGGACGTGCGCGTCGGCGTCGACCCGTCGGCGACCGTGGATCCGGACTCGGCCGAGCTACTCGTCGAGCTCTTCGGCGGGCCGCTGGCCTTCCTTCTGGGCTTTGCCGGCAAGGCCGATCAGGTCGAGCGGGAGGTCCGCCTGGCGATCCCGGGCGGCGGCATCCAGATCACCGACACGGTCATCGTGACCGACGCGGTCGATGACCCCACGGCCACATTCGACGGTCCAGCAGAGGCCGTGGTGCGGCTGGTGAGCGGACGCCTCGGCGCCGAGCACGCCGCCGGCGTGAGCGTGACTGGCAACGTCACGCTGGACGAGCTCCGGAAGGTCTTCCCGGGCTACTAGGCCGCGAGGCTCTTGAAGCCGCGCCAGACCTCGAACTGTTCCGGAGTCCTGCCGTCCGTGGCGGCGTCCTCGGCGATGTCGAGTCACCGGACTGGCGGGTGACGGCGACCACCACCCGGGCCGCTAGGCCCGGGTGATCGCCTCGCCCACTCGCTCTGGAAGGACGCACCTCGGCCGTGCCTTGGCTGGCCCTGGAGGCATGGGTCAGGGCCTCGCCGTACAAGGCGGGGCCGTGGACGGACAGCAGATGCTGCCTCGACGCGATCTCAGTCGATCTCTTGGTCGTACATGAACTTGCGGACGTCTTGCGCACAGCGGCAGGCGGCCGCGTTCTTGGCGGCCCACTTCAGGGCCTCCTCCCGGGTGGGTACGTCGACGATCATCACGCCGCCGATGAGCTCCTTGCTCTCCGGGTACGGGCCGTCAGTGACCACCCCGTCGACGGCCACCACGGCGGCCTCCACGTCGTCGTCCACGTAGTCCAGCCCGCCGGCGAAGACGAACACGCCGGCGTCCTTGGCCTCCTGCTCCACCGCGTTGGAGGCCTTGCCCACCTCGGGCCAGTCCTCCTCGGTGAAGTGGTCCATCGCACCCTTCTCGAACGAGATCAGGTACTTCGCCATCTCATGACTCCTTGTCCCGGCGGCCTTCCTCCGGCCGCCTCTCACCCCTGCTACGAACGCCTCGCCCCGGATCCGACAGGCTACCGGCAGAAACTTCACGATCCATCGATCATGTCGTCGCTGTTCCGACCAGTGGGGCATCGAGGCGAGCGCCGCTTCGCGAACTACTGAACATCGATCTCCTGCAGGTGCGGAACGGTGGCGGAAACACGTTCACATATCTGTCACTCAGAACGAGAATGCGGGACCACGGGTCGGTCGCTTGCGCGGTAGCGCGCATCGCGGGCTGCAGCCGCAGACGCCGGCGGGAGCCGGCAGGAGAAGGGACGGCGGTGAGCCGGGGATGGGTACATCAACTCGTGCCCGGGACGGGATTTGAACCCGTATGCCTGTGAAGGCCGCGAGGTTTGAATTCGACCGGTCCCCATACTGTCTGCGGTGCGTCGGAAAGATGCTGGTTCCTGGGTGGAGCGGTCCTTGCTGCGGGGCCTGCTGGGCTCGCGGTGGTGACCAACGACCTGCTGGTTCTGGCCATCGCAGCGGCTGTGGCTTTCCTCACCGTGGCGTCGAATGGACGCGACGTGCGATTCATCGGCTACTGAGAGCAGGATTTGGCGCGTCTGCCCAGGAGACGAGATCATCGGTCGGCTTCAACTCCGACGAAAGCGAGAGACACGAATGCGCTGGACCCCGGCGACCGCCCTGGTCGTTGCTCTCATGTTTGCGACGGCAGGCTGCGGCGGCGATCAGGAGGGCGCCGAAGATCGCGCTGCCACCGTCTCATCGAAGCCGTCCCCGTCGCCTCGCCCGAAGCCGACCCCCGCGATCAGCACGCGTGGAGCGGAGGACGTGCTGAAGCGGTACATGTCGGCTATCGGCCAGGCGAACACAAAACTGGACCCGGCACGGGCTGCGAAGATAGAGACGGGATCGGCTCTGAAGATCCACAGCGCGCAGTACCGCGTGTACCGGAAGAACGACTTGCGCTACCCGCCGGTCAAGTACGTCGGAGCGCTGGGTGCGGCACCGATGGTCACGGGCTATCCCAAGTGGTTTTTCACGGCCGCGACGGACCGCGGTTCGGAGCCCGCGACACGGGACTTCCTGCTTTTCGTCCAGGACCGTAGCGGTGCGCCGTGGCGCGCGACCTACGCGCCGTTCTCGAGTAAGGCGACCGGTGCGCTCGCGCCCGGAGTGGACGTGGCGGATTTCCCGGCGGTCGTGGCCGCGGGCGACAACCACTTGGCGACCCCGCCGGGCAAGGTCGCCGCCGTCTTGGCCGGCGCCGTGACCCAGGGCAGCGAGAGCCCGTACGCAAAACGGTTCGCGCAGGATGACATCCTCCAGACAGTGCGTAGCAGAATCGTCGATAACCGGAGTGCCTACACGAGCAACGACTGGGCCGGGACCAGCCGGGCCGTTGCCGCCCCGACCCCGGTATTTGCCGTGCGGACGAAATCCGGCGGTGCGCTCGTCTGGTTCGGGCTCGACCTGTTGCACTCCTATCGCAACAAGGGTGACACCAACATGGTGTGGGATACCGAGACCGCGGGCGACATGCAGCAGGGATTCGGGTTGCCATCAGAGGTCACGTCGTCGATCACTCGGCAGGAGCGCTATGAACTGGTCGCCTACATCCCCCCGAAGGGCAAGGGCACGATGCGCCTCCTCGCGAGTCGCTGGTTTCCGCTGTCGGTCCGCGGAAACTGAGGCGTCGCGTCCCGGGCGGGATTCGCTCGGCGATGACTGGTTGCCTCCACAACCGCGGACACTTACGTGTCAAGGTGCGCAGGCAGTCTCTCCGCATCGCGACGAGCCCTCAGGCGAGGAGCCGAAGGTTGCCCCGCTCCCCCGGTCCTACGGTGGCGGCGCGCATTCGGGCCCCTCGAGGGGCTCGTCTTGCATGAGAGTGGCGGTTCATGTCGTTCGCCGCGATACTTGCGCGGTGCAGGAGCCGTCAGTTGACTGGGTGGCCATCGCCCCGCGATTCACGCCCGGCTGGCCGTGGCCCGAGGACTCCTACGGTCTGGGACCGATGTACGGCAACGACGGCTGGTGTCGGGGCTGCGGTACCCCACTGGTGGAGCAATCAGGCCCGCTCTCCATGCAGGGCAGCAAGTTCCCGACAGCCGACGTCTGGATGCCGAACTGGCTCTTCGACGTTGTCTGCGTTTCGGAACAACTGGCTGCAGACATCTCGGAACGCTTCAGCGTGAACCTGGGCGAGGTGCACAAGCCGCGCAAGGGTCCCACCGGGGTGCAGCAGATCCTCCCCGCGCTGACGGTCGATTCATGGCACAGGCAAGAGGAACTGGTGCTGGCTGTGCGGGCCCGGCACAGCGAGTACGGCGATCAGACGGGGTCGTCCTGCGCAACCTGTGGCCGCTGGAAGTGGTTGCCCGTTGGTGAGAACGAGGCGCCGATCGTCGCGAGCGCCCTGATGTCCACTTCCGACGTCCTCGCGTCGCCGGAGGTGTTCGGGGACGGCCTGAAGTCGTACCGACACCTGCTTTTCCGCAGACCACTCGGCGAGACACTCGTGGCCGCGAGCCCCCGCAACTGGCACCTCGTCGAGGCGGAGGTCAACTAGCCGCTGCCGGATCGCCGCCCAGTATCTCGGACAATCCGCTCATCGGCATGTACGTGCATTAGCCGACGTCTCAGGTGGTCTCAAGGCGCTGTGGTCATGATCGCGCGACAAATGCCACCGCTGTTGCAGCCGCGGCGGGCTCGTTTCGAGCTTGGCCAAGAAGACTCGCGCGGCATCTGCATAGCTCAGACCCGCAGGTGCCCGGGACGGGATTTGAACCCGTATGCCTGTGAAGGCCGCGAGGTTTAAGTTCGACATCGTACCGTCCGACCGCGTCCGGCGTGGTCCGTTTCGCGCTCACGGCGGCGGTCACGAGACTGCCCGGACTGGAGTGAACCGCGCCGAACTGCAACCACTTGTGCAACCATTTCCCGTCGTTGCGAACGGAGTAGCGCTAGGCTGGTTCGGCGGATTCTCCAGCGCCGGAGGACCCGGCAGATCTCGTGACGGCGAGCGTGATGTGCGGTGTGGGAGTGGTAGCGGCGGGAGCTTCATGGGTGCGTCAATGAGCGGTCCTGAGTACGTCGGCTCCGGCGATCCGCTCGATGCCGCCGGCCAGATGTCGTTCGCCCGGTTCGGAGCCTGCGGCTCCCGCATCGCAACGCAACCGGACATCAGCCTGCCGCTGCGACTTACTGCATCGCTGCCAACTGCGCCACTGAGAGCGACCGACAATCCCCCGTTCATAAAGATCGACATGTCGGTGCAGAATCTGTCCGGCTCTGCGGTGCAGGTCCTGACTGCCCGGTACGGCGCGCGAATGGCGATCACCAAAGACGGCATCGTTGTCGCAGGCCCCGTCGGGGCGCGCCCCGCCGGCTCGCGCTACACGATCGACCCAGGCGTAGCCCACGAGTACGAGTCGACTGTCAACCTCGTGGGCTGCGACAGTGACTCAGGACTAGCGCCCGGTCACTATCAGTTGCACGCTCTGCAGAGGTTCACCTTCCTCGACAAAGACTGGAATCTAGGACCCGCGATCCTTGTGGCCGGCGGCCCCTGGGACGTCGAAATTGATTAACGCCGAACGGGTTGACAGTTACGTGTCAAGGCACGCGGGCAGTCCTCCCGCATCGCCCCGATAGCTGCCGACCTTAGGTCCGGTGCGGTGCGGGTCAAGGGTCGAAGATCCCGAAGGGACGCGCCGGAGGCGCGCCCTTGACGCGTGCCGGACCGGACCGTCCCTTCCATGATTGCTAGCGGGGCGATGCGGGAGTCCACCGGTAGACGGGAGCATGCGGCAACGGTGGGCGGCGGGCAGCCGGCTGTCTCGGCGAGTGGTGCATCGACAGGGTGTCGATCGTTGATGGCGAGATCTGCTGTCTTCGACCCGGCACCCTGTTGGCACATGCGCGCCAAGCCAAGGGCCGCGCTCGGAGCGAAGCGAAGCGGGAGCGCAGGGCAGGCGGCCCGCCCTCCGGTGGCGGCGCGCCTTTCGGCCCCTGCGGGGCCGTCTTGAAGACGTAGAGAAACTTGTCAGGCTACGAGATCAAGGCGACTTGTCCTCCGTCGACTGATGCGCGACACCCGTCCGGCAGGTGATCTGCGACGGTCGAAAGCACGGATCGCGGCTACTTGCGTTCACTTGGTGAAGTGGCGGGCGGTCTCGGTCCCGGTAGTCATGTCGTAGAGGACACGCCAGCCCGACCATGAGTTGGCGACCACCGCGTCGCCCTCCAGGAAGACAGTGACCCAGGCGTCGCCGTCACCCCCTGGGGGCAGCGCCCGCCATCCGACAGAGCCGTCTCGCCGCCGACAGATGACGGCGGAGATGTAGCCATCGCCGGTGCCTGGCAGTTCGAGTTGGCCCTTGTCGTTGGGCAGGGAGAATCCCGGTGTCATGCTGTCGATGATGCCGCAACACACGAACGGATCGCGGCATGACAGGGTGTTTCGACCCGGGTCTACTGCTTCCAAGTCAAGGGCCCCGACGGCCTGGCGGTCGCGACCAGGACCGTCCCCATCCCGTAGTCGTACACGAACTCGTAGAGCACGTCCGAGTCGGCCACGAGGGCATGGAAGCGAGGGTCGGCATCGCAGGCGGTGCCGATGAGTCCACGCGCTCGCCTCAACGCCGCATCGGCGATACCACCGAGCCGGGCCGATGGTGGGCCGCCAGCCTGGAGCGGATCGACCGGGCAAGGGAACTCGACGTGAAGCCTGCGGCCGACTTGATCCGTGGCCGGGTCGCAGGACAACACGAGGTCGGCAAGTCCGATCCAAGTCTCGCCGGACTCGAGCAAATCCAACGCCACAGCCCAGCGGCTATCAGTCACGGCCTCAACGTGCATCGACGCCCGAGGTCCAACCATGGACGCATCCTCTCAATAGATGCGCTCACGCGCCCACACATCGGCCATGAACGCGTTTCACTCTCGGCGGCATGTCCGGGCGTCTGAGATCTGCCCATCGGGTCAAACCGTAGATGGCCATGGACCTTTCGGTCGCCACGCGAACGAATCGGTCGAGCGCTTCAGTCGTGGTACATGCCGAACCAGTCCGGTTCAGCGGTTGGTATGTACGGCCAGTCAGACTTTCGCGGCAGGGCACGTCGCGCGCGTTCGGCCTGGGCGGGGGTCATGAAGATGCCGAACAGGTCGTTGCCGCCGTTGATGGCGTACAGCGCGAACATGTGTCCTGCCAGTTGCCGGTTCACTATGTCGAACAGGGCAAACGTCGCTAGTCCCCAGGAATGCGAGGCGGGGATCGACGGGCCGAAGATCGAGTAGTTGGTTCCGCCGAATTGCACGGAGTACGTGCCAGCCTCGGCACCAACGTTCTCGCTGACCGCCGCCGGCGTGATTCCGAGCTCACTGAGCTCCGTGGACAACTCCCCATAGGCGTCCGCGACCCCCTGCTCTGCCAGTTCCTCTGCATCCAGCATGAGCGCGGCGTCATAGTCGATCGCACCGGTGCGATCGTTCACGGGATTGGCCATGGCGACAAACCTAGCCTGCCGAGCGGATCGCGACATGAGAGGACGTCGCGCACCTGTGGTCTGCCAGGCTTCGGGTATGCCCGAACCACTCGTTATCCACATGGACGAACTCCGCGCCGCACTCGGTCGAGCCTTGATCGCAGCGGAGAAGCGACTTGGGGCAGAGGTGGCGCTGAAGGACGACCACTACTGGCATCTCCCGTGGACGAAGCGTTCGACATGACCCAGGAACCTGCGTCGCTGACGGTGGGCCAACTGAGTGACGACCTGGAAAACCTTCAGAGGACAGGCGACTTAGGTCCCGAGACCGCCTGGCATGAGCTGTCGCATCTCGTTGGTCTACTCCGTGCATTGGAACGACTTGCAAAGCCGTAACGCCCTCACATCGGCATGACCGCGCATCACTATCCGCGGCATGTCCGGACGCACCTGTTAGGTCTTGTTTCGCGACCAGCGAGGCTTGGCGAGCGCCTCGGGTCGGTAGCGGACCACCTTGTAGCCTTCGCCCGTGCCCAGGAGCCACGCGCCGGCAGAGGGATCGGGCGGGAACTGGTTGTCCAGCAAGGCGATAAAGCCGTCGGCTACCTCAAGGATCCGTGCGAGCTCCAGGGTTCCATTGGCGGCCCAGCCTCCGGCGACCGGATCGTCATCGAGAATGATCCACTGCCGCATCTGTTCGGTCGACAGATCTCCGAAGGACTCGGCTGTGGCCCGTGCTGTAACTGCTATCGCGCGCAGGGCGGACCGCTGCTCGTCGGAGAGCTCACCCGCGTCGGCGCCGAAGTCGGTGACCACCGCCGCGACGCGCCACTGCTGGGCTATCCCGCGCAGTGCGGGGTCGAGCAGGGCCGGCGTACGGTTGGCGATCTCTTCGACGAGATAGCCCATCCACGCGCCAAACGCGTCTGCAGCAACCGACTACTCACCGTCGGCATCGCGGATCGGCAACGTCATCCGTGCGAGCTCACCGAGATGCGTGAGCGTGGCTCCCCGGTCTGCCTCTAAATCGACCGGCAGCCTAGCGTCTGCGTCCGCAACCAACCGCTCGGAGATCCAGTCGCGGACGATCGAACGGCGCGCCGGTTCCAAGTCATCAATCGACAACCAGCCAAGGTTCTCGTCGACAATCTCTCGCAGCGTCGCCTGACCATCCGGATCGAGTCCTGCGTTGTCCGCAACACTGCTGACGACCCACCGAAACAGCCAGGACGCCGCCGTCCACAGCTTCCCATCAACTTTCATTGATCCAGCCATCATCTCACCGTAAACACTTTCGCATCGAGTTGGTCGACGAAATCTTGTACCTTGGCAGCCTGCGAGGGTGAAAACCCCGAGACATCAACCGGAACGAAGTCAGCCTTATCCATGTGATCGAGGATCCGACTCTGCAGCGGCCCAAAACCCTCGCGCGCCGACCTGGATGGTCGTGGTCATGCTCACCAGCGCATGATCACAGACCCGAGTAGGACCGGCTACCTCACCCCGCGGTCCTGCTGGAAGACATCCGGCGGCATTAAGTCGCGCGCAACCTGGCATGGTCGAGCGATCACACGCATATCCGCGAGGTGCACGCACATCGGCAGATCCGTGCGTTGGCCGGTGCCCTGGTGGTCGCCAGGCTTCTAGCCTGTCGCGGATCAGTTGGCGAACATGTGTCGCGGACCTGTTGGCGGATCACAGAGATCAAGGCGACGTCGGGAGGTGAGCTCAACAGGCACCACCGAGCATAGTGATCACCGCGACTGTCGCATCGTCGTAGGCCTTCCCTCGTGGCCAGCGCGTACCTTCTGGGTCGCTCGTTTCGAGTTGCCGTACATCGTCGATGACTGCGTCTGGGCCTTCATGTCGGGCTAGGTGGACGAGATCGGACCATGATGCCTGTCCGAAGCGATCGACCAGACGGCTCGCACCATCGGACAGTAGGACAGCGGCTTCTAGCTCGCTGAGTGGTTGCTCGCCGATGATGGCTTCGTCTGCTGCTGCGGGGTCCACGCTCGCTACCCAAAAGCCACCGGGCCGATTGCGGAAGCTGCGCAGGGTCTCGACGTACTCTCGGTGAGCCTCACGATGTGCCGAACTGCCCGAAGAGAGAGCGTCCATGCGATCGCGGTACTTCTGGCCAACCTGAGCTTCACGATCATCGGTCACGACTGTCAGATCTGTCGGCCCTTCCAACAAAAGCACCGAGTCGGCCAGGACCAAGTACTGGAGACGGTCGGCCACCTCTCGAGCAACGATCACGGTCGCAGACGGAGATCCGGGGTGCTCAAGGTCGCAGGTTCCGCTGTGGAGCTTGGAGACTCTCTCTATCGATTCGGCGAGTGCATCACGCAGAGCCTGGTCGACTTCATCGGTCGCTCGTCTGAGGAGCTCTGAGCCCAGAGTTCGCGCATACCAAGCAACGCCGTGCACGCACCCGGACTCGGAGCCGACAGGAGTGCCGGCGCCATCGAGCAGAACCACGGCGTGGCGGCTGGCGGCAACGAAATCCTCGTTCGCGCGGTCATGCTGTGCCGGTCTGGTAGCTGTTGCTGTACGCATCATCGACTAAAGCTCTGGTGGTGATAGATCGGAGTTGCAAGCTCAACGGCCGTTGGCTCGTGGGTCTCCGGGTCGTATTCAACCTCAAGCAGCGTCGAGAATGTGCCACTACCGGCTTGGCGATACAGGTCGGTCAGATCGTTGATCAGCATCTGCACGACGCCAAGCGTCCCCTGTGGGTGAATGCCAGTGAAAACGATCGCTGTTCCGTTGCCGTCCGGTCGATTGAGGCGCCCCAGGTAGGCCATGTCGGCCATCCGGGGCGGAGTGTCGTCTTGGCCCGAGATGTAGGTCTTGGCGGTGGAACTGTCGGTGAGAGCCCACCCTGTGCTTAGGCGCTCGAAGTTGAGAACAGGGTCGGTAGCGAGCATGCTTCCGACATCCGCGTTGATACGCGGACCACAGATGACGATGAGACCGTCCCGGTTGAGGTCGTACGGCTCACCCTGAGGGACTTGCTCGAAGTCGACCTCAAAGCCGAGCGAACGGACCAGGTCGCCAAGCCGTTGGGACGCGGCGACGTCCTCGACCGCGACGACTGGCCGAGATTTGGCCTCCTCGCGCTTGAGTGGCGTTGCGATCGTGAGCGGGTGCCCGCCAAAGAAGGCGCCCTCCGGTGCTGGTCCCTGATGGCGTACCTGATGAATGCGACCGCGGCTTAGTCCGGCAGCTTCGGCGATCTGGGCGAAGCTCCAGCCCTCCAGATGCAGTTCCTGGATGAGTCCTCGCCGTAGTCTGGCGAGCTCGGTCATCGTGCGCTGTGTACGCGACAGGGCGTCCGTCGCTGCGCGCAGTCGCGCAAGACGGTCCTCAATGTGAGCGATTCGCTCAACTTCTTCCATGCGCATGAAGCGAGTCTAGGGGGCTGGACAGAAAGTTTGTATACCCCCCTTGACAGTAGTCGGCTGGTTACGGCAGGCTTGTCTGTATACCCCCCTAGACAACAGTTCCAAAGAAGCGCTTCGACTGTCTAGGGGGCTATACAGCACGTGCTCCTGAAGCCAATCGGTTCGTGACCGATGCGTGCACGAAGCACACACAGGGTGTGCACCGCATCTAGCTGATGCGTAACCGCCTAGGAAGGGCGATTCCTGATGAAGCTGCAGATCGACACCACGGGCAAGACGTTCACGGTCACGAAGGGTGTGGAGGAGAAGAAGGATCAGAACGGCCGGCAGAAGGCTGACCGGAACACCAACGAGCTGCTCTGGTCGGTTCAGGTGATGGCGCTCGACGAGACGGGCGGCGAGGTGATCAATGTGACTCTGGCGGGCAATGCCATGCCGAAGGTCGCCGTTGGCTCCGTCGTCGTTCCGGTCGAGCTGGAGGCCATGCCGTGGGCCACCAACGGGCGGAACGGTGTCGCGTACAAGGCCAAGTCGCTCAACCCGCAGGGTGCGAGCAAGTAGTTCTCCACTCGTCCCGTGTCCCGTGCACTGCTCAGTGAAGGGGTAGTCATGTCGCAACCGATGGAGCATCGAACCGTCACAGCGAATCAAGCACAGGCCGAGTACGTGGCCAAGTGCAACGAAATCATCGAGATCGAACTGGTGATCGTCTTCTTCGACAAGGCCATCGCCGACAGCCTGAACCGGGCTGAACCTGTCGTTGCGATCAGCAACGATGTCACTGCCGTGTACGCCTCGGAGGCGTTCTGGCAACTGCTCGACCTGTACCGCGAGGCCTGTGATCGTCGCCTCGACCTGTACGCCGCACGCGACTACGCGTACGCGGTCTGGAAGTCGGCTTCGACCGAAGCCACCGCGGCTGACACCTACGTGTCAACACCGCTCAGCAACCTCTAGAACAACCGCTGGAAACCAAGAACGGCCCTCGAAAGGGCCGCTCCCTGGAATCGAGACGCCAAGCCAGTCGAAGGCCTGAGAAACCGTTCTGGCTTGGTGTCTTTCCTGACTCAACCCCCTGATCGGGAGGTCTTGTCATGTCCAAATCTACCCGCACGCGCTCGACACGTCGAGCAGGACGCGGACGCACCGCCACCGGAACTATCGAAACGATCATCCGGCCGTCACAGTCGACGCCGGTCAAGTTTCTGCTTGTGGTTTGGCGCTGGCGCTGGGAGTTGTTCGTCCTGGCCAGCATCGCCTACATCTGCCTCGCCCATGGAACGGCGATCACCGGGTACTTCGAGGCGAACCCGCTGTGGCTCAACGCGTTACTGATCATCGTCTTGTGTGGATGGATCGTCACCGACAACCCGGCACGACGGTTCGTGCTGAACCGGATCTGGTGTGTCATCACCCGGCACCGCCTGCGCGCGTGCCTGGTTGAGATGCGGACCCTGAACTACTCGGGGAACCTGCCGTTCATCTTCGGATGCCTGTCCACCAAAACCGGCCAGATCGTCTGGCTGTGGATGCGCCCCGGCCTGTCGATGGAAGACCTCGACAACAAAGCCGAAACCATCGCGTCGGCCTGCTGGGCACGCTCAGCAGTCATCGCCAGATCCAAGCGCAACGCCGCCGTCGTGCGCATCGAGATCAACCGCCGCGACCCGCTGTCCAAGACCCACATCACCTCACCACTGCTCAACGACACCAGCGACATGCCCGAAGCGGCCGTCGCCGACGACGCTGTCATGGCCTTCCTCACGCCAGACGCCACCGACAGCGCCCCGCACGAGTCCACCACGCAGCACGATCGGCTGGCCAAAACCGGCACCGATGGTGAGACCCGCACTCGCACTTCCAAGACCAAGACCACCGCATCCGTGAACGACGGGCAGGCAGTGATCTTGGGCTCTAACGGAGAAGACGTGTCCGACTATGTCTAGCTTCAACCCGAAATCGGTGTTCCCCCGGCGCGCGCCGGGGGGCACCCCCGCACCCAAGGGTGCACTGTCCATCTACGACCCGGCCTACCTGGGTCTCGACACACGCGGCAAGCCCGTCCGCGTTGGCATGCCGTACCGCAACATCCTCCTCGGCGGCGAGCCCGGCGCGGGCAAGTCCGTAGCCCAAGGCAACATCGTCGCTCACGCGGCTCTGTGCACCGATGTGGATCTCGTCCTGATCGACGGCAAGATCGTTGAACTGCTGCCGTACGCACCGGTGGCGAAAGAGTTCGTCGGCAACGACATGCGCAAGGCCCTTCGCGTCCTGCGGAGCCTGCAAAGCGACTTGGACGAGCGCTATCTGCACCTGGCCCGCACTGGGCGCAAGAAGATCGTTCCTGGCGACGGGTTCCGCGCCAAGCTCCTGTGCATCGATGAGCTGGCCTACTTCACCGTCACCGTAGGCACCAAGGAACAGCAAGAAGAGTTCCGCGTCCTGGTGCGCGACATCGTCGCCCGCGGCCGCGCCGCAGGCATTATCACCATCGCATCCACCCAGCGCCCCAGCGCTGACATCGTCCCCACCTCGCTGCGGGACCTGTTCGGGTACCGGCTCGCATTCCGGTGCGCCACCGACTCCAGTTCGGACATCATCCTCGGCACCGGCTGGGCCTCCCAAGGCCACACCGCCGTGGACATCGAACCCGAAGCCCTAGGCGTCGGACTCCTCCGTGCCGAAGGCGGATTTCCACGCCGCATCAAGACTGCGCTGCTCGAAGACGACCAGATCAACCAGATCGTCCGCCGCGCCGCTCACCTCCGGAGGGCCGCATGACCACTATCAAACCCGTCCCCGCCGCCGCCTTCACGGGCGTCCGCGACACCGACGGAACTCCGGGTTGGCTCCACGACTGCGGAGCCTTCGCCTACTCCCCCACCCAACCTCATCGTTGCGGTGTGTGCTGGTCAGCAGGCCGGACCGCCTGGGCGCACAACGACTCCTGGCAGCGCGCCTACGTCACCAAGCAGGTGGCGTCATGACCACCTACTACGACGCCAACGGCGGCGAACGCCAAGACCGCATCATCGTCGGCTACGACTTCACCGACAACTCCGTGGCCGGCATCAACTTGGCCTGCAACGGCGACACCCCACTGGTCGCCATCGATCTGGGCGGAACCCCGGTCGAGATCGAACTGATCACCAACTCGGTCACCGCGATCAGCCACCTCATCGACGCGCTCTACGAAGCACGCCAACTCCTCGAAGACCACCAGGTCGAGCACCTCACCGAGGACATGGCCCGCAGCCAAGACGAGATCTACATCCCCACCGAGTGGACGGAGGGCCAAGCGTGATCACCACACATGAAGCCGTCCAAGCCCTCCTGCAACAGTCCCGGGAGCCACTTGATAAGGCCATGCAGACGCTCCAAGGCGAACTCGGAGCACTGGCCGGTGCCGTTGAGAACGAAGGATCCGAAGAAGAGAGCTACGTGCTCGGGATCTACAACGAGGCCTTCGAACTGAGGCTCCAGGTCAAAGCCTTCTTCGAGACCTGGCTCGACAAATGAGCCGCGCGGCAACGAAACACCGCGTGACACGTAACTGTCAAGGCCAGCAGGCCATCACGACAGACCTCACCCCAACCACCACACCGGCCACCCCAGTTGGCGAGCCGGTGAAGAAGAAGACCCCATCCAAGAAGACACACCGCTCCGAGCGAGCCGAGGACTGGGCGCACACGACAGTCGGCGACCCCTTGCCCTGCGACATCTGCGGACACAACGCCTTCATGCGTGACCCCTACACCGGTCGCCCCTGTCACCTGATCTGCGCCAAAAACCATGCACACGAAAGAGGAGAGCAATGGTGACTGCGAACCAGATGTACCAAGACTGGATCGTTCGGCACCTCGGACAACCGGTACCCGAAAGGCCGGCCACCCCGGCCCCAGTCGCCGCGAAGCCCGCGACCACCACCAAACTCACCGGACTGACCAACCACAACACTGCGGTCCTCGCCACTATCGGCGGCTGGACGGTCACCAAGACCACCGCCGCCTACAGCGGCACACCACAGGCCGCACTGGACTCGGTCCAACTGCGCATGGACAAGGTCCGCTCCACCGACGGCGGACGAGCTCACGCCTACACCTCGCTGATTGCCGTACGCAACAAACTCAAGGAACTCAGCACCGGCGGCAGCCACCCGGCCGTCTCGGTCACCATCAAACGAGCCAAGAAGACCACCACCGGCTCGAAGACCCGCACCGGGTCACCCAAGGCGCGACTGACACGTAAGCGTCAAACCGAATACACCACCGCGGAACTGGTCTCCGCGCTCGAAGCCGCGTGGGCGGCCATTCGGACCAACCACACCGAGATCCCGGCTGTCGTGATCATCGTCGGCTCCGGCACCGCCACCAAACACGCCAAGTACGGCCACTTCGCACCCGTTCGGTGGCAGCACGGCGAACAACGCCTGGCCGAAGTCCTCATCTCCGGCGAAGGACTCAAACGACCCGTCGAAGAAGTCTTCACCACCCTGCTCCACGAAGCAGCACACGCTCTCGCCGATGTCCGCGAGATCAAAGACACCAGCCGCCAAGGCCGCTGGCACAACCAGAAATTCGCTCAACTCGCAGGAGAGCTCGGACTCGACGCCACCAAAGACCCCAAGATCGGCTGGTCACCCTGCACCCTCCGCAAGCAGACAGCGACCACCTACAGCGGCGTTCTCGCTGACCTGAAGAACGCACTCATCGCCTACCGCCACCCCGAAGCCCTCGGCGGACAGGCCAAGAAGAACAACAACAACGCCGTCGCCTGCGCATGCCAATGCCCACGCCGCATCCGCGTCGCCAAAGCAGTCCTCGAACTCGGGGAGATCACCTGCGGCAACTGCGGCTCCACCTTCGAACCAGACGAATAGCGGTTCGTTGCTGGCTCCCGTCCCCGGCGAGAGATCACCGAGGACGAGGGCGAACACCGAACACCCCCCGACCACAGAACGGAGCACACCAACCATGACCACCATCGACATCAACGCCTACGCCAACCTCGTCGCCCACCGCGCCACCGCCGACACCGAATTCCTCTGCGACTGGGTCGCCGCCGACCACCTCGGCGGCCACGACTGGTGCCCCACCGTCCTCGAACCCGGCGACGACTACACCCTCGTCCTCCTGCTCGACCCCACCGGCAACACCGACAACGACCGAGTAGCCGGCCGCTACTGCATCGGCTGCGGCTACCACCTGTTCGGCACCCCCGAACTCGAACCCGCCCCCACACCCACCGCCTGACACGTAACCGTCAACCACAAGGGGCGGCCCCGGCGCTCCTTGGCTGGACACCGGGGCCTGGACCAACCCCTTCCCGGCCGGGACTCGAAGGGCAGCTCGTGCCCGCACCAGTAGCCCAAGGCAACGGAACCGAAACGTCTCGGAAGGAGGACCGCGCAATGACCACTCACAGCACGCACAACAGGCCACCCAGCGGCCTCCAACAACCCCTCATCACCGTCGAACCCCACCGGCCCACCCTCGACCCCGGCCCGCGCCAGAACCCCGCCTCCGGACTCGAGCACGCCATCCAGCGCGCCGCGACCACCGCGGACTACACCGGCTGGCTCGACCACACACAATCGGCCGGCGGCTGCATCCGACCCATCCAACTCCGCGGCGAATCCCACATCGTGTCCGACCGGACCGGCCGGATCATCTCCACCCGGCACACCGACGACATGCCAGACGGCGTCATCTACAAAGCCTGCGGCAACCGCCGCGCCGCCGTCTGCCCCTCCTGCGCCGAAACCTATAGAGGCGACACCTACCAACTCGTCCTCGCCGGACTCGCAGGCGGCAAAGGCATCCCGGAGTCGGTCGTGCAGCACCCGTCCGCGTTCGTCACCTTCACCGCCCCTACCTTCGGGCCCGTCCACGGCACCCGCACCATCCGAGGCCGCGACGGAGCGCTTCGCAACCGGGCCTGCCGCCCCCGCCGCAATCCCGAGGTCTGCCCGCACGGGATCGACCTGCGCTGCCACACCACTCACCGCGACGGCGAGAAGATCCTCGGCACACCCCTGTGCCTGGACTGCTACGACCACGACCACCAAGTCGTCTGGAACGCCCTCTCAGGCGAGTTGTGGCGACGCACCATGGACCGCGCCAAAGACATCCTCCGCACCGAGGCCAAGAAGCACGGAGCCAGCGTGAAGCTGTCCTACGGCAAGGTCGCCGAAATGCAGGCCAGGGGAGTGGCCCACTTCCACGCCCTCATGCGCCTCGACGGTGTCAACCCGCTCGACCCGACCGTCATCGAGCCACCGGCCTGCGCCGCGACCTTCGGCATGCTCGCCGATGCTGTCCGCCGCGCCGCCACCTCCACCCGGTTCCGGTCCCTGCCCCACCCCGACAACCCGGATGGCTGGCTGATCGAGTGGGGCACTCAACTCGACGTACGCCCTGTGCGGCAAGCCGTCGACGGCGCGATCACCGAAACCGCCGTCGCCGGATACCTCGCCAAGTACGCCACCAAGGGCGCCGAGGCCACCGGCCACTCATCGGCCCGCCTCACCAATGCCACCGTCCGCCGCTACGCCACCGAGCACACACATGCCGGCCGACTGGTCGACGCCTGCTGGCGACTCGGACGCCCCGGCTCCGACCTCGACCAAGCCGAAGCAGCCAAGAACTCCGGACGGCTCTCGTACCGGCGCTTGCAGCGCTGGGCACACATGCTCGGCTTCGGCGGCCACTTCTCCACCAAGTCCCGCCAGTACTCCACCACCCTCAAAACACTCCGCGAAGCCCGCGCCAACTGGCGCCGCGACCACCACCGCACCGCCGACCACACCGACGATGTCGAAACCACCCTCATCGTCGGCAACTTCACCTACGCAGGCGCCGGCTGGAAAACCATCGGCGACGCACTCCTCGCCAACACCGCCGCAGCCAAAGCCCGCGAACATAGACGACTCGTCAAGGAAGTTATTGCCGAGAGCAACAACGAATGACACGTAACCGTCAACGAAGGGAGGTTCAGACGTGACCGAGGTTCAGATCTTCATGACCGTTGAGGAGGCCGCCGCCGCGCTGCGCATCGGCAGGACTCGAATGTTCGACTTGATCGCCAAGGGCGAGGTCAGCTCGGTACTCATCGGGCGCTCGCGCCGTGTGTCAGTCGATGCGTTGCGCGAGTACGCCAAGAAGCTCGAATCAACTGCGGCATAAGGGAGGAGGTGAGCCAGATGGCGCGGAATGCTAACGGTCGGTCCTCGATCTACGAGGATGCTGATGGTGTCTGGCATGGCTGGGTCACTGTCGGTGTCAAGGCGAACGGCGATCCGGATCGGCGTCACCGACGTGGCAAGACGAGGACGGAGGTAACCGACAAGGTCAAGGAGCTTGAGCAGCAGCGTGCGGACGGTGTCGTGGCTGTTGCCGGGAAGATTCCAACCGTTGCGCAGTGGATACGAACGTGGCTGTCCGATATCGCCCCGCGGACTGCAAGTGAGTCCACCATTGAGTCCGTCTACAGGCCACGGCTTGAGAACTGGGTCATTCCGCGAATCGGCCGGCATCGACTTGACCGGTTGAAGCCGGAACACCTCGACGCGCTCTACATCGAGATTGCTGATGCCGGGTTGGCGAGCAAGTCCGTTCTGATGGTCCATCAGCAGATCAGCCGGTGCCTCAAGATGGCAGTTCGCCGGAAGCTTATCGGTGTCAACGTCGCGACGCTCATTGATGCGCCGAAGCACCGTGACGTTGAGATCGAGGCGTTCGCCCAGGAGGAGGCGAAGGCGATCCTTCAGCAGTCTGCCGGAGCACGAAACGGCGCGCGCTGGTCGGTCGCCTTCGCATTGGGGTATCGGCAGTCTGAGGCACTCGGTATGCGCTGGAGGTATCTCGATCTGGAGAAGCGCCGTATCCAGGTCTGGCAACTGAAGCGCAAGAGGTTCTCGCATGGTTGTGGTGATCCAAGGGCCTGTGCGAAGACCCGGCATACGAAGGACTGCAAGGACGGATGCGTCAAGCACGCTCGGTACTGCCCCGAGCGGCAAGGCGGTGAATGGGAGTTCCGGCCGCCCAAGGGCGGGAAGACTCGATGGAGCGCAATTCCTGAGCAGTTGATCCCCCAGTTGCGCGCTCAGAAGGCTGCACAGTCGGCGGAACGCCTTGCGGCCGGAGATCAATGGGAAGACTGGGACTTGGTCTTTGCCGGACCCACCGGGCGACCGATCAATCCCCGCCGCGACTGGGCCGAGTTCAAGACCATGCTCCAGGCGGCCGGCCTCCGCGATGCCCGTCCTCACGATGCTCG
The DNA here is from genome assembly GCF_045207705.1 of Kribbella sp. NBC_00889. Taxonomy (NCBI): domain Bacteria; kingdom Bacillati; phylum Actinomycetota; class Actinomycetes; order Propionibacteriales; family Kribbellaceae; genus Kribbella; species Kribbella sp. NBC_00889. The sequence goes on along the minus strand of NZ_CP108783.1, from coordinate 200,139 downwards.
GCACACAGCAGCAACCTTGTTGCTGGAGCAAGGTGTAGATATCCGAGTCGTACAGGAGATCCTTGGGCACTCGACGTTCGCCGTAACCAAGCGGTACACCCACGTGACGAGCAAGCTCGCCGAGGATGCTGCGGCCAAGATCGGGAAGGCGCTGTGGGAGTGATCAACAGGCCAACTGCAACCACTGGTGCAACCATGGCGCCTCTGCTAAAGCGGTGGCTTAAATTACTGGTGCAGCATCTACGCAGGTCAGCGCGCGAAGTGCCCGGGACGGGATTTGAACCCGTATGCCTTTCGGCCGCGAGGTTTAAGCTCGCTGCGTCTGCCGTTCCGCCACCCGGGCCAGGGCGTGGGACTGAGGTTACAAGTTACTGGTAGACCTTTCGCGGGTAGACGGCGTGGGCGCCGGAGACTCGGTCGAGGAAGAGCTGGCCGTTGCAGTGGTCGATCTCGTGCTGGAGGGCGCGGGCCTCGAAGGCGTCGGTGGAGATCGTGACGTGGTCCGTCGTACCGGGGAGGACGCCGGTGACGGTCAGCCTGGTGGCACGTTTGACGTCGCCGGTGAAGTCTGGGACCGACATGCAGCCCTCGCGGCCCTTCTCCTGGCGGCTGGACTCGACCACGACCGCGTTGCACAGCACGAAGACACCGTGACACGTCCGCGTCTTGGGATGCCCGGTCACGTCCAGCGCGAACATCTGCGCCGCAATCCCGACCTGCTGAGCCGCCAGCCCGACACAGCCGGGCGAAACCCGCATGGTTGCGACCAGATCGGCAGCAAGAGCGACCATCACGGGGTCGAGCGGGTCCACGGTCGCGCCTTCGGTGGCGAGGACCGGGTGAGGCGCCCGTACCACCTCCAGAGTGTCGCCGGTGATCCCGAGCTGGGCGGGGCTCCAGCTGGCGAGGGTCTGGTTCAGGTGTGCCACGCTCACAGGTCGTCGCTCTCCGCGGGCCGTAGCGTGACGCCGACTCCGAGCTCCTCCGCGGTGATCTCCAGCGCCCGGTCCAGCCAGGCCAGCTCGGCGGTCGGCGGGATCTCGACCTCGGCGGTCAGCACGTACAGCTCCCCGCTGAGCCGCGTCGCCAGGTCCGTGATCGTCCCACCGGCGGACGCGATCATCCGGGTCACCGCCGCGACGATCCCCGGCCGGTCCGCGCCGTGCACGCTCAGCAGGTACGACGGCCCGATCGGTGCGTGCTCGTGTTCGGGTCCCATGATGCGCACCGTGATCACCAGCTCGCCCCGCAGCGGCTCGAGCGCGGTCTTGACCTCGTCGAACGGCCCCGAGCACACGATCATCATGGCGAAGTGGCCGCGCAGCAGCGTCATGGTGGAGTCCTCGAGGTTGACCCCGGTACCGACGAGGGCCTCGGTGACGTCCGCGATGATGCCCGGGCGGTCCGGGCCGATGACGGTGACGGCGAGCTGACTCATGCCCGGCAACCTACCGTCGACCTAAGTAGGCGATCACACCGACTTCGGTATCCGGACAGCCGTCATCGGCCCGGAGAACGCTTACGCACCACTACATTCGTGTCATGACCGAGCCCGCGAACCATCGCCGCAGTACGCGCGACTGGATCGTGGACAGCATCGTCTTCGTCGTTGCGGTCCTGCTCGGCCTGGTCCTGTTCGACCAGAGTCAGAAGGAAGGGGTCAGCTCCACCCTGCTGGCGGTGGACTTCTGCGCGGGGATGGCGCTGTGCCTGACCCTGTGGTTCCGCAGGCGCTGGCCGGTTCAGCTGGCACTGATCGCGGCGGTGGTCTCGATCTTCTCCGACACAGCCAGCGCGGCGACGCTGATCCTGATCCTGTCGGTCGCCGTGTACAAGCCGTGGCGAGCCACGCTGCTGGTGTTCGCGGTGAACTCGATCTCCCTGTTCGCCTACATCCAAGTCAAGAACCAGAACGACGACGCCGCGATCGTCATCGCGGCGACGTCGATCTACGTCGCCGTCGCCGGCTGGGGTCTCTACATCCGGTCCCGCCGCCAGTTGCTCCAAACGCTCCGCGACCGGGCCGATCGTGCCGAGACCGTCGCCAAGCTGCAGGCCGAGCAAGGCCAGATGCGTGCCAGGGAAGAGATCGCCCGCGAGATGCACGACGTACTGGGCCATCGACTCTCGCTGCTGAGTGTTCACGCCGGCGCCCTCGCGTATCGCCCCGACGCGTCCACCGAGGAGGTCGCAGGCGCCGCCGAGATCATCCGGGCCAGCGCTCATCAGGCATTGCAGGACCTCCGCGAGGTGATCGGCGTACTGCGGGCGCCTGTCGGAGAGCTCCCGCAGCCGACGTTCACCGATCTCCCCCAACTGGTCGAGGCGTCCCGTACGGCGGGAGTCCCCATCGACCTCACCCTGGATGCTCCCGGCGCGTTGCCCGACCACGTCGGACGTACGGCGTACCGGATCGTCCAGGAAGGTCTCACCAACGCGATGAAGCACGCGCCAGGTGAGAAGCTGACCATCACCGTGACCGGTGCCCCAGGCAACGGTCTGTCGGTGGAGGTGCGCAACCCCGCGCCGCACCGCAGACGAGGAGATGGGCAGGGCTTGATCGGACTGACCGAACGGGCGGCACTGGTCGACGGACGGCTCGAGCACGGCCGCACCTCCGATGGCGAGTTCCGCCTCTTCGCCTGGTTGCCGTGGCCGGCATGAGTATCCGGGTCCTCATTGTCGACGATGATCCGCTGCTGCGTGCCGGGCTGAAGCTGATGCTCGGCGGCGCTCCCGACATCCGTGTGGTCGGGGAGGCCAGCGACGGCAGCGGCGTACAGGGCCTGATCGATCGGCTGGCTCCGGACGTCGTACTGATGGACATCCGGATGCCAGGCACCGACGGCCTGACCGCGACGGAAGCGGTACGACGCCGCCCGGGCGCGCCCGAGATCGTCATCCTGACCACGTTCGACGCCGACGAGCACGTACTGCGCGCGCTCCGCGCCGGGGCGGCCGGGTTCGTGCTCAAGGACACCCCGCCGGCCGAGATCGTCGATTCGGTACGCCGGGTGGCCGGTGGGCAACCGGTGTTGTCCCCGGCCGTCACGAAGCGACTGATCACCCGGGTGGCCGCGTCCGGCCAGGACCAGCGCAAGGCCAAGGCGATGGACCGCCTCGCCGACCTGAACCACCGCGAACGCGAGATCGCCGTCGCGGTCGGCGAAGGCAAGTCCAACGCCGAGATCAGCGCGACGCTCTATCTCAGCGTGCCGACAGTGAAGACCCACGTCTCGCGGATCCTGACCAAGCTCGATCTGAACAACCGGGTCCAGATCGCGCTCCTGGTCCACGACGCCGGCCTACTGCACGAGTGATCAGGACCGGGTCGCGCGGCGGAACTCCTCGTTGGGCATCTGGAGGCTGCCGAGCGAGATCACCTCGCGGCGGAAGAACAGCGCCAGCGTCCAGTCGAGGACGACGCGGGCCTTCCGGTTGAAGGTGGGGACGCGCGACACGTGGTAGGTCCGGTGCAGGAACCAGGCCGGCCACCCCTTGACCTTGATGCCGTACAGCTGCGCGACGCCCTTGTGCAGGCCGAGGCTCGCGACCGAACCGACGTACTTGTGCTTGTAGTCCTGCGGCGGCTGACCGTCGACCACCCGGAGGATGTTCGCGGCGAGCCGGTTCGCCTGGCGGACCGCGTGCTGCGCGTTCGGTGCGCAGTACGCCCCGGTCTCCGAGGTCAGGTCAGGTACGGCGGCGTTGTCGCCGGCCGACCAGGCGTCGTCCACGCCCTCGATCCGCAGGTTGGCCAGGCACTTGACCCGGCCCTTGTCGTCCAGCGGGAAGTCGGTGCCGGCCAGCGCCGGGTTCGCCTTCACGCCGGCGGTCCAGACGATCGTGTCGGCGTCGAATTCGTCGCCGTCGCTGAGGATCACGTGACCCTTCTCGCAGGACTCCAGCCGGGTCTCCAGCTTGATGTCCATCTTGCGCTTGCGCAGCTGGTCGACCGTGTACTTGCCCAGCTCCGGGCCTACCTCGGGCAGGATCCGGCCGGTCGCCTCGACCAGCACCCAGCGCATGTCCTCGGGCTTGATGTTGTCGTAGTACCGGGTGGCGTAGCGGGCCATGTCCTCCAGCTCCGCGAACGCCTCGACACCGGCGTACCCACCGCCGACGAAGACGAAGGTCAGCGCGGACTTGCGCAGCGCCGGGTCGGGCTGCGACGACGCGACGTCCAGCCGGTCCAGCACCTTGTTGCGCAGCGCGATCGCTTCCTCGACGTTCTTGAACCCGGTCGCCTCCTCGGCCAGTCCGGGGATCGGCAGCGTCCGGGCGATCGAGCCGAGCGCGACCACGACCTGGTCGTAGGCCAGCTCGTACTCCGGTCCCTCCTCGGGCATCACCTTGGCGACCTTGTTCGCGTGGTCGATCCCGGTGACCCGGCCGGTCACCACCCGGCAGCCCTTGAGGGTCTTGCGCAGCGGCACCACCACGTGCCGCGGTTCCACCGAGCCGGCTGCCGCCTCCGGCAGGAACGGCTGGTACGTCATCACCGACCGCGGGTCCACCACCGTGACCCGGATCCGGCCTTTCCTGGCCGCGCGGCGCAGGCCGTACGCGGTGTACATCCCGACGTAACCGCCTCCGACGACGAGGATGTGCGGCACCTGGGCTGTCATGCGGCTCACTCTCCCTGAGTGGTCGTCCGACTTAATGTCTACTTCAGGTTATCGGCTCGTGAAAACTTTCACAAACCCTCTGGAGAGTGATCTCACGCACCGGAACATCCCGCGTCCGAGCGACCTCTCACCCCCTCATGGTGACGCCATCCGGGCCGTACGCCGAGCCCTCACGCCACCCGTCACAGAACCGCAAGAGCTCTGCATCTGTCAGTACCCGGTGGTGCTCGGCCTTGCCGGGGTGCGGGATGCGTCCTAGCTTCGCAGCAGATGAATCGCGGCAGGGTGGGAGCAGGCATGGATCGCGAAGAGATGGTGCGGATCGACGATGCGATCACCGACGCGATCGGGGCCGGTGATCTCGGCGCCTTCGACACCCTGATGGGGCCGACGCTGGCGGCGGACTTCCGGGTGGGCATCGGCGAGATCCGCAGCGCCTTCCCCGACTATGCGGGCATCGTGGTGAGCCGGGTGGTCGAGGGCGACCGGATGGCGAGCCATTTCGTCTATCACGGCACGCACCAGGGCGAGTGGCTCGGCGTACCCGCGACCGGTCGGCGGGTGCGGTTCGTCGGGACCAGTATGAATCGGTTCGCGAACGGCGTGATGGTGGAGGCTGACGTCGTTGTGGACATGCTGGAAGTCCTCAAGCAACTAGGTGGGTTCCCGGACGACGAGCCCGCCTAGAACCAGGGCCGACCCGCAGGGATTCGGGGGCGTTCCCGGGTACTTCGGCGCGCGCTGCTCCGGAAGGGTGGCAGGCATCGGATTGCTGGACTGGGAGGCTGGGGATGAGGCGCGCACTTCGGGCGTTGGTGGCTGTGACGACTGTGTCGGCATTGGTTGCGGTGCCTGCCGCTGCTGTTGCCGCGCCGGCGGAACGGGATCGGGCTGAGCTGCAGAAGCAGCTGGACGACGTTGTGGATGCTGTCGCGGTGGGGGCGGTCGCGGAGGTGCGCGACGGGCAACACGTGTGGCGTGGAAGTAGCGGTGTGGCCGAGCTGGGGGAGACGCGGGAGGTTCCGGTCAACAGCCGGTTCCGGGCCGGGAGCATCACGAAGACGTTCCTGGCGACCGTCGTACTGCAGCTGGTCGATGAGGGGTCACTGCGGCTGGACGACAAGGTCGAGTCGTGGCTGCCTGGCGTCGTACCGGGTGGCGACGGGATCACCGTGCGGCAACTGCTCAACCACACCAGCGGGGTGTTCGACTACCGGCTCACCTTGACGCTGCCGCCGAGTCCGGAGTTCCTGAACTATCGGTGGCGGACCTGGAGCGCGAGCGAGCTGATCCAGCGTGCCGTCGCGCAGCCGTCGCAGGTCGACCCGCCAGGCTCGGCCTTCTCGTACTCGAACACCAACTACACGCTGCTCGGCGAGATCGTCCGCAAGGCGACGGGCCACTCGTATGCCGACGAGGTCGAACGCCGGATCATCAAGCCGCTGCGGCTGAAGGACACCGAAATGCCGGGTACGTCGCCCCGGATCCGCGGGCCGCACCCGCACGGCTATCTTCCGGTGCAGCGGAGCGAGAACGACGTGGAGCTCGTCGACTTCACCGAGATGAACCCGTCACTGTTCGGCGCCGGTGGCGAACTGATCTCGACGACAGCCGACCTCAACCGCTTCTTCACCGCACTCCTCGACGGTCAGCTGCTGCCACGCCACCTCTTCGACGAGATGAAGACCGCAGGCACCGAGACCAGGGACTACGGCCTCGGCTTGTCCTGGCGCGACACCACGTGCGGCATCCGTCTCTACGGCAACGACGGCGACGCCCTGTCCTACCAGTCCTGGTCGTTCTCAAGCCGCGACGGCCGCCACCAGGTGACCATCGCCGTAACCCCCACCTTCAAAACCAACCCCGACGCCGCAGTCGACAACTTCCTGAACAAGGCCGTCTGCGGCTGACTACGCGGTGCCGCCATTGTGCAGGTAGGCGACCTGGCCGTAGGCACCTTCTGGCGTTCCGGCCACCAGCGACATGATGCGTTTGGTGGCCGACACGACGCGGTCGGAACGAGTCCCGGCATCGTGTGCCGCTTTGTCCGTCCAGAGCTGCGTCAACCAGATGGTGTCCGGGTCATCGAGGGCCTCATTGATGCTGCACAACTCAAGGCCGGGAATGCCGCCGTCCAGCATGTCCTTGAATCCCTGGACGAGTGCGTCCCGCTGTCCCGGTTGCGCGGTCATCTTCCCGTAAACACTGAACACGTTCGTCCTCCAAGTAGGTTCAACGGTTGTCGCCGCTGCCGCCCAGCACGGAGCGCTTCTGGCGACTGGCGAGTTTCTCGATGTTCTTCTCGGCGACTTCACTCAGCGGAATGTCGAAGTAATCGGCAAGCACAGCGACGTACCACATCACATCGCCGAGTTCTTTGGTCAGATCCTCGACGTCCACCGTCGACAGGTCGCTGTCGTGGTCACGGATGATCTTCTTGACCTTCTCGGCGATTTCACCAGATTCCCCGACCAAGCCGAGCACGAGATGCAGGAACTCGTTCTTCTTGTCACGGGGAGCAGGCGTACGGAGCGCAGCCTTCTGGTAATCGTCCAAGTCCACGTCGCGAGTGTAGAACCGGTCAGATGTCAGCGATGGTGCGGGCTCGGTTGAGTACGGCGTCGAGCATCGCTTCGGTCAGGCGACCAGTGAAGGTGTTCTGCTGGCTGGGGTGGAAGCAACCCAGGACTGTGACCTCGCCCTGAGGGGTTCGTAGCTGGTGTTCTACGCCGTGGCCGAACTTGGGGCGGGGTTTGGGGATGGTGGCGCCGAGGGCGGCCAGGCCGTTGAGGAGGGCGTCGTACCCGAACTTTCCCAGGCAGACGATGGCCTGGGTGCTCGGGAGGACCAGCTCGAGCTCCCGGCGGTACCAGGGTGCACAGTTGTCGCGTTCTTCCGGCGTTGGTTTGTTGGCGGGTGGCGCGCAGCGGACGGCGGCGATCATGCGGGTGCCGATCAGGTGGAGGCCGTCGCCGGCGTGTTCGCTGGTCGCCTGGTTGGCGAGGCCGACGCGGTGGAGCGCGGCGAACAGCCAGTCGCCGGAGCGGTCGCCGGTGAAGACGCGACCGGTGCGGTTGCCGCCGTTCGCCGCGGGCGCGAGGCCGACGATCAGGATCCGCGGCTCGGCCACACCCCAACCGGGGATCGGCCGGCCCCAGTACGGCTGGCCGGCAAAGGACTTTCGCTTGCCGATAGCAACTTCTTCCCGCCACTCCACGAGTCGCGGGCAGGCCCGGCACATCGAGACCCGAGCCTCCAACTCCCCCAGGTCCCGCGTCTCGGTCAGCGCGATCACCTCGTCCGCATCCCGCGCAACCGGAGTACGACGTACCGCGGGATCCTCCGGCCACCCGGTTCCCGGCGGAACCGGGCTGTCGAACAACTCCCCCGTCAACGGGTGCGGAAGCTTCATCCGCACAGGCTAGCCCCCGTCTGAATCCGCCCACGTGGCATACCTTTCCGGAAAGAAGTCGTCTCCTGGTGACGACTTCTTTCCGGAAACCGAGGACTGCCGAGGCTAACGAACCAGTTCTTCGAGGAGCGGGTCCGGTGCCGCGTGCTGAGCTCGGCGGTGGGTGGGGATGGCCAGGGCCAGGAGGACGGCGGCTGCGGCGAAGGCGGCCAGGAGGAGGAAGGTGTCGGTGAAGCCTGCTTCGGTGGGGAGGCCGGAGGGTTGGGTGTGGCCGGTGATGATGGAGCTGGCCAGGGCCGTTCCGATCGAGCCGCCGATGGTGCGGATGTTGGCGTTCATGCCGGTCGCCGCTCCTGTCTGCTCGCGCGGCACGTTCTGCACGATCAGGCTCGTCATCGACGCATAGGCCATCCCGAGGCCGATGCCGAAGACCGCCGTCCAGAGCGCGACCTGCCAGGGCTCATCGTGGAGCTCGGCGAACGCGAGCGAGGCCACCAGGATCAGCGCCGATCCCCAGACCACCTGGGACTTCACACCGAAGTACGGCGTGATGGGACCACTGAGGGACCCGGTGACGGCCATCGTGACCAGCATCGGCAGCATCAAGAGACCCGCCTGCGTCACGCTCGAGCCGAACCCGAAGCCCGCAGCCTTCGGGATCTGCATGAACTGCGGCACGAACGCGTACACCGCGAACATCGCCGCACCGAACAGCAGCGCCACCAGGTTCGTCGTCCAGACCGCCGGCAGCCGCATCATCCGCATGTCGATCAGCGGGTTCCGCGACCGAAGCTCAACAGTGATCCAGCCGGCCAGCAGTACGACGGCAGCCGCGAACAGCACGATCGTCCGCGCCGAACCCCAGCCCCACGACCGCCCAGCACTCAACGGCAGCAGGAGAGCGATCAGCCAACCGGACAGGAACGCGGCAGCCAGCCAATCGATCCGGCCGGGCACACGAACAGGTGACTCGGGGACATAGCGGCGTACAAGCACCGACGCAAGGGCGATCACGATCAGCGGGACCCAGAACAGCCAGCGCCAACCGAGCGCCTCCACGATCGGGCCGGCCAGCACGATTCCGAGCCCGCCGCCGGCCGCGATGATAGCGGAGACCACGCCGACCACCGACGGCACGCGCTCGCTCGGGAATTCGTCCCGGATGATGCCGAACGACAGCGGGAACACCGCGCCCCCGACGCCCTGGACGACCCGGGCCGCGATCAGTACGCCGATGTTCGGGGCGAGCGCGGCGATCAGACAGCCGACCGCCAGCGCGATCAGCGCGCCGAGCAGAGTGCGCTCTTTGCCGGTCATGTCGCCGATCCGGCCGAGCAGCGGCGTCGCGACGGAGACGGACAGCAGGAGCGCGGTGAAGACCCAGGTGACCGTGCTCGGGGTGGTGTGCAGGTCGTGCTGGATGACGGGCAGTGCCGGGCTCACCAGCGACTGCAGCATCGAGAAAGCGGCCACGACCGACGCCAGCACAGCCAGCGTCACTCGTGGTGAGGACATATTTCCGGGCATGCAGAAGTCCTTCGAAAGGGTGTGAGCGCGCCGCACCCGCGGCGCGGGAATTCCCCGGCCTGGTAAAGTCGAGGTATGCCTCCACTATAGCGGAGGGCTGCCTCCGCTTGCAACGGGTAGGGCACACGATGGATAGGGTGATCGGATGGTGAGTGAGACCAGGCCGGCCCTGCGGGTCGACGTACGACGGCCGCAGCGGGCCGACGCGCGACGGAACTTCGACGCGCTGCTCGCCGCTGCCCGGGACGCGTTCTCCACCAAGGGCACCGAAGCGTCGCTGGAGGACATCGCGCGGCAGGCCGGCGTCGGGATCGGCACGCTGTACCGCAACTTCCCGACCCGCCAGGATCTGCTGCGGGCTGTGTACCTGGGCGAGATCGAGGAGTTGTGCCTCGCCGCCGAGGATGCCGCCGACCTCCCGCCGTGGGAGGCGCTGTTCACCTGGCTGCGCCGGTTCGTCGCGTACGCCGCGACCAAGCGCGCGATCTACGAGTCACTGAATCGGGAGGCTGCCGAGTTCAGCGAGGCGCGGGAGGCGATGTACGCCGCCGGGACGCCGCTGTTCGAGCGCGCCCAAGAGGCTGGCGAAGCGCGCAAAGACGTGTCCTTCGACGACATGCTCCGGATGGTCAGCGGCCTGACCGCCGCCGGGTTCGTCGACGACGAGCAGCGCGAGCGCGTGCTCCGGATCGCCCTCGACGGCGTCCGCGCCCGGGCCGCCGACTAACCGATCGAGAGGGCGACGCCATCGAGGATGTCGTGCTCGGAGACGATCACCTCGCCGACGGCCATCCGGTCGTACAGGCGCTGCAGGATGAGCGCGCCGGCGCCGATAACGTCCACCCGCCCCGGGTGGATCACCGGGACGCTGCTCCGCTCGGCCCGTGTCGACCGCATCAGCCAGTGCGTCGTCTCGCGGAGCAGCGAACCCGGGATCCGCGAGTGATGGATCCGCTCGGCGTCGTACTCGGTCAGCTTGGACGCGACCGCGCCGACGGTGGTGACCGTGCCGGCGGTCCCGATCAGGGCGCGTGCCGCAGTGATCGGGACGGTGGTGGAGGCCAGGAGTGCGTCGATGTCTTGGGTGGCGGCGGCCAGTTCGGCTGCCGTCGCGGGGTCGGAGACGAGGTGCCGCTCGGTCATCCGGACCGAGCCCATGTCGAGCGACTCGGCGGCGATCACGCCGTTCGCGTCGCCCAGGACGAGTTCGGTGGATCCGCCGCCGATGTCCGCGACGAGGTACGGCCCAGGTACGGCGAGAGCACTCAGACCACCGGTCGCTCCGCGGAAGCTGAGCTCGGCCTCCTCGGCACCTGAGATGATCTCCGGCTCGACGCCGAAGCGTTCCGAGATCCCGGCGAAGAACTTGTCCCGGTTGCTCACATCCCGCGCAGCCGAGGTCGCCACGAACCGCGTCCGCGTAGCTCCGGCGGCTCGAATCACGGCGGCGTACTCGTCGGAGGCCTTGAACACCCGCTCCAAGGCCTCCGGCGCGAACGCCCCGGTCGCATCCACACCCTGCCCGAGCCGCACGATCGTCATCCGCCGATCGATCTGCTTCAGCTCACCATCCACCACATCCGCAATCAGCAGACGGAGAGAATTGGTCCCGCAGTCAACCGCGGCGACCCGGTCAAACACAGGGACCTCGGCGGCCCCAGTCGTCCAGGGCGGCGAGGGCCTCGTCGCCGAGGGGGTTCACACCGGGGCCGGCTGCCAGGGAGTGGCCGACGAGAACGTGGAGGCATTTGACGCGCGCCGGCATGCCACCGGCGGTGATACCGGCGATCTCCTCGACATGCTCAATGGACTCGCGATGGGCGAGGTAGGACTCATGCGCCGCCTGATACTTCGCCGCCAGGTCGGCGTCGGTGCCGAGCCGATCGGTCATTTCCTTCATCATGCCCTCGGCCTCGAGCGTGCCGATCGCCGACGCCAGTCGCGGGCAGGTCACGTAGTACGTGGTCGGGAACGGCGTACCGTCCGGCAGCCGTGGCTCTGTCTCGACAACGTCGGGCAGGCCGCAACTGCAGCGGTGCGCGATCGAGCGGATGCCACGGGCGGTCCGGCCCAACTGCTTGCTGACCGCTTCGGTGTCCTCGGGGCTGACGCTCACCGGGTCGCCTTGGGAGAGGGCGTGATGATCGGCTTCGGGGTGGGTTTGGCCGGGGTGGTGGCCGGCGGCGCGGGCGGTTCGCCGGCGCCTTCGACACTCCCCCAGAGCTTCGTGTACCAGGTCGGCTTCTGCGCGTCCGCCGTACCGTCCGCCGGTGTGTTGGGCTCCGGCGGCGCACCGACCGGCTTCCCGTCCGCGCCGATCACCCGGTAGCCGACCTCGCCCGGCATCACCCAGCCGAGCCGCTGCCGCGCCTGCGCCTTCACGTAGGCGTCGTCGTTCCAGCGGGCGATCTCGTCGTTCAGTTCGCCGACCCGCTTCTCCCGGTCCCGGATCTCCTGCTGCAGCGCGGTGATCTGCTGGTGCTGGTCGAACCACACCCGCAGGCTCTGCGCGTACGACACGATCAGCGCACCCAGCACCAGCAGTACGACGGCCGCCCGGCCGGTCAGGTTGCGGGAGCCCCGAGTCCGAGCCGGTCCGGCGGCCGTTCCCGTCGTACGGCGTTTGGGCTGGTCGCCCCGCCGGGCCGGTGGACGCGACTGGGTACGGCTCGACGGACGCGAGCCGGGTCGTGCACCGGATTCCCGACGGGACGGCATGCTGTCTCGAATCCTCCTGGGTCAGCCCTGGTACCGCGGGAAGGCGGAGCGACCGGCGTACGCCGCGGCGTCGTCCAGCTCCTCCTCGATCCGCAGCAGCTGGTTGTACTTCGCGGTGCGGTCGGACCGGGCCGGGGCACCGGACTTGATCTGGCCACAGTTCGTCGCGACCGCAAGGTCGGCGATGGTGGTGTCCTCGGTCTCGCCGGAGCGGTGGCTCATCATGCAGGTGAAGCCGCTGCGGTGGGCCAGGTCGACCGCGTCCAGGGTCTCGGTCAGCGAACCGATCTGGTTCACCTTGACCAGCAGGCTGTTCGCCGCCTTCTCGGTGATACCGCGCTGCAGCCGCTCGACGTTGGTGACGAACAGGTCGTCGCCGACCAGCTGGGTCTTGGTGCCCAGCTCGGTGGTGATGGCCTTCCAGCCGTCCCAGTCCTCCTCGTTCAGCGGGTCCTCGATCGACACGATCGGGTACGACGCGACCAGGTCGGCGTAGTACGCGATCATCTCGTCGGCCGACTTCTTGCCGCCCTCGAACGCGTACACGCCGTCGGTGTGGAACTCGCTCGCGGCCACGTCCATCGCCAGCGCGATATCCTTGCCGAGCTGCAGACCGGTCTTCTCGACCGCGACCGCGATCAGGTCGAGCGCCTCGCGGTTGCTGGCCAGGTTCGGCGCGAAGCCGCCCTCGTCGCCGAGGCCGGTGGACAGGCCGCGCTCCTTCAGCACCGCCTTCAGCGCGTGGTAGACGGTCGCGCCCTGCATCAGCGCCTCGCCATAGGTGGCCGCGCCGATCGGGGCGATCATGAACTCCTGGACGTCGACGTTGCTGTCCGCGTGCGCACCGCCGTTCAGGATGTTCATCATCGGCACCGGCAGGACGTGCGCGTTCGGGCCGCCGACGTAGCGGAACAGCGGCAGGCCGGCGCTGTCCGCGGCCGCCTTGGCCACTGCGAGGCTGACGCCGAGGATGGCGTTCGCGCCCAGCTTGGCCTTGTTCGGGGTGCCGTCGAGGTCCAGCAGCGCGTGGTCGATCAGCCGCTGCTCATGGACGTCGTACCCGACGATCTCCTTGTCGATGTCCTCCAGGATGGCCGTGACGGCCTTCAGGACGCCCTTGCCGCCGTACCGGGCCTTGTCGCCGTCACGCAGTTCGACGGCCTCGAACTGGCCGGTGGACGCGCCCGACGGGACGGCCGCCCGGGCGACTGTGTCGTCGTCGAGCAGAACCTCGACCTCGACAGTGGGGTTGCCGCGCGAGTCGAGGATCTCGCGGGCGCCGACGGCCTCGATGGTGGCCACATTGACTCCCAAGTTCTCGATGACGAATCGGTCCCGAGCCTAGCCGTCAGACCACCGAGCCCGGTGGACCGCGTCGACCCTAACGATCGCATCCGGCGGTACCTCCCGCGTCAGTAACACTCCGTTGGGCGCCCGATAGACCGCCAGATTGCCTGGATCCACGCCCAGCAAGACATCCACGGCCGATCGCCGTCCGACCTGGCTGTCCTTGGACTGCGCGAGATGGACGTGCGTACGTCGCCCCGGCTTGAGACACTCGTGCTGAATCGCGGACAGTGCCTGGCCATTGGTCCCGTGCCAGAGCAGGTGGTCGGGGTGCACCCGTTCCCAACTGTTCTCCAAGGCTTCACGTGTCACCGGCATCCCTGCGCGTGAGTGCCCCTGACAAGCCCGGATTCGGTCTCTGTCGACCTGGAGCCGCTGCTTGTCGTTGTCCCGGACTGCGGCGTCCAGCCGCTCGCGGGTCAAGTGCAGCAGTTCGAGCACGTCGCTGATCGCCGCCCAGCCGTCCGCACTCATCGTGAGTCCACGCTCACCCGCCGTGTGCCTGAGCAGCCGCGAGACCATCCGGCTGTCTCTGCTCACGACAGCATCCGAAACTATAGCTGGTGTGCTGATTACTAGTTCTGCTGAAGTACTGCGGCGGGTGAGCCTTGAGGTATGAGGAGATTGGGGATTGATATCGGACGGGTCATCATCGACGGATCGTCGGGGTCCGGGGACACGTCGTTCTTCTCCGGCGACACCGCGGCGATGCTGCGGACGCCCGCCGTACCGGGTGCGTTCGAGGCGATCGCACGGCTGGTGCCGCTGTTCGACGAGGCCTGGCTGGTCTCGAAGTGCGGGCCGAGGGTGCAGCAGCGGTCGCTGGATTGGTTGCGTCATCACCGCTTCTTCGAGCGGACCGGGATTGCCAACGGCAACGTTCGCTTCTGCCTGCGCCGACCACAGAAGGCGATCCACTGCGCCGACCTCGCCATCACCCACTTCGTCGACGACAAGCCTGACGTGATCGCGGCCATCAAGCCCGTGGTGGCTCACCGCTACCTGTTCGAGAACTGGGTTGCCACCGAGACGGCGATCCGGCGGGACCTAGCCGGCGTCTGAGCTCCTGCGATCGATGGCCAGGTGGCGGAGCTCGGTCGCGTCCTCCATCAGGCAGTCCCGGATCTGTGGCGGCAGGAGATCCACGCCGCCCAGGTCAGCGCGGCGAACCCAGCGGAAACTGTGCGCGAGCTCCACGGTGTCCTGCGCCGCGTCCGGCGAGAGGCCGTCGGCCCAGGCGAACTCGTAGTAGAAGCAGACCTCCTGATGCAGCGTGCCGTTCAGGGTCAGCATGTCCTCGGTGACCAGCCGGAGTTCACCGACGGTCAGCTCGAGCTGCATCTCCTCGCGGAGTTCACGGACCGCAGCGGCCGCCGCAGGCTCGCCGTACGCGACCTTCCCACCGGGCAGGAACCAGCCGTCGAGGTCATCGACTGCGCACAACAGGATCCGGTCGCGATCGCGGACGATCGCCCCGGCCCGCAGCTTGAAGTTGCCGTCCGGACCCACGCAAGCGATGTCCTCCGGCTGCCCTGCCCAGCCAACCTGTTGTTCCACAGTCAGTGCTCCTCGGAGGCGAAGGCGCGGCGGGCGTCGGCGAGGCCCTTGCGGTTCTCGGCTGGGTCGGCGATGCCTGTGCGGACGTCGGTCGCACACCGCCAGGCGAAGTACCCGGCCTGGACCGCCCATCGGAGCCGGAGGAACGCTGTGAGGCCGGTCTCGACCTCGTGGGCAGACTCCGGCCGCTGCTCGAGATACGCGGGTACGACGTGGTCCGGGGTGCCGGCGTACATGACCGCCGACGCCACGTCGTACAGCACCGGCCCATGCATCGCGCCACCCCAGTCGATCAACGCGACCTCACCATCGGGCTGCCGCAGGAACGCCTCAGCCGCCGGATCTCCGTGCAACCCGGCCCAGGACAGGCCGTCGAGCGCCTGCACACCCTCTACCGCGCCCTCAACCGCCGGCCGGATCCACGCTTCCAGATCCAAGTACTCATCGAACTGCGTCAGCAGGTGAAGCCAGTCCGCCAACTCCCCCGGCGGCGTCGCCGACACACCATGCACCCGCCCGAGCAACTCGCCGACCGCACGCTGATCCTCAACCGTCTCCGCCAGCGGCCGCCCGTCAACGAACTCCAGCACCCCAACCAGCCGGTCCCCCACCCGCTCGGCCACCCGGCCCGCCTGACTAGCCACCGGCCGCCCGGTCACAACTCCCGCATCCCCAACCCGCACCGCCAACTCCAGCCCAGGCACGAACGCGCCATCCCCCACGTCCACGGACTTCACCACCACCCGCCAGCCGTCCGCGGCGGCAAGCCACACAGCGGAGTTCATCCCGCCGGTCAGTTCCTCCACCTGTGTGGGCTTGAGATCCCACCGCTCAAGCAACACTCCGGTGACATCCACCGCCCCACCCTGCCAGCCACACACCACCCCCGCATCCGATTTCCCAGCAGCACCACCACGAGGCGGACCTCCCCCACTCACCATCGCCCGTGACCTGCAAGTGGCAGCAGCCCGCTGAGCGTGAGCCGGTCACGCGATGAGTAGTTGGTGAGTGGCACAGGTCCGCGCACTCGCTGGTCCTCGGGATGTGGACGGCCGCGTTCGCGCGGGTGACCGCCGTGGGTCAGGACGCCTCGGCGGCGCGAATCTCCGCGGTCAGCTGCTGGATCGCGGTCCGGAGTGCCTGTTCGGCGTCGACATCGAGGGTGCGAGCCTCGAGGACCAGCGCCAGCAGCTCCCTGCCGATGCGCTCAGCCTCGGTGCCGGGCGCCGCTGGTGTCAGCTCGGCGGGCAGGACCTTGGCGGCGCGGCCGAGGATTTTGTCGGCCAGGGCCAGGGCCGGGAGGGCGAGCGGGATTCCTTCCAGGACGGAGGAGCGCTGCTTCTCTGCGGCTTTGATGGTTTCCCAGTTGGCCTCGACGGCGGCGGCGTCGGCCGCGTCCACGGTGCCGAAGACGTGGGGGTGCCGGCGGACGAGTTTCTCGACGATATCCCCGGAGACGTCGTCGATCGAGAATCCGTCGTCGGAGCTGTCTTCCTCGGCGATGCGGGAGTGGAAGGCTACCTGTAGCAACAGGTCGCCCAGTTCTTCGCGGAGGTGAGGGCGGTTGCCGGTGTCGATGGCTTCGAGGGTTTCGTAGGTTTCCTCGAGGAGGTACTTCGCCAAGGTCTCGTGGGTTTGCTCCTGGTCCCAGGGGCAGTTGCGGCGGAGGCGGTCCATGACGCGGACGAGGTCGATGAGTCGCGCGCCGGGTACGTCGTACGAGCCGTGCAGGATCTCCACGTCGTACGGCGGCCGCGGCTCCCGGCTGATCTGGTCGGCTACCACGCGGAGCAGCCCGGGTTCGCCGTCCTCACCGACGAGCCAGGCGACCTGACGGCCTGAGGCGGCCGCGGCTGACAACCAGGTCCAGGCCTCGGTGAGCCCGCCCTCGACCTGGGTGACGACCAGTCCGGAGCCGACCACTGCCTGGACATCAGAGCGTGACGGACCACCCGAGGCGCCGATCTCGGCGGCGTCGCCCAGCACCTGCCAGGCGGCACGAGTCAGCAGGCCCGGCGCCACCCGAGGGCTGGTGAGGACCACCTTGATCCCACCAGTGGTCATGCGGGAACCTCAGCCCTGGCCCTGCTGCTGTTGCTGCTGCTGTTCCTGGGCCTCGCGCTTGGCCTTGGCCTGGTCGGACTCCTCGGACAGCGAGCCGGAGACCTTGCCGTCGATGGCGCCGTCGGTCCACTGGCCGAACCGTGGCGCGATGCTGACGTCGATGTTCTTCGACGCGTCCTTGACGACCGCCATGCCGTTCTGCTGCTTCTGCTGCGCCTGCGGGTCGTTCACGCCGGAGCCGCCGCCGAGCTTGATGGTCGCGACCGCCGCCTGCGCGACACCGTTCAGGAAGTCGCGCGACACCGGATTCGCCTGGAACTTCTGGAATGCCGCCTCGTCGCCGACCACGAGCTTCGCGGCCTCGGCGGTCTCCGCGTCGCTGACCGAGATCGACTTCTCTTCGCTGACCTTGGACACCAGCACCGAGTTGACCATCTCGCTCAGCGTGACGCCGGCGGTGAAGTCCTGACCGAGAGCATTGGTGACCGCGCGCGAGGTCTCGTCGACGTCGCCGATGCTGATCTCGGTCCCGCCGACCACGGCCGCCGCGCCCGGGTGCGTTCCCGCCGCGCAGCCGCCGGCCAGCAGCACCATGGCCACTGCCACACCGATCGCCCCAAGCCGTCGAGATGTGCTCACCGAATCTCCTCGTGTCTTCCGTCCAGGTTCACGCCGGCACCCTGATCGGTTCGGCGATCACGTCATCGATCAACCGGGCGCACCACTGCAGCAACTCCTGGTCACGGAGCGGCTGACCGGCGACCGGCCGGGTGGCAGGTCTCGGCACCAGGATCGTACGCAGTTGCGGCTTCACCAGACTCTTCGGGTACAGCCTGTTCAGCCGCAGCACCTTCGAATCGGGCAGCTCGACCGGTCCGAACCGGATCAGATTCCCCTGCAGGGTGACGTCGTGCAGCCCCGCCCGGCGGGCATGGTTGCGGAACTTCGCCACCTCGATCAAGTTCAGCACCGGCTGCGGGATGTCGCCGTACCGGTCGTGCAACTCCTCGACCAGCTCGGCGATGCCCTCGTCGTCGCGGACCGCGGCCAGCCGCTGGTACATCTCCAGCCGGAGCCGCTGCGACGGGATGTAGTCGTGCGGCAGATGCGCGTCGATCGGCAGCTCGATCTTGACCTCGGGCTCCTCGACCTGGGTGTCGCCGCGGTACTCCGCGACCGCCTCGCCGACCAGCCGGACGTAGAGATCGAAGCCGACGTCGGCGATGTGCCCGGACTGCTCGCCGCCGAGCAGGTTGCCGGCGCCGCGGATCTCCAGGTCCTTCATCGCGACCGCCATCCCACCGCCCAGATCGGCGTGCTGCGCGATCGTGGCCAGCCGGTCGTGCGCGGTCTCGGTCAGCGGCTTCTCCGGCGGGAAGAAGAAGTACGCGTACGCGCGTTCCCGGCCACGGCCGACCCGGCCGCGGAGCTGGTGCAGCTGGGACAGGCCGAGCAGATCGGACCGCTCGACGATCATCGTGTTCGCGTTCGAGATGTCGATCCCGGACTCGACGATCGTCGTACAGACGATCACGTCGGACTGCTTCTCCCAGAAGCCCTGGATCACGTTCTCGAGCGTGTGCTCGTTCATCTGGCCGTGGGCCACCGAAACCCGGGCCTCCGGGACGAGCTGGCGGATCCGGGCGGCCGCCTTCTCGATCGTGTTGACCCGGTTGTGGACGACGAAGACCTGGCCCTCGCGGAGCAGCTCACGCCGGATCGCGGCGGTCACCTGGCCCTCTTCGTACGCGCCGACGAAGGTCAGCACCGGGTGCCGCTCCTCCGGCGGCGTCGCGATCGTGGACATCTCGCGGATGCCGGTGATCGACATCTCCAGGGTCCGAGGGATCGGCGTCGCGGACATCGTCAGTACGTCGACCGCGGTTCGCAGCCGCTTCAGCTGCTCCTTGTGCTCGACGCCGAACCGCTGCTCCTCGTCGACGACGACGAGCCCGAGGTCCTTGAACTGCACCTCGCCGGACAGCAGCCGGTGCGTGCCGATCACGACGTCGATGGTCCCGTCGGCCAGCCCGTCGATCGCGGCCTTGGCCTCCTTGTCGGTCTGGAACCGCGACAGCGGCGCCACATTGACCGGGAAGGCGGCGTACCGCTCGGCGAAAGTCGCATAGTGCTGCTGCACCAGCAGCGTCGTCGGAACCAATATGGCGACCTGCTTGCCGTCCTGCACCGCCTTGAAGGCAGCACGGACGGCGATCTCGGTCTTGCCGTAACCGACGTCGCCACACACGATCCGGTCCATCGGCGTGATGCGTTCCATGTCGTGCTTCACGTCGTCGATCGTGGCCAGCTGATCCGGCGTCTCCACGAACGGGAACGCGTCCTCGAGCTCGCGCTGCCACGGGGTGTCCTTGGCGAACGCGTGGCCCTTGGTCGCCTGGCGGGCGGCGTACAGCTTGATCAGCTCGCCGGCGATCTGCCGGACCGCCTTGCGCGCACGGCCCTTGCGCTTGGCCCAGTCGCCGCCGCCCATCTTGTCCAGGGACGGCTGCTCGCCGCCGACGTACCGGGTGACCTGGTCGAGCTGGTCGGTCGGCACGTACAGCCGGTCGCCGGGCTGGCCGCGCTTGCTCGGCGCGAACTCGATCACGACGTACTCGCGGGTGGCCCGCTGGGCACCAGTGCCGACGGTCCGCTGCATCATCTCGACGTACCGGCCGACGCCGTGCTGCTCGTGCACGACGTAGTCGCCGGGCTGCAGCTCCAGCGGATCGATCGTCTTCCTCCGGCGCGAGGGCATCCGCTGCTGCGAACGCCGTTCGGCCGCTGACCGCTGACCGGCCAGGTCGTTCTCGGTGAGAACGGCGAGCTTGATGCCCTCGGCAATGAATCCGTGGTCCAGCTGGCCCTGCGAGATCAGGACGACGCCCGGCGCCGGGATCTCGTCGATGCCCTCGACCGCGCGAGCCGGCAGCTCGGCCTCGGAGAAGACCTCGGCCAGGCGCTGCGCGGGGCCGTGGCCCTCGGTGACGCAGACGACGCGCCAGCCGTCGCGCAGCCATCCACGGACGTCCTCGACCGCGGCCGCCGTCTCACCGCGGTACGGGTCGACCTCGTGCGCCGCGATCACCCGGCTCCGGACCGCGCCGGCGTCCGGGTCGATGTCGAACGAGATCCGCTCGCCCATCGAGTCGCGCAGCTCCGGCGCGTCGGTCGGGGCCGCCGCGAACGGCGACAGGCTCCACCAGGCCAGGCCCTTGCCCAGCGCATGCTCCCGGACGTCGCCGAGCGCCATGTACGCCGCCGCGCCCAGGTCGATCGGGGCCTCGCCACCACCGGCAGCGGCCGCCCACGACGCCTCCAGGAACTCCTGGCTGGTCGCGACCAGGTCGTGCGCGCGAGCCCGCACGCGCTCCGGGTCGCTGACCACGACGTGCGTCCCGGCCGGCATCAGGTCGACCAGCAACTCCATGTCGTCGACCAGCACGGGCGCCAGTGACTCCATACCCTCGACGGCATGTCCTTCGGCCAGCTTCTCGAACAGCTCGGCCAGCTCCGGGTGCTCCTTCGCCAGTACGGCGGCCCGGGCGCGGACCTCGTCGGTCAGCAGCAACTCACGGCACGGAGGAGCCCACAGGCCGTGCTCGGCGATCTCCAGCGACCGCTGGTCGGCGACCGCGAAGTACCGGATCTCCTCGATGTCGTCGCCGAAGAAGTCGACCCGCAGCGGGTGTTCCTCGGTCGGCGGGAAGACGTCGATGATGCCGCCGCGGACCGCGAACTCGCCGCGCCGCTCGACCAGGTCAACCCGGTGGTACGCCGCCCCGGCCAGCTGCTCGACGACATCCTCGAGCTCGACCGAGTCGCCGACGTGCAACTGCACCGGCTTCAGGTCGGCCAGCCCGGCCACCTGCGGCTGCAGCACCGACCGCACCGGCGCGACCAGGATCTTGATCGGCCCGGTCGTCTCGTCCGACGGATCCGGGTGCGCCAGCCGGCGCAGTACGGCGAGCCGACGGCCGACCGTGTCCGACCGGGGCGAGAGCCGCTCGTGCGGGAGGGTCTCCCAGGCCGGGTAGTAGGCGACCGTGCCGGGCTCGACCAGGCACTGCAGTGCCTCGGTGAGCTCCTCCGCCTCGCGGAGCGTCGCGGTGACCGCGAGCACCGGGCGATCGGCGCCCTTCTGCTCCGACGCGATCGCGGCCAGCAGGACCGGGCGGATCGGCCCCGGTGCGCTCAGGTCAAGAGTCGTGACGCCGTCCGGCTGGGTGGAACTCCGGGCATCACGAACGGCCTGGGCCACCACCGGATCGGTGATCAGGGTGTCGACCAGACCGCTCAGCTTCACGAGTTGTACTTCCCTTGAGTGACATCGAGGCCGTCGGTGAGCAGCGACTCGACCGCGTCCGCGGTCCGGTCGACCGCGAAGGGGAGGTCCTTGCGTTCGGTCGAGGAGAACTCGTTCAGGACGAAGTCGGCGGGGTTCTGCCGGCCCGGCGGACGACCCACACCGAACCGGACTCGATAGTACTCACCGGTGCCAAGCGATTTCCGGATCGACTTCAGCCCGTTGTGCCCGTTGTCCCCGCCGCCGAACTTGCAGCGCAGTACGCCGAAGTCGATGTCCAGCTCGTCGTGAACCACGACCAGGCTGGCGGGCTCGACCTTGAAGAACTTCAGCAGCCCGGACACCGGCCCACCGGATTCGTTCATGTACGACCGGGGCCTGGCCAGCACGGTCCGGATCCCGCTGATCCGGGTCTCGATCACCTCGGACTTGACCTGCTTGTGCTGCTTCCACTTGCCGCCGGTCCGGGCGGCCAGTTCGTCGGCCACCAGGTGACCGATGTTGTGCCGGGTGCGCGCATAGGAAGGGCCGGGATTCCCCAGTCCGACGACCAACCACACGTCGTCCGCCACGGATCCCGGCCCTCCAGAATGTCGCTGTGTGCTGAGTGCTGACTACTCCGCGGCAGCGGCGACCGGCTCTTCGGCCGGGGCCTCCGGCTCGTCCCGCTCGATGCCGGCCTCGGCCTCGGCGTCGGCCAGCTCGGCGTCGACCTGCTCGGCGGTCTGCGCCTGGGTGATGTTCACGATCAGGGTGTCGGGCTCGATCGCCAGCGTCGTACCGGCCGGCAGCGGCAGGTCGGAGGCGTGGATCTGGGCGCCGACGTCGAGGCCCTCGATGGAGACGGTGACCCCGTCGGGGATGTGGGTCGCCTCGGCCTCGACCAGCACGCTCGGCTGCTCCAGCACGACCAGCGTGTCGCTGACGGCCTCGCCCTCGAGGTGGACGGCGATGTCGACCTGGACCTTCTCACCGCGCCGGACCATGACCAGGTCGACATGCTCGATGAAGCCCTTGATCGGGTCGCGCTGAACCTGCTTCGGCAGCGCCAGGTGGCTCTCGCCACCGCCGACCTCGATCAACAGCAGGGCGTTGGCGGTCTTCAGGGCCAGCATGGTGTCGTGACCGGGCAGCGTGATGTGCACCGGGTCACTGCCGTGGCCGTACAGGACGGCGGGAACCTTGTTGTCCCGGCGGATTCGGCGGGCAGCACCCTTGCCGAACTCCGTGCGCGCTTCGGCTTGGATCTTGACCTCGGCCACGAGATGAACTCCTCAGATGCGTTGCGGTGATCAGTTGACTAGGTGGAACTCGGCTGCGGCCTCAGCGGGCGCTTTGTGACCCCGGAGAAGGCGTCAGGCAACGAACCACCGCGTCGATCACGGAGCCGCGCCCAACAGTTCTCGGGGGGCGTCCCTCGCCGAGGCAACCAAAACAGTCTACCCACCACTCCGCCCAGACGGGAAATCCGTTCCCCCAGGCACTTTGCTCCGGCTCCGCCACCACTCCCCGTGACCCTTTTCCGAAGGCTCAGGTGAGCTTGGTCCAGACCTGACGGAGCGCTCGGGCCGCATCGCCTTCGAGGCCGGCGGCGTCCAGCGTGGCAGCGAGTTCGTCGAACTCGGGTCCCCAGCGCCAAGCGACGCTCCGCAGCTGCTCCGGCAGCCCGGGATCCTTAAGCGATCCCGCGTCCGCGCGGACCTGCTGCGCAGTCAATGCCTCCGTGACACCGTGCTTCTCGGCCAGTTGAAAGGCCAGCACCGCGAGCGCTGCCTTGCCCTTGTTGTAGAGGGCGTACGACGACTTGGCCGCGCTGGCCGCACCCGGCTCCGCGCCGACCACCATCGCGGTGACCGCAGTGCCGGCCCACAACCCAGCCGCTTGATCAGCAGCAGCACCGGACAGCATCAGATGTGTCGGACTCGGCCCACCGGTCGGCGGTGGGCCAACCACACCGGCGTCCACGAACGTCGCCTCCGGTACGGCGGACTGCGCCTCACGCAACGACATCGGGGACAGCGGGTTCGCCTCGATGTACAGGCCGCCGAAGCCCGCGCTGCCGACCTGCTTGGCGATGTCCACCGCGCCCTGAGGAGCGCACGAGCACAGCACCGCGTCGGCCTCACGCACCGCATCGGCGAACGGCGTACCGATCAGGCCGGCTTCCGCCGCGCGCGCAGCGGAAGCCTCACTCCGTCCCTCCGGCACCCAGTGCACCTCGTGCCCGGCGGCGACCAGTTGGGCCGCGAGCTTCGAGCCCATCGCACCGGGATGGAAGACAGCGATTCGCATGGGCCAGTCCTCTGGGAGAGCGGTCAGTGCCCACCAAGATAGGCCAGTACGGCGAGCACCCGGCGGTGCTGTTCGTCGTTGGTGATCAGCCCGAGCTTCGCCATGATGCTGCCGATGTGCGTCTCGACGGTCCGCTCGGTCAGGAACAGGCGGCGACCGATACCGACGTTGGTGCACCCCTCGGCCATCAACGCGAGCACCTCACGCTCCCGCGGGGTCAACGGCGCCAGCCGATCGTCGGCGCGCTGGCGCCCGATCAACCGGGCGACCACCTCCGGGTCGAGCGCCGATCCGCCGGACGCGACCCGATCCAGCGCGTCGAGGAACTGGTCCACCGCGAGCACACGGTCCTTCAGCAGGTAGCCGAAGCGGCCCGTCGCGACGAGCTCGACCGAGTGCCGGGTCTCGACGTGTTGGGACAGCAGGACGATGCCCAGCTCGGGGTTCTGCATCCGGAGCCGGCGAGCGGCGCGGGCGCCGTCGTCGGTGTGGTCCGGCGGCATCCGAATGTCGATCACCGCGAGGTCCGGCGTCGTCTCGGCGACTGTGGTCAGCAGACTGGGCGCGTCCACGGCCAGACCGGCGATCTCGTGCCCGGCGTCGGCCAGCAACCGTGCCAGCCCCTCGCGGAACAACGCCGAGTCCTCCCCGATCACGATCCGCATGGCAGCACCGCTTCAACCGTCGTACCGCTGCCGACCGGACTCCGCAGCTCCAGCGACCCGCCCACGGCCGCGACCCGATCGAGCAGCCCACTCAGGCCCGACCCCGGCCGAGGCGCCGCTCCCCCACACCCGTTGTCCTCGATCCGCACCCGCACCTCACCCGTCGACCGCGCCACCCGGACCGCGATCGACGTCGCGTTCGCGTACTTCGCGGCGTTCGTCACCGCTTCCGCCGCCACGAAGTACGCCGTGGTAGCCAACTCCTCGGGCAGATCGGGCGGGATCTGCAGGCGGACCGGGATCGGCAGCGATTGCGTGATCGCGCTCAACGCCGCGTGCAATCCGTCGTCGAGGCTGCCCGGACGCAGCCCGTGCGCGATCTGCCGCAGCTCGGCGACCGCAGTGGTCAGCTCCGCGACTCCCTGATCGAGTAACCCGTCGACATCGACCGATCCGTCGTCCAGATGCCGCTGCGCCAGCCGCAGCGCCATACCCAGCGACACCAGCCGCTGCTGCGCCCCGTCGTGCAGATCCCGCTCGAGCCGCCGCCGCTCAGCATCCCCCGCCTGCACCAGCCGCGCCCGACTCGCGGCGACCTCACGCAACGCACCGGCCAGCTCGGCACGCAACCGCGTCACCTCGACCAGGCTGGCCGCCCCAGCCGCCACAG
Source organism: Kribbella sp. NBC_00889 (assembly GCF_045207705.1). NCBI lineage: Bacteria > Bacillati > Actinomycetota > Actinomycetes > Propionibacteriales > Kribbellaceae > Kribbella > Kribbella sp. NBC_00889. The sequence continues at coordinate 174,953 of NZ_CP108783.1, read as the reverse complement.
CCCTCAGTACGGCGGGACTGGTTGCATCAGACGCCAGTACGCCGATCTGCGCGCCACCCAGCGTCACCGGCACCAACTGTAGTCCGCTGACCGGCGTACCGGCCGCATCGACGAAGCCGGACGCGCCGGGGACGAGCAAACCCACCCGCAGCGCCGGATCGCGCAGTGCGGTGCGCAGTGCGGACTCCAGCTCCTCCGGTTGCGCCTGCTCGGTGTGAATCCGCCGCTGCAGATCCTCGATCGCCAGCAGGGCAGCACGACGCGGCGGGTAGAGCCGCCGGTCCACCGAGCGCTGCAGGCGAGAGCGCAGTGGCGCCAGCACCAACGCACACAGCGCTGTGGCGGCCGCAGCCACGACGGCCGAGTCCCGACCAAGCACGAGCCCAAGCGACACGGCGGCGACGGCATAGGTGCCCAGCAGGACCACCATGACGATCCCGTACGTGACGGTGTCGGCCAGCACCCGGTCGACGTCGTACAGGTCGTGCCGGAGCATTGCCACCGCGACCGACGCCGGGAGGCTGACCAGCGCGATGATGCCGAAGACGGTCGCGACGATGCCGGTGTGTCCGGTGACGACGATCTCGGCTCCGCAGACCACCGGGTAGAGCACAGCGGCCAGTCCGGCGAGTGACAGCCACTTGAGCTGCGCACGCTCCTTGCCGGTCGACCGGCGGGCTCGGATCAGCACCGCGACCGCCGCGGCCAGGCACACGGCCAGGAAGCCGAAGAACACCACGTCGCTGACGATCCGCAGTACTCCGGACAACGGTTCGTACGGCCGGGGCAGGTCCTGAAGAGGTGGCAGGAAGGGTTCTGGGGCGAAGACACCGAAAACCTGTTGTGCCACACCGAGCAGCAGCAGGACCGGCGCGACCGGTCTCCACCGGCGACTCACCATCTGACCGGTCGGGAAGTAGAGCAACAGGCACGCAACCGCGACCAGCAGCCACCAGCCGCTCTCCTCGAGCCAGGCGACGACCCGACTGTCCAACGGCAGCCGACGGGGATCGTGGACCACGGCGTTGTAGTAGACATCGCGTCCCGTCAGGAAGACCGCGATCGCACCCATCCAGCCGAGGATCGCCCCGACCGGGTTGACCGGCTCACGCCGGCTGACGACGAGCCCGAGTACGGCGATCGCGGTCCCGATCGCGGCCAGGCCGACGAAGTTCCGGACCGTGTGCGGACCGGTGCGGTACGCGATCAGCAGCCAGGAGCTCCCCGCGACCATCGCCAGGACGAGCAGGAAGGTACCGAGCGCGACCCATCGCGGCCACCGCATGTCGTCAGAGTAAGGCCGCAACCCGCCGTCCGGACTCCGCGCCAGCACGGAGATGCGCCTCCGTACCCGCTCCGATGTGTCACCGCGCCCGCCCGGCGTTTCCTGAGGTCGTCAGCTCACCTCACGGAGGAACACCATGACGACCCGAACCGCACCACCTCCCACCGTTGCCGATCCCGTACGCCGGCGCCGGGTCGGAATCGTTGCCTTGCTCCTGGCAATCACCGCCGTTGTGGCGGTTCCGGGCGGACTGCTCTGGCCGGAACCGGCCGCGGGCGGCGAGACGTACGCCTACAGCGACATCCAGCCGTTCCGCGACCTGTGGTGGGGCCTGCTGGTGGTTCTCAGCGGTGCACTGGTGATCAACGTGCCCGCTCAGGCGCTGCTGACGACGCTGCTCGTGCGCCGCCGCGGAGCCGCCTGGGCGACCACCGGTGCCGTGGTGATGTGGATCGGCACCGCGCTGTACGCCGTCGGAGGCGCCGGCTGGGCAGCGGCGTACTACTTCGCTACCGCACCCGGTGTCGACGCCAGTGTCATCGAGCGGATCAACGACGACTCCGCCCACCTGTTCGGCGTGCTGGTCCCCGGCGCCCTACTCGTTGCTCTCGGCACCGTCATCCAGGCGGTCGGCCTCTGGCGCTCCCACGCCGTACCCCGCTGGATCCCCGTGCTGTGGCTGACGATCATCGCAACGTTCGTCGTACCCGGCAACGGCATCGGCGGTCTGCTCACCGCGTTGCCGATGACCGCCGCATCACTCGGTACGGCGTACTACGCATGGCGTCAGGCCTGACTGTCTGGAGACGGGACGCTACCCCTCGTCGTCGTTCGGTCCGAGCCGTTGCCCAGGGCTGCGACGAGGTGCAGCGTGGAAGGAACAGCGGATCTCTGGGGAGGGGACTCCAATGAGCGAGAACGCAATGGGGCGCCGCCAGGCGCTGAGGGGTGCAGGCATCGCCGCGGGTGGTGTGGCGATCGCGGGGCTGGCGACTGCCACGCCGGCCATGGCAGACGACAACGGGCTGTCCGGCAGCTGGATGTGCCGCCGGCAGGACGACGGCTCGACCGACAAGGTACGGCTGATCCTGAGCTTCGCCGCGGGTGGTGTGATCGTGTCGCACGACATCAGCCCGGCCGGACCGCCGTTCACCGGCACGTGGTCGAAGCACGGCAAGTGGTTCCAGGCGACCTTCTGGACCGGGTTCCCCGGCGAGCAGGGACCGGAATCGGTCGGTCCGACGATCCGGGTGCAGCTCCGCGGATCGGTGTCCCACGGCAAGCTGTCGGCGACGTACCGCTTCACCGTGTACGCGCCGAACAGCGAGACCCAGGTGGTGGAGACTGGCAAGGGGAAGGTGACCGGTCGCCGGATCAGCGCCTGACAGGGTTGCGGCCTGACCGTCGGGCGTCCGACTGGGTACGACGTCCGACGGTCAGGCGCGGCCCTCGAACAGGCTGGTCACCGAGCCGTCCTCGAAGACCTCGCGGATGGCCCGGCTGATCAGCGGCGCGATCGACAGCTCGGTCAGCTTGTCGAACCGGCGGTCCTCCGCGATCGGCAGCGTGTTGGTGACGATCACCTCGCTGGCCTGGCAGTTCTTCAGCCGGTCGACCGCCGGACCCGACAGGATCGCGTGCGTCGCCGCGATCACCACGCCCGCCGCGCCCTCGGCGTACAGCGCGTCGGCCGCCTTGGTGATGGTGCCGGCGGTGTCGATCATGTCGTCGACCAGGATGCAGACCCGGCCCTTGACCTCACCGACGACCCGGTTCGCGACCGTCTCGTTCGGCCGCTCGATGTCGCGGGTCTTGTGGATGAAGGCCAGCGGCGCGTTGTTCAGCCGGGCCGACCACTGCTCGGCCACCTTGATCCGGCCGGCGTCCGGCGACACCACGGCGAGCTTCTGGTCGCCGTACTTGGTCCGGACGTACTCGCTCAGGATCGGCAGCGCCATCAGGTGGTCCACCGGACCGTCGAAGAAGCCCTGGATCTGCGAGGTGTGCAGGTCGACGCAGATCAGCCGGTCCGCGCCGGCGGTCTTGAACAGGTCGGCCATCAGCCGGGCCGAGATCGGTTCGCGGCCGCGGTGCTTCTTGTCCTGCCGGGCGTACCCGTAGAACGGCAGCACCACGGTGATCCGCTTGGCCGACGCCCGCTTGAGCGCGTCGACCATGATCAGCTGCTCCATGATCCACTCGTTGATCGGCGAGGTGTGGCTCTGGATCACGAACGCGTCGCTGCCCCGGACCGACTCCTCGAACCGGACGTAGATCTCGCCGTTGGCGAAGTCGTACGCCGCGGTCGGGACCAGGCCGGTGCCGAGCTGCTCGACGACCTCCTCGGCCAGACCGGGATGGGCCCGGCCGGAGAACACCATCAGGTTCTTCTCGGTGGTTCGCTTCATCCCGCTCATGGCCCGGCCTCCCGTTACTTCTTCTCGCCAGTGTCGCCCAACGCCGCGTGATCCGCCGGTGCCTGTCCGGCATCGGCCGACAGCGCTTCTTCGGCCGCCTTCGCCGTCTTGGTGCCGGCCCGCTTGCGCGCGACCCAGCCCTTGATGTTGCGCTGCCGCCCGCGCGCGACCGCGATCTCGCCCGGGCCGACGTCCTCGGTCAGCGCCGTACCGGCGGCCAGGTAGGCGCCGTCTGCGATGGTCCGCGGTGCGACCAGCACCGAGTTGCTGCCGATGAACGAGTGCTTGCCGACAATCGTCGGGTGCTTCGCCACGCCGTCGTAGTTGGCGAAGATCGTGCCGGCGCCGATGTTCGCGCCCTCACCGATCGTCGCGTCTCCGGCGTACGACAGGTGCGGCACCTTGGCGCCGTCGCCGATGGTGCTGTTCTTGGTCTCGACGAACGTACCGATCTTGGCCTTCACGCCCAGCTTGGTCCCGGGGCGGAGGTAGGCGAACGGTCCGACGTTCGCGCCGTCGCCGATCACCGAGCTCGACCCGTGCGCGCGGATGATCGTGGCGTCGGAGCCGATCTGTACGTCGGTCAGCGTCGTGTCCGGGCCGATCGTCGTACCGGACCCGACCGTGGTCGCGCCGTGCAGCTGCGTGTTCGGCAGCAGGGTGGCGTCGCGCTCGATCCGGACCGTCTGGTCGACCCACGTGGTGTTCGGGTCGACGACCGTCACGCCGGCGCGCATCAGCTTGTCGAGGTTCCGGCGGTTCAGCTCGGCTCGTAGCGTGGCCAGTTGGACGCGGTCGTTCACGCCCTCGGTCTGTATCGCGTCCTCGGTCGCGTAGGCGCCGACCCGCTTGCCGTCACTCTTCGCGATGGCCAGTACGTCGGTCAGGTAGAGCTCGCCCTGCGCGTTGTCGGTGGTCAGCCGGCTCAGCCCATCACGCAGCGTGGCCGCGTCGAAGGCGTAGATGCCGGCGTTGATCTCGTCGATCTGTCGCTGCTGCGGCGTCGCGTCCTTGTGCTCGACGATCCCGGCGACGGTGCCGTCGTCTCCCGGGATGATCCGTCCGTACCCGGTCGGGTCGGGCACCCGCGCGGTGAGGACGGTGATCGCGTTCCCCTGCTTGTCGTGCTCGGCGATCAGCTCGTGGAGCGTCTCCGCCTCCAGCAGCGGCACGTCGCCTGACGTGACGACGACCGAGCCCTCGAAGTCGGCCGGTACGGCGGTCAGCCCGGCGCGAACCGCGTCACCGGTCCCGCGCTGCTGCTCCTGGACGGCGATCCGGGCTCCGGGGTCGATCTCCTTCAGATGAGCCTCGACCAGCTCCCGGCCGTTGCCGACCACGACCACCAGGTGTTCGGGGTCGAGTGCACGGGCGGTGACCACCGCGTGCCCGACGAGACTGCGCCCGCCGATCTCGTGCAACACCTTCGGGATCGCCGATTTCATCCTGGTTCCCAGACCGGCGGCCATGATGACGACCGCCGCGGGACGATGGGAAGTCACGCGGTCTTCTCCTCGAGTTCCCTGCGAGTTTCTGGAACAAGTATCGGCACGGACACTCGAAACTGTGCCCGCGCAAGCCTACTTGCTCCTCAGACCGGAACCCGCACGGCCTCCGCGCGGCCGTGCGGGATCACGTGACTCGTCTCACGGCATTGTCAGTAGGCGAAGGCGGTGAAGGCCGAGAACGGAGCGTCCGGAGTGGCGCTGGTGAGGCCGGCCGTCCACAGCCGCCCGTCGGCAGCGGCGGCTCCGGTCAGGGTGCCGTACTCGGCGCCCGGGCTCGGTGCTTCGACGAACTTCGAACCGCGATACTCCAGCACGTAGGGCTTCGCGAAGATGCTGTTGCCGGATTCCTCGAATCGCTCCCCCACTGCGACCGGGCGGTTGTCACGCAGTGCGACGTCGTACAGCTGTGACCATCCGGTCGGGGCCGGCACCCGGGTCCAGGAGACGCCGTCGTAGTGCAGGACCAGTGGACGCTCCTCGGCGACATGCTCCACACCGACGAGCCAGATGTCCTTCGGCCCGGCCACCGCGATGCCGGTGGGGATCTGGGAGCCATCGGCCGGTACGTCGTCCACCAGCGTCCACCGCTTGCCGTCGAAGTGCGCCAGTCCGCCGTTCAGCCCGAGCCAGGCGTCCTGCGCGGAGATGACGGCCAGGGTGTTGCCGTTGATGGATCCCTCAAGTCCCGCCGTCAGTGGCTGCCACGATCCACCGGCGTACCGGTAGACGACCGCGTGCTCCTGCCCGTCGACGTTGGCCCAGCCAGCCGCCCAGACGGCGCCGTTCGGACCGATGGCGACGGTGCCGAACGACCCAGTCGGCACTGACGGCCCCGGTACGACGCGCCAGCGGGTGCCGTTCCAGTGCATCACCAACGGCTTGGGGGTCGCGGGATCGGCACGGTCCTCGCCGACCGCCCAGACGTTCTTGGCTCCGGCCACTGCCACGCTCTGAAGCGTCGCGTTCGTGCGCACCGGCTGTGCGGTGGCCGTCCAGCGCTCGCCGTCCCAGCGCAGCGCGAGCGGCCGCTGGTCCTGGAACCCGTCGATCTGGTCCCCACCCACGGCCCAGGTCTCCCCCGCCCGGCTGTCGATGTCGTCAAGGTTCGCCGGCTGCCGCCCGGTCGGAGTCACCGTCCACTGCAACGCCGCCTGCGCGGCGGCCGGCTGTGCTTCCGCGGTGATCGAGCTGCCTGTGAACACGCACGCAACCACCCCGAGAACCGCCACAAGCCTGCGCGTCCCCCGATTGTTCTCCCGCACTGAATGCCTCCACATCACTGTCCGGTCCCACGCGAATCGCAGGCACCACACCTCTAGACGCCTTCAACCCCACGTCCCGTCACGCCTGATCTGCATATGGCCCGACGCGGACGGGAGGGTCTGCGCATGGCGCGGCGCGGAGTGAGTTTGTTGTGACGGTTGGGCAGCTGGCGTGGGAGTGACCTCCGCAGGGGAGGATGGGTGGTATGGAGCGGGTTGGGCAGCCGAGGGATGGGGATGAGCGGGGGATCTTGCTGGGGTGGTTGGGATTTCATCGGGATGCGTTGCGGGCCAAGTGTGACGGGCTGAGTGCGGAGCAGCTGGTGACGCGGGCGGTGGTGCCGTCGGCGTTGTCGCTGCTGGGGATCGTCCGGCACATGGCGGAGATGGAGCGCGCGTACGGCGTCTGGGCGCTCGGCCCGAAGACCGAGTTGGAATGGGTCTGGGGGCAGTACACCGACGACGGTCCTGAGTGGGACTTCGACGTCGACGCCTCGATGGTGGACGCGTCGATGGCTGCCTGGGAACGCGAACGCACGGCCCACGACGAGCTGATCGCGCGGCACACCTCACTCGACGACATCGGACCCGCCAGCGGCATGAGCCTGCGCTGGAACCTGCAGAAGCTGGTCGGCGAGTACGCCCGCCACAACGGCCACGCCGACCTGATCCGCGAAGCACTCGACGGCCGAACCGGCGAATGACCAGGAGCGAACCATGGGACTCACTCTCGGAGCAATCGTTCTCAACGTGAAGGACATCGGCCCCGCGGCCGAGTTCTGGCGTCAGGCTCTCGGGTACGGCGCCGCACCCGACAACCCCGACTTCCTCGTCCCGCCAGGCGGCCGGCCCACCGAACTCCACCTCGACGAAACCGACCGCACCCACCTGGATCTCTGGGTCGACCGCAGCACGTCCACCGTCGAGGCCGAGATCGACCGCCTGATCGCCCTCGGCGCCCGCCGCGTCGAGGACTGGACCTACCCGCCCAACGCGGACTTCGTCGTACTCGCCGCCCCTGACGACACCGTCTTCTGCGTCATCGGTTGAGCAGTCGCCGAACCGCAGCTCCGGCCAATCCCCCTGCTCCACACCATCTGGAACTGATGCTCCTATTGGTGTCAAGCCGTGTTGAGCCAGGCGCGGTAGCGGTGGGCGAGTTCGTAGTCGGGGAACGTGCCGAGTTCGGTGCGGGTGATTTTGGTGATGTAGGTGTTCATCGCCTGGGCGGCCGCGGCGAGGGTGATGTTTTTGGCTTGCCGGGTGGGGCGGAGGTCGGCGAGCTCGGGCGCGGCCTGGCCTTGGGTGAGGGATCGGAAGATCTCACGGGCGAGGGCTCGTTTGAGGCGGCGGAGGATTTCTGCGGTGTCGCGGCCCTTGGCGCGGTGGGCCCGGACGTAGTCGCGGGTGCGTGGGTCGCAGGTCATTCGGACCAAGGCGATGGTGTGGAGTGCGTGGTTGGCGGCCCGGTCGCCGCCACGTGAGAGCCGGTAGCGGGTGGTTTTGCCCGACGAAGCCGGGACCGGGGCGGCGCCGCACAAGGCGGCGAAGGAGCTTTCGCTGCGCAGCCGGTCAGGGTTCGCGCCGGCGGTGACGAGCAGTTGTGCCGCGGTGGCCGGCCCGACCCCGCGCAGCGAGAGCAGGTGAGGGTTGGCTGCCCGGGTGAGATCCTTGAGCTGCTGGTCGAGTTCGGCGACCTGCCGGCTGAGGAAGCGGTGACGCTGGGCCAGCGCCTTCAACGCGGTCAGCACGGCCCGGACGATGGAGTCGCGGTGGTGGGCTGGTCGGCAGCCGGCCAGCGCGTCGACCAGTGGCTGGTCACGCAGCGGCCGGTATTTCTCCCGCAGCACGACGGGAGCCGTGATGAGCATGTGATGGATCTGGTTCATCGCGGCGGTACGTGCCTTGACCGCGGACCGGCGGACGATGTGCAGGGCACGGATCGCCTCGACCTGCTCGGTCTTGGCGGCCGCGTCGGCGCGGCCGGCCAGCACCGCATGAGCGGCCTGATAGGCGTCCAGAGGATCGGACTTGCCACGCATCCGGCGCCGGGCACGATCCGGGCGGGTGACTTCGCGGACCTCGATCCCCGCGGCCTGGGCGGCCCGAGTCAGCCCGGCGCCGTAGGAACTGGTGCCCTCGATCCCGATCACCACCAGCGTCCCGAACGTCGCCAGGAACGCCAGCGCGGCCCGGTAACCGTCCGGGGTGGTGCCGAACTCACGATCACCTAGTTCGCGGCCGACCTGGTCAACCGCCGCGACGTGGATCGTGTCGGCGTGGGTGTCAACGCCTCCGGTCACCGTGCCCGCGGCAGCAGCAGTCACTGTCATGATGGGTCTTGCCTTCCGTGTCGATCGGACAGGTCGACGCCGGCCGGGCGGCAGACAAGACATTAATGAGGCTTTGCCAGGCTCTTATTAGGTCATGCCGCCCGGCCGGCGACGGAACTCCCGAGCACCGGACGGACCAATTTGCAGTCAACCCAGCAGGGCGACAGTCGGCGGACGAGCCACGGCGCCCGAGAGCCTGCCCATCATTAATGTCGGCGGTGGGTGTGATGCTGTCCACGTTCGATCGGCGAAAGGGGACACAGATGTCCGGCAGAGAGGCTCCCCGTCTGACGCATGTCCGCGCGAATGTGCGCGACCTGCCCAGCGCGATCACGTGGTACGAGGATTTGCTCGGCGTCCAGGCACAAGGGCATTGGCCACCCGACGCCCCGACGTACGCCCACTTCACCCTCGGCCCCACGCAGTTCGCCCTCGGTCAGCCCTCGCAGCCTGCGACAACGCGCTTGAACGGGACCATCTGACGCACCGACGAGCAACACTCCGGGCCTGAGGTTTGGCATGCTCGGTGGCATGGGTGATGGGGCGCTGGTCGACGTCGGGGATGTCACGTTGTTCGTGCGGGAGCTCGGCGAGCGTGGTGACAAGCCGTCGTTGGTGGTGATGCACGGCGGGCCGGATGTCGGGCACGGCTATCTGGTGCCCGGGTTCGAACCGCTGGCTCGCGACCATCACGTCGTACTGTTCGACTTCCGTGGCTGCGGCCGGAGCACCCGGGGCCTTCCCGACGAGGACCTTCAACCGGAGTACGTCGTACAGGACACGCATCAGCTGATCGACAAGCTTGGCCTCGGACAGGTGGACCTGCTGGGCTTCTCCACCGGCGGCAGGGCGGCGATGCAGTTCGTGGACAGGCATCCTGAGCAGGTACGGCGGCTTGTCCTCGCGTCGACCACGGCTTACACCGATGCGGAGCAGTACCTGGCGGGCTGGGAGGAATACCAGCGGCGCCAGCGAGCGGAGGACGCCGCCGGCGGGAGGTTGCGGAACTCCACCGTCTTCGTTTGGGACCTCGACCTCGCACCGGCGTACCTGGAACTGCTGGAAAGCCTGGGTTCCGACACCGGCGACTGGAGCGAGGAACGCGCCATCAACGGCGACATGCACCCGTGGTGCCCCGGCGACCCCGAATGCATCCTCCGCGACTCCGGCAAGCCCATCCTCATCCTCCACGGCGAACAAGACATGGGCTTCCCCGTCCAACTCGCCCGCCGCCTCCACGCCGCCCTCCCCACCAGCCACCTGGCCGTCATCCCCAACACCGCCCACATGTGCCACTTCGAAAACCCAACCACCTGGTCCAACCACATCCGCGACTTCCTCCAGTCCCCTGAGCAGACCGCCGACAGCTGAGGCCGGTTAGCGGCTGAGTTGCTGCAGCCAGGGGTGGTTGTTGTCGGTACGACGGATCATGTTCCGAAGCCAGAGCTGCTTGTCCTGACTCAGCAGCGGCCAGACGCACGCCAGATCCCGCTCGTCCTTCGGACGCCGCTTTCGGGCCTTGAACAGCAGAACGATCTCGGGGTTGAGGTACCGAATCCCGTCGCCCGCAACCCACGTGACCTCGTCGAGCGGCGCAACGTGATCAGCGATGAACTTGTTCGTCCACAGACCATCGCGATCCGGCGTCAACGGCAGATCGATCACCCACGGAGCATCACCATGCTCCCGCACCCAGATCTGACTCGCCGGATGAAACACCTCCGGATGCCGATCAGTCAGCGGCCGCATGTCCTCCCCGGCAAGACACCACAGATGCCACCGATCCCCGACGTACGTCCGAAGCGCAGGCACATCAGAAGCAAAGATCGAGACATCCACATCGTCATGCCGGCGGCCCACCCCCGTGAACGCATCGACGGCCCACCCACCGACTACCCACCACGGCCGCCCGAACCCCTCCATGAACCCGGCAACCCCAGCCAGATCCATCGCCTCCCAGCGCCCATAAAGCCGAGCCCAGTACGCCGCCTCAGCCAACTCGTCGACCGTCGGCCCCAACCACTCGGGCCGCTGGTTCATCCAGCCGCTCACAGACTTCGGCGTACGACGACGTTGCGTTTCGCCTTGGTGCGTTCCTCGCCGTACACCGTGAACCCGGCGGCGAGAAAGGTACTCAGCATCCCGCGCCCAGGATCCCCGGGCAGGGCCTTGACCGGATACGCCTCCACCACCCGCGCGCCCGAACTACGAGCGTATTCGACGGCCGCCTCGACCATCGGCAGCGTCGTGCCACGCCCGCGATACCCACTCTGCACGAACAGACAGTTGATCGCCCAGATCGACTCATCCTCCGGCTCGTCGATAGGCAACACCCGCGAGTGGACGATCGCGTAGTACTCCGTGCGCGGCGCAACCGCACACCAAGCAGCCGGCCGCTCATCGACATACCCGATCAGCCCAACCGGCTCCCCCGCCCGCACAAACCCCTCCATGGCGGCCCGATTCTCCGCACTGCCATTCACCGCAACCACCGAACTCGGCAACCGCCGAGCCATGCACCAACACCCCCGCGTCCCCCCACTAGGCCCAAACAACTCAACCAGGTCCTCCCACCGCCGCTGATCAACCGCCTGAACCATCACGTCCATCCCCGCATTCAACCACCGCCCCCGGACAGAAACCCGCCCTCCAGAACGCACCACCAGGCGACGCAGGAGCACGCACCCATGGGCGGGTACGAGCACGCGAGTACACCGCTCCCGGAAACTATTCGTCGCTGGGTGCCCCTTTGTTTCCGAAGATCGCGACAGTCACCGATCCGGGGTCGAGCAAGGTCGAGCTACCTGCGTTGTCCGACGCTGAGGGTGGAGCCAGCGTCCGTGGCCTGCCGTCTGGTCAAGGCAGGCCTGCGCGTCCGCTGAGATGCATGTCGGTGGATTACCGGGTCGCTGTCCGCTGGGAGCGCGCGTTGCGCCGCGCATCCGGCATGGATGCTGATCACCGTTGGACGAGCAGTGTCTCGAGGTCTGGAAGTCGGGCGAACATGTCGGGGAGGCCGCGTACGCCGTTGCGCACGGCCTCGTGCGATAGCGCGAGGTCAGGGCCGGTGCTCGCCTCGACACCGGCCAGGCAGCGCAGGATGTTCCACCGTGTGTGGCCCAGCCAGCCACCGATCATGAACACGAACCAGCTTGGACCGGACGGCGGCAGCGCTCCGCCCCCGGCGACGTAGCCGTCGAGGACCGAGCGGAAAATGGCCGGCTCGATGGTGTCGAAGCCAGGTCCCTTCGCGAGGCTCAGCGCGGTCGAGCCGAGCTCACCGGACAAGTCGAGCATCCCCGAGAGCTCCCAGTCGAGCACTACCGGCCGACCGTCTCGAGCGAGCAGGTTCCACGGTTGAATGTCCTTGTGGGTCAGCACAACGGGGCCCGGCCGTTCGCAGGTGTCGACGAAGTCGGCAATCGCGAGCAGCGTCTCAACGTGGGAGGCGAGTTCGTCGGCCCACGGCTGTACGGTCGCCGCCGCCCGCTCGGCGAGCTCGGGCCAGTCCCGTGGCGTCGGATCCTCGACCGACACGTCGGTCCATTCGACGTCCAGCGCATGGATGCGCGCGAGAATCTCACCGATCTCGAACGCGTACGCCCCCGACACCGGTGCTTCGGGCACCTTCTCTCCCTCCACCCACCGGTGGACGAGCGCGTGATGGCTGACCGAGATCGGCTCAGGCATCGGTACGCCGGCTGCGAACGCCGCCTGCTCGAACCTGAACACGTCCTCGAAGCGGTAGGTCCAGCGGCGGTCGACGAGGTTCAACTCCTTCACCGCGAACGATCCCTGGTCGGTGTCGAGCCGGAACATCCGGTTGGCGAACCCGCCATGGACCCGGATCATCGGCCCGATCGGCGTACCGAGATGCGAAAGATCCACCCCACGCACTCTAGGACCCGCACTTCATCGACGCACCGGAATTGCCCGGAACGCATGCATCCAGGCTGAATGCCTGCGCGACGTCAGCGAGGCGGTCGACTTCTGCGGTGTGCTGGTGGGCTGGGACGGCTCGTGCCGCATGCTCGGCTGCACGACCTTCGACATGTGTACGCCGCCCTGCTCCTGATCGCCGGTGTCCGGTCCGCGTCGTCGCGGAACGCCTCGGCCACGCTGATCCGGTGATCACCCTCCGGGTCTACGCACATGTGATCCGCCAGCACGCGGACGAGGCTGCTCAGAGCGTCCCGAGCCGGGCTCCAGTTGCTCCCCCGCCAGGTTTCGATCCTGGTCTTCGAGATTCAAAGCTGCCGCCGACCCATCCAACCCGGTCCACATGTCCCCGCTACGAGCGAAGTGCCTAGAGCCAGGGCGGGTCGTATCGGCCCACATAGGCGCGTGCGCGTTCTGTGGGATCTGCCCAGTACTGGTGCGGTTGTCGATGCACGTGCTCTTCACAGAACTCCCGAAGGTCACTGCTGATCGTCTCCACCTGACGGACTGGGAGACCCTCGAAGTCGCTGTTGACCTGCAGAAGTTCGGACTCCAGGTTCCAACCCGACGCATCGAACGCCCACGTGCCCCACCTCGCGTACGTGTGAAGTGGATGCTCGTGGTCACCCAAGTACACCGCCGCCAAGGCGATCCCCTTGTCGGGATAGAAATCCCTGCACGTCCAGGCCAGCACGTGGCATGCCCCACTCGAGAAGAAGGCCTGATCCGTTCGTTCCCAGGAGACTCGTTGATCTGTCCGCTCGATCGCGGTTCGCCGGAACACCCCAGACGCTGTCACTGCCATGGGGCGATGCTAGCGACGCGGTCCCCGTCCGCGATGAGGCTCCAAGTACCCCGATGTGTCTTCCCGCCTGCCGACCAAGATGCCGGCCGATTCGGACCCGTCATCCCGGAGTCGCGAGGCCCCGCCAGACGCAAATGCTCTTGGCTCTCGTGAAGACCACCAGGGCGGGCGCGGGCGGTGAACGGCCGGAGGCCGCATCCGCACGGCCGCGCCTTGATCCATAAGAGCCAGATTCGGCAACGGGCCACGCGGCAAGACTGTCCTCCTTCGGCTGCGGCGCGACACTCGTCCGCCAGGTGATCTGCGACAGTCGAAAGCGCGGATCGCGGCAAATCCGGACGTTTCGGCCAGGAGGTCCATGCGTACTATCGGCGCTATGGCCAATGTCGTCCCAGGCAGGACTTCAGCTGCAGGTGACCGTGACTACTGACCAACACTGGCTGAAGCTCCACGCCGGCAGCGAGTACGACAAGGAATGGGAGCGCTACTTCAGCCTCCGCGAGGAAGCGCGCGTGACCAAGCTCGCTGAGGCCATCGCGGCCGAAGCAGAGCTCCTCGAGTCGGCTCTGAAATGGCGCTCGGCGACCGGCGGCCAACGGCTCTTAATGGTCCTCGTGCTTCACAAAGAGCGGAGCAGACTGATCAGAGCGCCTGGACAAGGACGACGGCAGCATGCAGTACGTCGAAACGGTGCTGCCATGGACCCGGCTCATCGATCTCACACCGGATCAGCAACAACGAATCATCGTCGAACGGATTAATCAGGTCCTCGACGAGCTGGCTCGCCGCGTGCTGGACCCAAGCAAGTAGCTCACCACCCAACACGACAGACCCTGGCCCAGTCTGCGGTCCGTCGGCTGTGACATGAGCTCGTTGCCGGCTGGACCCTAGGCGAAGAGGTCCTGCCCCTCCGCGCCAGTCGGATCGGAGGACAAGAGATCCTCGTGAAGGAACTCCAGGACTGAGCCGGTGTCGGGCGTTGGCTCGTCAGAGTCGTCGAAGCTGGTCTCGATGATTGTCCATCCCGTCTGGGCCTTGTCGTCCCCCTCTTCGGCATGCTCGGCGGACAAGAGGAACAGCAATCGGAACGCCGTCTCGTAGGACGCCGCGGTCATCGCTCGGGCGAGGTCGGCTGGAGACGCGCCCGCGTCGATGGCGCGTCGCGCCGCGGGAACGTTCAAGATGTTCCTTTCGTCGGTGGAACGAATCTCTTTCCAGACGACCTGTAGGAGTCGTTCGCGAACCCTGTCATCGGCCATGCAGGAACCCTAGATGCCCACCGTCGAGCAGGTCCGCTCATCGGCATGACAGCGCGGATCGCGGCTAGATCCGGACGTTACGCGAGCCGATGGCGCACCACTCGCGGCGGATGACGCATGCGCTGGCTCGGCGAGGGATGCACAAGTAAAGCTGACATCTCACCGCACTCGCTGACCGTGGCGTACGCCCGTTGTGCGGGCCGCTTGGGCCGGGCACCGGCGCGGCGCCAGCCTGGGACGACTACGTGGTCGTTCAAGCTGCCATGCTGCGCTGGTTTGATCCCGACAAGGTCGTCGTCAGCTATGCCCGGCAGAAGGTCGTGGTCGCTGGGTGGTCGTGCGCCACGCTGCTCGGAGGGCTTCGAGTTCGTGTCGGGGGAAGGGCCGGCCCCACTGAGTCTGGTAGTCGACCTCGCCGAGGTCGGCGGCGACGGCGTCGAATGCACGGATTACTGTCCAGGCAAGTGTGGTGATCGGCTGTCGACTGTGCCAAATCAGATTTCCGGCATGCTCGGGTGTTCTCGAATCGGCTGCTTCGACGAGGCGAATGTCGACCGTGTCGCCGTGACGCTGGAAGAACCATCTGTAGACGGTGGGTTCTGCCTCGAACTCGGCCTGTGTGTCGGTCTCGTACAGGACGATCCTGGATACGGCGCTTAGCAGTTGTTCGGGACCGTCGGTGACGTAAGAGACGACCGCCTCGGCACTGGTGTGGTCATCACTGACCGAACAGAAGGCCCATCCGTGATGTCTCAGCGTCCAGATCACCCGCACACCCCGCATTGTTGCACGACACAATGGCCAGGTCGTCATTCAATCGGGTCGGTTGCCTGCTGTGATTCTGCTTGCGCCGGCGCCCCCTCATCGGCATGACCGCGCATCACTATCCGCAGCAAATCCGTGCGTTTGCTGGCTGGGTGACGCTGGGGTCACTCGGAGCCCATGCCGGCGGCGATCGGCTGGAGCTCAGCCAAGAGCCGCTTGAAGATCCCTAGCGGTCCGTGCGCCTCCAGGGGTATGTGAGGCGCGTACTCCAGCAGATTTCGTAGCGCGAGCACCTCGGCTCGCGAGAGCTCCACCACTGCGACGTTCTTCGATGCAGCCGAGACATTCACGCTGTTCAGCATGGCACCAACCTCGCGCTCACAAGCAGTCCTGGGCGTTCACTATCCGCGGCAAATCAGTGCGTTCTAGGTTGCTACCGGCGGGACTGGAGTCTCGGACAGCCAGACGGCCGACCTGCCGTGGCCTGCCGCCTCAACGGCCGCAGTTGTACGACGCTCTGCAGGGCTTTCCCCTCGACTCACACTGAAAGCAGCGCGAGGCCCCCAGTCCCGGCGATCAACAGAATCTGACCAGCTCTCGCCCCTTCCTGCCGCGTCTTGACACAGAAGGAGCCATGAGAGTGCGTTGAGACGTACTCGGTCTGAGGGCTCAGTGGTAGGGGACGTAGTCGATTCTTTCGGCCCGCCGCCGCCAACCAGGCCACGGCCAGGCGTTCCTCCAGGTGCGAGGCTCGTGGTTGGAGCCGCGCACTTTGATGCAGCCACCCCGCCCTAGGTGAAACGCGGTCGCACGTCCCTCGACCGCAATATCGATGAAGGAGTCGATCGCTCGGAGGTCCAAGGCCAGATCGTCGCCGAGTTCCGCGGGAGCGGAAGCAGGGTCGTCGAGGCTGACCGTGCAGAGACCGCCAGATCCGAGGTACATCACCACACCCACCGCGCTTGGGTTATGTGGCCTCAGTCGATGCGTCGTCGCCCATTCTCCTTCTGAGACCTCCAACGTTGCGCAGTCCCGGAGACCTGCGACGCGCTTCTCGAAGTGGCTCCTGAGCCCGGACATGGGCAGACCTTAGGACAACCGGAACTCTTCCGCCCGCTCGCACGCTCATCGACATGATCGCGCTTCACTATCGGCGGCATGAGCGGACGTTCGGTGACGGGGCCTGAGCCACTATTGTCGAGGCCATGGAGCGTGCTGAGCGTGGGGGCTTGTGCCTGACCCTTGAGGAGGCTGAGATCGTTCGAGCCGCTCTCTTCACCATTGAGCATTACATGAACAACGTTTGGGATCAGAGCGAGGTCCGTGCCGTCTCAGGTTTCACGGTCGACCGGTTTGCGAGTGTCCGTCAGGCGATCGGCACGGCCAGCGATGGGCCATCCCGCTGAGCTCATTGCTCGCGCCGGGTTATCACCACTCCGCCTTGATCGCGGCAGATCCGCGCACTTCTATGCTCAAGACATGGGAGATGTGCCGGAAGCCTATCGAGCCGCAATCCGCGCGGAGTTGGACGCCCTGACGGCTGGCGCTCGACCAGACTTGCTCCACTGGGCGCGTGCCTATCCAGCGACGCTGGTCCGCCAGCCCGAGGAGATCTGGACACATTCCGAATCTGAGGTGGTCAGGCGGGACGACGGCACCGCCTGGAGCGTTCTGCCGCTGTGGACGACTGACGCGTCGCCGAGCGACTTGAGCGCGGAGATCGAGATCAACGCTGAAGGCCGCGTGACCATCCACGACGTGCACGTCCTGTAGCCCTCGCTGGGCACCAACGCGGCCATGTCGGTGTGTCCTCCCTTATGGGCCCGGAGCGGCCGAATTGCGGCGGCCGTCTCCACACGCCGCGAGTTGCGCTGATCCTCAACTCGGGCTGGGCGCGGAACCCCGTCTGGGCCTCACCACCTCCAGCTGTCGACGTGCGGTCTATTGCTACCGCGCACGCCAGTGCATCAGGTAGAGCCGCCGGTGGTGATATCCGGTCCAGGACGGGTCAGCGTCTCCGACCTGCAGATGGAGCTCGACGCTCGGCATCGGGTCGACGATTGGATCCATTGCCGACTCCAGGTCGTCAACCAGTTCCTGCATGTCCTCGCGAGTGTCGGCGTCATCGGTGCTTACGCAAGCATGCAGAACCACCCGCTCGTAGCCGGCCTCGACCGCCAGTCCTCGAACAGCGGTACCGATTCGGCCCTGGGAGGCTTGGAGCGCCTGCACCAGGACACCGTTCTCCCACTCGATTCGGGGCCCGTAGTCCGGTCCATAGGTAGTCTCGGGCGGCTCATGACGCATGGCCGCATCATCCCGTGACGGAGGTAAGAAGCGCTACCCGGTGCCAGCGCACTCAATCCGGCTACTTGTGCGTGCGTTGGCCAGCGTCCCAGGATCAGGCCAGGCTTCTAGCCTGTCGCGCATCAGTTGGCGGACATGTGTCGCAGATCTATTGGCGGATCACAGCCCGCGGAGCTGGTTGTCCTGTGACGGCTGATGCCTGACATTCGTCTGCCAGCTGGTGGTTGTCATCGGCACGACCGCGCGGAACGCGGCAGATGCGGACGTGTCCCTGCGGCTTCGAGCACGTGCGCCGGGGCCAGGTCCTGAGCACGCGCCCCTTCGCCGTAGTCTCGCCGTCACTCTGGCGGCAGACGCCACATGGGTATGTGCGTCAGCCTGCCGACATGCCATAATCGCGCGGTGAACCGGGGCGGCGGGTCCAAGCCGAAGCCCCCCGTTTCCAGGCGCGGCGGAGGTTGCGGATCTGGGCCTCATGCCTGGTTCTCTGCCTGGTTTTCGGACTGCTGTTTCCCGCGATGTTCTACGTCCGCTACGGCCTCGGCTGGGCCGCCATCTGGGCAGTGATGTTGATTGCCTCGTCGCTTCCGGTTCGGCTCATCAAGCCTCCGACCTGGCGGACCTGGCCAAGAAGACATTTGAGCTGGGCGTTTGCCTACTGGGTATTCGTCATGACGACACTTTTCTTCGGCCTGGTCGCCCTCCTCTTGGGACTTTGGCTGTCGCCATGGTGGTGCTTGGTGATCTCTCTTTGTGCCGGAGTGCTATCTATCGCTGGGATCTGGCCCGCCCAGCTGCGCCACTACGAGCTGCAGCGGAGCCTGGCTGATGCCGAGCAGAAACACCGGAAGAGCGGATGGCTCGCTGTGAGTGTTTGGGAGCACGAAGACCGCAGCTTCGAGGTAGTGATGGCTTCAGATGTCATCCGCGACGGGATGGGTCTCGAACTAACGGACCTCGGCTCATCCGAGACCGGCCCCGTCCTTGAGGCGTTCTGGCACGACGACGGCACCGGCTTCGACTTCATCGTCCATCACGCGGGCACACTCCCCTTCGCCGTTGTCGAGCGCTTCGTGGCCGCCGCGAAGAGGAGTCTTGCGCCCACCGAGCAGTCCTGAGAGCGGTCCAGCGGACGATCGCTCATCGGCAGATCCGTGCGTTGCTCCGTCACGTGGACGGCGGACTTCTAGCCTGTCTTCGCCGCTGCGGTTGATGGGACCACTTCGGCGGCCACCGCAGAGTCTGACAGGGACCCTGCGTTAGTTGCTTGTCGGCAAGTCCGTTAGCAAACGGCCCCTGCATGAGCGAGCCCCCAGGTCTGAAACGCTCTGACCTGGGTCTCGTCGCTCCCCCGCCGGGTTTCGATCCTGGTCGTCGAGGTTCAACGTTGCTGATAGTCCGTCCATGGTGGTCTGTGCTAGGCCTGTCTGTCCTGGTTCGCGAGCCTGAATCCAGGCGGTCTGATCCATACTCGTGCGCATCGATCCACAGTTGCTGTTAGCAAGAACGATCCTGAAGGAGCAGAGCATGCCGGGTTCGACGGGCGGGGCTCTTGTCCATATCAACCCGATCCTGAACGTCTCCGACCTACGGGCCAGCATCAAGTTCTACACAGAGGTCCTCGACTTCGAACTCCTTGGCACCTTCGGAGATCCAGCCGACTTCGGCATCATCCGCTGGGACGATCACGAGATCTATCTGTGCGTGAACGGCCAGGGACAGCCTGGCACGTGGCTCGCGCTGTTCGTCAGCAAACCCGCCGCACTCTACGACCGACTCGTCACCGACGAAGCCAAGGTTCTGATGCCCTATGCAGGCGACGATGGTGAATTCCGCGTCGCCGACCCGGACGGACATGTGCTCCGGGTGTTCCCAGGTTCCCCAGAGGAGTAGCCGGTCTGACTCTGACGTGCAGAGCAGGAGACCCGCTGGGTCACGCGCACGTCCTCCGCACGCACACCGACGAGTAGCGGCGTGTTAACCCCGGCTCAGAGCGTCCCGAGCCGGGGTTTGCGTTGCTCCCCCGCCAGGTTTCGATCCTGGTCTTCGAGATTCAAAGTCTCGCGGGCTGCCGATTACCCCACGGGGGATCGTGGTCGCCGGGACAGTTTGCCATGGAGTGGGGTGGACGACACGCTGAGGGGTTCCTTACCTACGGGTCCGTAGGTTACGGTAGCGTAGGTAAGCAATCCTCCATCCGAGGGATCGAACACATGACTCCACCCGCCGTTGCCGCACCGGAGGCGCCGACCCGCGCCCAGCAGGCCGACGATTTCGACGTCGACACCGGAACGCTCGGGGGTGAGCAGAAGCGCCCATGGGAACAGGTTGCGCTGGCGTTGTTCATCGGTATCCCGTTCCTGGCCGTGCTGGCCGCCGTACCGATCGCGTGGGGCGGATTCCTGGGCTGGCGCGACGTGGTCCTGGCGGTGGTCTTTTACACGCTCGCCGGGCACGGCATCTCGATCGGTTTCCACCGGCTGTTCACGCACAAGTCGTTCAAGCCGAACCGCCCGATGAAGTACGCGCTCGCCATCGCCGGCTCACTGGCGATCGAGGGCCCCGTGGTCCGCTGGGTGGCCGACCACCGCAAGCACCACAAGTTCTCCGACCGTGACGGCGACCCGCACAGTCCGTGGAAGTACGGCAACACCGTGCGTGCACTCACCAAGGGCTTCATGCACGCCCACGTCGGCTGGCTGTTCGATACCGAGCAGACTCCGCAGCGGCAGTACGCGCCGGATCTGCTGAAGGACAAGGACGTCGTCCACGTGTCCCGGATGTTCCCGATGCTCGTCGCCGTCTCGCTGCTCGCGCCGGCCGTCATCGGCGGCCTGTGGTCCTGGTCGATCGAGGGCGCGCTGACCGCGTTCTTCTGGGCCAGCCTGGTCCGGATCGCGCTGCTGCACCACGTCACCTGGTCGATCAACTCGATCTGCCACACGATCGGCGACCGGCCGTTCAAGAGCCGGGACAAGTCCGGCAACGTGTGGTGGCTGGCGATCCTGAGCCAGGGCGAGTCGTGGCACAACCTGCACCACTCGGACCCGACCTGCGCGCGGCACGGAGTGCTCAAGGGACAGCTCGACACGTCCGCCCGGTGCATCTGGTTCTTCGAGAAGATGGGCTGGGTCAGCGACGTGCGCTGGCCGGTGCGCGAACGCCTGGAGGCCCGCCGTGTCGACGCCGACGCCAAGACCCCGCTGAAAGCGGCTGCCTGAGGCGCCACCGGTAAATCTCCCGCTGGCAACACCGAAGTACGGCATGATGCTGACGTGATCTTGACGTGACGGAACCCAAACCGCGGCGGTCCGGCCGGATCCGGATGACGAGTGCCGAGCGTCGCGAACAACTCATCACCATCGCCCGCGGCCTGTTCGCCCAGAAGGGGTACGAGGCGACGTCGGTGGAGGAGATCGCGGCCCGCGCCGAGGTCTCCAAGCCCGTCGTCTACGAACACTTCGGCGGCAAGGAAGGCCTGTACGCCGTGGTCGTGGACCGCGAGGTACGGGCGCTGCTCGACGGTGTCACCCAGTCGCTGACAGCCGGCCGCGCGCACGAACTGGTCGAGCAGGCGGCGCTCGCGCTGCTGGACTACATCGAGAACAACTCCGACGGCTTCCGGATCCTGGTCCGTGACTCGCCGGTCGGGTCGTCCACGGGCTCGTTCATCTCGATCCTCAGCGACGTCGCCACCAGGGTCGAGCACATCCTGGCCGAGGAGTTCAAGCGCCGCGGCCTGGACCCCAAGAACGCCCCGATGTACGCCCAGATGCTGGTCGGCATGGTCGCGCTCACCGGCCAGTGGTGGCTCGACGCCCGCCGCCCGAAGAAGCCGGACGTCGCCGCCCACCTGGTCAACCTCGCCTGGAACGGCCTGTCCGGCCTCGAAGCCAAGCCGACCCTGTCGACCCGCCCGCACAAGTAACAACCGCTGGTCGTACGCCGATATCCGCCCGTGGCATGACCCCACGGCGGTGACCGCGCCGTACCCTGGCCCGCATGACGGGGATCCTGACCGCGCGGCCCGTGCCTGCCCGCAGCAAGGCGTTCGACCTGCTGCTGACCGGCGGCCTGTGCATGGTCTTCGGACTCCTGTCGATCGCGCAGTCCGGGTTCGAAGGCATCCTCGGCTTCGGCATGCTGGTGCCGCTGATCTGGCGCCGCAGCCATCCCGAGCTCGTCTTCTTCGGCGTCTCCGCAGTCGCCTCGGTGCAGTGGCTGTTCGGCGCCCAGCTGATGCCGGCCAACGTCGGCCTGCTCGTCGCCCTCTACACGATCTCGGTGTACGGCGAGGTCCGGTACAGCCGGATCGCGCTCGGAATCGGCGGCCTCGGCGTCCTGATGGCGACGTCGCGGTACTGGACGAACTCCGACTGGCGCCAGCAGGTGACCATGATGGTTGCCCTCGGCGCGCTGGTCTTCGGCGTCTGGGCGTTCGGCGAACGGCGCCGTACCCGCGGCCTGTACGTCGCCCAGCTCGAGGAACGCGCCGAGCAGTTGGAACGCGACCGCGACCGTGAGGCCAAGCTGGCCGTGTCCAACGAGCGGACCCGGATCGCGCGCGAGATCCACGACGTGGTCGCGCACGGTCTCTCGATCATGATCGTCCAGGCCGACGGCGGACTGTACGCCGCGGACAAGTCACCGGAGCAGGCGAAGAAGGCGCTGGCCACGATCGGTGACACCGGACGCGCGAGTCTGACCGAGATGCGCAAGATGCTCGGGCTGCTCAAGCAGGACGAGCAGCCCGAGCTCGACCCGAACCAGCCCCGCCCGCAACCGGGCGTCTCGTCCCTGCCCGAGCTGATCGACAACGTCCGCGACGCCGGGCTCACTGTCGGCTACCAGGTGACCGGCGAACCGCGCGACCTGGAGGCGTTGCTGGGCCTGACGGCGTACCGGATCGTGCAGGAGGGCCTGACCAACACGCTGAAACACGCCGGGCCGGGAGCGCGGACCTCCGTCCTGCTGGACTTCGGGCGCGAGGTGCTGACCGTGGTGGTCACCGACGACGGCCGCGGTGCCGGGGTCGCGCCGAGCGCGGACCCGGGGCACGGCCTGGTGGGGATGCGGCAGCGCGCCTCGATCTCGGGCGGTACGGTGAGCGCCGGACCGAAGGCGGGTGGCGGTTACGAGGTGATCGCCAAACTTCCGTACCACCTTCCCACTGGAGGCGAGCAGTGAGCGATGACGTGATCAGGGTCTTCCTCGTGGACGACCAGGAGCTCGTCAGGGCCGGGTTCACCATGCTGGTGGACTCGCAGCCGGACATGCGGGTGGTCGGCCAGGCCGGCGACGGCGGCGAGGCGGTGGAGAAGATCCAGGTGACCGCGTGCGACGTCGTACTCATGGACGTCCGGATGCCCCGCCTGGACGGCGTGGAGGCCACCCAGCGGCTTCAATCGTTGCCGCAGGCACCGAAGGTGATCGTGCTGACCACGTTCGACCTGGACGAATACGCGTTCGCCGCGATCAAGGCCGGCGCGGCCGGCTTCCTGCTCAAGAACACGCCGCCGGCCGGCCTGCTGTCGGCGATCCGCCAGGTGTACTCCGGTGACGCGGTGGTCTCCCCCAGTACGACGAAGCGGCTGCTGGAGCAGTTCGCCGGCGCACTGCCCGACACCGGGACCGAACGGCCGGATCTGGCCGAGCTGACCGCCCGGGAGCGCGAGGTCC
The DNA here is from genome assembly GCF_045207705.1 of Kribbella sp. NBC_00889. Taxonomy (NCBI): domain Bacteria; kingdom Bacillati; phylum Actinomycetota; class Actinomycetes; order Propionibacteriales; family Kribbellaceae; genus Kribbella; species Kribbella sp. NBC_00889. The sequence continues at coordinate 151,394 of NZ_CP108783.1, read as the reverse complement.
TGCTCGAGGTCGCCCGCGGCCTGTCGAACACCGAGATCGCCCAGTTGTTCACGTTGTCCGAGGCAACGGTCAAGACGCATATCGGCCGGATCCTGGCCAAGACCGGGCTGCGTGACCGGGTCGCCCTGGTGGTGCTGGGCTACGAAACGGGACTGGTCCGGCCGACCAAGTAATACCCAGGTCGTACTCCGACTCCAGTCTGCGGTCCGACGAGATCCGGTGGCGGAATCACTAACTTCTTGACCAACGTCAGGTTCAGTTGAATCAAGGAGTGACATGAGTTTGCAGACCGGTGAGCTTGCGGTCGGGCGGTTGCCGCAGGACGGGACGCCGCGGACCGCGATCCGGGCGCACGAGTTGCGCAAGGTGTACGGACAGGGCGACACCGCGGTCGCCGCGCTCGACGGTGTGTCGGTCGACTTCGGCGTCGGCCGGTTCACCGCGATCATGGGTCCCTCCGGCTCGGGCAAGTCGACGCTGATGCACTGCCTGGCCGGGCTCGACACCCCGACCAGCGGCCAGGTCCTGCTCGGCGAGACCGAGCTGACCCAGCTGCCGGACGCCGAGCTGACCAAGATCCGCCGCGACCGGGTCGGCTTCGTGTTCCAGTCGTTCAACCTGCTGCCGATGCTGTCGGCGAAGGACAACATCCTGCTCCCGATCGAGCTGGGCAACCGCAAGCCCGACCAGCAGTGGCTCACCACGCTGATCGACGTACTCGGACTGCAGGACCGGCTCACGCACCGCCCGTCGGAGCTGTCCGGCGGCCAGCAGCAGCGCGTCGCCGTCGCTCGCGCGCTGATCGGACGGCCGGAGGTCGTGTTCGCCGACGAGCCGACCGGCAACCTCGACTCGCGCTCCGGCGCCGAGGTGCTCGGGTTCCTGCGCCGCTCGGTCCGCGAGTTCGGCCAGACCGTGGTGATGGTCACCCACGACCCGCTCGCCGCGTCGTACGCCGACCGCGTCGTGATGCTTGCCGACGGCAAGCTCGCGGGCGAGCTGCACGACCCGAAGCCGGAGACCGTGCTGGACGCGCTGCGGCAACTGGGGGCCTGACGTGCGACGCTCGATTCTCTCCTCGCTGCGCGCCCACCTGGGCCGCCTGGTCGCCGCCTGCCTGGCGATCGTGCTGGGGGTCGGCTTCGGCACCCTGGCGATGACCGCGCACGGGTCGGCGTCGCACGGCGTCGACACGACGATCGGAGCGCAGTACCGCGGCGTCGACGCCCTGGTCTTCCCGGAGAACGCCGAGATCACCGCGGCGGACCTGACCAAGGTCGAGAAGGTCCCGCAGGCCGCGTCGGTCGTCACGCTGACCACCGCCTACCTCGAGGCGTCGTACCCGGGGCTGGTCCGGGACGAGAGCGTCGAGGTCGACGCGCTCTACGACACCACCAAGATCGCCGGCCCCGGTACGTCGTCGGGCCGGTTGCCCACCGCAACGAACGAGATCGCGCTCCCGGCCAAGCCGGCGGACAAGCACAAGGTCTCGGTCGGCCAGAAGCTCCGCCTCAACTCGTGGAACAACAAGTCGTGGGACGTCACCGTGGTCGGCCTGCTGGACGACTCGAACTCGGTCGGCCAGGCGCATGCCGTCGCCACCCCGGCGGCGGTGAAGATCTTCGAACCGGACGGATCCACCCGGGCGGTCGCGATCGCGGCGAGGCCCGGCGTGGATCAGGAGGCACTCGCCGCCGCCGTCCAGAACGTCGTCCCGCAAGATCTGAAGGTCTACACCGGTGAGGAATGGATCGACCACGAGGTGAAGGGCTACACGAACGGCATCGACGTCCTCGGCGGTGTGTTCGGTATGTTCGCGGTGATCGCACTGTTCGTCGCCTGCCTGGTGATCGGCAACACCTTCACGATCGTGATCGCCCAGCGCACCCGCGAGATGGCGCTGCTGCGCTGTGTCGGCGCGTCTCGCCGGCAGGTGTTCTCCTCCGTGCTCGCGGAGGCGAGCGTGGTCGGCGTGGTCGCGTCCGCGATCGGCGTCGTGTTCGGGGTCGCGCTCTCCGCGCTGGCGCTGGCGCTCGCCCGCGAGTTCGACTGGGGCATCCCGCCGGTACCGCTGCACCTGGACGTGTGGTCAGTGCTCCTGCCGCTGCTGCTCGGGACCGTGGCGACCATCGTGGCCGCCGTCGTACCGGCTCGCCGGGCGACCCGGGTCGCGCCGCTGGCAGCGCCTCGCCCCGAGGCCGCTCCGGCCGCCGGGTCGAAGGCCGGTGTAGTGAGGCTGGTCCTCGGCTTCCTGTTGCTCGCGGGTGGTGGCCTGCTGCTGGCCGTGGGTGCGGGGAGTAGCCAGGTGATCGTCGGCGTGGCCGGCGGTGTGCTGTCGTTCCTCGGCGTTCTCGCGGTCGGTTCGCTCCTGGTACCGGCGCTGATCAGGGTGATCGGCGCGTTGCCGGCCCGTACCGGCGTACCGTCGCGGATCGCCGTCGCCAACGCGGTCCGGAACCCGAAGCGTACGGCGGCCACCACCTCGGCACTGCTGATCGGTGTGACCCTGATCAGCCTGACCTGCGTCGGGATCGCGTCGGTGCGCAAGACGTTCGACGTGTCGATGGACAGTCAGTACCCGGTCGACCTGGTGGTGCGGGCGTACAACGACAAGATGCCGGCCAGTGCCGAGCAGCAACTGCGTGACATCAAGGGCATCACGCAGTTGGTCCCGGTGAGCCAGGTGACACTGAAGGCCGGCGATCAGCAGGTACCGGTGACCGGGATCGACCAGGCCGCGGCCGGGTCGGTCATCCACGACCCGACGCTGGCCGGTCAGCTGAAGCCGGGTACGGCGCTGCTCGACTACCAGACCATGACCGGGTTGGACATCAAGAGCGGCACTCCGATCACGCTCGTCTCCGGTCAGCACAAGTTGACGGTCACGGCGCAGGGCGCGACCGGACTGGACCCGATGACGATCACGGCCGCCGACCTCGCGAAGCTCGTCCCGACCGCCGCGGTGAACGGGTTCTGGGTGGCGTCCGACCCGAAGGCGGACGGGTCGCAGGTGATCGACTCGGTGGAGCAGTCGATCCCGACGGTCAAGGATCTGTCCGTCAGCGGCGGCCTGGCCGAACGGACCAGCTACACGAAGATCTTCGACGTCCTGCTGCTCGTCGGCATCGGTCTGCTCGGGGTCTCGGTCCTGATCGCCCTGGTCGGCGTGGGCAACACGCTCAGCCTGTCGGTGCTGGAACGGACCCGGGAGAACGCGCTGCTCCGGGCCATGGGTCTGACCCGGCGCCAGCTCCGAGGGATGCTCGCGGTCGAGTCGTTGCTGATGGCACTGGTCGCGGCCGCGCTCGGCATCGTCCTCGGCCTGATCTACGGCTGGACCGGGACCAGCGCCCTGATGGGCGGCCAGACCGTCGACGGCGGCGTGGAGTACGCCGTACCCGTCACGCTGCTGGTCGCGATCGCCGCGGTCGCTGCGGTCGCCGGCCTGCTCGCGTCGGTCCTGCCGGCCCGGCGGGCCGCCAAGGTCGCTCCGGCCGGCGCCTTGGCAACCGAGTAGTCAGACGATCTCGACCCGATTCCCGTGGCCGTCGGCGGTGTGGAACCGCCGGCGTCCCGGGATCGTCTCGATGTCCCAGGTCACCGGATATCCGAGCTCGGTGAGCTTGGCAGCCAGCGCATCCAGGTTGTCCACGGCCAGCGCAGGGTGCGCCTTCTTCGCCGGCCGGAAGTCCTGCTCCACGCCGACGTGCACCTCCGCGGTGCCTTCCTTGAACCAGCAACCGCCTCGAGCCTTCAGCAACTCCGGCTTCTCCACCTCGGTCATCCCGAGCGCGTCCCGGTAGAAGGCCCGCGCGATGTCCTCCCCGCCTGGCGGACAGGACACCTGTACGTGATCAAGCCGCATCCTCAGCTCTCCTTCTTCTGAGCCACGGCAAAGATCCGCCGGAACGGCAGCAGAGTCCCGTAGTCCCGCTGCGGGTACGCCTCCGCCAACCGAGCGCCGTACTCCGCCTCGAACCGCACGCGTAGGTCGTCCGGCAGCGACTGCAACACCGGTCGCGCGCCGGTCCCCTTCACCCATTCGAGTACGGCGTTGTCACCTTGCAGAACGTGGAAGTACGTCGTCTCCCACGCGTCGACGACACACCCTTCAGCACTGAGTACGTCGATGTACTCCGCCGGACCAGGGACGTCAGGCCGTAGCGAGGTGTCCTTCGCGTACTCCGCGTACGGCTCGGTGGCGGCGAGTTCACGCAGGATCGCGTGCGACGGAGCGTTGCCATTGCCGGGGATCTGGATCGCCAGCCACCCACCTGGCCGCAGCGCCTTGACGAAGCCGGGCAGCAGGTCCACCTGCTCCGGGATCCATTGCAGCGTCGCGTTGGTCACGATCACATCGATCGAACCTGCCGGCGCAGACCATTCGCGTACGTCGCCGAGCTCGAACGTCAGCCGGTCGTCGGCGTACTCCTGTGCCGCCTCGAGCATCTGCGGCGAGTTGTCGACGCCGACGATGGTTGCCTCCGGCCACACCTCCCGCAGCGTGACGGTCAGGCCGCCGGGGCCACAGCCGAGATCGACGACCGTGCGGACGTCCTCGGCCCGGACCCGGCCGACCAGATCCGCGTACGGCCGGCCGCGTTCGTCGGCGTATGTTCCGTACTGCACTGGGTTCCACACCGGTGACGTGCGCATGGCGAGCACCTCTCTGACGCATTTATCTTGATGTCGAGATACTCTAGTCCTCCCACTTGTCTTGATGTCAAGACTCTTGATGACGTAATCTCGAAGCATGGATGACGAGGTCGACCGGCTGATCGAGGCCTGGCGCAGGGAACGCCCCGACCTCGACGTCGCGCCGATGGAGGTGCTGTCGCGGGTCAGCCGGCTGGCCCGGCACCTGGACCGCGCCCGCAGCCAGGCCTTCGAGACCCACGGTCTGGAGTCGTGGGAGTTCGACGTACTCGCCGCCCTTCGTCGCGCCGGAGCGCCGTACCAGCTGTCGCCGGGCCGGCTGCTCAAGGAAACCCTGGTCACCTCCGGCACCATGACGAACCGGGTCGACCGGCTCGCAGCCCGCAGACTCGTCGAGCGGCTCCCGGACCCGGGCGACCGGCGTGGCGTGCTCGTCCAGCTCACCACCACCGGCCGCGACGCGGTGGACGCCGCGATGGCCGATCTGCTCGCGCACGAACGCTCGCTGCTCGGCACGATCAGCGAGCGCGACCAGGCCAAGATCGCCCGGGTACTGCGCGAACTCGTCCGGCCGTTCGACCTGGAAAAGCACTGACCGGGTGCCGTTTGTATACATTCACAGGTGACTTTTTCCGGCCGCGGAGAAAGCCCGGGAATTGTGCCGGAATAATCCGAAAAGACGACCCGTCACCTCACCGGGGTTCCGATCGTTGCTAGTTGCAACGAGATCGAGAGGCTGCTGTAGCGGACGGCTATCGACACTGAGTGAGCACGCGCACTATGGTCCTCACTGTCGGTGTCCGATCGACCACGAAACGTCAAGAATACGGTGACTTCGGCGGCAAGAGGTGGTCCGCCGAAAGTGGCCGCGCGGTGTCCGGGGCTCGGGGCCCGAACAACGCCGGCCGGCACGGGGCCCGCTCACCCGGTAGGCGCGGCGCGCCCTCCGAAGAACAGGGGATCGGAGGACGCGCCGCGACTCGGTGGGATTTGATCACGCCGCGACTTCGCGGTGGAAAATCACCCGGGATTCGCGCTCATTCAGCGCGTTCGGCCGCCTCGAACCACGCGGTTTCCAGTTCGCCGCGTTCCTCGGCCAGCTTGCGCAACTCCGTGTCCAGCTCGGCCAGCCGCTCGTAGTCGCTCGCGTGCGTGGCGATCTGGTCGTGCAGCTTGGCCTCCGCCTCGGTGAGCTTCGCGAGCTGGCGTTCGATCCGGTTGAGTTCCTTCTTCGCCGCCCGAGCCACTGCCGCGTCAACGACCGGCTCGTCCGCCGGCGTCGATTCGTCGGACACCACGGGCTCGGAGGTCGAGGACGTGAACGTCGTACGGCGAGGGCCCCGGTCGGCGAGCTCCTCGATGTACTGGTCGACGCCACGAGGCAGATGCCTGACCCGGGCGTCGCCCATGATCGCGTAGACCATGTCGCTGACGCGCTCGAGGAAGTACCGGTCGTGGGTGACGGTGACGACGACACCCGGCCAGCTGTCGAGGAAGTCCTCGAGCACGGTGAGGGTCTCGACATCGAGGTCGTTGGTCGGCTCGTCGAGGATCAGTACGTTCGGTTCGTCGAGCAGGATGCGCAGCAGCTGCATGCGGCGCCGTTCACCACCGGACAGGTCCGAGATCCGGGTCGTCAGCTTGTCGCCGGTGAACCCGAACCGCTCCAGCAGTTGTGACGACGTGAGCTCTCCGCCCCGCCCCGCGAGGGCCGCCGTACGCCGGATCGCCGTGATGTGGTCGAGGACGGTCGCCGCACCGTCGACCTCGTCGAGGTTCTGCGACAGGTTGGCGGTCCGGACTGTCTTGCCCTGCTTGACCCGGCCGTGGTCCGGGGCGAGCTGACCGGTCAGCAGCCGCAGGAACGTCGTCTTGCCGGCGCCGTTCGGTCCGAGCAGCCCGATCCGGTCGGCCGGCCCGAGGCGAAACGTGACGTGGTCGAACATCAGCCGGTCGCCGAAGCTGAGGCTCACGTCCTCGGCGTCGAACACGTCCTTGCCGAGGCGCGCGGTCGCCAACTGGGACAGCGCCAGCTTGTCGCGCGGCGGCGGCTCGTTCTCGATCAGGGCGTTCGCGGCGTCAATCCGGAACTTCGGCTTGCTGGTCCGGGCCGGAGCACCACGCCGCAGCCAGGCGAGTTCCTTCTTCAGCAGGTTCTGCCGCTTCGTCTCGGAGACCTGGGCGCTCCGGGCGCGTTCCGCCTTCGCGAGCACGTAGGCCGCGTACCCACCGTCGTACGACGTGATACGGCCGCCCTGCACCTCCCACGTGTCGGTGCACACCGCGTCGAGGAACCAGCGGTCGTGGGTGACGACGATCAGCGCACCGGCCCGGTCGACCACGTGATCGGCCAGCCAGTTGACCGCCTCGATGTCGAGGTGGTTGGTCGGCTCGTCCAGGATCAGCAGGTCGACCTCGGTCAGCAGCAGCCTCGCCAGCGATGCGCGGCGGCGTTCCCCACCACTCAGGGTGCCGACGAGCGCGCCGTGGTCCACTCCGCCGAGCAAGTGCTCCATCACCGACCGCGTCCGCGGATCGGCGGCCCAGGTGTACGTCTCGACATCACCGAGCACCGCGTGCAGCACGGTCTGCTCCGGGTCGAGGTCGTCGCTCTGACCGAGGTACCCGAGCCGGAGGTCGCGATTGTGAGTGATCCGGCCGCTGTCGGGCTCCTCCCGCCGGGCCAGGAGCCGGAGCAGCGTCGATTTACCGTCGCCGTTGCGCCCGACCACGCCGACGCGCTCGCCCCGGCCTACGCCAAGACTTACCGAGTCGAGCAGTGTCCGGGTCCCGAAGCCCTTCGAAACAGCTTCCAGATTGACCAAGTTAGGTGCCGCCATAACGCGCCCCAGGGTAGCCGACCGGTGCGCACGTGCCAGGATCGTCCACGTGCTGAATCCCGCCTGGCTCGACGGCCTCTCCCTCGGCGACGTCGTGAGCGCCTCACCGGTGGACGGTGGGTACGCGAGCAAGACCTATCGCGTGAGTACGACGCTGGGCCGGTCGGTGATCGTGAAGACGCACGACGACGTACCGGTTGATCTGTATGCGCTCGAGGCGGATGGGCTCGAGGCGCTGGGCGTGCCGGGGGCGTTCGTCGTACCGAAGGTGCTGCGGGTCACACCGACGTTCATCGTTCTGTCCGACCTTGGGGCGTCGTCGCTGCCGGCGGACTCTGACGACTTCTGGCGTGATGCCGGCCGTCGGTTGGCTGTGCAGCACCAGCAGACCGCGAACAAGTTCGGCTATCACCAGGACAACTACCTGGGCGTCCTCCCGCAACGCAATCCGTGGAACGACGACGGTCACGCATTCTTCGCCGAGCACCGCCTGCTCCGCTACCTGGAAGTCCCCAACTGCTACAACGCCCTCTCCCCCGGCGACCGCCGCCGCCTGGAACGCCTCGCCAACTGCCTGCCCGACCTGATCCCGTCCCAGCCCGCGTCCCTCCTCCACGGCGACCTCTGGCACGGCAACCTCCTACCGGCTCCCGCCCTGATCGACCCCGCCGTCTACTACGGCTGGCCCGAAGCCGAACTCTCCATGCTCCACGGCTGCAGCAACATCCCCACCTCCTTCTACGACGCCTACCAAGAACTCCACCCCCTGAACCCCGGCTGGCTGGACCGCCTCCCCCTCCTCCACCTCCGAGAACACCTCTGCGTCCTGGCCCACTTCGGCCCAGCCCCCGAAACCCTCACCAAACTCCACACCACCCTGACTCGGTACTAGTCGCCCGCTCGCGCGCTCCTCGGAGCATTTTCGTCGCTAGGCGCAACTTTGTTTCCGAAGACCGGTTCGTCCGGGTGCGGGCAGCGCGTTCAGGGTTCGGTCATTGGCGGTTGAGGTGGACCAGGTATTCATTGTGGTTCAAGGGGTTTCCGTCGGTTCGAGGGCGGGTTGGGGCTGGGGTGGGGACGGGGTGGTGGGTGTGGAAGGTGGTGGTGAGGAGGGCTTCGCCGTGGGTGAGGGTGGGGAGGTGGGACTCGAAGGGGTGCGTGGTGGCGGCGGGGATGGTGCCTTCGAGGTGGGCGTGGTCGGGGTGCAGGGTGGTGTGCTCGACCAGGCCGCGGGATTCGGCGAGGTGGCCCAGCACGCGGGAGATCGAGTCGGGCGGGATGTCGAGCTCGAAGTGGTTGATGGGCTCCAGCACCGTCGTCCCGGCGTCATGGATGGCCTGCATCAGGACCGGCGGGACCAGGCGACGGAAGTCGGCGGCGGTCGTGCCCACGCTGCTGTATTCGGTGTAGGTGAGGTCGATCCGGCAGCTCGGAATCTCCCAGCCCGACAAACCCTGCTGCAGGGTCTGCCGGACCGTCTCCTCGATCGCCGTGTGGAACGCCCGCGGGAGCGCCCCCAGCTCGACCTCGAGCCGGTAATCGATGCCCTCGGCAAGCGGTGAGACGCGGAAACCGACCCCCGCCACCCAAGGGTTGCCGGCAGCACCCATCTCCCGGTACGTCGTTCCCACGCCGTCCACCCGTTCGACATAGATCGGACTGGTCTCGCTGAAGGTGACCGCCAACCCGTATTCGCTTTCCAGCAACGAGGCGATCACCTCCTTCTGCACCTCGCCGTACAGGCTCACAGTGAGGTCCTCCGCCTTCCGGACGCGGATCAGCGGGTCCTGCTCGGCGAGCTGGGTGAGCGCCTGGAAGAGCCTCATCCGATCCCCGGCAGAGACGACGGTTTCGAGCGTCGGTGGCGCGAACAGTTGCCCGACCCCGGCCGACGGCACGCCGAGCTGATCGCCGATCCGGATCTCCTTCAACCCGCGCAACGCCACGATCTGCCCAGCCTCTGCTCGCTCGACGGACCGCCGCGACCCGCGCTCGAAGACGTCCACGGCCGTCGGGCGAGCCTGGTACGACGGGCCGTCCGCAGGGTGCACGTCGACGTACGCCCGGGACGAGAGTGAACCGGCGAACACCCGAGCCGACGCGATCTTCTGCCCGGCCGCACCCCGCTCGACCTTGAACACCCGTGCCCGCAGGTCGTCCGACGGGCCAGCCGTTGCCCGCGGCAACCACGACCGAATGCCTTCGATCAACTCCGGCACCCCGTCGCCCGTCATCGCCGACCCGAAGTACACCGGATGAACCTGCGCAGCCCCCGCCTGCCGCCGCAACTCGGCCGCATAGTCGTCCACCGACAACGAGTCGTCCAGATACCCGGCCAGGAACTCGTCATTGCGCTCGGCAAGCAGTTCCCCGAGTCCCTTGTTCTGCAGGGAGAACGGCGAGAACCGCGCCGCCCGCGTGCCGAGATCCCGCACCGATCCCATCGGTACGGCGGAGGTCGTCAGCAACCGCGCGATGTCTGCGAGCAACTCGCCGTACCGGGCGCCGACCCGGTCGATCTTGTTCACGAACAGGCACGTCGGGATGCGCAGCCGGGCCAGCGTCCGCATCAGCAGGCGGGTCTGGACCTGCACACCCTCGACCGCCGAGATCACCAGCACGGCGCCGTCCAGCACGGACAGCGCCCGCTCGACCTCGGCGATGAAGTCGGAGTGGCCGGGGGTGTCGATCAGGTTGACACTCAGGTCACCCAACTCGAACGACACCACCGCCGAGCGGATGGTGATGCCACGTTTCCGCTCGAGGTCCATCGAGTCGGTCTGGGTGTCGCCCGCATCGACCCGGCCGACCCGGCCGATCACACCGGCGGCGTACAGCAGCCGCTCGGTCAGGCTCGTCTTACCGGCGTCGACATGCGCCACAATGCCCATCGTCAGAGAGTTCAAGGGTCCTCGCGAATACGTCGAAGTGATCAGTCCTGTCGAGGTAGATCACTGCGCGGCGCATCCCGGTCTCCTGTCACTGGTCCTGGTCATTCGGACCTTCGATGGCAAACGCTTGGATGGTAACCCCGGGCCCGGTACGTCGCGAGCGATTTTCCCGTCAGCCCTTTCAGGAGGCGATCGGCGCCGACTAACCTGCCGCCCACGCAGCCGCCCAGGTCCCGTTACATACTTCGCGGAACGGGACTTCCAGGGCGGCCGCTGGGGAGGACAAGGAGTTCTCATGTCTCTGACGGACGACTATCTCGCCGCCGCCATCACCCGGGGTCCCACGCCGAGCGCGATCCGCGCGGCGGTCGACCCGAAGCTCGACGCCACCACGTTCCTCGGCCGGTCGCTCAGCCGCCCGGCCTTCCTGGACGCGGCCGAGTACGGCCGGCTGACAACCGACCTGGATCTGCTGCACTCTGCCCTGACCCGGCTGCCGGAGCGCGTGTTCAACGGCGACCTGGGGGCGTTCGCTCGCGCGGTCGGCCTGACCGAGGCGCAGACCGAGGCCGTCGTTCGCGGTCGCGGGCCGGCTCCGAGCCGGATGGGTCGCGCGGATCTGTACAAGGACGAGCAGGGCTTCCATCTGCTCGAGATCAACATGGGCAGCACCGTCGGCGGGGTGGACAACCCGGTGCTGAACCGGGCGTTGCTGGAGCTGCCGTTCTTCGCCGAGTTCACCGACGAGCACCGGCTCACCTTCACCGAGACGATGGAGGAGGTCGTCCGGACGATCCTGACCGAGGCGAAGGTGCCGACCGGCGTACGGCCGGTGATGGCGATCGCCGACTTCCCGGACAGCTATCCCGACCTCGAACGGCAGTTGCACAAGAGCGCCGCGATGCTGGCGCCGATGGGGATCGACGCGCTCCCCTGCCCGGTGGACGCGCTGACGTACACCGACGACCGGGTGTGGCTCGGCGATCAGGCGATCGACGTGGTGTTCCGGTTGTTCATGATCGAGGACCTGCTGAAGCCGGGTGCGGTCGAGATGCTCGAGCCCGTCCTGCAGGCGGCCGAACGGGGGCACGTCGCGATCTTCACCCCGCTCGACGCCGAGCTGTACGGCAGCAAGGGATCGCTCGCGCTGCTGTCCGACGAGGCGTACCGCGATCGCTATCCGGCCGACGAACTCGCGGTCCTCGACCGCATCCTCCCGTGGACACGGATGGTCCGCACTGGTCAGGTCACCGTCGACGGACGGCAGGCGGATCTCCGGGAGTACGCGATCGCCAACCAGCAGGAGCTGGTCCTCAAGCCGACCTCGCTGCACGGCGGGGACGGCGTACTGCTCGGCTGGCAGACCGACGCGGCGACCTGGGCCGACCGGCTCGACACTGCGATGGGCAACCCGTGGGTGCTGCAACGCCGGATCCATCCGGTGCCGGAGACGTTCCTGACCGATGACGGGGACGAGCAGTGGTTGCTGACCTGGGGAGCGTTCCTGGTCGCCGGCGGCCTGGGCGGATTCCTGATCCGCGGATCGCGTGATCTCGACGGTGGCGTGGTCGGCATGTCCACCGGCGCGACCGGCGGCTGCTGCTTCTTCCAGGCACCATAGTCAAACGTTCGCTTCGTCCGGCGGTCTGAAAACCCCTTGTTTTCAAGGGTTTTCAGGCTGGCGGGTGACGGCTCCAGGGAGTAATCTCGCGGACTGCGACCGGCCCTGTGAGGAGAGTGATCGGGGATCGGCCGCGCACATTGCCGCCCCGAGGTAGGAGCCGCCGCATGATCACCTCCACCGGTGTGACCGTTGTCGTCGTGCCGCCGGCGACGGCCAACGGGCCGCTGCACGTCGGGCACCTGTCCGGGCCGTACCTGGCCGCGGACATCGCGGCCCGGGCGGCGCGGGCGCGCGGCGAGCGGGTGGTGACGACCGCCGGCTTCGACGTCCACCAGAACTGGGTGCTGACCCGCGCCGAGAAGGAGGGCGTCGACGTCGAGAAACTGGCCGCCGCCTACCGGGACGAGATCGTCGAAGCACTGGATGCCGCCAGAATCCAGTACGACGTGTTCCTCGACCCGCAAAGTACGGCGTACCAGCACGGCGTCACCACCCTCGCCGCCGACCTGACCGAGGCCGGCCGGTTCCCCATGCGCAGGCTGACATTGCTGGCCTGCGAGGACTGCGGACGCACGCTGCACCAGTCGTACGTCGTCGGCACCTGCGCCTGGTGTGGATCGGAGGCTGCGGGTGGCGGCTGCGAGGGTTGCGGCGGCTACACCTCGGCGGAGAACCTCGTGGACCCGGTCTGCAACCGCTGCGGTGGCGCGCCGAAACCGTTCCAGGCGAACGTCCCGGTGCTGTCGATGGAGGACTACCGCCAGGAACTGATCGAGATCTGGTTGCGCGCCGAACTCCCGGACCGCGCTCGCCGGATCGTCACGCACTACCTCGAGCACCGGCTGCCCGACATACCCATCGCGTATCCGACCAACTGGGGACTCAGAGGCACCGGCCCGCACGAGGGTCTGCGGCTGGAGGTGTACGCCGAGGTCGGGTTGTCCACCGTGTACGGCGTCGCGCAGTCGTTGCAACCCGGGGCGCTGGGACTGGAGAAGACCTCGCGGGCGTGGTCCGAGGTCGGCGCGCTGTGGCACTTCAACGGGATCGACAACGGGTTCTACTTCGCCCTGTTCTGGCCCGCGGTCTATCTGGCCTGCGGGGTGCCGCCAGAGGCGATCGGCGGGGCGCAGGTGAACGAGTTCTACACGCTCGACGGCTCGAAGTTCTCGACCAGCCGGAACCATGCGATCTGGGCGAACGACTTCCTGCACGACGAGGACGTCGACATCGTGCGGCTGTATCTCGCGTGGGACCGGCCCGACCGCTACGCCAGTGACTTCACGGTGTCGTCGTACCGGGAGTTCGAGGCGTACGTGCGACCGCTGCTCGACGGTGCGGTCAAGACGTCGGCGGTGCCCGCCGTACTGGCTGAGGAGGACGTGAAGCGGGGTGCGGCGGCGTTGAGGCCGCGCGGTTTCGATCCGGCGCTCGCGGTCCGGTCGGCGCTGACCGGGCTGGCTGCGAGTGCACCCGGAGTCGATCAACTGCTGTCGATCCTGATCGGGCGGTGACATGGACGTCCCGAACTACGACGGCCGGATCTTCCGCCCGCTCGGCAACCCGCCGGACGCACCAACCGGCCGCTACCACCAGAACGGCAAGCTGATCTGGGCCGAGTTCGGCGGCGGCCGCCTGTACTTCGGCCGCCTCGTCGGAACGTGTGACGACGACGGCGTCATCACCGCCACCTACTGCCAACTCGCCACCGACGGCACCGTCACCGCCGGCCAGGTCACCAGCACCCCCGCCTACACCCCCGCCGGCACCCTCACGCTCACCGAGCACTACCACCGCCTCGACGGCGCCACCGGCACCTCAGTAATAGAAGAGGTAGACCCTTCCCTGGCCCCACCCCCACCCGATTCCCTGACCGGCTGAGCACTACACCGAGGAGCCGGGGGTGTCACGTCAGGCGATCGAAGTCTTCGGCGATCGCTTGATTGGTCTCCGCGGAGTCCCACTCATCCGCGCGCACGATCCGTCCGGCGAGCGACCCGCGACCGGCAGGCTGCAGCCGCCCGGGAGTCTCTTCCTGCTGTTCGTCCATGATTCTGCCTAGCGGTTGGCGGGGGCGGGGAGGATTCGGGCTCCGGGGACGGGGGCTTCGGCTTGGCGGACCATGCGGCAGAGGCCGGACTCGGCGAGTTCTACTGCGAGATCGACGGCGCTGCGGCTGTCGGCGGCGAGGAACAGGCAGGTGGGACCGGAGCCGGACACCTGGGCCGCGAGGGCGCCCTGGTCGAGGCCGAACTGGAGGGTGTCGCCCAGCTCGGGGCGCAGCGAGAGAGCGGCCGCCTGGAGGTCATTGCCGAGGGCAACTGCGAGTGCGTCGGGCCGGCCGGAGAGCAGTGCGGTGAGGAGCTCGGGGCGTACCTCCGGCGACTCGACCCGGCGAAGCGGACGCAGCCGGTCCAGCTCGCCGTACACGGCCGGCGTCGACAGTCCACCCTCGGCAATCGCGAAGACCCAGTGGAACGTACCGCGCGACATCACCTCGGTGACCTGCTCGCCGCGGCCGTGGCCGAGCGCGGTGTGGCCGACCAGACAGAACGGTACGTCGCTGCCGAGCTCGGCCGCGAGATTCTGCAACTCGGTCTGTGACAACTGCAGGCCCCACAGCCGATTGCACGCCACCAGAGTCGCTGCCGCGTCAGTGGATCCGCCGGCCATCCCACCGGCGACCGGGATGGTCTTCCGAATCGTCAGCGCGACGCCTTCCTCGACGTCGTACTCCGCCTGCAGCAACCGCGCCGCGCGGACGGCGAGGTTCGTCTCGTCGGTCGGTACGTCGGCCGCGAAGTCACCGACCGCCTCGACCGAAACCGCCGCGTCGTCGTCCCGCACCACCGCGGTCACATCGTCGTACAGGGCAACGGCCTGGTAGACCGTGGCGACGGGGTGATACCCGTCCGGGCGCGGCGGACCGACCGACAGACCGAGATTGATCTTGGCCGGCGACCGCACCGTGACCTCAGCAGAAGGTGACACGCGGACAGGCTAGTGCCTTATGCAGGTGACGCGTCGTGTCCTGCGCCTGCGAGGGCGGCGAAGTCCGTGATTCCCAGCATCTCGCCGCGCAGGCCCGGATCGATGCCTGTGACGCGGAACACCTGGTCGAGGCGATCGCGGTCCGGCATCCAGCGCGCGAGCGCCGAGCGGACGGTCTTGCGCCGCTGCGAGAACGCCGCCTCGATCACCGCGAACACCTCCTGCCGGCTCGCACTGGAGACCGGCGGTTCCCGCCGCTCGAAGGCGACCAGCCCGGAGTCGACGTTGGGCGCCGGCCAGAACACGTTCCGCCCGACCGGGCCGGCCCGGCGGACCTCGGCGTACCAGGCGGCCTTCGCGGACGGTACGCCGTACGTCCGCGAACCGGGCGGGGCGGCGAGCCGGTCGGCGACCTCGGACTGGACCATCACGAGCCCGTGCCGCAGCGACGGCGAGACCTCGAGCAGATGCAGCAGCACCGGTACGGCGACGTTGTACGGCAGATTGGCGACGCACGCGGTCGGCGATCCGATCTGTTCGGGACCGACCGTCATCGCGTCGGCCTCGATCACCGTGAAGTCACCGGCCTGGTCCGGGGCGTACGTCGCGATCGTCGACGGCAACGCGGACGCGAGCACCGGATCGATCTCGACCGCGGTGACCGGGTGCCCGTCGGCCAGGAGAGCCAGTGTCAGCGACCCGAGGCCGGGGCCGACCTCGAGCACCGTCTCTGCGGCCGTCAGCGCAGCGGCCTTGACGATCCGGCGGACCGTGTTCGGGTCGATGACGAAGTTCTGGCCGCGCTGCTTGGTCGGGCGGACGCCCAGCGCGGCGGCCAGCGAACGCACTTCCGCCGGACCGAGAAGTCTCGGTCCGGCGGAAGTGGATGAATCAGACGAGGTCACCCCGTCAGTGTGTCAGGCTCGCTGGCCACACACTGGCCAGGCGCCGTACCCACCGCGGTCGGCCTTCACCTTCTCCGCGATCGCGATCTGCTGCGCCTTGGACGCACCGTTCGCGTTGTAGGCGTAGGCAGTGCCGCCGTAGGCCGCCCACGTGCCGTGGTCGAACTGCAGGCCGCCGTAGTACCCGTTGCCGGAGTTGATCGACCAGTTGCCACCGGACTCGCACTCGGCGATCCGGTCCCAGGCACCGGTGTTGCCACTCGCCGGCGGCTCGGTGTCGGTGGTCGGCGGCTCCACGGGCTTCGCCTTGGTGCCGACGAGGACCTTCTCGTCGACCGGCGCGGTGACCACCTTGGTCGTGAGCACCTTGCTGGTCGTCAGCTTGCCGTCCAGGTAGGTGTACACATAGGTGACCGCCTTCGAGCCGTTGGTCCCCTTCGTGGTGGTCTTCTTGGTGCCCTCGAGCATCGTGGCCGACTTGGTCTCGTCGGTCCCGTGCGCGATCGCCAGGGTCTTGGTGACCCGCTTGACGTCGACCTTCACGTACCCGACCCGGTTCACACCGGGCTTGAGGGCGGTGGTCGCCGCCGGGCTGATCCGGTCGTCGGAGTCCCAGGCGATCTTGGCGCCGGTGAGAGCCTCACCGACGGTCGAGGCCATGGACTTCACGGTCGCGACCTTGCCCTGCCGGACGATCTGCACCGTCTTCGGGGTCTTGACCACCAGCTCCAGGCCCTGGCGCCCGATCGGCGCGCTCCGGCTGGTGGAGAACACCGCAGCGCTGTCGTACCGCAGACCCAGGTCGGCCAGCGCCTCGTTCACGCTGTCCTCCGTGGTCCAAAAGGCCTTCTTGGTGCCGTCGGCGTCGACGATCAGCTGGCGGCCGTACTGCACCGCGATCTCCTGGCCGTCCTTCAACTTCGAGTCCGGTGACGGGGCGACGACGTCATGCTCGCCGATCTGAACTTTCTCGGCCTTCAGGGCGTCTGCCACGGTGGAGCCGAAGGTGTGCACCTTCTGCACCTGGCCGTCGACGGAGAGGCTCACGGTCTTGCTTTTCGCGGCGTACGCCACGGAACCGCCCGCAACGGCGAACGCAGCCGTCGCACCGACGACCGCGATGATGGACTTACGCACTAACGCTCCCAGGTAGGGCCACCCGGGCACGGGGGCGGACAGCGCTGGCGTAAGGCCGCAAGCTCCGGGTAATTCAGGGCCCGGGGACCACGGTCATCGCCGAGGGGCGCGCTGCCCGGAACCTTCCCCGATCCCGGCCAATATCACGAGACAGTAACGAAGATGTCCCGGAAGCGCCAATCCTCTCGTCGGCGAGTCGCAAAATAGGGTAATGGGCCAGTTACGCCAGGTGATGGCCCCACTGCCCTCGATGCACCACTTCGCCCGTGTTCCGGCGGCCTCGTTTCAGCGACGGGGAGCGCTTGTCCGGGGCCCGGTGGCCGACCGCCAGCAGGCCGATCAGGTCGAACCCGGCAGGCACCCCGAACTCGTCGTACAGCGTGCCCACCTTGTCCGCTGGAGGCCCGAAAAAGCACGCTCCCAGGCCTTCGTCGACGACCGTCTGCAGCATCAGCAGCACGGCCATCCCGGTGTCGACGTACCAGTACGGCGCCGTCCAGTGGGACTCGTCGCGGTCGGTCCAGCCCTTGTCCGCTTCGGCGTACCGATCGAGGTACGCGTCCTTGTGCGCGAAGGCGAGGACCAGCAGCGGCGCCCGACGCAATCCTGTGAGCCATCCCACATACTTCTCGTCGGGGTCGGCGGCCGCGATTCCCCAGTACCGCTCCCGATCGTCACCCTCCAGGGTCAGGAACGCCCACCCCTGGCTGAATCCGCCGGACGGGGCGTGCAGACCGTTCTCCAGGATCCGTTCCCGGACCTCTGCCGGCACCAGCCGGTCGGGGTCGAAGTTCCGCACCATCCGGCGCCGCCGCACTACCTCACTGAACTCCATGGGCACTGTCTACCAGCCGCGCCAGCAGGTAGGCCTCGGTGCCCGCGAGCCCGACCGAGCAGAAGATCACCGTCTGCTCGGCACTCGTCCTCCCCGGAGCGTCCCCGGCGAGCACCGCACCAAGACTGGTCAGCCGATCGTGCTGCGGGCTCCCGACCAGGATGAACGGCGGGTCGTACGCCGACGTCTGCGGGATCGAGTCGGTCACCGCGACATCCGCCCTGGCAACCAGGTCGGGACCGAACTCGGCCCGGCCAACCTGCTTGGGTCCGAGGGTCGTCACATACGCTCCCGGCGCGATCCAGCCGGCCTCGATCACGGGTACCGGACTGTTCGTCGCGAGTACGACGATGTCTCGCCCCTCGACCGCGTCCCGCGTCGACTCCACCGCGTCCGCGAGCAGTCCCAGCTCCGCGGAAACCCTTGCTGCAAAGGCGTTCCGGCGTACCAGGTCACGACTGAAGATCGCGACCGACGACAGCGGACGGACCGTGGCGATCGCCCAGAGCTGGGTCCACGCCTGGGTGCCGGTCCCGATCAAACCGAGGGTCGTCGCGTCCGGATTCGCCAGTGCGCCGACAGCGACACCACCGATCGCACCGACCCGTCGCGGCCCCAGTTCGTTGCCCACAGCAATGCCCCGGACGGCGCCGGTGCTCCAGTCGTGCACCACGACCACCTGGCTGCCGGGATCGGTGTCGAACGAGTCGTACGACCGGTAGCCGAACCACTCCCCCGTCAGCGCTCCCGTGGTGAACACGAGCCGGCCGTCGCCCAGGACAGTGCTGACCCGCGGCGGAGTGTGCAGTCGCCCCGCGTGGGCGGCCAGGATCGCCTCGCGCATCCAACCGACCGCGGCGGCGGGCTGGAGCCGGGCCGTGATGTCGGCGTCGGTGAGGACGTCTACCACGAGCCGCCGAAGGCCCGGTCGGCGTTGTCGCTCAGCGCACCGCACAGTTCGGCGACCGAGATGTTGAGTACACCGGCCATCTTCCGAGCCGTGTGCGGGATCAGGTACGACGCGTTCGGCTGGCCGCGATGTGGAGACGGGGTCAGGTACGGCGCGTCGGTCTCGACCAGGACGCGATCGAGCGGAGTCACCGCCAGCGCGTCGCGCAGCGACTGGGCGTTCTTGAACGTCACCACGCCGGCGAAGCTCAGGAACGCGCCCCGGTCGACGCACTTGCGGGCGAACTCGGTGTCGCCGGAGAAGCAGTGCATCACCAGCCGGTCCGGCACGCCCTCGCGGTCCAGGATCTTCAGGATGTCGTCGTGGGCGTCGCGGTCGTGGATCATCAGCGTTTTGTCCAGCCGCTTCGCCAGCTCGATGTGCGCGGCGAACGACTCGTGCTGTGCGGCCCGCCCGTCCTCGCCGGTGCGGAAGTAGTCCAGCCCGGTCTCGCCGATCACGCGAACCTTGTCCGAGGTCTGCGCCAACCGCTCGATCTCGGCCAGCGCGCTGTCCAACTCCCCTGCAGCCTTGAGTTTCGGCGCTTCGTTGGGGTGCAGAGCGACGCCCGCGATCAGGTTCGGGTACTGCTCCGCGGCCTCGACCGCCCAGACCGCGCCCGGCAGGTCACAGCCGACCTGGACGATCCGGGTGACGCCGACGGACGACGCCATCCGGATCGCCTCGGCCGGGCTCAGCCAGGCGCCGTCCTCGCCGTCGGCGATGTCGAGATGGCAGTGCGCGTCGACCACGCTCATCGGCAGCGGGTCGGGCAGCGCCGGACGGCGCCGGTCGCGCGACCGGCCGTCCTCCCCGATCGCCGCGCGTTCCCGGGTCGGCCGGTCGACCTCCACACCATCAGCAGACATGCTGCCCAGGTTACTGACCTTCTGCAGCTTCTTTGACCTTGGCCACGAGCATCTCCCACATGCCCTGGGAGTGCTCGGCCTCCTCCTCGCTCGCGTTGTTGTCCTGCGTGAGCTTGAGGTGGGTCGCGTCGTCGCCGGTCAGCTCGTAGGTGAGCGTGTGGTAGTTCTCGGGCACGTCGGGCTGTCCGGTCAACGGGCTGAAATGCGTCAGCCTCAGCAAGCGGCCGGACTCGACCTCGAGGACCTCGCCCTTGTCCTGATAGGGCTTGCCCTCCCACTCACCGCTCCAGGTGATCGGACTGCCGACCTGCCAGTCCGTCTCCACCTCGGCACCGAACCACAGCTGCTTCAGTTGCTTCGGATCGGTCAGCACCTCCCAGACCTGCGCAGGAGTCGCCGCGATGTCGGTCTCGGCAGTCGCCAGGTAGCCGGTCATTGTCATCAGCTCCTTTCTGCTTCGACCGTACGACCGTCGTCGCCTTCGCGCTTGTACAAACGCGTCAGTTCCGCGTCGACCACTTCCTGCCCCAGCTTCGTGAACACCGGCGTCGGCGGCCGCACAGGAGTTCCCGGTACGACGGGCTCCGATTCCCAGCGTGGTTGCGTGGTGTAGTCGCCGGTGATGATCGGGTACGACGGCCCGCCGTCGAGATCGTCGGCCTCACGAACCTCCGGCTGCGGCTGGAACGACCCTGTCCCGCCCAGCGTCTCGTGCACCTTCTGCGCCGAGTGCGGCAGGAACGGCGCGAGCAGCCGATTGCTGTCGGCCACCACCTGCGCGGCGACATGCAGGATCGTCGCCTTCCGCTCCTGATCGGACTCCTTCCAGGGCGCCTGCTGGGAGAGATACTGGTTGGCGTCCGCGGCGTTCTTCATCGCTGCCCCGATGCCGAGCCGGAGCCGGTGGTGCCCGAGGTGATCGCCGACCGTCCCGAACGCTTCCTTGCTGCTGGCAAGCAGTTCGCGATCGGCCCGGGTCAGCTCCCCGGCTGCGGGGATCGCGCCGAAGTTCTTCGCGATCATCGACGCGGTCCGGTTCACCAGGTTGCCCCAGGTGCCGACCAGTTCGTCGTTGTTCCGGCGGACGAACTCCGACCAGGTGAAGTCGGAGTCGTGCGTCTCCGGCCCGGCGACGGCGATGAAGTACCGCAACGCGTCCGGCCCGTACCGCTCCAGGACGTCGCGGACATAGATCACCACCGACCGCGAGGACGAGAACTTCCGCCCTTCCTGGGTCAGGTACTCGCTGCTCACGACCTCGGTCGGCAGGTTCAGGACGCCGTACGGCCCGGGCGAGGCGTTGTAGCCGAGCAGTTCGGCCGGCCAGATCTGCGCGTGGAAGGTGATGTTGTCCTTGCCCATGAAGTAGTACGACAGCGCCTCCGGATCGGACCACCACTTCCGCCAGGCCTCCGGATCACCGGACCGCCGGGCCCACTCAATGCTCGCCGAGAGGTACCCGATGACCGCGTCGAACCACACGTACAGGCGCTTGTTCGGGTTGTCCTCCCAGCCCGGCAGCGGCACCGGGATGCCCCAGTCGATGTCCCGCGTCATCGGCCGCGGGCGTACGTCGTCCAGCAGGTTCAGCGCGAACTTGAGGACGTTCGGCCGCCAGCCGGTCCTGGTGCGGAGCCACGCCCCGAGCGCATCGGCGAGGGCCGGGAGATCCAGGTAGATGTGCTCGGTCTCCACGAAGACCGGCGTCTCACCGTTGATCCGGCTGTGTGGGTTCCGCAGGTCGATCGCGTCCAACTGGTTGCCGCAGTTGTCACACTGGTCGCCGCGCGCACCGTCGTACCCGCAGATCGGGCAGGTGCCTTCGATGTAGCGGTCCGGCAGGGTGCGGCCGGTCGACGGCGAGATGGCGCCCAGCCCGGTCCGTGGGACGAGATATCCGTTGCGGTGAACGGTTCTGAACATCTCCTGTGCCACGGCGTAGTGGTTGCGCGTGGTCGTCCGGGTGAACAGGTCGTACGACAGCCCGAGCGCCTGTAGGTCCTCGACGATGACCCGGTTGTACCGATCGGCGAGCTCCCGCGGGGTGACGCCTTCCCGCTCCGCCTGGACGAGGATCGGCGTACCGTGCTCGTCGGTCCCGGACACCATCAGTACGTCGTTCCCAGCCATCCGTTGATACCGGCTGAACACATCGGACGGAACGCCGAAGCCGGAGACATGGCCGATGTGCCTGGGACCGTTCACGTACGGCCAGGCCACGGCGGACAGGATGCTGGTCATGCGCCCGACTGTAGAGGCCGGGCGCAGCACCAGGCGACCGAGTTAGACCTCTTCGAGCCGCGGGAAAAGCGGGTCGCCCTTGGTCAGGGTGGCGCCGGCGGGGAGCTGGCCCCAGGTGGCGGCGTCCTGGACACGCTGGTCCTTGAGCGCGCCGAGCTTCTCCTCTGCGCCGAGCAGGGTCCACAGCTTCGCGGCCGACTTCGGCATCGTCGGGTTGTGCAGTACGGCGACCGCCCGCAGCGCTTCGGCGGCGGAGTACAGGATCGTGGCCAGGCGATCCCGCTGGGTCTCGTCCTTCGCGACCTTCCACGGCTCCTGCTCGGTCACGTAGCCGTTGACCGCGCCGACCAGCTCGTTGATCGCGGCCAGGGCGTCCTGGAACGCGAGCGTGTCCATCGCCTTGTCCGCGGTCGCGACGGTCTGCGCGAGCTTGTCCGCCAGTGCCTGCTCGGCCAGCCCGTGGTCCGCCGGCTTCGGCAGCGCACCGTCGAAGTACTTCCCGACCATCGCCGCGATCCGGCTGGCCAGGTTGCCCAGGCCGTTGGCGAGCTCCGAGGTGTAGACCGCGCTCAGGTGCTCCCAGGAGAACGACCCGTCCGACCCGAACTGGATCGTGCGCAGGAAGTAGTAGCGGAACGCGTCCGACCCGAAGTGGTCGGTGATCTCGTGCGGCGCGATCGCGGTCAGCTTGGACTTGCTCATCTTCTCGCCGCCGACCAGCAGCCACCCGTGCGCGAACACCTGCTTCGGTACGGCGACCTCCGCGGCCATCAGCATGGCCGGCCAGATCACCGCGTGGAACCGGAGGATGTCCTTCCCGACCAGATGTACGTCGACCGGCCACAACCGCTCGAACCGCTCCGGGTCGGTGCCGTAGCCCGCCGCCGTCACGTAGTTCAGCAGCGCGTCGATCCAGACGTACAGGACGTGGTCCTCGTCCCACGGCACCGGGATGCCCCAGTCGAAGGTCGACCGGGTGATCGAGAGGTCCTGCAGGCCCTGCTTGACGAACGCGATCACCTCGTTGCGGGCGCTGGCGGGAGCGACGAAGTCCGGCTGGGATTCGTACAGCTCCAGCAGCTTGTCGGCGTACGCCGAGAGCCGGAAGAAGTAGTTGGTCTCGGAGACCTTCTCCAGCTCGGTGCCGTGGATCATGCACCGCTGGGTGCCGTCCTCGTCAGTACGGATGTCGGTCGGCAGCTTGAACTCCTCGCAGCCGACGCAGTACAGGCCCTCGTACTCGCCCTTGTAGACGTCGCCCTTGTCGTAGAGCTTCTGCCAGAACTCCCGGACCCGCTCGGTGTGGCGCTGCTCGGTGGTCCGGATGAAGTCGTCGTACGCGATGTCGACGTCGACCCAGGCCGGCTTCCAGGACTCCTCGACCAGCTTGTCCGTCCAGGCCTGCGGGGACATGCCCTGCGCCTCGGCGCTGCGCATCACCTTCTCGCCGTGCTCGTCGGTACCGGTCAGGTACCACTTCTGCTCGCCACGCTGGGCGTGCCAACGGGTCAGGACGTCCCCGGCCACCGTCGTGTAGGCGCTGCCGATGTGCGGCGGGGCCGTGACGTAGTAGATCGGGGTGGTGACGTAATAGGCCTTCTCGGACATAGGAAAAGGGTAGTGCCGAACGCCAGGGCTATTTACCGGGGTCTCGGGCGGCCAGGACGGCGTCGTACACGGTGCGCTTCGGGACGTTGAAGCGCTTGGCGACGTCCGAGATGGCCTGCTTGCGCGGTGTACCCGCCTCCTCGTCGGTCGCGACCTCGGCGGCGAGCTCGGCAGGGGTGAGGACCTTGTTCGGATCCGCGCCGGACACGACGACCGTGATCTCGCCCCGGACGCCGTCCTTGGACCAGGTCACGAGCTCGTCGAGCGGGCCGCGCTTGACCTCTTCGTACGTCTTGGTGAGCTCCCGGCAGACCGCCGTACGACGATCCGCGCCGAAGGCCTCCGCCATCGCCTCGAGGGACGCGGTCAGCCGGTGTGGCGCCTCGAAGAACACCATCGTCCGCGGCTCGTCCGCGAGGTCGGCCAGCCGCCGGGCCCGCTCCCCGGGTTTCCGCGGCAGGAACCCCTCGAAGGTGAACCGGTCCACCGGGAGACCGGACAGCGCCAGGGCGGTCAGCACCGCCGACGGCCCCGGTACGGCGGTCACCGCGACGTCTGCGTCGATCGCGGCGGCGACCAGCCGGTATCCGGGATCCGAGACGCTCGGCATGCCCGCGTCCGTCACCACCACGACGGTCTGCCCCGAGGTCAGCGCCTCCAGCAGCTCCGGCGTCCGCTCCCGCTCGTTCCCCTCGAAGTAACTGACCACCCGGCCCGCGATCACGATCCCGAGCTCCGAGGTCAGCCGCCGCAACCGCCGCGTGTCCTCCGCGGCCACCACATCGGCTTCGCCCAGCACTCGCCCCAGCCTCGGCGAGGCGTCCAGCCCGTCCCCGATAGGAGTCCCCGCCAACACCAATCGCCCGGTCATGCCGCTGAGTCTAGGGCGCGTGCATCTCGACAGGAGGTGTCGGTTTCGAGACGTCCGATCCCCGCCTGAGCATCGCTCAGGCCTGGCCTTTCCACCCGAGACGTCCTGTCGATCTGCACAGTCCGTGAGGCGGAGTGACCGGGGCGTCCGTACCATGGCGGGCGTGACTGCTGTGATCGAGGACGGAACCGCGCGCCGTGCGGACGCTGCCGCCGGGCGGGAGACGCTGGGGCGGGACGTGCTCGGGAGACGGTTGCCACCGCTCAAGGAACGGCTGTACCCGCCGATGCCGCGCGACTTCGAGGGCGGCTGGATCGCGACCCTGGCGATCACCGCGCTGGCCGCGTTCATCCGGTTCTGGCACCTCGGCGACCCGGCCAAGTTCGTCTTCGACGAGACGTACTACGCCAAGGACGCCTTCAGCCTGCTGAAGTTCGGGTACGCCCGGCAGTTCATCGACCAGCCGGAGGGCGCCGCGGACAAGGCGATCCTGGCCGGCAACCTGGACGTCTTCAAGGACACCCCGAGCCTGACCGTGCACCCCGAGGTCGGCAAGTGGATGATCGCGGCCGGTGAACAGCTGTTCGGGATGAACACGTTCGGCTGGCGCTTCATGCCGGCTCTTTTCGGTGCCCTGACCGTGCTGCTGGTGATCCGGACCGTACGGCGGATGACCCGGTCGACCCTGATCGGCAGCATCGCGGGCATCCTGCTCGCGGTCGACGGCCTGCACTTCGTGATGTCCCGGGTCGCGCTGCTCGACATCTTCCTGGCGTTCTGGCTGGTGGCGGCGGTCTCCTGCCTGGTCGCCGACCGGGACTGGACCCGGCGCCGGCACGCGAAGTCTCTCGATACCCCGGTCGCCGACGGCGAGCGCCGTGGCCTCGGCCGCTGGCTGCTGTTCCGGCCCTGGCGGATCCTGGCCGGTGTCTGCTTCGGCCTCGCGCTCGGTACCAAGTGGTCGGCGGTGTGGGTGCTGGCCGGCTTCGGCATCCTCGTCTTCGCCTGGGACTACGGTGCCCGGCGTGCGCTCGGCGTACGGCTGGCATTCCTCAAGTCGGTGCTGGTCGACGGCATCCCGGCGTTCATCAGCATCGTGCTGGTCGCGGGCGTCACGTATCTGGCGACCTGGACCGGCTGGCTGCTGCACGACAACGCCTACGACCACGACTACGCGTCCAAGAATCCGGCGACCGGGGTGATGAAGATCGTCCCGGACGACTTCCGATCGCTGCTGCACTACCACGAGGAAGTGCTCGCGTTCCACACCGGCGACTACATCAAGAACGCCACCCACCCGTACGCCTCGAACCCGGCCGGCTGGCCGATCATCGCCCGCCCGATCGGGTTCGACGCGGTCAACGACATCAAGCCGGGGACACCGGGCTGCAACCCGCCGGCCGGCCAGAACTGCCTGTCGGTGATCTCGGCCTTGGGTACGCCGATCCTGTGGTGGGGCGGAGCGCTGGCGTTGATCGCGGCCCTGGTGCTGTGGATAGGCTCGCGGGACTGGAGATTCGGGATACCGATCGTCGGCTACGTCACCTGCTGGGTGCCGTGGTTCGCGTTCGACGACAGACCGATCTTCTTCTTCTACGCGGTCACGATGATCCCGTTCACCGTGATGGCGCTGGCCTTGGTGCTCGGCAAGATCCTCGGCCCGGCCAGATCGGCGTTCGGCAACGCGACACCCCGTCGCCTGATCGGTAGCGCGGTCGTCGGTGCCTTCGTCGTCCTGGTCGTGCTGAACTTCGCCTACATCTGGCCGATCCTCACCGACAAGGTCCTCCCCCACGCCGACTGGCTCAGCCGAATGTGGTTCAAATCCTGGATCTGAGTTACCGGGACGCGTACTCGATCGTCCCGAACGGCCAGAGCGTGGCCAGCCAGGAACTGACGGCTTCGTACAGCGCCACGTCCAACTCGGCCCGGTCGGCGCGGACCCACGAACGAACATCGGCGATGTGCTCATCGCTGCGGGACGGATAGATGTACACGCAACCGATCACCTCGGCGCTGCCGGCCTCGAGCACGGTGTAGGTGAATCCCCGGCGCTGGACGAAGTCGTCCGCGTGACGCTGCAGGTCGCCCAGGTTCGCCTCCGCGCTCATGCCGCCGACCGGCGGCCAACTGCCCTGGAAGCCCGGGGTCGCGCGGATGTGGTCGATGCTGTCGGTCCACGCGGCGTAGTCGGAGGCGTTGTGCTCCGGGCCGAGCGGCGTCAGCCGGAACCGCGGCGTGATCAGCTCAGTGGGGACGACGAAGTCGGAGGGGACGAACGGTTGGCCGGTCATGGTCGAAGGCTAAGAGCCGGAGCGCCCGACCGCACCCGAATTGCTCCGGCGATCAATGCCCCAGTTGGCCGTGGCCGTGGTTCTTGAAGCGCTTCTTGTGGCGTTTGGCTGACGACTGACCGCCCACGCCGCCGAAGAGGGCCAGGCCCTTGACCACGACGACGGGCGCGTCGGGGTGCGGGTCGTCGCTCCCGCGGGCGCCGAAACCGCCGAAGATGCCGACGCCCTCGTTGCGGACGGTGACGCCCTCGGGGACGGTGATGTCGATCCCGCCGAACACGGCGAACGCCCAGATCGTCACCTCGCGGCCCTCGAACACCGCGTCGGTCATGTCGAGGTCGTGCCCGCCGAACACCGCGACCGCGTTGGTCCGGCGCTTCACCCGCCAGCGGCCGGTCCGCTCACCGCCGCCGAAGATGGCCAGCATGGTGTCGAAGCTGTCCTGCGGGTTCGCCGGCTCCTCGATCGGGACCGGGCTGTTCGACGTGGCCGGCTGAGCCATCGGGGTCGTCAGCGGCGTCGCCCCGCCCGGGATGACCAGGTCACTGGTGATCGGCTCCAGCTCGCCGAGAGTCTTGGCCTGCAACGTCTGCTCCAGCCGCTCGGCATGCTCGTCCTGAGACAACCGCCCCGACATCAGGGCTTCCCGCAGTACGTCGACAACCTGGTCGCGATCGGTGTCGGACGCGCGCAGGCGCGCATGCGGGTTCTGGCGGTCGGGCAGGTTCTCCATAAGACCGAACGATATATCGAGACAGGCCCGAAACGGAGCCTGAATCTTCCGGATCGATTCCCTGACCGCCGGGGGTCAGGTCAGTGTCGGAGCACGGCGTACTCGGACGGCGAAGAGGACTGCGATCAGCGTGATCGCGGAGAACGCCAGCGCGGTGCCCGGGTAGCCGCCGAGCCCCAGGCTGAGACCGCCGATGGCCGCGCCGAGGAACGTGCCGAGGCTCATCCCGGCGGCGTTGACGCTGAGGGCCGAGCCGCGGAGGTCTCCACTGCGGCGGACCAGAAGAGTGGTGACGCAGGCGGCGACGGTCGCGTGGCTGGCGCCGAGGAGCGCGGTCAGGAGGAGAGTCAGCGGGAGTGTCGGGGAGAAGTAGAACAGCGCGACGCTGGTCAGCGCGACGCTGAGGCCGATGAGCAGCATCTTCTCCGGACCGATCCACGGACGTTCGAGCGCGATGTAGCGGCCGGACAGGAGGTTGCCGAGGAAGAACGACGCGCCACTCAGCGACCAGACGAATGCGAACCAGCCTGGTGCGAGGTCGAACCTCGCGTCATAGAAGGCGGCGAGGTAGGCCAGGTAGCCCATGAAGGCAGCCGTCCGAAGCATCGCGACGACGAGCAGCGGGAGCGCGCCGGGGATCCGGGCCAGCTCGCGGTACGTCGTGAGGTAGCTCATCTGCTGGCTGCCGCCGGAGCGCAGCGGTGCCTTCCGGCCGCGACCACGCCAGAAGAACGCGGCCGACAACGCCAGCGAGACAACCGATCCGGCGAGCAGGTTGCCCCGCCAGCCCCACAGCAGCCCTGGTACGGCGAGAAGCGGCGCAGCCAGCATCGCCATCATCGAGGTGGTCGCGGACACGAGCGTCGCGGCCCGCCCTGCCGCGGCCGGAGACGTGAACCGATCAGCCGCGGCCGCACCGATCGACGGCGCCAGGATCGAGGTGGATGCCCCGATCAACAAACAGAACGCAGCCAGCGCAAACACGTTGCCCACAGCACCAAGTGCCGCCGAGACCCCCAGTAACGCCAGCCCACCCGCAGCCACCAACTCCCGCGCCAACCGGTCGATCAACGGCGCCACCAGGAACCCGACCACCAACGCGGCCAACCCACCCAGGCCGCGCAACCCTCCAACCTCGGCTACATCCCCACCGGCCGCGGCCGCGATCGGCACCAGGTACATCCCGAACACCGTGAACGGAATCAAACTCACCGCCGAAGCCACCAAGAACGGCCACAACCGCCGCACCATCCACCAATCCCCAGGTACGTCTGCCGATCGCCCGCCGACCACGCGTGCAGTGATCGCTGGGTTCTGACTGGGACTGCTCATGTGTCCGTCCTGGAGGGGTAGCGGTAGAGAGTGGTGGGGCGGGCACTGAACTGGGAGAAGGGGAAGGGCTCAGCGGAGAGGGCGGTGACTCCGGAGCCCAGGAAGGCGCGGACGACGGCGCTACCGGTCTGCGCATAGATCGCCAGCGGCTTCGATTGCTGGCGGCAACGGTCCAGGAGTACGTCGAAACTCCCGTTGGACAAGGTCATCCCGGTCGCCACGACGGCGTCGGCGGCATCGACGACCTCGGTCATGTCACGCGACACCGGCAGTCCGGATGCGGTCTCGCGCAGGTTGAAGTCGCAGGGAAGGCAGATCCCACCTCGCTCGGTGATCGCGTCGACGAGTGGGTTCACCACCCCGATCAGCGCAACTTTCCAGCCCGGTCGAACGTCGAGTAGCCCGGCGACCGCCGCATCCCGGGCCCGTGCGCGGATGTCCGGCGTACCGGCGGGGAGCACGATCTCCTCGGCTCCGGACGCCGAATGATGCGGCTCCACCGAGGCGAGATAGGCGTCCAGCGCCGCGATCTTCACCGGCAGCGGGCCATCCGCGATCAACTCGTCCAGCGAGATCCCGGACGCATCCGCGCAGTACGACGGATCGAGCTCGCCCGCCTCGAAGGAGCAGGCACCGAACACCTCGCCCACGCGGAGCAGGACGTAGTAGTTCCGGTACGTCACCTCGGCCCCCGGCAGCCGAGTCGTGTGATGCAACCAGAACGCGCTCGTGACGGACAACGCCGACGGATCCGGGCCAAGCGAACCGGCGAGGACGGAGGAGGTGAGCGCAGCCACGGAAGCGGTCATCGGCCAGCCTTTCGGTCGTCGGTCAGACCAGACACTAATGCGACGGAGTCGCAGATGGAAACTCCTCGCGCCGTGTCCAGGCGGATTCCCGGCGATCCCACGACATCGCCGACCACGGCACCGTGAGCTGGTCCAGCGAGTCGATCTCGCGCGGCCGCATCGACTCCATCGGCCGGGCATCGGCGTGCCGGGCGAACGCGGACTCGACGTACCGCGACCCGGTGTCGGCGGCCAGGAACACGTGCTTGCGGCTGCTGTCGCAGTTGTGTTCCCACAGCGCCGAGAGGTACGCCGCGCCCGCGGACAGGCCGGCGAACACCCCGGAGGTCCGCAGCAGGTCCACCGCGGCCGACATCGCGTAGTCGAACGACACCCAGTGCAGCCGGTCGTACAGCTCGTGCCGGACATTGCGGAACTCGATCGAACTGCCGATCCCCGCGATGATCATCTCCGGATCCTGGGTGTGCCCGGCGCCGAAGGTGATGCTGCCGAACGGCTGCACGCCGACCAGGTTCACGTCCCGGCCGCGATCGCGCAGGTACTCCGCGATCGCGCCCGTCGACGCGCCGGTTCCGACCCCTCCGACGAGACACAGCGGGCCGGCCGGCACGAGTTCGGCCACGAGATCCGCCACCGCGCCGTACCCGAGGTAGTGGATGTCGTCGTGGTACTGCTGCATCCAGTGGTACGACGGGTTGTCGCGCAGGATCTCGCCGATGCGGCGGACCCGGAGGTTCTGGTCGAGCTGCAGGTTGTTCGACGACGGCACCTGCTCGACGGTCGCGCCGAGGATCTCCAGCTGGATCTTCAGCGTCCGGTCGACGGTGGTCGAGCCGACGATGTGGCACTTCATCCCGTAGCGGTGACAGGCCAGCGCCAGCGCGTGCGCGTAGATCCCGCTCGAGCTGTCGATCAGCGTGTCGCCGGGCCGGACCGTGCCGGTCTCCAGCAGGTGCCGTACGGCGCCGAGCGCGGAGTACACCTTCATCGTCTCGAACCGCAGGCAGATCAGGTGATCCCCGACGCGGATCGGATCCGGGTCCTTGATCGCCTCCGCCAGGTGGTCGTGCAGTCGCGTCATCGGCGCGGTTCGCTCCTCGTGTCGAGTGTCAGCACGGGCGGAGATTGTGGGTGACCGATCGAGGCGGCCCTCACCAGCCGCCGGGTCAGTTCGTGGCGTGGGTCGGTCATCACGGTCGTGGGTGGTCCTTGCTCGACCACCCGACCGGCGTCGATCACCAGGACGTGGTCAGAGACCGCCGCGACCAGGCCGAGGTCGTGGCCGATCCAGATCAGCGCGGTGCCGCTGTCTTTCAGCTCGGTCAGTAGCTCGACGACGAGCGCCGTACCGTGATCGTCGAGCGCGGTGGTGATCTCGTCGCAGATCAGTACGTCGGGGTGGGCGAGGACGGCCCGGGCCAGCGCGGCTCGTTGCAGCTCACCACCGGAGAGGCGGCTCGGCGTACGGGCCGCGGTCATCGCGGAGACGCCGAGGCGGGCCAGGGTGGCGACGGTTTCGGCGTGGGCCTGCTCGGGGTCGAGACCGCGGAGGCGTTGGGCTGTCCGGGCGACTTGCTGGTCGACCGGACGGCGTTCGTCGAACGAGCCGCGGACCTCCTGCCAGACGTACTGGACACGGCGGTTCTGAGTACGTGATCGCTTGCGCAGGACGGGTAGTGATTCGTCGTCGAGGAGGAGCCGGCCGGTGTAGCCCTCGTGCAGGCCGGCCAGGCAGCGGGCCAACGTGGTCTTGCCACTGCCGGAACGGCCGACGACCCCCACGCACGCGCCCGGGCGAACGGCGAGGTCGATCTCGTGCAGGATGGGGTCGCGGCCGCGAGGACGCAGCGACGCGGACAGGTTCATTGCCTGGAGCAACGGACGCCCGGTGCTGGTGGTTCCCGATCGCTCGAGGTCTGGTGCTTGCGGGAGTACGTCGGGACCGCCGGAGTCGATCACCTGGCCGGCGGACAGCACCACGACGCGGGTGGCGAGTGCGCGAACCAGGTCGAAGTCGTGACTCAGCAACAAGATCCCGAGGCCGTCGGCGGCAAGTTGCCTCAGCTCGTGGACCAACCGCAGCCGGGTGATCGAGTCGAGGCCGGTGCTCGGCTCGTCCAGCACCAGCACCTTCGGGCGGCACGTCAACGCCTGTGCGAGTGCGACCCGCTGCCGCTGGCCACCCGAGAACTGATGCGGAAACCGCCGCAACGTCTCCCGATCCCCCGGCAACTGTGCCGCCCTGAGTGCTCCCGGGACCACCGATTCCCCACGATGATGCAGCCCCTCGAGCTCCCGCAACGTCGTACCGATCCGCCGCGCTGGGTTGAGCGCACTCCCCGGATGCTGGGGCATATACGCCACCACCCGCCCCCGAACCCGGGCAGCCGCGCCCGTCACCCCGTTGCCATCAACAACAACCTCTCCCCCAACCTCCACGACTCCCTCCAGCCAAACCCCCTCCCCAACCTCCCCCAACAACGCCAGCGCCGAGGTCGTCTTCCCCGACCCCGAAGCCCCCACCAACGCCGTAACCTCGCCGGCTACCACCTCGAACGACACCCCATCCACCAGCACCGCGCACCCGGAGTACGCCCCGAGCCCCCTGACCCGCGCCACCACCCCCAGCCCGCTTCCACCCGGCTCCACCACCCCCAGCCCCGTCCCACCCGGCTGCACCACCCCCAGCCCCGTCCCACCCGGCTGCACCACCCCCAGCCCCGTCCCACCCGGCTGCACCACCCCCAGCCCCGTCCCACCCGGCTCCACCATCCCCAGCCCGGTCCCACTCGGCTCCTGCCGCGTCTGCTGGGTTGACCCAGCAGATGGTGGGTTGGCCAGTCGGATTCCCGGGGGCCAACCCACCGACGGGTGGGTCAGCCCACGAGATGGCGGATCGGTGGGCCGGTCGGCGGGCGGATCGGTGGGCCGGTCGGCGGGCGGATCGGCGGGCCGATTGGCGGGCGGATCGGCGGATGGGGTGGTCATTCGGTCGCCTCGGTGGGGCGGCGGGTGTGATGGAGGAGACGGTCGGCGAGGAGGTTGAAGCCGAGGGTGAACGAGACCAGGAGGAGGGCCGGGGCCAGGACGGACCACGGTTGGAGGAGGAGACCTTCGCGGTTGCGGGAGATGCTGACGGCCCAATCGGGGGCGGTGGGACTCAGGCCCAGGCCCAGGAAGTTGACCGAGGCAACCAGGAAGACCGCGAGAGTGATGCGGGTGCCGAGGTCGGCGGCGACCGGGCCGAGGACCGAGCGCCCGACGTACCCGAGATTGATGGTGAACCAGGACTCGCGCTGCATGCGGAGAGCCTCGACGACCGGACTGCTCGCAGCGTCCAGCGCGGCCGCTCGCACCAGCCGGGCAACCGTCGGAACGTTGACCAGGGCAACGGCCAGAGTGATCGCCAGAGCGGACGCTCGCCAGCCGACCGCGACCACGCTGATCACGAGCAGCGAAGGCAACGGCAGCAGTACGTCGAGCGGCCGGATCAACCCTTCGTCCAACCACCGGTGCCGCGTGGACGCAGCCACCAGCCCGATCAGCCCACCGATCACGTACGCGATCACCACCGCGCCGATCGCCATCCCCAGCGCTGTCCTCCCACCAACCAGCAGGAGTTGCAGCACATCCCGCCCCAACCCATCCGTCCCCAAAACCCCCTCCGACGCATACGGCAACCCAGGCTCGGCCTGGACAGGGACGAGTGGTCCGAAGACCGCAACGAGCAGTGGGAGGAGAACCAGCATCACCGACACCACCACCGACATACGCGCGCCGGGGTGGTTCATCGGAGTAGCTCCGTTCGGGGGACCAGGCGGTTGCAGACCAGGTCGGCGGCGAGGTTGAGGAGGAGGGCTGCTACTGCGAGGACCAGGGTCAGGCCCTGGACTACCGGGACATCGCGGGTTTCGACGCCGTCTACCAGGGCGGTGGCGAAACCGGGGATCGCGAAGATTGCTTCCACCACAAGGACCCCGCCCAGCAAGGTGTCCCCGGTTCGCGCCAGCTCCTGGACCCCGGGGACCGCGGCGTTCGGCAGCACGTGCCGCAACAGCAA
The DNA here is from genome assembly GCF_045207705.1 of Kribbella sp. NBC_00889. Taxonomy (NCBI): domain Bacteria; kingdom Bacillati; phylum Actinomycetota; class Actinomycetes; order Propionibacteriales; family Kribbellaceae; genus Kribbella; species Kribbella sp. NBC_00889. The sequence goes on along the minus strand of NZ_CP108783.1, from coordinate 117,749 downwards.
CCGCCGTCGCGGAATCCCGAGCCGCCGCGCCTGTACGACGTACTCCGCGCGCAGCGCAGTGATCGTCCCCGCACGGACCTGGCGTGACAACAAGCAGACCGTCCGCCCAAGAAGCACCGCGACCGGCAGCACGAGCAACACCGGGGAAGCGAGCAACGACCCGCCGATCCAGGTCGCCGGCAACCACCCGAGTTTCAGCGAGAACACCGCCACCAGCAGCACCGCGATCACGAAGTCCGGGATCGCACTCAACGCCAGCGTCACCGACGTGATCGCCCGATCAAGCCGCCCGTTCTCCCGTGCCCCCATCACGATGCCGAGGGCAACAGCCAACGGTACGACGACCGCAAGCGTCGCCAGCGTGAGCACCAGCGTCGCCCCCACCGAGCTCTTCACGATGTCGACCACCGGTCCCCCGCTGATCAACGACGTACCCAGATCGCCCTTCAGCACGTTGCCGAACCAGTCGACAAACCGTTCCACCAAAGGCTGATCCAGCCCAAGCTCAGCACGCAGCCGCGAGACCTGATCCGGCGTCAGCGTCTCGGTGAACCGCATGTCCGCCGCATCCCCAGGCAGCAAGGCAGTGAGCACAAACACGAGCACCGAGAGCACAGCCAGCTGAACGACGGCGAGCACGGCCCGCTGTCCGGCGTACGACCGCATTCAGGCCAGCCACACCTTGTCGAACCGGCCCGAGTCCAGCGTGTTCGGCGGCACCGCCTGCACCCCCTGCACCGTCGCCGACACCGCGACCAGATAGTCCGGCAGCCCCCACGCGAGTATGCCGCCCTCATCCCGCAGCGTCCCCTGGAGTTCGCCGTACTTGGCCGACCGCGCACCCTCATCCGTCAGCCGCTGCGCCGCCGCAAACCCGACATCGAATGCGGGCCGCCGCCAATGCGTCACGTTGAACGGCGACTTACTGAGCAGGCGATCCGTGACGTACTGCGGAATCGGCATCGCGCCGGACCGATGGTTGCCGATGACACCCTTCGTGAGCAGGTCCTTCGCATACGTCTGCGCACTCCCCGGGACCACCTTGAGCTTCACCCCGGCCTCGGCGACCTGCTCCGCGAACAGCGTGGCCGACTCGACGGACCCGGCCGAGGCATCCGCGGTCAGGAACTCGATCTCCTTGTTCACCAGCCCGGCCTTCCTCAGCAGGTTCTTGGCCTCCGAGACGTTCCGCTCCCGCCGCGCCAGGTCGGCCGGATAGTACTGATATCCCTTGCCGAACAGGTCGTTGCCGACCTCACCCCGCCCGGCGAGCACCACGTCGACCAGCCGCTGCCGGTCGGCGAGCAGCTTGAACGCCATCCGCACGTCCGGGTTGTCGAACGGCGGCTGATCCACCTTCATGACGAACGCCTGCATCGTGCTGGCCTTGGCGGCCACGATCCGCACTGTCCTCCCAGCGGACGCGGTCCGCGCGAAGGTCGCGGTCATGTCGTTCGCATACTCCGCCTGTCCGCCTTGTACGGCGTTCGCCCGGGCCTCGGTGTCGGCGGACAGGATGTGCAGTTCCTCGATCCGGGCCGGCTCATCCCAGTAGTCGTCGTACCGATTCGCGATCATCGACCGGCCGGCCTCGAACGAGACGAACCGGAACGGGCCGGTTCCAACCGGTTTCGCCGGATCCTTGAATCCGTCCCGAACGATCTGGGTCCCGATTCCCGCCAGCAGGGCAGGGAACTCGGCGTTCGGAGCGGTCAATGTCAGCTCGACCGTACGCGCATCGACGGACCGGCTGCGCCTCAGATCCAGGGTCGCGAGCGACGACTGGGCGACACGCTCGGGCACGGCCGGGTCGGCGATCCGCGCGAGGCTGTAGAGCACGTCCTCGCTGGTCAGCTTGCCGCCGTCATGGAACGTCGCATCCCGGAGGCTGAACCGCCAGGTCGTCGCCTGCCCGTCGTGCTCCCACTTCTCGGCCAGCCGCCCCACTGGCTTCAGATCGGGCCCCAGCTCAACCAGCTTCTCGTACGTCGCCTTGTGCCGCGCGATGTCCACGAACAGGCTCTGGACGTGCGGATCGAGGACCTCCTTGGCACCGCCACCGGCGTACACGGCCCGCAGCCGGCCGCCGTTCTTCGGTTGGGCCGCGGCCTCGCCATCGGCGCCGCAACCGGTCAGTCCGGCCAGTGCCGACGCACCGGCCAGCCCCAGGAACCCGCGTCTGTTCAGAGCATCGGACACGCGCCACATCCTCACGTTAGTGAAAACGATTGTCAAATCCAGCGCGCATCCGAACCCGACGCCATCATTCTTCCGACAGCATCCGTCCACTGCTCTCCGTGACGGCGTGTCACTTCTGCATACCGGGAGTCACCACCAGAAAACGAAAGCCCGCCCCGGCGCAGAGCACCGGGGCGGGCGAGAGACGTGAAGTGTCAGACAGCGGCGGGGACTCGGACGCCGGCGAGGGCGTTGCTCCAGCTGATCACCTGGTCGAGCATGGCGTGGACCTCGGGCTCGTGGAAGTCGGCTGGGGCGAACTCGGAGTAGTTCTTGAAGTCGGTGGCCAGCGACAACGTGACCTGGTTGCGGACGTCGGCGACCTTGAGCTCGCCCATCACCAGACGCAGGTGCTCGACCGCACGCGCGCCGCCGACCGCGCCGTAGCTGACGAAGCCGGCCGCCTTGTCGTTCCACTCCTTGAACAGGAAGTCGATCGCGTTCTTCAGCGCGCCGGAGGTGGAGTGGTTGTACTCCGGGGTGACGAAGACGAACCCGTCGAAGGACGCGATCTTGTCTGCCCAGGCGTGCGTGTGTGGCTGGCTGTACTGGCCCAGCGACGGCGGCAGGGCCTCGTCCAGGTGCGGCAGCTTGTAGTCGGCGATGTCGACGAGCTCGAACTCGGCGTCACTGCGCTGCTTGGCGAGATCCAGCACCCACTGAGCCACGGCTTCGCCGTTGCGGCCCGGGCGCGTACTGCCGAGGATGATCGCGATCTTGGGCATGACTGTTCCTTCACGAAGAGAGGGGCGCCCGGAGGCTCTTTGATGATGCATCACCAAAGTAACCGATCGAGATGACATGTCAACCCAAGGATCGGAGCTCTCACCTGCTGGGACCGCCGGGGTGACCTATTCCTCGCAGTCCGGTGTCGCGCACGGGTTCGCGGGCACCGCGGTGAGGACGCGTTCGAGGAGGACGCCGAGCTGGCCCTGCTCCTCGGGACTCAAGTGGTCGAAGAAGTAGCTGCGGACGGCCTCGACGTGGTCCGGTGCGGCCGCCTCGATCGCCTTCCGGCCGAGGCCGGTGAGCCGAATCATCGAGCCACGGGCGTCCGACTCGCACTCCTCGCGGGTGACCAGGCCACGCTTCTCCATCCGGCTGACCTGGTGCGACAGCCGACTGCGCTCCCAGCCGACCGACTTGCCGAGATCGCGAGTGCGCAGTACGCCGTCCTCCGCGACGGACAGCGGATGCAGCAGGGCGTAGTCGGCGCCGGACAGGCCGGAGTTCGCGATCAGCCGGGCCTCGAGGGCGCGCGTCAGCTCGCGATGCGCGTCACGGTACGACTCCCACAGACGCGCCTCACGCGCATCCAGCCACCGTGGTTCCGTCATCCAGCCATTGTACGGACATCTGTTGACATATCACCGAGTCAGCAAGTCATGGCGTGCGCGAAAGGGCAACGGCCAAGCCCACGGTCCCGGCCATGATCAGCAGCTCGACAACCGCGAGCCGCCGGAACGCCGCCGGATCCCCGGCCGCCAACTCCGGGAGCGTTGTCCGCCGATGCCACCACCCGACCAGCACCAGCATCGCGAACGCCACGGTCTTTGCGAACACCAGAGCGCCGTACCCGCTGGTGACCCATTGCGTGATCAGCGCCCAGCCGTCGTCCCGCCCACCGAGGTGGATCTCCGCGGTCAGCAATCCGGTGACGCCCATCGCGATCGCACAGACCAGTGCCAGCCGGCTGAAGCGCTCGACGGCCTGCCGATCCCGGGCATACCGCAGTACGGCGCCCAGGCCGCCGATCCACGCCGTTGCCGCGAAGACGTGGACGACCAGTGAGGTGGTCGCGAGGACGGACCACACGTTCGTTCGCTCGATCGCGCCGTGTCCAGTGAGCAGCGGACCGGTCAGTGCAGCTGCGGTGAGCACCGCCGCGAACCGCGCGCCGCGAACCGTCCGGCAGCCGCTCAGGACCACCGCGAGAATCGCCGTGAGTACGACGGCCACCGCCAGAGCCCTGACCTGCAAGAGCTCCCCCGCCACGGATGCATGCTCGGCAAGGTGCGACAACGGGATCCCCAGGATCACCGCGCCCGACGTGATCAGCCCGCCGATACTCGCCACCGCCCAGACAGCGGCCGCGATCGCCGCGTCCTGGCAGGCCCGCAAACCCTTCGGCGACAGGTTCCCATCAGTTGCTGGAAGCAAGAGTATGACCGCTACCAGGGCACCGCCCGTCGCCACCGCGGCAGCATCGGCGACGAAACGCAGTACCGGAACCGACCAGGACAACGGCACTCCGGCACCGCTGAGACCGGCCGGCAACGGTTGCGGCGCACCGCCTGCCGCGAGCAGGGCGACGACCATCACCACGATGCCGGCGGCAACCATCCCACCCGCGACGGCCGGTTTGGCCGACCTCATTGCGAGGCGGGCCGGCGGCGCACGATGACGATCGCGAGCGCCACCACGACCAGCATCACCAGGCACAGGGCCACGATCGTGACCGTGTTCGAGCCGCTGTCCTGACTGGCGGTCGGCGTACCGCCCGGCTGGGTGGCCGGGTGACCGGCGTGGGTGACGGTGAACGATCCAGTGACGGTGATCGGGTGACCGTCGGCCGACACCACGCGGGCGTCGACCTGGTACCGGCCGGCGTCGACCATCGCGCCGACCGGCTGGGTCACGGTGTTGTCGATCACCTGCACGTCGCCGGTGGCCACATTGGTCCCGGACGGCGACTTGACCTGCACCTGCGTGCCGTTGCTGCCGACCGGCTCATTGAAGGTCAGCACCACCTTGGTCGGCGGTGCGGACATGGACGAACCATCGGCCGGGGTCATCGACTCGAGCTTGGCGTGCGCCGCCGCCACTCCGGTGGAAACCACCAGAGCGAGCAGCGACGCCACCAGTACTGCGATCAGTCGGCGCATGACTACGCCTTCTCGGATCCAGCCGGCTTGCGGGACCGGAGTCCCAGGCCCAAGCCGATCAGGCCCAACAGCAGGCCGGCGCCACCGAGAACGCGAGCCAGCTGGTCCGACGAGTCCCCGGTCTCCGAGGTCGTTGCCGCGACCGGCGTGATCGCTGCGGCCAGCTTGAGCGTCGGAGCCGGGTGCTCCGGCTCGTCAGCACCCTCCTTGGCGAGTTGGTCCCACTTGACCACCTCGCCATCGCTGTAGGACTGCACTGCGGGGAAGCTCAGCGCATCGACACCGTCCGGAATGCGCCCGACGGACAGGGAGAACTCGTCGAAGTTGCCGGCCGGGACCCCACCTGCCGTGGCAGTCCAGGTCACGGTGGTGATCGCCTTGGTCAGCGTGACGTCGCCGACCTTGACCGGCGCGGGCAACTGCTCGGTCGTCTTCACCACCGTCCAGCCGGGCTTCACCTGCGCGCCGACGCTGGCGAACGGGTGGTCCTTGGGCAACGAGACGACGAGCTTCGTGGTGGCGGCCGTATCGGACTCGGTCGGCACGCGGAAGACCAGCTTCGCGTACCCACCTGGCTTGGCGTCCGGCGACGACACCGTGACGTGGGCCGACGCCGAGGTGGCGGCGCCGGCCAGCACCAGCGTGGATGCCGCCGCGATCGCGACAGCACGCAGGGCGAACTTCTTGGACATGGGAACCTTTCGCGGTCACACGGGACAACCCGGCCGCGAAGGCACGCGGCCGGTCAGGACATCGCTGGGATCGCCCGGATGACCGGCGGCCCGCGCCGCGAGACGTTCGAGGTGAGCCGCCGCTGAACCAGTCGCGGCGACGGCGGTACGACGAGCAGTACGGCGGCGTACCGGCGTACTGGAGTCAGGATCGGCAGCCGCGGCAGGAAGCGCGCGAAGATCCGCAGTACTCGGTGGACCCAGCGACGTGCGCCTGTGATCGCGACGACACCTGCGAGCAGGACGGTCAGGTGCGCGGCAGTCATGACGAGACTGCCGCCGATCCCCTGCGGCATCCCCCCGTGGTGCGTCGGCATGGCCATCGGCTCGTGGGCCGCATCCAGGGTGATGTGGACGAACAGTTGGATCGCGGCGAGCACGACCACGGCCAGTGCACGTTCGCCGGCGAGGTACTCACCCAGCAGCCAGCAGACCGCGGTCAGGGCGAGCAGCGGCGACACCAACTGGAGGGCGACAGTGCCGCCCGCGAGCGCGTGACCGGCTACCGCGACGACGACGCTCAGCGCCGCGACCACGGGCGTCGCACTGCTCTCGGCGTGCATTCCCCGATCCCCTCGAGTGTCACTCGTACCAGACACTCTACGGACAGGGCTGCCGCGAGCGGCCCGCACCCTGCTGCTGTCAAGATGACCGGATGGACGTAGCAGTGCTGGAGGTCGGGGGCAGTCATGTGACGGCGGCGGTGGTGTCGCCGGACGACTGGTCCGTGAACGTGGTGGAACGGGCGAATCTCGAGTCGCAGAAGGCGGCCGAGGTGGTCGTCGCGCAGTTGGCGGCGGCGGCCCGGAAGTTGCCGCTGGCAAACGGTCTGGCGGTGGCGCTGCCCGGTCCGTTCGACTTCGCCACCGGCGTCGCCTGGTATCGCGGACAGGACAAGTTCGACCAGCTGTACGGGTACAACCTGGGCGACAGTCTGCGGGCTGAGCTCGCTCTGGACCGGCTGATGTTCATGAACGACGCCGAGGCGTTCGCTGTCGGTGAGTGGACCGCGGGCGAGGTCCGCGGCGTCGAGCGGTGCGTCGGTGTCACCATCGGCACCGGCGTCGGTACGGCGTTCCTCGCCGACGGCCACGTGGTCCGCGAGGGCGACACCGTCCCGTCTGGCGGTGAGCTCTACAAGACGGAGTACGACGGCAAGCCTCTGGAGGACTCGATCTCCGGACGGGCGATCCTGCGCAGGTACTTCGCGAGCACGGGTACCGAAGCGCCTGGGGTCAAGGAGATCGCCGAGGACGCGCGGGCCGGTGACGCCGCCGCGAAGGACGCCCTGCTGACAGCCTTCGGTGATCTTGCGACCGCACTCACCCCTTGGCTGGATCGCTTCGGGGTGACGAAGACCGTGCTGGGTGGCTCGATCTCGGGGGCTTTCGACATCGTGGCGGAGGTGTTCAGCTTCGACGTCGCGCCCACCGGTGACACCGAGCACTCGGCGCTGATCGGCGCGGCGGCGCACTACCTGCGTTCGACCTGAAGTGTCCACGGCTCTGGCTACGGTCACTCCATGAAGATCGCCGCGCCCCGGCTGCGCACCCAGCTCGAGTCCGCCTCGCCCACGCCGGAGGACATCGACGACGAGACCAGGCTGCTCGACCTGTCCTTGGAGGACGTGGATCTGAGCGATCTCGTCGCCGAGCATCTCGAGCTGAGCGGCTGCCGGCTGACCCGCACCAAGCTGGCCGGGTCGGACCTGGACAAGTTGATCCTGGTCGACGCGGAGCTGTCCCAGTGCGACGTCGCGAACGCCCGCTGGTCCGATGCCGCCCTCACCCGGGTGGCGATCAACTCGTCCCGGCTGACCGGGTTCGCCGGGCCGGGGATGAGCATCCAGCACGCCACGATCCGTGACAGCGTGCTCGACTTCGGCTCGTTCCGCTTCGCGAAGTTCGTGAAGGTGGAGTTCTCCGACTGCCGGCTGCAGAACGCGGACTTCGTCTCCGCGGACCTCACCGGCGCCGTGTTCCGCGGCTGCGACTTGACCGGGGCGGAGTTCTCCCAGGTCAAGGCGTCCGGGGCGGTCTTCGTCGACTGCACCTGGGACGCCGCCCGCGGCCTCACCGCCCTGACCGGCGCGACCGTGGCCGCCTCCTCCCCGATCGACACCCTGACCTTCACCAGCGCGGTCACCACAGCGGCCGGCATCACCCTCGCGCATCCCGATGACCTCGACTAGGCGGCGTGAGCATGGACACGTCCGGTCTGGGTGGGGCGGACTGGCTATTAGGGTGGGGGCGGAGCTTGCCGACCTGAAGTGGAGCACGTGGTGACCGACTCGACCATCATCTACACCCACACCGACGAGGCTCCGGCGCTCGCCACGTACTCGTTCCTCCCGGTGATCCAGGCGTACGCCGGTCAGGCCGGGGTCGGGGTGGAGACCCGGGACATCTCGCTGGCGGGCCGGATCATCGCCCTCTTTCCGGAGTACCTGAAGGACGACCAGCGGATCGCGGACGCGCTGGCCGAGCTCGGCGAGCTGGCCCGGACGCCGGAAGCCAACATCATCAAGCTGCCGAACGTCTCGGCCTCGATCCCCCAGCTGAAGGCGGCGATCGCCGAGCTGCAGGCCCAGGGCTACGCGCTGCCGGACTACCCGGACGAGCCGAAGACCGACGCGGAGCGGGAGGTCCAGACCCGCTACGACAAGGTCAAGGGCTCCGCGGTGAACCCGGTGCTGCGCGAGGGCAACTCGGACCGGCGCGCGCCCGCCTCGGTGAAGAACTACGCCAAGACCCACCCGCACCGGATGGGCGCCTGGTCGGCGGACTCCAAGACCAACGTCGCCACCATGGGACAGGACGACTTCCGGTCCACCGAGAAGTCGGCCGTGATCGCGGCCGACGGCTCGCTGCGGATCGAGCTGGTCGGCGACGACGGCACCACGACCGTCCTGCGCGAGTCGGTGCCGGTGCTGGCCAACGAGGTCGTCGACGCCTCGGTGCTGCACGTCGCCGCGCTGCGCGAGTTCCTCACCGCACAGATCGCCCGGGCCAAGGCCGACGACGTGCTGTTCTCGGTCCACCTGAAGGCCACGATGATGAAGGTCTCCGACCCGATCGTCTTCGGCCACGTGGTCCGCGCCTTCTTCCCGAACACCTTCGCGCAGTACGGCGACGTACTGGCCAAGGCCGGCCTGACTCCGAACGACGGGCTCGGCGGCATCCTCAACGGCATCGCGTCGCTGCCCGAAGGCGCCGAGATCAAGGCGTCGTTCGACGCCGAGCTGGCCGCCGGACCGGCGCTGGCGATGGTCGACTCGGACAAGGGCATCACCAACCTGCACGTCCCGTCCGACGTCATCGTCGACGCGTCGATGCCGGCCATGATCCGCACCTCCGGACATATGTGGGGACCGGACGGCCAGGAGCACGACACGCTCGCCGTGCTGCCGGACAGCAGCTACGCCGGGATCTACCAGGTCGTGCTCGACGACTGCCGCGCCAACGGCGCCTTCGACCCGTCCACGATGGGCTCGGTCCCGAACGTCGGCCTGATGGCGCAGAAGGCCGAGGAGTACGGCTCGCACGACAAGACCTTCGAGATCCAGACCACCGGCACCGTCCGGCTCGTCGACGAGGCCGGCAACGCCGTACTGGAGCAGGCCGTCTCGGCCGGCGACATCTTCCGCGCGTGCCAGACCAAGGACGCCCCGATCCGCGACTGGGTCAAGCTGGCCGTCACGCGGGCCCGGGCGACCGGCGACCCGGCGGTGTTCTGGCTGGACGAGACCCGCGCTCACGACGCTCAGATCATCACCAAGGTCCAGAAGTATCTGTTCGACCACGACACCGAGGGTCTGGACCTGCGCATCCTCGCGCCGGTCGACGCGATCAAGTTCTCGCTGGAGCGGATCCGCCGCGGTGAGAACACCATCTCGGTGACCGGCAACGTACTGCGCGACTACCTGACCGACCTGTTCCCGATCCTCGAGCTCGGCACCAGCGCGAAGATGCTGTCGGTCGTGCCGCTGATGGCTGGTGGCGGGCTGTTCGAGACCGGCGCCGGCGGTTCGGCGCCGAAGCACGTGCAGCAGCTGGTCAAGGAGAACTACCTGCGCTGGGACAGCCTGGGTGAGTTCTTCGCCCTGGCCGCGAGCTTCGAGCACCTGGCCCAGGCGACCGGCAACGCACGCGCCCAGATCCTCGCCGACACCCTGGACCGGGCCACCGCGACGTTCCTGAACGAGGACAAGTCGCCGACCCGTCGCGTAGGCGGCATCGACAACCGCGGCAGCCACTTCTACCTGTCCCTGTACTGGGCCCAGGAGCTGGCCAAGCAGACCGACGACGCCGATCTGGCGAAGGCGTTCGGCCCGCTGGCCGAGGTGCTCACGGCGAGCGAGCAGACGATCGTCGACGAGCTGATCGCCGTCCAGGGCAGCCCGGTCGACCTCGGCGGCTACTACCAGCCCGACCCGGCCAAGGCCACCGCCGTCATGCGCCCGTCCAAGACCTGGAACGACGCCCTCGGCTCGCTCTGACGACGCGGGCACCGTTAGGGCGTCCGCGTCCGGGCGGACGCCCCGCACCTGAACATCCGCCTCTGTTGTCTCTCGCAACTCCCGGCGCCCGCCAGGACGCCGGGAGTTGCTGCTTGTTATTGCGTGGCCGCCCCAGCGATCGCCTTCCTACACTGACCGGCATGACCGCAACCCGATCCGTGCTTGCCACGCAGGCCACGGACTTTCCCCGATGGTTCCAGGATGTGATTGCCAAAGCCGAGCTCGCCGACAACGGGCCGGTGCGGGGGACCATGGTCATCCGACCGTATGGGTACGGGATCTGGGAGCGACTGCAGGCGGCACTGGACGAGCGGATCAAGGCTGCCGGCGCGGCCAACGCGTACTTCCCACTCCTGATCCCGGAGAGCTACCTGCGCCGTGAGGCCGAGCACGTGAAGGGCTTCAGTCCCGAGCTCGCCGTGGTGACGCATGCCGGAGGCAAGCAACTCGAGGAGCCGGCGGTGGTGCGTCCGACCTCGGAGACCGTCATCGGTGAGTACATGGCGAAGTGGATCCAGAGCTATCGCGACCTGCCGCTGCTGCTGAACCAGTGGGCCAACGCGGTCCGTTGGGAGCTGCGGCCACGGTTGTTCCTGCGGACGACGGAGTTCCTGTGGCAGGAGGGCCACACCGCGCACGCGACCGCGGAGGATGCCCGCGCGTTCGCCACCAGGATCCTGTACGACGTCTACCGCGACGTGATGGTGAACGTGCTGGCGATCCCGGTGCTGCCCGGCCGGAAGACGCGGCGGGAGCGGTTCGCCGGGGCGATCAACACGATGACGCTGGAAGCCATGACCGGTGACGGCAAGGCGCTGCAGATGGGCACGGCCCACGAACTCGGCCAGAACTTCGCCCGTGCCTTCGACATCGGCTTCCAGTCGAGCGACGGGCAGCGTGAGCTCGCCTGGACCACCTCGTGGGGCAGCACCACACGCATGGTCGGCGGGATGATCATGGTGCACGGTGACGACGCCGGGCTGCGCGTGCCGCCGGCCGTCGCGCCGACCCAGGTCGTCGTACTCGCGGTCAGGGACGAGACCCTCGAGGCCGCTCGGCGGATCGCGGACGAGCTGGCGGCGGCCGGTCTGCGCGTCGAGGTCGACGATCGGACCGATCAGCCGTTCGGCCGGCGCGCGGTGAACTGGGAACTGAAGGGTGTCCCGGTTCGCATCGAGCTCGGCCCCCGCGACCTGGACAGCAATGTCGCGACGGTCGCACGTCGGCTGCGGGGCTCCGGCAAGGAGACCGTCGGCCTGCCGGATATCACGTCGACCGTCGTGGCGGCGATGGACGCAGACCAGGCTCTCCTACTGGCCGAGGCAGCCGCTCGCCAAACCGCGCGGACCACGGCCGTCTCCACCGTGGACGAGGCCCTGGAGGCGGCCGCGACCGGGTGGGCCAGCCTGCCGTACGACGTGGTCGGCGAAGCCGGCGAGGACCGACTGGCCACGGCCGGCATCACCGTCCGCTGCCTGCAGCGCTCGGACGGCACGCTCCCGACCGAGGACAGCGAGAGCGGCCTGACCGCGATCGTTGCCCGCTCCTACTAGCGCGGCACGGACTGCCAGGCCATCACAATCGGGCGCCGGCGCTCGGCTCCCGCGGAGCACTGCTGCGAACAACCCGTTGTGATGGCCTGGCGGTCCACCGGTCAGCGCGCCAGGTACTTGCGGACGTCGTCGGCGACCTGGGCGCGATGGACCATGCCGTACTTGCGCAGGATCGCGCTGAGGTGGGTCTTGACGGTGTTCAGGCTGATCCCGAGCTCGGCCGCGAGCTGGTCGTTGTCCAGGCCGTCGACGAGCAGGACGGCGACGTTCTGCTGGGCCTTGGTCAGGCTGGTGAACCGGCGCTCAGGACCCTCGTCGGTGTCCATCAGCATCTCGATCAACTCGGACTGGATGTGCTCCGTCGCGTCGACGATGCGATGCAGATGGCCTTCCACCGCCACGGCCAGCTCGGACTCGCTCAACGCCTCCGTCGCGATCTCGCGGATCGACGCGACCCGGTGGGTCAGGTACTCCATCACGTGGTCGGAGGTGAGCAGGTTGGGTCCGGCGTCACCGGCCGGCAGCATCCGCAGCGCCTCCCGGTCCTCGCCTTCACGGGTCAGCACCCGCTCCACCACGCCACCCAGCCACTCGAACGCCCGGACGGCGTTGTCGTCGTAGCTGTCCGGCTCGTAGCTCTGCATCGACAGCATCCCGAACAACTGGTCCGGACCATCCTTGGACGGCCGGAAGATCGGCACCGTCACCGCGTCCTCGGACTGCCGTCCGACATCACCGATCGGTACGCCGGCATGGAGCGCGGCACCGTTGTCGTAGGCGTACCGGTAGGTCTGCCGCCGCTTCAGCAACCACGCGGTCTGGCCGTTCGGACCGAAGTTGTGCGTGTCCGGGTCGACGTATCGGCCGTCGTCGTGGCCGTAGGGATAGCGGACCCGGCTGCTGCCCTGCAGGAAACCGACGAAGAACACGTCGACCCGCGCGATCTTGCCGGCCACCACCCGCACGTAGTCGTACAGGCCGTAGTGATCGGCTCGGAACAGCGCCTCGATCTTGTGATATGCCTCGCGCAGGATGATCGCGGTCTCCGCGTCGACCCTCAGCGGGGCGGACTTGTCTGCCTCCACGACGTCGACCCTTCAATCGATCACTCGACTATGACGCCGCCGCCGGGATATTGCCAGGTGCTAGTCCGCCAGGCGGACCCAGGCGGGCCAGACCGACGTTTTGTCCAGGTACGGCGCCAGCAGGACACTCACCTCCGCATCGTCGGCGCCCCGCAACTGGTCGGAGGCGATCTTGCGGGTGATGCCGGCCAGGAAATCGGCGATCTGGATGCGATGGTCGGTGAACGAGTCCACCTGCTCCAGCGCGGCGAATCCCTCGGTCGACTGCTGCAACCGGCCGACCCGCTCGGCCGACAACGTGGTCTGCCGATCGTGCGCGATCGCGACCGCCTGGCCGCCGTCGGTCCAGAACTCCACCGCCCGGACGATCGCCGGCATCAACGGGTCCAGCCGGGGGATCGGCGACTCGTCGGTGGCCCGGACGAAGTCGTTGGCCGCTTCCAGGAAGACTCGCGCCTCCGCGGTACGACGGCCGGCGTCGTACAGGAACCGGATCGTCTCGGATCGGGCGCCGAGGAAGTCGACCAGCGCGGAGACGAGGAAGTAGGTCTTGTCGACCAGGAACACGTGCGCGTTGCCCTCCAGCGGGCCGTCCGGTCCGAGGAACCAGAGCAGGACCGCGCGGTGTTTCGACCGGAGCAGGTGGCCGGCCTTGTACATGGTCGCGGGCGACTTGATCCGGGCCCGGAGTTCGGCGACGCACGCCGCCGCGGTCTGCTCGTCCAGCCGCACGCTCGCGTGCGCGAAGACGTCGGTCACGCCGCCGACGAGCTTCTCCCCCTCGTACCCGGACTCGTCACACGCGATCTCGACGGCCCTGGGTCCCGTTGGCGCGGTGGTCGGCACGTCCCGACTCTCTCACCGCACGCAAGCACCGCGCACGCCGATTACACAGAGAAGTCGCGGGTGGTGGGTCCGAGTTCCCGAGTCGCCCTCCCAAGCCTCGGCCGAACTCCCCTCACCACCCGCGACCAGATCAGGACGCCAATTCCTGTGAGCCCCCGCGTCTGTCGATCTCACAGCCCCCTGTCAGATCGGCGACCCCCCCGCAGTTCTTCTGGCGTCCTCTCCCTCCCCCCGTTGACTACACCGTGCCACCTCGTGTCCGGACCTGCCTATCGCCCACGGCATGAGGTTGTTGTGTCCTCAAGCTCATCCCGGGGATGATGTAGTCGTTTACGAGTCCCACACCTCGGGCAGAAACTTGCAGTCCTGCCTGGTCAGCGGGCCAGATAGCGGCGTACGTCGGCCGCCACCTCGGCGCGGCTGGCCAGGTCATACTTGCCCAGGATCGTTCTGAGGTGGGACTTGACCGTGTTGACGGAGATGCCCAGTTCGGTCGCGATCCGGGTGTTGCCGGGGTCCTCGGCGAGGAGCAGCGCAACACTCTGCTGGGTCGGAGTCAGCAGCGCGAACCGCTGCTCGGGTCCGTCGTCCGCGTCGAGCATCATCTCGATCAGCTCCGACTGCGTCTGCTCGGCCTCCTTGATCAGCTTTCCGAGCGAGTCCCGCGCAGGATCGGCGACATCGGTCAACGCCATCGCCTCGTGCGCAAGCGCTCTCAGGATGGCGATCCGGTTCGACAGGTACTCCATCACCGAGTCCGAGGTGAGCACGTTCGGGGACTCGGCCCCGGCCGGAAGCAGCCGTAGCGCCTCCCTGTCCTCCGCCTCCCGCGTGAGCACCCGCGCAGTCATCCCAGCGAGCCATTCAAACGCCCGTACGGCGTTGTCGTCGTAGCTGTTCGGGCGATAACTGTGCATCGACATCATGCCGAACAGCTCGTCGGGTCCACCGTCGCTGCCGGGCCGGAACATCGGCACGGTCACCGCATCCTCCGACGGCTTGGTCACGTCGCCGGCCGGGACGCCTGCCTGCAGTACGGCGCCGTTGTCGTAGGCGAAGCGGTAGGTCTGACGCTGACGCAGCAGCCACGCAGTCTGCCCGTTCGGCCCGTAGATGTGGCTGGCGGGATCGTCGTACTGTCCGCTGTCGTAGCCGTACGGGTACCGGACCCGGTTGGACCCGTGCAGGAAGCCCACGTAGAAGGTGTCGACCGAGGTGATCTTCCCGGCCACCGCGCGGACGTAGTCGAACAGGCCGTAGTGCGAGGCCCGGTAGAGCGACTCGATCTTGTGGTACGCCTCCCGCAGGATGATCGCCGTCTCCGCGTCCACCCTCAGGACCCCCGGCGATCTGTCCTCCCCAGCAACTGGCATCCGCAACCCACCCCAGGACATCGCATTGACGTCAGGTCACCGAGTATCCACCGTTCGGCCCGCCGGGGAGACGGGATTCGGTGCGTCGGTCACCAGCTGGTGTCGAGGGGCTTGCCCTCGGCGTACCCGGCGGCCGTTTGGAGGCCGACGACCGCGCGCTCGTGGAACTCGGCCAGGTTCGCGGCGCCGACGTACGTGCAGGAACTGCGGATGCCGGACACGATCGAGTCGAGCAGGTCCTCGACGCTCGGCCGCTCCGGGTCCAGGTACATCCTGGCGGTCGAGATGCCCTCGCCGAAGAAGCCCTTCCGGGCCCGCTGGAACGGCGTGTCGTCGGCTGTCCGGGAGCGGACCGCGCGGGCCGACGCCATTCCGAAGCTCTCCTTGTAGATCCGGCCGTCGCTGTCGCGGTGCGGATCGCCGGGCGACTCGTACGTCCCGGCGAACCAGGAGCCGATCATCACGCTGGAGGCACCCGCGGCCAGCGCGAGCGCGACATCGCGCGGATGCCGTACGCCGCCGTCCGCCCACACGTGCTTGCCGAGCTCACGGGCCCGATCCGAGCACTCCAGTACGGCGGAGAACTGCGGACGACCGACAGCCGTCTGCATCCGCGTCGTACACATCGCGCCCGGTCCGACGCCGACCTTCACGATGTCCGCGCCGGCCGCCACGAGATCGCTGACGCCCTCGGCGGTGACCACGTTCCCGGCGACGATCGGGACCTCTGGCCCGAGGGCGCGGACCTGCTCGAGGACCTCGAGCATCCGCTCCTGGTGACCATGTGCGGTGTCGATGACCAGTACGTCGATGCCGACGTTGAGCAACGCCTTGGCCTTCTGCTCGGCGTCGCCGTTGATCCCGATGGCCGCCGCGACCCGGAGCTTCCCGTTCGCATCGACCGCGGGCTGGTAGAGGGTGGCGCGGAGCGAGCGCTGGCGGGTGAGGATGCCGACGATGTTGCCGTTCCCGTCGACGACGGGCGCGAGCCGGTGCCGGCCGTCGTGCAACTGGTCGAACGCGGCCTCCGCATCGGTCCCAGCCGGCAAGGTCAGCAACTCCCGCGACATGATCCCGTCGAGCTGGCTGAACCGGTCCACGCCCGCGCAGTCGGCCTCGGTCACCACGCCGACCGGACGGCCCTCGTCGACCACGATCACCGCACCATGACCGCGCTTGGGCAACAGGTTGAGCGCCTCGCCCACGGTCCCGGTCGGTGGCAGCACCAGCGCGGTGTCGTGCACGGTGTGCCGTTCCTTGATCCAGGCAACCACCTCGGCGACCACGTCGACCGGGATGTCCTGCGGGATCACCGCCAGCCCGCCACAGCGCGCGATCGTCTCCGCCATCCGCCGGCCCGACACCGCTGTCATGTTCGCCGCGACGACGGGGATCGACGTACCGCTGCCGTCACTTGTGGACAGGTCCACGTCCAGCCGGGACGTGACACCGGACCGGTTCGGCACCAGAAACACATCACTGAACGTCAGGTCCCCCGCAGGCTCCCGATCATGATGAAACCGCATGGCACGACCCCTTCCGCCCGACAACAACCCCGCCAGCCTGACACGCGCCTACCCCACTCACAAGCAACTCCCAATCGCGACTGGTTGCACAGAGTAAAAGCAAATTGAAAGGTGCTTGAGCGAGGCGGATTGCTATGGCTCGGTGGCACGCAGGTCTGCGGCCCACGCCAGCAAGTTGCTCTTGTCGTACCGCTGAGCCAGGACGTAGACATCGGCAAAGTCTCTGGCTTCCGCTCGATCGAAGAGAGCGATGACCTTCCGGCCGGCGAGTTCTTCGAGGCCGAACGTCGGCCCGGCGATACTCACAGTGGACGGACGGCTCGGTGCGGAATCCATCGCGAGATCGACGAGCAGGTCTTCGGTTCCGGACACCACGAGCCGGCAGAACGTCTCGCTGTCGCGTACCCGACGCAGCGACCAATCCCGCGCCGCCGCCGCGACTTCGAACGCGTCCCGGGCGGTCGGAACGTCGCCGCGGTCCGGTCCCGTGAAGAAGTCAAGATCCCTGGTCGGCCGCGATGTGAGCTGCTGTGCCGCTAACGCAGCTCCACCGGCAAGCAGGAACCAGCGCTGGCCGGCAGGCTGAAGAACATCTGCGCAACCTCGATCTGGAACGGCGTCAGACGGACTCGGTCGGGCGTCATGCGGCCGCTTCGACAGCGTTCTCGACGACTCCGGCCCAGGCCGCACGGACATCTCGCGGGAGCACCAGTTCCGGCCACAGATCGATCAGTAGCGCGCCGTCGACGTACGCGAGAACGTCCTCGGGTCCGCCCTCCCGCAGAACGATCTCGTACACCCGTGCCCGCTGCACTCGATCGTGGAGGTTGAACCGCCGGCCAGGCTCGGACCAATTCAGATGCAGTGGCAGTGCAACCACAGCAAAGGCGCGGTCGACAGGTTGCCTGGGCAGCCGGGTGGGGACTGCAACCGTCCGGCCACGAGTCGTGATCTGCTCGACAAAGTCGATCCGCGGGCGAAGGCCCAACTCAAATCCCGCTTCGGCCAGCAGACGTGCGGCAGTGTCCAGCGTTGGCGATTTCCGGCCGTGCTCGTACGCGGACAGCGTCGGTCGAGACGTACCAGCGCGACGGGCAAGCTCTTCTTGACTCAACCCCGCGGCACGCCGAGCCTCTGCCAGCAAGTCCGCAGTACCCTTCATGCTCCACCTCCATGTATCCGAAAGGATACACCCCGCCGGGATGCCTGGAAGTACAAGACCGGCTCCCACCGTCGCGGTGGGAGCCGGTCTTGTTGTTCGGTTGCGGGTCAGGCGACGTCGAAGCGGTCCAGGTCCATCACCTTGGTCCAGGCGGCGACGAAGTCCTGGACGAACTTGGCCTTGGCGTCGTCGCTGGCGTAGACCTCGGCGACCGCGCGGAGCTCGGAGTTCGAGCCGAAGACCAGGTCGGCCCGGGTGCCGGTCCACTTGGTCTCACCGTTGACGGTGGCCTCGAACGTCTCCTGGCTGTCGTCGACCGACGTCCACTCCGTGCCCAGGTCGAGCAGGTTCGCGAAGAAGTCGTTGGTCAGCACACCGGGAGTCTCGGTGAGTACGCCGTACGACGAACCGCCGTAGTTCGCCCCGAGGACGCGCAGGCCGCCGACCAGGACGGTCAGCTCGGGCGCGCTCAGGGTGAGCAGGTTCGCCTTGTCCAGCAGCAGGTACTCGGCCGGGAGCCGGCTGCCCTTGCCGTAGTAGTTGCGGAAGCCGTCCGCGGCCGGCTCGAGCGCGGCGAACGAGTCGACGTCCGTCTGCTCCAGCGACGCGTCCGTCCGGCCCGGCGTGAAGGGTACGGCGAGGTCGTGCCCCGCACTCTTCGCGGCCACCTCGACGCCCACGCCACCGGCGAGCACGATCAGGTCGGCCAGCGAGATCTTCTTGCCGCCGGTCTGCGCGGCGTTGAAGCTCTCCTGGATGCCCTCGAGCGTCCGCAGTACCTGCGGGAGCTGGTCAGGGTTGTTGACCTCCCAGCCGCTCTGCGGCTGCAGCCGGATGCGCGCACCGTTCGCGCCACCGCGCTTGTCACTTCCGCGGTACGTCGAAGCCGACGCCCACGCGGTCGAGACCAGCTGCGCCACCGACAGCCCGGAGGCCGCGATCTGCGCCTTCAGTGCGTTGACGTCGTCGGCACCCACGAGCTCGTGGTCGACCGCCGGCACCGGGTCCTGCCAGATCAGCGTCTCGGTCGGGACCTCGGGGCCGAGGTACCGGCCGATCGGGCCCATGTCGCGGTGGGTCAGCTTGAACCAGGCCCGCGCGAACGCGTCCGCGAACTCGTCCGGGTTGTCCTTGAAGCGACGCGAGATCGGCTCGTAGATCGGGTCGAACCGCAGCGCCAGGTCGGTGGTCAGCATGGTCGGCTTGTGCTTCTTCGCCGCGTCGTAGGCGTCCGGGATGACCTCCTCGGAGTCCTTGGCCACCCACTGGTTCGCACCGGCCGGGCTCTTCGACAGCTCCCACTCGTAGCCGAACAGGATCTCGAAGAAGTCGTTGCCCCACTGGGCCGGCGTCCTGGTCCAGGTGACCTCGATGCCGCTGGTGATCGTGTCCGGACCCCTGCCGGTGTTGTACGTGTTCCGCCAGCCAAGACCCTGGTGGTCGATCGGGGCGCCTTCCGGCTCCGAACCGACGTACTCCTCCGGGTCGGCCGCACCGTGCGTCTTGCCGAAGGTGTGACCACCCGCGATCAGTGCGACGGTCTCCTCGTCGTTCATCGCCATCCGGCCGAACGTCTCCCGGATGTCGCGCGCCGAGGCGACCGGGTCCGGATTGCCGTTCGGGCCTTCCGGGTTCACGTAGATGAGGCCCATCTGTACGGCGCCGAGCGGCTTCTCCAGGTCGCGGTCACCGGTGTAGCGCTCGTCGCCCAGCCAGGTGGTCTCCGGACCCCAGTAGACGTCGTCCTCCGGCTCCCACACGTCCGGACGTCCACCGGCGAACCCGAAGGTCTTGAAGCCCATCGTCTCGAGCGCGACATTGCCGGTCAGGATCATCAGGTCGGCCCAGGACAACGCCTGGCCGTACTTCTTCTTCACCGGCCAGAGCAGCCGGCGGGCCTTGTCCAGGTTCGCGTTGTCCGGCCAGCTGTTCAGCGGCGCGAACCGCTGCTGCCCCGCACCGGCGCCGCCGCGGCCGTCGCTGATCCGGTACGTACCGGCGCTGTGCCAGGCCATCCGGATCATGAACGGGCCGTAGTGCCCGAAGTCGGCCGGCCACCAGTCCTGCGAGGTGGTCAGCACCTCGGCGATGTCCGCCTTCACCGCGGGCAGGTCGAGGGTCTTGAACGCCGCGGCGTAGTCGAACTCCTCGCCCAGCGGGTTCGCGACGGCCGGGTTCTTGGCCAGGATCTTCAGGTTCAGCTGGTTCGGCCACCAGCCGCGGTTGGCGTTGCCGCGGGTCGGGTGGGCGCCCTGTCCGTGCGCTACCGGGCAGCCGCCGGCCGCCTGCGCGTTGTCTTCGCCGCGGCTCTCCTCACTGCCTTCGCCGGGCAGTGGTTCATGCTTCTCGGACATCGAATTCCTTCCAGGACTGGACGTTTTCAACAGGAAGTCAGGTACTGCGTGTGGACGAGCAGTCGGCGCACAGGCCCCAGTAGATGACCTCGGCCTCGTCGATGACGAACCCGCGGTCGTCGGCCGCGGTCAGGCACGGCGCGTGCCCGACCGCACAGTCGACGTCGGCGATCGCCCCGCACGACCGGCAGACGGCATGGTGGTGGTTGTCCCCGACCCGCGACTCGTACCGCGCAACCGACCCGAGCGGCTGGATGCGTCGTACCAGGCCGGCCGCCGTCAACGTGTGCAGCGAGTCGTACACCGCCTGGTGCGACACCTCGGGCAGTTCGTTGCGCACGGCCCCTATGATCGAGTCCGTGTCGGAGTGCGGATGCGCGTACACCGCCGTCAGCACCGCCACCCGCGGCCGGGTCACCCGCAACGACACGCCCCGCAACAGTTGCTGGAGCTCGTCGGTCGTCGGCACGTCGAGCAGTCTTGCGCCTTTTCTGGAATGAGTCAAGATTAGTTGATGTCGCAGAATGAGACGATGGTCGACGTACTGCACGAGGTCGAGCCCGACCGCCTCCCCGAACTCCTGACTCTCTTCAACTCCGCTTGGTGGATGTCGGACCGGACGACTGAGGAGACCGAACGCATCCTGCGCGAGTCCGACATCGTCGTGGCCCTCGCCGATCCTCCGTCGGACCGCCTGACCGGCTTCGCCCGGGTCCTCACCGACTACACCCACATCGCCCTGATCCTCGACGTGGTCGTAGCCCCGGAGCACCGCTCGTCGGGCCACGGCGCCACCCTGATGAGCACCATCGTCGACCACCCTCGATTGCAGACCGTCCGCAGCCTCGAACTGGTCTGCCAACCGGACCTCATCCCCTTCTACCGCCGCTGGGGCTTCACCACCGAAGTAGGCCGGTCCCTCCTCATGCGCCGCACGAACGACCCACGACTGACCTCCTGACACGTTGCCGGGGTGATGGGCCGCAGTGGGTAATCTGGGGGCATGCCTGTGGGCGGGCGGGTGTGGAAGCATCCGAGGGTGTCGATCGGCGTTGGCGTGGTCGCTCTCGCGGCGATCGCAGCCGTGGTCATCGCGCTTGTCAGCCGTGGACCTGAGACGCCGCAGACATTCGGCCCCTGGTATCCGTTGACCAATCAGAGCGGCGATCCGGCCGTTGCGGACTTCGAGAACCACGTGCCGTGCGCGATCGACGACCCGCCTGCAGCCGAGTGCCAGCGGGTGAAGCTCGGCGTCGTCCTGTA
This sequence comes from Kribbella sp. NBC_00889, assembly GCF_045207705.1. NCBI lineage: Bacteria > Bacillati > Actinomycetota > Actinomycetes > Propionibacteriales > Kribbellaceae > Kribbella > Kribbella sp. NBC_00889. Next base: position 96,214 of record NZ_CP108783.1, on the reverse strand, counting down.
CCGCGACGAGGCAACCGGCGCACCGTCGACGTACCTCATCTCTGTAATCCGGGTCGGCGTCGGAAACGACCGCGAGACCCACGAAGGAACCTGGACCGTCGCCCGCGGCACCGGGCTCGACCCGCAAGCGACCGTCTACCAACTCGACACGGGTGCTCCGGAACACCTCCGGCAGTACTGGCCGGTCGGTGACGACATCCTGTACCTCCTCGACAAGGACAAGAAGCCGCGCGTCGGCGACGCCGCGTACGGCTACGCCTTGAGCAGCATCCCATCGGCCAGAAGGTCCAGGCACCAAGGTAGGAATCAGAATCGGTGCTGCGACATCCAGTCCGTGGCGAAGTCGACGACTGCCCGTTGCGACATCAGCCGTGCCGTAGCCGCACCAACCATGCCGACCCGTTCTCCGCCCGCGGCCTCGAACGCTTCCCCGATCTGACCGAAGTCACCCTCGTCCTCATCGACGTCCTCCCATTCCCGCCACACAGCAGTCCCGTCCGCCAGCCGCAACGAGGACCCGACGACGTGCCGAGGCGCTTTCGGGCTGCGCCACTCGGACAAGTGCATGGACGTGTTGCGCTCATGTCCGCACCCGAGCAACAGCACTGAGCCGTCCAACCGGTACACCGCACCCAACGGCGAAGACTCCCCCAGCCCATCATCAAGGCGGTGTCCCTCGACGACTTCGTCGGCCCGCGCCCCCAAGGCGGCAAACGAAACCTGCGGATGACTACTCCGCCGCGCCCCAGGCCACGTACGCACCAACTCCGACAGCCGCCCCAACGCCCGCCCGGCAGGCGTCAACGCCGGATCAAACCCCGGCGCCTCCTCCCGAATCACCGACCACCAAGCTTCCGGCACCGGCGGATTGACCCAATGCGCCGGATCGGTGTTGTCCGGCGTATGCGTAGGGACAACCAGCGTCCCCTCCGCCCCCAGCACCTCCAACAACGCCTCCACCACAGCCTGAGGCCCCCCAGCCACGAACCCCAAACTCCGCAACGAAGAATGCATCAACACAACCCCGCCGGCCCGCACCCCCAACCCCCTGAGATCCGCCACCAACGACCCCCGCGTCGCACACCCATCAACCATCCCCAGACCCTAGACGCCGACCGCACCCCAACACGCGACCCCAGCCACGGAGCCGAGCGCAGCGAAGGCGCACCCCAACAGGCCACCCCAGCCACGGAGCCGAGCGCAGCGAAGGCGCACCCCAACAGGCCACCCCAGCCACGGAGCCGAGCGCAGCGAAGGCGCACCCCAACAGGCCACCCCAGCCACGGAGCCGAGCGCAGCGAAGGCGCAGGGGGTGCGGGTGGCGGAGCCCCCGCTCGCGGCGAGCGGAGCGACGCCGCACAAACGACGAAGGCGACCCGGTCCGCGCTCTCCGCGGACACGAGTCGCCCATCGACTTCGTGGAGCTGAGGGGATTCGAACCCCTGGCCTCTTCGTTGCGAACGAAGCGCGCTACCAACTGCGCCACAGCCCCGAGTTGGTCGCCGGTTTCCTGGCGACCGCGAAACTCTAACACGCCTATGGTCGCGGGTTAAAACCGAGGTTGTCGAGTGGGTTTCAGTCTCCGACCGCGCGCTTGACCTCGGGTTCGGCGGGCGTCTCGACGGGCTCGGGGAGGGCGGGCTTGTCGGCCGGGTCGGTGGTGCGGGCGGAGGAGAAGACCTCGTCGTCGGACAGGGAGATGGTGCGGACGGTGCGGTCCGGTGCCTTCTCTTTCATGACGTACGTCGGCAGCGTCACCGGCACCGGATCCCACAGTCCCTCGGCAGGCGCGGGCTTCTCGACCGGGGGCTCGGGCAGCTTGACCTCGATCGTCAGCTCCTGGTCGGGAGACGGAGTGGGTGCCGGCTTCCCGGCCGGGCCACGGTCGTGCCGCGCCTGGGCCTGCGCCCGCCGCTTGTCGGCCAGTCGGGCACGCGTCCGGGCCTGCCGTCGCAACTGGATCCGGGTGAGTACGACGAACCCGACGATCAGTGCACCCGGGATCGCGACGGTCCACCACAGCAGCATCCCCAGTCCCGCCAGCGCGGTGACCGACAACAGCGAAAGGGTCAGGATCGACAGCACCCGCCGGCGGCGCATGGCGGCCACCCGGCGGGCTCGGTTGGGGACGTACCGCGTCGGTGGCGGCAGGTCCTCGGCCGATCCCTTGTCGTCCACGGCACCTGCGGGACGTACGACGTACCGGGGCCGTGACGGGTCTCGTGAGAGTACGCGCGCATCGGCGGACGACGACACCGGGCGGCGCCGCGCCTCGTCGCCGCGCTTGAGAATCATGGGGACGAGGTAAGCGGCCCACGCGGCGACGATCGCCACATAGATCAGCCCTGTCGTCCCCATGCGACGACGCTAAGGTGCACGGGGGGCCAGATGATGTACGTGAGACGGTGTGTCGCAAGAAGACTCGTGTGACTGATGTGAACAGTACGCAGCGTAGTCAGGGTAACCGCGATACGAGACCGGGCCCGACTTCCTCGATGTTCAACGCGAAGATGCGATGGTCGCGCCAGTCGCCGTCGATGTGCAGGAACCGCGGCCGCTCCCCTTCGTACCGGAAGCCGAGCTTCTCCACGACGCGCAGACTTGCCTTGTTCTCGGGGCGGATCGCCACTTCGATCCGGTGCAGCCCGAGGGTGAACCAGCAGTGGTCGGCTGCGAGCGCGACCGCGGTCGGAACGATGCCACGGCCGGCGTACTGCTCATCGACCCAGTAGCCGAGGTTCGCCCAGCGCGCCGAGCCGTAGGTGATCCCGGAGACGGTCAACTGCCCGACCAGCGGCCATTTCGACCGTGGCCCGACGCCCGCGGCACCGCCGTACGTGATGACGAACGGGAGCATCCGCCCGTACCGCGCTTGCCGGTTCCAGTCTCGTGCCATCGCCCGGAAGGTCCGCGCACCGTCCTCCGCACCAGGCGGTTGGGTGGCGTCCCACGGGCGCAGCCAGCTGACGTTGCGCTGGCGTGCGGCCGCCCACTCGCCGCCATCGCCTGCGCGCAGCGGACGCAGCGCGACCTGCCCGTGCTGGAGCTCCACAGGCCAGTGCACGATCGCCATCAGTCGGTGTCCGTCCTGACATGGTCGCCGCCGTGCACCTGGTCGACGGCGTGCCGCAGCAGCGGCTGCAGTACGGCGAGTCCGTCCTTCACACCGCCCCGGGACCCTGGCAGATTCACGATGACCGTCGCACCAGCCACTCCGGCGAGCCCACGCGACAGAGCGGCCGTCGGTACGCCGTTCGCCACGCCGTACGCCCTGATCGATTCGGCGATGCCCGGCACAACCTTCTCGATCACGGCAGCGGTCTGCTCGGGTGTCTCGTCGGTCGGCGAGATGCCAGTGCCCCCGGTTGTCAGCACTACGTCGTACGACGCTTCGACCGCGGCTCGCAACGCGACACCGACCGGCGGACCATCCCGCACGACCTGGGGACCGGAAACCTCGAAGCCCCATGACGTCAGGCGCTCGGCGATCACCGGACCGGTGGTGTCGGTGTAGACGCCGGCGGCGGCGCGGTTCGAGATGCTGATGACGAGAGCCCTCACGGCCGCTCCCAGTGCCCGGTCTTGCCGCCTTCTTTGAGCTCGACGCGGACGTCGGACAGAACGGCGGCCGGGTCGATCGCCTTCACCATGTCGATCACGGCGAGCCCCGCGACGGCGACCGCGGTCAGCGCCTCCATCTCCACGCCTGTGCGGTCGGTGGTCTTCACCGCGGCGGTGATCAGTACGGCGTCGTCCGCCACCTCGAGGTCGACCTTCGCTCCGGTGATCGCGATCGGGTGGCAGAGTGGGACCAGGTCAGGGGTCCGCTTGGCACCCATGATGCCGGCGATCCGGGCGACGCCGAGCGCATCCCCCTTCGGTACGCCGTCGCCGCGCAGCGCGGTCACCACCTCGGCCGAGACAAGAACCTTGCCGCTGGCAACAGCCCGGCGACTCCCCACGTCCTTGGCCGAGACGTCGACCATCCGGGCGGCCCCGGTCTCGTCGACGTGGGTCAGCCCCGTCGGGTCCTCCGTCATCCGGTCTCCTCGTCCAGCAGCAACAGCTCGACCTGATCGCCGGCCCGGACCGACGTCACGTCCTCCGGCACCACGATCAGCGCGTTCGCACGGCTCAGCCCACCGAGCAGGTGTGAACCGTGCCCGCCGACTGTACTGGCCATCCAGCCCTGGTCGCCCGGCCTGGCCGCGGCGCGGACGAACTGCCGCCGTCCCGACGGTGAGCTGAACGCGTCCAGCGACACGCCCTGGACCGTGGACCGCCGGTACGGCATCTGTCCCATCAGCTTGCGCAGCGCCGGCCGGACGAACACCTCGAACGACACGTACGCCGACACCGGGTTGCCTGGCAGCGTGAAGATCGGCACCTCGTCCTCACCGAGCACACCGAACCCCTGCGGCTTGCCCGGCTGCATCGCGACCTGCGGGAAGTCGACCGTGCCGGTCTTGCTGAGGATCTCCTTGACGATGTCGTACGCACCCATGCTCACGCCGCCGGTGGTGATCACCAGGTCGGCTCGAACCAGCTGGTCGGACAACGTGTCCATGATCTTCTTCGGGTCGTCGTCGACGATGCCGACGCGGTAGACCACGGCCCCGGCGTCACGGGCCGCGGCGGCCAGCGTGTAGCTGTTCGAGTCGTAGATCTGTCCCTCGCCCAGCCGGCTGCCCGGCTCCTTCAGCTCCGCTCCGGTCGAGACCACAACCACTCGCGGCCGCGGCCTGGCCTTCACCCGCGCCCGGCCGACAGCGGCCAGTACGGCGATCTGCCGCGGTCCGAGCACGGTGTCGCGCTCCAGGACCTGCTCTCCCGCCCGCACGTCCTCACCGGACCGACGGACGGACATGCCGAGCGACGGCTGCTGAACGATCCGCACATTCACGGTCCCGCCGTCGGTCCACTCCACCTGGACGACGCTGTCCGCACCCCGCGGCATCGGTGCGCCGGTCATGATGCGGACACACGTCCCCGGCGTGACCACGATCGGCTCGCTCCGGCCGGCTCTGATCTCGCCGACCACTGGCAACGTGATCGGGTTGTCCTGCGACGCGCCGGCCAGGTCGGCGGCCTGAACGGCGTACCCGTCCATCGCCGAGTTGTCGAACCCGGGCAGGCTCACCCCCGAGACGACGTCCTCGCAGAGCACCAGCCCCAGCGCCTCCATCAGCGGCTGATCGAACGCCGGCAGGGCCGTCACCCTGCCGAGCACGGCCTCGAGATGCTCATCCACACTCCGTCTCACGAGCCCGACCCTAATCGGTACAGAACGACAGGAGGTAGTTGACGTCCCGCCCGGCCCTCACGCTCACGGTTGAGTCGGAGATGGCCGTCGGCGGCACTACCTCCTGTCGATATGCACGGCCTCCGGGTGGTTCCCCCAGGTCATGCGGATGTCCGGTGCCCGCTCCTCGTTCGCCGCGCCGTCGGTACGACGTACTTCGGTGAAGCCGTGCCGGGCGTAGAACGACTGCGCCCGGGTGTTGGTTTGGAAGGTCCACAACGCCAGCCCGCCGGGCCGGAGATCCTTCGCGAGCTCGACGAGCGTCGACCCGACGCCCTGACCGGCCGCGTCCGGGTCGACGTACAGCTGGTCGAGGTCGTCGCCGTCCAGCGTCAGGACCGCGACGATCCGGCCGTCGTCGAGCCCCACCCACGTCTGTGCGTCCGGTAGTAACACCTCCGCGAACCAGGTCGCGACCTGCTTCGCGGAGTGGATCGCGGGCGGCAGCAGCGAGGGCTCCGCGTGCCGCGAACGCCACCAGACCTGCGCGGCCTCGTCCGTGTCGTACGGCTCCAGCGGCCGGATCAGCAGGTCGTCCATCCAGTTCCCCCCAGCTCGTGATGTCAGGCGCGGAGTTCGGCCCCGTCCGGGATCACCCGGCGCTCGCCGGCCGGCGACTCCAGCTCGACGTCGCCAACCACCACCACATCCTTGCCGAAGGCAACGTCACCGCGCACCTCGAGCCGGTCGGCGCGGACCAGCGACGGCGGGCCGGCCGGGAACCGGACGTCGAAGTCGGCCAGGATCTTGAAGTACTCCGGGTCGAGGTCGACGTACGGCTCGTCGCCCTCGTGCGTGGTGGTCAGGTCGCCGGCCTCGTCCAGCTCGTAGACGTCGGAGCGCAGTACCAGCAGGTCGTTCGTGGTCTTCACCGGTTTGAACCGGCTGCGGTCGACCAGCACCGCCTGCGAGCCCTCGAAGGTCTCGATCGCGGTCCCCATCCCGGTCTCCAGCTGGATCACCTTGGGCGAGGACGGGTCGGCCGGGTCGACGGTCTTGCGGTTCACGATGATCGGCAGCCCGAGGATCCCGTCGTGACCCTCCATCAGCTCGGCCAGCCGGTCCAGGTCGATCCACAGGTTGTTGGTGTTGAAGGTCTTGTGCCGGGCGACGTCCTGGAAGTACTTCGTGTCCTCGGCCGCGACCTGTGCGCTGTCACGCAGGATCAGCCGCCCGTCGGACTTGCGCACCGCAACGTGCCCGCCCTTGCGGTCGGACCGGGTCCGACGGCAGACCTCCATCCCGAACGGTACGTCGTGCTCCGCCATCCAGGCCGCGATCCGCGGGTCCGCGGTCGCGCCGAGGTTGTCGGCGTTGGAGATGAACGCGTGCCGGAAACCGTGTTCCCGCAACGCGTCAAGGGTGCCGGAGGCAACCAGTGCGGTGAACAGGTCGCCGTGCCCCGGCGGGCACCAGGCCAGCTCCGGGTCCGGCTCCCACTCCGCCGGCGTCAGGTCGTCGGCGAGCAGCTTCGGCTCCATGTTCTGCTGGAAGTCCAGCGGCAGGCCGTCGATCGCCAGGCCGTCGTACTCGCTGAGGATCTGGCGCGACTCCTCCGTGGTCCGGAACGAGTTCATCAGCACCAATGGCAGTGGTACATCGTACCTGCGCCGGGTGCTGAGGATCTGCCGGGCGATGATGTCGAGGAAGCTCAGTCCGTCCTTGACCGGCAGTGCGGACTTCGGGCCGGTGACACCCATCGACGTACCGAGGCCGCCGTTGAGCTTGATCACCACCGTCTCGGCCAGCGCTGCCCGCTGCGCTGCCGAATCGGTGTCCAGGTGGTCCAGATGCGGCAGGTCCCCTACCGGCTCGATGTCGTCCTCGCGGATCGTGCCCTGCTGACCGGACTCGAGTAACCGGTAGTAGTGCGTGAAGACCCGGATCGCGACGTCGGCGGTGCCGGCCGCGCGCATCTTCTCCTGCGCCTGTCGTAGACCTGCCTCACTCATGTCCCAACACTAGGGGACGCGTGGTGATCACAGTGTTAACCGCGTCACGCCGCCTACGATCAGTAGGTGTTCGCGTCCAAGGCCGCTGCGCGGTCCCATTTCCTCGGTGCCCGCAGCAATCGATCGTCCGCAGGGGACCTGCTGGCAGGTGCCCGCTCGTTGGCGGCGGTGCAGAGCGCCCGGCGGGTGGCTCTGTACGTGTCCAGGGGGCCCGAACCGCAGACTGGCGCCCTGATCGACTGGCTGCTGGCTACCGACCGTGACGTCCTGCTGCCGATCCTGTACGCCGACAACGACCTCGGCTGGGGTGTGGCACCGGGAGCGGCCGATCTGGTCCCCGGCCGGCTGGGTCTGTCCGAGCCGCCCGTGGACCTAGGCCCGGATACCATCGCCACCGCGGATCTGGTCATCTGCCCGGCTGTGGCTGTCGCCCGCGACGGCATACGCCTCGGACGCGGTGGTGGCTCCTACGACCGGGCACTGGCACGAGTGTGGCCCGGTACGCCGATCTGGGCCGCGGTGTACGACGTCGAAGTCGTCGACAAGCTTCCAGCCGACGACCACGACCGTCCGGTGCACGCGGCGCTCACGCCAAACCACTTGCTCCTGCTGCGAGGATCTCTGGATGACTGAGACCGCGGTAGAAGCCGCAGCCACAGCCGGACGTGACCTCGGCCTGACGGTCACCGACCCGACAGTCCTGTACAGCGCCTTCTCGGTGGTAGTGCACCTCAAGCCGTCCCCTGTGGTCGCACGCGTGCCGATGAACCTGCCGGACTACCTGATGGAAAGAGAGGCCACCGCAGTACGTCAGCAGCGTGAGCTGGACGTGGCCGGGTGGCTGGTGGACCAGGGCAAGCCGGTGATGGCGCCGAGCCCGCTAGTGCCACGGAAACCGGTGGAGAAGGACGGCCTCTCCATGACGTTCTGGCAGTACGTCGAGGAGGACAGGTCGGTCGAACCCGACTACGTCGCGGGGACGGTCCGGGCCGCCGAACTGCACGCCATCCTCGCGGAGTACCCGCGAGAGCTTCCGTGGCTGACCCCGCTGCTCGCTGTGCCGTCGGGCATCGAGTCGCTGGAGGCGGTGCCTGGGCTGCTCGAGCAAGCCGATGTCGACCGGGCGCGTGCCGAGTGGGCGGTGCTGGGACCGGTGCTGTCGAGCCGGGCCGCCTTCGAGGCGGTCTTCCCGTCGGCCACGATCCAGACGATTCACGGCGACGCTCCGTCGTACAACGTGATCCCGACGAAGGACGGAGTGCTGTGGTCCGACTTCGAGGACACGACGCTCGGCCCGATCGAGTGGGACCAGGCGGGGTTCGGCCCGGAGCTCGGCAAGGTGTACGACGAGGCGGCGGCCGCACTGGGACGCCCCCAGCTCGATGAAGCTGTGCAGCGGGTGATGGACATCGCTCGGGTCATGCAGGTCATCGTGTGTACTCCGCTGGTGCCGCGACTGCCGGACCTGGCGGACGGCATCCGGATGTTCGCCGCACAGTGGCGGGACATGCCGTTCGCTGGTGGACTGGGCTGATGCTCAGCGAGTACGTCGACACCGGTGTCCTCCCCGGTCTGATCTCACTGGTCAGTCGCGGCGACGAGACCCGGGTCGACGTACTCGGCAAGCTCGCGTTCGACGGTCCGGAGCTGCAGCGGGACAGCCTGTTCCGGGTCGCCTCCTTCACCAAGCCGATCGTCGCCGCGGCGGCGATGATCCTGGTCGACGAACTGCGGCTGTCCATGGACGCACCGGTCGGCGACCTCCTGCCGGAGCTGGCTGATCCCGTCGTACTGCGGCAGCCGGATGGACCACTCGACGACACGGTCCCGGCGGAGCGGCCGATCACCCTGCGGGACCTGCTCACGTTCCGGCAAGGGCTGGGCGAGTCGGACCACCCAGCGCTGCGGGAACGCGAGCAGGAGCTGGAGCTGCGCACGTTCGGGCCTCCGGTGCCGCGTACTCCGCTCGAACCGGACGAGTGGATGCGGCGACTGGGGACACTGCCGTTGCAGTATCAGCCGGGTGAGCGGTGGATGTACTCGACCGGCTCACACGTGCTCGGCGTACTGATCGCGCGGGCGACCCGAGGGCCCTTGGAGACGTTCCTGCGGGAGCGGATCTTCGAACCGCTCGGCATGCGGGACACCGGGTTCATCGCGTCGGATCAGGCGCGGCTCACGACGGCGTACCTCGGAGAGGACGTCCTGGACGCGGCGGCGGACAGCCAGTGGCTGGAGCCGCCGTCCTTCCCGGATGCGAGTGGTGGGCTGATCTCCACGGTCGACGACTTCCATGCATTCGCCCGGATGCTGCTGGCCGGCGGCGACGGTGTGCTGTCCCCTGCGGCGGTCGCGGAGATGACAACTGATCAGCTCACGGCAGCACAGCGTGCTGCCGCCGCCGACTTCCTCGGACCGGAGACCGGATGGGGGTATGGGCTGTCCGTCGGAGGCGGGCGGTACGGCTGGGCCGGCGGTCTGGGGACGCTGTGGTCGACCACGCCGGCCGACGGGACCATCTCGATCCTGCTGACCCAGCGTGCCCTGTGGACGTGGCCGGAGGCACTGTTCGCCGAGGCTAGCGCTCCGGCTTGGTGAACGTCAGGAGATCCTTCCGGCTCTCCTCGACGGCGCCCTTGGTGTAGGCCCAGGGCAAGGTCTCGCCACGTACCCACAGCTCGGTCTGATCGGTGTAGTGGGACGAGAACGCGTGCCCGGACACACCGGTCAGGTTGATCCAGCGGGACTTGTCGAAGTCGGCCAGGTCGACCACCATCCGCATCGAGGGTGTCGACGTCACCGCGTAGCCCTCGGCGGCATCCCACGAGGTCGCGTCCACGAGCGACGTACCGCCGCCCAGCTCGTATGGTCCACGGTTGAACATCCGCTCGATCACGCCGATACCCGACGTACCGAGCGTCTGGTTGGTCAGCGTCAGCTTGTGCAGCTTGCCCCACTGCCAGTTCGCCGGCTCGCGGGCCATCTTCTGGGTGATCTCGGAGCGGGCCTCGACCAGCGCCTCGCGGAGGATGTCGTCGCGGCTCTCCAACTGCGGCGTCCCGATCTTGTCCCACCACTTGCTGTTCGGCTGGGCGAGCAGTGTGTGGATCACTTCGAACCAGCGCGAACCACCGTCCGGCCAGGTGCTCTCCGGGAGCTGGTCGTGGAAGGTCAGCGCGAGGATGTTGCGCCACACCACGTTGAAGTAGGCCGCCGCCGCGGAGTCGGCCGGCTGGGTGAAGTCCCAGTTCTTGAGGGTGTCCTGCCCCTGCCGGTCGAAGCTGTCGTCGATGCCGATCCGGAGCAGATACGGCACCACCATCTCGGCCACCCGGTTCTTGGTGTCCAGCTGGATCGACGCCATCGCGTTCGCGTCCAGCTTCCCGGCCGCCTTGATCCGGTCGGTGATCTGCTGCGACCGGTAGCCGTAGTCCCAGTCGTCGGTCAGGAAGTACTTGTACGTCGGCGGCACCACCGCCTGGTTCGCGGTGACGATCACGCCGCCCGCCGGATCGAAATCACTCGGCAGCGAGTCGAACGGGATGTACCCCTTCCAGCGGTACTTCGGATCCCAGCCCGGCACCGGCCAGTCACCGCGGCCGGCGTTGCGGATCGGGATCCGTCCGGGCGCCTGGTAGCCGATGTGGCCGTCGGTGTCGGCGTACACCAGGTTCTGCGAAGGGACCTGGAACGACTTCGCCGCGGCCCGGAACTGGGTCCAGTTCTGGGCCCGGTTGATCGCGAACAGTGCGTCGGCGGTGCGGCCCGGGGTCAGTGCGGTCCACTGCAGTGAGACGCCGTACGCCTTCGGGTGTTTGCCCCGCTTGGCGACGATCTCCCCGATCTCGCGCTGGTCGTCACCGACGTCGGAGATGAGCGGACCGTGCCGGGTCTCCCGGACGGTGATCTTCACCGGTTCGTCCTCGCCGGCGACCTTGAACGTCTCCTCGCGCGTCGCCATCTTGCTCCACCGGTTGTTGTAGAGCACCTTGTTCCCGTTGACGCGCTCCAGGTACAGGTCCTGGACGTCGGGGTCGAGGTTGGTGAAACCCCACGAGATCGCGTTGTTGTGGCCGATCACCACGCCGGGCAGACCCGAGAAGCTGAAGCCCGATACGTCGTACGGACAGGCTCGGCTGACTTTGTTGCAGTGCAGACCGACCTGGGTCCAGATCCCCGGCATGGTCGCGCCGAGGTGCGGATCGTTGGCCAGCAGTGGCTTACCGGTGGTGGTGTGGTCGCCGGAGACGACCCAGGAGTTCGATCCGATCCCGTCGCCCTGGCCGAGCAGTTGCGGCAGCCCCTTGGCCACCTTGTCCACGGTGTCCAGGGACTTCAGCAGGTCCTTCGTCAGCATCCCGCGCCGCAGCTCGGAGTCGGCCGGCGCGGTGGTGAACTGGCCGTCGCGACCGACGGCACCCGTCGCGAGGATCGGCTCGTTCCGGTCGAACGGATAGTCCGGGTAGAGGCTCTCGATGGTGCGCGCCGGGAACGACGCGAGCAGCTTGGTCTTGGTGATCTCGTCGTCCATGTTGCCGCCGAGGTCCCACGCCATCGCCTTCAGCCAGGCCAGCGAGTCGGCCGCGGTCCACGGCTCCGGGCGATAGTCGGTGCCCTTCAGCGACAGTACGGCGTACTCCAGGCTCAGACCGGAGCCACTGTGCGTCGAGAGGTACGAGTTCACTCCGCGCGCGTAGTCGTCGAGGTACTGCCGGGTGGACGGCCTGAGCAGACCGAGCTCCTTCTCGGCGACCCGGCGCCAGCCCAGGGTGCGGATGAACTTGTCGGTCTCCAGAGCGCTCTCGCCGAACAGCTCGGACAGCCGCCCGGCGGTGACGTGCCGGCGGAAGTCCATCTCGAAGAAGCGATCCTGCGCTGCCACGTACCCCTGCGCGGCGAACAGATCGGACGGGCTGTCGGCGTAGATCTGCGGGATGCCCTGGGCGTCGCGGACCACCTCGACCTCCGCGTCGAGACCGTCCAGCTCGATCGTTCCGTCGTAGGTCGGGAAGGAATGGCGCACGACGAAGACGACGGTCCCGGCGATCACCAGGAGGACCGTGGCGAGGGCGATTCCGCTGATGACGAGAACTCGAAGCAGGCGACGCACGGACCCAACCGTAGAGAATGCCGCCGTCCACCCCAAATGGGGTCCCTCACAACTTTGCGTTGCTCTGCGTTCCATCGCCATGAACACAGAGTTGGAATACGTCGCCGTCCCGGCCGCCGACCTGGACCGCATCCGCTGTAACGACCACGACGACTTCGGCAATCCGATCGTTCCGCTGACCTCCGGCGGTGGCGAACCGCTGCGGTGCTGTCTCACGATCGCTCCGGCCGGCGACCGGATCGCGCTGGTCTCGCACCGGCCAATGACGGCCGGCGGACCGTACGCCGAGGTCGGACCGGTCTTCGTCCACCTGTCCGACTGCGGGGGTCCCGCGTCCGACGGCTACCCGGCCGACTTCCGGGACCGGCGGTCGGTACTGCGCCCGTACGACGCCTCGGGGCAGATGCTCGACGGGGTGCTGGCCGCGGCGGGGACCGGCGAGATCGAGCTCAAACAGCTGTTCGACGACCCGGCGGTGGACACCGTTCAGGTGCGCAACGTGATCGCCGGCTGCTGGAACTTCACGGTCCGCCGACAGGCCTGAGTTGGAATACTTCGGGCCGCTGGCGCATTATTAGCAGTCGAGTAGTAGGAGTGCCAGCGGCCTGAAGGGAACCGAACGTGCCGACGTATCAGTACCAGTGCACCGACTGTGGTGAGGCGCTCGAGGTGCGACAGAGCTTCACGGACGACGCGCTGACCGTCTGCCCGGCGTGCCAGGGCACGCTGCGGAAGGTCTTCAACGCCGTCGGTGTCGTTTTCAAGGGTTCCGGCTTCTACCGCAACGACAGCCGCTCGTCGGGCAAGACCACCGTGCCGGCCAAGTCCGAGTCCTCGGCGGCCTCCTCGTCGTCTTCGTCTTCGTCCTCCTCGTCGGAGTCGAGCTCCTCGTCGTCAGGTGGCTCCTCGTCCTCCGGCAGCTCGTCGTCGTCCAACGGCTCGTCTGGTGGTTCGTCGTCCTCGTCCTCGACGAACACCAGTGCTGCCTGACCTGCTGCCTGATGCTCCTATAGACCGCCGGGTGTCAAGTTTGGGGTGGTGAGGGCTTGTTGGATGAGGGGGAGGAGTTCGCGGCAGAGGGCGCGTTTGAGGCAGCGCATGATTTCTTTGGTGGTTTTGCCTTCGGTGCGGCGTCGGGCGACGTAGGCGCGGGTGGGTTGGTGGTGGCGCATGCGGACCAAGGCGATGGTGTGCAGGGCGGAGTTGGCCTGGCGGTCGCCGCCATGGTTGAGGCGGACGCGATGGGTGCGGCCGGAGGCGACCGGGACGGGTGAGGCGCCGCAGAGCGCGGCGAAGGCTGCGTTGCTGTGGAGCCGGTGGGGGTTGTCGCCGGCGGTGGCCAGGAGTTGGCCGGCGGTTTCCGGGCCGACGCCGCAGCGCTCGAGCAGCGCGGGTGCGGTCTGGCGAGTCAGGGCGCGCAGTTGGGTGTCGGCGTCGGTGATCTCTTCGGTGAGGTGCTGGCAGCGGCGGGCGAGGCGGCGCAGCGCGGTCTTGGTGGCCTGGATCGGGTCGGCCAGATCGGCGGCCGGGCGCAGCGCCGTGGCGTGCTCGACGAGTTGGTCGGTGGGCAGGCCGGCGAGTTGGCTGCGTAGTGGCTCGGGGGCAGTGACGACCAGGTGCTTGAGCGTGTTGGTCGCGGCGGTCCTGGCCTTGACCGCACCGGAGCGCGCGGTCCGCAGGACGCGGATGGATTCCACCACACCGGTGCGTGCCTTCGGGGTGCCGGTCGCGGTGCCGGCCAGTACCGCGCGAGCGGCGGCCTCGGCGTCGATCGGGTCGGACTTGCCGTGCTGGTGGCGGGTCTGCCGGTTCGGCCGCGACACCTCCACGACCCGCAGACGTTCGGCAGTCAGCTTGCGAGCCAGCGACGCGCCGTAGCTGCCGGTGCCTTCCACACCCACGGCAGCCAGATCGCCGAACCCGCCCAGCCAGGCCAGCAAGCGCTTCTCCCCGGCGGCGGTGGCCGGGAACTGGGCATGAGCCAGCAACCTGCCAAGGTGATCGACACACGCCGCGGTGTGCGTGTCCAGGTGGGTATCCACGCCGCCGACGACCTGACCGGGTCCAGCGACCTCGGTGATGTCGAACTGGGTAGCGCTGATCGGGTCTGTCATCGTAGAGACAGCCGTCCTCTCGTTTGCGAACCGACATGGGACGGCACGCACCGCCGGCTGGGCGGACAGCACATGGACGGGCCTCTGCGACAGGCTCCTATCAGGTCACGTTCCGTCCGGCCGGTGCGTGCAGCTCGCCGGCCGAAGACAGATCAGACAAAAGTCAACCCGTTCCCAGGCGACGGTGGATAACAGAGTCATCCGGCCGACGAGCACATCATCCATGTGGATAACTGAAGGGCGGCCGCCGGCGAAACTCGTACCTTCTCCGGCATGAGACTCCCTTCACTCCTTCGTGACCTGTTGCGTGCCGCTCGGTGGCATCGCCGGCTTCTCGCCGGCGTGGCTGCCGCGGCCGCTGTGTACTTCGGCCTCGTCGCCCTGTCCCCTCCACCACCGCCGACCATCGCCGTGCTGGCCGCTGCGCGCGATCTCACCGGCGGAGCCGTCCCATCCGACGGTGATCTCCGAACACTCGACCTGCCCGTCGGCGCCGTGCCCGACGGTGCGCTCCAACCCGGCACGGATCTGACCGCGCGCGTTCTGAGCGGACCGGTCAGATCCGGTGAGCCGTTGACCGACGCACGCTTCCTCGGTCCTGTTTCGGTTCCACCGGGATCGCTGGCCTACCCGTTCCGCATCGACGACCCCGACATCACCGCACTCCTCCGCGTCGGCGATCGCCTGAACCTGTACGCCGCGACGAGCAGTACAGCCGAGTCCGCGGATCTGCTCGCTCGAGCGGTGCGAGTGGTCGCGCTGCCGAGTCCGCGGACGACGTCCTCCGGCGCTCTCGTCGTCGTCGCCACCACATCGGACGTCGCGACCAGACTGGCCCAGGCCACAACCAATTCCCGCATCACGGTCGCACTGACACCCGACACCGGCTGATCACCAATCGGACAGGTCCCGGCACGAAGCGTGGCTGCCCCCCGGCGCGCTCCCTCGCCCTCGCGGCTGTGCGGTCCTACCTTGTCTCGGGTACATCACCTGCTTCGTGGAGGCACCATATGCTCAAGGGCTTCAAGGAATTCGTCATGCGCGGGAACGTCGTCGACCTCGCGGTCGCCGTCGTCATCGGCGCCGCGTTCGGCCTGGTCGTCAGCTCGGTCGTGAACAACCTGATCAACCCGCTGATCGCCGCCATCTTCGGCAAGCCGGACATCAGCGGCGTCTTGACGTTCACCATCAACAACGCGGAGTTCTCGATCGGCGCGATCCTGCAGGCGGGACTCAACTTCCTGTTCGTCGCCGCGGCCGTGTACTTCGTCATCGTGATGCCGCTGAACAAGCTGGCCGAGCGCCGGGCCCGCGGTCAGGAGCCGGAGCCGGACCCGCTCACCACCGAGCAGGAGCTGCTGACCGAGATCCGCGACCTGCTGCGTTCCCGTTCGGTCTGATCTCTGCAGGAGCGGGTAGGCGCACAAACCTCAGCCCCTGAGCTCGCCAGGCGCCTACCTTCTCCCCGGTTTCGTCAGTCCCCGGCGTAGCGCATCCAGCGGTAGGCCACCGGCTGATCCGCGTTCCACTCGTCCATCAAGCCCGCCGGCACGTCCACGAATCCCGACCGTTGGTAGGTCGCGATCGCGATCGCGTTCTCCGGCCGCACCCGCAGGAACACCTCGGAGTACCCGGCCTTACCGGCCGGTCCGAGCAACGCCCGCACCAGCTCCGCCCCGATCCCCCGACCGCGGACCTCCGGGTCCAGGATGATCCGCGCCAGCTCGACCTCGTCCTCCTCCTCGTCGAGCCAGACCTCCCCGTAGCCGACCGGTCGTTCCCCGTCGAAGAGCAAGTACGACTCGATGTCCGGGTCGTCGTCCTTGCGCCAACTCGCCGTCAACTCCGTCGGGAACGGGTACTCGGCCCGCCCGGACAGCAATCCCACTTCGTTCGCATCCACGGCCCAGCTCGCGACCAGACCGTCGTACCCGCTGGTGAACCCCCGAAGCTCCACGCCCGTCCCCTCAGTTCACGAACTCCACGATCGTTCGCACCAGCTGGTCCAGGTACGGCGGGAAGGTGGGCAGCGGTGGCTCCGCGCTACCGGCCAGCTCACGACTCCCCTGGATCAACCGCAGCAATGCGTCGACCGTCTTGCGCTGATGCGACGGATTCTCCGGCACCGACGGAAGCACCGCCACCGGGATTCGGGTCAGCCCGGTGAGCTCGGCGTCAGTCACACCCCGCAGAGTCTCACCGGCCAGCAATCCGTCCACGACCTCAGGAGGGCAACCGAACTCGATCAGCCCCGCACGTGTACGCGCATCCACGGCCGCATCACCGCCGGTCGCAGGCCAGGCCAGCAGCAGCCGCTCGACGAGGTCCGGATGTTCCATCGCGAGCCGGGCCGCGACCGGACATCCGTTGGATGCTCCAACGATCGTCAGTCCGCTGTCCCCCGGCGGCAATCGGAGGTTCCGGAGATGTTCACCCAGCGCCGTGACCTCGGCGTCCCATCCACTCGGCCGCTTCAAACGGTCCGGCGCCAGCACGGTCACCCCGTGCGACGCCAGTCCGCCGATGACTCCCGTCGTACCCCAGAAGGCTTTCGCGTCCATGGCATCCCACAGGCCGCCGTGGATCAGCAGGACGGTGTTCATTCGTGGTGGGGCGGGACCTCGCGGAGGATGCGCTCGTCGTCGTCGCTGCTGAAGTCGTTGTCGCCCCAGGTGCGCGGGTCGTCATCACGGGTCTGGTCCGGCAGCAGCGGCTCGTCGTCTTCGTACGGGCTCGTCATGCCTTTAAGATTACCGGGCCTGCGCACCCCCGCCCCTGGAATTCCGGGGATCCGTAGTGACGGCGGTTCAGGCCTCCATCGCAGCGCGGGACGGGCGACCAGCGCGTGCACGTTACAGGTCTGCCTCGGTTGCCGAACGATCCGGCGGCGTGACCGGAACGACGCGCCGCCGTGATGTTCCGGCACGCATGACGTGACGCCGGTCGACCATCATGGGTGACCTTGCCAACCCGGAAGGACCGAGTCGTGAGTGCATTACGGACACGGGGCCTGATCGGTGCGACGCTTGTCGTGGCTGTACTCGGCATCACCGCCGCCTGCGGTGACGAGAGCTCCACGTCCCCGCCCGCCGCCCAGCCCAGCGATACGCCGACCACCCCCGGCAGCCCAACCGCGTCGCCCACCTCCAGCGGCACACCCAGCACCGACTGCCCTGACACGATCGCAGCCGTCCGCGCGGCCGCCGACAAGGTCGTGTGGGGCAAGGGCGTGGCGACGTCAGTGTTCCAGCCGGTCAGCGTGACGATCTGCCAGTACGACGCGCAGGCGTCCGGGCAGGCCTATGCGACCGGCACCACCCAACGCACAGCCAAGCAGGCGACCGACCTGTTCGCGCTGGTGAACGCACCGAAGCCCGTTGCCAAGAAGCCGGCCTTCTGCACGAAGGAACTCGGCCCGACCTACGTCCTGCGGTTCACCGACAACGACCGCGGCGTCCTCTCCTACACCGCGGAGGCCTTCGGCTGCCGCCGCCTGGTGGCGACCTCCTTGGAGGGCCAGGGCAAGCCGGGCGTGCTGCCGGCTCCACGCCAGGTGACACCCGAGCTGATCAAGTCGCTCGGCCTGCGCTGACCCTGCGCCGGACGTGCACCCCGAAGCCGTCCGGACCGGGGTCAACCGCGCCTGCCTTGCGGGTCCCTCCCTGGGGCCGACCCGCAAGGTAGGCAGCGGCGGCTTGTCAGCGCCCTCCCGAACCTGCACTCTGTTCGTTCCGGGAGGGGTACATGCGACTGCTACGACTGCTGTGCGCGCTGCTACTCGTGTGCACGGCCTGCTCGTCGGAAACCCCTTCATGCGCAGGGGTTTCCGGCTTCACTTGTACGACGCTCCGCGTACCGCTGGACCATCAACGGCCGGACGGTCCGTCGCTCGACCTGGCCGTGGCGGCCGCGGACAATGTAGACGCGCCGCGTGGCGTGCTCCTGATGCTCACCGGCGGCCCCGGCCAACCGGGTGTCCCACTCCTGGCTCGCGTCCGTGCGTACCTCGCTGCCGAGGTGTTACGCGAGTACAGGCTGGTCATGTTCGACCAGCGCGGCACGGGCACGCCTGGCATCAATTGCCCTTCTCTGCAAAGAGCTGTGGGCGGCTCGGACTTCCTGACACCACCCGCCGAGGCTGTGGACGAGTGCGCGCAGCGGATCGGACCTGCGCTCGGGTACTACGGCACGCCGGACACCGTCGAGGACATCGAGCTGCTCCGGCAGCACCTCGACGCCGACCGCCTGACGCTGGACGGTACGTCGTACGGGAGCTTCACGGCGGCGCAATACGGACTGAAGTACCCGGACCGCGTGCAGTCGCTCGTGCTGGACTCGATCGTCCCGCACAAAGGCTTCGACCCGCTCGCCGTCGACCTGACGGCGACAACCGGTAGGGTCCTGAAGGCCGCATGCCGCCAAGACCCTGCTTGTACGACGGATCCCGTCGCCGACCTCGCCTGGTTGGTACAACACGGGGTGAGTGGCACCGACGTGATGGAGAGCTTGTCCGTCTCCAGCCTCAACACAGTGAACCCATCGCTGAAGGGCATCCCAGCGATCCTGCACGCCGCCCGCAACGGCGACGATGCCGGCTTGAAGGAGTTCCTCCAGCAGGCGACCAGCAGTGGTCTCTCCTACG
The DNA here is from genome assembly GCF_045207705.1 of Kribbella sp. NBC_00889. Taxonomy (NCBI): domain Bacteria; kingdom Bacillati; phylum Actinomycetota; class Actinomycetes; order Propionibacteriales; family Kribbellaceae; genus Kribbella; species Kribbella sp. NBC_00889. Next base: position 77,094 of record NZ_CP108783.1, on the reverse strand, counting down.
ACACGTTGTCCGCCGGACTGCACATGGCCACGCTCTGCTCGGACCTGCGCTTCCCCTGGACCGGCCAGTCCGCCCGCGGCCAGTCCGCGCGCGGCCAAGCACTCGAGACAGCTCTACGCCGTCTGGATCCGAAGCAGCTGTATCCGTACGACCTGCGCACCGTACGCGAACAGCAGATGATCCAGGGCTGCCTGCGCTGGCCGGCCGCGCGGACGTCGACGTACCCGAAGGCGCAGGAGTTGTTGCCGCGCACACTGATCCTCCAAGGCAGCAACGACCTGTTCTGTCCGGTGGAGTGGGCTCGATGGGAGCAGGCGAATGCACGCTCGGCACGGCTGGTCGTCGTACCGGGTAGTGGGCACGGTGTGCAGCGCGATGCGCGCGGGCAGGATGAGGCCCGCAAGTTCCTGCTGGGCTAGGCGGTCTAGTCCAGCAGTCGCGGTGAGATCCAACTGTGTGTGAATGGTTGCAGCACCCTGAGCCACTCGATGCGTCTAATAGGTGTGAGGTGTTGTACGCCCGGCCAGGGAGCGGCGAGTGGAGTTCGAGGAGTACGTGTCCGCCCGCGGACAGGAACTGGTGCGGCTCGGTTTCACGGTTTCCGGCGACTACCAGCGAGCGGAGGATCTGGCGCAGATCGCGCTGATGCAGGCGTTCCGGGCCTGGCGCAAGGTGCGGACGGCGGACGATCCGCACAACTACGTCCGGCGGATCCTGATCAACGCGTACCTGTCGATGACGCGGCGGCGCTCGTTCACCGAGGCGCCGACGGCCGAGATCGACGCAGAGCGCACAGTGCCCGACCCCGCCACCGGCATCGTGAACTCCGACGACCTCTGGCGCTCGCTGGCCACGTTGTCGGCCCGGGAGAGGGTCGTGCTGGTCCTGCGCTACTACCAGGACCTGGACGACCACACGATCGCCGACCTGCTCGGCATCAAACCGTCCTCCGTCCGCGCGACCGCCAGCCGAGCGCTGGCCACGCTGCGACGGACCAGGCAGTCCCACCGTGTTGATGAGAGGTTGTCGTGAGCAACACCGATCTCGAGGATGACCTGCGGGCAACCCTCGACCGTGCCGCGGCCTCGGTGCCGCCGGTCACCGACCTGACCGAGCGGGCCACCACCGGCGCCCGGCAGGCCCAGCGCCGTACCTGGATCGCCTCCGGAGCCGCCGCCGTCGCGGTGGCCGCGATAGCTGTCGTGGGGTTCAACCTGGCCGGCCGGGACGCGCCTTCGCAGTCGCCGGTCGCGGCCGGCACCGCCTCGGCGACGCCGGCCGCGAAAGTCCAGCTCTCGCCCCAGACCGTGGCCGGGACCTGGCGAGCGGTTGAGATGGACGGACTGAAGACGCTGAAGGCGGCGCGACCCGAGGATCCGGTGCTCGTGCTGCTGCCGGACGGGACCTGGAACGGGTCCGACGGCTGCAACGGCCTCCAGGGGACGTACACGATCGGTCAACGCGGCGAGTTCACCGCCACGGTTGGTCCGCAGCGCATGGTCGGCTGCGAGAACGTGCCGCACACCGGCGTACTGAAGACGGCCAAGCGGGTCGCCCTGGACGCCGACACGCTCCGGTTCTTCGCCACCGACGGGCGTCAACTTGCGAGTTACGCTCGCGCACGGTAGTCGAATTTGCTTGCGGACGGTGATCAACTATTGACTGAACGGAGTCACGGGCTGGACGATTTACGGAGCCGTCCACCGATTGGGGAGCTCTGTGCGACTCACAGCAACCGTCCCGCTGCTCGCGCTTGCCTCCGTTTCACTCCTCGCAGTCGGTCTCACCGCGACAGCCACGCCTGATGCGGTGACCGAAGCGGCAGCATGCTCGCACGCTCAGCCGAGCGCGAGTTCGGTCCAGTCCAAGCGCTTGGCGCAGCCGACGTCGTCGACCGATGCCCGCCCGCTCGGCGAGGCGCTCGGTGACGGCATCTCGGTCGCCGTGCAGTCCCTGGAGCCTCTGGACGCCACCGGCCGGCCGACGTCAGGGCTGCCGTACGGACTGAGCGCCGGCGTCATCGGCGTGGTCGGCTCCGCCACGACCGGCTACCAGGTCGTGGTCGACAGTTCGGTGCTGGACTCGAAGAAGTACCAGGCCGCGATCGCCCGCAGCGTCCCGACGGCCGGCCAGGAGATGGTCGGCCTCGAGCGCAGCTGCCGCTCGGTCCGCGCGATCTCCGACGCCTGGAACGCGGTCGGCGCCCGCTCCTGGTCCTCCGATGCGAGCCGTACGACGTTCGCCGCCGACCTGGACCCGGTCACCGAGGACATCGTCGTGGAGTACGACGAGGCAAGCACCTCCCCCGCATCACTCGACGGCTTGCGCAGACTGAACGGCGTACAGGCAGTCGCCAGCTCGCTGGAGCGAACGACCCGGCTGAGTGACACGCCGAACGGCGGCCACTGGGGCGGTGCCCGGATCACGTCGGCCCTCAAGAACTGCTCGGCCGGTTTCTCCGTCGTACGACGCTCCAACGGGCAACGCGGCTCGGTCACCGCCGGCCACTGCGGCGGCGTCGGCACGGTCTGGAAGTCGGGCAGCAACTACTACGGCACCACGTCCGTGCGGACGAACTACCCCGACTACGACCAGTCCTTGCTGACCGGCAGCACGTACGGCCCGAAGATCTGGACCGACGGCCCCGGCGACCCGGTCGACACCCGAACTGTCACCGGCGGCGCCGACCCCGGTGTCGGCACGGCCGTCTGCCAGTCCGGCAGCTTCAGTACGTCGCTGTGCGGCCTCAGAGTCATCTCGAAGTCGGCGAAGTACTGCGACACCGACGGCTGCACGACGTACGTCATCCGCGCCACCCGAGGCGGCCAGATCGCGATCATCGGCGGCGACTCCGGCGGCCCGGTCTACACCGCGCCCGGCCGCACCACCGCCACCATCCGCGGCATCACCTTCGCCGGATCCGGCTGCGCGTCCTCCCGCTGCGCCACCCTCTACGCCGAGCGCTACGACTCGATCGCCGGGCACCTAGGCGTCCGCGCCCTCACCGGCTAGCCTCCGGGGCTCGTGCTGGGCGAGGTCACCGTTCCTCGACAGGCTGATTGCGCCGCCCACGGCGAGGACGAATCCCAGTGTCGCGACCCACCCCCAGCCCGGCCTGGGCATGTCGCCCAGCATGATCAGGCCGACCAGGGCGGGTGCGACCGTCTCACCGACGACCAGCGGCGCCGTCGCTTGCGTCACGCTGCCGCGTTGCAAGGCCGTCGAATACGTGAGGAGCGCGACCCCGCCCGCCAGGAGCAGCGCATAGATCGACGGATCGGTGAACAGCGTGCCGAGATCGCTGAAGAACGTGTCGAGATGGAGCGAGCCGGGCAGCACCCGGGCGGCCACCGCAACCGCCCCGAAGGCAAGGCCGGCCAGCGCGCCGAGGGCGGCGGCACCCGGGGGGCCCTTGATCTGGGCCAGTGGCACCGCCAGAACCCCGAGTACGACGGCCGCCACCAGCACGCCCCAACGTTCCGCCTCGCTGACCGAGACCGCACGGTCCTCCGCCGCGGACAGGCCGACCAGCACCAGTCCGGTGAGGACAACCAGCAGGGCGATCCAGTCGGAGCGATTCAGCGGCATGTGCAGGAAGATCGCGCCGAGAACCGCGGTGACCGCCAGGAAACTCGCCACGATCGACTGCACAACGAACAGTGGCAGCGATCTGAGCGCCGCGATCGACAGCAGGAACGCGAAGGCGTCGAGCCCGGTTCCCAGCAGGTACGGCCAGGAGCGGAACAGCCGGATCGCCAGCCGCGGATCGAGGCCCTCCACGGTCTCGGCACGGCGTGCGGCGACTGCCTGCAGGACCGATGCCACGCCGTAGCAAACGGCTGCTGCAAAGGCTCCGAGCAGGCCGGCGATCATGTGCCGAGGCTACGCCGGAATTCCGCAGGTCAATACGTTCGACTAAAAGCACCGTCACCAAACGTGCTCGGGCGGGGTCGTTCGGGTAGGTATACGTCACCAACGGTCTCGTGTACCGTCGTGACCGGGGAAGCGATGCGCACTGTTGCATTGCTGCGTTGCACAGGGGTGGGCGATGAGCACAACGGTGGATACTGCTGCGCTGCCAGCAGAATCGCGTGCCCGGACTCGCTCGGTTGGTGTTCTCAAACCGCTCGACGATCGCTGGCCGGACCGTTTCGCCGCCGCGATGTTCGTATTCGCCGCGCTGGCCGCAATTGTGGCGCTGATACCGCCGTGGCGGAATTATTTCGCGCGGGAAGAAGACATCGTTTCGATGCTCACAATTCCCATTGTGCCGAGCCTCGTTTATGCCGCATTACTCACAGCGATGGGTGTCGCACTGCGACGCAGGCTGCGCGCCGCGTGGTGGCTCCTGGTGCTGTGGTGGCTGATCCTCCCGGAGCTCGCGAGGATCGCCTCTCTGCTCGACGGCGGCTCGCTGATCCAGATCGCCGGCTTCGTTCTGATCGCCGGAGTGCTCGTCATCGCGTGGCGCGCCCGGCCCCAATTCGCGGCCAGACGGGTGCCGGGCAGCCTGCTGCTGGCGATCGTCTCGTTTCTGGTCGGCGGCGCGGTCGTGCTGTTCGGCGGCGCCGCCTTGGTCCACCGGTTCGGCGACGCGAGCAGCTTCGCGACCGCGGCGCAGTACGTGTTCGTCGAGATGCTGACCGATGTCGGCTGGGCGGCTCCCGACGAAGTGGTGACCTCACCGTTCTGGGTGCACGCGGTGATCGGGATCTCGGGCGCATCCGTCGTACTGATCTCTGTGCAATTGTTGTTCCGGGCGCCCAAGCAGACCCGGACGCTGGACGTCGCCGACGAGGCCAGGATCCGGACGCTGCTGCGGGACTTCGGCGACACCGACTCCCTGGGGTACTTCGCGACTCGCCGGGACAAGTCGGTCATCTGGGACACCGGCAGTCCGGCCTCGGCCCGGGCGGGTGTGTCGTATCGCGCGATCGGATCTGTCAGCCTGGGCAGCGGGAACCCGGTGGGCGACCCCGAGCACTGGCCGGCGGCCATCGCGCGGTGGCGCGAGGACGCGAGGTCGAACGGCTTGTCGCTGGCGGTGATGGGCGCGGGCGAGGAGGGTGCGGCCGCGTTCGCAGAGGCCGGGCTGACGGCGTACGAGATCGGCGACGAGGCGGTCCTCGACCTGCGGACGTTCTCGCTGAACGGGCCGGGTATGAAGGCGGTTCGGCAGTCGGTGTCCCGTTTGCAGCGTCGCGGCTACACCACGAGGGTCATGCGTCATTCGGCTCTGAGCGCCGACGAGTTCGCGGCCCTCAGCGTCGCGGCCGGCTCGTGGCGCGGCGACGGCGGGGACGAGCGGGGGTTCTCGATGGCGCTCGGCCGTCTGGAGGACTCACTCGACGGTGACTGCGTTCTGGTGCGTGCGGATGACGCGGACGGGAACCTGCGCGGATTCCTCAGCTTCGTTCCGTGGGGCCGGACAGGGCTCTCGCTCGACTTGATGCGTCGCGACCCGTCCGCCGACAACGGCCTGGTGGAACTGATGGTCACAGGCCTCGCCGAGCAGGGCGCCGCGCTCGGCATCGGCCGGCTGTCGCTCAACTTCGCGATGTTCCGGGAGGCGTTCGAGCGAGGCGAGGAGCTCGGAGCCGGCCCGGTTGCCCGGCTGTGGCGTCATGCGCTCCTGCTGGCGAGCCGCAACTGGCAACTGGAATCGCTGTACCGCTCCAACGCCAAGTACCTCCCGGTCTGGCAGCCACGATTCATGTGCTTCGAGTACACGTCGGACCTGCCACGGGTGGGAACGGCCGCGGGCAGTGCGGAAGGGTTCCTCACTCGTCCTAGCCTCTCGATGCTGCGGGGCAAGTCCGCGCAGAACGGCGAGACCACTCTGGACACCGCCGACGCCGACCACGCCGCCGCGGTCGCCGCCCTGATCCCCGCCCCGCCGGATCCGCTGGCCGAGGCGATGTCTTTGCAGAAGCTGCCCGAACAGGTGCGGGTACGGCGGGAGAAGCTCGAGCGGATCCGGGCCAGTGGCGTCGATCCCTATCCGGTGACGTACCCGCGGACGCACACGATGGCTGAGGTCAAGGCCGAGGCCGGAGTGCTTCCGCCGGGAACGTCGACGGGTACCCGGGTATCGGTGGCGGGCCGAGTCATGCTCAAACGCGACCACGGACGGTTGGGTTTCGCCAAGCTGCGCGACGGAAGCGGCGACCTGCAACTCATGGTCGACCTCGCCGCCGTCGGCCAGGAGACCTTCGACTTCTGGCGTCACGAGATCGACCTCGGAGACCATATCGGCGTCACCGGCGAAGTGATCACGACCTTGCGCGGCGAGCTCTCGGTGCGCGCCGAGTCCCTTCAACTGACGTGCAAGGCGGTCCGCCCGCTTCCGGACAAGTTCAAGGGAATGGTCGATCCGGAGGCACGGATCCGGGCTCGCTATGTCGACCTGATCGTTCGTCCGGCCGCTCGCGACATCGCGTACACGCGGGCGACCGTCGTACGGAGTGTGCGTGAATCCCTGCATGCGCGCGGATTCACCGAGGTGGAGACTCCCGTCCTGCAGTCGATCCACGGCGGCGCGAACGCCCGTCCGTTCGAGACCCACATCAATGCCTACGACCTCGATCTGTATTTGCGGATCGCCACGGAATTGCACCTGAAACGACTGCTGGTCGGCGGAATGGAGAAGGTCTTCGAGGTGGGCCGGCAGTTCCGCAACGAGGGCGTGGATTTCAAGCACAATCCGGAGTTCACATCGCTGGAGGTCTACGAGACGTACGGCGACTACAACACGATGCGGATCCTGACCCAGGAGATCATCCAGGAGGCTGCCACCGCCGTGTACGGCTCGCCGCTCGCACGCCGTACCGATGCGAACGGGAAGACGGTCGAGTACGACCTGTCCGGGGACTGGCCGGTCAAGAGCATCTGCGAGGCGGTGTCGGAGGCACTCGGCGAGGAAGTCACCGCGGACACACCGATCGAGGCGCTGCGCGGACACGCGGACAAACTCGGACTGGAGTACGCCGGCGACACCACCTGGGGACCCCTGCTCGAAGAGATCTACGAAGAGCTGTGTGAACGCACCACGACGACACCTGTGTTCTACAAGGACTTCCCGAAGGAGAACGCGCCACTGACGCGGCCGCACCGGTCGGACCCACGGCTGGCGGAGAAGTGGGATCTGGTGATCTTCGCGGCTGAACAGGGTACGGCGTACTCCGAGCTGGTCGATCCGGTGGACCAGCGCGCGCGACTCGTGGCCCAGTCCTTGCTGGCCGCTGCCGGCGATCCGGAAGCCATGCAGGTCGACGAGGACTTCCTCGAGGCGCTGGAGTACGGCATGCCGCCGACCGGTGGGATGGGGATGGGGATCGACCGCCTCGTCATGAACCTGACCGGGCTCTCGATCCGCGACACCATCCTGTTCCCGCTCGTCCGGCCGAGCGGGTAGGGCGTGAGGCCGTTGTGACCACCCGCCACGCAACCGCTGTCCAGAAGGTCTCGGTCCTCACCCTGACCGGCATGGTCGTCGGTTCGATGGTCGGTGGTGGAGTCTTCACGCTCCCCGGCGAGTTCGGCGAGGCGACCGGCGTACTGGGTGCCGTCATCGCGTGGATCATCGCCGGCACGGGCATGCTCATGCTGGGCCTCGTCTTTCAGTCGCTCGCCGTACGCCGGCCGGACCTGGACAGCGGTGTGTACATCTACGCGAAGACCGGGTTCGGCGCGTATGCCGGGTTCAATGCGGCCTTCGGCTACTGGGCCAGCAACGTGGCGGGCAACGTCTTCTTCATGGTCTTCACGATGACCACGCTCGGCACCTTCTTTCCGGGCCTGGGGCAAGGAAACACCTTCCTCGCCGTCGTACTGGCGTCGGCGCTCGTGTGGTTGTTCCACTTCCTGATCGCGCGCGGCGTACGGCAGGCGACCGTCGTCAACCGGATCGTCACGATCGCCAAGCTCGTGCCGATCCTCACCTTCATCGTGATCGTGGCCGTGGCCTTCGAAGCGGGGACGTTCGCGGACAACTTCTGGGGCGGTGACGAGCGGTCGGTCGGCGCGGTGTTCGACCAGGTCAAACAGACGATGCTGGTCACCACGTTCGTGTTCCTCGGGATCGAGGGGGCGAGCGTCTACTCGCGCTTCGCCCGTCGTCGTGAGGACGTCGGGCGAGCGACGGTGCTGGGGTTTCTCAGTGTGCTGGCCGTGTTCGCGTCGGTGACGCTGCTCTCGTACGGCGTACTGCCGCAAGCCGACCTGGCGAAGGCCAAGCAGCCGTCGATGGGCGGCGTACTCGAATCCGTGGTCGGATCGTGGGGATCGACGTTCATCAGCATCGGCGTGATCATCTCCGTCCAAGGCGCGTATCTGGCGTGGACGTTGATCAACGCGGAGGTTCTTTACATGCCGGCGCGCGGTGGGGTGATGCCGAAGTTCCTGACCCGTGACAACGTGCACGCGACCCCGATCGCCGCCCTGCTCACCACGACCCTCGCTGTTCAGTTGGTGCTCGTTCTGGTCCTGTTCGTCAACGACGCGCTGGACTTCATGCTGAAGCTCGATACCGCGCTGTCGTTGGTGCCCTACCTGCTGGCGGCGGCGTACGCGCTCAAGCTGACCATCACCAGGGAGACCTACACAGCGGCCGACGAACCGGAGCGGCGCAAACAACGGGCGATCGCAGCCGTCGCGGTCCTCTACTCGATCTTCATGCTGTACGCCGCAGGCCCGAAGTACCTCCTGCTCGCCTCGATCGTGTACGCGCCGGGGACCCTGTTGTATCTCCTGGCCCGCCGCGAGGAAGGCCTGCGTGCGTTCAACCGGGCCGAGGCCGTGGCGTGCGTGGTGCTGATCGTCGCGGCGGTGCTCGGTGTCGTGCTGCTGTTGACCGGCTCCAGCGATGTATGACGGGTGATGTAGGTGCACTGGTATCAGGACCTCGTCGACACTGGCCGGGCGCAGGCTGCCTGGGCGCTGTTCGCCTTCCTCCTCACGTTCACCGTCGCCCGGGCCATCACTCGTCGCATCCGCGCCAAGCAGGCTTCCGCGCAGCCCGATGATGGTGGCCTGTCCGACGTCCACATCGGTGGCGTCCACGTCCACCACCAGGTCTGGGGAATCCTGCTGGTGTTGCTCTCCGGGCTTCTGCAGTTTCGCTACGCCCCGGCGTCTCCCTGGGCCGAGGTGCTTGCAGTGATGTTCGGGGCGGGGGCAGCGCTGACGCTCGACGAGTTCGCGCTGTGGCTCCATCTCGACGACGTCTACTGGGGACCGGAGGGACGCAAGTCCATCGACGCGATCCTGCTGGGCGGGGCGCTGGGAGTGGTACTCCTGATGCAGACGAGCCCGATCGGAGCCGAGCCCGAACGGGCCGGCGGTGGGCTCGCGCGGTGGGCCTACTTCGCGAGCGTCGGCTTCCACCTCGTGATGGCGATCCTGTGCTTCCTCAAAGGCAAACTGGCCACCGGCCTGATCGGCATCGTCATACCGGTGGTGGCTTTTGTCGGAGCGCTCCGACTGGCCAAACCCGACTCGACCTGGGCCGTACGCCGGTACGGCGAACGCAAGACCGAACGAGCCGGCAAGCGCTTCGGCCCTACCTACAACAAACGCTGGAACCGAATCCGCGACGCCCTCGGCGGCCAGCCGAGCCGCCGCGCCTGACGATCGGCGCTAGGGCCGCAGCGTCCCCGGCCTCAAAGCCGTGGCTACGAGTCCAACTACAGGAACCACATCGAACCGCACCTGGGGCAGCTGCCACTGACGAGCACAAGTCCACCCCGTGCTCTCCCCCAACGCCCAGCAGACTGTCGAGCATGTCGTCGAATGTGCCAGCCGCTCATGACGAGTTCGTTCCATTGAGCGCCATCCCCGCGAAGGCCGCCGACCGTGAGCGCTGATCGTGCTCAGTGGTCAGCGGCCGTCGTTGACTGTTCAGGGCGCTTCGGGGGCACATCAGGGGCACGATCTTGTGTCGTGAGACGACCAGGTTGAGCATGGCAGCGTGCCCCCTCGATCGGTGCCGCGGCAATGTGTGGATGGGTCGACGTGGAGCGCGCGCAGCGAGCGAGCATGTACGAGGTTGACGCTGACCTCGCAGAGCGGAGCCACGTGGGATGCCATGGCCGCGAACTTCGCCGTACAAGCCAGTCCTTGAATCGCTGCCTTGGCCGGCGGATCACGAAGTGGCTCGCCGATACAACACGAGAGCCGTCGAACGATGAGGCTGCAGGACCGCTCGGGTTCAGCCAACTCGGCAGTCTTTGGCCGCAACTTTGTGTCATCCCGGAGTCGTGAGGCCCCGCCGGAGGCGGCTGTTGTTGCAGAAGAGACACCGAGAGCGGGCGCGGGCAGTGAACGGGCCGAGTCGCATACGTACGCCCGCGCCGCGCGCCGAGCGCGCGCCTTGATCCACTCGAGTCCTGTCCGCTTCCGTTCGCCGGCGGTTCGCGAGATTCAAGTTGCAGACCCGCCGCCGGCCACAGTCCACCGGGACCCCGGTCGATCGGGCGCTGAGCGTTGGAGGGGCTCGAAACGCAGTGCGGCGTCTACAGCCGTCGACAGGTCGCGTTAGCAAGTTCGTCAGCAAGCAGACGAAGAGAAGTAGGCTGACCGCCACACCTGGCCCGCCGCAATAGGTTGCCGGCAGCTGTCCTGCAGACAGGTCGGTCCGACCGCTGCGATGCCTGAGGGACAAGTCGACAAACAGCGGGTGCACGCGATCATCGTCGTCGGCGAGTCCGAGACCAAGCGTCGCCTGCCCGATCGAGCGGCTATTCCAATCCGGCGGTACTCATGCTCGTCACGGCCGCCGTCCGGCTGGTGACACCGAGACGCTCGTAGATGTGGTTCAGGTGCGTGCGTACCGTTCCCTCTGACAGCCGCATCCGCCGAGCGATCTGCGTGTTGGTGTAGCCCTGGGCAACATATTGCAGAAGCTCGAGCTGTCGTGGGGTCAGAGCCGCGGGTGCCCGGCGCCGGCGTTCGGCGTTTCGGAACGCGGCGACCAGGTGCGGCCGCAGCAGGGTAAGCAACAGCCGATCGCGTTCGTCGAAGTCACTGCCCGGGCCGCGCCACAGCATCAGCCGCGCAGCATGTCCAGGTTCGTCCGGCAACGAGACCGAGAGCGCCCGGAACATCTCCGCACCGCAGTACTCGATGTACAGCGGGCTGGCTCGCAGCTCCCGGTCGGAGACAAAGTCGCTCAGCTTGGTCACGTGGGCGATGTCGCCGGTGCGATCGGGGTAGTTGGCGGCGTCGTCCGATCTGTAAAGCTCCCAGAACTGCGCGTCCTGGTGGTCTGGACCCAGAACGTCCCGCGTCTCGTGCAAGTCCTGCTCGACGATGAACAGTCCCAGTGCCGGCCGGCTCCGGCTGAACTCCACGTAGTCGCAGCGGAACAGGTCGCGCGCGCAGTCCATGAGCTCCCACGGCAGCCCTGGCCCGGGATCGTCCGGCTCCAGGGCGAGCAGACCGCGCAGCGCGTCCAGGTCCCGCCCGCTGATGCTGTCGGCCATGGGTGCCTCCCCGCCTGCGACGCTACGCCGTCGCCGCGTCGGCAGCCATACGCGACACCGCGTATTCCAGCCCGCCAGGCCTCAAACCTAGCGTCGAGACACATCCGGGATCCGAACCGGAATTCGACCAGGAGCCTCGTCATGGACCACGCACGCACAGCCATCGCGGTTTCCGCACTCGCACTGAGCGCTGCCGCGCTCGGAGCGACCAACGCAGCAGCAACGCACCCTGCTGAAAACGGCACGTTGCCGGCCCCGGCTGCACCCTACGACTGGCCGGATTGCCACTGGGCCTACCACCCTGTGTGCGACGAGGCCCTCTGGACGGAGCCCCGCGAGGAGGCGGCGCTCGCCCCGGGTCCGTCAGACGACAACCGAGCCCAGACTATGCAAGCCGGCGCCTCTGCACTCGGCGGAGCGGGCGTAGCGCTCACCGGAATGTGGATCTACCGACGTCGCCACGCGGTGAACACCTAGGTCTCGCGGCCGGGATCAAACGTGGTGCGAAATGAAGTCGAAAGAGGTCGACTGGAGGGGTCAGAGTCCCTTCGAACACGGACTTCTGACGCCTGGAGAGACTGGTTGCTAAGGCATCGTTGCCCCTTTTGAACTGCGGGTTGTGGGTTCGAGTCCCACGGGCCGACCAAACGGCATCTCGAGGAACGCACCAGGAGCTCGCCGCCGGCCGGGCGGCCAACCGCGAGCTGATGACTCAGCTGAAAACCAGACCGACATAGCCGCCCGTGCCAGCCACGCACTGCGGCGTTCGGGCCGGCACCGGCCCAGGCGGGCAGATGCTCGACGTGGCTGCGGCACGACTTGGGCTCTATTGTTGCGCGGGTGGACGAAGCCATCGCCGAGCAGATCGAGTACTACCGGGAGCGCGCCGGAGAGTACGACGAGTGGTGGGTCCGTCGAGGGCAGTACGCATTGCCACCAGAGCTAGAGCGGCAGTGGTTCCACGACGTCGCCCAGGCGGAGACAGCGTTGCGGGATTTCGCTCCGACAGGACGGGTGCTCGAGCTGGCCTGCGGCACCGGGCTGTGGACCCGGCATCTGGTCGGACACGCCCAACACGTCACCGCCGTCGACGCCTCACCGGAGGTCATCGAGCACAACCGCGAACGACTCGCCGGGGCACCACTCAACATCGAATACGTCGTGGCCGATCTGTTCGACTGGCAACCCCCGTCGGCGGCGTATGACGTGGTGATGTTCACCTACTGGCTGTCGCACGTCCCCGACGATCGACTGGCAGAGTTCTGGTCCGGGGTCCGGACAGCGCTGAAACCTGGCGGCCGAGCCTTCGTCATCGACAGCACTTCGCCGTCGCCCCAACCGTCAGGCGGGCGACCGGAGCAGCGCCAGCTGGCCGACGGGCGCCAATTCACCGTGCTGAAACGGTACTGGAGCGTCGACGAGCTCGAGTCCGACCTGCGCTCCCGCGGCTGGAGCCCGATGGTGTACACGACCGACAACCAGATGATCCTTGTCGCAACCGCCGCCACCGGTCCTGAGCGCGCTGACTGACTGAGTCGCCGTCGCGGCAGACTGCAGGCAATTCGTCCCCTGACCTGCACGTTTGGTGGGTGCCCCCGGCAGGATTCGAACCTGCGGCACATGGTTTAGGAAGCCGTTGGACCGCCTAAACTGCGATTAACTGAGCCATCGTTGGGCAACTTTGCTGCGCTCGGAGATTACTCTGGTTGCCGCTACCAGCCCAGAGTTCATCCCCAGACGCATCCCCAGCGGCAGGGCTGACAACTTTCTGGCCGGAGCGTGCATCGAGGTTGGTAGGACCACCTTGGGAGGGGTTGCGATGTCCCGGTTGCGCACTGTCACGCTCGCGCAAGTCTTGTTCCTGGCGCTGGCCACTCTGGGCGTAGGCAGCACCCCTGCCCACGCCGTCGACGAATGCCTGCACCCGCCGGTCCTCGGTGACATTCACACCGAGGGCGTGGTGCCCGACCTGCTGGCCGGCGACGGACAGGCGACGATGTTCATCGCCTACTCCGGGGACTGGTATCCACCTGACTACTGCTCGGGGGTGACGGCCACCGTGCAGAAGACCGATGGGTCACTGCGCCGCGAGATCGCCTTCGACGGTCGCGACGGCACCGGCATGCCACCGGCGATCGCGATCACCGCGACCCTGCCGATCCCGCTCGTGAACGGTGCCGGGGACTGGGTCGTGACCAAGGTGACGCACGGGGCCGAGTCGATGGCTGTGTCGGTGCCGTTCCGGATCCGTCGCGGCACCACCGCGACGATCGAGCAGCCGGCGCGGGTGACCAGCCCGACCAAGACCACGGTCACCGGAGTGGTACGGAACTACACATCCACCGGCAGCCTCGCGGTCAGCTCCGGCCGCACGGTGCAGCTGTACGGCGGCGGGGCGCAGAGCGCCGAGCTGCACTTGCTCGGATCGGGCAGGACGGACACGACCGGGCGCTACCGGTTCCAGCTGCCGATCTCCGCACCCGTCCTGTTCAGGGTCGCGGTGGTCCTGAGCGCCGGCTACGGCCCGGCCGGGTCGGGCACCGTGACCGCGCGGGTGCTCGCGAGCCTTTCGCCGCTGATCGCTTCGACACGCGGCTACATCGGGGTGTGGTGGCGCGTCAGCGCCAAGGCCTTCCCGACGACGGTGTTCACCAACCTGCAGCGGTGGGACGGCGCGTCGTGGACCTGGACGCAGTCCTTCGGCAGCCCGGCCGCCGATGGCACTTTCACGCGCTGGTGGAAGCCAGATACCGCCGGCACCTACCGGCTGCGGGTCGAGCTCGCCGGAACCGGCCCGGACAACCTGCCGATCGATCGTGAGGTCAGCCCGGTCACGGTCACCGCCCGGCCGGCGACCATCACCGGGTCCGCCGGCGCGACCAACGCGACGGTCATCCGGCCGGGTACGAAGATGTCGACGTACGGCCACCTGACGGCGATGTACACGACGGGTGCCACCGGCCCGTTCGCCGGTCAGCAGGTCGTCGTGCAGATCCGGCCGCACGGCCAGACCTCGGTCCCGTACAGCACGGTCGCCACAGCGACGACGACCGGCACCGGGTACTACTACACGAACTGGTTCGCGCGATCCGACGTGGACGTGCGGGTCGCGTTCATCTCGCCGTATCAGTCCGTCGGCTCGGCCTTCCGCTGGCTGCGGGTGGTGGACGTCAGGTAGGGCGCACCAGCGGGACACGGACGACGAACCGGGCACCGCCACCTGGGCGGTCCCCGGCCGAGACGGTGCCGCCGACCCAGCGGACGTGCCGGGTCCACGTTCGCCAGTCCGAGACACGCCGCCTGGATGTCGTGGGAATACGTCGAGCGCGTGGACGTCATCGGGCGAACGGCAATCTCGCGGTCGTTGCCTGGAGCAAGCAGGCTCACCTGTTCCCCAAGTCCGGCGAGGCAGGTCTGGGCGCGTTCTATCTGCCCACACTAGGAGCAGTCGCGATCTTCCCCATTGGGCCGCTGCGCGCCAAGCGGCACGAAGTCGCCCGCGCCCTACACATGTATGGACAAACTCGCTACTAACCGCTCCGATGTCGAGGCGAGGTACTGCTGGTCGGCTGTGGCTGACGACCACGCGGAGCTTTTCAGCGGTCTCAGCGCTTCGGCAGCACTACCGCTACGACATCGATTGGTACCTGTGCATGACAAGCACGTCCACCGCCAGAGTGTTCACCATCGACCACGATCTCGATCTGATCGTCAGGGGGGAGATCTCCCTGAGCGCCGAGGGTCGCGAGATCGTCGACCGTACCTGGACCGAGAAGGCCAGGGACAATCCCACCTTTCACAACGGTGAACTGCTGTCCCTGTCGGGATTGCGTTCCACTGAGGGACGCTGGGTCGGCGACCTAGGCTGCACCACCTTCGCCCACTACCTGGCCAACCGCGAACAGGATCTCCCGGCGGCCGACACCTGCTGCCCGGTTGCGGTCAACGTGCTGCCCATCACCAGCGACGGACGTGCGCTCCTCGCTGATGTCGGGACGACCTCGTCGAGCGCGGGCAAGGTGAAGTTCATCGGTGGCGGCGCAACGCCGGCCGACGTGGTGGACGGAGTGCTCGACGTCCAGGGCGTCATGCGCAGGGAGCTGGACGAGGAGTTCCCCGGACTCAACGAGCACTGGTCGATGGCGCCGCGCCTCGAGGCACTCCTCGTCGGCGGCAACCGTCGGCAAGTGGTGCTGTTGTTCGTCGGTCGTCTCCGGATCTCAGAGGCTGAAGCACGCACCCTCTACTTGGGAGGTGCGGACCCGGACCAGGAGCTGAGCGGCGTCCTCGCAGTGGTTCTCGGAACGGCCGGGCTGCATTTGTTCAACCGTCGCGAGGGTCGCCGGTCACTCGACTACGTCGTTCCGGCGTTGATGGCGCAGGTGCGCGCCGACTGGGACGGTGGGCTGGCCGAGGCGCGGCGCTTCCTGGACGGTTCCGATCAGTGAGCCCGAGGTACTGTCGCCTGCCGACCCCTCACGTTCCTTCGCCCGTCTCCCGCTCAACTGGCGCGTCTCGAGCGCGACAAGCACCCGAGGGACAACAGCAGGCAGCCCTTTCCGCAGCGTACCTACATCGGTTGGCGCCTTCCCGCCGGTGACCGACTCGATGCCACGCGCAGTCGCCGCCTTGACCGCTCTCTTCCGGCATCATTCGCAACTCGGGCTGTTGTACGGCGTCCAACTCGGCCTGGCCCGCTCGAGTAAGGTCCCGCAGATCACTGTCGTGCGCCGGTCGGAGACCGAACACACGACAGCGATCGAGGGCCGGCTCGCCGTCCCCACATCACCGGGTGAGGCGGTGGCCACCGCGACGGTGTGCGAGACACCGTCCGAAACCCTGGCGGGCCTGGTGATCGACCACCTCGTCCGCGACAGCCAGTCGCCTTTCGTCCTCGAAGAACAGTTCCACGCCCTCTACGGCGAAGCGACGACCCGCGGGACCTGCCCGCCGACCGCGCCGACGGTTCACCGAACTCGAGTGGGAGGCCGCACGCACCCATCGAGACGCCGCAGTCGCCCATTACCGGCGCTCACCTACGAGGGTCTGATCGCCAGTCCTCTGCCGCTCGTAGACGGGTCGGCCGAACCGAACTGATTCGTCCCCATCCCTTCGGACTAGAACACCAGTTCGAGTAATCGCCGACAGCCTAGCTGTCACCATGGCGGGCGATGCGGTGCTCGCCCACCCCTGGATGCTCGTCGGCGAGTGGCAGGCACCATGGACCACATGCACGCGACTGTGAGAGACACGCAGGCGGGGCAGGCAGCCACACTGTTGTTGATGGTTGGCCTTCCCGGGTCCGGGAAGACCCTTCGAGCGGGGGAGCTGGCGGCGGAGCGCGGAGCCCTGCAGCTCACCGCCGACGACTGGGCGCTCACGCTCTTCGGCCAAGAAGACCGTCACCAGGAGCCCGGCGGCAAGCGGTGGCTGCTGGAGGGCCGACTCGTCGCACTGGCCATCGACGCCCTGCGCCTGCGGCTCAGCGTCGTTCTTGACTTCGGTCTGTGGTCGCGTGATGAGCGCTCCGCCCTGCGCTGGATGGCCGCTTCAGTGGGAGCGTCCTGTGAGATCGTGTACCTGCCTGTGGAACGCGAGGTGCAGTGGAGCCGGATTCAGAACCGCTGGAAACACACGCCCGAGCAGACATTCCCTATGGCCGAGGCGGAGCTCGACCCCTGGAGAGAGCAGTTCGAGGTCCCCGACGCAGACGAGCTCTCCGGTTCGTTTCTGCCCTCCCCGCCGCCCGGGGATGAGAGCTGGTTTGACTGGGCACAGCGATTTTGGCCCTCCCTCGCTCAGAGCCTGAACGGGCGACTCTCCGAGAGATGACGGTCCACGGCGTGTGCGCCGCGTAGGCGAGCGGGGCCTTCCAGGTAGTCGCGCGGGAAGACATCACCGCGGATCGCGAGCCACCCCCGGCGCCGGATGTTGCCGCGACGAGCGATCCCCTTCCGGACGGGGCAGCCTATTCGATCTCTGCGCAAACCAGTCGCCAAGGCCACGAGCCCGTCCTAGGGTGCGGAGGTGGCTTTACGACTGGAAGCAGTGGTCTTCGACGTGGCCGACGCAACCGCGGTCGCGGCCTTCTGGGCCGGGCTGCTCGACCGAGAGGTCCTCACGGAGCCCGGCGGCGCGTTGGTACCAGGCGACAAGACGCAGGTCGGGCTCCGCTTCGTCACCTCCGACGCCTTGCAGGTTGGCCCGCGACAGCTGCATCTGCACCTGACCAGCACCAGCCTTGAACACCAGCAGCGAACCGTCGAGACAGCGCTGCGCCTGGGCGGCCGCCACCTTGACGTGGGCCAAGGACCCGACGACAAGTTCGTCGTACTGGCCGATCCTGGCGGCAACGAGCTGTGTGTGATCGAGCCGGGCAACAACTATCTGGCCGGCACCGGCTACCTCGGCGAGGTCACCTGTGACGGAACACGAGACGTCGGCCTATTCTGGCGCGACGCGCTGGGCTGGCCGCTGGTGTTGGACAAGAACGAGCAGACCGCGGTCCAGTCGCCGCTCGGCGGCACCAAGATCTCATGGGACTCATGGGGCGGACCGCCGATCCAACCCAAGAACGCAAGGAACCGGCAGCGCTTCGACCTGGTCACCGCGAACCCCACCAGCGAGGCGGAACGACTGGTCTCACTCGGTGCGACCCGTCTTGCCGACCGGGCTGACCGCGTCGAAATGGCCGACCCAAACAGCAACGAATTCGGCCTTCACACAGCCTGAGTCTCAAGTCACCGCCGCGGACGATCGCGACCCGGCTAGACGGTATGACGTGACGCCGTCGTCGTGACGGGGTTGCGGGCCGGGGCCTCACTCACACAGATTCGTGGGTTACCGAGCAGGGGCCGCCTGCTCGGCCTATCCGACATGTGTGGGAGGCCCCGGTGTTTTCCGAGCGTACGAGTGTTGGGCTGGATGTGCACGCCAGGTCGGTCGCGGCCGCGGCGATCGATGGTGTGACCGGTGAGCTGGTGCAGGCCAGGCTGAGTCCGTCGCATGGTGAGAT
Organism: Kribbella sp. NBC_00889; assembly: GCF_045207705.1. Classification (NCBI taxonomy): domain Bacteria; kingdom Bacillati; phylum Actinomycetota; class Actinomycetes; order Propionibacteriales; family Kribbellaceae; genus Kribbella; species Kribbella sp. NBC_00889. The sequence goes on along the minus strand of NZ_CP108783.1, from coordinate 58,599 downwards.
CCGGTCGTGGTTGCAGGGTCTGCCGGGGCCGGTTGCGGTGACGTATGAGGCGGGTCCGACGGGGTTCGGGTTGTCGCGTGCATTGAACGTGGCGGGGATTCGGTGTGTGGTCGCGGCGCCGAGCAAGTTGCAGCGCCCGTCAGGAGATCGGGTCAAGACCGACGCCAAGGACGCGATTCACCTGGCCCGGTTGCTGCGCCTGGACGAGGTCACCGCGGTGGCGGTGCCCACGGTCGAGCAGGAGACCGCGCGGGACCTGGTCCGGGCCAGAGAAGACTGCCGTGGTGACCTGATGCGGGCCCGGCACCGGCTGTCGAAACTGTTGCTGCGCCAAGGCATCGTCTATTCGGGCGGGCAGGCCTGGACCGGCGCGCACGATGCGTGGCTGCGGCAGATCGGCCGGCAGTCGTTCAACTCCGGGCCGCTGCAGCTGACGTTCGAGTCCGGCTATGACGCCGTGCTGAGTGTGCAGGCCCGCCGCGACCGGCTCGACGCCGCGATCGAGAAGATCGCTACCGACAGCGAGTTCACCCCGATCGTGCGGCGACTGGGATGTCTGCGTGGCGTGTCCACCCTGACCGGGTTCGCGCTGGCCGTCGAGATCGGCGACTGGCACCGGTTCACCGGCAACACCATCGGCGCGTTCGTCGGCCTGGTGCCCAGCGAGTACTCCTCCGGAGCGTCGCGGGTCCAGGGCTCGATCACCAAGACCGGCAACACCCACGTCCGCAGACTCCTCATCGAGGCTGCCTGGCACCACCGCGCCCGCTACCGGCCCAGCAAGACCATGCGCGACCGATGGGAACTGGCCACACCCGCCGCCCGGGCCCGCGGCGATGCCGGCAACCAGCGGCTTCACCAACGCTGGACCCGCTTCACCAACCACCACAAACGCCACGTGATCGCCAACGTCGCGATCGCCCGCGAACTCGCCGGCTGGTGCTGGTCCCTGGCCGTGCTCGAGGATTAGCAACCCACCCGATCCGGCTTCGTCGACCAGCGTGGTGCAAGCAGCGCGTGGAGCGACCCGCGATTCAACTATGAGCAGCTGATACCCGGCCACGCTCGACCCTAGACACGCGGACCCGCTCCTGCCGAACACCCCATCCTGCGGTAACCAACCCGCGCATATCAGTCTGACCGCGCGTCGCCAACGACACGCTCACCACCAACACCCCTGACGAAGCCCCGAGGCGCCCGCCACGGAACACATCCGCGACGGGCGCCTCACCCTGCCCCTTGACAGAAACTCACTCCATATCAGTTGACTGAACTCTTTCGTGTGCCGATTGGCGCAGTTGGCCGGTGGCTGGAGAGGGTGTGCTGGTGTCGGGTGACGGGCTGGGGCGGGTTGTCGAGTTCAAGCAGGGTCTGCGATGGCAGGTGTGGTTTCGCATGTGACTAGTTGACTGACGTCTTCCGAGCACCAGTTGGGCAACCGTGTGGTGTCGCGGGAGGGTGTGGGTGTGCCAGTGGCTGCGCCGGGTCTCGTGGTGCAGTTCGAGTCGTCGTGCTGTTCACGGCGAGCAGCATCGCCGATGTGTCGGGGCTGCGATGGAGGGTGCTGTTCCCCGAGCTCGAGCCTCGAGCCTTGACGCCTAGCGTTGGTCGTTCAGGATCAGGCCGGTGGCGATTGTCCGATCGCGGAGCGCCTCGACAGTGCCGAACGCGGTCTGCGGTAACTGGACATACTCGTCGAGAAATGCCTTCGCGTTCGCCGGTCCGATGACATCCCAGACCACCATGCCGTCCGCAACGTTGATCGCCATCCGCAGGAATGCACAGCAGCGCTGCTCGAACGCCGCCTGGGCACGCACCCGCTCCTCAAGGCCTTCGTCGCGGCGGAACGTCCAACGCACGCCCCATTCGGTGCGCTCTCCACTGACGAACGAGTCTGCGAACAGTCCGCGGTAGGCGTCCATCAGCGCCTGCTCGTCGTCGCCTGGGCGGATTGTGCACACGATGGGTGCCTCAGGCGGAATCTCATGGGTGGCGGTCACGATCTTCTCCTCGCGATCAGGTGTTGGTGTCCCCGTGATTGCGACTGTAAAGTCTGGTCCTAGGTCCAGAGTCAAGACCGATCGTGAGGGGTTGGGGATGAAGATCGGCCAGGTCGCCCACGACGCCGGCGTCACTGTCGACACCGTTCGCTACTACGAGCGACGGGGCGTCCTGCCCACCCCGCAACGGGAATCGTCGGGGTATCGCCGCTACACCTCCGAGGCTGCCGATCGAATCCGGCTGGCGAAGTCCTTGCAGGCTTTGGGTTTCACCCTCGATGAAATCGTCGATGCCTTACGCAGCCTCGAGGACGGCGACGCGACCTGCGCCAACCAACGCTGGCGACTTGAGCAGGTGCTCAACCGCATCGACACCAAACTCGCCCATCTCCAGCGGGTTCGCGAGAACACGATGACCGTGCTTGAGGCCTCCCACACCGGCCACTGCACCATCTGCGCCAACCAGCCGGTCGTTGGCGGCGCGGGCTGAGTCAGGGTTGCATCCGGTACTGAGGTACGGGTCTACGGTCGGGCGATGTGCACCTCAAGTGACGCCGTTCTCGGCCTGGACTGGGTTCCGTCCTCTTGCACGCTGCCGACTGTCGAGCAGCCGTTCCGGGTCGCCGAGTTCGATGACCTGTTCGCCACCGCTGTCCGCGCCGTGGACCGCCTCAGTCCGACCACTCTGCGACTGACCGTGGATGCCAACGCAGCGGCCCGGGCGACGGAGCTGGCTGACCGGGAGAGCAACTGCTGCTCGTTCTTCGGGTTCGAGTTCGCTCCCGCTGCGGCACAGGCCGCAGCACAGGGCGCGGGTGACACCGTAGCGATTCAGGTCACCGTCCCGGCTGCGCACACCGCGGTCCTGGACGCCTTCGCCGCCCGCGCCGCGACAAGAGCCGACACCGCCGCGCTGGCCATCCGACCAGAACGCTGATCAGGACCCTGACCACCACTCGTCTGAACCGCTACGACCGCGTCCGCGCCGGCCTAGACCCGAAGTCGGGAGCGCATCCGTGAGCAGCGCAGGCGGCGATCGGGCGACCCGATGATCGTCATGCATGTGACCGTCGTGAATGTCACCGCCGCTTGACCTTCGAGTCGGGTCGAAGGTTTACGGTCGGGGGTGAGTACCTACCGCATCTCGCAGCTGGTCGAACGCTGCGGCATCCCGGCCACCACACTGCGGTTCTACGAATCGGCAGGGCTGCTGCCTGCCGAACGCACCCCGGCCGGCTACCGGGTCTACGACGACAGCGCCGTGGAGCGGCTGACCTTCATTGCCTCAGCCAAACATCTCGGCCTCAGCCTCGACGAGATCCGCGACCTGCTCGACGCTCGGGACAAGGACGTCTGCGCCACCGTCCGTGAACAGTTGCTGCGGCTCGTCGAGGCGCGCATCGCCGACACCGACCGGCGAATCGCGGAACTGACCGCGTTCAACGCCCACCTGGCGGAGGTCCACGTCGACCTGTCCGGTCCCGCGCCCGCCGGCGCCTGCGGACCCGACTGCGGCTGCGTCACCGCCGCACCACCCGGTCCCGTGCAGGTGGAGATTGCCCGCAGCCGCGACGATCTGGACTCGGGCCTCGACCCGGTTCCCGGCGCCCAACACCTTGGAGCCCTCACGTGACCCAGCCAACGTCCCAACGGAGGCCGTGGACCACTGTCGCCACTGCCGCGGCGGCGATCGGCGCCTGCGCGGGACCGATTCTCGCGTTCTTCGGCGGTCTGTCGATCGTGTCGCTGGTAGGCGCGCTGGATCCCGGCTCTGATGATCGTGGCTGTCGCCGCGCTCGTCGGCGCGGTCTGGATCCTGCGCCGCCGCAAAGCCAGCAGTTGCCGCACCGAGACCTCCACGCCGGTCGACCTGAGCATGCCGACACCAGCAGAAGTGCGCGCGAACGACCGCGCAAACACCGCCGGACCCCTGTAGTGGACGTCGCCCGGCGATTGGTTCGGTCTCTGCCGGCCACGGTGGCCGCGCTGCTGTTGCTCAGCACCGCGCTGCTCGTGCTCGGCGTCGTGCTGGAACACCGCGGCGAAGAAGCCGGGCCGCAGAACCCGACGGCCTCTGAACCGGCCGGACACGACGAAGAGGGCAGTCACACTGAAGGCGCTGATGAGCGCGGCGCCGAGGCCTCGACACCTGTCAAGGCGCAGCGCGAGACGGCGCTGGGGCGCGGGTCGAGTCGCCCGGCGCGGTCGCTGCCGCGGCGGTCGCTGCGATGGTGCTGGCAGGTCTGATCTGGCGCAGGCCGACCCGCTGGGTCGCTGCCGCCGTAGTACTGTTCGCCGCTGGCGCAGCAGTGGTCGACATTCGCGAGATCAGCCACCAGGCCACCGAGAACCGCGGCAGCCTCGCGGTCCTGGCCGCGGTCATCGCGCTTGCACATGTCGCGGTTGCCGTCGGCGCTGCCACCCTCTGGCGTCGGGCTGGAAGCGACCGGTCGCAGCCGCGCCCGGCGACGGGCTAGCCGGTGTCGTTCTCCCAGCGTGCTCCCTACGGTTGGCGTCATGACCGTCGCCAGATCCATCGCGCTGTTCGTGATGGCCGCCCTCGCGGAGATCGGCGGTGTCTGGCTGATCTGGCAAGGGTGGCGTGAACACCGTGGGCTGTGGTGGATTGCCGCCGGGATCCTCGCCCTCGGCGCCTACGGATTCGTCGCCACGTTCCAGCCCGACCCGAACTTCGGCCGGATCCTTGCCGCCTACAGCGGCGTTTTCGTCGCCGGATCGCTGGCCTGGGGAGTGCTTCTCGACGGATTCCGTCCCGACCGCTACGACGTCGTCGGCGCGATCGTCTGTCTGGCCGGCGTCGGCATCATCATGTATGCACCCCGCGCCTGAAACTCAAGTCAGAAAGGCCGAACACCGATGTCTGAGCAGACTGACGCGAACAAGGCGATCGTCCGCCGCCTCGTCGACGAGGTCTTCAACGGTGGCGACCTCGACCTGATCGACGAGCTCTACAGCGCCACCCTCGCGCCCGCCGCTCGGGCCTGGATCACGCCGTTCCGGGCATCGTTTCCCGACGTGCAGATGGACACCGTCGAACTGATCGCCGAAGGCGATACCGTCGTCGGCCGATTCACCTGCAGCGCCACCCACACCGGCAAATGGCTCGGCCACGAACCCAGCGGCCGGCGCTTCACCAACATCGACGAGGTCAACCTCTACCGGTTCCACAACGGCAGGATCACCGACACATGGACCCTCGAGGACAACCTCGAACGACTCACCCAACTCAGGCTTCCGCACACCCCCTAGCGTCCCGCCGACCCGGAGATCCCTCACCGCTCGAGCCAACCTGGCGAGTTCAGTGAAGGAACCCGTCCCACTTCATCTCGTAGCGGGATCGCCTGGCATGCCGTGGGGGCCGGGCAGTTGTTCGGCTGCCCGGGCGAGTTGGAGCCCGATGCCCTGCGAGTTCGGGCGCTTTGTTGCCCATGGCATCAATGTGCACCCATTCGCGCGGATGTGTCGGTCTATCCGCTGGGCCAGGTGCGTGAGATCAATGACGTTGGGTGTCGAGCCATGCGAGTGCCGCGTTTTGGATAGCGTCGTAAAGCGAGCCGAGCGGTGGGGTGTAGGACAGGTCGGTCGAGGGTGGTCAGGTCAGGGACTTGACCAGGTCGCGAGCGGTGCGGCCGACGCCGATGAGGGTTGCGGAGGCTGGTCCTGTCCAGTCGCCGTAGCCGACGAGGTGGAGCCTGGGTTCTTTGAGGGCTTGTGTCTCCTCGGTGGGGATGAGTCCGTCGGTGCCGCGGAGGGCGAGTGGCGTGAGGTGGCTGAGGGCGGGCCGGAAGCCGGTGCACCAGATGATCGCGTCGACCGAAAGACGCGAGCCGTCTGCCCAGTGCACGCCGTCGGCGTCGAGACCGGTGAACATTCGGCGGGCGTGGAGGACGCCTCGGTCGCGGGCTTGGCGGACGCTGTAGACCATGACGATGTCGCCGAGCCCGGCGACGCCGGCTGAAGTGGTGCCGGTGTCATGGGCGCGGCGGCGAGCGGTGGCGATTTCGAACAATGCACGGCCGTCGACGTCGTCAGGGAGGAAGCGTGGTTCTCGCTGGGTGACCCAGGTTGTGTCGGCAACGGTGGAGACCTCGGCGAGGATCTGGGCGGCTGAGTTGCCGCCCCCGACGATCAGGACCCGTTGCCCGGCGAAGTCTGCGGCGCGGCGGTATTGGGCGGTATGGGCCTGCTGGCCTGCAAAGGGCCCTGGATAGGTGGGGACGAAGGGACGCGACCATGTTCCCGTCGCGGAGATGACGTGGTCGGCGGTCCAGTCCCCCTTGTCGGTTCGCACGACGAGTGCGCCGCGGTCACGCTCGACAGCGCGGACGCGGACGGGCCGCTGGACGGCGAGCTGGTAGCGCTGTTCGTACCTGGTCAGGTAGTCGACGACGTGCGCGCCCGGTGGGTAGCCGTTGTCGCCGGTCCAGGCGGGCATCATCCAACCGGGCAGGGAAGAGTGCTGCGTCGGGGAGAACGTGCGCAGCGTGGGCCACATGTGTGCCCAGGCGCCGCCCGGTTCGGCGGCGGAGTCGAGGATGACGAAGTCCTCGCCGGGCGTCAGGCCTGCTCGACGCAGGTAGAACCCGGTGGCCAGGCCCGCCTGGCCGCCGCCGATCACGACCACCTTCAGGTGGCCCCGGGGAGCAGGTTGCGGTGTGTTCTGCGGCACGGCTCAGCCCTTGGTGTCAGCGGGCGCGAGCACCGTGTCGGTGTCGGGCAGCGCGAGATCTTCGGCGGATGTGGGCATGACGAGTTCTCCCTATGAGGGCAGCGAGAAGGAGGACCCGGCGGCTGGATCGTGCGCCGAGGCCGGGCCGTCAGTGGGTCAGCGCGACCGGCTCGGGAACGGACAGGAGTGCTGAGATCCACTGCAGGCGTTGCGGCATCGGCCAGTAGTAGACCCACGTCCCGCGGCGCTCGCAGTCGACCAGGCCGGCCTCGCGCAGTACCCGCAGGTGGTGCGAGATCGTCGGTCCGGACACGTTGAAGTGCGGGGTGATGTCGCAGACGCAGACCTCTTCGCCGGCCGAGGCGATGATCGACAACAGCCGCAGCCGGATCGGGTCCGACAGCGCCTTGAACACCGTCGCACCCTCCGACGCCGCGGCCTCGTCGAGGGGTGCGACCGAGATCGGCGTGCAACAGCCGCCGCTGCGGCTGAGGGAAACGTCTTGTTTCGACATGTGTCTATCTTGACTTCTGTCTAAGCAAGATGCAAGGTGGGGATCGTTGTTTAGATGAACATCAACTTAGTAGCTCCGGTGGCGACCTCCTGCCGGGTACGAAAGGAACCAGACATGGTCAAGCTCATCCGGCGGCTGAGCCGCGTGGAGTTCTGCGAGTCCTGTGGGCAGGTCTGCACCGCGGAGTGCCGCGCGGAAGCGCACCGCGCCCGGGTTCGTAGCAGCCACATGCATCTCCAGCTTCCGCACTGACCACTCGAGACAAGGACACGACCATGGCGACCGAGACCCCCACCGTTTCCGGCGGATTCGCCGGAAATCCTGCCGAGGCATTCACCCCGCCTTCGGCGGGCAGTTGTTGCGGCAGCGCCCCGTCCGCGCAGGCGACCTCCGAGGTGGCCGGCGGCTGTTGCGGGACCGACACCGCTGTAGCGGCAGCCTCCTGCTGCGGCTCGGAGCCGGCCAGCGTGGCGGCTCCCGAGCCTGCCGCCGCTGGAGGGTGCTGCGGATGACCACCGCGTCGCCCGGGCCGTCCACGGCCACGGCCCTCACTGCCCGCCGCGGCGCCTCCGCCGAGACCATGCTCGCGACCGTCCACGAACTCGCAGCCGACCGTTACGCCGGCCGCCGCATCGGCACCCCCGGCGGAAAGGCCGCAGCTGCCTGGTTGGCCGATCAGCTGCGCGCTGTGGGCGCGGCTGTGACGCCCGACGCGTTCGAGGTCACCGGCGTGAAAGAGCTGCAATCCACCCCGGCCCTGGCCGTCGGGCCGCGGAACCTGGTTCACCGCCGCGACTTCGCTGAACAACTCACCTCCGCCGAGGTCCCCGTGCCGAGGTCAGGACCGCTCGCACCCGCAGAGACTGGTTCGTGGCACGGCCGCTGGGTCCTCGTCGCGGGCGCCGATCAGCAGACCGTGGATCGGGCACGCACCGAAGCCGCTGCCGGCCTGCTCGTTCCCCGTGGCGCCGACGAGGCCGGATGGATGCCGAAGATGATCGCCGGCCCACCGACCGGGCCGGTCGCCATCTTGTCGGTGCGCACCGATCTGCACGCCGCGCTGGCACACAACGTGGGTCAGATGGTGACAGCGTCAGTGCCGATGCGCACGATCGCAACGACCGGGACCAACGTGCACGGCGTCTTCGCCCAGGCTTCCCCCGTCCAGTTGTCGGTGGTGCTGACCGCGCATTTCGACGGTGTCGGCGACGACCCCGAGCAACGACACCCGGCCGCGGCCGACAACGCCTCAGGCGTCGCCGTTGTGCTCGAGGCCGCGCGGCTGCTGTCGACCGACCTGCCGCCGGGGATCGGGCTGTCCGTCGCGTTCCTCGACGGCGAGGAGGCCGGCGCCCGTGGCTCGGCCCACCACGCACCCCAGCTCGCAGCGGGCACCTTCGTGATCAATGTCGACGGTGCCGCCGAGCTCGGCGCCGCGGCCGCGGTCGAGGCCGGCGGACCGGCCGAACCGCTGCTCGCCGCCCTCGACCAGGCCGGACGGCTCACCGGCGTGCCGCTGCGTGCCGGCGCGATGGCCTCGGACAACCGCCGCTACGCCGCTGCCGGACTGCCCGCGATCGGTATCGGCATGGGCATACCCGGCTACCAGACACCCGCCGAGACCCCCGACCGGGTCGAAACCCGCACACTGCTCGCCGCGACCAACCTCGTCACGGCGACCGTGAACCAACTCATCAACAACCCTGCACAGCTTGGAGAAACACCATGAGCGTCACCGCTTCCGACCTCCCGGTCGTGGTCATCGGCGCAGGCCCGATCGGCCTGGCCGCCGCCGCGCACCTGGCCGAACGCGGCCTCGACTTCGTCATCCTCGAGTCCGGGCCGGGAGTGGCTGCGGCGATCGACGAATGGCGCCACGTGAAGCTGTTCAGCCCCTGGCGCTATGACATCGACAGCGCGTCTCGCAGACTGCTGCAACAGGCCGGCGGCTGGACCGAACCCAACCCCGACATCCTGCCCACCGGCGGCGACCTGATCGACTCCTACCTCGCACCGCTGGCCAAGACGCCACAACTGGGCGACAAGATCCGCTACAACGCTGCCGTGGAGGCCGTCACCCGGGTCGGGTTCGACCGGATCCGCACTGCCGGCCGCGAGGACGCGCCCTTCCTGATCCGCATGGCCGACGGGTCCGAACTGCTCGCCGCGGCGGTGATCGACGCGGCCGGAACCTGGCGGCGCCCCAACGTGCTCGGCGGGTCCGGCATCCCGGCCCGCGGCGAAGCCGCCGCGGCGGCCCACATCTCCCGTGCACTGCCTGACGTCCTGGGCCGCGACCGCGACCGGTTCGCCGGGCGCCGTACCGCGGTCGTCGGCGCCGGGCACTCCGCAGCCACCACGCTGCTGGATCTGGGCGAGCTGGCCGAGCAGGTCCCGGGCACAGAGGTCGTGTGGGTCGTGCGCGGTGCCGACCAGGCCCGCACCTACGGCGGCAGTGACGCCGACGAACTCCCGGCCCGCGGAGTACTTGGATCGCGCTTGAAGAACCTCGTGCAGACCGGCCGCGTGGAACTGGTCAGCAGTTTCCGGATCGAGGCCCTCGACCAGATCAGCGACGGGCGCGTCGAGCTGGTCGCCGGTGAGCGACGCGTCCTCGCTGACACGGTCGTCAACTCCACCGGGTTCCGCCCCGACCACGCCATCGTCGGCGAACTGCGCCTCGACCTCGACCCGATCCTGGGATCGACCCGTGCACTGGCGCCATTGATCGACCCGAACCAGCACTCCTGCGGCACCGTGCCCCCGCACGGCGTCGACGAACTAGCTCACCCCGAACCGGGCTACTACGCCGTCGGCGCGAAGTCCTACGGGCGAGCGCCGACGTTCCTGTTGGCCACCGGTTTCGAACAGGCCCGCTCCGTGGTCGCGGGCCTCGCCGGTGACTGGCACGCGGCCCGTGACGTGCAGCTCGACCTGCCTGAAACCGGTGTGTGCTCCACCAACCTCACCGACCCGACCTCGTCCAGCGACGCGGCCACCAGCTGCTGCGGCCCGGCGCCGCAGTCGGTCGAGATCTCGGCTCCGGCCGGGCGCGGCCTGGCTACCGGCATCAGCGGTGGCCTGCTCACCGTCATCGACGACAAGCCCGCCTCCGCGCAGACACAGTCCGGCTGCTGCAATTGATGAAACAGCCCACCAGAACCGCTCCTGTGCCCCCCCCGGGCCGGGAGCGGTGCCCGTTCCGGCGCCACCATGCGGAAACTGGTGGCGACGTTCGCGATCACCCAGACCGTCGGGTACGGCGTGCTGTACTACGCGTTCAGCGCGCTTCTCGGGCCGATGAGCCGCGATCTCGGGATCTCCACCGCCAGAGCCGCCGGTGCGCTCACCACCGCAGTCTTGGTCACCGGGCTGGCGTCGATACCAGTCGGACGCTGGCTCGACGCACGCGGCGGCCACGGCCTGATGACGACCGGATCACTGGTCGGCGCGGTCGCAGTTTTCGCGTGGAGCCAGGTCGAAACCACGCCGCAGCTGTATGTCGCGTTCGCGATGATCGGCGTCGCGTCGGCGATGGTGCTGTATGAACCAGCCTTCGCGGTCATCGTGGCGGCGACCGAACCTGCCCACCGCACCAAGGCGCTGCTGGGTGTCACGCTGGTGGCGGGCTTCGCCAGTTCGATCTTCATCCCTCTGACAGGTCATCTCGTCGACGCCTACGGCTGGCGGCAGACACTCGTGATCCTGGCTTCGGTACTTGCTGTGCTGACGGCGCCCTTGCACGCGACCGCGCTGCGGCGTGCCAGACCCCGGTCCCGCGGTCGCGCCGCCGGCCAGGTCGGGTCGGCGCGCAGGGTGCTGAAGGATGCGGGGTTCTGGGCCCTGGCCGGCGCGTTCGTACTGCACAGTGCCGCCCTGGCCGTCATCGCCGTTCACCTGGTGCTGTACCTGGTGAGCCTCGGCCACCCGCCAGCCCGGGCGGCGACGCTGGCCGGACTACTGGGTTTGTTGTCCGTCACCGGGCGAGCCGTCACCACGCTGTCGCTGCGCTGGTTGCCGATGGCATCCATCACCGCCGCCATCCTTGTCATCCAAGGCGCGGCGATCTGCCTGCTGCCGCTGGCCGGGCGGCACCTGGCCGGTGCGGTGGCGTGCCTGGTGCTGTTCGGGCTCGGGTTCGGAGTCGCCTCGATCGCCACCCCGTCGATCCTGCTCGACCGGTACGGCGCCGCCGGATACGCGACCATCGCCGGAACCCTGGCCACTCCAGTCACCGTGGCCCGGGCCGGAGCACCACTGGCAGGGGCATTGCTGGCCAATGCGGTTGGATACCGGCCCGTGATTCTCACCGTCGCCGGAGCCTGTGTCGCCGCGGGCCTCTTGCTGGCCCTGTCGCGTCGACTGCAGGCTCCGGCGAGCTGATCACGCGCCCAGCACGCTCGCAGCGCCGGCGACATGCGCAGCGAGCGGACCGACGACATAGTCGGCGTCGCGGTGCGCCCCGCGCAGCGTGTTCGACGAGAACGACCGCTGGAACTCCAACCCGACATAGACCAAGCCGGGGTGAGTCAGAGAGATACCGCCCATGTGCAGCGGCATCCCGTCGGAATCAAGGGCTCCCAGGCCACTGAGGTACTCCAGGCTCGGCCGGTAGCCGGTGGCGAACAGCACCACGTCGACCTGTTCACGCTCGACGTCGGCCCACACGAGCTTGTCGCCGTCGAACGCGGTGAACATCTCGCGTCGGTCGAACACCCCGGCTGCTTCGGCCTTGCTGTAGACGCCGTCATCGAGGACCGGCACTCCGGTGATCAACCGGGCCAGCCAAGCCGACGGCAGTTCGTCGAAGCCCAGTGTTTCCAGCCAGTAGTGCAGGTCCTTGCCTTCCTGCCTCTGCGGCAGGAACAGCAGCGGCGCACGGGTCGCGAGCGTCACTCGGGCGACCTGACCGAGCTCGTAGCCGACCTGGACCGCGGAGTTCCCGGCTCCCACGATCACCACTCGCTGCCCGACATACGGCGCGGGATTGCGGTAGTCGGCCACATGCAGCGTCTGGCCGGTGAAGCCATCGCGACCAGGCAGCACCGGCACGTACGGGTTGGTGAACGACCCAGTCGCGGCCACGACTCCGCCGGTGGGGATGCTATCTCCAGCGTCGGTGTGGACGACGAATCCGGCGCCGTAGGCTTCCACGGCCGTGGCCCGGGTGCCGGTGCGGATCTCGACGCCGAGGTCATCGGCATACCCCTGCAGATAGGCCACCACCTCGTCGCGGGTCGGGTAGTGGTCCGGATTCCCGCCGAACGGCGCTCCCGGCATCGAGCTGTACTGCGACGGAGAGAACAACGTGAGGCTGTCGTAGTAGCGGGGCCAGGAACCAACCGGGCGGTCGCCGGCCTCCAGAACCAGGGGGCGCAAGCCTGCGTTCCGGACGGCACGAGCCGCGGCAAGGCCGGACTGGCCACCTCCGATGATGACAACAGGTTGTGTGTTGTGAGTCATGACCACAATGTATCTAAATATCGCAATATGACGAAATGACGATACGAGCTACAGTGATCCCGAAGCGGAAGGAGTACAGGCATGGCGACACAGCGGGCCACGACCGCCACCGACAGCGCAGCGTCGTGCGATGCCGCGGAACCTGTAGAGCTCGCTGTGGCGACCCATGATTTCCTCAAGGCGCTGGCCAGCCCGACCCGGCAGCGCATCATGCTGCTGTTCGCCCGCGGCGCCGAACTGTCCGTCAACGAAGTCGCCGAACTCGCCGGCATCGGCCAGTCCACCGCATCACAGCAGCTCGACATCCTCCGTCGCGGAGGAGTCGTCACCTCACGCCGCGACGGCAAGACCGTGTACTACCGCGCCGACAAGCAAGGCAGCGCGGCCGCGCTTGCCGACCTGCAGGCCTACCTCCAAAGCTGCTGCTGACGAGCTAGGACCCGCTGGACGCGCGAAGCACCGAGCCCGACGTGCCGATCGGTTTCACGATCGGCGACCCGAACCTGGTCGGAGGAATCGACCGCATCCGTGTGCAGGTGTGCGAGAACGACCAGACGCCGCCGTTCTGCGGGGTGCAACAGCATTTCTGGAGGTAGGTCCGCCTCTGCGCGTCAACTGTGCCTGAGGCGGATCTCATCTCGGCGTACGGATGGGTCGACATCATGCGATGTGGATGATGTGGAGCCGCCGTACAAGCGGAACGATCCTCGTGTACAGGTTCGCGAATCTCGAGGGGGTGACCGGCGGATGAGATCTTCCATCGTCAGTGCCGTCGCGGCTCTGGTGCTAGGCGTTTCACTGGTGGGCTGTAGTAACGACCAAGCTGCCGTGTGCGGTTCAGTCGACGCCTTGAAGACGTCGGTCGACGACGTCAAGAAGGTTGATGTGACCTCGTCGACCGGCGTCTCCGACCTGCAGAACGGACTGGCTACCGTCGAGACCAACCTGAAGCAGGTCAAGACCGACGCGAAGTCGGACTTCTCGTCCCAGCTCGGGGCGGTCGACACGGCGCTCAACACGCTGAAGTCCAGCCTCACCACCGCCAAGTCCGACCCGTCAGGCGCCAGCGTGACCGCGGCCGCTGCGGCGGCGCAGGCTTTCGAGGGCGCCGTGGCGGCTCTCACCACCACCGTCAAGTCCACCTGCTGACCAGAACCGCCTGAGCGGTCCGCAACCAGCGGGGGTTGCCGTGGCTTGGCGTTGCCGCAGTCCGCCTAGCCGCCGCATGGTTGAGGACATTGGATCGCCTACAAAGCCGGACCCCCAGGCGCATGCTGCGCTTGAAGGCTGGCAGGAATCTTCAAGGAGTTGCCACCAGGTGTCTAAGCCTCGATCCACCGATCGACTTGGCGTGGGGCGCTGATTCCGGATCGGCTTGATGCTGGGCTGGGTGGGCGTGGTGGGGTGTCCCGCCTCGCTGCGGGGGTGTTCCACTGGGGCGTGCGGTTGGTGCCGTGGTCGGCGTGGTGGTCAGGAGTTGGCGGTGGCTGGTGGCCCGCAGACTCGATCGAACAGCGTGGTCCAGTGGGGCTGCCAGGGCCAGCCGAGCGGCAGGTGGAGGGTGATGCGGCGGGCTGATGATGCGATCCGGGCGGCGACGTTGACGAGTTTGCGTCTGATCGTGGCGGTGGTTGCTCTGGCCAGTTCACCGCCGGCCAGGGTCGCGGCGGCACGGGTGAGGTTGAACGCCATCACCGCGAGCACCAGCCAGGCGGCGTTCGCGGTGAACACCCCGGACGGCAGGTGAGCGAGCGCTGAGTTCTTCAGGTCGGCGTTGACTTGTTCGATGATCGCGTGACCGCGGTGGGTCTTGTCGGCGGTCACGGTGTCCATCGCGTCGGTGCCGGTTGTGGTGAAGAAGGCGTGGAACCGCCAGATGTCGAACAAGGTGTCCTGTCCGGCCGCCTTCTCTTGGTGTTGAGGTCGGGGATCCGGCGGACCACCAGCCGGCCTGGCACCCGGTCGGCTTTGCGGCGGGACGCGAACGCGGTGAACGGGATTTCGGCGACCTCCGCGCGGGAGACCCATTGACCGGTCTGCTCGTCGAAGATCGCGTCGGTGTATTCGATCGGAGTCCATGCATCCGCGTCGTCTGCGATGGCGGCGATCGCGGCCTTGACCCGTTTGTCGAGGCGGACGGTGACCGAGACCTCGGCACCGGCACGGACCGCGGCCAGCACCAGGCCGCGGCCGTAGAACGCCGAGTCGGCCCGCACCAGCGGCTTGCCGGACGACAGTCCATGCAGTCCGCGCACGGTCTTCAGCGCGTCGGTGATCAGGCGCTTGGCGCCGCGCGGCGAGCCGACCGATCCCTTCCGCAGCCGCTGCGCCACGATCACCGGCGCAGTGCCGGATCCCTGGGCGCCGCTGGTGGTGACGGTGGCCAGCAGCGCGTTCAGCCCACGGACACCGGAGTAGCCGAACCCCGCACCCTGCTTGGCGTATCCGTGCACCTCGATGATCGTGTCATCGACATCGACCAACACATGCTCCCCCTCTGTTCCGCGTGCGGGCTGACCGACCAGCGGCGCCCGATCGGCCAGCGCGGCCAGGAACCGGGAAGCGACCGCGTCGAGCTGGCGGACATGGCCGAAGGTGAACGTCCGCAGGAACGACCCCAGCGTCGACGGCGCATAAACACTCCCGAACACCCTCCGCATCCCGCCATGCCGAAGCAACGCCATGTCGTCGATCGAGTCCGCACCGGCCACCATCCCCGCGACCAGCGAGCAGACCTTCAGACCCGCGTTCGCGCCCTTGTCCGTCGGCACACTCAACCGCTGATCACCCAGCTCACGCAGACCCACCGACTCCGCCAGCGCCATCGCCGGCACCAGCCCACCCGACGACACCAGATTCGGATCATCGAACCTCGCCGACACCGACCGTGGCCTGTGAGACAGTTGCATCTGACGGATGCCCTTCGCGCTCGGTGATCTGGAACCCTAGACAAGTCCCAATCTCCCAGCCCGCAAGGGCATCCGTCCGTTACGCCACGCTCACCCCACCCAGATCATCGGTGAATCGAGGCTAAGAGGCACATCCGGCGGAGGGCTTAGCTGCGCCAGGCATGACATGGCTTGTGACATGAAGTCTGAATCGCCCCGGGTCTGATGGAGGCTCTCAATCCATGGAGGATGAGAGTTATGGCTGCACCGAGGAAGTATGGCGACGAGTTGCGTGAGCGGGCCACGCGGATGGCGGTGGACGCGCGCAAGGACCCGGCGACGAGGTCGGGGGCGATTCCGCGGATCGCGGAGCAGCTCGGCGTGCACCGCGAGACGTTGCGGGGTTGGGTCCGGCAGGCTGAGATCGACGAGGGGACAGTTCCGGGCACTGCCACCAGCGATGCCGAGCGGATCGCGCAGTTGGAGCGGGAGAACCGCGAGCTTCGGCGGGCCAACGAGATCTTGAAGACAGCGTCGGCTTTTTTCGCGGCGGCGGAGCTCGACCGCAAGGTGAAGTAACCGAGGTGCCGACGGCGGTGCTGGTCGACTATATCGACCAGCACCGCGGCCGGTTCGGGGTCGAGCCGATCTGTAAGGTCCTGGCCGCTGCCGGGATCAAGATTGCCCCGAGCACCTACTACGCCGCCAGGAGCAGGCCGCCGTCGGCCCGGGCGGTCAGAGACGCCGAACTGGTCCCGGCGATCCGCCAGTTGCACAAGGACAACCTCGAGGTCTACGGCGCGCGGAAGATCCATGCCGAGCTGAATCGAGGCGGCATCGGAGTTGCCCGGTGCACCGTGGAACGGCTGATGCGCGCCGAGGGCCTGCGAGGCATCTTGCGGGACAAAACCCGCAAGACCACCCAGACCGAAGGTGCTCAGACACCACGTCCAGCCGACCTGGTGCAGCGGCAGTTCGTCGCCGACGCACCCAACCAGCTCTGGGTGGCGGACCTGACCTATATCCGCACCCACTCCGGCTGGGTCTACGCCGCGTTCGTCCTCGACGTGTTCTCCCGCTTGGTCGTGGGCTGGCAGGTCTCGACCAGCCTGCGCACCGACCTGGCCCTGGACGCCCTCGACATGGGGCTGTGGGCCCGGCAGCGGGCCGGCCACGACCTCACCGGGCTGATTCATCACAGCGACCGCGGGGTCCAATACCGAGCTGTCCGCTACACCGAGCGGCTCGCCGAGGCCGACGCCGTCGCGTCCGTCGGCAGCCGCGGCGACTCCTACGACAACGCGATGGCCGAGGCATTCAACTCGCTGTTCAAAGCAGAGCTGATCCGCAACCCCGCCACCCGACCCAACACGGGCTGGAAGTCCATCAACGACGTCGAGATCGCCGTCGCCGAATACGTCGACTGGTTCAACCACCGACGCCTACACGGCGAGATCGGGCACGTTCCACCCGCCGAGTTCGAAGCCAACCACTACAGTGAAATCCCCGTCCTCACCAAGGCCGGAACCAAGTAATCGGGTCTCCACGAAACCCGGGGCGATTCAGTCCCGTCAACTGGGCTGGCTGAAGTCGGTTATCGTGGGCACCTGCGCGACAGCCGACGCTTGGAGTTGACCGGCGTGGGGGTGACATGGCTCTCATGATCCCCTTGGTCACAGGTTCGAGCCCTCTCCGCTGTCCCCGGTGGTCGAGTTTAAGGTGGCGGGTGACGGGCCGGCCGGCCAACCGTCCGGCGACTGTGGGCGGCGGATCGGCAGGCGGTTCAGGCGACTGCGTGATCCGATGACGTGCCTCTTCGCGGTGTTGATGAAATTGAGTCGGGCAGCCTCCATGCGCTGGGAGGCAGCCTCCCAGGCCGTCTCGTCGTTGAGGTCACCTCGGACGACCAGCTCACTGTTCTGCCAGAACAACTCGTCCATCTCACCGGCTGCTTCGACTACCGCTGGGGTGGCGACGATCAGGCTGATCTCAGCCAGCGCCTCATTCCAGGGCGCCCAATCCACGCGCTGTGCGCGGCGCCATTGTTGCCTCAGCGCAAGCTGCACTCGCGTCGACTGAACGACGATCGCGGTACAGGCGCCGACCTGTCTGTCTCTCGTCCACTGCCGTCTCTGGGCCTGACCTGTGAGTGCGGCGCCAAGCGTCACGCCGGCGAGGCCCGAGAAGCTCGAAATCAAGGCAAGCCACAGCGATGTCGTCATGCAGGTTTCACTCGCGCCTCATCGTCCCTGAACACTAGAGCGTCTCCCTCAGCCCGTATATGCGGACGTTTACTGGGACAGCGGTGTCGGTAGAGCGGTGGACAGGGACACGGATGCTGTTCAGTGTTCTGCGGCCGCGGGGTACGCCCAGACTCAATGCTCAGCCGGGAACAGCCTGGGAACGAAGGAGCGTCGATCAGAGTCGACTAGAGTCACGAACTGCCGAACTGGTGATTCCGACATACGCCTAGCCCGGATCTTTCATCGGGCTGGCACGGTCGGCTTGGTGCGCGTTGGTGACGCGCAGCAGGTGTGATTCTTGCAGTTGGGTGTGACCGTTTGCCGAGTGTCGTCTCGGTGGACGCCGGTTCCGGCCGGGTGGGTCCTGGGGTCGTTGGGGCAGGGTGTGGTGGTGCTCAGCCGGGGACGGCGAGTTGGCGTAGGCGGGTGATCGCGGTCAGCAGGAGGTCGGTCCAGGCGCCGTCGCGGGCGAGGTGAACGATGATGCGGCGGCCGGTGTGGGCGATCCTCGCGGCGGTCGAGAACAGCCGCAGGCGTAGGCGTTTGGGTTCCCAGCGGCGGGCTTCGTGGCCGGTGTGGTTGTCGCTGGTGAAGGCGAGCATCTGCATCCAAGCGGTGAGCTCGCAGGCCAGCGAGACGATGGCGCACCAGATCTGGTTCTGGGTGAACTCGTGCAGCGGCAGGTTGGTCAGTCCGGTGTCCTTGGCCACTCGGATCCGGTCTTCGGCGCGGGCGCGGCGGCGGTGCCGTAGCTCGAGGTCGGCCAGCTGTCCGCGGGCGGTGTTGGTGGCGAACGCGGTGACGCGGTGCCCGTCGATGTCGGTGATCCGCAACTGGGCGCCGGGGTGCGGGCGTTCCTTGCGCGCGATCACCCGCATCCCCTTCGGCCAGGTGGACAGGTTCAACAAGCCGGTGACGTCTGCGACCCAAGCCCCGTCACGCACCTTGCCGCCGGCGTCGTAGGCCGGGGTCCACGCGCGTTTCGGGATCCGCGGCAGCACCTGGTCGAAGTCGTCGGGCAGGGTGAACCCGACCGAGTACGACATGCGCTGCGACACCGCCACCCAGTCGAGGAAGTCGTGGGTGCAGCCGGCCGAGTCGGCGCGGATCAGCACCTTGCGCCCGGGCCGTGTCCCTGGCCGCCACGACGGCAACTGTTTGAGTGCGTCACGGACCACGGCGATGTGGTCGGCGGCAGTATTCGAGCCCGCGTTTCCAGGCCGCAGCATCACCGCGAGCGGCTCACCGGTCCCGTCGGCGCCGTGGTCGACGAACGCCCACAACGGGTGGAAACCGTAGCCCCGCTTGAATGTTGGCGCAGCACCTTGCTTGTCGGAGTGGGCGGTCAGCAAGGTGGCGTCGGTGTCGATCACGATCGGGCTGTCTGCGTCGATCCCGGCGTCCGGGGCATGCTGGCCGGCCAGCGCCCACACCCTCGCTCGCGCCGCGGCGCGAGCGGTGCCGATCGCCTTCAACACCCGCTCAGCATCTCCGGCCAACGCGTCGATCGTGCGCGACACCGTCGGATCGGAGGCCACCAGGCCGAACACCGCCGGTTCGCCGCGCAGCACCGCGATGTCGGCCAGGCAGTCCCCGCCCAGCGCGAGAGCGACCGCCAGATCGCAGACGATCTTGGCCGGGTCGTGCCGGACCAACGGTTTGCGCCACGGCGCCAACGCCCGCGATAACTCAGCGCCCAGCCCGCTGGTCCGGACCGCGTCGGTGAGCAGCAGACCACCGGCCCGCGACACCACCCCCGATCCCGCCGCATCAACCCGAACACAGGGATAGAACCCGGTAGTCTTCACCTCGAAGGTGCTCCTCGATCCGCACGACATGGTCCTAGACAAACCACATCGTCGCTGGTCAGGAGCACCTTTCAGTTCAACGACACATCCTCACAGCCGACCGGCATGAAAGCTCCGGGCTAGAGATGCCTGTGTCGACGGCGCGTCGGTTTCCTAAACCGAGCATCATCCGCTGAGCTGCGGGCCGCGCTGCCCGATCAGCCTCTGCGCTGTAGCAGGCGGCCAGAGTGAGATCATCTGTAGTCCACACGGCTCCGGATCATCAAAAGGTCGCCGCGCCACGTCCACGACCACCACGCCACCAGATCACGGCCTGCGGCTAGGTTCGCGCGTTGCGCACGGCCCAATCGAGCGAGTAGTCCGCCACTTCTTCCCAGCCGTCCTGGGAGAATGTGGAATGGGAGCGGTCGGGGTACTCCTTGAGCTCGGTGAGTGCGCCCGTCTTCTTCTGGATCTTGTAGGCGGCGCGGGTCGACACCGCGGGCACGGTGTGGTCCTTACCGTTGGCGAGGAACAGCAGCGGCGCGCGGCTCGAGTTGTGCCGGTTAACCCTCGTCACCGCATGCGGTGTGAAGTTGGCGAGCGCCGCCTGGAAAAGCGGGCGCCCCGGCCCCGGAACCGCGAGCCTGTCGTAGATCGGTCTCGACTCCTCGAGTGTGCGCGTGTTGGTGAAGCCGTAGTGGAACTCCTCCGGTGTGAGCATCTGAGTCCTGTGGCGGTTGGCCGGGTTCTTTAGCGCCACCGACGCGACCTTGGCCTGGGCGAGGGGCAGGGTGTATACGCCGTGGATCTGCGCCGGGCTGATCGCCACGGCCGAGGCGCCAAGGCCGCGGTCCAGCAGGAGCTGCGTGATGAGGCCGCCGAACGAGTGGCCCATGATGATGGGCGGGGCGTCGAGACCGCGGATGATCCGGTCGTAGTGGTCCGTGATCTCCTTGATCCCGAGCCGCTCGTACTTGGAGGTGTTTTGGCGGACCTCCTCCACCGTTCCCTCGAGCCCCGGCCAGGCCGGTGCCAGCACGGTGTGGCCCTTCGACTCGAAGCGCTCCTTCCAGCCTTCCCAGCTGAGCGGCGTGAGCCAAAGACCGTGAATGAGGACGATGGTCGCCTTCTGCGCCGCCGGGGTGGCCTCGGGTGTGTTCGTGGTCATGAGGCTCCGATCCAGGAAGGGGTGCGGGTACTGACGCGGGATCACAACGCCTCGCGCTGACCTTCAGCACTCATTCGTGTTCCCTTGTTCACCGTGCGCGCTTCTCGTACCCCGCCGCAGCGCCCGGGTACGCCCAACCAGACTGGTCCGGGCCGCCAGGACAGGCATCATCCGGTGCGGGTGAAGCCGCGCAACCCACGACGTGACCACTGTTCGGGTACATGAGGGCTACTTCCGACCGATCGTTCGAATCAACAATCGACGCTCGCCGCCCTCGCGGTTTCACGCTGGATCGAGGACTCCACCGGATGGTCGATCAAGAAGTTCGTCCCCACCACCCGCCGATACCACACCATCGAAATCCAGGCCGGCGCCCACACCATCACCGCCGCCGACCCACTACCCGACGACCTGCGCGAAATCCTGCGAACGATCCACGGCCGCGACGGTGCGCACTAACTCGGCACAAGTTAGGTCCTCGCCTGGGCTGACTCTCGCGCGCCCAGCGCGCTGGGGCTAGGTGTGATGTCCAGGGACGTCACACCTAGCCGAAGTCGCCCCCACGTGACATGACTCGTGACATGAAATCGCGTCAAACAGCGTGGATTCAGTTAGCTAGAGGTGCCGATTCCCGAACCCACGCAGCCTGAAGTTTGACCCGCGTGGCAAGTGGCATGGCTCTCATAATCCCCAGGTCGTGGGCTCGAGTCCACCTGACCCTCCGCCACCGACCCGTTCAGCGGGACGATCCAGCTGACCTGCCAGCCGCGTCGTCGTCTGCGACTCGTCCCAAGAGACACGGGGGCGCGCGTCGGCGCGTCCCTGTGCTTGCGCTGGAAAGCGCGGCAGTTGCGCGACCGTTCCTTTGACCCGTACGTGTCAACGATGCCGGAGGAGTGGTCGTCTGTGCCGGGTGAGTCCCGTTACTGACAAGGACGCGTAGCTGAGCGAGTCCACACGCAACGAGCGCGGGACCTCGAGTCACAGACCGCTCCAGTGGGGCGGGCTGGTGCCCGCCCCACTGCGCGCTTCGGTGTCAGGAGGTGGCCGCCAAGGCGTTCACCATGCCAGCGCCGAAGAAGGTGGTGCTCGACGGCCCGCCGGTGCACCGGCGGACGTCATCGGCCGGCCAGACGGCCGGGCATGCCGTTGGCGTCGCAGTGCGCCGAATCTGCGCTGCCAGGGCACCCGGGCTCCAGTTGGGGTGGAGTTGACGGATCAGCGCTGCCACCCCGGCCACGTGAGGCGATGCCATGGACGTCCCGCTGATCCAGACCCAGCGGGCGCCGTTGGCGTCCTCGACCCCGCGCCCGGCGGCGGCCAGGGTCTCCCATTGGCCGGTGCCATCAGTGCTCGACCAGGCGGCAAGGACCCGGCCGAACGTCGTACCAGGAGTCTGCGCCGCGTCGCCACCTGGCGCCGTCACGTCCACAACCGGACCTCCAGTGTTGGAGTAGCTGGCCAGCGTGGTCACGCCAGACGCCGACACCGCGACCACACCGGGGAGCTCGGCCGGCGTGACTCGGCAGTTGTTGCGCACCTCGCGGGTCACGGCTGTGTCCGGCGGCCAGTCCGGGCTGATGGTGTCGGTGGTCGGGTGCCCCAGGTCCTGTGCCTCGTTGCCGGCCGCGGCCACGACCACGACGCCGCGCTGCTGTGCGTACCGAGCGGCATTACGCAGGTCCGCGAGGATCGCCCGCTGCTCGGCGTCGTTGCCGCAGAAGTAGAGCCACGGGTCGGCGAACAGGCTCAGGTTGACGATGTCGAGGCGCTGGTCACCGGCGTACCGAAGCGCGGCAGCCACCGAGTCGGCGAAGCAGAAGCCCATGATGGTGCAGGCCTTGATGGCCACGATCTTGGCCCGGGGTGCCACCCCGGCGATACCTACGTTGTTGACACGGCCGGCGATCGTGCTGGACACGTGCGTGCCGTGGCCTTGCAGATCCTGGACTGCGGCCTTGTTGCTGCAGTTACCGTTGGCTACCTCCCGCGGGTCGGCCGTCGGCGTGGTCGAGAAGATGAACGAGCACGACCGCGCGACGTCGATGTTGCCGACAAGGTCGGGGTGGGTGAAGTCGACCCCGCCGTCGATCACCCCCACGTCCACGCCGTCACCAGCGGCGTTGGCGTAGGACGCCGTACCGACCCCGATCGCACGCATGTCCCACTGACAGGCCGACAGTGGCTCGGGTCCGGCTGCGACGCCGAAGAAGGCCTGGCAGCTGGCAGAGGCTGTCGCCGGGGTCAGTGCGCCGGGTGTGACTGCCATCGCCGGCGTCAGCAACCCCAGCGTCAGCGTGAGCACGGCTCCCACGAGCAGCACGAATTTCCTCATCTGATTCCCCTTCCCTAGGGAGGCGCGGACGACTCGGAACGGGAACCGGCGCACCGCCCAATCAATGCCTCATGATCGATCCGCACAGGGAGTCGTGCAACGCCTCAGCTGGTGGGACCCGGCAAGGAGGTCGCCGCCGGCAGAGTCCAGGTCCGTCCTTGATGAGCAAGGGGCGACCTCGCCGGGAACCGCACGCGCCGCGGGTCGGCGCGCAGGCTCCTGTACTGAACCTGGCTCGTGGGATCAAACGTGGTGCGAAACAGAGTCAACTCACGCCTACCGGACGGGCTGCTGGCTGCTCGAATGAGGCTGCTGGAGCCTAAAGAGGAGCTGTGTTTACGGCATCATGGCCCCTTTTAATCTGCTGATCGATCAGGTGCCGTACGCAGGAATCTCAGGGTCGCGTGACCAAACTCAGTTACCGACCACCACGCCGGCACGTCCCACCGCGGCACGCCTCGAGCAATACAGCCGATGCGCTCCAGGGTCGCGACAATGTAGTCCATGCCCTCACTCAACTGAGGCAGCGCTTCATGCAAATGCTCGGTTGCCCATTCTTGGCTCGCTCCGGCGGGTCTCCCGGAGGGTTGGTCGTGTGGGTTGCCGGCGTCGGCCATCAACCTGAGGGTTTGTACGTGAGCTGGGTCCATCTCCCGAAGCGCAGCGACGAACAAGGGATCAACGTCAAGTCTTGCGTCGTCCCTGACTCCGTCGGCAAGCACTCGAGCGAGTGCCTCGGTCTTCTCATCAGAAGCGAGCCGCCATGCTGCCTCAATGACATTCGCGAGCAGCGCCAGCCGCCTCGGGGACGCCTCGGCCCATTCGGCCAACTCCTCAGGCGTTTTAGCCGCCAACTCAGCAGCTCGTTCGGCAGCCCTGGCGGCACTCTCGGCTGCCCGCCTATCGCGCAACGCCAACTGCTCGAAGACCGGAACCAGTGCACCAGCAGCCATCGCGCTGCCCACTGGCCCGACGGCAGGCATGAGCGCTATCCCCACCGCAGCCGCCGCCACACCCGCGACGGCCTTACGCGCCACATCGCTGCCAGATGCTTCACTGGGATCATCGTCGAGGGCCACACCATGCAGGTTACAGAGACGATGCCGCCTCAAGTGCCCTGCTGCGCTCGTCAGCGGACCGCCTGATCCACGGTGCCGCCAAGCCCCGCGGATCCTCAACTTGCCGAGCTGCGTCACCACCCCGCCGATTCATCTTGTAGAGAGATCGCCACCCTGTGGTGTGCCTAGACTGCATCTGAATGACCCGAGACCGACAACGCACCGACGGCGAGGGACTGATCATGACGAACGTCATCTTCGACAAGCGAGATCAACTCGACAAGATTACTGTAGGACTCCTGCAGGGGGAGACGATTGTCGCGGTGTACGACGCAACCGGCGGGAGCACCGGGTTCATCGGGCTGACCAATACCCGGGTCATCATCCAGGACAACTCATTCGTCGGGAAGCAGGCCGCCGTGACCAGCATTCCATATAGCCGTATCAAGTCAGTCTCCTACGTGTCCGACAAGAACGTCTTTGGGAAGTTCGCCTCCTCGAGCACGGTCGCGATCGATACCGGCGGTAAGACCTATGAGGTCCGGTTCCGGGGCGAGGAGAAGGCCGTGCACGCCCACAACGTGATCCTGTGGAACATGCTCCAACTCTCCGGCCGATAAGACTGACGATGGTCCCGGCGAGCATCGAACCCGCACAAAGGTCGTAAGGCGGAGCATCCTGCCCGACGACGGACACGGGCCGGTGCTGCGACGTCGGCGGCGGCCTGATCGCCCTCTGGTCGGACAACTAGACACAGAACGACCCCGGAGATCGGTTCCGGGCGTTGCTGGGTATTCGGGTGTCTGTGTTTCCGGGCTTACCGCTTACGCGCCTGGTTGCGTTGGGCTTGCGCGATGGCTCGCTGCGTTTCGCGGATGCCGAACATGACGAGCTTGGCCAGGATCTGCATCATTGCGATGGTCAGTTTCACCACGCCGCTGATGATGGCTACGACGATGTCCACTTGATGATTCCCCCTTCTTCAGATGATCGCGATCGGTGGGCTCGGCGTTACAGCTAGTCGCACGCGTCGTACGGCTGACCGTCGGTGTACCCGATCTGACCGATGCCCGTCCGGGTCGGCGGCCGCGGGGCGAGCAGTCGGCCGCGGCTGGTGGTCGCTGTCCATGATCGAACCCGTCTGTCGAGTTCCCGGCGTCAGGCTAGAGCCGGGACTCGATAGATGAGGGAATCCAGAACGACCGCGTCTACGCCGGCCGAATACGCGGCCGACGTCGTTTTTTGAGGACACGAGCTGGCGTACGGCCTCCCAGCCGGCCGGGTCCAGAGGTCAACTCCACCTCTTCAAGCTATCCGCCAGCACGGACAAGGAACCAGCGACTTCGAGCTGTATTCACTGCAGGCAACACGAGTCGCCACGACTTCGGCCCCACGTTTGGCCCCACGACCGCCGGTCCTTCATGGGCTTCTCTGCGCCCAATCAGCCGCTGACCTGCACGTTTGGTGGGTGCCCCCGGCAGGATTCGAACCTGCGGCACATGGTTTAGGAAGCCGTTGGACCATCTAAACTGCGCTTAACTGAGCCATCGTTGGGCAACTCTGCTGCGCTCGAAGATTACTCTGGTTGCCTCTACCAGCCCCGAGTTCATCCCCAGATGCATCCCCAGCGGCGGGCCTTGCAGCGAAACCTGCCGGGGCTCGACTGAAGCTACGCCGAAGTCCAGCCATAGGACATCTCGCACTCCCAGCGAAGCTATCGCTCCGGGCGGGAAATCAAGCCCACCATCACCCCGGCCGTGGCACCAGGCAACCTTCTGATCCGTAGGAGCCTGCACGGCTCTGTCACCCACGCTGCGCGTCTCCGGCTGTTGCAGGGAACAGTGCCTTCAGATGCACCTCGTACGGAGTCGTTGGGGTCGGACTGGGGTCATCGTGACCTTCTCATTACGAGTCCGTTGCCCTGAGCCCCAACCAGCCGACGACCCCCGACCCTGAGCAGTGATCGTCCTCAGTGGCCGGGGGTCGTTGACGGCTGTTCAGGGTCCTTCGGGGACGCCTCGCGGGCACCGCTCTCCGCCTCGCCCCACCACGGTTCAGTGACCACAACGCGGATGTCAGGCAGCGAATTGCGGATGCTCGTCAGCAGCTCCAGGCCCTCGCTCAGCCAAGTTGGATCCCCTGGCCCGTCGACAGGGATGCGATCCTCCTCGTACCGGCCATGCCAGTTGCGAATCCGCTCTACCAGTACTGGCGGAAAGGCCAGCGCATCCAGGTCGACCGCCCTACCCTGCTCATCCCAGAGCGGCCCCTGACCGTAGTCGGGCCAGACCTCCAGCGTTCTCGTCACAGGCACAGCGTGCCGTACGCGGACGCCGTGACGGCACAGACCACGAGCAGCGCCACTTGTGTCTTCCCGTCTGCCGTTCAGCCCACGCGTAGCGCGATCAGGAGACGCCATAGAGGCCAAGATGGAGCGCCCTACCGGACGAACGATCTTGGCCCCTCTGGTGGCTCCTGATAGGTCCTGACTGGGCTGAGCGGCAGACGGGAAGACGCACCCCGGCCCCGACCAAAGCGCCGGCCGATTCCGACCCGTCATCCCGGAGTCGTGAGGCCCCGCCGGAGGCATTGCTCTTGGCTCTGCTGAAAGACACGAGCGGGCGGGGGCGGTGAACGGCCGGAGGCCGCATGCGCACGCCCGGGCCGCGCGCCGAAGGCGCGCCTTGAGCCATAAGTCAGGATCCGGCACGATCGGGGAAGCGCCATGGCCACAGACGAGACCGTCAGCCGCGTCACCGCCCGGTATCCCGCGCCAGACATGACGCCGGAACAGTTCGAAGTCTTCGTGACGACATTGTTTGACAGCGCCAAAATCCACATACCTGGTCTGATTGTGCAGCCACGCGAGACTATCCAGGGCACCGACGGCAGCTTCGACTTCGATGCGACGGTGCGATACCAGCTCGCAGGCTTGGAGTTTCTGGTTCTGGTCGAAGCGAAGCTGCACAAGAACCCGATCAAGCGAGGCCTTGTACAGGAGTTGCATTCGAAGCTGCTGAGTGTCGGCGCCCACAAGGCCGTCATGATCTCCACGGCGCCCTACCAGTCGGGCGCCCTGAAGTTCGCCCTGACTCACGGCATCGCACTCGTCACGGTGACCGAAGGACGTTTCACATACGAGAACAGGATGGGCGTCCCGCCCCCGGATTGGACTCCGCCCCCGACTCGAGAGGACGGCGCGAACTGGGGCACTCCGACGTTCGTTGGCCACTGCTACTCCCCCGGTGCCACCGGAGGTTTGGCGACAACGCTCATGTCTACGGAAGGTCCCGAGTACGTGGCCGAGCTGTTGCTGGGAGTTTCGCCCGCCTCAAACGATTGAGGGCAGAGATGCCGGCCAAATGAAGCGCTCCAGCTTGCCCGATCGCGGGCTGCTGGTAGGCAGCTCCTGCGTCAGTTCGGCGATCTATAACAACGCACCGATCTGGGCTGCCAGCCTCCTACCCGCCTGGCGGCTGGTGCCATCGAGCCAACCCAGCGCGCCGTTTCGGTTCGTCAAGCCAGCCCTGGTCAAGCTCGCCCTTCTCATTCCGTCGACTGGCGAGAGCATGCTGGCTCGTCGCGCCTTGCCGCAACAGGCTGACCGCTCGTTGCGCACCTGCAGGTTGTTCGGCTCTTACCCAGCAGCAACCGTCTTCGAGCATGCACGCCCCGGGCAGACATGCGCCCGGCATCCCCGAGGAAGCATCGCCGGGCGACTACTCTGTCGCCCTCGGAGACCTGTACATCAGGGGGCTGACCAATGGGGCTTCTCGTCACAGTAGTAACCATCTTGCTCGCGGGCGCGGCGACTTGGTACGCACGCCGACAGGTTTACCTCAATCGGAAGTTCATCGTTTGGAGTGCCGCAGCATTTGAGATCAAGAAGGATACTTCACTAGACCTCCGACTTGACGATGCAACTCGAACCGCGATTGCTAGGTGCGACAATCCAGTCGTCGTCGATATCGTCATCGAGCTTCTTGCTCCTTCGGAGGCACAGCAGCCTGAGAACACTGCAACACGCCTCGGGGAAGGAATCGCTGATCCCCCCGCCGATCTTGACCTAAACACAAATCAGGACTTGAACACGGATCCAGACCTGGACACGGATACGAGCCTAGACACAGCCCCGATCAAGGCTTTGACCCCTGGCCTCCTGGTCACCGTTTTGCCGAACCCTCCCACTCGAGTCATCTCGTCCTTCGACGAAATGCTCTCTGGTGGCTTCACAGAGTGCAAATTATGGTTAGCTGTCGATTCAGCCTCACTATTGATCACCCCCGAGAGGATTCGCCCCCACGAACCAATGAGAGTGAGCGCGATAGTTGACGGCGAACCACATTTCTCAGTCTCGGCGTCCTGGCCAGACACCAAGGTTTTCTGCTACGCCATCAAGCTGCTGGCAAGTAGTTACCGGTCCAAGGTCCAGCCTGCTGGAGTGCGAAAGATCTGGCCGATCTCGAGCTCACCCTCGGACAACCATGAGGCTGCACCAGTGGACCGCAGCGGCTCGGCAGCAAGCCGCCCGAGGACGGCTCCGCTTAAAAGCCTCTGGAATTTCGTGAAATTCCTCGTGAGCCTGGTGGTAGTTGGTTACGTCAGCTTGGCAATCTGGGCGGATATCAGAGACGTAGCAACTCGCGAAGTCGAGCTTGATCTAGTCGCATGGTATGAAAGTAACAAGACCGCTATTGGCGAGGTCGCACAGACCATTCTGGGCGGGCTTTTTTGCTTTGGTATAGTGATAGGAATATGCATAGCAGCTATTCGTTCAGACAATCAGCGACGTGCCACCCGGCGTAAGATAGAGGCAACCTGGGACGAGCCATTGAAGAAGACCCCAAGGACTATCTTGAAGCTATTCCTGACTTCGCCGGGATCTTGGCTCCGCCACGATCGCCTTTTATCCAGTGGCAACGCCGAGGGCTTTCGCAAGGCTGCGATTCAGGCTCGCGAAGACTCACTGAATATGCTCATGAAAGTAGAGTAGGAGATTCGCCTCAGCCGCTCGCGGCATCTGACCCAGAGGTTTCAACACCGTCGCCGGGACAGGTTGCGATCGGCGTCACCCGACCGCGGAAGCGGAGTGAGGGCAGGCTGGCGCAACCCACCGACCAACCAGAAGTGGATGCCATTTGTAGCACGGCCTGTCGAATCAAACGAATGACCTTCTCATTACGAGGAGGAACGACACCGCCGCATCTGGCCTCTATCAGCAACTTTGTCATCATTCACTTGGCACCACGGCAACATATCCCGCATGAGTCAACACCACTTCGCTCCACGATCCGCACCACGAGCGTGGCACGGCCAACGGGCCACACCATCAGCCACCGACTCATGTGACGGCGCCATCCAACTTCTTCACCGCAGTACGAGCGCAGTCGGTTGTCGTCCACCCGCCGTTGGGAACCGGTGGCCGGTCCTGCGATCTAGGCACCGCTGACGTCAGATCGGGCGATCGGGCGCTCTCACCCTAGGCTGTGAGAACCAATCGATTCTCAACACCCCTCGGAGTGTGCGGCCGTAACGATCTTCTGGCCAATCCAGATGGAGCTAGTGGGTCGTGCGTTGATATGCGACCGACGCTCGAGGGGGACAAATGGCTGATGGTTCACGCGCAGGTGTTGTGAGGCCCCAGGGGACGGCACGAGTAATACGCCGGGTGCCAGGACTAGTTCTTTTATGGGCTGCCCTAAGCTTCATCGCCCTCGTAGCGCTGGCAGACGTCCATCGCCGAACCTTGCATGGACGCCTTATCTCAGCGACGGTTCTCGTGACTACGCCAGCCCTAGTTCGCTTCGGCGACGGGGTCACCGAGGTCGCGATCGTCCGCGCCGCACTCGCGCAGCGCTACTCCGACTGGCCGATCGAAGCCGACGACTACTGACTGCGCAAGCGGCAGGCCCGAGTTTGGCCAGTCAGTGTCGTAACGGCAGCTTCGCTGTCCCGATATGCCGGGGGGGGTGGTCGGACATGGTATCGATCGAGCCGGTCAGGTCGACGTATTTTACGCAGAGCGAGCCGCATGACGCAGGCTCACCAAAAACGGCGCCTAGGCTGCGCGCCTGCCTCATGCTGCACCTGCTCTTCGCCCCACGACTGGTTGTCGGAGACTCGCAGGCGCTGAACAACTCCGCCTTCCGCGCGCTGGTCCAGAAACCCCGAGGCACGGTCTCGCTGACGAGCGACATCCGTCCGCTGTTGGCCGACGGCGACCTCGTGATCGCGAAGCGATCTGGTCGGACCTTCGCGGAGATCCGGGCCGGTCAGGCTGACAGGGGCGTGCATGGCGTGCCGCGGGCGAAGTACGCCGCGCTTCTCGATGACGTCGCGAAAGCCCACGCGTGGGAGTGGGACGAGCCGATGGTCGCCGAAGAATTCAAGGCGAACTCGCTGATCCGGTTGTCCGAGGCGATCACTGGCTCTACGGCGGACCGCAGTGAGCTGTCTAGAGTCCGGAGCTGGATCAAGGACCAGGGGCAGCTGAACTACAACGAGCTCCGCAAGCACCTTGTCGGGTTCAGCGGCCGAACCAGCGCGCTGGTCGACGAGTTGGTGGGGATCGAGTACCGGTTGAGCTTGCCGAACGCGCTGCAACTGCCGACCGCCGACTCGTCAACGGGCAAGAGCAGCCCCTTCGGGTACGTATCGCTGGAGGAGCCGACGCAAGTCGGCGAAATTGGGTGCTGGGTACTTCGTCCCGAGGCGCTTGCGAAGCTACCTGTGGCCGCCGTACAAGCAGCAGCTCAGCTGCAGGCAAGTAAGGAAGTTAAGGAGCAACTCGCCCGGATCGAGGTCGGGGCACACCCGGACCTCGAGAAGCTCGTGTGGGCGTTCGAGGAGCTGATCCGGCGGCTCGAGCTTTCTGCTATCGAGATGGCTGAGGGTGGTGACGCGGCCGCGCTGAAGGAGATCAGTCGTCGGCCAGCGCGGCTTCGGTGGTGGCGGGCGATGAGGTACACCGCAGTCGACGCTGGGGTCTGCTTCGGCGTGGACGTCCTGTCGGGTGTTCCAGGTCGGTGGTCGATGCTGGTCCAGCTGATCTCGCTCGGGGCCTCGTGGCGCAAAGACATCAACGACGCCCGTAAGGCCCGTCGTGTCGCCGAGCACGCCGCGGCCGGCCGGCAGGTCGAGGCTCGCCGTCGCGGGGCGGGCCTGCTGAAACGGCTTGTCCTACCGCCTCAGTGAGCCAGGTTGCACATCGTGAACGCGGCGATGCTGATCGAGCACTGCAATGTGCCGTCGGCAATGCGGCGCAGGACGTCGTCGTCGCTCAGCCAGACCGACTCCGCCACGGACTCCATCACCTCGGCTCGCGGCTCTGGGACAAGCCGGTCCGGATCGGTGACATACACCTCGACGACCTGGGCCGCGTTCTCGATCAGTCCCGTCTCCGGGTAGAGCTGGCCGCGCTCGACCACCTTGTCTCCGGCGTACCCCGACTCCTCGGCGAACTCCCGGAGCGCCGCCTCCTGCAGAGTCTCGCCGCCCTCCCACCCGCCTCGCGGCAACTCGAGCGACGCCAGCCCGGGCGAGTATCGATAGGTCGAGATGAACAACGTACCCAACGGGCTCCGTCCCACGACGACGATCCCCCGGTTGGTCCACCGCCAGCGCAGATAGTTCCCCGGGGCCCCCGAGGGACCCTCCACCTCGTCGTCGAACAACTCCCCGAACTTGTTCGAGAAAACGAGGTTCTCTCGCCGACGAACGATCGGCACCGGCCTAGGCAACATGCGCAGATCCTAAGCCGACCCGAGCTCAGCCCCCGCTTCCCGCCCGGCCTGATCGTGCCATCAGTGTCTGGCGGCACCTCGCGGCTCGGCTCGGTCGACATCCCGGCATAGGCCGCCCTTCGGCGGATACCTCGCCAGCCCGGGTCGGTCGCCAAACAGCGCGAGTCCGCGAGTGCGGTCGACGTATCGATCGCGCCACTGCCGGCGTGGCCAGCCGCACTGGTCGGCCGCCGGGACAGCGGCCCCTTCCCACGGCTTGCCAGGTATGGCGTGACGAGACAATGAAGCGTGACTGAACACCATCACCACCTGGATCTCGATCCTGCGGACGCCCATGGATCAATAGGCGAAGGCCTTGCTCCAGAACCCGGCCACCACCAGCAGCCGCAAGACCGTTGATCTCTCTTCTTACAACACGCTGGGCGACCTCTCGTTAAGGATGCGACAAGGCAACGGCGAGGGTGACCCGTTGTCGACCGGGTACGGACAGGAGTCAGCGATGAGCGAACGGACGCCTACCCGCGGATCATCTGGGAGTGCGTCCTCGATCATTGAAGACCACCCGATTTGGTTCGCGCGGCTACACGTCCAGGTCGCTCTTCGGCGCCGGCGCACCGCCAATCCCGGCGAGAATCCCGATTGCTGTCGGGGTTTCTCGTCGTCACAGAGGGTGTATGCTCGCGCGCGGGGCCGGAATAGGTGGGGCCGCGGGCCCCGCAACCGACGAGCGGTTAGCTGGTCGATGGGCTAGGCCTTCGGGGGAACAGGAGGAAGCATGTCGGACTGGCATGACCAGGTGCCGACTGACGGCACAGTGGAGCTGCCGCCGGATCCACGAGCGCTCGAGGGGCTTGGCGGAAATCACTCTCTGGAAACGGCACTTGCCGATCTGGTGGACAACTCGATCGACGCCGGAGCGACGCATGTTCTCATCCGTCTTGTCCGTCACCATGGCCGACTCCGCGCCCTCTACGTCATCGACAACGGCCACGGCATGAGCCCCGAAGTCATCGACACCGCCATGACTGTCGGCGGCCAGCGTGAGTACAGCTCCGACGACCTTGGTAGGTTCGGCCTCGGCCTCAAGGCGGCCTCCTTCAGCCAAGCCCGCAATCTCACGGTGCTGTCGCGAGCAGCCGGAAGCTCCGCAGTCGGGCGGCGGTGGACACTTGGGGCCGAAAGACATGGTTTCGCCTGCGACAAGGTACCCCCTCAGTTTGCCGAGGAAGAGCTGAGCCGAGGTGAGAGCATCCCGTGGTCCGGAAACGGCACCATCGTTCGCTGGGATGGTGTGACGGCGTTTCCTGCCACCGATGACGTCATACGGGTCGAGGAGTTCGTGACGCGCACCGCTTCCGCGGTCCTCCATCACCTCGGCCTTGTCTTCCATCGACTTCTAGAGACGGGGCGTGTAGAGATAGCACTCGACGTCGAGGACGTCAGCCAAACTGGGCCGGGACCGCGATTCGTCGTCACACCCCTCAACCCGTTCAGCTACCTGCGATCCGGAAGATCCGGCTATCCGAAGGAGCTCGTCGCTGTCCATCAGGACGTGAAGATTGTCTTCCGGTGCCACATCTGGCCAGGACGGTCGACTCTTCCCCAGTTCGCGCTCGCCGGGTCTGCGCTGGATCGACAGGGCCTCTACTACTATCGCCGCGACCGCCTCCTGCAGGCCGGCGGCTGGCACGGGATTCATGCGACGGATCGGCGACTGCAGCTGGCGAGGGTCGAGGTGGAGATCGACGACGACATCGTCGGACTCTTCCGCATGAACCCAGAGAAGTCGCGCGTGATCGTCGGTCCAGAGTTCGCACAACTGGCCGAGCTGGCCCGGTCCTCAGACGGAGTCTCCTTCGCCGACTATCTTCAGACGGCCGAGGAGGCGTTTCGCGAGTCGCGGCAACGTAGCCGCACGCGCCGCAGCATGTTGCCGCCAGGCAAAGGGTTTGCTCCGCTTGTTCGGCGCACCATCGAGGACGAGATCCCGCTGCTCGATCAGGAGCTGCCGATCGACATTCGCTGGAAGCGATTCGACAACGACTCCTTCTTCAACGCCGATCGGGAGGCCAACACACTCTGGATCAACGAACGCTACAGACTCGCGCTGCTCGGCGGCCGTCGCGGCGGGCTGAACGACGCACCCGTCATCAAAGCCATGCTCTACCTACTTATCGAGGACGTGTTCCGCGGGGAGTATCTAGGGGCACGAGACAGGGACAACATCGATCTCTGGCAGGAGATCCTCACTGCAGCGGCGAAGAGCGAGAACTCGTGACGCGTCCCACTGAATCTGCCGAACGGCATCTGAGCGTTGACAGTTTCGAAGCGTATCTGCAACACGGTGTGCCGATGGAACACCCGATCGCCGGCCAACCACTCGTCTCTCTCTTCATCGACCCCAACCGATCCGAAATCGGACTCCGGGCGCCCGCCGGTCCAGGCGAGGAACCCCACGACACGGGGTTAGAACATGTGTTCGTCAGGGCCGTCCATCGGCCAGAGGGGCGCCATCTGGAGGTCGTCGTCGCCGACCAGCAGCTGTTCGTGGACTCATATGCGGTGCTCTGCGCCGTAGCCGATCGCATTCAACTGCAGGGTTTGAACCTGACGCGGGCCCTTGCGGACACACTCCGTGTTCTGGGTCGGCTTCTACAACGGAGTGAGTCTCTCACTACCGAGGCCGAACTGGGTCTGCTAGGCGAAGTGCTTCTACTGCTTGGGCTCGAACGCGGCGGCGTCGACGTGGCTGAGGCTCTCGCAGGGTGGAGGGGGCCAGCAGGTGAAGAGCACGACTTCGGTCTTCGAGGCATCGATATCGAAGTCAAGACCACTAACGCGGAGCGGCGAAGCCACTGGATCAGCTCCCTGACGCAACTGGTGCCAACCGACAGCCGACCACTCTGGCTCGTGTCGCATCAGCTGACCAAGGCCGGTCCCGACGACGGGTTCTTGCTATCTGACCTGATCCAGGCCGGGCGCGATGCCACCGGGACCGCCGCCGCACGAGATCGTCTCGAGCTGTGTCTGCACCAAGCGGGTTGGCGTGACGTGTACGTACGGACGTGCCGCAATCGATGGCGCCAACGTACCGACTCGATCGCCCTAGCCATAACTGACGACTTTCCAAGGATCACGCCCTCGCTGCTCAACTCGGCTGGCGTCGACCTCATGCACCTACCCGAAGTCCGCTACCGAGTTGATCTCACAGGTCGAGGGCTAGAGCAGCCGGTTCCACATTTCCTGGCAGCCGCACTGGCCCAAGGGGGCACAGATGACTGACTCATTTGCCAAGGCGTACCTCGCAGCACTCGCCATGATGGACCAGACCGGCCCCGACGATCTGCACCCCGCCGCCGCGTTCACCGCCAGCCGCATCGATCCAACTGTGACCGTGGGCGACGAGCAACTTCGCCAGCATCTCCGCACCGCCAACCCGAATGATGCGCTCCGCATGGCACTCCACCTCAAGTTGGCGACATGGGATGCAGTTGAAGCAACCGCCAGCTGGGCGGAGGAGACTGCTCCCCACAGCGCTGAGCGGCGGAGCGTTGTCGTTCGCCGGCTCAAGCTCGACGACGAATCGGACCGCGTCTTCACAGAGCTGTTTCCGGTGGCTGGCAGAAGCGGCCTGATTGTCATCGCCGATCAGTGGGAGCAGTGGTACGTCGAATCGATCCGCGACGAGCGCGACTTCTACTGGAAGAACTACAGTCGCTTCCTCCACGAACAACGTGGCTGGGCAGCCGAGTCCGTTGCCTCCTTGGACGTCTCGACCGATCGCATCGTCGAGCGGCTTTCCGATCCGACGCGCGCCGAGGCGTACCAGGCCAAAGGGCTAGTCGTTGGGTATGTCCAAAGCGGCAAGACTGCCAACTTCACCGGCGTTTTGGCCAAGGCCGTGGATGCCGGTTACCGGCTGATCATTGTGCTCACCGGGACGACCGATCTGCTGCGCGCCCAAACCCAACGGCGCCTCGACTTGGAGCTCGTAGGACGCGAGAACATTCTCCGTGGCATCGATCCCGACGATCACGAGGCACTCGACTCAATTGATTATCAGGACGACCCGGATTGGCTCGACGACAAGTTCATACGGCATGCCGTACGCCCTTCCGACGTCGGGAAGCCGGACATCCACCGCTTGACCACCCAGCAGTTCGACTACCGCAGCCTCAAGCAGGGCATCGCCGCGCTGGACTTCGAACGCCGAGACCGCACGCGTCCGTTTTACGACGCGGAGAACCTTCTGCCAAGCGACACTCGGCTACTGGTTGTGAAGAAGAACGCGACCGTTCTCAAGAAGCTGGTACAGGATCTGCACAAGATCACCGCCCGGTTGGGCGAGATTCCCGCGTTGATCATCGACGACGAGTCGGATCAGGCATCGGTCAACACAAGCAACCCGAAGAAGTGGACCGAGGACCAGAAGCAGCGTACGGCGATCAACAGACTCATCTCTCAGATTCTCAAGGACCTTCCACGCGCACAGTACGTCGGCTACACCGCCACACCGTTCGCGAACGTGTTCATTGACCCGAGCGACGCCGAAGACATCTTCCCGCGCGATTTCTTGATCTCGCTCGACCGTCCCACGGACTATATGGGAGCAGTGGACTTCCACGACATCGACTCCGAGATTCCGGAGACAGAGCGGACGCCCTCCAACTCGCGTAAGAAAGCTCATGTACGGCTCCTTCCCGAGGACCCGGCGGATGACGACCAAACACTCCTGCAGGCGATCGACGTATTCGTGCTGGCCGGAGCAGTCAAGGTGTACCGGGAGAAGATGGGCGTGCCTGCGTTCAGGCATCACACGATGCTTGTACACGAGAACATGAAGAGGGTCGTGCACACCGAACAGGCAGCGCGGATCAAGCGACTCTGGACGACTGCCGGCTACTACTCGGCTTCGAGTCACGAACGCTTACGCCGGCTGTTCGAGGCCGACATCCTCCCGGTGTCGCGCGCGCTCAATGGCGGGTCGCCGGTTCCGCCGACCTTCGAAGATCTCGCGCCTCACATCTCCGACGCGGTGACTCGTATCGCCTCCACCGGCAACCCCGTACTGATCGTCAACAGCGACCAAATTGAAGGCGAGGACCTCGACTTCGACAAGCAGGCGGTGTGGCGAATCCTGGTGGGAGGAAACAAGCTTGCACGAGGCTTCACGGTCGAAGGCCTGACTGTGTCGTACTACCGGCGCGTCACGAAGCAGGCCGACACGCTCATGCAGATGGGTCGTTGGTTCGGGTATAGGAGGAACTTCCGCGATCTCGTCCGGCTCTACATCACGTCCGAGCTCTATGAGGGCTTCGAAGCCATCTGCCGCGATGAGGAACACTTCCGCGCGGAGCTGCGACGCTACGCCGACCTCGTCGACGGCAGGCCGCAAATCACGCCGAAGGAGATCCCGCCCCTCGTCGCCCAGCACCTGCCTTGGCTCAAACCCACAGCAGCGAACAAGATGTACAACGCCATCCTCACCGAACGACGGTCACCTGGCGTAGGTATAGAACCAACCGGATACCCCGAGAAAGCCAAGGCGATTCGCGAAAACGTCCTCGCCTTCCGACCGCTGCTCGAGGCTCTCGATCAACGCACGCGATTCCAAGCATCCGCTAGATCGACCTACGAGGCGCACCTTGCGATCGTCAGCCATGCCGCGATTCTGGACGTCCTCGACGCCCTGACTTGGGTCACGAAGGATCACTTCGCGCCCGATCTGCGCTGGCTTCGGAAGTTGAGCCCCGACCAACTCCACGACTGGGCCGCCATCTTTCCGCAGCACGTCAGCGCGAACGAGCAGCGCCGTATGGTCCTGGGCCATGGACCGCTCAGCCTCTATAAGCGTGAACGTCGCCGGCCGCCGTACTTCGGCGCAATCCGTGACCCGAAGCACCTTCACGCAGCGAAACGCATCGCTGGGCTGACCGAGTCTCTCGGCGACGCCGAAGCCGATCGCCTCGTCGCGCCCAGGCGCGGCTCAATGGTCGTGTACCCCGTGATCGAGAAGGATCCCGCACTGGGCGATCCAAGCAACGAGATCTCTCCTGACGATGTGATCATGGCCTTTCATCTGATCGCACCGGGTGACGCACATGCGCCCGACGGCCGGCTCGTCACGTTCACCACCCGCGACAACAGCCGCAGCAGCGCCGCGATCATCGATACCGTCGATAAGCGCAGCTCGGAGTCGTGATCGCCGAACAGAACTGGGTTCCGTGCAGGTGCTATCCGTCGTGGATCAGCGCAAGTGAGTGGTAGCGATCGCCTCGCAACCAGGGACCTGCTCGGCGAAGGCCTCGATCGCCAGCTGTAGAGGTGAAACGGCGCGAGACTGACCGAGGCTGTGGGCTCCTCGACGCCCGCAACCTCTGGCAGTCTGGGCGTGTGAACGTGAACGAATCGTGGACAGTCTGGGACCGATTGCGAGAGTACGCAGCGACCCAGCCTGGACCCTTCACGTCTCAGGAGGCGCTCTCGTGGTTTCGGCGTCATGCGCCTTCGCAAGCGAATGATCGAACAGTTCGAACGCATATCCGCGGCGCGTGCTGGAACGTTGGCGACCGATCCCAGTTTTCGAAGAAGGAGCCGTTCCTCACCCGACTCGATCGCGGACTATTTCGGGTAGCCACTCTCGACGAAATCGTGGACTGGCGCCGCGACCGCGGTGACGAGGAAGTAGCTGATGGTGAGCTCTTTCGGATCGAACGCGGCACGGACTCAGGCACATCAGGTCTCGCGACGTCAGAGGAGATTTCGTCCCAAGAAGCCGCGCTGCGGACGAGACCGACGGCGAGCGAATGGCATTCGGAAGCCACCATTCAATCCATGCTGGTCACTGCCCTCGCGACCGACGGCTGGAGCATTCTGTCCGTCGCCAACACTGCTACCAAGGAGCACGGAGTCGATGTGATTGCTTCTCGGGATGGGCGGACGATCGGCATCGAAGTGAAGGGTTTCCCGAGCCGCGCCTACGCGAATCCCGCACGTGCAGGCGAGCAGAAGCGGACAAGCCCAAGCACCCAAGC
The DNA here is from genome assembly GCF_045207705.1 of Kribbella sp. NBC_00889. Classification (NCBI taxonomy): domain Bacteria; kingdom Bacillati; phylum Actinomycetota; class Actinomycetes; order Propionibacteriales; family Kribbellaceae; genus Kribbella; species Kribbella sp. NBC_00889. The sequence continues at coordinate 19,674 of NZ_CP108783.1, read as the reverse complement.
CGGCCACTGGTATGCGCAAGCCGTGCTTGCCGCGATGCGACTACGGAGCAAGGAGCCGGCTTGGCGCAGCGTGATCGCCCTCCCCGACTTCCCGCGATATCGAGACCTTCATTCAGAAACAGCTGGGTCGCTGGAAGCCGCGGGAATCGAGGTGTGGTGGGTCGACCGAACCGGCGCGCTTCACCGCCCGTAAGTCCGACTCGCTGCAGCATGACGCGGGCTCGCACGCTGCGCACCTCCGCACGCGGTGGGTGAGCGCGACGGCGTGCTCGAGACGAGCGAGCAGCGCCGGGAACCGTGCTGACCTTGGGATGACCGTGATGTTCCGATTCTGTCCGACCCGGTCCGTAAGGTCTGGCTCGAGAATGACGACCAGCGTGGATGTGCTGGCGTCGGTCATCCGAAGGGAGCCGCCAACGTGGGAGTCTTCCCCGCAGCCCCAAACCATGGCTCGAGGGCGGGTAGCCGTCGTGATCGGTCGCTCTGCAAGGTCAGCGATCTTGGCGCCGACGCGCGCGCCGAACGCTTGTTCGAGACTCACTTTGCTGAGGGCAGATGGATACTCGGTTTGGAATCTGACCTCGACCCGCTGCCCGAGACGACGAAATGAGGACACCTCACAAGTCGTGCGGCACAGGGCCTGGCAGGCCGCCGCGGACGGCAGCCTCGACCCGATCCGCCGCGGCGGCAGCGGGCATGTGCTCCCAGAGCCGCAGAACAGTCCAGCCAGCTGAGTTCAGCCTCCGGACCGTTTCCGCGTCGCGGTCGCGATTGGCCTTGACCTTATCTGCCCAGTACTCGGGATTCGTCTTGGAGACGGTGTGGTGTTCGGGACAACCATGCCAGAAGCACCCATCGACGAACACGGCAACCCGTGCCCTCGGAAAGACCAGGTCAGCCGTGCGTCTCAGCTCCTTCACGGGACGTCTGTTCACGAAGTACCGCAAGCCACGCGAGTGCAACTCACGGCGCAGCGCCAACTCGGGACCTGTGTCTCGCCCCCGATTCGATCGCATGCTGGCCCTGACACTCGGCGACGAGGCCCATGACTGTTCTTCGGACACAACTTCGACACTAGCGGCGAGGCAGTCGCTGATCACTATGGAAGGCACCTTAGGATGGCGTCCGTGACTAGGCGGCTGACGACGATCGACCTCTTCGCTGGCTGCGGGGGGATGACTGCCGGCTTCGTCGAACAGGGGTTCAGGCCGATCCTCGCGGTTGAGTTCGATCTCTACGCGGCGGCGACGTACGCCGCGAACTTCGGTGAGCGCCACACGTTCTACGGCGACATCGCAACACTTCCCGAGGGCGACATCCCCCAGGTGGACGTGGTGATCGGTGGACCGCCCTGTCAGGGCTTCTCGAACCTTGGCTCAAAGGACATCGGCGATCCTCGCAATCAACTTTGGCGTGAGTACGTGCGGGTAGTGAAGGCCGCGCGTCCCAAGGTTTTCATCATCGAAAACGTTGACCGCTTCATGAAGTCCTCGGAGTTCCAACTCCTGCTTGCCGAGGCAGCAGGTGGCTCATTGGCGGACTACGAGCTCTCCTACGGTCACCTCAACGCGGCGGATTTCGGTGTCGCTCAGCGACGAGTGCGCACGATCGTCATCGGCTCGCGGATAGGCAAGATAGAACTGCCGGCCGCTACCCACGCACGCGACCCGAAAGACTCGGGCCTGCTGCCATGGGTAGGCACGCGTGATCGCATCCACGGTCTGCCAGAAAGACCCGCAACTACTGAACTTCCAGCCAGCACTGCCGAGTTCTTCAGTGAAGTCGTCCCCGGCCGGTTCAAGGGTCTAGATATTCATGTCGGTCGGAACCCGACCGCCCTGTCGCTCGAGCGTTACGACCATGTTCCGCCGGGTGGCGGGCGATTCGATGTGCCGGATCACCTTCTCCCCCGATGCTGGCGCGAGAAGCCGACCGGAACGACAGACGTTATGGGTCGGATGCGCTGGGACATGCCGTCACACACGATCCGCACGGAATTCTTCAAGCCCGAGAAGGGGCAGTACCTGCACCCACAGTGGGACCGGGCTGGAAAGCACCGGGTCAATCGCCCGATCACGCATTACGAAGCGGCCCGCCTACAAGGGTTCCCTGAGGATTTCGAGTGGTGCGGCACCAAGATCGGCATCGCCCGGCAGATTGGTAACGCGGTTCCAGTCGGACTTGCCAGTTCCATCGCCCGGCACGTCAAGACACTCATTTAGCCCGTACTATATCGGCTCGTCTCCGGCACTCGTTCATTGGTATGCCCATCGGTGAGTCGGGTCCATCTGCTCGAGGGCGGCTCGCGTCCACGCCCCGAAACCCATGAACGCGCTCCACGGGACGGCGACCCACGCTGCTCCGGTAAGGTCATACCCGAGTCGCCCCGCGATTTCTCGTTGCGCAACCCATTGTCCACAGAGAAGCGCGAGTCCCTGTCTTCGCATCTGAGGACGAATCGCCCTGACGCGGCGTATGGGGTCCGTTCGGTTCGCACACACCGTGAGGATTACAGCGCGGGGAATTACGACCTCTGGCAGGTCATTGAACAGCGCCTTGAGGCGTTCCTGCTGGCCAGCTTCGCCGAATACGACAGCCTGTTGGGCTTCCGTGAGCAGGCTGAGAGGATTCGGCCGCAGGTTGTGCCACTCGTAGAGTGGAATCGCATAGTCCTCGAGCGCTTGGACTCGGATGCCCCGCTTCCCGTCTTTATTCATCCCATCGTTCAGCCAAGCGCGGTGCGCACGCATGAGCCATGTCTTGTGCCGACCTTTCTCAACGTCGACACGATGCAACATCGTCACGCCGCACTGGCCCTCTGTCGGGATCGCCCAATTGCTTCGGATCGTGCCTTTGATCTCGACACCAACGCCGCAGATCTCGGTGTCGGGATGCTTTTTCTTCTCAAGCTCGAGGCTCTCGATCACGTGGTACTGAAGTTTCGTGCCGAGACTTCGTCGCTCGTCGCTGTCGACGCGCTCATCCAGGAAATCAAACCGATACGTTCGCCAACCGTCCAAGACGTAGTAGATCGCGTCCTCGATCGCGTCACCGATCCGCTCGGGAAGACCATCCTGGGCTCGAAGCCAAGCAAGGACGGATTGCAGCTCCCCATCGTCGCCGGGCGCCGCAATCCTGTGGGTCTGTCCCCGCTCGTTCTTGCAGACCGTGCCGGGCGCGGGCGCCGGCTTGCCTCGCCGTCGGCGTGCAGGCACATCCAGTCTCAGAGGCAACTGGGCATCGGTCATCGCGACGAGGGTAGAGGTCGAGCGGTGGTTCGCGCCGGCCCCCGCGAGATCACGATTTGACCACGCCAAGGGGCCTACCAGCAGGTCTGGCGCTGAGTGGCACCATTCCGCCTCATCCCGCAGGATGGCGATGTGACGGCCCCCTTCGCAGGCGACCTCTGCGGCTATCGACCGAATGGCAACCCCTCCACGTCCGATAACAACGATCCATTGTCGATTGAGTTGGGGCATGCCCTCTTCAAACAGCTCGGCGTCGCGCTGGGGACACCTGAACGGTCGAGCGTCGGGTCCGTGATGGAGCGAAGTGCCGTGGAGCACTTGGGTTCGCTACGTCCTGACCTCGTTGTAGGGACGTCCCGGCGGGCACTGGAATTCGCCCAGTACGCCCATCTGGCGGTGTTCCGCAACTTCACGCGCGCGTACACGGGACCGGCTGAGTCGCTCCTCGAGGAGTACACCCGCGTGGCTCCGACCATCGACGATCCGACAATACGCGGATTGCTGGAGCGCGCCTTGGCGGCCGAGCGACGATCCCAACGCGACCACGAGCTGGTGCTTCAACTCGTTGACACAGTGCCTGAGGAGTCGATGCTGCGTGTCGACATCACAGTTGCCGAACCCGAAAACTCGCCGCGCCTGCTGGTCGCCATATCGTCGAAGTGGTCCCTGCGCACAGACAGGGCGCAAGACTGCGTCTCCCAAGGCTCGAAACTTGTCGGACTTCGCAGAGGCCGCATGCCTCACTATGCGGTACTGACGATGGAACCCCGACCCGCGATGTTGCGACTCATCGCTTACAGCTCTGGCTCCGTCGACTGCGTCTACCATCTCGCGCTGCCAGAACTTCGCGCAGCCGCACGGGAACTTGAGGCGACACGGGGACGGAAGACCTGGAAGCCACGGGCTGACCTTGAGCGGATGATTGGTCAAGGAAGGCTGAGGGATTACAGCGACCTCGTGTCGGAGGTGGTAGCCCTGCCAGATGGACGTTCACAACCAGACCGAGACCGGTGAATAAGACCGTCATCGGAGATTGCAGGGCCGGCGACACGCCCCACCCACAAACGCTGTGCCGGCATACGATCTGAGGGACGAGTCTAGATCGGCTGAACGCACTTGGCCTCTACCGCCAGCCGTGCTCAGCGCCACGGCGCGGTGCCATCTCGTCGTGAGTCAGCTATCGCCGGTCGGTTCGGCCGACGACGCCGGTCGTATCCTGAAGTCCGGAGTAGACGATAAGCGCTCGCCGGATCACATCAGAGAGGTTCTCGCCTTTTTCGGAGGCCCTAGCCTGCGCGGCATTCCAGAGATCGTCCGACACCCGAACGGTCCGGATCTTCGTTGCCGACCTGTCACCCTTGCGCGCGTCTGGCTGCGCCGGGTCCGACCTCATCCCTGCTCGTTCTCGCCCGCGCCGAACCAGACCCAGCCGGTGAGGTCGTAAAGCGACGTGCCGTCAGCAGTCTCCCCCACGCGGCGGAACTCCTCGGGTTCGTCGTCGTCGAGCCGCAGATAGATCAGGGAGTCACCGACCTCTGTCACGTGTCCCCACACGCCGTTGGGGTCGTTGCGGCGCCACGCGTACAGGAAGTCACCGAAGGCGTCCGCTGTCGCCAGCGGACGAAGCCAGCCGTTCCACCGCTCTTCAAGGACCCGCTCAGCCTTGAGAGCGAGTTCCGGCGTGATGTTCTCCGGTGCGTCGTCGAGGTAGACATCCATGGGGACAAGGTTAGGCGTGCTCACCAGAAACCCTCCGAATAGACTTGGTGTATATACACCAAGTCTATTGGTGTATATACACCAAGTCAACCGATCAGAAGTCGGCCGATGAAGCGAGTTGAGAGCTGTCAGTACGAGGCTGGACCGTGCGTCGGGCGTAGGCACTTCGGTGGCTGGCTCACCCAGCGGCAATCAGGCTGCCGCGATCCGCGGTCAGCGTGCCACTGGTCGATGGTGCCTTCTTCTGCAGTGCTCATTGAGAGGATGCCTGTGGATAACTACAGCCGTTCAAATGCCAGATTTGCCAGACTGATGCGTTCGCCACTCCCAGGCCCAGAGCCACAGGTGGGTGAAGCCGCCGCTCGCATGGCGTCGAGGCGCGAGGCCCCGTCGGCAGGCAGGCCGGGGACTCGCGGCGTCCCGTGCGCTGTGCGCTGCGCCAGATCGACCTGGACTGTACTCATGCGTTGAATGCTTTGAGGCGCTGTTGCTGCGCGTCGCGGCGGCGGCGTGTTGCGGCGGCGAGTCGGGCGGCACGATTGAGGGCGCGTTCGAGCTTGCGAGTTCGGCTTTGGGCGTGGCGTAGTTCGCGGCGGGATTGTTCCACCTCGTCGGTGAGTCGTTCGATCGCGGTCTGAATGTCGGCGATGTGGTGCTCGTTGGCGTCCAGCTGCGACTCGGCCTCCGCGCGTTCCTTCTCGGCAGACTCGTAATCGGCATCGACTTCTCGCAGGCGTTCCCGCAGCTCGGCGCGTCGCCTGTCGAGCAGCTCGTCCTCCGTCTGTTGCCGCGGGTGTCGCCGGCGTCGCGGAGCGTCTTGGCGAGCTGGTTGCGGGCAGCGGTGAGCTGCTCGGGCGGCAGCCCTACAGCTCCAGCACCGGGTCCAGCTCCATCTCACCACAGTGCCTGTCACGGTTGCCTTCGGCAAGCTAACTGTGGGTCAGTCTCTTAGCGCGGTCCGCGATCCACAACCGCGCAACGCAGGTCGCATGGGCTGGAGAGATACGCGAGTCAGGCCGCGTTTCGGGCTGCGGCGTTCATCGGCCAGTTCTCGCCGGCGGTCCAGCTCCAGCGAAGGCTGCCGGGTGCATCCGGTGCGTATGCGAGGGCGCAGCCGCACAGCTCGTCAGCGGTCCGTCCCATCCGCTGCGCGGCCTGTCGTCTGTCTTCCCAGTCGGTCACGTAGAAGGCTTGCCGGTCCCATGGGCCGCCGACCAAGACGATGACTGGCTCCCGGAGCGCTGCCATCAGGGCGCTTCTTGTTCTTCGCCGGCCGACAGTTGCGAGCCGTTTGTCACGGGGCGGATGTCGGCCTGATCGAGGAAGGAAACCCGCCCGTCGCGGCACCAGACTCGTCCGAGCCACCGGCCGCCTTCGTTAATCCAGGCGTCCAGTTGCCCGACGTGGCGCATCCAGCCGTCGACCGGCACGGGCGGGTCTATCCGCCGGACGGTTGCCTGGTCGCGGGGGCCGTGGACGGTGTACTGCAACTCCAGGTCCGCGGCCAGGGCTAACGCCTCGGCCTGGCTCGGGCACCGGCCACGGTGCCCGTTAACCGCGTTGTCCCACACCTGCCAGTCGTTGTCCCCGTCACCGGGTCGCACGTTGAACCGTCCAACCATGACCTCATCACGACATTAATCGAACCTATGTTCTAGTTCGAAACTGTCGATGTGCTGGGGCTGTTGTGCTGGGGCTGTATGTGCTGGGGCTGTACAGCGTGAAACCGGACGTGTTCGACACCCGCAGCTTTCCTGTGGACACCGGACTACTACGCCAACTCGGAGCGCGCGATATGTGGAAACTGTCGGCAGGCGGTGGGATCGTCTTGTGGTATGGAGCTGACTGGCCGGGATTTCGAGCGGATACCGCGGACGAATCTGCACGTGCCGGTACGTGAGTTTGCCCGGCTGTGGCTGACTGCTGAGCGCCGGGGGGATGCCGTGCTGCGGGCCGGTGGAGACGACTTGTACTTGCTGGGCGTACAGATGACGTGTCGCTGGCTGGCTGGGGTGATCAAGGTAGTGGACGGTCCGGCCGGACGCGTGCCGCTGGCGTCGCCGGCGCCGATCACCCGCCAGCAGGAGCGGGCGTACGAGGAACTGATCGCGGCGGAGGCGGACGCAGCCGAGCGCGCGGTCGCGCAGGATCGGAAGGATCGCGGCGCCGGGTTCGTGGCTGGCGCACATGCCACGTTGGCCTGGGCCTGGCGGTGGTCGGGTGTTCCACCCATCGATGTCGAGCAGGTCCCGGTGAAGCAGACGGGATAAAGGTCGCTGCACTCCGGGGGCCACAAGGAGCGGTTAAGGCTTCTTGTGGCCCCTTTGTGCGTGTGGCGCAGCGTGCTCTGGCCTGGTGATCAGGCGCTGTGCTGGCGTGGGCAGCGGATACCGGCGGTGATTCCGGAGGTGATGGTGCGCTGGGCCTCGCTGCGCGGCAGTCCGATCCAGCCGGCGGCGGACGTTAGTTCGTCTCGTGCGATGCGCTGGTCAAGCAGTTGGGCGCCAACCAGTTGCCCTAGGGCGAAGGCTGCACGGTTGAGGGTGTCGTTGCGCTGACCGGGTGCAGCGGCCAGGACTTTCTCGAGTTCTCCGGTGAGCGCGGCCAGTGTGTAGGCATCGCTGTTGCTGGAGCTAGCGGGGCGCTGCAGTGCCTGGGCGACTGGCGCCGGTGGGTCGAGTGCATCGATGAGCCAGCTGGGCAAGGGCTGTGGTGCACTGGGGCCGGTGGCGAGGTAGCGGCCGTCGGTGGTGATCGATCCGGCGCCGACGACGTAGCCGCCGCGTCCGCGCGTGTCGATCTTCCATCCGATGCGGCCGGCGCTGTTGCCGAGCTGTCCGCGGGCGGGCTGCCGGTAGTACAGGTGTTGTCCGCCTGAGGGCGTGGCGACGGTGTAGGTCGGCTGCGGAGAGGCGCCATGGTCGGCCGCCACGAGCGCGAGTACGTCGGCACCGCTTGTCGCACCGCGCGCTCGCCACGGTTCGGGTGCTTGGTCACTGGGATTCTTCGGCTGGTCCAGGTCCACTACAAGCAGCCCGGACGGCCCCGCGGCGACGCCGATGTTGTACGGCGCTTTGCGCCAGATGCGGGCGATCGCGAGGTGGTCGGTGGTGGCGGCGGCTTTCCAGTCAGTAACGCCAGGTGTCTTGCGCCCGGGCGCCAGGGGGAAGACCGCGAAGCCGTGGTCGGCGTGCCAGTGCGCGGCTCGGCTCAGGGCCTGGTGAGCGGGGTCGGTGACTACTCGCTGTGGCTGGGTGGTGCTCACGGTTTCGACCTCGTTGCGGTGCGGGTGGACTGGTTCGCTGCGGACCTGCTGCGATGCACTCCGGTCGGTGTGGTCGTGGTCGGTGGTCGGGTGATTGCTGTAGTGCGTCTCGACGGCCAGCTTCCAGTGGTTCGCGGCCCGCTTCACCGCCACCCCCGGCACCTGCACCGCACCGGGGCTCGACCCCCGGGCCCCGCAGAACAGGTCAGTCATCGTCAGCGTCATCGCTTGCCTCCCCTGCGGGGGCGTGGGTTGCGGACGGTGTGGACGCCAGGGCAGCAGTACGCCGAGCCACACGGGACTTTCGGTGTGCACCATGACTGGCAGGCGGTGCGGGACACGTTCTTGATCCGTCGGTTCCTCATCGGGGTTCTCCCCTTCCGGTTCGTCCCAGTCGGTCGCTGGTGGGCTTTGCGTGACGGCAGTCCCCGTCCTTTGGGGCCTGTCGGCTGCTGCCGTCTGCCGGACTGCTAGAGGCTCCGAAGTCAAGGGATTCTCGGTTGGTGGACAAGGAAATGAGCGAGCGCAGCGAGCGCCGCCGTCCTCCAGGCGAGAACCCCTTGACTTCGGAGGGGGCGGTCCGGCACCGCCCGCCAAACCCAGCCACAGAAGGCCTTTCGCCCGGCCGGAGGCCGGGATGCTCTCCCGCCCGCCCGGGGGCGGGAGAGCCTGGACTACACGCGATCAGTCGTCGTAGCTGCCCAGCTCCAGCGCCGGGCCGTCGTCGTGTCCGGCTTCGCTGGTCACCGGCGCCGCTGCTGTTTCGGCGTGGATGGCGGCGTCATCGGCGTGCCAGCGGGCGAGTTCTTCGGCGCGGGCTGCGGCGTCGTCGGCGGTGTGCCGTTCTTCGGCTTCGCGGCGGTGCTGAATCTCGATCAGTGCACGCTGCGCCCGGCGCACTGCCTCCGCGGTCTCCTCCGCCGTTGGAACTCTCGGCACATCGGATTCCGCCACCTGTTCTTCGTCGGCGGCGAGCTCGCGAGTGTCGGTCGGTGCCAGGTTCTCCTGCGCGGCACGGTCCTTGACCTGCTTGGCTTCGGCGGCCTCAACATCCACGACCGCTTCATGTGTGTGGTTGTCGGAGACGATCTCCGCGTCGAGGTATTCGTCGTCCGCTGGGTCGGGTTGAGCGGCCTTGCTGGGAAGCTGGTCGTTGATGAGTTCGGCCTCTACGAACTCGTCGCCGGGCTGCGCGGTCGCGAAGTCCCGAGCGCGGGCCTCGGCGACCTCGGTCAAGTCGTGCTCATCGACGACAGCCAGATCGTCGTGCGCTTCGTCGGTGTCGAGCCATTCCTCCGGTGTTGGTCCGTCGTCGGTGTTGTCGATGCCGCGGGTCTCGAGCTCGAAGGCGGCGCGTTCGGCGGCGGCGCGGGTCTCGGCGGTGTGGGCGAGCCAGACGGCGCGGGCGTCGTCGGCGGCCTGGAGTTCGGCGGCGCGGGCGTCGAGTGCCTCCGCAAGGGCTTGGGCCTGCTCGGCTTCAGTGCGCAGCTGCTCTCTCGTTATCTGGTCGTCGGTGGTGTCGGCTTCGGCGATTCGGAGTGCGGCGGTGCGTCGTTCGTGCTCTGCGGACTGGCGGGTGCCGGCGAGTTCCTCGCCGACGTACGGCGGTGCCCATGCCTTTTCGCGTTCGTAGGCGCGGACCCGGACCCGCAGCTGGCCGTTCGACATCTCGGCTTCTGCGCGGTCGGCCTCCGGTCTGCCGAGGGCTCGCCACGCGGCGCGCCAGGAGGCGTATTGCTCGACCTGGCCGGGCTTCGGAGCTTTGCCGAGCGCGTCGTCGCTGGCCTCGTGGCTCATGACCTCGCGGTGTGCGGCAACGATCCCGACGCGTTGGGTCCAGACGCTGCGCTCGTCTACCTCTGCGGCGCCCGGCGGCTCGCCGAACGCTTCGAGTGCCCACTGGGGTCGCTCGGCGGCGACGTGCTCGCCGAGTTCCCTGGTGCGGCTGTCGGCCTCGGTAGCGAGGCTGGACAGGTACGCCGACCACTTCGGGTCATCGACTTGTGGAAGCCGGTCAGCGAAGCTGTCACCGGCCGGATCGAGGTTCGGGTAGGTGTTCGTGATCCGGTCTTGGATGACGTGGCTGATTTTGCGGGCGTCGTCTAGCGAACGCTGGTGGATCGCGTCGGTCAGCACCTGGCGCGGGTCATGCCCGGCCAGCTCGACGCGGCGTAGCAACGTCTGGAGCGTTCCGGCGCCGTCCTCGACTGCCAGCGCGGTTCGCTGGTCGGTTGTGAGTGCACCGGTCTCGGTGAGTTCGTCCAGCCAGCTGGCGGTGCGGCCGGCGGTGGCGAGTTCGATGCCGTCGGCGAGTAGCTCGGCGGGCGTGCGGAGCCGGTTGGCTTCGGCGGCGTCCTCGGCGGCGGTCTGCAACGCCGACAGTTGCGGGTCGTCCATGTCGAACGCGCCTCGCAGCACCGACAGCGCCGTCCGCTTCTGTGCGGTGCTGGTTTCGCCGTACTCGGCCTCCTTGGCCAGTGACTGGGTGACGACGTGCGCGGTGTTCGCGACCCGGCCCCGGGTCATCGCCACATACAGCGCGTACACGGAGGTGTTCTGGGTGGCGACCAGGTGGCTGGAGTCGACGGTCAGGCCTTGGGATGAGTGGACGGTGGCGGCGTACGCCAGCGACACCCAGTCCTGCACGTACTGTGCGGGCAGCAGCATGGTCTCGTCGGGCATGGGCTGACGGGTGCCACGCACCAGCGGCGCGACCCGCAGGCCGCCGTCGTCCAGGACCTCGACTACCTTGAACTCGTCGCGGTTGAACGCGGCCCGCTTGTTCCCTTGGTAGCCGTTGAGGTGCCAGGCGTTGAGCCTGGTCTGGATCAGGTCACCGGCACCGACCCGGTTGCCGGTCGAAGACAGCCATGCGGTGCGCTCGTCGTCCACTTGCCCGTAGGCGACCAGCCTGGCGCGCAGCTGCGCGGACAGTTCGGCGGCCTGAGCGTTGCTGTCCACGATCAGCAGGGCATGGCGCCCGTTTAGATGGTCGGCCAACCACGCATCGGCCGCGGACCGTTGCGCGGCCTCGAGGTGACCGCCGTCGAGAATGCGGCCCTGCTTGTGGTACTCGCCCAGCACCGACTCGTCGCCGTCGCGCAACCGCAGCGACGCCGGACCTTCCCATCCGGCGGTGAAGCGGCGGGTCTCGCTCAGCTCGTGGTGCAGCGCGTTCGCGGTCACCAGCCGCATGCCGCCGCCGGCTCCGACAGCGGCGAGCTGGCGGTGGTCACCGACCAGCAGCAGCTTCGCACCGGCAGCGTCGCAGTACGTCTGGATCTGGGCCAGGTCGGTGGTGTTGGCCATCGCGGACTCGTCCACGACGACCAGATCGCCGCCGCGCAGCGCCCACGCCTGGTCCTCGATCGCGGCCGAGCCGTCGGTGAGCCGCTGCTGGGTCATCAGCCACCGGGTGATGTTCTTTGCGGTGACGCCGTCGGCCGCAAGCACCTCTGTCGCGACCTGGGACGCGGCCAACCCGACCAGCCGCCGCTGCTGCCCGCCCCACAGGCTCGGGTCTTCCCACGCTTTCGCGAGCGCGCCGACGACGCGGGATTTGCCGGTGCCGGCCGGGCCGACGAGCGTCTCGACCTTGGCACCAGAGGTGAGAACGCCGCGCACCGCGGCCTCCTGATCGGCGCCGAGCTGGAGACCATCTGCGGTCAGTCGCTCCACGAACGCCTGCACGCACGGCGGGCTCATCGCGGCGGCGCCGCGGGCATAGCCGGACGCGGCGAGCTGCCGTTCGGCCTTGACGTGGTCTGGGGTCACGTAGCGGGTCGCGCCGGGTGCTGCGTACGCCGACGACCCGTCGCCGCGGCGTAGCTCATCGGGCAGCGCCGCGAGCTCGTCGGGACTCTGGCCGGGCCGATCAGCGTCCACCTGCTGAGCGAGCTTGAGGCCGCGCGCGGTCAGCCGGTCTAGCAACCGCTCGATCCTCGCCGGGCGCATGTTGCCGAGGTTGTCGGGCAGCGCGTCGCTGATCGCCCGGGTCAGGTCAGCAGCGCGCCAGGTCGCCTGCTTGGCCTGCACCTCCGCCAAGGCCGTCTCGAGCACCTTTGCCTGGTTGATCCGGCCGGGCAGCCACTGACGCTGCTGCAACGCGAGCACGTCGCGGGCGACCTTGCCGAGTCCCCCGCGGACCTCGACGCGCAGCTGACGGTCCCACCGCTCCAGCCTCTGCTCGACTGTCTCACCGGTGTGCGACTTGGCCTTGCGGGTCGCCAGCGACGCCTGCTGCTGGATGTAGGCCAGCTCCAGGTTGTTCGGCTCGCGACCCTTCTTGGCCTCGAACGCAGCCACCATCGGCGCGGTCTTCTTCGTGATCGCCTTGCGGCGCGAGGAGAACAGGTCCATCACCGCCTGGTCGATGCCGACGATCTCGCGAGCCTTGCCATCGGGCCGGGTCTTGAACTGCACGCCGAGAGCCTTGATCAGGTGCTGCTCCATGACCCGCTCACCGACTGCCGCGGCGGCGGGCTGCACCCTGTGCAGCGCCTTGGAATCGACCGTGCGCCACTTGCCGTCTGGTCCCTGCACGCGGTTGAGGATCGCGTTGTGGATGTGCAGCTGCGGGTCGTGCTCGCGGCTGTCGTGCTGGAAGAACGACGCGATCGTCCAGCCGTGCGCGTCGGCCCAGCGGCCGGACGCTCCCCCAAAGTGACCGACACGGGTGTAGCCGGCCTTGTCCTGCAGGTAGTTCAGCGCGGCGCGGTTGCCTGCCCAGATCGCGTCCTCGACCGCCTGGCGGTGCTTGCCCCAGTGCACCGCTTCGCGCTCCGCGCGCTGCACCGCAGTGCGGTGCAGGTGCACCGCGGCACGGTTGCCGGTGCGCTCGGCGTCGGCCAGTGCACCGCATGCCCGCTCCGCTTCGGTGCGGGCCTGCACCTCTTGCGCCTCGAAAGCGGTGTGGAGCACCGTCACCGACTTCTGCGGACTGAACGTGGCGTCGTGGAACGACACGTTCTTGCGCACCGCCTTGCCTGCCAGTGCACGCAGTTCGGCGCGGCGCTCCGGTGATGCACCGGGCTCCTTGGCCAGCGCATCGGCGTACACCTGTTGCTCGGACTTGTAGTTGCGGCCGGCGTGGCCGAGGGTCTCGGCCTCGTCCCACCGCGCCGGGTCCCGGAATGCGTCGCTGCGCGGATCGATGAACCGCTCGTACAGAGCGGTCATGTCCTGCGCATCGACCTCGCCGGTGAGTCCGAGCGCTTCGGCGCCCTTGCCGAACCAGCGCCCGGGCGGCTCGCCGGCCGCGACCGCGCCGGTGTAGTAGTTCTCCCGGCCGGACGCGACGGCACCGGTCAGGTAGTCGGCCCGGTGACCACTGCGGACGCTCACTACAGCCATGCCGCACCTCCGAAAATAACCTGCGCGCCAGCGCCACCGCCCGCCGCAGGCGGCAAGCCGATACGACGACGCGAAGCGGAGTCAACGCTCCATTTGATCGTGATGCCTAGGTGTGATCTGAGTTCTTTGGTCTTGTTGCTGCCTGCTGGCGGCTGCTGGATCGTCGGTTTGGTGATCGTCGCTGCGGGTTCGTTGGTGTGCTGTCGGCTGGTTGCTGGGTTCTTGTGCTGGGTGTTCATCGGCTGCTGCTCGTTTCGAGTTCGGTGGACTTCGTCGTCTCGGCGGTGTTGCCGTCTGCGGTGTTCTTGGGAGTGTTTTCGCCGGGCTCAGTGACGAGCTGAAGTTGTCCCTGCACCTGCGAGACAGGCGGCTGGTTGTCGCCGCTTGCGGTCGTGGTCTGCTCGACCCACCCGGCGAGTTCCTGGAGGCGCTTGGCGCGGCCGAAGCCGACCGGCCGCCCGAAGGCCTCCTCGGTCGCACGGCGGATCTCGCGCTGCCCGAGAGGCGCACCGCCGTGCTCGGCCGCGTGCCGCACCACCGCGTCGAGCAGTTCGACATCGGAAGGACCCGATCCCTTGCGCGGTGCGGCCTCAGGCGTCTCGCCGGTGTCCGCGGTCGCGCCGTCGGTGCGGTGCGGTGCGTGCACTGGTGCGGGTGCACCGGTCGGGGTGTCGTTGTGCACCGGTGCGGCCGGTGCGGTGCGGCTCGCGTGGTGCACCGGTGCAGTCGTCGCGTCGGTACGCAGTGCACCGAGCAGGAACGCGACCAGCCACAGCGGTGCACCATCGGCCGCACCGTTGGCCGGTGCCGCGGTCCCGCCGGAAGCCTGATCCGGGTGGCTGGTGTCGGTCATGCCGAGTGCGGCGGAATCGACCAGCGCCAGTAGCTCGCCTGGGGTGAGGCGCCCGCCCGCCGGCAGCAGGCCCGCGAGCTGGCGGGCCGACAGGAGTCCGTCGCGGATGGTGTGCAGGCACGCGGTCCGGGCGGCGCGGGCGGCGTCGTAGGGCCACAGTTTGTGGCTGGGGCACAGCGTCGCCAGCCGGGACGCCATCCGCACGACCTGCTGCACGAGCGCCCGAGCCTCGGCCGGGTCGTCGGTGCCGGTCCGGGACAGGTGCAGCCACACCCGGGTGGTGATCACCGGGGAGGTGAACCAGGTCAGCGCCGACAGCCGCGGCTTGGCGGGCTGGGCAAGTTTCATGTGCAGCCGCAGCAGGTGGGCGAGCATCTCGACCAGCACCGCGTAGGCCAGCGGCGCGAGCGCGTGCGCGACGGCGTCGGCGATGCCGTGGGCGGTGTCGATGTTCAGCCACACCGTGCCGCCGATGAACACGTACGTCGTGACCAGCGCGCCCGGGATGCGCCACCCGCGCGTCAACGCGGCCAGGCGCAGGGCGGTGCAGGCCACGATCATGCCGTCGGCAACCAACGGCACCAGGTTGCTGTCGAACTTGTCCGACACCGCGCTGAACGACCGTGCACCGCCGATCCCGGCGACGCCGAGCGCGGCGACGATCGCGACCACGATCAGCACCCGCCGGGTCGTCAGCCGCCCGGCCTGGACCGCGGCACTCACACCCCGGAAGGCGCGGCGGGTCGCCCAGACCAGCGCCGTCACGGTCGCGCCGAGGATCAGCAGGGCGGTGGCGCCGGCGGCGATCACCGGCCACGTCACCGCGCCCTGGTCGAACACGTCGGGCAGGTTGATCAGGTGGGTGGTCATCGCTGTCCTCCAGCGGTGTCGGGGACGGCGGTCAGGCCGCCGCGGGGGCGGCCGGCCTTGATCTGCTCAGCGGTCGGCGCCGGGCCGTTGGCGTCGCGGTTGGTGGTCCACCAGGTCACGAACTCGTCCGCATCGGCCGCGAGCGGCACGACCACGGCGGGCTGCCCGGCGGGGTCGCGGTGCTTGAGCACGTCACAGCTCGGGGCGTACTCGCCGATGCGGCGGGCCACGCCCGGCCGCTGGCGGTCGTGCCAGTCACCGACGAGCTTGTTCGACGCCTCCGGGCCGTGGTAGGCGCCGGTCCAGGCGTCCATCAGCCACACCAGTTCCTCGACGATCTCGGGGTGCCACAGCCAGCACGGCGGCAGCGACTCCGCGCCGGTGGCGTAGCGCAGATAGGTGGACTCCATCCACGGCAGCAGCTCGCTCAGCACCGCCTGTACCGCGGACTCGTCGTCCTCGGGCAGCCGCAGCCACGACACCGGCTCGACGTCGCTGGCACCTGCGGCCTTGCCACGGCTGTTGGGCTTGGCGGCGAGTCGGGTCAGGAGGTCCTCAAACGAGGCGACCGTGGTGCCCAGCGACGAAACGGTGTCATTCAGCCGCGCTACGGCGGTCTTGGAGGCGGTCTGCTGAAGACCGGTCTTCATCGCGGCCACGTCCCGGGTCAGTGCCTCGACCGACCGGGCCAGACCGGCGACCGCCGCGAGCGCGGCGGTGCCGGGGTCTTTGTCGTCGTCGTAGCGCATCAGGCCACTCCCCTGTCGTTCCACTGGCCGTATGGGGCGTCGAACAGGGTCAGCGGTTCGTGTGGTGGGATCGAGGCGAGGACGCGGTGTCGCCACAGCTGGGCGTAGGTGTGGCAGTTCGCGCAGTTCTTGTGTCGGCAGCCGGGAAGCGGAGCGGTCCGGCGTGCCTCGATCGACCACGCCATGGAGTCCGCCGATGTGAGCGCATGTCCGCAGCGGCGCAATCCCAGGACCTTGAAACCGAATCCGTGCAGTCGGGTGATCCCGGCGGCACGGAGCGCGCCGATGATCGCGACGGCTTCACCGGTCGCCTGGCGGCGGCACACCGAGCCAAGGCCGACAACGGGCGCAGCGGACAGGTCGACGCCGGCGTCGGTGTAGAGGCTGGCGCAGGCGAGGTAGTCCTCGAGGCGCCAGCCTTGCAGCACCGGCACGAACGGGAGGTCCGGCGCGATCGATCGCAGCAGCAGGTAGTTGTCGACCGTGCGGACCTGGTGTTCGCGCAGGCTCAGCCCCGTCTTGGACAGGATCCAGGGCTCGCACATCCAGTCTTGCGGCGCTGCCCACGCCAACTGGCCGATCTCGTCGCGGTAGCGGCGGACCCTGGCCGCGTACTCGCGCGGAGTCGGCCCGTGGTCCCACGACCCATGGGTTGACAGCTCCGTGAAGCCCCCGGAGTCCAGCGCCCACCGCGCCGTTGCTGTCGGCAACGTCTTGTAGGTGCGCAGCCTCCGATCCGACACGAACAGCGGCACGCTGCTGGTCCGTAGCCAGCCCGGCTGATGTGTCCCGAGGAAGAACTCGACCGTCACCGGTTCGCCTCCCGCCGGTCGGCCTCGTCCTGACGTCCGACGAGCTCGCGCGGTGCGGTGCGGGTCGTGTCGCGGGAGGCCAGCGCGCTGCGGGCCTTGCGCATCGCGCCGGCCAGGCGAAGACGGGCGATCAGTTCGCGGGCCGGGTCGGTGGCCTCCAGCCACGTCACCGCCACGTCGAGACCGCGTGCCAGACGCTGTACGACGCCGGCCGTGACGCGGCGGCGAGATGTGGCTGCCCTTTCGAGGGTCGCGAGCAACTGGTCGCGCAGCCAGGCGGCATCGACGAGCAGCCGAGCGCCGGTCCGGTTCTCGAGCGCGGCCAGCTGGCCGCTGGTCCACTGCACGGCGGGCCGGTTGTGGAACCGTTCCCTGCGCAGGTCCGAACGCTTCCAGGCCATCTTGACCCGCCCGATCGCTGGCGGCATGCCGCGGGTGATGATCAGCGCCTGGCCGGCGCGTAGCTGCGCGATCTGGCCCGGGGTCAGGACCGGGACGTGGCGGTCGCTGATCGACACCCCGCCGGTGGTGCGGTCCTTGGTCGCGGTCTGCTCCAGCCGCTCGCCGCACAGCGTGGACCAGAACTGCAGGTCGTCGTCGTCGGCGGTGCCGGCCAGCACGATCTTCGTGGTCACGTTCGTCATCAGTGAACCGGTCGCGGCCTCACCGAACCGCTCCCGCAGCTGCGCCCGCGACTGCGCCACGATGTGCAGCGTGATCCCGCGGGAGCCGAAGTCACCGGTCCATCGATCGAGCGGGATCAGGCAGATCAGCGCGGCCTCGTCCAGCACCATCGTCAGCTGCGGCTCCAACCGGCGGCCCCGGCTCTTGACGGCGATCGCGCGCGCCGAGCGGGCGATGTGCGCCGTCAACGCGGTGACCAGCGGCGCGGTCTTCTTGTCTTCGGCGCCGAGCAGGTACACGGTGCCGGTCTCGGTCAGCAGCCGCTCCACATCGAAGGCCACCCCACCGGGTGCCGCCGCAGCAGCGGCGGCCGGCACCGACAACCAGCTCAGTGCGGGCATGATCGTGGTGGAGATGCTGGAGCGGGTGCGTTCGTTGTTGTCGAAGAACTGCATGGCCTGCTGCTCGAACCCGACCGCGTTCGCAACCCGCAGCTCCCACAGCACGTCGTCTTTGCCGGAGTCGGGGTGAGCGACCCAGCGCTGCACGTCGGCCATCGTGTAGCGGCCGAGCGCGGCAGCGTGCATCAACGCGGTCAGCGCCTGCCGGGCCAGGTTCAGCCAGTGCTCGGCGTCATCGGACTTGGCGCCGACCCCGTCGAGCAGGTCCGAGGCGCGGTCCATCGCCACCGACGGGTCACTGCAACCAATCAACGGATCGAACGTGATCGTGGACCCATCCGACGTGAGCCCGTCGGGGTCGAACACCCACACCGGGCCGCGCCTGCCGCGCAGGGTACGGGTGATGTCGAGGACGTCGGTCTTGGTCGACGTCACGATCGCCGCACCCGGGGCGTCGAGCAGATGCCCCATCACCAGGCCGGTCTTGCCCGCGCGCGGCCCGGCCACCGTCAATGTGTGGTCCTCCGCGCTGGAGCGGACCCTGACCCAGCCGACCGTGGCGACCGTCGTACCCAGCTCGGTCAGCGGCACGAACCGCCGCCTCCACGCCGGCACCGAAGCCAGCGACGGCCGGACCTGCCTGGCCTTGCGGCGCAGCATCCGCGCCGAGGCGTTGCGGTGCACGTCCCACGCCGACGCCAAACCGTCAGTCACCCGGCCCGCGCGGCCCAGGCGGCGCAACAGGCCACGCGAGCTGGACCGCGACCGCAACGCGAAACCCGCCGTCGCGAACAACACGACCGTTGCCGCCAGCAACAGCAGCCACCAGCGCTGCGATGCCTGCACTGACCCCGGCAGTGCATGGAGCAGCAACCCGGCGTAGGTCAGCCACACAGCGGCCGCGAGACCGCCACCGACCGGGCGGTTGACCGCCACCATGCCAAGCGTCACCAACAGCAGTACGCCGGCGCCGATCGTCCACCCCGCCGCACCGCCAGGAGCATGCAAACGCAGCGCGACGACACCCGCGAGCAGGACCCACAACGGTGCGGCGATGAGTACGCCGTGCATCAGGCGCCAGAACAACAAGCCGCTCGTCACCAAACCGACTACGCCGATCGCCGTGGCCCAGTAGCCGGCCTCGGTCAGAGCGGGGGTCCGACCCCAACCGAGCGCCGCGATACCGGCGGCGGTCAGCGTCACCATCAGAGCCGTGAACCGCGGCACCATCACACCCTCAGTCCGGGTCGGGCGGCGCATCATCGCGCACCCCCGATCAGCACACCGGCCACCGCGACCAGCACACCCGCGGTCGCCGCCGCGAACGAGATCCGCAACCAGCGGTGCTTGGCCCAGGCGATATCGGCCAGCCGCTTCGCGTGGTGGCTGACGGCCTCCCACGGCTCGGCGACCAACTCGCCGTACACCTCGGGGTCGATGTGCTGGCGCAGCTCGCGAATCGACCGCAGACGAACCGCGCCGAAGCACAGGAACTCCCCCGCCACGAGCTTGAATCCCGGATGGTGCAGCCTCGGCACGACCACCAGCAACGCACAACCCAGCGCCACCGCAAGCGCCGCCAGCGCGACACCGAACAGCACACGGACGGCCAGCGGCGCGCCGTGTGACTGCGACACCAGCGACAGAACAACCGCAGCCAAGGCGGTTTCGACCGTCGCAGCGAAACCAGCCTTCGTGTCAGCCCGGTCGATCGCACCCGCGGCCGAGTCATGCATCCGCCACGCCAGATCCAGCCGTACGTTCTCGCTCATCGCGCCACC